>NZ_CM192968.1:547500-5152241 GCF_041475735.2 Xanthomonas sp. NCPPB 3582
GTATTTAAAAGGGCCACTCCAGTGAAGACGAGTAGGGCGGGGCACGTGAAACCCTGTCTGAATATGGGGGGACCATCCTCCAAGGCTAAATACTCCTGACCGACCGATAGTGAACCAGTACCGTGAGGGAAAGGCGAAAAGAACCCCGGAGAGGGGAGTGAAATAGATCCTGAAACCGTGTGCGTACAAGCAGTAGGAGCTCGCAAGAGTGACTGCGTACCTTTTGTATAATGGGTCAGCGACTTACTGTTCGTGGCAAGCTTAACCGTATAGGGGAGGCGAAGGGAAACCGAGTCTGATAAGGGCGCATAGTCGCGGGCAGTAGACCCGAAACCGGGTGATCTAGTCATGGCCAGGGTGAAGGTGCCGTAACAGGTACTGGAGGCCCGAACCCACGTCTGTTGCAAAAGACGGGGATGAGCTGTGATTAGGAGTGAAAAGCTAATCGAACCCGGAGATAGCTGGTTCTCCTCGAAAGCTATTTAGGTAGCGCCTCATATGTATCCTCTCGGGGGTAGAGCACTGTTATGGCTAGGGGGTCATCGCGACTTACCAAACCATTGCAAACTCCGAATACCGAGACGGACTGTATGGGAGACACACGGCGGGTGCTAACGTCCGTCGTGAAAAGGGAAACAACCCAGACCCACAGCTAAGGTCCCAAATTCACTGCTAAGTGGAAAACGATGTGGAAAGGCATAGACAGCCAGGAGGTTGGCTTAGAAGCAGCCACCCTTTAAAGAAAGCGTAATAGCTCACTGGTCGAGTCGGTCTGCGCGGAAGATTTAACGGGGCTAAGCAGTGAACCGAAGCTTGGGGTGCATAAAACTTGTTTTATGCGCGGTAGAGGAGCGTTCCGTAAGCCTGCGAAGGTGGATTGAGAAGTCTGCTGGAGGTATCGGAAGTGCGAATGCTGACATGAGTAACGATAATGCGGGTGAAAAGCCCGCACGCCGAAAGCCCAAGGTTTCCTTGCGCAACGTTAATCGACGCAGGGTTAGTCGGTCCCTAAGGCGAGGGCGAAAGCCGTAGTCGATGGGAAGCAGGTTAATATTCCTGCACCTCGCGTGAGTGCGATGGAGGGACGGAGAAGGTTAGGTGTACCGGGCGTTGGTTGTCCCGGGGAAAGGCGGTAGGTTTGGATCTTTGGCAAATCCGGGATCCTTTAAGACCGAGCACCGAGACGAGCCTTTATGGCGAAGTCACTGATACCACGCTTCCAGGAAAAGCTCCTAAGCTTCAGCTCACGAAGACCGTACCGTAAACCGACACAGGTGGGTAGGATGAGAATTCTCAGGCGCTTGAGAGAACTCGGGTGAAGGAACTAGGCAACATGGCACCGTAACTTCGGGAGAAGGTGCACCCTTTTTGGTGGCTCGTGCGAGCTATAGCTGAAGAGGGTCGCAGAAACCAGGCCGCTGCGACTGTTTATCAAAAACACAGCACTCTGCAAACACGAAAGTGGACGTATAGGGTGTGACGCCTGCCCGGTGCTGGAAGGTTAATTGATGGGGTCAGCCGCAAGGCGAAGCTCTTGATCGAAGCCCCAGTAAACGGCGGCCGTAACTATAACGGTCCTAAGGTAGCGAAATTCCTTGTCGGGTAAGTTCCGACCTGCACGAATGGCGTAACGACAGCGGCGCTGTCTCCACCCGAGACTCAGTGAAATTGAAATCGCTGTGAAGATGCAGCGTTCCCGTGGCAAGACGGAAAGACCCCGTGAACCTTTACTATAGCTTTACACTGAACGTTGAGTTCGTCTGTGTAGGATAGGTGGGAGGCTATGAAACTGTGGCGCTAGCTGCAGTGGAGCCATCCTTGAAATACCACCCTGTCGTGCTTGACGTTCTAACCTAGATCCGTTATCCGGATCGGGGACCGTGTATGGTGGGTAGTTTGACTGGGGCGGTCTCCTCCTAAAGAGTAACGGAGGAGCACGAAGGTACGCTCAGCGCGGTCGGACATCGCGCACTGTGTGCAAAGGCATAAGCGTGCTTGACTGCAAGATCGACGGATCAAGCAGGTACGAAAGTAGGTCTTAGTGATCCGGTGGTTCTGTATGGAAGGGCCATCGCTCAACGGATAAAAGGTACTCCGGGGATAACAGGCTGATACCGCCCAAGAGTTCATATCGACGGCGGTGTTTGGCACCTCGATGTCGGCTCATCACATCCTGGGGCTGTAGTCGGTCCCAAGGGTATGGCTGTTCGCCATTTAAAGTGGTACGCGAGCTGGGTTCAGAACGTCGTGAGACAGTTCGGTCCCTATCTGCCATGGGCGTTGGAAGTTTGAGAGGGGCTGCTCCTAGTACGAGAGGACCGGAGTGGACGAACCTCTGGTGTTCCGGTTGTCACGCCAGTGGCATTGCCGGGTAGCTATGTTCGGAAGCGATAACCGCTGAAAGCATCTAAGCGGGAAGCGCGCCTCAAGATGAGACTTCCCGGGGCACAAGCCCCCTAAAGGAACCATGTAGACTACGTGGTTGATAGGTCAGGTGTGTAAGTACAGCAATGTATTGAGCTAACTGATACTAATGATCCGTGCGGCTTGACCATATAACCTCAAGTTGCCTTGGTCCCAACGAACGTTGGTAGATCATCAAATGCAAGCTACGTCATAAGTTACCTATGCGAGACTGGCGCTGTGAAGCGCTGCTCCAACCGTCTCCCTGGTGAAATTAGCGCTGTGGAACCACCCGATCCCATCCCGAACTCGGAAGTGAAACGCAGCTGCGCCGATGGTAGTGTGGCTCAAGCCATGCGAGAGTAGGTCATCGCCAGGGGCTTTACCCCAAACCCTCAGTCCCACTGGACTGGGGGTTTGTTTTTGCACGCGATTTGAGGGCCTCGACACGTCCAACCATCCTCGCCAAGGTGCTCTGCCCCTCGATCCTGCGGCAGCCCGGCCAGGCGGCCGGCTCATCGACTGACCACCTCCGCCAATGCGGCAGCGCGTAGGTTGCTTTTGCTACGCATACCTCCATGCTCTGCTTTGCTGTGTGGCGTGCGCTTGACAGGAGTGACTGGACGCGACGCGTGGGCTGCCGCTGCCAAGACAGGGCACGCACAGGTCCAATCCCTCCTAGGTTCTGAGGCGTTGCGAATCTTGCCGAGACGATTCCACAACATGCGGCCCTTAGTTCTTGTTCTTGAAGAACCACTCCGGCTGCGGGGAATTACGACCAGCCTTACACGGTTGTTTACCTGGGGAAAGTGACCCAGCGTGAGTCGTTACACCCACAAAAAAACCCCGCTTTTGCGGGGTTTTTTTGTGATGCGGCGAGGCCGATGCGCGTTCTCGGTGAACCGCCTTAGTCCCCCAGCGTCAGCAGCGAGGCATTGCCGCCTGCGGCAGTGGTGTTGACGGTGACGACCTTTTCGGTGGCAAAGCGCAGCAGGTAATGCGGGCCGCCGGCCTTGGGTCCGGTACCGGACAGTCCCTGGCCGCCGAACGGTTGAACCCCGACCACTGCGCCGATCTGATTGCGGTTGACGTAGACATTGCCCACCGCGACACGCGAGGTGATGCGCTCAATGGTCTCGTCGATGCGCGAATGCACGCCCAGCGTCAGACCATAGCCGGTGGCATTGATCTGCTCGATCACCGTATCGAGTTGGTCGGCCTTCCAGCGAATGACATGCAGCACGGGGCCGAACACCTCGCGCTGCAACTGCGCGAGCGAGGTCAATTCATAGGCACGTGGTGCGAAGAAGCTGCCGTGGGCGGTACCTTCATCCAGCCTGGTGGTCGCGATCAGCCGCGCTTCGCGGTCCATGCGCGCCGCGTGATCGTCCAGGATCTTGAGCGCATCGGAATCGATCACCGGACCAACGTCGGTCGACAACAGGCCCGGGTCGCCGATCTTCAACTCGCCCATGGCACCGGCCAGCATGGTCATGACCTTGTCGGCGATGTCGTCCTGGACGAACAGCACACGCGCCGCAGAGCAGCGCTGTCCGGCGGAGATGAAGGCGCTGGAGATCGCGTCCTTGACCACTGCCTCCGGCAGCGAGGACGAGTCGGCGATGAACGCGTTCTGGCCACCGGTCTCGGCGATCAAGACGCCAATGGCCGCATCGCGCGCCGCAAGGGTACGGTTGATGATGCGTGCGGTCTCGGTGGAGCCGGTGAAGGCGACACCGGCCACGCGCGGATCGTTGGTCAGTGCGGCACCGACGGTGGCGCCATCGCCCGGCAGGAACTGAACGGCCGCTTCCGGTACGCCGGATTCGTGCAGCAGCTTGACCGCTGAAAAGCCGATCAGATTGGTCTGCTCGGCTGGTTTGGCGATGACCGTGTTGCCCGCGGCCAGTGCTGCCGCGACCTGGCCGAGGAAGATCGCCAGAGGGAAGTTCCACGGACTGATGCAGACGAAGACGCCACGGCCATGCAGCTGCAGTTCGTTGGATTCGCCGGTCGGCCCGGGCAGGCGTTCGGGCGCGCCGAATTGCGCGCGTGCCTGGCCAGCGTAGTAACGCAGGAAATCGACCGCTTCGCGGACCTCGGCGACGGCATCGGGGAGGGTCTTGCCGGCTTCCTTGACGCAGATCGCCATGAACTCGGGCATGCGCGCTTCCAGCAGGTCGGCGGCGTGCTCGAGGATGGTGGCGCGGCTTGCCGCCGGCGTCCGATTCCAGGCTGGCTGCGCGGCCGCGGCGGCCGCAAGTGCCTTCTGCACGGTGGCCGGGTCGGCCGGCTGCCAATGCCCGACCGTCTCGCGACGATCTGCAGGGTTGAGCACAGGCGCGCGCGGCGTACTGACGACTGCGCCGGGCACCAGCGGCATGGCCGCCCACGGCTTGATCGCGGCGTTGAGTTGGTCGGCCAGCTGCCGCAGATCGTTGTCGTTGGCGAGATTGGCGCCCATGGAATTTTTCCTGTATTGGTTCTGGCTGCGCAACAGATCGGTCGGCAGCGGGATCTTGGGATGCGGGATAGAGGCAAACGACGACACCGCTTCGACCGGATCGCGGATCAGGTCCTCGATGGCGACATCCTCATCGGTGATGCGATTGACGAAGCTGGAATTGGCGCCGTTCTCGAGCAGCCGGCGCACAAGATAGGGCAGCAGATCCTCATGCGAGCCGACCGGCGCATACACCCGGCACGGCAAACCCAGGCGATATGCCGGAATCACTTCGGCATACAGGTCATCGCCCATGCCATGCAGCTTCTGGTGCTCGTAGACCTTGCCGCCGGAGATCGCACGCACCGCGGCAATGGTCTGCGCATTGTGGGTGGCGAACATCGGATACAGCGCATCGCTATGCGCGAATATCCGTCGTGCACAGGCCAGATACGACACGTCGGTGTTCTGCTTGCGGGTGAACACCGGGTAGCCGGGATGGCCTTCGATCTGGGCGCGCTTGATCTCCGCATCCCAGTACGCACCCTTGACCAGGCGCACCGGAATGCGGCGACCGACGCGACATGCCAGGTCGGCCAGGAAGTCGATCGTATAGGGCGTGCGCTTCTGATACGCCTGCACGGCCAGTCCATAGCCTTCCCAGCCATCCAGCGAGGGATCGGAGAACGTGGCTTCGATGATGTCCAGCGACAGTTCCAGGCGGTCGGCTTCCTCGGCGTCGACGGTGTAGCCGATGCCATAGGACTTGGCCAGCTGCGCCAACTCCAGCAAGCCCGGAACCAGCTCTGCCATCACGCGTGCGCGCTTGGCGTGCTCGTAACGCGGATACAGCGCCGACAGCTTGATCGAAATGCTGGGCGCGGCGAACACATCGGTGCCGACGAAGCTGCCGCTGCGGCCGATCGCATGGATGGCATCGCGATACGCCTGCAGGTAGCGTTGCGCGTCCTTCATGGTGAGCGCGCCTTCGCCGAGCATGTCGAACGAATAGCGGTAGTCGGCGTTGTCGCCCTTGCGCGAGCGCGACAGGGCCTCGCCGATGGTCCGGCCCATGACGAACTGGTGGCCCATGATCTTCATGGCCTGGCGCACGGCCAGGCGGATCACCGGCTCGCCGACGCGGCCGATCAGGCGCTTGAACGCACCAGGCACATCGGCGCGGGTGAGGTCGTTGAGCTGCACCAGCCTGCCGGTGAGCATCAGGCCCCACGTGGAGGCGTTGACCAGCACCGAGTCGCTGCCGCCCATGTGCTTTTTCCAATCCGCATCGCCCAGTTTGTCGCGGATCAGCTTGTCTGCAGTGTCCTGATCGGGAATGCGCAACAGCGCTTCGGCCACGCACATCAGCAACACGCCTTCCTCGCTGCCGAGGTCGTACTGGCGCATGAAGGCTTCGATTGCGCCCTGATTCTGCGCACGGGCGCGCACGCGGGTGACCAGGTCGGCGGCAAGCGCCTGCACCTTGGCCTGATCGGCAGCGGGCAGACGCGCCTGGTCGAGCAGCTCGTGCACGTGTTCGGCTTCGTCCTTGAGCCAGGCGGCGGTGATGGCGGCGCGCAATGCGCCGGGCGCTGCCGGTAATTCGGGCGCCAGCAGCATGTGGGCGGTACTGGAAGAGGCAGTTGGATCGAGCTGAGCGTTCATGCGAAAGGGGCCTTGATATCCGTGCTCATTCTAGTGAGCCACGGCGGTTGCACACTTGTGCGGATGCGGCAGCTTTCCCGCCGTTTTGTGCAGGTCGCCCGTGGTTGTGATGGCGACCCCACTCAGCGCTGCGTGCACCCCCAGGTTTTCGGGAAGTGATTGATTTGACGCGCACTTTTAGCTGCACTGCAGCAAATTGTCGATTGCCGGAAACGCTTGCCGCATGCGTCGGCGCAGGTCTACCATCGGGCTGTTCCCGCAGTGCGCTGCGTGTGGCCGATGATCGAAGTGCTGCCATTGATGTCCGAAGGGGCCGGGACGCAATTGCGGTTGCGGCCTCCGCGGGCACTGTCGTCCCGGCAGTTCGTCCTGTTGTTTGCGGTCCTGGCTGGAACGATGTGGTTGTTTGCGGGCCTGGGGTGGTGGACCGGCAATGCATTCGCGCCGGTGTTCGCCCTGTTGCACAGTGGTGTGGTGGCGCTGGCGCTGCGGCAGTTGTGGCGAAGCGGCGAGCGCGAAGAAGCGATCCGGGTTGGGGAAACCGCTGTCGAGGTATTTCCGTCCGGGCGTGCGCCACCAGCGTTTCAGGCACATCCGCATTGGGTGCGGCTGTGCATGGAACGGGATGACAGGGTGCTGTTGGTGAGCAGCGGCAGGCAGATCGAGATCGGAAGTTTTCTCGGGCCGGCCGAACGTGTGGAACTGGCAGATACGCTGAAACGCTTGCTCGCGGCCGCCAATGGCCGTCACCGATGACGTAAGGGTCTAGGCAATGACGCAACGCAGCAGCTGGAAATCGATCTATACCGGATGGGGACTGTCATTGGCGGCGCTGGCGAGCGCGCCAGCCGCCGTGGCGCAGTCTGCCGACCCCAAGGAATGGCAGCTCAACATGGGCCGCGGGGTCACCCAGACCGCGCGCATGGCCTACGAAGCGCATATGGTGGCGCTATGGGTCTGCGTGGTGATCGGCGCGCTGGTGTTCGGCGCGATGGGCTATGCCATCTTCAAGTTTCGCAAGTCCAAGGGCGCGGTGGCTGCGCAGTTCAGCCACAACACCAAGGCCGAAGTGCTGTGGACGGTGATCCCGGTGCTGGTGTTGATCGCCATGGCCTGGCCGGCGACTGCCAAGCTGATTGCGATGTACGACACCCGCGAATCGGAAATGACGGTCAAGGTCACCGGCTACCAGTGGATGTGGAAATACGAGTACCTGGGCCAGGGCGTGGAATTCACCAGTCGCCTGGCGCGCGAATCGGACCGGATCCGCCAGAGCGGCGAACGCCCGACTGCGGCGTCGCAGCCGCACTATCTGCTGGACGTCGATAACCGGCTGGTGTTGCCGGTCGACACCAAGATCCGCTTCGTGATCACCGCCGACGATGTCATCCACGCCTGGTGGGTGCCGGCGCTGGGCTGGAAGCAGGACGCGATCCCGGGCATCGTCAACGAAGCCTGGACCAATATCGAGCAACCGGGCGTGTACCGCGGGCAATGTGCCGAATTGTGCGGCAAGGACCACGGGTTCATGCCGATCGTGGTCGAAGCCTTGCCCAAGGCCGAATTCCAGCGCTGGCTGGCCTCGCGGCGCGGCGCGGCGCAAGCGGCGCCCGCAGGTGCGGCACCGGCTCCCGCGGCGCCCGCCCCTGCAACACCCACGCCGGCGCCCGCTGGCGACGCGGCGCCTGCACCCGCACCCGCGACGCCGGCTGCCGCACCGACCGCCGCTCTTTAACCGCACGCAACCGCACCGCTTCGCAGAGGTCGTTCCGTCATGGCGCATACCGCAGTCGATCACCACGGACACCACCAGCCCGGTTTCGTCGAGCGCTGGTTCTTTTCGACCAATCACAAGGACATCGGCACGCTGTATCTGCTGTTCTCCTTCGTGATGTTCATCATCGGCGCGGCGATGAGCGTGGTGATCCGCGCTGAACTGATGCAGCCCGGGCTGCAGTTCGTCAAGCCGGAATTCTTCAACCAGATGACCACCGTGCATGCGCTGGTGATGATCTTCGGCGGGGTGATGCCGGCCTTCGTCGGCCTGGCCAACTGGATGATTCCGCTGCAGATCGGCGCGCCGGACATGGCGTTGCCGCGCATGAACAACTGGTCGTTCTGGCTGCTGCCGGTGGCCTTCACTTTGCTGTTGCTGACGTTGTTCCTGCCCGGCGGTGCGCCGGCCGGTGGCTGGACGCTGTATCCGCCGCTGTCGCTGCAAGGCGGCTACAACGTGGCCTTCAGCGTGTTCGCGATCCATGTTGCCGGTGTCAGCTCGATCATGGGCGCGATCAACATCATCGCCACCGTGCTGAACATGCGCGCGCCGGGAATCGATCTGCTGAAAATGCCGATCTTCTGCTGGGCATGGCTGATCACCGCGTTCCTGCTGATCGCCGTGATGCCGGTGCTTGCCGGTGCGGTGACCATGCTGCTGACCGACAAGTTCTTCGGCACCAGCTTCTTCAATGCGGCCGGCGGCGGCGATCCGGTGATGTACCAGCACATCTTCTGGTTCTTCGGCCACCCGGAGGTGTACATCATGATCCTGCCGGCGTTCGGCGTGGTCAGTGAAATCATCCCCACCTTCAGCCGCAAGCCGCTGTTCGGATACCAGGCGATGGTGTACGCGATCGCGGCGATCGCATTCCTGAGCTTCATTGTGTGGGCGCACCACATGTTCACCGTGGGCATGCCGCTGGGTGGCGAGATCTACTTCATGTTCGCCACCATGCTGATCTCCATCCCGACCGGGGTGAAGGTGTTCAACTGGGTCAGCACGATGTGGAAGGGGTCGCTGACCTTCGAATCGCCGATGCTGTGGGCGGTGGCGTTCGTGATTCTCTTCAGCATCGGCGGATTCTCGGGCCTGATGCTGGCGATCGTGCCGGCCGACTTCCAATATCACGACACCTACTTCGTGGTGGCGCATTTCCACTACGTGCTGGTCACCGGCGCGGTGTTCGCGCTGATCGCAGCGGTGTACTACTGGTGGCCGAAGTGGACCGGGCGCATGTACAACGAGACCTGGGCCAAGTTCCATTTCTGGTGGACGATGATCTTCGTCAACCTGCTGTTCTTCCCGCAGCACTTCCTCGGCCTGGCCGGCATGCCGCGGCGTATTCCCGACTACAACGTGGTGTTCGCCGACTGGAACCTGGTCAGCTCGATCGGTGCGTTCGGCATGTTCGCCACCCCGTTCCTGATGGCCGGCATCCTGTTTGCCTCGCTGCGCGGCGGCGCCAAGGCCGATGCGCGTGCATGGGAAGGCGCCAAGGGGCTGGAGTGGACGGTGCCATCGCCGGCGCCGGCGCATACCTTCACCGTGCCGCCGGTGATCAAGCCTGGAGATCTTGCGCATGAAGACATCGGTCACTGAGTCCGCCCCGGAATCGGCAGTGACGCGCCTGTTGTCTGCGGCCGAGCGTCAGGCGCAGCAGCGTCGTGCGGTGCGACGCACGGCGATCACGGTCGGCATCATCGCGTTGCTGATCTACGCGGGATTCATCGCATCCGGAGTCATCGGGCGGTGAATGCACGTGCGCCCGCGCCTGCACCGACGGCTGGCTTGTTCAAGCTGCTTGCCGTGGTACTGGGTGTGTTCGTACTGACGTTTTCCTTGGTGCCGCTGTACCGCATCGCCTGCGAGAAGGTCTTCGGTATCCGCATGGAGCGCGCGCCCGGCAACGCGCGGGCGGGCGCGGGCACGCTCGCCGTGCCAGGCAAGCGCACGGTGCGGGTTGAGTTCGATGCCGGTGTCAATTCCAAGTTGCCGTGGACCTTCCATCCCGAGCAGATGACGATGGATGTGGTGCCGGGCGAGCTCAACGAAGCGCTGTACTTCGCGCGCAACGACAGTGCACGCGCAGTGGTTGGCAGCGCGGTACCGTCGGTCGCACCCGCGCGTGCATCGGGATATTTCAACAAGACCGAATGTTTCTGCTTCACCGCGCAGACCTTGCAGGCCGGCGAGACGCGCGACATGCCGCTGCGTTTCATCGTCGATCCGGCGCTGCCGCCGGAAGTCACCACCATCACCTTGTCCTATACGTTCTACCGCAACGATGCGCTGACCTCTGAATTGCAGGGCGCAGGCGCCTCCGGTGCGCCACGCGCCGCACCGTAAATCCATCCACCCTTACCACGACACGGAAGCAACGCCATGGCCGACCACAGTCCCAACGCCGATGCGTATTTCGTCCCGAGCCAGAGCAAATGGCCGTTCGTCGGCTCCATTGCGATGTTCGTGATGATGATCGGCGTGGCCAGCTGGCTCAATGATGCGGCCTGGGGGCGCTGGACGTTCTTCGCCGGCATGGCGATGTTGCTGGCGACCTTGTTCATGTGGTTTGGCGATGTCATTCGCGAGTCCAACGCCGGCAACTACAACCGCCAGGTGGACGGTTCGTTCCGCATGGGAATGGTGTGGTTCATTTTTTCCGAAGTGATGTTCTTCGGCGCCTTCTTCGGCGCGTTGTTCTACACGCGCGTGCTGACGCTGCCCTGGCTGGGCGGCGAAGGCGATGGCGTGATGACCAACGAACTGCTGTGGAATGGCTACTCGGCGGCCTGGCCGACCAATGGACCGGGTACGATCGGCGGGCAGTTCCAGACCATCCCGGCCTGGGGCCTGCCGCTGATCAATACCCTGATCCTGCTCAGCTCGGGCGTGACCCTGACCATTGCGCACCACGCGCTGAAGGGCGGGCGCCGCGGTGCGCTGCTGCTGTGGCTGGGGCTGACGGTGCTGCTGGGCTGCGTGTTCTTGTTCCTGCAGGCGGAGGAGTACATCCACGCCTACACCGAACTCAATCTCACCTTGGGTTCGGGCATCTACGGCTCCACCTTCTTCATGCTCACCGGTTTCCATGGCATGCACGTGCTGCTGGGCACGATCATGCTGGCGGTGATGTGGCTACGCGCGGCCAAGGGCCACTTCACCCGTGACAACCACTTCGCCTTCGAAGCGGCCGCGTGGTACTGGCACTTCGTCGACGTGGTGTGGCTTGCGCTGTTCCTGTTCGTGTATGTGCTTTGAGGGCGGGGATTCGGCAGTGGTGATTCGGGATTCGCCAGAGCAGGCGCCTGCGCGTTTGCGAATCCCCCATGTCGAATCCCCGATCCCGGCCCCTCAGCGGCCGACGCCATGTGGCTTGATCCAGCCGGTGTAGATGCCGATGATCACGATCGCGATCAAGGCGACCGATAAGCCGATGCGCCAGGTGAGTGCGTTGACGGTGCGTTTGGTCTGGCCGCGGTCGGTGAGCAGGTAGTAGAGGCCGGCGCCCAGGTTCCACAGAATCACGATCAGGAAGGCGACAATCAGCAGCGTCTTGAGCGAATCGTTCACAGCAGCCCCGGTGGTCGTCGGCGTGGTTGTCGCATTGCACGCCTTTTTGCGCCGCTTGTCATGACGCGCAAGCACACGGCGGTACTGGGCTGGACTTTGGCGGTGCTGGTGAGCGCGGGGTTTGCGTCGCTGGGGCAGTGGCAGCTGCAACGCATGCACAGCAAGGAAGCGCTGCTGGAACGCGCGGCGCATGTGCGGGAGAAGCCGTTGACCCTGGTGCAGGCCCTGGCCAGCCCGCAAGCGCTGAGCTGGGTCACCGGACGTGTGCGCTTCCTGCCGCAACAGGTCCTGCTGGATAACCAACTGCATGATGGGCGTGCCGGTGTGCGCGTGTATCAACTCGCCGCGGTGGAGGGGGCAGCGGGGACGTTGTTGGTCGATCTTGGCTGGCTGCCGTTGCCGGCGAACCGGCAGCTGCCGCACCTCGCGGCGCTCGACGGCGCGCGGGCGGTGCAGGGCCTGGTCAGTGCACCGCCGTCGGCCGGGCTGGCGATCGGCCCTGCACTGGCGCCCACCGCCACTGCGGGCACCTGGCTGGCTACGCGGCTGGACCCGCAGGCCGTGCGCGAGGCGCTGGGCAGGCGCGACATTTCGTCGCAGGTGCTGCGCCTGGATCCGGCCTTGCCGGTGGGTTACGTGCGCGATCTGGACATGCTGCCCAACACGCTGCCGCCCGCGCGGCACTTGGGTTACGCAGTGCAATGGTTCGGGCTGGCGCTTGCGGTGCTCAGTACTGCCGCGCTGCTGAGCTGGCGTGCGCGGCGGCGCATGCGCGGGCACTGACGCCTGCGGCATGAGAAAATCGCCGCTATGACCACCTCTCCATCGGCCACACCGCACGCGGTCAAACGCGGCCGCAGAATGCTGATTGCCCTGGCGGTGCTGTTCTTCGGCTCGATGTTGCTGGCCGGCGTGCTGCGCTTTGCCGGCTGGCAGCCGGCGTCGATGCGCAACAACGGCCAATTGCTCAATCCGCCTGCCGACCTGCGTGCGCTGACGCCGGTGCGCGCGGACGGGAAGCCGTATGCATGGGCACCTGGCGAGCGCGTGTGGCGGATCGCCCTGGCTCCGCCTGCAGGGTGTGCGCAGCAGTGCCTGGCATTGGCCGCGGAACTGGACAAGGTATGGCAATTGCTGGGACATCGCGCCGACAAGGTGGAGGTGCTGTGGATCGGTACACCGCCGGCCGGGCTGCCGCCGATGCCGGCCCTGCGCGTGCTGCGCGACGATGCGCAGCTGCGGGGCGCGCTGCCGCAGGTCGACGATGCAGCCGGTGTGCCGGTGTATGTGATCGATCCCAACGGCTTCGTGATCCTGCGCTATGCACCGGGCTTCGACCCGGCCGGCCTGCGCTCGGATCTGGTCAAGCTGCTGAAACTGATGTGAGCTCGTTTCGATGAATCTGTTTGCGCCACCGGCACTGTTCCGCCACTTCCACCGCATGGCCTGGCTGGCAGCGTTGTTCACTGCGAGCACGATCCTGTTCGGTTCGTTCGTGCGCCTGTCCGATGCCGGCATGAGCTGCCCGGACTGGCCGACCTGCTATGGCCGCGTGACCTGGCCGCAGACCACCGACGAAGCCAACACGCATGTGGCCAGCAAGATCCGGCCGCTGGAGTCGCACAAGGCCTGGCGTGAGCAGGTGCACCGCTTCCTGGCCGGGGCGCTGGGAGTGGAGGTGCTGGTGCTGACGCTACTGGCCGCGCGCCGCCGTCGCATGGGGATAGCCCAGGTCGTTTCGGCCGCGGTGCTGGTGGCGTTGTCGATCCCGCTGTACATGTCCGGCTGGCATGGGTTGGCGATGGGCGTGGCGCTGGCCGGCGAAGCCATCCTGCTGTTGGCGGCCTTGCGCTGGAGCAACATCGACCTGGCGCGCGCGGCGGTGCTGACGCTGGCGGTGGTGATCTTCCAGGCGCTGCTGGGCATGTGGACGGTGACGCTGCTGCTCAAGCCCATCGTGGTGATGGGCCATCTGCTCGGCGGCATGCTGATGTTCTCGCTGCTGGTGTGGATGGCCTGGCGCGCTACGCACCTGCCGATCACGCTGGCCGACGCCTCGCGGTTGAAATGGCTGCTGCGCCTGGGCGTGGCGGTGTTGGGCCTGCAGATCGCGCTCGGTGGCTGGGTCAGCGCCAACTACGCGGCGCTGGCGTGCGGCGGCGGCAGCTGGTCGGCGGACAATTTCCCGCGCTGCGTCAGCCAGTGGTGGCCGCCGCACGACTTCCGCGAAGGCTTCACGCTGTGGCGCGGTATCGGCGTGGATTACGAAGGCGGCGTGCTCGATGGTGCGGCGCGCATCGCCATCCAGATGGCGCACCGGCTATGGGCGATTGCCACTGCGCTATACCTGTGGTGGCTGGCGTGGCGGTTGTCGCGCTCGCCGGGCATGCGGGTGTGGGCAGGTGCGTTGGCATTGCTGGTGGCCGTGCAGGTGACACTGGGCATGCTCAACGTCAAGCTGGCGCTGCCGCTGGAAGTCTCGGTGCTGCATAACGGCGGCGCGGTGGCGCTGCTGTTCGTGCTGGTCTCCCTGTTGGCGCGGTTGCGCGCGCCGGAGTGAGCATGGCCGTCAGCGCACGCGATTACTGGGATCTGACCAAGCCCAAGGTGGTGGCACTGATCGTGTTCACCGCGCTGGTGGGCATGTTCCTGGCCATTCCCGGCATGCCGACCTGGGTGCAGGTGCGCACCGGCGCACTGGGCTTCCTGGGTATCTGGCTGGCCGCCTCGGCGGCGGCGGCGATCAATCAATTGCTCGATGCCAAGATCGACGCGCAGATGGCGCGTACCTCGTGGCGTCCGCTGGTGGTGGGCAAGGTGCGGCCGTGGCAGGTGCTGGTGTTCGCCGGCGCGCTGATCGTGATCTCCATGACCCTGCTGGTGGTGTGGGTGAATGTGATCACCGCAGTGCTGACCTTCGCCTCGCTGATCGGCTACGCGGTGATCTACACCGTCTACCTGAAACGCGCGACCTCGCAGAACATCGTGATCGGCGGTCTGGCCGGCGCCACGCCGCCGATGCTCGGCTGGGCTGCGGTGACCGGCTTGCCGACCACCGCGGACTGGATCAATGCCTCGTTGCTGGTGCTGATCATCTTCATCTGGACGCCGCCGCATTTCTGGGCGCTGGCGATCTTTCGCCGCGCCGATTACGCCAAGGCCGCGATCCCGATGCTGCCGGTGACCCATGGCGTGCCGCACACGCGCAAGCAGATCCTGGTGTACACGGTGCTGCTGGCGCTCGTGACGCTATTGCCGGTGGTGGTGGGCATGAGCGGAATGTTCTACCTGGGCGGTGCGCTGGTGCTCAACGTGGTGTTCCTCTGGTACGCCTGGCGCATGCTCGACCCGCCGGACGAATTGTTCTCGATGAAGATGTTCGGCTACTCCATCGTCTATCTGATGGCGCTGTTCGCGTTTTTGATGGTGGACCACCTGCTGTTGCCGTGGGTACGTTAGCGGCAGCGAATGCCCGCTGCTGCCATCACGGCGATCGATAGAGCTGCGACCCAGGCAGCCGTCAGGCGGATGCGGCCGGTGGTTGGAACCTGCCCCATCTCGCTCTTGCACACCCGTTGAGCGCGCCGTCGGGCATCCACCGCTCCATCGCCAGTGAGTCCATTTCAATTGGCGATGTAGCTGGCTGCTCGCTCCTGCCGGCTCAGCTCAGCCAGCTGGCGCAGTCGCTGGTGTTCTTGCTGTCGCAGCTGCTCTGCATCTTCTGCTGCAGTCGCGTCAGTACCGCATTGCCTTCCTGGCGATGCTGCTTGCTCCAGGTCTTCAGCGTGGCGCCCAGCGTGGCGAAGCGTTGCCGGGTGCGTTGGCGGTAGCCATCGGGTTGCCCGGCCAGCTCGCCGATCACCTGCGTGGCAGCGGCCTCGATGCCGGCGGTGTCGTCCGGGCTGAGCCGGATCAGGCCATCCACATACATCACGCCCCATTGCACGCGGGTGGCCGGTCCTTGCGCGCTTTCGTACGCCCTCCTGAGCCAGGACAGCGCGGTCTTCTTATCGCCGCGTCGTTCGGCCAGATCGGCCAGTTCGGGCATGTAGTAGTAAGGCGTCTTGCTGCGCGTCAACTCGGCCAGCAGCAGCTGTTCGGCGCCGCTGCGGTCGCCCACCTCGCCGAGCAATGCCGCAGCGGTACTGATGGTGGACTGGCGCTCCTCATCGGTCCTGGCGGTGTCGGTCGCCCATTGCACGCGTTGTTTCACGGTGTCGACCACGGTCTTGGGTAGCGGCGGTTGCGGGCCCTTTGCCTCGGTTTCAGTGGGCTGGCCTTGTGCCAGGCGTGCCAGCTGGATCCGGGCATACGCGGTGCCGAGCCGGTCGGCGATCGGCAGTGTGGTGTCGGCGTAGACCTTGTCCAGCGCCAGATTCAACGCATTGGACAAGGTGATGCGTTCGCCAGCATCGCTGCTGGCAGCGGCGACCAGCCGTGCGGGCATGTAGCTCAGCGTGCCGAGATTGGCGCGCACCTCTGCCGGATCGGCCAATACCGCTTCCAGCAATGTGCGTGACGCCGCGCTGGCGGCGGGCGGCTCCTTGGCTGCGGTAATCGCCGCCAGGGCGAAGCTGCGTTGCAGCGCCGGCTGTGGCGCCGACCTGGACAGGCGCGTGAGGACATCCACGGCCTGCTCTGGCTTGACCAGCCGATCGTCGGTGCCCCAGGCGTAGTTGCCGAGCACGGCCCAGTCGTCCGCGCTGAGTTGCTGAGGGGTCTGCAATGCAGTGTCGAGCAGTTGCCTGGCGGTGCTGGTGCTCTTGGCCGCGGCCCGCAGCACATCGGCCAGACGCGCGTTGTCGGCATCGCCGGCCAGGCGGGTGATCTCGCTGCGATCCGGGCGCAGCACGATGATGGTCGGGTAGCCCTTGATGCCGAAGCGTTCGCCCCAGGCCTGCGCGCCCTCCGAATCGCCGTCCAGATGCACTGCCACGAATTGCTGCGTGCGGGCGATGAAGGCCGGGTCCTTGAACAAGGTGGCCTTCAGCCGATTGCAGGGCGGGCACCAGGCCGCACCCCAGTACAGCAGGATCGGCTTGCCGCTTTCCCTGGCCTCGGCGAAGGCATCTTCCACATCGCCCTCGCGCCAGGCGATGCTGGACGCGGGCGCCGGCGTGGCGGCTGCCTTGGTCTGTGTCTGGGCTGGCGGCGTGGCGGGCTTGTTGCAGGCGGTGAGCGTGGCCAGCACCGCCAGCAGCGCGATCAGGGACGGGGCAGAGCGTCGGAACGATAGCGTCATGGCAATCACCGATGGGGGCGGCAGCAAGGTGGATCGAAGACTCTAGCGAGCGGCACTGTGCCAGCGTCGGAGTGCGTCATCACCGTTGTATATCTGCTTACAACCGGCACCGGCATGCAACGCGAACCGGTGTCGCGCCGGGCGTAGCGGCCTGGCGATGGCGACGCAGGCTCGTGCTGGCGGCAGCGCACGCAGTGTGGGCTGTGCCATGTGTCGTCGATCAGACCACCGCCATGCGATAGCGGTTACCTTCAATGGCCACCGGGATTGGTCTGCGGCTCGCCTGGAGCGCTGCGCGCATACCGCGCCGCCACGAATGCGCAGACGATCAGCTGCACCTGGTGATACAGCATGATCGGCAGGACGATCGCGCCCAGCCCGCCGCCGGCGAACATCACCTTGGCCATCGGCACACCGGTGGCCAGGCTTTTCTTCGAGCCGCAGAACACGATGGCGATCTCGTCGGCGCGGCTGAAGTGCAGGCGCCGCGCAAGGAAGGTGATCGAGACCATCGCCACCGCCAGCAACAGCGCCGCCACGCCGATCACCGAAAGCAGGGCAGGCAACGGGGTCTTCTGCCACAGGCCCTCGTTCACCGACGCGCTGAAGGCGGTGTAGACCACCAGCAGGATGGTGGCCTGGTCGGTGTAGCGCAGCACCGCGCGATGCCGTTCGACCCAGCCACCGATCCACGGGCGCAAGAAATGGCCGGCCAGGAACGGCACCAGCAATTGCAGCAGGATCTTGCCGATCGCCTCGGCCGGATGCGCCATCGCGCCCTGACTGCCGACCAGCGCGCCCATCAGCAGCGGAGTGAAGAACACCCCCAGCAGGCTGGAAAGCGAGGCTGCGCAGACCGCGGCCGGGACATTGCCGCGCGCCATCGAGGTGAACGCGATCGAGGACTGTACGGTGGACGGCAGCGCGCACAGGAACAGCACGCCGATGTACAGCTCCGGCGTCAACGCCACATGCGCCAGCGGCTTGAGCAGCAGCCCGAGCAGCGGAAACAGCACGAACGTGCAGGCCAGGATCACCAGATGCAGCCGCCAGTGCAGTGCACCGGCCTTGACCGCCTCGCGCGATAGCCGCGCGCCATGCAGGAAGAACAACGCAGCGATCGCCACGTCGGTGACATCGTCCATGACCGCAGCGGCGGTACCGGACACCGGCAGCAGCGAAGCGAGCGTGACCGTGCACAGCAGCGCGAGGGTGAAGGGATCGATGCGCAACCGCGCCAGCCAGTGTTTGATCATCGTATGTACTTGAGGGGAAGCGGCCCAGCGGACGGCCATTGTAGAGGTCAGTTCACTGCTGCGAGTGTGGCGCCCGCCGCGTCATTGCCGCCGGCTCCAGCATGGGCATGCCGTTGCGCCGGTCCGGAACCGGTCAGCCAGCACCGGGCGTGGCAGCATCCGGTTCGATCCGTGCGACAGATCGAAAGTGCGCTGTAACCGACATCCGCACGAATGAATCCTTGCTAGATTCTAGTGCGCATGCCGCCGCTGCGCTCGTGTTTGCTCGCGTTTTCACGCAACGCCAGGGAAAGGAGTCATTGCATGCGTTACGACCAATATCAGCAGACGTTCGCGCTCTCCACACTCGCCAACTGGGTTGGCGATCGCAGGGGCAGCCAGCCAGCGCTGCAAGCGGACTACCAGACCACGTTGTTGCAGACGCTGGCATCGGCCGACTGCCAGGCCAGGATCGGCGATTGGCAGCTGGTCTGGGGGCCTCAGGTCTGGCAAGCGCCCAATTCGTCGCTGTCGGGCAACGCGATGTATGTCGCCCATACCGACGCCATGCCCGGCATCGGCGAAGCGTATGTGGTTGCGCTGAGCGCCACCAATCCAGAGTCGCTCTACGACTGGTTTACCGAAGACTTCGACGTTTCCTCGGTGGTGGACTTTACGAGCTATGCGCCGCTGCTTGGCACCGCTCCGGTCGCCGCGAAAAAGCCAGTCAAGCCGGGGAGCGTGGTCATCTCGATGGGAGCGGCGACCGGCGTGTGGCATCTGCTCAACATGGTCAGTCCCCCCTCCGCGCTGGCGCCGAACACGGGATTGCTGGAATTCCTGCAATCGCTGGATGGCAGCAAGGCCACGGTGATCTTCGCCGGGCATAGCCTGGGTGGCGCGCTATCGCCGACCTTGGCGGCCTGGTTGAAGACCAATGGCAAGCTGGACAATTTCAACGCGGTGCACTGTTACCCCACGGCCGGCGCTACCCCCGGCAACGGTGCGTTCGCATCACTGTGCGCGCAGGCATTGCCTCCGCCAGCGGCGGGGGCCGCGCCGTATCAGAGATGGAACGTCGATCTGTGGAATACGCTCGATTGCGTGCCCCATGCCTGGGCCGTGCCGATGCTCGGCCAGATCAAGACGCTTTACCGCAACACGCCGATCAAGGAAATCGATGTGTTGGTCGATGTGGCGATCGCCAATGCGGTGGCGTCCACGGTGAGCTACCAGCAGATCAGCAACCAGCCGCTAGACGGCACCCTGACCGGCATCCCCACCACCATCGTGCAATTTCTCGAGCAGATGGCCCATCAGCACACTACCGCCTACCAGGCATTGATCGCCGAATGGCTGACGCCGGTGCCGGTGACGCCGCAGACGCAGAGTGTGGATGCCACCCAGGCACGCGATGACCTGATCGACCGGTTGGTTGCGCATGCCGGCCAGGCGGCGCTGGCCGATGCCGACAAGATCGAGGCCGTCGGCATGTCGGTCGAGTCGATGGCCAGGACCTTGTTCAAGGATGTGTGAGCGCGTCGCGGCCTTGATCGCCGCCGCCTGCGGCATGTATCGGTAACGTGATCGCGGGGCGCTGGCTGATCAGCGTGCTCCGGGACGCAGGCGGAGCAGTTCGCGCAATTCGTATTTATCCGTGTCGTCCAGGCCTTGCGCACGTTGCTTGGCCTGCAATTCTTCCAGGCGTTGCTGCAGCAGTTGCCGGTCGAGCTGGGCCATGGCGTCGTGCAACTCGATCGCCCAGCTCTGCTCGTCGCCTGGCAGCACCTGCGCGGCCAGCTTCTGCAGGGCGGCTTGTTCCTCGCGTTCGGCAAAATGCTCCAACAGCGCGCCGGTACTGATTTCGGGGCGTTGCCGCACCAGCGCCAGCAGTTCCATCAACAACTCGATTCCAGGCAGGCGCAGGCCAGCGAAGTTGTGTTGGCCCTCCAGGCTCATCGCCAGCGAGGGCTGCTGCAGCAGGATCGCGATGGAGGCGCGCACCAGGCTGCGCCGCTGCACCGGCGCACCCACGCGCGCGGGCACGCGTGCCTGCGGCGTGACGCTCTGGCCGGGCGAACTGGGCGAGGCGCCTACGCCGGTCATGCGCGCCAGTTCCTGCCGCATCAGATCGCCGAACGCGCCTTCGGGAATCTGCGCCAGCATCGGCTTGGCGCGTTCGGCCAGGCGCGCCTTGCCGTCCAGCGTGTGCAGGTTGATCTGTCGCGACATCTCGTCGAAGAAGAACTGCGACAGCGGCGTGGCCTGTTTCAGGCGGGCATCGAAGGCCTGCGCGCCTTCCTTGCGCACGATGGTGTCCGGGTCTTCGCCATCGGGCAGGAACAGGAAGAACGCCTGGCGGCCGTCCTTCATGCGTGGCAGCACCGATTCGAGCGCGCGCCAGCCGGCCTTGCGCCCGGCGTTGTCGCCGTCGAAACAGAAATAGACGTCCGGCGCGTTGCGGAACAGCAGCTCGGCATGTTCGGGCGTGGTGGCCGTGCCCAGCGTGGCCACCGCCTGGGTGACGCCGAACTGGAACAGCGAGACCACGTCCATGTAGCCTTCCACCACGATCAGCCGCTCGATCTTCTGGTTGGCCTGGCGCACCTGCCACAGGCCGTATAGCTCGCGGCCCTTGTGGAACAGCGCGGTCTCCGGCGAATTGAGGTACTTCGGTCCCGGGTCGCGGCCATCGGCCGGCGCGCCCAGGATGCGGCCGCCGAAGGCGATCACACGGCCGCGGCGGTCGAAGATCGGGAACATCACCCGGTCGCGGAACTTGTCGTACACATGGCCGCGGTCGTTCTTGGAAAACAGCCCGGCACGTTCGAGCACGCTCATGCGGCGCGCATCGGTGCCCAGGGTGTCCTTCAACGCGCTGTAGCCATCGGGCGCATAACCGATCTGGAATCGCGCACGGTTCTCCGCATCCACGCCACGCCCGTCCAGGTACTCGGTGGCGCGTGGGTTGCCTTCGAGCTGGCGCTGGAAGAACTTGGCCGCCGCCTCCAGCGCCGAATACAGCTCGCGGCTGTCGTCCTGCTGCTGCGGGGTACGTTGCTGGGTCTCGCGCGGGATCTCCATGCCGGCGCGCTTGGCCAGTTCGTCGACCGCATCGAGAAATTCCAGGCGGTCGTAATTCATCAGGAAGCTGATCGCGGTGCCATGCGCACCGCAGCCGAAGCAGTGGTAGAACTGCTTGGTCGGCGAAACCGTGAACGAGGCCGAACGTTCGTCGTGGAACGGGCAGCGCGCCGAATACTCCTTGCCCTGGCGCTTGAGCGGCACGCGGCCGCCCACGACCTCGACGATGTCGGTGCGTGCAAGCAGTTCGTCGATGAATGCGTCGGGGATGCGGGCCATCCCGCTAGGATATCCCAGCCGCTGGCGGCCGCCTTGTTTCAGGGGGGCGCCGGCCTGCGCGGCTGCAGCACCGTGCAGGCACGCCCAGCTCAGCTACGCGGTGGCGGCTCCGATGCCACAGGCGCCGCCACCGCATCGGTTGGCGGCACGATGACCGGCGGATGTTCCGGATCCACCCCGGCTTCGCGCAACTTGCGGTGCGAGCGCACCCGCTCGTCGATCACCGCGGTGATCAATGCGCCGACGAAGAACACCACCGAGGCGTAATACATCCACACCAGCAGAATCACCAAGGTGCCCATCGACCCGTAGGCGCTGCCGGGTGCTGCCGTGGCGATGTACACGCCGATGGCGTAGCGCCCCAGCGCAAACAGCAACGCGGTAATGACCCCGCCCAGAAACGCCTGCCGCCAGTCGACGGTGCGATCGGGCAGGTAGCGGTACAGAAAGGCGAACGCCAGCGAATACAGGGCCAATGTGGTGACGTAGCCCACCGCCGGCAGCACCGATGGCAGGCGCGCAAACACCACCTGCAGTGCCGTGGTGGCGATCATCGACACGATCAGCAAAAAGCCCAGGGCCAGGATCACGCCGAAGGAGAAGACGCGTTTCTTCAGCCACGCCATCAGCCCGTCCAGGCGCTGCTTGTCGGTGCGGAAAATCAGGTTCAGCGCGTTCTGCAACTGCGCAAACACCGCCGTGGCGCCGATGAACAGCAGCAGCGTGCTCCACAGGCCGGCCAGCGAGCCGACGCCGGGCTGATCGGTCGCATTGCGGATGATGGTCTGGGCAACTTCGGCAGCGCTATCGCCGGCCAGCTGCGCGATCTGCTGCACCAGCGCGTCCTGTGCGGGCGGATACAGCGAGGCGGTCAGCCACAGCAACAACACCAGCAACGGCGCCAGCGACAGCAACGCGTAGAAGGACAACGACGCGGCCTGCGTCATGACATCGATTTCGATAAAGCGGTTCAGCAGGGCCATCGGTACGCTGCGCTGCAGACGGCTCACATGCTTGTGCAGATAGGCGGTTGAAAGCGTCGTCACCGGCGGGGAATCCTGGGCGCATACCGTTGTGCGCGCAGGTGGGACAGAGCGAGGTCGGTATGCGGGAAGACCTTGCCCACGGCTGCGCTGACGCCGCTGTTCTAGCAGGGCCGCATCGAAGGACGGGTGAAAGCACGCATGCGGCGGGCAGCGTGGCGCCGCCATGGGCAGCGCGCGAGTGCAAGTGCGATACGGCTGCTGTGTCCCACCTTCGTGCATGGTGGCGCAGACGCGCAGTGCGTGGCGGTTCCGGCAGGTCGAGCAGTCGGCGCGTACCGATGCGACATTCCTGCAGGTCAACCTTCAACCGACGGCCGCCTGGTCAGCACCACGGCGGCTGTGCAGCGACGACGGTGCATCGTCCGTCGTCGTGCCACGGCCCCGGCGCAGGGTCCTGCGCCAGGGCATCGATCAACCTGCCAGGTGCTGCTTGACCAGGGTCGAGACCAGGCCCATGTCGGCCTGGCCGGCCAGCTTGGGCTTGAGCGCGCCCATCAGCTTGCCGATGTCGGCGGGGCCGCTGGCGCCGGTCTGCGCAATGGCGGCCTGGATGGCCGCCACGATCTCGGCTTCGCCCATCTTGGCCGGAAGGTAACGCTCGATCACCACGATTTCCTCGCGCTCGATCTGCGCCAGGTCCTCGCGCGCGGCCGTTTCGTACTGGGTGACCGAGTCCTTGCGCTGCTTGACCATCTTGTCGAGCACGGCGATGACGGCGGCATCGTCCATCTCGATGCGCTCGTCCACTTCCTTCTGCTTGATCGCGGCGTTGATCAGCCGGATCACGCCCAGGCTGTGCTTGTCGCCGGACTTCATCGCGGCCTTCATGTCATCGGTAAGCTGCTGCTTGAGGGGCATGGGGTAACTCCTGGGTTGCAGGTGAACGGGTGCCACGCGCCTCGGCAGGCGAAGGTGGCGGCAGGGATGTGAGGCGACACCGGATCCGGCGACGGTGTGGTGTCGCGTGGACTGCGCTGGCAGGATGGCCGCGAACCAATACAAAAAGCCGGCGACGCTCGCGCGTGCCGGCTCTTGGGTTCGATCCGGTCGGGTCGCGCCTACAGCGCAGACCCGGCGGCAAGGAACCGCGTTCGATCAGTACAAGCGCTGGCGCTTGGTGACGTCGCGCGAGGAACGACGCAGCTGACGCTTCACGGCAGCGGCAGCCTTGCGCTTACGCTCCTGGGTCGGCTTTTCATAGAACTCGCGCTTGCGGGTCTCGGCCAGCACGCCGGCTTTTTCGCAGGTGCGCTTGAAACGGCGGAGCGCAAATTCGAAGGGCTCGTTCTCGCGGACTTTAACGCTGGGCATGGGTTCTCCAGATAATGAGATTTCCGTCCGGGAGCCCCGGGCGGGTGCGAGCGGACTCGCGTGACGGAATTTCCGGGTCGCCCCGGCGAGCCGCGCATTATAACGACTTGCAGGCGGCCTGCAAGTCCCTGGCGAAAGTTGCCGGGAGCGGCCCGGCAGAGCGTGCGCCGGCGCGCATTTCCAGGCGGCGGGTACGCCAGCGCGGCCGCTGCAGGCGGGCCGATCTGCGCAGCGCAAAAGCTGCGAAAATGCCCGCACACGTTTACCAGCCGAGCTGCCGTGAAAGTCCTTGGGATCGAATCATCATGCGATGA
Source organism: Xanthomonas sp. NCPPB 3582 (assembly GCF_041475735.2). Lineage (NCBI taxonomy): Bacteria > Pseudomonadati > Pseudomonadota > Gammaproteobacteria > Lysobacterales > Lysobacteraceae > Xanthomonas > Xanthomonas sp. NCPPB 3582. Next base: position 571,873 of record NZ_CM192968.1, read on the forward strand.
GACCGGTGTGGCGGTCTACGACACCGCCCTGACCGGCGTGCCGGCGCTGCGCGCCCATGCGGTGTACAGCCAGATCGCGCTGCATGCCGAATACGGCGGCGTGGTGCCGGAGCTGGCCAGCCGCGACCACGTGCGCAAGCTGCTGCCGCTGATCCGCCAGACCCTGGCCGAGGCCGGCCTGCGCATCGACGAACTGGACGGAGTGGCCTACACCGCCGGTCCCGGCCTGGTGGGCGCGCTGCTGGTCGGCGCCGGGGTGGCGCGCTCGCTGGCGTGGGCGCTGGATGTGCCGGCGATTGGCGTGCACCACATGGAAGGACATCTGCTGGCGCCGCTGATGGAAGACGACCCGCCGCAGCCGCCGTTCGTGGCGCTGCTGGTGTCCGGCGGACATACCCAGCTGGTGTCGGTCAAGGCGCTGGGCAGCTACGAAGTGCTGGGCGAAACCCTGGACGATGCGGCCGGCGAAGCCTTCGACAAGACCGCCAAGATGATGGGCCTGCCGTATCCGGGCGGCCCGCAGCTGGCGGCGCTGGCCGAGACCGGCACGCCGGGGTGTTACACGTTCGCCCGGCCGATGACCGACCGGCCCGGCCTGGATTTCAGCTTCAGCGGGCTCAAGACCCAGGTGCTGCTGGCCTGGCGCGGCAGCGACCAGTCCGACACCACGCGCGCGGACATCGCGCGCGGGTTCGAGGATGCGGTGGTGGAGACGCTGGCGATCAAGTGCCTGCGCGCGCTGGACGCGGCCGGCTGCAACACGCTGGTGGTGGCCGGCGGGGTGGGTGCCAACAAGCGCCTGCGTGCGCAGCTGCAGGAGGCCGCGCGGCGCCGTGGTGGCCGGGTCTGCTTCCCGCGTCCGGCGCTGTGTACCGACAACGGCGCGATGATCGCCTTCGCCGGCGCACTGCGGCTGCAAGCCGGCGAGCACGTGGACGCTTCGGTGCATGTGACGCCGCGCTGGGATATGGCGAGCCTGCCGCCGTTGGCGGCGACGCGGGATTCGGGAGTGGGGATTGGGGATTGGTAGAAGCCGGTTCCGCAGTGCCGTTACGCTCTGACCAATCCCCAATCCCCAATCCCCAATCCCCAATCTCGGCTCCCCATGGATAAAGTGTTTATTGAAGGCCTGGAAATCGATGCGCTGATCGGCATCTACGACTGGGAGCGGCGGATTCGCCAGACGCTGCGGTTCGATCTGGAGATGGGCTTCGACAACCGCATTCCGGCGGCCAGCGACGACATTGCCGATACCCTGAACTACAAGGCGGTGAGCAAGCGGCTGATCGAGTTCGTGCAGGGCTCGGACTTCGGGCTGGTCGAGACCCTGGCCGAGCGTTGCGCGGCAATCGTGCTGGACGAATTCGGCGTGCAGTGGCTGCGGCTGAAGCTGAGCAAGCCTGGCGCGGTGCGCGGTGCGCAGGCGGTGGGCGTCATCATCGAACGGGAGCGGGCGGCCTGATTGTCGCCAACCGCCCTGGCAATTGGCTGCATGCGAGGATCTGGAGTCGCGGGCACCGAGCGCCGCTCTGGCGCACACCCTGCCTGCAACCGGCCTCTACAACTCCCGAATCCCGAATCCCGGCTTTCAAGACTTGCACCCCGGCGGGCGCAGCAGGCTAGAATTGCCGGCCATGTAAACGTTTTCTCAAGGATCTCATGGCAGCTGATCGCATCGAAACCCTGATTGCCCGGATGACCGTCGAAGAGAAGGTCGGACAGTTGGGTGTGTTCGCCGACATGGTGCGGCCGTTCGCGCCGGACGTGAATCCCGAAGCCAACGTCCGCAATGCCGACGAGGTGTTGCAGCAGGTGCGCGAGGGCCGGGTCGGCTCGCTGTTCAACGGCGTGGGCGCTGCGCTGGGCGTGCAGATCCAGAAGGTCGCGGTGGAAGAGAGTCGCCTCGGCATCCCGGTGATCCTGGCCGCCGACGTGATCCACGGCATGCGCACGGTGTTCCCGATCCCGCTGGGCGAGGCGGCCAGCTTCGAGCCGGAGCTGGCCGAGCGCACCGCGCGCGCCACCGCGATCGAGGCCACCGCCGCCGGCCTGCATTGGACCTACGCGCCGGCGGTGGACATCGCCCGCGACCAGCGTTGGGGCCGTGGCGCCGAAGGCGCCGGCGAAGACGTGGTGCTGGGCATGGCGTTCGCCGCCGCGCGCGTGCGCGGCTTCCAGGGCAGCGACCTGACCGCCGACGATTGCCTGCTGGCCACGCCCAAGCACTTCGCCGCCTATGGCGCGGTGGCTGCGGGCATGGAATACAACACCGTGGACATTGCACCGCAGACACTGCGCGATGTGCATCTGCCGCCGTTCAAGGCGGCATTCGATGCCGGTGCGCTGACGGTGATGTCCTCGTTCAACGACATCAACGGCGTGCCGGCCAGCGCCAACCACGAGTTGCTCACCGAAATCCTGCGTGGACAATGGCAGTTCCCGGGCGTGGTGATCTCCGACTACACCGCCGACATGGAGCTGATCGCGCACGGCTATGCCGCCGACGAGCGCGACGCGACCAAGAAGGCGTTCCTGGCCGGGCTGGACCTGAGCATGCAGAGCGGCTTCTATGCCGCGCACCTGCCGTCGCTGGTGGAAAGCGGCGAGGTGCCGATGGCCGCGCTGGATGCCAGCGTGCGGCGGATCCTGCAGCTGAAGGAGGCGATCGGCCTGTTCGACAACCCGTACCGTTCGCTGGACCCGGCGCGCGAAGCCGATACCGCCCATCTGCCGGCGCACGACGCGCTGTCGCGCGATGCGGCGCGGCGCTCGATCGTGTTGCTGAAGAACGACGAGGCGGTGCTGCCGTTGAAGAAGAGCGGGCAGCGCATCGCCTTGATCGGGCCGTTCGTGCAGGACCGCGACAACATCGAAGGCTGCTGGACGCTATTCGGCGACAAGGCGCGCTATGTGACCCTGGAGCAGGGCGTGCGCGCCGTGGTGGGTACCGACTATCTGAGCGTTGTGCCGGGCTGCGGCCTGGAAGAGGCATTGCCGGGTGGGATTTCCGCGGCCATCGACGCCGCACAGGCCGCCGATGTGGTGGTGCTGGCGCTGGGCGAGCCGCAGCGCTTCAGTGGCGAAGCGCAGTCGCGTACCGAGATCACCCTGCCGCCGGCGCAACAGGCGCTGGCCGAAGCCGTTGCCGCCACCGGCACGCCGGTGGTGGTGCTGCTGCGCAACGGGCGCGCGCTGGCGCTGAGCGGTGCGGTACGCGATGCGCAGGCGATTGCGGTGACCTGGTATCTGGGCACCCAGACCGGTACCGGCGTGGCCGATGTGCTGTTCGGCGACTACAACCCATCCGCACGCCTGCCGATCAGCTTTCCGCAGGTCACCGGGCAGCAGCCGTATTTCTACAATCATCTGCGTACCGGTCGTCCCGAATTGCCGACCCTGTCCGAGTACAAGGCGCGCTGGCGCGAGATGCCCAACGAGCCGCTGTATCCGTTCGGCCATGGGCTGAGCTACACCACGTTCGCGTATGCGCAGCCGCAGTTGAGCACCGCGCAGCTGGGCTGGGGCGACACACTGACCATCACCACGCGCGTGACCAATACTGGCCGGGTTGCCGGCGAAGAGGTCGTGCAGTTGTACGTGCACGATCGGGTGGCCAGCCGGGTGCGACCGGTGCGCGAACTCAAGGGGTTCCGCAAGGTGTTGCTGCAGCCCGGTGAGAGCACGGAGGTGGTGTTCACCCTCACCCGCGACGCGCTGGCATTCACCAATCCAAAGGGCGTCTCCGGCGCCGAGCCGGGTCTGTTCGATGTGTGGGTCTGCGCATCGGCCAAGAGTGGCGAGGCGGTGGCATTCGAACTGCTCAACGCCTGAGCGGCACCGCTTGACGCCTGGATGCGGCCTTGTGCGAGCGCAGGGCTCGCAGCAAGGCCGCACTTGCTCACTCACGCATGCTTACGCGTCGTTTTCGACTGCGGCCTTGCTCTTGGGTGTCAGCTTGAGCAGGCGCCCGGTGCTGCCGCTGGCTTCGTCTTCGAGCAACCACAGCGCACCATCGGGGCCTTGTTCCACCTCGCGAATGCGCGCGCCCATGTCGTAACGGGCCACTTCGCTCGGCTGATCGCCGAGCGAGACCTGCACCAGCGCCATCGACGACAGCCCGCCGATGAAGCCACTGCCGCGCCATGCCGGAAATTGCTTGCCGTTGTAGATCACAAAGCCAGCCGGCGAAATCACCGGCGTCCAGCTGATCTTGGGAGCAGCGAATTCGGGCCGGGTATTGTGGTCGGGAATCGGCCGGCCATCGTAGTGATCGCCGTTGGACACGATCGGGTAGCCATAATTGGCGCCGCGCTGGATCAGATTGAGTTCATCGCCGCCGGCCGGCCCCATCTCGTGTTCCCACAACTGGCCCTTGGCATCGAAGGCGATGCCGAGAAGGTTGCGATGGCCTAGCGACCAGACCTGCGCAGCCACGCCGCCTTGTGCGGCGAACGGGTTGTCTGCCGGGACGCTGCCGTCGTCGTTCAATCGGATCAGCTTGCCGAGGTTGGACTTCATGTCCTGGGCGGGATCGAATCGCTGGCGTTCGCTGGAGGTAATCCACAGTTTGCCGTCTTTACCGAACGCGATCCGGTGGCCGAAGTGACCATTGCCGCTCACATAGGGAACCTGCCGCCAGATGACCTGCAGGCCGGTCAACGCGCCGCCGCCGTTGGCATCGAGGGTGAGCTTGGCACGGGCGACGGCGCCGCCGCGCGTGTTGTTCTGGCCGGGTTCTGCGTAACTGATGTACACCAAGCCGTTCTCGCGGAACTTGGGATGGGGCACCACATCGCCAAAGCCACCCTGCCCGCCATAGGCGACAGTGGGCACGCCGGTGATGGCGCGTTTGCGCATGGTCTTGGTGTCCAGACGCATCAGTGCGCCGCGTTTTTCGCTGACCAGCAAGGTGCCGTCGGGCAGGAAGCTCATTGCCCAGGGTTGATCGAAGTCGGCGACAGTGGTGGCCTGGAACGGCCATTGCGCCTTGGGAATCGATGCCGCGGGGGCGGCTGCCGGTTCGGCCAGAGCGGCACCGGTGGCAAACAGAGTGGCCGAGCAGGCCAAGGCAAGCAGACGTCGGACAGACATGGGGTCCTCCAGGGGATGGGCACGGCCACGCTGCAGCCCTCCCGCAACGTGTTCCGCGTTGGGTTTTCAAGTACCTTACACGACGCGGCCGGGGCCACCCTTGTCGCAGATCACTCTCGGCAGGGCGGACGCGTCTCACATCGTCGTTCACACATCAAATATCACCATGAAAAGGAGTTTCCATGGCCATGCAAAAAACCTCGTCTGCGTTCGTCGCCGCATCCTGGGTCGCCTTGCTGCTGGGCAGCGCCGCATACCTGATCGGGCTGTGGAATGCGCAGATGTTGCTCAACGAAAAGGGCTACTACTTCACCTTGCTGTTGTTTGGCCTGTTCGCATCGGTGTCCTTGCAGAAGAGCGTGCGTGATCGCGTCGACGGCATCCCGGTCACTGGCTTGTATTACGCCATCTGCTGGTTTTCGCTGATCATTGCGCTGGTCCTGCTGACCATCGGTCTGTTCAACGCCACCTTGCTGCTGAGCGAAAAAGGCTTCTATGCGATGGCTTACGCGCTAAGCCTGTTCGGTGCGGTGGCAGTGCAGAAAAATACGCGCGATGCAATGGAAGTCTCGGCGAGCTCGCAAGCGACCCGTGCAGTGCCGCCGGCGCTGGACTGAACATCCGGGCGCGCTGCACCGACAGCAACGCCACCTCGACGGTGGCGTTGTTGTATCAGCGCTTGGGCGGGTGGTCGCCACCGACGAAATCGGCTGCGTTTTCCCAGGCGCGCTTGACCGCATGGCGCGCCTTGCTCCAACTCAATGACGATGTGCCGCGCTTGGCTTCCCAATCGCGATGCAACTCGGCCTCCACCTGGTCGTAAGCGCGTGCGTTGTCGCGGATGCGCGCCTCGTGGCCGGCCAGGTAGGCGCCTTCGTAATCCTCGTAGCGATCGCCTTCGGTGTAATACGGCTCTTCGGTAAAGCGCTCGCGCCAGTAAGTCGATACGTTCTGGCTGCGGTCTTCCTCCGGTGCGCGGCCCGGAATCTGGTACGGCACGTTCATGCGCGTCTCCGTCGTTCGAGTGTACGAATCAACTTAGGTGTCCAGGTGTTAACGGCATGGCACGCCAGGTGAGGATGTGATCAACGTCGGTGTGCGCACGCGCACGAATCGTGAAGTGTCGTACCGCCGACGAGTTACACTGACGAGGACGCGGCCTCGTAGGGCAATGGTTTGGCGCCGGCAGCCAGCAGCGCCGGTTCGGCCGATTGCAGGGCCTGTTCGTCGGCATCGATGACCACCAGCACACGACCGGCTTCGATTTCGTCTTCGAACTGGCGACGCACCGGATCGGGAACGGTGGCGCCAACCAGTGCCGAGGACCAGCTGCCGACCAACGCACCGGCCAGTGCCATCACGCCGACGCCGGCCAGGGTCAGGCCGATCGGCGGCACTGCCACGGCAACCAGACCTGCCACCAGGCCGGCGGCTCCACCGGTCGCCGCCCCGCGCGCCGCGGCAGGCACGAAATCGGTCTTGGCCTCCTTGCGTTCGTCCGGCACATCGTGCAGTTCGATATCCGAGCGTGCGATCAGCGACAACGCCTCGTTGTCGATGCCGGCGCTGCGCGCGCACTGCAATACGCGTTGTGCACTTTCGAGATTTGGTGTGCTGTAGACGCGGCGCAGTTTCATCGCAAGCTCCCGTGCAGGTGATGCACGCAGCGTTGGGCGTTCGCGGTTAGGCGTGCGTGAGCGCGACGCGAGCGCACTGCGAAACTTTCAGGCTGGCTTGCGCGGGAACAGATAGAACACGCAGCCCACCAGCAACGCCACACCGGCAGCTGCCAGGTTCTGCCAGCTGGCGCTGGCGAGCAGGCCCAGCGACAACAGCACGGCGGCAACCGGGATCACCGGGCCGCCGGGCAAGCGCAAGGTATCGGTGCGTTGCCGGTAGCGGCGTGCCAGCACGATCACCGCCGCGGCAGTGCCGATATAGGCGAACAGGCGCGTGACCATCGACAGCAATGCCAGCTGGGTAAACGAGCCCGACAACGCCAGCGCCAGCGACAACACGCCCTGGGTCAATACGGCCGCAGCGGGGGTGTGGAAGCGCGGATGCACGCGTGCCAGGAACGCCGGGCCATAGCCGTCCCTGGCCAGTGCGAACAGGAAGCGCGGCCCCAGCATCACCGTGTTGCTGGTGGTGCCCAGGATGGAGATGGTGGCACCCACGGTGAGGATCAGTGCCAGCGCTTCGCCACCGAAGCCGCTGGCGGCATCGGCCAGGGGCGTGGGCGATGCCGCCAGGTTGGGTAGCGTGCCCTGTGCCACCACCTGCACCGCGGCATAGATCAGGGTCACGGTGACGATCATGGTGATCAGTGCGAACGGCACATCGCGACGCGGGTTGCGGTATTCGCCGGCGGCGGCGGGAATGTTTTCGAAGCCCGCGTAGGCGAACAGCAGCAGCAAGGCCGCCTCCCCGAGATTGCCCAGGTCGCGCAGGTCCGGCGACGTGCCGGCAAAGGCCCACGACCAATCCACGTAGAACAGGCCGATCGCCACGAACAGCAGCAACGGCACCAGCTTGCCGATCACCAGGGCGATGCCGGTGCGCGCGGCCGACTTCACGCCGATCACGTTGATGGCGGTGAGCACACCCAGCGACCCAACCACCACCAGCAGGCGTGCCCAGGTGTCGGTGGACGCCGTTGGCCAGAAGCGTGCAACCGCATCGGCCAGACCGTTGCTCAGCGCCGCGGCCGAGCTGATGCGGGTGAGCCAGATCATCCAGCCGATCTGGAATCCGACGAACGGCCCGAACGCTTCGCGCGTGTAGAGATAGCTGCCGCCCGGCGTGTCGAAATAGCTGGCCGCCTGCGCGTAGCACACCACCAGCAGGGCCACGGCCAGGCCGGCCAGCATCACCGCCCACAGGCTCATCGGACCGAGCAGGGCGGCAGTGGCGGCGGGCAACAGATAGATGCCGCTGCCGATCACATCGTTGATCGACAGCCCGACGATCTGCCAGCGGCTGACGGCGCGGACCAGGCCGGTGGCATCGGCCGCCGGGGCGGGCGTGCTCATGGCGCGGCCTCGTCCAGGGCCGGCAGCTGCCATTGCGATTGCAGGCGCGCGTACTCGGCGCGCGGCAACAGCACGAACAAGGGATGGTCGGCGGGCTTCAACCACGCGAGCAGGCGTTGCATGTCGGCAGGATCCATCGCGGTGCAGCCGGCCGTGACCTGGCCCGGGCTGCGCCACAGATGCGCGAAGATGCAGCTGCCGCGCCCGGCGACGCCATCGGGGTTGTGCGCGATGACGAAGCCTTCGCGGTAACGTCCATCGCCCTGGGTGCGCAGGTCCAGCCGCATCGGCTCGGTGGAACCGGCCACCGCCGCTACTCCGACCTGCGCCGCATCGACGATGCGGTTGTACAGCGGCGAGGCAGGCACATCCATGCAGTAATGGGTGGCGGTCATCGCCTGGTACGGCATGGCGCTGTCGATGCGCGTGGCGTAGCCAAAGGCCGGGCCGATGGCGAACACTCCGGCCGGGCTGCGGCCGTCGCCTTCGCGCTTTTGCGGGCCTTGCGGCTGCGCCGGGTGCAGGCCGTCGCCCCAGGCACTGCCATGGCGTCCGAGTGCGACTGCAAATCCCGCTGCAGCCGGCTGCCAGCGGCCGTCCACACGGGTGAAGGTCTGCAGTCGGCCCTGCGTGCTGTTCCAGTCCGGGGTGGTCACCACGATGAGCGCGCGCGCCTGCTGCAGCGCCTGAACCGGCGCGCCTGCGACGACAGCGCCGCTGCACAGGGCCAGCGTCATCAACAGGGTGGATCGCAACAGGGTGGCCAGATGCATGCAGTCTCCGGGGCAACGATTGAGCTGAGAGGACGCCAGGCACCTTGCTGCTGTTGATAGCGCGGCTTTGGCGAGATCGTTGGCGGCGTGTAGCTCTCGCCGATGGCTACTGTACCCAGCAATGCGCGCCTGTGGCGCATTGCTGCTGCACCTGCGCAAGTCGCTGTGAAGCGAGGCGGGCCGCGAGGAGGTTCCAGGTGCGTGTGTCGACCTCCATCGGCACGCACTGCGGGGTGGGGCGGTGGCACGGTGCGCCAGGCAGCGGAATGTCGGGCGAACACTCGCCAGCTAGCACCGATGTGCTCCACACCTCACGGGCCTGAGCATCGTGCAGCGCGCCATCGCGACCAGATACCGCCATGTTCGAATGCCGGCTGCCGAGCGCCGGTGCCGGCTGCCGATTGACCGCACGGTTGAGTGATCGCTACGGCGACTGCGGCAACAGCTCCAGCCCGCGGATGCGACCGATGCCCAGGCCGGGCGCATCGTCGACGTGGATCTGCGCTTCATCGAACCGCACGCCGCCCTCGGTGGGATCGAACTGCCCCAACGCCGGCGCATCCAGATCGGCCAGGGTGATGCTGTCGGCCTTGGCCACCGCCAGATGCACGGCGGCGGCCACGCTGACGCTGGATTCGATCATGCAGCCGATCATGCATGGCACGCCGTACAGCGCGGCGATGTCGGCGATGCGGATCGCATTGGACAGCCCACCGGTCTTCATCAACTTGATGTTGACGATGTCGGCAGCGCGGCGCTGGAGCAGGTCGATCACCTGGGACGGGGAGAACACGCTTTCGTCGGCCATCACCGGGGTATCGATATGCGCGGTGACAAAGGCCAGCCCGTCGATATCGGCCGCCTTGACCGGCTGTTCGAGCAGCTCCAGCACGATGCCGGCATCTTCCAGACTGCGCATGTTGCGTACCGCCTGTTTCGGTGTCCAGCCCTGGTTGGCGTCCAGCCGTAGGGCTGCGCGCCCATCGACTGCCGCATGGATGGCCTTGACGCGTTCCACATCCGAGGCGCTGTCCTTGCCGACCTTGATCTTCAAGGCGGCATAGCCGCGTGCCAGTGCCGACTGCGCATGCGCGACCATGACCTCGATGCTGTCGGCACTGATGGTGATGTCGGTGGTGATACGCGGCGTACCGCCGCCGAGCACCCGGTAGAGCGGCGCACCGAAGGACTGGGCCCACAGGTCGTACAGCGCGATCTCCACGGCGGCCTTGGCGCTGGTGTTTCGCTCCAGCGCATGCTGGACCAGCCCGCAGAGGCGATTGAGATCGGCCACCTCCTGGCCGATCAGGCGCGGGCCGATGCAGTGGGTGATGGCGGCGATGATGCTGCCGTGCGTATCGCCGGTGATCGGCGCGGTGGCCGGCGCCGCGCCATAGCCGAGATGGCCGCCGTCGGTCTGCAGCACCACCACCACATCCTCGATCGCCTGTACGGTGCGTAGCGCAGTCTTGAATGGGGTGTTCAGCGGCACGCGCAGCATGCCCAGACGGAAGCCGGTGATCTTCATGGGGAACCGATCGGTGCGATGCGCTGGATGCGCGTGATATGGTCGATGAAGGGGCTGCCATCGGTGGCCAGCAAGGGCAGCAATGGCGTGACCGACACGCCGTTCAGTGCGGCGCGCTGCACGCGGCCATCGCTGCCGCGGTAGCTGGCACCGGACACATCGTGGATCACCCACGGGCTGCCGTGCTCCTGCCCGATCACCAGCATCACGTGACCGGGGATATGGATCAGGTCGCCGATGCGCAGCCGTGCCAGCTGCTGCAAACGCTGCGCACGCGCTGCGCGCGCGTCGAAGGCAACGGCGCGCAGCACCGGGCTGCGCGCCTGGTCGCCGGTGTTGCGCGGCAGCGCAATGCCCAGGCTGCGGTAGACATCCAGCACGAAGCCGCTGCAATCGCGCGCATCGTAATCGTTGCCCCAGCCATAGCGCTCGCCCAGGAACTTGAAGGCCTGCCGGAGCAGTACCGCAGGGGTGGCCGGCAACGCACCAAGGTGGACATCGGCGCCACGCGGCACCAGCGCCGGCACCAGTTGCAGGCGGCCATCGTCGCCGCGTATCGGAAGCTGCACCACATGCGCCGCAACCGGCAACTGTCCGTTGACCGGCTGCTGCGGCGCCCAGTCGTTGCGCAGCGGCAGGCTGCTGCCCATGTCCAGCGGCAGCGCCGAGACGGCAGGGAGCTCCGGCGTGTACGCGGTCTGCACGCGGGCACCAGTGACGACCAGGCGCGCATCGGCTTGTGCATAGTCCAGCACCTGGCTGCGGCTGCCCTCGGCAATGCGGTCGGCCGCAATCCAGGCGGCATAGTTGGATGCAAGCACGAACCGCCATGCGCCATCGGCGCTGGTATGCAACACGGCCACCGGCGTGCCGGGGTAGAGCGCCGATTCCTGGAAGCGATCGATATCGTGATCGTCCGGATCGGTGAACACGCGTTGCGTGGTGGGAAACGTACGTAATGCCGCGCGCCGGACCACCAGCGCAAAATGCGGGGCGACCTGCGGCGCAAGTGCATCCAGCGCCAATGTCTGCTGCAGCTCGGCCAGGCGGCTCGCCGCAAGGGGACGCCCCTGTACGTCGTACAGCACACGCGTTGGCGCCGCAGACAACGTCTGGATCCGCGCGCGCACCGCATCTGCCGACATGGCCGTGGGCAGCTGCGCCAGATCCTGCATCGAGGCATCCTCACGCAGCAGCTGCGCGTTGAAGGCCGCGACCTGCGCCGCGTCCAGCAGCGGCAACTGCGCCTGTGCGCTGCGCCGTATCCAGTGTTCCGGCGTCAACTGCGCATCGTCGACGGCGAAGGGCGCGTCCTGGGTAGCTGGCTCGCTGGCAGCCGAAGGCGCCGCACCGCAAGGCAGGGCAAGTGCGATCCACAGCAATGTCAGCAGGCGGCGCGGCGATGGCATCGAAAGCTCTAGCGAATGGAAAGACGACTGCGCACAGACGCGGGCGGAAGACACGGCAGCTGCCTGCGCGATGCGGTCCTGGCCACGACAGCCGCCGTTGCGATGAAGATCGTCAGTGTACGCGCAGTGCGCACGCAGGATGCCGCCGACGGCATGCAGCAAATGGCCTAGCCGCTGCGCCTTGGGCAGTGCCGGCGGTGAGGCGATCCGCAGACGTGACGAGCGTCGTGCACTTCAACGCCGCGCATCGTGCAACCCACCGCGCAGTCGACAACTCGGCGGATAATGGCCCAGCCATGGCAGTACCGTTGAAATTTAAGACAGTGCAGGCCTGGGTACCTATTGAAGGAGAGACCGGTGTCGCCAACCTTCCATCCGTCGTCATCGGCCTTGCTGCGTGCAGCGGTGTGTGCGCTCGCGCTGTCGCTCGGTGCCTGCGCGCACGCACCGCAGCGCAATCCCCTGGCGCAGTGGGTTCCCTCGCCCAACTACGATGCGCGGCGACCGATCCTGATCGTGCTGCACTTCACCGATCAGCACTCGGTGCAGCAGAGCCTGAGCACGCTGCGCGGGCGCAACGCCGGCGGGCGGGTGAGTGCGCACTACCTGATCGGTGAGGACGGGCGGCGCTATCAGCTGGTTGCCGACGGGCAGCGCGCCTGGCACGGCGGCGCCGGCCGCTGGGGCACCATCACCGACATCAATTCGGCCTCGATCGGCATCGAACTGGACAACGACGGCAGCGAGCCGTTCGCGCCCGCGCAGATCGACAGCCTGCTGATCCTGCTGGAGGACCTGTGCATGCGCCTGCGCATTCCGCGTACCCAGATCGTCGGTCACGAAGATGTCGCCCCGACCCGCAAGAACGACCCCGGCCCGCTGTTTCCGTGGAAACGGCTGGCCGATGCCGGCTTCGGCCGCTGGCCCGCCGCCGATGCACCGCCCGCGCCGCCAGGCTTCGACCCTTGGCAGGCACTGGCGCTGCTGGGCTACAGCATCGACGATCCTGCGGCCACGCTGCAGGCCTTTCATCATCACTATCGCGGCACTAGCGCTACCAGCGTGGATGCGGAAGATCTGCGCATTCTGTTTGCGTTGACCAGGCCACCCGCATCGCTGCGTCCGTCGCCGGCCGCAGATGCTGCCGTGGATTGGACCGATGCTGCTGGTTTGTAGTCAGCAAAGGCCAGGCAGCGTGCGGGCTGGCCTTGGCGAAGCAATACTCTGATGTGCAACGTGGACAGGCCCGGCTCGGGCGGAGGACAGGCAATGGGTACACCCATGCAAACCAGGATCGTGCGCGAGCTGAAGCGAGAGATCGCCTGGTGCGCGGGCATGTTGATCGCTGCGCTGTCCTGCGGCGTGCTGGCGGAAAACGTTCAATCGTCCCCGGCCACCACCACCGCACAAGCCGGGCTGGTCGATGTGCGGCAGCTTGCACCGGAGATTGCGGTGGACATGCGCTATGCGGGCACCAATAACTTCACCGGGCGCGTGGTGCCGGGATATCTGGCGCCAACCTGCTACCTGCTGCGTCCTGCCGCGCAGGCCCTGGCGCGGGTGGCGCGCACGCTCGAGGCCGATGGCTATCGTCTGCAGGTGTTCGACTGCTATCGGCCGGTGCGGGCGGTGCAGGCATTCGTGGCCTGGGCAGCGGACCTGCAGGATCAATCGACCAAGGCGCAGTACTACCCGCGCGTGGACAAGCGTGCGCTGCTGGGCGACTACATCGCCGAAACCTCCGGGCATAGCCGCGGGGCGACACTCGACCTGGGCTTGCTCGATTGCCGCCGTGGTGCGTGCCGGCCGGTGGATATGGGCACCGGCTTCGACTACTTCGATGCGCGTGCGCATACCCAGTCACCCGAGATCAGCGACACGCAGCGCCTGCATCGCCAACACCTGGTGCGCGCCATGGCCGCGGAGGGGTTTGCCAACTATCCGATGGAGTGGTGGCATTTCACCTACCGGCCCGAACCGACGCCGGAGACCGCGTACGATGTCCCGGTCGATTGAGCCCGCCGGGCAGGTGGGCGCCGAACCGACGCTGCCGGGGCTCGCATTCGGCAGGTCGTCCGTACACTGCATCGGTGCGCGGCCGTGATGTCCAGCCACCGGCTGCCCGCCACCGTTGGCCCGCCGCTTGAGGAAGTGTCATGTCCGACCCGGAACGCTTTATGGATATCGCCTGCCCGTACTGCGGGGAGTGGATCACGCTGACCCTGGACCTGAGCGGCGGCGACCAGCAGTACATCGAGGATTGCCAGGTCTGCTGCAAGCCGATCTCGGTTGCCGTGCAATGGGATGAAGAGGGCGATGCGCAAGTGACGGCGCGCGGGCAGGACGACTGAGGTTCTCCCATCCGCGTGCGCAGCTGCGACATCCTCAGGTCGGTGCGCATGCTCGGTGACCTGCGGCTCATTCGCGCGCTTGGCCACCGATTCGGCTCGCCCCAGGATCGGCCGCCCCTAGACGCTAGACTGGCAGGCCTGCTGCCTGGATCGTCGCAATGAATCTGCCCCTGCACTTTGGCCTGCTTGGTTCGCTGGAGGCCGGCCTGATCGCACTGGTGCTCGGCATCCTGATCTTCGCCGGGGTCGAATATCTCGGCCGGCGCCTGCAGTTCACGCACGGCCACACCTTGGGCATCGCCTGCCTGCTGGCAGTGGCGCTGGGTGCCGGCTACGACATCTGGCATCTCGTCTACACCAGCATCGTCCGCCTGGAGTCGCCGCTGTACGCCCGTCTGGCGTTGTCCAAGATCCACGATCCCAACGAATTGGGGTCGCGTGTGGTCCTGGAAGTGGCCGGCGCGCTGGCCGGCGTGGTGCTGGGTTGGAAACTGTTCAGTTCCGGAAGCTGGGACGATGACGCGCCGGCAGCGTGAAGCAACGCAGAAAAAAGCGGTGTGGTTCGCAGAAATTTCCGCATTGAATGCTCCGCTTCGGTTTGACTCACCGCTGCCTAACAGGCGGCTAGGCGTATCGCGCTGTGTTGTGGTTAAAAGGATGTTCTTCGGCAGATTGCAGCGGGTTGGACGTTCATTTGCGGTGGGTAGGGTGGTGCCATGTGCGGCGACACCGCGCATTCCCATGCACAAGGAGACCACCCAATGAAGCATCGCAACCGCACTTCGCTGCTCGCCGCTACTGCCGCTCTGGCCGCCGCTCTGGCGCTGCCGGCCATGGCGCAGAGCACTTCCCAGGATGCTGCGGCGCAGACCGGCAGCTCGGCCAATAGCGCGCAAGCGAGCGGCCCGAGTTCCGGCGGCGGCCAGACCTGGGCCAGCGTGGATACCGACAGCGACGGCGCAATCAGCAAGCAGGAAGCGCAGGTCAATGCGGGATTGGCGCAGATCTTTGACCAGGCCGACGGCGATACCGATGGCAAGCTGACCCCCGACGAATACAAGGCCTTCGTGGCCAAGCAACAGGGCGGCGGCAGCGCCACTGGTTCACAGGGCAACTAAGCCCACATCGTCAGCTTGATGAGCGTGCCGCACGCTATCCAGATGTCACGTGGCGCGACAGAGCACGATACCTAGCGTAGATCAGGATGGATGCACGGGAGCGACCTGCCAGGGTCGCTCCCGTTTTCTTTACGCTCCGCGCGCTACGGTCGGGTGATCCAATTGCGGTCTTGTGCCCATGTCGCTACGCATTCCCGTGTTCGCCGGCCTGTGGATTGCGTTGATCGCAGCCGCGGCGCCGCCGGAGTTGCCGCCGGTCACGCAGCAGTCGCCACCAGCCGCGCCACCTGGCGCGGTCAATCCGACGATGTCGCCCTTGCCGGTCGAGCCACCGCCGCCGGCGACTACGCCGTTGCTGCCCGCCGAACCAGCCGGCCGCTCGCGTGCCAAGGGCGGAACCGAGGCTGCGGTTGTGCCGACGGCAGGCACCCTGGCACCACGCAGCTTTCGCACCTTGGACACCGACGCCGACAGCTCGCTGACCCCGGCCGAGGCCAGTGCGGATCCGATCCTGCGCGAGAACTTCGCCAGTTTCGATGCCAATGGCGATGGACGGCTGTCGCGCGACGAGTTCGCCAGCTATCAGCCCGGGCCAGGCGACGCGACAGGCGACTGAGCGCGGTGCGCTGCTAGACTTGCGCGATGACCCCTCTTGCACAGCGCGACGGCCAGGCGATCCAACTGGTCGGCTTCGACGGCGACGATACCCTCTGGAAAAGCGAGGACTATTACCGCCGGGCCGAAGCGGATTTCGAAGCGATCCTGGCCCGCTATCTCGACCTGGGCGATAGCCGCATGCAGCAGCACCTGCTGGCGGTGGAGCGTCGCAACCTCAAGGTATTCGGCTACGGCGCCAAGGGCATGACGCTGTCGATGATCGAGACCGCCATCGAACTGACCGACATGCGCATCGATGCGCGCGATATCCAGCGCATCGTCGAGATCGGCCGTGCCACCCTGCAGCACCCCGTCGAGGTGATTGCAGGCGTGCGCGATGCGGTCAGCGCCATTGCGGCCGACTACGACGTGGTGCTGATCACCAAGGGCGACCTGTTCCATCAGGAGCAGAAGATCGAACAGTCTGGCTTGTCCGACCTGTTTGCGCGCGTCGAAGTGGTGTCGGAGAAGGATCCCAAGACCTATGCGCGCGTGCTCGCCGAATTCGACCTGCCGGCGCAGCGCTTTGTCATGATCGGCAACTCGCTGCGCTCGGACGTGGAGCCGGTACTGGCGATCGGTGGCTGGGGCATCTACACGCCCTATGCGGTGACCTGGGCGCACGAACAGGAACATGGCGTAGCCGCCGACGAGCCGCGCATGCGCGAAGTGCCCGATGCCGCAAGTTGGCCGGCCGCGGTGCAGGCGCTGGACGCATTGGCCCGGCAACACGCGCTAAGCTAGATGCTGCGGCCCGCTGCGGCGTGTGCCGGCTGGCGGACGCGACTTGCACCGGCGATCGAGAAGGACGCGGCGGACGAGGTGGTGCTAGCGATCGCCGCCACCGCCTGACACCGACGCAGGCATGCGGCATCATCGGCGGCATGCTTGTTCTGCGCCCCTTCCGATTGCGATTGCTGCCCGTGCTGACGGCCTTGCTGGTTCCGGCGCTGGCGGCTGCCCAGAGCACGCCGGCATCCGCTGCCGCGGCCGCCACGCAGGAAAGCGCGCCGGCGGTGATGCCTGGTACCGGCGATGCCTGGGTGGACCAGCATCTGGCCGACATGGGCAGCTATGCGCAGCGCTATCCGGACAGCTTCATCGACGAGGTGGCGCGCTATACCGACACCCCGCGCGGCTACGTGCGGGCGCTGCTGCAGGTGCATGGCTGGCACGCCGGCGATCTCTATTTCGCCTGTTTCTGGGCGCAGACCGTGCAGCTGTCGTGCCGCGAGAGCGTGCGCGCCTACAGCCGCGATCATCATGACGGCTGGCAGGGCGTGATCACGCGGCTGTCGGTGACGCCGGACAATGCGCACATGCGCGCGCTGCGGCATGCCATCGTTGCCAGCTACGACCGCTGGGAACGCCCGATCACCCTGGACGCGCTGCTGCGTCGCCAGCTCGGCGACCACGCGCAGCGCCTGGAGGCCGCACGCGACGCCAGCGAAGCGGCCGAGGCGGCGGCACAGGCGGGGCTGTAGCACCGCACGGTATGCAACGTGCGCGCGCCGGCTGTCTGCGCGCCAACACGCAGCGGCGATGCTGCCATGCAGCTGGTCGCCGCAGGGCGCGGTCGGCGAGAATGCAGGCAACGCCGGCATCAGCCGGCCCCTGCCAAGACCTGTCCATGCGCGATACCGTGTTTGTCTCTCCCGATCACATCCGCAGCCTGTTCGCACAGGCGATGTCGGACATGTACCGCGCCGAGGTGCCGCTGTACGGCAACCTGATGGCCCTGGTGGCGCAGGTCAATGCGCAGACGCTGGAGGCCGATCCGGCCTTGGCGGCGCGCTTGCAGCGCAACGACGAGCGCGCACGGCTGGACCTGGAGCGGCATGGCGCGATCCGGGTCGGCACCGCGCAAGAACTGGCGACCTTACGCCGCTTGTTCGCGGTGATGGGCATGCACCCGGTGGGCTATTACGACCTGTCGGTGGCCGGCGTGCCGGTGCACTCCACCGCATTCCGGCCGATCGACGAGGCCGCGCTG
Organism: Xanthomonas sp. NCPPB 3582; assembly: GCF_041475735.2. NCBI lineage: Bacteria > Pseudomonadati > Pseudomonadota > Gammaproteobacteria > Lysobacterales > Lysobacteraceae > Xanthomonas > Xanthomonas sp. NCPPB 3582. Next base: position 589,825 of record NZ_CM192968.1, read on the forward strand.
GCGGCCAATCCGTTCCGCGTGTTCACCTCGCTGCTGCGGCTGGAGCTGATCGAAGATGTCGCCCTGCGCGAGCAGGCCGCGCAGATCCTGCAGCAGCGGCAGATCTTCACCGCCGGCGCACTGCAGTTGATCGAGCAGTGCGAACGCGCAGGCGGGCTGGATGCGACCCAGGCGCAGCAGTTCGTGGCCCAGGCGCTGGAAACCTTCCGCTGGCACGGCGATGCGACGGTGTCGCTGCCGACCTACCGCGCGCTGAGCGATGCGCACAAGTTGATCGCCGATGTGGTCAGTTTCCACGGCCCGCACATCAACCACCTGACCCCGCGCACGCTGGATATCGATGCGGCGCAGGCGCAGATGCAGCAGGCCGGCATCGATGCCAAGGCGGTGATCGAGGGGCCGCCACGGCGGCGTGTCCCGATCCTGTTGCGCCAGACCAGTTTCAAGGCGCTGGAAGAACCGGTGCGGTTCGTCGGCGATGGCGGACAGCCCGAACACGGCACGCATACCGCGCGCTTTGGCGAGATCGAGCAGCGCGGGCTCGCGCTGACGCCCAAGGGCCGCGCGCTGTACGACGCATTGCTGGCGCAGGCACGCGAGACCGACGGTGCGGGCAGCACGGGCACCGATTACGCCACCCGCCTGCAGACCGCCTTCGTGGCCTTTCCCGATGACGAAGCGCTGCTGCGCCAGGAAGGGCTGGGCTATTTCCGTTATGCGCTGACCGAGGCCGGCCGCGCCGATCCGGCGCAGGTCGCCGCCATGCCGGCGGAAACCGCCATCGCGCTCGGCCTGGTCAGCGCCGACCCGATCGTCTACGAAGACTTCCTGCCGGTCAGTGCGGCGGGCATCTTCCAGTCCAACCTGGGCGGTGCCGAGCAGCGCGCCTATGCCGCGCACGCGAGCCAGCGCAGCTTCGAACAGGCATTGGGCGCGCCGGTGCATGACGAATTCGCGCTGTATGCGCAGCTGGAGCGCGATTCCCTGCAGGGCTTGCTGGGGTAGGCGCGGCACCTCGTTGGATGCAGCCGAGTCGCCGCGCGGCTTGGAGCGGCGACCAAAACATGGCGAGCGGTCGTCAGGTGGGTGCGGACGGCGCGCAGGAACCGGAGTGGCCGCGTGGTACATGCCGCACCGAGCAACGGCCGCGCCCGCCTGGCGGTGAGCGCAGGAGTCCTGTTGGCTGCTCTTAGCCCGGCGCGCCGCTGCTGTGGAAGACCTCCCACAGATGGCCATCCGGATCGGCAAAGCCGTGCTGGTACATGAAGCCGTAGTCCTTCGGCTCGCCGCTCACCTGACCACCGGCCGCGCGCGCCTTGCTCACCAGCGCATCCACCTCCTCGCGGCTGCCGACCGTTAGGGCGGTGATGGTTTCCGCGGCATGGGCCGTATCGCAGATGGCCTTGTGACTGAAGCCCTGGAAGAACGGTTTGACCAGCAACATCGCGAAGATGTTCTCGCCCAGGATCAGGCAGGTGGCGTTCTCGTCGGTGTAGGCAGGATTGAACGCAAAGCCCATGGCAGTGAAGAAGGCGACCGAACGCGGCAGCGATTCGACCGGCAGGTTGACGAAGATCTGGCTGATCATGCGGTGATGTCCTGTGGAGTGGAGCGGGGTGGGGATCAGACGCTGCGGTAACGGCCGTTGACCAGCCATTGGATGCCGAAGCGGTCGGTGCACATGCCAAAGCCTTCTGCCCAGAAGGTCTCGTCGAACGGCATCTGCACCTGACCGCCGTCCGCCAGTGCGGCATGCACGCGCTCGGCCTGGAGGGTGTCGTCGAAGCCGAGCGCGACCGACACCGCGCCGGTGCCCTGCACCTGTTTGCCCGGTGGCAGGTCCGAGCCCATCAGCAGCGGCGCATCAGGTCCGGCGAGGCTTACGTGCATGACCAGATCCGCGGCCGCCGCCGCATCCTCCATCGCTGCCTCGCCTTCGGCATGCGGCGGCATCTGTGCGTAGGTCATCAGCATCAGTTCGCCGCCCAGCACGTGCTGGTAGTGCGCGAAGGCCGCGCGGCAGGTGCCGGCGAAATACAGGTAGGGCGTGATGTGCATCGGACAGTCCTCGCAAGGCGGATTGACAGCATGGTCCGGTTGCTGCATCCGGAGTGTCAGGTCACGACGTCGACGACGTCGTCGGCCTTGATGACCGTGCGCAGTGTGTGATCGATGCGGTCATGGCCAGGATTGGGCATGCGCCGCACCCGTGGCAGCCTACTCGCTCGCTTGCCGACCTGCAGCAACCATCGGCCGTCATTGCCGTGCAGCCGACGAACGGACGACCGTTTGGCGGCTGAGCCCAGTATCCAGACGCGCCATGCGCGCGCTGGCGCTTGCTTGTGGAAACGCCAACGCGCCGGGCCACGCATCGCGCTGCGGATGAGGGCGTTTGCCTGGCCGACGCGAAGGCGTGCCGAAGGCCGGCATGTCCGGCGTTGCGGTCGGCTTTCGCGACGGCTCAGTGCGTCTGGGTCGCAGGGCGGCGTGCCGCAGCCCGTTCGGCCCGCTGCGCGCGCTTGCGGGCGCGCCGCGCCTTCCAGCGTTCGCTCAGGCACGAGAAGATCACATACAGCGCCGGAGTGCTGAGCAGGGTCAGGCTCTGCGAGAACACCAGCCCGCCGATCATCGCGATGCCCAGCGGGCGCCGCAGTTCCGAGCCTTCGCCCAGGCCCACTGCCAGCGGCACCGCCGCCAGGATCGCCACCATGGTGGTCATCATGATCGGACGGAAGCGCACGATCGAGGCCTCGCGCGCCGCTGCGCGCGCATCCATGCCGTGCACGCGCTGCGCCACCAGTGCGAAGTCGATCATCATGATGGCGTTCTTCTTGACGATGCCGATCAGCAGCACCAGCGCAATCATCGAGATCACCGACAGCTCGGTATTGGTGATGAACAACGCCAGCAGCGCGCCGACGCCGGCGGCCGGCAGCGTGGACAGGATGGTCACCGGGTGGATCAGGCTCTCGTAGAGCATGCCCAGCACGATGTAGACGGTGAGCACCGCCGCCAGCAACAGGATGCCCATCGAGTTGGGGCTGAGCTGCACGTTGAAGCTGTCGTCGCCGCTGAGGCGGATGCCGTCGGGCATGCGCAGCCCTTTGACCGCCGACTCGATGATCAGGTCTGCCTCGCCCGTGCTCACCCCGGGAGCCAGGTTGTAGCTCAGATCCATCGTGGTGTACTGGTTTTCGTGGATGATCTGCGGCGGCGCCAGACCGGGAGTCTGGGTGGCCACCGCAGTGATCGGCACCATCTGGCCGGCCCGGTTGGGCACGAAGATCTGGTCCAGGGCCTTGGGGGTGGCGGTCTGCGAGGGCAGCGCGTTGACCACCACACTGTACTGGTTGAGGTCGGAATAGATGGTGGAGATGGAGCGTTGGCCAAATGCGCCATACAGCGCGCCGTCGATCGCGCCGACCGAAATGCCCAGGCGCGCGGCCTTGGCGCGGTCGATCACGATGTTCTGGCGCAGGCCGGCGGTATCGACGTCGGTGCCCACATCGCGCAGGCGCGGGTTCTTCTTCAGCGCAGCCTGCAGCTTGGGCAGCCATTCCTGCAATTGCGCCAGGTCGTTGCCCTGCAGCGACACGCGGTATTGCGCGCCCTGGCTGGTGCCGCCGCCGCCATCGCTGGGCAGGTCCTGGATGGCGCGCAGGCGCAGGTCCAGGTCCGGGTAGCGGTCGGCCTTGGCGCTCAGGCGCGCGACCACCTGGGCGGTGGTATCGCGGCGTCCCTCATCGCGCGTCTTGAGCTCGATGTTGAACGAGGCGCTGGAGCCCTGGCGGCCTGAGCCCAGCCGCGCACCGACGGTCTTGACCGCCGGGTCGGCCATCAGCATGTCGGTGATGCGGCGCTGGCGGCTGACCATGTCGGCGAACGAGACCGTTGCGCTGGAATTGGCGCGGCCCCAGATCAGGCCGGTGTCCTGCGCGGGGAAGGAGCCCTTCTTGACTGCCCCGCCCAGGAACACGGTGGCGGCGATCAGCATCAGCGGTGTCAGCGACAACAGCAGCGCGTGGCGCAGCGAAAAATCCAGCGCTACCGTGTACACGCGCAGCATGCGCTCGTGCATGCGGTCCAGCCAGGCGCCGAAGCGGCCGGGTTTTTCCGGCTCGGTATGCGCAGACAGGAAGCGGCTGCACAGGGCCGGGGTCAAGGTCAGCGACACCAGCATCGACACCACGATCGCCGCCACCAGGGTCACGGTGAACTCGCGGAAGAACGCACCGATCATGCCGCTGGCGAACAGCATCGGGATGAACACCGCCACCAGCGAGGCGGTGATCGAGACGATGGTGAAGCCGATCTCGCGCGCGCCGGTCAGTGCGGCTTCCAGGCGCGGCATGCCTTCGTCCAGGTGCCGCATGATGTTCTCGATCACCACGATCGCGTCGTCGACCACGAATCCGATCGCAATGACCAACGCCAGCAGGCTGAGGTTGTTCAAGGTGAAGCCCAGCACGTACATCACCAGCGCCGAGCCAGCCAGCGACAGCGGCACGGTGACCGCGGCAATGAGCGTGGGCGCCAACCGGCGCAGGAACAACGCCATGGTCAGCACCACCATCGCCAGGCTGATCATCAGCGTGGCCTGCACCTCGTGCAGCGAGGCGCGGATGGTGGGCGTGCGGTCGAAGTAGGGCGTGAGCGTGGTGCCGGGCTGCAGATAGGCGCGCAGTTCGGGAATCTGCGCCTTCACCTGGTCCACGGTTTCGACGATGTTGGCGCCGGCGCGGGTGAAGGCATACATCACCACCGCCGGTTTGCCGTCGAACCAGGCGGCTTGATACGCGTCCTGTTGCCCGTCGTAGACGGTAGCCACATCGCCCAACCGCACGATGCGCCCGTTGGATTGGGTGGAGATCGCCAGTTGCGCGAAATCGGCGGCCTTGGCTACCGAATCGTTGGCGATCACGGCCATGGTGGTGTTGCCGTCGGACAGGAAGCCGGTCGGCGAGGTGACGTTGGCCGCGCGCACCGCGTTGCGCAGATCGTCCGGGGTCAGCCCCAGCGCGTTGAGCGCGCGCAGGTCCACGTCCACGCGCACCGCCGGGGTGGAGGCACCGGCGATGTCCACCGAGCTGATGCCGGTGATCTGGCGCAGCCGCTGCGCCAGCAGCGAGTCGGCCACGTTGTAGAGCTCATCGGCCGACTGGGTGTCCGAGGTCAACGCGATGGCGATGACCGGGTCGTCGTTCGGGTTGGCTTTCGAATAGATCGGCGTGCCGAGCCCGGAGGGCAGGTCCGATTGCGATGCGTTGATCGCGGTCTGGATGTCCTGCGCGGCCGAATCGATATTGCGATTGCTCTGGAACACCAGCACCACCAAGCTGCTGCTCTCCGAACTGGACGAGCGCATGCGGTCGATGCCGGGCAGCTGGCCCAGGTGGCGTTCCAGTGGCGCGGTGACGGTGGAGGCCATGGTGCTGGCATCGGCACCGGATTGGGTGGCGTGCACGAAGATCACCGGGATCTGGATGTTCGGCAATGCCGCCACGCCCAGCCGCAGATAGCACATCAATCCGATCACGAACAAACCGATCGCCAGCAGCGAGGTGCCGATCGGGCGCTTGATGAAGGGCGCGGAGATGTTCATCGGGGAAATTCCGGGACCGGGGACCGGGGACCGGGGACCCGGGAAAGCGGGTGCGGCTGCCATGGCGAGCGGAACGCGCGCCGCATGTCCGGGCCGATTGCCGTGCCGCTGGCGTTGCGTACTTTGCCGGCGCTCCTGGCTTCACCCCGGGTCCCCGGTCCCCGGTCCCCGGTCCCGATTTCTTCGAGCCTCATACCCGCCCCTCCACGTGCCGATGCGCCGCCGCCGCCGCCGCACGCCGCGCGCGCCAGGCGCGCAGGCGTTCGCCGGCGCGTTCCATGTACAGGTAGATCACCGGGGTGGTGTACAGCGTGACCAGCTGCGACAGCAGCAGGCCACCCACGATCGCGATGCCCAGCGGGCGGCGCAGCTCCGAGCCGATGCCGGTGCCCAGCGCCAGCGGCAAGGCGCCCAGCATGGCCGCGGCGGTCGTCATCATGATCGGACGGAAGCGCAGCAGGCAGGCGCGGCGGATCGCGTCGTGCGCGTTGGCACCTTCGCGGCGCGCTTCGATCGCGAAGTCGATCATCATGATCGCGTTCTTCTTGACGATGCCGATCAACAGCACGATACCGACGATGCCGTCCACCGACAGGCTCAGCCCGCATAGCATCAGCGCCAGCAGCGCGCCGACACCGGCCGGCGGCAGCGTGGAGATGATGGTCAGCGGGTGGATGTAGCTTTCGTACAGCACGCCCAGCACGATGTAGATCACCACGATCGAGGCCAGTAGCAGCCATACGATGTCGGTCTGGCTGCCGGTGAATTCGGCCGCCTTGCCGACGAATTGCGCATGCACCTGGGTGGGAATCTTCAGCGCTTCGCGCGCTTTCTCGATCGCCGCCACCGCCTGCGACAGCGAATGTCCCGGCGCCAGGTTGAACGAGATGGTCACCGCCGGCAGCTGTTGCTGGTGGCTCACCACCAGCGGTGTGTTGGTGACCTTGGCCTGCGCCAGCGAGGCCAGCGGAATGATGCTGCCGGCACCGACCACGATGCCGGTGTTCTGCGCGCCCACGCCGGTGGCGGTGGACGAGTTGGACGAGGTCACCTGGCCGAAGCTGGTGGCATTGGTGCCGGTCAGCGCGCCGCTGCCGTTGCTGGCCACCGCCAGCTGGTTCATCAGCGCGGTGCTGCTGCGGAACTCCGGCGCCACTTCCAGCACCACCCGGTACTGATTGAGCTCGGTGAAGATGGTGGAGATCTGGCGCTGGCCGAAGGCGTCGTACAGGGTGTCGTCGATGGTCTGCATCGGCACGCCCAGCATGCTGGCCTTGTCGCGGTCGATGGTCAGTTCCAGCGCCCGGCCCTGGTTGGCCAGGTTGTTGTCCACGTCCGCCAGTTCGGGCAGCTTGCGCATCGCCTCGGTCATGCGCCCGGCCCAGGTGGCCAGCTCGCTGCTGTCCACGTCCGACAACGAATACTGGTATTCGGTGGCGGCCACGCGGGTATCCAGGGTGACGTCCTGCACCGGCTTGAGGAACAGCGCCACCCCGGGGATGCCGGCCACCGCCTGTTGCAGGCGCGGCAGTACCTCGTCCAGGCCGTCGCGGTCGCCGCGCGTCTTCAGCACGATCGAGAGCTGGCCCTGGTTGAGCGTGGGGTTCATGGTGCCGGCGCCGATGAACGCGGCCACGCCGGTGACCGCCGGATCCTTGCGCAGCGCCGCGGCCACCGCCTGGGTGCGCTCTTCCATCTGCGGGAACGCCACGTTCTGGTCGGCCTGCACCACGCCGGTGATCAGGCCGGTGTCCTGCTCGGGCAGCAGGCCCTTGGGGATGGCCACGTACAGCAGCACCGTCAGTGCCACCGCGCCGATCGCCACCGCCAGGGTCAGCGGCTGGCGCGCCAGCACCCAGTCCAGGCTGCGCTCGTAGGCGCCCACCGTGCGCGTCCACAGATTGGTCTTGCCGGCGGCGGCCGCGCGCTCGTGCGCGTCCTCGCCCTCGGGCAGGGCATCGGGCTTGAGCAGGTAGGCGCACATCATCGGCGTCAGCGTCAGCGACACCAGCATCGAGATCACCACCGCGATCGACAGCACCCACGCAAACTCGTGGAACAACCGTCCGGTGACGCCGGGCATCAGCAGCAGCGGCAGGAACACCGCCACCAGCGACACGGTCAGCGACAGCACGGTGAAGCCGATCTGCCTGGCGCCGATCTCGGCCGCTTCCGGCCCGCTCTTGCCCTGTTCGATGTAGCGCACGATGTTTTCGATCATCACGATCGCATCGTCGACCACGAACCCGGTGGCCACCACCAGCGCCATCAGCGACAGGTTGTCCAGCGACATGCCGGCAAAGGCCATCACCCCGAAGGTACCGGCCAGCGACAACGGCACCGCCACCGAGGGAATGATGGTGGCCCACAGCCGGCGCAGGAACACGAAGATCACCGCCACCACCAGGCCGATGGTCAGCACCAGGGTGAACTTGACCTCGTGCACCGAGGCGCGGATGGTCTCGGTGCGGTCGGAGAACACCTCCAGGTGCACGTCGGCCGGCAACACCGCCTGCAGCTGCGGCAGGATGCCGCGGATCTGCTCCACCGTCTGCACGATGTTGGCGCCAGGCTGGCGGCGGATCTCCAGCAACACCGCCGGCTTGCCGTCGGCCCAGGCGGCCAGTTGGTCGTTTTCCACGCCATCGACCACCTTGGCCACATCGGCCAATCGCACCGGCCGGCCGTCGTTGAAGCTGATGATGGTCTCGCGGTACTGCGCCGCATCGGTGAGCTGATCGTTGGTGCCGATGCTGTAGGACTGGGTCTTGCCGTTGAGCGAGCCCTTGGGCGCGCTGACGTTGGTCTGGGTCAGCGCACTGCGCAGCGACTCCATGGTCAGGCCCATGTTCGACAGCTGCGCCGGGTTGACCTGGATGCGTACCGCCGGGCGCACGTTGCCGGCGATCGACACCAAGCCCACGCCCGGCACCTGCGACAGGCGCTGGGCCAGGATCGCATCGGCATAGCGGTTGACCTCGCGCAGCGGCAGCGAATCGGAGGTGAGCTTGAGGGTGAGGATGGCCGCATCGGCCGGATTGACCCGGTTGTAGACCGGCTGGTAGGGCAACGACGAGGGCAGGGTGGCCTGGCGGATCGCCGCCTGCACGTCCTGCGAGGCGATGTCGATATCGCGGTCCATCGAGAACTGCAGGATGATCGTGGACAGGCCTGCCGACGAATCGGAGGTCATCATCTGCAGCCCGGAGATCTGCCCGAACTGGCGCTCCAGCGGCGTGGTCACCAGCGAGGCCATGGTGGTGGCGTTGGCGCCGGGATATTGGGTGGTCACGACCAGGCTGGGCGCGTCGATTTCCGGCAGCGCCGACACCGGCAGTTGCCGGTAACCCAGGATGCCCAGCAGCAGGACGCCCGCCATCAACAGCGAGGTGGCGATGGGGCGGCGGATGAAGATGGTCGAAAAGCCCACGGGGGGAATCCTTGCTGGAGACGTCAATCGGTGCCGGCGCGCAGGGCGCCGACGCGCACTGGCGACGGAGTGGTCCGTCGCCAGTGGTCAGGCATTAGCGCGGACCGCCGCCACGACGGCCACCGCCGCCGCCACCCTTCTGCTTTTCCTGCGCCGCCTTGAGCTCGGCCTCGGTGGGCTCCGGCGGCGTCTCGCCCGGCTTGAGCGCGGTGACCTTGCTGCCCGGCTTGAGCCGGAACTGGCCTTCGGTCACCACGCGCTCGCCGGGCTTGAGGCCCTTGGTCACCTGCACGTGGCTGTCGTCCACCTCCACGCCCTGCACCACGGTGCGCATCTGCGCGGTGTTGTCGTTGCCCACCACGTAGACGTAATCGCCGTCCGGGCCGCGCTGCACGGCCTGGGTCGGCACTACGGTGCCGCCGGCGATGGTGCGCAACTGCAGCCGCACGTTGACGAACTGCCCCGGCCACAAGGCGTTGTCGGTGTTGTCGAAAATGGCACGCGCGCCGAAGGTGCCGCTGTCGGTGGCGATGCGGTTGTCGATCACATCCAGCTTGCCATCGCCGCTGATCACATGCGCATCGCCGCGATCCAGCGCGGCCACGGCCAGCGGTGCGGCCGCCTGGCCGCTGCGTACCGCCTGCAACTCGCGCTCGGGCAGGTTGAAGGACACGTAGATCGGGCGGATCTGGGTCAGGGTCACGATGGTGGAGGTGGTGCTGACGATGTTGCCCACGTCCACGCCGCGGATGCCGGCAATGCCGTCGATCGGTGCGGTCACCCGGGTGAACTGCAGTTGCACCTGCGCCGAGCGCATCTGCGCATCGTTGGCGGCCACCGCGGCCTCGTACTGCGCCACCTGGTTGCGCTGGGTGTCCAGATCGGTACGCGAGACGTACTGCTTGTAGGCGGGGTCGTTGGAGCGCTGGTAGTTCACCCGCGAGGTCGCCAGCAGCGCCTGGTTCTGGCGCTTGGCCGCCAGCGCCTGGTCGTAGCTGGCCTGCAGCGTGCGCGGGTCGATCTGCGCCAGCAGCTCGCCCTTCTTCACTTCCTGGCCTTCCTTGAAGTTCAGGCTCATCAGCTGGCCGCCGACCTGCGGGCTGACCGTCACCGTGTTGAGCGCGGTCACCGTGCCCAGCGCGCTGGCATACACCGGCACATCCTGGGTGGTGGCGGCCACGACCGTGACCGGCACCGGGGCGCTGTTTTCGGTGCCGTTGCCGTCCGGCGCGCCCGCCCGCTTGCCCTGACTGCCTCCACCCATCATCCGCATTGCAACGAACACCACGACGAGCACCGCTACGACCAGCAGTGTGATCTTCCAAAAACGCGACATGCGACAACTCCTGAGGACGGGCCGGGCGCTGGGAGGCGACCGTGGGGCGGCTTTGCGAAGCATATCGTTGCGAACAGGCAATTGAGCATTACTGAAGTAACGCCCCGCCTGGCGAAACGACCACACCGTTCACGGATGCGTGTAGCGGCAACGCGTCAACGCCGAAACGGTTGACCGCCGGGCTGAATCTGGTCGCACCACCGCAGCGTGCGCCTGCGGACAAGCCCGGCGACGGGTGGCCGTCGGCGGCCAGGCCAAATGTTCGCCGGCCATTCGACGCGGCCAGAGGGAGGGCGATGACGACGCCAGGCCGGCCGGCACTGCAACGCCATCGCCGCCCCTGTCCAGCGCGTGCCATGCGGTTCTGCATCGGCGCGCCAACGTCCGCTCTGCACGAAAGCACCACGATGGACGCGACCTGACCGCGCAGGTGGACTACAGTGCAGATCGTTCATTAGAGGATTGTTGATGCGCCACTCCTGCCTGCTGTCCGGCGCGCTGTTGCTCGCCCTGCCCATGCTCGCCGCCGCGCAGACCGCGCCGCGCCCCGAGGTCGCCACCGTCGCCGCCACGCTGCAGCCCAAGGTGGTGCAGTGGCGCCGCGACTTCCACCAGCATCCGGAACTGTCCAACCGCGAAGAGCGCACCGCCGCCACGGTGGCCGCGCAGCTGCGCAAGCTGGGCCTCAAGCCGCGTACCGGCATCGCCCATCACGGCGTTGTGGCCATCATCAAGGGCGGCAAGCCCGGCCCGAAGATCGCCCTGCGCGCGGACATGGACGCGCTGCCGGTGAAAGAGCAAACCGGGCTGCCGTTCGCCTCCAAGGCCACCGCCGAATACCGTGGCGAGCAGGTCGGGGTGATGCACGCCTGCGGCCACGACGCCCACACCGCCATCCTGCTCGGCGTGGCCGAAGCGCTGGTCGGTATGCGCGAGCAGCTGCCGGGCGAGGTGATGCTGATCTTCCAACCCTCCGAAGAAGGCGCGCCGGGCAACGAGGAAGGCGGTGCCTCGCTGATGCTGAAGGAAGGCCTGTTCGCCGACTTCAAGCCACAGGCGGTGTTCGGCCTGCATGTGTTCTCCAGCGTGCAGGCCGGCAAGATCGCGGTGCGCAGCGGCCCGCTGATGGCGGCCTCGGATCGGTTTGCGATCAAGATGATCGGCCGCCAGACCCATGGCTCGGCGCCGTGGAACGGCATCGACCCGATCGTGGCCAGCGCCGACATGATCTCCACCGCGCAGACGGTGATCAGCCGCCGCGCCAACCTGTCCAAGCAGCCGGCGGTGCTCAGCTTCGGTGCGATCAAGGGCGGCATCCGCTACAACATCATCCCCGACGACGTGGAAATGGTCGGCACCATCCGCACCTTCGACGAAGGCATGCGCCAGCAGATCTTTGCCGACCTGAAGAACGTGGCCGAGCACACCGCTGCCGCACATGGTGCCAAGGTGGATGCGAAGGTGCCCGACCAGGACGGCAATCCGGCCACCGTCAACGACCCGGCCCTGACCGCCAGGATGCTGCCCAGCCTGCAGGCGGTGGTGGGTGCCGACAATGTCTACGAGCCGCCGTTGCAGATGGGCGCGGAAGACTTCTCGTTCTATGCCCAGCAGGTGCCGTCGATGTTCTTCTTCGTCGGCTCCACTGCCAAGGGCATCGACCCGGCGACCGCGCCCAGCAACCACTCGCCGCAGTTCCTGCTGGACGAGTCCTCACTGGATGTGGGCTTGCGCGCGTTGTTGCAGGTGTCGCTGGATTATCTGCAGCAGGGGTGAGTTGGGAGTCGGGATTGGGGAGTGGGGATTCGCCTGCGGCTGGGCGGATCTCCTCTTCAATGGCAGGTGGGCAGGTCTGGCGTTGCAAAAAAAGCCGCGTTGCCGTTTCGTCCGTGTGTCCGCATCGCCATACACCTCACGGCCAGCCCGGGCGGCCTAAAATGGCAGCATGAATACCCCAGAAGATTCCACTCTCGGTCGTGAGGTCGCCTATCCCAGCGGCTACGACCCGTCGCTGCTGTTTCCGATTCCGCGTGCCGCCGGGCGCGAGGCGATCGGGTTGACCGGCGCGCTGCCCTTCATCGGGCGTGACCGTTGGCATGCCTACGAGCTGAGCTGGCTCGATGCGCAGGGCAAACCCTGCGTGGCCACCGCCACCTTGCACGTGCCCTGCGACTCGCCGTCGCTGATCGAATCCAAGTCGCTCAAGCTGTATCTGAATTCGCTCAATGCCACCCGCTTCAACAGCGCCGAGGCCGTGCGCACACGCATCGCCACCGACCTGTCCACGCGCGCCGGCGCGGATGTCATGGTGGAATTCGGTCTGCCGCCGATCGATGCGGTGGGCGAGGGCGACTCCATCGATGCGCTGGACGTCAGCATCGACGACTACGGCCCGCCCAACGCCGCATATCTGCACGCACTCGCCCAGCCGGCGGTGGAAGAAGTGCTGACCTCGGCATTGCTCAAATCCAACTGTCCGGTCACCGGCCAGCCGGATTGGGCCAGCGTGAGCGTGCGTTATCGCGGCGCGCCGATCGACCGCGAAGGTCTGCTGCGCTATCTGGTGAGTTTCCGCGACCATGCCGAATTCCACGAGCAGTGCGTGGAGCGCATCTTCAACGACGTCATGCAGCGATGTGCGCCCGAGTGGCTGTTGGTCGAGGCGCGCTACACCCGCCGCGGCGGGCTGGACATCAACCCGCTGCGCAGCTCGCCCGGCGTGCCCATGCCGCTGTCGATCTTCCGCGATCTGCGCCAGTAATCGCAGCTGCGTGATCGCGCCGGCTTCACGACGGCGCGATCCATGCTTAACGGCGTGCCGCGCACCCTGCCTGCACCATCTGCACAGGGCTGCCGCAATGAGTGCCGACAAGAAAGCCGATTTCTCCAACGTCACCGCCTCGGTCGACAGCACCGCCGATGTCGCGCCCGCGGCGGATTTTTCCAACGTGCGCTCCAGCGTGCAAAGCACCGCGCAACTGGTCGGTGAAACCGTCACCGTGCAGGCAGGCGACAGCCTGTCCAAGATCGCCAAGCGCCATCTCGGCGATGGCGCGCTGTGGCCGCGCATCTTCGAAGCCAACCGCGACACCTTGCAGAACCCGGACAAGATCTTTCCCGGCCAGGTGCTGCATTTGCCGCCGAAAGCGTAGGCGCACCTCACCGTAGACACGCGTACCGACATACGACACGCGTACCGACACATCGGCGCGATGCCTGAGACCTCACTCACCCGTTTGATCCATTCGCCATCCGGAGATCGATCCATGCGTACCAAAGCCGTTTCCAGCACCCTGGTTCTCGCCTTGGCGGGTGTCCTTGCCTTGTCGGGTTGCCGCAAGGAAGCCAACGACGACGCCAATGTCGCCAAGGATCCGACCTCTGGCGCGGCCACCGACGCCATGCCGGGCCCGGCGGCCACACCGCCGGCCAGCGATCAGGCTGCGCAGGGCACCGCCACTGGCGCTGCCAGCACCGATGCTGCGGCAATGGCCGGCACCAGCGTCACGGTGTCCAGCGTCGCGGTCGGCACGGTTGCCGCTGCGGACAAGACGGTGACGCCGTCGGCGAGCGTCGGCAGCAAGGACACCATCATCGTGTCGGTCAAGACCGAGGGCAGCGCAAGCAATGTGCCGATCTCGGCCAAGCTCACCTATCAAGATGGGCAGGTGGCCGGCGAGCAGAGCGCCACGCTGACCACCAGCGGCGCCGAAACCACCAACATGCGCTTCAGCAAGCCCGATGGCTGGCCGGCCGGCACCTACACCGCGCAGGTGATGGTGGACGGCAAGCCTGCAGGCACGCCGCAGACCATTACGGTCAAGTAAGCGACTGCATCGGCTGGTTATGACGTTTATCGACGCCGAAGGAAGGAAATTCGATCCATTTTCCGTCGGATCGCCAAGGTGAATCTGACACGCCGGGGTCTTCCTTATCACGCTCCTCGGCTGTTTAGATCCAAGCGCTGCGCTGCTGAGCAGCGCAGCGCCGTTCATGCGGCCCGCTGCCGTCCTGGCCGCTTGCACTCAACTAGCACTGACACTGATCCGGTTTCAGTCGGCGCATTCGTTAGGGCGCGACGTTAGGGGCCCAGACATGCGCTCTGGTCATAATTTTTCGATTCACGGCCGCGATGTCGCGACTTTTTGCAAGTGTCGGAACGGCGCCTGCAGCGAGTTTCAATCAACGGGCCCGCGAGGACGCAACTGGACCACACCCACCATGTCCGCTCGGTACGCAGAATTTCAATCCACGCGCCCGTGAGGGCGCGACTCAAACGGGTTTGCTTAGAGCAGCTAACAAAACGTAGCGAGCGGTCGTCAGGTGGGTGCGGACGGCGCGGAGGAACCGCAGTGGGAGGAACCGCAGTGTACGCGTGGTACATGCCGATTCCGAGCACCGACCGCGCCCGCCTGGCGGCCGCGCAGTAGTTTTGCTAGCTGCTCTTAGTCGTCCTTTCTTGCGAGGTTTCAATCCACGCGCCCGTGAGGGCGCGACGTGCGCTGGTTGCTCGCGTCCGAGTGCTCGGTGATGTTTCAATCCACGCGCCCGCGAGGGCGCGACGGATGCTGTCGGGCAGGTTGAAGGTGCCAAGCAAGTGTCAATCCACGCGCCCGTGAGGGCGCGACGCATCAGCCAGGACGCGTGCAAGGCGCGTTGCAGTGTTTCAATCCACGCGCCCGTGAGGGCGCGACTCGGCACCTGGTGAAACTGCTCGTAGACGAAGTTGTTTCAATCCACGCGCCCGTGAGGGCGCGACCAGTACGGGTCGCTTGCCTGCGACCAGATCTGTAACGTTTCAATCCACGCGCCCGTGAGGGCGCGACCCGCGCGCCGATGTAGGGGAACACGTCGTTCGTGTTTCAATCCACGCGCCCGTGAGGGCGCGACCAGCAAGATCGTGGCACGCCGCGTGTTGGCCAAGTTTCAATCCACGCGCCCGTGAGGGCGCGACTGACGAATGATGGTGCCTGGAGCGGATCAGTCGTGTTTCAATCCACGCGCCCGTGAGGGCGCGACCTGGCGGCACGTCGCGTCGGTACTCTTCTTGCCAGTTTCAATCCACGCGCCCGTGAGGGCGCGACGAGCAGACGAACCGCGACAAGCTGTTCGTGAACTTGTTTCAATCCACGCGCCCGTGAGGGCGCGACAAGTCGTCAACATCGACGAGGCGAACCGTTCCGTAGTTTCAATCCACGCGCCCGTGAGGGCGCGACGTGAACTGCCGGTTTGCGTCCAGGGTGATATCCAGTTTCAATCCACGCGCCCGTGAGGGCGCGACCCGGCTTTAGCTCATCTGGAACGATGCAGAACGAGTTTCAATCCACGCGCCCGTGAGGGCGCGACGCGTTTTGCCCAGCGCTAGAGCGAGGGTGTATCGGTTTCAATCCACGCGCCCGTGAGGGCGCGACCGTAGATCTCCTCCAGCAGCGGCTGCTCGTAGTCGTTTCAATCCACGCGCCCGTGAGGGCGCGACTATTTCTGGCCTTTCAATGAGGGTCAAATAACCATGTTTCAATCCACGCGCCCGTGAGGGCGCGACCATGTCTTACGGGATCGCTCCGCGCAGATTCATGGGTTTCAATCCACGCGCCCGTGAGGGCGCGACGCGATACCTGATCATGCACGCGGAGCCGGAAAAAGTTTCAATCCACGCGCCCGTGAGGGCGCGACAACTCGGCACCCACAACGCAGACCCGTTCAACGGGTTTCAATCCACGCGCCCGTGAGGGCGCGACGGTTGCGATGCTGACGCTGAATGGTTGCGTATCTGGTTTCAATCCACGCGCCCGTGAGGGCGCGACCACGCTGCCGCCGGCACGACGATGATCATGGTCGAGTTTCAATCCACGCGCCCGTGAGGGCGCGACACGTTGTGTAGAACTCAACGCTTTGCCTTCAGCTTGTTTCAATCCACGCGCCCGTGAGGGCGCGACCGCGAAGAAACGGTTGTCGGCGGTCTTGCGATTGTTTCAATCCACGCGCCCGTGAGGGCGCGACTGCTGCGCACGTGGCGCGCGAGAACTCCGAGTGCTTGTTTCAATCCACGCGCCCGTGAGGGCGCGACATTCGCGAGTGGCACAAGCCGGACAAGGCGCGAAATGTTTCAATCCACGCGCCCGTGAGGGCGCGACGAGACAGCCACCTGTTTCAGCATCGCCGCCAACGGCGTTTCAATCCACGCGCCCGTGAGGGCGCGACGGCCGGTGCGCTGCAGGTGGCCGCGTTCCTGGTGTTTCAATCCACGCGCCCGTGAGGGCGCGACACGTTGTGTAGAACTCAACGCTTTGCCTTCAGCTTGTTTCAATCCACGCGCCCGTGAGGGCGCGACCGCGAAGAAACGGTTGTCGGCGGTCTTGCGATTGTTTCAATCCACGCGCCCGTGAGGGCGCGACTGCTGCGCACGTGGCGCGCGAGAACTCCGAGTGCTTGTTTCAATCCACGCGCCCGTGAGGGCGCGACATTCGCGAGTGGCACAAGCCGGACAAGGCGCGAAATGTTTCAATCCACGCGCCCGTGAGGGCGCGACGAGACAGCCACCTGTTTCAGCATCGCCGCCAACGGCGTTTCAATCCACGCGCCCGTGAGGGCGCGACGGCCGGTGCGCTGCAGGTGGCCGCGTTCCTGGTGTTTCAATCCACGCGCCCGTGAGGGCGCGACTTCAAGGAAGTCGAGGCGGCCGAGGGCGAACTAAAGTTTCAATCCACGCGCCCGTGAGGGCGCGACTTGTTATTCGGCCGCGACTTGCGCCGCCGCCCTGGTGTTTCAATCCACGCGCCCGTGAGGGCGCGACATCCGATCGCTGCAATGCCAGCGTGTACGTCTTCGCGTTTCAATCCACGCGCCCGTGAGGGCGCGACCAGGTACAACTAAGACAAACGTAAGTAACCATGTGTTTCAATCCACGCGCCCGTGAGGGCGCGACGCAAGTCCGCCGTAAAACATCACGCCGGCAATGGGTTTCAATCCACGCGCCCGTGAGGGCGCGACGTGCGATCGCTTTGCGTGCCAGCTCGTGGGCGCGTTTCAATCCACGCGCCCGTGAGGGCGCGACGTGGGTGCGCCTTCGTGATCGGGATGGCATGCGTGTTTCAATCCACGCGCCCGTGAGGGCGCGACCAGCTGGTCACCCACGACCTCGGCGGTGACGGCCAGTTTCAATCCACGCGCCCGTGAGGGCGCGACAGCGCTCGGCCCGGAATTTATTGGGCTTGCTCCAGTTTCAATCCACGCGCCCGTGAGGGCGCGACTGCAGCATGGAGGAGATCGAGGCAGCAACCGGTTTGTTTCAATCCACGCGCCCGTGAGGGCGCGACGCCCTCGGCGTGACGGTGTAGACGGTGCTGGTGTTGTTTCAATCCACGCGCCCGTGAGGGCGCGACGTTGGCATCCAGCCCGTGCCGGCGCTGGTATTCACGTTTCAATCCACGCGCCCGTGAGGGCGCGACATCGGCCTGCTCCAACGCTCGGCCGGCAACAGCCTGTTTCAATCCACGCGCCCGTGAGGGCGCGACCCGTCGTCGTTTGCCTGGTCGGCAAGCGAGATCAGTTTCAATCCACGCGCCCGTGAGGGCGCGACCCACCCGCGACGCCGACTTCGCGGGCGATCCCGAGTTTCAATCCACGCGCCCGTGAGGGCGCGACGCCACCGAACCGCATAGCCACCGAGGATCACCATGTTTCAATCCACGCGCCCGTGAGGGCGCGACCATCCCGACCGTCAGCACGCGACGGATGATGTAGGTTTCAATCCACGCGCCCGTGAGGGCGCGACACGAACGAACCGCGACAACGGAACTCATGATCTGTTTCAATCCACGCGCCCGTGAGGGCGCGACTTGGCTAGCATAAGTGCTTGCCGACATTGCTGAAATGTCGGCAATCCCGCGAGCCTGTTGAAAAGACGCAAAAAAAGCGGCAGCGCAAACCTACAAGTCCGCTAGACATTCTTTTTTTGATTGATAATCAATGGCTTGCGCGTGGTGCGAACCTGCTGGGTGTCTGCAGGCAGCTTGGGGTTCGCGTCAGAAGATCAGTGGGCCTTTCAGGTCCAGACTGGGCTTTGCCCCAACGTGCTCGATGCGCGTTTCCCATTTCGCGCCAAGGTGGTAGAAGCGCAAGCTATCCAGCGCAGGATCGATCAGATCACACAGGCGCTGGCGCAATTGCGTCCACTGCGCTGGTTCCAGTTCTATTTCGAATACGGAAAACTGCACGCGTTGACCGAGGTCGCGGCAAGCCTTGGCGACCTTGCGCAGGCGCTTCTCGCCGCCGGGCGAGCTTGTACTGACGTCGTAACTGACCAAGATCATCATGGCGACAAAGTCGTCTCATTTCCAGAAGAATGCGGGGTAGCCATCCAGATCCCCACGCAGATACCTCGCCAGCAGCTGTGCCTGTACGAACGGCAACAGGCCGATGTCGACCTTCTCTCCCAGGAATGCATGCTGGATCTGTTCGCGTTTGCGCTCTTGGTAGGCGATCAGTACGACCTTGCGTGCATCGTCTTTAAGAAGAACCGCACCATTGTCGAAGACCTGGAAGTCGCGCTCGTTCAATTGTCGGCGATTGATCAGCGACAATGCCAGGCGCTCGCCGATTAGGGGCCTGAATTCCTCCGCCAAGTCCAGAGCCAGGCTTGGACGTCCTGGTCGGTCGCGATGAAGAAACCCGACTGCTGGGTCCAGACCAACCGTCTCAAGGGCAGAGCGGCAATCGTGGGTCAGTAAAGTGTAGAGAAACGAGAGCAGGGCGTTGAAGGCATCGCGCGGCGGGCGACGATTGCGTCCGCCAAAGCGTAGGAGGGGAGCTTCGCTGCGGACGAGCTGGCCGAACACGCCGAAATAGGACTGTGCGGCTTCACCCTCCAGGCCGCGCAACACCTCCACGCTGGTTTCGCTGAGCAACCGATGTGGAATGCGCTTGAGCCGTTTGAGGGCGTGCTGAAAAGCGGGAATGTCGGTGAGGCGGTCGCTGTGATCGCGCCAACCGCGCGCCAGTACCGCGCGCTGGTTGTAGATCTTGCCCGCCAGCAGGTGACGGACAATGGCCGCGCAACGCGGGGGATCGTCGCTGCACCTGTATTGCTCGCGACGTAACAGGACGTTGCCCGAGACCGGCCCCTCGACTCGCGCAAGAAAGCGTCCTTGCGAAGTCAGGTAGCACATGCTGATGCCTTGTTCGGCACAGAAACCCAGTAACTGAGGCGAGAGGGCGACGCGTCCGATGCAGACGATGCTCTCCAGCATATGAACGGGTAAACGGGTGCGTTCCTGCCGATCCACCTCGAGGACGATGTTGGCACCGTCCTTGCGTAACCAGCTGCCGTCGGTTGTGACATAAAGCGTGTTGAGCTGTCGGCGCATCGTCAGTCCTCCTCGACCTTGAGTTGCCGACGCAGCCAGTCCTCGACGTTGCTACGCCCGAGCAGTCGTGGCTGGCACAGGTCGATCAATGAGCACGCATCACAGCGTTTGGCGTCGTATCGCGCACTGGGAGTCATGCCACCGGACAGCAGTACGCGGGTGTCGGTGATGGTGCGATGGGTCAGCTCGCGAAGTGCCGCATCGAAGATGACATCCTTGCGGCGGCGTGTCTGCCCGTAGAACAGCGCGCCTGCCGGCACCGAGCGGCCGAGCATGTTTTCCAGGCACAATCCCTGTGCGCACAACTGCACTTCGTCTGCTCGGTGTGCCTTTGGTCGCCCCCGCTTGTACTCCACCGGAAACGCGAACTCTCCCGCGGAGTCGTGATGAAATTCGACCACATCGGCCTTGCCGGTGATACCCAGTTCCAACGCCAGGAGCGGCATCGCGGTGACCGTGCGGACTCCGTGTCTGCGCTGCGACTGCGGTGCATCCGCGCGCTCGTGCAGCAACCTGCCTTCTGCGGTCTGCCTGTTCTCTGCCCATTGCCGCTCCACATGGATCAGGGCGCATTGACGCGGGCAGTACAAGTAGTGCTGCAGGGCAGAGAGCGGGATCAGGTCTTCGTCGTCCATGGCCCCGCTCTCCTGATCGTCAGAATACTACTGTCACGCTGACGCCGGCAGGAAGCGTGCGGTCGATCACCACCCGGTAATCGGAAAAGCTGCGTGCCGGTCCCTGGTCCGCATCGTCAACGCGCTCGACCTTGACCTTGTCGAAGAGCACATGCGCCGGTGCGTTGCCCATGGGGTGTTCGTGTTCGAATACGATCAGTTTGCGTGCGGACATCTCGCCGCGTGCGGCGGAGCGGTCGTGCTCGAACAGATTGGTCAACGCGCGCCACAGCAGTTGCAGGTCTTCCTGGGAGAAACCGGTGCGCTCGGCCAGCTTGGCCGAGACGAAGCCGTGGGCGCGGTACAGGCCGTAGGGCAGGATGTGCTTGCGGCCCATGGTGCGCTCCTTCTCCAGGTCCTTCTCGTTGGTTACCGCCACGCGGGTAATCGACACTTCCAGTGGCAACACCGGTTCGACCGAGGTGGCGAAGGCCAGTTGCACCGGGCCACGTACCTGGCCGGTATTGACCTCGGTGGTCATCACCGCGCCGAAGGTGCGTACGTCGAAGAAGTTCTTACACATCCATGCGGTCAATTCGCGCGCCTTGTCGCCGTCCTTGGGCAGCTTTTTGGCTTCATGCTCGATGCCAAGCGCGGTGTAGGCCTGCTTGTGCTGGTTATTCAGTACCGATTTCTCCTGCATGTAGATCGTGTAACCCGGCGCGTTGTCTTTCTCCAGCGCTACGTAGTTGCGGATCTTGCGCTTGAGCGCCACGTCGGTGACCAGGCCGCGGTTGGTTTCCGGGTCCAGCCGCGGCAGGTTGCCGGCGTCGGGGTCGCCATTGGGGTTACCGTTGGTTACGTCGAAGAGATAGACGAATTCATAGCGGTGGGTGATGGCGCTCATGCGGGTTCTCCTTCGGAAGCGGTGTCGGGGGCGTCCTGGCCGTTGTTGCGGGCGAAGCGCGCCTGGGTCTGGTGGTAGTAGCCGATGGCGAAACGGCCTTGCTCATGGATGGGCAGGCTGCGCGGGAAACTGGCGGGAAGCGCGTCGATGATCTGGCCGACTTCTTTTTCCAGGTTCACCGCCAGGCCGGCCTTGTCCTTGCGCAGCTTGCCGAAGTGGTTCTGCGCACTGCGCAACAGCACCGGGAAGATGCTGGCCGGGGTCGCAGAGGCGGCGCCGTAGTAACGGTCGCGGATGGTGGCGTTGACATGCCCGCCCAATGCGGCGCGTTGCAGGTTTTCCAGCGATGAGAACAGCCGGCCCAGCAGGTAGCCGGGGTCGGTATTACCGGTATCGAGACTCACGGGGGGTTCTCCGTTGGTGGATGACAGTCCTTGTTGCGTGTCCAGACGTGCCTCGCGTGCCAGTACGGCCCGGCACAAGGCCACGCGCAGCGGGCTGACCTGTCCATCGGCGCGGAAGCGCATGACGATGCCGCCGAGCAGGCTGCGCGGATAGCGGGTGCCGGCGAGGATGGCGCGGGTGAGTTCGCCGGCCAGCAGCGGCGAGACGTCCTCGGCCTTGGGCTTACCGTGCTCGCCGTAGATCGGGGCGCTCTGCAGGGCGAGGAATGCCGGGGTGGGCGGGCGCTTCCAGGCCGATGGCTGCAGGGTGAGATCACGATAGTGGTCAGCCAGGCGCCGAGCGAAGCCGGCCAGCGTCTGGGTTTCCCAGAAGCGGATCGACAGGCGCGAGGCGTTGGGCGCCAGGCCCAGGACGAAGATGTGAGCGTCGTCATCCAGCGTGGCATCCATCTCTTGCAGTGGCCGCATCTGCCGCACCTGCTCCAGCGCCAGTTGCAGGCGCTGGGTGGCCTGGCCGTCGACAATGCCAGGGTCTTCTGTTTCACCACCGCGCAGGAAATCGGCGACCAGATCTTCCGCGCCCTCTGCCTGCGCGGTCGTCTTGGCCTGCGCCCAGAACACCACCGTGCTGTCGCCAATCTGCAGCCGCTGCCGGTTGCGCGGGTCGCGACGCAGCAAGTGGTTGAGCGCAGTGGTGTAGGCGAAGGTGGCTTGTTCGGAGATTGGCGCGTTGGCGCCGCTATTGTTTTCTTTCTTTGTGGATCTGATTCTTTGCAATGAACCACGATATGAAATATAGGCATCGTCGTTGAAGGAAACGATGGACATTCCTGCAGGCTGTCCACCGTTGATGCCCTTGATCGCCGGATGCAGTCGCGCCAGCGGTGCACGTTCGCCGCTGACCAGGCAGATGCCGGGCGCGCCGTCGGCGCCTTGGCCTTGCAGTCGCTCCCATGCCGCGCGCGCTGCGGCGCGGCGGTGCAGATAGTCGGTGTCGCCGTCTAGAGCGTGTTATGAACTTTGAAATAGAGACGCGGCATTTCCAAGCATGAGGATGGAGAAGACGACGAAGTGGAGTCCGGCCAGGGTTTCCGGTAGGCGTTCGTAATCACGGGCCAGGCGTCGGAACCGATTGACCCAACCGAAACTGCGCTCTACGACCCAGCGGCGCGGTAGCAATACAAAGCCTTTCTTGGCCTCCGGCAGTTTGACGACGTGCAGCTCGATGCCTTCCTCCAGCGCAGCTTCGGCCGGCCCTTCGCCGGTGTAGCCTTGATCGACGAACGCCAGTTTCACCGTCTCGCCGGTGACATACTGAACTTCCTGCGCCAGCGATCGCACCTGGGCGCGTTCCTGCTCGTTGGCTGGGGTGACCTGCACTGCCAGCAGGTGGCCGAGCGTGTCCACCGCCATGTGCACCTTGCTGCCCTTCTTGCGCTTGTAGCCGTCGTAGCCGGCACGTGGTCCGCTTTCGCATGTGGACTGCACCGTTCGGCCATCCAGGATCACAGCACTGGGCTGCCCCTGCTTGCCTTGCGCCACTCGCAAGATCGAACGCAAGTCGTTGACCATGGCCTCAAAGCAGCCGGCCTGCAACCACCGTTGGGTTTGCTGGTAGACCGCCTCCCACGGCGGAAACTCGTGGGGAATCAAGCGCCAGGGCGCTCCAGCACGCGCCATCCAGCGCAACGCGTTGAACATCAAGCGCAGGTCATACTTGCGCTGCGGTGCCTGTGGATCCATCAGCGTCAAGTAGGGTGCAGCGAAGGCCCATTCTTCATCGGAAACGTCGGTCGGATAAGGGCGTGGCGGCTTCATCCGCTTACGATAGCCGCGAAAGCCTCAAGTTCATAACACGCTCTAGGCGGAACACCAGGTTGGCATCCAGCAGTGCTTCGCTGTGCCGGGCGAACTGCGGGTGATCGGAAAATTGCGCGGGCGACCACGTGTCGAGGAACGCCAGAAGCGCCCGCAGGCCAGGGTCGTCGCTGCCTGCCAACGCGCTTCGGTGCAGTGCCTGGAACGCTGCATGTTCCTGCTCGCAGCGTTTGCTGCTGGCGCTGACGCCGAGCGCATAGCTCGTCTTGTCCCAAAGGAAATTGGACTTGACCGCGACGGTGCGCTTTTCCGGCTGCGGCACGCTCAGTATCTTGGCGATTCGCTTCTTGCCGTTATAGACATTCTCATCCTCCACGGCCACGACGCTGCCGTCGGTGGCCAGCACGATGACGTAGCCGATTTTCTCCTGGCTGTAGCCGGGTGCGGCGATGCCCGAGGCGGGATCGTCCAGCAGCCGCTGGTAGTAGTCGGCAAGTGCGGACAGGATCATGCGCGCCCCCCGCCGTTTTCCGGCGCTGGCACCTCGACCCGGCCATCGACCATATGTGCACGGAAAAAGCGCGGGGTCATGCCGTCCGCGAAGTCGATGTCGTGCAGCATCCAGCCCAGGTCGCGCTCGCCGACCAGCGCCGGGTCGGTGGATGGCATCTGAGCATCGCTTTCAATCAGCGCGAAGCTGGCCGGGAATTCGCGCGTCCCCAGGCACGGCGCCTGGAAGCACTGCCCGCGCCGCGCACGGCGGTTAAAGATATCCAGGTGCTTGCCGACGTTGTCGTCAGCGCCGGCCTTGTCGGTCAACTCGAAGTGTGCAGCGATCACGTAACCCACTTCGCGCAGGAGCGTGGCGGCGCGTTGTTGGCGGTCCTCTTCGACATAACTCACCAGCGTATCGGTGCGCCCGCCCTTGATCGCCTTGCTCACGCTGGCCGCAGACAGCTTGCCGCCCACTTCATTGCGGCGGATCGACTCGAAACGAATCGGCTTGAGCACCTGGATGCTGTCCACCACCCAGCGGATCGCCGGTTTCCAGTGGATCGCCTCCAGGATGCCGCGCGCCGCCGATGGCGTGATGATGTCGTAAGAGACGCGTTCCACCTTCATTTCCGGGCGCGTGAATAGCGCCCGCTCGCCCCAGACATGGAGCTTTACTCCGTAACTCATCCTTGCTTCCCCTATCTGGCGTTACACGGTCTAACCTGCCTGATTGATATCTCAAATGTTGAGATTTGAGTGAGGGTCGCCTAGCTCACTGGACCAGCGCCTCGGTCGCCAGGAACTGCGGGCTGTCGTCCCAGCGCAGCCCAAACCGCGGGTCGTACAGTCTTGGATTGATGAGCCTCACGAACTGTTCACCATAGCGCGCCTGTGCGACTGGGGTGATGGCATTGGCCTGCCACAGCGCGCGGTAGGCCTGCTCGGGCACCTGCACCAGCCACGGCTGCAGGCGACGGGCGGCGCCGGCCACGCCACCTTGTTCCGCGTTTTCGAGCTGGCGCAGGGTGTCGGCGACCTCAGGCACCTCTCTATCGCTGCCTGCGGCATAGGGTGCATACGGTACGATCAGCGGCCGCGTGGTGGTCTGGATCATTTTGAATTTGCGTGCCAGGGTGTCCAATGGCAAACCCCTGATGTCGGCATCGCGCAGCAGGCCGAGCACGTCCTCGCGGTCTAGCCTTCCGTCGCCCAGGCGACGATAGAGCGCAGCGAAATAGTCGGTCACCGCCGTCATCGCCAGCAAGTCGTCGCGGTGGGTGCGCTCGACGCCACGGAAGACCTCGGCAAACAGGTCCATTTCCTTCGGCGGCGCCCAGTCGGGATTGGCCGGCGCGAACACCTGTACTTCGCAGGCATCTACGTGCCGCCGGCCTTCGCGGTTGCAGCGGCCAGCAGCCTGGGCGATGGAATCCAGGCCGGCTTCGGCGCGCAGCACGGCCGGGAAGTCCACGTCCACCCCGGCCTCTATCAGACTGGTGGCGACCAGTCGGCATGGCCGGCCTGCTTTCAGGTCTTCGCGCAGTTCGGCCAGCACCGCGCCGCGGTGGCGCGCGTGCATCAGCGTGGTCAAGTGCCGTGCACCAGGTCGGTCGCCGATCGCATCGAACAGATGCCGGGCGTGGCGGCGATTGTTGACGATGCACAGCACCTGTTCGCGTTGCCGGAGGTGGTCGGTCAGTGCAGCGTCGTCGAGCGTGCCGACGTGGCGCACTTGGACGCGTCGTAGCTGTGCATACAGCGTCGCTGGGTCGTCCACCAGTTCTCGCACATTTTCCAGTCCCCCAGCGAAGCCCTGGTCCAGGCACAGGGTGGGTTGCGTGGCAGTGCACAATATCGGACTGACCCGGTAGTTACGCGCCAGTTCGTCCAGCAGCGCCACGCACGGGCGCAACAATGCGTGCGGCAGGGTCTGTGCTTCGTCCAGAATCACCACGCTGCCGGCGATGTTGTGCAGCTTGCGGCAGCGCGAAGGGCGGTCGGCGAACAGGCTCTCGAAGAACTGCACTGCGGTGGTGACGACGATCGGCGCGTCCCAGTTCTCCATGGCCAATTTACGCTTGTCGATGGACTGCGGCGCCTTGGTCGGATCGTCGAAGAAGGCGCTGTGGTGCTCCAGTACAACGTCGTCGCGCTCCTGTACGCCCAATGCTTGCCGGAATACCTGCACCGTCTGTTCGACGATGCTGGTGAAGGGGATCACATAGATCACCCGGCGCAACCCATGTGCGATGGCATGGTCCAGGGCGAATGCCAGTGAAGCCAGCGTCTTGCCGCCGCCGGTGGGTACGGTGAGCGAGAACAGGCCCGGGCGCATGCCTGCTTTGGCGCGGATATCGCGCAGGATCCGGGCGCGCAAGGGATTGATGCCGCCTTCGGTGGGCAGGTTTGCAAGATGCGCATCCAGACGCTGCCGCAACTGTGCCAGCGCTGGACGCGTACCCGCCGCCTCCGCACGTGAGGGGCGACCTTCGAGGCGACGGTAGAAGTCATCGGTGTCGGTGAAATCGGCATCGACCAGGCAGGAGAAGATCATTCGGGCCAGAACGGTGAGCTGGAACGGCCGGCGCTCCTGGCGTGGGTGGCCGCTGAAGCCTTCCGGCAACCCCAGCCTGTCCGGCAGGGCCAGTTCCCGCCCCCATTCCGACAGCAGCGGGGGTAGTTCCCGCTCGCGGTAGTCTTCGGATAGGCGCTCGTACAGCGAGGGGCGCGATTGCGCTGCGTAGCCAGACCTGCCGTCCGGTAGCCCCGTGTGATGGCCGGCGATTGCGTAGGCGATCAGGGTGCCGAGGGACCCGTAACGCTCGCGTGCAATACAGGCGCCCCAGGTTGCGTGGTCGACACGCGCAGGATCGCCAGCCAGCCGGCGCTGGAACCGATGCGTGTACTTACCCAGATCGTGCAACTGCCCTGCTGCATGGGCAAGTGCCTGGCCTCCAAACGGCGCCGCATATTCAGCGGCGCATTCGCCCACAGCGAGCAGATGCTCGGCCAGCGGTTGCCAGTCGCTGCGATCTGCCTGGCTGGCCGAATGTGCAAAGAACTCCATGACGTTTCTTTCCCTGCGGTTCTCGTGCACATAAGTAGCCTACCGCCAGCGGTTACGGACGCCGGCAAGGCAGCGCGTCCCCGATGTCATCGACATGTTCCGTTGGCGGAGCATGCAGTGCATATACCCATGTATCCAGTTTTTTTCCGCTGTGTTGCGTTTCACCCTTGCCAATCTAGCATTGCCGCCCGTCCCGACCCTAACCCCTCGGAAATGCCTCGTCCAACAACTCCATCAGCATGCGCTTGGGACGGTAGTCCTGGCGAAGGCGTGCAAGTTCGGCGTCGAATGCGGCCTGGCCGTCGCCGCCGAGCTGAAGGCGATACAGGCGCTTGAGCACCGTGAGCAGCTCGATTGCCTGCAGATAACCATGGCGCTTGGTCTGGCCGATGTGGGCATCGATCATGATCCGGCAGATCCGCACCGCGGCGTCCGGATCGCAGGTTTCGGCAAGCGGCAGCAAGTCTTCCCAGGTGCCCAGCGGAAGCGTGGCTGCCGGGTCTGCCGCCAGTGCCATTGCCAGCGCGCGCTGGTTCTGCTGCTCGGCGATCAGCAAGCGGACACGGATGTCGTGTGCCCGCGCATGCACGAAGCGCGGTACCGACGTGGTTTCCAGCGCCTGCAGTGCGCGTTCGCGCCACGGGTCCCATGCGCCCAGCAGCAGCGCGGCCTCTCGTAGTGCCAGGTAGGTGTCTTCCTGAGGGCTGAGCAGGTACGCCTTCCAGCGCAGGTCCAGTGCATCCTCGGGGAACCCTTCGCGCAAATAGGCCGCGGCCAATGCGGACAGCAGGCGATCGTCCTGCGGGGCGCGCTTGACGCCGCGCTCCAGCCAATCCAGTGCCTGGCGCTCGCGTCCGTGCTCGCTGCAGCGTCGCGCCATCTCCAGATGCTCCCAGCCGCTGGTGCAGGTGCGGGCAAACGCCTCCAGCATGGCATCCACGTTGCCGCCGCACCGTGCGGTGTCTTCGAGCAGTTGCGCGGCCAACAGGCGCTTTGTGTGGTCGCTGTCTTCGTGCTGCAGCACTTTCAG
Source organism: Xanthomonas sp. NCPPB 3582 (assembly GCF_041475735.2). Classification (NCBI taxonomy): domain Bacteria; kingdom Pseudomonadati; phylum Pseudomonadota; class Gammaproteobacteria; order Lysobacterales; family Lysobacteraceae; genus Xanthomonas; species Xanthomonas sp. NCPPB 3582. The sequence continues at coordinate 617,893 of NZ_CM192968.1, forward strand.
CGCCGCATGTTGAAGACGGCCGATGTCTGCCGGGCTCAGCAGAGGGGCGTAGTCCGACAATGGCCGCAGCAGGTCCCATTGGTCGAGCATCCGCAGTGCGAGCAGGCGCTCACACAGGGTGTCGGTGCCAGCCGCCTGTGCGGCCTGCAGATGCGCATGGCCCAGGGCACGCAGGCGCGCACCCAGATCGCCGCGTGAGTCGTCGACGTCTTCGTAAATCGTCAGCAGCCGCGTGAACGCGTACTCGTGCAGATCCAGCGCCGCCACCGGATCGCGCTGCCGCGCCTGTTCCAGCAGCGACGGCAATGCCGCCAGTTGCTTGCTGTAGGCGATGGTGGCGCTCCAGTCCATGAAGCGCTTGCGACCCAGCAGGGTGTAGATCGCCTTGCGCCATTGCTGCAGCGGTGCCACAGCCAATTGCGCCTGGCTCAGCAGGCGCTTGCGCAACTGGATGTCGTTGTCGGCAAGCTCCAGGATCAGCGCCTGCAAGGCTTGCTGTGTCTGTGTAGACAACCACTGCCGTAGCGTCTGCTCGGGCGAGGCGCTGTCCGGGGCGGCGGCAGCGGCAGCGCCGCGCTTACCGCGTTTGGGAGAAGGAGTCGGAGCGGTGGCGGTGGTGCGGGACCAGATGATTGCAACTGCAACCTGATGTTTGCAGAACTCCCCGCACTGACCGATGGGACAATCGCACCGTCCATGCAACGCACCATCGCGCCAGTCCAGCTCCACGGTGTACTCCTCGCTGCCGCTGACCTGCGCGCTGACGCGCATGGATTCCACTGTTTCCAGCGTCACCCGCTCCTGATCGGCGTAGGCCAAGCCGCGTGCGTAATAGGTGGGTGTGGTGATGCGCAGCAGGTAAGCCTGGTCGAGATGGGAGGCAGAGAATACGGTCGCCATGCCGCTAGTGTGCCGAAAATCGACGCGTGCCGAGAACCCGTGGGCGCTGGGGAAAACGGACTTTTGCCAGAACACGGCAGACACGCGACAATCTGCGGCCCGACGCATCGGGGTTATCCCGGTGCAGCCCGATGCCGCCTGCCACCTGTCCTGCCGGACCGTGGCTGGCTGTTTCCTTTCCCCCGAGGTCGCTCGCGCCCATGTCCAAGACACCCAAGATCCTCTACACGCTCACCGACGAAGCTCCCTTCCTGGCCACGCAGTCGCTGCTGCCGATCATCGATGCCTATACCGATACCGCCGGCATCGTGGTCGAAACGCGCGATATCTCGCTGGCAGGGCGCATTCTGGCGCTGTTTCCCGAGCATCTGAACGACACCCAGAAGATCGCCGACGACCTGGCCGAACTGGGCGAGCTGGCCACCACGCCGGAAGCCAACATCATCAAGCTGCCCAACATCAGCGCCTCGGTGCCGCAGCTCAAGGCGGCCATCAAGGAACTGCAGGGCCAGGGCTACGCGCTGCCGGCATATCCGGACGAACCCAAGGATGCAGCGGAAAAGGACATCAAGGCGCGCTACGACAAGGTCAAGGGCAGTGCAGTGAACCCGGTGCTGCGCGAAGGCAATTCCGATCGCCGCGCACCGCTGTCGGTCAAGAACTATGCCCGCAAGCACCCGCACCGCATGGGCAAGTGGAGCAGCGACTCCAAGTCGCATGTGGCGCACATGGACGCCGGCGATTTCTTCGGCAGCGAACAGTCCACCACCATCGCCGATGCCGGCGCGCTGAAGATCGAGTTCGTTGCTGCCGATGGCAGCAGCACGGTGTTGAAGGACAAGGTCGCGGTCAAGGCTGGCGAAATCGTCGATGCCGCCGTGCTGAGCAAGCGCGCGCTGGCCAGCTTCATCGATGCGCAGATCGCCGATGCCAAGGCCAAGGACGTACTGTTCTCGGTGCATCTGAAGGCCACCATGATGAAGGTGTCCGATCCGGTGCTGTTCGGCGTGGTGGTCGGTGAGTTCTACAAGGACACGCTGGGCAAGCATGCCGATGCGCTCAAGTCGGTCGGTTTCGATCCCAACAACGGCATCGGCGATCTGTACGCACGCATCGGCACGCTGCCGGACGATGTGCAGGCGCAGATCAAGGCCGATATCCAGGCCGAATACGCACAGCGCCCGGGCCTGGCGATGGTGAACTCCGACAAGGGCATCACCAATCTGCACGTGCCCAGCGACGTGATCGTCGATGCATCGATGCCGGCGATGATTCGCGACTCCGGCCAGATGTGGAATGCGCAAGGCAAACTGCAGGACACCAAGGCCGTGATCCCCGACCGTTGCTATGCCGGCGTGTACCAGGCGGTGATCGACGACTGCAAGGCGCATGGTGCGTTCGACCCGGCCACCATGGGTTCGGTGCCGAATGTGGGCCTGATGGCGCAGAAGGCCGAAGAATACGGCTCGCACGACAAGACCTTCCAGATGTCTGCCGCCGGTACCGTCAAGGTCACCGACGGCACCGGCAAGACGGTGTTCGAACATGCCGTGGAAGCCGGTGACCTGTGGCGCATGTGCCAGGTCAAGGACGCGCCGATCCAGGACTGGGTCAAGCTCGCCGTCGAGCGCGCACGCCTGAGCCAGACGCCGGCGGTGTTCTGGCTGGACAAGGCCCGCGCACACGATGTGCAGGTCATCGCCAAGGTCGAAACCTATCTGAAGGACCACGACACCAAGGGCCTGGACATCCGCATCCTGCCGCCGGTGGAGGCCACCACGTTCTCGCTGGAGCGCATCCGCAAGGGCCAGGACACCATCTCGGTCACCGGCAACGTGCTGCGCGACTACCTCACCGACCTGTTCCCGATCATGGAGCTGGGCACCAGCGCCAAGATGCTCTCCATCGTGCCGCTGATGGCCGGCGGCGGCCTGTTCGAAACCGGCGCCGGCGGCTCGGCGCCCAAGCACGTGCAGCAGTTCGTCGAAGAGAACTGCCTGCGCTGGGATTCGCTGGGCGAATTCCTGGCGCTGGCCGCCTCGCTAGAACACCTGGGCAACCGCTACGACAATCCGTCGGCCACGGTGCTGGCCAAGGCGCTGGACGTGGCCAACGGCCAGTTCCTGGACAACAACAAGTCGCCGGCGCGCAAGGTGGGCGAACTCGACAACCGCGGCAGCCATTTCTATCTGGCGATGTACTGGGCGCAGGCCCTGGCCGCCCAGACCGAAGACGCCGCGTTGCAGGCCAAGTTCGCACCGCTGGCCAAGGCGCTGACCGAGAACGAAGCCACCATCGTGGGCGAGCTCAACGGTGCGCAGGGCAAGCCGGTGGAGATCGGTGGCTACTACCACCCGGACCTGGCCAAGGTCAGCGAGGCGATGCGCCCGAGCAAGACCTTCAACGACATCCTGGCAACGTTGAAGGCCTGATCGGCGGCACCGCCTGTCGGTGCGTGAACCGTAGCGACACCCAGGGCCCGCCTCCTCCAGAGGCGGGCCTTGCCGTTTCAGCGGAAGGGCGACAGCGCCGTGATGGCGCGCAGCAGGCGGCGCGTGCGGCGCGCCACGCGTTGCTCGCGTCGGGCGCGTTGCGCCGCGTCGATGTGTCCTGCGTCGGGTGCGACGGCGGCCTCCGCGGCCTGCGGTACTGCCGGGTCCGCCACGGCCTCCGGCTCGGCCAGCTGCCGCGCAAGCGCCACGTCGGCAATGTGCCCGTGCTGGAACAGCAAGTCGGTAAAGATGCGCATGATCCTGCCTCCACTTGAGTGGAATCCACAGTGGGCGCAGGCTAGGGGCAGCAAAAGCGAGGCTTTTGCAAGGTCGGGTTGAATTTCATTCAAGGGTCTGCCCATGTCGCGTCCGCCGCTTCACGCTTTGCAAGGCTTCGTCAGCGCCGTGCGCCTGGGCAACCTGTCGCGCGCCGCCGCCGCGATGCATCTGACCGTCAGCGCGCTCAGCCACCAGATGCGTGCGCTCGAGCAGTGCCTGGGCTATCCGTTGTTGCAGCGGCATGCGCGCGGCGTCACCGCCACGCCGCAGGGTCAGCAGCTGCTGGAGCGCATCGCACCGCATCTGGATGCGATCGCCGAGGCGTTTCAGCCGTTCGGCCCGCGCCGCGAAGATATGCTCACCCTCAGCATCACTCCATCGATGGCCTCCACCTGGCTGGTGCCGCGGCTGGGCGGCTTTCTGGCCGACCACCCCACCATCGAGATCAATCTGTTTTCCAGCGAACGGCTGGTGGATTTCGAGCGCCAGCAGCAGGTCGATGGCGCCATGCGCATCGGCGCCGGGCAATGGCCGGGCGTCATCGCCGAGCCGCTGTTCGACGAATGGCTGGTCCCGATGGCAAGCCCGGCCCTGATCGCGCGCATGGGCGGCGCTGACGCACCGCCGCTGCAGCACTGGCCATTGCTGGGCGACCCGGACGACGCCTGGCTGCGCTGGTTTGCGGCATTCGGCGGGCAGGCGCCGCGGCGGTATGCCGCGGTGCTCGACGACTCCGAGGCGCATCACCGCGCTGCGCTGGATGGTGTCGGCGTCGCCCTGGGGCGGGTGACGCGCGCACGCCTGCTGCTGGCGTCCGGCCAGCTGGTGGCGTTGTCCGCGCAGCGGCTCAAGACCGGCTGGTCGCACTATCTGGTGTATCCGCCGCGCTCGGCTGCGCATGCCGGCTTTCTCGCGTTCCGCGCGTGGCTGCAGGTGCAGGCGCGCGAACATGTCGCTCACGCACAAAAGGCGACCGACGTGCCGCCGGCCGCACCTCCCGCCACACTCCGCCGCAAGCGCTCCAGGACACTGCCGGCATGAGCCAGTCACCCTTGCCGCCGCAATCCGAACGCCGCGCGTTGGCGATCGCCCACGCCGTATACGAAGCGTTCGAGGATTACCACGCGCGTTTCTCCGAAATCACTGCCCGAGCCAGGCAGCGCTTCGAAACGCGCGACTGGAGCGGCGCGCGCGAGGACGCGGTGGCGCGCATCGCGCTCTACGACCAGTACATCACCGAGTGCATGCTGCGCCTGCGTGCAGTGCTGATGGGGCAGGCGCACGATCGCGCGCTGTGGATGCGTGCGCGCAATCACTACGCTGCGCTGCTGGTCGGGTTGATCGATCAGGAGCTGTACAAGACCTTCTACAACACCCTGACCCGGCGCTACTTCGGTACCCACGGCGTGGATGCCGATATCGAATTCATTGCGCTGGATATCGAACCCACCGACGCCATCACCGTGCCGGTGGCGCGCCACACCTATGCGGTCTCGCCCGGCCGGTTGACCGACATGCTGGTGCGGGTGCTGGGCGACTACGCGTTCGCCGTGCCGTATGCGCACCGCACGCGGTGCGCGGCGGCCATTGCCGTGCGCCTGCTCGACGATCTTGCGCACTGGGGCGAGCACCCGGTGCGCAGCGTGGAATTGCTGGAGACGGTGTTCTACCGCGAACGCCGCGCCTATCTGGTCGGCCGCGTGTTCGGCGAACATCGCTTCTCGCCGTGCGTGATCGCGCTGGTCAACGACGCCGCTGGCTTGCGTGCCGAAGCGGTGTTGACCAAGCGCAGTGATGTCGCCCAACTGTTCAGCAACTCGCGCAGCTATTTTCAAGCCGACCTGTCGACTGTCGGCGATGCTGTGGTGTTCCTGCGCAGCCTGTTGACCCACAAGCCGGTGGACGAGTTGTACACCATGCTGGGCCGCGCCAAGCAGGGCAAGACCGAACGCTATCGCACGTTCTTCAGCCATTTCCAGGCCCAGCCGTCCGAGCAGTTGGTGCATGCCGATGGCACGCCCGGCATGGTCATGGTGGTGTTCACCCTGCCCAGTTACCCGCTGGTGTTCAAGCTCATCCGCGACCGCTTCGCCTATCCCAAGACCATGAGCCGTGCGCAGGTGGAGGGCAAATACGAGCTGGTCTTCCAGCTCGATCGCATCGGCCGCCTGCTCGACGCGCAGCCGTACCGCTACCTGCGCTTTCCCAAATCGCGCTTCTCGCCGGCGTTGCTGGAAGAGCTGCAGACCAGCTGCGCTACGAGCCTGAGCGAAGATGGCGAGGATGTGCTGATCGCGCTGTGCTATGTGCAACGGCGTCTGCGCCCGCTCAATCTCTACCTGCGCGAGCAGCTGCCCGAAGCCGCGCATGCGGCGGCGCTGGACTATGGCCAGGCGATCAAGGACATGGCGCGCAACAATATCTTTCCCGGCGACATGCTGCTGAAGAACTTCGGCATCACCCGGCACCAGCGTGCGGTGTTCTACGACTACGACGAGCTGTGCCTGATCACCGAATGCACCTTCCGCGACTGGCCCACACCCACCACCTACGAAGAACAGATGGCGGCCGAACCGTGGTTCCATGTCGGCCCGCGTGATGTCTTTCCCGAGCGCTTCGCCTTGTTCATGGGCCTGCCGCCCTCGCAACTGGAGGCGGTCAAGCATATCCACCCGGAACTGTTCGACCCGCAGTGGTGGCGCGACCTGCAGGCGCGCCTGCGCGAGGACGATTATCCCGATACGCCGCCATACGCAGAATCGCGGCGGCTGGCGTGAGCATGCTGGAAACAGCATGCAGCGCGGTCGCCATGCGGTGCAGCAGTCGCGGCCATAGCGTCACCCGTCGTTAGGGTCGATTTCAACCAGCCTCCAGGCAGCGATGCGGCTCGCCCATCGATAATGCGGCCAAGTGCAGCGACGATGTCTGCTCGCCTCGAACCACGCCCAAAAAAAACCCCCGCAGCACGAGGGTTTTTCGTTTCGGTGCCGCAGGCTGGGATCAGCGCTTCATCGAACTGAAGAACTCGTCGTTGGACTTGGTGGTCTTCATCTTGTCCAGCAGGAATTCCATTGCGGCGATTTCGTCCATCGGGTGCAGCAGCTTGCGCAGGATCCAGATCTTCTGCAGCAGCTCCGGCTCGATCAACAGATCTTCGCGGCGCGTGCCCGAACGGTTGATGTCGATCGCCGGATACACGCGCTTTTCGGTGATGCGACGGTTCAGATGCACTTCGCTGTTGCCGGTGCCCTTGAACTCTTCGTAGATCACCTCGTCCATCTTGCTGCCGGTTTCCACCAGCGCCGTGGCGATGATGGTCAGCGAGCCGCCTTCTTCCACGTTACGCGCCGCGCCGAAGAAGCGCTTCGGGCGGTGCAGGGCGTTGGCGTCCACACCACCGGTGAGCACCTTGCCGGAGCTGGGCACCACGTTGTTGTAGGCGCGCGCCAGTCGGGTGATCGAGTCCAGCAGGATCACCACGTCCTTCTTGTGCTCGACCAGGCGCTTGGCCCGCTCGATCACCATCTCGGCGACCTGTACGTGGCGCGCAGCCGGCTCGTCGAACGTGGAGGAGATGACCTCGCCGCGCACGGTGCGCTGCATTTCGGTCACTTCTTCCGGGCGCTCGTCGATCAGCAGCACGATCATGTGCACTTCGGGATGATTGGTGGTGATGGCGGTGGCCACCTGCTGCATCATCATCGTCTTGCCGGCCTTGGGCGGTGAGACGATCAGCGCACGCTGGCCCTTGCCCTGCGGCGCCATCAGATCCAGGATGCGGCCGGTGATGTCCTCGGTGGACCCATCGCCACGTTCCAGGCGGAAGCGGCGACGCGGGAACAGTGGGGTCAGGTTCTCGAACAGCACCTTGTTCTTGCTGGCTTCCAGCGGCTCACCGTTGATGGTGTCCACGATCGACAGCGCGAAATAGCGCTCGCCGTCCTTGGGGAAGCGGATGCGGCCGGACAGGTGATCGCCGGTACGCAGGTTGAAGCGGCGGATCTGGCTGGGCGAGATATAGGTATCGTCCGGGCCGGCCAGGTAGCTGGCTTCTGCAGCGCGCAGGAAACCGAAACCATCGGGCAGGATTTCCAGCACGCCGTCGGCGGCAACGCCTTCGCCATGGCGGGTCAGCACCTTCAGCAGGGCAAAGATCACGTCCTGCTTGCGCGCGCGCGCCACGCCTTCCTGGATGTTGAGCTGGTCGGCGATATCGAGCAGCTTCTGCGCCGGCATGCGCTTGAGGTCGCTCAGCGAATAGACCGGGAAGCCCTCCGGCACGGCCGGATGCGGACGCGCCACGAACGGCTCATTGCTGCCATCGGAGGACGGCATGCCGCCGCCGTCATTGCCGAAGCGGTCGCGCGGACCGCGGTCGCGGCGGTTGCGGAAACGGTCGCGGCGATTGCCCTGCTGGTTCTGCCCCTGGCCCTGCTGATGCTGGCCGCCGTTCTGGCCCTGACCCTGCTGCTGACCTTGACCTTGACCTTGACCTTGACCTTGGTTCTGGCCCTGGCTCTGCGCCTGATTCTGGTGCTGCTGTTGCTGCGCCTGATTGAAGCGCTGCTGCTGCGACTGGCCGCCCTCGCGCGGCTCGCCCTGGCTGTCGCCGCCCTGGGGGGCGCTGGGCGTGCTGTTGCCGGCAGCCGCGCCATCGCCGGACGTCTGCGCCGGTGCCGATTCGGCAGCGTGCGACGGTGCCTGCGGGGCGCGGGGGGCGTCGGGTGCGGGGCTGGCGGGCAAGGGCAGATTGGGTTGCTGCGTGCCGGCATCGTCATGGGCGACGGCGGTCTTGCTCGCGCGCGGCTTGCGCACGCGCTTCTCGACGGGAGCGTCGACGCTGCTCCCGGTATCGGAGGAAGGTTGATCGGACAAGTGCGTGATTCCTCGCTAAGGTGCGAGCGCCCAGCTAGGGGGCGAACTATTGGTAGATGGGAGTCTAGAAGAGTTTCTAGAGGGGTACGGCGGCGCACGAACGTGTGCCGGACCAACTGACACTATCACCGCGGTGCGTGACCGCGCAAGCGTCTGCCATGGCAGGATTTAACTGCTGGCGAACCGCGCAGGCGCCCATCGCTGGACGCCCACCCAACTCAGGCGGCCGCGCCGCCCAGGGTCTTGTCGATCATCTGGGTCAGCTGGCCCTTGCCAACCGCCCCGATCTGGCTGGCCTGGACCTCGCCGTCCTTGAACAGCAGCAGCATCGGGATCGAACGGACGTGATACTTGATGGCCAGGGCGCGGTTCTGGTCCACATTGACCTTGGCGACCTTGAGCCTGCCCTGGTAGGTATCGGCCAGATCGTCCAGCACCGGGGCGATCATCTTGCAGGGGCCGCACCATTCGGCCCAGAAATCCACCAGAACCGGTTCGCCCGATTGCAGTACGGCTGTCTCGAAATCGGCATCGCCGACATGTTGAACCTTGTCGCTCACGTTGGGTCTCCTGGAAACCAAACGGCCCACCCGATCGGGCAGGCCGCCACATTGCGTTAAACTGGGGCATTGCGCGACTGAATCAAGTGCCAGTCCTGAAGCCGCGCTGTCCGCCACAAGAGCCGCAGTTTGCGACGCTGTCGGCATCGATGCAAGCCGCGCCCGGGCTGCCCAGGGCGCCTCACGAAGACGGAATAATGAGCGACAAACCGCTGACCGATTTGACTTTTTCCTCGTTCGACCTGCATCCGGCGCTGATCGCCGGGCTGGAGAGCGCCGGGTTTACCCGGTGTACCCCGATCCAGGCGCTGACCCTGCCGGTCGCGCTGCCGGGCGGCGATGTCGCCGGCCAGGCCCAGACCGGCACCGGCAAGACCCTGGCGTTCCTGGTGGCGGTGATGAACCGCCTGCTGAGCCGCCCGGCGCTGGCCGACCGCAAGCCGGAAGACCCGCGCGCGCTGATCCTGGCCCCCACCCGCGAGCTGGCCATCCAGATCCACAAGGATGCGGTGAAGTTCGGCGCCGAGCTGGGCCTGCGCTTTGCGCTGGTCTACGGCGGGGTGGATTACGACAAGCAGCGCGAACTGTTGCAGCAGGGCGTGGACGTGATCATCGCCACCCCGGGCCGGCTGATCGACTACGTCAAGCAGCACAAGGTGGTCTCGCTGCACGCCTGCGAGATCTGCGTGCTGGACGAAGCCGACCGCATGTTCGACCTGGGCTTCATCAAGGACATCCGCTTCCTGCTGCGGCGCATGCCCGAGCGCGGTACCCGCCAGACCCTGCTGTTCTCGGCCACGCTCAGCCACCGCGTGCTGGAACTGGCCTACGAGCACATGAACGAGCCGGAAAAGCTGGTGGTCGAGACCGAGACCATCACCGCCGCACGGGTGCGCCAGCGCATCTACTTCCCCTCCGACGAAGAGAAGCAGACGCTGCTGCTGGGCCTGCTGTCGCGCAGCGAAGGCGCGCGCACCATGGTGTTCGTCAACACCAAGGCGTTCGTGGAGCGGGTGGCGCGCACCCTGGAGCGCAACGGCTACCGGGTCGGCGTGCTGTCGGGCGATGTGCCGCAGAAGAAGCGGGAGTCGCTGCTCAACCGCTTCCAGAAAGGCCAGCTCGAAATCCTGGTGGCCACCGACGTGGCCGCGCGCGGCCTGCATATCGACGGGGTCAAGTACGTCTACAACTACGACCTGCCGTTCGACGCCGAAGACTACGTGCACCGCATCGGCCGCACCGCGCGCCTGGGCGAAGAGGGCGATGCGATCAGCTTCGCCTGCGAGCGCTATGCGATGAGCCTGCCGGACATCGAGGCCTACATCGAGCAGAAGATCCCGGTCGAGCCGGTGACCTCCGAACTGCTGACCCCGCTGCCGCGCGCGCCGCGCACGCCGGTGGAAGGCGAAGACGCCGATAGCGACGGCGAAAGCGTGGGCACGATCTTCCGCGAGGCGCGCGAGCAGCGTGCCGCCGACGAGGCCCGCCGTGGTGGCGGCCGCAGCGGTCCGGGCGGTGGCGGTTCGCGCGGTGGTGGCGGTCGTCGTGAAGGCGGCAGCGGCGATGGCAAGCCGCGTCCGCGCCGCAAGCCGCGGGTGGAAGGCGAGGCGACCGCAACGCCGGCCGTGGCACCGGTGGTGCCGGCGGCGGCGGAACGGGCACCATCGACGGTCGTCGGCGACTCCGAGCGCGCACCGCGCAAGCGCCGTCGTCGTCGCAACGGCCGACCGGTCGAAGGTGGCGAGCCGGTCGTGGCATCCACGCCCGTGCCGGCACCCGCCGCACCGCGCAAGCCGACCCAGGTGATCGCCAAGCCCGTGCGCGCCGCAGCCCAGCCGGCTGGCAGCCCGTCGTTGCTGAGCCGGATCGGGCGCCGCCTGCGTTCGCTGGTGTCGGGCAGCTGACGTCCGGGCGAAGCAATCGCATCGCCGGTGTCCGGCGATGCGACGCAAGCGCTGGCGCTCCGGCATAATCGCTGAATGACCGTTCTGCGTTTCGACAACGTCAGCAAGCACTACGCCGGTGGCCACCAGGCGCTGACCGATGTCAGCTTCGAAGTGGCCGATGGCGAGATGCTGTTCGTGACCGGCCACTCCGGCGCCGGCAAAAGTACCTTGCTCAAGTTGATCCACCTCAGCGAGCGGCCAAGCCAGGGCACGGTGCTGCTGGGCGAACGCAACCTGCTCAAGGTGCGTGGCCGGCAGATTCCGCTGCATCGCCGGCAGGTGGGTGCGGTCTACCAGAACCACCGTCTGCTCAACGACCGCAGCATCGCCGAGAACGTGGCGTTGCCGTTGATCCTGCGCGGCACCCGTCGCGCCGAGATCGGCAAGCGCGTGCGCTCGGCGCTGGAACGCATCGGCCTGGCCAACCGCGAAAAGGCGCTGCCGTCGCAACTCTCCGCCGGCGAACAGCAACGCGTGGGCATCGCCCGCGCCATCGTCGGCGAACCGCGCCTGCTGGTGGCCGACGAGCCCACCGGCAACCTCGACCCGGCCCTGGCCGCGGAGATCATGCAGCTGTTCGCCGAGCTGCCTGCGCGCGGCACCAGCGTGCTGGTGGTCAGCCACGACCTGGCGCTGCTCAAGCAGATGCGCAAGCGCGTGCTGATCCTGGATCACGGCCGCCTGGTCGACGACATCTCGCCGCAGGATCTGGCCGAATGAGCAAGCTCGCCAACAGCGAAGCCGTGGCGCCCTCGCGCCTTGGCGTATGGGTCGACCACCACCTGCACAGCATCGCCTTCAGCCTGGGCCGCGCAATGCGCAAGCCATGGGCCACATTGCTGACCATCGTGGTGATGGCCTTGGCGCTGGCGCTGCCGCTGGGGCTGTCGATCGCGCTGGACAACGTCAAGCTGCTGGCCGGCAGCGTGCAGCAGTCGCGCGAGATCAATCTGTTCCTGAAGGTCGATGTCGCCGCCGATGCGGCGCAGGCGCTGGCCGAGCAGTTGCGTGGCCGCCCGGATGTGGCGCAGGTCACGCTGCGTACTCCCGAACAGGGCCTGGCCGATTTGCGCGAGAGCGCCAAGCTCGACGAGGCCGCCGATGCGCTGGGCGACAACCCGCTGCCCACGCTGCTGATCGTGACCCCGGCCGAGACCGGCGACGATGCACAGCTGGCCAGCGCGCTGCAGGCGCTGCCGCAGGCCGACCAGGTGCAGCACGACGCGCTGTGGCGCAAGCGTCTGGATGGCTGGCTGCACTTCGGCGAGCGGCTGGTGCAGGTACTGTCGACCCTGCTCGGCATCGGCGCGGTGCTGGTGGTCGGCAATACCGTACGGCTGGACATCCAGTCGCGGCGCGAGGAAATCGGTGTGCTGCAACTGCTGGGCGCCAGCGACGGCTTCATCCGTCGCCCGTTCCTGTATCTGGGCGCCTGGTACGGCCTGGGTGCCGGCGCGGTCGCGCTTGCCCTGATTGGCGCTTCCGGTTTGGCCTTGCGTACACCTTTGGCCACATTGGCCGATAGCTATGGCAGTTCCTTTACCCTGCACGGGCTGGATCTGCTGCATTCTGCAATGGTGCTTGTCGGTACCCTGGTCCTGGGTTGGCTGGGCGCCTGGCTGGTGACCGGCCACTTCCTCCGCCAGACCCGTCCCACCGAGACCTGAGACCTGCCATGCATCCACCAGATCTCAAACACCTGATCAGCGACGCGCCGCGCGTGATGGTCGTCGATGGCTCGAAGCTGGTGCGCAAGCTCATTGCCGACGTGCTCACGCGCGACCTGCCCAACGTGCAGGTGATCGGCTGCGCCAGCATCGCCGAAGCGCGCGACGCGCTGGAAGCCGGCGCCATGGATCTGGTCACCACCTCGCTGTCCTTGCCCGACGGCGATGGCCTGGCGCTGGCGCGCAGCGTGCGCGAGGCCGCCGGCCAGGCCTATGTGCCGGTGATCGTGGTCTCCGGCGACGCGCAGCAGCACCTGGTCGAACGCCGCTTCACCGAATACGTCACCGACTATTTCGACAAGGCGCTGGGCCACGAAGCCCTGGCCACCTTCATCCGCGGCTACGTGCAGCCCGAGCCGGTGGTCGGCGCCACCGTGCTGTACATCGAGGACAGCCGCGTGGTGGCCGAGGCGACCAAGCGCATGCTCGAGCGCCAGAGCCTGAAGGTGGTGCATGTGCTCACCGCCGAGGACGCGTTCGCGCTGCTCACCGCCGAATCGCTGGGCCGGACCGAGCGCCGCATCGACGTGGTGCTGACCGACGTCACCCTCAAGGGCGAGCTCAACGGGCGCGACGTGGTCGAACGCATCCGCATCGACTTCGCCTACGGCAAGCGCCGCCTGCCGGTGCTGGTGATGACCGGCGACACCAACCCGCGCAACCAGTCCGAGCTGCTGCGCGCCGGTGCCAACGATCTGGTGCAAAAGCCCATCGAAGAGCGCCTGCTGGTCACCAAGGTGCTGTTCCAGCTGCGCCTGGCACGCCTGGAAGACCAGGCCGTGATGCTATGACCGAAGGGGAAGCGCGCATCCAGCTGGAACCGTCGTGGAAGGCCAGGGTGGGCGACTGGCTGCTGCGTCCAGAGATGCAGGAGCTGTCGGCCTTCCTGCGCCAGCGCAAGGCCGCCGGTGCGCGGGTGTTCCCGCCCGGTCCGCAGATCTTCGCCGCCTTCGACGCCACTCCGTTCGAGCAGGTCAAGGTGGTCATCCTGGGCCAGGACCCGTATCACGGCGAGGGCCAGGCGCACGGGCTGTGCTTTTCGGTGTTGCCGGGTGTGCCGGTGCCGCCTTCGCTGCTCAATATCTACAAGGAAATCCAGGACGATCTGGGCATCCCGCGTCCCGATCATGGCTATCTGATGCCCTGGGCGCGCCAGGGCGTGCTGCTGCTCAACGCGGTGCTGACGGTGGAGCAGGGCCGGGCCGGCGCACACCAGAACAAGGGCTGGGAAGGCTTCACCGACCACGTGGTGGAGACCCTCAACCGCGAGCGCGAAGGGCTGGTGTTCCTGCTGTGGGGCAGCTACGCGCAGTCCAAGGGCAAGGTCATCGATCAGGCACGGCACCGGGTGTTCAAGGCTCCGCATCCCTCGCCGCTGTCGGCGCACCGCGGTTTTCTGGGGTGCAAGCATTTCTCCAGGGCCAACGAGCACCTGCAGCGCCGCGGGCTGGGCCCGATCGACTGGTCGCTGCCGCCCCGCAACGCGCTGGACACAACCTCGGCCGCCGGCTGAACAGCGCCCGCGCCAAGTCCATTGGCGGCAGTTTTGTCACGGTCTGCGCAGGGTGTCGGTGGTAGCGTAGCCACCGAGACCGGAGATCCCTGCGGTAGAACGCCGTCAGGGTCTCAATTGCGAATGTCCTATGAATGGAACGCTGGGAACTCTTCCTGTACCCGGCAGTCCAATAGTTCGACTGCTAAGATGGTGCCTATGAACCAGACGACTTCGACTGCCCTCGTGGCAAACAATCTCCCGATTCCCAGTGCGCTCGGTTCGCTGGACGCCTACATTGGTGCCGTGCACCAGATCCCGGTGCTGTCGGTCGATGAGGAGCAGGATCTGGCTCGCCGTTTCCGCGACGAGCTGGATCTGGACGCGGCGCGTGAATTGGTCCATTCCCACCTGCGCTTCGTGGTGCATGTGGCCCGCGGCTACAACGGCTACGGCCTGCCGCTGGGCGATTTGATCCAGGAAGGCAATATTGGCCTGATGAAGGCGGTCAAGCGCTTCGACCCGGATATGGGCGTGCGCCTGGTCAGCTTCGCGGTGCATTGGATCCGTGCGGAAATGCACGAGTTCATCCTGAAGAACTGGCGCATCGTCAAGGTCGCCACCACCAAGGCGCAACGCAAGCTGTTCTTCAATCTGCGCAAGTCCAAGACCCGCCTGGGCTGGCTCAACGCCTCCGAGGTGACCGCGGTGGCCAAGGACCTGAACGTCTCCGAGCGTGAAGTCATGGAGATGGAGTCGCGCCTGTCCGGTCGCGATATCGGCTTCGACGCCTCTTCGGACGAGGACGACGACCATGGTCCGCCGTCGCCGGTGAGTTACCTGGTGGCCAACGAGGAAGATCCCTCGCAGGCCTACGAGCGGCACGACAGCGAAGACAACCAGCTGCAGTTGCTGCGCGAAGGCATGGCCGGCCTAGACACCCGCTCGCGCGATATCGTCAAGCGTCGCTGGCTGGATTCGGAGTCCAAGGTGACGCTGCAGGAACTGGCCGATGAGTACGGCGTGTCGGCCGAGCGCATCCGCCAGATCGAGGCGAACGCGCTGAAGAAGATGAAGGCGTTGTTCGTCGCCTGATTCTTTCGATCAGGCGATAGCTGTTGCACGAACGGCCCGGTTTTCCGGGCCGTTTGCGTTGCAGGCCTGCAGCTTTTCCTGCTTCTCAGGGCGCTGACGCACTGCCCGGGCGATGCTGCCGGCGGCGTCGCTCTGGCCGACGACGACTATTCCGGCAGGCGCGCGACAGGCAAATGCCAGCCATAGCGGATGGCCATGAAACGCAGGCCGAAACAGACGCCGGCACCGGTCGCCAGCGACCAGGCCTGCGGCACCCCGAGCACATGCCCGATCGCCACCAGCCCACCGCCGGCGAGTGCGGCCACCGCATACAGTTCGGCCTGCAAGACCACCGGCGTGCGTGCGACCAGCAGGTCGCGCGCGATCCCGCCGCCGATACCGCTGAGCATGCCTAGCAAGGTCGCGCTGACCGGGCTGAGGTGGTAATCCAGCGCCTTGCTGGTGCCGTAGACCGCGAACAACGCCAGACCCGCCGCATCGAAGATCTGCACCGGGTTGCGCAGGCGCTCCACCGCCGCATGCCAGTAGAAGCCGGCAACCCCGGCCAGGCAGGCGGTGAGCAGGTACTGCGGCTGCACCAGCGCAGCCGGCGGGGTGGCGCCGATCAGCACATCGCGCACGATGCCGCCGGAGACCGCCGCCGCGCATGACAGCACCAGCACGCCGAACAGGTCCAGGCGATTGCGCACCGCCACCGTCGCGCCGCTCAGGGCGAACACGAAGGTGCCGAGCAGATCCAGCAGGAACAGGACAGTCGCCACGGTCAGGCCGTCGAATCGGGCCGCACAGCATCGCGTACCGCCCGCGCCGCTGTCATCCGTCCTTGCTGCTGGGGGGCGGGTCGTCGGTGGCGCCGCCGAAGATGATGCGCGCGGCGCGCTGGTAGCTCCAGTACGCCATCGCCCAGTTCACCAGCACCACGAAACGATTGCGGAAGCCGATCAGGAAATACACGTGCGCGGCCAGCCAGAACCACCAAGCCACGATGCCCGACAGCTTGAGCTTGCCCACGTGCACGATGGCCGCCATGCGGCCGATGGTGGCGAGGTTGCCATAGTCCTGGTAACGGAATGCAGGCACCGCCCGGCCGCGCTGGCGCGCACGGATCGCCTTGGCGATGTGCTTGCCCATCTGCTTGGCGGCCGGCGCCACGCCCGGGACCGGGCGGCCATCCTGCTGCAGCGCGGCCAGGTCGCCGCCGACGAAGATGTCCGGATGGCCGGGCACGCTCAGGTCCGGCTCCACCAGGACGCGGCCGGCGCGGTCCAGTGGCACGCCCAGGGTGCGCGCCAGCGGCGAGGCCGCCACGCCGGCGGCCCACACCACGGTGCGCGCGGGCACGAAGGTCTCGCCAAGCTGGTAGCCCTGCGCATCGATATGCGTCACCGGGGTGCCGGTGTGCACTTCCACGCCCAGCCGTTCCAGCTGCTTGCGCGCCTTGGCGGTGAGGTCGTCCGGGAACGAGGGCAACACGCGCGGGCCGGCTTCGACCAGGCGTACCCGCGCCTGGCGCGGGTCGATGTGGCGGAATTCGTTCTTGAGCGTGTGGCGGGCGATCTCGGCCAGGGTGCCGGCCAGTTCCACCCCGGTGGGTCCGCCACCGACCACCGCAAAGCTCAGCCATGCGGCGCGCGCGGCGGGATCGGTTTCGGCTTCGGCGCGCTCGAAGGCCAGCAGCAGCTTGCGGCGCAGCACCAGTGCGTCGTACAGGGTCTTCAAGCCGGGGGCGTGCTCGGCCCACTGGTCGTTGCCGAAGTAGGCGTGCGTGGCACCGGTGGCGAGCAGCAGCAGGTCGTAACCGACCGTCTTGCCATCGGCCAGCACCACCTGGCGGCGGCCGGGCGCGATTTCGACCACATCGCCGAGTTGCACTTCGACATTGCGCTGCTCGCGCAGGATGTGCCGCAACGGCGCGGCGATGTCCGGCGCCGAGAGGCCGGCGGTGGCCACCTGGTACAGCAGCGGCTGGAACAGGTGGTGGTTCTGACGGTCGATCAGGGTGATGCGGATGCCGGGATCGTCGAGCGCGCGGGTCGCCCACAAACCGGCGAAACCGCCACCCACCACGACCAGATGCAGCGGAGCGGGAGAGGGGGAAGAGGTCATCGTAGGAGTCCGATGGAGCGCGACGCGGGCTCGACAGCATGCCAAAGTGCCAATGAACATGATGCGTGGGCGCAGCGCGCCTGCGGCATCATGTCGCATCCATCTTCGACGGTCTTCGCATGTCTTCGTTCCCGCCGCCCTTGCCCCCGCTGCCGCCCGCACCAGCGCCCACCGCAGCACCGATCGTCCCTGCCGCCAGGAAGCCGCTCAGCGGCGTGGCCATCGGCCTGATCGGCATCCTGGCCTGCGCAAGTGCGTTCGGGGTGGTGGTGCTGGCCGCAGCCATGTGGCTGGTCAACACGGGCTGGTCGGTGTTTGCCGAGCAGGCGCGCAGCGCGCTGCAGGACGATGCGGTGGTGCAGGAACATATCGGCCAGATCCGCAGCATGCGGGTGGATCTGGTGCGCACCGGAATGGCACCGGGCGGCGAGGAGTTCGTGTTCGATGTGGAAGGCGACCGTGGCGCCGGTCGCGTCCAGGCGACCTGGATCAGCGCCGGTGCCGATCAGGAGATCCTGAGCGATGGGGTGCTGACCCTGCGCGATGGCACGCAGTACAGCTTGCCGGCTGCGCAGAGCGCAGAAGAGGCCGCGCTCGATGCAGATGCAGATGCGGATGCCGAGACAGAATCGGATCCGGAAATGGACACCGAGACCGCAACCGAAACCGTCACAGACGCTGCAGCGGAGCCTTGAGCATGACCGACCATCCCGATAAGCGGATCGCCTTGCTGATCGACGCCGACAACGCGCCCGCCGGCAAGATCGATGTGGTGCTGGCGGAAGTGGCGCGCTATGGCGTGGCCAATGTGCGCCGCGCCTATGGCAACTGGAAGAGCCCGCATCTGAAGGGCTGGGAAGCGGCGCTGCACGATTACGCGATCCGGCCGATCCAGCAGTTTGCCTACAGCTCCGGCAAGAATGCCTCGGACATGGCCATGGTGATCGATGCGATGGACCTGCTGTACGCGCGCAACCTCGACGGGTTTGCCATCGTCTCCAGCGATGCGGACTTCACCCCCTTGGTGATGCGCCTGCTCACCGATGGCATGAAGGTCTATGGTTTCGGCGAAAAGAAGACACCGGCACCGTTCGTCAATGCCTGCTCCAAATTCACCTACGTGGAAGCGCTGGGCGAGCAGGCCGCCGCAGCCAGCGACACTGCTGCCGGGCGCAAGGATGCAATCGCATTGCGCAGCGACACGCGGCTGGTGCAGATGCTGCGCAACGCCATCGTCAGCGCCTGCGAAGACGATGGCTGGGCGTTGCTGAGCGCGGTGGGCAAGCAGGTGGCCAACCAGGCCTCGTTCGATCCGCGCAACTATGGCTATCGCAAGCTCAGCGACCTGGTGCGCGCGATCGGCTTGTTCGAGATCAGGCAGGACGAGCAGGCCCTGTGGGTGCGCGACACGCCCAAGGGCAGCGGCCGCCGCGCGAAAACTGCAGCACCTGCCGCGGCGTCGACGTCACCGGCGACGTCACCGGGAAACAAGCGCGCCGCGCGCGCACCCGCCAAGCCTGCAGGGAAATGACGATGACGCATGTGGCCAGCGACCCCACTCCGCGGAGTATCACTGTGTGGGGGCGGCGCAACTCCAGCAATGTGCGCAAGGTGCTGTGGTGCGCCGAAGAAGCCGGTGTGGCCTATACCTCGATCGAGGTGGGGGGCGCATTCGGTGGCAACACTACGCCCGACTATCGCGCACTGAACCCGAACGGGCTGGTGCCGACGCTGCAGGATGGCGCACTGGTGCTGTGGGAATCCAATGCGATCGTGCGGTATCTGGCTGCGCAGTACGCACCGGCGCTGTATCCGGCATCGCCGGCCGAACGCGCGCTGGGCGAGCGCTGGATGGACTGGACCACCTCCACGTTTGCCGGTGTCTTCCGCGACCTGTTCTGGGGCGTGCTGCGCACCCCCGAGGCCGAACGCGATGGTGCGCGCATCGCCGCCGCGCTGGCACAGTCGGGCGAGCTGCTGGCACGCGTGGATGCGGCCCTGGCACAGCAGCCGTATCTGTCCGGCGAGCAGTTCGCGATGGGCGATATTCCGCTGGGAAGTTTCATCTACGCCTGGTTCGAAATGCCGATCGACCGGCCCGATCTGCCGAATTTGCACCAGTGGTATCAGCGCTTGTGCGCACGACCGGCGTACCAACGCGGCGTGATGACGGCGCTGACCTGAGGGACGTGCCTGCGCTGGGGCCTGCGCGGTTGATTGCGGGAACATGCGCGCCGCTATTGCAAATTGCCGCTACTGCAAATCGATGGACCAGCACAGCGCGCGGCCTGATAGCTCGTGTCTGCTGTAGGAGCGCACCCGGGCGCGACGGGCTTTATCGGTAACGCCCCATGGCGCCCGGGTGCGCTCCTTGTATCTGGACATGGCCGCATAACAGCGTTATGTCTTCCGACTGATCATCGGAGCAGATGCAAGAAGCCCATGCGCTCCTTAAGCCTCGAGCTTGTATCGTAGATCGGCTCTGCATCTGCAACTGCTGGCCCTCGGTGTCCGGACGGTATCAAGAGTCCGCCACAGGCGTGAACTCGCATCACAAGGCAGGACCTGGACCAGCGCTGATCGTCGTCCATCTGATTTCAGGAGGTTTCCATGTCCCCCATCGTGGGCATCGACGTCGCCAAACACAGCGTGGATCTGGCCATCGAGCTGGCCAATGGCAAGCACCGCACCAAGGCCAAGCTCGCCAACGATCCCAAGGGATTTGCTGCCCTGCACGCGTGGCTGCGCACCCACGCGCAGCCGGATAGCTGGGTGGTGATGGAGGCCACCGGCAGCTATCACGAAGCACTTGCCGAGTTCCTGCACGAGTGCGGCTATCGGGTGTGCGTGCTTAATCCGGCGCAGGTGGCGCTGTATGCGCGCAGCCAGTTGCGGCGGGTCAAGACCGACCGCAGCGATGCGAAGCTGATCGCCAGTTACGGGCTGCGCCATCGCGACCAGCTGCGCGCCTGGCAGCCCGATCCACCGGCCCTGAAGACGCTCAAGGCGCTGGTGCGTCGCCGCGATGACCTGCTGGAGATGCTGCTGATGGAGCGCAACCGGCTGGAGGTTGCCCCCGCAGACGTGCAACCCTCGATCCAGGGGCTGATCGCGCATCTACAAGCCCGGATCAACGAGATCCAGCAGGCCATCGACGATCACATCGACCAAGACCCGGACCTGCGTCAGCAGCGTCATCTGCTGACCAGTATCAACGGGATCGGCGACATCAGCGCTGCGCTGCTGTTGGCCGAGCTGGGCCCGGTAAGCCGCTTCGCCGACGCGGGCGCGGTGACGGCCTTCGCCGGCCTGAACCCGCGCCTGCACGAATCAGGCAGGTATCAGGGCAAGGTCTGCATCTCCCGCACCGGCTCGGCGCGGCTGCGCGCCGGACTGTACATGCCAGCCCTGGTCGCCATACGTCATAACCCGGTGATCACCGCGCTCAAACAGCGTCTGCATGCACGCGGCAAACACGGCAAGCAGATCGTCTGCGCCGCCATGCGCAAGCTGCTGCATCTGGTCTATGGCGTCCTCAAATCGGGCACCGCATTTGACCCACAGAAAGCCCTTGCCAGGTGAGGGGCAAGACGGTATCTACAACACCTGGGTACATCGCGCAGCGTTTGCCCGTGCGCGCTACGCACCGCATCAATACAGGTCGATCGGATCCACATCCAGCGACCAACGCACGCGCCGCGCCTGCGGCAGCGCGTGGATGGCCGGCAATTGCGCATCGAGCAGGCGGTGCAAGGCCGAGCGCTGCTGGGCCGACAACAGCAACTGGGTGCGCTGGAAGCCGGCGCGGCGCGGCATCGGTGCCGGCATCGGGCCATAACAGTCGACTGCTGCCACGGCGGGCGCGTCGTTGTCTGCGCCGGTCAGGCCGCGCACCGCCTGCAGGAACTGGTTGGCCGCCGCCACGTCCTTGGCCTCGGCGCGGAACAGTGCCAGGTGCGCGAACGGCGGGAAGCCGGCGGCCTGGCGTTGCTGCAGTTCGGCATCGGCGAACGCGTGGTACCCGCCGTTGACCAGGGTCTGCAGCAGCGGGTGCTCGGGATGGTGCGTCTGCAGCCACACCTCGCCAGGGCGATCGGCGCGCCCGGCGCGTCCTGCTACCTGGATCAGCTGCTGGGAGAGTTTTTCGGCCGCGCGGAAGTCCGCCGAGAACAGGCCCTCGTCGATGCCCACCACCACCACCATGGTCAGCCGTGGCAGGTCGTGGCCCTTGGCCAGGATCTGGGTGCCGACCAGGATGCCGGCCGCGTTGCCGAGCCGGGCGAGTTGGGTTTCCAGGGCATCGCGGCGCTGGGTGGTGCCGCGGTCGATGCGCACCACCGGCGCGTCCGGGAAGGCCTCGCTGAGGCGTTCTTCCAGCCGCTCGGTGCCGATGCCCTGCGGCTGCAGCGCCAGGCTGGCGCAGGCCGGACAGGCCAGCGGTGCGGGCTGGCGCGCGCCGCAGTGATGGCATTGCAGGCGGCGGCCGCCGGCATGCACGGTCATCGGGGTCTGGTGCAGTGGCGTGCTGCAGCGTTGGCAGGCGGCGGTCCAGCCGCAGTCGTGGCACAGCAGCACCGGCGCGTAGCCGCGGCGGTTCTTGAACACCAGCACCTGCTCGCCGCGCGCCAGGGTGGCGCCGATACCAGCCAGCACCTCCGGCGAGAGCCCGTCCTTGAGCGGGCGCTTGCGCACGTCCAGCACGCGCACGCGCGGTGGGCGCGCTTCGCCGGCACGACGCGACAGGCGCAGATGCTGGTAGCGGCCAGCGTAGGCGTTGTGCAGGCTTTCCAGCGAGGGCGTGGCGCTGCCCAGGATCACCGGCACGTCCAGCGCCTTGCCGCGGACCAGGGCGAAGTCGCGGGCGTGGTAGCGGATGCCGTCCTGCTGCTTGTAGCTGCCGTCGTGCTCCTCGTCGATCACGATCAGCCCGGCCTTGGGCAGCGGAGTGAACACCGCCGAGCGGGTGCCGACGATCAGCTGGGCTTGGCCGCGCCAGGCCGCGGCCCACACGCGGGCGCGTTCGCCATCGGACAGGCCGGAGTGCAGCGCATGCACCGGCACGCCCAGGCGCGCACGGAAGCGGCCCAGGGTCTGCGGGGTCAGGCCGATCTCCGGGACCAGCACCAGTGCCTGGCGGCCGGCGGCCAGGCAATCGGCGATCGCCTGCAGATAGACCTCGGTCTTGCCGCTGCCGGTGACGCCATCGAGCAGATAGGTGGCAAAGCCGCTGCGCGCGCGGATCGCGGCAGCGGCGGCCTGTTGTTCGTCGTTGAGCGCCGGGCCGCTGCCGGGGCGGGGCGGGAGGGCATCGGCAGCCACCGCCACGCGGTCGGCGTGGCCACGCTTGGCCAGGCTGCGCGCGGCCTGCCGCCACTGCGGCAGCAGCGGGTCCAGCTGCTCTTCGCTCAGTGCGCCGGCCTGTAGCAGGCCAGCCAGCAGGGCCGGGCGGCTGCCGGCGCGCAGGCTGCTCGCTCCGGTATGGCCGGCCTCGGTGAGCTGCCAGGCCCAGGCGTGGGTGTCGGCCAGCGGTTCGCCGCGGCGCAGCGGGCCGGGCAGGGCGCTGGCCTGGGCCTCGCCCAGCGGCGCATGCGTGTAGCGGGCCAGCCATTGCAGCGAGCGGGCCAGCTCATCCACCAGCAGCGGCGCCGCATCGCACCACGCCAGCGCCGGACGCAGCCCGTCGGCCGACGCCAGCTGGCCGATCTCTACCACCACCCCGACCAGCTCGCGCGGGCCGAACGGCACCCGCACCCGGCAACCCACCCGCCCCGGATCGGCCGGCGCGGCATCGGCGGGGGGCAGGTATTCGAACAATTGCGGCAGCGGCACCGGCAGGGCGACGCGCAGGGTGGTGACAGTCGAAGGCATCGGCCCAGTCTACCGACACTGTCCAGCGGGCCCGAGCAGGCCGGATTCTGCGCGTGAAAGCGGTGTGATCAGTTGCGGCGCCTTTCTGTGACCGAAGTGATAAATACGACGTAAACCTATGTGAGGACTGAGGAAACAGATTTATCCACACTGCCTGTGGATAAATCTGTGAATTACCGGCGTGCTCCACGCCGTGAAGGCGGATTCACTTGCCTTGGCAACCTGTTGGACATTTTTTCGCCATCCGTCTAAATTCATTTTTAATCAATAACTTAGGCGTGAAACACGAATGCAACAAAGAAAAAACAACAGTTGACAGACGGGGGCGTATCGGTATGTCTGCCGCTGTGCACAACGTGCGCGAACAGCGGTCGGGAGCGGATCGACAGCAGAACGATCTGTCAAGCGGTCGGCGCGGTCGATCTGCATGGGTATCATGCCGGCCGATGCTGGAGTTCACATGACCGTAGTCCCCGAGGCCCCCGTTACCCCCGCCGCGCTGTCGGCCTTCCTGCGGGGCGTCGAACGGCGGGGGATGGTGCTCGCACAGCTGCAGTGCGGCGATGGGGCGGCGGCCGAGCGGGCCCTGGCGGCGGCGCTGCGTGCCTTCAGCAGCCAGGCGGCCGGGCGGCCGATGGCCGGCTGGCCGATGCGCTTCTGGAGCCTGCTGGCGGCGGCTCCGCCCCTGCGGCGCGAACCCATGCCGGGCACCTGGTTGCCGCCCTTCACGTCGCTGGGCCGGATGCAGACTCCCGACCGGCTGGCCCTGCTGCTGCGCATCGTGGCCGGGCTGGAAGAGGACGTCGCCAGCGAGGTACAGGGCGTGGCCGTGGCGGACTATCGCCAGGCGCTGGCACGCGCTTGCCCGCGCGATGCGGCCGGCAACCCGGATGCCCAGGCGTGGCGGGTGCTGGCCGAGGCGGCGCAACAGGAATTACGCGACCTCAGCCCGTCCCAGCTCGGCCGGCTGGGTCAGTTGCGCGATGCGGCGCTGGCCGGCATGCCGCTGCAGCCCGCCGCCCCGGCAGCGCCGTCGCCGGCCCCGGTCCGCCAGCGTCCTGTACGCGTGCGCAGCGCCCGGCAATGGCAAGGGCCCCGGATCGATCGCCGCCAGGCCGGCATCGCGCTGGGTGTGCTGGCACTGGCACTGCTGCTGGCGGCGCTGGCCTGGTGGTGGACGCATCGCCGGCCGGCGTTGCCGCCGGAGCCGGTGTCGCAGGCCCCGGCCGGCGTGCTGCATGTGACCGATGCCGCCCCGGTCCTGGTGGAAGAACTGCCGGCCACCGATCTGCCGGATCAGCCTGCGGCCCCCGCGCTGGATGCGCGCGACCAGGCGATGCTGGCCGACCCGGACCTGGAACTGGCGCGCTCGGCCGATTTCTACGCCTGGTATGCGGCCGGGCACCCGGTGCCGGCCGACGAATCCGGTGCACACGCCACGGCGGCCGAACAGCCGTCGGCGCCACTGGAGACCGTCGATGACGAAAATTAACTGGGCAGCACTGTTGCTGTGCGCCGTCACCGTCAGCGCCGGTGCGCAGACCCTGCCGGCCGCGCTGGATGAAGGTGGCGCCCTGGCGCCCTCGTCCGCTGCGCCGCCGCCGGCCACGCCCAGCGCCGCCCAGCAACGCGCGCGCTGGGCCGCACTGACACCCGTACAGCAGGCCGACCTGCGCGCCCGCTACGCCGCCTGGAAGGCGTTGACCGCGACCGACCGGGTGGTGCTGCGCCAGGCACGCGAGCGCCTGCAGGGCCTGCCCGAGGACCAGCAGCGCGCCCTGCGCACCCAGTTCACCGCGCTGGACCGCCTGCACCGGCACGGCTGGCGCCTGGGCTCGCAGCTGGGCAACTTCTATCCGCAGCTGCAGCCGCTGGTCGGCTACGTGCCGGCGGCGCAGCGCGAGCAGTTGCTGGCCGTGCTGCGCAGCCTGGATGCCGCTCAGCTGGCGCAGCTGGCGGTACTGGCGCAACGCACGCCGCCGCAGGAGCGCGATGGTCTGCGTGAGGCACTGCTGGCACAGGCGCCGGCCACGCGCGGCAGCTGGTTGAGCCGTCAGCTGGCGCGGTGATCGCCCGCGCCGCGGCGGTGGGCAAGCGCGGACACGCCGCGCTGCGATGGCAGCTGCGCACAGTGCCCGCACGCGCGCATCCCGCATTGATGGCGCGATCCGGCCGGCAGGCCCATGCCCGGCCGGCGTGGCCGTCATGGGGGGCGCTGGCGCAGGCGGGTGGCGCTGGGCCAGCGTCTGCCGCAGCGCCGTGCGCGGCTGTCGATACGTGAAGGGCGCGAACACCGCCGCATCGCAGGCCTGTTCGCAGCCAGCGCTGCAGCAGCGCCCTGCCGGGCCTGCTCAAAGACGCGCCAGGCTGGCCACCATCAACAGCGCAGCGGCCATGGTGACGACGACCAGATAGATGCCGCCCAGGCCGAGGTACTTCAGCACCGTCAGCGGCCAGCCCTGCCCATACACGCGCCGTTGCATCCACAGCAGGTACAGCGGCATCCACAGCGCCAGCCCGAACTGGACCAGCCCGATACTCCAGGCGATCGGGCTGGCGATCTGCGCCAGCACATCGGCCAGCAGCGACAACAGCAGCATGGCCAGAAGGTTCAGGCACAGGAAGGCGTGGCTGTAGAGCGCCACCACCAGATGTTCCAGATACACCCGGCCGCCGCGCAGATAGAACACGCGCAACAGCAGCGCGAACAGCGGTACCAGCACCAGCAAGGTGGACGGCACCGCCGCGAAGAAGGCGTTGTAGAGCAACTGCGGGTTGCTGCGCAGGCGCGGCAAGTTGTCGCGGATGTGCAGGAGCTGCACGTTGAGCCAGCGATTGGCCCAGGCCGGCAATGGCGCGAAGGTCAGCGGATTGCCGACCGGATCCCAGGGCTTGCCAGCCACCGAGAAGAACGTGGCGTCATCGGCTGCGTCCACCGCCGGCGCGGCACTTTCCAGCCGCGCGCCCTGGTGCAGTTGCGCCATTCGCGTGCGCGCCTGGCTCTCGGTGCGGGCGATGCCAGCATCCACGCCGTCGCGGGCAATCCCTGCCGGCATCACCTTGCGGGTCTGCAGCAGCGCGCCGACCAGTTGCGCGCGGACCGCTTCCACCTGCGCCGGGGTGCGTGCCTGCGCAAAGTCCCTGGGTATCGACGTCTGGGTGATGTCTTCGGCACTGGCCGCGTGCGCGTCGTCTGACGCATGCACCGCCAGCCGGGCGATGAAGAAGGTCAGCAGGCTCAGCACCAGGAACAGCCGCATCGGCGCGACGTAGCGCACGCGATGGCCGCCCAGGAACCGCTGCGCCACGCGGCCTGGCACCAGCAGGTCGCGCAAGGTGCGGAAGATCCGTCCATCCAGGTGCCAGAACGATTCGAACACCTCTTCCACCGCATGCGCGACGCTGCGCACCGGGTTGTGCGCGCTCTGGCCGCAGGCGTGGCAGAACGCGCCGCGCAGTGCAGTGGCGCAGTTCTCGCAGTCCGAAGGATGCGCTGTGGGCGGGTGCAGGGACATGGCCGGATCCGGTTGGCGGTGAGGGCGCTGAGTGCCAGCAGGGCCGCCCCACGGCCGTGCTTGGCAGGCCATGCAGCGTATCGCGCGGTGCAGATCCACACCATTGGCGATGACGGCGTGTCTCCATCTCCATCTCCATCTCCATCTCCATCTCCATCGCGGTGCGATCCGGGCGCGTCAGACCCGTGTCGGGAAGTGCGCGTAAGATGGCGGCCCCGCGCGACCCGGTGCCAGCGCCTCCCGGCACGGCCGCAGTCCGCGCGGCGATCGGTTTGTCATGTCTGTCTCTGCCACACCTGCGTCCACGGCGCCGGGCTTCGCCTCGGAAGTGCGCACCACCGGCCTGCTGGCCCTGCCGCTGGTCCTCGGTCACGTCTCCACCGGCCTGATCGGCTTCGTCGACAACGTCATCGCCGGCCACCACGGCACTGCCACGCTGGCGGCGGTGACCATCGGCACCTCGCTGCTGTGGTTGCCGATGCTGGTGCCGATCGGCACCCTGATTTCGTTGACCGCCTCGGTGTCGCAACTGCTCGGCGCCGGGCGCGAGCGCGAGATCGGGCCGCTGTTCCGTCAGGCGCTGTGGTTGTCGCTGGGGCTGAGCGCGCTGATGTTCGCGTTCCTGAGCGTGGTGCCGCCGCTGCTGCCGACCTTCGGCATTGCGCCGGACATCGTGCCCGGCGCCACCGACTTTCTGCATGCGGTGCGCTGGGGCGTGCCGGCGCTGACGTTCTACTTCTGCATGCGCTATCTCAGCGAAGGCATGCACTGGACGCTGCCGACCATGCTGCTGGGCTTCGGCGGGCTGCTGGTGCTGGCGCCGCTGGGCTATGCGCTGACCTATGGCCGGTTCGGGTTCGCCGAGCACGGCGCGCAGGGGCTGGGCATGGCCTCGGCGATCACCATGTGGGTGCAGGCCAGCGTGTTTGCGCTGTACCTGTGGCGCGCGCGGCGGTTTGCGCATCTGGAGTTGTTCACCCACCTGGAAGGGCCACGCTGGGGGGCGATCGGCGATCTGCTGCGCACCGGATTGCCGATCGGCATCACCGTGCTGATGGAAGGCGGGTTGTTCATCGTCACCGCGCTGCTGATCGGCCGGCTGGGCGCGACCGAAGCGGCCGCCCACCAGATCGCCATCAATGTCGCGCAGCTGTGTTTCATGGTGCCGATGGGCGTGGCCGAGGCCACCACCGTGCGCGTGGGCCACGCGGTCGGCCGCGGCGACCCGCTGGCGATGCGTCGCGCCACTTGGGCCGGTTACGCCATCGTGCTGGGCACCCAGGCGCTGTCGGCCAGCGCGCTGTTGCTGGGGCACGACGCCATCGTGAGCGTGTATACCGACGATGTGGCGGTGGCCGCGCTGGCCTCGCTGCTGCTGCTGTTTGCCGCCACCTTCCAGTTTCCCGATGGCATCCAGGTGTTGTCGGCCGGCGCGCTGCGCGGGCTCAAGGACACGCGTGTGCCGATGTTCTTGGCCATGGTCTCGTACTGGGGCGTGGGCATGCCGATCGGCGCCGGGCTCGGGCTGGGCCTGGGCTGGGGGCCGCAAGGCATGTGGGTCGGCCTGATCCTGGGCCTGACCGTGGCGTCGGTCCTGATGGGCTTGCGCTTCCGCCACACCAGCCGGCGGCTGACCGCCACCGCGGCACCCTGACTTTCAGCGCATGCCGCCTGCACGGCGCAGCCGGTATGCTGGGCGCCACGATCTGTCCGCAACGTCTTTTCGACGGAGTTTTCCATGAACCACCCCGCGCCTCTCAGTCCCATCGCCAGCTTCTTCGTCGGCCTGTGGGATGTGATGAATTTCACCCGGCGCCTGATCTTCAACCTGGTGTTCTTCGGTTTCCTGTTCCTGCTGTTGCTGATCGTCGTGGTGGCGATGGCGCGCGGCGACGGGACCAAGCCGCTGGCCGAGCGCACCACGCTGGTGATCAATCCCGAAGGCACGCTGGTCGAGCAATTCAGTGCCGATCCGGTGAGCCGGTCGCTGGCCAAGGCGGTGGGCGACGAGAGCGCCGAGGAGGTGCAGTTGCGCGACCTGGTGCGGGTGATCGAGGCGGCCGGCAAGGACCGCAAGATCGAGCGGGTGGTGTTGAACCTGGACAAGCTGCAGCCGTCCGGCTTCGCCTCCCAGCGCGAAGTGGCCGCTGCACTGCAGAAGCTGCGCGCTTCCGGCAAGCAGATCGTGGCCTTCAGCGAGAGCATGAGCCAGGGCCAGTACCTGCTCGCCGCGCAGGCCAACGAGGTATACCTGGACCCGATGGGCAGCGTGCTGCTGGAGGGGCTTGGCCGTTATCGCCAGTACTTCCGCGAAGGCCTGCAGGACAAGCTCGGCGTGGACGTGCACCTGTTCCGCGTAGGCGAGTACAAGTCCGCCGCCGAGCCCTACATCCTGGACGCGGCGTCGGCCGACGCCAAGGAAGCGGACCTGTTCTGGATGAACGACGTGTGGCAGCGCTATCTGGCCGATGTGGGCAGCGCGCGCAAGCTCACCCCTGCGCAGCTGACCGCCGGCATCGATACCTTGCCCGAAGGCGTGGTGGCCGCCGGTGGCGACCTGGCCAAGTTCGCGCTGCAGCAGAAGCTGGTGGACGGGCTCAAGACCCGCGAGGAAGTCGATGCATTGCTGACCAAGCGCGGCGTGGCCGACAGCGATGCCGACAGCGGCTTTCGCAATATCGGCTTCAACGATTACCTGAGCCAGTTGCAGGCGCAGCGCTCGCCGATGGACAGCCGCCCGCAGGTGGCCGTGGTCGTGGCCGTCGGCGAGATCAGCGGTGGCGAGCAGCCGGCCGGCCGCATCGGTGGCGAGTCCACTGCCGCGCTGCTGCGCCAGGCGCGCGACGACGACGAGGTCAAGGCGGTGGTGCTGCGGGTCGATTCGCCCGGCGGCGAAGTGTTCGCCTCGGAGCTGATCCGGCGGGAAGTGGTCGCGCTCAAGCAGGCCGGCAAGCCGGTGGTGGTGTCGATGGGCGACCTGGCCGCGTCCGGTGGTTACTGGATCAGCATGAATGCCGACCGCATCTACGCCGACCCGTCCACGATCAGCGGCTCGATCGGCATCTTCGGCATGGTGCCGAACCTGACCCGCGCGCTGGACAAGATCGGCGTGCATACCGACGGCGTGGGCACCACGCGCTTTGCCGGTGCCTTCGACATCAGCCGTCCGCTGGACCCGGCTGCCGGCCAGGTGATCCAGTCGGTGATCAACAAGGGCTATGCCGACTTCACCGGCAAGGTGGCGCAGGCGCGGCACCAGTCGGTGGAGGCGATCGACAAGGTGGCGCGTGGCCGGGTGTGGAGCGGTGCGCAGGCCAAGCAGCACGGCCTGGTGGATGCCTTCGGCGGCATGCAGGAAGCGGTGGCCGATGCGGCCGACCGCGCCAAGCTGGGCCGCGGCAAATTCCGCGTGCGCTATGTGGAAAAGCCGGCCACCCCGTTCTCGCAGTTCATGAGCGGCTTTGCCGGCAGCCGCATGGGCGCCTGGATGCTGGGCGACTCGGGCATGGCCCGCGCCCTGCTGGCGCGCTCGCTGCCGGAAGTGGACACGCAGCTGCGCTTCGTCGAAGACGCCGTGCAGGACGGCAAGGCCGGCGGCACGCCGGTCAAGGCGCTCGCGTATTGCTTCTGCGGGTTCTGACCCGGCAGGTTCTGCCTGTGCCTATCGCGAAGACGCCGGCCGTGTGCCGGCGTCGTCGTTTCCGCGGATCGGATGGAGACTGCGCGCGCTGCGGGCAGCTGGCACGTGCCGGCTGCGCATCTGCATGATCGAGCGCACTCATGGCCTGTCGCGGTGCTACATGGGCAGAGTCGGATTACTGCGTGGCGGCATCGATGGCCTTGCGCTGATCGTCGGCCGCCTGGTCGCTGGCGGCCTGCACGGCGTGCGCCTGGTTCAGCGGCGCCTGGATGTGGTCGCGCAAGGCGGTCGCCTGCGGATCGGGCTTCTGATCGGTGGGCGCCGGTTGCGGGCGCTGGCAGGCCGCAACCGGTAACGCCAGAACGGCGGCAAGCATCCAGTGCAGTTTCATCGTCGTGACCTCGCTCGGTGTGGCGGTATCCTAACGCCGCTGCCGTGGCGCCGCGTCAACTGCGCTGCAGCGGCTGTTTCCCGCGTTTTGAAAGAGGATCACGCACGTGACAACGCACCGCTGGCGGCTGGACGGACAGACCGCGCTCATCACCGGCGCCAGCGCCGGCATCGGTCTGGCCATCGCCCGCGAGCTGCTGGGCTTCGGTGCGGATCTGCTGCTGGTGGCGCGCGATGCCGATGCCTTGGCGCAGGTGTGCGACGAACTGGCCGACGAGTTCCCGGAGCGCGAACTGCACGGCCTGGCCGCCGATGTCTCCGACGACGAGGAGCGCCGCGCGATCCTGGACTGGGTGGAAGACCACGCCGACGGCCTGCACCTGTTGATCAACAATGCCGGCGGCAACATCACCCGCGCGGCGATCGACTACACCGAAGACGAGTGGCGCGGCATCTTCGAAACCAACGTGTTTTCCGCCTTCGAACTGTCGCGTTACGCGCATCCGCTGCTGACCCGGCACGCGGCCTCGGCCATCGTCAATGTCGGCAGCGTCTCGGGCATCA
This sequence comes from Xanthomonas sp. NCPPB 3582, assembly GCF_041475735.2. Lineage (NCBI taxonomy): Bacteria > Pseudomonadati > Pseudomonadota > Gammaproteobacteria > Lysobacterales > Lysobacteraceae > Xanthomonas > Xanthomonas sp. NCPPB 3582. Next base: position 649,342 of record NZ_CM192968.1, read on the forward strand.
CCCATGTGCGCAGCGGCGCGCCCTACGGGATGACCAAGGCCGCGCTGCAGCAGATGACGCGCAACCTGGCGGTTGAATGGGCGCAGGACGGCATTCGCGTCAATGCGGTGGCGCCGTGGTACATCCGCACGCGACGCACCTCCGGGCCGTTGTCGGATCCGGACTACTACGAGCAGGTGATCGAACGCACGCCGATGCGCCGCATTGGCGAGCCCGAAGAGGTCGCTGCCGCGGTGGGTTTCCTGTGCCTGCCGGCTGCCAGCTACATCACCGGCGAATGCGTCGCGGTGGATGGCGGCTTCCTGCGTTACGGGTTCTAGAGTTGCTTGCACCGCGTAGCGGGCGGTTGCTCGCTCAAGCTTTGCACGGACGCAATATCCGTCAAGGCGTGGCCGCGGGATTGGCGCAGCGGCTTTCCTCCAGCACGCGCCGCATCTGCTCGTAGCGCTGTTTGCGCTCGGCCGATTGCGCTTCATCGGAGAAGCGCCAGCTCGATTCGGCCTGCTCGGCGCGTTTGCGCCAAGCCTCGCACAGGCTCTGGTCCGGTACCGGTGCGCAGCGGTCGGTGACCACTTCGCAGGCACTGCCGCCACCGGTTGCCGGGCCGCCGGCCAGGTTGGTGGTCTGTATCGGCAGGCAACGCGTGGCCGGTTCGCGGTCTTCGGTGAAATAGCGGCCGTTGTCGTGCGCGGTGCATTCGAACAGCGGTGGTGGAGGAAGTGTGGACGTAGATGTGATCGGTGCTGGTGCGGGGGCGGCAGGCGCGGCGGCCGGCGGCGCTGGCGCAACCGGTGCCGTCCGCACCGGCGCAGGCGCAGGCGCAGGCGGTGTGCCAGGTGCGAACGGCACGGCGACCGGTGCGGTCATCAGCTTCTTCTGTTGCTGCATGCCCTTCGGGCACGGCATGTTCTGCACCGTGAGCGCGCCGCTGGGATCGGTGCAGCGGTAGATGGCCACGTCCTGGGCATTGCCGCCCGATGACACCCAGGCCATCGCCAGCAGGGCAGCCAGGCGCATGCGGCTCATACGCCGCCGCAGTCGCGTTGCTGGCGCGCTTCGATGCCACGCTGTTCGCGGCTGAGTTCCACCCGCTCGCTCTGCAGGGCGCTGTTATAGCGACGGATCAGCTCCCAGCGGCGGTCGGCCAGGCGTGCGCACACTTCCTGCTCGGGCAGCGCATGGCATTCGTCGCGGACCTGCACATTGCCGTAGGGCACGATCACCGTGCCGCCATATCCGCCTTGATAGTTGCCCTGATAACGGCCCTGGTAAGCGTCGCTGCCGAAGCTGGCACTGCCGCGGATGCCGCCGCCGCCCCGTCCGGAGCTGCCCTGCACCGAGATCGCGGGGCGCGGGCTGACCGGAAGCGGCGGGCGCAGGGTGCCGGCAGGTGGCGGAGGCGGGGCGATGCCGTTGCCCACATAGGCCGGTCCCCAGGTCGGCACCCAGCGCGGATTGCCTTCCGGGCTGTCGCTGGTATAGCGGGTGCCGTCTTCGGTGGTGCATTCGTACATCGGCTGCGGCGGTTGCACGGTGACGATGCGGACCTCGCGCGCGGGCGGCGCGGCAACCGGTGCCGGGGCTTCCGGGCGTGGCGGGCGCGCTGGCGGATCCTGCGGGCGCTGCATGTCCAACACCTGCTGGCGCCCACTACTGCACGGCGCGTCCTGCAGGGCAACCGTGCCGGTGCTGCTGACGCAGCGATAGACCCGCACGTTCGGGTCAGGCTTGCTGGCCGTGTTCGCTGCCGACACAGGCAAGGCACAGGCCAGCAACAGAAAGATCGGGAAAGTGCGCATGGCTCTGAGTGTGCGCGCTCGGCGGCCGTGCCGCAAAGTGGGGCTGGCCGCCAGGGCGCGACGCGCGTGTGGTCTGGTAGAGAGGTGGTGCCGGGCCCGATGCGGCTTCATCCTGGCAGCGGGTACTGGTCGTCATCCGTGCACCGCAGCGTGATCCCTCATGTTGGCCAAGCCGGCGCGGCCTCAGTCGCGCAGGACCTGGCCGGTACGCGCATCGCGGATGTTGGTGGGCTGGGCTTGCCCGCCGACGTCGCCAGCCAGCACGCCGTCGATGCTGGTCAGCAGGGCCGGGTCCAGCGCGTCGCGGCTGCGCGCCGGCGGCTGCCCGGCCAGGTTGGCGCTGGTGGACACCAGCGGTGCACCCCAGGCCGCGCACAGCGCCGCCACCAGCGGATGCGCGCTGATGCGCACCGCCAACCCGTCATGCGTGCCGGTGACCCAGCGCGGCGCGCGGTCGGTGATCGGCAGGATCCAGGTGTTCGGGCCGGGCCAGCTGGCCAGCACGGCCTGCCTGCGGGCCGGTTCCAGCGCGTCCAGGTCGACCCAATCGCGCAACAGCGCCACATCCGAGGCCACCACGATCACGCCCTTGTCCACCGGACGCCGCTTGATCTCCAGCAGCCGCAACACGGCCGCTTCCCGGGCCGGGTCGCAGCCCAGCCCCCACACCGCCTCGGTGGGGTAGGCGATCACGCCGCCCTCGCGCAGCGCGGCGACGGCGCCATCCAGGCTGAGTACGCGATCCATGGCGTGGCTCAACCTGCCGCCTTGCTCGCGGTCTTCTTGACCACACGCTTGGTCGCCTTCTTGGCGGCGGCCTTCTTGGCCGGTGCCTTCTTGGCCGCCGTCTTGGTGGCAGCAGGCTTGGCCGCGGTCTTCTTGACGGCGGTCTTCTTCGGCGCCGAATCCTTCACCGCAGTCTTCTTGAGCGTGGCCTTCTTGGCGCCGAAGCCCTTGCGCACCGGCTTGCCGGTGTCGGCCAGCAGCTGCTGCACTTCCTCAAGGCTCAGCGAGGCCGGCTCGCGGTCCTTGGGGATCTTGCCATTGAGCTTGCCATCGCTGATGTACGGGCCGAAGCGGCCGTTGAGCACCTGGATGTCGCTGCCGTCGAATTCCTTGATGACGCGGTTGCGCGCGATCTCTTCCTTCTCTTCGATCAGGAACACCGCGCGTGCCAGGTCGATGGTGTACGGGTCGTCCTCCTTCTTCAGCGACGCATACACGCTGCCGCGACGCGCGAACGGGCCGAAGCGGCCGATCCCGACGCTGACGTCCTGGTCCTTGTCCTGGCCCAGGGCGCGCGGCATCTTGAACAGTTCCAGCGCATCCTCGATGGAAATCGAGTAGATGCTCTGGCCCGGGCGCAACGAGGCGAAGGTGGGCTTTTCCTCGTCTTCCACGGTGCCGATCTGCACCATCGGGCCGAAGCGGCCGATGCGCGCGCTCACTTCCTTGCCGCTGGCCGGATCGGTACCGAGTACGCGCACGCTGCCGGCATCGGTCTTGTCCAGCGAATCCTTCTTGTCCTCGACCAGTTCCTTGAACGGGCCCCAGAACTTCTCCATCAACGGGATCCACTCTTCCTCGCCACGCGAGACCGCATCCAGGTCGTCTTCGAGCTTGGCGGTGAAGTCGTAATCCACGTAGCGGGTGAAATGCCCGGACAGGAACTTGGACACGGCGCGGCCCACGTCGGTGGGACGGAAGCTGCGGCCTTCCATTTCCACGTACTTGCGGAACTGCAGGGTCTGGATGATCGAGGCGTAGGTGGACGGACGGCCGATGCCGTATTCCTCCAGCGCCTTGACCAGTGCCGCTTCGGTGTAGCGCGGCGGTGGCTGGGTGAAGTGCTGGTCGGTGACGATGCGGTCCAGCGGGATGTTGTCGCCGGCCTTCATCAACGGCAGCTTGCGGCCTTCGTCCTCGTCCTCGCTGCTCTTGGTGTCCTTGCCTTCTTCGTAGACGGCCAGAAAGCCCGGGACCACCACGGTGGTGCCGCTGGCGCGGAACACATGTTCGCTGCCGGCCGACAGATCCACGCTGACGGTGTTGAGGGTGGCCGGAATCATCTGACAGGCCACCGCGCGGCGCCAGATCAGCTCGTACAGGCGGCGCTCGTCCTCGGACAGGAAGCGCGCCACCTGTGCGGGGGTGCGCAGCGCCGAGGTCGGGCGCACGGCTTCGTGGGCTTCCTGCGCGTTCTTGGACTTGGTGGTATAGGCGTTGGGCTGGTCCGGCAACGAGGCGGTGCCGAAGTCGCGCGCGATCACGTCGCGGATTTCCGCCAGCGCGTCCTGCGACAGGTTCACCGAGTCGGTACGCATATAGCTGATCAGGCCGACCGAGCCTTCGTCGCCCAGCGCCACGCCTTCGTACAGTTTCTGCGCCACCTGCATGGTCTTGCGGGTGGTGAAGCCGAGCTTGCGCGAGGCCTCCTGCTGCAGCGTGGAGGTGGTGAACGGCGGGGCCGGGCGGCGCTTGCGCTCCTTGCTGGCCACGTCGGTGACGTGCAGCACGCCTTGCGCGGCCTGCTGGATGCGCAACCGCGCCGCCTCGGCGGTATCGCCGTCGGTGATGGTGAACTGTTCGAACTTCTGCCCGTCCAGCTTGATCAGCCGTGCATTGAAGGCCTGCGAGGGATGCCGGCACTGCGCATCGATGGACCAGTACTCGCGCGCGATGAAGGCTTCGATCTCTTCCTCGCGCTCGACGATCATGCGCAGCGCCGGCGATTGCACGCGCCCGGCCGACAGCCCGCGCTGCACCTTGCGCCACAACACCGGCGACAGGTTGAAGCCGACCAGGTAGTCGAGCGCGCGGCGCGCCTGCTGCGCATCCACCAGGTCGCCGGCGATCGCGCGCGGCTTGGCCATCGCTTCCTTGATCGCGCGCGGGGTGATCTCGGTGAATACCACCCGCTGCATCGGCTTGTCCTTGAGCAGGCCGCGCTCTTTCAGGATCTCGGCGATATGCCAGCTGATCGCCTCGCCCTCGCGGTCCGGGTCGGTCGCCAGGAAGATGTCGTCGGCGCCCTTGGCCGCGCGCGCGATGGCTTCGACGTGCTTCTCGTTCTTCTCGATCAGGTCGTAGCGCATCGCGAACCCATTGTCCGGATCGACCGCGCCCTCCTTGGGGACCAGGTCGCGCACGTGCCCATACGAGGCCAGGACGGTGAAGTCCTTACCGAGGTATTTATTGATCGTCTTGGCCTTGGCGGGCGATTCGACGATGAGCAGGTGCTTGGGCATGGTGGCGACTTCTTGGGGCAGAGCCCGGGGGGCGGGTAGCGTGGCCTAATTGGCCGGTCGAGGGAAGCAGAACGGCCGTTTCCCACACGTTAACGCCCGGGAAGTGCTCCCGGGCGTTCAGTTGTCTTTAGAAAGATCACGGCGGACGGCGCCGTGTCAAGCGGTCGGTGCCGCCAACCGCTAGCTCTGGCTCATCCCGATCGTCGCCAGCATGAGGCCGACCACCACGATGGAGACCACCAGCAGCAGCCCGTAGATGGCCAGGACCACGATCGAAACCGTGTCCAGACCCTTGGACTGCAGCTCCGGGTGGTCGGTGAAGGCCCAGCGGTCCACCACCAGGGTGTCGCAGACCTTGTCATGCGGGGCCTGCTTGCGCGCGCTCATGCCGGCCATGAAGGCCGCCACGACCACACCGATGCCCAGGGTGAGCACGCTGATCAGCATGTAGGCCAGGTAGCGCAGCAGGTTGCGCCAGAAGCCGACGCGTGCGCCATGGCTGTCGGCGCGGACCACCTTGATCCCGCAGGCGAGCTTGCCCAGGCTGGCCTGCAGCCGGCTGGACTGCATCCAGGCGAAATACAGCGTGGGGATGGCCAGCCCGATGCCGTAGGACAGCACCAGCAGCGCAATGCCGAGCGCGCTGCCATCGTCCAGCGCGGAGCCGGCATCGCTCAGCCCGGCGCCGAAGGCGAGCACGAACACCAGCGGGATCACGATCAGGTAGACCGCGAAGGTGGTGACCAGGCTGTCCAGGATGCTGGCCGCCACGCGGCGCCACAGGCCGGCGTAGACGACCGGCGCGTCGGGCGCCGCGCTGCCGGCGGCCGGTGCGGAGCTGGCTGGGGTATCCCAGGCGGTCGGCAATGGCGTGGCGGCCGGTGGCGCTTGGAGTGGGGATGCGGCCGCCGCCGAGGTGGACGGCTGCACGGTCGCGTCTGATGCACCAGGCGAACTGGACCACGCAGCATCGTTGTCCGGCGCGACCGGCCCGCTGACCGCGGTCTGGGACTGCGTCGTGGTCGGGGAAGAGGCGGTCTGCAACGGGTCTGGCGCGGACGCGCCGGGCAGCGGCGACGCGGTTGCCGGCGCTGCGGGGGTGCTGGCCGCGGCGGCAGCCGGCTCCGCCGGCGCCTGCGGCTCGGCCACGGCAGGGGCCCCCGGCCGCGACCACTCCTGCGCTGGGGCATCGGCAGCCGATGTGTCTGCTGCCGGGGAGGCCACCTTCGTCAACGCGACCGTTGGCGCATCGGCGGCCGGCGCTACTGGCGCCGGCATCGGCGCGTCCAGGCCCAGTTCGGTCGCGACGTCGCCCAGCGTCACCCACTGCGGCAGACCCTCGCGCCAGACCAGGCTGCTACGGTCGACAAGACCCTGCGACAGGCGCGCGACCAGCGTGTCCGTGTCCACCGGTCCCTGGCGTTGCCGCTGTGCGTCTGCGTAATACCACTGCGTCATTGATGTCCCCTTGGATGGTGCGATCTGCGTGCAGCGGCCACTCAGCCGCGGCACTGCTGCGGAAGTTGGTGGTCGTCGATCTCGGAACTGCAGTGCCAGCGACCGGCATCGGCATCGAAGTCCAGCCACAGCGCCTTGCCGTCGATCTTGGGCGAATCCGGCGACCGCAGCAGCGCTTCGATCCCGCAATCGGTGGTATCGAAGCGACCGATCTGCACGCTGGCCAGCACATCGGTCGCGTACTGCTCCGGCGCCTGGAAGCCGGTGTCGCCATTGACCGGGCAGCGGCCTTCGCGGGCGAGAAAGTCGGCGATCTGCGGCTTCAGGGGCGCCAGTGCGGACACCGCTTGAGTGACCTTGGCGCGGGTCAGGTAGTCCTTGTAGGCGGGCATGGCGATCGCGGCCAGAATGCCGATCACGGCCACCACGACAAGGCCGCCGATGACCGCGCCCAGCACGACCACCAGCGGCCAGCCCGGGCTCTTGGCCGGTGAGTAGGGCGGTGCAGCGACGGAGGAAGCCTGCGGAATGCCGGTTGCGGCGATCGGCAGTGGTGGCGGGAGCGGTGCCGCGTGCAGGTCGGTGGATAGCGGCGGGCCGAGTTCGTCGGCACAGGCGGAGAGCGGCCGCCATTGGGCCAGCCCTTCGCGCCAGACCAGGGTGTCCAGGGCGATCTGGCGATCGCGATACAGGCCGCGCAGGACCTCGTCGGTCACCGGGCCACGCCGCTGGCGGTTGCCTTCGGCGTAATACCAACTGCTCATCCCCGTCCCCTCGCACGCACGTCCGTGGCGGCTTCAGCCTTCAGTGTACGGGTTCAGGCTCGTCCAGGAACATCTGGGTTTCCATCCAGGCATAGGCCGCTTCTGCGCCCGGCTGGTTGAACAACACCATCAGCACCACCCACTTGAGGTCGTCCAGGTCCAGCTCGTCCTGGTCCAGCGCCATGGCGCGGTCCAGCACCAGCTCGCGCTGGTCGGCATCGAGGATGCGGTGTTGTTCGAGAAACAGCAGGAACCCACGGCAATCCACATCGAGCTTGTCCAGCTCCGGGCCATGGTAGATCCGCACCGGCCCATCGACGTGCGGACGCGCGACACTTGGCCGCTGCTCGGAGAGCGCGTCCAGCCAGTCGAAGGCCTTGCTGATTTCTGCGGGACTGAAGCCGGCCTGGATCAGGCCGTTCTGAAGCGAGTCACGGTCACGGACCAGGTCCGCGTCTTCGCTGAAATAATGTTCGAACAGGTACAGCAGTACATCGAGAATGCTCTCTTTCATTGCCCCTCGGCCTGCGTCGCGCGACGCTGTGGAGGTGAAGAAACTAGGGATTGCGGGTATAGCGACCGTGCTCGGTGACCACGTCTCCCTCCAGTTCCATGATGAGCAGCATGGAGGACAGCGCGGCGGCCGTCAATCCGGTGCGTTCAACCAGGCAATCCATAGGGGTTGGGTCGTGGCCCAGCGCCTGCCACAAGCGCTGGTAGTCGGGGTCCGAACGGGTGGGCGTGGCGCGACATGTCGTGCTGGACAGTTGAATGGGGGCGGCCAGGCGCTCGCGCAAGGCGGTGGCCAGTTCGCCCGACAGCAGTTGCAGGCCCTCGATGACCTGGGCGGGGTCCTGCGCCAGCGTGGCGCCCTGGCGGATCAGGTGATGACAGCCGCGCGCCAGCGGGTTGTGCAGCGAGCCGGGCAGGGCGAAGACCTCGCGTCCGGCCTCCGCGGCCAGGCGCGCGGTGATCAGCGCGCCCGAGCGCATCGCTGCCTCCACCACCACGGTGCCCAGGGCCAGCCCGGCGATGATGCGGTTGCGGGCCGGGAAGTGCGCCGCCACCGCGCCGGTGCCGGGCAGGTATTCGCTGACCACCGCGCCGCGTGCGGCGATGCGCTCGCGCAATGCCTGGTGATGCGCGGGGTAGGCCACGTCGGCGCCGGTGCCCACCACCGCCACCGTGATGCCGTCCGGCTGTGCGAGTGCGGCTTCGTGTGCGATCGCGTCCACGCCGGCGGCCATCCCGCTGACGATGCCCAGCCCTGCAGCCGCCAGGCTCGATGCGAAGGCACGGGTGTGATCGCGTCCGCCGGCGGTGGCGGAGCGGCTGCCGACCACGGCCACGCCCGGGTGCCACAGCGCATTGGGATCGCCGTCCACGAACAGCGCCAGCGGCGGGTTGACGATGTGGCGCAGCAGCGCCGGGTAGTCCGGCTCGTGCCAGCCGATCAGATGGTGGCCGGCGTGTTCGCACCAGCGCAGCGCTGCATCCAGCGTGTGCGGGTCGGGCGACTGCAACCGTTCCGATTGCAGCGCATCGCAGCCTGCCGCGCGCCAGGCGTCGGGCCCGGCCGCCAGGATGTCGGACGGGCTGGCGTGGGCGCTCATCAGTGCGCGGCGGGGCGGGCTGCGGCCGCCAGCCAGCAGCAGGATCAGCAATGCGCGGAGGTCGGAATCGGTCTGGGCCATGCGCACAGCCTGGTCCGCAAACGACGACGGCGCCCTCAGGCGCCGTCGCGTTACCGCATCGGAATTGACGCTTACTGCGCGTCGGGATGCTTGACGAAATACCCCAGGCCGGTCGGCTTGACGCTTTCCATCACCAGCGCATAGCTGACCTTGTCATAGGTGCGGAACACCATCGCGTGCGAGGCGTACTCGTCAGGCAGGCCGACGGTGGAGCCGGCCGGGCCGCTGAAGCCGTCGTCGGTGCGCGAGAAGCGCGAGTGCTTGACGCGGTCGCTGACCGTGCGGCCCTTGCGCCAGATCGAGAACACCGTGCCGTTGTTGATGCCTTCGCGGGCGCCGCCGGAAATGGCGATCACATCGCGGGTGCCGCCAACGATGAAGGCGTCGGAGATGGCCAGCACGCGCAGTTCGGTCTGCAGCGCCTGTTCGGAGGGCGGGTGCGGAATGAACTGCAGGTCGTAGGGCTGCGCTTCCACCGCCACGATCCGGTCGCCGGCGCGCACCTCGCGGCCGCTGTCCTGCAACAGCAGGGTCGCCGCCTTGGAGTTGCCGCCCGCCGCGCTGCGGGTGATGGTGCCCACGTTGACCTGCGCCAGTTCGTAGCCCAGCGATTCACGACGCGTGCTCGGCGCAATGAAGCTCTTCCAGATGTTGCCGGCGCCGGCGGTGGTGTTGCCGGCCGCATCCAGGTCTTCGTTGTGCTTGGGCAGGCTGAACTTCACGGTCGGGCGGACCACCGCAAAGCGCTGGCCCGGCTGTGCGTCTTCCAGGCCGACCACATAGGCCACCTGTCCGGTGGTGGCGCGCGAGCGACCGCCCTCCAGGCCGACCACGTAAGGCAGCTGATCGAAGTCCTCGACCACGCGCAGGTTCTTCAGGAACGGCTCGACGTCGGCCAGCGGAATGGCGTTGATCGGCGCTTCCTGGCGCGGGCCGGGCTGGATGGTGCCTTTGCCGACGCGGTCCAGGTAGGCCAGGCTGATCACGTCACCCGGGTAGATCAGGTGCGGATTCTGGATCTGCGGATTGGCCTGCCAGATTTCCGGCCACAGCCACGGTTTTTGCAGGAAACGCCCAGCGATGTCCCACAAGGTATCCCCCTTGCGGACCACATAGGTGTCTGGATGTTCGCCCACCGCTTGCGCGGCAGCGTAGGTCGCGACGGTCAGCATCGCCGCAGCGACGACCGTACGAAGTCGGTTCAACATGAGTGCCTTCTTGCCTGATTCCCCAACAGGTCCGCGCACTATAGTCCAGAAACCGGGGCGCCACGCAAGCATTGCGCTAGAATGACACCGTCTTGCCGGCGCCGCGCCGGTGTTCCCTGACGGGTAATCGCATGGCTCTGCTCCCTATTCTCGAATTTCCGGACCCGCGGCTGCGCACCAAGGCCGTGCCGGTCGACCCTGCCGAGGTCGTCAGCCCGGCGTTCCAGACGCTGCTCGATGACATGTTCCAGACCATGTACGAGGCGCCGGGCATCGGCCTGGCCGCCAGTCAGGTGGACGTGCACAAGCGCTTCATGGTGATCGACGTCAGCGAGGAAAAGAACGCCCCGCAGGTGTTCGTCAACCCCGAAATCGTCGCCAGGCAGGGCGAGCAGGTCTACCAGGAAGGCTGCCTGTCGGTGCCGGGCATCTTTGCCGACGTCAGCCGTGCCGACGCGATCACCGTGCGTTATCTCGACCGCCAGGGGCAGGCCCAGGAGCTGAACACCGACGGCCTGCTGGCGGTGTGCATCCAGCACGAGATGGATCACCTGGACGGCAAGCTGTTCGTGGATTACCTGTCGCCGCTCAAGCGCGAGATGGTGCGCAAGAAACTGGCCAAGATGCGCAAGCATGTGGCTTGAGGGCGGGGATTGGGGAGTCGGGACTGGGGATTGGCAGACGCGGCTCAGCTTGCGCTGTTGAATGTCTGAGCCTGGTTCCGAGCCTGTGCGGTGCGGCAGAGGCGGATGAGCGCGCAGTGGTGCTGCAGTGCTTTGCTGGTCGCAGGCCCGCGTGCAGCGGCGTTCGCCGGCGGGCACCCGGACGCGGCACTGGCCACCCCGCATGCGCCAGGACGGTTTCCCGCCGCACCGGTATCCAGGCCGCGCGTGCGCCCATGGCCGCACCGGTTTTCCGCCCTTGATCCCGACCTTCGTATCCAATCCGCACCGGCACCCCGGCCCGGCCTCCGTCCGCGACCCACGCTGTTGCCAATCCCCACTCCCGAATCCCGAATCCCCTTATGAGAATCGTCTTCGCCGGTACGCCGGAGTTCGCCGTCGCCTCGCTGCGCGCTGCCGCACAGCGGCATGAAGTGGTCGCGGTCTATACCCAGCCCGACCGTCCGGCCGGGCGCGGGCGCGGGCTGACGCCGTCGCCGGTCAAGCTGGAGGCGATCGCGCGCGGTATTCCGGTGCACCAGCCGCAGACCCTGCGTTCGCCCGAGGCGCTGGCCACGCTGCGCGGTCTCAACGCCGACCTGATGGTGGTGGTGGCCTACGGGCTGATCCTGCCCAAGGCGGTGCTGGCCGCGCCCACCCACGGCTGCTGGAACGTGCATGCTTCGCTGCTGCCGCGTTGGCGCGGCGCCGCGCCGATCCAGCGCGCGATCGAAGCCGGCGATACCGAGACCGGGGTATGCCTGATGCAGATGGAGGCCGGGCTGGACACCGGCCCGGTGCTGCTGTCGCAGCGCATCGAGATCGGCGAACAGGAAACCGGCGGCCAACTGCACGACCGCCTGGCCGCGCTGGGCGCGCAGGTGCTGTCCGACGGCCTGGGGCTGCTGCGTGCCGGCATCCGTCCGGTGGCGCAACCGCAGCCGGAACAAGGCGTGACCTACGCGCACAAGCTGGACAAGGCGCAGGCGCGGCTGGACTGGGCGCAGCCGGCGCAGGAACTGGCGCGGCGCGTGCGGGCGTTCAACCCCTGGCCGGTGGCCGAGGCGATCCTGGCCGGCGAGCGCGTGCGCCTGCATGGCGCGGTGGCACTGGAGCTGGCGCATCAACAGCCGCCGGGCACGCTGCTGGCCGCCAGCAAGCAGGGCATCGACATCGCCTGCGGGCAGGGCGCCTTGCGGGTGCGCGTCCTGCAGCGCGAGGGCGGCAAGGCGATCACCGCCGCCGACTACCTCAACGCGCGCCGCGACCTGCCGGCGCTGCGCTGATGGCGGCCGATACGGTGGCCGCCGGCGTCGCCTCGCGCCTGGTGGCGGCGCGGGTGCTGACGGCGGTGTTCGATCAGGGCCGTTCGCTGAAGGCCGAGCTGGCCACGGCGCTGCCCGGCCTGGCCGATCCGCGCGACCGCGCGTTGGTGGAGGCGATCTGTTTCGCGGTGCTGCGGCGCCGGCCGGCCTACGACGTGGCGCTGCGGCAATGGCTGGAGCGCCCGCTGCCGCCGCGCGACGCCGAACTCAAGGCCTTGCTGATGGCCGGCTTCGCCCAGCTCGATGTGCTGCAACTGCCCGCGCACGCGGCGCTGTCGGCGACCGTGGACGCCTGCCGCGCCCTGGGCCGGCCGCGCCAGGCCGGCATGGTCAACGCCATCCTGCGACGCGCGCAGCGCGAAGGGTTCCCCGCGGTGGCCGACGATGCCGGCTGGCCGTCGTGGTTGCGCAAGCAGCTGCGCGCGGACTGGGGCGAGCGCGCCGAGGCCATCTTCGTGGCGAGCGCGCAGATGGCGCCGATGTGGTTGCGCGTGCATCGCGGGCAGAGCGATCCGGCGGCCTATGCGGCGCGGCTGGCCGAGGCTGGCATCGCTGCGCACACCGACCCGGTGTTGCCGGATGCGCTGCGGCTGGAGGGCGCGGTGCCGGTGAGCCAGCTGCCGGGCTTCGCCGACGGCGTGGTCTCGGTGCAGGACGGCGCTGCGCAGCAGGTGGCCGATGCGCTGGCGCTGGACCCCTCGGCCCGCGTGCTCGATGCCTGCGCCGCGCCCGGCGGCAAGGCGGCGCATCTGCTGGAGCGGTACCCCGCGCTGCAGCTCACCGCGCTGGATGTGGATGCGCGCCGTCTGGAGCGCGTGCAGCAGACCCTGCAGCGCACCGTGCCGACGGCGCAGGTCGGCCTGCACGCGGCCGATGCCGCCGACCCGGCGGCGTGGTGGGACGGTGCGCCCTTCGACGCTGTGCTGCTGGATGCGCCGTGCTCGGCCACGGGCGTGGTGCGTCGGCAACCGGACGTGCTGCTGCATCGCCGGGCCGACGATATCGATGCGCTGTGTGCGCTGCAGACGCGCCTGCTGGATGCGACCTGGCGCACCCTGCGGCCCGGCGGGCAGCTGCTCTACACCACCTGCTCGCTGCTGGCGCGCGAAAACCAGGCGCAGATCGCCGCATTCCTGCAGCGCACGCCCGATGCCCGGGCGCAACCGCTGGGTGCGCAGTTCGGCCATGCGGCGGGCCCGGGGCGGCAACGCTTCCCCGGTGAGCAGCACTGCGACGGATTCTTCTACGCGCGTTTGCTAAAAGCCTCCTGACCGCGCTCAGCCCAGCGCTCCCACTCCTGCGTCCCGTGCCGCCCACCATGCTCAAGCCCCGCGCTTCCACCGATGTCTGGTTGCTGGCCATCACCGCGGTACTGGTGATCGGTGCCGGGCTGGGATTGCGCGACCCGTGGCCATCGGACGAGCCGCGTTTTGCGCTGGTCGCCAAGCAGATGGTGCTCAGTGGCGACTGGTTGTTCCCGCATCGCGGCAACGAGCTGTATTCGGACAAGCCGCCGATGCTGATGTGGCTGCAGGCGCTGTTCTACACGGTGTTGGGCAACTGGCGGGTGGCGTTCCTGCTGCCGTCGCTGCTGGCGGCACTGGGGACGCTGGCCTGCGTCTACGACCTGGGACGGCGGCTGTGGACCCGGCGCGTCGGCGCCTACGCGGCGTGGATGCTGCTGTTCACGCTGCACTTCACCTTCCAGGCCAAGAAGGCGCAGATCGACCCGCTGGTGGTGTTCTGGATCACCCTGGCCAACTACGGGCTGCTGCGGCATCTGTTGCTGGGCCCGGCCTGGCGCTGGTGGACGCTGGGCTGGTTCGCCGCCGGGCTGGGGGTGATCACCAAGGGCGTGGGCATCATCGCCTTGTTGATGCTGATCCCGGCCGGCATTGCCGCGGCGCGCGGCTGGCCGGGTGTGCGCGTGCATGTGCGCGACCGCCGGTTCTGGCTGGGGCCGCTGCTGTTTTTCGTCGCCATCGCGCTGTGGTTCGTGCCGATGATGGTGACGGCGCTGACCGCCGGCCAGCCCGAATACCGCGTCTACCTCAACGACATCCTGCTGCGCCAGACCGCCAAGCGCTACGCCAGCTCGTGGGATCACGCGCAGCCGGTGTGGTACCACCTGCAGAGCATGGCGACGATGTGGTTGCCGACCATCCTGCTGCTGCCGTGGGCGATTCCGGCGTGGCGCCGGCGGCTGCGACGGCGCGATGCGCGCTACCTGCTGCCGCTGGCCTGGTGGCTGCTGGTGCTGGTGTTCTTCACCATTCCCAGCGGCAAGCGCGATGTCTACATCCTGCCGGCGTTGCCGATGTTCTGCCTGGCCTTGGCGCCGCTGGCCGCAGGTCTGCTGCGCCGGGCCGGTGTGCAGCGGCTGCTGTTCGGCTTCGTGCTGCTGCTGACCGTGGCCTTCGTGGCCGGCGGGGCGGCGATGCTGATCGGGCATCCGGGCTTCGAGCAGAAGATCATGGACAGCCGCGGGGTTGGCAGCGAGGCGACCGACCCGCTCGGCTGGGTGCTGCTGGCGGTGGGCAGCTGGGGGGTGGCCAGCCTGTTGTGGCTGCGGGTGCGGCGCTCGCCGCTCGCCGTGGCCTGGCTGCTGGGCGCGTGGTGGGTGGCGTTCGGACTGATCTGCTATCCGATCTTCAACGATTCCAGCTCGGCCGGCGCGGTGATGCGCGAGGCCGGGCGCCGCATCGGCCCGGATGCCCAGCTCGGCCTGGTGGCCTGGAAGGAGCAGAACCTGCTGATGGCCGACCGGCCCGCGCAGACCTTCGGCTTCAAGGTGCCATGGGAAGAGCAACTGCGCCGTGGCGTGGCCTGGCAGGCCGCGCAGCCACAGCAGCGTTGGCTGATGGCGCAGGAGACGGCGTTGCTGGGCTGCGTGGATCGCAGCCGCAGCCAGTTGGTGGGCGTGGCCAACCGGCGGCGCTGGTGGCTGGTGCCGGCCGATGCCGTCCGGGGCGACTGCGTGGCCAGTTCCACCGAGAAGGCGGTGGAGGAAAAGGAGCAGGGCAATCTGGATGTCGAATGAGTCAGTGGCCCGCCGCCGCCGCCGCCGGTCACCGGCGCCTGCCACCAATGCATGCAGTGCCCCTCGTCTAACAAGGATTCATGCCCGGCATCGTTAGCTTGGCCGGCGTTTGAGTCCCGACCCGTTCGTTTGTCCACCCTTGACTGATGTCTCGATGAATTCCCTGCGCACCCAGCCCGCTTCGCTTCCTCACTCCGCCCCGGTGGCATCGCGGGCAGGCGTGAGCATTGCCGAACTGGGGGTGTTCTCGCTGACGGCGCTGGTGGTGAGCATGCCCAGCGGGCTGCTGCCGTTCGGCCTGTGCCTGCTGCTTGGTTCGCTGATCGGCTGGCGCAGCCTGCGCGCCGGCATCGCGCAGCGCAGCTGGTCGCTGCGCACGCTGGGCTGGCTGACGGTGGCGGTGATCGCCATGTCGCTGCTGTCGATCGCCCTGTTCGAGCACGGCCTGCGCGACGTGGACAACCGCTCGCGCTTTCTGGTGCTGCCGTGGGCGGCGTTGTGGGCCTACGCGCTGCAGCCACGCCAGGTCTGGTTATGGCGGGGCGCGCTGGTCGGCGTGTTTGCGGCGATGTTGATCGCGATGCTGCAGGTGATGAACGGTGCCGACCGCGCGGAGGGCTGGACCAATGCGATCGTGTTCGCCGATATCGCGCTGATGCTGCTGGTGGTGGTGGCGTTCTGCCGGCCGGTGGGCGCGGTGCGCTGGCTGGTGGGCGCGACGATCGCGGCGATCGTGGTGATCGTGCTCAGCGGCAGCCGCGGCGTCTGGCTGGCCCTGCTGGCTACCCTGGGCGTGCTGGTCTGGGGCGCACCCTGGCATAGCGCGCGCCTGCGCCTGCTGACCTTCGTCGGCGGCGCGGTGCTGGCGTTGGGCGTGATTGCCAGCGTACCCGCGTTGACCGACCAGATGCGCCTGGGCGAACTGCAGAGCGATCTGAAACGCTATGAGGTGGGCGACAGCGATTCGTCTGCCGGTGCCCGCATCGAGCGGCTACAGGTGGCCTGGGACACCTTGCAGGCGCATCCACTGACCGGCGTGGGCGTGGGCCGTTTCGACGATGCGATGCATGAACTGCCGGTGTGCGCGGGTGATACCTGGTTGCTGCGCTGTCACCTGGGCCACGCGCACAACGATCTGGCCGAGTGGGGCGCCACCCAGGGCGTTCCCGGGCTGTTCCTGCTGATTGCCGTGTACGGTGTGCCGCTATGGATCTTCGTGCGCCTGCACCGGCGCAGCGGGCAAGCGCAGTTTCGCGGTCCGGCCGCAGCCGGGGTGATGTTCGTGATCAGCTATGTCCTGTGCGGGCTGACCCAGTCGATGTTCGCGCACCAGGTGGCAGCCAGTTTCTATACCGCGATAGTGGGCGTGCTGGTGGGGCTGGCGGCGCGGCAGGCGCAGCAGGCGACGCCGGGGGCGGCCAGCAACCCGTAGCAGGCGCTATCGGGTTGCTGGTGCGTGGGAGCAGCGCAGGACAAACGGATCTGGTGCGTACGCGCGGGTGGCCGTCTTCGCGCCTGTGCATGCCCCGTCGAGACACCACGACGGCCACGCTTGCGAACATCGTCCATCGCTGATCGGCGGTTGCATCGCCGGCGTATCGGTTGCGCTCAGTCGCTTGGTCGATCCGGTGCGCGCGGTGGGTCCTGCACCGGCTGGTGATGCTGCAACAGCCACAGCATGATGGTCTTCTGGCGCACGTAGTTGGCGCGCACGTAGGCGTAGATCAGCCCGTGCCAGCCATCGCGAAACCCGCCACGCAGCAGATAGCCGCGCCAGAAGCGCCAGGCCGGCGCCAGCACCAGCTTGCTCCAGGTGGCGCGCTTGCCGCGTGCGTGATCGTGTTCGGCCATCATCTGCGCATAGCGCTGGGTCTTGGCCAGTTGCTGTGCCAGCGAGCGGTAGGGGTAGTGGATCAGATCGCCGGCCAGGGTGATCACCGTACCATCGACGCTGGCGGCCTCGTGGATCTCGCGCTTGCCGCGCCAGCCGCCACGGCGCCGGTCGAACAGGCGCAGTACGCGGTCCGGGTACGCATTGCCGTGGCGCAGGAAGCGACCGAAATAGTCCGACAGCCGCGCGAACCGGTAGCCGGCCGCACCGGCAAAACCGGCATCGCGTGCAGCGAGGATGGCATCGCGCAGGACGTCGCCGATGCGTTCGTCCGCATCCAGGCACAGCACCCAGTCGTGGCTGGCCTGCGCCACGCAATACGCCTTCTGGCTGCGGTAACCGTCGAAGGCGCGTTGCAGCACGCGCGCGCCATGCGCACCGGCGATGGCCGCGGTGGCGTCGGTGGAGCCGGAGTCCACCACCACGATCTCGTCGCAGAATGCCAGCGAGGTCAGGCAGTCGCGTAGGCGATCGGCCTCGTTGAACGCGATAATGCAGGCGCTGATGCGCGGCCGTTGGTCGGGTGCGGTCGAAGAGGACATGTGATGGCCGATTACCTGCTGTTCGCAACGGAACGTTACGCCTTGCCTATTCTGGCGCCATTGGCCCAGGCATTACAGGCCCGCGGCGATGCGGTGGCCGCCTGGTACGAAGGCGGCGCGCGCGGCCTGGTGCTGCCGGGCGTGCGCGAAGTCGGCCTGCGCGAGGCGCTGGCCTTGCGTCCGCGTGCGGTATTCAGCGCGGCCAACTGGGTGGCGCCGTTCGTGTCAGGCGCCAAGGTGCAGCTGTTCCACGGATTCAACGTGCAAAAGCGCGAAGACAACCGCGGCCATTTCCGCGTGCGTGGGCTGTTCGATCTGTATTGCACGCAAGGCCCGGCCACCACCGCGCCGTTCCGTGCGCTGGCCGCGCGCGAAGGGCATTTTGCGGTGGCCGAAACCGGCTGGCCCAAGCTCGACCCGGTGTTCCGCGACGATGGGGGGCACAGTGCCGCACTGCGCGCGCCAGCCAACGGACGCCCGGTGCTCCTGTTCGGTTCCACCTTCACCGAACGGTTGAGCGCAGCACCGGTGCTCTTTGACGAGATTGCCGCCGACATCGCGCGCGGCACGCATTACTGGCTGCTCACGCTGCACCCCAAGTGCGCGCCGGAATTGTTCGAGCGTTATCGCGCGCTGGCCGGTGCCAATGCGCACTTCGTCGAACCGGAACAGGTGATGGCCGCGCAGCGTGCGGCCGACGTGCTGGTGTCGGACACCTCGTCGATCGTGTCCGAGTTCGTGGTGCAGCACAAACCGGTGGTGACCTTCCGCAACCGCGTGCCGCAGCCGCATATGCTCGACTTCGAGCAGCCCGAGCAGCTGCCGCAACAGCTGGCGCGCGCGCTGGCGCCGGATGCCGAGTTGCGCAGCGCACTGGCCGCCTATGCCGATGCGATCCACCCGTATCGCGACGGGCATTCGTCGGAGCGGGTGATCGCCGCCACCGAGGACTTCATCGCCGGCAGGCTCGGTCCGCTACGGCGCAAACCGCTGGGCGCGCTGTGGCGAGGGCTACAGATCCGGCGCGAACTTGGCTACTGGGGTCCGGCGCAGCATTGAGGAGATAGCGCTGCCAACAGCTACGTCCGCACACTCCCCAATCCCCAATCCCCAATCCCCAATCCCGATTCCCGATTCCCGATTCCCGATCACCAACGCAGCTTGCGACGTGCCAGCGCAGCGCCGAGCTGCGCCTGCAGCACCTGCGCCTGCGCCAGCGGCACGAAGCGCAGCCGCAAGGCCGGGCCGGTGGCGCTGGCACCTGCGGTGTCCAGCCACAGCGTGGCGGTGCCGGTCAGCCGATCCAGCGGCGAGCGTTGTAGCTGCAGTGCCTGCAGCTTGTCCAGTTCGGCCAGCCGCCACCAGCGCCTCCACCAGCCACCGCGTACGGCCACGTAGCGCGCGTCCACGGCGTAACCCATGCGTTGTACCTGCCGATGCGCCTTGAACGCGCTCCACGGCAGCCAGAGCAGCAGCCACGCGGCTTGAGTTCCGAACTGCCACGCCAGCCCGGCCACCAGCGGCAGCAACAGCACGACCGTCGGCAGGCTCAGGCGCCACCAGCACCGCGTGGCAATGCCCTGCCATTGCGGCGGCGGCCAGGCGATACCCGGCAGCAGGCGTTGCAGCAGGGCGTCGCAGCGCTGCGGTTCGGCGATCGGCGCCAGCTCCTTCAGTGCGCTGCCGTGGGTGTCGCCGGTGCCGGCCACGGCGGTGTCCACGTGCAACTGGCGACGGCCGAACAGACGGTGCAGGCGGCTTTCGTACACCGTCCACGACTGGATGCGCCGCAACGCCACGCTGCTGCGGATGCGCGTCAGCAGGCCGCGCTCCACGGTGAGGCGGCGCTCCGATTCGCTGAGATGGAAGCGGTGATACTGCACCAGCGCCAGCGCCACCGAGAGCGCACGCATCGCCACCAGCACCGCCACGGTGGCCAGTACCGCCAGCGTGGCGGTCACTGCGGCGCCGGGATGGATCTGGCTGACGTAGCGGTACGCGATCTCGCCATTGGTCTCGATGAAGCTGGAGGCCACGCGGCGCGGAATCATCTGGTAGATCACGCCAAAGCTGGCGGCCACCACCACCATGCCGCGGTTGGAGATCAGGCCGAGCCGGATCACTTCGCCCATCGGCAGGCGCAGCAAGGTGTTGCCGTCGTCGGCCGGTGCCGGCGCGGCATCTGCAGGCTGCACGCGGCGCCGGATCAGGTCCTCCAGCGCCAGCGCCTGGTCCAGCCGCAGCACGCGCATTTCCGCCTCCGGCTTGTGCCCGCCGGCCGATTCCAGCCGCACTTCGGCCACGCCCGCCAGCCGATGCAGCAGCGATTGATGCACCACCACGTTATGGATACGGGCGAACGGAATATCGCGCCGGCTGCGTTCCAGCAGGCCGCTGCGGATCGCCACGCCATCGCTGCCGATGCGGTAGCGATAGGTGAAGTAGCGCAGCACCGAGATCGCCACCAGTACCGCCATCACCACGCCGGTGGCGATGTGGTCGGCAACGTCGCGGCTGCCATCGCGGCTGCCGAACACGATCAAGGCGACCAGCGGGACCAGGAACTGGCGGATCTGCTGCAGCAGCACGAACACCCACGACAGCGGATGCAGGCGCTGCTCGTCGTGGCCGGGCTGCTCGATCGCGCTCATAGCGCGTCGTCGTGGTGGTCGAGCTGGCGCGCGAGCCGGTCGCGCAGCTGCTCGGCATCGGTCCGATCCAGCCCGGACACCGCCACCGCATTGAGCCGGCTGCCGGCGGTATGCACTACCAGCGTGGTCAGGCCGGTGGCGCGTTCGATCGGCCCGCGGCGCAGGTCCACGTGCTGCACGCGCGAGATCGGCACCCGCGTATCGCTCTGCCACAGGTGGCCGCGTTGCAGTGCCAGACCGTGCTGGTCGAGTTTCCACAGCGTGAGCCGATGCCGTTTGACCGCCATCCACGCGCACAGCAGCGCGAGCAGCAGCGTCAGCCCCAGCACCACCGGCCAATAGCGCCAGGCGTGCAGCACGGTGACGGTCACCCCTGCGGCAATCAGACCGGCGCAGCCACCGCCGAGCGCGCCATTGATCGCCGCCACGTAGGCGCCGCGGCGAGGGAGCTGCTGCCACTGCGCATGGTCCACCGCAGGCGTCTGCGCAGCTGCAGCGGTGACCAGGATGTCGGGGTGCGGCGGTGGGGCGTCGTGCACGGTGCAGGCCTGCAGAAGCGGTTCGCAAGCATAGCCGGGCGCCCGGTCGACACGCACCCGCTGCTGCCTCGCATGGCCGGGCGTAGGGGGCCGATGAGAGCGGGTGATCGGGGGGGGGGCAGGCAGGCGCCGGGCGCGAAAGCAATGGCGATGGCAGCGCAGGTGCGTGCGCTACGACATTCGCACGTTTTTGGCAGGCCCCAATGGGGAGCCGGCGAAGGCGGGGCGATGCAGGGTAGGCCTGGTCACCAGGCACGCGCCGCCGGTGCGTGGGCCCCCTTGTCGACGCGACACGCAGGGGCCTTCCACGGCCGCGAAACGGCCTGGTCGGCTGGCTACTGCGCCGCCAGGATCAGCGCATCCACATCCAGCGCATGGCCGGCACGGCTGGCCTTGGTGCGCAGATACTGTTCGTTTTCCGCGGTGATGTCGCCGGTGACCGGAATGCGGTCTTCCACCACGATGCCGGCGGCGCGCAGGCGCTC
This sequence comes from Xanthomonas sp. NCPPB 3582, assembly GCF_041475735.2. Taxonomy (NCBI): domain Bacteria; kingdom Pseudomonadati; phylum Pseudomonadota; class Gammaproteobacteria; order Lysobacterales; family Lysobacteraceae; genus Xanthomonas; species Xanthomonas sp. NCPPB 3582. The sequence continues at coordinate 670,648 of NZ_CM192968.1, forward strand.
GGCCTTGGCCGGATTGTTGGTCAGCAGGCGGATCCGGCCGATGCCCAGGCCGCGCAACATCGCCACCGCGCCGCCGTAGCGGCGCTCGTCCGGCCCGAAGCCCAGCTGCGCATCGGCATCGATGGTGTCCAGGCCGGCGTGTTGATACCCATAGGCGCGCATCTTGGCGGCGATACCGGTGCCGCGGCCCTCCTGGTCCAGATACAGCAGCACGCCGCCGCCCAGCTCCTTCAGCTTGGCCAGCCCATGCCGCAACTGGTCGCCGCAATCGCACTTGAGCGAGCCGAACAGGTCGCCGGTCAGGCACGAGGAATGCACACGCACCGGCACCGCCGCCGACAGGTCGGGCTGGCCGACCACGATCGCCACCTGGTCGCGCTGCGCCACGCCGCCGCGGAACACCACGAATTCGCTCATGCCCAGGCCGCGCAGCGGCACCGGGGTACGGGTGACCAGCTCGTAGCCGGCTGCGGCCGCCTTGGCGCAGCCGCTGCCCAGGTCGTCCAGCGCCAGCGACTGGCAGCCGGCGAAGGCGGCATGGTCGTGTACATCGCGCAGGTCCACCGCCAGCAGTGCCGGCAGCAGCAGTCCCAGCCGCGCGATCTCCACGCCGCCAGCATCCGTTGCGTCGCCCGCGGCCCACTGCGCCGGGACCGGGGTGTCGCGCAGATAGGCCAGCGCGGCCAGCTGGTCGTAGCTGTAGTCGGCCAGCGCGACGCGTGCGCCCTGCGGCGCGGTCAGCCCCAGCACCTGCGCGCGCGTGGGCGTGACGAACAGATAGTGGCGACCCTGCGCCGCACGCGCGAAGGCGGTGTACGACTGCGCGGTGCTGCTGTCCAGCGCCAGCACCGCACGCGACTGCCCGCCCGCAGCCGTCAGCAGCACCGGCCGGCCAGCACGCAACTCGGAGGCGGCGCGCTCGCAGCGGATTGCCGCCGGATCGCCGAAGGCCTGTGCGCTGGGGGAGGGAACGAGGCTGCTCATGCACGACTCCAGATGGGGATGGCCACGGCCGCTTCAAGGCGAACGCCGCCGCGCCGTTGCCGGACGCGTGACGCCATTGTCGCGTGCTTCGCAACCGACGGTTGCCACCGTCGGGTGGAACGCTGCATCCAGCGGCCGCGGATGAGTGACAGCACTGGCAGTAATTGGTTGCGCACCGGCCGCGTTGTTCAGCGCCCGGCAATGCTTTCTAATCGGCTGATCTTTCCGTTCAGCAGACCCCATGCGTCTCATCGACTGCAGCCAAGCGCGTCATGCCAGTGCGATCCTGGACATCTTCAACGAGGCGATCGCCCATTCGACTGCGCTGTACGACTACCGGCCGCGGCCGCCGGAAAGCATGGTCGGCTGGTTCGCCACCAAGCGCGCCGGCGGATTTCCGGTGATCGGCGTGGAAGATGCCGATGGCACGCTGATGGGCTTTGCCAGCTACGGCACCTTTCGCACCTGGCCGGCGTTCAAGTACAGCGTCGAGCATTCGATCTACGTGCACCGCGACCATCGCGGCAAAGGCCTGGGCCGCACCCTGCTGCAGGCCCTGATCGCCGCTGCCGAGGAGCGCGGCGTGCATGTGCTGGTCGGCGGGATCGATGCCAGCAACCAGGCCAGCATCGCCTTGCACGAGCAGTTCGGCTTCACCCATGCTGGCACCGTGCGCGAGGCCGGCTTCAAGTTCGGGCGCTGGCTGGACCTGGCATTCTATCAACGCATCCTGGCCACGCCTGCCGAGCCGCACGACGACTGAGCGTGGTGCGGCCGCGGACCGCCCGCGCTGCCAGGGCGGTGTGAAAGAAGGCCAGGAGCGGTATCGCGGTCTGCGCAGGAAAGGTGGAATGGCGCGACAGCCGCCGGCCCCAACGGCAGCGCATGGCAGTTTTGGCGGCCGTCTTGCATCTGTGGTGCAACGGTGCGATCACCGGCCCGCTGATTGCGCCTCGGCGCGGAAGGCCCAGGCCGTGCACGGCAACCTGGTGCGCGCATGCCGCGCATGCCGGCCAGGCCACGCGGGGCCTGGCTCCTTGCCTAGTGCGGGTGCCGCTCGGTGGCGTACGGGTTGGCCTCGCCGCTGCCCGGCGGGCGCAACGTGTAGCGCTTGTAGGTCCACTGGTACTGCGCCGGATCGCGCCGGGCGATCCGTTCGATGCCGGCATTGAGTGCGCTGGCCGCGCGCACCGGGTCGGGGTCGGCCACCGCCGGGTCGGCCGGCTGCACATGCAGTGCGAATTGCAGATCCTCGCCGGCACGCTCGCACCAGCCGTACAACACGGTGGCGCCGGTGCGCTCGGCCAGCCGGTTGACCAGGGTCATGGTCAGCGCCTGCCTGCCGAAGAACGGCGCGAACACGCCATCGCCCATCTTGGGCTGCTGGTCGGGCAGGATGCCGACCGCACCGCCGTCTTTGAGCACCTTGAACAACTGCCGCACTGCCGGGCCTTCGGCACGCACCTGGCGCACGTTGTCGCCGCCGCGCGCCAATTGCAGGAAACCGTCCACTGCCTCGGACTCTGGCGGCCGATAGACGATCGCGATCGGCCCGCGCTCGGACAGCCACTGATTGAGTAATTCCCAGTTGCCGAAATGCGGCGCCGCCACGATCACCCCGCGCCCGGACGCCAGCGCGGCGTCGTAGAGCTCCTGGCCGTTGCGTTGCAGGCGCGCCAGGTTTTCCGCCGGCGGGCGGGTCCAGGTGCGCAGCACTTCCAGGGTCTGGCGTGCGGTCGAGCGCAGGATCCGTGCATGCAGCTGCGCGCGTTGGGCATCGCTCAGCTCCGGATAGGCCAGTTCCAGATTGCGGCGTGCCACGCGCGCCTCGCGGGCATTGAGCTTGCGCCAGCTCCAGGCCAGCGCATCGGCCATGCGTTTGAGCAGCGGCCATGGCAGGCGGCCCATCATGGCGGCGGTGGCGTAGAGCAGGCGTGCGCGAACGTCGGATTTCATCGGCGCCATTCTAAACAGCGTAGCCGGCGACGATCCGTGGATGACAGCGCGGGCAGTGCTAGGCATGCTGCGCGGCACAGTTTGCTGCCCGAAAATGCTCATGCTTGCACTGATCCAGCGTGTCACCCGCGCCAGCGTCACGGTCGATGACCAGGTCGTCGGGCAGATCGGTCCCGGCCTGCTGGCCCTGGTCGGCGTGGAGCCCGACGACAGCGATGCGCAGATCCGGCGCCTGGCCGAGCGCCTGCTCAGCTACCGGGTATTCGGCGACGACGCCGGCAAGATGAACCGCTCACTCACCGATACCGGTGGCGGACTGCTGCTGGTCAGCCAGTTCACCCTGGCCGCGGACACCAGTTCCGGCAACCGGCCGGGCTTCAGCACCGCCGCGCCGCCCGAGCAGGCTGAACGTGCGTTCAATCAATTGGTGGCGATCTGCCGCGAAAAACACCGCGCCGGGGTGGAAACCGGGCGCTTCGGTGCCCATATGGTTGTCGACCTGGTCAACGACGGCCCGGTGACCTTCCTTCTCAGACCCTAGATACAGCACGTCCACCAGCGGTCCGGTCTTGATTCCGGCAGACCGGGCTTCACGCTGGTATAATGCTAGGTCCTCTTTCCAATCTCAAAGCCGGTGGCGCGAGCACTCATGGCCAACGAACGTCCTGCCCAGCAATCCGACATCAAGCTACTGATCAGCAAGGGCCTGGAACAGGGCTATCTGACCTACGCCGAAGTCAATGACCATCTGCCCGACGACCTTGTCGATCCGGAGCAGATCGAAGACATCATCAGCATGATCAACGGCATGGGCATCGATGTCCATGAAGTTGCACCCGATGCCGAAACCCTGTTGCTCAACGACGGCAACACCGGCAACCGCGAGGTTGACGACACTGCCGCCGAAGAAGCCGCCGCCGCGCTGACCGCGCTCGATACCGAAGGTGGCCGCACCACCGACCCGGTGCGCATGTACATGCGCGAAATGGGTACGGTGGAGCTGCTGACCCGCGAAGGCGAAATCGCCATCGCCAAGCGCATCGAAGAAGGCCTGAGCCAGGTCCAGGCCGCGCTGGGTGTGTTCCCGTTGTCCACCGAAATGCTGCTGGCCGATTACGAAGCGCACAAGGAAGGCAAGAAGCGTCTGGCCGAGATCGTGGTCGGCTTCAACGATCTGATCGAAGAGGCCGACGCCGCTGCCGCTGCGCTGGCTGCCGCCGGCCCGGTCGCCGTGTCCGACGATGAAGCGGTGGACGAAGACGACGACGAAGATGGCGATGACGACGCCGCCGAGGAAGAAGCCGGCCCGACCGGTCCGGACCCGGTGGAAGTGGCCACGCGCATGGAGAACCTGGCCAACGAATACGCCAAGTTCAAGAAGGCCTATGCCAAGAACGGCGCCGAGCACAAGCTGGTGGTCAAGGCGCGCGAAGACGTGGCGGCGATTTTCACCACCTTCAAGCTGCCGTTGCCCCTGACCGACGCGCTGGTCACCCAGCTGCGTGGCGTGGTCAACGGCATCAAGGATCACGAGCGCAAGGTGCTGCACTTGGCCACCACCGTGGCGCGCATGCCGCGCAAGGACTTCATTCGCTCCTGGGAAGGCAACCAGACCAACCTGGAATGGGTGGAAGACGCGCTCAAGCGCAAGCAGAAGTGGTCGTCGGCGCTGCGCGACGTCAAGGACCAGATCGTCTCCGAGCAGCAAGGCTCGATCGAGATGGAGAAGGCCAATTACCTGACCCTGGCCGAGATCAAGGAAATCAGCCGTGCGATGGCCTATGGCGAAGCCAAGGCGCGCAAGGCCAAGAAGGAAATGGTCGAGGCCAACCTGCGCCTGGTGATCTCCATCGCCAAGAAGTACACCAACCGCGGCCTGCAGTTCCTGGACCTGATCCAGGAAGGCAACATCGGCCTGATGAAGGCCGTGGACAAGTTCGAATACCGTCGCGGTTACAAGTTCTCCACGTATGCAACGTGGTGGATCCGCCAGGCCATTACCCGTTCGATCGCCGACCAGGCGCGCACCATCCGTATTCCGGTGCACATGATCGAGACGATCAACAAGTTGAACCGCATTTCCCGCCAGATGCTCCAGCAGTTCGGCCGCGAGGCTACGCCGGAAGAACTGGCCAAGGAAATGGACATGCCGGAAGACAAGATCCGCAAGGTGATGAAGATCGCCAAGGAGCCGATCTCGATGGAAACCCCGATCGGCGACGACGAGGATTCGCATCTGGGCGACTTCATCGAGGACACCAATGTGGAGTCCCCGATCGACAACACCACCAACATCAATCTTTCCGAGACGGTGCGTGATGTGTTGGCCGGCCTGACCCCGCGCGAAGCCAAGGTGCTGCGGATGCGTTTCGGCATCGACATGAACACCGATCACACCCTGGAAGAAGTGGGCAAGCAGTTCGACGTCACCCGCGAGCGCATTCGCCAGATAGAGGCCAAGGCGTTGCGCAAACTGCGTCACCCCAGCCGTTCGGAGCAGCTGCGCTCGTTCCTGGATATCGACTGATCCGTCAGTCGTAGCGGTCACTCGATCACACAACAGCCCCGCACATGCGGGGCTGTTGCGTTGTGGGGCTTGGTGGAGCGAGGCTTGCCGCGTGTGCTGATGGGCATAGCGCAGGCGCGGTGACGCAGCTTCACGTTGTGGCGATGAAACCGCACCGCAACGCACGATTAAGCGAATGTTTCCTTCGCTCTCACCTGACGTTCCAGCCGGATCTTCTACGTTGGTACGCGCATGGAAACGGGATCGTCCGATGACCAGGCAAAGCCGCTTCGAGACCACCACGTACCGCGCTCACGAGATCCGCGTGCATGCCGCACAGGCCTTGCCCACGGCCGGGTGGACGCTCTGGGTCGATGTCTACGCCGACAACGGCAGCATGCGGCTACCGCGCATCAGCAACCAGGACCAGAGTTGGGAGACCTACCAGGAGGCCATCGCGCAGGGCTTCCGTGCAGGCCGTCAACTCATCGACAGGCAGCAACAGAATGCCGTTGCTTGAGAACGGACCTACCCACCTGCCTGACCTGTTGCACCCAACCTGACATGCAGCAGACAAGCTCGCGGACAGACAGGTAAACTTGCCCCACTCCTGTGGGCCCGATCGCATAGATGCGGCAGCAGCGAGCGCTGTGCAGCAGGGCCTATAGCTCAACGGTTAGAGCAGAGGACTCATAATCCTTTGGTTCCAGGTTCGAATCCTGGTGGGCCCACCACGTGCATCCATGACGGATGTTGTGCACGCTTGAGGAAGAGCAGCTTCCAGAAGTGAACCTTACCCTGAGGTTTGGGAAAGAGAGACGCGAACACATGCGGAGCGCTTGAGAGCACCGGGTGTGCGCCATAGGTCCACAATCCGTGCGCGTGGGGCTGGCGCGTGGATAGGGAATCTAGGTAGTTGGCAGCGGAATCAGTGACATAGCGCAGTCTGTGCCGCACTAGGTGACGTGCGAAGCTGCGAAGGATGCCGATTGTGTGTTGTAGTGGTCGAGAGGCCCCCCAGAGGGGGGAATCGCGCGACGTTTCGGAGTCAGATACCCTCGCGGAAATCTCTAGCAAACATTTCGGAGGGACATATGGCGGACCATATGGGCGGCATGCGCCGCCAACAGCCAGAGGCCAAGGAAAAGTGATGAGCATGGGCACCTATCGCCTCAATCCGTGCGTCGTCTTTGCCGGACTGCTTTGCGTTTCTATTACAGGGTGCACATCGCCCGCACAGCCAGTTGCGTCACAGCACGAATATCGGGATCAGCGAAGTGAGCGTGCTTCGGTCGCTTGTCCCTCTACGGATTTCAGCACGTTTCTTCAGCGATACGCTGATGTTGCCAATGACGACGTACGTCGCCGTTTCACTGACGACCCGTTGGAGTACGAGGTCCCGACCCATACGGTTGAGGAAGAAACTGAGTCATCACCGATTACGCATATCTCAAAGCAAACCGGTCCTTCCCGCCTTGAATTGTTCTCTTACAGATACTTCAAGGATGCAGAAGTATTCGATCAAATGGCTGCAGGACGAAGCAAGCCTGAGCCAAAGAGCAAGGTCGGCTCTCCAGTCTCCATAGAGCTGACGGCGGGTGAAGGCCGTAGGGTAAGTTTCGGTATGGAGTATGAAGTAGATACTTACATATTCGAGAGGCGTCAGGGCTGTTGGTACCTGACGCGTGCGGTTAACCTTAGGGACTAACAAGGAGTTCGGATATGGCAACGCAGGATGTTAAACAGCAGGTCCCCTATCGCGTCATTCAACTTGAGTGGGATGTGGACAAAGGCTCGCACAACGAGGCTGTCGGGAGTTTCGATGAGCTTGTTACGCACCACCCCAAAAGCAACAGTGATGCTCATTTGGTCAACGGCAAAGTCGTTGGCGGTCAAGCGGGTCGTACACTCGGTATGATTGGCGGTGAAATCCAGGAGATTGAGGTCGCCAAGGCAGGTAAGGACTATGGTCTTCGTCCTGATCAGGTCTTGCTGAAGAAGGATTTCATGCTTGAGGACTCCAGGTTACCCTCGGGGCCGTCTTCAAGATCGCTCGATGTCCCTTCGCCGGTTGCTGGCGTTGTTGGTACGGTCAACACGTCGAGGGGGCTGGTTGATGTACTGGATCGGGAAGGCGGTGATGTCATCCTCCGCGTCCGACATATGTCGCCACTCCATGTAAAAGCTGGCGATCAGGTGGAATACGGTCAGGCATTGGGCGTATAGGGCAAGCAGGCCACAGAAGCAATTCACGTGCATATGGAAGTGGACAGTCGCTACTACCGGCACTACGAGAACTATGTCGGCGATTTAGTCAGCGGCCGCCTATCGATCGACGCAGACAGGCGGAATCGGGGCATTGAACCTAGACCATTCGTGGATGATGGAACAATCCGCATCGGCGAATCTTCAGATATGGTTCGTCGAGTGCAAAAAACGTTGAATGCCGAGGGCTACCGAGGTGCGGACAACCAACCTCTTCAGGAAGATGGTGTCTATCGCCTGTCGATGCAGGCAGCAGTGATCAACTACCAGGAAGCTCATGGCCTTTCTAAGACGGGTGACATTGATCCTGCTACGTTGCAGCAGATTGCTCCGCGCACCTTTCCGCCTGAGGTATATAGAGACGATCACGATGCAGAGCCAACGTATCGAAATATTCAGGGCGCCGCGCCGTCACAAGACCCGCTACATCGTCAAGCCGAAGATGCGGTGCGCCGCCTTGAACATGGTCTTGGCCGAGACTATGACGACAATAGCGCTCGGCTAGCCGCTAGTAGTGCGTGTCTAGCCAAGGAAAACGGACTGTCCCGGATCGATCATATTGTGTTGAGCAATCAAACAGCTTCCGTGGGGCAGGGCGAGAATGTATTCGTTGTCGAAGGAGCATTAGATAATCCTGCTCATATGAGGGCATATATGAAAACGAGCGACGCTATTGCACAGCCGGTAGATCAGTCCCTCGCACAATTGCAGGCGCTGAATGAAACGCAGCGGCAGCAACAAGCCCAGAAACAAGCCCAGCAACAGGATCAGCAGCTCGGTGGGCCTCAGCCTCCTCAAATGGTATGAGGCTGTTGAAGCCGTTGCTTCTACCGGCGTCCTACGCGCCTTCAGATGGCCCTACAGGTGCATTGTCACCGTCTTTGGGCTTGCACTCGACCCGACGTCTCCCATCCTGAGTAGCAGGCGGGTCTAGAGTCCGGGGTTGATGATATCGGTGTTGGCCAGCCGTTGGGCATACGCTGAGGGCGTCATGCCGCCGATTGCCTTCTTGGGGCGCTCCTCGTTGTATTCGCGTCGCCAGCGCTCGATATCGGTACGTGCATGCAGCAGTGTGGGGAACCAGTGCTCGTTGAGGCATTCATCGCGTAGCCGGCCGTTGAACGATTCCACGTAGGCGTTCTGGTTCGGCTTGCCGGGCTGGATGAGCCGAAGCTGCACGCCACGAGCATGCGCCCAGGCCACCATGGCCTGGCCGCAAAACTCCTTGCCGTTGTCGGTGCGGATCACCTTCGGCAGGCCGCGACTGTGTGCCAGTCGCTCCAGCACCCGCACCACGCCGTGGCCGGAGATCGCGCGTTCCACCTCGATGGCGAGCGCTTCGTGTGTCGCATCGTCCACGATCACCAGGCACTTGATCGCCCGGCCCTCGGCGGTGCGGTCGAACATGAAGTCCATCGACCACACCTGGTTGGCCTGCTCTGGTCGCAGCAGCGGCTGACGCTCGCCGATTGGCACCTTCTTGCGTTTGCGGCACCGCACTTGCAGCTGCTGCTCGCGGTACAGCCGCTCCACACGCTTGTAGTTCACGATGCGGCCTTCCTGCCGGAGTTTGAGATAGATCATCCCTACGCCATAGCGGCGATGGCGATGCGCCAATGCCAGGATGCGCTCGCGAAGTTCGACGTTGTGATCCTCGCGTGGGCAGTAGCGCAGCGCACTGGCGCTCATGCCGATCACGGCCAAGGCCCGGCGCTCGCTGGCGCCACGTCCCATCCACTCGCGCACCAGCGCACGACGTGCCGGTGCGCCGACTATTTTTTTCGCAGCGCATCCTTGATCAGGTCGTTCTCGAACACTTGCTCGGCCAGCAGCTTCTTCAGCCGCGCGTTCTCGGCCTCCAGGTCCTTGAGCCGCTTGGCGTCGGGCACGCTCATCCCGCCGAACTTGCTGCGCCACAGTTTGTACGAGGCCTCGCTGAAGCCATGTCGCCGGCACAGATCCTTGATCGCCACGCCGGCCTCGGCCTCGCGCAGAAAGCCGATGATCTGCTCGTCAGTAAAACGTTTCTTCACGTCCAATCTCCTTCGGGTAGGGAATTGGATTCCAAACTGGTGTGCTACTCAAAATCGGGGGGGCGTCGGATTTGTCACACTCGTCAAGATCGGCTTCCTGCAGTCGCGGTCTGTGAGAAAAGATCAGCTGACTATCAGCCTCTCACCTCCCCAGGCTTCCCACATTTTCGTTAGGCTCCACCGCATGGGCATCCCGCTACAACTGCAAGGATCATTCGGCGTAGGCATCTACTCCTTTGCCGAGCTCATTTGGAGAATCTCCGGCACTGCGTGTCGTGATGTGCTCGAAGTTTGTCGATGTCGCTTAAACGAGCATCGATTGCTGGGCGGAGATCGCCGCCGTTGCGCCTTGCCATGATGCAGTGGTGACCGAGGGCATTCCGGGATTGGCGAGGTCGCCTGCGGCGTAGATGCCGGGCATGTTGGTTTCGCGGCGCTCGTCGACCTTGAGGGCGATGCCGGTTGGCGTGTTGACCGTGGCCAGGCCCAGCGATTCATGCAGGCTTGCCGATGGCGTGGTGCGCGGATGCGCAAACAAGATATCGACCGCAACGTCGGAGCCGTCATTGATGCTGATGGTGGCACCGTGGTCCCCGTGACGGGCAATCCCGGTCATCCGACCATCGGCCACAGGCACGTTGCGGTTTGCCAGATCAGCCCGCAGCTCGGGTGCAATGGCATGGCCATCGGCAAGGACCGTCAGCCTGTCAGTCCAATCGTGGAACAGCCTGACCTGGTTCATCGACTGCGGGCCGGACCAGACCAGGCCCCAATGTTGCGAGGCGACTTCGAAACCATCGCAGTAAGGGCAGGGCACGATGGATGTCCCCCCAGTTTTCGGCATAGCCCGGCACCGCTGGCAATTGGTCGACGACGCCATAGCTCAGGATCAGGCGACGCGCCTTCAGGCGTTCGCGATCGTCGGTGACCACGCAGAACTCGTCGATAACGCCCGACACCCGCTCGGCCCGTGCATTGATCAGCCTGATCGTTGGGTAGCGCGCAAGCTGCTGCCGCGCCTCGGCCAGGATGTGCAGCGGTGGCTTGTGATCGTGGCCGAGCACGCCGTGCGAATGCCCGGCAAAGCGGTTACGCGGCCGACCGGTGTCCAGGACAGTCACCTTGCGGCGGGCACGGCAGAGCTTCAGGGCGGCGGCAAGACCTGCAAAGCTGCCGCCGATGATGATGACGTCATACATAGGATAGGTACCGAGTTGAAGGAGAGAGACACGTGCGTGGCGAGGCGCCGCAGCAAGGACCTGTTGAGCCCGCGGCTTGCGCTTTTTAGTACTCGTAAGTACCCTAAATACAGAATTAGGATACTGTAAAGGACTAAAATCCGAGTGACCCAGAACAGCCAAAGCCGGCGCGGCCGGCCAACCAATGCGGCGCTTGGTCAAACGATCATCGACGCTGCTTATGCGCTTTTTGTGGAACTGGGCTTCCAGGCGACCACACTGGACAAGGTCGCCCAGCGGGCGAAGATCTCCAAGCTCAGCATCTACCGGCACTTCGAGAGCAAGGAGGCACTGTTCAGCGCGACCATTGCGGACCGCTGCCATCAATTCGCCCCGCAGATGTTTTCTGAAAGCCTCGACGGGTCGGCTGAAGATCAACTGATGGCCGTTGGATCATCGCTGCTTCGCACCCTGTTGAGCCCGGATGTCCGCAGCGTCGAAGCCATGGTCATGGCCGACAAGACGAACCAGCAATCCTTGAGCAGGCTCCATTACGAAGGCGGCCCCGCCTATGTCATTGCCCACATCGAGGCGTTGCTACGTCAGCTGCATGAGCGGGCACTGCTGGATGTGCCCGATCCTCACGGGTCCGCACGCTTGTTTGCGGCGCTTTTCAAAGGAGCCGACCTGCTGATCATCGCGCGCTTCGATGCGCGGAAAGCAGAAGACAGCCATGAAATCGAGTCCTACTGCCGGTCGGCTGTCGGAATGTTCATCGCTGCCCATGGTGGCAGGAGCCACGCGGCTGGATAGTGTGGTGCTCTGCAGCGGGATGGTATCAATCCGTTTCACTCTTCCCGGGCGTACCAGCGACACGCCGCAACAGGTAATGCGCGCCTCGTTGCATCGCCTTCCTGCCGGTGATTTCGCATCCTCGCTCTGCCTTTCGCTACGGTCGGCAGTTCCGATGTCAGGTGTCGGCATACTCGACCACTGCGCCATCTCGATGACAGAGAGAGATTCATCGTGCTGCGAAAACTGCTTGGGAGTATTCCAAAGCACCATTCCGGTGCGGATCATGGCAACGTGCAGTGTACTCCGGCTCCAACGACGTCAGTGGTCCCGAGCGAACCGCCGGCACTGGGGCGAGCGCCTAGACGGCCTACGGGCACAGCAATGCGGCGCTCCGCAGCGAGCAGCGCGTCGCGCAGCCAACCAGTTGCCCCACGTCATCGGCCAGCGCCGTGCACGGTGGATAGCCTTCCGCCCACTCAACGGGGCGAGATTCACTTCCACTCATCCGATAGCCGCCCATTCATGCCGCCCGCGGTGCCGCAGCAACCGCTGGTTCCTCGCCAGACGCTGGGCGCGTTGTTGGAACAGGAGCGAAATCAGGAGGCGCGACTGCTCAGGCAGGCTCGGCGTGAGGCGCTGAAACAACTCGTGGACCTTGCGTTGCCCGACGGAGGAAAGACAATGAATCGGCTCACCGCGCGGGCGGCCAGGATGCAACCGATCACCGCGGCTGATCGATGGCAGGCGATCTGCAAAGGCGTTCCCCAGCCGATGCAAGGCAAGCGAAGGGCTGCGTTCGAGGCGCTGGTGCGCAGCGATTTGATGGCCATCGCTCGTGCCGGTCAGATCGATCCCTGGGCTGCGGTCGGCAAAATGGCCGAGGCGCTTGACGAGGGCATTCTAGGCAAAGGTGTGCTGGCCAGCGACCGGGAAATGCTTGATGAAGTATTGAATGGCTTGTCGATCGATCGCCTGTACACGCGGCTGAATCTCAAAATGACCGACGACACCATGCCCGCTTTCACCAGCGCGCAGGAACAGGCGCCGAGAGAGTTGGGAGCCGGCCGGTCCAACAGCGTGTACGAGGTCCAGGTCCGCAAGACCGATGGCGCGGCGATGAACGCGGTGTTCAAACCGCTCGACCCCGAACCACCTGATCCGGAGCACTGGAGCGTGGTTGCCAGGTTGACAGGTATTTCCAGGGAAGATCCGCAAACGGCGATGCGCAATCTCGCAACGGTGGCCTATGCAAGGAAGCTTGGGTTTGACGTGATCGTTGATACGCATGTGGCACCGATCAACCTGGGTCAAGACCCCTTCAACCCCGAGCTGGGCCTGATCATGGAGCGCGCGCCGGGAAAACCTGCCGAAGAGATCGATGCTTCCACGCTGGCCCAGGCGAAGGTCTGCGCTGAAGTGATGAAACTACAGCTGCTCGATCATTTGACGGGTGAGGCTGATCGCCACGATAAGAACTATTTCATCCATGTCGAGTCCGATGGTCGTGCCAAGGTCACGGGCATCGATAACGACAACTGCTTTGGCAAGGAGCTGACCGCCCCCGACGCGGCACAGCCGGACCTGGAAGATCCGCAACGAAGGGCGTTTCATGGCACCGCGCTGCCGCCGGTAGTGGACACCGAGATGGAGCGAGCCGTCCTTTCCCTCACCGAAGAGGATATTCGCTCACTGCTGGAAGATAAACTCGACGATGCAGAGATCGCCGCCGCAGTCCAGCGCTACCATGGCGTGCGGCGACATCTCATGGAGCTGCGAAATGCCGGCCGGATCATCGAGCCGCACGACTGGGGCCGGGCAGATGTACAGCAACTCCTGACCCCTGAGAACAGCTACCTGGGCCGCGAACGCGAATATGCATGACTCGCGGATGGACAGGCCGTGCCGTAAGGCTGCTGCTCCGCAAGAGATGGCGGGCAAGTCTTGTGTCACGCACGCAGGCGTTGCGGATCAGAATCTCCCGGTCACGGATTCGCGAACAGGCAGCTAATGACGAACGTGGCCCCATCGTGGAGCTTCGGGACATCAACGCTGGGGTGCTGTGCATTGACGGAGCAGCGTGGCGACGCCGCTCCGAGCAACGAGCGCCGAACACATCCCTGACCTCGCTCCGATAGTTCACAACGCTGCCGGGAAACGCAGCACGCTGTGGTGCGCCATCACATTCTCGACTAGCGTTGGTCATGCTGTTTCTGTACTGATGTCCGACAAACGACGTCGCACGCACACTCTGCTTTCTGCGTTTTTATCGCCAAAATAGTTCATAGGCGCACCCGGCCGATTTCGGCGGTGGCAACATTTGTGTTCGCCGCACGAGACATGCCCGTACGGCCGTATGAGCATCTACTCATATACAGACGCTTTGTCCTGCTTTGCCACTGCGAGGCCGCATACATGTCGCTCAACACGCTTTCGACTGGAAGCACCACGGCTCTGTCTCTCCTTTCACTGGATGACTCATCGTCCGCAGAGTCGACCGAATGCGATTCGTCGATGAACCAATCCGATCTGTTGCTCGCGATAGATACCCTGTTCCTGGAGCAGATCTATCGTTTGATGGCAGCCGCCTACGGCAACGCGCCGAGCACGTGTCCCAGCGGAGGCGTTTTGGGGCCGGCCACGTATTCAGACGATGATCTGCAAGCGAGCCAGCCGATCGAGAAACGTACCTCCTGGCCGTCGTTATCGACACCATTCGATGCCAAGGACATCAAGGGATCCAGGCTGCCGCCGGCGGTGGATGGTTCATCGGTGACCTGGGACGGCGGCGCGCTCACCGCATCGGAGCTTCAGATCGTTTCGACACTCAATCAGCACAAGGACAAGATGCCGCTCGAGTTCGCAAAACTCGACGACAGGATCAACGACCCGTCCACGCCTGCCGATCTGAAGAGCGCGCTGCAAGGCTTGCAGAAAGACCCGCGCCTGTTCTTTGCCATCGGCTCGCAGGGCGATGGCAAATGCGGCGGCAAGATCAAGGCCGAGGACTTGTGGGATTTTGCAGACCACCATCAACAGGTGACCGATCTGGGCGGGAAGAATGCCGAGTTCAATCCCAGGAACATCAAGGGAGCGACACCGCCGCCCGCCGCAGAAGGTTCATCGGTGACCTGGGATGGCGGCACGCTCACCCAGGACGAACTGGAGATCGTCACCACGCTCGATCGCCACAAGGACAAGCTGCCGCTCGCATGGGCCGATCTCGATGCGAAGATCAACGATCCGGCGACACCGCCGGATCTGAAGAAGGCCTTGACGGACCTGCAAAAAGACCCGCGGCTGTTCTTCGCCATCGGCTCGCAGGGCGATGGCAAATGCGGCGGAAAGATCAAGGCCGGCGATCTCGGCAAGTTCTCGGCCGGCCACGCGCAGGTAGCGGAGTACGCCACCAAGCAGGCCAAGGGCTACACGCAGAACTACGTGGCGTCCGACAGCCCGGACAAGACCGAGCCGACGGTCATGACCGAAAGCGACGCAATGCGTGAGTTCTATCGCTACTCGGACTATCTGCCGAAGGACCTGAACCAGGACGCGTTCAAGCATCTGGTCGAAGGCGACGACAAGACCCAAAAACGCCCGCCGCAGGTCATTGCCGCCGCCCAGTATTTCAGGGAGCATCCCGATCGGTGGAAGGCGCTGGCGGGAGACTCGGGTTCGATGAGTACACCGGATTTCCTGCAGACGTCCGCATCCCAGATGCACCTGACCGCGCCCGAACTGAAAACGCTGGACACCATCAACAGCCACCAGGACGCGTTCTTCGGCGACGGCAAGGAGGTGACCCGCGACAAGCTCGACACCATCGTCAAAGACGACAAGGCCGACCCCGCAGTTCGCGACGCTGCCAAGCAGCTGCTGGGCGACCCGCTGCTGTTCGGCTTGTTGAACAACTCCATCACCGGCTACAAGAAGCCCCACAGCTTCTTCGGCGGCGGCCATGTCGTCGACTCGGGCAAGATCAGCAAGAAGGACTTTCGGCAGTTCTACGATCATATGACTGCGGCCAACAAGACCGTCGACAAATCGCCGACGCATGCGGCCACGTCGCCCGACCAGAAGAAGGCTGTTTCCGACATGTTGATGGGCAAGGCCGATCAGCCCGACATCAAGAAGAAGAAAAAGGATATCGGTACCGTCGGCAAGGGATTGCACGAGTTCCTCAAGTGGGACGCCAAGATCCTGGATTGGGCCTCCGTCGGACTGAGTGCATTGAACGGCATCCCCATCATCGGCGAGTTTGCCGATGCAGCAGCGCTGGCACTGGAGAGCGAAGCGCAGGCGGCGCAGGTGCTCGACACAGCATTGCAAGGCGGCGACATGAAGCTCGCATGGGAACTGGCCGGCATCAACATGGCGGGTGCTGCGATTGGCGCTGTCGGCGGACCTACCGCCAGGCTCGCGGCCAAGGGGGCAGCCAAGGGGGTCGCCGAGGGCGCAGCCAAGACAGCAGGCGAGAGCGCGGCCAAGGGGGCGAGCAAAGGGGCAGGCGAGGGTGCAGCCAAGGAAGCGAGCAAGCGGGCGACCGAGGGTGCAGCCAAGGGCGCAGGCGAAGGCACGGCCAAGGGAACAGCGGAGGGCGCAGCCAAAGGAGGCAAGGGGACAGCCGGGCGGCAAAAGCCAACTGATGCGGTCAAAGGTTATTTAGTAGGTACCGGCATCAGCAGATCGACTGAGATGCTCAAAGTGCCCGTGTTGGCAGGTTTGCATTACGAAGAGATGCGATTGGACAAGGAGAAGAAGGAAGGCGAGATCCGCCAGAATCTGGAGAGCGCAGGTGGCGTGCCGATCGGAAAAATGAGCATTCCCAAGCCCATTGCAGACAATTTCGAGGCGGATACGAAGGAAAATCTCAGGAGCTTGAGGGCGCGCCGCAGGTAGCGAACTTTTTCGAGCGACGACTTTGTGCAATGGAGTTGCAACCAAAAGAATCGCTCGATTTGCTAGGCAAATGCGGAACGAGAATTTGCAACTTCAAAGCAACGCTCATCAATTCGCTATGTCCTGGTGCAAGATTTCGTTGGGACAGTTGCGCTGCGTTTTTAGCCTGATCAAAATAGTATCGGTTCGCTTGCGTTCGCTTTCGATATTATAGCGCTAGCAGCTTCCTCGATGCCGCCATTCGACAGCGCTGTAGATAGGTTCGCCAACCCCAGCGCCACTAGGCTGGGTTGGCGCTCTTCTCCAAACCTCGGTAACGCACTTTGGCAGGATCCGGTAACCTACTCACCGACACAAACATGTACTCCGCTCGTGCCCGCATCTTCAATGTGGTGCGGTCCCTGTTTCGTTCTACGTCCTCGACCTTGTCGCGCTTACGCCTCTACTTGTTCGTGAAGTCCCTGCGCATGCAGAGCGTATTTCCGAAGCGGGGCCCTCTAGTTGGCATAGTCGCTATTCCGGTTCGCCCGTCACTCGTCCCCGTGCAGCAGGTCATCCGGCACCTGCTTGTCGTGCGCGTTCGACGTCGTCATCGCGCCTCTATCCGCCAGCCCGGTCCGGCTAACCACGCCGAAGTGCCGCTGCTGACTCTTGCGGATCTGGTGGATCTGCGGATGGCAGGCCTTGCTCGCGCTCTTTGTCGGTCTCGGTGCTCCGACAATCGTTGCATCCACGATTATTCCATGCTCGCTTTGTACCTGACTAACGAAACCTTTGAAGCTAGACAGATCAAGGGCGCGCGCGAGCTCAAGCTTCGCCATGCGCTGGAGCACAGCAAGTCTATGGCTGGTAAAAGTTTGAATGAATACAGAGAATTTCAGTGAATTTTTTTATGGAATGATCAGGTGGTCAGTAGTGTAGATCGATTCTCACACGCCGCAAATTCGATGTGAAGTTAAAAGGGGGCGAGGTTCTCCAGCGTTATAGTAGTGAAAAGCGACTCGCTGTACCCATCTGCTGCGTGTATTCGGTCTCTATCCTTGCCCAACGACGCGTCAATGTTCTGCTTTGCAATGTATGCATTGATGAGCATCATATTTACTATATGTCGATACATTATTTGCAGTATGTGAAACGCTGCGAATTACGCTCTGATAGACGAACTGCACCAGCGCATCGCAAAAAAAATCAAGACTTCGCAGCGATCAGGCCGCTGGCAGGTAATTCGAAATAAATTGGCGGCATGAAAACCTCTAACCTCACTCAAAATGCATCCAGCACAAATTGGCCTCTCTCTCAAGAGGATCAGCCCAGGTCAGCCGGGGAGCAGGCTGCAACCAGCGCAAGCGCCAGTGACCAGCGGCTTGGAAGGCCGCCGGCCAAACGGCGAAGGGTAGAACAGGAAGAATCCGGAATGGCACCGCAACGCAGAGAACGGTTGTCGGTGAAATCGCAAAATGCTGCCGATAGCGGCGAATTGAGCAGGCGCTCCCAGCAACAGACGGCCGGTCATCTGCGTCGGCGCGATGATGCCGCCGATCGAGGCCCTAGGGTACCCGAGTCGCGCACGGATAGGGTGCCTGCCTCCGCCAGCACTTCGTCGCGTCGTATGCCACAGCAACCAACGTTTGGATTGGAACTGACGACAGAAGATATTGGCGTGGCCGAACCAGGTGCCAATCGAGGAAGCAAGCGGGCGCGAGATGGACAAGAGCCGTACCGGCCGCTACAGCGGCCAAGGAATGCGCACGGGCAAACTCTTGGTTTGGAATTGAATGTAGAAGTTCTTCAGCGGGCCGAACGAAACCTCAACCCGGCAGCGCAGCAGCGCCTGCGTCAAGAGCGGGAACTGCAACGGCAACAATTGGATGATCTCAGGCGGAGAGCTCGGTCGCATAGCGCTGACCTATGCCTGCCCATGGCACAGCGCAACGAACTGGCGCCTCGCATCGATTGCAAGCTGGCCCTGCCCTTCTTGGATGGGCGCGCCGAGGCGAACGACAATACGGGTTGGCTTAGTACGTATCTTCTGATGATTGCCAACGCAGGTCGGCTCCGAAGCGTGGCGCAAGGGGACCTGGATCGTTGTACCGCCCTGGCGGCGCAGTATCTTTACAAGACCGGGTGGTTCGATGGTGCCTCGCTAAGGGAGCTGGCTCATGTAGGTAACAAACTGAACAAGCACCTTAACCTTCCCGCGTGCATGGAGGCGATCGCGTGGATCGCAGGACAGCTGGAGCGGGCCAAGGCACCATTACGGCTAGATGGAAAATCTTATGCTCTGCTTCTGAATGCTTTTGCCAAAAACACTGACAGCCGTAGGTGTGAGCGTGCCGTGGCTCGCGTGGCTCGTCGTCTGCATGATAGCCAAGACCAGCATTACCTCACCCCTCTGGGCATCAGCCTGGCACTCAATGCGTTTAGCAAGTGGTTTGATAATCAGGACTGCCGGACCATGGCGTGGTCGCTCGCCGAGCGACTTGCCAGCAGCGATCAGTTACGCAATGCGCTAACTGAGACGCAGCTCGCGAGTACACTTAACGCACTGAGCAAATGGCCCAATGTGGCGGTCTGCGAGCAGGCTGTCAGCGTTCTGGCATTGCGGCTTGCCCAGGGTCCCGATTTACTCCAAAAGATGGATTCTCAAAGCATAGCTAACACGCTAAATGCACTGAGCAAATGGCCAGAAAAGAAGATCTGCGAGGAGATTGCTAGCGTTCTAGCCTCGCGACTATCCAAAGATCCCGTTTTGTGCAACGCGTTTGAGCCGCAAGGTACGTCCAACGTTTTGAATGCGTTGAGCAAATGGCCGAAAGCCAACTTCTGCGAAGTGGGGGCCGAAGCTCTAGCCGAGCGGCTGTCCGATGGTCACAATTTGGGCGACAGGTTTAATCCTCAGGAACTAATTCACGCGCTGAATGCCCTGAGCAAATGGTCCAAAGCGGCATTTTGCCAGCGGGGTGCCTCGATGCTGGCAAAGCGACTGGCCGGTGATGGTGGTTTGCGCAGCCAACTCAACTCTCAACACGTTGCCATTGCGCTGAATGCGTTGAGCAAGTGGCCCGACACCGAGGTCTGCGAGAAAGCCGCCCGCGCTTTGGCACGGTTGCTGGCCGACGAATCTAGGTTGCGCGACGGGCTCGACTCGCAGGCCATGTCCAACTCGCTAAACGCGCTGAGCAAGTGGCCCGACACCCCTGTCTGCGCGGAAGCCGCCAGCACTCTGGCTACACAGCTGGCCGAGGATCCTGATCTGTGTGCAGCCCTCGAACCGCAAGGCGTGGCCAACGCGTTGAACGCGCTAAGCAAATGGTCCAAAGCGCAATTCTGCTATGCAGCCGCCAGCGTTCTGGCCAAGCGGCTCGTGGATGATAGTGCTTTGCGCAATGCCCTTGACCCTCAGCATGTGGCCTTGTCGCTCAACGCGCTCAGCAAGATGCTTGGAGAGACGGTCTGTCGACAGGCGTTGTTGCTGCTCGCGAAGCGCCCAGGCTCGACCGAGCTGCCATGGCAGCAATTCGGCATGCGTGGGGTCGCCTTGGTGTCCAATGCAATGTCCCGCCTGTTGCAGGTTGAAGAAGAAGAGTTCGACGCGCTGGGGCACGCCAAGTTGCAGGCAGTGGCCGGGCATCTGGAGCTGCACCGAGAACGCTTCGAGTCTGCCTCGGCCTCGGAGATTGCACAGATATTCAAGGCCCTTTCGTCGGCGCAGCTGCACCGCCAGATGCGCCCCTTGGCGCTACCGGGACTCGAGCGGATCGCAGCGCTCATGCGCGATGATGGATTACGCGAGACGACTCTCGAGGGCCTAGGAAACCTGTGCCTGGGTCTGCTGCCACTGATCCGCAATCCGGAACTGGTGTCTCGTCATCGCAGTCGCGCTCTTGGGGTGTTCAACGCGTTGCAGCCGATCTTGGAGCGCAAGATCGACTTGTACCTCAGATCTGGCGGTTCACGTGCATCGGTGGAAACCGAACAGCACGCTACGCGATGCCCGGCGTTGACGTTCTTCCAAATGCTCAAGGCCTATGCTGTGGTGAGCCGGCAATGGAAGCCGCCGCACCTCAAAGGTACGCGAAAGGACCTGCAACGTCGCCGCGATCAGCTGGTTGAATGGGTTGGCCAGACACTCGAGCGTACACGCCATGCCATTGAGGCTGACCTTGGCGAGATGAGCTGGAACTTGATCGCGCAGATCGAGGCCGGTGATGACCTGTTCGACGCGCTTGACCGGCGCATGGCGAAGGAGGCGCCGAGGATTGCGCAGGCGCATCCACCAAGCGACTTCGATCTGGGTGCCGGGCGCCTGAGCATGCGCTCGGAGCCAGGGAAGCCCCGCGCGCCGGCGTCCGGCACCGGCAGCACGACCCACATCGTTGTCGATCTGCGTGGCAAGGAAGTTTCGACCAACGCAGCCGAGACGAACAAGCCGTATTCGCTGTTCGCACGCCTAACTGGACTGCCGTTGGTGGAAGTTGAGTTGCCGGGATCGATTTCAACGTTCATGCTGGCCCGCACATTGACATATCGGGGCGAGCCCTGGCGTTTCGACATGTTTGGCGGTAGCCGTGCTACGCGCGGCAACATGGCTCGGCCAAGACAGCTGCTTGCCGGCAAGTCCGGAAGTCCGTCGCTACTGCCGGCGATCCGTTATGCCGACACTGCTCCGGGCAGCAGGCTCATGAAGCTGGTCGCCAAGCTCGCGCCGCAGCGTGAGGACTGGTCGCGCATGCAGCGCTCACTGCTGGAGATGGTGCCAAGCGACCATGTGGTGGAGGGCACGCTGCGTTTGGGCTTCTTTGACGATGTCAGTGGTCCAGAACACCCCTTCAAACCCTTGGCACCGGACGGGCGACCTCTAGCACTTTGCCCAAACGATGGCTGCGGCTTTCTGAAGCTGGAGGTGGCCAAGCGCATTCCAGCCTTTCGTAAGTATTTCTCTGCCTGGAAAGCTGTGCAGGCTGGTCAGGCAACCCAAGAGCAGCGTGACCTCATTGCGCAGGACGAGCGCTCTGCGCGTCTGGCGCCGCAGGCTCTGCAGCACTTCCCGCGCGACGAGATGGCGTTACAGGAGGCGCACGAGGCGATGCAGCGCCGGCTTGAGGCGCTGCCGCCCGCGTTGAA
Source organism: Xanthomonas sp. NCPPB 3582 (assembly GCF_041475735.2). NCBI lineage: Bacteria > Pseudomonadati > Pseudomonadota > Gammaproteobacteria > Lysobacterales > Lysobacteraceae > Xanthomonas > Xanthomonas sp. NCPPB 3582. Next base: position 692,385 of record NZ_CM192968.1, read on the forward strand.
CAAACTCGCGCTGTTTGAGCTGGCCACCAGTGGCGGTTACCAGGGCAAGAGAGTCCGGGCGGTACCCTCCGCCGACGACAAGGTACATCTGGCGCGCGAGAGCAGCCAGGCCTTTGACACCGCAGGCGGCCCGTTGTTAATCGGCAAGCCACCCTATGACAAGGAGAATCTGCTTCCCGTGCCAGAGGAGCGGGTCGCGACGGTGGCGAAGGGTGACGCCACCGCCGAGTTCCTCTCGCGGTCTTTCGGTATCCAATACAGCTATACCGGGTTCGACGACGGGTCGGGTGACGATACCCATATGTTGCACAGCAAGGGCATGCTTATCGTGGTTCCTGAAGAGAACTGGCCGGCCGAATTCATGAACACCGACCTGGTGTGCTCCAAGGAGGATCTCAAGACGCTGTCAAGTTGGACCACCGGACGAAACCGTAGTGCGGTGCCGCGCAACATGCCCAGCACAGGCAGCCTGCGGCTCAAGGAGATCGTAGAGCCCGGACGCCTCGGCGCGCTGCCAATCGCGGAGTTGCGCAAGCGCAATATGGACACCGACGGAGATGACGCATTTGTGTACGCGGGCTACCCAAAGCTGGCGGCGTTGATTTCGCGTGAGGTGGCCAATCGTGAGGAACGGCGCGGCCAGCCGCAGTCCTTCAAGCCGCCGAAGACTGCTACGCCCAGTATCGATCCTGACAGTGGTCACTACCAGGCCGGTCGGCTGTCCGAGATCATGTCGCTGCAGCGTGGCGGCAAGATCACGGGCACCGCTAGCACCCTGGCGGCGCGCTTCATGGCGCAACCTGACGAACTGCGCGAGGCGATGGCCCGCAGCATGATGTTCGGCACCTACGATGGCATCGAGCGGGATTTGCGCAATGGCTTGCGCCAAGTGCTCGACGGCGAGCCCAGAGATCCTCGGATGTTGGAGGAGCTACGCGCCCAGGCGCATGAAGCCATCGAGCGCGCCCACATGCGCGAAGCGCGTGAAGCCGCCGAATTGCTATACGCGCAGCTGCTCGGGCTGGAGCCGGATTCGGTCGCCTCCACAGACGCGCCGCGCCTGCCCGATGCGCTTGCCGAAGCATTCCCGCGGCTTGCCGAGGCATACGCTGCCGCGCCTGATGCCGAATCACGTATCCACGCCATCCTCGACAACTATCCGGTGTGCCAGCTATCACACGCCCAATTCCCGCAAGGGCAACCGGGGCTTGTTCCCGGCGAACCGGAGCTAAGCATGCGTAACCTGTTCACCTTGGCAATCAAGGTTGGGACAGATGCGCTCAAATCCGATACCGGTACGGCGCTCTTCTCCAAAATCGTGGAGTCATGTGAACGATCGGAACGGTCGTTCGCCGACAGGGTGCGCATCGTGCCGTATAGCAAGGCGACCGCGCGAGCAATGCACGACGGGCGCTTCGACGCTGAGCAGACCAAGGTGCTCCTGCAGCGTATGCCGACGATGGCGGCAGGCGTCATGCAAGATGCGCTGAACTCGCTGCAGCAGGCACGCCTGATCAACCCGCCGCCGCCACCTGCTGAGCGTCTTCGTGCGCTACGACCTGAGGAAATCGCGCTGAAAGCCGAAGCCCTTCTGGCACGTGCCAGTGAGATGGAGCCCCGGATCACTAAGATGCTTGAGCGCCTGGCCCAAGATCATGATGGGCGACTGAGGGGAAGAAATCATCAACTGAAGTCGCTCGGCTCGCTGGTGGCAAAGCTTCAGCGGCAGATAGCTTTAAAGCAAAAGACTTTGGAAGAAGCGGTGGAAAGCGTGAACGATGCACTGCGTTATAGCGTAGTACTAGAGCCAACGCGCTTTACCGATGGCCTGCGTGGCGTGCTGGCCTCGCTGGATGATCAGGGTCATGCGCGCGTCAAGCTGACCAACCTATTCACCAAGCGCCGGCAGGCCTTCAAGGCAGTCAACGTCACGCTGCGCAGTCCTGAAGGCGCACTCTGGGAAGTCCAGTTCCACACGCCCCAAACCTTCGAGCTCAAGGAAGATTTCCACGATCAGTACAAGCGCCGCTATCAGAACGAGCTCCACGGCACTCTATCGAAAGATCAGCACGAACTGCAGGCACCCGCGCAGGAAGCCTTTAGTCGCGTGGATACGCCGCCGGGTTGTACTGAGCTTGATGACTGGGAAGAAGAAAGCGTGGCGACCTTGGCATTGACTGCCCCGATTGTGGATACCAAGCCCTAGGTATGCACCCCGAAGCCGCAAAATCCGGTGTAGGCGCACGCAGGCATCGGAATGCAAGGGTTCAAGTCACGCCAGCAGCCCCATGACAGAGAACGCCTTCCGTAGCAGGGTAAGTCGCGCTACAGTCAACCACGGTGGTGCTCTCATCAGAGGGCACCACCAAACCCGGGATCAAACATGCGTCATCCCGCCGCGAGATCTTCCTAGCCGAGATGCTTGCCCGACGAGACCAGGATTTTCGACTTTCGCCGCCTGCTGGAAACCCATGGCCTCGCCGCGCGGATGCTGGACACTGTCAACGCGCATCTGGCGCGCAAGAGTCAGAGCCTGCGGTCGGGCATGATTGTCATCGACCCATTGCAGCGACTCGGCAGCCGCCTGCCAGTGCAACTCGGCCTGTGATGGCAGATAGCCCTGCGGCCGGGCGGCGTGCAATGTGCCCAGGTAGCCGATCGAGGCAGCGCAGACGTGCTCCAGGGTCAGGTTGGCGTGTCGGCAATGCGGTGGCAGGTGCGACCTCCAGCCGCTCCGGCAAGGCATGCAGCGGATTGGGAGCACTCGCGTGTGCGCCTTCAGAATGGGGCGAGGTTGCCGTGCGCAACCTCCTCGCCAAATGCCTGCAGGTGGGCCTTTACGCGCGCGCACGGCGAGTCGGGAGCGCGCGACTCATAGCCGTTGCGCAGTGAATGGTAGGCCGCGCGTTCGTCGCTGCTGCAGGTCTGCAGCGTCTGCGCCGGGTCGGCCGCATGCAGGGCACTCTCGGCCGCGCGCCGTGCATTGCTCAGCCAGCACCGCGTGGTGGCATCGTCCACAGGCGTGGCGCGCAGCAGCGCATCGACCCGTAATGCGATGCGCGCGATGTCCTGGCGGCCAGGTTCGGCGGCACGCTAATGGCGTGCCTGGATCAACTGGCCGAGCACCTGGCGGCCGCGCGGCACGCGCGCCAGGGTCGCCAGCCAGCGCGTCTTCGCCGCCTTGATCGCTGCGCGAGGAATTCCGGTCTGCTCGCCCATCGTCGCATCCTCTCGGGCATCGTGCTGTTGCGGATCGACAGGGATCAGCGCTCTCCAGGTGCTGTTGTAGACATGGTCGAAGGTGGCAAGCAGCAGAGCGGCCGCGTCAGAGCGGTTGTCGCAGAGCACACTGGCCACTGCCGAGCGTAGCGCGCCTAGCGCGATGGCCACGATTCCCGCTGCAGGCACGGCCTGGTCTGCGAAACGCGTGGTGGACAGCCCGCTCGCCCAGGTCGACAGGCGGTTGCGCAAGGCAGTGGCAGTAGCGGCATCGGTTGCGCTGGATGCGGTCTGCGCAATCTGCGCGGCAATCAGCGCGTTCGAGGCGGCCTGCAGCGCCTGGCTGGCGCGCAGATCATCGGCCGCTGCACGGTCAACCTCCTCCCCGAGCGATTGGGTCAGATCTGCCAGCGCCGGCAGCAGTGCACGCAGATCGTCGGCGCGTGCAGCGGTCTCGAACAGGTCGTCGGCTACGATGAGTGCAGACTGCAGCGCCTGCGCCAGTGTGGTGTCGAGGCTGGCGGCGCGCACTTCCATGCGTTGCAGCATGGCCTGTTGTTTCTCGCGCAGGCTGGAGAGGTGCTGCGCGTGCTGGTGCTGCTTGCGGATGCGCTCCAGCTCGGCTTCGTGCGTGAGCAGGTCACGCAAGCGCGCTCGACGCCCGTTTGCAGCAGGCGCCGGCATGGCCGTGAGCTGGTCCAGTTGCTGCTGCAGCTGCTGCTCAGTGCGCGCCAGGCGCTCGCTGCAACCGGCAATGTGCGTGCGGAGCAATGCGCTCCAGGTGGCCAGCACCTGTTGGCGTTTGCGGGTGTCGTTGGCACGGTCGGCCAGGCGCGGTGCGCGTCTGGCATGCAGGCTGGTGTCCTGCTCCAGGCGATCGATATGCAGCAACACCAGGCGCTCCAGCGCTGCGGCCTTGCGCATGGCGATCCGGGCGTCGCTCAGCCGTTGCGAGGCGGAGAATGTCGCTGTCTGCAAAAGAGCGAGGGTATGCCAGTCGCTGTGTTCCGACCGAGCCGGCGGTGCAGGCTGCGCAGAGGTGCCCTGGTAGCGCAGCAGGCGCGTATGGTCGGGAGTGGACTGCCGCGCGATGCCCACCGCCGTACCGGCGAGTCGGGCGAGTTTCTGCAACGACTCCCGCACGCCGCGCAGCCTGGCTGTCTTGCGTGGTGCAGGCGTGCCCCGCTCGGCAGCGGCTGCGGCTGCGGTGTAGCGATGCACCCGTGCGGCCACATCCAGTTCTGCAGCGCGTGCCTCGGACTCGGCCGCTGGGCCATCCAGTTGATGCAGTCGGTGATGGGCCTGCTTGTGCGGCGACGGCGTACCCGCATGCGCTGCGCCGCGGCTGTTGCCAGGTAGCCCGAATGTCGTGGTGGAAGGGCGGATACGGGTCACGCTAGACACCTCGCGTGTGGATCTGCAGTCGTGCCCTGCCTTGCGATTGGCGAGACAGCGCGCGTACCCCAAATCCTCGCGCCATCATGCTTGAGTGCCAACCGCGCAAGACAAGAGGCCACGCCCGATGCGCCGGCGCGCGGCGATCTCGTCCCCAGCAGGCGCCGATACCCGGCAGGTGCATCAATGCAGTGCATCTGCCGGGAATCGGCGCACAGCGAACGTGCGGTGTGCACTCAGCCGCTGTAGGTCTTGTGGCCAATGCGTGTCGCCCCAACGGCCTGGGACGCGTTGGGTGCAATCACCTCTTCGGGCGCATCGGTCTTCGTGTCTCTCAGCAGCACGGTCGCGCCTGGCGAATCGGTGCGGAAGATCGCCTCCTTGACCTGATTGAAGTCGCAATTCTCAACCTGGAGGTGCGTGTCGATATCGGAATGCCCGCCATTGGTGCGGAACACCTTGCCGGCGCCGTTGACGGTGCAGCCCGACATCACCACGTCGGCGGTGCCATTGTCCTGCACGACCTTGTCTGCGGCGCCGTTGAAGGTGCAATTGATGATCTCGACCTTCGGCCGGCCGCTGACCTCCGGGCTGGAACCGGCAATGCGCGCATCATGATCGCGGTTGCCCTGGCCATCGATGGTGACCGCATCCTCGCTGACGTCTTCGTTGACGCAATTGACCATCTTGCCGCTGCCGATGAAATGCACCCCGTCGCCACCACCTTTCATATGGACATTGCACAGGCTGCCGCCGTCTTCGACGATGAAAAGAGGCTGCTGGTGCTCGTCCTGATCGCCCTTGCCCAGGCTGGGGCCGCCGATGTAGGTCTGACCCTTGCCGTCGAAGACCTCGCCTTTGTGCACCACGATGGGCTTGTTCTGCACGCCGGGGGGAGCGGTGACGACCTTGCCGGAAGGCAGCGGCGCTTGCGTGCCGCTGGGGTTGGACGTGACCGGCTGGCCATTGCCGGGCGGCGTTGTCGGTCGACCCGGGTTGCCGGGCGATGCGCCGTTGCCTGCTCCGTTTGCGCTGTTGCCACCGTTGCCCTTGTAGCCGCCGCCGTTGCCGCCGCTGCCATCGCCGTTTCCGCTGCCGTGCTGTCCGCCGGGGGTGGTCGAACAGGGCGGGCCCGAAGGCGGCATCGAGGGTGCCGGGTTAGGGTTAGGGTTGGACGGTGGCTGGCCGTCACTGGATGCTCGATCCTGTCGTTGCAGCATGTCGCTGAGCATGCGTTGCATGCAGTACGCCAGCATGCTCATGATCACAGCGGTGAGGGCTTGCTGCGACGACAGGGAGAACGAGGACGGTTGTAGACTCGCAGTGGTGTTGGAGGGGATGGCGAGATTCATTGGCGAGTGTCCTTGCGGAAGATGAATGGCGGAAGAAATCCTGCGAAGGGGATAACGGCAGGGCAGCGTGGTCATGTGACACGGCGCAGCGGATGCGCAAGCCGCAGCCGGCGTGCTGCCGAGTCATGCCGGTCTCGGTGCAAGCATCAGCACGCATGCGAGGTCTGGCATGTCATGCACGTAGCCACAGATAGTTTCCCGTCGCGATTCCTTCGAACATTTCGTCGTGTGCAATGAAGATATTGTTGTTCCAGTAACGGCCATGCTCGGCGTAGTGGGCGAGCAGATCGCAGATCCACGCGCCGTCGACGTCGTCGTCCAGCGGGACGCGCACGACCAAGACGATCACACCGGCATCGTTCAACCCGAGTTGCGCCTGGTCCTGCGCATAGACCGACAGGTTTGCTTCCAGCAACAGCCGAAACACCGTCAGGGTCCGTCCCGCAGGAGCAAGGCCGTAGGAGATGCGTAGGTAGAGCGCTTCTTCCTCCGGTGCTTGCTGTGCTTCGTCGTCGGCCTGGGCAGCGGGCATGTGCAGATAGACTTCAAACCCGTCCACCCACAGCACGCGTTTGCTGAGCACTGCCTGCACATCCGGCAGGTCCAGTGCTTCGCACATCTGCTGAACGATCGCTTCGAATCGGCCGTTGCTCATCTGTCGTACGACATGCGCAGGGCCATGCACCGGCCCTGCGTCATGTCAGGCCACTTATTGGCCAACCAGCTGCTTCGCGTTGTCGCCTGCTTTGCCGATGAACTTGTTGAGCGCCACGTTGAAATCGAGTTCGTTCTTCTTCTCGGTCAGGTAGTTGTTCATGCGCTCCTGTGCTGCGGCCGACTTGCCGATGCCGCCCATCAGACTAACCATCTGATTCTCCGAAGTCTGAGTGCTAGCGTGGTTGTCCCATCTGCTTGAAAAGTCTGATGTGATCAGGTCCCCGCCCTGGCCCAATCGCGACTTTAGTGACTGTAACTCTGACATGCGAATACTCCTTAGCTAAAGACAAGTGACGTGGAGCGCCTACCGGCGCGTTTTGCTTGACCAGTGCGGCCAAGGAACTCGATGGTCAAGGCATGCTGGCGATGTGCGCAACGATGTCGCGCGCGGCATTGAGGCCGTCATGCAAGACGGTGAAATCGTTGCGCTCGGCCTGATCGCTCGCTGCAGCCCAGTGCAAACGGAGTTGTTGGGCTGTCGTGTGCAGCGCTGCATCGATGTTGCGCAGTCGCTCGCCGGAGAGATCCTCCGCCTTGGTCTGCAAGATCTTGCTCATATCCTGGGTGACCGTGTCGGTCATGGCATCGAACATGGTGCGGTTCTCATGGCGCCGCCTGCTGCGGCAGGGAAGTCAGATGTTTGGTGCCGTCCGGGGTCTCGACGTAATGCAAGCCGTCGGCAAGCAGCGCGGCATCGTAGTTCGCTGGCGGTTTGACCGACGGGTCCTGCTGGGTGATGTCCACGTGCAGCTTGCGGATTTCCGGGCCAAGATCGCTGCGCAGGTCGGCGATCCGCCGGATCGCACGCTCCGCGTTGTCGCTGCTGCCGGCAATGGAAAAAACCCCATGGCCGTCGTAACGCACGCTCAGATCGCGGTCCGCCAAGGTATCGCGCAGGGTTGCCAATACCTCATCCACCACCACCACATCGACCGTCACCGCATGTTGATACCGATGCAGTTGCGCGCGCAGGCGTGCCGCATCCGCGCTGCTTGTCACCAGACCCTCGACCCGCACGCGCGCACCGACACGCTCCACGCGCGCTTCAGGCAAGCCCAGCTGTTTCAGCAGGAATCGAACCTGATTGAATTGATTGTCCGGGCTGTGCGGGGGAGCGGCATTGGAGAGAAATGCCGGCAGCAGGGAGGGCAACAGCGCTGCGGCGGCCAGCGCTAGCATCGCACCCACCACTGCGCGCATCGCAGTGCCCCTGGGGCTGCGTGGCGGGGGTGTTGCCGACGGCGCGGCTGGAGACAGCAAACGCTCCAGCAGCGCCACATCGTCCGGCCAATCGGCCGCAGCCTCGCCGATGCACAGCACCAACGGACCAAAGCGCACTGGATGCAGCGCAACAAACGGTGTCGGTGGCAACGCGTCGCTGCGATAACGAGCTTGACCATCTGCATCCACCTCGATAATGAGCGGGCGATCAGGCCAGTCTTCGATCCGGATCTCGGCCTGGGGATCGGCGGCTAATGTGTAGCTGCCTGGCTGCAAATCTAATCGCGCGCCGGCGTGTATTCCCGTCAGTATGCGAAGTTGCATGGTCATGCACGAATCCCCCGAGAGGTCCCGTTTCGGTGTTCCATCAGTAGCGCGTTCAGGCGCGTGATGCCGCGCGCACAATCAGCGGATTTGCGCGGCTTTCGCGCGCTGATCAGTATCAGTGGAAGCAGCAAGTTGTAGCTGCGCAACGCTGGTGTGGGCTCCGGCTGCGCGTGCACCATCTCCGCCAGGCGTTTGCGCAAGGTGTCCATGGGTTCGGACAAGGTGCTCGCTTGGCCCGATTGCAGGTGCTCGCGCATCAACATCCACACCATGGCGGTCAGCGATACGGCGCCCGGATGGGCAATGCCGATGTCACGCAACTCAACGAACGCAGCGATGAGGGCGTGTCGTCTGACCGTCTGGTCGGAAGCCTGCGTTGCCGCATAGCGGTCGATGACTGCCTGGACGCCCGCTCGCACATCCTCGTCCCCATGTACCGGCGCGGCGCTCGGCCACGTCTCTGCCTGCGGGTCGCTGGCCTGTGCGCGACCACCCGCGCTTTGCTGGTCGTCCTGGCTTTGTCCCTGCTCCTGGGGTTCAGCGGCAGTGACGCTGACGCGGCCGCGTAGCGCCGATACGCGCGCCGCTTCGGCGTCTTCCTGTTCGGTGGCGTCGAGCTCGTCGTCCATGCCATCCAGCGAGCGCATGCCGCGTCGCCGCTTGCGGGGCGGAGCAGAGCGCAGACGGGGGGCATGATGGGGCGTGTCCGCCAGTGGCTGCGCGCCAGTGGCCGGCGCATCGGCATGGTGGTGCGAGGCGCCGGGCGCAGTCGGCGAGTGCGGCAGAGACCCTGGGAAAATGCGCCGGATCATGGAAAGGCCGCCTGCATCAGCGCCTGGCCGAACTGCATGATCGCCGAGGCCCCCCAGGGTGCGGTGACCGCGATGGCGGCCACCACCACCACCAGCTTGAGCGCGAACGAAATCGACGCATCCTGCAGCGACATCACTGCCTGTATGAAGGCGATCAGCAAGCCTGCCAGCGCGGCGACGCCGACCACGGGCAACGACACCTTGAGGCATAGCAACAGGGCTTCGGAGGTCAAGCGCACCAGATCGTCATGCTCCATGGCATCACCGATAACTCAAAACCAGGCCGTGGATCAGCATCGACCAGCCATCCAGCGCCACGAACAACAGCAGCTTGAACGGGATGGCCACGTTGGTTGGCGTCACCTGCGAAAGACCCATCGCCATCAGCGCATTGGCCACCACCAGATCGATCACGATGAAGACCAGATACAGCAGAAATCCGATGCGGAACGCTTCGGTCAGCTCACTGAGCGTGAACGCCGGCGCCAGCACGAGCAGATCGTCCGGCTTTAGCGTGTCGGCCTTGTCCTTGGGCCAGATCTGCTGCGCCGATCGCATGAAAAAGGCCTTCTCGCGCTCGCGCGTGTGCTTGAGCAGGAACTGCCGAAATGGTTCGCGACAGGCGTCGAGCAGCACCACCACGCGGCTGTTGTCGGCACCGGCACTGTAGTTCTGCGCCGCCTTGAACGCCTCCATGCCCACCGGCGCCATCACAAAGCACGACACCAGCAGCGCGACGCCATTGAGCACCATGTTGGGCGGCACCTGCTGCACGCCGATGGCATTGCGCAGCAAGCCGAGCACGACCACGATCTTGGTGTAGGAGGTGACCACCATCGCTGCGAAGGGCAGCAAGCCCAGCATGATGACCACCAGCAGCAGCGAGCCGACATCAGGCATCTGCATGTGCGGTCTCCGACATACTGAGGATCTGCACGCCAAGATGTTCGCCCACCGCCAGCAGCCTGCCGATACCGATGGTCTGGCCATAGACCACCAGACGGATGTCGGCCTGATCCACCGGCACCGGCAGTTCGAGGATCTGGCCGGGCTGCAGGCCAGATAGAACCGACAGCGACAGCGCAAGTTGGTCCACTTCCAGTTGCACAGGCAGTTCCAGTGCCGCCATGTCGGTGGTGGAGGGCGAGGGATCGGGCGCGGGCGTATCGTGCTGCATGACAGGTGCGGTCTCCAGGCTCATCTGTTGCGGGTTCAGGCGTACCGAAGCGCGCAATACCGCACCTCCGGGGATGCCCCAGAGCAATTGGCCGCTGCGCAGAGGAGCCGGGCCAATCGCGTGCATCAGCACATCGCCCGGGCGCAGCGATTGCAGCAGTGTCGTCGGTGCCGTGCGCTGGCCGATGCGCAGGCGTGTGCGCAAACGCAGTTCGCTCAGCCAGGAAGGCAATGGCGACGACGTCGCCAGCGCAGCGGTTGCGCTTTGCAGGGCGGCAAGCAGCAGTGGGCTGGCGGTCTCTGCGATCGCATCGATGCCGCCCAACGTGATGCCGATATCGAGGCAATCGGCTGTGTCTGCAAAGCGCTCGAACGCAACGACCTCGGCAGCACCCAATCCCAGCGGCTCGAAGGCGTGCAGCGGATCGCTCAACAGCACACCGGCGATCGCCGTGCGCAAGGTGGCATCGCCTTCGTTCAACAGCAACGCCAGGCTGTCACGTGCAGCAATCCGCAACTCCAGGCTGCCGCTATCGAACTGCAGCTGCAGGCGCGCCGCTTCCGCTGCCCGGATGCCGCGACGGTACGGGGTGAAGCTGCAACATCGCGCGGTACGCCGGTCGCACAGCATCCTGCCGAGCTGCGCACGCGCAGCAGGGACGCGGGTCAGCGCGTGCGACAAGTCGCGTACCGGTGACGTTGGGCTTTGCTCGGTTAACAAAGCGGGGTCCCTCGATATGGCTGTTCTGCATGTGCGGCGCTAGACGACCTCGATGCTGATCGGAAGCGTGTCGCTGAGCGCAGCCTTCAATGCGGTATGCAGGCGCTTTCTTCCATTGCAAAGTACCTCGCGCGTCTCGGGCGAGCCGCTGTCGAAGCGAAGCAGTAGCTGGTCTGGCGAAAGCCTCAAGAACAGCCTGGTCTGCGGCAGGATGTCGTGGTTGATCTCCAGCCAGGCTTCCCAGATTCCTGCACCGCGCACCGGCGTGGCATTGCAGAACTCCGCCACCCGCAACGCGATGTGGTGGATGGCCATCTGCGCGCGTTGGGTGCGGATCCATTCGGCGGCGATCTGCCGCCCCAAGGTGTCGCTGTCCTTGCTTCGGGCGATCCGTCCACGATTGCCGTCGTCCAGGCAAGGGGACGCGCCTGGCGGCGCAAGGCCCTGGCTGCCGCTGGCAGCGTCGGCCGCATCGGGCAGCGGCTGAGCATCGTCCTCCTCCCCCTCTTCGTCCTCCGGCAATACCACGTCCGGCAATCCGGGAAGCACGTTGCCCAGGCGTCGGCGCAGTTGCATGAAGCCGAGACGCTGGGTCGCCTGCACCGGCGTGGGCGCTGCGTGCGGCGTCGGCAATGGCCCGGCGACTGGCAGGATACGCACGTGGCGGACCGGTGGCCTGCGCATCAGGCCACCACTCTGCCGATCGGCTGCAGCTGCACGTCTGCGCCCAGTTCCTGGAACGAATACACCTCCAGCCAGTCCAGGCGCGCCTCGATCATGCGGCGCACATAACGACGCACATCCATCGATGCGACCACTGCCAGTGGATGCCGGGCCTGGTCTGCGACGATGCGTTCCACCTGCTCGACCAGCTGACCGGCCTGCTCCGGCGGCAGGGCCAGGAAATTGCCTGCCGGTGTGGCGCGAATCGACTGCCGGATCAACTGTTCCACTGCGTGGTCGAGCATGACCGCCGGCAACTGCCCGGTGCCTGCGGTCGCCGTGTGCGCAAGATAGCGGCCGAGATCGCAGCGCACATACTCGGTCAGCATCAGCAGGTCCTTTTCCTTCGGTCCCCACACCACCAGGCTTTCCAGGATGCTCTTGATGTTGCGCACCGGGATGCGTTCTTCCAGTAGCCGCCGCAGCACGTCGGCGATGCGCTGGGCGGGCATGGCCTTGTTGACCTCTGCCACCAGCCCGGGATAGTCCGCGCTTACCTGTTCCAGCATCCACTGCGTTTCCTGGATGCCGACGAACAGATGCGCGCGTGCACGCAGCGGCGCGATCGCCTGCTGGGCCAGCGCCTTCTGCAGGTCCGCGGTATCGCTCAACGCGCTGCGGGTTTCCGGAACGTCGTGAATCAGCACTTCGTACTGCAGCTCCTGCAGGCTATCGCTTTGCCAGATCGCAATGCCCGGAAACGGCAGGCCCAGCACCTCCACCAACTGCCGGCGCTCGTTCTCGATCGCCTGATCCAGCAGCGCCGGGTCCAGCCGCGCAGCCAGTTGCGGCGACAGGCGCATCGACAGGGGCGAGGCGAAATCCGGCGCGCTCTTGCGGATGTGCGGCGCATCGCCCTTGGCGCCCTTGCGGCTGGTCGATGGCAGCGTGGGTCGATCGCTGCCGCTGACATCGCGTTGCCTGCGCCAGATCGTATAGCCGCCCGCGCCCACTGCCGCCGCCAGCAGCAGAAACAGCACCGCAGGAAATCCCGGAACGAACGCAAAGCAGGCAAGCAGCACGCTGGCGGCCATCAGGGCGCGCGCATTGCCGGTGAGCTGGCGGCCGATCTCGAGCCCGAGCGAGCTGGTCTTGGCCTCGTTCTCGTTGGCGACGCGGGTGATCATGACGCCGGCCGCCACCGAGATCAGCAGCGAGGCGATCTGCGACACCATGGCATCGCCGACCGATAGGATCGCAAAGCGGTTGGCCGCCTCGCCTGCGCTCATGCCGTGGTAGGTCACGCCCACCACGATGCCGGCCAGGATATTCACCATGGTGATCACCAGGCCGGCGATGGCATCGCCCTTGACGAATTTCATGGCGCCATCCATGCCGCCGTGCAGTTGACTCTCGATGGCCAGTCGCGCGCGTTTGCTGCGTGCTTCGTCTGCGCTCAGATTGCCGCCGCGCAGGTCGGCATCGATGCTCATCTGCTTGCCGGGCATCGCGTCCAAGGTGAAGCGTGCACCCACTTCCGCAACGCGCTCGGAGCCTTTGGCGATCACGATGAACTGCACCGTGGTGATGATCAGGAACACCACCAGGCCCACCACCAGGTTGCCGCCGACCACCAGCTCGCCAAAGCTCTCGATGATGTGGCCGGCCTCGGCATGCAGCAGGATCGATTTGGTCGAGGCGATATTCAACGACAGCCGCAGCAGCGTGGTGAACAGCAGCAACGAGGGAAACGACGACAGCGAGAGCGAGTCGGGCACATACATCGAGACCATCAGCAGCACCACACTCAAGGTGATGTTGATGCCCAGCAGGGTATCGATGAGCGGAGTGGGCAGCGGCAGGATCATCAGGCCGATGACCGCCACCACCAAAGCGGCAATCGCCACTTCACCGGTGTATGCAAAGTACCGTGTCACGCGCATACGATCTCCCTAGCAGGGCAGCGGACCGCTGCCATCATCGTTGCCGCGGCCGAGCTCATCGACCCAGCGCAGCACCACTGCCACCGTTTCGAACAGCGATTCGGGAATCGCCTCGCCCAGTTCGACCTGATGCAGCGCACGCGCCAGGGGCGGGTTCGCCACGATCGGAATGCCGTGATCGTTTGCATAGGCACGCAGTTCCAGCGCGGCATCGTCCACGCCCTTGGCAACCACTTGCGGCAGACCGAAGCCGTCCGGTTCATAGGCCAGCGCAACGGCGTAATGGGTCGGGTTGACCACCATCACCTTGGCCTTGGCGACGCGCTCGCGCGGGTCGCCGAAGACCAGTTCCTTGGCCAGTTCCTTGCGCTTTCCCTTGAGTTCCGGGTCGCCTTCGCTGTCTTTGTGTTCGCGTTTCTGCTCGTCCTTGCTCATGCGTTTGTCGCGGATGAACAGCCAGCGCTGTACGCTCCAGTCCGCCGCGCCGACCACCACGAACACCAGTACCGCCAAGGCACACAGAATGCCCAGCGCACGCCAGCCGATCTGGGCGATGTCAGGCGTTGGTTGATAGGCTAGCCCGAGGATCGTGGGCATCAGTGCGCGCAGGCCGTACCACAGCACCACACCGATCACCGCGGCCTTGATGCCCAGCTTCAGCAGATTGATGAGACTTCTCAACGAGAAGAGCTTTTTGACGCCGTTCACGGGATTGAGCGAATCGAACTTGGGCGTCACCGGTTTGAGCGATGCATTGAGCCCGGTCTGCAGAAAGCTGCCGATCAAGCCGGCAGCCAGGCACGAGACAACGAAAGGCAGGGTCAGCCACGCTGCCTGGATGCCGATGCGACCGAGCGCCCGATTCAATCCGGTGGCATCGCGCGTATTGGCGCTGAAATCCAGCCCGATCGACATCAAGGCGTGCAGATGTTCGACGAAATAGCTGCCTGCCAGCTTCATCACCAACAACGCGGCCAACAGTACGGCTGCAGCGGTGACGTCCGGACTGACCGGGACCTCCCCATCCCTGCGCGCATCCTGCAGCTTCTTTTCGGTCGGCTTTTCGGTCTTCTCATCCGACATGGCGATCTCCGGACGCGGGTGCTGCCTGGCGATTCTGGTTGATCCAGTGCCACGCGATCCACTTTCAGGGCGAATGCGTGCGTGGCTGTACGAAGCACGCTGTGTTTGTTCGCGATGGTATTCGGATATTCGCTTCTGAAAGGTCATGGCTGGCGCCGATGCGTACGTTACGCACGCATGCTGTCCACAGCCATTGAATGACGAGGTGCGGTATGGAAAAGACCAAATGTCCCGGTTCGGTCGTGACTGGGCTGATCGAACTGATCACGGTGGGGCTGACGCACGAGAAAATCGAAGAGGCCGCAGCGGTGCTGGCCGCCGTGCGGGTGCTGCGGCCGGAGCTGAAGGCGCTGGATACCTTCGATGCCTGGATCGCAATCAAGCGCGGCAGCTATCTCGAGGGTGCGCGCCTGCTGCGCGAGCTGGAGGCCGATGCCGGCTCCAGGCCGTTGTGCAAGGCCTTGTATGCGTGCTGCCTGTTTGCAGTGGGCGACCCCTCGTGGCATGGCATTGCAGACAGCCTGATCGAAGAGGACGCCGATGCCGATGCAGTTGGCCTGGTCAAGGCGCTGTCAGGACGCTACACGCCGGCGCCCATGCAGCCGGCATCGGTGAACGAATCCACCGCGCCGATGGAAGTTCCCAGCGCGCAGTATCTGCGCGCCTGATCCGAACCTCCCCCAGCCTGCGGAACATGCCATGACGCTCATCCCTCCTGTTGCACCGATCCCTGCCAGTTCCGGCGTGTCCACGTCCGTGATATCGCCGACGGCAGCGCCTAGCCAGGCGCTCGTCAACCGCTTCCAGGCGCTGATGCAGTCCTCCAGCCCGATGCCGCCTGCCGTGCAGCGCGTGGGAGAGCCCAGCATGGTGAGCCGGATGGTCGACGTGCAGAACGATGGCGTGCGCACCATCGCCGAGCATATCGATGCCTTCAGCACACAGGCGCCAACCATGGGCCTGCAGGAAATGGTCTCGCAACAAATGAAGCTGATGCATGAGCTGACCATGGTCGGCTTCAATCTCAATGTCAGCGTCGGCGTAGCGCAGTCGGGCAAGAACGCCGTGCAGACGCTGTTCAAGAACCAGTAGCATGCGAAAGCTCGGATATCTGCTGGTGTTGCTCTTCGCACTGCTGCTGTCTGGCTGCAGTCAGCAGCTCTATGCCGGGCTGACCGAGAACGACGCCAACGACATGCTTGCCGTGCTGCTGACCGCCGGTGTGGATGCGGAAAAGCTCACGCCTGACGACGGCAAGACCTGGGCGATCAACGCGCCGCACGACCAGGTGGCCTACGCGTTGCAGGTGCTGCGCGCGCATGGCATGCCGCGGGAGCGACATGCAAATCTCGGCGAGATGTTCAAGAAGGACGGCCTGATCTCCACGCCCACCGAAGAACGCGTGCGCTTCATCTACGGGGTGTCTCAGCAGCTGTCGCAGACCTTGTCCAATATCGATGGCGTGATCACGGCCGATGTGCAGATCGTGCTTCCCAACAACGACCCGCTGTCTACCTCGGTCAAACCCTCCAGCGCTGCTGTGTTCATCAAGTTTCGCGTCGGTAGCGATCTGACCAGCCTGGTGCCCAGCATCAAGACGCTGGTGATGCACAGCGTGGAAGGGCTGACATACGAAAATGTCAGCGTGACTTTGGTGCCGGGCGGGGCCGAAAGCGATGCGCAGTTCTCTGCGTCCGCGCCTCAGCGCACTTGGCCGTGGCCGTGGCTGGCCGGATGCGCGCTGTGCGTGGCGATGGGCGCGGCAGCGCTGTATTGGTGGCCGAGCGCCGATGCAAGCCGTTGGGGCGGTTGGCAGCGCCTGCGCGCGTTGTCCAGGAAACACCCTGGGTGAGGCTGGCCGATGGACGAGGCACGGATCGACAACGCGGCACTGTGGCTGCAGCAATGGACGGCGACCCTGTCCGCCCTGGCGCAATCGCTGGATGCAGACAGGGTGGCCTACTGGCTGGGCCCGGTCAGTGCGGTGAGCTGGGAACGCGCGCCTGCGCAGCACCGTGCACGTGTGATCCAGGCCTGGTCGGGATGCTCGAGCATGCAGGTCTCTGCGCTGCAGCCACTGGCCAACCGACTGGTCATGCTGGCGCCCGACCTGCTCGCCAAGGTGTTGATGAGCCGCGCGTTGTTTTCGCGCGTACTGGCGCTGCGCCGCTGCATCGAGCGCGAGCGCCTGAGCTGGTTCGAGCAGCGCCTGGGGCCGGCGGTGCTTGAGCATGTGCGCCATCGCGCGGCCACCGGCACGACAGTGCCGCTGTTGCCGCGCGACGCCGACCAGGCGGCATGGGTCGGCGATGGCTGGCGTCGGTTGGCGGCCGATGGCGCCTGGCCCGACCCCTGCATCGCCAAGGTGATAGCGCTGTCCTTGCCGTTGGGCGCCGCCCAGATGGCGCCCGTCGCTGCAGATGGCGAGAGCGATGCATTCCTGCAGGCGCTGCCCACCCTGTTGCCGGAGCTGCCATGCATCTGTGGCTGAGGTCCATCCCGGAGGCGATCGGCCTGGACTGCGATGTCATCCCGCGCGAGGCCTTGGCCTGTGTGCTGGACCTGGACGCAGCGACCGCGCAAGTGCATGCGCGTTGCGCGCAGACGCTGGCCGACGCCCAGGCACGCGCGCAGGCGCTGATCGACGATGCCCAGCAGCAGGCCGAGGCGATCCTCGACGATGCCCGGAACAAGGCCGAGCGCAGCGCACGGCTGGGCTATGCCGCCGGATTGCGCCGTCAGCTCGATGAGTGGAACGAGCGTGGTGTGCGGCATGCCTTCGAGGCGGTGGACGCCGCACGGCGCGCACGCGAGCGCCTGGCCGGGGTCGTCGCGCATG
Source organism: Xanthomonas sp. NCPPB 3582 (assembly GCF_041475735.2). Lineage (NCBI taxonomy): Bacteria > Pseudomonadati > Pseudomonadota > Gammaproteobacteria > Lysobacterales > Lysobacteraceae > Xanthomonas > Xanthomonas sp. NCPPB 3582. Next base: position 709,853 of record NZ_CM192968.1, read on the forward strand.
CCTGCGCACAGGTTCTCCACGGGCACGACCCCGCTGCGCTGTACGCACGCGCCGCCCACGCGCTGGACGGTGCCCTGGACGAGGCCAAGGCCCTGCGGGTAAGCGTGCATCCGGATGCACTGGACGATGCGCGGCGCGCCTTCGACGCGGCCGCGGCGGCCGCGGGCTGGCCCATGCCGGTGGAGGTGTGCGGCGACGCGCGTGTGGCCCTGGGCGCATGCGTGTGCGAATGGGATACCGGCGTGTTCGAAGCGGATCTGCGCGATCAGCTCCGCAGTATCCAGCGTGTGATTCACCGCGTCCTGGCCGCGCCACTGGGGAGGCTGGATGACTGCTGAGTTGCCGGTGCTGGAGGCAACGCTCGAGCGTGAACTGGCTGCGCTGGTCTTCGGTCGTCGCTACGGCAAGGTGGTCGAGGTGATCGGCACCATGCTCAAGGTTGCCGGGGTGCAGGTCAGCCTGGGCGAGGTGTGCGAGTTGCGCCAGCGCGATGGCATGCTGTTGCAACGCGCCGAGGTGGTGGGCTTCAGCCGCGATCTCGCGCTGCTGGCGCCATTTGGCGAACTGGTGGGCTTGTCGCGCGAGACGCGCGTGACCGGATTGGGGCGTCCGTTGGCGGTGCCGGTCGGATCGGCGTTGCTGGGACGTGTGCTCGACGGCCTGGGCGAGCCGGCGGATGGCCAGGGGCCGGTCGCTGGCGACGGTTGGGTCCAGATCCAGGCGCAGGCGCCCGACCCGATGCGTCGGCGCCTGATCGAACACCCGATGCCGACCGGGGTGCGCATCGTCGATGGCCTGATGACGCTGGGCGAAGGCCAGCGCATGGGCATTTTCGCCGCCGCCGGCGTCGGCAAGAGCACCCTGATGGGGATGTTCGCGCGCGGCACGCAGTGCGATGTCAACGTGATCGTGCTGATCGGCGAGCGCGGGCGCGAAGTGCGCGAGTTTATCGAGATGATTCTTGGCCAGGACGGTCTGGCGCGCAGCGTGGTGGTGTGCGCCACCTCCGACCGCTCCTCCATCGAGCGCGCCAAGGCCGCCTATGTCGGCACTGCCATCGCCGAATATTTTCGCGATCAGGGCCTGCGTGTTCTGCTGATGATGGACTCGCTGACGCGCTTTGCCCGTGCCCAACGCGAGATCGGCCTGGCCGCCGGCGAGCCCCCCACACGTCGCGGCTTTCCGCCGTCGGTGTTTGCCGAGCTGCCACGCCTGCTCGAACGTGCCGGCATGGGCGAGACGGGCTCGATCACCGCGTTCTACACCGTGCTGGCCGAGGACGACACCGGCAGCGATCCGATCGCCGAAGAAGTGCGCGGCATCCTGGATGGCCATCTGATCCTGTCGCGCGAGATCGCCGCCAAAAACCAATACCCGGCCATCGATGTGCTTGGGAGCCTGAGCCGGGTGATGAGCCAGATCGTGTCTGCCGAGCAACGCCAGTACGCCGGCCAGCTGCGGCGTCTGCTGGCCAAGTACAACGAAGTGGAGACCCTGCTGCAGGTGGGCGAATACCGCCAGGGCAGCGACGTGGTCGCCGACGAGGCGGTCGCCAGGATCGATGCGATTCGCGACTTCCTCAGCCAGCCCACCGACCAGCTCAGCGACTACGACACCACCCTGGAGCAGCTTGCCGGCGTGATCGACGATGCGTGAGCGTGCCAGCACCTGGGCGAGGTTGCAGCAGTTGAAGACGCGCCGTCATGAGCGGATGCAGGAGCGTCTGAGCGACTGCAGGCGTGCACTGGCGCAGTGCGAGCGCGAGCGCGCCGGTTGCAGTCAGGAGGCCAGCGCCTGCAGCACGCGTCTGGCCGCGTTCGATGCCACGCTGGCCGATCGAGCCGGCGCCGGTGAGCCGATCGGCATCGAGGCGATCCTGCAGCACCAGCGCTTTCGTGCCGTGCTGGAAGAGCGCTGCCGCACCGCAGAGCAGGCGCTGGTGGCAGCGACGCAGGCGCTGCAGAGCGAACGCGAAAAGGTCGCAGAGGTGCAGCAGGCACTGAGCAGGCTGCAGGCGCAGGCGCAGGTGTATGCGGAGAAAGCCGCCAGCGCGCAGCGTGCCTGGCACGCCCAACGCGAGGCGGCCGAGGAGGAAGACGCGATCGAAGCGTTGGTCGGCCTGCGTCTGCATCGCGCCGCGCGTGGAGCGGGGCGATGAACGACACCGCCAACGCGCTGCTGGCGCTGTCATCCCAGGGCGTGTCGCTGCTGACCCTGCTGGCACTGTGCGGGGTGCGCGTGTTCGTGATGTTCTTCGTGCTGCCAGCCACGGCACAGGACAGCCTTCCCGGAATCGCGCGCAATGGCGTGATCTATGTGCTCAGTTCGTTCATTGCCTACGGGCAACCGGCCGATGCACTGGCAAGGATCGCAGCGACCGGCCTGGTGGGGCTGGTGTTCAAGGAAGCCTTCATCGGCCTGCTGATCGGCTTTGCCGCATCCACGGTGTTCTGGGTTGCCGAGAGCGTGGGCCTGCTCATCGACGATGTGTCCGGCTACAACAACGTGCAGATGACCAACCCGTTGAGCGGTGAGCAGAGCACGCCGGTGTCCACGGTGTTGATGCAGCTGGCGATCGTGTCCTTCTACGCGCTGGGCGGTATGCTGATGCTGCTCGGTGCGCTGTTCGAATCGTTTCGCTGGTGGCCGCTGAGCCAGCTCACGCCGGATATGGGCGCGGTCGCCGAGTCCTTCGTCATCCAGCAGACAGACGGCATGATGGCCGCCATCGTCAAACTGGCCGCACCTTTGATGTTGGTGCTGGTACTGGTGGATCTGGCCATCGGCTTTGTAGCCCGCGCTGCCGACAAGCTGGAGCCATCGAACCTGAGTCAGCCGATCCGTGGAGTGCTGGCATTGCTGCTGCTCGCATTGCTGACCAGCGTGTTCATTGCGCAGTCCGGCGATGCACTCGGCTTCCTCCACTTCCAGCAACAATTGCACGATGCCGCCAACATCGGCGGAAAAGGGGGTGCAGCGAATTGATGATTGTTGAGACATCCACTGCCGTGCGCTGCCTACACTGACCGCACGCGCCAGCGATGCGTTGCCCGACGCCGTGTCTGCAGGCCGGCTGCACGCGGCACGCAACTCCTGGCTGGCGCCTGTCTGCCGGGCGCCACTCCGTTGACTTCTTTCATTTGCTTTGCAGAGGGAACGCCATGGCATCTGCCTGTCCTCCAGTTCACCGCCATCGACGCGCGCCATTGGCCGCCGCGTTGTTGCTCAGCCTGCTGCCGTTGCTGCCGCCGCATGCCAATGCCGCGCAGGTGCCGTGGCATTCGCGCAGCTTCAAATACGTCGCCGACCACAAGGATCTCAAGGAAGTGCTGCGCGACCTGTCCGCCAGCCAATCCATCACCACCTGGATTTCACCGGAAGTGACCGGCACGCTCAGTGGCAAGTTCGAGGCCAGCCCACAGAAGTTCCTCGACGATTTGTCTGCGACGTTCGGCTTCGTCTGGTATTACGACGGCGCCGTGCTGAGGATCTGGGGTGCCAACGAAACCAAGAGTGCGACCCTGAATCTGGGTGCCGCCTCGACGAGTGCACTGCGCGATGCGCTCGCGCGCATGCGGCTGGACGATCCGCGCTTCCCCGTCCGCTATGACGAGGCCGCGCACGTGGCGGTGGTGTCCGGCCCGCCGGGTTACGTGGATACCGTCACCGCGATCGCAAAGCAGGTCGAGCAGGGCGCACGCCAACGCGACGCCACCGAAGTGCAGGTGTTCCAGCTGCATTATGCGCAGGCCGCCGATCACAGCACCCGCATCGCTGGCCAGGACGTCCAGGTGCCGGGCATGGCCAGTCTGTTGCGCAGCATCTACGGCGTGCGTGGCGCATCAACCGCAGCGCTGCCCGGGCCGGGCGCCAATTTCGGGCGGGTACAACCGATCGGCGGTAGCTCGTCCAATACTTTCGGTAACAGTGCTCAGGGCCAGGCCGGCGGAGGCAACGGTAACAGCGGCATCCTCGGCTTGCCGGCGTCGTGGTTCGGCGGTGGCTCGCCGTCCGATCGGGTGCCGGTCAGCCCGCCGCTGCCGGGCACCGGCGCCAATGCGCCGGCCAGTGTGTGGCCAGAGCTGAGTCAGGCCAGACGCGACACGCCCTTGGCTGTGGATGCAGGCAGCAACGGCGAGTTGGCGTCCGATGCGCCGGTGATCGAAGCCGACCCGCGCAGCAACGCGATTCTGATTCGCGACCGCCCGGAGCGGATGGCCGCCTATGGCGCGTTGATCCAGCAGCTCGACAACCGTCCCAAGCTGCTGCAGATCGACGCCACTATCATCGAAATCCGCGATGGCGCCATGCAGGATCTCGGCGTGGACTGGCGTTTCCACAGTCGACGTGTCGATGTGCAGACCGGCGACGGGCGGGGCGGTCAGCTTGGCTATGATGGCAGCTTGAGCAGTGCGGCCGCGGCAGGCGCCACGGCTCCGTTGGGCGGCACCCTGACGGCGGTCCTGGGAGATGCGGGACGTTATCTGATGACGCGTGTGTCGGCGCTGGAGCAGACCAACAAGGCCAAGATCGTCTCCACCCCGCAGGTGGCGACGCTGGACAACGTGGAAGCGGTGATGGATCACAAGCAGCAGGCATTCGTGCGTGTCAGCGGCTATGCATCCGCCGACCTCTACAACCTGTCCGCCGGTGTGTCGCTACGCGTTCTGCCGAGCGTGGTGCCGGGCTCGACCAACGGACAGATGCGCCTGGATGTGCGGATCGAAGACGGACAGTTGGGCGCCAATACCGTCGATGGCATTCCCGTCATTACTTCCAGCGAGATCACCACGCAGGCGTTCGTCAACGAGGGGCAGAGCCTGCTGATCGCCGGTTATGCTTCCGATAGCGACCAGACCGATCTGAACAAGGTGCCCGGGCTGTCCAAGATTCCACTGGTCGGCAATCTATTCAAGCATCGCCAGCAGAGCGGGTCGCGGCTGCAGCGGTTGTTCCTGCTGACCCCGCATATCGTCTCGCCCTGAGCAGCGTCTCAAGGGGCTGCCAATGCTGTTGGAACGTGCAGGCTGCCGCGCGGGTCGGCAGCCTGCACGCAGTGCCCATCAGGCCTGGCCAGAAATGCCTGACAGGTTGGGATTGAAACCGCCACCCAGATCGTTTCCGCCCAGGCTGCTGCCAAACGAACCGCCACCGCCCATGCCGCCGGCGCCCTGGTTCTGCATCAGCTGCATCACGATCTGCATCAGCATCAGCGTCAACGGACTCAGGCCCTGCTGACCATCCTGTGGCTGGTCGTCTCCGCACTCCTGATTCGCATCGCTGCCCTGGCTCTGCTGGAGCATCATCATGATGAACATGGCAAGCAATTGATCCAGCTGCTGCTCGGAGCCAGCCGAGGATGCATGCTGACCGGAGTCCTGAGTTCGCTGGGGCCCGATGCCCATCGTATGAAGATTGCTGAAGTTCGAAAAGTTGGTTCCGATAGATGAGTCCATGGTGATTCCCGTCTCATGTGGTTGACTGGGTGCATTGCGATTGCCGGATAACTGCAACGGCAAGCTAACCTCGGGGGACGCTACGCTGCCCCGCCCGCAAGGTAGAAGAGGCAACGGCGATGCATCCGCCAGGACGCGAAAGCACGCATTTGCTTGCGAACGTGAGGGCATGTGAATCTAGGGAAATGCCAGGAAAAATCTGCATTGCAACGCAGCACGCGGTGATTTCGCTTATTTCATGGACGCTTCGTACACAACGTATCGGAGTGCGAACAGCAACGTTATGTTTGCGCGATGAAGCGGGGAAGTTGGATCGAACGAGGATGCGTGTCCACTCCGTCGCGTTGCTGGAATCAACGAAGACCAGGTGACAGAAATGGCAGAGACCAATACGCCGACCACGTGCGCATCTGCACACGGCACACAGATGTGGCATCCACGGCATTGGGCCAGGCTCTCCAGGGACATTCGCGTTGACGAGCGATGGTGCGCACTCCAGTCCCGCCATCCCGACGCGCCTCGGCGACGCGTGTGGCTTGCGGTGGCGTTGTTATGCGCCGCACCGCTCGCACGCGCAGACTGTTTTGAAGAAGCCGCCGGTTATCAACACGTCAATCCCTGGGTGTTACGCGCCATTGCGTGGCAGGAATCCCGTGGGCGTGCCGACGCGATCCACCGCAACAACAACGGCACGATCGATTATGGAAAAATGCAGATCAATTCGATCCATCTGCGGCGCCTTTCCAGCTACGGCATCTCCAGGGATGCGTTGATGCAGCCGTGCGTCAGCGTGTATGTCGCCGCGTGGCGTCTGCGCGAGATGACGAACAAATACGGCAATACCTGGGCTGCCGTAGGCGCCTATCATTCCGAGACGCCCGCGGAGCGCGATAAATATGCGCATGCGATCCACTCGATCCTGATCAAGCGCGGGGTAGTCGTCGAATGATGCTGTTCAGACGGTAAATCCCCAACCCCTAGCGGTCGCCAAAAGTATGGGATTACACCCACACTGACTTGCACATATGCATAGACATCGGTCTGTGCGCCCACCGAGGCACCCACACCGACTTTGAAGCCGGCATGCTGCCCTTGCGCTACTCGGTGCTGCTGGAGTTGCAGGCTTCCAGCACCAGATCGCGAGCCGAATCCAGGCGCAGCGTGTCGCCGGCCTTGAGGTTGCCTTGCACGATGTGCAGGTCGCCTTCGGTGGTCTTCAGACTCACATTGCCACCGCCGGTGATAGTGGAGCCCTGCGAGAGTTGGCTGGCGCTGTTGAAGCTGCTCTCGCTGGTCGCAAAGCCGACGCCGGCCTCGATACTCAGGAGCGTTCCACTCTTGGCCGCCTTGACACCTTGGTAGGCATTGGCCGCTGCCGCCATCCCCTGCATCGCACCCAAGCGTCCATCGGACTTGCGCGCATCGTCCACGTTGTTGATCAGGTCGATCAGCGGGGACTTGATGCGCGCGAAGGCGCCGATCTTGAGGTCGTCGTCCTGCTGCGAGGCGGAGCTGCTGGTGTTGGCGGTCAGCAACTGGATCGAGGCAGCGGTGATGTCGACATCTTTCGCTGCGACCACATTGCTGGCCGACTGCGTGTACGCACCACCGGCCGTCAGGCTGACATTGCCACCCAGGCTGCCGACGTTGCTGGCCACCTGCGTGACCTGGGCGTTGTCGTCGGTGTGGTTCTTCTTGTTGTAGCCGGCAAAGCGCTCGGTGTCGGAGATGACCACCGTACCGATGCCCTTGCTGGTGGACTGGTTGGCATTGCCGAGAATGTCCTGCCCGCTCTGGATGGTCAGGTCGCCGGCCGCACGCAGGCTGACATTGCCCTGGGCCGCGATGTTGCTCGCCGTCAGGCTGATATCGCCCTGCGTGGTGGTCAGGCTGGCGTTGCCGCCCACCGACAACTGGGTACCGGTGATGGTGTCCGTCTGCCCGTTACCGGTGCCTTGCTGGTTGTAGTTGCCATACGGCAGGCCGGCGGCATTGTTGAAGCCCCAGCCCTTGCCGGTGCTGGCATTGCCGCTGGACTGGGCGTTGTGCGCGACATCGAACACGATGTCCTTGCTGGCGAGCAGCAGCGCATTGCCCTCAGCGGACATCTGCGTGCCCTGGCTGGTGATCGAGCCATCGCTGGCGAGCAGTGTGAGATTGCCGCCGGCCGCAAGTTGGCTGACGCGCGCATCGCTGGTGCTTTCGGTCTGCGACGCGTTGGAGCGATGGCTGCTGGCCTGGATGACCACCGGGGTGATCGCGGCCATGGTACCGGCTGCGGCGCCTTCGGCATCGCGGCTGATCTTGCTCATGGTCGAACCGGTATCGACCATGTTCTTGGTGGTCGAGTCGCGGGCGCTGCGGTACGAGGCGCCCGGGTCGTAGGTCACGCCCACCGAGAAGCCGCTGGACTTGCTCGATTGGCTGGCCTGGTGATCGACCGTGTCCTGCCGCGCAAGCAGGGCGATGTCCTTGGCCGCCAGGGTCAGGTCCTTGCCCGCCCCAATATCCGATGCCGCAATGGTCAACTGGTTGCCCGCGCTGACGACCAGATTGCCTTCGGTCGAGCCCACCGACGAGGCGACCTGGGTGACGGTACGTGTGGACTGCTGGTTGTCGCTACTGGACTTGGAATAGCCAACGCTCGCCACACCGCCGCCACTTGCACCGGTCAGGCCGGACTTCTTCTGGCGAACACTGTGCGCTTCGCTGCTGGTGTCCTGTGCGGATTCGATGGTGACATTGTTGCCTGCGGCAAGACGGACATTGTCCTCAGCAAGCACTGTTGAGCCGACGACAGCCAACGCACATCAGCCTTGTCTCGTACTACGGTGTCCTCGCAAAGTAACAATAAAATAAATCTGATTTAAGTGCTTAAGTATTAATTTTGCCAAAATTAGAAATAAATCCGCTTGCAATGTTCAAAGCCTCGTCCTTGGATAAATAGACTTCATGAATAGTTGTGGGAATTACTTCCTCCCACTGCAGCACACCTTCTGCATCAGGCTTTTGACGGCTCACTTGCGCACCTAGTACTCTGACTCGATCTCCCCAGCAAACAACAAAAACATAAGACCCGCCATCTTCTAAATTATAAGTCGATGCCTTATATCGTTCGTCCGGAGGTGGGTAATTGCCATGCGGGTCAAGTTCCTGTGGAAGTATTAGCTCCATTATATTTTTAAACGCAATTGCTGGAGGTTCGTTGAATAGAACTTCATTCTCTGGGAAAGATATGAGTGGGTGATTATCATCGAAACAAAATGCATCGCCACTTAAAGTGGCGACCCTCGTTTTCTCTGGCAAAAAATTGCCATCAATGATGAAATGAAAAATACCATTCACGTAGCTCTCTGGATCAGTCCACTTATCTACAGGGGCAGCAAGAATAGCGAATTTATGGGGGTCTCCAAAAACCATTTCGTTACCATCCTTTACCAGGTATGCCAAGGGATTTTCTTACATCATTAGGTATTCTGGATTTCGCAAGCGGTGATGACTTGTCGCCAGTGCTCCCCGCCCAGTGCCACGAGCCATCATTAGCGTTAGTGAATTGGTGTACGTTACCCTGATCATCTTTAGCGTATCTCTTTTTCCCTGAAATTACAGAATTTCCAAAAAGATCAAGCGAATTCTTTGGCTCAGTTCCTGCTGAGTAGTTATAGCCTGGCTGTCCCGGTGTGTGTTTTCCATTTGATCTGTAAATGAGCTGATTGGCCGCGGTCGTATTGACTGCAACTGGTAAAGGACTGCTCCGTCCCAGACTGTTTCCCGAAAGAGCCGCTTGCGATATCGAGTTGGAATTCTCATCTCCGTTAGAGCGCGGCGCAACACGAAATCCCTCATTCGTATTTGCCGTATTTAAAATTGCGCGTATCTTTGCGGAGGCTATTTCGGCAAGCCCAAACCCTATCGTGAGCGCAGTTTCTTTAGACCAGAGGCCATTTCTCTCAACTGAATTATAAGTGGATTCAGCCCGCTCACCAGTTGTTGCTACAAATCCCTCGATAGGCGTAAGGTAAATGGGCTCAAGGCCGTTTCCTTCAAAAACGTACCGCCTGAAAGGTGCTCCCTGCACTGTATTTACATAAGAATTTAGCGATTGTGCGCTCCTGAGCCAATCTTTCTGGAGTCCAAGCGATTCTGCTGTGTAATAGTCCTCCTTGTAGCCGATCGCCTGTGTCATTTGCCATGTGCATGCCTCGCTGGACGGTGCAAGCGTACAGGCGAACTGCATCTGCGCATCTTGAAGCTGTGACTTGGCGCTGGCACGGGCGATCACTCCTTCTCTACATTTGGCGTCGCCCTTGCAACTATCTAGTAAGCCTTCAATGATAGAAAGTTGCTCGTGGCTCAGATAGTTGTTGGCGACTTCATTCATTGCTGTCGTACCGCCAGCCGTACCACCGACGGTTGCACCGACCGTCGTCGATGCCAGCGCAGTCAATGAATCTATCAGTACGTCACCTACACCTGCGTTCTTCAAGGCGTTTGCAACTGCAGGCGCGGTGAGTGTACCCGCAGCAGAGCCTGCAGCGCCTTGTATGCCGCCTGTCAGTCCGCCAATTGCTGCGTGGGCAAGCACTCGCAACGTACCATTGGCACCCCATTGACCTTCGAGTTGCTCTGCCTGACCTAATAGCGCGGCACGCTGTTCCGGGTCGGTGGTTGTTTCTGCCTGAAGGCGTAGCAGCGACGCTTCCTTGGTCTTCTTTTCAGCATAGTCACCGATTTCCTTACTCGCCTGCTGCCCAAACGTCGCCGTAATCTCCGCTCCGGCGCGCACTTGCTGCTGCAGCTTCTGCCCGTCCCAGCCCTTCACCAGGCCGTTGGCACCGTCACCGGTGAGCACGTCGCGATTCAAGGCCGCCAGCACGTCGCTGACGCTTTGGCCGGTCTTTGCTTGTTGTCCGGCCTGGTCGGTGATGACCAGCGTGCCGCCGCTGATGCCGCTGGTAGTCAGCGAGGTCTCGCTGCCGCTCTTGCTGGAGTAACCGGCTGCCGCACCTTGTGCACCGCTGCCCTGGTTTTGCCAGGACCAGTTGCTGCCGTTGTTGGTCGTCGGCGGCGTCTGGGTCTCGGTCTTGGCCCCCTCCTTGCCGTTGCTGCCGCCGGCGGCGTAACCGCCCGAGAGGCTGATGCCCTTGGCTTCATAGCTGCTGGTGTTGGTGATGTCGCTCACTGTCAGCGTGCCGGTCTGCAGGCGATTGGCGCCGGCATCCACCGCCGCCTGGGTGCTGGCGATCACGCCGCCCTTCAGGTCGGTGTTGCCGCCCACGCGGATATTGAAGCCGCCATCGCCGGCCTGGATACCGCTCTGCTCAGTGACGCTGGCGAAGTCGCCGTTGACCTTGTTACTGCTGTAGCTGGCGCTGGCACTGAAGCCCACCCCGAAGGTCACGCTGCCGCCCACCGCCTTGTCCTTGCTGGCGTAGGTGCTGGTGTCCTGCAGGCTCTCGATGGTGAGGTCGCCGCCAATGTCGGCCAGCACGGTGTTGGCCGAGAGCACTGCGCCCTTCAGCGTAGTGTCGTTGCCGCTGATGATCGTGGCGGTGTTGCCGGCCGACAGGTGGCTATTGCGCTGGGTGACGTCCTTGCCATCGGCCTTGCCACGCGAGCCGCTGGCACTGGCGGTCACACCGGCGGCGAAGCCGTCTGCGCCATAGGTGACTGCCACGCCGATCGCTGCACTCTTGCTCTTGCTGGTGCTGTGCTGTTCGAACGTGTCCTGTGCGGACTCCAACGTGATGTTGTTGTCGGCCGCCAATAGCAGATTGTTGCCGGCTTTGATGTCGCTGCCGCGCACCAGGATGTTGCTGTCTTCGCGGCCGCCGGTAGCGATCAGGTTGACGTTGCCGCCGGCCTGCAACGTGGAGCCCTTGGAGGTGGAGCTGCGCTGCTTGGTCTCGCTCTCGCTCTGGCTGCCGCCCACGGTGACCGAGATGCTCACATTGGCCGCCTGCGCCGCACCCTTGGCGGTGTCTGCGTTCATGACGCTACTGGCGGCTTGGCCTGCACCGTAGGCGCTGTAAGCGGCAGACGCACCGGCCAGGGCCTGCATGCGCGTGTCGCCCTCAGCCTTCTTGCCGGCCTCGCCACTGTTCACCGCCGCCTGGGCAAGGTTGAGGGCGGCTGCGCTCAACGTCACCGACAAGCCGCCTTGCTTGAACTCGGTCCGCTGCTCGCCGCTTGAGGTGTCATGCACTTCGGTAATGGCGATGTCCTTGGCCTTGGCGGTGATGTCGCCCTGCAAAGCCATCACGTCGCTGCCGGTGATCGCCAGCTTATTGCCGGCGACCAGGGTGACGTTGCCCTCCAGGCTACCGAGCGTGGTGCCGGTGTGGCTGACATCGGCGATATCGGCCTCGGTCTTGACCGTCTGCTTGCCAATGGTGAAACCGATGCCGCCGCTGCCGAACAGCCCGGTTTTGACCGTCTTCTTGTCGTGCGCCTCGCTGTGCGTGCTCTGTGCTGTCTCCAGGGTCAGGTTGTTGCCCGCTGCCAGCACGACATCACCGGTGCCGACAATCTGCGTGCCTTGGGAGAGCAGGTCGTTGCCAGCGGCGATACGCACGCTCTCGCCACTGAGCGAACTGGTGATCGCCAGGCTGTCGTGGGTTTCGTCGTGGGTGGTGACGGTCTTGCCGGACAGTGCTTCCTTCTTGCGGATTTCCTTATCCACCACCGCATCATGCTGCTCCTGGGTGGCCAGCAACTTGATGTCGTTGCCGGCCGCAAGTGCGATACCGCCCTTTTCGCTGGCGACTGCGGTCGAGGCCAGGGTGAGGTCGCGGCCGGCCTGCATGACGATGGTGTCGCCGGCACCGAGCTGGGTGCCGCGTACGCTCTCGTCGTAGTTCGATGTCGCCAGCGAATTGCTCTTGGTGACGGTGCTGCGCTCCTGCGAGCTGCTGTCCACGGCGGCGACGCTGTTGATGTCGCGCCCGGCCTGCAAGGCCATGGCCTTGCCTGCGCCCACCTGCGCGGCGGTTAGATTCAGATCGTTGCCCGCTGCCAGCACCACGTCGCCGGCGCCCTGGATGGTCGTGCCGGCGTGGGTGGTCTCGCTGCTGCGCTGGAAATTGCGGTCGTTGGCGGTGGTATCGGTGCTGCGCGAGAGCGTCTGGGTGCCGACGTTGAGATTGTTGCCGGCCACCAGCTGGGTGAGGCCATCGGTGCCGGCGTTGCGTATCTGCGCAGCCTGCAGGTTGACGTCGCGGCCAGCTACCACCGACAGCACACCGTTTCCATGGGCGCCGGTGACGTACAGGCCGGCCACGCGCTCGAGCTGGGTGGTGCTGTACTGGTGGAAGCCGCCGCCTTGCAGGGTTTCCACGGTGGAGGCCAGCGTGACATCGCCGACCGCCTGCACGCTCAGCGCATCCACGGCAGTGACGCTGGCGCCTTCGATGCGGATGTCGCTGGCCGAGCGCAGCCCCACCTGGTTGCCGCTGATGCTGCCGCCCAGGTGCGCGATGCGCCCGGCGTCGATGGACACCAGCTGGCGGCCGGCGATGCTGCCGGTGTTCTTCAGGCCGCCGGTCAGCGCGATGTCGACATTGGCGCCGGCCAGCAGTGCGCCGCCGGATTCCAGATCGCCGGGGCGTAGGCGCAGATAGACCTGCGGCACCAAGGCGGTGGTGGTGCTGCCGTCGGGCAGGGTGACGGTCTGCTCCACCAGCCAGACGATGTCGCTGGTGAGCTGGGCCATCTGCGCATCGGTCAGCGCAACCCCCGGACGCAGGTTCCAGGCCTTGCCCACGGTGGCGCCGGCATCCAGCAATGCCTGGTATTGCGCTTCGTCGCTCTTGTAGCCGTCTAGGAAGCGGCGGCCGGTGAGCTGGCCGATCTGCTCGCGCACCAGCTTCTGCTCGTAGTAGCCATCGCCCAGGCGCTTTTGCAGGCTGTCGGCGGAGTAGCCCATCTGGTTGAGCAGATAGTCCGAGCCCAACCAGCTGCGGTAGTCGGAGAACTGCGGGTCGGTCTCGACCAGGTAGGTGCTGCTGGCGGGCCGCAGCGTGAACAGGCTGCCGGTGGGGGCGCGTGTATCGGGCGTGCCCATGGCGATGCGGTCCGGCGAACCGCCGGCCGCATCGACCACCCGCGAGCCGCCGACCGGGCCGGTGTTGGCCACGGTGTTCACGCTGCCACCGGCGTTGCCGCTGGCGGCCTGCGTCACGGTTGCGATGACGCGGCCGGCCGCATCGATGGACACACTGGCCGGGCCACCGACGCTGCCATGGCCAGGTCCGGTGGGGGCCGCCTGCGACCCACGGATGTTGAGGTTGGCCACCGCCGCACCATCGCGCACGTTGGGTGCATCGCGGCCCTGATTGAGGTTGCTCAGGTCGCCGACATCGATGCTCAGCGTGCCGCCGCTGGTGATGGCACTGCCGATCTGGCCGATCTGCTCGGAGATCGCCGGATTGCTCCAGCTGCGCGTGGTGCCGTTGTAGGCCGTGGTGACGTTGTTGAAGCTGTGGGTGCGGAACAGCGTGTAGGCCAGGTTGGTCACGTCGGCGTTCTGAGTGAGCCCGGCGATGGACAGGTCGCCGCCTGCAGCGATGCGGGCGTATTCATTACGCAAGGTATCGGTACCGACGCGCATCGTGCCGCCGGCATGGATGACCGCTTCTGGTCCCGCGCCGGGTTGCAGCACGTCTTCGACCACCGTGCGCGTCGCCATGCGATAGCGCTCGTTGTCGCCGAGCCTGCCGCCGCCGGTACCCTGGGGGTTCATCAGGATGTGGTCGGGATCGGTGTAGGCGAACTGCGCCCACAGCTGCACGCAATCGGTGGTACAGGTGCCGTAGGCGTTGGAGTAGCGCAGCGTGTCGCTGGCATAACGGAATGCCGGCGAGCCGGGCTGGATCTGCGACAGCTCGCGGAATGGATCGTCCGCGCCCGCCGACACCTGGTCCGGATTGACCTGGTTGTCCTGCCGGCCGGTGTAGTAGATGGTCAGCGTGCCCGATTGGGGATCCATGCGCGATCGCTCGCCGGTGGCCTGATACATGCCGCCGCGCGCGAAGAAGTAGGCGCTGGTCTGCGGCGTGACGCGGATGACCGCACGCCGCACCTGATAGCCATCCGGGGTGATGTAGGGGGTGTCTTCCAGGATGTCTTGCGGGTTGAGGTAGTAGATCTCCAGCGCAGCGTAGTTGCTGGTGGAGCGGATGTTGGAGGTGTCGTTTTCGCCATTGTTGCGCCAGGTCGGCTGATCCAGACGCACCGGGGCCAAGGTGGTGGTGGTCTGGGTCACCACCACGTTCTGGCGGATGTTGTTGATGGTGGTGGCCTGCAGATCGAGATCGCCGGCCACCTCGATGGTGGAGCCGAGATTGTCGACCTGACGTGCGGCGCCGATGGCGAGGCGATTGCCATCCAGCGCGCCGCCGATGGCGGCATCGCCATCGCTGTAGATCAGGCCGCGATCGGTATTGGTCAGTTGGCCGACACCCAGGTCCAGGCGCTCACGCGCGGCAATCGTGGCCACCCGGGTGACGCCGGCAACGGTCTCGGCGTGGTTCTGCACGACACCGGCGGAAATGGCGAGGTGATCGCCATACAGACGCCCGGTGCCCAGGTTGTCCAGCGCGCCGGCTTCCAGGTGCGTGAGCGCGCCATCGATCAGGCCGCGGTTGATCAGCTGGCCACCGGTCTTGACATGGGTTGTGCCCTGGCTGGTGATCTGCCCATTGGCAGCGTTGTCGACGTTGCGCGCAGCCAGCTCGATGTTACCGGCGCGCAGAACGCCCTGGTTGGAGAGGTCGCCATCGGTTTGAACGGTCAGGGTGCCGTTGGCGATCATCTCGCCGGTATTGGTCAGGCCTTCGCGCAGGCTGAGGGTGAGATTGCTCTGCGATTGCAGCTGACCGTCGCCGCTGAGATTGCGCGCGGTCACGCTCTGGCTGCCGTCCGAACGCAGCATGCCCGCGCTGTTGGTCACTGCATCGGCACGCATGTCCAGGCTGCCACCTGCAGAGATCTGGCCGCCGGCGTTGTCGAGTGCCGAGGTCAGCTGCAGGTTGCCTGCGGCATTGGTGATGATCTGGCCCTGCCGGTTGTCCAGCGATTGGGCCTGCATGTGCAGCTGCCCTGCCTGCAGGCCGAGGGTGCCGCCCGCATCGCGGGTATTGCGGTTGTCCACCGAGGAGGCATTCAAGGTGAGCAAGCCATTCGCGGCGACCAGACCGGCCTGGTTGTTCAGGCCAGCTGTTGCGGTGAGGTCGAGGTTCTGACCGCCTTGGACCCGGCCGCCAGCATTGTTCATCGTGGTCGTGGCAAGCGTGAAGTTGCCGGCCGCGCTCAATGCGCCGGCGGCGCTATTGTCGACACTGGCCACAGTCAGCCGGGTATCGCCTTGCGAGAACACCGCGCCGGCGCGGTTGTCCAGGGCGCCGCCATCCACCTGCAAACGCCCGGCGGCGAGAATGCCACCATTGGCGCCGGAGCCGGTGTTGGTGATGGATTGACCATTGGTCTGCAGCAGCAGCGCTGCCTGCGATTGCAGGCGCCCGCCGGCGTTGTCCAGCGCGCCGCTGCGGATGTCCAGCGTGCCGACCTGGCTGCCGATGGTGCCGCCGGCATTGTCCAGCCGCTGAGCGCGCGTATCGATCACGGCGCTGCCGCCGATGACCGTGCCGGCACGGTTGGAAAGACCCGCGCCTTCAAGGCGCAGTGCGGTCGTGGCCTGGATGGCTCCGCCGGTGTTGACCACGGCGTTGTCGGTGACAACCGCAAGGTCGGTACCGGCAACGAGCGTGCCTGCCGTGTTGTCGAGCGTGCCCGCATCCAGATTGAGTTGCCCCGCGCTGGACGCCAGGCCCTGGGAGCGGTTGTCGAGCAGACCGTCGATATCCAGGTGCAGTGCGTTGCCGGCCGCGTGCACGGTGCCGGCCTGGTTATCGAGGCTGGCAGCGGTCACCCGCCCATCGCCGGCCAGCAGGATCCTGCCCTGCTGGTTCTGCAGTGCCTGGCCGATGCTCAGGACCGATTGCCCAGCGCCCGCGGCCTGCAGCGTTCCCTGGCGATTGATGAGCGTCTGCGCGCCAAGCGCCAATACGCCGTTGCCGCCGATGGTACCCGCGGTGTTGTCCAGCGTCGCGGCAACGGCGAGTCTCAGTTGCTGGCTGCCGCTTGCCGACAGCTGGCCGCCTGCGGTCGTCAGGTTGTCGGTGTCCACGGCGATGGTGTGCGCGGACGTGGTGGCGTTGCGCAGATCGGTGGTCCGACCGGTGATGTGCAGGGTGCCGTTGCTGACCAGCTTGCCCGCGTTTCCGCTCAAGGTCAGCGCGTTGATCTGCAACTGGCCGCTGCCGGCATGCTGGATCGTGCCTTGCGTGTTGGTCAGCACATCGCTGTCCACGGTCAGGTCGCCATTGCTGGCGAGGGTGCCGCTGGTGTTGTTCAAGACCTGTGCGTGGATGGTGCTCGCAGCGCTGCCGCTGGCGACGATACGCCCACCCTGGTTGTCCAGCGCCTGCGCGCGCAGATCCACCCGATCGGCGCCGATGGTTGCCTCGCGGTGATCGACGTCGGTTGCCGTGATCGACAGGGCGCCGCTGCTCACGATCGTGCCCTTGTTGCCGTCCACGCGCGTTGCCGCGATCTCAAGCCCGACCGTGCCGGAGTGGCTGAGCGTGCCTTCTGCATTGACCAGGTGCGCCGTATGTACCTGTAGCGCGTTGCCGTTGCTGGCGATGCGGCCTTGCGTGTTGTCCAGCTGCCCGGCGAGGTCCAGCCGGCTGTCGGCGCTGCCGGCGGCCATCAGGGTGCCGGAGCGGTTGGACAGGGCGGCAGCCTGCAATGCGAGCGCCCCATTGCTGGCAATGCTGCCTCCTGCATTGTCGAGCGTGCCGGACAGGGTCAGGCGCAGCGCGTCGGTGCCGGTGGCGCTCAGGTGGCCGCCGGCCGTGCCGAGGTTGGCGGCGTCTACCGCGATCCGCTCTGCCTGGGTGGTGCTGCCGGTGCCCAGGTCGATGTCGCCACCATCCAGCTGCAGCGTTCCCAGGCTGAGCAATTTGCCGCCTTCGCCCTGGAGTGCATTGGCATCAACGTTCAAGGTGCCGGTACCGGCGTGTTCGATCGCGCCGGCACGGTTATCCAACGTGGACGCGCGCGCAGCGATATCGCCGCTGGCCGCAAGACGGCCACCCTGGCTGTTGTCCAGCAGGTTGGTCGCGTTGACCTGCAATGCAGCGCCATTGGCCGCAACCACAGTGCCGCCGCGGTTGACGATGCTGCCGGCCTGCAGTGCGACATCGCCATTGCCCGAGATCGTGCCGGCGCTGTTATCCAGCGTGCCGCTCACCGTCAGCGAGGCATCGTCGCGGCCTGCGGCCAGGATGGCGCCGCCCTGGTTATCGATGGCACCGGCAGCGATACCGATACCGGCGTTGCTGGCCAAGGTGCCGTCGCGATTGTCCAGGCCATCGCGTACCGTCACTTGCAGCGCCTGATCGCCAAGCGAGGCAATGCGCCCACCGGCGTTACTGAGCGAGGTTGCAGCAAGGTGGATCTGCTGTGCGGACGTGGTGCCTTGGGCAAGATCGATGCGCCCGCCATCGATGGTCAGCCCGCCATTGCTGATCAGGCGACCGCCGCGACCGTCCAGCGCCGTTGTCTCGATCGTCAGCAGTCCGGTACCGGCCTGTTGGATCTGGCCGCCCGCATTGCCCAGTGTGCCGGCACGTATGCCCACGGTGCCATTGCCGGCGATGGTGCCGCCATCGCCGTTGTCCAGGCGGTCGCGTACCTGCAGGGTGGCCGGTTGCGCACTGGTGGAAACCAGGCTGCCGCCGCGGTTGTCGAGGCTGGCCGCCTGCAGCGTGAGCTGCGTGGCGCTGAGGCTTGCATTGCGGTGGTCCACGCTGGCGGCGCGCCAACTGAGTACGCCCGGCGTGACGATACTGCCGCCGGCACCGGACCAGTCCTGCGCAGACAACGTCAGCCCTTGCGTGCCTGCGTGTTCGAGTCTGCCCTGCGCATTGACGACGTTCTGGGCGTCGAGCTGCCACGCAGATGCATTGCTGGACAGAATGCCGCCTTGGTTGTCCAGCAGTCCGCGAATCTGCCAGGAGGCAGCGCCACTGCCGGCATGGCGCACTTCGCCGCCGCGGTTGCTCAGCGATTGCGTCTGCAGGCCCAGCGTATCGGCCACCGTCAGGCGCCCTTGGTCATTGACCAGTGCCCCCAGCTGCAAATCGGCGTCGCCG
Organism: Xanthomonas sp. NCPPB 3582; assembly: GCF_041475735.2. Taxonomy (NCBI): domain Bacteria; kingdom Pseudomonadati; phylum Pseudomonadota; class Gammaproteobacteria; order Lysobacterales; family Lysobacteraceae; genus Xanthomonas; species Xanthomonas sp. NCPPB 3582. The sequence goes on from NZ_CM192968.1 coordinate 728,526, forward strand.
TAGACGGCGAGCGTGCCGGCGCGATTGCTCAGATCGCCGTGCACGCGCAGCGCCGACACGCCGAGCTGGCCGGCGCTGTTATCCAGCCCGTCTGCCACCGACACTGTGGTCGCGCCGCCGGCGTTGATCTGGCCGCCGTCGTTGTCGAGCAGGCCGGTGACGGTTACCGCGCCGGCAGCCATTGGCGCAAGGCCGGGTGTCGGGCCGCTGACAGGAGGCAGGGTGCCTCCGCTGCCGCCATCGCTGCTGCCGGTATTCGGGTTGCCAGTGTTGCCGTCGCCGCCGGTTCCGGGCGTTGCCCCATTGCTGGGCGGCACAGCGGCAATCGCGCCAATGCTGCCTGCAGCGCGATTGTGCAGGCCGCCGGCCTCCAGCACGAGGGCCTGCAGACCGGTTTGTTCGATCGTGCCGGCCTGATTGCGTAACGTGGCCGCATCGAGTTGCAGTCGCTGCGCGTTGAGGGTGCCGCCGCGGTTATCGAGATCTGCGGCCGTGGAGGCCTGCAACTGGCGGGCAGCGCTGATGGTGCCGGCGTTGGTCAGGCCGCCGGTGGCCGCGACGCGGGTGTCCTGGCGCGACTGCAGCGTGCCGGTGTTCTCCAGGCGGCCGTCTACCGTGACGACCAGTTCGCCCGCCTGTGCGCCGATGTTGCCGGCGTTGCGCACGCCCACGCCTTGTTCGTTGCCGACCAGCCAGATCTTGTTGGCGAACATGCCGCCCAGCGCGCCCACGTCGAGTGCGAAGCTCGGTGCCTGGCCGCTGGCGGCCTGCGGCGCGACGCTGGCATGGTCGGCGCTGACCACGTTGGTGCCAAGGCTGGCCTGCAGCTGGTTGGCCCAGATGCCGGCATTGACCTGCAACGAACGGGTGATCAGGTCGGTGTAGTCGGCACCGCTGGTATCCAGCCCTGCGCCGCCCACGCCGATGGCACCGCCGGTGACCCGATAGCCGTCCAGGGCGCCGTTGGACAGGATCGGCGCGCCGGTGGTCAGCGTCACCCGGCTGGCGTTGAGAAATCCGCCGCCATCGATCTGGATGCCGGCCGGGTTCGCGATCACCACCTCCGCGCGCGGCCCGGCCACTTCCACATATCCGCTGAGTCGGCTGGCAGGCCCATTGACCTCGTTGAGGATGACCTTGGCGCTGCCGGTGGCCAGCCAGGGATTGCCCTGCACCCAGCCGCCCAACTGGGTCTGGGTCTGGCCACGGGCATTGTTGAGAATTGCACCCTCACGGCCCACATCGAATTGCGAATAACGGTTGCGCGAGACGCCTGCCGCCGAAGGCGTGGTGATGTTGACCAGCGGTACGCCGTTGGGCGCGGTCAGCACGGTGGGCCGCTCGCTGCCGGGTGCGGCGGGTTCGCCCACGATACGGCCGGCGGACTGTGCGGTTGCGACGCCGACGCCAGCGACAAGACCCAGGGCGCACAGCAGCGCAAACTGCAGCGGTGCGACGGTGAGCTGGCCTGTGCGTGCTGCACCGACGCAGCTGCCTGCACCAGGTGCCCGCACCAGCTCCGAAGCGACCTGCCACACACGCAAGGTACGGTTGAACACCAGACGGTAGACGCGATTCATATCACTGATCCTTGTGGAAGGTTTTAGTAGCGCCAGGACAGGCTGAAACCGAAGGTGGTGTAGTCGGTCGGGAAATTCGCGGGCTTCTCCACTGCAGAGCCGACGAAGCCATCCAGCGACACGTGCTGCCAACCGCCGCGCAGGCCCAGGCTCATGCCGGCCAGATGGTCGCCGGGCTGGAAGCGAGCCGACTGGCCGCCGATGCGGCCGTAATCGGCACCCAGATACGCTTCCAGTCCACCGCCCAGCGCCAGCCCCAGGTCGTTGCGGAGCGACCAGCCGCGATCGCCGCTGAGCGTCAGCTCGCCATCGAAGCCGCGCACGGTAAAGCGTCCGCCGATCGCAAAACGGTCCTGCGGCGCCAGCGGGGTGCGGTTCCACTGCGCGCGCCAGGACGCGCTGTAGCGCAAACGTTGCGCGCCGAACTGGAAGGGCACCACCACCTGTGCATCGGCCACGATGAGTTTCAGGCGCGATGTGCCTTCCAGCGGAATGGAGGGATCGAATGCGTAGGCCAGCTCCTCCGGGGCACGCAAGGCATCGAAGGCACCAGTGCCGCGGCGATAGGCGACGCTGGCGTCCAGGGTGACCTTGCCGAGGAACTGGCGATGATTCAGGCCCAACTCCCAGCCGGCGGTGCGTCGCCGCTGCACCTCGATCTCGGTATCGTCGATGGCGCTGGTGGCCTGTCGCCACCAACCGCGTCCATAGGCGCCGAACTTGATCGACGCGTTGCGGAACAGCAAGCGATCCACGCGCGCTTCGGCGTTGCGACTGCGCCCGCTGTACTCGTAGGTTTCGATCGCGCCGGCCACGGTCTGGCTGTAGTCGTAGGCGCTTGCGGTCACCCCGAATAGCCAATAGTCCAGTGGCACGTCGTAGTGCACGGTCCAGCTATCGGTCTGCTTGCCGGCGCCATTGAACACGCCCTTGCCCAGGCTGACATAGAACAACTCGTTGAGACCAAGCGGGTTGTCCAACGACAGCGTGCCATTGGCCTGCAGCTTGCCGGTGGCCTCGCTGCCTGCATCGTCCAGGCTCAGATTTGCGCGAACGCGCGAGCGTTGCTGCCAGGCGACGACCAGATCGCTATCGCCAGGTCCCGCGCCCTGGCCTTGTGCCGGCGAAATCTGGATATCGGCGGTGACGGTAGGCACGCGCTGGAAATTTTCCAGGCCTTGTTCGATGTCCCGCAGATTGAGCAGGTCACCACTGCGTGCGGGCACGGCATTGGCGATGGCCGCGTGCGCAGAGGCGGGTTCGCTGAAGCGGGCAGCGTTCACACGGCCGGGAACCAGCGACAGGGTCAAGGTGCCGCTGGTGAGATCCTGCGGGGCGGCCAGCACGCGTGTGGTCACATAGCCACGCGCGATCACCGCGTTCTGCATCCGTTTCATCACCAGGTTGATGCCGTCGGTTCCCAGGCAACGACCGGTTGCCGGGTCCTGGGCGGGATCGGCGGCCTTGATGGCCCAGCGAAACCTTTCCGCGGCCGGGCCATCGAGTACGATGCGCTCGATCCTGAAACAGGGCGATTCAGTGGCGGGCAGGCGCACAATCCCGTCTTCAGGCGTGCGCTCCAGACGCACATCCGGCCGCGCTTCCTGTTGTTCGCGCAGTGCACGCTCGCGTTCCTGTTGCCGCAACAGCTCCTGCGCGGCAGGATCGACCGCCTGCTGTGCGGACACCTGGACCGCCATGCCCGCAAAACACGCAATACACCATGAGGCGCGCATGCGCACCTGTCCTTTCCTGCCTGAATCCATGTCCGGATGACCGCCCTACGCAATGCAATTCGCTCGACGCGCCCGCGCCGCCCCTAACGATATTTTAATGCATGCGGCAGAGCTTGCCTGTAGGAAAAATCCTGACCTGCTATTGCGTTGGGTGATACGGGCGCTAGGGAAATACCAAAGCCGGGGCTGAGCGATGGATAAGATGATTGGCGATCAACAGGACAGTATTGAATTATTTTGTAAAACGATTCTATCGAGCTGGGTGCGGCTATAAGAAGCCCCCATTTCGAATAACACGCCAGCTTGGAATCCAATTCCCAAAGGAGATTGGACGCGAAACAATATCTTTCTGGCGAGCAGGTCATCGGTTTTCTGGGCGACGCTAAGAGCAGCTAGCAAAACGACTGCGCGGCCGCCAAGCGGGCGCGGTCGGTGCTCGGTGCGGCATGTACCACGCGTACACTGCGGTTCCTCCACGCCGTCCGCACTCACCTGACGACCGCTCGCTACGTTTTGTTGGCCGCTCTGAGCGCGGCGTGCTTGGGCGTTTGTGCGTGATGCGACATCTCCGCCGATGGGGAATGACCTAGCTGCGAGGCGTGAGATCTGTTCGCTCTTCGACTTCAATATCTGGGCCGCACACTCCCGTTGACAGATACGCATCCCTTGAATCAAAGCGGACGCACCAGCAGCGCAACGCCAAGGGCGGCCATGAACAGGGCGATCAGTGCATCGAGCACGCGCCAGGCGGTGGGGTTGCGGAAGATGGGTTGCAGCAGGCGGGCGCCGAATCCGAGCGTGGTGAACCAGGTGACGCTGGCCAGGCAGGCGCCGAGGGCGAATATCCAGCGCAGCTGGCCGGGGTAGCGGGTGGAGAGGCTGCCCAGCAGCACCATGGTGTCCAGGTAGACATGCGGATTCAAGAACGTAAAGGCGGCGCAGGTCAGCATGACGCGCGCCAGCCCCGTCTGATCGCGACCGCTCTCCGACAGCCCCGGCGTTCCCTGCCAGGCGCGTCGGGCAGCCAGCAGACTGTAGAACAGCAGGAAGCCGGCGCCACCGAAGCGCAGGACATCGAGCAAGCCGCTGTAGCGTTGCACCAGGACACCGATGCCGGCCACGCCGAGCAGGATCAGCGTGATGTCGCCCAGGGCGCACAGGGCGACGACCTGCGCGACATGGCGACGCTTGACACCCTGGCGCAGGACGAAGGCATTCTGCGCGCCAACGGCCACGATCAGGCCGGCACCCGAGAGAAACCCGGAGATCAGGGGCGCGATGGACATCGTTCGGTTCCATTCCACTTGGCTGCGGACAGAATGGGTTGGATCATGCCATTAGACAAACGCGTAATCTTGCTTGACCATTAGAAAAACTGATTCGAGGGCGCGTGATGATCCTGATGCATCCGCAGCTGGCGGCGTTCCTGGCGGTGCTGGATGAGGGCACCTTCGAGTCTGCCGCGCGGCGGCTGTCGATCACGCAGTCAGCCGTGTCCCAGCGCATCAAGGCGCTGGAGGACCGCCTGGGTCAGCTGCTGATCGTCCGACGCGCGCCCTGCAGCCCTACCGCGGCCGGCCAACAGCTGTTGCGGCGCGTGCGCCCCCTGCAGGCGCTGGAGTCGGAAGTGGCCGATGAATTCATGCCGGCAGGACGGCAGGGCCAGGCGCATGCGGTGGCGATCGCCGTCAACGACGACTCGCTTGCGACCTGGGTGATCGCGGCGCTGGCCAGCCTGCACAGCGAGCATGGCTATGTGCTCGACGTGCGCGTGGATGACCAGGATCACACGCTGGAGTTGTTGCGCAATGGCAGTGTGCTTGGCGCGGTGACATCCGAACCCCGGCCGTTGCAGGGCTGCAATGTGCATCGGCTGGGTGCGATGCGTTACGTCGCCATCGCAGCGCCAGGATTCGTACAGCAGTACTTCGGCGATGGGGTGTCCGCTGCATCGCTGGCGGCCGCGCCGATGCTGGCCTTCAACCGCAAGGACGATCTGCAGGCACGCTACATGCGGAAGATCACCCGGGCGAAGCTGTCGCCCCGGGTGCATTACCTGCCCACCTCGATGGGCTTTGTCAGTGCAGCTGCGATGGGGATGGGCTGGTGCCTGGCGCCCGATACGCTGGCGGCGTCTGCGGTGGAGCGCGGTGCGGTGGTGTTGATGGACCCGGCACGGCACGTGGATGTGCCGCTGTACTGGCAGTACTCGGCGGTGAGATCCAGCACGCTGCAGCACATCACCCAGGCGATCAGGGCGGCCTCTGCTGCGGCGATGCACGGATGATGGGGCGCTGCACTGCGTAGATCGGCTAAGAGCAGCTAGCAAAACGACTGCGCGGCCGCCAGGCGGGCGCGGTCGGTGCTCGGTGCGGCATGTACCACGCGTACACTGCGGTTCCTCCACGCCGTCCGCACCCACCTGACGACCGCTCGCTACGTTTTTTTGGCCGCTCTAACAGTCTGATGGTGTTGCGGCCAAGCGTGCGTGGCCACCACTTTCGGTCAACACTGGCATTCGTCTTGCCGAAAACATTCGGTCAGCCGCTATTGGCGCTTTCCATCCGTCGCACTGAGGAGAATCCGGCTATCGATCCGGCTGCAATGTCTGTCGTCGTCATCGCAAGGACGCGCCATCACCATCAGGCGTGCGCATCTTCGTCAGAACTGATTCTTGCCCGGATCCACCGCACTGCAATGGCCTTCAAATTTTTCGATTCCCGTCAGGGTCAAGCGACCACTGCGTCGATCGATATCCACCGTGGGGGAGTTCATTCCATTGAGCTTGTACGAGGCCTGGATACGATCGGCGCCCACGCGCAAATCATGTAATGGCCACCAGCCGTCGTGTCCGCCGGATTTGAGTGGCGGCAGCAGGCGCTTGGGCGGATGGATGCGCCCCTGGCCGTCGTGGATCTCGATCTGAACCGATCCTTCCATCTGCGTCTGACTGTAATCCACGCCGGTCCGCTCGACATACTTGTGCCGCTTCGGGTCCCACTGGTAACCGGCATTGTCATGCGCCTGCACCCGCTCGCCGATACCGATGCAAACCAGGTCAAGATCGGTCTTGCCCGAGGACTGGGCGAATGCCGGCATGCAATGGAGCAGTCCCAGGCAAAGACTGGTCGCGGCAGCAATGGCGACCGGGCGTGGTGCATGACGCATATAGACCTCCGTAGCGATCAAGGGCGGCGGCGTGCGCGACGCACATGCCGGTGACGATCATGCACCACGCGCCCTCGATCACAAATGCTCGTGGCTGCTTGTCGCCATGGCGGCGCGACCCGGTGGCACTGTGCTGGCAGGAATTATATGATTCGCATATGAATTATATATTCGTTATCCGGAGTGCCCATGGGTATCGTCAACATCGATGACGAGCTGCACGACCAGCTGCGGCGCGCCTGCACGGTGACCAGCCGGTCGATCAACGCGCAGGCCAATTTCTGGATCAAGGTCGGCATGTTGTGCGAGCTGCGTCCGGAGTCGTCGTTTCAGGACATCGTGGCGCAGGAACTGCGCGCAGCCGGTGTCAGGGCCCCGGCATTGAAGCCGGGGCGGGCGTGATCAAACGGCCCGAAGAGATCGCCTTGATGGCCACGTCCGGCCAGCTGCTGGCGCAGGTGTTCCATGCGCTGGACCAGCTGCCGCTGGAAGGCCGCAGTACGCTGGAGCTCAATGACTTCGTCGAGCACATGATTGTCGATGAGCTCGCCGCACGGCCCGCGAGCAAGGGCCAGTACGGATTCGCCTTCGTGCTCAACGCCTCGATCGACGATGTGGTCTGCCACGGTGTGCCCTCGGCCGACGACGTGTTGCGCAGCGGGCAGATCGTCAATCTGGACATCACCCTGGAAAAGAACGGGTTTATCGCCGATTCCAGTACGACGTATCTGGTGGGCGAGGTTGCCTATCCGGCGTGCCGGCTGGTGCACACCGCGTATCAGGCAATGTGGAAAGGCATTGCCGCAGTACGGCCGGGCGCGCGGCTGGGCGATATCGGACATGCGATTGCGCGGCATGCGCGCGACCATGGCTACAGCGTGGTCAAGGAATACTGCGGCCACGGTATCGGCCGTGAGATGCACGAAGATCCGCAGATCCTGCACTACGGCCATGCAGGCACCGGCCTGGCGCTGCAGGAAGGCATGGTGTTCACCATCGAGCCGATGATCAACCAGGGGCGCGCGGCGATCCGCTCGGATCCGGAGCAGTGGCCGGTCCATACCCGCGATGGCAAGTTGTCGGCGCAGTTCGAACACACGGTGGCGGTGACGCGCAGCGGTGTGCGGGTGCTGACGCTGCGGCCGGGCGAGACGCCGTTGTGTCCGGTGGAGTGAGCCAGGCCGCATTGCGCTGCGCACAGGCGCTGCAGCACTACGGGCGCGCTCGCCCGGCTCCGGCAGGCGGGCGCGGGACCAGCGGGACGGTGTTGGTCTGCAGCAGCCTCCGCACCGTGGTTTCGACGTTGCCGAATCGCCGGCGCTGTACGGCGTAGGCCAGCCCGAGGCCGGCGAGAAACATCGCCGCCATCGCCGGCTTGATGGTAGCCGCCGGGAGCAGGATGGCGGCCACCACGTACACCACCGTCCAATTGCACAAGTCGGTGATCACGATGCTGCGTTGCCTGCGATCGATCTCGATGCGCCCGCGCATGATCATCGGGTAGACGGGGCCGACAAAGACCAGGAACGTCTCGCGAAATCCGTAGACATGCTCGGACAACCGATGCAAGCGCAGGTCCGGCAAGCGCGACTGATCCAATGCAGGCTCGATCTGTGCCAGCGAAAAACAGGCCAGCGCATCGCGGCTGAGCGGAATGTGCCGCATGAAAAGTGGCAGTCCCCAGCCGAAATACGGGCGGTTCCAGCTGATCAGCAAGATGCCTTCGATCACAATCACTATCAGCAGCAGATAGACCATCGCGCCGCCCTGGTCGAGCGAGCGAACTATCGCATGCGCGCTGCCTGCCGACGGCATGCGGCGGCACGGCGTCGCAGCCGATTCTGATCTGTGCGCCCAGGTGAGGCCTGCCGTGCGGCTGCCACGTCATCACCACGCCGGATTGGCCCAGGTCAGCAGCGCTCATGCACACTGGGCACCCCAGCAGATGCCGGCTCCGCCGGCGTGCTGATCCAGCGATCACTGGTGCCATGCAGCCACTTTCCCTCAACACGCCGGCCTTGCACGCCACGGCTGCGCAGCTGCGCCGGCCGCTGGACTGGCTGCGCCGGCAGCTGCGCGCCAACGACCTGTGGTTCATCGGCCTTGCTGCGGTGGTCGGCCTGATCGCCGCAGCGTTGATGGTGGTGCAGGCGGGAATCGCACACGCGCTACAGGCCTGGTTGTATGGGCTTGGCCCGGAGGCGCGGCTCAGTACGGCCAGCACGATCACCCCCACGCAGCTGCTGGTCCTGCCGCTGGGCGGCTTGCTGGTTGGGCTGGTGGCGTTGATGGCGCGGCGGCGCAAGCGCGCGCTGGTGGATGCGGTGGAAGCCAACGCACTGCATGGCGGGCGCATGTCGATGCGCGACAACCTGATCGTTGCGGTGCAGACCTTGTTGTCTAACGGCTTCGGCGCCTCGGTGGGGCTGGAGGCGACGTACACGCAGATGGGGTCCGGAGCGGGCTCGCAGCTTGGCCGGATCTTGCGGGTGCGTCGCGCCGACATGCGCACCCTGATGGGTGCCGGTGCGGCGGGCGCGATCGCCGGGGCTTTTGGCGCGCCGCTGGCCGGAGCATTCTATGCGTTCGAGATCGTGATCGGCGCCTACACGCCGTCGGCGCTGGCACCGGTGGCGGCGGCGGCATTGGCCGGCGCGTTCATGGCCGATGCGCTCGGCGCGGCGCCGTACTCGTTGCCGGCGGCGGTGGCGTACCAGTTGCAGCCGCGCGACTACGCGATCTATATCGCGCTCGGTCTGGTGTGCGCGTTGATCGGCATCGCGGTGATGCGCCTGGTGGCCGGGATCGAGCGCGGCGTAGGACGGATCAACTTGCCGATGTGGGGCCGGCCGGTCATCGGCGGCCTGTTGCTGATTCCGCTGGCGCTGTATTCGCCACAGGTGCTGTCGTCGGGCCACGGCGCGCTGCATCTGGATCTGACCAGCAGCAGTAGCCTGCAGGTACTGGCCACGCTCTTGGTGCTCAAGTGCATTGCGTCGGGTATCTCGCTGGGGTTCGGGTTCCGCGGCGGGCTGTTCTTCGCCTCCTTGTTCATGGGCTCGCTGGTGGGCAGCCTGTTCGCGGTGGCGTTGAACCTGTTGCTGGGTGGCGCAGCCGTGGATGCAACCAGCGCATCGCTGGTGGGCATGGCGGCGCTGGCGGCGGCGATCGTCGGGGCGCCGATGACCATGGCGATGCTGATCCTGGAGGGTACCCACGACTTCGTGCTGGCCAGCGCGGTGATGGCGGCGGTCTTGGTGGCCAACACCGTGGTGCGCCAGGTGTTTGGGTATTCGTTCTCCACCTGGCGGCTGCATCTGCGCGGCGAAAACATCCGCAGCGCCCGCGACGTGGGCTGGGTGCGCAATCTGTCGGCCGGCAAGATGATGCGCAAGGATGCCAACCACACCGCGCACGACATCAGCGTTGCCGAGTTCCGGCGCCGCTTCCCGCTGGGGTCGACCCAGCGCGTGGTGCTGGAGGATGCCAACGGCCAGTACGCTGGCGTGGTGCCGCTGGCGGTGCTGTATGCCGACAACGTGCAGCTGGACGCGCCGGTCAGCGACTACGCCCGGCATCGCGATGCGGCGCTGCTGGCGCAGACCGATATCGTGGCGATCATGAAGGTGTTCGATGCCACCCAGGCCGACGAACTGGCGGTGATCGATGCTGACCGCCACGTGCTGGGCGTGCTGTCGGAAAGCTTTGTCCGCAAACGCTATGCCGAGGAACTGGAACGGCGCGAACGCGAGTTGATGGGCGAGCGGACCAGCGGCGACGACTGAGTCCCGGATGCGGTGGGGACAGGATGAGGCGCAGGTCGGGTGCTACGGGATCTACCGGGCCATGTGTGCACCCATGCGGCCGGCGCAATGCCGTCAGGAGCCACTATCAGCATGCGCAGCCGCCAGGCAGGCGCGTCCGGTAATCGAAGGTGGCGCGTGGCACTCGTACGTTTCGGTTTTCGAGCGCGCCGTCCACGACCACCCGACGATCGCGCGCGACGTTCTGTTCGCAGCTGCAGAGCCTGCTCGTGCTTGGTAGGCGGCCGTGTTTGGTCACGGCACTCGCACATGGCTACAGCGTGATCGCGGAGGTGCCGTGCGTGCCGGCGACGGGTTGGCTGCAGTCAGCCGGCGTTTGCACGGTATGCGCACTCAGCAGCTCTGACAGGCGACGGTGACAGGTTCGCAGGGCAAGCGCCGAGGCCGGCATGTCGCAGGCATCGAAGGTGCGGGCTTCCGCGCTCCACGCGGCGAGGAGGTCTTCCAGATCACAGTGCAAGCTCGGCATGGTGGCGTCTCCCCAGGGCATGCGTTTGTGTACGGTGACAGCTGGCGGCCGGATGCAGGCCATCCAAGCGCCGGCGCCCGTGTTCGCGCCACCCGGTACGTGGGTCGGTCCGCTGGGCAAGGCGCTGACTGCGACGGCGGCATGGCGAACCCGTGCCAGGCCCTCCATGCCGATGCCGGCCGAGGCAGTCGCATCTGCGGCCGGCCTGGTGATGGGCAGTAGGATGGCGGCGCTGCTGTCGCGCACGCTGGCGACGCATGCATCACACGGCCGGGAGGAGGGTAGGCAGGCGGCCTTCTGCCGCAGGAGCTGAGCATGCGCACCCACCACACCGGCGCCCCACGCATCGAGGAGCCGGGCCAGGCGAACGGAGTCCGGGCACCCGGCAAGCAGGAAGAGCCGCTGCCGGACGGCCCGGACGAGAATACCGAAATCGACGACGATGGTGACGACCCCGAGATCGAGGAGGATGCGTAAGCAGATCGATCGGGTGTGGCGATGGGGCTGCAGGAGGGGGTGGACAGCCGGCGCCGCGACATCCTCTGCCGCACTGCGCATGCGGGGCCCGGGCTTGCCACTGTCCGCTGACAGAGCCGACGTTCTGATCGATGCGCGCGGGCTTGCCGGCCTGCCGGCGTGCGGTCGGTCAAGCTGCTGGAACCCAGCTGGTCGACACCGCCGCAGCGTGGGTCATGAAGTCGCGCGTGAGCCGCCAGCCGCGTGCTTGGTCCACCGGCCATCGTCCGTGCGTGTCTTCTACAAAGCTGTGGCCCCCGATCTGCCCGTCATCGTCCCGCCCAGACAGACATGCTTGCCGCTTCGACTGCCGCTTGCTGCTTCGTTGAAGCGCCTGGCGTTGGATGTTGCCAGGGCAGCGTTTCACTCAAGCTCCCTGTCGCCGAGCCGCTCGCACCGCGACGGCTCGCGAGCCATTGCTGCGCAAGCACCTACACTACAGGGCCTGCCCGATCGGACCCATTGCCATGGACACGCTGCCGCCACTGCCGACGCTTGCACTGGGCCACTATCGGCACTTCAAGGGTGGCCGCTACGAAGTGCTCGGCCTGGTGCGCAGCAGCGAGACCCTGGAACCGCTGGTGCTGTATCGGCCGCTCGATAGCGAGATCGGGCTATGGGTGCGGCCATATGCGATGTTCGTCGAGCAGGTGGATGTGGACGGTGTCCTGCAGCCACGCTTTGCACGCGAGGGGTGAGCGCGGCTGTGGCGATCCTCCCATGCGCGGTGCGCAGATCTTGATCCACGGCAGCACAGCGCGATGACTGCATCGCCTGCTGCCCTCACCACGCCGGACGGCCGCTACCTGGTCGTGCGGGGCCGGCTATGGCGTACCGCCAATCCGCACCTGAGCGTGCAGGTGCGTGCCCGCCTGGTCGCCGAACTGATGGAGGCGCGACGTGCGGTCAAGGCGGCACTGGCTGCGAAGAACGCCGCCCAGCTGGCGACCGCGCGTGGCGCAGTGAACGCCGCCAAGGTGGCGTTGGGAGAGCGCGGCCCGGTGTGGTGGACCGATGGCGCGAAGGACCTCAATCGGCACCTGGTCAAGAACACGCCCTATGCCGCGTGGTTTGCCGCATATGCGCCCACGCCCTGATCGGGAGCAATGCCACCGTGGAGTCGCCCCGGCGCTGGCTACATGCATGACCTGCATCCGGCCCTTGCGGGGTGCGTGAGTGGCCTGATCGCTGCGTGCTGCGTGCCGGCCCATCACGGCGTCGTCGATGACCACGCCCGGTCCATGCAATCGGCTGCAGACAGAATCGCGTCGGGATCGAGCGACCTGGCGCGATCATCGCTGACGCTTTTCCTGGCATCGGCAACGCGCGCACGTTGCGCAGCATTGCGTCGGCGGGAAGCAACATCGCCCGCCTGATCCAGGCGGGCGATGGACTGCGATGGGTAGAACCACTCAGCCCAGGTCGCAATTGCTCGGCTGCGGCCAGGTGGTGGCAGGCAGCATCGCCTTGACCGCCGCCGGTGCGGTGATGCCGATGGTGCTGGCGCCGTACAGGTCTTCGAGTTCGTCGATGCTGACGATGTAGCTGTCGAGCGAACCCAGGTTGGCGCTATTGGGAATCAACCAGCTGATGGCGCGGGTGCCGCCGCCCGGGTTGGCAGTGATGATGGTCTTCCAGAAGAAGTCCGGTGTGCGGATCCTGTGGCTGGTCAGGAAATAGTCGTTGCTGGTATCGCTGTAGATCACGCCGCCGTAGACCTGCACGCTGGCGATGTCGCGATAGCACTCGGCCACGTTCTCGGCACGCACCCAGATGCCCTGATTGAAGCTGGACACCTGCGGCACGATGTTGGACATCAGGTTGGCGCGGCGGATATAGGTCGCGTTGTAGTCCATGTGGTTGGAGGTCACCAGATGGCCGCGGTCGTAGCCGGAGCGCACGCTGGCATACGAGGCGGTGGAGGTCTGCCCGGCGCAGCCGCTTGGCAATTCGGTATCGAGGTTGAAGCTGGACGGACGGGCGGCCGAGCCGGTGTCGGCCTGCAGCACGTACTCATAACGCAGCGCGGTGCGATTGGTGCAGTCGTAGCGCAAGGTGTAACCCCCCTTGTTGAGGGTGACGACCTGGGCATTTGCAGTGGCACTGACAGCGGCAAGTAGCAGAACGACAAACAGGGTCCGTAAGCGCATGGGAGTGAATCTCCTTGGAATCAATCGGACGCACGAAGCCACCGCCGACTGCGGGTGGGCAGATCGACGCTCAGCGGACGCGCGCTGGAAGGGGACGACAGTGGGCTCGCTGTCTAGCGAGCACGACAGCTATCGCATGCGGATATTGCTTGTTGGTGACGTATGCGTGAAGAATGTGCGGTCGCACCAGTTTCTTCGATAAAAATGTGATTTGAGTCGCTTATTTTCCCGCCGTGGCAGGTGCGCAATAAGCGTCTGGTAATGCCTTGCGCGCGCTGACGCGGCTGCCGATCACGCTGTGCGGTGTTGCGTTGCCGCGCCCGCGGGCAATGCGCCCGTCGCTGCGCCCGGGTTTCCACGCCCGGGTCTCCACGCCGCTCGCGGCCAGAGACATGCCGGCATCCGAATGACGACGGACCATGCCAGGGCGAGGCGGACACGCCATAGAAATGGGTGTCCATGCCGCACGCACGCACGCCCGACGCAGCAGATATCGCTGCGGATCGGCCGTGTGGTCGATGCCAGTGGATAGATGAGCCCTCCATCCGCAACCGTGCGCAAGGAGGGCAGCGACGCATCCGACGATGGTCGGTTTCAACGACTAGGCGACGTCTCTTTCCAGGTGCTGCGCGCTTGCAGCTTCCAGCTGGAACAACGAGACCAGCTGGGTCAGGGTGCTGGACTGCTTTTCCATCGCGCGTGCGGCGGCCATGGCTTCTTCCACCAAGGCGGCGTTCTGCTGGGTGGTCTCGTCCATCTGGATGACGGTCTGGTTGACCTGCTCGATGCCGGCCGACTGCTCGCTGGATGCCGCGGTGATCTGCCCCATGATGTCGGTGACACTGTTCACGCTGGCCACGATCTCGGTCATGGTGGCACCGGCGGTATGCACCAGCGCCGAGCCTTCGGCCACCTTGCCCACCGAGGCGTCGATCAATTCCTTGATTTCCTTGGCGGCACCGGACGAGCGTTGTGCCAGGCTACGTACCTCGCTTGCCACCACCGCGAAGCCGCGGCCCTGCTCGCCGGCTCGTGCGGCTTCCACCGCGGCATTCAAGGCCAGGATATTGGTCTGGAAGGCGATGCCGTCGATGACGCTGATGATCTCGGCGATCTTCTTCGACGAGGCCTCGATGCCGGTCATGGTGCCCACCACCTGATTGACCACCTCGCCACCCTTGGCGGCCACGCCGGCGGCGTTGCGTGCCAGTTCGTTGGCTTGATGCGCGTGTTCGGCGTTCTGCCTGACGGTGGAGGTGAGTTCTTCCATCGAGGCAGCGGTTTCTTCCAGGTTGGCGGCCTGTTGCTCGGTACGCCGCGACAGGTCCTGGTTGCCCGCCGCGATCTCGCCGGCCGCCGTGTCGATCTCCGCCGACGAATGCTGGATGCGCCCGACGATATCGGTCAGGCGCTCCACCGTGGTGTTGGCATCGTCGCGCATGCGCGCGAACACGCCGGCGAAGCTGCCCTGCATGCGCGTGGTCAGGTCGCCGCCGGCAATGGCCTGCAGCACCCGCGACAACTCGCCCAGGCTCTTGTCCGAGGTGCTCATCAGGTGATTGAGGTCGATCACGATCTGGCGGAAATCGTGCTCGAAGGCGGTTTCGTCGCCGCGCGCGCTGAAGTCGCCGGCGGCCGCGGCGGCGGCCAGCCGCTTGATCTCGCCGTTGATCGACAGCAGGCTGGCGCGCACGTCGTTGATCGATTGGCTGATCACCGCCTTCTCGCCAGGCAATGCCTCCAGCTGCTGCGACAGGTCTCCGGCGGCATAGCGCTCGGTCAGTGCCACGATCTGCATGGTGACCGCGATATGGCTGGACACCAGCAGGTTGCTGGCGCGCACCATGCTGCCGAATTCGCCGGGAAATTCCTGCTCGGCGATGCGGTGGCTGACGATGCCGGCCTCGTGCTTGTGGCCCATTTCCGTCTGCGCCTGAATCACCCGGCGCAGCTGGCGCTGCATGCTGTCCATGGCCTGCAGTAGCTGGCCGACTTCATCGTTGCGGTCGATCGAGATGGTGTTGTCCAACTTGCCCGAGGACACCGCATGCGCAATGCCCACCGCGCGGTTGAGCGGCTGGGTGATGGCGCGGGCGACGATCCAGCCAAACCCAATGCACACCAAGGCGCCGACCAGGCCCAGCACCAGACCGCCGATACTGGCCGTCACCGAGCTGTCCACGGCCTCCTGCACCGTTCCGCGAAAGCGCGCATCGGCGCGCTTCTGCATGGCGGTGAGGGTGGTGCGGTAGGTCTCCAGCGCCGGGGCCATGGCGCTCATCTGCTGCGCATCGGGCTCGCGTTGTTCCACGAATGCGGCAGCCACGCCATGGGCCAGGCTGTAGTAGTCGTCGAACTGCTTGCCCAGCTGGGCAAGCTCCTTGGCGTTGGCCGGATCGGCCTTCTGCAGTTTCAGGTAGGACGCGTGGATATCGTCGGCCACCGGCTTGGTGGCCGCCAACATGTCCGCATCGCCTGCGGCAGCCGCACCGTTGAGCCCGTTGATGAGCTTGTCCAGCGCGGCCACGTTGCGGGTCATCGCGTCGAGCATCGGGAAATGCACGTCGCGCACCGCCTCCAGGCGGACGTTGTTGCGTTGAAACACCAGCGTGCTGAAAGCCACATAGCCCGACAGGCAAACGATTGCCACCGCTGCCGGCATCAGGATTTTCCAGAACAACGGTAACGACAGAATGCGGCGCATGATGTGGCTCTCGAGCAGGTGGCGGATCACGGCTTCAGGACGACCTTGACGCTGGCGTCGACAGCACTGGCGCTGATGTAACCGATCGCCCCCGGCGTGGCGGCGACCGCCTTCTTGACCGCATCGTCGCCGCTGACGCGCTTGGGACGCTGGGCCTTGCCGGTGAACATCAGCTGCGACCAGTACGACTTCAGCTGCGCCGCATCGCGCGAGGCGACCTTCTTGTAGAACTCATCGCGCGTGGCGGCGCCTTCTTCCTGGTCGATCGGCACCGCCGCACCGCCGCCGGGCAGGCTGTTGGACTTGGCCAGGAAGATCTGCGAGACCTGCGCGGCGCTCAGGCTGTCCGGCCCACCCTTGGCCGCCATCACCACCACCACATCGGCGCTGGCCGAGAACGCCACACTCGACAACACGGCAAGCACGCAACCTGCCAGGGATTTGGAAAGATTCATGGGCGCTCTCTTAGAACACGAAGTCGACGGACGCCGACAGCAGGTTGTAGCTGCCGCCCGGACGGAAGCCCGGCTGGATGTTGTTCAACGACCCGAACGAGCCGGCGTTGTTGTTGATGTGGCTGGCCTGCAGCTTGACCGCCATGCTTTCGCGCACGTCCCAGCGCAACGAGGCGGTGAAGCTGTGGCGGCCGCTTTCGGCCTGTGCCACGGCGCGACGCATCACGCCGACCGGGTCCTGGCCCGCAGTGACGGTGGGGCCCTTGCGGTCGACGTTGGCGTAGGTGATCGACGGAGTCAGCGTGCCGAAGCGGCCACCGACGCTCAGATATCCGGCAGTGGTCTTGCCGTTGAGCGAAGGCGAGTAATCGGCCTGGATCACTTCGCTGCGCAGGAACCAGCTGCCCGGGTCATACGCATAGCCCACGCTGGCGAAGCTGCCGTCCACGCCATAGGTGGAGATGCGGTCGGCCAGGGCCGGGTTGATGCGCTGGTACACCGAGAACAGCCGTTCCAGCTGTGGCGTATCGAAATCGGTGGTGCCCACGATGTAGGCGGCGCGGAAGGTGGACGCGCCCGACTCCAGCCCCAGGGCAAGCCCGCGCATGGCGTACACGTCGGCCTTCTTGGAATTGATGCGGCCGTAGAAACCCTGCACGCTGACCACGCTTTCGCCGGCGTTGACGGTGTACACGCCTTCGACGCCGTCCATCGGCAGCAGGTAGTTGTAGACCTCGTACGGCGGACGTACCCATGGGGTGGCATAGCCCACGCGCTGGTATTCGGACAGCATGTACAGCGGTGCGGTGATGCGGCCCAGGCGGGCAGCGAACTGCGGGCCGAACTGGTACTTGACGTGTGCCAGGGTCACCTTCGGATCGTAATCGCCGCGCTCGGCGTATTCGCTGGTCACCTGCAACACGCCGGTGAACTTGTCGGTGAAGTTGGCATTGACCTGGCCGGCGATGCGCGAGTCCGGGCGGGCCGAGGTGGAGTGGCTGGCGCCGGCGCCTTCCACCGTCTGGATATCCGGCGTGAAGTCGGCCTGATCTTCCGTCGAATGCACCACGCCCAGCGTGCCGAAGCCGCTGAAGGTAAACATGGAATCCTCCTGCGCATGGGCGCAGGTCGACGCGGCCAGGGCAATCGCACCGCTGAGCAGTTTGACGGTCAATTTCATTGCAATCTCGGCTGAAGAGTGACGGACGCGGCGTCGTAAACGCACGCGGCATGACGGTGATGAGCGTCTCAACGCTCGTGTCACCGGTAGCGGCCGTCTGCCGTCTTGCTTTAGCGGGTTTTTTACAACTCCGCCCAACAGTTAAGACTGATGAAAAATCCAGGAATGAACGATAGTCGGCTGCTATCGACGCGATACATTCGGTCTTGTCTGGTGCCTGGTGCCTGGTGTCCCGGCCGGTGGCTCGGACGTGATCGTCCACGTGTCGATTCAGCCGCATGCGCTGCCAGCGCGGCAAAGGCATGCCAGCGTCGCCGCGTCGGTGGCATCGCCGCCGGGCGGCAGACGTGTACCGTGTTCGGTAGGGTGCAACGGCAACCGCTGCAGTGCCGTGCCACGCGCTGGCGCTGCGCGCGTGGCGATCATGGCGCAGCAACCGGCAAGCGCAATAGCGGTCTTCCACTGGCAGCGGCGAGCAGGGCCATGCAATGGCCCGGCTCGCTGCCCCGCGCAGTTACCGATCGGCCTTCGGCAATTTGACGATCACCTTGATCTCGAAGCGGAAGCCGGCCAGCCAGGTCACGCCCACCGCCGTCACGGTGGGGTAGGGCGCCGGACCCCAATAATCGGCCCAGCGCCCCCAGGCAGCCTCGAAGACCACCTCGGGGTTGACCATGAACAAGGTGACATCCACCACGTCCTGCGAGGTGCAGCCGGCGGCACGGAGTACGGCATCGAGATTGTCGAACGCCCGTGCGATCTCCGCATCCAGGTCCGGCTCGGGCGAGCCGTCTTCGCGGCTACCGACCTGGCCGGCAACGAACATCAAGCCATCGGCACGCACCGCCGGCGAATACCGGTGGCGTTCGTACAGTGCATGGCGGCCCTGCGGAAAAACAACGTCACGTGTTGCCATGGAACTCTCCCTGGACGACATCAAGAATGGAAGTCCACCCTAAACGCCTGGAGGCGCGCGATAAATGCGCGGTCTCGACCAACACTGTTTGTAGAATCCAAACAATCTTGGTGCAGGAGCGTTGATGGACCGGTTCGATGCGATGCAGGCGTTTGCGCGTGTGGTTGAGACCGGCAGCTTCACCAAGGCCGCCGACACCCTGCAGATGAGCCGCGCCAGCGTCACCCAACTGGTGCAGCAACTGGAGGCGCGCCTGCGGGTGACCTTGCTCAACCGCACGACACGTCGGGTGGCGGTCACTGCCGACGGCGCGGCCTACTACGAGCGGGTGGTGCGCTTGTTGGCCGACATGGACGATGCAGAAACCAGTTTGTCCGATGCCTCGCGCGTGCCACGCGGGCGGCTGCGGGTGGATGTGCCCAGTCCGCTGGCCCGGCTGATCCTGATGCCGGCGCTGCCCGCCTTCCATGCGCGCTATCCCGACATCCAGTTGCACATGGGAGCCAGCGACCGGCAGATCGATCTGATCGGCGAACGTGTCGACTGCGTGGTGCGCGGTGGTACCGGCATCGACCCGTCGCTGGTGGCGCGCCATGTGGGCGACCTGCAGGCCGGCGTCTACGCGGCGCCGAGCTATCTGGCACGCCTGGGCACACCGACGCATCCACGCGAGCTGGAAACCACCGCGCACCGCACGGTGGGTTTCATGCGCTGGGACGATGGTGTGCCGTGGCCGCTGGTCATGCAGCGCGATGGCGAGCAGGTAAAGGTGCAAGGCCGCTATGCGGTGGCCTGCGACGACGGCAATGCCTATCTCGCCGCCGGGTTGGCCGGCATGGGCGTGCTGTGGTTGCCGCAGTACATGGCGCTTGCGCCGCTGAGCCGTGGCGAGCTCGTGCCGGTATTCACCGACTGGTCTTTGGAGCCGATGCCGTTGTCGATCGTGTTTCCACCCAACCGGCACGTGAGTACGAAGGTGCGTGCCTTCATCGACTGGGTGATTGCGCTGATGCAGGAGCATGCGCCGGTGATTACACCGGCGATGCGATGACAGTAGAGTCGCACCCTCGACGTCCTGCGTGCGCCCATGTGCCCGCTGCAGGCGGGAGTGGGCAGCGTATCGGCCCAGCTGCGCAAACCGGGCGTGCGACGACCGCTTGAGGCGAAGTGCTTGCAGCGACGCGCGCGGCCCCGCGCAGATCCGGGTGCTTGCCACTGATGCGGCGCCGTCTTGCCACCTGCCAGGCATGCAGTGGGTGATTGCGACTGTTCCTGCAACGGCGTCACGGACACTGCCGCCGCAGGGCAATGCCGCCCTCAGCTGCGCCGCTTCGCAGCGCCGCTGCGGCTGCGCTTTCTTGCCGGCGTGCCGACCGGCGCCGCGGTTTCGTCGGCCAGCACCCCGCCGGTATGCATCTGTTCGAGCCAGGACAAGGCGTCCACATAGCCGAGGAAATGCTGCAGATATCCCGGCGAGCGTTCGCGCATCAGGCTGATGCAGCGATGCACCAGCACGCTGGAATTGAGCGGGCCGGCGTCCTTGGGCGCGTCCTGCAGCGATTGCCGCACCTGGCTGGCGGTGCGTACGGTGGTCCAGGTGCGACGGAAATCGTCCAGTGCCGGCAGCTCGGGAAACTGCAGTGCATCGGCGGCGGCGGTCTTGCGGCTGTCCACTTCCATCAGCGCCGCGTGGCCGGCGAGCTGGTCGCTCAGTGCAGCCAACCGGCTGCGTTGGGGCGCGGGCGAAACGGCGCGCGACTTTGCGCGTGCAGCATCTGCCTGCTTGATCACTGCGGCGTACCGATCCACCAGCACGGCCAGCCTGTCTTCCAGCACCGCACGCACCGCCGCGTCGTCCTGCGCCTCGGCGCGCGCTGCCAGGGTCTGCAGCAGGTGGAAGCGCACCGGATCCACCTGGCCGGCACCTTCGGCGTGCCAGCGTTGCAGGCGCGCGCGCGCGGTTGCTGCCTGCCTGCTCATCGTGACGATGCGGCCGGCGCCGGCACCGGCGCGTCGTGGCGCCTGGTGGCTGGACGCGCGATCGGTGCGATCTCCACCCGGCGGTTCTTTGCCCGGCGCGCTTCGTCGGCGTTGGAATCCACCGGTTGCTGCGAGCCGAAGGCGGCGGCGAACACCGAGGCGGCGGGCACGCCTTCGGCGATCAAGGCGCGGGTCACGGTGAGCGCGCGTTGCGCCGACAGCTCCCAGTTGTCGGCGTAGCGACGATTGCCGCCCAGCACCGGGCGGTCGTCGGTGAATCCGCTCACCATCAGGATCTCCTGGCGCGCGGCCAGGTACTGCGCCAACGGTGCGGCCAGCGACTTCAACACCTCGCGGCCTTCCGGCTGCAGTTCGTCGGAGTTGAAGGCGAACAGCACATTGCCGCGGATGCCGATGCGGCCATCGACCAGGGTCACGCGGCCGGCCGCCAGCGGCGCGGCCAGCGCCTGCTCCAGCGTCTTGCGGCGCTGCGCCTCGGCCTGCTGCTGCTTGACCGCCTCGTCCAGGCGGCTGGACAGCTGCAGCTGCACGCCGATCACGCCGACCAGGATCAGCACGAAGGCGCCCAGCAGCACCGACATCAGGTCGCCGAACGCGGCCCAGATTGGGGTGCCCGATTCGCCGTCGATTTCGATCTCGTCGCTCATGCCGGCTCCGCGGCGCCGTCATCGCCGCGGCCACGATCGAGCTGGCGCAGTTCCTCGATGATCTGCTTTTGCGACAGCATGCTCAGGTCCACCACCTCGCGCGCCTGCGCCACGTAATAGGCCAGCTGGTCGTCGCTGCGTGTCAGCGAGGCATCCAGCGCAGTGGCGACGTGCTGCAGGCGCTCGTTGAGTTCGCCAGTGGCGCTGCTGAACAGCTGCACCGCCATGCCGAAGGCTTCGCCCAGGCTGGCCACCTCCACTGCGCTGCCGCTGACATGCGCAGCCACCGCGCCGAGCTTGCCGGTTTCGCTGCCGATCTGCTCGGTGAGCTGGTTGCCCACGCGCTGCAGCAGATCGGCCGAGGTGGTGACCAGCGCGTCCACCGCCTCGCGTTGTTCGGTGGAGGCGTGATTGACCGCGTTGAGCAAGGTATCCAGCGTGGCCAGCAGGCGGCTGCGTTCTTCCAGCATGGCGGTGTCGCGCACCATGCTCTCGGACAGGCTCTGGCGCAGTTCGGCCACCACGTCGGCGGCGGCCTTGGGCGCTTCGGAGGCGATCTGCATCAGGCGCGAGACTTCGCCGATGGTGGCGCTGGCCTGCGCCTGCGCCTGCGTGGACAACTCGCTCGCCGTGCTGGCCAGGGTGTCGCAGATGGCCTGCTGCTGCTGCGCCACGCGCGCGCCAGTCTGTTCCCACTGGCTGCTCAGCGCCGCGCTCATGCTGGTGAAGCGCTCGCTCCACAGCGCCAGGCGCTGGGTGTCGCGTGCTTCCAAGGCGGCCTGCAACTCGCCATGCGACTGCTGCAGGCTGCCGACCAGGGCGGCGGCCTGCGCCTGGAAACTGGCACTTGCCGCGGCCAGTGCGCGCTGATGCTCGTTGGCCAATGCCGCGCCGGCCTGCTGCTGCTGCGCCAGTGCCTGGGTCCAGGCAGTGGTCGCCTCGTTGCTGGACTGGTCCAGGCGCGCGGACACCGCATCGACCAATGCGCTGGAGCGTGTATCGAAGGTGCTGGCGAATGCGCTCAGGCTGCGCTGCAGGTCCTGGGTGAGTGCGTGGTTGGCACGCTGCTGTTCGGCAACCGCCGAGGTCCAGCCTGCCGCGGCGGCGGCGGTGCTTGCCTCGAAGCCGGTGGTCAGGCCTTCCAGCTGCTGCTGCACGGCCTGCCGGACGCCGTCCTGCAATGCGGTGGATTGCAGGGCCAGTTGTTCCAGCGTGGCCTGCACCTGCGTGCCGATCGATTGGGTGGCGCTGCGTTGTTCGGCCAGCAGTGCCGTCCAGTGCTCGGCGGTGGTGGCGTTGCTGCGTGCAATGCCGGCATCGAGCGCATGCAACTGCTGTTGCACGGCCACGCCAACGCTGTCCTGCAGCGCGGCGCTGCGCTGGTCGGCCCGGGCCAGGGCCGTTTGCAGATGCTCGCCGAGCGCATGCTGCGTGCGCTCCTGCGCAGCCAGTGCGGCCTGCCAGTGCTCGGCCGCGGTGCGCGCGCTGTCTTCGAAGCCGGCACTGAGCCCGAGCAATTGCTGTTGCACGGCCGTGGCCACACCCTCCTGCAATGCGGTGGCCTGCAGGGTGACCTGCTCCAGCGCGGCCTGCACCTGTGCGTTGAGGGCGGCTTGCGCCTGCTCCTGTGCGGCCAGCGCGCTGGCCCAGTGCGTGGCGGTACTGCCGGCACTGCGTTCGAAGCCGCTGCTGATGCCGTCCAGTTGCTGCTGCACCGCCTGGGCCAGCCGCTCGTGCAAGCTGGCGGTGTCGCGCGCGATGCTGGCCATGGTCGTATCCATCGCCGGCTGCAGGGCCGCGCCGACCGCACGTGCGCTGGCGGCGACGCCCGCCTGCAACGACTGCTCCATCGAGGTCGCCAGCCGCGCATACGCCGCTTCGGTCCTGGCATGGAACTCGGCCTGCTGCGCGGCCAGGCGCTGATCTGCGGCGATGCTTTGCTGCTCGATGCTGCCCATCAACGCCTGCAGCCGATCGATCAGCGCGGGCATCAGGGCGCTCTGTTGCTGCTGCAGCTTGAACGCCTCGCCACGCTGATGCGCTTCGGAATGCGGATGCAATTCGGCTGCGATCTTCAGGTCCAGCCGCTGCACCGCCTGCAGGCGCTCGCGCCGGCACAGCGCCGACAGCAGTCCGAGCATGGCCGAGCTGGCAACGCCGGCGATGGAGGTCCCGAAGGCGAAGGCCAGGCCCTCCACCGGGGCGGCCAGCGAGCCGCGAATGGCCTGCAGGTCGGTGGCGCTCTGCAGCGCAAAACCGGTGCCCTTGAGCGTGGCCATCATGCCGAGCAGGGTGCCGAGCATGCCCAGCAGCACCAGCAGGCCCACCAGGTAGGGCGTGAGCACCGGCGCCGGCAAGGCCACGCGTGCGCCCTGGATGCGCAGGCGCACCGCGTTGCGCAGGCTGGGGTGCAGTTGCTGCAGCCACGCATCCAGCGCGGTGGGGGCCGTGGTCACCCCGGCAAGCGCGGTGTCCAGCGTGCTCGTGGCCTGGCGATAGCGATACAGCTCCAACGCGCCGGCCACATAGCAGGCGCCGATCACCGCCGCGACGCAGGCACCCAGCGGATTGGAGCCCAGATAGCCGATACCGACCCAGCAAACCGCCAGCAGGCCGACGAGAAACACACACACGTGTACGAGAGTTCTGAACATGACGTCCCAGTTAGCGGGTACGAAGCGCTGCAAGCAGGCCTTCGATCGGGTGAAAACGAACATCCAGTTCGGCGAGCAACACGCTCTGCATGTCCTTGCGGAAGATATCCAGCCAGCCATCGGACACCGCGCGCGGCGCGGCCTCGCTATCGGCTGGCGAGCCAGGCGCAAGCGCGGCGTCGCGCAGGCGTTCGAAATGCGTCCCGAGCAGGCCCGGCACGGTATTCAACAAGGTCTGTTCGCGGGGACTCAAGGTCAGTTCCATCACCGCGTCCACTTCGGCCAGCCGTGCCATCTCGCTGGAGACCAGCGCCAGCAGGTCGCGTAGCCGTCCACGCAGGTCGCCGGTGGCGGTGCGCATGCCGCGTTGCATGGCCAGATAGTGCTGCCGGAACGGGGCGTAGTCGGGCGGGGGGGGCGTTTCCTGCGAGTCGGCAGCATTGCGCGCGCTGGCCCGCAGCCGAGCGACCAGTGCCTCCAGATCGGCCACGCTGCTGGTGGCCAGCTCCGCCCGCACGCGCGCGCAGGCGTCGGCATCCAGCGGGCGTGGCTCAGGCAGGTCGTCGGTGTCGGGCAGCCTGCCGTCCAGCGCCCTGGACACGGCCACCGCGCGCGTCCAGTCGATCCACTGGCTCAGCCGGTCGGCCAGCGCATGGTTGGACTGGGCGATGCGGACATCGCTCAGGCGTGCCAGCAGGCGAATGAATGCCGGGCCCGAGAGGGGCGCCGGTGGAGCAGCTTTCGCCATTGTTCCGGTCAAAGACCGCGCATTTTACACGGGAATGTGCGCCGTTCGGCGCTTTGCACCGCCGTTGCGGACAGGTCGCGCCGGCGCAGGTGGGCTGACGCCTCCGAAGCCGCCGATGGGAGGCGCCTGCCTCTTGACGCCGGCTCGTCTGCGCGCTGTTTAACCAATTCAGGTTTGCCGGAGCTGTCGCACGACTGCCGCGGTTTTGTAAGCTGAACAGGTATAAGCTGCGGGCCGGGGAATGCCCCATCGAGGTAACACAATGGACCACTCCGACATGCAAGTGTCCGATCTGCTGGTCTTGGAGCTGCAAGGATTCCACGAGGCCTATGGCCGTGGACCGGACTTCTGGGACGCGTATCAACGCATCATGGGCATCGCGGCGCAGGCCGGCGGCAACATGATCCAACTGGCCAATGAAATGGCCTCACTGGCGCAACGGCTCGGCGCGATCGATCGCGCACAACTGCTGTAACTGGCGTTGCGCACTTCCCCCTGGCGTGTCGCTGCTGGCGGCGGCCAGCTGCAGCGCGCAGGCAAGCCGCACGCTCGCCAACGCATGGCTACCACGTCGCTGCAGCGCAGATGTGGGTGGCTGGCGTCTTACTCGGTGCCGGCGGCGGGTTTTGCAGCCACCGCGGTGGCAACGCCTTCGCTGGCGCCGCGCTTCTTGTCGCGGCGCAACGGCGTATCGCCCAGGCGTTCGATCGCACCGCCGGATTGCTGAAACGCTTCGAGGTCGGCGGCCAGGCGCTGTTCGGACAGGCGCGGCTTGCCTGGCTGGTTGCTTACGGTCATCGACTGGCGGCGGGAGTTATTCATCGCGAATCCTCATGCGTTGTACAGCGTCAAGGGAATGCCCCGCCGGCGTTGATCGTCGTAGGTGGCACGCACGTCGCGGCAATAGGGGCCGGACATGACGAAACGCCGGCAGATTGCCGGGCGCGTGTCGTAGATCGAACAACACATGCGTGCCGCATCGATGGCCACGCACCAGCCTTCCTCGTCGCGCGCCATCACGTGCCAGCCCTCCGGCGTCACGCTGGTCAGATGGTGTGGGATGCGGTCGGAGGGATCGACCATGACGGTGAGCCGGCAACAGACGGCATCGCAGCGTTCGCAGAGAGTCTTGATGGGAAGGCCAGGTAGAGGGAGGGCACGCCGGGGCCGGGGTGCCTTTGCACCATACACCCCGGATGCGTCGCGATGTGAAGCGGCGCTGGCGCCAAGGCGTGCAGTTGCGTCGCATTTGCCCTTGCGTCAGCACGATGCGCAGGTTCGTCGATGGTGATCGCCGTCGCGCGTGTGGGGCGGATCATCAAGAGCTGACCGGCGCGCAATCAGCAAAAAGTGCGGCACGCGGTGAACCGGCGATCGGCAGGCAACCGTTGAAGTGCCTGCCTGTATGCGTTGGCTTTGTCGTATCGATGCGAAGGCAGGATTCACCTCTGCCGTCGTTTCTGCGCCGTAGCGTGTGATGCATCGGCACCATCCAGGAGATCGCCATGACCACGTATCGCACCGACACCCGTGTACCCCACGGCGCGCAGGAGCAAACCCAGGACGACCACGCCAAGCAGGATGCATTGCAGGACGAGGCGGTGGAAGAAACGTTTCCGGCCAGCGATCCTGTCTCACCGTTCGTGCCCGCCAAACCGCTGGACTGACGATGGGAATGCGTACAGCGAGATCGTGCGTGCGCCGATGACTGTTGCGGGGCAGCGGGCGGCGACAATGCCCGCCTGCATCTCGCCGCCGCAGCGGGAGGACTTCTTACGGTCGGCAACTGCGTAAGACTGGAGGCCAACAGGCCAGGACACCTCATGGCCGCTACTGCACCGACGCCAGCTTCCGCGCGCGATGCAGTAGCGCAGGGCCTTACGGCGTCAGCACCACCTTGCGGCAATCGTCCTGCTTCTTGTCGAAAATGTCGTAGCCGCGCGCTGCGTCGGACAACGACATGCGGTGCGAAATGATGGCACTGGGTTTGAGTTCTCCATTGCCGATACGCTCCAGCAGATACGGCATGTGCTTCTGCACGTGGGTCTGACCCATCTTGAAGCTCAGGCCCTTGTCGAACGCATCGCCGAACATGAAGGCATGGATGAAGCCTGCATAGACGCCCGGCACGCTGACCACGCCACAGCGGCGGGTGGCCGCGATGCACTGGCGAATGGCCACGCCGCTGCTGCCTTCCAGCTTCAGGTTGGTTAGCGCAGTTTCGATCGTGCTGCCCTCGGCTTCGAATCCGACCGCCTCGATACTGACATCCACTCCGCGGCCATCGGTCTGCGAACCGATCACGTCGGCCGGATCGTCGATCTCGTCGAAGTTGATGGGGATGACGCCGTATGCCTTGGACGCGAAGTCCAGCCGATACGCGTGGCGATCAACCATGAAGATGCGCTCGGCACCCAGCATCCTGCAGCACGCCGCGGCCATCAGGCCAACCGGTCCCGCGCCAAAGATAGCCACCGTCGACCCCTGCTTGACGCCGCCATCGATCACCGCCTGATATCCGGTCGGCAAAATGTCCGACAGGAACAGCACCTGCTCATCGTGTAGCGCGTCGGGCACCACCAATGGCCCGACATTGGCCTTGGGAACGCGGACGTACTCTGCCTGGCCGCCGGAGAGGCCGCCGTACAGGTGACTGAAGCCGAACAGGGCTGCGGGCGGGCGGATGTCCTTGTGGTTCAACGCGGCGCCCTTGCCGGTGTTGGTGGTTTCGCAGGCAGAGAACTCCTGCAGCATGCAATGGAAGCATTGTCCGCACGCCACCACGAACGGAATCACCACACGGTCGCCACGCCTGACCGCGGTGACATCCGGGCCGACGTCTTCGACGATGCCCATGAACTCGTGGCCGAGAATATCGCCTTGCCGTAGATCCGGAATCTTGCCGCGATACAGATGCAGGTCCGAGCCACAGATGGCGGTGGCAGTCACGCGCAGGATCACATCGTCACGTTCGACCAGCACGGGGTCGGGGACGGTCTCGACCCGTACGTCGCGTGAGCCGTGGTAGTTGAGGGCAAGCATGGCGAACTCCGAGAAGCCGTTGCAGTCACGGCGATGTCGGGCAGTGTTCGCAGCTATGCGTTAAGCCGAGCGATGGGCGGCGTGCGTGCGATGTGCACGCGGTGGCCGTAGCGACGCAGCGTTGATGTCCAGGTCACGTCTGGATAACTCCTGCACTCGCACCCTCGCAAGGCGCGTCGCTGTTGCCGGCAACGCACTTCCAACCACTCACATTCGACGCCTCGGGGCGATCAGACAGGAGACAACGATGGGACTTCTCAGAATGGTGACTGCAGGTGCCGTGGGCTACGTGGCCTATAAAGCGTGGCAGCGTCGTCAGGACCAGACCAGCCAGGTGCCGAACACCCAGGCTGTCCTGCAGGATCATCAGGCCGTCACTGCCCGTGGCACCACGCCGCCGCATGGCGACCCGCTGCGTACCACCGGTGGTGCAGGCAGCGACCGTCAGCAGGCACTCGGTGTGCTGTCGATCTTCAACGAGCAGGAACGCACCCTGGCCCAATTGGCGGTAGGCAAGGGCGTGGATGGGCCGCTGCTGGAATTCGCCCGCAAAATGGATGAGGCGCACAGTGCGGCATTGACCGACCTCAGCCGATTCGCACCCGATCGCGCTGGCACACAGGCCCAGGCTGCGGCAGCACGTTCGGAAGGCACGCGCAAACAGCTCGAACAGCTGCATGGCCAGGCCTTCCAGACCCAGTATCTGCAGACCAGCGTCGCCAGTCACGAGCGCGCGCTGTCCCTGCTGGATACGCAGCTTAGCAGCGAACCCGGCTCCAGCGATCTCGGCAAGGAACTGCAGCGTATGCGCACCACCATTGCCGAGCATCTGGAGCACGCCAAGGCACTGCGCGCGAAGCAAACCCAGCCGCATTGATCAGCTGCAGCATCCAGGTCGTCGAGAGAGCTCGGGTGGGGAGGGGCGATCGTACCGATGACCCCTCCCGCAGCGTTGGCGATTCACTTTCACCAATTCACTTTCACCAATCGCCGTCCATCTTGCACTGTTTGTCCAGGTGACCCGGTCCAGGCGATGCGTGAGTGAAACGCGTCGCGTTGGAAGATGCAAAGGCCCGCTGCGCCTGAAGGCGAAGCGGGCCTCGTCGAGGCGATGCGCGTTGGACGCGACCTACAACGTCACTGCGCCGCCGGCAATGGTCAACAAGGTTCCGGAGGTATAGCTGGCGGTATCGGCTGCCAACATGACGTAGGCCGACGCCAGTTCCACCGGCTGGCCCGGACGTCCCATCGGGGTCTGCTCACCGAAGTTCTGTACCGACTCTTCGTCCATGCCCGCCGGAATGAAGGGCGTCCAGATCGGGCCGGGCAGCACCGCGTTGACCCGGATGTGCTTGTCGGCCAGCACACCGGCCAGGCCGATGGTCAGGTTGGCCAGTGCCCCCTTGGTGGCCGCATAAGGCAGGATATTCGGCGTCGGTTTCTTGGACTGCACCGACGCGGTGTTGATGATGGAGCCGCCATCGGTCATCAGCGGCACCGATAACCGCACCAGGTTGAAGGCTGCGTGGACATTGGTGTCGAAGGTCTTGCGCCACTCGTCCAGCGTGATGTCCTCAAAGCTCTGGTAATAAGCCTGGTACGCAGCGTTGTTGACCAGGATGTCGAGGCCGCCAAAGGCAGCTTGCACCTGATCGATCAGCGACTGGGCCTGATGCTCGTCGCTGATGTCGCAGCCCACCAGCAGCGCCTTGACGCCAGCCTTCTCGATCAGTGCGCCAATCTTGGCGGCGTCCTCCTGCTCGGCAGGAAGGTAGGCGATGGCCACGTCCGCGCCCTCGCGCGCGTACGCGATCGCCACAGCCGCACCGATGCCGCTGTCGCCGCCGGTGATCAATGCACGCTTGCCCTTCAACTGGCCATGCCCGACATAGCTGTCCTCGCCATGGTCCGGGCGCGGGTCCATGCGTTCGGTCTTGCCGGGGAAGCTTTGCTGTTGCGGCTTGAAGGGTGGGCGCGGGTAGTTGGGTACGGGCATGGTCGTCTCCTGGGGTGTGAAGCGCGGGAATGGGCTCGAGTGTGCGCATGCATACGTCAACGTCCGGGCTAGGTCGTGTCGCCGGCATGTGTGCTGCGCGCCAGATGGCCAACTCTCTCCGCACGCAGGCACGAGGCGCATGCGGTCGATACCTGCGAATTTCATGCGGCCGCCGCCGGCGACGTTCGATACTGCCCTTCCTGTCCGGAGAGGGCCTGCCATGTTCCTGCGTCGCAATGGGCTGTCGTTGTGCCTGCTCGCGCTGACCCTGCTGTTGATCGGGGCGCAGATCTACGCCGGGCTGCATGCCTATAACCAGGAGCTCGCCGAGCAGGGGCTGCCTGCGCTGCACCTGGCAGCGTATCTGCATAGCCCGCATTTCATGTCCGCTCTGTTCGAGAACTGGGAGAGCGAATTCCTGCAGATGGGGATGTATGTACTGCTGACGGTCAAGCTGCGTCAGGCCGGTTCGGCAGAGTCGCGCCCGCTCGATGCCGGGGAAGAGCAAGAGCGGATTCGTCCGGGCGCGGTCCCTTGGCCGGTGCGCGCCGGCGGCTGGTGGTTGCGCCTCTACGAGCACTCGCTGGCGATCGCCTTCGGCGCGCTGTTCCTGATGAGCTTTGTGCTGCACCTGATCGGAAGCTGGCGCCTGGAGCTGCTGGAGCGCATGCACAAAGGGCTGCCCCCGATCAGCGTGCTCGACCACGTCACCGATGCCGGCTTCTGGTTCGAATCGATGCAGAACTGGCAGAGCGAGTTTCTGGCGGTGTTGTCGCTGGTCGTGCTGACCATCTGGCTGCGGCAGAAGGGCTCGCCGCAGTCCAAGCCGGTGCAGGCTCCGCATACGCAGACCGGCAGTTGAGCGATCGCGGTGCGTGCGGCATTCACGCCATCGCACGGCATCGTTCACCGCCGTGCAATGCGCGCCGGCCTAGCGTGGGGCATCGACAGCACAGGAGAACGCAATGGGAAGCGAACCGAAGAAGCCATGGGGTCCCGAATCCGATCAGGACAAGCCGTTCATTCCGCAGGAGCAGCGCAACGAACGCGCCGACTGGAAGGTGCACGACATGCCCGACGAGGACCGCGGCGTCAACAAGGCCGATCCAGAGAACGACTACGAACGGCCGGATGGCTCCGAGAAGCGCTGAGGCGATCGGCCAACTTGCAGGGGAAGCCTACGAACGCGGGCGCTCCCCCAGCTGCAGAGGTCGAGACAAGGTCATGCACAGAGCTTGGGCATGCGATGGATGCGATTGAGCGATCGGCGTTAGTTCGGCCAGTGCCGTGTGTCTGTCTGCAGGCAGGCCGTCCACGCCGCCGCCCGCAGCATTGCCGGCCATTGCCGTCATCGCAGGTTGCATTCAATGATG
Organism: Xanthomonas sp. NCPPB 3582; assembly: GCF_041475735.2. NCBI lineage: Bacteria > Pseudomonadati > Pseudomonadota > Gammaproteobacteria > Lysobacterales > Lysobacteraceae > Xanthomonas > Xanthomonas sp. NCPPB 3582. Next base: position 759,685 of record NZ_CM192968.1, read on the forward strand.
ATGGTGGTACCCGACGTCGGCGGCGATCTTGCCGCGGAACACGCGGTATGACCAGACGGTGTAACCAAGCACCAGCGGCAATAACACGATCAGCCCCACCATCGGGAAGACCTGCGATGAAGGCGGCGAAGCGGCCTGCCAGATCGTGAAGCTCGGTGGCACCAGATACGGCCACATGCCCAGGACCAGGCCGATGAAGCCCAGCACGAAGATCGCCAACGTCAACAAGAACGGCGAGGCGTCGCTGCGCGAGCGATCGCTGCTGCGCCACAATGCAAGGGCCACCGCGGCGGTGATCAGCGGTATCGGCGACAGCCACCAGAAGTTGCCGCGCTCGAACCAGCGTGCCATCACGTGCGAGCTCAGAAACGGCAACCAGGCGCTGACCAGGACAAGGAAGGTCACCACCACGCCAACCAGCGGCTTGGTCAGCTGCCGCGCCAGCGCATGGGTGCGGCCGTCGGTCTTGAGGATCAACCAGGTGCTGCCAAGCAACGCATAGCCGAATACCAGCGCCGCACCGGTGAGAATGGTGAACGGGCTGAACCAGCCGAACACGCCGCCGGTATAGCGGCCATTTTCCAGCGGCATTCCTTCCACCAGGGCGCCCAGGATGATGCCTTGCGCGAATGCGGTCAGGATCGACCCGCCGATGAAGGAAAGCGTCCACAGCCGCCGCGACCGATGCGCCTTGAAGCGGAATTCGAACGCCACGCCGCGAAACACCAGCGCCATCACCATCAGCAACACCGGCAAGTACAGCCCCGACAGGATCACCGCATAGGCGGCCGGGAAGGCGGCGAACAGGCCTGCGCCGCCAAGGACCAGCCAGGTCTCGTTACCGTCCCAGATCGGCGCGGCCGTGTTCATCATCAGGTCCACTTCCTGCTCGTCGCGGGCAAACGGCGCCAGCATGCCCAGCCCGAGCACGAAGCCATCCAGCACCACGTACATCAGCACGCCGAAGCCGATCACCCCGAACCACACCACCGGCAACCAGTAGCTCAGTTCCATGGTGGATTCTCCTGTTCCAGGGAAGTATCGGCGGCCGACAACGGACGTGCCGGCGTATGTTCGCCGCCGGCCACGTCCGGCCCCTCGCGGCTGGCCTGCGGGCCGGTGCGGACCAGTTTGGTCAGATACCAGATGCCGAAACCGAACACGAAGGCATAGCCCAGCACATACACCAGCAGGGACACCGCAACGGTCACCGTCGATTGCGGGCCCACCGCATCGGCCGTGCGCAGCAAGCCGTAGATCACCCACGGCTGGCGGCCGATCTCGGTGACGAACCAGCCGGCCACCAGCGCAATAAAGCCGGCCGGCAGCATGGCATTCCAGGCCAGAACCAGCATTCGCGCATGCAATCGGCCCCGCCACCACGCCAGGGCAGACAGCCAGGCCAGCAGCAACATCGCCATGCCCAGGCCGACCATGATGCGGAATGCAAAGAACACTGGCGCCACCGGAGGCCGCCGATCGCGCGGCACCGAGGTCAACGGGGTGATGTCGCCGTCGATGCTGTGGGTCAGGATCAGGCTGCCCAGGCGCGGGATGGCCACCTCGTAGTCGTTGCGCTCGGCCTCGGCATTGGGCAGCGCAAAGACCACCAGCGGCACGCCGGTACCGGCAGCGGCGCCATGCCAATGCGCTTCCATCGCCGCCACCTTGAGCGGCTGATGTTGGAGCGTGTTCAAACCGTGCTGGTCGCCCGCCAGGATCTGGATCGGCAGCACGATGGCTGCAAAGGCCACCGCCAGCCGCAACATGCGCCCGGCCGCATCCACATGCACGCCCTTGCGCAGGTAGTAGGCACCGACGCCACCGATCACAAAGCAGGTGGTGATGAACGAGCCCAGCGCCATATGCACCAGGCGATACGGAAACGAGGGATTGAAGACGATCTGTGCCCAGCTCACCGGCTGCACGATCCCCTCGACCATGGTGTAGCCCTGCGGCGTATGCAGCCAGCTGTTGGACGACAGGATCCAGAAGGTGGACACCAGGGTGCCGATCGCCACCATGCAGGTGGCGAAGAAGTGCAGCCGTTCCGAGACCCGGCCCCAGCCGAACAGCATCACGCCCAGGAAGCTGGCTTCCAGGAAGAACGCGGTGAGCACTTCGTAGCTCAGCAGCGGCCCGATCACGCTGCCGGCGATGCGGCTGAGCTCCGGCCAGTTCGCGCCGAACTGGAACGCCATCACGATGCCGCTGACCACGCCCATGCCGAATGACACGGCGAAGATCCGCAGCCAGAAGAAGTACAGCCGCTTCCAGGCCTCATCGTGTGTGCGCAGCCACCGCCATTCCAGAAAGCCCAGGAAGTTCGCCAGCCCGATGGTGAAGGCCGGGAACAGCACATGAAACGAGATGACGAAGGCGAACTGGATGCGGGACAGCAGCAGCGCTTCCACGTGGATCTCCCGGGGAGTGAGTGCGCGTACGGTGGCGAAGGCTGCGTCGGTGCCGCAGCGACCAAGCGGTACTGGCAACCCCAATGGTCAGGTCGCCTGCGCCCAGGCGCGCAGGACAGGCGGCCCTCGCTCGCCCTGGCGGCTTCAAGCGTGCGCGCAGACCGCGCACAAAAGCGTGACCCGATACACCGTCCCAGCTGCAGACCCATGCATTTCGGCTCGCATGCCTGCCAGGCACTGGCATGCGCCGCATCGGCGCCATGCCAAGCTAGACCGCACGCAGATGCCGCAGGCAACGCGGGGCCAGCCAGTCGGCAAGCTGCGCGTGCATCGTGCCAGGGGTCAGGCACAGCGACCGGCGCACCCGTTGGATGGCGTCCTGCTCGCTGAGTTGCGGGTGCGCGTTGAAGGCCTCGCATGCGGCGCGCACCGTTTGCTCCGGAATCCCCTCGAATTTGTGATAGCCCAGCTGGCCGCGTCGATGCTCCTGACGCCAGTAGTCCAGCTCGTCCTGTACATCGGCCTGACGATAAACGGTCACTGCTTGCATGGGGCACCGCGCTCGGTCGCTTTTTCGCGAGTGTCGGCCCACCGGAAGAACGACGCCGTGAGCGCGATGTGCACGCGCTCTGCACATTCGGCACGTAGGCTGTTGGCACCGCTCCGATATCGGGTTGCCCTGCGATATCGCGCCGCTGGCCCGACGCCTGGCCAACGACATCGTGGTTGCAACGCAGCAGTACAGCGAGCTGGTCCGTTGGTGCCGGTACAACCGGGTTCACCGAAAAAAACCGGACCGAAAACACGCAAAACCTTGCGCTGTTTGGCGTTTCGACAGTCCCGATACGGTTGCCGAGCCCGACCATGACGCTTGGCACTGGCAAATTGCAGGCCGGCCGTGCGTACTGCGAGCACCGTCCACACGGCGAGCTCGACTAGGGGGTAGAGCGCCGTCCCAATCCTCGGCACGATGCGTGCGCATCCATACTTGTGGTGACATGTCAGCGCGCTTTCGCGCGGCCGTCACAATTCTCAACTGAACATGTACTAGTCATTGCGGACAGAAGCGCTCATGGACCGTCTTTCCTGCGCCATCATCGACGACGACGTGGAGTTCTGCGATCAGGTGGTGGAACTGGCCACCGATAGCGGCTTCCGCGCCAAGGGCATCCACACCCTGGGCGAAGCCAGCCGTTGGCTGGACAGCAACTTCCCGGATTTGCTGGTGGTGGATGTCGGTCTGCCCGATGGCAGCGGCTTCGACCTGATCGAACGGCTGGACCCGGATCACACCCCGCAGATCGTGGTGGTGTCGGGCGACTATGCCTATGAAACCCAGGGGCGCGCGCAGCAGTTCGGCGTCAGCGAGTTCCTGACCAAGCCCTTCGCACCGGAGCGCCTGGAGCGTGTGCTCGGCGGCCTGCGCGAAGCGCAGCAGGGCAACCTGGGCATCATCGGCAATAGCGACAGCATCGCGCTCCTGCGCAAGGACATCGTCCGCGTGGCGCCAACCGACCTGAATGTGCTGGTGACCGGCGAAACCGGGACCGGCAAGGACCTGGTCGCGCGTGCCATCCATCGGGTGTCCGGCCGTCGCGGCCGTTTCGTGCCGGTCAATTGCGGTGCGATTCCGGAAGAATTGCTGGCCAGCCAGCTGTTCGGCCATGAGCGTGGCAGCTTCACCGGCGCCGATCGCCGGCATGCCGGATTTCTGGAACAGGCAGCCGGCGGCACGCTGTTCCTGGACGAAATCGGCGAGATGCCCAAGCGCCTGCAGGTCTACCTGCTGCGTGCGATCGAGTCGCGCAGCTTCATGCGGGTTGGTGGCAACGAAGAAATCCCGCTGGACGCGCGCGTGGTCGCCGCCACCCATCAGCATGTGCAACGCGAGCAGGCCGTACTGCGCGAGGATCTGTTCTACCGCCTCAACGAGTACCCGATCCAGGTGCCGCCGCTGCGCGAACGCCGCGGCGATGCACGCGTGCTGGGCCTGCGCGCCATCGACGAACTCAACGTCAAGTACGGCAAGCGCAAGCTGCCGACCAAATCGCTGCTGCGCTACCTGGCCTATCACGCATGGCCGGGCAACGTGCGCGAGCTGCGCTCGTTCATCCATTATCTGTATCTGCGTTCGGATGGCGATCTGCTGAGCGCACCGGATGTGGAGCAGACCGTGCCTCAGGCCGCCGAAGACGGCTTGCTGATTCCTGCCGGCTGGACCATGCGCCAGGCCGAGGACGCCATGATCGAATCGGCATTGGCACGGACGCGCTTCAACAAGAAGGCGGCCGCGCGCGAGTTGGGCATCAGCGTGCGTACGCTGCACAACCGGCTCAGCGACAAGGATGCGTAGTGGCTGACGCACCGACCGAGCGGCACGAACTGCTGCATCAGCTGCGCAACCGGCTCAATGTGATGGGCTTTGCGCTGTATGCCCTGCGCGGCGACAGCTCCAAACCCATGGAAACGCTGCGCAATGCGCATCAATCGGCAACGGCTCTGCTCAACCAGCTGGGTGAGCAAGAGCGCGCCTTGGAGCAAGCCATGCACACGCCCGCAGACACCGCGCCAAAGGACGCCATCGGCAGCTGAGGCCAGGTGCCGACGCCGGCGTGGTTCGACCACGCCCGGGCGGCTGAGAAGTGGTACCGGTGCCTGCGCAAGGTGGACGCCGAGGCGTCCAACTCGAGTCAGCGCTGGATATCGCCGGTGGTGGAACCGGCGCCCGGTCCTGCGCCCAGATCCGCGCCAGTGACACGGTCCAGCTCCGGGTTGGACAGCAGCCGCTGCGACATGGCCGCGACGGCCTTGGCCTGCGATGCATCGAGCTTGACCGATGCCGTTCCATCCCCGCCATCCACGGCTGCCTGTGCATCGCGATCGGCCACCATCTCCCACTGCTCGCCGGTATTCCAGGGGCCGACCGCATCGCCTTCCCCTTGCGACATGTTGTAGTACGTATCGGTGAAGCGCGGGTCGCCCGGCAACTTGCCCGGCGGGAAGTTCGGCTCGATCGCGTACAACGCCTTTTCGAAGGATTTTTGATGCGCCACTTCGCGTGTCATCAAGAAACGCAGCGCATCGACGATGCCGGGATCGTTGGTCACCGTGATCAGGCGCTCGTACACGAGCTTGGCGCGCGCTTCGGCGGCGATGTTGGAGCGCATGTCGGCAGTCGGGCAGCCAATCGAATCCACATACGCGGCCGTCCACGGCGCTCCGGAAGAGTTCACCAACGCCGGGCCACCGCCGTGGAGAATCTGCTGGGTGTGGCTGGTGCTGTTCTGGGTCATGCGACGCATGTCCATCGCTTCTTCCATGCCTTCGGACAGCACCGCCTTGGGACCCTGATTGAGCATGGCGATGATGGAACCGATGATCTCCAGGTGGCTGAGTTCCTCGGTGGCGATATCGAACAACAGGTCCTTGCGGCCTGGATCGCTTTCGCCCAGCGCCTGGGTGAAATAGCGCATGGCGGCGGCGAGTTCGCCCTGTGGCCCACCGAACTGCTCCAGCATCAACGTGGCCAGCTCCGGATTGGGCTCGGCAACACGCACGGTGTACATCAAACGCTTGTTATGCATGAACATGAAGATGTTCCTTGGCTGGCGCCCGGCAACTACGACGACTCGGTGAGCGTGCAGACACATGGGGGCATTGGCTGAGAGACCCGCACGGAGTGCGGGCCAGTGCAGGGCGTTGCGCCCTGCGGGATGCATCAGGCCGCCTTGCGGGCCTTGGCGGCTTTCTGGTTGCCGCCCTGTTCGGCGAGCAGGGTCAGCTTTTCGTCGGTGGCTTTTTCTTCTTCCAGCGTGGCCAGCAACAGCGGCAGCGCATCGGCATAGCCCAGCTGCTTGGCCATGGCGGCGATGGTGCCGTAGGAGGCGATCTCGTAGTGCTCCACCTTTTGTGCGCCGCCGATCAGCGCCGCATCGCGTACCGGGCCGGCCTCGATTTCATCGATGACTTCGCGGCTTTCTTCCACCAGGCCTTCCATCGCCGCACACTTGATGCGTTTGAGCTTGATGCCGAGCAGCTCCACCACCTGGTCGATGCGTTCGATCTGGCCCTGGGTCTCTTCCAGATGGGTTTCGAATGCGTCCTTCAACTTCGGCTCGGTGGCGGCGCGGGCCAGGCGCGGCAGCGACTTGGTGAGCTGTTTCTCGGCGCTGTAGATATCCGACAGCTCGTGAATGAATAATTCTTCGACGGTCTTGATCGCCATGGGTGGCTCCTGGAATGGGCAGAGAGGTTGGTGGTAATGGCGTCCCCACAGGCGCGGGGGCACCGTTTTGCCGATCGCGTTGCAACCAACGCGTACGTAATTGCCGGCGGCACTGCGATGTGGACGCAACTGTCGCGGTCTGCTGCGACGGAGCGGCGCGCCTGCAAGGCGGTGCTGCGTGATCGCCAAGCTAGCGTCGCAGGTGTTAGCGGGATCGGTGCATCGGGTGATCCCGACGCGACAACGGCCTGTGCCGTAGCGCAGCCGCACTCGCGTGTCGTCCAACGAACGCAAGCGGTGACGATTCGATATGCCGCCAGGTAACGCGCATGCCAACGGCCGCGCAGCTGCATTGCAACGAGTGGCTGCATGCCAACGCGCGGATGCGTTACAACACCGCATCACCGGCAGACGCGAGACACTGCATGACACCCTTGGATAAACCGTTACGCCGCGCACTTCATCTCGGCGAGCAGGTCTACACGCTGGTCATCGATCCGCATGGCCTGAAACTCGTGGAAAAAGGCAGACGCAAGGGCGTGAGCCTGCGCTGGGACGAGCTGGTCAGCGGCGATGCGGCAGTGGCCCGCGCGCTGCAGGCCTCGCTGGAAGACCGCTAGGGGCGCGGCGACTCAGCTGGCCGGGAACAGACGCGCCAGTTCGCGCACGGCCGCTTCGCTGGCGGCGCGGTCGGGCATGGCATCGGCATTGTCGAAATCGTGGGCACCTTGCGATTGCACCAGCAATCCATCGCGACGCGGCACCACGTTGAGGTTGTGGCCGCGCCAGACCAGCCCATAGGTGACCTCCGGTTGCGGGATCAGGCGTGCGGTCTGCCCGCGCACCGGGATCACGCTCGTATCGCCGAGCAGGGCGCGCGCGCCGTAGCCGGTGGCATTGACCAGGATCTTTTCGTGCAACTGACCGAACTGGCGCGGGTGTTCGAAACTGCGCGTGTACAGTTCGCCGCCGGCCTGCAGGAAGTCCTGCAGCAGCAGGCGCGCGTAGGCGCTGATGTTGAAGGTCAGCTGGCCATAGCGGCGCACGAACGGCACCGGGAATGGATGGCTGCCGGCTGCCAGTGGCTGCGAACGGGGGCCAAGATCGCGCAGCAGCGTGCGTTCCAGCGGTGGGTAGTCCGGTTCGTGCGCTTCGGCCGATGCGATCGGTTGATCGAACGGCAGGTCCGACAACACGTAGCCATCGCGCCATTCGATCGGCTCGCCGGGCAGGCCGAGCAGGGTCTGGTAGCGGCGAAAGGAGATCCGCGCCATCTCTTCCCAGCGTGTCTTGAAATCGGCGTCGGCGTACGCGCTGGTGCACACGCGCGAATCCGGCGACCACACCCCGGTGGCGTAGAACGAGCGCACGTCCGGCAGGCGCTCGCGCGCATAGATACGCACGCGCAGGCCGGCGCGTTGCGCCACCACCGCCGTGGTCAGGCCGATCGCGCCGCAGCCGATCACCGCCAGCTCGCGGGCGTCGGCATCGGCGGCGCGCACCAGCCGCAGTGCATGTTCTGCGGCGCCCCACGACAGCGACCAGCCGCTGCCGCCGTGCCCGTAGTTGTGCACCACCGTCTTGCGGCCGATGCGTTCGGCCTCGATGCGCGGGCCTTGCGCGTGGAACGGCCGGGTGCAGCCGTCGATGGCGATGATGCGATCGACCGACGCACGCATCGGCACCAGCGGCGGCGCTGCGGCGAAGCGAGCGGACAACGCATCCGGCGGCGAAGACGCGGGCAAGGCTGTGGACGCTGCGGTGCCGGTCTTGCCGGCGGCGGCCCAGCTGGCGGTCGAAGCAGCCGCGAGCGCAAGCCCGGCGCTGTGCAGGAAATGACGTCGGTGCATGCGATTCCCGGGATGGTGGATGGATGGCCAGGCTGTCGTCGGGTGACTGCGCGCTCATGGCGGACGCCGATGGTACTGCCATCACTGGCGACATGGTCGCGCTGGCCAGGGACGATGGCCAGCGCGACGCCGCAACCGCAACTGCTGCCAGGTCTGGCCGGGTTCGTCCGTCGAATCCGGCATTTGGGGTCGTGTCGGCGGCCATTCGTCGCCTGGGGCTGTCGTCGCCACGCGCGGCGGCTATGCTCGCTCCCGTCCACTCAACGAGCGCCTTGTCCGTGTCTGCCAGCGTCTTTCTGATCGTGCGTCTCGTGTTCGCCTGGGCTGGCGCATTGGTGGTGGCGGCGATCATGTGGGCGCAGCTGTTCGGCTCGACCGGTGCGTTCTTCGGGCTGGTGTGCATCGTGCTGCTGACGCTGGCCCTGATGAGCGCGATCACCCATGTGCGGCGCGTGCGCCTGATCGCCGGGCGGTTGGATCACGACACCTTGTCTACCCGCCAGCGGCGTCAGATCGAAGTGCCGCTGGAAGCGCGGGCCAGTTTCGCGGTGGTGGAAGAGGCGGTGCGTGCGCTGCCGCGCGTGCAGGACATCGAGTGCGCGCCGGGCAGCCTGCTGATCCGCGCACGGGTGCGTCGCATCGACCCATACGAAGGCCGCAAGCCCTCGCGCTGGAATCTGTTCGCGCGCTTTGCCATCACCCACAACCAGGTGCTGGCGACGATCACCCCGGGGCAGGGCACCAGCAGCGTCACCGTGTTGTGCGAGCCCGATGCCGGTGCGTGGGTGGATCTGTTTGCGGTCGACGAAGGCAGCAACTACGAGAACGCCGAGGCGATCAACCGCGCAGTGGTACGCCGGGTTGGCGAACAACGCCGCGACGAGCAGGCGGCGGTGGAGCAATCGGTGATGGAGAAGGAGCTGGCGGTGGCGCGGCTGAACCTTCTGCATGCCCAGGTGGAGCCGCATTTCCTCTACAACACGCTGGCCAGCGCGCAGGTGCTGGCGCGGACCGATCCGCCGCGTGCCGACATCATGATCGGGCACTTGATCCAGTACCTGCGCCGCTCGCTGCCCAGCGCCGACGATGCCACCTCCACCCTGGGCGAGGAACTCGAACGCACCCAGGCCTACCTGGAGATCCTGCGCATCCGCATGGGCGCGCGGTTGGCGCTGCAGGTGGAAGTGCCCTACGAACTGCGCGGCCTGACCCTGCCGTCGATGATGCTGCAGACCCTGGTGGAAAACGCCATCAAGCACGGACTGGAACCCAAACCCGGCGGCGGCACCGTGTGGATCCTGGCTCGCCGTCTCGACGACCAGGCCACGCTCACCGTGGCCGATGACGGCCAGGGCTTCAACACGCACAGCCATGGTACCGGCATCGGCCTGAAGAATCTGCGCGAGCGCCTGCAGCTGATCTACGCCGGCCAGGCGAGCTTTGCCATCGTCTCCAATTTCCCCAGCGGCGTGGCGGCCACCATCACCCTGCCGCTGCCGGCGCCGCTTGCCAACCCGCTGCGGCAACCGCCGCCGTTGCCCGAGGCTGCGGTTTCCATCGCAAAGGGGCAGGCATGAGCGCGCTGCGTGCGGTGATCGCCGAAGACGAGGCGCTGCTGCGGCAGTCGTTGCTGGCACTGCTGGCCGAGGTCTGCCCGCAGCTGCAGGTGGTGGGCGAGTGCGAAGACGGCGCCGCCGCGCTGGAGGCCATCGCCAGCCAGCAACCGGATGTGGTGTTCCTGGATATCCGCATGCCCGGGCTGACCGGCATCGAGGTGGCGCGTGCGATGCGCGAGGTCAGTCCGCGCACCCAGGTGGTGTTCGTCACCGCCTACGACCAGTACGCCATCGATGCCTTCGAACACGGCGCGGTGGACTATCTGCTCAAACCGATCAGCCGGCAGCGGCTGCAGGCCACCTGGCAGCGCGTGCAGCAACGCGCCGCCGCCGGCCAGGCCGATGGCGGCCTGCTGGAGGCCTTGCTACAGCGCCTGTCCGCACGCCCGGCCGCCGCCAATGCGCCGGCGCCGCTGGCCTGGCTGACCGCCAGCAGCGGCCGCGAGACGCGCCTGATCGCCCTGGACGAGGTGGCGTATTTCCAGGCCGATCAGAAATACACCACGGTGATGACCGCCGCCGGCGAAGCGGTGCTGCGCACCCCGCTGCGCGAGTTGCTCGACGCGCTCGACCCCCAGGTGTTCAAGCAGATCCACCGCTCGACCATCGTCAACATGAAGGCGGTGGCCTCGGTGGTCCGCGACGACACCGGCAAGGGCCGGCTGCACCTGCGTGGCCGCAGCGAGACGCTCACCGTCAGCCAGCCCTTCATGAGCCTGTTCCGCGGCATGTAATCCCCCGTTCGCATCGACTGAAAGGACTGCCCTCATGCGCCTGCTCGCCTCCCTGATCTATTGCCTGCTGGCCCTGGCCGGCTGCCACGAACGCACCGGCACCACCTCGATCACCCGCGCCATCAGCGATGGGCGCGATGTGATCTTCAGCAAGACCCTGGTCACCGACACCGAGACCAACGTGCATTGCCTGGCCAGCAGCAGCGGCCAGTGCCACTACCTGGTGTACGAAGAGCAATGCCCCGCTGCTGCTGTCGGCAGCAGGGCGCCGGCTGCGGGCTGCGCACGCCGCACGCTGGACCAGTTCGCGCTGCTGCCGGGCCAGATCCGTGCCTTGCGCGGCATGACCAAGGCCGCGCACACCTGCGTGGATGCCACCGCGCCTGGCGCCGACTGCCACGGCTAGGACGTGTCCATCGTGCGGCGACAGGCGACAGGCAACAGTGCTTGCACCTGCACTGCCGCGATCGTGGGAAGCTGCCACGTCCGGCTGGTGCTGTCCGCCTGCGCGCAAGCCTGGGCTGCCGAGGCGATCGACGTCCCCGCTGCGCAGATATGGGCCTGAATACGCACTGACGGCAAGCGGCCGCTTCTGCGATGATTGCCGGCTTGTGCCGATTCACGGCGCCATCACTGTCAGGCTTCTTCATGTCCGAACATTCGTTGCGCCGCGACGTCGGCCCCTTTGCGCTCATGCTCACCGGCCTGGGCTCGATCATCGGTTCTGGCTGGCTGTTCGGCGCCTGGCGCGCGGCCGGGCTGGCCGGTCCGGGTGCGATCTGGGCCTGGGTGCTGGGCGCGGCGATCATCACCACCATCGCGCTGTCCTATGCCGAACTTGGCGCCATGTTTCCCGAGTCCGGCGGCATGGTGCGCTACAGCCATTACTCGCACGGCTCGCTGGTGGGCTTCATCGCCGGCTGGGCCAACTGGATCGCCATCGTCTCGGTCATCCCGGTCGAAGCCGAGGCCTCGGTGCAGTACATGGCCTCCTGGCCCTGGGCCTGGGCGCAAGGGCTGTACGTGCAGGCGCCTGGCGGGGCCGGCGAACTGTCGGTGCCGGGCCTGCTGATTTCGGCGGTGCTGGTGTTGGTTTACTTCTTCCTGAACTTCTGGAGCGTCAAGCTGTTCGCGCGCTCCAATACCTTGATCACCGTGTTCAAGCTGGTGGTGCCGGCCGCCACCGGCGTGGCCTTGATCGCCAGCGGCTTCCATAGCGAAAACTTCAGCGTCGGCATCCACGGCGATGCGCACGTGATCGACCTGGCCGCGGTGCTGACCGCGGTGGCCACCGCCGGCATCGTCTTCAGCTTCAATGGCTTCCAGAGCCCGGTGAACCTGGCCGGCGAGGCGCGCAATCCCGGGCGCAGCATCCCGTTCGCGGTGCTGGGCTCGATCGCGCTGGCCACGCTGGTCTACGTGATCCTGCAGGTGGCCTACATCGGCGCGGTGCCGCCGGACCTGCTGGCCAAGGCCGGCTGGCACGGCATCGACTTCCGCTCGCCGTTCGCCGAGCTGGCCATCATCGTCAACCTGCACTGGCTGGCGATGCTGCTGTACATCGATGCGTTCGTCAGCCCCAGCGGCACCGGCATCACCTATACCGCGACCACCGCGCGTATGGTCTACGGCATGGAGAAGAACGGCACCATGCCGGCCGTGCTGGGCAAGCTGCACCCGGTCTGGGGCGTGCCGCGCATGGCGATGTTCTTCAACCTGGCGGTGTCGTTCGTGTTCCTGTTCTTCTTCCGCGGCTGGGGCACGCTGGCGGCGGTGATCTCGGTGGCGACCATCATTTCCTACCTTACCGGCCCGATCAGCGCGATGGCGCTGCGTCGCCACGCACCGGAACTGCATCGCCCGTTGCGCATCGCCGCGTTGCCGGTGCTGGCCGGCGTGGCCTTCGTGATGGCCACCGAGCTGCTGTACTGGGCGCGCTGGCCGCTGACCGGCGAGATCATCCTGCTGATGGTGGTGGCGCTGCCGGTGTACTGCTACTACCAGGCCAAGCAGGGCTGGCCGGACCTGCGCCGCAACCTCAAGGGCGCGGCCTGGATGATCTGCTACCTGCCCACCATCGCATTGGTGTCGTGGGCCGGCAGCACCGACTTCGGCGGCCATGGCTACCTGAGCTACGGTACCGACCTGGCGGTGGTCGCGGCAGTCGGCGCGGTGTTCTACATCTGGGGCGTGCGCAGCGGCTGGCGTACCCCGTCGGTGGAACAGGCGGTGGCGCGGGCCTGAGTGGCTTGGGCGTCCCTGTCTGCGGGCGTGCAGTTGTGCCGTGCGCGCCTGATGCGACGCTGCATCCACTGGCCTGGGGAGTTCGGATGTAGCGACAGCGGCCTCTCCAGGCTCTGATCAAGACGCGAACACGAACGGCCGGTGCGTGTGCACCGGCCGTTCGTGTATCTGACCCGCTGTTCAACGCACATCCCGCCTGACTGCAGACCTTGGGGGTGGTGCGTCGTCTACCCCGCGTTGGCCACCAGCCGTGGCGCGCCATCGAAGCGGTCCAGGTCGCGCAGTAATTCCGTATAGCGACGCAGCCGGCCCATCTCGCGCATGTTGACGATGTCCTCGTGGCGCAGTTCGCGCTTGGAAGTCACTTCCTGCTTGTAGCGCAGGACCTCGGGGTAGCGACGGGCCATGTCCAGGGCGTCGGCAACGCACTCGACCGAGTCGGCATCCGGCGCGACGCGTGCGCGGCTGTTGAAGGCGCGCAGCCAGCGCTCGAAGCCTGCGCTGTGATCGAACAGGTCGGCGATGTACCACATGATGAACAGGATCGAGACCCAGGAGGTGAAGATGATCACCACGCGACTGAAGGTCAGGTGGTAATCGTTCTGCCATAGCTGATGGGTGATGACACCCAGCAGGACCAGCGAGATCGCCTGCCAGCCGATGATCGAGGCGATGACCCACTGCTTCTTGGCCACCTTGAGCAGATCGAGCTCTGCATCGAGCTGCTCATCGGTCTTGTCGCGCCAGAAGGCGACCTGCTCGTCGAAGGAGCGCCGATGGAGTGCGTTGTCCTGCAATAGCAGGCCCAAACCCTGGAACAAAGCGATCATGACAAGCTCCTGACGGATGGCTGGTACGAGCGGCTTGCTGCACCGGTGGTGGCTGGTGCCCTGGAGCGACCGACGCGCCGTCGTACGATGCGGGGCGGATGTCGGACGACCCTAGTTCTAGCACTTTCGCTGTGCATGGCAATGCCTGGAGCGAACCGATGGCCGCGCAATCCTGCGCAGCCGCGCACAAAACGCTGAATTCAGGCGGTTTGGCGGCCATGGTGCACAACCGGGCCAGCCGTGCGCGGGCGATCTTGTTGCACTGCACACCGAGCCACGCGGCAGGCGCGCCATCTCGGCCGCGCCTGCCAGGGGCGATCGGCCGCCACATCCATGGGGTTGGATCATCGGCGGGCCGGTATGATCGCCGCATGTCTTCGGTTTTACGCACGCTCACCGCCCCCGCCGCCGAACAGATCCGCCGCTGGGTGCTGGGCGCGTTTCCGCGTGGCCAGAGCAGCATCGAATACGACCAGCCGCTGGGCGACCCCGGCCTCTTCGGGCCCGACAGCGTCACCTGGCGCGTGCATTCGGAGTTTCCGGGCATGTTGTCCGGTGGGCTATGTGCCTTGATGTTGCAACTGCTGCACCCGCGCGCGCTGGCCGGTGTCTACGACCACTCCAACTTCCGCTCCGACCTGATCGGGCGGCTGCGCCGTACCACCAACTTCGTGGCCGGCACCACCTACGCGCCGCAGGCCGAGGCCGAACAGCTCATCGCGCGCGTGCGGCGCATCCATGCGCAGATCCGCGGCCACACCGCCGACGGCGTGCCTTACCAGGCCAACGATCCTGCGTTGCTGACCTGGGTGCATGTGACCGAGGCCTACGGGTTCCTGCAGGGCTGCCGTCGCTATTGCCGCGACGTGCCGGTGGCCATTGCCGACCGCTACTACGATGAGGCACGGCGCGTGGCCGAAGCGCTGGGCGCCAGCGAGGTGCCTGCCAGCGAGGCTCAGGTGGAGGCCTACTTCGCCTCGGTGCGCGGCGAACTGCGCATGGACGCGCGTTCGCGCGAGGTACTCGACATCCTGACCAGCATCCAGTTGCCGGTGCCGGCGGCCGGATTGTCGCGCGGCGTCTTCCTCGGCGCCGGCACCGCATTGCTACCGGCCTGGGCCAGCGACATGCTCGGCCGCACCACGACCCAGCGCGCACGGGCGCGCGCGTCGGCGCGCGTGTTGCGCAGCCTGTCGCCGCTGTTTCGCACGGCCTTGCGCGATGGCCTGTCGGCGCGCGCCTGCCGCCGCATGCAGCTGCCTCCGGCTATGTTGCTGGAGTGGCCCGCACCTGCGCGAGTGTGACCGGTCGCGAACGGCCTGCGTGGTCAGCCCCGCAGACCGCGACGCATCGCTACCAGATCCTGACCCGTTGCTCGGGTGCCAGATAGAGCTGCTGGCCTTGCTTCACATCGAAGGCCGGATACCAGGCGTCCAGGTTGCGCACGGTCTGCGCGCGGAAGCGGCCGGGTGCGTGCACGTCGGTGAGCACGGCGTTGCGCAGCGCCGCATCGCGGTACTTGCCGCGCCAAGCCTGGGCGAATCCCAGGAAAAAGCGCTGATCCGGGCTGAAGCCGTCGATGGTCCGTGGCTGCTTGCCCTGCAGCGACAGCTGGTAGGCGTCGTAGGCGGTGGCCAGGCCGGCGACATCGGCGATGTTTTCGCCCAGGGTCAGCTTGCCGTTGACCGAGAGATCGTCGAATGGCTTGTAGGCGCCGAACTGCGCGGCAAGCGCGTTGCCGGCGGTTTCGAACTTCTTCAGATCCTGTGGCGTCCACCAGTTGTGGAGTTCGCCGTGCTCGTCGAACAGGGCGCCCATGTTGTCGAAGCTGTGGCTGATCTCGTGGCCGATCACCGCGCCGATGGCGCCGTAGTTCACGGCATCGTCGGCGGCCGGGTCGAAGAACGGCGGTTGCAGGATCGCGGCGGGGAAGATCAGGCGATTTTCCAGCGGCACGTTCAGCGCGTTGACCTCCTGCGGCAGCATGTACCACTCGCGGTGATCGACGGCCTTGCCGAGCTTGGCCAGATTGCGGCGGTACTCGAACAGGCCGGCGCGTTCCACGTTGCCCAGCGCATCGTCGCGCCGCACCTCGAGGGCGCTGTAGTCGCGCCAGCTGTCCGGGTAGCCCACCGCCACCGTCAATCCGGCGATCTTGGCCTTGGCGTGCTGCTTGGTCTGCGGTGTCATCCACGCCAGCGCATCGATGCGCTTGTCGAACGCGGCGATCAGGTTCTTGACCATCTCTTCGGCGCGCGCCTTGGTCTGCGCGCTGACGTATTTCTGCACATAGCGCTTGCCCACCGCTTCGCCCAAGGCGGCGTTGGTGGCGTCGATGCCGCGCTTCCAGCGCTGGCGCTGCTGCGGCGTGCCTTCCAGGGTGCTGCCGTAGAACGCGAAGCGCTCATCGGCGAACGCCTTGGACAGATACGGCGAGGCGCGATCGAGCGCGCGAAAACTCAGGTAATCCTTCCAGGTCTGCAGCGGTTCGGAGTGCACCAGCGCCGACAGCCCGCTGATCGCCTGTGGCTGCCAGACGATGAAATCCTGCTGTGCCTTGAGACCTGCGGCATCGAAGAACACGCCCCAGTCCAGGCCCGGTGCGCGATGGACAAAATCGGCCTGTTTCCAGGCGTTCGCACCGGCCTGGACGTTGTTGGTCTGCTCGGGGCTGGCATGCACGCGCGCCATCGCCGTTTCAAGCGCCAGGATGCGCTCGGCCCTGGCCTGTGCATCGTCGATGCCGGCCAGCTCCAGCAACTTGACGATATGCGCGCGGTAGGCCTCGCGCAGCTGCGCCATGCGCCCGCCGTCCAGGTAGAAGCTGCGCTCGGGCATGCCCAGGCCGCCCTGCACCAGATACGGCACGTAGCGGCCGGGGTGGTGCAGATCCTGCGAGACCCACAGGCCGAACAGACGGTCGGTATGGAAATTGGTCGCGTTGAGCAGATCCACGTCAGCGCGCAATTGCCCGCCCAGGGTCCGCGCCAGCGCCTGCTTGTCGTCCAGTTGCGCAATCGCCTCCAGCTCCGGTTGTACCGGATGCACGCCCTTGGCCTCGATGCTGGCCTCGTCCATGTAGGCGGCGTAGTAATCACCGATCTGCTTGTCTTCGCCGGTGACGCGGTCGTTGGCGGCGGCGCCTTCGATGATGTCGCGGCTGTGGCGTTCGGTGTCGATGGCGATGCCGACGAAGCTGTTGAAACTTGCGCGGTCCTCGGGAATCTGCGTGTGCCTGACCCAGCTCCCATTGGCATGGCCGAAGAAGTCGTCGCCAGCGGCCACGCTGCGGTCCATGCCTGCGGTATCGAACCCGAACTGGCCCAGCTTGGGGGCGCTGGGCGGCGGGGTGGCATGCGTATCGCCGGCGGGCGCGGCGCCCTCGCGGTGGCAGGCTGCAGTGGTCAGGGACGCGGCAGCCATGGCAGCGATCAGGACAGGGCGATGCAAAGAAGCCATGCGGTGCAACTCGAAACCGGAACAAGAACGGCAGTGTAAGTGGCCTGCGCTGCCACGTCCCGATTCGAGGGCAGGTGCCGGTGCGTGATCGCCGGCCATGGACACGCCCGGTTCAGCGCCGCCGCTGGTACCAGAAGCCCAGCGCGTCGCGGGTCTGCAGCATGCGCCGCCCGCGCCACAGAAAGCGCAGCAGCAGGCCCAGGTGTTCGCGCTTGGAAAAACTGCGCAATTTGCGGTCGGAGGTATGCACGGTCTGGCGCAGGATCACGAAGCGTCCGCGGCGCGCCAGCGCGCGACTCAGGGCGACATCCTCGCCAGCGTAATACCGCGTATCGAAGCCGCCCGCGCTGATGAAGGCCACGCGCGTGCAGAACAGAAAACACCCTGGCGCGATGCCGGCAATGCGGAACAGCCAGCCGAAGATGGCCTGGGCAGTGCGTTCGACCCATACCCGCTTGCCATGCAGATGCACCTGCGCGCCTCCGCCCACCGCGCCGGCATCCAGTGCCTGCAGCGCTGCGCCAACCACCTGCGGGTTGACCTGGGTGTCGGCATCCAGAAACAGCAGGCGCTCGCCATGTGTGGCCTGCGCGCCTGCGTTGCGGGTGGCGGCGATGTGCTGCAGCTGCACTTCCAGTACCCGTGCACCGTTGGCGCGTGCGATGGCGGCGGTATCGTCGTCGCAGGCATCGGCCACCACGACCACTTCGTAGTCCAGCTGCATTGCCTGCGCGCAGGCATGCAGGCAGTGCAAGGTTTCGCCGATCAGTGCGGCCTCGTTGTGGGCGGGGATCACGAAGGACAGCATGGGTGCGGCCCGTGCAAAGACGGCGGTCAGTGTGCGGGCAGCGGCGATGCGGTGGTGTGAGCGCGCGTCCACCGCGCCGATCCGCTACCGCGAAGCAGGCGGGATCCGGATGCAGAGTCCGGGTGGAGCTTGCAACGCCTGCCCTGTGTAGACCGGTTGCAAGGCCTGGCGTTTGGGTTCTGGCAAATCACTGCCTGCAAATCATCGCATGAGCCCGGCTGCAAGGCCGCCGCGACGAGACGGCCATGCGGCAGTGCTCAGCGATGCACCGAGCCCATGGTCGCTTCCGGATACCGGGTGCCGGCCGCGGCCTGGGGCGGAAAGATCGCATCGATGCGCGCCAGTTCGTCCGGCATCAACGCCACATCGAGCGCGGCGAGGTTTTCCTCCAGGTAGGCCAGGCGCTTGGTGCCGGGGATGGGGATCAGGTCCTGGCCCTGTGCCAGCACCCAGGCCAGGGCCAGTTGCCCGGGGGTGATGCCCTTGTCGGCGGCAATCGCCTTGACCTGCTCCACCAGCTGCAGGTTGCGGGTGAAGTTCTCGCCCTGGAAACGCGGCGAATGGCGGCGGTAATCGTCGGCATCGAAGTCGTCGGGCGAGGAGAACGCACCGGTGAGGAAGCCGCGCCCCAGCGGCGAGTACGGCACGAAGCCGATGCCCAGTTCACGCACGGTGGCGAACACGCCGTTGTGTTCCGGCTCGCGCGACCACAGCGAATATTCGGTCTGCACCGCAGTGATGGGATGCACCGCATGCGCACGGCGGATGGTGGTGTCGGCCGCCTCGGACAATCCGAGGAAGCGCACCTTGCCCTGTTCGACCAGGCGCGACATCGCCCCGACGGTGTCTTCGATCGGCACGTTGGGGTCCACGCGATGCTGGTAGTACAGGTCGATGTGCTCCACGCCCAGGCGACGCAGGCTGGCCTCGCAGGCCGATTGCACATACGCCGGGCTGCCATCGACGCCGCGCGCCTGCGGATTGTCCGGATCGAGCTTGATGCCGAACTTGCTGGCCAGGAAGACTTCGTGCCGGCGCGTGGCAATCGCCTTGCCGACCAGCACTTCGTTGGTGTGCGGGCCGTACATGTCGGCGGTATCGAGCAGGCTGACGCCACGGTCGAGCGCGCGATGGATCACCGCGATCGATGCCGCTTCATCGCTGCGATCGCCATAGAACGCGCTCATGCCCATGCAACCCAGGCCAAGTGCGGAAACGGTGGGGCCGGAACGGCCAAGCGTACGGGTTTGCATGTGGGGGAGGCTCCGTGCAGCGGGGTAGGCGGGCAGGGTGGTGTGGTGGGCGTTAGCGCGATGTGGGTCGAGCGCGAAGGTCTGGATGCCCAGGGCCGGTGGTCATCGGCCGCAGCAGGCGTCCAGACCGATCGCCACATCAACCGCGACAACACGTGCGCCCGACCGCAGGCGCCGTCGATCATCGATCATCAGCACATCGCCTGCGGCCCGCAGGCTGCCAAGGCGGCAAGGCCATCGATGCAGCGGCACTGGCGCGGCCGTCCCACGCACGCATCCGGCATGCGTTGCCACCGGCGCGCATCCACCTGCGCCAGGCAGGCAGACGCGCGCCGATGCCGGTGGCTCAGCCGCTGAGCTTGTTGGCGAAGTCGGCAACGCGCTTGCCGAACAGCCGGGCGGTCTCCAGGTCGCCAGCGCGCGGCGCCTCGTCCGGCGAGGCGTCCGATGGCGAGATGGCCAGCGCGCCGCCCCAGCCGCCGGTCCAGTTCACGTCCTGCGGCCCGTGCGCCTTGGTGTTGGACGGCGGCAGGCCGGTGCCGACCCAGACCTGCCCGTGCTGCTGCGACAGGGTCCACAGGTACTGGATGGTGGCGTACTTGTCGCCATTGGCCGAGGCGGAGTTGGTGAAGCCGGCCGCGATCTTGTCCTTCCATGCCTGCGCAAACCACGGCTTGGAACTGTCGTCGGCAAATTTCTTGAACTGCCACGCCGGGCCGCCCATGTAGGTGGGGCTGCCATAGATGATGGCATCGGCGGCGGCGATCGCGTCCCAGGCACCGTCGGGCAGGTTGCCGTCCTGGCCGATCCGGTACAGCGTGGCTTCGGCCACGCTGGCGGCTCCTGCATGCACGGCTTCGGCCTGTTTTGCGGTATGACCGTAGCCGCTGAAGTACACGATGGCGATCTTGCTCATGGACGCTCCTGCCGGATGAAGGGGCCCGATTGTGCGCACACCAGGCGCGACAGGAACATGACCACGCACGGGACGAACTGTTGTCGTGGCCGTTCAGCCGGGCGCCGGCTCGGCCAGGCACTGGACCAGGTAATCGATGAAGCTGCGCACCTTCGGCGCCAGGTGGCTGCGGCTGGTGTAGACGGCGAAGATGCCGATGTCGCCGAGTTCGTACTCGGGAAGGATGCGTACCAGGCGGCCGCTGGCCAGATGTGCGGCGGCCAGGAAATCCGGTTGCATCACGATGCCCTGGCCGGCCAGCGCCGCCGCATTGAGGACATGGCCGTTGTTGGCGCGCAGCCCGCCGTGGACGCGCACGGCGACATCGCCGTCCGGCCCGTGAAAGCGCACCTCATCGCCGCTCGGCGAGTAGTGGTAGAGCAGGCATTCGTGGCCGGCCAGATCGGACGGATGCGTGGGGGTACCGGCGCGTGCCAGATACTCCGGCGCCGCACAGGGCAGCAGCCGAACCGTGCCCAGTTGTCGCGCGATCAGCATCGGGGCCGGCTGGCGGGTGATGCGGATGGCGACATCGAAGCCCTCTTCGACCATGTCCACCAGCCGATCGGACAGCGACAGGTCCAGGTCCACCTGCGGATAACGCGCCCGAAACCCCGGCAGCAGCGCGCCCAGGCGCTCGATCCCGTAGCTTACCGGCGCATTGACCCGCAGCACGCCGGCCGGCTCCAGCGCCTGCGCGCCAATGGTGGCCTCCAGGTCGTCCAGGTCGGCCAGCAGCTGCAGGCAGCGCTGGTAGTAGGCGGTGCCGGCGCTGGTCAGGCTGACCCGGCGCGTGGTGCGATTGAGCAGGCGGGTGCCCAGGCGTTGTTCCAGCGCGGCGACCTGCCGGGTGACGCTGGCCGTGGAGCGGTCCAGCGCCTCGGCGGCGGCGCTGAAGCCGCTGCGCTCGGCGACGGCGGTAAACACGCGCATCGCATCCAGGGTGTCCATGAGCGTTCGATTATTGCTGTGGTCGCAATAAATTATCCGAATTTGATGCGTTTATCAGAAATTTGCAGGTAATACCCTGTCGAGGTTCTTGAGCGAGCGCCTGTCCTGCCCGCCAACTCGGCGGTGGTTGGAAATACCTGGCGCTGTGGGCGTGCCGATCGTGCAGCCGCCGCCGGGCGATGGCACGTTGCGCCGAGCCGGCGCGTCGAACCCTGTTGTCTTTTCGAGGAGTCACTCATGCATCGCATGCCATCGCTGTATATCTCGCACGGATCGCCGATGACCGCCCTGCGGCCGGGCCAGGTGGGGCAACGGCTGCAGGAACTGCGGCAGCGGCTGCCGCGGCCGCGCGCCATCGTCGTGGCCAGTGCGCACTGGCTGGGGCGCCGCCCGCTGGTCAGCGATGCGGCGCGGCCAGCCACCATCCATGATTTCGGCGGCTTCCCTGCGCCGCTGTACGAGTTGAGCTATCCGGCGCCTGGCGAGCCAGCGCTGGCGCAACAGGTTGCGCGGCGGCTGGAGCAGGCCGGGCTGCATCCGCAACTGGACCCGCAGCGTGGTTTCGACCACGGCGTGTGGGTGCCGCTGCGGCTGCTGTACCCGGCGGCGGATATCCCGGTGGTGTCGGTGTCGATCCAGCCGGAACTTGGCCCGGCGCACCAGTTCGCGCTGGGGCGCGCGCTGGCGCCGCTGCGCGAGGAGGGGGTGCTGGTGATCGGTTCCGGCAGCATCACCCACAACCTGCACGATTTCCGCCAGGGCTATAGCGCCGAGCGCGAAGCGCCGTACGTGCGGCCCTTCATCGACTGGACCGAGCGCAAGCTGCTGGACAACGATATCCCGGCCTTGCTCGATTACCGCCGCCAGGCACCGTATGCCGAGCGTGCGCATCCCAGCGACGAGCACCTGTTGCCGCTGTACGTGGCGATGGGCGCGGCCGGGAGCGACCAACTCGGCGCACAGCGCATCGATGCCGGTATCGACCAGGGTTTCCTGGCCATGGACCTGTATCGCTTCGACGGCCACACCGCGCTTGCCGCCTGAGCAGGCACGCATCGAGTGCAGCCATGGCAGTGGCTGCATCCGCATGCTCTGAAGCATTCACGATGAACCGGGCCGCAGTCTCATAGGCTGAGACGCCCAGGTTGCATGCTGCCCGCGTGAAAATCCTCGACAAGCTTGCCGTCCTCGCCGACGCCGCCAAATACGACGCGTCCTGCGCCTCCAGTGGCGCCAACAAGCGCAACTCGCTGGGCACCGGCGGCATCGGCAGTACCGAGGGCATGGGCATCTGCCATTCGTACACGCCCGATGGCCGCTGCGTGTCGCTGTTGAAGATCCTGCTGACCAATTTCTGCGTGTTCGATTGCGCATACTGCGTCAATCGCGTGTCCAGCAACGTGCGCCGCGCGCGCTTCACGCCGGAAGAAGTGGTCACGCTGACGCTGGATTTCTACAAGCGCAACTACATCGAAGGCCTGTTCCTGTCCAGCGGCATCATCCGCAACTCCGACTACACGATGGAGCAGCTGGTGGAAGTGGCGCGGCAGCTGCGCGAAGAGCATCATTTCGCCGGCTACATCCATCTCAAGACCATTCCCGATGCCGCGCCCGACCTGTTGGCTGCGGCCGGGCGCTATGCGGACCGGCTGAGCATCAATGTGGAGCTGCCCACCGAGCAGGGCCTGACGCAACTGGCGCCGGAAAAAAGCGTCGGCGGCATCCGCTCGGCAATGGGCGAGCTGCGCTGGCGCATCGAGGAAAATCAGCTCGAACGCAAGGCCGAAACCGCGCGGCGCGCCAAGCCGCCGCGGTTTGCGCCGGCCGGGCAGAGCACGCAGATGATCATCGGCGCCGACGATGCCAACGACCGCAGCATCCTGGACACCAGCCACAATCTCTATGGCAATTACCGCATGCGCCGGGTGTATTACTCGGCCTTCAGTCCGATTCCGGACGCTTCGTCCAAGCTGCCGCTGCAGGCGCCGCCGCTGCAGCGCGAGCATCGGCTCTACCAGGCCGACTGGTTGCTGCGGTTCTACGAATTCAGTGTGGAGGAGATCGCGCCGGCGCAGTCCAGCGGCATGCTGGATCTGGACGTGGATCCGAAGCTGGCCTGGGCATTGCGCAATCCCGAGCGGTTTCCGGTGGATCTGAATGCGGCACCACGCGAAATGCTGCTGCGGGTGCCGGGTCTGGGCACGCGCAATGTGGAACGGCTGCTGTTGTCGCGCCGGCATGCGCGCCTGCGCGTGTGCGATCTGGCGCGGTTGCGGGTGCCGATGAAGAAGCTGCTGCCGTTCGTGAGCGTGCTGGATCATCATCCGCGCCAGCGCCTGGACGATCCGGTGCGGTTACGGGCGCAATTGGCGCCTGCGCCTCGGCAGGCGAGTCTGTTCGATTGATGCCTGTCCCTTCTCCCGTCGGGAGAAGGTGCCTAAAGGGCGGATGAGGGTACGGCCGCATGCAGCAGCGGAAAGTCCTGGGTGCCGCCCGTAAAGCGAAGGCGATGGCGAGAATCGAGAGGCCAGGTGTAGACGATGTTCAGCGCTGAGGTGGAACCTGCGTGGAGTTTCGAGGCGTGGCGTGCGTTGGCGCGGGCGGGCTGGTGTGCGCAGGTGGAGCCTGACCATGTGGCGTGGAATGGGGGCGCGCAGGGTGGGTTGCTGATGGGCCAGGGGCTGTTGGAATTGCCGGTGCTGGCCGCACCGCCGCGGGTGTCGGCGGATTTCATGCAGCTGGCCGCATCGGTGCTGTGCCATCGCGATCCGCAGCGGCATGCGGTGTTGTATCGGTTGTTGTGGCGGATTGCCTCGGGCGAGAAGGCGCTGCTGGAGCGCGCCACCGATGTGGACGTGCATCGCTTGCGGCAATGGCAGAAGGCGGTGCAGCGCGATACCCACAAGATGAAGGCGTTCGTGCGCTTCCGCCGGCTGCCGGGCGAAGAAGAAGACTTCGTGGCCTGGTTCGAGCCGGAACATCACATCGTGGACCGCGTTGCCCCGTTCTTTGCACGGCGCTTCGCCGGCATGCGCTGGGCGATCCTGACCCCGTATCGCAGCGTGCGCTGGGATGGCCATGCCCTGGCATTCGGCGAGGGGGCCGTGCGTACACAGGTGCCGGCCGACGACGCGCAGGAGACCCTATGGCGCACCTACTATGCGCATATCTTCAATCCGGCGCGGCTCAATCCCACCATGATGCGGCAGGAAATGCCGCAGAAATACTGGAAGAACCTGCCCGAGGCGGCGCTGCTGCCGGAGCTGATCCGCGAGGCCGGTGTGCGCGTGCGCGAGATGGCCGAGCGCGCACCCGAGCCGGTACGCCGCCGGGTGCCGGCGGCGCCGGTACCCGCTGCCGTCGAGGCGACGCAGAGCATCGCCCAGCTGCGCGCGGCCGCGCGCGATTGCCGACGCTGCGAGTTGTGGCGGCCGGCCACCCAGACCGTCTTCGGCGAAGGGCCGGAGGATGCGGCCGTCATGGTGATCGGCGAGCAGCCCGGCGATGAAGAGGATCTGAGCGGGCGTCCCTTCGTCGGGCCTGCCGGGCGCCTGTTCAACATGGCCTTGGGCGAGTTGGGCGTGGATCGCAGTGGGTTCTACGTGACCAACGCGGTCAAGCACTTCCGCTTCGAGCAACGCGGCAAGCGCCGCCTGCATCGCAACCCCGAGCGCACGCATGTGCAGGCCTGCAGCGGCTGGTTGCAGGCCGAGCGTGCCCAATTGCGTCCCGCGCAGATCGTCTGCCTGGGCGCTACCGCGGCACAGGCGGTGCTGGGCAGCAGGTTTCGGCTGATGCAGGAGCGCGGGCAGTGGCTGCGCCTGGACGATGGCACGCCGGTACTGACGACCGTGCATCCGTCCTGGGTGCTGCGGCAGGGATCGGAGGCGGCGCGGGAGGAGGGCTATCGCGGCTTCGTGGAGGATCTGCGCCAATTGCTTTCGGCGCCCGGCGCAGCGCCAGCGCGTGGCGCCCACACCGCTTAGACGAGGACCAACGGCGCGTGGAGGCGCTCCGAGGACGCCTGGCGACACAAGAACGCCTGGTCAAAAAGATGCGCGTGCATGCGCACGCGCACGGTGTCGCTGCTCGATTGACACCAAGGGGACGCGCGGCACGCCGCGTGTTCCGTCACCGCCGCGTTGCGGTGATGTGCAGCCTGCGCTGGCGGGGCCTTGCGCAAGGCAAGCAACCGCATGAGGCAGGTGCCGCTGAGGTGCAGGGGCGTCCAGGCACGCGAGAAGGCATCCCAATGACGCTTTGCGCGGGCCCGGGCGCCCCTGCATGACACGTTGCTCGATTGCCGCCAAGGGCGATCGCCCGGTCGCACTGACCGGGCGACTGCATGCGGGGTTTACGGCATCAAGACCTTGTCGATCACGTGGATCACGCCATTGCTCTGCATGACGTCGGCAGTGGTGACGGTGGCGGTATTGCCCTTGGCATCGGTCAGGGTGACCTTCTTGCCGTTGAGCTTTGCGGTAAGCGATTCGCCCTGCACGGTGGTGAGCATGGCGCTGCCGCCGCCGGCCTTGATCTTGGCGATCAGCGAGGCCGCATCCACCTTGCCCGGCACCACGTGGTAGGTGAGTACCTTGGTCAGGGTGGGCTTGGATTCGGGCTTCAACAGCGTATCGACAGTGCCGGCCGGCAATGCGGCAAAGGCGGCATTGGTGGGAGCGAAGACGGTGAACGGGCCTGGGCCTTTCAGGGTCTCGACCAGGCCGGCGGCCTTGACCGCGGCGACCAGGGTGGTGTGATCCTTGGAGTTGGCCGCGTTGTCGACGATGTCCTTGGTGGCCAGCATCGGCGCACCGCCCACCATCGGGTTGGAGGCGGCGTACACCGGTGCCGTTGCGCTGGTGAGGGCAATGGCGGCGGCAATGGCAAGCGACTTCAATGAGGTCTTCATGAGGCAGCGATCCTTTGGGTAGGCGGGCGCCGGCTGGCGACCGTAGACCCTGATACGCCGCAAGATGCGCGCCGGATGCATCACGCGATCTTTACTTTATCGAGTTTCTGTCTGGGCTCGCTGCCGGCCATGGCATGGCGTCAGGTCGGCCTTGGGCCACGTGCGTTCGGGGGGATGCAGCGTCACGGCTGTTCACATGGGCCTTATGTTGCACTGCACCTGGCGCGCTGCTCTGCACGTGCATATGGCAAACCGCTGCGCTGTGGCCCGTTCGACCAGATGCCACGTGCAATGCGGTGGATCTTCTCAAGCAATGCGCTGGCGTCTGGTTGCAGGCATGCCGGCGGACCCCGGAAGTCGTACCGATGTTCGCTTCCATGCAAATGCGGTCATCACGTCGAACGTAATCTCGTTCACCCCACATGTCTCATCGAACGAGGCTCGTCTGAAATGACCTCGACACCACCGCATCGCACCACACCCGTTCTCGCCGCCTGTCTGGCCGCAGCTTGCCTGGTGCTGTCAGGTGCTGCGCGGGCCGCGATGGGATCGCAGGAGCCAACCGCTGCTGCACAGGCGCCCGCCGCTGCTAGCTATCGGCCGCACCAGCAATGGCGCGTTCCGGGGGAATGGGAATTCACTGTCGATTCGGTGCGCGTTGCCAACGTCAGGCTGCGCGACGATGGTGGCGGCGCCTGGATGCCCAGGCAGGTGGTGATATTGACGTACCGCTACAGGAATCTGGGCTTCGACGACAGCGCCAACTTCACCAATGGCGAGCCGTCGACGCTGGCGTTTTCAAAGGCCCATCTCGGCATGGTCGATGCGAACGATTCGGAGAATGTCGGCTCAGGCAGCTATCCGGTGCGCAGCGCGCTGGTGGAGGACGTCGATGGCCGCAAGGTCGGGCAGGAGATGATCAAGGCGCGGTGGCCGTTCGCCTTTGCGAAGAAGGTCAGGACGGTCAAGGTCACGGTGGAGCATTACGATTCCAGGCTGGTCCTGCATGAGGCCAGCTTTGTGGTCCCGGTACAGGCTGCGCTGCCTGCGAAGCAGAGCAGGCACACGCCTGCCCGGCACACCTGATCCCGCCATGCACATGCCTTGCGAAGGCGGTGCTGGTGCCGGTCGGCGCTGGCGTGCGTGAGTCCCATGTTGGTGGTGTGGTCCTGTCTGCAACGGCGGCTGGTCACGCGCGCGCTCGGCGTACCGGGTTCTGCAGCGAGCGCGTGCCCCTCGAGCAGGTGCTGCCCTGAAGCAGGTCCATCGCGCAGTGATCGGTCAATCACGGTGAGCCGCGCGCAGCCGTGCGAACCGGCGAGACCACGCGGCGCGATAGCGCCGGGTGAACGCAGACATGGCGGCTTGCGCTGCACGGCGATCCGATCGCTTGATCGGACCTTGCAACTGCGCTGGTTGCTCACGCCAGCGTCGCCGACGCTGGCGGCGAAGACGACGCGTGCATGGCACCGCACGACCCGGGGCGCGCGCGCAATCAGGCCAGTGTCCAGTGGCGCCCACTCAAAGCCATGGGATCCGATGCCAGCCACGGCATGCAGGTGACGCCCGGTGCCCGCTTGCAACGCAGCCCCAGGCGCAGCGCGTGCGGCAGCGGCGGTTTCATCACCGGTTGCAAACCGGTATGTTCCCGTAGGTGCGTTGCCTGGCGTCGCCATGGACGGTGCGACGCGCGGCCATCTTTATCTTCCGGGTTTTGCATGCATTCGATCGATGTCGTCCTCGCCATGTTGCTGGCGGTCGCGGCCAGCGGTTATCTGATCCGCATCCTGCCGTTCTCGCTGCCGTTGCCCTTGGTGCAGATCGCGCTGGGCGCGGTGGTCTCCGGCGTGTTCGATGCAGGGCACGAGCTGGAACCGGAACTGTTCTTCCTGCTGTTCCTGCCGCCGCTGCTGTTTCTCGATGGCTGGCGCATTCCCAAGCAGGGCCTGTTTCGCGACAAGGGCGCGATCCTGGAGTTGGCGCTGGGGCTGGTGATCTTCACCGTCATCGGTGCCGGCTTCCTGATTCACTGGCTGATCCCGGCCATGCCGCTGGCGGTGGCCTTCGCGCTGGCGGCGATCATTTCGCCGACCGATCCCGTTGCGGTGTCGTCGATCGCCTCCAAGGTGCCGATTCCCAAGCGGCTGATGCACATCCTGGAGGGCGAGTCGCTGCTCAACGACGCCTCCGGCCTGGTGTGTTTCCAGTTCGCCGTGGCCGCGGTGCTCACCGGCACCTTCTCGGTGGCGACCGCTTCGCTGACCTTCCTTTGGGTAGCGCTGGCCGGGCTGGGACTGGGTGTGGCGACGACGTTCGGCCTGAGCCGGGTGCAGGGCTGGATCTGGCGGCATTTCGGCGAAGAGCCCGGCTCGGCGATCCTGGTCAACCTGCTCACGCCCTTCGCCGCCTACCTGCTGGCCGAAGCCTTTCATGCCTCCGGCATCCTGGCCGCGGTGGCCGCCGGCATCACCATGAGCTACGTGGAAATGGCCGGCAACGCGCCGGGCAACATGCGCCTGCAGCGCTCGGCGGTGTGGGACACGGTGCAGTTCACCTTCAACGGCATCATCTTCGTGCTGCTGGGCGAGCAGCTGCCGGGCATCCTGGATGGTGCGGTGCGCAGCGTGCAGGAGGCCGGTCATCTCAATCCGTGGTGGCTGGCGGTGTACGTGGCCACCATCAGCACCAGCCTGATGGCATTGCGCTTCGTCTGGGTGTGGCTGTCGCTGCGCTGGAACATCTTCAAGGCGCAACGCCGCGGCGAGCAGCATGTGAGCCCGCCGTGGCGGATCGTGGTGGCGGTGTCGCTGGCCGGCGTGCGCGGCGCCATCACCCTGGCCGGCGTGCTGACCCTGCCGCTGGTCCTGCAGGACGGTTCGCCGTTTCCGGCCCGCCAGCTGGCGATCTTCCTGGCGGCCTCGGTGATCCTGGTGTCGTTGTTGGTGGCCAGTGTCGCGCTGCCGCGCCTGCTGCGCGGGCTGGAATTGCCGGAAGAAGAAGACGAGCAACAGAAGGAAGACCTGGCGATCAAGGCGGCCTCGCAAGCGGCGCTGGAGGCGGTGGAAAAGCTGCGCCAGCGGCTGGTGGAAGACAGTGCGCATGCCGAGCGCTACAACGCCGCCGCCAACCAGGTCAGCCAGCGCTACCAGCGCAAGCTGGGCGCGGTGGACATGGCCGAGACCGATCCGGAAGAGGCCGGTGCCTTCGATCAGGCCTTGCGTCAGTTCCGCCACACCGCGCTGGTGGCCGAGCGCAACGAACTGTTCAAGCTGGCCCGGCGGCGCGAGATTTCCGACGACCTGTCGCGGCGGCTGGTGCGGAACCTGGATCTGATCGAGTCGCGCAAGCGCGCTTGAGCGCGCTGACGCGCGGGATTCGGGATTCGGGAATCGGGATTCGTAAAAGCAAAAGCAAAAGCCCGGGCAATGACCTTATTGCCGTAGGAGCGCACCCGGGCGCGACAGGGCTGTCCCGATACACCTCTGGACGTGCCGGCTAGAGAAATCGGAAATCGCAGCGGCCATGGCGATGACCACGGCTGCGGTAGGAGGCGAGACGCATTCTCTGGACAGCCCGTCGCGCCCGGGTGCGCTTCTACGACAGCGTGCGCCACCAGGAGTTGAGCATCGTAGCCCTCGAGCGGACGCGACGCGCAGCCTGTGGGTCTTGTTGTCCACCAGACACAAAGCACCAGGCAACAGGCAAATCCCGGCGCGGGAGACACCATCCCACCAGACCCCCTCCCATCGTCACGGCACGCGGCCTACCCTGTGGCGCTCATCGTTGCCGTGCACAGCCCATGACGCCCATCGTGTCCATCCAGGGAGTGAGCAAGACCTACGCCGGGGGGTTCCAGGCGCTCAAGCAGGTGGATCTGCAGATCCAGCGCGGGGAGATCTTCGCGCTGCTCGGCCCCAACGGTGCCGGCAAGACCACCTTGATCAGCATCGTCTGCGGGCTGATCAACCCCAGCACCGGTACCGTGCTGGCCGACGGCCACGACATCGTGCGCGACTACCGCGCCGCGCGCGCCAGCATCGGGCTGGTGCCGCAGGAGCTGGCCACCGATGCGTTCGAAACGGTGTGGGCCACGGTACGTTTCAGCCGCGGGCTGTTCGGCAAGCCGGCCAACCCGCAGTACCTGGAAACCATCCTGCGCGAGCTGTCGCTGTGGGAAAAACGCAACAGCAAGATCTCCACGCTCTCCGGCGGCATGAAGCGGCGCGTGCTGATCGCCAAGGCGCTGGCGCACGAGCCGCGCATCCTGTTCCTGGATGAGCCCACCGCCGGGGTGGACGTGGAACTGCGCCACGACATGTGGCAGATGGTGCGCCGCCTGCGCGAGCAGGGCACCACCATCATCCTGACCACCCATTACATCGAAGAGGCCGAAGACATGGCCGACCGCGTCGGGGTGATCAATCGCGGCGAGCTGGTGCTGGTGGAAGACAAGCACACCCTGATGCGCAAGCTCGGCAAGAAACAGCTGACCTTGAGCCTGCAATCGCCGCTGCAGGCAGTGCCCGCCACGCTGGCGGACCTGCCGCTGGAACTGACGGCCGATGGCAACAGCCTGATCTACACCTTCGATACGCAGGCCGAGCAGACCGGCATCGGCGCGTTGCTGCGACGGCTCAACGAGCACGGAATCGATTTCAAGGACCTGCATTCCAGCGAGAGTTCACTGGAAGAGATCTTCGTCAATCTCGTGCATGGCGCACGCAATGCGCAGGTGCGCGCATGAACCTGCATGCGATCGCTGCGATCTATCGTTTCGAAATGGCGCGCGCGTTCCGCACGCTCACCCAGTCGATCGCCTCGCCGGTGTTGTCGACCTCGTTGTACTTCGTGGTGTTCGGTGCGGCGATCGGCTCGCGCATGGGCGATATCGACGGCATCAGCTACGGTGCCTACATCATCCCCGGCCTGGTGATGCTGTCGCTGCTCAACGAAAGCATCTCCAACGCCTCGTTCGGCATCTACATGCCGCGCTGGGCCGGCACGATCTACGAGGTGCTGTCCGCGCCGGTGGCATGGTGGGAGATCGTGATCGGCTACGTGGGTGCGGCGGCGACCAAGTCGGTGATGCTGGGGTTGTTGATCCTGCTCACCGCGCGGCTGTTCGTGCCCTACGAGATCGCCCACCCGGTGTGGATGCTGGGCTTTCTGGTGCTCACCGCGCTGACCTTCAGCCTGTTCGGTTTCATCATCGGCATCTGGGCCGATGGCTTCGAGAAGCTGCAGGTGATTCCGCTGATGGTGGTGACGCCGCTGACCTTCCTGGGTGGCAGCTTCTATTCGATCAACATGCTGCCGCCGCTGTGGCAGAAGGTCACCCTGTTCAATCCGGTGGTGTACCTGATCAGCGGGTTCCGCTGGAGTTTCTACGGCAAGGCCGACGTGCATATCGCGGTGAGTACCGGCATGACGTTCCTGTTCCTGCTGGTGTGCCTGGGCGTGGTGGCGGCGATCTTTCGCAGCGGCTATCGGCTCAAGGCTTGAGTGGTGAAGGCAGTGTTTTTTGTCGGCCGCAGTTTGATGGATGCGGCCAGAGGTCCAGGTTGAACGTTGAGCGGGTCGACGGCGCCGCGCTGGAAAGTTGGTCGATTGCTTTGCCTGAGCCCTGCGGACCGACACTCTCGACAGGTGCTTGCCCGCCTACCGTCGCGGGACCTTACGCGGCATGGATACCGCGTAAGAGCTTGCAAGGACGTACTCGCAGCGTGGCCCGCGATGGTGGGCGGGCAAGTACCCTGCAGCAAACTCGCCGCTCAGCAGCTCTGCAATGGAACAGTGTGAAGTCGTTTGGTCAGCCGCTCTTACGCGTCAGCAGGCTTGGCGTCGTGCTTGGTGTCCAGGAAGTAGGCCACCACCTCGCCCTTGACCTTCATCGTCATCGGGTTGCCCCGGCGGTCGCGGGCCTTGCCGACCTGCACCTTGATCCAGCCTTCGCTGACCGAGTATTCCTCCACGTTGTCGCGTTCGACACCGTTGAAGCGCACGCCGACGCCGCGGTTGAGGGCATCGGCATCGTGGAACGGGCTGCGGGCATCGATGGCCAGGTGATCGGGAGGGGTATCGCTCATGGGAAAGGCGTCATGACCGGCCGGGATGGCGGTCTTCGGCCGCACAGGATACGGGCCTGCGCCGGGAAGACCAGCCCTGCGCGCGCGAGGGAGGGCGGCGGCCGGTTTGCTTGCGCCGCGTCAGGCCTCACACTGCGCATCTGCAATTCTCGATCGAGACCGTGATGCCCGACAACAGTGCCGACTACGAAGACGACGAAGGCCTGCCGCCGGAAGGCGACGAAGACGATGTCGACGACCATCCGGCGCGGATCTGGAACCTGCTGGTACTGATCAACCCCGGCGACGAAGACACCGCCTTGGGTCAGTTCGATGCCTGGCGCGAAGCGCAGGCCGAGGCAGACGACGACGGCGACGACGCCTGGCTGTGGACGCTGAAGGACGTCATCGACTGGCGCTCGGGCTTCTACGTCGACTGGAAGGATGCCGATTCGTTCGTCGCCGCCATCGACGAACTGGGCGCGCGCTGGAACCTGCGCATCGACTGGGGCGGCGACCTGGACGACGAAGACTTCGCCAGCAATCTCGACGTGCCCGACCTGATGGCGGTAGCCTTCGATCGCCTGCGCGAACACGGGTACTCGCTGTGGAACTGGAACACCGGCGGCGACGCGTATGCCGGCTGGATCGCACTCAGCCGCGACGACGATGCGATGCTGGCACTGACCTCGTTGCTCGGGGTCGAAGTACGGCTGGGCAACGAGGCGTTCTGACGAACGACCGGCCGACGGCATCGCCTGCCGCCGGCCGGCCTGTTGCCGTTATTGACGCGCCATCAACGAGATGTTGTTGAAGCCACCCGCGCCGCCGATCAGGGTGATGTAGTAGGTGCCCGCCTGCGGCGCCGCCAATCGGATCGTCTGCGCACTGCCGGTGCGCACCGACCGCAGGTCGTAACTGGCGGCGGTGGGTTGCTCGCCGAACTTCACGTACATGGCGACATTGCCGCCGCCGCCGAAGCTGAGCAGGTTCAACGCGCTGCCGGCGGTGGCGGTGTAGCTGTAGACCAACTGGTCGCCTTCGCCCACGCTTTGCGCGGTCAGGGGCTGGCGGTTGCTCAGCGGCTGGGTGACGGGCGGGCAGCCCGTGCCGATGCAGTTGTTCTGCACATAGTCCAGCGCCGCGGCGGCATCCACGATGCCGCTGCCGATCGGTGTGCTGATCGGCGGGGCGACCGGGAAGCGGCGGGCGGTCTGCCGCAGCAGGGTTTCCAGTTGCGCCGGGGTCAAGGGCGCCTTGCCGGCGCCGGCCAGATAGCTCTGCACCAGGGCCGCGACGGCGGCCACATGCGGCGTGGCCATCGAGGTGCCGGCCTGGCCGACATAGGTGTAGTCGCCGGACGTCGGCGTGGTCTTGCCGCTGTAGCCGGCTGACAGCACGAAGCCGTCCCACTGATTGTTGCCCGGGTCTTCGGGTCCGCCGCCGCCCGGGCCGGCCAGATCCACGCTGGTGCCGAAATTGGAGTAGAAGGCGATCCCGCCGGTGATGCGGGTGGCGCCCACGTTGATGACATTGCGGCAGCTCGCCGGACTGAATTGCGCGGCATTGCTGGTGTCGTTGCCGGCTGCGACCACCACCACGCTGCCGTTGGCCACGGCGCCGTCGATCGCCCGTTGGGTATTGGGATCGCAACTGCCTGGGCCGCCCAGGCTCAGGCTGATCACTTCGGCGGGGTGGGTATTGTCGGGCACGCCGTCGATATGCCCGCCGGACGCCCACAGGATGGCATCGGCGATGTCCGAGCCCGAGCCGCCGCAATGCCCCAGGACACGGATCGGCAGGATCTGCGCGTCATGGGCGACACCGGCGCCGCCGATGCCGTTGTTGGTCAGTTCGCCGATGGTGCCGGCGGTGTGGGTGCCGTGCCAGGAGCTGTCTCTGGGTGGCTGGAAGCAGGCGTTGTTCTCTTCCAGCCAGTCGCCCATGTCCAGTGCGCCGGGGACGCGTTCGTCGGTCGGGCGGCGCGAGATGAAGGCGCTGCTGATGAAGTCGTAGCCGGGCAGGATGTGATCGTCGTGCTTGAGATCCGGATGATCGGGCAGGATACCGGTATCCAGCACCGCCACCACCGTGCCTGCCCCGGTGGAGGCCGGCCACGCCTGCGGTGCGCGGATGCCGCCAGGACCGTCCTGCAGATGCCACTGGAAGTTGGCATAGCGGGGATCGTTGGGCGGGGTGGTTGCCGCAGGGGCGGCGGCGACAGGGCCGGCCAGGTTGTCCACCGCGTACATCATCCGATCGAACTGCGCGTAGTCCACTGCCGGATCGGCACGCAGCTCGCGCAACAGGTTGTCCTGTTCGGCTGGACTCAAGGTGTCGGCGATCCGCAGCAGGCTCGCGCCGGTACCGGTACGCCGCAGCACGCGTGCGTTGACCGGAGCAGCGCGGCTGGCGCCGGCGGCGGTGCGCAGCACATTGGCGCGCCGCGCGGCCGTGGACACGATCGCCAGCCGCGCGTTGTCGGAGCCGACCGTGTCGCGGTATCTGACGATCAGGCGGCCGGTGAAACGTGTGGCGGTGGGGACATCCGCGCCGGACACACCGCGTAGTTGCAGATCGTTGTTGGCGGCGTGCGATTGAAAGGGCGCGGTGGCGAGTACGGCGCTCAGGAGCAGGGTCCGGAGCGGCAGCGAAGCATCGTTCATGAGGAAATCTCGAGAAGGGAATCGATCGAAGGAGGGAGCGCAGCGAGCGGCGGGCCTACAGGTCCACGCCGAAGCCCAGGCCTGCGGAGGCGTCGCTGCCGCTGAAGGCGCCGCCGAGGCTGAACGAGCCGCGCTCGCCGACCTTGCGGGCATAGCCGATCGACAACGCACGCTCGCTGCTCTGGAAGCCGGCGCCCACCGCGATGCGTCCGCGTGCGCTCTGCGTGCCGGCCGCGTTGACGGCCATGTTGAGCATGGCCGAGCTCATCGCCCCCATCCGATCGATGCGCCGGTCCATGCTCTGGAAGCGGCGCAGGTTGTCGTCGTGCAGTTGGGTGAAGCTGTCGCTCAACGCAGAGACGCGGCTGTCGGTATAGCTGTTGGCCGAACTCAGGGTACGCGCGTCGCCGGCAGAGACCTGGGCCACATTGGCGGCGTCGGTATCGGCGCGGCCGGCAGCGAGGTTGCTGATCTGCCGCTCCGCGCCGGCGCTGCCCACCGAGACCGTGTTGGCACGGTCGGCGACGGCACCACGGCCGATCGCCACGGCATTGTCGGCCGCGACCTGCGCGCCCTGACCCAGCGCTGTGCCGGAGGCGGCCTGCACACTGGCACTCTCGCCCACCGCGACCGCGTTGGTGGCAGCCGTCGCGATGTTGCTGTTGGCGCCCACCGCCGTGCTGCCGTCCGCATTGACCTTGGCATTGGCCCCCAGTGCGGTGTCCTGCGGACCATAAGCCAGTGCCGCAGCGCCTACGGCCAGGCCGTTTTCGCCATTGGCAACGGCTGCCGACCCGATCGCCACCGCATTGGTGCCGCTACCCACCACCGGGGCCTGACGGTCGCCGCCGACCGCCACGTTGCCGGCGGTGCCTGCCTGCTGGCCGCTGAGGCGTCCGTCGAAGGCGCTCAGGGCGGTATCGACGGCGCCCATCGCACCGCCGATGTCGGTGTAGCTGCGGCCCTGGATCAGATAGCTGCCGCTCAACAGGTTGCCGTTGCCATCGAACACGCCATCGCTGCCCAGTGCGGACGCCACGCTGCGCAACTGCGCCAGCGTGACCGCGTCGTTGTCCTCGGTGCCGGCCGCAACGCTGGTGATCTGGCGGGTCAGCCCGGCGGCGACATCGCCAACCGAAACGGTATTGCTGCGCGTGGCGTGCGAGTAGGCACCGAGCGCGACCGCGCTGCTGGGTGCGCGGTTCCATGCGTCGTCGACCCAGTCGCCGACCTTGGCGCCGTAGCCGATGGCGGTGGCGTCCACGCCATCGGTACGCGTATCGGCGCCGAGGGCGGTGCTGTTGGGATTGAACCAGGAGCTCTCGGCGCGCGCGCCCAGCACGACACTGTTGACGGTATGGCTCACCGCGCTGTGACCCAGCGCGATCGCGTCCACCTCCGCGCTCAGGGCAAAGGCGCCCAGGGCAACG
Source organism: Xanthomonas sp. NCPPB 3582 (assembly GCF_041475735.2). Classification (NCBI taxonomy): domain Bacteria; kingdom Pseudomonadati; phylum Pseudomonadota; class Gammaproteobacteria; order Lysobacterales; family Lysobacteraceae; genus Xanthomonas; species Xanthomonas sp. NCPPB 3582. Next base: position 796,097 of record NZ_CM192968.1, read on the forward strand.
GTATTGGCCGCGAAGGTCCCGGCACTGTGGCCGATTGCCACCGCATTGGTGTTGCCGGGCTGGTTGGGGAACACGTTGGCGTTGTAGCCGATCGCCACCGCGTAGTCGGACTGGGTCTGGGCACCGGCGCCCAGCGCGATCGCGCCAGTGCCGGTGGCGGCGGCGATGCCGCTGCTGTTGCCGGCTTCGGCCGCCGCCGTGCTGACTCCGCCGATCGCCACGCTGTCGGTGCCGCTGGCGAGCGCGTTGATGCCGATCGCCACCGTGCTGTCGCCGGTCGCGCGCGCAAAGTAGCCCAGCGAGGTGCTCAGCATGCCTGAGGCCACCGACAAGCCGCCGACGGCGGTGCCGCCTTCGGCAAATGCGCGTGCGCGGTAGCCCAGCGCGGTGCTCTGCACCGCCCGCGCCTCGCTGCCGCTTCCCAGCGCAGTCGACAGCGCCTCGCTCGCCTTGGCGCCGCCACCGAGCGCGATGGCGCCAAAGCCGTTCGCCTCGGTGGACTCGTCGTGGCTGCCGATGATCTCGCCCGCCTCGTTGTAGTCGAAGACCTGGGTGGTACCGCCGATGGCGACCGCGGACTGGCCGGTCGCCGTGGCCGCATAGCCGGCGGCCAATGCGAACTGCCCGGTCACCGTGGCGCCGGCACCCAGGGCCACGCCGCCTTCGGCCAGGGCATTGCTGGCTTCGCCGATCGCCACGGCATACGGGTCGCTGGCAAATGCCCCGACATCCTCGGCCGGGTCGCTGCCGCCGACGATGTGCACCTGCTTGCCGCTGTCGGCGTCGACGGTCTCGGCGGCGGCCTCGTCGCTGGGCACCTCCTGGAGCGAGACGACGGCGGTAGGCTGCGTCGCCGTGGCCGGCGCCTGGGCGGTTGCAATGGCCTGTGCCTGGGCGGCGGAAACGCCACCGGACAGCAGCATGGCGGTCAGCAGGGCGCGGTGCAGCATGCATTGGGGCCCGGTACCACGAACGCTGGCGCCGGGAAGGGAAGACTGGGCCGGACGCAGGCCCGGACGATTGTCCATCAGGTAGCTCATCGATATCCCCTGAAACGGTTGGGAGGAAAGACGGTTGCAACCCGAGTCCGATGCATCCCCGTGTTGTGCCGGGTCTCTGGAAGCTGCCTGTCGCGTGCGTCAAAAAGTTGTCACGTGCGATCCGACGTGTCACCAAACGACGATTGCATCCACTCACCGCGAATGTGAGGATGGGCAGCCGTAGAGGCCGCCTTTTCCGGATCCCGTGAAGTTCCTCACCGCAACGCAGTGGCTGACCGCACCGGCGGGGGACGATCCGGGCGATCGCCGCCACGCGGCGTTCCTGCAGGTGCTGCTGGCGGCCACGGTGGTCTACGTCGCCGGCGATATCGGGCTGTTCTTCTACGTGGCCGGGGTGGAGCGGCTGTTGAGCCGGACCGACCTGTTGCTGGCGGTCGTGGGCGCCTTGTCCAGCGCCGCTGGCGCGCTGGTGGGCATGTGGCGAATCCGGCGTGGCGACACGGCGATGGCGGTGCGGATCTATGTGGCGGCCACCCTGGCCGGCGTGCTGGTTACTTACGTCCGTGCCGACCTGTACGACCTGTTGACCAACCCGATGCCGTTGCTGGCGCTGGTGCTGACCGGCATGGTGCTCGGGCGGCGCGACCTATGGCGCGTATTCCTGTTGCTGGCAGCGGTGTGCACGCTGGGCGGGCTGGCACAGGCGATCTGGCCGGTGCCCTGGCGCTCGGTGCGCGGCAACATCGCACTGGCCGCCATCACCCTCGGCGCGTATCTGCTGATCACCCTGATCCTGGACCGCACCATCGCCGCCTTGCGCGAGAGCCTGCGCGAATCGGAACAGCGGCGGCGCAAGCTGGAGCAGCTCAACCGCCGGCTGCTGGAAGAGATGGCCGAACGCGAGCGCGTGCAGGAGCAGCTGATCCATACCCAGAAGATGGAAGCGCTCGGGCGACTGGCGGCCGGCGTCGCCCACGACTTCGACAACCTGATCAACGTGATCATCGGCTATGCGCAGCAGCGCGAGGCCCTGGAGGGTTATGGCGAAGCGCCCTTGCTCAAGACCTTGGAGAGTATCGAGGCCGCCTCGCGGCGTGCGCTGACGGTCAGCCGCCGGATCCTCAATTTCGGGCGTGCCGAACCCGGCGTGCCGACGCTGTTCGACGCGCGCGCGGCCTTGCGCGAGTCCGAGCCGACCCTGCGCCAACTGTTCGGCCACGAGATCCGCCTGCTCGGCATCGACGACGGGCCGCCGCTCTGGGTGCGCATGGATCGCGACGATCTGGAACTGGTCCTGCTCAACATCGCCGCCAACGCACGCGATGCCATGGACGGGCAGGGCGTGTTCCGCATCGAGGGCGAACAACGTCAGCAGATGGTGTGGCTGCGCCTGTGCGACTCCGGCCCGGGGATCGCCGCGCACCTGCTGGAACGCGTACTCGAACCGTTCTACACCACCAAGCCGTTGGGCAAGGGCACCGGTCTGGGCCTGTCGGTGGTCCAGGGCATTCTGGCGGCTGCCGGCGGGCAGGTGACGGCGGGCAACGCGGCGCAGGGCGGTGCCTGCCTGTGCCTGCAGTTGCCGCTGGCACAGCCGCCGCAGGCGCTTCAATCGGCCAGCAGGTAGCCCATTCCACGCGAGGACAACAACGGCAGTGCCGGCCCCTGCTCGGCGGTGATGCGCGTGGCCTTGCGCCGCAGGCGGTGGATCAGCATCTCCAGACGGTGCAGATCGAACTCGCCGGTGTCCGCTTCCAGTGCCGACACCAGGGCCTCGCGCTCCACCGCCTGGCCGCGCTGTGCATCCAGGCAACGCATCAGGCGGCGCTCCAGCGCGGTGAGCACCATGATGCGCCCGTCCGGCGCCAGCAGGCACCAGCCGTCCGACTCCAGTCGCCAGGCCGGTCTGGGCGGCGAGACGCTGGCAACCGGCTGCAGACGCCTGGCCAGGTTGCGCAGGGTCAGCGCGAGGATTTCCGGATCGGCCGGCTTGCGCAGGAAGGCATCGGCACCGCCATGCAGGGCGCGCACGTGGTCGCCGCGGCCACGGTTGCCGGTCAGCACCACGATCCCCAGGCCGGCGAACAACGCGCGCAGATGCGTGATCACGCTCAATCCGCTTTCGTCAGGAAGACCCAGGTCGAGCACGACCAGATCGAAGGCCTGCTCCAGCATCAGTCGATACAGCTCGCCGGCGGTACCGGCGCCGCTGACCCGGAAGCCGAACGCGCGTAGTCCAGGCATGAGGATGTCCTCACGCAACAAAGCATCGTCTTCCAGCACGGCGACGGACACCAACGGCAACGTTTCGGGGGCAGGGGCACGAACAGGCACGACGACTCTCCACAGCTGCATCGCAATAGTGACAGGCCCAGGTATCGGCAGGAACCGTCTACCTGGTTCTTTCGCAGTGCTAGCGATGCGACAGCGTCTCAAACGACGGTATCGGTGGGCTGGCGATGTCTTTGGGCGCGCTTTGTGACGGACACGGGATCCGGCCACATCGCGCGCTCAGGGGCGCTCGCCACGGGCCTGCGCGCGAGCGTTGGCGATCAATGCCTTGAGCCGTGCGCGGTCGGTGTGGCGGGAAATGGCGATGGCGCCCAGGGCGATCGCCTTGGCGCGCAGCGGGGCGGGCACGTCGTAGTGCGCGCCGCTGAGCTTGTTCTGGAAGGCGCGGCGGGGAATGCCCAACCGCGCCGCCATGGCATGCAGCTCGTCCAGGGTGTCGCCGAGCAGGTGCGCCCAGCGCTGCTCGCGCCACAGGTGCACCGCATCGTCGACGTAGACGGCCATCGGCCGGGTCAGGCCTTCTTCTTGGAGGTCTTGGGCTTCTTGCCGGCGCTGTCGTCGCTGGCCTCGTCCGTCGCTTCGTCGGCGGCGTTGTCGCCGGCGTCTTCGGCGTCGCTGCCTGCGTGCTCGCCAGCGGTGGCGTCGGCCACGGCCTCGCTGCCGTCGTCGCCTGCCTCGCCTTCGGCGTCTTCGTCGCCGTCCTCATCGGCCTCGGCGTTCTGGAACTCGGACACCAGCTTGCTCAGGTATTCCTCGGCGGTCTGGCCTTCGTCGGCGGCCAGGTCGTCGATCATCTGCTGCAGCTGGGTCGAATAGTCCAGCGAGATGGTCTTGCCTTCGGCTTCCTGCAGGTTGGCCAGGTGCTTGAGCATGGCCAGCATCGGCACCGGGTTGTCGGCGCTGCCCATGGTCTGGCTGCCGATCGACAGCATCCACTCGCTGCCGCCCTGCAGGCCGATGGCGGCCACGACGCGCCCTTCGGCGTCCTGCAGCACGGCATGGTTGACGACCTGGGGCGCCTGGCCCAGACGGACGAAGGGGCGCTTGGGCTGCTGCTTCTTGCGCTTGTCGCGCTTGGCCTTGGAATTGCGGGACACGGTGTTCTCGACGCTGGGAATGGCCGGCCATTCTAGAGCGTGCGCCGCACGATGCGATGAGGGGGTGCGTGCGCGCGCAGCAGCGCCCGGATCGAGGCAGCACCGGCGCGGCCGATCATCGCGACCGCGGCACCGGTTCGGTCTGGATCCGATGTGGTCGCCAACCGGGTGTGCCCGGCTGGCATCTGCCGCCAGCCACGGCCGACGGGCGATGCAGGCGACTCAATAGCTGCACCAGCCGCCGCGCCGAAGGCTTACTGTGCCGACGGTGAGCCTTCCACCGCCACCCGCGGCGCGGCCACGGCCGCTTCGGCGGCCCTGGCAAGCGCGGCGGCCGAGGCCACCTGGGCGCTGGTGGATACCTGCGGGGCGGCAGGACGCGGCGTGGCGGCGGCCGTCGCCGCCGGGGCCGGGGCGGTTGCGGTCGGCACGGCGTCGTCTGCGGGCTTGCCCACGGTTGCGGTGCCGGTGGCCGCCGCGCCGCTGAGGTCGGGCACATGGGTGTCCGCATCCGGAATCGGCTTGCCCAGCGCCACGCCCTGGCCGGCGCCGGCCAGCGCGGCCTGCTCGGCGTCCTGGGTCATCACCACGATGCTGATGCGGCGGTTCACCGGATTCTGCGGGTTGCTCTTGTCGAACAGGACCGACGAGGACAGGCCCACCACGCGGGTGACCTTGGCATCGGACATGCCGCCGCCCACCAGCGCGCGCCGTGCGGAATTGGCGCGGTCGGCGCTGAGTTCCCAGTTGGTGTAGCCGGCATCGCTGCTGTAGGCGGTGGTGTCGGTATGGCCGGTGATGCTGATGTGGTTGGGCACCTGGTTGATGAAGCTGGCCAGCTCACGCAGGATGTCCACCGTGTACGGCTTGAGCTGATCGCGGCCGATATCGAACATCGGGCGGTTCTGCTTGTCTACGATCTGGATGCGCAGGCCGTCGGGGGTGAGGTCCAGCAGCAACTGGTCCTTGAACGGCTCCAGCGCCTGGCTCTTGTCGATGGCTTCCTTCAGGTCCTGCATCAGCGCTTCCAGGCGCTTCTTGTCCTTGGCGCGGCTGTCCACGTCGGTGTCGGCCGCGTTGTCGCGCTTGCGGCCCATCTCGTCCTTCTGCCCCTTGGCCATGTCGGCAGTGCCGCCGAGCTTGATCATCGAGGTGCTGGCGCCGCCGGGCCCGTTCATGCCGGGCGAGGGCGCCGGCGATTTGCCGGACAAGGGGCTGGGGTTGCGGAAGTATTCGGAGATCGCCGCACGCTGTTCCTTGGTGGTGGCCGCCATCAGCCATAGCACCAGGAAGAAGGCCATCATCGCGGTCACGAAGTCGGCAAAGGCCACCTTCCAGGCGCCGCCGTGATGGCCGCCGCCCTGCACCTTCTTGACCCGTCGGATGATGACGGTGGATTTGCCCTCGGCCATGACCGCGGTCCTACTTGATCGTCTTCAGGTGCGTTTCGAAATCGCCGAAGCTCGGACGCACATTGGAGGGCAGGGTCTTGCGGGCGAATTCCAGCGCGATCTTCGGGTTGTAGCCACGCAGGCAGGCCAGCAGCGCGGTCTTGACCGCCTCGTAGATGCGCCCGTCCTGCTCGGCACGCGCTTCCATCGCCGCCGACAACGGCGACACGAAGCCATACGCCAGCAGGATGCCGAGGAAGGTGCCGACCAGCGCGGCGCCGACGTGGTGGCCGATCTCCTCGATCGGGCCGCCGATCGAGCCCATGGTGATCACGATGCCGAGCACCGCAGCCACGATGCCGAAGCCGGGCAGGCCGTCGGACACCTTGCTCAGCGCATGCGACGGCGCCAGGGCTTCGTGGTGGTGTTTTTCCAGTTCCAGTTCGAGCAGCGGCTCCAGCTCGTGCGGCTCGATGTTGCTGCCGATCATCAGGCGCAGGCAGTCGGTGATGAAGTCCAGCAGGTGATGGTCGGCCACGACCTTGGGATAGTTGCCGAAGATGGTGCTGTCCTGCGGCTTTTCGACATGGTCTTCCAGTGCCATGAAGCCGTCGCGGCGGGCCTTGTTCAACAGCTCGTAGATCAGGCTCAGGGTGTCCTTGTAGTCCTCGGACTTGTACTGCGGGCCCTTGAACACGCCCATGATGCCGCTGAGCGTTTCCTTGACGATCTTGCCCGGCGTGCTGACCAGGAACGCGCCCAGCGCCGCGCCACCGATGATCATCAGCTCGTAGGGCTGCCACAACGCGCCCAGCTTTCCATGCGACAGCACGTAGCCGCCGAGGACGCTGACGATGACAACAATGAAGCCAACGATGATGAGCATGGCGCAGCCGGGAGCAAACTTGGGTTGCTAGTGGTTTCGGCTTGCGCGGCCGATTCTTGAAGCGCACGGCGTGAAGATGTGCGCTGTAGCTGAACACTCAGCCGATTGTCGTGGCGGCCTCATGCACGCACTTGACCGCCTCGCCGCCGGCCAGCGACAGCGTCGCTTCGCCGGCATGTTCCCAGAACTGGTTGCCCTGGGCATCGGCAAACCGCGCGCCGGAGGCCGCCTGCGCACTGAGCAGTATCAGCGTGCGGTCTTCCAGGGTCAGCTGGATGGCATCGGTGGCCGGATCGAAACGGGTGGTGACCGTGCGCTGGTCGCAGCGCCAGGCCACCGCCTGGGCGGGAAGGGACGGGCCTGCGGACGCGGCCGGTGCCGGCGTCTGGCCGGGGTGCGGCAGCGGGCCGGTCACGCTGGCGTCGGTGCCGGCCGGAGGCAGGCGGGTGGAGCCGCTGTCGGAGGCGGCGGACGGCGCGTCCGCGGGGCCGGGCGTCTGCGCCGCAGGCGGCGGGCCGCCTGCGCTGCAACCGGCGAGGGCAGCGGCCAGCAGGCCGGCGAGCATCAGGGGTGAGGACGTGTGCATCTGCGTACTCCTGCCTGGATGTGACCGCCGCCAGGGTGGCGGCGATCGGAACGGGACATGGCATCCGACGGGCCGGCGTGCCGGCCTGATACTGCCTGCGCCAGCGACCATCCTGCCGGCGCTGCGCCACCCGGGCCAGCCCGTGCACTGCGCCTGGACGCCTTCGCGCCCGGCTCCGCGCCGTCCCAGGCCGGGCAGCCGCGCCGATGTCAGGCCGGTTGCGCCTCGGCACCGTTGCGCTGCAGCGGGTTGGGCAGCGGCTGGCCGTGTTCGGTGAAGCCCAGCGACACCGAGTTGAGGCAATGGCGCTCGCCGGTCGGCGGCGGGCCATCCTGGAACACATGGCCCAGATGGCTGTCGCAGCGCGCGCAGACGATCTCGGTGCGGATCATGCCGTAGCTGGTATCGCGGATCTCGCGCACGTGCGCGGCAGCGTAGGGCGCGAAGAAGCTCGGCCAGCCGGTGCCGGAGTCGAACTTGGCGCTGGAGCGGAACAGCGGCAACCCGCACAGGCGGCAGGTGTAGACGCCCTCCAGCTTGTTGTCCAGGAACACCCCGCAAAACGGCGCCTCGGTGCCATGCTGCAGCAGCACGCGTCGTTCCTCGGCGCTGAGCCCGGCAATCAGGGCCTCGCGCTGGGCGGGGGAGGGCGGAGTGAGGTCGAACTGGCTCATAGGGCTCTCGCATACGCGCGCTGGCGGCGTGCCGGCGTCTGCCCCAGTGATGTGGGCGCGGGGTGGGTGGTTCAACCGCTTCGACGTGTTCAGGACCTCACGCCTGCGACCGGAGAGCCAGAGGCTTCGCACGCACCCTCATCGGGCGCTGCGCGCCCCCTTCTCCCCTATGAAGGGGCACTGTCCCAAGGGAAGAAGGAGGGACCGGTTCATTCGTGCAACGACGGCACCCGGACTGCAGCCTCGTCCATCGCAGCACGCAACAGAGCTTCTCTCCTCGCGAGGCGAGAAGGCACAGCTTGCGCGCCACTGGCGCGCGTGCCTTGCAGCGCCCGCGCCGCAAGCGCGGGCCGGGGCGCGGAGCGGGGTTTGGGGTGAGGGCACGGGGCGAAACCACCATGCCTAACGAAAGCGTTCATCCGTCGGTGGGTCGCCTGCATTGCCGCCGCCTGGCTGCGCCCCCATCCATCAACCACACACGATCACTCACGGTGCCTGTCATGGCGATCCATTCCTCGATACGCGGCGTGTTGCTGTGCGGCCTGCTCGGCGTGGCTGGCGCGGCGCCGGCGCAGTCGGCCACCAGCACGCGCTCGTCCAATACCTTGCAGCCCATCGCCACCCCGGCACCGTCGCAACCCAAGGTGGCGCCCCCGCGTGCGCTGCAGCCGTCCAATGCCTTGAGCCCGGTGCCTTCCCAACTGAGCCAGCGCCCGGCCGCACCCAGCATTCCCGCACGCGGCCCGGCGGCAACGCCGCTTGCCCCGGCCGGCAGCCAGGTGCCCACGGCCACGCCGATGGTCTACGACCGCAATGGCCGGCTGCTGCAGGGCATGCAGCCAGCCGGTCCCAACCGGGTGCTGGATACCAAGACCGGGCGCTACTACGACGCAGTGCCGGCCGGCGATGGCATGCGCGTGGTGCGCTGACCGCTGCGCTGCCAGCCACACGCAACCGTCCGCCACGCTACCGCGCGTCGGTGCAGCGTCCAGGGCATTCAGTGGGCGACTTGCCCGCGCGGCGCAATGGTGACTGCCGGTCTCCCGACAACGATCAGGCGTCGCCAAACGCTGCTGGTTCCAGCCACCCCCTGCCTCCAGCGCTCTCCCAGCAGGCATCGCAACCGCTGCGACCTGCAACGCACCATCCGCCAATCCCCAATCTCCAATCCCGAATCTCAGCCCTCGATCGGCAACGCCAACGTCTCCTTGACCTCTTCCATCACGATGTAGCTCTTGGATTCGCGCACATGCGGCAAGGTCAGCAAGGTGCTGCCGAGCAGCTTGCGGTAGGAGGCCATCTCGCTGATGCGCGCCTTGAGCAGGTAGTCGAAATCGCCGGAGACAAGGTGGCACTCCAGCACGTTGGGCAGCTTCAGGGCGGCGCGGCGGAATTCCTCGAAGATGTCGCCGGACTTGTAGGCCAGGCTGATCTCCACGAACACCAGCAGGCTGGCCTTGAGATAGTGCGGGTCCAGTCGCGCGTAGTAGCCGGTGATGGCGCCATCGCGCTCCAGCCGGCGTACGCGTTCGGTGCACGGCGTGGTCGAAAGACCGACGCGTTCGCCGAGTTCGGTGAAGGAAATTCGCCCTTCCTGCTGCAGGATGCGCAGGATCTTGCGGTCGATCTTGTCCAGTTCGCGCGCGCGGGTGGCCATGGGCTTCGTCTCCACAAGGTTTGGCAGGAAGTTTCACTGCAACGGCGGCCCGATTCCAGAAATCGCACTGCCTGGATCGCAATATACTGCGGCTAACTGTCTCCCACCGCGTCTGGTTGTGGGGGAATACCCTTTCAGGAGAGCGACATGCGGGTGCTCATTCTCGGTAGTGGCGTCATCGGCACCACCAGCGCCTGGTATCTGGCCCAGGCCGGCTGCGAGGTCACCGTCATCGACCGCCAACCGGCGGCGGCGCTGGAGACCAGCTACGCCAACGCCGGCCAGCTGTCGTTCGGCTACACCTCGCCGTGGGCCGCGCCCGGCGTGCCCGGCAAGGCGGTGAAGTGGCTGTTCGAACAGCACGCGCCGTTGTCGATCCGCCCCACCCGCGACCTGCGCCAGCTGGCGTGGCTGAGCCAGATGCTGCGCAACTGCACCGCCGAACGGTATGCGGTGAACAAGGCGCGCATGGTGCGCATGTCCGACTACAGCCGCGACTGCCTCAATGCATTGCGTGCCGAAACCGGCATCGAATTCGAAGGCCGCCAGCTTGGCACCACCCAGCTGTTCCGCACCCAGCAGCAGCTGGACGCCGCCGCACAGGACATCGAGGTGCTGGCGCAATACGGGGTGCCGTACGAGCTGCTGAGCCCGGCGCAGATCGCCCAGTACGAACCCGGCCTGGCCGGTGGCGGTGCGCAGATGGCCGGCGCGCTGCGCCTGCCCGAGGACCAGACCGGCGACTGCCGGCTGTTCACCCAGCGCCTGGCCGGGCTGGCCGCGCAGGCCGGGGTGCAGTTCCGCTATGGGCAGCAGATCGAGCGGTTGCAGCATGCCGGCGGTGAGATCACCGGTGTGCAGATCGATGGCCGCATCGAGACCGCCGACCGCTACGTGCTGGCGCTGGGCAGCTATTCGGCCGACATGCTGCTCTCGCTCGGCCTGCACCTGCCGGTCTACCCGCTGAAGGGCTATTCGCTGACGATTCCGATCCGCGATGCGCAGCGCGCACCGACCTCCACGGTGCTGGACGAGAGCTACAAGATCGCGCTGACCCGCTTCGACGACCGCATCCGCGTGGGCGGCATGGCCGAGGTAGCCGGGTTCGACCTGTCGCTGAATCCGCGCCGGCGCGCCACCCTGGAAATGGTCGTCAACGACCTGTATCCGGGCGGCGGCGACCTGGCCAATGCCGAATTCTGGACCGGCCTGCGCCCGGCCACGCCGGACGGCACCCCGGTGGTGGGGGCCACCCCGTTCGCCAACCTGTTCCTCAATACCGGCCACGGCACGCTGGGCTGGACCATGGCCTGCGGCTCCGGACGTTACCTGGCTGACCTGATGCAGGGCCGCACGCCGGAGATCGATACCGAGGGGCTGGACGTGTTCCGCTACCTGTCCCCGCGCAGCGCGCGCCCGCAGCGGGAGGCCGCGTAGTGCGTCCTGCGCAAGCGTTGATCGACCTGGACGCGTTGCGTCACAACTATCGACTGGCCAAACGGCTGGGTGGCAGCAAGGCGCTGGCGGTGGTCAAGGCCGATGCCTATGGCCACGGTGCGGTGCGCTGCGCGCAGGCGCTGGAGCCGGAAGCCGACGGCTTTGCGGTGGCCTGCATCGAAGAAGCACTGGAACTGCGCCAAGCCGGCATCCGTGCGCCGATCCTGCTGCTGGAAGGTTTCTTCGAGCAGGACGAGCTGGCCCTGATCGCCGAGCACGATCTTTGGACGGTGGTGTCCACCCCGCAGCAGGTGCGCGCGCTGGCCGACTTCCAGAGCCCGCGGCCGCTGCGCATCTGGCTGAAGCTGGACAGCGGCATGCACCGGCTCGGCCTGTCGCCGGAGGATTTCCGCGCCGCCTGGCTGCGCCTGTACGGACTGCCGCAGATCGCCTCGGTGGTGTTGATGACCCACCTGGCGCGCGCCGACGAACTGGAGTGCAGCCGCACCGACGAACAGGCGGTGGCCTTCGCGCTCACCGCCGGCGGCATGCGCGCGGAAACCAGCATCCGCAATTCGCCCGGCCTGCTCGGCTGGCCGGCGCTGCGCAACGACTGGTCGCGCCCGGGACTGATGCTGTACGGCGCCAACCCATTCCCGCACGACACCGAGCTGACGGCGCAGCTGCGCCCGGTGATGACGCTGCGCTCGCGGATCATCTCGGTGCGCGACCTGCCGGCCGGCGAACCGGTGGGCTACGGGGCCCGCTTCGTGGCGCAGCGGCCAACCCGCGTGGGCGTGGTGGCGATGGGCTATGCCGACGGCTATCCGCAGTTCGCGCCCAATGGCACGCCAGTGCTGGTGGACGGCCAGGTCTGCCCGCTGATCGGGCGGGTTTCCATGGACATGCTCACGGTGGACCTGACCGATCATCCGCAAGCGGATATCGGGACGCCGGTGCAGCTGTGGGGCGACGCCCCACGGCCTGGCACCCTGGCCGCGCACTGCAACGTCAGCGCGTATCAGCTGCTGTGTGGCCTGAAGCGGGTGCCGCGCGTCTATGTGGACGGAGCGGCGCCGGATGAGGGTGCGTGCGCAGCCTCATGCGGTTGGACGTAGCGAGGGCTTCGCCCCGTGCCCTCACCCCAACCCCTCTCCCGCAGGAGAGGGGCGTTGTCCTTTCCCGCCTCGCGCTTGCGGCCCGGTAGCTCAAAGGAACGCACGCCCGCGGCGCGCAGGAGCTGGGCGTTGTCCTTCTCCCGCGTGCGGGAGAAGGTGGCGCGCAGCGCCGGATGAGGGTGCGTGCGTAGCCTCATGCGGTTGGACGTAGCGAGGGCTTCGCCCCGCACCCTCACCCCAACCCCGCTCCGCGCCCCGGCCCGCGCTTGCGGCGCGGGCGCTCCAAGGCACGCGCGCCAGTGGCGCGCAAGCTGTGCCTTCTCGCCCCGCGGGGAGAGGGGCTTTAGCGCCACTTACAACCCCGCGGTACTGCGGTCGCCACGGAACTGCTTGCGCACCCAGTCGTCGATCATCGCCTTTTCATAGCGCAACGGATCGGTATCGGTCAGGCGTGGGCCGTTCATCAGGAACGCCGCGTCCACCAGCCTGCGTTCGCCCTGGTCGATCACCCGGCCATCGGCCGCGGTGAGCGTATAGGTGAAACTCAGGCGCGGTGGGTAGATGTCCTTGACCACGCGCACGTCCTGCAGGCGCGGGCCATGCCAGGGCTCGTACTGGCCGGCGCGGCGGATATCGGTGATGGTCACGCTCAGATGCTGGCCTTCGGGCAGCTGACGCGCGGCGCTTTGCTGGAAGTGGGTAGCCAACTGAGCGACCCAATCGCCACGCTGGGCTTCCCATCGATTGCCGCTGAAGCGGAGATCGGAAAACGCGGCCGGGTCGGTCCAGCGCACATCCACCTTGCCATCGCTGGCCAGCGCGCGTGGCGCCTGCGGGTCGGTGACGTTGCGTACGCGGGCCTGGACGCCGGTGGCGGCAAGCAACCCTGCCAGCAACAGGCCGGCGCCGGAAACACTGGAACGTTTCATGGAAAGCCTCCAGGCGTGAGGTACGTCGCGTACCGTGTGTCACTGCAGTGTGGGGGCGCGTCGGCATGCCCGCAACGCGGGTGGCGACCAGGCCGGCACAGCGTTGCCGCCCGGTTAATTCGCGCCGGTGGACGCCGTGACGGCGGGTTCACTGCGCCTGCGCCTGCGCTTCACGGGATAGCCCGGAAGATCAACGACATGGACACCCACTCTTACCGCACAAAGTCAGCTTCTTCGGCGCCGGCGCACATGCCGGCGGACGTGCGCCTGCAGTTCATCGACTGGGCAAAGCAGCATGGCCACAATCCCGTGACCGGAGCCGCCGCCTTTGTCGCCCTGCAGAGCGAGGTGGACCTGGATCTGGCCACCCGCACGCTGCGGCTGGACCCGAGCAGCGACCCGCGGGACGCCTTGCGCGACCATCTGGCGGCACTGGCACGCCAGGTCGATGTGGCGGTGCAATTCCCGCCAGTCTATGCCTACACCGCCGCCACCGGCCTGGACTATCGCTATTCGCTGATGCTGGTCATCGCCGAGGACTGCGTCGAATGGACCGGGCGGGTCTGGCAGGACCTGGACTACCAGGGGATGCTCACCGGCCGCGGGCAGGGACCGCGTGCCAATTACACCCAACTGGCGCGCATGGCGCTGGAACACGAGCTTGATCAGGAGCGCCCCCGTTATGTCCAGGCATGAACTCGAGCTGGAGTTGCCCCTCGCTGCCCAGGTCGCCACCACCGCGGATGGTTTCAGCCAGCGGTGCCGTAGCGAATGCGCCGAACTGGGCTTGTCGCGGGTTCGCCTGCTGTTGCTGGATGCCGACTACGCGCGTTCCACCGCCTGGCGCGAGGAGGCCCAGCGCTGGATGGACGAGCAGCTGCGCCGCGAAGGGGAGTGGGTGTTTCGCGGGGTGGTCGCCGGCATCGTGGTGCTGGGGAGCTGCATCGCCCTGGCCGCCGCGACCTTGTGGTGATGCTTCGGACACAGGGCGGTTCCAGGCCGCAAGTGACCGATCCGTGATCGCTGTCGTCTGCCCGTGCACCCGCTGACGACATCGGGCATGGTTTCATCTGCCCGTCATCCGCTCCGGCAGTATCCGTGGTAACCGATTTGAGCACTCCCAGCCCCAGTCCCGATCTGGCTGCCGCATTGCCGGCCGCCATCGCCGAGCCCTTCCTCGACCCGGGGATGTACCACGAGATCTTTCACAATATCGATGCCGGTTTCTGCGTCATCGATCTGGTGTTCGACGGCGACCATGCGGTCGACTACATCATCCGGACGACCAACGGCGCCTTCGAGCGCTACACCGGGCTGTCGAACGCACTGAATGTGTCCATCCGCGACATGCTGCCCGAGCATGAGCAGGAATGGTTCGACCGCTACGGGCAGGTGGCCCGCACCGGCAACCGCATCCATTTCGAAATGCAGGCCAAGGCGCTGCGCCGCTGGTATTCGGTGGATGCGTTTCGGGTCGGGCAGCCGGAACAGGCGCGGGTGGCGGTGCTGTTCATGGACATCACCGAGCGCAAGCGGGTGGAGCGCGAGCTGGCCGAAAGCGAAGCGCGCTTCAGCGCGCTGGCCGACGGCCTGCCGATGCCGGTGTGGGTGCTGGATGCGCAGGGCGTGGTGCGCTTCGTCAACAGCGCCTACGGCGAATTCTTCGGCCTGGATATCTCCAGCGGCACGGTGTCGGCGTGGAGCGAGCTATTGCATCCGGACGACCTGCCGATCTTCCAGTTCGAGCTGTCCGCCGCGCTGGAAGAGCAGCGCGGGCTGCGTGCGCTGGTGCGGGCGCGTCGCCACGATGGCCAGTGGCGCTGGATCGAGATGACCGCCACGCCGCGCTATTCGGCCGACGGGCGCTTCATCGGCCTGGCCGGCAGCAGCCCGGACGTGACCGAGCAGCGCGAGATCGAACTGGCGCGCGAGCAGCTGCTCGAATCCGAGCGCAGCGCGCGCAACGAAGCCGAGAGCATGGCGCGGCTGAAGGACGAGTTCCTGGCCACCTTGTCGCACGAGTTGCGCACCCCGCTGACCACGATCCTGGGCTGGAGCGAGTTGTTGCTGCAGCGGGTCGAGGAAGGGCATGCCAACTACAAGGGCCTGTCGGTGATCGCCAGCAGCGCACGCGCGCAGAAGCGGCTGATCTCGGACATGCTCGATCTGAGCAGCATGTTGCTGGGCAAGGTGCAGCTGGAAGTCGAATCGCTGGATCTGGCCGAGCAGGTGCGCGAAGCGCTCAATACCCAGGAACTGGCCGCCGAAGGCAAGGACCAGATCCTGCAGCTGCACGCGCCGTCCACGCCGTGCCTGGTGCTGGGCGATGCCACGCGACTGCAGCAGGTGTTGTGGAATCTGCTCTCCAACGCGATCAAGTTCACCCCGGCGCATGGCCGCATCGACGTCAGCATCGAGCGCGACGACGGCCATCTGCTGGTGGCCGTGCGCGATTCCGGCGATGGCATCGCTGCCGAATTCCTGCCGCACCTGTTCGGTCGCTTCCGCCAGGCCGACGGCACCACCACGCGCCAGCATGGCGGGCTGGGCCTGGGCCTGGCGATCGTGCAGCAGCTGGTGGAGATGCATGGCGGCCAGGTCGGCGCCACCAGCGGCGGCCGCGGCAAGGGCGCCACCTTCACCGTGCGCCTGCCCGAGCACATGCCCGACCAGGGCAAGCGTCCGCGGCGCGAGCTGCGCCGCCGCCTGATGTCCGAGCAGATCGTCGAAGCGCGTGCGCTCATGGGCCTGCGCCTGCTGGCGGTGGAAGATCAGCCGGACATGCTCGATTACCTGCGCCGTCTGCTCGAAGAACAGGGCGCTGAGGTGGTGACTGCCGGCAGTGCTACCGATGCGCTGGCCTTGATCGATCATCGTGGTCATGCACGTTTCGACGTGATGCTGACCGACATCGGCATGCCCGGCATGGATGGCTACGGTTTGATCCGCACCGTGCGCGACAACCTGGGCCTGGATGCGCGTGTACTACCGGCCGTGGCAGTCACCGCACTGGCGCGCGATGACGACCGCAAGCGCGCGCTGGATTCCGGTTTCCAGGAACATCTGGCCAAGCCGTACAGCGTGGCGCAGCTGGTCACCGCCGTGCGCGCGGCACGCGAAGCCGCCGAGTAAGCAAGCTCATGGCAGGGCATGAGGTGGGCGCGACAGCGCTGCCGTCACGCGTCGGCCCTGTGGCGGTGGCAATGCATGGCCCCAGGATGGCCGGGCGCGTACGGCATGACGCCTTGCGCTGAAGCGATGGCAGGTGGTTCCGGTATCGGCCAGGTTTGCTGTGTCGTTCACGCTCGCTGGCCTAGCGTGAGGCACCGCGCCGATGGAGTCCTCCGATGCCCAAGTATGCCCCCCACGTGTATACCGAGCGGGTGCAGATCGCCACCCTGGAGCATTGGGTGTCCCTGCTCGGCGGTCAGGAGCGGGTGCGGGTGGAGCTCGACGACGGCAGCCTGCTGAGCGGCACCGTCGCGGTGCGCCCCAGCATCCAGACCTATCTCGACGATAGCGACAACGAAGGCCTCAATGGCCAGCTGCGGCTGGATCAACTGGATGCTTCGCAAGAGCCGCATTGGATCTGGATGGACCGCATCGTGGCCGTGCATCCGCTGCCACCGGGCGCAGATCCGCACCCGGTTGCCTGACCCAAGCGTCTTGACGACACGTTTACTTCTTCCCAATCCGTTGTCGGCATGATGACCGACTGTCGAAACGGTTCAGGAACTTTCCGCAATGAATGCACCCGTGTCCACGTTCGCTCGCTGGCCGTTGTCGCTGATGGTCATCGCTTTGCTGGGCGGTTGCGGCGATACCGCCACCTTGGCCATCGAACAGGGAACCGGACCGAATCCGCAGCTGCCCGAGCCGGTGAAGCGCTTGATCCCTACGGTCAAGATCGCGCCGGTCAAGCGCTGGGCGGACAACGCAAAGCCGATGGCCGCCGACGATCTGCAGGTCGGCGCATTCGCGCGCGACCTGGACCACCCGCGCTGGCTGTACGTGCTGCCCAATGGCGATGTGCTGGTGGCCGAAACCGCCGAGCCGCCCAAGCCTGAAAATGCCGACAGCGGCGGTGGTTTGCGCAAGAAAGTACAGGGCGCGGTGATGAAGAAGGCCGGCGCGGCGGTGCCCAGCGCCAATCGCATCACCTTGCTGCGCGATGCCGATGGCGACGGCGTGGCCGAAGTGCGCACGCAATTCGTCACTGGGCTGTATTCGCCGTTCGGCATGGCCTTGGTGGGCGACCGGTTCTACGTGGCCAATGCCGATGCGCTGGTGAGCTTCCCGTACACGCCTGGCGATACCCACATCACCGCCAAGCCCACCTTCGTGGCCAATCTGCCCGGCGGCTTGAACCATCACTGGACCAAGTCGCTGCTGGCCAGCGCCGATGGCAGCAAGCTGTATGTCGGCGTGGGGTCCAACAGCAACGTGGCCGAAAACGGCATGGAAGCCGAGCTCAATCGCGCCGCCATCCTGGAGATCGACCCGGCCACCGGCAGCAGCCGTGTCTTCGCCAGCGGCCTGCGCAACCCGGTGGGCACCGCATGGGAGCCGCAGAGCAAGTCGTTGTGGGTGGTGGTCAACGAACGCGACGAGATCGGCAGCGATCTGGTACCGGACTACCTGACCTCGGTACGCGATGGCGGCTTCTATGGCTGGCCCTACAGCTATTACGGGCAGCACGTGGACGAGCGGGTCCAGCCGCAGAATGCCGAGCTGGTGGCCAAGGCCATCAAGCCGGACTATGCGCTGGGCCCGCATACCGCCTCGCTGGGGCTGAGCTTTGCCAGCGGTACGCTGCTGCCGGAGCGCTTCCGCCAGGGCGCCTTCATCGGCCAGCACGGCTCGTGGAATCGCGACCCGCCCAGCGGCTACAAGGTGCTGTTCGTGCCGTTCGCCGGCGGCAAGCCCAATGGAACGCCGATCACCGTGCTGGATGGGTTTCTGGATGCCGAAGGCAATGCGCAGGGGCGTCCGGTGGGCGTGACCTTCGACAACATCGGCGCCTTGCTGGTGGCCGACGATGTGGGCAATGTGATCTGGCGGGTGACGCCGAAGACGCGCTGAACCTGCGGGCAGTTGGCCGTACAGGCAGCAGTCGCAGTCGCCATGGAGCAAATCCTTCTCCCACCAGGACACTGTCCTCCTTCATGGGGAGCAGGTGCGCTGCATGGGCGGATGAGGGGCCGCGCGCAGGCTGGAAACCTTCAGCAGGATGAGCCTTGCTGGACCTGACCCCTCATGCAGCACGCGCGATCTCCAGCAACACAGGCGTGCATTGGGCGTATCCGCCCATCGTCCTGATGGTGCATCTGACGGAATCGTCCGTGCCAAGAGAGCCTGCGTGACGCCCACGAAAAACCGGGCCTATGCCCGGTCTTCGTTGACGTCGGCATGCCGGCGATCGCTCAGACACACGCTGGCGAGTTTCTAGGCTGCCGTTACATCGACACCCTTGATGTCAGACGCTTCAAGGCTTGCGTCCAACAGCGCATCTGCTCAGCGCAGTGCCTCCGGTGACGCGCTGAACCGGCGCGCATAGCCACGTTCTTCGGTGATGCGGCTGATGTCGTCGTCGGCCATCTCCGGCGCACCGTAGACCGCATAGGCCACGCTGCTATCTTCGCGTTCGCCAACCTGGTGCAGGCGATAGCGAGGTCGACCGGCGCCGGTGTTTTCGGGGTAATGCAGCGGGGGCGGGGTGTCGTCCAGATCCATCTCGCTGTTGTCGACGACTCCACCTACGAACAGGGCTCGCATCGCGTATCTCCGGTGTGGGCGTGATTCCAGCCTAGGCGGGCAGATGTTGCGTGGGCATCAATAGTCCGTATACGCCTTGGAAGGGCTGCCGCGGGCGGCCGGCAGCGGTCCCTTACAATGGCGGCCCGTTTCCGACCCGACGATCCGATGGCTGGCCCGCACGATGCCCCGCTTCAAGCCCTGTTCCTGCCGTTCGCCCGAGGCGCGCTGCCATGGCCGCAAGGTCCGGTGCTGTTCCTGCGTGCCCGCGACGGCGTTGCGCTGCGCGAACATGCCGCCGCCGACACGCTGATCTGCGAACAGAGCTTTCGCCCGTTTGCGCAGGCGCTGGAGCACAGCGGCTGGCAGGTGCGCGAAGAGCGCGAGATCGAGGCCGACAGTACCCGCTACGCGCTGGTACTGGTATTGCCGCCGCGGCAGCGCGACGAGGCGCGCGCGCTGTTTGCGCGCGCAGTGGCATTGACCGCGCCGGGCGGACGCGTGGTGGCCTGCCAGTCAAACAACGAGGGCGCGCGCTCCGGCGAGACCGATCTGCGCCAGCTCAGCGGTCTGGCCGGCAGCCTGACCAAGTACCACTGCCGTACCTACTGGACCGCACCGCTGCCGGCCGCCACCGATGCCGCGCTGCAGGCGCGCTGGGCGGCGCTGGATGCGCCGCGCAAGATCCTCGATGGCCGCTTCCTGAGCCGCCCCGGTGTGTTCGCCTGGGATCGCATCGATCCGGCATCGGCGCTGCTGGTCGAGCACCTGCCGCCCACGCTGGCAGGGCATGGCGCCGACCTGGGGGCGGGCTTCGGTTATTTGTCGGCCGAAGTGCTGGCGCGTTGCCCCAAGGTCACCGCATTGGACCTGTACGAAGCGGAGGCGCGCGCGCTGGAGTTGGCGCGGCGCAACCTGCAGGACACTCCGCACCCGGCGCAGCTGCACTACCACTGGCGCGACGTCACCGCCGGGCTGGCGGCGCAGTACGATTTCATCGTCAGCAACCCGCCCTTCCACACGCCGTCGCGTGCCGATCGCCCCGACATCGGGCAGCGCTTCATCGCCGTGGCCGCGCAGGCGCTGCGTGCGGGTGGGCAGCTGTTGCTGGTGGCCAACCGGCATCTGCCCTACGAGCAGATCCTCAACGAGAGTTTCGGCCAGGTGCGCGTGGCCGCCGAGCGCGACGGCTTCAAGCTGATCGCCGCCACCCGTGGCCGTGGAGCGCGCGCATGAAGCTGGTCAAGCACATCGCCAACCTGGGCTACGGCAGCCGCAAGCAGGTGACCCAGCTGTTCCGCCAGGGCGCCATCACCGATGCGCAGGGCGAGGTGCTGTATGCCGACGATCAGGTGGAGCACGACGCCATCCGCATCGATGGCGAACCGCTCGATCCGCCGCCGGGCTTCAGCCTGTTGCTGCATAAACCCGGCGGCTACACCTGTTCGACCAAGGACACCGGCCGGCTGATCTACGAGCTGCTGCCGCCGCGCTTCCGCCTGCGCGCACCGGTGCTGGCGCCGGTGGGCCGGCTGGACCGCGAGACCAGCGGCATGTTGCTGATGACCGACGATGGCGCACTGCTGCACCGGATCATTTCGCCCAAGTCCGCGCTGGACAAGGTCTACGAGGTCACGCTGGCCGAGGACCTGCGCGGCGACGAGGCGGCGCTGTTTTCCAGCGGCACGCTGTTGCTGGAAGGCGAGACCAAGCCGCTGTTGCCTGCCGAACTGGAGGTGCTTGGTCCACGCCAGGCGCGGCTGACCCTGCACGAAGGCCGCTACCATCAGGTGCGTCGCATGTTCGCTGCCGCCGGCAATCACGTGGTCGCCCTGCATCGCAGCCGCGTCGGCGGGTTGGCGCTGGACGCGCTGCCGTGCGGGCACTGGCGCGCGCTGGAGGCGGCCGATCTGGAGGCGCTGTTCGGCCGCGGAACTGCCGCATGACGCAGATCCCGCCGTTGCCGTTCCGCCCGCAGGCGGTGATCTTCGACATGGATGGCCTGATGCTCGACAGCGAGCGCGCCATCACCACCTGCCTGGCGCAGGCCGCCGACGACCAGGGCCTGCAGATCGAGCCGGCGTTCTGGCTACGCATGGTCGGTACCGGCGATGCGGCCTGCCGCCGGTTGCTGGGCGAGCGGGTCGGCGATACGGCTGCCGACAGCATGCTGGCGCATGCGCAAGCGCTTTACGCCGCTGTGGTCGAACGCGGTATCCCGCACCGGCCCGGCATCATCGCTTTGCTGGACTACCTGGCCGCGCAGGGCATGCCACGTGCGGTGGCCACCTCCACCCAGCGCCCGCTGGCACTGCGCAAGCTGGAGGCGGCCGATCTGCTGTGGCGCTTCGCGGCAGTGTGCACGGCCAGCGACGTGCAGCATCCCAAGCCCGCACCGGACATCTACCTGCTGGCTGCGCGCACGCTGGCGGTGGACCCTGCGCACTGCCTGGTGCTGGAGGACTCGCCCACCGGCGTGCGCGCCGCACTGGCGGCCGGCATGACGCCGATCCAGATCCCGGACCTGCTCGAGCCCGATGCCGCAGTGCGCGCGCTCGGCCATCGCATCCTGCCTTCGCTGGGCGATGTGCAGCGCCTGCTGGAAGCGCAATTGGCTGGCTGATGTGAAAGCGTGAGTCCGCGTAAAGCGCAATCGTGAAAAGCGGCGCTCGGACCAACCCACTTGACCTGCCAAGCGCAGCAACCCGCACTGGCGACCGGAGCACGACCAAAAAGCCCCTCTCCCCTCGGGGCGAGAAGGCACAGCTTGCGCGCCACTGGCGCGCGTGCCTTTGAGCGCCCTCGCCGCAAGCGCGGGCCGGGGCGCGGGGGTTGGGGTGAGGGTACGAGCAAACCGACGCAACCAACGCCTGCACAACGCAGTACGAGCAACCGACGCCTGCACAACGCGGAAAGCGTAGCGATACCGACATGGCTGCAGCACACGCCGCCAACATCCCGGCTTCCGCCTCACCGATGCAGTGCATGGCAAGCACCACAGATCGCCAAGAGTGCGTGTCTCTGCCGCGCATCAGCACGCTGCGCGGCGCATCACACCAACACCAACACCACCCGCATCAACAGCATGCCCTCACGCGTACTGCATCCTGCGCGACATGCCACCATCGACAATGAAGTCCTGCCCGGTGACGAAGCCGGACAGCTGTGGTGCCAGCAGATAGACCGCCAACTGCGCGATGTCTTCCGGGGTGCCCACCCGCCCGGCCGGATGCTGCGCATGATCGCGCCGCGAGAGTCTGGGTGCACGCCGACGTTGCGGGGCGCGCCAGGCATCGGTGCTGATCCAGCCCGGACTGATGCTGTTGACGCGGATCTGCGGGCCTTCGCTCACCGCCAGCGCATGGGTGAAGGCGACCAGGCCGCCTTTGGCGGCCGCATAGGCTTCGCTGTGCGGCTCCGATTGCCAGGCGCGGGTGGAGGCGATGTTGATGATCGCGCCACCACCGGGCGCCTGCGTCAGCGCAGGCAGCGCGTGTTTGCTGCATAGGAAGGCGCCGTGCAGGCTGGACAGCCGGCGGTTCCAGTTGTCCCAATCCAGCTGCGGCAGCGCGGCGATATGCGGATCGGGCACGCCGGCATTGTTGACCAGGCCATCGATGCGGCCGAAGCGTTTGAGCGCGGTGGCGATCAGACGCGCGGCGTGGGCTTCGCGCGCCGCATCGCAACGCACGAAGGCGCTGCGACGCGGCAGCGCCCATTCCTGCAGGCAGGCCTTACCGGCGGCCGCGTCCAGATCGCCGATCACCGCGTTGCCGCCGGCCCCCAGCACCGCCTGCGCAATGCCGCGGCCGATGCCTTGTGCGCCGCCGGTGATGATCACCACGCGGTCCTGCAGCGGTGACGGGTTCCATGCGGGAACAGCGGGAATCAGCGACATTTGGGCATTACCGGCAATGAAGTCGCCAGCACTGTAACGCGCTGTCTGTCGTTGTCGCAGCAAGGCGCGTGCGCTAGCGGCTGTTATCGCGCTGCGCGGATGTCATCAACATTTCATACGAATTTCCTTTCATGTCGCGCGCCGACACGACAGCAGCTGCGCAGTCCGGCTCCCCCACTACCCGGAAACCTCATGACCTCTTTTCCCGTGCATCCCGCGCGTCGCCCTCGCCATGCCGCGCTGATGCTCGCCGTCACTGCCGCGCTCATTTCCGTCGCCGCGCAGGCACAGCAGGTACCTGCCGCCGCCACGCAACCTACCGAGTTGGACAGCGTGCAGGTGCTCGGCAGCTACGCCTCCAGCCTGGAACGCGCGCTCAACGACAAGCGCTATGCGCCGAGCGTGATCGATTCGATCGAAGCCGAGGACATCGGCAAGCTGCCTGCGCAGAACGTGGCCGAAGCCTTGCAGCGCCTGCCGGGCGTGACCATCGAGCGCGATCGCGGCGAAGGCGTGTATGTGCGCGTGCGCGGGCTGGGGCCGAGTTTCCAGGTCACCACGCTCAATGGCCAGACCATGGCGGTCAACGAGAACGTGCGCAATTCCGGCCAGACCGGCCGTCAATTCCGCTTCGATACGCTGCCCGCCGAACTGGTATCCGGGCTGGAGGTGATCAAGAGCCCCACCGCTGTGCTGGATGAAGGCGCCATTGGCGGCGTGGTCAACGTCAAGACGTTTCGCCCGCTGCAGTTGGGCAATGCCGAGACGCATCTGTCGGCCGAGCTCAGCCACCCGCAACTGGCCGATGAAAACGACCCGCGCGTTTCGGGCCTGTACAACTGGGTCAACGCCGACAAGACCCTGGGCGTGTTGTTCGCCGCCGCCTATGCCGAGCGCAGCCTGCGCCAGGACCGCGTCAACGAGACCTATTGGGAGCGCTACGCCGAGGGCATCGACAGCAACGGCGACGGCCGCGCCGATACCGGTGCGATCTGGGCGCCTTCGGCGATCCGTCCGACACTGGAACTGGAGCATCGCAAGCGCATCGGCGTGGCCAGCTCGGTGCAGTTCACACCCAGCGACGCGCTGGAGTTCAACCTGGATCTGTTCTACGCACGCCAGCAGGTGGACTACGACGAATTTGCAATCGGCACCGGCTGGGAGCCGGGCAACATGCGCAACCTCACCATCGCAGGCGATACGCTCACCGCGTTCGACTACCGCAACGGCCAGGTGCAGCTCTCGCGCGAAACCTCGGGCATGACCGACGAGAACCGCAGCCTGCGGCTCAGCGGCGCCTGGCAGGGCGATGCATGGAAGGTGCAGGGCACCGGCTTCCTCTCGCGTGCGCATAGCTGGAACGACGACCCGATTCGCCGCACCCGCCTGCGCACCGGCGCCACGGTCGACCAGCGTGTCTCGTTTCCGCGCGCCTCCGGCGACAACGTGCCGAACTGGGCCTTCACCGACGGCTACGACCCCACCGATCCGGCGCAGACGCCCGGCCGCCGCCTGGAGTGGCGCATCATCGATGCGGTGGACCGCGAACGTGCCCTGCAATTCGACGCAGACCGCATGCTGGACGGCAGCTTCTTCAGTGCGCTCAAGCTGGGCGCCAAGTACCGCAGCCGCGAGCGCCGCTACGACCGTACCGACCTGATCAACAACAGCATCGCCGGCAGGCGCTTCGATGCCAGCTATTTCTCTCCCTCGCTGCCGGTGAGCGACATGCTGGCAGGCGGCAATGGCCAGCTGCCGCGGCAATGGCTGGCACCACGCGAAGCGCCGTTCTGGGGCGACTGGCCCACCAGCGCGGATCTGGCCAACAGCCCCAGCAGCGATGACCTGCAAAATTCCTACCGCGTGCTCGAGGACATCAGCTCGGCGTACGTGATGGGCGAATTCGCCACGCCGCTTGCCGGCCACGAGCTGCGCGGCAATCTCGGCGTGCGCGGCGTGCACACCCAGCAGCGCACCGAAGGCCACGCCAACCTGGATGGCAGCGCGCAGCCGGTGGTGTTCGAACGCAGCTACAACGACGTGCTGCCGTCGCTGAACGTGGCGCTGGACCTGAGCCAGAGCATGGTGCTGCGTGGTGCGGCCGCCAAGGTGATCACGCGCCCGGACCTCACCGATCTGTCGTCCAAGCTCACCTTCAATTCCAGCGGCGAAACGCTCACCGCCAGCGGCGGCAATCCGAATCTGGAGCCATTCGAAGCGCTGCAGTACGACCTCACCTTCGAGTGGTACACCTCGCCCTCCTCGGCCCTGGTGGCCGGGGTGTTCTACAAGGACATCAGCCGGTTCGTGCAGACCCAGTTCTCCAACCTGGACTACCAGGGGCGCAGCTATCTGCTCTCGTCCAAGGTCAATGGCGGCAAGGCCAGGGTGCAGGGCGTGGAGCTGGCCTGGCAGCAGGTGTTCAGCGGCCTGCCGGCGCCGTTCGACGGGCTGGGCATGCAGGCCAACTACACCTGGACCGATAGCCAGGCCAACTACGTCGATGGCACGCAGCACTTCCAGGATGCGCTGGAAGGTGTGGCCAAGAACAGCTACAACCTGGTCGGCTTCTACGAGAAGGGGCCGTTGTCGATGCGGTTGAGCTACAGCTGGCGCGACGACATCGTCAACTCGGTGGGCACCGCCGATGTGGCGACCAACAACACGCGCGCCTTCGGCACCCTGGATGGCAACCTCTCCTGGCAGATCAATCCCACCGTGGCGGTGTTCGTCAACGCCATCAACCTCACCGGGCAGGTCCAGCACATGTATGTGGGCGAGCATCTGTTTTCCGGCTACACCGACTACGGGCGCACCTATTCGCTGGGCCTGCGGGCGAGCTTCTGATGCGCGCGCCTGGCAAACCGATGGCGGCGCTGGCGATTGCGTTCGCCTGCGCCGGCGGCGCACATGCAGCGCAACCGCCCGGCAGCGACGATCAACCGCACTGGCTGGCAGGCGATCACCACGTGCACAGCGAATGGAGCGTGATCTGGGACCGCTCCACCACGCCGCCCACGCCGATCCGTGGCGGCGATTCGCCGTATACGCGTGAGCGCAATGCGCAGCAGGCGCTGGCCAATGGCCTGAGCTGGATCGTGCACACCGATCATGGCGGGCCGGGCCATTCGGTGGTGACGCGCGAGCAGGCCTGGCCGGCGCTGCAGCGTGCCCGGCGTGCGGTGCCGCAGTTGATCCAGTTCCATGGCATGGAATTCGATGTGCCGGCGGCCGAACACGCCTCGTTGATCATCGCGCCCGGGCCGCACGAACAGGCGCAACTGCAAGGCCTGGAACGCGACTACAACCGTGCCGAGCTGCTCGATGGCAGCACGCGCGACACCGAGCAGGCGATGCTGGACGCAGTGCGTGCGATGCAGGCGCTGCGCCCGCAGCCGGTGCTGATCGTCAACCACCCCTCGCGCACCGCCACCGCGCTGGGGAGCTGGGGCAAGGTGAGTCCCGTCGAACTGCGTGCCTGGCAGGATGCCGCGCCGCAGGTGGTGATCGGCATGGAAGGCGCACCCGGCCACCAGGCCGACACCCAGCACCGCGGCCTGTATCGCAACGCGGCCGCGCCAACGCTGGGCGGCTTCGACCAGATGACCGCGCAGGTGGGTGGCGTGTGGGACGGCATGCTGGCCGAGGGCCGGCATTTCTGGATCACCGCCACCTCCGATTCGCACCGCAACTGGCGCGATGGCGGTGCCGAGTTCGATCCGGGCGAATACAGCAAGACCTATGTCCTGGCCCGGCGCGATCCGGCCGATATCCTGCGTGCGCTGCGCGCCGGCAAGAGCTTTGCGGTGACCGGCGATCTGATCGATGCGATGGACCTGCAACTGCAGTCCACCGCCGCCGATGGCCGCATCGGCGGCACCGCCGGCCTGGGCGAGACCTTGCGCATGGCAACCGGTGCATCGGCGCAGATTGTCCTGCGTCTGCACGAGCCGCCGCAGGCCAACCGCCACGGGCAACGCCCGCAACTGCAGCATGTCGATGTCATCGTCGGCACCACCGGTGATGACGGCGCGCTGCAGATGCAGGTGCAACGCATCGAGCGCAACGCGTTGCAGCGACGCGATGGCTGGCTGGTCGCATCGCTGCCCTTGCCGGATCTGTCGCGCGGCGGCTTCGTGCGCGTGCGCGGCAGCAACACCGATCAGCAGGCGCCACTAGCGGATACCGCCGGCGAAGATCCGTGGCAGGACCTGTGGTTCTATTCCAACCCGGTGTTCGTGGCGCCGGCGCGTTGACAGGCGGCTGGCTCACAACGCGCAACGCGTGGTGCCACGTGCTGCCGGTGTGCCGGTTCTGGCGTGGAGCAGATGCCAACGGCGACAGCAGGTGCTGCGCTGCGTGCGCCGCCCTCAGTGCTCGGCCCCGTTCAACGCCCGCTCCCAGCCGGCCTGGCCCAGCCGTTGCAGCGTGGCGATATTGCGTTCGACGATCACATCCGGATCCGGGAACGCGGCCACCGCACGCTCCACGCTGTCTTCGCGCAGCAGGTGCAGGGTAGGGAAGGGCGAGCGGTTGGTGAAGTTGGCCACATCCTCCGGCGCGGCGCCGGCGAACTGGTAATCGGGATGGAAGCTGGCCACCTGCAGCACGCCCTGCAGATCCAGCGCTTCCACCGCGGCATCGGCGTTGTCGAGAAAGTCGTTGTAGTCCAGGAAATCGGTCAGCACGTCCGGGTGCACGATCAGCGTGGTATCGATCTGCTCGGCCGGGGTGTCGCGCAACAGGACGAGTTCTTCGGCCAGTTGCTCCAGCAGCGCCTCCGGCGTGCTGGCATCGCTGAGCACCAGGCGCACCTGGTCCTTGACGTACACCGCCTTGGCGAACGGGCACAGGTTCAGCCCGATCACCGCGCGCTCGATCCAGGTGCGGGTGGCGGCCAGGGGATCGGGCAGGGTGGGCGTGGTGGTCATCGTGGCGGCGGCGTGATGGCGCGCCAGTGTATGCGATCGCTGTCGGCAGGGTGGCCGATGCCACTGGCAACGCGCATCGCCGCAACCACGCCTGCGCGGTGGCGCAGGCGCATGGTGCCAGATCAGTCGCGGCTATCGGCACTGCCAGCCAGGTCGGCGTAGCCGTCACTGCCAAGCTGTTGACGCAGGAACTGCACCGACGTTTGCGCCACCTGCTCGGCGATCGGGGACTTGTGCGGCGAGCCGATGGCATGCGCGCCGCTGGCAAAGGCGATCGCCTGCCTGCGCGCTGGCGCCGTGCCCAGCGCCTGGAACATGGCCAGCATCGCCGGCACCGAGGAGATCGGGTCCTGCTCGCCATTGGGCGCGCGGTAGTAGCCCAACATGACCGGGCAGCGCACCTGCGGCCACGGCGGGGAGGCCGCAAACAGCTCGAACAGGCCACGCAGGGTGCGAAAGCCATCGGGATGGATGGTGTCCGACCAGTAGGCCCGGACTGCCTCGGTGCGCGGGTACGGGTCGGTGACCGGCAGCTGCGCCTGGCAGAGCCGATCCAGCAGGCCGGCATTGACGGGCCGGATGCCGGGCGACCACGCCACCACCGCGGCGACCTGCTCGGGGCGCTGTGCGGCCAGCCATAGCGCCAAGGTGCCGCCCAGCGAGGAACCGACAATGGCCACGCGCTCGCCCATGCGCTGCGCCTGGTCCAGCGCCTGAAGTGCCGAGGCCTGCATCGCGGCCGGGGTGAGCCCGGCCATGGCATCGGCTGCGCGCTGTCCATGGCCCGGCCATCGGTGTACGTAGCCATTGGCGTCCAGCGCATCGGCCATCTGTTCGGGCAGCGCGCCGGCCTCGCCCGGGCTTGCGGAGAACCCATGCAGGTACAGCAACGCCAGCTCGCGGCGTGCCGGCGTTGCGGTACGCCAGTGCCAGCGCGCCGCGTTGCCCGGTTTCAGGTCGGGGCTATCGCTGTGCGGCATGCTGGGCAAGCAGCGCAAGCAGTTCGTGCGCGTTGATCGGCTTGGACAGATAGCCGGCCACGCCGGCAGCGGCGGCCTCGCGCATCGAATCGGTGCGCGTGTCGGCGGTCAGCACGATGATCGGCGGCAACCGGTCGATCGCATCGCGCGCCTGTCCCAGCGCGTCCCAGCCGGAGGTGCCGGGCATGTGCAGATCGAGAAAGACGATATCCGGGCCGGCCTGGGCGATGCGCTGCACCGCGTCGGTGCCGTCGGCATGGAAGCTCACCCGGTGCCCGGCACGGGTCAGCAGGTTGCCGATCACCAGGCGATTGGTATCCATGTCCTCGAACACCAGGCAGTGCAGCGGCGGCACCGTCCGTGCGTGCTCGGCCAGCGCATCGCGCACATCGCGCGTGCGGCTGCTGTTGGCGGCGGCGGCCGGCAACTCGAAGATCCAGCGGAAGATGCTGCCGCCGGCAGGGTTGTCGCTCACCGTCAGGCTGCCGCCCATCGCATCGGAGACCGACAAGGCGATGTACAGGCCCAGGCCGACACCGCCTTCGGCACGGCCGAAGCCGGTGCTGAGCTGGGTGAACGGGGTGAAGATGTAGGCCTTGCTGTCGTCGGGCACGCCGATGCCGGTATCGGTGACGGTCGCCTCCAGCGTCCAGCGCCCATCGGCCTGGGTGGCCTCGATCAACAAATCCACTGCGCCGCCGGCCGGGGTGAACTTGATCGCATTGATGACCAGGTTGGTGATCACCTGCTCGATGCGGCCTTCGTCGCCAAGCAGGTAGGGCGTCTGTGCCGCTTCCATGCGCACGCCCAGCGACACGCCCTTGGTGGATGCGGCGGTCGCGCACACCGCTTTGACGGTGGTCAGCACGTCCAGCATGCTCAAGGGCTTGCTGTGCAATTGCAGGCGCCCGCCGTCGATGCTGGCCACGTCCAGTACCTCGTTGACGCGGTGGCGCAGGGCGGTGGCGTTGACCGTCACCGCCTGGATCAGGTCGCGCTGTTGCGCCGGCATGGCGTCGGTATCGATCAGCTGCGCGCAGTTGATGACGGCATTCAACGGCGTGCGCAATTCGTGGTTCATGGTGCTGATGAAGCGGCTTTGTGCATCGCGCGAGGCAAGCGCCTGCAGCGCCACTTCCTGCATCGCGATCACGATGCGCGACACCAGCAGTGGCAATACCACGCTCAACGCCACCGCGTAGACGAAATACGCCGGCCGCGACAGCCAGTAGCCGGCCGGTGCGGTCACCAGCATCAGCACGAAGGTGCTGAACAGCACCGGCACGGTGGCGCGTTGCCCATAGCGCGCCACCGCGGCGATGGTGATGAACGGCAGGAACGCGTTCAACGACATCAGCAGGATGAAGGCCAGGGAGGTCTGGATACCGATGAACAGCAGGCTCATCGCAAAGCCCACCGCATCTAGCCATTCCCTCTGCGCGATGGTCTTGCGCCGCACCAGCACCATCCAGACCACCGAGACGACCCACAAGGTCACCGCAGTCGGAAACACCGCATGCGCATCCTTGACCAGCACCGGTTGCGGCCCGTACAGCCAGCCAAGGCACCACAGCATCACGATGGTCTGCACCACCACGCGGCCGACGCAGGCGCGGTATTCCAAAAACGACTCGAGCAGCCGCACCAGTCTGTCGTTGCGCAACTGCCTGGCCGCCGGAATCAGGCCGGGCGTTGCGCGTTGGGAAGGGCTAGGCATGAGGCTCCGCGTTATCCTGATGAAGGGTGCGCCGGTACTGCCTGACCAGTAGACCAGCGGCGGTGGCTACCGCGGTGAAGCGGTGCGCAAGCGTGTCGCTGACGGCGTTGCGCTCCACCTCGCTGCGCAGCTGGTCGCAGGCCCTGAGCAACTCCTGCGATCCGGTCAGCGAGACGGTGTTCTTCAGCGAATGGATCTGTTCCAGCGCCTGCGCCTGGCTGCTGTCAGCATCGCCCAGTGTGCATTGCGCAATGGCGCGGTCGATTTCCGCGGCAAAGGCATCGGCGAAGGCGGCCGCCTCGATCGGGTCCAGGCACGCCATGGTGTGCAGCGTCGATCCGGCTTCGATCCGCGGCTGTGCATACGCCCGCGCGGCAGGCATGGCGCCCGCAGCACGCGTGCCTGCCCGCCGGAACGCATGCAGGCGATGCAACAGGCTGGCGAACAGCGCACGCATCGCGGCCCGCTACACCCGCTGCCCGGTACGACGATCGGCGCTGGCGGCTGCATACCGCCAGCGCAAGCCGCTGCAGTGCGCATCCCCACGGCATGCGGCTGAGTGCTGCATCGCCGGATCGATCACCGCCCACACCGCCATCGTTGGGTTGCGCTCAATCGCGGAAGTTGTCGAACTGCAGCGGCAACTCGAAGTCGGCCTTTTTCAGCAGCGCGATCGCATCCTGCAGGTCGTCGCGCTTCTTGCCGGTCACGCGCAGCTTGTCGCCGTTGATCTGCGCTTCCACCTTGAGCTTGGCTTCCTTGAGCTTGGCCACCAGCTGCTTGGCCTGCTTCTGCTCGATGCCCTGCTTGACGGTGACCTTCTGCCGCGCGCCGGCCAGGTTGGTGTCCACCTCGCCGAACTCCAGGCAGCGCACATCGATGCCGCGCGCCAGCAGCCGCGCGCGCAGGATGTCGGTCATCTGCTTGAGCTGGAAGTCGCTGGGAGCGGACTGGTGGATCACCTTGCCGTCTTCCAGCTCGAACTTCGCCTCCACACCCTTGAAGTCGAAACGCGTGTCCAGTTCACGGTTGGCCTGGTCCACCGCATTGGTCAATTCGTGCTTGTCGACTTCGGACACCACGTCGAAGGAAGGCATGCAAGGCTCCTGCTGTCTGAATACAGCCGTCATTCTATGGCATCGCGCCGGGCTACCCATCACCGGCGCGTGGCGATCGATGGGGCGCGGCAGCGATAATGCGCCATGCCCGGCACCCGCTCTCCGTTGCCCGCCATCGCCTGGATGATGGCCGCCGTGGCCTGCTTCTCGCTGATGGATGCGGGAATGAAGCTGCTGTCGGCGCATTACCCGCCGCTGCAGGTGACCTTGCTGCGCGGTGCGGCATCGCTGCCGTTCGTGCTGGTGTGGGTGCTGGCCACGGCCGGGCCGCGCTCCATCGTGCCGGTGCGCTGGGGCCTGCATCTGCTGCGCGGGGCGTTGGGCATGGCGATGATCGGGTGCTTCGTCTACGGCCTGAAGCGGATGCCGCTATCGACCGCCTACACGCTGTACTTCGTGGCGCCGTTGCTGGTGGCGGCCCTGTCGGTGCCGCTGCTGGGCGAGCACGTCGGGCCGCGCCGCTGGACCGCGATAGGCATTGGCCTGGTCGGGGTCATCTTGGTGCTGCGCCCCGGCGTGGACGGGCTGATCTCGCTGCCCGGCCTGATGGTGCTGCTGGCGGCCACGGCCTATGCGGTGGCCGCGGTCACGGTGAGCCTGTTGACCCGCACCGACACCCCGCAGGCGATGGTGGTGTGGTTCCTGCTGTTCATGGCGATCGGCGCCGGCGTGCTGGCCATCCCCGGCTGGGTGCCGCTGCAGGGTCGCCACGCCTGGCTGATCGCCGGCATGGGCCTGGCCGGCGCGCTGGGCCAGATCGCGCTGACCCAGGCCTTCCTGCGCGGCGAGGCCTCGATGATCGCCCCGCTGGAATACAGCGGCCTGGTCTGGGTGATCGGCTGGGACTGGCTGCTGTGGCAGACCCTGCCCGATAGCTGGACCTGGACCGGCGCCGGCATCATCGTCGCCAGCGGCCTGTATTTGTTGCGCCGGGAGCGGATACGGCGGGCTGACAGGCTGCCGCCGTTGGACAGGCCGTGATTGGGGATTCGGCATTCGGGATTCGGGATTGGCAACAGCGGGGCGCCGGTTGCTTTTGCGAATCCCCAATCCCCAGCGGCCGTGATTGGGGATTCGGCATTTGGGATTGGCAACAGCGGGGGGCAGCCGTGGCCTTTGCGAATCCCGGGCGGCCATGATTCGGGATTCGCGATTCGGGATTGGCAACAGCAGAGTCGCCGTGGCCTTTGCCAATCCCGAATCCCGAATCCCGACTCCCGGTGGTAGGCTTCACGACCCCCCAACCGGCCACGCGCGGTGATCCAGTTTCAGCGCCTGCACAAGTCCTACTCCGTTGACGGTCGTCAGATCGTGGCGCTGCACCCGCTTGATCTGCGGATCGGCCCCGGCGAGGTGTTCGGCATCATTGGCCATTCCGGGGCCGGCAAGTCCACGCTGATCCGGCTGATCAACCGGCTGGAAGAGCCCAGTGGCGGGCGCCTGCTGATCGGCGAGGAAGACGTGACCGCGCTGGACAGCCAGGGCCTGCGCGCCCTGCGCCGGCGCATCGGCATGATCTTCCAGCACTTCAACCTGCTGTCTTCGCGCACCGTGGCCGGCAATGTGGCCTTCCCGCTGGAACTGGCCGGCACCGCGCGCGCCGAAATCGATGCGCGGGTGGCCGAGCTGCTGGCCCGGGTCGGGCTGCAGGAGCACGCCAACAAGTATCCGGCGCAACTGTCCGGTGGGCAGAAGCAGCGCGTGGGCATTGCGCGCGCGCTGGCCACCCGGCCGCAGATCCTGCTGTGCGACGAGGCCACCAGCGCGCTGGATCCGCAGACCACCGCCTCGGTGCTGCAGCTGCTGGCGCAGATCAACCGCGAGCTGGGCCTGACCATCGTGCTGATCACCCACGAGATGGACGTGATCCGCCGCGTCTGCGACCGCGTGGCGGTGCTGGATGCCGGCAAGCTGGTGGAAACCGGCCCGGTCACCGAGGTCTTCCTGCATCCCAAGCACGCCACCACGCGGCGCTTCGTCTCCGAAGCCGAGCACGTGGACGAAGCCGAACTGCACCGTGATTTCGCCGCCGTCGGCGGGCGCATCGTGCGGCTGACCTTTCTGGGCAACGGCACCTACGAGCCGGTGCTGGGCCGCATCGCCCGCGAGACCGGCGTGGACTACAACATCCTGTCCGGGCGCGTGGACCGCATCAAGGACACTCCGTACGGCCAGCTGATCGTCGCCCTGACCGGCGGCGACCAGAACGCCTCGCTTGCCGGCTTCGTGGCGGCCGGCGTGCAGGTGGAGGATCTGCGCGTATGACTCCGATCACTGCCGCCGCCGGCGGCTTCTTCCGCAATCTCGATGCCGCCAAATGGGGCGATATCGGCCAGGCCACCCTGGATACCTTGCTGATGCTGGCCGGGGCGCTGCCGCTGACCCTGCTGATCGGCCTGCCGCTGGGCGTGGCGCTGTTCCTGTGCGGCACGCCGCAGCTGCGTCGCCGTCCGCTGCTGTATGGCGCGCTGGCGCTGGTGATCAACCTGCTGCGTTCGGTGCCCTTCATCATCCTGATGATCGCGATGATTCCGCTCACGCTGATGCTGATGGGCACCTCGCTCGGCGTGCGCGGGGCGATCCTGCCGTTGGTGGTGGGGGCCGCACCGTTCTACGCGCGCCTGGTGGAAACCGCGTTGCGCGAAGTCGATCGCGGCATCATCGAAGCCAGCCAGGCGATGGGCGCCACCACCCGGCAGCTGGTGCTGCGGGTGCTGCTGCCCGAAGCGCGGCCGGGCCTGATCGCCGGCGCCACCGTCACCACCATCGCGCTGATCGGCTTCACCGCGATGGGCGGGGCGATCGGTTCCGGCGGGCTGGGCGATGTGGCCTACCGCGAGGGTTACATGCGCTCGCATGCCGATGTCGCGCTGATCACCGTCATCGCCCTGCTGGTACTGGTGCAGCTGCTGCAGATGCTGGGCGACCGGCTGGTGGCGCACTACAGCCGGCGTTGAGCCGGCGCAGGGCAGGGGCGCGCCGGCGGACGCGGAGCGTGCGCCCTGGCACCAGCCGTGCTGGCCGTGCTGGCGCATCCCGCACGCCTGTCCGCACGGCGCCGCGCGCCGTGGGTTGCCGCGGCGCTGCATCGCCGCCGCCGCCGCGGTCTGCTAGGTTTGACGTCTGCGGCCTTCCCGCACTCCTCCTCCCACGGATCCCCACATGAGCACTTTTGCGTTTCGTTCCCTTCTGGCTGCCGCCACGCTGGCGCTGGCGTCCTGCGGCGGCAGCGCTGGCGGCAGTGGTGGCGACACCCTCACCGTCGCCGCCACGGCGGTGCCGCATGCCGAGATCCTGGAAGTGGTCGAACCGCTGCTGGCCAAGCAGGGCGTGAAGCTGGACGTGCGCGTGTTCAACGACTACGTGCAGCCCAACGACCAGGTCGTGCAGAAGCAGATCGACGTCAATTATTTCCAGACCGAGCCCTACCTGGACGCGTACAACCGCGACCGCAAGAGCCAGCTGGTGACCGTGGTCGGCGTACATATCGAGCCGTTCGGTGCGTATTCGCGCCGCTTCAAGGCGCTGGCCGACCTGCCTACGGGCGCCGATGTGGTCATTCCCAACGATCCGAGCAACAACAGCCGCGCGCTGATCCTGCTCGACAAGGCCGGAGTCATCAAGCTCAAGGACCCCGGCAATGCGCTGTCCACCCAACGCGATATCGTCGACAACCCAAAGCAGCTGAAATTCCGCGAGCTCGACTCGGCGATGCTGCCGCGCGTGCTGGACCAGGTCGACCTGGCCTTGATCAACACCAACTATGCGCTCGATGCCGGGCTCAATCCCACCCGCGACGCACTGGCGATCGAAAGCAAGGACTCGCCGTACGTGAACTTCCTGGTGGCCCGTGCGGACAACAAGGACGATGCGCGCGTGCAGAAGCTCGCCAAGGCATTGACCAGCCCGGAAGTGAAGGCCTTTATCGAGCAGAAGTACAAGGGCGCGGTGTTGCCGGCGTTCTGAGTGCGGCAACACCGCGCCCGGCCGCTGGGCCGAACCGGCAGATAGCCCCTGCCGCATGTGGCATCGACGGGCTGCACATGCCACAGCGTCGGCAGTGCGCTGCAGACCCTGCGCCTGCCTATCGGACGGCACAGCCGCAGGCCAGAACGCTGCGCGGCATGACGGACACGCCCCGCTGACGCGCACGTAGTAGCGTTGGCGGTCATCCATTCCGGCGACCTGCGTCCCATGCCTCTGCTGCTTGCCATCCCGCTGGCCGTGATCATTGCCCTGGCGGTGTTCGCGGTGCTGTTTCCGTTGTCGTTGCTGCAGCGCTTTCGGGTCGGCACCGCGCGTCGCCAGGCGCGTGGCTGGTTGCTGATGATCAACCTGGCGTCGGCGGTGGTGTCCAGCGTGTTGTTTGTCGTCTTCACCCTGATTGCCGCGGCGTTCTGGCCAGGTGCGATCAGCCATGCCGCCTTCGGCTGGGCCTGCGGGCTGGTGCTGGGGGTCGTCGCTGTGCGCCTGACTCGCTTCGAGCGCACCGCGCAGGGCCTGTTCTACCGCCCCAACCTGTGGCTGGTGCTGGCACTGACGGTGCTGGTGGTGGTGCGGGTGATCGCCGGCATGGTGCAGGGCTGGCGCAGTACATGGCAGGGCGTGGCGTGGCCTGTCGAGGGCTGGCTGAGCCATGCCAGCCTGTTGGGCGCGGCGGGCGTGTTGCTCGGTTATGCACTCGCCTATGCCACCTTGCTGTGGTGGCGCTGGCGCAACGCACGCCTGCGCGGCAGCGTCTACTGGCGTTGAGTCATCGAGCCATCGAACCGCAGCGCATGCAGGCAAAAGTGCCCGCAATATCAGTTCGTCAGCGCGCCTGGCGTACAAAAAAAACGGGCCTTGCGGCCCGTTTTTCCATCACACACCGGTTGCTGGACGACGATCGCTTAGAAGCGGGCGCCGATACCGAAGCCGACGGTCCACGGATCCAGTTCCAGCTCGCTGCCGGTGCCCTGGCCGCCGACGCGCAGCTCCGGACGCGAACGCATGTAGCGGGCGTCGGCGCGTGCGAACCAGGTGGAGTTGATGTTCATGTCCACGCCAACGGTGCCGATCACGCCCTTGGCTGTATCCAGGCCAACGTGCTGGCCGTTCGGCGAGGCCGCGTCGATCTTCTCGTTGCTGAAGTTCGATTCGTAGTAACCCACGCCCACGAACGGACGGAACACGTTGTCGGCCTGGCCGAAGTGGTACTGGCCGCTGATGGCGATCGGCTGCTGCTCGACGGTCCCCACCTTGCCCACGCCATCGGCGTTGACGCGGTGATTGAACTTGTCGGCTGCGCCCCACACTTCGACGGCCCAGTTGTCATTGATGTAGTAGCTGGCGCTCAACGTCGGTGCCGGGCCGCCATCGACGTCCAGGCCCGGAGCGGGATCGTTCTTGGGATCCAGCAGTGCCACGCCACCGACCACGGCCCAATGCTTGCCGGACGCGGTGTCGCCGCTGCTGGAAGAAGTCGAGGAGGTATCACCGGTATAGGTGGTGTCCTGCGCGAACGCGGACGGTGCAATCGCAAGTGCGGATACAGCAGCCAGGCTCAGGATGGAAATGGAACGCATGAGGGTCTCCTCGTCTTGTTGTTGGGCCCGTGGAGTGGGCCGCGCCAAAACTATTCCCAAAAATCTGAATCCACGCCTACCTGCGGCCCGCTAAAATTCCGTTTGTTCAGGAACGCTCCGAAGAAGGCCGTGGTTGCGCGATGCAGGCTGAAAAACACATTCACGCAGATGCGATCGCCGTGACGAAAAACGACGCATGCGAAGGCTTGCCAGCGCATATTCGCCGCGATTGCCGTGTGCTCGTAGTGGGTTCGATGCCAGGCGTCGCCTCGCTGCATGCAGGCCAGTACTACGCGCATCCACGCAATCGTTTCTGGCCCTTGATGCATGCCCTGTTGGGCATTGATACAGCAACAAGCTATCCGGCCCGCCTGCAGGAATTGAATGCGTGCGGTGTTGGCGTGTGGGACGTGATCGGCCAGTGCGAACGACGCGGCAGCCTGGATGCGTCCATCGTCGCGGACAGCATCGTGGTCAATCCATTGCCCGCCGTGCTGGCCACGCTGCCGCGGCTGCGCCTTGTGGCCTGCAATGGCGCTGCGGCCGCGCAGGCCTGGCGCCGGCATGTGCACCCGCTACTGTCGGCCGACGCGCGCGCGGTGGCGATGATGGCCTTGCCGTCCACCAGCCCGGCCAATGCCGCCTGGTCCCTGCCTCGCCTGTCCCAGGCGTGGCAGCCGCTACGCGATGCCGTACAGGACTGATGCGGCGCGCGCCTGCGGGCACATCATCGGCCATGCAGGGCCTGCAGCCGCGCCTATCGCCATGTCATCGGCGATGCTCCGGCCGCCAGAAGTCATGCCAGCCTCCGGCACATGGTGATGTGCGGCGCCCGCGCCCATGCTGCACCCGGCATCCAAGGGAGTGGCGACATGACGATCGGGCGTACGCTGGCGGGAGCAACGGCCGTGTTGCTGGGCATGGCCGGTGCGATGCCGGTGGCAATGGCCGACGAGTTGCACTGCAATGTCAGCAGCGACTACGACCTCACCCTGTCTGCGCGCAGCGTCATTTTCATCCGCGACGCGGATGCGCCGCGGCGGCTGGTGCTGCGCCAGGGCGCTTTGTTCGTCGACGATGCCTGGGTGGCGCTGAGCGCGGACGATCGCGATCGGCTGATCCGTTTCGAACGGCAGACCCGCGAGGTGGTGCCGTTGGCGCAGCAGGTCGGGCGCGAGGCTGCCGATATCGCGATCACCGCACTGGGCGAGGTGGCCGCCGGCTTCAGTCGTGATCCGGAGGCGACGCGCACGCAGCTGACCGGCGTGCGCGAGAAGATCGATCTGCGTTTGCAGCAGAGTTTTGCCAACAGTCAGCTCACTGCCATCGACGTCGATGACGACATCGGTGCACTGGTCGCCGAACTCTTGCCGCAGCTGATCGGCGATGTGGTTGCCGGCGCAGTGCAATCGGCGCTGACCGGAAACGCGGAGCGGCTGCGCTCGCTCGATGGCCTGGAACAGCGCATCGAGCGCCTGGTCGAGCCGCAGGCACGCGCATTGCGGCCGCGCGCGCAGCAGCTGTGCACCCAGGTCGAGGCGCTGGATGCGCTGGACAATGCGCTGGCGTATCGTCTGCCATCGGGTGCGCCATTGCAGCTGTTGCAGGTGGATCGACGCGCGTCGAAATGATCCTGCAACCGCGTATGCAGACACTGCATTCCGCCCGGCAAGCGATCTTTTCATCGGCAATGGTTGGCGCTGCGGCCCGTGGCCGGCCACAATAGGGGTTTCCCCATCTGTTGCCGGAGTTCCCCGTATGGCCGAAATCAAGGAAGCACTTGTCCCCGATATCGGTGACTACAGCGACGTCCCGGTAATCGAGGTGCTGGTGTCGGTCGGCGATACGGTCAGCAAGGACCAGAGCCTGGTCACGCTGGAATCGGACAAGGCCACCATGGAAGTGCCGTCGTCGGTGGCCGGCGTGGTCAAGGAACTCAAGGTCAAGGTCGGCGATTCGCTGTCGCAGGGCGCCCTGGTGGCATTGATCGAAGTGGCCGATGCTGGCGCCGACACTGCCGCCAAGCCAGCGCCTGCCGCTGCGCCGGCCAAGGCCGCCCCTGCTGCCGCCCCGGCGCCGGCCGCCAAGGCCGAACCGGCCGCCGCCAAGCCCGCCGCATCCGACGGTGGCCTGGTCGAGGCGCGCGTGCCCGATATCGGCGACTACACCGACATCCCGGTGATCGAAGTGCTGGTGGCCGTGGGCGATACCGTTGCCAAGGACCAGAGCCTGGTCACGCTGGAATCGGACAAGGCCACGATGGAAGTGCCGTCCTCGGCCGCCGGCGTGGTCAAGGAACTCAAGGTCAAGGTCGGCGACACCCTCTCGCAGGGCAACGTGGTGGCGATCATCGCCGCCAGCGATGGCGGCGCCGGCGCAGCGCAAGCGCCGGCCAAGGCCAGCACCGAAACCGCCGAAACCGCCGACAAGGTGGAACCGGTCGCCGTGCCGGCCGAGCCGGACAAGCTGGCCCAGCGCGAGATCGCGCAGGTGCAGGGCGGCCGCTCCGGCGCCGTGACGCAAGGTGGCCAGCCGTCGGCCGGCAGCCCGTCCAGCCCGCCGGTGACCTTCGATGCCGACAGCGTGCTGCCGTCCAAGGTGGCCTATGCCAGCCCGGTGGTGCGCGTGTTCGCGCGCGAGCTGGGCGTGGACCTGAACCAGCTCAAGGGCAGCGAAAAGGGCGGCCGCATCACCCGCGAAGACGTGCAGCGCTACGTCAAGGCCGCCCTGACTGGCGGCGCACCGGCCGCAGCCGGCGGTGCAGCAGCCGGCGGTGGCAATGGCCTGAACCTGCTGGCCTGGCCGAAGGTGGACTTCAGCAAGTTCGGCGAGACCGAAACCCAGCCGCTGTCGCGCATCAAGAAGATTTCCGGCGCCAACCTGGCGCGCAACTGGGCGATGATTCCGCACGTCACCCAGTTCGAACAGGCCGACATCACCGACCTAGAAGCGCTGCGCGTGGCGCTGAACAAGGAGAACGAGAAGGCGGGCATCAAGCTCACCATGCTCGCCTTCCTGGTCAAGGCCAGCGCCGCGGCGCTGAAGAAGTTCCCCGAGTTCAATGCCTCGCTCGATGCGGCCGGTGAAAACCTCACCCTGAAGAAGTACTTCCACATCGGCTTCGCCGCCGACACCCCGAACGGCCTGGTCGTGCCGGTGATCCGCGACGTCGACAAGAAGGGCGTGTTGCAGATCGCCCAGGAAAGCGGTGAGCTGGCCAAGAAGGCGCGCGACGGCAAGCTGGGCCCGGCCGACATGAGCGGTGGCTGCTTCTCGATCAGCTCGCTGGGCGGCATCGGCGGCACTGCGTTCACCCCGATCATCAATGCGCCGGAAGTGGCGATCCTGGGCGTGTCCAAGTCGGCGATCCAGCCGGTGTGGAACGGCAAGGAATTCGCGCCCAAGCTGATGCTGCCGCTGTCGCTGAGCTACGACCACCGCGTCATCGACGGCGCGCTGGCGGCCCGCTTCACCACCTACCTCAGCCAGGTGCTGGCCGACATGCGTCGCGTCCTGCTGTGAGGCGCACATTGCTGACGATCGCCGTGCTCGGCGTGCTGCCATGGGCCGGCGCGGTCGCACGCGAGTGCGACAGCACCCTGGGGCGCGGCTGGCCGCCGGCGGTGGGCAATTACGGCACCGCCGTCACCACCCTGCTCGATGGCGGCAGCAAGCCGGCGCTTGCGCTGTTGACGCTGCCCGTGCGCGGCGTGGAAAGCGGCGTGTCGCTGGTACCGGGCAAGGAAGGCGCCGACTGGACCCTGCGGCATAGCCGCGCCGACGAGCGCGTCTACAGCTGGCTCAGCGAGGCTGGCCGCGGCAGCGTGCAGTTCCGCACCGAACAGACGCCGGAAACGGTCGAGATCCCCATTCCGGCCGCCCTGGCCAGGCGCCTGGTCAGCAACTGGACCACTGCCTTGACCCAGCTGGCTCCCACTGGCCGCACCGCACCGGTCACCGAAGGCGAGGTGATCTCGTTCCAGGTCGAAGGCGTGCGCTACAGCGGCGCCCGCCCGAGCTGCGGTGCCGGCGAGCTGCTATTGCAGCAGGCCGCGCTGCTGATCGAGGCCAGCGAAGGCAAGGAAAAGAAGCGCGACAAGCGCTGGACCCAAATCGAATCGTCGCTGGATGAACT
Source organism: Xanthomonas sp. NCPPB 3582 (assembly GCF_041475735.2). Classification (NCBI taxonomy): domain Bacteria; kingdom Pseudomonadati; phylum Pseudomonadota; class Gammaproteobacteria; order Lysobacterales; family Lysobacteraceae; genus Xanthomonas; species Xanthomonas sp. NCPPB 3582. The sequence goes on from NZ_CM192968.1 coordinate 837,262, forward strand.
CCAGCAGGCGCTTGCCGGCACGGCCGGTTGAGCTACAGGAGAAGCAAATGGCGGTCATTGAAATCAAGGTTCCCGACATCGGCGATTACAGCGATGTCCCCGTCATCGAAGTGCTGGTCGCCGTCGGCGACAGCGTGGCCAAGGACCAGGGCCTGGTGACGCTGGAGTCGGACAAGGCCACGCTGGAAGTGCCGTCCTCGGCTGCCGGCGTGGTCAAGGAACTCAAGGTCAAGATTGGCGACACCCTGTCCGAAGGGGCGGTGGTGCTGCTGCTGGAAACCGAAGGCGAGGCCGCTGCGCCGGCCAAGGCCGAGACCAAGGCCGCTGCGCCTGCTGCGGCCCCCGCGACCGCCGCACCCGGCAGCAAGCCGCCAGTGACCCCATCGCACCGCGCTCCGGCCGAACCGGCCGCGCCCAAGCCGGCGCTGGCCAGCGGCAAGGCCGCCGATATCGAATGCAAGATGGTGGTGCTCGGCGCCGGCCCCGGTGGCTACACCGCTGCCTTCCGCGCCGCCGACCTGGGCCTGGACACGGTGCTGATCGAGCGCTACGCCAGCCTGGGCGGGGTCTGCCTCAACGTCGGCTGCATTCCGTCCAAGGCGCTGCTGCATGCCGCTGCGGTGATCGATGAAGTGGCCCATGCCGGCGACTTCGGCGTGGACTTCGGCCAGCCCAAGATCACCCTGGACAAGCTGCGCGAGTACAAGGAAAAAGTGGTCGGCAAGCTGACCGGCGGGCTGGCCAGCATGGCCAAGCAGCGCAAGGTGCGCACCGTCACCGGCGTGGCAACGTTCGTCTCGCCCAACGAACTGGAGATCGTCGGCGACGACGGCAAGACCCAGTTGCTGCGCTTCGAGCACTGCATCATCGCCGCCGGCTCGCAGGCGGTGAAGCTGCCCAACTTCCCGTGGGACGACAAGCGCGTGATGGATTCCACCGACGCGCTGGAACTGCAAGACATCCCCAAGAGCCTGCTGGTGGTCGGCGGCGGCATCATCGGCCTGGAAATGGCCACGGTGTACAGCGCGCTGGGCAGCAAGGTCACCGTGGTCGAGTTCATGGATCAACTGATGCCGGGCGCCGACAAGGACCTGGTCAAGCCGTTGGCCGATCGTTTGAAGAAGCAGGGCGTCGAGGTCCATCTCAAGACCAAGGCCACCGACGTCAAGGCCGACAAGAAGGGCATCACCGTTGGTTTCGAAGCAGCCGCCGAGGGCGAGAAGCCGGCGTTGGATGCGACCACCTATGATCGCGTGCTGGTCGCCGTGGGCCGCTCGCCCAACGGCAAGAAGATCGGTGCGGACAAGGCCGGTGTCACCGTCACCGAACGTGGCTTCATTCCGGTGGATCGGCAGATGCGCACCAATGTGCCGCACATCTTCGCCATCGGCGACATCGTCGGTAACCCGATGCTGGCGCACAAGGCCACCCACGAAGGCAAGCTGGCCGCCGAAGTGGCTGCCGGCGAGAAGAAGGAATGGGTGGCGCGGGTGATCCCGTCGGTGGCGTACACCAACCCGGAAATCGCCTGGGTCGGCGTCACCGAGACCGAAGCCAAGTCCAAGGGCCTGAAGGTCGGCGTGGCCAAGTTCCCGTGGGCCGCCAGCGGCCGCGCGATCGGCATCGGCCGCACCGAAGGCTTCACCAAGCTGATCTTCGACGAGGACACCCATCGCGTCATCGGTGGTGCGATCGTCGGCGTGCATGCCGGTGACCTGCTGGCCGAGATTGGTCTTGCCATCGAGATGGGCGCCGAGGCCGAAGACATCGGCCACACCATCCATGCGCACCCGACCCTGAGCGAGTCGGTCGGTATGGCGGCCGAGGTCTACGACGGCACCATCACCGACCTGTACATTCCGAAGAAGAAGTAGGCACCGCACACGCGGCGCTGCCAACCACGCCCCGCCTCGCGCGGGGCGTCGTCGTTATGGGCGCAGGGGCGCGTTATCGCCGCGGCCATGGACAGTGTCGTGCGGTTCGCGCCGTGGGCGACGCCTGGGCGCACGCGGTGTGTCTGCGTGCGCGGATTTTTTCCGGTACTCGTGCGCGGTACGCAGTGCCATGTGGCCACGTGGACTGGCGGCTGCGCTTGATGGCATGCGTCGACAGGGCGATCCGCGGCAGGCCGATTCCGCAGCGCATCTGGCAGGCGGGGCAGACTGGTGCGTGGCGACATCGCATCGCTCGCGCGTTCGACAGGGGCGCCGCCACCGCGCAAGGCGACGCCCTCGTGCGAGATCGCGCATCTGGCGCTTGCGCAGCCCGCAGCGCGCTTGCACCATCGGTGCGCGGACACCCCGTTCGCACCTCAGGGACGACCCAGATGTCGAAGATGCGTTTGCCGGCGTTGCTCGCCGTTGCCAGCTGCCTGTGTGCGTCGTGGGCTGCGCAGGCACAGACCACCGTGATCACCGCCGCGCGCCTGCTGGACGTGCAGGCCGGCCGCTATGTGCAGGCGCCGCAGATCGAAGTGGTCGCCGGCCGCATCACCCGCGTCGGTCGGCAGGGCGATCCGCTGCCGGCGCAGGCGCAGCGCATCGATCTGGGCACGTGCACGCTGTTGCCGGGCCTGATCGACATGCATGTGCATCTCACCGTGGATCCCACCCTGGGCGGCTACAAGGGCCTGGAATTCACCGACAACTTCTGGACCGTGGTCGGCGTGGCCAATGCGGCAAAGACGCTGCGCGCCGGCTTCACCACCGTGCGCAACGTCGGCTCGCTCCACTATGATGATGTCGCGCTCAAGCAGGCGATCGAACGCGGCACCGTGCCCGGCCCGCGCATCGTGCCGGCCACCTACGGCATCGGCGCGACCGGTGGGCATTGCGACGCCACCGAGTTTCCGCCGTCGGTCACCGTCACCGGCCCCGGCGTTGCCGACGGGCCGGACGCGATCCGCGCCGCGGTGCGCACGCTGCGCAAGTACGGCGCCGAAGTGATCAAGTTCTGCGGCACCGGTGGCGTGTTGTCCAAGACCGACAGCGTGGGCGGGCAGCAATACAGCCTGGAGGAAATGCGTGCGCTGGTGGACGAGGCGCACCGGCTGGGCCTGAAGGTCGCCGTGCATGCGCACGGCAGGTCTGGCATCAACGATGCGATCCGTGCCGGTGCCGACACCATCGAACACGCCAGCCTGGCCGACGCCGAGTCGTTCAAGCTCGCCAAGGCGCATGGTACCTGGTTCTCGATGGACATCTACAAAGACGACTACATCCTGGCCGAAGGCGAGAAGAACGGATTGTTCGCCGAGTCACTGGAGAAGGAACGGCAGGTCGGCCGCAAGCAACGCGAGACCTTTCGCGCCGCGCATGCGGCCGGCGTCAAGCTGGTGTTCGGCAGCGATGGCGGGGTGTACCCCAATGGCGACAACGCACGCCAGTTCGCCAAGATGGTGGAGTGGGGCATGACCCCGCTGGAGGCGATTCGCGCCGCCACGGTGGACGCTGCCGACGCGCTGGGACGCAGCGCCGATGTCGGCGCCGTGGTGCCGGGACGCTACGCAGACCTGATCGCGGTCGATGGCGATCCATTGCAGGATGTGAGCGTGTTGACGCGCGTGCAGGACGTGATCAAGGGTGGCCAGCGCGTGGCGGAGTGAGCCCGCTGCCTCCCACGCTGCAGGCGACGCTACCGCCGTTGGCACCCGCGCAGCGACACATTCGGCGGGAAATGCTGCGGCCATTGCCGAAGCGGCGCCTGCCTCGGCGTCCCGGCATGCAACGGCTGCTGGCGTCAGTCGCTGCACCTGCCCCTGACGTGATGCCTGCAGCGCTCAAACGACAACGCCCCGCGCGAGGCGGGGCGTCGTTGGTACAACGTGGATGCGTGGATCAGAACGCGAAGGTCACGCCTGCCACCGGGCCCTTGAATTCCTGCTTCAGGCCGATCAGGCCGTCGCTGCCGCGCTGGTCGACGTCGAGCTTGAACCAGTCGTAGCCGGCGAAGATGCCGAAGTTCTTGGTGAAGCGGTATTCGGCCATCGCGTTGGCACGGCTCAGATCGCCTTCGTAATCGCCGAAATCGCCCCAGCTGGTGTTGAGGTACTGGCCCTGCACATTGAACAGCCAGTGCTCGCTCGGACGCGCGGTGAAGCGGATGCCCACCACCGGCGCAGCGCCGTCTTCGCTTTCGTCCACCACGTCGCCGCTGAACACGCTGCCCAGGTCGGCGTAGGCATTGGCCTCGACCTTGGCGTATTCGGCGCCGATCTGCAGGCCCAGGCTGAATTCCGGCGAATCGATCACCGAGTAGTCGTACACCAGAGTGGCCACCTGATACTTCAGCTCGCCCTTGATGAAGCTACCGGACGGCACGGTGACGCCACCGGCGCTCAGGTCCTGGGTCAGGGTCTCGCGGCGATCCTTGTCGTACTTGAAGTAGTCGAAGATCAGGCGCTGACGGGTGCTGATGCGGAACACGCCATCCACGCGCGGCTCCCATTCCTTGCCGCCCAGCTTGAAGTCTTCGTTGACCGAAACGTTGTTGCCGGCCAGCAGCGTGTTGCCGCGGATGGTGTTGTCGTTGTCGACATTCATTGCACCGAGGCGGAGCTGGAAGCGGTCATCGGTGTCTTCGGCGTGTACGGGCGCGACATAGGCGACGGCCAGCACGCACGGGATCGCCAGTGCGAGGAGGTGTTTCATGGGAGCTCCGAATTCTTGGAATGGTCAGGCCGTTGAGCCAGTGGCGCGCACTATCGATAAGCCGGCGTCTTCCAAAAGTGAAGGCCTCGTCGCACACCCGTGAAGGCAGACATAGCAATCGGACAAAACGGTCCGCATCGTCAACAGGCATGGGCATCGCACACCGATGACCCTGTTTCTGACGCGCCGTCTGGCACCTGCAAAGTGTGCGTCAGCGCATACCGCGCAGTACGGTCAATCATGCAGATTGCGCAACCTGGTCGGCTGAATGCGCGCGGCCAGAACGGGTGCACGGCACCTGCGGAGCGCAAACGATCATGCGCTGCAGCGGATTGGCCCGTCGGTGGGAAGGTCGCGGCGCGCGACATTGCGTAAAAAGCAGGAGCCCCGGTCTCCCAGGGCTCCCAGACGCGGCCTGCGGTGCCACCTTTCGACGAGGATGTGCAGGCCTCGCGGGTTACGACCGCCGGTTTGTGGCAAAGTTCCCGCCGGTTGCTGCGACGTCCACTTGGTGCGCCGCAGCAAGTTATGACTTCCCCCGGTTGTCTCGCAATTTGTCCCATTGCTATACTTTCGCGGCTCGACGAGGCGCAACTGCGCTTCCCACTCATTCACACCTAAGGTAACCGTAGTGCTGAACTCCGTTGACGCGGGTCGGCGGTTGATGCTGCGCGCTGCGGTATATCCGCTTGCCGCCGTAGCTATAACCAGTCTGGGGTTGCTGCTGGTCGGTCCCGGTTACTCTGCCGGTCTGGCACTGACCGGGTTTGCGACGGTACTGGGTGGTTGGGTTGCGGCACGTACCGCGCTCGGGGGCGGTATCCAGGCGGCCGGCATTGCCATGGTCCGGCTGATCCTGGCGATGGTGTTGAAGTGGGTGTTGGTTTTCGTGGCGCTGGCGCTTGGCTTCGGCCTGTGGCGGCTGCCCCCTCTGGCTCTGTTGGCAGGTATCGCCATCGGGCTGATTTTTCAGGTTCTGGCTCTGGCCAGGCGTTGATCCGAACTAAAAGGGCTACGTACACATGGCGGGCGAGGCAGCAACACCTACCTCCTATATCCAGCACCACCTGCAGAACCTGATCTATCCGGTTCGCGAGGGTGGCGGTACGTTCTGGACCATCCACCTCGATACGCTGATCATGGCCGTGCTGATGGGCCTGGTCATGGTGCTGGCGTTCTGGACCGCGACCCGCAAGGCCACCGCCGGTGTTCCGGGCAAGTGGCAGGCCTTCGTGGAGATCTGCCTGGAGTTCGTCGACCGGCAGGCCAAGGACACCTATCACGGCACCAGCAAGCTGGTGACCCCCATCGCGATCACCATCTTCTTCTGGATCCTGTTGATGAACCTCATCAAGATGATCCCGGCCGACTTCATCGCCATCCCGCTGGGCTGGGCAGGCATCCACGCCTGGAAGCCGGTGCCGACCGCCGACGTCAATGCCACCTTGGGCATGTCGATCAGCGTGTTCTTCCTGATGATCTTCTTCTCGCTGCGCTCCAAGGGCGTGGGCGGCATGACCAAGGAATTCCTGACGGCGCCGTTCGGCAAGTGGATGATGCCGTTCAACCTGCTCCTGAACATCGTCGAATGGCTGAGCAAGCCGATTTCGTTGGCGATGCGACTGTTCGGCAACATGTTCGGCGGCGAGATCGTCTTCCTGCTGATCTGGGTGCTGGGCGGTGCGGGCATCGCCGGCATGGTCGCTGGCGGCGTATTCGGCCTTGGCTGGATGCTGTTCCACCTGTTGGTGATTCCGTTGCAGGCCTTCATTTTCATGATGCTGTCGATCGTGTACCTGAGCCTGTCGGAAGACAGTCACTGAGTTTCGTTGCACCCTTCATACGCTTCATCCCGGTTCATCCATCACCCTTAGAAACTTTCGTTCGGAGATCACCATGTACCTCGCCGTCCTGACCAACCTCGCTCAAGTCCAGAGCTCCACCGTCCTCGCCGTCGGCATCATGATCGGCCTGGCCGCGCTGGGTGCCGGCCTCGGTCTGGCCATCATGGCTGGCAAGTTCCTGGAATCGGCTGCACGCCAGCCGGAACTGATCCCGGTGCTGCAGGTGCGCATGTTCATCACCGCCGGCCTGATCGACGCCGCGTTCATCATCAGCGTCGCTGTCGGCCTGCTGTTCGCCTTCGCCAACCCGCTGGCCCAGGTGTTCATCGAGCGTCTGTCGCAGGCCGCCGGCTGATCCAGCGGTTGCAGGATGTGGAGGCAGCCGTTGCGGTTGCCTCCGCGGATGAAGGTCGGAAAGCGTTGCCCGTGCGGCGGCGCTTTCACCCCTAAACAGCGATTGAGCGACCCATGGATATCACCCTTACCATCTTTGCCCAGGCGCTGGCCTTCGCCGGTCTGATCTGGATCGTCGCGACCAAGATCTGGCCGCCGCTGCTGCAGGCGATCGAAGAGCGTCAGCAAAAGATCGCCGAAGGTCTGGCTGCTGCCGATCGTAGTCAGAAGGATCTGGCGCAGGCGCAGGAAAAGGTCAACGAAGCATTGAAGGACGCACGCACCAAGGCCAACGAGATCATCGATCAGGCCCACGCGCGCGCCAACCAGATCATCGAAGCGGCCAAGCTGGAGGCAATTGCCGAAGCCAACCGTCAGAAGGAGCTGGCCCAGACCGAAATCGACGCCTCTGCCACCCGTGCCCGCGAAGAACTGCGCAAGCAGGTCTCGGTGCTGGCGGTGAGCGGCGCCGAGAAGCTGCTCAAGCGCGAAATCGACGCCAACGCCCACAAGGCGCTGCTCGACGAGCTGGCGGCGGAGATTTGATCGATGAGTCAGGCCCTCACACTTGCCCGTCCCTACGGCCGTGCCGCGTTTGCGATCGCGCGTGAGGGCGGCAGCTTCGCGCCCTGGTCCGATGCGCTGGCGTTCTCGGCGCAGGTGGCCGGCGACCCGCGCGTGGCCGCGCTGCTGCTCAACCCGGCGCTGCGCCCGGACCAGGCGGTGACGTTGCTGGCGCCGCCGCAGGCCGGCGAAGACTATCTGCGTTTCCTCGGCCTGCTGGCCGATGCGCAGCGGCTGTCGCTGCTGCCGGAAGTGGCTGGGCTGTACGAACAGCTGCGCGCCGAAGCCGAACACGTGGTCAAGGCCACGGTGACCTCGGCCAGCGAGATGAGCCCGGCCGAGCTGGACACGATTGCGGTAGCACTGAAGAAACGCTTTGGCCGCGAGGTGGACATCACCACCGCGGTGGATGCTTCGCTGATCGGCGGCGCGGTGATCGACACCGGCGACGTGGTCATCGACGGCTCGCTGAAGGGCAAGCTTGCGCGTCTGCAAAGCTCGCTCGCCCACTGAATTCACATAAACGCACGGCCCTCGCGGCCGGCACCTAGGACTGAACGATGGCAACCACGCTCAACCCCTCCGAAATCAGCGACCTGATCAAGACCCGCATCGAGACGGTGAAGCTGTCCGCGGAGTCGCGCAACGAAGGCTCCGTGACCAGCGTGTCCGACGGCATCGTGCGCATCTTCGGCCTGGCCGACGTGATGCAGGGCGAAATGATCGAACTGCCCAACAACACCTTCGCCCTGGCGTTGAACCTGGAGCGCGATTCGGTTGGCGCGGTGGTGCTGGGCGACTACGAGAACCTGCGCGAAGGCGACGTGGCCAAGACCACCGGTCGCATCCTGGAAGTGCCGGTGGGTCCAGAGCTGCTGGGTCGCGTGGTCAACGCACTGGGCGAGCCGATCGACGGCAAGGGCCCGCTGGGCGCGACCCAGACCGCACCGGTGGAGCGTGTTGCGCCGGGCGTGATCTGGCGCAAGTCGGTCGACCAGCCGGTGCAGACCGGCTACAAGTCGGTCGATGCGATGATCCCGATCGGCCGTGGCCAGCGCGAGCTGGTCATCGGCGACCGCCAGACCGGCAAGACCGCGCTGGCGATCGATGCGGTGATCAACCAGAAGGGCACCGGCATCAAGTGCGTGTACGTGGCGATCGGGCAGAAGGCCTCGACCGTTGCCAACATCGTGCGCAAGCTCGAAGAGAACGGCGCGCTGGCGCACACCGTGGTGGTGGCCGCGACCGCGTCCGAGTCGGCTGCGATGCAGTACATCAGCCCGTACGCCGGCTGCACCATGGGCGAATACTTCATGGACCGCGGCGAAGACGCGCTGATCGTGTACGACGATCTGTCCAAGCAGGCCGTGGCCTACCGCCAGATCTCGCTGCTGCTCAAGCGTCCGCCGGGCCGCGAAGCCTATCCGGGCGACGTGTTCTACCTGCACTCCCGCCTGCTGGAGCGCGCCGCGCGCGTGTCCGAGGAGTACGTGGAGAAGTTCACCAACGGTGCGGTGACCGGCAAGACCGGCTCGCTGACCGCGCTGCCGATCATCGAAACGCAGGCCGGCGACGTGTCCGCGTTCGTGCCGACCAACGTGATCTCGATCACCGACGGCCAGATCTTCCTGGAAACCGACCTGTTCAACGCCGGTATCCGTCCGGCCGTCAACGCCGGTATCTCGGTCTCGCGCGTCGGTGGTGCGGCCCAGACCAAGATCATCAAGAAGCTGTCCGGCGGCATCCGTATCTCGCTGGCGCAGTACCGCGAGCTGGCGGCATTCGCGCAGTTCGCCTCGGACCTGGACGAAGCCACCCGCAAGCAGCTCGAGCGCGGTCAGCGCGTCACCGAGCTGATGAAGCAGAAGCAGTACGCGCCGATGTCCATCGCCAACCAGGCGCTGTCGATCTATGCCGTCAACGAGGGCTACCTCGACGACGTGCCGGTCAACAAGCTGCTGGCGTTCGAAGAAGGCCTGCACGCCCACTTCGCCAACACCCAGGGCGAGTTGGTCAACAAGATCAACAGCACCGGCGGTTGGGACAACGACATCGAGGCCGCGTTCAAGAAGGGCATCGCAGAGTTCAAGACCACGGGCAGCTGGTAAGGGCGCCGGGATTTGGGATTGGGCATTCGGGATTCGTAGGAGCGGTGGTTCGGGGCGTTGGCTGATACCGAGTCCTCGCCTTTCATTCCCAGAAGTTAGGCATCCGGGGTTCTCGGAAGCGGTGAGGTAGGGAGGCGTTAGCCAATCCCGAATCCCGATTCCCGAATCCCACTAAGCGAGCGAAGCGAGCGAGTATGGCAGGCGGACGCGAAATCAAAACCAAGATCAAGAGCGTGCAGAACACCCGCAAGGTGACGCGCGCGCTCGAAATGGTCTCGGCCTCCAAGATCCGCAAGGCGCAGGACCGCATGAAGACCTCGCGTCCCTATGCGCAGGCGATGAAGCAGGTGATCGGACATCTGGCGCAGGCCAGCACCGATTTCCAGCACCCGTTCCTGGTCGAGCGCGAGCAGGTCAAGCGGGTCGGCTACATCGTGATCTCGTCCGACCGCGGCCTGGCCGGCGGTCTGAACAACAACCTGTTCCGCAGGATGCTGGGCGAAGTGCGTCCGTGGCAGGAAAAGGGCGCCGAGATCGACGTGGTGACCATCGGGCAGAAGGCCTCGGCGTTCTTCCGTCGCGTCAAGGTCAACATGGTCGGCAGCGTGACCCACCTGGGCGACAGCCCGCAGGTCGAGCAGCTGATCGGCGTGATCAAGGTGATGATCGATGCCTACATCGAGGGCAAGGTGGACCGCGTGTATCTGGTCTACAACCGCTTCGTGAACACCATGACCCAGAAGGCCAGCTTCGACCAGCTGCTGCCGCTGCCGGCCGCCGAGCACAAGGTGGCGCACCACGATTGGGACTACCTGTACGAACCCGATGCCGCGACCGTGCTGGAGCACGTGATGACGCGCTACATCGAGTCGCTGGTGTACCAGGCGGTGCTGGAAAACGTGGCCTCCGAACACGCTGCACGCATGGTGGCGATGAAGGCCGCCAGCGACAATGCCAACAAGATGATCGGCACCTTGCAACTGGTCTACAACAAGGCGCGCCAGGCGGCGATCACCCAGGAAATTTCGGAAATCGTCAGCGGCGCGGCCGCGGTGTAAGCACGGCCGGGATTGGGGATTCGGGATTGGTTGGAGCGCAGCGAGTTGCGCCTTGGCGAATCCCCAATCACGAATCCCAAATCACAAAATTCAACGAGATGGCATCGGCCACTCGGACAGAACAAAGCTAACCGGAGCAGCAAAATGAGTCAGGGCAAGATCGTTCAGATCATCGGCGCGGTCGTCGACGTCGAATTCCCGCGCAATGAAGTGCCGAAGGTGTATCACGCGCTCAAGGTCGATGGCACCGAAATCACCCTGGAAGTGCAGCAGCAGCTGGGCGACGGCGTCGTGCGCACGATCGCGCTGGGCTCCACCGACGGCCTGAAGCGCAACCTGGTCGCCACCAACACCGAACGCGCCATCTCGGTGCCGGTCGGCGCCGGCACGCTGGGCCGCATCATGGACGTATTGGGCCGCCCGATCGACGAGGCCGGCGACGTGCAGGCATCAGATCATTGGGAAATCCACCGCGGCGCGCCGTCGTATGAAGACCAGTCTTCCAGCACCGAGCTGCTGGAAACCGGCATCAAGGTGATCGACCTGATGTGCCCGTTCGCCAAGGGGGGCAAGGTCGGCCTGTTCGGCGGCGCCGGCGTCGGCAAGACCGTCAACATGATGGAATTGATCAACAACATCGCCAAGGCGCACTCGGGTCTGTCCGTGTTCGCCGGCGTGGGCGAGCGTACCCGCGAGGGCAACGACTTCTACCACGAGATGAAGGACTCCAACGTCCTGGACAAGGTCGCGATGGTGTACGGCCAGATGAACGAGCCGCCGGGCAACCGTCTGCGCGTGGCGCTGACCGGCCTGACCATGGCCGAGTACTTCCGCGACGAGAAGGACGCCAGCGGCAAGGGCAAGGACGTGCTGCTGTTCGTGGACAACATCTACCGCTACACGCTGGCCGGTACCGAAGTGTCCGCGCTGCTTGGCCGTATGCCCTCGGCAGTGGGCTACCAGCCGACCCTGGCCGAAGAAATGGGCGTGCTGCAGGAACGCATCACCTCGACCAAGAGCGGCTCGATCACCTCGATCCAGGCGGTGTACGTGCCTGCGGACGACCTGACCGACCCGTCGCCGGCGACTACCTTCGCCCACCTGGACTCGACGGTGACGCTGAGCCGTAACATCGCCTCGCTGGGTATCTACCCGGCGGTGGATCCGCTGGACTCCACCAGCCGCCAGATGGACCCGCTGGTGATCGGCCACGAGCATTACGACACCGCCCAGCGCGTCCAGCAGACCTTGCAGAAGTACAAGGAACTGAAGGACATCATCGCGATCCTGGGCATGGACGAGCTGAGCGAAGAAGACAAGCAGTCGGTGTCGCGCGCCCGCAAGATCGAGCGCTTCTTCAGCCAGCCCTTCCACGTGGCCGAAGTGTTCACCGGCTCGCCGGGCAAGTACGTCTCGCTGAAGGACACCATCCGCGGCTTCAAGGCGATCTGCGATGGCGAGTACGACCACTTGCCGGAGCAGGCGTTCTACATGGTCGGCAGCATCGAAGAAGCCGTCGAGAAAGCCAACAAGATGAGCGCCAAGGCGTAACAGCCGGGATTTGGCATTCGGGATTCGGGATTAGGTAAGGCGGTGAGCGGGTGCGGAAACGAGATGAGTGACCATGGTGAAAACCGCGGTTGCCAATCCCGAATCCCCAATCCCCAATCCCCGCCTCACAACGTGAGGCATCCACCATGAGCACTATCCGTTGCGACATCGTCAGCGCCGAGAAGGAAATCTTCCACGGTGAGGCGACGCTGGTCGTGGCCACCGGCGAGTTGGGCGAGCTGGGCATTGCGCCCAAGCACGCGCCGCTGATCACCCGCCTGAAGCCGGGCAAGGTGGTGGTGACCACCGCCAACGGCGAACAGCTGGACTTCGCCATCTCCGGCGGCATTCTCGAAGTGCAGCCGCAGGTGGTGACCGTGCTGGTCGACACCGCGGTGCGCGCGCAGGACATCGACGAAGCCGCCGTGCGCAAGGTCAAGGAAGAGGCCGAGCGCCTGCTGGCCAACCGTGGCGAGACCGTGGACGTGGCCCAGGCGCAGCGTCAGCTGGCCGAGGCGACGGTGCAGCTGCAGGCGCTGGAGCGCCTGCGCCGCACGCTCAAGCACTGATCGAGCGCATGCCCGCTGCCGGGCATGCGATGCGATTGAGCGGTACTGCCACACCCAGGTGTGGATCCAAAACGTCGGCCTTCGTGCCGACGTTTTCGTTTTTGGGGAGTCCGTTGCGCGGCCGGCCGCATCGGGCGGACGGGAGCGCGCACACTGCCTGCCACCGCGCCGTGCCGCGCATCGGGCGCGCCATGGCAAACAACATCTGTGAGTCGAGGAGCACTGCATGACCCGGTTGACCGAAGGCCTTCGCGGTTACGCAATCACCGCCACGCTTGCCGTGACGCTGCTGGGCTGCGCGTTGCCGGCACGCAGCCAGCCGTCATTGGATCCGCTGCTGGACCGCATCGTGCAGCGCAATGCCATCGGCGATGCGGTGGCATTGAGCAAATGGGATAGCGGCAAGCCGGTACTGGATCAGACGCGCGAGGCGGCGGTATTGCTGAGCGTGCGCGATCAGGCCTCCGCGCATGGGCTGGAACCCGATGACGCGGTGCGCTTCTTTGCCGCGCAGATCGAGGCCAACAAGGCGGTGCAATACGCACTGCTGAATCATTGGCACGAGCGCGGCCGCGCTCCGGAGACCGCGCGGCCGGATCTGGCTACCTTGCGCACGCGGCTGGATCAACTGCAAGGCGAGCTGCTCGATGCACTGGCCGCCGCAGGTCCTGCACGGGCGGCGCCCGAGTGCCCGACCAGCACCGCACGTGCGGCTGCGCGCTACGCCGCGCAATGGCAACTGGACGCGCTGCATCGCGCAGCACTGGTGCGCAGCCTGGGCGACTTCTGCCAGCAGGCGGGTAACCAGATCTAACCGGCGGCGATCGACCGGCTGTGGGCGATGTGCCCGGGCCGGCGATGCAGCGACGCGTACCGGTCTGCGTGCGGCCGGCTGGCCTGGGTTGGTAGACCAGTCTCCGGTCACGGCCGCCTGGCCCTTCCGTTCGTGGTGCCATCTCCTTCCCGCACCGCCGACACGGCAAACCCCGCTTCGTGCAGGGGCGTCGGACCGGACGTCGGCAGGCGCGCAGCTGCAAGGCCGCCGGCGACCGGGCGTTGGACATGGCCTGAGGACATTGCCCGCGCCTAGCGTCCTCTTAGGCTGCGTTCCATGTCGAAAGCGGGGGCACGCGGCAGGCTAAGAGGTCAGTGCGCGCCGGGTGTGCCCTGCGGCCGGTCGCCGCGATCGCTGGCCTGGCCTCAGCGATACACCACATGCCGGCCCAGAAAGAACGACACAATCGCCAGCCCGCCCTCCACCAGCGGTTTGGCCAGCCAGGCCTGACGCAGGCCGAGCAGATCGACCGTGGCCGACAGCAACCAGGTGCTGATGATGGTCAAGGTCAGCCACATCACCGCAAAGCGGCGGAAGCGCTGCCAGCCAAGACGTGCGCCATCCTGATGGGCAAAGGTGTAGCGGCCGTTGAGCCAGAATCCGAGCACTGCACCGCTGACACGTCCGAGCAGGTTGGCAGGCACCGCAGGCATGCCGGCGGCAGTGGCGGCAATGAAAATGCCGCAATCCACGGCCAGCTGCAGCGCGCCGATCAGGGTGAACTGGCTGCCTTGGCGGAACAGGCTCATGCGTGCCGGACAAGATGAAAGGGCGCCCATCCTAGCGGGCGCGACGCTTAAAAACGTGTCGTGGCGTGTTGATGGCATGCAGCGACCACGCCGCGTTGCGGCACTGCGACTAGAATTCGGGTCTTTCTTGCAATCGGAACGTAGTGATGACTTTGCCCCTGCACGTTGTGATCCTGGCCGCGGGCGAGGGCAAGCGCATGCGCTCGGCGCTGCCCAAGGTGCTGCAGCCGCTGGCGGGCCAGCCGATGCTGGCGCACGTGATCGCCACTGCACGGCAATTGCAGCCGGCGGCCATCCATATCGTGTACGGGCACGGCGGCGATCAGGTACGTGCGGCCTTCGCCGCGCAGGAGGATCTGCGCTGGGCCGAGCAGCGGCAGCAACTGGGCACCGGCCACGCGGTCCAGCAGGCGATGGATGCGGTACCCGACGCGGCCACGGTGCTGGTGTTGTACGGCGACGTGCCACTGATTCGCAGCGAAAGCCTGTTGCAGTTGCTGCATGCGCCTGGCCGCATGGCGGTGTTGGTCGCCGAACTGGCCAACCCCACCGGCTACGGACGCATCCTGCGCGATGCCGAAGGCAAGGTGGCCGCGATCGTCGAGCAGAAGGATGCCAACGACGAGCAGCGGCGCATCCGCACCATCAATACCGGCATCGTGACCGCCGAATCCACCGCGCTGCGCCGCTGGTTGAGCGGCCTGTCCAACGACAATGCGCAGGGCGAGTTCTATCTGACCGACATCTTCGCCAGCGCCGCTATCGATTTCACCCCGGCCGAGATGGTGCATGTGGCCGATCCGCAGGAGGTCGAAGGCGCCAACGACCCGTGGCAGCTTGCCCAGCTCGAGCGCGCCTGGCAGCTACGCGCGGCGCGCGCGCTGTGCCTGGAGGGCGTGCGCATGGCCGACCCGGCGCGCGTGGAGCAGCGCGGCAGCGTCAAGGTGGGCCGGGATGTGCAGCTGGATATCGATGTGATCCTGGAAGGCGATGTGACGCTGGGCGACGGCGTGGTGATCGGCCCGTTCGTGCGCCTGCGCGACGTCAACCTCGGCCCCGGCACGCAGGTGCGTGCGCATTGCGATCTGGAGGGCGTGGTTACCGAAGGCGCGGCGCTGGTCGGGCCGTTCGCACGCCTGCGCCCGGGCACGGTGCTGGCCGACGGCGTGCATATCGGTAATTTCGTCGAGACCAAGAAGGTCACCATGGGCGTGGGCAGCAAGGCCAACCATCTGACCTACCTGGGCGATGCGGTCATCGGCAGCAAGGTCAACATCGGTGCCGGCACCATCACCTGCAACTACGATGGCGTGAACAAGTCGCAGACCACCATCGGCGATGGCGCCTTTGTCGGCTCCAACAGCGCGTTGGTGGCGCCGGTCGAGATCGGCGCCATGTCCACCATCGGCGCCGGCTCGGTCATCACCCGCGATGCACCCGCAGGCCAGCTCAGCGTGACACGCGCGCGCCAGACCGTCATCGAAGGCTGGGAGCGGCCCACCAAGAAGTAGGCTGCGCTGGCGGTGGACGATGCAGTGCGCTGCAGCCCCATCGATGGCGAAGGCGTGCATTCGCGCGTCACTGTCGTTGTCGGGAAAGCCCGCCGCGCCCGCGGCGCGTCCCCTACCGGATACATGGCGGCGTTTGCTGTGCAAGGTCTGCTGCGACCAATGACGCGTGTCGATCCCACCCGCTCTGCAGGCGCGTGTGGGGTGCTGCTTTCATGCGGCCGATGGCAACAGCAAGGTCACGCACAGGCCGCCGTGCTCGCGGTTGTGGAGCGAAATGCGTCCGCCGTGCGCTTCGGCGATTTCGCGTGTCAGTGCCAGCCCTAAGCCGGTGCCGTTGCGCTTGGTCGAGTAGAACGGCATCAGCGCGTTGTGCAGCACCGCCTCGTTCATGCCATTGCCGCGGTCGAGCACTTCGATGCGCAGCCACTGCGGCACGCGCGTGACCCGCACCGCGACGTCGCTGTTGGGCGGCTGGGCCTCGCTGCAGGCTTCGTGCGCATTCTTGAGAAGATTGAGCAGCGCCTGTTCGATCTGCGCGGCATCGATGCGGCTGGCGACATCGCTCAGCTCGCCCTGCAACTGGAACGGGATCTGCTGCCGCAGGCGCTCCAGGAAGGGCGCCCACGCGATGGTCTGCAATTGCGGCTGCGGCAACTTGGCAAATCGCGCATAGCCGCGGATGAAGCCTTCCAGGTGGCGCGCGCGTTCTTCGATGGTTTCGAAGACCGTGCCCAGGCGATCGGTGCGTTCGCGCCGCAACAACTCCGCGCCCGAATGCGCCAGCGAGGCGATCGGCGCCAGCGAATTGTTCAACTCGTGGCTGATCACGCGGATGACCTTCTTCCAGGTCTGCACTTCCTGGCGGCGCAACTCGGTGGTGAGGGTGCGGATCAGCAGCAACTCGTGGCCGCGGCCGTTGAGGTGAAAGCTGCGCCGTGACAGGTGGTAGATCTGCTCGTCGTCTTCGTCATCGCCGTCTTCGCGCACCGCGAACAGGCAATCGCCGCCGCGCGCCAGGGCATCGCGCAGTTCGCCGGGCATGCGTTGGAGCACATCGTCCAGATGCTGGCCTTCGAGCTTGCGCCCGTCGTGCAGCAGCTTGCGCGCGGCGTTGTTGGAAAAGCCGATCCGGCGCAGGCCGTCGCCGCCGGCAATGACGAGCAGCATCGCCACCGGCGTGTTCTGCAGCATGGTGTCCAGCATCAATTCGCGCTGCACCAGGTCGCGCCGTTGCGCCCGTAGGACCTCGCCCAGCTCCGCATGCGCCTGGACCAGTTGCGCCAGTTCATCGTTGCCGCGCCAATACACGCCGAAGTTGTACTCGCCGTCGCGATAACTGCTGGTGGTGCCGGCCAGGGCGCGGAACAGCGAGCGCATCGGCGCGGTGGCGCGGGTGAGACTGAACCACATCGCGGCCAGCAGCACGACGACCGAAATGGCAGCTACCTGCCAGCCGTGATCCAGCCAGTACGCCATGAACCAGGGCAGGGCGGCAGCCAGTGCCAGCACCGGCAATAGCCGTAAAAATAGCGCGAGCGTGAAGGAGCGATGCCACATATGCACACTCATTCCGACTTGATGCCGTAGCGGTCCATGCGCCGGTACAGCGCCTGTCGGCTCAGTCCCAGGTCGGCAGCGGCCTGTGCGATGACACCTTGCGCGCGCGCCAGTGCCTGCTCGATGCGTGCACGATCCGGCTCGCCCGCCGCAGGCGCCAACGGCCGCGGCGCTGCGGTGCGTGGCAGGTTCAGGTCCGCAGCTTCGATGCGTGCGCCCTGCGCCAGCAGCGCTGCGCGTTGCAGCACATTGCGCAGCTCGCGCACGTTGCCAGGCCACGCGTGCCGCTCCAGCGCATCGCGCGCCTGCGCCGACAGCGGTTTGCCGCCGGCCAGGAAATGCTCGGCCAGGGGAACGATGTCGCCCGGGCGCTCGGCCAGTGCAGGCAGGGCGATTTCCACGGTGTTGAGGCGGTAGTACAGATCCTCGCGAAAGCTGCCGTCGCGAATCATCGCTGGCAGATCGGCGTTGGTGGCGCTGATGACGCGCACCTTGGCATGGCGCTCGCGGTTGGAACCCAGCCGCTCGTAGCGGCCGGTTTCCAGCACGCGCAGCAGTTTCATCTGGCCCGCCAGCGGCAGGTTGCCGATCTCGTCCAGGAACAGCGTGCCGCCATCGGCGGCTTCGAACTTGCCTTCGCGCGCCTTGTTGGCACCGGTATAGGCACCGGCCTCGGCGCCGAACAGTTCCGCCTCGATCAACTCCCCGGGCAGCGCGCCGCAGTTGAGCGCGATGAACGGACCGTGCCTGACAGCGGAATTGGCCTGGATGATTTCGGCGATCTTCTCCTTGCCGCTGCCGTTGGGGCCGGTGATCAGCACCGGCAAGTCCGAGCGCGCCACCTGGCAGGCCAGCGCAATCGCGCGCTCGCTGGCAGGATCGGCGAACACCGCGCCGCGCAGGTCGTAGCGCTGGGTGAGTTGCTCGCGGCCGCGATGCTCGCGCTCGCGGCGACGCTGCAGCTCGCGCCGCGCCTCGGACAGTTCCAGCAGGTTGTTGACCGTGGTCAGCAGTTTGGTGTCGTCCCAGGGCTTGGCGATGTAATCGGCCGCACCGGCCTTGACCAGGCCGACGGCGCTGCCCAGATGCGTCCAGGCCGTGAGCAGGATGACCGGCAGGTCCGGGTGGCGCTGGCGGATCTGGGTGAACAAGGCTTCGCCTTCTTCGCCGGAGGTGGTGTCGGCGGTGAAGTTCATGTCCTGGATCACCAGATCGAAGGCCTGCGCATCCAGTAGCGACAATCCGGCCTGCGGCGATGACGCATGCATCGATTCGATGTCATGCAGCGAGAACAGCACGTCCAGCGCGGTAGCGACCGCTGTGTTGTCGTCGATGATCAGGATCTGCGGCATCGCGTTGCTCAAGAAGGCGCGGAAGGGGGATCGGCACAGAATACTGTGCAGAGCGGAGCTGCAATGCGTCGCCGGCCAGCGCGGCGGTACGTTGCCAGCCGATATCGCGGGCGGACTCCAGGCGCCGCGGCAGCGGCCCCTGGACCAGGCTAGCGTGGCGCGGGCGGCAGTGGCACGGTGGGCGGCAGCAAGGGCGCGTAGCTTGCCGCTGTCCATGTCAGGCGCAGCTGGACACCATCGCGCAGGACCTCCACGGTGATGGGGTTGCCGGCAGCGGCACGCAGCGCGTCCAGCAAGTGCGCCAACGCGGTGATCTGGGTCCGCCCTGCCGTGCGCACGCGGTCACCGCGCTGCAACTGCAGGTCCAGCGCGGCGCTGGCCTGGGTGACCAGCAAGCCATCGCCGGTGGTGACGAGCTCCAGGAACTGATCGTTGTGGCGCCAGTTGAGCCTGGTGTCCTCGACGACGAGGGCGTCATGGGTCGAGCCGCCAGGCGTGGAGGTTGCCGCTTGCGCCTGTGTTGCGGCCTTGGCGTGGCTGGCCGGGATCACACACAGGGCTGCCAGGACGATCAGTGCCGGTGTCGCAAACAAGGTGACCATGTGGATATCCGGTCCGTAACGGTGGCTGCAAGATGCCGATAGTGGCAAACCCCGCCCCTTCCCGGCCACCAGGGCACGGGAAGGGGCGCAGCCCCTCATGCACTGCGCGTGGCAACGGCCGGTGGCACCGCGGCCGCGCGGCGGGCCGGCCAGAACACCGCCAGCTGGCCGAGCATCCATAGCAGCAGCGCACCGATCGGCAGGTAGATCGCCGGCAGTCGCGGCAATTCATAGCGTGCCATCAGCCAGACGTTGATCGAGTAGGCCATCAGCATGCCGAGCACGATGCCGACCGAGGCGAGCAGGAAATTCTCGATCTGGAAATAGCGCAGGATCTGGCTGCGCGTTGCACCCAGTGCACGGCGGATGCCGATCTGCTTGGTGCGTTGCTGCACCCAGAAACTCGCCAGGCCGACGATACCCAGGGCGGTCACGATCAGCAGGGCGATGCACACCGCTCCAAGCAGCCAGATCATGGCGCGATCATTGCGGAAGTACTTGTCGCGGATTTCGGTATAGGTCTCTTGCTTGAGCACCAGCCGGCTGTTGTCCACTTTCATCAAGGCCGCTACTGCCGCCTTCAGCACTTCCGCCCGACGCAAAGGATCGGTGACACGTACCATGTATTGCCCACCGGTATACGGTGGACGGATAGGCAGCAGCATCGCATAGTCCTTTGCTGCCAGCCCATTGATATTGTTCGGCCGCGCCAGGGTGCGCACGATTCCGACGATACGCAACGGGACATCGCCGGAGTAGATGGTCTTGCCGAGCGCACTGTGGTCGGGGAACATCTTGTCCGCCGCCCCCTGCGTCAGAATGACCGCCGCGCCCTTCTTGCGGACTTCATCGTCGTTATCGGCTTTTTCCTGGCTGATGTATTCCTCGGGGCTGAAGTCGCGACCGGCATTCAACTGCACTCCGAGTGTATCCAGGCTGCCTTCGCTGACCAGATACTGCGCGGCATTGAGCGTGGGGCGTTCCTGCTCTGGCGTTAGTGTCAATGAGGTATTGGAAGAGTAATTGACGAAGGGAATCTGATTGGTGATGACCGCATTGCGCACGCCGGGCACCGCGCGCAGCGCCGCCAGATCCTCCCGGGTACGGGCATCGGCATTGGCCTGCGGACCGATGCCGTCCAGCTGGATGCTGAGCAGCTCCGCTTCGGCGATGCCACTGGGAGTCTGCAGCGTCTCCAGGCGATTGCCGATCAGGAACAGCGAATTGCAGATGATGGCGCAAGCCAGTGCGATCTCCAGCACGATCAATGCGGCCGCAGTCTTGTGGCGGCGCAAGGTGGAGATGATGGGGCGGATGTCCATGGGCTGACCTTGAATTTGGGGAGCGTGGCCCGCCGCGGCGCGGCGGGCAGGAGAGTCAGGACGACTTCAACTGCAGCGCCGGTGCGACCTGGATGGCGCGCCAGGACGGCAGAATGCCGGCGAGCAGGCTCGCGGCGATCGCAATGGCGAACGTCAGCAGCAGCATCGTGATATCCAGGTGCGCCAGCGCGGCATAATCCACCGGTTGCTGACGCACGGCCCACAGCCCCAGCCACGCCAGCACAAGTCCGCCGATGCCGCCGGCCAGGCCGATGGTTCCTGCCTCCACCAGACACTGCGCAAAGATTGCGCCGCGCGATGCTCCAAGCGCACGCCGCACGCCGATCTCCCCGCTGCGGCGCAGGAATTTCGCCAGCAACAGGCCTACCGTGTTGAGCAGGCACACCAGCAGAAAGCCCATGGCCAGCCACAGCTGCAGGCGGACGTCGCTGGGAACCACCTTGTTATGGTCCAGCCACTGCATCACGTTGCGCAGGCGCACATTGTTGGGTCGGGTAAAGCGCCCGGCGGCACGTTGCTGATCGGAATAGTTCTCGAGGTAGGCCTTGTAGTCGCTCGCCTGCTTGGCGTTCTCCAGCTCCACCCAATACTGCACCCAGCTGCAGGGTGCATTGAGCGCGCTGAAGTCGCCAGCTTCGACCTTGCCGTAGCAGTTGGTCCCACCGGAGTGGCTCAACTTCAGATCCATCGCCGTACTGAACGGCACGTACAGCTGTTCGTTCGAGCCGTAGGTTTCGGTGATGTCGTAGAAGCGTGGGTCGATCTTCCAGGTATCCAGGACGCCGACGATACGGAAGGTGTTCTTGTCGACGCGCACCTCGCGCCCGACGCTGTTGCCACCGTCGAACAGTTTTTCGTTCAGCGACTTGCTGATCACCGCGACACGTTCGTGCCGCTCGTCGCTTGTGCTGGACCACGCTTGGCCGTAGAGCAAGGGCACGTCGAACATCGCAAAGAAATCGGCCGAAGTGAAACGAGCGTTCAACTTGAAAGGACTCAATCCACTGCGCTGCGGCTCGATCGCGACACTTCCGCCTGACATCATCGCCTGACGCATGGCGCGCTTCTCACGCAGCAGCGCTTCGGCGTCGAAGCGTGTGGACTGGTAATCGGGCTCGTCTCCCGGCTGATAGCCGGACTTCGGTTCTGCATCGACCTGCACGTAGAACAACCGGTCGCTCTTGTGCGGGATCGGATCGCCCGACAACACATAGAACACCGTCAACGTCGTCATGCTGGCGCCGATGCCCAGCGCGATGGCCAGCACCATCAATGCGGTGAGGACCTTGTTGCGGCGGAAACTGCGCAGCGCGAGAGTGAAGTAGTAGCCGAACATGGGCAGGTTCCTCAGTCGGCCAGGCTTGCAGCGGCGCTAGGCGCGCGCATCAGGCTGGGATTGCGTTCCAGATCGGTGGCCTGGCCATCGACGATATGCACGTTGCGCTGCGCGCGTGCGGCCAGTTCCGGGTCGTGGGTGACCATGACGATGGTGGTGCCCTGGCTGTTGATCTCCTCCAGCAACTCCATGACCCCGCGCGCCATCTGCGAGTCGAGGTTGCCGGTGGGTTCGTCGGCCAGCAGCAGGCGCGGGCTGCCGGCCAATGCGCGTGCGATGGCCGCGCGCTGCTGCTGGCCGCCGGACAGTTCCGTGGGGTAATGGCGCAGGCGCGACCCCAGCCCCACCTTGGTCAGCGCCTCTTCGATGCGCTGCTTGCGCTCGGCGGCCGGCATGCCGCGATAGCGCAGCGGCACATCGACGTTGTCGAACAGGTTGAGGTCGGGGATCAGGTTGAAGCCCTGGAAGATGAAGCCGATCTTCTGGTTGCGCAGCCGCGAACGTGCATCGTCGGACAGATGGCTGACGTCTTCGCCATCGAGCAGGTATTGCCCGCTGGTGAAGGTTTCCAGCAGTCCGGCGATGTTGAGGAAGGTGGTCTTGCCCGAGCCGGACGGCCCGGTCACCGCGACGAACTCGCCTTCGCGCACATGCAGGTCCAGCGACCGCAGCGCGTGGGTTTCCACCTGTTCGGTGCGGAACACCTTGGAGACCGCTTGCATCTTGAGCATTGCCGATTCCTTTGCGAAAAATGGGATGTGAACAGGATTAGTGGACGGTGACGCGCGGTGCGTCGCCAAAGTTGTCTGCGCCGGACACCACCACGCGGTCGCCTGCCTGCAGGCCGGACAGCACCTGCACTTCGCCGAGGCTGCTGACACCGAGCTTGACCGGGCGGCGCGCGGCGGTGTTGCCGTCCATCACGTAGGCATAGCTGCCGCCAGACTGCTCGACGAAGGGCCCGCGCTCGACCTTGAGCACGTTGCGGCGGGTGTCCATCAGCACGCGCGCGCTCATGCGCTGGCTCTGGCGCAGGCCGGGCGGTTGTTTGTCGGTGAAGCGGATGCGTGCGGTGACTTCGCCGTTGACCACCTCCGGCGATACCGCCGAGATGGCGCCGGGGAAGGGTTCGCCGTTGCCGCTGGTGAGCTGGGCCGGCATGCCGATCGCCAGATCGCGCGCGAAGCTTTCCGGCACCTTGATCTCGACCTCGAACTTGGACAGATCCACCACGCCCAGGATCGGGGCATTGGCGGCCACCTGGGTGTGCTGCACCGCCTGCACCTGGCCGACCTGGCCATCGAAGGGCGCCAGCAGCGTGAGCGCGTCCACCTGGCGCTGCACTTCGGCCACCACCGCGCGCTGGCGATCGGCCAGCAGGCGCTTGTTGCGCGAATCCAGATCCGCGCCCTGGCTCTTCAACGCCGCATCGCGCTGGGCGTGCTGCAGGTCGATATCGGTCTTCTTCAAGGTGTCCTGGGCCTTGGCCAGTTCCACCTGCGGCACCGCGCCACCATCGAAGCCACGCTGGTAACGCTCCAGGTCGCGCGCGGCGGCCTGCCGGTCGATCTTGGCCTGGTCGGTGAGCTTGTTGGCGTTGGCGCGCGCCAGGGTGGCATCCAGGGCAGCGCGGCTGGATTCGGCTTCCAGGCCGGCCAGGGTGGCCTGCTCCTGTGCCAGCTTGCTGCGCAGTTCCGGGCTGTCGACGCGCGCCAACTCCTGGCCCTGCTTGACCACGTCGCCGGCCACCACGCTCAGCGTCACCGTGCCGGCGGAGATGGCGTACAGCACCGGGCTGTTGGCGGCGATCACCCGGCCATCGGCGGCGATGTCGCGGACCAGGTCACCCTGGGTGACGGTGGCAATGCGCACCCGGCTGGCATCGAACGAGCGGCTGCCGGCGCTCCACGCAGTGATCGCCCAGCCGATGCCGGCCAGCACGGCCACCGCACCGACGCCGGGCCACAGCCAGCGACGCCATGGTGCGGTGTGAGCGGGCGTGCGGATGAGCTGGTCCTGGGCGGAGGTGTCACGAATCATGGCGGGCGTGCTCGGTGGCGTCACGGTGACAAAGCAGGCGCCGTGCCAACTTGCAAGCAACTGAAATGAATGGGATTTATGGCGAAGCTGGGAGTGTCCGCAGTGTCCGCGGACACCCGGGCGGACACGCTGTCCGGTCGCAGTCATGCAGTGGACAAGAGCGGACACGCTAAAATGCCGCTCTTCTTTCCCAATGAGCTGTCCCTATGTGCGGCATTGTCGGCGCGATCGCCGGGCGCGACGTGGTCCCGGTCCTGATCGAAGGACTCAAGCGGCTGGAATATCGCGGCTACGACTCTTCCGGCATTGCGGTGCTCGATGGCGACCAGGTGCGCCGGGTGCGTCGTACCGGGCGGGTGGCTGAAATGGCCCAGGCCGCACAGGCCGAACGCTTCGGCGCCACGCTGGGCATCGGCCATACCCGCTGGGCCACGCATGGCGGCGTGACCGAAGCCAATGCGCACCCGCACATCAGTGCCGGCATCGCACTGGTGCACAACGGCATCATCGAAAACCACGAAGAACAGCGCGAGAAACTGCGCGCGCTCGGCTATGCCTTCGAGTCGCAGACCGATACCGAAGTCATCGCGCATCTGATCCATCACCATCTGGCCGACGCCGGCGATCTGCTCGGCGCGCTGCAGCGCACGGTCAAGGAACTGACCGGCGCCTACGCGCTGGCGGTGATGAGCCAGGCCGAGCCGGAACGCTTCGTCTGCGCGCGCATGGGCTGCCCATTGCTGATCGGCGTGGGCGAGGGCGAGACCTTCGTCGCCTCCGATGTCTCGGCCATCGTGCAGGCCACCCGCCAGGTGATCTTCCTGGAAGAGGGCGATACCGCCGAGCTGCGCCGCGATGGCGTGCGCATCTTCGATGGCGACAATGCAGTGGTCGAGCGCCCGCTGCATCTGTCGGACGTGTCGCTGGCCTCGCTGGAACTGGGCCCGTTCCGCCACTTCATGCAGAAGGAAATCCACGAACAGCCGCGCGCGCTGGCCGATACCATCGAGGCGGCGATCGATGCCAAGGGCTTCCCGGCCTCGCTGTTCGGTGCCAATGCAGAAGCGGTGTTGCGCGACATCGAAGGCGTGCAGATCCTGGCCTGCGGCACCAGTTACTACGCCGGCATGACCGCGCGCTACTGGATCGAAGCCATCGCCGGGCTGCCGTGCAGCGTGGAGATCGCCAGCGAATACCGTTACCGCGCCGCCCATGCCAATCCCAAGCACCTGATCGTGACGATCTCCCAGTCCGGCGAAACGCTGGACACGATGGAAGCGCTGAAGTACGCCAAATCGCTGGGGCATCTGCACACGCTATCGATCTGCAACGTGCCCGAGAGCGCCATCCCGCGCGCTAGCGAGCTGGTGTGCTACACGCGTGCCGGTGCCGAGATCGGCGTGGCCTCGACCAAGGCCTTCACCACGCAGCTGGCGGTGCTGTTCCAGCTGACCGTGGTGCTGGGCAAGTTGCACGGGCGGGTCAGCGACGCAGAAGAAGCCGACTATCTGGAACAGCTGCGCTTTTTGCCCGGCAGCGTGCAGCACGCCTTGAATTTGGAGCCGCAGATCATGGCCTGGGCCGAGCGGTTCTCGCCGAAGGAGAACGCCTTGTTCCTGGGGCGTGGCCTGCATTACCCGATCGCCCTGGAAGGCGCGCTCAAGCTCAAGGAAATCTCCTACATCCACGCCGAGGCGTATCCAGCCGGCGAGTTGAAGCACGGCCCGCTGGCGCTGGTGGATGCGGCCATGCCGGTAGTGGTGATCGCACCGAACGACCGCTTGCTGGAGAAGGTCAAATCCAACATGCAGGAAGTGCGCGCGCGCGGCGGCGAATTGTTCGTCTTCGCCGACCAGGACAGCCACTTCAGCGAGTCCGAAGGCGTGCACGTGATCCGTACGCCACGCCATGCCGGCGTGCTGTCGCCGGTGATCCACACCATCCCGGTGCAGCTGCTGGCCTACCACACCGCCCTGGCACGCGGCACCGACGTGGACAAGCCGCGTAACCTGGCCAAGTCGGTGACGGTGGAGTAGCAAGGTGCCCCGAGAGCGCAGCCGGGGAGCGATCGCACACATGGCGAAGCATGCGGCGGTCGGGCGCCGAACCGTCGTGCGGCGGTGGAGCCAGGGGGCATTGCCCGATATGCCAGCGGATCGGGCAGCGGGAGCATCCCGCCGGCCAATGCCTATGAGCGCGCGCGTGTCGTAGCCAGCGAACAAGGCGTGGCGAGTGTCTTGCCTGGCTTGGGGCATCGTCGAGGTCCAGGCTCAACGGCGCCGCACCGCGCCAAGGGTGCCGCGCAAGTGCACCGGATTTTCGTCGCGCAGTGCATGGGTCTTGGCGAAAGACCGCTACCCGCCTGGCAGCGAACTGCGTCGCATTGGCAGACCGGCCCACAGGCTGCCAGCAGTTTGGCCCAGCTTATGCATACGCTTTCTGCGAGGGTCACCACCACGCAGGAGGACGTATGCACGAGTCTTTCAAACAGGGGGCGCCGGCCGAGCTGTGGCAGGCGTTGGTGCGCGAGGCAGGCGAGCGGACTGCACGTCCGCTGGACGAATCGCGCGAACACTATCTGGTCTTCGTGTTGCTGCGCTTCCAGCGCGATGCGCATCTGCTCTCGCGCACCCAGGCGCTGGCCTGGCTGCATGCGCAGGAGCAGGTGGGCAGCCTGCGTGCAGACCTGCTGCGCGATGTCGGTGACGGGTGTCTGCTGATCGCCGGCCTGTTTCCCGGTGTCGCGCAGCGCCGTCGCCTCAGCGTGGACTACTTCATCGATCTGGGACGCGGTGCGTATTCCGAGGTGGCCGACACACGCTGCAGCGACGCCGGTCTGTTTGCCCAGCTGGCCGACAGTTATCGCGAACTGGTCCGCATCCTGGCTGCGTTGCGCACGCCGCGCTGCTGGCAGCCCGGTGCCGGAGGGATCCTGCATGCCTGATTCTTGAGGTCAGGCAAGGGAGGTCCCCACATACGCGTCGGGTCCGTCCCGACTGCGATCGCCGATGTCCTCGCGCACACTATCCCGGCAGGCCGATCTGCCGGGTGGTGTGCCATTACCCGGCAGATGACGGCACTGCGCAGTTGATGACCATCGCGTCGATGCGCTGCATGGGGGACATGCAGCGCATCGCCATCATCCATATGGACGGGAACACATGAAGACGTATATCGCGGCGGTGCTGTTGGCACTGCCCGGGCTTGTTGTTGCACAGGACGTGCCACCGGGCTATGCCGGCCAGGGTGGAATGACGCTGCAGGAGATCGATCCTGCCATCTATGCGTATCACTACGACCACGGCTTCGTGGGCGAGGATGCGATGGGTTGGGACCCCGCACTGCAATTTGCCTGGTCGCGCATCGCTGCCGCCAAGGTCTGTGCGCAGCAGTCGCCTTTCGATGCACTGATCGCCAAGCTGGTGGAGCAGTACGGCAAGGATGCGGTGGTGCATCAGATCAACGGTATCGGCTTCCATGAAGCGCAGATGCGCGCCGCCAGCACGTTCTGCACGCCGACGCGTAGCGCAGAGGCCACTGCGGTGGTGCCTGCGTTTGCGGGCGGAGATTTTTCCACGGCAACCGCCTATGCGGCGGCGGCCGAGGCGGGGACGGTTTCGCTTGCTGCAGCAGAAGGGCAGCCATCCTCACAGGCGCACGCCGATGCAGGCGCCGTCATTGCACCGTCGGCAGATTGGGCGTTACGGTTGCCGTTGCATACCGTCATGCGTGTGGGTTCCAACGGTCAGCCCAATGGCGATGAAATGCTGCGCGTGGTACGTCGCGGGCATACCGGAGCGGTCGTGGGATTGCAGATCGCGACCAGCTTGTTCGCTCGCGGCATCGCTGTGTCGACCTTCAACAAGGGGCAGTTGAAAGGCGAGAAGATGGAAGGCGTGGGCAATCCTGGTTATCAATTGCAGCGCGATGCAGTCAACGCACACCTGAAAACCTACTTTACCGGGCATCCAACAGCGCTTCCGGTGGATCCGTTTCCGCTGCATGTGCTGATTTCAGATTGGCTGCTGGTGTACCAGAGCCTGGCCGACGCCAAGTCGCCTTACGAACTGCGCTATGCAACGACGATCGGCGGCGAGCGCAGTGGCTTTCTGAAGCGCAAGGCAAACCCGGTCTCGCTGGATTGCGTGCCGACACCGCGCACTGCCTCGCTGGAAGAGTGGGAAGCGAACGACTACGCGCTGGTCAAAGAAGCCGCACAAGCCTATAGCGACGAGTGTGCAGCGAAATTCGCCGAGCGCTTGCCGCAATGGTTCCCGGACAGGGAGGCTGTTGCGGCCTCCAATTGAGCGCCGGAACGGTCAACGACGGACATCCGATCCCTGTGGCGAACTGAAAACTCTCGCTCCTCGCGCATGCTTGGAGCGGCTACCAAAACGTAGCGAGCGCTCGTCAGGTGGGTGCGGACGGCGCGGAGGAACCGCAGTGTACGCGTGGTACATGTCGCACCGAGCACCGACCGCGCCCGCCTGGCGGCCGCGCAGTCGTTTTGCTAGCTGCTCTTGAACCAAAACGGGCACCGATCGATCCATCGATCGGTGCCCGTCTGTTCTGGTCTGCAGATGTATCAGGCGATGCTGCGTGCCTGGCTGCGTTGCTGCTCTTGCTGATCCTGGACCTGTGTGTGCGTTTGCGACTGCGCATCCTGCCGGACGGCATTGCTGCTTTGCTCCAACGGGCGTTCTGCAGCCGATGCCTTGTCCGTATAGATCCGCTGGTGCGCGGGGTCGCTTGGCTGACCCTGTACCGCGAACAATCCGGTGCCGTCCTTGCTCTGCATCACCGCATCGATGCGCTGCAGACCGCCGACCTTGGCTTCGAACGCCAATGAACCCGCTGCATTCTCAAGTGCACGACGGTTGGCGAATGCAGTCGGACCCAGCTGTTCCAGCTTGCTCACGGCCTGGTTGTACAACGGATTGTCGGGATTGGTCTTTTCCGACAGCAGGGGCGTCTTCTCGGCCTGCTTCAAGGCCTTGAGCGTATCGCTGCCCACTACGCCGTCATCCTGCAGTCCGTGCGCGCGCTGGAATGCCTTGACCGCTTCACCTGTCCGCTGACCATAGGCACTGTCGGCCTTGAGTTCGTTGCCATTGGCGTCTTTGTAGCCCAGCTGCTGCAAGGTCTGCTGCAGTTTCTGCACCTCTGCGCCATGCGCTTTTTCGCGCAGCACCCCGGGGGTCTCCGCCGTCGCCTGCGCATGCACGGGCTTGTGCGCGTTGCCGTCGTGAGACTGCTGCCTGCTCTGGCTGCGGTCCTGCAGCAACTCGCGCGCCTCGGAAAGCGGGTCGCTGGCATAGAGCTTCACGCCCCTGGCATGCTTGCGCTCAAGGTAGGCATCCAGCGAGCTGAGCTCGACCCCCTCACCGCCGCGCGACTGGCTGATCTTGAGCTCGCCATTCTTGGGATCGCGTACCACCATGGTGATATGGTCGATACCCTTGTAGCGTCCTTTGTCCCAACTCTGCGGGCCATTGTCCTCGCCGATGATCATGCCTTCTTTGAGGTTCTGGGCAGTGACATCTTTGCCTTCGATCAGCACGCCCGAGCGCTGTTCGGCCTTGCGCAGCAGTTCGGAGGCACTGTCGAAACCAGGGCTGAACTTTTCGTTCTTGCTGAAAATGGCTTTGCCGGCGCCCTTGTTGATCTCGTCCATGGTCGCGTTCTGCATCTCGACCACCCAGCCAGAACAATCGACTCTGCCTTGGTCAGGATCTTTTGCGCCCAGACCGTATTTGACGTGATCGTACTGATGGGTCAAGTCGTAGGCGGCGTGGAGCGCGATGCCGTGTGCTGCGGCTTTTTCCGGCTGGGCAGGTGCGGACTGCGTTGGCGCAGGTTGCGACCCTGACTGCTGTCTGTCCGAGACGGGCTCGATTCCTTTTTCAGGAATACGGATACGGTCCATCTTCGTATCCCAGTACTGCACGAACGTCTGCGCCATGTCCTTGTCGGACATGCGCCGGAACGTTGCCGAATCGACACCCGTCAGGGACTTCAATTCTTTTTCGCCCACATTGTTGAGGATGTTGGCGCGCGTGCTTTCGAGGCCAAAAGATCCCGTGGCGATTGCGGTCTGGAGAGAGCGGTAACCACCGGCGCCCTGCTGATGCGCCAGATACATGTCCAGGCCATCAGGCGCAGGTTTGCCCGACAGGTAGGGCCGGCCATCGCGTGCGTGCCGGTCAACCAGGCTCGTCCGGTTATCCAGATACAGCCGCGCGGCTGCATCGGTGTTGGCCACCGCATCCAACTCGCGTCCGGCGATACCGTATTGTGCGGCGGTCGGAGGCGTGAACTGAAACAGCCCTTTTGCACCACCGGCTCCGCGGCTGGCCAACTCGTCGAAGGCGCCGCCAGTCTCTACGTGGGCAAAACGCAGGAAGTCGTCACGCGGGATATTCCGCTCGGCCGCTTCGCGTTCGATGATGTCGAGCACTTGGGCTCGTGAGTAATTCGTCGGCATCGCTCAAGGTCCTTGATTGAGTGCTGCAGCCACGTGGCTGCAGCGGTACGCCGCCCGAACCAATTCCTTTGGCTCTGTATTAAGGGGTCGGCAAATACGATTTCTGGGCCGCATCGTAACGGTATACAACGGTTTCGTCACCCCCGTTCGTCGGCGGGTTGGCCGAAACCGTTACCCGCAACGCGGGCAGGCCGGCCTGCGGAACAAACTCAAGCGTGCTGGTGTTCTTGATGCAGGGGATCTTGCCGGGCGCGTCCTCGCCACAACTGGCGCCATTGTCTTCACCGGCCGGGATATTGCCGATGTAGGTCCAATGCGTGTCGTTGACGTCCTCGGTTTCCTTCGGGTTGAACACGAGTGCGTCGTAGGAAAGGATCCGTACGCCCGACTGCAGGCTCCAGGTCGGCACGGCCAGCACCAACCGACTATCGTCGGTGACGAAGGTCTGTGGTTTACGCGTCGTGTCGACCGTGTTGGCCTGTTCCATACCGCCGAACTCGCCAATGTAGGGTTCTGCCCCAAGCAGCTTCCAGGGCGTTTTGCTTCCCGGTTCGCTGGTCACGAAGGTGGCGTGGGCCAAGGTCACCTTGGTGCCTGGCGCGGGGTAGTGATTCTCGCGCTCGGCGCCATAAAGCTCGGGCGTTTCCCAGGCGAAGCCGGTGTAATAACGCGTACCGCCGAGTTCGAATTGAAAGCCGTACCAGTAATTGATCCAGCTGCCATTGGCGACTTCGTAGGAGGTTGCGCCGTCGCCATCGACGTTGCTGATGAAGTACAGCACGCTGTCCGGGCGGGGCGGCTGCAGCTGTTGGGTTGAACCCTGGGTCGCGTCCTGCATGGGGGAGGCATCCTTGTCTGAAGGTCGTGCGGCAGTACTGGCCGCGGGGGGAGTCACCTTTGAAGCCGCGGCATCCGGTGGCGCCGGCTTGCACGCGGCGATCGTTGCTAGCGCAAGGATCAGTGGAATCTTCCTGACGAGCATTCGGGTGCATCCATTGCGGAGGGCGGCGAAAGTCTACTCCAGCGCGGCGTTGTGTCCAGTCGTCGCGCCAGGCATCGCGCAACCGGGGCGCCAGTCGGGCGGGTGGCATCCTGGCAGGGCCGCGCGAGGTTTTCAGCGCGGCGCTGCGGCGGTTGAATTGCCTGCCCGTTGCACGGTGAGGGTTGGCGGGTGTGGCTTGCGTGATTACGCCAACGGGGTATTGGAAATGATCTCCACCCAATAGCCGTCCGGGTCCTTGATAAAGGCCAGGTGCTTCATGCGGCCATCTTCCAGGCGCTTCTGATAGGGCACCTCCAGGCGGTCGAAGCGTGCGCAGGCGGCGTGGATGTCCGGCACCGAGACGCAGATATGACCGAAGCCGCGCGGGTCGCTGTTGCCGTCGTGATAGACCGGCCCGTCCTGGGTTTCGGTGCCGTGGTTGTGGGTGAGCTCCAGCACGCCGGGGATGCCGGCCATCCACAGCC
This sequence comes from Xanthomonas sp. NCPPB 3582, assembly GCF_041475735.2. Lineage (NCBI taxonomy): Bacteria > Pseudomonadati > Pseudomonadota > Gammaproteobacteria > Lysobacterales > Lysobacteraceae > Xanthomonas > Xanthomonas sp. NCPPB 3582. The sequence continues at coordinate 869,274 of NZ_CM192968.1, forward strand.
GCCGCTGGTCGTCCTGATCGGGAATGGCGGTGGTGTCGGGCACCAGGGCCAGAAAATACAGGCTGAATTTTGCATCGGCGAAGTGGCGGGCATCGAGTAGGCGGAAGCCGAGCACGCGGGTGTAGAAATCCAGCGAACGCTGGGCGTCCTTGACGCGCAGCATGGTGTGGTTGAACACGAAGCCACGCGTGTCGGCGGGGGCGGCGCTGGCGCCGGGTACCTGTTGCAGGTCGCTCAAAGGCATGGTGGTCTCCTCAGGTGGAACGGGTGCGCGGGCCATGCGCGCAGGACGGGCAGTTTAGCGGGGTGCGGGTGGGCGCCATGTCTGCGGTGCGCCATGGCGTGTTGGGCCATGGCGTGTGTGGATGTGCGGCGTGCCGGACATGCGGTTGCACGGCAGATTGCCAGTTCGCTGGAACGATTGCGGCTCACGCCTGCCTGCACAAACGAGCGTGAGGCAGCGTGGTGCCGCCGCGATGACGCAGCCGTGCATCGCGGGTCAGAACCAGAGACGGATGCCGGCAACGAACTGGCCTTCGCGTGGGCGCTCGCCTTCCAGCGCGGCGCGTCTGGCGGCATCGCCGAAGCTGCGGGTATGCACCCAGCCGATGTAAGGCGCGAAGCGGCGGGTAAACTCGTACCTCAGTCGCAGGCCGGCTTCCACCTGTTCCAGACCGCTGGAGATGCCACGGCGATCATCGTCGGTGAGGGCGATGTCCGCTTCCACGCGCGGCTGCAGGATCAACCGATTGGTGAGCAGAATGTCGTACTCGCCTTCCAGGCGCAGCGCGGCGCGGCCGGCGCTGCCCAGGTACAGCGTGGCTTCGGTTTCGAACTTGTAGGGCGCCAGGCCCTGCAGGCCGACGGCGGCCCAGCTGCGGCGATCACCCGGGGCAAGGTCCTGGCGTGCGCCGACCAGCAGGTCCCACCACGGCGAGATGGCGTGGCCGTAGAAGGCCTCCAGCGACGCGGATCGGGTGCGGCCGCTGTCCCGCTCGCCCTCGCTGCGCAGCCACAGGCGGTCGATGTCGCCGCCGATCCAGGCACGCGCCTCCCAGTCCTGGCCGGTGCCGCGATCTGTATCGACCGCTTCCAGGCGATCGAGCAGGACGTAGTGGTTGATGCCTGCGCCGTGCATCGTGTGTGCCTGCAGTGGCGCAAAGGCCGCGGCGATCTCTTCGGCGGTCGGTGCTGGAATCGGTTCGCGTGGCAGCACCATGCCAACCGGCGATGCAGGCGTGGGTGCGGCGTGTGCATGATGGTCCATCGAATGATGCTGCATGCCGTCATGCGCGCTCGAGCCGTGCTGCATCATGTGGTGGGTCATCGGAGCAGGCTGCGTTGCGCGGTGATCCGTCACCTCGTGATGCACCTCGCTCTTCATCGACCCCTGTGTCGCCGCGCCGTGCTCCAGCGCCTGCGGATTCGCAGCAGCCTGGTCGGCGGAATCGTGGCCCATCGCCTCCATCGCACCGTGGTCCATCCCGGCGTGATGCATGGCGCCATGGTCCATGCCGGCATGCGACATCTGCGAATGATCCATCGGCGCTACAGCGTTCTGGCCTATCGGCTGACTGTGCTGATGCCGGGGGTGTGCAGGCCCCGTCGCTGGCGGCGCCGCCGACGGCGCAGCAGCATCGTTCGCGGGAATGCCCGAGGTCTCCGGTACCGCCTGCGTTCCACCAGGATGCTGGCCATGCACAGGCGTCATCGCAGGCATGGTTGCCTGTGGGGAGGCCGGCGCAGCAGCCGTCGCTGCCTGCGAGTCTTGTGCGGCCGGCGCGCCTGCCGTGCCGTCGGTCTGCAGCGCTGCTGCAGGCTCGCCATGCGCAGCGGCGTTCATCGCATGATGCGTGTGGTCCTGCGCGGCCAGCGTTGCGCTGAACAACCAGGTGCCCACCACCAGCGGGCGTAGCGCGCGCATGTTCATGCCTCCACCCGCACTTCGCGCATCATGCCCGCTTCCATGTGGTACAGCAGATGGCAGTGATAGGCCCAGCGGCCCAGCGCGTCGGCGCGGACGCGATAGCTGCGGCGCGTGCCCGGCGGCATGTCGATGGTGTGCTTGCGCACCTGGAAATTGCCATCGGCATCTTCCAGGTCGCTCCACATGCCGTGCAGGTGGATGGGGTGCTGCATCATGGTGTCGTTGACCAGCACGATGCGTAGCCGCTCACCGTAGCGCAGCCGCAAGGGCTCGGCCGAGGCGAACGCCACGCCGTCGAACGACCAGGCGAATTTTTCCATATGCCCGGTCAGATGCAGTTCGATCTCGCGCCCGGGGTCGCGGCCATCCGGGTCCTCGAACAGGCTATGCAGGTCGCCGTAGCGCAGCACGCGGCGACCGTTGTCGCGCAGGCCGATACCCGGGTCGTCCAGACGCGGTGCGATGGCATTGCTGCGCATGTCGATCAGCGGGTTGCCGTCTTCGCTGGCGGCGTGGTGCGGTGCGGTGTCGTGCGCCTGGGCGTGATCATGCGAGTGCATGGTGTGCATCCCGTGCGCGGCCTGCATGCCGGGTGCGCCATGCATTGCCGGAAGCGCGTGCTGCATGCCATCGCCATGACCCATGTCCTGCATGGTCAGGATCGCGCGTGGGTCCAGCGCCGGGATCGGTGCCTGCAGGCCGTGGCGTACCGCCAGCGTGCCGCAGGCGAAGCCGGTGCGACCCATGTCCTGCGCGAACAGGGTGAAGGCATCCTGGCCGGTGGGCTCGACGAGCACGTCGAAGGTTTCGGCCGCAGCAATGCGCAGCTCGTCCACACTGACCGGGTGCACGTATTGGCCATCGGCGGCCACCACGGTCATGCGCAGGCCGGGGATGCGGAGGTCGAAGTAGGTCATCGACGAGCCGTTGATGAAACGCAGCAACACCTTTTCGCCCGGCGCGAACAGGCCGGTCCAGTTGCCGGCCGGCGCCACGCCGTTGAGCAGGTAGGTATAGGTGTTGGCGTTGACGTCGGACAGGTCGGTCGGGGTCATGCGCATGCGCCCCCACATGCCGCGGTCGGCCAGCGTTGCCCGCAGACCGTCCTCGCGCGCATCGCGCAGGAAATCGCCCACCGTGCGCTGGGCGTAGTTGTCGTGGCTGGGCATCTGCTTGAGCCGGCGGAACAGCGCGGCCGGGTCCAGGTCGGTCCAGTCCGAGAGCAGCACCACGTGCTCGCGATCGTAGCGATACGGCGGCGGTACCAGCGGGTCGATCACGATGGCGCCATACAGGCCCGCCTGTTCCTGGAACATGGAATGGCTGTGGTACCAGTAGGTGCCGGATTGACGCAGCGCGAAGCGGTAGTGGTACTCCTGGCCCGGCGCGATGCCGTCGAAGCTCATGCCCGGCACGCCGTCCATGTTGGCCGGCAGCAGCAGCCCGTGCCAATGCACCGAGGTGGGCTGATCGGGCAGGGCGTTGCGTACGCGCACGCTGACCGTGTCGCCCTCGCGCCAGCGCAGGATCGGTGCCGGCAGGCTCTGGTTGACGGTGATGGCCGGGCGCGTGCGCCCGGTGAAATTGACCGGCTGTTGGCCGATCTGCAGCGACTGGTTGCCGCCGCGCAGCACCGGCGTGGCCATCGCGCCGGCAGCGCGGGCATCGCCGCGCCACAGGCCGCTGGCGGCAACGCCGCCCAGGGCCAGGCCCTGTACGAAACGGCGCCGGCTGATTCCGTGATTGGCGGTTGGGGTGAAGACAGGAGTTTCGGACGACATGACACCTCCGGTGCGTCCACCGGACCGGCAGACGCAACGCATCGCTGAGAAATCCCGCATCCATCGATGCAGGGCCAAGCGCGATCAGGACAGCCAACACATCCGCGCGGAACAGCAGGAGGCATCGACGAGGTGGGGAGCGGGCGTGAGCACGCCGGGGCGCGAAATCACCGCGACCGTTGCACATACCCGACGCCGAGCGTCGCCGTGGTGTCGGCTGCGCTCAGCCGATGGGAGGTCGAACCGGCTGTTCGGGCAGCGGGCTGCCGCGCCCGTCGGCTGGAATCGCAGGCAGCGCAGGACGCCCCGGCAGGCCGGCAGGTACCGCGGGCAGGGTCAGCAATGCCAGGCTGCAGTGTTGCAGGCAGTCGCAGCTGCCGAGCTTGCAGCAGTCGGCTGCGTGCGCGTGGCTGGAGGTATCGTCCGGCTGGGTCGGTGCCGGCGGCGCCATGTCCTCATGACAGGGCATGGCCTCGGTGCCTGTCGCGTGCCCCGCCGCATGCGCGGCCATCCCCGCAGTCGGCTGCGGCATGGCCATTTCCGGCATGGCCATGCCCACCGACGCCCACGCGCCGGTGGCCGTGTTGGCGACCAGGCACAGGCACAGCAGCAGGCGGAGCAGGCAATGCAGCACGGGCGCTCTTGGCGGAAACAGGTGCAGCCAGCATACCATCGGCTCCCGACTGTTCGCCCGATGACCGCCCGCCGCGGGTATGCGCCCGGCGGCGGTAGAATTGGCGCCTCCTTCGTCGCACAGTCCTGCCATGTCGCAGCGCCAGTGGGTGGCCGCCGCCATCCAGAAGATCGAGGCCGATTTCAATCGTTCGGCCGATACCCATCTGATTCCCATGGACCTGCCGGGCTATCCGGGCATCGACCTGTACTTCAAGGACGAGTCCAGCCACCCCACCGGCAGCCTCAAGCACCGGCTGGCGCGCTCGCTGTTCCTGTACGCGCTGACCAATGGCTGGCTACGCGAAGGCCGCCCGGTGATCGAAGCCTCCAGTGGCTCCACGGCGGTGTCGGAGGCGTATTTCGCGCGCCTGCTGGGGCTGCCCTTCATCGCGGTGATGCCGGCCTCCACCTCGCCGGAAAAGATCGCCGCGATCGAGTTCCAGGGCGGGCGCTGCCACCTGGTGGAGCGCGCCTGCGACCTGGACAGCGCCTCGCACCAGCTCGCACGCGAGACCGGCGGGCACTTCATGGACCAGTTCACCTACGCCGAGCGCGCCACCGACTGGCGCGCCAACAACAACATCGCCGAATCGATCTTCAAGCAGTTGGCCGAAGAGCCGCACCCGATTCCCGAATGGATCGTCTGCAGCCCGGGCACCGGCGGTACCAGCGCCACCCTGGGGCGCTATGTGCGCTACCGGCGCCACGCCACCCGCATCCTGTGCGCCGACCCGGAAGTGTCGGTGTTCTTCGACGGCTACTGCCGCGCGGTGGACGGGCAGTGCCCCAAGGAGCTGGCCATCACCGGTGGCTCGCGCATCGAAGGCATTGGCCGGCCGCGAGTGGAGTCCAGCTTCATCGCCACCTGCGTGGACGCGATGGTGAAAGTACCCGACGCGCTGAGCCTGGCGGCGATGCGCCACGTCAGCGCCACGCTGGGCCGCCGCGTGGGCGGTTCCACCGGTACCAACTTCGTCGGCGTGCTGCAGGCCGCCCAGCGCATGCGCGAGGAAGGCCGCCAGGGCTCCATCGTCACCATTCTGTGCGATGCCGGCGAGCGCTACGCGCACAGCTACTACGACCCGGCCTGGTATGTGGCGCGCGCCATCGACACCGCCGACAGCGACGCGGCCATTGCCAGCGCAGTCAACGGCGGCGCGTTGCCGCCGCTGCCTTGTGCTGCGCTGGAATGACCGCCATATCGTGGCATTAGAGGGCGCCCGCGCCCGCGTGCCGCTCGTCCACTCCCCCTGATCCAGTCCACCGCCGGAGCGCTCCATGACCAACCCCTTGCTCGACCTGTCCGGACTGCCGTCCTTCGATGCGATCGGCCCCGAGCATGTGAGCCCGGCGATCGACCAGCTGCTGGCGCAGGCCGAGGCGGCAGTGAAGGCTGCCGAACAGGTCAGCCCGGTCAGCTGGGACAGCTTCGTGGTGCCGCTGGACGATGCCACCGAGCGGCTCTGGCGCGCCTGGGGGCAGGTGGGCCATCTGCAGGCAGTGATGAACACCCCCGAGCTGCGCGAGGCCTACAACAGCAACCTGCCCAAGGTGAGCCGCTTCGGCAGCGCGCTGGGCCAGAATCTGGCGCTGTACGCGCAGTACAAGGCGCTGGCGCAGTCTCCGGAAGCTGCGCACTACGATGAAGCCCGGCGCAAGGTGCTGGACAACGCGCTGCGCGATTTCCGGCTCGGCGGTGCCGAACTGGACGACGCCGCCAAGGCGCGCTTTGCGCAGATCCAGGAAGAATTGTCGGCACTGGCGGCGAAGTTTTCGCAGAACGTGCTCGATGCCACCGATGCCTGGTCGTACGTGACCGAAGACGACACCCAGCTGTCGGGTCTGCCGGCCGAAGTGATCGCCGCCGCGCGCGCCGCTGCAGAAAAGGATGGCGTACCAGGCTGGAAATTCACCCTGCAGATGCCGTGCTACCTGCCGGTGCAGACCGATGCCGACAACCGCGAACTGCGCGCAATGCTCTATCGCGCCAACGCTGAGCGCGCGTCCGAATTCGGCGATGCGGCGCTGGACAACAGCGCCAACATCGATCGCATTCTTGCGCTGCGCGCAGAGCTGGCGCAGCTGCTCGGTTTTGCCAGCTACGCGGACTATTCCATCGCCACCAAGATGGCGCAGAGCCCGGATGAAGTGATGGGATTCCTGCGCGATCTGGCGGTGCGTGCCAAGCCATACGCGCAACGCGACCGCGCCGAACTGGAAGCCTTCGCCCGCGACGAGCTGGGCCTGGACGAACTGCAGGCCTGGGATCTGGCCTACGCCAGCGAAAAGCTCAAGCAGGCGCGCTACAGCTTCTCCGAACAGGAAGTGAAGCAATACTTCACCGAGCCCAAGGTGCTGGCCGGCCTGTTCGAGGTGATCCACAGCCTGTACGGGCTCACGGTCAAGCCGGACAGCGCGCCGGTGTGGCATCCGGATGTGCGCTTCTATCGGCTGGAAGATGCGCAAGGCACGCTGGTGGGCCAGTTCTATCTCGATTTGTACGCGCGCGAAGGCAAGCGCGGCGGTGCCTGGATGGACGACTGCCGCAATCGCCGCGACACCGCCAACGGCGTGCAGACGCCGCTGGTGTATCTGGTGTGCAATTTCGGCCGCGGCAACGGCGATGCACCGGCCACATTCCGGCATGGCGAAGTCACCACGCTGTTCCATGAAATGGGCCACGGCCTGCACCAGTTGCTCACCCGTATCGGCGAGCTGGGCGTGGCCGGCATCAACGGCGTGGAGTGGGACGCGGTGGAGCTGCCCAGCCAGTTCATGGAGAACTTCTGCTGGGAATGGGAGCGCGTGCAGGCGATGACCGCGCATGTGCAGACCGGCGAGCCGTTGCCGCGCAACCTGTTCGACCGTCTGCTGGCTGCGCGCAATTTCCAGAGCGGCATGTTCACCGTGCGTCAGTTGGAATTTGCGTTGTTCGACATGCAGCTGCATAGCCGCTTCGACCCGGTGCAGGACAGCGTGCTGCAGCTGATCGAGCGCGTGCGCGACGAGGTGGCGGTCAATCGCCCGCCGGCATGGAATCGCTTCCCGCATCAGTTCAGCCACATCTTCGCCGGCGGCTACGCGGCCGGTTACTACAGCTACAAATGGGCCGAAGTGCTCAGTGCCGATGCCTACGCCGCGTTCGAAGAGGCGCCCGACCAAGTGGCCGACACCGGTGCCCGTTTCCGCGCCGAGGTGCTGTCGCGGGGCGGCAGCCGTAGCGCCGCAGACAACTTCCGCGCCTTCCGCGGCCGCGCGCCGACCATCGATGCGCTGTTGCGGCATAACGGCATGGCGGGCTGAGTCCGTCTACCGCGCAGCTGCCGTCGCTGGCAGGCGCTGCATTCCCATCGCATGTGTGCGCAGTGCGGTGAGGTGAGTTGCCGTGCAAGCGCAGCGGCATGGTCACGCCGGTGGCCGATGCGCGAATGGGTAAGCACATCAAGGAGAGTGCAATGCAGCGACGCTTGTCCTGGAGTTTGGGGCTGTTGATTGCAGCGGCGGTACCGGCCGCTGCGCAGCACACCGGTCACGCCAGTCGCCTGGCCGGCCTGCGCGCAGGCCCCGGCGAGGAATACCGGCGCGTGGGCGAAGTCAGCGCCGGCAACACGCTCAGCGTTTACGGGTGCCTGAAGAACGGCAGATGGTGCGATGTGCGTGCGCCCGATGCGCGCGGCTGGATGCCTGCGCAAGCGATCACGCTGGAGCGCGGCGATCTCGCGCGCGTGGTCCCTAAGATCGCGTTTTCGCTGGATCGCTATTGGGACGCGCATTATCGCGGCCGCGAATGGACCGTGGAGAGCGAACGCGCGCTGTGGCGTGACCATGCACCGGAGAGAGCGCCGGACCTGGAAGTGCTTGCGCCCGGGGAGGGCGTGCCGCCAACCGGCGCCTCTTCCATCGCAAGACGCATCAAGCAGGAGACACGCGCAAACACCGAACGGACCAACCGCGAGCGGGCCGAGATCGATGCGGCCATGACCGCGCAGCGCAAGCGGGAGCGAGCGCGGATGGAGTGTCGCAGCAGGCAGCGCGCTGCCGAGCAGCAGGCGGCCAGGGAGTCGAAGGGCCAACTCAGCATCGGGGCCTCGAGGGAGGATTGCGATCGGCTGCAGGAGTAGAGCGGAAACAGAATGTTGCGAGCAGTCGTGAGGTGTGGGTGGGCAGCGCACTCGGAACCGGAATGTACGAGTGGTCCATACGATTGCGAGTACCGCCTTCGCCGCCGCTTGTCGGCTGCGCAGTCGTGTGGTTGGCCGCCCCTCGGCAGCACGCTCAGGCGATGCCGCGCGGCGGCATCCGCTCACCTGTCCGTCTATCGCGACTGCAGACGGAATTCGGCGCAGATGGCGCCAGCGCAGGATGGTGCACGTGCACACCGGGCCGGTGTTGGCGCGTGCTCACGGTCGGCCGACTCAGGTGGCCTGCGCGTCGAATGGGTTCGGTATGTTGCTTTGTCGGACCTGGCGTTCTCCCACCTGTGACAGCTCGCCGGGAAATCCACAGGCGTACCCGTCTACGTCGAGCCACAGCGGATTCAATGCATCAACCAGCCTCCGTTGCCACGCATGCGTCCAACGGCGGATCTCATTCGCGCGTGCTCGCGCAGTTGCGGGGGCGTTATGCACTTCGAACCACACCAGCAGCAGCGGCATCACCTGGGGCCGGGGCAGGGTCGCTTCCTGTTGTTCGACGAGATGCCGGCACTGCTTGGCGACAGCGTTCAAGTCGCTGGCCACATCGATGTAGAAGGCGTCTCGCCGGGCATGTGCCAGCAGGTACACCACGGAAGGGCCATGCAGCAGTCCATGCCAGTCGGCATGTCCGAAAGCAGCAAATGCCGCGTTGGCCAGAGCGATCGTGTCCGTCATTTCCACCGCCTATCTCGCGCCGGCATGCGGGTCGATACTGGCGCCAAAATGTGGCGCATTACCCTCATATGATCGGCCCCGACGGGGATGGCTGATCTCGGCTGGCGTGCGCAATCGCCTCCTGCTGCCGCGCGGCTTCGAGTGTATGCGCCTGCACCTGCTGCATCGATTCCTGCACCGAGGGTGCCGTACCGGTCAGTGACATATTCACGCGCTTGGTGATGTCGTCGTAGTTCTGTGCAAAGAAGTTTCCGTTGACCACATCCACCCGTCCGCTCCAGCCGGGTCGGAAGCCGTCGATGTAGACAGCTGCGGTGACCTGGGTCAGGCGGTCCTCCGATAGCGGCGTGCCCTTGGTATCCAACCGATTCTTGACGTCTGCGTATAACGCATGGCCTGGATGCGCAGGGTCGCTGAAGGGAATCAGCCCCGGCGCTTGTCGTGCGTGGTCGCTTCCCACGGTGGCCTGCTCGTGCTGCGTGTCGGCCTTTTCCTGCCCTGCCAGCCGCTCGCGCTCCTGCTGCAGCGTCTGCTCCATGTGCAGTTGCCAATGGCGTTGCTGTTCCAGCGCCTGTTGCGGCTGCGCGGCGAGGTCCGGCTGCGTGCGCTCGGCGGCGCTTGCAACCGATGCGGCCACAGGTAGCGCCTGCACCGCGGTGCCGCGGTCGCCCGGTCCGGGCGCAGCGCCTTGCGCCTGAGCCTGATCCGGCGCGGCCTGCGCGCGCGCCTTGCGTTCGACATCCTGGATGAGCGCGTCCATGCTGGGCACCACCGTCTCGGTCATCAGATGCCTTTCTTTGGCCTCGTCCAGGCTCTGCCCCAGGTTGCCGGCGAACTCGCCCGTCTTGACCAGATTGAACAGGCCTTGCGGAGTGGTCGGGTTGTGCGTGGCGTAGGTGGCAACCGCAGCGGTGGCCACACCGGCCTGCTTGGCGTAGATCTCGGGCGCCAACGCCGATGCCGCCCCGGCATACCGCCCCGTTGTGTCCAGCAGCGCGTTCGCCTGGGCGCCTGCCGCAGTCCAGCTGGCATGCTCGGCCTGCCCAACCTGGCTGGCGGCGGTGCCGAGTGCCTGGCCTGTGTCCTGGCCACGCTGCCGGATCTGCCGGGCGTCATCGGCCGCGTCATTCAAACGCTGTGTGGCCTCGTTCTGCCCGCGTTGTTCCGCGGCCGCACCGGCCTGCGCCAGGCGCTCGGCTTGCGCATTGAGCTGCGCGTACAACGCCTGCGGCAGTATCCCGCCCAGCTCACGCAGCGCCGCCGCGCCCAGCGAGGCCGCTTCGCCCTGCACCTGCCCCTGCAGCCGCTCTGCGCCGGCCTGCACCTGGCCCAGGGCCTGACGCCCTTGCGCGGCGAATGCACCGGCCTGCTCCACGCCTTCTCCCGCGGCGGCCCCCAGCCGCTGGGCGGTACCCTGCCGGACCTGCGCTGCGGCCTGCGCCGCGTGCTGGGCCAGGTCGCCCGCGGCATCCAGCGCCTGGCCTGCCACCTGGCCCGACTCCGCGACCACCCCGCCCAGGCCGCGCCCCACCCGCACACCTTGCGAGGTGGCATGCAGCGCATCCAGCGCGGGGCCGGCGAAGTTGGAGACATCGCGCAGCGACAGCCGCGCAGGGCGATCGACGATGCCGTGGCCATCGGTGGCATGCTGCTTGGCCGCCAGCAGCGGTTGCATCTGGCCAGCGGCCAGCGGCAGCTCCTGCAAGAGCTGCGCGGTGTTGCCGTGTTGCAGCCGGTCCAGGAACGCGTGGGCGGCCGGTTGCGCATGCGCCGGCAACGTCGCATCGAGCTGACTGGCCAGCAAGGCCTTGGCTTGCGGCAACTCATCGAGCACGGTGCAGGTTTCCTTCAGCACCGCGCCGAGTTCTGCGCGCCGGAACGCATCCAGGCGATGGATATTCTGCTGGATGCCGTCGTTGAGGACCTCGCCGGTGACCTGGTAAGCGATGACGCTTTGTTTGGGGTCGTAGACCGGCAGCCCGTTTTCCTGGGCAAACCGCTGGGGGGTGAGCGGATGCAGGCCGGCGGCATTGAAGGTGGTGGTGCGCATACCTGTCACCGCCGCCGCCGCCGAGGCCATGCCGCCACCGAGGGAGTGGCCGGTGATTTCGAAGTCGAGCTGATCGCGCTTCAGAATGGATGCAAGACGCATCGCACGATCGTAGTAATCAGTCCTCAAGCCCACCGACTGCGGGAAGTTGTTGGCGACAAAATCTTCGCTGCCGGTGGGGCGTAGCCCATCCGGCGTCAGAACCTCGCCGGCCGAACCCTTGTATGCCACGGTGGGTTTGTAGCCGGGGCCAAGGACGGCAGGGTCGGGGAGGTAGATTTCGGCGCGGAAGCCTGAACGGTCAGGCTTCAGCAAGTCCCTTATCTGATCATCGGTTATGTTCAGCTCTGGCGCGAACTCGCGCAGCTTGTCCAGATGCTCGCTGGCGCGCATCCATCCGGGACCCGGCTGTCCTTCGCCTCTGGCCGAGTCGTAGACGTCGTCGGCAAGCCCGGCCATCTCACGGTCGTGATAAAGCGTTTGCAGTTTTTCGGCTTGCTGCCGGGCCTGCGGATCGCTGCTGGCCCGTAGTTGCTCGAGTGCGGCACGCTGCTGCTGGTGATCTGCGAGAGTTGGCATCTGAAAACTCCTTCTTCAGTGATCGATCAAAGTAACGGAATGTCTTTTTCTTCGGATGGGAAGCCGAAAGCTTTGCGCATGCTGCGGTAGTTCTCTGGCAACGGCGGTCGTCGAATGCCACGCTGCAGCAAAAATTGCTGGCACTTGCGTTGCCAGGTTGGGTCAGTTGGATTGCCGGGGTGCCAGAAGATCGCTGAAATTACACGTTCGTCGCTGAAACTAGCTCCGTGGTTGATGAGCCAATATGACTGTTCAAAGCCACCTCTGGCTGCATAGTCAAGCAGAATGGAACTCCCCTGGCTTTCCGCATTCACATCTGCTCCACGTTCCACCAAGAGCTTCACGTTCTCCCACTTATTTTGGGTAAGGAATGCCTGCAAAAGAAGGGTTTCGCCGTTAGAGTTACGGGCGTTAGGGTCGCCGCCATGATCGAGCAGTAATTTCAGATAGACCGGATCTTCCTGTTTGGCGGCCCAGACCATCGCATTGTCTTCGTAGCGGCCTTTGAATCGCGTCGTATCCTGCTGCGGGTGTAGCTTACGTGCATTCGGGTCTGCCCCATTCTCCAGCATCGCCCGTAACCCCTCGGGGTTCTGCGTGAGGATCGGCCACATCAGCAGCGGGTAGCCATCCTTGGAAAAGATCACATCAGGATCGACGTGCTCCTCTTTCATCAACCGTCGCACTTCCTTGACGTTGCCATGTTCTGCGGCCAGTGCCAGCGCCTGTGCCTTGGGATCGGGGAAATACGAGCGCAGTGGATACGCCGATTGCTGCGCAGGCGCAGGCAACGACACGCCGCCGCAGCCGGCACAGACCAATAACAACGACAGTACGACGATTCGTAGCAATCTGGACACAGCGCATCCTCATGAAGCGGTAGAAGCGACCAGCGCTCTGTGCCGGCCATGTATGGCCTTAGCCTAGACCTTGCACGCGGCGTGGGCAAAGCGTCTCGCGGTCGTCATAAGGCGTTTGCAGCTTGCCGGCTTGCTGCCGGGTCTGGGATTACTGCTGGTCCGCAGTTGCTCGAGTAAGGCGCGTTGGTGCTGGTGATCTGCGAGAGTCGGCATCTGAAAACTCCTTCTTCAGTGGTCGATCAGAGTAATGGAATATCTTTTTCTTCTGACGGGAGGCCGAAGGCTTTGCGCATGCTTCGGAAACTTTCAGGTAAAGGGGGGCGTTGGTAGCCGCGCTGCAACAACCATTGCTGGCACTTGCGCTGCCAGGTTGGATCATTTGGATTGCCAGGGTGCCAAAAAATACTTTCTACAATGGAAAGGTTTTTTGGGAGCGGAGGCGGGCTTCCTTCCCCCGGATCTGCGCCGTGTTCAAGTAGCCAGTAGGCCTGCTCAAAACCACCACGAGCAGCATAATTGAACAGGATAGGAACACCTTGACTCGTGGCATTCAAATCAGCCCCGCGTTCCACCAGCAGCTTCACGTTCTCCCATTTGTTTTGCGAAAGGAATGCTTGCAAAAGCAGCGTTTCATTGTTTGCATTTCTCGTGTTCGGATCGCCGCCATGGTCCAGAAGCAACTTCAGGTAGATCGGATCATTTTGCTTGGCAGCCCACACCATGGCATTGGCATGATTCGTTGGAGTGCTGCTACTCCCGGGCTCGGGTGGATACGGCTTTGCAACGTTGGGGTCTGCCCCATTCTCCAGCATCGCCCGCAACCCCTCGGGGTTCTGCGTGAGGATCGGCCACATCAGCAACGGGTAGCCATCCTTGGAAAAGATCACATCAGGATCGACGTGCTCCTCTTTCATCAACCGTCGCACTTCCTTGACGTTGCCATGTTCGGCGGCCAGCGCCAGCGCCTGTGCCTTGGGATCGGGGAAGTACGAGCGCAGCGGATACGCCGACTGCTGCGCAGGCGCAGGCAACGACACGCCGCCGCAGCTGGCACAGACCAATAACAACGACAGCACGACGATTCTTAGCAGGGTAGACACAGCACATCCTTATGAACGGCAAGAGCGACTGGCGCGTCCTCGCTGGACGAGCGTTGGTTAGATAAGCTAACACAGCGCGGCCGAGAGGCAGCTGTGTTAGAGGATCTAATCCTGGGCTTTGCGGGTCGCCCATGCAAAGGCGGCGCCTAGACCGCCTGCTCATCCTGCAAGGTGGGATGGCAAATATCCGCCTCAAGGTTTATGAGAGTGGAGATTCCGCGCAACGACGGCTACGCGAGCTTTGCGACGATCTTATCGGCCTTGTCAGCGTGGCCGCTGGCAACGGCTGCCTCTTGCCAGACGCCAGCGTCGGCTCACGCGGGCGACTGGTCGGGGCAACAGGATCCATATCAAGGATCGACAGTAAAAGGTCTCGACCACCGACCAGCGCGGCCGTCGAAGTGCTTACTCGACTGATGGGCAGATATCGAACAGGCAACCATATGCCTGCCCGACATCCACGTCTGCCATCACACCCGCCCGAACACCAATGTGCCGTTGGTGCCGCCGAAGCCGAAGCTGTTGGACATCACTGTGTTCAAGCTCGCCTGCTGCGTCTGCCGCAGGATGGGGAAGCCTTCGGCGCGCGGGTCGAGTTCGTCGATATGCGCCGAGCCGGCCATGAAGCCGTCGCGCAGCATCAGCAGGCAGAAGATCGCCTCGTGCACGCTGGCCGATCCCAGCGAATGGCCCGACAGCGCCTTGGTCGAGGACAGCGGTGGCACGGTGTCGCCGAACACCTCGCGCACTGCGCCCAGTTCGGTGACATCGCCCAGTGGCGTGGAGGTGCCGTGGGTGTTGAGGTAATCGATCGGGCGATCCAGCCCCTGCAAGGCCATGCGCATGCAGCGCACCGCGCCTTCGCCACTGGGCGCGACCATGTCCGCGCCATCGGAGGTCACGCCGTAACCGAGCAACTCGGCATGGATGCGCGCGCCGCGCGCGATGGCGTGGTCATAGTCCTCCAGCACCAGCATGCCGCCGCCGCTGCCGATCACGAATCCGTCGCGCTGCGCGTCATACGGGCGCGAGGCCACCGTGGGGCGATCGTTGAAGCCGGTGGACAGCGCACCCATCGCATCGAACATCACGCTCATGGTCCAGTGCAGTTCTTCGCCGGCACCGGCGAACATCACGTCCTGCGCGCCGTGGCGGATCAGGTCGGCGGCCGCGCCGATGCAATGCGCCGAGGTCGCGCACGCGGCCGACAACGAGTAGCTCAGGCCACGGATCTTGAATGCAGTGGCCAGCGAGGCAGACACCGCAGAGCACATCGTGCGCGGCACCATATACGGGCCGACCTTGCGCACGCCGCGCGCGCGCAGCAGATCTGCCGTTTCCACCTGCCATTGGCTGGACCCGCCGCCGGAACCTGCGATCACGCCGGTGCGCAGGTCGCTGACCTGTTCAGCGCTCAGGCCGGCATCGGCGATCGCATCGCGCATGGCCAGATACGCATACGCAGAGGCGTCGCCCATGAAGCGTTTGAGCTTGCGGTCGATCAATGCCTCCAGATCCAGCGCCACCGCGCCGCCAACCTGGCTGCGCAGACCCGCCTCGGCATGATCGGGCAGGGCGGTGATGCCGGAGCGGCTCTCGCGCAGTGCGGTGGAAACGGTGTCCAGGTCATTGCCCAGGCACGAATTGATGCCCATTCCGGTGACGACAACGCGGCGCATCAGAAGCTCTCCGTCGAAGTGAACATGCCTACGCGCAGATCCTTGGCGGTGTAGATCTCGCGCCCATCCACCAGCATGCGTGCATCGGTCTGCGCCATCACCAGCTTGCGGTTGATCACGCGGCTGACATCGATCTCGTAGCTCACCAGTTTGGCGCTGGGCAGCACCTGGCCGGTGAACTTGACCTCTCCGCAGCCCAGGGCGCGGCCACGGCCGGGCGCACCGATCCAGGTCAGGAAGAAGCCGGTCAGCTGCCACATCGCATCCAGCCCCAGGCAGCCGGGCATCACCGGGTCGCCGATGAAGTGGCAGCCGAAGAACCACAGGTCCGGGCGTACGTCGAGTTCTGCGCGGATCACGCCCTTGCCATGCGCGCCGCCGGTGTCGCTGATCTCGGTGATGCGGTCGAACATCAGCATCGGGTCGTTCGGCAACCGGCCGCTGTCGGGTCCAAACAATTCCCCACGCGCGCTGGCCAACAATTGGTCGCGCGAGTACGCACTTTGACGAGTCATGACGAACGTTTCCTGCAAGAAGCGAAAGGCAAGGGCGGCAAGGGTGCATGAGGCCATACGGTTCAATCAAACGTTTTATCCGTACGCATGCGTGCTGTTTTCAGGCGATTGCGCCGCGCCGCACGCGGCTGCGGCGGTGCGTGGCCGCAGCCGCGCACCGCCGCAAAGGACTGACCGGAAAGTCGCGATCGGCCAGCGTCGCAAGGGACTCGCGCGGCCCAAACCTGCCCGATCGTTGGCGGTAGCGCTCGTTTTGCAAGCGCAGCCGCAGCCTGCGCATGCGCAAGGCGTGAGACGCAGCTGATCTATCATGGGCCACTACCTGTGGAGAGACGCCAGCTTGATGCGCAAGATCGTGCACGTGGACATGGATGCGTTCTACGCGTCCGTGGAGCAGCGTGACGATCCGGGCCTGCGTGGCAAGCCGGTGGTGGTGGCCTGGCGCGGGGCGCGTTCGGTGGTGTGCGCAGCGTCCTACGAAGCGCGCATCTTCGGCATCCGCTCGGCCATGCCGGCCCTGCGCGCCGAGCGTCTCTGCCCGGATGCGGTGTTCGTGCCGCCGGATTTCGCGCGCTACAAGGCGGTGTCGCGACAGGTGCGCGAGATCTTCCATCGGCATACCGATCTGGTCGAACCACTGTCATTGGACGAGGCGTATCTGGACGTCACCGAAGCCAAGACCGGCATGCAGCTGGCCACCGAGATCGCGCAGCTGATCCGCAGCCAGATCCGCGAGGAAACCCAGCTCACCGCGTCGGCTGGCATCGCGCCCAACAAGTTCCTGGCCAAGATCGCGTCGGACTGGCGCAAGCCCGATGGCCAGTTCGTCATCGCGCCCAGCCGGGTGGATGCCTTCCTGCTGCCGCTCAAGGTCAACCGCATTCCCGGCGTGGGCAAGGTGATGGATGCCAAGCTGGCGGCACTGGGCATCGTGACCGTCGCCGATCTGCGCCTGCGTCCGCTGGAGGAATTGCAGGCGCATTTCGGCAGCTTCGGGCACAGCCTGTATCGCCGCGCGCGCGGCATCGACGAACGTCCGGTAGAGCCGGACCAGGAAGTGCAGTCGGTGTCTTCGGAAGACACCTTCAGCGAAGACCTGGCGTTGGAGGCGCTGGATCCGCACATCCTGCGCCTGGCCGAGAAAACCTGGCTGGCGACGCGTCGCACCGAACGCATCGGCCGCACGGTGGTGTTGAAGTTGAAGACTTCGAACTTTCGCATCCTCACGCGCTCGCACACACCGGAGCAACCACCTGCTTCACTCGATGCGTTGGCGCAGATCGCCTTGGCGCTGACGCGGCGCGTGGAACTGCCGGCCGAGACGCGTTTCCGCCTGGTCGGCGTGGGATTGAGCGGTTTCAGCGATGTCCAGGAAGGCGCGGTACAGGGCCAGTTGTTTGGCGAGGTGCCGCAGGCATAGGCCGATGGAACGTGTGGACGTTGCATCAGGCTCATGCTTTTTGTTCGACCAGCACAGCCCCCCTGCGCTGACGTGCTCTAAATCCCGCACTGCGTACACTGGCACGCTCCCCCGTACGAGGCCTTCTGCATGTTTGCGTACCCGCTGGTGATTTTCGATCTGGACGGCACCCTGGTGGACAGCGCGCCCAACATCGCCGAGGCGCTCAACGCCACCTTGCAGGAACTGGGATTGCAACAGTTCAGTGAATCCACCATTCGCAGCTGGATCGGCGAGGGCGTGCAGGTGCTGCTCGCCACCGCACTGCGCGAAGCCGGCGGCACCCACGATGCCGAGACGGAAATGCCGGTGATGATGCGGCACTACGCCGCCAGCCTGCTGCACGATCCGCAGCTGTATCCCGGTGTTGCCGAGGCATTGCATGGCCTGCGCGATGCCGGTGCAACATTGGCGCTGTGCACCAACAAGCCCTCGCGCTTCATCGCGCCCCTGCTGGAGCACCTGGACATCGCCACGCTGTTCGGTGCCGTGCTCGGCGGCGATTCCTTGCCGCAGCGCAAGCCCGATCCGGCACCCTTGCTGCATCTGGCCAGGCAGTTCCAGCTCACCCCGCAGCACTGCCTGATGGTCGGCGATTCTGGCACCGACGCGGCAGCGGCAAACGCCGCCGGCATGCCGCTGGCGATGGTGCGTTACGGCTACCTGCGCGGCTTCGATCCGCAGACGTCCGGTGCGGTTGTCCTGATCGACGATATGCGCGAACTGCTTGCATTGCGCAGTGCGGGCTGACGTCTCTACGCAATCCCGTGCCGCAGGAGGCGGGCGCTCTTGGGCAAGTACTGACTGCTCTAACGCGCTGTCGCCGTGCCGTGCCGGCATCAGTACCTGTGCATCGAATCCTTAGCTGTGTAAACCCACCACGTTGTTCAGCGGGATGTAGATCCGGGAGATGGGAGGTCGGTGTCCGATGCTGGCATGGGGCCGATGCCAGTTGTAGTGATGGAGCCAGTGCCCCAGAGAGGCGCCACATGCCGGCAACTCACTCCTCGTGCGTTGCGTCCATGCGCGCATCGTCATCGGGCGTGTCGTCGGCATCGGCGTGCGACGCGCCGTTGTCGGCGCGCGTGTAGTGCACGGTTTCCACCGGCCCACCGACGGCGCGTCCGCGCACCGGCAACAGCGCGCTGGCCGCTTCGTATTCGGCCAGCAAGGCATGCCGGCGCGCTTCCGGCACCTCTTGCCAATGACAATCCGCCAAGGCGCCCTCCAGCGAATACAGCAGGTTGAGGCTGGGCTTGAAGCCGGCGCGGCGCACCTTGACGAAGGCAGCCACCGCACCGACCGCCTGCAGATCCTGCTGCGTGCGCAAACCGACCTGGCGCAGCCAGGCGGCGCTTTTGGGGCCGATATTGCGAAGTCGCTCGGTGGTCACCTCAATGCGCCGACGAAGACCTGCGCAATCGCTTCCAGGCCGCGCTGGTCGTCCGCATCGAAGCGGTCCAGCTCCGGGCTGTCCAGGTCCAGCACGCCGATCAGCGCATCGCCCTTGACCAGCGGAATCACCAGCTCCGAACGCGAGGCCGAATCGCAGGCGATATGCCCGGGGAATGCATCGACGTCGGCAATGCGCTGGGTCTGCCGGGTGCTGGCGGCCGCGCCGCACACGCCCTTGTCCAGCGGGATGCGCACGCATGCCGGCAAACCCTGGAACGGCCCCACCACCAGCTCGCGTCCGTCGTAGAAATAGAAGCCGGCCCAGTTCAGCGACGGCAGCGCGTGGAAGATCAGCGCTGCCAGGTTGGCGGCATTGGCGATCCGGTCCGGCTCGCCGTGCACCAGGGCCTGGGCCTGGGCAGTGAGCTGGGCATATTGTTCCGGCTTGCTGCCGGTCAGCGATGAGGTGGCGAACATGCGCGAAGTTTAGCAGCGGCGGTCTGCCGCGGCATTGCGACAGGTACGGCGGCTCTGCGCGGCAGCGGCGGACACTGTTTTCCAGCAACATCGCCACCCGAACATGCATGTCGCAGGCCGAATCCCCAATCCCCAATCCCCAATCCCCAATCCCCAATTTCCAATTTCCAATTTCCAATTTCCAATTTCCAATTTCCAACCAGCCGCCCGCGCTATCCTGCGCGCCCTCACGGCAACGCGGCGCGGCCGCAGGACCAGGCACATGCAGTACCCGGCGTTCTACGTCACCGGCACCGATACCGGCATCGGCAAGACCATGGGCAGCACCGCCCTGCTGCATGCCCTGCGCACACGCGGCCACACCGCAGTGGGAATGAAGCCGGTCGCCAGCGGCTGCGAGAACACGCCGCAGGGCTGGCGCAACGAAGACGCGCTGGCATTGCAGGCCGCCAGCGATCCGCAGCCGGACTACGCCACGCTCAATCCCTATGCCTTGCCCGCGCCACTGGCGCCGGAACTGGCCGCCGCCGAGGTGGGCGTGACCTTGTCGCTGGAGCCGATCGTTCGCGCATTCGCGCAGTTGCGCGCGCAGGCGCAGGCGGTGGTGGTCGAAGGCGTAGGCGGCTGGGCAGCGCCGCTGAGCGCCGAGCTGGATCAGGCCGATCTGGTGCGCGCGCTGCAGCTGCCGGTGGTGCTGGTGGTGGGGGTGCGGCTGGGATGCATCAATCATGCGCGCCTGACCGCGGCAGCCATCGCGGCCGATGGGCTGGCGTGCGTGGGCTGGATCGCCAACGAGGTAGATCCGCAGATGGAGCGGGTCGAAGAGAACATCGCCATGCTGGGCCAGCGGCTGGCGATGCCGTGCTGGGGGCGAATCCCCTGGCGGCCGGGCGCCGCTGCCGCCAGCCAGGCGCACGGGCTGCAGCTGCCGGGCTAGGGCAGCTCACAAGACTGCCGCGCAGCCACCAGACGGGCGCGGCCGGGCACGTCCCCCTCTCACACTGCGGCTGCTCTGCGCCGTCCACAGTCGCCAGGTTGTGTCGACCGCGCCGGGTCAGGGCCGGGATGGCGTGCAGCCCGCTGCTCCCAGGGGGCGGTTCTCTCCGGGTCGTCTGCGGTCGGCATGCTGGCATCGCGGCCAACGTCACGTCGCCGCTGCACTACGCATGCAGCGAGCGTGTGCGCCGCCGCTTCTGTGCGCCAGGCTGGGGTCATCGTCTCGGCGGCCCACGTGGGCAGGAGGTGCATCGCCGTGGCGTTGGCCACGCCGAGAAACGCTTGGCAACGCAGCAATAAAAAAGCCCGACAGAGGGAGGGATCTGTCGGGCCGGATTGCACGGGGGGAGGGACCCATGCAAAGACGCTGAATTTTTGGTGGCCGTTACTTGCGCCGGGTCTTGCCTGTTGCGCCGGCCGTCTCGCTGCCGGTGTCGAATTGCTGCTTGGCAAACTGCCCAAGCTCGCTGGACATCTTCAATCCCATCCCGACCACTTCCTGGTTGACCGATGCCAGCCGTTCCAGGTTGTCGCGGGCCAGCTGCAGGCCCTTGGGCCAGAGCGTCTGGTAGGCACCCAGGTCGCGGGCCTTCGCGCACTCACCGAAGAAGCTGGTGGTCGCGTTGACGTTCTGTTCCAGCGTGTCCAACGCCAACTGGTTGGCACGTGCTGCGGCAGAGGCGAACTGGCTGGTGAAGCTGTTTTCGAACTGCGCCGACATTGCGAACCCCTTGGGGAAGGCCGTGACCGTTTGTTGCGTTGCAGCATACGCCGATGTTGCTGCGATGCAACACGTTTCCTGAAGTTTTTCCAAACGCCTGTCGGAATCCTTCTGATTCAATGAGTTGGAGAGAGTCCAGAAACGCCGAAGCCGCCTGGAAGGCGGCTTCAGGTCTTACCAGTGCGCAGGGATCAACCGCGGTAGCGGCAGCCGGAGGTGCAGGTCTCGTGCACCACGATCTCGCTCAGCTGCGGCAGGGCCGGCTTGAGCTGGTTCCAGATCCAGATCGCCAGCTGCTCGCTGGTCGGGTTCTCCAGCCCCTCGATGTCGTTGAGGTAGTGATGGTCCAGGCGGTCGTAGATCGGCTGGAAGGCGGCCTTGATATCGCCGAAGTCCATGATCCAGCCGGTCTCGGCGCCCGGTTCGCCGCTGACATGCAGCTCGACCCGGAACGAATGTCCATGCAATCGGGCGCATTTGTGGCCGGGCGGCACGTTGGGAAGCCGGTGCGCGGCTTCCAGGGTGAAGACCTTGAAGATGTCCATGATGATTCGGCAAGCAGTGGGAAGGAAGGGCGCGTGCCGGCGCGAGGCCGATCACGCAAAGGCGCGGGCGGGCCGTGGCGGACAGCACAAGGGCCGCGTCGCGGCCCCTGTGCTCAACCAAGGCTCGCCGCTCAGGCGCCGCGATTGGCCGGGCGACCGTTGCCGCCACGTCCACCATCGCGCCGGCCGGCGCCCGCACCGGCATTGGCCTGACGCGGCCCGTTGCTGCGCTGGCCACCCGGCTTCTTCGGGCCGGCATGTGCGTGTGCCTGGCGCGGTGCATCGCCGTGCGGACGCCGTGCGTGGCTCTTGCGCGGCGCGCGATCGCCACCCGGCTGCTCGGCACGACCCGGGGCGCTGTTGCCCCAGCGGATCGGGGTCTGCGGCTCGTAGCCCGGCACGTCGCGGATTTCCACGTCGCGGCCCAGCATGCGCACGATCTGGCGCAGCAGCTTGGCTTCGTCCTGCGCCACCAGCGAGATCGCCTCGCCGGTGGAACCGTTACGGCCGGTGCGGCCGATGCGGTGCACGTAGTCCTCGGCCACCATCGGCAGGTCGTAGTTGATGACCTTGGGCAGCTGGTCGATATCGATACCGCGCGCGGCGATGTCGGTGGCCACCAGCACGGTCACGCGGCCGGCCTTGAAGTCGCTCAGGGCGCGCATGCGCTGGCCCTGGCTCTTGTTGCCGTGGATCGCGGCGGTCTTGATGCCGGACTTCTCCAGGAACAGCGCCAGCTTGTCGCTGCCGTGCTTGGTGCGCGCAAACACCAGGGTCTGCTCGCGGCTGTCCTGCGCCAGCAGGTGCAGCAGCAGGTCGCGCTTGCGCGCGCCATCGACCGGGTGCACGCGGTGGGTGATGCTCTCGGCCACGGTGTTGCTCGGGGTGACCTGGATCTGCATCGGGTTGCGCATGAACTCCAGCGCCAGCTGCTTGATGTTCTCTTCGAAGGTCGCCGAGAACAGCAGGGTCTGGCGGTTCTGGCGCGGCAGCTTGGTCAGGATGCGCTTGATCGACGGCAGAAAGCCCATGTCGAGCATGCGGTCGGCTTCGTCCAGGACCAGCACCTCGATACCGGACAGGTCCACGCTGCGGCGCTCGATATGGTCGATCAGCCGGCCCGGGCAGGCGATCAGCAGGTCCACGCCACGGCGCAGCGCATCGAGCTGGTTGCCCATGCCCACGCCGCCGTAGATCACTGCGCTGGGGATGCGCAGGTACTTGCTGTAGCCGCGCAGGCTGTCGTGGACCTGGGTAGCCAGTTCCCGGGTGGGGGTCAGGATCAGCGCGCGCGGCTTGCGCGGGCCATTGACCGGCTGCGGCGAGGTGCCCAGGTGCTGCAGCAGCGGCAGGCCGAACGCGGCGGTCTTGCCGGTGCCGGTCTGTGCGCCGGCCAGCAGGTCGTGGCCTTCCAGCACCAGCGGGATCGCCTGCTGCTGGATCGGAGTGGGGGTTTCATAGCCCTGCTCGGCCAACGCGCGCAGCAGGAAGGGCGCCAGGCCCAGGGATTCGAAAGACATCAGGAAGCTCCAAGTAAAGCGCCGCCACCAGGCTGGGCCCGGAGCGCAAACGCATTGCAGATGCAAAAGGTGAGGCTCGGAGCGTTCCCGTGAACCGCGCTGCGAGATGGTGGATCAACCCAATCAAGACGCGATGGGTTTGTCGGCACCACGAAAGGCGTCGGGTGGGGCGGGCGAGCGGATCGATCGATCCTGGCCTCGCCGGCGGTCCCAAAGGGAAACGGACGGCCGCATGCAGACCGGGTAAGTGTACGCGCGATTGGCGCGCTGCACAAAAAATCTTGACCGCGGTTGGGGTGCGGGTCAGTTGTTGCAGGTGTAACTGATGGCGCGGCAGGTCGTACAATCGGCCGATCCGTCACTGCGCAGGAAGGTCATGAAGCTAGGTTCCCTGAAGGAAGGCGGCCGCGACGGCAGCCTGATCGTGGTCTCCCGCGACTTGGGCAAGGCCGTCCGTGCCACCGGCATCGCGCCTACCCTGCAGCGCGCGCTGGAGGACTGGAGCAATAGCGCGCCGCGTCTGAACGCGCTGGCCGACGCGCTGGAAGATGGCAGTGCCGATGGCGTATTCGATCTCGACATGCAGGCGCTGGCCGCACCGCTGCCGCGCGCCTACGAATTCGTCGACGGCAGCGCCTACCTGCCGCATGTGGAGCGCGTGCGCCGCGCCCGCAATGCCGAGGTGCCGGAAAGCTTCTACACCGACCCACTGATGTACCAGGCCACCAGTGCCGGGTTCTACGGCCCGCGCGATGCCATCAAGGTCATCAGCGAAGACCACGGCATCGACCTGGAGGCCGAACTGGTCGTCATCACCGACGACGTGCCGATGGGCGCCTCGGCCGAGCAGGCGGCCGCGCACATCCAGCTGATCGGCCTGGTCAACGATGTTTCGTTGCGCAATCTGATCCCTGCCGAGCTCGCCAAGGGCTTCGGCTTCGTGCAGTCCAAGCCGCGCTCGGCGTTGTCGCCGGTGTTCGTCACCCCCGACGAGCTGGGCGATGCCTGGCGCGGCAACAAGGTGCACCTGCCGCTGGTGACGCACGTCAACGGCGCCTGGTTCGGTGCGCCGGAAGCCGGCAACGACATGCAGTTCGACTTCGCCCAGCTGGTGGCGCATGCGGCCAAGACCCGGCCGCTGTCGGCCGGCACCATCGTGGGCTCGGGCACCATCGCCAACCAGGACACCACGCTGGGCGCTTCGTGTTTCGCCGAGCAGCGCGTGGTGGAGACCTTGCGCGACGGCGCGCCGAGCACGCCGTTCATGTCCTTCGGTGACGAGGTGCGCATCGAGATGTTCGCCGCCGACGGCAGCAGCATCTTCGGCGCGATCGAACAGCGCGTCGAACGGCAGCCGCTGCCGTGATGAGAGGCACCGCCCTCCCGGGCTGCACTGGCGGCGGTGCCGCATGAGCGCCGGCCTGGAGCTGTTTTCGTACTGGCGCTCCAGCGCGGCCTACCGCGTGCGCATCGGCCTGCAGCTGAAGGCGCTGGATCATGTCATCCATCCGGTGCATCTGGTGCGCGATGGCGGCGAGCAGCATGCGCCGGCCTACGCGCAGCTCAATCCGCAGGAGCTGGTGCCCACGTTGCGCCATGGCAGCGTGGTGATCGCGCAATCGCTGGCGATTCTGGAGTATCTGGAAGAGGCGTTCGCAGACACTGCTGCCCTGCTGCCATCTGCGCCCGCCGAGCGGGCTCGCGTGCGCGCGCTGGCCCAGCTCATCGCCTGCGATGTGCATCCGCTCAACAACCTGCGTGTCACCCAGCTGCTGGAGCGCGAGTTCGCGCTGGACGCTGCGCAACGCCTGCAGTGGACCCGGCACTGGATGCAGCGCGGGTTTGCTGCATTGGAGACTCAGCTGGCGCGCGACGCGCATACCGGGCGTTTCTGCCATGGCGATACACCGGGCCTGGCCGATTGCGTGTTGATTCCGCAGCTCTACAACGCGCACCGGTTCGACGTCGACCTGGCGCCGTATCCCACCTTGCGACGCATCGAGCAGGCTTGTCTGGCACTGCCGGCCTTCGATGCTGCCCGGCCCGAAATGCAGGTGGATGCGGTGGTGTGAGGACGGTGCTGTGGCCCTCATCCGCCCTTCGGGCACCTTCTCCCGTAGCACGGGAGAAGGGTAAGCCAGGCATCTGACCCTATCCGGGTCGTTGCGGTGCTGGCCGATGCCGCGATGCAACGCCGGACGGTTCGAAGGCACCATCCCCAATCCACTGCCCGCACACCGCCGTCCCTTCTCCCGCAAGCGGGAGAAGGTGGCGCGCAGCGCCGGATGAGGGGGCTTGCCGCAATGACGTCGCGATGAAAGTCTTTCCGCAGAGGCCCGCGCCGCCAAAGTGCTCAGGAGTCAGCAGCCCTGAGCACCACAAGATGGCCGCTCGTCGCCATCCAGACCGCTCAGATAAACCCGTGGCTGATCTTCGGTGCCGATGCCGCCTCATAGTCGGCATAGGGGTCGTGCTCCCCGGAACCGCCTTCGGACAGGCGGAACTTCAGCGCCAGCCCGTCGCGCGAATCGGCAGCACGCAGCGCTTCCTCCTGCTCGATCTCGCCGCTCTTGACCATGCGGAACAGGCACTGGTCGAAGGTCTGCATGCCCTCTTCCAGCGACTCTTCCATCGCCGCCTTGACCTCGTGCACCTGGCCGCGGCGCAGCAGGTCGCGGATCATCGGCGTGTTGAGCAGTACTTCGGTCGCCGGCCGACGGCGCCCGTCCATTCCCTTGACCAGGCGCTGGGAGATCACCGCGCGTAGGTTGAGCGCCAGGTTCATCAGTACGTTCTTGTGCGCGCTTTCCGGGAAGAAGTTGAGGATGCGCTCGATGGTCTGGTCGGCGTTGTTGGAGTGCAGCGTCGCCAGGCACAGATGGCCGGTCTCGGCGAAGGCGATGGCGGCCTCCATGGTCTCGGCATCCAGGATCTCGCCGATCAGGATCACGTCCGGCGCCTCGCGCATCGCGTTCTTCAGCGCGCTCTGGAAGGCATGCGTGTCCAGGCCCACCTCGCGCTGGTTCACGATCGACATCTTGTGCTTGTGCAGGTATTCGATCGGGTCCTCGATGGTGAGGATGTGCCCGGTGGTGGTGCTGTTGCGGTGGTCGATCATCGAGGCCAGCGAGGTCGACTTGCCCGAGCCGGTCGAGCCCACCACCAGCACCAGCCCGCGTGGGGTCATGATGACGTCCTTGAGCACCTGCGGCAGGTTCAGCTCCTCGATGCTTGGGATCCGGCTACGAATGGCACGGATCACCATGCCCACCTCGCCGCGCTGTTTGAACACGTTCACGCGGAAGCGGCCGGCGTCGGGCAGGGCGATGGCCATGTTGAGCTCGAGCTCGCGCTCGAACTGCGGCACCTGGCCTTCGTCCATCAATGAATAAGCGATTTTCTTGACCATTCCCGGCGGCAACCCCGTATTGCCGAGCGGGTAGAGCTTGCCTTCGATCTTGATGTACACCGGCGCGCCGGTGGTCAAGAACATGTCCGAGGCATTCTTTTCGGTCATCAGCTTCAGGAAGTAGCCGATATCCATGCGCAATGGTTCCCCAACAAACAGCAGCGTCTCGTTGCAAGTCCGCCGCAGGCTTCCGACAATGGCCGTGCTCGAGACTTCTCGCTACGGCTCCCCTAATGACGGCTAGCTTCGCATACTTGCGGCGATCCCTGTATGGCATCGCCTGTTTCATGGTTCTTTCCTCTCCGGCCGCTGCCCAGGTGGCACCGGAGCTCACCGCCGCCGAACAGGCCGTGCAACGCGCCACCCAGGCCGATGCCGACCAGTACGCCCCGGACCTGGTCAACCTGGCCCGCCAGGAGCTGATGCAGGCCCAGCAGGCGCAACTGGACAAGCGCCAGCGCAAGCAGGTGCCGCAGCTGGCCCTGCGCGCCGCCGCCGATGCCGATCTGGCCAAGGCCCGCAGCGAGGAGGCCGTGGTCAGCGCCCAGCTGGAGCAACGCCGCAAGGAAGTGGCGCAGCTGCAGGCCACCCTCAACACCGGGGAGGGTGCCCGATGAACCTGCGCCCCTTGCTGTATCTGGGTGTGTTGAGCCTGGCGACGCTGCCGCCGCTGGCCTTCGCGGCCAAGGACGACCCGCAGGCCGATGCGCTGAACCGGCGCCTGGCCGTGCTGCAGAGCGATCCGCAGACCAGCGACCTGGCCCGCTACGAGCGCCTGCAGGCGCAGCAGACCGTGGCCGCGCTGGCCGAGGCCAAGCGCCGCGACCGCGACGAATTGCTGTTCCTGGCCGACCGCCGGGTCGAGATCGCCGAACTCACTGCGCGCACCGCGCTGGCCCGGCGCGAGCTGGACCGGCTGGAAGGCACCCGCAACGACCTGCTGATCGAAGCCAGCCGCCGCGACGCCTCGCGTGCGCGGCAGGAGGCCGAGCGCCTGCGCGTGCAGGCGCAGATCCAGGCCGAGGCCGCCGAGCAGGCCCGCCTGGCGGCGGAACAGGAAGCGCTGGCGCGCCAGGACGCCGAACTGGCCTTGAGCAGCGTGGCCGGCAAGCAGACCGCCAAGCTCAACGCCGCGCAACAGAAAGCCGTGCAGCTGGCGCACGAGGAGGCCGAACTGGTGGCCGGGGCCAAGCTGCCGCCCGCCAAGTTCGACGCCCGGGGCGAGGTCTTCTCGCTGGGCAGTGCTGCCTTCGGTGGCAAGGCGGCGTTGTCCGGCGATGCGGCCGGGCAGGCCAAGGCGCTGGCCGAGTACCTGAACATCGGCAAGAAGGGCCGGGTCAGCATCGTCGGCTTCGACAGCGATGCGGCCACCGCCAAGAAGCGTGCCGAAGCGCTGCGCGACGCCCTGGTGGCAGGCGGCGTGGCGGCCTCGCGGCTGCAGGTCACCGGCACCAAGGGCGCTGCCAGCAAGACACGGGCGGCTGAGGTCGTTGTCGCGCCCTGATGGCAAGTGGTTGGAAGTTAAGGTCTTTTAACCCGGGCATGACGCCCGGTTGAACCGCGGTCACTGATTGATGCGGGGAACGCCCAAAGCGGTCGTTTCGGCCTTGAACCCCCTCCGCGACCGGCGTAGGGTCGTACCTCCGGGCAGCAACTCCGCCGCCCGGGAAGTACGGAGGGCCGGGCCAGTGACGCAGAGGCACGCAACGACGCAAATGGGTGGAAGGGTTGGTGGTGGTTTCGCCCATGTGTTGGCCTGTGCAACGCGTTGGTCTTCCATCCCCAAGCTGCGCCCCGTGCCGTTGCTGGCCGGGGCGTTCTTGTTTTAAGTGAAGGAGGTAACGCCATGTTCGAAGGGCAACCGCAGACCGAAATCGACGCATTGATGAAGTCCGATCCCGAGTTCAAGCAGCTCTACCAACGCCACAAGCTATTGAACAAGAAATGCATGGATGCCGAACTCGGGGTGCTCCCGATCGACGACGTGACCTTGGGCCAGATGAAGCGCGAGAAGTTGCAGGCCAAAGAAAAGCTCACCCGGATGTACGACCAGCTGACGCACTGATCCTTCCCCATCGTTAGAACAAGTTCACCGTCGCGGGCGGTGGCGGCCTCCTCGTCGGCTTGCCACCGTCCGCGTCTTTCGTTGTAGCGGCGGCTACCTGGCGGGCGCGCGGCTCCAGTCAGGGCGGTTGAGCACGCTTGTTCATCGGCGCACCACACCGCTTCACGCCTGAATGAGCATTCTCCGGCCGTTCGTCGGATAATGCCCGGTCTAGCCCGCGTGGCGCAGCGACGATATCCCGATGGCGATCCATTCCTCCGTACTCGAACTGATTGGCAACACGCCGATCGTCAAGGCCCAGCGCCTGGACACCGGCGTCTGCGAGCTGTTCCTCAAGCTGGAGGCGAACAATCCCGGCGGATCGATCAAGGACCGCATCGGCCTGTCGATGATCGAAGCGGCCGAGCAGCGCGGCGACCTGAAGCCCGGTGCCACCCTGGTGGAGGGCACCGCCGGCAATACCGGCCTGGGCCTGGCCCTGGTGGCGCAGCAGAAGGGCTACCAGCTGATCCTGGTGGTGCCGGACAAGATGAGTCGCGAGAAGATCTTCAATCTCAAGGCCATGGGCGCCAACGTGGTGCTGACCCGCTCGGACGTGGCCAAGGGCCACCCGGAGTACTACCAGGACCTGGCCGCCAGGATCGCTGCGGAAACGCCCGGGGCCTACTTCATCAACCAGTTCGGCAACCCGGACAACCCGGCCGCGCACGAATTCGGCACCGGTCCGGAGATCCTGGCCCAGATGGACGGCCAGCTGGACGCCATCGTGTTCGGCTGCGGCAGCTCCGGCACCATGACCGGCCTGTCGCGCGCCTTCGCCAGCGCTTCGCCGCACACCGAACTGGTGCTGGCCGACCCGGTCGGCTCGATCCTCACTCAGTACATCGAGGAGGGCACGGTCAGCGAAAAGTCCGGCAGCTGGCTGGTCGAAGGCATCGGCGAGGATTTCCTGCCGGATATCTCCGACTTCACCCGCGTCAAGAAGGCGTATTCGATCAGCGACGCGGAGAGCTTCCACACCGCGCGCGAGCTGCTGGCCAAGGAGGGCATCCTCGGCGGCTCGTCCACCGGTACCTTGCTGGCCGCGGCGCTGAAGTACTGCCGCGAGCAGACCACGCCCAAGCGCGTGCTGGTGTTCGTCTGCGATACCGGCAACAAGTACCTGTCCAAGATGTACAACGACTACTGGATGCTAGACAACGGCTTCCTGGAGCGCCCGCAGCACGGCGACCTGCGCGACCTGATCCTGCGCCCGTACAACAAGCGCGACACCGTCGTGGTCGGCCCCAAGGACCTGCTGACCACCGCCTACCAGCGCATGAAGCTGTACGACGTCTCGCAGCTGCCGGTCATCGATGACGGCGAGCTGGTCGGCATCGTCGACGAGAGCGACGTGCTGCTGCATGTGTATGGCGACGAGGCGCGCTTTCGCGACCCGATCTCCACCGCCATGGTCAGCAAGCTCGATCGCCTGGATGTGGCCTCGCCGATCGAAGCGCTGCTGCCGGTATTCGACCGTGGCCAGGTCGCTATCGTCATGGACGGCAAGCAGTTCCTGGGCCTGATCACCCGTATCGACCTGCTCAATTACCTGCGCCGCCGCGTGCAGTGACCCCGTGACGCCGCGCGTTTCGATGAGACGTGCGGCACGGGCCATTCAGACCCGCTTGTTACAATCGCCCACTTTTTCCGGGAACCTCCATGTCCAACCGCACCACTCATAGCCAAGACGGCGAGCGCGCGCTGTCGCTTGCAACGCTGGCGATCCATGGAGGGCAGTCGCCGGATCCTAGCACCGGCGCGGTGATGCCGCCGATCTACGCCACGTCCACGTATGCGCAATCCAGCCCCGGCGAACACCAGGGCTTTGAGTATTCGCGCACGCACAACCCGACGCGTTTCGCCTACGAACGCTGCGTGGCCGCGCTGGAAGGCGGCACGCGCGCGTTCGCGTTCGCCTCCGGCATGGCCGCCACCTCCACCGTGATGGAACTGCTGGATGCCGGCAGCCACGTGGTGGCGATGGACGACCTGTACGGCGGCACCTTCCGCCTGTTCGAACGCGTGCGCCGCCGCACCGCCGGCCTGGATTTCAGCTTCGTCGACCTGACCGACCCGGCCGCCTTCGAAGCGGCGATCCGCCCCGACACCAAGATGGTGTGGATCGAAACCCCGACCAACCCGATGCTCAAGCTGGTCGATATCGCCGCCATTGCGACGATCGCACGCAAGCATGAACTGCTGATCGTGGTCGACAACACCTTTGCCTCGCCGATGCTGCAGCGCCCGCTGAGCCTAGGCGCAGACATCGTCGTGCATTCGGCCACCAAGTACCTCAACGGCCACTCGGACATGGTGGGCGGCATCGCTGTGGTTGGCGACAACGCCGAACTTGCCGAGCAGATGGCCTTCCTGCAGAACTCCATCGGTGGCGTGCAGGGCCCGTTCGACAGTTTCCTCGCGTTACGTGGATTGAAGACCTTGCCGCTGCGCATGCGCGCCCATTGCGAGAACGCCCTGGCGCTGGCGCAGTGGCTGGAAACCCACCCCGCGATCGAAAAGGTGATCTACCCCGGCCTGGCCTCGCACCCGCAACACGCACTGGCCCAGCGGCAGATGTCCGGCTTCGGCGGCATCGTCTCGATCGTCCTCAAGGGCGGCTTCGAGGCAGCGAAGCGCTTTTGCGAGAAGACCGAACTGTTCACCCTGGCCGAATCGCTCGGCGGCGTGGAGAGCCTGGTCAACCATCCCGCCGTCATGACCCACGCCTCCATCCCGGTGGCCCGCCGCGACCAGCTGGGCATCAGCGATGCGCTGGTGCGGTTGAGTGTGGGAGTGGAGGATGTGGGGGATTTGCGCGGAGATCTGGAGCGGGCGCTTGCACGCTAAACAATGCATCGACGTGTCGAAAACCTGTCGCCTATCGCGCGAATCGGCAGTGGTTAAATGAAGGCGTACATGTCGCGACTTTTGCCGAGCCCTGGGTTTCTACGCGCGGTCTTGGCTGGAGCAATCCGCTACGTCCTTGTGCGACCGTCGCTGAAACGCCTGTTGATGCGTGCATTGTCGGCGACACCGGGCTCACTTATGGCGATCAAACGCCTCGGGGTACGTTTCGGGTTGGGCGGCCTGATGGGGCACGGTCACCTAGCGATCAACGGGAGGGCAAACGGTCTGGCGCCCCAAGAACGCATGACTGCGCGTGCCGCCCGGATCTACGAAGATTTGCGTCGGGCGATGGCCGCCAGGGATCATTGAGTCGTGCGCATCGCCATCGATCTACAGGCAGCCCAGACCGCCAGCAGGCATAGGGGAATCGGGCGATATTCGCTCGCGCTGGCTGAGGCGATGCTGCGTGAGCCGCGCGCGCATGAGTTCTGGTTGGTTATCAATGGCGACATTGCTAGCGACGCGATCGATTCGCTTGCCGCTCTGTTGCCACGCGAGCGCGTAGTGGCGTTCCGCACCGCCCAGCCCGTGCATTGGCGCGATCCGGCAAACGCGTGGCGGCGAACCGCCTCCGAGCATATGCGTGAGTCATTCCTGCAGGCCTTGCAGCCGGATATCGTCCACGTCACCAGCGTGATCGAGGGTGCCAGCGATGGAGCGGTGACCTCCATCGGTCGCAGGGCGGGGGGGGCGTGCACTGCTGCAACCTTGTACGACCTCATCCCGCTACACGATCCGCGATACATCGCCAGCCCATGGGCTGCAGAATGGTACGCAGACAAGGTTGCCTCGCTGCAGCGTGCCGACGTATTGCTCTCGATCTCCGATTACGTGCGGAACGATGCGATCGAACGGTTGTCGGTTGCGCCGGAGCGTGTCGTCAATATCTCATCTGCGGCCTCGCAGATCTTTAGGCCGATTCATGTAGATGACACGCTGCGCGGAAGATTTGCGCACGAGCATGGGATTGTCGGCAGGTACTTGATGTACAGCGGGGCAATGGATCCTCGCAAGAATCTGGAGGCCCTGATCGCAGCCTATGCGCTGCTGGGTCAACAGAAGCAGGAACATTATCAACTGGTGGTCACCGGTCACCTGGACGAGTTGGAGCGCGCGCGGCTTGCGCTAGTTGCGCGTCGATTGAAGTTGTCGGCGGACCGGATCGTCTGTACGGGACACGTGACTGATCAGTCGCTGGTCGAACTGTATTGCGGTGCTGAGCTGTTTGTCCTGCCTTCTTTGCAGGAAGGATTCGGCCTGCCGATGCTTGAGGCGATGGCCTGTGGAACTGCCGTGATTGGTGCACGGGCCAGTAGCATTCCGGAGGTGATCGGGCGCGACGATGCCTTGTTCGATCCGACCGATCCTGCGGCTATCGCTGAAGCGATGCGGCGCGTTCTGGAAGACACAGACTTTGCGCGCAGCCTCCGCCACCATGGGCCACAACGCGCCCGTGCATTCTCATGGGCAGGCAGTGCGTCGCGCGCGCTAGATGCGTTCGAGGCCTGCGGCCAGTTACATCCGGCCGCCAAGTGGGGCTGGCGAGAGACGAGCGAGGCGTTGCAGAAAACGCGTGCTGCGCTCGTCACGGACTTGGCGCACGCATGCGGCGGCCGCGTGCCAGTTGCGGATACGGACCTGGTGCAAGTGGCCGTCGCCATGGATGCAAACGAAGATCTGGTGCGCGACGTGTTGCGAAGGCAACATCCACTCCCCCAGCTCCCCTCGTGGCGTGTCGAAGGGCCGTTCGACAGCAGTTATAGCCTCGCCCTGGTGAACCGTGAACTGGCGCGTGCGCTTGATGCGCAGGGGCTGGATGTGCTCCTGCATTCGACCGATGGCTCGGGAGACTTCGACGCCGACCCAGAATTCCTCGCTTCCGATCAGCAGATTGCGCGGCTTCATTCGCGCGCTTCTGGAAGCGTGCCGGTTGCGGCCGATGTATGCAGCAGGCTGCTGTATCCGCCTCGCATTGCCGACATGGAATCCCGCTTCAACCTGCTGCATGCCTATGCCTGGGAAGAATCGGCCGTTCCTGAGGCTTGGGTTGCCGATTTCAACGAGTTCGTCCAAGGCATCTCCGCGCTGTCCACACATGTGGTCAAGACGTTGGTGGACAGTGGGGTCGCGATCCCGCTCGGCGTCTGTGGCGCCGGGGTGGATCACTGGGAATCAATTGCTGCTGCAGAGGGTCATTCGTTGCAGCGGCGTGGTTTCAGTTTTCTCCATGTGTCTTCCTGCCTTCCTCGCAAGGGTGTGGACGTCCTGTTGCACTCCTACGGCGATGCCTTCAGCGATCGTGACGACGTGTCGCTGATCATCAAGACCTTCGCCAACCCTCAGAACGAGGTTCGTCGCTTGCTGCATGAAGCACGTCGCGCCCGGGCCGACTTTCCTCATGTGGTTCTGATCGAGGAAGATATCGACAGTGCCAGCTTGAAACGTCTTTACTCGCAGTGCGACGTGATGGTTGCTCCCAGCCGGGCCGAGGGCTTCGGGCTGCCGTTGGCAGAGGCTATGTTGTCTGGTCTGGCTGTCATCACCACTGCGTGGGGTGGTCAATGCGATTTTTGCAACGACCAGACCGCCTGGTTAATTGATTACACGTTCGCGCCTGCCGAAACGGTATTTGGTCTCCCCCACTCGGTCTGGGCTGAACCCTCCCGGTCGGGGCTAAGCCGGCTCTTGCGCGAAGTGCATCGCCTCCCCGCCGAGCAGCGCCACGAGCGAACCCGTCGTGGTCAACAGCTCCTGCAGCGCCACTTCCGATGGGCGGATGTGGCGCACCGGCTCTTGGCGTTTGTTCGCGATCTGTGGGCTCGGCCTATTCGCACTGCCACGCCTCTCATCGCCTGGGTTGCGCCCTCCTCGCCGGACCACAGCTCGGGTGGCGTTTTCGCTGAGCTCAGTCGGGGCCTAGCTGGCGATTTAGCGCTATTTGAGATCGACGCATCGATCGTATCTTCAGACTCGACGATGCCCGCAGGCTTGGAATCTCCGTCTGAGCCGCGCCCTTGCGCAATCCGATCCCTTCCTGACATCGGCCATCAGCTGACCAATGCGGTGGTAATCGATTATCCTGACATCCTGCATCGTCAGCATTGGTTCGCTGGCCTGTTGGAGGATCAGCTCGATCAAGGCCGGATTGTCGTTGTGCTGTTGCGTAAGGTTGCCGTATCGGATCCTTGGGAGCCAGTGCTGATTCGTGCGCTCAGGCGATGCGATCGCGTCCTGGTTGCGGGGGTTGCCGACCTCAATCTGCTCAAGAGCCAGGGAGTCAGTGCGAACACGGCGATCCTGCCGACCCTGGGGGGCGATGTGGAGATTCAGCAATCTGCGCTGCGCTTATTGAGTATCGTCCGTGCACTGTTGTGGCAGCGGCAGGCTGATCCATCGATTTTCTCGCCACGGCCAGGAGAGGTGGTTTGCCCGTGACGGTCATCCTTTTCGGCCTCCCTCTTGCGGTTTTTGTGATCGTGGCAATCCTGACCCCGCTCTCTTCGGTAAGCTTAATTTCATGAAAGACCTGCTGCGACCCCTATGGGTATACCGATACTTCATCTTCTCTTCCATCAAGAACGAGTTGAGGATGCGCTTTATTCAAAGCAAGCTTGGTGCGATGTGGATGATTATTCATCCACTGATGCAGGTGCTGATCTTCGCTACGATCCTCTCAGAGGTACTGTCAGCCAAACTGCCTGGAATCGACAATAAATATGCTTATGCGTTGTACCTGATGTCTGGAACGCTATGCTGGAGCATGTTTAACGAGACCATAAATAAATGCGTCTCGCTGTTCGTGGAGAATGGGAATCTGATGAAAAAAATGGCTTTCCCAAGGATATGTCTTCCTTTCATCGCCGCAGGAGCAATGCTGGTGAATAACCTTTTGCTGCTGCTCGCAATCTTCATCGTGTTTGCGATACTTGGGCATTATCCGGGGCAGCAGGTCCTTTGGTTGCCGTTCCTGTTGGTGCTGACATTGACCTTTGCAATGTCGGTGGGTTTGTTGCTGGGGGTGTTCAATGTATTCATGCGCGACATCGCCCAGGTCGTGCCAGTGGTGCTGCAAGCGCTTTTCTGGCTGACCCCTATCGTCTACAACATCAGCATTCTTCCCGAGGATGTCGCCAAGGTCTTCAAACTCAATCCTCTGTTTCCGCTAGTGACTGCGTATCAGCAGGTACTGCTTTACGGCACAACTCCGGATTGGCGCTCGTTGATGCCGCTGTGTGCGGCCACTGCGATATTGGGACTGATGTCGCTGGTGGTGTTCCGACGTGCCAGTCAGGAAATGGTGGATGCGCTATGAGCGATGTCGTGATGCGTGTCGAGGGCGTCGGCAAGGCCTATAGGGTCTGGAGCAGTCAATGGTTGCGAGCTGCCAGTTGGTTCGGTGCTCCAGTGCATGCGCGTGAAGAGCATTGGATCCTGCGCAATGTGTCGTTTTCGATCAAGGCGGGAGAATCCGTTGGCGTGGTGGGGCGCAATGGTGCGGGGAAAAGTACGCTACTGAAGCTGATCACGGGAACCGTGCAGCCTACTGAAGGAGTCATTGACCGGGCGGGGCGAATCGCGGCGATCCTGGAGCTGGGTATGGGATTTAATCCGGACCTGACAGGCAGGCAGAATGCCTACCATTCAGCAGGTTTGATGGGGTACTCCCAACAGCAAATCGATGTGGCCATGCCCGGCATCGAGGGGTTTGCCGAGGTTGGCGAGTACTTCGATGCGCCAGTGCGGACCTACTCTAGCGGAATGCAGGTTCGGGTCGCGTTCGCCGTGGCGACGGCGTTCCGTCCCGACGTGCTGATCGTCGATGAGGCGCTCTCTGTGGGAGACGCCTATTTTCAGGCGAAGTGCTTCAAGCGCGTGCAGGAATTCAAGGAGCAGGGGACCACGTTGATCCTGGTGAGCCACGCAGTAGGTGACATCGTCAAGCACTGCGAGCGCGTGCTATTCATCAAGGATGGCGGCGTCTATGCCGACGGCCCGGCGCGTGAAGTTTCCAATCTGTATCTGGACGAGCTTTTTGGTCGAAAGAGCAGTTCGGATCCTGCGCGTGCGGACGTTCCGATCGAAGCGATCCCAGGCGAAAGCATCGATGACGTATTCCACACTCGCCCTGGGTACAACCGAAACGAGCACCGCTGGGGGCAGGGCGGAGCGAAGATCGTCGATTATGCGGTGACGAGTAGTGGTGAGCGTTTTCCCGCGCGTATCGACAGCGGTGCGATCACGAAATTCCACATGAAGATTGTTTTCGAGCGTGACTTCGACAACGTGGTCCCAGGTCTGCTGTTGAAGACGCTCGAAGGGCTGTTCCTCTATGGGACCAACTCATTTTTGGCGAGCGACGGGCGGAAGACGCTTTCTCCACGGGCAGGCGATGTGGTTACCTGCCATTTCGCATTGCCGCTGAGCGTCAATGAGGGGCACTACATGGTGTCATTGGGGATATCGAGCGGCGATCCGCTCGGCGAGTTGGTGCCCCTGGATAGGCGCTATGATGCCATCTTGCTGGATGTCAGTCGTCCCATGCAGTTCTGGGGCATCGTTGATTTGAAGGCCGAATTTTCCGCCGACGTTGCTTGACGGCCGCCTCTGTCCGCACCATCGGCGCTCCGCTAATCTTAGGTCCCATTGATGACGCATTCCGTTTCCCCGGGCAACAGTTCTATCACCGATCTTGTTGCTGCTTTACCCGAAAAGTATCAGCCGATCTTTGGCCATCCAGAAATCTCCGACGGCAGCTCCCGTGGTTGCGAGGACCGCTTGGAGGTCATCCTAGATGTGGTCAACCATCTGCGGACGGCATTGGGACGTCCGATTCGGGTGCTCGATCTTGGATGCGCACAAGGCTATTTCTCCCTAAACCTGGCGGCGCAGGGGGCCATTGTCCATGGTGCGGATTTTCTCGACCGCAACGTGGCGGTATGTCGAGCGTTGGCGGAAGAGCAGGGCTTTGTGGCCGCTACCTTCGAGTGTGCCCGGATCGAGGACATCGTAAGGGGGCTTGAGATTGGTAGATATGATCTCGTCCTTGGGCTGAGCGTCTTTCATCACCTCATCCATGAGCATGGCCTGGAGCCTGTTGTCGAATTGATTGGGCAGATCGACGCTTGCATTGCGGCTGGTGTATACGAGCTTGCTGTGCGGGAAGAGCCGCTGTATTGGGGGGCGTCGCAGCCCGGAGACCCAGCAGAATTGCTGCAGCGCTATGCGTATCTCCGAGTGTTGTCCCATCAGGGAACGCATCTGTCAGGTATCGTCAGGCCGTTGTATTTCGCAAGCAGTCGTTACTGGCTGATTGGCGATGATTTCCGTGAATTTCTATCGTGGCGCACGGAATCACACGCTCATGCGATGAATAGTCACGCAGGGACGCGACGCTACTACTTTGCCGATGGCGTGATTCTCAAGCAGATGTCCTTGGTTGAGGCGTCGAGGAGGAAGATCAACCTCGCAGAATATGAAAACGAAGTGAGCTTCTTGCGTGATCCGCCTCCTGGGGTGGTTGTTCCGGCTCTGATGCATAACCTGCAGGACAGTCGCGACGTATGGATTCTGCGAGAACAGCTGCCAGGGCGCCTGCTTTCGGAGATGATCCAAGACAAGGCGCCGTATTCTTACGAGGAGATAGCCGATTCCATCATTGCGCAACTTGTTGCGCTGGAGGCGGCTGGGCTTTACCACAACGATCTGCGCTGTTGGAACCTGCTTGTCAATGACAACGGGACTGCCACGTTTATCGATTATGGTGCCGTCTCGACTAGTTCAGTTGATTGCGTCTGGCCAGACGACCTACTTCTTTCGCTCTTGATAACGCTGCGGGAATTGGTGCAGGGACAGATCGCGCCGCCATTGCCCGTTCGCCGCCCGCTCCTCGATATCTCCATGCTACCGACTCGCTATCGGGTCGCGTTCTATACGATATTCAATCGCCCACGTGGGGAATGGACGTTTCGCGCTTTGAGGGAGGCGATCGGCCAGAAGGATGATGAGGCAGAGCGAGCCGGCTGGATATGGCCGCTGCGAAAGCAGGAGCACGCACTGCTCATCTATGAGCGCTACATCCGGGCGGTCGAAGCACGCTCGGCCGAATTTGAGACCAAGCTCGGTGAGTCGCTGAGTAACGCCCATCATTGGTATCTGCGCGCAAATGATCGCGAAGAAGCCATCGACAAGCTCAACAGGGAGATCGATGGGCTGAAAGATACTATCGGCGAGTTGCATCATCTGCAGCTGTCGGGCACCTCGAACATGCATGATCTCCGCCGGAGATTGGAGACTTCCGGTGCCAGCTTCACGGTCGTCCGTGAGCAGTTGGATGAACTCCGCATGCAGCTCGATTCTTCACTTCAAAATGCCCATCATTGGTACCTGCGTGCCAGCACTGCCGAGCAAAATCTGCACGATATCCAGGTTAGTGCGTCATGGCGCCTGACGCGTCCTTTACGAGGGATGGCGCGTTTGGTGAGGTGGCCTCGCGCATCGCTGAAGCGGATCCTGCTTGCTCTGGTTCGTCGTGTTCTCAAGCGCCCGGCGCTTGCCCGTGTGCTGAATAACTGGTTGCGTATGGCGCCTTCCGTCCATGGCAGGATCAGGGGCGCCGTCGCGGCGGATATGGGGATTGATAGCGTGATTCAGCCAGTGGTGGAGGATCGGCCGCGTCCCGGCCAGGTCGTGGATGTCACCGTGGTTGCCGAGCCGGTCGCGGCAGCGAAGCTGTCTGCCCGTGGTCATAAGATCTATGAGCGCATGTTGGCCATACGCAATGGGGAGTCTGCTTGATGCGCATCGTAATGGATCTGCAGGGAGCGCAGTCGGAGAGTCGTTTCCGGGGTATCGGGCGCTATAGCCTGGCATTGGCGCTTGCAGTAGCCCGCGACGCACGGGGGCACGATATCCATGTTGCATTGAACGGTGCTTTTCCGGAGGCCGTGAAGGATATTCGGGCTGCGTTCAAGGGGCTCATTCCGCAGAGCAGTATCCACGTATGGTATGTGCCTCTTCCCGTGCATGCCTGCGATACTGGAAATAGCACGCGGTGCAGTCATGCCGAGATCGTGAGGGAGGCAGCGCTGGCTTCATTGAAGCCGGATATCGTGCATGTATCCAGTCTGTTTGAGGGCTACGGCGACAACGCATTGACCAGCATCGGTCGTCTCTTCCAGATCCCGACCGTGGTGACGATGTATGACTTGATTCCGATGATGAACCCAGAGGTTTATCTCAATCACGACCCGGTCTATGCCAAAGCTTACGCGGAGAAGTTTTCTTTCTTACAGCGGGCGGATGCGGTCTTAGCGATATCGGGAAGTTCAGCTGACGAGGCGCGTCGGGTTGGAAAATTTGGCAGCGATAAGGTCTTCAACATCTCTGCAGGATGCGATGCTGTGTTCTCACAGTTGGAAATCCAGCATCCGGCGCGTCGTTTGGTCCGCGCGAAATTCGGGATCGAAGGTGAGTTTTTTCTCTATACCGGTGGAGCGGATCGGCGTAAGAATTTGAACCGCTTGATCGATGCATATGCGGCACTGCCCGTTGCAACGCGCAAGATTGCCCGCCTGGTCATGGCCGGACGCATGCCTTCGCCGTTGGTGGACGATCTCAAGCGCGTCGCGTTGGAACGAGGGCTGCAAGCGGACGAGGTCATCTTTACCGGTTATGTTTCAGACGAAGAGCTGGTTGCGCTGTATAACGAATGCCGCTTCTTCGTGTTTCCGTCCTGGCACGAGGGATTTGGTTTGCCGGTATTGGAAGCAATGGCATGTGGTGCAGCGGTCATTGCAGCCAACGCTTCAAGTGTTCCGGAGATTGCCACGGAGCCGGCCATGCTGTTTGATCCTTATGACACTGCCGAGATGTCCGAGCGGATTCGCTGGATGCTTGAGGATGATGCAGCCGTAGCGAAAGCTCGCGCTTTTTCGGAGCATCGGGCTACTGCGTTCTCTTGGGAAAGAAGCGCAACAGCGTTTCTCGACGCTTGCGAGAGCGTGCATATGCGATCCCTGCCGCGCACCGATGCTGGTCAGGCACTCAATATAGCCATGGCCGCACTTGGCCGGAAAAGTACGCAAACGCTCGCACTGGTTGCAGCAGCAGATGCGTTGGACCGCAGCATAGCGCCAGAGGAGCGCATGCTCATGCTCGACGTTACCGAGCTGGCCGTGCACGATCGTGGGACGGGTATCCAGCGCGTGACGCGCGCCATCTCGAATGAATGGCTGCGCCGGCCGCCGCATGGCTACCGCATCCAGCTCGTCAGGTTGGATCGCGAGTCACGTCGCTATGTGTGCGCCAATGCCTACGCCGGCCACCTTTTAGGTCAGGATCTCGGTGAGGATACGGCACTGGTGTGTCACGCGGGCGACGTCTTCGTCGGCCTGGATCTGGTGGGGCACGCTGTTGACCTGGCCTCCGATTGGTTCGATTACTTTCATGTTGCGGGAGTAGTGATCAATTTCGTGGTCTATGACATCCTGCCTGTGCGGAATCCACAATGGTGGCCCGGGCCCGGCGGGCAGCACCATGAGCGCTGGCTGCGAGGTATCGTTTCCGTATCGGACCGGTTGATCTGTATTTCGCAGGCCGTTGCAGATGATGTGACTGCATGGATGCTGGAGAATGGAATCGGCAAGCAGCCGGACGTCGCGTGGTTCCACCTTGGCGCTGATCTTGAAGGAAGTGCTCCCAGTCGGGGCATGCCGGATCATGCCGACGCGCTTCTCTCTCGCCTGCAGCAGGTGAGGAGTTTCTTGATGGTGGGTACGCTCGAACCTCGCAAGGGGTATGCCGGCGTGTTGGCCGCATTTGAGCATCTATGGTCTGCAGGGCAGGAGATTGCCTTGGTGATCGTCGGCAAGAAGGGCTGGATGGTGGACGAGCTTTGCGAAAAGTTGGAAACGCATCCGCAGCTTCATCGCAATCTTTTTTGGCTCAGCTCCGCCAGCGACGAACTCTTGGAAAAGCTCTACCAGGCCTGCACCTGCCTCATCGCCGCCTCTGAGGGCGAAGGTTTTGGCTTGCCACTGATCGAGGCGGGGCAGCGACGACTGCCAATTCTGGCCCGCGATATCCCGGTGTTCCGCGAGGTTGCTGGCGAGCACGCCGCATACTTCGCAGGAAACACGTCGGCGGATATAGCGAGCGCCATCGAAAAATGGCTAGAGCTGCATACACAGAACGTGCATCCGCGGACTGACGAGCTGCCTTGGTTGACCTGGGCGCAGAGCGCCGACCAGCTTGCCGCCGCACTTCTGAAGCCGGCCGCCAGTCTGGTATCCGATCCAGGAGGCTG
This sequence comes from Xanthomonas sp. NCPPB 3582, assembly GCF_041475735.2. Lineage (NCBI taxonomy): Bacteria > Pseudomonadati > Pseudomonadota > Gammaproteobacteria > Lysobacterales > Lysobacteraceae > Xanthomonas > Xanthomonas sp. NCPPB 3582. The sequence goes on from NZ_CM192968.1 coordinate 911,150, forward strand.
ATTGAGGTCAGGCAAGCTATGATGGCGCCGTTGCTTTCCTGCACGGCGATGCTCCGGACGCGTATGGGCGTGATCCAGAGCGGGGCTGTTTTCACCAATTTCCGAAGAGAATGTAGATGACTAACAAGATTGCAATCATTACCGGCGTCACCGGGCAGGATGGTGCCTACCTGACCGAGCTGTTGCTTGGCAAGGGTTACAAGGTGTATGGCACATACCGACGGACCAGTTCAGTTAACTTCTGGCGCCTTGAGGAGGTTGGCGTCGCGAAGCATCCGAATTTGGAATTGGTGGAGTACGACCTCACGGATCTGGGGACGACGATCGCGATGGTCCAGAAGATCCAGCCCGACGAGATCTACAATCTCGCTGCCCAGAGCTTCGTCGGAGTCAGTTTCGATCAGCCGACCACGACGGCGCAAATCACCGGTATCGGCGCGCTGCACCTGCTTGAGGCGATTCGTCTGGTGAACCCGAAGATCCGGTTCTACCAGGCATCGACTTCGGAGATGTTCGGTAAGGTCCAGGCGGTTCCTCAAAAGGAAGACACGCCGTTTTGGCCACGTAGCCCATACGGCGTTGCCAAGCTTTACGCCCACTGGATTACGGTAAATTACCGGGAGAGTTACGATATCTTCGGATCCAGCGGAATTCTGTTCAACCATGAAAGTCCATTGCGCGGACGTGAATTCGTGACGCGCAAGATCACCGACTCGGTGGCCAAGATAAAGCTCGGGCTGCTGGACTGCATGGAGTTGGGCAATCTGGACGCCAAGCGTGACTGGGGCTTCGCGCGCGAGTATGTGGAAGGTATGTGGCGGATGCTGCAGGCCGAGGAGCCGGATACTTTCGTGCTCGCGACCAATCGCACCGAGACCGTGCGCGATTTCGTGAGCATGGCGTTCAAGGGAGCGGGCATCGACGTCGAGTTCCGCGGAAAGGACGCTGAAGAGACTGCGGTGGACACTGCCACCGGCAAGGCGGTCATGCGCATCAATCCGAAGTTCCACCGCCCTGCAGAAGTGGAGCTACTGATCGGCGACCCCGAAAAGGCGGCCCGTATCCTCGGCTGGAAGCCTGAGACCACGCTGGAGCAGCTGTGCCAGATGATGGTCGAGGCCGATCTGAAGAGGAACGAGCGTGGCTTCTCATTCTGACCTGACGGGCAAGCGGGTTCTGATCAGCGGAGCGTCCGGATTCACCGGGCGCTACATGACTCGGCAGCTCAAGGAACAGGGCTGCACGGTCATTGGCGTCGGGACGCGTTCGGACGCTTCCGGCACGGGCAGCACCGACGAGTTCTGGCCGATGGATCTGCGCGACGCTGCCGATGTCGCTCGCGCCGTTGCGCAGGCCCAAGCTGACTACGTTGTGCATCTGGCGGCAGTGGCCTTTGTCGGTCATGGGGATGCCGACGATTTTTACCGCGTCAATCTGCTAGGCACGCGTAACCTGCTGCAGGCGTTGGCTGCAACCCAACACCGCCCGGAGAGGGTGTTGATCGCGAGCAGTGCCAATGTCTACGGCAATGCCACCGAGGGCGTGATCGACGAGTCGGTCACGCCCTCGCCCGCGAACGACTACGCGGTGAGCAAGCTCGCCATGGAATATGTCGCCGGCTTGTGGCACGAGCGCCTGCCCCTGGTGATTGCCCGCCCCTTCAACTATACCGGGGTTGGTCAGGCGACCAACTTCCTGATCCCCAAGATCGTTTCCCATTTCGCATCGCGTGCCTCTTCCATTGAGTTGGGCAACACCGAAGTGTGGCGCGATTTTGGCGATGTCAGGTCGGTCGTGCTGGCTTATCGCAAGCTTCTGCAGGCGTCAGCGGCCGAAGGGCAGATCGTTAATGTGTGCTCGGGTGTCGCCAGTTCGCTAGGGGACATCATCAGGATCTGCTCGAGAATCACCGGCCATGACATCGACGTCCAGGTAAACCCCGCGTTCGTTCGGGAGAATGAAGTTAAGAAGTTGCTTGGCAGCAATGCCAGGTTGCAGGAGCTGATCGGCGATTGGCAGAGTCTCGCGCTGGAGGAGACGCTGCGCTGGATGCTTGAAGCTGCCAGCGCCGAACTGTGAGCCCAATCGAAGGGCGGCGAGATAAATCGAACTTTGGTCTGAGAATTCGGCCGAGGTCCCGCCTTGCGAATGCCTGGTATTTGGACTCGGCGTCATCGTAAACGCTGATGCACCTGCGGCCCGTTAAAGGTGCGCCAGTTGGAAACGACCGGGGTGGCACTGGCGATCGTTCAGCCCCGGAAGCAGCTTATCTGTTGCAATCGGTCTTGCAGATTTCAAGACTTGTCAGCCCGAAGGCAAGCAGCCGCTGGTCTGCAGATATGCCGATCTGGGCGGGAGAGACCGGTGTTTCGTAGTTCAAGACGATATCTACCACCTCACCCGGCTGGTGGGTCGTGACGGGAATCCGCAGTGCTATCGGCATGGCTTGTGCTGCGGTGACGCGGGTGTCGAGCGCTTGAACGCCGTTGACCGTGGCATGGATACGCAGCACTTGCTGGGGGCCGGCTAGAAATGGGTTGCCACGCAGGATTACTGTTGTCCTGCCGACCGTTATTGGGGTGACACGATAGCTCAGCGATGAGCTTGTACCTGCGGACCACACGCCCCATGCCTCGTCGGATGACCAGCCTTGTGTGAGCAGGCTGCGCAGCGAGGGGAGGGTGATGCTGGTATCTGCCGCAGGCTCGGTGACTGCTGCGTCCCTGGCGGCCCTGATGTTTGCAGGCTTTGCACCCCCTGGTAGGCGAAAGAGCACAACCGCGCCGTCTTCGCGCGTCATTGCCGGCGGTGCGCCAATGGCATGTGTCCATTCAGCAATGACCTGCGCTCCTTGGTCGGCATAGCCGCGCTTGTCGATGTAGACAGCGTCGAAGCCGAAACGACCGATCGCCTGGAGCTGTGCTGCGGCGGGTTGGGTTTCCAGCTTCCGGTAGAACAGGTCGCCTTCACGGCCCTTCATTCCCGCATAGCTCCACTTCAGGTGCTGCGAGTGTACGAATCCCACCGCAAGGTCATATGTGTGCAAGGCGTTCTTAGGTGGCACTTCCGGAAACGGCATGTAGGGCAACTGGTAAACCGCTGCACCGACAGGGAGGGCAGCCTCAATGCCGCGGATGAAACGCTTGTCCTGCTCGTACGCATTGCGCGCGCTGGACTGACACCGGCCGCACGCAACCGAGGTCTGATCCCAGGTGCCGAAGACCAGCATGCCGGCGGCAGCGAAAGAGGCGATGGTCATGTGGTGTCGACGCCCCACCTTGTCTGACAGTATCTGCACTGCGATGGCCACCGCAGCCAGCGTGCTGAACATGATGAAGATGCTGGCCCGGTTCCAGCCGCGGATGGAGGGAGATACGACGTGTGCGAAGAGTGAGCCAAGCCCGCCGATGGTCATGAATGTCAGAAGGACGCCGGACAGAATCGCCAACAGGACAATGCGTTCTTCAACGCGCCGATCGGCAAGGCGTGCGAACGTGACCAGCGCCAGGATGGCAAGACCGATGGAACCGATCAGGCCCAGGGAGGCGGTCGTGTTCTCGTTGATCAACGGTGTGTTGGCCATGTACTGGGCCGTGGCATTAGCCAGCTTGGGTAGCCTGTGGTCGGGGCGCGGTAGAATCAACTGCATCAACTTCACGCCGTAGATCTCGGACTCTGCTGGCGCGCGGGCAGCCACTTCCGGATTGTGGCCGTTGATCTGCTCGTTGATCACGTTGGGTGCAACATTTGCCAGCGTGCCGAGCGTGACGAAGAAAATGACGGGTGCTGCGATGCGGGTGATGGAAGTCCAGTTCTTCTGGAACAGCGCCATGAGGCAAGCCGTTCCAATCAGGATCAGGCCGAATGCCGTGTAGTAAACGCCGAAACAGCTCAGGACTAGGTACAGCGCAGCAAGCGCCATCTTGCGTGCGGGCCGGGCGCTCCAGAAATCCAGAGATACGTCGGCGCGCGCAATTCGGATCGCAAGCATGAAGTAGATCGGGATGCCGAAATACCAGGTGTAGAAGATGTGCTGCAACCGCAGGAAATGGAACGGTGCCAGGGTAAAAAGCATGGCAGTGGTAAAGGACAGCGAACGACCGACGCGTAGCCAGCGCATGACCCAATATGCCGTCAGAAAGTTCGCGGCAAAACCCAGCAGGAAGAATAGATTGATTGCCGCGGCACTACTGCCGGTCAGCATGCCGGCAAGCTTCAGGAACAGGAAGCTGCCGGAATCTGCTCCAGGGTAATCCAGGAAGGAGGAGCCAAATGGGAAGCCACTACGGGCGTTCTCGAAGATCCATCCTTCCATCGCTCGCTGCGTCAGCCAGAGGCTGCTCAAGGCGTCGCCTCTATACGAGAAAGGATAGTCCAGCACGGGCAGTAGGCTCGCTCGCCAGCCGACGAGCAGGACGCTACCCGCCACGACTGACAGAGCGGCGCCTAACAGGAGGGGCAGCCATTCGGCCTTGATCGTGGGGCGGGCCGGCGTGGTAAGAGGAAGTAGGGTGCTCATGTAATCCACAGTTCAAGAATGGACGCGCTGCGCCATTTAGAGCTGCAGGCAGGCGTGAGGTGGGGTGACGTTTTGCGCCTCTATTGGCTCAGCCCCGGGGGGAGCCGGGCATGGGAGCCTGCAACAACAACTTGCTCAGGATGAACGACACTGGCAGCGTGACAACGATAGAGATCAGCGGGCCGACCGTCGCCGGCACGCCTAGATGCCCTACGCTGAGTTCCAGCGCCAGGGACCCAAGTGCATAGGTCACCAGATAGATGAGCGGAAACGCCGCAAACTTCAGCCAGCTGTGTTGTGCGCGAAAAACGTAACGAGTGTTGATCAGGTAACTGCACAATATGCCTGCACAGAAACTCGCAAAATAAGCCCACTGATAGTGCATAAAGCGGAGGAGCGCCCAGTACAGCACCAGGGTAAGGCCCGTGTTGAGTGCCCCGCCCAGCAGGAAGCGCAGCGCCACGGAGACCAATGGCCGATGCCGCCCAAACAGGGCATCGGCTTGTGGGGACTCATCCGGCTGCATTCGCCAGACTCTTGAAGTCAGCGTAGTCGCGAATGTATTCGTCTGAGTCGTAGGGCTCGGAAGCAAATACCAGAAGAACAGCGTCCTTCGAGTACTTGTATTGGGTTCCCCAGATCATCGGCGGCAGATGGATGCCCTGGTTCGGCGAGTTGAGTTCGACGTCAATGCGGCGGGTGCCGTCATCCGCAAGGACTCTGACCGAGCCGGAGACACAGATCAGAAACTGATGGCAGCGCTTGTGCGCGTGTTCGCCACGGGTCTCCTGGGTGGGGACGCCATAAACCAGGAAATACCGTCTTGCATTGAAAGGCAGGAAACTATCGAAATCTCCCACGGAGAGCGAGCCACGCATGTCGGCGAAACTGGGCATCCGGTACAGCTTGACGCCCGGAACGGCAGTGTCAGTGATTCCCTGATCAACTGGCGATGCGGCAGGCTGGTTTGCGCCCTTGTCGGAAACGTAGCCGACAATGCGTGCGGGATTACCAACCACAATGGCATTGGGCGGTACAGAACGCGTAACGACTGCACCAGCGCCGATCATGGCACCACTGCCGATGGTAGTGCCGGCCAGGATGGTTGCATTGGCGCCAATCGAGGCGCCCGACTCGACCACGGTGCCGAGGAATTTCTCGGGATACACCCTGCTGCGCGGGAACAGGTCGTTGGTGAATGTTGCATTCGGCCCAACGAAAACGTCGTCGCCCAAACGTACGCCGTCCCACAGTTGCACGCCGCATTTGACGGTCACTCGATCCCCGACGACAACATCAGATTCGATGAATACGCCGTCGCAGATATTGCAGTCGCGACCAAGGCGGGCGCCGGGCAGCACGTGGGCAAATGCCCAGACGCGGGTGCCGTCGCCGATGGTGTCGCTCTCGCAAAGAGCATTAGGGTGCACGAAATGACTCACAGGTTATCCTTTTCGAAGTTTTCGACCGACTGCATGATCGACAGCGGACGTGCCTTGGTATTTTCGAACGCATGCCAGGCGTACGTGCCCACGATACCCAGGCCCAATGAATTGAGTGCGCCGAAGAAGAGAATGGTCAAGATGGTTAGCGTGTAGCCCGGCACTGCGACGAGTCCGGAAAACTTCGCGGCTAGCACCAATGCCCCGAGCAACGTGGTGAATGCCAGCGCGATAAGGCCAAGCGCCGTCAGCATGCGGACCGGAAGGTCAGTGAAAGCAAAAACGCTATCGGACAGATACCGCAATTTCTTGCTCAAGGTCCAGGCGCTCTTGCCGTGCTGCCGCTCGCGCCGCTGATAACTGACAAATTCGCGCTTGCCGCCCAGCCAGAACAGTTGCGCAAGCAGGCTGGAATGGGCTTCGTTCAACAGCAACAGCCGTTCGAGAAAACCACGGCTGACAGCGAAGATATCCACGCCCCCCTTGGGAATATCCTTGATGACCATGCGCCGATAGATCGCCCAGAACAAGGTTGACGCCAGCTTCGAGGCGGCCGGGTCGCTCCGCGCTTCGCGCACGCCGAAGGCGACGTCGTACCGCTCGCTGGCGTAGTGCTGCCAGAAGTCGATGACCAACTGGGGCGGTTCCTGCAGGTCGGCCGCCATTACCGCGGTCAATTCGCCGCGGCTGAGCTGCAAGCCGGTGCGGATTGCCGGGAACGCGCCGAAATTTCTGGTCAAGGTCGCCAGCTGCGAACTAAAGGCGCAACTAGGCAACTTATCGCGCAGCAAGGCATAGCTGCGATCGGGACTGCCATCCACCACGAAAACGGCTTCAAATGTCCCCCCGACGCTACGAGCGATCAAATCGACAGCCTGCAAGAGATCATCGATCGAGCCTTCATTGCCGTAGATCGGAACAACCAAGCTGAGGGAAGGCGACTGCACCTCGCTCAGAACCGGTTGCATGCTTCGATAACCCGGTCGACTTCTTCATCGGTCAGCTCCGGGAAGCATGGCAGCGTGGTTACGCGCGCCGCATCGGCTTCCGTGTTCGGTAGTACCACGGAATCAAATGCACCCTCATGGCATGGCTGGCGGTGGTCGCACAACGGGTAATGGACCTCGGTCTGCACGCCGGCGGCCTGGAGGTGCGCACGCAATTGCTCACGGTCATCTGAACGCACGACGTACAAATGCGCCACATTTTCGGCGCCCACCACGCCGCCCACTTCGATCTTCGGGTTGGACAAGCCCTGAGCGTAGCGGTTGGCGATATCCCGGCGACGCTGGTTCCAGCCGTCCAGCAGGGGAAGCATGTGGCGCAGCATGGCGGCCTGTAATTCGTCGAGGCGGCTGTTGCGGCCTCCGCGCAGAGTATTGGTGTACTTGGCCGTCCATCCGTACTGGCGGAGTTGCGCGGCACGGGCGGCCAACTGGTCATCGTTTGTCACGATCGCGCCGCCATCGCCCAAGGCGCCCAGATTCTTGGTGGGATAAAAACTGAAGGAAGCAATATCGCCGAAACTACCGGCGCGGTGGCCATTCCGTTCCGCGCCGTGTGCCTGTGCGCAGTCTTCCACGACCTTGATGCCACGTGGTTGACACAGCGCTACGATCGCTTCGATGTCAGCCAGTTGGCCATAGAGATGGGTCACGATCACGGCTGCCGGTGCGCTGTCGCCGGCGAGCACCGCTTCCAGCGCAGGTACGGACATTAGCCCCGTCCCCGCGCCTGTATCGACAAAAACCGGTGAAGCGCCGCAGGCCAGGACCGCGCTGGTGCCGTACATTGCCGCATTGGCAACAACGGCCACAGTATCCCCCGAGCCGACGCCCAGTGCCTTCAGGGAGAGCTCAAGAGCGTCGGTCCCATTGGCAACGCTGACGCAGTGACAGCTTCCACAGTAGCTAGCGAACTCCTGCTCAAAAGCCTTCATGTTCGGACCGAGCACATAGTAACCGCTTGCGACGATCGTGCTTGCAATCTGAGACAGTGCATCCTGCACGGGCGCAATGTGGCGGGACAACGAGTTGACGGGAATCAGGGCGTCCATGGAATCCGAGGTACCAAGTGATGTGCGGGTGGATTTGAATGCTGCAGCATTTGTGCGCCGTCGTAGAGATCTTTGACCGGAAGGATATCGCGTTCGGCCGGTGGTCAGTGGGCGGGTCTGACTTGGACCTGCGAGTGGAAGCGCCGACTCGACCTGCCTGGTATCGCGCCAGCCATACAGCGCGGGGAAGCTCAAGCGAGCATAAGCGGCAGCCCTGGGATGACTGAAGCAGTGCATAGGCTGTGCTGGCCGGCAGATACTGCCTCCTCGCAAAGCGGGCCATTGCATAGCCGTCTTGATCCACAGTCTCCGGCTCTGCCGAATCATCTGTTCCGGGCACAAGAGCGGCGACACAGCCATGAGGGACGTTCAACCGCCATACGCCCGGGACCTCGAAGCTCTGCGACGGCATCTACTACGGTATCCCGCGAAGTGATTGCGAATTATAAACGCACGTGCGGACGTGGCGGACAGATTGTCCACCACCCCAAGCAATCCTGACGTGCGCAGCGTGACCGATGGCCTGCGGCATATATCTCTGCGCTCAGCCCAGCGCCGTTTCCAGTTCCGGCAACAAAGTGAACAAATCCCCCACCAACCCAATATCGGCAATCTCGAAGATCGGTGACTCCGGATCCTTGTTGATCGCCACGATGGTGCCGGCATCCTTGATGCCGGTCAGATGCTGGATCGCGCCGCTGATGCCGATCGCCACATACAGTTCCGGGGCGATGATCTTGCCGGTCTGGCCGACCTGCAGCTCGTTGGGCACATAGCCGGCATCGACGGCAGCGCGCGAGGCGCCCACGGCGGCGCCGAGTTTGTCGGCCAGGCTATAGATGTGCTTGAAGTTCTCTGCCGAGCCGACACCGCGGCCGCCGGAGACCACGCGCTTGGCGCTCTGCAGGTCTGGGCGATCGGAGCTGCCGGCCGCCAGGCCGATGAAGCGGCTATGCGTCGGCAGGACGGCATCGACTGTAACGGGCTCGACCGCCGCGCTGCCGCCTTTGGCCGCCTCCGGCCAGGAGGCGCTGCGCACGGTGGCGACCACGATCTGGTCGGCCGGCGCCTGCACGGTGATGATCGCGTTGCCGGCGTAGATCGGGCGCTTGAAGGTATGGGCGTCCTCCACTGCCATCAGGTCGGAGATCTGGTTGACGCCAAGCAGCGCCGCAACCACCGGCATCAGGTCCTTGCCGAAGGTGGTGGAGGGGCCGAATACATGGGTATAACCCTGGCCGGCGAGCTGGGCGATCTGCGGCCCCAGCACCTGGGCAATGGCATGTTCGTTGGCGGCGTTGGCCACGGTCAGCACGCGGGCGACGCCGGCCAACTGTGCGGCCTGCGCTGCAACGGCGGCCGGGTCCGCTGCCAGCACAACCACGTCGATGGACTCAGCAGAGATCGCCTGCGCAGCGCTCAGCGTCTTGGCGGTGGCCGCATTGAGCTGGCCGTTGAGATGTTCGGCAACAACGAGAATCTTGGCCATTACAGCAACCCCTTCTGCTTGAGTGCGGCTACCAGTTCGGCAGCGTCCTTGACCATGACGCCACGGCTGCGCTTGGACGGCGCGGCATAGTGGGTGGTAGTCAGGCTGTCATGCGCATCGACACCGAGATCGGCAAATGCCAGCGTTTCCAGCGGCTTGCTCTTGGCCTTCATGATGTCCGGCAGTTTGATGAAGCGCGGCTCGTTCAGGCGCAGATCGGTGGTGATCACCGCCGGGAGGTCGACTTCCAGGGTTTCCAGGCCGGCATCGACTTCGCGGGTGACCGTGGCCTTGCCGTCGGCCACCACCAGCTTGCCGGCGAAGGTCGCCTGCGGGCGACCCCACAGCGTGGCCAGCATCTGGCCGGTCTGGTTGGCGTCGTCGTCGATGGCCTGCTTGCCCAGAATCACCAGATCCGGCTGTTCCTTCTCGACCAGCTTGAGCAGGGTGCGGGCAGCGGTCAGCGGCTGAATGGCGGCATCGGTGACCACATGGATGGCGCGGTTGGCGCCCATGGCCAGGCCATTGCGCAGGTGCGCGGCCGCGTCGGCCGGGGCAAGCGTGGCGACCACCACCTCGGTCGCAGTGCCGGCATCGCGCAGGCGCAGCGCCTCTTCCAGGGCGATTTCATCGAACGGGTTGGGCGAGAGCTTGACGCCCTCGGTGACCACGCCGGAGCCATCCGGCTTGACCTGAATGCGGACGTTGTAGTCCACCACGCGCTTGTAGGCGACGAGGATTTTCATCGTGTACGAGATCCTTCAGCTATTGCGGGAAGGCCCGGCCGCGGCGGCAGGCTCGGGAGTGCGGCCATTCTAACCGGGCAGGGCGCACCATGCGATGGCGTATGGATGGTGCAGTGCGGGATTGGATCCTGCGAGAGACGACTACGGCCGATGTGGCGTGCAACGTATATCCTGTCGGGCTTGGAATTGAGCGCGGCGTACGCGCGACAGGAGATGGGTAGTGGCAACTTGGTTAGTGACCGGCGGAGCGGGCTTCATTGGCGGTAATTTTGTCTTGGAGGCAGTTGCGCGTGGCGTGCGCGTCATCAATCTGGATGCGCTTACTTACGCAGGCAACCTGAAGACCTTGGCCTCATTGGAGGGCAATCCAAATCACGTCTTCATCAAGGGAAATATCGGCGATGGAGCCCTGGTGGCGCGTCTGCTGGCAGAGCACCAACCTGACGCAGTTCTGAACTTTGCCGCCGAGAGCCACGTAGACCGCTCGATCGATGGCCCGGGTGCGTTCATCCAGACCAATGTCGTCGGCACCCTGGCCCTGCTTGAATCCGTGCGGGATTACTGGAAGGTGTTGCCGCAAGGCACCAGGGAGGCGTTCCGCTTTCTGCACGTATCGACCGACGAGGTATACGGCACCCTGGGAGAAACCGGCAAGTTCACCGAAACGACGCCTTACGCCCCGAATTCCCCTTATTCCGCATCCAAGGCTGCATCGGACCATCTTGTGCGTGCTTTTCATCACACGTACGGCCTGCCAGTGCTAACGACCAATTGCTCGAACAACTACGGTCCCTACCACTTCCCTGAGAAGTTGATCCCATTGGTCATCGCAAAGGCTTTGGCGGGAGAGCCGCTGCCTGTGTACGGGGATGGAAAGCAAGTGCGCGACTGGCTGTTCGTCAGCGACCACTGCGACGCCATTCGCACCGTGCTTGCGAAGGGACGTGTGGGTGAAACCTACAACGTAGGCGGTAATGCCGAACGGCAGAATATCGAGGTTGTGCGTACCATTTGCGCGCTGCTGGATCAGCAGCTTCCGCGAGCCGATGGTCAAATGCGCGCCATTCAGATCACTCACGTGGCGGACCGCCCTGGTCACGATCGCCGCTACGCCATCGATGCCAGCAAACTGCGAACGGAATTAGGTTGGCAGCCGGCATACACCTTCGAGCAAGGGATCGCCTTGACAGTGCAGTGGTATCTGGACAACCAACCCTGGGTGCAAGGGGTGTTGGACGGCAGCTATCGGCTGGAACGTATCGGGGTCGCGGCATAACGCGGTCATCGTCAGAGTCCGCATATGTGGCGGTCGCCAAGGGACATACCATGACACAACGCAAAGGCATCATTCTTGCTGGCGGATCGGGAACACGCCTATATCCGATTACCAAGGGCGTCAGCAAGCAGCTGCTGCCCGTCTATGACAAGCCGATGATCTATTACCCGCTCAGCGTGCTGATGCTGGGAGGTATCCGTGAAGTACTGATCATCAATACGCCACATGAACAGCCATTGTTTCAGGCGTTGCTAGGCGACGGTGAACAGTGGGGGATGCATATCCGCTACGCCGTGCAGCCCAGCCCTGATGGGCTGGCTCAAGCCTACTTGATCGGGCGCGACTTCATTGAGGGCAAGCCCAGCTGCCTGGTGTTGGGGGACAACATTTTTCACGGGCATGGCCTGACGGACACGCTGCGACGTGCCGATGCGCGTCAACAAGGGGCTACCGTATTCGGCTACTGGGTCAACGATCCTGAGCGCTATGGGGTAGCCGAGTTCGATGCTCAGGGCAAGGTGATCGATATCGAGGAAAAGCCCCAGCAGCCACGCTCGAACTATGCAGTCACCGGGCTCTATTTCTACGATGGCAGGGCTTGCGATTACGCCGCGCAGTTAAAGCCCTCCAGCCGGGGAGAGCTGGAGATTACCGACCTAAATCGGCGCTACCTGGAGGCAGGAGACCTGCACCTGGAGCCGCTGGGACGTGGGTACGCCTGGCTGGATACGGGAACGCATCAATCTCTGCACGAGGCATCCAACTTCATCGAGACGATCCAGATGCGGCAAGGGCTGCAGGTGTGTTGCCCGGAAGAGATCGCCTTCGCGAAAGGATGGATCGATGCTTCCCAGTTGGAGCAACTGGCCGCCCCCTTGCGCAAGAATGCTTATGGTCAATATCTGCATTCTCTCGCACAACGTGGAGTGGTTCCTTGAAAGTCATCGAGACGTCCTTGCCTGGTTGCTTCGTCATCGAGCCAAGAGTCCTGGGCGACGAGCGGGGTCAATTCTTCGAAGCCTGGAATGCCGAACGCTTCGACCAGCACGGCTTTCCCGCGCGGTTCCTGCAGAGCAACATCTCCACCTCCATCAAGGGCGTGCTGCGCGGTCTGCACTACCAATGGCCGCGCCCACAGGGGAAGCTGGTCAGCGTGCTGGAGGGCGAGGTCTACGATGTGGCGGTGGATATCCGGCGCGGATCACCGTACTTCGGTCAGTGGACTGCCGCCATCCTGAGCGCCGAGAACAATCGGCAGTTCTGGATTCCGCAAGGCTTTGCGCATGGGTTCGCGGTCCTGTCCGAACGTGCGGTCTTCAGTTACCTGTGCACCGACATCTACGTCCATGACGCCGACGCAAGTGTTCGCTGGGACGACGCCACCATCGGCGTCGATTGGCCGATCAGCTCGCCGATCCTGTCTGCGAAGGATCGGGTTGCGCCGTTTCTGGAAGACATCGACGACGCGCGTCTGCCTGTCTATCAACCATGAAGTTGTTGGTGATCGGCGCCAATGGGCAGGTCGGCACCGAGCTGCTGCGTGCCTTCGTACAGGAAGGTGAAGTGCTGGCAAGCACGCGCTCCGGGCAGTTGGCTGACGGGCGTGCCTGCGAGCGGCTCGATCTGGACGCGCCGATGTTGCTCGAACGCACGCTGGACCGCCTGCGGCCCACGACCGTCGTCAACGCAGCCGCCTATACCGCCGTCGATCGTGCCGAGCAGGAGCGCGATGCGGCTTTCCGCGCAAACGCCGAGGCGCCGGCGGTCATTGCGCAATGGTGCGCGCGCGCCGGTGTGCCCTTGGTCCATTATTCGACCGACTATGTCTTCGATGGGCAGGGCGCTCGCCCCTATCGCCCCGACGACGCCACTGCGCCGCTCGGCGTGTACGGGCAGAGCAAGCTGGCCGGCGAACAGGCGGTGCAGGCGGCCGGCGGCCGTCATCTGATCTTCCGCACCGCCTGGGTCTATGCGGCGCACGGGCACAATTTCCTGCGCACGATGCTGCGCGTGGGAGCCGAGCGCGACGTGCTGCGCGTGGTCGCCGACCAGATCGGCACGCCGACGCCGGCCGCGCTGATCGCCGATATCACCGCGCACGCGCTACGCCAGCCCGGTGAACCCTCCGGCCTGTGGCATCTGACCGCTGCGGGGCAGACCACCTGGCACGGATTCGCCGAAGCTATCTTTGCCCAGGCGCATGCACGCGGTCTGCTCGCCCGCGCCCCGCACGTGGAAGCGATCAGTACCGCCGACTATCCAACGCCGGCCATGCGGCCTGCCTATTCGCGGCTGGATACCCACAGCCTGCAGGACACCTTCGGTGTGCACCTGCCCGCCTGGCAGGACGGACTGAGCCGGGTGCTGGACACGCTCGCCAACGATTGAGCCTCTTCAGTGCGTGATTGGCCGGTGCGGCTTCAGCACTGACTCATAGCTTGCACCTCGCTTCGGCTACCATCTGGGACTGGTTCGCGCCATGCCGACGAGCTGCTCCGTGCAGGTCGCGGCTGGCGTGGATGTGCCGCTGGAGCGGGTGCGACGTGCGATGCACGGGCTTGACGCGCGCGCGCTGCATCGCATCGGTCGGCACCGTGCAGGTTTTCGCGTGTCCCCCAGCGGGCGCGCCGGCCCAAGGCGGGCGCGGCCGCACCGTCATCACGCCATGGCCTGCGTGCAGCGCGCTGCATCCTCCCCCATCCAAAATCGCAAGGAATTCCAATGAAGATCGCTGTCGCGGGTACCGGCTATGTCGGTCTGTCCAATGGCGTGTTGCTCGCCAAGCGCCATGAAGTGGTGGCGCTGGACATCGTCGAGGCCAAGGTCAAGCTGATCAACGAAGGCCGCTCGCCGATCGTCGACAAGGAACTCGAGGCCGCGTTGGCCGAGGGTGGCCTGAACTTCAAGGCCACGCTGGACGCCAACGAGGCGTTTGCCGGCGCCGAGTTCGTGATCATCGCCACGCCCACCGACTACGATCCGGACACCAATTACTTCAACACCAGCTCGATCGAGGTGGTGATCGCCAAGGTGCTGGAGATCAATCCGCAGGCGACGATGGTGATCAAGTCGACCATTCCGGTCGGCTATGTGGCCAAGCTGCGCGCGCAGTTCGGCACCGACAACATCATCTTCTCGCCCGAGTTCCTGCGCGAAGGCCGGGCGTTGTACGACAACCTGTACCCATCCCGCATCATCGTCGGCGAACGCTCGGCGCGCGCGGAAACCTTCGCGCGGCTGCTGCAGGAAGGCGCGCTCAAGCCCGACGTGCCGGTGTTGTTCACCGAGCCTACCGAGGCCGAGGCGATCAAGCTGTTCGCCAACACCTACCTGGCGATGCGGGTGTCCTACTTCAACGAACTGGACACCTACGCGCTCACCCATGGGCTGGACAGTCGTCAGATCATCGAGGGCATCTGCCTGGATCCGCGCATCGGCAGCCACTACAACAATCCATCCTTCGGCTATGGCGGGTATTGCCTGCCCAAGGATACCAAGCAGTTGCTGGCCAACTACCAGAGCGTTCCGCAGAACATCATCCGGGCGATCGTCGATTCCAACACCACCCGCAAGGACTTCATTGCCGCCGACGTGCTGCGGCGCAATCCCAAGGTGGTCGGGATCTATCGCCTGATCATGAAAGCCGGCTCGGACAACTTCCGTTCGTCCAGCATCCAGGGAGTGATGAAGCGCCTCAAGGCCAAGGGCGTGGAGATCATCGTGTACGAACCGACGCTGAGCGATCCGGAATTCTTCCGCTCGCGCGTGGTCAACGATCTGGAGACCTTCAAGCGCGAGGCCGACGTCATCATCAGCAACCGCATGGCCGACGCGCTGCATGACGTGCAGGACAAGGTCTACACGCGCGATCTGTTCGGCGACAATTGAGCAGGGCAGGCGACGCTTGGCTGTCCTGACGGTACCCAAGTGCGGGCGATGCAGCCGCGTCGCCCGCACGCACGGGTGTGCAATGCAGCCTGCGACCTTTGATCTGCCACGCGTAGCGCGTTGCAATCGAAAGTGAGTCGCGGATAACGCAAGACGGCGGCCATGGGCCGCCGTCGATCTTGCCGTCTACGTCGAGCGCGTGATCAGGCCCGGCCGTAGGTATCCTCGAAGCGCACGATGTCGTCCTCGCCCAGATAGCTGCCGGACTGTACTTCGATCAGTTCCAGAGGCAGCTTGCCCGGATTGCGCAGGCGGTGGGTCACGCCGAGCGGGATGTAGGTGCTCTGGTTTTCGGTCAGCAGCAGCACTTCTTCGCCACGCGTCACTTCTGCAGTGCCACTGACCACGATCCAGTGTTCGGCGCGGTGGTGATGCATCTGCAGGCTGAGCACGGCACCGGGCTTGACGGTGATGCGCTTGACCTGGTGACGCTGGCCCATGTCGATCGAGTCGTACGCGCCCCACGGGCGGTACACCTTGCGATGCCAGGTCGCCTCCGAACGGCCGTCGGTCTTGATCCGGCCGACCACCTCCTTTACTTCCTGGATGCGATCGCGGTGTCCGACCAGCACGGCATCCGGCGTCTCGACGACCACCACGTCTTCCAGGCCGACCATGGCGATCAGGCGCGAGCCGTAGGCATAGGTATTGCGACAATCCAGCTGGATCACGTCGCCATGATGCGCGTTGCCCTGGCCATCCTGCTCGGACACATCCAGCAGCGACGACCACGATCCGACATCGTTCCAGCCGGCATCCAGCGGCACGACGACCGCATCGGCGGTCTTTTCCATCACCGCGTAGTCGATCGAATCCGACGGGCTGGCCGCGAACGCGTCCTTGTCCAGGCGGGTGAAGTCCGCATCGCGCTTGCCGTTCTGCCACGCGGTCTGGCACGCATCGGCGATGGCGGGATGGAACTTGCGCAGTTCTTCCAGGTAACGCGAGGCGCGGAACAGGAACATGCCGCTGTTCCAGTAGTACTCGCCGCTGGCGAGATAGCTCTGTGCAGTGGCGAGGTCGGGTTTTTCGACGAAGCGCTCCACCGCGCTGACCCCATTGCCCGCGCCGGCCTTGATGTAGCCGTAGCCGGTTTCAGGTGCGGTTGGCTTGATGCCGAAGGTGACCAGCTTGCCCTGAGATGCCGCTTCAGCTGCAACTTTCACCCCAGCCTGGAACGCGGCCTCGTCACCGATCACATGGTCCGACGGCAGCACCAGCAGCAGCGGGTCGGCGCCATCGCGCGTGGCCTCCAGCGCAGCAACTGCAATCGCCGGCGCGGTATTACGGCCCTTGGGCTCCAGCAGGATGGCAGAGGGCTTGACGCCCAACTGCTGCAGCTGCTCGGCGGCCATGAAGCGATGCTCCTCGTTAGCCACGACGATGGGTGCGTGCCCTGCGACGGGCGCCGCACGCAGCCAGGTGGCCTGCAGCATGCTCTTGTCGCCGACCAGCGGCAGGAACTGCTTGGGGTAGGACTCGCGGGACAGCGGCCACAGGCGCGTGCCGGAGCCGCCGGACAAGATAATCGGAAGGACGTCGCTCATGAGCGGGGGAAACTCCAGTGCGTCAAAGGTGGGGGAGAATGGTAGATCAGTCGCGCAGCAAGTCGGAAATCTCTTGCGTGCGGCTTTCCAGCAATGCGGCATCGCCGCGCGTTTCCACGTTCAGACGCAGCAGCGGCTCGGTGTTGGAGCTGCGCAGGTTGAAACGCCATTGACCGAAATCGGCACTGATGCCGTCGGTGTAGTCCAGCTCCGGCGACAGGTCGGCGTAATGCGCCATCACGCGGGCAACAGAGGCCTTGGCATCGGCGACCTTGAAGTTGATCTCGCCGCTGCAGGGGAATTTCTGCATGCGCGCTTCGACCAGATCGGCCAGCGAGCGGCCGGATTGCGATACCAGCTCGGCAATCAGCAACCACGGGATCATGCCGGAGTCGGCGTAGGCGAACTCGCGGAAATAGTGGTGCGCGCTCATCTCGCCGCCATACACGGCGTTCTCGCTGCGCATCTTTTCCTTGATGAAGGCGTGGCCGCTCTTGCACAGCACCGGGATGCCGCCGGCCTCTTCGACCTGCTCGACCGTGTTCCAGGTCAGGCGCGGGTCGTGCACGACCTTGCCGCCCGGCTGCTTGGCCAGGATCGCCTGCGCCAGCAGGCCGACCAGGTAATAGCCCTCGATGAAGCGGCCGTTATGGTCGAAGAAGAAGCAGCGATCGAAGTCGCCATCCCAGGCAATGCCGAAGTCCGCACCGTGATCCTTGACCGCCTTGGCGGTGGCATCGCGGTTCTCCGGCAGCAGCGGGTTGGGGATGCCGTTGGGGAAGTTGCCATCGGGCTCGTGGAAAACGCGCACGAACTCGAACGGCAGGTGCGGGGCGAGCAGGTCCACGATCAGGCCGGCGCCACCGTTGCCGGCGTTCACCACCAGCTTGAGCGGCTTGAGCGTGCTGCGGTCCACATAGCTGAGCAGGTGCTCCAGGTACGCGGTCTTGTCGGTGCGGCTGTGCTCGTTTGCGGTGGGCTCGCCGGGTGCGGCGGTATCGGACGCGACCGTGTCGCGGATCGCGAACAGGCCGGTGTCCGAACTGATCGGACGCGCCTGCTCGCGCACCAGCTTCATGCCGTTGTAGTCCATCGGGTTGTGGCTGGCGGTCACCATCACGCCGCCGGCAGCCTTGAGGTAATCGGTCTGGAAATACACCTCTTCAGTGCCGCACAGGCCGATGTCGATGACCTCGCGGCCGCTGGCACGCAGGCCGGCTGAAAGCGCTTCCTGCAACGCCGGGCTCGCCAGGCGCACGTCGTGGCCCAGGACCACAGGCCCCTGATCCAGCTGCGCCGCCAGCGCCACGCCGATGCGGCGGGCCAAGTCCTCGTTCAGTTCATCCGGCACGCGGCCGCGAATATCGTAGGCCTTGAAGGCGGGTAGCGTCATGGGCAAATCCTGGTGTGGGGGACACCCGAGTTTAGCGGGTGCGCCGTGTCTTGGGTGTGGCGGAATTGCGACCGGGGACAGGGAACAGTCAGCGGCTAGAATGGCCGCTTCACATCAGCGAGGTGAGGGCGGTGATGCGCGACGATGGACGTGGTGCGGCAGGCGGCAAACGCCATGCCGATGCCAAGGCGGCGCTGGACGGGGTGTTGGCCGATGGCCAGACCCTGGCGGTGGGCGGCTTTGGATTGTGCGGAATCCCCGAGGCGCTGATTGCGGCCGTACGCGATAGCGGGGTGAGCGGGTTGACGGTGATCTCCAACAACGCCGGCGTGGATGGATTCGGGCTGGGCCAGCTATTGGCCACCCGCCAGATCCGCAAGATGATTTCGTCCTATGTCGGCGAGAACAAGGAATTCGAGCGCCAGTATCTGGCGGGCGAACTGGAGCTGGAATTCAACCCGCAAGGCACCCTGGCCGAGCGCCTGCGCGCCGGCGGTGCGGGAATTCCCGCGTTCTACACGGCCACCGGCTACGGCACCATCGTGGCGCAGGGCAAGGAAACCCGCGAGTTCGCCGGCAAGCACTACGTGCTGGAGACCGCATTGCAGGCCGACGTCGCCCTGGTCAAGGCGTGGCGCGCCGACACCGCCGGCAACCTGGTGTTCCGCAAGACCGCGCGCAATTTCAACCCGGCCTGCGCGATGGCCGGGCGCATCTGCATTGCCGAGGTCGAGCAGATCGTGGAGCTGGGCGCAATCGATCCGGATCAGGTGCATCTGCCAGGCATCTATGTCGATCGGCTGGTGCTCAACCCCGCGCCGGAAAAACGCATCGAACAGCGCACCGTGCGCAAGGGAGACAACTGATGGCCTGGACCCGCGATCAGATGGCCGCGCGTGCCGCACGCGAGCTTACCGACGGCGCCTACGTCAACCTGGGGATCGGTCTTCCCACGCTGGTAGCCAATCACATCCCCGAAGGTGTGGATGTGTGGCTGCAATCGGAAAATGGCCTGCTCGGCATCGGCCCGTTTCCGACTGAAGACGAAGTCGATGCGGACCTGATCAATGCCGGCAAGCAGACAGTGACCGCGCGCGACGGTGCCAGTTACTTCGGCAGCCATGATTCGTTCGCGATGATCCGGGGTGGCCATATCGACCTGGCGATCCTGGGTGCGATGCAGGTCACCGACCGCGGCGATCTGGCCAACTGGATGGTGCCCGGCAAGATGGTCAAGGGCATGGGCGGGGCGATGGACCTGGTGGCCGGGGTCAAGCGCGTGGTGGTGCTGATGGAGCACGTCGCCAAGGACGGCAGCCACAAGATCCTGCGCGAATGCGACCTGCCGCTGACCGGCGTCGGTGTGGTGGATCGCATCATCACCGACCTGGCGGTGTTCGATGTCACTGCCGACGGCTTGGTGCTGGTGGAGGCTGCAGACGGAGTGGAGATTTCAGAATTGCGCAGCAAGACCGGCGTGTCGTTCAAACTTGCATAAACGATCAGGGGCCTTGCGGCCCTGATTTCTAGAGATTCTGGTAGTTCGGTCCCGAACCACCCTCCGGTGTGACCCAGGTGATGATCTCGTAGGGGTCCTTGATGTCGCAGGTCTTGCAGTGCACGCAGTTGGCAGCATTGATCTGCAGGCGCTTGCCAGAGGGGCTGGTGGTATCTGCGACCATTTCATAGACATTGGCGGGGCAGAAGCGGGTGCAGGGGTTGTCGTACTCCTCCACGCAGCGGGTGGCGCAGACGTCGGTGTCCAGCACCTGCAGATGCACAGGTTGGTCTTCGTCGTGCTCGGTGGCGGCGAAGTACACCGCCTGCAGGCGGTCGCGTGGCGCGAGTTCGCGGCTGACGTAGTCGCGCTTGGGTTGTTCGTACTCGCCGATCTTGCGCAGTGCCGACCAGTCCGGCTTGTTCTTCAACGTCCACGGCGAGGCGCCCTTGAGCGCGGTTTCCCAGGCGGCATTGAGCAGGCCGAACCACAGGCCCTTCTTGAAGCCGGGCTTGATGTTGCGCACCTGCTTCAGCTCGGCCATCGCATCGGAGGCGCGTAGCTTGGCGTCGAAGCCCTGCGGGACCAGCTGCGACTGCGCCAGGTGTTCGGCGGCCAGCATGCCGCTGCGGATCGCCTGGTGGGTCCCCTTGATCTTGGGCACGTTGAGCAGGCCGGCGGTATCGCCGATCAGCAGGGCGCCGGGCATTTCCGTCTTCGGCAGCGACTGCCATCCGCCGGTGACGATGGCGCGCGCGCCGGCCGACAGGATGCTGCCGCCTTCCAGCAGCGGCTTGATCAGGGAGTGGTTCTTCCATTGCTGGAAGGCTTCCCACGGCTGGTAGCCCGGATCGCTGTAATCCAGTCCGCTGACATAGCCGAGTGCGATCTGGTTGTTGTCCAGGTGATACAGGAAGCTGCCGCCGTAGGTGCGGTTGTCGGCTGGCCAGCCCAGCGTATGCACGATCTTGCCGGGGCTGACGCGCCCTTCGGGCACCTGCCACAGTTCCTTGATGCCGATCGAATACCCCTGCGGGTCGCTGTCGGCGGTGAGGTCGAAGCGCTTGAGCAACTGTTTGGTCAGATGGCCACGCGCGCCTTCGGCGAGCACGGTGACCTTGGCACGGATGTCGATGCCGGCGGTGTAACCAGGCTTGTGCGTGCCGTCCTTGGCCACACCCATGTCGCCGATGCGCACGCCGATCACCTGGCCACTGTCGTCGTGCAGGGTTTGAGCAGCGGCAAAGCCGGGGTAGATCTCCACGCCCAGCGCTTCGGCCTGCGGCGCCAGCCAGGCGCACATCGCGCCCAGGCTGACGATGAAATTGCCGTGGTTGCGCATGCCCGGCGGCACCACCGGGAACTTGCGCGCGCTGTCCTTGCCAAGGAACCAGAATTCGTCGTCGGTGGCGGCCACGCAGATCGGCGGCGGGTTGTCGCGCCAGCCCGGCAGCAGTGCGTCCAGCGGGCCGGGTTCGATCACCGCGCCGGAGAGGATGTGCGCGCCGATGGTGCTGGATTTTTCGATCACGCACACGCTCAACTCGGGGTTGAGCTGCTTGAGCCGGATCGCGAACGACAGCCCGGCCGGGCCGGCACCGACGGTGACGACGTCGTATTCCATGACGTCACGTTCGACCGCCTCTGGCGCCTGTGCGCCGACTCCCGTTACCGACATTGCTCCGCTCCCGTTGGCTCGATGGCTGGAGCGCATTTTCCGGGATTGCATGTGACGGCGGCAAATCGGCGCGATTCATCCGCTGCCGACGGCGCGGTGCGGGCATGCGTGCTAGCGTCTGGGCGATGAAGATCGAGGTGGCATTGCCGGGGGCGCAGATCAGCTGGCAGCGCGGATGGCTGGACGCGACGCAAGCCGACGCGCTGCTGCAGGCCCTGTTGGCGCAGGTGCGGTGGGAGGTGCACCGCATCCGCCTGTTCGGGCGGGTGGTGGATTCGCCGCGCCTGAGCAGCTGGATCGGCGATGCGGATGCCAGTTATCGCTATTCCGGTACGCAGTTCGCGCCGCAGCCGTGGCTGGAGGTGTTGCAGCCGCTGCGTGCGCGGCTGCAGGCCGAGACCGGGCACCCATTCAACAGCGTGCTGGTCAACCGTTACCGCAGCGGGGCCGATGCGATGGGCTGGCATAGCGACGACGAGCCGGAGCTGGGCGCGCAGCCGTTGATCGCGTCGGTGAGCCTGGGCGCGACGCGGCGCTTTGCATTCAAGCATCGCGACGATGCGGCGCTGAAGCAGACGCTGGCGCTGGGGCATGGCGATCTGCTGCTGATGGGCGGGCAGACGCAGCGTCACTACAGGCATGCCTTGCCTCGCACGGCACGGCCGGTGGGGGAGCGGATCAATCTGACCTTTCGGCAGATTGCGTCGTCTGCGGCAGGATGAGGCCGGCGCCGGGTGGCCGGCTGGCGTGTGCGACGGCCAGCTTGCCGAGGGACGGTGTGTGCCCTCATCCGGCGCTGCGCGCCAGCTTCTCCCGCGCGCGGGAGAAGGCAGACAGGCTGGAGACGTGTGCCGGTGTCGGTGCCGGGTGGGATGCGTTCCGGTTACGGGGCGATGCGTCGGGTTATGGCGTACGTGGCAGACGGTGTGTGCCCTCATCCGGCGCTGCGCGCCACCTTCTCCCGCGCGCGGGAGAAGGGAGAACAGGCTACGCACCTGCGGGCCTGTGCCGGGTAGGATGCGTTCCGGCTGCAAGGCGATGCGTCGGGTTATGGCGTGCGTGGCAGACTGTGTGTGCCCTCATCCGGCGCTGCGCGCCACCTTCTCCCGCGCGCGGGAGAAGGCAAACAGGCTGGCGATGTGTGCCGGTGTCGGTGCCGGATGGATGTGTTCCGGCTGCAGGGCGACGCGTCGGCTTACGGCGTGCGCGGCAGCGCGGCGCTGTCCTGCTGCCCGGTGGTCAGCGTCCAGCCCACCAGCTCGGTGGTCACCTGGGTCAGGGCTTGCTCGAAAGCAACCGCGACGGCGGCGGTATCGGTGCCGCTGGAAGGCCGTGCAACCAGGAAGGTGCGCGAGGCGACCACGCGTTGGTCGGCCGAGTGCAGCAGCTTGGCGTTGAGCTCGATCGTGGCCGACGGCAGCGATTGGCCGGCGTAATCGGATTCGAACCGGCGCACATCGATCGCCAGTTTGTAATCGGAACGGATGCCGGTGCCGACATGGGCCACCGCGGCGATCTTGCCGGAGTCCTCGAAGCCGCGCACCACGCTGTCTTCCAGCATGTCCGTGGCCGGTTGTGCCCAGCCGGCGCCGTGATAGACCTGCAGCTCGCCGGGGGTCGGGCGCACATTGATGCGCGGGCTGTCGATGACGCGTGCGGCGCTGGGTTTGGCCACCACCAGCTGCCAGGTCACCTGCGGCCACGCCGGATTGGGCGTCACCCGCACGCTGGGGGCATAGATGGTGGCCGGCTTCTTGTCGCCGCCGGTCAGCACCGAGCAGCCGCCCAGCGCCAGCAACGACATGCACAACAGGGGACGCAACAGGCGCATGGCAGTCATTTCGGTTCGAACTCCTTGGGTGCGTCGCGGCCGAGCAGGTAGCGCGCAGGGTTGTTGTCCAGTTTGTCGCTGACCCGGCGCAGGTCGCGGATCAGGCCGCGCAACTCGGTCAGTGTCGGGCCGAGCTGGCCCAGGCCGTCGTTGGCGAAGCTGTTGATGGCCGCGCGGTTCTCGCCAAGGATGGTGTCGGCGTTGCCGGCAGCAGAATCCAGCTTGGCCAGGGTGGCATCGAGTTTTTCCAGGATGCCCGGCAGCTGCTGCACCAGGTTCTGGTCCAGCCGCTTGATGGTGCCGTTGGTGGTGGTCAGGGTGGTGTCGAGATTGCGCGCGGCATCGCGCGCGCTGACGATCAGCGCCTGCATGCCTTCGTCGCGATCGGCGATGCCGCCGCTGATCTTCTCCAGGTTCTGCAACGTGGCCGAGATGCTGGCCACGTTCTTGTCCGACAGCATCTGGTCCATGCGTTCGACGATGCGGTTGGCGGTGTCGGTGATGTTCTGCAGCGCCGAGGGCGTGGTCTGGATGATCGGCGCATCGCTCTTGTCGATGGTGGTCAGCGACGGTGCCTCGGGCGTGCCGCCGGAGAGCTGGATGATGGACGGGCCGGTGAGGCTGGTGATGGCCAGCTTGGCGCGGGTGTCGCTCTTGATCGGCGTGGTGGAGTTGACGCGGACGTGCGCGACCACCTGGCGCGGGTCGTTCGGCGCCAGGGTCAGCTCGGTGATCGAGCCCACCGCGATGCCGTTGTATTGCACCGGGCTGCCGACCGACAGGCCGGTCACCGCCTCGCGGAACACCACCCGGTATTGCTGCCAGGTGCGGTCGGAGGAGTACTTGGCAGCCCACAGGCCGAACAGCAGCAAGGCCAGGCCGGCCACGATGGTGAAGGCGCCGATCAGGACGTAATTGGCTTTGGTTTCCATGCTCAGGCGGTCTCGGTGGAGTCGGTCTTGGCCGCGCGCGCGGCGCGGGCGCGCGGACCGTGGAAATAGTCCTGGATCCAGGGGTGGTCGATCTGCTCGACCTCGGCCAGCGGTGCGTTGGCGATCACCTTGCGATCGGCCAGCACCGCGATGCGGTCGCAGATGGCGTACAGCGTATCCAGGTCATGGGTGATCAGGAACACGGTCAAGCCCAATGCCTGCTGCAGGGTGCGGATCAGGCGGTCGAAGGCGGCCGCGCCGATCGGGTCCAGCCCGGCGGTGGGTTCGTCCAGGAATAACAAGGGCGGGTCCAGCGCCAGTGCACGCGCCAGGCCGGCGCGCTTGCGCATGCCGCCGGACAACTGCGAGGGCAGCTTGTCCAGCGCATCGGCCGGCAGGCCGGCCAGCTTGATCTTCAGCAGCGCCAGCTCGAAATACCAGCGTTCCGGAAACTCGCCGTGGTGTTCCTTCAGCGGCACCTGCACGTTCTCGCCCACGGTCATCGACGAGAACAGCGCGCCATCCTGGAACAGCACGCCGGTGTTGCGGGTGATGAGCTGGCGGTCGGCGTAGCGGCCCGAGCGCGCGTCCGCGCCCAGTACCTGGATGCTGCCGGCATCGGGTTCGCGCAGGCCCAGGATGCTGCGCATCAGCACCGATTTGCCGGTGCCCGAGCCGCCGACCACGCCCAGGATCTCGCCGCGGCGCACGTCCAGGTCCAGGTCCTCGTGCACGGTCTGGCTACCGAAACGGTTGGTCAGCCCGCGCACGGAAATCGCCAGCTCATCGTCGTCGCCGTCGGCCTCTGGGCCGGGGGGGGGGAGTGGGGATTGGGGATTGGTCACAGCACGGCTCTCCCGCTCGTCACGCCAGCCACGCTTCTGCTCTGCACCAATCCCGAATCCCGAATGTCCAATCCCATCCTCATCACCACCCCATCTTCATGAACCACAACGCCGCGACGGCGTCGAGGATGATCACCAGGGAAATCGTCTGCACCACCGAGGACGTCGTGCGCTCGCCGACCGACTGCGCGGTACCGCTGACCTTCAGGCCTTCCAGGCAGCCGATCAGGCCGATCACCAACGCGAACAACGGGGCTTTCGACAGGCCCACCAGGAAATGCCGCAGCTGGATCGTTTCGTGCATGCGCGCCAGATACATCTGCGGCGGGATGTCCAGATCGAACGCGCCCACGGTGACGCCACCGGCCAGGCCGGCGAGCATGGCGATGAAGGTCAGCAGCGGCAGGGTGAACAGCAGCGCCAGCAGACGCGGGATCACCAGCAGGTCGATCGGATCCAGGCCCAGGGTGCGGATGGCATCGACTTCTTCGCGCGACTTCATCGCCCCGATCTGCGCGGTGAACGCGCTGGCGGTGCGGCCGGCCAGCACGATGGCGGTCAGCAGCACGGCGAACTCGCGCAGGAAGGCGATGCTGACCAGCTCCACCACGTAAATTTCCGCGCCGAAGTCGCGCAGGATGGTCGAGCCCAGGAACGCGATGACCGCGCCCACCAGATACGACAACAGCACCACCAGCGGCACCGCATCCAGGCCCACCTGCTCCATGTGGTGCACGGTGGAGGTCAGGCGGAAGCGGCGCGGCTCGTGGATCAGCCGCATGATCTTGACCAGGTTCTCGCCCAGGAAGCTGTTCAACTCCAGGATGCCCTGGCCGACGCCATGGGTGGTGCGGCCCAGGCGATCGAGCGCGGCCACGAAGCCGTAGTCGCGCTTGGGCTTGGGGCGTTCGTCGTTGAGGTCCTCGATGGTGCACACCAGCGCCTGGTGCTCGTCGCGAAAATCGATCGCGTCTTCCTTCAACCCCATGCGGCCGGCGAAGCGCAGCAACTGCAGCACGCCGGCCGAATCCAGTTGCCCGATGCCGCGCGCGTCGATGCGGCGCACCCCGTCGGGCACGGCTTGCAGCAATTCTGCCTGGGGCAGGGCGGTTGCCAGCACCCAACTGCCGGCGAGGCGGACCTGGGTCTGATCCTGCGGGTCTTGGTCGATGCGGGGAGGTTGCGGTTTGATCATGAGTGGCCTGTCCGTGGCGCCAGCATACAGGGCCGGCGTGAGCGAAAGATGGGGATGCGCCAGGTGCCATGGCGTGCGGCTGGCGATGAGGCCGCCGGCCGGCCGCGCTGCGGCATACACTGGCCGCCTCGCCGCACGGCGTTTCTCCGATCCGACCCGCCACGCATGTCCGCTGCCACCGTCGTCCTACCGTCCGCCAGCGCCACCTACGCCCAGCGCGTCGCCTTCGTATCGGAAATCGCTGGGCGCCTGCATTCTTATGGCACCACCGCGCAGCGGCTGGAGGCGGCGGTGGTGGGGCTGTCGCAGAAACTGGGCCTGGACTGCGAACCCTGGTCCAATCCCACCGGCATCATCCTGAGCTTCAGCGATCCCACCAAGGCGATCGGCTCCAGCGACATCACCCGGGTGATCCGCCTGGCCCCGGGCGAAAACGACCTCTACAAGCTCAGCGTGGCCGATTACGTGGCCGACAGCGTCGCCAACGGGCGCATGAGCATCGCGCAAGGCCATACCGCGCTGCGCCGGCTGGACCGCGAGGTGGACCGGCGTGGCAAGACCTTGCAGGTGCTGGCGTTCGGGCTGGCCGCCGCCGGCGTGGCCGGGCTGTGGAAGCTGCCGTGGCTGGATATCGCCACCGCCGGCGCCATCGGCATGTCGATCGGCCTGCTCACCCAGTACACCGACAGGCGGCCGGCCACCAAGGAAGCCGGAGAAGCCCTGGCCGGGCTGCTGGCTGGCGTGGTGGCTGCCGTGGTGGCTTCGGTGATCGGGCCGTTGAACCTCAACACGGTGATCATCGCGTCGCTGGTGGTGCTGCTGCCCGGCATGTCGCTGACCAATGCCTTCAACGAGCTGGCCAGCCAGCACTGGGTCTCCGGCACGACGCGGCTGGCGGGCGCGGTGACCACGGTGCTCAAGCTCACCGTCGGTGCGGTGATTGCAGTGACCCTGACCCAGTTGATGGGCCTGCATCCGCAGGTGGCCGCATTGCGCCCGCAGGCCGGTTGGGTGGAATGGGCCTCGCTGCTGGTGGCCGCTTATGCGTTTGCGGTGTTGTTCAAGGCCAATCGACGCGATTATTTATGGATCATGGCCGCTGCGATGTCCGGTTATGTCATTGCGCGTTATGCCGGCCATGCCTGGGGCGGACCGGCCGGTGTATTTGCCTCGGCCATGGCATTGACCGCTGCCGGAAACCTGTTCGGGCGGGTGGTCCAGAAACCCGGCGCGTTGATCCGCTTGCCCGGCATCATCATGCTGGTTCCCGGCAGCGTCAGCTTGCGGGGTTTCCTGACCCTGGTACAGCAACAGGACGTCAGCGTCGGACAAGCCGCGCTATTGGCGGTCACCAATATCGTGATGGCCTTGATGGCCGGATTGCTATTCGGGAATCTGCTGATTCCGGCCCGCAAGAACTTATGAGCGGGTGGAAATGCGCACAATAAAAACGCCGGCAATGCCGGCGGTTTTATTGGTCTAGATCACGCGGCCTTCGACTTCTTGGCAGCGCGCTTGGTTGCCGTTTTACGCGGCGAGGCCTTCTTGGCCGATGCCTTCTTGACGCCACCACCCACCTTGCTGATCAGAAAGTCTTCCACTTTCTTGCCAGCGGCGGTCAATTCGGCCAGCCAGCGCGGCTGCTTGCCACGGCCGGTCCAGGTGTCCTGCGGGTTGGCCGGATTGCGATACTTCGGCGGAACCTTGCCCAGCTTGCGGCCGGCACGCGGACCCGGCTTGCCGGCAGCGGCCGGGCGACCCGGGCCGGCGGCGGCGCCGAACAATTCTTCGATGGAATACCCCTGTGCCTTGGCAGCGCGGGTCAGCTGCGTGCGGACCTTGGCGATCGGGGCGCGCTTGGCAACCACGGTCTGCTGCTTCTTTGCGTTTTTGATCAGTGCGCTCAGCTGCTTGGCCGACAGGCCGGTGAGATCGATCGACATCACTACTCCGGAAGATGAGAGAGAAAAGAATGCCGGTCCGTGGCAGCGGCGGCCATCATAATGTCAGAAAACCGGTATGACAAATGCGCCGAAATAATTCGGCGCCTTGTGTTCATCTGATTGCGGGGTGCTGGCGTTGTTTGATCAATGGCCCAGTCGGGAGAATAATCCGGCCTTATCCAGGTTTTCTGCCGATTCGGCGGTGCGGGCGCGATATTCAAAAGTGCCGGCGGCCAATCCACGTTCCGAGACCACCACCCGATGCGGAATGCCCAATAGTTCCATATCGGCAAACATCGCACCCGGACGTAAACCGCGGTCATCCAAAGCCGCATCGATACCAGCTGCAATCAATTCGTCCAGCAAGGCCTGGGCGGCGGCGAGCACGCTGGCGTCCTGCTTGGGATTGATCACGCAGACCACCACCTGCCAGGGCGCCATCGGTGCCGGCCAGATGATGCCGGCCTGGTCATGGTTCTGTTCGATCGCCGCGGCCACGATGCGCGAAATACCGATGCCGTAGCAGCCCATCTTCATCACCGCGACCTTGCCGCCTTCGTCGATGACGGTGGCCTGCAAGGCCTGGGCGTACTGGCTGCCGAGCTGGAACACGTGGCCCACTTCGATGCCGCGGGCCAGGCGCAGTTCGCCGCCATCGGCCGCGCGCTCGCCTTCGACCACATTGCGCACGTCGGCCACGGTCTGCGGTTCGGGCAGGTCACGGCCCCAGTTGACGCCGGCCAGATGGGCGCCGGCCACATTGGCACCGACCACGAAGTCGGCCATGGCCGCGACGTCGCGGTCGGCCACCACGCGGATCGGGCGGGCGGTGTTGACCGGGCCCAGGAAGCCCGGCTCGCAACCGAGGTGGTCGCGAATCTCGGTGTCGTTGGCCATGCGGTAGTCGGCCAGGCCGGCCACCTTGGCCAGCTTGATCTCGTTGACGGCATGGTCGCCGCGCACCAGCACCAGCACGAAGCCGGCCTGGGTCATCACCGCCACCGACTTGACCGTGCGCTGCAGTGGGATGCCCAGCAACTGGGCCACGTCCTCGCAGGTCTTCTGGGTGGGCGTTGCGACCTGATGCATGGCCTGCCCGGCCTCCGGGCGCGGGCCGGGCAGGGCCGCGCTGGCGGTTTCCACATTGGCCGCGTAATCGGACCCGGTGGAAAACGCCAGCGAGTCTTCGCCGGAGGCGGCGATGACGTGGAATTCCTGCGAGGCATCGCCGCCGATGGCGCCGGAATCGGCCTGCACCGCGCGGAACTCCAGTCCCAGGCGGGTGAAGATGCGGGTGTAGGCCGCCTTCATGTTGTCGTACTCGCGCGCCATGTCCTCATCGGTGAGATGGAAGGAATAGGCGTCCTTCATCAGGAATTCGCGCGCGCGCATCACGCCGAAGCGCGGGCGGATCTCGTCGCGGAACTTGGTCTGGATCTGGTAGAAGTTCAGCGGCAGCTGCTTGTAGCTGTTGATCTCCTGGCGCGCGAATTCGGCGGCGGCCTCTTCGGCGGTGGGGCTGTAGCAGAACTCCTGCTCCTTGCGGTCCTTGATCTTGAGCAGCTGCCCGCCGAACTTTTCCCAGCGCCCGGTGGCATCCCACAGCTCGCGCGGCTGGATGGTGGGGAACAGCACTTCCACCGCGCCGGCGCGGTTCATTTCCTCGCGCACGATCGCCTCGACCTTGCGCAGCACGCGCAGGCCCAGCGGCGACCAGGTGTACAGCCCGGAGGCCAGCTTGCGGATCATGCCCGCGCGCAGCATCAGCCGGTGGCTGACCAGCTCGGCGTCGGCCGGGGTTTCCTTGGTGGTGTGCAGGTGGAACTGGGAAAGACGCATCGGGCTTCGCTTGGGCGGAAAACCCGTAGTTTGCCAGTGTGCGCCCTGGCGGTCATTGTCGGGCGCGCCTGGCGCGGTCACCGGACCGGTGGGTGGCAGCCCTGGAGTGGCGGCCCGCTGCGGCGTGGATGTCGTCAGGGGCGGGGGGCGCACGCCGGGGCAGGGACGGCCGGGCACCGCGATGGCGGGGCGGGCAGCATGCCTGCGCGCCCGACGGCACTGCGATGCAGCCAGTCTCGTGCGACTGGCGTCATACCGTCTGTCCTGGCGGGCGACGTTGCAGCCGCCTGCTCGATCCGGCACCCGGTCGGGCGCTGCGCGCGCGGCGGCGACGTGCTGGATGGCATCGCGACGACACCCATCCGGTCCCGGGGACGTTATCCGGGAGCCGGGACGAGGCCCATCGCCAAGCGATACGCAGTGGCCGGGCTCAGGAGGCTGGAACTGCGCTGGCGGCCGGCTTGCAATACGCCTTGACGGCGGCGTCGGCCAGGTTGCGCTGGGCAGCGCGGGCGTCCGGGTCGAGGACGGCGCCAGGCTTGCCATCGGTGCCGGCGGCCATGGAGACCTCGCCCTTGCCGCTGAGCAGTTCCAGGTTGCGGCGCGCGGTCAGGCAGTCGGCCGACTCGGGCGTGGCGGTCTCCGGCGCAGCGATGGCGGCGGTGCCGCTGCGCGCATCGATCCGGCGCGCTTCGTAGCGCTGGCCGGTCGGTGGCGGGGTTTCGGTGTAGTGGGTCACGCCCTTGGCGTCCTTCCACTTGTATAGATCGGCGGCGCCGGCGGTGGCGCTGACCAGCATCAACAGGGCGCAAAGCCCCAACGGCAGGTGCATGTGGCTTCCCCTGGATGATTCCCGCCGCGATTGCAGCATCCATGGCCCGCGCTGGCAAGCGATCGCGCGATGGGCGTGGGCGCGCTACCGTCGGACGGACCTCAGGCCCTACACTTGGCGCATGGATGAAATGAGACCGCCTCCGCGCTCGCGCACGATCTACCTGCTGCCGAACCTGTTCACCACCGCCGGACTGTTTTCCGGCTTCTACGCCATCATCGCCGCCGCCAACGGGCAGTTCGTCCAGGCTGCCATGGCGGTGTTCGTGGCCGCGGTGATGGACGGGCTGGACGGCCGGGTGGCGCGCCTGACCAATACCAGCAGCGAATTCGGCGTGCAGTACGACTCGCTGGCCGACCTGGTCAGCTTCGGCATGGCCCCGGCGCTGGTGATGTACCACTGGTCGTTGTCGGCGCTGAAATACGACAGCAGCGTGATGGGCCGGGTCGGCTGGTCGGCGGCGTTTCTGTATGCGGCCTGCGCGGCGCTGCGGCTGGCCCGCTTCAACACCCAGGTCGGGGTGGTGGACAAGCGCTGGTTCATCGGCCTGGCCAGCCCCGCGGCGGCCGGGCTGATGATGTCGTTCGTGTGGGCCTTCGCCGACGACAGCCTGGGCTTCGATGGCGAACAGCTGCGCTATGTGGCGCTCGCGGTCACCGTGGTGTCGGCGCTGTTGATGGTCAGCCGGATCCGCTTCTGGAGCTTCAAGGGCGGGGCGCGCGGTGCGCGTGCCGACCGCGTGCCGTTCCTGGCCCTGGCGATCGCCACGGTGGTGATCGCCCTGCTGGTGATCGACCTGGCGCGCTCGCTGCTGGTGATCGGCGTGCTGTATGCCTTGTCCGGCCCGGCGATGTGGCTATGGCGACGCTGGCGCCGCACGCCCGAGCTTCCGTGAGCCGCCGTCGATGAACGTGTTGGCGAACGAGCCGGTGTGGTCGGACCTGCAGGTGTCGTGCCTGCAGGCGATGGGGCACATCGTCTATCTGGACCGTGCAACGGCCGATCCGCTGCCCGCGCCGGTCGACGTGCCCGACACTGCGCCGGTGTCGGCCCCGCTGCGCGAGCAGCGCGTCCCGGTCGAGGCGGCGGCTGCATCTGCACCGCGTCGGACGGCACCCGCTGCGCCGGCCGAGCCGCCGCGCGCGCCCGGCACCGCGCCCGCGTCCGCGCCGCAACGGCGCAGCCGGGTCGGGTTGCCGGACCGGTTGCAGATGGCCTTGCTGCGTGCCTCCGGCTGCAACCCCGGCGATCCCAGCACCCAGGCCTTGATGGCGTCCTGGCCGCTGGCCGAACTGCGAGGCAATCCCGCTGCCAAGCGCGCCCTGTGGCCGCAGTTGCGCGCGCTGCGGCGTCGTCGGGACCCGGCGTGAGCGCAATGAATGCGCCGTTGCCCGCCACGCTGCGTGCCATGCGCGAGAGCGATCTGGATGTGGTGATGGAGATCGAACTGCGCGCCTATCCATTCCCATGGACGCGCAGCATCTTTCGCGATTGCCTGCAGGCAGGGTATCCGGGCTGGGTGATGGAACGGGCAGGGCAGGTGATTGGTTATGGCGTCATCAGCATTGCTGCCGACGAGGCGCATGTACTCAACGTCTGCATCGCGCCGGAAGCGCAATCGCAAGGGTACGGGCGCGTGCTGTTGCGCGCGTTGATCAAGGGCGCCTGCGATCGCGGCGCGCGACGCGCGTTCCTGGAAGTGCGCCCATCCAATCCGTCGGCGATTGCGCTCTATCACTCCGAAGGCTTCAACGAGATCGGGCGGCGTCCGCGCTACTACCCCTCCCACACCGGCCGCGAGGATGCGCTGGTGATGGCGATCGAACTGTTCTTCGAAGGCTTTTCCTGAGCTGCGCTGCGCGCCTGACCGGGCTGCATCGTCGACTGACGAGTTGATTGCACATCACCGCTGCGCATCCAGGCCGATGCGCGCTCGTGTACGCGCACGTCTTGCACAAGAGGGAGCGCTGCCGAAGGCGCACGCCACCGTCGTTGCGGCCGGATGCAGCGTCTTGCGCCTGGCGCGCGTGTGCTCGGCCAGCGCTTGGCTTGCACGCCAAGAGCGTCAAACGCTAAGAGCAGCTGGCAAAACGACTGCGCGGCCTCCAGGCGGGCGCGCGGTCGGTGCTCGGTGCGGCATGTACCAATCGCACACTGCGGTTCCTCCGCGCCGTCTGCACCCACCTGACGATCGCTCGCTACGTTCTGTTAGCCGCTCTTAGCCATCGACGATGGCGTGGGTCGATCGCCGTAGCTGCCCCGTACCTGCTCGCGATGCCGCAGCAAGACCGTACGTCCCTGAGCTCATGCATCGACGCGTCTGTGGCGGGCGTATTGCCACGCTCTTTCGGCGATGCGGCGGTTGCGCTGCGCGTGGCTGCGTTTGCCAGTCGTCGTGATGCATCTGCGAGCGCCGCATTGCAGGGCGCCGATCACTGCAATCCTTAGTGCTGTGCGTGTACGACTCGGATGCTGCATTTCGTAGGACATATCACGTCGAAATCAGTCGCGTGTGACCGCCTCAACATCGCATGGTCGATGCGTGTCCAGCTGCTGTGCGACCTCCGTCATGCTGCGCTGCAGTGTCCTTGGCGCTGTCTCCGCGTGTCTTGATCGCAGCCTTTTGTCTTCTCGCAACTGTCTCGCAACCGTTTGCGTGACTGTGCGTGCACAACGGCAATTTGCCTAGATACAAGCGATTGCGATGCTCTTAGTATCCCCTCTCGCGGAACTGAACATTACATAGATGAAAAGTACGTTCCGTAGTCGATAGACGAGGGGTGTACCGCTGCGCGGTGCATCGAATTCATTCGAGGGAGACATCCAGATGAAGCCGAAATTCTCAACGGCGGCCGCCGCGTCGCTGTTTGTCGGATCGTTGCTGCTTACCGGCGTTGCCAGCGCCGATCCTGCGCTGGAAGTGGCGACCACCGGTTGGGCGACGCAGAACGGTGGCACCAAAGGCGGATCGAAGGCTGCTGCAGCCAATATCTACACGGTCAAGAATGCCGCCGAATTGAAGAATGCGTTGAAGGCCAGCGTGGGCAGCAACGGACGCATCATCAAGATCAGCGGCATCATCGATATCAGCGAAGGCAAGCCCTACACCAAGACGTCGGACATGAAGTCGCGTGCGCGCCTGGATATCCCGACCAAGACCACCTTGATCGGCATCACCAGCAACGCCGAGATCCGCGAAGGCTACCTGTACGTCAAGGCCAACGACGTCATCATCCGCAACCTCACCATCGAAAATCCGTGGGATCCGGAGCCGGTCTGGGATCCGGACGACGGTAGTGCCGGCAACTGGAACGCGGAGTACGACGGGTTGACCGTGGAAGGCGCCACCAACGTGTGGGTGGACCATGTCACCTTCACCGATGGTCGCCGCACCGACGACCAGAACGGCACCGCCAACGGCCGCCCCAAGCAACACCACGACGGCGCGCTGGACATCAAGCGAGGCGCCAATTTCGTCACCGTTTCCTACTCGGCGTTCAAATCGCACGAGAAGAACGGCCTGATCGGCTCCAGCGACAGTCACTCGAGCCTGGATAGCGGCAAGCTCAAGGTCACCATCCACAACACCTTGTTCGAAAACATCTCCGCGCGCGCGCCGCGGGTGCGCTTCGGCCAGGTGCATCTGTACAACAACTACCATGTGGGTAGCACCAGCAACAAGGTGTACACGTTCTCGCACGCACATGGCGTGGGCAAGGAATCGAAGATCTTCTCCGAGCGCAACGTGTTCGATATCAGCGGCGTGAGCAGCTGCGACAAGATCGCCGCCGACTACGGTGGCAGCGTGTACCGCGATCAGGGCTCGTTGCTCAACGGCAAGGCCCTGTCGTGCTCCTGGAACAGCAACATCGGCTGGACCCCGCCGTATAGCTACAACCTGCTCTCGGCCGACAAGGTCGCTGCAGACGTCAAGGCCAAGGCCGGCGCCGGGAAGCTGTAAGCAGCAGCGCGTAACTGGAAGCGTTACCACGGGCAGCGCGCCACACCGTGCGCTGCCCGTGACGCGCCGGCATTCCAAAAACGCAGGTGCAACATGTTGAAAATGTACTTTTCAACTATGTACAGAAAGATTAGGATCGGTCGGGTCTGCTAGGGGACTGGCCTGTTGGCCTGGGCGGACGCAAAGGGGAGCACGTCGCGCAGCGGCGTGTCACGCATCACTCATCACAAGAGACTTCATCGACCATGTCGAAGACATCGACAGTTGTGGGACGTACCGTTGTGGGCGTTGTACTGGGCGCCGCATTGTTGTCGGGCGCTGCATACGCAGCCGACCCCGCATTGGAAGTGGCAAGCACGGGCTGGGCCACCCAGAACGGCGGCACGAAGGGCGGTTCCAAGGCGGCAGCGGCAGACATCTACACCGTCAGCACGGCAGCGCAACTGAAGGCTGCGCTGAAGGCCAAAGCGGGTAGCAACGGCCGCATCATCAAGGTCAAGGGCATCATCGACATCAGCGAAGGCAAGGCCTACACCAAGACGTCGGACATGAAGTCGCGTGCGCGCCTGGATATCCCGACCAAGACCACCTTGATCGGTATCACCAGCAATGCCGAGATCCGCGAAGGCTACATGTACGTCAAGGCCAACGACGTCATCATTCGCAACCTCGTCATCGAAAATCCCTGGGATCCGGAACCGGTGTGGGATGCCGATGACGGCGACAAGGGCAACTGGAATTCCGAGTACGACGGCCTGACCGTGGAAGGCGCCACCAATGTGTGGGTGGACCATGTCACCTTCACCGACGGTCGCCGCACCGACGACCAGAACGGCACCGCCAACGGCCGCCCCAAGCAGCACCATGACGGCGCGATGGATGTCAAGAAGGGCGCCAACTACGTGACCATCTCGTATTCGGCGTTCAAGTCGCACGAGAAGAACGACCTGATCGGCTCCAGCGACAGCGCGTCCGGCACCGATAGCGGCAAGCTCAAGGTCACCATCCACAACACCTTGTTCGAAAACATCTCCGCGCGCGCGCCGCGGGTGCGCTTCGGCCAGGTGCACCTGTACAACAACTACCACGTGGGCAGCACCAGCCATAAGGTCTACCCGTTCTCGCATGCGCATGGCGTGGGCAAGGAGTCGAAGATCTTCTCCGAGAACAACGC
Source organism: Xanthomonas sp. NCPPB 3582 (assembly GCF_041475735.2). NCBI lineage: Bacteria > Pseudomonadati > Pseudomonadota > Gammaproteobacteria > Lysobacterales > Lysobacteraceae > Xanthomonas > Xanthomonas sp. NCPPB 3582. The sequence continues at coordinate 947,294 of NZ_CM192968.1, forward strand.
CTTCGACATCAGCGGCGTGAGCAGTTGCGACAAGATCGCCGCCAACTACAAGGGCAGCGTGTATCGCGACCAGGGTTCGCTGCTCAACGGCAAGGCGCTGAGCTGCTCGTGGAACAGCAACATCGGTTGGAAGCCGCCGTACACCTACAACCTGCTGCCGGCCAACAAGGTGGCTGCAGACGTCAAGGCCAAGTCCGGCGCCGGCAAGCTGTAATCGCCGCCCTGCGGTGCGTGGCAATGGCTGCGGCGCTACCGACACATCACACGACGCCCGCAGCGATGCGGGCGTCGTGCGTTCTTGGTGCCACTGTCGCGTGCTTGTGGCGCGCCGTCGCCATGCAAGGGTCCGTGCTTCGGATCGGCTGTGTTTCGCGCACGCACGCTCGTCTGATCATCAGGGGACGGGCGGTTCGTACCGATGCCGAACACTTCCTGCACCGCTCGCGACGCAGTGCGTGGAGTCGCACCCTTGCAAAGCGGCCGAGCCGATCGGCCGCTTTCTGCTCAGTCCTGCGCCGCGCTGCCGGTGCTCTGGCCCGGCGTGCACACCGGCTTCTGGCGCTTGTCCACCAGTTTGCCCATCAACCGGTCGCTCAGCGGCAACATGTCGCCGTTGAGGCGCCAGTCGTAGATCACGCTGAAGGCCAGTACGCGCGCGACGTAGTCGCGGGTTTCCTTGTAGCTGATGGTTTCGATCCAGAAATCCGGTTCGAAGTTCGGCCGCTGCGATTGCCAGCGGCCGGTCGGGCCAGGGCCGGCATTGTAGGCGGCGATGGTGAGATACGGCAGCCCGTAGGTGTTGAGCAACTGGCGCAGGTAGGCCGTGCCGATGGCGATATTGATGTCTGGCTCATACAGGCTGGCGGCGCCGGCGTAGCCGGGCAGGGCAATGCCCTTGGCCACGGCCGCGCCGGTGCCGGGCAGCACCTGCATCAGCCCCATGGCGTTGGCGGGCGAACGCGCGCGCGGGTTGAAGATGCTTTCGGCGCGGATCTCCGCGGCCACCCAGGCTGGGTCGATCGCATTCCTGGCGGCTTCGCGGCGGATGCTGTCGTCGTGATGCAGCGGGAAGCGCAGTGCATACAGGCGCTGTTCGTCCGGTTGCTTGCCGAGCGCGAACACCGCGCGGTCGAACCAGCCATTGTCGCTGGCGACCTCCACGGCAAGGCGGCGCTGGGTATCGTCGAAGCGACTGGCGGCATCGTTCCATTCGGCCACGGCCCAGCCGGGGCGATCGATCTGGAACAGCGCAATGGCGCGCCCCAATGCCGGATCGCGCGCCACCGCGGCCTTGGCCTGCGGGCCGTCCTTGGGTTCCCACGGACAGATCCGGTACGGCTGCTGCAGACGGTCGGCGGCAAGGAAACCGTGGAAGGTGGGCGACTGCGCAGCGGCGCGATACAGCGATTGTGCCGCTGCCGCCGAGCCGGTCTTTTCGGTCAGGCGCGCCTCGAAATACTGCCAGCGCGAATCGGCCCGCTGGCTTGCCGGCATCTTGCGGATCGCCACCAGGGCCGCCGGCCAATCGCCGCGCGACATCGCTTCACGTGCGCGCCATTCGTGCAGGCGTTCGTCGTATGAGGCATCAGGCACCGCGTTGAGCCGGCGCGCCGACTCCGGCAGATACGAGGCCACCGTCCACAGCGCGATCTGATACAGCACCTGTCCACGCTGCGCATCGCTCAAGCCCAGTGTGCTGGCCAGCTGCGGCAACTGTTGTTCGGCCGCGTCCGGGTCGCTCTTGGCAAGCTTGGCCAGGCCATCGACGGCAATGCGACGGCTGCGTTCGGTCTTGGGCCACCCCGACGCACGCGGGTGGACCTTGTCGAGAAAGGCAGCGTAATCGGTTGCCAGTGCCAGATCGGCTGCCGGCAAGCCGCGTGCCGCGGTACGCATCACCGCAGGCTGCTGCGCATCGGCAGCCGCCTCCACCCGCTCCCAGCGCAGCGCAGGCGTCAGCTCGCCGCGCGATTCGAGCGTGGCGACCACCGGATCGCAGGCATCGGGCAGTGCCTTGCCGCTGCGCCACAGGCTGAGTGCATCGCGGCTCCACTGCGCATCCAGCTTGCCGGTGGCCTGGCGTGCGGTGAGCTGCGCGCAGCGCAGGCCGAGGTTGTCGGTGCTCTTCCAGTTGGCCAGCAGGGTGGCCCAGTCCTGCCGACGCGCCAGCGCCGGCAGCCAGGTGTTGCGGAAGCTCTCGGCCACCGGCTGGCCGGCATAGCGTTGCAAAAAGCCCTGTGCCTGCGCGTTGGACACGTTGTCGATACTGCGCTTGAGCGTGGCAAATTCCAGCCAGCCGTACAGCGGGTGACGGCTCAAGGCGGCCAGTTGCGCGGGGTCGGATTGGCCACGCTCGGCAGCGGCGATCGCATCGCGCATGGCCGTCAGCTGCGGGTCGAGGCTTTGCGCATGCAGGGCGGTGCCTGTAAGGCAAAGTATGCTAATAAAAGTTGAAGCAAGAAGGCGAGGATGAGTCATCGAACGATGATACCCAAATCGGTGACATGCTGGGATGCGGTATCTAAATTCGTGTCAATTGATGCTGAAACATTAGAACTAATTTAATTAATTCATTTTATGACTCGATCACGCTACATTTCGATGTGACGGTTTGCTATCAAAAATTTGTATATGAGGGGTGCGGGTTCAATTAAACTGGCCTTGCGAGAATTTGTGTTGAAATTTCTTGGTTACTGCTCCCGGTTATCTGTTGCGGCTGCTTTAGGTGGCTGCATAGTGCGCGTGGCGACGGAAACCTCTGGATCGAAATTTTCGACCCAGAGGTTGTTCTTATCGAATAAGTGGCCTTTTACAAAGTGGTTTGTGGAAAAGGTTCGCTTTATTTTGCCTTGCAGGTTAAGTTCGCTCCGTCCCAACCACATGACATGCCTGTAGTAGATGAGGAGCCGTTTGATACAGGCACTCCATAAATTCCTGCGCTTCCTTGCCAACTACTAAATGTGCCTCCGCTCGAAAATCTATACTCGCCTGCATACCCTCCTGCTGTATCGGGGTTGGCAATATTTGCATCGGGGATCGGATTGCCAACATCATCTCTGCTTTCCCCATTTACATACTTCGCTTCGGTGACTGTGTCGGCGTCAATGGTGTAAACACTTTTGGTGCCATTGGACCAAATAATGACTAATCTGTAAGAGCCGATGCCAATTGTTGAGTCTGCAATGCTCAATAAAATAGACTGTACTTGAAAGGCCAGACTGTCCCAAGTATCACTTCCTGTAGTAGCTCCTGCTAGTTCGCGAGCCAGGGCCTGCCCTAAAAGCGATCGGACTGAAGCGGAGTTTACAACCTCGTAAGCGTTCGAGTTTCTAAAGGCATCAGGAAACCTGATGGGATTTGGGTAATTCGGGTCGCCTGCACGTAGAGTATAACTGGAACTGCCGGAGCTTTTTGCCCCTGCGTCCTCAGGTTTAACTTTGACATCTTTTGCAGTTATTGACGACGGTCCTGCAATGCTTAGGCCTCTCTGGAAGGCCTGCACGATAGAACCGGGGACTTGGTTAGTTACTGCTCTATATCGCCTCAACTCTCTGTCGTATTCGACTTCATAAGCATAGAGCTTCTGACCGTCATAATCCATTACAATGGTATATCCGACGCCTGAGTTGATGGCTGCATCCTTAGGTGAAAAGCAGTTGTTGCAGACTACAACACCTGCAGCCTCTGCATTGCTAATGAAGCAAGACGTGACTAGCATCGCAGCTATAGCTATGGCTTTCATAAAAAATCCTTTTATTGATACCCCTGCAGCCCTCATTAATGCAAATATAACGCAATATTTTTTGACGCAATTCACATATCTTGAAAGAGCGGTTTGGATTTCAGTCTTGCTATGTCATTTAGATAATCTAAGGCCTGATCTAAGGCCTGAACGAAACGTCCTGCGTCATGGACCGGCAATCCGCTGGCCGACAACATCCGGATTTCGGCGCTCAATCCTTTCAATCCGTTCGGCTTCGATCTCGACTCGGCCACCAACCTGATCCAGATCGGCCGGCGTCCGGTGGAGGGCGGGCCACGCCGCTACGAGCAGCAGGTGGACACGCAGTATGTCGGTACCGGGCTGGTGGGCACCTTCGAGGGCGGTGCGCGTACCTGGTACTGGGACGTCAACGGCATGTACAGCAAGAACAAGGCCGAACAGACCAACTACGGCAGCTACAACATCTACAACATCAATCTGGCGCTGGGCGATCCGGCCGCCTGCGCGGCGGTGGCCGGCTGCGTGCCATTGGATATCTTCAGCGGCGCCGGCAGCATCACGCCGGAGATGCTGCGCTGGATCCAGCCGGTGGTGCGCGACCGCAGCCAGAACGAACTGAGCCTGTTCACCGCCAACCTCAGCAGCGAGCTGTTCCAGCTGCCCGGCGGCGCCGTATCGTTCGCCACCGGCTACGAATACCGCAAATACGAAGGCTCCTATCAGCCCGATCCGCTCACCGTGGCCGGGCGCTACAACGGTGTGCCATCGTTGCCGACCTCCGGCAGCTACGACGTCAACGAGGCCTATCTCGAACTCAATATTCCGATCTTCGCCAACTCCTCGCTGGGCGACAAACTCGATCTGAACATCGCTGGCCGCTATTCGGATTACTCCACCTTCGGCGGCGAGTTCACGCCCAAGTACGGCTTGCGCTGGCAGGTCACCGACGAGCTGGTGTTGCGCACCAGCTACGCCGAGGGCTTCCGCGCACCGACCATCGGCGAGCTGTTCGGTTCGGCCGCGCGCGCCGACCTGCAATTGTCCGATCCCTGTTCGATCGGCCTGGGCGGCACCGCACCGCGCGGCAGTGCGACCAATTGCGCGGCACTGGGCGTGCCGGCCGGCTACCAGCAGGCCAACCAGCAGATCTCGGTCACCACCGGCGGCAACGAGCAACTGGATCCGGAACGTTCGCGCAGCTTCAGTGCCGGCCTGGTGTTCAGCCCGGGCTTTGCCAGTAATGCGAGTTGGTCGGATCGGCTCGACATGGAAGTGACCTTCTACCGTCACCATGTGGATGGCGCGATCCAGGCGATCAATGCGCAGACCCAGCTGGATCTGTGCGTGGACACGCTGGATGCGCTGTACTGCGATGGCATCGGGCGTGCGTCCACCGGCGGCATCAATGCGTTCAACAATCGGCTGACCAATCTGGGGTCGATCAAGACCGATGGCTGGGACGTGGACCTGTTCTGGACCTTGCCGGAAAGCGCGCTAGGCCGCTTCAAATTGTCGTGGCAGAACACGTTCGTTGGCCGTTACGAGGCGCTGGGCGCGGCCGGGCAACGGCAGCCGCAGGGGCCGGGCATCGAAGTGGTCGACAGTGCCATTCCCGAGTGGACCAGCAATGCGGTGCTGGATTGGTCGCTGGGCAACTGGACCGCATCGTGGACGGCACGCCACATCTCCGAGCTCACCGAGCAGTGCGGCGATGCGGTGGAGTTTGCGGTGTGCTCCAATCCGAGCGAGGGCACCAACCGACTGGATGCGATCACCTACCACGATGCACAGGTGGGCTACCGCTTCGATTGGCTCAAAGGCCTGCAGCTCACCGCGGGGTTGAACAACGTGTTCGACAAGGACCCGCCGATCTGCCTGTCGTGCTCGCTCAATGGCTATGACGCCTCCACCTACGACATTCCCGGTGGGCGCTTCTGGTATGTGCGTGCGGACCTGAAGTTCTAGGGCATCCGGACGCTGCGTGGTTCTTCAGTGAGAACCACGCAGGCTGACTGGGTAACCGCGGTGCTGCGCAGGTGTGGTTGTCGCATCGGGCATGGCCGTGGCAAGGGATGCGCCGCCGCCGGTTGCCTGCGTATCGCACTGGTGCGCTGTAGCGCGGGCGCATTGTCGTCCAGTCGTTGTCGTCGATCGGCGACAACGACGGTGTCAGCGCGGTACCACCGGCCGATAGTCCGGCAAGGCGATGGTGTTGGAATCGCGCGCAAAGCCGTTGTTGATGACGCGCCGGACAAGCGGCGTACCTGCCAGGCGCATCGCGCCGCGCAGCAGCCTCAGCCCGACAGCGGAGTGCGGCCAGAGCAGCCGAGGGACGATCTTGGGCACGTTCTGCCCCTCTTTGACGAACGGACGCATGATCCGTTCGTAGTGCGTAAACGCCTGCGCCGGTGTGCTGGCCTGCGCAAGTTCGCCTGCCAGTACGTAGCTGCCAACCATGGCCAGGGTCGTGCCGATGCCCGACAGCGATGTGGGGCACCATGCGGCGTCGCCGGTCAACACCACTCGGCCGGCGGACCATCGAGGCATGCGCACCTGCCGCAGCACCTCGAAGTAAAAATCCTCGACATCCTTCATCGCCTCGAGAATGCGTGGGAATTCCCAGCCGTCGTTGGCAAATTGCGCTTGCATATAGCGCCGTTGCCGCTCCAGGCTCCATGCGTTCTCGCCCTCGGGCCGCTTCTGCAGGCCCAGATAAGCGCCCAACTTGCCGTCCAGCGCTGGCTTCAACGTCGCGCCACGCCCACCCACCGTGTTGTATTGCCGGGCATAGGCACTGTCGTGCGGGAGTTTGGGGATGCTGAAGTACGCGATGGTCATGTCCATCCAGTACGGCACGTTCTCGCCGGGGAACACCAGCTCACGTGTGTATGCACCCACGCCTTCGGCGATCACGACAGCGTCGTAGCGTGCGGACCGGCCGCTGTGAAAGGTGACGTCGACGCCGTCCTGGTCCTGGGCAACCTCGCAGATGCTGTCGCCGAAGCGATAGGGCACGCGTTCGCGGGTGGCGTCGTACAGGATGCGCGCGAGGTCGCCGCGACGGATTTCCAGGTCGGCGGTGGGCCCACTGTCGGTGTCGGAGTCGTCTGCCTTGAAGCGCGCAATGACGCGATTGTCTTCGCCCACCCAATCGGTGCCGAGCTCCCTGGTGCTGCGTTCGAATGCGCGTGCTTCCAATCCCATGCGGCGCAGCACCTCGCGGGCATTGCCGCGCACGTCGACGTTCTGGCCGCCATCGCGAAACGCCGGCGCGCGTTCGACGACCTCGACGTCGACCCCATAGGCGTCGAGCCACCATGCTGCAGTGGTCCCGGCAACGCTTGCGCCACTGATGAGAATCCGCGGGGACATGATGCCGCTCCTCTAGCGATTTATATCACGCATGATACATAAATATCACGCGTGATGCTATTCGCCTGCGGCGGATTCCAGGTTGGCGATCAGTCGGCCAAGCAGAACCGTCAGCAGCCTGGCTTCTTCGCTGGAAAATCCCGAGACGCCGACTGCATTGAAGTGGAGCAGCGCACTGCGCCCGGCGGCGGCGGCGTCCTTGCCAGCGTCGGTCAGCCGCACAGTGGCGGCGCGTTTGTCGTTGGACATCGCCTCGCGCGCAATCAGCGCCATCGCTTCGAGCTTGTCCAGCAGCGCGGCCATCGCAGGCTGTTTCACTGCGGAGTGGCGCACCAGGTCCCGCTGCAGCATCGGGCCTTTCCACGACAGCAGCAGCAACGGCGCAATCAGCGCAAGCGTCAGCCCGTGTTCGCGCAGGCGGGCGTCGACACTGCGATTGAACACGCGCGCGGCATGGTTGGCCAGATAACCGGGCGCGATGGCGGCTTCCGGGTGGATGTCTGAGTTCATGCTCAAAGCATATCCCACGCGTATGGGCGCTGGCGCCGCGCGACTGGGCTATCGAGCGGCGGAGCAGTTTGGTTGGCGCGTAACGGCAAGGCGCATCTTTCTCATACGGCACAGCGCCCTGCGATGGGCTGCGACGGATGCGCGACGGGTCAGTGCGTCGCGCATCCGCAGGCCTGCCGCGTTACCGGCGCACCGGCGCATCGCCGGCGATGTAGTAATCGGCGCTGCTGCGCGGCAGCGGTGTGCGCCCACGCATGCGGTCGGCGATCTTCTCGGCGATCATGATGGTGGTGGCATTGAGGTTGCCGGTGATGATGCGCGGCATGATCGAGGCATCGATGACACGCAGGCCTTCCATGCCGTGCACGCGGCCTTGCCCGTCCACCACCGCCATGTCGTCGGTGCCCATCGCACAGGAACACGAGGGGTGGTAGGCGGTTTCCGCGCGCGAGCGTACGAACGCGTCCAGCTCGGCGTCGGTCTTGCAGTCGGCGCTGGGGCTGATCTCGCGCCCGCGGTATTGGTCGAGTGCGGGCTGGGCGATGATTTCGCGGGTGATGCGGATCGCGTCGCGGAATTCCTGCCAGTCCTGGTCGGTGGACTGGTAGTTGAACAGGATCGACGGATGCTGGCGCGGGTCGCGCGACTTGGCGTGCACGCGGCCGCGGCTGGGCGTGCGCATCGAGCCCACATGCGCCTGAAAGCCATGCTCCTTCACCGCATTGCTGCCGTTGTAATTGATCGCCACCGGCAGGAAGTGGTACTGGATGTTGGGCCAGTCGAACTCCTCGCGCGTGCGGATGAAACCGCCGGCTTCGAACTGATTGCTGGCGCCGATGCCGGTGCCGGCAAACAGCCACTGCGCGCCGATGGCCGGCTGGTTCCACCACTGCAGGGCCGGATACAGCGACACCGGTTTGGTGCAGGCGTACTGGATATAGACCTCGAGATGATCCTGCAGGTTCTGGCCAACGCCGGGCAGGTCGTGCACCAGTTGCACATCCAGCGCACGCAGCAGATCCGGCGCGCCAACACCGGAGCGTTGCAACAGTTGCGGCGAGGCGATCGCACCGGCGCACACCAGCACTTCGCGACGTGCGTGCGCGTCGATGCCTTCGCTACTGTTGCCGACCAGATAATGCACACCAATGGCGCGCTTGCCGGAGAACAGGATGCGGTCGGTGGTGGCATGGGTGACGATATGCAGGCCATCGCGCGGCCTGGCCATGTCCAGGTAGCCGCGCGCGGTGCTGGCGCGGCGCCCGCGCGGCGTGACCGTGCGGTCCATCGGCCCGAAGCCTTCCTGCTGGTAGCCATTGAGATCGTCGGTGCGCGGGTAGCCGGCCTGCACTCCGGCTTCGACCATGGCATGGAACAGCACGTTGTTGTCGTTCTTCGGCGTGGCCACGCTCACCGGGCCGTCGCCGCCGTGGTAGTCGTTGGCGCCGATGTCGCGCGTCTCGGCCTTGCGGAAGTACGGCAGGACGTCGCGGTAGCTCCAGTCCTCCAGGCCCGGCCGCTTGGCCCAGTGGTCGAAATCGAGCGCGTTCCCGCGGATGTAGCACATGCCATTGATCAGCGACGAGCCACCCAGGCCCTTGCCGCGCCCGCACTCCATGCGGCGATTATCCATGTAGGGCTCCGGCTCGGTTTCGTAGGCCCAGTTGTAGCGGCGCCCTTGCAGCGGGTAGGCCAGCGCGGCCGGCATCTGGGTGCGGAAATCCAGCCGGTAATCCGGCCCGCCCGCTTCCAGCAAGAGCACGGTCACGCCTGGGTCTTCGGTCAGGCGCGCGGCCAGTACGTTACCTGCCGAGCCGGCGCCGATGATGATGTAGTCGTATTCGCGTTGCATGCTGTTCTCCTGATACGGTGACGTTGCGGTGGCCAGCAAGGCACGTGGCGGGTGCAAGAGTGGATGCCCGGTGAGGTGGCGGCGCGTATCGTCTCGCCACTGTCGTCTTGCCCGGGTTTGTCCATCCGGCGGCTGCCTGCGCCGACGAGCCGCCGTCAGAACACCGACGCGTAGCGTTCCAGTTCGACCTGGATCGATTTGGTCCGCGTATAGGCCTGCAGGGTGGCCAGCCCGTTCTCACGACCCACGCCCGATTGCTTGTAGCCACCCACCGGCATCGGCGCGGGCGACTCGCCCCAGGTGTTGATCCAGCAGATGCCCGCTTCCAGGCGATGGATCAGCCGGTGCGCGCGCGCCAGATCCGGCGTGACCACGCCGGCGGCCAATCCGTAGGTGGTCGCGTTGGCCCGCGTCACCGCCTCGTCCTCGTCGTCGTAGGTGAGCAGGCTCAGCACCGGCCCGAAGATTTCTTCGCGCACGATGGTCATCACATCGGTGCAATCGCTGAAGATCGTCGGCGCCACGTAATAACCCTGTGCGAGCGCGCCATCGCGCAGCCGCTGCCCGCCACACAACAGGCGCGCGCCCTCGGCCTTGCCCTGTTCGATATGCTCCAGCACGCGCTGCATGTGCGTAGCGCTGACCAGCGGGCCGAAGCTGGTGCGCTCATCCAGCGGGTCGCCGATATGGATGCGCTGCACGCGCGCCAGCAGGCGCGCTTCGAAGGCGGTACGCAGTGCGCGCGGCACGAACACACGGGTACCGTTGGTGCACACCTGACCGGAGCTGTAGAAGTTGGCCATCATCGCGATGTCCGCGGCCAGGTCCAGATCCGCATCGGCGCAGACGATCAACGGCGACTTGCCGCCCAGCTCCATGGTGACGTCCTTCAGCGACGAGCTCGATGCGCTGGCCATCACCTTGCGCCCGGTGGCGGTGCCGCCGGTGAAGCTGATCTTCTCGATCTGCGGGTGTTCGGTGAGCGCAGTGCCCACGCTGGCGCCGTCGCCGGGCAGCACGTTGAACACCCCATCGGGCAGGCCGGCTTCGGTGAACAGTTCGGCCAGTTTGAGCGCGGTGAGCGGCGTCACCTCGCTGGGCTTGAAGATCCTCGCATTGCCGGCAGCCAAGGCAGGCGCCGCCTTCCACAAGGCGATCTGGATCGGGTAGTTCCATGCCCCGATCGCGCCCACCACACCCAGCGGCTCGTGCCGGGTGTAGAAGAAGCTGCTTTCGCGCAGCGGGACCTGCACGCCCTGCAATGCCTGCGCGACGCCTGCGTAGTACTCCAGCACGTCGGCACCGGTCACCACGTCCACGCTGCGGGTTTCGCTCAGCGGCTTGCCGGTGTTGAGCGTTTCCAGCTCGGCCAGCGCATCGTTGCGTTCGCGCAGCAGCGCCACCGCACGCAGCAGGATGCGCGAGCGCTCCACCGTGGTCAGTGCCGCCCATTGCCGTTGGCCGGCCTTGGCGCTGTCGACCGCCGCCTCCAGATCGTCGGCGCCAGCGTTGTGCACATTGGCCAGCACCTCGCCGGTGGCCGGGTTGGTCACTTCGAAGGTGTGGCCGCCGCGGGCGGGAACGTAACGGCCGCCGATGTACAGCAGCTGGTCGGGAAAACGTGGCATGACAAACCTCCTGTGGAATGCTCGCCGCAGATGCACCTTCAACGGGTGAGGTGCAGGAACTGCAGGTGACGCTCGTATTGATCGATGATGTCGTTGATGATCTGTTCGCGGCTATAGCCGACCAGGTCGTAGTCCTGGCTGCCTTCGTACAGATAGACTTCGGCGCGGTAGTAGCGCTGGTTGCGGAAGCGCTGCGCGGCGAAGGACGGGGTGAGATAGCCGCGCATCACTACCTGGTAACGGAAGCCTTGCTGCTCGCCGTGGTCGACGCTGATCTCCATGTCGCCATCGTCGATCCGGCTGCTGACCTTCCAGCCTTCTTCCTGCAGCTGGGCGGCGACCGCTTCGATGGCCGGGCGCACCTGGTCGTGCATGAAGCGATACACCTCGTCGCGCGCCGGGAAGTGCATCGCCTGGCCCAGGCGCTGACGCCAGCCACCGTGATGACGCGATTGCCCGATCAACGGGCTGGGGCTGTACAGCTGCGCGCGTTTGCGTTGCGATTCCTCGCTGAGCGCACGCGACAAGCCCCAGGCCATCAGCAGCAGCACGGCAGAAAACGGCAGCGAGGCCAGCACCACGGCCGATTTCAATGCGTCCATGCTGCCGGCCAGCAGCAGACCGGCGGTGACCACGGCGGTGAGCACGCCCCAGAACACGCGCAGCCAGCGCGGGCCGTCGTCGTGCGGTTCGCCGCCATGCGAGGATAGCGTGGACAGCACGACGGTACCGGAGTCGGCCGAGGTCACGAAGAACACGAAGCTGATCGCCACTGTCACGGTGATCACCGTGCGGCTCCACGGGTAGCTCTGCAACAGCGAATACAACACGGTTTGTGGCGTATCGATGGCCTGTTGCGCCCAGGCGCCGTGGCCGTAGTGCAGCACCTGGTCCAGCGCGCTGTTGCCGAAGATCGACAGCCAGGCCAGGGTAAATCCCAGCGGGATCAGCAACACGCCCAGCACGAATTCGCGGATGGTGCGCCCGCGCGAGATGCGCGCGATGAACAGGCCCACGAACGGGGCCCAGCCGATCCACCACGCCCAATAGAACACGGTCCAGTTGCCCAGCCAGTCGGCGCGTCCGCCATAGGCATAGACATCGAAGCTCTTGCCGACCACGCTGCCCAGGTAGTCGCCCAGGTTCTGCATCAAGGCGTTGAGCAGGTATTGGGTTGGGCCGGCGAACAGCATGAACAACAGCAGCGCGATCGCCAGCAGCATGTTGATGTCCGACATCCAGCGCACGCCTTTTTCCACGCCGGACACCGCCACCACGATCGCCGCGCCCATCATCGCCACGATCAGTGCGACCTGCACCCAGTGCGTATGCGGCACCTCGAACAAGGTGCTCAGCCCGGCGTTGAGATGCAGCACGCCAAAGCCCATGTCCGCACCGATGCCGAACACGGTCGCCACGATGCCCAGCGCGTCCACGGTGTAACCGATCGGCCCGTTGATGCGCTTGCCGATCAGCGGGTACAGCGCCGAGCGCAGGGCCAGCGGCAGGTTGTGCCGGAACGCGAAGTACGCCAGCGCCATCGCCGCCAGCGCGAACACGCCCCAGCCATGCAGGCCCCAATGCAGGAACAGCAGCTGCATCGCCTGGCGTGCGGACGCCTCGCCGTTGCCGGTGCCGCCCTGCGGCGGCTGCAGATAATGGGTCAGCGGTTCGGAGACGCAGAAGAAGAACAGCGTGATGCTGATGCCGGCGGCGAACAGCATGCCGGCCCAGGAGAGGTAGCTGAATTCCGGCTCGTCGTGGTCGGCGCCGAGCTTGATGTTGCCGTAGCTGGACAGCGCGGTGCCCAGTACGAACAGCAGATACAGCGTCATCGCCAGCAGGTAGTACCAGCCCACGTTGCGTGAGGCCCAGGTCTGCGCATCCAGCAGCACGCTGCCTGCCTGCAGCGGGAACAGCGACACCAGCAACGCAAACGTGCAGACGACGGCTGCCGCCAGCAAGAACACCGGTCGCAGCGTGCGTACCGGCGACGACGTCGGTTCGACCGCACTCATGCCGACGCACTCATACGCTGCGTGTCACGTGCTGTGCTCCCACCAAAAACCGCCTGCGTTATCGCATGGGCGGTGTCGAGGGGGTGTCATCGGTCGAGTTCGCCGGTGCGACCCGGTCGGCAGTTTGCGTGCGTCAGCGCAGCAACTGCAGTGGAACGCGCACATCCATGCCGACCGCCAGGTGGTCGGAAAAGGCGGCAGGAATGGCCTCGGTATGTTCGATCACCAGACTGTCGCTGACCAGGATGTGGTCGATGGCGCGATCCGGTCGCCAGCTGGGAAAGGTGTGCACCACGCAACCGGGAGGCTGCAATCGGGTGTGGCGATACAGGGCCTGCATTTCCGGGCGGTCGGCCACGCAGTTGAAGTCGCCCATCAACATCACGTTGGGATGCTCGGACAACAGTTCGGCGATGAAGGCCAGCTGCGCCATGCGCGAGTTGGCGCCGAGCGACAGATGCGCCACCGCTACCGCCAGCCCGTCGCGGCCCTGCCCGAACTTGGCCAGCAGGATGCCGCGCCCGCCGATGCGGCCGGGCAGGGCATGGTCCTGCACTTCCAGCGGTTCCAGCTTGCTGAGCAAGCCGTTCGCGCTGGAGGCCACCCCGCCCATGCGGCGGTTGGGCTGGTGGCTCCAGTAATGGAAGCCGGCGCGCTCGGCCAGATAGTGGGTCTGGTTGGTGAAGCCCGAGCGCAGGCTCCCCGGGTCGGCTTCCTGCAGGCCGACGATGTCGCGGTCGCCGGCCAGCTTGGCGATGCTGTCCAGGCTGCTGCGCTTGCGGCCCAGCGGCAGGGCATGCGACCAGCTGCGGGTCACGTAATCGCTGTAACGGCGGGTGCTGGAGCCGGCCTGGATATTGGCGGTCAGCACCCGCAGGGTGCGCGAATCCGGTGCGTTCACGGGATGGCGAACGCCCGGCTCACTTGGCCAGCGTGGCGCGTTCGCGCGCGATCAGGTGATCGGCGATGCGCAGCATGTCCGGGAAGCTCTGGCCCTTGACCAGATACTTGCCGTTGACGATCAGCGACGGCGTGCCGGTGATCTTGCTGCGGGTGGCGAACTGCTTGGCGCGATTGGTCTTGGCCGACACACCGAAGCTGGCCATGGTGTCGATGAATGTCTTGGCGTCCACGCCGTACTTGGCGTAGAACGCGGCGATGTCCTGCACCGAATCCTTGCCGCGCTCGCCTTTGAGGGTCTGTTCGACGTGGATGGCCTTGTACAGCGCCTCGTGGGTCTTTTCCTGCACGCCCAGGGTTTCGGCGGCATAGAAGGCGCGGCCATAGTCATCCCACGGGCCGCCGAACATGGCCGGTACGTAGACGAAATGCACGTCCGACGGCAGGCCGGCCTTCCACGGCCCGATCAGCGGCTGGAACGCATTGCAGGCAGGGCAGACATAGCCAAACACTTCGGCCACTTCGATCTTGCCGGCGGCCTGCTGGTAAGGCTGGCCATTTTCGATATCCACATAGTCGGTGCCGGCGACCGGCTCCGGGCCATTGGGTGCGCGCGGGGCGGCGGCGGCCGCGGCCGGGGTGGTGGCGCTGTCGCCAGCCGCGGGCGTGGCCGCCGGCTCGGCCGCCGGCGTCGCAGCGGCTGGAGCGGGCGCCGGCTCGGCCGCAGGCGTGGTGGCGGCAGGTGCGGTGTCGGACGAGCCGTCCTGGGCCTTGCAGGCGACCAGGATCGGGAGCAGCGCCATCAGCGTCAGGGCGAAGCGGGTCTTCATCGGATGGAATCTCCAGCGTGGGGCGAGGAAAGGGCCGGGCGGCCGCGGGGCGCATGATGCCACGGGCGGCCGTCGGTGACGGTTACGTGGTTCAGCGCTTGGCCGGCGCGGCGTGTTCGCGGGCGATCAGATAGTCGGCAATCTTCAGCATGTCCGGGTAATTGCGCGCGCCGATCAGGTAGCGGCCGTTGACGATCAGCGCCGGGGTGCCGGACAGCTTGCTGCGCAGCGCGAACTCGCGGGCGGCCTTGAGCCTGGCATCCACCGCCTCGCTCTTGAAAGTGTCCACGAAGCGCTGCTGCGGCACGCCGTAGTCGGCATAGAACACCGCCAGTTCGTCCGGGGAGACGTTCTGGGTCGGCACGCTCTGTTTTTCGTGGATGGCGTCGAACATGGCGCGATGGCTGCGCTTGGCCACGCCAAGGATGTCGGCGGTGAAGTAGGCGCGCGCGAACGCATCCCAGAAGCCGCCGAACGCCGCCGGCACCGGAGTGAAGCGCACGTAGGACGGCTGCCTGGCCGCCCAGGCTTCCAGCACCGGTTCGAAATGCGCGCAGTGCGGGCAGGTGTAGCCGAAGACTTCCACCACTTCGACCTTGCCGGCCAGTGGCGCATACGGCTGGCCGCCGTCGATCAGGGTGTAGTCCTCGCCTTCGACCGGCGCCGCCTTCTTGTCGGCGGCACAGGCCGCCAGCGGCACCAGGATCAACAACAGCAGGGACAAACGGGAAAACAGGTTCATGCAGGCTCCGTGGGGATGCGAGGGAAGGCGGGAAACGACGACGCCGGTCGCGGGACCGGCGTCGTGACACGGTAAGGCAGTGGCGCAGCCTAGCTCACGAGCATGCCGGCCTCATGAGCGCGCCGGCGCCGCGGCAGGCAGCTGTGCGGCCGCCGCATCGTCGGCGCGGTCGTGCAGGCCTTGCAGGTAGCTGGACAGCGCCTGGATCTCCTGCTCGGTGAGCGGGCGCGCCACCTGCGCCATGATATTGAACAGCGCCGGATCGCGCTGCTGGGTGGTGCCAGCCTGGTATTCCTTCAGGCGCCGCGCCACGTAGTCGGCATGCTGGCCGCCCAGGCGCGGGTAGGCCGGGCCCGGATTGCCGCCGCCGGACGGACCATGGCAGGCCATGCAGGCCGGCACGCCACGCGCAATGTCGCCGCTCCGGTAGAGCTTTTCGCCGACCTCGTAGAACTTCATGCCCTGGTACGGGCCCTCGGCGATCATCGCGTCGTCGGCCACGCCGGCGGCGGACTTCTGGGTGGCGAAGTAGGCGCCCAGGTCGCGCATGTCCTGCGCGGTGAGGTCCTTGACGAAGGGCACCATCACCGCCGACATCCCGGTATTGCGCTCGCCGCTGGCGATCAGCGCCACCTGATGCGCCACGTAGCGCTCGGTCTGCCCGGCGATGCGCGGATACATGGCCACCGCCGGATTGCCGTCCGGCCCATGGCAGGCCGCACACGCGGCGGCCTTGGTCTGGCCAGCCTTGGCGTCGCCCCAGGTGGTCTTGGCCAGGTCCACCTCCAGCGGCGCAACGCGCACGGGTGGCGGATCGGGGATCGGCGTGACCGCCGATTGCGCGAACGCCACGGCCGCAATGACCGGCACGGCGAGGGCGGCGAGGACTAGCACACGAGCAT
Organism: Xanthomonas sp. NCPPB 3582; assembly: GCF_041475735.2. Classification (NCBI taxonomy): domain Bacteria; kingdom Pseudomonadati; phylum Pseudomonadota; class Gammaproteobacteria; order Lysobacterales; family Lysobacteraceae; genus Xanthomonas; species Xanthomonas sp. NCPPB 3582. The sequence goes on from NZ_CM192968.1 coordinate 963,772, forward strand.
GGCGCATCAGCTAAAGCTCCGTATGGACCCGGCCCGCGCGCATTGGGTACTGGCAGTGGCAGGCGTGCCCGGATTATCGACACGCCTTTGCGCCAGGGTCAACGAACAGTGCAGCAAAACCGGCGGACGCCGAACGTGCGATCCTAGGGGGATGTCGCTCCTTATCGAACAAGCCCGCTACCACCTGTCCGCCCACAACGCCCGGCAACTGCCTGACGATGGCGGCCACGAGGTGGCCTTCGCCGGCCGCTCCAATGCCGGAAAATCCAGCGCGCTCAATGCGCTGACCCGCCAGAACTCGCTGGCGCGCGTGTCCAAGACCCCCGGCCGCACCCAGCAGCTGGTGTTCTTCCAGATCCAGCCCGAGCGCTATCTGGTGGATCTGCCCGGTTACGGCTATGCCAAGGTGCCGCAGGACCTGCAGGCGCACTGGCAGGCCTTCATCGACCGCTATTTCCGCACCCGCGAGGCGCTGCGCGGGCTGGTGGTGGTGATGGACATCCGCCACCCGCTCAAGGACTACGACCTGCAGATGCTCGGTTACGCCGCCGAACGCGGCCTGCCTGCGCACGGCCTGCTGACCAAGGCCGACAAGCTCGGCCGTGGCCAGCAGATGCAGACCCTGCAGAAGGTCAAGAAGGAAGTGGCCTCGCGCTTTGGCGACAGCGTGACCGTGCAGACCTATTCGGGCGAATCGCGCCAGGGCGTGGACGAACTGCGCGGCATCGTCGGCGGCTGGCTGGGCCTGGACGTGGAAACGCCCGCCACCGAATGATGCCGGCGGCGGTCCTGGCCGCGGCGCTTTGGTGCAATGCACGACGGCGAACGGGTGTTCGCCGGTTGTTCTCACCGTTTGTATCCACCTCATCCGGGCATGGACGCATGGCCTGAGCCCCGTTTGCTGGCGGTGACCGCTGTGCGCCGGTGCGGTCGGCGGCGCGTTCCCACTGCGGCCGTTGCGATGGGTCCGCGCGGGCCATGGGCGGAGCGCACCATGCGCATGGATGGAAATCTCAGACCCGGCCGGTAGCGGCAATTGTTCCAGGCCCTGCGGGTATAGTGCGGGCCTTGCGGTGGCTGGGGAGTATCCCCACATCGTCCCACCCCTTTCGTTTGCGAGCCTGCCCTTGTCGAGTCCCAGCCACGTTGCCGAAACGCCGATCACCGAACGCGCGGAACTGGTCCAGGTGCTGGCCTCCGGCGAGAAGCCCCGCACGGACTGGCGCATCGGTACCGAGCACGAAAAGTTCGGCTTCCAGCTGGACGACCTGCGTGCGCCAGCGTTCGATGGCCCGCGTGGCATCGAGGCCTTGCTGACCGGGCTGACCCGCTTCGGCTGGGAGCCGGTGCAGGAAAACGGCCGCACCATCGCGTTGCTGCGCGACGGGGCCTCGGTGACCCTGGAGCCGGCCGGCCAGCTGGAACTCTCCGGCGCGGCGGTGGAAACGCTGCACCACACCTGCGTGGAAACCGGCACCCATCTGGACGAAGTGGCGCAGGTCGCCGGCGAGTTGCAGCTCGGCTTCCTGGGCATGGGCTTCCAGCCGAAGTGGCGCCGCGACCAGATGCCGTGGATGCCCAAGGGCCGCTACCAGATCATGAAGAACTACATGCCCAAGGTCGGCTCGCTCGGCCTGGACATGATGACGCGCACCTGCACGGTGCAGGTCAACCTGGACTACGCCACCGAAGCGGACATGGCCAAGAAGTTCCGCGTCTCGCTGGCGCTGCAGCCGATCGCCACCGCGCTGTTCGCCGACTCGCCGTTCACCGAGGGCAAGCCCAACGGTTACCTGAGCTACCGCTCGCATATCTGGACCGACACCGACGCCGACCGCACCGGCATGCTGGATTTCGTGTTCGAAGACGGCTTCGGCTACGAGCGTTACGTCGACTATCTGCTGGATGTGCCGATGTATTTTTCGTACCGCAATGGCGTCTATCACGATGCCAGCGGGCAGAGCTTCCGCGACTTCATGCAAGGCAAGCTGCCGGCCCTACCGGGCGCGTTGCCGACGCTGCGCGACTGGTCCGACCACATGACCACCGCCTTCCCGGAAGTGCGCCTGAAGAAATATCTGGAAATGCGCGGCGCAGACGCCGGCCCATGGAATCGCCTGTGCGCGCTGTCGGCGTTCTGGGTGGGCCTGCTCTACGACGACACCGCGCTGGATGCGGCCTGGGACCTGGTCAAGGAGTTCAGCACCGCCGAACGCCACGCGCTGCGCGACGGCGTGCCCCGGCATGCCCTGGGGCTGCCGTTCCGTAATGGCACCGTGCGCGACCTGGCGGTGGAGGCGGTCAACATCGCCCGCGAGGGGCTGCGCCGACGCGCGCGCCTGAACCGCGATGGCCAGGACGAGACCGGCTTTCTGGATGTGATCGCCGAGATCGCCGAGAGCGGCGTCACTGCCGCCGAGCGCAAGCTGGCGCTGTATCACGGCGCATGGAAGGGCGATATCGATCGCGTGTTCCGCGAGTTCGCGTACTGAGCATCCAGGCAGGCAGTGCCGGACGTGCTGGCATTGCCGCGCCTCTGGCCGGGTCTTGACGTGGAACACGCCGGGGGCGGCGCAGCGCGCTTGCAACTGTTTCCACTGAAGACAGCGAACAGAACGGCTGCACAGCCGCCAGGCGGGCGCGGGCGTTGTCCGGAATCGGCATGGGCTCTTCGTCAGTCCCGGTTTCGAGCGCGCCGTCCCCCGCATCTGACGACTGCTCGCCACGTGGTGTCAGCTGTCTGAGTCGTCATCGCAAGGGCTGCCGACTCGCGGGCAGGGCTGAAGCCGGGTGCTGATCCTCACGGTCCACCCGAGGTGATCGGTCTGAGCCCCCAGTGAGCGACCGGCTTTGGCGAGGTCAGCGCCGCTCCGGCATGCACGGCAGGCGCACGGTCACGCGCAGGCCGCCGCGGGCGCGATTGTCCAGGCGCAGGTCGCCGCCATGGGCCAGCACGATGCTGTGCGCCACCGACAGTCCCAGGCCGATGCCGCCGGTGCCGCGGTTGCGCGAGGATTCCCCGCGCACGAACGGCAGCAGCAGTTGTTCGCGCTGGGTGGGATCGATGCCAGGGCCGTCATCGTCGATCCAGAGCACCCCATCCTCGCCGTCGCGCTGCAACTGCAGGCGTGCGCTCCTGCCGTATTTCAAGGCGTTTTCGAGCAGATTCATCACCGCCCGGCGCAACGCCAGCGGATCGCCTTCCAGGGTGATCGCCGGGCCGGGCAGCAGTGCGGCGTCGGCGCCGATATCGGCGGCGTTGTCGACCACGCTTTCCACCAGCAGGCGCAGATCCAGCGGTGCGCGTTCGCCGCGATGGCGATCGTTCTGGATGAAATCCAGCGCCGCGGAAATCATCGCCTTCATCTCGTCGATATCGGCCAGCGCCTTGTCGCGCAGCGGCGGTTGCAGGTCGTCCAGGCGAAACGACAACCGTGCCAGCGGCGTGCGCAGGTCGTGCGCGATCGCCGCGACCATGTGGGTGCGCTCGTTGATCAGGCGATTCAGGCGGCCCTGCATCGCGTTGAACGAATCGGCCGCACGCACGATCTCCGGCGGACCGCTGCGCTGCAGGGCGGCAGCGTGGGGATTGCGGCCCAGCCGGTCGGCGGCTTCGGCAAAGCGCTTGATCGGCGCCGACAACGCGCGCGAGAACCACCAGGCCAGCGGCACATTGGCGAGCAGGCCGGCAAGGAACAGCAGCACGATATGGGTCTTGAACTCGGCCGACAGCTGCCGGCGCGGCGATTCCACCGTGCGCCAGCGGCCATCGGGCTGCTGCAGGGCGGCGGTGAAGCCATCGAGCAGCGGTACGCCGGGGGTCAGTCGTTCGCTTTCCCAGTCCTCGGGCGCCTGGTCCGGGTGCGGCGCGTTGCCGACGGGGGCTGCGTCGGCCGCGCGGTCGGGGGGCCATCGGGGCGCCATCGACGGCGCGCTCTCGCGGCTTTCGGCCTCGGTGCCGCGGTGCGGCGCCGGCATACGCGGAAGCTGGCCACCGTCGGCGAACGGGCCGTCGCGATCCTCTGCGCTGCGGTAGAACCGCACGTGACGTTTGTCGACATCCAGCCAATGGGCAAGCAGCATTTCCGCGAACGGGTCGCGGACCTGGTCCGCAGGCGGTGTCGGCGCCTGCGCGCCATCGCGGACCTTCAGGGTCTGGGTGCCGGCCGGCATGCGCGTGGACAGCAGCGCCACCACCTCCGGCGGATGCACCGGAGGCTCGTACACCGGGGTCCGCATCACCAGCAGGGCGATACCGATGATCTGGGCGGTAAGCAGGGCCACCGCCAGCAGCACGAAGGTACGGGCAAAGATCGACAGCCCGCGCCGTGCCGGCTTGCTCACAGGCGCGAGACGCTCGGCAGCAGCATATAGCCCTCGTTACGTACGGTGCGGATCAACTCGGTATGGACGCGCTCATTGATCTTGCGGCGCAGACGGCTGATCTGGCTGTCGATGGCGCGGTCGTAGACGTCGGTGTCGCGGCCACGGGCATAGTCCAGCAGCTGGTCGCGGCTGAGTACCCGCTGCGGGTGCTCGACGAAGGTGCGCAGCAGGGCGAATTCGCCGTCGGACAGATTGATGAAGATGCCGGTGGGGTCGCGCAGGTCGCGCCGCACCACGTCCAGCCGCCAGCCGGCGAATTCGTAGACGTTGCCGCATTGATCGGACTGTTCGCTGCTGGCCTGGCTGCGGCGCAGCAGCGCACGCACGCGGGCCAGCAATTCGCGCGGATTGCAGGGTTTGGCGAGGTAGTCGTCGGCGCCCACTTCCAGGCCGATGATGCGGTCGGTATCGTTGCCCAGCGCGCTGAGCATGATGACCGCCGGTGAACCGCGCTCGCTGGCCAGGGCGCGGGCCGCGCTCAGCCCATCTTCTCCAGGCATCATCACGTCGAGTACGATGAGATCCGGGCGCTGCCGCACCATGCTGGTGCGCATGTCCGCCACGTTCTCGGCCACGTCCACCTGGTAGCCATGGGCGCTCAGAAACTCGCCGATCAGCTTGCGCAGGTCGGGGTCGTCGTCGACCACGAGAACACGGGGTTGTTGCGGGTCCATGGAAGTCGTCATCGGTGGCAGGGACGCTGGCCCGCGCAGGGTGGAGGCTGAGGCTGCCGGATACATGATGCTCGCAGGAACATGGCTGGAACAGCCATCATAATGATCGAATTTGTCAACCATTGGCACACGTGCAAAGCGACATGACGGGACGAGACATCACGCAGGACATCATCGCTTCGGCACTGTGCCATCCCGGTGATGAGCGTGCGCATGACAAGGCATTTCCGATGATGCGGGTGATCAGCCGCGACAATGGCGTGGGCCTGACCCGCGACATGGTGCTGATGGCACAGACTCTGCGCGCCGGCGGCGTGCCGGTGCAGGAGGTCGGGTTCACCAGCCAGCGGCTGCAGGACACCGGACGCGAGGCGCGGTTGTGGGCCAGCCGCGCCCTGTTCGGTCGGGTGCCGCTGCAGATCTTTTCCGAGCGCGTCTATGCGCGCTGCCTGCCGTTGGGGCAGCGCAACCTGCTGGTGCCCAACCCGGAATGGCTGCTGCCCAAGTGGTTGCCGTTGTTGCCGAAGTTCGATGCGGTGCTGTGCAAGACCCACCACGCCGAGCGGATCTTCCAGACCCTGGGCTGCGCCACGCGCTACATCGGCTTCACCAGCCCGGACCGCTTCGATGCGCAAGTGCCGCGCCAGCGCGCGTTTTTCCATCTGGCCGGGCGCAGTACCGCCAAGGGCACCCGGGTATTGCTGGAGACCTGGAAGCAGCATCCGGAGTGGCCGTTGCTGACCGTGGTGCAGAACCCGCGCACCGCCGGCAAACCGGTGGTCGCGCCCAATATCGATCACCGGGTCCGTTACCTGGACGACGCCGAACTGCGCCGGTTGCAGAACGCCCATCTGTTCCATATCTGCCCCTCGGAAGCGGAAGGCTTCGGGCATTACCTGATGGAAGCGTTGAGCGTGGGGGCAGTCACCCTGGCCACCGATGGCGAGCCGATGAACGAGCTGGTCAGGCCCGGGCATGGCGTGCTGATCCCGGTCGCCGAGGTGCGCCAGCGGCGCCTGGCGTCGTATTACTACGTCGATGGGGCCGGCATTGCGCACGCCGTGGAAGCTGCGCTGGCCCTGTCCCAGACAGCGCTCGATCAGCTGTCGGCCAATGCCCGCGCGTTCTACCAGGCCAATGACGGCGCCTTTCCGGCGCGATTCCGCGCTGCGGTTCTGGCCTCGCTACCCGAGCACGCCGCCGAGGCGGCGGCCGGTGCGGCACCGGTGGTCGTCGAACGTTGATGGACCGCGGCAGTCGGCTGGGTGAGCGTCTGCCATCGCAGTTGTACGCGTCGGGCAGCGGCTGGCGAATCGCCTGCCACTGGCAACGACATGGCGCACGGCGCAGCGGTATCTCGCTGCGCATCGGCTGGACAAGGCGAGGTGAACCGGTCGCCGCGAGACGCGCCCGGCGCTGTCCTGTTCGCCGCAACCGCCCATAGCGCCGCCATCGCCACGGCCAGCACCGTGCCGAGGGAGTCGGGGAACGCCAGCTAGCGGGCGGTGCCGGGTATCAGGCCGGCTGCCGCGTGCACGCCCGAAAGCCCGACCAGCCGAGATTGAACGGCACCTCGGCGCGGAAACAACGGGTCGTGATCACTACCGCCAGCCACCACCACCACGCGCTCGCGCCCCAGAACGGCAGCGCGCCGATCCCGCCGAGACCACCGGCGGTGGCTCCGATGTCGGCCTGGCCCTGCGCAGCGAAGATGGCGGGGGCATGCCGGCCGATCGACGGCATGCCCAAGGCAGCAGTGCCCAGCGTCCAGGGCGACAGCCAGATCGAAGCCTCAATGTTGGCCGGAGGACGCCCCTGCAGTGCGGGCTGCCGCGGCTGGACCGGCGTTTGCTCCTGCTGTGGTAGCGCGCCAACTTGTTTGCCTTACCTGCAGCGCTTGCGCGATGTCTGCAGGCCGTTCAAGCGGGGCGCGAGGTGTTCCTCAGTGGCTAGAGTTCGCTGCATGACGCGCTGCGCAGGCGCGTGCGGCAATGCAGTAGCGGGGTGCCTCGACAGGGAGGGTCAATGCAAGGTGGCGCTGCAGGGAACGCCATCGCCGTTCATCGCTCGATCTCTGCAGACGGAAACATTGCACGCATCCACATCGCTTTTTCTCCGGATTTCTCTATACTGCCCCCCAGTATCCTGGATCGAGGGCCGGCATGCCGCATTCGCCGCTGGAAAAGAAACGCGCACTGGCGCGGGTACGGCGCTTGCGTGGACAGTGCGACGCGCTTGAGCGCGCGCTGCAGTCGGGCGCAGACTGCGCTCCGGTGCTACAGCAGATCGCCGCGATCCGGGGGGCCGTCAATGGGCTGATGTCGCAGGTGCTCGAAGCGCATATCCGTGAAGACTTCGGGCATGCCGCCGCGTCCGATGCGCAACGTGCCGAGCGGGTGCAGGACCTGCTCGGTCTGGTCCGGTCCTACCTCAAGTGAACTCCCACCGGGCCGGCATCGCCGCGCCCGTCCCGAACATCCCTGTCAGGAGCGTTAATCCATGAAATCCCGTGCAGCAGTCGCATTCGGGCCCGGCAAGCCGCTGGAAATCGTCGAGATCGACGTCGCACCGCCGAAGGCCGGCGAAGTGCTGGTCCGCATCACCCATACCGGCGTGTGCCACACCGATGCCTTCACCCTGTCCGGTGACGACCCGGAAGGCATCTTTCCCTCCGTGCTGGGCCACGAAGGCGGCGGCATCGTCGAGCAGGTGGGCGAAGGCGTCACCAGCGTCAAGGTCGGCGACCACGTCATTCCGCTCTACACGGCCGAATGCCGCAAGTGCAAGTTCTGCCTGTCCGGCAAGACCAACCTGTGTCAGGCGGTGCGCGCCACCCAGGGCAAGGGCCTGATGCCGGACGGCACCACCCGTTTCTCCTATAACGGCGAGCCGATCTACCACTACATGGGCTGCAGCACCTTCAGCGAATACACCGTGGTACCGGAGATCTCGCTGGCGGTGGTCAACCCGGACGCGCCGCTGGAAAAGGTGTGCCTGCTCGGTTGCGGTGTCACCACCGGCATCGGTGCGGTGCACAACACCGCCAAGGTCAAGCCGGGCGAAAGCGTGGCGGTATTCGGTTTGGGCGGCATCGGGCTGGCGGTGATCCAGGGCGCGGTGCAGGCCAAGGCCGGGCGCATCCTGGCCATCGATACCAATCCGGGCAAGTTCGAGCTGGCGCGCAGCATGGGCGCCACCGACTGCATCAACCCGAAGGATTACGACAAGCCGATCCAGGAGGTGATCGTCGAGCTGACCGATGGCGGGGTGGATTTCAGCTTCGAGTGCATCGGCAACGTCAACGTGATGCGTTCGGCGCTGGAGTGCTGCCACAAGGGGTGGGGCGAGAGCGTGATCATCGGCGTGGCCGGTGCCGGCCAGGAAATCAGCACCCGTCCGTTCCAGCTGGTGACCGGGCGCGTATGGCGCGGCTCCGCATTCGGTGGGGTCAAGGGCCGCACGCAATTGCCGGGCATGGTGGAGCAGTCGATGAAGGGCGAGATCGACCTGGATCCGTTCATCACCCACACCCTGCCGCTGGACGAGATCAACCACGCCTTCGACCTGATGCATGAAGGCAAGTCGATCCGCACCGTGATTCATTTCTGACCGAATGGCCAGGAGCGGCGCGCGGCCGCTTCCGCGCACGTGGTACCCGAGACTCCGGGAGGGGCGTAATGACGACTGTGTCGATTCATCCTTCGGTAGATGGTGGTGTTGCGCGAGGCGGTGCAGAGAACTTTCAGGGGGGAACCCTGGAGTGCCACTGCGCCACGGACAAGGTGACGGTGGAAGTGGGTGCGCAGACTGCGCACAACCATGCATGCGGCTGCAGTAAATGCTGGAAACCCGAGGGCGCGACCTTTTCGGTGATCGCGGTGGCGCCGCGGGACAAGGTCAAGGTGACCGCGCACGAAGAAAAGCTGAAGATCGTCGACGAAAGCGCGGCGATCCAGCGCCATGCCTGCACCGGTTGCGGTGTGCACCTGTTCGGCCGCATCGAGAACAAGGAGCATGCGTTCTACGGGCTGGATTTCGTGCACACCGAGTTGTCCAGGCAGCAGGGGTGGTCGGCGCCGGGCTTTGCGGCCTTCGTCTCGTCCATCATCGAAACCGGCACGCCGCCGGAGCAGATGGATGGGGTGCGCGCACGTTTGACCGAGTTGGGCTTGCCGCCCTACGACTGCCTGTCGCCGGCGTTGATGGATGCCTTGTCGGCCCACGTGGCACGCAGGAAGGGTTTGCTGCATTGATGGTCCAACCCTGCGGCCGGCGATCCGGCTGCAGGGTCTTCTCTTCGTAAGGAATCTTCATGGAACGTATCGAACATCGCGCCTGTTTCGGCGGCTGGCAGGATGTATATCGGCATCAGTCGCAGAGCCTGGCGTGCAGCATGCAGGTTGGTGTCTACCTGCCGCCGCAGGCGGCCGATGGCCCATTGCCGGTGCTGTACTGGCTCAGCGGTTTGACCTGCACCGAACAGAATTTCATCAGCAAGGCTGGCGCGCAGCGCTATGCCGCCGAGCACGGCGTGATCCTGGTGGCGCCGGACACCAGTCCGCGCGGCGACGATGTGGCCGATGCGGAAGGCTACGACATCGGCAAGGGCGCCGGCTTCTACGTCGATGCCACGCAGCAGCCGTGGGTGGCGCACTACCGCATGTACGACTATGTGGTGAATGAATTGCCGGCGCTGATCGAGGCCCATTTCGCCACCACCGGTGCGCGCGCCATCAGCGGCCACTCGATGGGCGGGCATGGCGCGCTGGCCATTGCATTGAAGAACCCGGGGCGCTATCGCAGCGTGTCGGCGTTTTCGCCGATCGTGGCGCCGAGCCAGGTGCCCTGGGGCGAAAAAGCGTTTGCGCAGTATCTGGGCGAGGATCGCGACAGTTGGAAGGCGTATGACGCCACCGCATTGATCGCACAGGCGCAGGAGCGCTTGCCACTGTTGATCGATCAGGGTGACGCAGATGAGTTTCTTGAGACTCAGCTGAAAACCGCGCTATTTGAAGAAGCGGCCAAGGCTGCGGGTTATCCGGTGACAGTGCGGCTGCAGCCTGGTTACGACCACAGCTATTACTTCATCTCGAGCTTTATCGGCGAGCATATTGCGCATCATGCTGCGGTGTTGCGTGGTTGATTGTTTCATTGCGTGCCTAGCTGCTGGTTGAGTGAGTGGTGAGCATGTGCGATGGAGCGGCGCACGATAGTGTGTGTGGCGTTGCTGCGTGGTGTGGTCTGCTGCCACGAATAAAGCGGCGACCTGGTTTTTCTTCTTCCCTCTGGGGAAGATGCCCGACAGGGGCGGACGAGCTGCTGGCGGAGCCTCGTGCAGTCTGAAAGTGACGATGGTTTCGCCTCGTATCCTCACCCAAGCCCCTCTCTCAGCGGAAGAGGGGCAGCGTTCTTGCGCTCGAGCGTTCGCATTGAACGCCGTCATGCGCGATGGCACTGGCCTGCATTGCAGCGTGCGTGTACCGCACGCATGCTGCGTGTCCATGCCACTACCTGGCTCGCACGGCAACGTGATGCAGCGCCTTGCGCGCGTGTCCTGGAGCAGCTAACAAAACGACTGCTCCCACCGCCAGGCGGGCGCGGCCGGTGCTCGGTGCGGCATGTACCACACCTACACTGCGGTTCCTCCGCGCCGCCCGCACCCACCTGACGACCGCTCGCAACGTGTTGTCAGCCACAGTTGGTCGAGCAACTATCGCGTCCAGACGACGCCGGCCGCCTGTCTGATACCGCCAGCCAGGCTCCGTCGCTGAAGCAGCGCGATCCTGCAAGAAGTCGTCTGCAATGCTTGACATGGCTGCACCTGTCAGATATTTCTTACGCATGAAAAGTGGGGAGGCAACAGCAGGAGATCGACTGCTGGAGATTCTTTCGGCGCTGGATAATCCGCATCGGCTGAGGATCATCGCGGCGCTGGAAACCGGTGGGCGTAACTACATCAGCAGCCTGGCGCGCGTAGTGGGGATCAGCCGTCCGCTATTGCATCTGCATCTGAACAAGCTCGAGGCCGCAGGTCTGGTGACCAGCCAACTCGAGGTATCGCACGACGGGAAGGCGCTCAACTACTTCGAGGTCAGCGCTTTCCGATTGGAACTTTCACCTTCGGTCATTGCGGACGCAGCGATCTCGCTGACCGACAAGACGGAAAAATAGGAGACGGCCTTGTCGGAGCACTTGTATCTTTTGACGATCTGCCTGCCACTGGGTACGGTCTTGTTGATCTTCGGCATGCGGTATCTTGCGGTGATCCGCCAGGCCAAGGCGCAACTCGATCACGACCAGGCCTACCGCGAGCTGGCCGAAAAAACGCAGGCCGCATTGAACGACATGCGTATTCGCCTCGACGGCATCGAGAAAATACTCAAGGATGTCGAATGATGGCGCCCGAGATCGCTGCCAGTGGCGCTGCAGGGTCCAGCGCACTGGGGAACACTGCGGGCGAGGTGCCGCTCTGGCGGCTCTATGGCCTGCGCGCCGGCTATCTGCTGCTCGTGGTCGGCCTGGGTGTGCAGGTCTGGCCGGGCATCGTGCTGCGGCACGACAGCTGGGAACTGATGGAGGGCGTGGTGCAGTGCATGCTGGGAGCGATGGGCGTGCTGGCCCTGCTCGGGCTTGCCCATCCGTTGAAAATGCTGCCGTTGCTGCTGTTCGAGATCGCATGGAAGCTGATCTGGCTCGGGATGGTCGCCGCACCTCGGTTACTGCACGATAGGATGGACGCCGGCACTTGGTCCACGCTGTCCGCCTGCCTGCTGGTCGTGGTGTTTCCGATCGTGATTCCATGGCGCTACGTCGTTTCGATGTTCATCAGCGTGCCCGGCGACCGCTGGCGGTGACTGCGCGCTGGCCTGGCTCACAACTTGGAAAGACGGATCACTCCATGGCGTACGACATTCAAGCTCGCCCGCAGTTCTATGCGCGCCTCGCTGGCGCGCTGTATCTGGCCGTCATCGTTCTGGGCGGTCTGGCAGAGGGCTATGTGGCGAACGCCTTGACTGTGCCCGGCGATGCTCACGCCACGATCCACGCCATCGTCCAGCATGCGCAGTTGTGGACGTTGGGGCTGGCTGCAAATCTGCTGGTGCCGCTGATCGCGCTGGTGCAATTATGGATCGAATACATGCTGCTGCGGCCTGCGGGAAAAGGCTTGGCGCTGCTGTTTGTCCTTTTGAATCTCGCATCGCTTGCGGTGGAAGCCGTGAGCAAGGTGTTCCAGCTGATGGTGCTGCCACTGGCTTCCGGCGGCGTGTCTGCGGCCGAAGCGAAGCATGCTTCTTCGCTCGCTGCACTGGCGTTGCTCGGCCATGACATCGGCTTCAATATCGCGCTGCTCTTCTTCGGCGCTGCCTGCCTGGTCAGCGGCACGCTGATCTGGCGATCGCGCTATTTGCCCAGGTTCGTCGGCGGATTGATGCTGCTGGCTGCACTCAGCTATCTGGTGGCCTCGTTCAGCGCGCTGCTGGCGCCTGCCTTCGCCAAGCTGATCAATCCCGGCATCTTGTTGCCGGTGCTGGTGGGCGAGACGACGTTTTGCCTGTGGCTGTTGATTCGCGCTGTCGATCGGCAGCAGTGGGACGTCAGGGCCGCCGCGATGTAGAGGTATCGACCAGTGATGACGTCATTGCCAATTTTAAAGTGGATGCCGATAACAAGCTAACGCACCACCTGTACGGCAAGCTTGGCCAATCGACGCAACGCGCGTTCCAGCATGTCGCTCCACGGCTGGCCACAGGTCAGGCGGAGATGATCAACGTAGTCGCCACGGCTGGAATACAGATGGCCTGGGGAGGTGCCGATACCTTCGGCCAGTGCGGCTTCGAACAAGGCTTGTCCACTGCCACCATCGGGCAATTGCAGCCACAGCGAGAGTCCGCCGGCTGGGTCGCCCAGCCGCGTGCCCTCGGGCCAATGGCGCATGATCGCATCGCGCAGGCGTTGGCCGTTGTCGGCCAGGGTACGGCGTAGCTTGCGCAGATGCCGTTCCAAATCGTGTCGCGCCAGATAATCGGCCAGGGCCAATTGCGGCAGGCTGGCGCTGCCGACGGTGGAGAAGTATTTGGCGCGCACCAGGGCGTCGGTCCAGTCGCCGCCGAGCAACCAGCCCACGCGCAGGCCGGGCGACAGTACCTTGGAGAACGAGCCGCAGGTGATCACGTTGGCATGCGTGTCGAAGTGACGCAGTGGGCGTGGTCGCTGGCCCGACCAATCCAGTTCGCCGTAGATATCGTCTTCGATCACCACGGTGCCGTGACGCGCGCAGCTATCCAGTAGCGCGCGTTTGGCACTGTCGGGCGTGAGGCTGCCATTGGGATTGTTGAAGTTGGGCACCAGCACGGCGGCTCGCACCGGCGTGCGTTGCAGCAGCGCGTCCAGGCGCGCCACATCGATGCCACGGCCGGCGCGGTTGGGAACTTCCAGCACCTTGAGTCGTAACGCGGCCACCGCCTGCAGGATGCCGTGGTAGGTGGGCGTTTCCACCAGCACCACATCGCCCGGTGCGGTAAGCGTGCGCAGTGCCAGGCTGATGGCTTCCATCGCCCCGGCGGTGATCACAACTTCTTCCGATGGCACGGTGGTTGCGCAGTGTGCGTAACGTTGTGCGATCTGCCGGCGCAGGGCGAGGTGACCTTGTGGCGGTGCGTAGTCCAGTGCGGCGGTGCGTTGGCGGCGCAACTGACGCGACAGGGCGGCAGCCACCTGTGCAGCCGGCAATAGCGCCGGCGCGGGAGTGGCGGTGTGCAACGGCACCAGGTCGTTGCGCGCCAGGGTGTCGAGTACACGCTGCAAGGCCGGGCTGTCGACCATGCCGGGTTTGCGCCGACGCGCGGCGGGAGCCGATACAGGCGGTGCAGAGGCGGTGGCGCGCACGAAGTATCCGGAGCGCGACCGCGCCTGCACGCGTCCTTCGCGCTCCAGCTGCAGGCAGGCCTGCACTGCCGTCGCGGTGCTGATGCCGTGATTGGCGGCCAGTTGCCGGATCGAGGGCAGGCGCTCGCCCGCACGCAGGGTGCCCGCTTCGATCTGCTGTCGCAGCTGCATGGCCAGCGATTCGTACAGAAGCATGTGGCGGTGCATTCCATCTGTATTGGTCGATTTGCAGCGTATCTGAATCTGTCATGGTCGTGTGGCGCATTGCAGACTGGCTGTGCCCGGCGGGTGCGCCAGGGGTGTTCTTTTCTGCGAGGTTGGCCGTGCTGCTTTCAGTGTTCATCGTCGATGCGTTCACCACGGTGCGCTTCAAGGGCAATCCTGCGGCTGTCGTGCCGCTGCAGGAATGGTTGCCGGAATCGCTGATGCAGGCGATTGCCAGCGAGCACAATCTGTCGGAGACCGCATTTTTCGTACGCGACGAAAGCGGGGTCTTCGACATTCGCTGGTTTTCTCCGCGCAAGGAAGTCGGCTTCTGTGGGCATGCGACCCTGGCCAGCGCGTTGGTGATTGCGACGCATCAGGAGGTTGCATTCCCGTTGCGACTGCGTGCGCCGGCCGTTGGCGAGATCGCGGTGACGCGGGTGGCCGAGCAGACCTTCGAGCTGCGCTTCCCTAGAGCGTGTTATGAACTTGAGGCTTTCGCGGCTATCGTAAGCGGATGAAGCCACCACGCCCTTATCCGACCGACGTTTCCGATGAAGAATGGGCCTTCGCTGCACCCTACTTGACGCTGATGGATCCACAGGCACCGCAGCGCAAGTATGACCTGCGCTTGATGTTCAACGCGTTGCGCTGGATGGCGCGTGCTGGAGCGCCCTGGCGCTTGATTCCCCACGAGTTTCCGCCGTGGGAGGCGGTCTACCAGCAAACCCAACGGTGGTTGCAGGCCGGCTGCTTTGAGGCCATGGTCAACGACTTGCGTTCGATCTTGCGAGTGGCGCAAGGCAAGCAGGGGCAGCCCAGTGCTGTGATCCTGGATGGCCGAACGGTGCAGTCCACATGCGAAAGCGGACCACGTGCCGGCTACGACGGCTACAAGCGCAAGAAGGGCAGCAAGGTGCACATGGCGGTGGACACGCTCGGCCACTTGCTGGCAGTGCAGGTCACCCCAGCCAACGAGCAGGAACGCGCCCAGGTGCGATCGCTGGCGCAGGAAGTTCAGTATGTCACCGGCGAGACGGTGAAACTGGCGTTCGTCGATCAAGGCTACACCGGCGAAGGGCCGGCCGAAGCTGCGCTGGAGGAAGGCATCGAGCTGCACGTCGTAAAACTGCCGGAGGCCAAGAAGGGCTTTGTATTGCTACCGCGCCGCTGGGTCGTAGAGCGTAGTTTCGGTTGGGTCAATCGGTTCCGACGCCTGGCCCGTGATTACGAACGCCTACCGGAAACCCTGGCCGGACTCCACTTCGTCGTCTTCTCCATCCTCATGCTTGGAAATGCCGCGTCTCTATTTCAAAGTTCATAACACGCTCTAATCAGATGCCGGTATTGCTGCCGGTGATGCCGCAAGCCTTGTTGGCGTCGTTGTCGATCGCGCCACAGGCTGTCTATGCAAACGCGCAGGCGTATATCGCCGTCTATGCCGATGAAAATCAGGTGCGGGAGGTGGTGCCGGACCTGAGCCGGATGCTGGCGCTGGCGCCGCGCGATGTGGCAGTCACCGCGCCAGGGACCGGGCATGACTTTGTCTCGCGCTACTTCTGGCCAGCCAATGGCGGTAGCGAGGACCCGGTGACCGGGTCGATCCATGCCGCGCTGGCGCCGCTATGGGCGGGCAGGCTGGGCAAGACGCAGTTGACCGCGCTGCAGGCATCTGCGCGCGGTGGCGAGCTGGCATGCCGCATCGAGCCGCAGCATGTGCATGTGCGCGGCAGCGCTGTGCAGTATCTGCAGGGAACGATTGCGCTATGAGCATCGCCTTGTCTGTTCGGGCGACAGCGGCCGGCACTGCGCGAGGTGCGATCTGGCAGTTGCTGATTGCAGAGGTGTTGATCGGCTCGGTCGGCGTGTTCGTCCACGAGAGCGGGCAGGATCCGGTGACGGCGGTGTTCTATCGCTGCCTGTTTGGTGCGTTGTTTCTCACCGTCTGCGGCCTGATCGGCGGGCAGTTGCGCGGGCTGTGGCGTGAAGGTGTGCTGCTGCGCAACGCAGTCGTCAGCGGCGTCTTGCTGGTGCTGAACTGGGTGGCCTTGTTCGCGGGCATGGCGCGCTCGTCGATCGGCGTGGCGACCATGGTCTATCACGTGTTTCCGTTCGTGATGCTGCTGCTGGCGGCGCTGCTGCAGGGCGAGCGCACCCGCCGTGCCGACCTGGGCTGGACGGTGCTGGCGTTCGTCGGGGTGGCGTGTTCGGCCGATCCGGGGCGGCTCTGGCAGGCCGCCGATCGCGGCTACCTGCTGGGCATCGCCCTGACCCTGCTGGCAGCGTTGCTTTGCGGTGCCTCGCTGTTGATGTCGCGCCGCATCAGCCGTGAGCGGCCGTTGGCGGTGGTGACGGTGCAATGCTGGGTCGGTGCGTTGTTGCTGGCCGGGTTTTCCAGCCGCGCCGCGCTGCACCCGGGCCTGCACTGGGTCTGGCTAGCGGGCTTGGGCGTGATACACAGCGGTGTGGTGTACGTGCTGTTCTATTCGGCGTACCGGCATCTGCAGGTGGCCACGATCGCCGTGCTGGCGTTCGTGTATCCGCTGGTGACGCTGCTGCTGGACTATCTGCTGTACGGCCACGCCCTGGTGCCGGTGCAGTGGCTGGGCCTGGCGCTGATCGTGGTCGGCACGCTGGCGGTCAACCTGAAATGGCGCTGGCGGCGCCATGCACTGGTTCAAGAGTGAGCGCGTCGCCACGCAGGCAGCGTGGCGGCATCGCCCTGATGGTCGTGCGTCAACGCACGTCGCGCATTTCCCAGTGACCGCCGGCCAGCGCCTGCATGCGCTGCTTGAACAGATCGCCGGGGATGCTGGTGGTGGCCACCAGGTCCACGCGTAGATCGTGCTGTTTGCCGGTGACCGTGGCGGCCGGGTCGGTGATGCCCAGCGCCGGGTCCACCTCGTCCGGGTCGGCCTGCAGCTGGCGCCAGCGATCGAACCAGGCCGGGTCGCGCAAGGCCGCCTGCAACTGCTCGGCGAACGCCTCCGCGCCATTGGCGGTGAAGCTCACCGACGGTGCGCTGCCGCGGGCGAGCTTGGGGTCGGGCAGGCTGATCGAGTAGCTGACAGGCATGGGCGGGCTTCCGTTGAATGACGGCGGCACGTTAGCCAAGACCGGGTGAGAACGCCGTCGAGGACGCAGGCGCCCGCGCGCCGTTGCGTCAGGCGGAGAAGCTGTGCGGCTCGGCGGCGAATGCCACTGCCAGCGCGCCCTTGCCCACGTTGACCATGCCGGTCAGGCTCATCACGCTTTCGAACATTTCCACGCCATGGGTCTGGCAGGCAGCCTGCAGCGCGGTGTAGCCGGGCAGCGCATGCAGCTCGGACAGCTCGCCGCCGTAACCCACGCACACCGTGGGCGTCATCAGGCCTTCGCGGATCTTGCGCACGGTGAAGCCGAACAACTTCTCGGCCGACGGCTCGAAGCCCTTGAGCTTGGCCACCGGCTCGGTGACGCCGCGGTAGGCGCGCAGCACCGGCTTGATGTCCAGCGCACTGCCCAGCGCGGCGCCGATCAGGCCCACGCTGCGATCGCCCTTGGTGCGGGCGCGCGCGCGCAGGTAGTACAGATCGCGCGGAATCATGTACCCATAAGTGTGTTCGGCCAGCTGTTCCAGGCGGGTGCGGATCGCCGCCACGCCCTGGCCCTGCTCGCGCAGGCGTACCGCTTCCACCGCGGTGATGCCTTGCCCGGCGAACAGGTTGAGCGTGTCGATCACACGCAGCGCGAACGGCGAGCTATGGCCGGCAGCCTGGCGGATCGGCTTGTAGTCGTTGAGGATCGCGAAGCTGGCCTGCATCGCGTTGTCGTGGATCTGACTGCGCAGCTTGGAGATGGTCAGGCAGAACACATGGTCGTAGTCGATCACCAACTGCTGCAGGAACAGGTCGCGGATCTGGTTGACCGAAAACGGCGTGGTCTCGGCCTCGTGCCCGCGCTCGGCGACATGCGCCTGCAGAAAGCTCAGCGTGGCTTCCTCGTCGCGGTGATCGGCCAGCACGGCTTCGCCGATCCGTACGCTGATCGGCAGCACGATCACGTTGTTGCGTTGGATGAAGTCCTGCGGCAGGTCGCACGCACTGTCCACCACGATTCCGATGCGCATCGTCGCCCCCTCCGGCTATTGCGTCGTCTCCAAGTGCGAACGCTATCGCAAAACCGGTCCCAGGCGTAGACCCATGCACTGAATGCCTGGGCCGGCGGGCCTGCAATCGCGGACCTGGCGCGCCGTCGCCGCCCTGCCGTCGCGGCAGGGGCGGCGCCAGCTTCCGCGCCGGCTGCATCCCTGTCCCCCGACCGTCCCGGCCCTCCCCAATCGGACGACGGGTGCATGTGGCTGTGCAGCATTGGTGCACCCGGCAGGGCTGGGCAGCTGAGCGGAACATGACGCCCTGCCTGCGCAAGGGGCGGGAATTGAGGACCAGGGCACGCTCGAGGTGGCAGGTGGCGCCCGCTATCGCGCTTGGCGCGCCCGCCTTGCCGGAATCGGTATAGCTCCTCCCGCGCAGGCGCTGCTAGGGTCGGTCGCGACCGCTACAGGGCAGGTCTCGGTGACGCCGTACCGGTGTCGCCGCGCCGAACACAATGGAGAGTCCAATGCACACCACCCCATCCAACTCCCTCGCTCAGACCGGCGCGCTGACGCCCAGCCCCCGGCGGCGCGCCTCGCGCTGGTGGAAGGCGGCGCTGGCCATCGGCCTGGTGGCCCTGGCACCGGCGGCGCTGGCCGGGCCGTACAAGATCTTTGGCAACCACTATGCCTGGGTCAATAACTTCAACGATCCCAACAACATCATCCAGGGCACCTTCGGGACCGGCAGCACCCCCGAGCTGACCGTCACCTTCAACTTCGCCGACTACAACCTCTACGGCTACCCGGCGATCGTGCGCGGCTGGCACTACGACTGGAATCCGACCAGCGACAAGCTGTTTCCCAAGCAGGTCTCCTCGATCACTTCGTTACCCTTCAAGTTCAAGTACAGCGCCGGCGGCAGCAACCTGGCGGGCGATTTCGCCTACGACATCTTCTTCCGCTGGGATACCAGCAAAGGCAACCCGCAGCTGGAAGTGATGATCTGGGGCGACCACAATTCCTGGCCGATCGGCACCGTGACCGCGACCAACGTGATCACCGCCGGCGGGCGCACCTTCGATCTGTGGGAAGGCTTCAACTCCGGCGCCGGTTATTACGTCTACACCTTCATCCCGAGCGGTACCGCCGGCCAGCCCACGCTCAAGACCAGCGGCAGTCTCAATATCGATGCCAAGCCGTTCCTGACCTGGCTGCAGAACAACCGCTCCAAGGATGGCCGCTACAACAACAGCATGTATCTGCATGCGGCCGAAGCGGGTTTCGAAGTGGTGCGCGGCAACGGCTGGGCCAAGGTCAGCGCCACGCTGGATGCGAAGTAACACCCGACACGGATGACAGTTCCTGGACCGCCGCCGAGGCGGTTCAGGTCCGCTGGACGCGATGAACAGCAGACCGCATCGATGGTTGGCGCAGGCTGTGGCTGCCGCGAACGTCAGCGGCGTGGAAGCAATGACATGGTCGTGTGCGCGACGCCTGCAGCGCAGGCGCCGTACTTCGGACGAGACCATGGTGACCGGTTTGCATGGAGACGCCATCCGCGCCCCGGGAGTGCGTGGAGTTCGGTGCACGACGAACCGTTGTCGCACTGGATGAAGCAACCCTTGTTCGCCCACTGCGCGGCGTGTTGCCGGGGACGTGAGCGCGTTCTTCCCATGCATCATTGGAGTCCACCCCCTCCAATGCGATCACCTCCGGTGGCATCAGCTACGACCTGCGGGAGGGCAACGCCGCCGCCGCGGGCTACTACGTGTCCACCTTCATTCCGCATGGCACGGCCGGCAACAGCAATCCGCTTTCGGCCAAGGGCAACCTCAATGCGGACGTCAAGGAGTTCCTGACCAAACTGCAGGCCTTGCGTGGCAGCGATGGTCGCTACAGCAGCGACCTGTACCTGCAGGTGGTGGAGGCTGGCTTCGAGGTCACCGGCGGGATGGGCACGGTGTCGTTGAGCGGCTCGATCGCTGCGACGTGATCCGGTGCTTGCTGCATCGTGGGTTACCGCGGCGCATGGTCAGCGAGGTTTTCGAACCATGGGCCAGGCATCGCGGTGAGCCGCAGCTGCCCGGCAGCATGGCCGATAGCTGCCTGCTCGCGCGCAGGGCTGTTGCTGAATCCATGTCCTCCACCGCGGCGGCTGCGCGCGGTGGAGGACATGCCGGTCGCGCTACAGCACCACCAGCTGCACGCTGTCCAGCACAAAGGCTGGGCTCAGGTA
The DNA here is from genome assembly GCF_041475735.2 of Xanthomonas sp. NCPPB 3582. Lineage (NCBI taxonomy): Bacteria > Pseudomonadati > Pseudomonadota > Gammaproteobacteria > Lysobacterales > Lysobacteraceae > Xanthomonas > Xanthomonas sp. NCPPB 3582. Next base: position 984,233 of record NZ_CM192968.1, read on the forward strand.
GCCGTTGTCCGGCGATCCCGAGGCAATGCCGATCTCGATGCGGTTGGTGCCCGTCTGCAGTGCGGATGCCGGAATGTCCACCTCGTACAGCGTGTTGTTGCCGCGCGTGGTGCCGCGGGTGATGCCACGCGTCCTGGGCTGCGTAGGCGCGGCAGGCACCGGCCCGTTCCAGCGTGCATTCACGCTGACCTGCGGGCGCCCACCGGCCTGTGCCAGCGGAACGAAGATGCGCAGGCGATAAGCGCGCACCGCGTTGGCTGCCAGCGTGAAGTCGATACGGGTGGGCGTGTTGATGCCGCGCCACTGCACTGCCGGAAAACTGCCCGCATTGCTGGAACCTACGGTATAGGTGAGCGGGGCCCAGCGCATGCGCGTGTCGGAAGGATGCGCGCGTGGCAGCAGGTCGGCATGCCGGAATCCACCCGGCGTGCCATCGGCAACGCCGATCTGCCACTTCACCGCGCCCGGCAGGACCGTCGCCTGCAAGGCGGCCTGTGCGGTGGCATTGGCGAAGACTTCGACATCGCGTTGCGCCACCTCCAGCTCGTGTTGATACAGCGTCATGCGGTAGCGGCCCGGGCGTACCCCGGCAATCTGGTAATCGCCGCTGCCATTGGCGGTAGCCCAGTACTGCGCCTGCGCGTTGCGCAGTCCGATCACCGCCGGTTGGCCGGCCGGCACGCCGCTCACCCGCCCGCTGACGCCGCCGCGCCCGCTACCGGCCAGGTAGCCGCTGAGCCCCAGGGTGGCATCGATGAAATCGGTGCTGCGTTGTGCGCTGGATGGCGCACCGCCATCGGTGAACAGCAGGCCATAGACGCCATGCAGGCCACCGCGAAACGCCTCGGTCTGGGTATGGTCGGAGTACATGTAGTTGTAGAGCTCATGCGTCACGCGGGTTTTCTGCGTGGCGATGTCCTTGAAGAACGGTCCGCCCGAGCTGTGCTCGCGATTGCCCATCAGCATGAACACCGCAACGCCGGAGCCGCTGACGCCATGCTCCTGGTCGTCCATCATCCGTCGTGCGGAGTAGAACTTGGAGCTGGTGCGCCCATCCGGCAGCAGGAACACGTCTTCGCCTTCGATGACCGTACCGACGCTGGAATCCGGTTCCTGCTGCGCAGCGGGCAGCTTGCCGACATTCAGCCGCGCAATGAAGCGTAGTTCGCCCACCGGTAGCAGGGTTGGCGCATAGGTGGCCATGTAGATCGCATTGCGGCCCTTGCGGACGATGTAGTACTGGATCAGATCGCCGGCCTTGGCCGACACCACGATCGCCCCACCCACCACGCGTGCGTCCACGCTGGCGCTGCCTAGTCCGGAAGCGATATGCGAGCCCTTGGATTCGGTGGTCTGCAGCTCGTTGCCGCGATAACGCATCGAGACGATATCGCCATTGCTGGCGTTGACCGAAAACACCAACTCCGCGCCGGTGTCCACCACCACGCGCTCGCCGCTGCGGGTGAAGCCGAATGCGGCCATCGCCGGTGCGCTGACGCCGGCGGACAACAACAGTGCGCAGGCGAGGGTGTACAAACGATGGCGGGCCATGCTGGTCTCCGTTCGGAAGCAGGGCATCGTTGCGATGCATGCATGCGATCCTAGGCGGGCGCGACAGCGGCGGCGAGCGCCGGAGGCACAGAACGTGCGCACTGTTCGATATTCCAGTAATGAAGTTTGGAGTGGTTGGCAGAGTGCAGGCGTCGCCGATCGATCGGCACGCTGGGCGAGCGCAACAGGCAGCAGCAGCGCGCGCCGCCGCAGCGGCTAGGATGCGCAGCGGGGCGCTGCCAGACCGAGCAGCGTCGCGCATGGCGATGGGGTAGTCGAATTGGTTCGCTGCCCTTACGACACGCCGACGTCATTCACGGCTCAGCGCAATGCTTCGCGCACCGAGGCGATCGTGGCCATCCATTGCTCGCGCTTGCCGATCACGAAGCGGTAGGCGTTTCCATCACTCACGTGCACCGCCAACGCTGTGGGCGCGATCGGCACCAGGCCGAGCAGGCGCGTCCAGCAGGGCTGCATCGCCACGATCTGCCGCAACGGTATGCTCAGCGACCGTGTCCGCACATCGAAGGCCTGTGGTTGAAACAGCAGCGCGTCGGCGGTGAGGATCAGGCGCCCGCCTACCGCCTCCATCCCGCACTGCAGATTGGCTGGGGCTTGGCGCAACACGTTGCGCTCGATCGAACGCAATCCGCCGCCCTGAAACAGCGAACTCACGGTCGTGCAGCGGCAATGCGGGAACACGGCATCTGCCAGGGCGGGACGCCACGGCTGTCGAGCGGTGCCAGGAGTAAAACCGAAAACATGCGATAGGCCTGCTGGGCTGCGTCACTGCAGTGGAGGCTGCCGGCCGGAGGCGGCAGCACGCCATGACAGCACATCGCCCATGTACGCCAGACCACCGCCGATCAGGTACATGAGCAGATCGTGCGCGGTGGCGGTATTGCCGAGCGCGATATAGGCGACGCTGCCAGGGCGCAGCCCCAGGCGGTCGGCCAGGTGGATCGCCTGCAGGCTTTCGATCAGGCACCCGCTGGCCACTGCCAGCACGCAGGCCCAGCGTGGTGCGGGCGCCAGCACGCCGCGTAGTCCGCAGTAGATCAGGATCACCGCCAGCACGTCGCCCAGGCTGCCGCGCACCCACGGCCCGCCGAGCCTGCCGGCGCCAATCGCGACTTCGATGGCAAACACGGCGCCGGCGAGCAGCAGGTAGAGGGCGCGTACGCGCAGCGACAGGCGGCTCATCGTGTCGTCGCGCGCCTGCGTTGGCGGCCCTGCGTATAGGTGGTGCCGAGCGGGATGCTGATGCCACGCTGGCGGTCGGTGAGGGTGACCTGCAGCTGCCACCGGCCCGGCAGGTCGCCGGCCTCGGCGCGGATGGTCAGGCCGAGGTTTGCGAGAAAGACGTTGCGCGGATCGCCGCTTATCTTTCCCTGCAGGCATGGCGCATCGATCACTTTCTGTTCGGCATGTCCGGCCGGGTCGATCACCCGGATGCTGCACACCACATCGGCGCGATGCTGCGCATCCAGGCCCGGGTTGGAGAGAAAGATCAGCAGGAACAGCGAATCGCCGGTGCCGACATGGTCCACTTCGTTGAAGTGCGGCGTGGTGTCGCTGGGCGTGTTCCATTTCGCCGCCCAGTCCGTATCGGCGGTCAGCAACAGGCTGGCGCCGAGGCCCTGGACCGTTTTCCGACTGGGCGATTCGGGAAGCGCCTCGCCCTGCCGATTGATCCATCCCGATTGGGCCAGCGCCGGCAGCGGCAGCAACGGCAGCGATAACGCGAACAGCGACGACAGCAGGGCAGGTGGCAGGCGCATGAGCAATCCTTGGCGAGCGCATCGCGCTGAAATGGCAGCGGAGCCGTGAAGCAGTGCGCCGGTACGCACTGCGCCAGCACAACGGGAATCGGCGCGATGCGTGCGCGGCGCGCACAGGGCACGCCGCAGGCCACAGGCAATCACTTCAGATAGGCACGCGGCAACGGGCCGGCCTGCGGCATGTAGCGGTCGCGCAGCTCGGTCTGGCGCGAGCGCATCGGCATTTCGCGCCCGCCCAGCCACACCTGCTCGGCGTAGTGCGCCACGTCCAGCGGGTCGCCTTCCCACAACACCAGGTCGGCCTGCCTGCCCACCGCGATGCTGCCGATGCGATCGGCCACGCCGAAGATCTCCGCCGGTACGCGGGTCAGCCCGGCCAGGCCCGATTCCCACGGCAGGCCGTTGGCCACCGCATTGCCGGCCAGCTGGCGCAGCTTGCGCGCGTTGTGCGAGGCATCGCCGCTCTGGCTGAAGCTGACCTCCACCCCGGCCGCACGCAGGCGTGCGGCGTTCTCCAGCGTGGCGCCGATCTGGTCGAAGGTGGCCGGCAGATCCGCCAGGGCATTCACCAGCACCGGCACCCTGGCCTGGGCCAGTTGCGGCGCCAGCTTCCAGGCTTCGGCGCCACCGGCGATGGCGATGCGCACCTTCTCGCGCTGCGCCCAGCGCAACAACTGGCGGATATCGGCGGCGCGTTCCACCTGCACCACGATGCGGCCTTGCCCGGCCAGATACTTGGCCAGCACGCTGCGCCCGACCGGGGTCAGCAAGGCATGCGGCGAATCGGCCGGCACGCGGCCGCGCGCTTCGGCCACCAGTTGATCGAGCAGCATCCACTGCGCGGCGCGCGAGCTGCCGGTCAGGTCGGAGGCGGCCGCGCCGATGCGCAGAAACAAGGCATGCGGGCCCACCGGATCCGGGCTGCCATCCAGCCGCACGATGCCGCCCTGGCCGGCGATGAAGGCGCCACTGGTGGTCGCCCCCAGTGCGGTGAAGCCGATGCCTTCCACGCGCGCCACCGGCACCAGCACCGACTCGGGGTTGTAGGCCAGGGTGACGTCGAACTCCGGGCGCATCGGTTGATCGGCCAGCTTGACGCCGCTGTCCACGGTGCTGTCCTCGCCGGAGATCTCCTCGATGCCGATCTCGGTGATGCCGCCGAACAAGGCAGGGGTCAGCGGCCGGCCACGGGCATCGATCACGCGGCCATCGGCCGGCGCTGCGAGGTTGCTGCCGATGGCGCGGATCACGCCGCCCTGCACCAGCACGTCGGTGTTCTGCAGCGTGCCCTGCGCGGTGGCGGTGTGCACGGTGGCGCCGCGGATCAGTAACTGCTGGGCGGCGGCGGGCAGCGCCAGGGCCGCAAGCAGCAGGGCCGACAATGCGCGCAAACGCGGGCGATCAATGCGGGTGCGGCTCATCGTGCCACCTCCTGGCCGAGCATGAAGTCCGAGACCGGCTGCAATGCGCGGTTATGGCGGTCGTAGACCTGCGCGCCGTCGATGTACACCTGTTCGGCCAGCGCGTAGGAGCTGAAGGGGTTGCCGTTCCACACCACCAGATCGCCCATCTTGCCCGGCTCCAAGGTACCGGTCTGCTGCTCGATGCCCAGCGCCTTGGCGGCATTGCTGGTGAGCCAGCGGATCGCACGTTCGGGCGCAATCTCCATGCCGCTGCGGCGCGCGTTGGCAATCACCTTGGCGGCCTCCTGGTTGAGCCGCTGGATGCCTTCTTCCGAATCCGAATGCACGATGGCGCAGCTGTTGGCCGGGCGGTCGACCAGCGCGATGTTCTCCTGGATGCCATCGAAGGCTTCCATCTTGAAGCCCCACCAATCGGCCCACAGCGCGCCGCAGACGTTGTCCTGGGCCAGGCGGTCGGCCAGCTTGTAGGCCTCCACGCCATGGTGAAAGGCGGCGATGTGGAAGCCGAATTCTTTCGAGAGATCCAGCATGGTGGCCATTTCGTCGGCGCGGTAGCAGTGGATGTGCACGCGGATGTCGCCGTTGATGGCGCCGGCCAGGGTGTCGAGCTTGAGGTCACGCTTGCCGCCGGCATCGCCGCTGCTGTCGTTGTCGCCGCCGCGGCTCCACCAACGGCGCTTCTTTTCGGAATTCTTCTTCGGTGCGTTCTTCTGTAGGTATTCGGCCGCATCGATGAAGGCGGCGCGGTAGCCGGCCACGTTGCCCATGCGGGTGCCGGGGCCGCCCTTCTCGCCGTACACGCGCTTGGGGTTCTCGCCGCAGGCCATCTTCAGGCCCCACGGCGCGCCCGGGAATTTCATGCCCTGGTAGGTGGTGGAGGCCACGTTCTTGAGCGTGACGCCGCGTCCGCCGATCAGGTTGGCCGAGCCGGGCAGGATCTGCAGCGAGGTGATGCCGCCGGCCAGCGCCGTGCCGAAGCCCGGGTCCTGCGGCCAGATCGAATGTTCGGCCCACACGTTGGGCGTGACCGGCGCGGTCATCTCGTTGCCGTCGCTGTGCGCGCTGACGCCGGGGCTGGGATATACGCCCAGATGCGAGTGCACGTCGATGATGCCGGGCGTCACCCACTTGCCGGTGCCATCGATGCGACGCGCATCGGCCGGCGCCTCGAGCGCGCGGCCGACGGCGGCCACCTTGCCGTCGCGCAGCAGCACGTCGGCATCGTCCAGCCGCTCGCCGGTGCCGGTCAGGACCGTGGCGTGCTGGATCAGCACCGGACCGGACGCCAGCGCGCGGTAGGTGCTGGGGTAGGGGTCTTGCACGAAACGCGATGCCGCAGACGCGGGCCCGCACAGCAGCGCCGCGCCAAGGGCGGCGAACAGGATGGAACGCATGGATTTCCCCGGTGACACGAAAGCACAGGCCGCAAACCTAGCCGTCGGCGCGGTACTTGCCAAGTGCTGAAGGTTGCGGTCGCGGCTGCCTCGTCACGTGCAAGAGCGCATGCTGTGCCGTATTCCTCAGGGGGAGCGTCGATGATTGCCAAAACAGAACGCAACAAACAGGCCGATGTGGTGCTGGCTTTTTGGGAGCTGGCCGGGGCGGCGCGTTGGTTCACGCACAACGATGCGTTCGATGCCAACTTCCGCCAGCATTTCAGCGAGCAGCATTTCGCTGCCTCGCGCGGGGAGTATGCGCACTGGATGGAGCGTGCCGAAGACGCGCTGGCCTTGCTGATCCTGCTGGACCAGTTTCCGCGCAATGCCTTTCGTGGCAGCGCGCATGCCTACGCTACCGACGGACTGGCACTGCAGTGCGCCCGGCAGTCGCTGGAACGCGGTTTCGATCAACAGGTGTCGGCGCAATTGCGGCTGTTCTTCTATCTGCCGTTCGAGCATGCCGAGGATCTGCAGGAACAGGCGCGCGCAGTGCAGCTGATCGGCGCATTGGACGATGCGGAAACCACGCGATGGGCGCTGGAGCACCAGCAGATCATCCAGCGCTTTGGCCGCTTTCCGCATCGCAATGCGGTGCTGGGGCGTGCGACCACGGCCGAGGAGCGGCAGTTTCTGGATGATGGCGGGTTTGCTGGCTGACGCTGGCATCGGCATCGGCATCGGCATCGGCAGATCCGGGCCGCCTCCCGGTGCGCGGCTGCATCGTTCACGCCATGCGGCGGCCGCAGTCACGCGACGGGCGAGCCGGTCGCCTGCAGTTGGCGCAGGTGATCGCTGACTGACATCGGTCCATACCAAAACGGGCGCCCCGTGGGGCGCCCGTTTGGGTCAGCGGTGCCTGGCCAGGCTCAGTACTTGGCCACGCCGTTGTCCACCTCGTCCGACCACGCGTCGATACCGCCGGTGACGTTGTAGACATTGGTGAAGCCCAGGCCGCGGAAATGCTCGGCCGCCTGCAGGCTGCGCCCGCCGCGGTGGCACAGGAACGCCAGCGGGGTGTCCTTGGGCAACTGTTCGATCGCCTGGCGCTCGTGCGCATCCAGGGTGCGGAACGGTGCGGCCACCGTGGCCAGTGCACGTTCGTCGGCCGGGCGCACGTCCACCAGGGTCAGGCTGCCGGCCTTGAGGCGGTCGTCGGCATCGCGCACCGACAGCTCCTGCACCGGCTTGGGCGCATTCGGATTGTCGATGGCCAGGCCGCGGCCGCGGATGTCGTCGACCCAGTCGATGGTGATGCCGTCGGCGCGGCGCGCGCTGGCCAGGTCGAACTGCACGCGCAGCCCGTTGGATTCGGCCGCGATGGCGTTCGGGTTGGTCGGCGCTAGCTGGAAGTTGGGCTGGAAGTTGGCGTCGATGGCCAGCGTCAGCGAAGCATCCGGCGCGTCGGCCAGCGCGCCCTTGAGCATGTCCACCGCCGCCGGGGTGATGGTGATCTTGGGCGGGCTGCGGTCCGGCGCCTGCAGGCCGAGCATGCTGCTCAACTCGCCGCTGTCGGCCATCTGCACGATGATGTCGCTGCCGCCGACCAGCTCGCCGTCCACGTACAGCTGCGGAATGGTCGGCCAGTCGCCATAGGCCTTGATGCCCTCGCGGATCTCTTGGTCGGCCAGCACGTTGACGTGGGCATAGTCGATGCCCAGGCCGTCCAGCACGCCCACCGCCTTGGCCGAAAAACCGCACTGCGGCATGCCGGGCTGGCCTTTCATGAAGAGCACCACGCGGCTGGATTGCAGCAGCGTATCGATACGGGAACGCAGGGCGGGATCGAGGGACATGGCAGCACTTCGGTCGGGTCGTGGAGACCGTCCATTCTACGCCGCATGGCATCATGCGGCATGACCACGCCGGAAACGCTGTATCGCACCCCCTCGCGCCCCTACCGCTGGGTGGGCCTGTTCGCCCTCTCGCAGGCGGCGGTGGCGCTGCTGTGGTGGCACCTGGGCTGGGCCTGGGGCCTGCCTGCGCTGTTGCTGTCGCATGCGCTGTTCGTGGTGCCGGTGTTCCTGCCGCGTGCACGGCTGTACGCGCCGGTGCTGGCGCGGCTGCCCGGGCGGGCGCCGCAGGTGTGGCTGACCATCGACGACGGCCCCTCCGACGACACCCCGGCCATTCTCGATCTGCTCGACGCCTATGACGCCCAGGCGACATTCTTCGTGGTCGGTGCACGCGCCGAGCAGCGGCCGGAGCTGGTGCGCGAGATCGTGCGGCGCGGGCACGGCATCGGCAATCACAGCCATACCCATCCGCAGGCCTGGTTCTGGGCGCTGGGACCGCGCCGCATGGCGCAGGAGATCGGCCGGGCGCAGCGCACGCTGGCGGCCATCACCGGGCAGGCGCCGCGGCTGTACCGCTCGGTGGTGGGCATGACCAATCCCTTCGTCGCCTCGCCGCTGCGCGCGCACGGGCTGACCCGGGTGGCCTGGAGCGCGCGAGGCTTCGACGGCGTGCGTTGCGAGCCGGACGCCACCGTGGCGCGCATCGTGCGCGACCTGCAGCCCGGCGCGATCGTGTTGCTGCACGAGGGCGCCGCGCACGGCCACAACCTCACCATCCTGCGCGGCGTGCTGGAGGCGATGCAGGCGCGCGGACTGGCGGGGCGGCGGCCGGATTGAGATCGGCGCGGGCGGTGGGCGCTGCCAGCGCACGCGGCGCCGTGGCTCAGCGCGTCGGCGCCTGCGGCTGACGCAGTGGGTGCGCCGCGTTGCATCGGGAGTGCGGCGATACGCCAGCGTGCACGGTCAGGCCGCTGCTGCCGGTAGCGCCTGTGGTCGCCGCCGATCGGTGCGCGCGCTGCCTGTTGCCTTGGCTGGGCTGGCGCGGCAGCCAGGTGCCGGGGCAGGGAGCCAGACGCGGCAATACAACGAACGCAGAGGTGGCAGTGCGTATGGATGTGTAACGCGGAAGTTTCCATCGCGTCGCATGCGAGTGGTGTGCCGTCAGGTCACACCGGTGCGTGCCGCAGGGTCAGTTCCGCGCGGCTGGGTTCTATTGACAGCAGTTTCAAGCAGATCGAACATGCGCGCCCCAGCCAGCTTTCGGATCGTGCTGTATCGCGCTGCGATCCGCGCCAGCCTCCATGGCCGTCGTCGACGGCAGTTTTCGATCATGAGGCTGACCCCATGTTTCATCGCAGTGTCTCCGCGCGCGCCGCCGTGTGTGCGGATTTGCGTTTCTCGCGCGTCGGTTTGACGCAGTGCCTGCTGGCCGTGGCCTGTGCGTGGCCGTGGATGGTTGCCGCGCAGTCGGGCACGCGCGATCCGGTCGATCTGGATGGCCTGCAGGTCCAGGCGCATCGCGGTGCCGCCACCGAGGGGCGCGATTCCTACACTGCCGATATCGCCCGCAGTTCGACCAAGCTGGAGCTGTCGCCGCGCGATACGCCGCAGTCGGTGGTGGTGGTGACGCGCCAGCAGATCGTCGATCGCAACCTGCAATCGCTGCAGGACGTCACCGACACCGTGGCCGGCTTCAATTCGCCGACCTGGGATACCGAGCGCACCTACATCACCGCGCGCGGCTTCGAGGTGGATTACTACCGCATCGACGGCATTCCCACCGACTACAGCGGCGATGTGCAGCAGAACATGGCGATCTACGATCGGGTGGAAATCGTCCGCGGCGCCAACGGCCTGACCTCCGGTGCGGGCAGCCCGGCCGCCTCCATCGACCTGTTGCGCAAGCACGCCGACAGCGGTGTGGCCACCGGCCGCGTGGATCTGTCGGCCGGTCGCTGGGATCGCTATCGCGGCACTGCCGATCTGCAGTCGCCCCTAAATGCCGCCGGCAGCGTGCGCGGCCGCGTGGTGGCCAGCTACGAAGACAAGCAGTCGTTCCGCGATTACTACAGCAAGCAATCCATGTTGTTCTACGGCATTGTCGACGCCGATTTCAGCGCGTCCACCAGCGGCTATATCGGCGTCAACAAGCAGCGCAACGACGGGCGCGGCACCACCTGGGGCGGGGTGCCGGCGTATTTCAGCGATGGCAGCCGCACCGACTTCGCTCGCTCGGATGCGTTCACGCCGCGCTGGGCGCGTGGCGTGGCCGATACCACCAACGCCTTCGCCGGGCTGACCCATCGCTTCGACAACGGCGCGCAGCTGCACATGGAGTATTCGCATCAGCGTTTTGAAACCGACTGGAAGTCGGTGCTGTTCGGCTATCTGGATTATCCGGACAAGGACACCGGCCTGGGCCTGGCCAGCACCTTCGGCGGCAGCTACCCCACGCTCAGCGCGCAAAACAGTCTGGATGCCTATGTCAGCCTGCCGCTGGGGCTGTGGGGCCGCGAGCACGAGATCGTGGCCGGCGCCACCTGGATGAACCGCACCATCCGCAGCTGGTCCAACTTGCCATTGCAACCGCTGGTGGCCGAAAGCGTCTACGCCTGGACCGGCAGCATGGCGCAGCCGGCGTGGTCGCCGCTGAGCAAGGGCGAAGAGCGCCAGGTGCGCCAGGTGGCCGCCTATGCGGCCGGGCGCTTCCAGCTGAGCGATGCGCTGAAGGCGATCGTGGGCGCGCGCGTCACCGACTGGAAAAGCACAGATCAGCTGCAGCCGGCCAATTCCTACGCGCGCCGAGGCCGCACCACGCCGTATGCCGGCCTGATCTTCGATGTGGACGAGCATCATTCGCTGTATGCCAGCTACACCGGCATCTTCAAGCCGCAGAACAATCGCGACCGCGGCGGGCGCTATCTGGATCCGCTGGAAGGCAACAGCTACGAGGTCGGCGCCAAGGGCGCCTATTTCGGTGGCCAGCTCAACGCTGCACTGGCGCTGTTCCGTATCGAGCAGGACAACCTGGCCGTCAACGACCCGGGGCAGCTGGTGCCGGGCACCACCACCCAGGCCTATCTGGCCGCCAAGGGCACGGTCAGCCAGGGCGTGGAGTTTCAGCTCGATGGGCAGCTGTCCGAGCAATGGCGCATCGCGTTCGGGTTTGCCCAGTTCGATGCCAACGACGCCAGCGGCGTGGACGTCAACCCGGCCAGCCCGCGTCGCGAAGCGACGTTGTTTACCAGGTGGCAGACCGGGCCATGGCGGCTCGGTGGCGGGCTGAGCTGGCAATCGCCGATCCACGAATTGATGGCCGGTCCGCTGGGCACCACGCAGCGGCTCAGCCAGGGCAGCGTGGTGCTGGCCAATGCGATGGCGCGTTACGACATCACCCAGGCATGGTCGGCGCAACTCAATGTGCGCAATCTGTTCGATCGCCGCTACTACGCCAACATCGTCTACCAGAGCCAGCTGATCTACGGCGACCCGCGCGATGTGGAGCTGACGTTATCCTGGAAGTTCTAAGAGCGCTGACAAACCGCAGCGAGCGATCGTCAGGCAGCTGCGGACGGCGCGGAGGAACCGGAGTGTACGAGCGGTACATACCGATTCCGAGCGCCGGCCGCACCCGCCTGGCGGCCGCGCAGGAATTGTGTGAGTTGCTTTAAGGGGTAGCGCGGCGCGCGTCGGCTGCGCAGGTCAGCAATGGAGACGGTGCATGCAGCCACCGGGTCTGCTTGCACTGGTCTTGCCAAGACCGCCGCGCTCAGCGCGGCTCGGCCACGATCAGCCAGTTGTTGAACGGCGTATTGCCGTACAGCGGCGCAAACGTGGCGCGCAGGCCTGCGGCATCCAGCTGCGCCTGCAGGCTGTCGCGGGTTGGGTAGCTGCGCGGCATGCGTTGCATCCAGCCGCTCAGGTGCGCCAGCACGTCGGTGACGCGGCTGGTGCGGCCGCGCCGGCTGTCGTCGCCCAGGGCGCTGCGGATCACCAGCTTGGCACCGGGGGTCAGCATCTGCGCCACGCTGCGCAGCAAGCCAGCCTGCATGTCCGTCTGCAGGTACTGCAGCACATCCAGGATGGTCACACTGCCCTGGTGCTGCGGCCATGCCAGGCTCAGGTCGACCACTTCGAATCGGGTGTCGCCCAGCGCCGAGCGCTGCGCGATGTGCTGCGCGCGGCGGATCTTGGAGGCATCCACATCCACGCCGTAGTACGCCAGCACCTGGCCATCGGCGCGCAGGGCATGGGCAAGCAGGCCCAGCCCGCAGCCCAGGTCCAGCACCGGCGCGGTGGTGCTGCGCAGTTGCGCCAGCACGCCCGGATACAGCGGGTCGGTGCGCAGCTTGGCCTGGGTGTAGTAGTAGTCGTAGCGGTTGCCGAGCGGATGCGGGGGCAGGAAGGCGCGTGCAATGGCCAGCGCCTGTGCGCGGCTCATCGGTTGGGTAGCGGGGCTATGCAATGTCGTTCCTTGGCAATCAGGCGTGCTGCGCGGGTAGCTTAGGGCCTGGCGCCGCGATTGGGCTAGGCCGGGTTTGGCGTTTCTGCCACTCGCCTGGACAGGCCAGGACGTGCTGGCAGCAGCGCTGGAGAGCATCGGCAGACACAAGTCTCGCGCTGCGTACGAGAGCGGCAGAGCCGTGGCCGAATGAGTCTTCCGCCTCGCGCGCGAGCGCCGGGTGCGGCGGCTGGCTAGACCGGCAGAGAGCCGATGGAGTCCACCGAACCGACTGCGCCCAGTGCATCGCGCGCCGCAGGCAAGGCCAACGCGGCCCAGCGCGCATACATTGCAGCCGAGGGGTGCAGGCCATCTCCGACCAGCATCTCCACCGCATCGCCGCCGTCGCGGCTGGTCGGTGTGATATCGACGAAGCGGACTGCGCGCTCGGCACAGCGCTCCGCCGCCACAGCGTTGAACGCATCGATCTGCGCCGCAATCAGGCCGGCATCGCGGCCTTGCGCACGTGCGAACGGCGTCAGCCCCCAATCGGGAATGGACAGCACCAGCACGCGTGCGGCGTGGCCGCCGGCAAGTTCGATCGCGCGCTGCAACAGTGCATCGAACTGGCTGCGGTACTCGTACAGTGACCGCTCGCGGTACTGGTTGTTGACCCCGATCAACAGGCTTGCCAGATCGAACGGACCCTGCGGCGCGGCCGCATCGAGACAGGCCTGCAGCTCGTCGGTGGTCCAGCCGGTGGTGGCGATGATCTGCGGCGGCGCCACGTTCCAACCGTAGGCACGCAACCCATCGACCAGCTGTACCGGCCACCGCTGCGCTGGGGCAACGCCTTCGCCGATGGTGTAGGAATCGCCGAGCGCCAGATAGCGTAGCGGCGCAGCAGACGCCGCCATCAGGCGACGCTGCGCGACTTGAGTGGCACGACCTTGGTCACGGCTTCCGCACGGCGTGTCAATGCCCGGTCGATGCGTGCGAACACGTCGCGCATCACGCTGGCTTCCGGCATCAGGGTCACGCGGAAGTGATGGCGATACGGCACGTTGAAGCTGGAACCGGGCACCACCAGCACGCCTTCCTCGTTCATCAGATCGAGTGCGAACGCGTGATCGTCGAAGTTGCGCGCGGCCGCGCCCACCACCGCCGGGAATGCATACAACGCACCGGCCGGTGCCACCAGCTGCAGATGCGCGCTGGCCGCACAGGCCTCGATCACCGCACGGCGGGTTTCATACAGGCGGCCGCCCGGCGCGCACAGCGCCGAAATGGTGTCCGGCCCGTTGACGGCCGCATCGATGGCGTACTGGCCCGGCACGTTGGCGCACAGGCGCAAGGCGCCGAGCAGGTCCATTGCGTTGCGCAGGTCGTTGATGCGCGATTGCTCGCCGGACAGCAGCGCCCAGCCCACCCGCCAGCCGCAGGCGCGGTGCACCTTGCTCAGGCCGCTGAAGGTGATGCACGGATGCGCACCGGCCAGCGGTGCCACCGGCACGAATGCCGCACCGTCGTAAAGCACCTGGTCGTAGATCTCATCGACCATCAGCAGCAGGTTGTGCTTGGTCGCGATCGCCACGATGCGCTCCAGCAACTCACGCGAGTAGCTGGCGCCGCTGGGGTTGTTCGGGTTGATCAGCACGATGGCGCGGGTGCGCGAGGACACCAGCGTCTCGATCTCCACCGGATCCGGCTGGAAGCCGTTCTCCGGCGCGCAGCGGTAGTACACCGGGCGGCCGTCGTTGAGGATGGTGGCCGCCGACCACAGCGGGTAGTCGGGCGAGGGCACCAGCACTTCGTCGCCGGGGTTTAGCAGGGCGCGCAGCGAAAGGTCGATCAGCTCGCTGACGCCGTTGCCGACGAAGATCCGGTCGGGGTGCGCATCGGGGTGCTGGCGGCGCGAATACGCGGTGGCGATGGCTTCGCGCGCTTCCGGCAGGCCCTGCTGATGGGTGTAGGGATCGGTGCGACCCATGTCGTCGGCGATCGCGCGCTGCAGATGCTCCGGCGCACGGAACCCGAATGCGCCCGGATTACCGATATTGAGCTTGATCAGCTTGCGGCCCTGGGCCTCCAGCTCCCGCGCTCGCCGCGCCAGTTCGCCCCGGATTTCGTAGCGGACTTCGGACAGACGCTCGCGGATGGCGAGCGGCTTTTGCGGGGCAGTGGACATACGGCGGGCCGGTTGTAGGCGTGAGGCTTGGCATGGTAGCGGAAATATGACAGGCGGACATGCTTGCATCGGCAACGATGTCAAGGGGCGCCGCAGACCCGCTTGCGTGCTCAGTGCACAGGCTGCCTCGGCCAGCCAGCTAGAATCCCCCCATGAGCACGCCTTCCCCCGACTACCCCACCCTCCAATCCATCGGCTGGCCCTGGCCCGGGCCGCCGGAGGAGGCGGCCTGGCAGGCGGTGTTCGCTGCGCATCCGCAGGCGCTGCCAGCGCGGGTGGTGGAGCAGCACCGCACCGGTTATGTGGTGGCCGATACGCCCGAAGCCAGCCTGAAGGCCGAGTCGTTGCCGGAGTGGCAGCGGCCGCGCTTTCCCAGCCATGAGCGGGCGGCGGTGGGCGATTGGGTGCTGATGGAGGGCAAGCGCATCGTGGCGCTGCTGCCGCGGCGCACGTCGATCAAGCGCGGGGCGGCCGGTGAGCATTACCACCAGCAGGTGATCGCGGCCAATATCGATACGGTGTTCATCGTGTGCGGGCTGGATGCGGACTTCAATCCGCGGCGCATCGAGCGCTACCTGCTGCTGGTGGGGGGCGGCGGTGCGCAGCCGGTGGTGGTGCTGACCAAGGCCGACCAGACCGAGTACGCCGAGGATGCCTTGGCGGTACTGGAGGAGTTGGAGGCGCAGAACATCCCGCTGCGTGCGGTCAACGCCAAGGACCCGGAGAGCGTGGCCGCACTGCGGCCCTGGCTAGGCGATGGGCGCACCGCGGTGCTGGTGGGCTCGTCCGGTGCGGGCAAGTCCACCTTGACCAACACCTTGCTGGGCACCGAGAAAATGAAGACCAACGCGGTGCGCGAAAACGATTCGCGTGGCCGGCATACCACCACGCATCGTGCGCTGATTCCGTTGCCCACCGGTGCGTGCCTGATCGATACGCCCGGCATGCGCGAGCTCAAGCCCACCGGTGAGGAAGATCTGGCCGAAGGCGGTTTCTCCGATGTGGAGGCGCTGGCGGCGCAGTGCCGTTTCAACGACTGCGCGCATATTGCCGAGCCGGGATGCGCGGTGCAGGCGGCGATCGCAGCCGGCGACCTGGATCCGGAGCGTGTTGCCAACTACATGAAGCTGCGTGTGGAAGTGGCCAGCGCGGCCGAAAAACTCGCCACCCGCGTGGCGCAGAACACGCGCGGCAAGGGCTCGGGCAAGCGGCCGGCCAGCGTCGACCGTCCCGGGCGGCGCTGATGCCATCGCGCAAGGGCCCGCCGGACATCGTCCATCACGCGGCGCTGGATGCGCGTCTGGTCAAGGCCGTTCGCGGTGTGCGCCTGCTCGCCCTGGCGAGCTGGCCACGCGCATTGCAGGAGCCGTTTCTGCAGAGCGTGGCGCGCGGGCAACCGGCGCTGCCGCAGGTGGCGTATCCGGTACTGGATTTTGGCGATACCCGGCGCGAGCTCTCGGCGATTGCGAAGGCGGCCGATCCGCATCATCCGATCGGCGCCTACCTGATCGATTCGACCCATAGCTGGGATCTGGCCGCCGGCCTGCTGGAGTCGCTGGGCACCGCGGCGGTCAGCGATTATTCGGCGCAGCTGTTCGGCGTGCCCGACGACCCGATGCCGGGCAATGGCCCGAGCACGCGCGAAGCCGCCCGACATTTCATCCAGATCGCGCAGGAGCTGGACCGCGAATTGCTGGCGCCGGAAGAGCAGGTGCCGGTCTCGGCCACCGCCTTGCGCATGCAACTGCAGAACGATCTGGACGGCTTCTTCGAAGGGCGCGTGATCACCGTGACGCTGGATCCGGATCTGCTCGCCAAGGCGGCGGCCGGCGCGCACCGCATCCGCCTGCGCAGCGGCGCCACCTTCAGCGACTACGACCGCGCGCAGCTGTTCCATCATGAGGCGCTGGTGCATTCGCTCACCGCGCTCAACGGGCGCGCGCAGCTGCACCTGCCCAGCCTGGGCATTTCCTCGCCGCGCACCACCGCAACACAGGAAGGTCTGGCGACCTTTGCCGAGCAGATCACCGGCAGCATCGACATCGAACGCATGAAGCGCATCAGCATGCGCATCGAGGCGATTGCGATGGCGCGTGCAGGCGCGGATTTCATCGAGGTGTTCCGCTATTTCACCACTGGCGGGCAGAACGCGGCGGAAAGTTTTTCTTCGGCGCAGCGGGTGTTCCGCGGCGTGCCCACGCAGGGCGGCGGTGCGTTCACCAAGGACACCGTTTACTTGCGCGGGCTGGTGGCGGTGCACACCTTCTTCCGGCATGCCTTGCAGCGCGACCAGCTGCAGCTGTGCCGCTGGCTGTTTGCCGGCAAGATGGCGTTGGGCGATGTGGCGCGGTTTGCGCCCTTGTTCGACAGTGGTGTGCTGGTGGCGCCGCGCTGGCTACCGCCGTGGGTGAGCCGCGCCAGTGGGCTGGCCGGCATGCTGGCGTTCTCGTTGTTCGCCAATCGCATCCGCATGGACCAGCTGCAGCCGCCGGCGATCAATGTGTGAGCAGTGGAGCGCCGCAGCGTCGCCGCCATGATGCAGTTACTACATCTCTGAATAAATACGTTGCCTGCCACGCGCTCTACACGACGCTGCAACGGGCTGAACTGCACACTGGCTGTCTCGCCCGAGATGGGCAACAACGCGAGGCAATGCGATGAAGATCCTGATGGTGCTCACGTCCCACGACCAACTTGGCGACACCGGCAAGAAGACCGGTTTCTGGTTGGAAGAGTTCGCCGCGCCGTATTACGTCTTCAAGGACGCTGGCGCCGACATCACCCTGGTCTCGCCCAAGGGCGGCCAGCCGCCGCTTGACCCGAAGAGCGACGAGCCCGATGCGCAGACCGAGGCGACCAAGCGCTTCAAGCAGGACAGTGCCGCGCAGCAGGCCCTGGCCACGACCCATCGCCTTGCCGACGTCAGGGCCGAGGACTTCGACGCCGTGTTCTACCCGGGTGGCCACGGACCGCTATGGGATCTGGCCGAAGACGCGCACTCGATCGCGCTGATCGAGGCCTTTGCAAAGGCCGACAAACCGCATGGCCTGGTCTGCCATGCGCCGGGCGCACTGCGTCGGGTCAAGGGCAGCGATGGCAAGCCGCTGGTCAACGGGCGCCGCGTCACCGGATTCACCAATGGCGAGGAAGAGGGCGTGGGCCTGACCAAGATCGTGCCGTTCCTGGTGGAAGACGTACTGACCGAACTCGGTGGCCGCTACGAGAAGGGCGCCGACTGGGGCGTGCACGTGGTCACCGATGGCACGCTGGTGACCGGACAGAATCCGGCCTCCTCGGAGAAGACCGCGCAGACCCTGCTGGAGCTGCTGAAGCGCTGAGTCGACGCCTGCAGCGTGGTAGCGCCGCATACCGCACCCTCATCCGGCGCTACGCGCCACCTTCTCCCGGTGGGAGAAGGAATAGCGGGGGCATCAGGCCGAAGAAGGCACTTTCCTTACGCCCCTCTCCCGCCGGGAGAGCAACTGTCTTGATCAACCGGCGGCGTCAGCCGCCAGTTGATCTCGCATCTTGGCGTTGAGGATGACCAGCAGCTTGCGCATTGCCGCGACCAGGGCCACTTTGCCGGCCTTCCCGCGCTCACGCAGCCGTTGGTAAAAGGCGCGCAGTGCCGGGTTGAAGCGCACCGCCACCAGCGTCGCCATGTACAGCACCTGGCGCACGCAGGCCCGTCCACCCCAGATGTGGCGGACCCCGCGCATCAGGCCGCTATCGCGTGCCAGCGGCGCCACCCCGACCAGCTTGCCGATCGCCTTGCCGGTCAAGCGGCCCAACTCCGGCAACTGCGCCGCCAGGCTCGCCAGCAGGACCGGGCCGACCCCTTTGACCTGACGCAGCACCTCCAGCTCCGGACGTGCAGCCACCTGCTGGGCAATGCGCGCGTCCAATTCACTCAACTGCTGCTGCCATTGCCGTAAACCGCAGTGCGCCTGCTCCTTGAGCCACGCATCGCTCAGTTGGGACACCTGCTGGCGCTGCTGCTGCACCAGCGCCAGGACCTGCATGCGGCGCTGCTGGTAGGCGCGCAACCTCCGGCGCCAGTCCTCCAGCGGCTGATAGCGCCTCAAGCTCAGCACTGCTGCCATCTGCGCCAGCACCCGTGCATCCAGCTGATCGGTCTTGGACAGTTGCCCGGTTGCCCGGGCAAAGTCGCGCCCTTGCCGAGGATTGATGCGCACCACCGGCAGGCCGGCCGCATGCAATGCGTCCAGCGCCATCTGCTCATAGTTGCCGGTTGCCTCCAGCACCACCTGATGCAGCTCCATGGATCCCAGCCAGGCGCACACCTGGCGCAGGCCCGCAGCGTTGTTGGCAAAGCGCCGCCCCTGACGCAGCTGGTGAATATGGACATCCAGCCACTGCTTGCAGACATCGATTCCTGCACTGTCGTTCATGGATAACTCCGCTATGCTCCAAGGGTCGAGAGCTCTCCTGTGCAGCCCAGCCTTATCGTTACGAGCGCCTACTCGAGCAACTGTTCGGGCGTTTGCCAGGAGATTCCGGCGTGGCGACCTCGCTCTCCCGCGGTCACTCAGACCTGTGGGCTATCGGTCGACCACGCCGGCTCTCGACGCCTAATCTGGCAGATCGCCAAGAGATAAGGGGTTGGGGTGAGGGTACGGCCGATGCAGTAGCCAGGCCGATGCACCAGCCAAGCCGCCGCACCCGCATCGATCAATCGATACGTTGCAACCAGCGCACTGCATACCCGGGCAGTACAAGGTGCATGTCATCGCCCAGCGGTGCTGCACCTGGTTCGCTTCGGTCTCCCAACACCCGCCAACGGCCGTTGACCTTGCCCGCAAGCTCCGCGTGCAGCGGTCGATCGCTGAAGTTGTGGAGGGCGAGAAAGCCCTCGCCACGCGTCAGCGCAAACAACTGCGTGTCAGCCAGTCTCACACTGCCCAGCGGGTGATCTGCAGCAAGTGCCGGGAGTGCTGCGCGTTGCTGGATCAACGCATGCAGGCGCTGATAAATCTGCCCAGCCAGGCTGCTGTCGTCATGACGCTGCGCCGCGCGTTGCCAGTCCATCGCCGGCCGGTGCAGCCAGCGGCCCTCGTGCCGGCGCTCGGGATCGCTGCGGTAACTGCTGTCGTTGGGCAAGCCGAGTTCGTCGCCCATGTAGATCAGCGGCACGCCAGGCATTGCCAGGGCGAGCGCATAGAGCAGGATCAGCCGGTCCACCGCCAGTGCCACTGCTGCTGCATCTGCGCTTTCAACGGCCGCCTGGATGCCGGTCAGCGCCGCGGCCATGCCATTGGTGCCGTGCACGCCGTCGCCGCTGCTCTGGAAACTTTCGCCGCGCGCGTAGCTGCCAGGCACCTCGTTGGCATAGAAGCGCGCGACATCGCGTAATGCGAAGGGCGGCTGCGCGGCATTGCCTGCCGCTTCGTGCTGCAACACGTTCCACCCGATGTCGTCGTGACAACGCACATAGCTCAGCCACGCGCAGTTGGCCGGCAGCGGCGGGCTGTTGCTGATGACTTGATGCAGGATATCGCCGCGTTGCAGTGCCAGTGCCGACCAGCCTGCCGCCATCAGCGTGCTGTGGTAGGCCAGGTGACACTCATGGCCCTGGTTGGCGCCGCTGCCGAAGTACGGCGGCAATTCGGCCATCGGCACGATGGCTTCGGCCTTCATCGCCACCGCCGGCGCCACGATATCGGCCACCGCGCGCAGCGCCACCAGGATGGTGTGGGCCTCGGGCTGGTTCATGCAGTTGGTGCCGGGGCGCTTCCACAGGTAGGCGGTGGAATCCAGGCGGAAGGCTTCCACGCCCAGGTTGGCCAGCTGCAGCAAGGCCAGCGCCATCTCGCCGAACACTGCCGGGTTGCTCCAGTTCAGATCCCACTGATACGGGTAGAACGTGGTCCACATCCACTGCCCGGTGTCCTGTACCCAGGTGAAGTTGCCCGGTGCGGTATGCGGAAAGACCTGCACCAGCGTGGCGTCGTACTGGTCGGGCAGCTGGCGGTCGGCAAAGTGGTGGTAGTAGTCGAGGTAACGCGTGTCGCCGGCGCGTGCGGCGCGGGCCCAGGCATGGTCGTCGGCAGTGTGGTTGAGCACGAAGTCCGCACACAGGATGATGCCGGCCTCGCGCAGCCGTGTGGTGAGTGCGACCAGATCGTCGTTGCTGCCGAGGCTGGGGTCGACCTGACCGTAGTCGCTGACGGCAAAGCCGCCGTCGTTGTCGCCGGCGCGTGCGCGCAGGAACGGCAGCAGGTGCAGGTAGCGCACGCCCAGCTCCTGCAGGTAAGGCACGTGCTCGGCCACGCCCTGCAGGGTGCCGGCAAAGCGGTCCACATAGGCGCTGTAGCCCAGCATGTGCTGCTCGCCGAACCAGCCAGGAGTGCGCGTTGCGTCCAGCTGCTGCAGCGCCTGCGGACGCTGCTGCGCACTACGGCCAAGCGCAGCCAGCCAGTGCATGAGCCATTGCGCATAGTCGCTGCGCTCGCCATACAGCGTGTGCAGCGCCGCCAGCAGGCGCGGTGCGTGGCGATCGAAGCGCGCCAGCAGCGCGCCTGCCTGCGCTGCATCCAGCGGCGCGGCAAATGCCGCGCGCCATGGGGTGAGATCGGTGGGGGAGGTGCTCATTGGCAGCGGCCGGGCAGCGCCCGGCACGGGGTCCTTAGAAGTCGTAACGCAGGCTGATGCTGGTGGTGCGGCCGGCGATCGAGCGCGCACGGATGATGCCATTGGCCGGAATCGTGGCTTCTTCGGCTTCGGTCAGGCCGAATGTGTTGAACAGGTTGTTGACGTTGAGCGCCACGGTGAGCGCGTCGGTCACGCGGTAGTCGCCGAACAGGTTCACCTGGGTATAGCCCGGCATCTTCAACTGGTTGGAATCCTGGGTGTAGGCATCGGTGGTGCCGATCAGGTTGACGCCGAACTGGTAGCCATCGCCGCGGTAGCTGGGCGTGAGCTGCCACACCACGTCGGCCTGCCGGCGCGGCACGTTGCCGGTGTTCTCCGGGGTGATCTGGTCGCGGGAGATCTCCGCATCGGTCCAGGTCAGGCCGCCGTTGACGGTGAAGCCTTCATGGCGGTAGCTGGCTTCCAGTTCCACGCCGTGCGCTTGGTAGCTGCGGTTGAAGAAGCGCTGGCTGGTGACTTCGAAGTTCTGCTCCTGGGTACGTGCGGAGAACGCGGTGGCGAACAGGCTCAGCCCGTCGCGGCGCCACTTCAGGCCGGCTTCGGCCTGGCGCACCACGTTGACGCCCTCATCGGAGGATACCGAGCCGTCGTCGCGTACCACGCCGAACAACAGGCGATCGGCGTTGGCGCGTGCGCCGCGGCTGATGCGTGCGAAGGCGCCCAGGTCATCGGTGATCAGATAGTTGCCGCCCAGCGAATACGACAGGTAGTTCCAGTCGTAGTCCACCGGCCGCGCGTTGGCGGTGTCCACGGTGGCCACGCGCTGTTCCACCGGCTGAATCACGCCATCGCCGTTGACGTCCAGGTTCTGCGCGATGGCGGTGCCGGTGTAGCTGCCGCGCGCATCGCCCATGTCGTAGCGCAGGCTGCCGTCGATGCTGAACTTGCCGCTGTCGAAGGTCAGTGCCACATACGGTGCGTTGACGTCGTAACGCACGTCGTAGCTGCGGGTGATGCAGCAATCGCCCCAGAATGGTGTGCCATAGGCGTACAGGCCGTTCTGCGAGCGCGACACGCCGGTGGCGTCGACCACGTTGAGCAGGCGCGAGTCGCGGCCCAGGCTCTGCACGTAGGAATTCCATGTCCAGTCCATGTCGATGGTCTGGCGCGAGGTGTAGTAGCCCATGCGCAGGTTGAGGGTGCGGCCGTCGCCACCGAACTCGCGCGAGACGCTGAGGTCGTTGGTGACGTTGCCCAGGTCGTTGATGGCGACATTGAACAGATGGGTGCGGATGGCGTTGCCGGTGTAGGCCTGGCCGGCATTGGGGCCACTGGCTTCCACCAGCTGCGCGCCGGTGCCGCCGATGGACGATGCCAGCGATGCGGCATCGGTGACCTCGGCCGGGAACGGGCTGACGAAGCGGCCGCTGTTGTCGGCGATACGGAATTTCTCGCTCAGGTTCCAGCCGTTGCCCAGGTCGAACCAGGCTTCGGCGCCGATGGTGCGCGAGATTGGGTGCATGCCATCGCCCAGGTCGGTGCGGCGTGGCCGGTTGTTGCCATCCAGGCCGACATCGGTGCGGAAATTGCGGCTGTACAAGGTGTCGTTGCCGGGATCGAAGCCGGGGAAGCCGCCCAGGTCCGGCGAGCCGTCGCGGCCGCGTACGGAGGTGGGCACCGGCAGATAGCCGGCGGCGCGGTCGTTGAGATACTTGCCGTACAGGCGCACGTAGCCGTTGTCGAACAGGCGGGTGAGGTTGGCCTTGAGCTGGCCGCCCTTGTCGGTGCTGTAGCCGGCATCGCGCACGCCATCGCCCTGGCGGAAGAAGCCGCCGATGTTGAACTGCCACTGCTCGGCAAACGGGGCGCCGTAATTGAAGTCGATGCGGGTGTTGTCGTAGTCCAGACCGCGGCTGACACCGACGCTGCCACCTGCGGTGTCGCCGGTCTTGCTGATGAAGTTGATGATGCCGCCGGGCGCGTTGCTGGTGAACGTCGAGGCCGAGCCGCCGCGGATCGCCTCGATGCGGTCCAGGCTGAAATCCGAGCGCAGGAAGATGTCGGCGTTGCCGAAGGCGATGTCGCCGAACTCCATCACCGGCAGGCCGTCTTCCTGCAACTGCAGGAACTTGGCGCCGCCCGAAGCAACGGGCAGGCCGCGCACGGCGATGTTGGCATTGCCTTCGCCGCCGCTGGACTCGGAGCGGATGCCGGGAATGTTGCGGAAGATTTCCGCGGTGCTGCGCGGTGCCGACTGTTCGATGGCCTCGGCGCCGACGGTGCTGACCGACACGCTGGACTTCAACTTGGTGGTGGCGGTGGAGGTGCCGGTGACGAACACCGAGTCCAGATTGACCGCGGCGCTGTCGGCAGCCGGCGGTGTGGCGGGCGCGGCTGCTGGCGTGTCCTGTGCCAGCGCGGCGGGCGCGCACAGGCAGGAAACGACCGCGCAGGCCAGGGCATGCAGGCGCAGGGTGTGCAAGGTGGACATCGCGATTCTCTCTCTCACAGGTGGTGGTAGGCCGACGCCTGCATCGTCCCCTCCCAGGGGCCGGCCGTGTGGCCTGCAGTGCGAGCGCAGTAATACGCTCTACTACAATCGATTGCAATCTTGCGCTGCAGCATCGTGGCTAGACTTTTAAGGCGCACATGGCGATGGGGAAATCTGTTGCAGCGCAGCGTTACAATCGATTGCAGAGACGGCAAGGTACAGTGCGCTGCGGCCATTGGGTGCCGCACCGATGCCCAGGGCACTGCATGTCGTCGACCGCGTCTCCGTTTTCCTTCGCGCGCATCCTGGCGCTCAATGCCGGTTTCTTCGGCGTGCAATACAGCTTCGGGCTGCAGCAAAGCAATATGAGCCCGATCTACAACTATCTGGGCGCCGAACATGCCAGCCTGCCGTACCTGTGGCTGGCCGGACCGATCACCGGGCTGGTGCTGCAGCCGTTCGTGGGTGCCTGGAGCGACCGCTCGGTGACGCGCTGGGGCCGGCGCATGCCGTACATGGTGCTGGGCGCACTGGTGTGCAGCCTGTGCCTGCTGGCGATGCCGTTCAGTACCGCGCTGTGGATGGCGGTGTGCCTGCTATGGGTGCTGGATGCGGCCAATAACGTGGCGATGGAGCCGTACCGTGCGTTGGTCAGCGATGTGCTGGCGCCGCCGCAGCGGCCATTGGGCTATCTCACCCAGAGCGCGTTCACCGGCCTGGCGCAGACGCTGGCGTATCTCACCCCGCCGCTGCTGGTGTGGATGGGCATGAACCAGGACGCGGCCAATGCGCACCATATTCCCTACGTCACCATCGCCGCGTTCGTGATCGGCGCTGGATTCTCGGCCGCCTCCATCCTGCTCACCGCGCGCAGCGTGCGCGAACCGGTCATCCCGCCGGCCGAGATCGCGCGCATGCGCCAGCGCGGTGCCGGCCTGGGCGCGGTGGTGCGCGAGATCGGCAGCGCGTTGCGCGACATGCCGCCGACCATGCGCCAGCTGGCGCCGGTGATGCTGTTCCAGTGGTATGCGATCTTCTGCTACTGGCAATACATCGTGCTATCGCTGTCGACGAGCTTGTTCGGCACTACCGACGCCACCTCGCACGGCTTCCGCGAGGCGGGCCTGGTCAATGGGCAGATCGGCGGTTTCTATAACTTCGTTGCGTTCCTGGCGGCCTTTGCGATGGTGCCGGTGGTGCGGCGCTTCGGCCCCAAGTACACGCATGCGGCGTGCCTGCTGACGGCCGGCATCGGCATGTGGATGCTGCCGGGCATCGAGAACCGCTGGCTGCTGTTGCTGCCGATGATCGGCATTGGCCTGGCCTGGGCCAGCATGATGGGCAACCCCTACCTGATGCTCGCCGACAGCATTCCGCCCGAGCGCACCGGCGTGTACATGGGGCTGTTCAACCTGTTCATCGTGCTGCCGATGCTGATCCAGATCGTCACCCTGCCGCTGTATTACGACCGGCTATTGCACGGAGACCCACGCAACGTGATCCAACTGGCTGGTGCGCTGATGCTGGCCGCGGCGGTGGCGATGCTGTGCGTGCGCGTCCACAAGTCGAAAGTGATCTTGGCAGATTCGTAGCAATACCTGGCTGACATCGCCGGCTGCCGAAGATGCCAGACGCGCATGCCTGCCGGGTTGACTGGGTTGCCGAGTACGGTGGACCGACTGGCCGCCCGCCCCCCTCATCCGCCCTTCGGGCACCTTCTCCCGCAGGCGGGAGAAGGACGCGGGCTGCCGGCTGGTATCTCCGAATCCGCGATCCCAATCCGCGATCCCGAATCCCGCAATCCCACATCCCGCATCCCGCATCCCGCATCCCGAATCCCAAATCCCGCATCCCAAATCCCAAATCCCAAATCCCAAATCCCAAATCCCAAATCCCAAATCCCCGCCTCACGCCGACTCGCGCACCACCAGTTTCACGGGCATTTCAACCGATTCCACTGTGTCGCCCGCGATCAGCGCCAACAGCCTGTCCACCAGCAGGCGCGCGGCCAAGTGGAGATCTTGCCGCACCGTAGTCAGCGGTGGCTGGCTGTAGGCGGCCAGCGGGATATCGTCGAACCCCACCAGCGAGATGTCCTGCGGCACGCGGTGGCCGGCTTCTACCAGGGCGCGGATGGCGCCCACGGCAATCACATCGGAAGCGGCAAACAGGCCATCCGGCGGGTCGGTCTTCTTGAGCATGGCGCGAGTGAGGCGGTAGGCATCCTCGCTGACGAAATGGCTGCGCGCATGCAGCCTGGTGTCGAACTCCAGCCCGTGCCGTTCCAGCGCGTGGCGATAGCCGGCAAAGCGCGGCGCCACCTCCGGTAGCTGGTCATCGCCGAGGAAGGCGATGCGCTGGCGGCCGCTGGCGATCAGGTGCTCGGTAGCCAGCGCGCCGCCCTGGAAATTGTCGCTGCCCACGCTGATGTACGACTGCCCTTCGATGCGGCTGCCCCACACCGCCATCGGCAGGCCCTCGCGTGCGGCTTCGTCCAGCGCGGCGTGTTCGGAACTTTGCCCCAGCACGATCACGCCATCGGAGCGGCTGCCGCGGGCCAGCTGCTCCACCCAGCCATCCTGATGCCGGTCCAGCTTGGACAGTAGCATGCTGTAGCCGCGGCCGGTGAGTTCTTCGGCCAGCAGCGCCAGCATGGTCATCAGGAACGGGTCCGACAGCGGTTGATCCAGCGCATGCATCATCGGCACTGCCACGCTCACCGTGTTGGAACGTTTGGCGCGCAGGCTGCGCGCCACCGGGTCGACCTGGTAGCCGGCATCGGCGGCAATCTGCTTGATGTAGGCGCGGGTACGCTCGGCCACCACCGGACTGCCGGCCAATGCACGCGACACGGTGGACTCGGACACACCTGCCATGCGGGCGATGTCGGCCATCTGCGGGCGGGCATTGGATGGGGTGCGTTCTGAAGGTTTGGCCATGGCAGCGCACTGCGGAAAAGCCAGAGTGTAATCAGTTCGCATTAGTGGCGGGTCGTTCGCGCGGTGGCGGCCGCTTGCGCGCGCGGGCAGGGCGCACACGCGCACGGATCTCCTGGAGCGGCTGACAAAACGTAGCGAGCGCTCGTCAGGTGGGTGCGCACGGCGCGGAGGAACCGCAGTGTACGAGCGGTACACGCCGCACCGGGCACCGACCGCGCCCGCCTGGCGGTGAGCGCAGTCGTTTTGCTAGCTGCTCTCTTAGTCTGATTGGCGCTCCCGCAGATACAGCGCCGGGCGTGCAGGGCGGGCGGGCAGCGAGGCATGCAGCCGTGCGCGGGGCGCGTGTTGCGCGTAACGCGCGAGCGCAGCCAATCGTACGCCCGCTCAACCCATGTAGAGGCCGCCGTTGACCGCATAGTCGGCACCGGTGACGTACGCGGCATCGTCGGAGGCCAGCCAGGCGCACAGGCCGGCCACTTCCGAGGGCTTGCCCAGGCGGCGTACCGGCACCGAGGTGGCCAGGCGGTCGAGCACGTCCGGTGGAAAGCTGCTGATCGAGGCGCTGGCGATATAGCCGGGCGAAATGGTGTTGACGGTGACTCCGCGCGAGGCGACCTCCTGCGCCAGTGCACGGCTGAAGCCATGCATGGCCGCCTTGGCGGTGGCGAAATTGATCTGCCCGATCTGGCCCTTGTGCGCGCTGACCGAACCGATGTTGACGATGCGCCCCCAGCCGCGCGAGGTCATGCCGTCGACCACCTGCTTGGTGATGTTGAACAGCGAATGCAGGTTGCTGGCGATCACCGCGTTCCAGTCGTCGCGGCTCATCTGCCGGAACAAGGTGTCGCGGCTGCCGCCGGCGTTGTTGACCAGCACATCGATCTCGCCGACTTCGGCCTTGACCTTGGCGAACGCGGCCACGGTGGAGTCCCAGTCGGCGGCGTTGCCTTCGGAGGCGACGAAATCGAAGCCCTGCTCACGTTGCTCGCGCAGCCAGGCCGACTTGCGCGGCGAATTGGGGCCGCAGCCGGCGACCACGGTATGCCCGCTGCGCGCCAGTTTCTGGCAGATCGCGGTACCGACACTGCCCATGCCGCTGGTGACGTATGCGATGCGGAGAGTCATTGGTGTAACTCCTTCGGAGTTTGGGATTCGGGATTGGGGATGACGGGATTCGTAACAGCGGGCAGCGGCATTGGCTCTTGCGAATCCCCAATCCCGACTGCCGAATCCCGGCGGGAGTCAGCGCGTCGACGAAAACTGACCAAGTACCAATTCCACACTGCCCATGCCGCTGGTGACGTATGCGATGCGGAGAGTCATTGGTGTCACTCCTTCGGAGTTTGGGATTCGGGATTGGGGGTGACGGGATTCGTAACAGCGGGCATTGGTTCGCTCTGGCTCTTGCGAATCCCCAATCCCGAATGCCGAATCCCGGCGTGCGCTAGCGCGCCAACGGAAACAGACCAAACACCAACCCGCCCGCCAACATCAGCATCGAGATCAACACCGCCCACTTCAGCGTGAAGCGTTGGTGGTCGGCGAAGTCGACCTTGGCCAGGCCCACCAGCAGGTAGGTCGAGGGCACCAGGGGGCTGAGCAGATGTACCGGCTGGCCGGCCAGCGAGGCGCGCGCCATTTCCACCGGAGTGATGCCGTAGTGGCCGGCGGCTTCGGACAGGATCGGCAGCACGCCGAAATAGAACGCGTCGTTGGACATGAAGAACGTAAACGGCATGCTGACAATGGCGGTGATCACCGCCAGATACGGGCCCCAGCTGTCCGGGATGACCGCCAGAAAGCTGCGCGACATCGCTTCGACCATGCCGGTGTTGGACAGGATGCCGGTGAAGATGCCGGCAGCAAAAATCAGCGACACCACCGACAACACGTTGCCTGCATGGTTGACCAGGCGGCGGCGCTGTTCGGCCAGGTTGGGGTAGTTGATCATCAGCGCCAGCGCGAAGCCGATCATGAACAATACCGGCATCGGCAGCACACCCACCACCAGTGCGCCCATCAGCGCCAGGGTCAGCACCAGGTTCACCCACAGCAGTTTGGGGCGCTTGATGTCGTCGGTGTCTTCCACGCGCGGCAGGGCGTCGTTGTCGTCGGGCAGGCTGGTTTCCAGCCAGTTGCCGTCGGCCGGCAGGCGCACCACGCCCAGGCGGCGGCGTTCGCGCATGCCCAGGTACCACGCCAACGCGATGATGCCGGCAATGGCCAGCAGCATGGCCGGTACCAGCGGCACGAACACATCGGCCGGATCCACATGCAGGGCAGTGGCCGCACGCGCCGTGGGACCGCCCCAGGGGGTCAGGTTCATCACGCCGCTGGCCAGGATGGTCACGCAGGTGAGGTTGAGTGCGTTCATGCCCAGGCGTTGGTACAACGGCAGCATTGCCGACACGGTGATCATGTAGGTGGTGGAGCCGTCGCCATCGAGCGAGATCAGCATCGCCAGGATCGCCGTGCCCATCACGATCTTCAGCGGGTCGCCCTTGACCAGGCGCAGGATGCGCCCGACCAGCGGGTCGAACAGGCCGGCATCGATCATGACCCCGAAGTAGAGGATGGCGAACATCAGCATCACGCCGGTGGGCGCGATCTTCTTGATGCCGTCGAGCATCATCTCGTTGATGCCGGTGCCGAAGCCGCCCAGCAGTGCGAACACGATCGGCACCGTGATCAGAGCCACCAGCGGCGACAGCCGCTTGCTCATGATCAGGTACATGAAGGTGATCACCATTCCGAAACCGAGCGCGGTCAGCATGCGGGCGAATCCTTTGGGGCGTGCAGCAGGGGGAGGGTGAAACACAGCGCAGCGCAGAGGGCACGGCGATGGCGAGACGGATGTGCAGGTGCGCAGGGCAGTGCATGTGCGTCTGCGTGTTGAAGACGCATCGCCTCGCCGCAGGGGCGGCGCCGTGACCGCAGAGCCATGCTGCATGCAGCCGTGATGGTGACCATGGGCGCGACGATGCGATGCATCAGAAGTCGTACTGGAAGCGGCCGGTCACCGCCAGCGTATGGTCCACCACCGCATCCATGGTGCGGTCGCGGTTGCGGCTATCGATGACGTTGAGCATCACCCGCAGGTTCGGCTTGAAATACCAGTTGCCGCCCAGCGTCCACGACTGAGTGCTGGCATTGATGAAATTGGGCTGGCCATCCAGGTGCTGGTCGCCGCGCATGTAGTCGTAGCGCAAGGCCAGTTCGAACGCGCCATGGCGGTGATTGGGCGTGGCGATGCGGCTGAAGCGGCCGGTCTTGCGGTCGTAGCCACGCGATTCGCCGGTGACGAACCAGCTGACCAGACCATAGCTGGCCAGCACCTTGGCATGCTGGCTGCCATCGTCGAGCAGGCCGCCGCTGAATTCGCTCTGCCACGACCACGGGCCCAGCACTTCGGCATATTCCAGCGACCACTTGTCGAAATCGGTATCGCGGCCATCGGCAAACCGCGCCAGGGTGATGCGGCTGTTGTTGGCCAGATCGTTTTCCGGGCGCGGACGGATCAGCAGCGGCGACGTGCCGGCGCTGCCGGGGTGCGCGTAGCGCTCGTGCGCCAGGGAGACACCCAGATGGCGCAGGCGCGCCTCGCCCATTTCCGGTGCGAAGGTCAGGCGCGTGCCCAGTGCACCACCCTTGGTGGCCGAATTGTCGATGCTTTCCAGGCTGTAGAGCGCCGTGGACCAGGTCGCATCCGGGCGATTGGCCTGCCAGGAGATCGCCTTGCGGTAGATCGGCGCCAGCGTAGTCGAGGCGTAGCCGCGTTCCAGGAACGGGCCGTAGTTGGAGCCGGTGCGGTCGTCCAGCGAGAAGTACTGCTTGAACTGCCCCACGGTCAGCGTGCCGGCTGCGAATTTCTTGGCGACATAGACGTCGCGCGCCAGGATGCCGCGGCTGCCGGGTTCGTACTGCAGGCCGGCGAACTCGGCTTCGGCCTTGTAGTTGAAACCGTAGAACTTGCCGGCCACATCCAGCCAGGCACGGCGGAACTGGGTGTCGTTGCGCTCGGGCGTGCCGCGTTCGTCGTTATCGAACACGGTGAAATCCCAGTGGATACGCCCGCCCACTTCGGCGGTGACCGGGCCTTCGTCATCGGCCGCATATGCCGCCGGTGCCAGGCAGAGCGCAGCGCAGGCAGTGAAGGCACGCAGACGCAAGGTGTCGTTGCTCACAGACCCTCCCAGGTACATGTGTGAATCACGTTCAGCGATGCACCGCACAAACCGCCGCGGCGCGGTGGCAGCAGCCTAGTCCGGCGAAGCTGTCATGGACCTGTCGTGGAGGGGCGGGGATTGGGGAGTCGGGATTGGGGATTGGCAAGAGCACAATCGCAATTGCGGCAAGCTTTTGTGTGCACGGCCTGTTACCTTCCCGCCGCGGCCAAGCGCTGTTACCAATCCCCAATCCCTATTCACGAATCCCTGCCGCATGCGCCTGCTCCTGGTAGAAGACAATGCCGACCTCGCCGATGCCATCGTGCGGCGGATGCGTCGTAGCGGGCATGCGGTGGATTGGCAGGCCGATGGGTTGGCGGCGGCGAGTGTGTTGCGGTATCAGAGTTTTGATCTGGTGGTGCTGGATATCGGCCTGCCCAAGCTCGACGGGCTGCGCGTGCTGGCCGGGATGCGCGAGCGTGGCGATACCACGCCGGTCCTGATGCTCACCGCGCGCGATGGCATCGAGGACCGCGTGCAGGCGTTGGATGTGGGCGCGGACGACTACCTGGGCAAGCCGTTCGATTTCCGCGAGTTCGAAGCGCGCTGTCGCGTGCTGCTGCGGCGCAATCGTGGGCAGGCCAGCGAGGTAGTGCAGATCGGCGGATTCGTGTTCGACAACGCCGCGCATACGGTGACCCTCGATGGCGCGCCGATCGAACTGCCCAACCGCGAATATCGCCTGTTCGAAATCCTGATCGGCCGTCTCGGGCAGGTGGTTGGCAAGGACGAGATCGGCAATGGCCTGTTCGGTTTCGACGACGATGCCGGGCCCAATGCGATCGAGCTGTATGTCGGCCGCCTGCGGCGCAAGCTGGCAAGCGCGCCGTTGCGCATCGTCACCGTGCGCGGTGCTGGCTACAAGCTGGAAGAAGCCGATCCGCATGCACCGGTGGAGCCGGGTAGCGATGGCTGAGCCGCTGACGGTGGCGCCGTCGATCCGGCGCACCTTGCTGCTGTACCTGGGCAGCCTGTCGCTGCTGGGCGCGGTGGTACTGTTCTTTGCTGCGCGCGATTACGGCGAGCGCGCGGCCAATCGTTCCTATGATCACCTGCTGGTGTCGTCGGCGCTGTCCATCATCGATAGCGTGGCATTGGTCGGTGGCGACTGGCAGGTGGATCTGCCGTATGCCTCGCTGGACCTGCTCGGCATGGCGCCGGAAGACCGCGTGTTCTACCGCGTCTTCGATGCCCAGGGCCGCACCATCACCGGCGAGGACAGCTTGCCCTTGCCAGCGCAGGCGCCCAGCGATGAGCGGCCGGTGCTGTTCGATGCGCAGTACAGCGGCGAGCCGGTGCGCTTTGCGGTGGTGATGCATCGGGTGGCTTCGGCCTCCGAGCAGGGCGAGGTGCGCGTGCAGGTGGGCCAGACCCGGCGCGCGCGCGATGCGGTGGCGCGCGATGTGGTGCTCAACGCCTTGATCGCGATCGGGGTATTGTCGCTGCTGGCGCTGGGCCTGGTGTGGCTGGGCGTGTACCGCGCGTTGCGGCCGTTGCAACGGATCGAGCGCGATCTGTCGCGGCGCGAGCCCTCCGACCTCAAGCCGCTGAGCGTGCCGGCGCCGCAGGAAATGCAGCTGATGGTGACCGCACTCAATCGCTTCATGGCGCGGCTGTCCTCCAGCAACGAGACCCTGCGTGCCTTCATGGCCGAAGCTGCGCACCAGATGCGCACGCCGCTGGCCGCCTTGCGTGCGCAGGCGCAGCTGGCCATGGACGACGACGACCCGCGCGAGATGCAACGCAGCCTGGCCGCGATCGAGCGCAACGCCAGCCACATGAGCCGCCTGCTCAACCAGTTGCTCAGCGATGCCAGCGTGATCCATCGCGCCAACCTGCAGCGCTTCGCTACCGTGGACCTGGCCGAGGTACTGCACCAGGCGCTGCACGAGGCCTTGCCGCGCAGCGAAGGCGCACCACGCGTGCAACTGGCCATCGACCCGCAACCGGCGCTGCTGCGCGGCGATGCGCTGCTGCTGCGCGAAGCGCTCAAGAATCTGATCGACAATGCCTGCAAGTACGGCGGTGGCGCGCCGCTGCAGGTGGCACTGACCAGTGACGGCCAACAGCACGTGCTGACCATCGCCGACCATGGCCCCGGCATCCCGGCCGCCGAAGCCGAGCGCGTGTTCGAGCGATTCGTACGCGGGCCGGACGCACCTGCCGGTGGCGCCGGGCTGGGGCTGGCCATCGTCAAGCGCGTGGTGCAGGCGCATGGCGGGCGCATCGACCTGGCCAACCGGATCGGTGGCGGCCTGATCGCCTCGCTGCATTTTCCTGGAGGAGCAGCATGATGCGCACGGCATGGCTATTGGTGTTGTTGCTGCTGCACGGTGTTGCCGCTGCGGCGCCGGGCGAGGTGCGGCGGTTTCCCGCACGCGGTGTGGCGCAGGCGCAGCTGCGCGTGCAGGGCTCCACCGACCTGGAAGTATTCGCGGCAGTGATCCAGGACTACCAGCGCCTGCATCCCGGCACCGAAGTGGTGTACGAGGACGTGATCGCCTGGGACATCTACGATCACTACCTGCACCCGGGCGGAAACGCGATCCAGGCGGACATGCTGATCAGCGCCAGCATGGACCTGCAGACCAAGCTGGTGAACGATGGCCACGCACTGGCGCACCGCTCGGCGCAGACCGAGGCGTTGCCGGCCTGGGCGCAATGGCGGCACGAGGTATTCGGCATCAGCTACGAGCCGGTGGCCATCGTCTACAACACGCGCAAGCTCGATCCGGCGCGGGTGCCGCGCACACGGCGCCAGTTGCTGGCACTGCTGCGCGCATCGGATGCGCCATTGCGCGGCAAGGTGGGCACCTACGATGTGGAGCGCAGCGGCGTGGGCTATCTGTTCGCCACCCAGGACGGCCAGGTGGGCAGCATTGCCGGCGCGCTGCTGGCCGCGTTGGGGGCCAACCAGGTCAGGCTGGAAGAGCGCACCGGCACCTTGCTCGATCGCGTCAGCCGCGGCGAGTTGTTGCTGGCCTACAACGTGCTCGGGTCCTACGCACAGACCCGCATCGATGCCGGCGCGCCACTGGGGATCGTGCAGCCGCAGGACTACACGCTGGTGGCGCTACGCACCGCGGTGATTCCCAAGACCGCACCGCATGCGCCGGAGGCGCGCAGGTTCCTGGACTACCTGCTGTCGCCGCGCGGCCAGCAGGTGCTGTCGCGCGAAGCGCGGCTGATGCCGATCCTGCCGGCGGCCGGTGGGCGCGGCGGTTCGGCGCAACCCCCGTTCCGGCCGATCCCGCTCGGCCCCGGCCTGCTGGTCTACCTGGACAAACTCAAGCGCCGCCAGTTCCTGGATGCCTGGCGCGCGAGCACGCAGCCGCCGCGTTAGGGCAACGGCATCGTTCGCGCCCATGTGCCAGACTTGGCGCATGGCCGATCTCACCATTCTCGTCGCCGACGACCACCCCTTGTTCCGTGCTGCGGTGATCCATGTGCTGCAGCAGACCCTGCCGCAGGCGCAGGTCGTGGAAGCCTCCAGCGCTGCCACGCTAAGCACGATGCTGCGCTCGCATCCGCATGCCGAACTGGTGCTGCTGGATCTGGCCATGCCGGGCGCGCGCGGCTTCTCGGCGCTGCTGCATGTGCGTGGCGAGCATCCGGACATCCCGGTGGTGGTGATCTCCTCCAACGATCACCCGCGGGTGATCCGGCGCGCGCAGCAGTTCGGTGCGGCCGGCTTCATTCCCAAGTCCACGCCGGCCGAAACGATCGGCACCGCCGTGGCCAGCGTGCTGGATGGCGGTACCTGGTTTCCGCCGATGACGGCCGAACGGTCCGAAGCCGACGCGCAACTGGCCGCCAAGCTCGCCCAGCTCACCCCACAGCAGTTCCGCGTGCTGCTGAGCCTGGCCGATGGCCTGCTCAACAAGCAGATTGCCCATGAGCTGGGCCTGGCCGAAAACACCGTCAAGGTGCACGTCACCGCCATCCTGAAAAAGCTCGATTGCTACAGCCGCACGCAGGCGGCGGTGCTGGTCAAGGCATTGGAGCCGGAAGGGGAGTTGTAAGTGGGTGCGGTCGACGCACTGTGCTGGACGTGCAGCCACGCGCCAGCGCCAAGGGCCATCGTGGACCCGGCAACGTGAGCATCAAGTTCGATCTCAACGATCTACAGGCATTTCGGGCCGTTGCGGAGAATGGCAGCTTTCGTCGCGCGGCCGAACAGATCCGGATCACGCAGCCGGCGCTCAGCCGCAGGATCGACAAGCTCGAGTCGGCCCTGAACGTCAAGCTGTTCGAACGCACGACGCGCAAGGTGACGCTCACCACGGTCGGCCAGGCGTTCATGCCGCAGGTCGAACGCATGCTCGACGATCTGGACGTGGCCTTGATGAGCGTCGCCGACGTCGGATCCAGCCGGATGGGGACGGTGACCGTGGCCTGCGTGCCGTCGGCCGCGTATTACTTCATGCCGCAGGCGATCCATGGCCTGCACCAGCTGTTCCCGAAGATCCGGATCAGATTGTTCGACGCCAGTGCCAGCCATGTCAGCGCGGCGGTAGCGTCCGGGGAAGCGGACTTCGGCGTCAGTTTCAGTGGCAATCTGGCACCGGACGTGGAGTTCGAGCCGCTGTTGCAGGAGCGCTACGTGATTGCCTGCCGCCACGACCATCCCCTGGCCAGGCGCGCGCAGGTCACCTGGAAGGAAGCCTACGGGTACGACTACATCACGCTCGACAAGAGCTCGGGAAACCGTCTGGTGCTCGACCGCGCCTTGTCGGCGTTCTCGCCCGACCGGCCCAGCATCTGCGAAACGCGCCACGTCACTACCTTGATCGGGCTGGTCGAGGCGGGTGTGGGCATCGCGGCGGTGCCTTCGATCGCGATGCCGCCCGCGCCGCATCCGTTGCTGGCGACGGTTGCGCTGGTCGAGCCCGACGTGGTGCGCAATGTCGGGATTCTCAAGCGCCGGGGGCGCACGCTGACGCCCGCGGCGCTCGAGCTGGCCGAGCTGGTGCGCCGGATGCCGCAGCGTTCAGTGTGAGACCGGATCGAGGCCTGTCTGGCGCGCCACTGCCTGCGCCTGTTCCGACTGCAGATACTGCAACAGCCGTTTTGCCGCCTCCGGATGTTCCGAGGTGACCGGCACCCCGGCGGCGTAGCGCGTGATCGACTGCAGGGCCTCCGGGATCCTGCCGACGAACTCCACATTGCGTACCGGAAGCAGTTCGGCGACCTGCTGGAAGCCGAGCTGATAACGACCGTCGGCCACCACCGACCCGACCGGAATCCGTTCGATCTTGGTGCTCTTGGCGCGCATTGCCTGCTCGATGCCGAGCGTCTTGAACAACTGGTTTTCGATGTAGACGCCGCTGGCGCTATCGGAATAGGCCACCGACCTGGCCTGCAGCAACGCATCCTTGAACTGCGCAACCGTATCGATGTTCGGCCTCGGCGCACCGCTGCGCACCACCATGCCGATCCGCGAATCGGCCAGCTCGACCCGCGATGCGGGATCCACCTGCCCGGCATCGATGAGTTTCTGCAATGCGCTTCCGACCATGATCACCACATCGGCGTGCTCTCCGCGCTCCAGCCGGCTGGGAATGGATTGCGGGGTCTTGCCCATCGACGGCCCATGCACCGTCTGGATCTCCACGCCGGCCTGCTCGCCGTACTGCGGAGCCAGGCGTTCGAAGGCGGCGGAAAAACCTCCGGAGGTCATCACCGTCAGCTCGTGTGCGGTCGCCGTCGCGCAAAGAACCGCGCAGGCGACCAGGACGGTCAGGCGTTTCCATAGTGACTTCATCATTTCGCACCCTCTGGGACGATGGTCATCCGTTCCTTGGCGGCAGCATGCCGACGATAGAGGAACAGCGTGGCCAGCAGCGCGCAGGTCGAGGCGAAACTCAGCCAGTAGGCGGGTGCGGCCCTGTCGCCGGTCTGATGGATCAGCCAGGTGGAGATGACCGGGGTGAAGCCGCCGAACACGGCGGTTGCCAGGCTATAGGCCAGCGAGAACCCCGCCACGCGCACGTGGGCCGGCATGATCTCGGTGAGTGCGGGAATCAGCGCGCCGTTGTAGATGCCGTAGACGAAGGACAGCCACAGCAGTGCCTGTAGCATATGCGCGAAGCTTGGTGCGCCGGCCAGGAACGACAGCACCGGATACGCGGTCAGCACGCCGAGCAGCGACATGGCCACCAGCAGGGGTTTGCGGCCGAAGCGATCGCTCAGCGCCCCGCCGATCGGAAGCCAGAAGAAGTTGGACAGGCCCACCAGCAAGGTCACGATCAAGGCATCGCCGGCATCGAGCTTCAACACGGTCTTGCCGAATGTCGGGGCATACACCGTGATCAGATAGAACGCGCTGGTGGTCAGTGCGACCATCAGCACGCCGGCGATGACGGTGCTGGCATTGCTTGCCAGCCCACGCATCACGGTCTGCATCGTGGCGTGCTTCTTGCGGCGCTGGAACTCCTCGGTTTCCTGCAGGCTGCGTCGCAGCAGGAAGATGAAGGGAATGATCAGGCAACCGATGGCGAACGGAATGCGCCATCCCCATTGCGTCATCTGCTGGGGCGCCAGCATCTGATTGAGCGCATAGCCGATGGCGGCAGCGGCGACGATGGCGACCTGCTGGCTGGCCGATTGCCAGCTCGCATAGAAGCCGCGGCGTCCCGGCGTCGCCATCTCGGCCAGATAGACCGAGACGCCGCCCATTTCCGCGCCCGCCGAGAAGCCTTGCAGCAGGCGACCGAGCAATACCAGGGCTGGCGCCCACAGCCCGATGCTGGCGTAGCCCGGCACCATCACGATCAGGATGGTGCCGCTGGCCATGATCGACAGGGTCACGATCAGGCCCTTGCGGCGCCCGATATTGTCGATGTACGCACCCAGGATCACCGCGCCGAGTGGACGCATCAGGAAGCCGGCGCCGAACACGGCGAAGGTCATCATCAGCGATGCGAATTCGTTGCTCGCCGGGAAGAACGCTGCGGCGATCTGTGTGGCGTAGAACCCGAACAGGAAGAAGTCGAACTGCTCCAGGAAGTTGCCAGAGGTCACCCTCAGCACCATGCCCAGTTTGGACTGTGTCTTTGTTCCAGCGGTTGAAGTCTGCATATCGCCCTCCACGATAGGTGCGCAGCTGCGCTCGAAAACCCATGACGATCGATTCTGGTGGAGATGGCCGATGTTGATAATTGCTGCTTTCTCATCGACTGATGCAGGCGCGGCATCAACCATGCGTGCTGCGACCCATCCGTGCGCCCCGTCGCGTCGCGGTGATGCCTTGCGATGCGCAGGGCTGCATGCGCGCGGCGGGGTCTCGTGTGCCCGACGCCAGGCGCGCGTGTCGCGTCGCAGCGACGGCAGCCGGCGTTGCGCCAGCGGGGTGGTCTTGGCGCCATCGCCCTGTTCGGAGCGCTGGAACAGCCGTGCCTTCTCATCGGCGTCGAGGCCCGTGGAGGTGCCCCGGCGCGATGCCGCGCCTGCGGCGAAGGATGGCTATCCCCGACGCAGCAGCATCTGTGTCATCAGCGCCCGTAGTGCGGGCGGGCGAACCGGCTTGGAAAGAAAGCCCCATCCCAGTTCCTGCGCGTGCTCGCGCAGGGCCGGGTCGGGCTCTGCGGTGATCAGGATGATGCGTGGCTCGTGCTGCCAGCGCTCCACCAGTTGCGGCAGCAACATGGGGCCGTAGTGCGCGCCCATGCGCACGTCCAGCAGCAACAGTTCCGGGGCGTCGTCGGCATGGGCGCGGGCAAGTGCCTCGTCCGGGCCGCCGGCAAAATCCACCCGGCATTGCCAGCGCTCCAGCAATGCGCGGGTGGCGTCGCATACGCGCGTGTCGTCGTCCACGCACCACACCCGGCAGCCATGCAGGATGGGGTCGTTGCCGGGTTCTGCAGGCGCGGTGACCGGTGGCGCTGGCAGCGCCACCGTCGCGCGCTCGCGCAAGGGCACGCTGACCGAAAACACGCTGCCGTTGCCGAGAATGGAATGCAGGCCGATGCGATGGCCGAGCAGGCGGCCGATGCGTTCGACGATCGCCAGCCCCAGGCCGGCGCCGCGGTCGTTGGCCACCCCGTCGTCCAGGCGGCGGAATTCTTCGAAGATCTCGTGCTGCAGCGCCTCCGGAATGCCCGGGCCCTGGTCGTGCACTTCGATACGCAGCCAGCCGCCGCGCCGACGACAGCCGATCAGCACGCGGCCGCGTGGGGTGTAGCGGATCGCGTTGGACAAAAAGTTCTGCAGGATGCGGCGCAACAGCGTTTCGTCGCTCGACACCACGGCCGAGGTCGGCACGTAGTCCAGTCTCAGGCCGCGGTCTTCGGCCAGGATGCCGAACTCGCGCGCCAGCGTCTCCAGCAGCGGCGCGAGCGCGAAGTCGCGCACCTGCGTCTTCAGGCTGCCGGCCTCCAGCCGCGAGATGTCGAGCAGGCTGTTGAGGATGGCGTCCTGCGCGGTGAGTGCGTCGTCGATGTTGTCCACCACGCGTGCGCTGTCGGGCTCGCGCACCTGGCCGCGCAGTACCGAGACGAACATGCGCGCGGCGTTGAGCGGTTGCAGCAGATCATGCACGGCCGAGGCGACGAAGCGGGTCTTGTAGCGATTGGCGCTTTCGGCTTCGCGCTTGGCCGCGGCCAGGTCGCGGGTGCGCTCGGCCACGCGGTGCTCCAGCGCGTCGGCCAGCGAGCGCAGTTCGCGTGCGGCGTTCTTGTAGCTGGTGATGTCGGTGTAGCTGGTGACGAATCCGCCATCGGGCAGCGGATTGCCGCGGATCTCCAGCACCGTGCCGTCTTCCTTCTCGCTCTCGCGCATATGCGGCTTGCCGCTGCGCAGGTGATTCAGGCGCCGCTCGATCGCCGCTTCGATCGGGCCGGGACCCAGCAACCCGCGACGGGCGTTGAAGCGGAACAGGTCCTCGATCGGGCGGCCGATCTTGAGCAGTTCCGGCGGAAAGCGGAACAGCTCCACGTAGCGCGAATTCCACGCCACCAGGTTGAGCGCTTCGTCGATCACCACCACGCCCTGCGGCAGGTGTTCCAGGCTGCGGCTCAGGCCGGCGTTGGACTGCTGCGCGGCGGCCACCACGCCGTCCTGGGCGGTGCGCAGTTCTTCGGCGTGCTGTTGCAGCAGCGTCTCCAGCTCGTTCCGGCTGCGCTGGCGCAGCGCCGACAGGCGCCGGCGCTGTTGTACGAACAACCACAGCAAGGCCAGCGCCAGCCAGGTGCCGGCGGCGGCGATGGCCGCCGCGCGGCCGGCCGCGGCGCTGGCACGGGTGTCGTGCAGCAGATGCAGGCGCCAGCCGCTTTCCGGTACTTCCAGGGTCTGCCACAGAACCGGTGCGCCCAAGGGCGGGTCGCGCACTTCGGTCAGCACGCCGCCGTTGCCGGTCTGCTCGATCAGCCGGCGGCGCAGCGGCAGCAGCCCCTGGTCGGCATACTGACGGGTGCTCTGCAATTCGGTGCGGTCGCGCGGGGTGAGCGGGGCCAGCATGCGGTAGCGCCAGGTGGGGCGGCTGGCCAGGAAGACCACCCCGTGCGCGTCGGAGGCCAGCACGATGTCCGGCGTCTGCAGCCATTCGCGCTCCAGCGCGGCCAGCGCGATCTTGATCACCACCACGCCCTGCACCTGGCCGGCAGCGTCCACGATGGCCTGCGACAGGAAGTAGCCCGGCTCGCTGGTGGTCATGCCGATGCCGTAGAAGCTGCCGCTGCCGGTGGCCAACGCCTGCTGGTAATACGGGCGAAAGGCGTAGTCCACGCCCACGTTGCTGCGCGCCGCACGCCAGTTGCTGGCTGCCAGCGCAATGCCGTTGCGGTCGATCAGGGTCAGCGTGGAGGAGCGGGTGACGTCGTTGGCGCGTTCGAGCTTGCGGTTGAGCGCATCCACCTGGTCCGGCGACAGCGGGCCGGACACGGCAGCGCGCAGCTCCGGGTCCAGCGCCAGGATCTGCGGCAGGGTGCGATAGCGGTCGATGCGCTGTTGCAGCGCCTGGGCGTACAGCCGCAACTGCCGGCGTACGGTGACGCTTTCGTCGCGTAGCGCGCTCTGCTCGACGAAATGTCCGGCCGCCAGCATGGCCACGACCATTCCGCCCAGCACGATGGCCAGGGTGAGCAGCAGACGGCGGCGTTGCGATGCATACATGTGGCCAGTATGGCGATCTGCTCCCGTACGCGCAGCCATCGCCCGACAGCGCGGCCGTCACGCGCCCCAAACCGACAACGGCCGCACCCGTGACAGGTGCGGCCGTATCGAGTGCCTGCTGCCGTTCGCAACGACAGCGATGCGTCGGCGAAACCAGCGCGCGGCAGGGCGTGGCCCGCGCGCTGCAGCGCCGCTTAGAACTGCACCTGCGCGCGCAGCTCCATCACGTGCGGGGTTTCATGCACGCCATTGCGCGAGGAATCCACCCAGCTGTAGTTGGCCTGGAACTTGAAGTGGCTGGTGAGATACCAGTTGGCGCCGATGGTGGTGTCGTGCTGACGGCCGCCATGGACGTTGTTGTCTTCCAGGTTCAGGCGGCTGTAGCGTGCGGTCAGTTCGACCGCGCCGTAGTCGTGGGCGGGCTTGATGTTGCCCGGCACGCCGCCGGCATAGCTGCGCGACTCGCCGGTCAGCGACCAGGTGCCGTACACGTACTGGCCCTGGGCGATGAAGTGCGGCTGGGCGGCATTACGCGCCACTTCGGCACGCAGCGCCTCGCTCTGCAGCGAGAACGGGCCATGGATCCACACCGCTTCCACGCCGGTGCGGATCACGTGGTCCACATCGAGAATGGTGCCGGTATCGATCAGGCGCACGTCGGTCAGGCCGGCTTCCGGGCGGGCGCGCAGGCGCACGCGCGGGCTGAAGGACACGCCGCGGCCGTCGCTGAAACCGCGCGGGTTTTCCACCGAACCGGCGATACCCAGGTGCAGCACGTCGCCCTCGGCCTTGAACGGGGTCCAGGCGGCGTGCACGGCCTGGGTGGTGCCCGGGTTGTCGCCCTGCAGGTCCTTGCCGCCGTACGCGCCGACCTGCAGCAGGTACTGCTGGCGCTCCAGCGTCCACTCCACGCCGGTGCGACGGCCCTGGAACACCGCCTGCACCGGCAGGCCCAGTTCCATGAAGCTGCCGGCACGCGAGCTCTGCACCGCTTCCAGACCCACGGGCACCTTCATGTAGCCCAGCCGCACGCGGCCGTAATCCTGGCCCAGCAGCGCCTTGGTCTCGAAGCGGTAGAACACGTCCAGCCACAGCTTGGCTTCGAAGTCGAAATACACCATGGCGTCGTAGACGCCCTTCTTCTTGAGGGTGGCGCCGAATTCCTTGCGGCGGAAATCGGTGCGGTCTTCCAGGCGGTCGTCACCGGAGAAGTTGTTGTCGTCGTAAGCGTAGTTGCCGGTCAGACCCAACTCGGTGCCATCACCGAAGGTGTATTTGGTCGGCCAGTTTTCGATCGAGGTGGCTGCATTGGCAGCGGCGGGGACGATGGCAATCGCCAACACCAGAACAAGCGGATTGAGGCGCATAGGAGTGATCTTCGGCAATGAAAGGGGCCGGGGCGTCCTGCCATGGCGATCGCGGTGAACAGCTTCAGCAAGCGCGCAGGTTCCGGACGGCGACTGCACAGAAAACTTCGGTGTCTGCGTTAAACGGAATTAACGGCCTGCGGCGGCGCGGCTGAAGTGTAAGACCAGGTTCATCGGACCGACAGTGCTGCGGACGCGGGCTCACGGCACCCGTGCACGACCCGCGCGCGCGGCGGGCCGGGCACGACTGCTTACCCGGCGCGGGGTTGCAACCAGTGCCGCGCGGTACCTGGCAGGCGCCCGCGATGCCGTGGCGCAGCCGTAGTACCAATGGGTTATCGGCCCGGGCTGTGACGTGCGGCCAGAATGCGTGCACCGGGTACCTGCTCAGGCACCCCCAGTTCCCTCGGAGTGGCGTCATGCACATCAGCAAGCCTGCCGGCCCGGTGCCGGCGTCCGTGCCCTTCTACCGCCAATTGTATTTCCAGGTGGTGGTGGCCATCGTCCTCGGCGCCCTGTTGGGCCACTTCGAGCCGGCGTTTGCCGAAAGCCTCAAACCGCTGGGCGATGCCTTCATCAAGCTGGTGAAGATGATCATCGCCCCGGTGATCTTCCTGACCATCGTCACCGGCATCGCCGGCATGACCCATCTCAAGACAGTGGGCCGGGTGTTCGCCAAGGCGATGACCTACTTCCTGTTCTTCTCCACGCTGGCGTTGATCGTGGGCATGATCGTGGCGCACGTGGTGCAGCCGGGCGCCGGCATGAACATCAACCCGGCCGAGTTGGACCAGAGCGCGGTCAACACCTATGTGCAGAAATCGCACGAGTTGAGCCTGGTCGGCTTTTTGATGGACATCATCCCGGCGACGCTGATCAGCGCCTTCGTCGATGGCAACATCCTGCAGGTGCTGTTCGTGGCGGTGTTGTTCGGTATCGCGCTGGCCCTGGTGGGCGAACGTGGCCGCCCGGTGCAGAGCTTCCTGGAAGCGCTGACCGCGCCAGTGTTCCGCCTGGTGCATATCCTGATGAAGGCCGCGCCGATCGGTGCGTTCGGCGCGATCGCCTTCACCATCGGCAAGTACGGGGTGGAATCGCTGGTCAACCTGGCCTGGCTGGTGGGTTCGTTTTACATCACCTCGCTGCTGTTCGTGCTGGTGATCCTGGGCCTGGTGTGCCGTGTCTGCGGCTTTTCGGTGCTCAAGCTGATCCGCTACCTCAAGGCCGAACTGCTGCTGGTGCTGGGCACCTCGTCCTCGGAGTCGGCGCTGCCATCGCTGATGGAAAAGATGGAGAAGGCCGGCTGCGAGAAGTCGGTGGTGGGCCTGGTGGTGCCCACCGGCTATTCGTTCAACCTGGACGGCACCAATATCTACATGACCCTGGCCGCACTGTTCATCGCCCAGGCCACCAACGTGGACCTGACCCTGGGCCAGCAGATCACCCTGCTGGCGGTAGCGATGCTCAGCTCCAAGGGCGCGGCCGGCGTGACCGGTGCCGGTTTCATCACCCTGGCCGCCACGCTGTCGGTGGTACCAGACGTGCCGGTGGCCGGCATGGCGCTGATCCTGGGCGTGGACCGCTTCATGAGCGAATGCCGCTCGCTGACCAACTTCATCGGCAATGCGGTGGCCACGGTGGTGGTGTCGCGCTGGGAAAATGCGCTGGACCGCGACCAGCTCAAGCTGGTGCTGGATGGCGGCTCGCCGCCGCTGCAGGCGCCGCCGGGTGCCACCGACGTGGTCGCTCCGGCCAGCGCACGCTGAGGTTTCCTACGGCCCTGTTCTCCGTCGGCGTTGCCGGCGGGGTGCAGGGCCGTTCTGCGTTGACCCGCCAGCGGGCCGCCACGTGCGCTGCGTTGCAGCATGCAATCTCCCTGCCGCGTTGACAGCTGCGCGACAGGCCCTTGTTCAGGCAGGAGGGTAGAATTCAGTTCTCCTGCGCCTTCGAGACCCACACAGCCGATGTCCACCGACGACTTCAAACAGGCCGCCCTCGACTATCACCGCCAGCAGCCGGCCGGCAAGATCAAGGTCACCGCGACCAAGCCGATGCTGACCCAGCGCGATCTGTCGCTGGCGTATTCGCCCGGCGTGGCGTTCGC
Source organism: Xanthomonas sp. NCPPB 3582 (assembly GCF_041475735.2). Classification (NCBI taxonomy): domain Bacteria; kingdom Pseudomonadati; phylum Pseudomonadota; class Gammaproteobacteria; order Lysobacterales; family Lysobacteraceae; genus Xanthomonas; species Xanthomonas sp. NCPPB 3582. The sequence continues at coordinate 1,028,699 of NZ_CM192968.1, forward strand.
CTGCGAGGCCATCGTCGAGGACGCCACCCAGGCCAGCGAGCTCACCGCGCGCGGCAACCTGGTGGCGGTGATCACCAACGGCACCGCGGTGCTGGGCCTGGGCAACATCGGCCCGCTGGCCTCCAAGCCGGTGATGGAAGGCAAGGGCGTGCTGTTCCAGAAGTTCGCCGGCATCGACGTGTTCGATATCGAGATCAACGAGAACGACCCGGACAAGCTGGTGGACATCATCGCCAGCCTGGAGCCGACCTTCGGCGGCATCAACCTGGAAGACATCAAGGCGCCTGAGTGCTTCATCGTCGAGCGCAAGCTGCGCGAGCGCATGAACATCCCGGTGTTCCATGACGACCAGCACGGCACCGCGATCATCGTCGGCGCCGCGGTGCTCAACGCGCTGGTGGTCACCGGCAAGAAGATCGAAGAGGTCAAGCTGGCCACCACCGGCATGGGCGCGGCGGGCATTTCCTGCGTCAACATGCTGGTCTCGCTGGGCCTGAAGCCGGAGAACATCCTGGCGCTGGACCGCGACGGGGTGATCCACACCGGCCGCACCGACCTGGACCCGGACAAGCAGCGCTACGCCCGCGATACCGACAAGCGCACCCTGGCCGAAATCGTCGAGGGCGCGGATATCTTCCTGGGCCTGTCGGCCGCCGGCATCCTCAAGCCGGAGATGGTCGCCAGCATGGCGCGCCAGCCGGTGATCTTCGCGCTGGCCAACCCCAACCCGGAAATCACCCCGGAAGCGGCCAAGGCGGTGCGCCCGGATTGCATCATCGGCACCGGTCGGTCGGACTATCCGAACCAGATCAACAACGTGCTGTGCTTCCCCTACCTGTTCCGCGGCGCGCTGGACGTGGGCGCCACCGGCATCAACGAAGAGATGAAGATCGCCTGCGTCAAGGCGATCGCGGCGATGGCGCGGCGCGAGGCGTCCGACCTGGGCGCGGCCTACGGCGGCGAAACCCCGAGCTTCGGTGCGGACTACCTGATTCCGCGTCCGCTGGACCCGCGCTTGCTGGTCGAGCTGTCCTCTGCGGTTGCGCAGGCGGCGATGGATTCGGGCGTGGCCACCCGGCCGATCACCGACATGGAGGCCTACCGCGACAAGCTCGGCCAGTTCGTCTACCGCACCAGCCTGATGATGAAGCCGGTCTACGACCGTGCACGCGCCGACAAGCAGCGCGTGGTGTATGCCGAGGGCGAAGAAGAAGTGGTGCTGCGCGCGGTGCAGAACGTGGTCGACGAAGGCCTGGCCTTCCCGATCCTGATCGGCCGCCCGGACGTCATCGAAGCGCGCATCGAGCGCATGGGCCTGCGCCTGACCGCCGGGGTGGACTTCGAGATCACCAACATCCTCGACGACCCCCGCTTCAACGATTACTGGCAGTACTACCACGCGCTCACCGAGCGCCGCGGCGTGACCGTGACCGCGGCCAAGGAGCTGATGCGCTCGCGTCCGACCCTGATCGCCGCAGTCATGGTGGCGCGCGGAGAAGCCGATGCGATGCTGTCCGGCGTGGTCGGCCGCTTCCACAAGAAGCTGGGCTACGCGCGCAGCGTGATTCCGCTGGAGCCGCGGGTGAGCTCCACCTCGGCGATGACCGGGGTGATCAACCAGCTGGGCGTGTTCTTCTTCCTGGACACGCATGTGCAGGAAGACCCCACGGTGGAGCAGGTGGTCGAAGCCACGCTGCAGGCTGCGTATCGCCTGAAGCTGTTCGGTATCGAGCCCAACATCGCGCTGCTGTCGCACTCCAACTTCGGCAGTCATGACTCGCGCGATGCGCTGAAGATGCGCCAGGTGCGCGAAGCGCTGCTCAAGCGCAAGCCCGAGCTCAACATCGACGGCGAAATGCAGGGCGACACCGCCTGGGACGAGGCATTGCGCAAGCAGATCATGCCCAACAGCACCTTGAAGGGCCGCGCCAACCTGTTCGTGCTGCCGAACCTGGAAGCGGCCAACATCGCCTACAACCTGGTGCGCGTGTTCACCGATGGCGTGGCGATCGGCCCGATCCTGATGGGCATCTCCAAGCCGGTGCACATCCTCACCACCAGCGCCACCTCGCGCCGGGTGATGAACATGACCGCGATCGCCGCGGTGGATGCGCAGATCCGCAAGCAGCGCGATGCGGAAAAAGCGGCAAGCGAAAAAGGCAACGACTGAGAAAGGCAAAGACTGAGTCGAGGTGTCCAAGACTTTGGCCGAGTATTGCTTGATTTGAAGCAGTAAGCACTCGGCCGGCAAGACAGCTGCCGAAAAGTCTCTCGCTCGATAGGGTGTTGCAATGCGCCCTGCAGCTCAGCACCCAGCCTGCAGCAACGACCGAAAAGCCCCTCTCCCCACGGGAGAGGGGTTGGGGTGAGGGTGCGGCCTACCCTTGGCAGCGACTCAGCGTCAACCACCCAAAACGTTGACGAGCAACGCAAACAGCAGGCGTCGCGCGTCGTCGTCACCCACGCGATCCCGCTCAGAACCTCACGCCTCAACGCCCCTCCGGCACGGCACCCAGCAACTCGATTTCCGCCACCTGCGCACGCGCGGGCGCCGTCCAACGCAGCCGGTACTCCGCATACGAACCGGGCGTTGCGATCCGGAACGGGCGCGTTTGCAGCGGCCATTGAAAACGCTCCTGGCCGCGCGCATCGACGACGCGCCATGTGCCCTGTGCAGTGCGTGCTTCCAGCGTCCAGGCGGCCGACGCAATCGCGGCGTTGCCGCTGGTCACGGTGTAGAGCGTGGCCTCGCCACGATCGAGACCGCTCAAGGTCAGGACCGTGGCCGGCGACACCGCGCTCGCGCTGACCGCATCGTCGTCATGCAAGGCGGCCAGCGCGCGACCATCGGCCTGCGTCACGCGTGCGTTGGCACCCAGCAGGTCGCGCAACGGAGCAGGGTGCTGCCCGGCCGGCGTCAGCGACGGTGGCGCAGCATCCGGCTCGCTGCCCCAGCGCGATGGCGCCGGACCCATCACGAACTCCAGCGTGGCGCCATTGGCAATCGCCGCATGCGGCAACCAGGTCTTGCGCCACGGTTTGCCGTTGAGCGTGAGCGATTGCACGTACACGTTCTGCGGCGAATTCTGCGGCGCATTGACGGTCAGCGTGCCGCCGCCGGGCAGCCGCACGCGTGCGTGCCGGAACAATGGCGAGCCGATCACATACTCCGGCGCGCCCATCCGCAACGGGTAAATGCCCAGCGCCGCGAACAGATACCACGCCGACATCTCGCCATTGTCTTCGTCGCCGGCATAGCCCTGGCCGACCTCGCTGCCCAGGTACAGCCGCGCCAGGATCTCGCGGGTCAGTCGCTGGGTCTTCCACGGCTGCCCGGCGTACAGATACATCCACGGAATGTGGTGCGCCGGCTGGTTGCTATGCGCATACATGCCCATGCGCACATCGCGTGCCTCGGTCATTTCGTGGATGGTGCCGCCATACGAGCCAGAAAACGCCGCTTCGCCGGTTTCGGGCGTAGCGAAGAACTGGTCCAGCTTTGCCGCCAGGGCATCGCGCCCGCCGTAGAGCGCGGCCAGGCCCTGGCCATCGTGCGGTGCGGTGAACGCAAAGGTCCAGCCGTTGGATTCGGTGTAGTCGTTGCCCCAGACACGCGGGTCGTACTGCGCGGCATCCACCCGCCACCGGCCCTGCGCGGTGCGGCCCTGGAAGAAGCCGATCGACGGATCGAACAGCGCCGCATAGCCGGCCGCGCGGTGACGCAAGTACACCGCCTCGGTCGCATAGCGCTCACGCTCGCGTGCCGTGGTTGCCTGCTTGGCTAAAGCTTCGGCCATGTTGGCGATACCGAAATCGTTGAGCGCACCTTCCATCGACCAGGACATGCCCTCGTGGGTGTCGGTGTCCGCATAGCCGCGGAAGGTCGCACGCGCCATGCCCTTGCGGCCCACATGCCGATCCGGCGGCACCACCGTGGCGTTCTTCAAGGCAGCCGCATAGGCCTCGGCCGGGTCGAAGCCGCGCACGCCCTTGAGCCAGGCATCGGCAAACGCCACGTCCGAGCTGGTGCCCACCATCAGGTCGGCGTAGCCGGGCGAGGACCAGCGGGCGATCCAGCCCCCGGCGCGCGCCTGCTCCACGAAGCCCTGTACCAACGTGCCGGCCTCGTCGGGTGCGAACAGCGCATAGGCCGGCCAGGCGGTGCGGAAGGTATCCCACAGCCCGTTGTTGACGTACACCCGGCCATCGCGGATCGGCGCAAAGCTGCGTACCGCGCTGCCATCGACGTTGTCGTCCGACCAGCTGTTCTGGCTGGCATAGCGCCAGTCCGGCGCCTGCGCGCTGCCCACGTTTTCGTGCCCGGAGTTGGGATACAGATACAGCCGGTAAAGATTGGAATACAGCGTGGTCTTCTGGTCGGGCGTCGCATCGGGCACCTCGAAGCGGCCGAGCAGCCCATCCCAGGCGTCCTGCGCGCGCGCGGCAACCTGCTCGACACTCGCCTGCGGCGCGATCTCCAGCGCCAGGTTGTGTCTGGCCTGTTCGAGCGAGATCAGCGAGGTCGCGATGCGCATCTGCACCTGCCGCGCGCTGCCGGGAGCGAACTTGATCCAGCCGGTCGGTCGCCCGCTCTCGATGCGGCCGCTGGCCGTCCATGGCCGGTCGAAACTGGCATACACGTACATGCGCGTGGCCCCGGTCGACAGACCGCTGCGCACATCGGTGTAACCGGACAGGGTTTGCGTTTGCGCATCCAGCTGCAGGCTGCCACGCGCATCCACGTTGTCGAACAGCAGATTGGCATCGCCGTGGTCGGGGAAGCGAAAACGGAACAGCGCCGCATGGTCGGTGGGCGCGATCTCGGCATGGATGCCGTTGTCCAGCTGCACTGCATAACGATAGGGGCGCGCGACTTCGTTGGCATGCGAGAAGGCCAGCGCGCGCTTGTCTCGATCGGCTTCCGGCACGCCAGCGTCGAGCGAGGGCATTACCTGGAACGTCTGCCGGTCGCCCATCCACGGGCTGGGCTGATGGCTGAGCGACAAGGCCTGCAGGCGCGGCCGGTTGTCGGCGTCGTTCTGCTCGTTCCAGCGATACAGCCAGCTCAGCGTCCCGGCATCGGTCACCGGCGTCCAGAAATTGAAGCCATGCGGCACGGCCGTCGCGGGGAAGTCGTTGCCGCGCGAAAACGTGCCGTTGGATTGCGTGCCGCGCGTGGTCAGCACCCAGTCCGAGGGACGTGCCGGCGCCGCCAGCGGCAAATCGCCCAGCATCACATCGTCGATCCAACCCATGCCCGCTGTGCCTGCAGGTGGAGCGACCTCCAGCTCGATCGCCACCACGCGCCGCCCGCGCAGGCTGGCCACATCGCCCAGCCGCACCTGCTTGCGCGCCCATTGCTGCGGATACAGCGTCTTCGATGCGGCCTGCGCATCCGCACCCAGCGCGATACCGTGCTGATCGCGCGCTGCGCTGGCGGACGCGCGCCGTCCATCGTCCAGCAGCAGGTCCAGCGAAACATGGGTGGAACTTGCGTGCTGGTCGCCGACGCTCTCCGGCAACACCAGCCACGACAGCGTGGTGTCCGCACCGATCGTCTGGTCGAGCGTGAACAGCGTGCGTCGCCCGCCGCCATCCTGGCCTGCATAACGCAGGGCACGCGCACCGCTGTAGCCGACCTTCGGCTTTGCCGCATACGGCGCGGCCGGGCCGTTGCCGACCTCCAGCTGCAGGGCTCCTGCGGCTGGAGGCAGCGGCAGCGGCTGGCCTGGCTCGAATGAACTGGCAAACGGTGGCGCCGCGACCGCCGGCGCCGTCGCGATGCAGGCCAGGGCGATGAAGGTCCAACGCCGCGAGGGGCGCGAGCGCAGCGAGGCGGCGGGCAGGATCACGTGGCGGAGTTCTCCTTGGGTGGCGACGCGTCGGCAGGCATGTGCGGTCGCCTCGGCGTCGTGCCGCGCGGCCGACGGGGGGCGCGGGACAGGTCTCCGATGATAGGCGCGATGATCGCTGCGATGTCGGTACCGGCGTGCGGAAGCGCCATCCGCGCCGGCTGCCGTGACCATCCCCGCGGCCGTGTCCGTCTCCATCGGTGCGCCTGCGGCAGCGCCCGGTCGATGGGCCGATCACCTCGCAGGCTGCTAGAATCCGCGCTCTGCCTTTGCCTTCCGACCGTACGCCATGAGCCAGACCGCCACCGCGCCCGCCAATGCGCAAACGCGTTACACCGTGCACCGCGGCGACCTGCCACTGAGCTGCCCGACGCCGGAAATGGCGCTGTGGAACTCGCATCCGCGGGTGTATCTGCCGATCGAAGACGAGCCCAACGGCGAAGCCAAGTGCCCGTACTGCGGCTCCCTGTTCGTACTCGCCGACTGATACTGGCCGGTGCACCGCCTGACCGTGGTGCAATTGCTGCCGGCGCTGCAGTCCGGCGGCGTCGAGCGCTCTACCCTGGAAATCGCCGCCGCGCTAGTGCGCGCCGGCCATCGCGCCGTGGTGGTGTCGGCCGGCGGACGGCTGGTCCAGCCGCTGCTGGACATCGGCGGCGAGCATCTCACCCTGGATATCGGCCGCAAGTCCTTGTTGACGCTGCGGCATGTGGTCGGCCTGCGCCGGCTGTTTGCCGAGCTGGGTGCCGACATCGTGCACGCGCGCTCGCGGCTGCCGGCCTGGCTGGGCTGGTACGCCCTGCGTGGAATGGCTGCGGCGACGCGGCCGCGCTTTGTCACCACCGTGCACGGGCTCAACTCGCCCAGCCGCTACAGCGTGGTGATGACCTATGGCGAGCGGGTGATCTGCGTGTCGCGCACGGTGCACGACTACGTGTGTACGCACTATCCGCTCACCGATCCGGCCCGGCTGCGCACGATTCCGCGCGGCGTGGACATCGCGCAGTTCCCGCGCCGTTCGCAGCCGGACCGACGCGCGCGCGCCTGGGTCCAGACCCTGCTGCCCGGCTTGCCGGCCGCCTCGCCCCTGCTGCTGCTGCCTGGCCGTGGTACCCGCCTGAAGGGGCATGCCGACGGCCTGCGACTGCTGGCTGACCTGCGTGGCGCCGGTGTGCCGGCCTGGCTGTGGCTGCCGGGCGCGCGTGAGCCCGGGCGCGAGGCCTATGTGCGCGAACTGGAGGCAGAGGCCGCGCGGTTGGGTGTGGCCGAAGCGGTCGCCTTCACCGAGCCCACGGCACGCATCGCCGAGGCCTACGCTGCCAGCGACCTGGTGCTGCAACTCTCGCGCAAGCCCGAAGCCTTCGGCCGCACCGTGGTCGAAGCCCTGGCCGTCGGGCGGCCGGTGCTGGGCTGGGCGCATGGCGGGGTCGGTGAATTGCTGGCCGAGCTGCAGCCCGGCGGCGCGGTCGCAGCCTTCGATGCCCAGGCCCTGTGCACGCAGGCGCTGGCCTTGCTGCAGCGGGCGCCCACGGCGCCTGCCGTGATTCCCTATACGTTGCAGGCCATGCAGTCGGCCACCTTGAAGGTCTATGACGAACTCTGCCGCTGACGCCGTCGCGCGCCCGCCCATCCTGACCCCCGACGCCGGCCGTTGGGCGCCGCTGTGGGTGATCCTGTTCGTTGCGCTGTGGCCTACGCCGGGTCTGGCAGAGACGGTGCTGTCGCTGGGTGCGGTGTTCGCCGCCTACCGCCTGTTGCATGCACGTTTTCGTGGCGGCACCGGACTGCTCAGCGGAGCGGCGTGGGCGCTCACCAGCGTCCTGTTCTTCGCGTACTGGTTGCCGCAGATGCTGTCGGCGTTCGATGCGGTGGACGCCGGCCGCGCGCTGCGCAAGTCGGCGACCGATCTGCGCTACCTGCCTTTCATGTGGCTGTGCGTGATTGCGGTGGCCAACGCGCAACGCCGCCGCCACACCTTTACCGGCCTGGCAGTGATCGGTGGCGTATGGACGCTGGATGCGCTGGTGCAGGCCATGGTCGGCACCAGCCCGTTGTTTTTCGGGCTGGATCAGCTCAAGCAGCTGATCAGCGGCCACGGGCTGTGCACCGCGCAGGAGCTGGCGCTGGTGGACCGCCTCAGCGGCGTGCTGGGCCCCTGCAATCTCAAGTTCGGGCAGACCCTGGCCAGCCTGTCGCCCTTCCTGCTGCTGGCCATGGGGCGACGCCAGGTCTGGGCCTGGATGGTCGCAGCGGCGGCGGTGGGTGTGGTGCTGGTGCTGGCGGGCTCGCGCGCCTCGTGGATCACCTACGGCGTGATCGTGCTGTTGTCCGGCTGGCGGTTGCTGGGCGGGCGCCGCCTGTTGGCGGTCGCGGTGCTCGGCGTGCTGCTGGCGGTGGGCGTGGTGGCGGTGGCGCCGCAGGCGCGCGAGCGCGTCCAGCGCACTGCCCTGGCGTTCGGCGATGGCGAACAGGGCATGGATCAGGCCCTGTCCGGGCGCGGCCAGATCTGGGGCGCGGCGCTGTGCATGATCCGCGCCCATCCGGTCAACGGCGTCGGTGCGCGCGGTTTCCGGCAGGCGTATCCGGCCTGCGATCCGGCCCCGACCCAGGCCCCGGCCTGGGGCGACGGCCCGGCCTTCCACGCGCATCAGCTCGTGCTGGAGATCCTGGCCGAAACCGGGGTGATGGGGTTGCTGCTATGGCTGGCCGGCGCGGCGCAGGCCTGGCGTGCGTGGCGCTATTCGAGTGCTGCCGCGCGTGAGCAGGCGCGCCCTGCCATGATTGCGCTGGTGGCGACCGTGTTCCCGCTCAACACCCACCTGGCCTTTTATTCCAGTTTCTGGGGCGGGCTGAGTTTGATGCTTGCCGGGTTGTATGCCGGCGCCTTGCTCAACGACGACGCAGATCGACCGCCGCCGGGCTGAGGCGTTTGCCTCGGGATCGCGCATGTCGGCGGTCGCTGGCGCCGGTGCACTGCGTCATCCGCCGCTCACCCTTGGGCGACGGATCATCGATAGAACGCGCTGCGCCCGCCGGGCTGGCGCTTGAAGCGGCGATGGATCCACAGGTATTGATCCGGCGCCTCGCGCACCATGTCCTCGATCGCCGCATTGACCTGGGTGGTATCGGCGATCACATCGTCTGATGGAATGCCCGCCAGCGGCGGCGCGATCTTGAGGATGTAGCGGCCGCCTTCGCGGCGATGGAAGTACGGCACCACCGCGCAGCCGGTCAGCCGCGCCAGTTGATGGGTGGCGGTGATGGTGGAGGCAGGGTGGCCGAAGAACGGCACGAACACGGTGTCCTTGCCGCGCATGTCCTGGTCCGGCGCGTACCACAGGAAGCCGCCGCGCTTGAGATGCTTGATGGTGGCGCGCAGGTCTTCGTTGGCGAACATGTGCGTGGCATAGCGCAGACGCCCACGCTTGACCGCCCATTCGAACACCGGGTTGCGGTGCTTGCGGTACATGCCGGCCAGCGGCACGTGGTCGCAGAGCAGGCGCCCGCACATCTCCAGCGTCATGAAATGTCCGGACACCAGCAGCACGCCGCGCTGTTGTTGCTGCAACTGCTGCAGATGTTCCAGGCCCTCGACCTGCACACCCGGGCGAATGGCGTCGATGCTGCCCCACCAGGCGCGCGCGAATTCGAACAGGCCCACGCCCAGCGCATCGAAGCTGTCGCGCAACAGTCGTGCCCGCCAGGCATCGTCCTGCTCGGGAAAGCACAGTTCGAGGTTGACCTGCGCAGCGCGCCGGCGCGTGCCGGCCAGACGCATCGCGATCCAGCCCACGCCACGGCCGAGTGCGCGCTGCAGCGTCCAGGGCAGGCGCCCGGCCAGCACCATCACGGCCAGGCCAAGGAACATGGGCCAATGCCTGGGGTTGCGCAGGGAAGGGCGGACAGCGACGTTGGCGGGCTCGGACATGCGCCAATTCTAAGGGATCGCACGCGCGCGGCAGCGTGCACATGCGCACGCAGGAGCGCTCCCGTATCCTGCACGGATGCGGAAAGACCCGATCGAATGGCTGTTGCGTGGGCTGTACTCGGCGCTGTTGTATCTGTTGCTGCCGATCACGGTGTACCACCTGGTGTGGCGCGGTTTCCGCGTGCGCGAATACTTCAACCGCTGGAACGAGCGCTATGCGTCCTATACGCATGCCTGTGGCCGCCCGCGGGTGTGGGTGCATGCGGTGTCGGTGGGCGAGGTCAACGCGGCTGCGCCGCTGGTCAATGCCTTGCGTGCGCAGCGCCCAGATATCCGTTGGGTCATCACCACCATCACGCCCACCGGTTCCGAACGCGTGCGTGCGGTGTGGGGCGATGCGGTGGATCATGTCTATCTGCCGTACGACGTGCCCGGCAGCGTGGGCCGGTTTCTCGAGCACTTTCGCCCGCGGCTGGCGCTGATCCTGGAAACCGAGCTGTGGCCGAACATGCTGTTCGGCTGCCGCGACCGCCAGATTCCGCTGTATATCCTCAACGCGCGGCTATCGGCGCGCTCGTTGCGCGGCTATCGCGTGCTGGCGCCGTTGATCAGCCGCGCGCTGCGTACGGTGACCTGCGTGGCGGCGCAATCGCAGGACGATGCCGAACGTTTCCTCACCCTGGGGGCGCGGCCGGAACAGGTGGTGGCGCTGGGCAATCTCAAATTCGATATCGCCGCGCCCGCGCAACTGCAGGCGTTGGTGACGCAGTTCCGTACGCACGTGCCAGCCACGCGCCCGGTGTGGATTGCGGCCAGCACGCATGAAGGCGAGGAAGCGGCGGTGGCCGACATCCATGCGCGACTGCTGGGTGCGTTTCCCGATCTGCTGCTGCTCTGGGCGCCGCGCCATCCCGAGCGCTTTCCCAAGGTCGAGGCGCTGGCGCGCGAGCGCGGTTGGCGCGTGGCCACGCGCAAGGCCCAGCACTGGCCGCAGGCGCGCGATGCGGTGTTCGTCCTCGATACCCTGGGCGAGCTGATGAGTTTCTATGCGTGCGCGCAGGTCGCCTTCGTCGGCGGCAGCCTGCAGCCGATCGGCGGACACAACCTGCTGGAACCGGCAGCAGTGGGCACGCCGGCAGTGACCGGCCCGCATCTGCACAACTTCTCGGAAATCTCGCGGCGCATGCGCGAGGCCGATGCGGTTGCCATCTGCGAGGATGCCGATTGCGTGTATCGCGATCTGGCGCGGTTGCTGGGCGATCCCGCACAGCGCGAAGCTATGGCGGCCGCGGGCCTGGCGCTGGTCGCCAATGGCAAGGGTGCGGTGGCGCGGACCTTGGTGCAGATCGCTCCCGATCTGCCTGCGGTCGCCAGCGATAGCGCGATGCCGTGAGTCGATGCGGCGGTGTGTCCTGCCCGTCCGCTCCGACGCTGCGTTCGCTGGCATCGTCGGCTTGCTGACGGCGGCAGCAAGCGCAGCACGCGTCGTCGCACGCCGCGCCGGATCGGCGTCGCTCACGCCGCGCGCCGTTTCAGCCGGAGTGCGCGCATGAAAAAGGCGGGCCTGCGCCCGCCTCTCGAGGTGCCTACGCTGCCTTACTGCAGCGAGCCACTGCCCTGCAGTCTGGATTCGGCATCCTGCGACAGCAGGCGGTTGACGTCCTGCAGGTCGGTGATGTCCAGCTTGCCGATGGCCTGGCCCAACAACAGCCGGTTCTGCAGGAAGGTGTAGCGCGACTGCGCGTAGTTCAACTGCGCCTGGAACAGCGTGCGCTGGTTCTGCACCACGTCCAACACCGTGCGGGTACCGACTTCCAGGCCGACCTGCGATGCATCATAGGCTGCCTGCGCGGAGACGACGGCCAGGCGGCGCGCTTCCACTTCGCTGATGCCCGCGACCACGGTCTGGTAGGCATTGCGCGTATTGCGGTCCAGTGCGCGCTTCTGCTGTTCGTAGGTGTCCTGCTGGATATCGCGACGCGACAGCGCCTGGCGCACGGCCGATTGCGTGGCGCCGCCAGCGAAGATCGGGATCGACACGCTGATGCCGACGGAGTCGGTATCGATGTCTCGGCCCTGGGTGGTGAACACGCCGCTTTCGGCCGCACCGGTGCCCCAGCTGTTGCTACGGCCGATGCTGCCGGTCAGGTTGACCGTGGGCAGGTGACCGGCACGCGCGGCATTGACCTGCGCCTCCGCTGCGCTGACCTGCAATTGCTGCGCCTTCAGCGCAGGATTGTCGGCGATGGCGGTTGAAACCAGCTGATCGACATTGCTGTAAGCGGCCGGTACTTCTGGGCGGAAATCTTCCGGCAGCGCACGCAGGCCCACCACCGGCTGACCGGTGAGTTCGGTCAGCGCCTGGTAGTAATCCTTCAGGGTGTTGCGCGCGTTGATGGTATCGGCGCGCGCCTGGTCGTACTGGGCGCGGGCTTCGTGCACATCGGTAATTGGCGCCAAGCCCACTTCCAGTCGCTTGTCGGCGTAGTCGAACTGCTTCTTCGCCGCTGCTTCGTTGGTTTCTGCCGCAGCCAGCGACTCGATACCGACCAACACCTGGAAGTACGCCGCAGAGGTGCGGGTGATCAGGTCGTTGTTGGCCGACGCCAGGGTGAAGTCTGCCGCCTTGGCCACTTCGCGTTGCGCACGCAAGGTGGCGAACTGCGACCAGTTGAAGATCGTCTGCGAGCCCTGGACCTGGGTGGAACGCGAGGAGGTGGTGATACGGCCATCCTGGCCTTCGATTTCGCGGTGCGACTTGCTGTAGTCGTAGGCACCGTTGATCTGCGGCAGCAACGCCGCACGCGCCTGTACCTCACCTTCCCGATTCACCAGCCGCGTGGACTCGGCCACGGCCAGTTGCGGATCGCCGTTGCGGGCCATTTCGTAGACCTGCAGCAGATCGGTGGCATGCGCTGCCATCGGTGACAGGACGGCGGCCAGGGCCAGGGCGAGGGATCGGCGGATCATCGGGGGAGCTTCCTTGGGAATCAGAATTGGAATCGGGGCGTCGGTGCGGCGCCCTGGAGATAGGCGAGGTCGGTTTCGAACAACGATTCGATGCGCGGGGCGTTGACCTCGCCACGCACCAGGACCGCTTCCATCACCGGATCGTGACCGCGGACGACGAACAGCCGGCCGTTCGGGCGCAGCCACTGCAGCCACTGGGCAGGCAGCGTATCGACCGCGCCGGTCACGCAGATGGCGTCGAAGCGGCGCTCGCTCTGCCAACCGAACACATCGGCGGTTTCGATGCGCACGTTGCTGCCGAGGCCGGCATTGTCGAGATTGGTGCGTGCCGCAGCCGCCAGCGCCGGATCGATCTCCAGGCTGACCACTTCACGGGCCAGCGCGGCCAGGCAGGCGGTGGAAAAGCCGCTGCCGGTACCGACTTCCAGCACGTCCTCGCCCGGCTGCAGGTCCAGCGCCTGCAACATGCGGCCTTCGATCACCGGCTTCATCATCTTGTGGCCGGCCGACAGCGGGATCTCCACATCGACGTAGGCCAGGGTCTTGTAGGCCTCGGGCACAAAGGCTTCGCGCGGCAGGCGCGCCAGCACGTCGAGTACGCGCAGGTCCAGCACGTCCCACGGCCGGATCTGCTGTTCGACCATCTTTTCGCGGGCCTGGGTGAAATCGATCGTCATGGTGCGGTTATCCAACGCGGTGGGGCGAGCATTTTACCGGTGCACGGGGCAACTGGCGCATCTAGCATCGCCGCGCGCCGATCGCCGGCGCAGTGCCGGAAGTCACCGCCACCAAGGGCCGGGGGCAATCAGCGTGGCGCATACGCCCTCAGGAAGAAGTCCACGCTGGACTGGATATGCTCGTTCACCTGCGCGCGCGTGGGCTGGCCGTGCAGGCCGCACATCATCAGGGCGTACAGCTCGCCCTTGAGCAGGCAGAAGAATTGCGAGGCCGCGCGCGGCAGGTCGGCAATGTCCAGCTGGCCATCGGCCACGCGCGCGGCCAGGAACGCCGCCAGTGCCTGCTGGGTCCGCTTGGGGCCGGCATCCCAGAACATTTCGCGCACATGCGCGTCGCCGGTGCCCGGCGCCATCATCATGCGGTGGGTAGAGATGGCCGACTCGGTGCTGACCATGGCGAAGAACGCATGGGCGATCTCGATCAACTGGTCGCGCAGCGCGCCCTTGGGCGCATGGTCGAACAGGTCGTCCGGCATCATCTCCTGGCACTGCGCACGGATCGCCTCGGAAAACAGGCTTTCCTTGTCGCCGAAGTGGCTGTAGACGGTGAGCTTGGAGACGCCTGCCAGCGCGGCGATCCCGTCCATGCTCACCCGGGCATAGCCCTGCTCCATGAACAGCGTACGGGCTGCCCCGAGAATGGCGGCGCGTTTCCCAAGATCCTTGGGACGACCCGGGCCGTTGCTCCTGGCCTTGGACTTGAGTGGGGGCGAGCTGGACATGCATTCAATACTAGACCATCGGGTTCTATATTTATACTCGGTGGGCTGAATGCATCAGCGGCGCCAACGAACTCCATGCGGCGGTATGGGTCGGTCGCGGCCGGCGCCCCGGCGCACTCGCGGCCAGCATGCCTGTCCTTGCGCAGGTCTGGACGCCGGTAATAGTGATTGCCTATCACTGTTTCTTCTGAATGCGAGCGGTGTCATGGTGCGCCCGGCAGCTGTGGGGGATGTACCTAGGGCGGCACAAAAGTCCCGATGCTAGATTGGCCCGGCGCCTGCCCGTGCATACCGGCAGGCAACTCCGAGGGCACGGATGAGGGGAACCGGGAGCGTGGACAGGGTGGGAGAGCAGACGCAGGCATCCAGCCTCCGCGGCACAGGCGTGCTGCGGATGGCGTTTGCGTGGTTGTGGATCGTGGCGTGCTGCGGCCTGCTACCGGCCGCAGCGCAGCCGCTGCAGCACACCGCCTATCACACCGTCACGCGCTGGAACATGGACGACGGCCTGCCGCACAACCTGGTGCATGCGGTCGCCCAGGGCGAAGACGGCTCGATCTGGCTGGGCACCTGGGAAGGTGTGGCGCGGTTCAACGGCCGCGATTTCACCGTGTATGACCGCCAGAACACGCCGGGCGTGGAGCTGGGCGGCGTGTTCGTGGTGCTGCGCGACAGCGCGGGCGGCATGCTGTTCGGTACCGCCTTCGACGGGGTGTATCGCTACAAGGATGGCAACTGGCAGCAGTTGGGCGATGCCTCGGCGCGCCACCTGGCGGTCAGTGCCCTGTTGCGCCGGGCCGATGGCGCGCTGTGGGTGGGAACGCCGCAGACGCTGTACCGGATCGAGCCGGACGGGCGGCTGGTCGATGTCGGTCGCCAGTCCGGTCTGCCGCGCGCGCGCATCACTGCCTTGTCCGTCGACGACACTGGCGATCTGTGGGTAGGCAGCGAAGCCGGGCTGTTCCTGCTGCCGCGTGCCGGTGGCCCGGCGATCGTCTGGGGCGAGGCGCACGGCATGCGGAATGTGCCGGTGCGCCGGCTTGCCAGCGATCGCCGGGGCGGCTTGCTGGTCGCCGGCGACGACGGCGTGTGGTGGTGGAGCCGCGGCGGCGGGCTGCAACGGTTTCGTCAGGGGCAGCGCGTGGATGCCTTGTTGCTGGATCGGCGCGGGCATCTATGGATGAGCATGCCCAGCGGAACGCTGGTGGTGCATGGCGGCGCGGGCGTTCCCGACGAGCAGGTCTCGATCACCGGGGTGGCCAGCCCGGCATTGCTGGAAGATGCCGAAGGCCTGATCTGGGTCGGCAGCACGCATGGCCTGTTCCGCATCGCCGAAGGCGCCGCGCATGGCATCACCCAGGACGACGGGCTTGCCTCGGACTACGTGCGCACGGTGCTGCAGACCGGCGACGGCACCGTGTGGGTGGGGAGCGCGGTGGGCCTGGATCGCTGGCGCGACGGCCGGATCAGCCGCGTGTCGCTGTTGCCGACCGAAGGCGGCCGGGTGCTGGAGCAGTCGGTGCTGTCGCTGGCCGATGCTGGCGATGGAGGGGTCTGGGCCGGCACCTACAGCCAGGGCGTGCTGCGGCTGGATGCGCAGGGCAAGGTGGTGGCGCGCATCGGTGCGGGCGATGGGCTGCCCTCGCTGTCGGTGCGCGCGGTGCTGCCCGATGGCGAGGATCTGTGGATCGGCACCACCGGCGGGCTGGTACGCTGGCGCGACGGCAAGGCCCGCCGCTACACCGCGGCCGATGGCGTGCCCGACGGCTCGGTGCAGGCGCTGTATCGCGATGCGCAGGGCATCGTGTGGATCGGCACCGACCGTGGCATGACCGGGCTGTCGCCGGGCGGCAGCACCCGTGCGTGGCTGGGCGAGCAGGACTTTCCCGGTCAGAACGCTTTCGACTTCTTGCGCGACGCGAACGGCGATCTGTGGATTGCCAGCGATCGCGGCCTGCTGCGTCTGCGCGGCGATCGCTTCCAGGTCTACGACCATCGTGTCGGGCTGCCGCGCGACAAGGTGTTTCGCGTGATCGACGACGGCCGCGGCTATCTGTGGCTGTCGAGCAATCACGGCGTGTTCCGCATCGCGCGCAGCGACTTCGACCAGATCGATGCCGGTACCCGCGAGCAATTGAGCGTGGAGGTGGTGGATCGCAGCGACGGCATGCCCAGCAACCAGGGCAACGGCAGCAGCGCACCGGCCGGCTGGCTGACGCTGTCCGGGCAGTTGCTGTTCCCCACCTCGGCCGGTCTTGGGGTGATCGATCCGGCGCGGGTCGGAACCTTGCAAGGCCATCGCGTGCCGATCGTGTTCGAACGCCTGCTGGTCGATGGCATGGTGCAGCCGCTGAGCGGCCCGCACCGGCTGGGCGCGGAAACCCGGCGTATCGCCATCGGCTATGCGGGCCTGAATTTCCGCGGGCCGGACAAGGTGCGTTACCGCTATCGGCTGGAGGGCTTCGACCCGGATTGGGTGGACGCCGACAACGCCACCGAAGCGGTGTACACCAACCTGCCGCCGGGCCGCTTCCGCTTCCGGGTGCAGGCGATGTCGTTGCCGGTGGACTGGCGGCAGACCGACCTGCTCGGCGAATCGAGCCTGGTCATCACGCTGGCACCGCCGTGGTGGCGCCGCCGCGAGGTGATCGCGGTGGGCGTGCTTGCGCTGGGCAGCCTGATCTACGGCTTCTATCTCTGGCGCACGGCCAGCTACCGGCGTCGTCAGCGCGAGCTCAATACCGTGATCGACCGGCGCACCCGCGAATTGAGCGACAAGAATGTCGCCCTGCAGCAGGCCAGCCAGGAACGCGAAGCGTTGATGCGCCAGCTCGAATACCGCGCCAGCCATGACGTGTTGACCGCGCTGCCGAACCGGCGCGAAGCCGAGCGCGTGCTGCAGCAGTGGTTCCAGCAGGCGCGCAGCGGCGGCGCCACGCTGGCGCTGGCATTGATGGATATCGATCACTTCAAGCGCATCAACGACGAGTACGGCCACGACGTGGGCGATGCGGTGCTCAGCGCGCTGGGCGAGGTGTTGAGCGAGCAGGATCAGGCGCAGTGCTTTGCTGCGCGCCATGGTGGCGAAGAGTTCCTGCTGGCCGCCACCGGGGTGGATGCGGCGCAGGCACGCGCGCTGTTCGAGCAGATGCGGCAGCGATTGGCGGCGATCGAGGTGCAGGCCCAGGGCAGTGTGGTGCGGTGTACCGCCAGCATGGGCATGGCGATGAGCGATGAAGCGCCCACCCGGCGCGAATTGCTCGCCTTGGCAGACCGTCGCCTCTACCAGGCCAAGCGGCAGGGGCGCGATCGGTTAGTCGATCAGTAGCGGCGCGATCATCCATCTCGCAACGTCGATTGCGTCACGGCCGCTGCGCCTGCGCATGCAGCAACGCAACGAATGCCTGTGCGGCACGCGACAAGGTGCGCCCGCCATGGGTCACGCAGCCCAGCTCGCGCGACAGCGCCACATCGGCCAGCGGCAGCGCCACGATCTGATGGTCGATCATGCGCTCGGGCAGCACGCTCCAGGCCAGCCCCACCGACACCAGCATCTTGATCGTCTCCAGGTAGTTGGTGGTCATGCGTAGCTGCGGCACCAGGCCGCGCCCGGCGAACAGCCCAGCCACGATGCGGTGGGTGAAGGTGCCCGGGTCCGGCAGCACCGCCGGATGCGCCACCACATCCTCCAGCGCCACCTCGCGCAGCGCCGCCAGCGGGTGATCGGGCGCCACCACCAACTGCAGGCGGTCGTGCCAGATCGGCTGCGCGCGCAGCGGCGCACGCGTCTGCGGTGCCAGCGTGGTCACCGCCAGTTCCACCTCGCCACGCAGCACCGCCGCGTAGGCCAGTTCCGAATCCAGGAACTGGATCTCCAGCGCCGCCTGCGGGTGCTGCGTGGCGAAGTTGCGTAGCAATGCAGGAAGCCGATGCAGGCCGACATGGTGGCTGGTGGCTAGGCTGAGCCGTCCGCCGACCGCCGCGCCCAGGTGTTCCAGTACGCGGCGGGTGTCCTCCAGTTCGGCAAGGATGCGTTGGGCGCGGGGCAACAAGGCCTGCCCGGCCTCGGTCAGCACCACCTGGCGGCCCAGGCGATCGAACAGCCGCGCAGACAATTGCCCCTCCAGCAAGGCGATGCGTTTGCTCACCGCCGGCTGGGTCAGATGCAAGGCCTCGCCGGCCGCGGAAAAGCTGCCGCTTTCGGCAATGGCCACGAAGGCACTGAGACTGGCCAGATCCATTGCTATTCCTGAAATTCATTTGCTGAATAAACAATATGAATTTGCGTTATCCACGGCAAGTTCCTAGCATCGAACGCAGCCAGATGGGCACGCCCACCATCCGCCACCCGCTTCCGGATCGCCGCAATGACCGCCAAGACGCTGTACGACAAATTGTGGGAAATGCACGAGGTCACCCGCCGGGACGACGGCTCGTCGCTGATCTATATCGACCGCCACATCCTGCATGAAGTGACCTCGCCGCAAGCCTTCGAGGGCCTGCGCCTGGCCGGGCGCAAGCCGTGGCGTATCGACGCCAATATCGCCACCCCCGACCACAACGTGCCCACCACCCGTGCCGAGCGGCAGGGCGGGCTGGAGTCGATCTCCGACGAAGTCTCGCGCCTGCAGGTGCAGACCCTGGACGAGAACTGCGACGATTTCGGCATCCTCGAGTTCAAGATGAACGACACCCGCCAGGGCATCGTGCACGTGGTCGGCCCCGAACAGGGCGCCACGCTGCCGGGCATGACGGTGGTCTGCGGCGATTCGCATACCTCCACCCACGGCGCATTCGGCGCGCTGGCGCACGGCATCGGCACCTCCGAGGTCGAGCACGTGCTCGCCACGCAATGCCTGATCGCCAAGAAGATGAAGAACATGCAGGTGCGCGTGGAAGGCGCGCTGCCGTTCGGCGTGACCGCCAAGGACATCGTGCTGGCGGTGATCGGCAAGATCGGTACCGCCGGCGGCAACGGCCACGCGCTGGAATTTTCCGGCAGCGCCATCGCCGACCTGTCGATGGAAGGGCGCATGACCATCTGCAATATGTCCATCGAGGCCGGCGCGCGCGTGGGCATGGTGGCGGTGGACGAAAAGACCATTGCCTACGTGCAGGGCCGCCCGTTTGCGCCCAAGGGCGCCGACTGGGAGGCAGCGGTGGCGTTGTGGCGCACGCTGGTCTCCGATCCGGGCGCGCACTTCGATACGGTGGTGGAACTGCGTGCCGAAGACATCAAGCCGCAGGTCAGCTGGGGCACCTCGCCGGAGATGGTGCTGGCGGTGGACCAGCGCGTGCCGGACCCGGCAGTCGAGCAGGACCCGACCCGGCGCGACTCGATCGAACGCGCGCTGAAATACATGGGCCTGAAGGCCAACCAGCCGATCACCGACATCCGTCTGGACCGCGTGTTCATCGGCTCGTGCACCAACTCGCGCATCGAAGACCTGCGCGCGGCCGCGGCGGTGGCCAAGGGCCGCAAGGTGGCCGCCACCATCAAGCAGGCGCTGGTGGTCCCCGGCTCGGGCCTGGTCAAGGCGCAGGCCGAAGCCGAGGGCCTGGATCGGATCTTCCTGGATGCCGGTTTCGAATGGCGCGAGCCTGGCTGCTCGATGTGCCTGGCGATGAACCCGGACAAGCTGGGCAGCGGCGAGCACTGCGCCTCGACCTCCAACCGAAACTTCGAAGGCCGCCAGGGCGCCGGTGGCCGCACCCACCTGGTCAGCCCGGCGATGGCGGCAGCGGCGGCGGTAAGCGGGCATTTTGTCGATGTGCGTGAACTCGGGGATTCGGCATTGGGGATTCGGGATTCGTAAAAAAAGCGCTCCGCGATTCCCAGCCTTTTCGAATCCCCAATCCCAAATCCCAAATCCCGGCCTCTCTCAATGACTCCTTTCACCCAACACACCGGACTGGTGGCGCCGCTGGATCGCGCCAATGTCGATACCGACCAGATCATTCCCAAGCAGTTCCTGAAGTCGATCAAACGCACTGGCTTCGGGCCGAACCTGTTCGACGAATGGCGTTATCTGGATATCGGCGAGCCGGGGCGCGACAACAGCACCCGCCCGCTGAATCCGGACTTCGTGCTCAACTACCCGCGCTACCAGGGCGCCAGCGTGCTGCTGGCCCGCGAGAACTTCGGCTGCGGCTCCTCGCGCGAACATGCGCCATGGGCGCTGGACGAGTACGGCTTCCGCGCCGTGATCGCGCCGAGTTTTGCCGACATCTTCTACAACAACAGCTTCAAGAACGGCCTGCTGCCGATCGTGCTGGCCGAAGCGGAAGTGGATGCCCTGTTCGAACAATGCCTGGCCACCGAAGGCTACCAGCTCACCGTGGATCTGGACGCGCAGCGCGTGCGCCGGCCCGATGGTGTGGAGTACGCCTTCGAGGTCGATGCATTCCGCAAGCACTGCCTGCTCAACGGCCTGGACGATATCGGCCTGACCTTGCAGGACGCCGATGCGATCGGCCGGTTCGAGCAGGCCCATCGCGCGCGCCAGCCATGGCTGTTCAACGCGATGCGGTGATCGCCCGCACCGACCACGACCGCCCACTGATACCCCTGGCGCCGCGGCGCCAACCCACGAGGATGGCATGAGCAAGCAGATTCTGGTTCTTCCCGGTGATGGCATTGGCCCGGAAATCATGGCCGAAGCGGTCAAGGTGCTGACGCGGATCGACGCGCAGCACGGTCTTGGGTACACCCTGGTGTATGACGAACTCGGCGGCGCCGCCTACGACAAGTACGGCAGCCCGCTGGCCGACGAAACGCTGGCGCGCGCGCGCGCTGCCGATGCGGTGCTGCTGGGCGCGGTGGGTGGCCCGCAATGGGACACCATCGACCCCGCATTGCGTCCGGAGCGTGGCCTGCTCAAGATCCGCTCGCAGCTGGGCCTGTTCGCCAACCTGCGCCCGGCCTTGCTGTATCCGCAGCTGGCCGAGGCATCCACGCTCAAGCCGGAGGTGGTTTCGGGTCTGGATCTGCTGATCCTGCGCGAGCTGACCGGCGGCATCTATTTCGGCCAGCCGCGCGGCAACCGCATCCTGGACAACGGCGAGCGCCAGGCCTACGACACCTTGCCCTACAGCGAAAGCGAGATCCGCCGTATCGCCAAGGCCGGTTTCGAGATGGCGCGCCTGCGCGGCAAGAAGCTGTGTTCGGTCGACAAGGCCAATGTCCTGGCATCGAGCCAGCTGTGGCGTGCGGTGGTGGAAGAGGTGGCCAAGGACTATCCGGACATCGCGCTATCGCATATGTACGTCGACAACGCGGCGATGCAGCTGGTGCGCGCGCCCAAGCAGTTCGACGTGATCGTGACCGACAACATGTTCGGCGACATCCTGTCCGACCAGGCCTCGATGCTCACCGGTTCCATCGGCATGCTGCCGTCGGCCTCGCTGGATGCCAACAGCAAGGGCATGTACGAGCCGTGCCATGGCTCGGCTCCGGACATCGCCGGCAAGGGCATCGCCAACCCGCTGGCCACCATCCTGTCGGTGGCGATGATGCTGCGCTATACGTTTGCGCAATCTGCTGCAGCTGATGCGATCGAACAAGCGGTCGGCAAGGTGCTCGATCAAGGCCTGCGTACCGCAGACATCTGGTCGGATGGCACGACCAAGGTCGGCACCGTGGCAATGGGCGATGCAGTGGTGGCCGCGCTGTAACAGCGCTCGCTTCCCCGACGCGTCGTGTCCGTACTGGCGGCTATCGTTCTTCCGACGATAGCCACTTCCGTTTGCTTGGCCGGTTCGTGATCACATCATTCGACCGAGGCGCTGGCATGACATCGGCGGATGTCGTGCGCGAGGTGGGTCGACAGGCGCGGGTTGCGTCGATAGCGCGGCGCCGCATCCGGTGTCGGGACACGCCGTGAATCCATCCCTGGAGGCTCGGTGGCGGCATCCATGCCGCCACACGGTCCCGCCCCCGGACGCGACACCGCGCTCCCAGCATTGTCACTGCTGATCGGCAAGCGATGCTTCAAACACGGGTTGATGCCTGCGGACTGCGTGGTCGACGTCATCGGCAAGCCATCTATCTGCTCTCACGTCGCAGGGAATGGATGCTCGGAAGAACGGGTAGCCCATCTTGCTGTTTGCATTTGTTTCCACAACCGACAGCAACTGGTGGTGCTTGTGCGCGTACCGGTGTGGGACCTTGAGCGGCATGGATGCCGCGCCAGAGCCTACAGGGACGTACTTGCGGCGTGTCCCACGCCGGTACGCGTGCAAGCGCCCGCAGCAGACCGAAGCATTCGCGTAAGGCCGCAAGACCTCGAATACGAGTCTGTGCCCGATGTCGGTACGAATGCAGACCCCTCCACAGACCGACGTACTCGTACAGAACCCGCAGACGTCGCCCACCAGGGTGGTCCTTGGCGCAGCGCCGTTTCCAGCATATGGATACCCACAGGCGCCGGCAGCAAATCGACGCGCCTGCAAAAGTGAAGCAACAACCACTAAAAACGGCCAGCAGATCACTCTGCCGGCCGCCAGGTTTGCATCGTCCAGCGAATGAGCGGTGTTACGCCACCGCAGCGGTCTTTCCGGCCACCACGCCACGCTCGCGCTGGCGCAGCAACCGGTTTGCCACATCCAGCCATGCCAGCGCGCTGGCTTCGATGATGTCCTTGCTGGTGCCGGTGCCTTCGTATTCCACGCCATCGTGGCGCACGCTCAGGCTGGCTTCGCCGCGTGCATCCGCACCGATGCCCACGCTGTGCACCTGGTAGCTGTCCAGTTCCAGCTTCACGCCGGTGGCCGAGGCCAGCGCGCCGAACAGGGCATCGACCGGGCCATTGCCTTGCGCGGTTTCGGCCACGCGATTGCCTTCCGGATCGGACAGCTCCACCAGCGCGTTGGCGCGGCTGCCCACATCGCTGATGGTCATCGATGCCAGGCGATAGCCTTCCTGCACGGTGGCGTCTTGCATCAACGCCTGCAGATCCGCATCGGTGACCACGCGCTGCTTCTCGCACAGCGCCTTGAACTGCTCGAACACCAGCTTGACCTCTTCTTCCTCCAGCAGGTAGCCCAGCGCACGCAGGCGCTGCTCGACCGCGGCGCGGCCACTGTGGCGGCCCAGCACCATCTGCGAGGACTCCCAGCCCACGTCTTCCGGGCGCATGATTTCGTAGGTGCCACGGTGGCGCAGCATGCCGTGCTGGTGAATGCCCGATTCGTGCGCGAACGCATTGCCGCCGACCACGGCCTTGTTGCGTTGCACCGGCATGCCGACCAGGCGCTGCAACAACTGCGAGGTGGACACGATGCGTGGCGTGTTGATCGCCGAATCGATGTTGTAGAACGCACCACGCACCTTCAGCGCCATGGTGATCTCTTCCAGCGCGCAATTGCCGGCGCGCTCGCCGATGCCGTTGATGGTGCATTCCACCTGCCGCGCACCGCCTTCGATGGCCGCCAGCGAATTGGCCACCGCCAGGCCCAGATCGTTGTGGCAGTGCGCGCTGAAGATCACCCTGTCGGCGCCTTCGACACTGGCGATCAGGCGCGAGAACATGCCGCGGATCTCTTCCGGCGTGGTGAAGCCCACCGTATCGGGCAGGTTGATCGTGGTGGCGCCAGCGGCGATCGCCACGCGCGTAACCTCGGCCAGGAAATCTTCCTCGGTCCGGGTCGCATCTTCGGCGGAGAATTCGATGTCGTCGATATAGCCGCGTGCCAGCGTCACGTGCTTGTGCACCGATTCCAGCACCTGTTCGCGGCTCATGCGCAGCTTGTGCTCGCGATGCAGCGGGCTGGTGGACAGGAACACGTGCAACCGCGGATTGGCCGCCGATTCCAGCGCCTTGGCCGAGGTCTCGATGTCGGTCTGCAGGCAGCGCGACAGCACTGCCAGCGTGGGACGGCGCAACTCGCGTCCCATCATGGCGACCGCCTCGCGGTCGGAGTGCGAACTGGCCGGGAAGCCGGTTTCGATGATGTCCACGCCGAGCTCATCCAGCGCGCGCGCCATCACCAGCTTCTGCTGGGGCGTCATGCTGCAGCCGGGGGATTGCTCGCCGTCGCGCAGGGTGGTGTCGAAAATTCGGATACGCGGGGTCTGGTTGGATACGGTCGTGTTCACCAGGAAGACTCCTCTACTGCGATGGCGGTGACAGGCGTTGTAGCGACTGCGGATGGACGGGAAACGGCGGTGGCGGGTGGCGGTGGTTTGACGCTGCGTTCGTTGCGCAGTCGCTCGGTATTGCGACGGCGCGGTTTGCGTGGCGGACGCGGCCGCACTTCGGACAAGAGTGTGGCCAGAACGGTTGCGTCGATATTACCGCCAGAGACCACCGCACATTTGCGTTTGCCCGCAACGCGGCGACCAGCGGCCAGGGCCAGGGCACCGGCGCCCTCGGCGATGACGTGTTCTTCCAGTGCCAGCCGCACCAGGGTTTCGCGCAATTCGGCCTCGCGCACGATGACCACATCGTCCAGCAGGCTCGCGCACAGGCGGCGGGTGATGAAGCCGGGAATCTTGACCTTGACGCCGTCGGCGAGCGTGGCAACGGGCGTGATCTCGCGCACATCGCCGCGCACGGCCCGGGCCATGGAATCCACGCCTTCCACCTGCGCGCCGACCACACGCACGCCCTGCGACTTCAGCGCCAGCGCGATGCCGGAGGCCAGGCCACCGCCGCCGATCGGCACGATCACCACGTCCGGCGCATGCGCCGCCAGCTCGATGCCGACGGTGCCTTGCCCCGCGATCACGTCCGGATCGTCGAACGCGGACAGGAAGCGATAGCCGTTCTGCTCGGCCAGATCCCGGGCGAAGGCGAATGCTTCGTCGTAGCTATTGCCATGCTGGCGCACGGTGGCGCCCCAATGCGCCACGCCGGCGATCTTGGTCTGCGGCGCGCCATGCGGCATCACCGTGATGGCCTGCACGCCCAGCCGATAGGCCGACCACGCCACACCCTGCGCATGATTGCCGGCCGAGGCGCAGATCACCGGGCGTTCGTCGCCGCGCTCCAGGCCTGCCAGCAGCGCGTTCAACGCACCGCGCACCTTGTAGGAACCGGTGCGTTGCAGGTTTTCCAGTTTCAGCCATACGCCGAAGCGCTCGGCGTAGTGCAGCGGGGTGGGCGACAGATACTTGCGCAGGCGTGCCTGTGCAGCCAGCACGTCGGCCACGCTGACGGCCACGTCGCCTACGTCCGGCTCCTGCTGGGCGGGGCGGCCGGAATCAGGCATTGCCGCACGCGCATGGCCGATCCGGAAGAAGACACCTCCGGACGGCATCGTGATGGTCAAGCGAGGTCTGCATGCTCGACGTCAGTACGTTCATGCGGCAGCCTCCACCGATTCCAGCGCGGTGATCGCGACCGATTCGCAGTCGTATACCTTCTCCAGTTGCAGGCGCAGCGTCTCTGGCGGGCGGCTGCTGTCCACGTCCAGTTGCAGGTGCCAACGGCCGGACCCATCCGGTTGCGCGGCACCCTGGATGGCGCATGGACGGAAGCCGCGTCGTTCGGTCATGCCGATCACGCGCACCAAGGCGCCCTCGGCCGGCTTCAGCACCAGATCAAGCCGGTAACGCATGGGTCGTCTCCTTGGCCGCGTGTGCGGGATTGCTGTCCAGCATGGTGCTGTTGGCATTGTTGGGCGGCACCAGCGGCCAGACGTTGGCGCGTGCATCGATGGCCACATGCAGCAGGCCGGGGCCGGGCTGGGCCAGCAGCTCAGCCAGCGCGGCGTCCACGTCGCCGCGCGCGATAATGCGCTTGGCCGGGATGCCGAATACCTGTGCCAATGCCGCAAAATCCGGGTTGTCGGACAGATCGATCTCGCTGTAGCGCTCGGCAAAGAACAGCTCCTGCCACTGCCGCACCATGCCCAGCGAGCTGTTGTCCAGCAGCACGATCTTCACCGGCAGCTTGCAGCGCGCGATGGTCACCAGCTCCTGCACGTTCATCATGAAACTGCCGTCGCCGGAGACCAGCACCACGGTGCGGTCGGGGCAGGCGAACTGCGCGCCCATCGCGGCCGGCAGGCCGAAGCCCATGGTGCCGAGCGCGCCGCTGGTGAGGTGATTGCGCGGATCGTTGAAGCGGCAATGCTGGGCGACCCACATCTGATGCTGACCCACATCGCAGGCGATGATGGTGTCGGCCGGGGCCACTTCGCTCAGGCGCTTCAACAGCGCCGGAGCGTAGATGTCGGTGCCGGGCGCGTCGTAGCGCGCGCCGAATTTTTCGCGGTTGGCAAAACAGCGCGTGCGCCAGGCCTGGCAGTTGGTGCGTGCAGCGCTGAGTGCCTTCAGGCTGGTCGCCACATCGCCGGGCACCGCGACATCGGCGGTGCGCAGCTTGGAAATTTCGTAGGCGTCGGCATCCAGATGGATGACGCGCGCGAATGGTGCAAATTCGCTCAGCTTGCCGGTGGCACGGTCGTCGAAGCGTGCGCCCACCACCACCAACAGATCGCATTCCTGGATGGCCATATTGGCCGCGCGGGTGCCGTGCATGCCTAGCATGCCCAGGTAATCCGGGTGGGCGTGCGGCAGGGCTCCCAGGCCGCGCAAGGTCAGCGCGGTCGGGATGCCGGTGGCCTCGACGAAGCGACGGAACGCCTCCACCGCACCGGCCAGCGCGATCCCGCCACCGCCGTACACCACCGGGCGCTCGGCGCTGGCGATGACGGCCAACGCTTCAGCCAGTTTCGCGTCCGCCGGTGCCGGTGGCGGCAGCACCGCCGCTGGCACGTGGTCCGGCAGATGCGAGGCGTCGGCGATCTGCACGTCCTTGGGCAGGTCGATCAACACCGGGCCCGGCCGCCCTTCGCGCGCAATGCGAAACGCCTCGCGCACCATCTCCGGCAACTGGTCCACGCTGCGCACCAGGAAGCTGTGCTTGACGATCGGCATGGTCATGCCGAACACGTCCAGCTCCTGGAACGCATCGGTGCCCAGCAGCGGCGTGGCGACCTGGCCGGTCAGGCAGATCATCGGCACCGAGTCGAGCATCGCATCGGCGATGCCGGTGACCAGGTTGGAGGCGCCCGGGCCGGAGGTGGCCACGCACACGCCGACCCGGCCACTGGCACGGGCATAGCCGTTGGCGGCCAGGGCGGCACCCTGCTCGTGGCGGACCAGGATGTGCTTGAGCCTGGAATCCACCAGGGCGTCGTAGAACGGCATGATGGTGCCGCCCGGATAGCCGAACAGCGTTTCCACGCCTTCGGCTTCCAGGGCCTGCGTCAGCCAGCGCGCGCCGTTGCGGGGCGTGCTGTGTGCGGAGGTGTTCATGCGTTGCGGACCTTCGGTGTTAAGCGGTGGGGGATGCGGCGGCGTTATGCCGCTTGTTGGTTCGCTGGTGCGGCAGCGGCCTGCTGTTCGCCATTGAGCCATACCATCTTGGCGCGCAGCTTCTTGCCCACTTCTTCGATCGGGTGGTCCAGATCGGCCTGCTTGAACTTGTTGTAGTTCGGCAGACCTGCTTCGTATTCGGCGACCCAGTTCTTGGTGAAGGTGCCGTTCTGGATGTCGGTCAGCACGTCCTTCATGCGCGCCTTGGTGCTGGCGTCGATCACCCGCGGGCCGCTGACATAGTCGCCGTATTGTGCGGTTTCGGAAACGAATTCCAGCATGCGGGTGATGCCGCCTTCGTAGAACAGGTCCACGATCAACTTCAATTCGTGAAGGACTTCGTAGTACGCGATTTCCGGCTGGTAACCGGCCTCCACCAGCACCTCGAAGCCGGCCTGCACCAGCGAGGACGCACCGCCGCACAGCACCGCCTGCTCGCCGAACAGATCGGTCTCGGTCTCTTCCTTGAAAGTGGTCTTGATGATGTTGGCACGCGCCCCGCCCAGGCCGCCGGCATAGGTCAGCGCGAACTGCTCGGCCTTGCCGCTGATGTCCTGGTACACCGCATAGATGCACGGCACGCCACGGCCGATCTCGTATTCGCGACGCACCAGTGCGCCCGGGCCCTTGGGCGCCACCAACACCACGTCCAGATCGGCGCGTAGTTTGATCATGTCGAAGTGCACGTTCAGGCCGTGTGCGAACAGCAGGCAGGCGCCCTGCTTCATGTTCGGGGCGATGACGTCTTCATAGAGCTTCTTCTGCACCATGTCCGGGGTCAGGATCGCGACCAGGTCGGCGCTCTTCACTGCCTCGGCCGGCGCCACGACGGTGAAGCCGTCGGCCTGGGCCTTGGATTCGGTCGGCCCACCGGGACGCAGGCCGACGGTGACGTCGAAGCCGGAATCGCGCAGGTTCAGCGCATGCGCGCGGCCTTGGCTGCCGTAGCCGATGATCGCGATTTTCGGTTGGGTGTCGTTGCTCATGGAATGTCCTTGCGGGGTTGGCAGTGGAGATGGGTGGTGGATAAACGGATCAGCCGGCGGTGTGCGCACGGGCCGGCGGAGGAACGCGGGGATGGGCGATGGCACTGCACAGCCAGCCATTGGCGACCGCGCCTGGATGGGCGCCGGTGGACCGAGGTATAGAGCGGGCAGTACTGTCGTTCATGTCATTCGAAACTTTTGGTGGTCCCTGAAACGCGAAACCCCGCGCCGTTGCCGGTGCGGGGTCTGATCGAAGCCTTGTGTGTCTGTTGCCTACACGAAGTCTCGTCCCGCACCGGTTGGCGAGGTAATAAGTACGAGCACGAGAAGCGACGCTGCCGACGCGCCGAAGGGCGCGGACATCAGAGCGTTCGAGGTGGTGTGGCGGTGCGGCATGGGCCTGAGATAACCACCGCCGCCGGTCAGGTGTCAACCCTTGCGGGTGAAACGTCCGTGGGCCTGCTGCGCACAGCGTGCGAAGCCGCATGGCAGCAGCATGGTTACCGCTGAAACCGCATCGCCTGACGGTCGCTAGGGCCGACCTGGATCACCAACTGCGCGGGTTGATCGCAGCTCGCTGCGACGATACGAGCCGCAAGCCGGGCCGCTGGTATGGTGCATCATCCACTGTCGTGTCCACGGGGAGTTGCCTGCACATGCGTCGCGTACCTGTCTTGTTGGTATCTGCCCTGGCGCTGCTCGCGCCGCCCCTCGGCGCTGCCGACCGCATCACCGGGCAGCCGTTCGCCACCCGCTCGGAAGTGATTGCCCCGCATGCCATGGCCGCCACCTCGCAACCGCTGGCTACGCAGATCGCGCTGGATGTGATGAAGGACGGCGGCTCGGCGGTGGATGCGGCGATCGCCGCCAATGCGGCACTGGGCCTGATGGAGCCCACCGGCAACGGCGTGGGTGGGGATCTGTTCGCCATCGTCTGGGACCCCAAGACCAGCAAGCTCTACGGGTACAACGGCTCGGGCCGTTCGCCCAAGTCGCTGACCCTGGCAGAGTTCCAGCGCCGTGGGCTGAAAGACATTCCGCCGACCGGCCCGCTGCCGGTGTCGGTGCCAGGCGCGGTGGATGGCTGGTTTGCGCTGCACGGGCGCTTCGGCCGCAAGCCCATGGCGCAGAACCTGGCGCCGGCGATCCGTTATGCCCGCGAAGGGCACCCCGTTGCCGAAACGATTGCGTATTACTGGGACCGCTCGGTGCCGCGGCTATCGCAGTACCCCGGCTTCAAGGAACAGTTCACCATTGATGGCCATGCCCCGCGCAAGGGCGAGCTGTGGAAGAACCCGAACCTGGCCAACACCCTGCAGCAGATCGCCGATGGCGGCCGCGAGGCGTTCTACAAGGGCGCGATCGCGCGCACCATCGGTGCCTACTTCAAGGCCAATGGCGGGTATCTGAGCTATGAGGACATGGCCAGCCACCAGGGCGAGTGGGTGGAGCCGGTCAGCACCAATTACCGCGGCTATGACGTGTGGGAGCTGCCGCCCAATAGCCAGGGCATTGCCGCGCTGCAGATGCTCAACATCCTGGAGGGCTACGACTTTTCCAAGATCCCGTTCGGTTCGGCCGAGCACGTGCACCTGTTTACCGAAGCCAAGAAGCTGGCCTTTGCCGACCGTGCGCGCTTCTACGCCGACCCGGCGTTCCAGCCCGCGCCGCTGGCCAGGCTGGTGTCCAAGGAGCACGCGGCCCAGCGCCGGTCGCTGATCTCGATGGACAAGGCGCTGAAGGAAGTGCAGCCCGGCACGCCCAGGCAGCTGGAGGAGGGCGACACCATCTACATGACCGTGGCCGATGCCGACGGCATGATGGTGTCGCTGATCCAGTCCAATTACCGTGGCATGGGCAGCGGCATGGCGCCGCCCGGGCTGGGCTTCATCCTGCAGGACCGCGGCGAGATGTTCGTGCTGAAGAAGGACCACCCCAACGGCTATGCGCCGGGCAAGCGGCCGTTCCAGACCATCATCCCGGCCTTCGTCACCAAGGATGGCAAGCCGTGGCTGAGCTTCGGCGTGATGGGCGGGGCGATGCAGCCGCAGGGCCACGTGCAGATCGTGATGAACCTGGTGGACTTCCACATGAACCTGCAGGAGGCCGGCGATGCGCCGCGCATCCAGCACGAGGGGTCCACCGAGCCCACCGGCCAGGCCACCGCGATGAGCGATGGTGGCGAGGTCAATCTGGAAACCGGCTTTTCCTATGACACCATCCGCGCGCTGATGCGCAAGGGGCACCGGGTGATCTTTGCCGACGGCCCGTACGGCGGCTACCAGGCGATCGCGCGTGATGCGGCCAGCGGCGTCTATTACGGCGCGTCGGAAAGCCGCAAGGACGGGCAGGCGGCCGGCTACTGAGCGCGCCGCCACGGCCGAGTCTGTGGCTCAATTCCCGCTACGACGCGCCGCTAACGATAGCGATGGATCAGGACTTCCCCCATGAACTCGATGCAACAGCCCGATGTGCCGTCGCAAACCCAGGCGGCCCTGCTTCCCGACGCACCGGTGGCCTTGCTGCGCCTGTCGGCCGAGGCCTGCGTGGTGGCCTGCAATCGCGCCGGCCTGGATGTGCTGGGCAAGGCGCCCGGCGATCTGATCGGTGCACCGGCTGCGGTGCTGTGGGGCCTGAGTACGGCCGATCTGGTCGGCGATGAAGGCGTGTGGGCCGCGCCGGGCGACGATCCGGCCCGGCGTGTGCGCTATCTGCGCGACCGCGAGCATGGCGGCTGGATGTTGTCGCTGCCGCATGTGGAAACCGCGGTCCTGCTGCGCGAGGCCACCCGTCTGGCCGAAGACAGCCGCCCGGTACCGATCTCGCCGCTGTTGCAGCCTCTGGTCGCGCGCCTGCAGGCCGAGCACGAGGACCGCACCGTGCTGGAGCGCACCGCGCAGGCGCTGGCCGGCTGCGAACTGGAACTGCTGCTGCCGCCAGGCCTGGCCGACACCGAGATGGGCCGTCGGCTGCAGGCCGGGTTCGGCAATCTGGCCGAAGCGATCCGCCAGGCGGTGGCGCTGTCGGTGCAGATCGCCGCCGAGGTGCCGCCGCTGGTGGCCGAGAACGATGAGATGGTGCGCCAGTCGCAGGCACAGACCGACGCCCTGGACGGGGCGCGCACGGCCGTGGAGCGGCTCTCGTCCAGCCTGCAGGACGTCAATGCCGAGCTGGCGCAGGTGATCGCGCTGGCCGCCAGTGCCGACGACAGCGCACGCCAGGGCGTGGCCGCGGCGCATGCGCTGGGCCAGGCCATGCACGAGGTGGAGCGCCGTGCCGCGCGCGCCGGCGAGGTCATCGAAGTCATCGATTCGGTTGCCTTCCAGACCAATATTCTCTCGATCAATGCCAGCATCGAGGCGGCGCATGCCGGTGAGGCCGGGCGCGGTTTCGCCGTGGTCGCCACCGAGATCCGCCGCCTGGCCGAACGCGCCGCCGCCGCCGCCCGCGACGTGCGCGCGATCCTGGCCGAAACCAGCGCCGCAGTGGGCGAGGGCGCGGCCTCTGCGCGCGGCACCGAAGCCGTGCTCGATGGCATCACCCGCGTGCTCGGCCAGGCCAGCGCCGCGATGACCACGGTAGCCGGGCGCATCCAGGCCCAGGACGGCGAGATTCGCGGCATCGAGCATGCGGTGGACGGCGTGGTCGCGCTGGGCCGCAGCAATCTGCAACATGCCGCGCACGTGGCCGAACGCAGCGAAGCGCTGGAGCGCGGCACCGAAACCTTGCGCGATTGCGTGGGCCTGTTCCGCTTGCCGGCCGACCCACTGCAGGTGCCGCGGCACGCCCGCGTCAAGGAGCTTGCCGTGGCCACGGCGGCCAAGATCGGCACGGCCCTGGCGCAGGCGATCGCACGGGGCCAGATCGACGAGGCGTCGCTGTTCGCGCGGACCTATACGCCGATCCCCGGCGTGGAGCCGGCCAAGTTCAGCACCGACTTCGACGCGCTCTGCGATCAGCTGCTTCCGCCGCTGCAGGAGCCGCTGCTGGAAGCGCATCCGTGGATCGTGTTCGCGATCTGCGCCAATCCCGACGGCTACGTGCCCACCCACAACCTGCGCTTCACCCAGCCGCTGACCGGCGACCCCAAGCGCGACCTGGTCGGCAACCGCACCAAGCGCAAGTTCAGCGACCGCGTCGGCCGCAGCGTCGGCGCGCACACCGATCCGTATCGGCTGCAGGTCTACCGCCGCGACACCGGCCAGATCATGTTCGATCTGTCCGCGCCGATCTTCGTCGGCCGAAAGCACTGGGGCGGCCTGCGGGTGGGGTACACCCTGGAGTAAGCCTCGTGCGGGCGGGCATGGTATGCCCAGAGCGAGTAATTGCTGTCGGGCATTGACGACATTGTCGGCCCAGGGCTGCTCTCAGCGCTGCTGCAGACGCGAGCAGGCACGGCGCAGCGGCTTACAGACAGGAGTCCGATGCCGGCAATGGCGTTCCCAAGGCTGCGCCTATCGTGCCGTGCGTGGATTCAGCGCGGCGGCGACTGGCCTGCCCAGAGTGCGCTGCAGACGCTGTCGACATCGAGCGTGTCATCCTGCAACACAGTCTCGACGAAAACTTCGCGCAACTGCTCGGGGGTCACGCCGGCGCGGAAATCGCGGGCGATGCGCGCATGGTTCGGCAGAGCAATGATGTTGGATTCCGGTGCGATCAGGTCAGCCTCGAACATGCCGACGAAATCGAAGGTGTGCACGTCCTCGATCAGCGCACCCACGCGGGCGTTCCCGGTGCAGCCGAAGACGCGATCGCCGTAGGACAGGCCGACCAGGGTCTGGCAGTCCAGATCGCCGAACACGTACAGCTCGCCATTGGCAATGACTGCGCGGGCGCGCAGGTCGCCGGCGACGATCAGGCTGGCAATATCGTTGACGAACAGGATGTCGCACTCGACGTCGCCCAGCACCACGAGCACGTCCTGCTCGATCTCCAGCGCGCCATCGATCCGCAGTGGGCCGTCGCAGCACTCCTCGCCTGCATGGAAGTGCAAATACTCCCAGTTCGGTGGGCAGCGCGCCTGCAACGCTGCGGCCTCGGCATCGGTCAATGGGCGGCGTGCGATTGTCGAGCGCATGGTCGGTGACATCCAGTCAGAAAGGCGGCGAATCATGGTCTATCAGCATGAACGCGTCCAGCGTGGTTCCAGGAGATGCCCGTGTAAGCGTATGGCGGTGACCGGCCGCTCCCCGCCCTACGCTCACTACCCAGACAGCGCACGGCGTCCCACGCATTCGCTTGCCCGTTTCACGAAAAAATAACGGGTTGCGGCGATCGCTGGCTTGCAAAAAAAACCGCCGAAGGTCGGCGGCAGGGAGAGAGAGCAGTTTCTTGTCGTTATGCGGGCAGGCTAGCGAGGGGGCGTGCCTTGAAGATATCGGTGTATGTCAGGGGCGCGGCATGTGTTCAGCTGTAGCGAGGCGAGCCGTGTTGGCGGCACGCACGGCCTGGCTGCATTGGCGCATGCCGCCTGTCTTGGCGATGTGGTTTAATCGCCGCCGAAGTGGGGGTACCGCGGCACCGTTGCGGTTGAGATAGTCCCTTCGAACCTGATCCGGCTCATACCGGCGTAGGGAAGCTTCGTTAGATGCGATGGTCCGTGCCTGCACGGGCGATCCGTGTTGAGCGCCGCCGCTTCGTCCGTACTGCGACTTTCTCGCAGAGCCAGCGCCATTAGCGCTGGTCCCCAGCACACAGGACGAATGCCATGAATGCCGCGCCTACCGTTTTGCAGCAACACGCCCAATCGCTGTCCGAGGCCGTGACCCGGCCGATTCCCGGTTCCCGCAAGATCTTCGTGTCCGGCTCGCGCGCCGATCTGCAGGTGCCGATGCGCGAGATCGTGC
This sequence comes from Xanthomonas sp. NCPPB 3582, assembly GCF_041475735.2. Lineage (NCBI taxonomy): Bacteria > Pseudomonadati > Pseudomonadota > Gammaproteobacteria > Lysobacterales > Lysobacteraceae > Xanthomonas > Xanthomonas sp. NCPPB 3582. Next base: position 1,063,064 of record NZ_CM192968.1, read on the forward strand.
TGACCCGCACGCCCACCTTGTTCGGTGGCGAAGACAATCCGCCGCTCAGCGTCTACGACACCTCCGGGCCGTACACCGATCCGCAGGCGGCGATCGATCTTGCGGCCGGGCTTGCGCCATTGCGTGCGAACTGGATCGCCGAACGCGACGACACCGTGGTGCTCGACCAACTCAGCTCCAGCTTCGGGCGCGCCCGCGAACACGATGCGCGGCTGGACGGGGTGCGCTTTTCAGCGCGGCGTCTGCCACGGGTCGCGCGCGCCGGCGCCAATGTCACCCAGATGCACTACGCACGTCGTGGCATCGTCACCCCGGAAATGGAGTTCGTGGCCATTCGCGAAAACCAGCGGCTGGAGGCGGTTGCCGATGCGGCACTGCGCAAGCAGCACCCCGGCGAGCCGTTCGGCGCGGCGATCCAGCAGCGCATCACGCCGGAGTTCGTGCGTGAGGAGATCGCGCGCGGCCGCGCGATCCTGCCGAACAACATCAACCATCCGGAAAGCGAGCCGATGATCATCGGGCGCAATTTCCTGACCAAGATCAACGCCAACATCGGCAATAGCGCGGTGTCCTCGGGCATTGCCGAAGAAGTCGAAAAGCTGGTCTGGTCGATCCGCTGGGGCGGCGACACGGTGATGGACCTGTCCACCGGCAAGCACATCCATGAGACGCGCGAATGGATCATCCGCAATTCGCCGGTGCCGATCGGCACGGTGCCGATCTATCAGGCGCTGGAGAAGGTCGATGGGCGCGCCGAGGCGCTGACATGGGAGATCTTTCGCGACACCTTGATCGAGCAGGCCGAGCAGGGCGTGGACTATTTCACCATCCATGCCGGCGTGCTGCTGCGCTACGTGCCGCTGACCGCCCGGCGTGTCACCGGTATCGTGTCGCGCGGCGGATCGATCATGGCCAAGTGGTGCCTGGCACATCACAAGGAAAATTTTCTCTACACCCATTTCGAAGACATCTGCCAGATCATGAAGGCCTACGACGTGGCGTTCTCGCTGGGCGATGGGTTGCGCCCTGGCTGCATCGCCGATGCCAACGACGCCGCGCAATTCGGTGAGCTGGAAACCTTGGGCGAGTTGACCAAGCTGGCGTGGAAGCACGACGTGCAGACCATGATCGAGGGGCCGGGCCACGTGCCAATGCAGCTCATCAAGGAAAACATGGACAAGCAGCTGCGCGAATGCGGACAAGCGCCGTTCTACACCCTGGGGCCGTTGACCACCGACATCGCGCCCGGCTACGACCACATCACCAGCGCCATCGGTGCGGCGATGATCGCCTGGTATGGCACGGCGATGCTGTGTTACGTCACACCCAAGGAGCACCTGGGACTGCCCAACCGCCAGGACGTGCGCGACGGCATCATGGCCTACAAGATCGCCGCGCATGCCGCCGACCTGGCCAAGGGCCATCCCGGCGCGCAGGTGCGCGACAACGCCCTGAGCAAAGCGCGTTTCGAATTTCGCTGGGACGACCAGTTCCACCTGGGCCTGGACCCTGAAAAGGCCAGGGAATTCCACGACGAAACCTTGCCCAAGGATGCGCACAAGCTGGCGCACTTCTGCTCGATGTGCGGTCCGCACTTCTGTTCGATGAAAATCACCCAGGACGTGCGCGATTACGCTGCCGAGCATGGCCTGGGCGAAGAGGGCGCGCTGGCGGCAGGGATGGAACAGAAGGCGGCGGAATTTCTGGACCAGGGCGCGCAGGTGTACCGCGTGTCGTAGCCCTGTCACTTGGTTGCACGGCAGCCTGCGTGACACGGGGGCTGCTTAGGAACAGTTCAGCAAATTTTTGCGCAGATTCCAGCGGCTCCCGCAAGTGCCACACTGCAACCGATTTGCAAGCGGTTACAGATTTCAAGGCTTGCGGGCCGTCTAACTGAATCGCAGATAAAAAAATCGCGCCAGAAGGCGCGAAGGAAACATCGTGATTATTTGAATTCGTCGGCGAGAGAGAGAGAGCCTGACGTCACTGCCCGGCATAGGAAGCAACGGGCCATAGCGTAAAATTTGCACCAAATGGATGCATGACACAGTCGGTCGTCGTCCTTTGCTGAATTTGGCGCTTCGCATCCGGTGTGTTGCGTCTTCTGTGGCTCTTGCATGCCGATGCCTGTTCTTTGCCGATGAGTGTTTCTCCCGCTACTGCACTGTCCTCTGGCCGACTGCGTGTCGGGCAGTGTGTGATCGACATTGCCTCGCGCGAGGTGCATGCGCCAGGCGGCAGGCGCGTGCTGCGGCTGGCGCCCAAATCCCTGGCGGTGTTGCTGACACTGGCAAGGCAAGCTGGGCAGGTGGTCACGCGCGAACAACTCCTGGCCGAGGTCTGGCCCGACACCTTGCCCAGCAATGATGTCGTCACCCAGGCCGTTACGCAGTTGCGCAAGGCGCTGGGCAGCCACGGCAGTCAGCGTTCGGACCATATCGAGACGATCGCCAAGTCCGGCTATCGCCTGATGGCGCCAGTGGCGTGGGACCTGCATGCCGAGTCTCCCCTGGTGCAGGTGCCACAAGCGCCCATGCCGCCCGGCGAGCCGCTGCCCGAGCACCCGGCGCCGCCCGCAATTCCGGCGATGCACGCCGGGTCGGATGCGGGCCAGCATGAGGCCGCGCAGCGTTTACCGGCGACAGCGAAAGCGCCGCATCGGCGCCGCTGGATGGCCTTGGCCGTTGCCAGCCTGGCGTTGCTAGTGGTGCTGGGGCTTGCGGCGCGCACGCTGTGGCTGCGACCGCAGGCGGCCGATACGGCTGCGTCGGCACCGGCGGTACCAGGCAGTCCCAAGCGGCCGTATCAGGTGATCACCGCAGGCGGCGGGTTCGATCTCACCCCCAGCCTGTCGCCCGATGGCGCGATGGTTGCCTATGCCTCGCTGACCGGCGATCGAGTGGGCACGTCGATCCTGGTCAAGACCACCGACAACGCCTATCCGCGTGTGCTGGAAACGCCTGCACCTGGCGTCTCCGATCGATTACCGGCCTGGTCGCCGGATGGGCGCCAAATCGCATTCTCGCGGCAGGCGCCGGATGGTAGCTGCAGAATCATGATCGCCGCGGCGGCCGGCGCTGCCGCCTCGCGCGAGGTGATGCGTTGCGATGGCAGCGACATGCTCAGTTTCAGCTGGACGCCCGACGGCCGCGCATTACTGTTCGGCAGCATGACCGGTGTGCAGGGCGCGCCGGGGATCCGGCGCCTGGACCTGGAAACCGGTCGGTGGCAGGAGCTGGCATACGACGCGCAGCCAACCGATTTCGACTATGCGCCACGCTATTCCCCGGACGGGCGCTGGATCGTGTTCCTGCGCAACCCCCAGCTCGGCGATCTCTGGCGGATTCCTGCACGCGGTGGCACCGCCGAACGCCTGACCCACGACAACGCCGACATCCGCGGCTGGAGCTGGTTGCCCGACGGCAGCGGCCTGATCTTCGGGCGCCGCGTCGACAGCGAAGCGCGGCTATACCGGCTCGATCTGGTCGACCGCAGCCTGCACGATCTGGGCGTGGACGACGCGCAAGCACCGGACGTGGCGCACGGCCACCTGGTATTTGTCCAGCGCAAGCCGCAATTCGGCGTGTATCAGGTCATCCACGATCCGATGAATGGTGGCTACATTCGACGCCGGCTGTTCGCGTCCAATGGGCGTGACGACCACCCCATGATTGCCCCGGATGGGCGCCAACTCATCTTCGCTTCCAACCGCTCCGGGACTTACGGCCTGTGGTGGGGCGATGTCACCAAACCGGCGTCGGTGCGCTTGATCGAAGGAATACGGCCGGACGCGCGGCAGGCGGCGGATTGGTCGGCCGACTCGCGGCAGGTGCTGGTCAGCGGCAGCGATGCGGAGGGACACGCAGCGCTGTTCGAAGTGACTCCGGCCACCGGCAGGGCGGTGCGCCTGCCGGTTCCGCAGGCACGGCCGCTGCAGGCCATCCATCTGCCCGATCCTGACCGGATACTGGTTGTTGCCGCCGACGACGACGGGCATACCTTCGCCACGCTCTACGACCGGCGCAGCCGGCCCTGGCGTGCGCTGGCCACCCTGAAAGATGTCTCGCAACTGCGCCTGGACCGCGGCAGCGGGCAGGTCTTGTTCACGCATCTCAGTGGCGCCGGGCTGTGGCAGATCGCGCCGACGCTGGCCGCAGACAGCGTGCGGCCGGTGGATACGCAGCAGCCATCGCGTTGGCGGTATCGCAGTTGGTCGCCGGGCGCGGACGGCCGGCTGCATTACCTGTCGTCCACCGATAGTTGTGCGGCCTACGACAGCGAGCTGCGCGGCGGGCGAGGGCAGTGTCTGGACGTGGACAAATTCACCACCATCAACGGATTCAGCGTGGATCCGCGCAGCGATGCGATGTACGTGGCGCTGGCGCAGGAAGACGGCAGCGCGATCGCCTACATGGCGCTGCCGGAGCGGTCGTCGCTCGCCTCTGGCCTTGTCTCCAGCCTATTGATACTAATGAGGAAAATGACCTCGTAAGTTCTTCGGAAAGGTTTCGTGGCGATTTCGGCACAGTTTCGTCAGAACTTCCTGACCCGCGCCAGATTCGGCAAAACACTACGCCCTCTTTTGTACATGGGGCTGCCAACATGCAACAGGTCATCACTGCCGATCGCGGTCTTGCATTGTCTCTGGACAATGCCAGCGAATCGACCTCGACCACGTGTCTGGCCGTCTCGCGCCTCGGCAGCATCCGCACCGCATCTGCGACATTCACACTGTGGGTGCAATTGCGTGGACGCGCATGGGTGGAATCCAAGGAAGGGCGTTTCCGCCTGCGCGCCGGCGACTGGATCGCCTTCGACAAGGATTCGCATCCCACCGTGCAGGCCGACCGCAGTGCGCTCTGCGTCGGTGTCGGTCTCGATGGCGATAGCCTGCAATCGCTGGCCGAGTTGACCGACGCCACGCTGTATCCGGGTCGCAGCCAGCTGTCGCGCAGCGATCTGCGCATCGCCTTGCGGCTGTGGCGTAACGCAGCAGTGCAGAGCGGTAGCGCCTCGGCACGCCCGCTGTTGCTGCATCTGGCAGCGATGCAGCGCGACTTCATCGAGCAGGAGCAACGTTGCCCGGGCCGCTCACGCAGCCGCCGCCGGCAGGTGTTCGGTCGCATGCAGCGCGCCCGACTGTATCTGGAAGGCAACAGCGACCGCGTCGTGCGCATCAACGAACTGGCGCAGCTGACCAACTTCTCCAGCTGGTATGTCTCCAAGACGTTTCAGAGCCTGTACGAGGAGAGCCCGCAGGCATTGTCGGCGCGCCTGCGGCTGGAGCGCGCCTCCGATCTGTTGCGCGACACCTCGATGATGATCGGTGAGGTGGCCGCCGCCAGCGGCTTCGATAACTGCTGCAGTTTCGCGCGTGCGTTTCGCGCGCGCTTCGGGGTTTCTGCATCGCACTACCGCGACCAGGCGGCCAATTCGCCAGATTCGGCAAAGCCACGTAGCGTGACGCGCAAAGCGACGGCGTTCACGCAATCGTAATTTGCACAGGGGCGCTTAACGCGCCACTAACGAACCCTGGAGAGATTGATGAACCTTCGCACCTCCGCAGTGCGGCTGGGCCTGTTGCCCGCCGGTATTGCGATCGCGTTGACGCCGGCTTTTGCCGCCAATGCACAAGAGCAGTCCGCCCCGTCGACCACGACCCTGGACCGCATCGAAATCACCGGCTCGCGCATCCGCTCGGTCGACGTGGAAACCGCACAGCCGGTGTTCACCGTCACTCAGCAGGACATCCAGAAGTCCGGCCTGGTCAGCGTTGGCGACATCCTCCAGAACCTGTCGATCGCCGGCACGCAGACCTACAGCAAGGCTGCCGTGCTGACCTCCGATCCGGAACAAGGCGGCCAGTACGTCAATCTCTACAACTTGAACGAAAACCGTACCCTGGTGCTGGTGAACGGCAAGCGTTGGACCAGCAGCCTGAACGGCCTGACCGACATGTCCACCATCCCGAGCTCGCTGATCGAGCGCATCGAAGTCCTGAAGGACGGCGCCTCGGCGATCTACGGCTCCGACGCCGTGGCCGGTGTGGTCAACATCATCCTGCGCCAGAACTACGACGGTGCCGAGGCCTCGGCCTACTTCGGCCAGAACGGTCGCGGCGACGGTTCCAAGGAGCAGTACTCCTTCACCGCCGGTACCACCACCGACCGCGCCTCGCTGGTGTTCGGTGCCAACTACACCAACGAAGATCCGGTGTGGGCCAAGGACCGTGCGCTGACCCGTTACTCGTCCGGTCCGAACCACATCGAAGACAGCCTGAGCGCGACCGGCCCGTGGGGTCGTTTCACCTCCAACGGCGAAACCTACATCCTCAACCACACCGGTTCGTTCGATGGGCGTGGCGTGGGCGCCGATTCGCGCAATCTCGCCAACTACCACAACGAGATCACCACCGACGACTACTACAACTCCGTCGACCAGATGATGTTGCAGCAGTCCAGCCGCAACAAGTCGATCTTCACCACCGGCAGCTACAACTTCACCGACAGCCTGACCTTCAAGTCGACCGCGATGTACTCCGAGCGCGACTCGAACCGTCAGATCGCCGGCTACCCGCTGCAGGCCGCCTCGCAGCCGCAGTTCCCGGTCGCCATCAGTGGCAGCAGCTACTACAACCCGGTCGGCCAGGACATCACCAGCTGGTTCCGCCGCACCGTCGAGTTGCCGCGCACCACCGAAAGCAACGTCAAGACCCTGCATTTCGATGCAGCGCTGGAAGGCGTGTTCGACGTCGGCAGCCACGGCTGGAACTGGGACGTGGGCTTCAACTACAACAAGTACGACGTGACGCAGGTCTCGCGCGGCAACATCAACCTGCTGGCGCTGCAGAAGGCATTGGGTCCGTCGTTCCTCAATGCGCAGGGTCAGGTGCAGTGCGGTACCGCGGCGGCTCCGATCGCGCTGGGCACCAGCAACGCGTTGGGCCAGTGCACCCCGTTCAACATCCTTGGCGGCCCCTCGGCGTCCACCCCGAACGCGCTGCAGTACATCAATGCGCTGACGCAGTCCACGCAGCAGAGTCTGAGCAAGCAGTGGACCGCCAACATCACCGGTGGCCTGTTCGATCTGCCGGCCGGCGAGCTGGGCTTCGCCGCAGGCGTCGAGCACCGCGAAATCAGCGGTTACGACTATCCGGATCAGCTGTCCAGCGCCGGTTACACCACCGACCTGGCTGCACAGGCCACCGAAGGTCGCTACCAGACCAACGAAGCCTACCTGGAGTTGTTGATCCCGGTGCTGAGCGATCTGCCGGGCGCCAAGGAGCTGTCGTTCGATGTGGCTGCGCGCTACAGCAACTACAGCCGCTTCGGCGACACCACCAACAGCAAGTTCAGCTTCACCTGGAAGCCGATCGACGACCTGCTGGTGCGTGGTACCTACGGTACCGGTTTCCGTGCGCCGACGCTTGATGATACCTTCGGCGGTGGTTCCCAGAGCTTCGATTACTTCACGGACCCTTGCGACGCAACGTTCGGCTCGCTTGGTAATGCCGGTGTAGCGGCGCGTTGCGCAAGTGAAGGTTTGGCAGGCAACTTCCGTCAAACTGACACTGCGAACAACCCAGTAACCCAGCGCGACGAGCAGGGTAATGCTCCGTTCAATGCAGGCGTTGGTAATGCTGAGCTTGAGCCGGAATACAGCATCACCCGTACCGCGGGCATGGTGTACAGCCCGCATTGGGTGCAGGGCCTGGACTTCTCCCTGGACTGGTACCGCATTTCGATCTCCAACATCATCACGGCGCTGTCAGCCAATGATGTGTTGAACAACTGCTACCTCAACAACCTGGCCAGCTACTGCGCCGACTACGGTCGCGACGCGGTCACCGGCCAGGTCACCACGCTGAGCCGCGGCAACGTCAACCTGGGTCGTCTGGAAACCGAAGGCTACAACTTCGGCGTGCGTTACCGCATGCCGGAAACCGCCTACGGCAAGTTCGCCGTCAACCTGGACACCAACTACCTGGCGACCTACAAGACGCAGGCCGAAGCCGGTGCCGAGTGGGCCAACGATGCTGGCTACTGGAACTTTCCGCGCGTGCGCGCCACCCTGGGCGTGGACTGGTCGCTGGGTTCGCTGTCGGCCAACTGGAACCTGCGCTACTACGGCGGTTTCCGCGATTACTGCTGGGATGCCTCGGCAGGGATCGAGTGCAACGATCCGAACTACCAGACCCCGAACCCGGGTTGGGGCGGCGGTACCGGTTCCAACAAGAAGGGCTCGATCTCCTACCAGGACGTCTCGGTCACCTGGCAGGCTCCGTGGGATGGCAGCGTGACCGTCGGCGCCCGCAACATCTGGAACAAGCAGCCGCCGGTGACCTACTCGATCACCAACAGCAGCACCGCGGCCATCGATCCGATGCTGGATTACGACCGCTTCCTGTTCGTGCAGTACAACCAGCGCTTCTGATCATCGAAGCGACGTGAAAGAAGAAGCGGGCCGAAAGGCCCGCTTTTTTTATGTCCGTGTTCGACTGCGTTCAAGGTGTGGTGGTGCGTGCCAGTCGCGCGGCTGCCGTGTGGCGCCGAGGGCTGGCGCGCCCCGGGACCGCCTGGACGCGCTGCAACCGGAGCCGGGGCATGCCACAACATTCCCTGCGCGTGTGTGCGGTCCACGACTCTTCAACGACAGGGGCTCGCGTTTCCGTGTCGCAACCTCGGTCTGGCTTGGAACGCAGCTGTTTCGGGTCTGGATCCTCCTTGGCGGATAGCGCGTTGCGCGGAGGCTGAAGTCACCGCTCGGCAGTGACCCCGAGTGCCCATCCCGCGCGCGTCATCCCGCAGCAAAGGGCCAAAGAAAAAGGCGCGATCCCATCGCGCCTTCTCGCTACTTGCATCGCTGCCCTGGGCGGCCGCCGCTCATGCCTCGGCAAGGCCAAGCAAGGTATCGGCCTGTTCGCGCCAGGTGGGCAGGCGGGAGATTACGCCGACCTTGGACAAATACTCCTCGTCCACGGTTTCGCCACTGGCCAGTGCCGTGGCCACATGCACCGCGCCTGTCACCCAGAAGCTGCGCAGGCTGGAACGTTGCGGGTGACGATGGAAGGCCACCGCTTCGATGATCGGCATCGGCAGGCCCCACAGGCCAAGCAGGTAGGCGCCGGCTTCGGTATGGCCCAGGCGCTCGTCGCCGCCTTCCGGCAGCGGCTCGCGCTCGTCGCGCACGCCGGGCAGCAGCAGGCCGATATCGGCCAGCAGCGCGGCGGTGGAACCCAGCTCCGCGCTGGTCGGTGGCAATACCTTGGCCGCCAGGCGCGAGGAGAGCAGGGCGCGGCGCTGCATCGCGCTGCGCTCGGCGGGGGTCAGGGTCTGCACCGAGAACACTTCGCTTGCCAGTACCAGGTCGCGCAGCGTCGCCACGCCCAGGCGGGTCACCGCCGTGCGCAGGTCGGTGATGCTGCGCCCGCCGGAAAAGAACGCCGAGTTGCACAGCTGCAGCACCTTGGCCGCAATCGCCGGATCGCCGGCAATGAGCTTGGCGATGTCGGCCGCATCGGCGCCATCGTCTTCTTCCAGTGCATGCATCAGGCTCAGATACAGATGCGGCGGCGACGGCAGCTTTTCGATCCGCCCGATGGCCGCGCGCAGGCGCGGGTTGCCGAGCAGGTCGCGCAGCTCTTCCAGGCTGGTGACGGCCTCGAGCAGGACTTCCGGCGCCAGCGGCATCGGCAGGAAGCGATGGGCCACGCCGATGATGCGGGCCGGCGGCGTGCGCTGGCCATCCTGGGCATCGATCAGCGCAATCCGGATCGTATCCGGGCGCAAGGTGCGGATCTGCCCCAGCAAGGTGGCGGCAGTCAGGTCGGGCAGGATCGGTGCAACGATGACCGCGTCGAACGGCGACAGCGCGGCAGCTTCGATCGCCGAATTTCCATCGGCCACCTGCTGCGCCTGCCATTGGTCGCCGAGATCGGAGACGTAATCGACCAGGTCGGACGGCAGGCTGGCTTCGTCCCCAACAAACAGAATACGCAAGACACTTCCCCAGAAGTCACCGGCGGCAAGGCGCCGGCCAAACGCAGTCCGGCAATGTACCCAATCTGCCGGCAGCGGTCACCGGGATCACGGCAAAAGCGTGATCCCGGTCGCTCCGTGCTCACGGAGCCAAGGTGACGGCCGACGACTCAGGGCACGTCGGAATTATAGCGTTCCACCGATTCGACCAGGATGCGCTTGGCCTCGGCCGCGCCGCCCCAGCCGTCCAGCTTGACCCACTTGCCCTTCTCCAGGTCCTTGTAATGCTCGAAGAAATGGCCGATGCGCTCCAGCCAGTGGCTGGACACCTGGTCGATATCTTCGATATGCGCATAGCCGGAGAAGATCTTCTCGATCGGCACCGCCAGGATCTTTTCGTCGCCGCCGGCCTCGTCGCTCATGCGCAGCACGCCCACCGGACGGCAGCGCACCACCGAGCCCGGGACCAGCGGCAGCGGCAGCACCACCAGCACGTCGGCCGGATCGCCGTCGCCGCACAGGGTATTGGGCACATAGCCGTAATTGCAGGGGTAGCGCATCGGGGTCGACAGGATCCGGTCGACGAAGATCGCGCCGCTGGCCTTGTCCACTTCGTACTTGACCGGCTCGGAATCCTTGGGGATTTCGATGACGACGTTGATTTCTTCCGGCAGATTCTTGCCAGAGGTGACCAGTTCAAGACCCATGCGCGTAGCTCCGAGGCGTCAGCAGTGTGTGGAGCGCGATTCTACGCGTTCGGCTGTTGCGCTGCAGCGACACTGAATAGGCACCGTTCTGACGCCCGCATGCGGCATAGCCTGCATTCATCACAGGGAAGGCCCCGATCCCTGCAGGTCGGCCCTGCGGCGCACGCTGCAGGCTCATCCACCGCTCGGGAACCGCCATGCTCAGGACCACGCGCTTGCTCGTCGTACTGCTGTTTTCGCTCTGCGCCCATGCCGCCGCTGCGGCAACGCCACCACCGACCTACATTGACGCCGTGGACTGGCCGTCCAATGGGGAGGGCTGGGAGGCCTTCATCGATCTGGAGCAACGGCTGGACCGTGATTTCGACAACATCTGCGGCGACACTTTCTGCGGTGGCGAATTCAGCGACTACCAGCCGCTGCGCTTTCGCTGCTCGGTGCATCGCCTCACCGGCGTGGTGCGCAGCTGCATCTGGACCTTCGGCGCCAGCGAGGTCGGCGTCGATCCCCGCAGCGGCTACCTGCGCTCCGACAGCCGGGTCTGGCGCTGCACCGCGCCCGTGAAGGCTGGAACCCGCCTGGACGAGATGTATCGCGTGCTTGCGGTGACCAATCCGCTGTTCGAACCGCTACCGGGCGGTGCGCCGGCGATCTACGACGGCCTGATCGGTTGCCTGTGATGGCGCCGAGGCGAGCCGCCCAGGTTGCGGGCCGATGGTCCGCTCGACACGGTCGGCGCCATCCATCGCAGGCGAGTACGTCGCTTGCAGCACCGCATGCGCCGGCGGCCATCCGGTCACGGCGCAGGATGGTGCAGCCGGCCGCATGGCAGCGGCCGGGGACGGCTCGCCGCCCCGTACTGGGCCAGATATCTCGACCTGGCGACCGTGCCCGGCCGGGCCGGGCCGCACTGCGAACTGCCAGCGAAGCCCAGGCGCATGGCACGCTTCGCTCAGAGCAAGGGCACCAGCAACAGCGCCACGATGTTGATGATCTTGATCAACGGGTTGATGGCCGGCCCTGCGGTGTCCTTGTACGGGTCGCCCACGGTGTCGCCGGTGATCGCCGCCTTGTGCGCTTCGCTGCCCTTGCCGCCGAAATGGCCATCCTCGATGTATTTCTTGGCGTTGTCCCAGGCACCGCCGCCGGTGGTCATGGAAATGGCCAGGAACAAGCCGGTAACGATCGTGCCGATCAGCAGGCCGCCGAGCGCGCGCGGCCCCAGCAACAGTCCCACCACGATCGGAACCACCACCGGCAACAACGAGGGCACGATCATTTCGCCGATCGCCGAGCGGGTCAGCATGTCGACCGCACGGTCGTATTGCGGCTTGGCGGTGCCGGCCATGATGCCGGGAATCTCGCGGAACTGACGGCGGACTTCCTCCACCACCGCGCCCGCCGCGCGGCCCACGGCCTCCATCGCCATGGCGCCGAACAGGTAGGGAATCAGGCCGCCGATCAGCAGGCCGATGATGACCGTGTGGTCGGACAGGTCGAAGGCGAAGACCTCGTTCGGATTGGCGGCCTGCAGGTTGTGGGTGTAGTCGGCGAACAGCACCAGCGCGGCCAGCGCCGCCGATCCGATCGCATAGCCCTTGGTCACTGCCTTGGTGGTATTGCCTACCGCATCCAGCGGATCGGTGATGTTGCGCACTTCCGGCGGCAGCTCGGCCATTTCGGCGATGCCGCCGGCGTTGTCGGTGATGGGGCCATAGGCATCCAGTGCCACGATCATGCCGGCCATCGACAGCATGGCGGTGGCTGCGATGGCGATCCCGTACAAACCGCCGAAGTGGAACGCGGCCCAGATCGCCGCACATACGGCGATCACCGGCAGTGCGGTGGACTTCATCGAAATACCCAGGCCGGCAATGATGTTGGTGCCGTGGCCGGTGGTGCTGGCCGATGCCACGTGCTGCACGGGCCTGTACTGGGTTCCGGTGTAGTACTCGGTGATCCACACGATCAGCCCGGTGAGGACCAGGCCGATCAAGGCGCATACGTACAACGACGTGGCGCCATGGCTGTTGTCGCGCATCAGCGCCTGGGTGATCGGCCAATACGCCAGCGCGGCCAGGACGCCGGAGACGATCACGCCCTTGTAGAGCGCTCCCATGATCGAGCCACCCGCCTTCACCTTGACGAAGGCCGCACCGACGATCGACGCGATGATCGATACCCCGCCAAGCACCAGCGGATACAGCACCGCATGCGGCCCGGTCTCGGCCAGGGTCAGGCTGCCGAGCAGCATCGTGGCGATCACGGTGACTGCATAGGTCTCGAACAGGTCCGCTGCCATGCCGGCGCAGTCGCCCACGTTGTCGCCCACGTTGTCGGCGATCACCGCCGGGTTGCGCGGGTCGTCTTCGGGGATGCCGGCCTCCACCTTGCCCACCAGGTCCGCGCCCACGTCCGCGCCCTTGGTGAAAATACCGCCACCCAGGCGCGCGAAGATCGAAATCAGCGATGACCCGAACGCCAGCCCGACCAGGGCGTGCAGGTTTTGCTCCAGCGGCAGCCCCAGGCGCTGCAGCACGGCGTAATAGCCGGCCACACCGAGCAGGCCCAGGCCCACCACCAGCATGCCGGTGATCGCGCCACCGCGAAACGCCACATCCATCGCCTTGCCGATCCCGTCGCGTGCGGCCTCGGCGGTGCGCACGTTGGCGCGCACCGAGACGTTCATGCCGATATAGCCGGCCAGCCCGGACAGCACGGCACCCAGTGCGAAACCGATCGCGGTGTACCAGCTTAGGAACAGCCCGACCAGCACGAACAGCACGCCGCCGGCGATCGAGATCGTGAGGTACTGCCGGTTGAGATAGGCGCGTGCGCCTTCCTGGATCGCAGCGGCGATCTCCTGCATGCGGGCGTTGCCGCTTGGCTGCGCCACCACCCAGCGCGCCGACACGATTCCGTAGACGATTGCCAGGACCGCACATCCCAGCGCAAGCGATAACCCGTAATGTTCCAGCATGACCCCTCCCAGAGAATGGATGTCATCCGGTCGGGATGAACCAGGGGGCGATGCACGACGAGTAGACGGCGAATACGAACTCGACGGCCGCAAGGGCCACAATGCGCGTCGCGATGTTCAAGTGGCCGGATCGCGGCCGAGTATGCGCCGCCGAGTGCGTGGCTGCCAGCCATCATGGCTTGGCGCGTTGTTCAGTTGCCACGTGACAGCCTGCGGACCATCCGATCAACCGATCCAAGGAGTCGCCATGTCCCGCCATGCCGCGTCCAGCTATGCCGCAGCGTTGAGTGCCCTGCTGCTCGCCGGCAGCGCCTTTGCTGCAGACCCCGCGCCGGAACTGAAAGCGCGTGCGCCCGGTGCCGCGCAGGCGGTCGGGGCAGTACACACCTTGCGGCAGATTCCGGAAGCGTGCGCACGGTTGGAAGGCGTGTTCACCGGCAATGCCGCGCAGCCGTACACCTTCTCGGTGGTGCGCAGCAGCCCGACCTGTCAGCCGCGCGCGCGCTTGGTGGACTACGCCAAGGCCGCGCCCAGCGTGGCGTCGGGCTGGATTTTCAACGACGTGATCCGTGTTCCCAGTGCGGCTTGCCCGAGCCAGCAGGCGGTGGTGCGCATCTGGCGCAAGCCGGTGGATGCCAAGCCGCAGCTGGACGGGCAAGGTCAGTCGCGCATCTATCTGGAAGATGCCAAGCAGCAGGCCGCTGCCGGCAAAATGCCGCAGGTGCCGATGTTCGCCGCCCAGCAAACCCTGGAAGGCAAGGCCTGCCAGTAGGTGGTGCGGGTCGTCAACGCACTGCGTGGATGGATCACGCTGGGGATCGACCTGGCGAGGGCGCCTTGACATCGCTGGCCACCAAGCTGGATGACTCGCTGGGTGAGCAGTGTCGCCGGGGTTTAGAGATGTGATGCACCCCGCCGGCCGGTTCTCATGCATTCCATCCCGACGCGCGCCGCAGCGCCCTGAGATAGCCAACACACTTGCACCGGCTGCCGCTCCTGTGTCGCATCCATGTCGAAGCCAGCTGCCACGCACATTTTCCGGTGATGTCGCCGTGCCATTCGGCTGGTGCCGGGACGCGGCTGCATGCCACCGCCTGCCTGTCCAGGTGCTGATGCGTCAGCACCTGGAGCGCGGCGGCCCGGCTGGACTCAGCCCTCCCAGGCCGGCAGCTTTTTCGCCACTGCCACGTTCTTCAGGCTGACGTATTTGGGCAGGCCATCGCTGCCATAGGCCAATGGCGCTTCGCCCTTGATCAGCGGGGCGAAGTAGCGGCGGGCGCGTTCGGTGATGCCGAAGCCGTCCTTGCGCAGGAAGCTGGGCGGCATCTTCTTTTCGTGGTTGGCCACCTTGTGCAGCGGGGCCGGCACGATCTTCCAGCGGTACGGGGCGTCGCTGCTGCGTTCGATCACCGGGATCACCGCGTTCATGCCCTTGAGTGCGTATTGCACGGCGGCCTTGCCGACAGCCTGGGCCTGTTCCCAATCGGTCTTGGAGGCGAGGTGGCGTGCGGAACGCTGCAGGTAATCGGGCAGCGTCCAGTGCACCTTGTAGCCCAGCTCCTGCTTGACCTGTGCCGCCAGGAACGCGGCCACGCCGCCGAGTTGCGCATGACCGAACGAGTCGGCGGCGCCGCCGGCATCGGCGACGAAGCGGCCGTGCGCGTCCTGGATGCCCTCGCTGGCAACCACCACGCACCAGCCGACTTTTTCCACCACCTGCTTCACTTTCGCCAGAAACACGGCCTGATCGTAGGCACGCTCGGGCAGCAGGATGATCTGCGGTGCGTCGTCGGGGCCCTGACCTGCAAGCCCCGCCGCTGCGGCCAGCCAGCCGGCGTGGCGGCCCATGGCTTCGTAGATGAAGACCTTGGTCGAGGTGTCGGCCATCGCGGCGACATCCAGCGCGGCCTCGCGTACCGACACTGCGGTGTACTTGGCGGCCGAGCCGAAACCCGGGCAGGTGTCGGTCACTGCCAGGTCGTTGTCGATGGTCTTGGGCACGCCGATGCAGTGCAGCGGGTAGCCATAGGCCTTGGCCAGTTGCGAGACCTTCCAGGCGGTGTCGGCGGAATCGTTGCCGCCGTTGTAGAGGAACCAGCGCACGTCATGCGCGCGCAGCACGTCGAGCAGGCGTTCGTACTTGGCGCTGTCGTCCTCCAGCGATTTGAGCTTGTAGCGGCACGAGCCGAATGCACCGCCGGGCGTCTGCGCCAGCGCGGCGATCGCGGCGGCCGACTCCTTGGAGGTATCGATCAGCTCTTCGCGCAATGCGCCCAGGATGCCGTTGCGCGCGGCCAGCACCTTGATCTTGCGCGCGCGTGCTTCGCTGATCACGCCGGCGGCAGTGGCATTGATGACGGCGGTGACGCCGCCAGACTGGGCATACAACAGATTGCCGGTGGTCATAGTGGACAGGCTCCTCACATGGGCGATGGCGCAAGGGACAGTGCCGGGACATTCCCCGGATGCGGTAAGCTGCACGACCATACGGTCAGCGCTGGCGAAGACCTGAGTCTAACGCCGCCAACCGCAACGCGTTTTTCTTCGAAAGTGGAGTCCACTGATGCGATTGGTTCTGTTGGGACCGCCCGGTTCGGGCAAGGGCACCCAGGCGACACGTCTCAAAGACACGTTTGACATCCCCCACATCTCCACCGGCGACCTGTTGCGGGCCGAAGTCGCCGCCGGCTCGCCGCTGGGCTTGAAGGCCAAGGAAGTCATGGCACGCGGCGATCTGGTGTCCGACGACATCCTGCTCGGCATGCTGGAGGCGCGTCTGGGTCAGCCCGACGTCTCCAAGGGCTTCATCCTCGACGGCTACCCGCGCAACGTGGCGCAGGCCAATGCCTTGGAAGCGTTGCTGAGCAAGATCGGTCAGCCGCTGGATGCGGTGGTGCAGCTGGATGTGGCCAGCGAGTTGCTGGTCGAGCGCATCGCCGGCCGCGCCAAGGCCGAGGGCCGCGAAGACGACAATCCCGAATCGGTGCGCAAGCGTCTGCAGGTGTACACCGACTCGACCGCGCCGGTGATCGGCTTCTACGAGCAGCGCGGCAAGCTGGCGCGCGTGGATGGCGTCGGCTCGCTGGACGAAGTGCTCGCGCGCATCAGCAAGGCGCTCGGGCGCTGAGTTCGCCAGGCCGGGCGCAATGCCCGGCCCTTGCCGCGGCGCTCCGATGGCAGCGCCGCGGCGCAGGTGCAAGACCTGCGAATCGGACCTCTTCCCAAAAGAAAAACCCCGGTCGTACACGACGACCGGGGCGGAATAACGCCAGTAGTGAGCTTGCTCAGAGCCCCGACAGCATGAGCTCCCTGGGGATTTGGCCTCTTGGGGAGTAGGACCAAAGGGATACTGCGACTGGCGTTCAGCATAGTGATGGATGTGACGCAGTTCGCATATCGGGAAATTCCCGACAGTACGGTAGGTGTTTCCCGACACGGGCGTCGAAAGGGCAGCGCGATGGCCGACGCCTGCGACGATCGGCGACAATGTGCGGCATGACCAAACTCCACATCCTCGGCATCGCCGGGACTTTCATGGGCGGTGTGGCCGCCCTGGCGCGCGAGCTGGGCTGGCAGGTGGAGGGCAGCGACCAGGCCATCTACCCACCGATGTCCACCCAGCTGGAAACGCTGGGCATTGCACTGGCGCAAGGCTACGCGCCGTCGAACATCGCGCCCGATGCCACCGACGTGGTCATCGGCAATGCCTTGTCGCGCGGCAATCCGGCGGTGGAAGCGGTGCTCGATGCCGGCCGTCGCTACACCTCCGGCGCCCAGTGGCTGGCCGAGCAGGTATTGCCGGGCCGCGACACGCTCGCGGTGGCCGGCACCCACGGCAAGACCACCACCACCACCATCCTGAGCTATCTGCTCGAGGCCGCCGGGCGGGCGCCGGGCTTTCTGATCGGCGGGGTGGCCGAGGACTTCGGCGTCTCCGCACGGCTGGGCCAGGGCCGCGAATTCGTGGTGGAAGCCGACGAGTACGACACCGCGTTCTTCGACAAGCGCAGCAAGTTCGTGCACTACCGGCCGCTGGTGGCGATCCTCAACAATCTCGAATACGACCACGCCGATATCTTTCCGGATGTGGCGGCCATCCAGCGGCAGTTCCACCATCTGGTGCGCACGGTGCCGGCGCGCGGGCGGTTGATCGTCAACGGCGACGACGCGCGTCTGGCCGAGGTGCTGGCGATGGGCTGCTGGACGCCGGTGGAACGCTTCGGCTTCGATGCCGGGCTGGAGTGGAGCGCGCGTTTGATCGCCGCCGATGGCAGCACGTTTGCGGTGGCCCATCGCGGAGTGGAGATCGGCCAAGTGCAGTGGCCGCTGGTGGGCCGGCACAACGTGCTCAATGGGCTGGCGGCCTTGGCCGCGGTGCATGCGGTGGGGGTGGACCCGGCCGCGGTGATGCCGGCGCTGGCGCAGTTCCAGAGCGTCAAACGGCGATTGGAAGTGCTGGGCCAGGCGCGCGATATCACCGTCTACGACGACTTCGCCCATCATCCCACCGCAATTGCGACCACGCTGCAGGGGCTGCGCGCCAAGGTGGGTGCGGCGCGCGTGCTGGTGGCGATGGAGCCGCGCAGCAATTCGATGCGCCTGGGCGCGCATGCGCAGGCGCTGGCGCCATCGCTGCACGATGCCGATGCGGTGGTGTTCCTGCATCGGCCGGAACTGCCCTGGGATGCGGCGCCGATCATCGCGCAGGTACGCGGCGATGCGCGCGTGGTGCAGGATGTCGACGCCTTGCTGCACAGCTTGGGCGAGCTGGCGCAGCCGGGCGACCATGTGGTGTTCATGTCCAATGGCGGTTTCGATGGCGCGCCGCGTCGCTTCTTGGCGCAGCTGTCCTGATGGCGCCGATCCCTGCCGTTGCCGACACCAGCGCGTTGCCGCTGTTCCCCTTGCACAGCGTGCTGTTGCCGGGCGCGGCGATGGGCCTGCGTGTGTTCGAACGCCGCTATCTGGATCTGGTGCGCGAATGCGGCCGCAACGGCACCAGCTTCGGCGTGTGCCTGATTCTGGAAGGCAACGAAGTCGGTGTGCCGGCCACGCCGGCCGCGTTCGGTACCGAAGTGCGCATCGAGGATTTCGATGTGGGTGCCGATGGTGTGCTGGTGCTGCGCCTGCGTGGTACGCGGCGTTTCCACGTACAGCGCTCGCGCATTCGCGACAACGGCCTGGTGGTGGGCGATGTCACGTGGTGCGAGCCGGATCCGGACGACGAATTGCGGCCCGAGCACAGCCTGCTGTCCACGGTGCTGGAGCGCATGCTGGAGCAGATGGGCGGCGAATTCGCATCGGTGGGACCGGGGTTGCTGGATCAGGCCGCCTGGGTTGGTTGGCGGTTGGCCGAGCTGCTGCCATTGACCGAGCAGCAGCGGCTCTCGCTGTTGCAGCAGGACGATCCGCATCGGCGGCTGGATCAATTGCTGGCCTGGATGCCCTGAAAGCGGCTGACAAAACGGCTGCGTCCGCCACACGGGTGCGAGTGGCGTTCGGAATTCTCATGGATCAGGCGTGCACGCTGCGTCCTGCGCGCTGTGCACACCCAACCGTCGACTGCGCGCTACGCCTTTCAATCACTCCGTGACGTGGGGCGATGGTTTCGGTCGGCCCCATCACCGCGCTTGCACCATGGCAACGGCACACTGCGCGCGCTTGAGTGCGCTAGCGAGCGCATCCACGCACTGGATGCGCGCACTGGCGTCACTCGTTCCTCTTGATGGAGTGTGCCTTTGATCGTCGATGTAAAGCCGCGTGTGGCCGATGTGATCAGCCAGGTCTGGCGGACCCTGGCGGTGCTGTTCGTATGGGACGTGTTGATCACCATCATCTATTACGTACTGCCGTTCCGCGCACCGGCGCTGCCGTTGACCATCTTCGGTTCTGCGTTGGCGTTGTTCCTGGGCTTTCGCGCCAATTCCACCTATCAGCGCTGGTGGGAAGGCCGGGTGCTGTGGGGCCAGATGATCAATGCCTCGCGCAATCTGGTGCGCCTGAGCGTCAGTATCCTGTCTGCGCCGGAAGCGGGCGATCTTGGGCGCGCCATCGCGCTGCGGCAGATCGCCTACGTCAACGCACTGCGCTGCCAACTGCGCCGGTTGCCGGTGGCGATGGCGCTGTCTCCGTACCTGGACGCCGACGAAGCGGCGGCCGTGGTCGTGCGCACCAACGTGGCGAACGGCTTGCTCGATAGCACCGGACGCAGCGTCGAACAGGCGCGTCGCGAGGGCTGGATCGACAGCATCCAGCAGGCCAGCGTCGAACGCATCCTGGTGGACATCGCCAACGCGCAAGGCGGCATGGAACGGCTGAAGAACACCCCGCTGCCGTATCAATACCGCTTCTATCCCAACCTGTTCACGCGGCTGTTCTGCGTGCTGCTGCCGATCGGGCTGGTGGAAACGCTGCAGTACGCCACGCCGGTGGGGTCGACGGTGGCCGGCCTGATGTTCCTGGCGGTGCTGAAGATCGGCGATGAACTGGTCGACCCGTTCGCCAACACCATTCACGACCTGCCGCTGGATACCATGTGCCGCACGGTGGAGATCGATGCGCTTCAGGCCCTTGGTGAGCAAGCGCCGGAGCCGATGCAACCGGTGGATGGCGTGTTGTGGTGAGGTGTCGCGTGTTAGGCCAATGCGGCCTTTGCATCGCCGAACTGCGCTGACTCGCAATCTCCCGGTCGCCTTGAGAGGCGATTGAAAGGTACGAGCAGTTGTAGAGCGGCCAACTGCGAGTTTTCTGCAGGGCCCTTGCCCGCCCACCATCGCGGGACACGCTGCAAGTACGTCCTTGTAAGCTCTTACGCGGCATCCATGTCGCGTAAGGTCCCGCGACGGTGAGCGGGCAAGGACCAGTCAAGTTGGTCGGTGCGCAGAGTGTTCAAGCGACAGCAAACCCTGCGACGCAAGTAACCAGGCTGCGCAGTGTTCTCTGCTCTTTGGTAGGTCACCGACGAACGTTCTGGTGCGGTGTCCTCGCCGCTTGCGGGACCGTTGGCGGCATGGATGCCGCCATCGAGCCCCCATGGATGGGTTCACGGCGTGTCCCGCAAGCGGCGAGGGCGCCGCGCGCTCGACGGGCCAAGCGTTCACCCTGAAAATTCAGCTGCTTCTACACGACGCCAAGACGCTACCGCCATCGATACAGCGTTCAAGACGCATTGCGGGCACCCCATGTCGACACGACCCATAGCGACACGACCCATATCGACACGCCTGTGCGATTCGCCGGCCGATCGCCTGTTGCCGGATCGCTCAACGGCGTTGTTGTGGCGAACCTGATGCTGCTGGATCGAGCGCAGCGGTTTGCGTCTGCGCTGCAGCGTTGTCGTTGTTTTCGCCACGCACCGCATTGCCCGAGGTGCTGTCGATCAGGATCACCGGCACCTGCGAACGACGCCGCTGTTCCACACGATGCGGCAGTGGCCCGAGTGCGTCGCGCAATGCGCTCAATGCCGGATCGACCCCACGCAACGGATACCACAGCCCGATCAGGCTGAAGTGACGGCTGTAGCGCAAGGTCTGCGTGCTGCCGACCCACAGCGACTGTGCATCGGGCTGCAGGCGTGCGGCCGCTGGCCACAGGCGCAGCACATGCACATGGCCGGGTGCCGCGTGGCGCACCATCAACAGCGCTTCGACCTGGGTGTCCAGTGTGGCCGGCAGGATCGGCACCTCGTCCGGGCGACCACTGACGTCGAGCAGGTGCAGTGCCTGTTCCCAGCCGGCCTGCGGTTGTGCCCGCCAGCCGCGCGTTTCGAGCTGGCGCTGCAATGGGGCGAGCGGACCGGCCACTTGCACGTCCAGCGGCCAGCGCTGGTCGTCGTCGAATTCGTTGCGGCGCGCCGGCAGCAGGCGCCATTGGCTGGCCCACCACTCGCTGGCGGGCAGCTCCATCAGCAACGGCGGCGGCGGTTCGAACTTGGCCAGCTTGGTGTCGAGGTTGCGCGGCGCGAAGAAGAGCGCACAGCCCAGGAACACGCCATAGAAGATCCACGACACCGGCTTGACCCAGAATGCGCGGGTGGCGCGGCGGCGGTAGGCGATGCCCAGCACCAGCAGCCAGAAGATGCCGAACAACATGCCGCCG
The DNA here is from genome assembly GCF_041475735.2 of Xanthomonas sp. NCPPB 3582. Taxonomy (NCBI): domain Bacteria; kingdom Pseudomonadati; phylum Pseudomonadota; class Gammaproteobacteria; order Lysobacterales; family Lysobacteraceae; genus Xanthomonas; species Xanthomonas sp. NCPPB 3582. Next base: position 1,084,825 of record NZ_CM192968.1, read on the forward strand.
ACCACATCGCTGAGCCAGTGCGCGCCCAGGTACAGCCGCGCAAAACCGATCAGCGAGACGATCGCGCCACTGACCAGATACGGCCACACCCGGCGCCGGCCGGGCAGTTCGCGCGCGATCAGCAACGCAAAGAAGCCAAAACCAATCGTGGCCATGGTGACCGCCACCGATGGAAACCCGAACCCGCTGCTGGCCGCAGGCGGGCGCACCACCTGCACGGTGGCGCCGAGCAGTTGGGTCAGGGCAAGGCCGAACGCCAGCGCAATCACCCAATGCGTCACCGCCATCCAGCGCCGGCGCCAGGCCAGGTAGCCCATAGCCGCGACAATCGCCGGCAGCAACACCTGCCAGTCGCCCAGCGAGGCCAGTGCCACCATCGGGTAATCGGCCAGCGGGTTGCGCAGCGCCAGCATCAGGTCGTGCACGGCCAGGTCCACGCGCAGCGGCTCGCCATGCGCCAGCACCACCATCAGCAACACGAACCAGCCCCAGCCGAGCAGCAACAGCATCAGGGCCATCATCGCCAGCGGCACCGATTCGCGGCGGCGCGGGTCGAACACGCTGACCGACCAGTCGCCCAGCACCGGATGCCGATGCGACCACTCCAGCAAGCGCGCCAGCAGCGCGTCCAGGTGGCCGGCGGACCAGCGGTACGAATACAGCACTATCGCCCACGCCAGGCCGATCACCGCGGCCAGCAACGCCACCACCACGAACAGGCGCCCGGCCACCGCGGCCACCGCGTCGTAGGCGGTGCCCAGCACCCAGCCCGGCACCAGGAACAGCAGCGCCCAGGAAATGCAGGCCAACCCGCTGGCGGTCAGGTAGCGCTTGAACGGCATGTGCGACATGCCGGCAATGGCGGGCACGAACGGCCGCACCGCGCCCACGTAACGGGCGATGAGGATGCTCTTGAAGGCATTGCGCCGGAACAGCAGCTCGCCACGTTCCAGCAATTGCGGGTAACGCCGGAACGGCCAATAGGTGTGCAACTGGTGGCCCCAGCGATGACCGACCCAGAAGCTCAGCGCGTCGCCGACGAAGGCGCCCAGGGTGGCGCAGGCCACTGCGTACGGCCCGTTGATCTGGCCGAGCCCGATCAGCACGCCGATGGCGAACAGCAGCGGCAGCGCGGGCACGATGGCACCCAGCACGATGACCGCATCGCAGAATGCGATGACAAAGATCGCCACGCCAGCCAAGGTGGGGTGGTGTCCGATCCACTCCAGTGTGGCGTCGATCCATGAGTTCATTGCCGAATTATAGGTGGGCACGGTGACGGCTGACTTGTGCCCCGCTCACATCGGGCCGTTCGCTTCACCTGAGGTTGCAACCGGCCCTGCAGGGCCTGTCCGGTGCACGGTGGCGCGAGCGTTGGCGATGTGGCGATGCGGACCGCCCGTCTACAATGGGCGATGAGCCACGATCCCGCCGGCAACCTGCCGCTGAAGTCCGATACCTTCGGGCGCATCCTGCTGATCCGCGACGCCGGCCGCGTGTTCGTGCGGCGCGACCTGAGCGTGGCGCCGTGGCTGCTGCGTGGTGTGGCATGGTGGCTGGCGCGGCGCGAAGCGCTGGCACTGCGCCAGCTGGATGGCCTGCCGCACACGCCACGCCTGCTGCACTGGGACGGGCGTCATCTGGACCGCAGTTACCTGGCCGGCGATGCGATGTACCAGCGCCCGCCGCGCGGCGACCTGGCGTATTTCCGGCAGGCGCGCCGGCTGTTGCAGCAGTTGCATCGGTGCGGCGTGGCGCACAACGATCTGGCCAAGGAAGCCAACTGGCTGGTACAGGACGATGGCAGCCCGGCGCTGATCGATTTCCAACTGGCGGTACGCGGCCATCCACGCGCGCGCTGGATGCGTCTGCTTGCACGCGAAGACCTGCGCCACCTGCTCAAGCACAAGCGCATGTATTGCCCGGCCGCGATCACCCCGGTGGAACGTCGCGTACTCAAGCGCCGCTCCTGGGTGCGCGAGCTGTGGTTCGCCACCGGCAAGCCGGTCTACCGTTTCGTGACCCGTCGGGTGCTGCATTGGGAAGACAACGAGGGGCAGGGGCCGAAGCCCTGAACGGCTGGGATTGGGTGTTCGGGATTGGGGATTCGTAAAGGCCGATGGTGCAGGGCTGGTGGCTGGTCGGTTGAATCCAGCAGCTGCACATGACGCGTTCCGATTCGGCGCCGGTTACCGGCTGTAAGCTCTGACGAATCCCTAATCCCGATTCCCCAATCCCATGACCTTAAACGGCAAAACCCTCTTCATTACCGGTGCCTCGCGCGGGATCGGGCTGGCGATCGCGTTGCGGGCGGCGCGCGATGGGGCCAATGTGGCGATCGTGGCCAAGTCGGCGGTGCCCAATCCGAAATTGCCCGGCACCATCCATGGCGCCGCCGATGCGGTGCGTGCGGCGGGTGGACAGGCGCTGGCACTGCGCTGCGACATCCGCGACGAGGCGCAGGTGCATGCGGCGGTCCAGGCCACCGTGGAGGCGTTCGGCGGGATCGATATCCTGGTCAACAACGCCAGCGCGATCTGGTTGCGCGGCACGCTGGATACGCCGATGAAGCGCTTCGACCTGATGCAGCAGGTCAATGCGCGCGGCAGTTTCCTCTGCGCGCAGGCCTGCCTGCCGCATCTGCTGCGCGCGCCCAACCCGCACATCCTCAGCCTGGCGCCGCCACCGTCGTTGAATCCGGTGTGGTGGGGCGCGCATACCGGCTACACGCTGGCCAAGATGGGCATGAGCCTGGTGACGCTGGGGCTGGCGGCCGAATTCGGCCCGCAAGGCGTGGCGGTCAATGCGCTCTGGCCGCGCACGGTGATCGCCACCGATGCGATCAACATGCTGCCCGGCGTGGATGCGGCGGCCTGCCGTCGGCCGGAGATCGTGGCCGATGCGGCGCATGCGGTGTTGACCCGCGAGGCCGCTGGGTTCCATGGCCAGTTCCTGATCGACGAGCAGGTGCTGGCGCAGGCCGGCATCACCGATCTGCGCGGATATGCGGTGGATCCTTCGCGCGATTTGCTGCCGGATCTATTCCTGGACTGACGGTGGTGCGCGGTGCGTGCGCCTGCCGCGTCCGGACCTGGGCGGGGTGCGAGCCGTGTGCCGTCGAGGACTGGTTCCCACCCACCCGCCACGCGTCGCAGACCGACGTGGCGGCAGCCGTCGCGCGCGCATCCGTGCGCTGCGCGCGCCGGGCTGCACGGGCCTGGCTCATCCGTTTCCCATGGCCGGCAGCGGCTCGGCGCACTGCCGGCAATAGCGTGCGTCCGGCGCGTGGCCTTCCAGCCCGCAGCGCACGCAGTTGCGGATATCGCGCTTGCCGGCGTGGCCGCCTTCGCGCAGCGTACTGGCCAGCTCGGCGGTGTAGATGCCGGTGGGCACGGCGATGATGCTGTAGCCGATCAGGATCAGCGCCGAGGTGACGAAGCGGCCCAGCGTGGTCTGCGGCACCAGATCGCCGAAACCCACCGTGGCCATGGTGACGATGGCCCAGTACATGCTGGTCGGGATGCTGGTGAAGCCATGCTGCGGGCCTTCGATGACGTACATCGTGGCGCCGGCGATCACGGTGATGGTGAGCACGCTGAACAGGAATACCAGCACCTTGCGGCGACTGCGCCACAGCGCGTCCACCAGCTGCCCGCTTTCCTGGATGTAGCGGGTGAGCTTGAGGATGCGGAACAACCGCAGGATGCGCAGCACCCGCACCACCAGCAGGGTCTGCGCACCGGGCACGAAGAACGACAGATAGCTCGGCAGGATCGACAGCAGGTCGATCACGCCCCAGATACTGAGTGCGTAATGCAGCGGCCGCCGCACCACCGCCAGCCGCAACGCGTATTCCAGCGTGAACAGGATCGTGAAGGCCCACTCCAGCGGCACCAGCCAGTGCGCCGACTGCGCATGGATGCGCGGCACGCTGTCGATCATGATCACCACCACGCTGGCGAGGATGGCCGCCACCAGCATCAGGTCGAAATTGCGCGAGGGGCGGGTGTCGTGCCGGTAGATGATGTCGAACCAGTGCCGGCGCCAGCCGTGGTCGGTGGCAGGGGTGAGTTGCGGATCGGAAAGAGGGCGCATGCGGGCATTGTGCCGCAGGCGTGCGAATGCGCGAGAATGCCCGCTCCCCTTCCGCTTCCGCGACTGATCCTCATGAGCACCGCTGCCGATTCGCCCCTGTCCCTTGCGCACTACTACCTGCCGGTGTATCGCCCGCGCCAGGTGGTGCTGGAGCGCGGACAGGGCAGTCGCGTGTGGGACGATGCCGGGCGCGAGTATCTGGATCTGTCCTCGGGCATCGCCGTCAGCGGGCTGGGCCATAACGATCCGGACCTGGTGGCCGCGCTCACCGAGCAGGCCGGCAAGCTCTGGCACACCAGCAACATCTTCTACAGCGCGCCGCCGTTGAAGCTGGCCGAAGAACTGGTGGGCGCCTCGCGCTTTGCCGAAAAGGTGTTCCTGTGCAATTCCGGCACCGAGGCCAACGAGGCGGCGATCAAGCTGGTGCGCAAGTGGGCCAGCGACCAGGGCCGCCCGCCGGAGCGGCGCGTGATCGTCACCTTCCGTGGCAGTTTCCACGGCCGCACGCTGGCCTCGGTCACCGCTACCGCGCAGCCGAAGTACCAGGAAGGCTACGAGCCGCTGCCGGGCGGATTTCGCTACGTGGATTTCAACGACGTGTCGGCGCTGGAAGCGGCGATGGCGACAGGCGATGTGGCGGCGGTGATGGTCGAGCCGATCCAAGGCGAGGGCGGGGTGATGCCGGCCGCGCCGGGCTTCCTGGCCCGCGCACGCGCGCTGTGCGACCAGCACGATGCCTTGCTGGTGCTGGACGAGATCCAGTGCGGCATGGGCCGCACCGGCAGCCTGTTCGCGCATTGGCAGGAACAGGTGACGCCGGACATCGTGACCCTGGCCAAGGCCCTGGGTGGCGGTTTCCCGATCGGCGCGATGCTGGCCGGCCCCAAGGTGGCGCAGACCATGCAGTTCGGCGCGCACGGCACTACCTTCGGCGGCAATCCGCTGGCCGCTGCGGTGGCGCGGGTGGCATTGCGCAAGCTGGCCTCGCCGGAGATCGCGGCCAATGTGGAGCGTCAGTCGGCGGCGTTGCGCGCAGGGCTGGAGGCGCTGAACGCCGAGTTCGGCGTGTTTGCGCAGATCCGCGGGCGCGGCCTGATGCTGGGCGCGGTGCTGGCGCCGGCGCATGCCGGCCAGGCCGGCGCGATCCTCGACCTGGCGGCCAGGCATGGGCTGCTGGTGCTGCAGGCGGGGCCGGACGTGCTGCGCTTCGTGCCGGCACTGAATCTGACCGATGCCGAGCTGGCCGACGGGCTGCAGCGCCTGCGCCTGGCGATTGCCGAGTACGCGGCGCAGCGGTGATGGATACTTGCGCGATGCGAAGCGCTGAATGATCTGGCTTGTGTCTGGGTGAGCGGGTGCAGTTTGGCGCCAGTGATTGCGTGACGTGCCGATCGTCTGATTTTGATCGTGGCATCGTGCGCTTGAGGCTCGGCTCTTGCTGCTGAGGTTGTCGCTTCCCGCCGTACCCTCACCCCAACCCCTCTCCCGATGGGAGAGGGGCTAGTCGGTGCGTTTTGCTGAGCATGGTCTGGTCGAGGAGTTGCGCCCGATTTATCGCGGTTTCGTGCGCATGCGCGCAAAAACGCACGCTGGCGGATGGAATATCGATAAATGCATGCTTGGCCTGATTCACCACAACACACACGGCTAGCGTGTTGTTTGGCTGCGCATTCGCTTGCAGAGCGAGGCTAGCTACCGTTGGCCGCTCGGCAGAGCGTTGACCTTTCAAGAACGCCGGCGAACGCTGCTCCGATTCCCGATTCCCGATTCCCGATTCCCGATTCCCGATTCCCAAATCCCAAATCCCAAATCCCAAATCCCAAATCCCAAATCCCAATTCCCCCCTCATCCCAACCCATACCGCTTCACCACCCGCCGCAATGCGCGCGCATCGCGCACCGTGTCGGCGTGCAGCCCCGCAGCACGGGCGCCGCGGACGTTGACGAACAGGTCATCGACGAACAGGGTGCCGGCTGCGGTCGCCCCAAGGGCGTCGAGCGCACGCTGATACACCCGCAGCTCCGGCTTGCGCCCGCCCAGTGCACCGCTGCACAACACGCGTCCCTGCAGCAGCGGAAACAGCGACGGCACGATCTGCGCAATCGCCTCAGCCATCAATGGGCCGTTATTGGTCAGCACGGCCACCGCGGTTGTCGCCGATACCGCCAGCACCTGCGCCGCCACCGCAGGGTCTGCACGGCATGCGGCCACGCGTGCAGCGATCCAGGTGGCCTGATCAATCGGATGCCCCAGACCGTCGCCGAGTTGGCTCAGGTACGCCGGCGTGTCGATCGCGCCGGTATCGTAGGCGCGCTCCAGGCCCTGGTCGAACAGTACCTGCTGCACGCGCTGCGGCGTGCAGGCGGCGGCCGTTGCCAGGGCCGCCAGACGGCGTGGCCGCGAATAGCTGGCGAGCACGCCATCGAAGTCGAGCAATAGCAGGGAAACCGGTGGAGTTGGCATGCGCAGGCTCAGGACATAGCGCTGCAGCGTTGTCGATTCGCACTTGCATGGCAAGCGTGCGAGCGCTGCCATGCCCAAAGCGCTGCGCGCGGGTAGGCGCGTTGCGCACGAACGGTTCGCGGCCATGCGGCGCAGCGCCAACGCCTGTGTCGCCAATGCCTTGCCACGGAAATCCGCGCCCGCCAAGCACACGGATGCTGCGTATTCATACGGTTCAATTCGGTAGCAGCCTACCCACCTGCGCAGAGCCTACCCTCCGCACCGCCTCTGCTTCGGAACCGTGCTGGGTATGGTCGATACGTGCCGCATCCGCGGTGTCAGCCGGTCTTGGGGAGCGGGTCCGGTCACTCAGCACGCACCACACTCCGAGGGCCGATTGCATGCCTAAGCGCTTGAATACCGATCAATTGGCGGCCGCACTGGCCGCAGTTCTCACCGCCGCCACGCGCCGCCACACGCTCGCCTCGATGACCCTGCTGGTGGCTGGCGCGCCAGGCCTGCCCGCGTTCGCCCAGGAGGCACGCACCCTGGATGCGGTCAGCGTGGTGGGCACCGGGTCCACCCGTACTACCGCCTCCATTTCAATGGACGAGATCCAGGCGCAGGTGCCTGGCGTGGCGCCGCAACAACTGCTGGCCAGCCTGCCCGGCGTGAATGTGCAGACCACCGATCCGTTCGGGCTGTACGAGTTCGGCGATTCGATGACCATTCGCGGGTTTTCCGCCAACCAGATCGGCGTGACCCTGGACGGCATTCCGATCGAGACGTTCGACACCCGCGAAGGTGGGCCGATCACCCGCTATGTCTCCAGCGAAAACCTGCTCGATGTGACGGTGTCCGCCGGCTCGGGCGATGTCACCCAGCCCTCCTATCACGCACTGGGCGGTGCGATCCGCTACACCAGTCTTCCGCCCAAGGGTGGCGATACCTGGAGCGGCAATCTCACCCAGACCATCGGCTCGGACGATCTGGTGCGCAGTTTTGTCCGTCTGGATACGCCGCAGTGGTGGGCGGGCGGGCCGAGTGCGTACCTCTCCGCATCGCGCACCCAGGGCGGGGTGTGGGACATGGAACCGGCTACGCAAAAGAGCGATCACTTCGAAGCCAAGGTGCGTCAGGCCTGGGACGCGGGCAGCCTGACCCTGGGCTGGATCTACAACAACCGCAAGGACTACGACGTGCAGTCGTACAACTCCGACGGCTCGGTATCGTGGGATCTGCACGAACGCATCACCGGCAACCCGGAAGTGGATGCCGAGCATTACAGCGAATGGCAAAACGGCCGCCGCGATTCGCTGCTCAGCCTGCATGGCGATTTCATGTTCAATGACGCCATCGGCGTCACCTTCACCGGTTATTACGAAAACAAGCACGGTTACGGCGTCGGCGGCACGCCGCCGAGTACCGCCACCGGGTTGTACAACGATGCGGTTGCCGGCACCCCCGGGCGCACCGATATCGCCATCAACGACCCACAGAGCGTCGATGCCAATGGCAACGTCACCCAAGTTGGTGCGATGACGCGGCGCGAAGAAATCATGGGCGGCGATCGCTATGGCTTGACCACGGCCGTGGCATGGGAGACCGAACATAACAAGCTGGAAGTGGGCGCCTGGTACGAAAGCTACGACTTCGACCAGGTGCGCCCGCTGTACAACCTAGACCCGGCCACTGGCGCCTTGCTCAAGAACGCCCTGCCGATCGTGATCTATTACGACAACCACTTCTCCACCGAAGTGAAGCAGCTCTACATCAAGGACACGCTGCGCCTGCTGGACGATCGGCTCACCATGGAGTTCGGTGCCAAGGGGCTGGACGTCAAACGCGACTACAACGGCATCGCCAATCTGGACGACTTCAATGTCGGTGTGCGCCGCGATGTCGCCATCAAGAACAGCGATTGGTTTCAGCCGCAGGTCGGCGCCAGCTTCCAGCTCGCCGAGGGCGTGCAGGTATTCGCCAACTACGCGGAAAACTTCAGCTCCGCGCCGCGTCTGGCATTGACGTCCGGTGCCTTCGATCCGGACATCGCGCCGGAAGAATCCACCAACATCGATATCGGCATCCGCGCCGAATCCAGCCAGTGGAGCGGCTACATCGCCGCCTACAAGATCGATTATGAAAATCGCATCATCGCGCTGACCGACCCGGACCCGCTGGTGGTTGCGCCTACCGTCTACGCCAACGTCGGCGACGTGCAGACCTACGGCGCGGAAGTCTCCGGCATGTGGAAGCCGGCGCCGGGCTGGCGGCTGGGTGCGTCGCTGACCTGGAATCAATCCGAATTCCAGGACAATTACTTCGGCCCGGTCAGCGGCAACCTGGTGCAGGTGAAGGGCAACGACGTGCCGGATGCGCCGAAGGTGATGTTCAGCGTCAACGGCGGCTGGGAAGGCGAGCACTTCTTCGCCAACCTCGACACCAAGTACACCGGCAAGCGTTACGGCGACACGCTCAATACCGACCAGGTGGATGCCACCTTCATCGTCAACGGCAGCGTCGGCTATCAAGGCAGCGATGCCGGCTTTCTTGCCGGTGGGCGGCTGCAATTGTCGGTCTACAACCTGTTCGACAAGGACGATGCGATCGGTGCGGTGTTTCCCAACGAGAGTTCCGGCTCCTACCAGCTGATCGCACCGCGCCAGCTGTTCGCCAGTCTTTCCTACCGCTTCTGATGGCTCCGCTGCGCGCGGTGTTGCCGATGACCACAGGCGGGATGCGCCGTCGCGCCGCGCGCGGCCAGGGCGTTGAGTTGGCTTCTGTTCCACTATCTGCAGGGGACGTGCGTTGATGCAAGGCAATCACACTGGGGCGATGACGCGGCGGCAATTGCTGGCGCGCATCGGCATGACCGCTGGCGGGGCCATGATGTATCAGGCGATGAGCAGCCTGGGCATGGCCGCCGAGTCCAGCTTCACCGGGCCGCTGCAACTGGATGGCGATGCGAAGGGCGCCTCGGTGCTGGTGCTGGGCGCCGGCCTTGCAGGCATGACGGCCGCCTTCGAATTGCGCAAGGCGGGGTATCGCGTGCAGCTACTGGAATACAACGCGCGCCCCGGCGGGCGCAACTGGACCTTGCGCGGCGGCGATCGCTACACCGAACTCGGTGGCGCTGCCCAGCAGTGCCAGTTCGACAAGGGCCATTACCTCAATCCCGGGCCATGGCGGATTCCCCATCATCACCGGGCAGTGTTGAGCTACTGCAAGCAGTTCGGTGTGGCGCTGGAAGCCTTCAACCAGGTGAACTACAACGCCTTGCTGCACAGCCAGCACGGGTTCGGCGGCAAGCCGCAGCGCTTTCGCGCCATCGATGCCGACTACAAGGGGCATGTGTCCGAGCTGCTGGCCAAGTGCACGCAACAGCACGCGCTGGACACGCTGGTCAGCAACGAGGACCAGCAGATCCTGCTCGAATCGCTGCGTACCTGGGGGGCGCTGGATCAGAAGTTCGGCTACGTCAAGGGCAAGGACAGCAGCGAGCGGCGCGGTTTTGCGCGCTATCCCGGCGGTGGGTTGTCGGGCATGCCGGAATTCTCCCAGCCCTTCAGCGTGCAGGACGTATTGCGCTCGCGGCTGTGGACCACGCTGGCGGCCGGCAACAACTACGAGATGCAGACCACCATGTTTCAGCCAGTCGGTGGCATGGACCAGATCGGCAAGGCGTTTGCGCGCCAGCTCGGCGATGCCATTACCTACAACGCCAAGGTCACCAGGATCGACCAGGATGGCAACGGCGTGCGGGTGTCCTGGCAGGACGCGGTACGCGGTGGCGAAGAGCGCATCGCCAGTGCGGACTGGTGCATCTGCACGATTCCGCTGTCGGTGCTGAGCCGCATTCCGGTCACCGCCAGCGATGCGATGACCACCGCCATCGGCAAGGTGCCGTATGCGGCATCGGTGAAGGTGGGGCTGCAGTTCAAGCGCCGCTTCTGGGAGGAGGACGAGGCGATCTACGGCGGCATCAGCTACACCGATCTGCCGATCACCTTGATCAGCTATCCCAGCACCGGCTATCACAGCCCGGGCAAGGGCGTGCTGCTCGGCGCCTATGTGTGGGGGCTGGATGCCTACCAGTTCACTTCGATGAGCCCGCGGGAGCGCGTGCGCAAGGCGGTCGACTACGGCACGCAACTGCATCCACAGTATCCGCGCGAATTCGAAACCGGTATTGCGGTCGGCTGGCATCGGGTGCCGTTCACCCATGGCTGTTTCGGCATGTGGACCGAGCAGGCCCGCGCCGAGCATTACGCACCGCTGTGCCAGATCGATGGCCGTCTGGCACTGGCCGGCGAGCATGTGTCCTACATCCCGGCCTGGCAGGAGGGCGCGATCCTGTCCGCGCACGATGTCGTGGGCCGGCTGCATCGCACCGTTATCGCCGCAGGAGGCCGTGCATGAGTCTGTTGCCCCGCACACTGGTTGTCGCTGTCGCGCTCGTCATCGGCGCTCTGCTGCTGCCGCCCGGCATGCGCAGCGCACGCGCGCAGAGTTCCGATGCCACGGCGCTGTACCCACAGCAGGGCTTCGCCACCGCGTCCGGCGAGCACGTCTATCGCGCGGTGTGCCAGGGCTGTCACATGCCGGCCGGTACCGGTGCGCAAGGGGCGGGCGAGTACCCGGCGCTGGCAGGTAATCCCAAGCTGGCGGCTGCACCCTACGTCACCATGATGGTGCTCGACGGCCATGCCGGCATGCCGGGATTTGGCGACATGCTCACGGACCGCCAGGTGGCCGAAGTGGTGAGCTATGTGCGCACCCATTTCGGCAACGACCATGCCGAGCGCGTTACTGTCGACGACGTCAAGCTGCTGCGCCAATGACCTTTCCCTGCCAAGGAGTTGCCATGTCCCGTTCCATGTTGTTTGCCGTCACCGCTGCCGCAGTGTGGTGCGCAAGCCTGACCGCCGCGCACGCTGCCGATGTCATCCGCCACAAGATTCCCAATAGCGATTTTCCGATTGCCGCCGCGGTGGAGATTCCTGCCGGCAAGGCCACTGTGTACGTCAGTGGTAAGGTGCCGGCGGTGGTGGATGCGAGCGCACCGAAAGAGTCACCTGCCGCCTATGGCGATACCAAGGCGCAGACGGTCAGCGTGTTGAAGCAGATCCAGGACCAGCTGAAATCGCTCGGACTGGGCATGGGCGATGTGGTGAAGATGCAGGTGTTCCTGGTGGGCGATCCGGCGATGGGCGGCAAGATGGATTTCAACGGGTTCATGGAAGGCTACCGGCAGTTCTTCGGTACCAAGGAACAGCCCAACCTGCCGGCGCGCTCGGCGTTCCAGATCGCTGCATTGGGCAACCCGCTGTATCGGGTGGAGATCGAAGTGGTGGCCGTGCGTCCCTGAGTGGGTGTCGTTGCCTTGCCGGAGAAGCTCAAGAAAGTCGCCGCTTCGCATCGTCATGCAGACGCATGGCGGTGACGCGTTGCGCCAGGCGCTGCCCACCCACCGTGGCAGCGGCCGGTGTACGGTTCTGTTGATCCCGACAAGCGGTTACCCTGGAAGCGCCGACGCACTGCGCGCGGCGACGGTTGCGTTGGACGCATCGTGCATTTCTGATTGTAGGAGTCATGCCTTGAAACTGTTTTCCACGATCGCCGTGCTCGGCGCGATGGTGCTCGCGCCTTCGGCCTGGGCCAAGACCTGCGCGGTGACCATCACCGGCAACGACCAGATGAAGTTCGACCAGAGCGCCATCGCCATCGCGCCGGACTGCACGCAGGTGGAGCTGACGCTCAAGCATTCCGGCAAGATGGCCGCCACCGTGATGGGGCACAACTGGGTGCTGACCAAGACCGCCGATTTCCAGCCGGTTGCCAACGCCGGCGTGCGATCGAGCATCGCGGACAGCTATCTGCCCAAGGCCGATGTGCGCGTGATCGCGCATACCAAGGTCATCGGCGGCGGCCAGAGCACCACGGTCAGTTTTGCCACCAGCAAATTGACCAAGGGCGGCGCGTATACGTTCTTCTGCTCGTTCCCCGGGCACTGGGCGATGATGAAGGGCACGCTGCGCTTCGGCTGATCTGGTCGCGGGGGCAGCGTGCATCTGTGGCGTGCGGAGTGCCGGTGCATTGACGTGAGCGTTGCCTGCAGCGATCACGCGCTGCAAACGCAGGCGCTGCCGTCCGTGAAAGACGCAGGTCGGGCGAGCGCCGCCAGGTGCCCCGCCACTTAGCGCGGCGCGTCCTCTGCTTGCTGCGGATCCTGGCCACGCAACACGCCCCGTTGCTGCGCCTGCGCCAGCGCGCCCTCGCGGCTGCGTGCGTCGAGCTTGCGATACAGGTTCTTGAGGTGGAACTTGACGGTGTTTTCCGACAGGTGCAGGTGGCGGGCGATCTGCTTGTTGGAGTAGCCGCGTGCCAGCTGCGCCAGCACTTCCAGTTCGCGCTCGCTGAACATGTCGCTGGCCGGGTCTTCGTCGCCGCTGAGCCGTTCGAGCAAGGCCTGGATGGTCAATGCACGCGTGGTGCCGGCAACGGTGTGCGGGTCGTGCTGACGTAGCGAACGCAGCATTGCCTTGGCCGGCAGGCCAAGTTCGACGATGGCCTGCCAGCTCTGGGTCAGCGCCACGTGCTCCAGTGCGCTGTACAGCGGCGGCAGTGCCTCGCGCAGTTCGCCGCGCTGCTGCAGCACCAGTGCGATGCGTGCACGGGTGCGCGCGAGATGGCAGGCATTGTCGCTGCCGATGCAGGCCTGTTCGATCTGGCCAAGAATGCTCAGCGCCGCATTGCTGCGCCCGGCCAGCCGATGCCAGCGTGCCAGCGCAAAACCCATCGCGGCACGGTCACGCCAGCGGTGCGCGGCGCGCAGCGTGTGGGCCAGGCCGGATTCGCCGCCGGTGCGGGCGATCAGCAGGTCGATGGCCGTGTTGCCCGGGTGCTCCAGCAGCGCCATCAATCGCCACGCGGCGGCCAGTTCGGACAGCCGCGCCAGCTTGCGCCCGTGGGCGATCTGTTCGATGTGTTCGAGCAACGCCAGGGCACTGCGTCCACTGCGATCGCGCAGGCGTTCCAGGCCCAGCGCGGTGTCGTAGGCGGCTGCCAGCACATCGGCGCTGCCATCGTGTTGTTCGAGCAGTTCCAGCGCCGGATGCAGCAGGTCGGCCGCATCGTCGTGGTGCCCGCGCTCGTAGTGCAGCTGCGCGAGCAGGCAATGCGCTGTGGCTTGCAATACACGATCCGGCTGCGGTGAGCGCGCGCTGCACTGCAGGGCCTGCTGGTAGCAGGCGTCGGCCTCGCCGAGCTGGCCGCGGTAGAACAGGCTCTGTCCCAGCGACAGCAGCGCCTGGCTGGCGCCAAGATCGCTGCCGCCGCGGCGCATCGCATCGCGTGCGGCCAGCGCATGCCGCTCGGCCACTGCAAACGCGCCCTGTGCAAGCGCGGTATTGGCGCAGATGCACAGCAGCATGCCGCGGCCCAGGTGGTCGTCGTCGTCCAGTGCGTCGGCCTGCGCGGCGATCTGGGTCAGGCCGTGCGGATTGCCGCAGATTTCATCCAGGCGGTCGCGCAGCAGCGCCACCACCACGGTGTAGTCGCGTTGCTGAGGCTCGCGCAGTGCGGCCGGGAAATCACGGAAGCGCTCCAGCAGCAGGCGCGCGTGGCTGAATTCGCCGAGCTTGAGGTGCAGGTGCGCCTGGGTGAGGTTGAGTGCCGGCGTATCGCGGATGGTGCGGTGGTCGAAGTGGCGCAACAACCCACGCACCGCGTGCGTGCCCTGCGTCAGCAGCAATTGCCAGGTGCCGGCACGCGCGATGTAGCTGGCGGCCAGACCACCGCACTCGCCGCGCGCGGCATGCCGTACCGCGTCGGCCAGATGCTGGTGCTCGCCGAACCAGCGCGCCGCACGTTGATGCAGGTTCATGGCCTGGCCGGGATGCTCGCGGTCGAGCAATTGCTGCAGGAAGTCGGCAAACAGCGGGTGATAGCGGAACCATTCGCGTTCGCCATCCAGCGGCACCAGCAGGCCATGGAAGTGTTCCAGGCGCGCCAGCAGCCGACCGCTGTCCTCGCGCTGGCGCAGTGCATCGGCGAGTGACGCATTGACCCGCTCCAGGTGGCTGGTGCGCAGCAACAGGTCGCGCGTGTCCGCATCCAGATCGTTGACGACCTGTTCGGCCAGGTAGGCGGCGATCTGCGCGCTGCGGCCGGAGAAACGCGCTGTCACTTCCTGCTGGCGTTGCGCATCGCCTTCCAGCCAGAGGCGGGCCAGATGCAAGGCCACCGGCCAGCCCTCGGTGTAGTGCAGCAAGGCGTCCAGTACCGGCGCAGGGATCTGCGGCCCCAGCAACGCGCGCGCCTCGTCGGCGTCCAGTGCCAGTTGCGCGCTGCCAAGGCGGCTGAGTTGCGCCTGCAGGTCCAGCCGCGCCAGCGGTAGTGCGGGAATGCGGCGGGTGGCCAGCAACAGATGCAGGCGCCCGCCGCCGTGTTCGATCAATCGCAGTACCAGTTCATCGACCGCTGCGCTGCCGATGCGGTCGTAGTCGTCGAGAATCACGCTGATCGGGCGCGGTGCCTTGCGCAGTGCGCGGATCAACAGGCTGACGGCGGTGCGTGGCTCCTGGTCGCGGCTCTGCAACACGCTGGCGCACAGTGCGGCATCCGCGCCCGCGTGCTGCAGGGCCAGGGCAAGATGGCCGAGGAAGCGCCCGGCATCGGCGTCCTCCTCATCCAGCGACAGCCACGCCACGGCCATATGCTGGCTTGCCTGCAGCCGGGCATGCCATTGCGCCAGCACGGTGGTCTTGCCAAAGCCGGGCGGCGCCAACAGCAGGGTGAGCGGGCGTGCCTGCGCCCGCTCCAGTGCGGTGAGCAGTGCCTCGCGCAGCACCGCACCCGGGCGCGGCAACGGCGGCTCCAGCTTGCCGGCAAGCAGCCAGTCGGGAAGGGAATGGTCGCGCGACGGTGGCGGGCGCGGAGCGAGCAACGCAACAGGCTTGAGCATGAGGCGAGGGCGGCCGTGGCAGGCGTCGGCAGCGCGCCGGCTCGATGCGCTGCATGACAGGATGAAACAGCGGCGACGGCAAGCCTGTCGCTGCGAAGGCGACAACCGCGGATCGGCTGCTTCGAGGGTCCCCACCCATGCCCGTCCGTGGACACCTTTCAGAAAGGTATGACAGCCACCAGACAAAAGCAAAGGCATCTGGCCGCATGGTGCCGAGATCGCCGCGAGCGATGAGGCCGGTGGTGCGACGGGTCAGGCGATGCGCGGTGCGGCCGCCGTCGCTCGGCAGCGATGGATGAAGATCGGCAAGGGCGTTCATCGGTGCCGATGAACGCGCGCGGCGGCGACCCACGCGCCTGCCTGGCGAACTGTCACACCTGCTCGTCGAGCCAGGGCGGATGGCTGCCTGAGATCGCTCGCTACGTCGTGCTGGCCATCAGCAAGGCGCGCGGCTCAGCGCGCCACCTCGGCAAAGGCCTCGCGTGCGGCCGCCAGCGTGGCGTCGATCACCGCCGCATCGTGCGCGCTGGACATGAAGCCGGCCTCGTACGCAGACGGCGCCAGGTAGACCCCACGCTGCAGCATCGCGTGGAAGAAGCGGTTGAACGTAGTGATATCGCAGGCAGTGGCCTGGGCGTAGCTCTCCACGATTTCGTCGGTGAAGAACAATCCGAACATGCCGCCCACCTGGTTTGTGGTGACCGCAATGCCGGCCGCGCGCGCGGCGTCTTCCAGCCCTTCGCACAGCATGCCTGTGGCCTCGCTCAGGCGGGCGTGGAAGCCCGGTGCCTGCACCAGCTCCAGCATCGCCAGGCCTGCGGCCATGGCCACCGGGTTGCCCGACAAGGTGCCCGCCTGGTAGATCGGCCCGGCCGGGGCGATCTGCTCCATCAGCTCGCGCCGGCCACCGTAGGCGCCCACCGGCATGCCGCCGCCGATGATCTTGCCGAAGGTGGTCAGGTCCGGCGTCACCCCGTACAGCGCCTGCGCACCACCCAGGGCCACGCGGAAACCGGTCATCACCTCGTCGAAGATCAGCAGCGCGCCATGCCGCGTGCACAGCGTGCGCAGGTGCTGCAGGTAGCCGGCCAGCGGTGGAATGCAGTTGGCGTTGCCCACCACCGGTTCGATGATTACCGCCGCCACGTCGGCGCCGATCTCGTCGAACAGGGCGGTGGCGCCTTCGAAATCGTTGAAGCTGAGCGTGGCGGTCAGCTCGCTCAGGCCCGCCGGCACGCCCGGCGATGTGGGTACGCCCAGGGTCAGCATGCCGCTGCCGGCCTTGACCAGGAACGAGTCGCCGTGGCCGTGATAGCAGCCTTCGAACTTGATGATGCGGTTACGCCCGGTCGCGCCGCGTGCCAGGCGCACCGCCGACAGCGTGGCCTCGGTGCCGGAGTTGACCATGCGCAGCATCTCGCAGGAGGGCACCAGCCGGGTGATGGTGTCGGCCATGGTGACCTCGGCTGCGCACGGCGCACCGAACGACAGCCCGTCACGGATGGCGCGTTCCACCGCCTCGCGTACCGCTGGGTGGTTGTGGCCGGCGATCATCGGGCCCCACGAACCCACGTAGTCGATGTAGCGGTTGTCGTCCACGTCGTACAGATACGGGCCATCGGCGCGCGCCACGAAGAACGGCTGGCCCCCCACCGACTTGAACGCCCGGACCGGTGAATTGACACCGCCGGGCAGCAGGGTCTGCGCCTGGGCGAACAGGGCGTGGGAGCGGGTGTGGTTCATGCGCGCAGATCCTTGAGGAATACCGATGGGGGCACCGATGCCCGGTCGTGGGCATCGCGTGCGCCATTGTCAGGCCTGCAGCCTCGCGCGCCTACCCGGCAGAGGCTCGCCTACCCGTCGGAGCCGGCGGGTAGGGCAACCCGGCTGCCTATGATCGAACGCGACGGTCTCGACGGTTGGGCATGAGCTGATGGCACGCGGTCATTGGCGCCCTGCCGCCGATGTTCAGAAAGTGTGATTCCGGTGGCCGTTGGCCCCGTTCATTGGTCGCCTTGCGACAGTTCCAGACTTGGGGAGAAAGCATGAACCGTAGTATCCAGAAGCGTGCGCTGGCGTTGGCCCTGGTGGTGGCCATCGGCAGTGCACACGCGCAGTCGACCACCGGCAGCATCGTCGGCAGCGTGGGCCAGGGCAATGGCACCAGCGTGGTGGTGGAAAACAACAGTGGCCTCAGCCGCGAAGTGCCGGTGGATGCGCGCGGCCGTTACACCGCCGGCAACCTGCCGCTGGGCACCTACAAGGTGACCGTCAAGCGCGACGGCGCGGTGGTGGACACCCGCGAGAACGTGGCCATTACCGTCGGCGCCAACACCGACGTCTCGTTCGCCGCCAGCGCCGCGGGGAGCGGCGTGCAGACCCTGGACAGCGTCACCGTCAATGCCGCCAGCCTGGCCACCATCGACGTCAGCAGCGTCGATACCCGCACCGTGGTCACCGCCGAACAGCTGGCGCAGCTGCCGTTGGGCCGCACCGCCGAAGCGATCGCGCTGCTGGCGCCGGGCGTGGTGGTCAACAGCGGCGGCTTCGACAACGGCCCGCTCGGCGGCTCGCTGCCCAGCTTCGGCGGCTCGGCCGCCAGCGAAAACGCGTACTACCTCAACGGTTTCAACACCACCACCATCAGCAACAACCTGGGTGGCCTGACCCTGCCCTACGGCGCCATCGACCAGCAGGAAATCTTCACAGGCGGCTACGGCGCGCAGTTCGGCCGCTCCAATGGCGGTGTGATCAACCAGATCGGCAAGCGCGGCACCAACGAATGGAAGTTCGGCGCCGCCGTCATCTGGGAACCCAACGGCCTGCGAGCCGACCAGCGCGACATCTACTGGCGTCCGGACAGCCAGGCCAGCACCGTCAACAACGCCGCCTACCGCTACGCGCGCGCGGCCAATGGCCTGTACCAGCCGGCCAGCGAAGCCGAAGCCAACCAGACCACCTACAGCGCCTATGTCGGCGGTCCGATCATCCAGGACAAGCTGTTCTTCTTCCTGGCCGCCGAGCAGGTGGATTCGGACGGCGTGCGCGTGGGCACCAATCGCGACACCGACAACGGCCGCACCGGCGGCCTCACCGATTACGACTACAAGCAGAAGCGCTGGTACGCCAAGGTGGACTGGAACATCACCGACAACCACCTGATCGAGGTGACCGGTGCCAGCGACGAAGCCGAGACCAGCGGATCGATCTACCGCTACAACTACGTCGACCGCCAGCGCGGCAGCTATCTCACCGACGAATCCACCTGGAAAACCGGCCCGACCCTGTTCACCGGCAAGTACACCGGCTATATCGGCGACAACCTCACCGTGACTGCGTTGTACGGCAAGATGACCACGCCCGACGAGTTGACGCCGTTCAACTACGACGCCGCCAATGGTCCGGTGATCAACAGCGCCGCGCTGCAGAATCCGGCCTACACCGGTGGCACCCCACGCATCGGCAATCAACTGGTCACCTCGGTCAGTTCGCCCGACCGCGAATACAAGAAAGACAATCAGCGTCTGAATCTGGAATGGCGCATCGGCCATCACACGCTCAACTTCGGTATCGACAACCAGAAGTCCGAAGGCATCGACGTAGGGTCGGTGCTGTCCGGCCCCGGCTTTGCGTGGACCTATGGCCAGACCAACGATCCCAACGGCCTGGCCACCGGCGGGCTGGTCAGCCAGTCGGCCAACGAGGCTGGTGGCATCGGCGCCCCCAGCCCGGGGTTGGTGGATCCGGTCAACGGATCCAGCGGCTATTACGTGGTACGCAACATCAACACCAGCCTGTACTCGTACGAGGCAAAACAACGCGCCTACTACATCGAGGACAAATGGCAGGTCACCGACACCCTGCTGCTCAGCCTGGGCCTGCGCAAGGACGAATTCACCAACTACACCCCGTTCGGCGACCCCTACATCGAAGTGGACAATGCCTGGGCGCCGCGCCTGGGCTTCAGCTGGGACGTCAACGGCGATTCCAGCCTGAAGGTCTTCGGCAACCTCGGCCGTTATTACCTCGGCCTGCCGCTGTCGGCGGTGAGCCTGTTCACCCCGGCCACCACCACCGACACCTACTTCACCTATAGCGGCATCAATCCCGACGGCACGCCGGTCCTTGCGCAGCAACTGGGCTCGGCGGTCTCGGCCAACTCGCGCTTCGGCCGCATTGCCGATGTACGCACCGCGGTGGCCAAGGACATCGAAGGCGAGAATCAGGACGAACTCATCCTCGGCGTTACCAAGCAACTCGACAGCGGCTGGGTGCTGGGCGTGCGCGGCACGCACCGTCGCCTCAATGCCGGTATCGACGACCAGAACTACGACGTCTCCAATACCGCCTTGATCGACGCGGCGGCCGCGCAAGGCGTGACCATCGATTTTTCCAAGGTGGCCGGCGCATCGCTGATCAATCCGGGTCAGACCAATACCTGGGGCGTGATCGGCACCGATGGCCAGTTCCACGAAGTGTCGGTGAGCCGCGAGGCGGCGGGGTTCCCGAAGTTCAAGCGCAACTACTCGGCGGTGGAATTCAACCTGGAGCGCCCGTTCGACGGCCAGTGGTACGCCAAGGTCAACTACGTGTGGTCGCACAGCTACGGCACCACCGAAGGGCAGGTGCGCTCGGACCTGTGGCGCACCGGCGGCGCGCTGGGCAGCTACCAGGGCCAGGCCTCGGTATCGACCACGCAGAGCTGGGACCACCCGGCATTGATGGAACACTTCAACGGCGATCAATCCAACGACCACCGTCACCAGCTCAAGTTGTTCGGCTTCTACCAATTCAACCCGCAATGGGGCGCCTCGGCCAACTTCAGCCTGATCTCCGGCGCGCCGCATAACTGCTTGGGCAATTACTACGGCACCGAGTACAGCGGCCGCGATCCGGCCGGTTATGGCGGCAGTGCGATCACCGGTGGTCCGTACCACTACTGCTACAACCCGGAGACCGGCACCGGCGTGGCATCGCCTCCGGGCTCGCAGGGCCGCCTGGGCTGGATCGCCCAGCTCGACATGGGCGTGACCTACAAGCCGTCCTTCGCCGATGGCAAGCTGGCGCTGCGTTTCGACGTGTTCAACATCACCAACGAGCAGACCGCGACCAATATCTACCCGTTCTCACAGCTGCCCGACAACACCACCAATCCGCTGTGGAACCAGGTGGTGGCCTATCAGGCGCCGCGCTCTGGCCGGGTGACGTTGAGCTACGACTTCTAATCGGATCAAGCAACAAAGGCAGTCCCAGCAGCGACGCGTGAAAGCACGCGTCGCTGTTGTTGTTTTGGGAGATGGCTTGGCTGACGACGCGGTGTCTTCGTTCTTCAGTAAAACCACCAACCAACTGTCTGGCGTGGTGTCCTCACCGATTGCGGGACCGTGTGGCGGCATGGATGCCGCCATCGAGCCCCCATGGACGGGTTAATGGCGTGTCCCGCGAGCGGTGAGGGCGCCGCGCCCTCGACCGGACTTGAAGATCGCCAGGCGCTCGCGATACGCACATTTCAGGTGTTTCAACCTGATTGCTCGATACGGACAGATCAGGCGCAGAGCGGATCATCTGCGCCTTTGCTGCAGGGCCCTTGCCCACCCACCATCGCAGGACACGCTGCAAGTACGTCCATGTAAGCTCCGTGGCGGCATCCATGCCGCCAAGGGTCCCGCGACGGTGGGCGGGCAAGGACCAGTCGAGATGGTCGGTGGACACCTTTGTAAAAAAGCAACCAGCGACGCGGTGTCTTTAATGCTCTTCAACAAAACCACCAGCCAACTGTCTGGCGTGGTGTCCTCGCCGATTGCGGGACCGTGTGGCGGCATGGATGCCGCCACCGAGCCTACATGGACGTACTTGCGGCGTGTCCCGCGAGCGGTGAGGGCACCGCGCCCTCGACGCTGCGACCTTGCTGCACGGCCCTTGCCCGCCCGCGACGGTGAGCTGGCAAGAACCCGTCACGATGGTCGGTACACGTGGTGCAAGCAATCCATTCAATCTTGCGCGAGCGGCGTACGACGCAGCCAGCGTCAATCGTCTTCAACGCTTGCAGCACTACGACCCAAACCCGGCGCGATATGCCTGCACCGCGGCGACCGGATCCGGCGCCGCATAGACACCGCTGACCACGGCAATCAGATCGGCGCCGGCGGCGACGAGTTCGGGCACCTGTGCGGGCGCGATCCCGCCGATCGCCACCCGCGGCAGGCCCAGCTCGGCAGCCTGCTGCAATAGCGCAGGCGTCGCGCGCCGGGTGGTCTGCTTGGTGGTGGTCGGGAAGAACGCACCGAACGCGACATAGCTGGCACCCGCGGCGGCGGCGGCGCGCGCGCGCTCGATCTCGTCGTAGCACGACACCCCGATGATGGCCCGCTCCCCCAACAGCGCGCGTGCGGCTCCCACCTCGCCATCGTCTTCGCCCAGGTGCACGCCTTGCGCACCGACCTGCGCGGCCAGCTGCGTATCGTCGTTGATGATCAAGGGCACGCCGTGCGCCGCGCAGGCCTCGCGCAGGGCGCTGGCCTGGCGCAGCCGTAGCGCCGCATCGGCCTGCTTGTTGCGGTACTGCAGCCAGGTGATAGACGCCAACAACGGCGCGGTGCGCAACAGCAGGCGCTGGGTGTTGGGCTCGTCGGGGGTGATCAGGTACACGCCGCGGGCGTCGAGACGGTTGGGCATGGCAGCGCTTCCGAAAGCGGAGGGTGGAGTGGGACAATGCAGTCCCACCGTTACGTGACCGCGATTATCCGATGAGCGACACATCCACGACCACCTACCGCACCTGGATGTGCGTCGTCTGCGGGTTTCTCTACAACGAGGCCGACGGCATTCCCGAAGAAGGCATCGCCCCCGGCACCGCCTGGCAGGACGTGCCCGACACCTGGACCTGCCCGGACTGCGGCGTCACCAAAGACGACTTCGAGATGGTGGAGATCGACTGAGCTCCTGCCCGCCTGGATCGGATATCGATCACGGGCAGCAGAGCCACGCTGCGGCGGCCAAGCGGATCGCGATGCGGGCAGGCTCAGTGCGCGCGAGCGCGCTGACTATTCAACTCGACCAGGTGCTCGTGCAGATTGCCTGCGTCCTGCGCGCCTGGATTGAGCAGCAGGTAACGCGACAGATCGTGGCGTGCACCGGAACGGTGGCCCAGGTGCAGGTAGGCCATGCCGCGGTCGCGCAACGCCTCGGGTTGGTCCGGCACCAGCTTCAGGATGCGGTCGGCGCTGCGCGCGGCGCGGTCCCAGTGCTCGGCATCGGCGTAGACGCCATGCAGGTTGCGCAGGATGCGGATCAGGATCGCGCGGTGCGGGGCCGGGTCGAGGATCTGCGCCAGCGCGCGGTCGTCGGGAATCTCACCGCCCAGGTGCGGGCGGGCGCGCTCGCGCAACTCGTCCACGCCCAGCGGGCGACCGCCGTTGAACGGGTCCATCACCAGCACGCCGTCGTCCACCGGCAGGCGCACCAGGAAATGCCCGGGAAACGAGACCCCCGCCAGCGGGATGCCCAGGCGCCGGGCCACTTCGATCTGCACCATCGCCAGCGAGATCGGGTTGCCCAGCCGGCGCTCGAACACCTGATTGAGATAGCTGTTGCGCGGGTCGTAGTACTCGTCGTGATTACCGCAATAGCCCAGCTCATCGAACAGGTAGCGGTTGACCGCGGCCATCTTCAGCGGCCACAGGTCGATCGCATCCACCTCGCGGCGCAGGTGTTCGACGTGGCTCTGCACCAGAGTGTCATACAGCTCGGCATCCAGCTGTGGATACTCGTCGCGCGCAATCAGCAGCGCGGTGGACATCAACGGCACCGCATCGTCGTCCAGGCTGGCGAGCGCGGTCCAATGGGGAAGTGGGAGCATGTCGACCATGCTGCCAAGAGTGTCGGCAAGCGGCGCGGGGTTCAAGTCCGGTACTTCCTGACAGGAGACACCGCATCGCTGTGAATCACTTCAGCTTGGGAATATCCGGACTGAAAACAAGTTCGGTGCCATCCTGGAGGTCGAGCCTGGCGGCCTGGCCGGCATTGAGCTCCAGCACGTAGCGGGCCGGCGCCTTGCTGGGATAGGACGGGCAGGCATCGCCGGCCGAACACGGCGGCACATCGCGCTGCTGCGAGACCAGCCGGCGCTGGTCGTCGAAATACAGGATGTCCAGCGCGATCTTGGTGTTCTTCATCCAGTACGCCAGCGGTTCCTGGCGGTCGTGGATGAACAGCATGCCGCGGTCTTCGTCCATGGCGTCGCGGAACATCAGCCCCCGGATGCGATCGGCATCGTTCTGCGCCACCTCCACCTGATAGCGCGTGCCGGCCAGTTCCACCCACGCGCCGCGGCTGGCGCAGCCGGCGAGCAGGATCAGGCAGGCAAGGGCGAGGAAGCGGACAGGGCGCATGCGGCAGACCGACGAGGCGAGGGATGGCGCACCATCTGTCATGCGCCGGCGTGCGTCAAGCCGCCGGCATGCCAGCCCACCAGAGCCATGCGGGGCCTGCATCGCCGGGTGCAGGCTGCCTGGTCTCCGCGCCCGGCATGGGCGCGCGAATGGGGCCGCGCGTGGTGCGTCAGAGCACGCGCGGCGGTTCGCCGCCGACGATCACCACATCGGCCGGGCGGCGCGCGAACAAACCCACGCAGACCACGCCGGGGATCTGGTTCACGCTGCGCTCCAGCGCCACCGGGTCGGTGATCTGCAGGTTGTGCACGTCCAGCACCACGTTGCCGTTGTCGGTGACCACGCCGTCGCGCCACACCGGCTGGCCGCCAGTGAGCGCCAGGATCTGGCGCGCCACCAGGCTGCGCGCCATCGGAATCACTTCCACCGGCAATGGGAACTTGCCCAGCACCGGCACCTGCTTGCTCGGGTCGACGATGCAGATGAAGCGCTCGCTGGCCTCGGCAATGATCTTCTCGCGCGTCAGCGCCGCGCCGCCGCCCTTGATCAGGCAGCGGTTCGGGTCGCACTCGTCGGCGCCATCCACGTACAGCGACAGATTGCCGGTGTGGTTCAGATCCAGCACTTCGATGCCATGCTGGCGCAGCCGTGCGGTGCTCTGTTCGGAACTGGACACCGCACCCTTGATGCGATGGCCGATACGGCCCAGTGCATCGATGAAATAGGCCACCGTCGAGCCGGTGCCCACACCGACGATCATGCCGTCTTCCACGTAATCGATGGCTTTCTCGGCGGCCAGGCGTTTTGCTTCGGACATGTTTGGGCTCGGGATTGGGGATTGGGGAGTCGGGATTCGTCAGAGCGGTGCACGTCGGGCTGCGGGCATTGAGCGAATCCCCAATCCCGAATCCCGAATCACGGCGATTCCATCGCCAACAGCAGCTTCCACTGCGCGGCAGTCACCGGCAGGATCGACAGGCGGTTGCCGCGCGCGATCAGCGGAAAGCCTTCGCCCAGCGCATCGGCGTGCTGCTTGATCTCGTCCAGCGAAATCGTACGTTTGAGTTTGCGCTCGAACGCCACATCCACCAGCATCCAGCGCGGGTCTTCGCGGCTGGACTTGGGGTCGTGGTAGTCGGATTTCGGGTCGAACTGGGTATCGTCCGGATAAGCGGCGCTGGCCACCCTGGCGATGCCCACGATGCCGGGCACCTTGCAGTTGGAGTGATAGAAAAACACGCCATCGCCCACGTGCATGCCGTCGCGCATGAAGTTGCGCGCCTGGTAATTGCGCACGCCATTCCACGGTTCGGTGCCGACGCGTTGCAGATCGTCGATGGAAAAGGTGTCCGGCTCGGACTTCATCAACCAGTAGCGCTTGCGGGCAGTCATACGGAAACGGCGTCGTCTTTCAGGAGAGTGGCGTGTTCGGTGCAGATGGCATCTACCGCCACGTCCCAGGGTTCGGTCGGCAGGGCAGGCACCTGTTGCGCGGCGAAGCCGACGCCGACCAGCCAGGGCGGCGGCGCCTGGCGATGCCGGAACGCGAAGCTGCGATCATACCAGCCGCCTCCCATGCCCAGCCGCCGGCAACCCGCGTCGAAGCCGGTAAGCGGAGCGATCACTAAGGCCATGTCTTCCGGTGCCAGGGTGTCGGCAAGCGCCACCTCTGGCTCCGGGATTCCATAGCGGTTGCTGACCAGCCCCTGGCCCGGCTGCCACGGCGCAAAGCGCAGCGCGCGTCCGTCCAGCACCGGCAGGCAGTAGCGCACGCCCGCCGGCAGGCTCAGTTGCCAGCGATGCAGGGCGATCTCGCCATCCATCGCCCAATACCCCGCCACCGCGCCGGTCTGCGGCGCAAACGGCAGCGCCAGCAAGCGCGACGCCAAGGCATCGGCGGCGGCCAGGCGCTGCGCAGCCGGCACGCTGCGGCGCTGCGCGCGCAATTGCTGGCGTAACGCCTCTCGATCCTGGGTCATCGCTTTCTCGCCGCAGAAGGGGGATGCATTGTCGTTGCCGCGCGCACGCCTGCCTAGCAGCGCCTGCGCTGCGGTCGCCTGTTGCGCAGCGACCCGGTAAGCGGTGGTTCGATGGAACTGGGTCCCGGCGTGGGCGTCAAGGCTTGCATCACGGGTGGGGGCCGCAGACATGTTCAATCGCACAAAAAGAAACGACGCCCGAAGGCGCCGTTTCAGATTTGCATTCTCCGCCGTGACGATGCGGGCGAAACGACCTTGAACCCGGGGTTCAAGTGGGGACGTTGTGAGGCCATCGGGCTTCCCGCTACGAGGCGGACTTGCACACCCGGCTTCGTCGCGCCCCCGTGGTCGTAATTAAGGGACAAGGCGAATGTTTTGCACGCTGTCGTTTACAGCAGAGAACGCAGGCGAATTATAGACCTCTGCCGCGCGATGGCTAGCCCATTCGTCGGTACGCGCGTTCGAAAGTTCATCTTTGCGACGGCACTGCGACGTGCGCCTCAACGTGGCGTATCGGCCACGCTGTCCAGACGACGATTCAAGCTATCCAGCGTGGTCGCCAATTCACGGTCGTACAGCGCTTGCTGGTCGCGCAGTTGCTGCAATTCATGCGCCAGATTGAGTGCCGCCAGCACCGCGACGCGGTCCACCGCCGCCATGCGGTTGCTGCCGCGGATCTCGCGCATGCGCAGATCCAGCAAGCGCGCGGCGGCCGTCAGGCTCTCGCGTTCCTCGGCGGTGACGCCCACCGTGTATTCACGATCCAGAATGCGCACGCTGACCGGTTCGTTGCTGCTCACGTGTGCTGCTCCAGTGACTTCAGCCGCGTAATCATCGCTTCCACGCGCGAGCGCGCCTGTTCGTTCTTGGTCAGCAGTTGCGAACGCTCGCCGATCAGCTGTTCCTGCTGGTGCCGCAGGCTGCGGTTCTCGTCGGTCAACCGTTGAGTACGCTCGACCAGCGCCTCCACGCGGGTGGCAAGTGCGCGGATCTGGGCGAGGGCGGCGGCGTTGTCCATGCACCCACGATAGGGGGGCGTGCGCGCGGCGGTCAAGCGCGCGAACGACGGACGGCGGTGCCCCGCAAGCGCAGGCCTGCCAAGGCTTGCTCCCCCGTGGTCCGCGCCCGCCGCGACGGCCGTGGAACGCTGCATGGAACTTCGTCATGGCGGCGAAGGAGGAGGGCGCCTTGGTACACTGAGAAGTCAAATCGCCCGGCATGTGCGGGCACCTTCCGTTCCTAGCCTGGATGATTCGATGGATCTGCCTGATGTGACCGCCGTGCAAACCGAAAGCCGCCAGCTCGCGCTGGCGTCCTCTGCGGCGGAGCTGCATGGCGGGCTGTGCGGATGGCTGTCTGGTGGCGGCGCCGACAGCGCCGACTGGCTGGCGCGCATCCTTGCCGAACCCTCCCAGGTGGCGCCAATGCAGGGCGGCGCGCTGGATCAGCTGCGCCAGGCCACCGTGGCGCAGCTGGAAGACCGCGACTTCGCCTTCGAGCTGTTGCTGGTCGAAGACGGCGCCCCGCTGCCGGCGCGCACCGACGCCTTGTTCGACTGGTGTCGCGCCTTTCTGGGCGGCTTCGGGCTGGCCGCCCAGCAGCGCCCGGCGTTGACCGAGGAAGGCGAGGAGGCCTTGCAGGACCTGGCGCGTCTGGCGCAGGCCTCCAGCGAGGATTTCGATGCCGGCGAGGAAGACGATACCGCGCTGGCCGAGATCGAGGAATTCGTGCGCGTGGCGGTGCTGTTGCTGCATGGCGACTGCGTGATGGGGCCGCGTTTCCGCCAACGTCTGAACTGATCGTCGCCCTATGAAAAAGCTCACCGGGATCGGCGCTGCCGAATACGCGCGCCGGCGCAGGCAGCTGATGCAGATGGCCGGCGAGCACGCCATCCTCATCCTGCCGGCTGCGCCCGAGCGCGTACGCAGCCACGACACCCACTACCCGTACCGGCAGGATTCGGACTTCTGGTACCTGAGCGGGTTTCCCGAACCCGAGGCGGTGCTGGTGCTGGTGCCCGGCCGCAAGCATGGCGAGGCGATCCTGTTCTGCCGCGAGCGCGACGCCGAGCGCGAAGCCTGGGACGGCCCGCGCGAGGGCCAGGAAGGGGCGGTGGAGCGCTATGGCATGGACGATGCCTATCCCATCGACGATGTGGACGAGATCCTGCCGGGCCTGCTCGAAGGACGCAGCCGCGTGTATTACCACTTCGGCCGCGATGTCGATTTCGACCTCAAGCTGATCGGCTGGCTCAAGCGCGTGCGCGAGCAGGTGCGCCACGGCGCGCAGCCGCCGCACGAATTCCTGGAGCTGGGACACCTGTTGCACGAGCAGCGCCTGTTCAAGTCGCGCGACGAGATCGCGCTGATGCAGCAGGCCGCCGACATCAGCGTGCGCGCGCATCGTGCAGCGATGCGGCTGGCGCGCCCGGGCGTGCACGAATACGCGTTGCAGGCCGAGATCGAACGCGAATTCCGCGCCGCCGATGCGTGGCCGGCATACGGCAGCATCGTCGGCACCGGCAGCAATGCCTGTGTGCTGCATTACCGCGCCAATAACGCACGCAGCCGCGATGGCGAGCTGGTGCTGATCGATGCCGGCGCCGAGTACCGCGGCTATGCGGCCGACATCACCCGCACCTTTCCGGTCAACGGCCGCTTCACCCCGGCCCAGCGCGCGCTGCACGAGCTGGTCGGTGCCGCGCAGGCCGCTGCGCTGGCGCAGGCGCGCCCGGGCGTTGCCTACGAGGCGGGGCATCTGGCCGCCGTGGAAACCCTCACCGAAGGCCTGCTGCGGCTGGGCCTGCTCAAGGGCAAGCTGGAGCGCAACATCGACGAAGGTCATTACAAGCGGTTCTACCGGCACAAGACCGGTCACTGGCTGGGCCTGGACGTGCACGATGTCGGCGACTACAAGCTGGCCGGCGAGTCGCGGCTGCTCGAACCGGGCATGGTGTTCACCATCGAGCCGGGGCTGTATGTCTCCGCCGACGACACCTCGGTGGAGGCCCGGTGGCGCGGCATCGGCATCCGCACCGAAGACAACGTGCTGATCACCGCCGACGGCCACCGGGTTCTGACCGATGCCTTGGCGCGCAGCGCCGATGAGATCGAGGCGGAGATGGCGGGCGTCGTCGCCTGAGGTGGTTTCTCCGGTGCGGTTGGTGTGCCTCGCTAGCGGCGCTGGCGTGCGCGGCGCGTACCTCCCGGCGCCGACGGCGACTGCAGGTGTCCTTCTCGATGAGATCGAGCGGAGATGGCAGGCGCCAAGGCCCGATGCCTTTGCCGCGGTGTCGAGCTGAGGGCGGCTGCAGTGGAGGCAATGCGTACGCCCCCCGATGCACGCGCCGTAGCCTGCGCAGGGTCCGGTGCGAGCGCGTGGATGCCGCGCCTCACCTGCCCATCTTTCTGTTCGCCGGGATCGCCGCGATCGCCGCAGTGCCAGCTGTGGTGCCTTGTAGGTGCTACTGCCCCAGCTGCGGCGTCTGGCTGCGCTCTGGCTGCTGTTCCTGCTCGCCGGGGCCGGTGAGTTGGCGTGCACGCTCGAACGACTGCGCTTCGGGGGTGCTCAGCGCCTGCTCGGTCTTCATGTGCGCGCGCAGATGCGCCGGGTTGGTCGGCTCGCCCTGCACCACGAACACGTTCTCGCCGCTGTGCACACCGGTGCCGTTCGCCTGGCTCATCAGCACGTGATCCACGCGCGACAGGCCGTTCTCCTTGGCCAGCGGCAACAGCGCGGCGGTGAGCCGCGCGCTGGCCTGGTCGGGCGTGCGCCCGTGCGCGGCGTCGATCGCGTGCACGCCGCGTTCGATCTGCTGATACATCGGATGGTCCGGATGCGAGGCCTGACGTGGGTCGTTCATGGGAATGCTCCGTGCGGCACAGGGCCGGTCATGCGGCGGCAAATACCGGGCGCGTCAGGTTTTCCGGCGCGTCGTCGGTGCACACCACTTCGTCTTCGATGCGGATGCCGCCATAGGGTTTGAAGTATTCCACGCGCTGCCAGTCGATGCTGGCGGCGTGGCCATTGCGTTTGACTTCCTCCAGCAGCATGTCGATGAAATACACGCCCGGTTCGATGGTCACCACCATGCCCGGCTCCAGCACGCGGGTCAGGCGCAGATACGGATGACCCGCGGGCCGCTCGATGCGCCCGCCCTGGTCGCTGGCGGCAAACCCAGCCACATCATGCACCTGCAGGCCGATCAGGTGGCCCAGGCCGTGCGGGAAGAATGCGGCGCTGACGCCGGTGGCCAGGGCCGCCTCGGGCGAGACGGTGAGGATGCCGAAGTCCTTGAGGATGCCCATCAGCGCCAGGTGCGCATCGACATGCAGCTGCCTGTAGTCCACGCCGGCACGCACGCCCTGGCCCATGCGCAATTGCGCGGCGTCCACCGCATCGATCAACGCCTGGAACTCGCTGCCGGTGTCGGCGGCATAGGTGCGGGTGATGTCGCTGGCATAGCCGTGGGCCGAGGCGCCGGCATCGATCAGGAAGCTGCGCAGCGGTTGCGGCGGTTGCTGGCCCAGCTCGGTGTAATGCAGCACCGCGCCATGCTCGTTGAGCGCGATGATGTTGCCATAGGGCAGTTCGTTGGCGTCCTGGCCCACTGCGCCACAGTAGGCCATGTGGATGCCGAATTCGCTCTGGCCGGCGCGAAACGCGGCTTCGGCGGCGCGATGGCCGCGCACGGCCAGCTGCTGGGCGATGCGCATCAGCGCCAGTTCGTAAGGCGTCTTGAAGGCGCGCCGATACTCCAGGTCATCGAGCACCGGCTGCGGGTTGTTCGGTACGTAGGCGCCGAGCGCGCTGTTGGCCTCGCCCAGGATGGCGCAGCGTTCGCTGCGCGCGGGCAGCAGCGTCAGCGCCTCCTCGGGCGTGCGGATGATGTGGATATCGCAGTGCTCCACCCACCAGCCACTCGGTGCATCGGGCACCACATGCCAGTAGTCGAACGGCTGATGGAAGATCACCGTCGGTCGCTGGCCCGGTGTGTAGACCAGCCAGCTGTTGGGCACCCGGGTCAGCGGTACCCAGGCCTTGAACTGCGGATTGACCGCATACGGGTAATCGCGGTCGTCGAACACCTGGTAATGCAGGTTGCCGCTGGGCACCACCAGATGATCGAAACCGCCGCGCTGCAGCGCCTGGTCGGCGCGCGCGGTGAGCGTGCGCAGGTGGTCGGAATACAGGCGGCTCAGGGAGGGCTGGGTCATGCAGGACTCGATCGGCGATGCGAAGCAAACATCGATTTTGCCGCAAACCCGGTGACGCGGTCAGCCCACCATGTGTTCTTCGGCGATCCAGGCACGCAGGCGCAGGCGATGCGGCTCGGACATGCTCAGGAAGCGAAAGCCGGCCCAGGCCTGGCCCGGTGCGTGTGCCGCGTCCGACCACAGCAGGTGCACACCGACATCGATCTCGGTCGCGCGGCCGATGCGCTCGGGCAGGCTGAAGCGCAGCTGGTACAGCGCATCGTCGTGCAGCGGAACCGAGGCCAACAGCAACATGCCGGTCTCGGAGACATTGCCGACGCGGCCGATCTGCGCCTCGGTCAGCATGTCGATGACCGGCACCAGGTCGCTGGGCTGGCGTCGGGGCGCGCGGCGGGTGTCCTGGATCATGGCGATGTCTCGGCGGGGGATTGGCCGGCCAGGCTGCGTAGCGTGCGTACGGTGGCATGCCAGGCACGATCGATCAGTCGCGATTTTTCTTCCACCAACAGCCGCGCCTGGCCACTGGCCATCAGCCGCGCCAGACCGTCGAGCGAGTGGTCGCCCACCTTCTGCCCGCGTTGATTGACGAACAGCGCGTGGTCGGTCATCGGGCTGTACCAGGACAGCCGCTGCCGGCGCAGGTCGCCCTGCTGGTTGATGGTGAATTCGAACCAGGTACCGAAGGGCAGGCTGCGCAGTTGCGTGTAGTACTCCTCTTCGACCGGCGTGCGCGGTGCCGCGGCCGGCTTGCGCGCTGCGCCCTCGCCTTGGTCGCCCAGCCGTGCGCGCGCCTTGAGCTTGGCGGTGAGCTCGGTGCGCGAGGTGAGTGCGTCCTCGCCGCCGGGCGTGGCCAGGCGGCGCGCGATCGCGGCGGCTTCGTCGTGGTGGTAGCCGACCTGCAGCAGCGCGGTTTCCACATCGGTGGCGAGCGCGCTGTCGATGGGCTCGCCCTTGCTGCGGCAGGTGACCTCGGCGATGCGCGCGGTCAAGGCCTGGCGTTCGTCCCATTCGGGCGATTGTTCGCCCTGGCGCAGCAGGGTGAGGGTGAGCACATCGGACCAGGCCTGGCGCAGCAGCGACTGCACGAAGCGCGGCGGTGCGCTGCGTTCGCACAGGTCTTCGATGCGGGCCTGGGCCTGCTGCTTGGCCGATTCCAGCCGCTCCTTGCCGCGGGCGGCATCCACGTGCCGGCGTTCGGCAACCTCGGCCTTGCGGCCGAGCGCGCGCAGGTGCGCCTGGATGTCGTCGTTGGCGGCGGCGAACACCGCTTCGTCGCCCTGGTAGGTGTCCACGATGCGGTCGACCGCGCTGCCCAGTTTGTGCAGCAGCTGCGGGTCGATATCGTCTTCGCCCAGCCACACTGCGCCGGACTCGGCCACGGTGTTGAGCAGCTCGCGCACCGGGTGTTGGTCGCGCACGAAGAAATGCGTGTCGGTCAGCGCGGCGCGCACCACCGGAACCTGCAGTCTGGCCAGCAGCGCCTGTGCCGGGGTGTGCTCGCGGACCTCGCGCTGCATCTGCGCATACAGCAAGCCGAGCAGGTCGAAGGTGTCGGTGTCCTGCGGCGACAGCGCCGCGCCGGGCCCATGCTGGGCACGCAGCACCTCCAGCACCTGACGCTGGACCGCATCGATACCGCTGGCCTGCGGCAGCGGGTCGGTCTGCGCGCGCAGGGCGCCTTGCAGGCTGGCCAGGGCCTCGCCGAGCGCGGCCTTGGGCACCGCAGCCGAGGCCGCCGCAGCGGGCGGCATGGCAGGCTGTGCCGCGGCGGCCTGCACCAGGCTGCCTGGCGCGGCGCCTTGCTGCGCGTTGCCGGCGATCTGTGCCTGGCGCGCCGAGGACATCAGGCCACCGAGCGCCTGCGCGGCATCGGCCAGTGCCGGTGAGCCGGCCGCTGCGCCCTTGGCGGCAGCAGCCGGCGTTGCAGCGGCGGTGCCCTGCGGATCGAGCAGCGCGCTCTGCCAGGCGGTCGGTGCGGCTGCGCCACTCCAGCCGGTGGCCGGGCGCCCCGTGCGTTGTGCGCTGCCGCGGCTGGTCGCATCCTTCGGCGTGCCCGCGGCGGCCGGTGCCGTGCGCCGGGTCTGGACCTGGGTGGGTTTGACCAGGTACGGGTGATAGATCAGTCCCGGCAGGATGCCCTCGTGTTCCAGGGCGCTATTGGCGCGTTCGAACAGGTCGCCCAGCCGGTCCATCACCTGGCGCTCGAACACCTTGTACAGGGTCAGCTGCCCATCCAGGTTGAGCCCGAGCGCGTGGCCGCACTCGCGCAGGATCCGGCACAGCGCGTACGGCCCGAGCGGCAGGGCTTCCAGTTCGAATTCGGGCACCGCGCCGATCACCGCCAGCCGCTGCGCGAGCAATTGCAGTGCATCGGCGCGCCGCGAGGTTTCGCGCCGGGCGATCTCGCTGAGCACGATGTCGCGGTCGATCTCGGTGTCTTCCACCAGCGTGAGCATCTGCGGATGCGCCGCCGCATCCGGTGGCGGCATCAACGCAGGGCGTGTGTGCAGGTTGGCCAGGTCCTGCGCCAGTTCCTGCAGGAAGCGCTGCGGAAAGCGGTCGATGTGATCGCGCAGCCCGCGTGTCTGCGCGTAGGTGTCGGCCTGGATCTGGCTGTTGCGCGCATGTTCGGCCTTGTGCAGCAGCTCGCGCTCCAGCTCGACGATGGTCAGCCGCAGCGGCCCGCCAAGCGCCTGCACGCAGTGCGCATGCAACATGCCCAGCAGGCGCCGGCCGCGCGCGGACACTGGCGCATCGGCGATCGGGCCGCTGAGCGTGGGCTGCAAGGAAGAGGCGGGCGTGGACATCCGGGGCAGGCTCGGTTCGAAGCGTGAGCTATGTAGCATGTTTCCGCTACCGAGCGAACCTGCGTGCGGAAGCTGTCCGGCCGTTGCTCTCCACAGGCGCAGGCGATTGCAGACCTGCGGGCTGTCCTGTCGTGAGCCCGAGCAGGTTCGCCTCCGGTAGCAAGCTGCAGCCACCGGGCCGGCCGCTGCAGCGGGCAGGTAGTCGCCAGGCGGGCGCGGCCGCTGCCGGTCGGCTGACGCGCAGAGACTGCGTTGTGCCGCCGCCAGCTGCATCTGGCCGGTGGTGATCTTGCGGTAGCGCGTTTGCCGTGCCTGCGTGGCGCAGGCCGCTCACCTGTTGCGCGCGGCGGCAGTCAGTCCAGGAACAGCTCGACCACGTCGTTGGTGAAACGGCGGCCCAGTTCGGTGGGCAGCAGGCGCCCGTCGTGCTCGACCAGCCAGCCCTGCGCCTGCGCGCGCGCCAGCGGTGCGGCAATCGCCGAGGCCGGCAGCCCGGTGCAGGCTTCGAAGTCGGCAAGCCGGAAGCCTTCGTGCAGCCGCAGCAGGTTGAGCATGTATTCGAACGGCAGCCGTTCGCGCGGCACGAGGTCGTCGCCACCGATCGACGCCGCCGTGCCGGCGCTGGCCAGATAGCTTTGCGGATGCTTGTGCTTCCAGCGGCGCAGCACCTGCTGCTGCGCGCCGGAACTGATCTTGCCGTGCGCGCCGGCGCCGATGCCCAGGTAATCGCCGAAGCGCCAGTAATTGAGGTTGTGCGCGCACTGCCGCCCCGGTTTGGCGTAGGCGCTGACTTCGTACTGCGCGTAGCCGGCCTCTGCCAGCAAGGCTTGGCAATGTTCCTGGATATCCCAGGCCGCATCGTCGTCGGGAATGCCCGTGGGCGGCCGCGCGAAGAACACCGTGTTCGGCTCCAGCGTGAGCTGGTAGTGCGACAGATGGGTGGGCTGCAGCGCGAAGGCGCGTTCCAGGTCGTGCTCGGCCTGGGCCAGCGTCTGCTCGGGCAGGGCGTACATCAAGTCGATGTTGAGATTGTCGTAGCCGGCATCCTGCGCCAGCTTGATCGCACGTTCGGCTTCGCCGCTGTCGTGGATGCGGCCGAGCCGTTGCAGCGCCACATCGTCGAAGCTCTGCACACCGAAGCTCAGGCGGTTTACGCCTGCGGCGCGGTAATGCTCGAAGTGCCCATGTTCGGCAGTGCCCGGATTGGTTTCCAGGGTGATTTCCAGATTCGGCGCAAACCGCAGCCGCGCCGCGGCCGCCTGCAGGAAGCGGTCGATCGCCGCAGGCGGAAACAGGCTGGGCGTGCCACCGCCGAAGAACACCGAATGCACCACCCGGCCCCAGACCAACGGCAGATCCGCATCCAGATCGCGGATCAGCGCATCCACGTAATCGTCGAACGGCAACGCACCCTTGGCCGCATGCGAATTGAAATCGCAGTACGGGCACTTGCGTACGCACCAGGGCAGGTGCACATAGAGCGACAGCGGCGGCGGAATCAGCTCAGGCATGGCACCACGCGTCGGTCACAGCGCCAGCGCGCGTAGCTTGTGCTGCAGCGTGGCCAGCGCCACTGCGCGATGGCTCAGGCGGTTCTTCAGATCGCTGTCCATTTCTGCGGCAGTCAGGCCATGCACCGGGTCCAGGAACACCGGGTTGTAGCCGAAGCCACCGTCGCCGCGCGGTTCGGTGGTGATCGTCCCTTCCCAGCTGCCTTCGGCGATCAGCGGCTGCGGGTCTTCCGGATGGCGCAGCAGCACGATCACCGCATAGAAACGCGCGCTGCGGCGCTCGGCCGGCACCGCGCGCATCGCCTCGAGCAATTTGGCGTTGTTGGCCTGTGCGTCGGTCGGGCTGCCGGCATAGCGCGCGCTGTACAGGCCGGGCGCGCCGCCCAGGGCATCGACGATCAGGCCCGAGTCGTCGGCCAGTGCCGGCAGGCCGGTCACTGCGCTGGCGTGGCGGGCCTTGATCAAGGCGTTCTCGACGAAGGTCAGGCCGGTTTCCGGTACATCCTCCACGCCCAGCTCGCCTTGCGCCACGATCTGCAGCGGCAGGCCGGCCAGCATGGCGCGCAGTTCTTCCAGCTTGCCGGCGTTGCCGCTGGCCAATACCAGTTGTTTCATTGCTTGGGCTCCAGCAGATCCCACCGGGTGCCGTACAGGTCGCGGAACACCACGACCGTGCCGTACGGTTCCTCGCGCGGGGTTTCCAGAAATTCCACACCAAATGCCTGCATCGCCGCGTGGTCGCGCCAGAAGTCGTCGGTGTAGAGGAAATGATCCACCCGCCCGCCGGTCTGGTCGCCGATACGCGCCTGTTGTGCGGCATCGGCCGGTTGCGCGAGCAGCAGGGCGGCCTCGTCTGCGCCGCCAGGGCCGATCACCACCCAGCGCTTGCCCTCGCCCAGTGCACGGTCTTGCAGCACCTGGAAGCCCAGTGCGCCGGTGTACCAGGCAATGGCCGCGTCGTAGTCGGCGACCAGCAGCGTGGTCAGGGCGATACGCCGCTTCATGCGGCCAGCGCGGCGCGTTGCAGCGCGAACAGTTCGCCCATGCCTTTTTCAGCCAGCGTCAGCAGCGCATTGAGTTCTTCGCGGCGGAAGGCATGGCCCTCTGCCGTGCCCTGCAGCTCGATGAAGCCGCCGCCGTCGTTCATCACCACGTTCATGTCGGTGTCGCAGTCGCTGTCTTCCGGGTAATCCAGGTCCAGCACCGGCTCGCCGCGGTAGATGCCCACCGACACCGCTGCCACCGCGCCGATCAGCGGATGCTTCTTGATGTCGCCACGCTTGAGCAGCAGATTCACCGCGTCGGCCAGCGCCACGTAGGCGCCGGTGATGGCCGCGGTGCGGGTGCCGCCATCGGCCTGCAGCACGTCGCAGTCCAGGGTGATGGTGCGCTCGCCCAGGGCATTGCGATCCACGCAGGCGCGCAGTGCGCGGCCGATCAGACGCTGGATTTCCAGCGTGCGCCCACCCTGCTTGCCGCGTGCGGCTTCGCGGTCGGAGCGGGTGTGGGTGGAGCGCGGCAGCATGCCGTATTCGGCGGTGACCCAGCCTTCGCCCTTGCCGCGCAGGAAGTTCGGCACGCGGTTTTCCACGCTGGCGGTGCACAGCACGCGGGTGTCGCCGAAGCTCACCAGCACCGAGCCTTCGGCATGGCGGGTGAAGGCGCGTTCGATGCGCACCGGGCGCAGCTGATCGGCCATGCGGCCGCTGGGACGGGAAAAGGTCATGCGTGAGTCCGGAAGTCGGGAGGTGGTCGGTCGGCGCGTGGCGGGGCGGTCAGCCAGCGCGGGCGGCTAGGGTACCATTCGCGCTTTGATGGAACGGGATTGACGATGATCCGAAGCATGACCGCGTTTGCCGGCGGCGAACGCATCACGCCCTGGGGCACGCTCGGCTGCGAGCTGCGCTCGGTCAACCACCGCTTTCTGGAAGTGGGCACGCGCCTGCCGGAGGAATTGCGTGCGCTGGAGCCGTTGCTGCGCGAGCGCGTGGCGGCCAGGAACAGCCGCGGCAAGCTGGACCTGACGCTGCGCCTGCGCGCGCCGGACAACGCGCAGACCCTGGCGGTGAACGAGGCGCTGCTGCAGGAACTGGGCGCGCTGGCCATGCGGCTGGACGCGAGCTTCCCCAAGCTGCAGGTGGGCTTCACCGAACTGCTGCAACTGCCCGGCGTGCTGCAGGTGCAGGACGTGGATGCGCCGGCCCTGCAGGCACAGGCGCTGGCCTTGCTGGACGAGGTGGTGGACAGTTTCGTGGCTGCGCGCGAGCGCGAAGGCGCCAAGCTGGCCGAGGCAATCGGCGAGCGGGTGGATGCGATCGAGCGCATCGCCGCCGAAGTGCGCAGCCTGATCCCGGTGATCCGCGAAGGCCAGCGCGCCAAGCTGGCCGCACGCCTGGCCGACCTGCCGCATCCGGTGGACCCGGGCCGCGCCGAGCAGGAACTGGTGCTGTGGCTGCAGAAGCTCGATGTGGACGAGGAACTGGACCGGCTGTCCAGCCATATCGGCGAGATCCGCCGCGTGCTCAAGCAGCGCGAACCGGTGGGCCGCCGCCTGGATTTCCTGCTGCAGGAATTCAACCGCGAGGCCAATACGCTCGGCTCCAAGTCGGTGGACAGCCGCACCTCCAACGCCGCGGTGGATCTGAAGGTACTGATCGACCAGATTCGCGAGCAGGTGCAGAACATCGAGTAGCCGGGATTCGGGATTCGGGATGGGGCAGTTGCCGGTTCCCGATGTCTGCGGGCTGCGCCCAATCCCGGTAGCATGTCGACCCCGGTGGTACCGGTCCGCAGTCCGTTCGCGAATCCCGACTCCCCAATTCCGAATCCCTGATCCTATGCGCGGCACTCTCTATATCGTTGCGGCCCCCTCGGGCGCCGGCAAGAGCAGCATCGTCAACGCCACCCTGGCACGCGACCCGAAGATCGCCTTGTCGATCTCGTTCACCTCGCGCGCGCCGCGGCCGGGCGAGCGGCATGCCGAGCACTACCATTTCGTCTCCGCCGACGAGTTCCAGGGCATGATCGAAGCCGGCGACTTCTTCGAGTACGCGCTGGTGCATGGCGACTGGAAGGGCACCGCGCGGCAGTCGGTGGAGCCGCAGCTGGCCGCCGGCCACGACGTGTTGCTGGAGATCGACTGGCAGGGTGCGCGCCAGGTGCGGCAGAAGGTGCCCGATGCGGTGAGCGTGTTCATCCTGCCGCCGTCGCGCCAGGCGCTGGACGAGCGCATGCGCAAGCGCGGCCAGGACAGCGAGGACGTGATGGCGCAGCGCCTGGCCGCCGCGCGCGAAGAGATGCTGCATTTCGAAGAGTTCGACTACGTCATCATCAACGAAACCTTCGACACCGCTGTGTCGGAGATGTGCGCCATCTTCACCGCCAGCCGCTTGCGCCGGCAGGCGCAACAGCAGCGGCATGCGCAGCTGATCCAGGCCTTGCTGGATTAACCATAATCGGCCAGGCAGCGCGCGCAGTCGCGAACGCGGTCTTGCAGCAGTGCGAAGGTGCATGGTTCGTGACGTCTTGTTGCCTCGAATCCGCGGCGCCTTCGTGTCGCTCCTTGCCCGATGGCGATGGATCCGTGTGTTGCCCGGATCGGATGGCTGGAGCGCACGAGCGCGGGGCCAAGGCGGAACGCGACCGGTCGTTCTGCGCACCGAAAGGTCGGGGGTGTCCGGGTGTCGCGGCTCAAGTCGCTGATTCCAAAGGAAACTGAATGGCCACCGGTTGCCCGGCCCGCAGGGCAGGCGTACACTCCGCCCCCTTTCCCTCATTCGATGCGCGGCCGTTGCCGGTCGCCGGGAGCCCGCATGGCCCGCATTACCGTAGAAGATTGCCTGGAAGTCGTGAACAACCGTTTCGAGCTGGTCATGATGGCCTCCAAGCGCGCCCGTCAGCTCGCCAACGGCGTGCAGCCGCTGATCGAGAACGCCGACGCCGGTGACAAGCCCACCGTGATGGCGCTGCGCGAGATCGCTGCCCGCCGGATCGACAACGCGCTGATCGACGAAGTCGAGAAGGCCGAACGCGAGCGTGCCGAGCGCGAAGCGCTGGAATGGGCCGCCGCCGAAGTGGTCGCCGACGAAGACATGTCCAAGAACGACGACTGAGTGGTTGCGGGATGCCGACGCGCCTCGCGCGGCCGGCAAGCGATCTGCAAGCGGCCCGCCTCGTGCGGGCTGTTTGCGTTCCGGGCGGCGGATTGGGGCTAGCGTGTCTACAGGTCGCCAATCGTGCAGGCCACGGGCCGCGACGGACATGCAGCTTTCGCTACGCGGCCCGGCCACAGTGGACGGCCGCACCCGCGCTGTCAGACACCCGTCGTGATGCGCTGGGGCATCGCCTGCGCCATCTCGTGACGCAGCGAGCGCTCCAGCGCCTGCATGGCGGTGTAGCCGCGGCGTTTTGCAACGTGGAAACGGGCGATGTCTGCCGGCGTCGGCACGGTGCCGGCGCCGGGTGCGCTCATTGCCGCCATCGCTGCCGGCAGGTCGGGGTACGCACCGCTGGCCACCGCCGCCAGCATCGCGCTGCCCAGCAGTACCGGTTCGGCCGTGGCGGCCACGTCCATCCGGATGCCGCAGGCATCGGCCATCAGCTGGCGCACCAGCCGGCTGTGGCTTGCCCCACCGCTCATGATCACGCTGTCCATGCACACGCCTTGCCCGCGCAGCGCGTCGAGGATGTCGGCCAGCCCGTAACCCAGTCCGCAGATACCCGCGACATACAGCGCCTCCAGGCCATCGAGATCGTGGTCGATGCCGAGCCCGACGATGACCGCCCGGGCGCTGGGGTCGGCGGCGGGCGAGCGGTTGCCCAGGTAGTCCGGCAGCACGTGCAGCGCGTGCGCACGCAGGGCGGCGTGCGAGGGCGTCCGTACCTGCGCCAGGATGCGTTGCTCCAGCCATTGCAGGACATCCAGCCCGGCCGCGGTGGCCTGCGCGCTGGCATCGGCATAGCCCGGATGCGAGCGGATCAGGGTGTCGATCGCCACGCCGGCGGCCGATTGCCCACCCTCGTTGAGCCATAGCCCCGGCACCAGCGCAGAGTCATACGGTCCCCAGACACCGGGCGTGAAGCACGCGGCCTGCGTGCTCACCAGCACGCAGGCGGAGGTGCCCAGGATGTAGGCCGCGCGTGCGGTGAGCGGCACCGGCTGGCCGTCCGCGGCGGGGCTGGCGAGGGTGCCGACGGCGCCGGCATGCGCATCGATCAGGGCCGCACCCACCGCGATCCCGGCCTGCAGACCCAGTTCGTCGGCCGCCGTGGGCGTCAGCCCCTGGCCCAGTGCGGCGCCCGGTGCAACGATCCGGTGGCCGATCCGTGCAGCGTCCTTGACGAGCAACTCGGCCAGGCCGATGCGTTCGAAGAAGGCCGGGCTCCAGCCGCCGCTATGCTGCACGTAGGTCCACTTGCAGGTGACCGTGCACAGCGAGCGGTCGGTGCTGCCGGTGGCACGCCAGCTCAGCCAGTCGGCCAGGTCGAACAGGTGCGCGGCGCGCGCATAGCTGTCGGGCAGATGCTGCTTGAGCCAGAGCAGCTTGGGTATCTGCATTTCCGGCGAAATCTGCCCACCGACATAGCGCAGTACCGGGTCGCCGGTGGCATTGATGTGGTCGGCCTGAGCGACGGCGCGATGGTCCATCCACACGATCACATCGCGCTCGGCCTGGCCGCCGGGGCTGATGCACACCGGCCCGCCGTCGGCGGCGACCGCGACCAGCGAACAGGTGGCGTCGAAGCCAATCCCGGCCACCCGCGCAACATCCACGCCGGCCTGCGCCAGCGCCGCGCGGATCGCCTGCACGCAGGCCTGCCAGATGTCCGCGGACGATTGCTCGACCATATCGCCGGGCAAATACCAGGTCTGGATGGGATGGCGCGCGCTGCCGAGCAGGCGGCCGCGCGCGTCGAACAGCCCGGCGCGTGCACTGCCGGTGCCCACGTCCACGCCGATGAACACGGCAGTGTTGGTCGAAGACATGGCCTACCAGCAGGTATAGCCGCCGTCGGCCAGCACGATACTGCCGGTCATCAGGCTGGCGGCGGGGGAGGCCAGGAACAATGCGACCGAGGCGATTTCTTCCACTTCGCCCAGTCGCCCCATCGGCGTGCCGCCGATCCAGGCGGCGTACATCGCCGGGTCTTCCTTGACGAAGGCGTTCAAGGGCGTGGCGATATAGGTCGGCGCCACCGCGTTGACGCGCACGCCGCGGTTGCCCCATTCGGCGGCCAGCGATTTGGTCAGATGGTGCACCGCCGCCTTGGAGGCGTTGTAGTACGCCTGCGCCTGCGGCTTGTTGACGATGAAGCCGGACATCGAACCGACATTGACGATGGCGCCGTCGCCGCCGTCCAGCATGTGCTTGCCGAAGGCGCGGCAGCACCAGAAGGTGCCGTTGAGATTGACGTCGATGACATTGAGCCAGTGCTCGTCGGTGACGGTTTCGGCCGGGGTCTGGCTGCGCGCGATGCCGGCGTTGTTGACCAGGATGTCGACCTTGCCGAACCTGGCGTGCAGTTCGTCGGCCACCTGGGTCACGCGCGCCGAATCGGTGACGTCCATCTGCACGATCTCCGCCTCCAGGCCCTTGCTGCGCAGGGTGGCCAGACCTTGCTCGGCCACGGCGATGTCGTGGTCGGCAATCACCACCTGGGCGCCGGCTTCGGCCAGCGCATCGCAGATGGCCAGGCCGATCGCGCGGCCGCCGCCGGTGACGACCGCCACGCGGCCATCGAGTTTGAACTTGTCCAGATACATCGCATGTCTCCTGCTGGGTCTTGCACGTGGGGGAGTGAACGGGTGAACGCTGCAGCGCTCAGCGCATGGCCTGCTGGCCGGCGTCGAAGCGATGCAGGTGCTGCGGGTCGGGCAGCAAGGTGACGGTGTCGCCCACGGCAACGCGCAGGTCGCCGGTACAGCGCGCATCCACGGTGCCCACGCCGGGGATCTCCACATAGACGAAGGTGTCGCTGCCCAGGTGTTCGGCCTGGAGCACGCTGCCCTGCCAGGCTTCGCCGCCGGCAGCGGCCGCAGTGCTGCCGCGGTGCACGGCGATATGTTCCGGACGCACGCCGAGCGTGACCGCGCCATGGCGCGCGGCCACCTCGCCCTGCAGCAGGTTCATGCGTGGGGAGCCGATGAAGCCGGCCACGAAGACATTGGCCGGGCGCTCGTAGAGTTCCAGCGGCGTGCCGACCTGCTCGATACGCCCAGCCTGCAGCACCACGATCTCGTCGGCCATGGTCATCGCCTCGACCTGATCGTGGGTGACGTAGACCGCGGTGGTCCTGAGGTGTTTCTGCAGGCGGGTGACTTCCAGGCGCATCTGCACGCGCAAGGCGGCATCCAGGTTGGACAGCGGTTCGTCGAACAAAAAGCCCTTGGGTTCGCGCACGATGGCGCGGCCGATCGCCACGCGCTGGCGCTGGCCGCCGGACAACTGGCCGGGCCTGCGGTCCAGATAGTCGGTGAGGTTGAGCACCGTGGCGGCCTGCGCCACGCGCCGCTCGATCTCGGCCTTGGGCACGCGCGCCATCTTCAGCCCGAAGGCGATGTTCTTGCGCACGCTCATGTGCGGATACAGCGCATACGACTGGAACACCATCGACAGCCCGCGCCGGGCCGGCGGCAGCTTGGTGACATCGTCGCCATCGATCAGGATGCGCCCGCCGCTGACGTCTTCCAGACCGGCGATCAGCCGCAACAAGGTGGTCTTGCCGCAACCGGACGGGCCGACGAAGACCACGAACTTGCCGTCGTCGATCTCCAGGTCCGCGCCGTGGATGACCTGCGTGTCGCCGAAGGATTTGCTGACAGCTTGCAGCGTGATGCGTCCCATGAACCACCTGTTGCGTTGAGTGAGTTATTTCACGGCGCCGAAGGTCAGCCCGCGCACCAGTTGCTTCTGGCAGAACCAGCCCAGCACCAGGATCGGTGCGATCGCCATGGTCGAGGCAGCCGACAACTTGGCCCAGAACAGGCCTTCCGGGCTCGAATAGGACGCGATGAAGGCGGTCAACGGCGCGGCCTTGGACGAGGACAGATTCAGCGACCAGAACGCCTCGTTCCAGGCCAGGATCACGTTGAGCAGCAGCGAGGAGGCGATGCCGGGCAGTGCCATCGGCGCCAGGATGTAGAGGA
This sequence comes from Xanthomonas sp. NCPPB 3582, assembly GCF_041475735.2. Taxonomy (NCBI): domain Bacteria; kingdom Pseudomonadati; phylum Pseudomonadota; class Gammaproteobacteria; order Lysobacterales; family Lysobacteraceae; genus Xanthomonas; species Xanthomonas sp. NCPPB 3582. The sequence continues at coordinate 1,128,376 of NZ_CM192968.1, forward strand.
TCTCCTTGCCGATGGTGGCGCCGTCCATGCGCGCCGCTTCCAGGATGTCCCTGGGGATGTCCTTGAAGTAGTTGAACAGCATCCACACCATGATCGGCAGGTTGCCCAGGCACAGCACGATCACCAGGCCGAGTTGGGTATCCAGCAGGCCCCAGTCGCGGTACAGCAGGTAGATCGGCACCAGCACGCCCACCGGCGGCAGCATCTTGGTCGACAGCATCCACAGCAGGATGCTGCGGGTGCGCCGGGTCGGTGCGAAGGCCATCGACCAGGCCGCGGGGATGGCGATCGCCAGCGCGATCAACGTGGAGCCCAGTGCCACCACCACCGAATTCCACGCATGCGCGAGGTAATCGCTGCGGGCCTGTACGGCGGCGTAGTTTTCCAGCGTCCAGTGGAAGAACAGGAAACTGGGCGGAGTGGAGAATGCGTCGATCTCGCTCTTGAAGCTGGTCAGCAGCATCCACAGGATCGGGAAGAACATCACCCCACCCACCACCCAGGCGGCGAGGGTGGTGGCAAGCACTTGCATGGCGGGCGCGCGACGGGCCATCTCAGGTCTCCAGGTTCTTGCCGACGATGCGGACCAGGAAGATCGCCGCCAGGTTGGCCAGCACTACCGCGATCAGGCCGCCGGCGGAGGCGGCGCCGACGTCGTACTGCAGCAGCGCCTGCGAATAGATCAGGTAGGCCAGGTTGGTGGTCTGCATGCCCGGGCCGCCGCCGGTGGTGACGTAGATCTCCACGAACACCGTCAGCAGGAAGATGGTTTCGATCAGCACCACGATGGTCAGCGGGCGCGCAAGATGCGGCAGGGTGAGATGGAAGAAGCGGTCGAATACACCGGCACCATCCATCAACGCCGCTTCCTGCTGTTCCTCGTCCAGCGATTGCAGCGCGGTCAACAGGATCAGCACCGAGAACGGCAGCCACTGCCAGGCCACGATCAGGATGATCGACAGCATCGGGTATTGGGTGAACCAGTCGATCGGCGTCAGCCCCAGCGATTGCCATAGCCAGGCCAGCAAGCCGGACACCGGATGCATCAGCAGGTTCTTCCAGATCAGCGCACTGACCGTGGGCATCACGAAGAAGGGGGCGATCAGCAACAGGCGCACGATGCGCCGGCCCACGAACGCCTGGTCGAGCAGCAAGGCGATCGGCACGCCGCATCCGGCAGTGATCGCCAGCACCGAGCCGACCAGCAGCAAGGTGTTGCCGAGCGAGGAGAAGAAGGCAGGGTTGCTGAGGAAGTAGCGGAAGTTGCCCAGCCCGACGAAGGTCTTGTCCGGGTTGAGCAGGTCGTAATGCAGCGTGGAGAACCACACGGTCATCGCCAGCGGCACGATCATCCACGCCAGCAACAACAGGATCGACGGCGCGATCAGGAAGCGGGCGAGGCGTTGGGTTTGCTGCGTGGCCATCGGAAGGTCCGTTGCAGGGGCGGCGAAGGTTGCGGATGACAGTGCGCGATGGTTATGGGAACGACTTGGCCCGCTGCGCGTGCGCAGGCGGCAGCCGGCGCTGCGCGACTAGAAGTTCAGGCTGACCTGCAGGCCGAGCAGGGTGGCGTGATCGACATCGCGCCCGCCGGGATGCCGGATGTACTGCACGCTGGGCATGATCTCGATGCCGCGGCTCACGGCAAGGTTGTAATTGAGTTCGATCGGATACTCGTAGCGCTGCACCTCGATCGCGCCCGCGCCGCTCGGCAGGCGCTGGTTGTAGGCACGCTGGGCGCTGCGCAAGCGGTCGCTGAGCGCATTGCGGCCGAATGCCAGGCCGATGCGGTCGTTCGGCCGTGTGGGAAACACGCCCTTCCAGAACGCGCCGAGCGCCACCACCTGGCCCACCGTGCTGACCTCGTCGTCGGCATCGATGAGGCTGGCGAAGATGCGCAGGCCGCCGCCTTCCCCGTTGCTGGTGAGTTGCTGTTCGAGGTTGGCGTAGAACGCGCGATCGGTGTCCTGCAAGGTGGCCGGGCTGGCGCTCAGGCTGGTGGGCAGGCCGATCTGGTTGTAGACCCGGGGTTGATCGTTGCTGTTGCGCACCGCGCCGATGCGGTAATCGCCATCGATGCCATTGCCGTAGTCGGGTTTGAATTCCACCTCGGCCACCATCAGCGTGCCGTGGTCGTCGCCTGCGGTGCGCAGTTTCAGGCCCTGGTCGGTGGAGCGGTTCTGCGGGTTGGCATCGTAGCCGCCGACGCGGAATAACCAGCGCTTGTCCGGGCTGAAGGTGAGCACGCCGCCCCAGGCACTGAGCGGGTCGCCATACCAGTTGTTGCTGATGGTGTTGGACGAGCCGCCGCTGCAGAAGCTCAGGTGCTGGAAGTTGCAGTTCAACGCGAAGAAGTCCGCGCTGGGGTAGATGCGGCCGGCCTTCAGCGACAGGCGGTCGTCGAGCAGGCGCTGGGTCAGCGAGAACTGGGTCAGGCGCGTGACCGGGCCGCGGCCGAAGATCTGCTGTGCCTGCAACAGGGTGGGAATGCCGGCCTTGGTGTTGATCAGATCGCCATTGCGGTTGGTGATCTCCAGTTTGAAATCGGCGCCGGTCCAGCCCCAGAGCCTGTCCAGGTCGCCGTAGCCGCCCAGAAAGAATTGATCGGCGTAGGCGGTGGTCTCGCGTTCCCCGCCGGCGAGGTTGTGCGCGGTCTGGCTGAAATGGGCCAGCTTGAATTCCACGCCCTGTTCGGCCAGTGCGCTGCGCGCCCCGCCCCAGTCGCCGCCGATATGCTTGCCCGGGTCGAATGCATCGGCGGCCTGCGCGGGGGCGCAGAGCAGGCTGGCGGCAATGGCCGGCAGCGCAGCAAGAGTGTGCCTGATCTTCATCGAGTGCCTCGCGTGATGAGGCCCGGCGCGCCTGCGCCGAGCGTGCAGCGGGATCCAGGCCGTGCGGCGTACCGCACGGAAAGGTAGGCGTTACTTCTTCGGGTAGCCGGCGCGCAGCATTTCGCGCTCGGTGCTGGCCTGGGCGTTCTTCAGCGCGTCGTCCACGCTGACCGAGCCGGTGAGCGCCGCAGAGAACTGCTGGCCGACCGTGGTGCCGATCGACTGGAATTCCGGGATGGCCACGTACTGCACGCCGACATAGGGCACCGGCTTGACCGCGGGGTGATGGGTGTCGGCGCCCTGGATGGCGGCCAGGGTCGGCTTGGCGAACGGCGCGGCCTTCAGATACTCGGAGTTGGCATACAGCGATTGACGCGTGCCCGGTGGTACGTTGACCCAACCGTCCTTGGCGGCGACCAGGTCGATGTAGTGCTTGCCGGTAGCCCAGGCGATGAAGGCCTGCGCCTTGTCTGCCTTCCTGGAACTGGCCGGGATCGCCAGATTCCAGGCCCACAGCCAGCCGGTAGTCTTGCCCTTGCCGGCATCGGGCGCAGGCGCGAAGCCGACCTTGTCGGCCACCTTGGATTCGCTCGGGTTGCTGATGAAAGAGGCCGCCACCGTGGCATCCACCCACATGGCGCACTTGCCGGCGTTGAACAGCGCCAGATTCTCGTTGAAGCCGTTGGAGGCCGCGCCGGGCGGGCCGGCCTGCTGCATGACATCCACGTAGGTCTGCAACGCGGCCTTCCATTCCGGCTGGTCGAACTGCGGCTTCCACTGCTCGTCGAACCAGCGCGCACCGAAGGCATTGCCCATCGCGCTGATCAAGGCCATGTTCTCGCCCCAGCCAGCCTTGCCGCGCAGGCAGATGCCATACACGCCGTTCTGCTTGTCGGTGAGCTTGCGCGCGGCATCGGCCACGAAACTCCACGACGGCTGCGCCGGCATCTGCAGGCCGGCCTTCTGCAGCAGGTCGGTGCGATACATCAGCATCGAGCCTTCGGCGTAGAACGGCGCTGCGTACAGCTTGCCCTTGTCGCTGACCGCATCGCGGATCTGCGGCATCAGGTCGTCCACGTCGTAGTCGGCGTCGAAGCTCAGCGGCTTGAGCCAACCGCGCTCGGCCCAGATCGGCACCTCGTAGGTGCCGATGGTCAGCACATCGAATTGCCCGCCCTGGGTGGCGATGTCGGTGGTCACGCGCTGGCGCAGCACGTTTTCCTCCAGCGTCACCCACTCCAGCTTGATGTCCGGATGCCTGGCGGTGAAGTCGGCGGTGAGCTTCTGCATGCGGATCATGTCGCCGTTGTTGACGGTGGCGATCACCAGCGTGTCCTGCCTGGCCGCCGCATCGCCATCCTGTTGGCCGCCACCACCGCAACCGGCCAGTGCGGTGCTCAGTCCCACGCAGGTCAGCAACTTGATCGAAGTGTTCATACCGGTGCCTCGGGTCGAGGTTGCTTGAGCAAATGCCCGTGTGATGCGCATATGCCCACGCTGTCGGCACGCTGTAAAGCACTTTCGATCGTGCAACGCAGCATCGCCGCGCACGCCAGGGCGCCCGCAGCCGGATGAAAACCTCACGAATGAACCGTCTTGCGCCGCTGCGCGAGGGCGTGCCTCAGCTGGCGAGCAAGGCCTTGGCCGTGTGCTCGTCGGTGATCAGGCCATTGAGGATGCGGCCCTTCAGGGCGGCCTTGATCGGCCCCACCTTGACCGTGCCCGCGGCCACGCCGATGGTCAGGCTGCGCGACGGCACGCTGTGCGGCACGCTGGTCAGGCGCAGGTTGCTGCCGCCCTCGATGATCTCGCCATCGGCATTGATCGCCCAGCCGATGACCTCGCCCACGGCGCCCAGGCGGATCAGTTCCAGCAGTTCGGTGCGGCTGATGAATCCGTCCACATGCAGCGGAGCGGTCTGGTCGAGCTGGCCGACGCCGACCAGGCGCAGATCGGCCTTGTCGGCGATCGCGCGGACCCTGCGCACCACCTCGATGCCCAGCAAGCTCTTGCGCTCGGTCTGCGAGGACAGGAACACCGGCAGCGGCATCGGGTAGTGCTGGGCGCCGGTCAGGTCGGCCAGGCGCGCCACCGCATCGAACGGGCTCGCCGAGCCGTCCGGGGAGATATTGCCGACCAGCGACACCAGCTGGTGATTGCGGGTCTGCATCGCCGGAATCCGTTCCACCGCCGCGCGCATCGAGCGGCCGGTGCCGATGCCGATGATGCTCGGGGTGTCGCTGCGCAGCGTGGATTCCAGCAATGCGGCCGCACGCTCGGCCACGCCGGTGACCAGGCCCGGATCGGCCGGATCGGTGGGCGCCACTTCGCAATAGCCGATGCCGAAGCGATCCTGCAGCTGCGCGGCCAGATCCATGCAGGCGGCGATCGGGTGTTCCAGGCGAAAGGTGATCAGGCGCTGGCTCAGGCACAACGACACCAGCCGCTGCGCGGTGGCCCGCGAGACCTTGAGCTTGCGGGCGATTTCGTCCTGGGTGTTGCCTGCGATGTAGTACAGCCAGCCGGCACGGGCAGCGGCGTCGAGTCGCGTGGTGTCGCTGTCGGAGTTGGCCATCTTTCACATGTGGACGCGTGGACGTCTCAGCCTAACGCAGTGCCCGGGCGTACGCAGCCGGCGGCATCCAGCGCAGCGGACACGGCCGCCATGCTGTCGAACACGCGCACCGCGCCGGCGGCGGCCAGCGACGCGCTGGCATCGGCTGTCGCGCCGTGGTGGCTGCCACCGCTGAATCCCCAGCCCTGCATGCCGGCCGCGCGGGCCGCCTGCAGGCCGCTGGGGCTGTCTTCGATCACCAGGCAGTTGCCGGGCGCGACCTGCATGCCGTCGGCGGCGAACAGGAACAGGTCCGGCGCCGGCTTGCCCTGCGCCACGCGCTCGGCGGTGTACAGGTGCGGGCCGAAGTAACGCGCCAGTCCGGTGACCTGCAGGCACAGCCGGACCCGTTCCAGATGACTGGACGAGGCCACGCACAGCGGCCGGTCCAGCGCCTGCAGCAGCGCGGCCACGCCGGGAACCGGCTGCAGTTCGCTGCGCAGGCGCGCCAGCAGTTCGGTGTTGAGATCGGCCTCGAAGGTGTCGGGCAAGGCGATGCCCAGCGTCTGGGCATGCGCACGTACGCTGGCCAGGCGACGCCCGAGAAAGCGCTGCTTGACCGCAGTGGCGTCCATGTCCACGCCATGCCGTCGCAGCGTCTGCGCCAGCACCGCGCAGGCCAGCGGTTCGCTGTCGACCAGCACGCCGTCGCAGTCGAAGATGATCAGGCCAGGTCGGGCGTGCATCGGTCGGCGTCTCGCCACGGGCAACGGTCCTGGAGTATAGCGTCCGGGCAAATGTTGCATGGAATGGGCAATAGCGCAGGGTGGCGGTTCGGTGCCGTGCCTCGCCCCGGCAGCCCGCGCCCTTGCCTCCGGCATGCTTGCGCGTTCACGTGCCGCATTGCCGCAAACCGGCCACTGGCATAGTCTTCCGCCATGAACCCAGGCCCCACTGCCCAGGCGAGCGTGGCGACGACCCCGTCCTCCGACCCGGCGATTCCCGACTACGTCCTGCACTTCGAGCGCGCTGCCAGCTACCTGCCCAAGGAGCAGCTGCCGATCCTGCGCCGCGCCTGGGAAGTGGGCGCCACCGCGCATGCGGGCCAGACCCGCAAATCCGGCGAGCCCTACATCACTCACCCGGTGGCCGTGGCCGGTGTGCTGGCCGAGCTGGGCCTGGATATGGAATCGCTGATCGCCGCGATCCTGCACGACACCATCGAAGACACGCCGCTGACGCGCGAAGAGCTGGCCTCCGAATTCGGCGAAGCGGTGGCCGAGCTGGTCGATGGCGTCACCAAGCTGGACAAGCTCAAGTTCCGCGACCGCCAGGAAGCGGCTGCCGAAAGCTTCCGCAAGATGCTGCTGGCGATGTCGCGCGACCTGCGCGTGATCATGATCAAGCTGGCCGACCGCCTGCACAACATGCGCACGCTGGGCGCGCAGAGCACCGAGGCGCGCGGCCGCATCGCGCGTGAGACGCTGGAGATCTACGCGCCCATCGCCCAGCGCCTGGGCATGAGCCTGATCAAGTCCGAGCTGCAGAACCTGGGCTTCCGCGCGTTGTATCCCTGGCGTCACGCCATCATCGAAAAACATATCCGCAGCCAGCCGGTGGTGCGGCGCGAATCGATGGCGCAGGTGGAGGTGCAACTGAGCCAGCGGCTGGCCAAGGAAGGGCTGGAGCACCGTCTGGTCAGCCGCATCAAGACGCCGTGGAGCATCTATTCGAAGATGCACGAAGAGAACAAGTCCTTCGACCAGGTGATGGACGTGTTCGGCTTCCGCCTGGTGGTGCGCACGGTGGCCGATTGCTACCACGCACTGGGCGCGGTGCATGCCACCTTCAAGCCGCTGGACGGGCGCTTCCGCGATTTCATCGCGATCCCGAAGGCCAACGGTTATCAGTCCTTGCACACGGTGTTGTTCGGGCCGTACGGCTCGCCGATCGAGGTGCAGATCCGCACCGAAGAGATGGACCTGATCGCCGAGCGCGGCGTGGCGGCGCACTGGACCTACAAGGTGGGTTCGGCCGCGCCCAACAGCGCGCAGAGCCGTGCGCACGACTGGATCGTGGAGCTGATCGATTCGCAACGCGCCGCCGGTTCGTCGCTGGAGTTCCTGGACAACGTCAAGGTGGACCTGTTCCCGGACGAGGTCTATCTGTTCACGCCCAAGGGCAAGATCCTGGCATTGCCACGCAATTCCACCGCGCTGGATTTCGCCTATGCGGTGCATACCGACGTGGGCAACCGCGCGGTGGCCTCGCGCGTGGACAAGAAGCTGGTGCCGTTGCGCACCAAGCTGGTCAGCGGGCAGGCGGTGGAGATCATCACCGCGCGTTCGGCCACGCCCAAGCCGCAGTGGCTGGAATTTGTGGTCAGCAGCAAGGCGCGCACGGCGATCCGCCACCAGCTCAAGCAGCTCGAACACGAAGACGCCGTACAACTGGGCCACCGCATGCTCGACCGCGCGCTGGAAGCGATGGATTCCTCGCTGGAGCGGCTGCCCAAGGGCCGCCTGGACGCCTTCCTCACCGAACATCGCTACCCGCGCCTGGAAGCGCTGCTGGCCGACGTGGCGCTGGGCAACTGGATGCCCACCCAGGCCGCGCAGGCGCTGATGGCCTACGCCGAACTGCGCGGTGGCGGGCATTCCAAGCATTCGCACGAAAAGATCCTGATCGACGGCAGCGAGCGCGGCGTGATCAGCTTCGCCAATTGCTGCCAGCCGATTCCCGGCGACGAGATCATGGGCTACCACACCGCCGGCAAGGGTATCGTGGTGCACCGGCTGGATTGCCCGAACCTGGCCGAGTTGCGCAAATCGCCCGAGCGCTGGGTGCCGATCGACTGGGACTCCAACGTCAGCGGCGACTACGACACTGCGCTGATCGTGGAGGTGGAAAACCGCACCGGCGTGCTGGCGCAGCTGGCTGCGGCGATCGCGCAGAGCCAGTCCAATATCGAACGGGTGGATTATCTGGACCGCGATTTCAATGCCGCGGTGTTGCGCTTCAACATCCAGGTGCGCGACCGCCGCCATCTGGCCGAAGTGATGCGCCGGCTGCGCCGCCTGCATGTGGTGCAGAGCGTGGGGCGGCAGTAGGCCGGAGCCCGACCCTGCCAAGCGCCGCAGCAGGCCGGTTGGATCGGCTTGCGCGACGGCGCGCGCCATGAGAACGCAGTGCGTTGATCGCTTCAGTGCGTTGCAGTGCGAACGACGCAGCCGGCGTGACGCACCGTGCCCATCGTAAGTTGCGCTGCAAGCGCCGCGTGCTCACGACGTCAGAAACTGCGCGCCCTGCGGGTGCGCGCAACCAATGTGAAGTCAGCACTCGACGTAGTCGTGCACCGCGTTCGTATCGGGGCGCAGTCTCGATTGGACCGCAAGACATGCGCTGCACCCGCTTTGGGGACACTCCGGATCGCGCGCGAGTCGGCCGAGGCCGACGCAGAAACCCTGGGCGCGCATCACTGCGTGACGGTGGCAGTGCACAGTCCTGGGTGACCAGCGCGCTCGCAGAACTCAGGTGATCAGCCGGCGTAGTGCCGGATTGTCGTTGTCCTGCTTCCACGCCAGATGCAATTCCACCGGCGTGGCCGGCGCCTCCTCGCGCAGCGGCAGGTACACGATGCCGGCGTAGCGCAGGCCGCTGGCGCCTTCGGGCACCAATGCCATACCCATGCCACCGCGCACCAGCGCCAGCACCGAATGGATCTGGCTGACGTATTGCACCGAGCGCGGCGCGATGCCGCGGCTGCCGAACAGCTGCGCCAGCAGATCGTAGAAGTAGCGCGCTTCATCGGGCGCGTAATTGACCAGCGGCTGGCCGTCGAAATCCTGCAGGCGCAGGCTGTCGTGACGTGCCAGCGGTGCGTCCTCGGGCAACGCGGCGATCAGCGGCTCGCGCGCTACGCAGCGGCTGTGCAGGACAGGGCGCTGGATCGGCGGGCGCAGCAGGCCGATATCCAGCCGCCCTGCGTCCAGCGCATCCAGCTGCGCCAGGCTGACCATTTCCTTCAGCTGCAGGTCCACATCCGGTGCCTCGCTGCGCCAGCGCGCGATGGCCTCGGGCAGGAAGCGATAGCTGGCGCCGGCAGTGAAGCCCACCGAGACGCTGCCGGCATCGCCGGTGCCGATCCGGCGTGCACGCAGGCCCGCGTTCTCAGCCATGCGCAGGATCGCGCGCGCCTCGGCCAGCAGGCTGCGCCCGGCCTGGGTCAGCCGCACGTGCCGGCTGTTGCGCTCCAGCAAGGTGGTACCGACGCTGTGCTCGAGCAGCTGGATCTGCCGGCTCAGCGGTGGCTGGGTCATGTTCAGGCGCTCGGCCGCGCGACGGAAGTGGAGCTCGTCGGCAACGGCGACGAAGCAGCGCAGCTGGGGCAGATCGAACATGAAGCGGCCTCTCGACGGGCGATTTGGATGAATTCGATGCTGCACGTGCAACATCTTGGCGCACGGTGCGCGGATGAATACGCGGCACGCCGGCAAGACACCGACACCGGGCACGAGCATTCATAATTACGTGGGTCACAGAAAATCGTTGCAAAGCAGCCATTTGCGCCGGTTTGGCGTCATCCATGAAGCGACTGATTCGAATCGTGTATCAAACAATACGTAATTTGGTTTGGACCAGCAACGATCTGCGTTCCTAGGATCAGCCCATCCCCCGCCCAGGAGCGTTTGTCCGATGAGCAGCAGATACACCCCGTCCGAAATGGCCCAGGCGCTTGGCGCCGGGTTGCTGTCGTTTCCGGTCACCCATTTCGATGCCGAGCTGGCGTTCGACGAGCCGGCCTATCGCACCAACCTGGACTGGCTGTCCTCGCATCCGGCGGCCGGGTTGTTTGCTGCCGGCGGCACCGGCGAGCTGTTTTCGCTGAGCCTGGAGGAGGTCAACCGCGCCGTACGTGCCGCGGTGAGCCAGACCGCCGGGCGCATGCCGGTGATTGCGCCGGCCGGCTACGGCACCGCGATCGCCATCGAGATGGCGCAGGCCGCCGAACGCAACGACGCCGACGGCATCCTGCTATTTCCGCCATACCTGACCGAGTGCGATGCCGACGGCGTGGCCGAGCATGTCGAGCGCGTCTGCAAGGCGACCAAGCTGGGCGTGATCGTCTATGGCCGCGCCAACGCCAGGCTCGACGATGTAACCCTGGCGCGCGTGGCCGAACGCTGCCCCAACCTGGTGGGCTACAAGGACGGCATCGGCGATGTGGATCGCATGACCCGCATCTATGCGCGGCTGGGCGACCGGCTGCTGTACGTGGGCGGCTTGCCGACGGCCGAAACCTTCGCGCTGCCGTATCTGGAAATGGGCGTCACCACCTATTCGTCGGCCATCTTCAACTTCCTCCCCGAGTGGGCGCTGGCGTTCTACGCGGCGGTGCGCGCGCGCGACCACGCCACCATCTACCGCGAGCTCAACGACTTCGTGCTGCCGTACACGGTGCTGCGCAATCGCCGCGCCGGCTATGCGGTATCCATCGTCAAGGCCGGCATGCGCGCGGTGGGCCGCCCGGCCGGCCCGGTGCGCACGCCATTGGCCGACCTCACCGAGGACGAATTCGCCCAGCTCAAGCAACTGATCGGAGGGCGCCGCTGATGCATGCCATCCAGGGTGAATCGTTGATCGGCCAGCGCAGCGTGCCCGGTGCCGGTACGGTGTTTCAGGGGCTGGATGCGGCCAGTGGCCAAGCGCTGCAGCCGGTGTTCGCCTCGGCCAGCGCACAGGACCTGGAGCAGGCCTGCGCGCTGGCGCACGCGGCGTTCGATCCTTACCGCGACACCTCGCTGGAAGTGCGCGCCGGCTTTCTGGAGACCATCGCCGAACAGATCCTGGCACTGGGCGATGCGCTGATCGAACGTGCCATGCGCGAGAGTGGGCTGCCGCGTGCACGGCTGGAAGGCGAGCGCGCACGCACCGTGGGCCAGCTGCGGCTGTTCGCCAACGTGGTGCGCGAAGGCAGCTGGCTGCAGGCGCGCATCGACCCCGCCATGCCACAGCGCACGCCGCTGCCGCGTGCGGATCTGCGCCAGCGTCATATCGCGCTGGGGCCGGTGGCGGTGTTCGGTGCCAGCAACTTCCCGCTGGCGTTCTCGGTGGCCGGCGGCGATACCGCCTCCGCCCTGGCGGCCGGTTGCCCGGTCGTGGTGAAAGCGCATGGCGCCCATCCTGGCACGTCCGAGCTGGTGGGCCGCGCGATCCAGGCGGCGGTGGCGCAGTGCGGTCTGCCCGAAGGGGTGTTCTCGCTGCTGTTCGACGCCGGCATCGAGATCGGCGCGCAGCTGGTGGCCGATGCACGCATCAAGGCCGTGGGCTTCACTGGCTCGCGTGCCGGCGGCATGGCCTTGATGCAGATCGCCTCTGCACGCCGCGAGCCGATTCCGGTGTATGCGGAAATGAGCGCGATCAACCCGGTCTATCTGTTGCCGCATGCGCTCCAAGCGCGCGCGCCGGCACTGGGCAAGGCGTTCGTGGGCTCGCTCACCCTGGGCGCGGGACAGTTCTGCACCAACCCCGGCCTGCTGCTGGCGATCGATTCGCCAGCGCTGGATGCCTTCATCGCCTCGGCAACGCAGGCGCTGCAGGAGGTGGCGCCGGCGGCGATGCTCACCGCCGGCATCGGCCAGGCATATGCGCAAGGCGTGCAACGCCTGGCTGCGCATCCGCAGGTCGCCACCCTGGCACGTGGCGCGGCGGCAGACACCGGGCGTTGCCCGGCGGCGTTGTTCGGCACCGATGCCGATGCCTTCCTGGCCGATGAAGCGCTGCAGGCCGAAGTGTTCGGTGCCTCCTCGCTGCTGGTGCGTTGCAAGGACATCGCCCAGTTGCGTGCATTGAGCGAGGCGCTGGAAGGCCAGCTCACCGCCACCTTGCAGATGGACGAGGGCGACACCGCGCTGGCGGCGGCATTGCTGCCGGTGCTCGAGCGCAAGGCCGGCCGCATCCTGGTCAACGATTGGCCCACCGGCGTGGAGGTCTGCCACGCCATGGTGCACGGCGGCCCGTTCCCGGCCACCTCCGATAGCCGCAGCACCTCGGTGGGCACGCTGGCGATCGATCGTTTCCTTCGCCCGGTCTGCTACCAGGACCTGCCGGCCGCGCTGCTGCCGGCGGCGGTGGCGCATGGCAATCCGCTGGGCCTGTGGCGGCGCGTGGATGGCGCCTTGGGCCACGACTGACCGAGCCGTTCGCAACGTTGCCTGAGGCGTGCCGGAGGAGGGTCCGGCATGCCAACCGCAGGCCCATTTGGAATACCGAAGCGCAGTGCGCTTCCATCGTCATAGGTGAGGAACGATGATGGCTATCGATTCAAAAACGGTCGGTTCAACGACAGTCGGCGCACCGACGGTTCCGCGCAGGCGGTATCTGATCCTGTTGATGCTGTTCGTGGTGACCACGATCAACTATGCCGATCGCGCCACCTTGTCCATCGCCGGTTCTGCGGTCCAGGATGCACTGGGCATCGACGCGCTGCAGATGGGCTTCATCTTCTCCGCGTTCGGCTGGGCCTATGTGGCCGGGCAGATTCCCGGCGGCTGGTTGCTCGATCGCTTCGGGTCGCGCCGCGTGTATGGCCTGTCGCTGCTGATCTGGTCGCTGTTCACCGCGTTGCAGGGCTTCATCGGCTGGGTGCCGGTGGCCTGGGCGGTGACCACGCTGTTCGTGCTGCGCTTTCTGGTGGGCATTGCCGAAGCGCCGTCGTTCCCCGGCAACAGCCGCATCGTGGCGGCCTGGTTTCCCACCGCCGAGCGCGGCCTGGCCGCGTCCATCTTCAATTCCGCGCAGTACTTCGCCACGGTGGCGTTTGCGCCGCTGATGGGCTGGCTGGTGCATGCCTGGGGCTGGGAGCATGTGTTCCTGGTGATGGGCGGGGTGGGCATCCTGCTGGCATTGGTATGGCGCAAGACCATCTATGCCCCACGCGAACATCCGCGCCTGAGTGCGCAGGAGCTGGACTACATCCAGCGCAACGGCGCACTGGTGGACATGGAGCAGGGCGCCAAGCCCGGCAGCCAGCCCAAGGGCACGCAGTGGCATTACGCCAAGCAGTTGCTGTGCAATCGCATGCTGCTGGGCGTGTATATCGGCCAGTACTGCATCACCACGCTGACCTATTTTTTCCTGACCTGGTTCCCGGTGTACCTGGTCAAGGAACGCGGCATGTCGATCCTGGAGGCGGGCTTCGTGGCCTCGTTGCCGGCGGTGTGCGGCTTCGTCGGCGGCGTGTTGGGTGGCTATGTGTCCGACCGCATGGTGCGGCGCGGGTATTCGCTCACTGCCGCGCGCAAGACGCCAATTGTGGTGGGCATGCTGATGTCGGTGACGATGATCGGCTGCAACTACGTGCAGGCCGAATGGATGGTCGTGGGGCTGATGGCACTGGCCTTCTTCGGCAAGGGCATCGGGGCCCTGGGCTGGGCAGTGGTGGCCGATACCTCGCCCAAGGAAATCGCCGGCCTGTCCGGTGGCCTGTTCAACACCTTCGGCAACATCGCCGGCATCACCACGCCAATTGTCATTGGCTACATCGTGTCCACCACCGGCACCTTCGAGTGGGCGCTGGTCTTCGTCGGGTTCAATGCCCTGCTGGCGGTGGTGTCCTATCTGTTCGTGGTCGGGCAAATCAAGCGCGTGGAACTGAAGGCCCCTCCGGGTGGCCCGGCCGCGCCCATGCCCGCATCGCGTTGACCGTCTTCGGAGAGCCTTGATGAACATCCATACTTCTGCTGCAGGCATCGGCGCCACGCCGCGCATCACCGACATCCGCGTGGTGCCGGTGGCCGGCCAGGACAGCATGCTGCTCAACCTCAGTGGCGCGCACGCGCCGTACTTCACCCGCAATGTCTTGGTGCTGCGCGATTCGTCCGGGCGCACCGGCGTGGGCGAGGTGCCGGGCGGCGAGGCCATCGCCGGCCTGTTGAACGAGGCGGCCGCGCTGATTCGCGACCGTTCCATCGCCGACTACCAGCGCATCCTCAATCAGGTGCGCACCGCCTTCGCCGACCGCGACAGCGCCGGACGCGGCCTGCAGACCTTCGATCTGCGCATCACCATCCATGCGGTGACCGCCATCGAAGCGGCACTGCTGGACCTGCTCGGGCAGTTCCTGGACCAACCGGTGGCCGCGCTGCTCGGCGAAGGCCAGCAACGCGATGCGGTGGACGTGTTGGGCTACCTGTTCTTCATCGGCGAGCGCCGCAAGACCGGGCTCGACTACCGCGACGGCAGCGCTGCCACCGATGCCTGGGAGGCCGTGCGCGACCAGGAGGCACTGACGCCGTCCGCGGTGGTGCGGCTGGCCGAAGCGGCCTACGCCAGATACGGTTTCCGCGATTTCAAGCTCAAGGGCGGCGTGTTGCGCGGCGAGGACGAGATCGAGGCGATCCATGCGCTGCATGCGCGCTTTCCGCAGGCGCGCATCACCCTGGACCCCAACGGGGCGTGGTCGCTGGCACAGGCCATCGCGCTGTGTCGCGACATGCATGGCGTGATGGCCTATGCCGAGGACCCGTGCGGAGCCGAGCAGGGCTATTCCGGCCGCGAGGTCATGGCCGAATTCCGTCGCGCCACCGGCCTGCCGACGGCCACCAACATGATCGCCACCGACTGGCGCCAGATGGGCCACGCCATCCAGCTGCAGTCGGTGGATATCCCGCTGGCCGACCCGCATTTCTGGACGCTGCAAGGCTCGGTGCGGGTGGCGCAACTGTGCCGCGACTGGGGCCTGACCTGGGGTTCGCATTCCAACAACCATTTCGATATTTCGCTCGCCATGTTCACCCATGTGGCCGCCGCCGCACCGGGGCAGGTGACGGCGATCGATACGCACTGGATCTGGCAGGACGGCCAACGCCTGACCCGCACGCCGCTGCAGATCCAAGGCGGCCAGATCCAGGTGCCGGCAAAGCCCGGTCTGGGCGTGGAGCTGGACATGGATGCGCTGGAAGCGGCGCATCGCACCTACCAGCGTCTGAGCCTGGGCGCGCGCGACGATGCCGCCGCCATGCAGGCGCTGATCCCCAACTGGACCTTCGACAACAAGCGGCCCTGCCTGGTGCGCTGAAGCGCCTCGATGCACTGCTGCCGATGCACCGGCAGCAGCGCATGACCGCCAGTTCACCGCAGTTGGAGAACCGAGCAATGAAAAGCGTGATGGCAATCAGCGGCGTTGCGCTGCTGGCGGTCGGCGTGGCCGGGCGTGCGCGTGCGCAACAGCCCGATGAGGGATTCTGGAATGGCGCCACGGCCGAGGTCACCGCACTCAATTTCTATTACAACCGCGACTTCCGCAGCGGCCAAGGGCAGGGCAAGCGGGCCGAATGGGCGCAAGGCTTCGTGATCGATGCCAGGAGCGGCTATACCCGCGGCTCCGTCGGCGCGGGACTGGACCTGCTGGGTATCGGCGATTTCAAGCTCGATGGCGTGCGTGCCGAAGGCGGCACCGGCCTGCTGCCCAACAACGACGACGGCACCGCGCAGCATGCATTGGTGCGGGTGGCACCGACGCTCAAGCTGCGCGCCTCGCAGACCGAATTGAAATGGGGCAGCTTCATTCCCAATGAGCCGCTGGTGCGCGCCAGCATCACCCGCATCATGCCGGAGACGTTTCAGGGCGTGACCCTGGAATCCAAGGATGTGCCCAAGCTCGACCTGCTGCTCGCCCGCTTCACCAGTGCCTGGTATCGCGACGGCGATTCGCGCGTGCCGATCACCCTGACCAACAAGAACCGTCGCTTTCTCGGGACGCCGGATTCGGATGCGTTCAATCTGGTCTCGGCGACCTATACGCTGGCCCCGACTACCCAGCTGCGTTATCAGGGCGCGTTGATGGAAGACATCTACCGCCAGCAGCTGTACAACCTGATCCAGACCCAGATGTTCGGCAAGGACCGTCTGCGCGTGGATCTGCGCTATTTCCGCACCGACGATGTCGGCCAGTCGCGCGCCGGCCCGATCGACAACCGCATGTTCAGCAGCATGGTGTCCTGGCGCACCGGTGGTCATGAATTCGGTGCCGGCTATCAGAAGCTGTCCGGACCCAGCGCCATGCCATGGCCCGGCGGCACCGACGGCAACGTCTTCAACTGGACCTTCATCAACGACTTCCTCGAACGCGGCGAGCGCAGCTGGCAGCTGCGTTACAGCATCGATGGCGACAGCATCGGCATTCCCGGCCTCAGCGTCATGGCGCGCTACATCAGCGGCGACAATGCACGGCCGGCGACATATGCCGGCGAAGGCCGCGAATGGGCGCGCGACGTGCTGACCACCTATCAGTTCCAGAGCGAGCGCTTCAAGCATCTGAGCCTGATCTGGTTCAACGGCACCTTTCGCTCCAACTACCAGCGCAATGTCGATGAAAACCGCTTGATCCTGCAGTACCGGCGCCAGTTCGACAGCCCCGACCGGTAATGCATTCAATCCCATGTTCTGCAAGGTAGCCCCGTGATGTCCGCAACCCAGCACGCCATGCCCTGGCTCAGCATCCGCGCCCATGCGCGCGACAACGTCGCCATTGTCGTCAACGATGGCGGTGCGCCTGCCGGCGCCACTTTTCCGGATGGGGTGAGCGCCATCGAGCACATTCCGCAGGGCCACAAGATGGCGCTGCTGGACCTGCCTGCCGGCGCGCCGGTGATCCGCCTGGGCGCGGTGATCGGCACCGCCAATGCCGCCATCGCGCGTGGCGCCTGGGTCAGCGAGCAGCTGCTGGCGATGCCCGAGGCCCCCGAACTGGCCACGCTGGATCTGGCGCTGCACCCGGCACCTACGCCCGAGCCGCTGCAGGGCTACACCTTCCAGGGTTACCGCAACCGCGATGGCAGCGTGGGCACGCGCAATATCCTGGGCATCATGACCAGCGTGCAGTGCGTGGTGGGCGTGCTCGGGCACGCGGTGGAACGCATTCGCGCCGAGTTGCTGCCCAGGTACCCGCATGTCGACGATGTGGTGGCGATCAATCACGTCTACGGCTGCGGCGTGGCGATCACCGCGCCGGAGGCCATCATTCCCATCCGCACGCTGCGCAATATCGCGCGCAGCCCCAACTTCGGCGGGCAGGCGCTGATCGTCGGCCTGGGCTGCGAGAAGCTTGCGCCGGAGCGCCTGTTGCCCGACGACGCCAGCGACGACGACAGCGGCGTGTATCGCCTGCAGCAAGCCAGCCTGGGCTTTGCCGACATGGTGGGCTCGATCATGGCCATGGCCGAGGAACGCCTGCGCCATCTGGACCTGCGCCGCCGCGAAACCGTGCCGGCCAGCGAACTGGTGGTGGGCATGCAATGCGGCGGCAGCGACGCGTTTTCCGGCGTCACCGCCAACCCGGGCCTGGGCGTGGCCGCCGACCTGCTGGTGCGTGCCGGCGCCACGGTGATGTTTTCGGAAAACACCGAAGTGCGCGACGGCATCCATCTGCTGGTGCCACGCGCGGCCAATGCGGACGTGGCCAAGGCGCTGGTCCGCGAGATGGCCTGGTACGACGCCTATCTGGCGCGCGGGCAGGCCGATCGCAGCGCCAACACCACCCCGGGCAACAAGAAGGGTGGGCTGGCCAATATCGTGGAGAAGGCGATGGGCTCGATCGCCAAGTCCGGCTCCTCGGCGATCAACGGCGTGGTGCCACCCGGCGAGCGCGTCAAGGGGCGCGGCTTGCAGTACTGCGCCACACCGGCCAGCGATTTTGTCTGCGGCACGCTGCAGGTGGCTGCGGGCATGAACCTGCATGTGTTCACCACCGGCCGCGGCACCCCGTATGGCCTGGGCATGGTGCCGGTGATCAAGGTGGCCACCCGCAGCGAGCTGGCGCAGCGCTGGTCCGACCTGATGGACATCGACGCCGGCGGCGTGGCCACCGGTGCCAAGACGCTGGAGCAATTGGGCTGGGAGCTGTTCCAGCGCTACCTGGACGTGGCCAGCGGCCAACCCACCTGGACCGAGCGGCATCGCCTGCACAACGATCTGGCCTTGTTCAACCCGGCGCCGATCACCTAGTTTGGCGCTCTCTCACGCGAGAAGGCGCGCCTGCCTTCTCCCCTCGGGACATTGTCCTCCTTCATGGGGGAGAGAGTGCCCCGGAGCGGCGAATGAGGGGACGGGCGAAGCCTCACGCACTACGTCACACAGCGTCCAACAGCGCACACCGACCGCCGCACCGAAGCCATCGCGGGCAGGCGAAAGCCAGCAGCAACTGACACCACGGCGACACAGCCAATCCACCGGGCAACGCGGTGTACCGCCACCACCGAGGCCAGCGTGCCGTCACCGCGCATTCGCCCGTCCACGGCATGCGCCGATACAATGCGCGCTCGTTTTCAGTGTTGACGGAGTTCCCATGTCCCAGATCATCCATACCGATCAGGCGCCTGCCGCCATCGGTCCGTACTCCCAGGCCGTGCGTGCCGGCAACACCGTGTATTTCTCCGGCCAGATTCCGCTGGACCCGGCCACCGGCGAGATCGTGCCCGGCGATATCGGCGCGCAGGCGCGCCGCGCGTTCGACAACCTCAAGGCGGTGGCCGAAGCGGCCGGCGGCTCGCTCGACAAGATCGTGCGGCTGGGCCTGTACCTGACCGACCTGGGCCAGTTCGCCGCCGTCAACGCGGTGATGCAGGAGTATTTCCAGGCCCCGTTCCCGGCCCGCTCCACCATCGAGGTCTCCGGCCTGCCCAAGGGCGCCGGCTTCGAAGTCGATGCGGTGATGGTGCTCGACTGATCCCGTCCGGCTGATCGGTCCCGATCCGTCGTGCCGCGCGCACCCGTCGCAACGCCCAGTCTGGCCGTCGCCGGCCAGGCGGCGCTGTCCAGCCTGCCCGGCGTCGGCCCCAAGGTGGCCGAGAAGTTCGCCGCGCGCGGCATCGTGAGCGTGCAGGATCTGTGGCTGCACCTGCCGCTGCGCTATGAAGACCGCACCCGCCTGACCACCATCGCGCAGCTGCAAAGCGGCGTGCCGGCGCAGATCGAAGGGCGGGTGGATGCAGTGGAGCGCGGCTTCCGCTTCCGCCCGGTGTTGCGCGTGGCAGTCTCGGACGATTCGCACGGCAGCGTGGTGCTGCGCTTCTTCCATTTCCGCGCTGCGCAGGTGGCGCAGTTCGCCGTCGGCACGCGCGTGCGGGTGTTCGGCACGCCCAAGCCCGGCCAGCACGGCTGGGAGATCGTGCACCCCAGCTACCGGGTGCTTGCGCCGGGCGAGGACGCCGGCTTGGGCGACAGCCTGGACCCGGTCTATCCGGTGCTCGAAGGCGTCGGCCCGGCCACGTTGCGCAAGCTCATCGGCCAGGCGCTGGAGCGGCTGCCGCCGGAGGCTGCACTGGAATTGCTGCCCCCGCATTGGCTGCAGGACCAGCAGCTGCCCTCGCTGCGCGCGGCCTTGCTGACCATGCATCGCCCGCCGGTCGGCACCGATCCGCAGCAGCTGCTTGCGGGCGGGCATCCGGCCCAGCAGCGTCTGGCGCTGGAAGAATTGCTGGCGCATCAACTCAGCCTGCGCCGCCAGCGCATCGCCCTGCAGCGTTTCCGTGCCCCGCAATTGCGCGGCGGCCGCCTGGTGCAGCAACTGCGCAAGGCATTGCCGTTCCAGCTCACCGGCGCGCAGCAGCGCGTGTTCGAGCAGATTGCGCACGACCTCGCGCAAGCCTCGCCGATGCTGCGGCTGGTGCAGGGCGATGTCGGCAGCGGCAAGACCGTGGTGGCTGCCCTGGCGGCGATGCTGGCGGTGGAGCAGGGCAAGCAGGTGGCCCTGGCCGCGCCCACCGAGCTGCTGGCCGAGCAACACCTGAGCAACCTGCGCGGTTGGCTGGAGCCGTTGGGCATCCGCATCGTCTGGCTGGCCGGCAAGGTCACCGGCAAGGCGCGCGCCGCAGCCATGGCCGAGGTCGCCTCCGGCCAGGCGCAGGTGGTGGTCGGCACGCATGCCCTGATGCAGGAGGCGGTGGTCTTCCACGACCTGGCGCTGGCCATCATCGACGAGCAGCACCGCTTCGGCGTGCACCAGCGCCTGGCGTTGCGCGACAAGGGCGCGGCGGCCGGCAGCGTGCCGCACCAGCTGGTGATGACCGCCACCCCGATCCCGCGCACGCTGGCGATGTCCACCTATGCGGATCTGGACGTCTCGGCCATCGACGAACTGCCACCCGGCCGCACCCCGGTGCAGACCATCGTGCTGAGCGCCGAACGCCGCCCGGAGTTGGTCGAACGCATCCGCGCCGCCTGTGCCGAAGGCCGCCAGGCCTACTGGGTGTGCACGCTGATCGAGGAAAGCGAAGAACCCGAAAAAGGCGCGCCGAGCGGGCCGCCACGCATCGAGGCGCAGGCCGCGCAGGTCACCTATGAGGCCTTGTCGGCGCAGTTGCCCGGCGTGCGCGTCGCGCTGGTACACGGGCGCATGAAGCCGGCCGAGAAGCAGCAGGCCATGCTCGACTTCAAGCAGGGCCGCAGCGACCTGCTGGTGGCCACCACCGTGATCGAAGTCGGCGTGGACGTGCCCAATGCCTCGCTGATGATCATCGAGAACGCCGAGCGCCTGGGCCTTGCCCAGTTGCATCAGCTGCGTGGCCGGGTCGGCCGTGGCGCGGCGGCGTCCAGTTGCGTGCTGCTGTACCAGGGGCCGCTGTCGCTGATGGCGCGCCAGCGCCTGGAAACCATGCGCCAGACCAACGATGGCTTCGTGATCGCGGAGAAGGATCTGGAACTGCGTGGGCCGGGCGAGTTGCTGGGCACGCGCCAGACCGGCCTGGCCAGTTTCCGCATCGCCGACCTGGCCCGCGACGCCGGCCTGCTACCGCGCGTGCAGGTGCTGGCCGAGCGCCTGCTGGCCGAGGCGCCGGAGATCGCCGACCGCGTGGTGGCGCGCTGGATCGGTGGCGCGGTGCGGTATGCGGCCGCTTGAGCGGCGGGGATTGGGGAGTCGGGATTGGGGATTGGTCAAAGCGGGGTTGCTGCGACCTGGACGTCCCCGGAATTCGCGCGGCTCGCCGATCCTTGCGAAGATGCCGCAACGAATCCCGAATGCCCAATCCCGAATCCCATGACAAAAAGAATACCGCTGCTGATCGATACCGACCCGGGCGTGGACGACGCGCTGGCGTTGCTGATGGCCTTCAACGACAGCCGCCACGAGGTGGTCGGGCTGACCATCGCGGCCGGCAACGTGGGCCTGGAGCACACCGTGCGCAATGCCTTGAAGGTCTGCGAGATCGCCGGCCGCGACGATGTGCCGGTGTACGCCGGTTGCCCGCAGCCGCTGCTGCACCCCTCGGTGGATGCGGCGCACGTGCACGGCATCGATGGCTTCGGTGATGTGGGTCTGGCACCGGCCAAGCGCACTGCCGAGGCCGAGCATGCGGCGCTCGCCATCCTGCGCCTGTCGCACGCACACGCCGGCGAGCTGTTGCTGGTGGCGCTCGGCCCGCTGACCAATCTTGCGCTGGCGCTGACCCTGGACCCGACCCTGCCACAGCGCGTGGCGCGACTGGTGGTGATGGGCGGGGCACTGACCGGGCACGGCAACATCACTCCGGCGGCCGAATTCAACATCGGCTTCGACCCGGAGGCGGCGCACATCGTGTTCCGCGGCTTTCCGACCTTCGATGTGGCCGATTGGGAAGCCACCATCGCGCACGGCCTGCTGCACCGGGACGTGGAGCAGTGGCTGGCCGCCGATTCGGCCCGCGCCCGCTTCTACGAGGAAATCTCGCGCAAGACCCGGCTCTGGTCCGAGGACAGCCGCGGCGAGTACTGGTATGCGGCCGATGCGCTGGCGATGGCGTTCGCCCTGCATCCGGAGGGCGAACGGCGCCTGGAGCAGCGCCCGGTGCATATCGAACTGACCGGCACCCACACCCGCGGCATGACCCTGGTGGACTGGAACCGGCAGGGCGGCGCGCCCGACAATTGCAACCTGTTGCTGGAGTACGACCGCCAGCGGTTCTATGGGCTGGTCGGCGCGGCGCTGGCGGCCGGCTAGGGCGATCTTGCGCCGGCTGCCTGCAGGCCGCTATAATGCCCGGCTTATCCAGGCAGCCCGGCGCCAAGTCCATGAAAGAGAACGTGCATCCCAACTACAAAGACGTCGTCTTTCACGACGTGACCTCGGATTTCAAGATCCTGACCCGTTCCACCATGAGCTCGAAAGAGACCGTGAAGTGGGAAGACGGCCAGGAATATCCGCTGATCAAGGTGGAAATCTCATCCGCATCGCACCCGTTCTATACCGGCAAGCACAAGGTGATCGACACCGGCGGCCGGATCGACAAGTTCCAGAAGCGCTACGCGCGCTGAGCTTGCAGGACGGGCTGTACCGGCAGCGGCCGCGCATTGCGCGGCCGTTGTCTTTTGGGGCGTGCCCCGCCCCCGTTGCTTCGCTTGCCGCCCAACGGCCGGCATCTACGACTTCTGTCCAAGCGACGGGCAAAATGCTGCTGTGCGATAATGACGTGATCCGAGGCGACGCCTTGGACTTCCATCACGTGCCTGCCCATGTGGGATCAGGCGCCTTCCACTGAAGGAGCGTACACAGTGTCCGATCTTGATCAGGTCACGCTCAACGCCGGCGACACGTCGGTCGTTCTGCCGGTTCTCAAGCCCACGCTGGGCAATGACTGCGTCGATATTTCCAAGCTGACCAAAGAAACCGGTCTGTTCACCTATGACTCGGGCTTCACCGCCACCGCCAGCTGCAAGTCGGCCATCACCTACATCGATGGCGACAATGGCGTGCTGCTGTATCGCGGTTACCCGATCGAGCAGCTGGCCGAGAAGTCCAGCTTCCTGGAAGTGTCGTACCTGCTGATGAACGGCGAACTGCCGACCGCGGACGAGTTCAAGAAGTTCGACCACGAAGTGACGCATCACACGATGATGCACGAGTCGTTGAAGAACTTCCTCGGCGGTTTCCGCCACGATGCGCACCCGATGGCCATGCTGGCCGGCTCGGTCGCCTCGCTGTCGGCGTTCTATCACGACACCCTGGACCTCAACGATCCGGAACAGCGCCGTCAGGCCGCCATCCGCCTGATTGCCAAGGTGCCGACCCTGGCAGCTGCTGCGTACCGGTACTCGATCGGCTGGCCGATCCGCTATCCGCGCAACAACCTGAACTACGTCGACCGCTTCCTGCACATGATGTTCGAAGTGCCGAGCGAGCCGCTGGAGATCAACCCGGTCGTGGCCAAGGCGCTGGACCTGCTGTTCATCCTGCACGCCGACCACGAGCAGAACGCCTCGACCTCGACCGTGCGTCTGGTCGGTTCCACCGGCGCCAACCCGTACGCATCGGTCGCTGCCGGCATCACCGCACTGTGGGGCCCGGCCCACGGCGGCGCCAACGAGGCGGTGCTGAAGATGCTCGAAGAGATCGGCACCGCCGATAACGTCGAGTCGGCCGTGGCCAAGGCCAAGGACAAGAACTCCTCGTTCCGCCTGATGGGCTTCGGTCACCGCGTCTACAAGAACTTCGACCCGCGTGCCAAGATCATCCGCGAGATGACCCACAAGGTGCTGGGCGAGCTGGGCGTCAACGACCCGCTGCTGGAAGTGGCGCTGAAGCTGGAAGAGGCCGCGCTGAAGGACGACTACTTCGTGCAGCGCAAGCTGTACCCGAACGTCGACTTCTACTCGGGCATCATCTATAAGGCGCTCAATATCCCGGTGGAAATGTTCACCGTGATGTTCGCCATCGCCCGCACCGCAGGCTGGGTGTCGCATTGGCTGGAGCAGCAGGTCGACCCGGAAATGAAGATCGGCCGTCCGCGCCAGATCTACACCGGCTACGACAAGCGCGACTACACCGACAGCGCCAAGCGCTGATCGCGCCACGCGTGTGTTCGTAAACGAGCGCCCCGCATTGCGGGGCGTTTTTGTTGTTGCCTGATGCGCTTATCAGAGCGGCGCGCTTGCAGGAAGCGGATGGCGCCAGCTCCTCGGAGCACTCAGCAAGTTGGAGGGAGGGCATGCACGAAGCCGATGCTACCTGCCAAACCTTGCGGGTCGGCCCATGCCCAGCTTGAGCTGAGAACAATCGTTTGATTGCCCTAAAGCTCTGCCGGTGCCTGAATCTTGGCAATCAACGCTTGGTCGGCGGCATCGTACATGGATGCAATCCCGTCCAGGTCGAGCATATAGAAGTGTCCGCGGTTGGTGAGGAAGTGCCAGGCGAGCACCTGGTTGCCGTTATATCTATGGCTTGGATCTCCGGCAGTGATGCGGTCCAGCGTGTGTCCGCCTTCCTCGCATAGGCGGTCAATCAACTTCATATAGCGCGGTTGGTTCTTTCGTGCCAGATCGATTCGTGCCTGGCGTTCTGCAGCGGGGACTGTGCTTGCAAGACGTTCTATTTCCTGCTTTAACCGGTCCGGCGGTAATGCCAGCAGTCGTGGGTGATGGCGCAGCCATGCCGAATTCAAGTCGATCAGGTTTTCCTTGCGCTCCAGATCGTAGAAGGCGCTGTCACGCTGACTCAGGGAACGTTGCACTGACCTTCCCTCCCCATACGGGTCCTGCATAAAGATTTCCAGGTCCTGCTCGCCAAGGCGCATGAAGTCGGCGTGGTTTTCGGCGTACAACGCTGCGTGCCTTGGGGCGCCCATCGCTTCCAGGCCTCTCGCGACAAATTGCATGACCTTGGAGTTATGGTTGGAGTTCAATAGGAACTGTGCAAAACCGCCATTGTTTACCTGCGCCAGATAAAAATCGACGTAGTAGCTGCATAAAGCATTTTCTGAAATTTCGTCTTCGCGCATGTAGTTGCCAATCAAGGCATTGACAACGTCAATATTCGACTGGATCAGTTCATACGGGTCCGAGGCATCAAGACTCACGCGTGAGACGATAATGGTGTCAGATTTCATGCGGGCACGTTGATTTTCTAAATGGGCCAGTCCAGGATGATTCCATCGCGATGGGACATCGGCGTCAAGACTTTACGGTCTCAGCCCGGCAGTGGGTGTCCGCCCATGCCGGAAGGCACGCGGCACTCTCTGAGCGCGGCGTGGCTGTCGGCGGGTGGGCGGTTGCGCATGACTGCAACTGCCCAGTTACCGCTTTGCGAGATGTGATCTGGATTCGTGGGCGGGCGGCAGCTCTGCCAGCAGCTGCCGCAACTGCGCCGCCGACGCACGCGGCATCGGCTTTTCGTCCAGTTGCGAGAGCGGGGCCTGGCGCAGGGCGTCGTAGGGCAGCACGGTCAGGTCGAAGGTCAGGTCTTCGGCACCGAACAGCCACACCGGAAACTCGCCGTTGCGCTCGCGGTCCAGCCGCAGGCGGCGGGTGCGCGCTTCGGCAGGGATGCGGTGTTCCTCCAGAAAGCGCTGTACCGCGTCCGCATCGTCGCTGTGCAGCTGCAGCTGCACGGGCGCATTCGCATCAGCGGTGCCCTCCAGCACCGGGCCGGTCAGCCGTGGCTGGAACGGGCTGAGGAAATCCAGCGCCCGCAACGCGGCCTCGCGGCGCTGGCGCAATCGTGTCGTGTGGTCGGGGCCGGCGAACAGGCGTTGGTATTGGCGCAAGGCATCTTCGATCTCGCGGTTGCGTGGCAACGAGGCATCGTCATGGATGCCGAGCCGGCTGGCGGCCTTGAGCTTGGCCTGGTGGAAATCGCGGATACCGCCTTCGGCCATCAATCTGGCGGCCTCATGGGCGAGCCGATGACGGCGTTCCCGGGTGCGCGTATCGGCGTGCTGGCGTGCGTGATGCATGACCGGGCTCCCCTGATGAACCTGGGTTCGACTCTACAACAGCCACATGAAGACATGGCGAATGTGTCGCGCCATGTTGGAGCGACGGCGTCGTACTTTCGATTCGGCTCCATCCGGCAATCAGCCGCAAGCGGCAACTGCCGGGCCGCATCGCTGCACTACCTCACCCGCCCAAGAAAAAAGGGAACCGGAGCAGCTCCGCTGTTCCGATTCCCCATTCCCGAATCCCGAATCCCGAATCCCAGCCCTTAAAAAATATCGAACGCCTTCTCGTCCTGCTGTTCCTGCAGGCCGTAGTCGTAATCCTGCAGGCGATCCAGGTCCTCGTTCTTCACCCACTCGACCGCGCCATTGATCGTGGCCTGGGTCATGCCCTCGGGCGGATCGTTGGCGGCGATCGGCTTGTCCTTCAGCGCCACGCGCATGTAGTCGATCCAGATCGGCAAGGCCGCCTTGCCGCCGTACTCGCGATAGCCCAGCGAGCGGAAGTCGTCGCGGCCGACCCACACGGTGGTGGCGTACGGGCCGCCGAAGCCGGAGAACCAGGCATCGCGGTGGTCGTTGGTCGAGCCGGTCTTGCCGCCCACGTCCTCGCGGCCCAGCACCTTGGCAGCGGTGCCGGTGCCGCGCTGGACCACGTCGCGCATCATCGACACCAACTGGTAGGCGGTGCGCTCGTCGATGGCGCGCGGCGCAATCTTGGTTTCCGCCGTCGCCACAGGTGCTGTTTCCGCCGCTGCCGGGGGGGCGTTGTCGGCGGGCGCGGCCGAGGCCGGCGGCGTGGCCGGTGCCTGTGCGCCGAAATTGAAGCCATCCACCACCTGGCTGACCGGTGCCGCGGTGCCACCCTGCGTGGCACAGGTGCGGCAGGCCACGGCCGGCACTTCCTTGAAGATGACCTTGCCGTCGCGGTCCTTGACCTCATCCACGATCCAAGTGTCCACGCGCGAGCCCCCATTGGCGAACACCGCGTAGCCACGCGCCACCGACAGCGGCGTCAGCGACGCGGTGCCCAGCGACATCGACAGGTTGGGCGGCAGCTCGGCTTCCTGGAACCCGAACTGGCTGATGTATTTACGCGCAAAATCGACGCCGATCGCATCCAGCAGGCGCACCGACACCAGGTTGCGCGACTGCACCAGCGCCTCGCGCAGCCGCATCGGGCCGCGGAAGCCGCCGCCATCGTTCTGCGGCGACCAGGTCTTGCCGCGGCGGTCGCGGAACACCACCGGCGCATCCAACACGATCGAGGCCGGGTTGAAGCCTTTCTCGAAGGCGGCGGCATACACGAACGGCTTGAAGCTGGAGCCCGGCTGGCGGCGTGCCTGGGTGGCGCGGTTGAACTTGTTGCCGGCAAAGCTGAAACCGCCGACCAGGGCCCGCAAGGCGCCGCTGTTGGCGTCCAGCGACACCAGCGCCGCCTGGCCGCGCGGCAGCTGGTCGATGACCCACTCGCCATCCTTCTCGCCGGCACGGATGCGGGTCAGATCGCCGCGGGTCAGCAGTTTGGCCGGGGTCTTGCTGGTCCAGCGGCTGGCCGAGGCGGGCAGGGTGAGTTCGGTCTTGTCGTGCTGCACGACGGTGATGCCGCCATCGGGATTGGTGCGCGCCACGATCACCGGCCGCAGCCCGCCCTGGGTGGAGACGCCGGACAGGTGCTTGGCCAGCGCGGCGGCATCGGCGTCGGCGGCCACGTCGAAATGCTGCTCCACCCCATGCCAGCCATGCCGGTGGTCGTACAGGCGCAGACCATCGTTGATTGCCGCATCTGCGCCGGTCTGCAAGGTCGCATCGATGGTGGTCGTGACGTGGTAGCCCTTGTTGAGCACGTCGCCGCCGTACTTGGCGATCATCTCCTGGCGTACCAGCTCGGCCACGTACGGGGCGTAGACCTCCACCGGCGGCTCGTGCGGCTTGGCATGCATCGGCACCGCCTTGGCGGCATCTGCCTCGGCCTGAGTGACGAAGCCCAGCTCGGCCATGCGCTGCAGCACGTAATAGTCGCGCCGTTCGCGCGCGCGCTCGGGGTTGCTGATCGGATTGCCGCTGGACGGGAACTTGGGGATGCCGGCCAGCGATGCCATCTCGTCCAGGCTCAGCTCGCCCAGCTTCTTGCCGAAGTAATACTCGGCCGCGGCGCCGATACCGTAGGCGCGATTGCCGAAGAAGCTCTTGTTGAGATACAGCTCGAAGATCTCGTCCTTGCTCAGCTCGCTTTCGATCTTGCGCGCCAGCAGGATCTCGGCCAGCTTGCGGGTGTAGCTGTATTCGGAGCTCAGGAAGAACTGCCGCGCCACCTGCTGGGTAATGGTGGAGCCGCCCGGGACCCGCTTGGCATCGGTGGTGGCCAGCAGCCAGATCGCGCGGCCGATGCCCTTGTAGTCCACCCCCCCGTGTTCGTAGAAGCGCGCGTCCTCGGTGGCCAGGAAGGCCTGCTTCAGGCGCAGCGGAACCTCCTTCATCTGGACCGGGTAGCGCCGGGTCTCGCCATAGACGGCCATCAGGCGACCGTCGCTGGAATAGACGTACATGGGCTCCTGCAGTTCGACCTGCTTGAGCGACTGTACGTCCGGCAACTTCGAGGAAATGGCGTAGTACAGGCCGCCGGCAGCAATGGCGCCGAGCAGTGCGAGCACAACGAGCGTGGCCAGGATCCAGCCCAGCCAACGGCGAATACGGGGCATGTAAGAGAGATTCCGATTGCAGATTTCTTGGTCACAGAGTATAGATGACGCCGAGTTTGGCTGGGGCCGAACTCTGGGGATCGCAGAAGACAGCACTGGGGTCACGTTCGCGGGGTCATTGCCTTGCGCGTGGAGGGCTTGTCAACTGTTAAAATTTGATTATTAATACGAGGGCGCATCAGCGTCCAAGTGCCCATCGGCAGGGGAGTTTCCGTGGGGCTTCTACCCAAGAGTCAATCGCCACTTATCGGTGTCGATATCAGTTCCACTGCGGTCAAGCTCTTGCAGCTGTCGCGCAGCGGGAATCGTTTTCGCGTGGAACACTACGCGGTGGAACCGTTGCCGCCGAACGCGGTGGTGGAAAAGAACATCGTCGAAGTGGAGGCGGTGGGCGAAGCCATTCGTCGCGCCATCAACCGCTCCGGCAGCAAGGCCAAGAGCGCGGCTGCGGCCGTGGCCGGCTCGGCGGTGATCACCAAGTTGATCCCGATGCCGGCCGATCTGGACGAGAGCGATCTGGAAGCCCAGGTCGAGCTGGAAGCCACCAATTACATTCCGTACCCGATCGAGGAAGTGAATCTCGATTTCGAGGTCCTCGGCCCGATGCCCAACAGCCCGGACATGGTCCAGGTGCTGCTGGCCGCCTCGCGCTCGGAGAACGTGGAGCTGCGCCAGTCGGCGCTGGAACTGGGCGGGCTGACTGCCAAGGTGATGGACGTGGAGGCCTTCGCGGTCGAAAACGCCTTTGCCCTGGTGGCCAGCGAACTGCCGGTGGCCGCCGATGCGGTGGTCGCGCTGGTCGACATCGGCGCCACCATGACCACGCTGAGCGTGCTGCGCTCCGGCCGAAGCCTGTATAGCCGCGAGCAGGTCTTCGGCGGCAAGCAGCTGACCGACGAAGTGATGCGCCGCTATGGCCTGACCTACGAAGAGGCTGGCCTGGCCAAGCGTCAGGGTGGGTTGCCGGAAAGCTACGAGGTCGAGGTGCTGGAGCCGTTCAAGGAGGCGACGGTGCAGCAGATCAGCCGCCTGTTGCAGTTCTTCTACGCCGGCAGCGAGTTCAATCGCGTGGACTGCATCGTGCTCGCCGGCGGTTGCGCCGCATTGGCGCGGTTGCCGGAAATGGTCGAAGAACAACTGGGCGTGACCACCGTGGTGGCCAACCCGCTCGCACAGATGACGCTGGGGCCGAAGGTCCAGGCCCACGCACTGGCGCTGGATGCGCCCGCCCTGATGATCGCCACCGGCCTGGCCCTGAGGAGCTTTGACTGATGGCAAGAATCAACCTATTGCCCTGGCGCGCCGAGCGCCGGAAGGCGCGCGAGCGTGAGTTCTATTCGATGCTGGGCTTCGCCGCCTTGGGCGGCGTGCTGTTGTCGGCATTGATCTGGTTCTACTACGACGCGCAGATCAGCGGGCAGACCGAGCGCAATGCGTTCCTGACCACCGAGATCGAGAAGGTCAAGGCGCAGAACGAAGAGATCAAGGAACTCGACAAGAAGAAGGACCGCCTGCTGGCCCGCAAGAAGGTCATCGAGGAACTGCAGGCCAACCGCTCGCAGATGGTGCACCTGTTCGATTCGCTGGTGCGCACCATTCCCGATGGCGTGGCGCTGACCAACATCAAGCAGGACGGCGACATCCTGACCCTGGAAGGCCGCTCGCAATCCAATGCGCGCGTCAGTGCGTACATGCGCAACCTGGAAGGCTCGGGCTGGATGACCAATCCGGACCTGTCGATCATCGAGGCCAAGAGCCAGGACAAGGCCGGCGGTCAACCGGTGACCTCGGCGATGGACACCAAGACCCTGCCGTACGTGTTCACGTTGAAGGTCAAGCTGGCCAATCCGAACGAGGCCGACAAGAACGGCGCTGCGCCGGTCGACGGGCAGGCACCGGCGGCACCGGGCGCGACGCCTGCGGGCGCTGCACCGGCACCTGCCGCGACGCCAGCCACGCCGGCGCCGGCCACGCCTGCACCCGCACAAGCGGCACCGGCGCAAGCCACTCGGCCGCAGGAGGGGGCGGCGTCATGAGTAAGAAATCATTCAAGCTCAGCGATCTGGATTTCAACAACATCGGCGGCTGGCCGCAGCAGGCACGCATCGTGTTCTGCGTGGTCGTGGGCCTGTTCATCATGGTCCTGGCCTGGTTCCTGCTGATCAGCGGCAAGCGTGACGAGCTCGAAGGCCTGGAAGGCACCGAGTCGCAGCTGCGCACCGAGTTCGAGACCCAGCAGGGCCGTGCGGTCAATCTGGAGCCGCTCAAGCAGCAGCTCGCGCAGATGGAGCAGGTGCTGCAGCAGATGCTGCGTCAGCTGCCCAGCAAGACCGAAATGCCCGACCTGATCATCGACATCTCGCAGACCGCATTGTCCAGCGGCCTGTCCAACGAGCTGTTCCAGCCGGGTCCGGAGTCGCCGAAGGAGTTCTACGCCGAGAAGCCGATCGCCCTGCGCATGGTGGGCAGCTACCACCAGTTCGGTGCCTTCGTCAGCGGCGTGGCCTCGCTGCCGCGCGTGGTGATCCTGACCATGCACGACATCAACCTCAAGCCCAAGGACGCCAAGGCCGGCATCACCCCGCGCGGCGCGCTGGAACTGTCCGGCACGGTCAAGACCTATCGTTATCTGGACGATGAGGAAATGGCCGAGCAGGAGAAGGCGGCGGCCGACGCTGCGAAGAAGGGCGGCCAATGACCATGAAATTGCTCAAGATCCTGTCCTGCGTGGCGCTAATTGCTGTATTGCCGGCCTGCAGCCGCGGCATTACCAGCACCCCGGGCGATGCGCCGAATCTGGAAGCCTGGGTGGCCGAAGTGCGCGCGCGTCCTGCGCCGCCGCTGGAGCCGTTGCCGGTGATGCAGCAGTTCGAGACGTTCGAATACGCAGCGCAGACCATGCGCGACCCGTTCAGCGATGCCTGGGTCAGCGCGGAAGGCGGCAACGGCACCCGACCGGATCCGAACCGGCGCAAGGAGCCTTTGGAGGCCTTCCCGCTCGACGCTCTCGACATGGTGGGGACCATCGGGGGTGGGTCGGGCCTGATCGCACTGGTCATGGCGCCCGACAAGGTGACCTACCGGGTGCGACCGGGTGTGTATCTGGGACAGAGCGATGGCCGGGTGACCGGGGTCTACGAAGACCGCATCGAGCTGATTGAACTTGTGCCGGACGGTGCGGGTGGATGGCTTGAACGGCCGGCCGCACTCGCATTGGATGATCAATAAAGTGATAGGGGATAGCACGATGACGTTTTCCAATGCCCAGCGGCTGCGTCCGGTTCGACGCCACGCGATGCTCCAGGCCTGCGCGTTGGGGTTCGCGCTGGCGCTGGCCAGTGGCAGCTCGTTCGCGGCCGCCGCGCTGACTTCGCCCGCGCAAGACCCGGCCAAGACTGCTCCGGCGAGCCTGGCGGTGTCCAAGATCGATTTCAAACGCGGCGACGATGGCGCAGGCCGGTTGATCCTGAAGTTCGACGGCCAGGGCGCCAGCCCGGACCTGCGCACCCAGGGCGACAACGTGCTGGTGGACATCAGCAACGCCAAGCTGCCGCCGGAGTTGCAGCGCCCGCTCAACGTCACCGATTTCGCCACGCCGGTACAGCGCGTGGAGGTCAAGCCGTCCGGCTCCGGCTCGCAGCTGGTGCTGTCGACCAAGGGCGCCTTCGACTCGCTGGCCTACCAGACCGGTAACGAATACGTGGTCGAGATCACCCCGCGCAAGGGCCAGCCGGCCGTAGGCGGTGTGAGCCCGGCGGCGGTGACCCAGGCTGCCGCGCAGATCGCTGCGCGGGGCTACAGCGGCCGCCCGGTGACGTTCAACTTCCAGGACGTGCCGGTGCGCACCGTGCTGCAGCTGATCGCCGAAGAGTCCAACCTCAACATCGTCGCCTCCGACACCGTGCAGGGCAACGTCACCCTGCGCCTGATGAACGTGCCGTGGGACCAGGCGCTGGACATCGTGCTGCGCGCCAAGGGCCTGGACAAGCGCCGCGATGGCGGCGTGGTGTGGGTCGCACCGCAGCCGGAGCTGGCCAAGTTCGAGCAGGACAAGGAAGACGCCCGCATCGCGATCGAGAATCGCGAGGACCTGATCACCGATTACGTGCAGATCAACTACCACAACGCTGCACTTATCTTCAAAGCGCTGACCGAGGCCAAGGGGATCGGTGGCGGTGGCGGCCAGGGTGGGCAGGGCGGTGCCGGGCAACAGGACAATGGTTTCCTGTCGCCGCGCGGCCGCCTGGTGGCCGACGAACGTACCAATACGCTGATGATCAGCGACATCCCGAAGAAGGTCGCGCAGATGCGCGAGCTGATCTCGCATATCGACCGTCCGGTGGATCAAGTCCTGATCGAGGGGCGTATCGTCATCGCCACTGATACGTTTGCTCGCGATCTGGGTGCAAGGTTCGGGCTTGGTGGCACGCATACTTATGGCGATAACGTCGCGACGATCGGCAGTGGCGTGACTGGCGGTGGCACTGCGGCGAATCGTGGGTTGAACGTCAACCTGCCGACCGGTGCTTTCACTAGCGGAGCAGCTGCTCCGAGTCTGGCTTACACGCTTTTAGGTTCCAATTTCAACCTCGATCTTGAGTTGTCTGCCTTGCAGCAAGAAGGACGTGGCGAGGTGATCTCCAATCCCCGAATCGTTACCTCCAATCAACGCGAGGGCGTCATCAAGCAAGGGCGTGAAATTGGCTACGTCACGATTACCGGCGGTACCGCAGGCCAGGCGGCGACGCCGAATGTCCAGTTCAAGGAAGTATTGCTCGAGCTGAAAGTCACCCCGACGATCACCAACGACAATCGCGTCTTTTTGAACATGAACGTCAAGAAGGACGAAGTGGATCAGCTAATCGAGCTGCCCAACTATGGCACCGTACCATCCATCAATCGCCGCGAGATCAACACGGCAGTACTGGTCGACGATGGGCAGACCGTTGTCATCGGCGGCGTCTACGAATTTACCGATCGTGCCAGCGTCAACAAGGTTCCTTTCCTTGGTGATGTCCCGTTCCTCGGTAACCTGTTCAAGAGCCGCGGCCGCAGCAAGAGTAAGGCCGAGCTGCTCGTGTTCATCACGCCGAAGGTACTACGCGTCGCATCGGCAGTACGCTGACCGTACGTATTGAAAAGGGGGCCGTACCGCCGCAGGCGGTGCGGCCCCTTTTTTTTTGGACCGGGCGAGGTGCTTCCTGCGCGATCATGACCTTCGTCACTCACTGAACCTCCGGCCAGCGTCAAGTGAACCAATCGCGTTCGGATCGGTCACACTGAGCCTATGAACGCACCGCCGCTCCTTCCCCCAGAAGCCGCTGCCGCGCCCGTCGAGGACCGGTTGCATCGTCAATTCACCTCCCTGCGCGAGTCGCTGGCGCAGCGCATCGTCGGCCAGTCGGCGCTGGTCGAGCGGTTGCTGATCGCCTTGCTGGCCGACGGCCATCTGCTGGTCGAGGGCGCGCCCGGGCTGGCCAAGACCACGGCGATCCGTGCGCTGGCCTCGCGGCTGGAAGCGGACTTTGCGCGGGTGCAGTTCACCCCGGATCTGCTGCCGGCCGATCTGACCGGTACCGAGATCTGGCGCCCGCAGGACAGCCGGTTCGAATTCATGCCCGGGCCGATCTTCCATCCCATCCTGCTGGCCGACGAGATCAACCGCGCGCCGGCCAAGGTACAGTCGTCCCTGCTTGAGGCGATGGGCGAGCGGCAGGTCACCGTCGGCCGGCACACTTATGCGCTGCCGCAGCTGTTCCTGGTGATGGCGACGCAGAACCCGATCGAGCAGGAAGGCACCTTTCCATTGCCCGAAGCGCAGTTGGACCGCTTCCTGATGCATGTGCGCATCGGCTACCCACAGGCCGACGCCGAGGCGGAGATCCTGCGCCTGGCCCGCGAGGCGGCGCGCGATACGCTGGAAAAACACGAGACCGTTCCCGACAGGATTCCGCTGGAAGATGTGTTCGCGGCGCGGCGGGTGGTGCTGGATGTGCATCTGGCGCCGCAACTGGAACGGTATCTGATCGAGATCGTGCTCGCCTCGCGCGATGCACAGCGCTACGACCCCGCGTTGGGGCGGCGGATCGCCTGGGGCGCCAGCCCGCGTGGCTCGATCGCGCTGGAGCGCTGCGCGCGTGCGCGTGCATGGCTGGCCGGGCGCGACTACGTGACTCCGGACGATATCCGCGCCATCGCTCCGGATGTGCTGCGCCATCGCGTGTTGCCCAGCTATGAGGCAACTGCCGAAGGCTGGGATGGCGAGCGTCTGGTGGCCGCCTTGCTGGAAAAGATCCCGCTGCCCTGATCGGGTAGCGTGTTGCCGAGGTATGCCGTCCTCCCGCCCGACTCCGATGTCTTCGATGCCGTCTCCGCCCCCCGCACCTCCCGCCTCGTCCGTTGCCGGCCACGGCCTGCGCCCGAGTCTTGCGGAGCTGATCGCATTGCGTGGTACCGCGTTGCATCGTGGGCAGCCCGGACGCGGCCGGCATGGCCTGGTGGGTCCGGTGCCGGCCGCGACACGTGGACGCGGGATGGAGTACGCCGAGTCGCGCGACTATGTGGCCGGCGATGACGCGCGGCATATCGACTGGCGCGTCACCGCACGCACCGGGCGCGCGCATACCAAGCTGTTCCAGGCCGAGCGCGAGCGCTTGAGCCTGATCGTGGCCGATACCTCGCCCGCGCTCTATTTCGGCACGCGGGTGCGCTACAAGTCGGTCCAGGCCGCGCGCGCCGGGGCAGTGGCGGCATGGCTGGCGCAGCGGCAGGGCGATCGCATCGCCGCCTTGCGCGGTACCGCCAGCGAAGCGCCGATTGCGCCGCGCTCGGGGCAGCGTGGGGTGTTGCCGGTGCTGGATGCGCTGGCGCGCTGGTATGCCCAGCCGCCGCCCGGCGATGCCGGGCTGGAGGTCGCGCTGGACCATGCCGCTCGCTTGCTGCGTCCCGGCGCCCGGTTGACGGTGCTGGCCGATGCGCGCAGTGCCAGCACGATTTCCGCAGCCC
The DNA here is from genome assembly GCF_041475735.2 of Xanthomonas sp. NCPPB 3582. Classification (NCBI taxonomy): domain Bacteria; kingdom Pseudomonadati; phylum Pseudomonadota; class Gammaproteobacteria; order Lysobacterales; family Lysobacteraceae; genus Xanthomonas; species Xanthomonas sp. NCPPB 3582. The sequence continues at coordinate 1,164,152 of NZ_CM192968.1, forward strand.
GGTGGTCCGGCCTGGCGCTGCATCACGAAGTGGTGGTGATCGTGCTGGTCGACCCGCTGGAGTTGTCGCCACCGGCGCGCGCGCTGAGTTTCGATGTGCGCGGCGAGCGCATTGCAGTGGACCTGGCCAGCCAGTCCGCACGCGCGCGCTGGCAGGCCGAATTCGTGGCGCCACTGGAACACTTGGCCGCGATGCTGCAGGCACGCGGCGTGCGCCTGCACCGCCTGTCCACCGACGATGCCAGCGATGCCTGGCTCGGTGGCGGCGCATCCGTGCGGAGCGCATGACGATGGCACCGCAATCGCTCCCGCTGCGTGATGTGCACCTGCCGCCGTCGCCGGGCTGGTGGCCGCTGGCGCCGGGCTGGTGGCTGGTCATCGCGGTTGTCGCGCTGGTGCTGGCCGGTACGTGGTTCTGGTGGTGGCGCCGTCGCCGCCAGCAACGCCGCTGGGTGGCGGCCTTCGATGCCGAGCTGCAACGCGCGGCGACGCCGGCGCAACGCCTGGCAACGCTGTCGGTGTTGTTGCGGCGTGCGGCGCGCACGGTGGATGCGCAGGCCGACCGCCTGCAGGGCGAGGCATGGCTGCAGTTCCTGGACGGCCACAAGAGCAAGGCGAAGGCGTTTTCGCAAGGGCCGGGACGCGCGGTGCTCGACGGTGGATTCCAGCGCACGCCGGCGGTGGCCGATATCGATACCGTCCAGGCGCTGGTGCGGCAACGCTTCCTGGCGCTGATGCGGGGCCGGCGATGAACTGGCTGCAGTGGTCGCAATGGCAGGACGCGCTGGCGCATTGCGCATGGCCGTGGGCGTGGTGGCTGATGCCGCTGCCGTTGCTGATGTGGTTCTGGCCGCGCCGCGCCGCAGATGCGGCGGCATTGCGCGTGCCGTATGCCGATCAGCTACACGCCGTCGCGCAGGCGCAGCATGTGCCTGCCTTGCGGATGCCGCGCTGGTTGGCCTGGCTGGGCTGGTTCCTGCTGTGCGCCGCGTTGGCGCGCCCGCAGCAATTGGGTGAGGTCATCCAGCCACCGCGCGAGGCGCGCCAGATGATGCTGGCGGTGGACCTGTCCGGCAGCATGAGCGAACCGGACATGGTGCTGGGCGGCAACGTGGTGGACCGCCTGACCGCGGCCAAGGCGGTGTTGTCGGATTTTCTCGATCGCCGCGATGGCGATCGCGTCGGCCTGCTGGTGTTCGGACAGCGCGCCTACGCGCTCACCCCGCTGACCGCCGACCTGACGTCCGTGCGCGATCAACTGGCCGACAGCGTGGTGGGGCTGGCCGGGCGCGAGACCGCCATCGGCGATGCCATTGCACTGTCGGTCAAACGGCTGCGCGAGCAGGAGCAGGGCCAGCGCGTGGTGGTGCTGCTCACCGATGGCGTCAACACCGCCGGCGTATTGGATCCCTTGAAGGCGGCCGAACTCGCCAAGGCCGAAGGGGTGCGCGTGCACACGATCGCCTTCGGCGGCAGCGGTGGCTATTCGTTGTTCGGCGTGCCGATTCCGGCCGGCGGCAACGACGATATCGATGAGGAGGGGCTGCGCAAGATCGCCCAGCAGACCGGCGGACGCTTCTTCCGCGCACGCGATACCGCAGAGCTGGCCGGCATCTACGCCGAGCTCGATCGCCTGGAACCGGTAAAGGCGCTGGGCCCGTCGGTGCAGCCACGCGTGGAGCGGTATTACTGGCCGCTGGGGGCGGCACTGGCGGTGGCGCTGCTGGCATTCGTGTTGCCGCGGAGATGGCAATGACGGCGTTGACCGGGCTGCTCGCCTCCTTGCATCTGTTGCGTCCGGACTGGCTGTGGGCGCTGCTGGCGATCGTGCCGGCGGCGGTGCTGTGGCAACTGCGTCGCCGCAGCGCCAATGCCTGGCGGCAGAGCGTGGACGCGCACCTATTGCCGGGCTTGCTGGTTGCCGGTGGCCGACGCGGGTGGCTGGGCTTCGTGCTGGCCGCCCTGACCTATGCGCTAGCGGTGGTGGCGATGAGCGGGCCCAGCTGGCGGCAGGTCGAGCGCCCGGCGTTTCACTCGAGCATGCCCCTGGTGGTGGTGGTGGATCTGTCCTCCAGCAGCAATGCAACCGACCTGCCGCCATCGCGCCTGTTGCAGGTGCGCGCCAAGCTGGCCACGCTGCTGCGCAAGCGCGCCGGAGGCGAGGTCGCGCTGCTGGTGTATGCCGGCGAAAGCTTTACCGTCGCCCCGTTGACCGAGGACGTCAGCAATGTGGCCCTGTTTCTGGACGCGCTGTCGCCATCGGTGATGCCTGTGGATGGCAAGCGCGCCGACCGTGCCATCGATGCGGCGGCCCGTCTGTTGCAACAGGCCGGCTTCAAGCAGGGCGAGATCCTGCTGCTGAGCGACAGCGCGGACGGCTCGGCAGAAAGTGCGGCACGCACCGCACGGGCGCGAGGATTCCGCGTATCCGCCCTGGGCGTGGGCAGTGCGCGCGGCGCTGCCTATCGCACCGCAAGTGGCGAGATCGCGCAGGCACGGCTGGACGAACCCAGCCTGCGCGACCTGGCTGGTCAGGGCGGCGGGCGCTATGCGCGTATCGCGCCCGACGACGCGGATCTGCAGGCGCTGGGCGTGCTCGATCCGGCGCAACAGTCCTTGGCCGAGGAGACCACCGACGCCAGCGGCGGCAAGACCTGGCTGGACGAAGGCTATTGGCTGGTGCTGCCAGTGATGGCGCTGGCATTGCTGGCATTCCGTCGGCGTGCGGCGGTGGCACTGCTGGCGCTGGTGTGCGTCCTGCCGCTGGCCCAGCCTGCGCAGGCGGCCGATGGCACGCTGTGGCAACGCGCCGACCAGGTACAGCAGCAACACCTGGATGCTGGCGTGCAGGCCTACCGGCGCGGTGATTTCGCCGCTGCGCAAAAAGCCTTCGAACACGTGCCGACCGACGAAGGCCTGTACAACCTCGGTAACGCACTGGCGCGGCAGGGCCGCTACGACGAGGCGATTGCGGCCTACGATCGCGCGCTCAAGCAACATCCGAACCAGGCCGATGCCATCGCCAATCGCGCTGCGGTCGATGCGGCGCGCAAGCGGCAGCAGCAGGGCAACAAGGACGGGCAGGGCAAGTCCAGGGATCAGAATCAATCCGGGCAGAACAAGGCCGGCCAGAACCAGCAGAACACTCAGGGCGCGGGCCAGAATGGACAGCCGCCGCAGGACGCGCAAGGCAAGCAGGAGGGCAAGGATCCCTCGTCTGCCACGCCCGAGTCGCAGGATGGAAAGACGCAGGCCCCGCAGTCCAGCGATGGCAAGGGCGAGCCGAACACGCAGGACGCACCACCGCAGTCGGCCGACGCCAAGGCGCAACAACAGGCCGACGAAGCGCAGCGCCGCAAGATGCAGCAGGCCATGGCGCAGGCCGGCGACAAGGGCGCCGGTGCCAAGGGCAAGGCGGAAGCGGCAGTGGCGGACGAAACGCCGGAACAACGCGAACAGCGCCAGGCGGTGGAGGCATGGCTGCGGCGGGTACCGGACGATCCGGGCAGCCTGCTGCGGACCAAATTCAGGCTGGAATACGAACGCAGGCAACGGGACGGACGATGATCGGCACATACCACTTGCGCCGCGTGGCCATCGGCATGCTGAGCAGTGCCGCGCTGGTGTTCTGCGCACCGCTGGGTGCGGTGACGCGCGCCTGGCTGGACCGCGACAGCGTCAACGCCGGCGATGCGGTGACGTTGAACATCGAAACCGATCAGCGCGGGGTCGATCCGGACTACGCGCCGTTGCGCAACGACTTCGCGCTGGGCGCCAAGAGCGCCAATCAGCAGATGCAGGTGGCCAACGGCGGGGTGACGGTACGCGCCTTGTTCGGCGTGGTGCTGACCCCGCGCAAGAGCGGTGAGTTGATCGTGCCGGCGATTCGCGTCGGCGGCGAGCGCACCGAGCCGCTGCGGCTGCAGGTGGTGGGCGCGACAAACGAGGCCGCAGACAGCGGCGCCGGTGCCGCCAGCGGGCCCAGCGCGGCGCAGGGCAACGAAGAGGCCTTCGTCCAGACCCAGGTGGACGACCCGCAGCCGTTCGTGCAGCAAAGCGTGGGCGTGGTGGTGCGCCTGTATTTCGCCAACCAGCTGGCCTCCGGCGAGCTGGATCTGGAAGCGCCCGATGGTGCGTCGTTGCAACGCATCGGCGATGACGTCAGTTCGGTCAAGCTGGTCAACGGGCGTCAATACAACGTGGTGGAGCGGCGCTATCTGCTGGTGCCCGAGCGCAGCGGGCGTCTGCTGCTGCCGCCGGCGCGGTTTACTGGCCGCTCGGTGGGCGGTTTCTTCGACGATTACTTCGGCCGCGGCAACGGCGAGCTGAGCGCGCGCAGCGCCAGCATCGCGCTGCAGGTGCGTGCGCAGCCGGCCAACGCGCCGCAACCGTGGTTGCCGCTGCGCAGCCTGCAGTTGCGGTACACGGCCACCCCGCAGCGCGCCACCGCCGGCGAGGCGGCGCAGTTCGTGGTGGAAGCCAGTGCGCGTGGCGCCACCCAGGCGCAGTTCCCCGAGCTGCCCACGCCGAGCGTGCCGGATGCGCAGGTGTTCGCCGAACCGCCGCAATACGAAGAACGGTTCGTGGACGGCTCGCCGCAGTTGCGGCTGACCCGGCGCTATTCGATCGTGCCCAACCGCGCCGGCCCGCTGGTCGTACCCGGCCTGCAGGTGGCGTGGTGGGATGTGGGTGCGGCCGCGGCCAGGACGGCAACGGTGCCGGACCTGACGCTGGACGTTGCGGCGGGCAGCGGTGCGTTCGCGGCGCCTGCACCTGCACCTGCGCCGGCTGCAGGTCCGGCGACCGCCGGCCCTGCGCCTGCAGCGGCCACCGGTGCGCTGACTGTGCAGCCGCCGCCGCAGGGGCGCCCCTGGGCGTGGATCGCTGCGGCGGCAGGCTTCGCGCTGTTGTGGGTGCTCACGCTGGCATGGGCATTACTGCGCCGAGGTGGTGCGCCGCGCACGGCGGCCGGTGCCCATGGCGCAGAGATCGCCATGCCTGGACGGCGTGCGACACACGGCGTGGCCGAGTTGCGCCGCGCGCTGGATGCCGGCGGGATGGACGAGGTGGCAACCGTGCTCTGCGGCATGGCCGGTGTGGCCGATATCGACAGCGTGCTGGCCGCCCTGGCCGATCCCGCCCAGCGCGCGGCCGTGGCGCGCATGCAACGTGCGCGCTGGGGCGGCGACGGCGATGTGGCCGGTGCCCGCGCGGCGTTGCGCGAGGTATTCGCCAAAGGCCCACGCTGGCGCCACGCAAGCGCTGCAGAACCTGAGGTGCTGGCGCCGTTGTATCCACCGGCGCCTTGATCGCCTGCGCGGCGTGGGCATCGTCAGCGACTGAGGGTCATGAAGCGGTGCCTCGTGGTGCATCGCCATAGCACCTGGATCAGCGAGCAAGAACGATGCGGTCACCAGGCGGGCGCGGCCGGCGCTCGAAACTTGCTTCTCACTCTGTACTCCGGTTCTTAGCGCATCGCCACATCCATCTGGCAACTGCTCGCTACGTGTTGCTGGCCGCACGTAGTTCCGGATATCAGCTGTGTTGCCGAGGGCAAGGCGTTGCGCCTGCCGTTGGCTGCAGGGCCCTTGCCCGCCCACCATCGCGGGACACGCCGCAAGTACGTCCCTGTAGGCTCTTTGGCGGCATCCATGCCGCCAAAGGTCCCGCGACGGTGAGCGGGCAAGAGCCAGTCGTGTCGGTCGGTGTGGATGGGCGAGCAATGCACCACGTCACTCTGCGATCCATGGTGCTCGCTGGCTACACCTCTCACTTTTGCACCAACGTCTGTCTGATGCGAATGCGGACGTCTGCATCGGCATGTCAGCGCGTGCCGCGATCAGCTCTTTGAAGCAAGTGCCGATCAACGTCACGGTGCGGTGTCCTTGCCGCTTGCGGGACCGTGTGGCGGCATGGATGCCGCCACCGAGCCTCCAGGGATGGATTCACGGCGTGTCCCGCAAGCGGTGAGGGCACCGCACTCTCAACCAGCTCGGCTTTATAGCATCGATCTGGCTTCAACGCTCACGACCTCAGCCGCAGTGGATTTGGTGGTCGCAAGTTCCAAGTGCAGTGTCAGGCACGAGCTGCAAGTCACCAATCGCCGATCGCAATCTGCATGCATGCGTGCAGATTGCCGCGAGCACTCGACGACTCCGTCCACCAACGCGTTGCTGCAGCAAGCGAATCGCTCCCTCATTCACGCCGAGCCAAGCACCGGCCTTGCCTACCTGGCCTTGCGCGCGATCAGTGTTTTGCTGTTGCACCGCTCGTCACTGTCCTCGCAAGGCACACCTACCCGCGGGCAGCCGCAGAGCGGCGTGGCCGCCTCGATGGCAATGTTAAGCTGCGGTCTTTGTGTTCACACCAAGGCCGACCAGATGACTGCCTCCCCAGCCGCACGCCGCCCGGGCCTTCCCCTGCATTGGAAGATGGGTATTGGCTTTGCCGTGGGCCTGGTGCTGGGTCTGGCGGTCTACTACCTGGCCGGCAGCGACGCCGAGTGGGTGCGCCTGGCGACCAGGTACGTCACCACGCCGTTCTCGCAGGTCTTCCTCAATCTGATCTTCATGCTGATCGTGCCGCTGCTGTTTTCGGCATTGGTGATGGGCATCTCCGACATGGGCGACATTCGCGCGCTGGGGCGCGTGGGTTGGCGCACGCTGGGCTACACCGTGGTGCTGTCCGGCATCGCGGTGCTGCTGGGCCTGGTGCTGGTCAACGCGCTCAAGCCCGGTGCCGGCGTGGACCCGCAACTGGCCAATCAGCTGATCCAGCAGAACGCCGAGCGCACCCGCGAGATCATTTCCAGCTCCGGCACCCAGCCGCAGGGCATGGACATGCTGCTGTCGATCGTGCCCAGCAACGTGATCGCCGCCGCGTCCAGCAATGGCGCGATCCTGTCGCTGATGTTTTTCGCGGTGATGTTCGGCGTGGGCATGGTGCTGACCGCCGACGAAAAGGTCGCCACGCTGCGGCGCGGGATCGAAGGTGTCTTCGAGATCTCGATGACCCTGATCGGCCTGGTGATCCGCCTGGCCCCGTATGCGGTGGCCTGCTTCATGTTCAACCTGGCCGCGCTGTTCGGCTTCGATCTGTTGATCCGCCTGGGCGCCTACGTGGGCGTGGTGGTGCTGGCGCTGGGGCTGCACATGGTGGTGAGCTACGGATTGGCAGTGAAGTTCGCCGGGCGTTCGCCGCTGGGCTTCTTCCGGCAGACCCAGGAAGCCACGTTGATGGCGTTCTCCACGGCCTCCAGCAACGCCACCCTGCCAACCGCCCTGCGCGTGGCCGACGAGATGGGGCTGCCGCCGCGGGTGTCGCGCTTCGTGCTGACGGTGGGCGCCACCGCCAACCAGAACGGCACCGCGCTGTTCGAGGGCGTGACGGTGATCTTCCTGGCGCAGTTCTTCAACGTGGACCTGAGCCTCGGCCAGCAGTTCATGGTGATGCTGGTCTGCATCCTGGGCGGCATCGGCACCGCCGGCGTGCCGTCCGGCTCGCTGCCGGTGGTGGCACTGATCTGTGCCATGGTGGGGGTCAACCCGGTGGGCATCGGCATGATCCTGGGCGTCAATCACTTCCTGGACATGTGCCGCACCGCGCTCAATGTCACGGGCGATCTGGCGCTGACCACCCTGGTGGCCAAGGGCGAAGAGTAGGGATGGGGGATTTGGGATTTGGGATTGGGGATTCGGTAAAGCGATTGTTGCGCGCGTGTCGCTTCAGGGCCTTGCGCATGAAGGCCAGGCTCTACCGCTTTTACCAATCCCCGCTCCCGACTCCCCAATCCCGGCCCCACTAACACGGTGTGTGGGAGAATAGGGCTCTCCGCTTCCAGCGGTGTTCCCCTCCGCTTCCATAGACGCTCATGACCCAGCCCACCCGCCGCCAGCTGGCCAACGCCATCCGTTTTCTTGCCGCAGATGCGGTCGAAGCCGCCAAGTCCGGTCACCCCGGCATGCCCATGGGCATGGCCGATATCGCCGAAGTGCTGTGGAACGACTTCTACCGGCACAACCCGAACAACCCGCAGTGGTTCAATCGCGACCGTTTCGTGCTGTCCAACGGGCATGGGTCGATGCTGCAGTACGCGTTGCTGCACCTGTCCGGCTACGACCTGCCGATCGAGCAACTCAAGCAGTTCCGCCAGCTGCACAGCAAGACCGCCGGCCACCCGGAGCGCAGCGAAACCCCCGGGGTGGAGACCACCACCGGACCGCTCGGCCAGGGCTTTGCCAATGCAGTCGGGTTCGCGCTGGCCGAGAAGTTGCTGGCGCAGCGCTACAACCGCCCCGAGCTGGAGATCGTCGATCACCGCACCTGGGTGTTCATGGGCGACGGCTGCCTGATGGAAGGCATTTCGCACGAAGCCGCCTCGCTGGCCGGCACCTGGGGCCTGGGCAAGCTGGTCGCGTTCTGGGACAACAACCAGATCTCCATCGACGGCAACACCGCCGGCTGGTTCAGCGACGACACCCCGGCGCGTTTCGAAGCCTATGGCTGGCACGTGATTGGCGACGTGGACGGGCATGACGCCGAGAAGATCAAGGCCGCCATCGAGGCGGCGCTGGACAACGGCGACAAGCCCACGCTGATCTGCTGCCGCACCAAGATCGGTTTCGGTGCGCCGACCAAGGCCGGCAAGGAGTCCTCGCACGGCGCACCGCTGGGCAAGGACGAGCTGGAAGGCGCGCGCAAGGCGCTGGAATGGCCGTATGGCCCGTTCGAGATTCCCGAAGAGATCTACGCCGGCTGGCGCGCTGGCGGCACCGGCACGCTGCGCCAGGCCGAATGGGAGCAGCTGTTCGACAAGTATGCCAAGCAGTACGCCAGCGAGGCCGACGAGCTGACCCGCCGCTCGCATGGCGAACTGCCGGCCGACTTCATCGCCAAGGCCGACGCCTACATCGCCAAGGCGCAGGAAGAAGGTCAGACCATCGCCTCGCGCAAGGCCTCGCAGCTTGCGATCGAGGCGTTTGCGCCGCTGCTGCCCGAGTTGATCGGCGGCTCGGCGGACCTGGCGCATTCCAACCTGACCCTGTGGAAGGCCAGCAAGTCGGTGGCTACCGACGACCCGGACGCCAACTACGTGTATTACGGCGTGCGCGAGTTCGGCATGACTGCCATCGCCAACGGCCTGGCGCTGCATGGCGGCTTCATTCCGTTCGATGCCACCTTCCTGGTGTTCAGCGATTACGCCCGCAACGGCGTGCGCATGAGCGCGCTGAACCCGGCGCATGCCATCCACGTGTACACGCACGACTCGATCGGCCTGGGCGAAGACGGCCCGACCCACCAGCCGGTGGAACACCTGGCCTCGCTGCGCTACATCCCCAACAACGATGTCTGGCGCCCGGGCGATGCGGTGGAATCGGCAGTGAGCTGGAAGGCTGCGATCACCCGCAAGGACGGTCCGAGCTGCCTGATCTTCAGCCGCCAGAACCTGCAGCACCAGCCGCGCAGCGCCGAGCAGATCAAGCTGATCGAACGCGGTGGCTACGTGCTGGCCGATGCCGAAGGCGGCACGCCGGACGTGATCCTGATCGGCACCGGTTCGGAGGTCGGCCTGGCGATGGAGGCCAAGAAGACGCTGGATGCAGCCGGCATCAAGACGCGCGTGGTGTCGATGCCGTCCACCGATGTGTTCGATCGCCAGGACGCGGCGTACCGTGAGTCGGTGTTGCCCAATGCGGTGCGCAAGCGCGTGGCAGTGGAAGCGGGCGTGACCGGCTTCTGGCGCAAGTACGTGGGCCTGGATGGCGATGTCGTCGGCATCGACACCTTCGGCGCCTCGGCACCGGCCGACCAGCTGTACGCGTACTTCAAGATCACCGCCGAGCACGTGGTTGCGGCAGCCAAGGCGCTGTAACGCCTTGCGTGGTGCTTGAAAGAAAAAGCCGGCGAAAGCCGGCTTTTTCGTTTGGATCTCGTGAGCGATGCGCGGTCCGTCATCGTTCAACGGACGCATCGCGTGTTTCAGTGCGCGTCGTTGGCCAGCGCCGCTGCACGGATCCTGGTCAGCACCTTCAGTTGTGCGTCCATCATCGGCGGATTGGGATCGTGTCCGGTGCGTGGCAGCAGGATAAATTCCTTGCTCGGAGCAGAAAGACCATCGAAATAGGCTTTGCTGATGTGCGCCGGAGTGACCAGATCCTGTTCGCCCTGAATCAGATAGATCGGCATGGCGAACTGCGGCCCGAGTGCGCGCAGGTCGATCTGCGGACCCATGCCGTCGCCTGCCAGCCCGACGAACTGCAGGAAGGAATAGTCTTCTCCGGCCTCATAGGCTGCGCGGTAGTCGGGCGTGTCGTACTCCGCTGCGAAAGTGAACCAATCTTCTGGTGCCGGGTCGGTACTCAGGGCTTCGTATTTGCGCGTGATGCGCCGCAGGATTCCGAAGTTGCGTGGGTTGGTCCATGGCGGCGGGCCGATCTTCTCCAGCTTGCCGATCGCATCCGCATCGCTGGCTGCCCGGGCCAGGCTCAGCGTCTTGGCGTAGCTCGACGCCATGTCGTCCTGGTAATTGACCAGCTGCGCCGTGCCGACATACGCGTGGAACAGGTCCGGATTTGCCTTGGCGATAGTGACCGACAGTGCCGAGCCCCACGACCCGCCCATCAGGATGAGCTTGGGTTTGCCCAGCCGCTGCGAGGCATAGCGTGCGAGCTCGCTGCCGTCCTGGGTCAGCCGCTGCATGGTCAGCGGCTCGCCGTCGGCAGGCTTGCTTGCCGCATAGGTCTTGCCGGAGCCGCGTTGGTCCCACTGCACGATGGTGAAATCGCGCGTCCAGCTGCCGAACAGGCGATGCGCGAACGGCGTGTTGGGGTTGCCCGGCCCGCCATGGACGATCAGCACCACTGGATTGCGGCAGTCCTGGCCCTCGATCGTGACCCATTGCTGGATGCCTCCAATCTGCACAAGACCTGCCTCGTGTATGGCGTTGCCGGGTCCCCGGCAAGCGTCATGCAACGGCGTTTTTCCAGACTCCGCAGCACTCACTGCCGGCGCGCACACCAGTAGTAGGGCAATAGCTGCCCAGTATTTCTTCATTATTTGATTCCCATCGTAGTGCGTTGCGTCATTGCATCAGCCACCTGTTCAGCAGCTCCCGCTCCGAGTGTCGCGTCTATGCGAGCTCGGCTGCAATGGCTGCAGTTGGACCTGACGCGCCTTCCACTTTGGTAGCGCTCGCTTGTATCAAGCAGTGCTAAACAGTGGCAATCCGGCTATTTAAAATGTGAATCATTCCCATTAAAATGGTGCGCTGCCGCGCTTGCGTGGCGCGTCCTTCCCCTCTGTTCGCCGTCCGGCACTGCCGTGATGGGTGCCCTCGACTGTCTGTACCGGAGCTGTGATGAATCGTCCTACCGTAATGCGTCTTCTTCCCATTGCGCTGCGCCCGCGCGCGCTGTCGCATGCGGTGTTTGCCGCGCTGTGCACCCTGTCGGCAGGGCAGGCGATGGCCGAAACGCCGGCCGGCGATGCGGAGGTCACCACCCTGGACCGGCTCAATGTGCAGGGCGAGCAGGTCAAGGGCTACACGGTGGAAAAGACCACCGCCGGCACGCGCATGAATCTGTCGCTGCGCGAGATTCCGCAGTCGGTCACGGTGGTCACGCGCGAGCGCATGGACGACCAGAACCTGCAGAGCATCACCGACGTGCTCAACAACGTCTCCGGCATTTCGGTGGCGCAGAGCGACAGCGAGCGGCTGGAGTTCTACGCGCGCGGTTTCTACATCGACAACTACCAGTTCGACGGCATTCCGGCCTACATGGAGCAGGCCTGGAGCTACGGCGACTCGGCACTGGACGTGGCGCTGTACGACCGGGTGGAAGTGGTGCGCGGCGCCACCGGGCTGCTGACTGGCTCGGGCAACCCGTCGGCCTCGATCAACCTGGTGCGCAAGCATGCGGTGAGCCGCGACTTCACCGGCACCGTGTCGGTGGGTGGTGGCGACTTCAACAAGACCCGCAGCGTGGCCGATGTCACCGTGCCGCTGAGCCCTGAAGGCACCGTGCGTGCACGTGTGGTTGGCGTGTATCAGGACGGCGAGTCGGACATGGATCGCTACAACCTGCGCAAGAAGATCGGCTCGGCGATCATCGATGCCGACCTCACCGACAGCACCCTGCTGAGCGTGGGCTACGAATACCAGAAGAAGGAATCGGACGACGTCACCTGGGGCGGCTTCCCGCTGTTCTTCAGCGATGGCAGCCGTACCAACTACGATCGCTCGTTCAACCCGGCCACCGACTGGACCTTCTGGGATACGCGTCTGCAGCGCACCTTCGCCAGCCTGCAGCAGAGCTTCGACAGCGGCTGGATGCTCAAGGCGAATGTGAGCCACGAGAAGACCGAAGTGGCCAACCATCTGTTCTATCCGTTCTACACGATCTTCGGTTTCGACCGTGCCACCGGCGGCGGCGTGGTGCCGTATTCGGGCAACTACCAGACCGAGCGCAAGGCCGATGGCGCCGATGTCTACGCAGAAGGTCCGTTCCAGCTGTTCGGCCGCGAGCATCAGCTGGTGGCCGGCGCCAGCTACAACCGCCGCGAGTACGCCAACAATGGCACCTTCGATTTCCCGGCACCGCTGACCAGCTATTTCGGCTGGAACGGTGCCTATCCGGAGCCGAACTGGAGCCCGTTGTTGCTGCAGAGCGACGGCACCATCGAGCAGAAGGCCGCTTATGTGGCAGCACGCTTTTCGCTGGCCGATCCATTGAAGCTGTTGGTGGGCGCGCGCTACACCGATTGGCAGATCGATGGCAGAAACCTCGATTTCGCCACCCAGCAGCTGGTGCCGTTCTCCGACACCCAGACCGAAGTGACCCCGTATGCCGGCCTGGTCTACGACATCAACGATGTATGGTCGACCTATGTCAGCTACACCGAGATCTTCAACCCGCAGACCTTGCGCGATGCCAACGGCGGCTACCTGGACCCGTTGAGCGGCAAGGGCTACGAAGCCGGCGTCAAGGCCGCGTGGTTCGATGATCAGCTCAATGCCTCGCTGGCCCTGTTCCGCATCGAGCAGGACAACCTGGGTGTGGCCACCGGCGGTTTCGTTCCGGGCAGCAGCGAGTCTGCTTACGAAGCTGCAAATGGCGTGGTCAGCGAAGGTTTCGATTTCGAGCTTTCCGGTCGCCTGACCGCAGGCTGGAACGCCACGTTTGGCGCGTCCCATTACACCGCGCGCGACGACAACGGCACCTCGATCAACACGCATCTGCCGCGCACCACCATCAAGCTGTTCAACAGCTACACGCCGCAGGGAGCGTGGAGCGACCTGACCGTTGGCGCTGGCGTCAACTGGCAGAACCGCTCGTACTACGTGGACCCGGTGTACGGCACCTTCCAGCAGAGTGCCTATGCACTGGTCAGCGCATTCGCACGCTACCGCCTGTCGCCGCAGTTCTCGGTGCAGCTCAATGTCGACAACCTGCTCGACAAGCGCTACTACGCGCAGTTCAACGGCGGCTACGGCGCATGGGGCGCGTCGCGCAACGGCATGCTGACCTTCAACTACACGTTCTGAGGAAACACGGCATCGGGCGTCTGTGACGCCCAATGCGTGAAACCGGCACAGGCGTCCTGCCAAGGGGGCCTGTGCTTTTTTGTTGGCCTGCGCTGTTGCCGCGCGCAGACATGACGGTCGATCAAGGCACCAGCGGCTGCAGATGCTGTGCCATCACGTCCGCCACCCAATCCATGAAGGCACGCACGCGTTGCGGCAAATGGCGGCGTTGCGCATAGAGCAGGGTGACCGGCATCGGTTCGGCGGCCACTTCGGGCAGGATTTCTACCAAGGCCCCGCTATCCAGATACGGGCGCAACGGGCTGGCCGGTGCCTGGATGATGCCGAGTCCGGCCAGGGCTGCGGCAAGATAGCCGTCGCCGTTGTTCACCGTCACCGGTCCATGCATCGGCAGCAGCCGGTAGGCCTGACCATCGTGGTATTCGAAGCCCGGCGAGCGCTGGCCCAGCGTCGGCACGTAGTGCACCAGATCGTGCTGCGTCAGATCGTCCAGACACTGCGGTGTACCGCGAAGGGCGAGATACCCGGCGCTGGCACAGCTCACGATCCGGAACGCGCCCAGCGGACGCGCCACCAGGCTGGTGTCTTCCAGCGTGCCGACGCGCAGCACGCAATCGAAGCCTTCGCGCACCACATCCACGCGGCGGTCGGTGCCGCTGATTTCCACCTCCAGCTGCGGGTGCTGCGCAAGGAAGGCGGGCAGGGCCGGAATCACGAAATTGCGCGCGATGCCGGCCGACATATCCACCCGCAACCGACCGCGCAACTGGCCACGCTCGCGCTGAAACATGCCTTGCAGCTCGTCCATGTCGTCCAGCAGATCGCGGCTGCGCTGGTAGAACGCGCTGCCATCGCCGGTGAGCTGCACGCGCCGTGTGGTGCGGTGCAGGAGCTGGGTGCCCAGCGAGGCTTCCAGCCGTTGCACGGCGGTCGACACGCTTGCCTTTGGCAGTCCCAGGGTGTCGGCGGCCTGGGTAAAGCTACCGAGCTCGGCTACGCGCAGGAAGGCGCGCAGCGAATCCATGCTGTCCATCGATTGATCGATTGTCTTGAACGGTGCGATCAGCGTGAGCCGATTTATCTGCCGCAGCAAGCCCAATAGGCTGTAGACACTTTCTGACGGAGCGTGCCCCATGTCCACCACCCCCATCACCGTGATTACCGGCGGCAGCCGCGGCCTGGGCCGCAATGCCGCGCTTGCGCTCGCTGCGGCGGGCAGCGATATCGTGCTGACGTATCGCAGCCAGGACGCGGAGGCGGCCGAGGTCGTTGCGCAGATCCAGGCGCTGGGACGTCGCGCGCAGGCCATGCAGCTGGATGTGGCAGCGGCCGACACCTTCGCCGGGTTCGCTATGCAGCTGAAGGACGTGCTGACCGGCTGGGAGCGTACGCAGTTCGATGCACTGGTCAACAACGCCGGTACCGGCCTGCATGCGGCCATTGCCGACACCACGCCTGCGCAGTTCGACGCGCTGGTCAATATCCATCTGAAGGGGCCGTATTTCCTGACCCAGACCCTGTTGCCGCTGATCGCCGATGGCGGGCGCATCCTCAATGTCTCCAGCGGGCTTGCGCGCTTTGCGCTGCCGGGGTCTTCGGCCTACGCGATGATGAAGGGCGGGGTGGAAGTGTTCACCCGCTACCTTGCCAAGGAACTGGGTGCGCGCGGCATACGCGCCAACACGCTGGCACCGGGCGCCATCGAAACCGACTTCAATGGCGGCGGCGTGCGCGACAACGCGCAGATCAATGCGATGGTGGCGTCGATGACCGCATTGGGCCGCCCGGGCTTGCCGGACGATATCGGCCCGGTGGTGGCGGCATTGCTTGCACCGGGCACCGGCTGGATCAATGCGCAGCGCATAGAAGTCTCCGGCGGCATGTCGATCTAGCTGCCACCACTGCTGCCGTTTAGGCACCGGCGGTGCAGGCCTGGGCCAGGAGCCCACACGCGCCAGGCGCGGTTTCGATGCCCGCTGGCTGCAGCGTGTGCAGTGACTGCTCATCCGTGCCCGCATGCCGCACGCTCAGTTGCGTGTCTGCGACGCGTCAAATGCCTGAGGTATCGCCCGGAGTTCCATCTGCATAAGCCACGATGAGCAAGCGCAAACTCAAAGTGTGGACCTCAGTGGATTATCGCAGTGGCTGGTCGCCATGCAGGATGGGATAGGGATTCAACGCCTCGCCCTTCCACCACTGTTTTTCCGGCCCGAGCCGATGGATTTCGAAATGCAGATGCGGTGCGGCCGGATTGGCGTTGCCGGTGCTGCCGACATAGCCGATGACCTGGCCGCGCTTGATCGTTTGCTTCTCGGCCAGGCCGTCGGCGTAGCGCTCCAGATGCGCGTAGTAATAGCAATAATTGCCGCCGGGCTCGAACTGATACACGGTCAGGCCGCCGCGTTCGCTGGTGAACAGTTTTTCGACCTTGCCATCGGCGACAGCCAGCACCGGTGTGCCGGCGGGTGCCAGGATATCGATCGCATCATGCACGCGGCCTTCGCTGCGTGCATCGGTAAAGGTGTCCTGCAGCTGGTTGCTGCCGACGCCTTGTACCGGAATCAGCAAGCCGGACGTTGTCGTCGACGTATCTGTCACCGGTGCGGGAGTGGGAGCGGGTGTAGCCGGCGCCGACGCCGCAGCGGCTGCTGGTGTCGTAGTCGCAGCTGGGGGTGCTGCAAGCGTCGCCGACGGCGCTGCAGGTGAAGGCGACGTAGCGACTTCCATCCCGGTAGACGGCGAGGCAACTGTGCTCGCAGCAGGCGGCACCTTTGCTTCTGGTGCATGACGTTCCAGCCACCAGTAACCACCGGCACCGATCGCCACACCCGCGATCAGGATCATCAGCAGTCTCATGGCTACTCCTGCATCACCACCGGGACCGATGGGCCGACCACGCTGGCCAGGTTCATCACGTCCCAGTTGGTCAGGCGCACGCAGCCATGTGATTCGGTCTTGCCGACATGACCGGGTTCGGGCGTGCCGTGCAGGCCGTAATGCGGCTTGGACAGGTCGATCCACACCCGGCCGACCGGGTTGTTCGGGCCCGCCGGCAGCGTGGCCTTCTTGTCGCCCTTCTTGGCATCCCAGAACAGCTTGGGGTTGTACTTGAACACCGGATCGCGCGAGATGCCCAGGATCTTCCAGCGGCCGATCGGCAGGGGATCGTGCTTGCTGCCGGATGACACCGGGAACTGCGCGTACACCTTGTCGTTGGCGTCGAACAGCCGCAGCGTCGAGTCGGACTTGTCCACCACCAGCCTGGCCGGCTTGGCAAGTGGCGCAACGCCGTCGATGTTGGGTACCTGGATCACGCTGCCGGCCTTGCCCAGGTCCACGCTCGGATTGAGTTGGCGCAGCAATGCAGGATCGGCGTGGAAGCGCTCGCCCAATGCTTCATCGACCGATGCATAGCCCAGCGCCGACAGCTTGGCTTGCTCGGCCGGACCCTTGGGGATCGGCTGGAACGGGCCGGCGACATCGGCATCGGTCAAGGTGTATTGCACCAGCGCCGGTGTGGTATCGGCCTGCAATGCCTGCCAGGTCGCATCGTCCAACTCGCCGGTGACCTTGATATCGTGCGCGGCTTGGAATCCGGAGACCGCACGCTTCTGGTTGGAGCCGCGTTCGCCATCGATCTGCCCCGGCGAAAAATGCGCGCGATCGAGCAGCACTTGTGCGTGCAGATCCGAACGCGGACCGGTTTGAACAGCCTTCTCCGCAGGCGTTGCGGCAGCCGCGGGCGTTGCTTGTGGTGCCTGCGCCAGCGCGGACAACGAGGCGCCAAGCGCCAGGGCGAGCAAACAGACACGAGCGTAGGAGCGTGTTGGCATGAGCGGTTCCCAAAGATGCATGGCGCACCTTGCCGCAGCCAGCTGCGTTTTCTGCGTGAAATGGCTGCACGCGCACTGACTGCAGACCGCCAAGCGCGCATCGGCTGCACGACGGGGTCAAGACCATCGGTGGTCTCAACTCGAGTTGCCTGGCCCCGATTTTTCCATCCGTCACGACGCCGCGAGATGCAGACCTTGCACGCGCGATCTGGCGAACCGGCGTGCGGTGTCCGGTTGCATCGCGAACCAGCAGCCATGCAGCCTGCAACGCCCCCGCACGAGCGGGCAGCGCCGCTGCGACCTTGCCGCACTCTTGCCGTCAGTAGGTGTAGCCCAGCGTCAGCATGTAGACCCGCCCGGTCTGCACATAAGCACCATCGGCGCCTGGATCGTAGGCCATGTAGCGTCTGGACTTGCCCTGGGTTTCGTAGAACGTGGCCACGTTGAGCAGGTTTTTCGCCGACACGCCCACGTCCACATGATGCGGCAGATGATAGGTGGCGTTGAAGTCCAGCGACTTCACCGGCTGCAGGTAGTAATTGAGCCGGTCGGTGGTGAGCCCCAGCAACTGCAGGCCGGTGTAGTTGTAGCTCAGGTCGGTGCGCAGATGCGTGTCGTCGTAGAACAGGTCCAGGTTGTAGAGGCGCTCCGGGGCACGCGGCAACCAGGTCTTTTCCGGTTGATCCGCGCGCCTGCTGTCCGCTTCGCTGTGCTGCAGGGTGACATTGGCGGTGACGCCAAGATTGCTCCACAGCCCGGGCAGTTGCTGCAGGCGCTTGCTCGCTGCCAACTCCAGGCCATAGAGCCTGGCGGTGCCGCCATTGAGCGGCATGGTCACCGGCACGCCGTTTTCGAACGTGGTGCCGGTTGGTACCAGGCCGCCGAGGGTGTTGTCGTTGCTGGTGGCCGACTGCGAGGTATACACGAAGCCGGTAATGCGCTTGTAGTAAGTGGAGGCGCTCAGCACGCCGCCCTGGTGATCGTAGAATTCGGCAGACAGGTCTGCATTGTCGGCCTTGCTCGGCTGCAGGTCCGGATTGGGCCTGGAGATGCCCACCACCCGTTGCGTGTCGTCGATGGTGTACACGGTTTGCCCGGAAATCAGGCCGAATGCCGGCCGGCTGAAACTGCGGCGCAACGACGCGCGGTAGACCGTGAGCGCGTCCGGGCGATAGTTGAGGCTGACGCCGGGCAGCACCTGCCCATAGGTGCTGCCGCTGCCGACGAAGCGACCATCGATGCCATCGCCACTGGACTGCCAGGCATCGGCCGAATACCGCGTCAGTTCATAGCGCACGCCGGGCAGCACGCTCACCGCGCCGAAGTGCAGTGCGGCCATTGCATAGCCGGAGGTGATCGCCTCGGTGCTGGAGGTGGTGTTGGCGTTGTAGTCGTTGGCGGTATAGGTGCCGGCGCCATTCGGATCGTCGATGTACTTGTAGGGTACCGCCTGCGCGCGCATCCAGCGGCGGTCCAGCAGCTTGAACGCACCGGTGTAGCGGCCGTCGAAGGCCTTGTAGGTGAGGCGGCCAGGAATCGCGCTCAGCGGTGGGCCACCGGCGGTGGGGAAGGCATAGTTGGGGCCGCCGAAATACGGCCCATTGGTAACGAAGTTGCCGTCCTTGTGGAAGAACGGATGGTCGTATGCGTCACGCTCGGAGCGGTCGGCCGACAGGCCGACCTTGACGCTGTCCAGCACATCCCCGTCCACGCGGTAGGTGATATCGGTGTGCAGGCTGGCGCGGTTGTCGTGACTGCCGGCATCGTGGCCCTGCACCTTCCACAGCAGCGACGCATCCAGGTTGTAGAAGAAGTCCTGCAACGCCTGCGAGCTTGGCCCGATGCTCGGGTAGGTGGGATCGCTGAGATCGAAGGCGAAACTGCCGGGCGTGAAGCCATACAGGCTGGCCGAGACATAGTCCGGCCGGCGGCGGGTGCCGCGGCCGAACGCGCTGCCGTAATCGAAACGCAGCCGGCCCAGCGTGGTCTGCCCGCCCAGTTGCAATGTCGCCAGAGTCTCGTCGATGTCGTGCGTATTGAAATAGCCGCCGCGCACGGCGGTGGGCTGGTTACGGAAGGTTTCCAGGCGTGCGCTGGACTGGTCCTGCTGGCCGGTGACGCCGTAGCTGCCATAGATCGCGCGCGCATACAGCGCGCTGGTGTCGCCCTGCCAGTCCAGCGACAGGTTGCCGCCATAGCGCTCGATCTGGCTGGTGTAGAGGCTGTACTTGTAGCGGGTGCTGATCAACGGCCCCACGTTGCGCAGGTCGGTGGCGTTGGCAAGCGCTGGGTCGGCCGGCACGTACTTGCTGTTGGGCGCCGGTGCCTGCGCCATGGTGTTGTTCTTGCCGTAATAGGCAGAGGCGTAGATGCCGAACGCATTGCCGTCGCCGAACTTCCAGGCCAGCTCCTGCTGGAGGGTGCCGCCGCTGTCCTTGCCGCCCAGATGCGTGGCCAGGTCGTTGAGCTGGCCGCGTGCGGTGGTCCTGGCAGACACGTCCTGCGCGAAGTCGAACGCGTTGGGCGTCCGCATGTCGATGGCGCCACCGATGGAGTCGCCGGGCATGTCCGGCGTCGGCGATTTGGACACCTGCACCGACTGGATGCCGAAGGGTGCGAGCATGTTCAACGAAATGGCGCGGGTGGACGAATCGGTTTCCGGCATGCCGAAGCCGTTGAGCGTGTAGGCGTTATAGCTGGCATCCATGCCGCGGATGCTGACGTAGGCGTTCTCGCCGGTGGTGGCCTGGCCCAGGTGCATGTCGCTGTACGCCGACAGCCCCGGCATGTGCGCCACCACATCGGCGATGCCGCCGGACGGAATGGCATCGATCTGCTGCTTGCTCAGCACGCTGTTGACGCTGCTGGAGGTGCGTTGCTCGTCGAGCGAGCCCGGCGCGGCGGCATGCGTGGCCTGCACGTTGACCGAGTCCAGGGTGGTGGTGGCTGTGCGCAGGTCCGGATTTTCTGCAAAGGCAGGTGCCGACAGCGCCAGGGCGATGGCGCAGCTCAGGCGATGGAAAGGACGAAGATACGGCATTGGAAGACTCTCGGAGATGGGGAAGAGAAAGGCCCGGTCCGGCACGTGGACATGGCCAGGTCTGGCCGACGCCATCCATTGCGACAGGAGGTGGTTTGCCTGTGGCGGCCGCGGGACCGCGCGTGCCGCCGCCGATCAGTGGCTCAGATCGACGCCCTTGCACAGCGTCTGCGGCCGCTGCGGATTGCAGCGCGCCACCGCATTGCCGGCAAAGCGCATCACATAGCCGGAGCTGGCCGGCGCGTTGACGGGAAAGTCGGTGCTGATCAGCTGTGCGCCGCTGGCAAGCATGCGGTCGCGCCGCGTGGTGTCGTTGGCCTGCGCTTGCTTGAGGTCGGCGTCGGCGCGTGTACGCACCAGGTAGCCGGCCTTGACCAGCTGCGTGATCTCCTCGGCAGGGCCGTCGTTGCGCTCGACGAACGCGGCATCGTCGGCGCCCGGCACCGCATTGGTGAAGCACACCCGGCCGCGCAACGATGGATGGCCGGGAAGATAGCTGTCGCTGGCGCTGCGTTGATCCAGCAGGAAGATCACCTTGCCGCGTGCGGCCTGCAGGGGCGGCCAGCCATGCGCCAGCACCGCGGCATTGAGCGTGCGCGCGCTGCCACGCACCTGATCGGGGCCGATGTACTCGCCGGGCTGGAACACCGAGCGCAGCTCGGCATCCAGCGCGTCCATCGCCTTGGCGTCGAACGGCTCTGGCTGCACGGTCGGGAACGGCGCCGGTATCGATGTCTGCTTGGTCTCCAGCAGGATGAAGACGGGCACATGGCCGGGGTGCTGCCGGGACCATGCGCGCACCTCCTGCAGGCAGGCCACCAACGGCTGGCAGTTGCTGCGCTGGTCGATGTCCTGCACATGCATGACCTTGAATCCGGGCTTGTCCATCACCCCCTCCGGCGCGCTTGCCGGCGCGGCTGCAAGCCCGGCCTTGGCAATCTGCGCAACGATGGCAGGATGCGCATAGCGCCCACCCTGTGCATCGGCAAAGACATCCAGTTCCAGTTGGCGCACGCCATCGTCCAGTTGCCTGGTCAATGCCGGATGGCGGTAATCGAGCGCGGCAAACAACGCCGGATCCAGTTGCTTCAGCACCACCGCCTCGCTGGGGGCGAATCCGGCGTGGTAGCTGTTGTGGCTGCCGATGTATTGCAGATCGGTGAGGTGGGGCGCTGCGCTCGCCATAAGGCTGCCCAGCATCGCAACCGCGAAGGTAATGCCGGCAGCTACAGTCCTTCGCTTTTCGCGCGAGTCATTCGCTTTGCTGCCGGTGCGGGAGATGGATGCAGAAACAGCGGAAAAACCAGGCATTCAGAGCGATCCGGACACAATGTGATCGCCATCATCCTGGCCCAGTTTGACGCATATCTTTCCGCTGCATGTCCGTGATGCGTCAGCCCGCTGGCCTGGTCGCTATCGAACGCGCCCCGTCGGTGGATCATCTGCTACCGATCTGAAGTTGTTTGTCGCAAGGCATGTACAAGCAGTCGCGCCTGCACGCGCTCGCCAAGACTGCGCGGCGCATCCAGCGCCATGCGCTGCAGGCACGCCGCCTCGTCGGGTTGCAATTCTCTGCGCGCGAGCACGGCGCGCGCCACGGTTGCGGCCTTGCCGGTCGCACTGGCCGTTGCAGCCTTTAGCCAGGTCAAGGCGCGCAACAGGCGCTGCTCGATCGCGGTGAAGTCGCTGCCCAGTGGGTAGTCGGGCAGGCTGCCGTCGCGGCGAAACGGGGCCAGGGCCTGCTCCAGCGCCTCGGGCGTATTGCGTTGCGCGCGTGTAGCCAGTTGCGGTGGAGTGCGTAGCTTGCGCGACCGCGTCGCCTGCGCCAGCAACGTGTCTTGAAAGCGGGCATCGCAGATGCCGGCCATCTCCAGTACGCAGTCCTGGTCGGTCTTGTGGCGCAGGTCGGCGATGCCGTATTCGGTGATGTAGAGATCGCGCAGGTGGCGCGGGATGGTGGTGTGACCATAGTTCCAGCGCACATTGCTGGCCGCCCGCGCGCCCGCATCGCGGGTGGCGCGCAACATCAGCGCGCTGCGTGCCTGCGGCAGCGCATGGGCCATCGCCACGAAGTTGTACTGGCCGCCCACACCGGACACCACGCGTCCATCCTCCAGGCCATCGGAAACTGCCGCCCCGAGCGCGGTGGCCATCATGCAGGAGTTGAAGAAGCGCGCATCGCGCCGTTGCAGGCGTTCCAGCGCTTCGTTGCCGCCATAGAGCTGATTGATCTGGCTGATGCGGCGCATGCCGATGGCCTCGCGGGTCTGCTCGTCGAGTGTGCGCAACCACTGGTAGAAGTCCGGCGAGCCGAGATAGAACGCGCCATGCAGGAATTCGCCTTCGCGTGCCAGGCGTGCCCGGTCGTCGGCATCGGCGCTGCCATCGGCGATGCGTTGCATCAGCGGCAGGTCGTCGTGCACCTTGCGGGCGATCACGCCACTGTCCACCAATTGCTTGAAGCCTTCGTTGAGCATCTCGCTGCAGCCATACAGGCCGATCGTGAACGGCTCCAGCCCGCCGCTGGCCTGCACGGCCGGATGCGTTGCAAGTTCGGGGTCCAGTGCCTGCAGCACGCGGCGATAGGTGGCGTTGTCGGTGTGGCGCAGGACCAGCGCATGGCTGAGGGCATCGGCCAGCGTGCCGATGCCGATCTGCAAGGTGCCGCCATCGCGCACCAGGGTGCTTGCATACAGGCCAATGGCGTAATCGACGCTGCTCACCGGCTGCCGCGGCAAGCCGAACAGGCGCGGCGAGGGGCCGGGCAGGTCGATGACCAGATCGAAGAACGCCGCGTCCACCGCGGCGGTGCCGCCGATCCAGGGCAATTGCGGATCGACCTCGGCCACCAGCAAGGGGCGCGGCAGCCCCAGCGACTGCACCGCCTCCAGGGTGTCCTGGGTGATGTCGTTGTTGCACGACAACGACAGTCGCGTACCGCCAGGCTCGCGCGCTACCTTCTGCACGATCAGGTTCGGCGCCCTCTGCGCCACCGCGGCGGCGGCGTGCGTGTAGTTCAGGCTGGTGTAGTCGGCCTGCGCCTGCCTCGACTGCAGCAGCCCGCCGGATTGCATGTAGAACTCTTCCACCTGGATATGCGCGGGCAGGGCGTCGCGCAGCATGGCATCGACATAGGCCAGCCGCGGAAAATCCTCACCGAAGTGACGCGCAATGAACGGTGCCGCAAAGCGTGCCTGAAGGCCCGTGCCCGGCCTGGGCGGATTGAGCGAGAGTGCGGTGTACAGCGCCAGCGGCCGCGACGGGGTGTCCTTGAGCCGCGCATAGAGCGCATTCAACAGCCGGTGCGGTTTGCCGATCCCCAGTGGCGCGCCAACGCGAAGGGGGCCGTCGATACGTTGCAGGATCCACTCCAGGGCGGAGTCCAGGTCGGTCAGGTGGTCGGTCATCGGTGCAGGGTAGCCGAGCCGTCGCTGCGATGCCTGCGGGGCGAATGCGTCGCCTGGGGGGCTGCTGCAGCTGCAAGCGATCATGGAAGAGGCTTGACATCGCCTGTGTTTACGAGCGTAATCGTAAAAAATTACGGATGTAATCGGATGCAGATCAGCGACGCCGAAGCCGTGGTGATGCAGGTACTCTGGGACGGCGCGCCGCGCACGGCCGAAGAGGTGGTGGCAGCGCTGCCGCAGACCGACTGGGCCGAGCCCACCATCAAGACCCTGCTCAATCGCCTGCTCACCAAGGGCGCCATCGCCGCGCAGAAGGATGGGCGCAAGTACCTGTACACACCGGTGCTGCAGCGCGACCAGTGGGTGCAGCAACAGAGCGAGGGCCTGCTGCAAAGACTGTTCGGTGGCCGCGTCGCACCGCTGGTGGCGCACTTCAGTGAGCGCGGAAAGCTCAGCGCATCGGATGTCGCCGACCT
Source organism: Xanthomonas sp. NCPPB 3582 (assembly GCF_041475735.2). Classification (NCBI taxonomy): domain Bacteria; kingdom Pseudomonadati; phylum Pseudomonadota; class Gammaproteobacteria; order Lysobacterales; family Lysobacteraceae; genus Xanthomonas; species Xanthomonas sp. NCPPB 3582. The sequence goes on from NZ_CM192968.1 coordinate 1,188,450, forward strand.
GAGGCGCCTGCTCAAGGAGCTGGACGATGAGCCCTGATGCCATGATGTTACGGACCACGCTCTACACCAGTGCTGCGGTGCTGGCCTGTCTGCTGCTGCGGGGACGCTTGCGTCTTTGGTTAGGCCCGTCGGCCGCCTATGCGATCTGGGCCAGCGTGCCGCTGGCCTTGTTGGTTGCGTTGGTGCCAGGCCCGCCCATCGGCATGGCGACGCTGCCTGCATCGGGGCTGGGGACACTGCCGTTTGCACCGGGCAGCGTCGGCGGTCGCAGCGATTGGCGCGAAATCCTCGGCCTCGCATGGCTGGCTGGCGCACTGCTGATGGCCTTGCTGGTGTGGCGCAGCCAGCGGCGTTTCGTGCGGGGCCTCGGGCCACTGCTTGCCTTGGACAAGACGCTATGGATGGCAACGCACGATGGAGGTCTGCCAGCCTCGCTGGGTCTTCTGCGTCCACGCATCGTGCTGCCGCCGGACTTCACCACCCGCTACAGCGCCGACGAGCGCGCGTTGATCCTGGCGCACGAGCAGCAGCATCTGCATCGCGGCGATCTGTGGGCCAATGCGCTGGCGATCGCGCTGCTGTGCCTTGGTTGGTTCAATCCGCTGCTGTACCTGGGATGGCGCGCGTTTGGCCTGGATCAGGAGCTGGCCTGCGATGCCGCGGTGATGGCACTGCATCCTGGCAAGCGCCGCAGCTATGCCGCGGCGATGCTCAAATGCCAACTCGGCAACGCCTGGACGCCATTGGCCCGCCACTGGGCAGCGGCGCATCCGCTGACCCAGCGGCTCAGCGCCCTGCGCATGCCTGCAATCGCCACGCAGCGCGCGTGCAGGAACTCGCGTGCGGTCATGCTGCTGGCGGCCATCGCCGGCCTCGCCTGTTGGGTGATCCAGCCGGCGCGTCTGCAGGCCACGCCGGTTGTCGGCAGCCCGGTGGATTTCAGCACGATGCAGCCGCCCAGATACCCGGCTGCAGCCGCCGCTGCGGGTCTTGCCGGCCTGGTCGAACTGCAGATCCAGGTGAGCCCGAGTGGGGTGCCGGAGCATATCGTCATCCTGCGCAGCCAGCCGGCCGGGGTGTTCGACCAGTCCGTGCTTGAGGCAGCGCATAGCTGGCGCTTCAAGCCTGCCTCTGTCGATGGCAGAGCGGTGACCTCGGCGGTACGCGTGCCGGTGCGCTTTGAACCGGATCCGGCGGAAGACGCTTCCGGCATTGCCCCGGCCACCGGTGGCCCGCAGCACATTGCGCAGCTTGAACGCAGGGCCGGCTGCCCGGCGTCGGGTTGCACCGCGCAGGAGATGCAGTGATGCGGCGCGCGCTGGTGTGTGCAAGCGGTGTGCTGGCGCTGTTCCTGGGCGGCTGCGCGAGCCGGCCTGTGCTGGAGCAGGAGCGCAGTCAACGCGAGGATTCGGTCGATCAACGCATGTTGCCGCCGCAGTCGGGTGCTGGTGGCGCGGCCGCGACGCAGGCCTATACGCTGTCGTCCACACAACGCTTTCGCATGCCACGCGCCCTGCGCAGCGATACGCCCGCGCTACCGCCGGAGTCGCCGCGGCAGACCCTGGCCCCGACCACGGTCTGCGTGCAGGTGATTCTCACAGCCGACGGCGTGGTGCAGCGCGTGGACCCGCTGTCCGATCGCGATGAGTGCGGCGCCGTGCTGTTGCCCGAGCATGCCGATCTGCTGCAGGCCGTGCGCGCTGCGGTGATGCATTGGCAGTTCGTGCCCGCAGCGATGTGCAGCTACGCGCCCGGCGCGACACCGCCGGCGGACCTGGACGACTGCACCGGCGCCGCGCGGGTGGAGCCGGTGCCGGTGACCTTGCCGTTTGCCTTCACTTTCGAGGTGCGACAGGGCAGGGCGAGTGTGCGGTCCGGTCAGGTGGCACGCTGAGTGCGGCATGCGGTGCCGGGAACGGTGTGCCCGGTCCTGCGCTGGTGGAAGCTGGGTCGCAGGCTACGTCCTGCAGGTCGAGCCCAGCCGGATAGTGAGCCTGGATAGAGCAGCGCACCTGCAGCGCGTGCCGCGAACAACGCGCAGACGGCAAAGGCATGCGCCTGGGAAATCGCATCACCGAACTGATGGCTTTCGCGCAGGCCGGCGCGCAATCGCACGCTGCGCGCCCGCTTGCGCCGGTGATCCCATCAGGTCAACGCGTGCACGCTGTCGGCAATGCGCTGCACTTCGTCCGGGTTATGGCTGACGTACAGCATCGGCAGACGGATTTCGTCGCGCACGCGCTGCAGGTACGGGATCAATTCATCGCGACGCGCCTGGTCCAACGCCGACAACGGCTCGTCGAACAACAGGATCGCCGGCTGCGACAGCAGCGCGCGGCCGATCGCCACCCGCTGCGCTTCGCCGCCGGATAAATTGCGCGGCCGGCGCTGCAGCAGCGGCGCGATGCCGAGCAAGGCCACCACATCGTCGAACCCGAACGTCGCCGCGCCGCGCGCATGCCGGCCATAGCGCAGGTTGTGCCGCACATCCAGATGCGGAAACAGCCGCGCATCCTGGAACACATAGCCGATGCGGCGCTTGTGCGTGGGCAGGTCCACGCGCTGCTGGCGGTCGTACAGGCAGCGTCCATCGATGCGGATATGGCCTGCATCCGGCTGCACCAGGCCGGCGATGGCGTTGAGCACCGTGGTCTTGCCCGCACCGGAGGGCCCCACCAGCGCCACCACGCGTGCCGCGTCCTGGATGCAGATGTGTCGCTGGAAATTGCCACGCCGCAGATGCAGGTCCAGATCCAGCATCAGCCGTCCTCGCGCGGATGCGGCCGACGCACCAGCCATTCGGAGAGCAGCAATGCCGCCAGCGAGATCGCCAACGCCACTGCCGCCAGTCGCCATACGCCCGACTCCATTCCCGGCACCTGCATCAGGCCGTAGATGGCCGACGACAAGGTCTGGGTTTCGCCGGGGATATTCGACACGAAGGTGATGGTGGCGCCGAACTCGCCCAGCGCCTTGGCGAACGCCAGCACCATGCCGGCCACCAGGCCGGGCCAGGCCAGGGGCAGGGTGATGCTGAAGAACACCCGCCACGGCCCGGCCCCGAGGGTGGCCGCGGCCGCTTCCAGGCGGCGGTCGGTGGCTTCGATCGAGAGCCGAATTGCGCGCACCATCAGCGGGAACCCCATCACCGCGCAGGCCAGCGCCGCGCCGGTCCAGCGGAATGCGAATCGCACGCCGACGTGTTCCAGCAACCAGCTGCCGATCACCCCCCGCGTGCCCAGGGTCACCAGCAGCGCGTAGCCGGTCACTACCGGCGGCATTACCAACGGCAGATGCAGTACCGCATCCAACAGCGCCTTGCCGGGGAAACGCCGGCGCGCCAGCAGCCAGCCGCAGGCGATCCCCGGCGGCAGGCTGGCCACTGCGGCCACCAGCGCAACCTTCAGACTCAGGCCGATGGCGACCAGCTCTTGCGGGGTGAACATCGACAAGCGCTGCGCCTCAATCCTGCAGCGAGAAGCCACGACGGGTGAAGATGGCCTTGGCTGGCGCACTGCGCAGCCATGCGACGAAGGCGGTCGTGGCCGGGTTGCGGCTGTTCTTCAGGGCAGCCACCGGATACACGATGGGCGCATGGCTGTCCGCCGGGAACGTGGCCACCACGCGCACCTTGGCGTCGGCGCGTGCATCCGAGCCATACACGATGCCCAGCGGCGCCTCGCCACGCGAGACCAGCATCAGCGCTGCGCGCACGCTCTCCGATTCGGCCAGGCGTGCCTGCACGCTGTCCCACTGGCCAAGCTTGCGCAGCGCCGCCGCGGCGTATTTGCCGGCCGGCACGCTAGTGGTCTGGCCAACCGCCAGGCGGCCGCTCTCGCCCAGGGCCTTGGCAATGCTGCCCGGGACACGCGGATCCACCTGCACCTGGCTGGTCGCTGGCGCGATCAGCACCAGGGTGTTGCCAAGCAGCTGCTGGCGTTGTGCCGGCTCCACCAGCTTGCGCTGCTGCAGATAGTCCATCCATTCCAGGTCGGCCGAAAAGAACACATCCGCCGGGGCGCCTTGCTCGATCTGACGCGCCAGCGCCGAGCTTGCGGCATAGGACACGCGCACCGGCGTTCCGGTGGCCTTCTCATAGGCGGCTGCGGCGTCGTCCATCGACTCCTTGAGGCTGGCGGCCGCGAACACGGTCACCGGCGCGGCCTGCGCGCAGGCCAGCACGGGCAGGGCAAGCATCAACACGCACAGGGCGCGCTGCCAGAAACCGATCATGCGCATGGGAAGCTCCAAACAGGTGGCGGTCACCGATCATAACGGCTGCGCCGTGACCGGCGTGGCGACCGCCTGCGCGGGTTATGTAGCCTTGCCTGCGCCGCGCCCCGCCTGCAGGTTGGCCTGCAGCGCCGGGCCGATCAGCCTGGGCTCCGGCAGGGTGGCGTCGCGTGCCTGCCGCTGCGCCACGAACGCTGCGATGTCCACGCCGTCGCGCACGTGGATATTGCTGCGCCGTTGGTCGCCGATGCTGGTCTGGTACGCCACCGGCCGGCCGCCAGGGCCATAGTCGTGGCAGACGAACACCCGGGTGGTGTCCGGCAGCGTGTAAAGACGCTGGATCGAGGCATACAGCTGCCGGGCATCGCCGCCAGGAAAGTCGCAGCGTGCGGTGCCCGCGTCGGGCATGAACAGCGAGTCGCCGGGAAACAGCGCATCGCCGATCAGGTACGCAATGCTGTCGCTGGTGTGGCCGGGTACGGCAATGACCCGCGCATGGATATTGCCGAGCAGGAAGCGTTCGTCGTCGGCGAACAGATGATCGAATTGCGAGCCGTCGGCGCGAAAATCCTGCGGCAACGCGTAGCGCGGTGCGAGCGTCTGTTGCACCTGGGTGATACCGGCGCCGATGGCGACGCGTGCCTGCGGCCAGTGCTGCTTGAGCCACTGCGCGGCAGACAGGTGATCGGCATGCGCATGGGTTTCCAGCAGCCACTGAACCTGCCACCCGCGTTGCCGGATGGCATCGACGATCGTCTGCGCGGTCTGCATGCCGATGGCGCCGCTGTCCGCTGCATAGTCCAGTGCCGGGTCGATCACCGCCGCCGCGCCGGAGGCCGTGTCGGCCACCACATAGGTGAAGGTGTTGCTGTCGGCATGGAAGAACGCGAGCACCTGCGGTTGCATCGGCGTCTCCACGTCAGGGAGCGGCCAGTGCCGCATTGAGGACGGCGGCCAGCCGGTCGCCGGCGATGCGCAGCTGGGTTTCGGCGATCGGCCGGTAGGTGTCCATGTATCCCTCCGGCAAGACGTGCGACGCGGGATACGTGCCCGGGGCAATGGCGATCTTGCAGGAGGCCTGCGCCCATGCCGCTGCCGGTGGCGGCAGCGCTGGCGAGACAGGAGCGGCGGCCGGCAGGGCCAGCAGGCGCTGCAGGTAGGCCTCGTCGCTGAGGTGGCGGTCGTAGAGCATGCCGCTATCCCACAGCGCATGCAGGTTGCTGCCCTTGCCGCCGACCTGCAGCTGGAAGTCGTTGCCGCCCTTGTCGTGTGCGTAGCCGGCATGCATCGGCTGATGGATGTCGCCGACGAAGTGCACCACGAACTTCAATGCCTGGCGGCGGACCTCCAGCGGCTGGCTGCGGTCGGCCAGCAAGGCGGTCTGCCGATCGAGTGCGGCGATCACGCAGTTGCCGTCGGGACAGTCGCGCGGCGGCTGGTAGACGCAGTCGTGTTCGCCCAGGTTGACGTAATGCCACGGCCCGGAGCGCTTGCCCAGGTCCGGATCGTGTTCGCGCAGCTCGTCGGCCCAGCTTGCGACACCGTGCAAGGTCGGATCAGGCTCGCCGGCCAGCAGCTGCGCCACCTGGGCACGCGCCTGCGGGCTCAGCTCGGTCTCTGCAACGCGCGCCACCAGACGGTGGCCCTGCGCGCCCCAGGCAAAGGCGGTGATGGGCTGGATCGCCGCGGTCAATGCCGCGGCAAGGGCGAAACGGGACAGGGAAAAAGTTTTCATCCCCGGATTGTACGCACGCATCGCGGGCGGTTTTGTGGCTGCCGCCGACACCTCGCCGCCGCCCGCCGGCATGCCAGCGGCAGCGCGATCAGTAATAGACCAGGTACGAGATGCCGTAGGTCAGCGGATCGATCCGCGCCTTGCCCAGCCGGGTGCCGTTGAGGTCGACGTTGCTGCGCGAATCGGTCCAGCGCGCGTCCACGCGCAAGCCGCTGCGGTCGTTGAAGATGAAATCCACACCGACGTGCGCGGTGGCGCCAACCGAGTCTCCAAGGCGCAGGTCGCCGTTGCCCAGCGCCGGCTCGGTGTCTTCGCCAAGCAGCATGCTGTAGTTGATGCCCGCACCCACGAACGGCGACACCGTGCCGTAGCCATTGATGTGGTACTGCAGCAGCACGCTGGGCGGCACCGACCAGTAGCTGCCCACCTTGCCGACGCCTTCCAGTTCAAGGTCGTGCCTGCCCGCAACCGAGGCATTGAGTTCGATGCCCAGGTTGTTGCGGATGAAGTACTCGTAGGTGAACGAGAGCGTCGGCGCGCCCTTGATCTCTGCAGAGGTGCCGGCGAAGGCGCCGCTGTCGGACTTGGGCGAGACGTAGCCTGCACCGTAGCCGGTGGTCCAATGGCCGGCCGACTGGGCGAGGGCGGGTGCGGCCGAAGCGGCCAATGCAATGGCGAGGGCGGTGCGGATGAACATGCTCATGGGATCCCCGGTAGGTCGGACAGGCGCTCGACGCGATCGACCTGTCCGCAACTCCGGCGGTGGATGCACGTCCCTGGACGTCAAGTGTGCCAGAGATGCGCCGCGCCTGCCGCTGCCGCTCAGAACCGGTGCACGTAGGCCGCGCCGTAGACCAGCGGGTCGATGTTCACCGTGCCGATGCGCGAGCCATCCAGGCGGGCTTCGGTGTCGATATCGATCCAGCGCAGGTTGACGCGCAGGGCGCCGCGTTCGCTGAGCTTGAAGTCCAGGCCCGCGTGCAGGGCAAGACCCCAGGAGTCGTCCAGTTCCAGTTCGCTGCCGGCCAGCGCACCGCGGGTATCGGTACTGAAGAAACGCGTGTAGTTGATGCCCGCACCGAGGAAGGGCGAGACGCGGCCCTGGCTGTTGAAGTGGTACTGCAACGACACTACGGGCGGCAGATGCTTGGTGCTGCCGACGCGTCCCGCTCCGCGCAGCGCGATGTCGTGTTCGAACGGCAGCGCAGCCAGAACCTCGATGCCCAGGTTGTCGGCAACGAAATATTCGGCGGTGAAGGTCGGCTTGATGTCATTGCCAACCTCCGCTTCGAGCGTGCCGCCGACCAGGCGGCCATTATCGGACTTGGGAGCGACCTGGTGGGCACCGACGGCAACGGTCCAGTCGCCTTTGGATTGAGCCAGTGCGGGGACGCTGGCAACGGTGGCGGCCAGGCCGGCGAGCAGAAGGGAAGAGCGCATGCGCATGAAGATTCTCGTTGTGTGCAGGGGATGGACGAAGTCTTGTGGATTTGTCCCGGCATCGCCTTGATCCTGATCAACCCAGGGGGCGTCTGTGTTGTGGGTCGCTGCGATGGGGAATGGGTGTGCAGCGGCGGCGCAGCCTGCCGTCGTGCCGATTGCACGCGCATATCGCCTCTGGCATGCGGTGCGTTGCGGGCGAGCCCACTGCCGGTAGGGGGAGGTGTCCCGACAGTGGGATGGACAGGCGTGCAGGCCGTGGGTGGTGCGCTGTCATGCAGTGGCGCTCACTTGGCCTTGGCGACCGTCGGCGCGTCCACTTCCGGCATCGCCGAGCTGTGGTGATTGATGATCAGCCACTTGCCGTCGCGCTTTTCGTACACGAAGGTGTAACGCGCCTGCACATCGCTCTGCTTGCCGTTCTTGTCGGTCAGCGTGAAGGTGTACACGCCGGCATCCACGGCGCTGTCGTCATCGAGCACGCGCACGGTGCGGTAGTTGACCACGCCCTTGGGCTTCTTGGTCAGGAACATCTCGAAGTACTTTTCGATCTGCTCGCGCGAGGCGCGCACCTCGTTGGAGACCGTCGGCAGCAGCACGCCATCGGACGCGTACAGGTCGGCCACCTTGTGCGGGTTGCCCGTGGCCAGCGCCGCATTCCAGGTATCGAACAACGCGGCGACTTCGCGCGCCTCGCCATCGGCCGGCAGCGACGCCTTCTCGGTGTAGTGCATGACGCCGCCGGCCAGCGCCGGGGTGGCAGCCAGAGCCAAAGCCAGAGAGAACAGGGTGCGACGCATGGGGAATCTCCGTGTGATTGATTGGGTGCCTCAGCAGGCAGGGCCAGTATCGAGATCCACGGGGTGCCGAAATGCTGCTGGTCGGCATATGTATGAATAGGCTTTTCGGCGTAGCTGATTAAATTGTAAGTAATTGTAAAACAAAGAATAGTTCGGCTCTCGGTTGCGGCCGGCGAGTGTGCTGGTGTTTCGATGGCAGGGCTGGTGGCATGGACGCTCGGTCACACGCTGCGCAACGCCGGGTGCGGGTGGGGCACTGCGGCTGATGCCGGTGCCACTTCCTGTCGGGCGGAGCCGCGGAGGTGCCAGGCGGTTGCAAGATGCGCTGTCAGGTGTGGGCCATCGCTCGGATCCGGGTCGGCTTCCCATCCCCGCCCACGGCGCGTGCGTGCAACAGCACGGCCGTACCAGAAGGACGCTGTTAGAATGGCGGCCCCTTTCCATCCGCCGCGCTGTCGCGGCCGCAGGAGCTAGTGAACATGGCAATCAAGGTTGGCATCAACGGATTCGGTCGCATCGGACGCAACGTGCTGCGCTCTGCGGTGCAGAACTTCGCCAATGACATCGAGATCGTGGCCATCAATGACCTGCTCGAGCCCGACTACCTGGCCTATATGCTGCAGTACGACTCGGTGCACGGCCGCTTCAAGGCCGAGGTGTCGGTCGACGGCAACACGCTGATCGTCAACGGCAAGAAGATCCGCCTGACCCAGGAGCGCGACCCGGCCAACCTCAAGTGGGATGCGGTAGGCGCCGACGTGGTGATCGAATCCACCGGCCTGTTCCTGACCAAGGAAACCGCGCAGAAGCACCTCGACGCCGGTGCCAAGAAGGTGATCCTGTCGGCCCCGTCCAAGGACGACACCCCGATGTTCGTCTACGGCGTCAACGACAAGACCTACAACGGCGAGGCCATCGTCTCCAACGCCTCGTGCACCACCAACTGCCTGGCGCCGCTGGCCAAGGTCATCAACGACAAGTGGGGCATCAAGCGCGGCCTGATGACCACTGTGCATGCGGCCACCGCCACCCAGAAGACCGTGGACGGCCCGTCGAACAAGGACTGGCGCGGTGGCCGCGGCATCCTGGAGAACATCATCCCGTCCTCCACCGGCGCGGCCAAGGCGGTGGGCGTGGTCATTCCCGAGCTCAACAAGAAGCTCACCGGCATGAGCTTCCGCGTGCCGACCTCGGACGTGTCGGTGGTCGACCTGACCGTCGAACTGGAAAAGCCGGCAACCTACGCCGAGATCTGCGCCGAAGTGAAGGCGCAGAGCGAAGGCGCCTTGAAGGGTGTGCTGGGCTATACCGAAGACAAGGTGGTGGCCACCGATTTCCGCGGCGAGACCTGCACCTCGGTGTTCGATGCCGATGCCGGCATCGCGCTGGATTCCACCTTCGTCAAGCTGGTGTCCTGGTACGACAACGAGTGGGGCTATTCCAACAAGTGCCTGGAAATGGTGCGGGTTGTTGCCAAGTAACCGGCCGCTTCGCACGAAATAAAAAAGCGCCTTCGGGCGCTTTTTTATTTCCCAAGACCAGCTCCGGCAGGCGCCTATTCCGCAGTGATGCGCATATCTTCGCCCTTGCCGGTGACCGCGACCCGGCTACCGACGGCCAGGCCGGAGACTTCGGCGCTTGGCTTTGTCACGACGACCTGCGACTTGTTGTCGAAACGGATCTTCAACATATAGTGCGAGGCGACCCCGTTGCCGATGACCTTGTCGCCCACCTGAGTGCCGGCGTACGTGCCGGCCGCTGCTCCGGCTTCTACGCCAACCGGGCTATTGGCCTTGAGGCCGAGAAAGCTGCCCGCAATGCCACCGAAGTTGGAGGCTGCGTTCTTGAGCCTCTTGTTGCGTTCCGGAACATTTTCCCCTTTGTTTTCGATGGGTTCCAGCGCCGCGATGGTCCCATGCCGTGCCGATTCGGCCATGGCCGGCACGACGAGCATCGTTTGTGCGAGTGCAAGTGCCAGCCATGCGCTACGGCACATCCAATTGTTTGTTTTCATCCAGGGGGTCCTTGTTGTGTGGATCGATGTCGGGCGGGTGATGGCACTATTTCTTGCTCTTCGGGCGTCCCCAGCTGCGGACATGGTCGTTGCATTTGCTGCCGCCGAAATCGTATCGGGTGATGATGCCGCTCGAGTCGGCGATGAAGGTGATTTCGCAGTGATGTTCGGCGGGAACGAAGACTTCCTCGCTATGCTGGTTTTGCTCGAAAATCGGCGTGCGTGCTACGCCATTGCCGCCGCCGGCCATGCCGATAACTCCCCCTTGCGTGGTCCAGTAATGGGTGCGGTAATGCGCTTCGATGCCGAAGTTGTAGGTATAGGCCGTTTCCTGCGTCTCGGTGTTTTCGGACGTATACAGCCCTTTTCCTACTGGCCATTGCATCATCAGCTCGCTGGCGTCGTGACCGACCCAGCTTCGGGCAACGCTTTCGGCGGTGCCGAACAGGTCGGCAGATGCCGGCGCCGCCGCGATCAATAGGGCGGATGCACAGAGTGCCAGGACGACCTGGCTCCGGAACGAGCGATGCATGGCGATACTTCCCTGTAGGACGTGGTTCCAAAAGAGGGCGCTCCGCGGCGAGGTCGTCGCGTGCGCGTGCGATTTTTATCATCGGTCCGGGCATTGCGCAAGCGGCGCATTGCGCGCCGTGCCATGACATGGACATCGCTGCCGGCTCGTGCACTAATGCCCGCTGCTGGCCGGCGATCGTTCCCACGCTGGCCCGCACAGGACGTTCTGGGACACATGGATTCAAGGAGAGGTGAAATGCAAGTTTTCGGTAAATGGACCGCCATTCTGGTGCTGACGGTGGTGTCGGCTGCAGGCGTCGTGCCGCACGCGGTCGCCAAGAAGCAGACCGGCACGCCGGCCTGGATGAATGCCGACGGAGAGGTCACCAACTCTGCGCAGGTCGAAGCCGGCTACGGCGAGACCGTCAAGGGCGTCAATGATTATGAGGGCGAGATCACCGGCAAGCCGGCGCCCGACAGCAAGTTCACCCAGCTCAAGATCGGTATGCCGATGAAGCAGGTGACCGATCTGATTGGTCAGCCGACCGACCAGGGGTCGTATGTCACTGGCAAGGCATTTATCCCGTTCTTCTACGGTGGCGACCGCTATCGTCACGAGATGGCCTACAAGGGCCAGGGGCGTTTGGTATTTGCCGGCAAGTCGATGGATACCGGCGGCAACCTGATCTGGATCATTCATAACAAGAACGACAGCGGTTACCGCGAATAATCCGCCAAGACGCCCGGTTTTCCGGGCGTTTTTTATTGGTGACCGAAGGCATGCCGTGGCGCCTGGACCGGTACATGGCGGCCACTGCGGCTCCCTGACACTCCTCCATCTCCATGGCCCGCTTGCCCAAGGGGCCGGCAGAGGCTGTATGGTGCGCGCATTCGGCCGGATGCCGGCTTGCAGGGCACTACATTGGAAGCACTGATTGGATTGGTCGCGCTGCTGCTGCTCGCAGTGCCAGTGGGCGTGGTGATTGCGCTGGTGTGGATCGCCGCGTTGCGGCGGCGCGTGGATGTGCTGGAGCAGCGGCTCGCGCACTGGCAGGCCGGCGCTGCGGACGCAGTGGCGCCAATGGCGGCGGCAGAGACGTCGGTACAGCCAGCACCGGCGCCAAGGCAGCAATGGCCTGGATCGGGCAGGTCTGAGGCGATGGATGAGGGGACTGCCGATGCAGCAGTGCCTGCCGGTGCACCGGCGGTCGTGCTGGATGCGCAACCCGAGGCAGACGCGTCGCTACCGCCGCCACTTCCTGCCGCGGCTGGTGCGGATGCTGTTTCTGCGACTGCGCTGCGGTTGCCGGCAGCCGCCGCGCAGGTCGGGGCATCAGCACACGCGCAACCGCAACCGTCGCAGCCGTGGTCCGACGCGCCGGCCGGGCCGGACCCGGTCATGCGCGCGCTCGGTGCGGTGAAACGCTGGTTCACCGAAGGCAATGTGCCGGTCAAGGTGGGCATGCTGGTGTTGCTGGCCGGCGTGGCTTCGTTGTTGAAGTACGCCAGTGACCAGGGCTGGATGCGCATGCCGATCGAGCTGCGCCTGGCCGGGATCAGCGTGGTGGCCCTGGCCGGCCTGGTATTGGGCTGGACACAACGGCTGCAACGGCCGGGGTTCGCCTTGGCGCTGCAGGGCGGCGCGATCGGTGGGCTGTTGCTGACGGTGTTCGCGGCGTTCAAGTTGCACGGATTGCTGGATGCTGGCTTGGCGATGGGCATCAGCGTGGTGCTGATCGCGGGCATGTGCGTGCTGGCGGTGCTGCAGGAGTCGCGCACGCTGGCGGTGCTGGGCGTGCTGGCCGGTTTCCTGGCGCCGATCTGGCTGTCCACCGGCAGCGGCAACCATGTTGCGCTGTTCGCGTACTACGCCGTGCTCAATGCCGGCATCGTGGCCATTGCCTGGACACGGCCGTGGCGCGTACTCAACCTGCTGGGGTTCGCCTTTACGTTCGGCATCGCCACGTTATGGGGAGCGCTGCAGTACAGCCCGGCGAAATTCGCCACCACCGAGCCGTTCCTGTTGCTGTTCTTCGCCATGTACGTGGCCATTCCGGTCCTGCACGCGCGGCGCGGCGACGGCAGTGCCGGCTGGCTCATCGATGGCAGCCTGTTGTTCGGCACGCCGTTGGTGGCCTTTGCGTTGCAGGCGCGTCTGCTGGAAGGCGAGCGCCTGCCCCTGGCGCTGTGCGCGGTGGCCGTGGCCGCGGTCTACGCGGGCCTGGCAAGTTGGCTGCTGCGCCGTGCGTCCACGCGTCTGCTTGGCGAAGCGCATGCGATGCTGGCGGTTGGCTTCGCCACGCTGGCGGTGCCACTGGCCTTGTCGGCCCGCGCGACCGCCAGTGTGTTCGCGCTGGAAGGTGCCGGTTTGCTGTGGCTGGGCTTGCGCCAGCAGCGACGCGTCTCGCAGGTCAGCGGTGTCGCATTGCAGCTGCTGGCAGCCGTCGGTGTCGCCTTCGGCGTGGATGCCTGGCGCCACGACGCCGTGGCGGTGGCCAATGCCACCTGCATGAGCGCATTGCTGCTCGCCATTGCCGGCTGGGCCAGTGCCTGGTTCCTGCGCGATGCCGGGCAGCCGCGCCGCGCGTTGGTGGCGTATCTGTGGGGGCTGGGGTGGTGGACGCTGTGCGGAGTCCACGAAATCCTGCGCTTTGCCGGCGATCTGCGTAGCGAGCCGGATCTGCTGCTGGGGTTCGTGGCGCTCAGCGTGTGGCTGGCGGCCGAGGTGCATCGGCGTCGGCCCGCCGCGGCTCTGGTCTGGACCGTCGTGGCCGGGCTGGCGCTGGGCGCGCCGTTGGCGTTGTGGCAGAACCACGTGCACATGCAGCCGTTTGCGCATTGGGGCGCTCTGGCCTGGCTGGCGTTCGCGCTGGCAGGCGTGCGTAGCCTGTGGTGCCTGCGCATGCAGCCTGGTGCGGGCGCAATCGTGGCGCAGTTCGTCTGGTGGCTGTTGTGGCCGGCGGTGGTGTCGCTGGGCGCGGCCTGGCTGGCGGATGCCTTCGCTCTTGCCAATGGCTGGCGCTGCGCCTTGCTGGCGAGCCCGTGGTTGGCAGTGGCCGCCATCGGCTTGCTGCGCTGGCCGTGGCTGGCGTGGCCGCAGGCGGATGCGTTCGCGCGCACACGCAATGCCTTGCTGGGCTGCGTGTTTGCGGTCCTGGGCAGCGGCTGGCTGCTGGCCGTGCTGGACCCGGTCAGCCCGGCGCCCTTGCCGTGGGTGCCGCTGCTCAATCCGGCCGAGCTGGCGCAACTGGCCGTGCTGGCCTTGCTCGCACGTTGGGCCTGGTCCGGGCATGCACCGCCGGTGCTGCGCAGCTGGCGGGTGACCACGCTCGGGGTGCTGGGGTGGGCCATGATCACCGGCAGTACGCTGCATAGCGTGCACCACTGGGGTGGAGTGGCGTGGGATGCGCGGCTGGTGGAAGCGACCGTGTCGCAGACCAGCCTCACCATCGTGTGGAGCGTGCTCGGCGTGCTGGGCTGGGTGACCGGTTCGCGGCGCGGTCAGCGCGGGCTGTGGCTGGGCGGTGCCTTGCTGATGGGGCTGGTGCTGGCCAAGCTGGTACTGGTCGATCGCCAGCATCTGGGCAATCTGCTCGGCATCGGCTCGTTCATGGCCTACGGGCTGTTGTGCACCGTGGTGGGGTATCTGGCACCGGCGCCGCCGCGTGCCATCGTCGAAGAACACGTGGCCGGCGACGACAGCGCGGCGAAGGATCAGGCATGAATGCACGGCATTGCGGATGGCTGCTGCTGGTGCCGCTGATGGCGCAGGCCGCCGATGTCCGTCAGGACTATCGGCAGCAGTGGCCCTTGCAGCTGGCTGCGTCCGATGACGGTCTGTATCAGCTGAGCTTGAATGAGGCGGTGTATCGCAATGCGCATGACGCGGCAGCGCGCGACATCACGGTGATCGATGCGCGTGGCGAGGAAATGCCCACCGCCGCGCTACCCGTCGACGCAGCACCGGTGGCGGTCCCGCGCCGGCACCGCTTGCCGGTCTTCGCATTACCCGAAGGTGCGGCAGCCAGCAAGAGCGATCTGCAGCTGATTGCAGAGCGCGATGCAAGCGGCGCGGTGCGACGCCTGGAAGGGCGTTTCGCCACCGGAGCCTCTGCAGCTTCTGCTGCGGGCAGCAGTTGGTTGATCGATGCCAGCGCGCTGCGCGATCGGCCGCGCGCGCTGTGGCTGGACTGGGACGGCGAGAGGCCGGTGCAGGCGCAGCTGCGGGTGGAAGGCAGCGACGATCTGCGCGACTGGCGCGTGCTGGCCTCCGATGCCACGGTCATGGCGCTGGACAATCAGGCGCAGCGGCTGCAGCAACGCCGCATCGCCGTGGACGGCGGCGCCCGCTATCTGCGCATCGTGCCGGTGTCGGGCAAGCTGCCGGCGCTGCGGGCGGTGGAGGCAGAACTCGACGGCCTCATCGCACCTGCGCAACTGGCATGGCTGGACCTGCCCGGCACCGCACAGGACACCGCGGTGACCTACGTCCTGCCGGGCCGCTTCCCGATCACGCAACTGGATGTCGGTGGCGGCCAGACCGAGGCGGTGCAGTGGAACGTGGACAGCCGCGAGACCGATGATGCGGTATGGCTGCGGCGGGCTGGCCCCTGGTTGGCGTATCGGCTCGGTAGCCGCACCTCGCCGCCGCAGCGGCTGTCCGCACCCGTGCGCGATCGCCAGTGGCGGCTGCTGGCGGCACAGGGGCGCAGCCCCGCCGTGCCGAGCCTGCGGGTCGGCTACCAGTCAGAACGCCTGATGTTTCTTGCCCAGGGCCAGCCGCCGTATGCATTGGTTGCCGGCAGCGCGCGGGTCCTGCGCAGCGATGCCCCGCTGGCTGACATGCTGCAGGCGCTGCGGCAGCAGCGCGGCATGCAGTGGCAGCCGGCAGAGGCGGCACTGGCCGCCCGTGCGCAACCGTTGGCGGGCGAGGCGGCACTGCAACCGGCGGCCGCCCCACGCGATTGGAAACGCTGGCTGCTGTGGGCGCTACTGGTGGGCGGCGCCCTGCTGGTAGGCGGATTCGCAGTGAGTCTGCTGCGCAGTAATAGCGCCGATCGCGAGGCCTGAGCCTGTACGCGCCGCGGGCGGTTTGCCGCTGCGGCGCGAAGGTCCGACAATGGGCGTCCCCCGTCGCCAAGGCAGTCGCATTGCCCGTCGTGTCCGACCGACCAGCGTCCGCGCCATCCGCACTTGCGGCAGTGCCCGTCCAGCGCACTGTCCGGTTGCGCAACGGCGGGCCGATTCCAGGCCCTGATTGCCCGATCCCCGCCGCCAAGGCAGTCGCATTGTCTGTGGTCTCCGAGCCACTGCCGTCAGCGTCTGCCGCAGGTGCAAGGGCGGCATCGTTGTGAACTGCGGCGCCACGCCAAGCTGGCGCAGTAGCGCCATTCCTCCGCGCACAGCGCGTGCACGCACGCGCGGCGCCTTGTACCAATCCCCAATCCCGATTCCCTAATCCCCAGACGCAGCGAGCCAAGCCCATGTCCATCGTCCGTATGACCGACCTCGATCTCTCCGGCAAGCGCGTGCTGATCCGCCAGGATCTCAACGTGCCGATCGACAACGGCCAGATCACCTCCGAGCAGCGCATCACCGCCTCGGTGCCCACCATCAAGCTGGCGCTGGAGAAGGGCGCGGCGGTCATGGTCACCTCGCACCTGGGGCGCCCGAAGGAAGGCAGCTGGAGCGAAGAGGATTCGCTGGCGCCGGTGGCCGCGCGCCTGACCACGCTGCTGGGCGTGGACGTGCCGCTGGTGCGCGACTGGGTCGATGGCGTTGACGTCGCGCCGGGCCAGGTGGTGCTGCTGGAGAACTGCCGCATGAATGTCGGCGAGGGCAAGGACGACGAGACCCTGGCGCGCAAGTACGCCGCGCTGTGCGATGTATTCGTCATGGATGCCTTCGGTACCGCGCATCGTGCGCAGGCATCCACGCATGGCGTGATCCGCTTCGCACCAGTGGCTGCCGGCGGTCCGCTGTTGATGGCCGAACTGGATGCGTTGGCCAAGGCATTGGACAACCCCGCCAAGCCGCTGCTGGCGATCGTGGCCGGCAGCAAGGTCTCCACCAAGCTGGAACTGCTGTCCAATCTGGTCAACAAGGTCGACCAGCTGATCGTCGGCGGTGGCATCGCCAACACCTTCATCGCAGCGGCCGGGCATGACGTGGGCAAGTCCTTGAACGAACCGGACCTGATTCCCACCGCCAACCAGATCGTCGCCGATGCCAGGACCCGCGGCGCCGAGATCCCGCTGCCTACCGACGTGGTCGTTGCCAAGCAGTTCCTGCCCGACGCGCCGGCCAGCGTGAAGGCGCTCGACGCGGTGGAGGCGGACGACCTGATCCTGGACATCGGCCCGCAGACCGCGCAGCGCTACGCCGAGCTGATCGCCAATGCCGGCACCGTGGTGTGGAACGGGCCGGTGGGCGTGTTCGAATTCGAGCCCTTCAGCCACGGCACCGAGACCCTGGCACGTGCGATCGCCGCATCCAAGGCGTTCTCCATTGCTGGCGGCGGCGACACCCTGGCGGCGGTGGACAAGTACGACATCGCCAAGGACGTCACCTACATCTCCACCGGTGGCGGTGCGTTCCTGGAATTTCTGGAAGGCAAGATCCTGCCGGCCGTGGCCGCGCTCGAGGCCCGCGGCAAGTGAGTGCAGCCACGCTGTTCTTCGATCTGGACGGCACCCTGGTCGATTCGGAACCTGGCATCGTCGCCAGCATCGCGCATGCCTTCGAGACGGTGGGCCAGCCGCGTCCGTCGCCGCAGACCCTGCGCGCCTGGATCGGCCCACCGCTGCGCGACAGCTTCACCGAATGCTTCCCCGACGATCCGGCGCTGGTGCAGCGCGCGCTCGGCCTCTACCGCGAGCGCTACGACGCGGTGGGCTGGACCGAACTCAGCGTGTTCGACGGCATCGGCGAGGTGGTCACCGGCCTGCAGCGCGCCGGTCATCGTCTGGCGGTGGTCACCTCCAAGAATGAGCGTTACGCGCGGCGCATCGTCGAGCACCTGCCGTTCGGTGCCTGCTTCGAGAACGTGATCGGCGCCAGCGAGGACGGCACGCGCCGCTTCAAGCCGGATCTCATCGCCGAAGCGCTGCGGCGCCTGGACATCGCCAAGGCCGGCTGCGTGATGATCGGCGACCGGCGCATGGATATCGACGGCGCCAACCACCACGGCATCCACAGCATCGGCGTGCTGTGGGGTTTCGGCGACGAGGCCGAACTGCGTGCGGCCGGAGCCGGCGCGCTGGCACGCACGCCGGCCGAGCTGGCGGCCTTGCTGCAGGCGTGAGCGGCGCGCTGCAGCCGTTGTGTTCGCTTGCGCGATGCACTCCTCGTGTCGGTACGCATCGCGCAGGAGGTTCTTCACCGCCACCGGGTTAGGGTGGCGGCCGTCGGCGTTGCCGGTGGCGGCGCCGACGCAGGCGTACGTACTGTCCCGCACTGTCTGTAAGACATGCCGGAATCGGAGGGTGGCTATGCCGCAATGCCATCCTCGGTGCGTGACGTGTGTGTTAAGTTTCGCGGCTTTTACAGGGAGGCCATCATGAAAGAACGTCAACGCCGCACCAAGATCCTCGCCACCCTCGGACCGGCAACGGATGCGCCCGGTGTGCTGGATACGCTGTTCAAGGCGGGCGTCAACGTGGTGCGCCTCAACTTCAGCCACGGCGACCCGTCCGGCCAGGCCAAGCGTGCCGCGGAAGTGCGCGCCGCTGCCGCCCGCGTCGGCGCCGAAGTCGGCATCCTGGCCGACCTGCCGGGCCCGAAGATCCGTATCGAACGCTTTGCCGAAGGCAAGATCAAGCTGGCCATGGGCGATCGCTTCGACCTGGTGGCCGACGCCAATGCGCCGGCCGGCGACCAGCACCAGGTGGGCGTGAGCTATCTGGGCCTGCCGCAGGACGTCACTGCCGGCGATGTGCTGCTGCTCGACGACGGACTGATGCAGCTGCAGGTCACCGACGTGCAGGGCGAGCGCATCGTCACCAAGGTGTTGAACGACGGCGTGCTGTCCGACCGCAAGGGTTTGAACAAGCAGGGCGGCGGCTTGTCGCTGGGCGCGCTGACCGAGCGCGACAAGGAACTGATCGGCATCGTCGCCAAGATCGGCGTGGACTTCATCGCGGTGTCGTTCTGCCGCAACGCGCAGGACATGCACGACGCCCGTCAGATCGCCCAGCAGCACGGCTGCGATGCGCAGCTGGTGTCCAAGATCGAGCGCACCGAAGCGATCGAGAACCTGGTCGAGATCGTCGAAGCCTCCGACGTGGTGATGGTGGCGCGCGGCGACCTGGGCGTGGAAATCGGCGATGCCGAATTGCCGGGCCTGCAGAAGAAGATCATTCGCGAGTCGCTGGCGCAGAACAAGGTGGTGATCACCGCCACGCAGATGCTGCAGTCGATGGTCGAAAGCCCGATCCCGACCCGTGCCGAAGTACTGGACGTGGCCAATGCCGTCATCGACGGCACCGACGCGGTGATGCTGTCGGCCGAAACCGCCGCCGGTGCCTACCCGGTGCGTGCAGTGGAAGCGATGGCGCGTATCTGCCTGGGTGCCGAGCACCAGTTCGAATTCGATACCGACTTCGAAGCGGCGCAACGCAACCTGCAGCGTGCCGACCAGGCCATCGCGATGGCGACCATGTTCCTGTCCGAGCACATCGGCCTGGGCGGCGTGGTGGCATTGACCGAATCCGGCGGCACCCCGCGCTTTTTGTCGCGCTTCCGCTCCAACATGCCGATCTACGCCTTCACCCGTCACGATGGCGCGCGCCGCCAGATGGCGATGATGCGCGGCGTGTTCCCGATCAGCTTCGACAGCCGCGGCCTGACCCCGCGCGAGGCCGCACGCGCGGCGATCCGCCTGCTGGTGGAGAACGAGCGCATGGGGCCTGGCGACCGCGTGGTGTTCACCAGCGGCGAGCACATGGAAATGCACGGCGCCACCAATACGCTGCGTCTGCTGGAAGTGGGCGAAGACGGCCGCGCCACCGGTCTGGGCGAGCTGTAATCCTGTCGACGATATCCGGCGCATGACCTGAGCCGGGCAGACGCGACATGCAACATGCAACGGCGGCCCCAGGGCCGCCGTTTTGCTGTGTGGAGATGCCGGGCACCGGCGACTGCCTGGCCTGGGTCTGCGTGTTGCTCGAAGGCCGGATCCGGCGACTGCGCAGCCGGCGCACTATCGCCGCCGCGCTGCGTTACGGCGTCGGCAGGACGCACTGTGTTTCGCAAGGCGAAACCTGACCACGACGGCGATTCGGTTTTCCGGCTCCTCGACGGAACGGACAGGATGGCGAACGACGCGCGGTGTGACCGGATAGGTGACGACGAGCGAGGGGCGCGTGGTGAACCTGGTAGCGCATGCCGCAGGCCGCTCCATGCAACAGACCAATCCCCACAAACGCCAACCAACGCGGACGTGGCGAAGTTTCAACCGCGCCACCGCACGTCATTGGCGCCATGCATCACAGCAAAGCAAGCAACAAGCTGCACGTCATGCTCTGCTTTGACGAATCCCGAATCCCGAATCCCGAATCCCGAATCCCGCGATGCGAGCCGCGCCACACATCCTGTCACGCAGGCAAGGTGTAATCGGTTGCAGGCATTCCGTGAAGGAATGTGTACGACTTTCGTCGCTATACTTTCGTTCTCCCCCGCAGCTGCCACAGGAACTACATGAGCATCGAACAGCTTGCCGAAACCGCCCAGGCCATGGTCGCCCCGGGCAAGGGCATCATCGCCATCGACGAGTCGACCAGCACGATCGCAAAGCGTTTTGCCAGCGTCGGCATCGAGAACATCGAAGAGAACCGTCGCGCCTATCGCGAACTGCTGCTGACCACGCCCAAGCTGAGCGACTACATCTCCGGCGCCATCCTGTTCGACGAGACCATCCGTCAGAAGACCAAGGACGGCGTGCCGTTCGCCAAGTACATGGCCGAGCACGGCATGATCCCGGGCATCAAGGTCGACAAGGGCGCGCAGCCACTGGCCGGCATGCCTGGCGAGCTGGTCACCGAAGGTCTGGACGGCCTGCGTGCGCGTCTGGAGGAGTACTACACACTGGGCGCGCGCTTCGCCAAATGGCGTGCGGTCATCAACATCGGCGAAGACATTCCGTCCGGCACCTGCATCGAAGCCAACTCGCATGCGCTGGCGCGTTATGCGGCGCTGTGCCAGGAGCAGGGCCTGGTGCCGATGGTCGAGCCGGAAGTGATCATGGATGGCAGCCACGACATCGAGACCTGCTACGAGGTCACCGAAGCCACGCTGCGCTCGCTGTTCGGTGCGCTGTACGAGCAGAACGTGGTGCTGGAAGGCACCATCCTGAAGGCCTCGATGGTCATCTCCGGCAAGAGCTGCGAAGAGCAGGCCAGTGTCGAGGAAGTGGCCGAGTCCACCGTGATGTGCCTGAAGTCGACCGTGCCGGCGATCCTGCCGGGCATCGTGTTCCTGTCCGGCGGCCAGACCGACGAGCAGTCCACCGCGCATCTCAACGAGATGCACCAGCTGGGCAACCTGCCGTGGCCGCTGAGCTTCTCCTACGGCCGTGCCATGCAGCAGGCGGCGCTGAAGCTGTGGTCGCAGGACATGACCGGCAACTACGCCAAGGCGCAGCAGGTCATCTATGAGCGCGCCAAGGAAAACGGCCTGGCAGCATTGGGCAAGTGGAAGGGCTGATCGCTTGATCGCGCGGCCGCAAGGCCGCATCGCCTGCAAGACCAGAACGCCGGCAGCGATGCCGGCGTTTTTTTGTGGGGTGTCGTCGCGTGGACCGCGCCAAGGTGCGGTCCGGCGCACCACAACGGGCGGCCTCCTTGCAGTGGCAAGACGATGACGGCCGTTGCCTGAGCGGCAGTGGCGGTGCGGCTACGCGTGCTTCGCACCGCCGCCCCCATCCACCGACGATCGCTTCCGAAGGCGTCCGCTGTGTCCGGTGCACGCACGCCAGGTGGCGCCGTGTGGCCGCCGCACATGCGTGACCCGGCTGGCCCGACGTTCGTGCCTCGGCTAAACCGAAGACGTGGGCTACGGCCCAAACGCAACGAGCGCCTTGCGGCGCCCGTCAGTGCGATTTCCACGTGCCGCAGCGATCAGGCAGCCGCCGTTTCCTGTGTCGCCAGCGCCTGCTGATACGCCTTGTAGGTCGCCTCGTTATAGGCCACCAGCACGATGTGCTTGGGCACCTTGTGCGAGCGTTGCCAATCGCGCGTTTCGGTCACGGCGATGCGTGCGGCCTGGTACAGCGGATAGCCATAGACTCCGCAGCTGATCGCCGGGAATGCGATCGAATGCAGCAACATCTGCTCGGCCAGCTTCAGCGACTGCCAGTAGCAGTTGGCCAGTTGCTCGGGCTCGTTGTGCTTGCCGTCGCGCCACACCGGGCCCACGGTATGGAACACATGGCGGGCCTTCAGATCGAAGCCGTCGGTGACGCGGATTTCGCCGGTCGGGCAACGCACGCCCGGGCGCACCTGCGGCAGCGCCTCGCAGGCTTGCAGCAACCGTGGACCGGCTGCGCGATGGATGGCGCCATCGACGCCGCCACCGCCAAGCAGTGATTCGTTGGCGGCGTTGACGATGACGTCGACGTCGAGTTCGGTGATGTCGCCCTGCCAGACTTCGATTTTCATGGCGTGATAGTTATGGGATTTGAATGATGAACGCGTGATGGGTGCAGGCGTTGCGGGCCTCCACGCTAGTAGCCATTCATCTCATGGTGTGCGACACGGCTGCGCAGCCGTTCAACCCTCCGACGGGGTCGTGAATTGCTGTCGGCGCGAGGGGGGCGGCAGGCCGACTAGCGCCCGGTCTGCGACTAAAGCCAGCGTCTGACGCGTGCGCAGTAATCGCCGTAGTGGCGGCCGAATTCGACCCGCAGGCGCGCTTCTTCGAACGGGATGACGTAGCGCTGCAGGGCGAGCCAGGGCAGTGGCAGCAACAGCACGGCCCACGGTAGCCCCAACTGCAGGCACAGGCCCACATAGCTCATCACCAACGCCAGATACATGGGGTTGCGGGTGAAGCGATAGGGGCCGTCCAGCACCAGCCGCGACGGGTGGCCACTGGGCATGATGGTGGTGCGCCGACGTGCGAACAGCACGAAGCAACTCAACGCCAGGGCGAGCCCGAGAACGGCGATCGCACCACCAGC
Organism: Xanthomonas sp. NCPPB 3582; assembly: GCF_041475735.2. NCBI lineage: Bacteria > Pseudomonadati > Pseudomonadota > Gammaproteobacteria > Lysobacterales > Lysobacteraceae > Xanthomonas > Xanthomonas sp. NCPPB 3582. The sequence continues at coordinate 1,211,360 of NZ_CM192968.1, forward strand.
GAGTTCGATCCAGGCCAGGGGCGTCGGTGCAGGCAGCGGCAGCGCCAACGCGTCCTGCAGCCATCCACCGATACCAAGCGCCAGCGCAAAGTGCACAGGCGAGGTCATCTTCACCAGCCATGGCGCCCGCGCGGTGCGGGTCTCGCTGTGTCCATACGGCCGGTTGTTCACCAAGGTTCTCCCTACATCACGGCCGCCATCCTAACGGTTCCTTGACGGAGGCGGGAGGTGGGGGAAGAGCCGGGACTCGGGACCGGGGACCGGGGACCCGTAAAGCGGAGCAAAAGCCGGTGTATCGAGATCTGCTGCTGCAACCGGCCGGGCGGGTTAGATGGTCAGCCGCCGCAGCCAACGGATCGCTCACTACAGGGCCCGCCTTTTCAGGCCCTGGCCCGGTAGGCAGCGTCGCCGCAAGACAGCCAGCCGCCCGACAGCTCGCCGCAGAGCCCGCCTTTACGGGTCCCCGGTCCCCGGTCCCGGGTCCCGGGCGGAATCTCCTCCACCAAGCCCCCGCCCCCGCCATTGCTTGCCCCGGCGTCCTCAGGGCAGGCCGGCCAGCCAGTCGTCGTCGGAGCCTTCGTTGATGTCGGCGAACAGGGGGGTGGAGAAGTAGCGCTCGCCGGTGTCCGGCAGCATGGCCAGGATCACCGCACCGGGCGCGGCGCCCGCGGCCACGCGCAGGGCGGTGGCGACGGTGGCTCCACCGGAGATGCCGGTAAAGATGCCTTCCTCGGCGGCCAGGCGGCGCGCCACGTCGATGGCGTCGGTGTCTTCCACGCTCAGCACTTCATGGGCGACCTCGCGGTTGAGCACGTCGGGCACGAAGTCCGGGGTCCAGCCCTGGATCTTGTGCGGCTTCCAGTCCTGCCCCTGCAGCAATGCCGCGCCGGCCGGCTCGGTGGCGGTGATGCGCACTTCCGGGCGGGCCACGCGCAGCACCTCGCCCACGCCGGTGAGGGTGCCGCCGGTGCCCCAGCCAGTGACGAAGTGGTCCAGCCGGTGGCCGGCGAAGTCGCGCAGGATCTCGGCGGCAGTGGTGTTGCGGTGGTAGGCCGGGTTGGCCGGGTTGGCGAACTGGCTGGCCAGGAACCAGCCATGCTGTTCGGCCAGCTCCTTGGCCTTGCGCACCATGCCACTGCCACGTTCGGCGGCCGGGGTCAGGATCACCTTGGCGCCGTAGGCGCGCATCAGCTTGCGGCGCTCGATGGAGAAGGTTTCCACCATGGTGGCGACGAACTTGTAGCCGCGCGCGGCAGCCACCATGGCCAGTGCCACGCCGGTGTTGCCGGAGGTGGCTTCCACGATGGTGTCGCCGGGCTTGAGCAGGCCGCGCTGCTCGGCGTCGAGGATGATCGCCAGCGCCAGGCGGTCCTTGACCGAGCCGCCGGGATTGAACGATTCGACCTTGACGTACAGCGACACGTGCTCCGGTGCGAGGCGGTTGAGTCTGACCACCGGGGTGCGGCCGATGGTGTCGAGGATGTTGTCGTACAGGGCCATGGGGGTCTCCGTCGGAATCAGGCTGCGTGGGCGAGTGTGGGCGAGTGCGGCGTTGCGATGGGTGAGCGCGGGGTGGGCGGCGCGCCCAGCGGCGGCGCGCCGAACCAGTGCAGCGTCTGCGCCAGTGCCGCCACCTCGCCCAGGATCAGCAGCGCCGGGGCGCGCACGGCGTGCGACTGGGCGGTGGCGGCCAGCGTGGCCAGCGTACCGGTGATGACGCGCTGCTGCGGGCGCGAGCCGTTTTCCACCAGCGCAAACGGGGTGGTGGGTGCGCGGCCGGCCTGCAGCAGCCGCTGCTGGATGCCGTCCAGGCCGGCCACGCCCATGTAGAAGGCCAGTGTCTGCCGCTCCTGTCCCAGCGCCTGCCAGTCCAGGGTGTCCAGCGAGTCCTTGCAGTGTGCGGTGATCAGCCGCAGCGATTGCGCATGGTCGCGATGGGTCAGCGGGATGCCGGCGTAGGCCGCGCAGGCCAATGCGGCGGTGATGCCGGGAATCACCTGGAAGCCGACGCCGTGTGCGCGCAGGAATTCCAGCTCCTCGCCGCCGCGGCCGAACACGAACGCATCGCCGCCCTTCAGGCGCACCACCCGGCGGCCGGCACGTGCGTGCTCCAGCATCAAGGCGTGGATCTGCTCCTGGCGCGTGCTGTGCCCCTGCGCGGACTTGCCGACCTCCACCAGCCGCGCGTCGGCGCGTGCCAGGCGCAGGATCTGCGGGCTGACCAGGCGGTCGTGCAGCACCACCTCGGCCTGCCGCAATGCGCGCAGCGCATGCCGGGTGAGCAGGCCGGGGTCGCCGGGGCCGGCGCCGACCAGGGTCACGCTGCCGGGGGACAGCGGAGCGATGCGCGCGTGCTGCGCGGGGGAGAGCGCAGCTGGGGCGATGGCGGGGGTGGCGCTGTGGGTCAGCAGGCGGTGGGCACCGGCGGCAGTGCGGAGGGCGTCGTTGAGTTCGGGGGTGTCGCTGGCGGCGATGGTCAGCCACAACGGGGTGTCGGGCAGTGCCAGCCATGCGCGGTCGAAACGCCCGGCCAACCAGTGCAGGTCTCCGGCCTGCGCCCACCGCTGCAGTTGCGGGGTCAGCGCCGGGGCGCCGACCAGCGGCAGCGCACCGGCCTGCAACAGCGCGGCAGTGGCACGTTCGGCGGTGACGCCGCCGCCCACCACCAGGACGGCGCGGCCACGCAGGTCGGCAAGGAGCGGAAACGCAGCAGTCACGGTCAGGGGGATCGAAAGGGAGGGCCAGACCGTACCGCCGGCATATAGCCGTCGGAAATGACTTCATACACCCTGAAAATAGCGTTCGGTTATAAGCTGGCCCGCAGAACTCCTCTACAGTCGAAGGCCTTGTGGCGCCTCGCGCTTTTCTGGATATAAGCCCATGACGCTGACCCAACTTCGTTATCTGGTGGCCATCGCCGATGCCGAGCTGAACATCACGCTGGCCGCCGCGCGGGTGCATGCCACCCAGCCCGGTCTGTCCAAGCAGCTCAAGCAACTGGAAGACGAGCTGGGTTTCCTGTTGTTCGTACGCAAGGGACGCAGCCTGGATGCGGTGACGCCGGCCGGGGTGGAAGTGATCGAGCGCGCGCGCGCGGTGCTGGCCGAAGCCAACAACATCCGCACCTACGCGGCCAACCAGCGCCGCGAGAGCCAGGGCCAGCTGACCCTGACCACCACCCACACCCAGGCGCGCTTCGTGCTGCCGCCGGCGGTGGCGCAGATCAAGCACGCCTACCCGCAGGTGAGCGTGCACCTGCAGCAGGCGGCCGAAAGCGCGGCGCTGGACCTGCTCAGCCAGGGCGATGCGGATATCGCAGTGGTCAGCACCGCCGGCGGCGAACCCAGTGCCGGGATCGCGGTGCCGCTGTACCGCTGGCGGCGGCTGGTGGTGGTGCCGCGCGGACATGCGCTGGATCGTCCGAAGCTGGCGCCGGACATGCAGGCGCTGTCGGAGCATCCGTTGATCAGCTACGAATCCTCCACCCGGCCGGGCTCGTCGCTGCAGCGGGCATTCGCGCAGGTGGGCCTGGAGCCCAGCATCGCGCTGACCGCGCTGGATGCGGATCTGATCAAGACCTATGTCCGTGCCGGGCTGGGCGTGGGGCTGGTGGCGGAAATGGCGGTCAGCGCCGACGACGAAGACCTGCGCGCCTGGCCGGCACCGGCACCGATCGCCGAGTGCATCGCTTGGGCGGTGCTGCCGCGCGATCGGGTGCTGCGCGACTACGCGCTGGACCTGGTGCATGTGCTGGCCCCGCAGATCGACAAGCGCGACCTGCGCCGGGTGCTGGACGGCAACCAGGCGCCGAACTGGCCGCTGCCGCCGAGCTGGGAATCGCTCACCCAGACCATCACCAGCTGAGCGCTGCGATGAGCGCGCCCCTGCGTCCGCCGTTGAGCCGAGTGTGGCTGCCTGAGCCGGATGGCGGCATGTCGTTGCAGTTGTTGGCCGATCTGGAGAGCGGCGAGCACACGCTACTGACCCTGTCGGCCGACCCGCAGGACGAGGCGGTGTGGGTCACGCTGCAGGCCGGCGCGGTGCCGCTGCAGATTCCGCTGGCGACGCTGCGGCAGCTGTTAGAGGTCGCTGTCGAGCAGGTGCATTCGGCGGAGTGGTTTGCACGGCAGGAGTCGGACTAGCTAGGGAATGGGGAATCGGGAATCGGGATTCGGGATTCGTAAGTGCGGGGCGTTTGATTTTTTTGCGGGGTGGGCGTGATGGGTTTTGTTGCTGTTCCCGCTTACCGCTTACCGCTACCCGCGCCCGACTCCCGATTCCCGACTCCCGAATCCTGAATCCCGACTCCCGACTCCCGACTCCCGAATCCCGACTCCCGAATCCCGACTCCCGAATCCCGAATCCCGAATCCCGAATCCCGAATCCCGAATCCATGCTGCACCGCACAGCCAGTTGCTGTCGGAAAAATCCAGTCGAATCAACGTTCTGCAGCGCTCAAGAGCTGCGCCGGAACGCGCGCTGTCGGTGATTCTCCCTACACGTGTCAGGGCTGCTTGCGCTGGTGTCGTCGGCATCCATCAAGTTGGCCCCGGCGCTGTCGTAAATCCTTATAGCAACCATGACGCGACACTTTCGGACGTCTAGGGGTGGACGACGCAGGACCGGCGAAGCAGACATCGCCTTGCCGGTCTGGTCAGTGGGGTGTCGTTGAAGGGTTGCTAGCGCTGTCGCATCACTTTTGCGCGAAGCTGCGCACAGAGCGGCTGGCGCACCCGGGTCCCTGGGGAGAGACCTGGCGTGTTTGGCGGCGGATCCGGGTCGGGAGCTCGGATCCGCCTTTTTTTTGCGCGAGCACACGTACCCGGGGGCGAGGGATGTCGTGCGCAGCGCCGGCATCGGCCCGATCGCCAGGAGCAGGCCCACCCGTACGCATGATCAGGTGCGGATGCGCCGCCTCGGCGGCGCTGCTGTCGACCGCCAGCCCTCAGGCCAGCGGGATCCGCACCGAGAAGCAGGTGCCGCCTTCCGAACGTGGGCGCACGCTGACCTCGCAGCCCAGCGTGTCGGCAGTGCGGTGTACGATCCACAGGCCGATGCCCAGGCCATCGCTGCGCGGGTCGGCCTGGCGGAAGGCCTGAAACACCTGTTCGGGCTGCTCCAGGTTCAGGCCGATGCCGCTGTCGATGATCTCCACCACTGCGTAGCCGGGGCGGCGGCGCACGCCGACCAGTACGCGCCCGCGTTCGGTGTACTTGACGGCGTTGCCGACCAGGTTGCCGATCAGCGTGGTCAGCAGGGTGGGGTGGCTGCGCACGCGCAGCGAGGTGGGCACGTGGCGCAGCGCCAGGCACTTGTCGATGGCAGGTTGGCGCCACACGCCCAGCACCGAATGCAGTACGTCTTCCAGCTGCAGCGCCTGCAGGTCCGGCGTGGCGGTCTTGCTTGCGGCCGCCAGCGTGGCCAGTTCGTCCAGATTGCGTCCGACCAGGTTGATGGCGTCGCGCGCGGTCACCAGGGTGGGAATGGAATCGACGTTGGCATGCCGGCGCATCTTGTCGATGGCGTAGGCCGCGGTACGCAACGGTGTCTTGAGATCGTGGCCGGCGATGGCCATCAGGCGGCTGCGGTAGCGGTCGGACTCTTCGGCGATCAGCAGGGCGCGGCGCAATTCCAGCTGCGCCATGGTCTGGCGTGCGAGCGCGCGCAGCGCTTCGACCTGTTCGTCGGTGAGCTGGCGCGGCTTGCGGTCCAGCACGCAGACCGTGCCCAGCGGCAGACCGTCGGGCGTCTTCAGCAGCGCGCCGGCGTAGAAGTACAGCGGCGCTTCGCCGGTCACCAGCGGATTGCGCGAAAAGCGGCTGTCCTGGCGCGTATCCGGAACCACCAGCACATCGTTGTCGAGCAGCGCATGCGCGCACATCGACTTGAACAGCGGCGTCTCGCGTTCGCCCATGCCGAGTTCGCTCTTGAACCACTGGCGGTCGGCGTCGACCAGGCTGATCAGCGCGATCGGGGTCTGGCAGATGATCGAGGCGAGCCGGGTAATGTCTTCGAAGGCGGCCTCGCGCGGCGTATCGAGCACACCATAGCTGTGCAGCGCCTGGAGGCGAAGTGCCTCGCTCGGTGGTTTGGGTGCGCAGGGAAGTGGCTCGGCCGCTGGATCGGACAGGACGGTGCTCATGCGCGGGAGGTGAATGGGATGAGCCGCAAGCATAGGGCATGACCGTGCGCAGCAGGTGTGTAGCCCGACGCACCGGTCGGGAACTGTGACTGACGACCTGGACACGCCGGCGCTGGTGTCGTGTGGATGGGCGCCTGCCATGCAGGAGGGCAGCTGGCCGCACTGGCCTCGCTGCCTGCCGAGCGCACCCGAATCCTTCGATCGTCGGCTTCGGACGGAGGTGGTCGCAGCATTGGGGGCGCTGTGCGGCGGCCGGGCCGGTGGCTCGGGCCGTCATCGGGATGTGCCGTCTGCGGCAGCGTCGCCGTGCCCGCCGATCCTGGCTGAGGACGGGGCGCTGCAGGTCAACTGCGCCGGGTCTGCGGCAGACCTTCGCCAGAGCCAAGGGTTCGTGGGCTGAAGGAGGCCGCTTGATCCTGGTGGACAACGATTGTCGAGCACGCCAGTCCGATGCCTTCGTACCGGGGTGCCTCCATCGGCCTTCGGGCGCGATCGGCCTGATGGCCGCATCGACCAGTGCGAAGCACCGCCCTGGTCAGCACGCCGCGACGCTCGCGCAGTTGCCAGGGCAGGTGCAGATGCCAGGGGCCTGGGCGAAGGGTGCGACATGCTGTCGCGGCCAGGGAGCCAGCCTCGCGGCGGCAGTGCCTGGCCGCTTACACTGCCGCCATGCTGCGTTCGCTCCGCCGCCATCGCCCGATGCATCTGCTGGCCTGCCTGGCGGTGCTGCTGTTGCTGGTGGCGCCGCCGATCAGTCGCTGGAATCAGGGGCTGGCGCAGGAGCCGATGTGCACGAGTGGGCAGGCCGGCAGCCTGGCTGCCGTGCTGCTCCCCCAGCAGGCGATATCGGCGCAGCACGCGTCGCATCACGCCGAGCTTGCGGCGGCGATCAGTCGGCACCCGGGCGGCCCCGATGCCGCCCACCATGGCGAAGCCTGCGACTACTGCGTGCTGGCTGCAAGGCTGCTGCCCTGGCTGGTGCTGGCGGTGCTGTGCCTGTTGCAGTTGCGGCCGACGACGACATCCACACGCGCCGACGCGCCGCGCCGGGCGGCGCTGCGCTGGGCAGCGCATGGCGCGCGCGGGCCACCGCTTTACGCGTAGGCCTCGCCCGCCGCGGGCGTTCGTCTCACCACTGCCGTTGCGCCGCCGATGCTTCGGCCTGCGCGTGCGTGTCTGGACGAAGCGCCCGTTTCTTGAATCCAGCCAGCGCCCGCCGAGTTGCGGTGGCGCGCGGCTTGGAGCCGCTGACAAAACGACTGCGCAGCCGACAGGCAGGCGCGGCCGGCGCGCGCAATCGGCATGTACAAGACGTACACGCCGGTTCCGCGCCGCGCCGCCCACACCCACCTGACCACCGCTCGCGACGTTCTGTCAGCCGCTCTCCGTGCCGTTTCGGAACGGCAAAGGCTTGCTCATGCGTTGGGGATTGTTGAGAACGTTGTGGTGCGCGCCATCGTTGGCGCTGATGTACGGACCTGCCTGCGAACTGCAGGCGCAGCAGGCGGCATTGACGCTGGGCAAGGTGCAGGTCAGCGAGCCGGCCCAGCGCTTCCCGGGTGCTCAGTTCGGTGGATGTGATCGGCGGTGAACTACTGCACGATCAGCATGTGGATTACAGCTGGGAACTGCTGATGCGCGCGCCCGGCGTGCAGGTCACCCAGTTCCGCATGGGCACCGACGCAGGGCGGTTTTCCTTCCGTGGCTTCAATGGCGAAGGGCGGATCAACGCGGTCAAGCTGCTGATCGACGGCATCCCCAGCAACGACAATGCCGGCGGCATGCCGTATCTGGATGCGGTGTTTCCGCAGGACATCAGCGCCATCGAGATCGTGCGCGGCACCAACGACGCGCGCTACGGCTTGAACGCCATCGCCGGCAGCGTGGATGTGCTCACCCGCACCGGCGGAAACGATGGCCGCCTCAGCGTCACCGTCGGCAGCTTCGGCGCGCGCGAGGTGCAACTGGGCAAGGGCATCGAGCGGGGCGCCTGGAGCCAGAACTATGTGCTGGCCTGGCGCGATTCCGATGGTTATCGCGAGCATGCCGATGCGCGCAAACGCAGCGTTGCCGGCAAATGGTTCTACACCGACCCGGATGGCATGTTTCGTGCCGGGCTGACTACGCGCTACTACGACAACCACGCGTTGGAGGCGGGGTATCTGGATGCGGCCACCGCGCGTGCGGCGCCGCGCAGTTCACCGGCGTATGCCCAGGACGATCGCAGCGAACGCCGCGTGCGGCAGACCGCACTGCACGTGGATGGTGTGCTGGGTGCGGATGCGCAGTGGAGCGCCAAGGCCTACCAGAACGATTACCGCAACCAGCGTTGGGTGCGCTTTTCCGCCACCGGCCTGCAGCAGGAGCGCGACACCGATGAAACCCATCGCGGCGTGTTGCTGCGGGGCAACTGGCAGCCCGGTTGGGAGGTAATGGACACCAGCCTGGAAGCCGGCATGGATGGGCAATGGCAAACCAATCAGTCGCAGCGGTATCGCACCGCCGCGCGTGTGCGCGGCGTGCAGCTGCGCGATTGGAACTACGACCTGCGCACGCACGGCGCCTATGTGCAGGCGGTCCTCAAGCCGACAGAACGCCTGCAGCTGGTGCCCGGCTACCGCATCGATCGGATCGATGGCCGGCTGCACGATGTGCTGGCCGGCGTGTCTGCGCCCACTTACGACTACGGCAGTATCAGGCAGCCCAAGGTCAGCGCCAGCTATCGCGTGGGCGCGCAGGGCAGCGTCTATGCCAACTGGGGGCGCAGCTTCCAGATCGGCAGCGGTGATGGCGCGTACCGCCGGCAGCCTGCCAATCTCGGGCCATCGATCAATGACGGCTGGGAGGCCGGGTTCAAGTTTGCGCCGTCGGCGGTGCTGGATGGGCGGCTGGCGTACTGGGGGCAACGCGCCTCCGGCGAGGTGGCCACCATTCTTGGCGTCAATGGGGTTGCCGGCGTCGGCGACGTGGCCAACGTGGGGCGCACGTTGCGGCGTGGATGGGATGCGCAGTTGAATTTGCAGCCGGCCGAGCATTGGCGCGCATGGATGTCGTATTCGCGGCAGAAGGCCAGTATCGCCACGCCCGACCCGAGCGCGCCGGCCACGCGCGGCAAGGAGATCGAGAACGTGCCGCACTGGCTGGCCAGCGCCGGGCTGGAGTGGCAGGTCACGCCTGCCGTGCAGCTCAGCGCATGGGGCAATGCCCAAGGTGCTTATTTCCTGGAGCGCAGCAACACGCTGGGCCGCACCGGCGGCTATGCCCTGCTCAATCTGGGCGCGCGCTGGAGCGTGAACGCAGGCAATGCGCTGAGCCTGCAGCTGCGCAATGCGACCGATCGCGCCTATGTCTATGCGTGGTACGACAGCGGCAGTTCCGGCTACTCGCCGGGCGATGGCCGCGCGCTGTCGCTGTCCTGGGATTGGAGCTTCTGATGCGCGCACGCGTTGCTCATGACCGGGTCGTCCCGACGCCGCAGGATGGCCGCTGGCGGTTCTATCGCGCGGTATGGCGCTGGCACTTCTACGCCGGCCTGCTGGTGCTGCTCTTCATCATCTGGCTGGCGATGACGGGTGCGGCATTTCTCTATCAGGAAGCGATCGACCGTGGCGTGCACCACGCCCTCAAGGTGGTGCCGGTGGGGACGGCACGCGCCTCCGCACAGCAACTGGTGGAAGCGGCGCAGCGCCATCAGCCAGGCCGCCTGTTCCGCTACACCACGCCGAAGTACGCCGATGCCAGCGCCGAGATCGGGCTGGTGGATGCGCATGGCGCGCGGCAGGTGGTGTACGTGGACCCGTACCGCACGCGCGTATTGGGCAGCCTGCCCGAGCATGGCACGCTGGCCTGGACCATCCGCCGGCTGCACAGTCTTGAAGTGTTCGGGCCACTGGCGCGTGGGCTGATCGAAATGGCCGCCGGCTGGGCAATCGTGCTGGTGCTCACAGGTGCCTATCTGTGGTGGCCACGCGGGCGACGCGGTGGCGTGATCAGCGTGCGTGGTGCTCCGCAACAGCGGCTGTTCTGGCGTGACCTGCATGCGGTGACCGGTGCTGGCGTCGGCGCGGTGCTGCTGTTCCTGGCGCTGACCGGCATGCCGTGGTCGTGGCTCTGGGGCGCGCAGGTCAATCGCTGGGCCAATGGCCACGACTTCGGCTATCCGGCCGGATTGCGCGTGCAGCTCCCGATGTCGCAGCAGCGGCTCGCCGACAGCGGCGACACCGCGTGGTCGCTGCGCCAGGCGCGAGTGCCGGAATCTGTATTGCCTGGCCGCGCGGCGCGTGGAGATCATGGCGAGGAGCGCGGTGCGCAGCCGGATGGGCTGCATTCGGGGGTGATGCATGCAACCGACCCTCACCCCAACCCCTCTCCCGACGGGAGAGGGGCGAACATGCGCGCTCCTGCAGCGGAACACTGGGAACATTCAGAACACGCAACGCATGCGGGCGCAGCCAGCGTCGCTGCGCCTGGCCTTGCGGCGATAGGGCTGGACGCAGCGCTGGCGCGGTTCGATGCACTCGGCATGATGCAGGGTTACAGCGTCCTGCCACCGCGTGGTGGCTCAGGCGTGTATACCGCCTCGGTCTATCCGGCCGACCTGCAGCGGCAGCGGGTCATCCACCTGGATCAGTACAGCGGCGCGGTGTTGCTGGATATGAGATATCGCGATTACGGGCCGCTGGCGAAGATGCTGGAGTGGGGCATCAATGTGCACCTGGGCCAGCAATACGGCACTGCCAATCAGCTGATCCTGTTGTTTGCCTGCATGACGATCGTGCTGTTGTGCGTGAGTGCGGCGGTGATGTGGTGGAAACGCCGGCCGGTTGGCGGACTGGGCGTGCCGCCATTGCCGGCAGATCCACGTACGCTGCGTGGTCTGATGGTGCTGCTGGTGATCTGCGGGTTGATCTTCCCGCTGGTCGGCGTGTCGCTGGCGCTGATCTGGCTGTTCGACCGCTACTGGATGCGGCGCGCACGCGCAGATGCCGCTGCATGATGCTGCGTGCGCTCCCGGTGCAGGCACGCGGATCGCAGCACGCCGCTGCGGCTAGATGTCTTCGTGAATGCCGCACTCGCGCTTGAGCCCGAAAAAGCGCGTGTCTTCCTCGCGCATGCCCGGTTCCCAGCGGCGGGTGGTATGGAAATCGCCGATGGACACGTAGCCCTGCTCCCACAGTGGGTGATAGGGCAGGTCATGGGCCTGCAGGTATTGCCACACGTCGCGATCGGTCCAGTCGGCGATGGGGCTGACCTTGTAGCGGTCGCCACGCTTCTGCACGATCGGGGTCTGCGCGCGGCCGCCGGACTGGCTGCGGCGCAGGCCGGTGAACCAGGTGCCCACGTTGAGCTCGTCCAGTGCGCGCCGCATCGGCTCGACCTTGCGCAGGTTGTTGTACTGATCGATGCCGACCATGCCCTGCTCCCACAGGCGCCCGTGGCGTGCCTCCATCCAGGCACGGCTGACCAGCGGGCGATACACCTTGAGGTTGAGCTTGAGCCGGTCGGTCAAGGCATCGGCGAAGCGGTAGGTCTCCGGGAACAGGTAGCCGGTATCGATCAGGATCACCGGAATGTCTGGGCGCTGCTGGGACAACAGGTGCAGCGTCACTGCGGATTGCGCACCGAAGCTGGACGAGAGTGCGGCCTCCTGTGGCCCGTGCTGCAATGCCCAGGCGACGCGCTCGTCGGCGCGCAGGGTTTCCAGCTGCGCGTTGAGCGTGTCCAGGTCGTCCAGCGCCGAAGAGGTGTTCGATGCAGCGGGCAGCGCGGTCATGCGAGCAGTTCCAGGTCGAGGTGGCGGTGCGTGGGGTAGGGCGGCAACGCGATCAGGCCGCTGCGGTGCAGGAAATCGCCGAAGCCTTCGTCGCCGGGCAGGTCGCGTTCGGCCGCATAGCGCGCCAGCAGCGGATCCAGTGCGGCGAGGATGTCCGCTTCGGCGATGTTTTCGCGATACAAGGTGTTGAGGCGTTGGCCGCGGCGGTCGCCGCCCAGCATCAGGTTGTAGCGGCCGGGCGCCTTGCCCACCAGCGCGATTTCGGCCAGGTACGGCCGCGAGCAACCGTTCGGGCAGCCGGACAGGCGCAGCACGATGGGCGTGTCGGCCAGGCCGTGCCGTTCCAGCAGCGGCTGCAAGGCCGCGCTGAAGTCCGGCAGGTAGCGCTCGGCCTCGGCCATCGCCAGGCCGCAGGTGGGCAGCGCCACGCAGGCCATCGCGCCGCGCGCCAGCGCGCTGGCAGCGTGGTTGCCCGCATCCAGCGCGTACTGCGCGATGAGCGCGTCGATGCGCGCGCGCGCGCTGGCGGGCACGCCGGCGATGACCAGGTTCTGGTTGGGCGTCATGCGGAACTCGCCCATCTGCAACTGCGCGATCGCGCGCAGCCCGCTCAGGTGCGCGGCGGTTTCGGTGTCGGCAATGCGGCCGGCCGGCAGCGACAGGGTCAGGTGCCACAGCCCGTCTTCGCCCTCCACCCAGCCATAGCGGTCGCCGTTGTGGTCGAACGCAAAACGCTGTGCCGGCTGCAGCGCGAACCCGGCACGGCGCTCGATCTCGGCCACGATGGTGTCCAGGCCGTGGTCGTCGATGGTGTACTTGAAACGCGCCCGCTTGCGCACCGCGCGGTTGCCCAGATCGCGTTGGGTGGTGACCACCGCGGTGGCGATGTCCAGCAACTGCGCGCGGGTGACGAAGCCGATCACGTTGGCCACGCGCGGCCAGGTCTCGGCGTCGCCGTGGGTGGCGCCCATGCCGCCGCCGATGCTGACGTTGTAACCGAGCAGCTCGCCCTCGCGCAGGATCGCGATAAAGCCAAGATCGTTGGCGAACACGTCCACGTCGTTGAGCGGTGGCGCGGCAAACCCGATCTTGAACTTGCGCGGCAGATAGCGATCGCCATAGATCGGCTCGTCTTCGCTGCCGGAACCGGACACGCGCTCTTCGTCCAGCCAGATCTCGTAATACGCACGGGTATTGGGCAGCAGATGCTCGGACACGCGTGCCGCATCGGCATACAACGTGGCATGCGCTTGCGACAGCAGCGGGTTGGCGGCCACCTGCACGTTGCGATTGACATCGCCACAGGCGGCCAGGGTGTCGATCAAGGTGGCATTGATCGCCTGCATGGTGGCCTTGAGTTCGCGCTTGATCACGCCATGGAACTGGAACGCCTGGCGCGTGGTGATGCGCAGCGAATGATTGGCATAGCGCGTGGCGATGCCGTCCAGCGCCAGCCACTGGCTGGGCGAAATCACCCCGCCGGGCGTGCGTGTGCGGATCATGAACTGATACGCCGGTTCGAGCTTTTGCCGGCGCCGTTCATCGCGAATATCGCGGTCGTCCTGCTGGTAGCTGCCGTGGTACTTGATCAGCGTCTGGTCGTCCTCGCGCAGCGCCCCGGTCACCGCATCGGCCAGGCTCTGCTCCAGCGAGCCCCGCAGGCGGCGGCTTTCGGATTTGATGTCTTCGACGGAGTGGCTCATGACGGGATTCGGCATTCGTGATTCGGGATTGGCAACAACAACGCGCGGGCAGTGCCCACAAGACATAACGATCGCGGACATCCGCTGTTACACATCCCCAATCCCCACTCCCGAATCCCAGCCTCAATAGACATCGCGCGCATACCGCCCCTCCACCTGCAGCTGGGTGAGATAGGCGGCGGCATCTTCGGCACTGCGCGCGCCGTGGGTGGCGACGATGTCCAGCAGCGCGGCATGCACGTCCTTGCCCATGCCGATGGCGCCGCACACGTACACGTGCGCGCCGCCTTGCAGCCATGCATAGACCTGCGCGCCGCGTTCGCGCAGGCGATGCTGCACATAGACCTTTTCGCTACGGTCGCGCGAAAACGCCAGGTCCAGGGCATGCAGCTCGCCGCGTTGCAGGGCCTGCTGCCATTCGGCCTGGTACAGGAAATCGGTGTTGAAGTGCTGGGCGCCGAAGAACAGCCAGTTGCGGCCCCTGGCGCCAGTCTCGGCGCGTTCCTGCACGAAGCCGCGGAAGGGCGCCACGCCGGTGCCGGGGCCGATCATCAGGATGTCGCGGTCGGGGTCGGCCGGCACGCGGAAGCGTGCGTTCGGTTCGATGTAGACCGGCGCGGTGTCGCCTTCGGCCAGCGCAGCCAGAAAGCCGCTGGCCGAGCCCAGGTGCGCGTGGCCGTGGGCCTGGTAATTGAGTTCGTCCACGGCCAGGTGCACTTCCTCGCCCACGCGCTTGCGGCTGGAGGCGATGGAGTACAGCCGTGGGGTGAGCGGGCGCAGGCTCGCCAGCAGGCTGGCCTGGTCCCAATCCGCCGGCCAGCGGCGCAGCACGTCGATCACCTGATGATCGGCCAGCAGTGCCGCCAGGCCGGCGGTCTGGGTCGGGGCCAGCAGCGCCTGCAGCTCGTGGGCACGGGCGCGCTCGGCATGTACGGTAAGGAATGGCCGCGACAGCTTGGTCAGTTCGCGCCGGCTGCTCAGCCAGTCGCGCAGGGGCAGGGTGTCCTCGCCAACCGTGACCGTGGCATCGCCATCCAGGCGCACCGCCTGCAGCAGCGGTTCCACCAGGGCCGGCGGATTGCGGTGCACGATGCCCAGCGCATCGCCCGGCTCGTAGCTCAGGCCGCTGCCGTCCAGCGAGAATTCCAGGTGCCGCACGCGCTTACCTGGTTGCGCATAGACGCGGAAGCCCGGGCCCTTGAAGTCGCGCCCGCTGATGACCTGGTTGGCCAGCAGCTCGGCGCCGAACGGATGCTGGTGCGACCAGGCCGGGGCGGCGGGGCTGCTGCTGCGCAGTGGCGTGATCGTGGCCGAGTGCGGGCCGCTCTTGAGCTGCTCGCGTGCGTGCCTGAGCGCCTGCGTGCGCCAGGGGGTGGCCACGCTGTCGATATCCAGGTCGGCTTCGCCGCGCGGCTGCACACGGCTGCCACCCAGCTCGGCCAGGCGTTCGTCGATGCGCCGCGCGATCCCGCAGAAGTCCTCATAGCTGGAGTCGCCCAGGCCCAGCACCGCGTACTTGAGCTCGGGCAGCTTGGGCGCGCGGCGGCCGGTGAGGAATTCCACCAGGCCGATCGCATCGTCTGGCGGGTCGCCTTCGCCCTGGGTGCTGATCACCACGTACAGCAGGCGTTCGCTGGCCAGTTCTCGGGTGGGGTAGGCATCGGCACGCAGCAGCCGCACGGTCAGGCCCGCCGCCTCGGCGTCGGCGGCCAGCTGTTCGGCTTGCCGGCGGGCGTTGCCGGTCTGGCTGCCGTACAGCACGGTCAGGCGCTGGCTGTCCTGCGGTGCCGCCTGCGGCTGCCCGCCCGGCAGCACCGCCAGCGTGCGCGGCGGCTGGCCCTGGGCCAGCCCGGCGGTATAGCCGGACAACCACCACAGCGATGCGGCATCCAGGCCGTCGACCAGCTGCTCCAGCAGCGCCTTGCGCTCGTCGGGCAAGGGGCTGGGCGGTAGCGCGGAGCTGGCGGCAGTCATTCGGGTCCGGGGGCTTGGATGAGACCGACGATGTTAGGGAAGCGTTGCAGCCACCAGAAAGGAGCAGCCGTTATCGCGTTATGCCGGCCGCTTATTTCGGGCCGGCATCAGCCCGGCACACACTGCAGCGCCTTGCCCTACCATCGGTTGGCCTGCCACCGATGCCGACGACATCCCGATGACCCTGCTGCCGCTGTCCCATCTCGACCGGCTCGAAGCCGAAAGCATCCACATCCTGCGCGAAGTCGCCGCCGAATTTCGCGCGCCGGTGATGCTGTATTCGGTCGGCAAGGACAGCTCGGTCCTGCTGCATCTGCTGCTCAAGGCATTTGCGCCGTCGCCGCCGCCGATTCCGCTGCTACACGTGGACACGCGCTGGAAGTTTCGCGAGATGATCGCCTTCCGCGATCGCCGCGCGGCCGACACCGGCGTGGACCTGCGCGTGCACATCAACCCCGACGGCATCGCCCAGGACATCGGCCCGATCAGCCACGGTGCCGCGGTGCATACCGACATCATGAAGACCCAGGGCCTGAAGCAGGCGCTGGAGCAGGGCAGCTTCGATGCGGCGATCGGTGGCGCGCGCCGCGACGAGGAAAAATCGCGCGCCAAGGAGCGGGTGTTCTCGTTTCGCAACGCACGCCATCGCTGGGACCCGAAGAACCAGCGCCCGGAGCTGTGGAATCTGTACAACGCCCGCACCAGCCCCGGCGAGAGCGTGCGGGTGTTTCCGCTGTCCAACTGGACCGAGCTGGATATCTGGTTGTACATCTACCGCGAAAACATCCCGGTGGTGCCGCTGTATTTCGCCGCACCGCGCCCGGTGGTGGAGCGCGATGGCGCGCTGATCATGGTGGACGACGAGCGCCTGCCGCTGCACCCGGGCGAGACCCCGCAGCTGCGCTCGGTACGCTTCCGCACGCTGGGCTGCTACCCGCTCACCGGCGCGATCGATTCCACTGCCGACACGCTGGAAGCGGTGATCGCCGAAATGCTGGTCAGCACCAGTTCCGAGCGCCAGGGCCGCATGATCGACCACGCACCGGGCGCCTCGATGGAACAGAAGAAGCTGGAGGGGTATTTCTGATGGGCAGTGATTCGGGAGTCGGGATTCGGGATTGGCAAGAGCAACCCGCGGCGAGCGGGAAGGCGGAGGGGAGCGCTCTTGCGAATCCCCAATCCCCACTCCCCAATCCCGGCAGCATCGCTGCCTACCTCCAGCAACACGAAACCAAACCGCTGCTGCGCTTCATCACCTGTGGCAGCGTGGACGACGGCAAGAGCACCTTGATCGGGCGGTTGCTGTACGACAGCAAGCGCTTGTTCGACGATCAACTGGCGGCCCTGGAAAGCGACAGCCGCCGCCATGGCACCCAGGGCGAGGGCATCGATTACGCCTTGCTGATGGACGGGCTGGCGGCCGAGCGCGAGCAGGGCATCACCATCGATGTGGCCTACCGCTACTTCGATACCGACCGGCGCAAGTTCATCGTGGCCGATTGCCCGGGCCACGAGCAGTACACCCGCAACATGGCCACCGGCGCCTCCACTGCCGATGTGGCGGTGGTGCTGGTGGATGCGCGCAAGGGCTTGCTCACCCAGACCCGCCGGCACAGCTACATCGTGTCGCTGCTGGGCATCCGCCACGTGGTGCTGGCGGTCAACAAGATGGACCTGGTGGACTACGACGCGCAGGTGTTCGCCCAGATCGCAGAAGGCTACAAAACGCTGGCCGCACAGCTGGGCATCGTCGATGTGCAGTGCATCCCGCTGTCGGCGCTGGCCGGCGAAAACCTGTCCGGCCCGTCTACCCGCATGCCGTGGTATCAGGGGCCGCATCTGCTGCAGCATCTGGAAAGCGTGCAGCTGGAGTCGGAAGCGGACAGCGGCGGCCTGCGCCTGCCGGTGCAATGGGTCAACCGGCCCAATGCGCAGTTTCGCGGCTATGCGGGCACCATCGCGGCCGGACAGGTACGGGTGGGCGATGCGGTGGTGGTGGTGCCATCGGGGCGGCGCTCGCAGGTGGCCAGCGTGCTCGATGCCAATGGTGCGGTGGATGAGGCGCGCGCCGGTCAGGCGGTGACGCTGACCTTGTCCGACGAGATCGATATCAGCCGTGGCGACATCATCGCCGGCATCGACGATCCGCCCGAAGTGGCCGACCAGTTCGCCGCGCATCTGCTGTGGATGGACGATGCCGCGCTGCTGCCCGGCCGGCCGTACTGGCTGAAGATCGGCGCGCGCACGGTCACCGCCAGCATCAGCGAGATCAAGCACAAGGTCGATGTGAATACCCAGGAGCGCCTGGCCGCCAAGCGGCTGCAGCTCAACGAGGTGGGCTACTGCAATCTGTCGCTGGACGAGCCGATCGCGTTCGCGCCGTATGCGCGCAACCGGGTGCTCGGCGGCTTCATCCTGATCGACCGGCAGACCAACGCCACCGTGGCCGCCGGTACGCTGGAATTCGCGCTGCGCCGTGCCGGCAACGTGCACTGGCAGCATCTGGATGTGGACCGCGCCGCTCGGGCACGCATCAAGGGGCAGACGCCGCGCGTGCTGTGGTTCACCGGCCTGTCCGGCGCCGGCAAGTCCACCGTGGCCAACCTGGTCGACAAGCGCCTGCATGCGCTGGGCCATCACACCTTCATCCTGGACGGCGACAACGTGCGCCACGGGCTCAATCGCGATCTGGGCTTCACCGACGAAGATCGCGTGGAAAACATCCGCCGCGTGGCCGAGGTGGCGCGGCTGATGGCCGATGCCGGGTTGATCGTGCTGGTCAGCTTCATCTCGCCGTTCCGCGCCGAGCGCCAGCTGGCGCGCGAACGCTTCGAGGCGGGCGAGTTCGTCGAGGTATTCGTCGATGTGCCGCTGGCGGTGGCCGAGGCGCGCGACGTGAAGGGGCTGTACCGCAAGGCCCGCGCCGGGCAGATTCCCAACTTCACCGGCATCGACTCGCCGTACGAGGCGCCCGAGACGCCGGAGATCCATCTTCACGCCGACGGTGAGAATGTAGAGGCGCTGGCGCGCCAGGTACTGGGATATCTCGGGCTGGAGCGCTGAGCGCGACGCACGCGGCAGAGCGGGTAGCGGGCGGACAGGGCGGTGGGTACGCGATCGATGGGCACTACGGTGTACCTGCTCGCACTTGCCGCTTGAGTCCGTTTGTTGCTGCGCACATTGCGGCGGACGTCACGCTCGACAGCGCATCGTGACGCTGGCGACAAGGGTCGTTGGTCATGGTGCAAAGCGCGCCCTTTCCGGCAATTCAGGCCGGCGAGGTCGGTAAACTTTCGCCGTACCCCGCCAGGATGTTCTGATGCTTGTTCTGCCCAGCGCGCGTGTCTGCGTTGCGCTTCTGTTGGCCGTATGGCTGTCCGGTTGTGCCCGCCAGGCCAGTGCGCCGGCGGTGGCCAAGCCCATCCCGGTGGTGGTGCAGCCGGTGGCGGTGCAACCCTGGAACTCCACCGTGCAGTCCATCGCCACCGTGCGTGCGCGCGAGTCGGTGGCGCTGACTGCCGCGGTCAGCGATGTGGTCGAGCAGGTCTATTTCGACAGCGGCGACGAGGTCAAGGCCGGGCAGCTGTTGCTGCGCTTGCGCGGCAATTCGCAGCAGGCCGCGCTGACCGCCGCACAGGCCACCTTCGAGGAAACCGACCAGCTGTACCGGCGCCAGTTGAGCCTGGTGGGCCAGCAGCTGGTGGCCAAGTCCACGGTCGATACCCAGCGCGCGTTGCGCGATGCCGCCCAGGCGCGCGTGCAGCAGATGCGTGCGGAGATCATCGACCGCGAGGTGCGCGCGCCGTTCTCCGGCGTGCTGGGCATCCGCCAGATCAGTCCCGGTTCGTTGATCACCTCCAGCACGGTGATCGCCACGCTGGACGATGTGGCGCGCATGTACGTGGATTTCCAGGTGCCGGAATCGCAATTCGGCCTGGTGCAGCTGGGCAATACCGTCAACGGCACTGCGGCGGCGTATCCGGGAGAGCGTTTCGAAGGCAAGGTGGCGGCGATCGATTCGCGCATCGACGAGACCACGCGCTCGGTGACGGTGCGGGCGGATTTCCCCAACGATGATCGCCGGCTGCGCCCGGGCATGCTGCTGGATGTGCGGCTGTTGCAGCCGGCGCGGCAGGCGGTGGTGATTCCGGAAATCGCGGTGGTGCAGGTGGGACGCGAGTCCTATGTGTTCCGGGTCAAGCCCGACAGCAGCGTGGAGCGCGCCGACGTGCGCCTGGGCGAGCGACGCGACGGCAAGGTGGAAATCCTCGACGGCCTCAAGGCCGGTGAGCGCATCGTGGTCGATGGCACCGGCAAGCTGCGGCCCGGCCTGAAGGTCGCCGACCAGCCTGCGCCCGCGCCGGCCCCTGCGCAGGCCGCGCGATGAAACTCTCCGATCTGTCCATTACCCGCCCGGTGATGGCGGTGGTGATGAGCCTGCTGCTGATCGTGCTGGGGGTGATGTCGTTCACCCGCCTTACGCTGCGCGAACTGCCGGCGATCGACCCGCCCATCGTCTCGGTGGACGTGGAATACACCGGCGCCTCGGCCGCAGTGGTGGAAAGCCGCATCACCCAGGTGCTGGAAGACGCGCTGGCCGGCATCGAGGGCATCGCGACCATCGAGGCGCGCAGCCGCAACGGGTCCTCGGACATCAGCATCGAATTCGTGCCCTCGCGCGATGTGGAAGCGGCCGCCAACGATGTGCGCGATGCGGTCAGCCGCGTCTCCGACCGCATGCCCGACCAGGCGCGCCCGCCGGAGATCTCCAAGGTCGAGGCCGATGCCGACCCCATCCTGTGGCTCAACATGAGCTCCAGCACGATGGATACGCTGCAGCTGTCCGACTATGCCGAGCGTTATGTCGTCGACCGCTTCTCCAGCCTGGACGGCGTCGCGCAGGTACGCATCGGCGGCCGCCAGCGCTACGCGATGCGCATCTGGCTGGACCGCGACCAGCTCGCCGCGCGCGCGCTCACCGTCGCCGACGTGGAAGCGGCGCTGCAGAACGAGAACGTGGAACTGCCGGCCGGCAGCATCGAATCGGCGCAGCGCGACTTTACCCTGCGGGTGGAGCGCAGCTACCTCAAGCCGGAAGACTTCGCCAAGCTGCCGCTGAGCAAGGGCGAGGACGGCTATGTGGTGCGGCTGGGGGACGTGGCCAAGGTGGAACTGACCTCGGCCGAACGGCGCGCGTATTTCCAGAGCAACGGCGTGCCCAACGTGGGCCTGGGCATCGTGCGCAATTCCACCGCCAATGCGTTGGACGTGGCGCGCGAGGCGCGCGCACGCGCCGAAGAGATCCAGAAGACCCTGCCCAAGGGCACCACCATCTTCGTCGCCTTCGATACCACCACCTTCATCGACGCGGCAGTGGAACGCGTCTACCACACGCTGGTCGAAGCGGTGGTGCTGGTGCTGGTGGTGATCTGGGTGTTTCTGGGCAGCGCGCGCGCCGCCTTGATTCCGGCGGTCACCGTGCCGGTGTGCCTGATCGCGGCCTTCATCGCGCTGTATGCGTTCGATTTCTCGATCAATCTGCTGACCCTGCTGGCGCTGGTGCTGTGCATCGGCCTGGTGGTGGACGACGCCATCGTGGTGGTGGAAAACATCCAGCGCCGCATCGACCTGGGCGAGCCACCGCTGGTGGCCGCCAAACGCGGCACCGGCCAGGTCGCCTTCGCGGTGATCGCCACTACCGCGGTGCTGGTGGCGGTGTTCCTGCCGGTGGGTTTTCTGGAAGGCAACACCGGACGGCTGTTCCGTGAACTGGCGGTGGCGCTGGCGGCGGCGGTGGCGATCTCGGCCTTCGTGGCGCTGACGCTGACGCCGATGATGTCGTCGAAGCTGTTGCGCTCGCACGGGCAGGCCAAGCCCAATCGCTTCCATCAGTGGTTCGATGGTCGCATGCAGGCAGTGTCCGCTGCGTACGGCCGCTCGTTGGAGCGCCACGTGCAGCGCAGCTGGGTGTTTGCGTTGCTGATGCTGTTGGCGCTGGGCGCCAGCGCGTGGCTGATGGGCCGCATTCCCTCCGAGCTGGCACCGGCCGAGGACCGCGGCAATTTCCAGATCATGATCGACGGCCCGGAAGGTGCGGGCTTCGATTACACCGTGGGGCAGATGCATCAGGTCGAAGACATCCTGCGTCCGTATGTCGGCACGGACAAACCCATCGTGCGCGCCAACCCGCGCGTGCCAGGTGGCTTCGGCAGCAGCGAGGAAATGCACACCGGCCGCGTCAGCGTGTTCCTGCAGGACTGGGAAAAACGCACCCGCCCGACCACCGAAGTGGCCGACGAACTGCAGCAAAAGCTCAACGTGCTCACTGGTGTGCGTGCGCGTACGCAGGTCAGCGGTGGCCTGGTGCGCAGCCGCGGCCAGCCGTTCCAGCTGGTGTTGGGCGGGCCGGATTATGCCGAGATCGCGCAATGGCGCGACCGCATCCTGCAGCGCATGGAATCCAATCCCGGCCTGGTCGGCCCGGACTCGGACTACAAGGAAACCCGCCCGCAGATGCGCGTGAACATCGATCGCCTGCGTGCGGCCGACTTGGGCGTGCCGGTCACCGCGATCGGTGGCGCGCTGGAGGCGATGATGGGCTCGCGCCGCGTCACCACCTTCGTCGACAACGGCGAGGAATACGACGTAATGCTGCAGGCCGGGCGCGAGGGTCGCATGTCGCCGGAAGACCTCACCGCCATCCGCGTACGCTCCAGCCGTGGCGAGCTGATTCCGCTGTCCAACCTGGTGAGCTTGAGCGAAGTGGCCGAAGCCGGCACCTTGAACCGCTTCAATCGCCTGCGTGCGATCACCATTACCGCAGGCCTGGCCCCGGGCTACCCGCTGGGCGAAGCCATCGCCTGGGCGCAGCAGACCGCGCGCGAAGAACTGCCCGACTACGCGCAGGTGGACTGGAAGGGCGAATCGCGCGAATACCAGCAATCCGGCAGCGCGGTGCTGCTGACCTTCGGCATGGCCTTGCTGGTGGTGTACCTGGTGCTGGCGGCGCAGTTCGAAAGCTTTGCCCACCCGCTGGTGATCATGCTCACCGTGCCGTTGGCGGTGCTGGGCGCCCTGGTGGGCCTGTGGCTCACCGGCGGCACGCTCAATCTCTTCAGCCAGATCGGCATCGTGATGCTGGTGGGCCTGGCGGCCAAGAACGGCATCCTGATCGTGGAGTTCGCCAATCAGTTGCGCGACGAAGGCCGCAGCGTGCACGCGGCGATCGTGGAATCGGCCTCGGTGCGCCTGCGCCCGATCCTGATGACCTCCATCGCCACGGTGGTCGGCGCAATCCCGCTAGTGGTGGCCGGCGGGCCCGGCTCGGCCAGCCGCGCCACCATCGGCGTGGTGGTGATCTTCGGCGTCTCGCTGTCCACGCTGCTGTCGCTGTACGTGGTGCCGGCGTTCTACGGCCTGATCGCCCCGTACACCAAATCGCCGGAGGCACTGGCCCGTGAACTGGATGCGCTGGAGGCAAAGACCCCATCGGTGGGCGGGCATGCGTGAATCATGCCTGCTTCTGCGCTATTTCCCGTCACTGCTCTTTGAGGCCAACTGCATGTTCGGCCGTGAGTATCAGCAACATGAGGACGGCAAGAGCCATCACTGCGTGGACGGTGGTATACGCAGGTTGATCGCTCTGTATTGTCGTTGCTTGCCGTAACGCGGCCCGTTCTTTTCGAACGTGGCGCAGAGCCGCTCCTCTCCACAGGGGGCCAGGTCCGCTTGAGCGACCCGTTCCCAATAGTCGATCGAGGTGCGCAGCTGTGCGAGCTCGTGACGCTTCTCCTTGACGATGTCCACCGAGTAAGCCATCGCCCCCAACCCCAGCACGCCCGCCACCAGCATCGTGGCCGAGGCGATCCACATGCGCCGGGTGCTCCGAGTCTCCAACGTGTGCTGCGCCTGCATGTAACGCCGCGTGGCGTGCTGCAATGTCTCGTCGGCAGTGGCCATTTCTTTGTTGAATCGTTGGGCTGCCGGTTCCAGCGTCTGCGTCAACGCCTGATTGGTCAGCTGCGTCAGCCTCGGCAGCGCGTTCTCCAGCACGCGATTGATCTTGGAGTCGGCGCTGCCCACCGCGTTCTGGAGCACCTGGAGTTGCTCGGTAACCACCTCGCGCAACCGCTGTTCGCGCTGCTGCATGGATGCCACCAGGGTCGTCAGCACCTTGATGGTCTCCTGCAACGACGCGTTCGATGCGTTCAACATCGCCATCATGTCCGCCACTGCGGTAGCGTCTTGCCTGTCCATGAGGTCTCCTCAACTCAGTTGATCCCAGAAAAGTTTTGACTAACCACCGCCACCACCTCCACCGCCCCCGCCGTCTCCACCACCACCACCTCCGTCCCCTTGGGGACCGCTCTGCATCGGCCCCTTGGCGAACTCCGGCAGCGTCAGCACCATCACCGGCCCACGGCTAGTGTTGATCTCTGCCGAGACATCCATCCCCAGCGCCTGGCGTGTGGCGGCGAGCTCCTGGGCCTCCTGCTGGGCCTGCGCCTCCAGGAACTCGTTGCCTGTTTTGATCAGCGCCTGCGTTGCCGCGCTGTTGGCCACCCGGTTCAGGGCCTGCTCGATCGCCAGCTCGTTTTTGCTGTCGAGCGCGTAGAGCACTTCGTCGATGTCCGGGTCGCCGGTGATGGATTTTCGCTGAGTCTGCGACGCATCGTTTGGCGCATCCCCTGCCCCTGGACCGGTGAAGCGCTGGGCTAGAGGTGGGTAGGCATCGGTTTGCTCTGCCGCTTCACTGGGAGAGCGACGCGCTTGCTCGCGCTGCGGAAACTCGTCGACGCTAATGCCGTCCACGCTTCGGGTGCCGTCGCGAGCGAAGGGATAGGGTTCCCCGCGCTCGCGATACTCCCTCCATTCCTGGTGGAAGCGTTCGTCTTCTCGATCCGCCGCCTCAATCTCCTGTTGCAGTTGACGCAGCGAGCGCATGGTCTCCTCCAGGAACAGAGCACCTCCCGGGTCTGCGGCACTGCGATTCTGTTCCGGAGTTGATTGCGTTTGTTGGTTTTCTGCGTCAGCAGACCCGACGGACACGCGAGTGGCGGCACTGCTTGCCAATGACTGCTCACGCGCTTGCGCGAAGTGTTCTGGGGACAGCACCGGCGCACCATGATCAGCGAGCAAGGCGTTTGAAGGACGGGGCTGTTCGGCCTCGGCTTCTCGCTCAGGCGTGGCAGACGCTGTGGAAAGCGATGCAATCAACGGTTCTGCTGTCGCAGGCACTGTTGGGGCCATGGTCTGAACCGGCGCTGCCCCCTGCTCATGCGCCTCATCTTGCTGGCGCACCGACGCTTGCTCCATCTCCGCCGGCTGCGTTTGCACTTGGCGAGACAGCGCCGGGGACACCGCATCGGCTTGCACGCTCTGCACAGGTTGGTCGCCGGATTCCCGGCCCTTAGAGGGAGACACTTGGAGGTGCGCAGCATCGCGACTCTCCGAGGCCTGGCTTTCCAGCGCGCGTGCCGCTTCTTGTGCTTGATGCGGCTGGGCTTCGCCTGAACCAGGCGGCTGTGTCCGAGGGCCAAGCGTATGATGAGCCAAGTCTTCGCTTGCCTGTTGATTCAGCGCCTCTGGCAGCTGAAGTGCGTCTTCCTGCGGCAACCCGGGCCACGGCGTTTGTTGAGCCAGCGCGGCATATTGAGCGTGCGGGTGAGGGTCCGGTTGCGGCGAGGATTCCTGAGGCTGGGCCTGCTGCTGTTCGAGTCCTTGAAATTGCTGCTGCTGATCCTGTGCTTGCCGAGCCTGACCTTCCTGGGCCTCAACCTGCCTGGCTTCTTGAGCCTGGCGGTCTTGCTGCTCCCGCTGCTGGTTGTCTTCGGCTCGGCGTTCCTGTGCCTGCCTTTGCTGGGCGTCCCCCTCCTCACGCTCCTGCAGCTCGCGTTGCTGGCTGGCCTGTGCCTGCCGCTCTTTTAGTTGACGTTCTTCTAGTTCGCGCTGCTGCTCGGCTTGGCGTTGAACTTCCAACACGGCCTGCGCCTGGAACGCTTGTTCGCTTTGTGACCTGTCTTCGTGCTCAGGCTCTGCCTGCTGGAGGTGCTCGCGCACTTGCGCAGCGTGTTGCTCTTGCACGAGGCGATCTTGCTGTGCGCGTTCTTGCCGCGCCTGCGCCGCGACAGAAGCCTGCATGCGTGCCTGGATATCCAGAACTTGCTGTGGATTGGACGAATCGGAGGTCGAGGTGTCCGCATCTCCCGTCGCTTCGGGCGCCCGAGCAACAGTTGCCGATTCCTGTCGATGGCCTTTCGCCTCACTCAACGCCTGTCGGATCTCGTCGCTGCTGGTCACTGCAACCACACGAATCACCCCATCGCTGCCGCGCTGGAGGTGTGCAATAGGGCTGTCATAGCCGTATTGCCCCGACTCATTGCGCTGCAACTGCTGCATGGTCGGCCCGGTAATGCCGTTGGCCGCCATGGTCCGCTGCGAAGCTAGCTCTACGGCCTGCTGGGTCTGCGGGTTGACGTTCAAATCAACGCCGGCGGCCCGGTAACGATGCAGCAGTTCGTTGTGCTCCATCTGCGCAGCCGTCGGCGCGGGAAGTGCCTGGATCGCCGCCAAGGTTTCCTGGGCGCGCTCGATTGAGGGCTGCCGCAGTTGGTCGGTCAGCTCCAGCTCCACCGCCAGGTTGCCACTGGCGAGGCCACCCTTGCCAGCCCACTGCCCAGACTCGTTCCGCTGGTAAAGCTGAGCGTCCGAACCGAGCACCGCGCCGGGCTTGGCCTGGGCGGCTTGGACGGCCGCAGGCACTTCGACCCCGTAAGCCTGGGCACGTTGCGCGGCATGGTTTTCCAGATAGGCGGCGGCGATGGCTTCGCGTCCGGTGGCGATATTGCTTTCGATGCGGCCAAGGGCTTCTTGATTGAGCTGTCGTGCGCGTTCCGGGGGAGCGAGTTGGAGTGCATAGCTGCCAATCTCATCGGAGCCAGAGGCCGCTGTCCTGACTTGGCGCTCCCAGGTCTGACGCTCGGGATTGCGCTGCCAGTTTTGGTTGTCCAATCCGACTTGGTCGCTTGCCTGAGCTGGGAGATTGAACGGGTCCTGGGGCGGCGGCGCTTTGCCAAGCGCTAGTTCCACTGCCTTGGCGTTAGCCAGAGCACCCAACTCCTGGGATTTTTCGTAGCTCGCAACCACGGGCTGCTCGCCGCTCGTGCGCCGGCCATCCTGGGCGAGGTCAATGGCCGCTTCGC
Source organism: Xanthomonas sp. NCPPB 3582 (assembly GCF_041475735.2). Classification (NCBI taxonomy): domain Bacteria; kingdom Pseudomonadati; phylum Pseudomonadota; class Gammaproteobacteria; order Lysobacterales; family Lysobacteraceae; genus Xanthomonas; species Xanthomonas sp. NCPPB 3582. Next base: position 1,238,153 of record NZ_CM192968.1, read on the forward strand.
GCTGCCAATTGCGACCGTTGAACTGCCACTCCACGCCAGCTTTGTCGGTTTGGTGGTAGATGGCGCGGTTGTCCAGCAAGTCGGCGCCTTTATCGAACGCCTTGCTCATCAACAGCGCATCGCCGACCACCAACGCTGCCGGCACGAAGCCGCTGCCGCCCAGAGCCGCTGCGGTGGAGGCACCACCGGCCCAGCCGCCGACATTGCGCGCCAATGCATGGGTGACCTCGGACTGCGCGGCAGTGGCATTGCCTTGTTCCAGTAGCTCGGCAGAGCGGCGGGCGGTCACCACTGCGTCTGCGCCGGTTGTCAGCAAACCTCCCGAGCGCACCAGGGTGCTGGCCGACGCATTGCCCAGCAATACTTCCATGGAGGCGACACCGCTTTGACCCCGGGGAACGCGCAAAGGTCTGGCAGCCTCCTCTCCCAAGGTGTTTTCAATTACGGCGACACCACCTGGTGACAGCGTCAGCTTTCCACCGTGGTAAGCCTCGGAGATGGCTACGGATAGCCCGTGGCGTTGTAGTTCAATGTTGCCGCCTCTGGTCAGCGCCTGCCCCGATCCAGTGAAGTAATTGAGCGTGGAGACGATCCGGCCTTCGTTGTGCGTGACCAAGCCCCACTGTCTGTTTATGGCGCTAGCTTGACTATGTGCATCCACCTGACTGGAATTCTTGATTGCGTAGCCGTCGGGATCATCGAAGAACGTCTTTGTCTGCGTCCGCGCCTGATCAGTAGTTTGCCCAATCCCGGTGTTGGTGCGCAGGTCGCCATTGATGAGCCCAACTTGCATGGTGTCAGACATTCGCTGCACTTTGATCGCGATGCGATCCAGGGCCTCAGGATCGCCTGCCAGTGCCGCTTGTCCATCTTTGCTGAGTTCTAAACGTTCAAGGCGTGCTTGTAGGCCATAACGGTAATCGCCAAGAGGACCTCCGCTATGAGGCGAGACCCCCAAGGAATCGGCCAAGGTCTTGTCGTTGGGCATGTTGATCAGATTGGACGAAGCATCCATGTCGAAGCGACCGGTATCCCTGAGCGCTTTCAGCAGCCGGCTATACCCCATCGTTTGTTGCTCGATGGTGTGGTGTCCTTGAAACAGAGGCTTGCTCGGCATGGTTCAGTCCTTCCGTGCTGGCGTGCTGCGTCAGATATCGGATGCATCAATGAAGGAAATGCCGCTCAGTTCTGGATCTTCTGGCACTCCAGCGCGGTGAACCGCGGCCTTGAACACCTGGTCACAGACAACGAACAAGCTATACGGCGTCAAAAATACATGCGCGCCCCCAAGTGCCTCACGCTTGAACGCTAAGCTAGCTCCCCCTCCAGTCGCGTAATACTTTCCATTCACGAAATCATCGTCGATTTCGATTTTGAGTTTCGAGTTATCTTCATCCACAGCGTCTAGGACGCGCACGACATCACAGAGGAAATACTGTGGGCCTTGTGCACCGTTGCGCAAGCGAACGTCGCATTCGGCGAAAGCGAACGCATCGTTATCTACCGAAACCATGGCCTCACGTAGTCGTTCTGAGACGAGCCAATAGCCGCTGAATCCTCCCTCCAGATCACGTGGCTCGGGGCCCTGGGAAGGATCTAGAACAAGTTTTGGCTTTTCGCGCAGCGGAGGGAATCCACCGCCTAAGGGACGCAAGATTAGGCGCGGCGGTGTTAATAGCTTTTGGACGTTTTCGAAGGCCGCGCCCCTAAAGGGCCTATTGCTTTCCAAGTCGGGGCCAAACACAAAAAATTCGCCTGCATTGGGTTGATTGGCCGTTGTCGTTTCCATGCGTCGCGTCCCGTTCTTGAATCATGTCACCAGAATCATTGCGAAAAGCCTAGCGTCGCCGGCGTATCTTGGCAGACAGTGCAACAGTAGCGCCTTACCCGCTAGTTTGCATTTTTTGGCTTGACGCTCCCACGCCAGACTCGCGGGATTGCGCCGCCACTTCTGGTTGTCCAATCCGAATTGGTCGCTTGCCTGATCAGGGAGGTTGAACGGGTCTGAGGGTGGTGGGACGTTGCCCAACGTCGGCTCCACCGCCTTGGTCCTGACCAGCGCACCCAACTCCTGTGATTTCTCATCGCTGGAACCACGGGCTGCTCGCCCGATGTGCGGCCATCATCCTGGGCGAGCTCGATAGCCGCGTCGCGCTGCCAGTTGCGACCATTGAACTGCCACTCCACGCCGGCCCTGCCGGTTTGGTGATAAATGGCGCGGCTGTCTGGCAAATCGGCGCCTTTGTCGAACGCATTGCTCATCCGCAGCGCATCGCCGAACACCAACGCCCACGGCACGAAGCCGCTGCCGCCAAGCGCGACCGCGGTGGAGGCACCGCCGGCCCAGCCGCCGACGTTGCAGGCCAGTGAATGGGTGATCTCGGCTTGCGCGGCAATGGCATTGCCTTGCTCCAGTGACTCGGCCGGGCTGCAGGCGGTTGGCACGGCGTCTGTGCCAGTGGTCAGCAAGCCGCTGCAATGCACCAGGGTGCCGACTGGCGCTGGAAACATGGCAGGGAGGCAGCGAGGCGCTGACCTTGGAGAGCCTGCAAACATTCGGTGGCACAATCCCACAATGACGAAGGTCACATGACAGTCACCGCCGCCTGTGATCGACTTCGGCGGTTACCTCGACCGGAATCGCCGATGCGCCCTCTTGCCTGCCTGCTTGCTCCTTCCCTTCTTGCGTTGTGCTGCGGCACCGCGCTGGCGCAGTCCTCCGGCGAGCCGGTGCCCAATGGTCGGCTACCGAAGTGGGCGGTGCCCGAGCGCTACAGCCTGGCGCTGAAGATCGACCCGGACCAGGCGCAGTTCAGCGGGCGCACCACCATCCGCGTGCAGCTCAAGCACGCCTCCGATCACCTGTGGCTGCATGGCAAGGAGCTGAAGGTCAGCAAGGCCACGGTCAAGCCCGGCAAGGGCAAGGCGCTGACCGCGCGCTATGTGCAGGCCGATGCGCAGGCCGGTGTGGTGCGCCTGGATTTCGGCCGCACGCTCAAGCCGCAGACGCTCACCGTGGACATCAGCTACAGCGCGCCGCTCAACCAGCAGCTGCAGGGCCTGTATCAGGTGAAGTACCAGGGCAATGCCTATGCGATGACGCAGATGGAACCGATCAGCGCGCGCTACGCGTTTCCCGGTTTCGACGAGCCGGCGTTCAAGACGCCGTTCGACATCAGCCTGACCGTGCCCAAGGACGACCAGGCGCTGGCCAATACCATCGCCACCTCGACCAAGCCGGCCGGCAAGGGCTGGAAGACGGTGACCTTCGCGCCGACCGTACCGCTGCCCACCTATCTGGTGGCATACGCGGCCGGCCCGTGGGATGTGGTGGATGTGCCCGCAATGCCGGCCACGCCACAGCGGCCCGCCGCCACCCCGTTGCGCGGTATCGCCGCCAAGGGGCAGGGCACGCGTATCACGCCGGCGCTGGATCAGACCCCGGCGATCATCGCCGCGCTGGAGGACTACTACGCGTTCGGCTATCCCTTCGATAAGCTCGATCTGGTCGCCGCGCCGGATTTCAGCGCCGGTGCGATGGAGAACCCCGGCTTCGTCACCTTCCGCGACTGGCTGTTGTTGCTGGACAAGGATTCGCCAGCGGAGAACGTGCAGCGCTCCTTCAATGTCAACGCGCACGAGCTGGCGCACCAGTGGACCGGCGACACCGTGACCATGGCGTGGTGGGACGACCTGTGGCTCAACGAGGCATTCGCCACGTGGATGCAGCAGAAGATCACCATGCAGCTGCATCCGGAATATCACGCCAACCTGGATCGTATCGGCGGTGCGCAGTATGCGATGAACAACGACAGCCTGGTCAGTGCGCGCAAGATCCGCCAGCCGATCACCGGCAACGGCGATATCGAAACCGCTTTCGACGGCATCACCTACCAGAAAGGTGCGGCCGTGCTGGCGATGTTCGAAGCCTTCGTCGGCGAGGAGGTGTTCCGTGAGGGCATGCGCGCCTACATCGCCAAACACAAGTTCGCCAACGCCACTGCCGACGACCTGATCGATGCGATCGCCGAAGCGGCCGGCAAGGACGATGCGTTCAAGGCCGCCTTCCGCAGTTTCCTCGACCAACCGGGCGTGCCGTACCTGCAGACCCAGGTGGCGCGCGCCGGTGGCAAGACCGTGGTCAACCTGCAGCAGCAGCGCTATCTGCCGGTGGGCTCCACAGGCTCCGCCGCGCAGCAGTGGGGCGTGCCGGTGTGCGTGAAGTACGGCAAGGGCAAGAACCAGGTGGGGACTGCCTGCCAGCTGCTGGACAGTGCCAGCGGCAGCATCGTGCTGGAAGGCGCCGGCAAGAACACCTGGGTGTTCCCGAACGCGCGTGGCGCCGGCTACTACCGTTTCAGCCTGCCGAAGAAGCAGCTGGCCGCACTGGGCAAGCAGATCGGCCAGCTCGACGACAGCGAGAAGCTCGCCTATGCCGATGCGATCGATGCGGCCTACCGCCATGGCGATGCCGACAGCGATGCGGTCCTGGCGGCGATCAAGCAGCTGGCGCCGTCCGCGTCGGCCGCTGTGTCCACCGCGCTGGTGGAACGCATGGTGTGGATCTGGCAGCACCAGGCCAGCACCGACGCGCAGCGCGCTGCATTGCGCAAGGTGGCCGAGCAGGCCTACCTGCCGCGCCTGCGCCAGTTGGGTTACACGCGGCGCAGCGGCGAGTCGGTCGACGAGGTCGCGTTGCGGAGCTCGCTGGCCAGCCTGTTCGGCCTGCGCCTGCGCAACCCGGAAGTGCGCAAGGCCTTGCTCGCCCAGGGCGATGCCGTGCTGGCCGGCGGCAATGGCGCGCTGGACTTTTCTGCGGCCAATCCCGACCTGCTCGGCCCCGTCTTGGCGGTGACCGTGCAGGAACGTGGCGCCGCCGCGGTGGATGCCTTGATCGCGGCACTGCGCACGCATGCCGATCCGGCGCAGCGCAACGCGATGATCGACGGGCTGGGTGCGGTGCAGGATCCGGCATTGCTCAAGCGGGTGCGGGATTTTGCGCTCACCGATGCGATCAAGGTCGGCGAGATGAAGAGCCTGCTGCGTCGCGGCCATGCCGAGCAGGCATCGCATGCGTCGATGTGGCCGTGGTTCACCGCCAACTTCGACCGCATCGTGCAGCGCAGCGGTTCGTTCGATGGGGGCGGCTTGCCGGCGCTGGCTGCCAGCGGTGGCTGCAGCAGCGAAGAGGCCGAGCGCCTGGAGGCGTTCTTCAAACCGCGCCTGACCGCCCTGAGCGGTGCCGACCGCGGCCTGGCCCAGACTGGCGAGAGCATCCGCCTGTGCGCCGCGCTCCAGCAGGCACAGACCGCCAGGCGTTGAGGCCCGTGCACCGGGCTCGAGCGCTGGGCCCGGGCATGGCAGTGGCGTCGTGCCGACGGCGCGATGCCGCACGTTGGCGTCATGCGTTGCGCCGGTACGGCAGCCACGCGCCGGCCGCGTAACGTCGCATCGCGGCGCGCTTTCGGCCAGAATCGGGGCACTCCCCACGTCGCTGGGGTCAACGTCCGGCGCGTCGGGGAGATTGCGTGGAAGCACTCATCAATGGCATCAACGGTATCGTCTGGAGCAAGGCACTGATTTTCATGTGCCTGGGCGCCGGTGTGTACTTCACCATCCGCACCCGTTTCATGCAGGTGCGCGGTTTCGTCGAAATGGTCCGTCTCACCGTGGGCGGGCAGAAGTCCGACGCCGGGGTGTCCTCGTTCCAGGCGCTGGCCATGTCGATGGCCGGGCGCATCGGCATCGGCAACATCGCCGGGGTGGCCACCGCCATCGCGTTCGGCGGTCCGGGCGCGATCTTCTGGATGTGGGTGATGGGGTTCCTTGGCGCCTCGACCTCGTACGTGGAATCCACGCTGGCGCAGATCTACAAGATCAAGGATGCCGAAGGCAGGTACCGCGGCGGTCCGGCGTACTACATCGAAAAGGCGATGGGGCTGAAGTGGTACGCGCTCACCTTCGCGGTGGCCACCATCATCGCCACCGGCTTGCTGATGCCCGGCGTGCAGGCCAACGCGATCGCCGACAGCGCCATCAACGCCTGCCGCGGGACCGCGCTGTGCGGGGCGATGGACGGCCAGTGGATGGGCCTGCCGATGCGCGATGCCGCCAAGTTGGGCATCGGCGTCGTGGTGGCGTGCATGCTGGGGGTGATCATCTTCGGCGGCGTCAAGCGCATCGCCAACTTCGCCGAGATCGTGGTGCCGTTCATGGCCATGGGCTATATCCTGATGGCGGTGGTCATCATGCTGCTCAACGCCGAGCGCGTGCCGGACATGTTCGCCACCATCTTCAGCAGTGCCTTCGGCAGCCATGCCGCGTTCGGCGCGTTGCTGGGCCTGGCGGTGGAATGGGGCGTCAAGCGCGGCATCTACGCCAACGAGGCCGGGCAGGGCACCGGCCCGCATGCCGCTGCGGCCGCGGAGGTCTCGCATCCGGCCAAGCAGGGTTACGTGCAGGCGTTCGCGATCTACTTCGACACCATGATGGTCTGCACCGCCACCGCGTTCCTGATCCTCACCACCGGCAAGTACAACGTGTACGCACCCGACGGCGCAACGCCCGGCCTGTATGCCGGCCTGAGCGGCGTGGAGGAGGGCCCGGGCTATGCGCAGGCGGCGGTGGAATCGGTGCTGCCGGGTTGGGGCGCGGGCTTCGTGGCGGTGGCGCTGTTCTTCTTCGCGTTCACCACCATCATGGCCTATTACTACATGGCCGAAACCAACCTCAGTTACGTCAATGGCAACCGTCGGCGCCCGTTCACCGTGTTGCTGCTGCGGCTGGGCATCCTGGGCATGGTGATCTTCGGCGCATTCCACAACGCGCAGCTGGCCTGGGCGCTGGGCGATATCGGCGTGGGGGTCATGGCGTGGCTCAACATCATCGCCATCCTGATCCTGCACAAGCCGGCGATGCTGGCCTTGAAGGATTACGAACGGCAAAAACGCCAGGGGCTGGATCCGGTCTTCGATCCTGTTCCGCTCGGCATCAAGAACGCGGATTTCTGGACTAAAAAATGAAACAGCATGATAGGCGCGGCACACGGCCGACGCGCGACGGCGGCGCGGTTCCTCCGCGCAGTCCCTGGGAACGGGCCACGCCCGCTTCACCGGCAGCGCCGCCGCCGACAGCATCCGCGCGCGCGCCTGTGGCACCCTCCGGTGGCGGCAACGCGCGCGAGTTGCGGCTGTACGGTATCAACGCCGTGCAGGCGGTGTTCAAGGCGCGCCCGCAGGCGTTGCGCAAGCTGTACCTGAGCCAGGCGCGCATTCCGCAGTTCAAGGACGTGCTGGCCTGGTGCGTGGCCCAGCGCGTCGGCTACCGCGTGGTGGAAGAGGCCGACCTGAGCAAGCTCGCCGCCAGTGCGCACCACGAAGGCGTGGTGGCCGACGTGCTGCGCGTAGCGCCGCAGCCGCTGCAGCAATGGCTGTCGGCGCTGCCGCCAGGCCCGGTGCTGGCGCTGTGGCTGGACGGCGTAGGCAACCCGCACAACTTCGGCGCGATCCTGCGCTCGTCGGCACACTTCGGCGTGGCTGGCCTGCTGCTGCCGGCCGGCTCCACGCTGGGGCTGTCCGGGGCGGCGGCCCGCGTCGCCGAAGGCGGTGCCGAAGCGGTGCCGCTGGTGCAGTTGCCCGACACCGACCAGGCGCTGGCGCAGCTGCGCCAGGCCGGGTTTGCGGTGGCCGCCACGCTCGTCGATGGCGGCCAGGACGTGTTCGCCGCCAGCCTGCCGCAACGCCTGGTGTACGTGATGGGGGCGGAAAGCGAGGGCATGGACCGCCAGTTCGCGCGCGACTGCGATCTGCAGCTGTCCATCGGCGGCAGCGGCAAGGTCGAAAGTCTCAACGTGGCCTCGGCCACCGCTGTCTTCCAGGCCGCCTGGCGTGCCCGTGTGATCACCGGAGAGTCTTGATGCGTGTGTCTGCCTGGCTGCTTGCCGCCACCTGCGTTCTTACCGGCAGCGCTGCTGCTGCCACCGCGCCCACGCCCGCTGCGCCGCCGGAAGTGCGCACCGATCACGGTGCGGTGCGTGGGCAATGGCAGGACGATGGCAGTGCGGTGTTTCGCAAGATTCCGTTCGCCGCACCGCCGCTGGGCGCGCTGCGCTGGCGGCCGCCGCAACCGGCCCCGGCATGGGCACAGGTGCGCGACGCCACCCAGGCAGCCACGCCGTGCGTGCAGCCTGCGCTGGGCTGGAACAATGCCATGGCCAGCCGTGGCAGCGAAGACTGCCTGTATGTGGAAGTGCAGACGCCGCAGCTGCATCCGGCCAAGCCGTTGCCGGTGTTCGTCTGGATCCATGGCGGCGCCAATGTGGCCGGTGGTGCGGACGGGCATCTGCCCACCAACCTGGTGGCGCAGGACATGCTGGTGGTGACGCTGCAATACCGGCTGGGCGCGCTGGGTTTCCTGTCGCTGCCTGAGCTGGGCGATGGCCAGAACGAGGCGGCCGGCAATTACGCCCTGCTCGATCAGATTGCGGCCTTGCGCTGGGTGCGCGACAACATTGTGCAGTTCGGCGGCGACCCGGCGCGGGTCACCATTGCCGGGCAGTCGGCCGGCGGCCAGGACGTGGGCCTGCTGATGCTCAGCCCGCTGGCGCGCGGGCTGTTTTCGGCCGCGATCGAACAGAGCGGCACCGCCGGGTTCGGCTTGCCGGCGCGCAGCCTGGAAGACAACCGCGCAGTAGGCGTGAGCATCGCCAAGCGCGCCGGCATCGACGATCCGGCCACGCGCCTGGCGCAGTTGCGTGCGTTGCCGGCGGAGCAGTTGCTCAAGGCCGCGCAGGGCGTGGATGTGCCGGCGCTGGACGACGATGGTTACATCTGGCTGCAGGCAGTGGTGGACGGGCGCGTGCTGCCGCGCGCACCGGCAGAGCTGTTGGCAAGCGGCGCGCAGGCCAGGGTGCCGCTGCTGATCGGCTACGTGGTGCAGGAACTCACCTATGGTGGCGAACAGGGAGCACAGGCGCGCTTGCGCCGCGACTATCCCGATCGTGCCGACACCGTGCTGCAGGCGCAGCGCACGCACGCCGAGCAGCGTGCGGCGCGGCAGGGCAATGCGGCCATGCAGCTGTCCACCGATCTCACCTTCCGTTGCCCGGCGGTGACGGTCGCACAGCGCCAGGCCGCGCTCGGTGTGCCGGTATGGCATTACGTGTTCGATACCGCCGCGCCGGGGGCCCAGGTGACCCATAGTGCCGAGCTGCCGTTCCTGTTCAAGAACCTGCCGATCGGCCAGCCACCGGTAAGCCTGCAGCGTTACTGGGCCGCTTTCGTGCAGAGCGGTAATCCAAACGCCAAAGGTCTGCCTGCATGGCCGGCGTTCGCACCAGGGCATGCGGCATTGCAGTTCGACGCGCGGGGTGTGCAACAGATCAAGGATGCCCGCCCTGCCGTGTGCGCAGGCGTGGATTTGCCGTAAGGTGCGCCTCCTCGCCGAGGCGAGGGGGGGCGTCTGGTAGACCAACCTGCGTGGTCGTCACTGCACAAGAGAAATTGATAACACCCCTTCTCCCTTTGGGACATTGTCCTCCTTTATGGGGGAGAAGGTGCCCCGAAGGGGCGGATGAGGGTGCGCCTCAAGCGTCTGCCAGTGCAAGCAATGATAAACGCGTCGCCACGCGCCTCCAGAAGTGACGCTAGGATTGCTTTGCCGCGTACCCTCAACCCATCCCGTTTCGCGCCCTGGCTCGCGCTTGCAGCGCGGGCGCTCCACCGGCCGCGCGCCCATGGCGCGGAACCCCTGCCTTGTCACCCCGGAGCAAGATGGGCGCTGACGCTTCAGGTGCTTCCAGACCTCCAGCGCCGCAAGGTCCGGTCAGTGCCTGGCTGCTTGCGCATCGACACACACCCCGCCGGTATGGTGGGAGCCGCGATGCACAATCGATGCTGCGCGGCGACCAACCCTCCAGTTCCGTTGCGCAGGCGTATCGCTGGCCTGGGATACGCCTGCACGATGCGCGCGTCACTGCGCTCATCGCAGGCCGCTACGCGCACTGCAGCAGTGCGCGTAGACCCACGGCTGGCTCAGCGTGCGCAGCCCGGGCCACCGAAGTAAATGCCACCGTTGCGCATCTCGGGCGACAGGCTGGTGCGTGAGACGCAGGCACCCAAGGCATACGGATAGGCGTAGCCGGCAATCGCCAAGGTGTAGCAGGCGGGCTGCTCCACGTTCAGCGATGACAGGCGCTGCGCCGGCCGGGTGGTCATGGTTGCGTCGCGGTAGAAATGGTTGGCCTGGAAGGCTGCCTGCCGGTAGCCGGCCGATGCGAACGTCCCGCTGCCCATCGGTGCGCTGGGGCGACCGTCCCAGGTGGAGATTTCGCCACCGGCGGAAATGAAGATGTTGGCACTTCCGTCGGCGATGTCGCCCGCATAGAGCTCGGCCTTGTAGTAGCCGATCCATTCGCCATTCAAGCCGAACCACCAATAGCCTTCGGCATTGCGCTGGAATTCCACATGCAGCAAGGCCTGCTGGCCGCCGGCGGTGCTGAAGCCGCCCGCCGGTGCGGCGCCGAGCACATTCGCGCTGCTGGTCTGCACGAAGTCGGCGCAATCCAGGTTATGGCAGCCGGTGGTGAGGTAGCCGTCCTGCGTGGAGTAGATAAATAGGATGGGCGTAGTGCCCCAGCCTGCGCCGGGCTGGGTCTGCCATCCGGCTTCCAGCGTCTGGATCTGACCTTTGGGCGTGTAGCCGCCCAGCCAGATCTGGCTGATCGATTGCGCATCGTTGGCGCGTACGGCGGGCACCCAGGTGTTGAGATCGGCGCCGGCACCGGTCACCGGCGAGCCGGCGGTATCCAGATAGATGGTGGAGTAGTAATGCACCACCGAGGCGGCGTCCTGTGCGGCGGTCATGCGATGCGCGCGCGCTGGTTCGATCGCACGCGGCGTGGTGCCGCGCAGGTAGGCCTGCAGCGTTGCGTGCCGGGTCAGTTCGGTCAGGCCGATGCGCTGCAGCGGCACACTTCCGGCTTCGCAGCGTTGTGCCTTGTCCAGGATGTCGTTGGCGCTGACGCCCGGTGCGATGGCCGGCGGCAGGGCAGGCGTGCTCCCATCGCGCAAGGCCGGCTGTTGCGCGCGCGGGATGCAGTCGAACACGGTGCCGCCCTGTCGTACGCTGCCCAGCACGGTCAGCCCGTTGTAGCGGTTGAACAGATAGCGCTGCATCTGCGCGAATGCGGTGGGGTCGGCAACCTTCGACGCCGCATCGCGCTTGGCATAGCTGGCGCGCGCCTGCGTCTGCAGGAACTGCTGGAATTCGGGCGTTACCTGCGGATACGCGCGCGATGCCGCGTCAGCGAGGCGCGCGCGCGCCGCTCGCGGGTTGGCAACGCGCGGCGTGGCCGGCGTCTGCAGCAGCGGTGGCATGAGTTGGTCGATGTGCTGGTCGCTGGCTGGCGACACCGACACCGGCAGCAAGGTGGCCGCATAGGCGGGAGCAGCCACGCAAACGACGAGCGCAGCAAGGGCGCCGCGCAATGGCAGCGATCGATGGGAACGAAGAAGCATGCAGAGGGTCCTGGGCGCCGGAATAAAGCGGCTGGCACGCGGCGAACCGTGTCAGCCGCGCCCTCAGGTCGTAGCGGCGCTTGGAACACTGCTCGAAAGCGCACGTCCACAGTGAGGGCGCACGCATCCTAAATTATCGACTTTGCAAATATTCAGAAGAAGTGCGATTGCGTGACATCAGGCACACGCCAAGCGCAATCGGCTAAGCGGATGCTGCGGCGTATCGGATGACTGAAGACATGACGCGGGCGCGGCTGCGCAGCAGTACGCGTAGCCACTCCAGCGGTTGGCGCAACGAGGCGCTTGCCGATCCGGTTGCCTTGCTGCAGGCGGTGGCATCGCAGCTGCCAATGGGGTGTGGGTGGCGAAAGTCGCTACGCGCGCCCGCCGGGACGTTATCCATGTCCCGGCGCGCGATGCGTGCGATCACACCTCGCGGCCGAACGCTGGCTAACGGTCGACGCGGACGCAGCGCGTGATGCACGCACCATGGGTGCGTGCGGTGCGTCCAAGCCGGCCGCTGCGCACCCTACGGCTCAGTCCTTCTGCAATCGCACCGCTGCACCGCCGTTCGCCGCCAGCGCCAGTTGCAGGCTGTCAGCGCCTGTGAGCTTGCGCGTGTCGATGCGTACCTCGGTGGGCGCTTGCCCATCCGCGTAGATCGTGGCGATCCAGCGGCCCTTGCCGAGGAACGCCAACGGAACTTCCAGGGTGCGTGCCTGTTCGTTGGTCATCGCGCCCAGGTACCAGTCCTTGCCGCTGCGCCGCGCCAGGACGATGTGCTCGCCGATGGCGCCGTCGAGTGCGCGCGTCTCATCCCAACTTGCCGGCACATCGCGCAGGAACTGCGCGGCCGGCACGTTCTCGTATTGCTCCGGGCTGTCGGACACCACCGCGAACGGGCTTTCGTACACCACATACATCGCCAGCTGCTGCGCGCGCGTGGTCATCACCTGCGGAGCGATGTGCTGCATCTTGAAGTCGGCCGGGCGCACGTTGCGGAAACCGCCCGGCGTGTAATCCATCGGACCGAGCAGCATGCGCGTGAACGGCAGCGTGAGGTTGTGCGTGGCGGTGATGCGGGTGGTCCACTTGTTGTATTCGGCGCCCAGGACGCCTTCCTGGGTCAGGTAGTTGGGATAGGTGCGTGTCAATCCGGTCGGGTGGTAGGCGCCGTGCAGGTCCACCAGCAGCTTGTGCTCGGCGGCCTTGCCCAACAGGCGATGGTAGAAGTCCACCATCTGCTGGTCGTCGCGGTCCATGAAGTCCACCTTGATGCCCTTGATGCCGAGCTGCTGGTACCACGCCAGCGCCTCGTCCATGTGCGCATCGAGCGCGCGCCAGTGCGCCCACAGCCACAGCCCGACCTCGCGTTTGCGCGCGTACGACACCAGGCCCGGCAGATCCAGGTCCGCCACCGGCCGGCGGATATCGGCATCGGCGTTGTAGTGTCCGTCGCCGGTGCTGCCGTAGTACCAGCCGTCGTCGATCAGCATGTACTGCAGCTTCAACTGGTGCGCATGGTCGATATAGCGCCGGATGGTGGCGGTGTTCATGCCCGGACGCTCCACCCCGCTGGCCAGGCTGCCCGACCACCAGTCCCAGGCCGATTTGCCCGGCCGCACCCAGCGCGCATCGAATGCCGGCGGCGGATTCAATGCGGAAATCAGGTTGGATTCGATCAGGCTCGCCGGGGTGTCGCCCAGCATGATCACGCGCCAGGGCGTGGCGAAATCGCGGCCCTTCGCATCGATGCTGACCGCCAGCGTGGGGTCATCCAGGCGCGGCGACAGTTTTGCCGACACCCCCAGCCCGCCATCGGCGCGTCCGGTGAGATACAGGCCGGCATAATCGCGCAGGTTCGCTTCGCCGATCGCCAGCGTGGTGCCCTTGGCATCGGTCTGGCAGACCAGCGGCAACTCAAGCAGATTGTGCGGGCGCAACTTCGACGCCGCGATGGCGTCGTACTCGCCCTCGTGGCTGGTGCCGAAGCGGCCCAGGTTCAATGTCCAGCACGCGTAATCACGCGGAAAGGCGAAGCTGGTGAGCTCATCGCGAATGCGCACATCGCCAGCATCGGGCAACACGTAACGCAGCGCCACGCCATCGTCGTAGGCGCGTAGTTCGACCTCCAGGCGTCGCTGTTGCGGGTCGGAGAGCTGCACGCGCAATGCGCGGTAATGGTCGCGCGCCTGCCGGGTCTTGCCGACCGGCAATGCGAAGCGGCTGTCATGCGTGTCGGTCGTGCTGCCTTGCACGGTCATGCCGCGACCGAGTTTGCCGGCCTTGCCGAGATCCAGCCCCAGTGGCGCGTCGTCGAGCACGATCGTGTTGCGGTACAGCACGCGGTAGCTCGGCACGCCGCCCTCGGCCAGGGTGAATTCCACCTGGGTGCGTGCGTCGGGCGATTGCACGCTCAAGCGCTGCGCCCATGCAGGTGCAGCGGCAAAACACAGCAAGGCACACGCCATGGGTAGTGCGGACTGGATCAGGTTTCTCATGGGTCCCTCCTCCTGGGAGCGACCACCCTAACGCAGAACGGTTGTCGTCGATATCGCCTTGGGGTAACGTTACCTCGCACCATGGCCGCTGAAACAGGGGCGGCAGCCACGGGCGGCACGACCAAACGCAACGCGCAACACGTCCGCTGGACGTCTGCCGATTGCATGCTGGTGGTGTGCACCGTTGCTTGGCAGTAGAGCTTGGGAGAGGCCTCTAATGCTGATGGTTCGCAAGGCGTTCGGCCGTGGAGCGCTGTGGTTGTTGTGTGGTTGCATGGCCTGGGCTGCAGTGGAGGCTGCGCCCGCTGATGCGCCTTCGCCCGGCCCGTACGATGTGCGCGTGTTGACGGGCGGGATGGGGTTGGCAAAGAAGCTTGCCGCCGATGCACCATTGTTGGCTGCCGACGCAGACTGGAGCGTGTCGGGCTGGGTGCGTCCTTCGCGTGCGACCGCCGGCCCGGCCTTGATCGCCGGCATTGGCGAACCGCAAACCGCAGGCCGCTATTTCATGATCGACAACGGCAGGCTCGGCTTCGTGCAGGGCGCCGACACCGCGCTGCGCAGCAAGCAGGCGCTGCGTGCCGGGACCTGGACGCACGTGGCCGCGGTGGCGCAAGGCGGGCAGTTGACGCTGTACGCCGCCGGCCGCCGGGTTGCCAGCGGCGCACTGCGCAAGAAGGTAGTCGCACCGGTGCTGATGTTCGGCCCACGCGAACAGCCGGCCGCGTATACGCAGCACTTCGGTGGCGAGATTGCCGGTTTCCTCGTGCAAGCCGGCGCACTGGATGCTGCAGCTGTCGCGCAGCTCGCAGGCAGGGCACCTGACGCGGCCTTGCAGCGTTTCGAAGACGCCTCGCCGGCCTGGCAGGTGCAGGTCAGGCAGATGGCCGGCCAGGTTGCACCGCAGGCGCCGGCAACCTTGCCACGCAGCGCAGCGGCCTTTTCTGCGCCGGTGGCAACGCCGATACAACAGGCGCCCGCATTGCAGCCGCTGGATGCAGCGGCGTGGCGGTTGGGTGCGTGGCAGCTGGCTGCCGCACCGGATCTGGGGCAGGCCACCGGCGCCAGCCTGTCGCGCGGCGATGACGCAGGCGCTGCCGCGGCCTGGCATGTGGCCACCGTGCCGGGCACCGTGCTCACCACGCTGGTCGATCGTGGCGTGTATCCGGATCCGGATATCGGCCTCAACAACATGGCCATTCCCGAATCGCTGAGTCGGCAGGACTGGTGGTACCGCAGCAGTTTCGATCTGCCCGCGGCAGCGCAGGGCAGGCGGCTGGAACTGCTGTTCAACGGCATCAACTATGCCGGCGAGGTCTGGGTCAATGGCACCCAGGTGGGGCGCACGCGCGGTGCCTTCGCACGTGGGCGCTTCGATGTCAGCAAGCAACTCAAGGCTGGCCGCAACGTCATTGCGGTACGCGTCTCTCCGCCGCCGCATCCTGGCATCGCGCACGAGCAGTCGATGACCGCAGGCGTGGGCGAGAACGGCGGCGTGCAGGCGCTGGATGGGCCAACCTTCATCGCCAGCGAAGGCTGGGACTGGATTCCGGCGGTACGCGATCGCAACACCGGCCTGTGGCAGGACGTGCAGTTGCACGCCACCGGGCCGGTGGCGCTTGGCGACACCCAGGTCCTCACGACCCGGCTGGCCCCGGATCATCGGCGTGCCGAACTCGAAGTCAACGTACCGTTGCGCAACGAGACCGCCGCAGCGGTGCAGGGCACCGTGCAACTGGCCGTGGGCGATGTGCGCATCCAGCGCCAGGTCGAGGTGCCGGTCGGTGGCACCACGCTCAGGCTCACTGCGGCCGACACGCCGGAACTGGTCATCGCCAATCCACGGCTGTGGTGGCCCAACGGCTATGGCGAACCGGCGCTGTATCCCTTGCAGGTGGGCGTGGATGTGGCCGGTACCCGCTCGGACACCCAGCAGCTGCGCTTTGGCATATGCGAAGTCAGCTATGAACTGTCGCTGTTCGACCAGGACGGCGCGCTGCGCCGCGTGCTGGTGGATTTCAACAAGGCCCGGCAGCGTGGCGAACGCATCGTCGATGCGCGGCACAGCGCAATTCGCCCGGTGCCCGGCGGCGATGCGCAGTCGTTCTACCCGGGTGCGCAGGCCTCGCCGGCGGTGACGCCGCTGAGCGATGACGCGCTGGCGCCTTATCTGGCCATCCGCATCAATGGCGTGCGGATTGCCGTCAAGGGCGGCAACTGGGGCATGGACGACTGGCGCAAGCGCGTCTCGCGCGAACGGCTGGAACCGTATTTCCGCCTGCAGCGCGACGCGCACTTCAACGTGGTGCGCAACTGGGTGGGACAGAACACCGAAGTCAGTTTCTACGAGCTGGCCGACGAATACGGCATGCTGGTCTTCAATGACTTCTGGCAATCCACGCAGAACTACAACATGGAGCCCGCCGATGCGGCGCTGTTCCTGGACAACGCCGCCGAAGTGATCAAACGCTTCCGCAATCATCCTTCCATCGTGCTGTGGTTCGGGCGCAACGAAGGCGTTCCCGCACCCATCCTCAACGAGGGCCTGGATAAGCTGGTCGCCGACCTCGATGGCACGCGCTGGTATACCGGCAGCTCCAATCAGGTCAACCTGCAGGGCAGCGGGCCGTACAACTACCGTGAGCCGGTGGCCTATTTCACTGCCCTGGCACAGGGCTTTTCGGTGGAGGTGGGCACGCCGTCGTTTTCCACCCTGGAGTCGTTCAAGGCATCGGTTCCGGCAGCGCAGGATCAGTGGCCGATCAGCGATGCCTGGGCGTATCACGACTGGCATCAGTCCGGAAACGGCGACACCGCCAGTTTCATGCGCTCGCTCACCGACAAGCTTGGTGCGCCGACCAGCCTGGAAGATTTCGAGCGCAAGGCGCAACTGCTCAACTACGACACCCACCGCGCCATCTTTGAAGGCTTCAACGCGCAGCTGTGGACCAAGAATAGCGGGCGGCTGTTGTGGATGAGCCATCCGGCATGGCCCAGCAACATGTGGCAGGTCTACAGCCACGATTACGACACCCACGCGGCGTATTACGGCGTGCGCAACGCGGCCGAGACCCTGCATGTGCAGATGAACCTGCCGGACCACGAGGTGGTGGTGGTCAACAACGCCAGCACGTCGGTGCGTGGCCTGCGCATGCGTGCGGAGGTCTATGGCAGCGATGGCGCCCTGCTGCAGCAACGCGAGCAGGCCGTGGATGCGGCGCCTGTAACGGTCTCGGCGCCGGTGCTGCAACTGGCGCCGTTGCTCAAGGACACCAACGGGCTGGGCTTCGTGCGGCTGCAATTGCTCGACCGCGATGGGCTGGTGCGTTCGCGCAATTTCTACTGGGTGGCCGGGAACGACTCCGCCATGCGCGGCCTCACTGCGCTGGCCGCGGTGCCGGTGCAGCTCGCCACGCGGCTGGATGACGGTGCCGAGCCGGTATTGCGCGCCAGCGTGCGCAATCCATCGCAGCAGGTGGCGCTCAATACCAAGTTGACCCTGGTGGATGCGCAAGGCCAACGCATCCTGCCGGCGTATTACAGCGACAACTACCTCAGCCTGGTGCCGGGCGAACAGCGCGAGATCGAGATCCGCGGCCCGTCGGCGTCCGTCTTGCGCAACGCCACGCTGCAGCTGCGCGGCTGGAATGTCCAACCATCAAGCGGCGCGGTCAGCGGGTCCCCGTAACGCGCAAGCAAGTTGCCACGCCATGCCGGTGCATGGCGTTGTGCAGTGACGTGCGGGTTCGCGCGTCAGCCAACACCGCAGTGCCCCCCGCATTGCCATTCGAAACGGTCGTGGAGTGTCGTCATCCCTGGGAGGGGACCATGAACAAGCTGCATCGCAGTACCCGTCATACGCCGCTGGCCGCTGCGCTCGCGGTAGCACTCACCCTGGCGGCCGCACAGGCCGCCGCGCAGGACGCAGGCAGCACCGCCGGCGTCACCGAGCTGGACAAGGTCATGGTCAAGGGCGTGCGCGGCGCGCAGGCCGAGGCCATCGAAAACAAGCGCACCGCCGCGCAGATCATCGATTCGATCTCGGCCGAAGACATCGGCAAGTTGCCCGACGTCACCATCACCGATTCGCTGCAGCGCGTGCCCGGCGTGCAGATCCGGCGTTCGGCCGGCGAGGGTTCGCAGCTCAACATCCGCGGCATGCCGCAGGTGCAGACCACCATGAACGGCGAGTTGTATCTGAGCGCCGGCGGCGGCGACCAGTTCGGCCAACCGAACATCGGGCGCGCACAACCGGATTTTGTCGACATCCCGCCGACGCTGTTCAGTGGCGTGGACGTGATCAAGTCGCCCACCGCCGCCGACCTGGATGGCGGCATCAGCGGTACCGTCTCGCTGAAGACCCGCCGCCCGTTCGACCTGCCCGAGGGCTGGACCTTCAGTGGCCAGGCCGAAGGCTCCTACGGCGATCGCGTGCAGGAACTCAACGAGCTGTACTCGGGACTTGCCAGCTTCCGCACCGAACGCTGGGGCGCGTTGCTGGCGGTCTCGTATTCCGATGCCACCCTGGAAAACAAGCACCCCAGCGTGTATTCCAACGGTGCGCAGAAATCCACCGAGCAGAACGTGGGCTTCGATTTCAACGGTGACGGCCGCATCGGCAGCAACACCGACCCGTCCAACCTGCCGCGCGACTATTTCTACAACTGGGTCGCCACCGAACTGGATAATCGCAGCACCGATCGCCAGCGGACCGGCGTCAACGGCTCGTTCCAGTTCAACATCAACGACTCCTGGACGCTGCTGGCCGACGCGGCCTACACCAAGCTCGAAGATCACGACACCTCGGTGGCCGCGCAGCTGCACACCGGTTGGGCAACCAATCAGTTGCAGCCCGGATCGGTGGTCGATTCCAACGGCGTGCTCGAATACGGCCAGTTCCGCTACAACCGCTTCCAGGCGCATTCGATGGCCGGCGTGGCCGATTCGGACTCGCTCAACACCAATCTGGAAGTGCGCTTCGATGACGGCGGTCCGTTCCGTGCGTCGTTCCGCTGGGTGCATGGCGATGCGCAGCGTACCTACGACGAAGCGCGTGCCGATGCGGTGGTGACCCGTGGCGACCGGATCACGCGCGCCAACGGGGTGACCCAATGGGCGAACGCCAACGGCCTGCCGACCGTGGATGCTTCGGTGGATTTTCGCGGAAGCTACCCGGCGGTGAATCTGGGTACCGATGTGTCCAACCCGGACAACTGGCAGCTGATGTCCACCTGGGCCCAGGGCAACAAGATCGAGGCGAGCATGGACGCGTTCCGTGCCGACGGCACCTTCGAGTTCGATGAAGGCGTGGTGCGTGGCTTCCAGTTCGGCATCCGTTATGGCGAGCGCGAGGTCAAGCTCGATACCTATCGCTACCTGTCGCCGGTATCGACCACCTGCGCCGACCCGAACCGTTCGCTGTACTACTTCAAGGATCCGCTGATCGTGGATACCTGCAGCGGCGTCTCCGAAGCGCGGCTGCTGCCGTTCAATTCCATCCCCGGTTACTGGGCCTACTTCAACGACTTCGATCCGCTCAAGGTGACCGGCCTGGGCAGCCAGGGCTTGCCGGCGATCAACCCGCAGGTCATGAAGGACCCGGTGGCCTATCTCAACAGCCTGTACCCGGGCAACGTGGCGTACCAGCAGGCGGCGGACTCCTACAAGGTCACCGAGAAGAGCACCGCGGCGTACTTCCTGGCGAACCTGGAAGGCGGCACCGGCAGCGCGCTGCCGTGGACGGCCAACATCGGTGCGCGCATCGTGCAGACCAAGCTGGCGATCGATCAGTATCTGAGCAGCGGCAATGTGTTTATCGGCAATGTCGAATGGAACGGCGTGAGCCCGGCCATCGGCACCAATCGCCTCAACCGTCAGTACACCGACGTGCTGCCCACCGCCAATCTGTCGCTGGACATCACCGACGCCCAGAAGCTGCGCTTTGCCTACAACAAGGCGGTGGCACGTCAGGACCTGCCCGATCTGGGCCGTGGCCTGGTGAGCTTCTATGCGGTCAACGGCACGCCGCCACGCAATCCGTCGTTGCCGTCGGATGCGGTGTTGTTCCTCAATGGCCGCTCCGGTAATCCGGATCTGGATCCGTATCGCGCCACCAACTACAACGCTTCATGGGAGTGGTATTTCTCCGATGCGTCGCTGGTCAGCGTGGGCGCCTTCCTGATCGACGTGAAGTCCTTCCCCACCACCGTGACCAACATCGAGCTGTTGCCCGACGCCGATGGCGTGGCGCGTCTGGGCGGCCCGGTGGAACGCATCGTCAACGGCGGTGGCGGCAAGATCAAGGGCTTTGAAATCGGCTATCAGCAGGCCTTCGACTTCCTGCCGGGCTGGTTGAGCGGCTTCGGCACCAACATCAACTACACCTTCTCCGACGCCGATACCGACAACACCGATATCGAAGGCAACACGCTTCCCATCGGCGACAACTCCAAGCACCAGGCCAATGCGGTGCTGTGGTACCAGAAGGACAAGCTGCAGGCGCGCGTAGCCTATAACTGGCGCAGCAAACGCTTCAGCCAGATCAACAGCGGTGCCTGGGGCGACGAGCTGGCGATCTGGAACGACGATGTCGGCTATCTGGATGCCTCCTTCAGCTACGACGTCAACGACCATCTGACGCTGTACGCCCAGGCCACCAACCTCACCGGTGAAAGCGAACGCCGTTACGCGCAGTGGACCAATCACTACTACGACCAGAACATCTTCGAGCGTCGTTACTACGCCGGTCTGCGTCTGCGTTTCTGATCCGATGTACCGATGTGCGACACGGCGCACTCCCGCGCCGTGCCGCACATGGTCTTCTGTCGTCCCTCTCCAGGCGGTCATTGCGCGTTCTTCCCGTCGCCGGTGTTTTTCGGCGCTGCAGTACGTTCGACGGTAACGTCGGGCACCCTCCCATTCGGCCGCATCGTCGGGAAGCGATGTGGCCGTTTTTTTGTGCGTAATGGCACATCGATTTGTGGCGTAATGCCTGCAGTTGAAATGTCGCCATGGACAGTCGCTGGATCTGTGTCCAACCGCAATATTTGAAGATTGCTTATGGCTGATATGCGGCGTAGTTTCCGCATGGCGAACACACCCCCCCCCGTTCGCAGGCACAGCATCCCCATGCTGATCGCTCATTCGCTCCCTGGAGATACTCCGAACATCGCAGAGGCAACCGTCGCAACGATTATCTCGAAGCGACCAGGTTGGCCTCCAAGGAATCTGAGGTCTTAGGCGAATCGTCCCCGAATGCAAGCAGGCCAACAGCCTGGTTTCTGTCTGGGCGTCGCTGAATTATTGCCGCGCAACGACTCTTCGGCGGGACGCTGACGGAGCGTCATCGAGTGGCTCCAGACATCTCTGATGGGCGCACTGAAAAAAGGACAAGGCAGGCCAAAAAAAAGGCAGTGCTTCAATGCGTGTCGATAAACACCATCCAATCATCAAGGTGAATCTCATGAAATCCAGCAAAGGCATTCGTCGTCACTTCAAGCGCACGCTGGCGCTATCGCTGTTGGCAGTGAATCCGCTGTTCGTCGCCACCGTCTGTGCGCAGGTTCATGTCGATAATCCCTTCGTGGGCGCGACCGGTTATGTGAATCCGGATTACGCCAAGAAGGTCGATGCATCGATTGCAAAGGTGAAGGGCGCGCCGCTGAAGGCCAAGATGGGTGTGGTCAAGACCCATCCCACGTCGGTATGGCTGGATCGTATCGCCGCCATCGGTGGCGGGTCGCAGAATGCCGGAAGGCTTGGTCTGCGTGGGCATCTGGATGCCGCGTTGGCGCAGAAGAAGCCCAATACGCCGATCACCGCCAGCTTCGTCATTTACAATCTGCCAGGCCGCGATTGCCATGCGCTGGCGTCCAACGGCGAATTGCCGCTGACGCCGGCAGCGCTGGAGCGCTACAAGAAAGAATATATCGACGTGATTGCCGGAATCTTCGCCGATCCGAAGTACAAGGACATCCGCATCGTCAACGTGATCGAGCCGGACAGCCTGCCGAATCTGGTCACCAATTTGAACGACATGCGCTGCGCCCTGGCCAGTTCCACCGGTATTTACGAAGAAGGCATCAAGTACGCTCTCAACAAGCTGCATGCCATCCCCAATACCTACAATTACCTGGATATCGGTCACTCCGGGTGGTTGGGCTGGGACAGCAATCGCGGCCCGTCGATTTCGCTGTATACCCGGGTCGTGCAGGGCACCAATTCCGGTCTGGCAAGCGTGGACGGGTTTGTCACCAATACCGCAAATACCACGCCGTTGAACGAGCCGAATCTTCCCAATCCCGAGCTGAGCATCAACGGGCAGCCGATCAAGTCGTCGAAATACTACGAATGGAATCCATATTTCGACGAAACCGACTTTACCCAGGCGCTGTATAACGGTTTTGTCGGCGCAGGCTGGCCGAGCACCATCGGGTTTATCGTCGATACCGGTCGCAATGGCTGGGGCGGCCCCAATCGTCCGGTTGGTGCGTTCGGCAGCGATATCAATAGCTACGTCAATTCGGGCCGCATCGATCGCCGCCTGCATCGCGGCAACTGGTGCAATCAGAAGGGCGCGGGCATCGGCGAACTGCCGACTGCTGCGCCAGGGCCGCACCTGGATGCCTACGCCTGGGTCAAGCCGCCGGGTGAATCGGATGGCTCCAGCAGCCTGATTCCGAACAACGAGGGCAAGGGCTTCGATCGCATGTGCGATCCCACCTACACCACCTCCGATGGCGTGTTGAGCGGTTCCTTCCCGGGCGCGCCCATCTCCGGCGCCTGGTTCCACAATCAGTTTGTCGAACTGGTGAACAACGCCTACCCGGTGATCGCCACGGCCAGCACCGCAAGCGTCGCAGCCGCGCCGCGCGTCGTTCCGGGCGCCACCCGCGGGCTGACCGCCCTCGGCGGCGATCGTCTGGTCAGGCTGAGCTGGTCGCCGGTCGCGGGAGCCAGCAGTTACACGGTGCAGCGTCGGGCCGGCAGCGGCGCGTTCGCGATCGTCGATGCCAACGTGACATCTGCGTCCTACCTCGACCGGGCCGTCACCAATGGCGCCAGTTACGACTATGTGGTGAGCGCCAATGGCGTGGCGGGAGCGGGTGCGCCATCGGCGCTGGTGCGTGCCAGGCCGGGTAAATGACGAGGTCGCAGGGCAGCGGTATCCCGGTGTCCTGCGGCGGTGGCCAGTGCGTTGGTTGCATCGCGCGCTGGCGCCGTTGATGTAGTCGATGCGTTGTTCCATGGCGGCCACCCGGCCGCCATGGATGCGTTGCAGGCAGGCAAGGAGCGCCGCGTCGCTCGATCATCAGGCACTTTCCTGGCACAACGCCCAGCACCTGCGAGGTGGCTTCGATCCAGCGCCACAGGCGCCTGTCCGGGTCCAAACGCAGCATGACCCGACGCCGATCGACCGCGGCGGCACGGCACCTGGAGTACCGACGCGATTACCCGGAGGACGGGCCGGCCGTCGAACCGCGCTTGACCACGGTGTACTTCATCACCTGGTGCACGCCGGCGGCGGCACCGCCCTTGCGCCGTTGTCGGATGGCATCGGCAAGCAGCGACACAGCCGCACGGCCCATCGCAGTCACCGGCTGATGCACGGTGGTGAGTTCGGGCCAGATGGTGGTGGCTACCGGCGTGTCGTCGAAACCGGCCACCGACACATCTTCCGGCACCCGCAGGCCCAGGCCGTGGGCAACGGCCACCGCGGCAGCGGCCATGTCGTCGTTGCTGCAGAAGATGGCCGTTGGCGGCTGCGGCTGGGCGAGCAGGCTGCGCGCGGCCAGCAGGCCGGAGCGATAGGTGAACAGCCCATCGGCGATCAGGTCCTCGGCAAGCGGCAGCCCGGCGGCCTGCAGGCTGTCGACATAGCCGTTGGCACGCAGCGCGCTCGGAGTGTGCTTCGGATCGCCCTTGATCAAGGCAATGCGGCGATGACCGAGTTCGATCAAGTGGTCGACGATGGCGCGTGCGGCCTGGTAATCGTCGATCCGCACCGAACTGATCTGTGCCATCGGCGCGCCGCTGGCCACGGCCACGACAGGAATGCCACGTGCATCCAGCTCGGCGATGGTCTGGCGCGAATCGCACAACGGTGGCGGCAGGATCACGCCATCCACGCCGGCTGCCAGCAGGCGTTCGGTGGCGGCGCGCTGGCTGCGGATGGCACCGCACTTTTCCACCAGCACCTGGCTGCCATTGAGGCTGCTCTGCTCGAGCAGGCCCAGCATGAATTGATTGAGATAGGCGGCGCTGGGGTTGCTGTACAACACGCCGATGCGCAGCAGGCCGCTGGTACGCAACGAACGGCCGGCCAGATTGGGCCGGTAGCCCAATGCCTGCACCGATGCCTCCACCCGCGCCCGCATGTCCTGTCCGACATGCGGGTGGCGGTTGATCACGCGCGATGCGGTCATCGGCGACACACCGGCGTGTTTGGCGACATCCAGCAAGGTCGCCGCATTGTTCGCACTGCGTTGCCGCTTGGCCACCATCGTGTGTGCTCGTCCTGGAGTTGAAGCGCAAGCGTGCGACGCGGTGCCAGCTTACTCGTTCGGCGGCTGCACGGCGCTGGCGCGGCTGCCGAAATCGCCCTCGGCTTCGGCCGCCAGATACGCGAACACGGTGTAGGCGGCCACGTTTTGCGCGAGCGCCTTCGGGTCGATCTTGTCCAGCGTGTCGTCGGCGGTGTGGTGCAGGTCGAAGTAGTCGGTGCCGTCCTGCGCCAGCCACGCCCACGCGCCGCCCTTGGCTGAGATCGGGCCCACGTCCGGGCCGGGGCCGCCCTTGCCCGGTGCGTACTCGATGCCCAGCGGCGCCAGCACTTCGGCAATCTGTCTGGTCGCCGCGCGCGAGTCGTCCGGCGCCGCGGAGCCGGTGTTGAAGGCATAGATGCGCCCGGCGCCGAAGTCGCTCTCCGCACCGATCTGATGCCGCGCCATGTCCCTGGCATCGGTGCCATGCGCGGCGGCATACGCCTTGCCGCCATACAGGCCCTGTTCTTCGTTGGCGAAGGCCACCACGCGGATGCTGCGCTTGGGCGCCTGCTTGAGTTGCCCGATCAGGTGGCCTGCCGCCATGGTGATCGCCACGCCGGCGCCGTCGTCGATCGCGCCGGTGCCCAGATCCCACGAATCCAGGTGCCCACCGATCACCACCACTTCCTTGGGCTTGCTGCGCCCGGTGATCTCGCCGATCACGTTGTACGAAGTCGCAGTGCCGTCCCAGCCGCAATCCAGTGCCAGGCGGATGCGCGTGGCACCGCGTGCAGTCAAGCGTGCGAGCTGGTTGGCATCGGGTACCGACAAGGCTGCCGACGGCACCGGAGTGAGTCCCTTATCGAACCGGGTGATGCCGGTATGCGGTACGCGGTGCGAATCGGTGCCGGCCGAGCGCATCACAAAGCCGATCGCGCCCTTGCGGATGGCTTCGGACGGCCCCTTGCTGCGCACCGCGCCGCCATTGCCGTAATCCTTGCCGTCGCGCGCCTTGACCATCTGGTAGTCGACGAAGGCGATCTTGCCGGCCAGCGAGCCGGCAGGCGCAGCCTGCAATGCAGCGAGATTGGCAAAGCGCACCACCTCGCCTTCGACGCTGCCGCCCGGGCTTCCGCCCAGTGCGGTGATGGTCAGCGGTTGCGCATGCGCGCCGAGCACGGCGGCATGTTCGCTGCGGCGTTCCCACTTGGGAAAGGTCACCGGCTCGGTCCACACCTTGTCGAAGCCCAGCGCCTGGAACTTGGCCTTGGCCCAGGCCACGGCACGCGGATCTGCTTCCCCACCGGCGATGCGTGGGCCCACTTCGGTGGTCAGCGATTCGACCACCGCAAAACCGGTGCTGTCGGCCAGCGCCTGCTCGCGCAGCTGCGCGGCGGTGCGCAGCGCGCTGTCGGGGATGGTGGTCTGTGCGGCATGAGCGGACGCGCAGGCGAGCAGGGCGGAGATGGCAACAGCGAGGCGACGCATGCAGGGCGGCTCCAACGACAAGGGGGACCACGAGCTTATCAGCGCGTGGTCCCCCATCTGCGTGCGAAAGGTCATCCTTCTGCGCGAAGCGCAACGGATGTGTCCGGTCAGGGCGTGGTCGGCGGCTTGAGCGTGTCGTTCTTGAGCGAGTCGCGGATCTCGCGCAGCAACAGCACTTCTTCGCTCGGGCCCTTGGGTGCATCGGGCTTGCGATGGCTGAGGCGGTTGATCAGCTTGACCACCAGGAAGATCGCGAAGGCGATGATCACGAACTGCACCACGGTGTTGATGAAGTCGCCGTAGCCGACCACGACGGCGGGGATCTCCTTGCCGGCGGCATCGACCTCGGCCGGCTTGAGCACCCATGCCAGCCGCGAAAAATCCACGTTGCCGATGGCCCAGCCGATCGGCGGCATGATGATCTTTTCGACCAGCGCGGTGACGATCTTGCCGAACGCCGCGCCGATGACCACACCGACCGCAAGATCGATGACGTTGCCGCGCATCGCGAATTGCTTGAATTCGCTGACCATTCCCATAGAGCATCTCCAGATGCGGTCGCGGACCAACTGCCGCTGTGCCGATCCTAGCCCGGCAGATGTCAGCCGGCGATGATGCCGTGGCGTTCGGCCACGTTTTCCAGGCGTGCACTGAACTGATCGCCGGGCAGCAGCGGGCCGACCCCGGCCGGCGTGCCCATGAAGATCAGATCGCCCGCGCGCAAGGCGTAGAGCTTGGAGAGCTCGTGCAGGATTTCCGGCACGTTCCAGATCATCTGGTCCAGCAGCGATTGCTGGCGCACCTGTCCGTTGACTTCCAGCGACAGGTTCAACGCCTCCAGCGCGCCCACTTCGCCGGCATGCACCAATTCGCTGATCGGTGCGGAATGATCGAAGCCCTTGGCGATATCCCACGGCAGCCCCTTGGCCTTGGCGGCGGCCTGCAGATCGCGGCGGGTCAGGTCCAGGCCCACGCCATAGCCGTAGATCAGCGCGTCGGCCTGCTCCACCGGCAACTCACCGGCCGGCGCATCGCGACCCAACGCCACCACCAGCTCCACTTCGTGGTGCAGCTCGTTGGTGCCGGGCGGGTAGGGGATGCGGTCGCCATGACCGACCACGATGGCATCGGCAGGCTTCATGAAGAAGGTCGGCTGCCCGCGTTCGGCCTTGGAGGCCGGCGCGCTGGCGCCCATCTCGCGCGCGTGGTCGGCGAAGTTGCGGCCGACACAATAGATGCGGTGCACCGGAAACGTACCGCCGCCAACCACCGGAATGCGCGGAACGTCGGTGGCGGGAATCACATCGTGGGTCATGCACGCATCCTCGAACAGGGGACGCGTGAGTCTAGCCGCTAGCCCGTGTACGACGGAACCTTCGTTGCTGAAACGCGCAAGGCCACATCGGCCGGCTTCGCGCCGCCCGGGTGGTCGGGCAGGTGCCCAAACGCAGATCGGCATGTGCGAGCACATGCCGATCTGCGAGGCCTAGCTTGGGAGCCCAGCGCAAGGTGCCGCCAGGGTGCAGCGACAGCGCAGGTGCTCAGTGCGACATCGGCAGCGCGGGCTTGCGCACCACGCGGTACTCGGCCTCGACCACGCGCGCCTGCGGCGACGCACGTCGGTTCGACTTGCTCAACAGCTTCCAGGCGATGCCGCCCAGGATCATCGCCGCGCCGACGAACACGCTGAAGAAGATCAGCACCGCCAGGATGGCCAGGCCTGCGAGGCCCGCAGCGACGCGCACCAACGGATGGCGCGGCTTGCGTGGCGCAAACAGGTGATGGAGATTGCCGAATTGGAAGAGGCGTGCAGGCATGGCGGTGGGCTGCCGGGCAGGAAACGAGCGCGCAGTATCGTTGCGGTTTCATGTCATTGAGTGAAAATTTCGTTAATTCGACGCCTGTTTTGTTAAGTGCATCACAATGCGTGTGCTAGCCGGGGTCTGCCAAAAGCGTCCTTTCCGTCGCTGCCACCGTTGGCGATCGGCTCGGATACGCCGCCCGCATCGTGCAGGCGTGGCAGCACGCGCATGCCACAATCGGCGACCTTTCCCCACCCAGCCCTGGCCTATGTCGTCGTCTCCACCTACCCCGCTCGCCAGCCTGGCGCAGATTCCCGATGCGGGATTTCTGGAGGTGGAAGCGTGCTGGGAAGAAGCCTGCGAATCGCTGGTGTTGTATCGCGAAGGTGCACAGGTGCGTGCCTGGTTGAACGTCTGCCCGCATGCCGGCAGGCGGCTGGACTGGGCGCCAGGCCAGTTCCTCAAGACCAAGGAGGGCCATCTGGTCTGCGCTGCACATGGCGCCGCGTTCGAGCTGACTGCCGGCGAGTGCATCAGCGGTCCCTGCCGCGGCCAATCGCTGGTGGCGGTGCCGGTGCACATCGACGGCGAACAGGTGGTGTTGGGATAACGAGCGGCCGCCTGCGCGGCAGTGCAGAGGGAAGGGCGGCCTGAAGGTCCGCTGCGATCCGATGGCGCGATCGATGCGCTGCGCGAGCATCGATTCCGCTCCGCCTGCGCTCAGCGTGCGGCCCACCAGAACATCAGGTTGATCACCGACACCATCACCACGATGTAGATCAGCGACAGCGGCGCGCCCACGCGCCAGAGTTCGCGCGGTTGATAGTTGGCCGGGCCGGCCACCATCGAGATCACCGGGTTGGAGGCGGTCATCAGGTTGTTGGAGGCCGACAGCGCCACGATCAGCGCGAACGCCGTGGGGTTGCCGTTGGCCGCCAATGCCAGGTTGACCGCGATCGGCACCATCACGATGGTCGCGCCCACATGGCTGATGACCAGCGAAAATGCAGTGGTCAGCAGCGCCAGGCTGATCTCCAGCGCCCACACCGGGACGCCTTCGGGCAGGCGGTCGATGGTGTGGCCGGCCACCCAGGCCGCGGTGCCGCTGCTGTCCATCGCCCAGCCCAGCGGAATCAGCCCGGCCATCATGAAGATGGTCTTCCAGTTGATCGAGGCGTAGGCCTCGTCCATGCGCAGCACGCCGCTGACCAGCATGCAGGCCACGCCGGTCATCAGCGTCAGTGCCACCGGCAGGCGGGAGGTGAGCGCGATCAGGATGGTGAAGGCGAAGATCGCCATGGCGATCTTGAACTTGTGCGGGCGCTGCTCGCCCTTGGGGAAGTCGGTCACCGGCACGAAATCGCGGCTTTCCGCCGCCTGCGCCAGGTCCTGCCAGATGCTGTGGAACACAAGCATGTCGCCGGCCCGCAGCGGCACGTTGCGCACGTCCTCGCGGATGACCTGCTTGTCGCGGTTGATCGCCAGCAGGCTGATGCCGGCCTGCTTGCGCAGCCGCAGTTCGGCGGCGCTCTTGCCGATCGCGCGCGAATTGGGCGGGATCACCGCTTCGGAAATGCCTGCAAGGCTGGGGTTGAACAGGTCGCCCAGATTGCGCAGCCGCGAGGACATGCGCAGGAAGTGGTTCTGCGCAAAGTCGGCCACGTCCTGGCGCTGGCCCATCGCGCCAAGCACGCTGCCGACCCAGATGCGCATATCGGCCGGCGGTGCCAGGCGGGTGTCGTTGCCTGTCTTCAGCGCCAGCAGCAGCGGCGCGTCGTGCAAGGCTTCGGCTTCGCCCAGGGTCATGCCGACCAGCGGGCTTTCGGCGGTCACGGTGAGCTCGAATACATCGCCATCGATGCCGTAGGTCTTGGCGAAATAGCTTTCGGTGCGCGAGGGGGTGACCCCTTCGTTGATCAGGCGCTCTTCCTCGATCAGCTTGCGGTCGCCGTAGAAACGGAAATACAGCAGCGCGGCGATCAGCAAGGCCACGCCGATCGGCAGCGGCGCGAACATCGTCAACGGCTCGATGCTGGCCATGCCCGAGGGCAGGTTGTTGTTGGCCGACACCAGCAGGTCGTTGAGCAGGATCAACGGCGAATTGCCCACCATGGTGAGCGCACCGCCCATCACGATGGCCGCGGCGATCGGCAGCAACATGCGCTGCAGGGTGAGCCCGGTGCGCGCGGCCAGCCGCGAGGCCACCGGCAGGTACAAGGCCATCACCGAGGGGTTCTGCATGAACGAGGAGTTCAAGCCGGAGATGGCCAGCGTCATCATCATCAGGCGCTGTTCGCTGCCGTGCGAACGCCGCAACAGCCAGCTGGCCAGCCGGTTCAAGGCGCCGGTGCGCTCCAGCCCCGCGCCCAGGATGGTGGTGGCGATGATGCTCATCACCGCATTACCGGAAAAGCCGCCGAACAGTTCTTCCGGCGCCACCAGCCCGGTGACGCCCAGTACCACCAGCACGATCAAGGCCACCACATCGGCACGGATGCGCTCGAACAAGAACATCGCCATCGTGAAACCGACCAGCCCGAGGACGAGCTTCATGTCGTTGGTCAGCGTCAGCGCGGTGTCCATTGGGGGCCGGGATTCGTGATTCGGGAGTGGGGATTCGTTGAGCTGCTGCGGCGTCGAGTGTGCGGGAAGGCGCTGTTACGAATCCCCAATCCCCACTCCCGAATCCCGGTCATAGAGCAGATCCCAGACGCCGTGACCAAGCTTCTGGCCGCGGGTTTCGAAGTGGGTCTGCGGACGCCAGGCAGGGCGTTCGACGTGGCCGCGCGGGCCGGCGCGGTTCACCAGGCCGGCGGTGGCGTCGAGCACGTCCCACATCTGTTCGGCGTAGTCGGCCCAGTCGGTGGCGGCATGCAGGCGGCCACCATCGCGCAGCTTGCGCACCAGCAACTGCGCAAACGCCGGCTGGATCAGGCGGCGCTTGTTGTGGCGCTTCTTGTGCCACGGGTCGGGGAAGTAGATGCGCACTTCATCCAGCGCGCCATCGGCGATCTCGCGTTCCAGTACTTCCACCGCGTCGTGGTGATACAGGCGCACATGCGTGCTGCCGTCTTCGTCCAGCGCGTTGAGCAGGCGGCCCACGCCAGGCGCATGCACCTCGATGCCGATGTAGTCGCGGCTGGGGTCGTGCCGGGCGGCAAAGCGCAGTGCGGCGCCGTTGCCGAAACCGATCTCCAGCACCTTGGGCGCGTTGCGCCCGAATGCGGCATCCAGATCGCGCGGCGTGCCGGCATAGTCCAGCCCGAACCGCGGCCACAGTTCGTCGAAGGCGCGCTGTTGCGCAGGGGTGAAACGGCCCTGGCGCAACACGAAGCTGCGCACCTGGCGGCGCCCCTCTTCGATGGTGAAGGGCTTGGGCGGCATCTTGGCGCCGTCGCTAGTAAACGGGTCGGTCATGAAAGCTCGGTCATCTCAGCAAGCGCACGCTCTGCGCGTGCGCGATAACGCGTCGCCCAGCACAGGAGCAAAGAGTCTCTCTCCCGCCGGGAAAGCAAAGACTGTCGCTCTCCCGCTGGAAGAGCAGTAAAGAGCCCCTCTCCCGGTGGGAGAGCAAGAAAAAGCCCCTCTCCCACTGGGAGAGCAGAAGAGCCCGTCTCCCGCTGGGAGAGCAGAAAGAGCCCCTCTCCCGCTGGGAGAGCAGAAAGAGCCCCTCTCCCGCTGGGAGAGGGGTTGGGGTGAGGGCACGGGCGAAGCGACGCCGGATCCGATCACACCCATCGTCGAGCGGCCACTGCCTGGCGGCTGCGCAACGCAGACGGTCGAATGCACGGCGCCAGCAGACCACTCACTCATCCGATCACGCCATCCACCGGGCTCGATGCCGAGGCATAGCGCTTGCGCGGAATGCGCCCGGCCAGGAACGCCTCGCGGCCAGCCTCGATCGCCTTGCGCATCGCGCTGGCCATCAGGATCGGATCGCGTGCGCCGGCAATGGCGGTGTTCATCAGCACGCCATCGCAGCCCAGCTCCATCGCAATCGCCGCATCGGAGGCGGTGCCCACGCCGGCATCGACGATGATCGGCACCTTGGCGTTCTCGATGATTTCCAGCAGGTTGTACTTGTTCTGGATGCCCAGGCCCGAGCCGATCGGCGCGGCCAGCGGCATCACCGCCACGCAGCCGATCTGTTCCAGCCGCTTGGCCAGGATCGGGTCGTCGGAGGTATAGACCAGGACCTCGAAACCATCGGCCACCAATTGTTCGGCGGCTTTGAGGGTCTGCACCACGTCCGGGTACAGGGTCTTCTCATCGCCAAGCACTTCCAGCTTGGTGAGGTTGTGGCCATCCAGCAGCTCGCGCGCCAGCCGACAGGTGCGCACCGCATCGTCGGCGGTGTAGCAGCCGGCAGTGTTGGGCAGCAGGGTGTAGCGGTCCGGCGGCAGCACATCGAGCAGGCTGGGCGCGCTGGGGTCCTGGCCGATGTTCACGCGGCGGATCGCCACGGTCACGATCTCGGCGGCGGCGGCCTCGGTGGCCAGGCGGGTTTCGTCCAGATCCTTGAACTTGCCGGTGCCGGTGAGCAGGCGGGAGCGGTAGCGTTTGCCGGCGATCAGCAACGCATCGGAGGGGGCGGGAGTGGTCATGGCGCAATTATCACCCATCACGCGCGGATACGTTGACTGCTGCGCGGGTGCGTCGTCAGGCTCGATCGTCACCGCTGGTCCTGGAACACACGACTTCGACGTACTTGCCGCCGCGCGCCGCCGTTGCTGTCCAGGCATTGGCGAGTCCCTCCAACGGAATAAAAAGCACAAGGTCCGCGGCGTTGACATCGGGCGCCAATGGCCCGAGGGCGCCCTCGCGAATCGCCGGGTACGTCGTGTCGAAAAACAGCATCACGATTGCTCGTGCGTCCGGCGCGGCGAGCTGGGTCGAGAACCAGTCGAGCGCGTGGCGGACAGTGAGCGTGAAAAGTGGCATGGGCAGGGAGCCTGATCTGGCGGTCAGCCACCGCCCAAGGCATGCACGATCTCCACCACATCGCCCTCGTGCAATGCGTGCTCGGCATGCCGCCCGCGCGACACGATCTCGCCGTTGACCTCCACCGCCACGCGGCGCTGTGACAGGCCTTCCTGTTCCAGCAATGCGGCCAGCGGCAGGTTGTCGGGCAGCGTACGCAGGCTGCCGTTGAGTTGAATGTTCATGTCATCATTGTGGCATCGCGCGCCGTCCGGGCGCGCGTTCGCGTTATGCGGCACTGCAGCGTGAGCACGGGAGGCGAGGGTGAAACCATTGCCATTCGCCGGCGTACGTATGCAGGCCGGTCCGGTCCCATCCACTCCAAGCAGGCACTCCCATGGCTTCAACACTTCGCCCGATCCGCTCCCTGATGGCGGTCGCCATCGCTATCGCGGCCACCCCGGCCATGGCCGAGTCGGCCTTCGACCGGACCGTATTCTTCGGTGACAGCCTCACCGACAGCGGCTACTACAACCCGCTGCTGCCGGCCGCTTCGCGCGCGGTCACCGGCAAGTTCACCACCAACCCGGGCTGGGTGTGGGCCGAATATGTCGCCGATCATTTCGGCACCAACGCCGCCCCGAACGGCAACGGCCAGACCGGCGACAACTATGCCGCCGGCGGCGCGCGCATCCAGGCCAGTTCGGTCAGCGCGCTAGGCGCCGCTCCATCGGTGACCAGCCAGATCAATACCTACCTCACCGCCAATGGCGGCCGCGCCGACCCGAACGCGCTCTACACCGTGTGGGGCGGCGCCAACGACCTGCTCGCCGCGTCCCTTGCACCGGCACAGGCGCAAGCCATCATCGGCAGCGCGGTCACCGCCCAGGTCGGTGCCGTGGCCACCTTGCAGAACGCCGGCGCACGCTACGTGATGGTGCCCACCATTCCGGATGTGGGCCTCACCCCGCGCTTCCGCGCTGGCGGCGCTGTGGGCATGGCGCAGGGCACCGGCGCGGCCACCGCCTACAACACCGCCTTGTTCAATGGCCTGGAGTCGGCCGGCCTGCGCGTGATCCCGGTCGATACCTTCCACATGCTGCAGGAGATCGTCGCCACGCCGGGCACCTTCGGCTTCAGCAACGTCACCAACACCGCCTGCAACCCGGCCGTGCCGCTGCCGGCCTGTAACCCGACCAGCCTGGTCGCCGCCAACGCCCAGAACACCTATGTGTTCGCCGACGGCATCCACCCGACCACTGCCGTGCACCAGATCCTGGGCCAGTACGCGATCTCCTTGCTGGAGGCGCCGCGTCTGCAGCAGGTGCTGACCCATTCGGCGCAGGCCGGTGGCCGCGCGCGCGCCGACCAGGTGGCCTGGCATCTGGACGGCAAGCCGGACGCCGACGGCCTGCGCTGGTGGGGGAGCGTGCGCGGCGACATGCAGCGTTACGACCACGCCGACCTGTACGACGGCATGGCTCCGGCCGGCCTGTTCGGGGTGGACTGGACCGCGGGCGACCTGGTGTTCGGCGGCTTTGCCGGTTTCGGCCGCATGGACGCCGACTTCGGCAAGCGCAACGGCAGCTTCAAGCAGGACGACACCACCCTGGGCGGCTTCTTCGGCTGGTATACCGGCCCGGTGTGGGTCAACGCCCAGGTCAGCTACAGCTGGCTCAGCTACGACGTGGACCGCGAAGTACAGCTCGGGCCGGCCACCCGCGTGCATAGCGGCTCGCCGGACGGCAGCAACCTCACCGCCGCGCTCAATGCCGGCTATTCGCTGGGCGAAGGCAACGTCAAGTACGGTCCGGTGGCCGGCCTGACCTGGCAGAAGATCAAGCTCGATGGCTACACCGAAAGCAACGAGAGCGCGACCGCATTGGGTTACGCCGACCAGGACATCGACTCGCTGGTGGGACGCGTCGGCTTCCAGGTGCGCCTGGACGGCGCCATGGTCAAGCCGTACCTGCAGGCGACCTACGACCACGAGTTCAAGGACGGCGGCGAAGCCAGTGCCTGGCTGCAGTCGATGCCGGAAGTGGGCATGTACACCGTTCCCGGCCAGAACTTCGACCGCAACTACGCCACCGTGGTGCTGGGTGCGCGCACCGGCCTGTGGGGCCTGCAGAGCAACGTCGGCCTGAGCACCACCACGGCCCAGCGCAGCGCCCGCGATGCCACCTTGTTCGTGAACTTCAGCGGCAGCTTCTGATCCACGCACTGCAGATCGCGCAGCACCCGTAACACACGAGGGCCGGGCAACCGGCCCTCGTCGTAGGCGGATTTCGGCAGTGTTTGCGCCTGGCTGCACACGGCAAGGATTGTCCTGGCATGGTGCCGGCGGCGGCGAGGTGGGCCCGGCAGGCGCACGACCTCTCACGCGCACATTGCGCCCGATGCCCGCACCCGCCTAAACTCTCCCCACGCCACGCGGGCGTAGCTCAATGGTAGAGCTGTAGCTTCCCAAGCTACTGACGTGGGTTCGATTCCCATCGCCCGCTCCAATGCCGCAATGGCTTTGGACTACCAAGCGCTTTGGCAACCAGCGTGGTGCAGTAAGTAGGGTAGTTGGGCTGGCCGCTGCGCGCATGCGGCGCAAAAGATCGGCGTGGGAGCTAGACAGCGTCATCAAACGCGAATTTGCTAACAATTTCCGAGTAGTTGGTTCGGGTTTGCCAAGAGTCATCGGGAATGTTTGCGACTTCAAGTGATGCGATAGCGGGTCGATTGGTAGTCGCCATATGGTTTGTCGCCTTTTCTATCGGGTTGCTTGTACTAGCTAGATATTCGGCGGCGCCGGAATCAAGATTAGTCAAGAGGTGCGCGGTAGGGAGCCTGATAATCGGGCTGGTGTTCTCGTTCCTGTTGCCGCCTGCTGTCTATGTTCCCAAGTTCGTGGTGATGCTCGTCGTTTCCCTCGGAATAGTCGGTTTGGGTGTGTTGAACGGTAAGCACAGATACACGGTGTTTGGTTTGTTAGCGGCAGCTTTGGCTTACGTTGCTGTCGGGCTCCAGTACACGTTTATGAAAATGGCCAGATAGTGATGATCTTTGAAGGATCTCATTTCCCCAGCGTCGCATGTCTTTCGTTCCGTCTGAGTCGGGCTGACTTGGAGTGCTGTCTGGTGCGCGCTCCTCCCTGGACGGATGGCTTCAGGCATGGATACCAGACCACGGATGCCCTGCTTGGTTGCTGATTGCTTGAGCAGATTCGATGGTGCACAGATGTCACTGCGGCACTGATTCCGTTACCGTTCGGACTTGCCGCTCTAGCGTTTGCAGTGCACGGACATCCGTGTGTTCCGGAGGCTGTCATGGCTGTCGCTCGCAATCGTCTGCCGTCGATCATTGTTGCCCTGGGTGCGGTCATGTTCGCCGGTCCCGTCCTTGCTGCGTGCCAGCCCGGACCATTTGCGTTCTCGCTACCGGCGCAGCGGCTCGACGAGCGTTTGCAGGAGCTGGTGCACGTGACAGGGTGCGCGGTGGAGGTGGACCCCTCGTTGCTGGACGGTAAACGCGCGTATGCCCTGGCTGGAGACCTGAGTACCGATCAGGCGTTCATTGCGTCCGTGCGCGGCAGCGGCCTGGAGGCGGGGCTTGCGGACGATCATTGGCGCGTCAATCGGGCACAGCAACGGTATTTTGCCGAGCGCGTCGAGACCCTGCAGGGCGCTATTGCGGATGCGCGCAAGAGCGGCGCGATTGCACCCGCGAGGGCGAAAAAGCTGACTGCGCATCTTGCGGCGGTGGCCACTGAAGTTCCCAGACTGGTGCGCCAGCAGGGCTTCCTCAGTGCGGCAGAACGTGCGTCATATGAGCGCACATTGAAAGAGGCGGAGCAGTCGTTGGGTCGCTGATGGTGGTTGCAGCCATACGCGCTGCTGCGGTTCCAGATGTGCGGATCTGCGGCGTTGCGCTGTCGATCAGTGGACTTCGCCCATGAGCGCAGGACAGGCCGCAGACATCGTGGTTGCAGCCGTATCGAGGGGGAACGCAGTGATCCGCTGCGCGTCGCAACAGGCTGCGTTCGACCAGTGCATCTGAGCCCACGCTGTTTTTCCTGAGCCCGGATTGCGCGTAGGCCAGCATGCGCCAGTACGGAATGCCAATGACATCGATTGCAGTGGACTTATGTCGCGAAAATACGTGGCAAAGCTTCGTCATTTCCTTCCAGGTGGTCAGGAACCTCCTGATTGAGCCTGGCCTGGATGAGCGCCATAGTTTCCGCATCATCGAGCGGGCACCATGACGACTACTCATTCACAGCTGGTTGGTGCGCTGATCAAGGGGATGCGTCGCGCCGAGTCGGCACGTGCCGCCTCGATCGCGCACCGTGCCGGGTCGGCCGAGCAGGCCAGCATCTGCGGCACGCCGGACGATGCGGGCAAGGTGCTGGAAATGTTCAAGCTGGACGCCGAGCAGATCCGCCAGATCGGGTTGATCGGGGTGGAGGAGCTGGGCGAGGCGGTGTGCCATGCCTGGTCGATCAATGCCGGTCAGCTGGATCGGGTAGTGCAATGGTTCACCGCCCCCCGGGTGGAGTTCGTGGGCAAGCACTGCAGCGAACTGATCCGGGCCGGGCGCATCGGTCCGGTGCTGACCATGGCCCGCGAACACGCCCTGTTGCGCCATCGCTGAGCGCCAGCAGAGCCGAATCTGCCCGGGCGCTTTACGCTGGACGGCGTAGCGGCAATACTCGTTGACCCGCCCAACCTTAGTTTCGTCAATGCGCCAGGTTCCGCCAGCGTCACCCTCTGCCGCCGCCAAGGCCCAACTGCTGGAAGAGCTGCGCAAGCTCGAGCAGGAAGAAGCGCAGCTCAAATACGCCCAGACCCTGGAAGCGTTCGACCAGATCGTCGAAGCGCTCACCCAGTTCGGTAGCCGATTCAATGCGAAGCAGAAGTCCCAGATCGCCTCGCTTGCCATGACCGGCAAGACCAAGGGGCCGCTGTCGTCCACCGGCGAGGTGGTGGCCAAGTACTGGCTTCCCCATTCCGGCGAGACCTGGTCCGGGCGTGGCCGCACGCCGCGCGCATTCAAGGCCTGGGAGGGCACCAGCTCCTACAAGGAATGGAAGTCCAAGCATCCGGACAAGCGTTTCCCGCTGTATCCCGGGTGAGGTCGCATATCTGGCTGGTGTTTTGGCAGCAGATGTAGCCAGGAACGCGTGGTAGGGCGCGTCGCGCCCACGTCACGAATGCGGGCGTCGATCGGTCGCAATGAATCGCATCAAAGAGTGGGTGACTGCGGCGACGACGCGCGTTCGCGCCAGCCCTTTGATCGATAGATGTCTGCCCTCGTCGGATTGTTTCGGACAAGTTGTCGGGGGCGGCTTGGTGTCGCGTTGAACTGCCGATTCGCTTGGTCGGCGACCGCTACGCATAATCGGAACTCGCTCGACCCAATCTCGCCTCGCGGACCGTCCCAACAGCGATACATACAGCGATACAGACTGACGCTGCCTCCCCAAACCGTCATAACCAAGCCATTGCCTGCTTTGCATCACGCGGATCGCTGCATCCCGCTTGGCAATTCCTTGTCACTACCTTTGCACCAATAGCGCGACCTGGGCGCCAAGAACACCGCCCGCCATTGAGGCGGGCGATGATGGGCAGGTCCGGCAAGCCGCTAGTGATCGCTCTTGCACTCGAAGACCGACACGCTGCGCGGCGGTGCCAGGAATTCGCTGGCACCGGCGGGCATCATGTCCACTTCCAAGGCTTCGTCTGTGGACAACACCAGCTTCCAGTGCACTGGCTCGTCGGTGGAGGGCAGGGTGAAGCTCACGCCCTCGTGGTAGGCATTGATGACGATCAGCAAGGTGTCATCGTTGGCCAATTCCTTGACACCTGACGTCTGCGCCTTGCCTTCCAGCAACAGCCCCACCGAGCGCGCACCCGCATCGGTCCAATGCGCATCCTCCATCTCGCTGCCACCCGGGTTGAGCCAGGTGAGGTCACGCACGCCGGCTTCCTCGTTGTACTGCCCATTGAGGAAGCGGCCGCGCGAGAGGATCGGGTAACGCTTGCGCAGCGCAGTCAACGCCTTGACGAAGTCGGTGAGGCGGCCGTTGGTAGGATCGTTTTCCCAATCGAGCCAGGTGATCTCGTTATCCTGGCAATAGGTATTGTTGTTGCCGCCCTGGGTCTGCGCACGCTCGTCGCCGCTCAACAGCATCGGCGTGCCTTGCGAGAGCAGCAGCGTGGCAAGCAGGTTCTTCATCTGCCGCTCGCGGATCTGCAGGATGTCGGCGTTATCCGTCTCGCCTTCTTCGCCGTAATTGCACGAGCCATCGTTGGACGAACCATCGCGATTGTCTTCGCCGTTGTCGATGTTGTGCTTCTCGTTGTAGCTCACCAGATCGCGCAGGGTGAAGCCATCGTGCGCGGTGATGAAGTTGACCGAGGCCCACGGCCGACGGCCGCGGCGGTCGAACAGATCCGCAGAACCGGTGAAGCGCGTGGCGAATTCGGCCAGCTTGCCGTCCTCGCCCTTCCAGAACTCGCGCGCGTTGTCGCGGAACTTGTCGTTCCACTCCGACCAGCCCGGCGGGAAGTGGCCCACCTGGTAGCCGCCCGGGCCACAATCCCACGGTTCGGCAATCAGCTTGACTTCCGACAGCAACGGATCCTGATTGCAGGCGTCGAGGAAGCCGCCACGCTGGTCGAAGCCGCTGGGCTCGCGGCCGAGGATGGTCGCCAGGTCGAAGCGGAACCCGTCGACGTGCATTTCGCCGGCCCAGTAGCGCAGCGAGTCGTTGACGAACTGGATCACCCGCGAGTTGCTCAGGTTGAGCGTATTACCGGTGCCGGTGTCGTTGATGTAATAGCGCTTGTCTTCGGCCAGGCGGTAGTAGCTGGCATTGTCGATCCCCTTGAACGAAAGCGTCGGGCCCAGTTCGCTGCCTTCGGCGGTGTGGTTGTAGACCACATCCAGGATCACCTCCAGCCCCTGTTTGTGCATGGCCTTGACCATGTCGCGGAATTCGTCGCGGTGGCCGCTGGAGAGATAGCGCGACTTCAGCGCAAAGAAGCCGATGGTGTTGTAGCCCCAGTAATTGCGCAGCCCCTTGTCGAGCAGGTGCTGGTCGTCCAGGTAGGCATGCACCGGCAGCAGTTCCACCGCGGTGATTCCCAGGTCCTTGATGTACTGCAGCACCTGCGGCTGCGCCAGGCCGGCGCAGGTGCCGCGTACGGCTTCCGGCACCTGCGGGTTGCGCATGGTGTAGCCACGCACGTGGGTTTCGTAGATGACGGTCTCGTTCCATGGCTTGAGCAGGCGCACATCGTCGCCCCAGTCGTAGGTGTCTTCGACCACCACGCACTTGGGCATGAACGGCGCACTGTCGCGCTCATCGAAACTCAGATCGCCGTCCGGATGGCCGACGGTGTAGCCATACAATTCGTCCGCCCAGATAAGATCGCCCTCCAGCTCGCGCGCATAAGGGTCCAGCAACAGCTTGTTGTGATTGAAGCGGTGGCCTTCGGTCGGCGCGTAGGGACCATGCACGCGATAGCCATAGCGTTGCCCCGGCCCGACATCTGGCAGGTAGCCATGCCAGATCTCATTGGTGTATTCGGGAAGATCGATGCGGGTTTCGTTGCCCTGTTCGTCGAAGAGGCACAACTCCACGCGCGTGGCATGCGCGGAAAACAGGGCAAAATTGGTGCCCTTGCCATCGAAGACGGCCCCGCGCGGGAACGGGCGTCCCTGGCGGATGCGGGAGGGGTTGGCATAGGCCGCGCTTGCTGGACGTCGCATGGAGAGTCTCGGGTGCGCCGGCATGCCGGCATTGAGGAGGCGCAAGCATCGCGGTTTCATCTGTGCAAAACGCGTTACGGCCATACCGGTGCGGCGTGAGGGTGACGAGCCGCGACGCAGCGTTGGCGCTGGCAGCTGCGCTCGCTTGTACTGGCGCGGCGGGGCGGGATGGGCATTGCATCGAAGCAGGCGCTGGCAACTTGCGTGTCTGCTCTGAACTGGCGGACTTGAAGGACCCTTGTGTCTTGAGCGCCGCGCGGGCGCCCTGCTAGCATCGATGGTGTTGAGGCTGCGTCGCGTGTGCGCTGCGGCAATACGGGTTGACGCACTATCGCGTCTTCATCCTCGGGGCCGTCGCACACCGGTTCGATCGTCGCGCACGGGCTTGGCAGCCGCTGGCGCTCCGGCCGCCGGCAGACCTACGGACTTGGCTAACTTCGTCATCAAACTCCGACCATGTCCAGGCCGCGCCGTGTCCCTGCCGCGATGAAAATCGCCATCCTTTCCCGCAACAGCAAGCTGTATTCGACACGCAGACTGATCGAGGCCGGGCGCAAGCGCGGGCACACGGTACGCATCCTCGACCCGCTTCGCTGTTATATGCGCATCGCCGCCGACGGCTTCAGCCTGCACTACAAGGGCAAGCCGATCACCGGTTTCGATGCAGTGATTCCACGCATCGGCGCATCGGTGACCCGCTATGCCAGCGCGGTGCTGCGCCAACTCGAATTCATGGGCACCTACACGCCCAATCCCTCCGACGCCATCCTGCGCTCGCGCGACAAGTTGCGTGCGCACCAGCTGCTGGCCGCGCAAGGCATCGACATGCCGGTCACCGTGTTCGGCGACAACCCCGACGACACCCAGGACCTGCTCTCCATGCTCGGCCCTCCGCCGCATGTGGTGAAGTTGAACGAGGGGGCGCAGGGGGCCGGAGTGATCCTGACCGAGAAGGCCAGCGCCTCGCGCGGCGTGGTCGAAGCGCTGCGCGGGCTGTACGCCAACTTCATCGTGCAGGAGTTCATCGGCGAAGCCGAGGGCGCCGACCTGCGGTGCTTCGTGGTGGGTGACCGGGTCGTGGCTGCCATGCGCCGGCAGGCCGCCGAGGGCGATTTCCGTTCCAATCTGCATCTGGGGGGCAGCGCCGCGGTGGCCGAGGCGACCAGCCAGGAACAAGAGGTCGCGGTGCGCTCGGCACGTGCGCTCGGCCTGGCGGTGGCTGGCGTGGACCTCATCCGCTCAAGGCGCGGGCCGCTGGTGCTGGAGGTCAATTCCACACCGGGCCTGGAGGGCGTCGAAGGGGTCTGCGGTGTGGATGTGGCAGGCCACATCATCCTGCACCTGGAGCAGGCCGTCCGCCGATCGGATGGCTGAATGCTTTAGCGGAAAATTAACGAAAAAATAATCTCTGGCTCGCTAGCCTCTGCCGACCGTAGCTCCGCTCTCGGCAGTGACGGTGATCGGGATGAACGTTTGGCCCGGATGCTTCGCGGCATCCGGGCCTTTTTGTGGCGGCTTGTTGGTTACCGTGTTCAGGTCTACATTTCAGCAATCGTCGGGTATGGAAAGGAAAGGCATCATCATGAAAGGACCTCTATTGCTGCTGCTGTGCGCTGCGTTTCCCGCCCTCGCAGCCAGTAAGGCGCCCGTGGATCTGAAGGCACCGCGGCCATTTGCCGAGCAGGCCGAACAAGTACGCCGTGATCTCAGTGACGGCGACACCTATGCGGAGATCGGCGCCGACAACCGCGCCAAGGTGCTGGCTGCCTTGCAGCGCATGCAGACCGCGCTCCAGGCCAGTTCCGACCCGGCGCAACTCACGCCGGAGTCAAGCGCCGCAGTGTTCAATGACCAGGAATTGGTCAACGCCCTGTTGACCAAGGCAGGCGAAGAAAGCCGGATGGTCTGTCAACGCGTACGCGCGGTGGGGTCGCATCTTTCCACCACGCAATGCATGACGGCTGCCGAAAGGCGTCGGCTGCGAGACGGCAACAAAGACGAATTAACGCGGCTGCAGCGCCAAAACGTGGCGACGCAGCCGGGTATGTGACCCAACAACGAGGTTCCAGTGCGAATTCTAGTAATCGAAGACAACAGCGACATCGCCGCCAATCTGGGCGACTACCTCGAAGACCGCGGCCATACCGTGGATTTCGCCGCCGATGGCGTGACCGGCCTGCACCTGGCGGTGGTGCACGAGTTCGACGCCATCGTCCTGGACCTCAATCTGCCCGGCATGGACGGCATCGAAGTCTGCCGCAAGCTGCGTAACGAAGCGCGCAAGCAGACCCCGGTGCTGATGCTGACCGCGCGCGACTCGCTGGACAACAAGCTGGCCGGCTTCGACTCCGGCGCCGACGACTACCTGATCAAGCCCTTCGCCTT
Source organism: Xanthomonas sp. NCPPB 3582 (assembly GCF_041475735.2). NCBI lineage: Bacteria > Pseudomonadati > Pseudomonadota > Gammaproteobacteria > Lysobacterales > Lysobacteraceae > Xanthomonas > Xanthomonas sp. NCPPB 3582. Next base: position 1,281,013 of record NZ_CM192968.1, read on the forward strand.
GCAGGAAGTGGAAGTGCGCCTCAACGCACTGTCGCGTCGCGGCAAGGGCGTGCACACCCGCGTGCTGGAGACCGGCGACCTGGAATACAACCTGGACACGCTGGAAGTGCGCCGCCGCGGCAAGCTGCTGCAGCTCAACCCCACCGCGCTGAAGATCCTGCAGGCGCTGATGGAAGCCTCGCCCGCCGTGGTGACGCGCCAGGAGCTGGAAACCCGCGTCTGGGGCGAAGAACTTCCGGATTCGGACTCGCTGCGCGTGCATATCCACGGCCTGCGTGCGGTGGTGGACAAGCCCTTCGACGTGCCGATGATCCAGACTCGCCACGGCATCGGCTACCGCATCGCCTCGCCCGATGCCTGAGAGTGCCGGCGGACTGCGGCCCGCCCGCAGGCGTGGCCGCTACCGGCGACGCCTGCGTAGCCGCATCATCCTCTCGTTCGTGTTGTTGGGCTTCTGCCTGACGACATTGTTCGCCTTCGCCACCAACTGGGCGCGCTCACGCGTGGAAAACCAGTTGGTCGAAGACGTGATGAATCGCAACATCGATGCCTTTGCGCAGCGGTTCTATTCCGACCCGCTGCGCAATCCCGACCTGCCGGTGCAGCAGATGCGCGGGCGCGTGGTCAAGCGCGACAAGTTCGAAGCACTGCGCCTCGAACAACCGGAGTGGTACCAGTTCCCCGACGGCATCCACACCATCACCGGCGTGGACGAAAGCGGCAATGCGTATTCGTACAAGCTGGCGGTGCGCAAGACGCCCAGCGAGTGGTTCTTCCTCGCCTACGACATGACCCAGACGCTCAAGGGCGAGATCCAGCTCAAGCGCACGCTGATGCTGTCGGTGTTGGTCTTCAGCGGGTTTTCGCTGTTGATCGGCTGGTGGTCCGCTTCCAAGGTGATGCGGCCGGTGTCGGACCTGGCCGCGCGTCTGCGCGCCTACCGCGGCGGCACCAGCGAGCCCAAACCGCTGGCCGCGCACTTTCCGGACGACGAAGTCGGCCAGCTGGCCGAAGCGCTGGACGATTACTCCGCACGCCTCACCGAAGTGGTACAGCGCGACCGCGAGTTCAACGCCGATGTCAGCCACGAACTGCGCACCCCGCTGGCGGTGATCCGCGGCGCCACCGAGCTGCTGCTGACCAAGCCCAATCTGGACGAGAAGATGCTGCAACGCCTGCAGCGTATCCAGCGTGCCGAACAGCAATGCAGCGACCTGATCGGCTCGCTGCTATTGCTCTCGCGCAACGAGCGCGGGCAGGGCAGCAGCAACGTGGCCAAGGTGGCCGAACAACTGATCGACGCACACCGCGCCCAGCTCGGCGGAAAACCGCTGGAGTTGCTGCTGGAGGGCGAACGCGACCTGGTCATCGACGCGCCCGAGTCCGCCCTGTCGGTGGCGCTGGGCAACCTGATCGGCAACGCGGTCAAGTACACCCAGGACGGCCAGGTGCGCGTGCGCGTGCTTGGCGATGCGGTGGAAGTCATCGACTCCGGCCCCGGCCTGAGCGAGGAAGACGCCGCCAAGCTGTTCCAGCGCGGCTACCGCGGCACCCACGCAGGCCACTCGCAAGGCGGCGGCATCGGCCTGTCGATCGTCAGCCGGCTATGCGATTTGTATGGCTGGCGCGTCAGCGTCAGGCCGGGGCAGGAGCGCGGCGTCATCGCCACATTGGCCTTCCATCGCTAACCAATCACCCGCGCTCGCGTAGGAGCGCACCCGGGCGCGAGGGCTTTACAAGTAATGCTCAACCCAACAATAGACGATGTCCTTCGTCACCCTATCCGTAACGCGCTGCCCAGCGATTCAGACCATGCCATAGGCCATCAACGCCGCAGATCGGATAAATCCGATGGCATCAGTTGGCGGTAGTGGAGCACCGTCAAGATATCCACCTAAAGCGCTGCTCTCGCTTGCATGCTCCATCATCTGCTTACGCATGCTTCCTGGGTTTTGTTAGCCACTCTAAGTACACGAAAACCCCTTCTTTGTCGTCTCGTGCGACTGCGATTCATATTTCCAAAAGCCGTCGCACCGCTGGGGAGTCCATTAGTAAGTTCTCGCCTAATTGCTTTGCAATTTGTTCTAGGTCGATTGACCATCCCTGCTTGGATGGAAGGGCAACATCCGTCAATAAGGTTTTTTTTCCTTCTGCGGTGACGCGATAAATAATCAATTTGCGTAGTTCTTCGTCAACGTAAACAAGGTGGCTATGCTCTATCATGTTAATTATTCCAAGTGTTCAGGGGCGGGATCGGATCATTTCTCAAGCATGCGGCATATCGCTGAGTAGCAGACGCATGGCATGCCTCGCCCCTTCTGGCACCGCGCCGCCGAGTGATTGCATTGCATACGTCAGTGTCTACGCGCAGCAGTTTTTCACACTCATCTTTATCGTCTTCGTCCGGGCAAACAGCGCTACTTACTAGGCCACCGATCAGGCCACCAGCCGACGCGCCGCCCAAGCCTCCAAGTGTCGAGCCTGCGATAAAGCCGCCTGCGGTTCCAGCCACAGGCGTCACGGCAGTGCCTCCCGCACCGCCGAGAATGCCCCCACCCCAATAGCCAACGCTGCCCCCTGCAACAGTGCATGTTCCTACCACTGAAGCGACACATCCTTGGTTTGGCGCAAGACCAAATGGATCAATCGATGTTAGTGGCATCGCTGCTACATAGCTGAATGTACTTATCCCACCACCCAGCCCGACCGGATCGGACTGCGAGTACCGTCCGGTGCCAGCTTCATACTCGCGATGGATGTTCTGATTCAACCCACTCGCCGCATCAAACCGTTGCCCCGGAAACCGCATATCCAATACCAGCGCCGCACCATCCCCATCAGGATCCTGATTCGGTGCGGTGTTGCCGAAGGCTTCGCCCTTTAAGCTCCACGTCCATACCGCCACATCGCGGGTCGGGTCGATCACCACACGCGGGCTGCCCAGGTGGTCCGGTTCGATGTAGTGCAGTTTGTTGGCGTTGGCCAACAGGCCAACAGGCCGACCGGCAGATCGTCCAGCCAGATCGCCTGCTGCTTGGGCGCGCCGTTGCTGTCGTAGTCGCCCAGCCAGTGGCCGGCTTCGTCGTAGAGCGTGTAGGTGTTGGTGGTGCCGAGGAAGCGGCGCACCTGCTCGCCACGACCGTTGTAGCGATAGTTCATGGTCACCGCGCCGGCGCGACGGGCCTGGCTCATGTGGCCGGTGGTGTCGTAGGTGTACTGGCGGGCGGTGCCGCCGATGGCGGTGGTGTTGCCGGTGGCATCGTAGGTACGCGCCACGCCGGCCACTGCGCTCAGGCGATGGCTGTCGGTTGGGTAGGTGTAGCTCTGCGTTGCCGTGCCGACCTTGGCGCTGAGGCGGTTGCCGGTGGCGTCGTAGCTGTAGCCGTCGATCAGCGTGCCGGTGCTGCCGTCCTTGAGGCCGGTCAGGCGGCCCAGGGGGTCGTAGTCCAGGCCGATTTCCGGCGTGGGATTGCCGGCGGGCGTCAGTGCGGTGAGGTTGCCGGCCGGGCCGAAACCGAAGCCCACCTCCAGCCCGCCCGGGCGGGTGTCCTGGATCGCTTGCGGACGCTGCAGCATTAACATCAAACGGTCGGATTTATTGCTACTGGACAAGAATGCGAGAAAAAGCCCTTTTTAGGAATCATGATTGTTCCAGAGAGGTCATTAAATTTTGTGTCGCCCAGCCATTTTGAGTCTTTTATTCGATAAAATATCAATACGTCTGCGGCTTCGTTCTCGCGATCAAAATTTACAAATATTTGGTTTAAATGTATTTCCCCATGAAGCTTTTGCTGTGGTGCAAGTGTGATTGTCCTCAGATAATCAGCAATTGGCGCCACTCTGACTAGTTTATCTGATTTTCCGTTGAAGACTTTGAATGCTTCGATATAAATTGATTTTGAGTTATTCCACGGCAATGCTACTTCAGGTATCGGTATTGGAGTGGAGGTAATATTTTTAATGGATAGCAATAAGGAGGTTGGCCTGTTACACGCCACGCTTAATTTCACTTCTATTTTTTGGGTTGCCAAAGCCGAAAATGAAGTTGCAGCAAGCAGTATAAAATAGAGCATTTTATTTGCCATATGTTTCGCCCTCGATGGCTGGTATGGAGCTGCGTGTAATTTGTCTGATTCTTCGAATCAAAGCGGCCTTGCACTTTTCATCGCGTTGGCCGTTCATAGATCTCAATTTGCTCATTAGGCAATTAAGCTCAACGGTGTGTGCTCTAAATTCAGAGACATCTAACTCGCTATAGTTACTGCCAGGATAAAGAGTACTTGGGAAAGTAACGCTCATTGGCGTAGTACCAATGCCCATCCATTGCAAGGGACCTCTCCGGCACAGGCCGGGATTGGAGCGATTGGCATCTGCAACGTGTGACATTTCATGCGCCATCAAGCAATCCGAAACGTCCTTGCATTCTTGAAATTCTTTTGGCCACAAATCATAGTTGAAATATGGCTTAATTAACCCATCGACACAATAAATTCTTCCTGCTGGCCTTTGATTTGCTGGTGGAATTGGAGTTAGAAATGCAGCAAGGCCACTTGGGTCAATAGCATTCAACGGAGTCTGTTGGGCATATCCATACACACTAATTCCTCCCTTTATCCCAATCGGATCAGTCTGCGTATATCGCCCCGTTGCCGCTTCGTAGCCGTCACGCAAATAATTTTGATTCAACCCACTCGCCGCATCAAACCGCTGCCCCGGGAACCGCATATCCAACACCAGCGCTGCACCATCGCCATCAGGATCCTGATTCGGTGCGGTATTGCCGAAGGCTTCGCCCTTCAAGCTCCAGGTCCATACCCCCACATCGCGGGTGGGGTCGATCACCACGCGCGGGCTGCCCAGGTGGTCGGGTTCGATGTAGTGCAGCGTGTTGGCGTTGGCCAGCAGGCCGACCGGCAGATCGTCCAGCCAGATCGCCTGCTGTTTGGGCGCGCCGCTGCTGTCGTAGTCGCCCAGCCAGTGGCCGGCTTCGTCGTAGAGCGTGTAAGTGTTGGTGGTGCCGAGGAATCGGCGCACCTGCTCGCCACGGCCGTTGTAGCGGTAGTTCATGGTCACCGCGCCGGCGCGGCGGGCCTGGCTCATGCGGCCGGTGGTGTCGTAGGTGTATTGGCGGGCGGTGCCGCCGACGGCGGTGGTGTTGCCGGCGGCATCGTAGGTACGCGCGACGCCGGCGACTGTGCTGAGGCGATGGCTGTCGGCCGGGTAGGTGTAACTCTGCGTTGCCGTGCCGACCTTGGCGCTGAGGCGGTTACCGGTGGCGTCGTAGCTGTAGCCGTCGATTAGCGTGCCGGTGCTGCCGTCCTTGAGGCCGGTCAGGCGGCCCAGGGCGTCGTAGCCCAAGCCGATCTCCGGCGTGGGATTGCCAGCGGGCGTCAGCGCGGTGAGATTGCCGACCGGGTCGAAGCCGAAGCCCACTTCCAGCCCGCCCGGGCGGGTGTCCTGGATCGCCTGCGGGCGATAGTCCAGATCGTACTGGCGGGCGAGGGTGCGGCCATTGCCGTAGGTCCAGCCGGCAGCCGGCCCGAACGGGTAGTAGCTGGCGTTGCCCAGCAGCGCCTGGCGGCTGCCGCCAGCCGGGGTGACGCCGACCTCGGTGGTCTGGCCTTGTGCGTTGCGCACGTACTCGACCACCGCGCCGTCCGGATAGGATTTATTCATACCCCTGAAAGCTTATAATTTCCGCATCTTTTTTGTTTAGCGTGTATTCTCCGCCGCCACCTATGATCCCTAGGCGCTTATCCACTAAAAAGACGATTATTATTTTTGAGGGTGTTTGGGCAATTCCGATCGAATAAGAGTCAAGGTCTCGCAGCAATGAGTAATCGCCGCTGCGTGGATACATTGCTATTATTCGAGTTTGAAAATCTTTGCTTGCTGCTTCAATCGCTTTAATGGTTTCTGCGCTATTAGGTCTCGCGCCAGAAGTGTCAACGAAGAATAACGATAAAAATAGAATTAAGGATTTGAATTTCATAGTTGCCATCCAAAAGCATTGTTGAGAAATTCTAAAAGCCTGTTGTTGTTGCTGTCGCATCCGCAGCCGGAGCTCGGGATTGCGTCAGGGAGATCACTGTAAGGCGAGCCTGAAGTGGAAAATCTCAATAATTTGCCCGAGGGTGTTCCTAAGTAGGCCGCATCCCCGTAGGGTATTCTTGTATCAGCCTTTGAGAACGCTTCTCCCACATAGCCCGGAGTTACATCTCCGTGTGTATGGTACGCGCCAGTTGCTCCATCTGGCCGCGGGCCAGGGTTCACTGAAGATGTCAGCCCGCGACGTGGCGTCGTGTAACTATAGTACCCGTTCGGTTTTTGATATACCCAGCCACCGTATTCCAAATCTTCTCTTATCGATACCGGTAGAATGTCTTTAAGTGCCTGAGCTGCTGCCAAATTTTCTGTTCTGTAACAATCACCCGGAAGCAGGCCAAATTTGTCCGACCAACGGAATGGACTTGAGAGGCTATAAACGTAAGTGCCGATCCCTCCGTGAAACCCAATAGGATCACTCTGCCCATATCGCCCGGTAGTAGGGTCATAGTCCCGGAAGTAGTTCTGATTCAATCCGCTGGCCGCATCAAACCGCTGCCCCGGGAACCGCATATCCAACACCAACGCCGCACCATCTCCATCAGGATCCTGACCCGGTGCGGTGTTGCCGAAGGCTTCGCCCTTCAAGCTCCACGTCCATATCGCCACATCGCGGGTCGGGTCGATCACCACGCGCGGGCTGCCCAGGTGATCGGGTTCGATGTAGTGCAGTTTGCTTGCGTTGGCCAACAGGCCCACCGGTAGATCATCCAGCCAGATCGCCTGTTGTTTGGGCGCGCCGTTGCTGTCGTAGTCGCCCAGCCAGTGGCCGGCTTCATCGTAGAGCGTGTAGGTGTTGGTGGTGCCGAGGAAGCGGCGCACCTGCTCGCCACGACCGTTGTAGCGATAGTTCATGGTCACCGCGCCGGCGCGGCGGGCCTGGCTCATGCGGCCGGTGGTGTCGTAGGTGTACTGGCGGGCGCTGCCGCCGATGGCGGTGGTGTTGCCGGTGGCATCGTATGTACGCGCGACGCCGGCCACTGCGCTGAGGCGATGGCTGTCGGTTGGGTAGGTGTAACTCTGCGTTGCCGCGCCGACCTTGGCGCTGAGGCGGTTGCCGGTGGCGTCGTAGCTGTATCCGTCGATCAGCGTGCCGGTGCTGCCGTCCTTGAGGCCGGTCAGGCGGCCCAGGGCGTCGTAGGCCAGGCCGATCTCCGGCGTGGGATTGCCGGCGGGCTTCAGTGCGGTGAGGTTGCCGGCCGGGTCGAAACCGAAGCCTATTTCCAGCCCGCCCGGGCGAGTGTCCTGGATCGCTTGCGGGCGATAGTCCAGATCGTGCTGGCGGGCGAGGGTGCGGCCATTGCCGTAGGTCCAGCCGGCGGCCGGACCGAACGGGTAATAGCTGGCGTTGCCCAGCAGCACCTGACGGCTACCGCCAGCCGGGGTCACGCCGACCTCGGTGGCCTGGCCCTGTGCGTTGCGCACGTAATCGACCACCGCGCCGTCGGGATAGGTCATGCGTCGCAGCTGGCCGCCGACGGTGTAGTCGTAGCGCAGCACCAATGCCTTACCGTTGCTGGTCTGCACCTTGCGCACCAGGTCGCCGAAGCGGTTGTAGCAGTACTGGGTGATGGCGCCACCGTCCTGCATGCGGGTCAGCCGGCCGATGGAGAAGGTCTCCCCGCTGGCACAGGCGGTTTGCGTCACGTCATAGGTATAGGTGACGTTGAGGCTGGAGGTGGGGTAGGTGACCTCGGTCAGGCGATTGAGCGCGTCGTAGCCGTAAGCAGTGGTATTGCTGCGCGCATCGGTCTGGGTGGCGCGGTTGCCGGCGCTGTCGTAGGTGTAGCTGGTGACGCCGGTGTCCGGGCTGGTGAGCTTCACCAGATCGCCGAAGCCGTTGTACTCGTACTTGGTGTCCAGGCCCTTGGGGTCGGTGACCTTGGTCAGGTTGTCGAGCGCGTCATAGTCGAAGGTGGTGTCGGCCTTGATACCGGCGACATCCTGCAGCGTGCGCGACAGGCGATTGAGCGGGTCGTACTCGCTCTGCGTGGCGGTTGCCAGCGCGTCGGTCACCTTGGTGGCGTTGCCGTTGGCGTCGTACTCGAAATCGGTGGGGTCGCTGGCCGCGGTAGCTTGGGTCTTGAGTTGGCCAAGCTGGTTATAGACACGCGAGAGCGTGCGCTTGAGCCTACCGGCCACGTCCTTGGTGTCTTCCTTGACGCGATTGCCGGCGTTGTCCAACGTGTAGTGGACGGTATTGCCCGCGTTATCGGTGATATCGGTCAGCCGATGCGCCGCATCGTAGGTGAAGGCAGTGAATCCGCCATCAGGCTGGGTGACCTGCTTAACCAGACCGGTGGGCCAATAATCGATGCGGGTGATGCGGTCATCGGCCTCGCTGGACGCATCGGTGCCCCGCACCTTGGTGCCGGTCAGCCAACCACGCGGGTGGTAGGTGTAGTCGGTGACGACGCCGTTGGCGTCCTTGATGGACAGCGGGCGGCCGGCGCCGTCGTAGGCGAGGTATTCGGTGACGCGGCCTAGGGTGTTGGTGACTTTCCACAAGTCGCCTTTGCGATGCGCACAGGTCGTAGGTGCTGCGGCGCAGCTCGCATCATCGCTGAGGTAGTAGCTGTAGCTCGTTCTGTCGGCAATATCGATGCGCGGGCCATCGCTGGAGAGCAGTACGCCCATCAGCGGACAGGTGCCGGTGGCGATATCGGCTTCTTCGCAATAACGTTGCGTGACGACCCGGGAGAGACTTCCAGCTGGGTCGAGTTGCGAGATGGTCAGTGCCTGGCCTCTGGCGTTGTAGGTCCAGGTTGTCCTGGCCACCAGCGCATTGGCGGCGTCATAGCTGCGGCGGTCTACAGGTTGACGCAAACTAGCGTGCCAGTCGGTTTGCACCGTGCGCTTGCGGCCGGCGGTATCGTTGGCTGCATCGATCTTGCTGGTCAGGAGGCCGCGATGGTTGTAGTTCCAGTCGGTGGAGACGCCGGCAAAATCGACCTCCAGATCGGGATAGCCATTGCCGTCATAGCTGCGGGACTGGAACGACGCACCTGTGCATTCCGGGCACAGCCCTTGGACAGCTGCCACCTTGGCCTGGCCGAGCTTGGACAGGCCAGTGCGCGTAATGGTGTTTCCTGTTGGCGTTGTGACGGTAGAAGCGGTACCTGCATAGGCAATCGTGAATTGGTCGATCGCGCCGGCCGGATTGCCATGCACGCTGCGGGTCACGCGTTTTTGCGCATCGTAACTCCATGACGCATAGACCTGGCCTTGTGCATCGCGATGTGTCGTCAGCGCATCCGGAAAGCGTGAATCGCCATATCCATAGCTGGCCACCATCGAGGAGGCCGATGCCCCTGCCGCCTGCAAGGCCACCGAACTCAAGCGTCCTTGGGTGTCATAGCCATAACCGAGGGTTGCACCATCGGGTAGCGTGACCTGGGCGATCCTGCCGGCTTGGTAGGTAAATACGATCTGCCGGCCGCGCAGGTCCCGCACCGACTGCAATTGCGCGCCGGTATAGGTCAGCGTCAGGCGCTCGCCATCCGGATAGGCCATGCCGGTCAGTTTGCCGTCGGGGCCAAAGGTTTCTTGCGTATCGTCTGCAGCGGTAACTTGCCAGCCGGTCCGCACGCCGTTGTCGAGGAGTTCGGTCAGTACTTCGCGCACGTCCCAGTCGGGTGTCCAGGTCCCGCTGGCAGACTTCTTGAAGGTGTAGAAATTGCCGTTGGGACGGGTCAGGAGCACGGTTTCTGCATCGGCCACCGTCAACGCACGTGCGTAGCTATGCCGCCATGTGGAACCGAGTGCGGTAACGGGTTGCAAGCCAGCGGCGCTACTGTAATAGCGTACGAACTCCAGATGTCCAATCGGGGCGCGGTAATCGACTGCGGTTTCGAGTTTTGCCCCGGTGAATACGTTAGCGGGGTTGCCGGCCGTGGTCGGCCCGGTGGTGGCATCGCAGCAGCCGTTGTTCTTGCCGGGATCGATCGGTGGAGGGGAGGAGCAGACTGCGCCGTTGGGCGTGGCGACTGGCTGGCTGCCGTTGGTGCCGACGCTGTACTCGCAGCCTTGCTGGCAGACCTTGCCGGTGCTGCCTGTTGCGGGGTTGATGGAGGGCCGAGCGGTGCAGGTGGAGGCGTAAAAGCTGCTGTCTAAATAGGAAACCCAAGTGTAGTTGTCAAATGCGCGATAGCATTCGACGACGGCTTCGTAGCGCTGATCAAATGTCCGGTCATTTACTTTTCCACTATGCGTGTTTATTGCCCCGAATCCACACACTGCTTCATCGCCTTCGCGCAATGCGTTCAGATATGCTTGCCCTTGGTCACATAGTCTGGTGCCCGCATTGCAAAGAACCGAGTCAACAGCGTAGGCCTTGTGGATTGGGATTGCATAACAAAGCATCGCAACGAGCCCAAGCAGAAGTCCAAACAAAGTGCCGCGAGGACTTTTTCCGGGCATCCAACGCTCAAGATTCTTCATCGCCTCAACTCTCCGTGTCGTGTGTTCTTTGTCAAGCCGCGGTAGCGGTGCATGTGTGGGCAAAGCATACCGAAAAAGAATTGCTCTCAATCGAGTATGCAGACCCTTTAATCCAGCCGTTGGTCGGAAGTGCTGCATGCCGTTCTTGCTCTTTGCCTGGCAGCCGGAATCTGATTCCGCTCGCTGGTATGGTAAGCGGGTTATAGCGTTTTAGCAGTTCAGGAATGCTGGAAGGTGGCTGCCGTGCCCCGCTTGGCCAACGCGCGTACGCGATAGTCCGCATCCAGCTTGGTGGACGCTTCCGCCAGGTGTTCTGCATGACCCTCGTTGCTCACGACATCATCGGCAATGGCCAAGCGCTGTTCGCGCGAGGCTTGTGCGGCAATCATTTGATCGGCCAATGCTGGTGTACTGCCGTCACGCTGAATCAGTCGCGCGTGCTGCACCGCAACCGGGACATCGACAGCCAGGATCCGGTCCAGCCAAGGATACGTCGCCCGCCCGCCGGCCTCGGCGAGCAGTGGGATCGCGACGATGGCGTAGAGGCTATCGGCCGCCAGTGCCGCACGTTGCAACTCGGCCCGAATTGCAGGATGGGTGATCGCTTCGAGCGCCCGCCGTTGCGTTGCGTCGGCGAAGACGATCTTGCGTAGCGCCTGGCGGTCCAATGTCCCATCCGGTAACAGGATCCCTTGGCCGAATCGCTCGGTGATGGCATCGAGAATGGGACCTGGCGCCACCACCTGCCGCGCAACGACATCGGCATCGATGACCGGCACACTCAGTTTCTCGAACTCGGCGGCGAGGGCGCTCTTGCCGGAAGCAATGCCGCCAGTGAGACCGACGATGAAGTCGCTCATCGTCTTGCCCCGGTCAACGCAGGCCTGCGAAGTGCAGGTAGCCGTCCACCAGATCGTTGCCCCAGAAGAACACCACCCAGCCGGCGATGGCGAGGTAGGGGCCGAACGGGATCGGGGTGGCGCGGTCGCGGCCCTTGGCGACCAGCCAGATCGAGCCGAGGATGGCGCCGACCAGCGATGAGATCAGGATGATGGGCAGGATGCCTTTCAGCCCGCACCAGGCGCCGAGCGCGGCCAGTAGCTTGAAGTCGCCGTGGCCCATGCCTTCCTTGCCGGTGAGCTGCTTGAACAGCCACCACACCGTCCATAGCGAGACATAGCCCACCGCCGCGCCGAGCAGGGCGGGCTTGGCCGGCATGTAGAGGTTGTCCATCGAGCCGACCAGCCCGAGCCACATCAGCGGCAAGGTTAACTGGTCCGGCAACAGCTTGTGGCGCAGATCGATGCCCGACATCGCCACCAGAAAGCAGCTCAGCACGATCGCGCCGAAACCCTGCCAACCGAAGCCGAACCGCCAGACGCTGGCCACGCACAGGAAGGCCGTGAGCAGCTCCACCAATGGGTACTGGATGGAAATCGGCTGGCCGCTGTAGCGCGACTTGCCGCGCAGCATCACCCAACTCAGAACCGGGATGTTCTCCCACCACTTGAGCTTGTCGCCTGTCACCGGGTCGTGCGAGGGCTCCACCACGATGCCTGGCGGTGGCGGCTCGTAGATGTCCGGCAGCTCCAGGATCTCGCGCGCATCGCGCCGCCACTGCCACTCCATGCGCTTGGGCAAGCGCAGGATCACCACGTTCAGGAAGCTGCCGATCAGCAGTCCCAGTCCGGCCGCGGCGGGAAAGCCGAGGCCGGGATGCTGGTCGAGGAATGCCATTACGTCTTATCCAACCACTGCGCCGAGTTTGAAGATCGGAAGATACATGCCGATGACCATGCCGCCGACGATGGTACCAATAAATACCATGATCATAGGTTCAAGCAAACTGCTCAATGCGTCTACCGCATTGTTTACTTCCTGCTCGAAGTACTCAGCAACCTTGAACAGCATTGCATCCAGTGCGCCAGCTTCTTCGCCGATTGCTGTCATCTGAATAACCATGTGCGGGAAGAGATTTACTTGCTTCATTGACATATTAACTGGGTAACCCACTGAAACATCATCACGCATTTTCAAAACGGCCTCTTCATAAACTTTGTTGCCTGTAGCCCCGGCTACAATGCCAAGGGCTTCCACAAGCGGAACGCCGGCTTTGAATGTTACCGCTGTAGTTCGCGCAAATCTTGCGATTGAACTGTTATGCATGATCTGACCAATGACAGGAAATTTTAAAATTAAACGATCCATGCCATGCTGCATTCTTGGGGAGCGTTTGTATGCGAAGATGAAGCCGGCTAGTGTGCCTGCTACCACTATCAGCAAAAGCCACCAATAGCTGACCATGAATCGAGAGGCGGCGACGATCATTTGTGTAAAAGCTGGGAGTTCTGCGCCAAATCCTTTGAACACGTCTTCAAATTGCGGCACCACAAATATCAATAGAATAGCGCTAACAATGATGGCTACCGCAACCACCATTGCTGGATAAAACAGCGCTTTCTTGATTTTCCCCTTTAGTGCTTCGATATTCTCTTTATAATTTGCTATTGTGTCTAAGACTGTTTCTAGAACACCTGCGCCTTCACCAGCTCTCACCAAGTTTCGATATAGTTCATCAAATTGAACGGGATGCCTGCTAATTGCCTCATGCAGGGAAGACCCGCCTTCAATATCGGAACGGATCTGTCCGACCATTTTTTTCATTCGGGGATTTTTATGCCCCTCGCCAATGATTTCAAGAGAGCCAACAATAGGGACGCCTGACTTCATCATCGTGGCCATTTGGCGGCTAAAGAACGCAATGTCTTTAGCGCTTATTTTCTTCCCTGCAGCTCCAAACAGCGGTTTGGGTTTTGGCTTGACAACATTAGGAGATATGCCCTGACGACGAAGTTCAGCCCTTAGCATATTCATGTTACGGGCTGTCTGCTCCCCCTTCATCTTGACGCCACGCTTATCCGTTCCTTCCCAAACGAATTGCTGCAACTGCGTGCTACGGTCAACTGGTTGTTTCTTAATGACGCTTCGTACCACGGACATGTTCAACTCCCCCATCGGCCATACCCAGGCCCTAACATATCACAATAACGTTTTTTCGCGCTGGTAGGCAAGCTAGGCCGTAGGTGCGCCTAATTTTGGCAATGTGAATCTTGAGAGTGCAGGGTTGGCGCAAGTAACAGTTGATCTCGCCAGTCGGCATAGAGTTCTACTCAGTTGAGTCTGGGGGGGGTAAATGGACGTATCCTGTACCTAAGTGACGCTGCACGGCATATTGGGGTAGGTGTCGCAGATGCGAAGATTAGTTCTTCTAACATCTTTGTGGTCTGACATCATGGAGCTAGGGAAGGTGTTGTTGGTGCAGCCACACTTGGCACGGAACCTGCTTTCCTTCGCTTGGAACACGCAACTGAACTGCTCACTTAACATTCAAACATCCAGAATTTAGAACTATTACCTCTAGGGGACTTATCATGAAAAAGCAGCAAGGTTTTACTCTGATCGAACTTATGATCGTCGTGGCGATCATTGCCATTCTGGCTGCGATTGCACTTCCGGCCTACCAAGATTACACAATACGCGCGCGCGTCACCGAACTAGCTGTCATCGCCGGTGCTGCAAAAAATACTGTCGCTGAGAATATCGCGAATAATGGAGGCACTCTTCCGGCAGATGCCTGCCAGGGAGTAGATACAACCATCCCTTCGACGTCGAAGAACACCGCTTCCATGACTTGCACTGCGGCTACTGGCGCTATTCAAGTTACAGGCAATTCGACAACGACCAAGGGCACCATCCTGACCTTCACCCCCACTGTTCCGACCGGCAACTCGGCAGTCGGCACCACTTGGGCTTGCGCTGGTAGCGGAAGCAATGCTAAGTACTATCCGGCCGAGTGTCGTGCTGTGGCTGCAGCTCCTGCCCCCGGCCCGTAATAGACCGTAAAAGTTTGAGTTTGATAAAACGGGGGCCACGCGCCCCCGTTTTACTTTTATTTGAGGGGTGGGGCGTGCGCTACGTCGGTACTTGGGGGATAAGGCTCTTCACCCTTTTAGCTTTATCAACGTTTTTTTATCGTGGTGCAAAAGAGTGGATGCACGCGCCTACGCTAACGCTAGCCCTGGTGCTTGTAGGTGAATTGATCACGTTTGCAATTTATCTAACCGCGCGTCAGGTATGGGATAAGAAGTCTTTTAAGCCTGTTGCTGTTGTCAGTACTATAGTTGCAACATTTTTCTTCTTTTTCGTAGTGCTTGGCTCGGGTTATGTGCTTGTCCCGGTCTGGATAAGCGCTTCTCTTCAGGTTGCTGGTATCATTTGGCAGATATATGCAAAGATCTCGTTGGGTAGATCTTTCGGGCTACTTCCGGCAAATCGAGGTATTGTTACCCGCGGGGCATACCGTGTCGTGAGGCACCCCATTTATTTAGGTTACGCGGTTGCCCACCTTGGGTTTTTGCTGGGTAGTTTTGAATGGAGAAATTTGGGTCTATTTTCTGCGCTTTGGTTCTTTCAAGCTCTTCGCATTTTGGAGGAGGAAAAATTTCTGTGTGACGATGAAAGTTATCTACTTTATATGGAAAAAACCAGGTATCGAATCATTCCAGGGATTATTTGGGTCTTAACAAGATGGTCGTAACCTCAGATGAGTTGAAGCAGTTGGGAAGGCATTCCGCCTTGAAAGGCCGATATCTATATGGCCCACTATTGGACCTCATTCTTCTAGGTGGAGGCTCTGCAGTTGTGTTATTGGGGATGTCTCTGTTCTGGCAGCCTAGCTGGGGCATGGAGAGGGTCGCCACTGCGATGTTGTTGATTGCAAATGTGATTAATCACCCGCATTTTGCGCACTCGTATCAAATTTTTTACCAGAATTTTGGAGGGCGTGCATTCGGGCGTCATTTTTCTACTGCGCTACGGCTGAGATATCTATTTGCCGGAGTTGTGGTGCCGCTGTGGTTAATTTTTTTCTTTGCATATTGCCTGTGGTTCCATGACCTTATCTTGCTTGGATACGCCGCCAATCTAATGTTTTTTTTGGTGGGGTGGCACTATGTTAAGCAAGGTTTCGGTATGTTGATGCTTGATGCTGCATTAAAACAAAATTATTTCAGTCAGAGAGAAAGAAAGTTTCTTTTGCTGAATGGATATCTTGTCTGGTTGATGTCTTGGGTTTTGTACAATAAGGTTTTTGCGAATCAGTCGTATTGGAACATTAAATATATAACTTTTGTTGTTCCTTCAGGTCTTTTTCAGGCTTTAGTTATTGCTACTATTGCAGGAGGTGTGGGACTTTTATTTCTTTTCTTGCGGAAATATGTATTGAATCGATCTGGAATGATCCCTTATAGCGGGTTGGTGGCTTATATGGTAAGCCTCTATCTATGGTTGCTTTTGACAAGCCCAGTGATGCTATTAATAATTCCCGCCTTTCACTCGTTGCAATATCTTGCGGTCGTGTGGCGATTTAAATTGAATGGAGAGCGTGATTTGCGGATGAGCGCAAAGCCTTATATTTTTAGCGGTAAGGGGCTTGGGGTGCGGTTGTCGTTCTTTGCATTATGTGGATTTATGCTTGGTTATATCGGATTTTGGGCGATCCCTGAGGCTTTAAGTGATCTTTTTCCGGTTCAGTCTGATGGTTATGGCGGGGCATTGTTCCTGTTCATTTTCTGGGTATTTATTAATATCCATCATTTCTTCTTAGACAACGTAATTTGGCGAAAGGATAACCCCGATACGAGGCGCTACTTGTTTGGCGTCGCCTGAGTGTATGGACTAATATTAAGAACAACGCCGGCCAGCCAAGGTTGAGAGAGCTTATGAATACATCGCCGAATTTCAATCTTGTGGGCATTACTGGCATAGCACGTCGCCTTGTGCAGGACGGTGTACTCGATGAGACCAATGCTCGTGCTGCAATGGAACAGGCCGCTATTGCCAAGACACCCTTGCCGCAGTGGTTTTCTGAGAAGAAATTGGTGACTGCGTCTCAGCTCGCCGCGGCCAACGCGGTCGAGTTCGGCATGCCTCTAATGGATGTATCCGTCTTCGACGCCAACCAGAGCGCGGTTAAGCTGGTCAGTGAAGAATTGCTTCAGAAGCATCAGGTACTGCCGCTGTTTAAGCGCGGCAACCGGTTGTTCGTGGGAGTGAGCAACCCGACCCAGACCAGGGCACTGGATGACATCAAGTTTCATACGAATCTGGTGGTCGAGCCGATCCTGGTCGATGAGGACCAGATCCGTCGCACCTTGGAACAATGGCACGCCAGTAACGCCTCGCTAGGCGCGTCGCTCGGTAACGACGACGAGGATGTGGGGGATCTGGATGTGTCGGCCGGGGACGAGGACATGGGCGCCGGCGGGGATTCCGGGGTCGATGCCAAGGGGGACGACACGCCGGTGGTGAAGTTCGTCAACAAGGTGCTGGTGGATGCGATCCGGCGGGGAGCCTCCGACATCCATTTCGAGCCCTATGAAGACGAATACCGGGTGCGCTTGCGCATCGACGGGTTGCTGAAGAATGTGGCCAAGGCGCCGGTGAAGCTGAATCAGCGCATCGCGGCGCGCCTGAAGGTGATGTCGCAGTTGGACATCGCCGAGAAGCGGGTGCCGCAGGACGGGCGTATCAAGCTCAACCTGTCCAAGACCAAGCAGATCGACTTTCGTGTCAGCACCTTGCCGACCCTGTTCGGCGAGAAGGTGGTGCTGCGTATCCTGGACGGCAGTGCGGCCAAGCTGGGCATCGACAAGCTGGGCTACGAGGCGGACCAGCAGAAGTTGTTCCTGGAGGCGATCCATAAGCCGTACGGGATGGTGCTGGTGACCGGTCCGACCGGTTCGGGCAAAACGGTGTCGTTGTACACGGCGCTGGGTATCCTCAACGACGAGACGCGCAATATCTCCACGGCCGAGGATCCGGTTGAAATCCGCTTGCCCGGCGTCAACCAGGTGCAGCAGAACAACAAGCGTGGCATGACCTTCGCGGCGGCCCTGCGTTCGTTCCTGCGCCAGGACCCGGACATCATCATGGTCGGCGAAATCCGCGACCTGGAGACGGCCGAGATTGCGATCAAGGCGGCACAGACCGGTCACATGGTGCTGTCGACGCTGCATACCAACGATGCGCCGCAGACCATCGCGCGTTTGATGAACATGGGCATTGCGCCGTACAACATCACTTCGTCGGTGACCCTGGTCATCGCGCAGCGTCTGGCGCGGCGGTTGTGCAACCACTGCAAGCGCAAGTCGACGCTGCCGGATAATGCGTTGCTGGCCGAGGGTTTTACGCCTGAGCAGATCGCTAGGGGGATCGAACTGTATGAGGCGGTCGGTTGCGATGAGTGCACCGAAGGCTACAAGGGGCGTACCGGTATCTATCAGGTAATGCCGATGACCGACGAAATTGGCGCGATCGTGCTTGAGGGCGGCAACGCAATGCAGATCGCCGAGGCGGCGCAGAAGATCGGCATCCGCGATTTGCGGCAGTCGGCGTTGATGAAGGCTGCGCATGGGGTGACCAGTCTGGCCGAGATCAATCGGGTGACCAAGGACTAGGCGCCCTCATCCGCCCTTCGGGCACCTTCTCCCGCAGGCGGGAGAAGGACGACGGCGGCAATGCGATGCAGATCGCCGAGGCGGCGCAGAAGATCGGCATCCGCGATTTGCGGCAGTCGGCGTTGATGAAGGCTGCGCATGGGGTGACCAGCCTGGGCGAGATCAATCGGGTGTCCAAGGACTAGGCGCAGATTGCGTCGCACACAGCTCCTGCGCTTGCTTAACCGACGCGCCGGAAACAATTCTAGGTCAATGCCGCGTTATGAGATCACAGTGCCATCGGCAGGGCGCCCGGCAATGCGGGCAGCCGCACGTTCCTCTGCAAATGTCCTGAATTCCATCATGTTACATTGACGGGCCTACGTCATAGGGCCGTTTGTGAGTGAGCGATCACAAATAATTCCTTGCTGAGTTTTTTGCATTGACAATAGCTAAGTCGCGTTCTGATAATCCTTTCAATCGCAGCTGGTTTTGCAAGCATTTTTTTCTGATCTAAGCTTTCTTCGATTCGCGTGGTCTTGAAGGAGTTGCGTAATGATTAGGCTGAAAGTCTGTGGTTTCGTTGCCCTGGTGTGCGGATTGGCCTGTTTGGGTTCGGTGAATGCCGCAGTTCAAACCATTACGGCCAGTGCTCGCAATGGTGGTTCAACACAAGGGAGTGCGATAGCGTCAACGCTATCGGTTATAACCTGCACACAGGCAACAGGAGGTGGACAGGCAGGCACCTTTTGCTCGGTGCAAGCTCCAGGCTGGAATGGCGTTCTGTCAGTAGGTGAATCCATAGGTACCAATGCACCAGGTAACGTCGTCCTTAATTGCATTGGGTCCTATGCAGCGAGTGGCGGTGGTTTGAACTGCGCAGCAAGGATTGATGACACCACTTGCTCACCGGAGCAAACGATCTTTGGCTCTGCACGTAATGGTAGTTCGTTCCGCGGCTTGGCTCCGGTCAAATCTGCAGCCATCATCCAATGCACTCAGGCGTCGGGCAGCGTTACAGGTACCACCTGCGGTATACAGTCCCCAGGCTACAGTGGAAGTTTGACTCCTGGTCAGTCAGTTGCGTCAAATGGCCCGGGAACCGTGTCGCTATCGTGCGGCGGGCAATATTCGGCGAATGGTGGAGGTTTGTCCTGCTCTGCTCAGGTGAGCCAAGTTTGTCCTTGATCCAAGAGTGGAGCTTGCTGTAAGCGCCCTCAAGATGGTTGATTCGCCAAGGTCATCTTCATTCACTACGAATGCAGGGCGTAGTTCATAGGAGCTCAGGGCTTGTTGCGCTTGAGCTCCAATCCTTGAATTGTGCCGACATCAACTGAATCACACGATGTGGCCCGCGTGCCAGCGGTTGATCGATGGTATTGCTGGTTGGGCAGGAGTTTACTAGCCTGCATCAACGGCTCGATAGTGCTCCCCGCTGAGCAGTCTGCAGCGCCTCGTTCGTATCATGTGCAATAGACTCAAAGCGTTTTGCGCCCGAGATTCACGCGAAGGTATTGTGGTGTAACTGCTCGCCTTGTAGCTCCAGGGCCTGTCATCAGTTGTCAGAATAGGCGATGCTTGTCTCCCGTTCCTCCTTCATTTTTACCTTCCACCGATGCGCTGGGTAATCCAGTGGTCTTTCATCTGACCGCAGGCCAGGCATCGGATCTGGAAGGGGCAGATGCGTTGTTGCCGGACCTGTCAGTGGGTGCCTTGCTCGCCGATCGCGCCTACGACGCCCGGGCACGTGTCATCGAGCCGATGCAGCGGCTTGGCGCGCAGATCGTCATCCCCTCCCACCCGACCCGTAAGGTGCAGCGCGACTACGTCCGGGTGCTGTACAAGGATCGGCACCTGATCGAGAACTTCTTTGCCAAACTCAAGCAATACCGGGCCATCGCTACCCGATACGACAAGATGGCCTGCAGCTTCTTGAAGCGATCTGTTGGATCGCATCGGTCATCCTGCTCAATTGATGACGCGCCCTAGCGGCGGAATCGTTTGGAAGCAGACATCGCCATAAAGCGGCAGCTACTCCATCCCCAGCTTCTTGAGCTTGTAGCGCAGCGCCCGGAACGTGATGCCCAATTGGGCGGCAGTCTTGGTCTTGTTCCAGCGGTTTTCCTCCAGCGCTTTCTGGATCGCGGCACGCTCCAGTTGTTCGATGTAGGAGGGTAGGGCGGCCGAGGCAGGGTCGATGTCGACCACGGCTTCGCGTGGCTCGACTGCGGCGGCGCCGGGGCTGGCTGCCAGGCGGTGGCCGCCGTGGGCGGGCAGGCGCAGGTCGCTGGCGCTGATCTGGTCGTCCTCGGCCAGGGCCAGGGCGCGTTCGAGGATGTTTTCCAGCTCGCGGACGTTGCCGGGGAAGCCGTACTGGTCCAGCGCATCGAGTGCGGAGGGCGTGAGCAGGGGGATCGGGCGGCCGTGGCTATGCGCCAGCCGCGCGATGATGGCGGCGGCCAGCTGCGGCAGGTCGCCGCCGCGTTCGCGCAGCGGCGGCACGCGCAGTTCGATCACGTTGATGCGGTAGTACAGATCGTGCCGAAAGCGCCCATCGGAAACCAGGTCGCCCAGATCCTTGTGGGTGGCCGACAGGATGCGCACGTCCACCAGGGTTTCGCCGGAGGCGCCGACCGGGCGCACCGATTTTTCCTGGATCGCACGCAGCAGCTTGACCTGCATCTGCAGCGGCAGTTCGGCCACTTCGTCCAGGAACAAGGTGCCGCCATGCGCGGCCTGGAACAGGCCGGGTTTGTCGGCATGGGCGCCGGTGAAGCTGCCCTTCTTGTGGCCGAAGAACTCGCTTTCCATCAGTTCGGCAGGAATCGCGCCGCAGTTGACCGGCACGAAGGGGCCGGCGGCACGTGCGCCCTGTTCGTGGATGGTACGCGCGACCAGCTCCTTGCCCACGCCCGATTCGCCGACGATATAGACAGGTGCCTGGCTGCGCGCCACCTTGCCGATGGTGGCGCGCAGGCCTTCCATCGCCGTCGAATCGCCGAGCAGGCGGCTGGCCTGCTCCGGTGGCGGCGCAGGTGGGGCGGGACGGTCGCGGTTGTTCAATTCCAGCGCGTGTTTGACCAGGCCGCGCAGCACGCCGATGTCCACCGGTTTGCTGACGAAGTCGAAGGCGCCCGCCTTCAGGGCTTCCACTGCCAGGTCCATGCTGCCGAAGGCGGTGATCATCGCCACCGGTGTCTGCGGGTACTGCTTGGCGATCTCGGTGACCAGTTCGATGCCGTTGCCATCGGGCAGGCGCATGTCGGTCAGGCAGAGATCGTAGGGATTGTTGGCCAGCAGCTCGCGCGCTTCGGCCAGGTTGGCGGCGGTGCTGATGCGCAGGCCCATGCGGCCCAGGGTGAGAACAAGCAACTCGCGGATATCACGCTCGTCATCGACAACCAGGGCGCTTTTGGGTTCGTTCATGCTGCGCACGATAGCCCAGCGTGATGACTGTCGACAATTACCGCCTGGGTTGGAGGCCAACCATTCACCCACAGCGCGCGTGCATCGATACGGCGTTTCACCTGGCAGCAAGGGCGGGTGGCGGCTGGCAAAAAGGCGATGCCGAGGTGCTGCGCGCCGGAACGCATCCGCCTGTGCCAGCCTTGCATGTGCGGACCCTGCGCGATGGGCAAGCTGCGTGTTCTGCGGCGTCTGCGAGGTCGGCTACCGCGACCTGCTGCGGTCGATCGGCGCGTGCGGTCGATCTGATTGACCACCTGCCAGACCCCGCCAGCGGCCGCGCATCTACTTGCCAAGCAAGCCGTTTGGCCCCTGCAGCGAAATCCGGAAACACGCGCCGCCGCCGGGAACCGACACATACTCCAGTTGTGCCTGGTTGGCGCGGCAGAGTTCCTGGGCGATGTACAGGCCGAGCCCGGTGCCGTGCTCGGAGGTGGTGTAGAAGGGGCGGAACAGCTGCGCGGCAACCGTGTCCGGGATGCCGGGGCCGCGGTCGATCACATCGATGACGGCCATGCGGTCCTGCCGCTCCACCCGCAGCTTCACCCGCGCCGGCTCGTCCATCACCCGGCCATACTTGAGCGCGTTGTGGACCAGTGCGGTGAGGATCTGGTGCAGATGTTTCGGGTCGACCAGCGCGTGCACGGCGCTGCCCTGGATGCTGGCTTCCAGGATGTCGGTCTCCATCGACAGGGTCTGCCGATACTCGACCACGAAGCGGCGTACGAAGGCGGCCAGGTCCAGGTTTTCGGGATTGGCGCGCTCGCGGCGGGCCAGCCCGAGCACGCTTTCGACGATGCCGTTGGTGCGCTGGCACTGCTGGTTGATGATCTGCAGCAGGCGGCGGTCGGCATCGCCGATGTCCGGCGATTCTTCCAGCAACTGCGAGGCGTAGCTGATCGCCGCCAGCGGGTTGCGGATCTCATGCGCCAGGCTGGCCGAGAAGCGGCCCATGGCCGACAAGGTCAACGATTCGGCGCGGCGCGACACCACCGTGGCGTCATCCAGGAACACGAGCGCCAGGTCGCTGTCGGCCAGCAGGCGCACGAAACGGGGCTGCACCTCCGGGCGGTCCGCGCCCAGTTGCAGCGGGACTTCTTCCTGGCGCCAACCGCTGCGCCAGCGCTGCAGCCGGCGCGCCAGCTCCGGGGTGAGCGCCACCAGCGACAGGTCCACCGGCGTATTGCGCTGGTCGCCATCGCCCAGCAGGGCCACGGCCGCCTCGTTGGCCAGCGAGATGCGGTTGTGGGCATCCACCACCAGCACGCCGGTACGCATGCGCCGGATGATCAGCTCGTTGATCTCGTAGAGGTTGGCGACCTGGGCGCCGCGCTCTTCGGCCAGGACCTGGTTGCGCCGCGCGCGCGCGGCGATCTGTTCGCAGATGAAGGCCACCGCGACGTAGCTGGTGACGAACATCGCCAGCTCCGCCACCGGCCGATTGGCGCCGCCGCCTTCCAGCAGGGTCCACAGGTATTCCAGCACGATGGCGGCGCTGGCCAGTAGCGCGATGCTCATGCCGTAGCGCAGCCGCAACAGGGTTGCGGCGGCGGCCACGTTGAACAACAGCATCATCGCGATGCCGGCGCTGGCGCCAGGCAGGGCGTGCGTGGCCAGGGTTGCGGCCAGGATGTCGGCGACCACGGCGCATAGCACGGTGGCGGTGAGCCGGCGCTCGCTGCGCCCCCAGAACAGCAAGGGGATGGCCATGCATAGGTAGCCGATCGCCACTGCCGCCGCCAGGCGCGGGTAGCGTGGTTCGGGAATGGCATCGGACAAGGGGCTGAACACCAGGGCGGCGATCAGGCCCGCCACCAGCACCCGGTACAGCGAAAAGAAGTACAGCTCGCGCTGCGGCGCGGACTGGACCCGGGCGATGAGCGATGCGATGGATGTCAAGCCGATTTCCCGCCGGGACAAGCCGCGAGTATAGGCAGGTGCGGGGGATGCACAGTGCGTGGGCACATTGTCCGGCGGTGCGCAAGCGTGGCGATGGGGTGACCAATTCCGGCCAATTTTGCGCCGCAGGGCGTGGTCGGCCACAATAGGCGGCCCGTTCGCGTCCTGAGACGTGCCGCCCCGGCGGTCTGCGTTGCACGCAGCGGTCGTTTCCTTTTCCCACGGTGACGCATGAATTTCCACGAATACCAGTCAAAACAGCTGCTTGCCGAGTACGGCATCCCCGTTCCGGCCGGCAAGGTCGCGGCGACCCCGGACGAAGCGGTTGAAGTCGCCAATTCTCTGGGCCAGGGCCCCTGGATGGTGAAAGCGCAGATCCACGCGGGCGGCCGCGGCAAGGCTGGCGGCGTCAAGTTCTGCAAGACCACCGACGACGTGAAGGCCGCAGCGGCCAAGATGCTCGGCACCAAGATGTCGACCTACCAGACCGCCGGCGTCGAGTTGCCGGTCAACCTGGTGCTGGTGACCACCGCCGGCGAGATCGTCAAGGAGCTGTACCTGTCGATCCTGGTCGACCGCGGCACCAAGACCATCACCTACATCGCTTCGTCCGAAGGCGGCGTGGAGATCGAGCAGGTCGCGGCCGAAACGCCGGAGCTGATCCACTCGCTCAACGTCGATTTCGTCGAAGGCGTGCAGGGCTACCACGGCCGCGATTTCGGCTTCAAGCTGGGCCTCAATGCCAAGCAGGCCGGCCAGTTCGCCAGCATCATGGTGAACCTGTACCGCCTGTTCAACGAAAAGGACCTGGCGCTGGTCGAGATCAACCCGCTGGCGATCCTGGACGACGGCAACCTGTACGCGCTGGACGGCAAGTTCGACAGCGACGACAACGCCGCGTTCCGTCAGAAGCAGCTGGTCGCCATGCGCGACAAGACGCAGGAAGACGAGACCGAAGTGACCGCCTCGGAGCTGGACATCAACTACGTCACCATGGACGGCAATATTGGCTGCATGGTCAACGGCGCCGGCCTGGCCATGGCCACCATGGACGTGATCAAGCTCAATGGCGGCGAGCCGGCGAACTTCCTGGACGTGGGCGGCGGTGCGAACAAGCAGCGCGTCATCGAGGCGTTCAAGCTGATCCTGTCTTCGGACAAGGTCGAAGGCATCTTCGTCAACATCTTCGGCGGCATCGTCCGCTGCGACATGATTGCCGAAGGCATCATCGCCGCGGTCAAGGAAGTGGGCGTCAAGGTTCCGGTCGTGGTGCGCCTGGAAGGCACCAATGTGGAAGAAGGCAAGCAGCTGCTGCGCGACAGCGGCATGGCCATCATCCCGGCCGACAACATCAACGACGGTGCCAAGAAGGTCGTCGAAGCTGTCAAGAACGCCGCCTGATTCACGACACCGAAGGAACTATCCATGTCCGTTTTGATTAACAAGAACACCAAGGTGATCGTGCAGGGCTTCACCGGCCAGCAGGGCACCTTCCACGCCACCCAGATGGTCGAGTACGGCACCCAGGTCGTCGGCGGCGTGACGCCCGGCAAGGGCGGCACCACCCATATCGACCTGCCGGTGTTCAACACCGTGGCCGACGCCGTGAAGGCTACCGGCGCCGATGCGTCGGTGATCTACGTGCCGCCGCCGTACGCGGCCGACGCGATCCTGGAAGCGGCTGCGGCCGGCATCAAGGTCATCGTCTGCATCACCGAAGGCATCCCGGTGCTGGACATGCTGCGCGTCAAGAACGTGCTGACCCGTTCGCATCCGGACACCGTGCTGATCGGGCCGAACTGCCCCGGCGTGATCACTCCGGGCGAGTGCAAGATCGGTATCATGCCGGGCCACATTCACAAGCCGGGCAAGATCGGCATCGTGTCGCGTTCGGGCACCCTGACCTATGAAGCGGTCAAGCAGACCACCGAAGTGGGCCTGGGCCAGAGCACCTGCATCGGCATCGGTGGCGACCCGATCAACGGCCTGAACTTCGTCGACTGCCTCAAGCTGTTCAACGAAGACCCGCAGACCGAAGGCATCATCATGGTCGGCGAAATCGGCGGCGACGCCGAGGAAGCCGGTGCCGAGTACATCAAGAACCACGTCAAGAAGCCGGTGGTCGGCTTCATCGCCGGTGCTTCTGCTCCGGCCGGCAAGCGCATGGGCCACGCCGGTGCGATCGCATCGGGCGGCAAGGGCACTGCCGAAGGCAAGTTCGCGGCGATGGAAGCGGCCGGCGTCAAGACCGTCCGTTCGCCGGGCGATCTGGGTGCGGCGATCGCTGCGCTGGTGAAGTAAGCACGTCGCCACGCGCGCAAGCGTGTGAGCGTGTGAGCGTTGGAGAGGCCGCCTTCGGGCGGCCTTTTTTGTGGGCGTTTGAGAGCATTCCCTCATCCGCCCTTCGGGCACCTTCTCCCGCAGGCGGGAGAAGGGAGCAACGGCAATATCGAGAGCAATAGCAGCAACAGCAGGAGCAACAGCAGGAGCAACAGCAGCAGGAGCAACAGCAGCAGGAGCAACAGCAGCAGGAGCAACAGCAGCAGGAGCAACAGCAGGAGCAACTGCTGAGATCCTGTTTCCTAGGAATGCCAGGTTGGTCATGGCCTGCTTGATCGAGCGATTGCGCCACGTTCGTGCAGCTACCGCTGCCCAAGCCCCCGCCGGCTGCGACATCCCCTCTCCCGCGTGCGGGAGAGCAACTGTCTTGATCAACCGGCGGCGTCAGCCGCCAGTTGATCTCGCATCTTGGCGTTGAGGATGACCAGCAGCTTGCGCATTGCCGCGACCAGGGCCACTTTGCCGGCCTTCCCGCGCTCACGCAGCCGTTGGTAAAAGTCGCGCAGTGCCGGGTTGAAGCGCACCGCCACCAGCGTCGCCATGTACAGCACCTGGCGCACGCAGGCCCGTCCACCCCAGATGTGGCGGACCCCGCGCATCAGGCCGCTATCGCGTGCCAGCGGCGCCACCCCGACCAGCTTGCCGATCGCCTTGCCGGTCAAGCGGCCCAACTCCGGCAACTGCGCCGCCAGGCTCGCCAACAGGACCGGGCCGACCCCTTTGACCTGACGCAGCACCTCCAGCTCCGCACGTGCAGCCACCTGCTGGGCAATGCGCGCGTCCAATTCACTTAACTGCTGCTGCCATTGCCGTAAACCGCAGTGCGCCTGCTCCTTGAGCCACGCATCGCTCAGTTGGGACACCTGCTGGCGCTGCTGCTGCACCAGCGCCAGGACCTGCATGCGGCGCTGCTGGTAGGCGCGCAACCTCCGGCGCCAGTCCTCCAGCGGCTGATAGCGCCTCAAGCTCAGCACTGCTGCCATCTGCGCCAGCACCCGTGCATCCAGCTGATCGGTCTTGGACAGTTGCCCGGTTGCCCGGGCAAAGTCGCGCCCTTGCCGAGGATTGATGCGCACCACCGGCAGGCCGGCCGCATGCAATGCGTCCAGCGCCATCTGCTCATAGTTGCCGGTTGCCTCCAGCACCACCTGATGCAGCTCCATGGATCCCAGCCAGGCGCACACCTGGCGCAGGCCCGCAGCGTTGTTGGCAAAGCGCCGCCCCTGACGCAGCTGGTGAATATGGACATCCAGCCACTGCTTGCAGACATCGATTCCTGCACTGTCGTTCATGGATAACTCCGCTATGCTCCAAGGGTCGAGAGCTCTCCTGTGCAGCCCAGCCTTATCGTTACGAGCGCCTACTCGAGCAACTGTTCGGGCGTTTGCCAGGAGATTCCGGCGTGGCGACCTCGCTCTCCCGCGGTCACTCAGACCTGTGGGCTATCGGTCGACCACGCCGGCTCTCGACGCCTAATCTGGCAGATCGCCAAGAGATAAGGGGTTGGGGTGAGGGCGCCTTCCACGCAGGGAACTCCGACGCCAAAGCGCCATCAACCCCGATAGTGCCACCGGACGGTACGAGCCAACCTTGACCATCCTCCTGCCGGGAATGTCCATGCGCCCTGCCGCCAAGACCGGATTCGCCAAGCATCTGCGTCGCGAGATGACCGCAGCCGAGCGCGCGCTCTGGTACCGGTTGCGAGATCGACGCCTGCTCGGCTTCAAGTTCCGCCGTCAGTGTCCCATCGGGCCCTATATCGTCGATTTCGTCTGCCTCGCCCGGGCATTGGTCGTCGAAATCGACGGTAGCCAGCACCTGCTGCCCGACGCGGACGCCGCGCGCGATGCCTTCCTGCGCAGCGAGGGCTTCCAGGTGCTGCGCTTCTGGAATAATGCAGTTCTGGCCAGCGGCGAGGACGTCTGCGAGATGATCGCGCGAGGTCTGCTTGCGGCTCGTTCCTCCCTTTCCGCTTCCGTGCTTCGGAAAACACACGCACAAGGCCGCTGACATGTCCCAGACGCTCCGCATCGCCATGGCCCAGTTCGACTTCCCGGTCGGCGCGGTGGCCCAGAACACCGGTCGCATCATCGACTTCATCGCAGCCGCACGCGACGAGTTCGATGCGGACATCGTGCTGTTTCCCGAGCTGGCGATCAGCGGCTACCCGCCGGAAGACCTGCTGCTGCGCCCGGGTTTTCTGGCCCATTGCGAGCAGGCGCTGGCGCGGATCGCGGCGGCCACGCGCGGCATCGTCGCCGTGGTCGGTTGGCCGCAGAGCGCCGGCAGCGTGGTGTACAACGCCGCCAGCGTGCTGCGCGATGGCCGGATCGAGGCGACCTACCGCAAGCGCGAGCTGCCCAACTATGCCGTGTTCGACGAACGCCGCTATTTCGACGTGGATCCGGAGGGCGACGACTGTGTGGTCACGGTCAAGGGCGTGCAGGTAGGGGTGGTGATCTGCGAGGACCTGTGGTTCGCCGAGCCACTGGCGAAAACCGTGCAGGCCGGTGCCGAGCTGGTGCTGGTGCCCAACGCCTCGCCGTACGAGCGCGGCAAGCACGCGCAGCGCGATGCGCTGCTGGCCGAGCGCACCCGCGAGAGCGGGGCGGCGATTGCCTATCTCAATGTGGTCGGTGGCCAGGACGCGCTGGTGTTCGATGGCGCCTCGGTGGTGGCCGACGGCAACGGCACCGTGCACCCGGCCGCTGCCGCGTTCGTGGACCAGTGGCTGGTGGTGGACTATGCCGCCGACGAGCGTAGCTTCACCCCGGTGGTCTGGGTGGACGATGGCGACGAAAGCATGGATGCGCTGGCCTGGCGCGCGGTGGTGCGGGGCCTGCAGGACTATTGCCGCAAGAATGGTTTCGGCAAGGTGTGGCTGGGTCTGTCCGGCGGTATCGACTCTGCCCTGGTGCTGGCAATGGCGGTGGACGCCCTGGGCGCCGACAACGTTACCGCGGTGCGGCTGCCCTCGCGCTACACCGCGAACCTGTCCAACGATCTGGCCGATGAGCAGTGCCGCGCGCTGGGCGTGAAGCTGGAAACCGTTGCGATCGCGCCGGTGTTCGAGGGGCTGCTTGCCGCACTGGGGCCGATGTTCGAAGGCACCCAGCCGGACATCACCGAAGAGAACCTGCAGTCGCGCAGTCGCGGGGTGATCCTGATGGCGCTGTCCAACAAGTTCGGCGGGCTGTTGCTGACCACCGGCAACAAGAGCGAATATGCGGTGGGCTACGCCACCATCTATGGCGACATGTGCGGTGGCTATGCGCCTCTCAAGGATCTATATAAGACCGAAGTGTTCGGCCTGGCCAAATGGCGCAACACGGTGGGTGGCGCGCCGGTGATCCCGCCGGCGGTGATCTCGCGGCCGCCGTCGGCCGAGCTGCGCGACAACCAGACCGACCAGGATTCGCTGCCGCCCTACGATGTGCTCGACGGCATCCTGTACCGCTACGTCGATCAGGAGCAGTCGCGCGACGACATCGTGGCTGCCGGGTATGCGGCCGACACGGTGGAGCATGTGTTGCGGCTGGTGCGCATCAACGAATGGAAGCGCCACCAGGCCGCGCCGGGGCCGAAGGTGTCGCGGCGTGCGTTCGGGCGTGAACGTCGCTATCCGATCACCAACGGCTATTTCGGGCAGTAGCCGGATCGGCGATTCCGCTCAGTCCTCCGGCGCATCGGCTACCGCTGCGGCGGCAGGTGGCTGGGCGAAGCGGGTGAGCAGGTCCAGCGTTGGCTTGGGCCGTGTCAGGTCGTACATCAGGCCGAAGTGGCCTTCGACGCCAGGGATGGTGGTTTGGTCCAGCAGCTCGTAGACGTTCACCTCGGCCACCACGTCGGCATAGCGGTCGCGCACGGTGCGTAACAGCTGGGCCAGGCTGTCGTAGCAGCCGCGGTCGCCTTCTGTGCCGCCGCTGACATTGCCGGTGTAGACCTCGGCGCAGTTGAGCTCGTTGAAGAACACCGGCGTGTTGTAGGTCTGCGCGGCTGCGCGCAGCTGGCCCAGATACAGCTCTGTCCAGTAGCCCGCATCGTGATGGAAGGCGTAATAGTGGAAGCTGATGTGGTCGAAGGCAAAGCCGGCCGCCCTGGCCTTGGCCAGGAACCAGAGTGAGCCGTTGCGATCGCCGGGGCAGCGCGCGGTGGCGCTGTGATCGTCGCTGTTGCAGGCGGTGATGTTGATGGTGAAGCGCAACCCGGCACCCAGCTCGTTGGATGCCTGCCGCATGCCCTGGTACATCGTGGTCATCGCCGCGATCCTGGTATCGGCCTCTGCACGCACCAGATCCTGCTCGTTGCCGATCTCCCAGACCTTGATGTCGGCGGCATAGCGGCGCGCCAACCGATAGCCGATCTCGCGCGACATCGGGTAGACCATCGGGCGCAAGGTGATGCCATACCTGCGTGCGAGCGGAACCAGTGCATCGAGGGTGGTGTAATCGCGCGGATCCACGTCGAAGCGGTAGCTGCGCAGGTTGCGCGCAGCCAGCAGCTTGAAGCGGGCCTCTGCCTGCGTCATGGCATAAGCGGGCCGGTTGTCGTGGGCATTGACGCCGTAGACGATGGGGGCGGCCTGGGTGGTCGCCGCCGATAGCAGCAGGCTGAGCGCAAACAGGATCCGGTGAGCAGACATGCAGCCTCCTTGTCGCGAGCCGGCAGGATGTCGAAGCGTCTTCGAGTCAGCAGTATAGGAAGCCTTGCCACGCCGTTCGGTGACCTGGTACCGGGTCCGGGACACGCGGCATGAAGCCGGCGCGGGATGCGATGCCCGCCTGGACCACGCCGCGCGACTGCGCGCACGCGGTGCGCGTACATGCATCTTCCGCCCAGAGCACATGGCGCCTGCCACGCGGAGTGGTCCTATCGATCAGGTGCCTGCATTGCACCGCCTGCCGGCACTGCAGCAATAAAAAAGGGGCCTTGCGGCCCCTTTCATGACATCGACGGCCGATGGCTCAATCGCGATTCATCTGTGCGTTGCGCTGCCCGGTGGCGGCGGACTTTTCGCCGGCAAACGGGTTGAGCTTGCGGATGGCCCAGGGATACTTCGGCCAATCGCCGCTCAGCCACGGGTGCTGCGGGCTGTTGAGTTCGAGCACGCGGCGCGCGTCGGCGGCCAGGGTCTTGTTGCCCAGATGGGTGTAGGCCTCGGCCAGCACCGCCACTGCGTCGTACTGGTAAGCGCTCTGAGGATAGGTTTCCAGCAGGTAGTTGGCGCGGCCGGCAGCCGACACCCAGGCATTGCGGCGCAGGTAGTACAGCGCGTTGTCCAGCTCGTGCTGGGCGAAGATGTCGCGCAGCTCGATCATCCGCTTGCGCGCATCGGCGGCGTAGCGGCTGTTCGGGTAGCGGTCGGTGACGGTGTTGAAGTCGTTGTAGGCCTGCTGCGGCGACGACAGGTCGCGGCGGCTCGGGTCCAGCGACCACACCCGGCGCAGGAACACCGTGTCGCGGTTACTGTTGGCCAGCCCGCGCAGGTAGTACAGGTAGGCGATGTTGCGATGGGTCGGGTAGGTGCGGATGAAGCGGTCGACGCTGGACACGGTGTCGTCGTGCTTGCCGGCCTTGTACTGCGCGTAGGCGCTTTCGATCATCGCCTGTTCGGTGTACGGGCCATACGGGTACTGGGCCTGCAGGCGCTTGAAGCTGGCTTCGGCGCCGGCCCAGTTGCCTTTCTCCATCAGCTCATGGGCCTTGCCGTAGAGTTGCTCGACCGGCATGCCCTCGTCGGGATTCTTGTCCTTGGCGCCGCGGTGGCAGCCGGTGACGACGAACGCCATGACCAGCATGAGGGCAATCAGGCGCGCAGGCGCGGAAAACGTGGACCGTCGGATCATGGGTCTGGGCAGGACGCATCAGGAAAACGAAAGGGCGATGATAGCCTAGTGGCCTGTCCGGCGACTGACTCCTGCCGCCCGGACCCTCAAATTCCCGTTTTTGCCCGAGTACCCGTGTCCATGTCCGACCCTTCTGCCGACCCCGCCGACCCGTCCATCCGTCAGGCCATCGTGCCCGACAGCGCCGCGGGGCGGCGTTTCGACGCGGTGCTGGCCGAGTTGTTCCCCGAATTCTCGCGCTCGCGGCTGGCCGAATGGATCAAGTCCGGCGATGCGCTGCTGGACGGCGACATGGCGCGTCCACGCGACACGGTGCGCGGCGGCGAGAGCGTACAGCTGCAGGTGGTGCTGGAAACCCAGACCCATGCCGCGCCGCAGGACATCCCGCTGAACGTGTTGTACGAAGACGAGCAGGTGCTGGTGATCGACAAGCCGGCCGGCCTGGTGGTGCATCCGGGCGCGGGCAATCCGGACGGCACCCTGGTCAACGCGCTGCTGTTCCGCGACCCGGCGCTGTCGGCAGTGCCGCGCGCCGGCGTGGTGCATCGCCTGGACAAGGACACCAGCGGCGTGATGGTCGTGGCGCGCACCGTGCAGGCGCAGACCGCGCTGGTGGAGCAACTGTCCGCGCGCGACGTGCATCGCCAGTATCTGGCGGTGGTGGTCGGGGCGCTGGTGTCCGGCGGCACCGCCAATGCGCCGATTGATCGCCACCCGCGCGATCGCCTGAAGATGGCGGTGCGCGACGATGGCCGCGATGCGGTCACCCATTACCGTCTGCGCGAGCGTTTCCGCGCGCATACCGCGCTGGAATGCCGGCTGGAAACCGGACGCACCCACCAGATCCGCGTGCACATGGCGCACCTGAAATCGCCCATCGTCGGCGACCCGCTGTATGGCGGCGCACTCAAGTTGCCCAAGGGCGCCACCGACGCGCTGGTGCATGAGCTGCGCACCTTCAAACGCCAGGCGCTGCACGCCGAGACGCTGGAATTCCTGCATCCGGTCAGTGGCGAGCCGGTGCGCGCCAGCGCGCCGGTGCCGGCCGATCTGCAGCGGCTGATGAGCGCGCTGCGCGAGGACAGCGCACGCGCGGCCGAATTGGCGCGTCGCTGAGGTGAGCGTGTCCGCCCCGTTCATTCTGCCTGCCCACTGGCCGGCGCCGCCGCGCATCCGCGCGCTGACCACCCTGCGGCATGGCCTGGGCGTGTCGCAGGCGCCGTTCGATACGCTCAATCTCGGCAACCGCAACAGCCCGGAAGGCGATACGCCGGAGCGGGTGGAGCGCAATCGCGCATTGCTGGTCGATGCGCTGGCCTTGCCCGGCCCGCCGCAGTGGCTGCGGCAGGTGCATGGGGTGGATGTCGTACGGCTGGAGGCGCTGTCGGCAGGCGCCGGCGCACAGGTGGACGCTGCCGGCGATGGTGTGCCGGGCGCGCATGAGCCTACCGCCGACGCTGCCGTGACCGACGTGCCGGGCCGGGTGCTGGCGATCCTCACCGCCGATTGCCTGCCGGTCGTGCTCGCTGCGGTCGATGGCCGCGAGATCGCGGCCGCACATGCCGGTTGGCGCGGCCTGGCCGATGGCGTGCTGGAGCGCAGCGTGGCGGCGATGCAGACACCGGCGCCGCAGCTGATGGCCTGGCTGGGCCCGGCCGCAGGACCGCAGGCCTATGAGATCGGCCAGGACGTCTTCGACGCCTTCGTCGACGAGGACGCACAGGCGCAGCACGCATTCGTCGCCACGCGAGCGGGGCATTGGCGCGTGGATCTGTACGCATTGGCGCGGCTGCGCCTGCAGCGTGCCGGTCTGCGGGCCGATGCGATCCACGGTGGCGGCCTGTGCACCATTTCCGACCCGGCGCGCTTTTTCTCGCATCGCCGCGACCGCCGCAGCGGACGCATGGCCACCCTGGCATGGATCGCGCCCTGAGCACGCCGTTGTTCGCGCAGGTGCTGGGACAGCAGGCGTTCGCGCAATTGCCGGCGCCGGTGCGCGCGCTGCATTCGGTACAGCAGCGGCAGACCTTTGCCGGGCAGGCGCAGATCCGGCGCGGCCGGCATGTGCTGGTGCCCTTGCTTGCGCTACTGAGCCGGCTGCCGCGCAGCGGCACGGTGGCGGTGGAAGTGGAGTTCCTGGTCAATGCGCAGGGCGAGCGCTGGCACCGGCGCTTTGCCGGTCTGCCGATGCATTCGCGGCTGTGGCGCGATGGAGCTGCCTTGCGCGAACACCTGGGCGCGGTACGGTTCGAGTTTGCGCTGCGTGCCGATGCCCAGTCCCTGTACTGGCAGGCCACCCGCGTGTGGGCGTTCGGCTGGATTCCGCTGCCTACGCGTTGGTTCGAACAGGTGCGTTGCCGCGAGCATGCCGATGCCGGCCGCTACGGATTTCTGGTCGACGTGCACCTGCCGCTGGTGGGGCCGTTCATTCGCTACGAGGGCTGGCTTGAACCGCGCTGATAGCTCGACTGCCGCTTCGCGTACCGCGCCGGCCACCATCGTGTTCGATGGGGTGTGCCTGCTGTGCAATGGCTGGGTCAAGTTCCTGCTGCGCCACGATCGACGCGGGCGCTATCGCTTTGCCGCGATGCAGGGCCAGGCCGGGCGTGCGCTGTTGCAGCAGCATGGGCTGGACCCGGACGATCCGTTGTCGTTCCTGCTGGTGGACCACGGCGGCGCATGGACCGACAGCGATGCCATCGTGCGCGTGCTGTCGGGTCTGGGCGGCTGGTGGCGACTGGCGGCCGTATTGCGCGTGATACCGCGTGGCCTGCGCGATATCGGCTATCGCCTGATCGCACGCAATCGGTATCGCTGGTTCGGACGCAGCGACCACTGCATGCTGCCCACCCCCGAGCAACACGCGCGGTTTCTGGACTGACGCACGGCGGCGTGGATGAGGCAGTTTCTATGCTGACGTCGGGCCGGCGCGATCGGGCACACCGATGCGCTGTTCGCAAGAGCGCGCCTGAGCGCGACTGGCATGATCGGTAACGCACCGTCGCGCCCTGGTGCGCTCCTTGTATCTGGACATGGCCGCATAACAGCGTTATGTCTTCCGACTGATCATCGGAGCAGATGCAAGAAGCCCATGCGCTCCTTAAGCCTCGAGCTTGTATCGTAGATCGGCTCTGCATCTGCAACTGCTGGCCCTCGGTGTCCGGACGGTATCAAGAGTCCGCCACAGGCGTGAACTCGCATCACAAGGCAGGACCTGGACCAGCGCTGATCGTCGTCCATCTGATTTCAGGAGGTTTCCATGTCCCCCATCGTGGGCATCGACGTCGCCAAACACAGCGTGGATCTGGCCATCGAGCTGGCCAATGGCAAGCACCGCACCAAGGCCAAGCTCGCCAACGATCCCAAGGGATTTGCTGCCCTGCACGCGTGGCTGCGCACCCACGCGCAGCCGGATAGCTGGGTGGTGATGGAGGCCACCGGCAGCTATCACGAAGCGCTTGCCGAGTTCCTGCACGAGTGCGGCTATCGGGTGTGCGTGCTTAATCCGGCGCAGGTGGCACTGTATGCGCGCAGCCAGTTGCGGCGGGTCAAGACCGACCGCAGCGATGCGAAGCTGATCGCCAGTTACGGGCTGCGCCATCGCGACCAGCTGCGCGCCTGGCAGCCCGATCCACCGGCCCTGAAGACGCTCAAGGCGCTGGTGCGTCGCCGCGATGACCTGCTGGAGATGCTGCTGATGGAGCGCAACCGGCTGGAGGTTGCCCCCGCAGACGTGCAACCCTCGATCCAGGGGCTGATCGCGCATCTACAAGCTCGGATCAACGAGATCCAGCAGGCCATCGACGATCACATCGACCAAGACCCGGACCTGCGTCAGCAGCGTCATCTGCTGACCAGTATCAACGGGATCGGCGACATCAGCGCTGCGCTGCTGTTGGCCGAGCTGGGCCCGGTAAGCCGCTTCGCCGACGCGGGCGCGGTGACGGCCTTCGCCGGCCTGAACCCGCGCCTGCACGAATCAGGCAGGTATCAGGGCAAGGTCTGCATCTCCCGCACCGGCTCGGCGCGGCTGCGCGCCGGACTGTACATGCCAGCCCTGGTCGCCATACGTCATAACCCGGTGATCACCGCGCTCAAACAGCGTCTGCATGCACGCGGCAAACACGGCAAGCAGATCGTCTGCGCCGCCATGCGCAAGCTGCTGCATCTGGTCTATGGCGTCCTCAAATCGGGCACCGCATTTGACCCACAGAAAGCCCTTGCCAGGTGAGGGGCAAGACGGTATCTACGAATCGCAGGATTTGCCGGGCTTACGCTGCGTTGTGGAAGCTGGCGCGCACGACAGTGGAGGTGCTGGGGTGGACGTCGGACTGCAGGCGGAAGATCGACACCGCATCGGCCAGTTCCACCGCCTGTTCTTCCAGGCTGCGTGCGGCGGCGGTGGCTTCTTCCACCAGCGCGGCATTGCGCTGGGTGACTTCGTCCAGCTGCGCCACGGTGCGGTTGACCTGTTCGATGCCGCTGGATTGCTCGGCGCTGGCCGCGGTGATCTCGCTCATGATGTCGGTGACATGCTTCACCGAGCCGACGATCTCGCGCATGGTCGCGCCGGCGCGGTGCACCAGGCCCGAGCCCAGTTCCACCTTGTCGGTGGAGTCGGCGATCAGCGTCTTGATCTCCTTGGCGGCATCGGCCGAGCGACGCGCCAGTGCGCGCACTTCCGAGGCCACCACCGCAAAACCACGGCCCTGCTCGCCGGCGCGCGCCGCTTCCACTGCGGCGTTGAGCGCCAGGATGTTGGTCTGGAACGCGATGCCGTCGATGACGCCGATGATCTCGCCGATCTTGCGCGAGGAGGTGCTGATCTGGCCCATGGTGGCAACCACATCGTCCATCACCTGGCCGCCGTTCTGGGCGACTTCGCCGGTGCCGACCACCAGGCGGTTGGCCTGCAGCGCGCTTTCTGCGTTCTGCTTCACGGTGGAGGTGAGTTCCTCCATGGAGCTGGCGGTTTCTTCCAGGTTGGCCGCCTGTTGTTCGGTGCGCTCGGATAGGTCGGTGTTGCCGGCGGCGATTTCCACCGCGGCCTGGCGAATGGTGCCCGATGCGGCCTGGATGCCGCCGATGATTTCGGTCAGGCGGGCCACGGTCTGGTTGGTGTCCTCGCGCAGTCGCGCGAAGATGCCGTGCGCATCGCCGTCCACGCGCTGGGTGAGATCGCCTTCGGCCAGCGCGCCGATCACCCGCGCCAGTGCGGCCAGATGGGTTTCCACCGAGTCGTAGATGCGGTTGATGCCCTGGGCCAGCGACAGCAGCACGCCGTCCATGCCTTCGAGCTGCATGCGGCGGCTGAAATCGCCGGCCGAGGCGGCGTCGATGATCTGGATCAGCGCCTGCTCGGCGTTGACCTGGGCGGTGACATCCACCCACTGTGCAATGGTGCCCAGCTTGGTGCCGTCGGCGGCAATGATCGGGCTGTAGACGAAGTCGATCTGGCGGCCGAAGAACGGCGCGCGCACCGCCTTGGAAGCGTTCAAGGCGCGCATGCGGTCGATCGCGGCCTGGCTGTCGGGATAGATGTCGCCGATGCTGCCGCCGACGAAGCCTTCGGCGTGGAAGCCGGGGCGGAAGCTCTGCACGTCCGGCTCGATCAGCTTGAGCATCGCCAGCAACTTGCGGTTGGCGAACAGCACCTGGCCGTCGTCGTCGGCGATGCGGATCATGGTGTCCAGATCGTCGAGCGCCTTGATCACGAACTGGCCGTGGCGCAGGCCCTGTTCCATCACATCGAGGCGGATGGCGAGCTTGTCCTGGGTGTCCTGCAACGCGTGCAGCAGCGGTGCGAGTTCGCCGGCCGCGGTGCGCAGGTCCAGGCGCTGGAAGCGGCCTTGGCCGATCGCGGTGACTGCAGACAGCGCCTGCTGCAGCTGTGCGCTGCTGCGCCGACGCGTCCACCAGCAGAGGCCGGCGCTGGCTGCGCCCAGCACCAGCAGCGCGGGAAACAAGCTGGCCAAGGCGCCGGCGACACCGCCGGGCATCCGCGTGGCGGCATAGACCGTCAGCAAGGCCAGCAGCCCGATCTGTGCGGCGGCGGGCAGCCATGCAGTCCAGGCGCTACGCGCAACGTTTGCGCCCGGCGATGGGCGGGAAACGGGGGCGACATCGTGTGAAGGCGACATAGGCTGAGTCCAACTGGTGTTCTGGAAGGGAGATCGGCGAGCGGCAGGAGGTGGGCTGCAATGGGGTATCGGCGGCCGAGGCCGAATCATGATGGTGTGAATGCACCGTTTGTCGGAACGTGACGGAGACGCAGGTAAAAAACCGATGTAGTTGATTTGGAAGCGGTTTCAGTAGGCGCCGTGGCGTGTCGGCCGCGCCTGCAGTCATTCAATGGCCGCAGCTGAATGTGAATTTCATGTGATGAAAGGCGGCGCGTGGCCGCCATGCAGATCAAACCGCAGAGCATCGATCTGCTCCTGGCAGCGGGCGGCATGGTTATCCAGGCAGCGGCCATGACGGTGCTCGGGCCCGCTTGCGCCAGCAGCGCGTTGCGCGGGGTGCGGCTCACTGGGCATTGGTGGCGGTGCTGCCGGTCTGCCATGCCTCGCCCAGCAATCCCCTGTGCTGCAGGCACAAAAAAACCGGCCGTCTCGCGACGACCGGTTTCATCGATCACTCTACAGCCAGGCGGCTGGATTATTTCGCCGGCGTCGCCTGTGCATCGTCCGGCAGCGTCCATGCGATCACGCTGTCGCCCGACTTGGTTTCCATGCGGTCGTGTCCACCCACCGCGGCCACGATGTATTGCTTGCCGTCGATGGTGTAGCTCATCGGTGCGGCCTGCGGACCGGCCGGCACGCGGGTTTCCCAGACCTGCTTGCCGGTGCGGGTGTCGAAGCCGCGCATGAAGTCGTCCAGGGTCGCGCCGATGAAGGTCACGCCGCCGGCGGTGGCCAGCGAGCCGCTGTTATTGGGCGTACCGATCTCGAACTTGGTCTTGGACGGGATGCCCATCGGGCCCTGGTCGTAGCCGGTCCCCAGCGGACGGCGCCACAGCACCTGCTGGGTGCGCAGATCCACGCCGGCGATATAGCCCCACGGCGGGGCGACGCACGGGGTGTTGAGCGGCGACATCCACGGCTCCTTGCGGGCGCCGTAGGCCAGACCCTTCTGCGCCATGTAGCCGGGGGTCTTGCTCTTGCCTTCGAACACCGACACCACGCCCAGCTCGTTCATCTTTTCGCGGGTAAAGACCTGCAAGGTGTACGGCAGGCGATTGCTGTTCATCACCATGATGCCGCGCTGCAGATCCACCGAGACGCCGCCCCAGTTGACGCCGCCATGGTTGCCGGTGAAGGCCAGCGAGCCCTGCAGAGTGGGGGGAGTGAACATGCCTTCGTAACGCAACTGCTTGAACTGGATACGGCAG
Organism: Xanthomonas sp. NCPPB 3582; assembly: GCF_041475735.2. Taxonomy (NCBI): domain Bacteria; kingdom Pseudomonadati; phylum Pseudomonadota; class Gammaproteobacteria; order Lysobacterales; family Lysobacteraceae; genus Xanthomonas; species Xanthomonas sp. NCPPB 3582. The sequence goes on from NZ_CM192968.1 coordinate 1,319,994, forward strand.
GCCAGTTGGTCGAACGGGGTCATGCCCCAGGCATCGGATTCGACGATGGTTTCGACGTCGTGGCTGGGCGCGCCCACGGTATTGGGCATGCCCGGCGAGACCGGCTGGGTGGCGGCGGTCCAGTCGCCATGATCGGTGCCCTGCGGCACCGGGATCTGCTTGACCGGCATCAGCGGCGCGCCGGTGGCACGGTCGAGCACGAACACCTGGCCGGACTTGGTGGCCTGGATCACGGCAGGACGGGTACCGCCGCCGGCCACCGGCCAATCGACCAGGTTCGGCTGCGGGCCGATGTCGTAGTCCCACAGATCGTGGTTGACGGTGCGGAAGTGCCAGCGTTCCTTGCCGGTGGCCGCGTCCACGGCTACCAGCGAGGCGGTGTACTCCTCGTCCTGCGGGGTGCGGCCCTTGCCGAAGAAGTCGCCGGAGGCATTGCCGGTGGGCAGATAGACCAGGCCCAGCTCATCGTCGGCGGCCATCAGCGACCACACGTTCGGGGTGGAGCGGGTATAGGTCTGCCCGGCCGGGGGTTCGGCGGTGATCGCCGGGTTGCCCAGGTCCCAGGCCCAGCGCAGCTGGCCGGTGAGGGCATCGAAGCCACGCACCACGCCGGACGGCGCATCGCCTTCCTGGCCGTCGCGCACCTGGCCGGTGGGCTGGATCACCACGCCGCGCATCACCACCGGCGGCGAGGTCGGGCCGACGAAGCCCGGCTTGGTGTTGCCGGTGCCGGCATTGAGGTCCACGTAGCCGTTGTTGCCGAAGCTGGTGCACAGCTTGCCGGTCTGCGCATCCAGTGCGCCCAGGCGGCCATCGACCATTGGCCAGAAGATCCGCGTCGGGCACTCGGCGGTGCCTTGCGGTGCCTGGTAGTACGACACGCCACGGCAGGTGGTCGCGGCCACGCCGGCCATTGCCTTGGGGTTGGTCTGCGGGTCGAAGCGCCAGCGCTCCTTGCCGTTGGCCGCTTCCACCGCGATCACCTTCTGGGTGGGCGTGCAGATGTACAGCAGGTCGCCGACCTTGAGCGGGGTGTTCTGGAAGGCGTAGCCCAGCTTGGAGCCGGCCGGCTTCAGGTCCCCGGTGTGGAATTCCCAGGCGATCTTCAGGTTCTTCACGTTGTCCGGGGTGATCTGCGCGCCCGGGGTGTAGTGATTGGACAGGTTGGAGCCGGCATAGGCGGTCCAGTTGCTGGCGTCGTGGTTGGCGGCCACGTTGCCGTCCGGGCTGGGCACGGTGGCGCGGCTGAAGGCGGCGGGGTTGTCAGCCTGCCTGGACGCATCGGCCAGTTCGACGTTGCGTGGCACGAACAGCGGCCACAGGATCAGTGCTGCGCCCAGCACCGGCAGCACGCCGGTGACCACCACATAGCCTGCACCGGACAGCGGCTGCATGCGCCGACGCGCCACGCCCCAGAACGGCAGCAGCACCAGGCCCAGCACCGAGATCCAGGCCAGACGCGGGACCAGGCCCCAGCCATCCAGGCCCACTTCCCACAGTGCCCAGGCAATGGTGGCGGCCAGCGTGGCGCCGAACAGCCACAGGCCCGCGCGCTTGCCCGCCGCCAGCAGCACGCCCGCCAGCAGCAGCGCGATACCTGCCAGCAGGTAGTACCAGGAACCACCGACGGCCACCAGGCGCCCGCCTTCGTAGGCGAGCACCGCACCGAGCACGGCGATCACCACGGCATAGGCCACCAGCAACCAGGCGCCTAGCCCACGTTTTGAGGATTGATCAGTCATTTTGAGATGTCAGGAAGGACTTGGGCCGCAGCGGGCGACAAGTCGTGGAGGGAGAAAGGTCGCTCGGTGGCAAAGACTGCCGGCAACCTGGACATGAACGCGCAGCCCCTCCCAGGGTCCTTCAGCACTAATCATCGCGGCATTTTAGACCCTTGCTCCTGTCGCGTCCGTGACGGAATAGGAACCAGCGTTCCAACCTGTGAGCATGGAACGCTGAAATTGTTCAAATTCAGAGGGAATGTGAGTCTGCGGTGGATGCCCGTGGGTTCGGGCGGCATTCGCATGTGGCGGCGAATGCATGATTCTGGGGTAGCTCTATTTCGCTATTGACTCAAACGATGAAGCGGGAATTTTGGGATTTGAAAATCGGGATCTGTAGACGCTGAGATCTTTCATGCTTACATGCACACGTACCCTCATCCGCCCTTCGGGCACCTTCTCCCGGCGGGAGAAGGATGCATTGCCCGATCGCGGTGCGTCTGGGCGCGCCGAGCCTGGCTCAGACCTCGGCCAGTGCCTGTAGGTAGCGTTGGCGCCAGTGACCGATGTTGTTCTTGCGCAAGTGGTCCATCATCCCGTGCCAGCGCTCGATGCGGCTTGCCAGCGGCATGCTCGCCGCGGTTGCGATCGCATCGGCCACGCCGTCCAGATCGTGCGGGTTGACCAGCAGCGCTTCCTTCATTTCGTCGGCCGCGCCGGCCAGCAGCGACAACACCAGAACGCCCGGATTTTCGGGGTCCTGCGCAGCAACGAACTCCTTGGCCACCAGGTTCATGCCGTCGCGCAGCGGCGTCACCAGGCCCACCGATGCGGCACGATAGAAGCCGGTCAACGTGGCGTGGCTGAAGTTCTGGTTGACGTAGCGCAGCGGCGTCCAGTCCGGCTCGGCATGCCCGCCGTTGATATGGCCGGCGATCTGCTCCAGCTGACCGCGCAACTGGCGGTATTCGGTGACATCGCCGCGCGAGACCGGCGCGATCTGCAGATACGTGAGGCTGCCGGATTGATCCGGATAGCGCTCCAGGTAGCGCTCGAAGCCCAGGAAGCGTTCGGGCAGGCCCTTGGAATAATCCAGCCGATCCACACCGATGGCGAGCTGGCGCCCACGCAGGCTCTCGCGCAGGTCGCGCACCGATTGCTTGCCGACCGAGGCCTTGGCTTGGTTGGCAATCAGGTCGGTATCGATGCCGATGGGAAACGCCGCCGCAGTGAAGCGACGCCCGCCGGGGCCTTCGACCAGATCGCCGTCCAGCACGCGCCCGCCGCCGAACAGGCGCACGTAGGCCTTGAAGCGCTCGGCATCGCGCTGTGTCTGGAAGCCGACCAGGTCGTAGGCATAGAAGGTGCTGAACAGGCGCGCGTGATCGGGCATCGCCTGCACCAGATCCGCCGATGGCATCGGAACATGCAGGAAAAAGCCCATCTTGCAGCCCACGCCCAGCTCGCGCAGCATCGCCCCGAGCGGGATCATGTGGTAGTCGTGGATCCACAAGGTGTCGCTGTCCTTCAGCAGCGGCGCCAGTTTCTCGGCGAACAGCCGGTTGACGCGCATGTAGCCTTCGCGGGTGGCGCGGTCGTAATCGACCAGGTCCAGCCGGAAGTGCAGCAGCGGCCACAGCGTGCGGTTGGCGAAGCCGTTGTAGTACGAATCGATGTCGCGCTTGTTGAGGTCCATGGTGACGAAGGTGATGTCGCCTTCGCTCTGCTCGTGCATGCCGCCGCTGTCGCCGCGCACGGTCTTGCCGCTCCAGCCGAACCACATGCCGCCACGCTCCTTGAGCGCGGCCAGCAACCCCACCGCCAGGCCGCCGGCCCGGGTTTCGCCCGGGACCGCGACGCGATTGGATACCACCACCAAACGACTCATGACGCCTCCTGCCAGCTCCGCGACAAGCGCATCGCTGCGATGATCAAACCGACGTGCGAATAGGTCTGCGGGAAATTGCCCCAGGCTTCGCCGTCTTCGAACGATAGGTCTTCGGACAGCAAGCCCAGGTGATTGCGGCGCGAGAGAATACGCTCGAACAATTCACGCGCCTCGTCCTTGCGGCCGATCGCCGCCAGCGCATCGATGTACCAGAACGTGCAGATGGTGAAGCTGGTTTCCGGCTCGCCGAAGTCGTCCGGTGCGATGTAGCGGTACAGCGCATCGCCATGCTTGAGCACGCGGCCCACCGCTTCGACCGTGCGCACGAAGCGGCTGTCGTCGTTGGCGACGATGCCGATATCGGCCAGCAACAACAGCGAGGCATCCAGGCGATGGCCGCCGAGCGTGTCGGTGAAATGGCCGTGCTCTTCGCTCCAGGCCTCGCCCAGGACGCGCTCGCGGATGCTGTCGGCGCGCTGGCGCCAGTACGCGCTGCGTTCGGGCAAGACCAGGCGGTCGGCGATCTTGCACAAGCGGTCGCAGGCCGCCCAGCACATCGCCGCGGTGTAGGTATGCACCTCGGCGCGGCCGCGGAACTCCCATAGGCCGGCATCGGGCACGTTGTGCAGCGCGTAGGCGCGCTCGCCCAGCGGCTCCAGGCGGCGGAAGGTATCCGCATCGCCCTGATCCTTCAGGCGCAGGTCGAAGAACAGCTGCGTGGAGGCCAGCACCACGCTGCCATAGACATCGTGCTGCTGCTGGATCCAGGCCAGGTTGCCGCGGCGTACCGGGCCCATGCCGCGATACCCGGCCATCGTTTCGACTTCGTGTTCTTCCAGCTGCGATTCGAAGCCGATGCCGTACAGCGGCTGCATGGTGCCGTCGGTGGTGGCGATGTTGAAGATGTAGCCGATGAACTGCTCCATCGTGCGGGTGGCGCCCAGGCGATTGAGCGCGCGCACCACGAAGGCGGCATCGCGCAGCCAGCAATAGCGGTAATCCCAGTTGCGCGGGGTGTTGGGCGCTTCCGGAATCGAGGTGGTCATTGCGGCGATGATGGCGCCGCTGTCCTCGTACTGGCACAGCTTGAGCGTGATCGCGCTGCGGATCACCGCCTCCTGCCAGTCCAGCGGAATGGACAGATAGCGCACCCACTCGCGCCAGTATTCTTCGGTGCGTTCCTGCGCTTCCTGCACGTAGCCGGTGAGCGAGCGGGTCAGCGATTCGTCCACGCCCAGCACCAGGCTGACCGGGTGGCTGAGTACGAACGGCAATCCGTCGCGCACGAAGCGCACCGGCACGTCGGTGGTCAGGCGCAGGGTGAATTCCGGCAGCACCCAGCGGATATGGTTGCTGCCCCAGGTGGTCTCGGGCGTGCGGCCACCCCAGTCGGCCAGCGGGCGCGCGCGCACGATGATGCGCGGGTTGCCGGCCAGGGGGCGGATCTGGCGGATGATGCTCACCGGCCGATAGAAGCGGCCGTTATTGCGCCAGCGCGGTGCGAAATCGATCACCTCGATTTCGCCACCCTTGCTGTCGCGCAGCACCGTGCGCAGCACGGCGGTATTGGGCAGATAGTGCTGCTCGCTGCTTTCGAAATCCTCCAGTTCCACGGCGAAGTCGCCGCCCTCGGTCTTGGGCGACAGCAGCGTGCAGAAGGCCGGGTCGCCATCGAAGGCGGGCAGGCAACTCCACACCACGCGTGCCTGCCGATCCACCAATGCGCCGAAGCTGCAATTGCCGATGACGCCCAGGTCCAGGTTTGGCTCGGTCATGAAGTCCCAACACTCCTAATGCAATGACAAGGGAAAAAGTGGGCGCTCAGGCGCCGTGCGCGTTCTGCTGCAGCCACGCGTGGACGGCGGCAGTACCCGGCACGCGATAGCGCGCGCTGGTCTGGGCACGGTCGCCGACCAGCACGCTCCAGCCGCCGAGCCGGTTGGCGGCCTCGAAGCCGAATTCGTCGGTGAGGTCGTCGCCCACGAACACCGGCGTGCGACCGGCGAAGGCGCCTTGCTGCATCAGTTGTTCCACCGCCAGGCCCTTGTTGCTGCCTTCGGGCACGAACTCCACGACATGATCGCCCGGCTGCAGGCGATAACCGGAGAGCCGGGCGATTTCATCCTGCGCGAAGGCGAGCACGTCGGGCCCGGCCAGCGGCTGCGCGCGCCAGTGCAGTGCCACGCTGACGCCCTTGTCTTCGACCAGCACCCCGGGATGCCGGTGGGTGAGCGCAGCGGCGCGTCGATGCAGGCCATGCAGCCACTCGGACGTGTCCTGCGGCATCGCTGCGCGCGCGGCTGTGTCGGTGCGCAGCTCGTGGCCGTGCAGGCCGGCGGCCGGGAGGATCAGGGGATGGAACAGGGCATCGAGCTGCGCCAGCGGCCGCCCGCTGACCAGGGCGATGGCGCCATCCAGGCGCGCGCTGAGGCGGCCGATGGCCGTACGCACCTCAGGCAGGAGCCGCACCGCTTCGGGGCTGTCGGCAAAATCGATCAGGGTGCCGTCCACGTCCAGGAACAATGCGCAGGCATCGTCCAGCAATGGCGGCGACGGGAGGGGGGGATGCACGTCTGCCATCGCGGCAGTGTGCGCAAGGCGGTGTGAGATTCAGGTTATGGAACGGCGGGGATTGGGGAGTCGGGATTGGGGATTCGTGCAAAGCAGGGCGCGCCATTCCCGATCCCGAACCGCCTTTGATGGAGTGCGCCATGGCCCTGCCAGTCAGTCCGCTACTGCCTTGAGCACCGGGTATGCATGGCAGGGCCACGCCTGCCAATCTCGAATCTCCAATGCCAACGAGTGCCGATTGCCTGGACGATGTCATCGTGCGGGCGAGGCGAATCTGGATTGGGGGATTGGGGATTCGTGGCAATGCTGCTCTTGCCAATCCCAAATCCCGAATCCCCAATCCCGGCTCAAAACGTATACCGCACCCGCCCATACCAGTACGCGCCGTTGCTGCCGATGGGCGACAGCACGTCGTAGGGCAGGTTGCCGAAGTAGGCGATGTCGTCGATTGAGCGGTCCGAATAGTTGTCCAGGATGTTCTGCCCGCCGATGGCCAGCGTCCATTGCGTGCCCAGGTGATATTCGGCTTCCAGGTCCAGTTGCCATTCCGCGCCATAGGTCTGGCGCGGCACGAAGCCACCGCCGAAGTCGAACACGCGGGTGGCGCTGCCGTAACGGTTGACGCGCGTCTGCAGGTTCCAGCGTTGGTTGCTCCAGTTGGCGGCAAGCGCGGCGCGGGTGCGCGGCGCGGCATCGGTGAGCGTATTGCTTTCTTCCACGCCGAACAGCGCATAGTCCGGGTTCAACGCCAGCACCTGCGCCGGGGTGGCGATGATGTTTTCCAGTTCGGTCTTGGCGTAGCTGTAGGTGCCGGTGAGCAGCAGGTCGCCGCCGAAAGCGTATTGACGCCAGTTGGCCACCAGCTCGGCGCCGCGCGTGCGGGTGTCGGCGGCATTGAGGAAGTAGCTGGCGCTCTGCACGCCGGTCACGCCGAAGTTCTGCTGCACGAAGCTGGTCAACGCATCGCCGGTGATGTCTTCGGACAACGCGATGCGGTCGTCGATGTCGATCTGGAAGAAATCCAGCGACAGGTCGAAATGGTCGCTCAGCTGGCTGGTGAAGCCCAGGCTGTAATTGAGCGATTTTTCCGGCTTCAGGTCGGTGGCGCCCAGCGCACGGGCGATCGGGTTGTTGACCGACAGCAGGCGGCCCTGGGTCAGCCGGCCGGCGGCGTCGTAGCCGGTGGAGGTGGCTTCGTAACCGATCTGGCTGAGCGAGGGCGCACGCACGTTGTTGGAGATGGCGCCACGCAGCGCGAACGCCGGGGCGAACGCGTAGCGCGCGGCCAGCTTGCCGGTCCACTGGCTGCCGAAGTCCTGGTAATGCTCGTAGCGGCCGGCCAGGTCGGTGGAGAGCTTGTCGCCGAACTGGCTGGAGACATTGGCATAGGCGCTGGCCACGTTGCGCGACAGGTCGGCCTCGTCCTGCGGGGTGAGGCCGCCGCCGGCCTGCGAGCCGGTGGGGCGGTCGGTGAACGGGCCGGCGGCGTAGCTGGCCGGGTCGCCGGCGTGGGTGCGGTACTGCTCGCGGCGGAATTCGGCACCGGTGCCGAAGGTGTGGGTGGCGCCGGCCGCATCGAACACGCGGGTCAGGTCGACATTGCCCACGGTCTGCGCGAAGGCGAAATCGCCGGTCTTGAAGCGCGTGGTACTGGTCGGCCCCAGCGAGGCGTTGAGCGAATTGCGCAGCCGGTAGGTGAAGTCGTTGCGGCCATAGTTGACGCTGGCATCGTAATCCCAGCTGCCCCATTGCCCGCGCGCGCCGGCGACCGCCTGCAGATCGCGGTTCTCACCTTCGGAAATCGGCCGGTAGCCGTTGGGATAGAGCTCGCGCCAGTTGGCGCTGCTGTCCGGGTAGCGGAAATAGTTGGCGCCTTGGGTATCGCGCTGGTTGTAGGTGGCGAAGGCGTAGAACTCGCCGCTGTCGCTGAAAGGCACCTTGGTGTTGAGCCAGGCGTTCAAGCCCTTGGTGGCGCCATCGCCGAGCACGTAATTGCGCCGGCCGGCCAGCGCCAGATTGGCCGGGGTCTGCTCCTCGAACGGCGGAATCTGGTCCAAGCCGGCACGATTGGTGGCCTCGCGATTCTTCAGCTCCAGGCCGACCTTGAAGAAGCCGCCGTCATCGCCCAGCAGCGAGCCGACCTTGGCGCTGGCGTAGCTGGTCTGGCCATCGGTGACGCGGCGGCCGATCGGTTCCACATCGGTGTTGTAGGCGCCGAAGCTGGCTTCCAGTTCGCCGCGCTCGGGGTTGTCGTCCAGGATCACGTTGATGACGCCGGCGATCGCGTCGGAGCCGTACTGCGCGCCGGCACCGTCGCGCAGCACTTCGATGCGCTTGATGGCGTTGATCGGGATGGAGTTGAAATCCACCGGCGTGGTGCCCTTGCCGATCTTGCTGTCGGTATTGACCAGCGCCGAGGTGTGGCGGCGCTTGCCGTTGACCAGCACCAGCACCTGGTCGGGCGAGAGCCCGCGTAGCTGGGCGGCGCGGATATGGTCGGCGCCGCCGGAGTTGGACTGGCGTGGGAAGTTGAACGAGGGCAGCAGGGCCTGCAGTGCGCTGCCCAGCTCGCCATTGACCACGCCCGCCTTGCGGATGTCTTCGGCGGTGAGCACGTCCACCGGCACGGTCGATTCCAGCACGGTGCGATCGCTGGCACGGGTGCCGGTGACGATCACGGTGTCCAGGGTGGTGGCGCCGGTATCGGCTTGCTGGGCCTGCGCGCTGGCGCTCAACACCGTGGCCACGGCCAGGCCGATCACCGAAAGGGTGGGGCGGGTCATGCTGTTTCTCCTGCACTGCGACTTCGAGGCGCCACTCGCTCGGCATCCGGCCGGGCTGGGCGCTGGGGGCGGATTGTCCACATTCATCCGGATGGAGAGATATTATCGCGTTGTTCAGGCCTGTGCGAGATGCCACAGTGCGCGCATGGCGGCATCAGCTGATGCCCGGGCCGCATGAGCCTGCCCCCGAACCTGTTGTGGAGAAGTCGATGAAGTCGTTGCCGTCCTGCCTGTTTGCCGTCGTGCTGGCCCTGAGCGCCTGCGCGACCACGCCCGCCGGCGCACCGGCCTCCACCACCGCCAGCCTGCAGGGCGATGCGGCGCGGCCGGCCGCAGCGCAGGGTTGGGTGCGCAGCGAGCTGTACTTCGGTGTAGGCGAGGAAACCGGCCCGGCCGACCGCCCGCAGACCCGCACCATCGGCGAGGCGCAGTGGCGCGCATTCCTGGACAAGGAAGTGACCCCGCGCTTCCCGGACGGGCTGACCGTGTTCGATGCCTATGGCCAGTGGCTGTTCCGCGGCGCCAAGGAGCCGAACCGGCTGGGCACCAAGGTGCTGGTGATCCTGCACGAGGACACCCCGCAGCGGCGCAACGACATCGAGGCGATCCGGCTGGCCTGGAAACAGGCTACCGGTCACCAGTCGGTGCTGTGGTCGCGGCAGCCGGTGGAGGTGTCGTTCTGAGCCTGTCGATACGCGTGCTAATTCGGCACTGGCTGCCGAGGTGTCTTGGCGCTGCGCTGCGCATGGCCTTGGGTGCCGCGCTCGGCATGCAGGGGGATGTCGCGGCAGCGGCAGACGGCCCTGTGCGCGTCGCGATCGACGCGAACACGCACGCAATCGCCGACCTCATCGGCGCGCGCCTGCATGTGGTGCTTTCGCCCGGTGGCAGCGAGCAATGGCTGGACGCGGATGTGGATGATGGTGAGGGCGGGGGACGTGTCCGCAGCGACGATTACAACTTCGACGGGCACCGCGATCTGGCGGTGACCGCGATGCTGGGTCAGGTCAATGAAGCGACGCTCGTGTTCCTGTTCGACCCGACGCAACGGCGCTTCCAGCCGTTGACCGCGCCTGCGCGCCCGGCAGTGCAATGCGAGGGCTTCTGGAATCTGACCCCGGAGCCGCAGCAGCGCAGCCTGAGCAGTTCCTGTCGCAGCGGCCCGATGTGGTACGCCGATGTCTATCGCTACGGCCCCGATGGGCGCTTGTATGTATACACGACCCAGCAGCGCATCGAGTCGCCCGCCATCCAGGAGCTGCTGGGCCCGGGTAGCGAGGATGGCATGCCGTTCTCGGTGTGGCCGCGCTTCGATGCGCACGGTGCGGTGATCGACACGGCCATCGGGCAGAGCCTGGACGCGCCCAGGCCGGCCACGTTCCAGGTGCAGGTGCCGCGGCTGCCGTTGTATGCCACGGCCACGGCGGCCACCACGCGGCGTTATGTGATCGAGGGCGATCGCCTGCAGGCGCTGGACGTGAGCGCGGACCAGTCGCGGGTGCGGGTGCGTTATCGCAGTGCCAGCCACGCGATGATCGAGGGCTGGATCCGCGCCGACGAGGCGATGCGGTAAGGCAACGCTGGCCGGTCGCTGCGGCAGGCGCCCGGCGCCAGCGTGGCCGCGGCGGCATGCCCTGATCCACCGCGGCGCTGTCGCGGCCGGGAGGCAGCGGCTACCATCGGCCGACCCCCACGCTCCCTGGTTCTCATGTCGGTTCCCTCTTCGCGTCCTGCGGCAGCGCCGCGCTGGTTCGTCGCCGGCGACCTCAATGGCTTCTTCGGCCTGGTGGTCGACAATCTCTCCATCCTGGGCTTCATTGCGATGGCGCTGGTGGGCATCTTCCAGTTTCCCGCCGAGGTGGTGTTCGGGCGCATGTTCCCCGGTACCGCGTTCGGGGTGCTGGTGGGCAACCTGCTGTACACCTTGATGGCGCGGCGGCTGGCTGCCCGCAGCGGGCGCGACGACGTCACCGCCATGCCGCTGGGGCTGGATGCGCCCACCAGCATCGGCATGGCGCTGCTGGTGCTGGGCCCGGCGTTTGCCGGCTTCAAGGCACAGGGGCTGGACCCGCAGGCGGCGGCGATCGCCACCTGGAAGCTCGGCATGGCCGCACTGGTGGTGATGGGCCTGCTCAAGCTGGTGCTGTCGTTCGTGGGCGAGGCGGTGACCCGCGCGCTGCCGCGTGCGGCGCTGCTCGGCTCCATCGCCGGCATCGCGCTGGTGCTGATGGGCCTGCTGCCGCTGCTGGAAACGCTGCGCTCGCCGGTGGCGGGCTTCGTCACCTTGGGCCTGTTGCTGTACGTGCTGCTGGCCAAGGGCCGCTTGCCGACCAAGCTGCCGGGCGTGCTGGTGGCCTTCGTGATCGGCACCGCGCTGTATTACGGGCTTGGCCTGGCCGGGCTGGGCGCGCCGGGCTTCACCGTGCCGGCGTGGACGGCGCCGCAGATCGTGCTGCCGCTGCCGAACCTGGGCTTCATCGATGGATTGCCGGCCACGGTGGCGTATCTGCCGTTGCTGCTGCCGTTCGGCCTGTTGATGGTGGTGGGCGGCATCAACGTCAGCGAAAGCGCGCGCGCGGCCGGCGACGATTACCGCACCCGCGACATCCTGCTGGTGGAAGCCTTCGCCACATTGGTGGCCGGGGTCTGCGGCGGCGTGGCACAGACCACGCCCTACATCGGACAGCCCGCGTACAAGCACATGGGGGCGCGCTCGGGCTACACCTTGCTGACGGGGCTGTTCGTCGGCATCGGCGGCATGCTGGGCATCATCAGCGGGCTGGTGCAGTGGCTGCCGCTGGCGGTGCTGGCGCCGATCATCGTGTATGTGTCCATCGACATCACCACCCAGGCGTTCCAGGCCACGCCCCGGCAGCATGCCGGTGCCATGGTGCTGGGGTTCCTGCCATCGGTGGCGTACCTGCTGACCATCAAGGCGCCGGGCTGGATGGCGCAGGATCAACTGGTGGCGCTGACCACGCAGGTGGACGGCCATGGCCTGCCGGAACTGGCGGTGATCTTCGCGCTGGGCAACGGCTTCATCATCACCGCGATGCTGTGGATCGCCACGGTGGCGGCAATGATCGATGGCCGCCTGCGACGCGGCGCGGTATTCCTGCTGGTCGCCGCCGGGTTGACCCTGTTCGGGCTGATCCACTCGGTGGACCCGCGCGGCGGCATCTATCTGCCCTGGTCGCTGCAGGGGCTGGCGCGGGTGATCAGCTGGCAGTTCGTCGGCGCCTACGTCGCGCTGGCAGTGACCTTGTTGCTACTGTCGCTGCTGCCGGCGCGCAAGCAGGCTGTGCAATGACGCGCCGGTCCTGCGCGCTGCAATGGTTGCTTGGCGCTGCGTTGGCACTGGGTGCCAGCGGCGCGTGGGCAGCGTCGTTCGACTGCAAACGGGCGAGCACGCCGGTAGAAGAACGCCTGTGTGCGGTGCCTGCGCTTGGCCTGCTGGACGAGCAGCTGGACGAGCGTTACCAGGAGCTGGTGCTGACCACGCCGCGCACCGCGGTGGCCGGCGTGCGCGAGCAGCAACGCGCCTGGCTGCGGCAGCGCAATGCCTGCGCGCAGCCAGGCCGGACGACTGCCTGCAACGCAGCCTCACCACCAGGGCCGATGTGCTGGCCAAGGCCCTCGCTGCCCAGCAACAGGTGCTGGACCGCAGCATCGCCAGCATTCCCGCCAGGCCTGCAGAGGCGGCGCGCCAACTGCAGGCGTACGACGCTCCACTGGCCTCGGCGTGGCTGGCATATCTGCATCGGTTCGTGCCGGCCGCCGGCGTGGATGCCGCGCTGGCGACCGCGCGCTTCGAGCGCGCGCGCAAGGCCTTGCGCAAAGTCGACGAGTTTGCCGCCTCGATGCTGGACGATGCCGGAGCAGGCCCTGATGCGCAGAATCCGGAGAAGGTGCTCACGCTGCTGCGCATGTGGATCGAGCGCGATGGCAGTGGCAACCGGCCCTACGTGCATTGTTTTGTCTTCGCGGCGGTGGGTGAGCCGGCGTACGTGGCATTCGGGCCGTTGTACGGCTCCACGCGCGATTCGTTCGCCCCGGTCTGCGAGGCGCCGGGCGGGCTGTTCGCGTTGCCCAGCTGGAAGCAGCTGGACGAAGGCTTCGATTCCTTGATCGAAGCCCTGAGCAAGGACGCCGGCACCATCCGCTATGCCAGCTACGCCGAGTGGAGCGTGATTGCGTTGCGTGCATCGGTGTCGCCGCTGCTGTATCTGCAACCGGCCTTGCGCAAGCGCTACGGAGATGACCCGGACAAGGCGATTGCCGCCTGGAGTGGCGAAGACAGCGAGTGGCCGGCCGCAGATCGCAAGGCGGTGCGCGCGCTGTTGCCGAAGGTGCGTGCAGATACCGCCGCCTGGCTGGTGCGCGAGAAGCGCTTGCCGGAACACCAGGCCCAGCAGGCGGCGGCTGCGATCGTGGCGGCATGGGTGAATGCGCGACTGAACTTCGCCGGTTGACGGCACGGCGAATGGCGCGTGGTGCTTCGCAACGTGCGCCATTGCTTCGGATTGCGCGGTAGAGCGTGGGTTGGGGTGCTTGCCTGAGGGCGCGCGCGTTCGGAGGGAGCGCCCCTGCGGAATTGGCCAGACGTTTTCGGCGCTCATGCGCATCGCGTCGCCATGCACGCGCGATGAATGCCGCTGCGGCGGCAGATCGATGGAACCCTTGCAACATCTGATGGTCATATCCTGGATGTTGTCGATGCAAGGAGTTCCATGATGCAAACCAAGCCGTCGCGCTGGCCGTGGCTGTTGGCCGTACCATTGATTGCCGGCGCCGCCTGGTGGCTGTTCAGCGGGCCACGCCAGACATCGGGTGCGCTGCCAGCACCCATCAGCCAGACCGCCAGCGCGGTGGCTGCTGCGGTCACTCCATCGCCTGCCACTCCCGCTGCGCCGCGGCATCCGGTGCAGGCGCCATCGGCCGATGCCGCCGATGCGGCAATTCCCGCATTGGCGCAGAGCGATGACGCCGCATGGCAGGCGCTGCTGGATCTGGTGCCCGACGATGCGGCGCTGTCGCTCGTGTTGCGGCCACACCTGATCGAGCGTGTGGTGGTGATGATCGACAACCTCACCCAGCCCAGCATCAGCCGCCGCGCCTCGGTGCTGCAGCCGGTCTCGGGCGAACTGCTGGTGAGCACCGCTGCCGATCGCACGGTCATCGATCACGCCAATGCCAGCCGCTACACACCGTATGTCGCCGCATTCGCCGGCGTGGATGCACAGGCGCTGGTGCGCAGCTATGTGCGCTTCTATCCGTTGTTTCAGCAGGCCTACGCCAACCTGGGCGCACCGGACCGTTATTTCAACGACCGCGTGGTGGACGTGATCGACCACCTGTTGCGCACACCGGACCCGGCGCAGCCGGTTGCGGTGGTGCGCGACGAGCGTGGCCGTTATCGCTTCGCGGACCCGGCGCTGGAAGGATTGTCGGTCGGGCAGAAGGCCATCGTACGATTGGGTCCGGAGCAAGCGCGTGCGGTGAAGGCGCAGCTGCAGCGCATTCGTGCGGCCTTGTTGCAGACGCGTTGATCCCATGTCTGGCGTGGACCGGACCTGCGCACCTGTGGTCATGCAGTCGCGTCGGTGGTGGTGCGTGGCATCGGCCGTTGCGTCTGTTGGCATGCACAGCCCGCCGGATCATCCAGGACCATGCGATTGGCGTGAGCGCCAGTTACGAGGCATCGCACCGTCAGCCATTCCGGCAGGCGGTGCACCGGCCAACATTGCCGAATGCAGTTCCAAGACCTACGCAGCATCAAGCTCCGGATAGTGGCGGAAGATGCCGTTGGTGTTGAACGCCACGCGCCGTTCGGAGGCGAGGTAGGCGGCAATGCGTGGGCGCGTTGCTACGCGCTGCTGCACGGTGCGCAGACCCGGGATATCCTTCGCCAAGGTCGCCATCCGCTGCGGGAACATGTAGTCCAGCCCGCCGAGCAGTTGAAACAGCGACAGATCCACGTACGAGTGCACGTCCAATGCGGATGTCCCGCCGGCCTGCTGTACCACCTGTTCGAAATAGCCGAGGAACTTGGGCAGGCGATTGTTGCGCAGATCCCCGGCACGCTTGGCGGCTTCGGCCTTCTGGTCTTCGTAATACAGGCCGGTGGCGATCGGATGATGGGTGTCGTGCACCTCGGCCACCAGGTCGGCGATGGTCATCTGCAATTGAAGCGCCTGCAGGCGCTGCGCGTCGTCGTCGGGGACCAGCTGCAGTGCCGTACCCAGAAAATGCAGGATCGCTGCCACCTGCGCCACCACGACTTCGCCTGCCCGCAGAAAGGGCGGGGCGAACGGCTGCGCGCCCGGCTGCTTGCCTTCCAAGAAGGGGGGCATGACCTCGTCGCCCTCCACGCGCGCCACGTCGGTATAGGCGGCGCCGGCATCTTCCAGGGCCAGACGGACGAATTCGCCGCGGCCCTGCAGGCCGGTCCAGTAATAGAGCTGGTAATGCATGCGCTGCTCCGCGGTTGCATGGCATTGCAGCGTAGGAAAGGCGTGGCTAGCCGGGCGTGATCGAGGTGTCAGCAGGCTGTGACCCGGCGATGCCCTGCGGCTGCGTCAACAGCCAATCCAGCTTGCGTGCGCGTGGCTGCCGCTTGAGTGCGCACTCGGCGCGCGAGGCGCTGGCACGGTCCGGATACCGGTGGCTGGCCAGCAATTGCAACGGCGGATTGGCGCGCGTGTAACGCGCACCGGTGCCACGCACATGCGCCTGGAAGCGCCGCTCCAGGTCGTTGGTGATCCCGGCGTAATAGCTGCCATTGCGACACAGCAGCAGATAGAGATACCAGGGCTTGGGTGCATCCATCGGCGCATTATCGCCGGTCGGTGGCAGACGCGCAGCGATCGCGGCAGTGCTGGCCCGGCGGCACCTGCAATCCACCCCGCACTGCCTGGGGAATAAGCACCCAAACATTGGTTATTTGACGCTCGCAGCGCTGGCAAACAGCATGCCGGAGCGCCATGCATGGTCGAGATGGCTTCGCCGCAGCGGGCCATGCCCGGATGCTGCAACAGCGTGCCCTTGAGCACCCAACCCCCATCGCCGTAAGACAGAGGACCTACATGCCCGTGCACCACCGGCTCCCTGCAAGGAGCGCTTCTGCATCGAGGTTGTTCGCAAGGCCGCAGGTGCTGGCGTGGAGCCTGGCCCTGGCATGTACACCGGCCCTTGCGGACGACGTGGGCGAAGCCGCTGCCGCGCCGGAGGGAGCTGCGCAGACCCTGGGTGCGGTGAAGGTGACCGCCACACGCCGCGAAACCACCTTGCAGCAGGTACCGGTAGCGGTCTCGGTGGTCCAGGGCCAGACCCTGGAGCGCGAGAATCGCAACAGCGTGGCCGACCTGCCGGCCCTGGTGCCCAGCCTGACGTTCCGCACCGGTGCTTCCAACAAGGACACCTCGCTGTTCCTGCGTGGCGTGGGCACCATCTCCACCTCGCCGGGCGTGGAGCCCAGCGTGGCCACGGTGATCGATGGCGTGGTGCTGGGCCGCCCCGGCCAGGCCACCCTGGATCTGCTGGATGTCGAACGCATCGAAGTCCTGCGCGGGCCGCAGGGCACCCTGTTCGGCAAGAACGCATCGGCCGGCGTGCTCAATATCGTCAGCAAACCGGCGCCGGAGGCATTGGGTGGCTACGTCGATTACGCGCATTTCGGTGGCGGCGGAGAAGACCGCGTCCGCGCCAGCGTCGGCGGCGCGTTGGTGCCGGAAGTGCTGAAGGCGAACGTGTCCGCGTTGTGGGCCGACTACGGCGGCAATGTGCGCAACATGGCCGATGGACAGACCGTCAACGGCTACCGGCGTGCCGGTGCGCGGCTGCGGCTGGACCTGACCCCGACACCGGACTTCAGCGCCACCCTGCTCGCTGACTATTTGCGCGCGCATGGCGATGCGCCCAGCGGCGTGGTGGTGGCCAGTACGCGCGCCGACTTCGCCGCCGCGCTCGCGCCGGTGCGTGCCGGTGCCGACAACCGGCAGATCAATAGCGATTACCGCACGTTCCTGGACGACACCAACAAGGGCGCCTCGCTGCAGCTGGACCAGCACATCGGCGAGGTGCTGCTGACCTCGATCAGCGCATGGCGGCAATGGGACAACACCCAGTTCCAGGATGGCGACCGCACCGCCCAGCGCAGCGCCGCGTTTCCGTCCTCGCACGACCGTGGCGACCTGGGCTATACGCAGTATTCGCAGGAGCTGCGCGTGCAGACTCCGCGCGATCGCGCGGTGGAGGCCGTGGCCGGCCTGTACTACCTGCATGCGCGCAACGACGAGACCTATCGCCGCACCGTGACGACGCCGACCGCCAGCAATGTGGGCGTGGCCGATTACGCAACGCGGGCAGCCACCTATGCGGCGTTCGGCGAGGCGACCTGGCATTGGCGGCCGGACCTGCGCGCCTTGCTCGGCGCGCGTGTCACCCGCGATACGCTGGATTACCGCCACCAGCGCGTGTCCAGCTCCGCCACCGCGGTCACCGGCATCCAGCCGGCCACCGCAAGCAATGGCAGCACCGCCGAAGATGGCGTGTCCGGACGTGCCGGCCTGCAGTACGACATCGATGCGCGCGCCACCGGCTATCTCACCTATTCGCGCGGCTACAAGGGCCCGGCCTACAACGTGTTCTTCAACATGCAGCCGCGCGACACGCCGGCGTTGAAGCCGGAAACCTCCAACGCCTGGGAGCTGGGCCTGAAGGCGCGTGCGCTGGACGACCGGCTCAGCGCGAACCTGGCGCTGTTCCATACCGACTACGCCAATTACCAGGCCAATTTCTTCGACACCGTGGCCGGGCAGGTGGTGACGCGGCTGATCAATGCCGGGCAGGTCCGCACGCAGGGCCTGGAGCTGGATCTGGAGTATCGGCCCACCGAGCGGCTCAGTCTGGCCTCGTCGCTGGCCTACACGCAGGCCCGCATCCAGCGCTTCGCCTGCCCGGCAGCGGCGGCGGCCAACTGCAATGTCGATGGCCGGCCGCTGCCGTTCTCGCCGGACTGGAAGGGCAACCTGCGCGCGGCCTACCGCGTGCCGCTGCGCGGCAGCCTGGCGTTGGAGGTGAACGGTGATGTGAGCTGGCAGGACAGTGTGCAGTACGACCTCAGCCAGACCCCCCAGACCATCCAGGGCCCATATGCGATCTGGAACGCCAGTGTCGCGCTGGCCGACGACGCGCATGGCTGGCGGGTGGCGCTGCTGGGCCGCAATCTGGGCGATCGGTCTTATGCGCCGCTATTGGCCAATGCCACCGGCAATGTCTACCGGCTGGTGCCGCGCGATGACCAGCGCTATGTCGGCCTGCAATTGCACAAGGATTTTTGAGGATGCGTTGGATGCAGTGGCAACCAGTGTTCGATCAAAGCAGGCAGCCAACCTGCGGTGAGTGGCGATGAGCGCGCCGCGTCAGCTGTCGCTGGGGGCCTTCCTGATGGCGACCGGCCACCACGTGGCGGCATGGCGTCACCCGCAGGTGAGCGCAGACACGCTGGATTTTGCGCAGTACCGCGAGATGGTGCGCATCGCCGAGGCGGCGAAGTTCGATGCGGTGTTCGTCGCCGACAGCCTGGCCGCGGCCGGCGGGCCGATCGCGCCACGCATGGCGCGTTCCAGCCTGTTCGAGCCGCTGACCCTGCTCAGCGCCCTGGCCGTGGCGAGCGAACGTATCGGGCTGATCGCCACCATGACCACCAGCTACAACGAGCCGTATCACGTGGCGCGCAAGTTCGCCTCGCTGGATCATCTGTCCGGCGGGCGTGCCGGCTGGAACCTGGTCACCTCCGATGCCGCCGACGAAGCGCTGAACTTCAATCGCGACGCGCACTACGTGCATGCCGAGCGCTATGCGCGGGCGCGCGAATTCCAGCAGGTGGTGGCCGGGCTGTGGGACAGCTGGGACGACGATGCCTTCATCGCCGACCAGGCCGCCGGCCTGCATCACGACCCGGCGCGTGCGCACGTGCTCGACCACCGCGGCGCGCATTTCCAGGTGCGTGGACCGCTCAATATCGCGCGTGCGCCGCAGGGGCACCCGGTGCTGGTACAGGCCGGCTCGTCCGAGCCGGGGCGTGCACTGGCGGCAGAGACCGCCGAGGTGGTGTTCACCGCGCAATCCTCGCTGGCCAAGGCGCAGGCGTTCTATGCCGACCTCAAGGGGCGGCTGGCGCAGTTCGGCCGGCCGCGCGATGCCTTGAAGGTGCTGCCCGGGGTGTTCATCGTGGTGGGGCAGAGCCAGGCCGAAGCGCAGGAAAAATTCGAGCAGTTCCAGCAGCTGGTGGAGCCGGAGGTGGGCATCGCGCTGCTCTCGCGCATGCTGGGCAACTTCGATCTGTCCGGCTACCCGCCCGATGGCCCGCTGCCGGAGCTGCCGCTGACCGAGACCGGGCAGCGCAGCCGCCAGCAGCTGTTCACCGAACTGGCTGGGCAGGAACAGTTGAGCATTGCCCAACTCGGGCGGCGCATCGCCGGCGGGCGCGGGCACTACAGCCTGATCGGCACGCCCACCCGGATCGCCGACGAGCTGCAGGCCTGGTTCGAGCAGGACGCAGCCGATGGCTTCAACGTGCTGGTGCCGCACCTGCCGGCGGGGCTGGCCGACGTGGCCACGCACGTGGTGCCGGAATTGCAGCGGCGCGGCCTGTTCCGGCGTGAGTACCAGGGGCGCACCTTGCGCGATCATCTGGGGCTGCAACGCCCCGTCAATCGCTTCAGCGCACGCTGACTTAGCGGACACTGTCATGAGCTATCTCGCACATCCCGATCGTTACGACCGTATCGCCTACCGCCGTGTCGGCCGTAGCGGCCTGGTGCTGCCCGCATTGTCGCTGGGCCTGTGGCACAACTTCGGCGACAGCACGCCGATCGATACCCAACGTGCGTTGTTGCGCACTGCATTCGACCTGGGCATCACCCACTTCGACCTGGCCAACAACTACGGCCCACCCTATGGCAGCGCGGAACGCAACTTCGGCCGCCTGCTGCGCGAGGATTTCAAGCCGTATCGCGACGAGTTGATCATCTCCACCAAGGCCGGTTGGGACATGTGGCCGGGCCCGTACGGGCAGGGCGGCAGCTCGCGCAAATACCTGCTGTCCAGCCTGGACCAGAGCCTGCAGCGGTTGGGCGTGGACTATGTGGACATCTTTTATTCGCACCGCTTCGATGCGGACACGCCGCTGGAAGAAACCGCAGGCGCCCTGGCCAGTGCGGTGCAGCAGGGCAAGGCCCTGTATGTGGGCGTGTCGTCGTACTCGTCGGCGCGCACGCGCGACATCGCTGCGCTGCTGGGTGAGTGGAAGGTGCCGTTGCTGATCCACCAGCCCGCCTACAACCTGTTCAACCGCTGGCCGGAACAGGACCTGCTGGACACCACCGCCGACCTCGGCGCCGGCGTGATCGCCTTTACGCCGCTGGCGCAGGGCCTGCTCACCGGCAAGTACCTGCAGGGCGTGCCGGCCGATGCGCGGGTCAACCGCCCCGGCGGTCAGTCGCTGCGCCCGGAGCATCTGTCCGAGGACAATCTGCAGCGTGCGCGCGGCCTGGACGGCATCGCGCGCCAGCGCGGGCAGAGCCTTGCCCAGCTGGCACTGGCCTGGGTGTTGCGCGATGCGCGCGTGAGCTCGGCGCTGCTGGGTGCCAGCCGCCCGGAGCAACTGGTGGAGAACGTGGCGGCGCTGCAGAACCTGCAGTTCAGCCCGGAAGAGTTGGCCGAGATCGATCGCCATGCGGTCGAGGGCGGTATCAATCTCTGGGAAAAACCGTCCACCGATTGGCAATGAGGAAGCTGCCGATGCGTCACTGCGTTTCAGCAACGACAATCGAAACGGCCACACAGCTGTTGGCCGCACGTGGCGGTGAAACGCAGGCGGCGCGTACGGCAGGCGCAATGCGCTGGCTGCGTGCGGCGCGCCGGCGGCTGACAGTTGCGCGCCCGGGCTGGGTGGCGGTGTGTGTGTCTGCGTTGCTGTTCTTCAGCATCGTGTCGGTGCAGCCTGCGCTCGCAACCGAGCCGGTGCAATTGCGCATCGGTTATCAAAAGGCGGTGTCGAGTTTGGTGCTGGCCAAACAGCATCGGCTGCTGGAGCAGCGCTTTCCGCGCACCAGGATCACCTGGGTGGAATTTCCTGCCGGCCCGCAGCTGCTGGAAGCCTTGAACGTGGGCAGCATCGATCTGGGCGGTGCCGGCGATATCCCGCCGCTGTTCGCCCAGGCGGCCGGCGCGGATCTGCTGTACGTGGGCTGGGTGCCGCCCACGCCCAAGGCCGAGACGATTCTGGTGCCGGCCAGGAGCACGCTGCGGCGCGTGGCCGACCTCAAGGGCAAGCGCGTGGCTTTCCAGAAGGGCTCGAGTGCGCACAACCTGCTGCTGCGGCTGTTGGCCAGGTCCGGGTTGAGCATGCGCGACATCACCCCGTTGTACCTGTCGCCGGCCAATGCGCGCGCCGCATTCGCGGCCGGGCAGGTGGACGCCTGGGCGATCTGGGATCCGTGGTATTCGGCCTTGACGCTGGATGGCAGTGCGCGCCTGCTCGCCAATGGCGAGGGGCTGGGGCTGACCGGCGGTTTCTTCCTGTCGTCGCGGCGTTATGCGACGGCGTGGGGGCCGTTCGTGCAGCAGGTGATGGGCACGCTCAACCAGGCCGATGGCCTGCTGGAGCGCGACCGTGCCGGCAGCATCAAGACACTGGCGCAGGTCAGCGGGCTGTCGCCGGCGGTGGTGGAGCGCACGCTGGCGCATCGCCCGCCGGCCAGCGTGCAGCCGCTGAGCGCGCAGGTGATCAAGGCGCAGCAGGCCACCGCCGATCTGTTCTTCGCACAGCGCCTGTTGCCCAAACGCGTGCTGGTGGCACCGGCGGTGTGGCGTGCGCCCGCCAGCGTTGCCGCACAGGCGGCGGGAAAATGATGCGCGTGCTGACTTCGACACGGTGCTGCAGCCGGCCGGTGCACGCATGAGCACGCCGCTGCGCCAGTGGAGCGGCCGGCTGGTGCCGTGGCTGTTGCCGTTGGCGGTGCTGACCGTCTGGCAGATCGCCGCGTCCACCGGCTGGCTGCCCGAGCGCATTCTCCCGGCACCCGATGCGGTGCTGCGCGCGGCAGCCACGCTGGTGCAAAGCGGCGAGCTGTGGCAGCACCTGGCCATCAGCAGCTGGCGCGCGGCGCTGGGGCTGGCCATCGGCGGTGGCATCGGGCTGGCGCTGGGCCTGCTGACCGGCGTGTCGCCGGTGGCCGAGCGGTTGCTCGACAGCAGCCTGCAGATGCTGCGCCACGTGCCGCATCTGGCGCTGATTCCGCTGGTAATCCTGTGGTTCGGCATCGACGAGGGCGCCAAGCTGTTCCTGGTGGCGCTGGGCACGTTCTTCCCGATCTATCTCAATACCTATCACGGCATCCGCAGCGTGGACCCGGCACTGATCGAGATGGCGCGCAACTACGGCCTGCGCGGGCCGCAGTTGTTCGTCGACGTGCTGTTGCCCGGCGCGCTGCCGTCGATCCTGGTCGGGCTGCGCTTCGCCTTGGGGCTGATGTGGCTGACCTTGATCGTGGCCGAAACCATTTCGGCCAGCTCCGGCATCGGCTACCTGGCGATGAACGCGCGCGAGTTCCTGCAGACCGATATCGTGGTGGTGGCGATCGTGTTGTACGCGCTGCTCGGCAAGCTGGCCGACCTGGCCGCGCGCGTGCTGGAAGCCTGGTGGCTGGGTTGGCATCCGGCACAGCAACGGCGTGCGGAGCTGCGCCGATGAGCGCGGTCGACACCGGCCTGCCGCTGCGCTTGCGCGGCATTGGCAAGCGCTATGGCGACAGGGAGGTCTTGCGCGGCATCGACCTGGAGATCGCGCCGGGTGCCTGCGTGGCAGTGGTCGGACGCAGCGGCTGTGGCAAGAGCACCTTGCTGCGGGTGATCGCCGGACTTGAGGCGGCCGATACCGGCAGCGTCGACAGCGCTGATGCAGCGCTGGCGGCGCAGCGCGATGCGGTGCGGCTGATGTTCCAGGATGCGCGGCTGCTGCCGTGGAAGCGCGTGATCGACAACGTGGCGCTCGGGCTGGGCCGCGCCGGGCGTGCGCAGGCGCAGGACGCGCTGGATGCCGTGGGCCTGGGCGCGCGTGCAGGCGACTGGCCGGCGGCGCTGTCGGGCGGCCAGCGGCAGCGGGTGGCGCTGGCGCGTGCGCTGGTGCATCGGCCGCGGCTGTTGCTGCTGGACGAGCCGCTGGGCGCACTGGATGCGCTCACCCGCATCGAGATGCAGCAACTGATCGTGCAGCTATGGCAGCAGTACGGGTTCACTGTGGTGCTGGTGACCCATGACGTTGCCGAAGCCTGCGCGCTGGCCGACCGCATCGTGGTGATCGAGCATGGCCAGATCGGCCTGGATCTTGCGGTGCCGGTGGCGCACCCGCGCACCCCGGGCATGTCGGCACTGGCGGCACTCCAGGCGCAGGTGCTGTCGCGTCTGCTGGCCGGCGGGGCGGTGGAGGCAGCGGTGCTTGCCGGCGAGGCCGCTGCCGGCCAGGACGCTGCCAGCCGCACCGCCTCGATGCGGGCAGGGGCACCGCTGCGGCGGATCGGGTAGCGCCCGGGCGCTGCGATCCCGGCCGGTGCCGCCCGCACCGCGCCGCCTGGGCTGCATCACGCCCGGCCTGGTGCAGGAACGGCGCGCGCTGGCGCGACCTTCGTGTCGCAGCACACCTTGAAACGCCGCCTGGCAACCGCATCTGCTCGGTATCGCCGGACATGCCGGCCACCCGTTCAGAGGAATTCCCATGCGGATGGACAAACTCACCTCGCGGTTTCAGCAGGCCTTGGCCGACGCACAGTCGCTGGCCGTGGGACGCGACCACAACATCATCGAACCGGTACATGTGCTCACCGCGCTGCTCGACCAGAGCGGCGGCAGCACGCGCCCCTTGCTGTCGCAGGCCGGCGTCAACGTGCCGCTGCTGCGCGAGCGCCTGGGCGAGGCGCTGGAAACCTTGCCCAAGGTGTCCGGGCAGGAAGGTAATCTGTCGATCGGCAACGATCTCAATCGCCTGCTCAATCAGACCGACAAGCTCGCCCAGCAGCACGGCGATGCCTTCATCGCCAGCGAGTGGTTCGTGCTGGCCGCCGCCGACGATGCCAGCCCGCTGGGCGTGGCCTTGCGCGCGGCCGGTGGCGACAAGAAGAAGATCGAAGCGGCCATCGACAAGCTGCGCGGCGGCGAGACCGTGCAGTCGGAAAACGCCGAAGAACAGCGCCAGGCGCTGGAGAAGTACACCATCGACCTGACCGCGCGTGCCGAAAGCGGCAAGCTCGATCCGGTGATCGGCCGCGATGAGGAAATCCGCCGCACCATCCAGGTGTTGCAGCGCCGCACCAAGAACAACCCGGTGCTGATCGGCGAGCCCGGCGTGGGCAAGACCGCCATTGTCGAAGGCCTGGCCCAGCGCATCATCAATGGCGAAGTGCCCGAAGGCCTGCGCGGCAAGCGCGTGCTGTCGCTGGACATGGGCGCGCTGATCGCCGGCGCCAAGTTCCGCGGCGAATTCGAAGAACGCCTCAAAGCGGTGCTCAGCGACCTGTCCAAGAACGAAGGCCAGATCATCCTGTTCATCGACGAGCTGCACACCATGGTCGGCGCGGGCAAGGCCGATGGCGCGATGGACGCCGGCAACATGCTCAAGCCGGCGCTGGCGCGCGGCGAGCTGCATTGCATCGGTGCCACCACGCTGGACGAATATCGCAAGTACATCGAAAAGGATGCCGCGCTGGAGCGCCGCTTCCAGAAGGTGTTCGTGGGCGAGCCGACGGTGGAAGACACCATCGCCATCCTGCGTGGTCTGAAGGAGCGCTACGCGGTGCATCACGGCGTGGAGATCACCGACCCGGCCATCGTTGCCGCCGCCACGCTATCCAACCGCTACATCACCGACCGCCAGCTGCCGGACAAGGCCATCGACCTGATGGACGAAGCCGCCTCGCGCATCCGCATGGAGATCGACTCCAAGCCGGAGGAGCTCGACCGCCTGGAGCGCCGCCTGATCCAGCTCAAGATCCAGCGCGAGATGCTCAAGAAGGAAAAGGACGAGGCCTCGCGCCAGCGCCTGGCCGACCTGGAAAGCGACATCGACAAGCTCGAACGCGAGTTCTCCGATCTCAATGAGGTGTGGAAGTCGGAGAAGGCCGCGCTGCAGGGAACCACCAAGATCAAGGAGCAGATCGAGCACGCCAAGCTGGAGCTGGAAGCCGCGCAGCGGCGCCAGGACTACGCCAAGATGAGCGAGATCCAGTACGGCGTGCTGCCACAACTGGAAAAGCAGATGCTGCTGGCCAACGAGGTGGAGCACCACGACTTCAAGCTGGTGCAGGACCGCGTGACCGCCGAGGAGATTGCCGAGGTGGTGTCGCGCTGGACCGGTATTCCGGTCAACAAGATGCTCGAAGGCGAGCGCGACAAATTGCTGCGCATGGAAGACGAACTGCATCACCGCGTGGTCGGCCAGAACGAGGCGATCAAGGTGGTGTCCGATGCAGTACGTCGTTCGCGCGCCGGCCTGTCCGACCCCAATCGTCCCAGCGGCTCGTTCCTGTTCCTGGGACCCACCGGCGTGGGCAAGACCGAGTTGTGCAAGGCGCTGGCCGATTTCCTGTTCGACAGCACCGAGGCGATGATCCGCATCGACATGAGCGAGTTCATGGAGAAGCACTCGGTGGCGCGGCTGATCGGTGCGCCTCCGGGTTATGTGGGTTATGAGGAGGGCGGTTATCTCACCGAGGCGGTGCGTCGCCGTCCGTATTCGCTGATCCTGCTGGACGAGGTGGAAAAGGCGCATGCCGATGTGTTCAACATCCTGTTGCAGGTGCTCGACGATGGCCGCCTCACCGATGGCCAGGGGCGTACCGTGGACTTCCGCAACACCGTCATCGTGATGACCTCCAACCTGGGCTCGCACCAGATCCAGGAGCTGTCCGGCGACGGCAGCGCCGAGGCCTATACGCAGATGAAGGCGGCAGTGATGGGCGTGGTGCAGGCGCACTTCCGCCCGGAGTTCATCAACCGCCTGGACGACATCGTGGTGTTCCATCCGCTGGACAAGGCGCAGATCAAGTCGATTGCGCGCATCCAGTTGCAGGGCCTGGAAAAGCGCCTGGCCGAACGTGGCCTCAAGCTGGACCTGGACGATGCCGCGCTGGAGCTGCTGGGCAATGTCGGCTTCGACCCGGTGTACGGCGCGCGCCCGCTCAAGCGCGCGATCCAGGCGCAGGTGGAAAATCCGCTGGCCCAGCAGATCCTGTCGGGCCAGTACGCCAGCGGCGAGACCGTGCGCGTGCGTGCGCAGGGTGGGCATCTGGAGTTCGGCAAGGGGTGATCGACGCTCTGGCACCACCGATCGGGCGCGGCTTGCGCGGCCGATCGGTGCCTGCCTTTCCACAGATCTGCTGCCGGTTGGACGTGGAGCAGAATGCTCCGATGATCGGGTTGAATGCGGGTGGTCTGCGATGCACCGGCTGTCGGCCCTGCAGCGGTAGGCAAGGGTCGGAAGCGCCGATTAGTCGCCTGGCCATCGGTCTCGCCGGCTGAGGTCCAGGCCGGTTAGTCCCAGGTCCCGAGGGAGATGCTCGCCACACAGGATGCCCCGGGATTGGCGCGCTGGTCGACGAAACGGCCCTGGAGTGTTGCGTCGACGACGGGTTTTTCGTTGCCCCGTCGGAAGGAGATGCCGACGCCGTCATCGAAGATGGCCAGTTCTTCGTCGGGAGCCTGCAGCCCGGTGTATTCCCCGACGAATCCGGCACGTGTCATCCGTTGAATCAACTCGCTCAGTCGCAGAGGACAGTGCTGTCCCATATCGCGTTGCATAGAATCACGCTTGTCGGATGCATCGCTGTCGCCTGTCCCTTCCACGGTAGTGAACAACGAAAACGAGAGGCCCCCCGGCCTGTACGTCACTTCGATCTGCTGTTGGTATGGCGTGCCTGCTTCCTGGGTGAAGGCGGTGAACACTTGGCCGATTGGCTGCTGCGGCGAGGGATTCCAGGGTTCGGGGCGTGCGGGCGGCAACAGCCCTTGCACGAAATCGACGCCAAAGGCCGTACACAGGCGTGTGAGTTTGAGGGCGGTCCGATTTCCTGCTGTCACCTCTGACAGGAGGCTCAGATAACGCTCGGTCTGTTCGCGGACGGAGACAGCATCGAACACACTGCTCGGGTCGGCCTTGCGAACCCGCTGCCGGCCGCAATCGCCGGGCTGCGACCACTTCAGCAGCGCATCATTCTCAGCTGGCGGCGTAGCGTGCGCGCTAGGCGCGGTGAGCAGGGCGACTACCGTTAACGCAACCGCCAGATGGCTTCGCATCGCTTCACGTCCTTTGAGCGTTTGCACGATCATACAAAGTGGTTGTGGCGTTGGCGACTGACCGCGCCGCGAGCACCAGGCGGATGTTGGCGAGCGTGGGCGGGGCAGGTCTGCTGGTCATGAGGTCATGAGGTCATGACGTGCTGTCATGAACTGAAGGCCGCTGGCCGGGTATTTTGTTGCGTCGTCCCCAGCGAGCCGTGCCATGACCGATCCGCAGTGGAAACCCGAAACCATCGCCGTGCATGGGGGCTATCGCCCCGACCCGACTACGCGCGCGGTGGCGGTGCCGATCTACCAGACCGTGGCCTATGCCTTCGACGACACCCAGCATGGTGCGGACCTGTTCGACCTGAAGGTGCAGGGCAATATCTACAGCCGCATCATGAACCCCACCAACGATGTGCTGGAGCAGCGTGTCGCTGCGCTGGAAGGCGGCATCGGCGCGCTGGCGCTGGCATCGGGGCAGGCGGCGGTGACCTATGCGATCCAGACCATTGCCGAGGCCGGCGACAATATCGTCTCGTCCAGTGCGCTATATGGCGGCACCTACAATCTGTTCGCGCATACGCTGCCGCAGTTCGGCATCAGTACGCGGTTTGCCGACTACCGCGATCCGCAGGCATTCGCCGGCCTGATCGACGAGCGCACCAAGGCGGTGTTCGTCGAGTCGATCGGCAACCCGCGCGGCAATATCACCGACATCCAGGCCGTGGCCGCGGTAGCGCATGCGCACGGCGTGCCGCTGATCGTGGACAACACCGTGGCCACGCCCTCGCTATTGCGGCCGATCGACTTCGGTGCCGACATCGTGGTGCATTCGTTGACCAAGTACCTGGGCGGGCATGGCAACAGCATCGGCGGCGCGATCGTGGACAGCGGTCGGTTCCCGTGGGCCGCGCACAAGACGCGCTTTGCGCGCCTCAACGAGCCGGATGTGAGCTATCACGGCGTGGTCTATACCGAGGCCCTGGGCGAGGCTGCCTATATCGGCCGCGCGCGGGTGGTGCCGCTGCGCAATACCGGTGCGGCGCTGTCGCCGTTCAATGCGTTCCTGATCCTGCAAGGCATCGAGACCTTGCCGCTGCGCATGGAGCGCATCAATGCCAATACCCTGGCGATTGCCCGCTACCTGCAGCAGCATGCGCGCGTGGCCTGGGTCAATTACGCGGCGCTGCCCGATCACCCCGAGCACGCGCTGGCGCAGAAGTACCTGGGCGGCCATGGCTCGGGCGTGCTGACCTTCGGCTTGCCCGGTGGGCGCGCGGCAGGCGCCCGATTCCTGGATGCGCTGCAGCTGTTCACGCGGCTGGTCAATATCGGCGATGCCAAGTCGCTGGCGACGCACCCGGCATCCACCACCCATCGGCAGCTGGGGCCGGCCGAGCTGGAACATGCCGGCGTCAGCGAGGACACCGTGCGCCTGTCGATCGGCATCGAGCATATCGACGATCTGCTGGCGGATCTGGAGCAGGCGCTGCAGGGGGCGTGAGATGCACATAAGGCTTCGCTCGCACCCTCATCCGGCGCTGCGCGCCACCTTCTCCCCATGACGTAGGGACAATGTCCCGATGGGAGAAGGAAACCATCGTTGACCATCCCGGCGCGTGGCGACGCGCCTGGTTTGGCCGGTGGTCGCAGACCGTGGAGGCGCCTGCTACCATGCGCGGCCCTGAGGTGACTGCCGGCTGGCCGGTGGTTTAAACGGGAATCCGGTGCGCGCATCGCCTTGGCGCGGCGCAAGTCCGGAGCTGCCCCCGCAACGGTGGGCGAGACAAGGGTCTGCACGTAACGCCACTGTGCAGTGCATGGGAAGGCGCAGACCCGGGAAGCGACCGCTTCCGCTCGCGAGCCCGGAGACCGGCCTGAAGGGATTGACCCGGCACGCGGTGGGCGTGGCCCTGTGCATCTGGTGCCCGCGCGCCGGACGCCTGGCCCGTTGCTGCCTGCCACCCCATCGCCCCCGCGCGGGTAGGCGCGGTTCCAGGAGCAGCAGTCGATGTCCGTTTTTTCCGTTTTGCCGCGTCGCGCCGTGCTGGCGGCGGGTCTGTCGTTGTGCGTGGCCTCGCTGGCCCAGGCCGAGGCCGCCATCGATCTGGACGAAGTGGTGGTGACCGCCTCGCGCACCGCACAGACCCAGGACCAGACGCTGGCGCCGGTCACCGTGATCGACCGCGCGCAGATCGAGCGCCGCCAGGTCAATTCGTTGCAGGACCTGCTGCGCGGCGAAGCCGGCGTGTCGCTGGCCAACAACGGTGGCCCGGGCAAGGCGACCTCGTTGTTCCTGCGCGGCACCGAGTCGGATCATCTGGTGGTGCTGATCGACGGCGTGCGCATCGGCTCGGCCACCTCCGGTGGCGCGGCGCTGCAGGACCTGCCGATCGAGCAGATCGAACGGATCGAAATCGTGCGCGGGCCGTTTTCCAGCCTGTACGGGTCCGAGGCACTGGGCGGGGTGATCCAGATCTTCACCCGTCGCCCGCAAGGCAGTTTCGTGCCCACGCTCAGCGTGGCGGCCGCCAGCGACAATGCGCGCCGTTACGGGGCCGGTGTCGCCGGGCGCAGCCAGGGCGATCTGAGCGAGGCCGGCGGCTGGTATTCGGTCAACGCCGTGCATGACGAAACCGATGGCATCAATGCGTACCTGGATACCAGCTCCAGCGCCTACGATCCGGACCGCGATGGCTATCGCAACGATTCGTTGAGCATGCAGGGCGGCTGGCGCTTCAATCGCCAATGGGATGCCGATGTGCATGCGTTGCGCACGCAGAGCCGCAACGAATACGACGGCTCGGCCTTCGGCGGCAACCTGGGCAAGGGCGTGCAGCAGGCTGTGGGCGGGCGCGTGCGCTATGCGCCCAGCGACGCGCTCAAATTCACCGCCAGCCTGGGGAGCAGCGCCGACCTGAGCGATAGCTATTACGACGGTGCGTACCTGTCCACCTACGACACGCGCCGCAAGCAGGGCGCGTTGCAGGCCGACATCACCACCGCGCCCGGTCTGCTCACGGTTGGCTTCGACTGGCAGCGCGATGCCATCGCCAGCAGCGACAGCTACGATGCCGACAGCCGGATCGACCGCGCGGTCTTTGCGCAGTGGCAGCAGCGCTTCGGCAGCCAATCGCTGCAGGCCAACCTGCGGCGCAACGACAACAGCCAGTTCGGCGGCAAGACCACCGGCAGCCTGCTGTGGGGTTGGGATTTCGCCGATCATCTGCGCCTGACCGCCAGCTATGGCACTGCGTTCAAGGCGCCTACCTTCAACGAGCTGTACTACCCCGATTTCGGCAATCCGCTGCTGGGGCCGGAAACCTCCAAAAGTGCCGAGCTGGAGCTGCGTGGTAGCTACGACTGGGGGGTGTGGACGCTCAATGCGTTCCAGACCCGCATCGACGATCTGATTGCCTACGATGCGGGGCTGGTGGATGCCACCCATCCGTTCGGGCAGCCGAACAACATCGACAAGGCGCGCATCCGCGGTGTGGAAGCCGGCTACGACACCGAGCTGGCCGGCTGGACCCTGCGCAGCGCGCTGACCTGGCTACAGCCGCAGGCCGATGGCGGGGTCAATCATGGCAACTGGTTGCCGCGCCGCGCACGCCAGAGCGGGCGGATCGATGCCGACCGCAGTTTCGGCGCGTTCGGCGTGGGCGCGAGCCTGTTCGGCTCGGGCAGACGCTACGACGACCTGGCCAATACCGAGCGACTGGCCGGCTACGGCTTGCTGGACCTGCGCGTGAGCTATGCGGTGAACGCGGACTGGAAGGTGCAGTTCACCGCCAACAACGTGTTCGATCGCCAGTACGAAACCGCGCGCTGGTACGCACAGCCGGGACGCAACTACCTGCTGACCTTCCGCTACCAGCCGGCGCAGTGAGACGGGGCAAACCCTGCGGTTGATCGAGGTAGACAGGCGGCCGGTGTGGACCGGTCGCCCTGCCTGCCACTCTTCGAGGAATACCGATGACCCCACTGTCCCGTCCTGCCCAGCGCAACCTGCTCATCGCCCTGATGCTGGCGATGACGGCCACCCGCTTCCATCACGTGGGCGATTGGCTGCATCTGCCCGATGCCTCGATGGCGGTGTTCTTCCTTGGCGGCCTGGCGCTGCGCCGGCACGCGGCGTTCGCGCTGTTGCTGGTGCTGGCGGTGCTGATCGACTGGGCCGCAGTATCGCTGGCCGGCGTCAGCGACTTCTGCATCACCGCCGCCTACGCCGCGTTATCGCTGGCCTATGCCGTGCCGTGGTACGCCGGCCGTGCGTTCCAGGCGCGGCTCGCACCTGCGGCGATGTCGCTGTGCGCGGCCTGGGCGCTGGGGATCGCGGCTGCAGCGGTATCGTTCCTGATCTCCAATGGCGCGTTCTATTGGCTGGGCGGGCGCTATCCCGACCCGCACTGGGCGCAGTACCTGCAGCGTGCGTGGCAGTGGGGCCCGGTGTTCGTGCGTAGCACTGCGCTGTATCTGGCGGTGGCACTGGCCGTTGCGGGGTGTGTGCTGCGCTGGCGCGCCAGCCGCGATGCCGCCGATTCGACCACCGCGCTGGAGCTGTCATGACCGTCGCTTCGCATCAGGCCGCGCCCGCGCGAACGGCCCTGCACGGCGGGGCCGCATGGGCCTGTGGTAGCGCACTGGCGCTGCTGATGGTCTGCACCCGCGGCCAGCATTTGGCCAGCGTGGACGTGTTGCCCAGCGCCTCGTGGGCGGTGTTCTTCCTGGCCGGTGCATTGCTGCGCCCGGTATGGATGCTGCCGCTGCTGTTCGGGCTGGCCTCGGCATTGGATCTGATCGGCCTGGCCTCCGGCAGCATCGACGACTGGTGCCTGTCGCCAGCGTACTGGGCGCTGGCGCTTGCCTATGCCGCGTTGTGGCTGGGCGGGCGGTGGTCTGCCGTGCGGTTGCAACGCGATGCATGGTCGTAT
Source organism: Xanthomonas sp. NCPPB 3582 (assembly GCF_041475735.2). NCBI lineage: Bacteria > Pseudomonadati > Pseudomonadota > Gammaproteobacteria > Lysobacterales > Lysobacteraceae > Xanthomonas > Xanthomonas sp. NCPPB 3582. The sequence goes on from NZ_CM192968.1 coordinate 1,352,230, forward strand.
CTGCCACGTGTGCTTGGCGCGTTGTTGCTCAGCGGTAGCGCGGCCTACGGCACCCTGGCCGGCTACGTGGGTATCACTTTCGCATTGCTTGCCGCAGGGCGCAGCCTTGCCGCACGTCCACTGATGGGAGAGCGCGCATGACCACCCCAGAACACGACGACGCGCATTATCGGCAACGCGCGCAACGCAAGAAGGAACTGGTGGACCGGCGCATCGCGCGCGCCGTGATCGACCGCGGCGTGTTGCTGGTCAATACCGGCAATGGCAAGGGCAAGAGTTCGTCGGGCTTCGGCATGCTGGCGCGCTCGCTCGGGCACGGCTTGCACTGCGGCGTGGTGCAGTTCATCAAGGGCACGTTCTCCACTGGCGAAGAGGCATTCTTTCGCCGTTTTCCCGACCTGCTCGACTACCACGTGATGGGCGAGGGCTTCACCTGGGAAACCCAGGACCGCAACGTGGACATCGCCGCCGCGCAGGCGGCCTGGCAGCTGGCGCGCGGCATGCTCGCCGATGCACGCTACGACTTCGTGCTGCTGGACGAACTCAATATCGCCCTGGTGAAGGACTACGTTGCGTTGGACCAGGTGCTGGCCGCAGTGGCCGCGCGTCCGCCCGGCCAGCATGTGGTGATCACCGGACGCGGAGCGCCCGCCGGCCTGATCGAGGTGGCCGACACCGTCACCGAGATGCGGCTGGTCAAACATGCCTTCAACGCCGGCATCAAGGCGCAGCTCGGCATCGAGCTGTAGGCATGTGCGCGCGCGGCTTGCCCGGCGGTGGGCTGAGGTGTGGCATCACGCTGTGCCGCGCCCGATGCTGCTGCTGATGGCCACCGCAGCAGTGCTGCTGGATCTGCTGCTGGGCGAGCCGCGGCGGGCGCATCCACTGGTGCTGTTCGGGTGGTGGGCGCAGCGCATCGAGCAACGCCTGCATCGGGATCGCCGCAGCGCCGGCGTGCTGGCGTGGTGCGTGACGGTGCTGCCGTGGACGCTGGTGGCCGCAGGGCTGCAGGCACTGCTGTGGTGGTGGTCGGCCTGGGCGGCCGCCGGGTTTGCCGCCGTGGTGCTGTATCTGGCGCTGGGATTGCGCAGCCTGGGCGAACACGCGCAACCGGTGATCGCTGCGTTGCAGGCCGACGACCTGCCGGCAGCGCGCGGGGCAGTGGCCCGCATCGTCAGCCGCGATACCGCCGCGCTGGATGCCACGCAGGTGGCCGCGGCCGCCACCGAATCGGTGCTGGAGAACGGTAGCGACGCCGTATTCGCCGCGTTGTTCTGGGGCGTGCTGCTGGGTGCGCCGGGCGCGGTGTTGTACCGGCTGTCCAATACGCTGGATGCGATGTGGGGCTATCGCACGCCGCGCTACGCCAGCTTCGGCTGGGCGGCGGCACGCATCGACGATGTGCTCAACTGGATGCCGGCACGCCTGACCGCGATGACCTACGCCGCACTCGGCGCAACGCATGCGGGCCTGCGCTGCGCCTGGCGCCAGGGCCGCGGCTGGAAAAGCCCGAATGCCGGGCCGGTGATGGCCGCCGGTGCCGGCGCGCTGCGCGTGCGCCTGGGTGGCCCGGCGCCGTATCACGGCCAGTGGCAGCCACGTCCCGGCCTGGGCGAGGGCGCTCCGGCCAGCGCCGACAGCGTGCGCCGCGCGCTGCTGCTGGTGCGCGCAGGCGTGCTGCTCTGGTTGCTGCTCGGCGCCTTGCTGATGGCGATGGTGATGCAATGATCGCAGCCGGTGCCGACCGCCGCACCGGCTGTGCACTGCGCGGCTGTGCAGTGCACGATGGCGACCGGTCGCGGCGCCCCGTCTATTCCCTTGGAGCACCGCATGCTTGAACACGGAGGCCGGTTGCGCCGCGCCGCGCAGACCTACGGAATTCCGCTGGCGCAGTGGCTGGACCTGTCCACCGGGGTGAGCCCGTTTGCCTGGCCGGTGCCTGCGCTTCCGCAGTCGGTGTGGCAGCGCCTGCCCGAAGACGACGACGGCCTGGCCGCGACCGCGGCGGCGTACTACGGCGCGCCGCAGGTGCTGCCGGTGGCCGGCTCGCAGGCGGCGATCCAGGCGCTGCCGCTGTTGCGTGGTCGCGGCCGCGTGGGCGTGCTCGCGCCGGGCTATGCCGAACATGCGCATGCCTGGCGGCGCGCCGGCCACAGCGTGGTGCCGCTGCCGGCAGCGGCCTTGCTGCAGGCGGCGGAGACCTTCGATGTGGTGGTGCTGATCCATCCGAATAATCCCTGCGCGGACAGCTTCGATCGCGAAGCGCTGTTGCAGCTGCATGCGCGGATGGCGGCGCGGGGCGGCTGGCTGGTGATCGACGAGGCCTTCATGGATGCGACCCCGCAGGCGAGCGCGTGCGCGCACACGCAGCAGCCGGGCCTGGTGGTGCTGCGCTCGGTGGGCAAGTTCTTCGGCATGGCCGGCGCGCGGGCCGGCTTCGTGTGCGCGCATGCGCCGCTGCTGGATGCCTTGCGCGAACAGCTGGGGCCATGGTCCGTGAGCGGGCCCACCCGCTGGGCCGTGCAGCAGGCCCTGGCCGATACCGGCTGGCACGTGCAGGCACGCGCGCACCTGCACGCCGCATCGCAGCGGCTGGCACAGTTGCTGCGTCGCCACGGCATCGTGCCCTCGGCCGGCACCGCGTTCTTCCAGTGGTGCGAACGCGCCGATGCGCAAGCCCTGCACGTGGCGCTGGCACGGCGTGGCATCCTCACCCGGCTGTTCGAGATGCCGGCCAGCCTGCGCTTCGGCCTGCCGCCCGATGCGGCCGGCGAGGCGCGCCTGGACGCGGCACTGCGCGAGCTGCTGGCATGAGCGCGCGCGTGCTGATGGTGCAGGGCTGCACCTCCGACGCCGGCAAGAGCACGCTGGTGGCCGCGCTGTGCCGCTGGCTGCACCGCCAGAGCGTGGCGGTGGCGCCGTTCAAGCCGCAGAACATGGCGCTCAACTCCGCGGTCACTGTCGATGGCGGCGAGATCGGTCGTGCGCAGGCCGTGCAGGCACAGGCCTGCGGGCTGGAGCCGCACACCGACTTCAACCCGGTGCTGCTCAAGCCCGACAGCGATACCGGTGCGCAGGTGATCGTGCACGGGCGGGCGGTGGCCACGCTGGATGCGGTGGGCTATCACGCCTACAAGTCCACCGCGCTCGGCGCCGTGCTGGCCTCGCACGCCCGCCTGGCCGCGCGCTACGAGGTGGTGTTGGTGGAAGGCGCCGGCAGCCCGGCCGAGATCAACCTGCGCGCCAACGACATCGCCAACATGGGCTATGCCGAGGCGGTGGATTGCCCGGTCCTGCTGATCGCCGACATCGACCGCGGCGGCGTGTTCGCGCACCTGGTCGGCACCCTGGCGTTGCTATCGGACAGCGAGCGCGCACGCGTGGCGGGGTTTGTCATCAATCGTTTTCGTGGCGACCTGGCGCTGTTGCAACCCGGCCTGGACTGGCTGGAACGCGAAACCGGCAAGCCCGTGCTGGGCGTGTTGCCGTACCTGCATGGGTTGCAGCTTGAGGCCGAAGACGCGTTGCCGCGGCGTGCCGCGCACACGCCGGATGCGCCATTGCGCGTGGTGGTGCCGGTGCTGCCGCGTATCAGCAACCACACCGATGTCGATGCCCTGCTGGCGCATCCACAGGTCGATGTGCAGCTGGTCGGGCCGGGGCAGTTGCCGCCGCCTTGCGACCTGATCGTGCTGCCGGGCAGCAAGCCCACCCGCCACGATCTGCAGTGGCTGCGCGCGCACGGCTGGGAGCGCGCGATCGCACGCCACCTGCGCTATGGCGGCAAGGTGCTCGGCATCTGTGGCGGCCTGCAGATGCTGGGCGAGCGGATCCACGACCCCGACGGCATCGAAGGTGCGCCCGGCAGCAGCGCCGGGCTGGGCTGGCTGGCGCTGGACACCCGGCTGCATCCGCACAAGCAGCTGCATCGCGTGCAGGGACACTTGCTGCTGGGCGATGCGCGTGCGCACGGCTACGAGATCCATTGCGGCATCAGCACCGGCGCGGCATTGGCGCGTCCGCTGCTGCGGCTGGACGATGGCCGCAGCGATGGCGCCATGTCCGAGGACGGCCAGGTGCTGGGCACGTATCTGCACGGCATCTTCGACCACCCGCAGGCACTGCAGGCATTGCTCGCCTGGGCCGGCCTGGCGCAGGCGCTGCCGCTGGATCTCGCCGCGCTGCGCGAGGCCACGCTCGAGCGCCTGGCCGATGCGGTACAGATACATCTGGATACCGCCGCATTGACGCGGCTCACCTGCAGGGACCCGTCATGCGGCAGTTGATCCTGGGAGGCGCCCGCTCCGGCAAGAGCGCACTGGCAGAAGGCTTCGCCGCCAGCGCTCTCGCCGCCGGCACCGCTGCCGAGGTGGCCTATGTCGCCACCGCGCAGGCCTTCGATGCGGAAATGCAGCAGCGCATCGCGCATCACCGCCGCCGGCGTCCGCCGCAGTGGCAGTGCGTGGAAGAACCCATCGCCCTGGCGGCCACCCTGCAGGCGCTGGCGGCGCCGCAGCGCTGCGTGCTGGTGGATTGCCTGACCCTGTGGCTGAGCAACCTGCTGGGTCACCCGGATGCGGATGCCTTCGCGCGCGAGCGCGCGGCGTTGCTGGCCACGCTGCCGCAGCTGCCGGGGCAGATCGTGCTGGTCAGCAACGAGGTGGGGCAGGGCATCGTGCCGCTGGGCGAACTTACGCGGCGTTTTGTCGACGAGGCCGGCTGGCTGCACCAGGCATTGGCGCTACAGTGCGAGCGGGTGGTGTTGGTGGTGGCGGGCTTGCCGATGGTGTTGAAGGGAGAGGTGCGATGAGCAGCGACTGGATCTTTGCGCCCTGCGCGGTGCCGGACGCGCGCGCGCGCGCAGCTGCGCTGGCACGGCAGGAGCAACTGACCAAGCCGCACGGTGCGCTGGGCCGGCTAGAGCAACTGGCGGTGCAGCTGGCGGCCTGGCAACGCAACGAGCAACCGCTGGTGCAGCGGATCTGGATCGCGGTGTATGCCGCCGACCACGGTGTGGCGGCCGAAGGCGTGTCTGCGTTTCCGCAGGCAGTGACCGGCGAGATGGTGCGCAACTTCGCCCGAGGTGGCGCGGCGATTTCGGTGCTGGCGCGCGAACTGGGGGCACGGCTGGAGGTGGTGAACCTGGGCGTGGTCAACGACCCGGGCGAGCTGCCGCGTGTGCGCCGCGCCTGGATCGCGCCTTCCAGCGCCAATATCTGCGAACAACCGGCCATGACGGCCGGCCAGCTGCGCGACGCGCTCGCCGCGGGTGCCCAGAGCATTGCGCAGGCAAGCAGCTGCGATACGCAGCTGTTCGTGGGCGGCGAGATGGGCATCGGCAACACCACCGCTGCGGCCGCGCTGGGCTGCGCGCTGTTGTCGCAGTTTCCGCAATCGATGGCCGGCGCCGGTACCGGGCTGGATGCCGAAGGCATCGCACACAAGGCCACCGTGATCACTCGCGCGCTGGCGCTGCATGCCGATGCCGCCACCCCGCTGGAGCGCCTGCGCCGGCTCGGCGGTTTCGAGATTGCCGCCCTGGTGGGCGCCTACATCGCCGCTGCGCAGGCAGGCATCCCAGTGCTGGTGGATGGCTTCATCACCACCGCCGCGGCACTGGTGGCCACCCATCTCAACCCTGGCGTGCGGCAGTGGCTGCTGTTCGGGCATCGCTCGCAGGAGCGCGGCCACGCGGCGTTGCTGCGCGCGCTGGATGCCGAGCCGCTGCTGCAGCTGGACCTGCGCCTGGGCGAAGCCAGCGGCGCGGCGGTGGCGATTCCGCTGCTGCGCAGCGCCTGCGCCCTGCACAACGGCATGGCCACCTTTGCCGAAGCCGGGGTCTCCGACGCATGAGCGCGCAGATCACTTTGCTGCGGCACGGCGATACCGGCCAGCGCAGCTATCGTGGCCAGCTCGACGACCCGCTCACCGCGCTGGGTTGGCAGCAATTGCGCGCAGCCACTGCCGATGGCAGCTGGGACGTGGTGGTGGCCTCCACGTTGCAGCGCTGTGCAGCGTTTGCCGCCGAACTTGCCGGCGCGCGCGGCTTGCCGTTGCAGCTGGACCCGCGGCTGCGCGAATACCACTTCGGCCGCTGGCAGGGTGTGCCGGTGGCCGATATCGATCGCGACGAAGGGCAAGCGCTGGGCCGCTTCTGGGCCGACCCGCTGCGCTACCCGCCGCCGCAGGCCGAACCGTTCACCGACTTCTGCGCGCGCCTGTCGGCCGCGCTCGACACCATCGTCGCCCGCTACCCGGCACGGCGCGTGCTGGTGGTCACCCACGGCGGCGCCATCCGCGCCTTGCGTTGCCTGGTCGCCGGTAGTGGTTTCGGCCGGATGACCGAACTGGCGGTGCCGAATGCATCGCTGCATCCGCTGGCCTGGCCGCCGAGCGACGCGGCTGGCGCCCCGAGCCCGCCGCTCTCGTCCACGGCATCGCCACCGGCGCACGCCACCGAATGATCGACGGGCTGCTGGCGGCGATCGGGTTCCTGACCCGCATCCCGGTGCCCGCCCGGGTGTTCACGCGCGCAGGCGCGCAGGCGCGCTCGCTGTGCTGGTACCCGCTGGTGGGCGTGTTGCTCGGTGGGGTGGTGTGCGGGTTGGCATGGTGCCTGCGCGAGGCTGCGCCGTTGCTGGGCGCAGCGTTGCTGTTGAGCGCCTGGGTGTGGCTGACCGGCGCCTTGCACCTGGATGGCCTGGCCGACACGACCGACGCCTGGGTCGGGGGCATGGGCGAACGCGCACGCACGCTGGCGATCATGAAGGACCCCACCAGCGGCCCGATGGCAGTCACCGCGGTGGTGCTGGTGTTGCTGCTCAAATGCGCCGCATTGGCCAGCCTGCTGGCGCAGGCGCCGGCCACGCTATGGCTGGCCCCGCTGCTGGCACGCAACGCGCTGGTTGCCGCGTTCCTGAGTACGCCGTACGTGCGCGCAGGCGGGCTTGGCAGCGCGCTGGTGGACGCACCGCGTGCCGGCCTGTGGCTGGCGCTGATCGCCGCCGCGGCAGTGTGCATCGTGGCCGGGCTGGCGACCGCCTTGCGGTGCGTCGGCATCGCCGCAGTGGTGTTCGTGCTCTGGCGCCGCGCCTGCCTGCAGCGCCTGGGCGGCATGACCGGCGACACCTGCGGCGCGTTGGTGGAACTGACCGAAACCACGGTGCTGGTGACGCTGGCGCTGTGGTCGGGTTGAGCAGTCAGGCGCTGCAACTGACGCAATCGTCCTCCCCACTGATGGACCCCGGCCCGCGCATCGTTTGCGCCTGCGCAGCGGCCGTGGGCGCTGCGGCCATCGGCATCCGTCAGCGTGCGTTGCCTGCTGCGTTTTCCGGCGCAGGTGCAACAGCGGCCTCGAATGCGCAAGATCGGGACCGCGCACGCCAACGAATCCGGCGATGCTGATGTCGTCGCCAGGGAGCCATCATCATGCAAGCAGCAGACTCAGCCGGTACCAGTTGGCAGCGCGGTGTGGAGCGTGTGGTGGCGCATCTGCAGAACGTGGTACGCAGCGGTGCGGCACTGCCGGATCTGGCCGAACTGGCCGCTATCGCGCATCAGTCGCCGTATCACTTCCATCGGGTCTATCGCGCGCTCACCGGTGAGCCGGTGGGGCAGACGGTGGCCCGCCTGCGATTGAGCCAGGCGCTGCACCTGCTGGGACGAGACGATGCCTCGGTGACCGAGGTGGCACTGGCGGTTGGCTACCAGACACCGCAGGCCCTGGCGCGTGCCTGCCGCACCGCCTTGCAGGCCAGCCCCAGCATCCTGCGCACAACGCCGGCGCTGCGGGCCAGTAAATTGCTGCAGCTATCCACGCCACCGGCAGACGCGCGCGCTGCCTCGGCACCGCTGGCGGTCAGCGTGCAGACCCTGGAGCCGTTCGAGCTGGTGGTGCTGCGCAAGCGTGGGGCGTTCGACGATCTGGATCGCGGCTTCGGCCAGATCGTGGCCTGGGCGGCACGCGCGGGCGTGGCCGATCATCTGCAGTGCCTGGTCGGCTTGCCGCTGAGCGACCACCGCGACGTGCCGGCGCAGGCGCACCTGTTCGAGTGCGGCGTCGGTTTCGGCACGGCTGCGGCGCCCACTGCCCCGTTGCAGCTGCGCCATCTCGATGGTGGCCTGCATGCGGTGCTGCGCCACATCGGCACGTATGCCGGGCTGGAAGACGCGCTGGATCGGGTGCTGGCCGACTGGCTGCCCGACAGCGGCCATGTGCTGCGCGAGGCGCCCGTGCATTACCTGTTCCTCGACGACCCGGAAGAAACACCCGAAGCGATCCTGCGCGCGGATATCCGGGTGCCGGTGGCGCCGCTTGCCAGCTCCAGATGATGCCAGGGCGCGGAGACCGGATGCGCGGCTCCCGCGTGCAGGTCCTCCTGTTTCAGTCGATGACCGCTGCCGTCCTGCCGCCCGCGGATGAGCGCCGTCGTTGGTCTACCGCGGGTGCCGGCAAGAACACCATCTGCGGCGGCGGGTGCATCAGGAACTGCTGGTGCGAAATATTCCACGCATAGGCGCCGGCCAGCGGAAAAGCCAGGCAGTCGCCGGGTGCGAGCGCGGCCACCGGTTGCTGGCGCGCCAGCACGTCCTTGGGCGTGCACAGCTGGCCGACCAGGGTGACCGGCGTGTCGCTGATCACCGGGTTGTGTGCGCCGCGCAACACGCGGAAAGGATGATCGTGGGCTTGCGCTGCCGGGGTGCGGAAATGGTGGGTGCCGCCACGGGCGATCGCGAACCACTGGCCGTGGCTGCGCTTGATATCCAGCACCTCCATCAGGTACCAGCCGCAGCTGGCGCTGACATAGCGACCCGGCTCCAGGCGCAGGCGCAGGTCGGTACCGCGCTCGCGCAGCAGCGCGGGCAATCCTGCACAAAAACCGGCCCAGTCGAACGAGGCGGACGGTGCCAGATAGTCAACGCCGAACCCGCCGCCGGCGTTCACCCGCAACGGCCCGAGCGCATAGGTCTGCCGCCAGTGCTGCACGGTGCGCAGATAGGCGCCGATCAGGTGCAGTTGCGCACCTGCATCGCGCTGGTGCGACATCAGGTGGAAATGAAAACCCTCCAGGTGCAGCGACGGGCTGGCGCGCAGCAGCTGCATGGCCGCGTCCAGATCTTCTGGATCCACGCCGAATGGCGAAGGCTGCCCACCCATCATCAGCCGCGTGCTCTGCGCGCCGGGCACGGCGATATTCATGCGCAGGAACACCGGCACGCAGCGGCCGGCCTGCGCAGCGATGGCGGCCAGGCGCTGCAGTTCGCCGATGCTTTCCACATGCACGCTGCAGTCGTGCAGGGCGGCGGCCTGGGCCAGCTCGCTGTCCAGTTTGCCCGGCCCGCCGAACAGCAATGCCGCCTGCGGTTGCTGCGCATGCAGCCAGGCCAGTTCGCCGCCGGAGGCGGCTTCGAATCCATCCACGTGCGGGGCGAGCGTGCGCAGGATGGGCGCCTCCGCATTGGCCTTGGCCGCGTAGAACAGCTCGCACTGCGCCGGCAGTTGCGCGCGCATCCAGGCCGCATGCGCGTCCAGGGCGGACAGGTCGTAGACATAGGCGCACAGCGGGCCGTCGCTGTCGGCGCGCAGCTGCGGCAGCGCGTGCATCAACGCTGCACTATCGATGCGCAGGCTCATGCGGCCACCTGTCGCGCACTGGCGAGCGCGGCGATGGGATTGGGCAGTGCGGTGTAATCGGCCTGACGATCGGCACGTTGCAGCAGGCGCGTGCCGAGATTGTTCTTGCCCGGCAGCGGCGCGCCATCGATCAGCCCCTGCAGCGCGGGTTGCGCACCATGGCGCTGCTGCCAGCGCGCGGCAAGCGCGCCCACGCACTGCCACAAACGCGCTTCGAGCACGGCGTCGCCTTCGGTGAGATGAAAGATCGCCTCGGCCAGATTGTTGACCAGTGCGCAATACGCCACCCGGTTCCAGCCCTGTTCCGGCGTGTAGTACAGCGACTGCCGTGCGCGTTCGCCCACCCCGTGCAGGCGTGTTTCCGGCCAGTGGTGGGCGAGTAGCTTGGTGCCTTCCAGATCGCGGATCCACACCCGCGTGGGCCAGCCGTCGGCAAACCCGATCACGGTGTTCTGCAGGTGCGGTTCCAAGGCAATGCCGTGCTGGAACAACGCGCTCCACACCCCATCCAGCAACAGCCCGGCATAGGCGCGGAACCACAGCACGGTGCAAGTGTGGCGATCCATCCGTGCGCTGGTCAGCGCCTGCAGGCGTGCGGCACAGATGCTGTTGCCCTGCGCATCGCAGGTGAACAGGGCCGCGGCCACCTGCGGCTGCCAGCGCGTGCGCTGCGCGGCGGGAATGGCCTTGCGGTACAGGATGCCGAAACTCTCGGACAACGCGCGTGCCGCCAGCGGGTCGGCGTCGTGCAGGGCGCGATCCACCTGCGCCACCTCCAGCGAGGTGGCTGCCGGTTCCAGCATCACATCGAAGCCCGGCACCTGCGCCGCCAGCGTGCGCCAGCTCGGCGCCAGCAGTTCGGTCAGGGCGACTGCGCTTTCCAGCTCGTACCAGGCGTTCTTGCGTACGCAGTTGGTCAGTCGCACATGCACCGAACATTTGAGGAAATAGTCCAGCTGCGGGTGGTACAGCGTGCGCACCGAGGAGGTGGGCCATAGCATCTCGCCGCAGGGCCCCACCGGCTCGATCAGGCCACGCGCTTGCAGCGTGCGCAGCAGCGGATCGTCGAGCAGGCGTTGCGCTTCCCACGGGTGGCAGGGGTAGAGCGCGTCGCTGCCGCTGAGTTGCCGCAGGCTGGCGCGCACATCGGTGCCCTGTGTGCGCAACAGGCGCGGGTCGATACGGAACCAGAACAGCTGGAAGGCCGCGCGTGCTTCCGGTGCGCAGGCCAGGACCTGGTCGAGCGCGACGCCTTCGCGGCTCTTGGGCGTGGGATGCAGGGCATGGCCCCACAGCAGCGATTGTTCGGCATCGATCATCGCCTCGCCGGTGGGTGCGCTGGCCTGTGCCTGGCGCAATACCGCGGTGGTGACCGCCACGCTGTTGGCGCTCTGCGCGAGCAGCTCCGGGTTGACCGCCTGCGTGCTGCCCAGCGATTGCAGCAGGCAACGCGCCAGCGCTGGCGCATCCAGGCTATGCCAGGGCTGGCCGGCGGCCTTGAGGAAAGGCGTGGACGCGAAGCGGCAACGCCCCAGGCGGTCGGCGTAGGCGATGCGCACGCACAGCACGCCGGTCTCGCCCAGGTCGATACGCAGCCAGCGCTGCTCGGCCACGCGTGGGCCGGGGCGATCCAGCCCGCGGTAATCGAAATCGGCGGCGCGTTGCGGGATGGCGAACTCGCGCAGGTAACAGTTCAGCCAGCAGGTGCAGGCCTGTGCGTCGGCCATGCTGGCGTACCAGGGGTCATCGATCGTGTGCGGGGACATCGGCAGGTCTCCTCGAAGGAAAGCGCACCAGGACGGTGAGCGCAGCAGCGGCCGCCGCCAACGCAGCGGCGAGAAAAGGGGCGGCAGTCCCTGCGGCCTGGGTCAGCCCACCCGCGGCGGCGCCGGCGAGCACGCCGGCCCACTTGCCGCAGGCGTCGAAACGGCCGAACAGGCGCCCGGCGCCGTGGCCGCTGGCCAGCAGCGCCAGGCTGCGATTGAGCCCGCGCAGGCCGGCCAGCATGCCGACGCCGAACAGCAGACGCGCGCCGGCCAACGCAATGGGATCGTGCAGCACCGCCTGCCACACGCAGGCCAGCGCGAACATCGCCAGGCCGGGCACCAGCCACAGCTCGCCATCGCCGCGCCGCCACCACGGCAGCACCACCAGGTAGACCAGATGCGGCAGGCTGTAGAGCAGGCCGGCCACGGCATCGTGTCCTGCGCCGCGCGCCAGTGCGTACGGAATGAAATACGGAAACGTCACCACCATCGCGAAGCAGAACAGGAACTGCGCGAGCAGCAGCGCAGGCCAGAGCGCCGGAGTCGTCGGTGCCGCATGCGCGGGTGGCGTACTGGCCGCCGCCGCAGTGGCAGCGGCACCCGGACGCACGTGCGGTCGGTCGGCCGGCAACCGCCAGGTCAGCGCGAACGCGACCAGCGGCAGCAGTGCGAGCGCGCGATACAGCGACTGCGCCGGACCCAGCGCCAGCGCCAGCCCGAGCAACGCCGGGGCGCTGACCATCGCCAGCCGCGCCGAATACTGCGTCCAGTCCAATGCACGCGCCAGCGGACCGGCCTGCGGTTGGCTGGCCAGGTAGGCGTTGGCCGCCGCCAGCGAGCCGCCGCAGGCGCCCTGCACGACCAGGCCGATCACCAGCCAGTGCAGCGACGGCGCAAAGCCGGCGATCGCAAAACCCAGCGCCAGCCCCAGCTGCGCGCGCAGCAACGAGCGCTTGCGCCCGTAGCGATCGGCCAGCCGCCCCCAGCTGCTGGCGGTCAGTGCCGTGCACAGCGTCGGCAGCACGTACAGTACGCCGCTCCAGCCCACCGCCGCGCCTGGCGCCAGGTCGGCCAGCACCTGCGGCAGGAATAGCGGCATGCCCAGCGCGGTGAAGGCCGCCAGGTAGTGCGCCGCCAGCACCGGGCCCAGCACGCGCTTCATCGCTGCCCTCCGGCCTGCCGACGCGGCGACGGTTGCGCAGCGGCGAACGCGGTGCCGAACGGATTGGGCGCGCTGTCGCCGTAGAACTTGTTGATGTCGGCCGCGCCGGTCAGCTGCTTGCTGAGCAGGCTGCCGGCACTGAGCAGATACTTCACCGGCAGCCGTGGCGCGCCCAGCAGGCGATACGCGGGCGCGGTGTCGATGCCCTCGGCGTCCAGCTGCGCCAGGGTCTGCAGCAGTTGCCGCTGCAGCTGCGCAAGCAATGGCGCGTGCAGGGACGGCTGCCATTCGGCCAGGCCTTCCAGTACCGCCTGCAGATCCAGTTGCAGCACGATGGTGCAGAACATCTGCGCCAGCGCCTGCGCATCTTCCACGGCGATACGCGCATCGTGCAGTGGGCCCAGCGCGGCGATCTCCGGCAGTTGTGCGCGCAGCTGCGGCATGGCGATGCGTGCGGCGTCGTTGTCCTTCATCAGCAGTCGGGTGGGCCGGCCGGGGGCATACACCAGCACGCTGTTCTGTTGATTGGCCTCCAGCGCGATGCCGTAACCCAGCCACAGCCGCAGATGCACGGCAAGCAGCAGCTCGGTGTAGTCGCGCCACCAGGCGTGCACGTCGCCTTGCGCAAACCGCTCGGCCAGGTGGATCGCCATCGGCCGGCCATCGGGCAGCAGCGCACACAGCGCGGCCACCGGTACCAGCGTGCTGTCTTCCAGTGGCGGATAACGCCGCAGCAGATAGGCCAGATGCCGGGCCTGCCCGACGTGCCCGCCGTGCGATTCGTCCACGAAGACGCAACGCCCGCGCAGGGCCGCATCGCGCGCGTCGATCAGGCGCAGGGCGCGTTCCAGCCAGTGCCCGTCGTACAACGTGGAAGGTTTGATCAGACGCAGGTTCAACGCGCCCAGCGTCCGCATCGGGATCGGCAGTTTGAGGTGCAGCTGCGGGTGCTGCAGCGGCACCAGCGTTCGCACCGACAGTCCGGGGCGCATGTCCAGCCAGGGCAGGGGCGCACGCACCGCGCCGGGAGGCAGCTCGAAGCCGGGTTGCTCCAGCCGCTCCCACACCAGCGGATGCACCGGCCACAGCCCGTGCGTGGCCGCAAGCGCGGGCGGCAACCCCACCTCGCCGAATGCCGGCCACAGCTCGGCCGGCGGCGAACTGGTGCAGCTGAGCTGCGCCTGCGGCAGCGCCAGCCAGCGCAGCGCGAAGCTGGGCGCAAACTCGGGTGCGTAGTCGCGCAGTTCGGAGGGCTCCAGGCCGGCCTTGGCGCGTGCGGTGGGATAGAACGGATGGTCGCGATAGCTCGCCAACTGGTCGCAGCGATACGCGCGCTCGGCGGCATCGGCGTACTGCAGGGCAGCGTTCAATGCCGGTGCCTGCGCATGGTACGCCTGCCGCGCCAGCCCGCGATGCGCAGCGGCGCAGTCGGCCTCGTCGGCGTAGGCGCGATGCAAGCGCTGTGTCTCCGCGTCCAGCCCGGCGCCCAGGCGTTGCAGCCAGGCGTGGCTGCCCTGTTCGAGCAGTGCGCCTGCGGCGGTCTGCACGATCCAGCGATCGTCGCAGGCGCTGATGTCCTGCAGGACGCCGTGGCGATGGATCGGCAGCCACAACGTGGCGTCGGGCAGATGTGCGATCTTCCACCAGCCATCGCCCGGCACGGCGCCGCGCCACGCTGCGAGAAGGTGCGCCTCCGGCGTGGCCAGCGCACCCCGGCTGACGATGGCGCGCAGGTCTTCGCGCAGGCAGGCATCGATGATGCGGATGGCGATGTAACGCTGGTCGGCGGCCAGGCTCATGCGCGTGCTCCTGCGCGGTCGATACGCCATTGCAGGCCGGCTTCGGCCTGCACCACCGCTTGCTGCAGCGCCTGCGCATCGCTGGCCAGCGCACTGAGCACGCCCAGGTAATCCTTGTTGGAGTGGCTCAGCTGGATACGCTCGCCCGGTGCGCGCATGCGTCGGTACTGCACGTCGCAATGCGCATCGTGATGCCGGCGGTCTTCACTGGCGGCGACCAGCTCGCCGTCGTGGTCGGCCACGTAGTAGCGCAGCAGGGCGTGCGCGCGCGCGCTGCGCAGCTGCGGCAGCGGCTGGCCCAGGTGCGGCGCCAGCGCGGCAGCGAACCACTGCTGGCCGAACATGGCATCGAGCAGGAATTCGCGGCGGTCGCCGATGCTGCGGTAGTTGATCTCCACCAGCACCGGGCCATCGGCGGTGAGGATGAATTCGCTGTGGCAGAGCCCGAAGTTCACGCCGAAGCTGCGCAATTGCTGCACTGCCTGCGCGATCGCCGGCGTGTCCACGTCGCCATCCCAGTGCGCCTCGCATTCGACGAAATGCGGTGGCGGCGACAGCCGTACCTTGAACCCGCCGATGGGTTGCATGCTGTGCCCATCGCCCAGCGTCTCCAGGGTGAACAACGGCCCGACCAACATGCCTTCCAGCAACACGCTGCGCTGCGGGTGACGCTGCCAGATCTCGTCCAGGTAGCGCTGCAGTTGCGCGGCATCGGCGCAGTGGCGCACGTCCAGGCTGGCCACGCCTTCGCGCGGCTTGGCCACCACCGGCCAGGGGATCTGCGCAGGCGGTGCGGCACCGGGCGCCAGCGTGCAGAACCATGGGCAGGGCAATCCGCGCGCGCGCAGGCGCTGCCGCATCGCGGCTTTGTTCTTGGCGGCGTAGCACACCTGCCAGTCCTTGCCGGGCAGCCCAAGGCCGGCTGCCACCAGCGCGGTGCTGGTCTGCAGGTGATCGCTGTTGCTGAAGACGGCGCGCGGGCGTACCTCGGCGTCGTGCAGCACGTCCAGCACGCCGAGCGGGTTGAACACATCGCATTCGATCACCCGCTGCGGCGCGTGCGCGGGATGGTCGCGGAAGTAGGCCAGGTGATCGAGCCGGTGGTCGGTCAGCAACCAGACCGGGATGCCTTGCGCGTGTGCGGCCGGCAGGAAACCGTCGGTGATGGCCGGGTGGCAGACATGGGTGAGGATCACCAGGGGGGCGTCGGTTACAGCGTTCATGGCAGCTCTCGTTCGACAGGGCGGTAGGGGAAAACCGGAACTGGACGGGCTGCCTGGCGCCGCGTGCGGCGTTGGGTGGCCTGCGATGCAGCGATCGCAATGCCGCGTACTGCGGCGATGAAGCGTGCTTCGTGCACGCGGTCTGTTTCCACGGCGACCGCAAACCGATCGCCGTTGCCGTCAGGCGCCACCGATGCCCCTGTCCATCGGTCGTGTACTGGCCCTGCCTGGACGCTGCAGAGTTGTTCTCACTGGACAACGCTGATGTGGGCCATGCCGGCGACGGTCAATCGCAGTGGCCGGCAAGGACCGGGCGCGCGGCGGCCATCATCGGCCGCTCTGCAAGGCCCTGCTGCTGGGTTGCTGCGCGCTAGAACGTGTACTCCAGCCCTGCGGTGACCGTGCGGCCAGGCGCGGCCTGGCGACCCCACGGGCTGGTATCCACGCCGCGGAACCAGTACTGCCGGTCGAACAGGTTGTTGATCGCCAACGATGCGCTGAATTTCTGCCCATCGCGTTCGAACAGCGTATGGCTCACCTGCGTGTTCCAGACCATGTAGGCGGGCAGCTGGCCGACCGAGGCGATGGCGTTCTCCTGCACGGTATTGGCGGCATCGCTGAAGGCCTTGCTGAAGTAATAGCCCGACAGCGCGACAGTGGTATGACCGAGCGCGTAGTTGCCGCCCAGGGTGATCTGGTTGCACGAGGTGAACGGCACCCGCAAGCCGCGGAATGTGCCCGATTCCTGGCTGGCATCCAGATACGCATAACCGGCGTTGAGGGTGAGCGCGCGCAGGCGTTCCGGGCTCCATTGCAGTTCCACCTCGCCACCCTGGTGGCGGGTCTTGCCCAGGTTGCGGAACACGCGGGTGGTGTTGTCCAGCTGGATCTGCTGATCGAAGTCGATCAGGTAGGCGCCGACCTGGATGCGGGTGCGGTCGTTGGGCTGGTAGCGCGTGCCGGCTTCGTAATTCCAGGCCAGCTCGGCATCCAGGTTGTTGCCGAAGATGATCTGGGTGACCTGCGGCGCGCGCAGCGAGCGCTGCCCGTCGGCATAGAAGAACCACAGTTCATTGGCCTGGAAGCCCACCGTCAGCCCCGGCAGCACGTCGCGGGTCTGGTTGAGCGTGCGCACCCCGGTGGCACGGTTGAAATAGCGCGAATCCAGGCGCTCGTAGCGCAGCCCGGGGGTGATGGTCAGGCGCTCGTCCGGCAGGGTGATGGCATTGCTGACATAGGCCGCCAGTGCGCGGTCTTCGAACTGCCAGTCGCGCACGCTGGTGAACAGGCCATCGCGCAGGCGCAGGTTGCCGACCAGGAAATCGATGTCCTCGCGCACCGCGCGCACGCCGACGGTCCATTGCTGACGCACGTCGCCGGCCGTGCCCATGTTCCAGCTCAGCCGCGGCTCGCTGCCGACCACGCGGAAGTCGCGCGGGGCGGTCTGGCGCAGTTGCGGCGGCAGGTCCGAGCGCCAGGTTTCGGTGGCGGCCTGGCGCATGCCGACGATGAAATTGCGGCTGCTGCGCGCGCTGAAGTTGGTCCAAGACAACCGAACATCCTTCAGCGGCCCCCAGTCTCCGAACAACTGCTCATACCCCAACGACGCTCTCGTGGTACGGCCATTGAAACTGTCCAGCGGTCGCGTGGACTGGCGCGGGTCGCGCCGGTAGTCGGCCGGGCTCAGTGCGCCGGCCAGATCCATGTCCACCAGATAGCGCTGCACGCTGGCCTTGATCAACTTGCTGTCGTCCAGCCACCACTCCGCGCGCACGCGCAGGTTGCTGATGTCGGTATCGCTGTGCGCGCGCCAGTACTCGCCCCAGGTGCGGTTGGCATCGACCTGCATGCCGAGGTTGTCGGTCAGGTAACCGCCGCTGCTGAGCGCGCTGTCCTGCAGGAACTGGCCCTGGCCGCCGGCGGTGACCTTGTGCGCCAACGTGGTGCTCCAAGCGCTGGGGATGTCCTTGCTGACCAGGTTGATCACTCCGCCCACGTTATTGGGCCCGTATTGCACGGCAGCGCCGCCGCGCACGATGTCGATGCGATCGATCTGGTTCAGCCCCACCGGAAACAACGACAGGCTGGTCTGCCCGTACGGCGCCAGCGCAAGCGGGATACCATCTTCCAGCACCTGCACGCGGCCGCTGCGGCTCTCGTACAGGCCGCGCAACATGATCTGCGGCAGCGCGCCGGTGCCGGTTTCGTCGAAGATCTTGATGCCCGGCACGCGTTGCAGCGCATCGTCGAGCGAGCGGTTGCCGCCGTTGCGCAATTGGGCGCGATCAATCACCTGGCGGCTGCCGGCATAGCGCTGCACGTCATCGGGTTTGGAGCGCCCGAGCAGGCTGCCCTGCACCTGGATCGCGTCCAGCGCACGGATGGGAGTCTGGCCTTCGGCGTCGTCGGTCGCCTGCGCGTCGGCGGCCACCGCCTGCAGCGACAGGCTCAGGCTGGCCGCCACGATGGCAAGTGTCAGGGCGTGGAAACGGAAGGTCGACATCTACGGCGTGCTCCTGCAGGCGGGTAGGGAAGCGGGTGCGTCGAACGTGGCCAGGTGGCCGCGTAGCGCGCGTTGGATCAGGGCGCGGTCTTCACCGGCCAGCAGCCAGCGCAGATCCGGCTGCTGCAGCCAATGCGCGCGTTGCGCATCGGTGCGGGGATTGGGGCAGAACGGCACATCGGCGGCGCGACACTGCGCATGCAGTTGCAGCAGCAATTCCCACACCTGCGCGTGCGTGGGCTGCGGGCCCAGGCCCAGGTCCAGTGCCAGGTCCAGCGCGCCTTCCATCACCAGCGCCACGCCCGGCACGGCCACGATCTCCGGCAGCGCGGCAATGCCGGCGGCGCTTTCGATCATCGGCACGATGCGGATGTCGCGGTTGGCTTGCGCGATGTACGTGTCCAGATCGACGTTGCCGAAGCCGGTCACGCGGCCGCCGGTGATGCCGCGCCGGCCCAGCGGCGGAAAGCGTGCGGCAGCCACGGCCCGTGCCATCTGCGCGGCCGATTCGGCGCGAGGCAGCACGATGCCGCGTGCGCCGGCATCCAGCACGCGGCCGATCAGTTTTTCGTCCACTTCCGGCACCCGCACCCACGCCTCGCAGCCGGACAGCTCACAGGCGCGGATGGCGTGTTCGAGCTCATCGGGGGCACGCAGTACATGCTCCAGATCCAGCACCACGAACGCATAGCCCAGACGGCCCAGCAACTCGCACAGCTGCACGCTGGGCAACGCATTGAGAAGGCCGACTGCACATGCCATGGAAGAGGCCGCCAGGGAAACGGGCGCTCATCCTGCGCTTGATGGGAATGATTATCAAGTGTGTCTGTAGGGAACTTTCGGTAACCAGGGAACCAGTCACTCCCTTGGCAGGGGCGGAATTGTCGAGGGATGTTCTCGATCCGGGGGATCCATCGCGCGTAATGAAGCTTGTTGCCGCTTAAAAAACGACGTAGTTTTTATAAAGACAAGGCAGCTCTTGGCCACTCCCTCATGAAGCGCACATCAGCCGCACTGCTATGCGTGTCGTTAGCGACCTTCCTGTGCGCTTGCGGTGCGAAGGAGACGACCATGCAGTCCAGGGACGTGCAGACCCGCGACGCTGACGGCGACCCGATCTATCGGAAGAATCCGCACCCCAAGCAGGCCTATCGGATCACCATGACCATCGAGAATGCGCCAGGACCGTTTGGATGGGTTTCAGGTACTGCTTTCTATGAGATAAAAAATCATGAGCAATGCACGCCAGTTGAGCCGATCACAGGTGTGTGGAATAAATCCAAGCGGGATGGCATACCGATCAATTTCGACAGGATTGGTGAATTCGAATATGTGGCTGTAATATATGCTGATGGATTAGTTGATTCGAATTATTATGGAAAAGGCGTCTGTCATTTTGAGTTGGCTAGTGTAGGGACTACGATAAAGGCGACTGGAAAGAAAGGCGAGACTCGGTTTCAGTCGAGTCTTTTCGTGGGCGAAATTTTGGGCCAAAAATCAAAGGTCACTTATTTCTGGTCTGGAGGATATCCGAAGGATGAAGTGGATGACTTTCCAGATCAGGGTGAGTCTGGTCCCGATCATTTTAAAGAAGAGTTGCGCAATGAGCTGTTCAAGGTAGCCTTGTCTGTCAGGAAGGATGCGCCATGAGTCTCACATATCAACAATATGCTACGCTTTCGAATGACGTCTACGACAAGCCGAGAGAGACGGGTGAAGATAGTGAGCCCGTTATGATAGGGGGTGTTTCATACAAGCGTCTTGAGTATGTAGATAAATCCTCGGGTTATCAGGGTTGTATATATAGACGCTTGGATACGAAGGAGCTAATTGTTGCCCATCGCGGTACCGAGCCTGATCGAGAGCTTTTCAAGGATGGCGTTTACGCTGACGGCGGCATGGTTTCAATGCGTCATAATCCGCAGGCCGCCGATGCGCTCGAGCTGACACAACGGGCGATCGAGCTGGCGGAGCGTCAAGCAGTACGTGGTGGGTATAAGCCCGAAGTCACTGTCACCGGGCATTCCCTTGGCGGCGGCCTGGCTCAGGTCACGGCGCACCATTTCGGGTTGAAGGGACAGACATTCAACGCCTATGGAGCGACGAGCCTGGACCGGCGAATTCCCGAGGGTGGCAACGAGGTGATCAATCACGTCATGGCCGGTGATGTGGTCAGCGCCGCCAGCCGGCATTACGGGCGCGTGGAAATCTACGCTACGCCGCAGGAGATCGCCACGCTGAAGAGAGCTGATTACGCCAACGATACTCGAACGCTGGATGCGCGCATTCCGGTGTTCGCGGCAGGCAAGCTGGGCGGGTCGCACCTCATGCATAATTTTCTTCCTGTCGATGCCGATGGCAAGCCGGATCGTTCCGTGTTGGAAGACCCCGCAGCACGGCAGCTTGCGCAGCAGTACGCGCCGATGATCGAGAAGTATCGCGATGACGTGGAAACGCTGCGGGCGGGCTTGACGCTGTATTCGCGCGGAATTCCCGGTCTGGCCCGCGATGGGATCGATCACCTGCGTGGTCCGTTGGAGCCGGGGGCCGGGCGTCGGGAAATGGATGCGCCAAGCTGGCAGCAGCAGATGCAGCAACTTCGGCAGGAGCGCGAGCGCAGCCATGCGCCGCAGGAGTGGCAGGTGCCGCTCAAACAGGATGCGCACGATGTGCGTAGGGCGTCGCCGACATACGGCGGCAGGCCGCCGACCTTGCAGGACGACCCGAGTGCTTTTCTCGACCGCATGTTGGCCGCCGCACAGAACGGCGACCGTGATCGGTTCCGTCAAATGACACAGGTCCTGGCCAACGAACCGCCTGGCCGCGCCTTGCGCGCCGAGGCCGTCGAGACGGTGAACCAGCAGGAACAGCAGGCGGCGCAACAAGCGATGCAGGCGCAGCGGCAGCAGGCCGAACTGCAACAGCAGGAAACCATGCGTGCCGGCGCGCGCAGCCTGTAGGCGTCATCACCACGAAGCCAGGACGCATTGATGAACGCACAAGACCCGATGGCGCTGGTCAGCAAGACCGCTTCCCTGATGGAACAGTTCGAGCGCCGATGCGCCGAATTGGAGCAACTGCAACGCCGCCTTGCGCAGCAGTTGGAGCAGGTGGCCCAGTCGTTGCCCAATGTGGTCACCCGTTCGGCCGAGCAGACGCTGCAGCGCGTGCCCGACACCTTGATTCGAAGCATCCAGCAGGGACTGGACCAACCCGTTGCCGGCTTCGAGAAGCGGCTGCAGCAAGCCGGTGGCTTGATCGGCCAAGGCGCGCAGTCTTTGTCCGATCAACTCAAGCGCATCGAACGCGGGCAGCGCCTGCTGCTATGGAAAGGCGCGGCGGTTGTCCTGGGAAGCCTGCTGCTGTTGCTGGGCGGTGGTGGATGGTTGTTGACTCAGTATCGCCAGGATATTCGCGACAATCAGTTGCGCGCCGACCTGTTGCGCGCCTACAACGCCGCCGACGTGACATTGTGTGGCGGGCAGTTATGCGCCAATGTGGAAACCAGGGGTGCGGCCTTTGGCGACCGTCGTCAGTATCGGCTCGTCAAGCCACGTTGAGGGCGGCGGCAACCTGGCATGCATCGCCCATGGCAATCCGGGGCCGCTGCGATCCGGAGGATCGCGTCCTGAAAGGCGCACGCCGGCATGCGCGCGCCTTGTCAACGGGTGGTGGCGTTGTGGACGGTAGCCCGCATCACGACGCCGGCACGCGCAACGCCCGATACGGCGGGGTGGACATCACCATCTCGGCCAGCGAATAGGCCAGCTCGCGCTCGGCCAGCACGGCACCGTCGGCACCGTGGTCGAGCAGATGCTTCACTTCCGCGTCGCTGTGCGCGCGCGCCAGCAGGGTCAGCGACGGGTTGATCGCACGCAGCTTGGCCAGCGCTTCGCCCGCTTCCAGCGGCTGCGGGATCGCCAGGATTGCGATCTTGGCATGCTCCGGGCGTGCCTCGGCCAGCACCCGGTCGGCGGCGGCGCTGCCACGGATGCCGGGAATGCCGGCCGCATGCGCCTTGGCCACGTGCTCGCCGTTGTCGTCGATCACCAGCACCGGCACGCCGCGGCTGCGCAGCAGTTGCGCCAGCGCGCTGCCCACGCGGCCATAGCCGATCACGATGGCATGGCCCTCGGCCGGCAGTGGCGGGCCGGGCGGCAACTCCGGCTCCACTGCAGCCGGTGCATCCTGGATCTGCCGGGCCTGCCAGCGGTCCAGCCACGAGAACAGGAACGGGTTGGCCACGATCGACAACAGCGCACCGGCCAGGATCAGGTCGCGCCCGGTCTCGGGCAGGATCGCCAGCTGTACGCCCAGCCCGGCCAGGATGAAGGAGAACTCGCCGATCTGCGCCAGGCTGGTGGAAATGGTCAGCGCGGTGCCGGTGGGGTGGCCGAAGGCGCGCACGATCAGGAACGCCGCCAGCGACTTGCCCACGGTGATGGTCAGGAAGGTCGCCAGCACCTGCCAGGGGTGGGCGATCAGGATCATCGGGTCGAACAACATGCCCACCGACACGAAGAACAGCACCGCGAACGCATCGCGCAGCGGCAACGAGTCGCTGGCGGCCTTGTGGCTGAGCTCGGACTCCTTGAGCAGCATGCCGGCGAAGAACGCGCCCAGCGCGAACGACACGCCGAACAACTTGGCCGAGACGAAGGCCACGCCCAGCGCGATGCCGAGCACGGCCAGGGTGAACAGTTCGCGCGAGCCGGTGGCCGCCACCTTTTCCAGCGACCATGGAATCACCCGCCGGCCGATCACCAGCATCGCCGCGACGAACGCCACCATCTTGAGCAAGGTCACGCCCAGCGCGGCCAGCAGCGAGGGCGATTGCCCATCGTGCGCCGTCGCCGGTGCAGCGCTACCGAGCACATCCGCCAGCGCCGGCAACAACACCAACGCCAGCACCATCACCAGGTCTTCGACGATCAGCCAACCCACCGCGATGCGCCCGCGCTGCGTGTCGAGCAGGCGGCGTTCTTCCAGTGCGCGCAACAGCACCACGGTGCTGGCCACCGACAACGCCAGGCCGAAGACCAGCCCGTGGATCAGCGGCCAGCCCATGCTCCAGGCCAGCGCCCAGCCGAGCAGGGTGGCCACCACGATCTGCACCAGCGCGCCGGGCACTGCGATCCACTTCACTTCCATCAGGTCTTCGAGCGAGAAGTGCAGGCCCACCCCGAACATCAGCAGCATCACACCCAGCTCGGACAGCTGGTTGGCCATGGTCTGGTCGGCCACGAAGCCCGGCGTAAACGGCCCGACGCACACGCCGGCCAGCAGGTAGCCGACCAGTGGCGAGAGCTTCACCTTCTGTGCGAGCGTGCCGAGGATGAAGGCGACCGCGAGGCCGACGGCGATGATGTCGATGAGGCTGGTGTCGTGATGCATTCCAATCCGTTGTGAGCGTGTCCGGGAGAACGATGAGGGCGTGCCCAGCCAACGGCACTGCGCCGGGCGTCGCCTGCGGGCATTGCGTGAATCGTCGCTGGGGGCCGGCGCGAGGGAACAGGACCGCATGGTCCGGTTGGCCGGACGCCCATAGTACACAGTGCATGATTAACGCGATGCGACATGCGACGCAGCCTGCATGGTGAGCGTGCTTGCAGCGCATCGCTGGTGTGCGGTCACACAACGGCGCAGCTGCAATCGCAGCGAGCATCACCCACGCGCCGGAGTGCACATGCGCCGGCATCGACCACGCACATGCAGCGCCGTGTCGCAGGGCTGCGCAACGTCACCAGGCGCAGATCGGGTCTCCAGGCCAAAGCACATGTGCATGAGCGAGCGCACGCAATTGCTGCGCGCATGTCGCCCGCGGTCGCTGCGGCGAAGATGTGAGCCTGTGCAATGGCCGCGGCCGCTTCTAGTGCGAGTGGTGGCGTGCAGCTCTCCGGGCCACGGTGCCTCCCATCGCAACGTGCCTGCGCGATGCCCTCCATCCATGCCTTCGATGACGCCATCGCGCCGACGCGATCGGTCCATTCAAGTTTGACGACAGGGCTTCGCGCTTGGGCAGGGCGCGTGCGAGGCGAGGTCCGACAATGCCGGCCTTGCATTGCGCAAGCGATCCGCACACTTCCCAAGCCAACGCCGTGTCGCGCGTCACCGCGACCAGGCCCTACGAGCCCAGGCCATGCACCTCAGTGATCTTGCAACACCGCAGTTCCGCCAGGATCCGTATCCCACCTATGCGCGCCTGCGCGCCGAAGGACCCTTGGTGGAAGTGGCCGAACGCCGGCTGATGACCGGCCATTACCGCGTGGTCGACAGCCTGCTCAGCGACCGGCGCGTCGGCCGCGATTATCTGGAAAGCATTCGTTTTCGCCACGGCGAGGACGCGCCGGAGATGCCGCTGTTCCAGGGGCTGAGCCGCATGTTCCTGATGGCCAACCCGCCCGCGCACACGCGCCAGCGTGGAGTGATGACGCAGGCCTTCACTGCACGGCACATGGAATCCATGCGCCAGGTGGCCAGCGAGATCGCCGCCGAGCTGATCGCCACATTCCGTGCCGATGGCCACTGCAATCTGCTGCGTGACTTCGCGTTTCCGCTGCCGATCAGCATCATCTGCCGCATGCTGGACATCGATCCTGCCGACGCTGCCATGTTGGGCGATGCAACCAGTGCGCTGGCAAAGGCCTTCGACCCGACCTTGATCCGCGAGGAGTTCGAGGCCACCACCGCGGCCTACCTGCAGCTGGAACGCTACTTCCACGATGTCATCGAGCGGCGGCGCAGCAGCAATGGCGACGACCTGATCTGCCGCTTCATCCGCGCAGAAAGCGAGGGGCACCGCCTGAGCACGGACGAGATCGTCTCCAACGTGATCCTGCTGTTCTTCGCCGGCCACGAAACCACCTCCAACATGATCTGCAATGCGCTGATCGCCCTGCACAGGCATCCCGCGCAACTGGCGATGCTCAGGGCCGATCCGGCATTGCTTCCCAATGCGGTGCTCGAATGCATGCGCTACGACAGTTCGGTGCAGATGGTCACGCGCTCGGTGTTGCAGGAGTTCGAGATCGAGGGCGTGCCGCTGCGGGAAGGCACGCTGGTGTATCTGATTCTCGGCGCCGCCAATCACGATGCCCTGCAGTTCACCGACCCGCATCTGCTGGATCTGCGGCGGCAGCAGGGGCGTGCGATGTCCTTTGGTGGAGGCATCCACCACTGCCTGGGCAACCGGCTTGCGTTGATCGAGATGGAGGCCGCGCTGGCGGCGTTGTTCGAGCACCTGCCAGGTCTGCGTCTGGAACAGCTCGATGCATTGACCTGGAACGACCGATCCAATCTGCGAGGCGTGGATGCCTTGCCAGTCTCCTGGTAAGGCAGCTCCGCCGCACGGCCTGCCCTGCGTGTGCGTGCACACCGGTGGCCGAAAGGAGAACGGGTAGGCATCGCCGGTACTGTGGCGATGCCCACGCCCGCGCTGCGCCGACCGCGGTCGGCGCAGGCAACCGGCGCCCCGATCAGAACCGGTAGGTCACCCTGCCATACCAGTAGCGGCCATTGAAACCGAACGGCGACAGCGACGGATACTGCAGGCCGCTGGCGCGGTCGTCGTAGCCGGTGGTCAGCTGCGCCTTGGTCGGGTACTGGTTGGTGAGGTTGTCGGCGCCGACGGTGAACGTGAAGGCATTCCAGGTCTGGCTGGCAGCCAGATTCAGCAGCCAACGCGCAGCGTACGTCTGGTCCTGGCTGCCGTCTGCCGGGTCGCCGATGCGCTTGATCGCGCCGTAGCGGGTGGCATTGAAGTTGAGCGCGAATCCACCGATCGACCAGTCCGCGGCCGCCATGTACTTGGTGCGCGGCGTCGATTGGGTGAGCAGACCCTGGCTGGCGCGTCCGAAATTGGGGTTGGACAGCTCCAGGATGGTGGTCTTGTTGTAGTTGGCGCTGGCGCTCAGGTTGAGCTTGCCGTAGCTGCCCAGGTCGGCCAGATAGCTGTTGATCCAGTCCACGCCGCGGGTGCGGCTGGTGGCGCCGTTGACGAAGAACTGCACCGCCGCCACCTGGCCGATCGGTTCTGCCAACTGCAGCTGGTCCGAATACAGAATCTGATCCCAGATGCGGATCTGGTACACGTCCAGGCTGGAGGTGAAGTTGGCCGTCGGTTGCCACACGCCGCCCAGCCCGTAGTTGGTGGATTTTTCCGGACTCAACGGGCGGGCGCCCAGTTGCAGGGCAATCGGATCGGAGGTGCGGTAGGTACCTACCTGCACCAGTTGGCCATCCTGCGGCAGGGTCACCACCGAGGCATAGTTCTGCTGCGCCAGCGAGGGCGCGCGGAAGCCGTTGGAGAGGGTGGCGCGCAGCGCGAACGTTTCGGTGAAGGCATAGCGCGCCGACAGCTTGCCCGAGCGCGTGGAGCCGGCATCGCTGTAGTTCTCGAAGCGGCCGGCAATGCCGCCGGAGAGCTTGTCGGTCAGATCCGCTTCCAGGTTCGCGTACACCGCATTGCTGTGGCGGCCGAATCGGCCGGCCACTGACGGCTCCAGGCCGGAGAACACCTGTGCGCCGCCAGGGTAGGGCGCGCCGGTATCGGGGTTGATGGTGGTCGGGTCGAAGAAGTAAGAGTCCGGCGAGCCGGCGGTGATCTCGTAGCGGTCCTGGCGATGCTCCGCACCGAAGGCGACATTGACCGGGTAGGCCAGCCCCCAGTCGAAGGACTTGTTGATGTCCAGGTTGACCACACCCTGCTCGGTCTCGAAGCCGCCGGCGTTGAAGTTGGTCGGCGAGCTGCCGGTGGTCCAGTACAGATTGGTGTTGATGCTGTCGAGGATGTTGAAGCTCATGTCGTTCTTGCCATAGGTGGCCGACACGTCCCAGTTCCATTCGCCCGCGGTGGTGCCTTTCAGCCCCAGCACCGCCGAGCGGTCGTTGACCGGGTTGTAGATCTGCGGCAGGAAGCCGTTCGGATATACCGCCTGCACGTTGCGGCTGGTGTTATCAAAGGCGCGGTAATAGCCGTTGGAGGTGACCTCGCGCCGGCTCGCGCTGACATGGCCGTAGAGCTCCACGTTCGGCGAGAAGTCGTAGCCGAAGGCGGCCAGCCCCTGGTAGAAGGTCGAATCCGGATCGCCGTGGCGCTGGTAGGGCACGCCGCTGGGATTGGCCGCACCGGCGATGGTGGTGGCGCGGTTGGTGTTCTCGCTGCGGTTGGTGTCCATGGTGTTCTGGTAGTTCCAGGACAGCCGCACCCAGCCCGGCGCGCTATCGCCACCGCTGCCGCCGAACGGCAGCCCGATCGAGCCGTCGATGCCGTTCTGCGCGCCATCGCCCTTGTCCATCAGGCCGCCGTTGATCGACACGCTGTTGCTGCCCGCATCGGCGCCGTGCTTGAGCACGATGTTGACCACGCCGGCGATGGCATCGGAGCCGTACTGCGCCGACGCGCCGTCGCGCAGCACTTCGATGCGCGCAATCGCCGACATCGGCAGCGAGTTCAGATCGGCCGGTGCCGAGCCGCGGCCCACGTAGGGGTTGTAGTTGATCAGCGAAGAGGTGTGATAGCGCTTGCCGTCCACCAGCACCAGCACCGCATCCGGCGACAGGCCGCGCAAGGTGGCCGGGCGTGCGGCATCGTTGCCGTCGGAAATCGCCGGGCGCGGGAAGTTCAGCGACGGCAGCAACTTGCCCAGCGCGGTGGCGATGTCGGTGGCGCCGGTGGCCTGCAGCGATTGCTCGGTGATGATGTCGATCGGCGATTCGGATTCGGCCACGGTGCGGTCGCTGACACGCGTACCGGTGACGATCAGGGTGTCCAGGGTCTTCTGCGGCTGGGTCGATTGCGACTGCGCACTGGCAGCGAAGGAGCAGACGGTCAGTGCGACTGAAATCGCCAGCGAGAGTGCGTTGGAGGTGTGCATGGGAATCAAGGCTCAAAGGGGACGATGGACGCAGCGACGAGGCACGGTGAATGCCGGGGGAATGCAACTGCGTAGGGGTAATCGGTCATGCCTGCGCACCGATGCTTCCGGGGTGCGGAAACGGCGTGCGCGAAGATGACAGCAATCGGCAAGGCGCGGTGTGGCGCCTTGCGCAGTTTGCTGAGCGCATCCTTGCCGGGAACGGTGCAAGCGCGCCTCGGTCCGGCATGCCGCAAGGGTGTGCGATCGGCCAGGAACGTGACCTCGCCAGGGCGTACTGAAGCGTTGCGGCAACACACAGGCGCCGGTCGTTACCGACCGGCGCATGCGATTTACCACTTGTAGTTCACGTTGGCGTATACCAGCGCGCCATTGAATCCGAACGGCGAGGCGCTGCTGTAAGGCAGGTAGTTGCGCGTGCCCAGGCCGGCCTGCTGGCGATCCGGATATTCGTTGAGCACGTTGTCGCCGCCGACGGTGAAGTTCCACGCGCCCAGCTTGTAGGACGCGGCCAGATCCAGCGTCCACTTGGCCGCGTAGGTCTGGTCGCTGCCGGCATTGGTGCCGAAGGTAGTGAACTCGCCCCAGCGCGTGGCGGTGCCGGTAAACGACCAGTTGCCCGGCGACCAGGTCCCGCCCAGGAAGAACTTGTCGCGTGGCGTGCCTTCAGTGATACGGCCCAGTTCTGCACGGCCGATGCGCACCGCACCCGGGTCGATGGCTTCCAGTGCAGCCGGGTTGGCGGCGATGCGCTCGACTTCGGTCTTGTTGTAGTTGTAGCCGGTGGTCAACTCCGCGCTGCCGCCGTCCAGGGCCCAGCGATAGGTGCCGACCGCATCCACGCCCTGGGTCTTGGTGTCCACCGCGTTGGTGAAGTAGCGCCCACCACCGATACCCGGGAAGCCGTTGGCCTGCAGATAATTGCGCGCCGCGGTGGACGTGAGATTCTCCGACAGCACGATGCGGTCATCGATATCGATACGGTAGGCGTCGACGGTGATGTACAGGTTGTCCACCGGCTGCAGCACCACGCCCAGGCCGTAGTTCTTGGACTCTTCGGCCTTGAGCGGTTCGGCGCCGAGCGCAACGGCCGCCGGGTTGTCGGTGCGGAAGGTGCCGATCTCGAACGGAATCGCGGTCACCGTGCCGTTGGGCTGCGCCACGTTGAGGAACTGGGTGGCGATCGACTGGAAGTTCTGCTGCTGCAGCGATGGCGCACGGAAGCCGGTGGAAGCGGTGGCTCGCAGCGCCACCTTGTCGGTGAAGGCATAGCGCAGCGACAGCTTGCCGGTGGCGGTGTCGCCGAAGTCGCTGTACTTCTCGTAGCGCCCGGCAAGGCCTGCGGAGAATTTCTCGGTCAGATCCGCTTCCAGGTCCACGTACGCCGAGTGGCTGTTGCGGTTGTAGTACCCGGCATCGGAGAGCTTGAAGCCCGGGAACACCTGCGCGCCCGGGATCAGCGTACCGGCCGCCGAGGGAATGCCGCCGTTGGCCGACGACGCGGCATCGCCCGGCGACTGGTTGAATTTCTCGCCGCGCCATTCCGCGCCGAAGGCCAGCGTGACCGGGTAGGCCAGGCCCCAATCGAGCGTCTTGGTGAAGTCGGCATTGAGCACGTTCTGCGTCACTTCCAGCGTACCGGCATGGAAGTCGGTGGGGCTGGCCAGCCCCAGGCTGTTGTTCAAGCTGTTGCGCACATCGAAGGTGAGATTGTTCTGGCCGTAGTTGTAGCTCAGATCGATGTTCAGGCCGCCTTCGGTGGAGGTCTTCAGGCCGCCCACCCACGACACGTCCTTGCTGACGTTGTAGATCTGCGGCAGGAAGCCGTCGGGATAGATTTCCGGGCGGTTGCGGTTGTCGCCGGCGAAACGGAAATAGCCGTTGGACAGCACTTCGCGCCGGCTGACCATGCCGAACGAGTAGAAGGTGAGGTAATCGGTGGGGCTGTATTCGCCGTTGAACGAGATGGCACCCTGGTCGATCTCCGGATCGCCATAGCGCTGCTCCACGCGGCCCTGAAACGGCAGCGCGCGATTGGTCTGGTCAGAATGCCCGGCCTGCGCGGCCAGGTGCACCTTGCCGGTGCCGGCGAAGCTGAAGCCGGCATCGCCGGACAGCTGGTACTGCTCGCCGTCGCCGGCGCTGTACTTGCCGTAACGGCCATTGACGTTGCCGCCTTCGCCGCTGCCCTTGAGCACCACGTTGATCACGCCGGCGATCGCGTCCGAGCCGTATTGTGCCGACGCGCCATCGCGCAGCACCTCGATGCGCTCCACCGCGGCGATCGGGATGGTGTTGAGATCGGCCGGCGAGGAACCGCGGCCCTGGGTGTCGTTGAGATTGATCAGCGCGGTGCTGTGATAACGCTTGCCGTTGACCAGCACCAGCACCTGGTCGGGCGACAGGCCGCGTAGCTGCGCAGGGCGTACCGCGTCCGAGCCGTCGGAGATGGCGGGTCGGGGGAAATTGAGCGAGGGGATCGCGCGTGACAGCGCGGTGGCCAACTCGGTGGTGCCGGTCGATTCCAGTGCCTGTGGCGAGATGATGTCGATCGGCGATGCCGATTCGGCCACGGTGCGGTCCGCCACGCGGGTGCCGGTGACGATCAGCGTATCGAGGGTTTTCTGGGCAGGAACCTGCGACTGCGCAACTGCGGTTGAAGCGGAAAACGACAAGGCGACAGCAACAGCGACTGCGAGTGGACTGGACTTGCAATTCATGCGGTGACAACTCCGAGTGGGGAACGGATGCAGCGCAGTGGGCCCCCTCCCAGGCCGCGTCCGTGGCGGCAGCTGCGGTGCGTTCTCAACCATTAACCACGCGTAACCGCATGTCAAATTTTGGTTACGTTGCGCATGCAACTGTCATCGAATATATGCTCATGCCAACGTTGTCATCGTGCACCAAAGTGAGGCGTCGGTTGCATATCCCCAACTGGAGCAACGCATTGCGTCGCCCCATTTTGGCTCTCGATACCAGTTATGAAAGTTGTGCATCAAAACGTGATCTGCACCGCATCGGCGCTGCGTTGCGCAGGACCATGAAAGACCGCCTCGATATTGTTGCCATCCGGATCGAGCACAAAGGCGGCGTAGTAACTGGGGTGATACGGGCGCAGGCCCGGTGCGCCGTTGTCGCGACCGCCGTGCGCCAGGGCGGCCCGATGGAAGGCATGCACCATGGCCACGTCGCGGGCCTGGAAGGCCAGGTGATGGCGGCCGGTCAGCACGCCCTGCGCCACGGTGTCGCGATCGGACACGAACAGTTCGTCGGCCCAGAAGAATCCTTCGCCTTCGCCACCGATCGGCACGCCTAGCACGCCGAGCACGGCGTGATAGAAGCGCCGGCTTGCAGGCAGGTCCTGCACCACCAGGTGCAGGTGATCGATCAGGCGGCCACGGCTCAACTGCGATGCTTCCATCTGCATGCTCCGGCAATCATGAGGAGTCCGCGTGATAGCACGGAGCCGGCGCAGGCATCGTCACGGGCATCGGCGTGGTCCGCAGGCTGCGGCTCGGCTGCGCGATGCAGGGTGCAGCGTGGCCTGGCGAGCCCATCATGGCGCCGGCCGCAAGTCGTGCCTGCAGCGCCTGGTTGCCACCTGCCAAGCAGACGGTGCGCATGCAGGACGGTCGTGACCGCCCGCACGCATGGCAGGCGCGCGACACAACGCAAACGCCCCGGGCAAGCCGGGGCGTTTGGCGGAACCAGATTGCTGGCGATGCAAGACGCATGCATCGGCTGAAATCCAATGCGCGATCGTCAGGACGGGCGCGGCCGCTATGCAGGGTTTGCAGGCATTGACCGTGCGCGGCCGCTGCGATGCGCCAGCCAGGCACCGAGGAACGACCACCTTGGCTCCGGACGCGCTTCATTCCCGTGCCCGGCTCGAAGCCGCACCCACACCTCACGCATTCGACCGCAGCTGGCCCAAACCGAGGTCGGCACCTCCGCCACCGACCTCACGACTGCCCCAACTGGCTGCGCAGCGCCTTTGCAGGGACGCAGCGCTTACCAGCGGTAGTTGATGCGCCCGTACACGTACGCACCGTTGAAGCCGAACGGCGACAGATTGCTGTACGGGAACTGCCCGCTGGTGGAGTTGGCGAAGTTGTTTTCGTCCGGATATTCGTCCAGCAGGTTGTCCGCGCCCAGGGTCAGCGTCCAGCGGTGCACCTTGTAGCTGGCCGACGCATCCACCACCCACTTGGCGCCGAAGGTCTGGTCGTTGATCGCCGCCGCCGGGCGCGTGCTGTACTTGCCGTAGCGGGTGGCACCCAGCGCCAACGTCCAGTGCTCGGAATTCCAGCTGCCATTGAGCAGGAACTTGTCGCGCGGGAAGCCTTCTTCGATGCGGCCGCGCTCGGTGCGGTCGATACGCTCCAGGCTCAAGCCGTTGGCCGACAGCGCCGCCGGGTTGGCGGCCACGCGGCGCACCTCGGTTTCCGAGTAGTTGTAGCCGGCGGTCAGGTCCACAGTGCTGGCGGCCAGCTGCCAGCGGTAGCTGCCCACCACGTCCACGCCGCGCGTGCGCGTGTCCACCGCGTTGGTGAAGTAACGCCCGCCGTTGATGCCGAAGATGCCCTGCGATTCCAGCAGCGTGCGCACGCCTGTGCCGGTGAGGTTGGACGACAGCACGATGCGGTCGTCCACATCGATCTGGTACGCATCCACGGTGAGGTAGAGCGCATCGGTGGGCTGCAGCACCAGGCCCAGGCTGTAGGACAGCGAGGTTTCCGCATCCAGCGGTTCGGCACCGAAGGCGCGTGCCACCGCGCTGTCGGCCGGGAAGGTGCGGATCTCGAACGGGTTCGGGTTGCCGGCCAGGAAGGTGGTGCTGGTGGACTGGAAGTACTGCTGCGCCAGCGAGGGCGCACGGAAGCCGGAGGCCACCGTGCCGCGCAGTGCGATCCTGTCGGTGAACGCGTAGCGCGCCGACGCCTTGCCCGAGGCCTGGCTGCCGAAATCGCTGTAGTCCTCATAGCGTCCGGCAAGCCCGGCGGAGAACTTGTCGGTGAAGTCGGCTTCGATGTCGGCGTACACCGCGTAGCTGTCGCGCGAATACTGCCCGGACACGCTGGGCGCGAATCCGCCAAAGCCCTGTGCGCCGCCGGCCAGCGTGCCGGCCTGGAAGTAGGAGCCCACTTCGCCCGGCGACTGGTTCCATTTCTCGTTGCGGTACTCGGCGCCGAAGGCCACGGTGACCGGGTACGCCAGGCCCCAGTCGAAACCGCGCTTGACGTCCAGGTTGACGATGTTCTGCGTGGTCTCCAGCGCGCCATCGTAGAACGACGTGGGCGAGGTCGGCCCCAGGCTCACATTGAGCGTGTTGCGGGTGTGGAAATCGATACGGTTGTAGCCGTAGTTGTAGCTGGCATCCCAGTCCCAGCCGCCGGCGGTGGAGCCGCGCACGCCGGCCACCAGCGAGCGGTCCTTGGCGTAGCTCTGGATTTCCGGCAGGAAGCCCTGCGGATAGATCGAGCGGATGTTCTGGCTGCTGCCCGGCGCGCGGAAGAACGCGAACGAGGTGATGTCGCGGTTGCTGGCGGTGGCGAAGGCGTAGCCGGTGATGCTGTCGCTGAACCGGTATTCGGTATTGAGCGAGGCGGCCTGCGCATTGACGTCTGGGTCGCCGATCTTGAACGCCTTCTGGCCCACGGCCGGCTGCGAGACGCTGGGCGCGCCGGCATAGCCGCGTGCGCGGTCGGTGGGATCCTGCTGGTTGAGCTGGGCGGCCACGTGCAGCCAGCCGCGGTCGCCGCCATAGGCCACGCCGGTATCGCCGGACAACTCGTAGTTGCTGCCGTCGCCGGCCGAGTACTGGCCGAAGCCGGCCTGCAGGCTGCCGCCCTGTTCCGCGCCCTTGAGCACGATGTTGACCACGCCGGCGATGGCATCGGAGCCGTATTGCGCCGAGGCGCCGTCGCGCAGCACTTCCACCCGTGCGATCGCCGCCACCGGAATGGTGTTCAGATCCACCGCCGCGGCGCCGCGGCCGATGGTGCCGTTGAGGTTGAGCAGCGAGGAAGTGTGGCGGCGCTTGCCGTTGACCAGCACCAGCACCTGGTCCGGCGACAGGCCGCGCAGCTGCGCGGGACGGATCGCGCTGGTGCCGTCGCTCAGCGCCGGGCGCGGGAAGTTCAGCGAGGGCAGGGCGCGCGCCAGCGCGGTGGCCAGTTCCGGGGTGCCGGTGGCCTGCAGCGATTCGGCGCTGATGATGTCGATCGGCGACTGCGATTCGGCCACGGTACGGTCGGAGACGCGGGTGCCGGTGACGATCACCGTATCCAGGGTGTTGGCGGTGCTGGCCGGCGCGGCGGTCTGGGCCAGGGCGGGAGAGGCAAGCAGTGCAGCGACCACGGCGGTCGCAAGGCAGGACAGGGGGATGTTCATGACAACTCCGAAAACGGCAGCCCGAGCGGGGCCAACTAGACTGGGCGGGTGGCGATCACGGCCGTGCGAAGCGGGCGCGTCGTCCAACCTGAAGGCGCTAATTATTCGTTAACGCTAGAATGGCGTCGCAGGAATGCTGCTCATCTGCTCATTCCTTTTCGTTCTATCGGACTGTCCATCAATGATTTCCCTGCGCAACTTCTCCATGCGACGCGGCGAGCGTCTGCTGTTGTCCAACGTCGACCTGACCATGCATGCCGGCTACCGCGTCGGTGTGGTGGGCCGTAACGGGACCGGCAAGTCCAGCCTGTTCGCCGCGGTGAAGGGCGAGCTGGAGGCGGACAAGGGCGATGTCGACCTGCCCGGCAAGGTGCGCACCGCCAGCGTGTCGCAGGAAACCCCGTCGCTGCCCGATCCGGCGCTGTCGTTCGTGCTGGGCGGCGATATCGAGGTCTCCGCAGTGCTGCAGGAGGAGGCCGAGGCCACTGCCCGCGAGGACTGGGAGGCGGTGGCCAATGCGCACCAGAAGATGGCCGAGATCGGCGCCTACGATGCCGAGGCACGCGCCGGCAAGCTGCTGCATGGCCTGGGTTTTTCCGCCGACACCCATCACCGTGCGGTGTCCTCGTTCTCCGGCGGCTGGCGGGTGCGCCTGAACCTGGCGCGTGCGCTGATGATGCCCAGCGACCTGCTGCTGCTCGACGAACCGACCAACCACCTGGACATGGACGCGGTGCTGTGGCTGGAGCAGTGGCTGCTCAAGTACCCGGGCACCTTGTTGCTGATTTCGCATGACCGCGAATTTCTCGACAACGTGGCCACCCACACCCTGCACCTGCACGGCGGCACCGCCAAGCTGTATGTCGGCGGCTATACCGATTTCGAGCGCCAGCGCATCGAGCACCTGCGCCAGCAGCAGATCGCGCACGAGAAGGAACAGGCCGAGCGCGCGCACCTGCAGAGCTTCATCGACCGCTTCAAGGCGCAGGCCAGCAAGGCCACCCAGGCGCAGAGCCGCATGAAGCGGCTGGCCAAGATGGCCGGCACCGAGGCGGTGCGCGCCGAGCGCGAGTTCCGCATCCAGTTCGTCCAGCCCAACCGGCTGCCGTTTTCGTTGATCCGGCTCAATCACGTGGAAGCCGGCTATCCGGCTCCGACCTCCCTTCCCCTGCGTGCGGGAGAAGGTGCCCAAAGGGCGGATGGGAGCAACGCGCCCACCGTCATCCTGCACGACGTCGGCTTCGGCCTGGAAGCGGGCGACCGCATCGGCCTGCTCGGTCCCAATGGCGCGGGTAAGTCCACGCTGGTCAAGACCTTGGTGGGCGAGCTGGCGCCGTTGGCGGGCGAGCGCAGCGCTCATCCGGACCTGCGTATCGGCTATTTCGCCCAGCACACGGTGGAATCGCTGCATGAAGGCCAGTCGCCGATGGACCACTTCCGCGACCTGTCCCCGGATGGCTCCAACCAGGCGTTCCGCGATTTCCTGGGCAAATGGAATTTTGCCGGCGACCGCGCCTTCGAAGTGGTGGACGGCTTCTCCGGTGGCGAGCGCGCGCGCCTGGCACTGGCGCTGATCGCCTGGCAGCAGCCCAACGTGCTGCTGCTGGACGAACCGACCAACCACCTGGACCTGGAAATGCGCGAGGCGCTGGCCGAGGCGCTGAGCGATTTCGAAGGCGCCATCGTGATGGTCTCGCACGACCGCCATCTGATCGGCCTGGTCTGCGACAGTTTCTGGCGCGTGGCCGATGGCGTGGTGGAGCCGTTCGCTGGTGACCTGGACGAATATGCCACGTGGTTGCGCAGCCGCCCGGCCGCGCAGGGCACCAAGCAGAAGATGGCCGAAGTGGCACCGACCCCGCCGCCGCCGACCAAGCCGCTGCCGCCGAAAAAAGCCGTCAACCCGCACAAGCTGGCCAGCGCCGAAAAACGCGTCGGCGAACTGGAGGCGGCGCTGGCCGAGCTGGACCGCGAACTCGCCAACCCCGGCAATTACGCCGACAGCGACAAGATGGCGGTGCTGGGCCGTGACCGTGAGGCGACGGCGCAGCAGCTGGCCGCGGCGGAAGCGGCGTGGATGGAGTTGATCGAGAGCGCGTAACGCGCACGCGTTACGCTATGCACCGAGTCACGCACAGGGATGTAGCAAGCATGATCAGCGCCACCATCAGTCTGCAAGACCATCTGGCCGCACAGCGGCTGCATGCGCGGTACACGGCCAAGGGCCTGATCGTGTTCCTGGTGGTCCTGCTACTGATCGGGGCAGGAGTGCTTCGACTGAGCGGGGCCAGTGAGATCATCGGCCCGGTATTGATCGGCGGCGGCGGTGGCGGCTTGCTCGGTCTGGCGCTGTTGCACGCCTGGGGCTTGCCACGCAGGATCAAGCGCCTGCACGCCCAGCAGGCTGCGCTGCGGCACACCTACACCTTTGCGTGGGACGAGACCGGGCTGGAAATCACCTGGGCGGACGGGCGGCTGCGCCGGCCGTGGTCCGACTACATCCGCTACCGCGAAAACGACCGCGTGCTGCTGCTGTATCACAACGACCGCCTGTTCGAGCTGTTTGTCCCGCACTGGTTCGCCGATCGGGCGCAGTACGAGGCGTTTCGCCGCGTGGCGGTGCAGGGGATCGCGGCGTCCGCGCGCCGCTGAGCACGGAGCTGCGGTGACGGCGCTCAGCCGGAGCGCTGTTGCTCTGCCTGCAGCCAGTGACGCAATCGCGCATCGGCATCGCCTTCCGGGCGCGAGCGCAGCCGGGTGAGCCAATAGCGCCCGGCGTCGATCTGGATCGGGAACGGGCACACCAGCCGCCCTGCGTCCAGATCCTGGCGAAACATCGGCAGCGGCAGCAATGCCACGCCGGCACCGGCCGCCGCCGCGCTGGCCAGCGTCAACGAGGAATCGAACATGGCCCCGCGTGCGGCGACCTCGGTCACGCCGGCTGCGCGAAACCATTGCGGCCATTCGTCCACGCGGTACGAGCGCAATAACGGCAGCTGCGCCAGATCGGCCGGCGTGTGCAGGCCGCGCGCCATGCTGGGCGCACACACCGGCGCAAACGGCGCCTCCATCAACGCATGCGCGACCTGGCCCTGCCAGTCGCCGTCGCCGAAACGGATCGCCAGATCCAGCCCTTCGCCGGCCAGATCGACCCGGTTGTTATGGGTGGACAGGCGTAATTCGATATCCGGGTGGGTAGCATGAAAGGCCGGCAATCGCGGCAGCAGCCAGCCGGTGGCGAAGGTGCCCACCACGCCCACGCTGAGCACCTCGCGATAGCGTCCATCGGCAAAGCGCTCCAGGGTGGCGGCGATGCGGTCGAAGGCCTCGCCCAGCACCGGCGCCAGCGCCGCGCCCTCGTCGGTCAGCGCCACCCCGCGCGGCAGGCGGTGGAACAGGCTGGTGCCCAGGCGTTGCTCCAGCGCCTTGATCTGGTGGCTGAGCGCGGCCTGGCTCACGCACAGTTCGCTGGCCGCGCGGGTCAGGTTCTGGTGGCGAGCGGCGGCTTCGAAGGCGCGCAGGGCATTGAGCGGCAGGCGGGGGCGTGGCATGCGCAGAGATTAATTCAATTCATGCCTGTGATCGAAACATCGCGATGGTCGGCTGCTTTGTGCGCATCGATACTGCGGGCTCCCTCCAGGAGGCAGACGCATGTTGAATCGGCGAGAGTTCTTGTGTGCAACCGGCGCGGGCATGCTGTTTGCGGCGTCCAGGCCCGTGCAGGCGCTCAGCCCGGCGGTGAATGTGGACGACCTGCTGCGGGCGCAGTGGGCGGACATCGAACGCGGCACCGGTGGTCGCCTGGGCATCAGCCTGCTCGACAGCGCCACCGGCTGGCGGCTCGGGCAACGCGAGCACGAGCGCTTTCCGATGTGCAGCACCTTCAAATTTGTATTGGCTGCCGCAGTTTTGCGGCAGGTGGACCGGGGCAGGCTGACGCTGGCGCAAGCGGTCAGCATCCGTGCCTCGGACATGCTTGGGCATGCCCCGGTCACCAAGGGCCATGTCGGCGGCGCGCTGCGTGTCGGCGAGCTGTGCCGGGCCACCATGATCTACAGCGACAACCCTGCCGCCAACCTGTTGTTCCCGCTGGTCGGGGCCCCGCCCGGCCTGACCGCCTTCCTGCGCAGCATCGGCGATGCCAAGACCCGCAGTGATCGCTACGAGCCGGAGATGAACGGGTTCGCCCCCGGCGAGCCGCGCGACACCACCACCCCGGCGGCCATGGCGTCCACGCTGCGCACGCTGTTGCTTGGCGATGCGCTGCAGCCTGCCTCGCGCAAGCAGCTGACCGACTGGATGATCGACAACCGTACCGGCGACGATTGCCTGCGTGCAGGGCTCACACGCGACTGGAAGATCGGCGACAAGACCGGCAGCAACGGCACCGATACCCGCAACGATATCGCCATCCTCTGGCCGCCGAAGGGCCGGCCGCCACTATTGCTGACGACGTACTTGAACGGTGCCAAGGTCGACGATGCTGCACGCGATGCGGCGCTGAAGGCAGTGGCGGTCGCAGTGCGGGAATGGTTCGGCAGGCACGATGCCGGCTAGGGAGGTTGCGACCTTCTTCCACGCAGCGGCGTGCTGCGGAGCGATGGTTGCCGCCGGCCAGCGGCAACACTCAACCTGGCACGGTCACTCAACCCAGCGCGCCGACCACCACGGGGTCGTCCTGCTGCAGCCGCGCCGGCCCACCCATGGCCGGGTCGCTGACGCTGTCGGCGCCGGTTTCGATACGGCCAGCCAGGCGCTGGGCCGCGCCGTCGTGCTTCACCCACAGGTCGTACCAGCCGCCGGTTGCTGCCGCTTTCCAACGGCGCTGCTCGGTCGTGCCGGGCGCAATGCTCAGACGTTCGTGCGGTTGTGCGGCTGCATAGGCGCCCGGTTGCAGCTCTACCTGCACCGCAGCGCTGCCGCCATTGCGCAGCGATAGCAACACGGACGTGGCGTCGTTCGGATCTGGTGTGATCTCGGTCACCAGCAACGGTGCGCCAAGGTCGCCGCGGTAGTGACGATGGAATCCGTTCGGGCCAATCAGCCACAGATCGTAGCGGCCGTCGTAGGTGGTCCAGTCGCCGTCCAGCGTGGCATCGGGACCTACGGTGTAACGGCGTGGGATCGCCGCCAGATCGTAGCGGTCGTAGACATGCAGCACCGCCGCCGCGCCGCGGTTGTGCATGCGTAGCCGGACCTCGCCACGCTCGGGTACCTGTGCCAATTGCACGCTCGGGCGATACGGCACGGCGCGCGAACGGCGCACGCCGAACGCTTGCGCGGGCGGCTGCAGGGTGGCCGGCAGCGGCGGCAGCGTGTGCTCGCGCAAGGCTGCCGCACGCAGTGCCGCATCGCCCACGTCGGGCAGCGCCGCGACGAACGGGCGTGCATCGGCGCTGCGGAAGTCGAACGCATTGGTCAGGTCGCCACACACTGCGCGCCGCCATGGCGTGATCTGCGTGGCCTGCACGCCGAAGCGCCGTTCCAGCAGGCGCAGCACCGAGGTGTGGTCGTACACCTGCGAATCCACCCAGCCACCGCGGCTCCATGGCGAGATCACATACATCGGTACGCGCGGGCCGAGCCCGTACGGGCGGCCGTGCAGGTCCGGCAGATCCACTTTCTGCTCCCCCGGTGCGCGATTGCGGTGGTAGTCGTCGTCGGTGGCGATGCTGGAGGCACCGGCAAACCCGCCGGCTGCGCGCAGGTCCGGCGATGGCGGGGCGGGCGGCGGGACATGGTCGAAGAAGCCGTCGTTCTCGTCGAACATCAGCAGCAATGCAGTGCGGCTCCAGACCTGCGGATCGGCGGTGAGCGCATCCAGCACGCGCGCGGTGTAGGCCGCGCCCTGCGCCGGGCTGGACGGATCCGGGTGCTCACTGCCGGCCGCATCGGCAATGACGAAACTCACTGACGGCAGGCGGCCGGTCACCACGTCCTCGCGCAGCTGCGCCACGCCGCGGGTGCTGACGCCACGCGCACGCAGCTGTGCATCGTGACCAGGCGCGTTGCGGTAGGCCTGCCGAAACGCCTCGAACCCGGCCAGCGGGTTGTCGGTGAAGTTGTCGGCCATGTCCTGGTAGATCTGCCAGCTCACGCCCGCGCGCTGCAGCTGTTCGACATACGTGGTCCAGCGATAGGACTCGGCAAAGCCGCCCAGTTCCGGAAAGTTGTCGTGCGAGTTGCCGATCACCGGCCCGCCATTGCGGGCCTGCGGATCGTTGCCGCCGGTCCACAGGAACACGCGATTGGAGTTGGTGCCGGTCTGGATCGAGGCGTGGTACGCGTCGCAGAGGGTGAACGCTTCCGCAAGCGCGTACTGGAAGGGAATATCCGCACGCCCGTAATAACCCAGTGCGTGATTGTGCTTGGCCGCCGCCCAGTGCCCGAGCCGGCCATGATCCCAGGCCTGCTGTGCATCCGGCCAGCTGTGCGGCGTGCCCTTGACGCGCATGAAGCCGAATTGCGCGGCCGTATCCAGTGCAAATGGCGTCAGCCATTGCATGCCGTCTTCGCTGGGCTGCAGCCACACCGTGCGCGAGGGCGCGCCGGGCAGCGGCGGGGCCGGAATCGGAAAGCGATCGCCGAATCCGCGCACGCCGGGCATGGCGCCGAAGTAATGATCGAACGCGCGATTTTCCTGCATCAGGATCACTACGTGCTGCAGATCTTCCAGCGTGCCGCTGCGACGATCTGGCGCGATGGCTGCGGCCCGCGCAATGCTGGGTAGCAGTGCCGTCGTGCCGGCGCTCAGTCCGGCCTGCAGGACGCGGCGGCGGGGAAGATCGATCATCGTGTCACCTGATTGGCTGAAACTTCACGAGTCCCTTCCACCGCCTGCGGGGGAAGGTGCCCGAAGGGCGGATGGGGGCATGGTCGGCATAAGAAGCTAGTTGCAGGCGTAGGCGCGGGCTTTCTGGACCCCCGGTGTCTAAGCCCTGCCGGCCCCGCCCTCATCCGGCGCTACGCGCCACCTTCTCCCGCCAGCGGGAGAAGGGAAACGCTGCCTTCCACCGCCTGCGGGGGAAGTGCCCGAAGGGCGATGGGGGCGCAGCACCCGCACCTAAAAATCTCTCACTAGCGTAAGTCAGCAGCAGCGCCCGTGCACCACTCACCGGTCGATCTGCCGTTACAGATCCAGCGTCAGCGTCAAACCGACCGTGCGCGGCGCCGCGATAAACGCGCTGTCGCTGCCGTCCACGCCTTCCAGGTAGCGTTTGTCGGTGAGGTTGCTGACGTTGAGCGCCAACTGCAGGCCCTTCAGCTGCGAGGACAGCTGCGACAGTTCCAGCCCCAGGTTGGCATCGAAGGTGGTCACGCCATCGAGCGCGGCGCGGTTGGAGGCGTCCAGGTAGCGCTTGCCCAGATAGCGACCGGACACTCCGAAGCGCCATGCCTGCCCGCGCCAGTCGGCCGACATGACCACGGTATTGCGCGGTTGGCCGATCACCTGCGCGCCTGGGGTGATCTCCAGCGCGGCATCGCGCGCGGCGTCGCCACTGCCGAGGTAATCGGCCTTGTTGTAGGTGTAGGCGCCATTGAGGCGCCAACCGTTGTCCCAGCCATAGCCCAGCGCCGCCTCCACGCCGCGTGC
The DNA here is from genome assembly GCF_041475735.2 of Xanthomonas sp. NCPPB 3582. NCBI lineage: Bacteria > Pseudomonadati > Pseudomonadota > Gammaproteobacteria > Lysobacterales > Lysobacteraceae > Xanthomonas > Xanthomonas sp. NCPPB 3582. The sequence goes on from NZ_CM192968.1 coordinate 1,394,179, forward strand.
ATGCACGCCGCCGAAGTTTTCGTACACGCCGTCGGTCTCGCCCAGATAGTCGATGCCGGTGACGAAGTTGGCCGGCACGTAGACGATGCGGTTGTCGAAGCGGATGTCGTACAGGGTGACGCTGCCGGTCAACGGCCAGCGGCTGATGCGCAGGCCCAGTTCGATATTGTCGGCGGTTTCCGGCTGCACGCGGCTGAGTGCGACCGGGTCGGTTTCACCGAGCACGCCGGAGGGAATCGCGGCGAAGTTCTGCGAATACCCGGCGAAGGCCTCCAGGCCCTGCACCGGCGTGGTCCAGGTCAGCCCGGCCGACAGCAATGGGTCCGAATGCGCATCCGACTCCACGTGCTGCGCATCGCCGATGCGGCGGTCGCGGGCCTGGTCGAGAAAGAACTGCTTCACGCCCACGCGCCAGGCGAAGGCGCCGTACCGCATCACGTCTTCCACGTAATACATCTGCTCGTCGGTTTGATAGTCGTCCTTGAACTGCACCCAGTACGGCTGATGGTCGAATGCAATGTTGGTGCCCACGTTGAGCAGGCGATGCCAGTCGCGGGTGACGCTGCGCTCAACGCGTTCCAGCCACGCGCCGGCACGCACGGTGTTGTCGATCGGCCCAAGGGCGTGTCGCCATTCCACATCGGCCATGGCGCCGGCGCGGTGGTTGTCGTAATGGCTGTGGCGATAGGACTGCACCGGCACCGAGCCGGCCGGATAGCAGGCCGGGTTGGACTCGGCCGGCACCGCATCGCTGCCGCTGCAACCGGCCAGCATGGTCGCGGCTGCGCCGCCCGGGGTCAGGTAATACAGCTTGCCAAGATCGCTGCCGCCATACACGGTGCTGCCGCCGCGCGCCTCCGATTCCCGCGCACCCACACCATCGTTGGTGACGTCCACCAGATACGGCGGAATCCAGTCGCCGCGGCCCTGCATGCGATGCGCATAGCCGGTGAGCGTGGTCTTGAACCCGTTGCCGCCATCGAAGGCGCCGCGCAGGTAGCCGAAGGTGTTCTTGCGCAATGCACGCGAGCCGGAGCGGTAGTTCTGGTCCAGATACGGGATGCCGGTGAGCGTTCCAGTCAACAGGTCGTGCTCGGGGTCGCGCGCGAACTGCTCCGGCGTCACGCTGGTGTATTCGGATTCGTCGGCATCGTCGTAGGAGGCATAGCCGCTGAGCGTCCACGTGTCCAACGCACTGACGAACTTGCCGGCCAGATGATCGCGGCTGGTGTGGCCGCTACCGTCGATCCAGTCGTCGTTGCGTGCCGACGAGCCGCTGATCCAGGCGCGGGTGCTCCCACCGAGCAGGCCGGTGTCGTAGCGCGCGTAGTATTTGCGCGCCTGGTTGTCGCCGATGCCGCCGATCACCCGTACGCGCTGTTCTTCCAGCGGCTCGCCGGTGAGGTAGTTCAAGGTGCCGCCCAGTGCTTCGTTCGAGCGCGAGCCGATATCGGCGGTGCCCTGGCTCACTTCCACCGTCTCCAGGTCCGGCATGTCGATGAAGCGGTTGGCCTTGGAGCCGCCGCCATAGGCCGAACCGCCATTGGGCACGCCATCGATGGTGGTGCCGATCTGCTGCGTATCGCGGTTGCTGACAAAGCCGCGCATGCTGATCTGCGTGCCCCAATCGGACGAGCCGAACGCATCGGCTTCGGTCACCACCACACCCGGCAGTTCGTTGAGTGCGTCGTTGACGCTGCCCATCACGAACTGGCGGTCCAGCATCTCCTTGCTTACCGTGGTCTTGGAATAGGTCATCGCCTGGCCGACCACCTGCACCTGATCCAGCGTGGAGACCTGCTCGCCATCGCTATTGCCGGCTGCAAGCGGCGCGGATGGTGCTGCGCCGTCGGAGACCTGTTGCGCGTATGCGGGAAAGGTCAGCGGAACCAGCAGCAAGGCAAGCGTGGCCGGAGGGCGCACGCGCGGGCAGGACATCGAATCCATTGCAATCCAGCAGGCGAAGGAGGGGATGGCCGCAGCCTGCCGCGCTTGCGTTGCGTGATGATGACCGCGCAACCGATGCGGCTGTGATCACCCAATCGATGCTGCCCCGGGGCCGGTTGCCAGGGCGAGCGGTTACCGCTGTCTGGGTGCCGAAGCGCAGTGCTTTGGCGTGAGATGCCAGGGCCGTGGTATGGGTCCCCGATGCTGGAAGGGGCTTCGCCGTTACGGCTTTTGAAGGTGCAATCGACGTCACGATCACCGGATCATAAGCGCCTATCCACGGCGCGGGTCAGCGCTGCGTACCCGCCGTTTGAGCAAGCGCGATCACGGCAGGTTCCAGTGTCTTCAGGCCGGCAGCGCGTCCATGTTCGAGTGCCGCGGCAAGCGGTGTTCCCCGGTTGAACACCTGGTCGAGCGCAACCATCGCACCTACGCGGTTGGAGCTGGCGCAGTGGATCAAGACCTCGCCCTCGCGGCGGGCCTGATCGAGCATCCGTCCGAACGCATGTATCCGGGTGGTGTCAAGATCACTGGCATCGGCGATCGGTAGCGTGGCGTATCGCAGGCCAAGTCGGTCAGCTTCCATCGCTTCGTCGTAGTCCACCGGCTCCTCGGGTGTGCGTAGGTTGATCACCGTTCGCACACCCTTGCGGGCAAGCTCGGCCAATTGAAGCTGCGTCGGTTGGCCGCTGGCGTAATGGCCTTCAACAAACAGTATGGGAGTCGTCATCGAATGGATTCCGGCGACACGTGGGCGGGAATGACGTTTAGAGCCAGCCAAACGCGCTGGCAGCACGCAACAGCATGTAGAGCGCAACAGCAACGATCAGGCCGGCGAGAACGAGGTTGAGCAAGCCATTGCGGTGGGCCAGGCGCGTGGCCAGACGCGCGCCGAACAGGCTGCCGACCGCTCCACCGGAGATGAAGATTCCAGCCAACGACCAGGCGACCAGGCCGGAGCTGGCATAACTGATGGCGGTTGTCAGGCCAAACGCGCTGACCGCCACCAGTGAGGAGCCGACCGCGAACAGAATCGGCATGCCGGTCGACGCGATGAGGCCGGGAACGACCAGAAATCCCCCGCCGATGCCAAAGAAGCCGGAGAGCAGGCCGGTGGCTGCGCCGGCCCCCAGCAGCTTGGGCGCATTGCTCCGGTTGAACATCACGGAAGGGTCGCCATCGCGGCCGCGCGAGCGCACCATCATGCCGGCCACGGCCAGCATCAACAGGGCAAACAGCGCGAGCAACTTCTGCCCATCCATCGTCTTGCCCAGCGTCGCACCGAACCATGCGCCCACCACGCCGGCTGTCGCAAATGCCGCTGCACAGCGCCATTTGACGTTGTGCTTGCGAGCATGATTGGTCAAACCGATCAGCGCGTTGGCCGCTACCGCCAGTGCGCTGGTTCCGATCGCCACGTGCGGATCCTGCACGCCCACCAGATAGACCATGAGCGGCACCGCCAGGATCGAACCGCCGCCGCCGACCAGTCCGAGCGTGAACCCCACTGCGCCTCCCGCCAGTGCGGCCAGCACGATTTGCAGGGAGGTCACTGCCTGGATTCCTGGCCACCGCAATACGCGGCGCACAACGCATCGATGACGCTGACAGCCGGGCCCTCGGCGAGCGCGTAGTAGATGGTCTGCGACTCGCGGCGCGTGGTGACAAGGGCCATCTCGCGCAACACCGCAAGATGCTGCGAGAGCGCCGACATGCTCAGGCCCGTGATTGGCTGCAGGTCCCCTACCGAGGATTCGCCTTCGACAAGCTGGCAGAGCACAAGCAGGCGCGCCGGATGCGCCAACGCCTTGAGCAGCGCTGCCGCCTCATCGGCATAGCGCAACATCTGTTCGGGAGACGGGATCGACCTCTTTTGCTTCGGTGAACGGCTCATGGCTGCTTGCTTGAGAATTTTCTTGAAAACAGGTGTAGGATGACCTAATTTAGGTAAAACTAAATAAAAGCGCAAGGCAATCCGGATGAATCCGCAGGTTCGAAGCTTCTACGATTCAGCGACGTCCACCTTCACGCATCTGGTGTATGACCAGGACGGCGGACGCTGCGCCATTGTCGACCCGGTATTGGACTACGACTCCGCCCAGGCCCGGACCCAGACCGCATCGGCAGATCGCGTGCTTGCGTTTGCGGACCAACACGCCTTGCGCGTGGACTGGATCCTGGAGACCCATGCACATGCCGACCACCTGACCGCTGCGGCCTACCTCAAGCGCAAGACCGGAGCGCGCGTGGCCATCGGCCATGGCATTACCCGGGTGCAGGAACGTTTCAAGGCGTTGTTCGGACTTGAGCGTGAGTTTGCGACAGATGGTCGCCAGTTCGATCGGCTGTTTGCCGATGGGGAGACGTTTGCGATCGGCCAGCTGCAGGCGCGTGCAATCGCCACGCCGGGCCACACCGACGACAGCCTCACTTATCTCATCGGCGATGCGGCGTTCGTGGGTGACACGGTATTTGCTCCCGAAACAGGAACCGCGCGGGCGGATTTTCCGGGTGGCGATGCGCGCAAGCTGTATCGCTCCATCCATACGCTATTCGATCTGCCGCGCGATACGCGCCTGTTCCTCTGCCACGACTACCCGTCCACCGGACGCCAGGCGCACGCGCTGAGCTCGCTGGAAGATCAGGCGCAGCGCAATGTCCATATTGGCGGTGGGATAGGCGAAGCTGCATTCGTGAAGATGAGGACCGAACGCGATGCCACCCTGGCTGCGCCCAGGCTGATCCTTCCCTCCTTGCAGGTGAATATCCGTGCGGGCGAGTTGCCCCCGCCTGGCGCCAATGGCATCCGGTACTTGCGGCTCCCTTTGAACCAGCTGGGAGTCGACGCATCGTGACATGGCTCATCCCCCTTTCCGGTGGCGTACTGATCGGCCTGTCCGCAACGCTTCTGCTTTGGCTGAATGGTCGCATCGCCGGCGTCAGCGGAATCCTCGCCGGCCTGCTGGTTCCGAAGGCAGGGGATGTGTGGTGGCGGGCGATGTTTCTGCTTGGCTTGATCGTCGCCGCGGGCCTGTACATGTGGCTGGTTCCAGGTGCGCCGCTGCCCCGTAGCGACCATGCTCGCCTGGGTCTGATTGCCGCCGGTCTGCTGGTCGGCCTGGGCACCCGCATGGGCAATGGCTGCACCAGCGGTCACGGCGTGTGCGGGCTCGGTCTGTTTTCGTTGCGCTCCGCGGCCGCAGTCCTCACGTTCATGGTCACTGCGATGGCGACGGTGTTCGTCGTCAAACACCTGTGGAATTGACGATGAAGAAGCTTTCGTTTGCGGCCTTGCTGTCCGGGGTGCTGTTCGGGCTGGGGCTGGCCATGTCCGGCATGACCGATGCGCGCCGCGTCCTCGGCTTCCTCGACGTGTTCGGTCAGTTCGACCCATCCTTGGTCCTCGTTCTCGGCGGTGCCGTTGCTACCACCGCCATGGCGTTCCGCTTCGTGCTACGCCGCAACAGGCCCGTGCTTGCCGAGACGTTTCAACTGGCCAGCGCGCGACCGGTAGACCGCCGGTTGCTGGCCGGCGCAGCCCTGTTCGGAATTGGTTGGGGTCTTGCCGGCTATTGCCCGGGACCTGCGCTCGCCGGGCTGTGAACCGGCTCGGTGGAGGCCTTGTGGTTCGTTCCCGCGATGCTTGCCGGAATGGCGATGCATCGCGTCCTTGAGCGCGCATGACACTTGCACCGCTCAGCCTTCAGTGCGACATGTGGCCGTGTGGCCGCGGCGGCATCGCAACAGTGCCGGATGCCTTGCGAGGTGTGAGCGCAGTGCAGGGTGCACTTGCTGCTTGCGCGATGCGTCCGGGCATGCAGACGCTCTGTCGGTGTCCAGGCTGGCGGAGATCTTCGAAGGCGGCACGGTGCTGAAGCAGACCTGGCGGTTGCCGCTTGTTCGCTGTCGTCAGTCGCGCGTGCTGCGTGGCGCCGTTTCGGCCTGCTGCGTTTCCGGCATCAATTCCAGTGCCGATGGCGTGGTGCGCAGCATCGGACGGAACGCAATGGGGTGGGTGCGACGGCGCGCAAAGCGCAGCAGCCGCGACAGCGTAAAGCCGGCCAGCGCCAGCAACATCACGGCGAAATACACCGGCAAGGCGGCCGGGCCGAACTTCTGCATCGCGCCGCCGGCCAGTGCCGGGCCGATGGCCGCGCCCACGCCATGCACCAGCAGCAGGCTGCTGCAGCCGGACAACAGCTCTTCGCGCGGCAGATAGTCCAGCATGTGCGCCACCGCAAACGGGTACAGCGAAAACGCCAGCCCGCCATAGACGAAGAACAGCACGAACAGCAGTGTGGTCTGCGCCTGCACCATCGGCACGGCCGCGGCGATGGCAATGCCGGCAGCCAGTACGCTGACCGCGACCAGGCCGATCCGGCGGTCGTGGCCATCGCTGATGCGCCCGATCGGCCACTGCAATACCGCGCCGCCCACGATGGCGGTGAGCATGAACATCGCCACGCCGTCGGCATCCAGCCCGATGCGGTTGGCGTATACCGGCAGCAGGCCCCAGAACGCGCCCATCGCCAGGCCGGAAAGGCCGGCGCCCAACGTCGCCACCGGCGCCAGCGCATACAACGTGACCAGCCGCAGCCGCGAGACCTGCGGCACCTCGGGCGGGATCAGCCGCGTGGTCATCACCGGCATGACGGCTGCACAGAACAGGATCGCCGTCAGCGTGAACATCGCCGGTGCGCCTGCATCGCCAATGGTGAGCAGGATCTGCCCCAGTGCCAACGCCGACAGGTTGATCGCCATGTACACCGAAAACACCCGGCTGCGCCGGCGCGCATCCGGCTCGGCGTTGAGCCAGCTTTCGATCACCGTGTACAGGCCTACCAGGGCCGCACCGGTGACCAGCCGCAGCACGCCCCAACCCCATGGGGTCAGCCAGATCGGATGCAGCAGCACCGCAATGGCCGCCAGCGATGCATAGAACGCGAAGGCGCGGATATGCCCGATGCGCCGGATCAGCGGCGGTGCGAAGAAGGTGCCCAGAAAGAAGCCGGCAAAGTAGCCGGACATGATCAGCCCCAGCGCACGCGCGTCGAAGCCGGCCAGGCCGCCGCGTACGGCAAGCAAGGTACCCAGCAGCCCGCTGCCGGTCAGCAACAGGGCAACGCCAAGCAGCAGGGCGGTCAACCGCAGCATGGATGCGGCACTCGTGGGGAGAACGTCGCGTCGATCACGGCATCGAGTGTAGCAGTCCGGTGGATGCGGCCAGCGCGGCCCGGCGTGATGCGGCTGGCAGATTCGCAGCGAACCACCCGCAGCAACGGGACCCGGGCAGACGAAGCGAATCGCCATATGCATGCAGTCCCGCACGCGCAGTGGCTGCGTATGCGTCGCACCGGCCGGCCATGCGCGCGTGCGCGCCAACGGACGTTGCGTGGCAACGCTGCTACGCGCGGCATCTGCGGCGAGCACTTCGACAACACGGCGAGGTTGCCGGCCTTGCCGCGCATCGCGGCGCGCCGTTGCGCCAGCGCCTGCGCATCCGTCTAGAATCTGCGCCCCCGCATCGTCTTCCAATAGCCTTCGTCATGCCCATCTACGCGTTCCAGTGCACCACCTGCGGCCACTCGTTCGACCGCCTGCAGAAGATGGCCGACCCCGATCCGCAGACCTGCCCGGCCTGCGCCGCAGCCACCATCAAGCGCCAGGTCACCGCGCCGGCGTTCCGCTTGTCCGGCAGCGGCTGGTACGAGACCGATTTCAAGTCGGCCGGCGAAAAGAAGAAGAACCTCACCGAAACCAGTGGCGGCGGCGACGCCAAGCCAGCAGCTGCCAGCGACAGCAAACCGGCCGCTCCGGCCGCCCCGGCTCCGGCCAAGCCGGCGTCCGACAAGGCGTGATCACGGCAAGGCGCGGCCGGGTCGCCAGGCTGGCGCTGCACTGCTGGCCAGGGCTGCTGGTCGCGGTACTGAGCGGATGCATCGTCTGCGCCCCGTCGAGCCGCGCCAACCCGGACGCGCCGGCGGATCGCTTCCTGGCTGCGCTCGCCGCCTCCTGCGGGCAGGCCTTTGCCGGCCGCGTGCTGGTCGACACGCCCGCATCGGCCACGCCCGGCCCGTTTGCCGGCAAGGCATTGGTGATGCATGTGCGCGGTTGCCAGGAGCCGACGCGCACGCTGCTGGTGCCGTTGCACGTGGGCGAGGACCATTCGCGCACCTGGGTGCTGACCCGCACTCCGGTCGGCCTGCGGCTCAGGCACGACCATCGCCATGCCGACGGCAGCGCCGATGCACTGACCGGCTACGGTGGGGACAGCACGAGCGCCGGCAGCGCCAGCCGCCAGGAATTCCCGGTGGATGCCGACTCGATTGCCTTGTTCAAGCAATTGGGTGCCACTGCCTCGTTGCACAACACCTGGACCATCGAGGTCGAGCCAGGCCGGCGCGTGGTGTATGAGCTGAGTCGCCCGGACGGGCGGCTGTTTCGGGTGGCGTTCGATCTTACCCAGCCGGTCGCGTTGCCGCCCGCGCCGTGGGGCGGTTGAACGGGGCGGGCGTCTGCTGCCTGTCGCCGACGGTGCGCGCCCGGCTTGCGCCGCATGCGGTGTGGGCCCGACTACGGCGCATCCATGCGCCGCTCCGGATCAGCGTGCGTCGAAGCGTGCGCGGCAACCGTCGTTGACCCAGACGGTGGAGCGGCGCGGGTCGTAGCCCCAGGTGCGACCTTCTTCGCAACGGGTGTTCGAGAGTTGCCGGGTCAACACCGGGCGGCCGGCGCGGCCGTTCCAGTCGCAGGTGCGCAGGCGGCGGTCGTCGCTGCTGCAGGTCACCGAGTAATTGCCGTCGGGGCGGCCGCCGTACCCGTCATCGCGATCCCAACCGCCGCCGCGGGCCTGCGCAAACTCGGCCCGGCACCCGTCGTCCACCCAGATCCGGCCGCTCTCCTGGTGCCAGTTGCGGCCTTCCACACAGGGGGTGCCCGAAAGCTGGCGTACGATCATGGCGCGCCGCCAGCCGGTGTTGCAGATCGCCTGGCGCTGGTCGCGGCTCTCGCAGCGCACGGTGCCGGCGGCGGCGTTGCCAGGGCGGTCGTCGCCGCCATTCCAGCCGCCACCGCCCCAGCCGCCACGCGCCTCGACGAAGCGGCCACGGCAACCGTTATCCACCCAGATCCGGCCGCGCTCGCTGCCCCAGTTGCGGCCTTCGATGCAGCGGGTGCCGGAGATGTTCTCCACCAGCGCGGCGCGCCCGCGAAACGGGGTGTCGCACTCGCGGCGGCGGCTGTCGTTGCTGGAACAGGTGATGCCGGGGCCATTGAAGCCGCGGTCCTGCGCGGCGGCGGGGCGGCTGCCCAGTGCGCCAGCGAGGGTGATCAGACTGAAGCTGGAGATCAGCAGGGCGGTGCGCAGCATCGAGGCGTCCTTGGTGCGGGAGGGGCGTGGCGCCTATTCAGCCGGGCCCTGACTTAAGCGCCGGTGACCGCCGCCGCATTTGCTCCCGCCGGCCGCCGGCCCCAGAATATCCGGCTTTCCGGCGCCGTCCTGCGTCGGGTTTTCAGCGGAGCTTTCGATGCGTACCCACTTCTGCGGCCTGGTCGACGAGACCATGATCGGCCAAACCGTCACTCTCGCCGGCTGGACCGACGTGGCCCGCAATCTGGGCGGGGTGTGCTTCATCGACCTGCGCGACCACGAAGGCATCGTGCAGGTGACGGTGGAGCCGGCCGAAGGCGACGCCAACTCCGCCGAGGTGTTCAAGGTCGCCGCCAGCCTGGGCTACGAGGACGTGCTGCAGGTCGAAGGCGTGGTGCGTGCGCGCCACGCGGTCAACGACAAGCTGCGCTCCGGCAAGGTGGAAGTGATCGCCACGCGTATCAGCATCCTCAACAAGGCCGCGCCGCTGCCGTTCCATGCGCACGAAAACCCCGGCGAGGACACCCGCCTGAAGTACCGCTATCTGGACCTGCGCCGTCCGGAGATGCAGCGCATGCAGCGCACCCGCATCAAGCTGGTGCAGGCGCTGCGCCGGCACCTGGACGCACGCGATTTCCAGGACATCGAAACCCCGATCCTGACCAAGGCCACCCCGGAAGGCGCGCGCGACTTCCTGGTGCCGGCGCGCATGCATCCGGGCGAGTTCTACGCGTTGCCGCAGAGCCCGCAGCTGTTCAAGCAGATCCTGATGGTGGCCGGCTTCGACCGCTACTACCAGATTGCACGCTGCTTCCGCGACGAGGCGCTGCGTGCCGATCGCCAGCTGGAATTCACCCAGCTGGACATGGAGTTCGCCTTCGTGCGCGAGCGCGACGTGCAGGATTTCGTCGAAGACATGATCCGCGCCATCTTCAAGGAAGTGGTGGATGTGGAGCTGGCCGCGCAGTTCCCGCGCATGACCTGGGCCGAGGCGATGCGTCGCTATGGCTCGGACAAGCCGGACCTGCGCATCGCGCTGGAACTGGTCGATGTGGCCGAGCTGGTCAAGAGCAGCGAATTCCCGGTGTTCACCGCCGCCGCCAACGATGCCGACGGTCGCGTGGCGGCGCTGCGCATCCCCGGCGGTGCCACGCTCTCGCGCAAGCAGATCGACGACTACGCCGCCCACGCCGCCAAATACGGCGCCAAGGGCCTGGCCTACATCAAGCTGTCGGAGACCGGCGAAGTCAGCTCGCCGATCGCCAAGTTCTTCTCCGAAGACGCGTTCGCCGCGCTGCTCAAGCACGTGGGTGCAGGCAATGGTGACATCGTGTTCTTCGGTGCCGGCGGCTACACCAAGGTGTCCGATTTCATGGGCGCGCTGCGCCTGAAGGCCGGCAAGGACTTCAACCTGGTCGCCGATGGCTGGGCGCCGCTGTGGGTCACCGACTTCCCGATGTTCGAATGGGACGAGGAAGCGCAGCGCTACGTCGCCCTGCATCACCCCTTCACCGCACCGGCGGTGGACGATATCGCCGACCTGCGCGCCAATGCCCGCACTGCGGTATCGCGCGGCTACGACATGGTGCTCAACGGCAATGAAATCGGCGGCGGCTCGATCCGTATCCATCGCCCGGACATGCAGGGCGCGGTGTTCGAACTGCTTGGCATCGGTGCCGACGAAGCGCGGGCCAAGTTCGGCTTCCTGCTGGATGCATTGAACTACGGCGCACCGCCGCACGGCGGCATCGCCTTCGGCATCGACCGCATCGCCGCGCTGATGGCCGGCACCGAGTCCATCCGCGACGTGATCCCGTTCCCCAAGACCACCGGCGCGCAGGACCTGATGACCGACGCCCCGTCGCCGATCGCCGCCGAGCAACTGGCCGAAGTGCACGTGCAGGTGCGTCCCAAGCAGGCCTGACCTGCATCGGGCCTGGCCACGCCAAGTGCGCGGCCAGGCGCTGCGGGACCGCACGCGGCGACACCGCGCTCCGGATCGGAGCCGTTTATACCTTTGGTGAGATGTGCGCAGGAGTCGCCATGCAAGGCATGGCACACCGCGCCGCCATGCCACCGCGACCCCGTCAGCCCGCTGCAGGCAACGGAGAGGCCGGCGCCCATCGCAGATCCTGCCGAGCCTGCCGCTTCCCGGGTCGCGGCCCCTGCTTGTCGCTCCTGCGAATCCCGAATCCCGAATCCCGACTCCCGACTCCCGACTCCCGAATCCCGACTCCCGACTCCCGACTCCCGACTCCCGAATCCCGAATCCCGAATCCCGAATCCCCCCGCTTGCACCACCAACGCCGCATGCGACAAGCTGCCACGTCCATCCGGTACGAGAAGCCCGCATGACCCGCATCCGCCGCGCCACGCCGGACGATGCCGAAGCCTTGTCGCTTCTGGCTGCGCAGACCTTTACCGAAACCTTCGGCCATCTCTACCCGCAGGAAGACCTGCGCGGCTTTCTCGAAGAGACCTACGCGGTCGAGCGCGCGCGGATCGTGCTGGCGCATCCGGACTATGCGATCTGGCTGCTGGAGCTGGACAACCTGCTGGTCGGCCATGCGGCCGCCGGGCCGTGCGGCTTGCCGCATGAGGACGTGCGCCCCGGCGACGGTGAGCTCAAGCGGCTGTATCTGCTCAAGGACTATCAAAGCAGCGGCTGGGGCAGCCGATTGTTCGAAACCGCGCTGGAGTGGCTGGAGCGCGACGGCCCGCGCACGCTGTGGATCGGCGTGTGGTCGGAAAACTTCGGCGCCCAGCGCTTCTACGCCCGCTACGGTTTCGAGAAGGTGGGCGAGTACGATTTTCCGGTCGGCAAGATCGTCGACCGCGAGTTCATCCTGCGGCGTCGGCCGATCGCTGCCGCAGGCTGAGTGAGAGGCGGGGATTGGGGGATTAGAGATTCGGGATTGGCGTGGTCCGCCGCGCCGCTTCCGTTCACGCGCCAGCACCGGGCGCTCGTACACTGCAGGTCCTGCGCCGCGTCCGCCTTGCCCGACGCCCGCGCGCCACGTTTCGGTCCTCCTGCCCTTGTCCAGCGCATCTTCGGCCCTTGCGGTCACGCCGCGACGCAGCGCGCGCAAACAATCGACCACCACCACCGCCGATGTGCTGCTGGTGCATGGCATCTGGAATACCGCGCACTGGCTGCTGCCACTGGCCCGCCGGCTGCGTGACGACGGGCTGGCGCCGGCGCTGTTCGGCTACGCCAGCGTGCTGGGCGGTCCGGCGCAGGCGGTGCCGCAGCTGATCGCGCGCGTGCGCAGCAGTGGTGCGCAGCTGCTGGTCTGTCACAGCCTGGGCGGGCTGATGGCCTTGCAGGCCTTGCATGAGGCGCCCGACCTGCCGGTGCGGCGGGTGGTCTGCCTGGGCTCGCCGCTGTGCGGCAGCGCTGCCGCGCGTGGGCTGGCCCGGCGCGGTGGCGTCTGGGCCATGGGCCGCAGCGCCGCGTTGCTGCAGCAGGGCTTTGCGCAGTGGGACGGGGCGGCCGAGATCGGTCAGGTGGCCGGCTGCATCCCGTATGGCCTCGGTCGCTGGCTGGCGCCACTGGACGGCGACTCCGACGGCACCGTGGCGCTGGCCGAAACCCGCCTGCCCGGGCTGCGCGACCACTGCGTGGTGCAGGCCAGCCACAGCGGCCTGCTGCGCTCGCCGGCTGCCGCCGCGCAGGCGCTGGCCTTCCTGCGCCAGGGCCGCTTTCGGCATTGAACATCCGCTGGCGCATGTTGCGGCCCCGGTGAGTGCAAGCAATCAGGTAAAATCCGCGCCCTGTCATCCAAGCCAGTCTGGAACCACCCATGGGTAGAGGCCCCTCCATCGAAGGCCGCAAGAACGCCTCCGACGCCAAACGCGGCAAGATGTTCACCAAGATCATCCGCGAGATCAGCGTGGCCGCCCGCGCCTGCGGCGGCGACCCGTCCAACAATCCGCGCCTGCGCACCGCCATGGACAAGGGCCTGTCGTCCAACATGTCCAAGGACGTGATGGAGCGCGCCATCAAGAAATCCACCGGCGAGCTGGAAGGGGTGGAGTACGAGGAAATCCGCTACGAAGGCTATGCGCCCGGCGGCGTGGCGGTGATCGTGGACTGCCTCACCGACAACCGCGTGCGCACCGTGGCCGATGTGCGCCATGCCTTCAGCAAGTGCGGCGGCAACATGGGCACCGAGGGCTCGGTGGCCTTCATGTTCAAGCGTCTTGGCGTGCTCAGCTTTGCCGCTGGCGTCGATGAAGACGCGCTCACCGATGCCGCCATCGAAGCCGGCGCCGACGATGTGGTGGTGTACCCGGAGGACGGCGCCATCGACGTGCTGACCGCCCCGGACGCCTTCGCCCAGGTCCGGGACGCCCTGGCCGCCGCCGGCCTGGAGCCCGCGCACGCCGAAATCACCTTTCGCGCCGAGAACGACATCGCCGTCGACAGCGACACCGCCGTGCAGGTCCGCAAGCTGCTGGACATGCTCGAAGACTTGGACGACGTGCAGGACGTGTATTCCAACGTCGATCAAGCGGCGCTTGGCGCCTGATGCAGGCCGGGATGGCGGGATTGGGCATTCGGGATTCGCGACAGCGATGGACGCACCGCGCTGCGCGCAGGTTACCAATCCCGAATCTCCAATCCCCAATCCCGGCCCCCCAATGATCCGCATTCTGGGCATCGATCCCGGCTCGCAGCGCACCGGGGTCGGCATCATCGATATCGACGAGAGCGGTCGCAGCCGGCATGTGCACCACGCGCCGCTGATGCTGCTGGGCGAGGGCGACTTCTCCCAGCGGCTCAAGCGGCTGCTGCACGGGCTGGGCGAGTTGATCGACACCTATCGGCCGCAGGAAGTGGCGATCGAGAAGGTCTTCATGGGCAAGAGCGCCGATTCGGCGCTCAAGCTCGGCCACGCCCGCGGTGCGGCGATCTGCGCGGTGGTCATGCGCGAATTGCCGGTGCACGAGTACGCGGCCACCGAAATCAAGCTCGCGCTGGTCGGCAAGGGCGGTGCGGACAAGCTGCAGGTCCAGCACATGGTCGGCATCATGCTCAACCTGAAAGGCAAGCTGCAGCCCGACGCCGCCGATGCACTGGCCGTCGCCATCACCCACGCCCATGTGCGCGCCACCGCGCAGCGCCTGGGCGTCAACACCCAACAGGCCTGGAGCCGGAAGAAATGAAGATCGGGATTCGGGAGTCGGGATTGGGGATTCGTAACGGCCGTTCCGCGCGCGCTGTGCCAATGCGGCGGTACGCGGCCCTCATCAGTGGCAGCAAGGGATCCTGCCAATCCCCAATCCCGAATGCCCAATCCCGGCACCACCGCGGCGGTGCCCAATGATCGGCCGTCTGCGCGGCATTCTGGCCTACAAGCAGCCGCCGTGGCTGGTGATCGATGTGGGCGGAGTGGGGTATGAGCTGGAGGCGCCGATGAGCACCTTCTACGACCTGCCCGATGTCGGCCGCGACGTCATCCTGTTCACCCACTACGCGCAAAAGGAAGACAGCGTCGCGCTGTACGGCTTCCTGCGCGAGGGCGAGCGGCGCCTGTTCCGCGACGTGCAGAAGGTCACCGGCATCGGCGCAAAGATCGCGTTGGCGGTGTTGTCCGGGGTGAGCGTGGACGAGTTCGCCCGGCTGATCACCAGCGGCGACATCACCGCGCTCACCCGCATTCCGGGCATCGGCAAGAAGACCGCCGAGCGCATGGTGGTGGAACTGCGCGACCGCGCGGCCGACTTCAGCAGCGGCGCGCCGATCACCGGCCAGCTCGGTCCGGATGCGGTGTCCGAGGCCACCGTCGCGCTGCAGCAACTGGGCTACAAGCCGGCCGAGGCTGCGCGCATGGCACGCGACGCCGGTGCAGACGGCGACGATGTCGCCACGGTCATCCGCAAGGCCCTCCAGGCCGCGCTGCGTTAAGCAGTCTCGGCCTTTCCCATTCTTCACGCCCTTCGGCGATACCCTGCGCACCCATGTCACAGACCTCCACTCCTGCAGCGGGCCACGGCCACGCGCCCGCCAACGGCCACATGGCCCTGGTCATCGGCGCCATCGGCGTCGTGTTCGGCGATATCGGCACCAGCCCGCTGTACACCCTGAAGGAGGCGTTCTCGCCCCACTACGGGCTGACCAGCGACCACGACACCGTGCTCGGCGTGCTGTCGCTGGCGTTCTGGGCGCTGATGATCACGGTGACGCTGAAGTACGTCACCATCATCATGCGCGCCGACAACGACGGCGAGGGCGGCATCATGGCGCTGATGGCGCTGGCCCAGCGCACTCTCAGGCATGGCTCGCGTTCGGCCTACGTGGTGGGCATCCTCGGCATCTTTGGCGCCTCGCTGTTCTTCGGCGACGGCGTGATCACTCCGGCCATCTCGGTGATGGGCGCGGTGGAAGGCCTGGAGATCGCCGCGCCCAGCCTGCACCCGTTCATCGTGCCGATCACCGTGGTGGTGCTGCTGCTGGTGTTCATGGCCCAGCGCTTCGGCACCGAAAAGGTCGGCAAGGTGTTCGGGCCGATCACCTGCCTGTGGTTCCTGTCGCTGGGGGCGATCGGCGCCTGGAACATCGTCGATGCGCCGGAAGTGATGAAGGCCTTCAATCCCTGGTGGGCGATCCGCTTCTTCCTGGAGCATGGCTGGCACGGCGTGTTCATCCTCGGCGCGGTGGTGCTGGCGGTGACCGGCGGCGAGGCGCTGTATGCGGACATGGGCCACTTCGGTGCGCGCCCGATCCGCCACGGCTGGTACTTCTTCGTGCTGCCGATGCTGCTGCTGAACTATCTGGGGCAGGGCGCGCTGGTGCTCAACCACCCGTCCGCGCTGAAAAACCCGTTCTTCGAGGCGGTGCCGGGCTGGGCGCTGTATCCGATGATCATCCTGGCTACGCTGGCGGCGGTGATCGCCTCGCAGGCGGTGATCACCGGCGCCTATTCGGTGGCGCGCCAGGCCATGCAGCTGGGCTACATCCCGCGCATGCTGGTCAAGCACACCTCGCGCGACACCATCGGGCAGATCTACGTGCCCGGCATCAATTGGCTATTGATGGTGATGGTCATCGCGCTGGTGCTGATCTTCCGCAGCTCCACCAACCTGGCGGTGGCCTACGGCATCTCGGTGTCGATGACCATGCTGATCGACACCCTGCTGCTGGCGCTGGTGGCGCGCGCGCTGTGGCCGCGCTGGCGCAGCTGGGTGCTGCCGCTGTGCGTGGTGTTCTTCATCATCGAGCTGGCCTTCGTCGTCGCCAATGGCGCCAAGCTGTTGCAGGGCGCCTGGTTCCCGCTGGCGCTGGGCATCGTGGTGTTCACCCTGATGCGCACCTGGCGCCGCGGCCGTGCGTTGCTGCGCGAGGAGATCCGCAAGGACGGTATCCGCATCGACAGCTTCCTGCCCGGGCTGATGCTGGCGCCGCCGGCGCGCGTGCCGGGCATGGCGGTGTTCCTCACCGCCGACCCGATGGTGGTGCCGCATGCGTTGATGCACAACCTCAAGCACAACAAGGTGCTGCACGAACGCAACATCTTCCTCAACGTGGACACCCTGCCGATTCCCTATGCGCCGGTGGACAAGCGTCTGCAGATCGAATCGATCGGCGACGAGTTCTATCGCGTGTACGTGCGCTTCGGCTTCATGGAAACGCCCGACGTGCCCTTGGCCTTGATGCGCTCCTGCGACCAGGGCGGCATCCATTTCGATCCGATGGACACCACCTTCTTCGCCAGCCGCGAGACCATCGTGGCCAGCGCCAACCGCGGCATGCCGATCTGGCGCGACAAGCTGTTCGCACTGATGCATCGCAATGCCGCACCGGCGACCGGGTTTTTCCGCATTCCCGGCAACCGCCTGGTCGAGTTGGGCGCGCAAGTGGAGATCTGAGCATGGCCGCGCTCAAGTGGATGGTCTACGGTCGCTCGCCGAGCCTGGACACCTTCTGGGACGAAGCACTCAACCTCGGTCGCGTGCCGGCCACCGACGCTGCAATCGCTGCAGCGCAAGCGCGGCTCGGCGTGCGCCTGCCGGCCTGGCTGCGCGGGTTGTACGCACGCTACGACGGCGGCGCGGTGCAGATGGCGCGTGGTCAGTCCCTCGAGGAGCCGGACAACTGGCTCAAGGCCGAGTGGCTGATCCCGCGTGCACGCTTGCTCGGCAGCGAGGAGCTGTTTTCTTTCGCCGAGGTCCGTGCTCGCGAGGAGTATCGCGATGACGCCTATGCCGGGCTGGCCATCGGCGGCGACGACCGCCGCCTGATCGCCATCGCCGCCGATGACCGCTCGCCGAGCCGGGCGCTGTGCCTGGATTATTCGGCATCGGATGCCGAGCCCACCCTGGTCTACGTCGATGCAGGCAAGAATCGCCGGTTGTGCGTGTTCGCCACTGTCGATGCCTTGCTCTCGCAGCTGGTCGACGTCCACTACTGGTCGCCGGCCTTGCAGGCCAAGCATGATGGAAATACGGTGCAGTGGCAGCCGCAGCCGCCCGCAGTGAACACGTTCTGGAGCGGCCCCGGGCACTGGAACGAGGCCGGGACTGCGGCCGGCAGCGATGCGCTGGCCGCCGCCGAAGCCCGGCTGGGCGTACGCCTGCCGGCACTGTTCAAACGCCTTTACGGCGTGCAGGACGGCGGCGACACCGGCTGGTGCTGGGTGCCGCGAACCCGTTTTCCCTCCGACCACTACGTGGATTGGGAATGCGTGCTGGTGGATCGCTATCTGCTGCCGTTGGCGAGCATCGGCAGCGTGCTGGATCTGGCTGCGGGCTTCGAAGACCCCACCGAGTTCCGCTCGGCGGCGTGCCTGCATGCCGGTCTGGATCAGGTGCTGGTGCTGTCGTGTCACAACGTCGATTGCCTGCTGTGCCTGGACTATCGCGCGCGCGGCCCGCAGTGCGAGCCGGAGGTGGTCTATTTCGAGCGGTGGGAGCAGCTGGTGCCGACCTGGCGCGCACCGAGCTTCGATGCGTTCTTCAGCGTGCTGCGGCAGGCCGAGCTTGATTTCTAGACCCTGGGCCATCGGTGCGCGGCATGAGAAGATGGCGGGATGACCGAGCAGCGCATCATCGCCAGCAGCTCCACCCGCGAAGACGATGCCGCCGATGCGAGCATCCGGCCCAAGCGCCTGGCCGACTATCTGGGCCAGCAGCCGGTGCGCGAGCAGATGGAAATCTACATCCAGGCTGCCAAGGCGCGCAGCGAGGCGATGGACCATGTGCTGATCTTCGGGCCGCCGGGCCTGGGCAAGACCACGCTCAGCCACGTCATCGCCAACGAGCTGGGCGTCAGCCTGCGCGTGACCTCCGGCCCGGTGATCGAAAAGGCCGGCGATCTGGCCGCGCTGCTGACCAACCTGCAGCCGCACGATGTGCTGTTCATCGACGAGATCCATCGCCTGTCGCCGGTGGTGGAAGAAGTGCTGTATCCGGCGATGGAAGATTTCCAGATCGACATCATGATCGGCGACGGCCCGGCCGCGCGCTCGATCAAGATCGATCTGCCGCCGTTCACCCTGATCGGTGCCACCACGCGTGCGGGCCTGCTGACGGCACCGCTGCGCGATCGTTTCGGCATCGTGCAACGGCTGGAGTTCTATTCGCCGGCCGAGCTGACCCGTATCGTGATCCGCTCGGCGGCGATCCTGGGCATCGATTGCACGGCCGAAGGCGCGGGCGAGATCGCACGTCGCGCCCGTGGCACGCCGCGGATCGCCAATCGCCTGCTGCGCCGGGTGCGCGACTATGCGCAGGTCAAGGCCGCCGGCCATATCGATCTGCCGGTGGCGCAGGCGGCCATGCAGATGCTGAAAGTGGATCCGGAGGGCTTCGACGAGCTCGACCGCCGCATGCTGCGCACCATCGTCGAGCACTTCGATGGGGGCCCGGTGGGCGTGGAATCGCTGGCGGCCTCGCTGTCGGAAGAACGCGGCACGCTGGAAGACGTGGTCGAGCCCTACCTGATCCAGCAGGGCTTTTTGATCCGCACCGCGCGCGGCCGCATGGTCACGCCCAAGGCCTATCTGCACCTGGGCCTAAAACCTCGGGACCGGGGACCCGGGACCGGGGACCCGGGGGAACTGTTCTGATGGCGCTCCTTTGCTCGCCCGCCCGGGCGGTCCCGATCAAAATTTCGTCCCCATGACCATCGAATCCCGATTCCCGACTCCCGACTCCCCGCCTGTATTCAGTTGGCCGACACGCGTCTACTGGGAAGATACCGACGCCGGCGGGGTGGTCTACCACGCGCGCTACGTCGCCTTTCTGGAGCGTGCGCGCACCGAATGGATGCGCGCGGCCGGTTACGGGCAGGAGGCGATGCGCCAGCAGCATGGTCTGGTGTTTGCGGTCCGCTCGATG
The DNA here is from genome assembly GCF_041475735.2 of Xanthomonas sp. NCPPB 3582. NCBI lineage: Bacteria > Pseudomonadati > Pseudomonadota > Gammaproteobacteria > Lysobacterales > Lysobacteraceae > Xanthomonas > Xanthomonas sp. NCPPB 3582. The sequence goes on from NZ_CM192968.1 coordinate 1,413,836, forward strand.
CAACTGGATTTCCTCAAGCCGGCCCGGCTCGACGACGCGCTGTCGGTGTCGGCGGTGTTGTTGAAGTGCAAACGTGCCAGCCTGCTGTTCGCGCAGTCGGTGCGCCGCGAGGGCGAAGTGCTGCTGACTGCACAGGTGCGCATTGCCGCGCTCGGTGCCGGCGACTTCCGCCCATGCGGCATGGACGACGCGGTATATGACGTTTTGAAAGCTCTAGAAACTCCAGAATCCGATTACTGAGGAACGAACGGATGTCGATTGCATTGCTCCTGGCCCTGCAGGACACGGTAGTGGAAGCACTGCCGCAGGAAGTCACCGCGGCCGCGGCGCAAACCGCCACGGCGGCGCATAACAGCAGCATCAACTACGTGGACCTGATCCTGCGGGCCAGTATCCCGGTCAAGATCATCGTGCTGTTGCTGCTGATCGGTTCGTTCATCAGCTGGGTGATCATTTTCCGCAAGGCGCGCGCGTTCAAGCTGGCCAATCGCGAGGCCGACGAGTTCGAGAACCGCTTCTGGTCGGGTGCCGATCTGGCCAAGCTGTACGCCTCGGCCACCGACCGCAACCGCAGCGTCGGTGGCCTGGAAGCGATGTTCGAAAGCGGCTTTCGCGAATTCTCGCGGCTGCGCGACCGCCGCCGCCTGGATGCGCGCGTGCAGCTGGAAGGTGCCCAGCGCGCCATGCGCACCACCTTCACCCGCGAAGTCGATCAGCTCGAGCGCAACCTGGAACTGTTGGCCAACATCGGCTCCACCGCGCCGTATGTCGGCCTGGTCGGTACCGTGTTCGGCATCATGGTGACCATGCACGACATGGTCAGCAGCGGCGAGCAGGCCGGCATCGCGGCGGTGGCGCCGGGTATCTCCGAAGCGCTGTTCGCCACCGCCATCGGCCTGTTCGTGGCGATCCCGGCGGTATGGGCCTACAACCGCTTCACCACCCGCGTGGAACGGCTGTCGGTGCGCTATGAAACCTTCGCCGACGAGTTCAGCTCCATCCTGCAGCGCCAGGCCGGCGCGGACGAGTGATGCGCGCTCCCGGCATGCATCCGCGCGGTTTGGTGCGGGAGGTGGCCGGGCGAGCCAGTCGCGTCGATGCACAGCGCCCTGCGCGGCGGTCCCTCTCACGGGCGCCGCGCGACTCCGCTGCCGCCCGGCGCCGAGGATCAATTAGGAACGTTTCGCGATGATTTCCGGTATTTCCCGCCGCAAGAAGCGCAAGCTCAAATCCGACATCAACGTCGTGCCGTACATCGACGTGATGCTGGTGCTGCTGATCATCTTCATGGTGACCGCACCACTGCTGACTCTGAGCACCGACGTCAACCTGCCGAGCTCGCGCGCCAAGGCGCTGGACAGCAAGCAGGACCCGGTGATCGTGGTGGTGGCGGCCGATGGGCAGCTGGCCCTGCAATTGCCCAAGGGCAAGCCGCAGGCGATGGACGTGGCGGCGCTGCAGGCGCAGCTGGCCGCCATCGTGGCCCAGGACAAGGACGCGCGCGTGGTGGTGGCCGGCGATCGCGCAGCGCCGTACCAGAAGATCATGGACGCCATCGATGTGCTCAAGCAGGCCAAGGTCGAGAAGGTCGGCCTGATTTCCGACTCCGGCGGCACCGCAGGCAGCGATGCACGCTGACGCATTCCCCACCCAAGGTGCGCGCGAGGACGGCTGGCTGCGGCCGGTGGTCCTGGCCCTGGTCGTGCACGTACTGGTCGCGCTGGTGTTCATCGCCGGCTGGCTGTGGTCGCCGGAACGTTCGGTGGAACCGGCCGCAGGCGATCCCAGCATGGAGGCCTCGCTGGACGTCTCCGCCGCCGAGGCGCGCGTGGCGCGCCAAGCGCTGAAGGCCACCCCGGTGGAGGCGCCGCCGCCACCGGCACCATTGCCCGAGCCCGCACCGGAAGACAGCGTGCCGCCGCCGCAGCCGATTCCCGAGCCGCGCCCGCAGGACGCGCCCACCCCGCAGCAGGCGCAGGCGCAGGAGCGCGTGGCCCAGCCGGACAAGGTCGACCAGGACAAGGTCGATGCCTTGGCCGTTTCCGCCGAAAAGGCCAAGCAGGAACAGGAAGCCAAGCGCCGCCAGGAGCAGATCGACCTGACCGAGCGCAAGCGCCAGGAAGAGGCCGAGCAGAAACTGCGCCTGGCCAAGCAGCAGGAAGAAGCCGACGCCAAGAAGAAGCAGGCTGCGGCGCAGCAGGCGGCCGCCGACGCCGAGCGCGAGAAGAAGATCGCCGAGATCCGCCGCCAGCGCGAGCAGGCCACCAAGGAAGCGGCACTGGCCGAGCAGAAGTTGCGCCAGGTCGCCGCTGCGCGTGCGCAGCAGGCCTCTGCCGCCGCGGCGACCAGCGCGCAGCCGACCGCAGGGCAGGGCGGGACCAGTACCGACCTGTCGGCCAAGTACGCCGCCGCGATCCAGCAGAAGGTGCTGGCGCAGTGGGTGCGTCCGCCATCGGTGCCGCCCGGCCAGAAGTGCACCATCAACATCCGTCAGCTGCCCGGTGGCAGCGTGATGGAGGCCAAGGTCGCGCCGGGCTGCCCGTACGACGAGGCGGGCCAGCGCTCGATCGAAGCGGCGGTATTGAGCGCGCAGCCGCTGCCGTATCGCGGCTTCGAATCGGTGTTCCAGCGCAACCTGACCTTCGTGTTCACCGCGCAGGATCAGTAATCGCCGCATGCCGCCCCGGGCGTCGGTGATCGACGTCCGCTGGCGCCAGGTCGCGCGCGGCAGGCCGCAGGCGATCTGGCGCGATCTGCCCCCAGGCCTCACGGAGATGTCTTCCCGTTGTTCGCTCGCTCCATTTTCACGCTGTCGCGTTCACGATTGCGAGTATGTTCACTCGCTGATTGGTATCCCTTGCCCACTTTTCCTGCCCGATCCGAGCCGTCCATGAAAAAACCGCTGCGTTGGCTAGCCGCCCTGACTGCCCTGTTGTTGCCGCTGAGCGCACTCGCGCAACAGCAAGGGCTCACCATCGATATCGTCGGCGGTAGCGCCTCGGCCACCCCGATCGCCGTCATCCCCATGCCCTATCAGGGCTCTGGAGCCGCGCCGCAGACCGATGTGTCGGCCGTGGTCGGTGCCGACTTGGATCGTTCCGGCCAGTTCCGCACGCTGCCTGCCGCACAGATCGTCGAAAAGCCGACCCGCGGTACCGAGGTGCAGTTCCAGACCTGGCGCACGCTCAAGCAGAACTACATCGTGGTTGGTCGTGTGATGGACGCGGGCGAGGGTGCCTATCGCGTCGAGTACGAACTGTTCGACGTGGCCAAGGGCGAACGCTTGCTCGGCCTGGCCATGACCGCGCGTGCCAACGCGATGCGCGATGTCTCGCATCAGATGGCCGATGCGATCTACGAAAAGATCACCGGGGTGCGCGGCGCATTCTGGACCCGCATCGCCTACGTGACCGCCAGCGGCAAGGGCGGCGCCATGCGCTATGCGCTGATGGTGGCCGATTCGGATGGCTACAACCCGCAGACCATCGTGCGGTCGGCCGAGCCGCTGCTGTCGCCGAACTGGAGCCCGGACGGCAAGAAGCTGGCCTATGTGAGCTTCGAGCGCGGCAATTCCTCGATCTATCTGCAGGACATCGCCACCGGCGCCCGTGAATTGGTGTCCAGCTTCCGTGGCATCAACGGCGCGCCGGCGTTCTCGCCCGATGGCCGCCGCCTGGCGCTGGCCCTGTCGCGCAGCGGCAACCCCGAGATCTACGTGATGGACCTGGGCAGCAAGCAGTTGACCCAGCTCACCAACCACTTCGGCATCGACACCGAGCCGACCTGGGCACCGGACGGCGGCAGCATCTACTTCACCTCCGATCGCGGCGGTCGTCCGCAGATCTACCAGGTGGCCGCCAGCGGCGGCAGCGCCAACCGCGTGACCTTCCAGGGCAACTACAACGCCACCGCCAGCGTCTCGTTCGACGGCAAGAAGATCGCCGTGGCGCAGGGCAGCGGCAATAGCTACCGCATCGCGATGATGGACCGCAGCCTGGGTTCGCCGAGCTGGAGCACGCTGTCGCCGGGTTCGCTGGACGAATCGCCGAGCTTTGCGCCTAACGCCAGCATGGTGCTGTACGCAGCACGCGAGGGTGGTCGCGGCGTGCTGTACGCGGTCTCTTCCGACGCTCGGGTCCGCCAGCGCCTGGTCCTGGCCGACGGCGATGTGAGAGAACCCGCATGGGGGCCTTACCGAACCGCGCATTAATGTTAATATTTCGCTGCGTTAAACCACTCATTGGCCCAGAGCCTCCATAGGTATCCCATGAACAAGTCCACCCGCGTCTTGCTTGTCTCCCTGTTGTCCGTTGCCGTGCTGGCCGGTTGCTCCAAGAAGGTGAAGGAAACTCCGCCTCCGGCAACCGATACCACCGCCGGTTCCTCCGTGCCTACCGGTCCGTCCACCTCCGGCCTGTACGGCCCGGGCGACCTGGATACCGATGCTTGCCTGCGCCAGCGCGTTGTCTACTTCGATCTGGATCAGGACTCCCTGAAGCCGGAATTCCAGGCCATCATGGCGTGCCACGCCAAGTACCTGCGTGACCGTCCCTCCTCGCGCATCACCCTGCAGGGCAATGCCGACGAACGCGGTTCGCGCGAGTACAACATGGGTCTGGGCGAGCGTCGCGGCAATGCCGTGTCGTCGGCGCTGCAGGCTGCCGGCGGTTCGGCCAGCCAGCTGACCGTGGTCAGCTACGGCGAAGAGCGTCCGGTCTGCACCGAAACCAGCGAAAGCTGCTGGTCGCAGAACCGTCGCGTCGAAATCGTGTACACGGCTCAGTAAGAAGCGATGCGCTTTCGAGTGACATCCCTGTTCGTCGCGGCGGCCCTCGTGGTCGCCGCGCCGGCATACGCCCAGCGAGCCAGTCTCGCTGATCGTGTGGCCGTGCTCGAGCAACAGCAGGCCAACAGCCAGGCCAACAACGATCTTCTCAACCAGCTGCAGCAGGCGCGTTCGGACCTGCAGGCATTGCGGGCGACCGTTGAACAGCTGCAGCACGATAACGAGCAACTCAAGCAACAGTCCAAGGACCAGTATCTGGACCTGGACGGACGTCTGAACCGGTTGGAAGGTGCTGGCGGCGCAACGCCTCCGCTGCCTTCTGCCACTGGCAGCGTCCCCCCAGCCCCGGCTCCGGCCGCGCGGCCTGCAGCGGCGGCCACTTCCGAAAAGCCGCCCACCGTTCATGGCGACCCGGGCACCCTGGCCGTCAGCAACGAAGAACGCACGGCCTACAATGTCGCGTTCGACGCGTTGAAGAATGGCAAGTACGACGATGCGTCGCAGCTGTTCCTGAGTTTTCTCGAGCTGTATCCCAACGGCGTCTACACCCCCAACGCCTTGTATTGGCTGGGTGAGAGTTATTACGCCACCCGCAATTTCCAGCTGGCCGAGGCGCAATTCCGCGATCTGGTCAGCCGCTATCCAACGCATGACAAGGCCGCTGGCGGCCTGTTGAAGCTTGGCCTGTCGCAGTACGGTGCGGGCAAGAACAACGAAGCCCAGCAGACCTTGCAGCAGGTGGCAGCGCAGTATCCCGGCACCGACGCCGCGCGCGTTGCGCAGGAGCGCCTGCAGTCCATCCGCCTCGGTCAGCAACTGCGCTGAACCCGCGCACCCGCGCCTTTGGCGCAGCGCATACTTTGCCCATGAATGCCGCCGCCGTCCCCAGCGAGATCGTCCAGTCGCCCTTGCCGCGGCTGAAGATCACCGAGATTTTTCTTTCCTTGCAAGGCGAGGCCGAAGCGGCCGGCTGGCCGACCGTGTTCGTGCGCCTGACCGGCTGCCCGCTGCGCTGTACCTACTGCGACACGGCGTACGCCTTCCATGGCGGTCAGTGGCATGACATCGACGCCATCGTTGCCGAGGTCATCAGCCACGGCGTGCGCCATGTCTGCGTGACCGGTGGCGAGCCGCTGGCGCAAAAGCGCTGCCTGGCGCTGCTGCAGCAGCTCTGCGATGCCGGCTTGGATGTCTCGCTGGAAACCTCCGGCGCGCTGGACGTGGCGGGGGTCGATGCGCGCGTGTCGCGGGTCGTGGATATCAAGACCCCTGAATCGGGCGAGGCGCATCGCAACCGTTGGGACAACCTGCCGCTGCTGACTGCGCGCGACCAGATCAAGTTCGTGATCTGCAGCCGTGCCGATTACGAGTGGGCGCGCACCTGCGTTGCCGAGCACGTGCTGGACCGCCGCTGCACGGTGTGGTTCTCGCCCAGCAAGGGCCAGGTGAGCGCACGCGAACTGGCCGACTGGATCGTCGCCGACCGGCTGCCGGTGCGCTTCCAGATGCAGTTGCACAAGATTCTCTGGGACGACGAACCGGGGCGTTGAGGTCAGCTGACGCGTTATCGCCTCGGCGACTCCAGCCTGATATCCACGAATCCCGCGCGCCCCCTGGAACTTGCGCGCAGGCATTGCGATAGCGTTGGGGAGTCGTCGCCTTGCCGCGCGAAGTATGGCGCGGCCTGTCACCGGGCTGATCGCCTCATGCAGCGACCGTCGCGATGAATTCGTACGGCCATTGGCGGGGGGCTTCGTTCCACCTGCCGCGCTACCTCCTCGCTGGCCGACCCTGCTAGCCTTTCCGTTCTGCTGTCATCGTCCGATCCGTCATGAAGAAAGCCGTTGTGTTGTTGTCCGGGGGCATGGATTCCGCCGCCGTCATTGCGCTTGCCCAGGAGCAGGGTTTTGCCGTGTACGCACTGAGCGTGCGCTATGGCCAGCGGCATACCTCCGAACTGGATGCCGCCGCTCGGGTGGCTGCGGCACAGGGTGTGGTGGCGCACAAGCTGGTCGACGTGGATCTGCGCAGCATCGGCGGCTCGGCGCTGACCGACGACATCGAAGTACCTGAGGCCGGTGGCGATGGAATCCCGGTCACCTACGTGCCGGCGCGCAACACCATCATGCTGTCGCTGGCGCTGGGCTGGGCCGAAGTGGTCGGCGCCAACGACCTGTTCTGCGGCGTCAATGCGGTCGATTATTCCGGCTATCCGGATTGCCGGCCGGAATTCGTGCGGGCATTCGAGGTGCTGGCCAACCTGGCGACCAAGGCCGGCGTGGAAGGCGCGGGCCTGCGCGTGCATGCGCCGCTGCAGTTCCTGAGCAAGGCCGACATCGTCCGTGAGGGCGTGCGCCTGGGCGTGGATTTCGGCCTGACCGTGTCCTGCTACCGCGCCGACGCCGAAGGGCGCGCCTGCGGCCACTGCGACGCCTGCCGATTGCGTGCCGCCGGCTTCGCCGATGCGGGCGTCCCGGACCCCACCCACTACGCCATTTCGCCTTGACGCCTGGGTAGGGTAGAATGCGCACCCCGACGCGCAGTCGGGGCAGTGGGCCGTTAGCTCAGTCGGTAGAGCAGAAGACTTTTAATCTTTTGGTCGATGGTTCGAATCCATCACGGCCCACCATTTCAATCCGCAGTGCAGCTGGCGCCGATGGCGCCTTTTTTGTGCGTTTGCGCTTTGCGGCCGCTGCCGCTGCCGCTGCCGCGGCGATATCCATTCAGCGTCGCTCGACCGCTGGAACGCTTCGAGCCTGGGATGAGACGATCAGCCTCGGCAGATCCATTTGCCGGTGACCTTGAAGGTCTTTGCGTTGATCGCACGCGTATTGACCTGCCCGAGCTGCACGCTCTTGGTCTGCGGAAATGCGTCCCGGCATTGAGCGGCGCCATCGGCCCACTGGTGATTGAAGACTTCGATCCTGCTCGGGCCGCCACTGGTGAGCGAAGTCATCTGCTCGGTACGGGAAACGACATGAATGGTCTTGGCAGATGCTGCGGTGGCGAGCGTAGAACAGCAGACGATTCCAAAAGCCAAAATGGAGCGCTGAAAGGTTTTTCCAAACGAGAAGGTCGGCGTTTTCATCGGCGATGATCCGAAAGAGGGGAGGGTGCTGGTGGAAAATCGCCGCGAGGCTACGACGCGGATAAGACGCCGACGTGACGGGCGGCTTGCGCGACGGATGGGTTATTGCGACGTTCAGCGTTGCGGAGTCTGGTGCCGCAACCTGCGCAAAGCAGCGTGCCGCGCGATGTTCGGTTGACCGGCAGGCGCGCAGTTACGGCTCCGTCATGCAGACGGTCGAGCGGGCCGGAAGGGTGGCGATATGTCGCCTCGCTGCACCAGCCACCTATCGGCGTGTGATCGTCGCAACGGAGCCGAGCGGACACGGCGTTCTGCCCTGCTCAACGCATCGGGTGCGAGTGTTTTCGATTTGGATACGCGTCGCAAAACTTTTGGTAGATATGCTTTTTCAAGCAATCCTCGCTTCCGCGGCGGCATGATCGTGCGTTCACAGCTAGCGCTCTATTGTTTGCTCCAATTTCAGGACCACGACGTGAATGGCCGCGCATCAGGAAGACGCCGCAAGGTCGCGGATCTACGAGGCCTTGTTGCAGGCAACGCCGGATCTTTTATACGTGTTCGATACCCAGCATCGCTTCGTCTACGCCAACCAGGCGCTACTGACGATGTGGGGCATGCGCTGGGAGGACGCCGACGGAAAGACATGTCTCGAGCTGGGCTATGAGCCCTGGCATGCGGCGATGCACGACGAGGAGATCGAACGGGTGATCGCCACCGGCCAGCCGATACGCGGCGAGGTGCCGTTCCCGCATACGGTCAAGGGCCTGCGCATCTACGACTACATCTTTACGCCAGTGTTCGGGCCCGATGGCGAGGTCGAGGCGATCGCCGGGGCAACGCGCGACATCACCGAGCACAGGCAGCACGCGCAACATCTGCAATTGCTGATCAACGAGCTCAACCATCGGGTCAAGAATTCGCTGGTGATGGTGCAGTCCTTGGCGCGTCAGTCGTTCGGCAATGCCCACAGCCTTGCCGACGCCCAGGACAAGATCGATGCGCGCCTGCTGGCCTTGTCGCGCGCGCACGACACCTTGACCCGGGAAAACTGGGTCAGCGCCGATATCCTGGAGCTGACGCGCGACGCGGCGGCACTTTACGAATCGCGCGACAGCCAGCGATTCATCCTGCACGGTGAGTCCTGTCACCTGGATCCACGCCGCGCGCTGGCGCTGTCGATGGCGCTGCACGAGCTGTGCACCAATGCGCTCAAACACGGCGCCTTGTCCTCGTCCGAAGGCAAGGTGCAGATCGTATGGGAGCGCTGCGTGCGCGATGGCCAGGAGGTCCTGGAACTCACCTGGCAGGAGTCCGGTGGCCCGACCGTGCGGGCCCCTGCGCGCAAGGGGTTCGGCTCGCGGCTGCTGGAGCGTGGCCTGAAGCACGATCTCAAGGGAGAAGCGCAGCTTGCCTTCGATCCTGACGGCGTGCGTTTCCAGGTTTCGATCCCATTGCCGACTGTACCCGCCGAGATGCAGCCATGAGCATGCGTGTATTGCTGGTCGAGGACGAATCCCTGGTGGCGATGCTGCTGGAGGATTGCCTGGTCGAACTGGGCTATGACATCGCCGCGACCGTTGGCGACGTCGATGCCGCGCTCGAGGTGGTGCGGCAGGGCAACCTGGATCTGGCGGTGCTGGATGTCAATCTGGGAGGTACGCTCTCGTTTCCGATCGCAGAAGCATTGGACGCGTGCGGCGTGCCCTATCTGTTCGTCACCGGCTACGCGCAGAGCGGGATCCCGGAGAAGTTTCGCCATCGGCATGGGTTGCAGAAACCGTTCCAGTTTCGCGACCTGCAAAACGCCTTGTCGGCGCTGGAGCGCAGGGCCAGCGCCGACTGAGGCTGGCCGTCACCGGGACCACAGCGGCAGTGCTATCACCGGGGGCAGTGGCGCCTGCACGCGTGCGGGGCGACGTCCATTCCTGGCCATGGCGCGGACGCGGTGGACACGGTGCCTGTCTCGTCGGTGCACCGGCAGCGGGTCAACGCAAAAACAACAACGTCGGCATGCCCTGTGCAGCGCGATCCAGGTACTGCGCGTGAGCAATAGCCGATGCCGCTGCCATCGGGTCCACGCGTTGACGTCGTAGATCAATTTTCCAGTGCGGCCAGCACTTCGGCATGCAGCTGCTGGGCACCGGCTTCGCTGTTGAAGCGTGCAAAGACCTCTTCGCCGGAGAGCAGGCCGACCCGAACCGAATGGCAGTACGAGCCGAAACTTTCGCCGGCGTTGAACGGATCGCTGATGACGGAGATATGGTTGAGCCGTACCCGGGTGGTGCCGAACTTGATGAACATCTGCGATCTCCTGAGTGAGCGCCGAGTGTCCCACTTTGCAGCGCATGGCAGAAGCATGCGTGCGATGCGGCGCCACGACGCGGCGGCACGCGCCAGTATCGCCACTGGCCAGGCAGCCCACGCCTCACGCAGCCGGCGACCCAGCACGTACACTGCCGTCCCCGATGCCGAGCCTGCCCGATGTCCGATCCCATCCGTCTGGATAAATGCGTTGCCGCGCACGTGGGTTGCTCGCGGGGCGAGGCGCAGCAGTACATCGAGGGTGGCTGGGTCAGCGTGGACGGGGTGGTGGTCGAGGAACCCCAGGCCCTGGCCACTGCCGCACAGGTGACGCTGGCGCCGGATGCGGTGCTCGAACCTGCCGAGCCCGCCACCCTGCTACTGCACAAGCCTGCGGGGATCACGTCGGCTGCAGCGATGGCACTGGCAAGTCCGGCAACCCGCAGCGAGATGGACCTGTCGGAGGTACGCGTGCTCAAGCGGCACTTCGCGCGTCTCAGCGCGCCGCTACCGCTGGAGGACGCGGCCAGCGGCCTGCTGGTGCTGAGCCAGGATGGCCGGGTGCTGCGCAGATTGACGGCCGACGCGCATTCGATCGAGCAGGAGTTTCTGGTGGAAGTGCGGGGCGAGCTACGTCCATACGGTATGGCGCGCCTGGCACAGGGTCTGGTCTATCAACAGCGCAGTCTGCCGCCGTGCAAGGTGAGCTGGCAGAACGAAGAACGGCTCCGTTTTGCGATCAAGCAGGTACAGCCGGGGCAGCTCCGCTTCATGTGCAGCGAGGTGGGACTTGAGGTGGTCAGCATCCGCCGGCTACGCGTGGGACGCGTGCCGTTGGGCAAGTTGGCCATTGGCCAGTGGCGCTATCTGCCTGCAGGCGAACGCTTCTGAGCCCGGCTTGCGCTAGGCCGCTGCCGCCTGCAAGCAGGCAGCGCAGGCGGAAAGGTTGCAGCGATTCATTTGGATGTTGCAGGCGGCGCGTGTCGCAGTCGTGTGCTCGCTGCAATGCCGTCCGCACTGACCACGATTCCAGCCTCGTGCCCAAGACCGCGGTTCAGAACCGCGGAAAGAGCGTGCGTGGTGGGCCAAAGTCGATGAGGGTTTCAAGGCGATGCTTGAGCAATCGATCATGGGCACACCAGTCGCGCAGTATTCTGTTGTCTATCGGTCGATCGAACGCCAGATTGGTGCCGGAGCAGTGCCGCCTGATCGTCCGTCGTACCTCACACACCGGCATCTGCCGAGCGGTGCGTGCAGCTCACTTCTTGTTGCGCTTTTTCTTGGCGCGGGTCACCAGCCAGATCACTACGGCAATGATGCCGATGACCAGGATGACGAAAGCTGGTGAGAGAAATGCATTGTCGCCCATGAGGATCTCCTGAAATCGTCTGCAGCGAATCACTGCACTGACGTTAGCCTAGCGAGCGGCCTGCTTGATCGCGTGAAATGCGTTGAATCGGCGAGCAGCCACATCGTGCGCGTGCTTGGCATGATGATGGGTTCGATACCGTGTCGATCGGCAGGATCGCAATGAGCAAGCCTGCGTCGATGATGTTGATGATGTCGCAAGCGCCTTGTCGTGCTGCCCTTGCAGTGTCTGGATGGGCGATGCGTATGTCATGCAACGGCAACTGCACTCCAGCGCGAAGACACGCACGCCGAAGCACGCCACAGATGACGAACAGGGCCACGCTGGCGATGTACCCATGACCGACGATGTACCGGCAAGGGCGTGCTCAGCGCCTCGCGAGTCGAGCGGCCCAACAGGCCTCGCGTCCGGTAGCGGCAGTTTAAGTGAGACATGCATCACGTAAATCGGGGCTGCGCTGACGTGGAGTCGGGAGTTTCCTGACGTGTGGTGACTGGATGACGTTTGCAGGTGGGGTGGACGCTGCTGCGATGATGGCGTGCGATGTGCGCTGGCCATGCATGGCGGCGCTCGGCGAGAAAGACGCAGGAATATCCAAGCGTTTGACCGTTGATGCACGTGCACGCCTCGCTTCAAATCGACCGCATCGTGCCTCTCGACGCTTAGGCTTCAGCGTTTCCCGTGCTGTGCGCCACCTGCGGTCGTGGTTTCGACCCGGCAGGCGGGGATGCCGCGATCACCGCACTGCATCGGCTCACCGTTGCCTGGACGGCTGCTGATTAGTTGTCGCTCACTGTGCCGCGACCTTTGCGCCTGCTTGGCTACGCCGTATGGGTATCAGCACTTGGAGCAGCTAGCAAAACGACTGCGCTCACCGCCAGGCGGGCGCGGTCGGTGCTCGGTGCGGCATGTACCACTCATACGCTGCGGTTCCTCCGCGCCGTCCGCACCCACCTGACGACCGCTCGCCACGCTCTGTTAGCCGCTCTCAACCGCCGGGACAGTTGCGCTCGATGACGGACAACGTGCCGACGAGCGTGGCGGCTGTCATGCAGTGCTTGCAGCAGTCGTTGAATCGCGGGCCTGGTATCACGCGCCGGGCGTGGCGAGCATGCGGCGCTTGGCCATCACGCTGCGGATGGCGGTGAGCAATTGCTCGGGGGTATAGGGCTTTTCCAGGAACGCCACGCCGTCGGGCAGGATTTCTTCGACGTATTCGACCGCCAATCCGGAGGTCAACAGTACCGGCAGGTTGTACGGAGCGTGCGCCGTCTTCAGCGCCAGATCGACACCCGTCAGGCCGCCTGGAAAATGGATGTCGGAAAACAATACATCCACGCGTGGGTCGCTTTCGATCAACGCCAGCGCTTCTTCGACCGAACCGGCGCTGCGGCAGGTAAAGCCGTAACTTTCCAGGACAAGGCAGCTGAGTTGTCGGGTGCCATCGCCGTCTTCGACAACGAATACAACCGGCCGATCCTTGTTCTGTGACATGAGCATGTCTCGTGAGGCAGGCCACATTCTCAGCGATGCAGCAGTGAATCCCCCGTCAACGCAGACGCAGCCGTATGGTCACCAGCCGAACGGACCGGGACCATAGCCGCCAGGAGCGAAGCGCGGCCCGAAAACAGGTCCTTCGCCGCGGCCGACGCTGATGCTGACGCCGATCTGGTGCGCCTTGCCGTCGTCGTCGTAATAGGTCTTGCAGGAGTTGAGGTTGGCGGCCTGCCAGTTGCTGTTGCCACCGCGACTGGAATAGCCAATGCCGGTCTCGACTGCGCCGTGCAGTTTGCCCTGGCATTGTTCGGCGCGTTCGGCCGCGATCGAGGCCGCGCTCGGGCGTGCCAGTGCAGGCCTGGGGCCGCTCTTGTCGCCATAGAACGTGCCCGGCGGATCGGTGCTGTATTCCGGGTCCGAACGGTACTGCACCGGTGCCTGCGGGACGCTGAGGTCCAGGGCACGGGCGGATGCCGGCTCGGCGCTGGCGTCGCCGTTCTGGGCGAGTGCGCCACCGGCGGCCAATAGAGTGGCCAGGAGAAGCAGACTGCGTTTCATCGGTTCGACTCGACTCAAGGGACTGGCGGCGCGTGCCAGCTCGCCCTGTGAAACTAGCAACGGTTGATTGAATGCCCGCTGTCGATTCAGGCCGCTGGTGTGCCGGCCTGTGGCTCCCGCTGGCACATACGGTTGCATCAGCCTTGCTCGCGCACGATGTCGATCAACTGCGCGCCATAACGGGCCAGCTTGCCACCACCGATGCCGCCCACGCGCGAGAGCGCATCGATACTGGTGGGGCGCTGCTCGGCGATGTTGCGCAGGGTGCTGTCGTGGAAGATGACGAAAGCCGGCACGTTCTGTTCCTTGGCCAGTTCCGCGCGCAGCCCGCGCAGGGCGTTGAACAGCACCAGATCCTGCGGCTGCACCGGCAGGCCGGTCCGCTGTGTGCTGCGGTCGCGCTCGCGGCCGGCCGAAGGGTTCTCCCGTCGCATCATCACCTGGCGCTCGCCCTTGAGCACCTGGCGGCTGGCATCGGTCAGGCGCAGGCCGCCGTGGCCTTCGCTGTCGACCTCCAGCAGGCTGGCGGCCACCAGCTGGCGGAACACGCTGCGCCAGGTGCGTTCGTCCAGGTCGCGGCCGATGCCGTAGGTGCTCAGCTGGTCGTGGCCCAGCTGTTTGATGCGCTCGTTCTCGCTGCCGCGCAGGATGTCGATCAGGTGGCCCACGCCGAAACGCTGGCCGCTGCGATACACGCAGCTGAGCGCCTTCTGCGCCGCCACGGTGGCGTCCCAGGCGGCGGCCGGGGTGAGGCAGTTGTCGCAGTTGCCGCAGGGTTTGGGATAGGTCTCGCCGAAGCCGGCCAGCAGCACCTGGCGGCGGCATTGCATGGATTCGCAATAGCCGAGCAGGTGGTCGAGCTTGGCGCGCTCCAGTCGCTTGCGCTCCTCGGCCGCTTCGCCCTGTTCGATCATCTGCTTGAGCAGCACCACATCGCCCAGGCCGTAGCACAGCCAGGCCTCGGCGGCCTCGCCGTCGCGGCCGGCGCGGCCGGTTTCCTGGTAGTAGCCCTCCAGCGACTTGGGCAGGTCCACGTGCGCCACGAAGCGTACGTCGGGCTTGTCGATCCCCATGCCGAAGGCAATGGTGGCCGCCATGATGATGCCGTCTTCGCGCAGGAAGCGGCGCTGGTTTTCCGCGCGCACCTCGGCGGGCAGGCCGGCGTGATAGGGCAGGGCATTGAAGCCTTGCGCGCACAGTTGCTGGGCGGTTTCTTCCACCTTGCGCCGCGACATCGCGTAGACGATGCCGGCGCAGCCGCGATGGCGGCCCAGGAACTCCTGCAGCTGCTTGCGCGCATTGTCCTTCTGCACCACGGTGTAGCGGATGTTGGGGCGGTCGAAGGAGCTGACGAAGTGGCGCGCGTCCACCAGGTCCAGGCGCTCGGCGATCTCGCGCTGGGTGGGCGGGTCGGCGGTGGCGGTGAGCGCCATGCGCGGGATGTGCGGCCAGCGCTCGTGCAGCACGGTGAGCTGGCGGTATTCCGGGCGGAAGTCGTGACCCCATTGCGAGACGCAGTGGGCCTCGTCGATGGCGAACAGGGCGATGCGGCTGCGCTCCAGCAAGGACAGGAAGCGCTGGGTCAGCAGCCGTTCCGGTGCCACGTAGAGCAGGTCCAGGTCGCCGGACAGCAATGCGCGCTCCACCCGCTGGGCGTTTTCCGCATCCAGGGTGGAATTGAGGAATTCGGCGCGCACGCCGAGCTGGCGCAGCGCCTCGACCTGGTCCTGCATCAACGCGATCAGCGGCGAGACCACGATGCCGACGCCGTCGCGCAACAGTGCCGGGACCTGGTAGCACAGCGACTTGCCGCCGCCGGTGGGCATCAGCACCAGCGCGTCGTTGCCGGCGGCGACGTGTTCGACAATGGCCTGCTGCGGGCCGCGGAAGGCGTCGTAACCGAAGACGCGGCTGAGCAATTCGTGGGCGGGGGAAGACATCGGCCTAGGATACCGCGCGGGTCAAGCCCTGGCCGGTGTGATGCGTGCAGTGTTGCGCACTGGCGGGTCGGGGAACGCCGCGATGCGATGGTGTGCGCCCTACACTGTCTGGAATAGGCGTCCGGCGTTGCGTTGTTCTCGTGGCACAGGAGAGTTCAGGTAGGCGTTGCCTCTGAAACGACCTGGCTTTCGCCGTACCCTCACCCCAACCCCTCTCCCGGCGGGAGAGGGGCTTAAACCCGAAGGGGCGAGGCCCGCGGGTTTACTGCAACAGCGAGCGCAGCATCCAGGCGTACTTTTCGTGGGTCTGCAGGCGCTGGGTCAGCAGGTCCACGGTCGGGTCGTCGCCGGCATCGTCGGCGGTGCCCAGCACCTTGCGCGCGGTGCGGCAGACCGCTTCGTTGCCGCTGACCAGCTGGCGCACCATTTCGCGCCAGTCGGCGCTGTCGCTCAGGCCCGGCTCTTCCGGGATCGAGGTCAGGGCGACGAATTCGCGATACGAGCCCGGCGCGTTATAGCCCAGGGCGCGGATGCGCTCGGCCACTTCGTCCAGCGCTGCCCATTGCTCGGTGTACTGGGTTTCGAACATGGTGTGCAGCGAATTGAACATCGACCCGGTGACATTCCAATGGAAGTTGTGGGTCTTCAGGTACAGGGTGAAGGCGTCGGCCATGTAGCGGGCCAGGCCGTCGGAGATCTGCTTGCGATCGGCGTCCTTGATCCCGATATCGATATGCGGCGCGGATACGGCAGCGGCCGGCAGGGCATCGTTGACGACGACAGGCTTGTTGGCGTTCTTTTTCTTGGACATGGGATGGTCCTTACCGAGGGTTGGATGTCTGGTGGAACAGATATGGCGTCACAATAGACAGGCTAAAGGATCAAACGTCATTCAATCTTTCACATTCCTCGATCAATGAGCGCTATCGACACCGATCTTGCCACCACCTTGCGCGAGCGTCGCCGCGCGGTCGACGGCGCGATGAGTCGCGATCGTGGGCGCTTGCTTGGCCTGTGGTCGCGTTGGCAGGGCAAGCCCGGGAATATGCAGGCGCGCGAGGCATTCGAGCAAGCACTGGCGGCGTCGCAGGCGCAGCGCCAGGCGCGTGCCGAGCAGCAGCCGGCCGTCACCCTGGATGAGCAGTTGCCGATCGCGCGCGAGGCCGAGCGCATCATCGCGTTGATCCGCGACCATCAGGTGGTGGTGATCGCCGGCGAGACCGGCTCGGGCAAGACCACTCAGTTGCCCAAGCTGTGCCTGGCAGCGGGGCGCGGTGCGGCCGGCATGATCGGCTGTACCCAGCCGCGCCGGATTGCCGCGCGCGCAGTGGCCGCACGCGTGGCCGACGAGCTGAAGACCCCGCTCGGCACCACGGTGGGCTTCCAGGTGCGCTTCACCGACCGGGTGGGCGAGCAGTCGCGCATCAAGTTCATGACCGACGGCATCCTGCTGGCCGAGATCGCCAGCGACCGCTGGTTGTCGGCGTACGACACCATCATCGTGGACGAGGCGCACGAACGCAGTCTCAACATCGATTTCCTGCTGGGGTACCTCAAGCAGCTGCTGAAAAAACGCCCCGACCTGAAGCTGATCGTCACCTCGGCCACCATCGATACCGAGCGCTTTGCCCAGCATTTCGACAACGCGCCGGTGATCAGCGTGGAAGGCCGGACCTTCCCGGTGGAAGTGCGTTACCGGCCGCTCGAAGGCGAGGCGGGCGGCGATGACGACGCTGCTGGGCGCGACGGCGAGCGCACCGTCAACGAGGCCATCGTGGCGGCGATCGACGAGATCACCCGCATCGATCCGCGTGGCGATGTGCTGATGTTCCTGCCCGGCGAGCGCGAGATCCGCGATGCCCACCATGCGCTGGAGCGGCGCAAATACCGCGATACCGAAGTGGTGCCGCTGTATGCGCGCCTCTCTGCCGCCGACCAGGACCGGGTATTCAACCCCGGCCCACGCCGGCGCCTGGTGCTGGCGACCAACGTGGCGGAGACCTCGCTGACGGTGCCGCGCATCCGCTACGTGGTGGACCCGGGGTTTGCGCGGGTCAAGCGCTACAGCCCGCGGCAAAAGCTGGACCGTCTGCATATCGAACCGATCTCGCAGGCCAGCGCCAACCAGCGCATGGGCCGTTGCGGGCGCATCGCCGAGGGCATCTGCTACCGGCTGTATGCGGAGGCGGATTTTGCCGCGCGCCCGGCGTTCACCGACCCGGAGATCCGGCGCTCGTCGTTGTCCGGCGTGATCCTGCGCATGCTGCAGCTGGGGTTGGGACGGATCGAGGATTTCCCGTTCCTGGAAGCGCCGGACGAGCGTGCGGTGGCCGACGGCTGGCAGCAATTGCTGGAGCTGGGCGCGATCGATGCCGATCGACGCCTGACCGCCATCGGCCGGCAGATGGCGCGCCTGCCGGTGGACGTCAAGCTGGCACGCATGCTGGTGGCCGCGCAGCAGCATGGCTGCTTGCGCGAGATGATCATCATCGCCTCGTTCCTGGGCATCCAGGACCCGCGTGAGCGCCCGCCCGAAGCACGCGAGGCCGCCGACAACGCACATGCGCTGTTCGCCGATGCGCGCTCGGAATTCGTCGGCATCCTGCGGCTGTGGGAGGCGTACCGGCAGGCGCACGAAGACCTCACCCAGTCCAGGTTGCGCGATTGGTGTGGCCGGCATTTCCTGGGCTTTTTGCGCATGCGCGAGTGGCGCGAACTGCATCGGCAGCTGCGTCTGTTATGCGAGGAACTGGGCTGGAGCGAGGAGCCGGCCACGGCAATGCTGGCGCCGCTGTTGGCTGGCCCCAGCGCGCCTGCGCGCGCCGACGGCCACAACGCCAACCGGCCCACGCGCGGGCAACTGCACCGTGCGGCACGGCTGGCACGCGAAGGCAGGGCCGATCCGTCGGCGACACCGGCGCAGCCTGCAGCGATGGCGCCGGATCGGCAGGCCGAGGCCGCCGAGGCGGCGGCACGCAGCAGCGAGCGCGAACGGGCGGCCGCCTATCAGGCGCTGCACCGCGCGCTGCTGGCCGGGCTGCCGACGCAGATCGGCCACCGCACCGAGAAAGGCGATTTCCTGGCGGCACGCCAGCGCCGGTTCGTGCCGTTCCCCGGCTCGGCGCTGGCACGCAAACCGCCGCCGTGGATCCTGGCGGCCACGCTGCTGGATACGCAGAAGGTCTGGGGCATGACCAATGCGGCGATCGAACCGGATTGGGCCATCGCCGAACTGGGGCATCTGCTGGCGCGCAAGCATTTCGATGCGCATTGGTCGCGTGCGCAGGGGCAGGTGGTGGCGTCCGAGCAGATCAGCCTGTTCGGGCTGGTACTGGCGCCGAAGAAGCCGGTGCACTTCGGCAAGATCGACCCGGCGGCCTCGCATGACCTGTTCGTGCGCCAGGGCCTGGTGACCGGCGAGATCAACACGCGTGCGGCATTCGTGGCCGACAACCTGCGGGTACTTGAGCAAGCGCGCGAGGAAGAAGCCAAACTGCGGCGCGCCGGCATCGTGGCCGACGAGGACTGGCAGGCGCGCTGGTATCTGGACCGCATTCCGGCCGAGCTGCATTCGGCCAGCGGGCTGGACGCCTGGTGGAAGACGCTGCCGGCCGACAAGCGCCGCAGCCTGCACTGGAGCTTGACCGATCTGCTGCCCGGTGAAGGCAGCGAGGCCGATCGATTCCCGAAGTATTTCGCGCTGGGCGATGCGCGGCTGCCGTTGCATTACCGCTTCGAGCCGGGCGCCATCGACGATGGCGTGACGCTGGAGGTGCCGCTGCATCTGCTCAACGCGCTGGATCCGGCGCGTCTGTCGTGGCTGGCGCCGGGCTTCGTCGCCGACAAGGCCTCGGCACTGATCCGCAGCCTGCCCAAGGCGCAGCGACGCAATTTCGTGCCGGCGCCGGATTTTGGCCGTGCGTTCTACGAGGCCTACAGCCTGCCATCGGCCGACGACATCCGGGGCGAGCTGGCGCGCTTTTTGTCCAAGGCCACCGGCGTGCAGCTGGCGGCGCTGGATTTCGACGAACCAGCGCTGGATACCCATTTGCTGATGAACCTGCGGCTGCGCGACGACGGCGGCAAGGTGCTGGCCGAATCGCGCGATCTGGCCGGGCTGCGTGCGCGCTTTGGAGAACGTGCCGGACAGGCGTTTGCCGCGCGCGCGGGGCGTGCGCTGGCCGCCGAAGGCCTGCGCGAGTTCCCGGCTGCGCCGATCCCCGAGCAGGTGGCCGGGGAAGCCGGCGTGCCGGCGTATCCGGCGCTGGTGGATCAGGGCGAGGATGCGGCGCTACGCATCTTTGCCGACCGCAACGACGCGGCGCAGGCGCATCCGCGCGGCGTGCGGCGGTTGCTGGAACTCGCCCTGGCCGACAAGATCAAGCAGGCGCGCAAGCAGTTGCCGGTGTCGCCCAAGACTGGCCTGCTGTATGCGGCGATCGAGTCGCAGGAGCGCCTGCGTGGCGATCTGGTCGACGCCGCACTCAATGCGGTGCTGGACGAGGGGCTTGGCGCAATCCGCGACCCGGGCGCGTTTGCACATCGGCGCGACGATGCCGGCAAGCGCCTGTTCGGCGAAGCGATGGAGCGCCTGAAACTGGCCGAAAGCATCCTGGGCGCGGTGGCCGAACTCAAGCCGCTGCTGGAAGCGCCGCTGATGGGCTGGGCACGCGGCAACCTGGACGACATGGAGCAGCAATTGCGCGGCCTGGTGCATGCCGGCTTCCTGCGCGACACGCGGGCCGACGCGTTGGCCAATTATCCGCGCTACCTCAAGGCGATGATCCTGCGCACCGAACGCGCCAAGCGCGATCCGGCGCGCGACCAGGCACGCATGCTCGAACTCAAGCCGTTCGTGGATGCGCTGGACGATGCGGCCGCACGCGGGCTGCAGCAGCGCCCCGACTGGCAGGCGCTGCGCTGGGATCTGGAAGAACTACGCGTGTCGGTATTCGCGCAGGAGCTAGGCGCCAAATCCGGCGTCTCGGCGAAGAAACTGGCGCAGCGGGTGGCGGCGTTGCGCGGATAGCCGCAGCGCACGAGCCTGGACAGAGGCCGGTGGAGCGTGGCGCTGCACGCTCATCGCGCGCGACGACAGGGCGCAAGAAAAACTGTACGACCCCGCGCGACTAAGCGATGCATCGGGCCACCCGACGGGGTGGCCCGATGCATCCCGCCAACCATCCCTCAGAACTTCAGATGCAAGGTGGCCATGTAGCGTCGCCCGCTCTTGTAGCGTCCGGCCAGGTGGTCCTTGTCGCCGAGATACTGCAGGTACTGCTCATCCAGCAGGTTCTGCGCATCCAGCTGCAGCGACCAGTTCGGGCTGAATGCATAGCCGACGCTGGCGCCAAGTTCGGCATAGTCGTCCACGCTGGCCGGAGCGGCGCCGGCCACGTAACCGCCGGCCAGGTAGCTGTCGCGCCAGTTGTAGGTCAGCCGTGCGTTGAGCGGGCCTTTCTCGAAGTACGGGCTGAAGGCCACGCTGTTGCGCGACTGGTAGGGCAGGGCATCGCCGGTGTTGTTCTCGCCGTTGGCGTAGGTGTAGTTGCCGGTCAGGCCAAAGCCGCTGTCGCCGAAGGGTTGCTGGAACGAGAGATTGAAGCCCTTGACCTTGCCCTGCCCGGCGTTGCGCGGCCGCTGGATGCTGTAGTCGCAATAGCCGTCGGCGGTGCAGCCATTGCTGCCCACCAACTGCGCCCAGCTCTGCGGCGCGGTGTCGCGCAGTGCGTTGTACTGGCGCTCCACGCTGGCACTGGTGTCGATGTAGTTGTCGATCCTCTTGTAGAACACCGACCAGGCCACCACCGCTTGCTGGGCGAAGTAGTACTCGGCCGACAGGTTGAAATTCCACGACTCGTACGGCGACAGCTCCGCATTGCCGCCACTGCCGGTCAGCGTGATGTCGTTGAGGAAGGTGTTGTTGACCATCTGGTTGTACGGCGCCCAGGCGATCACCTTGGCCGCGGCGAAGCGGAACACCCAATCGGTGCTGGTGTCGTAGGACAGGGTCAGCGAGGGCAGCAGGAAATCCTCCTTGCGGGTGCGGGTCTGCCACAGGCTGTCGGCGTTGGCCAGCGAAGGCGTGCCGCTGTAGACGAAGCCGCTGCCTTCGGTCTTGGAGTCGACATAGCGCACGCCGAGATTGCCGCGCAGGCCACCGCCGGAAAAGTTCAGCTGCGCGTAGGCGGCATTGTTGGTCTGCTGCAGCGCCCAGGTGTTGTTGAGATAGCTGGCCGGGTCTGGAGCGGCGTAATCCACCGGGCTGTTGCGGATCCAGTTCAGCACATTGTTGCGGCCCGCCTGCACATGCCGTCCATGGTCGGGATAGAAACCGTCCAGGTCGGTGAGGCCGATGGTGCCCACGTCGGCCAGCGTGCCGGGTGTGACGCCGCCGTAGACATTGAGCTCGAAACGCTCGTCGTGTTTGCCGTGGCGCACGCCCAGCAGCAATTGATTGAACACGCTGTCGAACTGCAGGTTCAGATCCAGCTGGCCGTAGGTGTCCTTGCTTTGCGTGGAGAAGATGCCGTTGTTGCCGAACCAGCCGCCGGCCGAGCCCCAGTTGGCCGGGTCGCGCGCGGCGGTCGGATCGTCGAAGCGGATGCCGTGGCGGGTATCCCAGCTGAAGCCGCCGTTGTAGAACGGCTCGATGAAGTACTGCGACAGGTCCTTGTTCTCGGACTTGCTTTGGCCGATCTGTCCATTCAGGCCCCAGCCCTCGCCGCGAAACGCGCCGCGCAGGTCCAGGCCCTTGGTGGTGACTTCCGATTCGCGCACGTTGTTGTCGTAGATCACCGTGCCGCCCAATGGGTCGGCATTGGCGCTGGAATGGCCACTGGTCACCACGCCGTTTCGCACATCGCCCAGCCGGTCCACCGCGGCAACGGTGCCGGAATTCCAGGTCAGAAAGCTGTACATCGACTGGTTGTAGTTGTCGAAATTCTCGTTGATGTACAGGCCGCTCAGATTGAACTCCAGCGCCTCGCTGGGTTTGAGCTGCAGGTTGACCACGGCGCTGTCGCGCTCGCGGTCCTGCTGGAACCAGGCCGCATTGATCGAATTGGGCACATCGGCATCGGGCGGCACGGTGCCTGCGGCATTGGCGAAACTGCTGGCCGGTGCGTAGCCGAACACTTCCATGCCGCGGCGGTCCACGCGCTCTTGGTAATGCTGCGCCGACACCGCGATGCCGAAGGTCTGCGCGCTGTTCTTCCAGCTGTAGAGCAATGCCGCGTTGGGCTTGCCCTGGCTGGCCTGGTCGCTGTAGCTATAGCCGATCGATGCGGCCACTTCGTTGACATCCAGGTCCAGCGGCTGGCGGGTGTGCATCAACACGGTGCCTCCCAGGCTGCCTTCGGTCAGCCGCGCTTCGGAGGATTTGAGGATTTCCGCCCGGCCCAGGATCTGCGGCGCAAGCAATGTGTAGTCGAAGCCGCGATTGG
Organism: Xanthomonas sp. NCPPB 3582; assembly: GCF_041475735.2. Lineage (NCBI taxonomy): Bacteria > Pseudomonadati > Pseudomonadota > Gammaproteobacteria > Lysobacterales > Lysobacteraceae > Xanthomonas > Xanthomonas sp. NCPPB 3582. The sequence goes on from NZ_CM192968.1 coordinate 1,436,820, forward strand.
GTTGTTCGCCATACAGCCAGATCGCCTGCGCCACCGGGTGGCCGTCCAGGAACGACAGATTCAGGCTGGGGTCGGTGCCGTCGATGCTGACCCGCTCGCCCTGGCCGAAGCGCCGGTCCAGGGTGACGCCAGGAATCTGCGACAGCGCTTCGGCCACGTTGGTGCTGGGGAACTTGCCGATGTCCTCGGCAGTGATCGCTTCGGAAATGCCGGCGTTGTTGCGTTTGGTGTCCAGCGATTTTTCCAGGCTGGCACGGATGCCGACCACCTGGACGGCGTCCAGGTCGGTGGCTTGCTGGCCTGCAGCGTCCTGGGCTTGCACGGTGAATGCCAACGACAACGCAATCGCACTGGACAGCAGGGTGGTGCTGTATTTCATGATGTCTCTCCTCATCACGCACAGGGATGGACGGCGGGCTGCTGCTCGCCGGATGCGGGGTCTTGCCGCCGCGCGCTAAAAAAACGCGCGGCCAATCGCTTACGACACGTCAGCGCGGTGCTGCAGATACCAGTTGGCTGCGCCGAGCACGCCCAATTGCCCGTGCTCGACCAATTTGACCGGGATGCGTTCGAGCACCTCGCGCATGCCGCCCTTGTCGAGCAAGCGCGCACGAAACGCGCTGGCCGCCAGGAAGCTGCCGATGCTCGGCAGGATGCCGCCGGCCAGATAGATGCCGCCGGCCGCGCCGTAGGCCAGGGCCATGTCGCCCACGGCATGGCCGAGCAGCGCGCAGAACACCTGCAGCGTTTCGCATGCCAGCGCATCGTCTTCGTGCAGGGCGGCATGGGTGATCGCCGCGGGCAGCGCGAGCCGCGGGGTGGCGCCATGCAATTGGCAGGTGGCGGTGTAGAGCCGCAGCAGGCCGGGGCCGGACAGCACATGTTCCAGTGGCAGGTAGTGCCGGTCGCGCAGCAGGATGTGCAGCAATTGCGCTTCGTGCGCGTGCGTGCTGGCCAGCGCGACCTGGCCGGCTTCGGTGGCCAGCACGATCGGGCGTGGCCTGGCATCGATCCACACTGCCGCCCCCAGCCCGGTGCCGGGCCCCACCACCAGGATGGGACCGGCGGCGCGCGCATGCCGCGGTGTGGGCCCGCTCAGCTGCAGCACCGCACGCGGCTCCATGAGCGGGGCGGCGTAGGCGACCGCTTCGAAATCGTTGACCAGATGTACGCTGCGCAGATCGAGCGCGCCGCGCAGGCGCCTGGGCGAAATGCTCCACGGCAGGTTGTTGCTGATGAAGGTGTCTTCGTCCAACGCGACTCCCGCACTGGCGATGACCACTGTATTTACGCGGCTCACCTGTGGCAGGAAGTCGGCCAGGATGGCGTCCAGGCTGGGGTACTCGGCACAGCGATAGGTGCGGTAATGCGCCAGCTCGATCGCGCCGCTGTCGGTCTGCAGCGCATGGCCAAGACGCACATGCGTGCCGCCAACATCGGCGGCGACGAAACCGGTTGCGGCGGGAACGGCGGGCGAGACAGAAGCCTGAGCAGAGTGCGAGGTCGCAGCCACATGCAGTCCTTTGGTCCGTCTGATCGGCCCGTGCCGTCAGCGAGTACGGGCCTGTGTAGGAGTTGGTGACAACGATGTCAATGGTTCAGCCGGGTTGGATCGATCTTGCTGGCGGGCTCAAGTGCCAAATCACCCCCATCGACGGGTTGTATGCGGACTTCGTTGCGCAGGCTGGTCAACATCGCCGAGTTGGTGGGTTCCCACGGCGTGGCGGTGCGCATCGGCGAGTCAGGCAGCTGGCACGGATGCGAAATCCGCGGGCCCGGAAGCGGCGCCGGCGGCGCTGGCCAGCACCGCGACCATCCATGCCAGCGGTGGTGCCCGATGCAGAACGGGTGGGTATGCCATGCCGACTCGGGCCGCGACCGCTCACCGCAAGGCGCATCGCTTCGGTCGGAGCAGCGCGGGTGCAGGCGGCTAGCTCTTCAGCGCGCTGCATTGCTCGCAACGCCCGGCAGCGTGCTGCAGGCGGCGTTGTCGGTGGGCGGTGCCTGGGTGGGGTATTGCTGCCGACCGAGTACATAGGTCTGGCTGGTGGCGACGAAGCCATCGGCATAGGTGGCTTCGACGAAGTACGCGCTCCAGCCAGCTGCCGGAACCTGGACGGGCACCGCCACCTTGCCGCCGCGCGGCAATGGCAGCGGGGTCGCGTTGTAGCGGATGCCGCAGGCATGGCGGAAATCGCGCGCCTGGGGATTGCTGGCACTCCAGAGCCGCAGTTGGGTAGGGCGCTCGGACAAGCGCAGGCGGATCCGCGGCGCCGTTCCCGCCTGCAGCGTAGCGCTGAGCTGCGGGAGCGCGCGCTGCTGCTGTAACCGCGTGACAAAAGGCACCAGGCTATCCACCACCGATGCGCGGATGCCCTTATGCCCACTGTTGGGCACCATGCGCAAGGCTTTGTTGCCCGGCAATGCGTCGTAAAAGAAGCGCGTGTTATCCGGCAGGAAGAAATCGTCGCCGCTGGCATTGACGATGTACTTGGGCACCGACAGACGCTTGCGATACGGCGTACGCAGGTAGCTGAGCGGATCCTGGATCTGCACCAATTGCGCGAATTGCGGCGTCTGCAGCTGGGTGGTGATTCCCTGTTTGGCGTAGGCGTTGAAGGCGATCGGCCAATTGCCGCCGTAGGTCCGGTACATATGCTCGAGCACGGCCGGCATGTTGAGGATGTCGATCACGAACGGCGCCACCGCCTCCACGCGCTGGTCGGCGATGGTGGCATGCCAGCTCGCCCAACCGCGCTTGGAGGCACCGGCCAGGATGAAACGATGGATCTTCAGCGGCGCCAGCTCGCGCTCGGCCAGCGACATGGTGCGTGCAATCGCCGCGGCCATCGGAACGTGCAGCAACAGGGTCTTGCGCTGCGGCGGCGCTTTCAGGAATTGCGACCAGGTATAAGCAACGCTGTCATCCTCGCGGCGCGGCGCATCGTCACCGCGATAGCTCAGCGCCTGGTTGGGAATGTCGCTCAGCGCGATCACCACGGTGCGGCTGCGTTGCGCCAATGCCGCCAGCGCGTCGGGCGTCAGTTCGCTGGCCGGTTGCGCCGCGCTGCCCGCAGCCGCATTGCGGATGCCATTGGTGGACAGCAGCACGGCGCGGGTGGGCAGCGCATCGGCGGGGACGTAGATCGCCACATCGTGCTGCCACACGGCCGGGGTGACCAGCGATTCGGGCGACCAGGTCTGCGAGGTCAACACATAGTCGCGCCGCTCCACACCGTTCACCGTGCTGGTGGCGACCGGGGTATAGACCAGCGGTTGCCGCTCCACCGCGTCGTGATAGCAGACCAGCGCCTGGTCGAAGCCAACCTCCGGTCGCGTGCATTGCTCGGCGGCGGTGTCGGCCAGTGCCGACCCGGTGGTGAACAGCAGCAGCGTGAGGGCACAACGTGTCGACAAGGGCATCGGCATTCTCCGGATGCAGCGCGGTGCGCTGCGATGGTCAGCGAGCAGGCATCCATCTGGCGTGTGCGGCAGGCAACAGACGGCTGCGCCGAAGTCTGGCAGACGCGTGCGTGCGGCGGTGTCTCAAGGGCGCAGGGTAGCGGCCCAAGCGAAGCCGCTATCGATCAACTCCACAGAATGCGACCACGGTGGCGCATCCGGTATGCGTACCTGGTGTGCGTACCTGCAGATGATGCTGCCTGCCGGCGGGCTTGCTTTGTCGGGCGATGGCGCAGGCTGGCAGGACCACGCACGTGTCGCGGTGGCGGCGGCGGATCTGGCCGCGCCCGCTGTGGTCGGGCGGGTGTGCCGCGCCGGCTGCCTGGTGGGCAGGCCGCAGCGTCACCGCGCGGCGTAAAGCGGACAACGTGCAATGGCGGGCAGTCGCCGGATGGGCGCGAACGGCGCGCGAGGCCGGGATGTACGGGCGGTACATGCCCGATCCGTGGACTGGCCACGCAGTGGTCCGGCTGGCAACCTTACTTGATCCGCCGTACCTTGGCCGGGGTGTTATAGCCATCGATCTGCAGATACCAGACACCGACCAGGCCGGGTTTGATCTTCACCTTCGGGGCGTCCTTGCGCACGCCCGACAGGCTGGCCGCATCGGTCTGTTCCCACTCCTGCCCGTTGGCCAGGGTGTAGATACGGCCCTTGGAGAAGCCCTTGAACTCGCCCACGAGCGTGCTTTCGATCGGCTCCTTGCTGCCGAAATCGAAGAAGCCGCGGTTCTTGACGATAATCTCCTGGCGGCCGGCTTCCTTGGCCTGTTCGACCACCACCGCCGCCTCCTTGGCGACCTTGCCCTGCAACCAGTCGTTGAGCGAGGCCAGCTCGCTGGTGGTGAGCTTGTCCAGACCGGCGGCCTTGAACTGCTCGGCGCTCATCTGTGACTGCAGGTCGCCCTGCACGGCACGCTGGGCCAGCGTCGGCGTGGCGGTCAATGCAAGGGTCAGGCAGACCAGCAGTGGAATGCGGCGCGCGAGCGACATGGGAGCCATCCGTCAGTAAGAGGCCGCTAGTGTAGACGCTGGGCGGGCAGGCGGTTGCGGGTTGCCGCTGGCTCGCAGAATCTCTGGCGTCTGCCGGGTCCTGCCCGGTGCAGCCGCTTGACGAGCTGGGCATGGCGAGCGGGCAACAGAATGGCCATGCCGAGCCGGGGGATGACCAGGTCGCTGTCTGCCGCGCAGGAATCGGTGTGCCCTGGCAACGCGCGGGCGTGATTGAGTGGCGCCTAGTCCGGCGCGACGTCGGCCGTGGAAGGCGGGCGTTCGGCACGCGCCGGGCGGCGGTAGACGAATTGCGGTGCCACTGCCGCAGCTTCGCGCTCGGCTGTGGCGCGCACCTGTGCGTGCGCGGGCGAGCGCTCGCACACCGGATCCAGCGTGGCGGCATCGCCGCTGAGCGCCAGCGCCTGGCAGCGACAGCCGCCCCAGTCGATCTCGCGTTTGGGGCAGCCCTGGCACACCTCGGGCATCCACGCGGTGCCGCGAAAACGTACGAATGCCTCGCCGTGGTTCCAGATCTGCGCCAGCGTGCGATCGCGCAGATTGTCGAAGCGCATGCCTTCGATGGTTTCGGCAGCATGGCAGGGCAGCACGTCGCCGCGCGGAGAGATATTGACGAAGCGCTGGCCCCAGCCGCCCATGCAGGGCTTGGGCTGGCGTGCGTAGTAGTCGGGGGTGACGAAGTCGATCGCCAGGCGGTCGCCAAGCTCGCGGCGTGCAGCTTCTACCGCAGCAATAGTGCCCATCAATTGTTCGCGGCTGGGCATCAGTGCGGCACGGTTGCGCAGCCCCCAGCCGTAGTACTGGGTGTGGGCCACTTCGATGCGTTCGGCCTGCCATTCCAGCGCCAGCGCGATCATCTGCGGCACCCGTTCGGCGTTGTGCCGGTGCAGCACCGCGTTGAGCGTCAGCGGCAGGCCGCGCGCACGCACGGCGGCTGCGAATTCGCGCTTCTTGGACAGGCTGTTGCGATATCCGGCAATGCGATCGGCACCGGCCGGGTCCACGTCCTGCACGCTCAACTGCACATGCTCCAGCCCGGCGGCCTGCAACTGGTCCAGCATCGGTTCGCCGCCGGCCACGCCGGAGGTGATCAGGTTGCTGTAAAGACCAAGCGCGCGCGCATGCGCCACCAGCTCGGGCAGGTCCTTGCGCAGCATCGGCTCGCCACCGGAGAAGTGCGCCTGCAGCACGCCCATGTCGGCGGCCTGCTGCAGCAGCGAACGCCAACCACTGGTATCCATCTCTTCGCGCAGTGCCGCCAGCGCAATCGGGTTGGAGCAGTACGGGCACGCCAACGGGCAGCGGTGGGTCAGCTCCAGCAGCACGGACAGCGGCGGTGGCGGCACGGCACTGCTCATAGCTTCAACAAACGCTTTTGGTGCAGGGTGCCGGTGAGTTCGATCACATCGGCCTCGATCTGCGCAGGATCGGCGTCGAATTCTGCCGCCAGCTCCAGCGCAATCTGCGCCAGCGAGCGCGCCCCGTCGAAACGTTGCGCCACCACCACCGCGATCTCGTCCAGTTCGACCACGCGCTCGGGTGCGAGCAGCACCCATTGGTCGCGTGCACGGTCGTGCTGCAGGCGCACGCCTGCGCGCAGGGCCGGCTGGCTGTCGCGGCCGATGCTGCTCATGCCGCGACCCGGCTGGCTGCGCGGTCGGGTACGAAGGCATCCGGCCAGACGATCCCCGGCGCGACATAGGCCACGTGCAAGGCATCCAGCTGCGCCCACAGCACCGAGCACTTGAAGTGCAGCGCCGCCTTGACCAGTTCCTGCTTTTCTGCGGTGTCGGCATGTTGCTTGACGTACTCCAGCGCGAAATCCGAATCGCGCGGCGCCTCGGTCAGGCGATGCTCGAAGTAAGCCAGCGCCTCGGGCGAGACGAAGTCGTAATGCTTCAGCATGCCGGCCACACGCTGGCCGATGATGTTGGGGGCGAACAACTCGGTGAGCGAGGACGCAATCGCTTCCAGCAGGCTCTTCTCGCGCACGAACTGCAGATACGCCTGCACCGCGAAGCGCGTGCCCGGCAGCAGGGCGCGCCCGGATTCGACCAGATGGCGGTCCAGGCCCAGTGCGTCGGTCAGGTGCAGCCAGCGCGCGATGCCGCCGTCGGCGGCGCTGTTGCCGTCATGGTCGAGGATGCGCTGGCGCCAGATGCGCCGCAGCGCGGGATCTTCCATGCGCGCCAGGATCGCCGCGTCCTTCAAGGGAATGCAGCGTTGGTATTCGAAGCGGTTGAGCGCCCAGGCCTGCACCTGGCCGCGATCGAGCTTGCCATCGTGCAGCAGCGCATGAAACGGGTGCTGGTCGTGATACAGGCGTGCGCCGATGGCGCGCAGCTCCGCTTCCAGTTGGTCCGGGGTGAGCAGGGCGGTCACAGGGTGATCTCCAGGCCGTCGTGCGCAACATCCCAGCCGTTGGCGCGCGCGCTGGCGTATTCGGGCGAATGGATATCGAGCACGGGATTAGTGGTGTTGATGTGGATGAAGATCTTGCGCGCCACACCGAGCGGTGCGAACGCCGCCATGGTGCCTTCCGGTCCATCGATGCTCAGATGGCCCATGCGCTGGCCGGTTTTCTGGCTGACGCCCAGTTGCACCATTTCGTCGTCGCGCCACAGCGTGCCGTCGAAGAACACCAGCTCGGCGCCGCGCAGGCGCTCGCGCAGTGCGTCGGTCATGGCCGCGCAGCCGGGGATGTAGTGCACGCGGTGGCGGCCATCGCCGATGGTCAGGCCCAGGGTCTCTTCGTTGGAACCGGCCAGGTCGCCGCCGCTGCGCGATTCCATGAACAGCGGGACCTTGCCGGGCACCGAAAATGGGGTCAATTGCAGGCCCAGCAGCGACAGGGGCGTATCCAGCGCAAACGGCTGGCGCGACACGTAGTGCGGGTTGAGGGCGTCGAAGATCGGGTTCTGTGCCAGCAGGTCCAGTACGCGGCTGCTGGCATGCAACGAGAACGCCTGGCTCTCGCGCATCGACAGCAGCCCGGCGATATGGTCGATCTCGCCGCTGGTCAGCAGCACTGCCTCGATCGGTGAATGCCGCAGCCCGTGCTGCGGCCAGAGCGCAGGCGTGGCGAGAAGTTGTTGCCGGAAATCGGGTGAGGCGTTGATCAATACCCAGCGCTGACCATCTGCGCTGACGGCGATGCTGGCCTGGGTACGGCGTTGGGCACCGTCTGCTTGTTGCCAGGCCCGCTGGCTTGCGGGGGTATGGCAATTCCACTGCGGGTGCCCACCGCCGGCCGCCGATCCCAAGACGATAATGCGCATGGAGAACTGTTACCTAATCTGCCGGCCGCGGCCGGTCACGCATCAATGGGAAGGGCGGCAGGTGAGTCAAGAAACGGCCGGATCAAAACTCGCCGGAGACGTAGCAGTTGATTTCGGCGCCACAATTCACTTCACGGACGACAGGCTTCTTCCAGGTCTTCATCGGCTACCTCGCTGTGGGTGGAAAAACGCCGTCGCTGCGTAAGGCGGCGATGACGTACAAGGAGCATAGGCAGGCGGTTTGGCCGAGTTGTAAAGAGCGCGTAAAAAGCTGATGCGATGCAGCGCTGCGTGTGCGCTATCGCACACGTCATGGCGCGCAGCGGTTACGAATCAAGCCCTTGCCGGGTGAACCGACCCTAAGTGCGTCCCGATGAGCTGCCACCGCCAGGCTGGAAATTGCGCGTTGTGGAGATGGTGACGCGCACGTTACCGTAGCTGCCAGCTCCCAGTTATCGCCTGCCGCCGTGTCCACCGCTGTGACCAGTTCCTCATTCGATCGCCTGCAGGCAGTGCTGCAGCGCCCCGCGCTGGCATCGGTTGCTCCGGCATTGCGCGAAGCGCTGGCGCGCGCCTGGCAGGACGCACCGCCTGCGCCAGCCGACAGCGTGGCCTGGTCGCTGCTCGGCGACACGCTGGATGCACTGGCGCTGCTGGCCGCCGACGAGGCCACCTTGATCGCGGCATTGCTGTTCGACCTGCCGACATTGCGCGGTGCGATGGCCGGCCTGCCCTGGCAGCCCGCCGAACGCCGGGTGGCAGTGGAGGGGCTGCTCGACGGACTGGACGCGGCCGATCAGGTCTGGGCGTTGCATGCCGGGCGCGAGGCCGGGCGCAACAGCGAGGGGCTGCGCCGCCTGCTGCTGTCCATCATCCACGACCTGCGCGTGGTGCCGATCCTGCTGGCACGGCAGCTGGCGCGCATGCGCGTGGCCGATCGCCTCAGCGAAGACCAGCGCCGCGCGCTGGCCCAGCTCACCCGCGACATCCACGCGCCGCTGGCCAACCGTCTGGGTATCTGGCAGGTGAAGTGGGAGCTGGAAGACCTGGCGTTCCGGCATCTCGAGCCGGAGACCTATCGCCGCATCGCCCGCGAAGTGGACGAGACCCGCATCGCCCGCGAGCGCTATATCGAGGCGGTCAAGCGCACCCTGTCCGGCGCGCTGGCCGAGCAGGGGCTGCGCGCGGAGGTGAGCGGACGGCCGAAGCACATCTACAGTATCTGGCGGAAGATGCAGAAGAAGCGGCTGTCGTTCGACCAGCTGTACGACGTGCGCGCGGTGCGGGTGATGGTCGATGACGTGGCCGCCTGCTATGCGGCGTTGGGGGCGGTGCATTCGTTGTGGACGCCGGTGCCCAGCGAGTTCGACGATTACATCGCCCGGCCCAAGGCCAACGACTATCGCTCGCTGCACACCGCCGTGGTCGGCCCGGAAGGGCGCACCATCGAAATCCAGATCCGCACCTTCGAGATGCACGCCCAGGCCGAGCTCGGCGTGGCCGCGCACTGGAAGTACAAGGAAGGCGGCAAGGGCGCCGAAAAGGCCTTCGACCGCAAGATCCTGTGGATGCGCCAGCTGCTGGAACAGGTGCAGGAGGGCGACCATGGCGAACTGGCCGGTGCGCTGGATGCCGAGCTGATCGAGGATCGGGTGTATGCGCTGACCCCCAAGGGCGAGGTCATCGATCTGCCGCAGGGCGCCACCCCGCTGGATTTTGCGTACCACGTGCACACCATGGTGGGGCATCGCTGCCGCGGTGCGCGGGTCAACGACCGCATCGTGCCGCTGACCTACCGGCTGCGCAGCGGCGACCGCGTGGAGATCATGACCGCCAAGGAAGCGGACCCGCGTCGCGACTGGCTGCTGGCGGCCAACGGCTTCCTGGCCAGCGGGCGTTCGCGCGACAAGGTGCGCGCCTGGTTCCACAAGCTCGACCGCGCGCGCAACGTGCAGGCCGGCAAGGAACTGCTCGACCGCGAACTCAAGCGGCTGGGCCTGCAGCAGGCCGACCTGGGCGTGGCGACGCGCAAGTTCCACGCCGACAGCGTGGACGATCTCTACATCCAGGTGGCGCTGGGCGACACCGGTCCCAACCAGGTCAGCCGTGCGCTGCTGGAAGCCGAGCGGGCCGCCTCGCAGCCGGCGGTGCCCGCGCCACCGCGTCCGACTGCGCGCCGCGATGGCCTGGGCAAGTCCAAGTTCACCGTGCAGGGCGTGGGCAACCTGCTGGTGCAGCTGGCGCGGTGCTGCCAGCCGGTGGCCGGCGAACCGATCGCCGGCTACCTCACCCGCGGCCGCGGCATCACCGTGCACCGCACCGACTGCGTGGCCCTGGCCCGTTTGGCGGCTGCGCATCCGCAACGGGTGTTGCCGGTGGAGTGGGGCAAGGCAGGCAGCGGCTACGAGGTGGATGTGCAGGTGCGTGCAGTGGACCGGCGTTGGCTGCTCAAGGACATCACCAACCTGATCGCGCAGGAGGACGCCCACGTGCTGGAGATCAACAGCGACAACGTGCGCGACACCGGGCGCGCGCAGTTGCGACTGCGGCTCAAGGTCAGCGACTACGACCAGTTGTCTGCGCTGCTGGGCAAGCTGGATGCCTTGCCCGGCGTCAGCGAAGTGCGGCGGCTGGGCTGAGCGGCCGACGCGACCGCCGCGTTTAGCGTCAAGATGCCTGCCTCCGGTCGATGCTGCCCAAGACGCGTGCGCATCCCGCACCACGCGCCCGTCCGGCTTGCCAGCGATCCGGGCCAGCCGCTCACGCTACAGCCGCGCTTGGCCGCACTGCAGGCGCCTTGAAAATTCGCCGAAAGAGTCCAACGCGCCTCCAGCCGTTCGCACCTTACCCGCCTCAACGACTCCCGAATCCCAAATCCCAAATCCCAAATCCCGAATCCCGAATCCCGAATCCCGAATCCCGAATCCCGAATCCCAAACAACCCACACCGCCTTCGCGCCACCCCGCTACCATGACGGGGTGAACGCGTCCCCGTCAGGTCGCGCCAAGGATGGACGCAACCGCATGTTTCCGCTGCCGCGCTGGGCCAGGTCGCCCCGCCTCTGGGCGCCGTTGCGCAGCCGCGCGCTCTGGCGCGTGGTGCTGGCGCTGTCGCTGTGCCTGCTGATGGGTGTGATCGTGTTGCGCCAGCCGCTTGCCGACTGGCTGTGGCCGGACACCCGGATCCAGCAACTGCTGCAGCGGGGCAATGCCGCATTGGCGCGCGGCAAGCTCAGTGCCGCCGACGGCAACGGGGCACGCGAACTGTTTGCCGCCGCACTTGCGCTGGATGGCGACCGCAGCGAGGCCCGCGCCGGGCTGGCGCGTACCGGTGCGGCTGCAGTGGTGCAGGCGCGCGCGGCGATCGCGGCCGGCGATGCGGCCGATGCGCAACGTGCGTTGGCGTTGGCAACCGCGCTGGAGGTGCCGCAGGCGCAGATCGCCCCGGTCTCCTTGCGTCTGCGCGACCTGCAGGCGCGCCGTGCCGGCTTGGACGCCCTGGTCGCGCAGGCGGTCGCCGCCCAGCACCAGGGCCGCCTGGATGGCACGCCCGACAGTGCGTTGCCGCTGTACCAGCGCGTCCTCAGCCTGGCACCGGACCGCACCGACGCGCTGGAAGGGCGCGAAGACGCCCTGACCGATCTGCTGGCGCAGGCGCGCCACGCCTTGGGACGCGATGCGCTTGGCGAGGCGGCCGCGCTGTTGGTGGCGGCCAAGCGCTACGACGCCGGCCACGCCGACGTGCCGTCGACCGAAGGCCATTACCACCGTGCGCTCGAACAGCGGCGGCAGCGCGCCGATGCCTTGCTGCGGCGTGGTCGCCTGGCACCGGCGGCGCGCGATTTCATGGCAGTGCTGGCAGCCGAGCCGGAAGATGCCGATGCGCGGCGCGGGCTCGATCGGGTGGCCAGCGAATATGCCGCCCAGGCGGGGCGCCAGGCCGCGGATTTCCAGTTCGACCAGGCCATGCAGTCGCTGCAGCAGGCGCGGGTGCTGGTGCCGGGCGCCGCCTCCATCGCCCAGGCCGAACAGGCGATCGCGCGCGCGCGCGATGCCCAGCGCGGGCCTGAAACCGGCTTGTCGCGCGGCGTACGCGAACGCCGGTTGCGCGCGCTGCTGCAACGCGTGGCCGATGCCGAGGCGCGAGAGCAGTGGATGACCCCGCCGGGCGCCAGCGCCTACGACGCCGTGCGCGCCGCACAGGCGCTGGCCCCGCGCGATGCCCGCGTGCTGCAGGCCGCTGCGCGCGTCGCGCCGGCCAGCCGGCGCTGCTTCGAGGACGAGTTGCGCAACAACCGCCTGCGTGCGGCGCGCGGATGCCTGGACGCGTGGCAGGCGCTGACACCCACTGCCGACGCCTTGGCAGGCGCGCGTCGCCGTCTGGCGCAGCGTTGGATAGCAGTGGGGAGCGAACGGCTGGGCCAGGAAGACGCGGCATTCGCCCGTCGAGCGCAGGACGAGGCGCGCCAGCTGGACCCTGGCTTGCCGGAACTGACCGAATTCACGCGACGGGTCAAGGCCGTGGCCGAGCAGCGTTGAGCGGTCGTTGCCAGGTGTCGCCGACATCGGAGCCTGCCGAACCTGTCGCTCGACCCCGCATTCTGAAACAACGCGATCTGCCACGCGCAATCCTTCTCCCATCGGGAGAAGGTGCCCCGAAGGGGAAGATGAGGGTACGAGTCAAGCCTGGCGATCTGTCTCCCGGCCGACACTGCTCACTTCGCAATAAACAACGCACGCACCGTCGCGCGTGCCGCATCCAGCGAAAAATGCTCGGCCACGTTGCGCAAGCCGTTATCGGCTAACCGCTGCCACAGCGCTGCATCCTGATACAGGCGTACGATCGCGCTGGCGAAGGCATCGGCGTCGTCGGCCACGCACACATCCTCGCCATCGCGCAGGTGCATGCCTTCCACCGCACAGGTCGTGCCGACCACCGGTTGCCCGTGTGCCATGCTCAGATTGATCTTGCCCTTGACGCCGGCGCCGAAGCGCAGCGGCGCCACCGCGATGCGGACCTTGTCCATGAACGGCAACAGATCCGGCACATGACCATGCAACTGCACGCCGGGACATTCCTCGGCCAGCAGCTTCAATGCCTCGGGCAGCTCCGCGCCGATGCAGTGGAACACCACCTCGGGCAGGCGTGCGCGCACCTGCGGGAAGATCGCACTGATGAACCACTGCACCGCATCCACATTGGGCGGGTGACGAAAGCCGCCGACGAAGACCAGGTCGCGGCGTTGCCCGAAGCTGGGGCCGTTGCCGGCCACCTCGTGCAGGTTGGAGAGCAGGGCGGTGCGGATCTGCGGCGCGTCCGCGTGCAGCTGCGCCTGTTCGGCAGCGGACACCAGCACGGTGACATCGGTGGCGGCCATGATCTCCAGTTCGCGCAGCCTGGTACGTTCTGCGCTGCGCAGCAGATTGGCGTCGCCGGCCAGTTCGGCGCCGCGCCGCTCGCGCAGGTAATGCAGGTCGACGGTGTCGAACAGCGTGCGTGCCTGCGGAGCGTACTGCTTCAACAGCGGCAGGCAGGCATGCGCGACGTGGTGGCGCACCAGCAGCACCACCGCAAAGCGCGGGCCATGGGTGCGCAGCCAGCTGCCGATGCCGTCCAGAAACGGTACATACCAGACCTCCACGCCCAGCTGCTGCAGCGCCTGGGTGTGGCGCCCGGCGTGCTCGCGGCGGGTTGGCACGAACACCACATGCGCCCCCTCCTCGCAGAGCAATCGGATCAGGTTGAACTGCCGCAGCGATCCCGAGTCGCGGTCCGGCTGCGGCACGCATTCGTCCAGGATCAACACCTGGCGTTGCCCACGGTGCAGCTGCGCCGGTCCGGGAACGGTGCCCACCGGCAAGTGCGCGACCAGGGTGGGCTGCCATTTGTCGGCGAACACACGCTGGTTGCGCACCTGATACGCCTTGACCCCGGTGCGGACGTCGGTGCCGTTGCTGGTGCCCTCGTCGTGCACCACCACGCTGGCCGGTTGCACCAGGACCTGGCGGCCGGCGGCGCGTACTGCGAAGGAAAGATCAGAAGCACTCCACGCCGTCGGCGCGTCGGCGTTGTCTAGCCGATCCAGCCCGCCCAGCGTCTGCAGTAGCGTACGTGGCAGGGCAATCGCCGCCCCCGAGCAGTAATCCATGGCGCGGACATAGGCGTAACGCGGATCCTCGGCCGATTCGAAGCGGCCATAGCTCCAGGCACTGCCATCGGCGAACACCACGCCGCCCGATTCCTGCAACCGCCCATCCGGATAGACCAGCTGCGCGCCGACCAGGCCGGCGCCCGGATGCTGGTCGAAGGTGGCGATCAGCCGATCCAGCCAGTCGGGCTGGGGGATGGTGTCGTTGTTGAGCAACACCACGTAATCGCCGCGCGCCAGCGCGATGCCGTCGTTGCAGGCTGCGATGAACCCTCCATTGCTGGCACGCAGGTGATAGTGCAGGCCGGACAGCTGCGGCAGCTGCACGGCCGTGGCATCGCTGCTGCCATCGTCCACCACGATGATCTCCATCGCCAGCCGTGGCGGATGTGCGGCCAGCGCGCGCAGGCATGCCAAGGTGTGGGCAATATGGTTGTAGACCGGAATCACCACCGTCACGCGTGGCGTGGCGCTGTGCGGCAGTGCGAACGGGGCAAACGGCGCTGCTTCGGGCAACCACAACGGGCTGCCCAGTGCGGCCGGAGGTGCTTGCGTATGCACGCGAATGCGCTGCCAGGTGGCGCGCCACCCACGCGTGCGCATGCTGGCTACGGAGCGGTGGATCAGGCCGAGCACGCGATTGAACAGATAGCGCGCATCGGCCAGGGACATCGACATTGCGTTGGAACTCCAGCGTGAAGGCAAGTGGAACGTGGTGGCGATGACCAGCCGGGCGCGGATAGGTGGCCCAGCAGTGTACCGGCCAGATCCCGCCGCCTTGCGCCCGGCATCCAGCGCCGGAGCATCGTTAGCCGCGCTTAAGTCGGAACGGGCGGGCAGACCGCAACCATGACAGCGCTGCGCTAGACTCGCCGCACCCTACATTCTCGCATCCCCGTGCCCCGACGCTACGACAACGACGATTCCGACGATTTCCAGGACGACACCGACGAGCAAGGCTCCCGCTGGCAGCGCAGACTGATCGTCTGGGGATTTGCCGCGCTTGCGCTGGCGCTCGGTTTCCTGATCCCGTACACGGTGTATCTGAACAAGCAGGTCAGCCAGCGCTTCGGCGAACTGCGCTGGCAGATTCCCACCCGCGTGTACGGGCGTCCGCTGGTGCTGGCGCCCGGCACTGCGCTGGATGCGGCCACCCTCAAGACCGAGCTGGATGCCGCCTCCTACCGCGACGACGGACAGGCCACGCTGGCCGGCACCTACCGGCAGGATGGCAGCCGCTTCCTCATCGCCAGCCGGGGCTATATCGATGTGGACGGGCGCGTGCCTGCACGGCGGATCGAGCTTGCGCTGTCGGGCGGGCGCGTGGCCAGCCTGCGCGATGCAGGCAGCCGCAAGGCGTTGAAGAGCGCGCGCCTGGATCCGGCGCGGATCGCCACGCTGTACGGGCAGAAGCAGGAAGAGCGCCGCCTGGTGCGCATGGAAGAAGTGCCCGAGCTGCTGGTCACCGGCCTGCAGGCGGTGGAAGACCGCGACTTCAATAGCCACCACGGCATCGACCTGAGCGGCATGGTGCGTGCGGCCTGGATCATGCTGCGCTCGGGCGGCCAGGTGCGCCAGGGTGCCAGCACGCTGACCCAGCAGTTGGCCCGCAGCGGCCTGCTCGGCATCGGCAAGGAGCAGACGCTCACCCGCAAGTTCAACGAAATCCTCTACGCGGTGATCATGGAGGCGCGCTACGACAAGCGCACCATCCTGGAGGCCTATCTCAACCAGGTCTACCTGGGCCAGCGGGGCGGGCAGGCGATCCACGGCGTGTCCTCGGGCGCCGAGCTGTGGTTCGGCCGCGAGCTCAATTCGATGACCACCGAGCAGATCGCACTGTTGATCGGGCTGGTCAAGGGGCCGTCGTACTACGACCCGCGACGTAACCCCGAGCGCGCGCTGGACCGGCGCAACTTCGTGCTGGGCAAGCTGCACGAGAACCAGTTGATCGACGCCGCCGAGTACAAGCGCGCACTCGCCGCGCCGCTGGGCGTACCGCAGGAGCCCGGCCTGGTCGCGGCCAACCGCTTCCCGGCGTACGTGGATCTGGTGCGGCGGCAGCTGGCGCACGATTATCCCGAAGGCGTGCTGCAGGGTGCTGGCATGAGCGTGCTCACCGGCATGTCGCCATCCGCGCAGGCGTATGCCGAAGGCGCCGTCACCGGCACCATCAAGCGGCTGGACAACAAGAAGCGC
The DNA here is from genome assembly GCF_041475735.2 of Xanthomonas sp. NCPPB 3582. Lineage (NCBI taxonomy): Bacteria > Pseudomonadati > Pseudomonadota > Gammaproteobacteria > Lysobacterales > Lysobacteraceae > Xanthomonas > Xanthomonas sp. NCPPB 3582. Next base: position 1,452,918 of record NZ_CM192968.1, read on the forward strand.
CCACCCTTGCAGGCCGGCCTGGTGCTCACCGACGTGCACAACGGCGATGTGCTGGCGGTGGTCGGTAGCCGCGATGTGGCCAAGCCGGGCTTCAATCGCGCGGTGGAAGCGCAGCGTCCGGTGGGCTCGCTGCTCAAGCCCTTCGTCTACATGCTGGCGCTGGCCTCGCCGGACCGCTGGGCGCTGTCCAGCTGGGTCGACGATTCGCCGGTCACGGTGCAGCTCGGCCGCGGCAAGACCTGGTCGCCTGGCAATTCGGACAACCGCAGCCACGGCACGGTGCGGCTGGTGGATGCGCTGGCGCATTCCTACAACCAGGCCACGGTGCGCGTGGGCATGCAGGTCGGTGCCGACCGTATCGCCCAGTTGATCCAGGTGCTGGCCGGCATCAAGGCCGACCCGAACCCGTCGCTGATCCTGGGCGCCACCGACCAGAGCCCCTACGGCATGGCGCAGCTGTATCAGTTCCTGGCGGCCGGCGGCGAGATCCAGCCATTGCATGCGGTGCGTGGCGTGCTCGACCCGCAGGGCAAGCTGCTCAAGCGCTACGACAAGACCCCGGCACCGGCGCAGGAGGGCGATTCGGTGGCCGCCAACCTGATCAGCATCGGCCTGCAGCAGGTGGTCAGCAATGGAACCGCGCGGCAGTTGCTCGGCGATGGGCTGGGGCGGTTGTCGCCGGCCGGCAAGACCGGCACCTCCAACGACGGTCGCGACAGCTGGTATGCCGGCTACACCGGCGACCATCTGGCGGTGATCTGGATGGGCAACGACCAGAACGAGCAGACCGGCCTGTACGGCGCCACCGGCGCGATGCGGGTGTGGTCGAGCATCTTCGCCCGGCTGCCCAGCGCGCCGCTGAAGGTCAGCGGCAAGGGGCTGGACTGGCAAGCGGTGGATGCAGTCGGGACCGGCGTGACCGATGCCGGCTGCCCGGGCGCGCGCCAGTTCCCGTTCGTGGTCGGCTTCACGCCCGCGTATGTTCCTTGCGCGGGCGATGCGCCGTCGATCGATGGCGTGCCTGCCGATGCTGCCTCCGCGCCGGTCGAGCAATCCAGCGGCGGCGGCTGGCGGCGCTTCTTCGGCCTGGAAAAGAAGCCCGAAGAACCCGCGCCGGCGCCCGCTTCGGCGCCCCCTGCACACTGATTGGAGCGATTCGATGATCCCACTGCACCGTCTGCTCGTCCTGGCCGCGGCCTGCGCCACACTGGCTGCCTGCGTCAGCGCGCCGCCCACGCCGCCACCGACCCCGGTGGATCCGACCACGCCGACGCAGCGCTTGCTGCTGATCGAACGCGAGGCCGGCGCCGATGACACCGAGCTGTCGGTGCAGCCGCTGCGCGACCCGCAGGTGGACGACCTGCGCGACACCGCCAAGAGCAAGCGCCAGTCCGGCGATCTGAGCGGTGCGGCGGCGGTGCTGGATCAGGCGTTGGGGCTGGTATCCGGCGACCCGGCGATCCTGCAGGAGCGCGCCGAAGTAGCGGTGCTGCAGGCCGACTGGCCGGCCGCCGAACGCTTCGCCCAGCGGGCGATCGAATTGGGTTCCAAGACCGGCCCGTTGTGCCGCCGTCACTGGGCCACCATCGAACAGTCGCGCCTGGCGCGCGGCGAGAAGGAAAACGCCGCTTCGGCCAAGGCGCAGATTGCCGGCTGCACCGTGCCGGGCATGAAGCGGTACTGAGCCGATCGCCGGGTGCGTGGCGCCCGGTGAAGTCGGGCAGGGGGCGAAGGGGAGCGGGCAATTGTCCAGCACCGACCTGTGCCATCCGACACAAGGCATCGCTGCCGACGGCGCAGTCGCGCAGCCGTCGTGTCGCCCAAGCGCATCGCTTGAAGCTGCGATCGAAGCCTGCGATCGCCACGGGCATCGGGGCCGCGCCCGACGTGCCGTTGGACGGGAACTCGCTTGCGGCACGCCGGGGCCATGCTTGCCTGTCGAACAGAAGAGCGGGTGTGACGCGACGCTGCCTCGCCATCGCCAGGATCCTTGCGTCGATGGCTGCATCGCGCACCGGCAGGAAACCGATGGCGATCAGACAGCCTCACTGCACACGCGCTAGGCTGTCGTGCTTTCCAGCCTGCATCCGTTCGATCCCATGTCCCAACTTGCCACTGCCAGCATCGAGGCGCTCAGCGAGGGCGGCGCGCTTGCGCGCCAGCTCGATGCGTTCGCGCCGCGCGCTGCGCAGCTGCGCCTGACCGGGGCCATCGCCGAGGCGTTCGAACAACGCGACGTGCTGCTGGCCGAGGCCGGTACCGGCACCGGCAAGACCTATGCGTATCTGGTCCCGGCGCTGCTGTCGGGCTTGAAGACCATCGTCTCCACCGGCACGCGCGCGTTGCAGGACCAGCTGTTCCATCGCGATCTGCCGCGCGTGCGCGCTGCCCTGGGCGTGGGCCTGCGCAGCGCGTTGCTGAAGGGCCGCGCAAACTATCTGTGCAAGTACCGCACCCAGCAGGCGCGTGGCGAACCGCGCCTGGCCACCCCCGAGCAGGTCACCCAGTTCCAGCGCATCGTGGCCTGGAGCGGGCGCACCCAGTACGGCGACATGGCCGAACTGGACGCCCTGCCGGACGATTCGCCGCTGCTGCCGATGGTGACCTCCACGGTCGACAACTGCCTGGGCACCGACTGTCCGTTCTATGGCGAGTGCTTCGTGGTGCAGGCACGCCAGCGTGCACAGGCCGCCGATCTGGTGGTGGTCAATCACCATCTGCTGCTGGCCGATCTGGCGCTCAAGCAGGAAGGCTTCGGCGAGATCCTGCCGGGCGCGCAGGCCTTCGTCATCGACGAAGCGCATCAGTTGCCGGAGCTGGCGGCCAATTTCTTCGGCGAAAGTTTCGGCATGCGTCCATGGCAGGAACTGGCGCGCGACTGCATGGTGGAAGCGCGGCTGGTGGCCGGTGCGCAGGCCAGCCTGCAGGCGCCGATCCTGGCGCTGGACGATGCGCTGCGCAGCCTGCGCGCCGGCATGGAAGGGCTGCCGGCGCGTGGCACGCAGTGGCGCGCATTGGCCAGGCCGCAGGTGCGCGAGGGCTTCGATGCGGTGCTGTCGGCCCTGGCGCGGCTGGGCGAGGCCTTGCTGCCGTTGCGCGCCGCCTCGCCGGGGTTCGATGGCTGCACTGCGCGTGCGCAGGAAGCGCTGAATCGGCTGTCGCGCTGGCTGGGCGAAGACCTGCCGGTGGCCGATTTCGCGCAGGATCCGCCGGAAGACACGCTCGACAACGACGTGCTCTGGTACGAGCTGAGCCCGCGCGGATTCCGCTGCCAGCGCACGCCGCTGGACGTGTCCGGGCCGTTGCGCGAGCACCGCGAAAAATCGCAGGCGGCCTGGGTGTTCACCTCCGCCACGCTGGCGGTGGGCGGGCAGTTCGATCACATCGCGCTGCGGCTGGGCTTGAGCGACCCGGTGACCTTGCTGCAGCCCAGCCCGTTCGACTGGGCACGCCAGGCGCTGTGCTATCTGCCGCCGAACCTGCCCGACCCGGCGGCGCGCGGCTTCGGCACTGCCTTGATCGCGGCGCTGACCCCGGTGCTGGAGGCCTCCAATGGCCGCGCATTCCTGCTGTTCGCCTCGCACCGCGCGCTGCGCGAGGCCGCCGACGCGCTGCGTGGCGCGCCGTGGCCGCTGTTCGTGCAGGGCGAGGCGCCGCGCGCGACCCTGCTGCAACGCTTTCGCGATTCCGGCAATGGCGTGCTGCTCGGGTCTGCCAGTTTCCGCGAGGGCGTGGACGTGGTCGGCGATGCGCTGAGCGTGGTGGTGATCGACAAGCTGCCGTTCGCCGCACCCGACGACCCGGTGTTCGAAGCGCGGCTGGATGCGATCCGCCGCGAGGGCGGCAACCCGTTCCGCGACGAGCAGTTGCCGCAGGCCGTGATCGCACTGAAGCAGGGCGTGGGCCGGCTGATCCGCAGCGAAACCGATCGTGGCGTGCTGGTGTTGTGCGATCCGCGGCTGATCACCAAGAGCTATGGGCGCACCTTCATGACCTCGCTGCCGCCGTTCGCACGCACGCGGGAACTGGCCGACGTGCAGGCGTTTTTTGGGGGGCCGGGACTGGGGACCGGGGACCGGGGACCCGGGTAAGCGCAGGGCGAAGTGCTCATTGCGGTGGCGTATCGTGCTCCTGTGCAATTGCAAGCGGGAACTGGCCGACGTGCAGGCGTTTTTTGAAGAGCCGGGACTGGGGACTGGGGACCGGGGACCCGGGTAAGCGCAGGGCGAGTGTTCATGGCGGTGGCGTATCGCGCTTCTGTGCAATTGCACCGGGTGGTACACCCCAACTCCACCTCTGCCCCCCAAATCGCTCAGTCGAACTACGCTTCCCCGGGTCCCAGTCCCGGCTCAGTCGAACTACGCCTTCCCGCGTCCCCAGTCCCCGGTCCCCGGTCCCGGCTCAGTCGAACTATGCTTTCCCGGGTCCCCGGTCCCGGCTCAGTTAAACTGCGCCTCCCCGGTTCCCCAGTCCCGGGTCCCCGGTCCCGGCGCTCTCCCATGAACATCCTCGCCTTCGAAACCTCCACCGAAGCCTGCTCCGTTGCGCTGCACGTGGATGGACGCGTGATCGAGCGCTTCGAACTGGCACCGCGTCGCCACGCCGAACTGGCCTTGCCCTGGGCCGACGCGCTGCTGGCCGAGGGCGGCCTCACCCGGCGTCAGCTCGATGCGATCGCGGTCGGCCGCGGGCCTGGCGCCTTCACCGGCGTGCGGCTGGCGATCGGTATCGCGCAGGGCATCGCGCTGGCCCTGGATCTGCCGGTGCTGGCGGTCTCCACGCTGCAGGTGCTGGCCTTGCGCGCGCCGGCCGAGGCCAGGCATATGCTGGCCTGCATCGATGCGCGCATGGGCGAGGTCTATGCCGGGGTATTTGCACGCAACGCGGAAGGGCTGCTGGAACTCGCGCCCGAACGCGTGTGCACGCCCGATGCGGTGGTCGTGCCGGACGCCGCGCAGCGCCTGGCCGGGGTGGGAACCGGATTTGCGGCCGCCGACGGATTGCTGCAGCAGCGCCTTGCCGCCCAGCTGAGCAGCGTCGATGCCAGCGCCTTGCCGCATGCCGCCGATCTGCTCACGCTCGCCGTGCCTGCGCTGCAACGTGGCGAAGGGCTGGCGCCGGAGCGCGTGGAACCGGCGTACCTGCGCGACAACGTCGCACTGACCCTGGTCGAGCAACAGGCCGCTCGCGCAGCGAAGGCAGCCGCAACCGCGTCATGACACACAGCGATCTCGAACGCGCGCGCTTTCGCGGCTGCCTGCTCGGCCTGGCGGTCGGCGATGCGCTGGGTACCACGCTGGAATTCCATGCGCCCGGCAGCTTCACGCCGATCGACGACATGCGCGGCGGCGGCCCGTTCGCCCTGCGTGCAGGGCAGTGGACCGACGACACCTCCATGGCGCTGTGCCTGGCGCACAGCCTGCTGCACCGGCAAGGCTTCGATGCGGCCGACCAGATGAACCGCTATTGCAACTGGTATCAGCACGGCTACCTCAGCAGTACCGGCCGCTGTTTCGATATCGGCAACACGGTGCGCCAGGCGCTGGAGCGCTATCTCGATGGTGGCCCGGCCTTCAGCGGTAGCCAAGACCCGCGCGCGGCCGGCAACGGCTCCCTGATGCGGCTGGCGCCGGTGGCGATGTACTACGCGCATCGTCCCGACGAACTGGGCGACCGTGCTGCCGACAGCTCGCGCACCACCCATGCCGCCGCCGAAGCGCTGGACGCCTGCCGGTTGTTCGCGGCCCAGCTGCGCACCGCCCTGCTCGGCGCAACGCGCGAGCAGGTGCTGCGCACGCCTTGCGAGGGAATGGTCTCCCCGGCGGTGCGCGCCCTGTCCACACGCGACCATGCAGCGGTTCCGGCAGCGCGGATTCGCGGCACCGGCTACGTGGTCGACGCGCTGTCGGCCGCGCTGTGGTGCTTCGCCACCACCGAGACATTCGCCGATGCGGTGTTGCGCGCGGCCAACCTGGGCGACGATGCCGACACCACTGCGGCGATCTGCGGCCAGCTCGCTGGCGCGTTCTACGGTATCGAGGGCATTCCCGCCGCCTGGCGCGAACGCGTGCAGGACGCGGCCGAGATCATGGCCTTGGCCGACCGCCTGCACGCCGCGGCGCAGGTGGCCTGAGACACTGGCCATTGCGAACGCGCCGCGCCATCTTCCGCATGCGGCAGATGGCGCAGCCGGTCATGCTGGCTACGCGGGTGCACCATCCGATCGCAGGACGTCGTTGCCGGCCTGCTGCGCGTCCGTGCCGCCGCGGCGCGTCGAGGTCACGCGGCCGTACAGGCCGGTGGCCAGGCTACGCAGGATCGCCGGACTGGTGTCCACGCCCAGGCCGGCTGCATCACGGTATGAGAAGCGCGCGCCGTAGCGCCGCTGATCCTGCGTTTTCGGCCTTCTCTCAGGCCGTGCCGCTCGCGGCGGGCGCCTTGCATCGCGTAGCGCGCGCCTGGGGGTGTCAGCGGTCGTCGTGCAACTCGCCATCGGGCAAGAACAGCCAGGTGCGCGTGACCTCGAGGATGTCCACGTCGTCCTTGGTCCGGGGCAGGGGAGGGAACGGCTGTGCCAGCTGCACCACCCGCAACGCGGCCGCATCCAGCGTCGGCACGCCACTGGAGACCAGTACCCGGCTGCTCTCCACGCTGCCGTCGCGGCGCACGCCCACGCTGATCACCACCTTGCCGCCCAGCCGGCGGCGGCGTGCGTCGTCCGGATAGTTCAGGTTGCCCACGCGCTCGGCGCGGTCCACCCAGGCACGCAGGTAGTTGGCGTAGGCGTACTCGCGGGTGCTGGCGGAGACGAACTTGCGGTTCGGACGCTTGGCGTACTGCTCCGAGCGCAGGTGCACCTCGGCCGCCAGTCGGGCCATCTCGGCATCGCGCTGGATGCGTTGCGCATCGGCCGGGGTGAGCGGGTCGGTCTGCGGATTCGGTTGCGGCGTCGGCATGGCCTGCTCGCCGCGGCGGCTGCTCACCACCCGGGTCTGGGTGGGTGCCGGGGCCTGCACGCTGGTGGCGCGCTGCGCCTGCGGCGCCAGCCCGGTGCGGTCCTGCGGCACCACGCCCGGCTGGCTGTCGCGCGGGCGCTGGGCGGTGTCGTGGTCGCCGCCGCCCTGCTGGTTGGCCTGGGCCAGGAAGTCGGCCTGCTTGGGCGTCAGCGGGGTGCTGGTCTGGCTGAAGATCACGTCCAGGGTCGGAACCAGCGGGGCGTCCTCGCTGACCGCAAAGCCCACCCCCAGGATCAGCGCGCCGTGCAGCAACAGCGAGACCACCAGCGTGGTGGTCAACCGCCGGCGTTCGTCCATCGCTGCAGGCAGGGCCGCGGCCGTGCTCATTGCGCGGCGCCGGCCTCGATCGCATCGAACAGCAGCCCGGCGATGTTCAGGCCGAACTGCGCATCCAGCTCGCGCACGCAGGTGGGGCTGGTGACGTTGACCTCGGTCAGGTAGTCGCCGATCACGTCCAGGCCGACGAAGCGCATGCCGCGGCGGCGCATTTCCGGCCCCACCTGGGCGGCGATCCAGCGGTCGCGCTCGGACAGCGGGCGGCCTTCGCCGCGGCCGCCGGCGGCCAGGTTGCCGCGGAATTCGTCGCCTTGCGGAATGCGCGCCAGGCAATAGTCCACCGGCTCGCCGTCCACCAGCAGGATGCGCTTGTCGCCGGCGCTGATGTCGGGAATGAAGCGCTGCGCCAGGGTCAGCCTGCGGTTGCCGTCGGTCAGCGTTTCCAGGATCACGTTGAGGTTGGGGTCGCCGGTGCCGCTGCGGAAGATCGAACGCCCGCCCATGCCATCCAGCGGCTTGAGCACGGCCTGGCCATGCTCCAGCACGAACGCCTTGAGCGCGGCGGCATCGCGGCTGACCAGGGTGGGGGGACAGCACTGCGGGAACAGCAGCGCGGCCAGTTTCTCGTTGTAGTCGCGCAGGCCCTGCGGGTCGTTGACGATCTGCGCGCCGGCGCGCTGCGCCACGCTCAGCACCTGGGTGTCGTAGACGAACTCGGCATCCACCGGCGGGTCCTTGCGCATCAGCACCACCTGGCCGGGGCCGAAGGCCAGCTCGGCGAACGCGCCCAGGGTGAACCAGTCGTTCTTGTCGTCGCGCACGTTCAGTGCTGCGACCTGCGCCACCGCACGGCCTTCACGCAGGCTCAGCCCGCCCGGGCGCACGTAATGCAGGCGGTGGCCGCGGCGCTGGGCTTCCAGCAGCATGGCGAAGGTGGTGTCTTTGGCGATCTTGATGGAGGCGATGGGATCCATCACCACGACGACGTCGAGCGACATGGGGCTAAACCTTTCGAACAGGCTGCCGATGGTAACTTCAAGCGGCGGGCGATGGCGCGTCCGGCCGGTTGCGAATGCGCGACTTGCCGGTCGAAGCGCACCCGGACGCGGTCGGAACGTCCGCCTGGCGGGGCCCCGGCAACGCGCCCTTGACAGTCGATGCGGGTCTTGGGATATACATGCAGTTTCGTAGCGACGTCGGAAGGGATGAAGCGTTGCGCGTCCGGGGATATTTGCATGAGTGAAAACATCGCTGCGGGTGGGGAACTCGCAGGACTGAAGGTGATGGTGATCGATGATTCGAAAACCATTCGCCGCACCGCCGAAACGCTGCTGAAGCGCGAAGGGTGTGAAGTAGTGACAGCGACGGATGGTTTCGAGGCACTGGCCAAGATCGCGGACCAGCAACCTCAGATCATCTTTGTGGACATCATGATGCCGCGTCTGGATGGGTACCAGACCTGCGCGTTGATCAAGGGCAACCAGCTCTTCAAGTCGACGCCGGTGATCATGTTGTCGTCCAAGGATGGCCTGTTCGACAAGGCACGCGGCCGCATCGTCGGCTCCGAGCAGTATCTGACCAAGCCATTCACACGTGAAGAACTACTGAGCGCGATCCGCACGTACGTCCACGCCTGACCAGGGGGAAAGGCAACATGGCTCGAATTATATTGATCGAGGACTCGCCCACCGATCGGGCGGTCTTCAGTCAATGGCTGGAAAAAGCTGGCCACACGGTCGTCGCCACCGACAACGCCGAAGAGGGACTTGAGCTGGTTCGCAGCCAGGCGCCCGATCTGGTGCTGATGGACGTGGTGCTGCCCGGCATGAGCGGCTTTCAGGCAACGCGTGCACTCGCGCGCGACCAGGCCACCAAGGACATCCCCGTGCTGCTGGTCAGCACCAAGGGCATGGAAACCGACAAGGCCTGGGGTTTGCGACAAGGTGCCAGCGATTACATCGTCAAGCCGCCGCGCGAAGACGATCTGATTGCACGCATCAAACAACTGGTGCGTTGATGCGCTCTCCATTCGACATTCTCGAAGACTACGAGCGGCGTAGTCTTGCGCACGCCACGCCGCTGCCGGAACGCCAGTTCTCCGCAGACATCTGGCGTGGCGTCGGCTATCGCGTCGGTACCCGGCGGCTGGTTTCGGACTTCCGCGAAGTGGCGGAAATCGTGCCGATGCCGCCGGTGACGCCGGTGCCGGGCGCCCAGCCCTGGCTGCTGGGCGTGGGCAACCTGCGCGGCAACCTGTTCCCGGTGATCGACCTGAAGCAGTTCCTGGAGGGCCGGCGCACGGTGCTGCAGGAAGGCCAGCGGGTGCTGATCATGCGCCAGAGCGGCGGCGACGTCGCGCTGACCATCGACGAGCTCTACGGCCAGCGCAGCTTCGAACAGGTGCAGGCGGTCGAGCCTGGCGAGCTGGCCCAGGGCCGCTACGCCCATTTCATCGACCGTGCCTTCCGCAACGAGACGCAGGACTGGGGTGTGTTCTCCCTGGCGTTGCTGTCGCGCACTCCTGAATTCCGGCAGGCCGCGGCCTAAGCCGCGACCCCGCCACGTCATACAGATCGAGGTCGAACCATGAGTACCGCCCCGGACGCCCGCAAGACCAACAAGCTCGGCAGCGTCAGCACCAGCTTCTGGCTTGGCCTGCTGGTGTTGTCGATGATCGTGTTCGGCGCCAACACCGGCGTCGCCACCTGGCAGGGCAGCCGTCTTGCCGGTGCCGGCACCGGCGCCGCCGACCTGCAGGTGCTCTCGCAGCAGCTGGCCAACCAGGGCCGCGAAGCGGTCTCCGGTGACGCCAAGGCCTTTGCCGCCTTCAAGGAGACCAAGGGCCGCATCGACAGCACGGTGAGCGAACTCGATGGCCGCTACGGCCAGGAGGGCTCGGTGGCCAGCGCGATGGCGCAGCTCAAGGCGACCTGGGTGCCGCTGAGCAAGAACGCCGATCAGGTCATCGCCAGCGAACCGGCGGTGCTCGGCCTGGCCGGCAACGCCGAACGCTTCTCCGGCAGCGTGCCGCAGCTGCAGGCGCAGTTGAACGAAGTGGTGCGTGCGATGACGGTCAGCGGCGCGCCCGCCTCGCAGATCTACAACACCCTGCAGCAGGTCGTGGTCGCCGGCACCATGGCGCGGCGGGTGACCGAAATGCGCGCCGGTGGCGCCAATGCGGCCGCCTCCGGCGACGCGCTGGCACGCGACTCGGTGGTGTTCACCCAGATGCTGGAAGGCCTGCGCGCGGGCAACGAAGAACTCGGCATCGCCGCGGTGCGCAACCCGGCCGCCCTGGCGGCGCTGGAACAGTCGCAGACGCAGTGGGCGACGATGAAGAAGGACGTCGACGCCATCCTCGCCAGCTCGCGCAACCTCTTCGCCGCGCAGTCCTCGGCCGCGGCGCTGACCGCCGGCTCGGGCAAGATGCTCGACGACAGCAAGAAGCTGTTCGACGCGTTCTCCGCGTTCGGTTCGGTGCGCGACACCCGCCTGTTTCCCAACTTCTGGCTGGGCGTGGTGTCCGGCCTGGTCGCCTTGCTGGCCATCGTCGGCTTCGTCTGGAGCTCGGTGCGGGTGCGGACCCGCGAGCAGGACGTGCGCTACCAGGCACAGGTGGAATTCAACAGCCGCAACCAGCAGGCGATCATGCGCTTGCTGGACGAAATCAGCTCGCTCGGTGAGGGCGACCTGACCGTCAAGGCCTCGGTGACCGAGGACATGACCGGCGCCATTGCAGACGCGATCAACTACGCCGTGGACGAGCTGCGTCACCTGGTGACCACCATCAACGACACCTCGGCCAAGGTGGCCGTGTCGACCCAGGAAACCCAGGCCACGGCCATGCAGCTGGCCGAAGCGGCCGGCCAGCAGGCCAACCAGATCACCACCGCCTCCGAGCGCATCAGCGAAATCGCTGCCAGCATCGAACAGGTGTCGCGCAACTCCACCGAGTCGGCCGAAGTGGCGCAGCGCTCGGTGGTCATCGCCGCCGAGGGTGCCGGCGTGGTGCGCGAAACGATCCAGGGCATGGACCAGATCCGCGACCAGATCCAGGAAACCTCCAAGCGCATCAAGCGGCTGGGCGAGTCTTCGCAGGAGATTGGCTCGATCGTGGAACTGATCAACGACATTTCCGAGCAGACCAACATCCTGGCGCTCAACGCCGCGGTGCAGGCCGCCTCGGCGGGCGAAGCCGGTCGCGGTTTCGCGGTCGTGGCCGACGAAGTGCAGCGCCTGGCAGAACGCACCTCCAGTGCGACCCGACGCATCGAAGGCCTGGTGCAGACCATTCAGGCCGATACCAACGAAGCGGTCAGCTCGATGGAGCAGACCACCTCCGAAGTGGTGTCCGGTGCGCGCCTGGCCGAAGACGCCGGTACCGCGCTGACCGAAATCGAGCGCGTGTCCAACGCCTTGAACAACCTGATCAAGAACATCTCCATCGCCGCGCACCAGCAGTCGGCTGCGGCGACGGACATCACACAGACCATGGGCGTGATCCGACAGATCACCAGCCAGACATCGCAGGGTGCGGAGCAGACGGCCGAGTCGATCGGCAACCTGGCTCAGCTCGCTGCCGATCTGCGCCGTTCGGTCGCCGACTTCAAGCTGCCGGCGTGACCACGACGCGGAACGGGAAAGGATCAGCAGATGGCGCGTAGTCGCATTACGTCGATGCAGGAAGTGACCGGTGGCTGCGCAAGCGGTGTGCCGGCCGTAGTCAGGGGGCTGCAATGAGTGCGCTTCGCGATGCGATGAGCCACGCCGCGCTGGGCTGGGTCAAGCCGGAGCTGGACGAGACCTTGCGCCAGGCGCGCAACGAGATCGAGTACTTCGCCGAAGAACCCTCCGACACCAGTCGGATGCGTTTTTGCGCCGGCTACCTGCACCAGGTGCAGGGCACCTTGCGCATGGTCGAGCTGTATGCGCCGGCCATGGTCGCCGAGGAGCTGGAGCTGCTGGCCCAGGCCGTGCAGGCAGGCGAGGTGGCCGACCGCGACGAAGCCTGCGCCATGCTGATGCGCGGCACCGTGCTGCTGCCCGATTATCTGGAACGCCTGCAGAACGGCCATCGCGACATTCCGATCGTGCTGCTGCCGCTGCTCAACGAAATCCGTGCCACGCGTGGCCAGCCGGGTCTGAATGAAAGCGTGTTGTTCGCGTTCGACCCGCAGGCCGGTGTCGCCACCGAAGCCGAGCTGGATCACGCGCGCGGCAGCCTGAGCGGGCGCAATCGCGAGCTGCTCGACACGGTCGGCAGCGCGGTCAAGGAAGAATTGCTGCGCGTCAAGGACGCGCTGGACCTGCACCTGCGCACCGGCGGCGACATCGCCGAGTTGCAGACCCAGGTCAACGACCTGGGCAGCGTGGCCGACACCCTGGGCATGATGGGCCTGGGCGTGGCACGCACGGTCGTCGTACAACAGCGCGATGCGCTGGCGCGCGTGGTCGACGGCCAGGTGCAGATGGACGAAGGCGTGCTGCTGGATATCGCCGGCGCGCTGCTGTACGTGGATGCCTCGCTGGATGACCAGGTCGCCAGTCTTGGCGCCGACATCGGCGATGGCAACGAAGCCAGCAACAGCGCCACCTCCTCGGAGGTGCGCCGCACCGTGGACGTGCTGGCGCAGGAAGCGATCGCCAATTTCGGTGCGGCGCGCGAGCACTTCGTCGCCTTCATCGAAACCAACTGGGATCACGCGCGCCTGGCCGAGGTGCCGCACCTGCTGGGCGAAGTCGGCGGTGCCTTGCGCATCCTCGAACTGCCGCAGGCCGCCGATTACCTGGAAGGCGTGCGCCGGTATGTCGATCTGGAGCTGATCGGCAAGCAGCGCGTGCCCAGCGGCCGCCAGCTGGACACTCTGGCCGATGCGATGGCCAGCCTGGAGTACTACCTGGAAGCCCTGCGCGAGCGCCGTCCCGGCCGCGAGGAGATTCTGGACATCACCCGCAACAGCCTGGAAACACTGCGTTATTGGCCGCTGCCGTCCGGGCAGCCGTCCGAATTGCCGGTGGGTACCGACCAGCCGGGCAGCGTCGTCGAGCCGCAACAGGTCGCCGTCGGCGGACTGCAGCTTGCCGGAACTCCGGATGCGGCGGCCAACGATGCCGCCCCGGCCGCCGCGCTGGAATGGGCCAACGCAACCGTGGTGGAAGCGCCGTTCGCGGCCAGCGCGGTGCACGACACCGGCGCGGCAGCGACCGATACGGTGTTTTCGTTCGACCCGGTTGCCGCCGAGGAAACCGTGTCCGGTCAGGCGCACGTGCCGTTTACGGTGGCGCCGCTGGACCTGTCCGAGGATGGCGCGCAGGCGCCTGGCGATTGGCAGCTGGAAACGACCGAGCAGGCGCCGCCGATTGCTCCCTCCGCGTTCGACCCGGTGTCGGCCGAGCAGGATGGGCATCTCGCCAGCGAGGCCGCGCAGGTCAGCTACACCGTGGACCTGAGCGCGCTGGAACAGGAACATGCCGCTGCGCCCGTGGTGGCCGATGAGGCGCCGCTGCAGATCGAACAGATCAGCTTGCCGGGCGACGCCGATCAGACCGACGCACCGCTGGAGTTCATTGCCGAACACCAGACGCGCCGTGCGCAGGTCAGCATCGAGGATGCGTTCTCGCCGCCGCCAGCTCCGCCTGCGCTGCCGCAGGAACCGGACGGCCCGTTCGTGGATGCCGTGCCCGATGCGCCGGACGCAGCGGTCGAAGCGACTGCCGAGCACACCACGCCGCGCGTGCAGCAGGCCGTGGTCAGCGAGTTCGAGCTGGATGCGGCATCGGCTGCGTTCCTGGCCGATCTCGATGCAGCTGCCGCGCAGTTCGACACCGAGCGGCCGCAGGTCTCGCCGGGCAGTACCGATGCCGCAGCCGATACCGCGCCGGTGCAGGCGCCTGGCGAGCCGGTGCCGGCGGCGGCCGATGCCGGCATCTTCGGCGGCTTCGGCGACAGCGATATCGATGACGACATCCGCGATGTGTTCCTCGAAGAATTCGACGAGGAACTGGTCAACCTGGGGCAGTTGCTGCCGGTCTGGCGCGCTGCGCCGAACAGCCCGGACAACCTGCGTCCGATCCGCCGCGTCTTCCACACCCTGAAGGGCAGCGGCCGCCTGGTCGGCGCCAGCGTGCTCGGCGAGTTCAGCTGGAAGATCGAAAGCATGCTCAACCGCGTGCTCGACAACTCGCGCCCGCCCAGCCCGGCGGTGGTGGCGATGGTCGAGCTGGCCTACCAGGTGCTGCCGCAATTCAATGCAGCATTGCGCGAGCAGGGCCGCATCGACGCGGACCTGCCGGAAATCCAGGCGATCGCCGAGCGCGTGGCTGCCGGTGAAGAGGTCTATTACGTGCCTGCGGCGGCGACGCCGGCAAGCACCGAGGTGTCCGCGGTTGCGGCCGTGGCCGGCGCATCTGCGGCCAGTGGCGGAACCCCGGCATCGGTGGACAGCGTGCTGCGCGAGATCCTCGAAGCCGAAGTCGCAACGCATCTGGACACCGTCAACGCATGGCTGCAGGCCAGCCAGGCGGCGCCGCAGTTGGCGACCGAAGAACTGTTGCGTGCCGTGCACACCATGAGTGGCGCGTTCGCAATGACCGACGTGCCGGAAATCACCCTGGTGACGACCCCGGCCGAGAGCTATGTGAAGCGTCTGCTCGCGGCATCGGCAGCGCCGTCGCCCGAAGGTATCGATGCGATTGCGGCCATGGCCGCGGCGATCGCCACCACGGTCACCGCATTGCGCGCCGACGCGCCAATGATTCCATCGTTCGCGCCGTTGACCGAGCGCCTGCGCGCCCTGGTGGACACCCTGCCGGAAGCGCAGTGGCCGCCGCAGGCGTTCCTGGAAGACCTGGACGATGTCGACGCGGCGAGCCAAGAGGCTGCCGGCGGCGATGCGAGGGTCGAATTGACCGGCGTGGAAGACCTGTCGCAGTACCTGGATGCCAGCGCACTGCCGTCCGAGTCCACCTCGCCGACGCAACTGGCCGACCACACGCACGCCGCCGACGCCGAGGCTCCGATCGCGGTGGACGAACTGGCCGAAGCCGAGGCCGATCAACACGCCGCGCATGCGCTGCAGGCACCGGCGCCGGACGATCACGACGCACTGTCGCAGGATCAGCACGCCGCGAACGTCGACACCGCAGAGACGGCAGTCGACGACGCAGCAGCTGTGCAGGGCGACACCGTGGGCGCCGACCACCATGAAGCTGCGACGCAAGCCGACGACGCACACGACACGCTGGCCGATGAGCCGGCGGTCGAAGCCGATGCCTGGGACGCCACCGAAGGGCAGCCTGCCGAAGCCGCCGACGCGGCGCTGGCGCACGCTGCAGCGCAGGTACCGGTCGATTCGGGTGACATGCAGGCGCATGACTTGCCCGATGCGAATGCGTCGTTTGCTGCGCACGACCCAGCAGCGGGCGATGCGGCTGCAGATGGCACGGACACCGGCGTTTCCACGCAGGACACCGTGGCGGTCGACGAGCTGGCCGACGCGGAAGCCGCGCTTGGCCAGACGCAGACCCTTGCCAGCGCGGACGAGGCCCACGCCGTGGCCGACGACGCGACGGTCGAGAGCATCGACGCGCTGCAAGCGGTGCACACCGATGCCCCGGTGGGCGAGGAGGCACCCGCCGCCATCGCCGAGGACTGGACGCCGGAAACCACGGCGCTGGACAGCGTGTCGACCGATCACGACTTGCCGCAGGGCGATCGAGGCGAGGCGGAATACGCCACCGAGTCGTCCGATGCCGATGCCACCGCGCCGGCCCACGCCGAGGACGTCGCCGAGCAGGCAGGTGAAGACGAAGCCGCACCGTCGCACGACGCCGACGCCGACGTCGACGTCGACGTCGACGCACAGCATGCTGCGCAGTCGGATGCCGACGCGGACACCGAAGCGCACGTAGAGCAGCCGCAGCAGCCGGCTGCCTGGGACATGCCGTCCGAGACACACGCAGAGTCCGGCGAGCACACCGGCACGGCCGAACACACGGCAGTCGAGGACGCGACGCACGGCGAACACGTTGCCGAGATCGAGGCCGAACACGCCGATGCGGCGCAGTCCGCTCAGCATGACGATTCGGTGCATGCCGATGCGGCGCTGCCCGAGCACACCATCGAATCGGTGCAGGCGTTCGAGATGGCGCATGCGGCCGACCAGATGGAAGAGGCGGGTGATCCGCCATCGGACATCGCGCCCGACGTGCATGCCGAGCCGGTTGCCGAGACCGACGCACAGCACGATGGCGAACCTGCATCCGTCGATGCGATGGCCACGACAGACGAGGTCGAGCACCTGGAACAGGCCGGGCACACCGATGCTGCCGAACACGACGCCTCTGCCAGCGAACACGCGGCCGAGCCGGCTGACGCTGCCGCTGCCTTCAGCGCGCCGGTGGAAGACCGCGCGCGTGCCGATACCGTCAGCAACGACGTCGGGGCCGCGTTCGATGTGGGCCCGCTCAACTTCGATCAACTCGATGGCGAACTGGTCGACATCTTCGTCGAGGAAGGCCGCGACCTGCTCGATCACAGCGATGGCCTGATCGCGCGGATGCGCGAAACGCCGGACGACCGCGAGGTGCTCAACGGCTTGCAGCGCGACCTGCACACGCTCAAGGGCGGCGCGCGCATGGCCGGCATCAACGCCATCGGCGACCTGGGCCACGCGATCGAATCGCTGCTCGAAGCCGTGGCGGCCAACCGCACCGACATCGACCGCGACGACGTGCGCCTGTTCGAACGCGGCTTCGATCGTCTGCACCAGTTGCTGACCCGTACCGGCATGCACCGCGCGGTGGCCATGCCCACCGACCTGGTGGATGCCTTCGAAACCCGCACCCGTGGCCGCAATGCCGCAGAGCCCAGCGACGCGGACGTGCGTGCGATCGCCAAGGCGTCGGTGGAACCGGCACCGCTGTCGGCACCGATCCCGGTCGAAGGCCAGAGCGAAGACGATTTCCTGCCGCGCGTGCAGCAGGAGCAGGTGCGTGTGCGTGCGGATCTGCTCGACCGCCTGGTCAACCACGCCGGCGAAGTGGCGATCTACCGCTCGCGCCTGGAACAGCAGCTGGGCGCGTTCCGGGGCGCCATGGGCGAACTGGATCGCACCAACGCCCGTCTGCGCGACCAGTTGCGCCGCCTGGATCTGGAAACCGAAGCGCAGATCGTGGCGCGTTACCAGCGCGAGCAGGACCAGGGCGACCGCACCTTCGATCCGCTGGAACTGGACCGCTTCTCCACCCTGCAGCAGCTCAGCCGCGCGCTGAACGAATCGGCGGCCGACTTGGGCGGTTTGCAGGGCGTGCTGGAAGACCTCTCGCGTCAGTACGACGGCCTGCTGCAACAGCAGTCGCGCGTCAGCTCCGAACTGCAGGACGGCCTGATGCGTGCGCGCATGGTGCCGTTCGACGGCCTGGTGCCGCGCCTGCGCCGTGTGGTGCGCCAGGCCGCCAGCGATACCGGCAAGCAGGTGCACCTGGTGCTGGAAGGCACCCAGGGCGAACTGGATCGCAACGTGCTCGATCGCATGGTCGCGCCGCTGGAACACATGCTGCGCAACTCGGTCGCGCATGGGCTGGAAACGCCCGAGCAGCGCCGCGACGCGGGCAAGCCGGAAGAAGGCAGCATCGCGATCCGTCTGCGCCGCGAAGGCTCGGAAATCGTGCTGGAAGTGGCCGACGACGGCGCCGGGCTGGACCGCGAGGCGATCCGTCGCCGTGGCGAACAGCGCGGCCTGATCGAACCGGGCCAGGAACTGAGCGAGGCCGAACTCGACAACCTGATCTTCGCCTCCGGCTTCAGCACCTCCGAGCAGGTCAGCCAGCTGGCTGGCCGTGGCGTGGGCATGGACGTGGTGCGCAACGAAGTGCGCCAGCTCGGCGGCTCGGTGGACATCCACTCGGTGCGTGGCCAGGGCGTCACCTTCACCCTGCGCCTGCCGCAGACGCTGGCGGTCACCCAGGCGGTGTTCGTGCGGATCGGCGACACCACCTTTGCGGTGCCGGTGGCGTCGGTCAGCGGTATCGGGCGCATTTCGCGCACCCGCTACGAGTCGGGCGAGGGCGGTTATCACTACGCCGGCGAAGAGTACGTGCTGCACGACCTGGGCTCGCTGGTCGGCCAGGCCGCGGCGCGTGCCGATGGTCAGGCGCAGGTGCCGTTGCTGCTGGTGCGTGCGGGCGACCTGCGCGCGGCGGTGGCGATCGACCAGGTGCTGGGCAACCGCGAAATCGTGGTCAAGCCGGTCGGCCTGCAGATCGCCTCGGTGCCGGGCATCTACGGCGCCACCATCACCGGCGATGGCCGCGTGGTGGTGATCCTGGACGTGGCGCCGTTGGTGCGTCGTTACCTCAGCCAGCCGGCGCGTCCGGCGCTGGACACCCCCGCCGAAGCGCAGCGCCAGGTGCCGCTGGTGATGGTGGTGGACGACTCGCTGACCATGCGCAAGGTCACCAGCCGCGTGCTGGAACGCCACAACCTGGACGTCACCACCGCCCGCGACGGTGTCGAGGCACTGGAACTGCTCGAAGAGCGCGTGCCCGACCTGATGCTGCTGGATATCGAAATGCCGCGCATGGACGGCTACGAGCTGGCCACCGCGATGCGAGCCGACCCGCGCTTCAAGGCGGTGCCGATCGTGATGATCACCTCGCGCAGTGGCGAGAAGCATCGCCAGCGCGCCTTCGAGATCGGTGTGCAGCGCTACCTGGGCAAGCCTTACCAAGAGTTGGATCTGATGCGAAACGTGTATGACCTGCTGGGGATCGCCCGTGTCCGAGACTAATGGCGCAATGGGAACTCCGGTCGCCCTGCTGGGCCGGCCCGGACAGGCGCGCGAACGCCTGCGCGAAGCGCTTGGCCTGGCCGGTGCGCAGGTGGTGCTGGAAGACGAGCCCGCGGCGGTGGACGTGCAGATGCTGCGCGATGCCGAGCCGGTGGCGGTGCTGGTGGCGCTGGAGCCGGCCATCGAAGACGCGCTCGAAGCGCTGGAGCCGGCCTTCAACATCCCTGGCGTGACGGTGATCTTCGACGAGGCCGAACTCACGGTGCGCCGCGAGGGCTGGGAAGCGCAGCGTTGGGTACGCCATCTGGCTGCCAAGCTGCACGGCCATGCCGACGTGTTGCCGCCGGGTACCGAAAGCGAGCCCTCGCTGCAGCCCGAGCGCGGCCTGACGCTGGCACCGCAGCAGCACTCGGACCTGCAGCTGGACCAGCACCTGGAAGCGGCCGCGCATGCCTTCGAAAGCGTGCCTGGCGATGGCTTGTTCACCCATGCCCCCGAGCACGCCGAGACATCGGCCGGTGCCGGAACGGGCGCCCAGACGCTGGGCGATTCCAGCACCTGGGGCCTGGTGGATGAGGTCGCCGTGGTGGTGCGCCCGCGCACCGAACCGGATGTGGCTGCGCTGTCCACCGGCGGCCTGTCGCTGGTGGAACTGGAGCACAGCGGCGAGGTCACGGGCGCGGTGCTGGTGATGGCCGGGATCGGTGGGCCGGATGCGATCCGTCGCCTGCTGGCCGCATTGCCGCCGCAATTCCCGCGCGCCGTGCTGGTGCGCATGACCCTCGATGGTGGCCAGTACGGCAATCTGGTGCGGCAGATGGGGCGCGTGTCCGCGCTGCCGGTGGAGCTGGGCGAAGCCGGGCAGACCGTCGCAGCGGGCAAGGTCTATGTGTTGTCCGACGAGATCGGCCTGCAGCAGCACGCCGGCGCACTGGCCTTCGTGGCGCAGAGCGATCCGGCCGGGCTGATCGCTGCCTTGCCGCCGAGCGACAGTGCCGTGCTGATGCTCAGCGGTGCCAACGAAGCATTGGTGGAAGCCTCGCTGGCGCTGGCCGAGCAGGGCGCCTGGCTGGCGGGTCAGTCCGCCGATGGCTGCTACGACCCGGCTGCGGCAGCGCGGCTGGCGCGACAAGGTATCTTGACCGGCGATCCCGCGCAGTTGGCGCAGGCGCTGGCACAGCGTTGGCCGGCGTAAGCCGGGCGCTTCCTCTCAGATCGGAACAGTGCGATGAGCTACGCCAATAACGACGAAATCCGCGGCGTCCTGATTCAGGCGGGCAACGAGCGCGTGCTGCTGCCCAACGCGACGGTGGCCGAGGTGATGTCGCGCGTGGCGGTCGAAGCGCTGCCGGACATGCCGCGCTGGGTGGTCGGGCGCATCGACTGGTACGGCTGGAAGGTGCCCTTGCTGTCGTTCGCACGCCTCAGCGGCCTGGGCGACGAACCTGCGGCATTGAACAACAAGGTCATCGTGCTGAAGGCGCTGGGCGGCAATCCCGCACTGCCGTACTTCGCCCTGCTGACCGCCTCGTTCCCGCAGCTGATCTCGGTGCCGCGCGACGGACTGCTGGCCGATGCGTCGGAAGACGCGCTGCCGGAAGGCGTGCACATGCGCGTGCTGCTCGGCGAGCAAAGTGCGCTGTTGCCGAACCTGGATGCCATCGAGTGGCAGGTGGCGCAGGCGCTCGCAGCGGCCGACGCCGCCTGAGGGCGGCTGACCCAGTTTCTGTTTTAGCCGTGTCTCACGCAGACGGCTATCTGCAACAACGCGGTAATGGAGGCAGGCAATGAGCCTGCCGGCGTTTTTGCCGCGGCGGCACGCCGACGGTGTGCTGCTCTGCGACCTTGCCAGCGTCGACCCCGCCGCGGTCGCCGACTATCACGCGCGCAACCGTGCGCACCTGGCCGATGCGATGCCGCTGCGGCCGGAAGCGTTCTACACCGCGGAAGGCTGGAGGAGGCTATGCATCGCCTATCGCAATTCTGTTCCTGGCGAGCGCGAACTGCAGCTGGTGCTGGTCTCGGCGCAGCAGGTGATCGGCACGGTGGGGTTTACCCAGATCCAGCGCGGTGCGTTTCAGGCCTGCCATCTCGGCTATGGTCTGGATGCCGCGGCGCAAGGCCGTGGCCTGATGCATTGGGCTGCCACGCAGGGCATCGCGTTCGTGTTCGGTCCGTTGGGCCTGCACCGGGTGATGGCGCAGTACGTGCCGGAGAATGTGCGCAGCGCGCAGGTGCTGGCGCGGCTGGGCTTCCAGATCGAAGGCCGCGCGCGGCGTTACCTGCAATTGAATGGGGTATGGCGCGACCACGTGCTCAGCAGCCTGTTGCGCGAGGACGGTGAGGCTGGCGAGAACGGTGAGCTGGCCGAAGGCTGAGTGGCGCAGCGAAGGCGTGCGGTTTGTGAGGTCTCTGGCTGTGGTTGTGCGTTGCGCGTTGGCCGGCGATCGCTGAGGCCCGGAGTCGCGTTGCACCGGTGCGTCGATGCCGGGACGGCGCGCTGAGGATGCACTGCGTGACCCTGCCTTGGCCTGAACTTTGGTGGACTGCGCGCTATGATCGGCGCCTTCAACGGCCAAGCGTGCCAATGAGCTGCCGTACTCGATGGATGGGTGGCACCAACGCCGGGACGCACGCGCATCGACGCGCTGTGACCTGAAGGTGGAACACGTGTGTGCGGATGCGCTGGGCTTGGATATTGCCGCCGCCCGCCGCCCGCATGCATGCAGCGGGTCGCTGCAAGCTCAACTGTCGTCATCGATCCTCTGCGCAACAGCGAACCGCACGGGTCCAATACATCGGTGCGCACTGCGCTACACGCTTTGCTCTTGCGGTGGCACGGATCAGCAGTTGCTGCCGAACGGCTGCGGTTGGCCTTCATGACCAAGCGGCGTCCACAGCCACTGTACGATTGGTCCACGCCGATTCCGGGCAGCGGCCCTGCCAATCTGGCGGCCGAAACCCAGCTGCAGGCGCCGGGCTCAATCGGTGCTCAGGGCGACCTGCACTTCGATGCGCAGGCGATCATCCGGTAGCTGCGCATTGGACGCGATCTCGATCTGCGTGGACCAACCGCGATCGCGGCAGGCGGTACGCAGCTGGTCCACCCAGCGCCTGACGTCAGGTGCATCCGGTGTGGCGGCTTCGAGACGCAGCCTGGTCGGCGCTCGCTGGCCCGCACGCAGATGGTGATCGATCCATTCGCCTGGAGTGCTCGACAGTGGCAGCAACTGCACTGCCGCGGCAGATGCAGCGCGCTGCTGCGCGGTGTCGGATGTCGCAAGCCTGCTGGCCGAGATCGGTTGTGACGCCGCTGCTTCGCCCGGCATTGCAGCAGTGTCGTCTGCTTGCCGCCGCTGGGCCGCGGGGGCCTTCAGTGGAGCCGTTTTCGGCGCAGTGCGCGATGGCAGTGCGGAAGGCTGAGTGGCTGGAGCGTCATTGTCAGCCTGGATGGGCGGTGTCGACTTGCCGGCCTCGGCGAGTGATCGCTGCTGGGTGTCGATTGCCGGCAGGAGTGCGCCGGGGACGTGTGCCGATGGGGGAGCCGCTGCGTTCGGCCGCTCCTGCGTGGTCTGTTGCGCGCTGCCGTTGGCGATCGCGACAGATTCCCGCTCGGCAGACAGGGACCGAGCGGCGTCGAGATCCGGGCTGGTAATGGCTGCCATCGGGGCTGCAGGCATCGATGGGGCCGGTGCAGCGACCATCGGTTCCGGCAAGGCTGCAGCCGGCGCGGGCGGTGCCGGTGGAGCGGGCGAGGCAGACGGCGCTGGACTCTGGGGAGCGGCGAATCTGTCTGACGGCGGTGCCGATGCAGGGCGTGGCATGGATGCCAATGGTGGTGGCATCGGCGAGCGTTCTGCGACCAAGCCGCTTTCGAATGCAGATGCAGAATCAGACTCGGCCGGGCTTGCCGCCACCGACCCAGCCTGCGGTTCATTGGTCTGGTCTGCAGGCTCCTGGACGGCGACGCGTGCCGCCTCCATGGCCGGCGCGGGCACCGGTGCGTTGGCCTGCCAGTGCAGCCCGACACCCACGGCCAGGATGACGGAGGCAGCCAGCGCCAGCGTCGGCATCCAGCGTTGTCGGCGCGCGCGCCGCACCTCCGGTGTTGCCGCATGCAGGGTATCGGCTGCTGCCGTAGCACCGTGCGTTACGGCCTTGGCCGTTACCTGCGACGTTCCGACGGCCTGTGCCGCGCTCTGTGCGCGATCGCCCGGCGCAGGACTGGACACCTCAGCGTTCGCATCCTGCGCAGCTGGCTGACTGTCATCGGCCGACGCAGCCGCTTCAGCGCCGTCGTGCCGATACCGTGCATCGCCATCGGTCGATTCGGTGCCGGTGGCCGGCGGCTGCAGCTGCTGCAGCCATGCACGCGTCGCGTCCTGCACGGGTGCGCCCAGCGCCTGCGTCGCATCTTCGCCGGCACCGAGGCGCGCCTGGACGGCGGCGCGCCGTGCGGCCTGCGCCAGGTCGGCCTGTGCGGCTGCCGCAGCAAACACCGCGGCCATCGATGCTGGCGGTTCGAACGGCTGCGCCGTTGTGTTGCGCGAGCCGTCGGCCGGCGTTGCGGTGTGGGGTCTGCCAGCCTGCACTGCCGATGCGACAAACGGGGTGTCCATCGATGCGGGCGGCTCGAATTGTCCGGCCTGTTGCGTGGCCGCATCGCGCGCGCCTTCCGCGGGCGGCGTGGCTTGCGTCTGATCGGATTGCGCAGCCGACGCGGCAATCGGCGCGCCCATCGACGCTGGCGGTTCGAACTGCGCGGCGTCTTGCGCGGATGTGTTGCGTGCGCGTTCGGCCTGCCGCGCGGCCTGCGCAAACCAGGCATCCATGCGCGCAGGCGGCAGATAGCCCGGCTGGGCCTGCAGCAGTGCAGCCAGGCCGTCGTCGCCAGCCAGAAAGCGCTCGAAGGCCGCGCTCATTGCACTGCGTCCAGGCTCAGGCGCAGTTTGGCGAAGGCGTAACGCAGGCGGCTCTTGACCGTCTCGAAGCCGTCGCCCACCACCTGCGCGATGTCTTCCACCGCCAGCCCGACGAAGAAGCGCAATACCACCACTTCGCGCTGGGCATCGGGCAGGGCCATGACGGCGGCGCGCACGCGCTGTTGCTGCTGCCCCAGCATGGCCAGCTGCTCGGTGGACAGGTCGTCGTCGGGCAGCTGCAGGTGGGTGTCTTCCAGCGGTACCGAGGTGGCGACGTAGGCGCTGCGCCGCGTGTCGAGCCAGGCATTGCGCGCGATCTGGAACAGGAAGCTGGTGAAGGCGGCCTGCCCCGGGCGATAGTCGCTGCAGCGGGTCATCAGCTTGACCCAGGTTTTCTGCGCAAGGTCTTCGGCCTCGCTCAGATTGCCTTCGCACTGCCAGGCCAGGAAGTTGAACAGGGCGCGGTTATGGCGCTTGAACAACTCGGTGGCCGGTTGTTCGACAAAGCCATTGGCGACGAGGAGCATGAGCTCCTCGTCGGGTAGCGGCGCAAGATCGGCTGGATGCATGCGCGCAGTATAGGCAACCGCCGCGTGCATCAGTCCGCGGTTGCGAGCGGCCGGCTGCCGAGTGCTTCGGCCTGCTGCACCATGCGCAGGAAGTCGGCGCGATACCCGTAACGATCCTTGCCGATACTGCCTGCGGCCAGGGCGCGCACCTGCGGGAAATCCCAGCCGTGCAGCTGGCTGCCACCGCGCAGGCGCTGGCCGAAACCGGCCACGGCGGCAGAGAATCGGAAGGCCTCGCTGGAGGCATCCAATGCCACTTTCTGGTCGCTGCGGATGACGGTGTCGAGCAGGCTGCTGCGGTGCGCGCTGGGCAATTTGTAGCGCAGCTTCAGGTGGGCAAGTTCGTTGTCTGCGTTGCCGGCCGGACGCAGCAGGCTGGCGGCGTAGCGCAACGGATCCACCGACGCGGGGCTGGTGATCGGGGTGATTTCATACAGCGCGGTCACGCTGTGGCCGGCACCGATGTCGCCGGCATCGACCTGGTCGTTGTTGAAGTCCTCGCGGCGCAGGGCACGATTCTCGTAGCCGATCAGCCGGTACTCCTGCACCGTTGCCGGATTGAACTCGACCTGGATCTTGACGTCGCGCGCGATGGTCTCCAGCGTGGCGCCCAGTTCGTGGGTCAGTACCTTGCGCGCTTCCAGCGGCGAGTCGATATAGGCGTAGGCACCGTCGCCGGCATCGGCCAGTTGCTCCATCAGAGTGTCGTTGTAGTTGCCGGTGCCGAAACCCAGCGTGGACAGCGCCACGCCGGAACGCCGCTTTTCGGCCACCATGCCCTTGAGCGTATCGAAGTCGGTGACGCCGACATTGAAGTCGCCATCGGTGGCCAGCAGGATGCGATTGATGCCGCCGCGCAGGTAGCTTTGCTGTGCCGCGCGGTAGGCCAGCTCGATGCCGCTGGCACCGGCGGTGCCGCCACCGGATTGCAGGCTGTCGATGGCTTCGACGATGCGCCCCTGCTGGTTGCCCGGCGTCGGCGGCAACACCACCGCGGTGCTGCCGGCGTAGGTGACCAGGGTGATGCGGTCCTGCGCGCGCAGCTGGCGCGTCAACAGCTTGAGCGAGGATTGCAGCAACGGCAGCTTGTCGGGCGCGTCCATCGAGCCGGAGACATCGACCAGGAACACCAGGTTGGCGGCCGGCAGCGCAGTGGTCTGGACATCGCGTCCATTGATGCCGATGCGCAGCAGCAGGTGCTTGCCGTTCCAGGGCGCGGGCGCCAGTTCGGTGCGTACCGCGAAGGGCTGGCCATCGCGGGGCGCGGGGTCGTCGTAGCGGAAGTAGTTGATCATCTCTTCCACGCGCACCGCATCCACCGGCGGCAGGCTGCCAGCGGTGAGATAGCGCCGCACGTTGCTGTAGCTGCCGGTATCGACATCGATGCTGAAGGTGGACACCGGGTTGTCCGCGGCCTGCACGATCGGGTTGTCGCTGAGGGTCTGATAGGTTTCGCGGTTCTCGGCCGGGGCGGCCGGTGGCGCCTGCATGATCATGCTGCGGCTCTCCGGGAGTGCCATCAGTGCCGCAGCAGGCGCTTGCCGCGCCAGCGCGCCGCTGGGCATCGGTGCGGGCCGCGCGTGTACCGGTGGCGCTGGGGGGGCGGGCGTGTACGCGACCGGCGGAGACGGCATGGGCAGGTCAATAGGCGTGTATGCGATGTCGTCGGTGTAGGGGGACGGCGCCGCTGCCTCGGGCGATGCGGGCGGGTCGCCGACGACGGGTGAGGTGGGTTCGTGCGAGCAGGCGCTCAGCAGCAAGGCGAGCGCGAGAAGGCTGTGACGTGGCATGGGAATCCTTTGCGTGGCGAGAACGAATGGGTGAACAACCGGGCAGCCCGAGGTCGCCGTGCACTGCGCCTCTGCAGGTGAAACGGGCCAGGGCGGCAAACGGGGTTAAACGGATGCAGTTTTTTTTTGAAGCACGGCCGTGGCGCTCAATGGCCGTCGGCGGGAGTGGCTTGGCGCTGTCCGACGGGTTTGCGGATTCGGCTTGGCGGCGCGTGGCGGGCGCAGCCGCGCTGGTGGGTTGACGTGCGTTGAGAATCCGAGACGGGTCGTGGCATTTGTGCAGTCCGCCTTGGTTCGCGCAGGTGATGTCCTGGGAGCAGAGGGTGTGTGCGTCGTCCACGGATCAGATCGCTATCGGCTCGCGTCTGGCGATTGCACGCGGTGGACCGGAGGCGTTGCGCTTGCTCGCCCGATGCCTTGCCTCCGTATTGGCGGCAGGTCCTGGCATACGCCATCGACGCAGCAGTCAGAGCGCAGGTCCGCCATGGCCGACATCCGCGTGCCCGCGCCCACTGGCCTGCATCGACGTCCGTGCAGGCTGTCTGCAGCAACAGCGCTGGCCGAAGTTGCGACCTTGCGAAAGCAGGTGCGGCCGCGCGCATCATGCCTGCGGGCGTTATGCCTCAATCCGCATCGCGGCGCGGGGTAATGCGGTTTATCCGCGGGCGTCGCTGCCGCATGATGGGAGGCTGCGGCGCAGTGCGCGGCATCTGTTTCCGTTACGGAGTTCGCCTGGATGATTCAACGTCGTCATTTCCTCAAGAGCGCCACGCTGGGCGCCATCGCTTCCGGCCTGGCCGGATGGGGCGCGCGTGCGCAGGCCGCGGCCGCGGGTACGTCGGCGGTACGTCCCGCAGCGTTGCCCAAAGGCCAGGCGCGGGTGATTTCCACCTGGGATTTCGGCGTGGCCGCCAACCAGGCCGCGTGGAAGCTGCTGAGTACCGGTGGCATGGCGCTGGATGCGGTGGAGGCCGGTGTGCGCGTGCCCGAAGCGGATCCGAACAATCCCACGGTGGGCCTGGGCGGGTATCCGGATCGCGATGGGCGGGTGACGCTGGACGCCTGCATCATGGATCACCTGGGCAATTGCGGCGCGGTGGCGTCGCTGGAAGACGTGGTGCATGCCATTTCGGTGGCACGCGCGGTGATGGAAAAGACCCCGCATGTGATGCTGGTGGGCGACGGCGCGCGGCAGTTCGCGCTTGCGCAGGGTTTTCCGCAAACCAAGCTGCTGACGCCGAGTTCGGAAGCGGCGTGGAAGCAATGGCTGAAGACTTCCCAGTATTCGCCCGAGGCCAACGTGGAAAACCGCGCCTGGCGCGACGCCAAGCTGCCCGGCGGCAAGGACAACCACGACACCATCGGCATGATTGCACTGGATGCGCACGGCAATCTGTCCGGCGCGTGCACCACCAGCGGCATGGCGTGGAAGATGCACGGGCGGGTCGGCGACAGCCCGATCATTGGCGCCGGCCTGTATGTGGACAACGAGGTGGGCGGCGCCACCTCCACTGGCGTGGGCGAAGAGGTGATCCGCAATGTCGGCAGCTTTGCGGTGGTGGAAATGATGCGCCAGGGCAAGTCGCCGGCCGATGCCTGCCGCGAGGTGGTGATGCGCTTGATCCGCCGCAAGCCGGAGCTGACGCGCACGCTGCAGGTGGGATTCCTGGCGATGAACACGCGTGGCGAGGTGGGCGCCTTCGCGATCCAGAAGGGCTTCAGCTACGCGGTCTGCGATGCGCAGCGGCAGGATCTGCTGGTGCCCGGCGACAGCCACTACACCACCGAGCCGGCCGCATGAGCGCGCTGGGTCTGGAAGTGGCGGCCGATTCGGTGGCATCGGCCGTGGCCGCGCAGGACGGCGGGGCGATGCGGGTGGAGTTGTGCGGCGGGCTGGATGGCGGTGGGCTGACGCCATCGTTCGGCACCCTGGCGGTGGTGCGCGCGCGCTTGCGGATTCCGCTGTATGTGCTGATACGCCCGCGCTTGGGCGACTTCGTGTTCAGTGCCGATGAGGTGGAGGCGATGCGCCGCGATGTGCAGCAGTGCGTTGCGCTGGGCTGCGATGGCGTGGTGCTGGGCGCGCTGGATCGGCATGGCCAGGTCGATATGGAGACGATGCGCGTGTTGATCGAGGCGGCTGGCCCGCTGGGCGTGACCTTCCATCGTGCGATCGACGTCAGTGCCGAACCTGCGCGCGCGCTGGAAGATGCGATTGCGCTTGGCTGCGAACGCGTGCTGACGTCGGGCGCACGTGCGAGTGCGCCGGAGGGAATCGACACCATCGCCGCGTTGGTGCGGCAGGCAGGTGGGCGCATCGGCGTCATGCCGGGTGCCGGGCTATCCGAGCACAACATCCGCACCGTACGGCAGCATACCGGCGCCCACGAATTCCATGCGTCGGCGCGAGGCATGATCGCCGCCCAGGTGCCGTCTCCGCACCCGTATATCCGTGACCTGGGCGGAGACTATCAGCGGACCGATATCGTGCGGGTACAAAGGATGGTGGACGCGTTGCGGCAAGAGTGAAACACGCCCAACGGATCGTTCGGCCACGGGAGGCGCCGCCCGACCTGCTCAGGCACGACGACGGCGATGCCCGATTGGCCGCTCTGCATGTGGCGTTTGCCGCTATTGATGGTGTGAAGGTTCCGAGGTTGTGTGCTGTTCGCTATCTGCGTCGTCGCCGACCTGCTCGGGAATGTGCAGTGGGAAGGAGGGAAAGCGTTCCCGTTCTTCGGGGTATGCATCGACAATCAACTCCCGGGTCTTCCACATCTGGACTGCCCTGGCCAGCGTCTCTGCATTGAGCTGGCTTGCTTGGTGATAAACGAACTGCCCGAGATGATCGACGATGCCCAGGTGCGCGCTCTTCTGCGCCTTCCAGTTGCTGACGTTCGTGTAGTGGCTGCGGAGGCCTTCCTCGGACGGGTCTTCGACTCTGGGGGATGGGCCTGCGATGTCGCTCACCCGTGCCAGGAAATGACCATCCCTGCTTTCCTCCAGCATTTTCTTCAATGCCGGGATCTGACCGAAGGTGGTGGGAGTTCCTGCGTCGCGCTCTTGTGGAAGATAGGAGGGGGCGCCTTCCAGAAAGGGATTTCTTTCCTGATCGATGACCGTGCTCAGCATGGCCTGTGCGGTGGCTTCGATGCGTTCGAGCGCAACCTTGTGCAGAGGTTCGGTTGTGGGCGCCGAGGAGGATGCGCTGGCTTGATTGCCGGCAACAGGTGGCGAGAGATCCGGGGGGGCTGGGCCAGTCTGCCCTGGTTCGGCGGGGCGTGCAATCAGACGAAGACGGTCGAGTTCGGCCTGTAAATGCGGCGGCAGCCGGATCGTGCAACTGGCAGGTAATCTGGCGATCGACGAGGGCAGTCTGGAGAGATTCTCGCAGCCTCGCAGGTCGAGTTCTTCGAGTTGCGTCAGGCGGTGAATGTCCAGCGGCAGGGTGCGCAGGTTGCTGCAGTCTTTCAGACGCAGTCGTTTCAATGGCGCACTGCCGCCAAAAATCGGCGGATAGTTGCACAGCGCTGTGCAGCCTTCCAAATCGAGTTCTTCCAGCCTAGGCATTCGATGGATGGCCGGGGCAAGGTTGGACAGCGGCGAATTGCGTATCTGTAGGGTTTTCAGGTTTTGCAGGCCGGTGATGGAAGCCGGAAGCGATGTGATCCCGGTCCCCACCAGCTGCAGCTTCTGCAGGTTGACCAACCCCTCGTGCTCGCCGGATGCATTGGTGCTCGCCAGGCGTTCGGGAAGTTCCTTCAATTCCGGGCAGGAAAGGATGGAAAGCTCACGCAATCGGCTGAGGCTTGCGATGGATGCAGGTAGCGAGTCAAGCGGATTGTGCGCAAGCGTCAGTGTTTCCAGGCTCGCGAATTGCTGCATGGTGGCCGGAAGCTCCATCAACCCCGCTGCGTTGATCGTCATGTGCTGCAGATGAGAAAGACGGTATGCCTGATCGGGAAATTGCGGAAGGGGAACTGAGTGCAGCTCCAGCGCTACCCGCCCCGGTAGGGTTGCGTCTTCCAGCATGTCGGCTGTTGCCTTGAGCGCCCGGGCCGTTCTTGTTTCGACCTGCGGATCGTTGCTGTTGGCCTGGCGCCATGCGCTGTGCCAGCGGCTGCGATCTGCGCGGTAGTGTCGTTGCCATTGCGACAGGACGTCGCGGTACGGGCGAAGCGCTGTGGAGCGCTGCAATGGTGAAGCGCCAACGGTCGGTGGCACACGGGGGCGACCGGACCGGTAGCCAGGCACATATCTGATCAGGCCGCCGAGTATGCCGGTAGGGCGTTCGGGCGCGGAGTGTGCGGGTGGGACATCGCGCGCGGGTGCATTCGCATTGGACGCATCCTGCTCTGGCAGTCCGACAGGCGTGCCCGGCGGGCGTGGTTGATCGACGCGTCGCATCGCATTCCTCGTCTTGGCGGTAGCTCACCGACGATGATCGGCATGCAACGCTACTGGCGAATCCGTGGAGGCGAAGCCACCGTCATCACGACGAAGGATCGGCGACGTGGCCGCATGCCGTTGTGCAGCGCTCAGACTGCGTTGCGGGGGCGGGCGCCTGGCAGGGGCCGCATGCGTCGATTCGCGTGGGATCGAGTAGCACATGCTTGATGCGCTGGCGCCTCCATGTGTAGCTGATGTGGACCAGCCCATCGCGGGTCTGGATCGCGGCAGGATACGAAAATTCGTCCTTGGCGCTGTCTTCCAGCGTGAGCACTCGCTGCCAGTGCACACCATCGTCCGATAGTGCCACCGCCAACGTGCCGCGTCCCTCCCACCAGTTGTTGCCGGCAATGGCGGGGTTGTAGACCAGCAAGGCGCGGCCGTCGCGCAGCAGTACCGCGTCGGTGCCGGAATTGGGATTTTGCACATCCAGCAGTTGCATCGGTTGCCAATGCAGGCCGCCATCGTCGGAGAAGATGCTGAAGAGCTTGTTCTGCTGGCTGCGGCCCAGCGCCTGCACGCGTCCATCGGCATGCAGCAACAGGCTGGGCTGGATCGCGCCGATCACGCCCGGGTCGTTGAGCGGCATGCCGCGCTGCCAGTGCGCGCCATCGTCGTCGCTCCATTCCAGATGCGCGCGCCAGCCGCGGTCTTCGCTGCTGCTGGGCGCCAGGATGCGCCCGCCCGGCAGCTGCACGGGCTTGTTCTTGATCGGCCCAAGGATGCCGTCCGGCAAGCGCTGCGGTGCCGACCATGTCGCGCCGCTGTCCATGGAGGTGAGCCGCAGCCCCCACCACTGCCGCGGGTTGGGGCCGAGTTTGTAATACAGCTGCACCGGCCCGCTGGTTGATTGGAACAGCACCGGATTCCAGGCCGGCACATCGACACCGTGCTTGCCGGCATGCGCGCCATCGGCGATGCGTTGCGGGGCCTGCCACTGCTGCGCGCCACGCCGCGCCAGCCAGATGCCGACGTCGGGCGCACCTTCGCGCGTACCGCCGAACCAGGCCGCCAGCAGCTGCCCATCGCGGGTTTCCAGCAAGGTGGAGGCATGCGCCTGTGGCGTAGGGGCAGGGTCGGCGATGAATTCGCTGCGCACGATGGGCGACGCCGGAGAAGAAGGAGAGCCTGCCTGCGCGCTGCAGGCAGCAAGACTGGCAACAAGGCAGGTCAGCAAGCGCGTGGAAAACATCGGGGTCCCGTGCTGTATGGAGTGCATGGAGACCTGTTTAGCATCTATTGCATACCTGTGCTCGGGAGCGACTGGCAGAACGATTGTGGCGTCGGCGCTCGAAATCCTCATGGACCAGTCGGACACTCCGACTCCGGGTGCGCCGTCCGCATCCAGCCGAGGTCTGCCCGCGGTGCTCCGTCTGGCCGTGCTCGGTCCTCCCCTGCAGTCGTGGCCGACCATGCGCGGCCGCCAGCGAGGCAGCAGGCAGGAAAGGTGCGGGCGTTGGCATGTCTCTGTCGTCGCGGCATCACCACGCGCCCACGTACGCCGATGTCATGGTGTTCTGGAAATTTTATGCCGCGCAGCCGATGGCGCTGACCTCGCACGATAGCCCGATCGCCCGGTGGTGCCTGGACGACACACCGGTGCTGCGACGCGCGTTGCGAAGCTGCATGGCACCGATTCAGCCCTGCGCGTGTGCGCCGCTATCGGAACGGCACCGCAGTGCGCCGCACCCTGGCCGGTGAATCGCGACGCCGCGCGCAGGCCGTTGGCGGCCAGGGCGCATCACCTCGTGCATTGCGTCCACTCAGGAGCCGAGCATGGTCTTTCCAGCTGCAGTCAATGACCAGATTACCGACGCCGTCACCCGGTCCAACGTCGAGGTTGCAGGCAAAGCGCCGGCGATTGCGCTGGGCTCGGCCTACCAGGCCGTGGCGCACGCTACCGATGTCCTGTTCCAGAACGCCGTCGCGGCGCAGCAACAGCAAAACGCCCTTGCGCGGGCGCAGGGCGTGATGGAGGTCGATGGCATGGACACCCGCGCGGCCGCCGGTGCCGGCGGAAAGATGGCGCAGACTGGCGTGGCCGGTGACCTGACCAGCCTGCTCACGGTGCTTCAGGCGTTCAAGTGAGCCAGCGAACGACTGGCGATTGCAGATTGCGCTCGCCAGCGGTTCGCGTGTTCGGCGTGCTCAGGCCGCGTTGTCGTCGCGGACCTGCGGCGGCAACAGCGTCTGCGGCTTCTTTGCCGATTCGGTCTGGCACAGGAAGGCCATCCGGTGCGCCGCCTCAGTGCTGTCCATGGGCTTGCCGTGGACCTGCTCGGCGAACGCCTGCTGGGTGTACTCCGCATCGGCGGGAACGGAATCTTGCGTAACGGTGGACGAGGACATGCAACGCTCCTGGAACCTGCAATCAAGCCGTCAACGTCGCAAGCAAGCGCATCCGTAACGGGGTCAGCCGGTGATCTTGCCTGGAATCTGGTCCGCCCGATACATCCACGGTAGCAGGCGGCGCGGCGGCACCGGACGTTCTGATAACGGCGGCACGCGTCGCGGCTGAAGGGGGCGACGGAAATCTGCCTTGGGCGGCGTTAGGCCCTGGCTTCCTGGGCAGGCGCCGGGGGCATTCCCAACTGGTGCATCGCCACCGTCGGGTGAACGCTCAGCTTGCGGTGGAAATACCTCTCACTGACGTAGTGCAAGCTCCGCTAGGCCATCCAGGCGACGCTTTACATTCCGCCAGTCGGGCATATGCGCGTCGAGCAATCGGTAGAAGCCCTTGCCGTGGTTGTGAAGCTTCAGGTGACACAGCTCGTGGAGGATGACGTAGTCGATGCAAACCGTGGGGACACGGATCAGTGCCAGATTCAGGCTGATCCTGCCCAGAGGCGAGCAACTGCCCCATTGCCGCTGCATCGTTCGCACTGCGAGGGGCGGTGGCTGCCTGAGCCAGCGTAGATGCGCGGCCATGTCGGCGACGCGCTGCGGCAACACCTGTCTGGCACGCTCGCGCTGCCACCGGTCCAGCGCGGCGCGTACCGCCTCGGGCGCCCGGCTGGTGACGCGTATTTCGATATAGCCGCCACGCAGGCGCACGCCGTTCTGCTCTGCGTCAGGGATCACCTTCAGCCGATAGCGTCTGCCCAGATGCAGCACGGTTTCGCCACTGACGTAGGCGTAGGGCGTGACGTGCCGCAGGCGGCTTTCGATCGCAGTCAGGTGCAGGTGAATCCAGCGTGCACGCCGGGTGAGGGCCTGTCGTATCTGTGCGTCGGTTGCCTGCAGCGGCGCATCCAGCCGGACGCGACCATCCGGCTCCACATGGATCGCCACGCGCGTGATGGGTCGGGTGGGGGAACGGTGGATCTGGCAGCGAATAAGGCGCTCGCCATAGGTCACCACCATGTGGGCTTGTGGGGCGGCATCTGTCACGCGCGGCTGCGCCCGATGCGCACGATGTGGATCACCTGGTCCACGATGGCCTTGGCGTGATCCAGCCCAAGCAGATCGAACATCGCCGGAAGCAGCGTCTGACGAATCTGGGACTCGATGCTGTGCGGGTTTAACGAATGTTCTGCCACCGCATTGCGTACCACCTCGTCGATGGTGATGGCCAGCGTCACCAGCACCGTCATCCGTTCAACGCTATTGGCATCCATGGCTTGTTCGCCCAGCGTGAGACGGATGGCACCGAAATACGCACTGGCCTGCGGCTTGTCGGCCAACGCATCAGGAATTCCAGGGGGCTGTTCGTTCTGCAGGCGCTGCTCGAATGCGCGCAGCACCGCATACTGTTTCAACGGATGGTCGAACATGGCGGCTGCCTCGGCGATGGCCTGCCGCAGCAGCTCGCCGAAGACCTTTTGCGCGTATGGATCGCCGGCCAGGTCCTGTTCGATGGTCTTGCGTAGCCGGGTCTGGATCAGATCCGCTTCGTTGCGGGTTTTTTCCTCCGACCAGGTGTCCGGATCCTGCGTCTGTCCCAGTTCGTGCACCACATAGGCGCCTTCCGGTTCGCGGACCTCGCGCCCGATCACCTGTTTGTCCACCAGCTTGCGGATCTGTTCTTCGTAGACGCCGTAGTCCACCGTTTCCATCGCATCCTGGCGGGCCGTTAGCCGCAGGCCAGAGAAAAAGCGCAGATCCTGTTTGTAGCGATCGATCAGTGCGTCGGGAAATGCAGTGTCTTCGAAGAAGCTGCGCGAGGACAAGGCGGTCTGCAGGCACAGGCCGAACGCAGTCAGTGCCGCATAGAAGTCCTCGCGCACGGCCTGGCGTTCGTCGTAGTCCTCGCCATCGGCGCCCCGGACGAAGTGCGGGATCAGCCGTTGTCGGAACTGTTCAAGGTCGCGGCGGTTGGTGATGCCGTCGAAGAACGCCCATAGCCGCGTATGCAGGGAGGGCAAGCGTTCGTATTCGCTGCTGACCGCGTAGTACAGCCCCTCCAGGTCGGCTACATCGAAACCGGCCTGGGTGCGGGTTTCCAGATCACGGTAGGCGCGCACGGCGGTATCCAGCTCCGGCAGGATGCCGCGGTAATCCACCAGCAGGCCATGGCGCTTGGCATCGTGCAGGCGGTTCACCCGTGCTACTGCCTGGATCAGGTTATGGCCCTTCAGCGGTTTGTCGATGTACAGCACGCCATTGCGCGGCTCGTCGAAGCCGGTGAGCAGCTTGTCCACCACGATCAGCAGATCCGGCTCGCCCTCCCCGCCGAAGGCGTGCACCGTTTCGCGCTCGTAGTCGTCCGGGCTGATGCGCGCATCGGTGATGGTCTGCTTCCACCACTTGTGGATGTCCGGCGCATTGTCTTCGTCTACCGTGCTGTTGCCCTCGCGGGTGTCGGGTGGGGAGATCACCACGGCGCTGCTGGCCAGGCCGGTCTGGTCCAATGCGCGCTTGTAGCGGATCGCGTCGCGCTTGCTGTCGGTGGCCACCTGGCCCTTCAATCCCAGTGGTTTGACGTGCTCGTGGTAGTGGGCGGCGATGTCCCAGGCGATGAGTTCGATGCGGTTTTCGGCGCCATACACCGCGCGCTTGCTGGCGAACTTTTTCTTCAGATCACTGCTCTGCGCCTCGGACAGGCCGGCGGTGATCTTGTCGAACCAGCGGTTCACCGCCGCTTCGTTGACATCCAGCTCCGGCACGCGTTCTTCGTACAGCAACGGCGCCACCGTCTGGTCTTCCACCGCGCGCTGCATCGAGTAGGCGTGCAGGATCGGGCCGAACTTGTTGGCGGTCTTTTCGTCCTTCAGCAGCGGGGTGCCGGTGAAGGCCAGATAGGCCGCATTGGGCAGCGCCTTGCGCATGCGTTCGTGGGTTTCGCCGCCGTGGCTGCGGTGGCCTTCGTCCACCAGTACGATCAGATCCGGCGAGGGATTGCGGCACTCGGGCAGCTTGGCGGCAGTGGTGAATTTCTGCACCAGCGAGAAGGTGATGCGCTCATTGCCCTGGCCGATGCGCTGCGCCAGGTCGCGGCCGGTGGTGGCCTTGCTGCGTTCACCGTCCTTGCGGGTGGCGACTGCCGAGCCGAACGCGCCGCCGCTGAGGAAGTTGCGCGCCAGCTGGGTTTCCAGGTCGGTGCGGTCGGTGACCACCAGCACCCGGCATTCCTGCAGGGCCTCATCCAGCAGCAGCGCCTTGGTCAGGAACACCATGGTGAAGCTCTTGCCCGAGCCGGTGGTGTGCCAGAGCACGCCGCCCTCGCGGCCGCCATCGGGCCGAAACGTGCGCAGTTGTGCCAGCAATGCACGGATACCGAAGAACTGCTGGTAGCGCGCCACCAGCTTGCCCACCTTGCGGTCGAACAGCACGAAGTTGCGCAGCACCTCCAGCAAGCGGGCTGGCGTGAGCACGCCGGCCAGCAGCCGGTCCTGCTCGGTGGGCAGCATGGGGTGCGCCCACAGCGCCTGGCAGTAGGCGCGCAGCGGTGCCGGCTTGCCGGCCAGCAGCGCATCGCGCGTGGCCGCGGGCAAGGCGGCGTTCTTGAGGCGATGCAGATACGCCTCGTCGAACTGCTCATCGCGCCAGCGCGCCCAGAATTTGGCCGGGGTCTGGGTGGTGCCGTAGCGCGCCTCGGTCAGACTGAGCGCCAGTAGCAGCTGCGCGTAAGCGAACAGCTGCGGAATCTCCTCACTGCGCTGGTTGCGCAACTGCTGGCTGATGGCCTCGTCCACCATCGACTTGCCGGCATGCCCGGCAGCCGGGCGCTTGGCCTCGATCACCACCAGCGGCAGGCCATTGACGTAGCCCACGATGTCCGGCGTGCGCGTGTGCGTGCCCTGCGCGGACAGCACCCCGCACTCTTCAGTGATGTCCCAGCGATTTTTAGCCGCATCGGCCCAGTCGATCACCGCGATGGTGGGCTGGTGCTTCTTGCCGTCGGGCATGAACTCGGTGACGGTGATGCCCAGTGCGAGTAACTGGTACAGCCGCTCGTTGGCTGCCAGCAACCCATCGCCCAGCGGCAATGCCGACAGCTCGCGCACGATCTGGTCGATGGCGCCGGGCGAAAGTGGGTACTCCTGGCCCTTGTAGGTGTAGCGCCGCGTTTGCAGCACCTCCAGCAGCCGCGGCACCAGCAGCACTTCGCGGGTGCTGCCGCGCAGCGCCAGGCACTCGGCGGCGCTCAGGTAGTGCCAGCCCAGGTTACAGAGCAGGTGCAGGGCGGGCAGCTGCGCGCTGGCCTGTTCGCGGGTGTCGGGGGCGCTGTGGCTCATGCGGCGCTCGCTTCGTCGGTGGGCAGGCGCACGCGGCGTTTGCCGGTGAGGAGTTGGGCCATGAGAGCCTTCTTCTCATCGCGGAGTTTGTCCAATTGCGCTGCGATCAGTTGTTCTTTTTTCTCGGCCATATTCAGGATGGCAGCGAGGCGCCGTTGCTCTGTCACATCCGGAATATGCAGCCGCAGTTTGAAGAAGTCGCCGACACCGACATTGAGCAATCCATGATTGCGCGCGCCCTCCTGCGCGATACCCGAAAGTCCTTCATTGAGCATGCCTTCCTCGAAGTAATGCCGGAAGAAATCTGCATCCGCCTCTTCTCCATCACGGAAACGGAAGCAAATGTAAAGGCTCGACACCACGCCTCGGTCATAGCGCGTCAACGGCTTGATCGCGCCCATGGGGTAGCCCGCAGAATAACTCTTGTTGTAAGCAAATTCGCCACGCTCAAGGAGCGTGTAGCCAGTGAGATTTTCGCTTGCGACAGACTTGTTGAAATAGTCGCGCTGGCTCACAAGCCCGCGAGTACCGGAGATGGTGAGTACGTTTGAGTTCGCAACCGAGTTGCGCCGTGTCACGCGCTCGAAAATTTCATCAAAGTTGGCAAATTTCCATCCATGTGTAGTCATACTGCTGTGTCGTCCATGGATGAAGAGTTGCTTGGTCAGCACTTTCCGCTGTGCGCGGGCGTTTGCAAGGAGCAATTCAGTGGTGGCGATGGCCTGATCCCAGGTGGAGAGGATGCGGGCGATGCGATCCTGCTCCGGGACGGGAGGTAGCAAGACTGGAAAGGCCTTCAACTGAGAGGAGTTGATGCTTGCGAGGTTGGTGCTGCGTTTGGCGCAACCCAGGAAATAAGTGCGCCCGTATTCGCTTCCGGACAGCGCGGATAGGAATAGGGGATTGACCAGCTCGCGCTGTGCACGGACCGCGAAGACATGGTTTTGGTGCAGGCATGGGGCGAGCGCACCATTCCAAACGGCACCTCGTCCCAGTTTGTCGAAGTCGCCGCCCTCGGTCATCAGGATGTCGCCCGCCTGGAGCGAGTACCGATCGATCTGATGCCGTTCCACGGCAATCGTCTTTACCTCGCTTAGGTCGATAAAGCCATCCTGCACGTTCGCCACGCGAAGATAAGGAAGTTCCACCGGGTCAGTCAGACCAGTTTTCCCTTTCGCCACTCCAGTGCGCACATCCGCAACTTCGTGAAGCGGTCGGCGGCTCCAGCCTTCAGGTAGCATCACGGCTTTCCTTGTAACTTTTCTTCGTATCGACGGTTGATGTGATGTGAGCGGTAGGCAAGAAGCCACATGCGGGATTGCCGGTTGGGAATAAAAAAGGTGTTTTTGGCATCGCGTTACTCTCGTCATTCGGAAGCACGACTGCCTCCTTTGCGCGCCAACCTTTCCACCGACTCCAGCGCCTTGATGTCTTCCTTGTCCGCCGCCAAAGCCTCTTCCTTGCGCCGCTTCGCATCAAACGCCGCATAACGCTCATGTGCGATCTGCTGCATGCGCTCGTGGCTGACAGTGCCGGCATCCTTCAACAACGGCCGTTCGTTGAATTGGACGAAGCGGTCCACGTACTGGCGCCAGTCGTCCATGCTCAGGTCCTGGCGCTGGCTGGCGCGGTCCTCGGCGTAATCCAGGAACATCGCGGCGATGCGGTTGAGCTGGGTGATTTCCTCGGCGTGCAGGTAGTTCTTGGCCACGATGACATCGGTCTTGCGCACGCGCCCGGCCTTCCAGCCAGTCAGCGCCATATTGGGTTGGTCGGGATCGGCACGTTCCACGATCAGTTGCGCGGCGGTCTTCTGGGTGACGGCGTAAAGCATCTTGTTCTGCACCACGGCAAAGAATTGGCCGGTGGCGGTGTCGTCGTCGCGGTAATCCACCGACAGGGCGAACAGGTCGCGGATCTTCTGGTAGAAGCGCTTCTCCGAGGTGCGGATCTCGCGGATGCGCTCCAGCAGCTCGTCGAAGTGGTCCCAGCCGGCCGGGTCCTTCAAGCGCGCGTCGTCCATCACGAAACCCTTGACCAGGTACTCGCGCAGATGGGTGGTGGCCCACTGGCGGAACTGGGTGCCACGCGGGGATTTCACCCGGTAGCCGATGGCCAGGATCATGTCCAGGTTGTAGAGCCTGGTGCGGTAGCGCTTGCCGTCGGCGGCAGTTGTCAAGTCTTCCTTGACAACTGTGAGCTCCACTAACTCATTGTCTGATATGACATTTTTGACATGCAGGCTGATATTTTGCTTGGTGGTCTGGAACAGCTCCGCTAGTTCAAGTTGGCTGAGCCAGACGCTGCCGTTCTCCGCGCGCAGGTAGAAGCGAGCGGTGCCATCGTCTGTGGCGTAAAGCACCAGTTCGCCATGGGGCGCAGATGAGTGGCCTGCGGCAGGGGCTTGCGGAGTCGTCGGCAGTTCAGGCTGCGTGCGCTTATTCATAGCCCAGTTCCTTCAGATACCCAGCCATCTGCTCCTCCAGCTTGGCCAGTTCGGCCTTGAGCTGCTCGCGCTCGCGGCGCACGGCCATCAGGTCGATTTCGGCTTCTTCCTCGAAGGTATCCACGTAGCGCGGGATGTTGAGGTTGTAGTCGTTGCCGGCGATCTCGGACGGGCTGGCCAGGTAGGCGTACTTGTCCACGCTCTGGCGCGCCTGCACGGTGTCCAGGATGCGCTGTAGATCGCTTTCGCGCAGCAGATTCTGGTTCTTGCCGTCCTGGTACTGCCGGCTGGCGTCGATGAACAGCACGTTCTTGTCTTTTTTCTTGGTGCGGAACACCAGCACGGCGGCCGGGATGCCGGTGCCGTAGAACAGCTTTTCCGGCAGGCCGATCACCACGTCCAGCAGGTTTTCGTCGATGAGCTTCTGGCGGATGCGGCCCTCGGCGGCGCCACGGAACAGCACGCCATGCGGCACCACCACGGCCATGCGGCCGCTGCGCGGCTTCATGGTGGCGATCATGTGCAGGATGAAGGCGTAGTCGCCCTTGGTGCGTGGCGGCAGGCCGCGGCGGAAGCGGTCGTGCGGGTCGTTGTCGGCGCTGTCGTGGCCCCACTTTTCCAGCGAGAACGGCGGGTTTGCGACGACGATGTCGAAGTCCTTGAGGTGGTTGCCGGCCAGCAGCTTGGGATTGCGGATGGTGTCGCCCCATTCGATGCGGTGGTTGTCCTCGCCATGCAGGAACATGTTCATCTTGGCCAGCGCCCAGGTACTGCCGATGGCTTCCTGGCCGTACAGCGCGTACTTGCCGGTGCCGGTGCGCTCGCGGATCAGGCGGCCGCACTTGAGCAGCAACGAGCCGGAGCCACAGGTGGGGTCGCAGATCTCGTCGCCTGGTTGCGGGTCCATCAGGCGCGCCATCAACGCGGAGACTTCCGGCGGGGTATAGAACTCACCGGCCTTCTTGCCGCTGCTGGAGGCAAAGTTCTTGATCAGGTACTCGTAGGCGTTGCCGATGATGTCCAGCTGGCCGATGCGCGAGGGGCGCAGATTGAGCGCGGGCTTGGCGAAGTCTTCCAGCAGGTGGCGCAGCAGGTCGTTCTTCTGCTGTTCTTCGCCGAGTTTGTTGGCGTTGAAGCTGATGTCCTGGAATACGTCGCGCAGCTTGCCCAGGTTGGCGTCTTCGATGGCGTGCAGGGCGGTGTCGATGCGCTCGCCATTGCCGGGGCGGTGGCGCTGGTCGTACAGGGTGTAGAAGTTGGCGCTGTGCGGCAGCACGAAGCGCTCGCTCTTGAGCAGTTCTTCGATCAGGCCGGGCTTGTTGCCGTGTTTGGCCTTGTAGTCGTCATAGTGGTCCTGCCAGACGTCGGAGACGTACTTCAGGAACAGCATGGTCAGCACATAGTCCTTGTAAACGCTGGGATCCACGGTGCCGCGGAAGGTGTCGCAGGCGCCCCACACGGCGGCGTTGATGGTGTCCTGGGCGATATCGGTCTTGCTCATGAAAATTCCAAAGGCTTAGGCGAGAAGGCGCTCGGCGAAGATCGCCAGCTCGGTGGTGCGGTTGTCGATCAGTGCGTGGAGGGTGGCGCGCTCGGCCTGTGCGGCCTGGTCGATGGCGATGGCGGCGTATTGGACCTGTAGCGGGGGTAATCGAATCAGGGTGCTGTCCAGAACGGCGCGGCGAATGCTTAGCTGGTTGCTGCCTTCGGCAGATTGGCGCAGGTAACGTTGCGCCGGGGCCTGGTTGAGCTGCCATGCAAGAAAGGCTGGCAACAACCGGTGTGGCGTCTTGACCCGGATGACATAGATGTGGGGCGAGCAAAGCGTGCGCGGCGGCGGTGCCTGTGCCAGCGCTGCGAAGGTATGTGCGCCCCTGGCGATGAAGACGATGTCCTGGTCCTGTAGCCAATCAGGCTCTTTGCGCCCTTCGACTTCTGTGGCAACAAGCGCGTTGTAGGCGCAAAGGCCGGCGCGCGTTACGTCCCTGGTCTGGATGACGCGGACGCTGCCGTCAGCGACTTCAGGGATCGCGCCTCTGAACGGGTAGCCCATACGGGTATCGGCCAGTTCGGATAGAGTAAAATTGACTGCATGATTCGACATGAAGCATATGATACGTTCACCATCGTTAATGAGTCAACAAATATTTTGCTTCAAATTAGATGGTGCAATTAAAACCGGAAAAATTGCTCTGCTTAGCTGGTAGCATTCAAGCCAAGTGCCGCAGCTAACGGCGCCACTTACCTGCTGCTGGAGGATGGATGAGACGAGGGCCCAACGCAGCCGGCTCACTGCCCGGCTACTACCTGCCAGAGCAGGCGCAGTACCGTTTGCAAAAGCTGGGAGACCACATGCGTTTTTTGGCGCGCATGGCCGAGCCGCGCACACGCAGCGAAGAGCAAGCCCCGCGTGCGGCGATCCGGATGGACGAACTGGCGTTCTGCCTGGAGCTACTGGCCGAGCAGGTGCAACAGGTTCTTGAGCAAGCGCGCCTGCCGGCAACGCTAGACGTTGCCGAGTAAGTGACTGACGAAGGACGGCGCTTGCATTTGCGCCGCTGCGATCGCATTCCCGCTTCTGGAACAGCGGGCGTGGTCAATCGTTGGGTTTGATCCACACCTGCTGTTCCAGGCCGCGCACGCTGGGCTTGGCAGTGCTGTCCAGGTCGAACACCACCACCGCGTTGTCGCCCTTGCGCTGGAACGGCGCTGGGAAATACAGCGCCGTCTGCGGGCCGATGTTCCAGTGGCGGCCCAGGTTGACGCCGTTGGCCCAGGCGATGCCCTTGCCGAAGGCGCGCATGTCCAGATAGGTGTCGGTGGGGGTGCCGATGCGCAGGTTGCCGCGGTGAAACGCGGGGCCTTGTACGGGCTTGCGGGTCCAGCCGCGGAGGCTGTCGGGCGAACGCATCGGCAGCGGGAAGGCCTGCCAGCCGGTGAGTTGTTGGTTGTCCAGCAGCACCGGGTCGACCAGGCCGGCGCGGCCGTCGGCCATGCGCGGGCCGTAGTTGATGCGGCCGCTGTTTTCGACCAGGACATCCAGCGTGTGTTGGCCAGCGGGAATGTCCACGTCGGTGGAGACCTGTTGCAAACGCCGTTCGACGCTGCCCACTGGCTGCTGATCCACATATACACGCGCTACGTCGCGCACCTCCCCCAGATACAGCGAACCCTTGCGCGGGCCGGTGATGGTGGTGCGGTAGAGGATGTAGCCGTAGTCCTGGCCGAAGTGCTCCATCGGCTGCGGGGTGTCGATGGCGATCGGGGTTGGCAGGTTGTCCCATAGCGAGGCCGATTCGCGCAGTGAAGTTTCCGGCAGTGTGGTGGTCGCGATCGGGGCGGGGAGCGCCGGTGCTTGCACGCCGGTGACGCGGGCGATGGCATCGCGCATCAGCGCGAACTTGGGGGTGGGCTGGCCGGCTTCGTCCAGCATGGCGTTGTAGTCGTAGCTGGTGGTCTGCGGGGCGTAATGGTCGCTGGGGTTGCCCTGGAAATTGGCGCCATTCATGAAGCCGAAACTGGTACCGCCCACGAACATGTACAGGTTGGCCGAATAGCCCTGGCGCAGGATCCATTCCAGCTCTTCGGTCTGTTGCTTGGCATCGGTGTTGGCGTGCGGCGTGCCCCAGTGATCGAACCAGCCTGCCCAGTATTCGCCCACCATGCGCGGTTGCTCGGGGCGGAACTTGATCAGTTTGTCGAACGCGCTCTTGGCCTCGCCTGGCGCGAAATTCACCACCGCCAGGGTGTCGGGCAAGGTGCCATTGGCGAGCATGTCCGCGCCGTCGGAGGTGAACAGCAAGGCCTTGTCGAAGCCGGCCTTGACGTACATGGCGCGGTTGTCGGCCATGTAGGCGTGGTCGTCGTCGTAGGAGCCATACTCGTTTTCCACCTGTACGGCGATGATCGGCCCGCCGTTGTGGTTGAGCAGCGGTTGCACCTGCTTTGCCACCGCATCCAGGTAGGCCTGGCTTGCGGCCAGAAAGCGCGGGTCGCGGCTGCGCACGCGGATATTGTCCTTGCCGAACAGCCAGGCCGGATACCCGCCGGCCTCCCATTCGGCGCAGACGTACGGGCCCGGGCGCAGGATCACGTTGAGGCCCTGCGCGGCGGCTTCCCGGATG
Source organism: Xanthomonas sp. NCPPB 3582 (assembly GCF_041475735.2). Classification (NCBI taxonomy): domain Bacteria; kingdom Pseudomonadati; phylum Pseudomonadota; class Gammaproteobacteria; order Lysobacterales; family Lysobacteraceae; genus Xanthomonas; species Xanthomonas sp. NCPPB 3582. The sequence continues at coordinate 1,496,976 of NZ_CM192968.1, forward strand.
AAGGCGGCAACATCGTTGTTGGCGGAGAAATCGAACTGCCCCTGCTGCGGTTCGACCAGATTCCAGAACACGTAGGTTTCCACCGTGTTCAAGCCGAGTGCGCGTGCCTTCTGCAGGCGGTCCTTCCAGTAGGCGCGCGGGATGCGCTGGAAGTGGATGGCGCCGGAGAGGATCTGGTACGGCTTGCCGTCGCGCACGAACTGCGTGCCCTGCGTGCCGAAGGTGGGCCAGGGATCGTCCTTGGCAACCGCGGTGATGGGGAGCGCGAAGGCCAGGGCCAGAACGAGAGGGGTGAATGTGGCGCGCAGCATGGGCGATTCTCGACGGTGGCGAGTGAGTGGTGAGTGGGTGACGATGGTAGTGGATTGTGTGCGTGTGGCGGCTTGTGCGTTGGCCCTCATCCGCCCTTCGGGCACCTTCTCCCGCTTGCGGGAGAAGGAATAGCGCAATTCCCGCTTGCGGGAGAAGGAATGGAGCAATTCCCGTTTGCGGGAGCAGGGGTAGAGCAATCCCTGCTTGCGGGAGAAGGACAGGCGGCTACCAATCGCGCCCAAGCGATCCCTGGGTGCGTGAGCAGGCAACGAAATCCCGCATCGCGCAGCAAGAATCCAAAGTGCCGCGTGCGCAGGTAGGGCCTTGCCATTACGCGAACGACGGTGGCAGATCCTTCTTGTCCGCGCCGAAGGCCGGATTCGGCTTGGGCCCCATGGCAAATTCCAGCGTGCCGCCGGCAGCCAGCTCGGTGTGGCGTAGCCAGGCGCGGGTGAGCGGTTTGCCGTTGAAGGTCAGCGACTGCACATAGATGTTCTGCGCGCTGTTGTCCTTGGCCAGGATACGCAGCGTGCGGCCGTTGCCGACGTCGAGCTCTGCGCGCTTGAACAATGGGCTGCCCACGATCCAGTTGCCGCTGACTGGATCCACCGCGTACAGGCCAAGGGCGCTGAGTAAGAACCAGGCGCTCATCTGCCCGCAGTCCTCGTTGCCGGACAATCCATTGCGCGCGTCGTGGTATTGCTCGCGCAGCAGCCGGCGCACCATCGCCTGGGTCTTGTACGGTTGGCCGGCATAGGCGAACAGATAGGCCACATGGTGGCTGGGTTCGTTGCCGTGCGCATACTGGCCCACCATGCCGTCGATGTCTGGCGGCGCATCGGCCGGTAGCTCGGAGCTGGTGGAAAACAGCTCGTCCAGCTTGGCCACGAAGCCATCGCGGCCACCGTACAGGTCCATGTAGCCGTACAGGTCGTGCTGGTTGAGGAAGGTGGCCTGCCAGGCGTTGGATTCGGTGAAATCGCGCCACTGTTTGCCATGGCCCATGCCGCGCGGGTCGAACGGTGTGGCCCAGTTGCCGTCTTCCAGGCGCGCCTGCACGAAGCCGCTGTCGCGGTTGAACACGTTGCGATAGTTGCGCGAGCGCGCGCGCAACGCGCGGGCATCGGCGCTGGCACCGGCCGCCTGCGCCAGGTGCGCGCAGGCCCAGTCGTCATAGGCGTATTCCAGGGTACGGCTGACCGCTTCGTCCACCTTGTCGGCCGGGATGTAGCCGAGCGTGCGGTAATACGCCAGGCCGTGGCTGGTGTCGTCCATCGCACGTTTGCGATACGCCGGCCATGCGGCTTCGTAGTCGATGCCGGTAAAGCCCTTGGCGTGCGCTTCGGCCAGCACCACGGCCGAGTGATAGCCGATCATGCAGCCGGTTTCCACGCCCTGCAGCGGCCAGATGCCCACGCCGTCCGGGCATTCGTTGGCGCCGCGCACCAGGCATTGCACCAGGTCGGGCACGCGCTTTGGCTGCACCAGGGTGAGCAGCGGATGCGCGGCGCGGTAGGTGTCCCACAGCGAGTAGGTGCTGTAGTTGTTGTAGCCGCTGGGCGCGGTGTGGATCTGCAGGTCCATGCCGCGGTAGCGGTTGTCCACGTCGGAGAACAGCGTGGGCGCCAGCAGGCTGTGATACAGGCCGGTGTAGAAGATGCGCCGTTGTGCTTCGTCGTCGCTGTCGATGCGGATGCGGGCGAGTTCCTTCTCCCAGGCTGCGACGGCTTGCGCATGCACGCGTGCGAAGTCGAAGTCCGGCAGTTCGGCATCCAGGTTGGCCAGTGCGTTCTCGGCGCTGACGGCGGAGATGCCGACCTTGATCAGCAACGGAGCGTCGGCGGCGTCGGGAAAGTGCAGCGCGGCCTTGAGGTGGGTGCCGTCGCGGCTGTGCGTGCCGGCGGGCAGCGGTCGATCTTCGTCGTACAGCTGCACGCTGGCGAACGGCCGCGACAGCCGCAGGGCGAAATAGATGTAGCGCCCCTTGGCCCATTGATAGACACGGCGCCCGCCGGTCAGGGTTTGCGCATCGACCACGCGCAGCTGCGCATCGCTCACGCGAGTGGGAATGCCGGGTTTGTCCTGCATGCCATGGCACAGGTCCAGCAGCACGTGTGCGGGTTTGCCCTTGGGAAAGTGATAGCGGTGCAGGCCGGCGCGCGCGGTGGCGGTGAGCTCGGCATGCACGCCGCTGTCCTTCAGCCGCACGCGGTAGTAGCCGGGCGATGCGGCTTCGTCGCTATGGTCGTAGCGCGAGCGGTAGCCGGCATCGGGATCATCCAGCGGGCCGGGCACCAGCTTGACCTCGCCGGTGGCCGGCACCAGCAGGAAATCCAGCATGTCGCCGATGCCGGTGCCGGACAGATGGGTGTGCGAGAAGCCCATGATCGAGCCATCGGATTCGTGATAGCCCGAGCACGAATCCCACACCGCGTTGTAGGTGTCCGGGCTCAGCTGCACCATGCCGAACGGCAGCGTGGCGCCGGGAAAGGTGTGGCCATGGCCGCCGGTGCCGATGAATACATCGACATGCCGGGTGAGATCGGCGCGAGTGCGCGCGTCGGCCGGGAGGGCGTAGTTGCCGGCGCGCGCGCGGGCCAGTCCGGTTGCAAGTGCGCCGCTGCCGAAGAGGGCTGCGGCGATGGCGCCTTGGAGGAAGCCGCGTCGTGTTGCCATGGTGTTTGCTCTCGTCAATCATGGGCCGGTGCGGGAGCGCCCTCATCCGCCCTTCGGGCACCTTCTCCCGCATACGGGAGAAGGAATGGGGCAGCTGTCCGCATGCGGGAGAAGGAATGGGGCAGCTGTTCGCATGCGGGAGAAGGGCTGGGTCAGGCGCTGCGCATGGATCAGGCGCTGCGCAGCAGCTGGGGCTTGCGTTGGTGCAGGTCGATGATCAGTTCGCCGAACAAGGTGTTGGCCCAGGCGAACCAGTCGCGGGTGAAGGTGCTTGGGTTGTCCTTGTGGAAGGCCTCGTGCATGAAGCCGGTGCCGGCATGGGTGGTCTTGAGCCACTGCAGGCACTGGCGCAGTTGCGCGTCGTCGTCGCTGACCAGCGCGTACTGGATGATGGACATCGGCCAGATGGTGCCCATGCCGCTGTGCGGGCTGCCCACGCCCTCGGCGGCGGTGCCGCGCGAGAAATATGGGTTGCGCTCGCTCCACGCCAGCTGGCGGGTGCGCAGGAACACCGGGTCAGCGCGATCGCAGCAGCCCAGGTAGGCCAGGCTGAGCAGGCCCGGCGCGTTGGCGTCGTCGATGAACAACTGGTTGCCGAAGCCATCCACTTCGAAGGCCCAATACGCCTGGCCATCGCTGTCGCGCTGCTGGCCGAACTGGCGGGTTGCGGTTTCCACTTCATCGGCCAGTGCGCTGCACTCGGCGGCGAACACGGCGTCGCGATGCAATGCGGTGCTCATCGCAGCGAGCTGGCGCAGCGAGGTCACCGCGAACAGGTTGGCCGGCACGAACAGCGGAAACACGCAGGCATCGTCGGAGGGACGGAACATCGAGTGGATCATGCCGTTGGGTCTGGTCGGCTGGCCGTAGCCTTCCAGCACCAGCGTTTCGGTGGCCAGCGGCGAGGGGCGCTGGAACACGTACGGGCCGCGGTCGTGCTTGCGCTGCTGCTCGCGGAAGGTGTGCACCACCACGTGCATCGCCTCGCGCCAGTCATCGTCGAACGGTGCGGTATCGCCGGTGGCGCGCCAGTATTCGTGCGCGATGCGGATCGGGTAGCACAGCGAATCCACTTCCCACTTGCGCTCGCCCACGCCGGGTTTCATTTCGGTGATGTCGTTGAGCGACCACTTCAGGCGCTGGGTCTGGCCATCGGGCAGGAACGCATTGGCGTACGGATCGAGCGTGATGCAGGCGGCCTGGCGCTGGATCAGGCCATGGAACATGCGCCGCAACGCCGGGTCACGCTTGGCCAGCGGCACGTAGGGGTGCACCTGCGCGGAGGAATCGCGCAGCCACATCGCATGGATGTCGCCGGTGATGACGAAGGTGTCCGGCTTGCCGTTGCGGGTGCCGGTCTCCACCGTGGTGTCCAGCGTGTTGGGGTAGCAGTTCTCGAACAGCCAAGCCAGCTCGGGATCGGCGATCTGCGCCTTGATCTGCGCGATCTGCTGCTCGACCGCCTTGCTGACGAATCGGCGTTGCGCCTTGGGCGGGCGCTTGCTGACGAAGCCGCCGACGCCACGGGTGCCAGGGGCGGACGCCGCCGCGAAGGCGGGCAGGGCACTGGCGAGCATGCCGGCGCCCACGCCGGCACCGAGCAGCTGGAGGATGTCGCGACGGGTGTGCATGACCTCAAGACTCCGTGGGTTCACTGTAGCGGTCGCACGCCTGCAGATCGGCGCCGGTGGCCGCGCCGGGGCGCGAGACGGCGATGAGACCTATGCATGACCAATTCCCGATGACCATACAACGTGTGCGCCGCAGATGCATAGTGCGCCCGCACAATTCGACGCCGTACGTGGTCAGCGGCGGCGATGGAGCAGGCCGCGACCACGGTGGCCTTGCCACCGGTGCCGCTCCATGGTGCGGGCGCATACATCGGGGCTGACTCCGCACCGCGGGACAGCGCCGGACACGCTACCGGGCGACAGCGTGTGCGCTGCCGATTTCCAGCAAAACGGCGCCATCGCCGACATCCGCGGCAGGCACGATCTTTGGGCAGGCACTTAGCGGTGTCGCGCCTGCTCCGGCAGATCGCACATGCCGACCACGCACAGGCGGGCATGCACGCCGATGGCACGGGCCATCCACCCTGGCGAGGTCGATGAACGCTCACCCGCGGCGATTGGGTTTTCCGGCTCCTCGACGATACGGAGGGACGATGAGCGACGCGCGGCGTGACCGGATAGGTGACGACGAGCGACGGGCTCGTCGTCGCGTCCCGCCCGGCGTCCGGATTCGGTCGCTCCCTCAACGGGCTCGATCGAGCGGCACTGGCACCGTGCGCGAGGCCTTGGCGACGCCACCGCAGCCGGTGGCTTGCCGGCCGCAATGACCCTGGCCGATCAGTGGCCTGGGCCGCCGATGTCGGCTGGCGGTTGGCGGCTGCGTCGATCACTTCGGCAGCGGCGAACGTCCCTGGATGGTCAACGCCGCCGCCGCGCCGGGCGCGCCGGTGCCGGGCTGTCCGCCACCGACGAAGACCTGATAATCGCCAGCCTCCACCGCGCGCTGACCACTGCGATCCACATCGCTCAGGGCGCGTGCATCCAGCTGGAAGGTCAGCTCGCGCTGTTCGCCCGGCGCAAGATGCACGCGCTGGAATCCGACCAGGCTGCGCAACGGCGACTGCGGGCGGTTTGGGTACTGCAGATACACCTGCGCCACTTCGTCGCCGGCGCGCGAGCCGGTGTTGCGCACGGTCGTGGTCACCTGCAACGCGTTGCCGGCCTGCAGGGTGGCGGTGGACAGTTGCGGCGCCGTGTAGGCGAAGCTGGTGTAGCTCAGGCCATGGCCAAACGGGAACAGCGGCTCGCCCTTGAAGTAGCGGTAGGTGCGGCCCTTCATGTCGTAGCTGACGTAGGGCGGCAGGTCCTTGGTGGAGCGGTAGAACGTCACCGGCAAACGCCCGCCGGGGTTGTCGTCGCCGGCCAGCGCACGGGCGATGGCAGTACCGCCGGACTGGCCGGGATACCACGCCGCCACGATCGCATCGGCGTGCTGCCTGGCCCAGTTCACGGCCACCGCGCTGCCGCTCATCAACACCACCACCAGCGGTTTGCCGGAGGCCTTGGCGCGTTCGAGCAGGGCCTGCTGCGGGGCGGGCAGGGAAATGTCGTTGCGGTCGCCGCCGTCGAAGCCCGGCACGTCGATGCGCAGCTCTTCGCCTTCCACGTCCGGCGACAATCCGACGAAGGCCACCACGGCATCGGCCTGCGCCACTGCCTGCTCGGCCTCGGTCAGCTGCGCGGCTGCCGGTGCCAGCCATTCCAGGCGCACGCCCTGGTCCTGTCCGCGATGCTCCATCTCCAGGCGGATCCTGCGCGGGCGGGTGTCGTCGAAGTGCAGCACGGTCTCCACGTTGCGACCGTCGGCGTTGTGCATGCCGGCCGGCACGTGCCTGTCTTCGGCGTTACCGGCAACGACGAGCTTGTCGTCGATGTACAAGCGCACCGGATCGTGACCGCTGCAATCGAAGCAGCGCGCCACGCGCACCGCCAGGGTGTAGTCGCCGGCGCCTGGCGGCAGCAGTTCGCCGCTCCAGCGCACCGCATAGCGATCGGCCGGTACGCCCTTGGCCGGGCTGACCTGGTCCCAGTTGAAGCTGACGATACGATCCTGGCGCACCACCGCCGGCTTGCCGGCCAGGTCGAGGTTGTCGAAATATTCGCCACGCAAGCCCGGCATGCCATCGCTGCGCAACGCGGTTTCAGGAATCATGCCAGGCACGCCGGCGGCCAGTGGCGCGCCTTGTGCGTAGCGCACCTGCGGCGCACCGAAGCGCTCGCGCAGACCCAGCAGCGGGGTCACCGGTTGCGCGGACGTGCCCTGGTAGTTGGCCTCCAGCGCGGCCAGCGCATCGGCGTTGGGACCGAGCACCGCCAGCCGCGTGCCTGGCTTCAGCGGCAGGGTACCGGCGTCGTTCTTCAGCAGCACGATCGACTCTGCGGCCGCTTGCAGGGCCAAGGCACGGTTGGCGCGGTTGTCGATGTCCTTGGCGCCCAGCCGCGCGTACGGGTCCCTGCGCGGGGCTTCCAGTTCGCCCAGGCGGTAACGGGCGGCGAACAGCCGCACCAGCGATTGATCGAGCAGGGCTTCGTCCACTTCGCCGCGTTCGATCGCCGTGCCGAGTTCGCGATAGGCATGCCCGCAATTGAGGTCGTGGCCGGCCTTGAGTGCGGCGGCCGAGGAGCCGGCATTGTCCGGGCGGAAGTAATGGAACTGGGTCATGTCGTCCACCGCATCGCAGTCGGATACCACGAAGCCCTTGAAGCCCCAGTCGCCGCGTACGCGGCCATTGAGCAGCCAGTCGGCCGCGCACGCGGGGATGCCGTGCAGCGAGTTGTAGGCGCACATCACCGAGCCGGCCTGGCCCTCGACCAGCGCGGCGCGGAACGCGGGCGTATAGGTCGCTTCCACATCGCGCGGCGAGACATCCACGTCGAAACCATGCCGGCCCGGTTCCGGACCGCTGTGCACGGCGATGTGCTTGGGCGTGGCGATCGTCCGCGGGTGGCCCGGGTCCTCGCCCTGCAGGCCGCGAATGAAACCGACCGCGAGCTGCCCGGTGAGGAACGGGTCTTCGCCATAGGTTTCCATGCCGCGGCCCCAGCGCGGATCGCGGAAGATGTTGATGTTGGGCGACCAGATGGTCAGCCCGGCGTAGCGCTTGTGGTCCTTGCCCGGGCCGCCGGCCAGATTGAACTTGGCGCGCGCCTCGGTGGAGACCACCGTGCCCACCTGCTGCATCAGCTGCGTATTCCAGCTGGCCGCCAGGCCGATCGCCTGCGGAAACACCGTGGCGTAGCCATTGCGGGCAATACCGTGCAGGCCTTCGCTCCACCATTCGTAGGCGGGGATGCCCAGGCGTGGGATCGCCGGCGCATCGTTCATCGCCTGGGCGACCTTCTCCTTGCGGCTCATCTGCGCTACCAGCGCGGCGGCGCGCTGTTCGGGCGTGCCGCTGCGGTCGGCGGGTGCGGCGTGCGCGATGCAGGACAGGCTCAGGCCCAATGCCATGGCAAGACGCGATACAAACAGGGACGACATCGATTCACTCCTGCGCAGCGGCCAATGCCGCCAAGCGTTGTTCGGGTAGCGCCGCAGAGTCAGCGGCGAGGTGGGGGGCGGGCGTGGCGGTGTCATGCGCGCGGTTGGGTGTGGTGGTGGCTCGTGCTGCGGTGGGCCCTCATCCGCCGCTACGCGGCACCTTCTCCCGCTTGCGGGAGAAGGACACCCATGGCTGGCGGAAAGCCAGGGTGCCGGACGAAAGGCATGCCAGGACATCAGTTCCTTCTCCCGCTCTGCGGGAGAAGGTGCCCGCAGGGCGAATGAAGGCATGCATCGCAGGACATCAGTTCCTTCTCCCGCTCTGCGGGAGAAGGTGCCCGCAGGGCGAATCAAGGCATGCATCGCAGGACATCAGTTCCTTCTCCCGCTTTGCGGGAGAAGGTGCCCGCAGGGCGGATGAGGGCCGCTTCGTGCTTCATTTCGCTGCCGCTGCCTCCGGCGGCTCCGGCGGAGCGCCTGCCAGCGTCGAGGCCAGGTCGCGCACCTGCAGCGCTGCCTGCACCTGCGCCATCGGCAGCTTGCTGGACACGTGCAGCGTCAGCGGCTCGCCCGGCAGCAGGTCGAAGGCGTTATCGGCCACCTTCACCTCCAGCTCGCCGAACGACAGCCACACCTCGCGCGCCAGCGTGTTGCTGGTCAGGGTCAGCGCATAGCCATCGCCATCGGCGCGCCACTGGGTGTCGATCTTGGCCGTGGGCAAGGCCAGCTGCTTGGCCGGTGCGAAGAACACCACTCCGCGCGAGAGCACCGTGTCGTCCTCCAGCAACTCGAACACCGCATAGCTGCGCTTGGGGTCGGCCTTGCCCAGCAACTGCGCATCGCTGAAGTCGCCTACCTGCAGGCTGCTCAGCGGCTTGACCATGGCCTTCTGCTCGCGCTTGCTCAGCACCTTGCCGTCCATGCCCATCACCCGCATGCGCCAGCGTGCATTCAACGCGGTGGTGCGATCGGAGACCAGCGAGACCTCGGTCTGGCCCTTGTCGTTGCGCAGCGCGGCGATCAGCTCCGGCGCATAGAAGCGGCGCGCGTGATAGTGCAGCGCCTTCCAGCGGCCGTAGTAATCCACGCTGGACCACGATGCGCCCGGCCATACATCGTTGAGCTGCCAGTACAGCGAGCCCATCGACTGCGGACGCGAGGCGCGCAGGTGCGAGGCGGCCAGGTTGATGCCTTCGGCCTGCATGAGCTGGCTCAGGTAGACGAAGCTTTCGAAATCCTTGGGCTCGCCGAATTCGCGGCGGATGTACAGCATCAGCCGCTTGTTGCCGTTGCCCTTGTCGAACTTCTGGTGCGCGCGCATCACCGGCGATTCCGGGTCCATGTCGGTCGCATCGGCGAACACACGCACGGTGCGCATGTCCGGGAACGACTGCAGGCCGTATTCGGACATGAAGCGCGGGGTGACGTTGAGGTATTCGGTCACCGGCAGGGCCGGGCCGCCCCACACCTTCCAGTAGTGCATGTCGCCGTCGTTGGCCTGGTCGGCGGCGCCATCGAAATTGGTGCCCGGCGAGGTGGCCCAGTACGGCACGTCGCTGTCGTAGGTGGTCACCACTTCGCGGAACACGGTGCCGAACAAGGTGGTCATGCCGCGCTCGATGCGGCTGCGTTCCTCCGGGTCCACCGACTGCTTGAACTTGACCCGGTCGCCCCAGTTTTCCCAGCCGGTCTGTACTTCGTTGTTTCCGCACCACAACACGATGCTGGGATGGTCGCGCAGACGCTTGACCTGTTCGATCGCTTCCTGCCGGGTGTTCTCGCGGAATTCCACGTCATACGGCGGCACCGCACCACCGAACATGAAGTCCTGCCAGATCATGATGCCCAGTTCGTCGGCCACCTCGTAGAAGTGGTCGTCCTGGTAATGCCCGCCGCCCCACATGCGCAGCATGTTCATGTTGGCATCGCGCGCGTCCTGCAAGGTGCTGCGCATGCGCTCGGCGGTGACGCGCGAGGGGAAGGCATCCAGCGGGATCAGATTGGCGCCCTTGGCGAAGATCGGGATACCGTTGATCACGATCTCCATGCTCTTGCCCCACTTGTCTTTTTCGCGGCGCAGCTCCACCGAACGCAGGCCGGTGACGCGCTTGATCTGCTGGCTGTCGCCATCGGCGTCGCGCACGCTGGCCACGAAGGTGTAGCGATCCTGCGCACCATAGCCGGCCGGAAACCAGCGCTTGGGATTGGCGATGCGTACCGGCAGATCGATGCGGTTCTGGCCCGGGTCGACCACCGCGTCCTGGGTGAACTGGCCCACCTTCTGCCCGTCCGGGCCCAGCACCTCCAGCGTCACCTGCACCGGCCCGCCGCGGCCGGCCTGCAGTTCCAGCTGCGCCTGCAATTGCGCGCTGCCGGCGTCGACGCGTTGCTGGGCGATATGCAAGCCGTCCACGCGCAGCGCGTCCCAGGCTTCCATGCGTACATCCTTCCAGATGCCGGCGTTGACCATGCGCGGGCCCCAGTCCCAGCCGTAGCTATACGGCGCCTTACGCACATAGGTGGAGCTGTGGCGGCCATCGGGCTCGTCGCCGAACGCCGAATCGTAGGCGCCCGGCAGCGCATACGGCTGCTTGGCCAGCCACGGCTGGATCTTCTTGATCGGCGAGAAGAACTTGATTTCCAGCACGTTGTCGCCGCGCTTGAGCAGCGGCTTGGCGTCCACCCGCCACTGCCGGAACATGTTGTCGGCACTGAGCAGCTTCTTTCCGTTGAGGGTGACCTCGGCCAGCGTGTCCAGGCCGTCGAACACCAGCTCCACGTGCTCGCGCTTGAGCGTGGCCGCATCCACGTTGAAGCGGGTCTGGTACTGCCAGTCGCTCAGGCCGGCCCACTGGATCTTGCCTTCGTTGTCGCGCAGGAACGGGTCGGGCACCACCTTGGCGGCGATCAGGTCGGTCTGCACCACGCCCGGTACCTGCGCCGGCATCCAGCTGGCGGCCTTGGGATAGGTCTTGGCCTGCGGTTGCCCCGGCACCAGGCGCACCTGCCAGCCGCTGTCCAGATTCACTGCCGTCGGCGGTGCGGCCCAGGCCTGCGAAAGTGCAAAGGTGAGGGCAAGCCCGAGACGTGCGGGTGTGAGCAGGGACAGTGCGGGAGTAGTGCGGTGCGACAGGGGCATGGGTCGATCTCCTTGGATGGGTCAACGCGTGGCGGCGGGGGGCGCCTGCGCGGTGGTTTCGATCAGTTGCACGGCGCCGATGGCATACAGCGGGCCGCGGATCGGTGCGGTGAAGCGCAGGCACAGATCATGGATGCCGGTGCGTGCGGGCAATGGGGTTTCCAGGGTGAATTGTTCGCCCAGGGCGTCGCTACGGGGCAATTGCACGCTGGCGAGCAGCTCGCCCTCGCAGCCCTGGCGCACTTCCAGCTCGCCACCGCGGGTTCTTGCCGGGTACTGCACCACCTTGGATTGTTCGTGCGCCAGGCCGAAGTTGTTGGGCAGGCGGGCGGCCTCGATGCGGATCGCACCAACGCCATCCAGGCGTGCCTGCGGATACAGCCGGCAGGCATGGAACAGATCGACGTTGTAGACCGGCGTGTCGGCGCCGGTCATCTCCGGCAGCAGCGGCAGGCGCAGGCCGAGCGCGCCGGTCTCCACGCAATGGCGCAGGCCTTGCGTGTCTACGCGCAACAGCGAGGCGCGGTCGAAGCTGCGGCTGCGCGTGGCGGCCAACGGCCTGCCGTCGGCGGTGAATGCCGTGGCCTTGACCGTGATCGGCAGGGTGATCGTAAACGGCGCCTCATAGCGCGGCGATGCCGGCGTGGGGTCGCTGCCGTCGATGGTGTAGTGCAGTGCGCCCGCGCCGGTCTGCGTGCTCAGCGCCACCTTGGCCGGACTGCCGGCAAGCACCGGGTTGGGGCCGTTTTCCAGGGCGATCTCGGCGGCAAAGGCGCCATCGCTGTAGTCGATGCCCAGCGCCTGGTAGCGCTGCAGCTGTGCCGGAAGACGCGCCAGAAAGCTGTCCCAGTTGCGCGCCGCCGGCGGCGACCAGGTCACTTCCGCCACCGCCGACAGACGCGGAAACAGCGCGTGATCCACATGCCAGCGCGAAGGAATGTATTCGGCCCACAATGCGCCTTGTGCGCCCAGCACGTGCCTGGCCTGATCAGCGCTGAGCTCTGCCGGTACCGGGTCGAACGCGTAGACCTTGGACAGCGGCAACACCGTCAGGCGGCCGTTGGGCTCGTCGTTACGGGTGGTCTGCAGGTTGTCCAGATACAGCCAGTCGCCCGGCGCCAGCACCACATCGTGGCCTTGCTTTGCTGCAGTCACTGCACCTTCGACACCACGCCACGACATCACCGACGCACTGGGCGGCACGCCGCCTTCCAGAATCTCATCCCAGCCGATCATGCGCCGGCCGTGCTTGGTGAGATAGGCCGCCAGCTGTTCGTTGAACCAGCCCTGCATCGCATGCGCGTCCTTGATCCCCAGCCTGCGCATCTGCGCGCGCACCGCCGGCGAGGCTTCCCACTGATCCTTGACCGCCTCGTCGCCACCGATATGGATGTAGGTCGACGGGAACAAGGTCAGCACTTCGTCCAGCACCTGGGTGATGAAACTCAGACTGCGCTCGCTGGTATTGAACAGATACGGGTTGACTCCCCAGTTCACGCCCACCTGCGTGCGCACACCGGGCACGCCCACCTCTTCCGGATACGCGGCAACGGCCGCCTGCGCGTGGCCGGGCATGTCCAGCTCGGGCAGCACGGTGATGTGCAGGCGCGCGGCGTAGGCGACGATCTCGCTGATCTGCTCCTGGGTATAGAAACCGCCGTAGCGTTCCGGCGTGCCATGCCGGCCTGCGCCCGGCGGCGTGCGCCAGGCACCGACCTCGGTGAGTTTCGGGTAGCGCTTGATCTCGATGCGCCAGCCCTGGTCGTCGGTGAGATGCCAGTGCAGCACGTTGAGCTTGTGCACGGCCATTGCGTCCAGCACATGCTTGACCGTGTCCACATCGTGGAAGTGGCGGGCCACGTCCAGGTGCTGGCCGCGCCAGCCGAAGCGTGGCCAGTCGCGGATGCTGGTCCCTTGCACCGTCACCGCGCCCTTGTGCGCGTCCGCTGTCATCAACTGCCAGGCGCTGATGGCGCCATACAACAGCCCGGCGCCATCGCGTGCGGCGATGCGGATGCCCTTGGCGGTCACGTCCAGGCTGTAGCCTTCCTTCTGCGCCACCGGTGCCTGCGCGTTGCGCTGCAGGCGGATGCTGGCCGGCGACGCGGTTGCCTCGGTGCGCACTTCCAGCGTCAGCCCGCGGGTGCGCTTGAGCAGCTGTGCCAGGTATTCGGCACTGCTCCGTGCGTCGGCATCGCCGCCTTCGATCGAAATCACCGTGCCGGCATCGATGGTGAAACGACCGGCCGCAGGCTTCGCCTCGACCGGTGCGGGAATCAGGGGTAACGGTGCACTGGATGAGGGCGCGGACGCGGTCGCCCCCGCATCTGCCACCGCCGGTGCGGTGCCGGCTTCGCGCCTACCGCAGCCGGCCAGCATCAGCGCGGCCAGCGACAATGCAAGCAAACGCGACGGCAGCCTGCTCAACGACAGCCTGCCCAATGACGGCATGCGCACTGGTCGCGTGCACGATGCAGACGTGCTCGATAGGGGCGTACCCGATGACGATGCATCCAGCCGCAGCACTCTCGACAATGGCGTGTGTGGAGCCCGGCTGGTGTTGACCATCATGCAATCACATCCCGATATGACGGAGAGCGGGTCGCTGCGACAGGGCATCGACGCAGCGGAGTAGGGCAGCGGCATCGTGCAGTGCCGCAAGCAGCTGTGCCCGGCCGCTGCGATGCTGCGACTCACACATGTGGCGACACTGGCTGCAGCCCCGTTGCAGTGTACGAGTGGCGAGCGATGATTTCGAGCGCATGCCGCATCCCCGCCGCATCGGTGCACATGGCGATCTGCTCATGCATCGCGCAACGCACAGTAACAAAGCCTCCATGCTTTACGCAGGGACTGGCGCACGCTTCAGCGCGCTGCGCCAGTCGGGTGTGTGGGTCAGCGCTGCGCGACCGGCAATTCGTCCCACACCTTCGGGTCTTCCGCACCCAGCACCCAGCAGCTGAAGCCTTCCAGGCCGTACTGCTTGGCCATGTCGTAGCGTGCCTTGAAGCTGCGCGCGTCGGGGCGGAACACCCACTCGCGCATATCGTCGCGATAGAAGTAGAACCACGACTCCTGCTCGACCGGATCCCATTGCACGGTGGCGTTCTGTTCGATCGCCAGCGGGAAGGACTCGTCGGCATCGATATACGTCGCGGAAATATTCGACGCCTCGGTGCCGTCTTCCTTGACCGGGTTGCCGGTGTACCAGCGATAGCCATAGGTGGCGATGCCCAGCGAGAGCTTCTCCTTCGGCACCTGGGTGATGGCGTAATCCAGGTGCTTCTTCATCCACACCATGCCATCGACCGGGCCCGGCGTGGTCCAGCGGGTATGCTGATCGTAGGTCATCAGGCTGATCAGATCCGCGGCCTGGCCCAGCGCCTTCAGGTCGTAAGCGCCGCGCCAGTATTCCCACATCCACTTGGAGAACTGGCCGCCTTCGGCATGGCCCGGTGCGTTGGGCACCACCGCCACCGACATCTTGAAGCCGGCCTTGTGCAGCGCATCGGCGGTCTGTTTCACCATCAGGGTGTAAGCGTCGCGATCGGTCCAGGCGATATTCTCGAAATCGAACTGGAAGCCGTAGTACTTGTGCTGCTTGCCGTGGATCAGCAGCGATTCGATCATGCGCTTCTTGGCCGCTTCATCGTGCATCAGCTTGTGGAAGCCGTCGCGTCCGGTAGTCATCGACAGGATCGGCATCACCCGCAGCTTCTTCTGCTTGGCGATGTCGTACAGGTACATGTTGGGGGTGCCGTTGACCAGGCCGTTCTGGTCCACGCCGTACCAGGTAGGCACCACCACATCGATCTTGTCGACGTTGGCAATGAACGAGTTGGTCGATTTCTGCGTGTTCATCAGGTAGAACAACGCCGTGGGGTTCTTGGCCAGGGCCGGGGCGCAGGTCAGTGCCAGCGCAAGTACTATCCAGCTCAATCGCTTGCTCATGAAAGACAACATCCGTCAGGGAGTGGGGGAAGAAAGGTCGATACGGAACACATACGCACTCTCGCCGACCGGCTTTAGCGGAAGGCGCAGATGCAGGCCGTCGGCGCGTTGTTCGAACGGAATCTTCTTGCCGTTGGCCAGCAAGGTCACGCCGCGCACGCCATCGGCGGGTGTCAGCGAGCGGATCACCGCTTCGCCATCGGTTGGCCAGCCGAGCTCGATCGCATACAGCGCGCCGTCGCGGGTGGTGAAGCGGAAATCTTCTGCCGTGTACGGTTTGGTCTTGACGTCCTGGAAGGTGCCGCCCACCACTTCGGTCGGGCCTTCGCCATACACGCGCCACGGCGTGCTGTCGTAGACCGCGCCGCCGTTGGTCTTGAGCCAACGACCGATCGCCAGCAGGATGCCGCGCTCGGTGTCGGGGATCGAGCCGTCGGCGCGCGGGCCGATGTTGAGCATCAGGTTACCGTTCTTGGCCACCACGTCGGCCAGCATGTGGATGATGAAGGTGGGCGATTTGTAGGTGTCGTTTTCGATGTAACCCCACGATGCATTGCTCACCGAGGTATCGGTCTGCCAGTGGGTGGGGTGGATGCCGGTGAGCTGGCCGCGCTCGATATCCAGCGTGCCGGCGCCTTCCGGGAATGCGCCCAGCTTGTAGTTCACCACCACCCCGCGGTCGGCGTCGGTACGCGCCGCGCCCTGGTTGTAGTAATAGGCCAGCATGGTCGGCAGGCTGCGCCGGAAGGTGGGGTGCGCAATCCACCAATCGAAATAGATCAGGTCTGGTTGATAGGTGTCGATCAGCTCGGTGGTGCGTGCCAGCCAGTCGTCCAGCCAGGCCTGCGACACCGGCGTCCAGTCGTTGGCCACGTCGGCATCGTCCTTACCCGGCAGGCGCACCTGCGCCGGGCCGTACAGCGCCGCATAACGCGGATCGTTGACGTCCGAATCGAACTTGCGCCCGCCATCGAAAAACCAGTTGTGTTCGGCGCGGTGCGAGGACAGGCCGAAGTGCAGCCCTTGCGCGCGGATGGCGGTGGACAGCTCGCCCAACAGGTCGCGCTTTGGCCCCATCTTCATCGCCGTCCAGTCCGACAGCTTGGAGTCGTAAAGCGCAAACCCGTCGTGGTGTTCGGCCACCGGCACCACGTAGCGCGCGCCGGACTCACGGAACAGCCTGGCCCAGCCCTTGGGGTCGAACCTGGGTGCGGTGAATTTGGGAATCAAATCCTTGTAACCGCTGGTCGCCTGCGGGCCGTAGGTCGCCACGTGGTGGGCGAATTCCTTGGAGCCTTGCAGATACATGTTGCGCGAGTACCACTCGCTGCCGAACGCCGGCACCGAGAACACGCCCCAATGGATGAAGATGCCGAACTTGGCGTTGTCGTACCACGCCGGTGATCGATATGCCTTGAGCGCGGCCCAGTCGGGGCGGAACGGACCCTTGCGTGCGCCGGCCTCGGCTTCGCGCACCAGGCGCTCGCGTTCGGGCGCGTAGGCGGCGGTGGCATCGAGCCACTGCTGATCGATGGCCTCAGGGCTGAGCGTGGTGGCGGTCGGCGCAGTGGACGATGGCGCCGCACTCGCGTGGAAGGCCGGTAACGCGAGCAGCAGACCGAGCGCGAGCGCTCGTGTCCTGGGTGCAGCTCCGGCGTGGCGGCGGGATGGAGCCGCAACTGCGCGGCTATCGGTCGTCATGGGAACTGCACTCCTGTTGAGCAAGACGCGCCGGCGATGTTACAACCGTGCGTGGATGGCAAAAGCAGACCTGGCCATGCCCCCTCAGCGGCGAAGGGGCGTGGCCAGTACCACTCCTTGTTACAACATCAAGCTGTGCGCTGCATGCAACGCACAGCTCAAAAAAAAGCGCGCCACCGTGGAGGGTCGGTGGCGCGCCGGTGCTACGTCAGAACTTGAAGTTCAGCTGGGCCTGATAGCCGCGGCCGTTCTTGTAGAACGCCGTGGGCGCTGCCCGGGTGTTGCTGAAGAGCCGGTAGGTCGAATCGAGCAGGTTGGTCGCGCCGAAGGTGATGCCCATGTAGTCGGTGATCTGGTACGAGGCGGTCAGGTCCAGCTGCTTGTAGCTGTCGGCGAAGTCCTGCGAGGCCAGGCGTCCGATCTGGGTGAAGTACTTCGAGCGGTAGCTGTAGTTGACGCGCACCATCCAGTCGCCATGTTCCCAGTACGGGATGATGTTGTAGGTGTCGCGCGACAGATACGGCAGGTTCAGGCCGGAGCTGGAGTCGGATTCGGCGAAGGTGTAGTTCGCCTGCACGCCGAAGCCCAGGCCCAGCGACTGCTGGTAGTTCACCGCCACGCCCTTGACCTTGGCGTCGGACACGTTCACCGGCGTGGTCACCTGGTAGATGCCGGCTACGGCCGGCGGTGCCGGGTTGAGCTGTTGGCTGACCGTGGTGTTGACGATGTACGAACTGATATCGCGGTAGAACACTTCGCCCGACAGCATGCTGGACGGAGCGAAGTACCACTCGGCCGCCACGTCGTAGTTGGTGGATTCGTACGGCTTCAGATCCGGGTTGCCGCCATTGGCGGTCAGGTTGCCGTTACCGCTGTTGATGGTGAACGAACCGGCCAGATCGGCGTAACGCGGGCGCGCAATGACCTTGGCTGCCGAGAAGCGCAGCACGGCGTCGTCGGTGATGTCGTAAGCGATATTGAAGCTGGGCAGCGCCTTGCGATAGTCGTTGGTCTCGGCCACACGGTTGAAGGTCGCGCCACCGTCCTGGCTCTGCCAGAACTCGGACTTGTCGGTAGTGTCGATCAAGCGCACGCCGACGTTACCGCGCCACTGGCCCGACTCGAAGTTCAACTGCGTATAGACGTTCTGGGTGATTTCCTTCACGTCGAACGAAGAGCCGAAATCCGTGCGGTATGCACCCTGCGGCTGCGCGAGCAGATAGCGACGCACGGCCTCCAGGTTGGCGGTCGGCCAGGTGGTCAGGTCGCCGCTGGCGCCCAGGCCGTCGTACAGGCCGCTCGGCGTGGTGCCCGGGTTGAACTGCGTCAACGAAACCGGGTCGGTGGTGTTGATGCGGTTACCACGCGCTTCCACGCCGTTGTTGTGGTTGATGTACTTGTAGCCGAACATCAGCTTGGTGAACGGACCCCAGGCCAGATCGCGCGCCGCGTCCCACTGGAAGTATTTCTCTTCGTCGGTGCTCTTCTGATAGAAGATGCCGCCGGCCTGCATGGCGCTGGAGTCCTGCGAGCCTGCCGGCAGGCCCGCCGGCGAACCCGGCAGCGTCCAATTGGCGGCGTTGCCGTTGTCGTAGTTGACGGCGGTGTTGCGGCCGTCGAATGCATAGTTGTAGCCACCGTCCTGCATCAGGAACTTCATCAGGTATTCGGGGTTCTTGCCGCCGGTGGCCTTGGTGTCGCCGAGCTGCGTGGTGAACACCCACTTCTCGCCCGACCAGTCGTGGCGCAGGTTCAGGCTCTTGGTGGTGACGGTGCTCTCGCGGTAGTTGGCATCCAGCTGCGCGTAAGGCTGGCCGGCAGCGCCATCGCTGACGGTGGCCGAGGTGACAATGCCGTTCTGCACGTTTGCCTGGGTGATCTTGCGCATGTCGTCGTTGCAGGCCGGGCAGACATAACGCGACTGACTGAAGTTGTTGTACTTGCCCTTGATGTACAGGCCGGTCAGGTTGAACTCGTTCTGCTCGTTGGGCTTCCACTGCAACGCGCCCTGCACGCCGCTACGTTCGCGGGTCTGCTGGAAGAATGCGCTGTTGATGCCGGCCGGCACACGGGCGGTGGCCACGTTGCTGCCGTCGCCGGTGATGGTGGCGGTCGGCGGGATGTTGGCGCCGGTGGTGTAGCCGAAGTATTCGATACCGGCGCGCGCCAGGTCCTGCTTGTCGTGCGTGGCGGAGATCAACGCGCCGAAGGTTTCGTCGTCGTTCTTCCAGCTCCACAGCGCCGAGCCGCGCGGATTGCCTTCTTCCGAGCGGTCGTTGTAGTTGTAGCCGAGCGAGCCGCGGATGGTGTTCTTGGGCAGGTCCAGCGGCTTGCGGGTGTGCACGATCACGGTGCCGCCGATCGAGCCTTCGTCGATGCGCGCCTCGGGGGTCTTGTAGACCTCCATCAGGCCGATGATTTCCGGCGACAGCAGGGTGTAGTTGAAGGTGCGGCCGCTGGTGTCGGTCGGGTTGCCGCCCCAGTCGCCGGAGGCGATGGTCTGGCCGTTGAGCAGCACGCGGTTCAACGCCGGGTCGGTGCCGTTGATGCTGACCTTCTCGCCTTCGCCGAACTGGCGGTCGACGCTGATGCCCGGCAGATGCGACAGCGATTCGGCGGCATTGATGTCCGGGAACTTGCCGATGTCCTCGGCGCTGATCGCATCGACGATGGAGTTGGCCGAGCGCTTGACCGCCTGGCTCTTCTCCAGCGACGCGCGGTAGCCGGTGACGGTGATGGTGTCCAGTTCGGTCGTTGCCGATGCGCTGGCAGGCGCTTGTTGTTGTTCTTGTCCGGCAGCCATTGCAGAGCCGGAGCAGTACAGAGCGGCGGTGATACAGAGTGCTAACGTCGTGGTGCGGCTGTGCATGGCTAAACCTCGTTGGTTAGTGCTGTGAGCGCGCCGCCTTCCAAAGGCGTCACGCGCTCGGCGTGGCCGGCAAAACAACACGCCCTGACCGATCGCGGTGGTCGCACTCGGTGCCGCGCAATGGCAGCAGGCGGTGTCGATTCGCGTGGTAGAGGAGGTGTCCCCCGTATGGTGAAGCGGTGGAGCGAACGCGACATCAGCGGGCCGCGCGTCTGACGACGCAGGACCCACGAACCTGGAATCAGCAGGGAAGGGAAGAACCGTTCTTCAGTACCGAACAGTCCATGGCCCCTCCTGCCAGAACTCCGATTTGGATCGAGTCTCGCGTAGCGCTGACAGCGTTGTCAACACATCGTCACAGATCTCTGATGTGGCTGCGATTGCGCTGCAATGCAGCATTTTTGCGACGTGATCGCCGAAGTGCGCGTGCGTCCGGCCGCGATAATGCACCTGGCCGGAGGGCGCGATTGGCGCTTTCAATGGCTGCACGGAGCGTAGCCGGCTCTTGTCCGATTTTTGTGCGGAAATCGTTGTGATCGGTGCGGATTTTTCGTGGATGATGGGCGTAGGCCGGGACTGCGTCGATTGTGGCCGGCACGGTTGCGTTACACGGCGATTACTGACAACGTTGTCTACCCGGTGCCGTTCGTCGGACAGCGGGACTCGACGCCAGCCCGCTGCCACTTATCAGGAGAACGCGTGAGCGCAAGCAGCCCAATGGAAGCGGTGGCCTTTCCGCGCCCCGACACCTTCGTTGCCGCAGACGTGGGCGGGACGCATGTGCGCCTGGCGTTGGTGTGCCCGAGCAACGATGCGCGCACGCCGGTCACGGTGCTCGACTACCGCAAGTACCGCTGCGCCGATTACCCGGGCCTGGCCGAGATCATGTCCGCCTTCTTTACCGAGTTGGGATGCGCGCCGGTGCGCCGCGGCGTGATTGCCAGCGCCGGGTATGCGCTGGAGGACGGCAGTGTGATCACCGCAAACCTGCCGTGGGTATTGGCGCCGGAGCAGATCCGCCGCCAGCTCGGTATGCAGGCGCTGCACCTGGTCAACGATTTCGAAGCGGTGGCCTATGCGGCCAACTCCATGGTCGGCAATCAGGTCATGCAGCTCTCCGGCCCGGCGCAGGGCGCGCCCGGCCCGGCACTGGTGCTCGGCCCGGGAACAGGGCTTGGTGCGGCGGTGTGGATCCCCAATGGTGCCAACCCTGTCGTGCTGCCGACCGAAGCCGGCCACGCCGCGCTTGCCGCTGCCAGCGATCTGGAGGTGGCCTTGCTGCAGGAACTGCGCCGCACGCGCAGCCACGTAGGCACCGAAACGCTGCTGTCGGGCCCAGGTCTATTGACGCTCTACACCGCACTGGCCACGCTGCGCGGCGAGCCGGCGGTGCATGCCGGTCCGGCCGATGTCACCGCCGCCGCACTGTCCGGCAACGACGTACTCGCGCGCGATGCGCTGCAGGCCTTCTGCGGTTTCATGGGCAGCGTGGTCGGCGACATGATGCTGCTGTACGGCATCCGTAGCGGCGTGTATCTGGCCGGTGGGTTCCTGCCGCAGATCGCCGACTTCATCGCCGCCAGCGATTTCGTCGCCCGCCTGCTCGACAAGGGTACGCTGCGCCCCGCGCTGGAGCAGGTGCCGGTGCGCATTGTCGAACATGGCCAGCTCGGCGTGATCGGCGCGGCCAACTGGTTTCTGCAGCGCGCCAGCTGAGAGCGGCTAACAAAATGTAGCGAGCGCTCGTCAGGTGGGTGCGGACGGCGCGGAAGAACTGAAGTGTGCGCGTGGTACATGCCACACCGAGTACCGACCGCGCCCGCCTGGCGGCCGCGCAGTCGTGGCTGCCTTGCCTGTGGGAGCCGCTCCATCCGGCTGTAGCTGCACCTTCCACGGCCCATGCCGCCACGGCAGCGCCTTATAGATCCCCGAACCGCGATTGCAGTGCCGCAATCGCCGCCAGCCCGGCGGTTTCGGTGCGCAGGATGCGCGGGCCCAATTGCAGGCCGCTGAAGCCGGCGTCTGCCAGGATGGCGCGATCGCGCGGCGACCAGCCGCCCTCCGGCCCGATCGCCACGATAAGCCCCTGTTCCATATCCGCACTCAGCGTGGACAGGCGATGCTCACCCTGCGGGTCCAGGGTCAGCCGCAGTGCCTGCAGGTCGCTGGCCTGCGCTGCCTCCTGCAAGCCAAGCGGCGCGGCGACGGTGGGTACGCGCGCGCGGCCGGATTGCTCGCATGCGGACACCACCACGCTGCGCCAGTGCGCCACGCGTTTCTCCAGGCGTGTCGCATCCAGCTTGACCTCGGTGCGCTCGGCATTGACCGGCACGATGGCCGCAACGCCCAACTCGGTGGCCTTCTGCAGGATCAGGTCCATCTTCTCGCCGCGTGCAATGCCCTGCAGCAGGGTGATCCGCAATGGCGATTCGTTGTGCAGGGGCTCGACACGCTCCACCCGCGCACGCGCCTCGCGCTTGCCGGCCACGCTGATGCGGGCGTGGTAATCGCTGCCGTCGCCATTGAATAGAATGCAGGCATCGCCCTCGCGCAGCCGCAGCACGCGCAGCAGGTGATTGGCGGACTCGTCTGGCAGGGTGACGTCCTGGTCGCACTGCAGCGGCAGTGCCACATGCGAGCGGGTCAGGCGCATGCAACGGCCTCCTCGATGGCGTGGCGGGTAGTGGCGGCCAGCAACGCGAGTTGCGTCTCGTCCACGCAATACGGCGGCATCCAGTACAGCACATCGCCCAGCGGCCGCAGCACCACGCCACGGTCCAGCGCCGCGCGATACGCCTTCAACCCGACCCGCGCCGCCGCAGGGAAGGGCGTACGCTTGTCGCCGTCCCGGGTCAGCTCGAATGCCACGATCATGCCGGCCTGACGCACGTCCGCCACCGCCGGGTGTTCGCCGATCTGCGCCGCGAGCGTGGCCATGTGGGCAGCGGTGTGTTGGTTGCGCGCAATCACCTCGTCGTCCGCGAAGATCTGCAGGGTCGCCAACGCGGCCGCGCATGCCAGTGGATTGCCGGTATAGCTATGCGAATGCAGGAACGCGCGCTCGCGCGAATCATCCAGGAACGCGTCGTATACCGCTTGCGTGGCCAGCACCGCCGCCAATGGCAGGAAGCCGCCGGTCAGGCCCTTGGACAGGCACAACAGGTCGGGCATCACCCCGGCCTGTTCGCAGGCGAACAAGGTGCCGGTGCGGCCGAAGCCGGAGGCGATCTCGTCGGCAATCAGGAACGCGCCATGCGCATCGCACAGTTCGCGTGCCCGACGCAGATAGGCCGGGTGATACATGCGCATGCCGCCGGCGCACTGCACGCGCGGCTCCAGGATCAGCGCGCAGATCTGCCCAGGCGAGCGCTCGAACATGGCCTGCAGTGCATCAGCCGCCTGCAGCGCGTACTCCTCCGCAGTCTGTCCGGGCTCGGCCAGATAGGCATCCGGGGATGGCGCAAAGAGCGATTCCAGCAGCAGCGGTGCGTACACGCGGCGATACAAGGGAATGTCGCCCACCGACAGCGCGCCGATGGTCTCGCCGTGATAACCGTTCTCCAGTGCGATGAAACGCGTGCGGCCGTGCTCGCCGCGGTTGTGGAAATAGTGGAAGGCCATCTTCAAGGCCACCTCTACGCCGGCCGAACCATTGTCGGCATAGAACACCTTGGCCAGCGGCGCGCGCCCGGCCTGGCGCGGTGCAATCGCCAGCAGGCGCTCGGCCAGCTGCACTGCCGGCGCATGCGTGAAGCCGGCCAGCATGACCTGCTCCAGCGTGCCGGCCTGCTGCGCGATGGCCGCACCGATACGCGGTTCGGCGTGGCCGAACAGGTTGGTCCACCAGCTGCTGACCGCGTCCAGATAACGGCGACCATCGTGGCCGATCAGCCAGGCGCCCTCGCCGCGGGCGATCGGTACCAGCGGAAGCGTGTGCGGGTGCTCGCGCATCTGCGTGCATGGGTGCCACAGCACCGCGAGATCGCGTTCTCGCCAATGATCGGCAGCTGCGGAGGCTGCCGGGTCTGCTAGGATTTCGGGCTCATGAACATGTCGATGCATCCGCCTATTCTATCGGCCCGCTCAGCGGCTGCGTGCTGCGCATGAGCCCGCGTCTGCCGATCATCCACAAGACCACCGATCTGGGCGACGGGCCGTTCCGGCGCCAGCAGCTGGATCTGGAGTTTTCCAACGGCCAGCGCCGCATCTACGAACGCCAGCTCAGCCAGGGCCATGGCGCGGTGGTGGTGGTGCCGCTGCTGGACGAACAGACCGTGCTGCTGGTGCGCGAGTACGCCGCCGGCGTGCACCGCTACGAGCTGGGCCTGGTCAAGGGCCGCATCGATGCCGGCGAGACGCCCGAGCAGGCCGCCGACCGCGAGTTGAAGGAAGAAGCCGGCTACGGCGCGCGCCAGGTGCAGGTGCTGCGCGCCATGACGCTCGCTCCTACTTATATGAGTCACCAATCGTGGCTGGTGCTGGCGCGCGACCTCTACCCCGAACGCCTGCCCGGCGACGAACCGGAAGAGATGGAAGTGATCCCTTGGCCGCTGGCGCGCCTGGACGAGTTGATGCTGCGCGATGATTTTTCCGAAGGCCGCTCGCTGGCGGCACTGTTCATTGCGCGCGAGTGGCTGGAGCGCAACCGATGATCCGCATCCCGATGGAGTTGCGCGAAACCGTGATCGCCATCGCCCGCGAAGCCGGCGACGCCATCATGCAGGTGTACGCACAGGACTTCGCGGTCCAAATCAAGGACGATGCCAGCCCGTTGACCCAGGCCGATCTGGCCGCCAACCGCGTCATCGTCGAAGGGCTGCGCCGGATCACCCCGGACGTGCCGGTGCTGTCGGAAGAATCCGCGCACGTGGCATGGACGCAGCGCCAGTACTGGACCAGTTACTGGCTGGTCGATCCGCTCGATGGCACCCGCGAATTCGTCAAGCGCAATGGCGAGTTCAGCGTCAACATCGCGCTCATCCATATGGGCGCGCCGGTGCTGGGCGTGGTGCAGGCGCCGGTGGATGGCCGAGTGTGGTACGCCGCACGCGGCGAGAACGCCTACCGCCGCGATGGCGATCGCGATGAAATGCTGCAGACGCGCACGCCGGCCGCTTCGCCGCTAAGGGTGGCGGCCAGCCGCTCGCACCGCGATGCGCGCACCACGGCAGCGCTGGAGCGCATGGGCGAGATCGACGTGGTGGCGCAGGGTTCGTCGTTGAAGTTCTGCCGCATCGCCGAAGGCGATCTGGATGTCTACCCTCGCTTCGGCCCCACGTCCGAGTGGGACACAGCCGCAGGCCAGTGCGTGCTGCACGCCGCCGGCGGCGTCCTGCTGGCCGGCGCCAGCGGCAAACCGTTCCGCTACAACCGTCGCGAGACCTTGCTCAACGGCGATTTCATCGCGCTGGGCGACCCCAATCTGCCATGGCGCGATTGGCTGGCCTAAGCGTGACCGTCGCTCGTGGGTGTGGCGAACGGCCGGTGGGCGCGGCCGTCATCGGCTGACCGCTACACTTCGGCAGCTTCTCCGCGCGGCATCGGTTGCGGCGATCGGCGATCGGCGATCGGCGCGGCGCGCCGGTGAATCGCGGAAGGCGCCTTCTCCTTGCATCCCGTTTCAGGAATCCAGCATGTCCCAGACTCCCTCCACCGGCGATCTCCACGGCCTGCTGCAGCTGATGGCGCGCCTGCGCGACCGCGAGCATGGATGCCCGTGGGATCTTGAGCAGACCTTCGCCAGCATCGCCCCGTACACCATCGAAGAGGCCTACGAAGTGGCCGACGCGATCGATCGCAACGACCTGCAGGGGCTGCGCGACGAGCTGGGCGACCTGCTGCTGCAGGTGGTCTTCCACGCGCAAATGGCGGCCGAGCAGGGCGCGTTCGGGTTTGCCGATGTGGTCGCCACGCTCAGCGACAAGCTGGTGCGTCGCCACCCACATGTGTTCGCGGCGCAGGCGGCCGACGATGCGCAGGCGGTCAGCGCCAATTGGGAGCGGATCAAGCGCGACGAACGCCGCGCCGCCGGACACCAGGACGACTCGGCGCTCGCCGGCATCGCCCGTGGCCTGCCGGAGTGGCAGCGCTCCACCAAGCTGCAGGCGCGCGCGGCGCGGGTCGGCTTCGACTGGCCGGGCCCGGCGCCGGTACTGGACAAACTGCAGGAAGAAATCGAGGAGCTGCGGGTGGAATTCGCGCGCGGCCCGGTGGCCGACAATCAGGCGCGCCTGCAAGACGAACTCGGCGATGTCCTGTTCGTCTGCGCCAATCTGGCGCGGCATGCCAAGGTCGACGTGGGCGCCGCGCTGCGGCACGCCAATCTGAAATTCGAACGGCGCTTCCGCGCGATGGAAGCCCGCGCGCAGGCGCAGGGCAGCGCACTGGACGCGCTGTCGTTGAGTGCGCAGGAAGCCTTGTGGCAACAGGTCAAGCGGGACGAAGCGGCCGCAGCGGCGATTCCCGATACCGACCCTGCGGCACACCGATGAACTCCGCGCTGGGCACCGTGCTGCTGTTCGTCGCCACCGCCGTGGCCGAGCTGGTGGGCTGCTACCTTCCTTATCTATGGCTGCGCAAGGGCGGCAGTGTGTGGTTGCTGCTGCCCACCGCGTTGAGCCTTGCGCTGTTCGTGTGGCTGTTGAGCCTGCATCCCACCGCCAGCGGGCGCACCTACGCGGCCTATGGCGGGGTCTATATCGCCAGCGCCTTGCTGTGGTTGTGGTGGGTGGATCGCATCGTGCCTACACGCTGGGACCTGCTCGGTGCCGGCTGCTGCCTGCTGGGCATGGCGGTCATCATGTTCGCGCCACGCAGCGCCTGAGCCGGGTAGACGCCGGTCGCGCAGGCCGGCTGAAGCTTGCGCGCAACGGCGTGGCCGGCCGCGCAGCGTTGCCGTTGCCGCCGGTGCGATGTATGCGGCGGGTGCCTACCTCGCGCAGGACCGACGCGTCATGCAAAGGGACTGCATAGGTTTCCAACTTCGTTTCTGGCCATCGTCGTGCTGGTCGCCGGCGTCGTCGTGTCGTTCAAGACCGTGCCCATGGTGCCGCAGGGATTCCAGTGGACGGTAGAGCGCTTCGGCCGCTACACCCACACCATCTACATCCGCGGCACCCAGCCGCCGCGCGATCCGATCGATTCGACGGCGCGGCAGATGAAGGCCGAGCGCGAAAAGCCCGCGCAGATTCTGGAAGCCGAAGGCTCGCGGCAATCGGAGGTCCTGCGTGCCAAGGGCCAGAAACAGGCCGCCGTGCTAGAAGCCGAAGGCCGCAAGCAAGCCGCCTTCCGTGATGCCGAAGCAGGCGAGCGCCTAGCCGAGGCCGAATCCCGCGCCACCCAGGTGGTGCCCGATGCGATCGCCAACGGCAGCGTGCAGGCGATCAATCGTTTTGTTGCGCAAAATGACGTGGAGGCGTTCGAGGCGCTGGCCACTGCGCCCAGTCAGAAGTTGCTGCTGATGCCGATGGAGTCCAGCGGCATCAGCGGCTCGATCGCCGGCATCGCCGACCTGGCGAAGGACGCGCTGGCCACGCCCGATACCGCCGGCGTTCGGGTGCCGCCGATGCCCCCGCGCGCGCGAGGCTGAGCCATGCGTTGGGACGTGGTGGTGTAGGCGGTGCTGTTGATCGCCGCCGAGACCTTGGTGCCTGGTGCATTCCTGTGGTGGATGGGTATTGCCGCGGCCGCGGTGTGCGTGCTGGTGCTGGCAGTGCCGGGCATGCCGCTGTTGGTGCAGATCGCGGCGTTCGTGCTGCTCAGCTTCGTATCGGTGCACGTCTAGCGCAGCTGGTTTGGCGGCAAGCGGCGGCAACGCGACCGTCCCTTGCTCAACCGGCGCGCCGAGCAATTGATCGGCCGTCGCGTGTTGCTCGATCAGCCCATCCACGATGGCCGCGGTCGCGCCGAGGTCGACGATGCGTTCCGGGTGGTCAGCGGCCTGGAGCTGCCCGCCGGCGCACCCGTACGTATCGTAGGCGTGGATGGCATGACCTTGCTGGTGGAAGCGGCGGGCTGATCGGACTGCCGGCATCCCGTGCTGCACCGCATGTTGCAGTGCGGGGTCGCAGTGTCAGGCGTACGCACCTTGGAGTCCGGTTGTGCGTCTGCACGGCTTCCCCGCAAGTGCGGCCGGGCGGCGATAATGGGCGACTTTCCTCGGACCGGCGCTCATGACCCAGAAGACCATCCTCAACGACACCCACCGTGCGCTCGGCGCCAAGATGGTCGACTTCGGCGGCTGGGACATGCCGATCCACTACGGCTCGCAGATCGACGAACACCATCAGGTGCGTCGCGACGCCGGCATGTTCGACGTCAGCCACATGACCGTGGTCGACCTGCACGGGGCGCGCGTGCGCGAGTTCCTGCGCTACCTGCTCGCCAACTCGGTGGACAAGCTCAAGGTCGCCGGCAAGGCGCTGTACACCTGCATGCTCAACCCGCAGGGCGGGGTGATCGACGATCTCATCGTCTATTTCATGCGCGAGGATTTCTTCCGTCTGGTGGTCAATGCCGCTACCCGCGAAAAGGACCTGCAGTGGATCGGTGCGCAGGCCGCACGCTTCGACGTGCAAGTGCAAGAGCGCGGCGACTTCGCCATGGTCGCGGTGCAGGGCCCCAACGCGCGTGCCAAGGTCAT
Source organism: Xanthomonas sp. NCPPB 3582 (assembly GCF_041475735.2). Lineage (NCBI taxonomy): Bacteria > Pseudomonadati > Pseudomonadota > Gammaproteobacteria > Lysobacterales > Lysobacteraceae > Xanthomonas > Xanthomonas sp. NCPPB 3582. The sequence continues at coordinate 1,525,317 of NZ_CM192968.1, forward strand.
CGCGTTGCTGGACCCGGCCGACGCCGCGGCTGCGAGCAAGCTCGGCCGTTTTGCCGCGCTGCAGACGCACTCGCGCGACGGCGTCGCATTGTTCGTCGCACGCACTGGCTACACCGGCGAAGACGGCTTCGAGATCGTGCTCCCGCAGGAGGCGGCGGTCGCGTTCTGGAATGCGCTGCTCGCGCAGGGCGTCAAGCCTGCCGGCCTGGGCGCGCGCGACACCCTGCGGCTGGAAGCGGGCATGAATCTTTATGGCCAGGACATGGACGACGCGGTCAGTCCGTATGAGGCCGCGCTGGCCTGGACCATCGCACTGGACGAAGGCCGCGACTTCATCGGCCGCGAGGTGCTCGAATCGCAAAAGGCGCAGGGCGCCCCGCGCCAGATGATCGGCGTGGTGATGGACGAGAAGGGCGTGCTGCGGCACGGCCAGACCGTGCTCACCGCGGCCGGCCAGGGCAAGATCCTGTCCGGCACCTTCTCGCCCACGCTGGGCAAGGCGATCGCCTTCGCACGCGTGCCTGCCGGCAGCATCGACGACCTGCGCGTGGACATTCGCGGCCGCCAGGTGCCATTGCGCGCGGTGAAGTTTCCGTTCGTGCGCGATGGGCAGGCGCAGCCTGGCGTGCTTGGCGAATGAGTCCGGCGATGCCGGCCGTCGTCGGCCGGCGTCATGCGATCGCATGCAACCCAGCCATGCCGGCGCGCGTGCACCTGTCTCATCGCGCGGTCTAAACTAGCCACCTGTCCCCAACCCCAAGTTTCCCCGGAGCACACCCATGAGCGAGATTCCTGGCGACCTCAAGTTCCTCAAATCCCACGAGTGGGCCCGCGTCGAAAGCAACGGCCGCGTGACCGTCGGTATCTCCGACCACGCGCAGGGCCTGCTGGGCGACCTGGTCTATGTCGAACTGCCGGGCGTCGGCGACACCGTGCAGGTCGGCAACGGCACGGCGGTGGTCGAATCGGTCAAGGCCGCCTCCGACGTGTATAGCCCGGTCAGCGGCACTGTGGTCGAGGTCAACAGCGCGCTGAGCGACAAGCCGGAAACCATCAACGAAGACGCCTACGGCGACGGCTGGATCTTCGTCGTCGAGATGGACGACAAGGACCAGCTCAACGATCTGCTGTCGCCGGACGACTACGCCGAATTGCTCGAAGACGACGACCACTGATTCGAGCTTGCCAGCCGCAACACCGATGGCCGCTCTCCGAGCGGCCATTTTTTTGGCGGCAGGGCGCGCGCGATGTGCGTGCCGGAGCGTGATCGAGTGGGCAATCGGCCCCGCGCGCTGCGATCGACGCCCTCGTCATGGCCGGTGCTGCCGCTGATGGGTTCGCGCTTGCCTGCATCGTCGACAGGATTCCACGGCGGCGGCACCCTGCCGGTGCGTTGGACGTCTGTGGCGTGAGTCGGTCGTGAGGGCCCGGCGTGCGCTCGGTGAAAACTTTGTCGGCGACGACGCGCATCGACGATGCTTTCCATCTCGCGTGCAGTGCCATCGCCACCGCGCAAGAGCGCATGCGCGAGGATCGAACGACGCAATAAGTTTGCGCATTTCTGCTTGTGCGACGCCGGAAGTGGAGCTTGCGGATAAAAAATTTTCAGCTGGCGGACAGGCGGCGGGCGATGCCGTGATGCGTGCCGCGCAGTCGCGGCAACGTGGCTGCTCCAGCCGCACGGTTTTGCGTCGCTTGCAGAAAACAGCGGAAAAGAAGTGCTTTTTCGAAAACGGTGTTGCGCGGCTGTGCGCCATGGGCAGGCTGCGCATACCGCGTGCGGCGCACCGGCCCGACGTCGATGCCGAACATTGCGATGGCCGGCGGAAAAAAATTTGCAAAAGAGTGTTGACAGTAAAAAAAAGCGTGATTAGGTTTCGCCCAGCAGACATTGCTGCGAAAGAGAGTGAGCAGAATCGACACCAAGCCGACCAGCTTGTCCAAGACGTCCACCGAAGCACGATCGATGGTGGAGTCGGGTCCGCTTCCCTCCAAGAAAACAGCAGTCGTCCCGATCACGCACCCGTGTCGCCGTTCGATGCGGGTGTTTCTGTATCCGTCCCGTCGCGCATCACCCGCGGACGGTTCCCGACGACGGCATGCCGGCGCGGGGTTTGGTTCAACTGGGCGTTTCACCTCCATAGTTCACTGACGAGGAGCCAATTACATGGCCACTAAAAAAGCTGCGAAGAAGAAACCCACCGCCAAGAAGGCAGTGAAGAAGACCGCCGCCAAGAAGGCGACCAAGAAGGTCGCGAAGAAGGCAACCGCCAAGAAGGCAGTGAAGAAGACCGCTGCCAAGAAGGCCGTCAAGAAGACTGCCAAGAAGGCAGCCGCCAAGAAGGCAGTGAAGAAGACTGCGAAGAAGGCAACCAAGAAGACTGCCGCCAAGAAGGCAGTGAAGAAGACCGCCAAGAAGGCGACCAAGAAGGCAGCCGTCAAGAAGACTGCGAAGAAGGCAGTAGCGAAGAAGGCAACCAAGAAGGCGGCTACCAAGAAGTCCGCTGCCAAGAAGCCTGCCGCGAAGAAGGTCGCCAAGAAGAAGCCGGCCGTTCGCAAGAAGAAGGCCGCTCCGGTCGCGCTGCCCGCAACCCCGGCACCGCTGATCTGATCTGCAACACCCGATCGCCGTAAACATCGAGCTCTCTCCCCGACGCCCAGCGGGGAGGGAGCTTTTTTATCGTGTGTCCCCCAGGTCGATTGCAGCGTGCGCAGCGGTGCTGGTGGGCCGGTCAGGGATCGTGGCGGCGTCACGCAAACCGGGGCTGCTGGCTGCAGCTTTGGCAGGCGACCCCACTGCGACGCAGCTGGGTAGAGGACGACGCTAGATGCCTGCTCCGGCCGTATCCACCGGCAACGCGACGTCTGCCCCAGCTGCCCTGTGCAACGCGCAGGATGCCCAAAGCGCCAGTTGCGGGCTGCCGTGTCGCGGGCTACGCCGCGGCCCCAGCACAGTACCGTCGAGCTACCGCATGGCCCGAGTTGCAGCACTGCGAGAGCTACAGCATGGCCAAAGCTACAGCATAGTCAGAGCTACAGCATGGTCAGATCTACAGCAGGGCCGGAGTTACAGCACCGCCATATCTGCATCACAGCCAGATCTGCATCACAGCCAGATCTGCAGCACAGTCAGATCTGCAGCACAGCCAATCTGCAGCACAGCCAATCTGCATCACAGCCAGATCTGCCAGCACAGCCAGATCTGCCAGCACAGCCAGCCTTCGCTGAGCGTACCCCTGGCCGCATTCCAGCGTACCGGCCGCACCGCGCGGCGGAGGTCGAAGCGTATCGCCTTCCTTCCCCCGCCTGCGGGGGAAGGTGCCCGAAGGGCGGATGGGGGGGCGTGGTGCCCGCACTCCGCCGAGCCGAGCCGCTGCACGACTGCACGACTGCACGGCCGCACTGTGCGACGCGGCGAGCGCAGGCCGGCGCGCCAGCTTGGAGTGTGTCCATATGCTGTCCCACGCCTGCGGCTTCGCCAGCAGGCGCGCGGTCCGGGCCGAGCATCGCAGGCCATCTCCCCCGCGTGGACGAATTGCGATGCCTCGGCGGTGCCATCCATTCCTCCACCGCGTCTCTCGCATCGTCCTGTGCTGCGACGTGGGGCGTCCTGCGACGATACGCGGGCGGTGCACCGGTCAGAAACGACACAGGCGGCCGAAGCCGCCTGTGTCTGCACGTGCGCCATCAGGCGCTGGAGACCGCGACGTGCTGGCTCAGCGCGGCGAGGCGACCGACTTGCCGGATGAAGCGCCCTTGCCGGCTGGATCGGGTCGTTCGGCCAGCATGTTCTCGCTACCGAAGTCGCCATCCACATCGATGTCCAGCCAGCGCTTGGCCGGCAACCCGAGCGCGCGGTCCAGGATGGTCGGCATCATGCCGGAGGGCAGGCCGCTCTCGCCGTTCCACATGATCGCGATGCCGAGGTCGCGCTCGGGCAACAGGGCGACCAGGCCGCGATAGCCCTGCACCGCGCCGGCATGGAAGATCACCTGGTGGCCGGCGTAGTCGAACACGCGCCAGCCCAGCGCGTAGCTGGCGGCATCCACGCGCTCGTGGCGCCAACCCGAGCGCATTTCGCCCGGAGTGGAGATCAGCGGTGCGTGCAAGGTGGCCAACAGCGGGGCAGGCAACACATCGGTGCGGTGCCCGGTATGCGCAAGCAGCCACTGCGCCATATCGCTGGCGCTTGCATTGACGCCGGCGGCCGGTGCCAGGCGGTAGTAGGTGGGCTTGGGCGTCAGCGACACCCAGCCGTTGCGGCTGCGCACATGCGGGCGCGCCCAGTGCGGGCTGGCCTGGATACCGGCCAGGCCCATGCTGGCATCGTTCATGCCCAGCGGTTTGAAGATGCGTCGCTCCACCGATTGCTCGTAGAAGCTGCCGGAGGCGGCAAACACCACATCGCCCACCAGACTGAAAGCGACATTCTGGTAGGCATAGCAATCGCCCGGCGCACAGCGCAGCGGCGCGGCCGCCAGCTTGTGACTGAGCGAGTAGTAATCGGCGTTGGACTCGATGTCGCGGTCGTAGGCATTGCGGGTCAGGCCGACGCGATGGCTGAGCACTTCGGCGACGGTGAGGTGGCGGGTCGCTGCGGTATCGCTGAGCTGGAAGCCCGGCACGTAGTCGACCACCTTGCTGTCCCAGCGCAGCACGCCGTCGTTGACCAGCAGGCCGGCCATGGTGCCGGCGAAGGCCTTGGACAGCGAGGCCAGACGGAACACGGTGTGGGCGTCGACCGGCTGCGGGCGATTGACGTCGGTGACCCCATAGCCGCGCGCGCTGAGCACCTTGCCGCCCTGCACGATGGCCATCGCCATGCCGGGCACGCGGTTGCCATAGGTCAGCTGGTCGGCCATCGATTCGAACGCCGCCACGTCGAAGCCGGCGGCTGGCGCCAACACGCTGCTGGCCGGCAATGACGCGCGGTACGCGAGCGGTGCAGTGGGAGACTGCGCGATGGTGGCCGGCTGCAACGCGTTAGCAGTGGGCGCAGGCGTCTGTGCCGTGGAAGAGAGGGCCAGAGGCAATAACGCCCCAAGCAGCCCGATGGCCAACGGACGGAACCGTCGGCGCCTGCGCATTTGTGTCATGGTTGTCCCGCCTGTTCCACTGCCTTCGGCGATTCTAGCGCCGCGCTTCGCAATAGCACAAACTGCCGGAAGATGAATGGGCATCATATTGATCCTATTGACGATTTTGATTCAGAAACCGGGCCGCTTCGGGCGCCTGAAGTGCAGCCGGTGACCTGCATGTGGACCTGTGGCTGAAGCACTGCAAGCGGCGTGCCGGACGATGGAGCCATGGCATCCGCGTGCGGCGGCCGCTGGTCGTGCTGCGCTGCATCGGCTAACTTGCGCGCTTCTTCCGCCGCGTGCTGTGGCTGCCATGCTCTTGCTGTCGGGCTCGTTCGCGCGGGCGATGTTGACGCCATGACCCACTCGCCTGCACCGCGCTCTGCGCTTGGCCGGCTGAGCGCAGCATTGCGCCGTTCACCGCCGCTGACCTGGTCGTTCCTGTATTTCTTCTGCCTGCTGAGCGGGTATTACGTGTTGCGCCCGGTACGCGAGGCGATGGGTGCCTCGGCGGATGTGGAAGCGATCTTTCCCACTGGCGTGATCGCCTTCTTCGCCGCACACGGTGTGCCGCTCAAGGACTTCACCTTGCAGGTGCTGTTTACCTGCACCTTCCTGATCATGGTGCTGCTGCAACCGCTGTACGGTGCGCTGGTCAGCCGCTACCCGCGGCGGGTATTCCTGCCGGCGGTGTACGGCTTCTTCATCGCGACCCTGCTGCTGTTCTATGTGCTGTTCGACAGTGGCGTGCCCGGTCGCGGCATGGCGTTCTTCCTATGGGTGACGGTGTTCAACCTGTTCGCGGTGGCGGTGTTCTGGAGCTTCATGGCCGATGTCTTCAGCAATGCCGAGGCGCGCAGCTACTACGGCTACATCGGTGCGGCGGGCACGCTGGGCGCGTTTCTCGGGCCCGTCCTCACCCGCACCCTGGTGGAGCGGATCGGCGTCGCCCATCTGATGCTGGTCTCGGCCGGGTTCCTGACGGTGTGCCTGGTGTGCGTGTTGCGGCTGCGGCTATGGGCGGTGGCGCGCGAACGGCAGTTCCGCCTGGATTCGGGCGAAGTGCCGATGGGCGGCGACGTGTTTGGCGGACTCAAGCTGATCGTGCGCGAGCCGCTGTTGCGCTGGCTGGCGCTGATGACTCTATTCGGTGTGGGCGTCGGCACCTTGCTCTATAACGAACAGGCTGCGTTGGTCCGTCGGCTCTACACGGATGCGGCGGCCAGTACGGCGTACTACGCCACCATCGATCTGGCGGTCAACGCGCTGACCCTGGTGCTGCAATTGCTGGTGACGCGCGCGCTGTTGTCGCGTTTCGGCATCGCGCCGGCGCTGCTGATTCCCGGCGTCGCCATCACCCTGGGCTATGCCGTGCTGACGGCCTCGCCGTTGCCGATGATGATCGCGATCGTGCAGGTGATCACCCGCTCCAGCGAGTTCGCGCTCGCCAAGCCGGCACGCGAGACGCTATACACGCGGGTCAATCGCGAGTGGCGCTACAAGGCCGGCGCGGCGATCGATACGGTGATCTACCGCGGCGGGGACCTCAGCTTCGTGTGGATCCACAAGCTGGTTTCGGCCTTGGGGTCCAGTGCGGTGTTCGGCGTCGGCTTGCTGGCTGCGGCGGGCATGACGGTTGGGGCATTCGGCCTGTTGCGCGAAGCGCGCAAGCTGCCTGCAGAGCGCGATGCGGCGGAGGAGCGAACCCCGGCCGGCTCACAGGGCTGATCGACGGCGCAATGTGCGTTTTGCCGCGGGTGCAGGCAGGTGGGCGAGGACCGCCTGCGCCACGGTGCGGCTGGGGCTGAGCACGCATGCCATGTCCACGCCTCGGCGCTGTCTGCATTGCTGGTGGTCTCCCGGCGGTGCCGTCGATGGCATCGGGCTGCCCTGGCGTCCCCGCCGTGCCGGTTGTGCCGTCCTGGCAGGAGCCGATTGCCCGCCTCTGCGTGGTTTTCCCAACGAAGAGCAGGTGATCGCGGCTATGCTTGCCGCCCCGTCCATCACTGCTGCCTGCCATGTCCCTGTTCGCCATCCTTGCCGGCCTGTGCGTCGCCCTGCTGCACGTCTACATCCTGGTGCTGGAAATGCTGCTGTGGACCCGCCCGTTGGGTCTGAAGACCTTCCGCAATACGGCGGAGAAGGCGCAGGCCACGCGCGTGCTGGCGGCCAACCAGGGGCTCTACAACGGCTTTCTGGCCGCTGGCCTGTTCTGGGGCGCACTGGCCGAACGTGCGGACGTGCTGAGCTTCTTCCTTGGCTGCGTGGTCGTGGCCGGTTGCTACGGCGCCTACAGCGTCAACCGCCGGATCTTCTTCGTGCAGGCCTTGCCTGCGCTGATCGCATTGGCGCTGCTGTGGTTGCCGGTCTGATCGAAGCGCTTGACCAACTGCACTTGGGTGCCATGGCGCGGGCGATGATCGCCTGGCGCTAGCACCCGGCATCGTCAGTTGGGCTCGCAGGCCGGGGGCGTGGCAGTGTGGCGTTTGATCGCCGCGATGGCGTCGCTGTGCTGAAGAATCGTCCTTAACTTTATGTGGTCGGCTGCAGGCGGATGTCCTTCGCCTGGCAAGTCACATCGTGCATTCGCAGCGTGATACCCGATCACGGCTGACCTCGGGCATGGCCGATGCGACGGCTGCGTCCCCCACCTGGCAAGACACCCGCGCAGCAGCCCTGCGCGTTTTTCCAACCGGCGCACCTGGTCCGAAAATCTTCGCTGCAGCCCCGCAGGCATTGCCCTCAACCGCAAACGGCGAGCCGAAGCTCGCCGTTTGTTTTTGCCTTGTCGACGAAAGCGCCGAATCAGGCCGCTTCGCGCGGCTGCTGTGCCTGCGGCTTGTCGTAGAAGCTGGCCGCACGCAACTCATGCGGATCGAAGTCGTCCACGGTGATGGTATCCATCATGATCTCGCGCAGCTCTTCCAGCAGCTTGCGCTCGTCCAGCGTGAGCACGCCTTCGGCTACCGCTTCGTCCAGCTGTGCGGTGAACTCCAGCGCTTCGATGCCCTTGGTCTTGAGCGCCTTGAGGAACTTGCGCTCCACCGGCTCGGCCATCACGGCTTTGGTCAGATAGCTGGCGATGCGACCACCCGGGTTGTTGGCGCACGGGGTCAGGAACACACCCTGTGCCAGGCGATCGCGTGCCTCGTTGGGCGCCATCAGGATCGATGCAACGCGGTGGCCCAGACGGTCGCCCGGCGCTTCGGCGCGGCGGCCCAGCGGGAAGATCAACACCCACATCAGCCAGCCCACCGGACGGATCGGGAAGTTGCGCAGGGCGGCCGACAGTGCGGTTTCGATCTTGTGCACGCTGTCGTGGAAGGCCCAGGCCAGCAGCGGCTGGTCGCTGGCCGGTGCGCCTTCATCGTGGTAACGCTTGAGCATCGCGCTGGTCATGTAGATGTGGCTCAGCACATCGCCCAGACGGCCGGACAGCGACTCCTTGAACTTCAACTTGCCGCCCAGCATCAGCATCGAGACGTCGGCCATCAACGCCAGGTTGGCCGAGTAACGGTCCAGCTTGCGGAAGAAACGGCGGGTGTAGGCATCGCCCGGCGCGGCGCCAATGCGCGCACCGGTCAGGCCGAACCAGAACGAACGCACCGCATTGGAAATGCCGAAGCGGATATGGCCGAACAGGCTCTGGTCGAACGCTTCCAGGCCGCGACGCGTGTCCGGATCCTGCGCCGCCTGCATTTCCTTCATCACCCACGGATGGCACAGGATCGCGCCCTGGCCGAAGATCAGCAGGCTACGGGTCATGATGTTGGCGCCTTCCACGGTCACGCCGATCGGCGCGGCTTGCCAGGCGCGGCCGGCGAAGTTGCGGGGCCCCAGGATGATGCCCTTGCCGCCGATCACATCCATCATGTCGCTGACCACTTCGCGGCCCATGGTGGTGCAGTGGTACTTGGCGATCGCCGACGGTACCGACGGAACGTCGCCGCGGTCCACCGCCGCTGCCGTGGCCTGCGACAGCGCACTGATCGCATAGGCCTTGCCGCCGATACGCGCCAGCGCCTCTTCCACACCTTCGAAACGGCCGACCGACAGGCCGAACTGCTTGCGGATACGTGCATAGGCTCCGGTGACCACCGCAGCCGCCTTGCTGCCGCCACTGGCGGTGGAGGGCAGGGTGATCGAGCGACCCACGGCCAGGCACTCGTTGAGCATGTTCCAGCCCTTGCCGACCATTTCCACGCCGCCGATCAACTGGCTCAGCGGGATGAACACTTCTTCGCCATGGATCGGGCCATTCTGGAACGGCGAGTTCAACGGGAAGTGGCGGCGGCCGATTTCCACACCGGGGGTTTCGCGCGGCAGCAGCGCCAGGGTGATGCCGATGTCCTTCTTGTCGCCGATCAGACCTTCCGGATCGTAGGCGCGGAAGGCAAGGCCGATCAGCGAGGCGACCGGTGCCAGGGTGATGTAGCGCTTGTCGAAGGTCAGCTTGACGCCGAGCACGTTGGCGCCATTCCACTCGCCCTTGCAGACGATGCCGTAGTCCGGGATCGAGGTGGCATCGGAGCCGGCAAACGGACCGGTCAGGCCGAAACACGGCACTTCCGCACCCACGGCCAGACGCGGCAGGTAATAGTCCTTCTGTTCCGGAGTGCCGTAGTGCAGCAGCAGCTCGCCGGGCCCTAGCGAGTTCGGCACGCCGACGGTGGAGCTGACCACGCTGGAGATCGAGGACAGCTTCTGGATCACCTTGTGGTGGGCCAGCGCGCTGAAGCCCAGGCCGCCGTACTGCTTGGGAATGATCATGCCGAAGAACTTGTTCTTCTTGATGAAGTCCCACAACTCCGGCGGCAGGTCGGCATGGACGTGGGTGATTTCCCAGTCGTTGACCATCTTGCACAGCTCTTCCACCGGGCCATCCAGGAACGCCTGCTCTTCGGCGGTGAGCTGCGGCTTGGGATAGTTGAGCAGCTTCTGCCAATCCGGGTCACCGGTGAACAGCTCGCCTTCGAAACCGACCGAGCCGGTCTCCAGCGCGATGCGCTCGGTCTGCGACAGCGGCGGCAGCACCTTGCGGAAGAACGCCATCAACGGCGTGGTCAGCAGCGGCTTGCGCAGAAAGGGCAGCAGCACCGGCGCGGATACCAGCACGACCAGCGCGGCCGCAACGATGGTGGCGATCAGGTTCGCGTCCAGCAACCAGCACGCCACCAGCACGCAGGCGCTGATCGCAACCCAGGTCGCAAGGCGCATCCGGTGATAGGCAGCGATACCCGCCGCCAGGATGACGAGGAGGAACGGTGCAACGATGCTCATGGTCTTGCTCCAGTGACATGCTCGGTGATGTTGGACGCTGCGATGGTGCCAACCGAGGGTAATGCGTCCAGGTACTGCAACACGGTGGCGGTAAACGTGGTGTTGTCGTCGCCGGCCAGCATGTGCGTGGCCTCGGGCAGGTGCACGTGCTGTGCGTGCGGCACGATCGACAGGAACTCATTGATGGTGGCCGGCGTGACCAGGTCGCTGCGTCCGCCGCTGATCAGCAGCATCGGGCAACGCACCTGCGCTGCGGCATCCAGCAGCGCATGCTGCTGCAGCTGCGCATCCTGTCCGGCCAGCTCGTCGACCAGGCGCGGATCCCAATGCCATTGCCAACGGCCGTCGTCGCGCTGGCGCAGCAGCGCCTGCAACTGGCTTGCCGTCTTGCGTGGCCGATGCGGCAGATAGTCGGCGATGGCATCGGCGGCGGCCTCCAGCGAGGCGAAGCCATCCGGGTGCGCGGTCATGAAGCGCAGGATGCGCTCCACGCCGCTGGTGTCCCAACGCGGCGTGATGTCGACCAGCACGATGGCGCGAAACAGGCCCGGCCAACGCGCTTCGGCAAGCAGCCCGAACAATCCCCCCATCGAGGCGGCGACCAGCACCGGCGGTTGCGCGTGCTCGCCGGCCACCACGATCAGGTCATCGGCGAACTGCGTCGGCGAGTAGCGCACCTCGGCCGCATTGAAGCTCGAATCGCCATGCCCGCGCGCATCGTAGGACAGCGCACGGTAGCCAGCCTGCGCCAACGCGCGTGCAGTCGCTTCCCAGGCATGCCGCGTTTGCCCGAACCCATGCGCCAGCACGACCGTTTGCGCGCGTTCGGCGCCTTGGACCGACACCGCCAACTCGGCATCGCCAGCGCTGATGTGCGGCGCAGATACAGTGCGGGCGAGGGTAGGAGGAAGAGTGACCATACCTAATGGTATGGATGCGTCACGGCAGCTGTCAATACTCTCTGGTATGGACGGTTAAGCCATTGAATCATGGCGATTGTGCGTCGATTTCGTGACGCATACTGCAACTGACTCAAGCGTATGGTTAAATCGCAGCATGAACGACATCACCGAATCCAGCCCCACCACTCCCCGGGCCAGTTCCGGCCGCGGCAACCGCCTCAGTGCGGACGACTGGGCGCAGGCCGCGCTGGACCTGATCGCCGAACAAGGCGTGGGCGCGGTTGCCGTAGAACCGTTGGCGCGCCGGCTCGGCGTGACCAAGGGCAGCTTCTACTGGCACTTCCCATCGCGCGACGCGCTGCTGCAAGCCGCCCTGGAGCGCTGGGAAATCTTTGAACAGAAGGAAGTGTTCGGCAGCCTGGAAGACGTCCCGGACCCCAGCGCCCGCCTGCGCGCCCTGTTCCAGCTGGTCGCCCATGAAGTCAAGCCACACGTGATCTATAGCGAACTGCTCAAGGCCCTCGACCATCCTGCGGTACGCCCGGTCATCGACCGCGTCTCGCAGCGCCGCCTGGATTACCTGATCGCCTCCTTCCGCCAGGCCGGCCTGTCCCGCACCGACGCCCAGCACCGTGCCCGTCTGGCCTACGCCGCCTATGTCGGCTTCCTGCAGCTTTCGCTGCAACTGCAGCAACCCAAGCCCGCCCGGGAAGATTTCGAGGCCTATGTCGAGCATGTGATTCAGACCTTGATTCCTGGCTGATCAGCCATGCCGGTGCGCGCGCAGGCGTGTATCACTACAGCATCGACCAAATAGAAAAGCCGCGATTCTTTCGAATCGCGGCTTTCTTGTGCGCAGTGATAAACCTGCCTATCAGAACTTCTGGGTGTAGCGCATGTAATAGAAGCGACCCGGGATTTCGTACTGCGAGTCGAAGCTATTGGCAAACGCCGTCGCGGCCTGCGGCGGATCGCGATCGAAAGCGTTGTTAACGCCGACGGTCACGCGTGCGTTCCACGGAGCCTTCCAGTAAGCGGCCAGATCGGTATAGGTCACGCTTGGAACATGGTTGCGCGGAGCAGCACCGGCGCTGGTCACGCGGTTCGGATCCGAGCACAGCAGCGCGACATTTGCCGGGGTGGCAACATTGGCACCCGTGCAGTTTTCAACCTGCGAGCTGTAGTAGCGCATGGATGCCGAGCCACCGACATCGCCCAATTCCCAATTGAGCATCAGGTTGGAGCGGATGCGCCAGTTGTTGTCACGAGCCGAGCCGCCACGGTACAGGCCAACGCGGGTTTCCGGATCCTGCAGCGGCTTCTCGACCACGAACTTGCTCATGTAGGTCGAGTCCCACACCACGCTGAAGCTGCCCCACGCGGTGTCCGGCAGGCGATATCCAACGGTCAGGTCGTAGCCTTCAGCTTCGATCCTAGCGATGTTGTTGGGCACTGCGAGCAGGTTGGACACTTCGCCAGTCGGCTCGCGCTGAATCAGCGAGCAAGCGTTGGCGATGCCGGCCAGGTAGCAGCTGTCCAGAGTCTCCTGTACGGTCTGCGTGTCGATGGCATCTTCGATTTCGATGTTCCACCAGTCCAGCGAGACATCGAGACCAGTGACCCAGCCCGGGCTGTAGACGAAGCCCAACGTCTTAGACGTGGACGTTTCCGGCTGCAGATTCGGGTTGCCGCCGGTGGCGGTACGCACCTGCGGGTTGGCCTGAGCGTAGGCGGGCACTGCACCGCACGAGCCCGGGCGGGTGCCGTTGACGGAGCCGTCGCTGAACGAGCCCGCGCACGGATCGCGCACGTCTTCGAACGTGTCGCTCACACCCTGGAACAGCTCATTGATCGACGGGGCGCGGAAGCCCTGCGACCAGTTACCACGGATCATCAGGTCCGTGATCGGCTTCCAGCGGAACCCGAACTTGCTGTTGGTGGTGTCGCCGAAGTTGCTGTAATCCGAGTAGCGGGTTGCCAGGCTGAAATCGAGCAGCTGTGCACCGGGCAGGTCTGCCAGCAACGGCACTGCGAACTCGATGTAGGCCTCGTCCAGCTTGTAGCCGCCGTTGGTTGCCGTACGTGCATTGCCGGTGGTGTCACCGGAGTTGATCAGTGCATCCGGATCGTCGAAACCCGACTCTTCGCGGTGTTCAGCGCCCAAGGAGAATGCGAACGCACCTCCTTGCAGGTCGAACAACTCGCCGCCGATATTGCCGAAATAGGTCTTCTGCTCATACCCGTACAGGTCATGCGCGTTGAACCCGGCGTAGCTCAGCATTTCGGGGGTCAACGAACCCGGGCCGCTCAACATGTCCATTGGGACGCAACCATCGATCGTGTTGGCTGCGGTGCCGCAACGTGCTACGCCGCTAGCGTCGACGAACGACGGGCCAAGCGCGTTACGCAGTGCGGAAATGTTGAACAGGCCAGTGGTGCGATCGGTCTGGTCGTTCTTGCCGTAGAACATACCGGCTTCCCAGTTGAAGAAGCGCTGGCCAACTTCGAAGTCGCCTTCGAACGCGCCACTGAAGCCGAACGTCTTGACGTTCTGATTAAAGATGCGGCCGCCGGTCTCTTCGGCGCGGTACTGGATGTAGTCGATATTGCGGCCGGTGTTGTTGTAGATGTTATTGGCCGAAATGACGATGTCGGCACCATTGGTGCCCGGAGCGGAGCGACCCAGCACGACCGGCATCGGTGCCAGGATCTGGCTCGACTCACGTTCGTTGTAGGTCACCGTGGTCTTGAAACGCACGTTGTCGGTGATCGACAAACCTGCGTCTGCAAAGACCGACTTGCGCTCCTGCGGTGTTACCAGATAGTTGGCCGGCGCAAAGTTGTAGCTGTCGGCAGCGGTGTAGTTGCGCGACGTCGTGCCGCCATCATTGGTGATCGAGAAGCCCGGTGTGCCGTTGAAACGCGTTGCGCCAAAGGTCGGGGTGCCCGTTGCGCTGGTGCCGGTCGGGCCGAAGATGCCGAAACGACCACCTGGAATCGTGGTGCTGTTGCCAGTGCCGGCGACTGCGCCGAACACCGGTACGGACGAAATCTCACGGTCGCCCGCCCAGACCGGCTCTTCCTTCACGTAGCCAACGCCCAAGGTGGCGTGCCAACGCTCGCCCGTCGAGCCGATGGTGAAGTCGTAAGACTCGCGGCTGCCGTCGCCCTTGTCGTACTGGCCGTAATACGCATTTGCTTCGGCGCCATCGAAGTTCTGGCGCAGAATGATGTTGATCACGCCAGAAATGGCGTCAGAACCGTAGATCGTGGAGGCACCGTCCTTCAAGACTTCGATGCGCTCGACGGCAGCAGTCGGAATCGTGTTGAGGTCGACCGCGCCGCCCAAGCCCGTGCCGCCAACCCAGCGACGACCATTGACCAGCACCAGGGTGCGGTTGGAGCCAAGGTTGCGGAGATTGACGCGCGTTTCGCCGTTGCCGCCGTTGTTGACGTTGCTGTTAAGTGCCGAACCGCCCGAGCTGATGTTCTGGATCACGTCGCCGATGGAGGTCAGACCCTGCGATTCGATCTGCTGACGGCTCATGCTGAAAACCGGCTGCGAGGTTTCGACATCGGCGCGCTTGATGCGCGAACCGGTCACCTCGATCTTGTCGAGGTTGGTGGTGCCGGCTTCCTGAGCGATGGCGGTACCGGTACCGCCCACGCCCACGACAAGCGCGAGGACAACGGCATCGCGCAGCTTGTTGGACTTGCAATTCATTAGCTCTCTCTCCAAGTGATCTTGGGTACTGCCAAGGGTTGTTTGCCTGCCGGCGGTTCCGAAAAGTGCGGATCCAAAACGCCAGGGTGAACCGATGGTATATGCGTTGTGCGGGAAATTAAAGTCCCGTTAACGAAAAAGAAGAAAGCCGTGAAAAGCCTGCCGACGAACGGTCTCTACAAAGTAAAACGCCACCGGGAGAGACTCGGTGGCGTCAAGAAAACGTCATTTCGATCAATGGGTTACAGGTCTTGCTCGTACCGGACGTAAGGAACCGTGCCGTCGCTGTTGCTGTCGTTGTTCGGCGCGAAGGGGTTCTTGCCGCGCGAGATGACGTTCTCGGCGCCGACAGTCAGCTGCCCGCTCCAGGGGGTGCGCCAGGTCAGGCCCAGGCCCAGACCTTCCCACTTCTCCGGCTGGCCGGGGACGTCCACGACGCGGCCGATGACGTTGGCGCTGAAGGCGCCATAGCCGCCGCCAACGCTCAAGGTCTTGCTGTCCCATTGGTCGGCAATGGCCGGGGAGACATCCGCGAGCGGCACCAGACGTGCGCGGGCGTAGGTGCCGCCGATCGAGACGAAGCCTTCGCGGCCGATGTTCTTCTGGCCGAACACGGTCAGATCGTTTTGCTCGACGCGCGTCAGCGGTGCCTTGCCGGCGCCGATCAGCCAGGCGGGCAGGGTGTCGCGACCGGTGCCGGCGGTGACGCCCACTCTGCCGCCGGCGCGGTTGAAGCCCAGCGTTCCGGACACCCGGCGCGAGGCGGCGGCGCTGTCTTCTTCGTCGTCGCCGATGCCGGCCAGCAGGCAATGGCTGGCCAGTCCGCTGATGTTGGTGCCACGGCTGCTGTTGCAAAGCAGGCCCAGCGAATCGCCGGAGGTCAGGCCGAATGCCGCATCCAGCGAGTTGCGACCGAAGTGCCAGCGTGCGCCGGCCTTCTGCTCACCGGTAGGTTCCAGATACAGGAACGCCTCGACCTTGCCGCTTCCCTTGTTCCACACCGGCAGGATCGTGCTCTCGCGCAATTGCTGCGCCGACTGCGCGTGCACGCCCGTGACTGCCGCGAGGGCAACCAGCAAAGCGAGCGGAAGGCGCAGAAGGTGTCGCATACCGAGAGTCAGACCCAGGCGTAGTTGTTAAGTTCCCGAGAGCGGGCAGGGAGAATGCTAGGGTGTTTATGATTATTTAACAAGTAGTCACGTTCCCCAGAACGCAGCCGTAATGCTATCTATTGCAACCGTTCCGGCGCCTGCTGAGAGGGTTGCGCTGCACTGAAAAGTACGGCCAGATCGGTCAACGGAAAGTGATACTCACGGCCGCAGAATTCGCAGCGCACGTCCACGCTGCCGGTCTCTTCTGCGGCGGCGCGCGCCTCGTCTTCGCCCAGCGATTGCAGCATCGCGGCAACTCGTTCGCGCGAGCAGGAGCAGCCAAAAGCGAGTGGCTTGCTGCCCATCAACTGCGTGTCTTCTTCGTGGAACAGGCGGTGCAGCAGGTCGTCGCCGGCGACCGACAACAGCTCCGGCGCGCCGAGTGTGTCGAACAGGGCGCCGATGCGGGTCCAGCCGTCGGTGTCGCCTTCGTCGCCTGGCAGCTTCTGCAGCAGCAGGCCAGCGGCCTGATCCGGGCCGGCCGCCAGCAGCAGGCGGGTCGGCAGCTGTTCGGACTGCTGGAAATAGGTTTCGAAGGCCTCGGCCAGGTCCGGGGCCTGCATGCCGACCAGGCTCTGGTAGCGCTGCGGTTCGCGCGGGTCCAGGCCGGGGTTTTCGATGGTGATCGCCAGCAGGGCTGCCTCGCCCAGCTCGCGCAGGTCGGTCGGCGCATCGGCGCCGTCGGCCAGTTGCACGATGCCGCGCAAGGTGCCGGCGGCGGTGCACTCGGCAAACAGGGTGCGCAGCGTGTCGTTGCCGCGCAGCTGCACGGACAGGCGCCCATCCACCTTGGTGTGGCCGGTGAACAGAGCGGCCGCCACCGCGGCTTCGCCAAGCAGCTGGCGCGCGGCTGGCGGGTACTCGGCGGCGCCCTGGATGTCGTGCCAGGCCTTGGTCAGACGCACATGGACTCCGCGCACGCCGGCGGCCGGCAGCAGGAAACGGGAAAGCTGATCGTGATCGGTCATGGAGACATCGGACGTAAGGGACGCCGGTTGCCGGATAATGCGGCAGGCATCGGGATTGAAGGTCGAAGCGAACTAATGGGGACGGATGCATTGGATGGCAAGCAGGGGACACCACCGCGGCGCAGGCGCTGGTTGCGCTGGCTATTGGCCGCACCGCTGCTGTTTGCCGCCGCGAGCGTGTTGCAGGTGCTGGTGCTGCGGGTGGTCGATCCGCCGATCAGCAGCATGATGGTGGGCCGCTATCTGGAAGCCTGGGGCGAGGGCGATGTCGGGTTTTCCCTGCATCAGCAATGGCGCGACTACGAGAAGATCGCCGCCAGCCTGCCGATCTCGGTGGTGGCGGCAGAGGATCAGCAGTTCCCGATGCATCACGGGTTCGATCTGCAGGCCATCGAAAAGGCGCGCGATCACAATGCGCGCGGCGGGCGGGTGCGTGGCGCGAGCACGATCAGCCAGCAGGTCGCCAAGAACGTGTTCCTGTGGCAGGGCCGCAGCTGGCTGCGCAAGGGCCTGGAGGCCTGGTACACGGTGCTGATCGAGCTGTTCTGGCCCAAGCAGCGCATTCTGGAGGTGTATCTCAACGTGGCCGAGTTCGGCGACGGCGTGTATGGCGCGCAGGCGGCTGCCCGGCAGTTCTGGGGCAAGGATGCGGCCGGGCTGTCGCCGACCGAGTCGGCGCGTTTGGCTGCGGTGCTGCCATCGCCACGGCGCTATGACGCGCGCCGGCCGGGCGCCTATGTGCAGCGGCGCACGGCGTGGATCCAACGGCAGGCGCGGCAGCTGGGCGGCGCTGCCTACCTGCAGGCCAGGTGAGCATGAGCAGTATCGACCCCAGCGCCGCCCCTGCCGTTGGCGAGCGCCTGACCGTGGTGATTGCGGCCTACAACGAGGAAACCAGCATCCCGTTGTTGCATCCACGGCTGTGCGCGGTGCTGGCGCAGCTGCATGGGCTGCAGACGCAGGTGCTGTATGTCGACGACGGCAGCACCGACGGCACCTGGGACGTCTTGCAGGCGCTGGTGCAGGCCGATGCGCGGGTGGGCGCAGTACGGCTGTCGCGCAATTTCGGCAAGGAAGTGGCGGTCTCGGCGGGACTGGATCATGTGCTGCCCGGCGCGGTCGTCCTGCTCGATGCCGATGGCCAGGACCCGCCGGAACTGATCCCGGAATTCGTCGCGCTGTGGCGGGCCGGCTACGACAATATCTTCGGAACCCGCGTGTTTCGCGAGGGCGAGAGCTGGCTCAAACGCAGTGCCGCCCATGCGTTCTATCGGGTGATCCGGCGCCTGTCGCGCACGCCGATCCCCGCTGACACCGGCGATTTTCGCCTGCTGTCGCCGCGCGTCGTGCAGGCCTTGCAGCAGTTGCGCGAGCGGCATCGTTTCATGAAGGGGCTGTTCGGCTGGGTCGGATTCCGCCAGGTGGCGTTGCCGTACCGGCGCGCGCCGCGCCTGTCCGGGACCAGCAAGTTCACGGTCTGGCGGTTGTGGAATTTCGCGCTGGACGGCATCACCAGCTTTTCCACTGTGCCATTGCGGGTAGCGACCTATCTGGGCCTGCTGACGGCGCTGGCGGCGTTCCTGTTCGGAGGCTGGGTGGTGATCAAGGCGGCGCTGGTGGGCGATCCGGTCGCGGGCTGGCCGACGATGATGTCGGTGATCCTGTTCCTGGGCGGCATCCAGTTGATTGCGCTGGGCCTGATCGGTGAATACCTGGGCCGCTTGTACGATGAGGCCAAGCAGCGCCCGCTGTACCTGGTCGATACCCAGCGCGGCGCGGTGGGAGTAGGCTGCGATCACCAGACCAAGCGCGGAGCGGGCCATGCAGACCGTACGACAGCTGTTGGGGACCAAGCAGGTTGAGGTGTTCGCCGTTGCGGCCGATGCCGCAGTGATCGAAGCGATCCGGCTGATGGCCGAGAAGGGCATCGGCGCGGTGTTGGTGATGGACGGGGCGAGGCTTGCCGGCATCGTATCCGAGCGCGATTACGCGCGCAAGGTGGTCTTGCGCGAGCGTTCGTCCCATAGCACCAGCGTGGCGGAGATCATGAGTTCGCAGGTAGTGACGGTGTCGCCTTCGGACACCGTGGAGCGCTGCATGCAACTGATGACCGACGGCCGCTTCCGGCATCTGCCGGTGGTCGAAAATGGCCGTGTGCAGGGAGTCATCTCGATCGGCGACCTGGTCAAGGCGGTGATCGAAGATCAGCGGCGCGATATCGATCAGTTGCAGCGGTATATCGCCAGCTGACATCCGCGCGTGGTGCCGGTGCGGTCGTTGGCAAGCCTTCCGGGTAGGTGATCAGCGCAGGCGCGCCAGCGATCGGGCCGCGCCTTGGTGCTCACTGCGCGTACTTGCCGCCGCAGTCGCTGTCCTTGCCCGGGCCAGGTTCGAAGGTGGCCAGCAGCGCGGCGGGCGGCGCGATGCTGCCCAGGGCAACGGCAATCGCACCACGCACGCCCAGGGCCTTGAAATCGGGGCGGAACGAGGGGTCCTTGAAGGTGCCGGCGATACGCAGCGGCGAACGCAGGCTCAGGATGCTGCGGTCCTTCGGGCGCGGGCGCAGCAGCAGGTCCAGGGTTTCGTTCTTCAGGCTGATGTTGCCTTCGCCGACGATGATGGTGTCGGTACTGTCGAAGGCCAGGGCGCGCGATTGCATGAGACCGTCCTGCACGCCGAAATCGCCGAAGATGCAGCGCACCGGGATCTGGCGGTCCTTGGTGATCAGGTACTTCAGCGATTCGGCGATGTCCAGGCCGGCCAGCTCCATGATCAGGTTGCCGACATGGCCGCGGCCCATACCCACGCCAATCGAGCCATCGGCGCTGCCGAGCATGGCGGCGATCGAGTTGCCGCGGCCGCGCAGATCCAGCTCGCCGCCGATGGCGCCGGAGGCCTGCTTGGCCAGGGCGGCATCGGGGAACAGCCGATCCAACCGGATGCCGCGGATGCCGGCCTTCAGATGCGTGGCGATGACCTCGTTGCGCGCATCCATGCGGATGGTGGAGCGGATATCGCCGCCGGCCACGCCGAAGTTGAGTGGATCCAGCTGCAGCAGGCCATCTTTCAGGTTCAACGAGGCATCCATGTCGTCCAGCGGCCAGGACGGTGCGTTGATGCGTTGCGCGCGCCAGCGCACCTGCGCATCCATGGCGCGCAGCTTGGACAGGTCGTAGGGCGTGGCCGGCAGGACACGCGCGCTGGCGGCAAGTTGGCTGGCCTGCTTCTTCTGTTGCGCATTGGCCGATTCATCTGCGTCGGTCTTGGGCGGTGCGCCGACGAAGCCTGCAAGATCGTCGAAATCCAGGCGTTTGGAGGCCAGGTCCGCGCGCAGGATCGGGCGTTTGTTGCGCAGGTCGATCTCGGCGGTACCGGACAGGTCGCTATCGCCAGCGGTGCCGGTGAACTTCTCATAGCGCCACACATCGCCATCGCGCCGCAGCCGGCCGTCCAGTGCATACGGCGGGGTGGAGGGCATGGCAACGCCGGTTAGTGGATACAGGTCCTGCATGTCCTGGCCGCTCAGCGCCATCTGCAGGTCGAACACGCGGAACTGGAACGGATTGGTCAGCGTGCCGCGCACATGCGTGCGGGTGGCGCCGGCGCGCCCACGCAGATCGACGCGGAAGGGATGCTCGCTCTGGCTCAGCTCCAGCGGCGAAGCGGTGTCGCCTTTCAGCGTGAATGGGTAGCCCTTCCAGCGGCCCTTGCCCTCGATGCCGATCGGCGCCGCACGCTGATCGCTGCGCGGCGGCGCCAGGCTGTTGATCGCCACGTCGATATCCGAACGGCTGGCGTCGTCGATATAGCGCAAGCGCCCGTCTGTCACCAGCAGCCTGCCAAGCCGCGGCATGCTGCCGTCGCCGCCGTCGGTATCGAACACCCAGTTGCCGGGATGGCCGTCGTTGCCGGCTTCGAGCAGCACATTCGGATGGTCGAGCCGGATTTCCGGCAAGCGAACCGTGCCACGCAGCAGGGGCCATAGCTCCACATCGATCTCGGCTGCGTTCAATTCCGCCATCGCGCCGCGTTTGGACCAGGCGGCATTGCCCAGCTGCAGGCGTTGGCCGCGAACCGTGGTGATGCGACCCAGATCCACGTCCAGGTGGCCCAGATGGAATTCGCGCCCAGTCTTGGCGCTGACCGCACGCTCGACCGGGCCACGTAGCCAGTTCCAGTCGAACAGGATCAGGAAAACCACCACGAGCAAGGCGACGATGCCAAGCCCGATCAGCCAGCGTCGCCGACGCGGTGGGCGCAAGGTGCGTGGATCGGCGGCGGGAGTCACGTTGTTCACGTGCGCATGGTTGGCGATGGCTCGTGCAGGCCGCGCGAACGCCTGCACGCGCCGCCTCACATCACTTGCTCGATCACCGCAACGAAGTGGCAGGCGCTACCGGCAAGCACGAACAGGTGCCAGATGGCATGGAAGTAACGCTGGGTGTCGCGCTGGTAGAAGTAGGTGCCCAGGGTGTAGAACAGCCCGCCGGCCAGCAGCCAGCACAGCGACCAGGTGTCGACCGAGCGTAGCAGCGGCTGGATCGCCACGATGATCAGCCAGCCCATCGCCAGATACAGGATGGTTGAGAGCAACCGAAAACGGCCGGTGAAGAACAGCTTGAAGATCACTCCGGCGGCGGCGATCGTCCAGATGGCCGCAAACAATCCCCAGCCCCATGGGCCGCGCAGGTTGATCAGCGTAAACGGCGTGTAGGTGCCGGCGATCAACAGATAGATCGCGCAGTGATCCAGCACCTGCAGGCGCGCCTTGGCGCCTGGATGCGGGATGGCATGGAATAGCGTTGAGGCGACGTAGAGCAACACCAGCGTGGCACTGAACACGATGGAGGTGGCCAGCTGCCAGCCATCGCCATAGATGGCGGCCAGCGTGATCAGCACCGAGCCGCCGGCCAGGGCGGCAATGGCACCCAGGCCGTGGGTCACGGCACTGGCAATTTCGTCGCGCAGGTCGGTCGAGGGGGAGGCGTCTGCGTTCATTCCAAAAAGGTACCGCAACTGCGAGCGATTCGCATCGCCGGCAGTGGCATGCGTCGGCGGGAATTCAAGTGCAGGTCAATCCATCGCCTTGGCATGCGCATGTTCGCGCGTGGCCGAGAAGCGCACATCCGGCGCGCGTTCCTGAGCCAGTTGCAGGTTCACGCGTGTCGGTGCCAGGTAGACCAGTTCGCCGGCCGCGTCGATGCCGAGGTTACCGGCGTTCTTCTCGCGGAATTCCTCGAGTTTCTTGGCGTTGTCGCAATGCACCCAGCGTGCGGTGGTCACGCTCACCGGCTCGAAGATCGCATCCACACCGTATTCGTCCTTGAGCCGGTACGCGACTACGTCGAACTGCAGCACGCCCACCGCGCCCAGGATCAGGTCGTTGCTCATCAACGGGCGGAAGAACTGCGTGGCGCCTTCTTCGGACAGCTGCGCCAGGCCCTTCTGCAGTTGCTTGAGCTTGAGCGGGTCGCGCAGGCGTGCGCGGCGGAACAGTTCCGGCGCGAAGTTGGGAATGCCGGTGAACGACAACGATTCGCCCTCGGTGAAGGTGTCGCCGATGGAGATGGTGCCGTGGTTGTGGATGCCGATGACATCGCCCGGCCAGGCCTCGGCAGCGATCTCGCGGTCGGAGGCCATGAAGGTGAGCGCATTGGCCAGCTTGACCTCCTTGCCGCTGCGCACGTGCAGCGCCTTCATGCCGGCGGTGAACTTGCCCGAGCACACGCGCATGAACGCGACGCGGTCGCGGTGTTGCGGGTCCATGTTGGCCTGGATCTTGAAGACGAAGCCGCTCAGTTTAGGTTCGGTGGCTTCGACGCGGCGGCCGGTGGTGTCGCGCGCCTGCGGCGGCGGTGCGTGCTCGACGAAGAAATCCAGCAGCGGCTGCACGCCGAAGTTGTTGACGCCCGAGCCGAAGAACACCGGGGTCTGCTGGCCGGCGCGATAGGCCTCCAGGTCGAACGGATTGCTCGCGCCCTGCACCAGTTCCAGCTCGTCGCGCAGTTCGGCCAGCATCTGCGCGCCGATCTTCTCTTCCAGGCCCGGGGCATCCAGCGACGGGAAGATGGTCGAGTCCTGGCGGGTGAAGTTGCGGCCCTGTTCGTACAGATGCACCTCGCCGCTGATCAGGTGCACCACGCCTTTCAGGCGCTGGCCCATGCCGATCGGCCAGGTGACCGGGGCGCACTGGATGCCGAGCACGGTTTCCACTTCGTCCAGCAGTTCGATCGGGTTCTTGCCCTCGCGATCGAGCTTGTTGATGAAGGTCATGATGGGGGTGTCGCGCAGGCGGCAGACTTCCATCAGCTTGATGGTGCGTTCTTCCACGCCCTTGGCCACGTCGATCACCATCAGCGCCGAATCCACCGCGGTGAGCACGCGGTAGGTGTCCTCGCCGAAGTCGGCGTGGCCGGGGGTGTCGAGCAGGTTGACGATCTTGTCCTCGTAGGGGAACTGCATCACCGAGGAGGTCACCGAGATGCCGCGTTCCTTTTCCAGCGCCATCCAGTCCGAGGTGGCATGGCGGGCGGCCTTGCGGCCCTTGACCGAGCCAGCCATCTGGATCGCACCGCCGAACAGCAGCAGCTTTTCGGTCAGCGTGGTCTTGCCGGCGTCGGGGTGGGAAATGATGGCGAAGGTGCGGCGGCGCGCGGCTTCGTTGGAGACTTCGGACATGGGCGGTGCGCGCCCGGTCGGACGCCTGCGGAAACGGAGGAAGCCGGTGATTATAGCGGCTTCGGGGAGGCGGACCTTTGCTGGCTGCCGGCCAGACCTGCGAGACCTGGGCAGCGCCACTCAGGGAGCGGGCGAGGGAAACTGCAGCTCGCCCTGCGGCCCCAGCATGCGGAACGGTACCGAGACCAGTTGCAGGCCGGCGTTGCGCTGGACCGAGAAATGCAGGTGCGCAGCCGTGCTGTAGCCGGTATTGCCGGAGGCGCCGAGCCGCTCGCCGGTGTCGACCCGCTGGCCGAGCCGCACCGCCACGCCGCCGGGCGCCAGGTGGGCGTACAGCGCCATGCTGCCGTCGGCGTGCAATAGGCGCACCAGATTGCCGCCACCGGCAGCCGGGTCGTCGGCGCTGCCGTCGGTCACGTCCTGGCGCAACTCCATGACCACGCCTTCGCGTGCAGCCAGCACCGGCGTGCCCTGCGGCAGGGCGAAGTCCACCGCATACCAGTTGGGCAGGTCGGTATGGCTGAAGTGCCCGCCGTAGCCCTGATCCACCTGCACGGGTCGATCGCGGAACGGCAATTGGTAGCGCACGGGCTGCGGTTGGGCCTGCGGATCGCCGGGAATCACCTCCAGCCTGAGCCCCAGCCCTGCCAGGGTGCGTTGGCTGCTGGCCGGATAGAGCCGGGCGAGCAGGCGCCGCTCGTGCGCGGCCAGCAGCAGCGTCAGCGGCAATTGCGGCACGGCGCGGTAGTCCTCGCTGGGCGGCGCGCTCAGGCGAACCTGCGCAGGCCCGGCCAGCGGGTTGTCGACCCAGGCCAGGTAGGCCGGCGCCTGCCATTCCAGCCGCAGGGTCGGGCCGGTTCCGGTCGCGGCGGAGCGCGGGGACGTGGTGGAGGTTGCGGACGGCGCGGCTGGAGCGCCGGGCCAGTGCCAGCGTTGCTGCGCCCCGGCGGCAGCCGCACAGGCCAGTAGCACCGCCGTCATCGCTGCGCAGATCGCGGGAGTGGGGGGGCGTAACAGGCGGTGGCGCACGCGATCGAGCCGGGACGAAGGGGCGCAAGTATGCAGCCGGACGCTGTCGGTGGTGGTATCGGATGAAAATATATCTTTTCATCCGCATGAAGCGATTGACATCGCAAAAAAGCGGTGGCATCTTGGCCTCACCATCGAGACCGGCGGAGGGACAGGCCCTTTGATGCCGGGGCAGCCAGCGGAGCGCGCAAGCGCCCGCGTTTGGTGCCAAATCCTGCGGGGACCACCGCGTCCGCCGAAAGATGGTTCGATTCGTGCCTTGCGCACGTCGAACGCGAGCTCCCGCGAAGCTCGATGGCCGATCCACCCCGGATATCGCCATGAGCCTCGTGACCACAGCATCGCCAACCACGTCTGATGACCTTGTAACCCTCGCTGCCGAATCGGCTGGCCCCGCTGCGGTGCGCGGCGAACTCGTCGTATCGCTGCCGATGCGCCATGCCGGACTGCGCGAGTTGCGGTTGCGCTATGAACTGGTCGGCGCCGCCAACGCGCCGGTGGTGTTCGTGGCCGGCGGTATCTCTGCGCACCGGCATCTGGCCGCCAATGCCCTGTTTCCGGAAAAGGGCTGGGTGGATGGCCTGGTAGGCGCCGGCCGCGCGCTGGATCCGGCCACGCGCCGCCTGCTGGCGTTCGATTTCCTGGGTGCCGACGGCACCCTGGATGCGCCGATCGATACTGCCGACCAGGCCGATGCGATCGCGGCGTTGCTGGACGCGCTGGGCATCACCCGCCTGCACGGCTTCGTCGGCTATTCGTACGGCGCGCTGGTCGGGTTGCAATTGGCCGTTCGCCATGCCGGCCGCATCGGCACCTTGATCGCCGTCAGTGGCGCGCACCGCGCGCATCCGTATGCGGCGGCCTGGCGCGCGCTGCAGCGCCGCGCGGTGGCGCTGGGCCAGCTGCAGTGCGCCGAACACCATGGCCTGGCGCTGGCGCGCCAGTTCGCCATGCTCAGCTACCGCACGCCGGAAGAATTCAGCGAGCGCTTCGACGCGCCGCCGGAAGTGATCAACGGCCGCGTGCGTGTGGCGGCCGAAGACTATCTGGATGCCGCTGGTGCGCAGTACGTGGCGCGCACCCCGGTCACAGCCTACCTGCGCCTGTCCGAATCCATCGACCTGCACCGCATCGACCCGGCGCAGGTGCGCGTGTCCACCGTGGTGGTGGCGGTGGAGGGCGACCGCCTGGTGCCGCTGGCCGACATGGTCGGCCTGGTCGAAGGCCTGGGGCCGCGCGGCAGCCTGCGCGTGCTGCGCTCGCCCTATGGCCATGACGCCTTCCTGAAAGAAATCGATCGCATCGACGCGATCCTGACCACTGCCCTTCGCATTACCGGAGAAACCGTATGAGCTTTCGCGACCCTGTCGACGCCCCCTGTACTGCCGCCACTGCCGCCGTGCGCGCCGGTATCGACCGCGATACCGCCTACGGCGCGGTGACTCCGCCGATCGTGCTGTCGTCGAACTTTTCGTTCGACGGATTCGGCAACAAGCGCCAGTACGACTACACCCGCAGCGGCAATCCCACCCGCGACCTGCTCGGCGAAGCGCTGGCCGAACTGGAAGGCGGTGCGGGCGGGGTGATCACCTCCACCGGCATGGGCGCGATCAATCTGGTGCTCAACGCGGTGCTGCAGCCGGGCGACACCCTGGTGGTGCCGCACGATGCCTATGGCGGCAGCTGGCGGCTATTCAATGCGCTGGCCAAGAAGGGCCATTTCGCGCTGATCACCGCCGACCTCACCGACCCGCGCTCGCTGGCCGATGCATTGGCGCAATCGCCCAAGCTGGTGCTGATCGAAACCCCGTCCAACCCGCTGCTGCGCATCACCGACCTGCGCTTTGTCATCGAAGCGGCCAAGAAGGTGGGCGCGTTGACCGTGGTCGACAACACCTTCCTGTCGCCGGCGCTGCAGAAGCCGCTGGAATTCGGCGCCGATCTGGTGCTGCACTCCACCACCAAGTACATCAACGGCCACAGCGATGTGGTGGGCGGTGCGGTGGTGGCGCGCGATGCAGAGCTGCATCAGCAGCTGGTGTGGTGGGCCAACGCGCTGGGCCTGACCGGCTCGCCGTTCGATGCCTTCCTCACCCTGCGTGGCCTGCGCACGCTGGATGCGCGCCTGCGCGTGCACCAGGAAAATGCCGATGCCATCGCTGCGTTGCTGGACGGGCATGCGGCGGTCAACCAGGTGTATTTCCCGGGGCTGGCGTCGCACCCGGGCCACGCCCTGGCCGCGCGCCAGCAGAAGGGCTTCGGCGCGATGATGAGTTTCGAATTGAACGGTGGCGAAGCGGCGGTGCGTGCCTTCGTCGATGGCCTGCGTTACTTCACCCTGGCCGAGTCCTTGGGTGGCGTGGAAAGCCTGATCGCGCATCCGGCCTCGATGACGCATGCGGCGATGACCGCCGAGGCACGTGCGGCGGCCGGAATTTCCGATGGCCTGCTGCGCTTGTCGATCGGGATCGAATCCTCCCAGGACCTGCTCGCCGACCTGCAGGCCGGCCTGGCACGGGCCGAAGCGACCCTGGCCAACGCCACCCGCAAACAGGTCGACGCATGAGCAGCGTGCTGCCCGTATCGCCGCGCGCAGCGAAGCCGGCGGTGACACCCACGCCCCGGCTCGCGTTGCTGGGCACCGGAACGGTGGGCCGTGCCTTCGTCACCCGCTACACCGCCTTGCAGCAGCGCCAGCTGCAGCTGCCCCGGTTCGATTGGCTGGCCAATTCGCGCATCGCCCACGACTGCGGGGTGAGCGCCGAGCAGGCATTGCAGCAGGCCAATGCGGCCCCGCGTGGCCAGGCCGTGTTGCAGCCCTGGGCAGAGACCGTGGCCTTGCGGGCCGGCGATGTGCTGGTGGATGCGACCGCCAGCGACGTAGTGGCGCAGTGGCATGTGGAATGGCTGGGCCGTGGCGTGCACGTGGTCACCGCCAACAAGCTGGGGCAGGGCACCGCGCTGGCGCGCGCGCAGGCGCTGCACGCCGCCCGGCATGCCAGTGGCGCGCACTACGGCGACAGTGCCACCGTGGGCGCCGGGCTGCCGGTGCTGAGCAGCGTGCGCGCGCTGGTGGCCGGCGGCGACCATATCCATTCGATCAAAGGCGTGTTGTCCGGATCGTTGGCGTGGCTGTTCCATCGCTATGACGGAAGTGCCGCTTTTTCGGACTGCGTGCGCGAGGCGATGGCGGCGGGCTATACCGAGCCGGATCCACGCATCGATCTGTCCGGTGAGGACGTGCGACGCAAGCTACTGATCCTGGCGCGCGCGGCCGGCTGGCAGCTGGAAGCCGAGCAGGTGCATGTGGAATCGCTGGTACCGGCCAGCATCGCCAGAACCCCGCTGGCGCAACTGGAGGCACAGCTGGGAGCGCTGGATGCCCAACTGGATGCGCGCTGGCAGCAGGCACGCGCGGCAGGACGTTGCCTGCGCTTCGTGGGTCGCGTGGATGCGCACGGTGCGAGCGTGGGATTGCGCGAGCTGGCGCTGGATCATCCCCTGGCCGGCGGTGCCGGGACCGACAACCGGGTGGCGATCAGCAGCGACCGCTACCGGGGTCAGCCCTTGCTGATCCAGGGACCGGGTGCGGGCGCCGAGGTGACGGCCGCAGCCTTGCTGGATGACGTACTGCGGATCGTGGCTGGCTGACGGCGACGCGACGGAGCTGACTCCATCGCGTCGTCATGCGTCATGCGTCTTGCGTGTGCATGATCGATGTTGCGGGTGCCGGCGTCATGCCCGCAGGATCAATGCGCGATCGCCTTCAACAGCGCAGCGTTGAAGCGCGCCGGATCCTGCACCTGCGGCGAATGGCCCAGGTCGGCGAACTCGATCAGTGTCGCATTCGGAATCGCGGCCGCCGCGCGCTTGCCGAGCTTGGTGTAATCGCCCACGCGGGCCTTGACCTCGGGTGGCGCGGTGTCCTTGCCGATGGCGGTGCGGTCCTTGAGACCGATGAACAGCGTGGTCGGCACTGCGAGTTTGGGCAGCTCGTAGACCACCGGCTGGTTGAACACCATGTCGTAGGTCAGCGCCTGATTCCACGCCACCGCCTGCTTGCCCTGGCCCAGCGACATGCCGGCCTGCATGCGCGCCCAGCGTTCGAATTCGGGCTTCCATTGACCGGCGTAGTACACCTCCATCTGGTACTTCTTGATGCGTTCGAAGCTGCTCTTCAGCTCGTTGGCGTACCAGGCATCCACGCTGCGCCAGGGGATGCCTTCGGCCTTCCAGTCTTCCAGCCCGATCGGGTCCACCAGCGCCAGATGCTCGGTGGCCTGCGGGTACATCAGCGCATAGCGGATCGCCAGCATGCCGCCCATCGAATGACCGACCACCACCGCACGCTCGATGCCGAGTTGCTTCAACAGCGCATGGGTGTTGTCGGCCAGTTGCGCGAACGAGAACTGATAGGCGGCCGGCTTGCTGGATTTGCAGAAACCGATCTGGTCCGGCGCGACGACGCGGTAGCCGGCCTTGCGCAGCGCGGCGATGCTGTCCTCCCAGGTGGCGGCGCAGAAATTCTTGCCGTGCAGCAGCACCGCGGTGCGCCCGTTCGGCGTACCGGTGGGCGCGACATCCATGTACGCCATTTCCAGCGGCTGCTGCTGCGAGGTGAAGGCGTAGGTCTTGAGCGGGTGGGGGTAGTCGAAGCCTTCCAGGCGCGGGCCATAACTGGCTTGCTGCGCCATCAGCGGACTGCAGGCCAGGGCAAGGGCGAGGGTACAGGCGGGCTTTCGCATCGTGATCTCCATCCAAATCCGGTCGCTGAGGCTAGCGCGGTGGATGTGGTGGGGGTGTACAGCCGGGCGAGGTTTGGCGGGCGCTGCCAGTGCGTTGCTGGCGATGGCGTGGTGATCCGACTCCAGTGTGTGCGTCGATGCCTGTTGCCCTCATCCGCGCTTCGCGCACCTTCTCCCGCACGCGGGAGAAGGGCAGAGCGTTCTCTGCGCGTGATGCGTTCGCTCATTTGCGCTTGGCGCACCTTCTCCCGCACGCGGGAGAAGGGCAGAGCGTTCTGCGCGTCTGGTGGGTTCACTCATTTGCGTTTCGCGCGCCTTCTGTCGCATGCGGGACAAGGCAGGGCATTCTCTGCGCCTGGTGCGTTCATTCATCCGCACTTCGCGCACCTTCCCCGCTCGCGGAGACGGCCGTGCATCTGTTCGCGCTAGCTGCTTTCCTCGTTCGCACTCGGCGCGCCCTCCGCTGCTTGCGGCAAGAGGGCAGTGCGTCCACGTGCGTCTGGCGTCTCTCTTGCATCGAGAAGGGCGCGCATCTGTCGCCGCTGCGAGCGCCGGCCCAGCCAGCGCTCCCGCATACGATTGGCTCAGCACTCGATGACGTTCACCGCCAGGCCGCCACGGCTGGTTTCCTTGTACTTGTCCTGCATGTCGCGGCCGGTGTCGCGCATGGTCTTGATGACCTTGTCGAGCGAGACCTTGTGCTTGCCGTCGCCGCGCATGGCCATGCGGCTGGCGTTGATCGCCTTCACCGCGCCCATCGCGTTGCGTTCGATGCACGGAATCTGCACCAGCCCGCCGATCGGGTCGCAGGTCAGGCCGAGGTTGTGCTCCATGCCGATTTCGGCAGCGTTCTCGATCTGGCCCGGATTGCCGCCGAGCGCGGCAACCAGGCCGCCGGCGGCCATCGAGCAGGCCACGCCGACCTCGCCCTGGCAGCCCACTTCGGCGCCGGAGATCGAGGCGTTTTCCTTGTAGAGAATGCCGATCGCCGCGGCGGTGAGCAGGAAGTCGAAGATGCGTTGCTCCGATGCGCCGGCGCAGAAACGGTCGAAGTAATGCAGCACCGCCGGGATGATGCCGGCCGCGCCGTTGGTGGGGGCAGTGACCACGCGGCCGCCGGCGGCGTTTTCCTCGTTGACCGCCAGCGCGTAGAGGTTGACCCAGTCCAGCGTGGTCAGCGGATCGCGCATCGCGGCTTCGGGCTTGGACGAAAGCTCGCGGTACAGCGCCGGTGCGCGCCGCGAGACGTTCAGGCCACCGGGCAGGTTGCCTTCCTCGCGGATGCCGCGCGCCACGCAGGACTGCATCGCATTCCAGAGTTCGCGCAGGCCATGACGGATCTCGTCTTCGCTGCGCCAGCTCTTTTCGTTCTCGAACATCAGCGCAGCAATGCTCAAGCCGCTGCGCGCGCATTGCGCCAGCAGTTCGTCGCCGCTGAGGAACGGATACGGCAGCGGGGTTTCGTCGGCCACGATGCGGTCGTCTGCGGCATCGTCCTGGTTGACCACGAAGCCGCCGCCGACCGAGTAGTAGTCGCGCGTGGCGATCACAGCGTCTTGGGCATCGTAGGCGGTGAAACGCATGCCGTTGGTGTGGTACGGCAGCTTCTGCCGCTTGTTCATCGGCAGGTCGCGTTTTTCGTCGAAGCCAATCTCGTGCTCGCCCATCAGATTGATGCGCTTGCTGGCGCGGATGCGCTCCAGCGCGGCGGGGATGATGTCCGGGTCGATCAGGTTGGGGCGGTGGCCTTCCAGCCCCAGCAGCACCGCCTTGTCGGTCCCGTGGCCGCGGCCGGTGAGCGCCAGCGAGCCAAACACTTCGGCGCGGATGCGCACCACCTCGTGCAGGCGGCCCGCGTCGAGCAGCCAACGGTGCACGAAGCGCTCGGCGGCACGCATCGGCCCCACGGTGTGGGAGGAACTGGGACCGATACCGATCTTGAACAGGTCGAACGTGCTGACAGCCATGCGTGCCGGAGAGGTGAGCGTAAAGGCGGCTATTCTAGTCGTTCGGCGCTTGCGGCAAGGCTGCAGCGCAGCATGAGAACCCGGCATGGCCCTGACCCTGTACCAACGCGACGACTGCCACCTGTGCGACCAGGCCATCGAAGCGCTGGCGCAGGCGCGTGCGGGCGACTTCCGCAGCGTGTTCATCGACGGCGATGCCTCGCTTGAGTCCGCTTATGGCCAGCGTGTGCCGGTGCTGCGGGATGCGCACGGGCGCGAACTGGCGTGGCCGTTCGATGGCTCCCTGCTGCGTGCATGGCTGGAGCAAGGCCGCGACCAGCACGGGTAGTGGGGCGATAGCGTGCAGCCGGCACTGCTCGCCTGCGTTGGTGATGGGGTTGGAAGACCCCCGGCTCGCGCCTTGCCCAGCACCTACCTCGCGCGGGACCCGATACGTCTTGCTGCGCTGCGCCGCGCGGGTCCG
Organism: Xanthomonas sp. NCPPB 3582; assembly: GCF_041475735.2. Classification (NCBI taxonomy): domain Bacteria; kingdom Pseudomonadati; phylum Pseudomonadota; class Gammaproteobacteria; order Lysobacterales; family Lysobacteraceae; genus Xanthomonas; species Xanthomonas sp. NCPPB 3582. The sequence goes on from NZ_CM192968.1 coordinate 1,557,302, forward strand.
CGATATCAGCAGGCGACGCGTGAGAGCAGCTAACAGCACGACTGCGCTCACCGCCAGGCGGGGCGCCGCCGGTGCCCGGAATCGGCACGAACCTCTCCTACGCCGCGGTTCGGAGCGCGCCATCTCACCACGGCTGACCACCGCGCGCCACGCTCTGCCGACCGCGCTACGTTGCCAGGCCCATGGCACCGGCTGAATTCAGTTCAACGGCACCACTGCTGCTCGCAGGGCACCCCGTCGCCGTCGCCATCCATCTGGGTATTGGGGCAGTGCTGCAACACATAGGTGGCATCGGCACAGGAGCGCATTTGCGAACACTGGGTACGGCCATCGCAGCTGGGTGGCGCCGGGGTGGCAGCAGGCGTGGCGACCCGGGGTGCCGGCGCTGGTCCGGCGATGGTGGTGGGCGCCATCGCCGCGCTCAGGCCGTCGCGTTGCAGGTAGGCGACTGCGGCGCCACCGGTCAGCAGCATCAGCATTACCACCTTGCCGACCCCGAGCCGGAACCCGCTGCTGGTCCCTGTGCGCGGTGCGTGGCGATGGCCGGAAGCTGCGTGCCTGCCGGTCTGGGCACCGGCGCGGGTGATGCGCACCGCGCGCAGGCGCCCGTCAGGGCCGGCGTCGGTCTCGAAGGAGATCAGCTCGCCGATGCGCGGCGGCGGCGTGCCGCGGCCGAAGGCGGAAACATGCACGAACACATCGTCGCCTGGCCGCGCCGGAGTGATGAAGCCAAAGCCTCGCTCGGCATTCCAGCGGGTCAACGTTCCATGTGTGCGCATCGTTCGCGTCCTTGAAGTCAGCCCCCAGTCTAGCTGTCTTGCGGTGTCATTCCGCACTGCTGGCATAAAAAAGCGGCGGACCCGACGAGGTAGTCCGCCGCTCAGTGGCCGCGTCCGATTGCGGCCTGTGGCGTTACTTCGCCTTCAACACGACCTTGGTGCTGATCGCGGTTTCGTTGGGGATGGTCTTGGTGTCGGCCCAGTCGCCGCCGCCCACGCCGAAGTCCAGCCGCTTCACTACCGCCTTGCCGGCCAGCACCGGCTGCGCGCCTGGCGTCCAGGTGAAGGTGAGCGTGACCGGCTTGCTGACCCCGCGCAGTTCCAGGGTGCCGTCGGCAGCGTACTGGTTGCCGCCCAGGGCGCGGAACTTGTCGGCGCGGTAGCGTGCGGTGGCGAACTTGGCGACATTGAAGAAGTCCGGGCCCTGCAGGGTCGAGTCGCGGTCGTTGTTGCCGCTGACCGCGCTGGCCAGCGGAATGCGCACATCGAGCTTGGCGCCAGCCAGGTTGGCCGGATCGAAACTCAGCGTGGTGTCGAAGCCGGGGAACTTGCCGGTGAACATTTCGCCGTCGTATTTGCTTGCGAACACCAGCGTCGAGCCGGGGGCCTGCACGTAATCGGCGGCCAGCACCGGCGCGGCTGCAAAGGTGGCCACCAGCGATGCGGCGACCAGCATGGGAGAGGCGAACAGCTTGGACGACATGGGAAATCCTTAGGGTCTGGAGGAAAGCCAACCGCGCGGCAACATCCGCGCAAGGGTGGCGTCACGCTGGAACAGGTGGTGGTAGAAGGCGGCGCCGGCATGTGCCAGCACCGTGGCGATCAGCAGCCAGAAGCCCCACTCGTGGATGAAGTGCGCGATGGCGCGCAGCTGTTCGTCCGGCGGGCTGAGCTTGGGCACATCGAACAGGCCGAACCAGCGGAACGGCCGCAGGCCGCTGGTGGAGTCGTACAGCCAGCCCGACAGCGGCATGGCGAAGATCATCGCGTACAGCAGCCAGTGGGTGAGCGCGGCGATGCGCTCCTGCCAGCGCGGCGTGCCGGACACCGGTGGCGGTGCGCCTGCATAGATCCGCCATCCCAGCCGCACGACGACCAACGCCAGCACGGTCAGCCCCACCGATTTGTGTGCGGTGTAGACCCAGAAATATTTCGGCGTCTTGGGCAGCTCGCCCATGGTCAGGCCGACGATGCCCAATACCAGGATCAGCAGCGCGATCAACCAGTGCAGGGCCTGGCTGACGCCACCCCAGCGGTCGGTATTCTTCAGGCTCATGTTCCCGATTCCTGGCTGGCGGCGGCGTCCGGCGTGGTGGGTGCGGCGTGCGGCGGTGCTGCCTCGTCGTCGGCGCGGCCTTCGCGCACCGCTTCGGCTTCGATGCGCACTTCCACCGTATCGCCGATCATCGATTTCCATGCGTCGATGCCGAACTCGGCCCGGCTCAGCGTGGCGGTGGCGGAGAACCCGGCGGTGCGGCGAAACGGTGGCAGCGGATGGCGCTTGAGCGCGTTGAGGGTCACCTCCAGGGTGACCGGGCGGGTGACGCCGCGCAGGGTGAGGTTGCCGGTGACCCTGGCGCGGTTCTCGCCGCTGGCCTCCACGCGCGTGGAGACGAAATGCGCGTCGGGAAAGCGCTCGGCGTCGAGTAGGTTGCGTGCCAGGGTGGCCTGGTTCCACTTGGCATCGCCCAGGTCCGCGCGCTGCAGCGGCACGCTGACATCGAGCCGGGCCGACGCCCAGTCGTCCGGGTCGAAGACCAGGCTGCCGGTACTGCCGGATACCGTGCCCAATGCCTTGGAAAAGCCGGCATGTTCGACCGCGAACAGCACCCGGGTGTGCACCGGATCCAGCGTATAGCGCACCGGCGCGGCGGTGGCGGCCAGGCTGGTGAAGGCCAGGGCGGGAAGCAGCAACAGGCGGGCAAGGGGCGTCATGGGCGGATTCTAGACACATCCCGGCGGCACGCGCTCGGCTTGCGCTCGCAACGATCCGTTGCGAGCATGCCGGCTGGACGTGGAAGGGATTCCCACATGCGTGTGCTGATCGTCGTCGTGGCCTTGTTGCTGGGTGTGCTGCCCTGTGCAGCCAGGATCCCGGAGGTGCCGCGTTTTCGGGTCCTGGGCCCCGGCGATGGTCTTCCGTCGACCATGGTGGTGGCGATCGGCCAGGACCATGCAGGCTACGTATGGCTTGCCACGATGGATGGCCTGGTGCGCTACGACGGCGCCGGGTTCAAGACCTGGCGCCACGATCCGGCCGATCCCGCATCCTTGCCGTGCAATGCGATCCAGGCGCTCTACATCGATGCGCTGGATCGGCTCTGGATCGGGTGCGGCAAGACGTTGAGCGTCATGGACGCCAGCCGCAGCCGTTTCCGGCATTACCGGGCGGCCGCCTATCCCTTGTTGAAGGACGGCCAGATCTTCAGCATTGCCGAATTCGATGGCGATATCTGGGTCGGGACCACGACCGGTGCGCTGGCACGTATCACTGCCGATGATGTCATGTCGTCGATCGACCTGGGCTCGGTCGAGGGCGAGCTCGATCAGGCCATGGTGATGAACCTGGCCGTCGATGCCAGCCATCGCTTGTGGATCGGGACCAGCAATGGACTGGCCTACTACGACGGAAAGCGGCTGCACCGCGAGTACATCCCGGGCGAGGAGAATCCGCAAGCGGCCATCTTCGGTCTGCAGTGGACTGGCGATCGCCTGTGGCTGGGCAGCGATTCGGGACTGCATGTGCGCGGCCCTGGCGAGCAGTGGCAGCCGTTGTCCTGGTCCGGCATGTTCGGCGTCGGCAACGAACTGTGGAGTGCGGTCGCTGCCCCGGACGGCGAGTTCTGGCTGGGCAGCGGGCGTGGCTTGTGGCGTACCCGTGGCACCCGGCCGCCGGTACCTGCCTTCAATGGCGAAGGGCCGCTGTCGCGGCGCAACGTCATCGGCTTGCTGAGAGCGGCCGACGGGGGATTGTGGGTCCCGATGCACGGGACCGGGCTTGGCTATCTGCCTGCGGACTGGAAGCGCACGGCGGTGATCAAGCCCGCTGCGCCGTCTGGCGATGCGATCTATTGCAACCTGGCGCCGGCGGCCCGCTCCGGCGGGCTGTGGCAGACGGATGCGGAGGGTCGTTTGCTGCGCGTGGACCTGGCCACCGGCGACACGTTCCGGACCGGTCTGCAGTCGCCGCATCTGAAGGGGATGGAGCTGGTGTCGGCGCTGGAGGATCGCCTGCAACGCGTATGGCTGGGCAACCTCAGTTTCAGCCTGTCGCGCATCGATCTGCGCACCGGCGAGCTCATTCACTGGCCATCCGATGGCCCCGAACCGGCCTCCTCGCTCTCGCCGCCGGAATGGATCGTCGAAGACGGCGATACCGTCTGGATGGCCTTCATCGATATGGTCCAGCAACGCGATCTGCGCAGCGGACGGGTGCTGCAGCGCATTACCTCGCAAGCGCTGCATGGACTGCGCGACATCGACGTGCGGCAGCTGGCGCAGGGCCCGGATGGGCGCGTCTGGGCTGCAGGCGAAGGTGGCATGTTTGCCTGGGACGCGGCGGCGCAGCGCTTCGTGCCGGTGGCGGGTCTGGAAGGCGCGCAGATCCAGGCATTTGCCAGTCAATCGCGGCAGGCGTTCTGGGCGTACCGTGCGACCGGCGCAGAGCACTGGAAACTGATCGACGGGCGCTGGAAGCGCGTGCAGCGCATCGGGGAGGGCGAGGGGCTGGCCGGGTTCGATGCGTCCGCGATGCAGATCGATCCACGCGGCCGGGTGTGGATCTCCAGCCTGCGCGGACTGTGGCGCATCGACGCGTCGGTGACCCCGGCGCGGGTGCGCACGATCGGTACGCGCGATGGCCTGACCAGCCAGGAGTTCATCCAGCATTGCCTGCTGATGGCCGGCGACACCCTGATCGGCGCGACCAGCGATGGTGCGACGGTTCTGCTGGACACCGCCATGCCCGACAGCGTACCGGTGGTGCCGGCGCTGCAACTGGAACGCGTCAGCGTGCTCCGCAACGGCAGCCGTATCGCATTGCCGATGGATCGCCCGTTCCAGCTGGGGCCGGGAGACCGGCAATTGCAGGTCGTCAGCCGGTTGCTGTCGTACACCGATCCGGTGTCCAACCGGTACCGCAGCTTCCTCAAAGGCTTCGACACGGAATGGCAGACCTCCGGCAATACCGGGGTCCGGGAATTCGCCAGTCTGCCGCCTGGCAACTATGAGCTCGCATTGCAGGGCGTAGACCCGCTGGGCAATCGTTCGCAGCTGCGTCGCCTGCAGTTCTCGGTCCGCCCTCCGTGGTGGCGCAGCGATGTCGGCATCGCGCTGATCTGCCTGTCCGGATTGCTGCTGGCCGCGCTGGTCGCCGCCGCCTATCGCCGCCGTGTTCGCATGCGCGCGCAGTGGCAGCTGGCCCAGCACAAACGCGAACTGGCCGAGCAGGCGTCGTTGGCCAAGACGCGCTTTCTGGCGACGCTGGGACACGAGGTCCGCACACCGATGACCGGCGTGCTGGGCATGAGCGAACTGTTGTTGCAGACGCGGTTGGACGAACGGCAGCAGGGCTATGCCGGGGCGATCCAATCGGCCGGCAAGCACTTGCTGCGGCTGGTCAACGATGCGCTGGATCTGGCCCGGATCGAAGCCGGCAAGCTGCCACTGGACTATCGCGATTTCGATCTGCGCCAGTTGATCCGGCAGGTGGTGGAGCTGGTGCGTCCCAGTGCCGAACAGAAGCAGCTGGAGTTCGCCTGCGAGCTGGACGATGCGCTGCCGCCGGCGCTGCATGGCGATGCCAGCCGGGTACAGCAGATCCTGCTCAATCTGCTGTTCAACGCGGTCAAGTTCACCGAGCGGGGCAGCGTGCAGCTGCGTGTGTCCGGCGTGCCGCATCGCCCCGGGCAAGGCATCCGGGTGGAGGTGCGCGATACCGGCCCGGGCATGAGCGCCGAGCAGCGTGGGCGGCTGTTCCAGCGCTTCGAGCAGGCCGAAGGGGCGCTCACCCATGCGCGGCATGGCGGCAGTGGACTGGGACTGGCCATCTGCCGCGAACTGGCCGCGGCGATGGGCGGGGCGGTGAGCGTCAGCAGCGAGTTGGGGCAGGGCGCGTGTTTCGTGGTGGAGCTGCCGTTGCCGTGGGTGACCACGCTGCCTGTAGGGGCGCAGGACGCGGCACGTGCGGTGCTGCCGCTGCAGCAGGCGTCCCTGCAGCTGTTGCTGATCGAGGACGACCCGACGGTGGCGCAGGTGATCGTGGGCCTGCTGCAGGCGCGCGGGCACGCGGTGACGCATGTGATGCACGGTCTGGCGGCCCTGGCGGAGGTGAGCATGCGCAGCTTCGATGCGGGCTTGTGCGATCTGGACCTGCCCGGTATCGACGGGGCCGCGCTGGTGGCGCAGATGCGCGCGCGTGGGGTGCGCTTCCCGATCGTGGCGGTGACCGCGCGGGCCGACGCCGATGCCGAGCCGCAGGCGATGGCGGCCGGCTGCAACGGCTTCCTGCGCAAGCCGGTCACTGGGGACTTGTTGGCCACCGCGCTGGCGCGGGCGCTCGCCGAGGCGGCGGATGCGTCGGACGGTGGCGCTGCCGGGTAGTCACCGCGCATACCGAAGCAGGTACAGTGCAGTCCGGCCGGGGAGTGCGCGATCGCGCAGGTGGCCGGGACAGGGATGACAATGAACATTCGAGTGCTGTGCGCGCTTGCGTCCGTGCTGCTGTCGATCGGCATGGACGCGATGGCGGTGAACCAGATCGAGACGCCACGGATGCGTCGCTTCGGCCCGGCCGAGGGGCTGCCTTCGCGCATGGTGCTGGCCTTGGCCCAGGACCGGCAGGGCTATGTCTGGGCGGCCACCAGCGACGGGCTGGCGCGCTACGACGGCATCGGCCTGCAGGTGTGGCAGCACGACCCGCAGACCGCGCGCTCGATACCCGGCAACGAAGTGGAAACCCTGCTGGTCGACGATCGCGACCGGGTCTGGCTGGGCGTCAACGGCTCGCCGCTGAGCATGCTCGACGCCGAGCGCACCGGCTTTACGACCTTTCCCGCCGTGGCCAACGCCTGCGCCGGGCAGGTCTGGGCATTGGCGCAGGCACAGGGCGCGATCTGGATCGGAAGCAGTGGCGGTGGCCTGTGCCGCCGCGAGGAGGATGGCCGGGTCACGGTCTTCCGTGCCACTCCCGATGCGCCGGACGGGCTTCCCAGCGACACCATCTTGAGCATGCTGGTCGATGCGCGTGGCCGGTTATGGATCGGTACCGCAAGCGGCCTGGTGATGCGCGATGGCGAACGGTTCGTGCGTATTGCGCCAGACCGCCTGAGCACGACGGTGGTGAAGTTGAGCAAGGATGACGACGGCACGCTGTGGGTGGGCAGCGCCAAGGGCTTGTACCGGGTGACAGCGGACGGCGTGCTCGAGCCCGCGCCCTGGGCGGGGGCGTCCAGCGTGCGTGCCGGCACCGTGGTGCACGATGTGCACGGCGGCTATTGGGTGGGGGCGGCCGACGGGTTTTTCCGCGTTGCGCCTGGCGAGCGCGCGCTGCGCGTCATGGAGGGCGACCGTGGCAGCGGCTTTCTGACTGCGCACAGCGGGGTGCTCGATGTCATGCAGGACCGCCAGGGCGGGCTCTGGCTGGGACTGATTTCGCAGGGCGTGGCCTACCTGCCGCCGGACTGGCGGCGCTTTTCCACCATCTTCGAGACCCAGGGCAAGCAGCTGGAAGGCCTGTATCTGGTGAACGCGGCCGCCGACGGCGACAGCTTCCTGGTGACCACCGGCGAAGGGGTGTATCGGGTCGGCGACCAGGGCGAGGTGCTGCCCGTGTTGCATAGCGATGTGCTCGGTGGCGGAACCGTGCAGTCGGTGCTGCCGGCCGGCGATGGTGCGCTGTGGGTCGCGCTGCGCGACGGCGTCACCCTGTATCACCCCAGGACCGGGCGAAAACGCAGGCTCGCGATGGGATTCGAAACCTCCGACACCCATCGGGTGGAACTGATGGCGCCCGGCGTCGATGGCGAGTTCTGGCTGTCGATCGTGGAAGGCGGGGTGCAGCGGCGCGCGGCAGACGGCCGCCTGCTGGCCACCTTCCGCTTCGGCAGCGACCTCAGCGAGGTGGGCGGCATGGTGCAACAGCTGCTCATCCGTCCGGACGGTTCGGCGTGGGTGGCCGCTGGCGATGGCTTGTGGGTCTGGCAGGGCGAGCGCTTCCGCCGGGTGATCGATGGCGACGCGTCCGAAGTCTATGCGCTGGCGTTCGTGTCGCCGCGCGAATTCTGGGTCGGGCGCTCCGGGGCATTGGAACGCTACCGCTGGGACGGGCAGCAGGCGCAGCGGCTGGAACGCGTGGGGCGCGAGCATGGCCTGCCGTCGACCGAAATCCGTGGCCTGGCGCTGGGCGGCACGGACACCGTGTGGGCGACCACCTCGCGTGGCCTGTTCGCCTACAAACGGGGTCAGCCGCAGGTGCGCCTGTTCGGCCAGCGCGACGGTCTGCCCGACAGCGAGTTTTCGATGCGCCCTCCGGTCACCGGCCCCAGTGGACAGGTGCTGGCGCTGACCACCAGCGGCATCGTGCTGTTCGATCCAGCGCGGCCGTTTTCCCCGGCGCCGGTGGCACGGTTGGTGATCGAATCGGTGCAGGTCCGCCGCAATGACGCGGAGCGGCCGCAGCCGATTGCGCACAAGCAGCCGATCGTGCTGCAGGCGCGCGACCGCGACTTGCGCATCAGTGCGCGATTGCTGTCCTTCGTCGATCCTGCGGCAACCCATTACCGCTACCGGGTGGAGGGCTACGATGAGCGCTGGGTGGAACAGGGCGCCACCGGCGAACGGGTCATTTCGCGGCTGCCGCAGGGCGATTACCGCATCGAAGTGCAGGCGCGCGCCGGCGATGGCGAGTGGATCGCCGCTCCTGCGTTGCAGCTGGAGGTGCGGCCGCCGTGGTGGTCGAGTGCGCCCACCCAGCTGGCAGCGGTGCTGCTGTGCGTGTTGCTGTGCTGCCTTGGCGTGTGGGGATGGCGTCGGCGGGTGCGGCGCCAGCAGGAATGGGTGCTGGCACGGCAGCGTCAACAGCTGGCCGAGCAGGCTTCGGTTGCCAAGTCGCACTTCCTGGCCACCCTCGGCCATGAGGTGCGTACGCCGATGACCGGTGTATTGGGCATGAGCGAACTGTTGCTGGCCACGCCGCTGGACGCCAGGCAGCGCAGCCACGTCGATGCGATCCGCAAGGCCGGAGCGCATCTGCTGCGCCTGGTCAACGATGCGCTGGATCTGGCGCGCATCGAGGCCGGCAAGCTGGAGCTGGTGCAGCAGCCGTTCGATCCATCGCAGCTGACCCAGGAATTGGCCGATTTCATGCACCCCATCGTCGAGGCGCGCGGGCTGCTGTTCCGCTACCGCAACCAGCTGCCCGCCGGGCTGATGGTGGTGGGCGATGCCACGCGGGTGCGCCAGATCCTGATCAACCTGCTGGGTAACGCGATCAAGTTCGCCGAGCGTGGCGAGGTGGGGCTGGCGGTTGCGAAGCGTGGCGAGTTCCTGCGTTTCAAGGTGCGCGATTCCGGTCCCGGGATCGGGCCCGAGCAGCAGAAGCGACTGTTTCAGCGCTTCGAACAGGGCGAGGGCGCGCGCACCAGTTCGCGCTACGGCGGCAGCGGGCTGGGGCTGGCGATCTGCCAGGAACTGACGGTGGCGATGAAGGGCCGGATCCGCGTACGTAGCCGGCTGGGGGTGGGCACCCAGTTCACCGTGGACCTGCCGCTGCCGATCGACCGTTCGACCCCGCGCGCCGCTGCCGGCCAGGCGCGCACCCTGGCTGGCGAGCCGCTGCGCATCCTGCTGGTGGAAGACGACCCGACCGTGGCCGAAGTGATCAGCGGGCTGTTGAGCGGGTGCGGCCATCGCGTGGTGCACGCCACGCATGGCCTGGCGGCGCTGTCCGAGGCGGTCGATGGCGGTTTCGATGTGGCACTGCTGGATCTGGATCTGCCGGGGCTGGACGGTTTTGCGCTGGCATCGCAGTTGCGCCGGCTCGGTCATGGCTTCCCGTTGCTGGCGGTCACCGCACGCGCCGATCGCGACGCCGAGACGCAGGCGCACAGCGCCGGGTTCGACGGTTTTCTGCGCAAGCCGGTAACCGCCGACATGCTGCTGGAGGCGATTGCCGCCGCACGCATGGCGCGCGCACGCGCGCAGTCGATTCCCTTGCCGGGCTGATGCTGCCTGCAACGCACCGTGCCCGCGTAGCTGGCGAGCAGCCGATGGCCGGCCGCAGCCGTTGCACGCAACGCAGGACAGTGCCGGCGATGCACCAGCTCACTGCGTGTTGCCAGCATGCAGCGCGGTCCGCACTATGCGTCGAAAGGGAACAAGGGTGCATGTTGCAACCAATCCGTCTCTGCTGCCGCGTGCCGGCGATCATGTCGCTGCTCAGGTGCATGCTGTGGGTGTGCCTGACGGCCGCGGTCGCCTGGCCGATGTCGGCCTGTGCCGGTGTGCCGGTGCTGCCGCAGCCGCGGCAACTGACCGTGGCCGACGGATTGCCGTCCAACGTGGTGTACGGCTTCGACGAAGATGCCAATGGCTATCTGTGGCTGGCCAGCAGCGATGGGCTGGCGCGCTACGACGGCCGCAACTTCCGCATCTGGCGCATCGAGGACGGGTTGCGCGACAACCAGGCCTGGGCGGTCCATGTCGACAAGCGCAATCGGGTCTGGGTGGGTACCGGCATGGCGGGGCTGGCGATGCTGGACACCTCGCGGCATCGCTTCACCTTCTACGACAGCACGCGGTATCCCGCGCTGCGCGGTGCGGCGATTTGGAACATCGAGTCCACCGAAGACGGCAGCATCTGGTTCGGCACCGAAAGCAGCGGACTGTATCGGCTGCGGCCGGACGGCACGCTGGAGCATTTCGTGCATCGCGCCGACGACCCGCGTAGCCTGCCCGACAACGCGATCTACCGGCTGGAGGTCGATCGCCACGACACGCTGTGGGTGGGGACCGCCGACGGCGCTGCGCACTGGAACGGCAAGGACTTCGAGCGACAGGCGTTTCCTTCGCCAACGTCGCAGATCATCACCCGGCTCACCGCCGATCCCGATGGCAGCGTGTGGATCGGCACCAGCGACGATCATCTGTTCCGTCGCGATGCCGAGGGCAACGTGCGCCCGCATCACTGGAAGGTGTCGGCCGAATTCCCGGTGCTGGGCGTGCTGCTGCGCGACCACGATGGCAGCTATTGGCTGGATACGCTGGACGGGCTGGGCCACGCCATCGGCGATGAGGTGAGCAACGTGCCGCTGTACAGCCTGTCTGCGCATGGCCGCATCCGCCCCAACTGGGAGTCGGCCTACCAGGATCGCGAAGGCGGAGTGTGGTTCGCCAGTCCCAATGGCGGGCTCTGGCATTTGCCGTCGAACTGGCGCCGCTTCGCGGTGGTCTTCAATTCCAAGGAAGACGGCCAGCATGGCGGCAACCTGGCCATCCAGGCCACTGCCGAATCGCGCGATGGACGCTTCTGGCTGGTGGGCACCGCCGGCGCGCTCGAGCGGGTCGATCCGGCCGTCGGCAAGCTGGAGCGGGTATTGCCGAGCCTGGGGGTGAGCAGCTGGTCCTACAGCGTGCTCGAAGATCGCAAGGGCCGGGTCTGGGTGGGGCATTTCGGCGAGCTGGTGCGCTACGACCCGGCCAATGGCGCGCTGCGCCGCTGGAAGATGGCCGACGAGCAAGCGCGGGCCGACGGCCAGGATGAAACACAGGATGCCGCGATGGAGGCGCTGCAGCAGACAGCCGACGGACACATCTGGGTGCGCACCACCACCGGGCTGCAGGAACGCGACGAAGAGGGCAGGCTGCTGCGCAGGGTGTTCCGCGGCAGCCATGGGCTGGAGCGCGACATGGTCGTGCACGATCTGCAGAACGGCCCGGATGGCGCGCTGTGGTTGGCAGGAAGCCGTGGCCTGCAACGCTGGAATGCCACCAGCGAAAGATTCGAGGCGATCGCCGGGGCGCCGCGGGAGCAGATCTTCACCTTCCGCTTCAGCGACAGTGGCGTGGCCTGGTTCGCCGGGTTGGGCAAGCTGCATCGGTACCTGTGGAAGAACGGCCGCCTGCAGCATCTGGACACGGTGGGCACCGAGCAGCAATTTCCGGCGTTGGCGCCGCAAGGGCTGGTGATCGATGGCGATGGCGTGGCCTGGCTGTCGAGCATGCGCGGCCTGATCCGCGTGGATCCGGCCACGCGCGGGGTGCGGGTCTTCGGCGTGCATGACGGCTTGCCCAATCCGCAGTTCGTGGCACGCTCGCTGGTGCAATCGTCCAAGGGCATGATCGTCGGCGCCACGCCCGACGGCCTGGTGGTCTTCGATCCCGCCGAACTCAAGCCCAACGATCATCGTGTGCCGTTGGTGATCGAGCGGGTGGGGCTACGGCGTGGCGAGCGTGGGCTGGACGTCAGTCATGTGCAGCCGCTGGTGGTGCGCGATGGCGATCGCGATCTGCATATCGTCGCGCGTCTGCTGAGCTTTGCCGACTCCGAGTCCAATAGCTACCGCTTCCGCCTCAGCGGCTACGACCCGGACTGGATCGATGTCGGCCCCAGCGGCGAGCGGCTGTTCTCGCGCCTGCCTGCCGGCCATTACGTGCTCGAGGTGCAGGGGCGCACGGCCGACGGTATCTGGTCGGCCAGCCAGAGCCTGCGCTTCCAGGTCCTGCCGCCGTGGTGGTTGTCGCCATGGGGCCTGGCGGCCTTGGGCTTGCTGGTGCTGTGCATCGTCACCGGGGCAGTGTTGCTGTACCGCCGTCGCCTGCGCCGCTTGAGCGCCTGGCAGCTGGCGGTGCACAAGCAGGAGCTGGCCGAGCAGGCCTCGCTGGCCAAGACGCGTTTCCTGGCCACGCTCGGCCATGAAGTACGCACACCGATGACCGGCGTGCTGGGCATGAGCGAGTTGTTGCTCAAGACCGCGCTGGACACCAGGCAACGCAGCTACACCGAATCGATCCGCCGTGCCGGCGCGCACCTGCTGCGGCTGGTCAACGACGCGCTGGACCTGGCGCGGATCGAATCCGGACGCCTGGAACTGGACCTGCAGCCGTTCTCGGTGCGCCAGCTGGTGGCCGAAGTGGAAAGCCTGATGGCGCCGCTGGCACAGGAACGCGGCCTGCGTTTCAGCCTGGAAGTGGGCTTGTTGGGCGATATCACCGCCAGCGGCGATCCCACCCGCATCCGGCAGATCCTGCTCAACCTGCTCAGCAATGCGATCAAGTTCACCGAACGCGGCGTGGTGGGGCTCAAGCTGACCACGCTGGGCTCGTATCAGGGCCTGCGCTTCGAGGTGGCCGATACCGGCCCGGGCATCAATGCCGACCAGAAGGCGCGGCTGTTCCAGCGCTTCGAACAGGGCGACGGGGCCAAGACCACCTCGCGCTACGGCGGCAGCGGCTTGGGCCTGGCGATCTGCCAGGAACTGGCCCTGGCGATGGGCGGGCATATCGAAGTGATCAGCCGGCTCGGTGCGGGTACGCGCTTCATCGTGGACCTGCCGCTGCGCTGGGTGAACTCCAGCGCCCCGCTCGCTGAGGCGGCGCAGACGGCGACGGCGCTGGCGCCGCAGCGCATCCTGCTGGTGGAAGACGACCCCACCATTGCCGAGGTCATCGTGGGCCTGTTGCGATCGCAGGGCCATTCGGTGGTGCACGCACCGCACGGGCTGGCGGCGTTGACCGAGGCGGCCGACAACAGCTTCGACGTCGCCTTGCTGGACCTGGATCTTCCCGGGCTGGACGGCTTCGCACTGGCACGGCAATTGCGCGTGTTCGGCTACGAGATGCCGCTGATCGCAGTGACCGCGCGCTCGGACGAAGCCGCCGAACCGGCCGCGCAGCAAGCCGGTTTCGACAGTTTCCTGCGCAAGCCGCTGACCGGGGACATGCTCGCCGACATCATTGCCGAGGCATTGCGCAAGGCAGAGCCGCGCGATGGCATGTAGCTGAAAGCGTAGCGACCGGCGTTGGTTGTGCCCGTGATGGCGCCGCCCCCTGCCTTGGGCAACGGTCGGCTGTAGGGCGCTGCAGTGTGCGGCGGCTAGCGCCCGGCGCCGCGCGGTGTCAGGCCGGGTGCAGCGCAGTGCATGGCGGGCGGGTGTGGCCGGCTGGTGGCGCCTGGCCGTCCGGCAGCGTCATACCCGAGGTGAGCGGTCGGATCGTGCAGACACGCCGGGTCGGCGGTGGCACGCCCGGGCTTGCCCGCACCGCGCGTGGCCCGCACTATGCGCCCACTTGTCGTGAAACTGATCCGGTGCGCCTCCTGACCCGCCTTGCCCATTGGCTGCTTGCTGCGCTCTGGTTGTGCCTGTGTCTGGCCGTGCTTCCGGTGCAGGCGCGTACCCCGGCCACGCCGGTGCCCACCCAGTTGACGATTGCCGACGGACTTCCCTCCGACACGGTCAATGATTTCGCCGAGGACAAGCAGGGCTACCTGTGGATCGCCAGCGATGACGGGCTGGCCCGGTTCGATGGCCGCAACTACCGCATCTGGCGGATGGAGGATGGCCTGACCAGCAACGTGATCTGGGGCATCTGCGTGGATGCCGAAGATCGCGTATGGCTGGGCTTCGAGGACGGAGGCGTCGGCTTCCTGGACGCAAGGACGCGCAACTTCCAGCGGCTGGAAGATCCGCAGTTTCCGGAACTGCGCGATGCCATGGTGTGGACATTGGCAACGGCCTCGGATGGCGCTCTGTGGATCGGCACCGCCAAGCAGGGCGTATACCGCTATCGGCCAGGCGGGCGCATGCAGCACTTTTCCACAGCCGCCAGTGAGCCGCACCGACTGCCATCCGACAGCGTGGTGGGTTTCGAAGCCGCCGCTGACGGCTCGATGTGGATCGGCACCTGGGGTGGACTCGTGCACTGGGACGGTCAACGCATGCAGCGTGTGCCGCTTCCGGTGGCAGAGCAGGCCGTCAACAGGCTCTACATGGAACCGGGCGGCAAGGTGCTATGGGTTGGCGACCTGGCCGGTCATGCATTCCGGCTCGATACCGCCGGGCGATCCATCACGCGCCCATGGCAGAGCGCTGCGACCGAGCCGCAGGTCAGGAGCGTGCTGCTGCGCGATCGACGCGGGCGCTACTGGCTGGACATCGACGCTGGCCTGGGCATCAGCCCCGACGGGTCGTCCGTCGGCAAGGTGCCGACCTACAGTGCATCGGCGCACGGCCTGGTCAACCGGAACTGGATCACCTCCTATCAGGATCGCGAGGGCGGGCTGTGGTTCGCCAGCCTTGAGGGCGGTCTGTGGCATCTGCCGCCGCGGTGGGACACCTTTGCGGTGTTCTCGCATCACAAGGATGACGCGCAGTCGCCGACCAACGCGTCGATTACCGCCACAGCGCCATCGGCCGCAGGTGGTGTCTGGGTGGCAGGCTCGCATAGCGCGCTGGAATACTTCGATCCGGCGACCGGGCGGGTCAAGCTGCATCTGCCCAATATCGATCCGGTGCGCATCCCCGACACCGTGTTCGAAAGCAGCCAGGGTGTGGTCTGGATCGGCGTCCAGGGAACGCTGGTGCGGTACGACCCGCACACACGCCAGCTCGAGCGCTGGCCGCTGTTGCAGAGTGTCGATCCGGCGGCCGATCCCGACAATGCGGGCAGGCCGGGCCGGATGGCCGAAGATGCGCAAGGGCGCATCTGGGTCGCGCTGATGACCCAGGGCATTCAGCTGTGGAGCGGCCAGGGGCAACTGCTCAGGACCATCGACTATGCAAGCCACGGCCTGAAGGCGCTGAGCGTGCTGGACATGCGGATGGGACCGGATGGGCAGATCTGGCTGAGCAACAACGCCGGACTGTGGCGCTGGGACCCGCAGGCCGACCGGTTCGTCGCGGTTCCCGGCGCCGCTGATCTGCCGACGTATGTGTTCCGCCTGAGAGATGGCGGCATCGTCTGGGTGGGGCTGGCGGGCGAGTTGCGGCGGTATCTGTGGGATGGCGCGCAGCTCAAGCATCTGGATACGGTGGGCAAGGAGCAGGAGTTTCCCAAGGTGGCGCCGACCGGCATGGTGGTCGACGCCGGTGGCGTGGCCTGGGTCTCCAGTCATCGTGGACTGATCCGTGTCGATCCCGGCAGCAAGCTGGTGCGCGTGTACAACGTGCACGATGGGCTGCCCAGCTCGCCCATGCAGGTGGCCTCGCTGGTGCAGGCAAGCGGCGGGCAGATACTGGGTGGCACGTCCGATGGCGTGGTGGTGTTCGATCCGTCCACGATGCGCCCCAATCTGCGCCGGCCGCAGTTGTTGATCGAACGGGTAGGGCTGCGGCGTGGCGAGCGTGGGCTGGATGTCACCGGCGCCGCGCCGCTGCAGATACAGGACGGCGACCGCGACCTGCACATCGTGGCGCGCATGCCGACCTTCACCAATCCCGAATCCACCAGCTACCGCTTTCGCCTCAGCGGCTACGACCCGGACTGGATCGATGTCGGCCCCAGCGGCGAGCGGCTGTTCTCGCGGCTGCCTGCCGGGCATTACGTGCTCGAGGTGCAGGGCCGCACGGCCGACGGTATCTGGTCGGCCAGCCAGAGCCTGCGGTTCCAGGTCATGCCGCCGTGGTGGCTATCGCCATGGGGCCTGGCGGCCTTGGGCTTGCTGGTGCTGTGCATCGTCACCGGGGCGGTGTTGCTGTACCGCCGTCGCCTGCGCCGCTTGAGTGCCTGGCAGCTGGCGGTGCACAAGCAGGAGCTGGCCGAGCAGGCCTCGCTGGCCAAGACGCGCTTCCTGGCCACGCTCGGCCATGAAGTGCGCACGCCGATGACCGGCGTGCTGGGCATGAGCGAGTTGTTGCTCAAGACCGCGCTGGACACCAGGCAACGCAGCTACACCGAATCGATCCGCCGTGCCGGCGCGCACCTGCTGCGGCTGGTCAACGACGCGCTGGATCTGGCGCGAATCGAATCCGGACGCCTGGAACTGGACCTGCAGCCGTTCTCGGTGCGCCAGCTGGTGGCCGAAGTGGAAAGCCTGATGGCGCCGCTGGCACAGGAACGCGGCCTGCGTTTCAGCCTGGAAGTGGGCCTGTTGGGCGATATCACCGCCAGCGGCGATCCCACCCGCATCCGGCAGATCCTGCTCAACCTGCTCAGCAATGCGATCAAGTTCACCGAGCGCGGCGTGGTGGGGCTCAAGCTGACCACGCTGGGCTCGTACCAGGGCCTGCGCTTCGAGGTGGCCGATACCGGCCCGGGCATCAATGCCGACCAGAAGGCGCGGCTGTTCCAGCGCTTCGAACAGGGCGACGGGGCCAAGACCACCTCGCGCTACGGCGGCAGCGGCTTGGGCCTGGCGATCTGCCAGGAACTGGCCCTGGCGATGGGCGGGCATATCGAAGTGATCAGCCGGCTCGGTGCGGGCACGCGCTTCATCGTGGACCTGCCGCTGCGCTGGGTGAACTCCAGCGCCCCGCTCGCTGAGGCGGCGCAGACGGCGACGGCGCTGGCGCCGCAGCGCATCCTGCTGGTGGAAGACGACCCCACCATTGCCGAGGTCATCGTGGGCCTGTTGCGATCGCAGGGCCATTCGGTGGTGCACGCACCGCACGGGCTGGCGGCGTTGACCGAGGCGGCCGACAACAGCTTCGACGTCGCCTTGCTGGACCTGGATCTTCCCGGGCTGGACGGCTTCGCACTGGCGCGGCAACTGCGCGTATTCGGCTACGAGATGCCGCTGATCGCAGTGACCGCGCGCTCGGACGAAGCCGCCGAACCGGCCGCGCAGCAAGCCGGTTTCGATAGTTTCCTGCGCAAGCCGCTGACCGGAGACATGCTCGCCGACACCATCGCCGAAGCGCTGCGGCGCGCTCGGCTGCGCGAGGATGGGTAGACATTACCGCTCGACGTGCGCGCTACAGCGTTGTAGCGGCAGCGCTGGCACGGCGAAGGAAAGAACTTCCATCAGGATCGACAGCCATGCTGCGGAGACGCGCGTGTCACCGCCGCACGCACTTCACTACTCGGCAACCGCTTCGACCTCCTTCGGATGCGGTCGTGTCTCGGCCAGCTGCCAGAAGATCAGCGTGGAGGTCAGGGTGATGCCGCCCACGCATAGGAAGGTGGCATGCAATGCAGCGGTGGCGCCGTGCGTATCGCCCAGGTGTGTGTTGAACGCGGCCAGCAGGCTGCCGGCTGCCGCCGCGCCGAAGCCGGTCGCCAGCATCATCACCATCGACAACAGGCTGTTGCCGGGGCTGGCCTGCTCGCGGTCCAGGTCGCGCAGGGTGACGGTATTCATGACGGTAAACTGCAGCGAATTCACCCCGCCGAAGCAGGCCAGCTGCAGCAGCCGCACCCACAGCGGTTGGCCGGCCTCGATCAGCGCGAAGCTGGCCATCGCCAGGCCCACCAGCACGGTGTTGACCATCAGCGTATTGCGGTAGCCGAAGCGCCCCACCAGTTTCACCGCCGCGCGCTTGGCGGCCATGCCGGCCAGCGCCACCGGCACCATCATCAGCCCGGCGTGCATGGGGCTCATCTCCAGGCCTACCTGCAGCAGCAACGGGATCAGAAACGGCATCGAGCCGCTGCCCACCCGTGCGAACAGGTTGCCCAGGATGCCGATGCGATAGCTCGCCACCTTGAACAGCGCCAACGGAAACAATGCATTGGCCGCGGTGCCGGCATGCAGCCAGTAACCGGCAAGCGCGGCCAGCCCACCGATCGCCAGCAACATCACGAAGGCATGGCGCAGGCCGGGCTCGGCGATGCCGTCCAGCGCCAGCGACAAGGCCACCATGCCGAACGCCAGCATCAGATAGCCGACCAGATCGAAGCGCTTGCGCGCGTCGCCGTAATGGTCCGGCATGATCTTCAATGCAGCGATGAATCCGAGGGTGCCGATCGGCAGGTTGATCAGGAACACCCAGTGCCACGACGCCACTTCCACCAGCCATCCGCCCAGCGTCGGGCCGATCAGCGGGCCGATCAAGGCGGGAATGGCGATGAAGCTCATCGCGCGCAGAAAGTCTTCGCGAACCACCGTCTTGAGCACCGCCAGCCGCCCGACCGGCAACAGCATCGCACCGCCGATGCCTTGCACCACGCGCGCGGCCACCAGCTGCGGCAGCTGGTGCGCGACAGCGCATAGCAGCGAGCCCAGCGTGAACACGATGATGGCGGCCAGGAAAGTACGCCGGGTGCCGAAGCGGTCGGCGATCCAGCCCGAGGCCGGGATGAACATCGCCACCGCCAGTGCGTAGCTGAAGACCACCGACTGCATCTGCAGCGGGCTTTCGCGCAGGCTGCGCGCCATCGACGGCAACGCCGTGTTGACGATGGTCGCATCCAGCATCTGCATGAAGATCGCCAGCGACACCAGCCACAGCAACGGCTTGGCTTCGGCATAGGCACGCACGGCGGGAGCGGGGTGGGGCATGGGCATCGCCATCGGAAAGATTGCGCAGTATCTGCTGGGCACTGTGCAGGAAGTCGCAACGCCATGCATCACGCCGTTGCATGAGCCCGCCGCAGCGCTGCATGGCTGCAGCGGCAACGAGTGAGACGCGTCTCACCCAATCGAATCGTGGAGGGACCGGGTGCCACGAATCGTCGGGACAGGGCAGTGGTGGCGTGTTAATGCCCGATCAGGCTTGCAACATGCGGTCGATTCGCAGGCGAATCCGTTGCCCCTCCACGGGTCCAGCCACCGCAAGCGAGGAGCGTCCCTGGTTGTGGCGGATCGATCGAAGGCAGGCGAGGCGCATTGGACCGCAACGCGGAATCGACCGGTGGAGCGTTGCCGACGGTCTGGTCAGGGATGGCGCGACTTGGGTATGGCCGCCTTCCGAGCGCGCCAGTATCAGGTCGAACACACCCATGGAAAAACAGGTCTTCGAGGTATTGCAGCGTGCCTATCTCCCCGGCGATCCCCTGGCAGAAATGCTGGAAAAGATCGCTGCGGAATTGTCGCGGAGCGGGAGTGCGAGTGGTGCGGCGTGCGGGATTGTCGCAATGGAACATGGCGGTCCATCGACTGTGGATCTGGAGCAGACGCACACAACGATCACGCGGTGTTTTCCCGTCCGGCATGCCCGCCACGTGCTCGGCACATTGAACGTGGTGCCGGCCGAGGGCGGGTTGACTCCGCAGGCGGAGAGGCTGTGCCAGCAGGTCGCCACGTATTGCGGGTATCTGATCAAGCGCGACGCCGCGCGCGCGTTGGCGCAGGAGCGGTTCGGTCGATCGACGTCGATCGTGGGCGTGAGCGAAGAGGTCTGGGCGATCGACGCCTTCGTCGAGCACGCGGCGTACAGTCCCTTGCCGGCCATCGTGCGCGGCGAGTTCGGTACCGAAAAGGAACAGGTGGCGATCCTGCTGCATGCCGCTGCGCCCTGGCGCGATGGGCCGTTCGTGGCGATCGATTGCAGCGCTCCTGCCGACGCGCCGGCCGCATGGTTCGAGCGCGCAGCCGGAGGAACGTTGTTCCTGCAAGGTGTGGACGATCTCGACGACGCCTTGCAGCGCCAGTTGGCCGGGCAGCTTCGGGGCTGCTGCAGTACCTGGTCTGCGTTAGGCAGCGAGGACTTGCCCCGAATAGTAGCTTCCACGACCGCCGATCCATCGCGCCGCGTGCGCGCCGGACGCTTTTCGCGGGCGCTGCTCTCGCAACTGGATGTCCTGTCGTTCGAGCTCGCGCCGTTGCGCAAGCGGCGGGCGGACATCGGCTTTCACGTCGAACGCGTGCTGCATCGGCAGGGATTGGATCACGGTCAGGTGGTCACTGAGGCGCTGATGGACGCCCTGATCCACTACCCATGGCCCGAAAACCTCCAGGAACTGGAGCGGATGGTGCTGCGGCTGGCGGTCATGACCGCTGGCAGGCCGGTGGGGGTCGCCGACATCCAGCGCCACGCACCGCGTCTGTTGGAAGGCCGGTATTACGAAGCGCAGCGCGATGTGCGCTCAGCGATGCCATCGCAGGCCGATGTTCCGGTCAAGCCAACGCCGCCGGAAACCCCGGTCGACTGGATCGCCGGTCTTCCGCACCGCCCCGGCCAGCGCCTGGCCAGCCTGCACGACGCACTGCGGCGCGCCCTGGTGCATCTGGGCGAGCACTACGCCGAGCCGTTGACCCTGGGCGACCTGGCCCGGCAGGCGCACGTCAGCCAGTCGCATCTGGGCTTTTTGTTCCGCGACGAACTCGGCACCCCGTTCAAACCGATGCTGCAGCAGCTCCGCATCGAAAAAGCCAAGGAGCTCTTGCATCGGCAACCGAAGCTGCGCATCACCGAGGTGGCGCTGAAGGTCGGCTTCGGCGACCTGAGTCATTTCGAGAAGAGCTTCCGGCGACTGGTAGGGGTGAGTCCGCGTGAGTTCCGTAACGTCGGTGCCCAGGTCGGTGCGTCACCGGTCTAGGCGTCGGGTAGCAGCGTCTTGATGGTTTCGTGCTGCTTGGACAGCAGATCACGCAGCACGAACTCTCCGATCAGCGCAGCGGCCGCCTTGCGCTGACCGTCGATGTCCAGCAGCGCTGCATATGCATTGGCTGGATCGGACGCGCTGGAATAAAACGGTGCCTGCGCGTCGGTGGCGGTGGTGAGAGTCAAAAAGGCGATGGCTGTTTTTGCGAACGGCGGTTTTTTGTGTTTGACGAACACCACCAGTGTGCACTCGTAGCTGAGCCCTCCTACCCGTGGCGTGTTGTGTGGTTGGGCCAGGACCTGGACGTCCTCGCCAAGCCAGCGTCCGACCGCTTGCTCGAATGCGGCAATGTCCAGCCCTCGTAGCTGTTTGTGGGTCACCCGTGCCACCGCCGCCATGTCGACGCCGGAAAAGCGCAGTTGGTCGATCGCCAGATAAGGGCTCTGGGCGAGGATGCTCATCAACCGCAGATCATCGCTGGAAGCGGCCGAAAGCACGACCGGCCCAGTGAAGGATGCCGACAGTAGCGTGAGCAGGGTGCCGGTGCCGTAGCGTGCGGCCTGGATGCGTGTGCGCGTGGCATCGGTGGGTTGCCCGTTGACGTAGTCCGGTGCGGCTCCCAACGCGCGTGCACGCACCGATGCCATCAAAGCGTTCACCAGCGCGGTGGCGTCGTCGCCAGCTTGCCCGACGTGTCTCCCCGCCATTTCATTGAGCACATCTTGAAAATGCGGTAGCTGCGCTTTGGAGGCGTACCAGGCGTGGATGGCGGCCACGCGCTCGCGTCGCTTGGCCTCCTTGTGTGCGCCCAGTGCGAGCGGGTCGCTGGCGATCTCGCACAACATCAGCAGATTTTCGCGCAGATGATAATCCAGGTCCGGTAACGGCAATTGCCAGCGCTCCTGCGCGCCGCCAGCAGTGGCGATGGTCAGGTGGCCGTTCTCCATCTCCGACCAGATCGCGATCGCTTCGATCGTGTCGCGGCGCGGCAGGCTAACGTCGATCAATTCCATCAGGATGCCGCGTGGACTGGCCGGCTGCGTAACAATCCGGTCGACATAGGTTTCCATGAGGTTGGCGTGCCAGGTGTAACCCAGGCGATAGAGCACGAACGGCTTGATTCCGTCATTCAGCACGATCCCTGGCGGGGATGGTTTATCGCGCTCGCCGATCGTGGCGATCTCCACGCCGGTGTAGGCGGACAGGCCGGTGCGGTCGCGCTCGAAGACGCGGCGCAATGTCTGCGGCGCGTCACAGGTGACCAGACACCTCACGTCGACTGTGTTCGGACTCCATTGCGCGCGTGGAATGGGGTAAAGCTGCTCCGACAGCGGAGATTCGAGTGCCGTCAGCAGACCAAGCTCGAAGGCGATGAGGACGCCGGCCTTCTGCATCTCATCGACGACGATGTCTTCGATTTCCGCATGCAGCGCATCCTGCACGGACGTGGGAAGCCAGGGGTCAATCGCGACCTGCGTGTCCCAATCCGAGCTTCCCGAATCGAACAGGTGCTGGTCCTGCCCTTGCAACAGGTCCATGCATGCTGTGAATGCATTGCCGCCTTTGATGTAGAAACGTGCCAGCGGCTGGTCGCCGCGCAACATGAATCGCTCGCGCACCGCGATGCATAGACCCGCGATCCGATCCTGGATGGTGCCCAAGGCCTGGATCACTGCAGCGCGCACGTTGGGATAGCGCGCCGCGTCGTTGATCCGCTTGGTCAACTCGCCGCTGATCGCACGGCGCAGTTGTTCTTGTTCGGAAGATTCCTTCATGGCGTGGCCTCGGCTCGCAACGGGTGGAGGATGCGCTTGCTCAGGGAGCGCTTGGATCTGCGGCGTCGGAGTAAGTGAGGTCGATCTGCAGACCATCGCAGGGCGTCCCCGGCAGCGAAAGCACCGCGTTCTGTTCGCACTGCCAAAGCGCGGCATGCGCATAACCGCAGCCCGCTGGATCGCATGCGTTCAACGTCTGGATATCGCCGGCGTAAGTGTGGGTATTGGCATTGGCGACGCGCCAAGCCCAGATTTGCAGCGCCGGCCCCGGCGCGAGTGCGGCAACCAGGCTGGCGGCCAGCACGTGCGAGCAGTACAGGCCTGGCGCATAACCCGCAGCGACCAGTGCCGCGATCCAGGCGCGGATGTAGACGATTGCATCGGGACTGGGGGAGCTGCCGTCTTCCCAGTCCAGATAGACCGTCGCCCCAAAGGGAAAGCCCTCTTGATGGGCCAGGGCGGCCGCGTTTGCGCCGTCTAGGCTGCCCTGTGCTGCAGTCACGGTATGCGAGCCCGGCCCAGTGGTCTGCTGGCCCAGATAAACCGGCGCCAGCCCCCACCCATTGGCGACCAGTGTTGGCCGCCATCCCATCCAGCCAGTGTCGGCATGGCTAGGTGCCGGCGCCAGGTAATAGCCGCACCATGCCAGGGAGGTATTGGCCTTCAACCAAGCGAGCGCGGGCAGTCCAGGAAAGCGGTCGGTGTCAAAGCCGATGTGGAAGGTCATGGTGGAACTCCGCGTCTATAGAGTGGTGGTGGAGCAAGAAATCCAGTAGCGAGCAATCAACGAAGGGATTGCAGATGGAGTGCGATCAGCTCGTACCAATCGATGGCCTGGCGTCTGCCTCGCTGCCAGCCTCTGTCATGCCTGCTCGGAGAGGGCGCGTCGGGCAGTGGTGGATAGGCAATGCCGGCCTTGGCGTAGGCCGCTTCTTCGATAGCGGAGCGCGTCAAGAATTGATAGGCGCCTAGATGTTTGGCCAGTTGCGATTTATTGACGCGTTGCACACACGCAAGCTCCCAATCGCAGACCCCACTGCCGTTTGGTCGATTGACCCCGACGCGTGGAATAGTCGCCTGATTGATGGATGTCACGATGGCATCCAGATCAAGTTTGGTAAAGAAGCACGCCAGCCAGAACGACTGACCTTGTGTGTCGGTCAATTTGACGGGTGGATCGCCTGGGAAGTGACTCACATTGTCGAGCGAGAAACCGGTCTCCTCGGCAAATTCGCGCCGCGCCGCTGCCTCGACAGATTCGCCGCCGTGGATGCCGCCACCGGGCAACGCCCATTGACCCGCTTGGTTGACGATGCCTGGTGGCTGGGAGACTGCCCAGCTGCCGATGTCAGACGCGATCGAGTTGGCCTGCGCGCGCGGCGTATTCCATTGCAGGGGATTGTCGACGGCAGCGGCGATGCTGGATGCAAGCGCATCGGTATCGCATCTGATGCTCGGAGCGAGCGCAACGCCGTTGCCACGTGCAATCGTCACATCAATGAGGTTTCTGATGGCGAACAGCGTGTTGTCGGCGATCATTTTTCCGTCGGGACTGGTGATGCACGCGTCCCTTGCGATCTTGAGAGCACTTGCTGCATCGGGAAAGACAGCGATGCCGTCAGAAAAAACTCCATTTGCCGCTTGGTAGGCCGCACTTAGCCCGGCATGGGCGGTGTTCCAGTTCTGCACTGGATTTGCATTGATCTCGCAGACCACCGTCAGTGCTTCCACTGCCAGCACCGGTGCCGCATATTCTGCCCACCACCGATTGAGTATGCGTTTGCGCGCGATCAGATAATGGCCGGCCCCGTCCGACACCGCCGCATAGACCTGTGGCATGCCATCAGCTCCGATCTGGCGTCGATTGGGGCGACCCATTGGGTGACAGCGAGTTGGGTATGCCGGCGCTCATCGCCTGCTCGGCCTGCTGCTGCGTGGCGGCAACCGCGGCGGCGGCAGCCTGGTCGGCCTGCTGCAGTGCCTGGTTTGCGCTGTCGACCGCCTGATTGTTGCCGGCTGCGGCGGTCGCCGCGGTCGCGGCCTGCATGGCCGCCCGCACCGCCATATCGCTGGCCGCCATCGCCTGGTCGATCTGGGCTTGCGCCGCCTTCAGCGCGGCTTCGATCTGCGACGATCCTGATGGTTGCACCGTGGTGGCTGGTGTCGGGTTCGGGGGCGTGGGCTGGGTATCGTCGGACATCTTGGTGTCTCCTGAAGTGGAAGCGGAATGGATCGGCGCGAGGTCATCGGTACGCGATGGCTGCATCGGCGCGGCGCGTGGTGCGGCTTGAGTTGGGTGCTGCGCTGCAAGCGCGCGCAGCATTTCGCCCAGTGCGTGTTCGGCTTGCGACATGCCCTGGCGTGCGGCCGCCAGGGCAGCGGCGCGACCTGCATGCACCGCGTCGCGGGCCGCGTCGGCGGCGCTGATCGCAGGCGGGGCCTGTTCGGTGGTCGCGGGGAGCGAACTTGATGCGTTCACTCCGAGTCCTCCGTTTCCGCAACCTGCGACGCACTACTGGATGCAGGTGCGGCACCGAAATCGCGCAGCGAGATGACGCCGCCGTTGACCTGCAGCACTGCGGCCAAGGCGTCGCTGTGCATCGCGAACGTGCAGCTGTTGCCATCCTGGCCCAGTACGCCGCGGCTGGGCCGGTTGGCGGCCAGGAATGCCTGCGCAGACTGCATGTAGAGGCCGATCGCGTCGCTCGCCGCCTGGTCGCCGCTGTCGCCGCGGTAGCGGGTGTGCTGGACGATCTGCTGGGCCGCCAGCGATAGCCGGGCGAAGCCGATCTGGCGGCCGCGCGCCAGCCACTCGGCAACGCTGCGTTCGACCTCGCTGGGCGAGGGCAGCCCCTGCACCTGTGGGCAATCCAGCGTGCCGAACAGCTGCGGCAGGAGTGTCTGCAGCGCCGAGGCCGCCGCATGCGCGCGTTCGTCCGCAGCGGCGATGTTGGCGGCGCAGGCCAGGTAGAAGCGGTAGTAATCGCAGAATTCCAGCGGCGTGCGCGCCTGCTCGACGGCGAATGCCGCCGCTTCCTGCTGCAGTGCCGGCGTCACGTCGGCCGGTGGCGGGTCGGCGGCCAGCTGGCGCAGTGCCAGGCTTTCTTCCAGATCCAGCGACTGGAATACCGCAGCGCCATCGACCTTCAACTGCGTCAGCAGGCTGCGGCCTGCGGCCAGGTCGCTTGCGGTGTACAGGGCATTGTCGCGGAAGATGCGCTGCAGCTGCGCCTTGACCACCGAACCGGTATCGCCGGCTTCGGCCTGCGCCAGCGTGCCCAGGTCGGTCGGGCTCAAGCTCATCAGCTTGACCGGGCTGACCTTCAATTCCAGCTGCGGCAACAAGGCCAGGCGCGAGCCGTGCAGGCCTTGCTGCACTTCGTCGAGCAAGCTGCTCTCGTCGGGAAAATCGTAGCGCACGCCGGGCGACTGGATCGCCCAGGCCAGCCATTGCGTGCCGCCATCGATGAAGGCCAGGCACTGCCTGCCCAGCGTGGAGAGCATGGTCGGCATCGAGATCAGGCGGCCTGCGATTGAAACGGACATTGCATGACTCCTTGTGGATTCAACCGGCGGGGAAATTCTTCAGTACCAGGCCGGCCGCCGAACCGATCTTGGCGAAATCGTCGGTGGCGCTCTGCATCAGCGACTGCGCCTGGGTGAGTGCGGTGACGTACTTCGCGTCGCCGGTCGCCAGGTACTGCGCCATCGCCACGCCGACCGCGGTGGTTGCGATGGTCGAGACATTGCGCAGTGCATCGGTGGCGTCCTGCACCGCGATGGCCGTCGATTGCGCCACGGATTGGTAGGCCTTTCCGGCCCCGCTGGTCAGCACGACCTGCGGGCTCATGGTGGCCATCTGGGTCTGGTTGATCACATCGATGACCTGGGCATTGACCTTGCTCGGTTCCATCTCGGCTCCCGTGGATTGATCGGCGGCCTGGCAATGAGGCCTGGTGGTGAATCGCGCCCCTACGCAGATGGCTTATGGCGGAGGCGGCGTTGCAGGTGCAGGTGCAGGTGCAGATGCAGGCACAGATGCAGATGCAGGTGCAGCAGGAGCAGCAGGTGCAGGTGCAGGTGCAGGAGTGGGTGCGCCAGCAGCTGCGGCTGCGGGTGGAGCTGGGGGTGGAGCAGCAGGAGCATCAGCAGTGGCAGCATCATTGGGGGCAGCGCCGGGGGCGGGGGGAGTGGCAGGCAGCGGCGGCGGTACGCTCAGCGCATGCACTTCCATGAGATCGGCGGTCGCGGTTGCGGCGTCGGCCGAGGCGCCTTGCGCCTGGGTCTTCAACACGTCCACGGCCGTCTTCGCTTCCGCCGCTGCAGCAGCGATCAGCGCTGCCGGCGGGGGCGGTACGGGCGGTGGGCCAGGCAACGGCGCAACGGTCGGCGCTGGTCCGGGTGGTGCAGGCGGAGGCGGTGGTGCAACCGGGAACGGTGCCGAGATCATCTTGGCGCAGGCCGCGGTGATCGCGGCGGCATTGATCATGCCGGCGCCCTGCTGCCGATTGACGGCGTTGTGCATCGCCATGCCCAGCGTTTCCAGCATCACCGCATCGAGCATGGCCAATGCCTGCGCAGGGGCCTGCCCGGTGGTCAGGGTCACGATGCTGCTGACCGAGTCGACGATCTGGCTGTTCACGGTACTGTCGTCGATCATGACGAAGTCGCTCCCTTCTGGATGATCAAGGCAAGGATCTGGGTGAGTGCGGCATCGGCGAGCACCTGTCCGCGTTGCTGGCTGGCGACGGCGTTTTCCATTGCAAGCGCGATGGAATCCGACAACGCCAGATACGTTGCCCCCATCGCGAAGGCCGGCGCTTGCCCAATGGCCAACGCTGCACCTGTTGCGGCAGTGCCGACCAGGCTGGCGACGCTTGCGGCACGCGCGCTTGGCTGCATGGAGGGGCACTAGCGTCGGCTTTCTAGGCCAACGATGGCCTGCGCTGTTCAACGCCGGCCGACGCAGAGAACAGAACGGTATTCTGAGGCTCGTGTCTGCCTGCGTATTGCAAGGCCACGCCATCGGGCACGCGTTCCAGAAATGCAAAATTGCCGTGCGCCACGTCGATCACGCTGTCCAGCTTGTGGCGATACACCAAGGGCTGCGCGCCGGGAATCACGGGCAGGATGCCGTCGAACTCGACGTTCATCACCGCCTTCTGGTGTGGCGCGAACGTCGCCACGATGGTGCGGCCCCGAATCAGTCTCACGACGACGTCCAGGGTGTTGGATGTGGGGATATGACGTAGTTGCAGCATGAGGCGTCCTTTCTCGATTCGACCAGCCAGATGCGTGGAGGTGACGAGGGCATCGCGTATCGAACCAGGCGCCGCTCACACGCTGGCAGCGGCGCCTGGCCGTCGATCACCGAAGCCCGGCGCTGAGAATTTCCCGGGTGGCCACACCATCGGAGGCGGTGTCGATCGAATACAGGGTGGACACGCCCTGGGTGGTCGATGCCTGCATCGTCACGTAGGACTGCTGCTGGTTGTTGGTGGCGTTGTGCGCGGCGTTGGACAGCGCCTGGCTGGTGGCGACGAACAGGTTGCCCATTGCGATCGCCGGCGCATCGCCGAGGACCTTGGTGTTGACCTGCGAAACGGAATCGGTGATCTGGCTGTTGACGGCGGTCGGAAAGGCCATGGTGATAGCTCCTTACAGGGTGGTGGAAGAACGAAGACGCTGCGGCGTTAGCGGTTAGCCGAGAATCTTCTTGGTGGCGGCGCCAGTGGCGCCGGTATCGAGCGAATACAGCAGCGAAACGCCCATGGTGGTTGCTGCCTGTGCGGTCACATACATCTGTTGTTGCGCGAGTGTTGCGTTGTGGGCCGCGTTTGCCAGCGCCTGGGCGGTGGCCTGGTACAGATTGCCCATGGCTGCGGCGGGCGAGCTTCCCAGCACCTGCAGGTTGGCCTGGGTAACCGAGTCGGTGATCTGGTCGTTGACGGCGGTGGGAAATGCCATTGGCGAATGTCCTTGGCGTCAGCCTGGCCGTTAAACGCTCAGGATCTGCTTGGTAACGACGCCGGTGGTCGCGGTGTCGATGGAGTACAGGGTGGCCACGCCCATGGTGGTGGCCGACTGCGCGGTGACATAGCTCTGCTGCTGCGCGTTGGTCGCGTTGTGGGCGGCATTGGCCAAGGCCTGGGCGGTGGCCTGATAGAGGTTGCCCATGGCGATGGCCGGGGCGTCGCCAAGCACCTTTGTGTTGACCTGGGTTACGGAGTCGGTGATCTGGTTGTTGACTGCAGTGGGAAATGCCATTTGGTGCTCCTTGGTGGACGAAGGTCAGCGCATCACGTTCAACCCAGGCCTTTGACGCCTGTGCTCAGAATCTGCTTGGTCGCCACTCCGGTGGTGGCGGTATCGATGGAGTAGAGCGTGGCCACGCCCATGGTGGTGGCCGATTGCGCAGTGACATAACTCTGCTGCTGCGCGTTGGTCGCGTTATGTGCCGCATTGGCCAACGCTTGTGCGGTCGCCTGGTAAAGATTGCCCATGGCGATGGCCGGGGCATCGCCCAGCACCTTGGTATTGGCTTGTGTGACGGAGTCGGTGATCTGGTCGTTGACGGCAGTTGGAAAGGCCATGCTTTTCTCCCTGATGGACGGATGATTGAAGCGCTGGAACAAACGTGACGGTGTCGAGGTTGCGCAGGCGGCTTCGCCTGGCTGGAGATGTGTTGCAGTGGCACCGCATCACCGTGGAGACACAGTAAATCTCCTTGGTCCGGGAAAATTGGTTTAAACAACGGCAATGCCGGGCTTATCGACGTGAAGCCCGATCCGCTTTAGAAGCGTCTGCGATCCAATGACGCGTTTTGGAACGGCGTGCGGTGAATGTAGTGGGGAATCGCAAAGCGGATTACAGAAAGGCCACGCAGAACGGACGAGTACAGGCTGCTCTTGACGCAAATCAGGAAGGCTTGCGTCCGCCTGGCGATTCTTTTGCAGCTGGCAATGGCCAGCCGCCAGGCTATCGGTGCCCTACGAACTCCCAGTCCACGCGTTCCAATGAGTGGCCGCGTTGCTGTTGGGCTCGGTATGCATCAGGTCGGTGACCTCGGCAAGGCACACGCCCACTGCCACGCATCCATTGGTGTGGCGAGATACGTTCAAGGGAATCGGGCGGGAAGGCCGCACCTGGAGCGGATGCAGGCGCGATGCAGATGGAGGCATGCAAGCTGGGCCTGCTATCCCCGGGGAATGCCTTCGTCATTGCGTCGCATACGTGGCGGCGCGGCGGCCTGGCAGCATCGGCTACGTACCGGCGGTGCTGCCCATCCATTGTCGACGCAGCCACCGCCCGTCATCACGCTCGGCGTGGGCTACCCGGGTGCAAGCGCTGAGCGGCAGTCGACAGCACACCGGTGCGCTGTCGGCCCGTGTGTTGCATTACCGCCTGCTCAAACTCTGCACCGCCTCGACCAGCACGCCCACGTGCTCCGGATTCATATCCGGCGACATGCCGTGGCCGAGATTGAACACGTGGCCTTCGCGCGAGCCGCCGTTGCCCTCGGCATAACTGTCCAGGGTCTTGCCGACTTCGGCGCGGATCGCCTCGGGCGAGCCGTACAAGGTGGCCGGGTCCAGGTTGCCCTGCAGCGCAACGCGGCCGCCGGCGCGCTGTGCGGCGTCGGCCAGCGAGATGGTCCAGTCCACGCCCACCGCTTCGGCGCCGCTGGCGGCCAGCTCGCTGACGTAGGCGCCATTGCCCTTGCCGAACAACACCAGCGGGGTGCGCTCGGCCCCGTCGCCGCGCTCCAGCTCACGCGCGATGCGGGTCAGGTAGGGTAGCGAAAATTCGCGGTACATCGCCGGCGACAGCACGCCGCCCCAGGTGTCGAACACCTGCAATGCCTGCGCGCCGGCGGCGCGCTGCGCGGACAGGTAGGCGATGACCGCATCGGTGACGGTGCCGAGCAGCTGATGCAGCACAGCCGGCGCGTTGAAGGCCATTGCCTTGATGCGCGCGTATTCCTTGCTGCCGCCGCCTTCGATCATGTAGCAGGCCAGCGTCCACGGGCTGCCGGAGAAGCCGATCAGCGGCACCGCGCCATCCAGTTCGCGGCGGATCAGGCGCACCGCGTCCATCACGTAGCGCAGCTCGGTTTCCATGTCCGGCACGCCCAGGCGGGCGATGGCGGCCGCATCGCGTACCGGGTGGCGGAACTTGGGGCCTTCGCCTTCGACGAAGTACAGCTCCAGGCCCATTGCATCGGGGATGGTCAGGATGTCGGAGAACAGGATCGCCGCATCCAGCGGAAAGCGCTGCAGCGGCTGCAGGGTCACCTCGCAGGCGATCTCCGGGTTCTTGGCCATGCCCAGGAAGCTGCCGGCGCGCGCGCGGGTGGCGCGGTACTCGGGCAGATAGCGGCCGGCCTGGCGCATCAGCCACACGGGGGTGCGGTCCACGGGCTGGCGGTTGAGGGCGCGCAGCAGGCGATCGTTCTTGAGCATGGGAAGAGATGTCCTCAAAGCGGCGCGTCGGCGCCGCCGGTGATGAGTTGGAAGCCGCGTTTGAGCTGGGTGTCGCGGGCCTTTTCGAAGGCACGGTCGGCCTCGTCCTGCAGCAGGTACTGGTCGCGTCGCAATTGCGTGCGCCCGCCGATCTGGCCGCTTTCGCGCAGCAGTTCCCAGCCACCGAACAGATCCGGTTGCAGGGTCAGCTGGACGTAGCGAAGCGGCTCGTTACCGCCGGAATCGTGTTGCAGAAGGATACGCATGGCGCCGATTGTAGCCGGGCGCTGCTGAAGGCTGGGAGGCGGTGGGCGCGCCGGGTTGCTCCGGTTGCGAAGCTCCAGCGGGCAGTGCTGGCGATCCGTGCGGTGGATGTCAGCAGGCCGGCGCGTTGAGCGGCGGCGATCCGCCGCGCTGGTGAAAGGCTGGCGCCGCGGTGGTGGATGGGCGCTCCGCTTCGTCCGCGCAGGCGATCGGCACGCAGGCACGGCGCAGGAGCGCATTCGGGCGCGGCAGAGCGTTACCGGTCATGCCCGATCGCGCCCCGGTGCGCTCCTGCAAAAGAGTGAGCATCGGGGCGATCGACGGCAGTTGTGTGCGGCCATGCAGCGTGCCGTGCCTGTATTGGCAGGTGGGCCTCAGCCGGCCAGGATCTCCCGCACCGCGGCCTCGTCCACATCCGGCACCACTTCGGCCTTGCCGATGCCGCGCCACAGCACCAGGCGCAGGCGTCCGGCCACGTTCTTCTTGTCCAGGCGCATGCGGCCGAGCAGCGCATCGGGCGACAGCCCGGCCGGGATCTTGGTGGGCAGGGCGAAGTCGCGCAGCAGGGCGCGCAGCGCCTCGGTGTCCTGCGCGGTGCTCATGCCCAGCGCCGCCGACAGGCGCGCGGCCAGCACCATGCCCACCGCCACCGCTTCGCCATGGTTGAGGTTGTCGTTGCCGGGCGCGCCGTAGCCCTGTTCGGTCTCGATGGCGTGGCCGAAGGTGTGGCCCAGGTTGAGCAGGGCGCGCTCGCCTTTTTCCAGCGGGTCGCGCGCCACGATCTCGGCCTTGTGCTCGCAACTGCGGGCGATCGCCTGCGCCAGCGCGGCGGCATCGCCGTCCAGCAAGGCGTGGCGCTCGGCATGCAGCCACTGGAAGAACAGCGGGTCGCGGATGGCGCCGTACTTGATCACCTCGGCCAGGCCGGCGCGCAGCTCGCGCGCGGGCAGGGTGCGCAAGGTGTCGGTATCGGCGATCACCGCGCGTGGCGGATGGAACGCGCCGACCAGGTTCTTGCCCTGCGGGATATCCACCGCGGTCTTGCCGCCCACCGACGAATCCACCATCGCCAGCAGGCTGGTGGGCAGCTGCACGCAGTCCACCCCGCGCATCCAGCAGGCGGCGGCGAAGCCGGCCAGGTCGCCGACCACGCCGCCGCCGAGCGCGAACACGCAGGCGTCGCGGGTGGCGCCCAGCTCGGCCAGCGCGGCGATGGCGGCACCGAAGTTGTCCAGGGTCTTGGAGGCTTCGCCGGCGGCGATCACCAGCTCGCCCAGCAGCAACTCCGGGCGTGCCTGCAGCAGCGCGTTGCGCACGCCGGCGGCGTAGTGCGGGGCCACCTGCGAGTCACTGAGCAGCAGCACGTGGCGGCCGCGCACGTGGCTGGCCAGGCGTGCGCCATCGGCCAGCAGTCCGGGGGCGATGGTGATGGTGTAGGGGGTCGCACCGTCGACATCGACGCTGCGCGAGGAACGGGGAAGTGTCATGCAGGGGTACTCGACATGCGCCATTGCGCGGCCAGCCGCAGCACCAGCTGCGCGGTGGCCTCGTTGGGGGAGAAATGATCGGTTTCCAGCGTGAGGTCGGCGACCTCCTGGTACAGCGGGGTGCGCTGGGCGGCCATGCTGTGCAGCACCTGCTCGCGGTCGGCGCGCTGCAGCAGCGGACGATTGCGGTCGCGCGCCAGCCGGGTGAGCTGCGCCGGCACGCTGACATGCAGGTAGACCACGAAGCCGCGCTCGCGAATGCGCTGCCGGTTGCGCGCATCCAGCACCGCGCCGCCACCGGTGGAAATCAGTTTGTTGTCCTGTTGCAGCAGCGCCTGCAGCGTCTCCGCTTCCAGCTGCCGGAAGCGGGCTTCGCCGTGCTGTTCGAAGATGGCCGGGATGCTGCTGCCGGCCTGCTCGACGATGGCCTGGTCCACATCCACGAAGTCCAGCCCGAAGCGCTCGGCCAGGCGGCGGCCGATGCAGCTTTTTCCGGCGCCCATCGGGCCGACCATCACGAGATTGGGAGCAGGGTTCATGCGCACCGATCCTAGCATTCACGCCCACGCAAGGGGCCGGTTGCGGCGTGGTGAAACCATTTCTTGCTGCGCGCTGCCCGCGCTTGCCAGGGTGCGCGTGGCAACGCAGCGGACGCCGCGGTCATCGCAGGCCGCGGTGTGGCAAGGGGACAAGCGCACGCGATGCGCCCACAATGGACGCCCATCCTGCTGCCACGCACCGACATGCCCGATCTGTACGCAGAAGCCCTTGCCACCTTCACCGCGCTGTATGCCGAGGCGCACGACAGCGCCGAGCTGGAAGCCAGCGCCATGACCGTGGCCACCGCCAATGTGGACGGGCGCCCGAGCGCGCGGACCGTGCTGCTCAAGGCCTTCGACACGCGCGGCTTCGTGTTCTACACGCATCTGGACAGCGCCAAGGGCCGCGACCTGCAGACCCATCCGCAGGCGGCGCTGCTGTTCCTGTGGCGCAGCCTGCGCGAAGCCGGCATCCAGGTGCGCATCGAAGGCGGCGTGCAGCTGGTGAGCGCGGACGAATCCGATGCCTATTTCGCCTCGCGCCCGCGCATGAGCCAGATCGGCGCCTGGGCCTCGCTGCAGTCGCAGACGCTGGGCTCGCGCGCCGAATTCGAGGCGGCGATCGCCAAGGTGGAAGCCACCTTCGAAGGCCGTGACGTACCGCGTCCGGACGGCTGGGGCGGCTTCCGGGTAGTGCCGCAGGCGTTCGAATTCTGGTACGGCGCCAAATTCCGCCTGCACGAGCGCTGGCGTTACGAAGCCGATGCGGCCAGCCACTGGACCAAGCGGATGCTGTATCCATGAGCGCGCAGGCCGGGTGGCGGGTGCGCGCGGCGGTCGCTGCCGATGCACAGGCCTTGCTGGCCTTGCGCCTGGCGTTGTGGCCGGATGCCGACGATGGCCTTCACGACCTGCAGGCCGCGCTGGCGCAACCAGGGGCCAGCCACCTGTTGGTGGTGGACGAGGCGGATGCGGCGCTGGGGTTTGCCGAGGTGTCGGTGCGCCACGACTACGTCAATGGCACCGACAGCACGCCGGTGGGCTTTCTGGAAGGCTGGTATGTGATGCCGGCCTGGCGCGGCCGCGGGCTCGGTCGTGCGCTGGTGGCAGCGGCGGCCGAATGGACCCGGGATCGGGGCTGTGCAGAGCTGGCCTCCGATGCGCGGCTGGAAGACAGCGGCGCCCAGGCGGCGCATGCGGCGTGCGGTTTCGAGCCAACTGAACGGGTGGTCTACTTCCGCCTGCCGCTTGCCTGACCAGCGGACGTGTGGCCCTTTCTGCCGATCGCAGACAGTCTGTAGTATGTCCGCCCATCGCTTGACCACCGTTTCCAAAGGACAGGACTTCGTATGACGCAGTACACCACTGTCGAACTGCACGGCCTGCTGGCCGAGCGCTACCGCGGCCAGCCGATCGAGGTCGAACTGATCGACGGGCTGGAGCCGGCCATCAACCTCACCCTGGCCGACCACGGCGACATGCAGATCCAGGTGGCCGCATCCGGGTCGCAGATCTTCGTCTCCACGCTGCTGGCGCATGCTGACCAGGTCAACGACCGCGCCGCATTCAACGATGCCTGCCTGCGGCTCAATCCGCTCAATCCGCTCTCCAACCTGGGCCTGGTCCAGGTCGACGGAGAGGACAGCTACGTGGTGTTCGGCGAGCTGTCGGCCTCGTCCACGCTCGACCAGATCGACGAGGAAATCCAGACCCTGGCGGCCAACACGCTGGACGCCGCCGAATCTCTCAAGCCGTTCTTTTCATAAGGCGTTGTCATGAGTATTTTTTCCAAGCTGATCACGCTGCTGCGTGGGACTGCACATGAAACCGGCC
Organism: Xanthomonas sp. NCPPB 3582; assembly: GCF_041475735.2. Taxonomy (NCBI): domain Bacteria; kingdom Pseudomonadati; phylum Pseudomonadota; class Gammaproteobacteria; order Lysobacterales; family Lysobacteraceae; genus Xanthomonas; species Xanthomonas sp. NCPPB 3582. The sequence continues at coordinate 1,592,859 of NZ_CM192968.1, forward strand.
AGAAGGCCGTCGATGCCAACGCATTGCGTATCCTCGACCAGGAAATGCGCGATGCCGGCGCCCAGCTCACCCGCTCGCGCGAAGAGCTGACCAAGCTGATGGCGCAGAGCAAGCTCGCCCAGCAGAAGATCGACGCGCGCGCCGGCAAGATGGCCGAGTACACGCGCTACATCGAAGGCGCGCTGGCCAAGAACGATGAGGCGCTGGCGCACGACGTGGCAGTGAAGCTGGCCGCGCTGGAAAGCGAGGACGCCGGCGACAAGGCGTCCAAGACCGCGCTGGACCAGTCGGTGGCCACGCTCAAGACCACCATCCAGAAGACCGAAAACCAGCTGCGCGGCATGCGCCAGCAGATCGATACGGTCAAGGCCACCGATGCGGTGCAAAAGGCGCAGGCCGCCATCGCTGCGCGGCATTCCGGTGCCAGCAGCAAGATGGGCTCGGCGCTGGAATCGCTGGAACGCATCAAGGCGCGCCAGGCCGAAACCTCCGCACGCATCGAATCGGCCGAAGAGCTCGAGGCCGCCAGCGGCGACGGCGATCTCAACCGTCGTCTGGCTGCCGCCGGCCTGATGGAGGGCGAATCCAACGCCGCCGCGGTGCTGGCCCGCTTCAAGAAGCCGGCTGCGCAGCTGGGCCATGAGAGCGGCGGCAGCGCGCCGTTGATCGGCCAGGTGCGCGACGTGCAGCAGGTTCCGCGCAGCGACAGCTGACCCAGCGCCACGGCACAGGACGCGCCATGATCATCGTTGGAAAGCTTTTCCGGGTCTTGCGGCGCCACGTGCGCCGCGTCAGCTGGGGTGTGGTGGCGCTGGCGTTGCTGGCGCACATGGGCCTGAGCTGGGTGTTGCTGCTACTGGCTGGCGAGCACAAGCTCGTCGGCCTGGACGCGTTCCCGTATTACTACATGACCACCGCCACCACGATCGGCTACGGCGACCTGTCGCCAGGGTCGGTGGCCGGGCGCTATATCGCCGCATTCGTGCTGATGCCGGGCGCGGTGGCGCTGTTCGCCACGGTGCTGGCCAAGACCAGCGCGGTGCTCATCACTTTCTGGAGGCGCCACTACATGGGCAAGATGGCCTACGACGGGTTGCGCGGGCACACCGTCCTGATCGGCTGGCAGGGCGCGGCCTCGGCCCGCCTGCTGGAGCTGTTGCTGTCCGATACCGCCACCGACGACGAGGGCGTGGTGCTGGTGGCCGAAGGCATCGCCGAAAATCCGATGCCCGACCATATGCGCTTCATCGCGGCCGAGTCGTACACGCATACCGAGGTGTACCAGCGTGCCGGCATCGCCGGCGCGGCGCGGGTGATCGTCAATCCGCCCTCCGACGACCAGACCCTGGCGGCGGTGTTCGCGTTGATGGCGCATGCGCCGGCTGCGCATGTGGTGGCGCATTTCGATTCGGCCAGTGCCGCGCGGCTGGTCAACCATCATTATCCGGCCATCGAATGCACGCGGCCGATGACTGCCGAAATCCTGGCCCGCGCGGCGCAGGACCCGGGCAGCGCGGCGATCACCGCCGAACTGCTGTCGGTGGACGATGGCCCCACCCAGTTCAGCCTGTCCGTGCCGGCCGGTCTCCAGCCCCTTGACTACAGCCAGGTCGCGGCGGATTTCAGCCGACGCGGCGCCTTGTTGCTGGGCCTGCGCGCGCCCGACGGCGCGCTGCGCCTGAATCCGCCAGCGGGCACCGCGGTGCCTGCCGGCGCCACGCTGTACTACCTGAGCGAGCAGCGTCTGCCTGCGCAGGCCATCGCATGGCCAACGCTGTGCGCTGCCACGGCTTCCGTTCCCGCATCGCCACGAGGTGTCTGACGATGAGTTTTTTCAGCAAGTTGTTCGGCCAGGCGCAGCCGCCACCGTTGCCCAACGCCGCTACCGGCGCGATCGGGCATGCGCTGCCGTTGGGGTTGCGCGTGGGTGGGCAGGTCGCCATCGATACCACGCTGTACCGCATGGCGCCGGACGCCATGACCGCCGAACTGCCGGGCGGCAATCAGGGCATCCCCTGCTACGGCCACGTCGACCTGGGCGATGGCTATGCGCTGCACCGGTTCTACCTGGATGACGACGCGTTCCTGCAGGTCACCACCGTGGGCGGCGATCTGGAGGCGATGAAAGCGTTCGTGTATTGCGAGACGGTGAACCCGCCGAGCAAACAGGCCTTCCAGGACTTCGTGATGCAGCATCCGCACCTGGGTGCGGCGCAGATCGACTACGCCGGCAAGCGCTGGCAGCGCGCCACCCAGTCCACCGACGCTACCGCCCGCATTCCGCCCATCGCCTACGACGAAGTGCTGTACCGCTACCAGCCGCCGCGCCGCGATGGCGATCTCACCCATTACGCCATGCTCTACAGCCGCGACGTGCCGGAACTGCAGCGCGAGGAATTCCTGCTGGTGACCGGCGAGGATTCGGGCCCCAACGAGTTCTGCGTTACCTACGCGGTCGGCATCGACGTCACCGTCGCCGATCTGGACATCACCTGAGCCTGTGCTCGCCCTTCTCTCAACCGGTGCTTTCATGAATCCGATCAACCTGCAGAGCTTCCTGGCGTTTCTTTCCTACTTCGGCACCGGCCTGGGCGTGCTGATCGTCTCGGTGGTGCTGGTGACCCTGATCACCCCGCACAAGGACTTCACCTTGCTGCGGCAGGGCAATGTGGCCGCCGCCGCCGCGTTGGCCGGCAACCTGGTCGGCGTGGCGCTGCCGCTGCATTCGGCCATTTCCCACTCGGTGAGCCTGGTCGATGCGCTGATCTGGGGCGCAGTGGCGTGTGGCATCCAGGTGCTGGCGTATCTGCTGGCCAACCTGGTGGCCGGGCGCATCTCGCGCCAGATCACCGACAACGTCGCCGCCGCGGGCATCTTCTCTGCCGGCGTGTCGATCGCAGTTGGCCTGATCAACGCCGCGGCGATCACGCCGTAACGGAGCCTGCGCCATGAAGCGATCACGCAACCTCACGCTCACCCTGATGGCCGCCTTGCCGGCCGCGCTGACCACCGGCTGCGGCTCGGAGCCGGAAACCGGGGTGGTGCTGCAATCGGCATCGGACTGTTACCAGATCAAGCAGGAACAGGGCAGCATCGAGCAATGCCTGAAGGCCTACGACGAGGCCGCAGCCAAGCACCAGCAGACCGCACCGCGTTTCAACACGCGTTACGAATGCGACGAGCAGTTCGGCAGTTGCACCGCGATACAGAACCAGGGCCAGCAAAGCTGGATCCCGCCGATGGGCGGGTTCCTGCTGGGTTATGCGCTGGGCAATATGAGCGGTGGCGGCGGCTATCGCTACGGCGGCGCGATCCCGTTGTATCGCGATTACCGCAGTGGCGGTTTCTACAAGCCCAATGGCGATCTGGCCAGCAATCGCACCGGCACCGTGCGCGGGCGCAGCGGTGCCATCGACATGCCGACGCGGGCGATCACCGTGTCGCGCTCGGGCTTCGGCTCCAGTGCGGCGGCGCGCAGTTCGTTCGGCAGCGGCGGCCGCAGCTCCGGGTTCGGCGGCTGATGCAACGCATCGCCATCGCCGAGCGCCCGGATTGGCGCACCCAGGCCGAGTCGCTCGGCTTTCATTTCCATACCATCGACGGCGAGCCATATTGGGACGAGCGCGCGTACTACGCGTTCTCGTTGCGGCAGATCGAAGACGATATCGAAGCGCCTACCCAGGATCTGCATGACATGGCGATGCAGCTGGTGGACGAGGTGGTCGGCTCGGAAGAATTGCTGACCAGGCTGGCCATTCCAGCGTTCTACTGGGACTGGATTGCCGGCTCCTGGAACAACCGCGACCCGCATCTGTACGGCCGCATGGACCTGGCCTATGCCGGTGACGGCCCGGCCAAGTTGTACGAGCTCAATTACGACACGCCGACCTCGTTGTACGAAGCGGCGTACTTCCAGTGGCTTTGGCTGGAGCAACAGATCGCCAGCGGTGCGCTGCCCAAGGGCACGGATCAGTACAACCTGATCCAGGACCTGCTGTGCGAAACGCTGGGTGCGCTGGCGATGGAGGGCGCGGTCGGCGCGCAGATGCATTTTTCCGCGGTGCGCGACTCGCTGGAAGACCGCGCCACGGTGCGCTACCTGCGCGACTGCGCGCATCAGGTGGGCATCGCCACCGAAGAAGTGGCCATCGAAGACATCGGCCTGAGCGCCGAGGGCTGGTTCACCGACGACCAGGACCGCGTGATCCACACGCTGTTCAAGCTCTACCCGCTGGAATTCATGATGGAAGAGCGCTTCGGGCCTGCGCTGATCGCCAACCGCGTGCGCCTGATCGAGCCGGCGTGGAAATCGGTGCTGAGCAACAAGGGCATCCTGCCGCTGCTGTGGGAACGGCACCAGGGCCATCCGAACCTGCTGCCCGCGCGTTTCGCGCAGGCAAACGAAATGGCAAGCGCCGGTTGGGTGCGCAAGCCGCTGCTGTCGCGCGAGGGCGCCAATATCTCCGTGGTGACCGCACAGGGCGAGACCGCGCAGACCGACGGGCCGTATTCGGACGGGCCAGCGATCCTGCAGGCGCACCATCCGCTGCCGGTCTTCGACGGCCGCCACGCGCTGGTGGGCAGCTGGGTGGTGGCCGATCGCCCGGCCGGGCTGGGCATGCGCGACGACGACGGCCCGATCACCCGCGACACCTCGCGCTTCGTGCCGCATGTGATCCTGGATTGAGGGTGTGCATTGCATACGCCGCAACCGCTGGCAAGTCCGTGCGGATGTGCGATGCAGTGCAGGTTTTCCACACCCCCTGTGGATGGAAGTTGCACAAGGCTGTGGACAAGTGCCGGCAGGCCCCGGCCTGCAAGGCTGTCAAGATGGGTGGCGAAAAAATGACCAATCGACCGCGGTGATCCATTCGCCACGCCGATCGACGCGATGCCGGCAAGATCGGCAAAGTCGTCGCCGGTCTCATGCCCGTCGATGCGTCGCACGTGGGGCCGGCATGAGACAGCGCATCAGGTCTTTCGTTGGGGCAACGATGCAGGCGATGCAAACGATGCCCATCGAACGGCGGCGACACTGTGGCGGCGACATCCGCACGCCACGGTCAACAGGGCTTCAGTCTCCCGCCCCCCCGTTGCGGACACGCGCGTCGCAGCGCATGCCGTACGCCTCAGACCCGCCGCGCGACCACAAAGCTCGCCACCGCCAGCAACCAGGCCAGCACGAATACGCTGAGATAGGCGGCCGCGGTGGCCGATGCCAGCAGCGCGGCGAACACCGCGCCGGCCAGCGCCAGCATGCCGGCCACCGCAATGGCTTCGCTCAACTGCATCGCCGAACTGTTCGCCCCTTGCCGATCGGGCGGCGACAGCGACAGGGTCAGCACCGACAGGCTGGGATACAGCAAGCCCATACCCAGCCCGGTCAACGCCCAGCCGGCAATCGCCACCGGCACCGGAAACGCCGGCCACACCGTACCGGCGCCGATCGCGATGCCCACCATCATCAGCACAGCCCCGGCCTGCAGCAGGCGCGGTCGCGACCAGCCGGCACGGCTGTGGCCCTGGTACCAGGAGCCACTGAACCAGCCCAGCGCACCAACGCTCAGCGCGATCCCGGCCAGCAACGGCGACAGCCCGCGCTCGCGCGACAACAGCAGCGGCAAGAACGCCTCGAAGCCGAAGAACGCCGCCGCCGCGATGCCGCGCAGCGCGATCACGCTGGGCAGGCCGCGGGCCAGCCGCAGGCTGCCGGCCGGCAACAGATGCCAGGCGCAATACACAGTGAGCAGCAGCGCCGGCAGCATCGCCGCCGGCGCCTGCATGCCGTGCAGTTGCCCGCCCAGATACACGCCGAGCACGCCGGTCGCCGCCCCGATCGCCCAGCCCACGACCGCATTCGAGTCGGTGGCGGTCGGGTTGGACCAGCTGCGCCCGCGCAATGCCGGCCACAGCATCAGCCCCGCCGGAATCGCCAGCAGCGGGACCGACAAGAACACCCAGCGCCAGCCGGCGTGCTGCACGATCACGCCGCTGATGCTCGGCCCGATCAACGACGGCACCACCCAGCCTGCCGAAAATGCCGAGAACACCCGCGGTCGCAGGTGTTCCGGATACAGCCGCCCGACCAGCACATACAGCGCCACCGAATAAGCGCCCGCGCCCAGCCCCTGCAGCAGGCGGCCGGCGATCAACAGCGGCATGCTCGGCGCCAGGCCGGCGATCAGCAAGCCGATCACGAAGCACAGCAGTCCGGCGCCCAGCGCGCCGCCGGGGCCGTGGCGGTCGCTCCAGCGCCCGGCCGCAGTCATGCCCACCACGCTGGTGGCCAGCGTGCCGCCGAACGCCAGCGCGTACAGCGGCAGGCCGTTCAATTCGCGCGCCACCGTCGGCATGGCTGCGGCCACGGCCAGCGATTCGAAGGCATTGAGCGAGACCAGCGCCACCATGCCAAGGGTCGCCGCACGATACGGCGCGGACAGAATCGAGGCAGGCGACGAAGGGGGGCGGGCGGCGGCGGGCAGGGCGGTATCGGTGGGCATCGAACATCCAGGGCAGGTGGGCACAGCCAGGACCGTGCTGCTTGCATCGGTCATGGCCGCGCAGCATCCTGCCTCAACCAAGGTTGAGGTCAACGCAATGCAGCGTGAGTTGTCGGTGGGCGAGGTGGCCAGGCGCAGCGGCGTGGCGGTATCGGCGTTGCATTTCTACGAGCGCAAGGGACTGATCCGCAGCCTGCGCACCGCCGGCAACCAGCGGCGCTACGCGCGCGATGTCCTGCGGCGGATCGCGGTGATCCGCGTCGCGCAGCGGCTGGGCATACCGTTGCAGCAGGTGCTGGAGGCATTTTCGGTGCTGCCGGAGCAACGTACGCCCACGCGTGCGGAGTGGGCGCGCATGTCTGCGCGCTGGCGCGGGCAACTGGATGCGCGCATCGGCGAGCTGCAGGCCCTGCGCGACCAGCTGACCGATTGCATCGGCTGCGGCTGTCTGTCGCTGCGGCGGTGCCGGTTGAGCAACCCGGACGATCGATTGGCCGACGACGGCGATGGCGCCCTGCGCCTGGGTGCTCTGGCCCCGGAGTGATGGCCGCAATGCGGTGGCGTGCGTTGGGTAGTGCGCGCGTTGGCAGCGACAAGCGGCGCGCCTTGCGGACGCGTCGATGGCGGCCCGTTTGACCGCGGGCGGCACGGACGCCGAGGCGAGTGGCCGTAGCATGGACATTCCCCCGTTGCAGGATTCGCCATGTTCCCCACCATGCGCCAAGCGCTCGCCGTTGCCGTGTCGCTGACCTGTGCCTGTGCAGGGGCCGCGAGCGCTGCTGCGCAGCCATCGGCCAGATTCGATCCGCTGGTGTTGTTCGCGCCGCTGCAATTGCCCGACGCCCCCAATGCCTACCGGAGCGGCAGCGGTGTGCACGGCCCGCTGTTCTGGCAGAACCGTGCCGATTATCAGCTGCAGGCCAGCATCGACCCGGCCAGCCACACGCTCAGCGGCGAGGCCGCGATCCGCTATACCAACCACAGCCCCGACACCTTGAGCGTGTTGTGGCTGCAGCTGGACCAGAACATCTACCGCGCCGACGCACGCGCCGCCGCCAGCCGCCCGTCTGGGCGCACCCAGTTCACCGACGGCATGCAGATCGCCAGCGTGGAGATCGACAGCGGCGGGAAGCGCCAGCCTGCGCACTTCCTCATCGACGACACCCGCATGCGGGTGGACCTGCCGCAGCCGCTGGCCGGGCAGGGCAAGGCGCTGACCTTGCACATCCGTTACCGCTACCGCATTCCCGGTACCTGGGGCGGGCGCACCGCCTACAGCGCCAGCAAGCAGGGCGAGATCTACGAAGTGGCGCAGTGGTATCCGCGCATGGCCGTCTACGACGATCTGCGCGGCTGGGACACGCAGCCATACCTGGGCTCGGAGTTCTACCTGGAATATGGCGATTTCGATTATGCGGTGACCGTGCCGGCAGGTTTCCTGGTGGTCGGCTCCGGTGCGCTGACCAATCCGTCCGAGGTACTCAGCCGCGCCGAGCAACAGCGGCTGCAGCAGGCGCGTGGCAGCGATCGCACGGTGCTGATCCGCACGCCGGCAGACGTCGCGGCAGCGGCAGCGGCGCCGGCAGGGCCGGGGACGCGTACCTGGCGCTTCCATATGGAGCACACCCGCGACGTGGCGTTTGCCGCATCGCCTGCGTTCGTGTGGGATGCCGCACGCATCGACCTGCCGGACGGCAAGCAGTCTCTGGCGATGTCGGTGTACCCGTTGGAAGCGGTGGGCGCGGACAAGTGGAATCGCTCCACCGAATACGTCAAGGGCGCGATCGAACATTTCTCGCAGTGGTATGCGTACCCGTGGCCGGCGGCGATCAACCTGGGCGGCTACGGCGCCGGCATGGAATATCCGGGCATCGTGTTCGATGGTTTCGAGGACGGCGGCAAGGACCTGTTCTGGATCACCGCGCACCAGATCGGCCACACCTGGTTTCCGATGATCGTCGGCTCCAACGAACGCCGCCACGCGTTCATGGACGAGGGCTTCAACACCTTCATCGATGTCTATGCATCGGATGCCTTCAACAAGGGCGAGTACGCGCCCAAGCGCGATTCGGAATATGCGCCCAAGGGCGGAAATCCGGTCGATGAGATCCTGCCGTTGCTGGCCGACCGTAGCGCGCCGACGCTGATGGACATCGCCGATGCCACCAGCGAGACCTACCGTCATCGGCTGACCTATTTCAAGGGTGCGCTGGGCCTGGTGCTGCTGCGCGAACAGATTCTGGGGCCGGAACGCTTCGACCCGGCGTTTCGCAAGTACATCGCCAGCTGAGCCTACAAGCATCCCACCCCGTCGGATTTCTTCCGTCTGATGGAAAGCGAGAGCGGCGAAGACCTGGGCTGGTGGTGGCGCGGCTGGTACTTCAACAACTGGCAGCTGGACATGGGCATCACCCGGGCGCAATACGTCGACCAGGATCCGGCCAAGGGGCTGCGGCTCACCCTGCGCAGCCGCCAGCCACTGGTGATGCCGGTCACCGTGCGCGTGGACCTGGCCGACGGCAGCCACCTGGACCGCCGCGTGCCGGTGGAAACCTGGCTGCAGAACGCCACGCCCACGCTGACCCTGCCGACCACCCAGAAAGTGCTGCACGTGACGCTGGACCCGGAGCATGCGCTGCCCGACGCGGATCGGAGCGACGACCGGCTGGATGCGATCGGCTGAGTGTCGCGTGCGCACGCGCTGCATCCTGTCGCAGGCGCGAGGAGCCGTCGCCACGCACTGCGTGGGTCGCCTGTGGTGTGCATCCAATCGATTGCGATGCTGGTGCTGGCGATGTCATGCCTCGGGCGCGGCGGCTGTGGCACAGACGTGTCTGCGGCGGTGGCGGTCCGATGGCGTCCCGGCGCCGGATTGCCACCGCCCTCGCCGCATTGCGGGCCGCCGTCGCGCTCGCGCTGCAGGGTTTGCGCAGTCGCCGTGGGTGGCTGCGGCGCGGTGGATGCATTGTGCAACTTTCACCGCATTGGCCGACGGTTTCGGCGCAATTGGATGATAACGCTTACAGCCGCGCCGCCATTACATGGCGTATACGGACTCAAGCGACTGCGGTATCGGCTGTAACAATGCCTGTCCATCACTATGCTGCAACGCACGGTGACAAGCCCTTCGACGCCTGACTAGTCTGCACAACGTGTTAGCGCTATCACTGGCCGACACGTCGTGCAGGAGATGCCGCGCAGGCGTTCGCGACACCAGGGTGTCGACGCTGTCTGCGCAAGGGATGCACCGCACAACGCAGGTTGGCGATCGAAGGGGCGATTGCCGGCGTGCGCGCTAGGGGACCTTATTGAAGAGCAGTACTGTTCGCCACCGCCATCGGGCGGTGGTCATGACTCTGCCGTGTCGCACACCGCGACAACGGCCGTAGGCGGTTGGACTCCACTCCCGAGGACACAGCGATGCGTCGTACGTTGAGCAGCTTCAAGTCGAAGGCCATGTTTACCTTCGTCGGTGGCCTGTTGGTCATCAATCCCGCATTTGCGCAAGACGTCGCTCCGCCGCCGCCCGCGCCGCAGTCCAGCAGCGATGCCGCCACCACGCTCGACACCGTCACCGTCACCGGTATCCGCAGCAGCCTCGACCAATCGATGGGCATCAAGCGCGATGCGGCCGGCGTGGTGGATGCGATCAGCGCCGAAGATATCGGCAAATTTCCCGATACCAACCTGGCCGAATCGCTGCAGCGCATCACCGGCATCTCGATCGAACGCCGCGACGGCGAGGGCGCGCAGGTCACCGCGCGCGGCTTCGGCCCGCAGTTCAATACCGTCACCCTCAACGGCCGGCTGATTCCCGGCGCCGATGCGTTCGGCGCGCCCGGCCAGACCCCGATCGGCGGCGTGGACGTGGGTACGCGCGCGTTCAACTTCGCCCAGCTCGCTTCCGAAGCCATCACCGGCATCGAGGTGTTCAAGACCAGCCGCGCCACCGCGCCCAGCGGCGGTATTGGCGCCACCATCAATATCCAGACCGACAAGCCGTTCAATCACGATGGCGTGGTGGCCAATGCCGGCGCCAAGATGGTGTCCGACCGCTCGCAGCCGTTCGGCGATTCGCTCACGCCGGAAGTGTCGGGCATCTTCAGCTATACCAACCCCGACAAGACCTTCGGCATCGGCCTGAGCGCCAGCTACCAGAAGCGCCACGGCGGTTCGGTGCAGGCCACCGAAAACCGCTGGAACATCCAGCGCTGGACCGGTACCGACCCGGCGTTGCGTCCGGACACGGTGGTCACCAATGCACCGGCGATCGGCCAGCTGTACGGCATGCCCAACGACATCCGCTATGCGTTCGCCGATTTCCAGCGCGAGCGCATGAACGGCCAGGCGGTGATGCAGTTCGCTCCCAGCGACAGCCTCACCCTGACCCTGGATTACACCTACTCGTCCAACGAAATCCGCGAAGAACGTGGCGAGCAGGGCATCTGGCTGCAACGCGCCAACAGCTTCACCGACCTGACCTTCGATACCGGCCAGACGGTCGCCACGCCGGTCTACCTGCGCGACGTGCCCAATGGCGCCAAGGACTTCGGCATGGAGCAGCAGCGCAACGAGCAGAAGTACACGCTCGGCTCGCTCGGCTTCAATGCGGATTGGCAGGTGAGCGAGCGCTTCCAGTTGACCTTCGATGCGCACAACTCCAAGACCCAGAGCCTGCCCAACGATCCGGTCACCGGCGGCAGCGCCACCTATTTCAGCTTCGCCGGCACCAACAATTGCACCAACGGCCCGTCCTGCGGCGGGCAGTGGGCGCAGGAGCTGTGGTTCAACAACTCGCTGCCGATCGGCGCACGTACCTGGTATCCCACCGTCGCCGATTCGCTGGCCGGCACCAATGGCGTGGTCAACCCGGATTTCACTACCAACAATCTCGGCTCGCAGGTGCAACGCATCTATTATCAGAAGCAGGTGACCGAAACCAAGGAAGGTCGCCTGGACGGCAAGTTCGATTTCGACGACGGCCGCTTCCAGTTCGGCGTCAGCTCGTCCAACACCACCATGCATCGCCTGACCAGCGACACGTACTCCGCATTGGGCGATTGGGGCGTGGCCAATGCCGGCAGGGAGCCGGGCATGACGGCCTTGCTGCGGCCGGTGAGCATCGTCGGCATGTTCGACGACTTCAATCCCAACGGCGCTGCCCGCAACGCCTGGCGCGGCGATGCGAGCCAGCTGGCGTTGTGGGGCGGCAGCCAATACGGCGCGGCCACGCGCTACAACCCGCTCTACAGCTCCGACAACCAGGTCGAAGAAAAGACCCGCGCCGCTTACGTGCAACTGGAACTGACCGGCGATATCTCCGGCATGACCACCAATACGCGGCTGGGCCTGCGCTATGAGCGTACCGATGTGGAATCCACCTCGCAGGTGGCAACGCCGGTCGCACTGCAATGGCAGGCCAACAACGACTTCCAGTTGTTGCGCTCCACCGAGCAGCAGCCCTTCAGCGAGAAGACCAGCTACAACTACATCTTGCCGAACCTGGACTTCAGCATCGACATCACCGACCAGCTGAAGGGCCGTGCCTCGTTCGGCCAGACCATCGCACGCGCGCCGTACAACAACCTGCTCGCCGGGCCCACGCCCAACACCCCGGCGGGCTCGATCCTGATCAATCCTTCCAACCGCGCCAGTGGCGATTCGCAGACACCAACCCTGGACCCGCTGGAATCGGACAACCTCGATCTGGCGCTGGAATGGTATTTCGCCGACGCAAGCTACGTGTCGGCCACGTTCTGGAACAAGCGCGTCAGCAACTTCCTCGGTACCACGGTATCGCGCGAAACCCTGTACGGGCTGACCGATCCCACCTCGGGTCCGGATGCGCAGGCCGCGCTGGCATTCCTGCAAAGCGGCGCGTGTGCCGCCCAGGTCGGCGCCGCCGGCAACGACGTGGCCGCGGCCTGTTCGGCCAACGACACCTCGCTGTTCGCAGCCACTGCGCTGTTGCGCAACGCTGCCGCCACCGGTGGCCTGGCTGCCTACAACGGCAGCTCGGCGCAGAGCCTGGCGCTGGAAAACGCCTACGACCTGGTCGGTACGGCGGCCGACCCGCTCTACCAGTTCGATGTCTCGCGGCCGATCAACCAGAACAAGGCCAACATCCACGGCTGGGAACTGGGGGGGCAGTACTTCTTCGGCAGCACCGGCTTCGGCATCTACGCCAACTACACCATCGTCGAAGGCGACGTGGCGTTCGACAACAACGTCATCGACCGCGACCAGTTCGCGCTGCTCGGCCTGAGCGATACCGCCAACGTCATGCTGATGTTCGAAAAATACGGCTGGAGCGCACGCCTGGCCTGGAACTGGCGCGACGAATACCTGATCGCCGCCAACCAGGACGCCTCCAACCGCAACCCGTACTACGTGGAGGCTTACCAGCAGTTCGATCTGAGCGTCAGCTACGCGCTCAGCAAGCAGCTGTCGGTGGGCTTCGAAGCGATCAACCTCACCGGCGAAGACGTGCGCTGGCACGGGCGTTCGGAGAAGCAGATCATCCGTCTGATCGATCAGCAGCCGCGTTACACGCTGGGCGTGCGCTACGCCTTCTAGGCCGGCGGCACGGCGCTGGCGCTCCGCGTCAGGTGGGTGCTGACGCGCCATGGAGTGGCATGTTCCCTGGACATGCTGCGCCCATGGCGCGGTCGTCGCTTGGCTGACGGCCGTGTATCGCGCGCGCATCGCTCGCGCATCGTGCGTGCGGGGACTCTTGCGCAGGCACCAGCCGAAGGTGGCGGGCGCAACCGCTGTGCCTGCCGTGCGGCGTCCACGCACGCGCGGTCTGCACGCATCGATGTGGTGAGTGTTCCCGACCGGGCGGCGCATGCAGGCACCGGGCGATTCGCGCTGCCGGTGCGGCGCGCATGCTGCCCTGCCGCTTGCCGGCCCGGGTTTTTTTGGCAATGCTCGGTGCCTGTCGCGTGCAGCGAGTGGGCGGCACGCCAATCGTTCAGTGCAGGCGTCCACCGCGGATGCCTGCGGGAGTCGTCGATGACGCGATATGCAGTGCTCAACAATGTGGCGCATCACGATGTGCGCGTGGTCCTGCGCTTCGGTGCCGAATTCGGGGATGCGGTCGGGCTGGTGCCGGCGTTCGTGACCGAGTACGCCGACCTGCAGCGCGAATACCCGCTGTTCTTCCGCAAGGACCCCGCCACCGGTGGCTACCAGTCGGTGGCCTTGCTGGGCTTTGCCCAGGACGAGAACCTGTTCCTGCACGAGGGCCGCTGGAGCGCCAACTACCTGCCCGGCATCGTCGCCAAGGGACCATTCCTGATCGGCTTCCAGGAGCAGCGGATCGACGGTGCGCTGGTGCAGGAGCCGGTGATCCATATCGACCTGGAGCACCCACGCGTCAGCCGCAGCGAGGGTGAGGCCGTGTTCCTGCCGCAGGGCGGCCACAGCCCGTACCTGGAACACATCATCGGTGTGCTGCGCGGCATTCGCGAAGGCGTGGACGCCGGGCAGGCCATGGCGGCAGCCTTCGATGCCCTGGGCCTGATCCAGCCAGTGCGCCTGGATGTTGCGCTGGATGCCACCCATGCCGCGCACTTGGATGGCCTGTTCGCCATCGATCGCGAGCGACTTGCCGCACTCGAGGCGCAGCCCCTGCAGCAACTGCACCACGCCGGATACCTGGAAGGCGCCTTCCTGATGCTGGCATCGCTGCATAACGTGCGCCGCCTGATGGCCGAAAAGCAGCGCCGCCTGCAACACGCGCGCAATGCGCCTGTCGCTGCCCATGCCTGATCGTATGGATGCACCCGCACGCCCCGGCGCTGTTGCAGGCGCGATCGCCGAGCGCACCGATTGCACGCCAGAAGCGCTGCCACTCGCCGCACTGTGCGAGGCGGCCGAGCCGGTGGTGTTGCGTGGGGTCACACGCGATTGGTCGCTGGTACAGGCCGGCCTGCGCAGTCCGGACGAGGCGATGCAACAGTTGCGCACCTTCGACACCGGACGCGCCTTGCAGTATTCCTATGGCGGGCCGGCAATTGCCGGCCGTCCGTTCTACACCGAGGACTGCAGCGCGCTGAATTTCGAGGTGCAGCGCGGCAGCCTGGGCAGCTTGCTGGATGCGATCGCCGCGCATCGCGACGACCCGCAACCGCCCACCTACTATCTGGCCTCGCTGCCTGTCGACGATGGCTTGCCTGGCTTGCGCGCGCACAACGATCTGGATCTGGCGGCCAGCGGCATCGACGTGCAGCCCAGCATCTGGATCGGCAATCGCGTCACCGCGTCCTGCCATTACGATGCACCGAACAACCTGGCGTGCTGCGCGGTAGGGCAGCGGCGCTTCACGCTGTTTCCCCCGGAGCAGGTGGCCAATCTCTACCCCGGGCCGCTCGATCCCACGCCGGGCGGGCAGGTGGTGAGCATGGTGGATATCGCCACTCCCGACCTGCAGCGCTACCCGCGATTTGCGCAGGCACAGCCGCATGCGCGCACCGCCGTGCTGGAGCCGGGCGATGCGCTGTTCATCCCGAGCATGTGGTGGCATCACGTGCAGTCGCTGCAGCCCTTCAACGTGCTGGTCAACTACTGGTGGAGCACCGCGCCCGCGCAGTTGCCGGCGGCGATGCCGGCGCTGTATCACGCGCTATGGGCCATCCGCGACCGGCCGGTGGCAGAGAAGGAGGCATGGCGTGCCTTGTTCGATTACTACGTGTTCGGCCCGGCCGAGCGTGCCGGCGCGCATCTCCCCGAACCGGCGCGACAGGCGCTGGGGCCGATCGATCCCGTCCTGGCGCGCCAGCTGCGCGCCATGCTGATCGGCAGGCTCAATCGCTGATGGACGGCATTGCCTTCAACACCGATTGCCTGATGACCATGCCGTCCATCGGCAGGACGCGTGGCAGCGCATCCTCATGCCGTGTCGGCATCGATGTGCATGCACGCCTTCTGCGGTGCCGAGCAGGATCGCCCCACATGGCAGCCGCCATTCCACAACCAGTTCACGGGAGTTCGCAGTGACTCAGGCTCAGATTCGCAAGGTGGTCATCGCCGGCGGTGGCACGGCTGGCTGGATCGCCGCCTGCGCGCTCTCGCACCAGTTCCGCGACTTGCTCGACATCACCCTGGTGGAGTCCGAACAGATCGGCACGGTGGGTGTCGGCGAATCGACAGTGCCGCCGATCCGCACCTTTCACCGGTTCCTGCAGATCGACGAGCAGGAGTTCCTGCGCGAGGTGGCGGGCACCTTCAAGCTCTCGATCTCCTTCGAGCACTGGCTGCGCCAGGGCGATCGCTATATCCACCCGTTCGGCATCACCGGGCAGAGCACCCTGGTGTGCGCGTTCCATCATCTGTGGCTGGAGAGCCGGCGCCGCGGTATGGGCGGCAGCTTCGGCGATTACTGCCTGGAAACCGTGGCCTCGCGCGTGGACCGCTTCGCCTTGCCGCGCGAGCCCGCGGTCAACTACGCCTATCACCTCGATGCCGCGCTGTACGCGCGCTTCCTGCGTAAACGCAGCGAGGCCTGTGGCGTCACCCGCATCGAGGGCCGGATCCAGCAGGTGACGGTGCACCCGGACAGCGGCGATGTCGCCAGCCTGGTGCTGGAAGACGGGCAGGTCATCGCCGGCGATCTGTTCATCGATTGCAGCGGTTTCCGCGGCCTGTTGATCGAGCAGACCCTGCACACCGGCTACGAAGAGTGGAGCCATTGGCTGCCGTGCGACCGCGCCGTGGCGGTGCAGACCGAGGCGCTGGGCCCGCCGGTGCCGTACACGCGCGCCATCGCGCACGAAGCCGGCTGGCGCTGGCATATTCCGCTGCAGCATCGGGTGGGCAACGGCCTGGTGTTTTCCAGCCGGCACCTGTCCGACGACGAGGCGCATGCCAAGCTGCTGCGCGAGGTGGCCGCCCCCGCGGTGAAGGATCCCTGGATGGTGCCCTTCCGCACCGGCCGCCGGCTCAAGGCCTGGAACAGGAACGTGGTGTCGCTGGGCCTGGCCAGCGGCTTCATCGAGCCGCTGGAATCCACCAGCATCCACCTCACCATCTCGGCGGTGGTGCGGCTGCTGACGCTGTTCCCGGCGCAGGGCATCGCGCCGTCGCAGGTGCAGCTGTTCAACGATGTCAGCCGCGCCGAGATGGAGCACGTGCGAGACTTCGTCACCTTGCACTACCACGCCACCCAGCGTGCAGAACCGCTGTGGCGGCAATGCCGCGAGATGGAGCTGCCGGAGTCGCTGGCAGTGCGCCTGCGCGCCTGGCGCGAGCGTGCGCACGCCTGGCAGGCGGCGGACGAATTGTTCCGGGTCGACTCCTGGACGCATGTGCTGATGGGCCAGGGCCTGATGCCGGAGCAACATCACCCGCTGACACGCGCGTTTTCCGACCAGGATCTGCAACGCCTGCTGCACGGCATCGCCCAGCCGATCCAGCAGGCGGTGGAGCAGTTTCCCTCGCAGCAGGCCTTCATCGATCGCTATTGCAAGGCAAGGCCGGAAGTGTGGGGAGCGCGCACGCCGGTCATGGCCCGCTAACCATCCCGGATTGGATCAACGCCATCTGCTGCCCTACAACCGCATCAGGTCGGCGCCGACCACGATCGGGCCGGCGTAGTGCGTGCGTGCGCCTTCGCTCCACATCGCATCGGTGATGGATGGGTCGCCACCAGGCACGAAGTGGCTCAGGACCAGCAGCTTCGCGCGGGCAGCGGCGGCGATCCTGCCGACCTCTTCGCTGGTGGAATGGCTCTTGAGCAGGTGGTCGAGCAAGGTGGGCGCGTTGTCGCTGGTCTTGAGCATCTTTTCCAGCGCGGGCAGGTACATCACCTCGTGCACCAGGACATCGGTGTCCCTGGCAAAGTCGGCCAGCGCCGGCAGATAGCGCGTGTCGCCGGAGAACACCACGCTGCGGTCGCGCGCCGCGAAGCGGTACGCAAAGGCCGGCTTGAGCGTGTAGTGGTCCACCAGGGCAGCGGTGACTTCCACCTGATCGTTCCGCAGCACCATGCCGGGCTGGTCGAACTCATGCACATGGATCAACGGCCGGAACGGCGGGCGGCCTTCCTCGCGCATGCGCGCCTCGATGTCGATGGCATTCATCGTCACGAACGCATCCACCATCGCGCCGATGCCTGGTGGCCCATACAGATGCACCGGCGTCTGCAGGCCGCTTGCCCAGGCCAGCCACACCACGTTGAGCAGGTCGGCGTTGTGGTCGGAGTGATGGTGGGTCAGGAAGATGTCGCGCAGTGCCGGCAGCGCGATGCCGGCCTTGGCCAGTTGCTGCGCGACACCGTTGCCGCAGTCGACCAGATAGGGCTGCCCGTCGATCACCAGCGCATTGGCGGCCGCTGCACGCAGCGGCGAGGGCGTCGGCCCGCCCTTGGTGCCCAGCAATACCAGCACGCTGCCCTTGGCCGGAAACGGTGCAGGCGCCGTCGCGTTGCCATTGGCATGCGTGAGGCTGGCGCCGGAACTGGACGCCGCCACGAGTGGCCTGGCCGTGGACATTATCCCCGCGGACACTGTCAGCTGCAGTAGCGCCCGGCGGGAGCGCGACATGAGGGGGTCGGGCATGACGATTCCTTGGGCGCGCCGAAAGTGCAGAGTGTGCCGACAGCGACGCCGTGCCGCCATCGCTGCTGCCTGCCGGGCCAGGCCCTGCAGCTTGGCGACGATGCACGATGTGCAGCACGCCCAACGCGTCGGCCGCCCGTACATAGCGATGTGGGGCAATGGGCAGTCTGCATGCCGCAGCGCACCCAGCATCGCGCTGCGCACCACGTGAGCGTAGATCGGCGGGCGGGCGATGAATGCCGCCGGCGCCGGCGAGCGATCCTGCCGGGGGTGCAGCGCACCGGCGTTGCCGCTGCACGCCCTTGCCGCAGGCAATGGCCTTGCGCATAGTGCGGCACTACCGAGACCGTAGGCACCGCCATGGAATGCGCGCGATGACATCACCGGCAAGCTGCCGCATGGCAACTACGCGCTACGTCTTGATCGTGCTGCTGGTGCTGTCCTCCGGCGCACATGCCTGGCACCCGCAGTATCCGCCGTGGTCGCGACCTCCGGCAGGCTCGCAATGCCCGGTAGCCGAACTGCCGGCGGAGGAGGGCGGTGCGCAATGGGAGGGCATCACCCATTTTCGCGACGCGGGGACCGTGCTCGCCATGGATAACCGTGGCGCGGCGCCGACGCTGCAGGTCCAGGATGCCGCCGGCCGCGTGCAGTTGGCGGCGGTCGAACTGGGCGGCGGCTTGCTCGGCTTTCATGGCGTGGAGCGCGCCGACCTCAATGGCGACGGCCGTGCGGATTACGTGGTGACCCTGGGCAGTGGCGGCGTTGGTCTGGCCGGCGGCAATGCCTGGCGCACCGTGGTGCTCTCGCAAGGCGATCGCTACCGTGCGCTTCGTGTACCCACGCACGAGCCCAGTGCCGACGATTACCGGCGTGTGCCGGGACGCCGCGGCTGCGCACTGCTGCAGCTGTCGGTGATCACTGCCGACCCCGCTGCCACGCGCGACCTGCGCTGGCATACCTTCTGGGTGTATCGGTTGGTGCGCTTCCAGGGCACGCGGGCCGTGGAGGCGAACACCGCATTGCCCGGCTTGCCGAACTGGATCCTCTATACGCATCGTGCAGGCAATAGCGCCCCGACCACCTTGCTGGGCGAGGCCGCAAAAGCGCGGCTGTGGAATGACGCAGCACGCGAACGCGTCACTGCCTTGCCATGATGGCGTCAGTCCATCGGTTGCATCGACTGCTGTCGATGTGGGGCGCAGGCCGGCGATGCATCCGGGGTATGGGCTGGACCGCGCTGGCCAAGCCGGCATCCCGGCGACACGTGGCAGGCGACCGGGCGCCTGCCACGTGCATCCCACTTAGAGCAGCTAGCAAAACGACTGCGCGGCCGCCAGGCGGGCGCGGTCAGTGCTCGGTGCGGCATGTACCACTCGTACACTGCGGTTCCTCCGCGCCGTCCGCACCCACCTGACGACCGCTCGCTACGTTTTGTTAGCCGCTCTTACTGCCCGAAGAACGTGGAGATCGACGAGTACACGTCGGAGAAGCGCGAGTAGTAGTCCGGGTCGGTCTGCGCGGTGCAGTACGAATACCCGCCGTACAGGCCGCCGCGCAGCTGGTATGCGCCACCGCTGGCGATGGTGAACAGGCCCGAGCCGGACGAGCCGCCTTCGGTGACACCGTCGTTCCAGACCACGCGATAGAACGGGCTCTTGCCGTCGATGGACGTGTTCAGCCCATTGACCGTGCCCAGCGAATACTTCTTGACGTCGCCGGAGGGGTGGTGGATACCCACGATCGAGGTGCCGGTCGAGCCGATCGCCGCGCTGTTCCAGGCCGCGTAGAAAGCGCCGCTTGGCGGTGCGGTCTTCAACTCCAGCAGCGCGGTGTCGCGTGCGGTGTTGGCATGGCGCAGGAACGCACCGCCGGTCAGCGTGGTCGCCTGCGCACTGGCGGTATTGCCATTGCAGCTGGCCGCGTCGTAGAACCAGTAGGTCTGCAGCGTGTTGGCCACCGTCTGCGTGCTGATGCAGTGCGCCGCGGTCCAGAACAGGTTGCGCTTGGGCGTATTGGTATTGTTGAGCAAGGTGCCGGTGCACAGGAACGAGCCCTGGCTGGTGGTGAACACCATGCGTGCCACCGCCTTGGCGGCGCTGGTGAAACCGGCGGTGGGATTGGCGCGGCAGACGATATCGTTCTGGCACGAATCGCTTTCGCCAATGGCAATGGTCATCATGTCGCGCGGGCTGGCCGTGGGGCTGATGTCCAGATGCGACAGCTGCGGAACGCTGAGGCTGAAGTTTTCCGGATACAGGCCGGCCGGCAGCGAGATCTCCACCAGCAGGTCGTCGCCGCTGACCGTCGGCGACCAGCCGATGGCATCGCCGGTGCCGACGAAGCTGGCGCCGGATTGTTCGAAGACGCGGCCATCATCGCCGGCAAAACGCAGCGTCACCCGCGACGGATCGCCCGGCGTTGCACCGGCGCCGCGCAGCACCAGTGCCGCGCGCAGAGCCGCCGCCTGCGCGGAGCCGAGCTTCACGGTGGCAACGCGCGAACCGTCGCCGGCCATCTGCCAATCCAGCTTGGCCAGGCTGACGAGCGGCTGCGTCACCGCACGCGAAAAGCCGATCTGCAGCGGCTGCCCATGTTTGACTTGCGCGATGCGCTTTTCGCGCACGCGACCGAGTTCCTTGCTGCTGGGTGCGGCCAGTTGCACCACACGTGTGGGCAGGATGCCGCCACGCAGGCTTGCCGACTGCAATGTCGCCGCGCCGAGCTTGGTCGCCTGCGGCGCGGTGCTCACCGGTGCGGCATCCATCTCGGTGGGCGGCGCGGCCAGCGCGGAGCCGGAAACAGCGGAAAACAGCGCCAGATACAACGCATTCTTGCGAATCATGGGTAGTCCTTCTCGTCAGGGGACGGCAGGCAGCGGCGGGGGCCAGGGCCTGCGGCGCCATCGTTGGCGCCAGATGAGACTAGCGAATGTTTACAACTGAATATGTGCTGAAAATCTCTTTCAGAGATGATTATTCGATAAAACGATAATGTCCTTCACCGACCTTGCGTTGCCAAGCCTCGCCAACGTTGCAGCTGCGATCACCTCGCACCGCAGGCAGAGCGCAAGGCGCTGCCATGCGGACACGCTGCCGCGGCAATACGCGTCAGGGATGCTTGCAGCATTGGCGACGTCAGCCTGCCGTTGCGCAACGGCGTCCTTGCGCTGCATTGCGCGCGTCTGATCGCACGCTGGGCGCGTGCGGGGTCGGCCGCCACTCGGCTACCTGCAAGCGCTTACAGAGGGCTGCAGCGCAGTGTTGGGCCTCGGCGGTGAAGCGGGCTACTCCAGCGCATCGCTGGCACGGAACTCGGTCGAGCGCCCGCTGAATTTCAGAAAGGCCAGCACCGCCAGGCCCACCGTCAGCCACGCCATTCCGCCGAGTTGCGCATGCCGGTCGGCATTGATCAGCACATAGCCCAGGATCACGCTGCCGATCAACGGCACCACGCCATGCAGGACCAGCCGGCCCTGCCGGCGGAAATGCCAGGCCACTGCCACATGCAGCAGCACAAAGGCGGTCAGCGCGCCCACATTGCACAGCGACGACAGCAAGGCGATCTGGCCGACGAAGACTTCGCCCAGCACCATGCTCAGCGCCGCCACCAGCAGGATGGCGCGCTGCGGCACACCGGTGCGCGGATGGATGTAGCGCAGGAACGCCGGCAACTGGCGATCGCGCGCCATGGCGAACAACAGCCGCGAGGTCGCCGCCTGCGCCACCAATGAATTGGCGATTGCCGCACTGATGGCCACTGTCAGTGCGATCACGATCTGCAGCCATGGCCCGGCGATCAGGTGGCCGATCTCGAAGAATGCATCGTTGGATGCCTGCTGGTTGGGGTAGCGCAGCAGGGTGGGTTGCAGCAGGGCGGCCAGCCAGGTCTGCAGCACGAACAATCCGGCCACCAGCAACAAAGCCAGCAAGGTGGCGCGGCCGACCACGCGGTTGCCGCCGCGCGCTTCTTCCGACAGCGTGGAGATCGCATCGAAGCCCAGGAACGACACCACCGCCACCGACAGCGCGCTGAAGATCAGCTGCGGCGAGAACGCCTGCGGGTTGTAGAACGGGCGCAACGACCAGTGCGCGCCATTGACGCCGCGCTGGATCGCCAGGCTCGCCAGCACCACGAACACCGCCAGCACCACCAGTTGCGCATACAGAAACACCCGGTTGGCCCGCGCAGTGGTTTCGATTCCGCGCAGGTTGACCACGGTGTTGAGCACCACGAAGAACGCGATCCACGCCGGCTGCGGTACCGACGGCAGCACGTTGTGCATCGCGTTGGCGCCGACCACGTAGAGCAGGGTGGGCACCAGCAGATAGTCGAGCAGGATCGCCCAGCCGGCCAGGAAGCCCATGCCGCTGCTCAATCCGCGTCCCACGTAGGCATACACCGAGCCGGCCACCGGAAACGCCTGCGACATCTGCTGGTAGCTCAGCGCGGTGAACAGCATCGCCACGAAGCCGACCAGATAGGTCAGCGGCACCATGCCCGCACTGATGTCGAATACGCCACCGAAGATCGAAAACGGCGCGGTCGGCACCATGAACACCAGACCGTAGATCAGCAGGTCCTTCAGCGTGAGCTGGCGCTTGAGCTCCTGCGTATAGCCAAAACGTTCCAGTGCAGCCGCATCGTCGCGGCGAGGGGTATCGGTCATGCAGGGGTTCGCTGTCAGGAAGGCCGGGGTCGAGGCGGGCACGGGTGGCGAGGATGCGGATGCTGCAGTGCAGCCGTGTGACCGGCATTGTGACGATAAGGTGGCCGGCAAGCCCAACCACTGGTAAAAATGCTAGGTTTTCCATGCTGGATGCGTCCAGTGCCTCTGGAGGCCTGAAGGAAGCCCATGTTCGACACTCTGGCCAGCCTGGGCCGCGACCTGCAGGCATTGCACACGCTCGATGCCTGCCTGGACCGAGTGTTCAGCGACGTGTGCGCGTTGGGGTTTCAGTCGGTGGTGTACGACTACGCACCGGTGCCGTTGAGCATGGAGGGCGCGTTGATCACCCCGACGGTATTCATGCAGCGCAATGCCCCTGGCGACATGCAGCATGTCTGGTGCGAGCATGGCTATTACCAGCATGACCCTGTTCAGCAGCGTGCCACGCGGCGCACCACGCCGTTCGTGTGGTCCTACCGCACCGACGGCGGCTGCGACGGCGTGGAATACGTCGGCGGCCAGCATCGGCAGGTGACGCGCTATCTGTGCGACAGCGGGATGGGCACCGGTGTCACCGTGCCCCTGCATCTGCCCGGCGGCGCGTTTGCGACCTTCAGCGGGGCGGTGGATGCGGTGGCCACGGAAGCGCCGCGCCTGGCCGAAGCCCAGCTGTCGCCGTTCCTGTTGCTTGCGCACGCCTTCCAGGCGCGCGCGCAGGAGCTGCTGGATCCGCAGGAGCGCCGCTGTCACCACATCGCGCTGACCCGGCGCGAGCGCGAATGCCTGCAGTACTCGGCCAAGGGATTGACCGCCAAGAGCATCGCCGCCGCGCTCAATCGCTCCACGGCCACGGTGAACCTGCACCTGAACTCGGCCGCACGTAAGCTGGGCGCGCGCAATCGTGTCGAGGCGGTGGTGCGCGGTATGCACTATCGGTTGCTGGAGCCATAAGGGCTTTAGAGCTGCTCTTAAGCGGATCGACCGCATTGCCGGTCATGCGCATTGGCCGCACCCGAGGCGGCAGCCCAGAAGTAGTGCAAACCTGTGAGATTTGCCAGTTAACGCCAGGCCGACTGCCCGCTAGGCTCGGCGCTCATCATTGCCGCAGGCAGCGCAGGTCATGCAGTCCACCGAAGGTTACGTCGAATTTCGCGGCTATCGCACCTGGTACCGCATCACCGGCGACCTGCGCAGCGATGCCTGTCCGCTGGTGGTTGCCCATGGCGGCCCGGGATGTACGCACGACTACGTCGACAGCTTCAAGGACCTGGCCGCCAGCGGGCGTGCGGTGATTCATTACGACCAGCTCGGCAATGGCCGCTCCACCCACCTTCCCAATGCCGACCCTGCGTTCTGGACGGTGGGCCTGTTCTTGGACGAACTGCAGCGCCTGATCGAGCATCTGGGGCTGTCGCAGTACGCGTTGCTCGGCCAGTCCTGGGGCGGAATGCTGGCGGCCGAACACGCGGTGCGTCGGCCCAGCGGGCTGCGTGCGCTGGTGATCGCCAATTCGCCGGCCTCCATGGGCTTGTGGCGCGCGGCCGCACTGCGCCTGCGCGACGGCCTGCCCGAACCGGTGCAGGCCGCACTGGACGAACACGAGGCCGCCGGCACGCTGGACCACCCGGCGTATCGGGCGGCAAGCCAGGCGTTCTACGCGCGCCATGTCTGCCGGGTGCTGCCATGGCCCGACGAGGTGGCGCGGACCTTTGCCGCCATCGAGGCCGATCCCACCGTCTATCACGCCATGAACGGCCCCACCGAATTCCACGTGGTCGGCAGCCTGCGCAACTGGAGCATCATCGAGCGCCTGCACCGCATCACCGCGCCCACGCTGGTGCTGTCGGGCAAGTACGACGAAGCCACGCCGGAAACCGTGGAGCCCTATGCGCGATTGATTCCGGATGCGCGCTGGCATGTATTCGCCAACTCCAGCCACATGCCGCACGTGGAAGAACGCGCGGCCTGCATGCGCATGGTCGGCGACTTCCTCGATGACCACACGCCGTGGCCCGGCCGGGAACGTGTGCAGATACCGGCACTGGCCGCGCGCGCCGTCTGAGCCCGGGATGCTGGCGGAAGGAGCGCACCTAGCGCGCATGCATCGCCTGAGCCCACCGATGCCGCCGCCGCACTGGCGCTGAAAGATGCGCCTGCACCGCAGGATCCTTACCAGCAGCCAGCCAACGCCACTGACCGCCCGAGCCTTAGCCCTGCCGACTGGAAGCGCGACCCGGCAGACGGGCAATGGCATCGTCTGGTCAAGACCGCGATCTCCGGTGCCAACGATCGCGGCAGCTACGTGCAGGAGAGCGCATTGCCGCCACGCGCGGCGGAACTGGAGGCGCAGGCGCAGGCCACCATCGCCTGCAACATCGCCAACAGCCCAGGGGCGATCGCCGCGCGTTATGAACTGGCCTACCACCGCAGCGGCTGGCCGCCGAGGGCTTGCCGATGTCGCCGGCGGTCCAGCAGGCGCGGCACGACCCGGATGCGTTGACCGCCTTTAACCACCAACGTACTCTCGTGGGATAGCGCGTCTCTATTTAGGGTTCACCCCATGCTAGGCGGGAGCGTGGTGGCAAGCATTGATGTTGCCTGTTCAGAAATATGGTGCTGCCTGAAAGTGAATCCCTGGGCTGTTTATACCTCATTCTGACGAAGTCACTTTAACCAAAAAGCTGTCGGGTAATACTTATGAACGCAATACAAGAAGTGGAAGTGGCTGGTCAGGATAAGCCACGTAAAGGCGAGTTCTACGTCCTGATGCCAGATCTTGAATGCGGACCTGAACTCGGGGTGGTGTTCGAAAACATAAAAAAACTCCTCGTGCCTCCCAGATTGATTTTAAGGCCCAGTGAAGGGGGCTTTCCTCCATTTTCAGAAAGGCCACGCCTCATCTTCGACCCATCGAAAGGTATTATGCCTAGAGACCTGGAAGCCGGTTTCAGTGGCTATTGGCTCGTGTCCGAGCGTTTGCATCAGGTGTTTTCAACTGTCGATCCAGAGGGATTTAGCTTCATAGAGTGCGATTTTCTGATGGACGATGGAACTCAGGGTCCTAGATACTTCTTGTGCGATGTGGTGCGAGTTCTGGATGCACTCGATGAGGGGCGATCCAAAGTGGAGATAGAAGTTAGCGACGAATTTGTGAAT
Organism: Xanthomonas sp. NCPPB 3582; assembly: GCF_041475735.2. NCBI lineage: Bacteria > Pseudomonadati > Pseudomonadota > Gammaproteobacteria > Lysobacterales > Lysobacteraceae > Xanthomonas > Xanthomonas sp. NCPPB 3582. The sequence continues at coordinate 1,618,742 of NZ_CM192968.1, forward strand.
GGAAAATTTTACGATCTAACGGGTGGGGCGAGCTTGGCTTTTCGAAAAGAGGTGGTTCAAAATTCTCACGTATTCCGAACACCTTTCTCCGCTGACTACTATGTAATCTGCGATCGCACACTGTTGGATGCAGTGCGTGAGGCTGGTATCGATACGGGAAAATTTTCTGATGGGCTTTGGTTTCGAGACGCTGCTGATTGGAAAGATGCTTAATTTCGATAACGGAATTCCGTCATGCCGAGACGTACGATTTTTCAAGAGCATCATATTGCGGAGCGGCAAACGCTTCGCAACAGCCCATTGCTTGAAATACTTCAGCAGAAAAAATTATTCAATATTAATGCTGATCGTAATCTTGTTTACATGCCAAGTGAGCCAACACTGGCGCATTCCCTAGGACTTTCACCACATAGTGGTGGACCTATTAAAGACTACCAAGATGGCTCCTTGGCCCGACTGGAGCGTTTGTCACGGACCTCTGACGGTCAGTTGGCCATGGCTGGCGATGCAGATGCCATCGCCAGAATTTCCTCAAAGGTCGATCGACTGATCGATACGATGAGAGTCGGCTTGGCGAACGCGGACCTCTACACCAATGCCCCGATCGGCATGGTTGCAGACGACATGCGGCCTGGCATCAATGCGTTTTTCAAGGGCGCCTCGAGCTACGACAGCAGGCTTGCATCTCAGATCGACGCAATTCCAACGTTGCAGAGACCCGAACTCGGCTGGTCATCAATCGTCCATTCCGAACAGCGTGTCATCTCTACGCTTCAGTACCTAGGACAATCCAGCACCAACCTCACCAAAGGCGGCGATCCAGAGATCGGTAGAAATTCACTCTCACAAGCAATTGCCCAAGCTCATGCAAATGGCCGCCTGACGCTTTCCGACCAAGGCATTCTGCAGGTCGAAAATGTGCTTGGTGAAGAAGCTGCACGGCCGCTGCGGGTACCACCAGGTCAACGCGGCTTCGCCACCGCCGAGCTACTGGCAGGCGATCTGTCCGCAGGCCAGGCGCTGCGCACCGCCGGCCTGCTCGCCACCGCCGCCGACGCGGTGGCGTCCGGCCAACGCGCCACGCACTTGCTCGGCCAGGACAACCCGCTGGCCGCGCAGTCGGAGCTGGCGCAGTTCGCCGGGCGCAATGTCGGTGGCTGGGCCGGCGGCACGACGGCCGCCTACGCGCTGGGCAGCTCCGGCGCCGGACCGATGGTGCTGATCGCCGCCGATGCCTATTTCATGAGCGTGGCCGGCGAAAAAGCCGCCGCGTTGCTCGACAATCGCGCGATCTACCACCAGACCGATCGCGATGGCACGCAGTGGTCGTTCGATGGCTGCGCCTGGGCGCGCGAGGGCAAGGCCGACACCCAGGCCACCATCGCCCGCAACACCGCCAACAGCCCCGGCGCGATCGCCGCGCGCTATGAGCTGGCCTACCACCGCAGCGGCTGGGCCGCCGAGGGCTTGCCGATGTCGCCGGCCGTGCAGCAGGCGTTGCCGGATCCGGATGCGCTGACCGCCTCGAACGGCCAGCGCTACTACCGCAACATGGAGGGCCAGTGGACCAGTCACGGCGCTCCGCCCGATGCCAACCGGGTGCTGGAACTGGAGACCACGCGCGCCATGCTGCAGCCGGCGCTCGCCGAGCAGGCCCAGGCAATTGCCGCCATCGGGCAAACTCCGCCGTCGCCGCAGGACGTGCAGCGCGAGCAGACGCTGTATCGCTACCGCATCGTAGGCACGGAGCTGCAGCCGCACTGGCGCGAAGCGATCGAACTGGCGACACAGCGCACGCGCGAAGCGAAAGGACTCACAGGCGATGGCGCCCTGCAGCTGCAGCGCGGCCCGGGCGGCCACTATGGCGCCGACAGCCCGATCGCCCATCTGCAACGCGATGTCAGAACATACAAATCGCGTATGCTGGCGGCGCCCGCTTGATGAAAGCGGATATAGCATTTTGCTTATACGCAGGGTTGATCGGAGAACACCCATGAACCAGTCAAATCAAGCGCAAGCGATACATCCGAATGCGCCCAGAAAAGGCGAGTTCTATATCCTCAGGTCCGACGTGCGTGGCGGCGGTCGTGGGCATGGCGTGGAGTTCGAGAATGAAGATGCGGTGCCGTTTTCCATTGCTGACAGCCTGCCTGGAGAGGACGCGGGCCTGGCTGCACTGAAGGAAACCCCGCGCCTGCGCTACGACAGCCGCATCGGCGATATGCCCAATGACATGCACAGTGGATTCAAGAGCTACTGGCTGGTCTCAGAGCCACTGAAGCAGGTCCTTGAAGCTGCGGACCCGGAGGGGTTTGCCTTCGCGCTATGCGACTTCCGATTGGAAGACGGTACGCCCGGGGCACCGCACTATCTCTGCGAGGTGGTGCGGATTATCGATGCCATCGACGAGGAAGCATCCACCGTCAAGGTCTTGACCGGATACCGTAATGGCAAGCACTACAGTGTTGCGGGTGGTGCAGAGTTGGGATTCAGGAAAGACGTTGTCGGGGCCGCGCATGTCTTCAGGACACCTTATACGTCAGATGCCTTTTGCGATCGGTTCTTGCGCGACACCTTGATCGCGCATGGATTTGGCAAATCGCCCAGGACACGCGGCGTCTGGTTGATAGACGCTTTCGGTTGCTGAGCAATACATTTCCGACATTTTGATGGAGTGAAAGCAGATGCCGTCGGGTAACGTCATCCTTGAAAGTCATCATGTCATTGAAAACACCGTCTTTCGTGACCACAGGTTACTCAAGAAATTGCTTGAGCATGGCTTGATCGACAAGGATGTGTCGACCAATCGCCTGTACCTGCCGGTAGATGGCAAGCTGGCTGACGAAATCGAAACATCCCCCCACCGAGGACGCACGCGCAGCTCTTACACGAAAGCAATCTTTGGTCATCTTGACGATCTCATTGATTCCCCGGATGGCGAAGCCGCCATGCGCAACGACGCTGCCGCATTGAAGCGTGTCTCTGCCCAGGTCCACGACCTGCAAGACACCCTCAAAGTCGCCCTGATCAACGGCAACATGTTTGCAACGACCCCGGATCACTTGACCAAGGCCGAGACCAACGCGCAAAACCGCAGAGCCCTCTTCGAGATTGATCAGTACCGCGCCATCCACGCCGACCAGCTGAAGACGCTGCGCTCAATGAGCACTGTCGAATCCGAATGGGCCGCGATCACGCACTCCGAACAGCGGATCGCAGAGGTGATCGAAGCAGCACGTACGACCGGCAAAAATCTGGTCGCTGTCCCTGATGAACGCGATGCCGTGATCCGCGAGATCGCCGGCCGCGAGGAATTCCGTATGGCCATCGCGCACGCCGAAGAGGCCGGGCGCGTGAGGTTATCCGAGTCCAACGCGACCTTGGTCCAGCAGGTCTTGGATGACACGCCGACAACCATCGGCGTTGCTATGCGCAGCATCCGCCAAGGCGCAGGCGCCACACCGCAGCCGTCGTACACACCAGTATCGCAACGCGGCTTCGCCACAGCCGAATTGCTGGCAGGCGAGCTATCGGCAGGCCAGGCACTGCGCACCGCCGGCCTGCTCGCCACCGCCGCCGACGCGGTGGCGTCCGGCCAACGCGCCACGCACTTGCTCGGTCAGGACAACCCGCTGGCCGCGCAATCGGAGCTGGCACATTTTGCCGGGCGCAATGTCGGTGGCTGGGCCGGCGGCACGGCAGCGGCCTATGCGCTGGGAAGCTCGGGCGCCGGGCCGATGGTGCTGATCGCCGCTGACGCGTACTTCATGAGCGTGGCCGGCGAAAAAGCCGCCGCGTTGCTCGACAGTCGCGCGATCTACCACCAGACCGACCGCGATGGCACGCAGTGGTCCTTCGATGGCCGCGCCTGGGCGCGGGACGGCATGGCCGATACAACCGGCGATGGGATCGACAACCCCACCGCCACGCCCATCGTGGCCAGCTACCAAAAGGCCCGCGAACTCAATTACCAGGCCACCAATGCCGCCGCCGCACTCGCTCTCAAAGATGCACCCACACCGCAGGATCCTTACCAGCAGCCAGCCAACGCCACCGACCGTCCCAGCCTGAGCCCTGCCGACTGGAAGCGCGACCCGGCAGACGGACAATGGCATCGCCTGGTCAAGACCGCGGTCTCCGGTGCCAACGAGCGCGGCAGCTACGTGCAGGAGACCGCCTTGCCGCCTCGCGCGGCCGAACTGGAGGCGCAGGCGCAGGCCACCATCGCCCGCAACATCGCCAACAGCCCCGGCGCGATCGCCGCGCGTTATGAACTGGCCTACCACCGCAGCGGCTGGGCCGCCGATGGGCTGCCGATGTCGTCGGCGGTCCAGCAGGCATTGCCGGATCCGGATGCGTTGACCGCCTCGAACGGTCAGCGCTACTACCGCAACATGGAGGGCCAGTGGACCGGCCACGGTGCAGCGCCCGATGGCAATCAGGTGCTGGAACTGGAGACCACGCGCGCCATGCTGCAGCCGGCGCTCGCCGAGCAAGCCCAGGCGATTGCCGCCATCGGGCAGTCGCCACCGTCGCCGCAGGACGTGCAGCGCGAGCAGACGCTGTACCGCTACCGCATCGTTGGCACGGAGCTGCAGCCACAATGGCGCGAAGCGATCGAGCTGGCAACACAGCGCACCCGCGAAGCGGAAGGACTCGCAGGCGATGGCGCTCTGCAGCTGCAGCGCGGCCCCGGCGGTCAGTATGGCGCCGACAGCCCGATCGCCCATCTGCAGCACGGCGCCGATGGCGTGGCGCGCATTGCAGCGGTCACCAGCACCGAGGACATCCGTCAGGCGCTGCAGGAGCTGCAGGCTCGCCAGCAGCCGGACGCACCGATGCAGCAGCTGGCCTCCGCGCCGCCTTCGTCCGAAGGCTCCACGGATGCGGACACGTCCGCCTCGCCGCCCTCGAACCAGCTTGTGCTCGACGTGCAGGCCCGGGGCCAGGCCGCCAGCGCTGCGCAGGAGCACCAGCAGCGGCAGCAGGAGGCACGCCAGGCGCAAGATCAACAGTTGGCGCAGGCTCGCGCCCACGCGCTGCAGGCGCAGGCATCGCACGACGTGCGGGCGCAAGCTGCCCAGGCGCTGCAGGCGCATACCGAGCTGGAAGCACGGCAGCAAGCGCAGCGGCTGGAGCAACAAGAACGCCAGGCGCAGGACATCCAGCACCGCGAATACGTCCAGCGGCAGGCGCACGCGACGGAGCAGCGCGAACAAGCGCAGATGCAGGCTCAGGAGACACAGCAGCGCGAACAGGAAATACGCCAGGCACGGGACGCCCGGCAGAGCCAGCAGGACCGGCTGCAGGCGCAGACTGTGCACCATGCCGGGCAACAGCCACTGCACGCCCAAACGGCTCCACAACGCGAGCAGGAGCTGGCACAGGAAGCAGCCTCGCGCGCGCCGTCGTCGCTCCATGCGCAAGACACATCGCCGCACCAACCCGAGCAGCGGCCTAACCAGGATGCCGTCGCCCAACGGCCCCGGGAACAGCTGGTAGAGCCCGCGCAAGCACATGCATCCGACGTAGCGCAGCAGCGTCCGCAGGAAGTCCAGCAGCAGACAGCGCAGAGCGCTGCGATTGCGCAGACCGCGCCGGCAGAGCAGCAGGTTGCGAACCTGCACAGCGACCAACAGCCGATGACGGCACAAGCCTCGGATGCGCAGCAAGATGCACCTGCGCAGCAGCTCGAGCAGTCGGCGGATGCATACCTGGCCCAGGCGGCGAACGCGCCTTCCGCGCCATCGCTCGCCACCCCAGGGACCGCAAAACACCGCGACGAGCAACAGGCGCGCACGCCACAGACTCAAGCACCGGAAGCACCCGATCCCCCTGCAGCGTTGCCAGTGCCCGCACACCTCGCGCATGCGACAGCGCCATCGCCGGAGATGCCGATCGCTGGCCGCGCAGCCGATGCACCCGAGGACGCGGCCGATGCGCGCGCGCCGCTGTCCGCGTCCCTGGCAGATGAGCACGACCGTCCTGCCGCTGTGCCCGCCGATCCGGACTCCTGGGAGGAAATAGAACGCTCCATGCGTGAGCTACGCATCCAACTCGAACAGGATCTCGAAACAGAAAACCGCGTCGCAGAAGCGCGTCAGGCGCGCGTGGACCGTGGTGAGCGGCCGTTTACCGAGTTGGAATTGCGTGATGGGTACGATCCGGATGGCCCCTCTGGGCTGAGAGCACCACGCGCTCCGCCGGCAGACACCGCGCCACAACGTCTTGCCGCTGGCGAGCAGGAGGATCGGCCGCAGCCCCAGCGTAAAACCATCACCGGCGATCCGGATGTGGACGAGTTGCTGTACGCCATCGACTGCAAGGACGAACTGGCGATCGAACAGGCCTTGAAGCGGGTCGCCAATAGCCCCCATAGCCAGGCCCTTGCCAAACAAGGGCATGAGTTTCTGGATGCCCAGGCGATGCAGGAGGCTCAGGAACAGGCGAGTATGCGCCAGGCCCTGAACATGGACGTCTCGACAGAGGTGCAGACCAGCCGTGGCCCGGTGATGGTGATGACATTGCCGCAGTTCGCCAACGGGCCGGCGATGCAAGGTGGTCCGCAGGGTGACGGCGGTGGTGGCGGAGATGGTGGCGGTGGCTGTGGCGGCGGTGGTGGTGGTGGATAGCCGGAACACGTGCAGCAAGTTGAATCATCGAGAGAACACTATGGAGATGCAGAACACCTTCGCACTACCCGATGCCAACGCGTCGGAACGCACGCTAAAAGAATCGATCCAGGCCATGGCGGCACTGATCGGGACGCTGCAACGGCGCGAGCACGCATTGGAAGATCTGGTCCGGGAGCAGCTGCAGCTTCTGCAGATTGCCGTCAAACATGCCGATCAGCGCGTCAGTGGCCTGGTGGAAAATGCGCTGCCCCGCCTGACGCAATTGAGCAACCAGGCGCTGACGCAAACGCTGGAACCGGGGGCCGAGCGATTCAACAAGAAGATGGTCCAGGCGGAAAGGACGCTTGAGCAGGCGACCGCGCGCTACGCACAGGCGCAGCAATCGCTGGAAACCACCGTCACCCGGCGTAGCTGGGCCGGGCTCGGCGCGCTGTTGGTCGGCACGCTCCTGTGCCTGGCTGCAGTCGGCTACGCCGTCCAGGGCGCCCGGCCTGTGCTGGCCGAGGCCACCCAGCGCCGCGCGGAAATCGCCTTTCTGGATCGCGTCGCGCGCGCGGACCTGGTGCCCTGCGGCCAAGACAGGCTCTGCGCCGTTGTCGAGCAGAAGGGGCCACGTTATGGCGATCGCGGCCAGTATCGCGCTGTCGCCCTGCGCCAATCCTCAAGCCGATGAGGGCAGGGCTGCCCTGGGGGCCGCCTTGCCTCTGGAACTTGCAGCGTCCTCGGCGGATTGCACGTCACAGCGACGCATTGGTTCGTCATCTCGGTGCCGATCGCCGTAAAACCCGGCGTCAGGGAGCCGGGACGTTGTTGCACAGCGCGTATCGGCACCATCGGTGACGAGCTCGGTCTCTGTATCGAGTCCATTGCCTGCATGCGCTTCCGGTTGCGGCGCCGACGCCGCGTAGCGCTCGCGGGAAAGCCATCTACCGATGGCATCCATGCCCTGCAGGTGGCGCGCACCGCATGCCAACCGACCTCGCGCATCGCGATGCGCGTCGCGGCAATCGATCGACGCCGTCCAGCCGATGATGCGGGCCGTACCAACGTAATGCCACTGAGGCCGGCGGCGGCACCTGATCGCAGGGCGGCAGTGTCCTGTCCCGGGTGTCTCCGACTGTCTCTTTTGGGTGTCTCTCACCCGGAACACCGCGGTGCGTCAAAATTTCAGCTATTGATAATTGTTTTATGTTTTAAATCGCGCGAAGAATGCAGCCCCCCACGTAACGCGTCGCTGTCGCCGCTACCAATGCGCAGGCGGCATGCGTCGCTCATCGACATCTTTGGGAGAGGCTGCATGACCAGCAAGATGCTTCAGGGCGCTGTTGCGCTCGCACTGTCCGCCTGCGCCGCGGGCACCATCGCCGGTCCGGTCGGATACGGCGCCGCCACCACCGGCGGCGGCAACAAGACACCGGTCAACGTGGCCACCTTCGAGGCGATGCAGGCGGCGATCGACAGTTATTCCGGCAGCGGCGGGCTGGTGCTCAACTACACCGGCAAGTTCGACTTCGGCACCATCAAGGACGTCTGCGCGCAGTGGAAGCTGCCTGCCAAGACCGTGCAGATCAAGAACAAGAGCGATGTCACCATCAAGGGCGCGAACGGGTCGGCGGCAAACTTCGGTCTGCGCGTGGTGGGCAATGCGCACAACGTGATCATCCAGAACATGACCATCGGCCTGCTGCCCGGCGGCGAAGATGCCGATTCGATTTCGCTGGAGGGCAACTCCAGCGGCGAGCCGTCCAGGATCTGGGTCGACCACAACACCGTGTTCGCCTCGCTCACCAAGTGCTCCGGCGCCGGCGATGCCTCCTTCGATGGCGGCATCGACATGAAGAAGGGCGTGCACCACGTCACCGTGTCCTACAACCATGTCTACAATTATCAGAAGGTCGCGCTCAACGGCTTCAGCGACAGCGACACCAAGAATTCGGCGGCACGCACCACCTATCACCACAACCGCTTCGAGAACGTGGAATCGCGCGTGCCGCTGCAGCGCCGTGGCCTGAGCCACATCTACAACAACTACTTCAACAACGTCACCACCTCCGGCATCAATGTGCGCATGGGCGGCGTGGCCAAGATCGAATCCAACTACTTCGAGAACATCAAGAACCCGGTGACCTCGCGCGACAGCAGCGAGATCGGCTATTGGGACCTGATCAACAACTACGTGGGCGGCGGCATCACCTGGAGCACACCGGACGGCAGCAAGCCGTACGCCAATGCCACCACCTGGATCAGCTCCAAGGTCTTCCCCGAACCACTGGGTTACACCTACACCGTCACCCCGGCCGCGCAGGTCAAGGCCAAGGTGATCGCCACCGCAGGGGCGGGCAAGAACCTGGCGGAGTAAGCGCCAGCGCAGCGGCTCAGCCAAGAATCCCCGGCACTGCCGGGGATTTTCATGAGCGGCAATGTCGTCAGAGACCTGCGCCGGGTCTACCGGCCGACTTTCGCAGAATCCAGCGCAGGCCCGGAATGGCTGCAGCCATCGCAGCTTGCTGCTTGCGGGTGAGGAAGGCGCCGCCACGAAATTCTTCGCGATGCGCCAGCTCGCGGCGCGTGCCAGACGCATTGCTCCGCTGCATGGGGTGGGCGATACGCGACCTTGCGATAGCGCAGTGGCATGCATGCGTGCGATAGCTGCGTCCATCGCAGCCTGCAGCGCGAGGCAGGCTGATGGCCTGTTGCCGAACGCCACGCCCCGGTAGGCACTGACTGGCCGATACCGATGATGGCGCACAAGAGTCGCGGCGCAGCAGTCGGCGCTGGGATGCAGTGATGCAGAGCGCTTTGCGCCATGGCGACCGGTCCACCAGATGGCGAGGGCTTCAGATAGATCCACGTGCCGCTCGCGCGAGGGTGCGCGGAGCTGCCGCCTCCAGAAGCAGCCGGGCGATCTGGCGGCCGTGCACAGATGCAGATCCCGCGGATGCTTGGCATGCAGCACGTTTCTTGTCCGTATCACCGGCACCATCGCCCCGATGGGTGTGCACCGCAGCAGAGCGGGCCGCCTCGTCCTGTGTGCATCGGGTCGGGCGCGGGCGCCATGCGCAACGCGGCCACCACACCGTCAGCCTGGACGAGGCGGCTGCGTCAAGAGGCGCGGCCGGCGCCGCGACGCGGTATCGTGTCGCGCTACCACCTCTCCGATGCCGTCCATGTCGCTTCCGACCGATCCTGTTGCCCAGAACGCTTCGACCGCCGCGCCCGCGTTGCGCCATGCGCTCAAACCGCGGCAGTTGATGATGATGGGCCTGGGCACCGCCATCGGTGCCGGGCTGTTCCTGGGTTCGGGCGTCGGCATCAAGGCAGCCGGGCCGGCAGTGCTGGTGTCCTACCTGATCGCCGGTGCGCTGGTGATCATCGTGATGAACGCGCTGGGCGAGATGGCGGCGGCCAAGCCGGCCAGCGGCGCCTTCTCGGTGTATGCGGCCGATGCGATGGGCCCGACCGCTGGCGCCACGGTGGGCTGGCTGTGGTGGTTCCAGGTGGTGGTGGTGATCGCAGCCGAGGCGGTCGGCGCCGCCGGCCTGCTCGCGACCGTCTGGCCGGCGTTGCCGGTGCCCTTGCTGGCGCTGCTGTTCATGGCGACCTTCACCGCGATCAACCTGCTGGGCGTGCGCAATTTCGGCGAATTCGAATTCTGGTTCGCCATTCTCAAGGTCGTGGCGATCGTGGTGTTCCTGCTGATCGGCCTCGCCTTGCTGGCTGGCTGGCTGCCCGGCGTGACCTCGCCGGGCCTGTCCAACTTCACCCAGAACGGCGGGTTTGCGCCCAATGGGCTGGCCGGCGTCGGCGCAGCCCTGCTGGTGGTGGTGTTCGCTTTCGGCGGCACCGAGATCGTGGCGGTGGCGGCGGCCGAAACCGCCGACCCCGGGCGCAGCCTGGCGCGCACCATCCGCACCGTGGCCTGGCGCATCCTGGTGTTCTACATCGGTTCGATCAGCGTGATCGTGGCGGTGGTGCCGTGGACCAGCAAGGCGCTCGGCTCGCCCTTTGCCGCAGTGCTGGACGTGGCGCGCATTCCCGGCGCGGCCACTGCGATCACCCTGGTGGCGGTGGTGGCGCTGCTGTCGGCGCTCAACGCCAACCTGTATGGCGCGTCGCGCATGATCTTCTCGCTGGCCCAGCGCGGCGAGGCGCCGCGCGTGCTCGCCAAGACCAGCCGCGAGCAGGTGCCGCTGACGGCGGTGCTCGCCAGCGTGTTGTTCGGCTTTACGGCCGCCGCACTGGAGCTGCTGTATCCCAACGAGGTGTTGCCGGTGCTGCTCGACATCGTCGGTTCCACCTGCCTGCTGGTGTGGACGATCTCGCTGCTGTCGCAGCTGATCCTGCGCGCCCGCGCCGATCGCGCCGGCATCGCATTGCCGTTTCGGATGCGCGGCTACCCATTTCTGACCGTGCTGGCGCTGGCGATCCTGGCGGTGATCTTTGTGCTGGTGGCCAGCTCGGACGAGAAGCGGACGGAGTTTTTGTCAATGGTAGGCCTGACCGTTGCCATTGCGGTGGTCAGCGAAATCGCCCGGCAGATCCGCCGCACGCAATAGTCAACGCGAGCGGACGTCATACCGCAGGGCCACATGCCTGGTGGCGCAGAAGGCCAGGCTTGGCTAGAACGCCCGGTGATCGCCACTTCCAAACGTCCGCGCATGGCGACGAAGGCGGCAAGGCGCGGGCGTGCGCAGCGCCGTGCATCGGGCGACGGCGACACCGTGGTGCTGGACGCAGTCAGTACCCAGGCGCGATGGTGCTCATCGCCATGCCGCCTGCCATGGCATCGCACGCTTCGCCGCAAGGGCGCGACGGTTTGACGCAGATGCGACGCCGTGTCGCATCGGGAACGTGCTCTAGCGTCCCTATCATGATGGCGTAGCGCAGTCAGACGCGATCGATCGCCGCAAGCATGGCGGCAATCGCTCTGCACCGACGCGTTGGTGGTCTTCCCATTTGCCTGGAGGTTTCTCCATGGACGCCTTGCTGTTGTCGCGGATCCAGTTCGGATTCGTCATCGCGTTCCACGTGCTGTTTCCCGCGTTCACCATCGGCCTCTCCAGCCTGCTGGCGTTTCTGGAATGGCGCTGGTTGCGCACCCGCCTGCCGGTGTGGCGCGAGCTGTATTTCTTCTGGCAGAAGATCTTTGCCGTGTCCTTCGGCATGGGCGTGGTCAGCGGCATCGTGATGGCCTTCCAGTTCGGCGCCAACTGGCCGGAGCTGAGCCGTATCGCCGGCAGCGTGATCGGCCCGCTGCTGAGCTACGAGGTCCTCACCGCGTTCTTCCTGGAAGCCAGCTTCCTGGGTGTGATGATGTTCGGCTGGGGCCGCATCTCCGAGCGCCTGCATTTCTTCGCCACCTGCATGGTGGCGCTGGGCACGCTGTTTTCCACGTTCTGGATCCTGTCGTCCAACAGCTGGCTGCAGACGCCGGCCGGCTACGAGGTCATCGATGGGATCGTGCATCCGGTGGAGTGGCTGAAGATCATCTTCAACCCCTCGTTTCCGTATCGGCTTGCGCATATGGCGCTGGGCTCGTTCATCACCACCTGTTTCGTGGTGGGTGCGGTGGGGGCGTGGTATCTGCACCGTGGCGTGCATCGCGAGGCGGGCCTGCGCATGCTCAAGCTGGCGGTGGTGTTCGCGGCCATCACCGTGCCGCTGCAGATCTTCGTCGGCGACATGCATGGGTTGAATACGCTCAAGCATCAGCCGATGAAAATCGCGGCGATGGAGGCGCACTGGCACGCCGAAGAGCCCGGCAAGGGCTTCCCGCTGGTGGTCTTCGCCGTGCCCAACGCACAGGCCGAGCGCAACGACTACGAGCTGGCGATTCCGCGCCTGGGCAGCCTGATCCTGACGCACAGCCTGGACGGCGACATCGCGCCACTGACCTCGGTGCCGGCCGCCGACCGCCCGCCGGTGACACCGGTGTTCTTCGCCTTCCGCATCATGGTCGGGATCGGCTCGCTGATGCTGTTGGTGGCCTGGGTGTCGGCGTTCGCGTTGCGGCGCGGCACGCTGGTGCAGTGGCGCTGGTTGCTGGCGACCTGGCGCTGGATGTTGCCGAGCGGCTTCATCGCGCTGATTTCCGGCTGGTTCGTCACTGAAATGGGCCGCCAGCCGTATGTGGTCTACGGCCTGCTGCGCACCGCCGACGCGGTGGGCCCGCAGTCGGCGCTGATGACTGCCATCTCGCTATCGGTGTATGTGGCCGGCTATGCGTTCGTCTTCGGCTGGGGCATCTGGTACCTGGTCAAGATCGGCAAGATCGGGCCGACCCCGCACGATGCGCCGCAGTTGGACCATGGCGAACACACGCCCGCACGGCCGCTATCGGCCGCGGACGAACCGATCGATGGAGCTGCCTGATGGACATGACGACCCTCTTGCCCGTGGCGTGGTTTGCGGTGATCGGCTTCGGCGTGCTGATGTACGTGGTGCTCGACGGCTTCGTGCTGGGCATCGGCATCCTGGCCCCGTTCCGCCGCGACGAGGCGCAGCTGGACCTGATGATGAACACCGCCGCGCCGATCTGGGACGGCAACGAAACCTGGCTGGTGCTGGGCGGGGCAGGGCTGCTGGCCGCCTTTCCCAAGGCCTATGCGGTGATCCTGTCGGCGCTGTATCTGCCGGTGCTGCTGATGGTGATGGCGCTGGTGTTCCGCGGGGTGGCGTTCGAGTTCCGCTTCAAGGCGCAGCGCTCGCGGCGGCTGTGGAGCAATGCCTTCGCGGCCGGCTCGATCCTGGCCACCTTTGCGCAGGGCGTGATCCTGGGCGCGCTGGTGCAGGGCCTGCCGATCGAGAACGACCGCTATGTCGGCGGCATCTGGGGCTGGTTCAGCCCGTTCGCGATGCTGACCGGCGCGGCCCTGGTGTTCGGCTATGCGCTGCTCGGCAGCACTTGGCTGATCCTCAAGACCGAAGGCCATGTGCAGCAGCTGGCGCGGCAGCTAACCCGGCCGTTGACGCTCAGCGTGCTGGTCTTCATCGGCCTGGTCAGCGCCTGGCTGACATCGCTGCAATCGCATGTGATGGAGCGCTGGTTCAACGATGCGCATTACCTGTGGTTGATGCCGGTACCGGTGCTGGTTGCCGTGGTGGGTTATGCACTATGGCGCGCGAGCGAGGCCGGGCGTGCGGATGCGCCGCCGTTCCTGCTGGCGATGGGCTTGTTCGTGCTCGGCTTCCTCGGCCTGGTGCTGGGCATGTGGCCGTACCTGGTGCCGCCGGTCTACACCCTCTGGCAGGCGGCCGCGCCGCCGTCCTCGCAGCTGTTCGCCATGGTGGGGCTGGTCATGTTGCTGCCGTTGATCCTGGGCTACACGGTGTGGTCGTACCGCGTGTTCCGCGGCAAGATCACCGCCGAGACCGGCTACCACCATTGATGGTCGGTAGCCGGCGCGCAGGCGCCGTGCAGCCGCCAGGCGATGGGCGCGGCATGCGGTGCCTTTGGGGGCGCCATGCGACGACGACGGCATGCGCTGGTCGCCGTCGCCACCATCGAGCCAGGTGCCAGGCTCGCATCGCGCCGATCGCGCCGATCGCGCTGTAACGCCGCTCTCAGCGCAGGCGCTGCTTGAACATCCACTCCCACATCGCCGGGTCCGCGTAGGTCGCGTCCCAGACGTTGTGGTTGCCTTCCGGATATTCGCTGTAGCGCAGGTTGGCGCCCACGCCTTTCGCGGCGCGGTACAGCGCGCGGTCGTCATGCGGTGGCACGGAGGTGTCCTTGGCGCCGTGGAAGGTCCAGATCGGCACGTGCCGAAGCTGGGTGACCGCTGCCGTATACGGGTCCGCTTCCTTGGCCACCAGGCTCACGTACAGCGTGCGGCGCTCATCGCGCGGAGCCTTGAGCGCGCCGCAGATGGGCACGATGGCGGCAAAGCGCTGCGGCTGCATCAGGCCGATTTCCCATGCGCCATATCCGCCCATCGAGAGGCCGGTCAGATACGTGCGCTGCGGGTCGGCAGCGAATTCGGCGCTGGCGGCATCAAGCGCGGCGATGGCCATGCGCGCGTTGATGCCCAGCCATTCTTCGTTGTCGGGCACCTGCGGCAACACCACCAGCGCGGGAAACCGGGCGGTGTGCTCGCTCAGGTACGGGCCTATTCCCACTTCGGCCTGGTCGCGTCCGTTGTCGCCGCGTTCGCCTGAACCATGCAGGAACAACACGATCGGCAACGGCCGGGCCGCCTTGGCGGCCGGGACGAACACCTGATAGCGATACAGCCGGCCTTCCATCTGCAAGGTGCGGCTTACGAAGTGGCCGCTGCGGCCATCGTGTCGACGCTCACCCATGCTGGAGCAGCCGGCAAGCACCAACGCAAGCAGTCCAAGTACGACGCAACGTAAGATCACGCACGGCTCTCCCTCGGGTACAGGTCTGCAGTATTACCGCATGCACGTGCGCTGGCACGTCACGCGGTGGCGGTGGGTGACGTCGATTCATGCGACGCCAGGATGGCCGACGCCGGCAGGCACGCTCGCTGCTGCGCGCGGTCAGGGCAGCAGGATCAAGGTGGCAAGGCCCAGGAAGCTCAAAAAGCCCATCACGTCGGTCAGCGTGGTCAGGATCACCCCGCCCGCCAGTGCCGGATCGAAGCCCAGTCGCTTGAGCGTCACCGGCACCAGCACGCCGCCGAAGGCCGCGGTGAGCATGTTGGCGGTCAGTGCCGTGCCGATCACCAGCGACAGCATCGGCTGGCGGAACCAGACCAGGACGATCAGGCCAAGCCCGATGCCCAGGCACAGGCCATTGATCAGCGCCACGGTGAGTTCCTTCTTGAGCAGCGTCATCACGTTGGACGAGCCGATCTGCCCCAGCGCCAGGCCACGCACCATCAGCGCCAGCACCTGGGTGCCGGCGTTGCCGCCCATGCCGGCCACGATCGGCATCAGCGCTGCCAGCGCCACCAGTTTCTCGATGGTGCCTTCGAACTGGCTGACCACGCTGGAGGCCACGAAGGCGGTGCACAGATTGATGCCCAGCCAGATCAGGCGGCGCCGGAACGCGCGCCGTGCCGGGCTGAACATGTCCTCGTCCTCGTCCAGGCCGGCAGCGCTCAAGGCCTGGTGCTCGGCCTGCTCGCGGATGATGTCCACCACGTCGTCGATGGTGATGCGGCCGAGCAGGATGTTGTTGTCGTCCACCACCGGCGCGGAGATCCAGTCGTGGTCGGAGAAGCGGCGTGCCACCTCGTCCGAGCCGTCGCCCACGTCGATGGCCGGCTGCTCGTCGTCGATCAGCCGGTTGACCGGGGTGCTGTCCTCGTGGGTGACCAGCGCTGCCAATGGCACGCGGCCCAGATACTGGTGGCGGCGGCTCACCACGTACAGGTGGTCGGTATGATCGGGCAGCTCGCCGCGCAGGCGCAGGTAGCGCAGCACCACATCGACGTTGACGTCGGCACGCACCGTCACCACGTCTGGATTCATCAGGCGGCCGGCGGTGTCCTCCGGATACGACAGCACTTGCTCCAGCCGTTCGCGGTTCTCGCGATCCATCGACTTGAGCACTTCGTCGATGACGGTGTCGGGCAGGTCCTCGACCAGGTTGGCCAGGTCGTCGATGTCCAGGTCTTCGACCGCGGCGACGATTTCGTCCGGGTCCATGTCGGCCAGCAGGCTTTCGCGCACCTCATCGCCGACGTGCAGCAGCACCTCGCCATCGTCTTCCGGGTCGACCAGCCCCCACACCACTTCGCGCTTGCCCGGCGGCAGCGATTCGAGCAGGTTGCCGATCTCCGCCGGCGCCAGGGTGTTGACCAACCGGCGCACCGGCCCCAGGCGTCCGCTGTCCAGCGCGTCGGACAGCAATCGCAGCTGGCGCGCGGTCTTGTCGTGGCGGACGGCTTCGGCCATGCGCGGCTCCCGGAAGAGTGGACGCGCCGTCAGTGGACGCGGTGCTGGGTCAGCACGGCATTATCGCTTGCGCGCGGTGACGAAACATACAGTGCCGGCGCGCTTGCGGACGATCGATGGGGCGCCGCCGGCGTGCTGGCGCGCTTGGCAAACGCTGCGTGCAGCCACGACGAACCCGAGTGCTCTGTGAGCATTGACCGGGTGATCGATTGCCAGGTCGATGATCGGCGCAGCGCGCCCATCCGCCCTGCGGGCAGCTTCCCCGCAAGCGGGAGAAGGATGTGCAGCAGCGCTGTTCTAGCTGCTTTTGCCGCTGCCGCCTTGCGCGATGGCCGCCAGCCATTTCTCGATGCCCTTGCGGTCGCGCGCGCGCAGCAGTTTGTCGCCATGCGTGCGCAACTCGCCCAGATGGCTGTCGCGAATGGCGCGGCGTACTTCCAGCAAGGTGGCCGGATGCAGGCTGAACTCGGTGAGCCCCAGCGCCAGCAACATCGGCACGAAGCGCGGGTCGCCGGCGATTTCGCCGCACACCGCTACCGGCTTGCCGTCCCTGCGTCCGGTGGCGATCACCTGCCCGATCAGTCGCAGCACCGCCGGATGCAAGGGCGAATACAACTCGCCCAGTGCCTCGTTGTTGCGGTCCACTGCCAGCAGGTACTGCACCAGATCGTTGGTGCCGATCGACAGGAAATCGATATCGTCGATGAAGCAGTCCAGCGCCAGCGCCGCGGCGGGCACTTCGATCATCGCACCCAGCGCAATGTGCTCGGCGATCTCGTGGCCTTCGGCGCGCAACTGCGCGCTCAGCTTCTTCAGCTGCTTGCGCAGCAACTGGATCTCTTCGCGGCCGCTGACCATGGGCACCAGGATGCGCACCGGCCCGTAGCCGGAGGCGCGCAGGATGGCGCGCAGCTGCGTCTGCGCCACCGTCGGCCGGGCCAGCGACAGGCGCACCCCGCGCAGGCCCAGCGCCGGGTTGTCCTCGTCGCTCAGCGTCAACCCGGTGCGGTCGGCCTTGTCGGCGCCCAGGTCCAGCGTGCGGATGGTGACCGGCCGGCCGCTCATGCCCAGCACGGTGTCGCGGTAGGCCTGGAACTGCTCGTCTTCGTCGGGCAGCTCGTTGCGCTGCAGGAACAGGAATTCGGTGCGATACAGCCCCAGCCCGCTGGCGCCCAAGGCATGCGCGCGCGCCACGTCTTCCAGCGATTCGGCATTGGCCAGCAGGATGATGTCGACGTTGTCGCGTGTGCGCGTGGGCTTGGAGCGCAGCCGCCCCAGCTCGCGCTGTTCCTTGGCCAGCGCGCGCAGGCGCTCGCGGTAGTCGCGCAGATGCTCGGGCGTGGGATCCACGATCACCTGGCCGGAGCCGGCATCGACGATCAGCACATCGCCATCGTCGATCTTCTGCACTGCATCGCTGACGCCCACCACCAGCGGCAGGTGCAGGCTGCGCGCCAGGATCGCGCTATGCGACAGCGCGCTGCCGGCGGTGGTGACGATGCCGACCACGCCTTGGGCCTGCAACTGCGCCAGTTCGGACGGGGCGACGTTGTCGCAGACCAGGATCTCGCCGGCCACGCCCTTGAGGTCGGGTGCGCGCTTGTGCAGGAACGCGTGGATGCGACCGATCACATGGTCCAGGTCGTCCATGCGGCTCTTAAGGTAAGCGTCTTCCATGCCGTCGAACACCGCCGCCAGCCGGTCGCGTTGTACGCGCAGCGCGTAGTCGGCGCTGTAGCGATGGGTGCGGATCAGCTCGTCCAGGCCCTGCAACAGTTCCGGATCGTCCAGCAACAATGCATGCAGCTCGAGAAATTCGCCGACCTCGCGCGCCAGCGCGCCATGCAGGCGGTCGCGCAATTGCTGCATCTCGCCGCGTGCCGCCTCGATGGCGGTGTGCAGGCGCTGCAACTGCGCCTCCACCTGGCTGGCCGGCACGCGCTGCTCGGCCACTTCCAGCGTGTGGCTCTGGCGCACGCGCGCGCGCCCGAGTGCATTGCCGCGTGCGGCGCCGTGTCCGCGCAGGCGCAGACTCATGCGTGCCCCGGGCGCAGCCGCGCCGTGTCGGCCGCCCCGGCACCGACGCCGCGCATGCTCAGCTGTCCTCGTCGAAACGGCGCTCGAACAACTCCACCAGCGCCTGCAAGGCCTCGGTCTCGTCTTCGCCATCCAGCCGCACCACCACGCTGGTGCCCTGGCCGGCGGCCAGCAGCATCACGCCCATGATGCTCTTGGCGTTCACTTCGCGGCCCTTGGCCGCCAGCGTGGCGTTGCTGCGGAAGGACGACAGCGTCTGCACCAGCTTGGCGGTCGCCCGCGCATGCAGTCCGAGTCGGTTGGACACAATGAGTTCGCGTTCAAGCATCGTCGATGATCGCTCCGTTGCGGGTACCTGCCGCCGCGGTGGCGGGCAGTTCCTGCAAACCTTGTTCGGGGTAATTCATCACCCGCAGCAGCATCGGCAGGCTCAGTGCGGACACGCGACGAACCGGCGTACCGAGCTTTGCCAACCGGCTGGCGAGATTGCTGGGGCTGGCGCCGTACAGGTCGGTCATGACCAGCACGCCGTCGCCGCCGTCGACCCGCCGCATCGCCGACGAGGCCTGGGGCAGCAAGGCGTCCAGGTCTGCATCGAACGGTACGTCGAACGCTTCGGTCTTCAGCGGCAGCTGCCGCAACAGCCCCGTCGCCACGTTCAACAACGCCGCGCCGATGCCGGGATGAGTAATGAGGAGAATGCCACAGGCCATGTCGAAACGTTAACAGGTCGGCATGACCGCGCGATAGCGTTTGCCCGCACCGATGTGTTGCGAACTGAATAGCCGTTTAGCTCCATCGCGGCGACCGGCGTGGCCCTGTGCAGCGATCGCGTTTTTCAGCCCTGCGCGCGCCGATCCGTGACATGGGCGGTATTGCCAATGCAGATCAGCTCGCAAGCGAGCGCTGCAATGCCTGCGACAGAGGCAGTGGAGCAGGGCAACGCATGACCCATGCCACCAGCCACACTTTGAACGCAACGTCGCGAGCACGTAGCGCGAAAGCGCAGAGCGACGTTTCAGGCACATCAGCAATCCAGCAGCGCCGGATGCAGAGCGGCGACGCTCCAAAGCACCCACCCAACCAAAGCCATCCACAAACAACCAGATTCAAAAAAGATCATGCATCCGCCACTTCTCCACGGATGCATGCAGCCGCAGCCCCCCGGATACCGCTTTGACGATTCCCGAATCCCGAATCCCGAATCCCAGCCCCTCAGTCCTGCTCGCGATGAAACGTCGCCACTTCCGGCCAGCCCTGCTCGCGCGCATGCCGGGCCATGCGCTCGGCCATGTACACCGAGCGGTGCTTGCCGCCGGTGCAGCCAAAAGCAATCGTCACATAGCTGCGGGTGTCGTTGCGCAGGCGCGGCAGCCAGGTGTCCAGCAGGTCCACGATCTGCGCGCTGTAGCGCTGCACGTCGGCTTCGTTGTCCAGGTACTCGCGCACGCCGGCATCGCGGCCGGTGAGCGGGCGCAGCTCCGGATCCCAGTGCGGGTTGGGCAGCACGCGCGCATCGAACACGAAGTCGGCCTCGGCCGGCACACCGCGCTTGTAGGCGAACGATTCGAACAACAGCGACAGGCGGTCGTTGGAGCCGAGCGCGAATTCGGTGACCACGCGGCGGCGCAACTGGTGCACGTTGAGCGTGCTGGTATCGATGATGGCATCGGCCTGCAGGCGCAGCGGCTCGGTCAACTGACGCTCGCGGGTGATCGCCTCCGGCAGCGCCAGGCCGAGATGGCTCAGCGGATGACGGCGGCGGGTGTCGGCATAGCGCTTGATCAGCGCCTCGTCGCTGGCTTCGAAGAACAGCAGGCGCGCTTCGATGCCGTATTCCTGGGCGGCCTGGCGCCACTGCGCAAGCTGGGTCAGATCGCTGCGGCTGCGCACGTCGATGCCGACCGCCAGCCGCTGGTCGCCCAGCGGATTGCCGCGCAGGCGGCTCTTGACGAAATCCGGCAGCAGCTCCACCGGCAGGTTGTCCGAGCAGTAGTAGTCCAGGTCTTCGAAGGTCTTCAGCGCGACCGATTTGCCCGAGCCGGACAGCCCGCTCACGATCATCAGCGAGGAGGGCGCAGTGCTCATGGCGTGCGCCGCTCCAGCAGGTTGCTGTGGCGGGCGATGAACATCGCCGCCGGGTCGATGCCCTTGGTGCGCAGGATATGCAGCCGGGTGGCCGCCTCGGTCAGCACCGCCAGGTTGCGCCCGGGCATCACCGGCAGGGTGATCAGCGGTACATCCAGGTCCAGCACGTGGCGGCTGCCGGAATCGCCGGTCAGGCGTTCGTAGCCGGACGGGGTGGGTTCGGTCATCGGCCGGGTCAGGTGCACGATCAGGCGCAGGTACTTGTTCTTCTTCACCGCAGTGTCGCCGAACATGTCGCGCACGTTCAGCACGCCCAGGCCACGCACCTCCAGCAGGTCCTGCAACAGTTCGGGGCAGGTGCCGTCGAGCACGTCGGGGGCGATCTGGGTGAACTCGGGCGCATCGTCGGCCACCAGGCGGTGGCCGCGGCTGAGCAGCTCCAGCGCCAGCTCGCTCTTGCCCGAGCCGGCTTCGCCGGTGATCAGCACGCCGATCGAGTAGATCTCCATGAACACGCCGTGCAGCGTGACCCGCGGCGCCAGCGTGCGCGCCAGGTGGTAGGAGAGGTGGTTGAGCAGTTCGTGGCCGCGCTTGGGCGAGATCCACAACGGGGTATTGGATTCGTCGGCGGCCGCGCGCAGGTCTTCCGGGCACGACTGGTTCTTGCTGATCGCCAGCGCCAGCGGCTGTACCTGGATGATCTTTTCGATGGTTTCCCAACGCTGGCGCGCATCCAGCGAATCCAGCCAGGCCAACTCTTCGGTGCCCAGGATCTGCACCTTGTTCGGGTAGATCACATTGAGGTAGCCGGCCAGCGAAGGACGGCGCGCGTTATTGCTGCCGGCCTGGATCTCGCGGTGCTCGCCCTTCTGGCCGGCGACCCAGCGCAGCGCCAGCTTGTCGCGCTGCTGGTCGAACAGTTCGCGTGCGGTGATGGCGGTATTCATGCCGCGCTGGCCTGTGGCGGCGGGGCATCGGTGAGCAGGGCCATCAGCGCCTCGGCATCCGGCGCGGCGCGCAGTTGCTGACGGAACTGCGCATCGGAGAAGCGTTCGGCCAGTTCCGACAACAGCATCAGGTGTTGATGGGTGTAGTGCGCCGGCACCGCCATGGCGAACACCAGGTCCACCGGTTCCTCGCCGCCGAAGGCCACCGGAGCATCCAGGCGCAGCAAGGCGCCACGGGGCTCGGTCAGGTTGGGGCAGCGTCCATGCGGGATGGCGATGCCGTGGCCGATGGCGGTGCTGCCCAGGGCCTCGCGCTCGCACAGATTGGCGTAGAGCTCGTCGGCGCCGGCCTGGCGGCAGGACAGCAGGTCGGCGGCGGTGTGCAGGACGGTGTCGCGATCGGCGGCCGGCGACACCACGGTGCGCACGGCCGCCATCAGATCGGTTAAGGGCATGAGGGCATCAAGCGGGAAGCGTCATGCGGGATTGTCGCGCACCTCGCGTGCATGGTGGTTACATTTCTTTTCTTTGTGCTTCAGGACCAGACGGTCGAGCTTGTCGACCAGCAGGTCGATGGCGGCGTACATGGTGGAGCCGCTGGCGTCGGCGTGCAGCGTGCGACCGGGAAGGTTGACGGTGGCGACCACATGGTGGTCCGGCTTGCGAACGGCCAGCTGCGTTCGGACTTCGCAGTGCTGGTCGAAATGGCGCTGCAACCGCTGCAGCTTGCTTGCCACGTAGTCCCGCAGGGCGGGGGTCACTTCAAGCTGGTGGCCATACGTCTCGATGCGCATCGGATACCTCCATTGGTCGGTGGGCCAATGAACCGTTCCGGTACTCCGACAAACCCGGCCCAGGCCGGCGTTGCGGTGGTTGCAACGTCAGGCGATGCGCACGCGTTCGTGGGAGGCGGAAATGTTCATGGCCTCACGATACTTCGCGACGGTGCGGCGCGCCACTGGTACGCCGGAAGTTTTCAAAAGATCTGCCAACTTGGCGTCGGACAGCGGCTTGCGGGGGTTTTCTGCCTCGATCAGGCGCCGGATCATGTCCTGGATCGCGGTGCTGGAGGCCTCGCCGCCGCCGTCGGTGTCGATGCCGGAGGCGAAAAACGAACGCAGCGCGATGGTGCCGCGCGGGGTGCGCACGTACTTGCGGGCGATCGCGCGGGAAATGGTCGATTCGTGCAGGCCGAGCTCGCCGGCGATCTCGCGCAGGGTTAACGGCCGCAGCGCCTGCGCACCGAATTCCAGGAACCCGGCCTGGTGCTGCAGCAGGCAGCGCACCACTCGCAGCAGGGTCTCGCCACGCGCCTCCAGGCTCTTGAGCAGCCAGCGCGCCTCCTGCAGCTGGCCGCGCAGATAGCCGGCATCGGACTCGCCGCAGCTGCGGATCAGGCTCTCGTAGCCGCGGTGGATGGTGACCTTCGGTTGTGCGCGGCCGGCCAGCGATGCGCGCCAGACGCCACGCTGGCGCCAGACCACGCAATCGGGCACCACGTAGGTGTCCTGCGACAGCTCGCCGATCTGCTTGCCAGGACGCGGGTCCAGCGAGCGCACCAGTTGCACGGCCTGTTCGACATCGGCGGCCGAGCGCTTGAGCTCGTGCGCCAGGCCGGCCACGCCGCTGCGTGGCAGCCGTTCCAGCGGGCCGGCCACGATCTGCAGCGCCAGCTCACGGCCCGGCGTGGCCGGGTCGAGCACCGCCAGTTGCAGCGCCAGGCACTCGCCCAGCGTGCGCGCACCCACGCCCACCGGGTCGAAGCGCTGGATCTGGTGCAGCACGGTCAGCACTTCGGCCTCGTCCACGGCTGCGCCCAGCGCAAGGGTTTCGAGAATCGCCGACAGCGGTTCGCGCAGATACCCGTCCTCGTCCAGCGCGTCGATCAGGGTGGCGCCGATCTGGCGGTCGCGTGGCGACAGCGGCGACAGGTGCAACTGCCACAGCAGGTGGTCGGCGAGGGTTTCGGATTCGGCAACGCGCTCGGCGGCATCGCCGGAGTCGTCGTCGTCGAAGCTGCCGCCGCTGCCGGTGCCGGACCATTGCAGTTCGTCCTGCGACCAGTCGTCATCGCGCTCGGCCGGTGCGGCGTCCTCGCGCGGGGCGTCCTCGCTGGAGGACGATGCCGAGGCCGGGGGCTCGCTTGCCGCATGCGCGGCTTCGTCGGCCCATTCCAGCAGCGGGTTGGTCTCCACCGCCTCGGCGATCTCCAGTTCCAGTTCGGTGGTGGACATCTGCAATAGCTTGATCGCCTGACGCAATTGCGGCGTCATGACCAACTGCTGTCCTAGCGATGTCTGGAGCCGGGCTTTCATGCGGGCACTGACTGAAGAAAACGTTGGCGCGGCGACGCGCTCAAAGGCGGAAAGTTTCCCCCAGATATACGCGACGGACGTCGGGATTGGCGAGCAGCGCGTCCGGTGCCCCCTGCGCCAGCACGCCCCCCTCGGCGAGGATATACGCGCGGTCGCAGATTCCCAAGGTCTCGCGCACGTTGTGGTCGGTGATCAGCACGCCGATGCCGCGTTCCTTGAGGTGGATGACGATGCGCTGGATCTCGCCGACCGAGATCGGGTCCACGCCGGCGAAGGGCTCGTCCAGCAGCATCATGCGCGGCTTGGCGGCCAGCGCGCGTGCGATCTCGCAGCGGCGCCGTTCGCCGCCGGACAGGCTGGCGCCGAGCTGGTCGGCCACGTGGGTGATCTGCAATTCCTCCAGCAGCGAGGCCAGCTCCTTCTCGCGGCCGGCGCTGTCCAGTTCCTCGCGCAGCTCCAGCACCAGGCGGATGTTGTCGGCCACGCTGAGCTTGCGGAACACCGATGGCTCCTGCGGCAGATAGCCCACGCCGAGCTTGGCGCGGGCGTACATCGGCTCGGCAGTCAGGTCGCGGCCGTCCAGTTCGATCCGCCCGGCATCGGCTTCGACCAGGCCCACGATCATGTAGAAGCAGGTGGTCTTGCCGGCGCCGTTGGGGCCGAGCAGGCCGACCACTTCGCCGGCTTCCAGCGTCAGGCCGAACTCCTTGACCACTTCGCGCTGCTTGTACTTCTTGCGCAGACCGGTGGCGACCAGCATTACTTGTTCCCCTGCGGCTTGGCTGCAGGCTTGGCGGCCGGCGCCGGCGCCGGTGCCGGTGCCGGGGTAGACGCGGCGGGGGCGGCGTTCTTGGGCTGGATGATGGTGCGCACGCGGCTGCCGTCGCCGCCGCTCTGCATGTTGCCGGTCTTGGTGTTGTAGACCATGCGCTGGCCGGCGTTGGTGCCCTTGGGCGAGTCGACCTTGTAGTTGCCGGTCAGGATGATGATCTCGTCGGCGACCTTGTATTCGATGTTGTCGGCCTGGCCGTGCATCATCGCGCCGTCGTCCATCTGCTGCTTGAGCGTGGCCTGCTTGCCGGTCAGTACCACCCGATCGGTCTGGCCGTTCTTCTGGAAGATGTCGGCGGTGTCGGCATGGATCTCCAGCGTGCCCTGGGTGATCACCACATTGCCGCTGAAGCGGCATTTGCCGCTGTCGTCGAGCATGTTGCAGTCGTTGGCATTGGAGTCGATCGCCATCGGCTGGTTGCGATCGCTGGTCTTGGCCATCGCCATCGCAGGCAGCAGCAGCGCGGCAAACGCCAGTTTAGCGGGCAGCATTCGGTTCATAGCGGGTCTTGACCTGGGAAAGAAGCTTGTACTGGCGCGATTTGAGGTCGGCCTCGAAGCCGACCCCGCTTTGCATGATACCCGGCCGGGTCATGGTCACCGGCGCTGCGGTCTTGGCGAGGCTCTGCTGCGGGAACACGTCCAGGCTCTGGGTGCGGAAGGTGGTGGGCGGAGTAGGGCCGGTGGTGGGGCTGTCGCCTTCGACATCGCCGCGCAGCCGCAGTTCGTCGCCCTTGGGGCTGACCCAGCCGGTCTTGGCGCGCAGCGTCCAGGGCTGGTTGGCGTTGTCGGGCAACAGGAACACCGGCGTGGTGATCTCCGAGGTCTGGTCGGCGCGGTTGCGGTGCATTTCCGGCGCGCGCAGCGTCATCGACTCCTTGCCGCTGCGCTTGTCCAGCGCGATCAGCTCGAAGTCGCGCAACACGTAGTCGGCCTTGGACTCGTCCACTGCCGTCTCGACCGGACGCGCGCGCTGCTGCCATGCCGACCAGCCGGACACGACCGCAGCCACGAACAGCACCAAGCCCAATGTGCTCCGCCAGTTCCAGCTCATGCCGAGAACCTGTCGATGATGCCTTCGACCTGGCCTTGCGCGGCCAGCACCGTGTCGCAGACCTCGCGGGCCGCACCTTCGCCGCCGCGGGCGCGGGTATGCCATTGCACGCGTTCGGCGATCCACGGGTGCGCGTTGGCCGGCGCGACCGGCAGGCCGACCGCCAGCAGTGCCGGCAGGTCCGGCAGGTCGTCGCCCATGAACAACACCTGGTCCAGCGACAGGCCATGTTCCTGGCACAGCGCCAGCACCGCGAGGCGCTTGTTCTTGACCCCGATCTGCACATGCAGGCCCAGGTCCTGGCCGCGTTTTTCCGCCGACAGGCTGGCGCGCGCGGTGATCAGCGCGACCTGGATGCCGGCGTGTTCGAGCTGCTTGAGGCCCTGGCCGTCGAGCACGTTGAAGGCCTTGCTCTCGTTGCCGGCGTGGTCGTAGTACAGGCGCCCGTCGGTCAGGGTGCCGTCGACGTCGAAGCAGGCCAGGCGGATCCGCGCGGCGCGCTCGATCAGCTCGGCGGGAAGATGCTGCAGGGGGGAATAGGGCATCGGCACGAATCGGTGGGAACGGGGTCCGGCGGTTGAAAACTGAACCTGTTAAACCACCTTGGCGCGCAACAGGTCGTGAATGTTCAATGCGCCGACCGCGCGCTGCTGTGCATCCACCACGATCAAACCGTTGATCTTGTAGTCCTCCATCAGCCGGGCGGCCTCGGCGGCGAGCTGGTCGGCGCCGATGGTGCGCGGGTTGCGCGTCATCACCTGCGCGATGCCGGCGCTGCGCACGTCGATGTCGCTGTCCAGCGCGCGGCGCAGGTCGCCGTCGGTGAACAGGCCGATCAGGCGGCCGTCATCGTCTACCACCGCGGTCATGCCCAGCCGCTTGCGGCTCATTTCCATCAGCGCCTCGCTGAGGCTGGCGTCTCGGTGTACCCGCGGCAGATCGTCGCCGGCATGCATCACGTCGGTGATGTGCAACAGCAGGCGCCGGCCCAGGCTGCCGGCCGGGTGCGAGCGGGCGAAGTCGTCGGCGGTGAAGCCACGGGCATCCAGCAGGGCGACGGCCAGCGCGTCGCCCATTGCCAGCGAGGCGGTGGTGCTGGAGGTCGGGGCCAGGTGCAACGGGCAGGCTTCGGCGGAGACGCTGACGTCCAGGTGCACGTCGGCAGCCTGGGCCAGGGTGGAGTTCGCCCGCCCGGTCATGGCAATGATCGGGTTGCCCTGGCGCTTGAGCACCGGCAGCAGCATGCGCACCTCGTCCGATTCGCCCGAATACGACAGCGCCAGCACGATGTCGGCCTCGGTGATCATGCCCAGGTCGCCATGGCCGGCCTCGCCAGGGTGCACGAAGAAGGCCGGGGTGCCGGTGGAGGCCAGGGTGGCGGCGATCTTGCGCGCCACATGGCCGGACTTGCCCATGCCGGTGGCGACCACCCGCCCGCGGCAGGCCAGCACCAGCCGGCAGGCCGCGGCGAAGTCGCTGCCGATGCGTGCGCCCACGCTGGCCAGCGCGTCCTGCTCGATCTGGAGCACGCGCTGGCCGCTGGCGACCAGGCTGGCGTCGCTGACGGTGGCAGAAGGCAGGTGCGAGACAGCCATGCGGGAACTCGGGTGAAGAGTAGAATGTGCGCTCATTTTATGAGGAAACGCCCTTTGGACGCCGAAACCATCCGTAAACTCATCGAATCCGGCTTGCCCGAAGCCCGCGTCGACGTGCACGGCGACGACGGCGTGCACTTCGAGGCCACCGTGGTCAGCCCGGCCTTTGCCGGCAAGGCCCCGCTGGCGCGGCACCGCATGGTCTACGCCACCCTGGGCGATCTGATGGGCGGGGCGATCCATGCGCTGCAGCTGAAGACCCTGACGCCCGAGGAAGGCTGAGCGCAGCCGCCGCGCTCGCCATCAGGCGGGCTGGGCCGAAAGCGGTGTGCAGGGCAGGGGCGGTAAGCGGTACGCACCTGTATCGCCTCAGCTGGCGCCGTTCACGCTCACTCAGTAACGGTATCTAGCGCCTACCGGGCCGTGCCCGGCGCCGCTCGCCCCCGGTTCCACCGCGCACTGCGAGTACCACGGTCGGCACGTCCCTCACTTCATTCCCCCGACATCCCTTCTACTTTCGGATTTCTCAGATTCCCATGGCAAAAATCGTAGTGACCGGCGGCCAAGCGCTGCATGGCGAAGTCAATATTTCCGGCGCCAAGAACGCCGTGCTGCCGATCCTGTGCGCCACCCTGCTGGCCGATGCGCCGGTGGAAATCAGCAACGTGCCGCACCTGCACGACGTGATCACCACGGTGAAGCTGCTCAGCGAGCTGGGCGCGGAGGTCACCATCGACGAAGGCACCCTGGCCAAGGGCCGCTCGATCCTGGTCGACCCGCGCTCGGTCACGCACCAGATCGCGCCCTATGAATTGGTCAAGACCATGCGCGCCTCGATCCTGGTGCTGGGCCCGCTGCTGGCGCGCTACGGCACCGCCGAAGTGTCGCTGCCCGGCGGCTGCGCGATCGGCTCGCGCCCCGTTGACCAGCACATCAAGGGCCTGCAGGCACTGGGTGCCGAGATCAGCGTGGAGAACGGCTACATCAAGGCCACCAGCAACGGACGCCTGAAGGGCGGCCGCTACGTGTTCGACATGGTCAGCGTCACCGGCACCGAGAACGTGTTGATGGCCGCGGTGCTCGCCGAAGGCACCACGGTGCTGGAGAACGCGGCGATGGAGCCGGAAGTCACCGACCTGGCCGACTGCCTGATCGCGCTCGGCGCGCAGATCGAAGGCGCCGGCACGCCGCGCATCGTGGTGCAAGGCGTGCAGCGTCTGGGCGGCGGGCACCACGCGGTACTGCCGGATCGCATCGAAACCGGCACCTTCCTGGTCGCCGCGGCAATGACCGGCGGCAGCGTCACGGTGCGCCGCGCACGCCCGGACACCCTGGATGCGGTGCTGGACAAGCTCACCGAGGCCGGCGCCAGCATCACCACCACCAGCGACAGCATCACCCTGGACATGCGCGGCAAGCGCCCGCGCGCGGTCAACCTGACCACCGCGCCGTATCCGGCGTTCCCTACCGACATGCAGGCCCAATTCATGGCGCTCAACTGCGTGGCCGACGGCGTGGGTGTGATCAACGAAACCATCTTCGAAAACCGTTTCATGCACGTCAACGAGCTGCTGCGCCTGGGCGCGGACATCCAGGTGGAAGGCCACACCGCCATCGTGCGCGGCGCCGAACGCCTGAGCGGCGCACCGGTGATGGCCACCGATCTGCGCGCCTCGGCGTCGCTGATCCTGGCCGGCCTGGTGGCCGAGGGCGACACCACCATCGACCGCATCTACCACCTGGACCGTGGTTACGAAAACATCGAGGAGAAGCTGGGGGCGCTGGGCGCGACCATCCGGCGTACCGCATGATCCTGCGCGGACGCTTCACCACCCGGCGCAAGATCCTGCTGGGCGTGATCGTGCTGATCCTGGCGTGGCTGGCCTACGCCTGGAGCGTGGGCATGGCCATCACCCAGGGCGTGGAGTTCAAGGACATGGACTGGAATGGCGACGGCACTGCCAGCCGCGACGAAATCGCGCAGTCGTTCTACGCGGTAGCAGTGAAAAAGACCGTCGAGGGCAAGCGCCATTGCGATCTTTTTTATTGGCGCAAGAATGACGAGCAGATCCGCGTGGACTGCCGCACGGTATTCACGACCGGCGATGACAAGGCCGCAGCAAAGCCCTGATAGGTCGCGGCCCGGTCTGGCTCCGATCGGTGCGTGAAGAGCGGCTGGGCTGCGGCTTGGCCGCAGGGCCCTTGCCCGCCCACCATCGCAGGACACGCCGCAAGTACGTCCCTGTAGGCTCTTATGCGGCATCCATGCCGCATAAGGTCCTGCGACGGTAGGCGGGCAAGGACCAGTCGAGAGGGTCGGTGTGCATCGTAAGAGCAGGCACCGTGCCCTGCAGTTCTGACAAGCAAGCGTCCGCTAATCTCCCAACCCGAGCCGATCAATACGCAAGCCGATCAACGGACAAGCTTTTAAGCAAACAACCGACCAATTGTCTGGTGCGGTGTCCTCGCCGATTGCGGGACCGTGTGGCGGCATGGATGCCGCCACCGAGCCTACAGGGAAGTACTTGCGGCGTGTCCCGCGAGCGGTGAGGGCACCGCGCACTCGACCCACTGGCTCCTTTAAAGCCTTGCGCCTTGGCGCGCTCTTAAAATGGCAGCTGCATCTCGCTCAGCGCAGCGACTTGATGGTCAGGTCCAGCGCGTCCTGGCCCTTTTCCTTCTGCAGCAGACGCGCCGGCACCGGCAGGTCCTTGACCACCCAGGCGATCAGTTCCTTGTCGCCATCCACGCGCGAGACCTTGGTGGCCTGCTCCTGCTTGCCGTTGACGGTGATGGTTTCCTTGCCGATCACCTTGTAGCTCATCGGTTTGATACGGCCTTCGTCCACCATGCGGTAGTTCAACGGTTTGCCGGCGGCCAGGTCGCGGGTGATCGCCAGGTTGATCAGCAGCGCGTCCATGTCGCCGGGCTGCAACTTGACCGGCCCGCGGCGGTCAGGCTTGATGTCGCCGCTCCAAGTGGCCTGGCTGGTCTTCCAGTCGTAGTTGGCGGTGACATTGCGGCGCTTGACCATCATCGAGGAGGTGTCGTTGCTGCTGACCGGGCGCAGCTGGCCGCCGGCTTCCTCGAACACCGTGCTCTGGGTGAGGTTGGCCAACTGGTTCTGGATGGTCAGCGTATAGCGCCACTGATTGGCGCCAGCGGACGCCAGGGTCATGGTGCCGTTGGCCAGCATGCCCATGTAATTGGCGGAGTAGTCGGCCTGGAATGGCTGGACGGCAAACGCCGGCAGGCTGGCCACGGCCAGTGCGGCGGCGGCGATCAGGGCGCTGGTGCGGGGGAGGATCTTCATGGTCAGGTTCCTTGGTATTGGACCAGGCGCAGATCGACCTGATCCTCGTTTTTGTCACGTTGCAGGATGCGCACCGGGGTCGGGACTCCGTTGGCGATCCACAGGATGGTTTCGTTGTCGCCGCTGTTGACGCGGTACACGCGCAAGGCGTCGTAACTCAAGTCGCCGACCTGCACCACCTCGGTGGTGTCTGCGGCGCGGTAGTCGTACTTGCGCACCCGGCCCACGTCGACGTAGCGATAGCTCAGGCTGCGCCCGGGCTGCGCATCTCGCATCAGCGACAGATTCAGCGACAGCGCGCTTTGGTCGCCGGGCTGCAATGGGATCGGTTGCTGGCGCTCCTTCTTCAGATCGCCATCCCACTGCGCGGTGCCGGCCTGCCAGTCGTACACACCGGTAACCTTCTTGCCGAAGAACACTGCCTTGCGCACCGTGCTCTGGCTCAGCGGCACGTAGGTGTCGCCGTCGACGCGGAACACCGTGCTCTGTTCCAGGTTCAGCCCCAGGATGCTGGCGAACCCCTTGCGGCCACGCACCGACATGTCGATACGCCACTGGCTGCCGTCGCCATGGCTGACCTGCATGGTGGCATCGCCTGCCTCCTTGCCGCGGTAGAACGCCTGATAGGTCGCCACGAACGGTTCCAATGGCGGCGGGGTCCAGATGCTGGCGGGCAACGTGGCGGCGGATGCCGGCGCTGCCTGGGACGCGGTAGCTGCGGCGGGCGCGGTCGGCGTGGGCGCCGCAGCTGGCGCAGGCGCGGTGGGAGGCTGCTGCGCGCGACCGCTGCCTGCCGGGGCAAGCAGGGCGATGGTCAACAGCGCGGTGGCGATCGGGGCGACGTTCATGCGCTGATGGTGGGCACGGGGGCCGCAAGGATGTCCGAGACGGGATGAGGAGAATGTCTCCGCATTCAGGTCAATGCGGTATCAGCGGACTCTAGTCGCAGTGGCGTAAACAGGCACTGACCGTCGACGTGGACGGCGTCGCCGTGGATCTGCACGCGGCCAGCGGCGAGCAGTTCCAGGGTGGCCAGCAGCAGCGGATGCTCGCGTGCAAGCACGCGTGCGGCCAGCTGCTCGGCGCTGTCGCCTGGCAGGACCGGCACGCGCGCCTGCGCGATCACGCTGCCGGCATCCAGCTCCGGCACCACCAGGTGCACGCTGGCGCCGTGTTCGGTGTCGCCGGCCTCCAGCGCCCGCGCGTGGGTGTGCAGGCCGCGGTACTTGGGCAGCAACGACGGGTGGATGTTGAGCATGCGCCCGGCAAAGCGGCGCACCAGCGGCTCGCCCAGGATGCGCATGTAGCCGGCGCAGACCACCCAGTCCGGCTGCGTGGCGGCGATGGCATCGCCCAGCGCGGCATCGAAGGCGTCGCGGTCGGCGAACGCGCGTGGGCTGGCGCTCCAGCGCAGCGCCTCATCCACCTTGTGCAGCGCCGGCGCCTGCGAGCGATCGGAAAATACCCCAACCACCTCGGCATGGAGGCGCCCGCTGGCGATCGCATCCAGGATGGCCTGCAGGTTGCTGCCGCGCCCGGACGCGAGCACGGCAAGGCGCAGACGCCGGTCAGTAGCGTGCATTGAACATTGTCCTTACAACGGGGTAGGCCGCCACGCTGCCGAGTGTCGCAAGCAGCATGTCGGCATGCGCGTCCCAAATGTCGCCCTGCTGGCCGTTGTAGGCTTCGGCCGCCTGCGGCGACAGCAGCAGCGCGATGCCCCATTCGAACCATTCGTACACCAGGCTGACGCACATGATGGTCATCACCGTCAGGGCGAAGGCTTGCCGCAGCGTCAGGCGTGGCCATCGCTGCATTGCCAGCTGCGCAATGGCCGGCGTGAAGCACAGCCCGAACAGCAGATGGATCAGCCGGTCGAAATGGTTGCGCGTCCAGCCGAAGGCGGCATTGGGCGACCACTGCAGCCATTGCTGGCTCCAGCTGTCATAGGGCACGTTGGAATACAGCCAGCGTGCGCCAATGCAGTGCATGGCGATGAACACGCAGATGGCCACGAATGCGCCCGTGCCCAGCGGCCAGCGGCGGTCGGCCCACACCAGCGCGATCAGCCCCAGCACCGTCAGCGAACTGTGCAGCGCCTGTTCCACCGGCCACAGCGGTGAGATCCAGCTCACCGAAAAGACCGCGACCGTGACGAGCAATGCCGCCAGCTTGGGACGGCGCCACGCAGGTGTGCTCACGTCGCTCTCAGGTGGCGGGTGCAGCGGCGCCGAACAATGCCTTGACCTGCGGACGCAGCAGCACCACCAGCGTAAACACGCCGACGACGGTGCCGAACGGCATGAACGAGCAGGAGATGCCGGCCACGATCAGGCACAGCAGATGCCGCCTGCGCTGGTCGATGCAACGGCCGGCATAGGCGATGAACCCTGCCAACGTCAGGCCGCAGCAGATGAAACCGGCCGCAAAGACCACGAAAAACCAGCCGAACCAGCGCGGGTCCACCGGCGGCGCATCCGGAGTGGTGGTCTCCATCGGCAGATGGCCGGTGACGATGGCCAGGCCCATGAACAGGTGGATCAGCGGAAACAACGAAAACAGCCCGGTGATGCCGGCCAGCACGTAATGGAAGATCGACAGCAGCTTGAGGTGCTGGATGTCATCGGCGCTGGCCGGCGTCGGCAGTGCAGGTGGGGAAGCGTCCATGCGGGTCTCCTTGGCTCAACCGATCCGCACGCGTTCGTCGCCGTGCGCGGCGACCACCTGGCCGATGCGCCAATGCGCCAGCGACTGCGCATCCAGCGCCTGCTCCAGCGTGGCCGCCTGCTCGGGCGAGGCGATCAGCACGAAGCCGATGCCGCA
Source organism: Xanthomonas sp. NCPPB 3582 (assembly GCF_041475735.2). Lineage (NCBI taxonomy): Bacteria > Pseudomonadati > Pseudomonadota > Gammaproteobacteria > Lysobacterales > Lysobacteraceae > Xanthomonas > Xanthomonas sp. NCPPB 3582. The sequence goes on from NZ_CM192968.1 coordinate 1,652,244, forward strand.
GTTGAAGGTGCGCCACATTTCGGCATCGGCCACCGCGCCTTCGCGCTGCAGCCAGGCGAAGACCGGCGGCAGCGTCCAGGCGCTGGCGTCGATGTCCAGGCCCAGGCCGTCCGGAACGACGCGGATGATGTTCTCGGTCAGCCCGCCACCGGTGATGTGGGCCATGGCGTGGATCGCCTCGCCATGCGCCTTGAGCAGGGCCAGCACCGGCTTGACGTACAGCGCGGTCGGCGCCATCAGCGCATCGATCAGCCGGGTGCCATCGTCGAGCACATGCTCTGCCGGTGCGCCGGCACGCTCGTAGATCTTGCGGATCAGCGAATAGCCATTGGAGTGGGGGCCGGAGGACGCGATGCCGATCAGCACGTCGCCTTCGCGCACCTGTGCGCCGTCCAGCAGCTGCGATTTTTCCACCGCACCCACGGTGAAGCCGGCCAGGTCGTATTCGCCCGGCGGGTACATGTCGGGCATTTCGGCGGTTTCGCCGCCGATCAGTGCGCAACCGGAGAGTTCGCAGCCGCGCGCGATGCCGCCCACCACCGCTGCGGCGGTGTCCACGTCCAGCTTGCCGGTGGCGAAGTAATCCAGGAAGAACAGTGGCTCGGCGCCCTGCACCAGCACGTCGTTGACGCACATGCCCACCAAATCGATGCCGATGGTGTCGTGCCGGCCCAACTGCTGGGCCAGCTTGAGCTTGGTGCCGACGCCGTCGGTGCCGGAGACCAGCACCGGCTCCTTGTACTTGCCCGACAGGTCGAACAAGGCCCCGAAACCGCCCAGTCCACCCATCACCTCCGGCCGGAAGCTGCGCTTGACCAGCGGCTTGATGCGTTCGACCAGGGCATTGCCGGCATCGATGTCGACGCCCGCATCGCGGTAGGTCATGGGCGAGGGAGTGGAAGGCGTTGGGCTGGTCACGGGCGTGGGTGGCTCGGCAGTAAAGGCGGCGATTTTAACAGCCACGTTGGCGCTAGCGTCCCATTCGGGCAACAATTCACCCGGATACGCTTACGCCATGGAACCGTCGATGCGCCGCAGTCTCGCTTTCTTTCTCGCCCTCGTGGTCGCCATGCCGGTCGTTCCGGCCTTTGCGCAGGCGGACCTGCGCACCGAGGGCGATGTCGCCAAGGCGCAGAGCGCCTACGATGCCGAAGTGCCGGTCAACAGCCAGAGCGAGTCCGATCGCCCCGGTGCCCTGGCACGCGCGCTGGGTGCGGTGCTGGGCAAGGTGTCCGGCGACCGCAGCGTCATGAGCCGCCCCGGCGTGCCGCAGGCGCTGCGTAACGCGCCCAACTACGTCGAACACTACGACTACCGCCAGGATCAGGGCACCTCGCGCACTGGCGCGCCCACCTTCCGCACGACCCTGGTCGCGCGGTTCCGGCAGTCCGATGTGGATGGCCTGATCGCCGCGCTGGGCTTGCCGGTATGGCCATTGCCGCGGCCCAAGCCGGTGCTGTGGCTGGCCATCGACGATGGCAGCGGCCCGCGCCTGGTCGGCGTGGCGCAGGCCAATGCCGCGCGCAGCGTGCTCGACCGCGCCATCGAGCGCGGCTACCGGCTCGGCCTGCCGGGCGGCGCGGCCGCCGAACAGGCGTTGGCCGGCGCGATCTGGCGCAAGGACACCGCCGCGGTGGCGCGCGCCTCGGCCAAGTACAGCCCGCCGATGCAGCTGATCGGCAAGCTCTACCGCAGCGACGCCGGCTGGACCGCCGATTGGGTGTTCGTGGACAACGGCAACGTGCTGTCCAGCTGGACCAGCAGCGATGGCGATGCCCGCCGCGCGATGGCCGCCGGCGCCGATGGCGCTGCCGACGCACTGGTCAAGCGCTATGCCAAGCGGGTGGATTCGGGCGTGCCGGGCGTGTATCGCGCGGTGATCACCGGGATCCACAGCGCCGATGACTATCTGCGCGTGGCCGCTGCCCTGCAGGGCGTGTCGGTGGTGCGCAGCATCCGCCCGGTCAGCGCCAATGGCGATCGCATGGAAGTGGATCTGGAACTGCTCACGGGCATTTCCGGGCTCAACCGTATGCTCGGCGACAACAGTCCCCTAGTCTCGGTATCGGTCCCGACCGAGGGCCCGATCATCCTCGACAACGAGCACGCCGAGTACCGCCTGAAATGACCCTGACTCCCGAAGCCGAAATCGCCATCTTCCTGCGCCGCCTCAAGTGGGCGGCGGTGATCGTCGGCGTGCTGTGGGTGATCTCGCTGCTGGCACCGATCCTGACCCCGTTCGTGCTGGCGCTGCTGCTGGCCTGGCTGGGCGACCCGCTGGTGGACCGCATCGAACGTGCCGGGCGCTCGCGCAACATGGCGGTGGCGCTGGTGTTCGTGCTGGCGACGCTGCTGTTCGTGCTGGCGCTGATGATCCTGGTGCCGATGATCGAACGCCAGATCATGACCCTGATCGATGCGCTGCCGCAGATGCGTACCTGGGCGATCGGCACCGCCATCCCGTGGCTGGAAGCCAAGACCGGCGTGCAGCTGATGGCCTGGCTGGACCCGGAGCGCCTGATCGACTGGATCCGCAGCCATTGGGAACAGGCCGGCGGCGCCGCCAAGACCTTCTTCGGCTACGTCTCGCGCTCCGGCTTTGCGATGGTGACCTGGGTGATCAACCTGGCGCTGCTGCCGATCCTGGCGTTCTACTTCCTGCGCGACTGGGACAGGCTGGTGGAGCGGGTGGCAGCGGTGGTCCCGCGCGCCTATATCGGCACCGTCAGCCGGCTGGCGCTGGAATCCAACGACGTGCTGGGCGGCTTCATCCGCGGCCAGTTCCTGGTGATGCTGGCGCTGGGCGCGATCTATGCCACCGGCCTGTCCATCATCGGGCTCAACCTGGGTTTGTTGATCGGCATCATCGCCGGCTTCATCAGCTTCATCCCGTACCTGGGCGCCACCACCGGCATCGTGCTGGCACTGCTGGCCGCCGTGGTGCAGGCGCAGGGGCTGGACCTGAAGCTGCTGATCGGCGTGGGCGTGGTGTTCACTGTCGGCCAGTTGCTGGAAAGCTACGTGCTCACTCCACGCATCGTCGGCGACAAGATCGGCCTGCATCCGGTGGCGGTGATCTTTGCGGTGATGGCCGGCGGCCAGCTGTTCGGTTTCCTCGGCATGCTGCTGGCCTTGCCGGTGGCCGCAGTGGCCAACGTGTTGCTGCGCTATGCGCACGAGCAGTACACCCGCAGCGATCTGTATGCGGGCGAGCGGGCCGGCATCGTGCTGCAGTCCACGCCCGAACGCAGCGTCATCATCGACCCGGGCAAGGACGCAGACCGGTTGTGAGCGTCCCGCAGTTGCCGCTGGCGTTGCGCGCCCCGCCCGACCAGCGCTTCGACAGCTACATCGCCGCGCCCGAGGGCCTGCTTGCCCAGTTGCAGGCCCTGGCCACCGGGCAGGTGAACGATTGGCTCTACCTGGCCGGTCCCGCAGGCACCGGCAAGACTCACCTGGCGCTGGCACTGTGCGCGGCGGCCGAGCAGGCCGGGCGCGCGTCGGCGTACCTGCCGCTGCAGGCCGCTGCCGGCCGCCTGCGCGATGCGCTCGAAGCGCTGGAAGGCCGCAGCCTGGTGGCGCTGGACGGTGTGGACAGCATCGCCGGGCAACGCGACGACGAAGTGGCGTTGTTCGATTTCCACAACCGTGCGCGTGCAGCCGGCAGCACCTTGCTCTATACCGCGCGGCAGATGCCCGATGGCCTGGCGCTGGTGCTCCCCGACCTGCGGTCGCGGTTGTCGCAGTGCATCCGGATCGGCTTGCCGGTGCTGGACGACGCGGCGCGCGCAGCGGTGCTGCGCGATCGCGCACAGCGACGCGGGCTTGCGCTGGACGAGGCGGCGATCGACTGGCTGCTCACCCACAGCGGGCGCGAACTGGCCGGCCTGGTGGCCTTGCTGGATCGGCTGGATCGCGAATCGCTGGCGGCCAAGCGCCGCATCACGGTGCCGTTCCTGCGGCGGGTGGTGGGAGGCGCGGGACTCGGGACCCGGGACCCGGGACCCGGATAACGCAGAAGCGAGGTGGATCGCGGTGCAGTAGTGTGCCGCGCATGGGTACGCTCCGGTGGATCGGCAGCGGGCAATGCCCACACTCTGGCGCGTCAGCTTTTCTTGGGTCCAGGGACCCAGGGCCCGGACAATGCAGAAGCGAAGCGGATCGCGGATCGCGGTGCCGTGGTGTGCCGCGCATGGGTACGCCCCGGTGGATCGGCGCCAGGTAGCGCCCAGGCCCCGGCGCGTCAGCTTTTCCCGGGTCCCGGGTCCCGGGTCCCGGGTCCCGCCAGCTCCCCCAGCTCCCCCAGCTCCCCCAGCTCCCCCAGCAGGTCGGCCAGCCGCTGCGGCGTGCCCACATCGGTCCAGCGACCGGCGTGATAAAGGCCATCGACCAGGCCCTGCGCCATCTGCGCACGCAGAATCGGCGCCAACGCAAACCGCGGTGCCGTGCCAGTCTGTTCGGGCAATGGTCCGATCACCGATTGCCAGTCGTGCAGCAATGCCGGCCGGTACATGCCAATGCCGGCGTACGTGTGGGTTGCCGGCAGATCCGCGCGCACCTTGCCATCGGCCTGCAGGGCAAAGTCGGCGTTGGCCGCATAGGCAGGCTTGTCGACCAGCACCAACTGCGCCAGCCCGGCTGGTTCGTCGGACAGGCGCGCAAAGTCGAAGTCGCTCCAGATATCGCCGTTGACCAGCAGAAACGGCGCATCGCCCAGCAGCGGCAACGCGTGCAGCATGCCGCCGCCGGTCTCCAGTGGTGTGGCGCCTTCGAAGGAATAGGTCAGGCGCAGGCCGAACGCGCTGCCGTCGCCCAGCACCTGTGGAAATTGCTCGGCCAGCCAGGAGGTATTGATCACCACCTCGTCCACGCCCAGCGCGGCGAGTCTGCGCAGATGCCAGACGATCAACGGCGTGCCGCCGACCGGCAGCAAGGGCTTTGGGGTGCGCTCGGTCAGCGGGCGCATGCGCTCGCCCAATCCCGCGGCAAAGATCAGCGCCTTCATGACGTGGCCTGCGAGGTTCGCGCGGCCAGGGCCGGCTTGATCACCTCGTCCAGAACGCCGATCAATGGCGCCAGCTCGGCGTAGCGCGGCAGCACCTCGTCCAGGTAGGCGATGAAGCGCGGCACGTTGTCCAGATACCAGTGCTTGCCATCGCGGTGGCTCAGGCGCGAGAAGATGCCCAGATTCTTCAGGTGCCGCTGCACGCCCATCCAGTCCGCATCGCGCAGGAATTGCGCCAGCGGCGGAACCGGCAATCCGGCTGCAACGGCGCGCGCATGGTAGCGCTGCAGCCAGCCATCCACGCGGGCGATCGGCCAGCTCACCGAAGTGTCCTTGAACAGGCTGATCGGATCGTAGGCGATCGGGCCGATCACGCAGTCCTGGAAATCCAGCACCGCCGGACCATCGGGTACCGGCATCAGGTTGCGCGGCATGAAATCGCGATGGGTGAACACGCGCGGCTGCGCCAGCGCGTTGTCCATCAAGCGGCGCTGCACCAGCTGCAACTGCTCGGCATGCGCGCAGCCCAGCTGCACGCCCAGGTGCTGGCCCAGGAACCAGTCCTCGAACAAGCCGGCATCGCGCTGCAGCAAGGCTTCGCCGAAAGTGCCGCTATCGGCGGGGGGCGGAATGCGCTGCAGCACCAGCAGTTGCGTCATCGCTCCGTCCAGCAGTTCGTCAGCATTGGCATCGCTCAGCACCTGTGCCAACGTCGGCACGCCCAGGTCTTCCAGCAGCAGGAAACCGGTCTGCAGATCCTGCGCCAGCACCTGCGGCACGCGCACGCCATGCGCGCCCAGCAAGGCCTGCATGCGCAGCCATGGCGCCACGTTTTCCAGCTCCGGCGGCGCATCCATCAGGATGCGATCGGCACCGCGCCCGTTGGTGCGCCAATAGCTGCGAAATCCCGCATCGACCGAGGCGCGTTGCAGGCTGGCATGCGGATCGTCGAGCGCGTGGCGCGCCCATTGCAGGCGAAGCGCGTCGCGCGCGGTCTCTGAAGGCGAAGACATCATGGTTCGTTGCTGCGTAGTGAGTGATGGAAATGCCGCGTTCAGCGCTTGCTGCCGCTGAACAGTCGCAGCAGCGCGAGGATGGCGATGGCACCGAGCAATGCACCGAGGAATCCGGCAGGCTCGCCCGGACGGTACCAGCCCATGTAACGGCCGAACCCGCTCGCCACCACCGCGCCGGCAATGCCCAGCACGATGGTCAGCAGGCAGCCCAGGCGCTGCGTGCCGGGCGTGATGAAACGCGCCAGCAACCCGACCACGAATCCGACCAGCAGGATGTAGAGCCAGCTGTCGCTACCAAACAATGTGTTCATCGCAGCACCAGAGCGAACGGGATCGGCAGACTAGCATTTCGGATGCCGGCCACCCGCGCTGCGCGCACAACGCTGGCGACCTTGATCGAGTACGTGCAACAAGCTGGCGTTCGCGCCGCGCGATTCCGGATGGGATGCAGCGAAACGCTGATTGAAGACGCAGAAGTCGTCGGCAGGAGGGACTATCGGAACAACACCGCCAAAAGTTCCTCTCCCTGCGGGGCCAGAAGGCACAGCTTGCGCGCCACTCGCGCGTGCCTTGGAGCGCCCGCGCCGCGGAGCAGGGTGGGGGTGAGGGGACGGAGTGTGAGAGTTGGGGTATGCCCGCCAGGCACCCGGGCTCCACGGCTTCTCGTCCAAATCCCGAACAACACGGCGCATCCGACGACCCCTGCACCCGACTGCATGCAAGGGCCAACCCCAGGGCTCAGCAGCAGCCGTGCCCGCCATGCCGGGTGCCGCTATCGGCGGCCACCGGCGAGCCGCTGGTCTCCCCGCGCAGGCAGGCGGCGTGATGCTCGGCGATCACCTTCGACACGCAGGCAGTCACCCGCTTGCCCATCGGGATGTGCAGGAACTCGTTGGGCCCATGCGCATTGGAATGCGGCCCCAGCACGCCGGTGATCATGAACTGCGCGCCCGGGAACTTCTCGCCCAGCATGCCCATGAACGGGATCGAGCCGCCTTCGCCCATGTACATCGCCGGCTTGGCGAAGAAGGCCTGGCTGGCATCGTCGATGGCCTTTGCCAGCCACGGTGCCATCGCCGGCGCATTCCACCCCGACGAGGCCTTTTCCAGCTCCAGGCTCACCTGCGCGCCATTGGGCGGGTCGCGCAGCAGGGCGGCCTTGAGCAGTTCGCCGCAGGCCTTGCCGTCTGCCGTCGGCGGCAATCGCAGCGAGAGCTTCACTGCGGTGTGCGGGCGCAGCACGTTGCCGGCCGAGGCCAGCGGCGGCATGCCATCCACCCCGGTGATCGACAGCGCCGGGCGCCAGGTCCGGTTCAACACCAGTTCGGTCAGCTCCTCATGCATCGGCACCAGGCCCTCGACCATCGGGAACTTGTCGAAGATCGCGGTATCCAGTGTCGCCGCTGCCGCCTTGGCCTGGGTCAGCCGCTCGGCGGGCACTTCCACATGCAGGCCGTCGAGCAGGATGCGTCCGGTGGTTTCGTCTTCGATACGCGACAGCAGCTGGCGCAGCAGCCGGAAGCTGGATGGCACCACGCCGGAGGCATCGCCGGAATGCACGCCTTCTTCCAGCACCTTCACGCTGAGGTTGCCGCCGGTCAGGCCACGCAGCGAGGTGGTGCACCACAGCTGCTCGTAGTTGCCGCAACCCGAGTCCAGGCACACCACCAGCGACGGCTTGCCGATGCGCTGGGCCAGGTGATCCACGTAGGCCGGCAGATCGTAGCTGCCTGACTCTTCGCAGGCCTCGATCAGTACCACGCAACGCGCATGCGGCAGGCCCTGGGTCCGCAGCGCCAGGATCGCGGCCAGCGAACCGAAGATCGCGTAGCCGTCGTCGGCACCGCCGCGTCCATACAGCTTGTCGCCGCGCAGCACCGGCTCCCACGGGCCGAGGTCGGCGTCCCAGCCGGTCATCTCCGGCTGCTTGTCCAGGTGCCCGTACAGCAGCACGGTGTCGTCGCCGGACTCGGCGCCGGTGGCCGGGATCTCGATGAAGATCAACGGCGTGCGGCCTTCCAGGCGCACCACCTCGACCTGCATGCCGTCGATGGCCTGCGCCCGCGCCCAGGTTTCCATCAGGGTCACGGCCTGTTCCATATAGCCGTTGGCCACCCAATCGGCGTCGAACATCGGCGACTTGTTGGGGATACGGATGTAATCGACCAGTTGCGGGACGATCTCGCGGTCCCAGGTGTCGCTGATGAATTGGTCGATCTTGGCGCTGTCCATGAAGGCTCCGAATGCGTGACGTAGCAGCACATTCTACGCCCGTGACATGGGGTAGGGATTTCCCTACAAGGCGGCGCGCAGTTCACCGGCTGTGTGAAAAGTTCGTTGGCGATAGGATTGCTGCATGTGGCGCGGGACACTGGCTCCGCCGGCAGGAATGCTGGCTAGGACCATCACCCAAGCCACAAGGAGCGTTGCAATGAAGTCATTTACCGTAGTCCTGAAGTCCCTGCTACTGGCGTTGCTGTTGTCCTCGAATGCGTACGCGCTGGAAAAGGTCGATATCAACACCGCGTCTGCTGAGGAATTGGACAAGGTGCTGACGAATGTCGGGCGATCAAAAGCCGAGGCAATCGTCGAGCACCGTCAGGCAAACGGTCCCTTCAAAAGTGCCGAGGAGCTGGCACTGGTCAAGGGCATCGGACTCAAGACGGTCGAACGGAATCGCGACCTGATCGAAGTGGGGGCCACGATGGCGCCCGCCAAGAAGGCTGCCAAGGGGGCGGCGGTGAAACCGGTGGGGCGGCGTTGAGGGGAAGGGATCCGAGATACGGTTCGACGCGAGGATGCGTGGCCGCAACCTAACTGGACAGGATGTCTGGGGGATGGCTGGAAGCCGACAAGGACGTGGAATCGCCCGGTGTTGCACTTGGATGTGCAGCCGGGCGTTTTTCGTTGGGCGGATCTGAGCCAGACGCAGCGCGGTGCTGCCGGTGGAAAGCGCTGGCCCGGACAGTGGGGGCTGGAACGGCTTGTGGACGTCGAGACGTGGAGGCGTCGATCCGCTTCGGGAGCCTTGGCCCGATGTCGGCGAAGTCGGACAGGGTCTTGTGGCGTGGCAGTGGTGAATGCCTGTGCAGGAGCCAGATCGCAACGCAGGCACGGCGTGCACGGAGCCAGGATTGGGCCGCGACCGGGTATGGCGCTTCGGGCACAATGCGCCGATGCAGCTAACAGACCTGAGCAGCCGGGTGATTCCGGCCAATGAGTACCGCCGGGAGCGGTGGCGCAATCAATTGGGCTGGACGCGCGAGATCCTCCGGTTGGGCGATACGCCGGAATGGGCCTTGCGCCTGTCGATTGCCGAGATCGAGCAAGATGCCGCGTTCTCCGCATTTCCTGGCATCGATCGTGAGCTGGTATTGCTACGCGGCAATGGCATGCGTCTGCAGTTTGGCGATGTTGATGTCGATACCGATACAAGTATCGATGCCGACTCCGACTCCGGCTCCAACTCCAACCCCGACGCTGATGTAGACATCGACACCGACACCGACACCGCAATCCTTGCAGGTGACGGGACCGGTGGTAGTGCAGAGGCGAGTGGGGCGGCGCGTGTCGGCGCACGTTCGGTGGGCAGTGGAGTATTGAGCAGCGCTGGGCATCCTGTTGCGAATCCTGCGCATCGTGGCCGATGCGTCGATGTCATGCCGCCCCATCAACGCGTGCGATTTGCCGGCGAAGATGCAGTGAGCGCGGTGCTGCTGGACGGGCCGACGCAGGATTTCAATCTGATGTGGCGACGCGATCTGTTGCAGGCCGAGCTGCTGCATCGGCCGTTGGTCGGCACCATGCTGTTCTTCGCAGAACCGGGCAGTGCCTGGGCGATCCATCTGCTTGCCGGGCAAGCCAGCTTCGGGCGCGAAAGTGGCTTGCCGGCCATGGCGGCCGGCGATACCGCCTGGCTAAGTGCGTCGACGCGGACCCGCTATGTGCTGGATGGCGGCGGCGAATTGCTGGCGATCCGGGTTGGTGCGGCCGGTAGTGCGTAGCGAGCCGTCGTCGTGTGAGGTTGCGCGCGTGGACCGCGTAGACCGCGGGATGCGCGGTGGTGAGGGTTCTGAGCGCCGGCCGTGAACGCTTGGCCGCTACACAGCAACCGCTTGCTGGCCGGTGCGGTGGCTGGCCAGATGTCGTCCTGTCGGCTGCTCGTGGTCCGTTGCAATAGGTTGGCAGCTGCAGGCATGCACGCTCACTGAAGAACCCTGCACGGCGTGGGTTCCATCCCAAGATAGATCCCGGCAGAACTGCTGCTTGATCAGGACGCCTGCCTGAGATCTGGCGGCGTCCGCTCAGTACACGTCGCGGCGGTAGCGCCCTCTTTGCAGCAGCTCCTGCCTGGTCGCCGGGCCCAGAATGGCGTCGAGTGTAGTGTCCACTTCGGGTGCCATGCCGCGCAGGCTGCCGCAGAGATAGAGGCAGGCGCCGCGATCGATCCATTGGCGCAGGGTGTCGGCCTCGGCGGCAAGCGCGTGCTGCACATAGCGTGCCGGAGAGGCGTGGTCGCGCGAATACACCAGGTCCATGCGTGCAATCCAGCCGGCCTGCTGCCACTGCTGCAACTCGTTGGCGTAGAGCGCATCGCATGCGGCGTTGCGTTCGCCGAAGATCAGCCAGTTGTCGCGCGCGCCGGCGGCGATGCGCGCGCGCAGATGTGCGCGCAAACCGGCGATGCCGGTGCCGTTGCCGATCAGCAGCATGGGTTGCTCTGGCGCGGGGGGATGAAACCCCGGATTGCTGCGCAATCGCAGTGCGATGGTGGCGCCGACAGGCGCATGCACGCAGAGCCAGCCGCTGCCGATCCCCAACCGTCCATCGTCATGCAGATGCTGGCGGACCAGCAGTTCGGCATGCCCTTCTTGGCTGATCGACGCCAGCGAATACTCGCGATGCGGCAGCGCGACCAGGTGATGCACCAGTGCCGCCAGTCCTGCAGGCTGTAACGTTGTTTCCGTTTCCGCTCTTGCATCGGCGCATGCAGCTGGCTCTGCACATGCATCCGGATCTGCAGGCAGCTGCGCGCCGGCGAGCCAGTCGCGCAAGGTACGCCCATCGACCATCTGCGCACCATCGCAGCGGTGCCGCTGCAACCAGGCCTCCACCTGCGCAGGCGCGTTCTGCGGCGCGATCTCGGCGATGTCGCCGGCGCTCCATTGCGGCAGCGCGCCGTCGTGGGGTGCGAGCCGTAGCCGATAGATCGGTGCGCCGGCGCTGCCGGGATTGACATGCACACGCTCGCGCAGCTGCCAGCTCGCATAGGTCGGCACGCTCCACGCTGGCTGGCTCGCCAGCGCAGGGGTGAGTGCAGCCAGGCGATGTTGCCACTGAAGCAAGGCGCGTGGGTCGGCATTGTCGACGTCGATGCGCTCGAACAGGCGCGTGCCACCGCGCGCTTGCAGGCCGGCATCGATGCGACGGCCGAACGCGCAGAACTGCGCGTAGCGGCGGTCGCCCAGGGCCAGGACCGCATAGTGCACGGCAGCCAGGTCCCGCGCATTGTCGGCAAGCCAATGGCGCTCGGCTGCCTGTGCATGGTCGGGTGGATCGCCTTCGCCGGTGGTGCTGACGATGCACAGCAGACGCGGCACGCGGGCGAGTAGATCGGCATCCACCGCGTCCAGCGGCAGCGGATACGCTGCGAGGCCGGCTGCTTGCAGTGCGGCCGCGCTGCGCTCGGCAAGCTCGCGGGCGAATCCGGTCTGGCTGGCCCAGGCGATCAGCGTGCCGCTACTGTCTGCATTCCTCACGCCGGCCCGCTGACGGCTGCGGATGAAAATGACAGCGCAGACCGCGGCATACAGCGTCAGACCCAGTGCTGCCCACTGCCAGCGCTGCGGCGTCGGCGCACTCCACCATGCGCCTTCGTGCAGGCTGGCAAGCCATGCAGCGATGGCGGCAAGGGCGAGCAGCAGCGCGCCATTGCCCAGCCAGACCCGTGCGCGTGCCACTGTCATGATGCGGCCAGATGCCGCTCGAATGCGGGGCTCATGGCTTCGTGCAGACTGCCGTCGTGTCGGGTCAGAAAGCGCACCGCAAGGCCGGCCTGCTGCGCGTAGGCGAGCCCGGCGTCGGTCCCGAGCACGGTCATGGCGGTGGCCCAGGCATCGGCATGCATGGCATCGGCGGCGAGGACGGTGACCGCGGCGGGCGCATGCGGAATCGGTGCGCCGGTGCGCGGGTCGAAGGTGTGGGCGTAGCGCAGGCCGTCGCTCTCGAAGCGGTGCCAGCGGTCGCCGGAGGTGGCCACGGCCACGCCATCCAGGGCGAGCACCCGTGGCGGCAACGCCGAGCCGGCGTCTTCGTCGGGGGCGGATTCGACCAGTACGCGCCAGGCGCTGCCGTCGGGCTTGCGTCCATAGCCGAACAGTTCGCCACCGACATCGATCAAGGCGCTGGCGATGCCGGCCTGTAGCAGGGCGTGGTGTACGCAATCCACCCCATAGCCCTTGGCGATGCCGGACAGGTCCAGCGCCACCGCGCCCGGTTGCAGGACACGCGGGCCATCCAGTTCCAGGCGCCGCCAGCCGCAGCGCAGGCTCACCAGCGCGATCTGCTCGGGCGATGGCACCCGTCGCCGACTTCCGCTGGCGCCAAAGCCCCATAGCTCGACCATCGGCCCGACGGTGGGGTCGAAGGCGCCGTCGCTGGCCTGGGCGATGTCCAGCGCGGTGCGCAGCACGGTATGGAACTCTGTCGGCAGGGTCTGCCAGTGGCCGGCGGCCATACGGTTGTAGCGGCTGATATCCGAGTCCGATTCCCAGGTGCTCATCTGTGCGACTACGCGGTCGAGCGCGGCCTGGATGCGCGCGTGCAGCGGATGCAGGTCGTAGCTGCGTGGCGCCACCAGCTTGACGCTCCAGGTGGTGCCCATGCTGCGGCCGCCCAGGGTGGCAAGCGGGGTGTCTGCGGAAGCAACTGAGTTCATACGTGGATTGGTGAGCGGGCGCTGCGGCAGGTGCATGATGGTGACGTGCGGCGTTGCCGATTGCATCAGCGTCTTGGTGGTTCGGCGGTCGATGCCGTCGGCAGTGCGGACCATCCCGGCCATGCCGGCGTGGTCGGTCGCCGCACGCAACGCAGGACGGTGCGACGGCGCCGTCGTGCAATGGCCCTGGAGCGTCTCCAGGACCGTTGCATGCGCTGGCGTTACTTGCCGGCCAAGAAACGTAGCCAGCAGTCGCCAGTGGATGTGGACGGTGCTCAGAAGCCGGAGCGCACGCGGGACGCGCCGATTCCGGGCACCGACCGCGCCTGCCTGGCGGCTGCGCGGCAGTGGTCGGCCGCTCTTATTGCGGCAGCACTTCCAGCGTCACCACGTAGCCCAGGCGACGCTGCTTGGCCTGCGGCAGCGAGGTCTTGCTGTCTTCGCTGCTGGTTTCCAGCCAATACATGCCGGGCTCCGGCCAGGTCACGCTGAAACTGCCCTTGGCATCGGTGGTGAGCTTGATCTCGTTCTGCGCATCGCGGTAACGGGTGCCGCCGCGCACGATCTCGATCTCCAGCCCGGCGGCCGGCTTGCCATCCAGTTGCAGGGTGAACTGTGCGGCTTCGCCGGCGACCAGGTCGTTGGGATGGGTGACCGGCACCAGCTCGATGCCCTTGCCGCTGGGCTTGAACACGGTGGTGGTCGGTGCGCCACGGGTGACGAAGGTTTCCACGCGGCTGAGCGATTGCGACACCTGCAGGTCCTGCGCGTTCTTGGGGACTTCGGTGGCGAAGCTGGCTTCGTTGCCGCGCCAGCGCTTGGGCTTGCCGTCTTGCTTCCAGCTGGCGAACAGGCCGGCATTGACGATGCCGAGCTTGTAGGTGCCGGGCTGGGTGAGCTGCAGGTCGAACACGCTGCGGTATTTGCCGGTGGCCGGGTTTTCCGGCTTGAGCGCGCTGCCATCGGGTGCGGTGATGCTGAGGTTGTCCAGCCGCAGCGGCACATGGTTGAAATAGAACAGGTCGTTGGACACCGCGGCATCGACGGTGATCCACGGCGCTTCGCCGGCGATGACGGTCTGCGAGGGCAGCAGCCAGGCCTTGTGCGCGAGTGCGGTGGCCGGCACTGCGGCGAGCAGGGCGATCAGGACGAGGGAACGTTGCATGACAACTCCTTGAGAATGCGAAAGGCGGTGGGCGCGTGTCTGATCAGCGCGCGTTGTGGCGCTGGCTGGATGCGTGATGATGAACAATGCGCAAGACGCGCTGCAGTTTGCGCCGGCCGGGGCAGGGATGAGGGCGGCTGCCGCCCCGTGCCGACGCCCGGTATCAAGGCTTGGCGCTCAGGCTGATCGCACCCAGTTCGCTGCTGCCGCTGGCCTTGGCGCTTTGCGGCGCTGTCGCCGGCCAGGTGAAAGGCACTTTGACCAGTTCGCGGCCGCCCACTTCGCGCGCGGCCTCCACCACCAGCGTGTACTGGCCGGCCGGCAGCGACTTCAATGCGCCCTTGGTGTCGCTGAAGGACAGCGCATGCGCGCCAGCCGGGCGGGTCGGGCCGGTGACGCCATCGACCGGCACCTGCAGCGTGCGGCCGCTCTTGCGCCACCACTGGCGCAGATCCGGCAACCACTTGGTGCCGTGGCCCTCGGCGGTGTCCTTGGACTGATACCAGACCGCCAGGTTGGCGGCGACCTTCTGGTCGGCGCCTTCCAGCCAGATCGCCACGTAGGGGCGGTGGTATTCGGCGACGTTGAGCTTGGGGATCTCGACGTTGATATCGAGCGTGGCCGCATACGCCGGCATGGCGAGCAGGCCGCTCAGGGCGATGGTCAGGGTGGCGCGCATGGTCGTCTCCAAGGAAAGGGTCAGTGGATCAACAGCAGGGCAAGCAGCAGCGGGATCAGCAGGCCCAGGCCGACCAGCGGCCAGGTCATGCGGCGCTGACGCGCATGCAGATGCAGCAGGAACAGCCCGGTGATGCAGAACACCAGGCAGGCGATGGCGAATACGTCGATGAACCAGCCCCACGCCGGCCCGGCATTGCGGCCCTTGTGCAGGTCGTTGAGATAGGCGATGGCCCCGCGCGAGGTGCGCTCGTACTCGATCGCACCGGTGCCGCGGTCCAGGCTCAGCCAGGCATCGCCACCGGGGCGCGGAAGCGCGACATACACTTCGTCCGGCGACCATTCGCCGCTGCGCGTGCCGATGCTGATATCCAGTTCGCGCCCCAGCCACTGCGCCACGCGTGGCGGCAGCGGTGCATTGCCGTCCTGCCGGCTGCCCAGGGTTTTCAACAATGCCGCTGGCAGGGTGAGCGTGCGTTGCTCGGTCGATGGGCTGGCTTCGATCCGCGCAGCGTGATTGAGGGTCAGCCCGGTGATGGTGAACAGCAGCATGCCGATCAGGCACAGCGCCGAGCTGATCCAGTGCCATTGATGCAACATGCGCAGCCAGAATCCGCGGCGTTGCTGGTTACCGGCGATTGCGGAAGCAGGCAGCGACATGCCGGGCTCAGGCCGGGTCCGCGGCGGCGGTTGCCTGCAGCCGCGATTGCCGCGCCGCCACCTCGCCCAGCAGTGCGCGCAGGCGCGGCTGCGGTGCGTTGCCGAGCAGGGCGGTCAGCTGGGCCAGGAAGCCGGCATGCCCACCGGCGATGGCGCGGCGCATCCACTGCTCGGCCTGATCGAGCGCGCCCGCATCGGCCAGCAAGGTGGCGTAACTGGCCTGGCCGCGGAAGTCGCCGGCTTCGGCAGAGCGGCGATACCAGTGGCGCGCGGCATGCGGATCGGCACTGCAGGCCAGGCCCTGGTCGAGATAGCGGGCCAGGAAGTTCATCGACTTGGCGTGCCCGCGTTCGGCGGCCTGGCGATACAGCGCCAGGGCCTGCGCCTGGTCCTGTGCCACGCCGCGCCCGGAGGCGTACAGATGCGCCAGGTTGTACATGCCCCAGTCCAGTCCATGCTCGGCGGCGCGGCGGTACCACAGCGCGGCCAGCGCTTCGTTGACGGGGGTGCCAAAGCCCAGTTCGTGGCAGCGGCCGAGTTGGTTCATGGCCGCCGGCTGCCCGGCATTGGCAGCCACTTCGTACCACAGCATCGCCATGGCCGGATCGGCCGGGATGCCGCGTCCTTCGGCATACAGTTGTGCGAGCAACAGCTGCGCATGGCTGTCCTGTCCGGCCGCGGCCTTGCGCAGCGCCGCGATGGCCTGCTCGGGCTGCGTGCGTCGCAGTGCGGGGTCAAGCGCGGGCTCAGACATCGGCCCACTGCCGCAACAGGTTGTGGTACACGCCGGTGAGCTGGATCAGCGACGGATGGCCCGGGGTGTCCTGCGTCAGCCGTCGGATCGAGACGTCCAGTTCGAACAACAGCCGGCGTTGGGCGGCGTCGCGCAGCATGCTCTGGATCCAGAAGAAGGCGGCCACACGCGTGCCGCGGGTGACCGGAGTGACCTTGTGCAGGCTGGTGCCGGGGTAGATCAGCAGATGCCCGGCCGGCAGCTTCACCGATTGCGTGCCATACGTGTCTTCGATCACCAGCTCGCCGCCGTCGTAGCTATCCGGGTCGCTGAGGAACAGTGTGGCGGAAACATCGGTCCGCACCGGCTCGGCGCCACCACGGCTGCGGTCGTAACGTACCGCGTTGTCCACGTGATACCCGAACGACTGCCCGCCGCTGTAGCGATTGAACAATGGCGGATAGATCCGCCGCGGCAGCGCCGCGGAGAAGAAGGTGCTGCTGCGCGACAGCGCGTCCAGCACCAGCGCGCCGGCATCGCGCGCGATGGGGCTGTCTTCGGGCAGTTGCGCGTTGTCCTTGGCCTGCGCGGATTGATGGCCGGCGGTGATGCGGCCGTCGGCCCAGTCGGCCGCGTCCAGACGCGCCCGCAACGCGCCCAGTTGCGCGGCATCGAGGACATCGGGAATGGGCAACAACATGCGGCGGTCTCCACGCCATCCGCACGGGGCGGATGGCGCCTGGCTGAGTCAGAAGCTGAAGGTGGCGTTCAATACCGCCGAGCGGCCTTCGCCCGGGATCGCCCAGCCATTGCCTGCAGTGACCGTGCCGGCGGCGTTGACGGTGAGGTTGTTGCGCACGCTGGTGTAGTACTCCTCGTCGAACAGGTTGTTGACGTTCAACTGCAGGCTCAGCCACTCGTTGACGCGCAGGCCGACCATCGCGCGATGCACCCAGTAATCGTCGGTCTTGATGTAGGCCGCGGTCGAGGCATTGTTCGGATAGAAGCCGCCCTGGTAGGTGACGCCATAACCGAAGGTCCACTGGTCGAGCGTGTAGGTGGTCCAGATGTTGCCTGCATTGCGCGGGGTCTGCACCAGCTCGCGTCCGGCCACCGGGTCGCCGGTGAGGCCGGCGGTGCGATTGGACACGCTCTGCAGCACCTCGCTGTCCAGGAAGGTGTAGTTGGCGAAGATCGACCAGCGGTCGGTCAGGTAGCCGGCCGCGCCCAGCGCGACGCCGTCCACGCGCGCCTTGCCGTCCAGCACCTGCTCGGGGATCAGCGGGTCGCCGCTGTTGACCTTGTAGTTCTGGCGCTCGTTGCGGAACACCGCTGCAGTCAGCGCCAGGCGCTCGTTGAGCACATCCCACTTGCCGCCCAGCTCGATGTTGACCGCCGTTTCCGGCGCCACATTGCAGTTGGCGCCAGCGGTGGCGGTGGCGATCGGCGTGCACGAGCCGTTGACCGAGGCCTTGGACGGCGTCTTGCTGTTGGCGTAGGACAGATACAGGCTGGCGTTGTCCACCGGCTTGAACACCAGGCCGGCGCGATAGGAGAACAGATCTTCCTCATTGCCGGCCGGAAAGCCGGCGGCCACGCCAGTGACGTTACCGGCGGCATTGACGGTATAGGTCGTGCTGTCGCCTTCATTGTGTTCATAGCGGCCGCCCAGGTTGAGCAACCACTGCTCGTTGAACTGCAGCGTGTCGAACAGGTAGACGGCCTGATTGGTCAGGCTGCCCTTGCTGTGGCCGGTGCGCACATAGTTCTGCGGGCCGGTCCAGATGTTGTACGGGTTATCGAAGGACTGCTGCGGATAGGTGATGCCGGTGGTGGAGCCGTCGGCATTGCGGAAGCTGGTGCCGCTGTCCAGTTCGAAGTCTTCCTTGCTGATCGCCACGCCGGCGACCACCCGGTGCTCGATCGCGCCGGTGTGCAGGGTGGCGGTCAGGTCGGTCTGGCTGTGCGCGATGAAGTTCTCGGTATCGCGCACCAGCCCGCGTGGGCCGCTGCTCGGGTTCCAGGTGGCCGGCGGCTGGCCGACGCAGGCGCGCCCGGTGTACGGATCGGTGCCGTTGGGCAGGCACCAGGTGCCCTGGAGCGCGGTGGCGTTGAGGAACTGGTCCACCCGCTGCAGGCGCGCCAGGCTGCGCAGCTTGAAGGTGTCGCTGAAATCCATGTCCAGCACCCCGGTCAGCATGTCCACGTCGATCTCCTGACGCGAGGTGTTGCGGTAACCGAAGTAGGTTTCCGGATCCACGCCCGGCAACGGACCATCGTTGAACGGACTGAGCGCGAACGGCACGCCATACTGCGGCAGGTTGTTGTCGTGCTGGTGCAGGTAGCTCAGGGTGAAGCGCGTGTCCGAGCCCAGGCCGAAGGTGACCGACGGCGCAAAGCCCCAGCGGTGGCGGAACTCTTCATTGCGGCCCGGCACGTCCTGGGTGTGGCCCATGGCGTTCAGACGCACCGCGGTGCCGTTGTCGAAATCGTGGTTGCTGTCGACGGTAAGGCGGCCGTAGCGGTCGCTGCCGCCGCCGATCAGCACGTTGGTGAAGTCGCCCTGGCCGGCGGTCTTGGTGACCAGGTTGATGTTGCCGCCGACCGAGCCGGCGCCGGACATCGCCGAGTTGGCGCCGTTGATCAGCTCCACTGCCTCGAGGTTGAAGGTGTCGCTGCGGCTGTACTGCGCGCTGTCGCGCACACCGTCGGTGGTGATATCGCTGCTGGCGGTGAAGCCGCGCAGGTTGATGCTGTCGCCATAGCCGCCGCCGCCTTCGCCGGCACCGAAGGTGATGCCGGGCAGGGTGCTGAGCACGTCACGCAGCGAGAGCAGGTTCTGCTGGTCCATGGTCTGCTTGGTGACCACGGTGATGGTCTGTGGCGTGTCGCGCAGCGCCTCGGTGTACTTGGGCGAGGACGGTTTTTGCGCGCGTTCCTGCTGTACCCGGATCGCATCCAGATCCACCGCACCGGGAGGCGCGGGCGCGTCGCCGGGCTGGGCGATGGCAGGAGCGGACAGCGTCAACAGCACGGCCGACGCGAGCGGGGAAATCCTGGGAGTCATGGAGGGTCTCGAAGAAGGAAACGATGCTCCGGCCTGGCGGCGGCTCGGCGGATGCGGGATGGGATGACGACAGAAAGGACGCGCCGGCTAGCCCGACGCTGTGCGCCGCCGCAGCGGCCCCTCCGGTACGCCAAGGCGCAGCGCCGCCGGGCGCAGGCGCGATGACGGGGTGGAGCAGGGGCTGTGCAGGGCTGGGTGCATGGGATCGCAGAAGGCCAGTTGTTAAGAAGGCCTGAAGAAATGCGATCTTAAATGCAAATCATTCTTCTTTGCAAACCCGCCCGACAGGCGGCGTTCGTCGGCCGGGCGCACCGCCCTGTCGCGTTGCCTGCGTCTGGCCGACGGCGCGTTTAGCGGTCGTCGCGGGTCCAGATGCCGTCGTGTTCGCGCTTGACGGGAAACTTGGGTACGGCGGTATAGGCGGGCGCGCACAGCGGGCGGCCGTCGCGGATATCGAACCGTGCGCTGTGCAGCTGGCATTCGATGGTGCCTGCCACCGGGTCGAAGCTGCCGGGCGACAGCTCGTAGTCTTCGTGGCTGCAGCGGTCTTCCAGGGCATACAACGCGCCGTCGAGGTTGAACACCACGATCGGGGTGTCGGTCACCTCGTCCCAGACGGTCTGCAATTCGCCTGGCAGCAGTGCGTCGCTGGCGCAGACGAAGGTCCAGGTTTCGCTCACGGCGTGGCGTGCTCGAAGCGTTTTTCCAGGACTTCGAAGCGCAGATCCTGGCGCAATGGCACGCCGAACCGTTCGTCGCCATAGGGGAACGGCTTGAAGACACCGGTACGGCGGTAGCCGCGCCGTTCGTAGAACGCGATGAGCTCGTGCCGCACGTCGATCACGCTCATGCGGATCAGCGGCAGCTTCCACTCGCTGGCCACGATGCGCTCGCCCTCTGCCAGCAGAGTCTTGCCCAGCCCGCTGCCCTGGAGCGAGGGATCCACTGCGAACATGCCGAAATACCCGGCGCCGTCATCGTCGGCGATATGCGCGCAGGCCTGCAGGCGGCCGTCCTGCTCGACCAGCAGCACCAGGCTACGCTCGCGCAGGATGTCCTGACGCAGCACGGCCGGATCGATACGGGCGCCATCGAGGATATCGGCCTCGGTGGTCCACCCCACACGGCTGCTGTCGCCGCGATAGGCCGAGGTCACCAGCTGGACAAGGGCGTCGATGTCATCGACGGTGGCGGTGCGGAAGGTGGTGGTCTGCATGTGGGGCAGTTTAGCGAGAATCGGGGGGCGGGAGTCGGGAGTCGGGAGTCGAGATTCGGGATTCGCTGGTGCTTGGTCTGCTGCATCAGATATGCACGCCGGTCAGCTCGGTGCGCGCAGGATCCGCTGAGCAAGCCCCTCTCCCGTCGGGAGAGGGGTTGGGGTGAGGGTACGGAGCGAAGCGCTCGCGCAGTCGAACAACGCCAGGCTTCGCGCGTGCCCTCATCCGCCCCTTCGGGGCACCTTCTCCCGGCGGGAGAAGGGAGCTGCAACGGCGCAGAGAACTGAAGGGTCCAATACTTACCCGAGCAGCGTCCGCACCTTCTTCAGGGCAGCAACAAACCGCTCGATCTCGTCGTGGGTGTTGTAGAACGCCAGCGATGCGCGGCAGGTGGCGGCCACGTCGTAGTACTGCAGCAGCGGATGCGCACAGTGCTGGCCGGAGCGGATGGCCACGCCTTCCAGGTCGAGCAGGGTGGCCAGGTCGTGCGCGTGGGCGCCTTCGACCAGGAACGACACCACCGCCGCCTTGTCCGGCGTGGTGCCGAAGATGCGCAGGCCGTCGATGCGCTGGAGCTCCTCGGTGAAGTGCGCCAGCAGTTCCGCCTCGCGCGCTTCCACATGCGCAAGACCCAGGGTGTCCAGATAGTCCACTGCCGCACCCAGGCCCACGAAGCCGGCGATATTGGGCGTGCCGGCTTCGAACTTGTGCGGGGCCTCGTTGAACACGGTGCCCTCGAAGCTGACTTCCTTGATCATCTCGCCGCCGCCTAAAAATGGCGGCATCGCCTGTAGGTGCTCCCGGCGCGCCCACAGCGCACCGGTGCCGGTGGGGCCGCACATCTTGTGGCCGGTGATGGCGTAGAAGTCGCAGCCGATCGCGGCCACGTCGATGCGCCGGTGCGGCGCCGCCTGCGAACCGTCCACCACGGTGACGATGCCGCGCTTGCGTGCGTCGCGGCAGATCTCGCGCACCGGATTCACCGTGCCCAATACGTTGGACACATGGGTGACGGCCAGCAGCTTGACCTCGGGCGTCATCGCCTTGCGCAGGGCGTCCAGATCCAGCGCGCCATCGGGGGTGATCTCGGCCACGCGGATGCTGGCGCCGGTACGCTGGGCCACCAGCTGCCACGGCACGATGTTGGCGTGGTGCTCCATGCGCGAGACCAGGATCACATCGCCCGGGCCCAGCCGCGGCAGCGCCCACGAATAGGCCACCAGGTTGATCGCGAACGTGGTGCCGCTGCACAGCACCAGCTCGTCGGCGCGCACGTTGAGAAAGCGCGCCAGCTTGCTGCGCGCGCCTTCGAACGCATCGGTTGCTTCGGTTCCCAGCGCATGCACTGCACGGCTGACGTTGGCGTTCTGCCGACGATAGAACTCGTCGGTAGCCGCAATCACCTGGAGCGGCTTCTGCCCGGTGTTGGCATTGTCGAAATAGATCAGCGGCTTGCCGTGCACCTGCCGCATCAGCAGCGGGAAATCGGAGCGCACGCGGTCCCAATCTGGCGCCGCGTGCTGCGGAACGGCCGGCATGCTCATGCCACGCCCGCCGAATTCAAGGCGCGGTCCAGCTGCAGCGCCAGCACCGCGGTCAGCGCGTCCGGCAGTCCTCGCAACGGCTCGTGGCAGAACGCGGCGCTCAGCAAGCGCTGCGCCTGCGCCTGCGGCAAGCCGCGCGAGCGCAGGTAGAACAAGGCGTTGTCGTCGAGCTGGCCGACGGTGGCGCCATGCGCGGCCTGCACTTCATCGGCGTCGATCACCAGCACCGGCTGGGTATCGATTTCGGCATTGGACGAGAGCAGCAGGTTCTTGTTGGACAGCCGCGCATCGGTGCCGTCGGCGCCGGGACGGATGCGGATGCCGCCATGGAAGACCACGCGGCTGCGATCGGCACCCACGCCGCGCCATAGCAGCTCACAGGCGGTATCGCGGGCGATGTGTTCGATGCCCAGGCGCGTGTCGACATGGCGGCGGCCATTACCCAGCAGCACGCCGTTGGCGGTGAGCCGGGCATTGCTGCCTTCCAGTCGCACGTTGAGTTCGTGCCGCGACAGGCCGGCGCCCAGTTCCAGATCCACGCGCTGGTAGCGCGCATCGCGCGCGAGCACCGCATCGGTGCGCAGCAGCGAGGTGGCCTGCGCGCTGTCGGCCTGCACGCGTGCGTGCGACAACACCGCGTTCTGCGCCAGGTGCACGTGCATCAGGCTGTTGGCCAGGTGCGCCGCATCGCCGACATGCAGGTGATGCTCGACCACGTTCAACGACGCGCCGGCACGCAACGCGATCAAATGCCGGTGATGCCAGGCCAGATCGTGTTCGCCGGCCACGCTGACGAACACCAGGTGCAGCGGCAGCGCGACCTGCGCGCCATCCTGCACCTGTACCAGCACGCCTTCGTCGGCCAGTGCGGCATTGAGGCGGGCGAAGATCTCGTCGCTGCCGTCGAAGCGCCGGCCAAGCAGTTGCTGCGCCTGGCCGTTCTCGGCCAGGGACGCGGACAAGGTGTCCAGTTGCACACCGTCGGGCAAGCTAGACAGATCGCTCAGCGCCTGCGATGGCCGCCCGTTGACGAATACCAGGCGCGGCGAGGGAATCTCGTCCAGCGCGGCGGCGTCGACCAGCGTCGGCACCAGCGGCGCGGGCTGGAAGCTGCGCCGCTCCAGCTGCCGCAGCGAGGTGTATTTCCAGGCTTCGGCACGCGGGCCGGGCAGGCCGCTGTGCAGGGCCGCATCGAGTTCGACGCGTCGGCTGTCGTCGCCGCAGAAGCCGCGCGCCAGGGAATCGAGCAAGGCGCTCATCAGGCGGCAACCTCGGGCACCACACGGTCCTTCAGGAAGTGGTAGCCGTGCTTTTCCAGCTCCAGCGCCAGCTCCGGGCCGCCGCTCTGCACGATGCGGCCTTCGGCCAGCACGTGCACCACGTCCGGCTTGATGTAATCGAGCAAACGCTGGTAGTGGGTGATCACCAGGAACGAGCGCTCCGGCGAGCGCAAGGCGTTGACGCCATCGGCCACGCTCTTGAGCGCATCGATGTCCAGGCCCGAATCGGTCTCGTCCAGGATGGCGAGCTTGGGTTCGAGCACGGCCAGCTGGAAGATCTCGTTGCGCTTCTTTTCGCCGCCGGAGAAACCTTCGTTGACGCCACGGTGCAGCAGCTCGTCCTTCAGATGCAGCACGGCCAGCTTCTGCCGCACCAGCTTGAGGAACTGCATCGAATCCAGCTCGTCTTCGCCGCGCGCCTTGCGCTGTGCATTGAGCGCGGCGCGCAGGAAATAGGTGTTGTTGACGCCGGGGATTTCCACCGGGTACTGGAAGGCCAGGAACAGGCCGGCGGCGGCGCGCTCTTCCGGCGGCAGGTCGAGCAGATCCTTGCCGTCGAACTGCACGCTGCCTTCGCCGACCTCATAGCCATCGCGCCCGGCCAGCACATTGCCCAGCGTGGACTTGCCGGCACCGTTGGGGCCCATGATGGCGTGCACCTGGCCGGGTTGGATATCCAGCGACAGGCCCTTGAGGATGTCTTTGCCGGCGATGCTGGCGTGGAGGTTGGTGATCTTGAGCATGGGGATTGGGGATTCGAAATTTGGGATTGGTAAAAGCGGGTCAGCCGGTCGGCATCGGTGCGGGGTTCTGCGAATCCCCAATCCCTAATGCCGACTCTCGAAGGCAGCGTCAGCCGACGCTGCCTTCCAGCGAGACTTCCAGCAGCTTCTTGGCTTCCACGGCGAACTCCATCGGCAGTTCGCGGAAGACCTGCTTGCAGAAGCCGTCGACGATCAGCGACACCGCATCTTCCTGGCTGATGCCGCGCGCGCGGCAGTAGAACAGCTGGTCGTCGCTGATCTTGGAGGTGGTGGCCTCGTGCTCGACGGTGGCGCCCGGGTTCTTCACCTCGATATAGGGGAAGGTATGCGCGCCGCATTGCTTGCCGATCAACAGCGAATCGCACTGGGTGTAGTTGCGCGCGCCATCGGCATTACGGTCCACCTTGACCAGGCCGCGGTAGGTGTTCTGGCCGCGCCCGGCGCTGATGCCCTTGCTGACGATCTTGCTTTTGGTGCGCTTGCCGATGTGGATCATCTTGGTGCCGGTATCGGCCTGCTGGCGGTGGTGGGTGAGTGCCACCGAATGGAATTCGCCCACCGAATCGTCGCCGAGCAGCACGCACGAGGGATACTTCCAGGTGATCGCCGAGCCGGTTTCGACCTGGGTCCAGGTCACCTTGCTGCGCGCGCCACGGCATTCGGCGCGCTTGGTGACGAAGTTGTAGATGCCGCCGCGGCCTTCCTCGTCGCCCGGGTACCAGTTCTGCACCGTGGAGTACTTGATCTCGGCATCTTCCAGCGTCACCAGCTCCACCACGGCGGCGTGCAGCTGGTTCTCATCGCGCATCGGCGCGGTGCAGCCTTCCAGATACGATACATAGGCCTTGTCCTCGCACACGATCAAGGTGCGCTCGAACTGCCCGGTATGGCCGGCATTGATGCGGAAGTAGGTGCTCAGTTCCATCGGGCAGCGCACGCCCTTGGGGATGAACACGAAGCTGCCATCGGAGAACACCGCCGAGTTGAGCGCGGCGAAGTAGTTGTCGCCGACCGGCACCACGCTGCCCAGGTACTGCCGGACGATCTCCGGATGCTCCTTGATGGCCTCGGACATCGAGCAGAAGATCACGCCCTTTTCGGCCAGTTCCTTGCGGAATGTGGTGCCGACCGAGACCGAATCGAACACCGCATCCACCGCCACCCCGGCCAGCTTGGCGCGCTCGTGCAGCGGCACGCCGAGCTTGTCGTAGGTGTCGAGCAGCTCCTTGGGCACCTCGTCGAGCGAAGCGTACTTCGGGCCCTTGGGTGCGGAGTAATAGCTCAGCGCCTGGAAATCGATCGGTGCGATCTGCAGCTTCGCCCACTCCGGCATCGGCATCTTCAGCCAATGGCGGTAAGCGTCCAGGCGCCAGTCGGTCATCCACTGCGGCTCGTCTTTCTTGGCCGACAGCGCACGGATGACATCTTCGTCCAGGCCGGGCGGGAGCGAATCGGATTCGATCTCGGTAACGAAGCCGGCGTCGTAACGCCGGCCCAGCCGTTCGAGGATCTGCGCATTCTGCGGAGGAGCAAGTTCGGTGGCCATCGGGCTGCCTACAGGTCAGGTGGTCGCGACACGCGCGGCGATGGAACGCCGGCGGCTGTCGCCAGGGAGGGAGAGGGGCTGCAGCATCTGCGCCAGCGTCACGCGGCGCAGGGCATCGCCCACCACGTCGTTGATCAGGCGCCAGTTGGAGCGCACGCCGCAGGTGTGGGCGATGCCGCACTGGCTGTGGTCCTGGCTGCATTCGGTGATCGCCAGCGGGCCTTCCATCGCCTCGACGATCTCCACCAGGGTGATGTCGCTGGCTGCGCGCGCGAGCCGGTACCCACCATGCACGCCACGCAGGCCTTCGACCAGCCCGGCCTGCGACAGCGGCTTGAGGATCTTGCTCACGGTCGGCGCTTCCAGGCCGGCCTGCTCGGCCAGCTCGCTGGCACTGAGCACCTGTTCGCTGCGCGCGGCCAGCACGGTCAGCACCACGGTGGCGTAATCGGTGAGTTTGGTGACGCGCAACATGGGCGGGCGGGCAAATCCGAAAGCGGACCGAAATTGTACTCTTTTGGGCGCGACAGGGCCAATCGCCCGGTTCAGCCGCCGGCAAGGGCCAGCCGTTGCCGACAATGGCGCGCTTGTGCTTGGCGCATCGGCGCGCTGCAGTCACAATGGGCGGCCCCCTCACCGGACCCTTACATGTCGCGCAAAGTTGCCGCCCGCAAGTCACGTATCCACGGCAATGGCATGTTCGCCCTCGCCCCGCTCCGCAAGGGCGAGCGCATCATCCAGTACAAGGGGCGCCTGCGCACGCATGCCGAGGTGGACGCCGACGACACCGGCGATGTGGAAAGCGGGCATACCTTTCTGTTTACGCTCAGCGACGATTACGTGCTGGATGCGAACTACGAAGGCAATGTCGCGCGCTGGATCAACCACAGCTGCAATCCCAATTGCGAAGCGGTGATCGAGGAGGCCGAGGGCGACGACCGCAGCAAGGACAAGATCTTCATCGAGGCCAAGCGCGCCATCAAGCCCGGCGAAGAACTCACCTACAACTACGGCATCACCCTGAGCGAACGGCATACGCCGCGTCTGAAGAAGATCTGGGAATGCCGTTGCGGCTCGAAGAACTGCACCGGCACGATGCTGCAGCCCAAGCGCTGAGCATGTGCAGGCGCGTTGCGCGCTGACGCGACGCAGACATCGGTTCACGGATGCGCAACGCCGCGCTGCCTACGGTGCGTGCTTCTTTCAGTGAGGAGCCCCGCATGTCGTATTCGCTTTCTGGCAAGACCGTCGCCGTGCTGGCCACCGACGGCTTCGAACAATCCGAACTGCAGGAACCCAAGCGCCTGCTGGAATCCTGGGGCGCCAAGGTCGAGGTGATCGCGCCGGGCGATGCGGCCAAGATCCGCGCCTGGAATCACACCGATTGGGGTGATTCGGTGGCGGTGGACCGTCGGCTGGACAAGGCGACGGCGCAAGACTACGACGCCCTGGTACTCCCCGGCGGCGTGCTCAATCCCGACACCTTGCGCACCGACCAGCAGGCGATCGGCTTCATTCGTGCATTCGCCGCGGCGAACAAGCCGGTTGCCGCGATTTGCCACGGGCCGTGGCTGTTGCTCGAAAGCGACCTGGTTCGCGACCGCAACGTCACGTCGTGGCCGTCGGTCAAGACCGATCTGAGCAACGCCGGCGCACGTTGGCAGGACGCGGAAGTGGTGGTGGACGGCCAGCTGATCACCAGCCGCAAGCCTGACGATATTCCTGCCTTCAGTGCTGCGGTCGCAAAGGCGCTGGCAGCCTAACTGCGCATCCGATGAGGGAAGGCCCGGCGCTGTCGCGTCGGGCCTTCGTGCAGGCGCTGATTGCCTCGCACCTGGGGGGCTGCCTGATGCACCTGTGATGCGAGCGGGCTATTTCCCAGATAGCGCCGCTGCCGGTACCAGTTGCTCGATGTTCTGGTTGAAGTTGACGGCCACGCGTCCGTTCTGGATTCCCACCGACTCCACCTGCACCGCGCCCATGGCGGCAGCGATCGCCGGGTCGATGCGGTAGATCGGCTCCTTGCGCGCATAGTCGGCCAGCCAGGTATTGAGCAACTGCCGGGTGCTGTGGTCGAGCTTTGCGCCGGCATTGGCCGGGCGGAAATCGTCGATGCTGGGTTGGTCCAGATAGAAGCCTTGCTTGGCAGCGTCGTAGCGCAGCGCGCTGGTCAAGGTGACATTGCCCACTGGCGCCGGCGCAGCGCCGGCGGTGGCAACCGCCAGGTCGAAGGCCATCTTCATCCGGTCGCCCGGCGGCAGCGACAGCGCCGGGTTGCTGACGGTCATTTCGATCAGGCCGCCGAGCGCGTCATGCGTCTGCGGGAAGCGGCCACCCAGATACTGCTGCAGATCGCTGGCCTGCACGCTGATCTGGTGTCCCTGGATCTGAGGCGCCGCCCAGGCGCCGCTGGCAGGCAATCCCAAGGCGAGGGCGAGCGCGGATCCGGCAAGCGAACGCAGTTTCATCGAGTGACTCCGGCTACAGGTGAGACAACCTTAGCCAGCGTCGGTGAACCACGGGTTAGCGCAATACCGGCTGCAGCGTGGCCGAGTAGATCTCCCAGGTGTCGCTGCCTGCGCGCGGCTGCAGGCGATAAGCGCCAACCAGCTGCTGCGTGCCCGATGCGCCGCGCACGATGATGCGTACCGGCACTTCGATCCGCCGCTGCGGATTGTCCGGGTCCAGCAGGACCGGTGGGTCGTTGTTGATGCGCATCGACTGGATGCCGGTCATCGCGCGCAGCACGGCGTCGTCAGGCACCGGTGGCGGACGCCCACCTGTCCACAGTGCATCGGCATCGGCACGTGCGGCGCCGGGCAGGGCGCCCAGATAGCGTTGCACGGTGGCGCTTGCTTCGGCCAGATCGATACGCGCTTGCGCAGCAGCGGGCGAATCGGCCGTGGCAGGCGAAGATGCGTCGCGATCGGCTGCACCAGTCGATGGTGGCGGCGCGGTGGCGGTGGACGCGGGTGTTGTCGCGTCGATCGCGCGATCTGCGGTGCGTTGACAGCTGCAACCGACCAATGCGGCCAGCGATATGGCAATGGCGATCCAGCGCATGGCACCTCTCCGTCCGCGAAGCGCGCAGTGTAACGGCGCCAGCAGCCAGCTGTGCGCTCAGGGCGCGGGATGCACGCGCTGCAGGCGCTCGAGCAGCACCTGCAGCCTGGGCCGCAAGGCGTCCAGCGCATCGCTGGGCCGTGCGCGTGGGCGTGCGGCCAGGTCTTCCAGTAACTGCGAGCCGACCGTCAGTGCAGCGCACTCGTCGCTGCTGAGGTCGCGACGCAGGTGCAGTTCTTCGAGCAGGCGCATCCAGTCGGCGCGCGAGCGCTGTTCGAACTCGATGGTGCAACGGTCGTCGCAGGGGCGGCCGTCGTTCTCGATGGGCGTGACCGTAATGCGATAGCGTTTTCGGGACATGGTGGTCGCGTCACTTCAGGATAGGGCCACCATAGGCGCAGCCCGCGACGCGCTCGATAGGGCGGGCCATGACGCAGTGTTCCAGCGTGCTCAGTCGACCGGAGAAGCCGCGCTCTTGCGTAACAACGGCAGCGGATCGTACGCACCGTTGCGCCCGTACACACCATAGTGCAGGTGCGGCGGCGTGCCGCGCGCGTTGCCGGTGGTGCCAACCATCCCCAACGGCGTGCCGGGCTCGACCACGTCACCAACGGCCAGGCCTGCCGCCCAGGCGTCCAGGTGCGCGTAATAGTGTCGCTCCATCGCCGGGCCGAGTACCCAGACCTGCTTGCCGCCCAGGCCACGATCGCGAATGGCGCTGACCACGCCGCGTGTCGATGCCACCACCGGAGTGCCACGCGGCGCGAAGATGTCGACCCCGGCATGCGTACGGTCGCGTCCCCGCGGCGCGCCGAAGGTATCGGCGATCTGCCGGGCACGCACGTTGTGCACCGGCACCCGCAGCGCTTGCGGCGGCGGCATCCGTGACAACTCCCAGCTGGTGCGTAGGCGTTCGGCCATCGGCGACTGCCAGGCCCAGCGCACTGCCACGCCCAAGGCGCACAGCAGGGCGATCGACACCAGCAGCCGGCGCACACGTCGGGCAGGGCTGCGGGGGGAGAGTGCGGTCATCGGGGACTCGGGTGCGAACTCGCTGCCATGGTAGGCAAGCGGCGATGAGTGCGATGTGGTGTGTCCAATCGCACCGCTTGCAAGACGGCAGGGAAACACAAAAAAAGACGGCCCGCAGGCCGTCTCGATGACACCGGATGCAGGCGCGATTACAGCGCTGCGTCCTTCAGCCGCTTCATCGCGCGCACCTTGATCTTGCAGGTTGCGGGCTTGGCGGCAAAGATCTGCTCTTCCTTGGTGAAAGGGTTGATGCCCTTGCGCTTCGGCTTGGCCGGCACGTTGACCGAGGTGATCTTGAGCATGCCCGGCAGGGTGAAGCTGCCAGCGCCCTTCTTGCTCAGCGACGCATGTGCGGTGGCTTCCAGCGAAGCCAGCACGGCGCGGACGTCCTTCGGAGCCAGCTGGGTGGATTCGGCGATGTGCGCGACCAGGCCGGTCTTGCTCAGGGCTTCCTTGATCGGCTTCGGCGCGGCGGTCTTGGTAGCGGCCTTGGCCGGCTTCGCGGTCTTGGTGGCGGCGACCTTTTTCACTGCCTTCTTGGGGGCAGCCTTCTTAGCGGCGGTTTTTGCCATGGGTTATGCGTTCCGTATTCGTTGGTGGTGTTGGGTCTGCCGACCCGGTCGGCAACGCGAAATGTAGGGCAACTGCTGCGCGCCGCCAATAGGTAAACGATGAAACCGCCGAAAAAAAGCGTCTTTCGACCGGGATTCGTTCACCGGCGGCGCAGAACGCGGACAAAACAGCGTGCCCAACACGTACGACGCGCAGGTCTGCCTCGCATCTGCCGCAAAGCAGCAGGCGGGTTGCGCGAGCAGGCGCGCGCTCGCACAGATACCCTCAGCCCGTGGCGCGATGTCGGTGCACGCATTGGTGGGCGATGGCAACGCCGCGCCAGGACGTTGTCGGCGCGACAGTGCCTGGCATCGATTGCACTGTCCGCATGCGAGCTTTGCATGGAGGCGCTGCAGTGCGGCGGCGGCACTGCGCCAGTGCGCTGCACCCCCGCATCGCCGCGCGGTTTTGCTTGCAGGTGTGCGCTCGACCGATGCTTGGTCCGGGACTGCGTAGTGCTGCCCGTCTGCATCGACCGTCGGCCTTGCAGCCGGCACAGCTCGCCTAATCGTTGGCAGCCGACAGGCTGCGGCCGCGTTCGGTGGCTGCGGCAATCGCCTGCGCGGTCAACGCTTCGAAACCGCCGGCCTGGAATGTCTCGATGGCCGCCTGGGTGGTGCCGTTGGGCGAGGTCACCCGATGGCGCAGCACTTCGGGCGACTCGCCCGATTCGGTGAGCATGCGCGCCGCGCCCAGCAGGGTCTGCAGCACCAGCGTGCGGGCGCTGTCGGCCGGCAGCCCTTGCGCCCGTGCCGCCGCTTCCATCGCTTCGGCCAGCAGAAACACATAGGCCGGTCCGCTGCCGGAGACGGCGGTCACCGCGTCCATCTGGGTTTCCTCCTCGATCCACACGGTGACGCCGGCACTCTGCAGCAACCGACTGGCCTGCGCGCGCTGGGTCGTGGAGACGCGCCCAGTGGCGTACAACCCGGTGACGCCGGCACCGAGCAGGGCAGGGGTATTGGGCATCGCGCGGACCACGGCCACATCGCCGCCGCACCAACGCTGCAGCTGCGTTGCGGTGATGCCGGCCGCGATCGACAGCAGTAGCGGCTGCCGGGCTTGAGCGAGATCGGCCAGCTGCGTGCACACCGCAGGCATGACCTGCGGCTTGACCGCCAGCACCCAGATGTCCGCTCCGTCGGCAGCCTGGCGCGCGTCATCCAGCGTCTCCACGCCGAAGTCGCGCGACAGTGACGCACGTAGTTCGGCCACCGGCTCGGCGACGCGGATGCCTGCAGCCGGCACGCCCTGCCGGATCAGCCCGGCGATCAGGCTGCGCGCCATGTTGCCTCCGCCGATGAAGGCGATGGATCCGGCATTGGCGGACGATGCAGACGCAGGGGGCAGGGTCATCGGTGACTCCAGTAGACAGGAATGGATAGTGCCGGCACGCAGCGCGGATCAGGCGGATGCCTCGGGCGAGGACATGCGCGCGCCGAACAGTGCCGTGCCCACCCGCACCATGGTGGCACCGGCCGCGATCGCTTCGGCGAAATCCGCGCTCATGCCCATCGACAAGGTGTCCACCTGCGCGAAGCGCTGCTTCAGTTGTTGGAACAGCCCCTGCATGCGGCTAAACGCTTGTGCGCGCCGCGCCGCTTCGGGAAACGGTGCAGGGATGGCCATCAGTCCGCGCAGGCGCAGCGTCGGCTGCAGTGCGATGGCGTCGGCCAGCGCGTCGATCGTCTCCGGCGCGCAACCGTGTTTGCTGTCCTCATCGTCGATATTGACCTGGATCAGCACATTCAGTGGTGCGCGATCGTTGGGGCGATGGCGCGCCAGCAACGGGATCAGTTTGGGGCGGTCCACTGTCTGCACCCAGTCGAAGCACCGGCTGGCCAGCTCGGCCTTGTTGGATTGCAGGTGGCCGATCAGGTGCCATTCCAGCTGCAATGCGCGGAGCGCGGCGACCTTGGTCTCGGCTTCCTGTACGTAGTTTTCGCCAAATGCGCGCTGTCCCTGCGCGGCCAGCGCGGCGATGGCCTCGGCAGGCTTGGTCTTGGAGACTGCGAGCAGGCGGACCTCGCTACGGGCATGCTGGGCTGCCGCGGCCTGGATGGCATCGAGAATCTGCTGCAGCGACGAAACCGGCACGGGAATATCCAAAGGACGGGGACGCTAGTGTGCCGCTGCCGGTGGCTGGCTTCCAGCGCACAGCGGCAGGCGGCGTATATAGAAGAAGGAGGCGGACGTGCACGCAGGCGTATCGGGCGGCAGGTCGGCGCGCATGTGCGGCGGTTGCCGGGCGCGGTTGGCGCTACCTGCGTCCGGATGCGGGCAGGGGCCGTGCCGCTCATGCCCGAAAAACAACGCCTTCAGTCCTGCACGGGTCTGCCGGCCTGAACCGGCGGCCGGCCGCTTCCCGCGCGCTGCCAGAACGCTATACTGCCGGCCGGGGAGTACCTTCCAATCGCAGCCTAGGGGAAAAGCAGCGCATGGATATCGCTGAACTATTGGCGTTTTCTGTCAAGAACAAGGCATCGGACCTGCACCTGTCTGCAGGGCTGCCGCCGATGATCCGTGTCGATGGCGATGTCCGTCGCATCAATATTCCGGCGCTGGACCACAAGCAGGTGCACGCGCTGGTATACGACATCATGTCGGACAAGCAGCGCCGCGACTACGAAGAATTCCTCGAGGTCGATTTCTCGTTCGAGATTCCCTCGCTGGCACGTTTCCGCGTCAATGCGTTCAACCAGAACCGCGGTGCCGGTGCGGTGTTCCGTACCATTCCCTCCGAAGTGCTGACGCTGGAAGACCTGGGCTGCCCGCCGATCTTCCGCCAGCTGATCGACCAGCCGCAGGGGCTGATCCTGGTGACCGGCCCGACCGGGTCGGGCAAGTCGACCACCCTGGCCGGCATGATCGATTACATCAACAAGAACGAATACGGCCATATCCTCACCGTCGAGGATCCGATCGAGTTCGTGCACACCTCGCAGAAGTGCCTGATCAACCAGCGCGAAGTGCACCGCGACACGCACGGCTTCAACGAGGCGCTGCGTTCGGCACTGCGCGAAGACCCGGACATCATCCTGGTCGGCGAATTGCGCGACCTGGAGACCATCCGCCTGGCGCTGACCGCCGCGGAAACCGGCCACCTGGTGTTCGGCACCCTGCACACCAGCTCGGCGGCCAAGACCATCGACCGCATCATCGACGTGTTCCCGGCCGGCGAAAAGCCGATGGTGCGCTCGATGCCGTCCGAATCGCTGCGCGCGGTGATTTCGCAGGCGCTGCTGAAAAAAGTCGGCGGCGGACGCACGGCGGCGTGGGAGATCATGGTCGGCACCCCGGCCATCCGCAACCTGATCCGCGAGGACAAGGTGGCGCAGATGTATTCGGCGATCCAGACCGGCCAGCAATACGGCATGCAGACCCTGGACCAGCATCTGCAGGACCTGGTCAAGCGCAGCCTGATCACGCGCAACCAGGCGCGCGAATACGCCAAGGACAAGCGGATATTCGAGTAGCCGGGATTCGGGATTGGAGAATCGCAACGGCGACTCCCATTCCAGACCCCGCTCTTGCCACTCCCGAATCTCCACTCCCGAATCCCTGCTCCAGAGGAGCACGCCATGAGCACCATCGACTTCACTTCCTTCCTCAAGCTGATGGCGCATCAGAAGGCGTCGGATCTGTTCATCACCTCCGGCATGCCGCCGGCGATCAAGGTGCATGGCAAGATCAGCCCGATCACGCAGACGCCGTTGACCGCGCAGCAGAGTCGCGACCTGGTGTTGAACGTGATGACGCCCTCGCAGCGCGAGGAGTTCGAAAAGACCCACGAGTGCAATTTCGCCATCGGCGTGTCCGGGGTCGGGCGCTTCCGTGTCAGCTGCTTCTACCAGCGTAACCAGGTGGGCATGGTGCTGCGCCGGATCGAGACACGCATTCCCACCGTGGAAGAGCTGAGCCTGCCGCCGGTGATCAAGACGCTGGCGATGACCAAGCGCGGCATCATCATCTTCGTCGGCGCCACCGGTACCGGTAAGTCGACCTCGCTGGCGGCGATGATCGGCTACCGCAACCAGAATTCCA
Source organism: Xanthomonas sp. NCPPB 3582 (assembly GCF_041475735.2). NCBI lineage: Bacteria > Pseudomonadati > Pseudomonadota > Gammaproteobacteria > Lysobacterales > Lysobacteraceae > Xanthomonas > Xanthomonas sp. NCPPB 3582. The sequence continues at coordinate 1,686,607 of NZ_CM192968.1, forward strand.
CCGGGCACATCATCACCATCGAGGACCCGATCGAATTCGTGCACAAGCACGAGGGCTGCATCATCACCCAGCGCGAGGTCGGCATCGACACCGACAGCTGGGAAAACGCGCTGAAGAACACCCTGCGCCAGGCGCCGGACGTGATCATGATCGGCGAGGTGCGCACCCGCGAAGGCATGGACCACGCCATCGCCTTCGCCGAAACCGGCCACCTGGTGCTGTGCACGCTGCACGCCAACAACGCCAACCAGGCGATGGACCGCATCATCAACTTCTTCCCGGAAGACCGCCGCAACCAGCTGCTGATGGATTTGTCGCTCAACCTCAAGGGCGTGGTCGCGCAGCAGCTGATTCCGACCCCGGACGGGCGCGGCCGCCGCGTGGCGATGGAGATCATGCTGGGCACGCCACTGGTGCAGGACTACATCCGCGACGGCGAGATCCACAAGCTCAAGGAGATCATGAAGGAGTCCACCAACCTGGGCATGCGCACCTTCGATCAGAGCCTGTTCGAGCTCTACCAGGCCGGTGAAATCAGCTACGAGGACGCCTTGCGCTACGCCGATTCGCAGAACGAGGTGCGTTTGCGCATCAAGCTGTCGCAGGGCGGCGATGCCAAGACCCTGGCGCAGGGGCTGGATGGCGTGGAGATCGCCGAGGTTCGGTGAGGCCTTCGGACATAACGCAAGCCCCCGTTGCAGCCACCAGCAACGCGCACGCTGCCGCCGATCCGCTGGCGCAGCGCTGGGAGGACGAGCCGCTGGCGCTGCTGTTTGCACCGTCCAACTGGAAGCTGGTTGCGATGTTTGTCAGCACCTTCGGGGCTTACGGCGGCTACTGGTTCTACCGCAACTGGATCGCACTGCGGGCGATCACCGCGCGCCCGCGAATCTCGCCGGTGTGGCGGGCAGGGCTGGCGCCGCTGTGGGTGATGACCTGCTTCCGGCTGCTGGGAAACAGCATTGGACTGAAGGCGCGATCCGGGTGGATGTTCCAGCTGGCCGCCCTGGTCTTCATCGCCTTGTTGCTGCTGACGTTCTCCGAAAGGTCGCGCCCGTTCTTCCTGGTGCTGGGTTGGCTGCCGATCGCTGTGGTCAATCTGCGTCTGCGGCGCTTCAAGCGCGCGCAAGGCATCCCGGAATGGCGCCGCGAGCGCTTCACCGTGCTGAGTATTCTCTGGCTGCTCAGCGGCGGGCTGTTGTTTACGCTCAGCGCGCTTGCTGCGCTGGCGATTGCGCTGCTACAGCTGGCTCGCTAGAGCGCCGATCCGGCGTGGCGGACGGCAGGGCGCGGGTTGCCAGGTGACCGCGTTCACGGGCCTGTAGCGGACATGCTGCACCGCCGGTGGCGCGCAGTGCTCAGCGCCTGGTCCACACGGCGTGCCGGCTGTTCCGATACCGCCTGGCCCTTGCATGGCATTCGCCGTGGTTTCAGATGTAACCGGGGCGGCCGATAGTGTCTAATATCGCACCCCACTGCAGTGCCCCTGCCCGTGAGCCTTCCCGATTCCGATCTGCGTCCGGAGCAAGAGCCGTTGCCCGATGATGGCGCCGTGGTCACCTCCGGCCCGTTGACGCCACCACCGGATTCGGCCGGCACCCCGGCCGACGATCACGCGTATCACCACTCGGTGGCCGAGGATGTGCAGGGCATGGTGCTGGCCACCCTGGTGGCGTCGCTGGGTCTTGCGATCTTCGCCAAGGGTGGGTTGATGATCGGCGGCATGGCCGGTGTGGCGTTCTTGCTGCACTACGCGCTGGACTGGAATTTCGGCCTGGTGTTCGTGCTGGTCAACCTGCCGTTCTACTGGTTGAGCGTGCGCCGGATGGGCTGGGAATTCACCCTGAAGACCTTCACGGCGGTCGCTGCCTGCGGCGCGCTGACCAATCTGCTGCCGCGCTGGGCCGATTATGCGCATATGGACACCGCGTTTTCGGCCATTGTCGGCGGCGCGCTGTCCGGCCTTGGCATCCTGTTCTTCATCCGCCACCGCGGCAGCCTGGGCGGCATCGGCATCCTGGCCGTCTACCTGCAACGCGAGCGCGGCTGGAGCGCGGGGAAGGTGCAGATGAGCTTCGATGCGATGCTGATGCTGGTGGCGTTCTTCGTATTGAAGCCGGACAAGGTGCTGTATTCGGCGATCGGCGCATTGATGCTGAGCCTGGTGCTGATGTTCAATCACCGCCCGCATCGCTACATGGGCGTGTGATCTGCGCGCGTTCGGCGCGTAGTGCGCTGGTCGCTACCGTGGCCGTTGATTGCGCAGGCCGGCACGATGACGCGTGCCCGCCCGATCAGCATCGGCCAGGCGCTGCATCCGAGCCGCGTCTGCGCCGGCTCACGCGTGCTGCATCCATGCCGGTTTCAGCCTGGCGATCTTCCTGTAGACCGGGCACTGCGCGTGATGCGCGCCAGGCAGGTAGCCCAGGCTCATCAGGAATTCGCCGGTGATTTCGCCGCCGGTGAAGCGGAAGGTCTTCTTGAACAGTTTGATCCAGGCCGGCTTGTCCAGCGTGTGATGCGCGTCCAGCCATTGCGCGAAGCTGCCGTGCGAACGGCGTAGCGTCTGGATGACCTGCGCATTGTGGATGGCCGCCAGAATCTTCAGGCGATTGCGGATGATGCCGGCATCGCCCAGCAGGCGGTCGATCTCTGCATCGCCATAGGCCGCCACGGTATCCACGTCGAAGCCGTCGTAGGCCTGCCGGAAATTGGCGCGCTTGCGCAGGATGGTCTCCCAGCTCAGGCCGGCCTGGTTGATTTCCAGCACCAGGCGTTCGAACAACTCGCGTTCGTCGCGTTGCGGGAAGCCGTATTCGTGGTCGTGGTAATGGCCGTGCACCGGGTGGCCCGGGGCGATGCTGCAATAGCCGCTCATGGGGTGCGCTCCGGTCTGATGCCCTCTTCGCTCGGTTTGATGCTCATGCGCCTGTCGCCCGGCAGCACCAGGTCCGGCCAGCGGCTGGGACGTGCCTGCACCTGGCCGTCGCGCAGTGCCTCGCGTGCCAGGGTTTGGGTATCGCTGCTGCCGGAATAGAACCGGGTCGTGCCTGCCTGATACCAGCCGCCCTGGTTGCGCGCATACAGCACGCATGCGATCGAGTATTCGCCTTTGACATCGCAGAGCAGCACATCGGGCCGGCCGTCCTGGTCCAGGTCGTCGCTGCTGACGATGCAGCGGCTGTCGTTCTGCGTGCACTCTCCCCGATCCTGCAGGCGCGGCGCGGACGTCAGCAGATAGGTCCACCAATCGGCCGGCGGTTCGCTCTTGCCGGCAGCCACGGCGATCCGCTGGCGGATCTGCTCCAGGTCGGTCAGTTCCTTGTGCGTTGGCTCCTGGGGCTCTTCATCGTGGCCCCAGCGCGTGGTGCGCGCCAGCAGCCGTTCCAGCCGCTGCCTGCGCGCGGCATCACCGGCAAATGCCGGGCTCTGGCGCAACGACTGCACGGCCAGGTAGCCGCGGCGGCCATTGTCGAAACGCAGGAACTCCAGGTTCGCCTTCTCGCTCTCGGGCGTGCCGGTCGCCAGCCGCTGGATCTGGCTGTGCACGGTAATGCGGTAAGGATCCAGCAACGGGCTGTTGATCAGGATCGCCAGGCCGATCACCACCCACGACAACAGCATGTTGCCGCTGGCCAGGTGCGTCAGCCAGTGGCCCGCACGCGGCCGCAGCACCGCGAACGCATAGGCCAGGGCGTACGCCAGTGCCAGGGTCGCCAGCACGGCTGCGCAGAAGCGCTCGCCGGTCCAGCCATGCTGCGCAATGCGCAAAACCAGGGCGTAGGCGGCCAGCGCCGCGTGCAGGGGCAGGCTGAGCAGGCCGGCCTCGACCACCCGGCGCAGCCAGCGCGGATACGGCGGCTGTACGTCGCCATCGCGATAGACCGCATTGGTGAACAGCACCAGCCCGAACACCAGGCTCAGCAGGATCGTCGCCGCCGAACGGGTCTGCCAGAGCGCCTGCAGGCCGGTGAACGGAAGCACCAGCAAGAACAGCACGCTCACCGTGGCCAGCAGCGGCAGCAGGCCCGTGCACAGCGAGAACAGGATCTGCCGCATCACCTGCACGGCGCGGTGCTGGGTGCGCCCGATCAGGATGCCCAGCCCCGTCATCACGCCCGTGGCCAGATAGATGAAGGCCTGTTCGCGGAACAGCTCGCGAAAGACCATGATCCTCACCAGGGCGAACAGACTGGCCCACAACCACAGCACCATCCAGCACACCCAGACGAACAGCAGCGCCAGCGCAAGGGTCAACGCGTTCTGCCAGGCATGGTCGAACAGGGTGCGGTAGTCCGCCCGCCAGTGGCCGTGCTGCTGGCGATACTGCAACCAGGGCAGGGCGACGAACCACCCGACCGCGACGGTGAAGCCGAATGGCCACAGGACACTGGCGATCTGCAGGGCTGGTGCGCCGGTGGCGCTCCACGCCGCCCAGCTGCCCAGTGCGGCCAACACCAGCGTGGTGCCTGCCACGTGCTGCCACAGGCGGCGATCGCGCAGCTGCTGCAGGCTCAGCAGCAGCATGCTGGGCACTGTCATCACCAGGGTGTACCAGCAGATGCGCACGCCCAGTTCGGTGAACGGCCGCACGCCGTGCTGCGCGCCCAGGGCCGCCAGGTACAGCAGTCCGCCCTGCAACAGCGCGACCAGCACGATCAAGGCTCGGGTCTGGCGTGGCAGGGGCATCTCGGGGCCGAGGCTGTCGGTGCTGGGGAGGGTTTGCATGTACGGTCCATGTTCGCGGCAAGGGGCCAGTATGGCAGCGGCTCTGCGCGCGGCGAAACGAACGGCTAGAATGCGGCCATGTCCGTTTTACCCACGCCGCTGGCCAACCAACTGCTGATCGCGCTTCCGGCGCTGTCCGACCCCACGTTTTCCCGCAGTGTCGCGCTGATCTGCCAGCACGACGAGAACGGTGCGATGGGGGTGCTGGTGAATCGCCCGTCCGAGTACACCCTGGGCGAAGTGCTGTCGCAGATGGGGATCGAGACCGAAGACGCGCAGTTGTGCGAGCAGATCGTGCTCAGTGGCGGGCCGGTGCATCCGGAGCGCGGCTTCGTCATCCACGACGATGCGCGCGAATGGGATTCCAGCCTGGAAGTGGGGCAGGGCGTGTTCCTGACCACCTCGCGCGACATCCTCGAAGCCATGGCCGCCGGCGAAGGCCCGCGCAACGCGCTGGTGGCGCTGGGCTGTGCGGGCTGGGGAGCGGGGCAGCTGGAATTCGAGCTGGGCGAGAACAGCTGGCTGACCGCGCCTTCCGATGCCGACGTGCTGTTCGATACCGCCCTGGAAGATCGCTGGCAGGCTGCCGCCGGACGCATCGGGGTGGACCTGTTCCGGCTGACGGATTATTCCGGGCATGCCTGAGGCGGGCACCATCCGCCCCGATGGCACGGTGCTGGGCTTCGACGTGGGGTCGCGCCGGATCGGCGTGGCGGTCGGCACCGCGCTGGGTGCCGGCGCACGCGCGGTGGCGGTGGTCAACATGCACGCAAGCGGTCCGGACTGGGTGGCGCTGGATCGCGTGCACAGGGAATGGCGGCCCGACGGCCTGGTGGTCGGCGACCCGCTCACCCTGGACGACAAGGACCAGCCGGCGCGCAAGCGTGCCCATGCATTCGCCCGCCAGCTGCGCGAGCGCTACGCGCTGCCGGTGGTATTGATCGATGAGCGCTCCAGTTCGGTCGAAGCCGCGCAGCGTTTCGCGCGCGAGCGCGCCGATGGGCGCAAGCGTCGCCGCGATGCCGAGGCACTGGATGCGATGGCCGCGGCCGTGATCGTCGAACGCTGGTTGGCCGCGCCCGACCAGGCCACTCCTCTTCCCTGATTCCCGACCTGCGATGACCGCCATGCAACTCGATTCGGATGGACGTTTGCGTCACCTGCTCACCCTGGAAGGATTGCCGCGCGCCACGTTGCTGCAATTGCTCGATCGCGCAGGCCAGATCCGCGATGCCGCGGTGGGCCGCGTCGGCAAGCGCAGCGTGCTGGCCGGCACCGCGGTGTGCACGCTGTTCTTCGAGCCGTCCACGCGCACGCGCAGTTCGTTCCATCTCGCCGCGCAGCGCCTGGGCGCGGATGTCCTGAATTTCGATGCGTCCACCTCATCCACCCGCAAGGGCGAGACCGCGCGCGACACCCTGAAGAATCTCGAGGCCATGGGTGTGCGCGGGTTCGTGGTGCGCCACCCCGACGACGGCGCGGTGGAAGCGCTGGCCGCCGCCGCCGGCGAGGGCACCGCGCTGATCAATGCCGGCGACGGCCGCAGCGCGCACCCCACCCAGGGCCTGCTCGACATGCTTACCCTGCGCCAGGCCAAGGGCACCGATTTCTCCAGGCTCAAGGTCGTCATCGTGGGCGACGTGAAGCACTCGCGCGTGGCGCGTTCGGACCTGCATGCGCTGCGCACCCTGGGCGCTGGCGAGATCCGTGTCTGTGGCCCGGCGAGCCTGCTGCCCGATGACGACATGCTGGACGGCTGCGTGGTCGGCCAGGACTTCGACGCCATGCTGGAAGGCGCCGATGCGTTGATGATGCTGCGCCTGCAGCGCGAGCGCATGGAAGAGGGACTGGTGCCCTCGCTGGAGCAGTACCACACCGAATACGGCCTCACCCGCGAGCGCCTGGCGCGTGCCGGACGCGATGCGGCGGTACTGCATCCGGGCCCGATCAATCGCGGCGTGGAAATCACCGACGAGGTCGCCGATGGCGCGCAATCGTGCGTGCTGCGCCAGGTCGCCAACGGCGTGGCGGTGCGCATGGCGGTGCTGGAAACCCTGCTGGGCTGATGCCACCAGCAGAACGCCCGCGTCCGCCACCAGGCGGGCGCGGACGTGAAGCGATCCAGTCAGGTCGCGCGAATCGATACGGAAAGTGCGCGCCTGAGCGCTGCGTCATCGAGCCAAGTGCGCCGTGTCGCCTGCTATCAGTGCAGCTGAAATACCCACATTGGCAAATGAAGCGCCGCATCACCGTGTGCACTGTGTGCCAGGTGCAGCCACGCCGTTGCATCGTATCGACCGCATAAATCATGAAGCTCGCCATGCACGTGTGCTGCGCCAGATTTGCAGCAGTCTCTAGTGCGTCGCCGGTTGAGTGGCGAAGCAATAACGCAATAACGGCATTTCCGGATCACAGGTTTTCATTGCCGATGGCCCAGCGCGCGGCCAACAAACCCGACCCACGGCCCGCTCTTGCGATTCCCAAATCCCAAATCCCAAATCCCAGCACCACCACGTAACACCCGCTCCCCTATCGTGAGGTCCCTTTCATCGCAGGAGTCCGCAATGGGTATTTCGCGTCACGCCACCGCACACTGGGAAGGCGACCTCAAGACCGGCAAGGGTCAGCTCAGCACGCCGCAGAGCGGGCTGATGGACAACACCCGCTACGCCTTCAGCAGCCGCTTCGGCGACGAGAAGGGCACCAATCCGGAAGAGCTCATTGCCGCGGCGCACGCCGGCTGCTTCACCATGGCGCTGTCGGCGCAGCTGAGCGAAGCGGGCTTCCCGCCGGCCTCGCTGGATACGCGCGCCGACGTCGACCTGTCGATGGAAGGTGGCCCGCAGCTGTCGCAGATCCGCCTAAAACTCAAGGCCGTGGTGCCCGGCATCGACGAAGCCAAGTTTCGCGAGCTGGCCGATACCGCCAAGAAGAATTGTCCGGTGTCCAAGGCATTGAGCGCAGTGCCGATCAGTCTGGATACCGAATTCTCCAACTGACGCCTTGCGGGTGCATGGCGTTGGCGCACGCGCCGGCGCCATGCAGCTGGCGACAACCTGAATAGGACTTTTGACGGCCCGTCCGGTTCAGGGCGGTTTCACTGCCACGAGCCGAGCATCGGCAGCGTGTCCTCCCTGTGAAGCTGCCGCAATGAAAACTCTTGTGCTTGGTGCTCTGGTAATGGGTCTGGCCGTGGCGGGCAACGCAACGGCGCAGCGCTACGACAGCGGCTACCGCGACACCTATCGCGGCGGCTACGAGGACGGTCGCTACGAATACGCGCGCGTGGTACGCGTGGATCCGATCATCGTGTCGGACTCCTACAGCGAGCGCACCAACGAGCGCTGCTACAACCGTCCCTCCGATGGCTACTACACCAGTAACGACGGCTACTACCGCGACGGTGGCTATGGTGCGCCGAATGAGTCCAATCGCGGTGTCGCCAGCGTGATCGGCGGTATCGCCGGCGCGGTGCTGGGTAGCCAGGTGGGTGGCGGCAATGGACGTCTGGTCGGTACCGCGGTCGGCACCATGGCCGGCGTCGCGGCCGGTCGCTCGATCTATGAAGCCAATCACCGCACCTACCAGGGCAATGTCAGCGTCTGCGAGCCGGTGTCGTACCGCACCACGCGCGAACGCGTGGACGGCTATGACGTGACCTACGAATACGGCGGCCGCATGTATCACACACGCAGCGACTACAACCCGGGCGACCGGATCCGCGTGCGCGTGGATGTACGCCCCGACTGATTGACTGCATCTGGACCGTTTGTAAAAAACGCTGCGGGAGACCGCAGCGTTTTTTTGTGTTGGAAGCCATGCAGTAAGCGAGCGTTGTGCGATCGTGCCCGATGGCACGGCGCATGCGAAAGACTGCAAAAATTTCTGGATTCGATAGCCAAACGCAGGCGCGCCGCGCGTGGGATGGCGATCGGGCTGAGCTCCAGCGCAGAAGAATTTTGATCGGGTTTGCTTTTGAACCAGCCGTCTCGGATTTGGCGCAGACAGTGACGCCGCAGCCCTGCAGCCCACAGCGCTCAACTCCAGTCCAAGGTCCCGCGAATCACCGTCTGCACCTGGCCGCCGGACCACACATCGCCGCCTGCGTCGATACGCAGCTCCAGCAATGCATCGAAGCCGATTTCGCGGCCCTGGCTGACCACATAGCGGCGGCCGCTGCCGGGCAGCGCATGGCGGCTGTCCAGCCATGCGGCCAGCACGGCATTGGCCGCGCCGGAGGCGGCGTCCTCGAAGCGCCGTCCGTTGCCGACAAAGGCGCGCACGGCCAGGTCGTAACTGCCTGCGGTCGCGGCGCGCGCATAGGCGAACACGCCCATGCTGCCGGTGGATTCGGCCAATGCGGCGATTGCGTCCCAATCCGGTTGCAGGCTGCGCAAGGCAGCTTCGCTGGCCAGTTCCACTACCCACCAGGTGCGGCCGCCGTCCATCAGCGCGGGTGGCAGGCTGCCTAGCGGCCAGCCATGCAGCACGGCGTGCAGACGTGGGTCGTCGGCGGCGACCTGTTCGGCGATGCGGGCACGCGGCGTACGGATGGCGATGCTGCGGTGGCCATCGATCTGCTCCACCCGCAGCGGCAACTGCCCGGCGATGCCGTCCTGCACCAGCAGACCGTCGTCCGGCGCGGCCAGCCCGGCGTCGAGCACTGCATGCGCCGTGCCCACGCTGGGGTGGCCGGCGAACGGGACTTCTTTTTGCGGCGAGAACATGCGCAACCGGTAACTGCTGTGCGCATCGGCCGCAGGGAACACGAAGGTGGTCTCCGGCAGCTTGGTCCAGCGCGCGATCGCCTGCATCGCCGCATCGTCCAGCCCCTGCGCATCCAGCACCACTGCCAGCGGGTTGCCGCTGCCGGGGCGGGCGGAGAACACATCCAGTTGCAGGAAACGGCGGGTGGTCATGAGGGGCGATCCGCGGGCAGGGCGCGCAGCTTACCAATCGATGCGGCCGTCGATCACCTGCAGCGTCGTTCCGCCGATCCAAACCTCGCCCTGCGCGTCCAGCTCCACCTGGATGCGTCCATCGCGGCCGACCTCACGGCCCTGGCTGGCGACATAGCGCGAACCCTCGCCCGGCAGGCGTCCCTCGCCGTGCAGGCGTGCGGCGATGCAGGCATTGGCGCTGCCGGTGACCGGGTCTTCCGGGATGCCATCGCCGGGGCAGAACGCGCGCACGACCAGGTCTTCGTCGCCGCCATCGACGGGCGCGTAGATGGCCAGCCCGGTGGCCGCACTGGCCTGGGTCAGACGCGTGATGGCGGCAAGATCGGGCAGTGCCTGACGCACCGCGTCGGCATCGGCCAGTTCCAGCAGCCACCAGTTGGGGCCGTTGTTCCACAGCGCCGCCGGATGCGGGGCCGTACGCAACCCGGCGCAGGCGGCCTGCACGGCCGCCGTGTGGTGATCCCCGGTCGCCACCAGGCGCGCGCGCGGGGCGCGCAGCCGGACCTGCAATGCGCCGTGCCGGTCGAATACCTCCACCGGCAGCACGCCGGCCGCGCATTGCTGGCGCAGGCGGCCGTCGGCCTTGAAGCTGGTTAACCCGTGCGTCGCCGCTGCCCACGCCGCACCCACGCTGGGGTGGCCGGCAAACGGCAACTCCGCGCGCGGGGTGAAGATGCGGATGTGGTAATCGGCGTCCGGCACGCTGACCGGCAGGAAAAAGATCGTCTCCGACAGGTTCAGCCATGCGGCGATCTGCTGCATCTGTTCGCCCGACAGCGCACCCGCGTCGAACACCACGCCCAGCGGATTGCCGGAGCCGGTGCGGCTGGCAAAGACGTCCAGTTGCAGGTAGCGGTGCTTGCTCATCTGTGTGCGGTCTCGGGTCAGGCGTTCATGCGGATGGTTGCAGCGCAAACCGTTGCGGTGCGGCGCTATCACACCGGGGACTGCGACCACTGACGAGGTCATGCAAGGGATATTGGCAGTAGAATCGGGGGTTCCGCCCGGCATACCGGCTTTTCCCCCAATCCTAAACGCCTATTCCATGTCAGCTTCCCACTCTACCGATCGTTGGATCGTCCTCAAGTTCGGCGGCACTTCGGTGTCGCGTCGTCATCGCTGGGACACGATTGGAAAACTGGCGGGCAAACGGGCGAAGGAAACCGGCGGCCGCGTGCTGGTGGTGGTGTCTGCACTGTCGGGCGTGACCAACGAGCTCACTGCCATTGCCGATGGCGCCGCCGACAGCGCGCAGCGCGTGGCCGCGCTGGAACAGCGTCATCGCGAGTTCGTTGCCGAGCTCGAACTCGATGCAGACGCGGTGCTGGGCGAGCGGCTGGCCGCGTTGCACGCCTTGCTTGCCGATGCGCGTGCCGCAACGCGCACGCTGGATTGGCAGGCCGAGGTGCTGGGGCAGGGCGAGTTGCTGTCCTCCACCATCGGTGCGGCGTATCTGCATGCCAGCGGCCTGGACATGGGCTGGCTGGACGCGCGGCAGTGGCTGTCGGCGTTGCCGCCGCAGCCCAATCAGAGCGAATGGTCAAAGCGCCTGTCGGTATCCTGCCAGTGGCAAGCGGATGCGGACTGGCGCGCGCGTTTCGATGCGCAGCCCACGCGCCTGCTGATCACGCAAGGCTTCATCGCGCGGCACGCCGACGGCGGCACCGCGATCCTGGGCCGTGGCGGTTCGGACACCTCGGCGGCGTACTTCGGCGTACTGCTCGGCGCCAGCCGCGTGGAGATCTGGACCGACGTGCCCGGCATGTTCAGCGCCAATCCGAAGGACGTGCCGGACGCGCGCCTGCTGACCCGGCTGGACTATTACGAAGCGCAGGAAATCGCCACCACTGGTGCCAAGGTGTTGCATCCGCGCTCGATCAAGCCGTGCCGCGATTCCGGCGTGCCGATGGCGATCCTGGATACCGAACGCCCCGATCTGCCCGGCACCAGCATCGACGGCAGCGCCGAGCCGGTGCCCGGGGTCAAGGCGATCAGCCGCCGCAACGGCATCGTGCTGGTGTCGATGGAAGGCATCGGCATGTGGCAGCAGGTGGGCTTCCTGGCCGATGTATTCGCGCTGTTCAAGAAGCACGGCCTGTCGGTGGACCTGATCGGCTCGGCCGAGACCAATGTCACCGTGTCGCTGGATCCCTCGGAAAACCTGGTCAATACCGACGTGCTGGCGGCGCTGTCGGCGGATCTGTCGCAGATCTGCAAGGTCAAGATCATCGTTCCCTGCGCGGCCATCACCCTGGTCGGACGCGGCATGCGCTCGCTGCTGCACAAGCTCTCCGACGTGTGGGCCACGTTCGGGCAGGAACGTGTGCACATGATTTCGCAGTCCTCCAACGACTTGAACCTGACCTTCGTCATCGATGAAGCCGATGCCGATGGCCTGCTGCCGATCCTGCACGCGGCGCTGATCGACAGCGGTGCGATGCCGGTCAGCGAAGGCGAGGTGTTCGGCCCGCGCTGGCGGCAGATCATCGGCTCGGTGCGTGCGCGCCCGACCCCGTGGTGGCATGCCGAGCGCAGCCATCTGCTGTCGCTGGCCAAGGCCGGCACCCCGCGCTACGTCTATCACCTGCCGACGGTGCGCGCGCGTGCGCATGCGCTGGGCCAGATCGCGGCGGTGGATCAGCGCTATTACGCGATCAAGGCCAACGCGCACCCGGCGATCCTGATGGCGCTGGAGCAGGCCGGCTTCGGGCTGGAATGCGTCTCGCACGGCGAACTGCGTCGCGTCTTCCAGACGCTGCCCGAGTTGTCGCCGCGCCGCGTGCTGTTCACGCCGAGCTTTGCGCCCAGGGCCGAGTACGAAGCGGCGTTCGCGCTGGGGGTGACCGTCACCGTGGACAACGTCGAGGCGCTGCGCAACTGGCCGGAGGTCTTCCGTGGCCGCAACGTATGGCTGCGTATCGACCTGGGCCATGGCGATGGCCACCACGAGAAGGTCAACACCGGCGGCAAGGCGTCCAAGTTCGGCCTGTCGTCCACGCGCGTGGACGAGTTCGTGGAGGCCGCGCGCCTGCTCGATGTCACCATCACCGGCGTGCATGCGCACCTGGGCAGTGGCGTGGAGACCGGCGAGCACTGGCGGATGATGTACGACGAACTGGCCGGCTTCGCGCGCCGCATCGGCACGGTGGAGACCATCGATATCGGTGGTGGCCTGCCGATTCCCTATAGCGCCGAGGATGAGCCGTTCGATCTGGAGGTGTGGGCCAAGGGCCTGGCCGAGGTCAAGGCCGTGCACCCCGGCTACCGCCTGGCGATCGAGCCGGGCCGCTACCTGGTGGCCGAGGCCGGCGTGCTGCTGGCCCAGGTCACCCAGGTGATCGAAAAAGATGGCGTGCAGCGCGTCGGGCTGGATGCGGGCATGAACAGCTTGATCCGCCCGGCGCTGTACGACGCCTGGCACGATATCGAAAACCTCAGCCGGCTCGATGCACCGGCCGATGGCAGCTTCGATATTGTTGGGCCGATCTGCGAATCCTCGGACGTGTTCGGCAAGCGTCGCCGGCTGCCGGCCACCACCGCACCGGGCGATGTGATGCTGGTCGCCGACGCCGGCGCATACGGCTATTCGATGGCCAGCACCTACAACCAGCGCGAGTTGCCGCGCGAAGAGGTCATCGATGCGGCCGCTGGCTGAGTTCGTGGCGCTCAGCACGCTGGCAGGCGCTGCGTCGATGGCGATGTCCACTGCCATCGACATGGCCGGTCTGCGCATGCCCTGGACCGACAGCCTGAAGTGGGTGCTGCCTGCAGTGCTTGCCGCCGGCACCGGCGCATGGTGGTCCGGCCGCCGGCAGCAGCGTCGCCAGGCGCGCACCCCGGCACGGCAGGCCGGCGGCATGGCGCTGCGCACGGTGCTGTTGAGCGGGCTCGGCTATCTGCCGGCACTGTTGGTGTACCTGCTGGTAGCGCTGGCGGTGAGCGGCGATGCCAAGGTGATCGGCTCACAGCCCATGCTGCTGTTGTTCGCGGTCGGCTGCCTGCCGCTGCTGTGGGCCGCGGTGCCGTTTTCCATGATTGAATATGTCCTGTGCCGACGTTATCTGCGTCGTTTGCACGTTCCTGCAGGTAGTCCATGAGCGCTTTCGACAAACACCAGATCTCCACATTCCGTTTCGTGCGCTGCGCGCTCGACGCGCAGACCGGCGTGGCGACGCTGGTGTATGCCTTCGACCGGGGCCCGGAACTGGTGGAAACCGTCGCCATACCGGGCGCACCGTTCGTGCTGGAGGGCGCGCACGCCGCGGCCGTGCAACAGGCCCTGCGCCTGCTGCACCTGATCGCGGGCGTGAGTTACTACAAGGCCGCGGTGCCGCCGACCATCGCCATCGACAGCTACGGCATCGATGCGGACACCGCCGCCCTGGTGGAAAGCGTGTATCTGCACGGCCTGGGCGAATTCGCCTACCGCAATGGCTTGAACCTGCACGGCAAGATCACCTTTCCGGTGGCTGCGCAGGCCGCTGCCGAGGCGTCTGCGTTGGGCTTGCGCGAGCATGCCTTGGTCGCCATCGGCGGCGGCAAGGATTCGCTGGTCAGCATCGAGGCACTGCGCCAGGCCGGCGTCGACCAGACCGTGAGCTGGATCGGCGGCTCGCAGCTCATCCGCGCCTGCGCCGAGCGCACCGGCCTGCCGATGCTCAACATCGGCCGTGTGCTGGCGCCGGAGCTGTTCGAACTCAATCGCCAGGGCGCCTGGAATGGGCATATCCCGGTGACTGCAGTGAACTCGGCCATCCTGGTGCTGTCGGCGCTGCTGACCGGTGTGGACCAGGTGGTGTTCTCCAACGAGCGCTCGGCCAGCTACGGCAGCCAGATTCCGGGGACCGGCGAGGTCAATCACCAGTGGTCCAAGGGCTGGGCGTTCGAACATGCTTTCGGCGAGTACGTGCAGCGGCACGTGGCCGCCGATCTGCGCTACTACTCGTTGCTGCGGCCGTTGTCGGAGCTGGCGGTGGCGCGGCAGTTCGCCAAAACCGATCACTACGACGCGCATTTTTCCAGCTGCAACCGCAACTTCCACATCATGGGCGAGCGCCCGGTGCACCGCTGGTGCGGGGTGTGCCCGAAGTGCCACTTCGTGTTCCTGGCGCTGGCCCCGTTCATGCCGAAGACGCGGCTGGTGGGGATCTTCGGGCGCAATCTGCTCGACGATGCCGCGCAGGCCGGCGGCTACGACGCGCTGCTGGAATTCCAGGACCACAAGCCGTTCGAATGCGTGGGCGAAGGCCGTGAGTCGCGCGCGGCGATGGCGCTGCTGGCAACGCGTGCGGAGTGGAAGGAAGACGCGCTGGTGATGCGTTTCATCCGGCAGATCCAACCGCAACTGGACCCGCAGGAGTTGCAGCTGGAGCCGTTGATGGCCCTCGATGGCGAGCACCGCATCCCGGCGGCGCTGTGGGAGCGCGTGCGTGCGAATTTCGCAGCTTGAGGGCAGGGCGGTTGCGTTATGGGGGTGGGGGCGCGAGGGGCGTGCGGCGTATCGCGCGTTGCGCAGCGCGCTGCCTGCCCAGCCGCTGACGGTGTTCTGCAATGCCGAGGAGGCGCGCGAGGTCGCGGCGCTGGACGATGCGGCATTGCATGTTGCAACCGACGCCAGCGCGCAGGCGCTGGGCCGGTTCGAGATCGTGCTGAAGTCGCCCGGCATCAGCCCGTATCGCGCCGAGGCGCTGGCCGCCGCCGCGCAGGGCACGCAGTTCATCGGCGGCACCGCGCTGTGGTTTGCCGAGCATGCGCAGGCCAGCGGCGATGTGCCCGGCGCGATCTGCATCACCGGTACCAAGGGCAAGAGCACCACCACCGCGCTGTTGGCGCACCTGCTGCGCAGCGCAGGGCAGCGGACCGCGCTGGTCGGCAATATCGGCCAGCCCCTGCTGGAAGTGCTGGCACCACAGCCGCCACCGGCCTACTGGGCGATCGAGTTGTCCAGCTACCAGACTGGCGAGGTCGCGCGCAGCGGTGCGCGCCCGCAACTGGCGCTGGTGCTGAACCTGTTTCCCGAACATCTGGACTGGCACGGCGATGAGGCGCGCTACGTGCGCGACAAGTTGTCGCTGGTCACCGAAGGCCGCCCGCGGATCGCCCTGCTCAACGCGGCAGACCCGCTGTTGCGCGGCCTGCAGTTGCCCGATAGCGACGTGCGCTGGTTCAATCATCCCGACGGCTGGCATCTGCGCGGCGAGGTGGTGTATCGCGGCGAGCAGGCCATCTTCGATACCGCCAACGTGCCGCTGCCCGGTGAGCACAACCGCCGCAATCTGTGCGCGGTGCTGGCCGCAGTGGAAGCGCTGGGGCTGGATGCCGCGGCACTCGCGCCGGCCGCGTCGAGTTTTCGCCCCTTGCCCAACCGGCTGCAGTTGCTGGGCAGCGTGGACGGCATCAGCTACGTCAACGATTCGATCAGCACCACACCGCATGCCTCGCTGGCCGCGCTGGCCTGCTTCGCGCAGCAGCGCGTAGCCTTGCTGGTCGGTGGGCATGACCGCGGGCTGGATTGGCAGGATTTTGCCGAGCACATGGCGCAGCAGGCACCGCTGGAAATCGTCACCATGGGTGCCAATGGCCCGCGCATCCACGCCTTGCTGGCACCGGTTGCCGCGTCGGGGCATTTCGGCCTGCATGCCGCCAACGATCTGCAGCACGCGATGCAGCTGGCACGCGACGCGTTGGGCGAACAGGGCGGCGTGGTGCTGCTGTCGCCGGGCGCACCCAGCTTCGGCGCCTATAGCGACTACGTGGCACGCGGTCGGCATTTCGCCCAGCTGGCCGGGTTCGACCCGGCGGCGATCAGCGCGATTCCGGGCTTGGGCGTGCAGTAGTCAGGCGTTGCCGGCCGCACTGCGACGGCAATCGGCTGCTGGCAGCGGTGGAAGGTGCGAGTCGATCTTGCGCAGTTGGACGCGTTCGGTCTGGCTGCTGTCGATGGAACTCCTCGACAGGTGCGCGATAAGAGGTTTTGCAAGAGACTGGCGCTGGATCAGGATGCCCGTGCTTGCCTTCTCCCACCGGGACATTGTCCTCCTTCATGGAGGAGAAAGTGGCGCGCAGCGCCGGATGAGGGTGCGCCTCAAGCATCTGACAACGCCCCCAATGACAAACGCCTCGCCACGCCCCTTCAAAGGTGAGGCTTCGACTGCTTCGCCCGTACCCTCACCCCGACCCCTCTTCGGCGGGAGAACAACTGTGCCTGCGCTGATGCGAACGCGAACGCTGCCAGCCGATGGTCTGGCTGCTGGTTCTGCCCCCGGTGCGCATCGCGACCGCTTCTGCACGCCGGCTCGGCCTACACTGCGCGCACATCCCCGGGAGCAAGCGCATGCACAAGCAATGGTCGTGGAGCGGTGTGGGTCTGGTCGGCGTCCTGGCGTCGCTGGCGTTTCCGGCAATGGCCGCGATGCAGGCCAAGCCACTGGAATGGAAGGTCGGCAAGGACACCTACAGCGGCGTGCTGGTCTACGACGATGCCGGCGATGCCAGGCGCCCGGGCTTGGTGATGGTGCCCAACTGGCGCGGCGTCAACGACTCTGCCGTGCAGAAGGCCAAGCAGCTGGCCGGCAACGATTACGTGGTGCTGGTGGCGGACGTGTACGGCAAGGGCAAGCGCCCGGCCAATGACAGCGAGGCGGGGCAGTTCGCCGGTGCCCTGAAGAAGGATCCGCCGACGTTGCGCGCTCGCGCGCTGAAAGCGGTGGACGTGCTCAAGGCGCAAGCCGGCAAGACGCCGCTGGACGCGACGCGGATCGGTGCGGTGGGCTTCTGCTTTGGCGGCACCACGGTGCTGGAACTGGTGCGCGGCGGCGCGCAGCTGGCCGGTGTGGTCAGCCTGCATGGCGGCATCGCCACGCCCAGCCCGGCGTCAGCCGGCTCGGCAAGGACACCGGTGCTGGTGCTCAACGGCGCCGACGACAAGAGCGTGAGCAAGGCCGACATCGCCGCGTTCGAAACCGAAATGAATGCCGCTGGCGCGGATTGGCAATTCGTCAACTTCAGCGGCGCGGTGCACTGCTTCGCCGAAGCCGATGCCAATAGCCCGCCCGGTTGCGTGTACAACCCGCGTGCCGCCAAGCGTGCCTATCGCATGTTGGGTGACTTTTTCGACGAGCGCTTTGGTTTGTAGCCGGGATTGGTGATTTGGGATTCGGGATTTGCAAAAGCGTGGTCCCGTCCTCCGGATCCTTCGTGAGGTGTGCTCATGGATTTGCACTGGCCTTATCGCCGGGCGATCGAATGCCGGGATTCGTAAAGGCGCGACCGAGCCGCCGTTGCGAATCCCCAATCCCGAATCCCAAATCCCGTCCGGCGCGCACAGCGCGCCGGATCAATGCGTCCGTTCCACCGCGTAACGCGCCAGGCCGCGCAGTGCGGCTACCGCCGGGCTGTCGGGAAGGGTTGCCAGCGCCTGCTCGGCGGCAGCGGCGTATTCGGCGGCGCGCTGGCGGCTGTAGTCCAGCCCGCCGGTCGCGTGGATGGCGGCCAGCACTTCCGGCATCGCCGCCGCATCGCCCTGTTCGACGATGGCGCGCAGGCGCTGTCGGGTGGCCTCGTCCGAGTGCGCCATGGCGTGGATCAACGGCAAGGTGGCCTTGCCTTCGGCCAGGTCGTCGCCCAGGTTCTTGCCCAGGTCTTCGGCCTCTGCAGCGTAGTCGAGCACGTCGTCGGCGATCTGGAAGGCGAAGCCCAGCTGCATGCCGTAGTCGTACAGCTGCTGCTGCACCTGCGCATCCGCACCCGAGGCCAGCGCGCCCAGGCGGGTGCCGGCGGCGAACAGTACCGCCGTCTTGCGTTCGATGACGCGCAGGTAGGCGGCTTCGTCGGTGTCGGGGTTGTGCACGTGCAACAGCTGCAGCACTTCGCCTTCGGCGATGCGGTTGGTGGTATCGGCCAGGATCTGCATGACTTCCATGCGGTCGAGCTCGACCATCAGCTGGAAGCTGCGCGAGTACAGGAAATCGCCGACCAGCACGCTGGGCGCATTGCCCCACAGCGCGTTGGCGGTGCTGCGCCCGCGGCGCAGGTCCGACTCGTCCACCACGTCGTCGTGCAGCAGGGTCGAGGTGTGGATGAATTCGATGATGGCCGCCAGCTGGTGGTGCTCCGGGCCGGAGCCGCCAGCCGCGTGGCCGGCCAGCATCACCAGCATCGGCCGCAGGCGTTTGCCGCCGGCGGAGATGATGTGATCGGCGATCTGGTTGATCAGCACGACGTCCGACGCCAAGCGACGGCGGATCAGCGCATCCACCGCGGCCATGTCGGGCGCGGCGAGGGACTGGATCTGGGGCAGGCCCAGGACGGTGGGGAGGTCTTCGGCGATGGTCATGCGCAGGCGTTCGTGATGTGCATCGATTATAGGTGCCCGGGCCGGATCCGTCCCGCCGCGTGTGCCGTGGCCGCCGGGGCAGGGTGAAAACCGTTGCGGGGCCTCACATGCGGGGCCGCCAGCCGATGCCGATTCCCACCCGCCGGCGCGGGATTTCCCGGCCCGGAGGCGGGCCGTGCGGGGGCGCCCGGGCCGGGCAGGTGCGGTAACATTGGCCCCAAGACATTCACCGCCGCGCCTCTTCGGCGCTGGCGCACCATCGGAAGCATTTATGGCCCGCGGCATCAACAAAGTCATCCTCGTCGGCAACCTCGGCAACGATCCCGACACCAAGTACACCCAGGCCGGCATGGCGATCACCCGCGTGAGCCTGGCCACCACCAGCGTGCGCAAGGACCGCGACGGCAACAACCAGGAGCGCACCGAGTGGCACCGTGTGGTGTTCTTCGGCAAGTTGGGCGAAATCGCCGGCGAATACCTGCGCAAGGGCTCGCAGGTCTACGTCGAAGGCGAGCTGCGCTACGACAAGTACACCGGCCAGGATGGGGTGGAGAAGTACAGCACCGACATCGTTGCCAACGAAATGCAGATGCTCGGCGGCCGTGGTGAAGGCGGCAGTGGCGGCATGGGCGGCGACCGTCCGCAGCGCTCGCAGGCTCCGCGCCAGCAGCAAGGTGGTGGCGGTCAGGGCGGCGGCGGATACGGCGGCGGTGGCCAGGACTATGCCCCGCGTCGTCAGCAGCCGGCCCAGCAGCAGTCGGCTCCGCCGATGGACGATTTTGCCGACGACGATATTCCGTTCTAATTTTTAGTAGTTCTTCGATGCAGATAAACCCCAGTAGCCCTGCGCTGACTGGGGTTTCTTGTTTGCGTGTGGATTCTTGCCCCGTCCAAACCTGGGACCAATTGTCTGCCGGTAGCGGTTGTAGCCATGGGGCCGGGATTTCAGGTCCGGATCGTCGTATTCGCCTCTTGCGAGCGCTTTACCGGTGTTGCTGGATGAGTGTGGATGTCTGCTTTCGCCCCACCTTGCGTGCACTTACTCAGGTTCGCGGTAAAAATCTTTCAACTCATACGATCAGCAACGTGCTGCGTGCGATCGTGCCTCTCGAAGTTACGACCATGCGCCCAGGCCACCATTCAACATTGGGGGGAGGGTGGCTCAGACTTTCTCCTAGGGCCAGATGCACCAAGGGCTTGCTGAGCGCTATCGAAGAAAACCCCACGTGTGGGGGCTTTCTTCCCGACTGGTGCAGCTACTTGCTTTCAAGGAACTCAGTGACTTCGCCTGCAAAGCGGATCGGGTTCTTCAGATGCAGGAAATGATCGCCGTGTTCGTCCCTGCCGTAGATGATTGCCCGACCGTCCGGCACCACCTTGGCGATCCAGCGCTGGCTCTGCACCCAGTCGCTATGCTCGCCCGACACCACCAGAGTTGGGCGATCGATCTTGTGCTGGATGACATCGCGCCAATCGTTGAGGATGTGATCGAAGAGCACCCGGCGTAACGCAACACGATCCTGGGGAACCATCGCCTCCATGAATCCGTGCGAGTTCTCGAATGCCGGTGCTCCGTCGCTGTTGTAGAAGTCGAACAGATCGGTATCGACAATGAGGCGGCTGGCCGGCGTCTCGCCGTAGTACATGGCGATCATGCGCTCAGCCGAGGTAGAGAACGCACCAGCCTGCACGCGTTGCTCTTCAGTCCAGTCGCTGTGCGAATAGATCGACGGTGCTTCATCGATGAAGATCAGCTTCCTTATGCGGTCCGAGCCGAAGTCATCCAGGTAACCCCAGATCACGGCGCAGCCCATCGACCAGCCACACAGATGCGCGCTGGAAATGCACTGGGACATCAAGAAGTCATTCAGATCGGCTGCGAAGCGGGAAATCCGGTTGCCAAACTCGACCTTGTCCGACAGCCCGTGATTGCGCTGGTCGAGCACATAAACCTTAAAGCTGCGGCTGAGCAGATGAATGATGTTGATGTAGTCGGCACCGCCGGCGGACCAGCCAGGCAGGAAGACCAGGGGGATGCCTTCGCCAGCGGTCCAATATGACAGCTTTACGCCGTCGCTCGTGTGGAACTGGCCAATCTCCAGGCCTTCCACTTCCGAGAGCTTTGTCGGCAGGCCGCAAACCTGGTTTGGGAAGCTGTAATCGCGGCCAAAGTAGTCCAATGCGGATGTGTTCATGTTCGTTCTCCGAATAAATGTCGTCGATCAGCGCCTGTCATCGCGAGCTTGGTGATAGGATGGCCTCCCACAGATCGGGGCGCTAGACGAATTTTTTGGAGTTTCAATCTCATTTATGAGATCTATTAAGCTGGATTTTAACTCTCTGCGGATATTCGTGGCCTCGGCTCAGAAGGGCAGCTTCACCTTGGCAGCGAAGAGCCTGGGTATCCCCTTGCCGACCGTCAGCCGCAGGATGCTTGAACTGGAAAAGGATCTGCAGACTCAACTCTTCGAGAGATCGACGAGGGGATGCTCCGTTACCGAGGCCGGGACCAGGTTGCTGGCTCAGGTGTCTCCCGGAATCGAGATGTTGAGCGAATTCGAGAGCACTTCACTGCTGGAGAGCCCGACGCTCAGTGGGCGCCTGCGTCTATCGCTGCCACAATCGTTCAAGCCGGTCTGGCAACTACTGGGTAGATTCCAGCGCGAGAACCCGAACATCAGGGTGTCGGTCCACTCGACTGAGCGGCGTGTGGACCTGGTGGCCGACGGCATCGACGTTGCATTGCGCGTGGGCGCGATATCAGACGACACCATCGTCGCGCGGCATGTCGCCGATTTCCGTCATGTTCTGGTGGCCAACCCAGAGATGGCCCAACGACTGACACACGTCAAGCAGCCTCAGGACATCGGAGCGGTTCCTTGCGCGACGTGGGGCTCGGGGATCGACGATCGGCCGATCTGGCGCCTGGGAGGCATGGCCGTCGCTGTAGAGCCAAGCCTGATGGTTAACGACTACCTTCAGTTGCTGGACAGAGTGCTGGCCGGCGATGTACTCACTGAGCTTCCGTCGTTCTTGGCGGCTGAGCATCTGCGCAATGGCAGGCTGGTAGAGATGCTGCCGAATCATCCTTTCTCCCCGTCGCCGATCCATCTTGTCTACCGAAGGCTTCGACATCCGCGCAATACGGTTCGGACCTATGTGGACTTCTGTGCGGATCACCTACCTGAATACATCGCTGCTCAGTAGCCAGTGTCAGACTCGCTCTCGATTTCGAGAAGGCAAGTCTCACTATTCGCAGTTCTCACTCTGACTCATAGGCAAGAGCATTAGGTCCTTGAAACAGGCCTTTGGCGGCAATCCGGCCGCGGGCCGCGATGAAGGAGGCCATGCATGAATCAACGGCACACTATTCTAGGCAGGGCGGCACTGGGGCTGCTGCTGGGCGCAGTTGCAGTTGTGGCAAGCGCAAGTGAGAGCCCGCAACAGGCCCGGCAAAGTCTTGTCGATCACAATGCAGAATTCAGAAAGAGGGTCGAAGAGCCCGCTCCGGGCATCTTCGTTGCCATTGGCTACTCTGCCAGCAATGTGACGCTTGTGCAGACCCGCAACGGATCAATCATCGTGGATACCGGCGCCAATCCTGTCGACGCCAGGGCGATCGTCGAAGCGTTCGGTGACAGGCTGACGCGACCGGTGCAGGCGATCATATATACCCACGCCCATCCTGACCACACCGGCGGCGCGAAGATCTTCGCGGGTACCGATCATCCTGACATCTACGCACATCGCTCGATGCTGGAAGCAGGTCCGGTTATTGGGCGAGGGATGCGCGAGGGCGGTGACGCCTTCGGCACGAGGCTTCCAGATAGCGAGTTCATCAATGCCGGAACCCAGCTCGAGTACGGTCGGATTACGGCTCCAACCAGTGAGGGCTATCTGCCTCCCACGCGTGCTATCGATGGCCAGCAGCAGAATGTTGAGATCGGCGGAATACAGATACAGGCGGTCCATACGCCGGGCGAGGCGGACGAGAACCTGTCGCTGTGGTTACCTGCCAGCCGCACATTGATTGCCGGAGACGTCATTCTGAAGACGTTTCCCAACATCGCCCCTCTGAGAGGCTTGCCTACCAGACCGGTTGCCGCTTGGGTGAAGAGTCTCGATAGGCTTATCGCACTTTCTCCGGCGCATCTGGTGCCAGGGCACATGGGCACCGTGGATGGTACCGACAAGGTCACCGACGTGCTGACTGCCTATCGGGATGGCATCAAGTCCGTCTACGATCAGACGATTGCAGGTCTCAGCTCCGGCGCGACGCCCGACGAGCTGGTAGAGCGGATTCGACTCCCTGCGCACCTGGCCGGGCATCCCTATCTCCAGGAAGTGTACGGAACGGTTCCGTGGGCAGTGCGAGGAATCTACGCACAGCACGCTGGATGGTTCGATGGGCAGCCAGTGAACATTTTTCCTCTCCCCCCGGCCCAGCATGCATCGCGGCTTCAGGCACTGGCAGGCGGTACGGACGCGCTGATGAAAGCCGGCCAGGCGGCCCTTGATGAGGGGGACTACCAGTGGGCGCTGGAACTGGCCACTAATGTCCTGGTTCTCACTCCCCAAAACCGCCAGGCCTTGCAGATCAAGATCAGTGCATTGCGCGAGCTGGGTCTGCGCCAGAGCAACGCCACTGCGCGGAACTACTACCTCACTGTCGCTCAGGCGCTACAGCGGCAGCGCGATGAAGTGCGTTGAACCTTCGCGTGTCAACCTTCCCTGGACCTCTTGCGCAGCGGCGACAGCCCTGACCCCACGTTGGAGCAATGCGCAAGAGCGACCCTCCGGCGCTCGACATGCAAGCGGCAGTTACGCGAAGCCGCTGGTGATGGTCATCGACCGGCCACGCTGACCGTCATCCAGACAATCATTGCCATCGCCTCATCGAGGAGGGCCGGTTGCACCGTTAGCGCGCCATGCATCGCGGCCATGTCCACGGATGCCTCCTCCTGCTGTGCATCAGGTAGCCGCCCTTACGCGTCGCCCGATCTTCCATCACCCGATACAGCGGGTGCGTGGCCAGCGGGATAAGTTTCGTGCACTGCGTCTTGCAAAAACGCGATTGCCTACTCTATGGTGCAATCGATTGAATGGCCGCGAATTTTCAGCATTTGAGACTGGTCGGGAGGCCGGAGAACGGATGTCTATCAGATCGAGCGGGCCGGCACCGGCCACGGGGTTCACGAGGCGAGACGCGCTGCGCGTTGCTGTTGCCGGGAGCCTGGGCCTTGGCGCTGCGAGCGCGCTGCCGGCGTTCGCCGCTGTCGCGCCGCGCGAAGGCAAGCTGAAGCATTCGGTAGCGCGCTGGACGTTTCCGCAGCAGTCGGTTGCCGAGCTGTGCCAGACGGTCAAGCGCATCGGGTTCGCTGCCATCGATCTGGTCGGCCCGGCGGATTGGCCCACGCTCAAGGCCAATGGTGTGTACAGCTCGATGTGCAACGGCGCGGAGATGGGCCTGGACAAGGGCTTTGCCGGTCGCCAGTTCCACGACCAGCTGGTCGAGCGCTACACGCGGCACATCGATCTGGTGGCCGATGCCGGCTATCGCAACCTCATCTGTTTTTCCGGCAATCGCAATGGCACCGATCCCCAGGACGGCATGGCCCACGCCGAAGCCGGACTCAAGCGCATCCTCGGACATGCCGAAAAGCGCGGCGTGGTACTGGTAATGGAACTGCTGAATTCCAAGGTCGATCATCCCGACTACCTGTGCGACCACTCGGCCTGGGGCGTCGAGCTGTGTCGGCGGATCGGTTCGGAGCATTTCGGCCTGCTGTACGACATCTACCACATGCAGATCATGGAGGGCGACATCATCGCCACCATCGGCAAGCATCACGCGTGCTTCAAGCATTACCACACCGCGGGCGTGCCTGGACGGCACGAGATCGGAGACGCCCAGGAACTCCACTATCCCGCGATCTGTCGCGCGATCCGCGATACCGGTTTCGATGGCTACCTGGCGCAGGAATTCATTCCTACCGCGCCCGATCCCGTCGGCTCGCTGCGCGAGGCGATCCGCCTCTGCGACGTCTGAAACCAGATCCACCCAGGTGAAGTAGAACCCATGGCAGACAATCACTACGACGCGATCGTCGTCGGCTCAGGAATCAGTGGCGGTTGGGCGGCGAAGGAGCTGACCGAGAAAGGCCTCAAGGTGCTGATGCTCGAACGCGGACGCAACATCGAGCACGTCAAGGACTATGTCAACGCAATGAAGGAAGTGTGGGATTTCCCTCACTACAACCGGCCAACCCAGGCGATGAAGGCCGACTATCCGGTGTTGAAGCGCGACTACGGCCTGGTCGAGAACCTGCAGGGCATGTGGGCCAACGAAACGGAATCGCCCTATACCGAGATCAAGCGATTCGACTGGTACCGCGGCTATCACGTGGGGGGGCGTTCGCTGCTGTGGGGACGACAGAGCTATCGCCTGTCGGACCTGGATTTCCAGGCGAATCTCAAGGACGGCATCGCCACCGATTGGCCGATCCGCTACGCCGACATCGCGCCCTGGTACGACTACGTGGAGAAATTCGCCGGCATCGCCGGCACGCGCGAGGGCCTGGACGTCTTGCCCGATGGCCAGTTCCTGCCGCCGATCCCGTTGAACATCGTCGAGAAGGACGTGGCCGCGCGGATCAGGAAGGCCTTCGGTGGAACGCGGCACCTGATCCACTCGCGCACTGCGAACATCACCCAGCCCATGGTCGAGCAGGGCCGCGTCAACTGCCAGTATCGCAACAAGTGCATCCTGGGCTGTCCCTTCGGCGCCTACTTCTCGACCCAGTCGGCGACGCTGCCGGCGGCGATGAAGACCGGCAACCTGACCTTGCGGCCGTTCTCCATCGTCAAGGAGGTGCTCTACGACAAGGACCGCAAGCGTGCGCGCGGCGTGGAGATCATCGATGCCGAGAGCGGGCAGACCTATGAGTACACGGCCAAGGTCGTCTTCCTCAACGCGTCCTCCTTCAACTCCACCTGGCTGCTGATGAATTCGGCCACCGATGTCTGGGAAGGCGGGCTGGGGTCTTCGTCCGGCGAGCTTGGGCACAACGTGATGGATCATCATTTCGGCGCCGGCGCCTCCGGCCGGGTCGAGGGCTACGAGGACAAGTATTACTTCGGCCGTCGTCCGTGCGGCTTCTACATTCCGCGTTTCCGCAACGTGGCGCAGGACAAGCGCAGCTATCTGCGCGGATTCGGCTACCAGGGCGGCGCCAGCCGCACCGGCTGGTCGCGCGAGATCGCCGAGTTGAACATCGGCGCCGACCTGAAGGATGCGCTGACCCAGCCGGGCGATTGGCGCATCGGCATGACCGGATTCGGCGAAATGCTGCCTCATCACGACAATACGATTCGCCTGGATCCGCAGCGCAAGGACAAATGGGGCTTGCCGGTACTGGCGATGGATGTGTCGCTGCGAGCGAACGAAAAGGCCATGCGCAAGGACATGGCGGCCGATGCCGCCGAGATGTTCGAGGCCGCCGGCGTCAAGGATGTGCAGATGCACGACGACGACTACGCCCCGGGCAAGGGCATCCATGAGATGGGCACCGCGCGCATGGGCCGCAACCGCAAGAATTCCGTACTGAACCAGCACAACCAGGTCTGGGACGCGCCGAACGTCTACGTGACCGACGGCGCCTGCATGACCTCCAGCGCCTGCGTGAATCCCTCGCTGACCTACATGGCGCTGACGGCGCGGGCCGCCGACCATGCCGTGCGCGAGCTGAAAGCGGGGAACCTGTGATGGACCGCCGCGAACTGTTGAAGATGATCGTCGCCGCCACGGGCGCGGCCATGGTCGGCCTGCCTGCGCTCGCCCATGCACAGGCACCTGCCGCGGGGGCGAAGACGCTCTTCTCCGCCGCCGATGTCGCCACGCTGGACGAGATCGCAGACACCATCCTGCCGCGGACCGCAACGCCGGGGGCCAAGGACGCCAGCGTTGGCCCGTTCATGGCGCGATTCGTCACCGACTGCTACACCGCCCGGCAGCAGGCGACGTTCCGCGCCGGCCTGCGCGAGATCGACAAGCGCGCCGGCGGCCGATTCGTGTCGCTGACGCCGCAGGCGCGCACCGAGCTGCTGCGCGGCCTGGATGCAGAGGCCAGGAAACAGCTCGTCGAAACGACCGAGATCGGCACCGCCGAAAGTGCGGCAGCGATGCCGCATTACTTCACGATGATCAAGCAGCTGACCCTCTTCAGCTTTTTCACCTCGAAAGTCGCCGCGACCGACGTGCTGCGCTACGTCGCCGTGCCGGGACGCTACGACGGCGACATGGCCTATGTTCCCGGCACGCCCGCCTGGGCGACGAACTGATGGACCGCAGCGACTCGCCCATGCATCCAGTCCCCGGGACCAAGATGACCAGACCCTTCCTGACCGCGGCCTGCCTGTTGGCCGCAGCGCCTGCGTTCGCGCAGACCAGCGGCGATGCGTCGCGCGACCCGGCCACGACCGAGGCGTGGACGCCCGTGCCCGCGATCGTGGCCACGCCTGCGGGCCGCGCGCCCTCCGATGCGATCGTGTTGTTCGACGGCAAGGACCTCTCCGCCTGGGAGTCGGAGCAGGGCGGGCCGGTGCCCTGGCGCGTGGCCGACGGCGCGCTGACCGTGGTCCCTGGGAGCAAGGGCATCCGCACCAAACAGCGCTTCTGCGATATCCAACTGCATGTGGAGTGGCGTACGCCCACCGCGACCCGCGGGTTCGAGGGCCAGCAGCGCGGCAACAGTGGCATCTTCCTGCAGGAGGTGTATGAGCTGCAGGTGCTCGACAGCGACAACAACCCGACCTATGCCAATGGCCAGGCCGGCGCGATCTACAAGCAGGCGATTCCGCTGGTGAACGCTGCGCGTGCGCCGGGGCAATGGCAGGCCTACGACATCATCTGGAAGGCGCCGCGCTTCTCGAAGGGGGGAGGGCTCATCGCTGCTGCGCGCATGACCGTCCTCCACAACGGCGTTCTGGTGCAGGACGACACCGTGCTGTCGGGCAAGACCGAATATATCGGCGCGCCGTCGTATTCGCCACATGGATGCGCGCCGATCCTGCTGCAGGAGCACGATTCCAGGGTCAGCTACCGCAACATCTGGGTGCGCGCGCTGTAGCGCCGGCGCAACTGTGCCGCCGGCATCTTGGGGCGTGCATCAATCCCCGGGCAGATCTCGCCGCTCTTGCGCATGCATGCAGGCAAGAAACGCACGCATGTGTGGCGGATGCGATTGGGGTGATGGCGTGGCGCCAGGCGCGCAAGAGCTGACCTGCGGTTTGGGACTGTCAGGCGGCAGCCAGCCGGTGTCGCGCGGCGTGGCCTGACTGGCAATCCGACAAACCCAACGCAAGTTGCTCGGGCATCGATGGCACGCCCTATTGCGCCAGGAAGCTGGCGATATCGTCGAGCTGCTGTTGCGACAGCTGCGGAAAGGGCGGCATCAACCCGCCGCCCTTGCCGATCTTCTCCTTGATCTGCGCGGGCTGCAGTCGCTTGCCCACGTCGGTGAGCGCGGGGAACGTGGGCGGCATGCCCGCGCGATTGGCGCCGTGGCAGGCCGTGCAGTGTTGCGCGTAGAGCGCCGCGCCGGCCGCCGGGTCGTCCTTGGACCACGCCGTGGTCGCAAGCGTCGCCCCAAGCAGCGCCACGGCCAGTGTCAGGATGATCTTCAAGCGGGGCTCCTTGGCGCGTTAGCGCTGCGCGCTGGCGGACGGGCTGACGGGCAGGTGTTCGCGCAGGTAGTCGGCACCGATGCGGACCACCTTGGCCGGATCGCGTGGCTGGTCGTGCTCGATGATGTACCAGCGCACGCCGACACCCGCCGCGGCCGGCAGGATCGCGTTCCAGTCCAGCACGCCCTGGCCCAGGGCGGCGAAGCCACCCTCGTCCTTGGCCTGGCCTTTCGGGGCATTGTCCTTGGCATGCACCGCGAACATGCGGCCCTTGAACTTGCCCAGCATCGTCGCCGGGTCGTAGCCTGCGCGCGCAACCCAGGCCAGGTCCAACTCGGTCTTGAGATCGGGGCCGGCCGCTGCGAACAGCAGCTCCAGCCCGGTCTTGCCGTCGAAGTCGACCAGTTCGAAGTCGTGGTTGTGGTAGGCCAGCTGCATGCCCTTGGCCCGCGTGCGCTTCGCGATGCGGCCCAGTTCCTGGCCCAGGGCGGTCCAGCCCGCGGCATCGGTTGGCCGATCCTTCTGGTCCAGGTACGGCACCACCAGGGTCGTGTTGCCGATCGAGCGGTTGAACGCCACCACGCCGTCCAGGTCCTTGCGCAGCTCGGCCAGTTGCACGTGCGAGGAGATCGCCTTGATCGCATACCTGTCCAGCAGCTGCTTGAGTTCGGCCGCGCTGACGTTCTGGGTGCCGACCGTTTCCACCGCGCCCACGCCGGCATCGTGGACGATCTTCAGCTGTTGATCGAGCGAGCCGGCGTTGCGCAGCGTGTACATCTGCACCGCGATGGGTTTGTGCGGAGCGGCGGCGTCGCGAGCGAAGGCGGGCAGGGCAACGAGCAGCAAGAGGGCGAGGGTGGTGGTGGTCCTGCGAGTGGGTGCATGCATCAGGAAGTCCTCCGGGGATTCAATCGATGGGTGTCCAGCCGCGCGTTCTGGCCGAGGTGATGACGCGATCGACGATCAGCGCCGAGCGCAGCCCGTCTTCGAAGGTGGGCAGACCTTCCGGCCGCGCGCGGTCGATGGCGCGATAGGTGTCGGCGACGAATGCCTCGAAGCAATCGCCATAGCCCTGCGCATGTCCGGCCGGCAACGTCGACAGCCGGCGTTGTTCGTCGCTGCCGGCACCGGGGCCGCGCACGAAGATTTCCTCGCGCTGGTCGGGCCGGCCGATCCACAGCCGTTCGGCGTCCTCCTGGTCGAACGCCACGCTGGCCCTGGCGCCGTCGATCTCGAACCAGAGGCGATTGCGGCGCCCGGCCGAGACCTGGCTCACCGTCAACGAGGCCAGCGTGCCGGCGCCGGTCCTGAACATCGCCGCGGCCACGTCCTCGCTCGACACCGCCTGGGTTGCGCCGCCCGCCGCCGGCGTGCTGAAGCTCTGCCCGGTGACGGCGCCGCGTTCGGCGATCACGGTCGCGAACGCTGCACTGACCTCGACGAAACGTTCGCCGCCGACCCATTCCACCAGGTCGCACCAGTGCGAGCCAATGTCGGCGAACACGCGCGATGCGCCGCCCAGGGCCGGGTCCACGCGCCAGTTGTTGCTGGCGGGGTCCAGCAGCCAGTCCTGCAGATAGCTGCCGTGGATCAGGCGCAGCGGCCCCAGTTCGCCCTGCGCGATACGTGCGCGCGCCTCGCGCACCACCGGGTGGTAGCGGTAGACGAAGGGGACCGTGGCCACCAGCCCGGTGGAGGCGGCCAGTGCCGCCAGTGCCTGGGCGTCTTGCAAGGTCGTGGCCAGGGGTTTTTCGCAGATCACGTGCTTGCCGGCGTCCAGCGCCGCCTGCGCCATGGCGCGGTGCAGATGGTTGGGCGTGCACACGTGCACGACCTGTACCTGCGGATCGGCGACCACCTCTTCGATGTCGCGATAGGCGCGCGGCGCATCCCAGGCCTGCGCCACCTCGTGGGCGCGTTGCGGGGACGAGGCGGCGACGCCGCGGATCTGCGCACCGGCCAGCAGCGCCGCGCGACGATGCACGGCGCCGATCATGCCCGTGCCGACAATGGCGATTCCAAGCTTGCTCATCGAACCGGGCCTCAATGCGTGGAAGAAGCGGCGGCGACGGCCGGCCGCTCGCGGAACAGCAACAGGAAGGCGACCAGCACCACCAGCGCCACGCCTGCCGGGAACAGCCAGATCTGCTGCCAGTCCGGACCGGCCGCGGTGGTGTAGTGCTCGACGACCGCGCCGGACAGGAACGTGCCGATCAGCATGCCCACGCCGTAGGTGGCCAGGGTGATGAACCCCTGCGCGCTGCTGCGCGCGGCGGGGCCGGCATGCGCATCGGTGTAGATCTGGCCGGTGACGAAGAAGAAGTCGTAGCAGATGCCATGCAGCACGATGCCGATCACCAGCAGGGAGAAACCGCCGCCCGCATCGCCAAAGGCGAACATCACGTAGCGCAGCACCCATGCCGCCATCCCCAGCGCCAGCATCGTCTTGACCCCCAGCCGCACGAACAGCAACGGCATGGCCAGCATCAGCAGCACTTCGGACACCTGGCCCAGCGATTGCAGGCCGGCTGCGCCGCGCACGCCCAGAGCGTTGAGATACGGGTTGGTGAAGTTGTAGTAGAACGCCAGCGGGATGCAGATGGCGATGGATGCAAGGAAGAACACCAGATAGGAGCGCGACTTCAGCAGCCGCAGCGAGTCCAGTCCCAGCACCTGCCCCAGCCCGGCATCGCGCTGCCGCGCCAGCGGCGGTGTGTGCGGCAGGGTGAAGGCATACAGGCCCAGCGCCAGCGATGCCATCGCCGCCATCCGAAACGTCAGTTCGAGCCGGTGCGCCTGTTCCCAGCCCAGCCAGCCGATCAGCACGCCTGCCACGATCCAGCCGACGCTGCCGGCCACCCGCACAGGCGGGAACTGCTTTTCAGGCGATGGCATGTGCCGCATCGCCACGCTGTTGGCCAGCGCCAGCGTCGGCATGAACAGCAGCATGTACACCATGACGCAGGCGGAGAACATGCCGAAGCTCGTCGCCGTGGACGCCAGCCACAGGAGCACCGCGCCGGCGATGTGCAGCACCGCAAGGATGCGCTGCGCCGCGAAGTAGCGATCCGCCACCAGGCCCACCAGGAATGGCGCCAGGATGGCGCCGATGGACTGGCTGAGGAAGGCGGTCGCCACCTGGCTCGCGCTGGCCTGCAGGGGCCCCTGCACCAGGTAGGTGCCCAGGGTCACGAACCACGCCCCCCAGATGAAGAACTGCAGAAACATCATCGCGCCCAGGCGCGACATGGTGTGCGTCATGGCTTGCCCTCCCGGGGCGGTAGTGGCTCAGATCCCCAGCACGCGGCGCAGCGATGCCGGGTCGGCGCCACTGTCGGCGAAGTCGTCGAAGGCGCGTTCGGTCACACGGATGATGTGGTCGCGGATGAACGCGGCACCTTCGCGTGCGCCGTCTTCCGGATGCTTCAGGCAGCACTCCCACTCCAGCACCGCCCAGCCCGGAAAATCGTACTGCGCGAACTTGGAGAAGATCGCCTTGAAGTCGATCTGGCCGTCGCCCAGCGAACGGAACCGCCCCGGACGATCGATCCAGTCCTGATAGCCGCCATAGACGCCGCTGCGCGCACTGGGGAGATATTCCGCGTCCTTGACGTGGAAGATGCCGATGCGCGCGTGGTACCGGTCGATGAAGCCCAGATAGTCCATCTGCTGCAGCAGCAGGTGGCTGGGGTCGTACAGGATCTTCGCGCGCGGGTGGTGGTCCACGACATCGAGGAAGCGCTCGAAGGTCGCGCCGTCGTGCAGGTCCTCGCCCGGGTGGATCTCGAAGCACAGGTCCACGCCGCAGGCGTCGAAGGCATCCAGGATCGGGCGCCAGCGGCGGCCGAGTTCGGCGAACGCGGCATCCACCAGCCCGGGCGGGCGTTGCGGCCAGGGGTAGAAATACGGCCAGGCCAGCGCGCCGGAGAACGTGGCATGCGCGGTCAGGCCCAGGCGCTGGCTGGCCTTGGCGGCCAGCAGCAACTGCTCCACCGCCCAGGCCTGGCGGGCGGACGGATCACCGCGCTTGTCCGCCGGTGCGAATCCATCGAACAGGTGGTCGTAGGCGGGGTGGACGGCCACCAGCTGCCCCTGCAGATGGGTGGACAGCTCGGTGATCTGCAGGCCATGTGCGGCCAGCATGCCGGCGATGTCGTCGCAGTAGGCCTGGCTCTGTGCGGCCTGGGCCAGGTCGAACAGGTGGGGCGCGCTGGTGGGAACTTGCACACCGCGGTAACCCAGGCCCGCGGCCCAACCGGCCAGTGTGTCCAAGCGATCGAAGGGAGGTGTGTCGCCAATGAACTGCGCGAGGAACAGCGCTGGACCTTTGAGCGTCTTCAACGTGATTCGCCCTGATTCAATCGATTGAATTATCCTAGCATGGACTTCCCGCAAGACCTGTTGTGCACTGCACAGCGGAAACAAGAACCAAGCCATGGCAACCACCATCTACGACATCGCAAAACACGTTGGCGTCACCGCCGGCACCGTGTCGCGGGCGCTTTCCCGGCCGGACAAAGTCCTGCCGGCCACGCGTGCGCGCATCGAGCAGGCTGCCGCGGCGCTGGGCTATGTCCCCAATACGGTGGCCAGGACGCTCAAGACCCACCGCAGCGGCAAGCTGCTGGTCACCGTTCCGGATATCGCCAATCCCTTCTTCGCCCAGATCCTGCAGGGCGCGGAGGACGCCGCGCAGGCTGCCGGCTACGCGGTGCTGCTCGGCGATACCCAGCACCAGGCCGATCGCGAGGAGCGTTACGCGCAGATGCTCCGGCGCAACGAGGCCGATGGCCTGATCGTGCTGGGGCATCGCCTCCCGCCCACGGCGCGTCACATCGTCAAGCAGCTGGGCGCCGCCGCGCCGGTGGTCAACGGCTGCGAATTCGACCCGGCGCTGGGCATTCCCAGCGTCCATATCGACAACGCGGCCGCCGCGCGCGCGGTGATGGAACACCTGTACGGATTGGGGCACGAGCGGATCGCCGTGGTGGGCGGCCCAGCCGACAATCCGCTGCACCGGCAACGACTGGAAGGGGTGCGGGCTGCCGGCAAGGCGCGCGGCCGTGTGCGCAAGCTGACCCTCGTGCCGGGCGATTTCTCCGTGGAATCCGGCCATGCGGCCGCGATGGCGCTGTTGGCCCGTGCGCCTGCGCCGACGGCGATCTTCTGCTTCAGCGATCAGATGGCGCTGGGCGCCCTGGCGGCCTGCCGGGACCTGGGCATCCGCGTGCCGGATGCGCTGTCCATCGTCGGCTTCGACGATCTGGCGTCGTCCAGCTACCTCACCCCTCCATTGACGACCGTCAGGCAACCCATGCGAGAGATCGGTGTCCGTGCGGTCAATCTGCTGCTTGCCATCATCGAACGAGTGGATGTGCCGCTTCAGCAGACGCTGGATTTCAGCTTGATGTTGCGGGGTTCCACTGCTGCGCCGCAGGGCAGGTGATGCAGGGGCGGGGCGAATGGCCTCCGGACTCTGGCTGACCAGGATGAGGGACCTCACCCGCACGAGGCGCAGGCCGCAACCCAGGATGGCGGTCGGTCCGCGATACCGATCGCCGTGACCGAGAAACAAACAAGGATCGATATGCCGGATTATTACTCGCTCGTGCTCGGTCACGGACGTCCGGTCGAGGCCGGCGACCGGCGGGCGCGCTGGCTGTCGGCTGGGAGCGGCGACCAAACCGTGGCGAGCAGGCCTCGGGTGGGCAAGAACAGCGCGCTCGGAACCTGGGTCTGCATGCCGATCGCGAGCGCCGGCCACGGCGCCAGGCGGTAAGCGCAGTCATCGTGGCGGCTCCAGGCCGACACGAGAACTTCGTGTGATGCGGGCGCGGCGTGTGTATCGCGCTGGACTCGTCTCCGCAGCTCACCGAAGCGCCTGCGCGGTACACGCGTAGGCCCTCACGCACCGCTGCATTCGATCATCCAGCGGGCAGGCTGGCGCGCTCCGGTGAGCCGGTGATGGCTCCCGATGGGAGCCTCAATCGCGCTCGCCGCGCAGCACCGCCTGCAGAAAGGCAATCACCTGCGTCTGCCGCTGCATCCGGCTCAGTTGTGCGGCGGTCCAACCGCCCAGTTCTTGGATGGGGTCGTGGTGGAACCAGTGGGCCGCTTCGTGCGATGGCACGAGCAGGCCGGCTAGTCGAAGGATGGCGGCGTCCAGGC
This sequence comes from Xanthomonas sp. NCPPB 3582, assembly GCF_041475735.2. Taxonomy (NCBI): domain Bacteria; kingdom Pseudomonadati; phylum Pseudomonadota; class Gammaproteobacteria; order Lysobacterales; family Lysobacteraceae; genus Xanthomonas; species Xanthomonas sp. NCPPB 3582. The sequence continues at coordinate 1,721,482 of NZ_CM192968.1, forward strand.
CGGGCGCCGGTGCTGGGTGCGAGGGCAGAGGGATGGGCATGCAGGGTCTCCGTGGCGGCAACCGTGCCACATCGATGTCGGCGTCATGTCGCAGGCCTACGCTGGCGCTGCCGGTGCAACGCCGACATTTGGCCGACATCGCTGCGGCACGCTGCCGCCGCACCGCTGCTGCAGGCGCCGATCGTATCGTTCGCTGCGCCGGCGGGGCTCTCCTCCTCTCGAAGGCATGCCCATGATCCGTTTCCACCTTGCGCTCGCTGCGCTGTTCGCACTGCCCGCCACCGCCATCGCCCAGACCACTCCGCAAACCGACCCAGCGTTGTCCGAGCAGGGGCCCTATCGCTGGGGTATCGGGTTCGGCGCAGTGGCCCTGGACAGCCCGTTCGCGGGCGAAGGCACGCGCATCAATCCGATCCCGCTGGTGCTGTTCGAAGGCCAGCGTTTCTTCTTCCGCGGCATCAGCGGCGGTGCCCATCTAGTGAACGGCGACAGCTTCGGCCTGGATGCCATCGTGGCGCTACGCCTGGATGGCGTGGATGCGAAGGATCTTGGCGCAGCAGAGCTTGCTCGCAACGGGATCGACCGGGCGTTGCTAGAAGACCGCGATCACGGCGTGGACGTCGGGCTGGCCGGCGTCTGGCGGGTTGGCGCTGGCGAGCTGGAGCTCACCGCAAAGGGCGATGTCACCGGCACCAGCGATGGGTACGAGCTGACCGCACGCTACGGCTACGCCATCGATATCGGGCGCGGCCAGCTGACGCCGAGCATCAGTGTCAGTCATCTGTCCAAGGATCTGGCCAACTACTACTACGGCACGCGCGATGCCGAAGTCGCACGCGGGGTGGTGGACTACGCACCCGGTTCGGCCACGGTGACGTCGGTGGGCCTGACCTATCTGCGCCCGATCGGCCAGCGCTGGCAGTTGCTGACGCGCCTGCAGTACAGCGTGCTGCCCGGTGCACTGAGCGACAGTCCCTTGCTGGAACCGGATCGCGACGGTGTCGGCTCGGTCCTGGTCGGCGTTTCGTGGGGCTTCTGATGGCCGGGCGCATCCGGCGCATGCAGTGCCGTGTCACCCGGGACGCGTCGCCATGATCGGGGCCGCTCTGGTCTGCGTCCCGGCCCGATGGATTGCGGCGATGGAACACATCTGCCGATTTCGCTGGCAGGCGCGCGATGCCGCCGGCTGTCCATGCCGCTCCAATGGACGATCGATCCGGGCCTGTTGCAGACGAGGCCCGCAGTGGTTGCCCGTGGTGGCCGCACTGCACTGGCTGCTGCATGGCCGAGTGCAGGCGCTTGCTGACAAGATCGCGGCGGTCGGGCCTGCATGCGCTGGCCGATGTGCTGGACCGCGTGCTGCGTATGATGTTCCCCTTCCCGAGAGTTGCCATGTCGATAACGCACCCGGTCGCGACCACGCAGGTTCTGCAAGTCCTCATCATCGAAGACAACCGGGCGCTGGCGGCCAATATCTTCGATTATCTGGAAGCCTGCGGGCACCTTCCCGATGCGGCGCCGGATGGGCAATCCGGACTGAATCTGGCGATCGGCAATCGCTACGACGCGATCATCCTGGACTGGATGCTGCCGCGCATGGATGGCATGAGCGTGTTGCGCAAGTTGCGCGAAGAACATGCCTGCCGCACGCCCATCATCATGCTCACCGCCAAGGATCAACTGGAAGGCAAGCTGCTGGGTTTCGAGAACGGGGCCGACGACTATCTGGTCAAGCCAGTTGCGCTGCCGGAACTGGAAATCCGACTGCGCGTGATGGTGAGCCGTGCCCGCGCCAGCGCAGCGGCCGGCAATGTGTTGCAGGTGCACGACCTGCGTTACGACCTGGACCGCCTGGCGATAGCGCGCGGAACACGCAGCGTGGTGCTGTCGGGCACCTTGCGCGGAGTGCTTGAACTGTTGATGCGCGAATCGCCACGGGTGGTAAGGCGCGACCGGCTGGAGCGGCTGATCTGGGGCGATGCCTTACCCGAGGGCGATCTGCTGCGCTCGCATATGCACGTGCTGCGGCGCGCGCTGGATCACGAGGGCGAGCAGAAATTGCTGCACACCGTGACCGGCACCGGCTATCGCCTGGGCGGGGCCGCCGAATGAGCCGCGGCACCCGCCTGCGCAGTCTGCAATGGCTGATCAGCGCCAGCTTGCTGCTGTCGTGCGTCGTGCTGGCATTGGGAATGTCGGTCCAGGGCTTTTTGAGTCAGGAGTTGATCGAAGACCCGATCTGGCGGCAATTGCTGACGGTAAGCACGCAGAACCTCACTCGCCTGCCACCGGAAGACCTGCCGCAGGCGGTCCCGCGCAGCGGCCCGGTCAAGGGCTGGCTGCTGCAGCCGGGCGCGCCGCTGCCCGCGGACATGCCCGCGTTCTTCGCCGATCTGGCGCCTGGTTATTACGGCGAAGGGCAGCTGGACACACAGGGCGACCCGTCCCTGCTGGCGAAACTGCTGTCCATCGTGCGGCCGCACTGGGGGCCCTTCGCCTCCGACGCGGACAGTGTCCGTCACGACCGCACTTACTCGGCATTGGTGACCGCCGTGCCGCAGGGGCGGCTGGTCATGAGCATCGAACTGACCGCGCTGGAGGACAAACAGAATGGCGGCGTGCAGCTCAGCGTGCTGTTCTTCATCTGCAACCTGGCGATGATCGGCTTGGTGATCTGGTGGCTGTTTCTGGGTTTTGCGCGCCCGGTGCAGGATCTGGCCAGACGCATGCGCCTGCTGGATCCGCTGCAACCGGCGCAGCGGCTGCCCACCGATTACCGCAAGAGCGAGCTCAACACCATCGCGCGCGAGGCCAATGCGCATCTGGAGCGTGTGGAGCGCGCGATCGAACGCGAGCGCAGCCTGCTGGATCAGGCCAGCCACGAGTTCCGCACGCCGCTGGCGGTGATTTCCGGTGCGGCCGATGTGCTGCACAAGCAGCAACTGCCGGAGCGCGCGCAAGGGCCGCTGCACCGCATCGACGAGGCGGTGGACAACCTCACCCGCATCATGGAAGCGCTGCTCTACCTGTCGCGCGAACCGACGCCTGCCGAGCGTCGGCAGGTAACCATCCTGCACGGGCTGCTGCCGGAGCTGGTGCAGGACCATCTGTATCTGGTGTCTGCCAAACCGGTGGAGTACTGCATCAGCGCGCTGCAGCCGCTCACGTTGCACGCGCCCGAATCGATGGTGCGCATCGCGGTCGGCAACCTGCTGCGCAACGCGGCAGATCACACCTATGTGGGCCAGATCGAGGTGAGTCTGCACGGCCATCGCCTGAGCATTCGCGATTCCGGCGATGGCTTCGATACCGCGCTGGCGGCGCAACGCTATACGGCTTCGTTGAAGCAGTCGGTCAAGCAGGGCGGTGGTGCGGGGCTGGGCCTGTTCCTCACCCGTCGGATCTGCGAACGCTTCGGGTGGCGGCTGCATCTGGAGTCCTCCACTACCCAAGGCACGCTGGCCATCATCGATTTTCAGCCGTAGATGGTGTGCGACACGCACCTCCATCGCACTCGATGCCTACGCACCGATCGGCAGGAGTGCCGGCGCGCGCGCCAGCGGGCACCGGGCCTGCTGGCGACTCACGCAGAGGTCCGATCGCGCCCGCCCTGCTTGGCGCGATACAGCGCCGAGTCGGCGTCGTGCACGATGGCGTCCGGGGTGCGGGGAGCTTCACCCGGTTCGAAGGTGGCAGCACCCACGCTGACGGTGACGTGCGCGCTGGTCGGGCTGGTCAGATGCATCAAGCCGAGCTCGGCCACGGCGCTGCGGACCGCGTTGGCCAAGCGCAGCGCACCGGCGGCGTCGGTATGCGGCAGGATCATGGCGAATTCTTCGCCACCGTAGCGCGCGGCGACATCTTCGCTGCGGCGCGAGCAGGCGGCGATGGCACCGGCAATCAGGCGCAGGCAGGCATCGCCGTTCACATGCCCGTAGGTGTCGTTGTAGAGCTTGAAATGATCGACATCGATCATCAGGACCGCTAGCGGCGCCTGTTGGCGCACGGCGTCCTGCAGGGCCTGCGAGAGCCGGTGGTCGAATGCGCGACGGTTGGCGATGCCGGTGAGCGCGTCCACCCAGGCCTCGGAGCTGAGCCGGTCCTCGTTGCGATGCATGCGACGCAGCTGCAGGTCCAGCCAGATGCCGACGCCGAGCAGCAGCATGCAGCCGAGCGCGGCGATCACGATGCGCTGGCGGGCTGCTTGCCGCCAGCTTGCCAGTGCATCGTCCACCGAAACGCCGGTCAACACGGTCAGCGGATACGGACGCGCCGGCGCGAAGCTGGAGATGCGCTCCACGCGATCGATCGGCGAGCGATAGGTGACGGTGCCGTGCTTGCGTGCGCGCATGGCCACGTAGAGGGAGGTGCCGGCGATCGAAGAACCCACCACGCCCTGGCGATTGGGCCGGCGTACCAGCACGATGCCCTCGTCATTGATCATGCCGATGGTGCCATGCGGCCCCACGTCGAAGGTGCTGTAGTAGTGCTGGAAATACTTCAGCTGCAGCGTGACCAGCACCACGCCGGCGAATTCGCCATCGGCTGTGTTGAGCCGGCGGCTGAGCGTCATTACCCAGCTGCCGTCGGAGCGGCTGCGCACCGGTGGGCCGACCAGCGACAGCGCATCGCGGTGGTCGCGGTGACATCTGAAATAGGCGCGGTCGGCGTTGTTATGCGTTCGTGGCGTGCTGTCCAGCGACGAGCTCACCCAGCTGCCGTCGGCGGCATAGATGAAGATGCCATGCAGTCGGTCCGAGCGACGTGCCTCGCGCATCAGGAATTCATGCATCGCCGCGCCTGCGCGGGCGGAGCCCTGGTCGTGCTCGACACGCGCCACCAGCCCCGACAGCACGGCATCGGCGATCGACAAGGTGTCGCTGGCATGCTGCGCCAGCGAATTGGCCAGATTCGACGACTGTCTTTCCGCGCTGCGCAATGCGCTCGCACGCTCTTCGCGGATGGACCAGTATTCGGACCCGAGCAACAGCATCCACGACACGACCAGCACGAAACACAACGCGATGCGCTGTGCACATTGCCGCCGCCGCTTTGTGCTCGAACTCACTGTGGCTCCCTGTCTGTCCAGCAGGGTGATGCAACCGGTGTGCCAGCCTACCCGCGCGTCTTGCGGCAATTGCGTGCAGGCGCCGGCGCAGCATGCGGATCTGTGATTTGCGACTCACCACGATGCAACAGTTCGGTTGGGCACCGCTCAGAAGAAACCTGCGAACCCCGCCACGCCCCGCGGCGCAGCACACACTCGCCGCGTCGATGCAAGCCAGCTCGACTGCATCCGCGTCACGGCATGCATGTTATCCAGGCATCAGGTCACACATCAGGAGCCCGCAATGCGCGCCATCCGTCTATCGCATCCCGCTGGCCTGAATGCCTTGCATTCGGTCGACTTGCCAGATCCAGGTCAGCCTGGCCGTGGCCAGATCCGCGTGCGCCTGCAGGCCAGTTCGCTCAATTTCCACGACCTGGGCATCGTGCTCGGGCAGATGCCGACAGCCGACGGGCGCATTCCCATGTCCGACGGTGCCGGTGTGGTGGAAGCGGTGGGGCCGGAGGTGGACGAGTTCGCGGTGGGCGATCATGTGGTGTCCACTTTCTATCCGCAGTGGCTGGACGGCGAGCCACTGCAGGCCGGCTTTGCGACCACGCCAGGCGATGGGGTCGATGGATATGCGCGATCTGCAGTCGTAACGGCCGCGACTGCGTTCACGCATGCGCCAGCCGGTTACAGTCATGCGCAGGCCGCCACCCTGACCACCGCCGGCGTCACCGCCTGGCGTGCGCTGGTCGTCAATGGCGGGCTGAAGGCGGGCGACACGGTGCTGGTGCTGGGCACCGGCGGCGTGTCGATCTTTGCGTTGCAGTTCGCCAAGGCCATGGGCGCCAGCGTGATCGCCACCTCCTCGTCCGATGAGAAGCTGGAAAAGGCGCGTGCGCTCGGCGCCGACCATGTCATCAACTATCGGCAGCATGCCGAGTGGTCCGCGCAGGTGCTGGAGATCACCGACGGCCGAGGCGTGGACCATGTGGTGGAAGTCGGCGGGCCGGGAACGCTCGCCCAATCGATCCGCGCCGCGCGCGTGGGCGGGCATATCGCCCTGATCGGCGTACTGACCGGCGCTGCCGGCCCGGTGCCGACCGCCGAAATGATGGGCCGCCAGCAGCGTCTGCAGGGGCTGGTCGTCGGCAGCCGGCGGCACCAGCAGGACTTGGTACGCGCATTGAACGGCCTGCCGCTGCGCCCGGTGATCGACCGCGCGTACCCGCTGGAGGCCATCGCCGATGCATTCGCTCTGCAGAAGGCCGGCGGCCACTTGGGCAAGATCGTGCTGGAGTTCTAGGAGCGGCTGACAGAACGTGGCAAGCGGCCGTCAGGTGGGCGCGGAGGAATCGGAGTCTACGAGTGGATACATGAGGATTCCGGGTAGCGGCCGCATCCGCCTGACGACTGCGCAGCCGTTCTGTCAGCTGCTCCGAGGCACGCGCTGGCGTCGCGCCGGCACACGATGCGCGGCACATGTGCACTGGTACCGCGCTGCCACACTGATGTGTTCCAGGTCCCGGTTCGCAGGTGACTGCGCACGTACCGCATGCAGCATCGCATCGACATGGAGGTACAACGACACAGCCGCACACTCCAATGATGAGCACGTTTCATAACCGCATGCAGACCTCAACTTCAATGCTGGTGCAGGCGATCCCTAGAATCGGGTGACCCCAGGCTCGATCGCGCATGGCTGCACTCACGCGCCTGTGACCGGTGGCCCTGCACATTGATAAAGAACTGTACAAGCCAGCATTGTTGGAGATGCCAGCCATGAGAGACATCAAGATGACCCGTCGCGAGGTATTGATCGCTGGCACGGCGTCCGCAGCCAGCGTTGCCGCAACCCAATCGATGGCTGCCACCGCTGCCAATGCGGTGGCGCAACGGCAGGCGGTGGAGCCGGCCAATACGTCCAGCCAGGTTGCGTTCGAGGTCAACGGCAAGCCGGTGACGCTGACCCTGGATAACCGCACCACCTTGCTGGATGCGCTGCGCGAACATCTGCAACTCACCGGCACCAAGAAGGGCTGCGATCACGGGCAATGCGGTGCCTGCACGGTGATCGTCGACGGGCAGCGCATGAATTCCTGTCTGTCGCTGGCGGTGATGCACCAGGGCGCCAAGGTCACCACCATCGAGGGTCTGGGTACGCCGGAAAAGTTGCATCCGATGCAGGCCGCCTTCGTCAAGCACGACGGGTATCAATGCGGCTACTGCACGCCCGGCCAGATCTGCTCGGCAGTGGCTGTGCTGGATGAGGTCAAGCGCGGCATTCCCAGTCACGTGACAGAAGACCTCACCGCCCGGACAAAACTCACCACCTCGGAGCTGCAGGAGCGCATGAGCGGCAATATCTGCCGTTGCGGTGCGTATTCCAATATCGTCGAAGCGATCAACGATGTGGCAGGAGAACGCGCATGAAGGCTTTCAGCTATGAGCGCGCCACATCGCCCGCCGATGCTGCGGCCAAGGCCGCGCGTCAACCCGGAGCCAAGTTCATTGCCGGCGGCACCAACCTGCTGGACCTGATGAAGCTGCAGATCGAGACCCCATCGCATCTGATCGATGTCAATGGCTTAAGCCTGGACACCATCGAGGCGACGGCGGAAGGCGGATTGCGCATCGGTGCATTGGTGCGCAATACCAATCTGGCCGCCGATGCGCGCATTCGCCGCGACTATGCGGTGTTATCGCGCGCGCTGCTGGCAGGTGCGTCGGGCCAATTGCGCAACCGTGCAACAACCGCAGGCAACCTTTTGCAGCGTACGCGCTGCCCGTATTTCTACGACACCAACCAGCCCTGCAACAAGCGCCTGCCCGGCAGTGGTTGCGCGGCGATCGGCGGCTTCAATCGGCAGTTGGCGGTGATCGGTACCAGCGAGTCGTGCATCGCCACCCATCCCAGCGACATGGCAATCGCCATGCGCGTGCTGGATGCCGTGGTGGACACCGTGCGTCCGGATGGGCAGACCCGCGCGGTGCCGCTGGCGGAGTTCTATCGCGCGCCGGGCAGCACGCCGCACCTGGAGACGGTACTGGAGCGGGGCGAGTTGATCACCTCGGTGACACTGCCCAAACCGCTGGGCGGAACGCACGTCTATCGCAAGGTGCGCGATCGCGCGTCCTACGCGTTTGCCCTGGTATCGGTGGCTGCCGTCGTGCAGCGCGACGGCACTGCACGGGTCGGCGTCGGTGGCGTAGCGCACAAGCCGTGGCGCAGCGAGGCTGCCGAAGCGCAGTCGCGCCAGGGTGCCCGCGCCATCGCTTCGGTCCTGCTGGACGGCGCACAGCCCACCGAACACAACGCGTTCAAGCTGCCACTGGTCGAACGCACCTTGACTGCGATCCTGGCCGACGCGAGGACCTGATATGAAATTCGATACTCCTGCAGGTACCAACCCGACCGATCAACTCAGGATCGTCGGCAAGCCCGTGGACCGCATCGACGGGCCACTCAAGACCACCGGCCAGGCGCCGTATGCGTACGAGCATCACGATCTGCCCGGCCGTGCCGCCTATGGTCACGTCGTGGGCGCGGCTATCGCCAAGGGCACCATCCGCAGCATCGATCTGAGCGCAGCGCGCAGCGCCCCCGGCGTGCTGGGCATCGTTACCGCACAGAGCGCAGGAAAATTGCAGAAGGGCAAGCTCAATACCGCCAGATTGTTGGGTGGGCCGGAGATCCAGCATTACCACCAGGCCATTGCCGTGGTGGTTGCGGAGACCTTCGAGCAGGCACGCGCCGCCGGCCAGTTGATCAAGGTGGACTATGGGCGCCACGTGGGTACCTACGATCTGGAAAAGGCGCGCGGCGCTGCCAAGGTCGCCAAGTCCGGCGGTGCACCCAATAGCACCGTAGGCGACTTCGCGGGTGCATTTGGCGCGGCACCGGTGCAGCTGGACGCCGAATACACCACCCCGGATCACTCGCACGCGATGATGGAGCCGCACGCGTCGATCGCGATGTGGGAGGGCGACAAGCTCAGCGTCTGGACCTCCAACCAGATGATCGCCTGGGGCGCGCGCGATCTGGCCACCACGCTCGGCATCCCGCGCGAGAATGTGCGGATCATGTCGCCTTATGTGGGTGGCGGATTCGGCAGCAAGTTGTTCCTGCGTGCCGACGCGCTGCTGGCGTCGCTGGCCGCGCGCGAGGTCGGGCGGCCGGTGAAGGTGATGCTGCCGCGGCCGCTGATCGCCAACAACACCACGCATCGCCCGGCCACCATACAGCGCATCCGCCTCGGCGCCGGGCGCGATGGCAAGCTCACCGCGATCGCCCACGAAACCTGGTCTGGCGACTTGCCCGACGGCGAGCCGGAGATCGCCGCCGCGCAGACGCAGTTGTTGTATGCCGGTGCCAATCGCCTGATCGCCACGCGCCTGGCGGTGCTCGATTTGCCCGAGGGCAATGCGATGCGCGCGCCTGGCGAAGCGCCCGGGTTGATGGCGCTGGAAGTCGCCATGGACGAGATGGCCGAGAAACTGCAGATGGATCCGGTCAAATTCCGTGTCGTCAACGACACCCAGGTCGATCCGGAAAATCCGCAGCGTCCCTTTTCGCAGCGGCAGCTGGTCAAGTGCCTGGAAGAAGGTGCCAAGCGGTTCGGGTGGTCCAGGCGCAATGCCAAGCCCGCCAGTACGCGCGATGGTCGCTGGCTGGTAGGAATGGGCGTGGCCGCGGCGTTTCGCAATGCGCCGGTGATGACATCCGGCGCGCGCATGCGGCTGGAGCAGGGTGGACGCGTGGTGGTGGAAACCGACATGACCGATATCGGCACCGGCTCCTACACCATCATTGCGCAGACCGCCGCAGAGATGCTGGGCGTGCCGCTGGACTGGGTGGACGTGCGGCTGGGCGACTCCAGCTTTCCGGCATCTGCCGGTTCGGGCGGGCAGTGGGGCGCGAACAGTGCCACCGCCGGCGTCTACGCGGCAGCAGTGAAACTGCGCGAGGCCATTGCCGCCCGGCTCGGACTGGACCCGGCCAGGGCCGAGTTCGCCGATGGCCATGTGCGTGCCGGCGGCAAGCGCATTGCGCTTGGCGATGCTGCCGCCAATGGTGCATTGGTGGTGGAAGACAAGATCGAGTTCGGCGATCTCGCGAAGAAGCAACAGCTGTCCACCTTCGGCGCGCACTTTGTCGAGGTTGGCGTGGACATCGCCACCGCGGAAATACGCATCCGCCGCATGCTTGCGGTGTGCGCGGCCGGCCGCATCCTCAATCCCAAGTCTGCGCGTAGCCAGGTCATCGGCGGCATGACGATGGGCGCGGGTGCGGCCTTGATGGAGGAGCTGGCGGTGGACAAACGCTTCGGATTCTTCGTCAACCACGATCTGGCCGGATATGAAGTGCCGGTGCATGCGGATATTCCGCACCAGGACGTGGTGTTCCTGGACGAGAGCGACCCGATGTCCTCGCCGATGAAGGCCAAGGGCGTGGGCGAACTCGGCATCTGCGGAGTGGCGGCGGCGATCGCCAATGCGGTCTATCACGCCACCGGAGTGCGCGTGCGCAATTACCCGGTCACGCTCGAGAAGCTGCTGCCGCACCTGCCCGAGTCGCTGCGCGCGTGAGCGCGGTGGTCGCACCGGTCAGCCAGGCGGCACCGGCCCAGTCCGCGTGGCCCGCGTGGCCGGGCTACGCCTTGCATGAGGATCTGTTGCCCATCCTGACGGCATGGCAGCGCGCCGGGCAGCGCGTTGCGATGGCGACCCTGATCGATGTGCAGGGATCCTCGCCGCGACCGCTGGGCAGCGAGATGGCGATCAGCGCCGATGGCAGGGTGGCCGGTTACGTGTCCGGCGGCTGCGTGGAAGCGGCGGTGGCGCACGAGGCCGCGGCCGCCCTGCGCGATGGGCAGCCGCGTTGGCTGGACTACGGCGAAGGCAGCCAGGTGCTGGATATCCAGCTCAGCTGCGGTGGACGCATCGGCGTGCTGGTGTGGCCGGTGCCGGATCTGGCGGAGTACTTGGCGCGCTGGCGCAATGCGCGCCAGTACCGGCGTGCATTCCATGTCGCGCTCGACCGCGTGACCGGGGCCGTACGCTATCCCGCCAGCGCCCAGGACGCACGTGCGAGCGAATTCGTGTGTGTGCATCGCCCTCCGTTGCGGATGGTGGTGGTCGGCGCCGATCCGGCGCTGTTGGTGCTGGTGTCGTTGGCCAGCCAGATGGGCTTCGAACTCCGCGTCTTGCGGCCGCACGGCCCCAGCGAACCGCCGCCCGGTCTGGCGCCGGAGCATTACGATCGCCGTGCGCTGGGCGATGCGCTTGCAGCCTTGCAGCTGGATGCGAACACCGCGTTGTACAGCCTGGCGCACGATGGCGAGATCGACCTGCAGGTCGCCTGCCGCGGCCTGGCGTCCAACGTCGCGTGCATCGGGATCCTGGGTAGCCGGCACAAGCGCCAGGCGCGCCTGCAGGCACTGCGCGCCCTGGGGCACGACGATGCGGCGCTCGCGCGCCTGCGGCTGCCTGCCGGCTGGCGCATGGGGCGGTCATCGCCGCATACCATCGCGCTCGGCATCGTCGCCGAAGCCACGCAGGCCGTGGCAGACGCGCAGGTCAGTTTCGGAGCCGAACAGGCGCACAGGTAACGTTCGGTAGGGTGGCTTGCCGCATCCGGTGCCCGCGTTGCTTCACGAACAGGCAGCAGACCTGTGCCCACGCCGCGCATCTGACGTGCCCGCCCGGCCACGATTCGATGGGAGACTGGCCACGCGCATCCGGGGACGGTGTCGCTGCCGACAAGCGGATCGTCGTGAGTGAGCGGCGCCAACGCCATTGCGCTCGATCCATGCTTCTCGCACATCTGCGCAACCCCTCCACTGATGTCTGCGAAGCCCGTGCGTGACAGCTGGCAGGACAGGGCATCACGAACGCAGAACATGCTGGCGCTGCAGTCAGTGCGCGTCATGCGCGTACTACGCGCGCACGTGACGCAGCAGTGCCGTGTGCAGTCACCTCGCACGCACAGTCCGATCTCTACGCTGGGGCCGTCTCCACTGTGTAAGACGTCGGCATGTCTCTTGTTTCTGTCTCAAATGACGACGTGCTCTGCGAGCGATGCGCCATCGACTCGCATGCATCAGCCTGCCACACGCGCCGCTCGCGCGACCGCGCACGCTCTACGGCAGCCTCGGCCTTGTCACGACGCCACAGGCAAGCGCCCAGGTCCATGCAACGCGGCCTTTGCGCATGAACAACGATCACGCGGCGTTGGTACTGGCGGCCGGTGCCGGACGGCGGCTGGGACGTTCCAAGCAATTGCTGATGCGCGATGGCGAAACCTTGCTGCGCCGTGCGGCGCGTATCGCATTGCAGACCGCGCCACGCCGTTGCGTGGTGGTACTGGGGGCGGACGCGGACAGGCTTGCCGAGGTGCTGCACGGCCTCGACGTGGAAGTGCTCACGCACGCGGACTGGTCCGACGGCATGGGGTCCAGTCTTGCGGCATTGCGCCGGCATATCCAGGGTGACGCCAGCGTGCGCCGCAGCCTGATCCTGGGCTGCGACCAACCGGCGCTGGACGCGCCGCACCTGCGCGCCCTGCTGGAGGAGGCCGATCGGGCCAGCTCCGGATGCGCCACCAGCGGCTATGCCGGCGTTCGCGGCATCCCAGCTGTGGTCACGCATGCCGCCTGGGCAGAGGTGGCGCTGACCGCAGACAGCGGCTTGCGCGGCCTGTTCGCAGGCCTGGATGTAGAAACCCTGGGCTGCATCAGCGCGCCGGCACTGGCGCTGGATGTGGACACCCCCAGCGACCTGGAAGCGGCACGGCAGCGCGGCTGGGTGGATCGGGAGTGAGACGCAACGTCGGGTAGCGATCGGCGATACCCGGCAGCTTACGTCTCGGTACGGCGAGGCCCGATCAGGACCACAACACCAGGGCTTCCCTGATCACCAGGACATAGCCCACGACCATCGCGGTCTTGACCGGAAATTGGAACCTTCTGAGCAGATGCATGCGAAAACCCTCCCCCGAGGCGATGTCTATGAGCGCCGGTTTCCCCTGGCGCGCCGTCCACGCTCTGAATGACGGCCGCCTGTGACGATGTCTTCACTCCGTTTGTCGGAATGTAGCTCTGGATGTGACCTATGTCACGTAAGAATTTTCCTACTTCGCCGCCAGTGTCCGCCCGACGGTGCCGCCATTAGGAATTCTGCATGCTGGCTATGCCAAACGCGGAGCCTTCGGCCACTCTCCCGCGGCCCCTTGAGTAAGGGCACGTTGGCTTGACGACAACGCTGGTTTCCCCCGGATCCCCGGTGCGATGCGCTTCTCCCGCGCGGCGTCGCACCATCGTTCGAGCGCGGCACCTACTGGCCGGAGGCCATATGGACGAATCTCGCTACGTCGTACGCATCCACCCCGAGCAGGACGGCTGGTGGGTCACCCGCCCGCAATGGTCGCCGCTGCGCTACCTGCGTGAGCAGGGTGCCCTGGAAAATGCCGAACTGATGGCCAAGCTGCACTGCCTGACCACCGGGCAGCCCAGCGGCGTGGTGCTGGATACGGCCGACGGCGAGCGGGTGGTGCGTCGCTACGGCTGAGCGTCGGTACTGCTGGCCCGCGTCGCTTGCGATGGCGGGCCAGCAGGGGTCTGGCCGTGGTCGGAAAGACGGTTTGTCCACTGTTGCCGTGGGTCTGCAACTGCTGGTCGGCTGGCGTGCAGCCGCCGGCCGCGAGCCACTGAGCGCTCGACAGCTCCATCTTTCGAACAGATACACCGCACTTTTCAGCGTGCTGGCGGCGCCCTGCCCAAGGTCCGGTAGCCGTTTGCGGACCCGGTGGCCCCTGTCACACGGGGCAGGGTATGTCCAGGGTTTGCGTGATCGTCAGGGTCGGTTAGATTCGCTGGCATCGGCCACCCTGGTCCGATCCGCATCGGCGGCCCTCCTGCCGGATCACCGCCTTTCGTGACTGCACCTGCGACCGCCCTGATCCAGAACGACATCGTGGTCTTCGGCCTGATCGCCGCCACCCTGGGCGCCGTATTCTGGACCGCGTCGCGCGAGCACGGGCTTTGGCGTCGGTTCTACGCCGTGGTGCCGGCCTTGCTGCTGTGCTATCTGCTGCCCGGCATCTACAACACCGTCGGGCTGATCGACGGTGCCACTACCCGGCTGTACAACCCCATCGCCCGCGACGTGCTGCTGCCGGCCGCGCTGATCCTGCTGACCTTGAGCATCGATCTGCGCGCGATCCTGGGCCTGGGCCCCAAGCTGGTGGCCATGTACCTGGGCGCGTCGCTGAGCATCATGCTGGGCGCCGTGGTGGCGTTCTGGGTGATGCGCTGGCTGCATCCGGCCACCGTGGCGGGCGATACCTGGGCAGGCATGGCGGCGCTGGCGGGGAGCTGGATCGGCGGCGGCGCCAACATGCTGGCGATGCGCGAGGTCTTCGACGTGGACGCCACCACCTTCGGGCAGTTCGCAGTGGTCGATGTCGGGGTGGGCTATGTCTGGATGGCGGTGCTGATCTTCATGGCCGGGCGCGCCCGCGCGATCGATACGCGCAGCGGCGCCGACACGCGCGCGCTGGATGCGCTGCAGGAGCGCATGGCGCGCTTCCAGGCCGAGCAGGCGCGGATTCCCAGCCTGACCGACCTGATGGTGATCGTGGCAGTGGCCTTTGGCGGCGTCGGCCTGGCGCATGCGCTGGCCAACCCGTTGGCCGCGTGGTGCAAGGCGCACCTGAGCTGGGCCAGCCAGTTCAGCCTGGACGCGCCGTTCGTCTGGGTGGTGGTGCTGGCGACCAGCCTGGGGCTGCTGCTGAGCTTCACCCGCGCACGCAACCTCGAAGGCGCCGGTGCCTCCAGGATCGGCTCGCTGCTGCTGTATTTTCTGATCGCCTGCATCGGCATGCAGATGGACCTGCTGGCGTTGCTGGACCGTCCCTGGCTGTTCCTGCTCGGCCTGATCTGGATCGCGGTGCATATCGCCCTGCTGTGGGGGCTGGGCCGCTGGCTGCGGGTACCGTTGTTCTACTTCGCGATCGGCTCCCAATCCAATATCGGCGGCCCGGCTTCGGCGCCCGTGGTTGCCGCTGCCTTCCACCCGGCGCTGGCGCCGGTGGGCGTGTTGCTGGGCACGATGGGCTATGCCACCGGCACCTACCTGGCCTATCTGGTCGGGATCACCTTGCGCGCGATGGCAGGTGCCGGGTAGCGATGCGGCAAAGCCGCCGCATGCCGTGGAGCTGTTCGACCGAACAGCTCCACGTTTCCGAGCGACAAGACACGCGCGGGCACCACGCTCGAGTGCGATGCGAAGAATCCCCCGCGCCGGCAGTCGCCATGCTGCGAAGCCTTCTGCCTGCGCGCTTCGGCTGCCGGACTACTGCTGGAGCATGCGGCGCTGCTCTTCCTGCTGCTGCACAGGCGGCTGGGCCTGCTGCTGATTGTGCTGCTGCAGCTGGCTGACATTGCCTTGCGCCGGCTCGTTGGCGGCGGAAGCCGTCTGCACATGGCTGCGCAGATGGGTGGGGTCGTCCATGCGTCCCTGCACCGCGATCAGGCTGTCGCCGGTGCGGTTGGGCACCAGATGATCGATGCGCTGCAGGCCGTCATTGCCCGCACGTGCCGCCACGCTGGCTGCCGTGTTGATGAACGCGGTGTCGTCGCGCAGTCCGAGCCGCTCGCGCTGGCCATCCAGCTGCACCACCGCATCGTTGAACAGCTGGCTGCCGGGCTTCAGGGCGGTGCCACGGGCCTGCTCCGACGCCTGCATGTCCTGCGCCTTGATGACCGAATCCATGCCATGCAGATCCAGGCGATGCTTGAGCATCATGCCGGGCACCAGGCGTTGGCCGAACGATAACGGGTCTGGCTCCGGCAACTCGATCTGATGGCCCGCCGCGTTGGGCATGGTCCACTTGAGCGGAATGCTGTCTTCCTGCAGATGGGTCAGGATTTCGTTCTTGACGTGATATCCGCGGATCAACTCGCTGCTGGCGTAGTCCTTGGCTGCCGATGCATCCAGACCCTGGCGTTCGAGCGTGCGGTCGTTGACGCCGGCTGCGTTGTAGGTCACGGCCGGGATGTCATTGACCATGGCCGAGGCTGCGGCCAGGCCACCGCCCAACGAATGGCCGGAAATGACCACCTGATCGCCGAATGCCTGCCTGGCCTGGCTGCCGAGCTGGATTGCCGACGCGTATTGCGCGTCGTCGAACCCCAGGCCCTGGCCGATGTTGTGTTTCCAGTCCTTGCCTTCGTCGGTGCCGCAGAAGCCAAGTACCACCTGGCCCTGATCGTTGCGGTAAAACGCGGCATCGAAGCCGCTCTTGGCATCGTGCAGCAACGCCGGATCGATGCCGGCCTGCTGCAGCGCGCTGTCGTCCATGCGCGACCAGCCGTTGCCTAAGGGGGCGAAGGTTTCGGCGCCGCCCTCGCGGCGCTGGTTTGCGGTGGCGTAGAGGTCTTGCAGCAGTTCGGGAAACTGCCGGTCCTGCGGTTGGGGATGTTGCCCCCGCATCGATTCTGCGAATGGCGTGGATACGGGATTGGAAGACGATGTGTCTGGCGGGCTCATGCGCGGCTCCTTGCGTTCGTCGTACGGAAAGCGCGCTTAGCGGCTGCTTTCCACAGGAATGTCGTGCGCGCTCAACCATGCGCGCACGTCCGATCTGACCTGTTGGCCAGCTGCATTGAGCAGGCGATCCGGCGTGGTGAAGAAATACGCTTGGAAGGTCTTGTGTTGCGCATTGCGGACGCTGGGGTCCACACCGGCTTCGAGCAGTTGCAGTACCACGGGGCTGGCAGCGCCGCTCTGGGCCGCCACATGCAACAGGCTGTTGCCGGTATGGTCGAGGCGCTGCACATCGGCGCCGGCATCGAGCAGCAGGCCGATCTGTGCATCGCGCTTGCTTTGCACCGCGCGGAATATCGGTGTCCAGCCGGCGCGCGCGCTGACCACGTCGATCGGCGCCTTGTGCTGCAACAGGATCTTCAGATAGTGCGGGTCCTGCGCCATTGCGGCCATGTGCACGACCGTTTCCTGGTCCATGCCGGGCAGCGACGGGTCTGCGCCCGCATCGAGCAGCGCATCCAGTGCATGGGGTTGTTCGTTCCAGATCGCCCATTCCAGCAGGGTCACGTTCTGATCGCCGCGTGCGGCGAGATCGACGATGGGGGCGAGGGTCTTGATCCGTGCGACATCGCCACGTGCGATGGCACCGGCAATATCGGTCAGGCCCGGGTCGCGAAAGGCGACGATATGGTCCTTGAGCGTAGCTGACATGGTGGTTTGCTCCTTGGCACCGGGTGAAGCGGTGCATGAGACCGCGAAAAACGAGGTCGCAAGAACGAGCAGGGTAGGGAATCGCGTCTGCATCGAAATCTCCTTGTCCTGATCGCATTCCTGGTGATGCCGCGGCACGTCCCGCCGCAGCGCGGCCGATCCTACCAGTTGCAAGAATCGGGCGCGGTAAGATTTCGTAACCTGCGCCTGCAGTGCCGTTGTACGGCCCGGCTTGCTTGCCGGGTTGCGCAGCCACCCGGGGGGAGGCCGATATCTCTCACAGCGTCACGCATGCGCTGCGCCACAGCCAAGGGTCACAACGCGGCCGGCATAATGGTGCTTTGCGAGCAGATGGGTGTAATGGTCTACGAATTACTGATCAGCGACTGCGATGGTGTTCTTGTCGACAGCGAGATACTGGCCGACCGGGTGATGCGCGAGGAGCTGGCGGCCTTCGTGCCGGCCGAAGCATTGGAGCATCTGCTCGGCACGACGTTCGGGCAGACCACGCGTGAGGTGTTGCTGCGCGTGCAGGAACACTTTGTAGTACAGCTGCCGGAGACCTTGCTGGCACAGATCCAGGCGCGCAGCGAAGCCTTGATCAAGGCCGAGGTGCAGCCGATTGCCGGCGTGCGCGACGCACTGGAGCAGATTCCGTTGCCGCTGGCGGTGGCCTCCAACAGCCGCCGCCATAACGTGATCGCCTCGGTCGAACGGGTAGGGCTCACCGCGCGCGCGGCGGGGCACATCTTCAGCGCCGACATGGTGGAGCGGCCCAAGCCGGCCCCGGACGTCTATCTGTTGGCCGCACGCACCCTGGGCGTTGCGCCGGAGCGTTGCCTTGTGATCGAAGACAGCCCCACCGGTGCCACTGCCGCATTGGCGGCCGGCATGCAGGTGCTGGGGTTTACCGGCGCCAGCCATATTCCGCAGGGTCACGCCGACACCTTGCGTCGCATCGGTGTGCTGGCGGTGTTCGACGATATGCGCGCGCTGCCTGCGTTGTTCGGGCAGCTGGCGCAAAAACGCGCTGGCTGAAAGCTGCCGGCATGAGGTCTTGGGCGCGGTGTCGATGTTGGCGGAATCGCGCCTCCTCGTTGTGCAACTGACTGGGCCAGACCGTCCAATCGACCTGCAATGACAGGGCTGTCGAGTCCTAGCGTCGTTTGAGTGCAGTCGAATGCCGGATCAAAAGCTCGTTGGTTCGAGCGCGCGGTGCCCTCACCGCTTGCGGGACACGCCGCAAGTACGTCCCTGTAGGCTCGGTGGCGGCATCCATGCCGCCAACGGTCCCGCAAGCGGCGAGGACACCGCACCAGGAAGTTGGTCGGTTGCTTTGCTGAGAGCTTGTTGCCCGGCTTGGGTGGCAGACGAGACGTTTGTGGGTTGCGTGCTGCATTCCGTCCACCGCTCGGTTTGCGATGGGGTGATGAGACGCTGGTCGACGCACAGTGATGCGACAAATGCACAGCTTGCAACCATGCACACCTGCCATCTCGATAGGTCCTTGCCCGCTCACCGTCGCGGGACCTTACGCGGCATGGATGCCGCGTAAGAGCCTACAGGGACGTACTTGCGGCGTGTCCCGTGATGGTGGGCGGGCAAGGGCCCTGCAGCGAAGTCGCAGACACACTGCTCTGCCGCGGATCTATCCGCAAAGCCGCAGATCAGCCGCTCTGCCTTGTGTCGCGTCTCGCGATGGTGGGCAGGCAAGAACCCTGCAGCCAGGTCGCAGATCTGCCGCTTCAAAATTCGAGCCATCAACGCAACAGGGCGCGATTCGCATCGCGCCCTGTTGCGTTTTCGACTGCTTGATCAAGCGATCGACCAGTGAATCGATCGCCAATCAACAACAGCGGAACCCGCTCTTGCCACCGTAGCGCGCGTCCTGGCGCTCGCGGAAAAACGCCGGGTAATCCATCACCGGCTTGTCGGGATGTTTTTCCAGCATGTGGCGCACGTAGTTGTCGTAGTCGGGAATGCCGCAGCACAGCCGCGCGGTCTGGATCAGGCGCCGCCAGATACGGCGATGCACCTGGTACTGGCTGGCCAGGACGAGTTGGGTACCCATTACAGGTCCGCCATCTGGTGGGGCTGCAGGGCCACGTACGGGGTTTCGCGGTCGCTGCGTTGCGGGTTGCGGCGTGCCACCACGATCGTCTTGATCGAGTAGATCAGGATCGCGCCCACCACGAACAGGAACAGCACCGTCAGCCCGGTGTTGACGTAGGCATTGGTGACGATCTGCTGCATCTGCGGCACGGTCTTTGCCGGTGCGGTGATGGTGTTGCTGGCGATGGCGGCCTGAAACTTGTGCGCCTGCGCCAGGAAGCCCTGCGCCGGGTTGCTGTCGAAGATCTTGATCAGCCCGGCGTAGGTCGTGCACAGCAGCAGCCATAGCGCCGGCACGATGGTGACCCAGGCGTAGCGGTCGCGCTTCATCTTGAACAGCACCACGGTGCCCAGCATCAATGCGATCCCGGCCAGCATCTGGTTGGAGATGCCGAACAACGGCCACAGCGTCTGGATGCCGCCGAAGGGATCGATCACGCCGGTGTAGAGCAGGTAGCCCCACAGCGCCACGCAGCCGGCGGTGGCGATGATGTTGGCGGCCCAGGATTCGGTCTTCTTCAGTGCCGGAATGAAGTTGCCCAGCAGGTCCTGCAGCATGAAGCGGCCCGCACGCGTACCGGCATCCACCGCGGTGAGGATGAACAAGGCTTCGAACAGGATGGCGAAGTGGTACCAGAACGCCATGGTGTCTTCGCCCGGCAGCAGCTGGTGCAGGATCTGCGCGATCCCCACCGCCAGCGTGGGCGCACCGCCGGCGCGCGCCAGGATGCTGTGCTCGCCGATATCGCGTGCGGTGGCCTCGAGCACCTGCGGGGTGATCGAGAAACCCCATTCGCTGATCTTGGCGGCCACCGCCACCGTGTCGGTGCCGACCAGCGAGGCCGGGCTGTTCATGGCGAAGTAGATGCCCGGCTCGATGATCGAGGCGGCCACCAGCGCCATGATCGCCACGAACGATTCCATCAGCATGCCGCCGTAGCCGATGTAGCGCATATGGCTTTCGTTGGCGAGCAGCTTGGGCGTGGTGCCGGAGGAGATCAGCGCGTGGAAGCCGGAGACCGCGCCGCAGGCAATCGTGATGAACAGGAACGGGAAGATACCGCCCTTCCACACCGGGCCGTCGCCGGTGGAGGCGAACTGGGTCAGCGCCGGCATTTTCAGGTCGGGCATCACGACCAGGATGCCGATTGCCAGCGCCAGGATGGTGCCGATCTTGAGGAAGGTGGACAGGTAAT
This sequence comes from Xanthomonas sp. NCPPB 3582, assembly GCF_041475735.2. Classification (NCBI taxonomy): domain Bacteria; kingdom Pseudomonadati; phylum Pseudomonadota; class Gammaproteobacteria; order Lysobacterales; family Lysobacteraceae; genus Xanthomonas; species Xanthomonas sp. NCPPB 3582. Next base: position 1,742,101 of record NZ_CM192968.1, read on the forward strand.
CGCGCGGCGCCAGCAACAGCCACACCGGCAGCACCGAGGCGACGAAGCCGTAGCCGATCAGCATCCAGGTGATCTGCTTGGCGGTGAAGGTGAAGGCCGGGCCCCAGGTGGGATCGGCGGCGACCTTGCCGCCCAGCCAGATCGCGGCCAGCAGCAGGATCAATCCGACTACCGAGATCTCGCCGATCTTGCCGACGCGGACGTAGCGCATGTACACGCCCATCATGAGCGCAATGGGCATGGTGGCGATCACCGTGAACATGCCCCACGGGCTTTCGGCCAAGGCCTTGACCACCACCATCGCCAGCACCGCCAGGATGATGATCATGATCAGGAACGCGCCGAACAGCGCGATGGTGCCGGGCACCTGGCCCATTTCCTCGCGCACCAGATCGCCCAGCGAGCGGCCGTTGCGGCGGCTGGACAGGAACAGCACCACGAAGTCCTGCACCGCGCCGGCGAACACCACGCCCACCACCAGCCACAGCAGCCCGGGCAGGTAGCCCATCTGCGCGGCCAGCACCGGGCCGACCAGCGGTCCGGCACCGGCGATGGCGGCGAAGTGATGGCCGAACAGCACGTGCTTGTTGGTGGGGACGTAGTCCAGGCCGTCGTTGTTGGCGACTGCAGGCGTGGCGCGGGTGGGGTCCAGCTGCATCACCTTGTCGGCGATGAACAGGCTGTAGAAGCGGTAGGCGATCAGGTAGATCGACACCGCGGCGACGACGATCCATAACGCATTGATGTGTTCGCCACGCCGCAGTGCCACGGTGCCCAGGCAGAACGCGGCCAGCAGCGCCAGCGCGCCCCAGGCCAGCTTCGAGAACCCTTTCATGCATGCCCCTCGGAAACGATTCGCCCAAGGGTCCCCCCACGCTCGCCTGCGGTCAATGGCAGCCTCGGGCGGCAGGGTAAAACTTTGGTCGTAGGGTGTTTGGGTGCAAGGTGCGCTAGCGCCATTGCGGCCAGGCCGGCGTTTGGAACGATCGGTTGCAACCGTCGCGATTGGGTGCTGCGCCATGCGCACCCATGATGTCGGCATCCACACACTGCACAGGGACACTGCAATGAGCACCATCACCACCCCGGCGCATGTGCTGCGCACCATCCGCGGCATGCCCACCTCCGACGGCGCCGGCGTCAAGCTGACCCGCGTGATCGGCACCCAGCAATTGCCCGAGCTCGATCCGTTCCTGATGCTGGACGAGTTCGGCACCGAACAGGCCGAGGACTATCTGGCCGGCTTTCCGAGCCATCCGCATCGCGGCTTCGAGACGGTGACCTACATGCTCGACGGGCGCATGCGGCACAAGGACAACCACGGCAACGAGGGCCTGCTGACGCCGGGCAGCGTGCAGTGGATGACCGCCGGGCGCGGCCTGATCCATTCGGAAATGCCCGAGCAGGAATCCGGGCGGATGCGCGGTTTCCAGCTGTGGGTGAACCTGCCGGCACGCGAGAAGATGACCGACCCCAAGTACCAGGAATACGCACCCGACCGCATCCCGGTGGCGCATCCGGCACCCGGCGTGACGGTCAAGGTCATTGCCGGCGCGGTGGATGAGGTGGTCGGGCCGATCGTGCAGCCGGCGACCAGCCCGGTGTATCTGGACATCGCCCTGGATGCCGGCGCGGGGTGGGATTACCTGCTGCCCGAGGGCCACAACGCCTTTGCGTATGCCTTCGAGGGCGCGGTGGCGGTGGGCGAGGGCAATGCCGCGCGCAGCCTGCCGGCGCAGGAGCTGGCTGTGCTGGGCGGTGGCGAGCGCCTGGTGCTGCACGCCGGCGCCGAGGGCGCGCGCCTGATCCTGGTGGCCGGACGCCCACTCAACGAGCCGGTGATGCGGCACGGCCCGTTCGTGATGAACACCAAGCAGGAGCTGATGCAGGCCTTCGTCGATTTCCAGGAAGGGCGCTTTTGAGGCGTTTGAGTGGCGAAGCTGCATCGTCGCGCGTGCACCGGCAGGCGCGTCCTGCAGCACGCGCGCTACAGATCGCGCACAGCCGCTGCGGGATGCAGTTCGAGGGCAACCCGAAGCGGCAGCTGTCGTCAGCCCCCCCTTGGATCAGGAGAATGTCATGAGTGACCGCCCCGTCAGTGTCAGCACCGGCAGCGTGCCGTACACCGTCACCATCCACGATGGGCAACACCGCTGGTTGGGCGATGCCCAGCCCGCCAATGGCGGCGCCGATGCCGGGCCGGATCCGGAATCGCAGGTGCTGGGCGCCCTGGGCGCCTGCACGGCGATCACGGTGTCGATGGTGGCGGCGCGCAAGCAGTGGCCGCTGACAGGCGTGCACGTGCATCTGCACTACACCCAGCGCGGTGCGGGCGGGACGGAGATCGGCCGCGAAATCGTGCTGGACGGGGCGCTGGACGACAGTCAGCGCGCACGCCTGATGGAGGTGGCCGACAAATGCCCGATTCATCGGCTGCTGACCGGCGAGGTGCGCATTGCGACCCGGCCACAGATCCAGGCTGCGGCCGATTCCGCTGCTGTCACGCCGTAAGATTGCCGGCCCGGCCTCGCCTGGGGCATGCAGGTGCGAAGCGCCTGGTCTTGCATCCGGCCAAGGCGCAGCCGCGCTGGTTCACTCGGTTGCACCTGCACGGCACTGCCTCGAAGCGAGGCACGGCCGCGAACTCAAGGTATCAGCGCTGCAACGCCAGGCTGGCCGGCTGCAGGTCCATCGTCTGCACCAGCGATTGCATCGAGGTCAGTTCCTCGCTGTTGGCACCGTCGATCCACAGCTGCGCATAGCGCTTCTTGCCCAGCTCCACAACGGTGACGCGGCGCGATTCCATGCCCGGGATCTCGCGGCCGCCCAGGTCGAGCTTGTACCAGTAGAAGTCCTCCTGCTGGATCTGGCCTTTTTCGGCGCGGCGATCGCGCGCCAGCACCATGGCGGGGTCGCGGGTGGTCAGCATCACGCCGACCACCTGGCGGCCCTCGGCGTTGACCGCCTTGCAGACCAGGTAATCGGCACCGGCCAGTTCGTTCCACTGCAGTCCCGAGGCCGGTGGCAGCGGCGGGCAGACCGGCGCGGTCTGGGCGTGGGCGGTGGCAGTGGCCAGCAACAGACTCAGGCCGACAAGGCAGAATGCAGACTTCATCGAAGGTTCCCCGGCATTGGATGACGATGCGGGACGACGCCAACTCCGTGCCGCTGCAGCGCCTCAAGCTCCCCGCTTCAAGGCTGCCGTCCACGACGCGCGCTCCGCTCATGCCTGCATCACTACCACAGCTGTGCGAGCAAGCTCAAGCCCTGTCGCACTTGCACGCGGCACGCCTTGTGCAGTGCGGCACTTCCGTAACGAGACCTGGTGGCCGATCGCGCGGGACGCCGCATTTCGCGCATGGTTTCAGGGGTAATTAACGGGCTTCGGGGCAGGCGTTTCCGGCAGTGGAATGAACTCCTGATCGTCGCCGGGAATGCGGCCGAAGCGCCCGGCCTGCCAATCGTCCTTGGCCTGCTCGATACGTTCCTTGGAACTGGAGACGAAGTTCCACCAAAGGTGACGCGGGCCATCCAGCGGCTCGCCGCCGAGCAGCAGTGCCTTCAGCGGGGTCCTGGCGCGCAGCCGGCCGCGGGCACCGGTGGCGGGCACGATCAGGTGGCGGGCGGGCACGTCGGCGCCATCCAGTTGCGCCTCGCCTTCGAGGATGTACAGGGCGCGCTCGGCGTGGCCGGTGTCCAGGTCGATCTCCGCCTCCGGCGCCAGGTCCAGCGCCACGTTGAGGGTGCCGCTGAACACCTGTACCGGCGATTCCTCGCCATAGGCGCGGCCGGCGATCACGCGCAGCCACAAGCCATCGCGGCGCTGCTGCGGCAGGCTGGCGGCGGGGTGATGGTGGAACGCCGGCGCGGTTTCCTCGGCCGAGCGAGGCAGCGCGATCCAGGTCTGCATGCCATGCAACGCATGTTCGCGCGCGCGCTCGGGGCCGGGCGTACGTTCGGAATGGGCGATGCCGCGCCCGGCGGTCATCCAGTTGACGTCGCCGGGGCGAATCACCTGATCCGAGCCCAGCGTGTCGCGGTGGCCGATCTCGCCCGCCCACAGGAAGGTGACCGTGGCCAGGCCGATATGCGGATGCGGGCGCACGTCGATGCCGTGCTCCGGCTCCAGTACCGCCGGACCCATATGGTCGACGAACACGAACGGGCCCACGCTGCGCGCCTGCAGGGTAGGCACCGCGCGCCGTACTTGCAGTCCGCCGATGTCATGCACGCGTGGGGCGATCAAGGTGGTCATGGCGCTGGCTCGTGACGGAAGGGGAGCCAAAGCTTCGCACGCGACCTGCGCGCGGCGCGCGGCGTTGGCCAAGACGGAATGTTCTGACCGCCACGGTCGCGTCCGGCCAGGTGCCATGGGCCGGACGTGCGCAGGGCACGTGTTACAGCAGGCTCGCCTGCACAGGCAGCGCAATCTCGCCGCGGCGCGACGCCAGGCGATCTGCAAGGCGTGTCGGTTCCGGCAGGCGATACGCACGCAGGGTGCGCAAGGTCCAGTCGAGTGCGCCTTGCATGGAGACACGGTGACCGGGCGAGACGATCAACGGATTGCAGCGCGGCTTGCTGCGCAGTGCCCAGCCGATCTGCGTGCCGCCCAGCAGGATCGGGCTGTGGTCGCCGCGGTCGGCCCCCGGCTCCACGAAGGTGCCGGCCAGCCGTTGCTTGGCCACGCCGATGCTGGGCAGCCCGGTCACCACGCCGAAGTGCGCGGCGATGCCGAGCCCGCGCGGATGGGCGACGCCCTGGCCGTCGACGAACACAAGATCCGGCGTGCGCGACAACAGCGCCAGTGCCTGCAGCAAGGCCGGCAATTCGCGAAAGCTGAGCAGGCCAGGCACGTACGGCATCGAGGTCGCCACGCGTGCCACCTGCATTTCCAGCGGCAACAGGCTCTGTGCGTCCAGCAACACGGCGGCCGCGCGCGTGGTCTGGCCGTCGTCCTCGAAACCGACATCGAAGCCGGCCAGCAACTGCAGCGTTGCGGCAACGGTGTCCTGCAGCACGACCTGCCGTGCCAGTTGCCGCTGCAACTGTCGCGCCTGGGTGACACTGCCGTCCCAACCGGCGAATACGGGAGCGATGTCGGGCATGGCGGCAGCATCGCGTGCAGCGCGTGGGCAGCTCGTGCACGCCAGCGATGCGCTGGCTGCCGCTACAATCGCAGGCTGATCGGCCCCCAATCGGAGAACCGTAGTGACCCGCAAACTCGTACTGCTGCGCCATGGCCAGAGCCAATGGAATCTGGACAACCGTTTCACCGGCTGGGTGGATGTGGACCTTACCGAGCAGGGGCGCCAGGAGGCTGCCGCTGCCGGCAAGCTGATGAAGGACGAGGGCCTGCAGTTCGATGCCGCCCATACCTCGGTACTCAAGCGCGCCATCCATACGCTGCAGGGCGCCTTGAAGGAACTCGACCAGGACTGGCTGCCGGTGTCCAAGAGCTGGCGCCTCAACGAGCGCCACTACGGCGGGCTGCAAGGCCTGGACAAGGCCGAGACCGCGGCCAAGCACGGCGAGGAGCAGGTCAAGATCTGGCGCCGCTCCTACGACATCCCGCCCCCGGCGATGGACGTCGCCGACCCGGGCCACCCGTGCCACGACCGCCGCTACGCCACGCTGGACCGCAATGCCCTGCCGGGCACCGAGTCGCTGGCGACCACGCTGGTGCGCGTATTGCCGTACTGGCACGACGCCATCGCGCCGCAGTTGAAGGCCGGCCAGACCGTGCTGGTGACTGCGCACGGCAACTCGTTGCGCGCGCTGTACAAGTACCTCAACGACGTTTCCAACGAGCAGATCCTGGAGCTCAACATTCCCACCGGCATCCCGCTGCTGTTCGAACTGGACGACAATCTGACGGTACAAAGCTACCGCTATCTCGGCGATCCGGAAGCGGCCAAGCGTGCGGCCGAGGCAGTGGCCAACCAGGGCAAGGTCAAGTAAGCGCCGCTGCATGGTTGAAGCGCTGCGTGCGCTGTGCGCAGCGCCTGTCTTTTGCACGCTGCAAAGCGCCGCGTGCTGTAGTGAATGGAAGCGGTGCGTGGGCGTGATGCATGCTCCGCGCTGTCATGTAGGCGAGACACGATGTCCGGCAAACGTAAAACCCAGCAGATGACCGCTGTTTACTGTCGCGCGTACCTGGTGACGCTGGGCGTGCTGGTGGCAGGCGGCGCTTCCTTCGTCGCGGTGGCCGCTGGCGACATCTCCGACGCCGGGCTGGTGCTGGCGCTGCTGATCTGCGCGGTGGGCGTGCTGCTGCTGGGGTTCGGCATCGTCGGGCCGACGCGACAGATGGAAGCGTTGGCCGATGCGACATCCGGGCATGATGCAGCCCTGGTGCTGATGGTGTTGGCGTACCCGGTGTACCTGTTGATGGCGCCGTTCTACGCGCAGCGTTGACTGCATGCGATGGCGCGCGTTGCGCCGGGATGCAGGTATTAGGTGAAACAGGCGGTCGCGGCGTCAGTGGCAGACGTGCCAGCAGCCTGTCGTTGCACTGATGTTGGCGAAGGCGTGGTAGCGGACGTCATGGCGTTGCGGTGCCGCTGCGGTGATCTTGGTGTGGCCGGTTGCAGAGTAGCTGACGAAGAAGCGAGCGCGGTCTGATGCGCTGATCTTCGCTGGCGGCTCCCGACCGGTTGCCGACTTTTTTCGACCGCGCAGGCGCGGTCATGGTTTGGAGAATTCAATGACGTTGAACAAGTTCGCGCCGCTGTCGCTTGCGCTGGCCATTGCGGGCGCGCTGTCGGCCTGTGGTGCCTCCGACGATGCCCCCAGGGCCGCGCCCGCCGCGCCGCAGGCCGCACCGGCCAGGGTGGATGTGTCCAAGCTGGATGCGCCGATCGTGGCGTTCGGCAGCGGCGACCTGGATCCGGCCATCAACGCGTGCCAGGACCTCAACGGCTTCGTCAACGCCAAGTGGCTCAAGGCCAACCCGGTGCCGTCCGACCGCAGCAGCTGGGGCAGCTTCGAAGTGCTGGCCGAGCGCTCGCTGACCATCCAACATGCGCTGGTGGAGCAGTTGGCGCGCGGCAATCTGTCGGCCGGTTCGGTGGATGCCAAGATCGCCGACCTGTGGCGCACCGGCTCGGACGAGGCGGCCATCGACAAGGCCGGCATCGCCCCGTTGCAGCCGCAATTGCAGGCCATCGATGCGCTGGCCGATGCGCCGGCCATCGCGGCGTGGCTGCGCGACAGCTACGCCAAGGGCCAGGGCTTCGTGTTCTCGTTCGGTGCCAATGCCGACTACAAGAATTCCGAACAGATGATCGCCTACGCGGGGCAGGGCGGTCTGGGCCTGCCCGAGAAGGGCTATTACAGCGATCCGGCGCAGGCCAGGATCCGCGAGCAGTACGTGGCCTATGTCGCGCGCGTGCTGGAGTTGTCGGGCATTCCCGCCGCGCAGGCGGCCACGCAGGCCAAGGCGGTGATGGCATTCGAGACGCGGCTGGCCAACGCCTCGCTGTCGCGGATCGAGTTGCGCGACCCGGCCAAGCGCTACAACCCGGTCGATGTGGCCGGCGCCAACGCGGTGACGCCGCACTTCGACTGGCAGGCGTTCTTCAGCGCGCTCAAGGTGCCGGCCGGGACGTTCTCGCTGAGCCAGCCCGGTTACTTCGCCGAGCTCGATGCGATGCTTGCCGACACGCCGGTGGACACCTGGAAAGCTTACTTGCGTTTCCACAGCATTGATGAAGCAGCGCCGTATCTGGCCAAGCCGTTCGAGCAGGCCAACTTCGATTTCTATGCGAAGACGCTGCGCGGCCAGCAGGACATGCTGCCGCGCTGGAAGCGCACCTTGAACGCGGTCAACCAGGCGATGGGCGAAGCGCTGGGCCAGCTCTACGTGCAGTCCGCATTTCCAGCCGAATCCAAGGAGCAGATGCAGCAGCTGGTAGAGAACCTGTCCAATGCGCTCAAGGCGCGGCTGGAACAACTGGACTGGATGAGCGACCAGACCAAGCAGCGCGCACTGGAAAAGTGGGCCAGCTTCACGCCCAAGATCGGCTACCCGGATCAATGGCGCGACTGGTCGGGCCTGGAAACGCGTGGCGATGGATTCCTGGCCAACATGCAGGCCGCGCAAGCATTCAACTACCGCTACATGCTGGACAAGATCGGCAAGCCGGTGGACAAGCGCGAGTGGCATATGACGCCGCAGACGGTGAACGCGTACTACAACGCCACCCGCAACGAGATCGTGTTCCCGGCGGCGATCCTGCAACCGCCGTTCTTCGATCCCAAGGCCGATCCGGCACTGAACTACGGCGGCATCGGTGCGGTGATCGGGCACGAGATGATGCATGGCTACGACGACTCCGGCAGCCAGTTCGATGCCAAGGGCAATTTCGCCACCTGGTGGACCGATGCGGACCGCAAGCTGTTCACCCAGCGCACCGATCAGCTGGTGGCGCAGTTCGACGGCTATGAAGCCATCCCCGGCGTGCACGTCAAGGGCAAGCTGACCCTGGGCGAGAACATCGGCGACCTGGGTGGTTTGACGGTGGCCTACGATGCCTTGCAGATGGCGCTGAAGGAACAGCCCGATGCCAACAGGCAGATCGATGGCTATTCGCAGGACCAGCGCTTCTTCATGAACTGGGCCACGGTGTGGCGCCGCAACTTCACCGACGGCGAATTGCGTGTGCGCTTGAACACCGATCCGCACGCACCGGCCAACTTCCGCGCCAATGGTGCGCCATCGAACATGCCTGCGTTCGCAAAGGCGTTCCAGTGCAAGCCGGGCGATGCGATGGTGCGCGGCGACAAGGAGCGTGTCGCGATCTGGTAAGCGCCGCGGTTTGAATCGCCGCGCGCGCTCCGGCGTGCGCGTCGCTGGCGGCTGCGGTGTGCAGCAGGCGCGTTGCCGGCGGTCTGGCCTGCACGCCGCACAGCCGAGCCTGTCGCGGCCGGTTGGACCATGGCCAACACGCGACCGTGAAACCAACAGGCGGATACGGTGTCGGGCATCCGTCCTGCGGATGCTGTCTTGCGGCCATCCCGGCGTTCGTTACCCGTGCCGTTTGCCAGGCCTGTTCGGCTGCGCCAGATTGTCGTCCTGGCAATGGACAGGTGGGCGCGCATGCCGGACGGCGAGACTCGTGCGGCAGTCTGTGGTCCCGGCAGGAATGCCGAAACGCGTTTCAGCACGGGCGATCGCCCGTGCACATGGAGTTGCGTGGCCAAGCTCTACACTGCCGCGCTGGCAGGCCCTGGGGGCGGCGGTGACCAAGCGGAACATCTTCAACTGGATCGGCATCGGCATGCTGGTGCTCGTGCTGGGCAGTGCGTTGTCGCTCTACGGCTACGGCCGTTTTGCCGACCGCCAGCGTGGGCAGGTCAGCCATGCGTTGCCCGCAACGGCGGTGGCCACGTCCATCGACAAGGTCGTGGCGCCGCTGCAGCAGGCGCATGCCGCGCAGACCGGCGTGGTGATCGTGTCGGACAACACCGATGCCTTTGCGGTGCGCGCGCTCACCGCGCGTGCGGCCGGGCGCAGCCTGGATCTGCAGTACTACATCTGGCACGCCGATTTCACCGGCAACCTGTTGCACAACGAGTTGCTGCGCGCGGCCGATCGCGGCGTGCGCGTGCGGTTGCTGCTGGACGACATGAATATCCACGGCAGCGACTCGGTGCTTGCCGCGCTCGACAGCCACCCGTTGATCGAGATCCGCCTGTTCAATCCGACCCGCGCGCGCGAAGGCACGCTGATGCGTGGGGTGGAGATGGTGCTGCGCATGGTCAGCATCAATCGGCGCATGCACAACAAGGCCTGGATTGCCGATGGGCGGATCGCGGTGGTGGGCGGCCGCAACGTGGGCGACGAGTATTTCGACGCCGCGCGCGAGACCAATTTCATGGACATGGATGCGGCCGTGGTGGGGCCGGCGGTAGGCCAGGCCGAGCAGGTGTTCGACGCCTACTGGAACAGCCCCAACGCGCTGCCGCTGGCCGCCTTGGTCACGGCCAGGCCGCAGGCGCTGGACGCACTGCGCGGCAGCCTGGATGCCGGGCTGGACTCCGCGCGGGCGCGGCCCTATGTGCAGCGCCTGCAACAGGCACCCAGCGTGCAGGCCTTGATGCAGGGCGATCGCCCGGTGCACTGGCTGGACCACGCACGCATCGTTTCCGATCCGCCGGAAAAGGCCGACGGCGCGCCGCCGCAGGCGGACTGGATGACGCCGATACTGATCGGCGAGATGGCCCACGCGCAGCGCGAGCTGAAGGTGATCTCGCCGTATTTCGTGCCGGGCGAGGAGGGCATGCGCTGGATCGGCGAGCTGCGCCAGCGCGATGTGCGCGTCGACATCCTGACCAATTCGCTGGCCGCCAACGACGTGGTGGCCGTGCACAGCGGCTATGCCGACTACCGCGTGCCGTTGTTGCAGCAGGGCGTGCGCCTGCATGAGCTCAAGCCGATGGGCGAGCCCGATGGCAGCCTGTTCGGTTCCAGCGGCGCCAGCCTGCATACCAAGGCGTTCGTGGTGGACGATACACGCGGCTTCATCGGTTCGTTCAACCTGGACCCGCGCTCGATGAACCTCAATACCGAGATGGGCTTGCTGTTCCATGACCGCGCCGTGACCGCGGAGCTGGAACGCCTGTACAACCACAAGGTGAGCGCGCCGGTCAGCTACCGGGTGACGCTGGAACACGGCGAGCTGCGCTGGCACGACGATGCGGCGCAACCGCCGCAGGTGTGGGCACGCGAGCCGGCGGCCAGTCTGTGGCGGCGCAGTGCTGCCACGGTACTGGGATGGTTGCCGCTGGATTCGCAGCTGTGAGGGCTGCCGGCGCACGCCAGTGGCGCGCGTCGGCAGCGCAGGCCAGTGTCAGTGCAGGCGGTCGCGTGGTGAGCTATCAGGCGATTCAGGCGCGTTGGATGCATCGCCCTGCCGATGGCCCATCGCAAGCAAGACGGCGCGTGCCTGTGCCCATTCCGGACGAAGGGCAGGCTGCGAGTGCGGATCCCGCACGGCCAGCGTCTGCTGCAGGTGCTGCTGCCGGAAACGTTCTTCTTCGGTGGTGCCAGCCGGCGGCGCTGTCGTGGCAGCGCAGTGGATATGGGTACCTGCGTCGATGACGGGGTCGACGAATAGCGTGTCGACGCTGACCGGATCGATGAACAGGCTGTCGGTGAGATCGCGTGTGGCCATGCTGCACCTCCTGTCCCGGGGGCGACGATCGCCGCCGCATCGGGTGACCCGCGCAATGCTGGGTCTTCAAGCAAGATAGCGGCAGCGGCGGTGGATCTTTAGGGCCAGGCGACCAAGGGTTTCCATGGCCCGGAAGGACGGATACCGCGCACACAGCCGCCTGGCGTGCGGCTGGGGCCTGGCGAATGCCGTGGGCAGCGGGCCGCCGCGCTGGCGATGCCCGGACGGCGCAGTGCCGGTGTCCTGCGCGCCGTGTCGTGACCGATGCGCCGATCACGCTATCTGGTACCGGTCCGACTGCGTCGCCAACCAGGCCCGGTGCAGTGCGGGCTGGCTGCGCACTGTGCGCCGGATGACGTTTGCCGGACTGCTGCCAATGCGGTCGCCACGACTGGTGGGCGATGCCTAGTGCAACTGCGTGACGATCTCGCGCGCCATCGCGCCCAGCGGCAGGATGCGGTCGGCGCCGCCGCGCTTGATCGCTTCCTTGGGCATGCCGAACACGATGCTGGTGTGTTCGTCCTGGGCCACCGTGCGTGCGCCGGCCTGGCGCATCTCCAGCAGGCCGGCGGCGCCATCGTCGCCCATGCCGGTCATGATGATGCCCAGCGCATTGCTGCCGGCCGCGCGTGCGGCCGAGCGGAACAGCACATCCACCGACGGACGGTGCCGGTTGACCGGCGGGCCTTCCATCACCTCCACGAAATACTGCGCGCCGCTGCGCCGCAGCAGCAGGTGCTTGCCGCCGGGGGCGATCAATGCGCGGCCGGGCATCACCCGGTCGTTGTTGGCGGCTTCCTTGACCGCGATCTGGCACAGGCCGTTGAGGCGCGCGGCGAAGGCCGCGGTGAACTTCTCCGGCATGTGCTGCACGATGACGATGCCCGGGCACACCCGCGGCAAGGCGGTGAGCACTTCTTCCAGCGCCTGGGTGCCGCCGGTGGAGGTGCCGATGGCCACGATGCGCTCGGTGGTCTGTGCCAGCGCACGCCCGCTCTGGGCGGGGAGGATCACATCGGCGGTGTGCTTGACCTCGGCTTCCAGCGGCGCTGCGGTGACGCGCGCGGCCAGCCGTTTGACGTTGGCGCGTGCGGCGCTGCGTACCGTGGCCACCAACTCATCGGCCGAATCGGTGAGGAATTGCTTGAGCCCCAGCCGCGGCTTGGTCACCACCGCCACCGCACCGGCGGCCAGCGCATCCATGGTCACGCGTGCGCCCTTCTCGGTGAGCGTGGAGCAGATCACCACCGGGGTGGGGCGCTCGCTCATGATCTTGCGCAGGAAGGTAATGCCGTCCATACGCGGCATTTCCACATCCAGCACGATCACGTCCGGCCACTGCTGGCGCATCTTCTCGATCGCCAGCAACGGGTCGGCGGCGGTGGCGATGACCTCGATGCCCTGCGCATCGTTGAGCACGCCCACCAATACCTGGCGCACCACCGCCGAATCGTCGACCACCATCGCCTTGATGGTGCTGGTGCCAGGTGTGGCGGCGGGGCGGGTGAACGCTGTCGGCACGACGGATCCTTGGCTCACGCTTTGCGGAAGATCGAGGGTGCCACCTGGACCAGATCGATGTCGAGTTCGCTCAGGCTCTCCGAATGGCCGATGCAGAAATAGCCACCCGATTTCAGGTTGGCGAGCACGCGCAGGATCACTTCACGCTTGGTCTGGCCATTGAAATAGATCATGACATTGCGCAGGAAGATCGCATCGAAGCTGCCCAGCGGCGGCAGCGCGGTGTTGAGGTTGGCATGCACGAACTGCACGCGCTCGCGCAGGCGCCGTTCCACCAGCAAGGTGCCGGCGTACTCGCCCTGGCCGCGCAGGCAGTAGCGCTTGAGATACGGCTGCGGAATGCCGTCGATGCGCTGCAGCGCGTAGTGCCCGGTGCGCGCCTTGGCCAGCACGCGGGTACTGATGTCGGTACCTACCACCTCGAACGGGCGCCCCTGCAAGCTGTCGTCCAGCACCATCGCCATGCTGTAGGCCTCTTCGCCGCTGGAACTGGCCGCGCTCCAGCAGCGGAACGGCAGCCCGCCGCGGTGCTCGCCGGCCAGCCTGCGCAGCAGATCGAAATGCTTGGGCTCGCGGAAGAAATAGGTTTCGTTGGTGGTCAGCAGGTCGATCGCGGTCTGGATCTCCACGCGGTCCTGGCGGCTTTCTAGCAGCTGCAGGTATTGGGTGTAGCTGTCGAACTGGTACTCGCGCAGACGCTTGCCCAGGCGGCCGCATAGCATGGCCTTCTTGCCGGAGGAAATGCTGATGCCGGCCGCTTCGAAGATGAAGCGCTGGAAGCGGCCGAACTCCTGTTCGGTGATGGCAGTGGCGGTACTCATGGTTCAGGCCACGTCCGCATCGGCAGAGAAGGCGCCTTCGCTCAGGCGCGCGATGCGGACGGCGTGTTCGCGCCACCAGTCCGAGAGCATCGGCCCGGGCATCGGCGAACCCATCAGATAGCCTTGCGCCAGATCGCAGCCCAGCTCGCGCAGCAGACGCCAGTCGTCCGGGGTTTCCACCCCTTCGGCCACCGCGGTCAGCTCCAGCCGGTGCGCCAACTCCAGCGTGGATTCGAGCACGGTGCGCTGGCTGCGGCTGCGATGGGCAGCCTGCACGAAGCTGCGGTCCAGCTTGAGTTCGGTGAACGGAATGCTGGCCAGGCGCTGCAGCGACGAGAAACCGGTGCCGTAGTCGTCGATGGACAGCCCAAACCCATGCAGGCGCAGGCGCGCCAGCATGCTCAGCGCATTGGCCGGCTCCACGATGGCACTTTCGGTGAGTTCCAGCACCAGGTCGGCCGGGCTCAGGCCGTTGTCGCCCAACTTGGCGCATAGTTGCTCGAGAAAATCCTCTTCGCCCAGCAGGCGGGGCGACAGGTTCAATGCCAGGCTCAGCTCGAAGCCTTCGGCGCGCCAGTCGACCAATTGCGCGATGGCCTTGTCGATCACCTGCTGGGTCAACGCGTGGATCAGCCCTTCGCGTTCGGCCAGCGGGATGAAGCGGTCCGGGCCGATCATGTCGCCCTGCGGGCGGCGCCAGCGGGCCAGCGCTTCCACCCCGCGCAGCCGGCCGTCCTTCAGGTCGAGCTTGGGTTGGTAAGCCACGCGGATCTCGCCGCGGCGCATGGCGCGGTCCAGGCGCGAGGCGGCCGCGCCGCCGCTGGACATCAGCGGCGAGATCGCCGTCGGCGATGCGGCCGGCGCGGCAGCGCTGGATCTGGGTTCGCACTCCAGCACGTTGGCCAGATCCTGCAGATTCATCGGTTTTTCGATACCGCCGAGCACGCGCACGCCTGCGCTGCGGCTCAGTTGCATCACCGCGTCGATCAATGCGCCGCCGCGTTGCGATACCACCACCACGGGAACGCCGTACTGGCCGCGTGCCAGCGCATCGAGCAGCTGCACGCCGTCCATGCCGGGCATTTCCAGGTCGATCAACAGCAGCGACGGTGCACTGGCGCGGCCCAGCCACTCCAGCGCGGCGTGGCCATCGGCGGCGCCATCGACCACATTGGCGCCAAGCTGGCGGCACAGCGCCATGGCGTGTTCGCGCTGGACCACGCTGTCGTCGACGACCAGCACCGGGCCGGCCAGCGTGCAGTTGCAGGAAAGAAGGGCGGGGCGCATGGGAATCCTTGCGTACAGGCGGCTGTCAGGCCGCCAGTGCGGCGGTGGGGGGCTGGGCCAGGGCATCGTGGCCCAGCACGGCATCGGCATCGAGCAGGATCACGAAGCGTTCGCCGATCTTGCCCATGGCATGGATGAAGTCGCGCGGGATGCCGGCACCGAAGCTGGGCGTTTCCACGATGTCTTCGGCTGCGATGTCCAGCACTTCGCTCACCGCATCCACCAGCAGGCCGAGCACCTGATGCCCGTCGCCATGGGCGATCTCCACGATCACGATGCAGCTGCGCTTGGTGATCGGGCTGGCGGTGCGGCCCACGCGCTGCTGCAGGTCCACCACCGGCACCACCGCGCCGCGCAGGTTGATCACCCCGCGCAGGGCCGGCGGCATCATCGGCACATCGGTAGGCACACGGTATTCGATGATTTCCTTGATGCCGAGAATGCCCAGGCCGAACATTTCCTTGCCCAACGAAAAGGTCAGGTATTGCTGCGGCGCCGTGGACGACGGCGCGCCGGTGACTGCGCTGCTGTGCGGTTGCATCGTCGGCTCCTTCAGAAACTGGCGAACTGCGATTCGTCGATGGCATCGGCGGTCGCGGCCAGCGCGCCGATCTGGCGCACGTTGGTGCGCCGCGCCGGTGCGTGGATGGCCGTGGCCTGGCTGGCCTGTACCACCCGACGCGGACCCGGACGGCTGGCCTGGCTTGCGCCACGCCCGCCATTGCCCAGCCGGAAGAAGCCCATCAACTGCTGCAACTGCTCGGCCTGCGCGCTCATTTCCTCCGAGGTGGCGGCCAGTTCTTCGGCATTGGCCGCGGCCGACTGCGTGGTCTGGTTCAACTGGCCCACGGCGGTGTTGATCTGGCTGACGCCGGCGGTCTGTTCTTCGGAGGCGGCGGCGATTTCCTGCACCAGGTCGGAGGTGCGGCGAATCGAGGGCACCATCTCGCCGAGCACGCGGCCGGCGCTTTCGGCCAGATCCACGCTGGAGCCGGCGACCTCACCGATTTCCTGCGCGGCCACCTGGCTGCGTTCGGCCAGCTTGCGCACTTCGGCGGCCACCACCGCAAAGCCCTTGCCATGTTCGCCCGCGCGGGCCGCTTCGATCGCAGCATTGAGCGCTAGCAGGTTGGTCTGGTAGGCGATGTCGTCGATGATGCCGATCTTCTTGGCGATGTCCTTCATCGCCACCACCGTGGCGCGCACGGTGTCGCCGCCGTCGGCCGCTTCGCTGGCGGCCTTGGCGGCCATGCTGTCGGTGACGCGCGCGTTCTCGGTGTTCTGCGCGATGGAGGCGGTCATCTGCTCCAGCGAGGCGCTGGTCTCTTCCACGCCGGCGGCCTGTTCGCTGGCGGCCTGGGCCAAGGCCTGCGCGGTGGCGCTGACTTCCTCGGAGGCGCTGGCCAGGTTTTCGGCGTTGCGGTTGACCTCGTCGACGATCTCGGTGAGGCGGCTCATGGTGGTGTTGACGTAACGCTGCATGTCGGCGAAGGCGCCTTCGTAGCGGCCTTCCACGGTGTGGGTGAGGTCGCCTTCAGCCATCGCGCCCATCACCTGGATCACTTCGGAGATGCTGCGCAGGTTGCCGCGCGCGCGCTCCACGGTCTCGTTGATGAAGGCCTTCTTGCCCGGCAGCTGTGCCAGCGGCGCATCGAAGTTGCCGCGGCCGAATTCGGCCATCACGCCCATGGCCAGTTTCTTCACCGCGATATGTGCACCCACCATCTGGTTGATGCCGACCGCCATGCTGCGGAAGTCCCCATCGAAGCGGGCGGTGTCGATGACCACGTCGATGTCGCCGGCCTCGTGTTCGGCCGACATGTGGTTGATCTCGGCGATCAGCCCGGTGAGATTGCCGCGTACCTGTTCGATCGTGTCGTTGATGAAGCGCTTCTTGCCCGGCAGCAGCGGCAGCTGCGCGGTGAAATTGCCGCGGCCGAACTCGCCCACGCAGGCGATGGCCTGCTTCTTCACCGCGATGTGGCCGGCCACCATGGCATTGATGCCTTCGGCCATGCGGCGGAAATCGCCGGTGAAGCGCTGGGTGTCGATGACCACGTCGATATCGCCGGCATCGTGTTCGGCCGACATGCGGTTGACCTCGGCGACCATGCCGGTGAGGTTGCCGCGGATCTGGTCGACGATCTCGTTGATGAAGGCCTTCTTGCCCGGCAGCCGCTCCAGTTCGGCGGCGAAGTTGCCGCGGCCGAATTCGGCCACGCAGGCCATGGCCTGCTTCTTGACCGCGATGTGGCTGGCCACCATGCGGTTGATGCCATCGCCCATGGTGCGGAAATCGCCATCGAAGCGTGCCACGTCGATACGCGCATCGATGTCGCCGGCGTCGTGTTCGCGCGATACACGGTTGATCTCGTCGTTGACGTGGCGGATCCCGCTCTGCACCTTGCGCAGTCCGCGCAGGACATCGCTGGCCTGTTGCTCGCCCACCTGCGGCAGGGCGACATCGAAATTGCCGCGGGAGAAGGCGTCCAGGGTCGTGGTCGCCAACTCCAGCGAAGCGCCGGCGCGGCTGATGGCCCAGGCCAGCAGGGCGGCGCTGATCAACGCGGCGACCACGCTGGCGGCCAGCAGGGCGGCGTGCGATAGCGTCAGCGCGAAACCGGCGACGATGACCAGGATGGGCAGGGCGACGGCAAGCGCGGCGGTGAACCACAACTGCGTAGCGATCGGAAGACGGTGTGACATGGCGGTAGCTTCCTGGGGTCAGGGAACAACGAAACGAACGATGCGATTGGCGAACGACGACGCCGGCGATATGCAGGGATGACGCGGGCGCTCAGGCGGCCAGCGTGTCCTGCGGCGGATGCAATTGCTGGACCAGGCTGGGCACGTCCAGGATCAGCGCGACATCGCCGCTGCCCAGGATGCTCGAGCCGCTGATGCCCTTGACCTGGGCGAACACCTTGGACAGCGGCTTGATCACCGTCTGCCATTCGCCCAGCAGGGTATCCACGACCAGGCCGAAACGCTGCGTGCCCTGGCGGATCACCACGATGCTCTCGCGTGCCGGCGTCTTGCCGCCGAGCGCGAACAACTCGCGCAGGCGCACATACGGCAGCACCCGGCCGCGCAGGTCGATGTAGTCGCTGGCATAGTCGGGCGTGAACTCCACGCACTCTTCCACCACATCCAGCGGTACCACGAACACCGACTTGCCCACGCCGACCTGGAAGCCATTGATGATGGCCAGGGTCAACGGCAGGCGTACCGAAATGGTGGTGCCCAGCCCGGCGGTGCTGTCGATGTCCACCGTGCCGCGCAGCGCAGTGATGTTGCGCTTGACCACATCCATGCCGACGCCGCGGCCGGACAGGTTGGTGACCTTTTCGGCGGTGGAAAAACCCGGCTCGAAGATCATCGCGAACACTTCGCGGTCGCTGAGCTGGCGGCCGGGTTCGACCAGGCCGCGTTCCAGCGCCTTGGCCAGGATCTTGTCGCGATTCAGTCCGCCACCGTCGTCGGTGATCTGGATGACGATGCTGCCGGAGTCGTGATAGGCGTTCAGGCCCACGGTGCCGCGTGCCGGCTTGCCGCGCGCCACGCGCACCTCGGCCGGTTCGATGCCGTGGTCCATCGCATTGCGCACCAGATGGGTGAGCGGGTCGCCGATCTTTTCCACCACCGACTTGTCCAGTTCGGTGTCTTCGCCGGCCACTACCAGTGCGATGTCCTTGCCCAGCTCGCGTGCCACGTCGTGCACCACGCGCTGGAAGCGGCTGAAGGTGCCGCCGATCTTGACCATGCGCAGTTGCAGCGCGCTTTCGCGCACCTCTTCCACCAGCCCGGCCAGGATCGAGGCCGATTCCAGCAACTGCGCATCGCCGCTGCGCTGCGCATTGGCGTTGGTGCTGGCCACGGCAATGATGAGTTCGCCGACCAGGTCGATCATGCGATCAAGCTTGTCGGCATCGACGCGAATGGAACGCGCATCGGCGCCGCCGCGTGCGCCGCCGTCGGCTGCCGCGCGCGGCGGCGTGGCGGCCGGCACCGCGGCGAGTGCGCTGGCCGGTGCAGCCGTCACCGGCGCGCTGGCCACCACGGCTGCCACATCATTCGGTGCCGGCACGGCGGCGATCTCCAGCGCGCAATCGTCCCGCACGAACTCGAACACGTCGTCGATGGCGGCGCGATCGGCATCGCTGCGCAGCAGGATCTGGAAGCCGAGATAGTTGGCCTCCGGATCGAGCTCTTCGAAGGTGGGCAGCTGGCTGTAGTCGGTGCTGATCGATTCCACCGAACCCAGGCTGCGCAGATTGCGGATCAGCTTGAGCGGCGAGTTGCCGAAGCGCAGCGCATCGGCAAACAGCGTCAGGCCGATGCGCCAGTAGCCGCTCTGTTTTTCCGGCGTGGCGTGTTGCGCAGGGGCTGCGGTGACGCCACAGCCGCTGCCTTGCAGGTAGGTCTGCAACTGCGCCAAGAGCGGTTCGGCTTCGGCGGCGAGCGCGGCCGGATCGGCATGGCTGGGGTCGGCCGCGGTTTCCACCAATGCGTGAATGTGGTCGCAGCACACCAGCAGCAGCGCGATCAGTTCCGAACTCAGCTTCAGCGCTTCGTCGCGCACCAGATCCAGCACGCTTTCCACCACATGGGTGAAGCCCACCAGCTGCGGCAGATCGAACAGGCCGCCCGAGCCCTTGATGGTATGCGCGGCGCGAAAGATCGCGTTGACCGCATCCGGCGAAGACTCGCCGCGCTCGGCTTCGAGCAGGTGGCGTTCCATGTCTTCGAGCAGATCCCGGCTTTCGGCCAGGAACGTCTGCATCAGCTGATTCATGTCCATGCGCGCGTCACCGGGTCCGTTAGTGAAGTCGTGCGTCGAGACTTGCGACCGCATGCGGATACAAGGCTTCGAGCAGGCCGAGCAGTTCGATCACATCGACCACCGCGCGGCTGGAATCGGTGAGCGAGAACGGCCGTCCATCGGCCTGGATCGCCTGCTTGGTGGCCAGAAGCAACTGCAGGCCGGTGGTGTCGATCTCGCTGACTGCGCCCAGGTCCAGATGCAATCCACCCGGATGCGCCAGTGCCGGTTGCAGCAGTGGCTTAAGTTCGGCGGCGCGACGGATCGTCATCTCGCCCTCGAGGGCAAGCGTCAACGGCGCGGGGAAATCGGACGATAGGGTGGTCATGGGTGCCTCGAGCGATGCGGTGCGCAGCGTGCGCGATGACGCGGGGAAGGTCGCTGTGGCGTGATCGGCGTGGGCGGGGTGCGCACGCCGGGCATGCCGGTCTATGCAGGTATCGGCGCCCGGCCGGAATATTTAGGTCAAATTCAGCGCGATGACGGAAATGCGAAACCTGTCACTGCATGGGAATTAACTGCTCAGGTTTGTCGCAGACGGGCTCAGGGGCCGGATGTCCTGGACAGTCCCGGGGACAAAAGTGCCTGCAAGAGCCGGGCTCGGGCTCACGAAGTGCGCTGCCGCAGAGGATGCATCTGCCGCGGCGGACGCGAGTGATGCGGTCCATCGCGCATCACCGCAGTCGTTGGCGGCATGGAGATCCTCAAACCTGCGCAAGCAAGCGCAGCGATAGCTGCGAGCAGGCACTGCGCTGCCTGCGCTCATCACCGCGCTTGAGCCTGATCTCATTGCGCCACGGCGCGGCGCAATGATGTGCCTCAGCCGGATACCAATGCCGCCAGCAGGCAGTGTGCGGCATTGAAGCGGTCCGCACCCTCGGGCAGCGGCAACTTGATGCGCAGTTTTTCCTGGCCATCCATTGCGTAGATCTTCGGCAGTTTCTGGATCGTCACGGCCACTTCGAACACCACGGATACTGCCACCACTGCCGATGGCTTGGACAATCCCACCGCCACGCCCATCGTCGCCAGCTACAAAAAGGCGCGCGAACTCAATTACCAGGCCACCAATGCCGCCGCCGCACTCGCTCTCAAAGATGCGCCTGCGCCCGTTGATCCGTATCGCCAGCCGGCCAACGCCACCGACCGCCCGAGCCTGAGCAACGCCGACTGGCGGCGCGACCCGGCAGACGGACAATGGCATCGCCTGGTCAAGACCGCGATCTCCGGTGCCAACGAGCGCGGCAGCTACGTGCAGGAGACAGCATTGCCGCCTCGCGCGGCGGAACTGGAGGCGCAGGCGCAGGCCACCATCGCTCGCAACATCGCCAACAGCCCAGGGGCGATCGCCGCGCGTTATGAACTGGCCTGCCACCGCAGCGGTTGGGCGGCCGATGGGTTGCCGATGTCGCCAGCCGTGCAGCAAGCGTTGCCCGATCCGGATGCGCTGACCGCCTCGGACGGCCAGCGCTACTACCGGAACATGGAGGGCCAGTGGACCAGCCACGGCGCTCCGCCCGATGGCAACCGGGTGCTGGAACTGGAGACCACGCGCGCCATGCTGCAGCCGGCGCTTGCCGAGCAGGCCCAGGCAATTGCCGCCATCAGGCAGTCGCCGCCGTCGCCGCAGGACGTGCAGCGCGAGCAGACGCTGTATCGCTACCGCATCGTAGGCACCGAGTTGCAGCCGCAGTGGCGCGAAGCAATCGAACTGGCGACACAGCGCACCCGCGAGGCGGAAGGACTCGCAGGCGATGGCGCCATGCAGCTGCAGCGCGGCCCCGGCGGTCAGTATGGCGCCGACAGCCCGGTCGCCCATCTGCAGCGCGATGTCAGAACATACAAATCGCGTATGCTGGCGGCGCCCGCTTGATAAAAGCGGATATAGCATTTTGCTTATATGCAGGGTCGATCGGAGAACACCCATGAACCAGTCAAATCAAGCGCAAGCGATAAATCCGAATGCACCCAGGAAGGGCGAGTTCTACATTCTCAGGTCCGATATCGGGGGGGGCGGTCGCGGCCCTGGTTTGAAGCTTGAGAACCCAGATGCGGTGCCATTTTCCATTGCTGAAAGCCTGCCGGGAGAGGATGCGGGGCTGGCCGCATTGAAAGAGACCCCGCGCCTGCGCTACGACAGCCGCATCGGTGATATGCCCGATGATCTGGAGAGTGGTTTGACGGACTACTGGCTGGTCTCCGAGCCGCTGAAGCAGGTTCTTGAAGCTGCTGACCCGGAGGGCTTTGCCTTCGCGCTATGCGACTTCCGATTGGAAGACGGCACGCCCGGGGCACCGCACTATCTTTGCGAAGTGGTGCGGATTATCGACGCCATCGACGAGGAAGCATCCACGGTAAAGGTGCTGACCGGGTATCCAAATGGCAAGTACTACAGCCTTGTGGGGGGGGCTGAGTTGGCATTTAGGAAAGACGTGATCGGGGCCGCGCATGTCTTCAGAACACCGCATACAGCCGACGCCTTTTGCGATCGTTTCTTGCGCAACACCCTGGTTTCCGAGGGGTTCGGCAGATCATCCAAGAGGCGTGGCGTTCAGCTAATCGACGCTGCAAATTACGGATAAAGATTTCTCTGCATGGATTTTGGAGTAAAAGCAGATGCCCTCCGGTAACGTCATCCTTCAAAGTCACCACATTATTGAAAATAGTACTTTTCTCAGAAATCGGCTTCTTAATAAATTGGTCGAGCATGGCTTGATCGACAAGGATGTGTCGACCAATCGCCTGTATCTTCCGGTAGATGGCAAGCTGGCTGACGAAATCGAAACATCCCCCCACCGAGGACGCACGCGTAGCTCCTACACGATGGGAATTGCGGGTTATCTTGACGATCTAGGTAAATCCCCAGACGGCCGCGCCGCCATGCGCAACGACGCTGCAGCATTGAAGCGCGTCGCCGCCCAGGTCCACGACCTGCAAGACACCCTCAAAGTCGCCCTGATCAACGGCGACATGTTCGCAACGACCCCGGATCACTTGACCAAGGCCGAGACCAACGCGCAAAGCCGCAGAACCCTCTTCGAGATTGATCAGTACCGCGCCATCCACGCCGACCAGCTGAAGACGCTGCGCTCGATGAGCACTGTCGAATCCGAATGGGCCGCGATCACGCACTCCGAACAGCGGATCGCAACGGTGATCGAAGCAGCACGTACGACCGGCAAAAATCTGGTCGCTGTCCCTGATGAACGCGATGCCGTGATCCGCGAAATCGCTGGACGCGAAGAATTTCGCATGGCCATCGCGCACGCCGAAGAGGCCTGGCGTGTCACGTTGTCCGAGTCCAACGCGGCAATGATCAGGCGGGTATTGGACGACACGCCACTGACCATCCGCGCGGCTCGCAGCATTGCTCATCTTCCAGGTACCTCACCACATCCGTACATGCTACTGTCGCAACGCGGCTTCGCCACCGCCGAGCTACTGGCAGGCGAGCTGTCCGCCGGCCAGGTAATGCGCACCGCCGGCCCGCGTGCCACCGCCGCAGATGCGGTGGCCTCCGGTCCTGCGGAGGAGCAGCGAAAGCCACGCATGAAGACCGCAGGCGTGGCGGGGCGACGATCGCGCGCGCCAGGGCCGGCGCTGTCCGGAAGCGTCGGGGTTTTCCTACTGCGTTAGTCGAAGAAGACAGGCAAGATAGAAAGCTGCTTCCCGTTCCAACAGGAGCCACAGCATGCCCAGCACTCGCCGCCGGTCCCGCTTCCATAGCTGGCGGTCACGCGCAGAGGCGGGCATTTGTTGAAGAGGCAGCGAAGCGACTTGCTTGTGGGCGCCTGTTCCACGCGTGTTGGATTGTTGAGAGAAAGTACCTATGAACGAAGCAAAAGAAGCCCGCGAAATACTTGACAATGCACCTCACGAAGGTGAGTTCTACATCTTCAGGCCTGATATGCGCGGCGGTGGGTCTGGACATGGGGTGGTCTTCGAAAACGAGAAGGCGCTTCGCCCAGAAGGCAGGGGAATCATTCGACCAAAGGACGGAGGGTTCCCGCCTTTCAAAGAAGCTCCGCGCCTTCGATATGACGAAAGCCGAGGTCGGATGCCGAATGATCTGCAAGATGGCTTCAGCGGGTACTGGCTGACCTCGGACCCACTAAAAAAATTGCTTGAATCGATTGATCCCGAAGGATTCGAGTTCGTATCCTGTGAGTTTATTTTGGAAGACGGGTCGCAGGGCCAAGCACATTATTTGTGTGATGTTGCCAGAGTGATTGATGCGATCGACGAGCATGCTTCGACGGTCAGGGTTCTGACACAGGGATATTCGAAAGGAAAATACTTCGATCTGACTGGCGGCGCCAGCTTGGCCTTTAATAAGGAAGTCATTGCGTCAGCCCACGTCTTTCGGACGCCTTACACGGCTGACGTGTTCTGTGATCGCTTTTTACGTGATGCGCTGATCAAAAATGGATTTGGAAGATCACCAAGGACACGCGGTGTCCGACTTATCGACGCTTCGGCTTATTGATTGCCTATTGCGAACGAAGAGCCCAAAATCATGCCTGCCAGTCAAGTCATTCTTCATAGCCACCATGTAATCGAGCAAGATATTTTCAGCAATAATCTTTTGCTAAAAAAGCTGATTGAACATGGCATGATCGATGAGCATTCATCCGCAAATCGCTTATATTTACCGGTGGACGGAAAGCTGGCCGACGCACTTGAAATATCGCCTCATCGTGGACGGACTCGAAGTTCTTATACAGATGGCATCACGGACTTTCTGAATCGGCTTGAGAAAAGTGACAACGGCCAGGCAGCTCTGGATAATGATCAAGTAGCACTGAGAAAAATTGCCACTCAAGTGCACGACCTGCGAGACACGCTAAAAGTCGCCCTCATCAATGGCGACGCATTCGCAACTACTCCTGATCGCCTGAGCAAGGCCGAGACCAACGCGCAAAACCGCAGAACCCTCTCCGAGATTGATCAATATCGCGCTACCCACGCCGACCAAGTGCAGGCGCTGCGCTCCATGAGCACTGTCGAATCCGAATGGGCCGCGATCACCCACTCCGAGCAGCGGATCGCAAAAGTGATCGATGTCGCACGCACAACTGGGCGCAATCTAGTCGGGGTCCCACGTGAACCCGATGTTCTCGCCCGCGAAATCGCCGGCCGCGAAGAATTCCGCATGGCCATCGCGCACGCCGAAGAAGCCGGGCGCGTGAGGTTATCCGCGTCCAACGCGGCCTTGGTCCAGCAGGTCTTGGATGACACGCCAACAACCATCGGCGGTGCTGCGCGCAGCATCCGCCAAGGCGCAGGCGCCACACCGCAGCCGTCGTACACACCAGTATCGCAACGCGGCTTCGCCACCGCCGAATTGCTGGCAGGCGATCTATCGGCAGGCCAGGCACTGCGCACCGCCGGCCTGCTCGCCACCGCCGCTGACGCGGTCGCCTCCGGCCAACGCGCCACGCACTTGCTCGGCCAGGACAACCCGCTGGCCGCGCAATCGGAGCTGGCGCATTTCGCCGGGCGCAATATCGGTGGCTGGGCCGGCGGCACGACGGCCGCCTACGCGCTGGGCAGCTCCGGCGCCGGACCGATGGTGTTGATCGCCGCCGACGCGTACTTCATGAGCGTGGCCGGCGAAAAAGCCGCCGCGTTGCTCGATAACCGCGCCATCTATACCCAGACCGATCGCGATGGCACGCAGTGGTCCTTCGATGGCCGCGCCTGGGCGCGCGAGGGCAAGGCCGACACCACTGCCGATGGCGTGGACAATCCCACCGCCACGCCCATCGTGGCCAGCTACCAAAAAGCACGCGAACTCAATTACCAGGCCACCACTGCCGCCGCCGCACTCGCTCTCAAAGATGCGCCTGCGCCCGTTGATCCGTATCGCCAGCCGGCCAACGCCACCGACTGCCCGAGCCTGAGCACCGCCGACTGGCGGCGCGACCCGGCAGACGGGCAATGGCATCGTCTGGTCAAGACCGAGATCTCCGGTGCCAACGAGCGCGGCAGCTACGTGCAGGAGACCGCCTTGCCGTCTCGCGCGGCCGAACTGGAGGCGCAGGCGCAGGCCACCATCGCCCGCAACATCGCCAACAGCCAAGGGGCCATCGCCGCGCGTTATGAACTGGCCTACCATCGCAGCGGCTGGGCCGCCGATGGACTGCCGATGTCCCCGGCCGCGCAGCAAGCATTGCCGGATCCGGATGCGTTGACCGCCTCAAACGGTCGGCGCTACTACCGCAACATGGAGGGCCAGTGGACCAGCCACGGCGCTCCGCCCGATGGCAATCGCGTGCTGGAGCTGGAGACCACGCGCGCCATGCTGCAGCCGGCGCTCGCCGAGCAGGCCCAGGCAATTGCCGCCATCCGGCAAATCCCGCCGTCGCCGCAGGACGTGCAGCGCGAGCAGACGCTGTACCGCTATCGCATCGTGGGCACGGAACTGCAGCCGCAGTGGCGCGAAGCGATCGAACTGGCGACACAGCGTACCCGCGAAGCGGAAGGACTCGCAGGCGATGGCGCCATGCAGCTGCAGCGCGGCCCCGGCGGTCAGTATGGCGCCGACAGCCCGATCGCCCATCTGCAGCGCGGCGCCGATGGCGTGGAGCGCATTGCAGCGGTGACCAGCACCGAGGACATCCGTCAGGCGCTGCAGGAGGTACGTGCGCAGCAACGGCCGCAGCCATCATCGCCCGACCAACCAGGCCGCCACGTCGCATCCGCGGCGCGCCCATCTGACGGCGCTGCCGATGCCGATACGTCTGGCGCCTCTGCCGCGTCCAGCCCGCAGTTGCTGCTGGATGTGCAGGCGCGCACGCAGGCCGCCCACGCGGCCCAGGAGCGTCAGGAGCGCATCCAGCAGGATCGCCTGGCGCAGGAGCAGCATGCCGCGCAGGTGCGCGAACACCTTCAGCAGGCACCATCGGAGCACGACGACCGCGGTCGCGCCGAGCAAGCACTCCAGGCACGCGCGGTGTTGGCCGCTCAGCACGACACGCAGGAGCAACGCGAGCAGGCAGAGCGCCTGCTGCAGGAGCGCCAGGCACAGACCAGCCAGCAGCGCGAGCTCCAGCAGCGTGAAGAGAAGGACATCCAGCAGCGTCACACGCAGCACGCCCGACACCACGAGCAGGAGCAACGCAACACCCAGCGTGCGCAGCAAACCGATCTGGCGCGCAACGCCGAAAAGCACCAACAGCCGCCGGAGCAGGACCCGCAGCAACGTGCATCGGGATTCCCTCAGGCCCAGGACGTCGAGAAACCGGTTCCCGCGGGGCAACACGTCCAGCGGGTTCAAGCGAAGGATGTGCCTCCTGGGCAGGCACAGGAATCCTCACTGGGCCACGCGGCGGCCGCTGAGGCACAGCGAGCCCCGCTGCAGGCCGCAGAGCAGGAGCAAGCAGCCGTCTCCCCTGCGCCATCGGAGCGCTTTGTCGCAGAGGCACTGCCAGTTCCGGCCCGGCAGCAGGCACGCGAGGACGCTGTACCGACCACACCCGACATGCCGGCCGCGCACACGTCGCTGCTCGAGACCGAGACCGCACAGCAAGTCACGCTGGATGGGCCCGCACAGGAGTCTGACGCCCAACACGGCCGGAAGGCGTTTGCCCAGGACACGGCGGTGTCGCATATCACGCCCACAACCGCGTGGCGCGATGCGGACCTGCGCAACCCCGAACCGCAAGCCCCGGCCCCGCCGCAGGGGCCATTTCCTGCGGAGCCGCCGGACGCACAGAAACATCCACCACGGGTCGCGCTCATGCATCCGCAGGTGCCATCCACTGCGTCACTGGCCGACGAGCGCTACGAGACGGCGCCCGCGCAGGACCTGCAGACACGAGCGCCGACTGTAGCGGAGGAGCCAGCTCGGCCGCCTCCCTCCACCCGCTTGGAGGACACCACGGTGCGGTCACCGGAGGCAGGTGGCACCGATCGCGCTGTGGCGCTGCCCGAACATGCACACGCTGCGGTCCAGGCGCCTTTGGCGTCGCAGGTCGCCGCCGCCGCTGTCGATGGTGCCGATGCGCCCGCCCGCCCCGGCCCCGCGTCGCCAACGCCGCCGACGATGCGTGCACTGCGGGCGCAACTCGAGCAGGAGTTCGCGCGAAACGCCCGGATTGCCGAACAACGGCAGGCACGGGTGGCGCGCGGAGAACTGCCGTTCACAGAGCTGGAACTACGCGGCGAGCACGATCCCAATGGCCCTGCGGCGAAGGTGGACGCAGCCTATCCGCCGCGCGAGGCGATGGCACAAGGAAGTACGCCCGACACCGCCAGTGCTGCCACGACGCAGCCTGGCAACGCACACGGGGATCTGCAGCCGCCGCTGCGCAAGGACATCAGCGCAACCCCGGACGTCAACGATCTGCTGTATGCCCTCCACTCCAAGAACGATCTGGCCATCGACGAAGCGCTCAGGCGGATTGCCGGCAACCCGGTCGCCAATGCGCTGGCCCAACGTGGCCGCGACCATCTGCAAGCCAATGCCCAGCAGGAGGCGCAGGAGCAGGTGACTGCACGTCAGGCGTTGGGAATGGACGTGACCGCGGAAGTACAGACCAGCCGTGGCCCGGTGATGGTGTTGACGCTGCCGCAGTTTGCCACCGGCCCCATGATGCACTATGGCCCTCAAGGGGACGGCGGTGGCGGTGGAGACGGTGGCGGAGGTGGAGGTGGCGGAGGAGGCGGTGGTGGTGGATAGTCCACGCAAGATGCGCTGCATCGACGCTTTGTAGAGAGACGATGAACGGTCAGAACATTCCCGAACTGTTGCAAGCCAACGCCATCCTTGGGGCGTCGAATCAGAAGTTGCAGGAAACCATCGATGCCATGGCCGTGCTGATTGCGACCATGCAGCAACGCGACGACCGCATGCATGAGCAGGTGCGGCAGCAGTTGCAGCGGTTGCAGGATGCGGTCAACAGTGCCGATCTGCGGGTCAACCGGATGGTGGAGAGCGCGCTGCCGCGGCTGGTGCAACTGAGCCAGCAGGCGTTGGCCCCGGCGGTGGAGCGATTCGACGCGACACTGGCCGCGGCCGGGCAGAGGCTTGGGCAAACCACGCAGCGTTTTGCGCATGCGCAACAGTCTCTCGAGACCACCGTCACGCGGCGCATGTGGGTCGCTTCAGTCAGCCTGCTTGCGGCAGGCGCCCTCAGCGTGATGGTGGCAGGCTACGCGCTTTACACCGCCAAGGCGGCGGCTGCCGAAGTAGCGCAATACCGTGCAGAAGTGGCGTATCTGGACCGGGTCATGCGCGCGGACCTGGTGCCCTGCGGCAAGGATCGGCTATGCGCGGTTTTCGAGAAGAAAGCCACACGCTATGGCGATCGCGCCCAATACCGGGAGATTGCACTGCGCGCTCCCGCGTCGCAGCCATAAGGGCGGCTAGAGCAGAGCAACGGCGCCTCGGTCTTGGATGTATGCAGACGGTGCGCGGCATCGAGCAGAACATGTCGCGCTTGGTTGCAACATCGCTGGTCTGCGCCAACGGCCATTTCCGATCATTCGCGGCTGCCACAGGCGTGCTGCCGGTGTGACGAGAAACGCCGCCGTCGTCAGCCCGGTGCCAGCGCCGCCAGCAGGCCGCGTGCGGCATTGAAGCGGTCCGCGCCCTCGGGCAACGGCAACTTGATGCGCAGTTTGTCCGGGCCATCCATCGCGTAGAGCTTCGGCTGCTTCTGGATCATCTGGATGATGGTCATCGGGTCGATCGACGGCTTGGCTTCGAACACCAGGCGCCCGCCGTTCTCGCCCAGATCCAGCTTGCGGATGCCCAGGACATTGGCCTGCAGCTTGAGCTCGGCGATGGCGAACAGGTGTTTGACAGGGTCCGGCAACAGACCGAAACGGTCGATCATTTCCACCTGCAATTCGCGCAAGGCCTCGGCATCGCGCGCGCTGGAAATGCGCTTGTACAAGGTCAGGCGGGTGTGCACGTCGGGCAGGTAATCCTCGGGAATCAGCGATGGCACGTGCAGTTCCACCTCGGCACCGCGCACTTCCTCGCCGGCATCCAGGTCGGGCAGCTTGCCCTGGCGGATGCTGCGCACCGCGCGTTCCAGCAGCTCGGTGTAGAGGCTGAAACCGACCTCGGCCATCTGCCCGCTCTGGTCCTCGCCCAGCAACTCACCGGCACCGCGGATTTCCAGGTCGTGCGTGGCCAGCGTGAAGCCGGCGCCGAGCTCGTCCATCGATGCGATCGCTTCCAGGCGCTTCTCGGCATCGGAGGTCATCGAGCGCCGGTCCGGCACCACCAGATACGCATAGGCGCGGTGATGCGAACGGCCGACGCGGCCGCGCAGCTGGTGCAACTGTGCCAGGCCGAAGCGGTCGGCGCGGTTGATGATGATGGTGTTGGCGTTGGGGATGTCGATGCCCGATTCGATGATCGTGGTCGACAACAACACGTTGAAGCGTTGCTTCTGGAAATCCAGCATCACCCGCTCCAGCTCGCGCTCGGGCATCTGCCCGTGCGCGATGCCGATGCGCGCTTCGGGCACCAGTTCGGACAGATCGCGCTGCATGCGCACGATGCTTTCCACATCGTTATGCAAGAAGTACAGCTGCCCGCCGCGACTGAGCTCGCGCTGGAACGCTTCGCGCAGCAGGGTGTTGTCCCAGGCGGTGATGAAGGTCTGCACCGCCAGCCGGTTCGGCGGCGGGGTGGCGATGATGGACAGGTCGCGCAAGCCGGCCATGGCCATGTTGAGCGTGCGCGGGATCGGCGTGGCGGTCAGCGTGAGCAGATGCACATTGGCGCGCATCGCCTTGAGCGCTTCCTTCTGCCGCACGCCGAAGCGTTGCTCCTCGTCCACGACGACCAGCCCGAGATCCTTGAACTTCACGTCCGGCTGCAGCAGCCGGTGCGTGCCGATGATCACGTCGATGTCGCCGCTGGCGACCTTCTCCAGTTCGGCCTTGATCTCCTTGGTGCTCTTGAAGCGCGAGAGCACTTCTACCTTCATCGGGTAATCGGCGAAACGGTCGCGGAAATTGCGGTAGTGCTGTTCGGCCAGCAATGTGGTCGGCACCAGCACGGCGACCTGCTTGCCGGCGCTGGCGGCGGCAAATGCCGCACGCACCGCCACTTCGGTCTTGCCGAAACCCACGTCGCCGCAGACCACGCGGTCCATCGGCTGGCTGCTGGCCAGATCGCGCAGCGTTGCATCGATGGCAGCCAGCTGGTCGCCGGTTTCCTCGAACGGGAATCCGGCCGCAAACGGCTCGTACATCGCACGGTCCACCTGCAACGCCAGGCCGGCGCGCGCGCGGCGACGCGCCTGTATTTCCAGCAGTTCGGCAGCGACGTCGCGGACCTTTTCGGCCGCCTTGCGTTTGGCCTTGGTCCATTGCTCGCCGCCCAGCGAGTGCAGCGGCGCGGTCTCGGCCGAGGCACCGGAATAGCGGCTGATCAGGTGCAGCTGCGCCACCGGCACATACAGCCGGTCGCCCTTGGCGTATTCGATTTCCAGGAACTCGCCGGGCATGCCGCCGGCGTCGAGCACGATCAGGCCGCGGTAGCGGCCCACGCCGTGGTCTTCGTGCACGATCGGCGCGCCTTCGGACAGCTCGCCCAGGTCGCGGATGATCGCTTCCGGTTCGCGTCCCACCCGGCGCGTGCGGCGCGGCTGGTTGGCCCGTTCGGGAAACAGCTGGCGCTCGGTGAGCACCGCGATCTGCGGGTCGTCCAGCGCAAACCCATCTTCCAGCGGCGCCACGGTAATGCCGAAACGCAGCGTTGTGGCAGCCAGGAACGCAGGCAGGTCGGCGACCACCTCCGGCTTGAGCTGTGCGGCAGCCAACACTTCCATCAAGGCTTCGCGACGGCCGGCCGAATCGGCGGCCACCAGGACGCGGCCAGGATAGTGGCCCAGGAAGGAGGCCAGCGCCTGTCCGGCGGGCGCGTCCTTGGCCGCCACCGGCAACGGCGGCAACGGCTGGTCGCCGAGCGCGGATGCCTCGTCGATGCGCGGGTGGTCGGCTGGCCACACCTCGATGCGCGCCAGCTTGTTGAGCCGCTCGCGCAGCGCATCGGGGGACTGATACAGCTCGTCCGGCGGCAGCAGCGGGCGCTCCACATCGTGGCGACGCTGTTCGTAGCGGTGTTGGGCCTGGGTCCAGAACGCGTCGGCGGCGTTGGACACGCCGGTGGCGATCACCGGCAGCACGCGCTTGTCCAGGTAGTCGAACAAGCTGGCGGTCTTGGCGAAGAACATCGGCAGGTAATACTCCACGCCCGAGGGCGCGATGCCGGATTTCAGGTCCTGATACAGCGCACTGCGGCGGGTATCCACGTCGAAACGTTCGCGCAGGCAGGCCAGCACGCGTTCGATGCTGGCATCGTCCATCGGCACTTCGCGGCCGGGCAGCATCTTGACCGCGTCCACCTTGTCCAGCGAACGCTGCGACTCGGGGTCGAAGGCGCGGATCGAATCGATGTCCTCGTCCAGCAGTTCGATGCGCAGCGGCGTGTCCGCACCCATCGGGAATACGTCCAGCAGGCCGCCGCGCACCGCGAAATCGCCTGGATCCATCACCTGCGGCACGTTGCGGTAGCCGGCGCTTTCCAGACGGCGTTTTTCCGCCTCCAGATCCAGCCGTTGGCCAACGGTGAGATCGAAGCTGCCGCCCACGATATAGCTCAGTGGCGCCAACTGCTGCAGCAAGGTCTGCACCGGCACGATCACCACGCCGCGGCTCAGGCCGGGCAGGCGATGCAGCGCCGCCAGCCGCTGGCTGATGATCTCCGGGTGCGGGCTGAACTGGTCGTAGGGCAGGGTTTCCCAGTCGGGAAACGGCACCACCGGCAGCGACGTCGATTCACCCAGCAGGGCATGCAGATCGGCTTCGATCTGGTGCGCGCTCTGGTTGTCGCGTGCGATCACCAGCAGCGGCCCGGCATGCGCCTCGGCAGCCCGCGCGATCGACCAGGCCAATGCAGTGGGAGACGACGGTGCGCGCCAGTAGGCGCGGAGCTGGCCGGACTTGGGCAGCGGCGGAGAGGGGTAGGTAGGCGACGGCATCAGCCGGCGATTTTATCAGAGCCCCCGCAATGCTCGGTCCATCTGGCGTGAAAGCGGGCAGTGGGCCGTGCGCGAACAGTTTCGCCATGTTCTGCTTGGCTTGCCGCTGCCGTGACCGGCCGACGTTGGAGTCACAGCTGGGTGGTTCGAAGGCGCGGTGCCCTCACCGCTTGCGGGACACGCCGTGAATCCGTCCCTGGAGGCTCGGTGGCGGCATCCATGCCGCCACACGGTCCCGCAAGCGGCGAGGACACCGCGCCAGACGGTTTTGCGTGGCGCCGTGGTATGAGCCAAACACAGCGCGCCCGTCAGCACCGCGATCCTCTCGGCGGGTTTCGCAGCGCGCCGTCGAGGAACGTCGGGCCTCCGACTGGCGTGAAAGCGGGCAGTGGGCCGTGCGCGAACAGTTTCGCCAGGTTCTGCTTGGTCTGCCGCTGCCGTGACCGGCCGACTGTGGAGTAACAGCGGGGTGGGTCGAAGGCGCGGTGCCCTCACCGCTTGCGGGACAAGCCGTAAATCCGTCCGTGGAGGCTCGGTGGCGGCGTCCATGCCGCCACACGGTCCCGCAAGCGGCGAGGACACCGCGCCAGATGGTTTTACGGGGCGCCGTGGTATGAGCCAAACACAGCGCTCCCGTCAGCACAGCGATCCTCTCGGCGGGTTTCGCAACGTCCCGTCGAGGAACGCCAGGCCGCCCCGGAAAGTGGATTTCCCGTGATGCAGCAAAACCTGAGCCCCGATCATCCATAACCGCGATCCGCTTTCACGAATCCCCAATCCCGAATCCCGAATCCCAGCCCCTCAGGCATCCAACTCCAGCACCATCCGCACCAGCTCCGGAGAGTCCGGATGCGCCTGCGGCTTGAAGCCCAGCGATTCGGCCAGCTGCAGCATCGGCACGTTGCTCTGCAGCACGTCGCCGAACAGGCAATCGAGATATTTGCGGCGCGCCCACTTGACCAGCTTGCGCATCAGCTGCCGGCCCAGCCCCTGGCCGGCGACGAAGCTGCTGACCAGGATGGTGTACTCGGCCTGGCGGGTGCCCGGCACCAGCGCTGCCCGCGCCACCGCGCCGACCAGCGCTTCGCCCGGCGGCAGCTGCTCGGCGGCGACCAGCACGATCTCGCTCTTGGGGTTGGGATGGGTCAGGCGTTGCACCATCTCCGGGGTGATCTCGGCGGAGGAGCGCACGAAGCGCGCGCGGATCTCCTCCGGTCCCAGCAGGCTGAATGCCCCTTGCAGCGGCGGGCCGTCCTCTGGACGGATCGGGCGGAGCAACAGGGTGCGGCCATTGGGCAGGCTGAAGTTTTCATGCCAGGGAGGCATGCGATTGCGGATGGCCATGACCGGTATTCCTTAAAGATCGGAAGATTCTGGCACCAGCCCGGCGCGCGACCGTGAATGAATCCGGTGCGTCGCTGAGAGCCAACGAGGGGTGGCAGTGCTTCCCACGCAACTGTAACGAGCCGAGCCGTGAGCCAGTCGTGAGAGTGCCGGGACCGGCGTTGGCAGGGGCGTGGCCCGTCGACGCGTGGCCTGCCACGCCGCACTGGTACTATCGCCGCGCAGCATCCTCGCGGCCGCGCGGGCAGCCCAGCGGCCGGGTACACCGGTGGTGCCGTGCAGCGCATGCAGGGGAGTCTGCGTCACCTGCCTGGCGCGGTGACAGCCGGCAGCCGACCGCCGACCGCCGACCGCAGCACAGCGTCCAGCCGTTCCGGCTGCCATCGGCCACCACCACGGCCGGCGGCCGATCAGGCGTCCTGGCGCAGCCACTCCAGCCGGGTGGAGGCGCCGGGTTCGCCCAGATGCTGCTTCAGTACGGGCAAGGCCGGCGCCAGCACCTGGTCGAACTGCCAGGGCGCGTTGACGATCAGCAGCCCGCTGCCGGTCAGGCGCAACGGCGAGTCGTCCGGGTGCACCTGCAGCTCGGCCACCAGCACCGATTTGGCCGGCAGCGCGGCGGCCTTGCGCATGAACGGCTGCAGGCTGCGGCGCAGCTTGATCGGGTACCACACCATGCAGATCGCCTGCGGCCAGCGCGCCAGCACCTCGCGCACGCTGTGGATGATCTGCGGATACTCGGCATCCTGCGCTTCGTAGGGCGGGTCGATCAGCACCAGCCCGCGGCCGATCCTGGTGTCGCCCGCGCGCGGCGGCAGGAAGGCGCGGATCGCCGCATAGCCGTCGCCGGCGTGCACGCGTACGCGGCTGTCCTTGTCGAACAGGTGCTTCAGTGCCTGGGCTTCGTCCGGCTGCAGCTCGCAGAACGCCATGCGGTCCTGCTCGCGCAGCGCTTGGGCGGCCAGCAGCGGCGAGCCGGGGTAATGGTTGAGCTGGATGCCGGCGGTGGGGCGCGCCGGCTTCTGCCCGGGGGCGGCGGCGCGCGCGGCGGGCTGGTTGTCGGCCTGCACCGCGCGCAGGTAGCGCTCGACCACCTCCGGCAGGGTGGATACGGCCATCAACCGCATCACCCCCGCATCGGCTTCGCTGGTCTTGCGGCTTTCCTCGCCACCGAGCAGGTAGCGGCCGCGCCCGGCGTGGGTGTCGAGCACGAAGAACGGGGTGTCCTTGCGCTTGAGCGAGTCGATCAGCGCCAGCAAGGCGATGTGCTTGAGCACGTCGGCATGGTTGCCGGCATGGAAGGCGTGGCGATAGTTCATCGCGGCAGTGTAAGCGGGCGCGGGGGTTTGCGCTGGGATGCGCGGTCGCCTGCGGTCTGCTGCAGCCGGCGAGGGCGGCGCCGGCGAAGGGTTGCGCTGGCGGGGAACCGCGCGCGCTGCGTCGGCGCTATAGATCGTGCACGCCTGCGGCTATGCTGCGCGCCATGTCCGACACTCCCGTCCGCGTGCTCGTCGTCGAAGACGAGGCCGCCATCGCCGATACCGTGCTGTATGCGCTGCGCAGCGAAGGCTATGCGCCCGACCACTGCCTGCTGGGCCGCGAGGCGCTGGCGCGGCTGCGTGCCGAGCCGGCCGATCTGGTGGTGCTGGATGTGGGCCTGCCGGACATCAACGGCTTCGAGGTCTGCCGCAGCCTGCGCAGCTTCAGCGAGGTGCCGGTGATCTTCCTCACCGCGCGCAACGACGAAATCGACCGCGTGCTGGGGCTGGAGCTGGGCGCCGACGACTACATGGCCAAGCCGTTCTCCCCACGCGAGCTGGTGGCGCGGGTGCGGGCACGGCTGCGTCGCCGCAGCGTGGCAGCGGCGGCCGAACCCGGCTGGCAACCGCATGGCGCCTTTGCGATCGACCGCGAGGGCAGCCGCATCCGCTATGGCGATGCCCTGCTGCCGCTGACCCGCTACGAATACGCGTTGCTGGCGGCATTGCTGCAGCGTCCCGGCGCCATCCTCAGCCGCGCGCAGTTGATGGACCGAGGCTGGGACGCCAGCGCCGACAGTGCCGACCGCACTGTCGACACGCATATCAAGACCCTGCGCGGCAAGCTGCGCCAGGCCGGCGTGCCGGCCGATCCGATCCGCACCCACCGTGGCCTCGGCTACGCGCTGGAGCTGTAGCCGATGACCTTGCGCAGGGCAGCGTGCATCACCCGGGCGGTGCGCTGAGATGCGGCTCGGGCTCAAGCTGTTCCTGGGGTTTTTCCTGATCGTCGGGCTGGCCGCGTTCTTCGTGATGCGGGTATTCGTCAACGAGGTCAAGCCCGGCGTGCGCCAGGCGATGGAATCCACGCTGGTGGATGCGGCCAATGTGCTGGCCGAAATGGCCGGCCCCGAGCTTGCGCAAGGCACGATTGCCAGCGGCAGTTTCGCCCGCCATCTGGCGCAGGCGCAGCAGCGCGACCCCAAGGCCTGGGTGTGGCGCTTTCGCAAGAACAACGTGGACTACCGCGTCACCGTGACCGATGCGCGGGGCGTGGTGGTGTTCGATTCGCTGGGCCGCGATGTGGGCCGCGACAATTCTCGCTGGAACGATGTCTACCGCACCTTGCGCGGCGAATACGGTGCGCGTTCCAGCCCGGAGATCGATGGCGACCCCACCGCGACGGTGATGCATGTGGCCGCACCGATCTATGCGCCGGACGACCGCAAAAGACTGATCGGCGTGCTGACCCTGGCCCAGCCCAATCGCAGCATCGATCCCTTCATCGAGGCCAGCCAGCGCAACATCCTGCAGCGCGGCGCCTGGCTGATCGGCATTTCCGCAGTGATCGGCATCGCGATGACCTGGTGGCTGATGCGCGGCATCGGCCGGCTCAATCGCTATGCGCAGGCGGTGAGCGCCGGCATCCCGGTGCCGCCGCCCAAGCCGCGCGGCGACGAGATCGGCGACCTCGGCCAGGCGCTGGAAACCATGCGCCGCAAGCTGGAAGGCAAGGCCTACGTGGAGCAGTACGTGCAGTCGCTGACACACGAGATGAAAAGCCCGCTGGCGGCGATCCGCGGCGCCTCGGAACTGCTCACCGAGCCGTTGCCGGAGGCCGACCGCCAGCACTTCGTCGCCAGCATCCGCGCGCAGGAACAGCGCCTGACCGAAACCATCGACAAGCTGCTGGCGCTGGCCGAAGTGGAACAGCACGGCTGGCTGCAGACGCGCGAGCGCATCGCCGTGTCCGGCCTGCTGCAGGCGGCGGTGGATGCCGTAGCGCAACGCGCTGCCAGCGCCGGGGTCCAGGTCGAGATCGATGCCGCAGGCCTGGCGGCCGGCAGCCAGGCCGTGCACGGCGATGCCTTCTTGCTGCGGCAGGCGCTGATCAACCTGCTGGAAAACGCCATCGCGTTCTCACCGGCGGGCAGCAGCGTGTCCCTGCGCACGCAAGTGCAGGACGCGCAGCTGCAGCTGCTGGTCGAAGACCGCGGCAGCGGCGTGCCGGACTACGCGATCGAACGCGTGTTCGAGCGCTTCTACTCGCTGGCCCGCCCGCAGACCGGGCAACGCAGTTCCGGTCTGGGCCTGCCGTTCGTGCGCGAGGTGGCGCGCCTGCACGGCGGCGAGGTGGCCTTGCGCAATCGCGACGGCGGCGGCGCGGTGGCGGCACTGCGCCTGCCTCGTGGTTGAAGCGCATCGCGTGGCGTGCGCACCAGGCCGGCGGACGATTGCCGCAGTCTGGCAGTTGCGGCATGCGTGGTGGCACATGCCGCATGTGGATCAACGATGGATCGTCGCGCGCGGCGCGTCAGTGCACCACGTCTGCCCCGGTGACGTCCTTGGCCACCACCGACCACGCCAGCTTGCCGAAGCCCTTGGTGCCCCACTCGGTGCCCCAGCTGTTTTCGATCAGCAATCCCTCGCTGTCGTAGCCCAGCGCAATCACTGCATGCCTACCCAGGAGCGGCGTGGTGATGTCGTAATCGACCTGGTTCTTCGGCGAGAGATCCTCGAAGCCTTGCCGGACATTGAAGCCGATCACCACCGGCGTGGACGCAGCCAACGCAAGCTTGATCTGCTCGATCAGGGCACGCCCACCGTTGCCGTTGCCCGAATACAGCACCGTGTACTTGCGGTACGGCGTCGGGTTCCTGGCCGCGTTGGCGCGGTCGGTGGCGGTGGGCGGGTTCTTCCAGTTGTAGTTGCCCCACGAATAATGCTGCTCGGTGTCGATGCCCTGCGCCAGCGCCACGTCCAACGGCGCTTCCAAGCTGGAACCGTCATCGACGCCGCCATTGACCTGGCTGTAGAGATACATCGGGGCAAAGCGGGTCTGCGCCTGTTTGTTGGCGGTGGCATACCAGCCGGTGAGGGTGTGGGCAGTGGCCCACGATACGCAGGAATTCACCTGGCCCTGGTCGCCCGGCGGGATCGCCCAGGCGGTCAGGTCCACCGTCGCAGGCAGCGATTTGGCGGCGCTCGCCGTGCCGAACAGCGGGGTGACCGGCTGCATCAACGACGATGGTTTCAGGCCCATGCCGTGCGTTGCCGCCTGCGCGACAGCAGACGACAGGCTCAGGGACACGAGCAGGCAGAGCACGAGCGAACGTTGGGTGTTCATGGCTGACAAACTCCAGGCTAAGAGAGGAATGCAGTCGACGCAGGGGTGGAGCCACGGGCGGCCAGTGGGCAGACGGATACGACGGCGCCGATGTGGCGCGCGCGAAGTAACGAACGTCTGGAAAAGGACGGGACTGGAAAGCCGTGCTCAGAACAACATGAAAACCGAAGATACGAACCTGCAGCACGCAACTGCAGGCGCATCGTTGCGCCTGCCGCTGCCACGCGCAGTGGCGATGCGAAGTGCCGTCGAGGAAACGGAAGCAGGTTGCGGGCCTGGGTTGCACTTGCGCCGATGGATCTTCGTATTCCCTCACTGCGTCACAGTGCCGGCGCGTATCAGCGCAGCGGCCACTTCACATTCGCTTCAAATTCGCCTCAAACCCCCATCACCGACACGGCGCAGTCTGAGCACCTTCCAGACTGAGGACGGTCGATGAAATCCCTGAAACTGTTGTTGCGCTTCGCCACCATCGGCGGGTTGATCCTGCTGTTGCTGATTCCCTTGTTGCTGATTCGTGGCGCGGTACAGGACCGTGCCCGCTACCGCGACGAGGCGGTGGAGCGGGTGGCGCAGAGCAAGGCCGGCGAGCAGCAGTTCATCGCGCCGGTGCGCGTGCTGCCCTACACAGAGGAGGTCCAGGTGACCGAGCCGGACGAGCAGGGCAACCAGCGCAAGGTGTGGCGCAAGCGCGAGGGTGCGCTGTTGCAGACCCCGCGGAGCCTGAAACTGAGCGGTGAGATGGTGCCGTCGGTACGCGAAGTGGGCCTGTACCGCGTGCAGGTGTATTCCTGGAAAGCGACGCTGCACGCCGAATACGAACCGCTGGACTACGCCGCCGTGCCCACCCGCGTCTACGGCCAGCCGCATCTGGCGGTGGGCATTTCCGATGTGCGCGGGCTGGTCGGCACGCCGCGGCTGCAGGTGGACGGGCGTGCGGTGGCGCTGCAAAGCGGTGCCGGCGCGCTGGCGGATCGGTCGGCGGGCGTGCACGCCGAACTGAGCCCGCTGGCCGATCCGGTGGCCGGGCGGCTGCAGGCGGGCAATGTGGTGGACATGCAGTTCGTGCTGGACGGCACCCGCCGGCTGGCCATCGCACCGATCGCCGACAACAACGAGATCGCCTTGCGCTCCACCTGGCAGCACCCGTCCTTCGGTGGTCGGTTCCTGCCCAACGCGCCCAGCATCGGGCCGAAGGGTTTCGATGCCAGCTGGTCGCTGTCCTCGCTGGCGACCGGCGCACAGACCCAGCTGCAGTCCAGCCAGTCCGGGCTGGACATGCTGGAGGTGCGCCTGGTCGATCCGGTGGACGTCTATACCCAGGCCGACCGCGCCAGCAAGTACGGCATCCTGTTCGTGGTGCTGACCTTCGTGGCCTTCGTGCTGTTCGAGCTGATCAAGCGCCTGCCGATCCATCCGTTGCAATACCTGCTGGTCGGCCTGGCGCTGGCGATCTTCTTCCTGCTGCTGCTCAGCCTCTCCGAACACATCGCGTTCTGGCAGGCGTATCTGGTGTCGGCGGCCGCGTGCATCGGGCTGCAGTTCTTCTACCTGTCCGGGGTATTGCGCAGCTGGGGGCGGGCAGCGGGATTCTCGGCGATGCTGACCGCGCTGTATGGCGTGCTGTACAGCCTGTTGATCTCCGAAGACAACGCGCTGCTGATGGGTTCGTTGCTGCTGTTCGGCATCCTGGCCAGCATCATGTGGGTGACCCGCAAGCTGGATTGGTACGAGCTTGGCAACAGCCTGCGCTGAGGTCGGTAATGAGGACGCAGGGACAGCTGGTCCGGCGGGCGCAGCGGCTGCTGCCCGCCGGGATCGAGACGGTGGCGCTGCTTCCCGCAGCGCCACCGCTCGCGTGGGAATGCTCGGCGCTGTCGGCCTTGCCGTTGGCCGGGCAGGGGCGCCGCGGCGTCATTGGCCTGCGCTTGCACCAGGGCACGGTACAGGCGGTACGTAGCGGCGGTTGCGCGTTCTTGCAGGCCTCGCGGCAACAGCTGCAGGCCGGAGCCACGGTGCAGCGTCGCTACGGGCCATGGCAGCGCCTGAGCGATGGCAGTTACTGGGCCCGCAGCAGCGATGCGCTGCTCGGGGTGCTGGTGGCCGCGGAAGAGGCCGCGGTGTGGTTGATGTGGCAACAGCCGGTTGCCACGCAGCGTCGCCACCCTAGCTGGTTGCGCTGAGCCGCGGTGGCGTGGGGGGCACGATGTGCTCGGCTCGCTTACCATGGCCGGCATGACCGGTGCTTCCCTCAGTGTTGAAGCGGTGAGCGGCAACGCGGTGTTGCCGTACCTGGATGCGGTGGCGCAGCTGCGCATCGCGGTGTTTCGCGCATGGCCGTATCTGTACGACGGCGATGCCGATTACGAACGCGGCTATCTGGCGGCGTATGCGGCCTCGCCGGACAGCGTGTTCGTGCTGGCGCGCGATGGCGATGCGGTGGTCGGTGCGTCCACCGGCCTGCCGCTGCTCGACGACAGCGATGCCTTCCACGCACCGTTCCGCGCAGCCGGCATCGACCCGGCCAGCGTGTTCTATTTCGGCGAGTCGGTGCTGCTGCCTGCGTATCGCGGGCGTGGCATCGGCCACGCGTTCTTCGATCGCCGCGAGGCACATGCGCGGGCGCTGGGACGCTTTGCGCTGACCGCCTTCTGCTC
Source organism: Xanthomonas sp. NCPPB 3582 (assembly GCF_041475735.2). Taxonomy (NCBI): domain Bacteria; kingdom Pseudomonadati; phylum Pseudomonadota; class Gammaproteobacteria; order Lysobacterales; family Lysobacteraceae; genus Xanthomonas; species Xanthomonas sp. NCPPB 3582. The sequence continues at coordinate 1,783,339 of NZ_CM192968.1, forward strand.
GGTGGATCGTGCGCCAGACGATCCGCGCAAGCCGGCCGATTACCGTCCCAACGATGCGTTCTGGCGCAAGCGCGGCTATGCGCCGCAGCCGCACATGCAGGTGCGGCTGGCGTGGGCAGAGTTGCAGTTGGGCGAGATCGACCACAGCTTGAGCGTGTGGACCCGCGCGTTGGCAGACTAGCCGCGCTCGCACCGTCTGCGTCGTCGCAGGCCGCTACCGTGCCGGCCTGCATGTGTCTCCGCACTTGCCGCCACAGGACCCCGCCCATGAACACGCCGCTCACCATCGCCGTTGCCAAGTATCCGATCGGCAAGCCTGCGGATTTCGACGCGTTCGCCGCGCGCATGTCGGCCCTGATCGGCGAGGCGGCGTCGGCCGGTGCCCGTGTGGCGGTGCTGCCGGAATACCTGTCGCTGGAGCTGGGCGCGACCTTCGGCACGCAGGTGTCTGCCGGTCTGCCGGAATCCTTGGCCGCCATCCAGGCCTTGCGCGCGCCATGGCTCGAACTCTTCGCCGGCCTGGCGCGCCAGCACCGGCTGCACCTGGTACCCGGCAGTTTCCTGCTGGATACGGGCCAGGGCCGCTACCGCAATCGCAGCGACTGGTTCACCCCCGATGGCCGTCACGGCTGGCAGGACAAGCTGCAACTCACCGGTTTCGAAAAGGCCACCGGGCTGATCGAGCCGGGCGATGCGCTCAAGGTGTTCGACGTCGATGGCGTGCGCGCGGCGATCGCGATCTGCTACGACAGCGAATTCCCGCTGCCGGTGCGCGCGCAGTACGAGGCCGGTGCACGCCTGCTGATCGTGCCCAGCTGTACCGACACCGCCGCTGGCGCCACCCGCGTACGCATCGGCTGTCTGGCGCGCGCGCTGGAAAACCGCATGTTCGTCGCCCAGTCGGTCACCGCCGGCCAGGCGCCCTGGAGCCCGGCGCTGGATATCAATACCGGCGAGGCGGCGGTGTTCGCGCCGATGGACGTGGGCTTCCCGGATGACGGCGTGTTGGCACAGACCGCAGGCGAGACGGTGTGGGCGTATGCGGCGTTGGATGTCGATGCCTTCGAGGCCAGCCGCGCGCAGGCGCAGGTGGCCAACGACCGCGATTGGCCCGGGCAGTGGGCGGCGGATCTGGCGCGTGCCCGGCTGGCCGCGTGGGAGTGAGCCTGCGTCGATCGCGGCGGTGGAGTGGGCCAGGGACTGGCTTCAGCGCCACATCGCCTCTGTCCGCACTGTCACGCCAGCGCCCACCAATGCCGCGGTCGTGGTGTACTGGCGGTCTTCTCCCGTAAGGTCGCCCACCCGCTCATGGCCAAGAAAACCCTGATTCCGCGCAGCGTCCGGCTGGAGTTCACGCCTGGCGCACTGGTGCACAGCAATCTTTCCGGCGCGGCGTTCACCGACGACTGGCTGTGGGTGGCCGGCGACGAAGCCTGCGCGGTGGACCGGTTGCGCAGGCTGCCGCCCGGCCAGCGCGAGACCTTGCGCTTCGGCCAGGGGCAGAGTTTTCCGCTGGCCGAGCTGCTGGACCTGCCGGGCGAAGACGCCGAGGAAGCCGACCTGGAAGGCATGGGGTTGTCGGATGGGTATCTGTGGGTAGTCGGCTCGCATGGGTTGAAGCGCAAGAATGCCAAGCCCGGCCGCGACGACGCCGACAACGCCAAGCGCCTGACCAAGCTCAAGCTCGATGCCAACCGCCGCCTGCTGGCCTGCCTGCCGGTCGAACGCGACGACGACGGCACGCCGCGGCTGGTGCGGCAGACCGCCGACGGCCGCCGCGCATTGCGGCTCAAGGGCGATGCCAAGCACAACCAGCTCACCGAGCTGCTGGCCGACGATCCGCATTTCGGCCCGTTCCTGAAGATTCCCGGCAAGGACAACGGCTTCGATATCGAAGGCATCGTGGCCGATGGACAGCGCCTGTTGCTGGGCCTGCGCGGGCCGGTGCTGCGTGGCTGGTCGGCGCTGCTGGAAATCCAGGTGGAGGCGCATGGCGATCATCTGCGCCTGGCGCCGCTGGACGAAGACGGCACCCTGCTGCGCAAGCACTTCCTGCAACTCGGTGGCCTGGGCGTGCGCGACCTGCATTACTCCGGCGACGATCTATACCTGCTGGCCGGGCCGACCATGGTGTTGAACGGCGAGATCCGCCTATTCAAATGGCCGGACGCGCGCAAGCAACTGGCCGCCAACCGGGAACCGGTGCGCTTCCAGCACACGCTGCTGGAGGCGGCCGTGCTGCCGCACGGCACCGACAGCGACCGCGCCGAGGCGATCTGCAACCTGCCGCCGCAGCTGGCCGGCAAGACGCCCAGCTGGCTGGTGCTGTACGACGCACCCGGCCCGGCGCGCAGCGGCGGCGAGTGCGTGGTGTACGGCGACCTGCTGCGCAACCGCTGAACCGGCGGGCCGGGCAGGGCCGCGCCGCGCAAGGTAAAATCGGCCCATCCCACGTTTGCCCGAGCGCTCCATGACCTGCCGCACCCGCTTTGCCCCCAGCCCCACCGGTTACCTGCATATCGGCGGCGCCCGCACCGCCCTGTATTGCTGGCTGGAGGCACGTCGTCGCGGCGGGCAGTTCGTGCTGCGCATCGAAGACACCGACCGCGAACGCAGCACCCAGGCGGCCATCGACGCCATCCTGGAAGCGATGGACTGGCTGGGCCTGGACTACGACGAAGGCCCGATCTACCAGACCCAGCGCATCGCGCGCTACCAGGAAGTGGCCGAGCAGCTGCTGGCGCAGGGCAAGGCGTATTACGCCTACGAGACCCGCGAAGAACTCGACGCCATGCGCGAGGCGGCGATGGCCAAACAGGAAAAGCCGCGCTACAACGGCGCCGCCCGCGAGCAGAACCTTCCGCACCGCGACGACCCCAACCGCGTCATCCGCTTCAAGAATCCGCTCGACGGCAGCGTGGTGTTCGACGACCTGATCAAGGGCCGCATCGAGATCGCCAACAGCGAGCTCGACGACATGGTGATCTTCCGCCCGGACGGCTACCCCACCTACAACTTCGCAGTGGTGGTGGACGACTGGGACATGGGCATCACCGAGGTGATCCGCGGCGACGACCACATCAACAACACCCCGCGCCAGATCAACATCTACCAAGCGCTGGGTGCGCCGGTGCCGCGTTTCGGCCACATGCCGATGATCTTGGACGAGGAGGGCGCCAAGCTCTCCAAGCGCACCGGTGCGGCCGACGTGATGCAGTACAGGGACGCCGGCTACCTGCCGCACGCCCTGATCAACTACCTGGCCCGCCTGGGCTGGTCGCATGGCGACCAGGAGCTGTTCAGCCGCCAGGAGCTGCTGGACCTGTTCGACATCACCGACGTCAATTCCAAGGCCGCGCGGCTGGACATGGCCAAGCTCGGCTGGGTCAACCAGCATTATCTCAAGACCGACGACCCGGCCAGCATCGCGCCGCAGCTGGAATACCAGCTGGGCAAGCTCGGCATCGACGTGGCCGATGGCCCGGCCGCTGCCGATGTGGTGGTGGCGCTGCGCGAGCGTGTGCAGACGCTCAAGGACATGGCCGAAAAGGCCGTGGTCTGGTACCGGCCGCTGGAGGTCTACGACGAGGCGGCGGTGATCAAGCACCTGAAGCTGGGTGCCGAAGTGCCGCTGGGCAAGGCGCGCGAGCTGCTGGCGGCACAGCGCGAATGGACCGTGGAGAGCGTCTCGGCCGCGCTGCACGATGCCGCCGCGGCGCTGGAACTGGGCATGGGCAAGGTGGCCCAGCCGCTGCGCGTGGCCATCACCGGCACCCAGGTCAGCCCGGACATTTCGCAGACGGTGTACCTGGCCGGCCGCGAGGGTGCCTTGAAACGCATCGATGCGGCACTCATCAAGATAGGAGCGGCCTGACGCCGGAGCCTGTATGACCAAGCACACCCACACGCAGGAGCATGCCTGCACCGAACCGCATCACCACGTCGACGACGCCAACAGCTTCGTGCGCGCGGTGGAGCGCGCCTGCAGCGAGCGCGGCCTGCGGCTGACGCCGATCCGCGCCAACGTGCTGCGGCTGATCGCCGATGCCGGCAAACCGGTCAAGGCCTACGAACTGCTGGACTGGGTGCGCGAAGGCAAGGGCGTGGGCGCCGATGCGCCGCCAACGGTGTACCGCGCGCTGGATTTCCTGATGGCCAACGGCTTCGTGCACAAGCTCGAGTCGGTCAATGCCTTCGTCGCCTGCCATCACCCCAACAGCGCCCAGCATTCGGTGCCGTTTTTGATCTGCGACCGCTGCCATAGCGCGGTGGAGCTGGAAGACCGCGACGTGGTGTCGCAGCTGGAAGCGCGCGCCAAGGCGCTGGGTTTCCAGCCGCAGGCGCAGACGCTGGAAGTGCATGGCCTGTGCGCCAAGTGTGCAGTGGTGGAGTCGGCGCTGCCGGCCTGACGCCAGCAGTGACGCGTGGCGCGGCGTCGGCGCGTTGCATGGAGCCGGTGATGCGTGCGCGCGGGTGCGGCAACAGGTCGGTGACCAGGCCCGGCATCGTAGTTGCCACGGGTGGATGAAGCGCGCGCGCCGGTGCGGACAGTCCAGCCCGCGTGTGCCTCGAACGCGCGGCGGCCGGCAGCGCATGGTCGTCGCGCCTGCATTGATGCATGCTGTTTCTAACGGCATGCGTGATTGGGGGATAACTGCCGGATGCCATGCGCGCTACAGTGCAGGCAGCTGGATCGAAGGCCTCGTGCAATCCCCTTGACCCGCACGTCGGGCATCGCTTCCGGCTGCCGTCGGCGATATCGATCATGGCCTTGACCGTGGTCGGAAGACACATGGTCGACGCCGCGCACATCACACTCTAGGAGCACTGCAATGCATCTGTCCGCCACGGTCATGTCGTTGACGATGATGGCCGCCACCACGCCGGCCCTCGAGGCCCCTGCCGCCGACAAGAGCGCGCCGATCCGCGTGAACAAGGCCGGTAGCGCCGCATCGGCGGTGGGCCCGGCCGCGTATTTCACCGGCAAGGTGCGCATCGATGCACCGTTCCAGGCCGATGCGCCAGCGCGGGTCGGCGGCGCCACCGTGACCTTCGAGCCGGGTGCGCGCACCGCATGGCACACGCATCCGCTGGGGCAGACGTTGATCGTCACTGCCGGCGCCGGGCGTGTGCAGGAGTGGGGCAAGCCGGCGCAGGAGCTTCGCCCCGGCGATATCGTGTGGATTCCGCCGGGCGTCAAGCATTGGCATGGCGCCAACGCGACCGTGGCGATGTCGCATATCGCCATCGCCGAGGCCGTGGATGGCTCGCCGGTCACCTGGCTGGAGCAGGTAACGGATGCGCAGTACGCCGCCGATTGAGCGAGCCGCCCGCCGATAGCGCGATGCCGCGATGCGGGCGACGTGGCGGCCAGCGCACTGGCGCCGCGTGCGCGACCACCGCGCGGGCGCGCCGCAACCCGAGTGTGGTTGGCGCGCTATCTTCGCGCAGGGCGGCTGGCCGTGCTCACGCCAGCTCGGTGGCCGTGGGCGTGCTGGCGCGCAGCCGTTGCGCATCGCGCGCTGGCGGCTCGCCCAGGATGCGCGCGTAGTCGCGGCTGAACTGCGAGGCGCTTTCGTAGCCCACCCGGAAGCCGGCATCGGCAGCGGTGAGCGCTTCGGCCACCATCAGCCGGCGCGCCTCGTGCACGCGCAGGTGCGAGCGATATTCCAGCGGCGTCATCGAGGTCACTGCCTTGAAATGCGCATGGAAGGTGGAACGGCTCATCGCCGACAGGTCGGCGATTTGTTCGATGCTGAAGCGCTGCGCATAGTGTTCGCGCAGCCATACGATGGCCTTGGAGATCTGGTTGAGCCGGCTGTCGGCGACCGCCATCTGCCGGACCACCGCGTTGGCGGGATCGGCCATCAGGCGGTACAGCAGTTCGCGCGTCACCAGCGGGGCCAACGCGGCGATTTCGTGCGGCTGGTCGAGCAGACGCGCCAGCCGCACGGCGGTGTCCTGCAGCTGAGGCGTGCTGCGGTTGAGCAATAGCCCGGCGGGCGCGGCTTCGCGTTGCGGCTCGGCGAGCTCGGGATGGTGGATGGCCAGCTCGCTGAGGATTGCCGTGTCCAGGTCCAGGCAGAAGCACAGATACGGTTGCTCGGCGCTGGCTTCGATCACCGAGCCGACGATCGGCAGGTCCACCGAGGCCACCAGATACATCTCGGGGTGATAGTGGAACGCCTGCGCGCCCAGCATCGCCCGTTTGCGCCCCTGCGCCACCAGGCACAGCATCGGCGTGTAGATGGTAGGGATGGACACTGTGCGGGTGGAGCTGCGCATGATCTGCAGCCCGGCGATCGGGGTGGCATGCATCCCGTCGGCAGGTGCGTGGCGCAGTAGCAGGGTGCTCAGCTCGGTCAACGAAGACATGCGGAACCCGTCGATGGTCCAAGGCGGCCTGGCCGCGATGGGCCGATCGTACAAGAGCGCCGGTCATGCAGACGCCAAGGAACCCACCGCCGAGCCGGGCACGCGGCCGGTGTCGGTCAACGGCGCGGCCCATGCAATGCCCGCGGCGGCGATGATAGGGCGCTCACGTACGGGCCGTATCATGGCCTTCCCGCCAGTGTCTGCAGCGCCCAATGCCCGCCAAACCTTCGATCCTGCCGACGCCGACCAGCCCCGCCGAGTGGAAACGGCTCGAAGCCGCTGCCACCGCCGAGCTCGCCCGCCGCACCGAGCAGGCACATCTGCAGATCGTTGGGCTGTTGACCACGCACGGCCACCTGCTGAGCGATGCGCAGCGTCGCAGTCTGCACAAGCGGCTGCGGCGCGCCGGGCGCTGACGGTTCGGCGCGCAGGGATAGCGCGCGATCCTGATCCCTGCGCGTGGCGCAGCCCGTAGAGCCTGGCGCTCTGATCGAAGCGGGCGTGCTCGTCGCAGACGCCGGCCTGCAGGAGGTGCCGATCCAGCCGGAGCTCCAGCTGCGACAGGATGCCTTCGCCTGTTCGGACCTGGCATGGATACGACAGGGCCGCGCGGCCGCCGGCTCAGTGTCCCAGGATGCGGAGTTTGAAGTTTTGCAGCGCGGCCTCGGTCGTTGGGTCGCTCATGTCGGCGACTTCCAGCGTCCACGCCCCTTGCGCCTGCTCGTCGAGAAACGCGTTGCTCGAGGTCAGGTCGACATAGAAGCCGGTCTGGGCGTAGGCGCGGGCATCCAGCGCCGAAAACGGCGTGAGTACATAGCTGCGCGTACCGCTGGGCGACTGCAACACCACGCGTAGGTCGGTCGGGTTGCGATGCGATGTGGCAAAGGAGAGTTGCGCGCCTTCCACCGTCATCGCCTGTGTGATGTGGACGCGGTGTTTGGCCGGACGCGCAGGGCCGCCGATCTGGCTGGGAGCGACTGTCGATGTCACCCATTGGGTATCGCGTACGGCAGGCAACGGCGTGAAGTAGCGGGCTTGGTAGACGGCAGCCGCAGCATCGGCCAAGCCGAAGCCGTACCAATTGCTGAAACGATGGCCGGCGGCATTGGTGATCCAGCCTGGATCGATCACGCTGCCCCGATAGACCGCCGGTGGTTGCCACGGATCGACCTGGCGTGCGGTCGTGGCCAGGATGTACTTGACGTCACGTGCGCTCAAGCGCGGATTGACGCTCAGCATGAGCGCAGTGACCCCTGCCACCGTGGGAGCGGCGGCCGAAGTCCCTGTCATGAGCGCGCTGTAGTTGCACGTTGCATCGATGGCCGAGGTACTGGTGTCCAGTGCATTGACAGCCGGGCCGTTGCTATCGGCATTGGAGCCTTGATCGCAGCCGGCCAAGTCGGTCGTGACGATGGCAGGATCGTACGCAAACCGGCCCCGCAGCGGGCCCAGCTCTTGCTCCGCGTTGGGAGCATACTGACGTTGATACCCGACAAGCCCGCCGATACCCGAGATCCAGATCGCCGACCCCGGCGACGAGTAGACGGCGCGCTTACCTTGGGCATCAATACTGGCAACCGCGATCGTGCCTGGAAGGTTTGCGAGAATCTCCAGGTTGGCCAATGCGCAACCCACTTTCAACGCGCGCGCAATGTCCTGACACAGGTCGATCGGGTTTCCGCCAGCATCACTGCCGAACAGATTGTTGAAGCTGTTGCCTGCAGCCTTGGTGTAAACGCCGCCCAGGCCATGACGGGTCGAGCGCATCAATGCTTCCCACATGCGTTGGTCTTCGACGGGGAAGTCCTGATAAAACGGTGTAAAGCTGCCCCAGCTATTGTTGAAGACGTCGATGCGTTTCGACTCGGGTCCGTCTCCCCAAAAGTAGCGAACCGACGCCGGACCGGTGACCGACCACTCACCGAAGTCGAACCCGGCCAACGAAGCCTCCGGTGCGACGCCGCGCCCGCCGCGGCCATTCCATCCAACCGCTGCGATGATGCCGCCAACGGCAGTGCCGTGATCGTCCCCGTTGGTGGGAGTGGGGTCGTGCGAGCCGTCCCTGAAGCTGTAAGAGCCATTCTGAATCACGTTTGCTGCCAGGTCTTCATGGCGAATGTCCAGGCCGATGTCCACGACGGCAACCTTGACGTGCCTGCCACGGATGCCCAAGGCATGCAGGAGATCCACATCCATGTCGACTCCTGGCACGGGGCGGCTATCGCCGATGACGGCCTGCCCGTGATTGGAAATGTGCCATTGGTATCGCAGCAGTGGGTCGCTCCCCTGGGAAGTTGCCGCTGCGCTGCCTGCAGGATTCGCGGCGGCTGCCGGCTGGGAAGCAGTCACGATGAAGCCACCGCCGATCAGCAGCGAAAGCGCGTGTCTGGGTGAAATACGCATGGGTGGCTCCAGTCAATGCCGGGGAAGGCTTGTCGATCACAGCAGCGCGCATGGCAGATCGTGGCCGGCTCGCCTGCAGTGCAAGCCAGCCATGCTCGGCGGTCGCCGTCGTGGCGTTGAACGGTAGGGCAAGGTTGCAGGTATGGATCTGCGCTTGAGAAAGGCAGCTACATTGGTTGCATGACCGACTGCGCCACCACCATCGAGATCTGCACGCTGCCGCTAATGCCCTGCAGTCGGCTCAATGCCTGTTGCGTTTTCTCGATTGAGGGGTAGGCGATCACCGCGCTGTGATCGATCGTGGAGGTGTAGACGATGCGTCCACCGGAGCTGCTTGCCAACGCAGTAGCGCTGGTTGGCGTGGTGTTGGTCAGTCTGAGTTGCGGTTGCACGAGCACCACGCGTCCGTTGCGCTCGTTCACCGCCGCGGCGAGTGGACGTTCCGCGGCGGCTGTGGACGGGGAGGCCAGCGTGGACGCGTTGCGTGCAGCACTGCTGGACGGAAGGATCACGGCATACGGGCCGATCCGCGCGGCGACCTTGCCATCGATGGTCGCTGCGCTGGCGGTGCGCGCCTGTGCGGCAAGCCGGGGGGCAACGTCGGTGGGGTCATTGGCGACCGGGTCCGACACCACCGTGCCGGGCAGCATGCGGTACGTATCGCGTCCGGATTTGAAGCGCTCGCCAGTGGCCGCGGCGCTAAGCGCCTGCGCATCCATGTATTGGCCAGCGTAAGCGACACCGCAGGTAGCCAATGATGCGATCAATGCCGAGCTGAGAAATGTGGTCTTCATGTCAGTGCCCCAGGATGCGAAGTTTGAAGTTCTGTAGTGCTGCGGTGGATGTCGGCTCGGTCATGTCCGTTACTTCCAGGGTCCAGACGCCTTGCGCCCGCTCATCGAGAAATGCGTTGCTGGAGGTGAGATCGAGATAGAACCCGGTCTTCGCATAAGCGGCCGGGTCCAGTATCGAGAACGGCGTGAGGACGTAGCTACGCGTTCCGCTGGGAGATTCCAGCACCACGCGCAGATTGGTCGGAGTGCGATGCGATGTGGCAAGCGACAGTTGCACGCCTTCCACCTTCATGGCCTGGGTGATGCGGATGCGTTGTTTGGCTGGCCGGGCGGGGCCGCCGATCTGGCTTGCGGCAGCAGTGGATGCGACCCATTGGGTATCGCGGACCGGAGGCAGTGGCTTGAAGTACCTTGCTTCATAAACGGCTGCGGCGCCATCGACCAGGCCGAAGCCGTACCAGTTGCTGAAACGGTGTCCTGCCGCATTGGTGATCCAGCCTGGGTCGATCACGCTCCCCTGGTAGACCGCAGCAGGCTGCCAGGGGTCGACCTGCCGCGCGGTCTTGGCCAGGATGTACTTGACGTCGCGCGCGCTCAGGCTCGGGTTTGTGCTCAATATCAGGGCCGCGACGCCAGAGACGGTGGGTGCAGCAGCCGATGTGCCGTTCATGATGGCGTTGTAGTTGCATGACGCATCGATCTTGGACTTGCTGCCGTCCAAGGCATTGTCGACCAAGGAGTCGTCCACGTTGTCGCCCGCGTTGCAGCCGCTGAGATCGGTGGTGACGATGGCCGGATCGTAGGCGAACGGCGCCGTATCGGCGCCGAACAGCAGCGCCGCGTTGGGATAGAACTTGCGCTGACGTCCGAACTCGCCACCCAGGCCTGAAATCCACAATGCGGAGCCGGAGGACGAGTACGAGGCGCGATGCCCGCTGGCATCGACGCTGGCGACAACGATGGTGCCAGGCAGATTGTTTGTTGAGTCGACATTGCTCAGCGAACAGCCAACGTTCAATGAACGCGAAAGTTCGCTGCAGATGTTGACGATGCGTCCATCCGTATCGCGTATGCGAAAACGCTTGAAGCTGTTGCCTGCGGACTTGATGTAGATGCCGCCGAGGCCGCCGCGCGTCGAGCGCATCAAGGCCTCCCAGGACCGCTGTTCCTCGACCGGAAAATCGGGGTAGGACGGCAGCAGCGATCCCCAGCTATTGTTGAAGATATCGATGGTGCGCGCTTCCGGCCCATCGCCCCACCCGTAGCGGACGCTTGCATCATTGTTGGACGATGCTCGGGCCAGAAAGTCGAACCCGGCCAGCAAGGCGTCGGGCGCAACGCCGCGCCCGCCACGTCCATTCCAGCCGACCGCCGCGATGATGCCTGCAACAGAAGTGCCGTGGCCGTTATCCGGATCGACGGGCGTAGTGTCGTGGGATCCATCGCCAAAGTTGTACGACCCGTTTGGCAGGATGTTGTCGGCCAGGTCTTCATGGCGTAGCTCCAGCCCGTCGTCCACCACACCGACCCGCACGCCGCGGCCGGGGATGTTCAAGCCGTGCAGGATATCCACGTCCAGATCCACGTCGGGCACCGGACGTCTGTCGCCGATCACGGCCTGGCCCTGGTTGGAGAGATGCCACTGATAGCGATACAAGGGGTCGCTACCCTGGGATCTGGCGGAAGCGGTAATGGCATTGATTGCATTGCTGGTGGCGGCCGTGACCGGTGGTGTAGCCAGCGCCGAGAGTGAGCTGCTACCGATCAACAGGGCGCCGATCGACAGTGCGAGGGATTGCCTGCGAAAAGAGTTCATTCCGTTTGATTCCAGTCAAGGGTAGGCGCGGTCGAAGCGACACGGTCCTCCGTTCGGTCGATCGCACGATCGGCCGTTGCAGCTGCGCCACTCCCTCGGGACGCGCCCGTGAGGCCCGAGTCGTTGGAGCCGGAAGATGTGGTTTCGGTCGAAAGGCCCGGCGCGATCGCCCGGGTCAGGAAACGCTCGTCAGGCAACCTCGCCTGCAGGCGGGTTGCACCACAGGATGGCCGCCGGCGTGCGGCGATGACGGGATGCGAGAAGAAGCAGTCCAGCAGCGGCAGCGACAGGAGTCATGTCCGTTTATCCCAAGAGAGCTACACAGCGCATCGGTCCGGCGATGGAGTGGATGCAGTCAGATGGTTCGTCGGCTCCCCTGTGCGCCGCGACGCAGCCGATGTTGGCGATGCATCTGCAGCGTCAACGCCTCGATTAAAGATGGGGAAATCATTGCCTGCAAGGCACGCGACGTACGCCGCCTGCGTGACACATCGCGCAGTTTATGGTTGGCATGCAGATTTGTGCGGTGCATGCGAAGTTTTTCGCACAGATGCCGTCGAAGAATTTTCCAGATGCGATCGTATCGATCGAAATAATACATCGCGAGGCGTCGTTCTGCTTCGCAGCGGCTTCCGCTGCGAGACAGTGGCCATCACCTGACTGCACTGCACGCGTCATACAGAAGCTGGCAGGCTCGCTGCGCAGGGTGTTTCGCAACCACTGCAACGACCGTCGCCGATACCTGGCTCAAGACAAGGATGCATGGCGACAACCGCAGCGCGAGGCCTGTTGCGAGGCTCCGCGCAGTGGCATCGCGTCACTGCGCGGGCCAGTCGCCGATGGACCTACCAGCGATACGCCACCGACATCTGGTATTGCCGCCCGGCGATCGGCCGGCCCATGAACACGCCGCCGGTGGCCGCGCCGGGCACCCGCACATTGCCTTCGGTCAGGCCCAGCGTATCGGTCACATTGCTGCCGCTGGCGGTCACTTCCCAATGGTCGCCTACGTGCAGGTTGGCGCCGATATCCAGCATGTCGTAGGAGGGCAGGCGCTGGCTGTTGGCCAGGTCCGCGAAGCGGTCGCCGATGTAGGAATAGGTGGCAAACACTTTCAGGTCGCCGAACGGCAGCATCCAGTAGTAGCTCGGCGTCAGCCGGAACTGCCGCTTTGGCTGGCGCATCACCTGGTTGCCGGTGAACTCGCGATAGTTGCGATATTTCGCATCCAGCCACACGCCTGTGCCGGCCAGCTCGAAGCCACCGAACGGGCGGATGGCTGCTTCCACCTCCAGGCCGCGTGCGCGCGAATCGCCCACCGCAGTGAAGTTTTCGCCATTGGCCAGGAATGCCTGGAACGGCGAGTTCTTGAACGTGTTGTGGAACGCGGTCAGATACAGGTCGTAGCTGCTGGCGCCCGATTTCAGGCCCAGCTCGTACTGGTCCACTTCCTGCACGCGGGTCTGTCCATCGCGCAGATTGTCGAAGCCGGGAAACTTCACCCCGGAATTGACGCGCGCGAACAGGCTGTTGCTGTCGTTGAGCTTGAAGTTCAGGCCCGCCGTCCACGAGAACGCCTCATCGTCCTGATCGATGCGGCGGGTGGTCGCCAGCGCCAGCGATGTGGCGTTGTCGTAGAGCGTGGCCGGGTTGCCGTCCAGATCCACGGTGCGGGTGTCGTGCACATTGCCGGTGACGCTCTGGCGCTGGTAGCGCGCGCCCAGGTCCAGGCGCAGGCGTTCGTTGAGTTCCCATTCGTCGGCAACGAAGGCGGCGATGTTCTCGCCGTCGTAGTCGGCGCGCAGGTTGAAGAACGCAGTGCTGGTGAAACCCTGGCGCGTGGCCTGGCGGCCATCGGCCAGATCCACGTCGATGCGGCGCGCGTTGTTCTGTGCGGTGAGCAGCATGGTGTTGCCCAGGTACCAGGTGTCGGCCGAGGAATACTTGGCGTAATACGTGCCTACGGTCAGCGTGTTGCCGGCGAACAGCTCGCGGCTCAGGCGCAGATCGTTGGTGACCGAATTCAGGCGCTTGTCCACCGACCACCAACCGGCTTCCAGCACTTGCTGATCCGGATCGACCGCGCCGCCGCCGTTGCTGAATCTGCCACTGCCGGTGGTGCCGTAGCCGGCAATGAAGTCGCTCAACCGCAGTGGTGCGTCGCCGGTGAACAGCGCATGGGTCGGCGCGCTGCCACTCATCACGTTGAAGCGATCGGCGATGGTCCAGTCGCCCACTTCCCAATTCAATTCGCCGCCGAACACATCGATGTTGACGCCGCGCCCGTCGGCCAGGTCGCGTTGCAGGCTCTGGCCGTTGGGGCCGACCAGCAGATCCACGTTGCGGAAATCGCGGCCAAGCAAGGTGCCGGTCTGCGCGTTCAGACCGGGAAAGCTGGACAGGTCGTTGCCGTTGTTGCGCGACAGCAGCGGGATCGCGGTGTAGAAGGCGTTGTTGTCGTCGGTGTGGCGCGCGTAGAACGACAGCTCGCCGCTGTCCCAGCGCTTGCTCAAGGTGGCACTGAACTGGCCGCCCTTGTCGGCGGAGAACTGCGGGGCGCGCACGCCATCGGTCTCGCGGAAGAAACCGCCTACGCTGTAGTACCAGCCATTGCCCATCGGGCCGCTGTTGAACACATCGATGCGGCGCAGCGCGTTGTTGCCGCCAGTCAGGCGCACACTGCCTTCCGGTTCGTCCTGGCCCTTCTTCTGGATGAAGTTCACCGTCAAGCCGGGCTGGCCGTTGGAGAAGATCGGGCTGGAGCCGCCGCGCAGCACTTCCATGCGCTCGACGGTATCGTCCACCCGGAACAGCGTGGAATTTTCCAGGAACGACAGCGTGGGCGGCGGAAACAGCGGCGCGCCGTCCAGTTGCATGGTCACGAATGGCGCATCGCCTTCGGAGGGCATGCCGCGCACGAAGATGTTGGCGCCGGTGCCGCCACCGCTGGGCTCGGCCCACACGCCCGGCACGATCTTCAACAGGTCGGCGGTACTTTGCGGGACGGCCTGCTGGATCTGCTCGGGACTGGCGGTGGTGATCGAAAAACTGGCATCGCGCTTGGCCAGGCCCTTGAAGCGCGCCGTTCCGCTGACGATCACCGCATCCAGCGTGGTGGCGTCGCTGCGCGGCTCGGCGGTGGACGTCTGCGCGTGCGCGGCAGGCGCAAGCAGGGCGCCGATGGCAAGGGACAGGGCATAGCGGGGCATCGATGCGGTCATGAAAGCTCTCCTGGGATGACGTCGCAGCTGGCGGCAGTGCGCGCACGCGTGCAAAGGGTGACCGCCAGCACATGGCGGGATCAGTCGTGCGACATCGCGACCCATGCCGCTCCATCGTTCTAACGGAGTTGCCTGCAAAACCTGTTGTGCGCTGCGGCACTCGGCGCGGGCGATATGCTCGCCATCGATCAACGCGGCAAGGCGCCAGGTAGCACCTGCGCAGTGCGCGCGTGTCGCTATCGGGCGGCGTGTGGGGCCGTTCAGCGCGAACCATAGCGGCAGCCGATGGATCCATCCCGGCGGCATGATCGCCTTTGCGCAGGCGCTGCCAGGCATCATGCGATGGCGCAGCGATGTCGCTGCACGCAGGCCGATAGGCAGGCGCGCTTGCGCCTGTTTTACGCCGCTGCGCGGACCGGAGCCGCCTCCCGGATCGGCAGGTTGATCAGTGCGGCCACTACTGCCAGCAGCATGTCGGCGTACCACATCCAGCTGTAATCGCCGAAGCGCTCCAGCGCCAGTCCACCCAGCCAGGCACCGAAGAAGCCGCCGATCTGATGCGACAACAAGGTCAGCCCGAACAAGGTGCCCAGGTAGCGCGGGCCGAACAGTTTGCCGATCAGGCCGGCTGTCGGCGGTACCGTGCCCAACCAGGTGAAGCCCAGTGCTGCGGCGAACAGATAAAAGGTCAGCGGCGTCGGCGGCGCGACCAGGTACGCACCGATCAGCAGCGCACGGCTGGCATACAGGGCGCACAGCAACCACTTCATGCGCACGTATTCGCCGAGTTTGCCGGCGACCAGGCTGCCGGCCACATTGAACAGGCCGATCAAGGCGATCGACAGCGCCGACACGCTGGCAGGCAGGCCGCACAGGGCGATTTCCCCGGGCAGGTGCGTGACCAGGAACGCGATATGCACCCCGCAAGTGAAAAAGCCCAGGTGCAGGCACCAGTAACTACGATCGCGCATGGCCAGATGCAATTGCGCAGGCAAGCCGATGCCCTCGTTTGCGATCGATGTGCGCGCGTCGATCGCAGACGAGCGCCGTCGCAGCGGCCACGCCAGCGGCAATGTCAGCAATGAAATCATTGCCAGTCCGGTCATCGCCCTGGCCCAGCCGGCGGCGCCGATCATCGATTGCACCAGTGGCGCGAACACGAACTGGCCGAGCGAACCGCCGGCATTGATCAGCCCGGCCGCGAACGAACGCCGCTCCGGCGCAATACGGCTGGCCGTGGCGCCGATCAGCACCGAAAAACTGCCGGCACCCGCACCGGCGGCGGCCAGGACCCCCAGCGAGACGATCAGTCCCCAATCGCTGGCCATCCACGGACTCAGTCCCAGGCCCAGCGATAGCAGCACGCCGCCCACCAGCAACACCGGCAATGGACCGCGCGCATCGGCAATCGCGCCGAACACCGGCTGCACCGCACCCCAGACCAGTTGGCCCACCGCCAGCGCGAAGCTGATCGAGGCGATGCCGATCCCGGTCTGGCGATGGATCGGCTCCACGAACAGGCCGGTGGTCTGGCGCGCGCCCATGGTCAGCATCAGCATGGCCGAGGCGGTGAGCAGCAACCCCCACTGCGCGCTGGTGCGTGCGCTCGCAGATGTGTTCATGCGGCCGCCCCTGCGTCCAGGGCCGCATCCAGCTGCATCAGGCTGGCATGCAGCTGTTTGGTAGCCGCGCTACCGAACAGCGTTTCCAGCTGCGTTTGCGCGCGCTGCCAATGCGGTAACGCGCGCACCAGCAGCCCGCGCCCGCTGCGACTCAAGGCCACCAGCTTCAGGCGCGCATCCTCGCCGCGACGTGACTGCACCCAGCCCGCTTCCAGCAGCGGCTTGAGGTTGCGGGTCAGCGTGGTCCGATCCATGCCCAACGAGTGCGCCAGAGCCCCCAGCGACTGCGGCTCGATGAGCCGGCGCAGGATCGAATACTCGTTGAGGCTCAGTCCCACCTGCGCCAACGCGTGGTCGTACACCTGCGAAGTGCGCCGTGCGGCGCGGCGCAAGTGGAAGCAGGTGCAGCGGCTGGTCTCGGACATGGGGTGCTCCACGCGGATACCCTGCACTTTGCGTGCATATGCACGTATTGGCAAGCGCGGCTGGGAGCGAATCCGCCACACAGGCCGCGCAGGCACGGTGGTCGGCAGCGCGAGGCGGTGCGCTCGCCTGGCGTGCACCAGTCCACTGCCGCAGCGGAACCGGGGCCGTCGCCGCCCAAATCCGTTCCTGGCCGCCGCGCACCGGGGCGCAAGCGGCATCGCCAGAAATGACGAGGCCGCCCGTGGGCGGCCTCGCTTCCAGTCGGCGGGGGAGAGAGTCCGCCGTCAGAAGAACAACCGCACGCCGAACGAGGCGTTGCGGCCAGGAAGCATCACATCGTCCTTGAGGAAGGATGTGTGCACGCGTGCATCCTGGTTGGTGAGGTTGTTGCCATCCAGGAACACTTCCCATGCGGTGCTGCCATGGTCGATGTGATACGCCAGATGCGCATCGACGAAGGTGTAGCCGTCGGTCGGGGTTTCGTTCACGGCCACCTTGTCCTGCTTCATGGTGCGGGTGGCGCCGATCGAGGCGCGCCATGCATCGGCATTCCAGCGCATCTGCGCGCCGAAGCGGCCGGGCGCGATGCGCGGCAGGTTGCCGCCATCGCTCAGGCGCGCACGCACGGTGTCGCCGAACACGCGCAGGTCCCAGGCGCCGGTGTCGTTGTTGGCCAGGTGGAAGGTCGCTTCGCCTTCGAAGCCATGGAAGATCGCATCGGCCTGCGTCCACTGGCGGATCGGCAGGAAGTCGTTGTCTTCCTCGTTGAACCACTGGCCGCCGGTGTCGACGATGTAGACGAAGTCGTTGTAGCGGTTGTAGTACGCCGCCACCTTGGCATCCACCCAGTCGTTCTGGAAGTTCAGGCCCAGCTCGGCCTGGTTGGCCTTCTCGGTCTTCAGGTCGGCGTCGCCGATCTCGAAGGCGAGGGTGGCGATGTGCGGGCCGTTGGCGAACAGTTCTTCCTCGGCCGGTGCGCGTTCGGCGTGGTCCAGGTTGGCGGTAAGGCGCCACTGTTCGTTGAAGCGGAAGCTGCCGCTGGCCGAGAAGCTGGTCGGGGTGAAATCGCGGTCCACGCCGATGTCGGTCTGGTACTTGACCTTGTCCACGCGTGCGCCGACCTCGGCGCTCACCCGTTCCCAACTGTTGCGCGCCACCGCGAAGGCGCCGAGCGAGCGGGTATCGGTCTTGGGCACGAAGGACTCTTCGCCGATCGCCTGGAAGGTGGTGTCGCTGCCCTGCAGGCCGAACGCGGTTTGCCAGCCGCCGCCGAAGGTGAAGGAGGCTTCCACGCGGCCTTCGTTGGCGCGCTTGGTGAACACGGTGCCCACTTCGTCGCCTTCGAACTCGGTATGCGCGTAGTCGGTGTGGCCGAAGCTGTAGCGCAGCGCACTGCCTTCGCCCCATGGATCGGTGAGCCCGCCCTTGAGGTCGTAGCGGTCCTGCTGCAGCTTCAACGACACGCCGCGCTCGCCGATGGACGGGTCGCCCGGCTCGCCCGGATTGCCGTAGTTGTCGCGGAAGCGCGATGCGGACACGCCGACGAAACCCCAGTCGCCGGACAGCGAGGCGCCGATCGAGCCGACCTTGGAATCGATCCAGCTGTTGAGCTGGCGGCCCTGCGGCGTGTCGTAGTCGTTCTGGTTGCGGTACACGCCGTCGGCGTGGATCGACAAGCCGCTGCCGTTGCCGGCATCGACGCGGAACATGTCGGTATTGCCGTCCTTGTCGCCGCCGTCGAAGCGCACTTCGGCGCGCCCGCTGAAGCCGTCCACCGGGGTCTCGGCGATGCGCCCGTCGACCACGTTGACCACGCCGCCGATCGCGCCGGAGCCGTAGAGCAGGGTGGATGGACCCTTGAGCACTTCAATCTGGTTGGCCAGAAACGGCTCGATGGCCGGCGAATGGTCCTGGCTGACCGTGGACACGTCCTGAGTGGACAGGCCGTCGCGCAGCACCGCCACGCGCGGGCCATCCAGGCCGCGGATGATCGGCCGGCCCACGCCCGGGCCGAAGTTGGAACTCTGCACGCCCGGCAGGCTGGCCACGGTTTCGCCCAGGCTCTCGCTGCGCACTTCGTCCAGACGCTCGCCGGCAAGTACCTCGACCGGGCGGCTCAACTCGCCGGCGGCATCGCGCAGCGGGCTGGCGGTCACCACGACCTTGTCCAGATCCTTGATATGGCGGCCGCTGGACGGGCTGGCGTCGTGCCGCGTATCCGACGACGGCGGAGTCTGTGGATCGGGAGATGCCGGGGCATCCTCGGCCATGGCCAGGGCGGGCGTCAGCAGGCTGGTCAGTGCCAGCGACAGGGTGGAGCGGCGCAGCGAGGTAGCGAGGGAGGGGGACATATCGACCGAACTCTCGGAAATGTTACTGTATATCAATGGGATGGCGCAGCTTGCCTGCTGTGCCGACGGACAAGTCCCACGCTGCGCGATGCAGTGGTGCGGGCCTGGGACGAGGAAGATGTTATATTATTCCACGTCGCTGCGAGCCCCTGCTGGAAGTCATGCCGTTACCTACCCTTCGCCACTTTTTGGATCGCTTCGGTGCCACCGGCTCGCTGCTGTGCGCCGTGCACTGCGCGGTATTGCCGCTGGTGCTGGCCCTGGCACCGTCGCTGGGCCTGTCGTTCTGGCTGGGCGATGGAGTGGAGCTGGCCATCGTCGTGTTCGTCAGCCTGCTGGGCTTGTTCAGCCTGGTGCTGGGCTATCGCCGCCACAAGGCCTTGCACGCCCTGGCGCTACTGCTGCCGGGCCTGGCGCTGCTGTGGCTGGGCCTGCTGTACGACCCGCTGCATCATTCGGTGGTGCCGCATGCGGTGGTGATGACACTGGGCGGTGCGCTGGTCGGCATCGCGCACCTGGTCAACCTGCGTCTCAACCATGGGCATGGCCATGTCCACGATGCCAGCTGCGCGCACTGACACGCGTTGAAGCACCGCCGCGCCGTGGCTTGCTTGGGCGCCGACATCCGCTGCAACAATGCACCCGGGTTCCGGCGGTCGTTGCTCCTTCCCCGGGGCCGGGCGGTCGCCGAAGCAGGGCGGAGCAAGCTGCGCCGCCCGCGGGCGACGTGATAGTCTTGCCGGCCTTGCGCGAGGGCGCCGCTCGGTGCAACCCTCGCCAGACCCGTGCCAGCACGGGAATTTGTATTCACATTCAGGAGTCGACGAAATGGGTAAGGGTGACCGTAAGACCGCCAAGGGCAAGCGCTACAACGCCAGCTACGGCAATTCGCGTTCGCACGCGGTGAGCAAGGTTGTCGTGGGTGCAGCTGCGCCGGTTGCCAAGAAGGGCGTGGTCAAGGCCCCGGCCAAGAAGGCTGTTGCCAAGAAGACCGTTGCCAAGGCCAGCTGATTCCAGCCCGCTTTGCGACCTGAAGAACGCGGCGCTTGCGCCGCGTTTTTTTATGTCCGAGGTCAGCGCAACATGCTGTTGGTCTGCCTGCTGGCGAGCCTGGAGCGAGGATGCTCCGCGTGGACCCGCTGGCGCGTCAGCGCCATCGGCCGCCGCTGCGAATCGGCGCAAGACACTCGATGGTGGCTCGCGCCATGGCATCCATCGCTGCTGTCCGTGATGCATCGGGCACAGCCTGCGCGCCTCAATGGCGCGGCGTCGCTAGTGTGCTGGGCCCGCTGCCGGCATTGGCTGCTTGGCCGCCGGGGTGAGCAACTGTTCGGCCAGCCCGCGATAGATCGGCGTCTTGCACACCAGCCCGGATACCGCACGGGCGATCAGCACCGTGGCCAGGATCGGCAGCAGCATCTGGCCAGTGTCGGTGAGCTCCAGCGAGATCACCGCCGAGGTCAGCGGTGCCTGGGTCACGCCGGTCAGGTAGGCGCACATGCCCAGCAGCACGAAGGTGCGTGGGTCCACGCCGGGCATCAGCACCGACAGGTTGTGGCCGATGCCCGCGCCCACCGCCAGCGCCGGCGAGAACAGGCCGCCCGGGATGCCGGCCAGGTACGAGACCAGATTGGCGAGGAGCTTCATCAGGCCGAATTCGTGGCCGACCACCGCATGCCCCTGCACCAGGCTGCGCGCCTGCTCGTAGCCGGTGCCGAAGGCGCCTTGCCCGAACACCAGCGCCAAGCCGACCAGCGCCAAGCCGCACACGGCGGCCAGCAGCACCGGATGGCGCCGCCGCAATGCACCCAGCCAGCGCGGCTTGCCGCTGACGCTGGCCAGCACCAGCCGCGCGAACACGCCGCCGAGCAGGCCGGCCACACTGCCGCATAACCCGATCGCCAGCCATGCACGACCCAACGGCAGCGCCACCGCCACCTTGCCGAAATACGTGTAGCTGCCCAGCAGGCCTAGCGAGACCACGCCACCGACGATCACCGCGGTGAGCAAGGTGCCGGAGAAGCGGTGCTCGAAGCGCCCGCTCAGTTCCTCGATCGCAAACACCACCCCGGCCAGCGGGGTGTTGAACGCCGCCGCGATGCCGGCCGCACCGCCGGCCAGCAGGAAGTGCGAGAGCTCGCGCGGATCGTGGAAGCCGAACCAGCGCCCGAACACATGCATCAGGCTGGCGCCCACATGCACGGTGGGGCCTTCGCGCCCGACCGAGGCGCCGCCCAGCAGCGACAGGGTGGTCAAGGCGAGTTTGCCGACCGACACGCGCAGCGACAGGTTGCTGTCGCGAAACGCCGGGTCCGGATGCTCCAGCGCGGCGATGACCTGCGGAATGCCGCTGCCGCGGGTGGGCCGCAAGGCGCCGGAGGTGAGCCAGGCGAGCAGGGCGAAGATACCTGGGGTCAGCAGCAGCGCCCACCAGATCGAATGCGCGCTGATGCGCTGGAACAGGTGGAAGGCGGCATCGCTGGCCTTGGCGAACACGATGGCGACCAAGGCCACCGCGATCGCGCCGCCCCACAATGCGGCGCGGCGACGCCAGCCTTCGCTGGACAACAACGGCCGCAGGCGACGCGGCAATGGGTCGGGAGCAGACATCGCGCCATTGTCGCACCGACGCGGCGGTGGCGGGTCAACGCGCCGGAGGTGGCTGCACGCGCAATGCCGGCAACAGTGCGGCCGGGTCGCCGTCGTTTGGCGCGGCCTCGATGCCCAGCAGGCGCGTCATCAGCGGATACGCATCGACATTGTCCAAGCCCGGCAAGGCCTTGCCCTGCGCCAGATCCGGGCCTTGCGCTACGAACACCGCGCGCATCGACGGCAGCGCCGGATCGAAGCCGTGCGAGCCGCGCATGCCCTGCTGCGGACGCTTGGCCAGTTTGTCCGGGAACAGTGCATCCCAGCCTTCGTGCATCTGGCACACGATGGGCGCAATGCGCGGGTGCGTGCCGTAATGCCAGCGCGCCGGCAATTGCGCCTTGCGCCAGCAGTCGTAGTGCGCATGCGCGCCGAGCAGGTGTGCTTCGGCCTTGGCCTGTTGTCCCGGCAGTGGCACGAAGCCGATCACCTGGCCGTCGGTGGTGGCGGTGGCCAGGCTGGGCGGCGCCATGTCCTCCACGCCGATGGCATGGCCGGGCGGCACCTCGGACATGCCGTGGTCGGAGACCACGATGACGTTGGTGCGCGCGCGGGTGCCGTCGCGCTGCATGCCGTCCAGCAGCCTGCCGATGGCCGCATCCACTGCGCGCACGCTGTCGGCGTATTGGTGCGATTCCGGGCCGTGGTCGTGGCCGGCTTCGTCCACGTGTTCGAAGTACAGCGTGACCAGGCGATTGCGCTGGGCACCGTCGGCCTTGAGCCAGCCGCGCACCGCGTCCACGCGTGCGTCCAGGCTCACGCCTTCTTCGTAATGGCGCCACTGCGAGGGGCGCACGCCTTGGATCGCCGCTTCGCTGCCCGGCCATGACCAGGTGGCCGCACGCAGGCCGGCGCGCTCGGCGCCCACCCACAGCGGTTCGCCGCCCCACCAGCGTGCATCGCCCACCGCCTCCTGGTTGCTCAGCCAGAAGCCGCCCAGGGCAGGGTCGCGCATGCTGTTGTGCACGATGCCGTGGTGGTCGGGCCGCAGGCCGGTGATCAGCGTGTAGTGGTTGGGAAACGTCAGCGACGGATACGACGGCGTCATCCAGCGCGCACGCACGCCATCGCGCGCCAGCTGCGACAGCGTCGGGGTGATGCCGCGATCGAGCATGTCCGCACGCAGGCCATCGATGGAGATCAGCAGCAAGGTGCGCGGGGCATCATTGGCTGCCGCCGTGGCGGCCGGCGGCGCCGATGCGCTGGCGGGCGGCGCATCGGCGTCGCGCTGGAGGGGCTGGCTGGAACAGGCCGCGAGCAAGGCCGTGGCCGCCGCGGCGAACACAAGACGTCGTTGGATCATGCCGGCCAGTTTACGGCGCTGCGATGACGTCGCGAAGTCATCGCGAGTGTGCGGCGGGAGCGTCGGCGAACAGATCGCCCGCGCGTGCGATCGGCTGCGGCGACCAGCCTTCCAGTTGCAGCAAGGCCTGCTTGGTCGGCAGTCCGCCGCCGAACCCGGTCAACGCCCCGTTGGCGCCGATCACGCGGTGGCAGGGCAGCACGATCGGCAGCGGATTGCGCCCGTTGGCCGCGCCTACCGCGCGGCTGGCAGCGGGGCGGCCCACCGCCTGCGCCAGCTGCGCATAGCTCCAGGTCTGGCCGAACGGAATCTGCGCCAGCGTGTGCCAGACCTCGAGCTGGAAGGGCGTGCCCAGCGGCGCCAGCGGCAGGTCGAACCGGCGCCGCCCGCCATGCAGGTAATCGAGCAATTGCTCGCGTGCCTCGCGCACCAGCGCGGCGTCCGGATCGTGCACCCAGCGTGCGCGTCCGGCGGCGTCGTAGCGGTTCTGTGCGAACAGGATATGGCGCACGCCGGCCTGGTCGGCGGCCACGGTGAGCGCGCCGATCGGCGACGGGAAGAGGTCGTAATGCACGGTGCTCATGGGCGGGATTCCTTGCGGTCGGCGGCGAGATGCCACAGGTGCAGCACGGCGTAGGCGCGCCACGGGCGCCAGGCCTGCGAGCGCGCTTCGGTAGCACGTTCGCTCAGCCGCAGCGGCGCGCCGAGCACCTGCTGCAGGATCAGGTCGCCGGCCGGAAACGCATCCGGGTGCGAGAGCGCACGCATGGCGATGTAGTGCGCCGTCCACGGCCCGATCCCGGGCAGGGCGACGCATGCGGCGACGAACTCGGACAGGCGCTGGCCGGCGCCGAAATGCAGCCGGCCCTGCGCGCAGGCGCAGGCCAGTGCGCGCAACGTGGCGGCGCGTGCGCCGGGCAGCCCGAGCTGTTCCAGCGGCGCCTCGGCCAGTTGCTCGGGCGTGGGAAAACTGCGATCCAGACCCGGCGGCATGTCGGCGTGCCGGCCGCCGTGGCGCTCCACCAGCCGCGCCGCCAGCGTGGCCGCACCGGCCACGCTGATCTGCTGGCCCAACACCGCGCGCACCGCGGTCTCGAAACCATCCCAGCCGCCGGGCACGCGCAGGCCGGGTCGGCGTTCGATCGCCTCGGCCAGCAGCGGCTCGGCCGCAAGCGTGGCGTGCACCGCATGCAGATCCGCGTCCAGATCGAAGATGCGGCGCACCCGGCGCACGATCTGCGGAATCCGGCGCGGATCGGTGGCGCCGATGCGCAGCAGCAGTTCTGCGCGTTGCGGCGCCGGCGCGACCTCGATCGAGGTCGCGTGGCCGGGCGCGCCGATCACCCGCCGGTAGCTGCCGGCATCGACCTGCTCGATCCCCGGGATCGCCCGGCGTTGCAGAAATGCCAGCATCGCCGGCCAGTCCAGCGGCGGCCGATAGCTCAGGCGCAGCGTGAGTTCGCCGCCCGGCACCTCGGTGCGCTGCTTGCGTAACGCCGACGGCGGCATCCCGCACCCTTCCAGGAACGCCGCGTTGAAGCGACGCAGGCTGTTGAAGCCGGCTGCCAGCGCGACCTCGGTCACCGGCAAGGCGGTCTCGGTGAGCAACTGCTTGGCCAGCAGCAGCCGGCGCGTGCCGTGCACCTGGATCGGCGTGGCGCCGAGCTGCTGCACGAACTGCCGTTGCAGCTGCCGTGCGCTCACCCCCACCGCTTCGGCCAGGCGCTGCACCGGCTGCTCCTGCAGCACGCCGTCGGCGATCATCGCCAAGGCGCGCTGCACGCTCTCCTCGCCCAGGTGCTGCTGCGCCTGCGGCGACAGCTCCGGCCGGCAGCGCAGGCACGGCCGGTAGCCGGCCGCGCTGGCTGCCGCAGCGGTGGGGTAGTAACTGACATTGGCCGGCTTTGGCGGCGGCGCCGGACACACCGGACGGCAATAGATCCCGGTGCTGCGCACCGCAGTGAAGAACAGCCCGTCGAAGCGCGCATCGCGCGCCAGGCGGGCGCGGTCGCATTGGGTCCGGTCGGGCGAGAGCATCTGCATGGCGCAAGTCTATGCCCTCGCCACCGCGCCGGCTGGCCGTTTTCGGACAGGGTTGCGCGAGCGTGGCGTGCTCCCAATGGAGCATGTTCATGGCGCGGTCAAATCCTTGACCGCTTCAGCCATAGACTGAAAGTGATCTCCGTCGCGTTCCCACACCCGCTCATGCTCAAACCGTTTTGCCTGTCACTTGCCTGCGTGTTCCTGCTGGTTGCCTGCGACCGCGGCGGTACGTCCGCCGATGCTGCCGGGGCGCAGCAGACCGGAGTGACGCAGGTCGGCGACGGCGACCATATGGTGTCGGTGGATACGCCCGAGCCGGTCGCGCCGCCGCGCCTGCGTGCGCAGGTTGGCGAGGCGGGTTGGCCGAAGGCGGAACTGGAAGCGGGCCAGGCCTGGATCAGCTGCGCCACCGATTACGGCAAGGAGGCCGGCGATGGCACCTTACTGCCGGCGCTGGACCGCGCCAGCGTCGAGGCGGCGCTGGCGCCATGCCGCGAGACCGGTCTGGTGCGGGTGCGCTACGCGGGCAAGATCAATGCCGGTTTCGCGGCGCTGGTGTGGCGGCTGGCCGCGGTGGCCGAGCAGTGGAAATTGCCGCATCGCATCCTGGACCTGGATTCCAGCGGCGGCCAGGTGGAAGCGGCGATCCGCGCTGGCGACACCATCGGCGAATCCAGCTGGACCATCTGGGTGCGCGAAGGCTCGATCTGCCACAGCGCCTGCGTGTTCGTGCTGGCGGCCGGCGACAACCGCCTGGTGGCGGGCAAGGTGGGCATCCACCGGATGATGCGGATCAGCTCCAAGGCGACCTCGCGGGCGGAGCTCAATCGCGAGCTGCGCGAGGTCTACGGCAACGTCAAGGATTATCTGGAGCGCAACGGCGTGGCGGTGGCAGTGGCCGATTTGATGATGACCGTACCCAACCGCAGCCTGCGCCTGCTCACCATGGAAGAGTTGCGCGAATACGGCCTGGACGGCACCAATGCCGTGCAGGACGATCTGGAACGCATCCGCCAGATGCGCAAGTGTGGCGATGCGTTCGTGCGCCGCAAGGACGCGTTCCTGGTGGCGTTCGACCAGAAGTGCAAAGGCGAGGGTGCGGATCTGGATGCGGTCAACGCCTGCGGTCTGGCCCTGAAACAGCGCTTCGGCTTTCCCGATGCGGCCTGCCCGGAAGAAAGCCCGCTGGCCGAAACCGATGCGGCGGCCCTGCCGGTCACCCCGGCGCTGGATACGCAAACTGGGGCGCCGGCCGATGCCATGCAGCCGCCCGCGCCGGCCGCCGAACCGGCCCGGGATGCTGCACAGGCAGATCCTTCGACGCCTGCGCCCGCCGACGGTTGAGGCCGCTGCAGCTTTCACGCGTATCGCACTGGGCGCTGCCTATGGTCGCCGCATACAACCGGGTCGGGGGGGCAGTATGCGAGGCAAGACCAAAGGCGTTTTACTGGCGTACCTGCCATCGGCGTTGCTGGTGCTGGTCGGTTTCGGCGTGGCCGAACTGCTGCGTCTGGCCGCCGAGGCGATGCGCGAGCAATGGCCGGCCACGCTGGCGATGTGGCTGAGCCTGGCGGCATTGATCGCGGCCATTGCGCGCGCGTTCTGGGTGAGCTGGCGACTGTGGCGGCCGCGCGGCGTGGCGGCGGTACCACCGGCACCCGGAGGCGAGGCCTAGGGCGGTTGCCACACCGGCTGCACAGGTCTCGGGCCGATGCGGCAGCGGCTTGAAATCCTCACGTATCACCGTGCGCTCCAGCCCCTGCGCGCCGTCCAGGCATTGATGACGGCTGGCGATGTTTCATCAGCCATGCTTGCGCACCTCCAGCGGCAGCGGCACTCGACCGTTCCCCGAACGCATTGGTCCTGAGTCCGCCACCCGTCCGATTCGACCGGCGATCTGCCGGGTGTGTCGCTCATTGCAGGTGATCGCACTCGTTGCTTGTTTTGCACAGGGCGCGGCATAGACTGCGCCACTGGTCGCACGGTGTGCGGCTCACCCTTTCATCCGATCCAGTACAAGGTGCTTGTCCATGCGTCGTCCTCGTTTGCTTGTTGCGCTGGTGTTCGCTCCAGCGCTGGTGTTTGCGCAACAACCGCAGCCTTCCAGCCG
The DNA here is from genome assembly GCF_041475735.2 of Xanthomonas sp. NCPPB 3582. NCBI lineage: Bacteria > Pseudomonadati > Pseudomonadota > Gammaproteobacteria > Lysobacterales > Lysobacteraceae > Xanthomonas > Xanthomonas sp. NCPPB 3582. The sequence continues at coordinate 1,810,452 of NZ_CM192968.1, forward strand.
CGCCGCCACCGCAGCTGCGGCACAACCGGCACCTGCCACGCGGACTGCGGCGACGCCGCAACCAGCAGCTGCGGCGAACACGCCGGCAGCGCCGGCGCTGAGCCCCGCTCAACAGGCACAGGTGGCCAAGCAGGACGTGGAGATGACCCAGGCCGCCTTGCGGGTGGCGCAGATGGTCGACACCAACAAGGCCGACGCGATCTGGGATGGCGCCTCCCGCGTGGCCAAGACTGCGGTCAAGCGCGATGCCTTCGTGGCGCAGTTGGGCGGCGAGCGCGCGCGCCTGGGGGCAGTCGTCGGGCGCGGCCAGAGCTCGGTGACACGGGTGAAATACGGTCCTGGCGCACAGGTGCCCGAAGGGCTGTACGTCAACGTCAGTTTCCCGACCCGGTTCGCCAATGCGCCGCAGCCGGTGCGCGAGCTGGTGTCGTTCCGTCTGGACGAGGACAAGACCTGGCGTGTGGCGGGCTACAGCCTGCGTACGGCGGTGAAGTGATGCGGCATTCGGCCGGGAGACGCGCATGCAACTGACGATCGAACTGCAGATGCTGGGCTGGGCCATGGTGCTCGGCCTGGTGCAGCTGCTGGCCGCCTCGGCCAGCATGACCGCCCAGCGCGGCACCAAGTGGAACGCGAGCGCCCGCGATGGCGACGCCAAGCCGCTGACCGGTGTGGCGGCCCGCCTGGACCGCGCATTCCGCAACTATCTGGAGACCTTTCCGATCTTCGCAGCTGCGGTGCTGGCGGTGAGCGTGGCGGGGCGTACCAGCGCGGAGACTGCACTGGCGGTGCAGCTGTACCTGTGGGCGCGCGTGGCCTATGTGCCGGTCTATGCGGTCGGGATTCCCTACCTGCGCAGTGCGATCTGGGTGGTGTCGTTCTGGGGCATCATCAAACTGGTGCGTGCGCTGCTGGGTATCTGATCCGACGCCGGCCGCGATGCTGGCGCTGCCTGGCCAGCGCTGGCGGCGCGGGTCGACGGGCTGCAAACACGCCTGGGCGATGCAGCGCTTGATCTGGATCAAGCGCTGCGCAGGCTGCCGGCTCTAGACTTTCTGCATCGGCAATCACGGATGCACAGCATGCAGAGGGTGGATATCGCGATCGTTGGTGCAGGGCCGGTGGGTCTGAGTTTTGCGCGCACGCTGGCTGGCACCGGCCTGTCGGTGCTGCTGGTCGATCAGCAGCCGTATGCGCAGCTGGCCGACCCCGCCTTCGATGGGCGCGAGATCGCGCTGACCCATGCCTCGCGCGCCCTGCTGGAGCAATCTGGCAGCTGGCAGCGATTCCCGGCTGAAGCAGTGTCGCCTCTGCGCGATGCGCGGGTCATGGACGGGCACTCGCCATTCGCGTTGACCTTCGCTGCGTCTGCGCCCGGCGCGGGCGACCTCGGCTGGCTGGTGCCCAATTACCTGATCCGGCGCGCGGCGTGGCAGGCAGTGCAGGGGCAGGCCGGGCTGGAGCTGCGTTGCGGTTGCAGCGTGCGCGCGATCGAGCATGGCGGCACCCGCGTGCATATCGAACTCTCCGATGGCCAGCGACTGTCGGCGCGACTGTTGGTGGCTGCCGATAGCCGCTTTTCCAGTACCCGGCGCCTGCTTGGCATCGGTGCGCAACTACGCGACTTCGGCAAGACCATGCTGGTGTGTCGCATGCGGCATGCGCTGCCGCATCATCACGCGGCGTGGGAATGGTTCGGCTATGGCAAGACGCTGGCATTGCTGCCGCTGCATGGCCAGCGTGCTGGTGCGGTACTGACCTTGCCGCCGCGACGGATCGAGGCCTTGCTCGCGCTCGACGCCGTGCGATTCGGCGCTGCGATGACCGATGCGTTCGAGCACCGCCTGGGTCCGATGGAGCAGGAGGGCAGCCGGCATGCGTATCCATTGATCGCCAGCTATGCACAGCGCTTCGTGAGCGCGCGCGCGGCGTTGATCGGCGATGCGGCGGTGGGCATGCATCCGGTCACCGCCCACGGATTCAACTTCGGACTGCAGAGCCAGGCACGCCTGGCCGAGCGCGTGCGTCGGGCGGCGGCCAGCGGGCGGGACATCGGCAGCGCCGCGCTGCTGCACGACTACGAGCGCGCGCATCGCTTCGCCACCCGCCCCTTGTACGAGGCCACCAATGCCCTGGCGGCGCTCTACACCGACGATCGCCTGCCGGCGCGGCTCGCCCGCAGTGGGGCGCTGCGGGCCGCGCACGCGGTGGCGCCATTCAAGCGGGCGATTGCTGCACATCTGACCCAACGCAGCGTTTGATGCCATCACGCGATTGCAGGGCCAGCATGCTGCAGCCGCCACGTTCGGCATGGCCGCCGCGCAGGGAGTGCTCCAACCAGAACGGCGTTGCCGAGCCGATGGCGATCGAAACTACATGGATGTCGTGCTCGGGAGCGTCGGCCGAGGGGGCGATGTTGCGCCGGCCGATCTCCACCACCTTCATTCGCTCGGCGCCGCGTCCGGGTCCATCGCCATCACGCGAATTTCCACATCTTCCAGCTGCACCACCTGGCCGGGCCGGATCTTGGCGGTCTTGCGCAGCTCCTGCGCACCGTCGACGTTGACCGCACCGCTGGCGACGATCGCCTTGCCCTGGCCGCCACTGTCGGCCAGGCCGGCCAGCTTGAGCAACTGGTGGAGCTCGATGTACTCGCCATCGATGTCGAATTCCAGGATCTGCATGCTGCGCTTCTTGACCGAAAGAGGGCAATTATCCGCCTGCGGCAGCCGGCAATACCACCACGAAGCAGGGCCGCGATGCGCAGCGAAGATGGCCGTGGCGCGCTACGGGTGCGGGCGCGCGCGCCGCCACCACTTCCGCTCACTCGCGCCGGAAGCGCGCGATCTCCTCCAGCAGGCGGGTTGCACGGGTGATGCCGGGCCCGGCATGTGCGTCGTCCAGGCGATCCAGCCAGGGATGGCGCGCGCGCTGCAGACGCCGGTAGCCATACCAGGTGCCGACGATACCGATCACCCCGAAGACCCCGTTGAGCAGCAGCCACCCGTGAGGCAGGCCGACACCGGTGAACCTGCGCCAGAGGCTGTCTGCCACCGCCACCCACAGGACCCAGAACGCTACTCCCAGCCAGGGCGCCACCCGCGTGCGCCAGCGGCGCAACTGCGCCAGCGCCTGCTGGGTCTGCAGCAGCGGCCCGGCAAAGTCCAGCCGCGCCAGCAACTGCAGTTGCCGCACTGCCGACAGCGCCAGCGCCACGCACCACAGCTGCAGCAGTACGCCGCCGATGACCGCCGCGACGCCGTCGCTGCCGCCCCAGCTGTGTGCCACCACGCTGCCCAGCGCGACGGCGCACAGCAGCTGCGCCGATTGGCTCAGCCACAGCGGGCGCAGGCTGCTGCGCGCGGCGTGGCCGTGCAGCGCGCCACGCAGGTGGCCGATCTGCGCGGCCTGTTGGTCCAAGCGGTGTTCCAGGGTGGTCCAGGCGTGTTGCATGTCATCCAGTTCCATGACGGCTCCGGTGCGGTGGTAGGGTCAGAGGTCGGCGCGAATGCGCGCCTTCAGGCGGCTGAGTTTGGTGGCGACATTGGTCTCGCTGATGCCGAGCACCTCGCCGATCTCGCGGTAGCTGTGCTCGTCCAGATAGAGCAGCAGCAACGCACGGTCCAGCGGCGGTTGTTGCGCGATGAAGGCATAGAGCGCGTGCACCCGCTGCTCGTGGGCGGGATCGTGCGCCAGCGGATCGGCGATGCCATCGACCACCGCATCCAGCGCGACCGGTTCGCCGGGCATGCGGCTGCGGCCGCGCAGGTCGCTGATCGCCACGTTCAACGCGATGCGATACATCCAGGTGGAAAAGCGCCGGCCCGGGTCGTAGCTGGGGAATGCCCGCCACAGCTGGGCGGCGATTTCCTGGGCGAGCTCGTCGCGGTCGTCGCGGTCGCGGCAATAGCTGGCCGCCACTTTCAGCACGATGCCGCGATGCTGCTGCAGCAGGCTGCTGAAACGGGCTTGGAGGTCTGTGTCCAGGGGCATGGGGCAGGGCGTGAAGAGGAGAGAGGGACGGTTTGAAGGGATGATTCGCCGGCGCGGGCAAATCCTCACAACCTGAACGGACTGTCACGGCCCTTCGACAGCAGGGGGGGTAAGGGCGCACACTATGCTGCTTTGCGCCTGCCGGCTCCGTGCGGCGCCTCCGGAGTTACCCATGACCCAAGAATCTTCCGCGCCGCTGCTGTTTGCAGATCTCGGCCTCTCGGACGCTGTGATGAAGGCCGTTGCCGCCGTCGGCTACGAGTCCCCGTCGCCGATCCAGGCGGCCACCATTCCGGCGCTGCTGGCCGGCCGCGACGTGCTCGGCCAGGCCCAGACCGGTACCGGCAAGACCGCCGCGTTCGCGCTGCCGGTGCTGTCCAATGCCGACCTGAACCAGGTCAAGCCGCAGGCGCTGGTGCTGGCCCCCACCCGCGAGCTGGCCATCCAGGTCGCCGAGGCGTTCCAGAAATATGCCGAAGCCATTCCCGGCTTCCGCGTATTGCCGGTCTACGGCGGCCAGCCCTATGCCCAGCAGCTCAGTGCGCTCAAGCGCGGCGTGCACGTGGTGGTGGGCACCCCGGGCCGGGTGATCGATCACCTGGACCGCGGCACCCTGGACCTGTCGCAGCTGAAGACGCTGGTGCTGGACGAGGCCGACGAAATGCTGCGCATGGGCTTCATCGACGACGTCGAGGCCGTGCTCAAGAAGCTGCCCGAACAGCGCCAGGTGGCGCTGTTCTCGGCCACCATGCCGCCGGCCATCCGCCGTATCGCGCAGACCTACCTGCAGGACCCGGCCGAAGTCACCATCGCCGCCAAGACCACCACCTCGGCCAATATCCGCCAGCGTTACTGGTGGGTGAGCGGGCTGCACAAGCTGGACGCGCTGACCCGCATCCTGGAAGTGGAGCCGTTCGACGGCATGATCATCTTCGCCCGCACCAAGGCGGCGACCGAGGAACTGGCGCAGAAGCTGCAGGCGCGCGGCATGGCCGCAGCCGCCATCAACGGCGACATGCAGCAGGCAGCCCGCGAGAAGACCATCGCCCAGCTCAAGGACGGCAAGCTGGACATCCTGGTCGCCACCGACGTGGCCGCGCGCGGCCTGGACGTGGAGCGCATCAGCCACGTGCTGAACTACGATATTCCGTACGACACCGAAAGCTATGTGCACCGCATCGGCCGTACCGGCCGTGCCGGCCGCAGCGGCGAGGCGATCCTGTTCGTCACCCCGCGCGAGAAGGGCATGCTGCGGTCGATCGAGCGCGCCACCCGCCAGCCGATCGAAGAAATGCAATTGCCCAGCGTGGATGCGGTCAACGACACCCGCGTGGCGCGCTTCATGAGCCGCATCAGCGAGACCCTGGCCGGTGGCCAGATCGAGCTGTATCGCGATCTGCTGCAGCGCTTTGAGGCCGAAAACAACGTGCCGGCGATCGACATCGCCGCCGCGCTGGCCAAGCTGCTGCAGGGCGATGCGCCGTTCCTGCTGACCCCGCCGGTGCGTGCTGCGCGCGAGGACGCTGCGCCGCGCGAGCGTCATGAGCGTGCCGATCGTGGCGATCGCCCGCGGTTCGAGCCCAAGTTCGAGCGCGGCCCGCGCGCCGACGGCGAGCGCGCGTCGCGTCCGCCGCGTGGCGACGTCGCCGGCGAGCGTCCGCGCCGCGAGCCGGCGCCGCGTGGCGAGCCGGAGTTCGGCATGGAGAGCTACCGCATCGAAGTGGGCCACAGCCATGGCGTGAAGCCGGCCAACATCGTCGGCGCGATTGCCAACGAGGCCGGCCTGGAAAGCCGTTACATCGGCCGCATCGACATCCAGGACGATTACTCGATCCTGGACCTGCCGGCCGACATGCCGCGCGAACTGCTGCAGCACCTGAAGAAGGTCTGGGTATCCGGCCAGCAGCTCAACATGCGCAGGCTGGAAGACGGCGAGGCGGCCGCAGCGCCGTCCAAGCCGCGCTTCCCGCGGGGCGGCAAGCCCTCCGGCCGCCCGAATGGCCCGGGGCGTCCGATGGACCGCGCTGGCGCGCCGCACCGCAAGGGCCCGCCCAAGCCGCGCGGCGAGTAAGCGCGGGTCACATGCCGGCTGCGCCGCCGCCAGGCGCACGCGGCTGGTACCGGAGATCGGCATGCACTGCGCGTGCCTGCGGTTCCGAGTGCGTCGGCCACATACACCCCGACGGCTGCTTGCGAGGTGGTATTGGCCGCTTAAGGCCGCCACCGGCAGTGGCATCGTGGGCCGGGTCCGCAGCGCATCGCCGGAATCGCTATGTTCTCAAGGACATAGCAGCGCCGGCGCGCCGTCCCTCGTCCCGAGGCGGTCGCGCGGACCCAGGATCGACCGCCTCCGCCATCTGTACCCGCGTCCCGCCAAGCGGGCCCGGCCATACAGACTGCGCCGTGGCGGCCGCTACTGCCTACAGGCGCCCACTGGGCGCCTGAATCGCACTGGGGCAGTGAAGGACGTATGGCAATGGCACAGTCAGCGCGCAAGAGTGGTGGGCAGACCCTGCACCTGGTCCGCGGCTGGCTGACGTTGCCGCTGGCGCTGCTGATCGGCATGGCGGTGGTCATGGCAGTGGGCTCGGCGCTGGTGATCGAGATCCAGTCCGGCGCAACCGCCTGGATCGTTGGCGAAAGCCAGTGGTCCAAGGCCCAGCAGGAATCGGTCTACTGGCTGGAACGGTACCTGGGCAGCGGCGATCCGGCCGACCTGCAGGCAGCCTGCCGCGCGTTGGAAGTGCCATTGGGCGATCGCTCTGCGCGTATCGCGGTCGAGCAGCCGGTGATCGATTGGGACGCGGTGCATGCCGGCCTGGCCGCTGGCCGCAATGCCCCTGAGGACATGCCGCAGATGGTGCGGCTGTACCGCTATGGTCAGGGCGTACCGTATCTGGGCGAGGCGATTGCGCTGTGGAAGCGCACCGACGCCGACATCCTGCAACTGAGTGCGCTGGCCGACCGTGCCGCCTCGGCGCAGGCCACCGGCAAGCCGGACCCGCGCACGTTGCAGGCGCTGCGCGAGGAGTTGCACCTGCTGGACGCGCGCATGCGCAGCGACGCGGCCGAATTCCTGGTCCTGCTGACCCGTTGCGCGCGCCTGCTGCACGACGTGATGGTGATCTGCAGCCTGGCCACCTTGTTGCTGGTGCTGATCACCTGCGTGCTGGCGATGCGCCGCATCCGCGATTACCTGCTGTCGCACGAGGGCCGCTTTCGCACCGCGTTCCAGCAGGCCGCGCTGGGCATGGTCAAGTTCGACCTGCGCGGCCACGTGCTGGACGCCAATGCGTCGCTGGCCAACATCCTGCGCTACCGCCCGGACGAACTGCGGGGCTGCACGCTGGCGCAGGTGATGCATCCGGACGACATCGTGCTGGATGGCCGCGGCATGCTCGACTGGCCGCGCCTGATGCAATCGGGCGAGCTGCGCTTTCTGCGCGCCGATGGCGGAGTGATGTGGGGCCGCTGGAGCGCCTCGCTGGTGGAGCCTGGCCCGGAAGAGCCCACGCTGGTGCTGGCGGTGATCGAGGATGTCTCGCACGCGCACGAACTGGCCGACGAGGTCGCCTTCCACGCGCGCCACGATGCCTTGACCGGCCTGATCAACCGCCGCGAGATCGAGCGCCGCCTGCTGCGGCTGATCGAGCCGCCGCAATCGCCGCAGCTGTGCCACGCGCTGTGCTTCGTCGACCTGGATCATTTCAAGCTGGTCAACGACACCTTCGGGCATGCGGTCGGCGACAAGTTCCTGTGCCACTTCGCCGATGTCATCACCATGCAGTTGCGTCCCGGCGATTGGCTGGGGCGGCTGGGTGGCGACGAGTTCGCGATCCTGCTGGCCAATACCGACCTGGTGCGGGCGCAAGCGCTGCTGGAGCGCATGCATGGCGTGCTCGGGCAGCCGTGGAGCCACCAGGACGGCCGGCCGCTGACGCCGAGTTGCAGCTTCGGCGTGGTGGAGATCCGCCAGGGCGCCAGCGACGTCAATGCCTTGATGACCGCGGCCGACCTGGCCTGTTTCGCGGCCAAGGAGGAAGGCCGCAACCGCATCCGTTGCCTGGACGAAAACGATCTCGCACTGGCGCGACGTCGTCACGATGGCGGCTGGATCAGCGCCGTGCAGCAGGCCATCGCCGAGGAGCGCCTGCTGCTGTATGCACAGAAGATCCAGGTGCTGAGCGATCCCGCACGGCTGCAGTACGAAGTGCTGGTGCGCATGCGCGCGCGCGACGGGCGGGTGCTGAGTCCAGGCGAATTCCTGCCGGCGGTGGAGCGTTACGGGCTGGGGCGCATGGTCGATGCCTACGTGCTGGAAACCCTGTGCGCGCAACTGGCCGCCAACCCGATGCATGTGGCCACGCTGGACCTGTGCCACGTCAACCTGTCCGCGCAGTCGATCGCGCAGCCGGATTTCCTCGATTTCGTCTGCGCCCTGTTCGAGCGCTATCCCTCGCTGGTGCCCAAGCTGTGCATGGAAATCACCGAAACCGCGGTGATCGGCGACCTGGAACATGCGCAGCGCTTCGTGCAGAGCGTGCGCGCGCGCGGCTGCCATGTGGCGCTGGACGACTTCGGTAGTGGCCTGGCCTCGTTCGGTTATCTCAAGCAGTTCACCGTGGATGTGCTGAAGATCGATTGCGGCTTCGTGCGCAACTACGCACACGATGCGGTGGACCGCGCCGCGGTGCATTCGATCGCCCAGGTCGGCCTGGCGTTGGGCATCGAAGTGGTGGCCGAGGGCGTGGAGTCGGAGTCGGATATTCCCGGCCTGCGCGAAGCGGGGGTGGGTCAGGTACAGGGATTCAGCCTGCATCGCCCGTGTCCGCTGGAAGAGCTGTTCGTGCCGCAGCCACTGCTGATGGTGAATGGCTAGGGCGGGTCATTGCCGTCGCCGGCGGGCGATCCGGCTCTTGAGATGCCGGCAGCGGATGGGTCTGGGGAAAGCCTTTCGCGCCCGGGTGCGCTCCTGCCCGAGGCGGCGGCGCGCGACGCATGGCAGTGAGCACGCAAACCTGCGTAGGAGCGGCCCAGGCCGCGAACGCGTTACCGACAGACGTCCCGACGCGTGCGGTTATCTCGGGAACGCACGCGTTGTTTGGGTAATGCGCCACTGCCGCGCAAGCCGGCACGCATGCAGGAAATGTGCTGGCGCCTGCAGCCGACGGCGCACGGCCACCGGGAATCGCCGATAATCGGCAAATGACCAACCGACTCAACAAACATATCGCCGATACCGGCTTCTGTTCGCGCCGCGAGGCCGACCGCCTGATCGGCGAACGCCGCGTCACCGTCAATGGCGTGGTGGCCGGCACCGGTGCGGTGGTGGGCGAGGACGACACCGTGCTGGTGGACGGCCAGCCGCTGCGCGCGCGCGAGGCCAGGAAACCCGGCGGCCGCAAACACGTCTATATCGCCCTCAACAAGCCGGTGGGCATCACCTGCACCACCGAGAGTTCGGTCAAGGGCAACATCGTGGAATTCGTCGGCCACGAGCAGCGCATCTTCCCGATCGGCCGGCTGGACAAGGATTCCGAAGGGCTGATCCTGATGACCAGCAACGGCAATATCGTCAACGAGATCCTGCGCGCGGAGAACCGCCACCAGAAGGAATACCTGGTGGCAGTGAACAAGCCGGTCACCGACGAGTTTTTGCGCGGCATGGCGCGCGGCGTGCGCATCCACAACGAAACCACCTTGCCGTGCCGCACGGCGCGAATCGCCAAGTTCGGGTTTCGCATCGTGCTGGAGCAGGGCTTGAACCGGCAGATCCGCCTGATGGCCGCCGAGTTCGGCTACCGTGTGACGCAGCTGCGCCGGGTGCGGATCGACAACATCAAGCTGGCCGCGCTCAAGCCCGGGCAATGGCGCAATCTCAGCGACGCCGAATTGCGCGGGCTGCTGCCGCAGCGCACCGATTGGTAAGCGTCCGGCTGGATGAACCGCAACAGCTGCGAGCAGCTGCCCGCTGGTCGCAGGCATGGCCCGGGCGATAGGGCGCCGGCATAGATGTAGGCAGCGCGGAGCAAACCGGGCATGCGCCTGCCGCTGCCGCACGCGTCGTCGTGTCGGCCCCCGGAGTGGCGGGCTGTCGGGGCGCGGACTCAGTCGACGATGTTCTTGGCTTCGGCGGTGCCCAGCAGTTCCGGGTGCACCACCTTGCGCCGCCGTTCCAGCACAGGATGCAGGAACACCGCGCCGAGGATGATCGCCACGCCGAGATAGAACTGCAGGGTCAGCTCGCGCTGCTCGCCCAGCAGCGCGATGGCCAGCACGATGGCATAGACCGGTTCCAGGTTGGTCACCAGCTGCACCGAATACGCGCTCAGATGGCGCAGTGCGACCAGGGCCAGGGCGAATGGCAGCAGGGTGCAGGCCAGCGACAGTGCCAGCAGCAGGATGCCATCGCGCAGGCCGGGAATGACCAGCAGATCGCCATGCAGCGATGGCAGCAGCAACGGCATCGCCGGCGCCAGCAGGGTCAGGGTCAACGTGCCGGCGCCCAGTTCCAGCGCGGTGACGGTAAGTGGGTCGGCATGCGCCACCATGCGCTTGTTGAGCGAACCGAACAGCCCGACGAAGACGGCGGAGACCGCGCCTACCACCACGCCCGCACGCATGCCGTCCGGCACGCCGCCCACCACCAACGCTACGCCGGGCAGCACTGCCAGGCCGAACAGCAATTCGCGCGGGCGGAACGGCCGCTGTGTCACCCAGGGCTCGATCACCGCGGTGAACACCGGCGCCAGCGCGATGCAGGTGGCCGCCACCGAGGCATTGGCCAGCTTGATCGCGCCGTAGAAGGTGAGCCAGTGCAGCGCGACCAGGGCACCGATGCCGCAATAGCCCAGCACCACCTTCCCGGACAGGCCACGCAGCCCGCGCCACACGCGCGGCCACAGCGCCAGCGCCGCGACCACGATCAACATCCGCCACCACACCAGCGGCAACGCCTGCAGCGTGATCAACTTGCCCAGGATCGCGGTGATTCCCCAGAGCAGGACGCAGAAGTGGATTTGCAGTTGCGCCTTGCGCAGGTCGGAGGTGGGCATGCGCCATTGTCGCCGAAAAGCATCGTACCGGCGCCGGGCGGCGCGGCAATCCTGCGGCGACAAGCCCCGCGCACGGAAGCCGCACCGAACCCGCTCTCCTGCCGGGCGAGGAGCTTGCCGCTGCATGGGTCCTGCTGCAGGCGACCTGCTGCAGGCGAACGAAGGACTGCAGCTCTTCCTTCTCCCGCGCGCGGGAGAAGGTGCCCCGCAGGGGCGGATGAGGGGGCGCCTCGCAAAGTTGTCACCGCCTGCGAGATCGAACGCGTCGCTGGGCGCCTCCAGAAATGACACACCCAGTGGCTTGGTCTACTCCCCTACAACCGTGCCGCAATGCCATGGGTTATGCACAGCACAAATCCCCGTAAGCACGCCGCGCGGTCCGCCCGGCAGCAGCGACCACACAGAGCAAGGGCAAGCCGCAGACGCGTGCAGTCATCGCATCCGTCCTCAATCCGCCACGCACCATGGTTAAAAACGGTTGCCGCACGCACGTCAACGAGGTGCCTGATCTGCCGACAGTGACTTCAACAGCGCCATCGCCGCTGCCGGATTGCGCTCCTTCGCCGCACTGATGAAGAACACGAACACCTCGCGCGCCGCACCGCGCGCGTTCGATGGGTCCTGGATGTGCGGCAGATCGTCCGGATCTTCCCCGCGCCGCCAGGCCTGGATGCGTTGGGCCCAGCGTGCGAGCGCAGGCGCGGGGTAACCCGCATGCAGGCGCGCCTGGCTGCGCATCAGTCGTGCGTAGACGAAGTCGGTGGACAGGTCGGCGAAGGAGGGGTATTGGTCCGAATCGGTGAACACGGTCGCGACGCCATGGCCACGCACCAGCGCCAGCAGCGATGCATCCACCGCGTGCGGATCGCGGATTTCCAGCACATGGCGCAGCGTACGATCGCCCGCGCGCCTGGGCAGCAGTGCCAGGAAGGCATCCAGATCGTCGGCCTGCAGGCGATGCCCGTGCTCGAACTGCCATACGAGCGGGCCCAGCGTGTCGCCGAGCTCGACAATCCCGCCGATGAAGTCCTCCACCTGGGCCTTGGTGCCTGCCAGTTTGCGCGACTGGGTGATGCGCCGCGGCGCCTTGGCGGAGAATACGAATCCCGGTGGCACTTCGTCGCGCCATTTCGCATACGTCGCCGGCTTCTGCGCGCCGTAATAGGTGCCGTTGATTTCGATGGCGTTGACCTGGCGGCTGGCGTATTCCAGCTCGCGCCGCTGCACCAACCCTTCCGGATAGAACATGCCGGCGCGCCACGGCGCGTACACCCAGCCGCCGATGCCGACGTGGATGCCCTCCAGGGCGGATGGGGTGGAAGCGAACAGATCGGTCATCGTGGTGGTACTCGCTGGCAGGGATTGCACGATTGCGACGGTGCCGGGCAACCCGGTCGAGGCCGCGGCTCATAGCCTTGCGCATCCGGACTGGATGGGACGTGAGAATGAGGGCACTGGGCGCGATTGTCCGCCTGCCACCGACCGCAGCGGGCGCAACCCTGGTCGCGCCCGCCATGGACGGCGCGCCACCTGGTGCACACGTCACATCGCATCGCGACAGCGCAGGTGCCAGCGTCCGCACGCCGGCGCAGCCGGCTACCATGCCTGCAATGCCGCATGAGACCGTATCGATGACCTGGACCACGCCCGATCTGTGTGACCGTTTTCCGGAAGCGAGCATCGCCGAGCCGCTATTTCGGCACTTTGGTGGGCGCGATGCGTTTTTCGGGCCTATTGCGACAGTGCGCTGCTTCGAAGACAACTCGCGGGTGCGCGAACTGGCAGCCACGCCGGGCGAGGGTCGGGTACTGGTGGTGGACGGCCAGGGCTCGCTGAAACATGCCTTGCTGGGCGACCGGATCGCAGCGCAGGCGGTTGCCAACAGCTGGGCTGGCGTGCTGATCCACGGTTGCGTACGCGACGTCGAAATCCTGGGCAGCTTGGCGTTGGGTGTGCTGGCGCTGGCGGCCTGCCCGCGCCGTACCGAGCGGCGCGACCTCGGTGAGGTGGATGTACCGGTGAATTTCGCCGGGGTGGCGTTCGTGCCGGGGCATTGGCTGTACGCCGATCGCAACGGGGTGCTGGTGACGCCGCTGCCACTGGCGCTGGACAGTGGCGGCGGGCTGCTCTGATCGATCCAGGGGGAGTGGCAATGCGTGTGAACCAATGGCTGACGGGAGGCGTGCTGATGCTGGCGACCCTGGTGACAACGACGCAGGCAGCGGAGCTGCCGGCCGGCATGCAGCAGTTCGATGCGCAGATGGAGCGCGTGCGCAAGCAGTTCGACGTGCCCGGCATTGCGGTAGCCATCGTCAAGGACGGGCAGGTGGTGCTGGAGCGCGGCTATGGCGTGCGCGAGATCGGCAAACCCGAGCCGGTGCAGGCCGACACCTTGTTCGCGATCGCCTCCAACACCAAGGCGTTCACCGCGGCCTCGCTGTCGATCCTGGCCGATGAAGGCAAGCTCTCGCTGGACGACAAGGTCATCGACCACCTGCCGTGGTTCCGCATGTCCGACCCGTACGTCAGTGGAGAAATGCGCATCCGCGATCTGCTGGCGCACCGCAGTGGCCTGGGCCTGGGGGCGGGCGACCTGTTGTTCTGGCCGGCCACCAGCTACACCACAGAAGAAGTGGTGCAACGGCTGGCCAAGGTACCGCTGAAGAGCGGGTTTCGCGATCGCTACGCCTACGACAATATCCTGTACGCGGTGGCGCAGAAGGTCATCGAACAGGTGTCCGGGCAAACCTACGACACATTCCTGCAGCAGCGCATCTTTACGCCGGTGGGCATGCGCGGCACGCGCTTCAATGCCGACCACCTGCAGCCCGGCGACCAGGCCGCGGTGGGGCACGCCAAGTACGACTTCACGCAATTGCGGACCGTGGCGCCGTTGACCTGGTCCAACAACTCCGGTGCCGGCGGCATCTACGCCAGCGCGCACGACATGGCGCTGTGGATGAAGGTGCAACTGGCCGGCGGCGTGTTGCCGGATGGCCAACCGCTGTTCAGTGCCAAGCGGCAGCAGCAGATGTGGTCGATGATCACGCCGATCAACGTCGCCGAGCCGCCTGTGCCCGAACTGGCCGGCGCGCGCCCGAATTTTGCCGGCTATGGCGAGGGGTGGAGCCTGAGCGACTACCGCGGTCATTGGCTGGTGTGGCACACCGGTGGCTGGCCGGGCATGGTGTCGCGGTTGACCCTGGTGCCGGATCGGGCGCTCGGTGTGGTGGTGCTGACCAACCAGGAAGTGGGCGCGGCCTTCAACGCGGTGACGATGCAGGTGCTGGACGCGTTCTTGGAGGTGCCGCCCACCGACTGGATTGCGGCCTATGCGAAGGCGGTGGACAAGGCGGCCGGTGATGCCGACACCAGCTGGAAGCAACACCTGGAGGCACGCGCCGCACGCTCCACGCCGTCCTTGCCGCTGCGCGGCTACGCGGCCACCTATCGCGATCCATGGTACGGCGATGTGGTGATCCGCCAGGATGGCAAGCGGCTGCGCCTGCAGTTCTCCAAGACCGCGCAATTGGTCGGCACGCTGGAGCACTGGCAGCACGACAGCTTCATCGTGCGCTGGGACGACCGCTCCTTGAATGCCGATGCCTTCGTCAATTTCGCGCTGACGCCCGATGGTGCGGTGCGCGAGATGCGCATGGAAGCGATCTCGCCGCTGACCGATTTCAGCTTCGATTTCCAGGACCTGGTGTTGACGCCAGTGCAGGCGAAGGCTGCTGCGCCGCAGTGATCTGGGTGGGATGGACTGCGCACAGGAGAGTCCTGTGCGCGGCAGCTGCACCGTGATCTGCGCCGATGCCTCAACTGCCCGGAATCCGTGGCCGGCCGCTGTATGGCACTGGTAAATGAAACGATTTGCGCAAGCCGTGCCCACGCCGGATCGGGCAGGGCACGGAGCGTGCGGACTGGCGTTGGTGATGGAGATCGCTGGTGCCACGCCGAACCCCGGTTCGACACCGCTATCTGTGCCAGGCCACATTGGTGCATTGGCCTGAGGCCTGTGGCAGCCGACGAACCGGCTGTGCAGCCACCAGGCGGGCGCGGCCGGTGCCGGGAATCGGTATGGACCACGCCCACGCTCCGCTTATGAGCGCGCTGTCCATAACCCGTCTCACCGCTGCTCGCTTGGTGCTGTCGCAATCTCGCGCAGCGGCAGCCAAGCGCTGTGCTTGCGCCCGGGACGGCGAGCGTCCGCATCCGGCAGGGCGCGTGCAACCTGTGCGCACACGCCGCGTCCCCCGTCGGGCTACCGTCCACTGGCTAGGCTCGCTATGATCCGCGCACTTCTCAGGGATGTCGCCCGACGCATGACCACTCCGCAGATGTCGGTGTATTTTTTTCTGCAGGCCGCAGTGATCCTGCTCGTCTGTCGGTTGGTGGGCATGCTGGCCAAGCGGCTGGGACAGCCGCAGGTGGTCGGCGAGATGATCGCCGGCGTGATGCTGGGGCCTTCGTTGTTCGGCCTGATGGCGCCTGCGACGCAGGCGGCGCTGTTTCCCAAGCAGACCATGGACGTGCTGTACGTGTTCGCGCAATTCGGCGTGGGCCTGTACATGTTCCTGGTCGGCACCGATTTTCGTGGCGATCACTTCCGCGCGCGCTACCGCAGCGCGATGAGCGTGTCGCTGGCCGGCATCGCGGTGCCGTTCGCGCTGGCCTTTGCGCTGTGTCCGTGGCTGCTCACCGTGGAAGGCCTGTTCTCCGACAAGGCCAAGCTGATGGAGGCGTCGCTGTTCCTGGGCGCGGCCATTGCGATCACGGCATTTCCCATGCTGGCGCGCATCATCCACGAACGCGGTCTGACCAATAGCCCGCTGGGCACGCTGGCGTTGACCGCCGGTGCGTTCGACGACGCGGCAGCCTGGTGCATCCTGGCCGTGGTGCTGGCCAGCTTCGGCGGCAGCTGGGGGAGCGCGTACCTGGCCATCGGCGGCGGCGTGGCGTACGCGGTGTTCATGCTCTTCGTCGGCCGGCATCTGCTGCGCCGGCTGGCCGACTACGTAGTGCCGGACCAGCCGCTGGGCAACGGCGTGCTGGCGGTGATCCTGATGCTGTTCTGCGTCAGCGCCTGGGCGATGGATGCGATCGGCATCCATGCAGTGTTCGGCGGCTTCCTGCTCGGCGTCTGCCTGCCCAAGGGCGCGCTGACCGAGAAGCTGCGCGAGATGCTGCAGCCGTTCGTGGTGGTGTTGCTGTTGCCGTTGTTCTTCACCTATTCGGGCCTGAAGACCCAGCTCAGCGTGCTGCTGCAGCCGCAGATCATGCTGGCCGGGGTGGCGATCCTGCTTGCCTCGTTCGTGGGCAAGGGCGTGGCCTGCTGGGCCGCGGCGCGTGCCAGCGGCGAGAACAACCGCGACGCGATGGCGATCGGGTCGCTGATGAACGCGCGCGGGTTGATGGAGCTGATCATCATCAACATCGGCCTGCAGGCCGGGGTGATCGAGCAAGGCCTGTTCTCGGTGCTGGTGCTGATGGCGATCCTGTCCACCCTGATGGCAACGCCCTTGTTCAACTGGACCATGCGCCGGCATGCCCACGTGAGCGATGCGGTGCCGAGTCTGCAGGGACGTTGAGTCCGATCCTGCCGCCCGGCCGCACACGCCAGACGTGTGCGGACCCTCCGCATCCGAGTCGCCCCGACGGGCTGCAGAACACGCCCGCGCGCAACGCCGGGCAGGCACCGATGCCGATCCATCGGCTGCAGCTCGCGCAGATGGGCAGCGTGCTGCGCCTGTCCACCACGCATCGAGTGGTGCAGACGGCGATCGATGACCGGGCTGTGCTGCAGATCATCGCCATGCGAGCCATCGACCACTTGTGACAGGAACTGGCAGAGCGCCTGGATGCAGCGCACTCGATGCGAGCGAGATCGATCGATCGCGCGTGCGATCGATCTTGCGGCGACGGGATCGAGCCGTGGATGTCGGTCTACCGGCTCAGCCTGCTCAGGCGGCGTCCCGGATTGCAACACGGTGACCTGGCACCACGCTATCCAGTCGGCAGGACATCGCCCCAGACACTGCGGCGTGACGCCCGATCGGCTAGCCTGACGGCCCGGTAGTAGCGAAGTACGTGCAATGTTCCGCTGGTTCGAATCCCTGATCGATATCTTTCCGCCCATCGAGCGGGAGATGCCGCCACGCAATGTGTGGCGGTTCTATCTGCATTACCTGCGGCCGCTATGGCCGATCCTGCTGGCCACGCTGATCGCCGGGCTGTTGCTGGCGCTGGTGGAAGTGGCGATGTTCGACTTCCTGGGACGCATCGTGGACATGCTCAGCGAGCGTCCGGGGCCGGACTTCTTCCGCCGGCATGCCGGCGAACTGGCGTGGATGGCAGGGATCACCCTGATCGCGCGCCCGTTCTTCACCGGGCTGCACAACCTGCTGGTCAACCAGGCCATCGTGCCCGGCCTGAGCAACCGTTCGCGCTGGCTGATGCACAACTACGTGGTGCGGCAGAGCCTGGGTTTCTTCAACAACGATTTTGCCGGCCGCATCGCCAACCGGGTGATGCAGACCGGCACCTCGTTGCGCGAGTCGGCGGTGCAGATGGTCGATGCGCTCTGGTACATCGTGGTCTATACCGGCAGCGCGTTGTGGCTGTTCGCCCAGGCCGACCCGTGGTTGATGGCGCCACTGCTGATCTGGCTGGTGGTGTATGTCGCGTTGATGGCGTTCTTCGTGCCGCGCATGAAGGCGCGCGCCTGGGTGGCGTCGGACGCGCGTTCCAAGGCGACCGGGCGCATCGTCGATGGCTACACCAATATCTCCACGCTCAAGCTGTTCGCCCACGCCGGCCGCGAAGAAGCCTACGTACGCGATGCCATCGACGAGCTGGCGGTCAAGCACCGCCGGCAGACGCGGGTGACTACCGCGATGGACACCGCCATCGCCATGGCCAACGGCTTCCTGATCGTGGGTACCTGCGCATTGGCGTTGTGGCTGTGGAGCCGTGGCCAGATCAGCGTGGGCGCGATCACCCTGGCCACCGGCCTGGTGATCCGCATCCACAACATGTCCGGCTGGATCATGTGGACGGTCAACGGAATCTTCGAAGATATCGGCAGCGTGCAGGACGGCATGCAGACCATCTCCCAGCCGGTGCAGGTGCAGGACGCGTCCGATGCGGTGCCGCTGCGCGTGACGCAGGGGCAGGTGCGGTTCGAGCAGATCCATTTCCATTACGGCAAGCGCGGCGGGGTGATCGCCGGGCTGGACCTGCAGGTGCGCGCAGGCGAGAAGATCGGCCTGGTAGGGCCCTCCGGCGCCGGCAAGTCCACCCTGGTCAACGTGCTGCTGCGGCTATACGACCTGGAACAGGGACGCATCCTGATCGACGGGCAGGACATCGCGCAGGTCACGCAAGAGAGCTTGCGCGGGCAGATCGGGCTGGTGACGCAGGACACCTCGCTGCTGCATCGCTCGATCCGCGACAACCTGCTGTACGGCCGGCCGCAGGCCAGCGACGCGCAGATCCTGGATGCGGTGCGCAAGGCGCGCGCGGAAGGCTTCATCGAGACACTGGTGGACGGCGAGGGGCGGCGCGGCTTCGATGCGCATGTAGGCGAGCGCGGGGTCAAGCTGTCCGGCGGGCAACGCCAACGCATTGCCATCGCCCGCGTGCTGCTCAAGGACGCACCGATCCTGATCCTGGACGAGGCGACCTCGGCGCTGGATTCGGAAGTGGAAGCGGCGATCCAGGACAGCCTGGACGCACTGATGGGCGACAAGACGGTGATTGCGATCGCGCACCGGCTCTCGACCATCGCACGCATGGACCGATTGGTGGTGATGGACGCCGGACGCATCGTCGAGACCGGCACGCATGCGGAGCTGATCGCGCAGGGCGGGCTGTATGCACGCCTGTGGGCGCGGCAGACCGGTGGATTCGTTGCCGCGGATGCGTGACGGGACGCTGTGTGCGAGAGCCGCGTGACTGGCGAGCGCAGATTCGCAACTCGTCAGAAGGACGTTAGCAACTGCGGCGGCAAGCCCCTCTCCCGACGGGAGAGGGGTTAGGGTGAGGGTACGGGCGAAGCCACTTGGTGTGTCATTTCTGAAGGCGCGTGGCGACGCGTTGGACCTCGCAGGCAGTGACGACTTCGCGAGGCGCCCCTCATCCGCCCCTGCGGGGCACCTTCTCCCGCGTGCGGGAGAAGGAAGAACGATTCATCACTCGATCGGCTGATCCAGCATCAGTTCGCGTGCGAACCGCACCGGCGGCGCGCCGTAAGACAGCATCTTGTCGTGATATTCCTTGAGGTTGAACTTGTCGCCCAGCTTCTCCTGCACCGCCTTGCGCGTATCCAGATGCTCCTGCACGCCGACGAAGTAGGTCGGCAGCTGTGCCGACGACAGCTGCGCGCGCACCCATTTGCCGGCCGCCTCGCTTTCCTGCTGGAAGGTGTCGTGGGTCATCAGGTGCATCGCCTTGTCGCGATCCCAGCCGTCCACATGCACGCCCTGGTCGAGGATGGCATTGGCGATGGTGCGCAGGTAGAACTTCAACTGCACCAGGTGGAACAGCGGGTCGTTATCCAGATAGCCCTGTTCCTGCATCATGCGCTCGGTGTACACCGCCCAGCCCTCGGCGAACATGCCCGAGCGCAGCACCGCGCGCAGCGTGGATGGGAACTTGGCCGAATGCCAGCCCTCCAGGTAATGGCCCGGCGTGCCTTCGTGGATGCTCAGCAGGTGGATCATGCGGGTGTTGTATTCGCGCAGGAACGAGTCGACCTGCTTGTCGTTCCAGTCGTCGGGAATCGGCGACACTGCGTAGAAGGTCCTCAGGTTCTTGTCGAGCGGGCCGGGCGAATCGCAATAGGCCACCGCCACGCCACGTTGGAATTCCGGCATCAGGATGATGTCCACCGGCGAATCGGGCAGCGTCATCAAATCCTTCTGGCGCACGAATTCGGTGGACTGCGCCAGCGCGGCCTTGGCCTGGTCCACCACCTTGTCGCGCGCGGGCTTGTCGGCATAGGCCAGTTCCAGCGCGGCCTCGATCGCGGCCTGCTGCTGCGCGTCGGTCGGCGTTTCGGGCAGCTTGGGAGCGCCGGGCTTGTCCTTGAGCACGCTGCGCGCAATGCCATACATCTCGCCCCGCACGCGCTTGAGTTCGGACTCGGCACGCTGCTTGATGTCGGCACGCGACAGCGACGACAGCAGGGCGAATTTCAGCTTCTGGTCGTACTTTTCCGCGCCGATACGGAAATCGCCCTTGGCGTTGGGCACCAGCACGGTGTCCAGCCAGGTCTGCTGCTCGGCGACTGCCTTCTTCAGGTTGTCGATGGCCGCTTGCGCGCGCGCCGCTTCGATCGGGCCCAGCTGGCTGATGTTGGGCGCGATGAAGGTGTCGACGATGCTGAGGATGCCCTTGTTCTGTTTGGCCACCGTCTCTGCGTGGATCTTCGGCACGCGTGCCGGGTCCAGGTTGGCACGCGCCTGCGCGAAGATGCTGGGAATCTTTTCCATGCGATGCGTGGCCGCGCTCAGGCGCTCGGGCAGCGGTGCGAATTCGCGCGCCATCAGGCCATACAGGGCGCTGCCGGCCAGGCTGTTATAGACCTGCGGGTCCCAGGCCCAGCTCTGCAGCACCTCGGTGTTCCAGATCTCCGATTGCAGCTGGTTGCGCAGGATGGCGGCGTCCACCTGGTTCTCGCGCGACAGCCTGGCGACATCGACCGCGTCCAGTTCGGTCAACAACGTCTTGTTGGCTTCCAGGCTGCGCTGGCGGCCGCCGTCGCTGAGGTCGTCGATCTGAGCGTCGAAGCGGTGGTCGCCAGTCTGCGTGGCCGTGACCGGCGACAACTGCATCCAGGTGTCGAGCGCACGCTTGGACAGCGCGGTGAACCGCGCATCCGGGGTCTGCGCATCCTGCGCGCCGGCAGCCGGGGGAGCGTCGGCGCGCGGGGATTCGGGCTGCTGCTGGCAGGCAGCGAGGCCGGCAAGCAGGGCTAGGACAAGCAGGCGTTGACGCATCGTGGATCCTGGATGAGAGCAAACCGCCAGCATAGGCATCTGTGCGCCCGTTCGCATCCGCCATTGGTTTAGAGTGGCCGGCGAGCGGTCTCCGACCCGATCAGGCGGGCGCGACCGCACGCTGGTGCCGGGACGGCGCTGTCGCTGGCCGCACGCAGGGCCGGAGGCGCATCGGCAACGGTCCATGAGTCACGCCCGACTCGCACTGTTTTCCAAGGAGGAAACCCATGCAGTACGCCGGCAGCTGTCATTGCGGACGCATCGCGTTCGAGCTCGAGACCGATGCGCCGATCACCGAAGTCTACGATTGCAACTGCTCGTTGTGCCGCCGTCGCGGCGGGCTGCTGTGGTTTGGCGCACGCTCGCAGCTGCAGCTGCAAACGGCCGCGCAGGAGATGGGCAGCTACCGCTTCAATCGGCAGCATATCGCCCATCATTACTGCATGGACTGCGGCATTGCGCCGTTCAGCGAGGGCGCCAATCCCAACACCGGGGAAGCCAATATCGCCGTCAACGTGCGCTGCATTCCCGACCTGGATCTGTCTACGCTGAGCGTGCAGAAGGTCGATGGAGCGCGCCTGTGAGGCCCGGCATGCCGCGTTACGCGGCGCTATTGCTGATCGGGTGGATGGTGGCGGGCTGTGCGCGGCCGCAGGGCGAGATGGCTGCGGACGGCGGCGCCGCAGCACCGCCGGCGCCGGTTCCATCCGGTGCGTCATTGGCCTACGAACACGATGTCCGCATCGAACTGCCTGTCGATCAGATCGGCGAGCGCATCGCCGCGGTGCGTAGCGCCTGCCAGAGCGCGCAATACGGCAGCTGCGCATTGCTGGCGGTGGAACAGAATGGCGGGCGCACTCCTGGCGGCAGCGTCAGCGTGCGGCTGGTGCCCGAGGGCGTCGAGCCGATGGTGCAACTGGCTGGCCAGCAGGGCGATGTGGCCGCGCGCAGCACGCGCGCCGAGGATCTGGCCGAGCAGATCGCCGATACCGGCCTGGCGCAGGCGCGGTTGCAGAAGGAACATGCGCGCCTGCTGGAGTTGCAGCAACGCCGCGATCTGGCGGTGGGTGACCTGCTGGCGGTATCCAAGCGCCTGGCCGACATCGAGGCCGAGGCGCAACAGACCCAGCAGGAAGCCGCGCAACAGCAACGTCGCGTGCGCACCCTGTTGCTGACCCTGCACTTCAGCAGTACCGGGGGCGAACAGGGCAGGGGTGAGATCGCCGAGGCGGCAGCCGAGTTCGGCCAGGTGTTCGCGGCCAGCGTGGCGTTCGTGATTCGCGCGGTGGCGGCGCTGCTGCCGGTGGGCGTGGTCGCCGCAGTGGCCGGCTGGCTGGCGCTGCAGGCCTGGCGCTGGCGTCAACGGCGTCGCAGGATGTCGTAAACACCCGCGGGGCGATCTGCAACGCCACCGAGAGGGCGCCTGCGCATCGGCGCCATGCAGGGCCGCTGCGACGATACCGGGCGTTTCAAGCGAATGCGCCGCCTGCACCCTGCAGGCGGCGCGAGGCAAGCGCGATCGAAGTCGCTATCGCATGCGGCACGGCGACGCGCGCATGCGGCGATGGCCAGGTGCAGTGCTCAGCCTTCGTCGTACTCGTATTCGACAAACACATCCAGTTGCAGCGCCAGCTCCTGCACTGCGTCGCGCACCTTCTGCGCGGTGGCTTCGTTGCCGGCATCCACTTCGAACTCGTGGCTGCCCGGACCTTCGTCGTCCGACAGGCCGGCCGAGCTGGAATCGTCGTCGTCCAGGTGCGGCATCAGGTCGTCGACCTCTTCCACGTGCTCGATGCCTTCGATGCTCTGCAGCAGGTTGGCGATGGCGCGCGCGTCGTCGTCGGTACCGGTGATACGCAGGCGAAGAGTGGGCATGGACGTGTCCTGGGGATTGGGGACCCCAAGCCTAGGCAGCGCCAGGACAAAACGAGGTGATGGCGCCGCCGTCTCCGTTCACGGCGAATGCGCCAGCCAGGCATCGCTTGCCGCCTGTTCTGCATGCAGCAGGCGCTGCGCTGCGGCGCGCAGCATGCTCGGCACGATGTAGTGGTGATGCACGTGATGGATGGACGCCATGTACATGCGTCCCAGCCAGTTGCGGCAGCTGACCTGGGTGGCCATGGTCAGTGCGATGCGATGCTCGCCGATGCGGCGCAACCCGATCGAGGAACGAAAGCGCAGGTGCTTGTCGTCGGCACCGAGGACGACCTGGACCTGCTGCCCATCGGCATCGCTGCGTTGCGCCAGCACCGGAAAGCGCCCGGCAAACCGCTGCGTTGCAGACCGATCGAGCAAGGACGACACCGGGCAGCCCAGGCGCGAGGTACGCAGCCCCAGCGGCTTGACCATCAGGTTGCGCAGCCGCATCAACCCGCTCACCCCGCTGGGCGGCTGATCCACGAACGCCTGCAGCAGATCGCAGAGCACGCCCTGCAGGCTGTCGCTGCGCAACCGGCGCGTGTCCAGCTGCAGCTGGTGGCTGTCTTCGAAATGCACGGCGCTGCCCAACTGGCCGTGCAGCAACGCATCGGCAGGCAGGCTTGGCAGCGGACGGATCGGCGGTATGCCCAGACGGGTAGCCACGAAGCCCGGCCCAGGAGCGTGCGGCAAGGCCTGCCGCAGCCGGCCGCTCCAACGGCGCACGCGGCTGCAGGCGCGTTGTTTCCAGCTTTCCGGCCTGACATGCAGCGACAGCGACACGGTGGGAATATCGCTGTCAGCAGGCGGCGCAGCCTGCAGCAGTGCCGTCACCGAGGCCGGCAGCAGTTCGGTGAGGCTGGCGATGGTGGCCTGGCCCTGGCTGACCAATGCCTGCTGCGCGTCGCTCAGCGCGCCGCCGGTTTCGTCCGGGTGGCAGGACAACGCAAAGAAGGCCGAATGCGCGGCATCGCCCTGCGCCGGTGCGAACTGATGCCAGGTGCCGCCGCCGAAGCGCACGGTGAACAGGCTGTCGCCGGGCAGGTTCACATGACGCAACGCGCGGATGAACGCATGCGGGTCGGCTTGGATCTGCTGCGGCGAGGCGGTGGAAAAGCGCAGCTGCGCACCGCCGCTTCCGGTGATGGCGGTGAATACGCGGTTGCCGGCGTGGCAGTGGAACGGGTGTCCGTGCGGGCCCACCGAAAACGAGAACAACGAGGTGGGGTCGCCATGACGCAGGTCCGGTGCCGACAACTGCGCGGAGGGTTCGTCCAGCGCGTCGTGATGCGCCGGGTGCTGCCGCTGCCGTTCTACCGTCTGCGCGATCAGGCTGTCGCCTGCGCCGGGATCGAGCTGGGCGATCAGCATCACTTCCACCGGCCGGCCGCCGCTGTACGAGGGCAGCGCGACGCGCGGAAAACTGCGGTCGGAAACAATCCGTTGGTGGTCCATGGCAACTCCTTGCGGCGGGAGGCGGGCGTCAGCTGGATTTCTTGGCCAATCGGCGCGATTCGCGCTGCAGCGGGCCGGCGACCGGGCAAACCTCGAAGGCAAACCCGCTGAGCGTATTGACCATGTTGTCCGGGGTCAGCCGGTACACCACGAACTGCCCGCGCCGCTCGCTGCTGACCAGGCCGGCCGCCAACAGCACCGACAGGTGGCGCGAGATGGCCGGGGCGCTCATCGCAAAACGTTCGCCGATCTGACCGGCGGTCAGTTCCTGCGCGGACAGGTAGGCCAGGATTTCCCGGCGCGGGCGCGAGGCGAGGGCTTCGAAGATGCGGTCGGCGGACATGGTTGTGCTTAGACAATTAACGAATTAGCTAATTAATGGTCTTGATGGGTGCGGCTGTCAAGCGATTTCTCCTCGGCCTGCTGCCAGACTTTCTGAAAGCCCCTTGCAGCGCGATTCTCTTGCAAAGCCCCTCTCCCCACGGGGCGAGAAGGCACAGCTTGCGCGCCACTGGCGCGCGTGCCTTGGAGCGCCTGCGCCGCAAGCGCGGGCCGGGGCGCGGAGCGGGGGTTGGGGTGAGGGTACGGACGAAGCCACACGCCTACCCTGACTCCACCAGGCTTCAATCCGCTGCCGATGCCTTGCGCGAATTCCGACGCCCCCGCAGTTCCCGCACGCTTTCGCTCGGCGGCAAGGTCACCAGTTCGGCGGGCAGCGCCGGCATCGGCGTGCGCTCGTCCAGGGCTTCGCGCTTGAGCCAGTCGATGAACACCGCGGCCGCGGGGCTGGGCTCGCGATGGCTGGGATGCACGATGTAGTAGGCATAGCGCGCCTTGAGCGTGGGCCCGGGCAGGCGCACCAGCTCATAGCGCTGCAGATAGGGCTGGGCGATGTGCTTGCGCGCCAGGACCGCGCCCAGGCCGTAGACGGCGGCACGCATGGCATCGGTGCTGTCGTTGAAGGTGTGCATCGGCGGCAGCGTGGTGCCGCGCACCTGCGCGGCGCGGAACCAGTCGCGCCAGCCCTGCGGGGACATGTCGCTCAGTAGCGGCAACTGCGCGATCTGCGCGGCGGTACGCAGCGCGGCCACTTCCGGCAGCGATGGCGATGCCACCGGAAACAGCTCGTCGTCCATCAGGTGATGCGAGGTCAGGCCCGGCCAGGCGCCCTGTCCGTAGCGAATGCCCAACTCGGGGCCGCCTTCTTCGAAACGGGAGAACGCCGGGTCCGACTGCAGGTCCAGGCGGATATGCGGATGCGCGCGGCAGAAGCGCGGCAACCGCGGCAGCAACCAGCAATACGACAGCGAGCGCAGCGTGGTCACGCGCAGCGGAATGGCGTCTTCGCGCGGATGCAGGTTGCCGGCCACCGCCGCGATCTCGGCCAGTGCGGCGGAGGCGGCATCGGCCAGCTGGCGCCCCTCGGCGGTGAGCTTGACCCCGCGCGGCAGCCGCTGGAACAGGGTGACGCCCAGCAGCGCCTCGAGCTTGCGCACATGGTGGCTGACCGCGCTGGCGGTCAGGTGCAGCTCTTCGGCCGCGTGCGCGAAATTCTGGTGGCGGGCGGCGGCGGCGAACACGCCCAACGCGGGCAACAAGGTGGGGCGCAGATTCATCGCAGACATGAGTCAGATTTGTGGCTGACTGCGATACTACGCGCTTGTCGCGCCTGCGGCCGCAGCCGATGCTGCACCTTCCCATCGCGACGATCGTGCCATGCCTGCGTACCTGCCGGATGTTGTCCCTTGCCTTTGCAGCAAATCACGGCATGCCACCGGAGCGCGGCGATGAGCGCGCAGCCGTCGATGCAGCCGGCCGTCGCTGCGCGTGACTGGCGCACTCCGCTGGAGCTGACGTTCCTGGGGGTGGTGTGGGGGTGCTCGTTCCTGTTCATGCGCGTGGCCGCACCCAGGTTCGGCACGGTGGTGCTGGTGGAAATTCGCCTGGCGCTGGGCGCGCTGGTGCTGCTGCCGTTCCTGTGGCTGGCGCGCGGACGCTTCCCGCTGCATCGGTGGCCGATGCTGGCCGCCATCGGTGTGTTGAACTCTGCACTGCCGTTTCTGTTGTTCGCCTGGGGCGCGCAGCACGCGCCCGCCGCCATCGGTGCGATCTGCAATGCGATGACGGTGTTGTTCACCGCGCTGATCGCGTTCCTGTTCTTTGGCGAGAAGATCGGCACGCGCCGCGCGCTGGCCTTGCTGGTGGGCTTTATCGGCGTGCTGGTGCTCGCCACCGGCAAGTCGGCCGGCCTGAGCGTGGGCCCGGCCGCACTGGCCGGTGCGACGGCCTCGCTGTTGTACGGCATCGGCTACAACCTGGTGAAGCGCCACATGGGCGACCTGCCACCGGCGGCATCGGCGGCCTCCACGCTGGGCTGCAGTGCGTTGCTGCTGGCACCGTTGGCCTGGTGGCAGTGGCCGACCACACCGGTGCCGGCAGTGGCCTGGGCCTGCGCGACCGCGTTGGGCGTGGTCTGCACCGGGTTGGCATTCCTGATGTATTACCGCCTGATCCAGCGCATCGGCCCGGCGCGTGCATCCACCGTGACCTACCTGGTGCCGGTGTTCGGCGCGCTGCTGGCGTGGTCGCTGCTGGGCGAACCGCTGACCTGGACCATGCTGGTCGCCGCAGTGCTGATCCTGGGCAGCGTCGCCTTCAGCCAGCGCGCCCGTTGATAACAGCGAACAAGGCCCGCGCGCGCGGCACTCGGTACCCGCTGGGGAGAGGACCAATCGCCACTGCGGCTCCGAAAGCGTGGCGAGCAGTCATCAGGCGAGTGCAGGCGTCGCGGAGGAATCGGAGTGTGCGAGTGGTACATGCCAATTCCGAGCACCGGCCGCGCAGTAGTCTGTTAGCCGCTCCAAACCGTACATACCCGCCTGACGACGGCTCGCGACCTCTCTGAACCGCGCCAAGCCACGCGCCGCCGCGTTCATGAATCTCCAATCCCCAATCCCGACTCCCGACTCCCGACTCCCGATTCACCCAGCAGGCGGCGTCCGCACCGGCAGCGGCACGTTACACAGATCGATATGCCCGGCGGGGCGCTTGTAGAAATCGTCTTTGCGGTTGCGGCGCGCCTCGGCCACCTCGCGGAAGGTGGGGCTGTCGGTACGCAACAGCTGCAGCGGCGTGCGTTCGGGTGCCGGCACTTCGCTGGCCAGGCGGATCGCGCGGATCGGCGAGCGTTGCGCCGCATCTGCATAGAAGCCCATCGGGTCCGGCCCACGCGGGATCACGCTCAGCAACTCCATGCCCTTGACCACGCGGCCGACCACGGTGATGTTGCGATCCAGCTGGCGCGGCGACTGCCCGGTGACCACATACAGTTCGGCACCGATGCTGCTGTCTTCGTCGTTGTTGCGTCCCGCGCCCAGGGTGCCGTAGCAATGCGCCAGCCAGGTCTTGCCGCTGGCGGGGTCGCGCCCGACCGGGAAGCCGTCGACGAAGCCGACCTGCGGTGCCCAGCCATCGCTGTCGGGCAGGCGCTGAAACTCCAGGCCCTGCGAAGCGCGTTCGAACTCGGCCGGCAGATGCGTCCTGGCCGATCCGAGCGATTTGGCCTTGCCCGGGGTCTCGCCGTCCGGGTCGCCGAACTGCACCACGAAATTGTCCTGCGAGCGATAGATGCTCAGCCCGTCCCAGAAACGCTCATGCGCCAGCGTGCGGATATTGGCGACATGCTGGGGTGCGAACTGCGGCGCCAGCTCGATGATCACCCGCCCGCTGTCCAGTTCCAGGTACAGGGTGCGCTCGGGATCGAGCACGCGCCATGCGCTGGCCGGCGAACTGTCCAGTATCTGTTGCGGGCTGCGATAGGCCGCGTCGGCGGCGGCAGGCAGGAGCAGGGCGAGCAGACAGGCAGAAGCAGCGGTGCGCAGCGGCATGAAGGCGACCAGTCGGGAAGATGCGCGATTCTTGACCAATGCGCGCAAGGACGCAAAGCGCGGTTTCGCAGCGTGCGCCATCGGCGGCATGCGCACAGCGGACGCCGGTCCAGGCGTGCCTGTCTGCGGCGGTGTCGGGTTCCGCGCCACGCTGGCGCTGCAACTGTATCGGTCAGCGCGCCGGCTTGCGTTTGACGTAGAGCTGCTTGCGCACGCGTGCCACGACTTCGCCATCGCGGTTGTGCACCTCGTTCTCGAACCAGCGCAGGTGCTTCTCGCCGCCGGCGGTGGCCTCGCGCAGCTCGCTCAGCAGGCTGTCGTCGATCACGAAGTCCGCGCTCACCGTGCCGCGGCCGGGTTTGACGAAATCGATGCTGCCGGCCTTGTCCCAGACGTAGTAGTCGCGGCCCAGGTTCTGCATCACCAGCAGCATCCAGAACGGATCGGTCATGGCGAACAGGCTGCCGCCGAAATGGGTGCCGACGTAGTTGCGGTTCCAGGGCCGCTGCCGCAGTTCCACCCGTGCGAAGCGATAGTCGGCCGAAAGCACGGTGACGTGGATGCCGGCGAACAGGTACGGCGGCCAGAGGTTGATACCGAGCTTGAACAGTGGGGCGCGCATGCGGGCCGGAATCCGTGGCGGGGCGGGATGCGCAGCATAACATTCGCATGCGTATGGTGGGCCGGCCGCCAGGGGGCGTAGGAGCGGCCCGGGCAGCGACAGCGCGTTACCACGGATGCGTCGTCACGACCGCGCGTGTCGCGTCGCGGCCGGGGCCGCTCCTACCCATGCAGGAGGTGGCGTGTGCCCGGACCCGCGATCGACACGCTGCAGTGCCCGTGGCGTCAGAACACCAATGCCGACATCTTGCGGCGATAGCGGCCTACCAGGTCTTCGTCCTCGATCACGCGGAACGCGTCGATCAGGCTGCGGCGCGGCAGGTTGTCGTCGAAGCTGCGGTCCTGGCGCAGCATCTCCAGGAACTGTTCCAGCGCCGCTTCGTCGTTGCCGTCGAGCAGATGGCGCACGCCCAGCAGGTGACGTGCGCGCAGGTCGGCGCCGTTGGCATCCACGCTGGCCTGCAGTGCGCCCGCGTCCGGCGCATCCTTGAGCACGTTGGCGAAGCCCAGCCGGGCCTTGGCGCGCACCGCGCGGTCGTCGGTGGCCAGATTGGCGGGCAGCGCATCGATCAGCTGTTCGGCCTCGGCGGTATCGCCGGTCTTGAGCAAGGCCAATGCCAGGTCCAGCTTGAGTTCGTCCTTGTCCGGCTCGGCGGCGATCGCCTCGCGCAGCGCGGCGGCCTGCGCCTGCGGGTCCAGCGGTGCCGCGGGCGGCAGCGCTTCGGCAATCTGCGGCTTGGCCGGCAGCACGCCGTGCTGGGTCAGGAATTCGCGGATCTGGCCCTCGGGCATCGCGCCCGGGAAGCCGTCCACCAGCTCGCCGCCCTTGACCAGGAATACCGTTGGCACCGAGCGGATCTGGAAGGCGGCGGCGATCTGCTGCTCCTTGTCCACATCGACCTTGGCCAGCTCGAAGGCGCCGTGGTAGTCGGCGGCCAGCTTCTCCAGGATCGGCGTCAGGGTCTTGCATGGCCCGCACCAGGTGGCCCAGAAGTCCACCAGCACCGGTGTCGTCAACGATTTCTGCAGGACCTCGGTCTCGAAGGTGTCGGTGGTGACATCGAATACATGCGGTTTGTCGGACATGGGTTTCCTGGAAGGTGAGAACGCGACAGTGGACCGTAATGGTGGCAAACCCGGCCGACACAAGGCCGGGGCGGGGGGTTCACGCCACGCCCGCCCGGCCCGACAATGCCGCGTCCTGGTGGCGCACGGCGCCCCGATGCGGAGCAGCACAATGGGAAGTACCGACGGCGCGCAGCGCTACCTGGGCCTGGTCGCGGCGAGCGTGTTCGTGCTGGCGGTCGCCGGTTTCGGCGCCACGTTGCCCGGCTATCTGCAGGCCAGCCACCCGGTCGCGTTGCTGGGCGCCGCGGGGGTGCCGCATGCCCTGGGCTTCAACCTGCTGGCCTTCGTGCTGGTCGGCGCGCTGGGCATGGTGACGGGGGTCAGCCTGTTGGCGCGCATGCCGCCCAGGGCCGGCTGGGGCCAGCGCGTTGGCGGACAGCTGGTGGTGTTGGCTGGCCTGGCCTTCCTCGGCATGGGCATGTTGCCGCTGGATCCCACCGACCTGGATGGCCGCGCCAGCCAGGCGCATGCCACCGCCTGGCTGCTGTGGGCGGTGGCCTTCGTGCCGGCCATGCTGCTGATCGCCGCCGCGCTGCTCAACGCCCCCGGCACCCGTGGCCTGGCCTGGCTCAGCCTGGCCGCCGGCCTGCTGGTGGCGGTGCTGGCATTCGGCCCGCCCGGGCTGCTGCGGCAGGCCATCGCCCAGCGCCTGGCCTTCCTGGCCTGGGTCGGCTGGCTGGCGGCGGCGGCGTGGAGTTGGCCGGCCAAGTCGCCCGCGCTGCGGTAACGGTTTGGAGCACCTGCTGCACTGCGGTACCCTGTACCGCTTTGCACCGCCCGAGCATCCGCTCCCAATGTCCACCGTCGAACCGAACGCCTACGACCCGCAGCAGGTCGAATCCTCCGCCCAGCAGTTCTGGGACGCCACCCGCGCCTTCCAGGTCGACGAAACTTCGGACAAGCCGAAGTTCTATTGCCTGTCGATGCTGCCGTACCCGTCCGGTGCGCTGCACATGGGCCATGTGCGCAACTACACCATCTCCGATGTGGTCAGCCGCTACAAGCGCATGACCGGCCACAACGTGATGCAGCCGATGGGCTGGGACGCGTTCGGGTTGCCGGCCGAAAACGCCGCGATCAAGAACAAGACCGCGCCGGCCAAGTGGACCTACGCCAACATCGACCACATGCGCGGCCAGCTGAAATCGCTGGGTTACGCCATCGACTGGTCGCGTGAGTTCGCCACCTGCACGCCGGACTACTACGTCCACGAGCAGCGCATGTTCACCCGGCTGATGCGCAAGGGCCTGGCCTACCGCCGCAACGCGGTGGTGAACTGGGACCCGATCGACCAGACCGTGCTGGCCAACGAGCAGGTGATCGACGGCCGCGGCTGGCGCTCCGGCGCGCTGGTGGAAAAGCGCGAGATTCCGCAGTGGTTCCTGCGCATCACCGATTACGCGCAGGAACTGCTGGACGGCCTGGACCAGCTGGAGGGCTGGCCGGAGTCGGTCAAGACCATGCAGCGCAACTGGATCGGCCGCTCCGAAGGCCTGGAGATCCAGTTCGACGTGCGCGATACCGACGGCGCCGCACTGGACCCGCTGCGTGTGTTCACCACCCGCCCGGACACGCTGATGGGCGTGACCTTCGTGTCGATCGCTGCCGAGCACCCGCTGGCGATGCATGCGGCCAGGTCCAATCCGGAACTGGCGCGCCTGCTGGAAGAGCTCAAGCACGGCGGCGTGTCCGAAGCCGAGCTGGAAACCCAGGAAAAGCGCGGCATGGCCACCGGCCTGACCGCGGTGCACCCGATCAGCGGCGAGCAGGTGCCGGTATGGGTGGCCAACTTCGTGCTGATGGGCTACGGCACCGGCGCGGTGATGGCCGTACCCGGCCACGACCAGCGCGATTTCGAATTCGCCAACAAGTACGGCCTGCCGATCGTGCAGGTGGTCAAGCTGCGCGAGCCGCGCAACGATGAAGAACAGAGCTGGGACGCCACCCAGTGGCGCGACTGGTACACCGACAAGAGCCGCGAGCTGGAGCTGATCAATTCGGCCGAGTTCGATGGCCTGGATTTCGGCGGCGCCTTCGAAGCGCTGGCCGAGCGCTTCGAGCGCAAGGGCCAGGGCCAGCGCCGGGTCAATTACCGCCTGCGCGACTGGGGCGTGAGCCGCCAGCGCTACTGGGGCTGCCCGATCCCGGTGATCTACTGCGCCAAGTGCGGCGCAGTGCCGGTGCCGGAAGACCAGTTGCCGGTGGTGCTGCCGGAAAACGTGGAATTTGCCGGCACCGGTTCGCCGATCAAGACCGATCCGACCTGGCGCCAGACCACCTGCCCGGACTGCGGCGGCCCGGCCGAGCGCGAGACCGATACCTTCGACACCTTCATGGAATCGAGCTGGTACGTGGCGCGCTACACCAGCCCGAATGCACGCGACATGGTCGACCGCCGCGCCAATTACTGGATGCCGGCCGACCTTTACGTGGGCGGCATCGAGCACGCGATCCTGCACCTGATGTATTTCCGCTTCTATCACAAGCTCATGCGCGACGCGCGGCTGGTGGACAGCGACGAGCCTGTGACCAACCTGCTCACCCAGGGCATGGTCATCGCCGACACGTTCTATCGCGATGCCGATAACGGCGGCAAGGACTGGATCAACCCGGCCGACGTGGAGATCCAGCGCGACGAGCGCGGCCGCGTCACCGGCGCGGTGCTGATCGCCGACGGCCAGCCGGTGCATATCGGCGGCACCGAGAAGATGTCCAAATCCAAGAACAACGGCGTGGACCCGCAGTCGATGGTGGCCAAGTACGGCGCCGATACGGTGCGCCTGTTCTCGATGTTCGCCGCACCGCCCGAGCAATCGCTGGAGTGGAACGAGGCCGGCGTGGACGGCATGGCGCGCTTCCTGCGCCGGCTGTGGGTGCAGGTGCACAAGCATGTGGGCGAGGGCATCGTCGATGAGCTGACTAAGGTCACGATGCTGTCCGGGCCGTTGAGCGCCGAACAGAAGGCCGTGCGCCGCAAGACCCACGAAACCATCGGCAAGGTCGGCGACGACTATGGCCGCCGCCACAGCTTCAACACCGCCATTGCCGCGGTGATGGAATTGTCGAACGCGCTGGCCAGGTTCGACGACGCCAGCGACCAGGGCAGGGCGGTGCGCCAGGAGGCGCTGGAAGCGATGGTGCTGCTGCTCAACCCGATCACCCCGCATGCCAGCCATGCGCTGTGGCAGGTGCTGGGCCGCGGGCAGACGCTGCTGGAAGACGTGCCGTTCCCGCAGGCCGACGCCAGCGCGCTGGTGCGCGATGCGTTGACCCTGGCGGTGCAAATCAACGGCAAGCTGCGCGGCACCATCGAGGTGGCGGCGGACGCGGCGCGCGAGCAGGTCGAAGCGCTGGCGCAGGCCGAACCCAACGCGGCGAAATTCCTCGACGGGCTGACGATCCGCAAGATCATCATCGTGCCGGGCAAGATCGTGAACATCGTGGCAGGCTGATGCCGGCGCCTGTCGGTGCGGCTACCACCCGGTAGCGCACTGCACAGGCGTGCGCCCATGCGTCGGTCCGTCGTCCGGTGTCGCGGCATCGGTAGCACCGGCGCGTGGCAACCTGCAGGCAGGCGTGCGTGATGCGTCATTGCCCATGGCGCGGCGACGCGCGGGCGGACCGCTGCGACAGTTGCTGGCGATCGACCGTCATGGCGCGTGGCGACGCGTTTGCCATCCCTGGGCACCGCGTTTTTTCGCGGCGCCCTATCAAGCCCCGTTCACGCGGGCTGCGTCAGGCTAGCCGCCTGTTGCCGCCACCGGGGCGCTCCTCCAGACTGTGCCCATGATCCGATTTCCTACTGCCTTCGCCGCCTCCCTCGTGCTGGTTTCGAGCCTCACCGCCTGCGGCTTTCACTTGCGCAATTCGCTCGCGTTGCCGCCGGACACTCCCGCGGTGAAGGTGCAGTCCACCGTGCAGTACAGCGAGCTGGCCAAGCTGCTGCGTCGAGGTCTCAAGGCCGCCGGTGCCACCGTGGCCGACGAAGATGCCAAGACCGGCTTTGCGCAGTTGCAGGTATTGTCCGAACGCTGGGGCGACCTGCCGATCGCCATCGACAGCCAGGGCCGTGCGCAGGAATACAGCCTGCGCTACGCCGCTATCTTCACCCTCACCACCGCCAACGGTTCGGTGCTGGTGCCGCAGCAGGTGATCGAACTCTCGCGCGACTACGTGTCGCCGCCGGTGGACGCCACCGGTACCGCGACCGAGCGCGAGATCCTCGCCGACGAGCTGCGCAAGGACATGTCCGCCTCGATCCTGCGCCGGATCGACAGCGTGGTGCGCGCGCGCGTGCAGCGGGGCGAGGGCCTGGAAAGCACGCCGACCGCGCCGCTGCCACCGGCCACCACCCCGCCGGCGCAGCCGTCCACGCCCGAGTCGAGCGTGCCGGCCTCGCTGCCGCCCGTCTCTTCGTCGAACAATTGAGCCGGTGGTGGGCAGTCCTTCCGCGCAGTTGCCGGGCAGCCGCGCCCGGTGTCCGGAATCGGCCTGTGCGGAACGCGGGTGGCAGCTGCCGCATGGCGATGACGGCATGTCGATCGCTACCGCCGCCGTCCTGTCGGTAATGTTTGACTCGCACGCGCATTCCTAGTCATGGAACTTCGCCCCGAACAGCTGGCCGGCCAGTCCAACCAGCCCTTGCAGCCGGTCTACCTGATCGCCGGCCCGGAAACCTTGCGGGTGCTCGAAGCGGCCGACGCGGTGCGTGCCCGCGCGCGCGCCGAAGGCATCAGCGAGCGCGAGGTGTTCGATGCCGATGGCCGCGAGTTCGACTGGAACCAGCTCGACGCCAGCTTCAACGCGCCCAGCCTGTTCAGCCCGCGCCGGCTGGTGGAAGTGCGCCTGCCCAGCGGCAAGCCGGGCAAGGACGGCGCCGAGGTCATCACCCGGTTCTGCGCCAACCCGCCGCCGGACGTGGTGCTGCTGATCACCGCCAACGACTGGAGCAAGGCGCACCAGGGCAAATGGGCCGATGCGGTGGGCCGTCGCGGCACCATCGCGGTGGCCTGGGCGATCAAGCCGCACGAACTGTCCGACTGGATCGAACGCCGTCTGCGCAGCCAGGGCCTGCGCGCCGACGCCGCCGCGGTGCAGCGGTTGAGCGAGCGGGTGGAGGGCAACCTGCTGGCCGCCGCGCAGGAAATCGACAAGCTCGCGCTGCTGGCCGACGGCAAGACGCTGGATCTGGACGCGATGGAATCGCTGGTGGCCGACGCGGCGCGTTACGACGTGTTCCGGCTGGCCGAGACCGTGTTTTCCGGCCAGCCGGTCGCAGCGGTCCGCATGCTGGCCGGCCTGCGCGCCGAGGGCGAGGCGGTGGCCGCGCTGATGCCGATCCTGATCAAGGAGCTGCTGCGCACCGCCGCGCTGGCCAAGGTGCAGGCCAACGGCGGCAACCTGGCCGCCGAAATGAAATCGCAGGGCATCTGGGAATCCCGCCAGGCCCCGTTCAAGCGCGCGCTGCAGCGCCACCCCGAACCACGCCGCTGGGAGCGTTTCGTCGCCGAGGCCGGGTTGGTCGACCGCATGGCCAAGGGCCGTGCCGACGGCGATGCCTGGGTCGGCCTGGAACGCCTGCTGGTCGCGGTAGCCGAAGCGCGCGCGGTGAGATTGCTGGCGTGAGGGCGGGGAGAGCCGGGGGAGCCGGGACCGGGGACCGGGGACCGGGGACCGGGGAAGGGCAGAAGCAACGGCAGCAGCAACCGCAGCAGCAACCGCAGCAGCCGCAACGCGATCAGCGTGCGGCCTTCGGCGCTGCGCCTGGCTCGTCCGGGTCCCCGGTCCCGGGTCCCCAGCCCCCATTCGAGCAAGGGCTAGCGCAGCACCAGCAGCCCGACCAGCGTGCGGCTGCCGATTCCGCAACCGACTCTCCCGGGTCCCCGGTCCCCGGTCCCCGGTCCCGGCTCCCCCAGCTCCATCTTTACTACGGCGGCACCTTCGACCCGGTCCACCTGGGCCACCTGGCCATCGCCTGCGCGGCGCGCGACGAACTGGACGCAGTCGTGCACCTGGTACCGGCCGCCGATCCGCCGCATCGCCCCGCACCCGGTGCCAGCGCTGTGCAACGCGCGCAGATGCTGGCACTGGCGCTGGCCGGCAAGCCTGGTCTGGTGCTCGATGAGCGCGAGTTGCAGCGCGCCTGCGCCGGTGGCGCGCCGTCGTATACGGTGGAGACACTGCGCGAGTTGCGCGCAGCGCTCGGCCCGCAAACGCCGATCGCCTGGTTGCTGGGCGCCGACGCCTTCGTCGAGTTGAGCCAATGGCATCAATGGGAAGCGCTGTTCGGGCTGGCGCATTTCGTGATCGCCGCGCGCCCGGGCACTGCGCTGGATCTGGCCCACTCCCCGGCGCTGGCAGCGGCGGTGCAGGGCAGGTGGGCGGCCCGCGTGGACGAATTGGCCACTTCAGCGGCCGGCCGCCTGTGGCGGCTGCGGCAGCCGTTGCGTGGCGAGTCGGCCAGCGCGGTGCGTGCCCGCATCGCCAGCGGCGCCGAGTGGCAGGCGCTGGTGCCGGCCGCCGTGGCCGGTTTCATCGGCCAGCATGGCCTCTATGGGTGTGCCCGCCCGGCTAGCTGAACACGCGCTCGCCCGGACCGGCCTATAATTCGCGCCAATTCCATCGAGTTGCCGCTTTGACCAGTCCAGCCCAAGTCATCAAGACCTCCATTCCGAATCCGCCGCCGTCCGTGCCGGCCCTGTTGGCTACCGTGCGCGACGCCGTCGAGGAACTGAAAGCCAAGGACGTGGTCGAGATCGATGTGCGCGGCAAGTCCAGCGTCTGCGATTACATGGTGATCGCCTCGGGGACCTCGACCCGTCACGTCAAGTCGATCGCCGACGAAGTGGTCAAGTTCGCCAAGCGCCTGGACGTGATGCCGCTGGGCGTGGAAGGCGAGCGCGAGGCCGAGTGGGTGCTGGTGGACCTGGGCGATGTCGTAGTGCACGTGATGCTGCCGCGTGTGCGCGAGTTCTACGCGCTGGAACGCCTGTGGACAGTGGGCGACCAGCGCCCTGACGAAGCGTCTTCTGCCGATTCCGAGTAAGCGATCCACCAAGTCATCGATCCTCCATGCCTAAAACTACGGCTGCATCTCCTTCCAACGCACCCGCGTCCACGGCATTGCAGCAACTGAGTCGGCAATCCGGTGATGCCGGTGGTCAGGAAATGTCGCCCGCCCGCAAGCGCTTCGACCGGCTGTTGCGTGATCTGCAGCGCCATCGCACCGAGCTGCATGACTGGCGCGAGGCGGTCGAGCAGTGGCGCGCACGCTATCAAGCCGAAGTGCTGCCGCTGTTCGAGCAACAACGGGTGCTGGAGATCGAGCAGATCCATCTGCTCGATCGCATCGATGCCACGGTCAAGCTGAGCAGGATCGATCGGGACTTCGTGTCCGATGAGATCTGCGATCTGGCCGCTCCGCTGATCGAGGCCGGTCATGTCGAGCTCAAGCCCATCTACGAACGCCACAACGAGGTCGGCTTCGACGAGGAGCTCGATGAATCGGATGCGGTGATGAAACAGGTCATCGGTCAGCTGTATGGACTGGATCCGGAGGAGCTGGCCTCGGTCGATTCGCCCGATGCACTCTTCGAACGCATCAATGCGCGCCTGGACCAGGCGCAGGCAGATGCCGACGCTGCCGGCGAACACGCCAAGCAACCAGGCGCCGGTGAGCGGCGGCGTCGCCCAGAGAAAAAAGCCGCCAAGGCCAAGGCCCAGGCCGAGCCGCCGCCGCTGCGCGAGCTGTATCGCAAGCTGGCGAGCAATCTGCATCCGGATCGCGCCAGTGACCCGGGCGATCACGCCACGCGCACCGAGCTGATGCAGCGGCTCAATGCCGCTTACAAGGGCAACGACCTGCTTGGCCTGCTCGAACTGCAGGCGGAGATCGGCCTGCTCGATGCCCAGGGCGTGGACGCGATCAACCCGACGCGTCTGAAAGAGTACAACCGCGAGCTTGACCGCCAGTGCAAGGAACTCAAGTACCAGCTGACCCAGCACGCAATGGATTTCTGCTACGCCTACGATCTGGATCTGCCGACGCAACCCAAGCCCGAGGGGCTGGACAAACTGTTGACCAAGTTCAAGCGTCAGGTCGCCAACGAGGTCATCTACCGGCAGCAGCAGCTGCGCGAGATACGCGAGTTGAAAGACACAAAAGCGATCAAGCGCTGGATCAAACTGCAGCGCGACAGCGTCGGGTTCTACTGACTGCCGCGGCAGCCAGGTGGCCTACCCGCGGTGGGTAGCCGCTGGCCTGGACCAAGCCATGGCGTGTGCGACGTTGTGACAGGAATGCAGACGCCCGTTGCCTGAGCGTCTCGACTTGGGCAAGCGTTGCCGGCAGAACGCCAGCGGGGCGGCCGCTGCCTGAAGGGTGCCCGGCCTTCAGGCAGCGGCCACTGCCTTACAGCGGCCCGCGCTCCCACGGCCCGGTGATCGCCAGGGTGATGCCCGGGGTCTGGATGTTGACGAACAGCGTGCGCGCCAGCGGGTCCCAGCAGGCGCCGCAGAACTCGGTGTCGCGGTAGTCGCCTTCGGCGATGGTCTTGCCGGCGTCGGCGATCTGCTGCGAGGTCAGCTGCACGTTGTTCTTGGCCAGGTAGAACGACTCGCCCTGGCGGGTCAGGCCCAGCAGGCGTGCGCCGGGACCGTATTCGTCCGGGCTTTCGCCGCCGTCCTCGCACAGCACCACGCCGCCGCGTGCGCTGACGGTGACGTTGTCCGGGTTGTGCGCGGCCAGCTGGTTGCCGCTGACGAACAGCGCGCTCAGGCGCTGGGTGAACAGGTCCAGCACCCACACCGCGCCATTGCCGTAGCCGCGCCGCCCCTGCGCATCCACCCCGGTGCTGGTGTCGACGATGAACAGCTTGCCGTAGCTGTACCAGATGCCCTCGCCGCGGCTCATGCGCAGCGCGCCATCGGCCCAGGCCTGCGCGAACGGGCCGCTCAAGGTGTCGTTGGCGCCGATATCGGCAAAGCCTGCCGGCGCGGCGATGCCGTCCAGATCCGGTTCTTCGATATCCACCCATTCCAGCTGGAACTGCTGGCCGATGCTGGCCACGGTCAGGTCGGCATTGCGACGCCCGCGCACGCGTGCGGCCTGCAGCCGGCCACCGTTTTCCAGCGACCCGTTGCGGCCACGGCGGTCGTTGGGGATGAAGCGGTACAGGCCCGACTTGTTGCGGTCGTCCTCGGTGAGATAGACGATGCCAGTGCGCGGGTCGATCGCCACCGCCTCATGGCTGAAACGGCCCAGGCCCACCAGCGGCCGACCGGTGGTGCGCTGGCTGTCCGGGTCCACTTCGAACACATAGCCATGCTTGCGGCCGGTGCTGGACACCGCATTGGTCTTGATCTCTTCGCAGCTCAGCCAGGTGCCCCACGGGGTCGGGCCGCCGGCGCAGTTGACCAGGGTGCCGCCCAGGCTCGGTTCCAGGCTGCCCCAGCCGCGCCGGCCGTAGCTCAGCGTGGTGGTGCCGCCGCCGGCCTGCTGGGTGCCGCTGACGATACCGGTGTCGTACATGGCGGGGGCGCGGAACGGGCTGCCGGCGCCGCGTTCGTGATTGCGGATCAACACGTATTCCAGGCCGCGCAGCGGGTCGCTGCCGGGGCGCCAGTCGGGTCGGCGCAGGCCGACCACGGCCATGCCGTCGTGACGGTCGGGGCAGGGCTGACCATCGTCCATGCGGTC
Organism: Xanthomonas sp. NCPPB 3582; assembly: GCF_041475735.2. Taxonomy (NCBI): domain Bacteria; kingdom Pseudomonadati; phylum Pseudomonadota; class Gammaproteobacteria; order Lysobacterales; family Lysobacteraceae; genus Xanthomonas; species Xanthomonas sp. NCPPB 3582. The sequence continues at coordinate 1,850,206 of NZ_CM192968.1, forward strand.
GCCGCTCCAGCCGAACGAGCGGTAGCTGAAACCGCGCGGCAGTTGCAGCAATGGCAGCCCGGTGCTCTGGTCGGCTACCGGTGCCAGCGGGCCATAGCGGCTGGGAACCGGGGCAAGCCGCGCAGACGGGACGCTGGCGGCCTGCGCCTGGCGCGATTGCAAGGCACTCAAGCTGCCAAGGGCACCGGCGGCCATGACGGCGGCGCTTCCCTTGAGAACCTGGCGGCGGGCGGGATCGAAAATCGGCATCGAACGACTCCTGCGGGCTGGGTGGTCGAGCGACACTAATTGCCGGCTGTAACCACACCATGACACCCGGCGACAAACCGTCGCGCGATGCCCGGGCTGTGACGCGGATATCATGTCGCGATGAAATGCCGATTGATCGCCACCGGCGAACGCGCTCCGTCCTGGGTGGCGCAGGGGTTTGCCGAATATCAGAAACGTCTCTCGCACTGGATGCCGCTGGAGCTGGTCGAGATCGAACCCGGCCTGCGCGGCAAGGGGCGCGACGGGCAACGTGCCATCGACGACGAAGGCCGCCGCGTGCTGGCGGCGTTGCCGAAGAACGCGCATGTGGTGGCGCTGGACGTGCCGGGGCGCCCGCTCAGCTCGGAGCAGCTGGCCCAGCGCATGGAGCATTGGCGCAGCCAGGGGCGCGACTTGGCGTTGCTGATCGGCGGCCCGGACGGCCACGCCGCCGATGTGCTGAAAAGCGCCAGCGAAAGCTGGTCGATCGGCCCGCTGACCCTGCCGCACATGCTGGTACGCCTGATCGTGGCCGAGCAGCTGTACCGCGCGGCCGCCATGTTGGCCAATCATCCCTACCACCGCGCCTGAGTGGCCGGCGCGCGGTGACGCAGCGCATGGCTGCAGCAGGGCGTCGCAGGTGCCAGCTCGTCAGGACGGTCGGGCCGCGCGGGAACGATCATCCACTCTGATTGCAGCTGGCCATACGCCCGTCGCCGGTCACGCATCTGCATTGGCGACGAAGGAACAACCGTTGCGCGCCTTCCGGCGGTTTCGGGCATGACGCGATCGCGGCATCGTGATCGGAAGGACGCCGAGGCTGCGACACCAGCGTCAGTGGACGATCGCTCGCTGTGTCGCCGTCAGGATCTGCGCCGTTGCAGGGAGCTTGTCGTTGGCGCTCGCTCCACACCACGACCTTGTGCAGGGGATGGGGGGATGGCTTGCGCAGCGCCCGAAGAGGCGGCGGCCCGGGAACCGGGCCACCGCAGTGGACCGCTCATCAGTTCAGCGAAAAACTCACCGGCACCAGACCGTAGGCCTGCACCGCCTGGCCGTTCTGCATCGCCGGCTGGAAGCGCCAGCTGCGCAGCACCTGGCTACGCGCTGCCAGGTCGAGCGCGCGATGCCCACTGCTGGTCTGCACGCTGACCTCGGTGGGACGCCCGTCGGTGCCGACCAGCACCCGCAGCAGCACCGTGCCCTGCTGTCCCGCACGCAGCGCCGCCACCGGATAACTCGGTGCCGGCGAACTCAGGTACTGCAGTTGGCCTGCCTCGACCGGTCCGCTGCTGGGTGTCGTTGCCACCGGTGCAGTCTCGCCCACCGGATCGGCTGCGGCAGGAAGTGCCACCGATGCGGTGTCCACCACCGGCGCTTCACTGATCACAGGGGTCTGCACCTGCACAGTCACCGGCGTGGACGGGACATGCGTCTTCGGAGTGAACTCCACCTCGACCGGAATCACCTTTGGTGGCTCCGGCGGGGTCTCGATGGTGATCGGCATGACCCAGCGCGGTTCCGGCGCGGGCTGCGGAACCGCCCGATACGACAGCGGAATCAACAACAAACCGCCGGCCAGCAAATGCAAGGCCACGGCGGTACTCATCGCCAGAACGCGCGAGACATCGATGCCTGTGGGACGGAGGGAAACCTGCGATTGCGTGCGAACCATCATCCACCTCCAGAACGGAACTGCGGAAAGGACCAGCGCGGCCCGGACGCACTACACCATCCGGTAGCGTAGGTTTACCGCAGCCGGGCCTGCTGCACAAGCGGCAGTCTCCGGCATCGGCTCAGGATGCGAGGCCGCGTTGCAATGGCAGCAACTGAGACTCGTAGGCTCGCCATTTTGCCTGCGGTGATTTGGACACGTTTGCGCGGACCTGGACAGCGCTGGCGGTCACGACGCCGCGCACCCGCGCACCGATATCCAGCATTGCCGGCTCGAACGGGATGTCGCAGAAATTGCAAACCGCCCTCAAGGTCTGTTCGGGAACATCAACCAGTTGATCGTAGTGAACGTCGAGAATGCGACCCGGCAACGCGCGATGCCAATGCTGCATGAGTCGCGCGTAGTGCCTTTGAAACGCGGCCAACTCTTGCATGTCATAACTGTGAGGATTTGCGTCGGAAAACAGTTCCCGCAAGTTTGAAAAGCAGGTTTCCATCGGGTCGCGCACCATGTGAAGAATACGCGCCTGCGGCAAGGCTTGCGCGATGAATCCGACATTGAAAAAATTCGACGGCAGTTTGTCCGTGAAACAGCGCTGCTCTTGCAGGCGCCAGGCGATGCCATCCAGATAGCGGGCACCTGCCTGGGCCATATCCAGGCCTGCCGCGCGTTGCACCAGGGCGGTATCGATCACGCCACGGCAATGGTGGTCGGTGAGATAGCGCATTGCGGAGGTGAAGTCGTACAGTTCACCCAGGCCTTTCACGTCGTTGGAGCCGGATAGCATTTGTTCCAGCAGGGTGGTTCCGGAGCGATGCATGCCGACGATGAAGATCGGTGTTCGGCCTGGCTGTTCGCCCTTCGTGTCCGGTGTACTTGCGCCAAGCTGGTGCCGAAGCAATGCATCCACCAGTGCTTCGGTATCACTCGATTGATAGTGCAATGTGGAGCGCTTTGCACGGCATCCGGCGAGCAAGGCATCCCAGGCAGGCATGACTTCGCCGAGATCGTCCAGCGACTTGTGCAACGCGTAATACAGCAACGCGCGTTCATTCGGGTTGCGCCCAGGTCGCTGCAATTGACGTCGAATGGCATCGATCTGATGGTGCTGGATGTCCTGTTTGCGCAGAAAAGCGAGCAGCCAATAGGTCTGGGCAATCTCTGGGGCACGCCGGAGGACGCGTTGCAGATCGTCTTCCGCCTGTTGGGAGCGTCCCAGGTAGATAGCGACCTGGGCGCGGGCAAGGCAGGTGGGCGGGTACTCCGGATCGGCCAGGAATGCCTCATCCAGAAACGTGATTGCTTGCTCGGGTAAGTTGAAATACGTCAGCTGCGCAGCGATGGCCAGCAACAAGGGGATAGGAATGCGCGACATCGGAAGCAGGCGCTGCACGCAGGCCAGCAGTGCTGGTCCTTCGTTGAAGGTACGCAATCGTGGCAGCAGCTCGGCCAGCACGGCGGGCAGCGATGTCCCGCTGCCGAGAGCCTGCAGCGTGTAGTCGCGCGCTTGTCGGTAACGGCCACGCATCGAGTGCAGGTATGACAATTGAATCAATGTGCCCGGATCGCCGGGACGCAACGCGAGCGCCTGGACATAGGTGGCGATGGCCTCCTCAAGTGCACCGGTTGCGGCACAGCGTTCTGCCAGTGCACTCAGCGTGGCGAAAGTATCTGGAACCATAAACGTCAGGAGTGTGCTGGATGCAGGAGAGCACGTAGCGGAGCAAGCTGTTGCGCGTAGCGCTGCCACGCGCCTATGCCGCGTGCATGCAATGGCTGGCGTACCTGGGTGCTGCTGGCCGTGGTCACCGGCGCCGTATTGCGGGTGATATCCGACAGGCCTGGCAGGACGGGGACGCCGATGAACTCGAAAATGGACGCCAGTGTCGCTTCTGCATCGGTGACGAGATCCTCGTAGCGCACTTCGAGCACACGATCCGGCGCGCAATGCGCCCAGAAGGCTGTCCAGCGTTGCGCGAGTTGAACGTGAGTGGCCAGCGTGTCGATGCTGTAGCTGTATCCATACGCGCCGCCATGGAAGAATTCCTTGAAGTTGGAAAACGCTGCATCCATGCCTGCACGACTCAGACACAGGATCTTTGCGTGCGGCAGGGCTTTCAGGATCAGCGGAATGTTGAATAAATTCTGCGGATGCTTGTCGGTGGCGAATGCGGTCGCCGATGCCGCGCGGCGCAGACGTTCCAGGTAGCGTTGACCCACCCCCCGGGCATCGATCGGCCATTCTGTTTCGATTTCATCTGTCGAGCCAGGCCCGTAGAAAAAGCGACCGGACACTTCGCTCACCGCTGCATTGAAGTCGTTTCGCTCTCCGGCGCTACTGATCCATCCATGGTTGCCGAGCATGCGGTCGAGCAATGTGGTGCCGGTGCGAGGCAGTCCGACCACAAAAACGGGCGCCGGCTGCGTCGTCGTGACAGGGGCATGCGTGGGATCGGCTACTGCGGTATCCATCAGTTGCTGCAGCTGATCCGCCAAGCGATCGCCTCGATAGTGAACATGCGGTCGCATGCTGGCGTTTGCCCGCGTGAGCGCCTGCCAGGCTGCATCGGTTTCTGATCTGGCATCCAGGTGGTGGAAGAGCGCGCATCCCAGTTGCGCGGATCCCGGCGCGTTATTGGCATGCGCCTCAAGTACCTTTCGCAGGGATTGCTCGATAGCTGCATCGCCGGCGAGTGCCGGATGTTTGGCTGCAGTCCAGTGTGCATCGATGAAATCAGGCTTGAGCGTTAGCACATGTCGCAATAACGCTGCGGACTCATCGATCTTTCCCGAGAATTGCAACACGTTTGCGCGTGTATAGAGCAATAGCGGGTTTGGCCCAAGGATGCGATTGGCCTGATCCATCAGGCGCAGGGCATCATCGAACCGTCCGGCGAGCCAAAGATGCTGCGCCAGCACCGGCGACTGCCGGATGATTTCGGGATGTGTCCAGCTGGCGCTCAAGATCGATGACGCAAGTTCGGCGTCCTCGGAAAAGTCGAGCAATCGCAGCGTGACATAGCCCAGATGTCTGGGGCTGCTGCCGAGACGGACGGCATCTGCGGCGCGGAGCGCGAAGTCGTGCGCGCGACCATATTGATCGTGCCGTTGCGCGTAACGCGACAGGCGCAGGAGTGCAGGCACATGGTGTGGCTGTTCTTCGACGAGCGCGCTGTAATGGTGTTCAGCCTGCTCCCAATCCCCCATGGATTCCGCCTGCTGGGCGGCCTTCCATCGTGCATCGTGCGAGTGAGGTGTATCGCTGTGTTTTGCCATCGGTCTCGATTACACCATGGAGTCGCCCTGGGGCGACTCCATGGCCTTTCGGTCAGAAATCGTACTGCACCATAAAACGGAAACTACGCGGTGCCTGTGTCGAACGGATCAGCCCGTAGGTGCGCAAGGGCGAGCCGGTGGTGGCATCTTCGGCAACTTCACTGACCGCCGTCTCCTTCTGATTGTCGAACACGTTGAAAACGTCCATCTTCAACTGCAGACCCTGCGCCCAGTTGGGCGTGTAGGCCAGGCTCAAATCGATTGAATTGGTCCACGGCAGACGTCCGGCAGTACCACGGGGCACCGCCACCGACGGGCCGTCGGCACCGCCGGCCTGGGTAGTGCCGCAACGGAAGAACGAAGATCCGTAGGGGTGAATGTCTCCGTTGTATGGGAACAGCACGCCAAGGCAATTCTTCGGACGGCCCGATTGCACCAGCAGGTTCGCGCCCAGCGACCATTCGTCGTTGAACTCGTAATTGGCGAACGTCTTCAGGCTATGACGGCGATCGTTGGGCAAGTAGCCGTAGGCATCAACCATCAGTTCCTTGTAGTCGAAATCCTGGGTCACGCTGGTATCGGCTTGCCCGATATCCGACTTCACGCCGCCTTCGGTATTGCCCTTGTTCCAGGCAATCGTCCAGGACGTCTGGAAGAAGAAATGATCCCAGACGCCATCCCAGAACAACTCAACTGCCTTGTAGGAGCGCTTGGCCTTCGGCGACAGCAGGTCGGCATCGACGGTGTAACGCGTCAGCGTGCCGTTGTCTTCCACGTCGGTCAGGAAAATCGAGTCTTCGCCCGGGTTGAACATGCGGCAGTAGGGGAACCCGCTGTTGGGCAGTACCGGATCCAATCCGTCGGCAACCGCCTGGTTGAAGATCGGCGTGTAGTCGCAATTGTCATCGATCGCGGCTTTCAGCTTGCGATAGATGCCGCGCGCACCGATGCTTTGGTGATCGGTGATCTGTGACTGGAAGCCCAGGATGAATTCATCCTGGTACATCGGATCGAGGTTGGTTGCTGCGATGGTCGCGGGATTCTTCGGCTCACCGAACTCACCATTGACGTAGCTCAAGGCGCCGCGTGGGGTCGTGTTGAGTGGTGCGTTGGTGACCGGGTCCACGCCGGCGAAATTGAAGTTCTGGCGTGTGAACAGCGATGCGCTGGCGCCACGCACGGCGACACTGGGCGTCAACGGAAGCGAGTAGCGCCCCGCGTTGCCGTAGATCTTCAGCGAAGAGTCGCCGTTGACATCCCAGGAAAAGCCGAGTCGCGGTGCGAATTGCTTGTCGATCTTGACGTAGCTCTGTCCATCGCCATTCAAGTTCTCGAAGGTATCCCAGCGTGCGCCCAGGTAGGTTCTGAAACGATCGGTGATGCGCCAGCTGTCTTCGACATAGACTGCCCACTGCTTGAGCTTGACGGTCGAGCCCTGATTGACGATCTGCTCGCGCACGATATCCACTTCGTCGCCGGAATTGACCACGCCATCAGGATTGACGGTCGAATAACGCCATGTGCGACCACCCTCGATCGAGGTACCAGCGATCGACTCGTAGTCGTCGCGGTCGTAGCCGAATCGGATCAAGTGATCGCCAATCGCCCACTCGGCATCCAGGCGGAACTGGTCGCGCTTGTCCTCGGCATCGTTGCGGTCGATCGAGCCCGCGGTGATGTTGCATTCCGAACTGTACTGACCGGTGAGCTGCTGGCGATAGGTGGGGCGCACATCGACGATGTTGGGGCAGCCCGTGGCCGGAGTGTTCAGATCGCCGCCGTATTCGACCCGGCGACCATCGGCGGTACGCAGGTGGGTGGCCCGCGACGAGGTGCTGTGCCCATAAAGCGCGGAGACGGTGAAGCTGTCGGTGAGATAGCCGGTGTACTTGCCGATGTAGACATCGCCGCCACCATCATTGAATTCGGTGCCGATGTATTGATTGCTGCCGTAGCGATAGTAGTCGGTCTCACTGTCGCTCTTGTCGCTGAAGGTGGTGAATTCGAGCTTGTTGTAGTCGTTGATGTCCCAGTCCACTTTCAGCAGCCAGTTTGGCCGCTTTCTGGTGGTGTCGAAGCCGTTGGCCTCGTTGTACAGCACAGGGCCGGCGGTCGTCTTTGTATCGTTGTACTGCAACAACCCATAGGCAAAGAGCTTGTCCTTGATCAGCGCGCCACTGGCCCACACCGCGCTGACGAACTCGTTGGTCGAATCACGGGAGTTGTCCTGTGCCAGCTGTCCATTGGATTCGGGGTCCAGCGGGTTGCGGAAGGTGTAGCTCGTTTGCTCGGACTGCAGCCCCTTCGGCGACCAGAACACGTTTCCGCCAGCGTGGAATTCGTTGGTGCCGCGCCTGGTGATCTGATTGACCACGCCACCGAGCGAGCGGCCGAACTCGGCGCCATAGCCACCCGTCTTGACCTGCTGCTCTGCAATTGCCTCGAACGGCACTTGCGCGAAACTCAGGTTGCGGAAGGTATTGGTGACGTTGAAACCGTTGAGGTAGTACTGATTCTCTGCAACCGAGGAGCCGCCGAACGAGGCGAGGTTGCCGAACGCCGAGTCGCCGCGAACAGTGCCAGGCGCCAGCAATGCCACTGCGGTGGTGTCGCGGGCAACCGGGATCTTTGCGATCTGCTCGGCGGTCAGGACCGTGGTGGATTCCACGGAAGACACGTCGATTGGATTGACTGAGCCGCTGGCCCGCACTTGCACGGTATCAAGCGTGGATGCGGCAGTGAAATTGACCGGTGTACCAGTACCGAGGCTGACGCTGACACCCTCGCGCACGATCCTGGTGCCGTCGCTCTCCTGCGAAGTGACGGTATAGGTTCCGATGGGTACTGCCGAGAAGCGATAGCTGCCGTCGTTGCCGACGGTGATACTGCGCGAATAGCCAGTTGCGCTGCTTTGAACCTGAATCGTCGTTCCGGCTGAGGCCTGACCAAAGATGGCGCCGGAGGTGTTTGACTGCGCCAAAGCGACGCCGGAAATGCAGAACCCTAGGGCAAGGGTCAGTGCGCTGCGTTGGAGTGCCTGTCTCGTACGGTGTGCTGAAGCCACGATCTCTCTCTCCTGCAATGTGGTGAACAACAATGTCAAGGCTCAATTGGCCTGCGCCGAGCCCGAGATTCAGACTCTAATCAGCTTTGGGGCGTGAGTCACGAAATATTCACAAACAGGAGCATGAATACTTAACATTGAAACTAAATTCGTTAATTTTCATCGAGGTTCCGCGGTTTGGCGCTGGGTGTCGCCCATTCATGTTCGCCGAGGCAATTGAGTTATACCGAGCAAGCCGGTGGTAGCTGATGCACTGAGCGTGGGACTCAAATTTGATGGCAGATAGTCATATAGGCGAGGCATACGCCGAGATTGGCGCCGGTGACATTCGATCACGCAGTTCGGCCGGCTCAGAACGAATTTGACTCCGCTCGGAGGCCGATCGCTCGTGCCCCAACAGGAGGTCGACGGCTAAGAGTGTTCAGCAGGACGTGGTGGGTAGCGGGCAGGTGAGTGTTTTGTCGGGGCACTCATCGTCGGGGCGGGCGCGTGGTCCACGCAATTCCCAGGCGGCCGCGTCCGCCTGGCGGCTGCGCAGTCGTCTTGTCATCTGCACTCACTGGCCTGCCGCTAAGCTGACGCTGAGGGTAGGGCGATTGCATAGTGCGCTACCCATCGGGACTAAGGGCCCAACTATCTCGGCCAGGGTGCCCATCTGACACTCGCGCATTCTGAAAAGATCGACTGGCGCGCGGCCGCAATGAGCAACGGCGACTCACTGAGTCGCCGTTGTTTTTGGCTGCCGGATTGAACAAGAGTGCTGGAGCCGCTCAGCGGTGGACCCCATTCTGCGATGGGGGCGCGGCAGTTGTCGGCTGGGTCAACGTCCCAATTCGAACGTCACATCCAGGTTGACCGACAGCGTGCTTTCGCCCGGAGACACCGGTGTGTCCATCTCGGCCTTGGCCGAGCGCATCGAGGCGGCCATCATCATCGGGCGCACGCCGCCGCCACTGCGTCCTTCGGAGATGCTGACGATGCGGCGTACCTTCAGGCCCAGCGACTTGGCGTAGGTCTCGGCGCGGGTCTGGGCCTTCTTCAGTGCGGCCACGCGGGCTTCGTCGTAGACCGGTTCGGGCTGGTCGATCGAGAAGCTGGGGCCGTTGATGTCGTTGGCGCCATTGGCGACCAGGGCGTCGAGCACCTTGCCCAGCTTGGCGATATCGCGCACCTTCAGGCTGACGGTGTTGCTGGCCTGGTAGCCGTTGATCTTCGGCGCCTCGTTTTCCTTGTAGGTGTACTGCGGACTGAGGTTGATACCGCTGGTCTGCACGTCCTTGTCGGCGATGCCGGCGGCCTTCACCGCGCTCATGACCTTGCTCATCTGCTCGGCGTTCTGGCGCAGCGCGGCGTTGCCGTCGGTGGCCTGGGTGACTACGCCGGCCGACAACGTGGCGATGTCCGGTACGCGCTTGGCCTCGGCCTCGGCCGAGATGTTGAGCAGGGTGCCGTCATTGGGAAGAGCGTAGCTCGGCGCGGGTTGGGCGTGGGCGGTCATGGCGGTTCCGGCAGCGAGGGACAGGGCCAGCAGCAACGGCTTGAAGGTGGTACGCATGGGATCTCCTTGTCTGTGCTGCGAGCGTGTTGGGAGGTCGATGAACATGTTGTGAGTCGCACGTGGCACAGCGGCGACACCCCTGCGCGGAGCAAGCGGGCGAGGACGGGCAACAGGTATGCTGGGCGGATGCTCTATCTCGCCTCCCGTTCGCCCCGTCGACAAGAACTGCTGCAGCGCCTGGATGTGCCGTTTCAGACCCTGGAACTGGACGTGCCCGAGCTGCGCGCGCCGGGCGAATCGCCCGACCACTACGTGCAGCGCGTGGCGCTGGACAAGGCGCGTGCCGGCCTGGCGCAGGTGCAGGCCATCGACCCGGATGCGATCGTGCTGGGCTCCGATACCGAGGTGGTGCTGGGCGAGCGGGTGTTCGGCAAGCCGGCCGATGTGGACGATGCGATCGCCATGCTGCGCGCGTTGTCCGGACGCACCCACCAGGTACTCACGGCAGTGGTCCTAGTCTGCGCACAGCGCGCCCCGGCGCAGGCGTTGGTGGTGTCCGAGGTGACCTTTGCCGCCCTCGACGACGCGCAGATCGCCGCCTATGCCGCCTGCGGCGAGCCGATGGGCAAGGCCGGCGCGTATGCGATCCAGGGACGCGCGGAACGTTTCATCACCCACCTGTCCGGCAGCTATTCCGGCGTGATGGGATTGCCGTTGTTTCATACCTCGCAGTTGCTCACAGCCTTCGGAGCGCATTGATGTCGGAAGAGATTTTGGTCAACGTCACCCCGCGCGAGACCCGTGTGGCGGTGATCGAGAACGGCATGCTGCAGGAACTGCATATCGAGCGCGGCTGGCGCCGGGGCGTGGTGGGCAATATCTACAAGGGCAAGGTGCAGCGGGTAATGCCGGGCATGCAGGCGGCCTTCGTCGAAGTGGGGCTGGAGCGCGCGGCGTTCCTGCACGCCAACGACGTGGTGCGCCCGGTGCCGGCACCGGCCAGCGTGGTCGACACCGAAGAAACCCCGCTGCCGCCGCCGCCGGCCACCTCGGTTCCCATCGTCGAGCTGTTGCGCGACGGCCAGGACATCGTGGTGCAGGTGGTCAAGGACCCCATTGGCACCAAGGGTGCGCGCCTGACCACCCAGATCAGCATTCCCTCGCGCTATCTGGTGCTGCTGCCGCAGTCCAAGATCGTCGGGGTGTCGGCGCGGATCGAGGACGAGGCCGAGCGGCTGCGCCTGAAGACCATCGTCAGCGAGGTCTCGGCCCAGCATGGCGGCTTCGGCTACATCATCCGCACCAACGCCGAAGGCCAGCCGGCCGAGGCGCTGGCCGAGGACATCGCCTATCTGTCGCGGGTCTGGAACGTGGTCGAGCGGCGCGGCCGCGAAGCGCCGCCGTGCAGCATCATCTATGAGGACCTGAGCCTGCCGCTGCGGGCGGTGCGCGACCTGATCCGCAAGGACGTGGAGAAGGTCAAGGTCGATTCCAACGAGACCTTCGTGCAGCTGCAGGCCTTCGTGGCCAAGTACATGCCGGTGCTGGCCGAGCGGCTGGAGCTGTACACCGGCGACCGGCCGATCTTCGACCTGTACGGCGTGGAGGACGAGATCGGGCGCGCCTTGAACAAGCAGGTGCCGCTCAAGTCCGGCGGCTACCTGGTGATCGACCAGACCGAGGCGATGACCACCATCGACGTCAATACCGGCTCGTTCGTGGGGCAGCGCAACCTGGAAGAAACCGTGTTCCGCACCAACCTGGAGGCGGCGCAGGCGGTGGCGCGGCAGCTGCGGCTGCGCAACCTGGGCGGCATCATCATCATCGACTTCATCGATATGGACGATGCGGAGCACCGCCGGCAGGTGCTGCGCACGCTGGAAAAGGCGCTGGCGCGCGATCATGCCAAGACCACCGTGTACGAGTTCTCGCCGCTGGGCCTGGTGGAGATGACCCGCAAGCGCACCGTCGAAAGCCTGGAGCGGCAGCTGTCGGAAACCTGCGGCCACTGCGGCGGGCGCGGCACCATCAAGACCGCCGAAACGGTGACCTACGAGATCTTCCGCGAGATCACCCGCGCGGTCCGCCAGTTCGATGCCGCCCGGTTGCTGGTGATCGCCTCTTCGAAGGTCGTCGCCCGCATCACCGACGAGGAGTCGGCGGCGGTGGCCGAGCTGGAAGAGTTCCTCGGCAAGAGCATCCGCTTCCAGTCCGACGACCAGTACCTGCAGGAACAGTTCGATGTGGTGCTGCTGTGAGTTCGGGATTGAGGAGTCGAAATTCGGGATTTGTAAAAGCCGGCGCCGTCATGATGTACGGCAAGCAGGGACGTTGACGTTGCCGTGCTTGGACAAGCTGTGACCAATCCCCACTCCCCAATGCCCAATCCCCGCCCCTGATGCCGACCCCGCTGCGCCGCCGTCTGCGGCTGTTCCGCCGCTATGCGATCACTGCCGCCGCGCTGGCGGTGGTGGCGATTGCGTTGCTGGTCGGTGCGGCCAGTCAGGCGTTGCCGCTGGCGGAGGAGCATCCGCAGCAGATCGCCGATTGGTTGAGCCAGCGCGCCGGGCAGGCGATCGCTTTCGATCGGCTGGACACCGAATGGACGCGGCGCGGGCCGTTGCTGCGGCTGGATGGCCTGCGGATCGGGCCGCATGGCGAGGTGCGGGTGGGGCAGGCGGAAGTCCTGCTGGCGCTGTATGCCGGGCTGTTGCCCGGGCATTCGCTGACCGAAGTACGCCTGCGCGGGCTGGCGCTGACCCTGCAACGCAGCGACGACGGCGTCTGGTCGGTGCAGGGCTTGCCGGCCGGGCGGCGTTCTGACCCGTTGGAAGCGCTGCGCCGTCTCGGCGAAATCCAGGTAGCGGAGGCACGTCTGCGCGTGGCCGCGCCGTCGATCGGCGTGGACACCACGCTGCCACGCATCGACCTGCGCCTGCGCGTCAGCGGTTCCACGGTCAAGGTGGGGAGCCGTAGCTGGATCGATCTCGAGCGCGCGCCGCTGACCACGGTGCTGGAGTTCGACCGCGACAGCGGCGACGGCAGCGCCTATGCGCAGGCCGATCCGGCCGACCTGGCGGCCTGGGCGTCGTTGCTGCAGCTCGGCGGCATGCGCCTGGATGGCGGCGGCGGGCGGTTGCAGGCCTGGGCGCAGCTGCGGGCGCGCCGGGTGACCGCGGTCACCGTGGATGCCGATCTCGCCCGGCTGCAGTTGTCCGGTACCGCACTGCCGGACGAAACCGCCCGCCGCACGTTGCGTTGGGAGCGGCTGCAGACGCGTGCGCGCTGGCAGACCATCGACGGCGGCTGGCGGCTGGATGCGCCGCTGCTGCGGCTGGGTGATGCGGCAAACCTGCAGCGCCTGGATGGGCTGAGCGTTGCCGGCGGGCGTCGCTATGCGATGGCCGTCCGCCAGGCGGATGTCTCGGGGCTGATCGCCGCCGCCGCGCTGAGCGACCAGCTATCGCCGGGCCTGCGCCGCTGGCTCACCCTGGCCAGGCCGCAATTGCGGGTGGCCGATCTGCAGCTTGCCGGCGAGCAGGGCGGGCCGGTCCGCGCGCAAGGCCGCATCGACGAGCTCGGCTTCCTGCCGGTGGGCAATGCGCCGGGCATCAGCGGCCTGCGCGGCCGTATCGATGGCGATGCGCAGGGCGGCGAACTGGAAACCGCGCCCGATGCCACGGTGCGCTTCGACTGGCCCACCGGCTTCGGGGTGGTGCATCAGATCCAGCTGGCCGGCAAGATCGTCGGCTGGCGCGAGGGCGCCGGCTGGCAGGTGGCCACCCCGGCGTTGCGTGTGCAGGCCAGCGACTACGGCGCCAACGTGCGCGGCGGGCTGTGGTTCCAGAACGACGGCAGCCGCCCGCGCATGCAACTGGCCGCGCAGCTGGACGAGGTGGCGCTGCCGGTGGCGCGCAAGTTCTGGATCCGCTCCAAGATGAGCAAGGCCGCCATCGACTGGCTGGACATGGCCGTGGCCGGCGGCGTGGTCACCGGCGGCACCGGCCTGGTCAGCGGCGATCTGGACGACTGGCCGTTCGACAACAACGATGGGCGCTTCGAGGCGTTCGGGCACATCCGCGATGGCGTGATCCGCTTCCAGCCGGATTGGCCGGCGATGGAGCAGGTGCAGGCCGATCTGAGCTTTATCGGCAACGGCTTCTCGTTGCAGGGGCAGGGCGATCTTGCCGGCACCCCGATCGCGCAGCTGGACGCGGGAATCCCCAGCTTCAAGACCTCCGAGCTCTACGTGCGCGCCTCCACCCAGGCCGACGCGGCGCAGCTGCTGGGCATGCTGCGACAGAGTCCGCTGGAGCGCCGTTATGGCGACACCTTGCGCAACCTCACCGTGTCCGGCCCGGCGGCGGTGAGCTTCGACCTGCTGCGCCCGTTGCGCACCAAGGGCGTGGGCGGGCATCTGCAGGGCACGGTGGCGCTGCAGGGCGCAAAGCTGGCCGATGCGCGCTGGAACCTGGCCTTCGACCAGGTCAGCGGGCAGGCCGAGTACCGCGACAGCGGCTTTGCGGCCGAGCAGTTGCGCGTGCAGCACCAGGGCCGCAGCGGCGAGCTGGCGCTGCGTGCCGGCGGCTTCGTGCAGGACCCGGCGCAGGCCTTCGAAGCACGCTTCAACGCCACCGTGGACGCCAGGGAGTTGTTCGACCGCGCGCCGCAGATGGAATGGCTACGCCCCTACGTGCATGGCAGTGCGCCATGGCAGGTGGGGGTGGACGTGCCGCTGCCCAGGCCGGGCCAGCCGGATGCGCAGGCGCTGCTGACGCTGCGCTCGAACTTGGTCGGCACCACGCTGGACCTGCCGGCGCCCCTGGACAAGCCGGCCCCCCGCCCGCTGGACACCCAGGTCAAGGTGGTCTTGCCGGTGGGCGATGGCGATATCGATGTGGCGTTCGGCAAGCTGGTGGCATTGAAGGCCAGCAGTCACGGCGAGCAGACCGGCGTGCGCGTGGTCATGGGCACCGACACGGTGAGCGAGCGCCCGCCCGCCAATGGACTGGTGGTGACCGGCCGCACCGCCTCGCTGGATGCGATCGACTGGATCAGCCTGGCACGCGGCAGCAGCGATCCGGACATGCCGCCACTGCCGGGCCAGCCGGTACCTGCCAGGAAGGATGCGGTGCCGTTGCAACAGGTCGACGTGCAGGCCGACCGGCTGTTGATGATCGGCGGCGTGTTTCCGCAGACGCGGCTGCGGCTACGCCCGACCCGCGATGCGGTGGCGGTCACCCTGGACGGCCCCTCGCTGGCCGGCCAACTCACCGTGCCCAATGCCGAGGGCGGCACGGTGCAGGGCAAGCTCAGCACCGTGCGCTGGCAGCCGGTGGCCGATGCGCCCCAGCCCGCCGCGCCCGAGCCGGGCGACCCGCTGGCCGGCGCGCTGCCCGAACCGGCACGCCGCGCGGTGGCCGAGTTCGACCCGGTCTCGATCCCGCCGCTGGCGCTGGACATCGACGACCTGCGGGTCGGCAAGATGACGCTGGGCGCGGCGATCCTGCGCAGCAGCCGGCTCACCGACGGCATGCAGGTGGATCAGTTGCAGTTGCGCTCGGACGACCAGAGCATCGGCCTGACTGGCGCCTGGCGCGGCAAGGGCGAGGCCGCCAGCACGCGGCTGTCGGCACGCGTGGACAGCCGCAACCTGGGCAACCTGCTGCAGAACCTCACCCTGGGCGGGCAGTTGCGCGGCGGCGAAGGCCAGCTGGAACTCAACGCCGGCTGGCAGGGCTCGCCGACCGGCTTTGCGCTCGGCTCGCTGGACGGCAATCTCAAGGTGGACATCCGCAACGGCCAGTTGCTGGAAGTGGAGCCGGGTGCCGGGCGCGTGCTCGGCCTGCTCAGCGTGGCGCAGCTGCCGCGCCGGCTGATGTTCGACTTCCGCGATTTCTTCTCCAAGGGGCTGGCCTTCAACACGCTGGACGGCGAGGTGCGCTTTGGCGAGGGCTTCGCGCGGACCGATGCCATCCGCATTGCCGGACCGGCGGCCGATATCGCCATTCGCGGGCAGACCGATCTGCGCGCGCAGACCTTCGACCAGACCGTGGACGTCAACCCCAAGGCCGGCAACCTGCTGACCGTGGTCGGCGCGGTGGCCGGCGGCCCGGTGGGTGCGGCGGTGGGCGCTGCTGCCAACGCGGTGCTCGGCAAGCCGCTGGGTGCGATCGGCGCCAAGACCTATCACGTCACCGGGCCTTGGAAGGACCCGCAGGTGGATGTGGTCGAACGCGAGCGTGATCGCGAACGTGCGCCGAGCAAGCCGGCGCCTGCCGGCAAACCTGCTACGCCTGCTGGACCGGCGCGCTGACGCCACCTGGCGCTGTAGTGCAGCGTGCGCGGATGGCCTGACAGGCGTATTCCCAAGCGATACGGAGCTGGGCTGCCGAGCTGCCGGCGTGGCTGCCAGCAACGGCCGGCCGGTCCGCCACCGGCCGCCTCGCACGCGCCTCGATGCGCAGCGTGCGCTCAGCCGCCTGCTGCGTCCTCGTCGCTACCGGCGCGGGTGAACATCGGCAGGCGCAGACGGGCACGGTGGCCCGGTTGCGGCGTCTGGTCTGCTCCGGCGACGCCGCGGAAATAGCCGCGCTGCCACTTTTCGCGCGCCGCCGCCGATTGCGCGTCGGGCAGTTCCTGCAGAAAGCGGGTGCGGCTGTGCGTCCAGTCGGCATGCTGCTGCGCCAGTTGCGGCGCTTCGGACAGCGGCTTCCACTGCGGTTGCACCTGCTCGATCAACTGCCGCTGCAGCGGGAACAGATGGCAGAACGGCTCGCCGGCCGCAAAGCGCACCTTGCCGGGCCGGGTGAAACGCCAGTTCATGGTGAAGGTGGAGGGGCTCCAGTCGGTTTCCACCAGGCCGCTCAATGCGCCGATACCATCCTTGGGCCGGTTCAACGGGCCGGTGACGAACAGGTCGACCCCGCTGTCGGTGCGGAACAGGCAGGGCACATGGAAGGTCAGCACGCCGTAGCCGAAATGGCTGATCGCCGGCGCGGCAGTGCCGGCATCGGCGCTGATGGCAATGGCGTCCAGCCCATCGCTGCCATCCCACTGCGCCTGGAAGCCGGACTGGCACAGCAGCTCCCAGCCATGCGCATTGGCGATCGCCAACGGCAGGCAGCGGTAGGCGTAGCGCTGGTCGGTGGCATCCATCCAGTCGCGCGCGTGCGGGGCAGGGCGGATGTCCAGCGTGTGGCCGTCCAGGACGTGGGCGATGAGCTTCATGCGCAGGCGCAGCGAAAGGAACGATCCGGCGATGATAGCGGCGCGCCCGATTCAGCCGGACGACTTGTCTCCCCGGCGCGCGGGCCCCATCCTGATCGCATGACCGATAACGCTCTCACTCTGGCCGAAACCCGGCTGCTGCTTCCTTCCGGCCTGGACGCCGGCCATCTGGACCGCACCTTCGGTGCCCTGCTGGGCCCCGGTATCGACTTCGGCGACCTGTATTTCCAGCATTCGCGGCGCGAGAGCTGGAGCGTGGAAGACGGCATCGTCAAGGACGGCGCGCATTCCATCGAACAAGGCGTGGGCGTGCGCGCGATCGCCGGCGAAAAGACCGGCTTTGCATACTCCGACGATATCCAGCGCGACACCCTGCTGGAAGCGGCGCAATCGGCGCGCGCGATTTCGCGCGATGGCGGCGCGCACCCCAGCCGCGCGCTGGTGCGTGGCAATGGCCGTGCGTTGTACCCGGCCACCGACCCGATCGACGACATGGACAGCGCCACCAAGGTGGACCTGCTGCGCCGCATCGACCAGTTCCTGCGCGCCGCCGACCCGCGCGTCAAGCAGGTGATGGTGAGCCTGTCCGGCGGCGTGGATACCGTACTGATCGCGCGCAGCGATGGCGTGCTGGCGGCCGACGTGCGCCCGCTGGTACGGCTGAACGTGCAGGTCATCGTCGAGCACAACGGCCGCCGCGAGTCCGGCTACTCAGGTGGTGGTGGCCGCTATGGCTATGCCGAACTGTTCGCCGATGGCCGCCCGGAAGGTTTTGCGCGCGAGGCCCTGCGCCAGGCGCTGGTCAATCTGGATGCCATCCCCGCACCGGCCGGCGTGATGCCGGTCGTGCTCGGCCCGGGCTGGCCCGGCGTATTGCTGCACGAGGCGGTCGGCCACGGGCTGGAAGGCGATTTCAATCGCAAGGGCACCAGCGTCTACGCCGGGCGCATCGGCGAGCGCGTGGCCTCGCCGGGCGTGACCATCGTCGACGACGGCACCCTGGATGGGCGTCGCGGCTCGCTCAACATCGACGACGAGGGCACGCCCAGCCAGTGCACCACCCTGATCGAGGACGGCGTGCTGGTGGGCTACATGCAGGACAGCCACAACGCCCGCCTGATGGGCGTGGCGCCCACCGGCAACGGCCGCCGCGAATCGTTCGCGCACCTGACCATGCCGCGCATGACCAATACCTACATGCGCGCCGGCCAGCACGACCCGCAGGAAATGATCCGCTCGGTCAGGAAGGGCATCTATGCAGTGAACTTCGGCGGCGGCCAGGTCGACATCACCAGCGGCAAGTACGTGTTCTCGGCCACCGAGGCCTACCTGATCGAAGACGGCAAGGTCACCGCGCCGGTGAAGGGTGCCACCCTGATCGGCAACGGCCCGGAAACCATGCAGAAGGTGCGCATGATCGGCAATGACCTGGCGCTGGACGAAGGCGTGGGCGTCTGCGGCAAGGACGGCCAGAGCGTGCCGGTGGGCGTGGGCCAGCCGTCGCTGCTGATCGACGGCATTACGGTTGGCGGAACGCAGGCCTGAGATGCGGGGATTTGGGAGCCGGGATTCGGGAGTCGTAACGGCAGGAGCGGGGCGCCATGTGGCCATGCCCTGTGCTGCGTCGGGCTTGATACCGGGAATCGGGATCAGAGCATCGGGCGGCGCAGCGGTAGAGGCGCGTAGCGTCCTCGGCGCTCAGGTGTCGCCTACCCAGGTTGCTGATGCTGGACGCATGCTGCCGCGGCTGGCTGCGGCGGAGGCGCTGGTTGAGCTGCTCCGCGATTGTGGCCGCCAGGCGCTATTCGTCGTCTTCCAGATCCTGCTCGTCGTCCAATCCCGAATCCCCACTCTCCACTCCCTGCGCTCGAGACAGATCGCGCAGCACCTGGAACAGCTCGCGATAGGCGCGCGGGGGTTTGTTCTTGGCGCGTTCGTGGATCGCGTTGCGCACCAGCTGGCGCAGTTGCTGGCGGTCGGCGTCCGGGTAGGTTTCCAGCAGTTCGGCCAGCGCGGTGTCGCTTTCGGCGAGCAGGCGTTCGCGCCAGCGCTCGACACGGTGGATCGCGGCCACTTCGCGGCGCGCGGTGTCGCTGTTGGCATCCAGCGCCTCGCGGATCGCGTCCAGGGTTTCGTCGTCCTCGCGGCGCATGTGCTTGGCCAGAAACGCCAGCTGCCGCTTGTGGGCGATATGCGAGGTGATGCGCTTGCTTTCTTCGATATGCGGAATCAGCGATTCGGGCACCGGCAGCTTGGCCAGCTGGGCCGGCGTGAGCGCGACCAGCTTTTCGCCCAGCGCAAAGATCTCCAGCGCTTCGCGCCGCTGCTGGCTGCGGCTGGCGCCACGAAATTCACCGGTGTCTTCATCACGTCCGCGCATCGCCACTACATCCCGAAACTTGGTTGATAAACATCTCCGGCCATGAACGGCCGGGTTCTTGCGGACGGATCCGCATCCAAATCAGACAGTCCGGCCAGGGATGGCCGGGTTCTTGCGGATGGATCCGCTGCCAAAGGATAAAGCATTGAACGCACTTGCCCCCGAAACCCGTGTCACCGACGACAGCCTGCAGCGCCTGGATGCGCTGACCGAGATCTCCCAGCGCCTGCTCGAGCGCGCCCGTGCGGCCGGCGCCACCCAGGCCGAAGTGAGCTGTAGCGAAGAGCGCGGACTGGATGTGAACGTGCGCCTGGGCGAGGTGGAAACCGTCGAATCCACCCGCGACCGCGGTATCGCGGTGACGGTGTATTTCGGCAAGCGCAAGGGCAGCGCCAGCACCGCCGATCTGCAGGAGGCGAGCCTGGAAGCCACGGTGGCACAGGCCTGCGCGATCGCGCGCTATACCGAAGACGATCCGGCCGCCGGCCTGGCCGACCCGGAGCTGATGGCGCAGGCGTTTCCCGAGCTCGACAGCTGGCACCCGTGGGCGCTGGATGCCGACACCGCGGTGGACCTGGCCTTGGCCTGCGAAACCGCCGGGCGCGATGCCGATGCGCGCATCAGCAATTCCGACGGCGCTTCGGCCAGCACCGGTCTCAGCCTGTCGGTATATGCCAACTCGCATGGCTTCGTGGGTCGTGAGCGCGGCACGCATCATTCGATCAGCTGCGCGCTGATCGCTGGGCAGGGCGACGGCATGCAGCGCGATGGCTGGTACAGCAGCGCACTGGCACGCGAAGACCTGGAGGCGCCGGATGCCATTGGCCGGCATGCCGCCGAGCGTACCGTGGCGCGGTTGCAGCCGCGTTCGCTGCCCACCGGCCCGTTGCCGGTGCTGTTCGCGCCGGAAGTGGCGCGCTCGCTGGTGGGGCATCTGCTGGGCGCGGTGTCCGGCGGCGCGCTGTATCGCCGCGCCAGCTTTCTGCTCGACAGCGTCGGCACCAAGCTGTTCCCGGACTGGTTCAACATCGAGGAACTACCGCATCTGCGCCGCGGGCTGCGCTCGGCCGCATTCGATGGCGAAGGCGTGGCGACGCGGCGCTCGGCCCTGATCACCGACGGTGTGCTGCAGCGCTACGTGTTGGGCAGTTATTCGGCGCGCAAGCTGGGGCTGCAAACCACCGCCAACGCCGGCGGCGTGCACAACCTGCAGGTCAGCGCCAACGCCGGCGATCTGGCATCGATGATCGCCGGCATGTCGCGCGGTCTGCTGGTCACCGAGCTGATGGGCAATGGCGTGAACCCGGTGACTGGCGATTACTCGCGCGGCGCCGGCGGCTTCTGGATCGAGAACGGCGCCATCGCCTATCCGGTGGACGGGCTGACCATCGCCGGCAACCTGCGCGAGATGTTCGCCGGCATCGAAGCGGTGGGCAGCGACGTGGACCCGCGCTCGCACGTCAGGATCGGCTCGGTGCTGGTCGGCAGAATGACGGTGGCTGGTAACGAATGACCGAAGCCATGCGCCAACGCCGACCCATGACGATGGTGCAGCCAACACCAGGACCGGTAGTCCTGCGTCGATAGAACAGCGCACTTTGCGGCAGTACACATTTCGACGCGGGTCGGCCGCTTCCCACTATTGGCACGGTGCACCTGGGAGGCTGTGCGCTGTGGTGGCTGGTGTGCCATGGCTGCTACCGGCTGCGGCGCGGAGGGCGAGGCGGGATAGGTGGCTGCTCTCCGCGTAGCAGGCCCGGAAGGCAGTGGTGCTGGGCATCGGGTCGTTGGTGGCGAGCGCGCTGCTGTCGGTGCCGATGCTGGGGATCGCTGGCGTCGGGTGGTTGGTCCGACCGATCCCGATCTCATCCGGATGCTGCTGGCGGCGGCGTAATGCACTTGCGACAGCAGCAGGTTGCGACATTATCGTTCCCGCTACTGACCGCCATCACCCCGCCTCGCCGCCGGCGTGAGCGTGCGGCCCGGGCATACGCATCGCCCCGAATGCAGGGGATGAAGCGGGGACCATGTCTTCCCACACTGGTGGCTGGCTGAATCGTTGTTATAGTCCGCCGCACCACAATCATGTTTGGGGAGACAGATGAGCGAATTCGAGACACACACCGCACCACCGCCGCCGCCGATCGGAACCGGTGCGCCGTCCGGGGAGCGCACCCTTGCCCTGGCAGCGCATCTGCTGGGCATCCTGACCTATTTCATCGGTGCCCTGGTGATCTGGCTGATCAGCAAGGATGCGAGTCCTTCCAAGCCGTTCGCCACCGATCAGGCCAAGGAAGCGTTGAATTTCCAGATCACGGTGACGCTGGCGATGATCGTGGCGGTGGTCATCGCCACGGTGACGTTCGGTCTGCTGTTCTTCCTGCCGACCCTGGTGTGGATCGCCAGCCTGGTGTTCTGCATCCTGGCCGCGGTCAAGGCCAACAACGGCGAGCACTACCGCTATCCGTTCGCGCTGCGCCTGATCAAGTAATCGCGTACTGCGTAAATACAAAGGCCCGGCAGCAATGCCGGGCCTTTGTCGTTTCAACGCCTGTGCACTCAGTTCTGCGCCGGAGTGTTTTCGGCGAAGTACTCGTGGCTGTCGGCATTGATGATGGCCTGGGCCGGATTGGTGCGGGCCAGGTTGCGCGCGCCGCTCTGGCCGTAGACCACGTCGTCGGTGCCTGCCACCACGGTGAAGTGGCTGGTTTCGTGCACCAGCGTGCCGGCCTTGGAGTCGGTACCGGTCGTGGCCGCACTCCAGAACGCGTTGCACACGTGGATCTCGTACGGCTGGTTCGGATAGACGTAGGCGAAGGCATCGGCCAGATCCGCCTCGCAGCTGCAGTTGATCGTCAGCTGGCCGTTGTTCTGGTCCAGTGCGTTGTCGATGTTGACGAAGTTGGAGCTGACCCGGCTATAGCGCGAGGCGTTGTAGGCACCGAACCAGGTGGTGTAGCGCGCGCCGGTGCTGCCGGCATTGAGATAGTTGCGTGCGTTCTGCGAATAGTTGCGTGCGGCAGTGACGGCGCTGGCGGCCTGGTTGGTGCGGGTGGTGCTGCAGTTGAGGTAGTTGATGCCGTTGACCACGGCGGTCGGGCCAATGGCCAGCTGGCGCTGCACGCCGCGATTGACGCCGTCCAGCCAGACGGTGAGCGGGGTGCTGGTGGCCACGGCCGGCTGACCGTTGGCGGCCTTCATCAGGCTACCGTCCGACAGCGAGGCGTACTGCAGCGACGAG
The DNA here is from genome assembly GCF_041475735.2 of Xanthomonas sp. NCPPB 3582. Lineage (NCBI taxonomy): Bacteria > Pseudomonadati > Pseudomonadota > Gammaproteobacteria > Lysobacterales > Lysobacteraceae > Xanthomonas > Xanthomonas sp. NCPPB 3582. The sequence continues at coordinate 1,872,819 of NZ_CM192968.1, forward strand.
CGCACCTGGATGGTGTAGTTGCCGCTGGTGGACAGGTCGTAGGCGCCGGCGAGATCGACCTGGCCCTTGACGCTCTGGCCCGGCTGCAGAATGGTGAAATCCGCGGCCTTCGGCAGGCCACGCTTGACCAGGCGTCCGGTGTACTTCACCGGCGCGCCGTCACGGCTGACTTCCAGGATGCCGTTGTCCAGCGACTTCAGCGGTAATTGATAGGTCGGCACGCGGGCGATCTGGCTGCCGTTGTTGGTGACCGTGACGGCGATCTTGCCCTGGTGTCGACCGGCCTGGTCGGCCACTGGCGACAGTTCGATGGTCAACGGAACCGGGCCGCGCAACGACTGCGCCTGCGCCGAACCGAGCACGCCAACGACGGCGAGCGTGCCTGCTGCAAACGATGCAAGAAAAACATTCTTCACCAGTGACTCTCCTTGGTCGGGGGACGCCCGCGAGCGCGGGCGATCCAAACCTAGGCAGAGCGAGCGGGCGCGACAAGTCGTTCAATTAGCGATATTTCTGAATGTCGTGCATCGGTTATGCCTGCTGATACATCACCGATGCATATAATTCAGCAATAAAGCGTGCCGGAGGTCATGAAATGGGCTCGGTCATGTGTCGCCGGCTGACACAAACGCTGGCGACCAATGTGTCGTTTTGTGACCAGGCTCGCCTGTTGCATGAATGAACCCAGGTGATGGACCGTGCGGTGGCGCACGGAATGCGCAAAGGTGTCGTGTAACGCGAACTTGGGGGTGCATGCGGCACACGCTGTCCATGCGCTGGCAGCCTGGCATTGCCGTGAGCTGGCACGGAGCCATGCATTGGATTGGATGCAGCCACACGGCATGAGTACCGGGCAACGGCGGGCCGAGGTGCGCTGGGGCGTCTGGCATACCGCGTACGGCGACGTTTTCGGCCTCGGACTCCCGGCACGTGCAATCGCGGCCGGAATCAGGCGCTCAATCCGCTTTGGATGCAGCGATGGTCGTCAGTCCTGGCCTGTTTGCATGCGCACCCGGGCGGTAGGCGAAGGTGGGAGCGGCTGTCGGTGAGTGTGGGAAGGGCCGGGAAGCGTGACCTACGAATGCACGGCATGAGATCCAGGCAACGGCTGCCCCGCATGTCAGGAACTGGCGTCTTTGTCTGTTGCGCATGCAGCCATTCCCAACCCCTCTGCGCGACCAACCGACAACAGACCGGCGCAGCCGCGATTCGGAATCGGCATGTGTCGCTCAGCACTGCGCCCTTGCACCGTCAAGCGCCTGGCAGCCGCTCACACGCTCGGTCAGCCGCGCCTAGTGCGCGCGGTCCACCGCAAACCGGCCCAGGGTCGCCAGGGTCTCACCGGGCGGACCGTAGGGCTGCAGCACGTCGTGCATGCGTGTCGCCAGCTCGGCCAGCTTGGCCTTGGCACCGTCCATGCCGAGCAGGGCGGGGTAGGTGGATTTGGCTTGCGCGGCATCCTTGCCTGCGGTCTTGCCCAACTGCGCCGAACTCGATTCCACGTCCAGGATGTCGTCGCGGACCTGGAACGCCAGCCCCAGCGCATCGGCGAAGTCGTCCAGGCGCTGCTGGTCGGCCGGCGTAGCCGCACCGCTCAGCGCGCCCATGCGCACCGCCGCGCGGATCAGCGCGCCGGTCTTGAGCGTATGCATGCGTTGCAGTTCGTGCAGGGATTGCACCTGGCCGGTGGCGTCGATATCCAGCGCCTGGCCGCCGCACATGCCGGCGGCGCCCGCGGCGGTAGCCAGACTCTGCAACCAGCCGACCCGCAGCTCGGCGCCCACCGGTGCCATGGCCAGCAGTTCGAACGCACGGGCCTGCAGGGCGTCGCCGGCCAGGATCGCGGTGGCTTCGTCGAAGGCGATGTGCACGGTGGGCTGGCCGCGGCGCAGGGCATCGTCGTCCATGGCCGGCAAGTCGTCGTGCACCAGCGAATAGGCGTGGATCAGTTCCACCGCCACCGCAGGCGTATCCAGCAGGTCTTCCGCAGCGCCGAACAGTGCGCCGCTGGCGTACACCAGCAGCGGCCGCATGCGCTTGCCACCGCCCAGCACCGCATGCCGCATCGCCGCGTGCAAACGCTGCGGCGGTAGCGTTGCCATGGGCAGGCAGGCATCCAGATTGCGCTCGGTGCGAGCGATCCAGTGGTCGAACACGCTGGACCTCACCTCAGCCGCCGTCCTGTGCGGGCGGTTCGAAGGGTTCGGCGAGCTCGGGACGTGCGGGGTCGGTCAGCATGCGCACGCGCAGTTCGGCGTGTTCCAGCGCCTGTTGGCAATCGCGGTACAAGCCGATGCCGCGTTCGTAGGCGCTGAGCGACTGCTCCAGGCTCAGGTCGCCGACCTCCATTTTCTGCACCAGTTGCTCGAGCTCTTCCAGCGACTGTTCGAAGCGGGCAACCGGGGACGTTTCGTTCAAGGACTTCTTGGCCATCGTGGAAGTGTGCGGGGCGCAGCCAGGGCGGTCAATTCGCCTGGCTGCTTGCCTGCCAGTGCAGGCTGGCGTGGTTGTCCTGCAGCCAGGCGTGCAGGGCGCCCGAAACGATGCGATCGCCGGCGGCCAGCACTTGCGCACCGTCGCACAGGATGGGCAGGCGCTCGCGTTGCCACGGCGGCAGGTCCGAGGCCTGCAGCAGGTGCTTGAGCCGATGCGAGTGACTGCGCTGGGGCAGCACGATGCGCTCGCCGCCGTGACGGGCGCGCACCAGCAACGGGTGGGCGAAGCGCAGCGCTTGCGGCGCGTGCAGGGCCAGCGTTGCACCATCGGGCAGTTGCAAGGGCCGGGCGCCGTCCCAGTAAGCGGACCACTGTGCTGGCCACGTGGCCGTGGGGCGGAGCAGATACAGACACTGGCGCCAGCGTCGCACCTGGACTTGCTGCCAAGCGAAGCAGGCCTGGCGGTCGGGCGCGGGGAGGTCGATCTCCCGCAGCAACGCTGCCACGCCTTGCGCAGGGAGCGGCGGCGCGCCCGCCGCGTTCGCCCAGGCGCGCAACAGGCGCGGCTGTCGTGCGGTGGGCTGCGCCGCGAGCAACTGCAGATCCAGCGCGCCACGTCGGGTGAGCAGGGCGGGCAGCAGCGCCAGATCATCGTGCAGCAGCAGGTCGCCGGCGTCGGCGCTCAGCTGCGCGCTGCGTGCCAGGGCCTCGCTGGCCTGCGGCCACCGGTGCTGCAGCAACGGCAGGATGTGGGTGCGCAGGAAATTACGGTCGTAACGCGGATCGGCGTTGCTGGGATCGTCGATCCACTGCAGGCCATGTTCGTATGCGTAGGTCTGCAGCTGGTCGCGTGCGTGCGCCAGCAACGGGCGCCACAAGGTACCGGCGGCGAATGGCCGCTGCGCGCGCATGGCCGCCAGCCCATCCGGGCCGGAGGCACGCAGGGCGCGCAGCAGGAAGGTCTCGGCCTGATCGTCGCGATGATGCGCCAGTGCCAGCCATTGGCCGCATGCAAGGGCGTCGGCAAAGGCGGCGTGGCGCGCCTGGCGGGCGGCCGCTTCCAGCCCCAGGCCGCTGTCGCGTGCGACCTGCACGTGCACGATCTGCAGCGGGACGTCCAACGCTTGGCAGGTCCGCCGGCAGTGCGCCGCCCAGACATCGGCATCGGCGTGCAGGCCATGATGCACGTGCAGCGCGCGCAGGCCGTGGTCGCGATACGCCTGCAAGGCGGCCAGCGCATGCAGCAGCACCGTCGAGTCCATGCCGCCGCTATAGGCGATGAGTACCGGGCCGGGGGGTGTGACAGGCAGCAGTGACAACGTGGCAGTCATCAAGGCCTCGTGCTGCGCAAGGATCCCATGGTGCAGACGACACGCGGCCGGCCGGCGATCGATTGCATCCCGCGGGCTGACTGAGTCCGCACACCCGCCTTGCAACGACGTGCACCGATGGCGTGCCGGCCGCCGCCAATGGCCAAGCACCGATCCGCCCATCGCGCGGCGCGCGCGCCTGTCCGTTGCCGCACTCCGGCCGGCATCTCAGCGCCTGCCCGCCGCCTCGAACGTGGCCGGCTTGGGCAGTTCCACCGGTACCCCGGCGGCATCGCAGGTGCCGGCCCTGCACAGGCGTTCGCGCAGCCGCGGGGTGGCCTGCACGATCACGTGGTAGATCACGTTCTCCTCCAGCGTGCCGCGGAACGCGGCGCTGCCCGGGCCGGTGGCCCAGATGCCGACGTCTTCGCCGCCGTGGGTTTCGGACTTGGTCGCCACCAATGCTTCCTGCATGTAGCCGGGCGCTTCGGTGTCGACATGGGTCAGGTCCGGGCGGCCTGCAGCCGGCTCGCTGCTGCTGGGTTCATGCGGGTATTTCTTGGAGCCGGCCGGCTGCGCGTTGCTGGCGCCGGTGTAGCCGGGGCCATTGGCGTAACTGAGCGTGGTGTAGGGCTGGCCGGCCATGTCGGTGGCCAGCTGGGTGCGGTCGCCTTCCTCGCCACCGGTGCCGCGCACCTTGCCCAGGATCGGGTTGCCGCGCACCGGATAGCCCACGAAATTGAGCGTGTGCGAATGGTCGGCGGTGACGATGATCAAGGTGTCCGGCGGTGCGGTCTGCACGGCAGTGCGTACCGCATCGGACAGCGACACCGTTTCGTCCAGCGCGCGATACGCGTTGCCGGCGTGGTTGGCGTGGTCGATGCGTCCACCTTCGACCATCAGCACGAAGCCGTTGGGGTCGCGCGACAGCGACTGGATGGCGGTGCGGGTCATCTCGGTCAGGCTGGGCTCGCCCTGCGGTGTGGGGTTGCGGTCGTGGTCGAACTGCATGTGGTCCGGTTCGAACAGCCCCAGCAATGCCGGTGCGCCGGCTGCGGCCTGCAGCTGCTGCTGGTTCCACACATAGGCGCCCTGCGGGTGCGCCTGCTTCCACTCGGCGACCAGATCGCGCCCGTCCAGGCGCAGGCCGACCTTGTCGTCGTACTCGGGGTCGCGCTCCTGCACGGTCTGGAACTGGCTACGGCCGCCGCCCAGCACCACCTGCGGGCCGCGGCCGTAGCGTGCGGTGGACAGCAGCTGCTGGGCGATGTCCTGGCAGCCGGCAGTGCGCGCGGTCTCGGGCAGGTCGGTGTCGTTTTCCCAGTTGCGCTCTGGCGAGTGCGCGTAGGTGGCCGCGGGGGTGGCATGAGTGATACGGGTGGTGGTGACGATACCGGTGGCCATGCCGGCGCTATCGGCCAGCTGCAACCAGCTCAGCAGGCCCTTGTTCAAGCTGTCGGCGCAGTCGCTGCGGCTGCCGCTGCTGACGCCGATCGCGCCCATGTGCGACTTCACGCCAGTGGTGATGGAGGTCATGGTGCCGGCCGAATCGGGGGTCTGCGAATCGGTGTTGTAGGTCTTGCTGAAGGCGGTGGCGGGGAACTGTTCCCACGACAGCAGATTCTCTTCGCCCGGGCCGCCCTTGCGCTGGCCATCCAGGATGCGCGCGGCCGCCACCGTGGTCAGGCTCATGCCATCGCCCAGGAACAGGATCACATTGCGTGCCTTGCCGGCCATCGCGCCGTTGCCGGCCGCACGCGCCGCGCCGGAGCGGTACCACCACTGCGGGGTCTCGCCGGCTGGATGCGTCACCGGCGGCACGTCCACCTTGATCGCAGCAGGTGCGGAGGCGGTAGTGCCGGAGGAGGCGCAGGCGGCCACGCACAGCGTGGTCAGGGTGGCGAGGACGGGCAGGCGGTAACGCATCGGGTTCGAACTCGTGACTGAATCAGTGCGCATTATGCCGGCCCGCGTCCGTCGCACAGATGACACGCCGCTGTTCCAGTCCTGGCCTCGCGGGCAAGGCGCCCCTGCGATAAGGTGCATGCACTCTCCCCCCGGATGATTCGACGACATGAGACTGGTTGCGGCCTGGTTGCGCATTCCGTTCTGGCAGCGCGTGGTGGCCGGCTTCGTCCTGGGCGCGCTGGCTGGCTGGGCCATGGGGCCGGCGGCCGAGGTGTGGTTCGGTCCCCTGGGCGATCTGTACGTCACCTTGATCAAGATGATCGCCGTGCCGCTGGTGTTCTTCGCGGTGATCAATGCGATCTCCTCGCTGCACGGGCAGAAGTCGGTGGCGGCGCTGGGCGGGCGCACCTTCGTGTGGTTCGTGATCACCGCGGCCTTGGCCGTTGGCGTGGGGCTGGCGGTGGGCACGCTGCTGCAGCCGGGCGCCGGCCACTTCAATCTGAGCGTGGACTCCAGCTGGAAACCGCGCGATGTGCCCAGCCCGATCAAGGTGCTGCTGGACGTGGTGCCGTCCAATCCGTTCTACGCGCTGACCGGCATCGGCACCAAGAGCAATGCCGCCGGCGAAACCGTGCTGGCGGCCGGGCGCGGCTCGATCCTGCCGGTGATCTTCTTCGCCGCACTGTTGGGCTTTGCGATGGTCAAGCTCGGCGAGCGCGTGGCCGATGCCCGCAAGCTCACCGCGCAGATGAGCGACATCATGATCCAGGTCACGCGCTTCGTGCTGGAGATGACCCCGCTCGGCACCTTCGGCCTGATCGCCGGCCTGGTCGGCAGCTATGGCTTCCAGAAGCTGCTGCCGTTCGGCAGTTTCGTATTGGCGCTGTACCTGGCCTGCGCCATCCACATCGTGGTGGTCTACAGCAGCCTGTTGCTGGTGCATGGGCTGAATCCGTGGAAGTTCTTCCGCGGCGCGGCGCCGGGCATGCAGGTGGCCTTCGTCAGCTCGTCGAGCTTTGCCGCGATGCCCGTGGCGATGCGTTCGATCACGCATAACCTGGGCGTGAGCAAGGACTACGCCGCGTTCGCGGTGCCGCTGGGCGCCAGCATCAAGATGGATGGCTGCGGGGCGATCTTCCCGGCGCTGTGCGCGGTGTTCATCGCCCAATACACCGGCGTGCCGTTGACCGCCAATCAATATTTCGTGGTGCTGATCGCCTCGGTGCTGGGCAGCTTCGGCACCGCCGGCGTGCCGGGTACGGCAGTGATCATGGCCACGGTAGTGCTGAGCGCGGCCAACCTGCCGCTGGAAGTGATCGGGTACCTGTACGCGATCGATCGCGTGCTCGACATGATGCGCACCATGACCAACGTGACCGGGCAGATGCTGGTGCCGGTACTGGTGGCCAAGGAAACCGGCCTGCTCGACAAGACCGTTTACGACGCCGCTTCCACCAATGTGGGGCTGGAAGATCCGCCTGCGGACAGCGCCAAGCCGCTTCGCTGAGCGCGGCCGATGACGGTTGGATTTCCCGTGCTGCGCGAGCGCCTGGCGCAAGTGAACGAGCTGGAGATGGTCGACGGCGTGTTCGTGCAGCGCAGCCTGGCTGCGGATCCGTTCGAGGACCGCTACCTGCAGGTGCGGCGGCAGGAAGGCCGGGTGTATACCGATGCCCAGGTCCGCAGCCTGCCGCATCCGGGCGGCACATTGGGTGCCAGCCTCGAATGGCAAGTGCGCGCGCTGTCCAGCGCGTTGCTGGTGCAGCACCTGCGCACGCAGGCGGGCGAGGGCGCCATCCTGGAACTGGGCTGTGGCAACGGCTGGCTGTCGCACCTGCTGGCACGGGCGCTGCAACGCGATGTCTGCGGCGTCGACGTCAACCGCACCGAGCTCGCCCAGGCCGCACGCGTGTTCGGCCACGAGCAACGTGTCAGTTTCGTCGCCGCCGATATCCAGACCGTGGCGCTGTCACGCGACGCATTCGATGTGATCGTGGTGCCTGCCTGCATCCAGTACTTCCCGGATCCGGCCGCCCTGATACGTCACCTGCTCGCCCAGCTACGCGATGACGGCGAACTGCATATTCTCGACAGCCCCCTGTATGCGGATCGACAGCGCGCCGCCGAGAGCGCCGCGCGCAGCCTGCGCTATTTCACCGGGCTGGGTGTGCCGGCGTTGGCCGGGCAGTACCACCAGCACACCTACGCCACCTTCGACCCATTCCAGGTGCACTGGCTGTTCGATCCGCGCCGGCCCGCCGCGCGACTTGGGCGATTGCTCAGACGGCGACAGCCGCACTTTCCCTGGCTATGTCTTCGCAAGCAGGACAACGTGGGCGCTGTCGCCCGCTGATCGTGGCGCGCCCCGGCCGACCGTCCCTCCGTGGTCTGTGGCACGGCGCCGCTGAAGATCCTGGCCCAAGCGGGCAGCGATGGAAGCGCGTTATCGGTCCGACTGTCTGCAGGGCAGATCGCGCGCGAGCCGCGATCTGCAATGTCCGCCGCGAGCTGTTCTTCGACCGACGCAGCCGCATTGCGCATCGACGCGTAGGCGAGCCGGGGTGCACATGGCACACTTTCCAGCCCATCAACCTGGTGAGAGCGTGCAGTGATTGGCCAACAGCGTGATCTGACATTTCGTTTCCTGGCCGAGCCCAGCGACGTCAATTTCGGCGGCAAGGTGCACGGCGGGGTGGTGATGAAATGGATCGACCAGGTCGGCTTTGCCGCGGCCAGCGGCTGGAGCGGGCATTACTGCGTGACCGTGGCGGTGGGCGGTATCCGCTTCGTGGCGCCGGTGCGTATCGGCGATCTGGTCGCGGTGTCGGCCAAGCTGGTCTACACCGGGCGCAGCAGCATGCATTTCGCCATCGACGTGCGCGCGCGCAGCCCGATGGGCGGCGACTCGCGCCTGTGCACCCACTGCATCATCGTGTTCGTGGCGATGGATCCGGACGGGGTCACGCCGGTGGAAGTGCCTTCCTGGCGGCCGGATACGCCCGAAGATCAGCGCCTGGCCGAGTACGCGCTCAAGGTGATGGAGCTGAGCAAGGGCATCGAGGACACCATGGCCCATTACAAGGCCGATGCCTCGGGTTGATCGATAGGTTGCGGGGCTGGCGATGCTCTGGCCGGCGGCAGCCGAGCGATGGATGCATCGCTCGACTGCCTGGCCCGCTTTGCTCTACTGGCAGGGGGCGCCAGCGATGGCAGAGGGCGTTGCCACATGGCAGTCACATGACCGATGTCGCGCCTGCATTGCGCCGCGCAACGCATAAAAAAGGCCGCGGGAGTGCCGCGGCCTTCTATCGTCGACGCAGAGCGCTCGGGACGTTACAGCACCCGGCGCGCCTGGATGAACTTCTCGCTCCAGTAGCCGCTGGCGAGCGAATCCACGCGCACGTCCTTGCCGCGGCTGGGCGCATGCAGGAACTTGCCGTCGCCGACCACCAGGCCGACATGATCGATGCGGCCGCGCTTGCCGAAGAACACCAGGTCGCCAGCCTTCAGCGCGTTCGGGTCCTTGATCAGTTCGGCCGATTCGTCGCGGGCGATGTCACGCGAGACGCGTGGCAGGTCGATGCCCAGCGCGGTCTTGAACACATAGCCGACCAGGCCGCTGCAGTCGAAGCCTTCGGTGGATTCGCCACCCCAGACGTACGGGGTGCCAAGCAGGGCCATGGCACGCTGCAGGATCACCTGCACGCGGCTATCGGCCACGGCGTTCTGGGCAGCGTTGGCTGCGCTCTGCGACACGTCGTAGTTGGCGAGCAGGCGGCTGAGGTCGCCGGCGAACATCGCCGAACGGTCCATCAACGGAATGGCGTCGTTGGCAGCAAGGTGCGGAAGCAGGGCTGCCAGGGTAGCGGTGGCAGCGGCGTCGGCGCGGCTGCGGGTAGCGGCTTTCTCGGCGGCGACGGCGCTGTCTGGCGTGGTCGTCTGCGGAGCGGATGGGGCGCTGTTGGCGGTTTGCGCCAGAGCGGGCAGTGCGGCAATCCAGAGGGCGGTGGCGCAAAGCAGGCGGAGCGGTTTCCGGAGCGGAAGCGGGGCGGCGCCAGGGTTGATCTGTTCGTCGTTCGTCACGCGGGAATCACAATTCTGCTGTCGATGCGGGATGATGCCCTGGTGAACGAATCGTTACGTTCAAAAAAAGTTAACTTTCCGTTTTATGACTTGTGATTTGCGTCACAGTTCAGTGCAAAACCCGCTTCGAACCTGAATAATGGTCACGCCAGTAAGCTCCGTCGAGAAAATCCAAGCGGACCGTACCGCCAGTGGTCGGGGCGTGCACGAAGCGGCCTTCCCCCACATAAATTCCGACGTGGGTCACGCTGCCACCGGAGCCGAAAAAGACCAGGTCGCCGGTTGCCAGCTTCTCGGGTGAAATCCGCGGTCCCTGGATGGCGGCAAGGTCGCGCGAGGTGCGCGGCAGCGACAGCGCCAGCACGTCCTTGTAGACGTAGGTGACCAATCCGCTGCAGTCGAAACCGGTGTCCGGCGTGTTGCCGCCGTAGCGGTAGGGCGTGCCGACCAAGCCAAGGGCACGCATCAGGATGTCGTTGGCGGCGGCCGGGTTGGCCGGCGTCACCTGCGGCCACACCCGCGCCGACGGCGGCGGAGCGGACGGACGTCGCACCTGCGGCTTTGACGAACAGCCGCCCAGCAGGAGCAGGCCCAGCAGCAGACAGGCCGTCGCGCGGTGCGTGCGAGCGGCGAAAACTGGCGTGATATGCATGGAGCCGGGATAATGGGCGGTTCGGAAGGTCGCCATGATGGCGGCGCACCCGGCGGCCGACAAGCCGTCCTTCACCCTCTGCCACCGGGCAGCCTCATCCAGAGCCACGCATGAAGATCGAAAAAGACAGCGTCGTCCGCTTCCACTACACCGTTTCGGAGATCGGCCAGGAGCCGATCGAAAGCTCCAAGGAGCGCGATCCGTTGGCGATCCTGATCGGCCACGGCAACATCATTCCCGGCCTGGAAGCGGCCATGATGGACAAGCAAGCCGGCGAAAGCTTCGGCGTCGACGTCAAGGCTGCCGAGGCCTATGGCGAATACCGCGAAGGCCTGAGCCAGCGCGTGCCCAAGAAGCACTTTGGTGCCACCAAGCTGGTGCCGGGCACGCAGGTGGTGCTGCAGACCAATTTCGGCCCGCGCGCGGTCACCGTGCAGAAGGTCGGCATGAGCGTGGTCGACGTCGACCTCAATCATCCGATGGCCGGCAAGGACCTGCATTTCGATGTGGAGATCATCGAAGTGCGCGAGGCCTCGCAGGAAGAGCGCGACCACGGGCATGTCCACGGCGACGGCGGACATCACCACTGACAGCGGCCGCCAAAGCGACTGCGCAGCCGCCAGGCGGGCGTGGCCGGTGTCCGGAATCGGCAGGTGCCCTCGTTCACACTGGTTCCGCCGCGCCGCCGGCACCCACCTGGCGACTGTTGACGACGTCTTGTCAGCTTTCCCGAACACCGCGAACAGCACGCCTGCGCCACCATGCGTGGGCGACGGCGGCTGGTCCGGTTCGGCCGGTGCCACGCCTGCATCCAGGCGCCCAGGCTTGGCCGATGCCCGCTGCTTGCTGCGCAACGCCCGATTGACGCGCTCGATAAGGGCCGTGTCCCCGACGGCCCGCCATTCGGCGGGCCGTCTGCATTGTGCGCGGCCACCGTGCGCCCTGATGTCTGAGCTGCGATGACGCCACGCGACCTGCTGTTACCCACTGCCGCACACGAACGCATCGCCGTGCTGGATGTGCTGCGCGGGTTTGCGCTGCTCGGCATCCTGCTGATGAATATCGAAGCCTTCGTCGGCCCGCTCGACCTGGCCATCAGCGGCGTGGAGCCGCACTGGCACGGCGCCGACCGCCTGGCCGATGCGCTGGTCTACTTCTTCGTGCAGGGCAAGTTCTACACCTTGTTTTCGCTGTTGTTCGGCATGGGCTTTGCGGTGATGGCGCAGCGTGCCGAACAGGCCAGGCGCGGTTTCTACGGAATGTATCTGCGCCGCACCGCCGGCTTGCTGGCGATCGGCCTGGTCCACGCGCTGCTGTTGTGGTCCGGCGACATCCTGGTGACCTACGCGCTGTTGGCGGTAGTGCTGCTGAGCACGCGCAGCGCACCGGTGGCGGCATTGCCATGGCTGGCCGCGCTGGTCTACGCCGGCGCGCCTGCATTGGCGTTGGTGTCCGGTCTCGTCAGTGCGATGTTGCAGGCCGACCCGGCATCGGCGGCGGAGTGGAAGGCCGCCATGGCCGACGTGGCGCAGCAGAGCGTGGCCAACGTGCAGGCGCAACGCGCCGCATTCGGCAGCGGCAGCTATCTGCAGGCCACCGCGCAGCGCTGGCAGGATCTGCGCCATGCACTGAGCGGGCTCAGCATCAACGGCCCGGCCATGCTCGGCATGTTTCTGCTGGGCGGCTGGTTCGTGCGCAGCGGTGCGATCGCCGCGCCCGACCGCTTCCCGCGCCTGTTCCGCGTATTGCGCTACGGCGCCTTGCCGTTGGGATTGGGGGTGATGCTGCTGAGTTACGCGCTGGCGCCGTGGATGGACCCGGCGGACCTGGGCATGCGGGTGTGCGCGGCCTTCGCGCTGGCACTGGTTGCAGGGCCGTTGATGAGTCTCGGCTACGCGGCGTGGGTGATCCGTTTCGCATCGCATCTGGACTGGCTTGCGCCTGCCGGGCGCATGGCCTTGAGCAACTACCTGCTGCAGTCGCTGCTGTGCACCTGGATTTTCTACGGCTACGGGTTGGGCTATTTCGAACAGCTGCCGCGCGTGTGGCAGCTGCCGTTCGCGGTGGGGTTGTTCGCCGTGCAGGTGGTGGTGAGCCGGTGGTGGTTGCGTTGGTTCCGCTTCGGGCCGGTGGAATGGCTGTGGCGCAGCGCAACCTATCTGCGGGTTCCGCCGATGTGGCGCGGCCAGGCGCGTAGCCAGTAGCGGCTGGCGGGCGCGAGAACGTGGCGGTGATCGGTGCCGGTGGAAGTGGGCCGGCGGTGCGTGTCCTTGCTGCGCTTTGTGCACCGGTGAGTGCGTGCGACTGGCAGTCCAGCGCGCAGGCGTGCGGCGTTGCTGCGCGATAGGCGCCAGCGCCTGGAGGACCAGGCGGCGCGCTTCCTGCCATGACGCCAGCTCACTGTCACGCGCCTGGCGGCGCTGGAGCGTGCGGCGGACACGTACCTGCACGTGCCCTGCGAGCTGGTGGTGATCGGGCGTCGGCAAGGGTGGCGGCCGACGACCTGGAACGATGCACCGGTGCTGGGCGCGATAGTGGGCCGTCCTCACGTCTGGCTCGCAGCCGGACATGGCATGCTCGGAATCGGCAAGAGCACTGCAAGCGGACAACTGATGACCGATCTGATCACCGGCCGCGCACCTGCGCTGCATCCGCATCGCGACCGGGCGGGGCGTGAGGCATGAGTGCGCGTTACGACTACGACGTGCTGGTTCTGGGGGGCGGCTCCGGCGGTCTGGCCGCAGGATTTCGTGCCGCCAGGCATGGCGCACGAGTGGCGATCATGGAGCCTGGCGAGCTTGGCGGCACCTGCGTCAATCTCGGATGCGTGCCGAAAAAAGCCATGTGGCTGGCGGCTGACCTGGCCGGCAAGATCGAACTGGCCAGCGCCCTCGGCTTCGACGTGCCGCGGCCGACACTGGCGTGGGAGGAGCTGGTCACGCACCGGCAAGGCTATATCGCCAACATCCACGCCAGTTATCGGCGTCGCCTCAACGAAGACGGCGTGGTGCTGATTCCGCAGCGCGGCGTCCTGCAGGACCGCCATACCGTGATGGGCGGCGATGGCATCGCAGTGACCGCCGAGCACATCGTGATCGCAACCGGCGCGCATCCCGTGCGCCCGGACGTGGACGGTGCCGAACACGGCGAGGTATCGGACGATTTCTTCAATCTCTGCCATGCACCGGCGCAGGTGGCGATCATCGGCGGTGGTTACATCGCGGTGGAAATCGCCGGCCTGCTGCAGGCGCTTGGCAGCCGTGTGCATCTCTACGTGCAGGGCGAGCGCTTGCTGGAGCGCTTCGACGCCGAGCTCACCCTGCAGTTGGCCGACAATCTGCGCCACCTGGGCGTGCGCCTGCACTTCGGGTTCACCACCACCGGCCTGGAACGCGATGCGCAGGGCGGGTTGCGTGTGCACGGCCATCCGCTGCACCCCCGCGAGCAGGGCAACGACGTTTTCGACAAGGTGTTCTTCGCCGTGGGCCGGCGCGGCAATACCGCTGGCCTGGGGCTAGAGGCAGTCGGCGTGAGAGTGGGCGACAAGGGCGAGGTACTGGTGGACGATGCGCAGACCACCAACGTGCCCACGATCCACGCGATCGGCGATGTGGCGGGCAAGGTCGGGCTGACGCCGGTGGCGATCGCGGCAGGGCGCAAGTTGATGGATCGGCTGTTCGGCAATCAGCCCGATGCGCGCATGGATTACGAGAACGTACCGAGCGTGGTGTTTTCGCATCCGCCGCTCGGCCACGTGGGATTGACCGAAGAGCAGGCGCGCGCACGTTACACCGGTGCGGTGCGCGTGTACCGCAGCAATTTCCGTCCGATGCTGCATGCGCTGGCCGACGCTCCGCAGCGCAGCCTGTTCAAGCTGGTCTGTGTGGGCGACGAAGAGCGCGTGGTCGGTGTGCACCTGCTGGGCGAAAGCGCCGACGAGATGCTGCAAGGGTTTGCGGTGGCGGTGAAGATGGGCGCCACCAAGCGCGACTTCGACGAGACGGTGGCCATCCATCCCACCTCGTCCGAAGAGATCGTGTTGATGCATTGAGTGGGTGTGGACGGTAGCGGGGAATCAAAGCCCCTTTCCCTGCGGGAGGGATAAGGGGCTCGAACGACACCCCTTCTCCCTGCGGGACATTGTCCTCCTTCATGGGGAGAAGGTGCCCCGAAGGGGCAGATGAGGGTACGGGCGCAGCCTCGTGTCCTTTCCACCCTGGGCAGCTTCGCCGCCACTTACCCTCACCCCCAACCCTCTCCCGAGTGGAGAAGGGCTTGCAGTTCTTCCATTGCGAGGCTTGTCACCTCCCTTCGCGCGGAAGGATTCGATACGCACACCCATGCCCGTCAGCTGGCATGCTTGCGCGATGTCTACCTCTCACCGTTCAATGCCGCCCCCACCTGCCAGCCCGGCCAGGCGAGCCGCCTCCAAGGGAGAGGCACTGTCCGGTGAGCAGGCGCGGCTGCGCATCCTCGAGGTGATCTGCGCGATTCCCGCAGGCGAGGTCGCCGGATACGGGGAAGTCGCCCGGCGCGCCGGCCTGCCGGGCCGTGCGCGGTTGGTGGCGCGCGTACTCAGCGGCAACGAGGACCCGCAGCTGCCCTGGCACCGCGTATTGCGCAGCGATGGGCGGATCGCGCTGCCCGAAGGCTCGGCAGGCTATCGCGAGCAATGCCAGCGCCTGCGTGCCGAAGGCGTGCAGGTGATGCAGGGGCGGGTGCGGCGCGCCACGGCCGCGCAACGGCTGGATGCGGCCGTGTGGGGGCCTTCATAAGCCTGCCGCTATCATGGGCAGCCTTCCGAAGGATGCCGCCATGCCTCAATTGCCGCCCGTCACCAAAGCATTGTTGATCGCCAACATCGGCCTGTTCCTGTTGCAATGGGCTGTGGGCGACCTGGGCGCTGGCGTTCTGCCATCCGATAGCGTCCTGTCATGGCTGATGCTGTGGCCGCTGTCCAATGGCTTCGACGCGTTCTCGCCGGGCGCCAGCTTCATGCCCTGGCAGTTGTTGACCTACGCGTTTTTGCATGGTGGCTTCAATCATCTGTTCTTCAACATGCTGGCGCTTTTCATGTTCGGTGCGCCATTGGAGCAGACCTGGGGCCAGAAGCGCTTTCTGACCTACTACCTGGTGAGCGTGGCCGGCGCCGGTGTGTGTCAGTTGCTGATGGCCTGGTTCACCCAGAGCGGTGCGCCGGTGGTCGGAGCATCCGGTGGCGTGTTCGGTCTGCTGCTGGCCTACGGCATGCTGTTCCCCAATCAGCGCGTGATGCTGCTATTTCCGCCGATTCCGATGAAGGCACGCACCTTCGTCATCGTGTTCGGTGCGATCGAATTGTTCCTGGGCGCAACCGGCTGGCAGCCGGGCGTGGCGCATTTCGCGCACCTGGGCGGCATGCTGTTCGGCTGGCTGATGATCCGCTACTGGCGCGGCCAGCCGCCGTTCGGTGGTGGCAAGGGCGGCCGTAAGGGGCGCAAGCCGCCGCTGCGCGTGGTGCGCTGAGCGAAGCGGCACGCTGCCGGAATCCACATAACCCCGTAAGAGCGGCCCAGACCGCGATGGGGCTCTACCGGTGGTGCCTGTCGCGGCCGGGGCCGCTCCTACGGAATTTCGCCGGCGGTGGACACAAAAAAAAGCGCGGATTCCGCGCTCTTTCTGTTGCCACCTGCGAGATGGATCAGCGCCAGATCTTGATCTGCTCCGCATCCACGCGCTGCATCGGCTGGCCGGCCTTGCAACTGAAGGCCGCACCGAATTCCGGCAGGTTGGACAGCGGGCCGTTGGTGCGCCACTGGCCGGGTGCGCGGATGTCGGCGCTGGCGCGCTGCACCGCTTCATTCGGCGACAGCTGCTGCGCCCACAGGCCGGCCCAGGCGGTGAAGAATGCCTGCTTGTCGGCCTCGGTGGCCGCCGGCTGCGCCTTGCTGAAGGCCTGCCAGGCCAGTTCGACGCCGGCCAGGTCGGCCAGGTTCTCTTCGGCCGTCTGGGTGCCATTGACCTTGGCATTGGGCACGCCCGGGTACGGGTAGGCAGCGAACTGGTTGGCCACCTTGCCGGTCAGCTGGGTCCACAGTGCCTTCTCGGCCGGGGTCCACCAGTTGCGCAGTTCGCCCTTGGCATCGACCAGCGCGCCCTTGGCATCGATGGCACGGGTGAGTTCGTGCGCCACCAGTGCGCCGTAGGCGCCGTATTGGGCGGCCGGGGTGCTGCCGGCTCCCAGCACCGGGGCCTGCAGGACCGCGGCGGTGACGATCAGCCGGTTCTGCGCGATGTCGTAGGCCACGGCGGGCTGCTGCGGCAGCGCGTCCCAGCGCCGGTCGGCATTGCCCTTGCCGATGCGCTTCATTTCCTCGCGGTGACGCCAGGTCGAGGCGATCAGCATGTTGCCGCCGAAGCTGCCGCGGCCCATCGGCTGCACGGTGTAGTCCAGATCGCGGCGCGGCGCGCCGACTTCGATCTTGGTCGCGGCCAGCTTGGCCTTGGCTTCGGCAACCGCCTGGCCATTGCCCCAGCCGGTGCGGTCCAGCGCGGCCAGCTGCGCATCGCGCACCTGGTCGGCGATGGCCTCGGCCTGGCGGCGGGTGTCGCTGCTCAGGTAACGCGCCACGTACTCGCGGCCGAGCATCGGGCCGGCAGCCACGTTGATCGCGTCCAGCACCTGCTGCCAGCGTTGCGGCGGCACCGCGTCGCCACGCAACAAACGGCCGCGGAACTGGTATTCGGCATCGTGGAAGCTCTTGGACAGGTACGGCGCCATGGCATCGCCCACGCGCCAGCGCAAGTAGGCCTTCCACTGTTCCGGCTTGATGCTGACGATCATGCTGTCCAGCTGCTTGAACATGGCCGGGTCGGCCATGGACACCAGGTCGTCCTTGACGCCCTGCGCTTCCAGGAAGTCGGCCAGGCGCAGGTTCTTGTACTGCTTGGTCAGCTCCTTGGTGGCGATCGGGGCGTAGTTGTTGAACGGGTTGTTGATGCCCTGCACCGACTGCGCGCTACGTGCCAGTGCGGTTTCGATCTGCAGCACCGAAGCGGCGTCGGCGTCGAGCTTGTCGGCGGCGGTGCCGGTGAGCGCCAGGATCTGCTTGACGTAGGCGCGGTAGCGGCCCATCAGCGCCTGGGTGTCGGCATCGGTGCGGGTGTAGAAGGCCGGGTCGGGCAGGCCCATGCCGCCCTGCATGAAGTAGCCGATATGACGGTCCAGCGCCTTGAGGTCCACGTCCGGGCCGAAGTTGAAGCCGACCGGGATGCCCACCTGGTGCAGCGCAGCGATCGAGGCAGGCACGTCCTTGGCTTTCTTGATCGCGTCGATGCGCGAGAGCAGCGGCGCGATCGGATTGGAGCCGTCCTTTTCGACGCCTGCTTCGTCCAGGCCGCTGGCCCAGAAATCGCCCAGCAGTTTCTGCACATTACCCTGCGGCGTTTTCATCGCGGCGTCCAGCAACTCGCGTTGCTGCTGCAGCGCTCGGTCGGACAGCTGGCCCAGTGCAGTTACCGCACCGGTCTGCGGCACCGGGTTGGCCTTCAGCCAGCTGGCATTGGCGTAGTCGTAGAAGTTGGTGCAGGCGGCGGACACGGCCGGCGCCTTGGGGGCGGCCTTCTTCTTGCGAGCGGCGTCGGCGTCGGGGGCGGACAGCAGCGCGATCAGGCTGAAGCCAAGAGCGAGGGCAAGCGGGCGAATGGTGGGCATCGAGAAGAAGGGTGGCCAGAGTAAAGTCGGCGGAGTTTAGCAAGGCCGGAGGCTGCGCAGGCAGGCCGCAACGCCCGCTCGTCCGTGTCGCGCGCCGTCGGCATGAACGCGACAGGCCCGCGGATGCGGGCCTGTGCGGACAGCGCGTTGGTGGAAGCGCTTGCAGCCGCTTACCAGATCACCACGCGGTCCTTGTCCGGGCGCACCATCGCATCGCCTGCCTTGCAGGAGAATGCCTGGGCGAACTGCGGCATGTTGGAGGGCGAGGCATTGGCACGCAGGTGATCGGGCGCATGCGGGTCGCTGGCCAGATAGACCAGTTGCTGCTGCTTGCGCACCTGCCCGCGCCAGCTCAATGCGAAGCTCAGGAAAAAGCGTTGATCCGGGCTGTAGCCGTCGATGGTGACGGCCTGCTCCGGATGCGCACGCAATGCGCTCTGCAGGGCGTCGTAGGCGACATTGATGCCGCCCAGGTCTGCGATGTTTTCGCCCAGGGTGAGCTTGCCATTGACGTGCAGGTCGGGGCGGTCGGGCAGTGGGGTATAGGCATCGAACTGTTTGACCAGTGCTTCGGCCCGCTGCTCGAAGGCCTTGCGATCCTGCGGCGTCCACCAGTTGACGTTGTTGCCTGCGCCATCGAACTGGCTGCCCTGATCGTCGAAGCCATGCGTGGCTTCATGCCCGATGACGGCTCCGATGCTGCCGTAGTTCAGCGCATCGTCGGCCTTGGCGTCGAAGAACGGCGGTTGCAGGATGCCTGCCGGAAAGTTGATGGAGTTGGTGCTGGGGTCGTAATAGGCGTTGACGGTCTGTGGCGTCATCATCCAACGCGTACGGTCGGTGGGCTTGCCGATCTGAGCGATGTCGTAGCGATAGTTGAACTTGGACGCCGCCTGCAGATTGCGGTAGTACGCGCCGGGAACGATCTCCAGCCCGGACCAGTCGCGCCAGGTGTCGGGGTAGCCGATCTTGGGAAGGAAGGTTTCCCACTTGGCGAGCGCCTTGGCCCTGGTTTGCGCGCTCATCCAATCGACATTCTCGATACGCGCCTTGAGCGCAGCGCGGATGTTGTCGACCAGTTCGCCGGCGCGCTGTTTGGCCTCGGGCGTAAAGACCTTGGCCACGTAGAGCTGGCCCAGGCCTTCGCCCATGCTGCTGTTGACGCTATGCAGCACACGCTTCCAGCGTGGCTGTTGTTCCGGTTGGCCGGACAAGGTCTTGCCGTAGAACGCGAAGTTGTTGTCGACGAAGACCTTGCTGAGCTGTTTGGATGCGTCGTCGATGGTATGAAAGCGCAGATAGGCCTGCCATTGCGCGATCGGGGCGCTGGCGAGCTGGCGGTCGAATTCTGCGAAGAAGCGCGGCTGCGATAGCGAGAAGCCGGAACCTGCGTCCACGCCCTGGGCGGCGAAGAACCGCGTCCAGGAAAAGTGCGGCGTCAGCTTGTCCGCCTCGGCCAGGCTGACGAAGTGGTACTGATTCTGTGGCTTGCGTGCATCGACCCGGCTCAATGATGCGGCCGCCAGACGCGTTTCCAGCGCAAGCACATCGTTGGCTTGCGCCAGCGCTGCGTCCTTGGCGCTGCCGGTGAGTTCGAACGACTTGGCGATGTAGTCCAGATACGCCGCACGGATGGGCGCGTACTCGGCGGCGCTGTAGTACTCCTTGGTCGGCAATCCCAGGCCGGCCTCGGTGGCGAAGGCGATCTGCATGTCCGCCTTGCGGAAGTCTGCGCCGGCGCCGAAGTTGAAGACCTGCCCGTCGCCTTCGACGTAGCGGCTGGTGATGTACTCGGCCACCTGCTGGCCGGAGCTCAGTGCGGCGATGGCCTGCAGTTGCGGCCGGATCGGTTGATCCCCCGCGGCCTCGATTGCGGCTTCGTCCATGCCCGCCGCGTACAGCATGCCGATCTTGCTGGCTACCGGATCGGTGTGTGCGCCGGCCTGTTTGGCTGCGTTCTCGACAAGCTCGCGCTGCGTGAGCAGGCTTTGTTCCACCAGCACGTCGCTGACGCCCCAGCTGACGCGATCTGCCGGAATAGGATTGGCCTTGCGCCATTTTTCGTTGACGAAGTCATCCAGGTCCTGGCACGCGCTGGTGGACGCATCCAACGCGCTGACGTCCAGCGTCGGCACCGCCGCCGCCTGCGCGTGCGGCGCTGCGGCCGGCGTGGTCGCTTGCTTGGGGGCGTGGCTCTCATTGGCGGGCTTGCAGCCGGCCAGAGCGACCAGCAGGGCCAGGGCGAGGGTGGAGGTCTTGAGCGGCGGCATGCGGATCGCTTCGATGAAAGAGCCAGGAGCATAAGCGTGCGCCACCGTGGCGGGGCGCGGGTTGAGATTTATTGAGACTTATCGGTCGCTGCGCGGCGACCTGCGTGGCGTGATCGGCACTGTTGAGGCTTTGGACGCCACCGACGTGTTTCATGGGTGCGGCGCTACGGGCGCGCAGGAACTACCGGGCGTGGCGCACGGCACCTAGAGCCGCTAGCAAAACGACTGCGCGGCCGCCAGGCGGGCGCGGTCGGTGCTCGGTGCGGCATGTACCACTCGTATATTGCGGTTCCTACGCGCCGTCCGCACCCAGCTGACGAGCGCTCGCTACGTTTTGTTAGCCGCTATCAGGCTGGTCGGCGACCAAGCCGATGTCTGATCGCTGGCGCTTTGTACGGCCACAGCCGCCGGCACTTGCGCCGACCCGCGCACCGCAAAAAAAAAAGCGGCGCTCCTTCGAGCGCCGCCCGTCATTGCATCACGTGGCAATTACCAGATCACGACCTGCTTGTCGCCCTGGCGCACCATCGCATCGCCCGGCTTGCACGAGAACGCGGCGGCAAAGGCCGGCATGTTCGACGGCGCCCCGATGGCGCGGAAGTTGGCCGGTGCATGCGGGTCGGTCTTCAGTCGCACCACCAGTTCTTCCGGGGTGAAGTTGCGGCGCCACACCGTGGCCCAGTTGAGGAAGAAGCGCTGGTCGCGGGTGATGCCGTCGGTCTTGGGATCGTCCTTGCCGGCGGTGGCGGTCTTCATCGCGTCGTAGGCGGTGTTGAGGCCGCCCAGATCGGCGATGTTCTCGCCCAGGGTCAGGTCGCCCTTGACCTTGTCGCCGGCCGGCGTGCGGTAGCTGTCGAACTGCGCCACCAGCTTGCCGGTGCGGGCCTTGAACGCGTCTAGGTCCTTCTGCGTCCACCAGCCCGGATCCGGGATGAAGTTGCCATCGGCACCGAAGCGGCTGCCCTGGTCGTCGTAGCCGTGCGTCATCTCATGGCCGATCACCGCGCCGATGCCGCCGTAGTTCATTTCCTCCGGCGCGTCCGGGTCGAAGAACGGCGGCTGCAGGATGGCGGCCGGGAACACGATCTCGTTCTGCAGCGGGTTGTAATAGGCGTTGACCGTCTGCGGGCTCATGCCCCATTCGGTCCTGTCCACCGGCTTGCCGATCTTGGACAGGTTCCACTTGTAGTTGAATTCCTGCGCCGCCAGCACGTTGCCCAGGTAGCTGTCGCGGCCGGTGCTCAGGCCGTTCCAGTCGCGCCATTTTTCCGGGTAGCCGATCTTGGGCGTGAAGCTCTCCCACTTGGCGATCGCCTTGGCCTTGGTCTCCGGGCTCATCCAGTCCAGCTTTTCGATGCGGGCCTTGAGCGCGGTGCGCAGGTTGGTGACCAGGGTTTCCATCTTGGCCTTGGAATCGGCCGGGAAGGCCACCTTGACGTACATCTGGCCCAGCGTCTCGCCGGCCTGGTTGTTGATGGTGGCCAGCACGCGCTTCCAGCGCGGCTTGATTTCCTTCTGACCGCGCATGGTCTTGTTGTAGAACGCGAAGTTCTCGTCCACGAACGGCTGGCTCAGGAACGGCGAGGCGCCATCGACGGTGTGGAAGCGCAGGTACGCGCGCCAGATCGCCGGGTCGGTGTCGGCGATCATCTTGCTCACTTCCTGGTGGAAGGCCGGGATCGCCAGCGAGAACATCTCCGGCGTGGCCACGCCCTGAGATTTGAAGAACTCGGTCCACGACCAGTTCGGGGTCAGCTTGTCGGCTTCGGCCGGGGTGACCGGGTTGTAGGCCAGCTTGGCGTCGCGCGACATTTCGGTGCTGGTCTTGGAGACCTTGGCCAGGCGGGTTTCGAAGGCCACGACCTGCTTGGCCTGGGTGGCGGCATCGGCCGCGGCCACGCCGGACAGCTCCAGCACCTTGGCGATATGCGCCTGATAGGCCTCCAGCTTGGCCTTGTTGCCGGCGCTGGTGTAGTACTCCGGATCCGGCAGGCCCAGCCCGCCCTGCATGGCGTAGGCGATGTTCTGGCTGGACTTGTTGAAGTCCGCCTCGGCGCCGAAGCCGAACAGTTCGTTGTTGCCCTTGGCGGCGCTGCTGCGCAGGTAGGCGACCAGCTTGGCCTGGTCGCTGATGGCGTCGATGGCGGCCAGTTCCGGCTTCAGCGGCTCGATGCCCTGTGCATTGATCTTGGCTTCGTCCATGCCGGTGGACCACAGGTCGCCGACGATCTTTTCCACGCCGGTGGCGCCGGTATCGGCAGCGGCCTGTTCGGCCAGCTGTTGCTGGATCGCATTGGAGCGCTCGTCGAGCATTTCGAATGCGCCCCAGCTGGTGCGGTCGCCCGGCACCGGGTTGGCGGCCAGGAACTTGGCATTCGCGTAGGCGTTGAGGTCGGTACAGGCATTGCCGTTGGGGTCCAGATCGGCCGCGCTGAAGCGGTTCACCGCCGGCAGCTTGCTCTGGTCCAGGGTCAGGGTCTTGGGGGCCGCCGGGGTGGTGGCCGCAGCGTCGCTCGCAGGGGCCGCAGGCGCGGTGTCTTCAGGCTTCTTGCAACCGCTCAGCGCGGCGGCCACGGCCAGGGTCAGCGTCAGTAGATGAGGTGTGCGAATCACAAAGGCTCCGGGAGCAACAGTCGATTGGGAGGCTCCGTCACCACAGAGCCGTGCCGGCACTCTACCGTTCTGTACGATTCGGCGCATGGGTGTCGAAGGTCATGGATGCCGCGTGCAGAAGCCATCTCTGCGAGGGTGACGATCCCGGCGCAGACCCATGCAGCATTGGCCACGTTCCGCCCGAGCGGGCAGGCAGCAGCGGGCGCAAGGCACTGACGTTGCCTGGCGCCGAGCCGCTCATCGTGGGTCGGCTATCGCAACGGTTGCTACTCGCGGAGCCTGGCCGGGTTGGCAACTGGCCCTGCGGCGCGTCAGCCTGGGCAGGTCTGGTAGACCCGGCGCCGACACTTGGCGCTGCCAGCGCCAACGGGGGCGCTGCGCATCGCCTGACGCGGCGGCGTGTGCTCGCAGCGCACGGGCCGCGGTGGGCAGTCTTAGAGCGGCTAACAAAACGTAGCGAGCGGTCGTCAGGTGGGTGCGGACGGCGCGGAGGAACCGCAGTGTACGAGTGGTACATGAGGATTCCGAGCACCGACCGCGCCCGCCTGGCGGCCGCGCAGTAGTTTTGCTAGCTGCTCTTAATGATCTGTCACCCCTGCACAGCTCGGCGAGCTAGGCCCGACGCGTGGCCCGCGGGGACTGGCGATGCTATATACACGCGCATGTCGACCCGCAACCCACCCCTGGATGCGCTGATCATCGGCGCCGGGCACAACGGCCTGGTGTGCGCCGCCTATCTGGCGCGCGCCGGCAAACGCGTGCTGGTGCTGGAGGCGCGTGAGGTGGTCGGCGGTGCGGCGGTCACCGAGCAGTTCCATCCGGGCTTTCGCAATTCCGTCGCGGCGTACACGGTGTCGTTGCTGCAACCCAAGATCATCGACGAACTGGCATTGGAACGGCACGGCTTACGCGTGGTGCCGCGACGCATCAACAACTTCCTGCCGCTCCCCGATGGCCGCTATCTGCTGGCCGGCGCGGGGCGGACGGCGCAGGAAGTCGCCAAGTTTTCCGCGCGCGATGCAGCGGTATTGCCCGCCTACGAAGCGCGGCTGGAACAACTGGCCGATGTCCTGCGCGCGCTGGCTCTGCAGGCACCGCCGGAGGTGACCGAGGGCGGATGGTTGCAGGCATTGCCGCAGCTATGGCGTGCCGGCAAGGTCGGCATGCGGCTGCAGGGGTTGCCGTTGGCACTACGACGCGAGTTGCTCGACCTGTTCACCATCTCCGCTGCCGAGTATCTGGAGCGCTGGTTCGAGAGTGCGCCGATCAAGGCGCTGTTCGGCTTCGACGGCATCGTCGGCAACTACGCCAGCCCGTACACGCCGGGCACCGCCTACGTGTTGTTGCATCACGTGTTCGGGCAGAGCAATGGCGTCAAGGGCGCCTGGGGACACGCCATCGGTGGGATGGGCGCGATCACCCAGGCCATGGCGGCCAGCGCCCGTGCAGCCGGCGCGCAGATCCGCACGGCGTGCGCAGTGGACCGCGTGCTGGTGGAGCGCGGCCGCGCCGTGGGCGTGGTCACCGCCGATGGCCAGACCCTCCGCGCGGCGTGCATGGTAGCCAACGTCAATCCGAAACTGTTGTACCAGCGGCTGATGCGCACCGAAGACGTGCCTGAGGACACGCGCGAGCGCATTGCGCATTACCGCTGCGGCTCGGGCACCTTTCGCATGAATGTCGCGCTGGCGCGCTTGCCGGACTTCACCGCGTTACCGGGTGAGGGCGACCATCTCACCGCCGGCATCATCCTGGCACCGAGCCTGGACTACATGGACCGCGCCTGGCAGGACGCGCGTGCCTTCGGATGGTCGCGTGAGCCGGTGGTGGAACTGCTGATTCCCAGCACGCTGGACGACTCGTTGGCACCGCCTGGGCAGCACGTGGCCAGCCTGTTCTGCCAGCACGTAGCGCCAGTGCTTCCGGACGGCCGCCACTGGGGCGACCATCGCGAGGAAGTGGCCGATCTGATGATCGCCACGGTGGAGCGCTATGCCCCTGGATTTGCCGCATCGGTGCTGGGCCGGCAGATTCTGAGCCCGCTCGATCTGGAACGCATCTTCGGCCTGGTCGGTGGCGACATCTTCCACGGCGCCCTCAGCCTCAATCAACTCTTCAGCGCACGCCCGCTACTGGGGCAGGGCGCGTATCGCGGCGCAGTTCCCGGGCTGTACCTGTGCGGGTCTGGCACGCATCCGGGCGGCGGTGTGACCGGCGCGCCTGGGCATAATGCGGCGCGGGTGATTTTGGGCGGATGATGCCTGTACATGAGGACATGTTTCGCTGCGCTTGCGAGTAAAAAAGAGGCCCTGGAACCAGGGCCTTGGAGCAACTGATATCCGGACATATCAACGCTGTTGTGCTGTTTCGCACTCAAAGTGCTTCACGGCAACGCTTAGGCTTCACGGCAACGCTTAGCTCGACGGAGTTCAGTAAATGGTAATAACTCAGACTAAATCAGGTTGGTCCAGAAGCATTAAGGTATCGCAGTGACCGGCGATCCGCCTTGTCAGCTTAATTTGGTCGGCTATAGCAACCCAGCTGTGATCAATTGTATAAGCCGCGCTGCCAAGGGCTGGTCAGGTAGCCATTTGGCCATGGGCCGCTGTCGCACATGCCCTGTCCCCAAGTGTCACAGAAGTCAGAGCGCAACTGAGGCGACACTCCGGTGTAGGCGATTGAGTTGACTTCACGGGTATCACACGCATAGACGATGACGACGCGCTTTTCCGTCGATGTCGTACCTTGATGTTCTGTCTGATTGCTGCAATACAGGATGCTCTGGCCAACGAGGTTCTCGTTTGCATCAAACCACATCCAGGTTCGACCATATTGAGTCGCTGCGCTTGCCTCTTGCGTGACGGTGACTGCGCTCATTGCTGCAAACAGTGCGACAAAAATTGCTGTTTTCATTCAACAATCTCCTTGTGTTGCCCCAATTCCCTGAGGCGGGGGTGCAATCCTTTTCTTATTGGGCTGTAAATTTCTTATTGGAGCGTAGATCCAATTGCGCGCTGGAAAACACCCTTGCGCGTCCGTATTGCCTATTGCTTGGTCTTCCGGATGAGATGAATTTTCTGCAAATTCTTTCAGCCAGAAGGCCATTTCTGCCTGCAGCAAACCAGGCTATTAGAGATAAAGTCATGCTTGCCCAGCAAGCGGCGGAGGTCAAAAGATACCGGAAGCGTCTATGCGATGCTTCCGGTATAGGTGCGATCAAAAATCGTAAGATGCAGATAGACGCACGTAGCGTGGAGTGTTGTAGCTATAGTTTTCCAGTCCAATCCCATATGTGTTTGAAACCAGGCCCGGATCGGTCTCGTAAAGCGACTTCTTAACCCGAGCGCCGTAATGGCGCCCGGGTTCCTGCCATCAGAAATCGTAGGCTGCGGTGAGGCGAACAAAGCGCGGTGTGTTGTAGTTATAAGGTTCCGTGCCAATGCCGTAGGTGTTACGTACGGTGTAGGGCGCGGTGTTATAGCGGCTTTCGACACGGTTTACCGAGCGGTCGTTCAATACGTTGAAGACCTGAAGGCCCAGTGCCAACTTGTGGTCGGCAAAGGACGGCCGGTATGTAATGCCGAGATCCAGGTTCTTGATCCACGGAGTACGTCCGGCGTCGCCCGGGGGCGAGGCCTGACCACCGCAGTAGTGATATGCGGAACCGTAGCCGATCGGGTTACCTTCATTCGATCCGAAGTAGCCCAGGCAGGAGATCGGTGTTCCCGACATGACACGTAAGGTTGCAGACGCCATCCATTCCGGCGTGAGCTGATACGCACCAAAGGCCTTGAGCTGATGCCGGCGATCATTTGCCAGGCTGCCACCCGCGTAGTACATCAACTCAGCTGCATCCCAGTCCTGAGTCTTGGACACATCGGACTGACCGATATCGGACTTCACCTGACCTTCGGTATTTCCATAGCTGCGCGACCAGGTGTAGTCCACGCGGCCGTACCACTTTTCGTCGAACGGGTGTTCCAGGAACAGGTCCACCGCGACGTAGTTACGGCGTGCCTTATCGGTAAAGCCCCAATCGGACTGGCTCATACGCAACTGCGTGTAGCCAGAGCCGTCAACGTTGGCAAGATTGTATGTATTGGTCTGGCCGGGATTGAACATGACGCAGCCGGGAATACTCACGCTGCTGACATCGCCTCCGCTTGCAGCCAACTTTGCAGACATCTTGCCGGGATCGCAAACGTCGTCGATGGCGCTCTGCAGCTTTCTGTAGGTCACCTTCGCACCGGAATTCCAGCTCTCGCCAAGAGTCTTTTCGAAGCCGAGGATGATCTCATCCTGGTATTGCGACTTCAGGTCACTCGGCGCGAACGCGTTGGGATCCGGAGCCTGACCATACTCGCCATTGCTGGAAACGGGCCCGGGACCAATTGCGCCAAGGCCTGTGGGCTCGCCGTTGGCATCGATGCCGCTGTAGGTGAAGTATTCGTCTGTGTAGGTAGACGCGGAGGCACCACGAATGGCGACGCTGTTCGGCAATGCAAGGTAGTAGCGTCCCAGATTGGCAAAGACCTTCAGCGATGAGTCGCCAAAGACATCCCAGCTTGCGCCCAAACGCGGCGCCCACTGGTCGCCACTATCGACATATGCAACATGGTCGCTATTGTAATTGGTGAATTTGTCATTGCGGATGCCGAGCGTCAGCAACCAGTTGTCGCTGACCTGCCAGCGATCCTCCAGGTAATAGGCCTTCTGCTCGACCGCCATGCTGGTGGTGGTGGTAAAGATACGACGCTGCGCGTAGTAGCCTTGCCCTCCCGGTGCGCCAACGCCCAATTCGGGGTTGATGCTTTCAGCGGGGTTGTCCTGCCTGCCGTAGATCCATTGATAGCCCGGACCGGTGGTGCGAACACCTTCGTCATAGGCATTGAAGTACATATTGTCCACGCCAGCGGTAATGTCGTGGTTACCGAGGCGATACTCGAGCTCGAGGCGGAGGCTGCGCGACTTGTTGATCGGATCGTCAGCCTTGGCCCGATTGGTGGCCTGATTGTTGCGGATCGGCGTGTTACCGACAATCGCCGGATTCTGCTCGGTAACACCGTCCAGGAACGGCAGCTCCGAGATATTCGGATTGAACTGACGATTGTGTTGCGTGCTGCGGCCCCACGTCGCATTCAAGGTCAAGTCATCGGTGAGATAGCCGGTGTATTTGAAAATGTCGTATGTATCAGTGATCTTGAACGTGTCCGGGAAAGTCCCGGTCGCACCGCCTGTACTCAAATCGCTGTAATCGAATTCGGTGTAGTAGCCGCCGCGGCGGTCGGTGTTCTGGATGCGCGTGTATTCGAGGATGTTGGAATCGTTGATGTTCCAATCCAACTTTCCGTAAAACTTTGGAGAGCTGTAACCGTAGTTGTTTTGACCCTGTATGGAGCTGGTGCGTGCATTGGTCGTCACGCCGTCTGTCTTGTCGGTCTCACCAGCAACAAAGATGAAGAGTTTGTCTTCGATTAGCGGGCCACCAGCATAAGCGCTGTAGACAGTGCGAGTTTGGTTATTGTCCTTGCCGCTACGATAAAGCGTGCCAGGCTGGGTACGGTTGGTATAACCATAGTTTGCCGGCAGCGTCTTGTTTGGGAACCAGACATCTCCCGTCGAACTCGCTAGCGAATCCGGCTCCCACACCGCCTGAGCACCGAAATGCCATTCGTTGGTGCCGCGCTTGCCCAACTGATTGATCACGCCGCCGGTCGAGCGGCCGTACTTGGCGCTGTAGCCACCCGTGTAGGTTTCCTGCTGGTCGATGGCGCCGTAGGGCAGGCTGACGCCGCCCAGGTTGCTGAGCGGATTGCTGACGTTGAAGCCATTGATGTAGTAGGCGTTTTCGGTGACGCCCGAGCCACCGAACGACACTACCGAGCGCGAGCCGTTATTGAATGCGCCGCTGCCAGCCACCGCACCTGGCGCGAGCAACGCGATCGCTTCGGCACTACGGCCCAGCGGCAACGTTGCCAGTTGCTCGGAGGTGATCACCGAGCGCGAGCTGGTGGAGCTGACGTCGATCTTGGGTGCGTTTGCGGCTGTGACGGTGATTGCACCGAGCGTGGTCGCGTCCGTATTGCCGCCCGCGGCGCTGGCGCCAGCGAACGAGACTTCTGTGCCGGAACCCACGCGCAGTTGCACATTCTTGCGGGTATCGATGACCTGGTCGCCGCGCTTCAGGGTGACGGTGTAGGCGCCCACTGGCAGCGAGCCCAGGTTGTAACGGCCATTTGCATCGACAGTGATGGTGCGGCTCAGGCCGGTATCGCTTTGCACAACGATGGTGCTGCCGGCTTCGCTGGGTGCGCTGCCGTAGATGGTGCCGGTGGTGCTCTGTGCATAGACCGCGCCATTGCTGAGGCAGGCGCTGAGAACGGCGGCGAGGGCGGTGCGTTTTAGAACGTTACGACGAAATTGCTTGCTCATTGCTGACCTTTCAACTGAACCGACTAAGGGACGGTCATCGGGGAGACAGATGGCCTTAACCAGAACGTAATGAAAAAGTGCTTTTACGTGCAAGCAGTTACCGCTATTCATTAATAAATTAGGTGAGATCCGCACGAGAAGCGTGGAAGTCCGCACATTTGCCGGGTGGGTTTGCCCTATTAAAGCGACCCCTGCCGCAACGGTGGCGTTTGGGTCTCCATTAGGTGAGGATTGGTTCTGGATGAAACCAAGCCAGTAGTGAATGCGCCGCCGGAGCGGCGTACTAGTGTCGGCAAGGATATTCCCAGTGCGGAGCGAAGACCTGTGAGGCCGTGCAGAAAGAAGCCCCGACCAGCGGGGCTTCTTCGACTGCGATCCACCTCGGATCAGAACCTGACCGTGGTGCCCAGGTAGAAGAACCGGCCGATGTTGTCGTACAGGGCCGAATTGAAATCCGAGCCGAAGTAGTTGCGTGGCGGATCCTTGTCGAAGGCGTTGTCGATGCCCAGGTACACATCGATCTTCGAGCCGGGGAACTGATAGCCGAACTGGAAGTTGTGGTAGGTGTACGAGCCATTCTTGATCGGGCTGGCCGAACCCGGGTTGCTGTTGTAGCTCTCCGGGGTCACGCGCAGGTTGCCGTCCACGTAGTTCATGTCCCACGAGGCGCGCCACTCGTTCCAGTTGTACTTGGTCTGGAACTGCGCACGCCAGCGCGGATCGGTCACGTAGGTCACGTACTCGTCGTATTCGGCCGGAAAATCCTGGAACACCCATTCGCGCGACTGGATCAGGCGGGTGCCGACCAGGCGCAGGACGGTGTTGCCTTCGCCGAGCTGGAAGCGGTAGTCCATTTCCAGATCCACGCCGACGCGACGCGAGCGGGCCAGGTTCTCGTTGAGCGCCTGCCAGCCGATGATGCTGTGCTCGGGGTAGATGCGGCCCTGCGGGTCGGTGAAGCCCCCAAGCGGGGCGCGCTGCACGAAGCCGCAGAAGCTGTTGTTGATGCCGCCCGGGTTGTCCACGCAACGCGTGGCATTGGTTTCGGCCGTCACGGTGCCGATGGCGTCGCGCAGATCGATGCGCCAATAGTCGATCGACATGCCGAAGCCCTCGAAGAACTCCGGCTGCCACACCAGCCCGTAGGACAGGCTGCGTGCGCGCTCCGGCTTCAACTCCGGATTGCCGCCGCTCACGCCCGGGCGGGTGGCGGTGTAGGTGTCGATCCAGCCCACCGGAATGCCCAGCGCGCTGCAGTTGGCCTGGCGCAGTGCCACATCGCCGGCTGTGCCGGGGCGATTGCTGTTGGTGGGCAGGTAGTTGCAGGGATCGGCGATGGTGGCGAAGTTTTCGCTCTGCGAGTCGTACAGCTCGCCGATGCTGGGCGCACGCACCGACTGCGCCAGCGTGCCGCGCAGGCGCAACGACGGGAGGATGGTCCAGTCCAGACCGATGTTCCAGGTCTTGGTCGAGCCGATGCTGCTGTAGTCCGAATAGCGCCCCGCCAGGTCCAGCGCCAGGCGGTCCACGCCCGGCAGCCCGGCCAGCAGCGGAATGGTGCTTTCGACAAAGACTTCCTTGACGTTGTACTCGCCGCCGCTGTTGGGAATGGCGTTGAGGAAGGTTGCCCCGGAGGCGGCCAGCGGATCGGTGATCTCCTCGCTCTGTTCCTTGCGGTATTCCACGCCACCGGCAACGCCGATGTCGCCGGCCGGCAGCGAGAGCAGGCTGCTGTTGGCCACCGAGGCGTTGAACACGGTCTGCTGGATCTTGGCCTTGGAGCGTGCGGTGGTGTTGAACCAGGCGGCTGCTTCCGGCGTGACCGCGCCGTTGCCGAAGATGCTGAACGGCACGCAGCCTTCGCGCGCCAACGCCGAATACACGCGGTTGGTGTTGGGGTTGATCGCGGTCGGGTCCAGCGTGGTGCGGCAGACGATGTTGCCGCTGGCATCGCGCGCGGCATCGATACCGGCCTGCCAACGCTCGTTGATGCGGTTGTTGAGATTGAGGCGGTCGACGGTGGTCTTGCCGTAGTTGGCCGACACCTCGTAGGTCCAGTTGTCGGTGAAGTTGCCTTCGGCGCCGAGCACGGCGCGGTAGGTCTTGCGTTCGATGTTCTCGCCGCGGCGTCCAGCATCGACGTTGAAGCGGTTCATCAGGATCTGGGTGGCGCCGCGCGAATCCATCAAGGCGCCGAGCTCGGGACTGACATAGGGGTTCTGGCGGCGCACGCGTAGCGAGCTGTCGAACGCCGGTTGGCCGAAGAACTCCGAATCGGTCTCGCTGTATTTGCCTTCGAAGAACAGGCGATGGTTTTCGCTCAGCTCGAAGTTCACCATGGTGTTGACGCTCTTGCGATCGAAGCCGGGCTGCAGGTCGGCCACGGCGTTGAGATCGACGAAATCGCAATCCACGCACGAGGTATTGCTCACCACGGTGCCGCCGTAGCGATTGCGACGGAAGCTGCCGTCCTCGTTGAACAGATAGCGGTTGCCGTAGCTGGCCGGGTTGCGGAAGTCGAACGTGCCCAGGTTGAAGGTGCCGCCGTAGGAGGTGCTGTGGTTGCCGCCCGGGCCGCTGAGCACGTTCTGCGGGTTGCTCTCGCTCGGCGGGCGGGTGCGGTCGAAGCCGGGGTTGGGCACGCTGACCAGATACTCGCGGCCGATGGCGCGGTTGCCGCGGCCGAAGCGGTCCTGCTTGCTGTACTCGGCCGAGATCGCGACGTTGCCGCGGCCTTCGGCGAAGTCGGTGCCGGCGGAGAAGCTGGCGAACGAGCGGTTGTAGTTGCCCTCGTCGGCCAGGCCGGTCTGCGCGCGCGTTTCGAAGCCGGTGAAGGATTTCTTGAGAATGAAGTTCACCACGCCGGCGACGGCGTCGGCGCCGTACACCGCCGAGGCGCCGCCGGTGATGACCTCCACGCGCTCGACCCATTCCACCGGAATCGTGTTGACGTCCACCGAGGTGGAGCCGGGGCTGGAGCCCACGTGGCGGCGGCCGTTGACCAGCACCAGGGTACGGTCCACGCCCATGCCGCGCAGGTCGAGCAGGCCCAGGCCGGCGGTACCGATGAAGCGGGTGGAGTTGCCCAGGGTGTAGCTCGGTGCCAGGGCCGGCATGCGCGCCATCAGGTCGCTGATGGTGGTGGCGCCGGTGGCGCGGATTTCTTCGGCGCTGATCGCGGTGACCGGCGATGGGGTCACGAAGCCGGTACGCGCGATGCGCGAGCCGGTGACGGTGACCTTGTCCAGATCGGTGGTTTCGGGCGCGACGCCATTTTCCGATTGCGCGGCAACATGGCCGGCGGGAGCAACCAGCACCGCCAACAGGGCGGCGCTCAAGCGATGACGACGGGTGCCTTGCGGGTTACGACTCGACATGACCTTGCGAATTCCTTGCAGAGATTAGGCGAACCAGCCGAACTCGCTGAGTGGCGGCTGAACTGATCTCCGAACGTAACAAGTCCTTAATCATGTGTCCACATTTGTGAAATATGTCGGAATTTGGCATGACTGCTCTGGTCCTGTATCGCCAATGCGGCAAACGCGGACGCGTGGACACCAGCCGGTAAACTGGGAGGCTTCGCGGCTGCATCCACGGGCGTCATCCCTCGCAGCCGCCTACGAAAACACTGGATAAGCAATGGCAACGATGATCGAGAACGATTGGTGCCCAGGCACCGTTGGCGCCCAGGGCGGCGAGGCATGAGCGCGGAACGCAGGATTCCCGCGCACGCGGTGCAGGGCGCATTGGCGCCACACACGCGCATTCGCAATGTGATTGCGGTGGGCTCGGGCAAGGGCGGGGTGGGCAAGTCGACCACTGCGGTAAACCTGGCGCTGGCCCTGCAGCGGCAAGGGGCCCGCGTGGGCGTGCTGGATGCCGACATCTATGGTCCCAGCGTGCCGGCGATGCTGGGCCTGAGCGGGCGCCCGGACAGCCCGGACAACAAGTCGATCGAGCCGTTGCGCGCGTTTGGGATCGAGGCGATGTCGATCGGCCTGCTGGTCGACCAGGACACCCCGATGATCTGGCGCGGACCGATGGCGACCTCGGCGCTGACCCAGCTGTTCAACGACACGCTCTGGGACGATCTGGATTACCTGCTGATCGACCTGCCGCCGGGCACCGGCGACATCCAGCTCACGCTCTCGCAGAAGATCCCGGTCGCCGGGGCGGTGATCGTC
The DNA here is from genome assembly GCF_041475735.2 of Xanthomonas sp. NCPPB 3582. Classification (NCBI taxonomy): domain Bacteria; kingdom Pseudomonadati; phylum Pseudomonadota; class Gammaproteobacteria; order Lysobacterales; family Lysobacteraceae; genus Xanthomonas; species Xanthomonas sp. NCPPB 3582. Next base: position 1,906,399 of record NZ_CM192968.1, read on the forward strand.
ACCACCCCGCAGGACATCGCCACCCTGGATGCGCGCAAGGCCTTGAAGATGTTCGAAAAGGTGGAGGTGCCGGTGCTGGGCATCGTCGAGAACATGGCGGTGCATACCTGCAGCAGCTGCGGGCACCGCGAGCACCTGTTCGGCGAAGGCGGTGGCGAGCGCATGGCGGCGCAGTACGGGGTGCCGTTGCTGGGATCGCTGCCGCTGGAGATCGGTATCCGCGAGCAAGGCGATGCGGGCCGGCCGATCGTGGTGGCAGCGCCGGACTCGGCCGCCGCCCAGGCGTATCTGTTCGCCGCGGCCCGGCTTGCGGAAGAATTGGCCAAGCGCCCGCGCGCCAGCATCCCGATCTCGGCCTCCTTGCTCTAGCCGCGCGGCCGGCCGTCAGCGGCGGCCGCTGCTAGAATTGCCCGTCTTTCGCGCGGGCCGCCCGGCCTGCCGCCTTCCGTCTTCAAGGAACACGCATGAGCATCAAGAGCGACCGCTGGATCAAGCGCATGGCCGAACAGCACGCGATGATCGAGCCGTTCGAACCCGGCCAGATCAAGCACGATGCCGCCGGGCAGCGCATCGTCAGCTTCGGTACGTCCAGCTATGGCTACGACGTGCGCTGCTCGCGCGAGTTCAAGGTCTTCACCAACATCAACTCGACGATCGTCGACCCCAAGCATTTCGATCCGGGCAGCTTTGTCGATATCGAATCGGATGTGTGCATCATTCCGCCGAACAGCTTTGCACTGGCGCGCACGGTGGAATACTTCCGCATCCCGCGCGATACGCTGGTGGTGTGCCTGGGCAAGAGCACCTACGCGCGCTGCGGCATCATCGTCAACGTGACCCCGCTGGAGCCGGAGTGGGAAGGCCACGTGACCTTGGAATTCAGCAATACCACGCCGCTGCCGGCGCGCATCTACGCCAACGAGGGCGTGGCGCAGATGCTGTTCTTCCAGTCCGACGAAGTCTGCGAAACCTCGTACAAGGATCGCGGCGGCAAGTACCAGGGCCAGACCGGCGTGACCTTGCCGCGGACCTGATGGGCTGGCGCGGCCGTGGCCTTCAGCAGGTCGCGGCCGCCTTCTCGCGGTAGCGCAGCAATTGGCGCACACCGGCGGCGATCAGGAACACCGGCCACCAGGTTGCGATCAGGTGGCCCACATCCATATGCGCTAACCCCAGGTTGTCCAGCAGAAACAACGCGCCCAGGACGATCAGGAACAGGGCAGGAATCAGACGGTAGTTCATGGCGACATCCTCGGTTGGTGTGAGGCCATGCTGCGCCCGCGGCGCCCGTCGATCAGGTGCCGGAAGTCAACAGTTGCCGATGACAGTCGTCATGTTGCCTCGCCAGTGAGCGCCTCGATTGCGGTGATGCGTGATCAGGTCAGGCGATGCGGGTCTGGGCTGTCAGTGTTCGGTTATCTGGGCCGGAAGTGCTGGCTCAGACTAGCCGTCGGTAAATGCGCTAGGCTTCGCCCGTACCCTCATCCGCCCCTTCGGGGCACCTTCTCCCCAGGGGGAGAAGGAAGCATGCTGCATGCCACCGCAGAAGATGGGTCGTGAGAGTCATCAGCAGCCAGATACCGCTGTTGCGATTCCCCAATCCCGATTCCCGAATCCCAGCCCCAGCTACTTGCCGCGCCCGAACAGCATCCCGATCCCGCAGGCGACCAGCGCCGCCGGCCACCAGGTGGCGATCAGCCGGCCGAGGCTGAGGTTGGTCCAGCCCAGGTTGTTGGCCAGGAACAGCAGGCCGACGAGGATCAGGATCAGCGCGGCGACGACATTGGATTTCATGCGAGAGAGGCAGTTGGCGAACGGGCGCCTATCGTAGCCGCTGCGCCCACGCAGCGACATGCCGTTGCAGGGCGTCGGGCTCAAAGCGCTGCGCACTGCCGCTGCCCCACACCGGCCCCGGCCAGGCGGCATCGCCCGGGTGGCGGCCGACCAGGTGCACATGCAGCTGGCGCACGATATTGCCCAGCGCGCCGATATTGAGCTTGCTCACCGCCGGCTCCACCCGCAGCAACTGCGAGAGCTGGTTGATCTCGGCCAGCAACAGACGCTGCTGGCCGCCATCCAGGTCGATCCACTCGCTGACATCGGCCACCCGCGGCACCAGCACCAGCCACGGGAAGCGGCTGTCGTCCATCAGGCGCACCTGCGACAGCGGCCCGTCGGCGACGAACACGCTGTCGGCCGCCAGGCGCGTGTCAAGCTCGAAACCGGCGGCCGCCGGTGCCGGCGCGCTCATCCCAGGTGCGCCTGGAAGAAGCCCAGCGTCCGCTCCAGCGCACGTTCGGCGCTGTCGGCATCGTAATGGGCCGGATCGATGCTGCGATTGAAGGCGTGGCCGGCGGGATACACGAAGGTTTCCATCTGCGGCAGTTTCTCGCGGTGCGCCTGGATCGCCTCCGGCGGGATGCTGGAATCGCGCTCGCCGAAGTGGAACACCACCGGCGCCTTGGGCGTTTGGTCCAGCAACTGGGTGTTGCGTCCACCGTAGTAGCTCACCGAGGGCAGCCCCAGGCGGATGGCCGACAGCAGCGCCACCGAGCCGCCCCAGCAGTAGCCCACCGTGCCCACCTTGCCGGCGCGGGTCAGCAGGGTGGCGGCGGACTTCACCACCTCCACCGCCCGCTCCAGGCCGACGGCATTGGCCAGTGCCAGGCCGCGCTGCAGGCTTTCCTGGTCGTAGGGCAGCTGCACGTCCTTCTCTTCCAGGTCGAAGACGGCCGGTGCCAGCACCTCGTAGCCGCGCGCGGCATAGTCGTCGGCCACCGCACGGATATGCGCGTTGACGCCGAAGATTTCCTGGATGACTACCAGGCCGCCGCGCGGGCTGGAGGCGGGGGGGGCGTGCCAGGCGGCGACCTGGCCGTCGGGGGTGTCGAGCGTGGTCCAGTGACCCATGGGGATTCCTGATGTGCAGCGAGGGAGGCGCGCATTATCGGCCGGACCGGCATCGTGAAAAGTGAGGGTTTCGCAAAGCCGGCCGGGCTGGTGCGGCGCGGCGGTTCAGAGCGCTGCCCGCGCGCCGCTACAATTGTCCTGCTCAGGCCCAAGGCCGCTCCGTTCCCAGGCTCCTGCTTCCATGTCCCAGCTGAACCCCAAAGTCGGCTTCGTCAGCCTTGGCTGCCCGAAGGCGCTCGTCGATTCCGAACGCATCCTCACCCAGCTGCGCGTGGAGGGCTACGACATCGTGCCCAGCTACGACGCCGCCGATGTGGTGGTGGTCAATACCTGCGGCTTCATCGATTCGGCGGTGACCGAATCGCTGGACGCCATCGGCGAGGCGATGAACGCCAACGGCAAGGTGATCGTCACCGGCTGCCTGGGCAAGCGACCGGAGCAGATCCGTGAAAGCTATCCGGATGTGCTGGCGGTCTCGGGACCGCAGGATTACCAGAGCGTGATGGAGGCCGTGCACGCGGCGCTGCCGCCGCGCCACGATCCGTTCGTGGATCTGGTGCCGGACTACGGCATCAAGCTGACCCCGCGGCATTACGCGTACCTGAAGATTTCAGAGGGCTGCAACCACCGTTGCAGCTTTTGCATCATTCCCTCGATGCGCGGCGACCTGGCTTCGCGCCCGGTGGACGAGGTGCTGCGCGAGGCCGAGCGGCTGGTGCGTGGCGGGGTCAAGGAATTGCTGGTGGTGTCGCAGGACACCTCGGCCTATGGCGTGGACCTGAAATACGCCGAGCGCCCGTGGCGCGACCGCATGTACCAGACCCGCATGAAGGCGTTGTGCGAGGGCCTGTCGGAACTGGGCGTATGGACGCGCCTGCATTACGTGTACCCGTACCCGCACGTGGACGACGTGATCCCGCTGATGGCCGAAGGCAAGCTACTGCCGTATCTGGATATCCCGTTCCAGCACGCCAGCCCGCGCATCCTCAAGCTGATGAAGCGGCCCGGCGCGGTGGAGAAGACCCTGGAGCGCGTGCAGCGCTGGAAGGCGATGTGCCCGGAGATCACCGTGCGTTCGACCTTCATCGTCGGCTTCCCCGGCGAAACCGATGCCGAGTTCGAATCGCTGCTGGAGTTCCTGGATCACGCACAGCTGGATCGCGTCGGCGCGTTCGCGTATTCGCCGGTGGAAGGCGCCAGCGCCAACGCGTTGCCCGACCCGGTGCCGGAAGAAGTGAAGCAGGAGCGTCTGGCGCGCTTCATGGCCAGGCAGGCGGAGATTTCCGCCGCGCGGCTGGAAGCCAAGATCGGCAGCGTGCAGCAATGCCTGGTCGATCTCATCGAAGACGACATCGCGGTGGCGCGCTCGCGCGCCGATGCGCCGGAGATCGATGGCCTGGTGCATATCCAGAACGGCGGCGAGCTCGGCCTGAAGGTGGGCGACCTGGTCGACGTGGAAATCACCGATAGCGACGAACACGACCTGTTCGGCGATGCGCTGCGGGCTGATCGCGCAGTGCAGCCAGGCCGCGCGTTGAACCTGCAGATGATCTAGCCGCCGCGGCCTGCCAGCGGCGGGCCCTGCCGCCGGTCCTCCCGAGTGTGCCGAGCCATCGGCGCACCATGCCGAGTCAACGCGCCAACTCGCAGGAGCGTGCCCGCGCGCAATGCGGCGTGCCAGGCAGAGCCGGCCCGGCTCGGCACGGCGCACCATCGCCAACAGAAACCCCTGCACGCCGAATCAGCAGACAGGCTGTGCAGGCGCTCTGGCGCGGCGGGGCGGTACGCCCGGCCACCTGTGCCCAGGGCAGCAGCGGCCTAAGAGCGGCTAACAAAACGTAGCGAGCGGTCGCCAGGTGGGTGCGGACGGCGCGGAGGAACCGCAGTGTACGAGTGGTACATGCCGATTCCGAGCACCGACCGCGCCCGCCTGGCGGCCGCGTAGTAGTTTTGCTAGCTGCTCTAAAGCGCCGCGTAGTCCACCGACACCACCACGAACGTCTGCCTGCCCGCCGGCAGCTGCGCCTCGAATTCGTCGTCCACCCGCTTTTTCAGCAGTGCGCGGGCCAGCGGCGAATCGATGCTGATCCAGCCGCGTGCGGCATCGGTTTCGTCCGGGCCGACGATGCGATAGCGCAGCAGCTCACCGCTGTCGGCATCTTCCAGTTCCACCTGCGCACCGAAGAACACCGCCTGCGGGTCGGTGGGTGCGGTGTCCACCACCCGCAGCGCTTCCAGGCGCTTGCTGAGGTAACGCACCCGGCGGTCGATCTCGCCGAGCTGCTTCTTGCGGTAGGTGTACTCGGCATTTTCCGAGCGGTCGCCCTCGGCGGCCGCCGCGGCCAGGGCGCGCACCACCTCCGGCCGCCGCACGCGCCACAGCTCTTCCAGCTCGGCCTTCAGGCGGGCGTGCCCTTCGGGGGTGATCAGCGCAGTGCTTTTTTCGGCGGGCGGGCGCCAGCGGCTCATGGGCAGGCTTGGAGGAGGAAGGTGCGCGATGCTAGCGCGCATGGTCCACTTGCGCATCCGTCGCCGCACGGTGAAGCTTTGCGCCATTCCTAAGACACGGACGTCGTCATGTTGATCATGCCGCTGCACAAACCCTGGTCGCGCCACAACATCCCGTGGGTGACGCTGCTGCTGGTGCTGATCAATGTCGTGGTCTATGTGGGCTATCAGCGCAAGGACGATGAGCTGGTCGAGAACGCCGTGCGGTACTACGTCGACTCCGGGCTGGGCACGCTGGAAGCGCAGGCGCATGCGCGCTATCTGGAGCGCACCGCCGATGCCAGGCTGTGCAGCGCGCGCCAGGCCAGGCTGGAGGCGGTGCCCGCAGCGCAGCGCATCGCGTACCTGGCGCACCTCACCCTGCACGATGTCGCCTTCGTGCAGGCACTGCGCGACGGCGCGCTGTTCAAGGACGACGAGCAGCGGCGCGAATGGCACGGTCTGCGTGCGCCCTACGACGCGCGCCTGGCGCGGGTGTTCACCCTGCGCCATCTGCAACGCAGTTCGGAGTGGTCGCCGCAGCGGATGCTCTCGGCCACCTTCCTGCACGCCAACGCCGATCACCTGTTCGGCAACATGGTGTTCCTGCTGGCGCTGGGCACCTTGCTGGAAGGGGCAATCGGCAGCGGCTGGTTCCTGCTGCTGTATCTGCTGGGCGGCTTCGGCGCCAGCGCGGCCAGTCTGTGGTGGCGCTGGGGCGAGCCCGGTGGTGGGCTGGGGGCCTCCGGCGCGATCGCCGCCCTGATGGGCGCGTTCTGCGTGGTCTGGGGGCGGCGACGGGTGCGGTTCTTTTACTGGTTCTTCGTGGTGTTCAACTACGTGCGCGGGCCGGCCATCCTGCTGCTGCCGCTGTGGCTGGGCTGGGAGCTTTACAGCCTGCTGGGCAGCGATGAGGGCGGCGTCGCATTCGAAGCGCATGCCGGCGGCCTGGTCAGCGGTGCAGTGCTTGGTGCCTTGCTGGTGGCCGTGCGGCAGACCCGGCCGGCCTTCATGGACGAGCAGGACGCTACGCAGCGCGACGACCGCTGGGAGCGCGCGCAACGGCATCTGGGACGCATGGAAAACCAGGAGGCCGAACGCCTGCTGGCCGAGCTGGCCAGCGAGAGCCCGCACAGCCTGGAGATCGCGCTGGCCCGCTATCGCGTGGCGCGCAATGCCGGCCGCCAGCAGGAAGCCATGCGACACGCCCACATGCTGGTGTGCCTGCCCACGCACAACGCCGAGCAGACACGCCTGCAACTGGGCGTGGCCGCCGAGCTCGCCAAGGACCGCGTGGCGCTGGAGTTGCCGGCGCGCCTGGCGCTGGTGGATGCGTGTCTTCGCAACGGCTTGCTGGCCGATGCCGAGCGCCTGTTGAAGGAGTGCGACAGCACCGCGCCACGCGCCGAGCTGGCGCAACGCTGGTTCGTGCTGGCACTGCGCCACGGCGAATTGCAGGCCGGCGAACAACGCGCACGCCTGCTACGGCTGGTGCTGGAGCAGTTCCCGGAGCAGGGGCAAGCGAGTAAGGCGCGGTTTCTGCTGGAAAACGGCTGAGTCGACGGCGCAGCTTGAGCGACGCGTCCAGGCGGCGGGACGCCTGCAGGGTGTCTCGCTCAGGGCAGGTCTGCAGCAGCGGCGACCATGACAACCGCAGCTCGAAGGTCGCTGCAGATGCACGAAGTCGCAGGCCAGTGGCAGCGCCTCACAGCCCATGGCGAGCGATCGTCAGGCGGGTGCGGATGGCGCACCGGAACCGAATGTACCAGTGCTACATCCAAGCATCCGCCGCGACCGCCTGGTGGCTGCGCAGTCGTTCGATGAGCCGTTCCTTGTCGTCTTCCCGGGCCGCTGCCGTCCTTGCAGCGTCCTGCGGATGCCAGTGCTGTGCACCGTGCTGGTCGGTTACGGATCGGACCAGCCAATCAAGCCGGCTGGATTGCCACCGCACGTAATGCCGCTTCCAGCTTGGCGCGCTGGGCATCGTCGTCGCACTGCTCCAGCGCCTGCTGCAGCACAGCACGTGCCTGCTCATCGCGACCAAACCGCTCGGCCAGCATCAGGCCTGCGTCCAGCGACCAGCTCGGCAGCATGCGGTCGCGCGGCCAGGCGGCGATGGCGGCCAGCAGGCCATCGGTGGCCAGCTGGAACTGGCCGGCCATCTTGGCGCGCTCGGCCAGCAGGGTGGCCTGCTCCGGCGTCAACGGCGTAAAGGTCGCATCCAGATCCAGCGCCTCGCGTTGCAGCGCCAGTGCGCGGCGTTCCTGTTTTTCCTGCAGCAGGCGGTTGATGTACTGGCGGGTGTGTTCGCGCAACTCGTCGTTGCGGTGATGCTGGCGCAGCAGGCGCTGATACAGCTCGTGCACCGCCAGGCTCACCGCACGCGAGCGCACCGCGCCGCGCAAGGCCTGGAAGGCTTCGTCGGAATGGCCGTCGCGCAGGTACTGGTCTGCCTCGTCGAGCAGGCGCTGGTCCGGGTCGATGCGTTCGTGTGCAACCCCGCCGCTGGGCACATAGCCGAGCTCTTCGTGGTACTGGTACACCAGGTAGCCCATCAGGTGGAAGCTGGCGAACAGGGCCCAGATCGAGGTCATCATCACTGCTGCCTCGCGCACCAGCGGGGGCAGGAATTTCAGGGCGAAGAACACCGCGGCGGTGCCGCTGCCCTGGATCACGTAAAGCAGACCGTAGGCCGCCAGATACGGCCAGCCGATGCGCAGCGCCATGTCGATCGAGACAGCCGGGTTGAGCGCGCGACGCAGGCTGCCGTCGATGGCAAGCGAGATCAGCATGCCGGGCAACAGCAGCATGGTGCCCAGATAGGCGAGGGTCAGCCCGAACGGGCCGGCGATCGCGGCGGCTACGCCGATCACGATGCCCAGTGCGATGGCCAGCAGGATCAGGCGCAGCACCGCGCTGTCGAAGCTGTCGTAGCCCAGCCTGGGAGCGTCGGGCTGACCGTCGGCGGTGTGGCGCAGGATGTCGAAGGCGTAGGTGTAGGTCGCCATGCCCAGCACGCCCATGACCACGAGCGTCAGGATGCCCGGCAGCACGAGCAGTGCGCTGCACAGCGTCAGCGCGATCAACGCATACAGCGCCGAGCCGCGCAGCGGGTAGGTGGCGATGGACGGAATGCGGGTCCAGAATGGTGCGGGTGCAGCCTGCGCGGCAACCTTGCGTGCGCGAAAACGATCTTCCATGACGCTCCCCAAGCGTGTGATGTGAAGGGATTGTGCGGTGCCGCGTGGCGCCACGCAATTGCGGCTTGCCGCCGCGGACAGCGGGGCCTGGCGACGCCCGGTCATCGGCGGAGGCGCGCCGGTTGCGGCAGCGCCCGGCCTGGGCTGGTGACCGGGTTGCCTGGTGCCCGGAGGTGGGTGCGGCCTGTCGCAGGCAGGGGCGATGCTGCACGTCGCCGCCAGGGCTGTTTGCCGATGCTGCACGCCTTGATCGGCCTGCGAGAACGGGTGTGTCCGTCGTGCCCTCATGTCGCATCGAGCACGGGAGGGGCGATGGCCCGCGTAAGCTTCGTCTCCCGTTGGTGCCGTTTCGCATTTGCCGGCGATGGCATGTTTCTCTCGACAGTCGTTCCGGTTGGCGCCAGCGGCAGCAGTGCCGCGCCGCACGACACCCACTTATTCCACAAGGAGTCTTGTTTGGATCCCACCGCTACCGGCAATTCCCGGGTCCGCCTGCGCAGCATCGATGTGCTGTCCGACAATTGGTACGTGCTGCGCAAGGTCACCTTCGATTTCCAGCGCAAGGACGGCCGTTGGCAGACCCTGTCGCGCGAGGCCTACGATCGCGGCAATGGCGCCACCATCCTGCTCTACAGCCGCGCCAGGCAGACGGTGATGCTCACCCGGCAGTTCCGCCTGCCCACATTGCTCAACGGCAACCCGGACGGGATGTTGATCGAGGCCTGTGCCGGCCTGCTCGATAAGGACGATGCGCTGACCTGCATCCGCAAGGAAACCGAAGAGGAGACCGGCTACCGCATCGAGAATGTGCGCAAGGTCTTCGAAGCCTTCATGAGCCCGGGCTCGGTCACCGAGCGGCTGTACTTCTTCGTCGGCGAATACGTCGACGGGGACAAGGTGGGCGAGGGCGGTGGCGTCGAAGAGGACGGCGAGGAGATCGAGGTGCTGGAACTGTCGCTCGACGATGCGCTGGCAATGATCGGCTCCGGCGAGATCGCCGATGCCAAGACCATCATGCTGCTGCAGTACGCCAAGCTGCATGGCGTGCTGGTGTAGGCAGCGTATGCGCATCCTTTGAGCGCAGAGTTGCTAGACGGTGCGTGTACTGTGTTAGCGCCAGTAAACGCTGCGAAATCCCGAGCGTTGCGTGTCACGGTGGCAGATCCGTAGAAGTGGAGCGGTAACGGCCAAGCCACTAAGAACGGCTAACAAAACGTCGCTAGCGGTCGTCAGGTGGGGCGGCGTGGAGGAACCGGAGTGCGTAAGTGATAAACGCCGATCCCGAGCACTCACCGCGCCCACCTGGCGGCGCAGTAGTTTTGTTAAATGCTCAAAGAAGCACGCTTATCACTTGCCGTAGTCCTTCGCGCAAACAGAAGGCGCGTCGTAATTAGTGCAATTTTCTAAGCACCTTGTCGTCGTATTCTGGTGATCTGCCACTGTGGCAGTTATTGCCGTCCTGAGCGAGAAGGTAAATGGGGTGTTTATGGTCTGAAGTGAGTTGATCTTCTTCAACGGCAAACCCGTAAATGTTCGGTCCGACCATCGGATCGTTGACGTCCATGAAGTTGAGTGTCAGACAGCTACCGCTGCTCTCGTCCAGGTCCCAGAAACCGGTAATCGTCCGCGGTGGATCATTCAATTGGCCGCCAGCGATGCAGATGGTTTTCAACGTATATCGCTGCATTTCTCTGCTCGGCGTCGGCATCGAAAGAAAAAGCTCGGCGCTGACAGTCTGGCAGTCTTGCGTATAGGAGCTGAGTTTCCCTGTGTACGTACCGGTCAGCAGCTGCTGACGCTGTAGAGGCCACAGGTCATTCGGGTTTGTCTGTTCAGCTGAGGCCGTGCTGGCGACGCCAATTGCGATGGCGATCGTGCAGGCCAGTAGGGTCTTCATTGCATCCTTGCTCATGGCGCTTCCTCTTTCAGTGTTGAACTTAATGCTTCCCACCAAAAATACTGCCAAAAATCCCGCGCACGATCTGCTGCCCGATCTTGCTGCCGATGGTGCGCGAGGTCTGCTTGGCCATCGTTTCCAGCATGCCCTGGCGACGCCCGGTGCCGAACACGGCGTCCTTGACCGCTTTTCCGAAACCGCTGTCCTGCGTTTCCTCGTCCTCGCGGGTGCGGGCAGGCGGGGCGGCGGTTTGCTCCGCAACCTGTTCGACGCGACGTGCCAGCAGTTCGGCGGCCGATTCGCGGTTGATCGCGGCGTCGTAGCGCGTGCCGACCGGGCTGGTCGCACGCGCCTGTGCGCGTTCGGGCGCGCTGATGGCACCCATGCGGCAGCGCGGCGGGGCGATCAGGGTCTGCTGTACCGGTGCCGGCACGCCCTTGCCCTGCAAGGGCGACACCAGTGCTTCGCCGGTGCCGAGGCTGGAAATGGCCGAGGCCACATCGAGCCTGGGATTGGCAACGAAGGTCTGCGCTGCCGTCTTGACCGCCTTCTGGTCGCGCGGCGTGTAGGCGCGCAGTGCGTGCTGCACGCGGTTGCCGAGCTGGCCGAGGATGCTGTCGGGAATGTCGTCTGGAAACTGCGAGCAGAAATAGATGCCCACGCCCTTGGAGCGGATCAGCCGCACCACCTGTTCGATGCGCTGCACCAGCGCGGCCGGCGCATCGTCGAACAGCAGGTGGGCCTCGTCGAACACGAACACCAGCTTGGGCTGCTCCAGGTCGCCCACTTCCGGCAGGCCCTCGAACAGCTCGGACAACAGCCACAGCAGGAAGGTGGAATACAGTTTCGGCTTGAGCACCAGTTGATTGGCCGCCAGGATGCCGATCACGCCGCGGCCGTCCGGTGCCACGCGCATCAGCTCGGCAAGCTCCAGCGCCGGTTCGCCGAAGAACTGCTCGCCGCCGTCCTGCGCCAGCCGCAGCAGTGCGCGCTGGATCGCGGCCACCGACTGCGCCGACACCAGCCCGTAACTGGTGGACAACTCCTTGCGTTCTTCCACCACCAGCGCCAGCAGCGCACGCAGGTCGTCCAGATCCAGCAGCAACAGGCCGCGGTCGTCGGCAAGTTTGAACACGATGTCCAGCACGCCGGACTGGGTGTCGTTGAGTTCCAGGATGCGCGCGAGCAGGGTGGGGCCCATCTCGCTCACGGTGGTACGCACCGGGTGGCCGAGCTGTCCATACAGATCCCAGAACACCACCGGGCTGGCGGCCGGCGCGTAGTCGGCAATGCCCACATCCGTGGCGCGCTGCAGCACGCCGGGCGCGCCGTCGCCGGCCACCGCCAGTCCCGCCACGTCGCCCTTCACGTCGGCCAGGAACACCGGCACCCCCAGCCGCGAGAAGCCTTCGGCCAGGGTCATCAGGGTCACCGTCTTGCCGGTGCCGGTGGCGCCGGCCACCAGGCCATGCCGATTGCCGAAGCGGCCTTCCAGGATGACCGGGATGTCGTCGGTGATGCCTTTGCCGAGCAGGAACGAGGCCATTGCGCTGATCCGGTGGAGAAAGACCCCGATTCTAGCGGGCAACGTCGGTGGGCCAACCGCCGGGCGATACCGAAGGGATCCCCGAACGTGCGGCCGAAGCTACAGCCCGGCCAGCGTCTATCGACCTGCCCAGCGCGTGTCGAATCACACCCATCCGCAGGCGATCGTTTCGGCCAGGATGCTCGCCAAGCTAACGGGCCACTGACCCTGACGGCCGCCGCGCCTTGCCCCGGTGTCGCCCCGGCGGCTACCCTGCCTGCCTTTCCGCTGTACTGCCGACGATGCCGCTCGCTCATTCTGGTTTGCGCCCTTGGCCTGTTCTGGCCGTGCTGGCGCTGTTGTCCCTTGCTCCTTCCGCCCAGGCGCTGTCCAAGCGCGATACCGAAAAGGTCGCCGCGCTGGACGCACGCATGGTCGCCGCCGAGAAGCGCTACCGCGACGCGCTGGTGCTGGTGAACAATTCCGACCCCAAGGGCACCGCCGAAGGCGATGCCGCGCTCGAGGACATGGAAGATGTGATCGACGCCTGCATCAAGCAGCGCGGTTGCCTGGTCTCCAACCAGCTGGCGACCTACAAGCGGCTGCTCAAGGCGCGCGCCGATGCCGAGGCGCCGGCTGCAGAAGATCCGGAAGACGACGACACCTTGCTGCAGGCCGACCCTGACCATCTGGGTCCGGCGGCCAACGGCGTGCCCGAGGCCGCGCGTGCAGCCTCGCTGCTCAACGACCAGCGCCATGCCTTCGACAAGATGGTGCAGTACAACCCGGCGGTACAGGCCGGCATCCGCCGCTGGTTGACCGACATGCGGCCGGCGCTGATGACCAGCTACGAGAACTACAGCAACCTGCGCGGAGTGATGTGGCCGGAGTGGCAGAAGCGCGGCCTGCCCGAGGCGCTGCTGTTCGGCATCATGGCCAAGGAGTCCAACGGCAAGGTGCACGCCAGCTCGCGCGCCGGTGCGGCCGGGCTGATGCAGTTCATGCCGGCTACCGGCCGGCGTTTCGGGCTGGGCCCGGATGGCACCGGCTTCGATACGCGGTTCGATGCGCGCAGCGCGGCCGAAGCCAGCGCCGCCTACCTCAACGAACGCATGGCCGAGCTCAATCGCAATATCGAGCTGGCGCTGGCGGCCTATAACGGCGGCGAGGGGCGCGCCGCGCGCGTGTTCGCGCAATCCGGCGGCCGCGGTTTCTGGGAGCAGGACGTCTACAACCAGTTCCCGGCCGAAACCAAGGACTACGTGCCGATGGTGATCGCCGCGGCGTGGATCTTCCTGCACCCGCGCCAGTACGGCGTGGACTTCGCCAAGCTCGACGCGCAACCGGCCACGATCAAGCTGGCCAAGTCGACCTCCATCTACGAGCTCACCATCTGCCTGGGCAGCATGGGCACGCGCGATGGCTATATGCGCGCGCTGCGCAACCTCAACCCGCGCTACGAACCCGATGGCTGGATGCCCGCAGGCACCGTGATCAATGCCACCAGCCGCATCGCCAGCCTGTACACGCGCTACTGCGTGAACGGCCCGCGCGCGGATCTGGCGCGCACCCTGATCACTGCCGATCTCAACAGCGCCATCGTGCGCAGCAGCGCCACCGAATACACGCCCAGCGTGGCGGTGGGCGATGTCAGCCCGATGGCCGGCGTGCCGACCACCGTGGCCACCGGCCAGCCGGCGGTCGCCAAGCCCAAGGCCAGGCAGGTGCGCAGCTATACCATCGTCCGTGGCGACACGCTGGGCCGCGTCGCGCAGAAGTACCAGTGCGAGATCAAGGAACTGGCCAAGGCCAACGGCCTGAAGGCGCCGGCCTACGCGCTCAAGCCGGGACAGAGCATCAAGCTGGCCGGTTGCGACCGCTGACCGTCGCAAGCGATGCCGGATCGACGAAGCAGGCCGGCGCTCCCCGTAGGAGCGGACCCGGCCGCGACGAAGCTCTCCCGACAGTTCCAATGGACCAGCGCGCGTGACATCGGAGGCTTGAAGAGGGTGCGTGGATGTCCGACGCATGGTCGGGAACGCCCGTCGCGGTCAGGCCCGCTCCTACAACGGCGAGGCTGCGTGCCGTAGGAGCGGACCCGGCCGCGACGAAGCCTTCCCGACAGTTCCAGACAAAAACGTCCAGCCGGCGAAAGACCGGAAACCACAAGGGGCCGTTGTTGTTTGCGCGACGGGCCGTGGAGAGCGGCGCCCCGCTGCGCGTCAGCCCGGCTGACGGCGCGCGAGTGCTTGGCCGAGGCGGACGGCTTTCTCGGCCGCAAGTCCACCCTCAAGCGTGGCCACGCCCGGCGGCAGCAACACGATCACGGTCGAGCCGTAGTTGAACCTGGCCATCTCCGCAAACTTCTCCAGCACGATCCCCTTGCCGCGATAATCCTTGCGCGTGATGCGATCGCCGTAGCGCGGAATCTCCACGCCGCTCCATACCGTTTCCACGCCCGACACCAGCAACGCACCCACCATCACCGAGGCCATCGGGCCGAACTCGGTATCGAAGTGGCACACCAGCCGCTCGTTGCGCGCGAACAGGCGCGGCACGTTGCGTACCGCATCCGGGCCCACGCTGAACAGCCGGCCAGGCACGTGCAAGGTTTCGCGCAAGGTGCCGGTCCACGGCATGTGCACGCGGTGGTAGTCCTTGGGCGACAGATACACGGTGGCGAACAGGCCGTTGTTGAACGGCGCTGCGGCTGCCTCGTCGCCTAGCAGCTCGGCGGCAGTGAACGACTGGCCCTTGGCCTGGAAAATGCGGCCGTTCTCGATCGGGCCGAGCTGGCTGATACGGCCATCGGCCGGCATCAGCAAGGCGGCCGGGTCGGGGTCGGGCACGCGGGCGCCGGGCTTGAGCGCGCGGGTAAAGAAGGCATTGAACGTGGGGTAGGCGCGCGGGTCCGGCTCCTGCGCCTCGCTCAGGTCCACGCCGAACTTGCGCGTCACCGTGTCGATCAGCCATTGCTTGGTGGACGGTGTCTGCGAGTACGCCAGCGCGCGCGCCATCGACGACAGCAACCGATGCGGCAGCACGTAGGTCAGGGAAGTGACGAAACTCACGGAGCGGTTACCTTGGTCAGCTGTTGGAGGTCGGCGGCGATCGCCTTCGGGTCGAGCGGGGGACGGATCAGGCCGGCCAGGCGGCCCTGCGGATCGAGCACGGCGATGCCGGCCGAATGATCCATGCTGTAGTCGTTGGGATTCTGCTCGAAGCCCTTGCCCGGCACCTTCTGGAACACGAAGCCCAGCGCGGTGGCAAAGCGCTGCAGCGCCGGTACGTCGGCGGTGGCGGCCAGGGTGTCCTTGTGGAAGGCGTGCGCGTATTCGCCCAGCCGCGCCGGCGGGTCGCGCTGCGGGTCCACCGAGACGAACAGCACCCGCGGGCGCAGGCCATCGGGAATGCTTTCCCACTGCTGCTGCGCCACCGCCAGATCGGTCAGCGTGGTCGGGCAGACATCCGGGCAGAAGGTGAAGCCCAGGAAGACCAGGGTCCAGTGGCCCTTGAGTTCACCGGGCACCAGCTGGGTGCCGTCGGACTGGCGCAGGCTGAACTGCGGCAGCGGGCGTGGCTGCGGGTAGAAGGTGATGGTGCGGGTGGGTGGCCAGGGCGAACTGGGCGTGCTGCCGAAGAACTTCTGGCCCAGCAACAGCCCCAGGCCGGCGGCCAGCGCCACCAGCAGCACGATGCCGGTATTGCGATTGAACATGGCGGTTTCCAGTGCAACGGACGCTCATGATACCGATCCGACCTCTATAATCGGGGGCCGATTCCTCTTTAGTTGTTGCCATGACTGCCGCCGCGGCCGACGAACTGCACACCATCATCGACCTGATCCGCTACGGCACCAGCCGTTTCAACGAAGCCGGTCTGACCTTCGGCCACAGCTACGACAACGCGCTGGACGAGGCCACCCAGCTGGTGTTGCACAGCCTGCACCTGCCGCACGACCTGGGCCCGGCGTATGGCCAGGCGCGGCTGCTGCGGGCGGAGAAGGAACAGGTGCTCGGCCTGTTCGAACGCCGCATCAGCGAGCGCGTGCCGGCGGCCTATCTCACCGGAGAGGCCTGGTTCGCCGGCCTGAGTTTCAAGAGCGATGCGCGCGCGCTGGTGCCGCGCTCGCCGATCGCCGAGCTGATCGAAGCCGGCTTCGAGCCGTGGCTGGGCGGGCGCGAAGTGACCCGCGCGCTGGACCTGTGCACCGGCTCGGGTTGCATCGCGATTGCGATGGGCCACTACAACCCGCAGTGGGACGTGGACGGCGTGGACATCAGCGACGAGGCGCTGGCACTGGCCGCCGAGAACAAGGCGCGCCTGCATGCCGACAATGTCAGCTTGCTCAAGTCGGACCTGTTCAACGGGCTGGGCGGCCGCCAGTACGACCTGATCGTCACCAATCCGCCCTACGTCACCAACGACGAGACCGATGCGCTGCCGCAGGAATACTCCTACGAGCCGGAACTGGGCCTGCGTGCCGGCGACGACGGCCTGGATCTGGTGCTGAAGATCCTGCGCGATGCGCCGCAGCACCTGAGCGAAGACGGCCTGCTGATCTGCGAGGTAGGCGAATCCGAGCAGCACCTGGTCAAGCTGCTGCCGGAAGTGGATCTGGCCTGGGTCGAGTTCAAGGTCGGGCAGATGGGCATCTTCGCGGTGGAGTGCCGCGAGCTGGTCGCACACCACGCGCGTATCAGCGAGCTGGCCGCGCAGCGATGAGCCTGCGCGCATGAGTGCCAATTCGTTCGGCAAGCTCTTCACCGTCACCACCTTCGGCGAGTCGCATGGGCCGGCGATCGGCTGCGTCGTCGACGGCTGCCCTCCGGGCCTGGAGCTGGCGCCGGAAGAATTCACCCACGATCTGCAGCGGCGCGCCACCGGCAAGAGCCGGCATACCTCGGCCCGACGCGAAGCGGACGAAATCGAGATCCTCTCTGGCGTCTACGAAGGCCGCACCACCGGCACGCCGATCGGGTTGCTGATCCGCAATACCGACCAGCGCAGCAAGGACTACACCAACATCGCCCAGCAGTTCCGCCCCGGCCATGCGGACTACAGCTACTGGCAGAAATACGGCATCCGCGATCCGCGCGGTGGCGGGCGCTCGTCGGCGCGCGAGACCACCATGCGCGTGGCTGCAGGCGTGATCGCCAAGAAGTGGCTCAAGCAGCGCTACGGCGTGCTGGTGCGCGGTTTCCTGTCGCAGCTGGGCCAGATCCGCCCGACCGGTTTCGACTGGGATGCGGTGGAAGACAACCCGTTCTTCTGGCCGCATGCGGCGCAGGTGCCGGAGCTGGAAACCTACATGGATGCCTTGCGCAAGTCCGGCGACTCGGTCGGTGCGCGCGTGGACGTGGTGGCCGGCGGCGTGCCGCCGGGCTGGGGCGAGCCGATCTACGGCAAGCTCGATGCCGAACTGGCCGCCGCGTTGATGAGCATCAATGCGGTCAAGGGCGTGGAGATCGGCGACGGCTTCGCCAGCGCCGCACAAAAGGGCACCGAGCACCGCGACCTGATCACCCCGGAAGGCTTTCTCAGCAACCACGCCGGCGGCATCCTCGGCGGTATCTCTACCGGCCAGGCGGTCACCGCCTCGATGGTGCTCAAGCCGACCTCCAGCCTGCGCCTGCCCGGTGCCACCGTGGATGCCGATGGCAGCGTGGTCGATGTGATCACCACCGGCCGGCACGACCCCTGCGTGGGCATCCGCGCCACCCCGATCGCCGAGGCGATGATGGCGCTGGTGCTGATGGATCAGGCGCTGCGTCACCGCGCGCAATGTGGCGACGTCGGCGAGGTGGCGCCACGGATTCCCGGACAGGTCGATGTCTGAGGCGCGTCGCGCCAGGGTGTGGGTCAGCCAGCCGTTGTTCGACGAGGTCGTCGCGCAACTGGGCGAGTATTTCGAGCTGGCCACCACCGAACGCGTCACCGCCTGGTCGCCGGCCGCGCTGGCCGCGCAGCTGGCATCGCTGGACGGCGCGCTGATCACGCTCAACGAGCGGGTCGGTGCGGCAGAAATCGCTGCGGCGCCACAGCTGCGCGCCATCGCCAACGTCGGCGTGGGCTACAACAATCTGGACATCGACGCCTTGAGTGCGGCCGGCATCCTGGCCAGCAACACGCCGGACGTGCTGACCGAAACCACTGCCGATCTCGGCTTCGCGCTGCTGATGGCCACCGCACGCCGCATCACCGAATCCGAGCGCTGGTTGCGCGATGGGCAGTGGGGGCAATGGTCGTTCAAGACCATGCTCGGCGCCGATATCCACGGCAGCACGCTCGGCATCCTGGGCATGGGCCGGATCGGGCAGGGCATCGCGCAGCGCGGCGCACACGGCTTCGGCATGCGCGTGCTCTATCACAACCGCAGCCGATTGCCGGCCGCCACCGAGCAGGCGCTGGGCGCGCAGTACGTCGATTTCGAGACGTTGCTGGCGCAGTCCGATCATCTGGTGCTGGTGTTGCCGTACAGCAAGGACTCTCACCACATCGTCGATGCCGCGGCGCTGGGCAAGATGCGCGCCACCGCTACGCTGGTGAACATCGCGCGTGGCGGGATCGTTGATGAGCTGGCGCTGGCCGATGCGCTGGCCAACGGCCGCCTGGCCGGCGCCGGCCTGGACGTCTACGAAGGCGAGCCGCGTGTGCGCCCGGAACTGCTGGCGCTGCGCAACGTGGTGCTCACCCCGCATATCGGCAGCGCCAGCCTGGCCACCCGCCGCGCCATGGTGCAGCTGGCGGTGGACAACCTGATCGCCGCCCTGGGCAAGGGCCCGCAGGCCGGGCGTCCGCCGAGCGCGCTCAATGCCGATGCGATTGCCGCTGCCAAACACGGCGGCGCGATCGTGGGCGCGCGCAAAACCGTGTCGACCAAACGATAGGGAACCTCCGCGGCCAGCTCTGGAGGTTCCCCGAACCCAGCCCGCAGTGTTCCCTTTCCATCCCCCTTTCGATAAAGACATTCTCATGAGCAACGAAAACCGTCGTTTCAACGTCGCGGTCGTGGGCGCCACCGGCGCCGTCGGCGAGACCATGCTGAGCATCCTGGCCGAGCGCAACTTCCCGGTCGCCACCCTGTACGCGCTGGCGTCCTCGCGCTCGGCGGGCGGGCAGGTCGAGTTCAACGGCGGCAAGGTCGATGTGCAGGACCTGGCCGAGTTCGACCCCACCGGCGTGGACATCGCGCTGTTCTCCGCCGGCGGCAGCGTGTCCAAGGAATATGGTCCGAAGTTCGCCGCGGCCGGTGCGGTGGTGATCGATAACTCCTCGGCCTTCCGTTACGACGACGATGTGCCGCTGGTGGTCTCCGAGGTCAATCCCGAAGCGCTCAAGCAGCGCCCGCGCGGGATCGTCGCCAATCCCAATTGCTCGACCATGCAGATGCTGGTGGCGCTGGGCCCGATTCACCGCACCTACGGCATCGAGCGCATCAACGTGGCGACCTACCAGTCGGTGTCCGGTGGCGGGCGTTCGGCGATGGAAGAACTGGGCAAGCAGACCAGCGAGTTGCTGAGCTTCCAGGACATCGACCCGCAGCGTTTCCCGGTGCAGATCGCCTTCAACCTGATCCCGCACATCGACGACTTCCAGGACAACGGCTACACCAAGGAAGAGATGAAGCTGGTCTGGGAGACCCGCAAGATCCTCGGCGACGACAGCATCCAGGTGAATCCCACCGCGGTGCGCGTGCCGGTGTTCTACGGCCACTCCGAAGCGGTGGCGATCGAGACCCGCGACAAGATCACCGTCGAACAGGCGCGCGCGCTGCTGCAAGCATCGCCCGGCGTGGAAGTGGTGGACGAGCGCAAGCCCGGCGGTTATCCGACCCCGGTCACGCATGCCTCCGGCAAGGACGCGGTGTTCGTCGGTCGCATCCGCGAAGACTTCTCGCATCCGCGCGGCCTGAACCTGTGGATAGTCTCGGACAACATCCGCAAGGGCGCCGCGCTCAATGCGGTGCAGCTGGCCGAACTGGTCGCGCAGGAGGGCTGAGCAGCGGTTCACCCGTAGGAGCGCGCCCGAGCGCGACGGGCGTTACCGATAACGCCTCGTCGCGCTCAGGCGCGCTCCTACGCTGGCGTGCGCGCACTGCCGGTCTGCATCGCGGTTGCGCCGCCGGCTGCGTGCCGCGCCATATGCCGGGCCGCATCTTGCTTGGTCCTATCGGCAGCGCGCCATTGCCGTGGGTGTCGCATGGCGGCGACTTTTTACTCAGTCAGCGGCTATATTGATGCCCATGAAACATAGGGGCAGGGGCGCGATGCGTCCGATACAAGGGATAGGTGCGTTGCTGCTGATGGCGTGCAGCGGCGCAGCCATGGCGTTGGGGCTGGGCGATATCCGGGTGCTGTCCAAGCCCGGGCAACCGCTGGTGGCAGAAATTCCGGTCATCTCCAACGAGCCGGGCGAGCTCGACAACGCACGCGTGGCGCTGGCCTCGGCCACCACCTTCGCGCGCGTCGGCCTGGAGCGGCCGCAGGGGCTGGTCAGCAACCTGCAGTTCCAGTTCGCACAGGATGCGCGCGGGCGCGCGGTGATCCGCGTGACCAGCAGCCAGCCGGTGGATCGGCCGGCGATCAATTTCTTGATCGAAGTGGAGTGGGCCCAGGGCCGCCTGGTGCGCGAATACGCCGCACTGGTGGATGCGCCCAATACCGCTGCAGCCATTGCCGAGCCGGCCATCGACGCGCCGCAGGCCGGCGCCAGCAACACCATCGCCCGCGAACCCGCTGCCGCACCCGTGGCGGCAGGCGAGCGCAGCGGCACCGATGGCGGCGGCGCCGCGCCCTCTGCGCGCCCTGCGGCCGGTGCGCCCGCGGCCACGCAGGCCGCCGGCGATACGCTGCCGGCGGTGCGCGCGGGCCAGACCCTGTCCGAAATCGCCGCATCCGTGGCGCGCTCCAGCGGGCACTCGCTGGATCAGGCCATGCTGGCGCTGTTGCGCACCAATCCGGATGCCTTCATCAACGGCAACATCAACCGCCTCAAGCAGGGCGCAGTCCTGCGCACGCCGCAGGAAGATGCATTGGCGCAGGTCGGTGCAGCAGAAGCGGCGGTGATGGTGCGCGAGCAGGCCGCGCAGTGGCGGCAGGAGCGTTCGGCCATTCCGCAGCCGGCCGACGCCGGTGCCGCGGCCGCAGCGACGCCGGCCCCGGCGAAACCTGCCGCATCCGCCGCCGCCGGCAATGGCGCGCGGCTCGAAATCGCCCCGGCAGTGGCGAGTCAGACCAACACCGCCGGCGCCACGTCCGGCACCAGTGCCGAAGGCGAGGGCGAGATGGCGGCCAACCAACAGTTGCAACAGGCCAAGGAAGACATCGCCACCCGCGATGCGGAACTACAGGACCTGCGCTCGCGCGTGGCCGATCTGGAAAAGCTCAAGCAGCAGCAGCAAGCCTTGATCGCGATGAAGGACACCGACCTGGCTGCGGCGCAGAAGCGCCTGGCCGAGGCGCCGCAGGCCGCACCGCAAGGCGGCGGCTTCCCGCTGTGGTTGATCGGTGGCCTGGTGCTGATCGTGGCAGCGGTGGTCGCGTGGCTGGCCGCACGGCGCCGCAAGCCATCGCCGCTGCCGCCGTTGCCCCGGCGCCAGTTCGACTTCATGCCGCCGGCCGCGGCGGTCGCTGCCGACCCCGCGCAGGACGACGCGCCGGCCACCGAGCCCAGCGAGCGCGAGGTGCTGCACGAGACCGAGTTCGAACAGGCCGATCTGCGCGAAGACGAGCGTCCTCACGAGCCGCAGCCGCCGTTGTCGGAAGTGCTGCGCCGCGAACCGCAGTGGGCCGAACCGGTGGCTGCGCCCGTGGTGGTCAACAGCGACGAATGGCGCGCGCTGCGTGCCGCCCCGCCGGCGACGCTGGCCGAACCCGAGCCGGCAGATCGGCCATCCGAGACGCAGCGCGATGCCGCGCATGCAACGTTCGCCGAGCCTGCGCCAGTGGCCACTGGCGTCGATGAGAGCCGCGTGGAGCCGGACCAGGCTGTGCAATACCAGGCGCCGCAAAGCCAGCTGGATTTCGATCCGGCACCGGTAACCCCGGTGGCCGCGCCGAATCCGGTTGCCGCCCGGCAATTCGCCTCGGCCGGACGCGATCGCCTGGAACTGGCGGTGGCCTACATGGACCTGGGCGACAAGGACACCGCGCGCGGCCTGCTGCTGGAGGTCGCCGCCAGCGGCGACGACGCCACCCGCGCCGAAGCGGCCCAGCTGCTGGAGCGTCTGGCATGAGTCCGGCTATGGACAGCATGGCCGTGCGCGAGCGCCGTATCGATTACGTGGAGTTCGGCTCCACCGACCCGGATGCCAGCCGTGCCTTTTTCGAGGCCGTGTTCGGCTGGCAGTTCCAGGCCTATGGGCCGGATTACCTGGCTTTCAACGACGGCCGCCTGGACGGTGGCTTCTACCGCACTGCGGTCCCGGCCCCTGCCGAGGGTGGCCCGCTGGTGGTGCTGTATGCCGACGATCTGGCGCCGATGCTCGAACGCGTGCGCGCGGCCGGCGGCGAGATCGTCAAGCCGGTGTTCGGTTTCCCGGGTGGCAGCCGGTTCCATTTCCGTGAGCCTGGCGGTTCCCCGCTGGCGGTGTGGTCCGAGCGATCCGCCGCATAGGGCAGGCCGTTGTGGTGCCGCGCCGGTGGAGTGGCCAGGCATGCGTGCCGACCGAGGCGTGGTGGGGATGCCGAGGCCGGCCGCCTGGCATCGCATGCGCCGTTGCCGAGAATTGAATTGCTGCGCACCGATGCCGGTCAGCGCGCGTTTGCCGCCGGTGCGGCACGTTTCCCGATCGAACACACAGGCAGGTACCGATGCGTTACGCGCTGGGCGTGGAATATGACGGCAGCGACTTCCAGGGCTGGCAGCAGCTGGGCGAACACGGCGGGCCGAGCGTGCAGGCCAGCCTGCAGGCGGCCTTGTCGTCGGTGGCCGATGCGCCGATCCAGGTGGTGTGTGCCGGCCGCACCGATGCCGGGGTCCACGGGCAATGCCAGGTGGTGCACTTCGACAGCGATGCGCGGCGCGAGCCGCGAGGCTGGATGCTGGGTACCACCGCGCGGCTTCCCGCGTCGATCGCAGTGCGCTGGTGCGTGCCGGCTGCCGACGATTTCCATGCGCGCTTTTCCGCGCGCGCGCGGCGCTACCGCTACCGTTTGCTGAATCGCCAGATCCGTCCGGCCCTGCATCGGCAGACCCTGAGTTGGGAACGTCGCCCGCTCGACGCCGAGGCCATGCATGTGGCCGCACAGGCGCTGCTGGGCGAGAACGATTTCAGCGCGTTTCGCAGCGTGCAATGCCAGGCGCTGCACGCACGTCGCAACCTGCAGGCGATCAGCGTGCGGCGCGATGGCGAGGTGGTGGAAGTGGAGGTCCAGGCCAATGCATTCCTTCATCACATGGTGCGGAATATTGTTGGCTCGCTGATGTTGGTCGGGTCCGGCGAGCAGCCGGTCGACTGGATCGCGACGTTGCTGGCCGGACGCGACCGCACGGTCGCCGGCCCGACGGCGCCGCCACAAGGCCTGGTGTTTATCGGGCCTCTGTATCCTGCAGAGTGGCATCTGCCTGCCGAGGTGACCCAATGAATCGATCGCTGTACCGCACCCGTATCAAGTTCTGCGGCATGACCCGCGCCGGTGATATCCGACTGGCCGGGGAACTGGGTGTGGACGCGGTAGGTTTCATCTTCGCGCACGGCAGCCCGCGCCGCGTGGCGCCGGCCGAAGCGCGCGCGATGCGCCAGGCCACGGCGCCGATGGTCGATGTGGTGGCCTTGTTCCGCAACAATTCCAAGGAAGAAGTGCGCGAGGTGGTGCGCACCGTGCGCCCGACCCTGCTGCAATTCCACGGCGAGGAGGACGACGCGTTCTGCCGCAGCTTCAACCTGCCGTATCTCAAGGCGGTGCCGATGGGGAGCGCCGGCGTCAACGGCGAGGAGGCCAACGCACGCACCTTGCAGCTGGCCTATCCCAACACCGCCGGCTTCCTGTTCGACAGCCACGCGCCGGGTGCCGGTGGCGGCACCGGCAAGACCTTCGACTGGTCGCGCCTGCCCACCGGCCTGCACCGTCCGTTCCTGCTCGCAGGCGGCATCACTGCCGACAATGTGTTCGATGCCATCGTCGCCACCTTGCCGTGGGGCGTGGATGTGTCCAGCGGCGTCGAGCTGGCACCTGGCATCAAGGACGGCCACAAGATGCGCAAGTTCGTTGAGGAAGTGCGCCGCGCCGATTGCCACGAGTTGGGGTGAATCGGGAATCGGGATTGGGGAATCGAGGGGCGGTGAGCGCTGCTGGTCGATAGCTTCGATGGCAGCTCAGGTGCCCGATGACTCTTGCTGATCTTCGGCAAGTGCGCTGCGCAGCCAGTTGGCCAGTCGCTCGATGCGCGGGTCCGGGTTGCGTCTTGCGGCGCAGAGCACCCAGCGTCCGTTGGTCGGGGTGAATCCCCACGGGGCCAGCAGGCGCCCGGCCGCCATGTCCGCGGCCACCAGCGGTTGCGGGGCGATCGCCACGCCCAGGCCGGCGGCGGCGGCCTCCAGCAGATAGACCAGGTGTTCGAATTCGGTGCCCGGGCGCAAGGTGTCGGGCGCCATGCCGTATGCCTGCGCCCATTCCGGCCATGCCTGCGGGCGCGAGCGGGTGTGCAGCACCGGGTGATCGCGCAGGGCCGTGGGGCCGTGGCGATCGAGCTGCAGGCTCGCAGCCAGCTGCGGGCTCAGTACCGGGCCGATCCATTCCACGCCGAGCTCGTGCACCTGCCACTCGCCCGGCCAGGGGGGCGACTCCAGCAACAGGGCCGCGTCCAGGCCGTCCAGGTCCGGGCCGGGCGGTTGCTCGTTGGCGGACAGGTGCAGGCGCAGGTCGGGCAGGTCGCGTTGCAGCCGGCCCAGGCGCGGAATGACCCAGCGCGCCAGCAGGCTGCCCGAGCACCCCAGCACCAGCGGCGCCTCGCTGGCCGGGTGGCGCAGCGCCGCCCAGGCATCGCCGATCAGGGCGAAGCCTTCGCCGGTGGCGTCGCGCAAGCGTGTCCCGGCGGCGGTGAGGACCAGGCCGCGGCCCTGGCGGGCGAACAAGGCCGTGCCCAGCGCCTGTTCCAGCGCACGCACATGGCGGCTGATGGCGCCATGGGTCACGTGCAGCTCCTGCGCAGCCCGGCTGACGCTCTGCAGGCGGGCGGCGGCCTCGAAGGCGCGCAGGGCGGCCAGCGGCGGGAGCGAGACCATCATGTGTGAGTCCAGATCACAGGTTGCGGCCATCTTATCGATTTATCGCGCTGCCGGCCTGCGGTAGAGTTGCGGCTTCGCGTATGACCGCATTGCTGCAGAGGATTTCCATGTCGGCCCAGCCCATCAGTGACTTTTACGCCTATCCGGATGCCGCCGGCCATTTCGGCAGGTTCGGCGGCCGCTTCGTCGCCGAAACCCTGATCGGCCCACTGCAGGAATTGGCCGCCGCCTACGACCAGGCGCGCCAGGACCCGGCATTCATCGCTGCCTACGACAAGGACCTCAAGCACTACGTGGGCCGTCCCAGCCCGATCTACCATGCCGAGCGGCTCAGCCGCGAAGTGGGCGGGGCGCAGATCCTGCTCAAGCGCGAAGACCTGAACCACACCGGCGCGCACAAGATCAACAACACCATCGGCCAGGCCCTGCTGGCCAGCCGCATGGGCAAGACCCGCATCATCGCCGAGACCGGCGCCGGCCAGCACGGCGTGGCCAGTGCCACGGTGGCGGCGCGGCTGGGCCTGGAGTGCGTGGTCTATATGGGCGCCACCGACATCGAGCGGCAGAAGATCAACGTCTACCGCATGAAGCTGCTGGGCGCGACGGTGATTCCGGTGACTTCCGGCTCGGCCACGCTCAAGGATGCGCTCAACGAAGCGATGCGCGACTGGGTCACCAACGTGCGCGACACCTTCTACATCATCGGCACCGTGGCCGGCCCGGACCCGTATCCGCGCATGGTGCGCGACTTCAACGCCATCGTCGGCCGCGAAGCGCGCGAGCAGATGCTGCAGGACTACGGCCGGCTGCCGGATGCGATCAGCGCCTGCGTCGGCGGCGGCAGCAATGCCATCGGCCTGTTCCACGCCTTTCTCAACGACCCCGGCGTCAGGATCTACGGTGCCGAGGCGGCGGGCGACGGCATCGCCACCGGCCGCCATGCGGCGTCGATCGCTGCCGGGCGCCCCGGCGTGCTGCACGGCAACCGCACCTACGTGATCTGCGACGACGACGGCCAGATCATCGAGACCCATTCGATCTCCGCCGGGCTGGATTACCCGGGCGTTGGCCCGGAGCACGCGTTCCTGTCCGACAGCGGTCGCGCGGTGTATCAGGGCATCACCGACGACGAGGCGATGGCGGCCTTCCATCTGCTCGCGCATACCGAAGGCATCCTGGCCGCGCTCGAATCCAGCCATGCGGTGGCGCAGTCGATCAAGCTGGCCCGCGAACTGCCCAAGGATGCGTTGGTGCTGTGCAACCTGTCCGGGCGTGGCGACAAGGACGTGCACACCATCGCCGCGCGCGAAGGGCTGGCGCTGTGATCCAACGGCGCATGCGCAGCGTCGTCGGCGGCTTCGCGCTGCTGTGTGCGTCTGCGCTGGCCATCGCCGCGGCCGCCCCCGCGCTGGATCGCAGCGGCCCGGTGCGCGTGGGCCAGCACTTTGCCGAACTCGCGCCGCAAGCGGCCTGGAAGCGCTTCAATGCTGGCCCAATCGAGAGCTGTGACTATGTGGAGGGCGGGCTGCTTCCCACCGGCGTGTCGATGATGTTGCAGGACGGGCGTGTCGCCCGCTTCGACGTCGCCGATGAGACGACGGTGGGTCCGTTCGGCATCTTCGTCGGCGACAGCGAGGCCACTGCGCGTGCGCAACTGCCGGCAGGCCATCGCGTGGAGCCACATCATTACGGCAACGGTGATGGTAAAGAGACCTATTTGACCTGGCACGATCCGCACAGCGGGTTTGCGGTTCGCTACGAAATTGGAGAAGGCAGCGTGAGAGCGATGTATTGGGGAACCTGGGATGCCGTGCAGTTGGTGGAGGGATGCGCATGAGCCGCCTGCCCAACCGCATCGACGCGTGCTTCGACGCGTTGCGCCGCTCCGGCCGCAAGGCACTGATCCCCTTCGTCACCGCCGGCGATCCATCGCTGGAAGCCACCGTGCCGGTGATGCACGCGCTGGTGCGCGCCGGTGCCGACGTCATCGAACTGGGCGTGCCGTTCTCCGACCCGATGGCCGACGGCCCCACCATCCAGCGCAGTTCCGAGCGTGCGCTTGGGCGTGGCGCCGGCCTGGCCTACGTGCTGGAAGCGGTGCACGAGTTCCGCCGCGAGGACGCAGTCACCCCGGTGGTGCTGATGGGTTACCTCAATCCCATCGAGATCCACGGCACCCGGCGTTTTGCCGAGGCCGCGGTCGCGGCAGGCGTCGATGGCCTGTTGCTGGTCGACCTGCCGCCGGAAGAAGCCGACGAAACCCGCGACATCTTCAGCGAAGTCGGGCTGGCGCTGATCGCGCTGGCCTCGCCGACCACCAGCGAGCAGCGCCTGGACATGCTGTGCAGTACCGCGCAGGGCTATCTGTACTACGTGAGTTTCGCGGGTGTCACCGGCGCCTCGGATCGGCTCGATACCCACGCCGCCAGCGATCGCCTGCGCCAGTTGCGACAGCGCGCCGGTGCGCCGGTGGTGGCCGGCTTCGGCATCAAGGACGCCGCCAGCGCCGCAGCCATGGCCGTGGATGCCGACGGCGTGGTGGTCGGCAGCGCCCTGGTGGCGGCCCTGGCCGAAGCGGGCGACGTCCGCAGCGCCCGCGAACGCGCCGAAGCCTTCCTGGCCCCGCTGCGACAGGCGCTGGATCGCCGCTGACGCCAGACCGAGGGCCTTCTCGCGCAGATGCATGGGGCTTCGTCCGCACCCTCATCGGCTCCTTCGGGGCACTTTCTCGCACAAGAAGGGCAACAATCTCCCGACCGGGGAAGGAATCAAAGCCCCTCTCCTGCGGGAGAGGGGTTGGGGTGAGGGTACGGGCGAAGCAGCGCCGTGCTGAGCGAAGGTGTTGACGGCCACTGAACAAACGGCATCCCACAGCAAGCCAACCTGCTGCACATCGCCCGACAGCCTGCACCACAGCGCTTTACCACAACACTCCGCCACAATGGCAACCCGCCGTGTCGGGCGCGCGCTGCACCAGCCCGGGGCGCTGCGTTAGACTGTCGCCCCTCTGCGGCCCGCAAGGCCGCCCTGCATGGATTGTCATACACGCATGAGCTGGCTCAGCAAATTGATGCCCTCCGGCATCCGCACCGAGAACACCCCGGCCAAGAAGCGCAGCGTTCCCGAGGGTCTGTGGGAAAAGTGCAGCAACTGCGGCAGCGCGCTGTACGGTCCGGAGCTTGAGGAGAACCTGGAGGTGTGTCCGAAGTGTGACCACCACATGGCCATTCGCGCCCGCGCGCGCCTGAACTCGCTGTTCGATCCGGAAACGGCCACCACCGAAATCGCCGCCCAACTGGGCCCGGTCGACGTGCTCAAGTTCAAGGACCAGAAGCGTTACGGCGAGCGCATCAAGGCCAGCCAGAAGGCCAGTGGCGAGTACGACGCGCTGATCGCCATGCGCGGCACGCTCAAGGGCAATCCGCTGGTCGCCGCTGCCTTCGACTTCGCCTTCATGGGTGGCTCGATGGGTTCGGTGGTCGGCGAGCGCTTCGCGCGCGCGGCCGAAGTGGCGCTGGAAGTGGGCTGCCCGTTCGTGTGCTTTTCCGCCAGTGGCGGTGCGCGCATGCAGGAAGGCCTGTTCTCGCTGATGCAGATGGCCAAGACCTCGGCGGCGCTTGGGCGCCTGCGCGAAGCCGGCCTGCCGTACATTTCGGTGCTGACCCATCCCACCACCGGTGGCGTGTCGGCATCGTTCGCGATGCTGGGCGATATCAATATCGCCGAGCCGCATGCGTTGATCGGCTTCGCCGGCCCGCGCGTGATCGAGCAGACCGTGCGCGAGACCCTGCCGGAAGGCTTCCAGCGCTCGGAGTTCCTGCTCGACCACGGCGCCATCGACCAGATCTGCGACCGTCGCCAGATGCGCGACCGCATCGCCGAGCTGAGCGCGATGATGATGCGCCAGGCGCGCCCGCAGGAGGTTGCGGCGTGAGGTTGGTGACGATGCCGGCGGGACCCGGGAGGAACAACCTTCGGACGTCCACAGGCACCAGGCAGCGCTTTTCCCGGGTCCCCGGTCCCCGGTCCCGGGTCCCGGCTTCTCCGGTCCCGGCTCCATGAGTGCCCGCAAGTATTTCGGTACCGACGGCATCCGCGGTCGGGTCGGGCAGGGCGTGATCTCGGCCGATTTCGTGCTGCGCCTTGGCAATGCGCTGGGCCGCGTGCTCACCCAGGGCCGCAGCAAGCGCCCACTGGTATTGATCGGCAAGGACACGCGCATTTCCGGCTACATGTTCGAAGCGGCGCTGGAGGCCGGCCTGGTCGCCGCCGGTGCCGACGTGCAGATGATCGGGCCGATGCCGACACCGGCGATCGCGTTTTTGACCAGCACCCTGCGCGCCGATGCCGGGGTGGTGATCAGTGCCTCGCACAACCCGCACTACGACAACGGCATCAAGTTCTTTTCCGCCGAAGGCGAGAAACTCGACGACGCCACCGAAGCGGCGATCGAGGCGGCCCTGGACGAGCCGTTCCAGACCGTGGACTCCGAGCGCCTGGGCAAGGCGATCCGCACCCGCGACGCGATCGGCCGCTACATCGAGTTCTGCAAGGCCAGCGTGGCGCGCGGCTTCACCCTGCACGGGCTGAAGATGGTGCTGGACTGTGCGCATGGCGCCACCTATCACATTGCGCCGATGCTGTTTCGCGAGCTGGGCGCCGAGGTGGTGGTGATCGGCGCCGCACCGGATGGGCTCAACATCAACGACGGCGTCGGCTCCACGCATATCGACAATCTCGCCGCCAAGGTGCGCGAGAGCGGGGCGCATCTGGGTATCGCCTTCGATGGCGACGGCGATCGCGTGCTGATGGCCGACGACCAGGGCAACCCGGTCGATGGCGACGACCTGCTGTACGTGCTGGCCCGTTCATGGCAGGCCAGCGGCCGGCTGACCGGCACGGTGGTCGGCACCTTGATGACCAACTACGGGCTGGAACCGGCGCTGGCCGCGCTGCAGATTCCGTTCCAGCGCGCCAAGGTCGGCGACCGTTACGTGCACCAGGCCCTGGTCGAAGGCGGCGGCACGCTGGGCGGAGAAACCTCCGGCCACCTGCTGTGCCTGGACCGCGCCAGTACCGGCGATGGCATCGTCAGCGCGCTGCAGGTGCTCGAAGCGCTGGGCCGCGATGGGCATAGCCTGCGCGAAGCGCTGAGTGGTCTGACCAAGGTGCCGCAGAAGACCGTGAACGTGCGTCTGGATGGCGGCGCCGCCAAGGCGATCGTGGAGGCGCCCGGTGTGCAGCAGGCGTTGCAGCAGGCGCAGGCGGCAGTGCAGGGGCGTGGACGCGCCTTCCTGCGGCCCTCCGGCACCGAGCCGGTGGTGCGCGTGACCGTGGAAGCCGACGATGCCGGCCTGATGCAGGACACGCTCGACCGTCTCTCCGGAGCCGTGCGTGACGCGGCGTGAGTCGCTGATCATTGGCGTGTGCGTGGTGTTCGCCAAGGCCGCGACGTTCTACCTGTTGTATCGCCTGCTGTCGTGAGCGGCAGGCATCTCCTTTCCCGACTTCGACCGCAGATACCCGTATGAGCGCCCGCATCCCGACCCTGGACATCACCCGTTTCGACAGCGACCGCGACGCCTTCGTCGCCGAGCTCGGTGCGGCCTATCGGCAGTGGGGCTTTGCCGGCATCCGCAATCACGGCATCGCCCAGGCCGACATCGATGCCGCCTACGAGGTGTTCAAGGCGTTCTTTGCCTTGCCCGAAGAGGTGAAGCGCCGCTATCACCTGCCCGGTAGCGGTGGCGCGCGTGGCTATACCGCCTTTGGCGTGGAAACCGCCAAGGACTCCAAGCATTTCGATCTCAAGGAGTTCTGGCATATCGGCCGCGAGATTCCCGACGATTCGCCGTACCGCGAGGTGATGCCGCCGAACCTGTGGCCGGACGAAGTGCCCGGCTTCCGCGAGCGTGGCTACCAGCTGTATCAGCAGCTGGATCGACTCGGTTCGCGCGTGCTCTCGGCGCTGGCGCTGCATATCGGTCTGCCGCAGGACTATTTCGTCGACAAGACCAACAACGGCAATTCGATCCTGCGCCCGATCCATTACCCGCCGATCACCAGCGACGATATCCCCAACGTGCGCGCCGGCGCGCATGGCGACATCAACTTCATCACACTGCTGGTCGGTGCCAGTGCCGCCGGGCTGGAAGTGCGCTCCAACGACGGCGAGTGGGTGCCGTTCACCGCCGACGCCGACACCATCGTGGTCAACATCGGCGACATGCTGCAGCGGCTCACCAACCACGTGTATCCGTCCACCATCCACCGCGTGGTCAACCCCCCGGGCGAAGCCGCGCGCAAGCCGCGCTACTCGGTGCCGTTCTTCCTGCATCCCAATCCTGACTTCCTGATCGACGTGCTGCCCTCGTGCATCAGCGCCGACAATCCCAGCCGCTATCCCGAGCCGATCACCGCGCATGGGTTTCTGGAAGAGCGCCTGCGCGAGATCAAGCTGAAGTAATCGTCTCGGCAGTGGCGCTGTGGCGTGTTTCAGTGCCATTGCAGAAGCGGTAGAGGGCGCTGCACGCATTGCCGCGCCCGCAACATAGCCATGACACATGCCACACTTCTATTCATAAAATTCCGCTCGTGTCTGGTTAAAGCTTGCGTTCACCTGCGCCGATAAATCAGTCTGATCGCTAGCGCGACGTCGGACTCGCCTGGCGCCCGCTGCCGATTGCACGAGGTGGGGGCGCATGCGGATGCGGTGGATCAAACAAGCGGGTGCGGTATCGGTGCTCGCACTCGGTGGCGCGATGGCGCCTGTTGCGGCAACGCCGGTCAGCGTGACCGTCACCGATGCCAGCGGTGTACTGGTCGATGCGGTGGTCAGCCTGGAATCGCCGCGGCCTGCTGCCGCCGCTGTCGGCAAGACCGTTGAGATGGATCAGGTCAATTCGCAGTTCGTACCTGCAGTGCTGGCGGTGCGCACCGGGACCTCGGTGCGATTTCCGAACAACGACCAGATCCGCCATCAGGTGTATTCGTTCTCTCCCGCCAAGCGGTTCGAATTGCCGCTGTTCCAGGGCACCACCGCGGCGCCGGTACGCTTCGACCAGGCGGGTCTGGTGACGGTGGGCTGCAACATCCACGACTGGATGCTGGGCTACATCGTGGTGCTGGATACCCCGTACTTCGGCAAGACCGGCAGCGATGGCCGCGTGCAGCTCGATGCGCCGGCAGGTGCGTACACGCTGCGCGTCTGGCATCCGCGCATCAAGGGGGCGGCGGCTGTCGAGCCGCTGCAGATTGCCCGCGACGCGGTGCAGCGCCGCGTCACCTTGCAGACCACGGGCGCTGCCCCGGCGGTGGCGCCCGCGGACGATCGGGTGCGCGCGCTGCAGGACAAGTTCCGCCGCGCCGCCGAGCCCAAGAAGCCGCACCCATGAAAGCGATGCGGCTGCATACGCGCATTGCGGCCTTGCTGGTGCTGGTGGTGCTGGCCACGCAGGCGCTGACCTTCATTGCGGTGCAATTGGCCACCGAACGCAGCGTCAAGGCGCAACTGGGCGAAGAACTGCAGATCGGCGAGCGCGTCTGGCAGCGCATCAACCTGCGCCGCGACGAACAGCTGCTGCAGTCGGCATCGGTGCTGGCCGACGACTTCGGATTTCGCGCCGCGGTGGCCAGCGGCGATGTCCCGACCATGCAATCGGCGCTGCGCAATCATGCCGCGCGCATGTCCGCGCAGACCGCCCTGCTGCTCTCGCCGGACGGGCAATTCCTGACCGGGCTGGCCGACCTGCCGCAGGCCGAACAACTGCGTGCCGTGCAGGCGCTGTTGCAGCAAGCGCAGCGCGACGGGCGCGCGGTCGGCGTGGTCGCGCTGGATCAGCACATCGTGCGGCTGGCGGTGGTGCAGGTGCTCGCACCAAGCCGCGTGGGCTGGATCGCGATCGGCAACGAGTCCGGCGAAGGACTGGCGCAGGATTTCCGCAGCACAACCGGATTGGATGCCACCTTCTTTACCGGTGGGTCGCCCATCCGCGTGCTCGCATCCACCCTGGAGCCGGCTGCGCGCAGCGCTTTCGCGCAGCAGCTGCCGGCGGCCGAGCGCACGCCGGGGGCGGCGATTCCGCTGACGCTGGGCCAGTCGCGCTACCTGGTCAAGCTGCAATCGATCCAGGGCGATAGTGACGTGCGGGTGGCCTTGCAGGCGTCGCTGGACCGCGCCGTGGCGCCTTACCGCATTCTCAAGCTGCGCATCCTGTTGCTCGCCGGCCTGGCGACGGCCGCAGCGCTGGGGGTGGCGCTTTTTCTCGCGCGCAGCGTCAGCAAGCCGGTGGCGCACCTGGTGCAGGCAGCGCGGCGCATCCAGCAGGGCGATTACCAGACCGCGGTCGAGGTCCCGCCGGGCCGTGAGCTGGCCGAACTGGCCGACAGCTTCGCGCGCATGCAGCAGCAGATCGCCAGCCGCGAGCAGCACATCCTGCATCAGGCCCGGCACGACGCATTGACCGGTCTGCCCAACCGCCTCTGGCTGCTGGAGTGTCTCGAGGACGTGGTGGAACAGACGGTGGCATCGGGCGGTACGGCGGCGGTACTGATCCTGGATCTGGAGCGGTTCAAGGAACTCAACGACAGCCTCGGCCACGATTTCGCCGACCAGGTGCTGGTCGAAGTCGGGCAGCGCCTGGCCGATGTGGTGCAGGCGCCCAATCTGGTGGGGCGGCTGGGCAGCGACGAATTCATGGTGGTGGTGGCGCAGGCCGACGCCTCGACCGTGCAGCAGGATGCGCAGCGTCTGCTGCTGCAGCTGCGTCGTCCGCTGGTATTGCCGCAGGCGCGCATCCAGCTCGAAGCCAGCATCGGCATCGCCTTGATTCCCGAACATGGCGCCGACCCGGACACCTTGTTGCGCCGCGCCGACATCGCGCGGCGTCAGCTGGGCGACGCCACCACCGTCGGCGCCAGCGTCTACCGCATGGGGCAGGACGAACAGCATCTGCGGCGGCTGCGACTCACCGGCGATCTGCGCCAGGCCATCGGCGGCAATGAGTTGACCTTGCGCTTCCAGCCCAAGATCTGCCTGCGCAGCGATCAGGTGGAGCAGGTCGAGGTACTGGTGCGCTGGCATCACCCCACGCTGGGCCCGATCGGTCCGGATGAATTCATCCCGCTGGCCGAGCATTCCGGCGTGATCCATCCGCTGACCCGCTTCGTGCTGGACGAGGCGCTGCGCTGCCAGGCGCAGTGGCGTACGCAAGGCCTGCAACTGGGCATGGCGATCAACCTGTCCGCGCTGGATCTCTCCGATCCCGGCTTGCCCGACTACGTGCGCGCGCGCCTGGAGCAACACGCCGTGCCGGCGCAGACGGTGACCCTGGAACTGACCGAAAGCGCCTTGATGCGCGATGTCGAATCTGCGCTGCACATGCTGCATCAGTTGCGCAGCGTCGGCGTGCGCCTGTCCATCGACGACTTCGGCACCGGCTATTCCTCGCTGGCGCAACTCAAGCGCATGCCGGTCGACGAATTGAAGATCGACAAGAGCTTCGTCATGCAACTGGCCGAAGGCACCGACGACGCCTTCATCGTGCGCAGCACCATCGATCTTGGGCACAACCTCGGTCTGAGCGTGATCGCCGAAGGCGTCGAGAACGTCGTGGCACTGGAACTGCTGCGCGGCTATGGCTGCGACATGGTGCAGGGCTATCTGTACGCGCCGCCGCTGGAGCAGGCGCCGCTGGTGGCCTGGTGCATGCGTCAGCTCGGCACGTCTTCGCCAGCGCAATCGGGAGCGCATCGATGAAATTCAGCATCCGTGGCTCGGTCATCGTTGCGGCGGTGGGTATCGCGCTGATCCCGGTACCGGCCATGGCCGGAGACGGCCGCCTGCTGGCCACCGGCGGCGTGTCGATGATCGAAGGCAGCAGCGGTGGCGGCATCGTGCCGTGGGCGACCTTGTCCGGCTACGGCACCCGCGATGAGCTCGGCGGCGTGCTGTTCGCCACCCATGTCGACAGCGGCGACTACCGGCTCGATGTGCAGGGCGCCGCGCTGACCGTCGGCAACCGGCTGGAGCTGTCGCTCGCGCGTCAGCGCCTGGACCTGGGCACCTTGCAGGACCGCCTGGCGTTGCCGTGGAATGCGCTGGGCCAGGATGTGTTCGGCGCCAAGCTGCGCGTGTACGGCGATCTGGTCTACGGCCGTGGCCCGCAGGTCAGCGTGGGCGTGCAGTACAAGCGCCTGCGCGATGGCACGCTGCCGCTGGCGATCGGTGCCCGCGACGATCACGGTACCGACGTCTACGTCAGTGCCAGCCGCTTGCTGCTGCAAGGCGCCGGCGGCTACCAGTTGCTGCTCAATGGCACCCTGCGTGCGACGCGCGCCAACCAGGCCGGTCTGCTCGGCTTCGGCGGCGATCGCCGCGACAGCTATCGGGTGGTGGCCGAAGCCAGTGCGGCCATCGTGCTCTCGCCGTCGTGGGCGGTGGGGGTGGAATATCGCGACAAGCCGGACAACCTGGGCTTTGCGCGCGAGCAGGCCTGGATGGACGGGTTCGTGGCCTGGTTTCCCAACAAGCATGTCTCGCTCACCGCCGCCTGGGCCGATCTGGGCGACATTGCCACGTTGACCGATCAGCGCGGCCCGTATCTCTCACTGCAGGTGGCGTTCTGATGAATCGATGGCTGCGGGGTTGGCTGATCTGCATGCTGTGCCTGCTCGGTGCCTGCGCCACCACGCGCACGCGGCCGACCTTGTACGACGAGCTCGGCGGGCAGGCCGGTATCGAGGCCCTGGTGGAGACCATGTTGTCGCGTGTCGCCGACGATGAGCGCATCGTCGACAAGTTCGCGCGCGTCAACATCGTCATGCTCAATGCCCGACTGGTGCAGAAGTTCTGTCACGTTGCCGATGGCCCGTGCCCGGACACCGCAAAGTCGATGCAGCAGGCGCACCAGCATCTGGCCATCCGCGAGGGCGACTTCAATGCCCTGGTGGAAGACCTCAATTGGGCGATGGATCAACGCAAGATCCCGCGTCGCACCCAGAACCGCCTGCTGGCGCGGCTGGCCGCCATGCACGGGGAGATCGTCAATCACTGAGCTGTGCGTTGCGCTGCCGCCGGATGCTTGCACGGTTCCTGCGCCTGCGCTGCAGCACGATGAACCACCGGCCATCGCCGGCTCAGTCCAGCGGACGTACCCGATGCGAGCCGCGCGCCATCAGGCGCAAGGCCAGCGCATGCGGCAACACGCGCAGGCCAGCATTGACCAGGCGATAGCGCCA
This sequence comes from Xanthomonas sp. NCPPB 3582, assembly GCF_041475735.2. Classification (NCBI taxonomy): domain Bacteria; kingdom Pseudomonadati; phylum Pseudomonadota; class Gammaproteobacteria; order Lysobacterales; family Lysobacteraceae; genus Xanthomonas; species Xanthomonas sp. NCPPB 3582. The sequence goes on from NZ_CM192968.1 coordinate 1,942,887, forward strand.
GCCAGGCACCGCCAGCACCTGCCCGCGCTCCAGCGCGGCAATGCCGTACTCGGCCACCGCATCGGCCTGCAGCCAGGCCCAGCGGGGCAGGGTGGACATCGCTGCACGGGTGCCGGTGACTTCGTGGAATTCCGACCATGCAAAGCCCGGGCACAGCGCGCAGACCTTCACCGCGCAGTCGGCGTTTTCCAGTGCCAGCGATTCGCTGAAGCGCAGCAGGAAGCTCTTGCTGGCCGCATACAGGGTCTGCCCGTCGGCACTGGGCGTGAGCGCAGCGAACGAGGCCACGTTGAGAATGCGCCCCTGGCCGCTGGCGCGAATCATCGGCAGCAACCGCCAGGTGAGTTCGCATACCGCGCCGATCATCACCTGCAGGAAGCGCGCATGGGTGGCCCAGTCGTTGTGCAGATAGCGGCCCGGCACGCCGTAGCCGGCATTGTTGACCAGGGTGCCCACGGTCCAGCCCTTGCGCTGGATCTGCGCCACCAGCGTCTGCGCCGCGGCCGGGTCGGCCAGGTCGGCGGGCAGGATTTCCACCCGCACCCGCGTACCCAGTTCGGCGGCCAGCGCCTGCAGCCGGTCCACCCGCCGCGCGGTCAGGATCAACGGCACGCCCCGCCTGGCATACGCCCGTGCGATCTCGCGGCCGATGCCGCTGGAGGCGCCGGTGATCAGGGCGAAGACAGGCGAATCGGACATGGTGGGTTCCTGTTGAGGGAGGCATAGGACAGTTGTTGGACACAAGTGTGCCGGTTGCCGACAGGCCATGGGCTATTCTGTCGCCCGTCTTCAACTCAGGAACCTGCGCCTGATGCGTCGCAAACTCGTTGCTGGAAACTGGAAGCTGCATGGCAGCCGCACCTTCGCCACCGACCTGGTGGCCAAGGTGGCCGCGCACATGCCCCTGGAGGGTGTCGATGTCGTCATCCTGCCGCCACTGCCTTACCTCGGCGACCTGATCGAGGATTTCGAGGCCAACCACCTGTCCTTCGGAGCCCAGGACGTCAGCAGTAACGAGAAGGGCGCCTACACTGGCGAGGTCTCGGCCACGATGCTGGTGGATGTCGGCGCCGAGTACGGCCTGGTCGGCCATTCCGAGCGCCGCCAGTACCATCAGGAGAGCAGCGAGCTGGTGGCGCGCAAGTTCGCCGCCGCCATCCATGCCGGGTTGATCCCGGTGCTGTGCGTGGGCGAATCGCTGGAACAGCGTGAAGCCGGTCAGACCGAGGCAATCCTACGTGCCCAGCTCGAGCCGGTGATTGCCCTGGTCGGTAGCCAGGGCTTCGAACGGGCCGTGCTCGCGTACGAGCCGATCTGGGCGATCGGCACCGGGCGCACCGCAAGTCCCGCACAGGCCCAAGCTGTGCACGCCTTCCTGCGTGGCGAAGTCGCGAAAGCGGATGCTAGAATCGCCGATTCCCTGCCCATCCTGTACGGGGGCAGTGTCAAGCCCGACAATGCGGCCGAGCTGTTCGCGCAGCCCGACGTCGACGGCGGGCTGGTCGGTGGCGCATCCTTGGTTGCCGAAGACTTCCTGGCCATCGCGCGTGCGGCGGCCGCTCGTTAACCCATTAAGTTTTGTCCGGGGACGGATTTCGAAATGCTGATGTTGATCCTCAATGTGGTCTACGTACTGGTCGCGCTGGCGATGATCGCGCTGATCCTGATGCAGCGCGGCGCCGGTGCTGCGGCCGGGTCCGGCTTCGGCGCGGGTGCATCGGGCACGGTGTTCGGGTCGCAGGGTGCGTCGAACTTCCTGTCCAAGTCGACCAAGTGGCTGGCCGTGGTGTTCTTCAGCATCAGCCTGTTCATGGCCTGGTGCGCCACCCATGGCGCCCGTCCCACCGACCAGAACCTGGGCGTGATGTCGCAGGCGGCAAGCCCGGCACCGGCCGCCGCCGGTGAGCTGGCCCAGCCGCTACCGCAGGCGCCCGCAAGCGGTGCGGTGCCGACCGCTCCGTCGCAGCCGGCGCCCGTCGCGGCACCGGCCGCAACGCCTGCACCGCCCGCGGCTACGCAGCCGACGCCTGCGGCAGGCGAAGAAAACGCTTCAGAACCAGCACAAAAACGCTGAAGCCGGTTACAATACGCTGCGCACTGGGATGCCCAGCGGCGCAACGTATGCCCAGGTGGCGGAATTGGTAGACGCACTACCTTGAGGTGGTAGCGACTTAGGTCGTAGGGGTTCGAGTCCCCTCTTGGGCACCATTGTTTGGCTGCAGTTCCTGCGCATTGCGGTTTGCCGCGCGCGGGGCCTGCCTATACCCCATGCCGGCACGCGGCGCGTGCGGGCAGAGGCAAGAGAGAATCGCTGTGCTGGCCGAATATTTGCCGAGTCTGCTGTTTCTGGTTGTCGCCACTGGCATCGGCATCGTGTTGATGCTGATTGGCCGGTTCCTCGCTCCGCGCAGCCCGGACGCGCGCAAGCTCTCGCCGTACGAGTGTGGCTTCGAGGCATTCGAAGACGCGCGCATGAAGTTCGATGTGCGCTACTACCTCATCGCGATCCAGTTCATCGTGTTCGACCTGGAAATCATCTTCATCGTGCCGTGGACGCAGGTGTTCATGGAGATCGGCGCGCGTTCGCTGGTCACCATGGGCCTGTTCGTCGGCATGTTGTTCCTCGGCTTTATCTACGTGTGGAAGAAGGGAGCGCTGGAATGGGAGTGATTCAGACCCTGGATCGTCTGATGACCAACCCGATGCCGGAAGGCCGGGTGGAAGACATCCTGCGCCCGGAAGGCGAAAACCCGCTGCTGGAAAAGGGCTATGTGACCACCAGTGTCGATGCGCTGCTGAACTGGGCACGCACTGGTTCGATGTGGCCGATGACCTTCGGCCTGGCCTGCTGCGCGGTCGAGATGATGCATGCCGGCGCCGCGCGCCTGGACCTGGACCGCTACGGGGTGGTGTTCCGCCCGTCGCCGCGTCAGTCCGACGTGATGATCGTGGCCGGCACCCTGGTCAACAAGATGGCCCCGGCGCTGCGCAAGGTCTACGACCAGATGCCGGACCCGAAGTGGGTCATCTCGATGGGCAGCTGCGCCAACGGCGGCGGCTACTATCACTATTCGTATTCGGTGGTGCGCGGTTGCGACCGCATCGTGCCGGTGGACATCTATGTCCCGGGCTGCCCGCCGACCGCCGAGGCGCTGGTCTACGGCATCCTGCAGCTGCAGAAGAAGATCTGGCGAACCCAGACAATCGCACGCTGACACCCGTCTTCTCCTATCGAGAGCAGCCAAGCCCCCATGGCAGAGCAAGCATCCTCCTTCACTGACCGACTTGCGGCACGTTTCGCCGGTGCGCAGATTGCCGTGGCTCTGCCGCGCGGCGAAGTGACGCTGGAAGTCGCTGCCGCCGATTGGCACGCGACCTGCCTGGCCCTGCGCGATGAGCTCGGTTTCGAGCAGCTCAGCGACCTGTGCGGCGTCGACTACCTGGGTTATGGCAGCGACGAATGGGACACCGCCGATGTGTCCTCGCAGGGCTTCAGCCGTGGCGTCGAAGGCAAGGCCGTCGGCCGTTTCGCCTGGGGCGAATTCCCCAGCCAGGAAAGTTCCAATGGCGCCCAGCCGCAGCAGCTGCCCAAGCAGCGCTTTGCGGTGGTCGCCCAACTGATCTCCTACCAGCACAACCAGCGTCTGCGCGTGCGGTGCTTCGCACCCGACGAACAGGTGCCGGTAGTGAAGTCGGTGACCGATATCTGGCCGGGCGTGAACTGGTTCGAGCGCGAAGCCTTCGACCTGTTCGGCATCGTCTTCGACGGTCACCCGGACCTGCGCCGCATCCTGACCGACTATGGATTCGTCGGCCATCCGTTCCGCAAGGATTTCCCGCTGATCGGCAACGTCGAAGTGCGCTACGACGAAGAGCGCAAGCGTGTGGTGTACGAGCCGGTGACATCGGTCGAGCCGCGCGTCGGTGTGCCGCGCGTGATCCGCGACGACGCCCGTTATGAGACTGCCGCCGGTGAAGTGGGCAAGTCGGAGACTGCCAAGTGAGTGAGTTCCGCCAGGCAACCGATGCCTTCGCGAGCAATCCTGCCGAAAGCAAGCAGGAAATCCGCAATTACACGATGAACTTCGGCCCGCAGCACCCTGCGGCGCACGGCGTGTTGCGCCTGATCCTGGAAATGGACGGCGAGACCGTGGTGCGTGCCGATCCGCATATCGGCCTGCTGCACCGTGGCACCGAGAAGCTGGCCGAGTCCAAGCCGTTCAACCAGTCGGTCCCGTACATGGACCGGCTGGACTACGTGTCGATGATGTGCAACGAGCACGCCTACGTGCGCGCCATCGAGTCGCTGATGGGCATCGAGGCGCCGGAGCGTGCGCAGTACATCCGCACCATGTTCGACGAGATCACCCGCATCAAGAACCACCTGATGTGGGTGGGTTCCAACGCCCTCGACCTGGGCGCGATGGCGGTGATGCTGTACGCGTTCCGCGAGCGCGAAGAACTGATGGACGTCTACGAGGCGGTCAGTGGCGCGCGCATGCACGCGGCCTACTACCGTCCGGGCGGCGTCTACCGCGATCTGCCCGATCGCATGCCGCAGTACAAGGAATCGCGTTGGCACAAGGGTGGGGCGCTGAAGAAGCGCAACGCCGGCCGCGAAGGCAGCATGCTGGACTTCCTGGAAGAGTTCACCAACACCTTCCCGGCGCGCGTGGACGAATACGAAACGCTGCTGACCGACAACCGCATCTGGAAGCAGCGCACCGTGGACGTGGGCATCATCAGCCCGGACCTGGCGCGTGCCTGGGGCATGACCGGTCCGATGCTGCGGGGCTCGGGCATCGAGTGGGATCTGCGCAAGAAGCAGCCGTACGCCAAGTACGACGCGGTGGAGTTCGACATCCCGGTCGGCACCAACGGCGACTGCTACGACCGCTACCTGGTGCGCGTGGCCGAGATGCGCGAGTCCAACCGCATCATCAAGCAGTGCGTGAAGTGGCTCAAGGCCAACCCAGGCCCGGTCATGGTGCCCAATTTCAAGGTCGCTCCGCCCAGTCGCGAAGGCATGAAGGACGACATGGAAGCGCTGATCCATCACTTCAAGCTGTTCAGTGAAGGCTACTGCGTGCCGGCCGGCGAGACCTATAGCGCGGTCGAGGCGCCCAAGGGCGAGTTCGGCTGCTACCTGATGTCCGACGGCGCCAACAAGCCGTTCCGCGTGCACCTGCGCGCGCCGGGCTTTGCGCACCTGTCGTCGATGGACGCGGTGGTGCGTGGCTATCTGCTGGCCGACGTCGTGGCGATGATCGGTACTTACGATTTGGTTTTCGGTGAGGTTGACCGATGAAGGCGACGGGTAATTTCGAAGCGGCGCGCGACGTCGATCCGCAAGTGGTGCTGAGCGACAAGACGCGCGCGCACATCGATCACTGGCTGACCAAGTTTCCGCCCGACCGCAAGCGGTCGGCGGTGCTGCAGGGCCTGCACGCCGCGCAGGAGCAGAACCAGGGCTGGCTGACCGACGAGTTGATCGTGGGCGTGGCCAAGTATCTCGAATTGCCTCCGGTGTGGGCGTACGAGGTGGCCAGTTTCTACTCGATGTTCGAGACCGAAAAGGTCGGCCGCCACAACGTGGCGTTCTGCACCAACATCAGCTGCTGGCTCAACGGCGCCGAAGATCTGCTGGCGCACGCGGAAAGGAAGCTGGGTTGCAAGCTGGGTCAGTCGACGGCCGACGGCCGCGTCTACCTCAAGCGCGAAGAAGAGTGCCTGGCGGCCTGCTCCGCAGCGCCGATGATGGTGATCAACGGCCACTACCACGAGCACCTGACGAAAGAGAAGGTCGACGCGCTGCTGGACGGGCTGGAATAAGACATGGCACATCATCACGCACCTACAGGTCCGGTCGGTCCGGCGCCGTTGCCGCATCAGGTCGTCTACACGACCCTGCACTACGACACTCCGTGGTCGTACGAGAGCTATCTCAAGACCGGTGGCTACGCGGCGCTGCGCAAGATCCTGGAAGAGAAGATCCCGCCGGCCGACGTCATCGAGATGGTCAAGGCGTCGAACCTGCGCGGCCGCGGCGGCGCGGGCTTCCCGACCGGTTTGAAGTGGTCGTTCATGCCCAAGGGCACGATGCAGAAGTACATCCTGTGCAACTCGGACGAATCCGAGCCGGGCACCTGCAAGGACCGCGACATCCTGCGTTACAACCCGCATTCGGTAGTGGAGGGCATGGCGATCGCCTGCTACGCCACCGGTTCGACGGTGGGCTACAACTACCTGCGTGGCGAGTTCCACCATGAGCCGTTCGAGAACTTCGAGCTGGCGCTGGCTGACGCCTATGCGAACGGCTGGCTGGGCAAGAACATTCTCGGCAGCGGCGTGGATATCGATATCTACGGTGCGCTGGGTGCCGGTGCCTACATCTGCGGCGAAGAAACCGCGCTGATGGAATCGCTGGAAGGCAAGAAGGGCCAGCCGCGCTACAAGCCGCCGTTCCCGGCGAACTTCGGCCTGTACGGCAAGCCGACCACGATCAACAACACCGAAACCTACGCGTCGGTGCCGGCGATCATTCGCAACGGCCCGGAGTGGTTCCTCGGCCTGAGCAAGACCAAGAACGGCGGCCCGAAGATCTTCTCGGTGTCCGGCTGCGTGCAGAAGGGCGGCAACTTCGAGGTGCCGCTCGGCACCACCTTCGACGAATTGCTGGAAATGGCCGGCGGTCTGCGCCCGGGTCGCAAGCTCAAGGGCGTGGTGCCCGGCGGCGTGTCGATGCCGGTGCTGAAGGCCGACCAGGTCGCTGGCCTGCAGATGGACTACGACACCCTGCGTGCACTGGGCACCGGCCTGGGTTCGGGCGCCATCGTGGTGCTGGACGACAGCGTCTGCTGCGTGCGTTTCGCCTGCCGCATCTCGCAGTTCTTCCACAAGGAATCCTGCGGCCAGTGCACCCCGTGCCGCGAAGGCACTGGCTGGATGCATCGCGTGCTGGAGCGCATCGTCGCCGGCAAGGCCACGATGGAAGACCTGCACCAGCTGCGCACCGTCGCCGGCCAGATCGAAGGCCACACCATCTGTGCGTTCGGTGAAGCGGCGGCATGGCCGATCCAGGGCTTCCTGCGCCAGTTCTGGGACGAGTTCGAGTACTACATCGTCAACGGTCGTTCGATCGTCGACACGCAAGTCGGAGTGGCCGCATGAGCGCCCAACCAGTGAACCCGAACGTGCCGCCGGATCATGTGACCGTCGAGATCGACGGCCAGAGCCTGGTCGTGCCGAAGGGTTCGATGATCATCCAGGCCGCCGACAAGGCCGGCATTCCCATCCCGCGCTTCTGCTACCACGAGAAGCTGCCGATCGCCGCCAACTGCCGCATGTGCCTGGTGGATGTCGAAAAGTCGCCCAAGCCGTCGCCGGCCTGCGCCACGCCGGTGATGGATGGCATGAAGGTCACCACGCGTAGCGAAAAGGCGCTGAAGTACCAGCGCAGCGTGATGGAATTCCTGCTGATCAATCACCCGCTGGATTGCCCGATCTGCGATCAGGGCGGCGAGTGCGAACTGCAGGACGTCTCGCTCGGTTACGGCCGCTCGGTGAGCCGCTTCAACGAGCGCAAGCGCGTGGTGCCCGACGAGGACATCGGTCCGTTGGTCGCCACCGAGATGACCCGCTGCATCCAGTGCACGCGCTGCGTGCGCTTCACCGCGGACATCGCCGGCACCTACGAGCTGGGCGGCATGTATCGCGGCGAAAACCTGCAGATCGGCACCTACGACGGCAAGCCGCTGACCACCGAGATTTCCGGCAACGTCATCGACGTCTGCCCGGTGGGCGCGCTGACCAACAAGGTGTTCCAGTTCCGCGCCCGTCCGTGGGAGCTGACCGCACGCGAATCGCTCGGCTATCACGACGCGATGGGCTCGAACCTGTTCCTGCACGTGCGTCGCGGCGAAGTGCTGCGCACCGTGCCGCGCGAGAACGAGGCGGTCAACGAATGCTGGCTGTCCGATCGCGACCGTTACTCGCATCAGGGGTTGTATTCGGAAGACCGCGCTGTCAAGCCGCTGAAGAAGATCAACGGGCAGTGGGCCGAGGTGAGCTGGGCCGAAGGCCTGGCTGCCGCGACGCAGATCCTGCGCGACAACGCCGGCGACCAGCTTGGCGTGCTGGTGCATCCGTCCACCTCGAACGAGGAAGGCGCGCTGCTGGCACGCCTGGCCGAGGGGCTGGGCAGCGGCAATCTGGATCATCGCCTGCTGAACCGCGATTTCTCCGACGCGGCAGTGGCTGAACCGTTTGCCACGCCGCTGGCCGAGATCGAGCAGGCCGAGGTGGTGGTGCTGTTCGGCAGCAACGTGCGTCATGAGTTGCCGCTGCTGCATGCGCGCCTGCGCAAGGCGCATATCCAGAACCGCACGCAGATCCATTCTGTCAATCCGGTCGATTTCGATTTCGCCTTCACCCAGGCAAGCCGCACCGTGGTCGCGCCCTCCCAGCTGGCGGCTGCACTCGACGATGCCACGCTGCGTGATGCCGTCAAGGGTGCGACACGCGCGGTGATCGTGGTCGGCGCACTGGCCGAGAATCATCCGCAGGCGGCGGCGCTGCGTGCAGCTGCACGTGACTTCGCTACTGCAACCGGCGCCTCACTGTGCCGCATCCCGCAGGGTGCCAACGCGGTGGGCCTGGTGTCGCAAGGCGTGCTGCCGACCGCGCGCGATGTGGCCGGCATGCTGGCGCAGCCGCGTCAGGCGTATGTGCTGTACGGCATCGAGCCGGGCCTGGATTTTGCCGAGGCCGCGGCTGCGCGTAGCGCGCTGGCCGGTGCCAAGGTCGTGGCCTTCAGCCAGTTCGCCTGCGCCTCCACGCGCGAGGTGGCCGATGTGATCCTGCCGATCGGTGCATTGCCGGAAATCGATGCATCGCTGACCAACCTCGACGGTCGCGTACAGACCGCACGTGCCGCAGGCCGCCTGCCGGTCGAGGCGCGCGAAGGTTGGCGAGTGCTGCGTGCGCTCGGCGGCGAGTTGGGCCTGGCCGGTTTCGAGTTCATCGATCTGGTCGGCCTGCGTGCCGGCATGCAGAACCGCTCGGTGAGCCCGGTCGCTTCGGCGCAGCCGGTTGTCTCCGGCACGGGTCTGGAAGTGGCGGCAACCGCGGCGATCTATCGCACCGATGCCGTCGTGCGCCGCGCTGCCGCACTGCAGTCGCATCCGCTCAATCTTGCCCCGTGCGTGGCGATGCATCCGGAGCAGGCCGCGCAGTTGCAGGTCGGCGAAGGGCAGATGGTCAAGGTCGGTACCGACGCCGGTAAGGCGACGTTGCCGGTGGTGCTGGACAAGCGCGTCGCACCGGGCACGGTGTGGATCGAATCCGGCCATGGCGCAACCGCGCCGCTCGGTGCCGGTCGCGTAACGGTGGTGGCTGCATGAACGAATTGCTGTTGAACGTGGTCGATCCCCTCCACCAGTGGTTCGTCGGGCTGGGCGATGGCGGCGTGGTGCTCTGGACCGTGCTGAAGATCCTGCTGATCGCCGTGCCGGTGATCGTGGCAGTGGCCTTCTACGTGGTGTGGGAGCGCAAGCTGATCGGCTGGATGCACGTGCGCCACGGGCCCATGTACGTGGGCATGGGCATCTTCCAGGCCTTCGCCGACGTCTTCAAACTGCTGTTCAAGGAAATCCTGCAACCAGCCAGCTCGCACAAGGCGATGTTCGTCATCGCACCGCTGCTGACGCTGGCGCCGGCCTTTGCCGCATGGTCGGTGGTGCCCTTCGATGCGCAGCTGGTGTTGTCCAATGCCAACGTGGGCCTGCTGTACCTGCTGGCGATGACCTCGCTGGGCGTGTACGGCATCATCCTGGCGGGCTGGGCCTCCAACTCCAAGTACGCGTTCCTGGGTGCGATGCGCTCGGCCGCACAGGTGGTCAGCTACGAAATCGCGATGGGCTTTGCCCTGGTCGGCGTGATGATCGCCTCCGGCAGCGTCAACCTGAGCCAGATCGTGTTCGCACAGGCAGGCAATTCCGGCTTCCTCGACTGGTTCCTGCTGCCGCTGTTCCCGTTGTTCATCGTGTACTGGGTCTCCGGCGTTGCCGAAACCAATCGCGCGCCGTTCGACGTGGTGGAAGGCGAATCGGAGATCGTTGCCGGCCACATGGTGGAGTATTCGGGCGGTGCGTTCGCGCTGTTCTTCCTGGCCGAGTACGCCAACATGATTCTGGTCAGCTTCCTGATCTCGATCTTCTTCCTCGGTGGCTGGCTGAGCCCGATCCAGGGCTGGGTCGCTGCGGACGTCTCGCCGTGGATCGACTGGGTCTGGAAGGGCGGTTGGCCGTGGCTGCTGATGAAGGTGTTCTTCTTCGCCAGCGCCTACATCTGGTTCCGCGCCAGCTTCCCGCGCTACCGCTACGACCAGATCATGCGGCTGGGCTGGAAGGTCTTCATTCCGCTCACGATCGTGTGGATCGCAGTGACGGCATTGATGGTGTTTTACGGCGTGATCCAGAAGGGCGTGTAACCGATGAACAAGATCACCCACTACTTCAAGAGCCTGCTGCTGCTCGAACTGCTCGGCGGTTTGTGGCTGACGTTGAAATACACGTTCAAGCCCAAGTACACCGTGCTGTACCCGATGGAGAAGTTCCCGCAGTCGCCGCGGTTCCGTGGCTTGCACGCGCTGCGTCGCTATCCCAACGGCGAGGAGCGCTGCATCGCCTGCAAGCTGTGCGAAGCGGTCTGCCCGGCGCTGGCGATCACCATCGACTCGGCCAAGCGCGAGGACGGCACCCGTCGCACCACGCGCTACGACATCGACCTGTTCAAGTGCATCTTCTGCGGCTTCTGTGAAGAAAGCTGCCCGGTGGACTCGATCGTCGAGACGCACATCCTCGAATATCACTTCGAGAAGCGTGGCGAGAACATTGTCAACAAGCCGCAGCTGCTGGCGATCGGAGACCGGCTGGAAGCCGAGATCGCCGAGCGTCGCGCTGCCGATGCCGCCTTCCGTTGAGGTCATGATGGACTGGGTCTCTATTGCTTTCTACGCCTTCTCCGCCATCGCGGTCGTTTCCGCCGGCGCGGTGATCAGCGTGCGCAACCCGGTGTACGCGGTGTTGTGCCTGATCCTCACCTTCTTCTCGATGGCCTGCATCTGGCTGCTGGTCGGTGCCGAGTTCCTCGGCGTCACCCTGGTGCTGGTCTACGTCGGCGCGGTGATGGTGCTGTTCCTGTTCGTGGTGATGATGCTCGACATCGACACCAGCCGCCTGCGCGAGGGCTGGGTCAAGTACATGCCGGTCGGTGTCATCGTGGCCGTGGCGATGCTGGCGCAGATGGTCACCCTGATCGGCGTCAAGGCGCGCAGCGCAGCGCCGTTCCCGGCCGACAACGCTGCGGCGCAGGCCGCCGATAGTTCCAACCTGACCTGGCTGGCCAAGAGCCTGTACACCGAGTTCCTGCTGCCGTTCGAATTCGCTGCGGTCATCCTCACCGTGGCGGTGGTGGCGGCAGTGATGCTGACCCTGCGCAAGCGCACCGGCGTCAAGATGCAGAATGCGTCCGAGCAGTCGCGGGTCAAGGCTGGCGATCGCCTGCGCATGGTCAAAATGGCGGTTGAAAAGCCGGTACCGGTCGCTCCGCAGCCGGATGCGATCGACGGACAGGAGGCGAAGTCTTGATTACCTTGGGCCACCTGCTTGGACTGGGTGCGGTGCTGTTCTGCATCTCCCTGGCCGGCATCTTCCTCAACCGCAAGAACGTCATCGTGTTGCTGATGTCGATCGAGTTGATGCTGCTGTCGGTCAACGTCAATTTTATTGCGTTTTCGCGCGAGCTCGGCGACACCGCCGGTCAGCTGTTCGTGTTCTTCATCCTGACCGTTGCCGCCGCGGAGGCCGCCATCGGCCTTGCGATCTTGGTGACTCTGTTCCGTACGCGCCGCACGATCAATGTGGCCGAAGTCGACACGTTGAAGGGCTGACCCGTAGATGGAAATCACTCTCTCCAAGAGTCTGCTGATTGCAGTGGTGCTCGCACCGCTGGTCGGTAGCATCATCGCCGGCCTGTTCGGTCGTCAGGTGGGGCGCAGGGGCGCACAGTACGTCACCATCCTCGGTGTGGCGGTCAGCTGCGTGTTGTCGTGCCTGACGCTGTACCAACTGGTGGAGCAGGGCGCCAGCCCGTTCAACCAGAACCTGTATACCTTCTTCGACGTCGGCAACTATTCCGCACACGTCGGTTTCATGGTCGATCGCCTGACCGCGATGATGATGGTGGTGGTGACCTTCGTGTCGCTGCTGGTGCACATCTACACCATCGGCTACATGGAAGAAGACCCGGGCTACCAGCGCTTCTTCAGCTATATCTCGTTGTTCACCTTCTCCATGCTCACGCTGGTGATGAGCAACAACTTCCTGCAGCTGTTCTTCGGCTGGGAAGCGGTGGGTCTGGTGTCCTACCTGTTGATCGGTTTCTGGTTCAAGCGTCCGACCGCGGTGTTCGCCAACATGAAGGCGTTCCTGGTCAACCGCGTCGGCGACTTCGGCTTCATCCTGGGTATCGCCGGTGTGCTGCTGTGGTTTGGCTCGCTGGATTACTCCACCGTGTTCGCCAACGCCACCACCATGGCCGGTGCCAAGGTGCAGCTGTTCGCCGGCCACGAATGGAGCGTGATGACGCTGATCTGCATCTGCCTGTTCATCGGTGCGATGGGCAAGTCGGCGCAGGTGCCGTTGCACGTGTGGCTGCCCGACTCGATGGAAGGCCCGACCCCGATCTCGGCACTGATCCACGCCGCAACCATGGTCACCGCCGGCATCTTCATGGTGGCGCGCATGTCGCCGCTGTTCGAGCTGTCGGAGACCGCGCTGAACTTCATCCTGTTCATCGGTGCGACCACGGCCTTCTTCACCGGCCTGATCGGCATCGTGCAGAACGACATCAAGCGCGTGGTCGCATATTCGACGCTGTCGCAGCTCGGCTACATGACCGTGGCGCTGGGTGTGTCGGCCTATTCGGCAGCCGTGTTCCATCTGATGACCCACGCCTTCTTCAAGGCGCTGCTGTTCCTGGCGGCCGGCTCGGTCATCATCGGCATGCACCACGAGCAGGACATGCGCAAGATGGGTGGCCTGCGCAAGTACATGAAGGTGACCTACTGGACCAGCGTGATCGGTACCCTGGCCCTGGTCGGTACGCCGTTCTTCTCCGGCTTCTACTCCAAGGACACCATCATCGAGGCAGCTGCGCACCACGCGCATGAGTCGCATAGCTGGGTCGCGACCTATGGCTACTGGGCGGTGCTCGGCGGCGTGCTGGTGACCAGCTTCTACAGCTTCCGCCTGCTGTTCCTGACCTTCCACGGCAAGGAACGTTTCCGTGATGCGCATGCGCACGACGCCCATGCCCACCACGACAGCGCGCATGCGGATGCCGAGGCTCAGGTGCACGCGCACGACAGTCATGCACATGACGCGCATGCCCACGTGACGCATAGCCACGATGACCACGGCCATGGCCACCACGGTGCGCACGAGCCGCACGAGTCCAAGTGGGTGGTCACGCTGCCGTTGATCCTGCTGGCGATCCCGTCCATCGCGATCGGCTTCTTTACCATCGGCCCGATGTTGTTCGGCACCGATTGGCAGGGGCATCACGCGGCGCATGCGATCCAGGGCCAGGCAGTCTCGTTCTTCACCGGCATCGTCGATTTCTACGACCCGGCGCGCGATACCGTTGGCGCCCTGGCCGAGGAATTCCACGGCCCGGTGGCCTTCGCACTGCACGGCATGACGGCGGCGCCGTTCTTCCTGACCGTTGCCGGGCTGTTGCTGGCGGCGCTGTTCTACCTGTGGAAGCCGGAATTGGCCACCAGGTCGCGCAAGGCGTTCGCACCGCTCGTGTGGCTGCTGGAGAACAAGTACGGCTTCGACAAGCTCTGGATCAATGGCTTCGCCGGTGGCGGCGTTGTCCTTGGCAAGGCGTCACGTGCGGTCGATACCCATGTGGTCGACGGTGCGGTCGTCAATGGTTCTGCCCGACTGATCGACCTGGCTGCAAATGTGCTGCGTCGCACGCAATCCGGTTTCCTCTATCACTACGCCTTCGCAATGATCATCGGTTTGATCGCCTTGTTGGCGGTACTGATGCATTTCTGGCGTTGACCTGTACGGAATAAGAAAACGTGTCGAACTGGCCTTTACTGTCTATCTTGATCTGGCTGCCGATTATCGGTGGCGCCCTGATCCTTGCGTTGCGCAACGCCGAGACTGCCCGCTGGGCAGCGCTGGCGGTGGCGGTGGCGACCTTCGTGCTCAGCCTGCCGCTGCTGGGCTACGACACGGCCAACGACGCCCTGCAGTTCGTCGAGCTGCATGCCTGGATCCCGGCCTACAACATCGGCTACAACCTGGGCGTGGACGGCATTGCGGTCGCGTTGATCGTGCTGACCACGCTGGTGACGGTACTGGCATTGATCGGCGCCTGGCGCTCGATCGACAAGCGCGTCAATCAGTACGTGGCTGCGTTCCTGATCCTGGAGGGCGTCACCGTCGGTATCTTCGCTGCCACCGACGCGATGCTGTTCTACGTGTTCTTCGAAGCCATGCTGATCCCGATGTTCCTGATCATCGGCGTCTGGGGCGGCCCGCGGCGTATCTACGCGGCGATGAAGTTCTTCCTGTACACCTTCCTCGGCTCGGTGCTGATGCTGGTCGGCCTGGTCTACCTGTACCTGAAGGGTGGCAGCTTCCAGCTGGCCGACCTGTATGCGCTGCAGCTGACCGCCAAGGAACAGACCTGGATCTTCTTCGCGTTCCTGATCGCCTTCGCGGTCAAGGTGCCGATGTTCCCGGTGCACACCTGGCTGCCGGATGCGCACGTGGAAGCGCCGACCGCCGGCTCGGTGATCCTGGCAGCGATCGCGCTGAAGATCGGTGGCTACGGCTTCCTGCGCTTCAATCTGCCGATCGTGCCGGATGCCAGTCATGAGTTTGCCTGGCTGGTCATTACGCTCTCGCTGATCGCGGTGATCTACGTCGGCCTGGTGGCGTTGGTCCAGGACGACATGAAGAAACTGGTGGCCTATTCGTCCATCGCACACATGGGTTTCGTCACTCTCGGCACCTTCATCGCCTTCACCCTGGTGCGCGAGTACGGCAGCACAGACGCTGCCCGCCTGGGCCTGCAGGGTGCGATGGTGCAGATGATCTCGCACGGCTTCGTCTCCGGCGCGATGTTCTCCTGCATTGGTGTGCTGTACGACCGCATGCATACCCGCCGCATCGCCGATTATGGCGGCGTGGTCAACGTGATGCCGTGGTTCGCCACCTTCGCCATGCTGTTCTTCATGGCCAATGCCGGCCTGCCTGGTACCAGCGGTTTCGTCGGCGAGTTTATGGTGATCCTGGCCAGCTTCCAGAAACACCCGCTGGTGGCCCTTGCCGCCGCCACCACGCTGGTGATCACCGCCGCCTATACGTTGTGGCTGTACAAGCGCGTGTTCTTCGGTGAAGTGGCCAATGCGCACGTGGCCGAGTTGAAGGACATCAACGGTCGCGAGGCCTTCGTGCTGGGGGTGTTCGCCGCTGGCGTGCTGGCCCTGGGCGTGTATCCGAAGCCGCTGACCGATCTGATGGAACCATCGATCGCCAAGCTGGCGACCCAGATTGCTGCGACCAAGCTTTAACGGCTTGCCGTCCGTTTTGATTTCCAGGATTTGATGATGACCACGCCAACGCTCGCGCCGTTGACCACCGCTGACCTGGCTCCGCTCGTACCGGAGCTGGTGTTGATCGGCGGCGCCTTCGCCCTGCTGATGCTCGACCTGTTCGTGAGCCAGCGGAACAAGGTCTGGACCCACCTGTTCTCCGTTGCCGTCCTGGCCGTGGTGCTCGTACTGCTGGCGACCGGTACGGGCGGGCAGGGCGAGATCTTCAGTGGCATGTTCGTGCGCGATACCGCCGCCGACGTGATGAAGACCGTGATCGTGCTCGTCGGTGGCCTGAGCCTGGTGTACGGCTGGAGCTACCTGCGTGAACGCAATCTCTATCAGGGCGAAATCCCGGTGCTGGTGCTGTTCGCCACTGCCGGCATGATGCTGCTGGCCTCGGCCGGCAGCCTGCTGATGGTGTATCTGGGTCTGGAGTTGCTGGCGCTGTGTTCGTATGCGCTGGTCGCGTCCAACCGCGACAACGGGCTGGCCACCGAAGCGGCGATGAAGTATTTCGTGCTGGGTTCGCTGGCCTCGGGCCTGCTGCTGTACGGCATGTCGCTGGTCTACGGTGCCACCGGCACCTTGAGCCTGGCCGGCATCCGCGACGCCATCGAAGGCTCGGGCGAGCGTACCCTGTTGCTGACCGGCACCATCTTCATGATTGCCGGCGTGGCCTTCAAGCTGGGCGCCGCGCCGTTCCATATGTGGCTGCCCGACGTCTACCAGGGCGCACCTGCGCCGATCGCGCTGTTCATCAGCTCGGCGCCCAAGCTGGCCGCGTTCGGGATGGCGTATCGCCTTCTGGAAGTGGGCATGGGCCCGTTGTCGCCGCAATGGCACCTGTTGATCGGCGGTCTGTCGGCGGTGTCGCTGGTGATCGGCAACCTGATGGCCATTGCGCAGAGCAACCTCAAGCGCATGCTGGCCTATTCCACCGTTTCCCACATCGGCTTCCTGCTGATGGGTGTTGCCGGCGGCGGGGAAGAGGGCTATTCGGCCGCGATGTTCTATGCGGTGAGCTACACCATCATGTCGACTGCCTCGTTCGGCGCCATCATTGCGCTGTCGCGCAACGGCTTCGAAGCCGAGAACATCGACGACTTCAAGGGCCTCAACGCGCGTAACCCGTGGATGGCCGGCCTGGTGCTGTGCATCATGGCGTCGCTGGCAGGCATCCCGCCGTTCCTCGGCTTCTGGACCAAGCTGGCCGTGCTCGGCGCCGCGGTGCGGGGCGACATGTTGTGGCTGGCCCTGGTCGGTGTGATCTGTGCAGTGATCGGCGCCTACTACTATCTGCGCGTCATCAAGGTCATGTACTTCGATGAGCCGGTCGGCGAGCCGCTGCCGGCCAACAACGACCGCGTGCTGGGCACCGTGCTGGGCGTCAATGCGCTGGCCTTGCTTGCACTGGGCGTGGCATGGAACCCGATCATGGTGTGGTGCCAGCGCGCATTCGCAGGCCTCGCATAGCGTCTTGCGTGCGCATCCGGCCATGCGCGTCGTGCTTGGCCGATGTATGGCGCACTGAATCGATGTCGTGATGAGTGTTTCGTTTTTGTTGCATTGCGGTTATCATGTGCCGCGACGTTGAACAGCCGCCACGGTGTCCAACAGATGAAAAACTAGGGCTTGCAATTGCCGCTCAAGTTCTTCATAATTCCGCTTCTGCTGCGGGGTGGAGCAGTCTGGCAGCTCGTCGGGCTCATAACCCGAAGGTCGCAGGTTCAAATCCTGCCCCCGCTACCAAGTTTCGAATTGTTGCTTTACCGCAGTGATTCAATGTCTTGGATCGTAAGGACGCATGTTCCCGTCCTTGCGCCGACCCTGAGAGGTCGGGCTTTTTTCACGCAAGGGGCCCATCGGGCCCCTTGTTTTTTCCGGAACCGGAAAGTTTGCTGCCGGTTGCCGGGGTATTACTGGCAATCATCTGATCAGGGCAGTCTGTGAGCGAAAAAGCGACCGAAATCGCCAATCTGCTGAGTCCAACGGTTGAGTCCCTGGGCTTGGAACTGCTGGGCGTGGAATATCTTCCCGCTCCGGGTGGCGCGACATTGCGTCTGTACATCGATGTGCCGCTGGCCGAACAGCCCGAGCGCGTGATCAACGTCGACGACTGCGAGCGCGTGAGCCGGGAAGTGTCTGCCCAGCTCGATGTCGAAGACCCTATCAGCGGCAACTACACCCTGGAAGTGTCCTCGCCGGGTGTCGATCGTCCCCTGTTCACCCTCGAGCAGTTCGGCCGCCATGCAGGCGAGTCGGCCAAGATCGTGTTGAAGCTGGCGCAGGATGGTCGGCGCCGCTTCCAGGGCCAGATCGTGCGGATCGAGCCCGCCGCCGATGCGGTGGTGTTCGCCATCGACGGCAAGGACGTGCAGATCGGCTTCGACAACATCGACAAGGCGCGCATCGTGCCGGATTGGGTCGCGCTGGGTCTGGCACCGCAAAAACCGAATAAGCCCGGCCCGAAAAAACCCGGGCACGACAAGAAGAAACCATCCAACGAGTCGGCGGCCGGCAAGCCGCGCGCGGAGTGACGAAATGAGCAAGGAACTTTTGCTGGTAGTGGATGCGGTGGCCAACGAGAAGGGCGTGCCGCGCGAAGTGATCTTCGATGCGATCGAGGCCGCACTGGCGTCCGCAGCGAAGAAGCGCTATCCCGACCAGGACGTGCTGACGCGCGTGACCATCGATCACAAGGACGGTAACTACGAGACCTTCCGCCGTTGGGAAGTGGTAGCCGACGATGTCGTGATGGAGTCGCCTGACCGCCAGGTGCGCCTGATGGATGCCGTCGACGAAGCCGACGGCGTGGAAGTGGGCGACTACATCGAAGAGCAGATCGAAAACCCGGATTTCGGCCGTATCGCCGCCCAGGCCGCCAAGCAGGTGATCGTGCAGCGCGTGCGCGAGGCCGAGCGCCAGCAGGTGGTCGATGCGTGGAAGGATCGTGTCGGCGAGCTGATCACCGGTGTGGTCAAGCGCGCCGAGCGCGGCAACATCTTTGTCGATCTCGGCGGTAACGCCGAAGCCTTCATCCCGAAGGACAAGGGCATTCCGCGCGACGTGCTGCGCCCCGGCGACCGCGTGCGCGGCTACCTGGCCGAAGTGCGCTCCGAGCCGCGTGGACCGCAGCTGTTCATCAGCCGCGCCGCACCTGAATTCATGATCGAGCTGTTCAAGCTGGAAGTGCCGGAAGTGGGGCAGGGCCTGGTCGAGATCAAGGCCTGCGCACGCGATCCGGGCGATCGCGCCAAGATCGCGGTGATTGCGCACGACACCCGCACCGATCCGATCGGCGCCTGCATCGGCATGCGCGGTTCGCGCGTGCAGGCGGTGTCCAACGAGCTCAACGGCGAGCGCGTGGACATCGTGTTGTGGAACGAGAACCCGGCCAACTTCGTGATCAATGCGATGGCGCCTGCCGAAGTGCAGTCGATCATTGTCGACGAAGAGAAGCATTCGATGGACCTGGCCGTGGCCGAGGACCGCCTGGCCCAGGCGATCGGCAAGGGTGGCCAGAACGTGCGCCTGGCCAGTCGCCTGACCGGCTGGCAGCTCAACGTGATGACCGCCGACCAAGTGGCCGCCAAGTCCGAGGCTGAACAGGCATCGGCGCGCCAGCTGTTCATGGACCGCCTGGAAGTGGACGAGGAAATCTCGGCCATCCTGGTGTCCGAAGGCTTCAACACGGTCGAAGAAATCGCCTACGTGCCGGTCGGCGAACTGCTGGCGGTGGAAGGCTTCGACGAGGACATCGTCGAGGAACTGCGTGCCCGTGCCCGCGATGCGTTGCTCAACGCCGCGCTGGCCGAGGAAGAAGGCCTGGAAGGAACTCAGCCCACCGAGGACCTGCTGGCGCTGGAGGGGATGGACGAGGAGACGGCCTTTGCTCTGGCCGAGCACGGCGTGCGTACCAGCGAGGACCTGTCCGACCTGGCCGCGGACGAGATCGTCGACTTCGGCATCGAGGGCATGACCCAGGAGCGCGCCGCGGCGCTGATCCTGGCGGCCCGCGCCGAGGAGATCGCCCGTTTGGAGCGCGGCGAATGAGCCGGCAATGAACCGCGCCCTGACCCCATCAGGGCTTAGAATCAGCGTATCCCTTGCTCTGGGCGAGGGGGCGCCAACCAGATCATAGGATCCGAATGTCGCAGCAAACCACCATCCGCAAGCTTGCCGAACTGGTCAATACGCCGGTCGATAAACTGCTGGTTCAACTGGCCGAGGCCGGAATGAAGTTCAGCGGTCCCGACCAGGTCGTGACCAGCACCGAGAAGATGAAACTGCTTGGCTTCCTGCGCCGCACGCATGGCAAGGCCGACACGCCGGCCGAAGCGGCGAGCGAAGCAGCCAAGAAGATCACGCTCAACCGGCGCAAGCTGCAGGAAGTCACGGTCAACGCCGGCCGCACCAAGACCACGGTCAACGTGGAAGTGCGGCAGAAGCGCACCTACGTGAAATCCGAGAACGAAGGCAGCGGCCGCGCAGCGCCGATGACGCCGGACGAAGAGCGCGCCGACATTCTGCGCAAGCTCGAGGAATCGCGTAAGCGCAACCTCGACGAGCAACAGCGCCTGGCCGAAAGCGACCGTGTGCGCGATGAAGCGATCCAGCGCAAGCGTGACGAGGAACAGGCCGCAAAGGACCGCGCAGAAGCCGAGCGCAAGGCTGCCGAGGAAGCCGCTGCGGCTGCCAGCGCGCCGGCCCCGGTGGCTGCCGCGCCGACACCGTCTGCGGCGCCTGCCGCACGTGCGCCGTCGTCACCGTCTTCCGCTCCGCGTCCGGCTCGCCCTACAGGTGCGTCGCCGGCTTCGCGTCCGGCCACGCCGGCACGTCCGGACGATCGCAACAACGCGGCCAAGCACAAGACGCGCGGTTCGCACGTCATGGTGGCCGGCGTCGAAGACGACGATGCGACCAAGCGTTTCGCTGGCCAGCTGCATCTGTCGGCAGCCGACCGTGCGCGCCGTTCCAACGTGCGCGGCAAGCCGACCGGTCGCCCGGGTTCGTCGTCGTCGCGTCGTGGCAACGACGGTGGTCGTGGTGGCAACCAGGCCAACAGCGGTCCGCACGGGTTCGAGCGCCCCACCGCGCCGGTGGTGCGTGAAGTGGCGATCGGCGAGACCATCACCGTGGCCGATCTGGCGCAGAAGCTCGCGCTCAAGGGCGGCGACGTGGTCAAGGCGCTGTTCAAGATGGGCGTCATGGCGACCATCACCCAGACCATCGATCACGATACTGCTGCATTGGTGACCGAAGAACTCGGCCACAAGGCCGTGCGCGCCGACAATGCCGACTTCGAGGATGCGCTGCTGGCGCACGCCGAAGACGCGCAGGGCGATGCCACGCCGCGTCCGCCGGTGGTGACCATCATGGGTCACGTCGATCACGGCAAGACCTCGCTGCTGGATTACATCCGTCGCACCAAGATCGCCTCCGGCGAAGCCGGCGGCATCACCCAGCACATTGGTGCGTACCACGTCGAAACCGGCCGTGGCGTCATCAGCTTCCTGGATACGCCCGGCCATGCCGCGTTTACCTCGATGCGTGCCCGTGGCGCCAAGATCACCGACATCGTGGTGCTGGTGGTTGCCGCCGATGACGGCGTCATGCCGCAGACCAAGGAAGCGGTGGCGCACGCCAGGGCGGCGGGTGTTCCGCTGATCGTGGCGGTGAACAAGATCGACAAGACCGGCGCCGATCCGCTGCGGGTCAAGAACGAATTGCTGGCCGAAAACGTGGTGGCCGAAGAATTCGGCGGCGACACACAGTTCATCGAAGTGTCGGCCAAGCTCGGTACCGGCGTGGATACGCTGCTGGACGCGATCTCGTTGCAGGCCGAAGTGCTGGAACTCAAGGCGGTGGCCGAAGGCCGCGCCAGCGGTACCGTCATCGAATCCTCGCTGGACAAGGGCCGCGGCCCGGTTGCCACGGTGCTGGTGCAGCAGGGCGCGCTGAAGCGTGGCGATTACCTGGTGTGCGGCATCCAATATGGCCGCGTGCGTGCGCTGTTCGACGAAACCGGCCACCAGCCGGCATCGGCCGGTCCGTCGATTCCGGTGCAGGTGCTCGGCCTGTCCGGGGTGCCGGAAGCCGGCGACGACTTCGTGGTGGTGGACGACGAGCGTCTGGCCAAGGACGTGGCGCAGCAGCGCGAAACCAAGCGCCGCGAATCGCGTCTGGTCGCCTCGGCCACCAACCGCATGGAAGACATCCTGGCCCAGATGGGCAAGGGCGAAGGTCAGCAGGTGTTGAACCTGGTGATCAAGGCCGACGTGCAGGGCTCGGTGGAGGCGTTGAAGCAGTCGCTGGTGGCCTTGTCCAACGACGACATCCGCATCAACGTGATCCACTCCGGCGTGGGCGGCATCACCGAATCGGACGCCAACTCGGCTGCGGCCTCCAAGGCCACGGTGATCGGCTTCAACGTGCGCGCCGATGCGTCGGCACGCAAGATCGTCGAATCCAACGGCATCGATCTGCGCTACTTCTCGATCATCTATGACGTGATCGACCAGGTGAAGCAGGTGGCGTCCGGCTTGCTCGGCGTGGAGATCCGCGAAGAGATCATCGGTATCGCACAGGTGCGCGATGTGTTCCGCAGCTCCAAGTTCGGCGCGGTCGCAGGCTGCATGGTGGTCGAAGGCGTGGTCAAGCGCAGCAAGCCGATCCGCGTGCTCCGCGACAGCGTCGTGGTGTTCGAAGGCGAGCTGGAATCGCTGCGCCGCTTCAAGGAAAACGTCGAGGAAGTGCGCAACGGTACCGAGTGCGGTATCGGCGTGAAGGCCTACAACGACGTCAAGGCCGGCGACCAGATCGAGTGCTTCGAGCGTATCGAAGTGGCGCGCACGCTGTAACGAAGACGGGACCGGGGACCCGGGACCGGGGGCCCGGGAGAAGCGAAAGCGAAGGCTCTTGCTCTTCCGGGTCCCCGGTCTCCGGTCCCCGGTCCCGAACCAAAAGGTTCCAGGCCATGCCAACCAAATCATTCCATCGCACCGACCGGGTCTCCGCGCAGGTGCGTCGCGACCTCGGCACGATCGTGCATGCGGCAGTACGCGACCACGGCCTGCCGTCGGTCAGCGTGTCCGATGTCGAAATCAGCCGCGACCTGGCGCACGCCAAGGTGTTCGTCACTGCGTTGCAGCAGGAACGCTCGGCCGAAGCGGTCAAGGGGCTGAAGGAAATCGCCGGGCAGCTGCGCACGCAACTGGCGCGCGCGATGAAGCTGCGTCACGTGCCCGAGCTGCATTTCCACTACGACGACTCGGTCGACCGTGGCGAACGCATCGACAACCTGTTGCGTGACCTGGACGATGTCGGCCCCGACGCCGCGCCCAGCGACGACGACGCCGACCAGCGCTGAGCGCGGCGTCGCATGGGCCGCCCACGCGGCGGTCCTGATTTTTCGCAGGCGCGTCATGCGCTGATTCGAGCACCGATCCTTTGAAACCCCGCATCGTCTATCGCCCGTTGCACGGCATCCTGTTGCTGGACAAGCCGGCCGGGCTCAGCTCCAACAACGCCCTGCAGGCCGCGCGCCGGCTATTGCGGTCAGAGAAGGGCGGCCACACCGGCAGCCTGGATCCGCTGGCCACCGGTTTGCTGCCGCTGTGCTTCGGCGAGGCCACCAAGATCGCCGGACTGTTGCTCGGCGCGGCCAAGGCCTACGACGCCGAGGTGGTGCTGGGCGTGACCACCGACACCGACGATGCCGACGGCCAACCGTTGCGCGAACGCGTAGTGCCGGAATTGAGTCAGGCGCAACTGCGTGCTGCCCTGCTGCCATTGACTGGCCGCATCCGGCAACAGGCGCCGATCTACTCGGCACTCAAGCAGGGCGGCGAGCCGTTGTATGCCAAGGCGCGCCGCGGTGAAGCGATCGAGGCGCCGGTGCGCGAGGTCGATGTGCATGCCATCGAGTTGATCGGCTACCAGGCGCCGCGCCTGCAGTTGCGGGTGACCTGTGGCTCGGGCACCTACATCCGCAGCCTTGCCCGCGATCTGGGCGAGGCGCTGGGCTGCGGCGCCCATATCGCCTCGTTGCGACGGTTGTGGGTGGAGCCCTTCCGCACACCGCAGATGATGACGCTGGAGGCCCTGGCCGCTGCGCTGGAGGCCGGTACGCCGGCAGAACGGTTGCTGCTCCCGATCGAGGCCGGGCTGGCCGATTTTGCGCAGATCACCCTGGACCACGTCCACGCAACCCGGTTCCGGATGGGCCAGCGCCTGCGAGACGAGGCCTTTCCGGTCGGCCAGGTCGCCGTGTTCGGTCCGGACGGAACGCCCTCGGGGCTAGGCCTGGTGGACGAGCAGGGGCGGCTGTCGCCGCAGCGCTTGTTCAACGGACTGAACCAGGATCCGGGTTGTTAAGGTTTAGTCAACTTGTTCCCCGCGCTGTGCAACGGTACAATTTCGCGGCCCCGATCGGGGCACCTCAGCGCCAAGCGCGCACATTCCTAGCAAACGGCGAGTCCGGCGGTGCGTCATGCACGTTCCTGTCGACCACGCATCTATCGAGAACACATCATGTCCGTCGACACCCAGAAAGTTATTGAAGACAACAAGCGCAGCGCCCAGGACACCGGTTCGCCGGAAGTGCAGGTCGCGCTGCTGACCGCGCGCATCGAGCTGCTGACCGGTCACTTCAAGACCCACAAGAAGGATCACCACAGCCGTCGTGGTCTGCTGCAGATGGTCAATCGTCGCCGCAGCCTGCTCGACTACCTGAAGAAGAAGGACAACGAGCGTTACAAGTCGTTGATCGAGAAGCTCGGCCTGCGCCGCTGATCGAGTCCTACCGCCGCGGCGCAGCGATGCGCCGCGGTTTTGTTTTGGCCTTTCGCAAGATGTCATTGCACCGTTAGTTTCAAGGGCCGGAGCCTCCCGGCCGCCCGTTCTCGGCATGGGTCGACGACGGTCCAACGCAGACAGTTACACCTAAGGAAAAAACCTCCGTGGCAAAAATCACCAAAACCTTCCAGTACGGCAAGCACACCGTCACCCTGGAGACGGGCGAAGTCGCTCGCCAGGCGAGCGGTGCCGTCATCGTCAAGATGGACGACACCGTACTGCTGGTCACCGCCGTCGCCGCAAAGACCGCGCGCGAAGGGCAGGACTTCTTCCCCCTGACGGTCGATTATCAGGAGAAGTTCTATGCCGGCGGCCGCATCCCGGGCGGCTTCTTCAAGCGCGAAGGACGTGCGACCGAGAAGGAGACGTTGATCTCGCGCCTGATCGACCGTCCGATCCGTCCGCTGTTCCCGGAGGACTACAAGAACGAAGTACAGATCATCGCGACCGTGATGTCGATGAACCCGGACATCGACGGCGATATCGCCGCGCTGATCGGCGCATCGGCGGCGTTGTCGCTGGCCGGTACCCCCTTCAACGGCCCGATCGGCGCCGCCAAGGTGGGCTACAAGAACGGCGAATACATTCTCAACCCCACCGTCACCGACCTGAAGGATTCGCAGCTGGAGCTGGTGGTCGCCGGTACCGCCAATGCGGTGCTGATGGTGGAATCCGAAGCGGCGCTGCTGTCCGAAGAAGTGATGCTGGGCGCAGTCACCTTTGGGCATCGCGAGATGCAGAAGGTCATCAACGCGATCAACGAGCTGACCGTCGAAGCCGGCACCAAGCCCAGCACCTGGGTGGCCCCGGCCAAGAACACCGCGCTGATCAACGCGCTGAAGGAAGCGGTCGGCACCCAGCTGGCTGGCGCCTTCCAGGTGCGCGACAAGCTGCAGCGTCGCGACGCCATCTCGGCGATCAAGAAGGACGTGCTGGAGTCGCTGGCCGGCCGCGTTGCTTCCGAAGGCTGGAACGCCGCCGAGCTGTCGAAGGAATTCGGCGAGCTGGAATACCGCACCATGCGCGACTCGGTGCTGGACACCAAGGTGCGTATCGACGGCCGTGCACTGGACACCGTGCGCCCGATCTCGGTGCAGGCTGGCGTGCTGCCGCGTACTCATGGCTCGGCGCTGTTCACCCGCGGCGAGACGCAGGCGATCGTGGTCACCACGCTGGGCACCGCCCGCGACGGCCAGGTGATCGATGCGGTCAGCGGCGAGTACAAGGAAAACTTCCTGTTCCACTACAACTTCCCTCCGTACTCGGTGGGCGAGTGTGGCCGTTTCGGTGCGCCGAAGCGTCGCGAGATCGGCCACGGCCGTCTGGCCAAGCGCGGCGTACTGGCGGTGATGCCGAGCCTGGAAGAATTCCCGTACACCATTCGCGTGGTCTCGGAAATCACCGAATCCAACGGTTCTTCGTCGATGGCTTCGGTGTGCGGCTCCTCGCTGGCGCTGATGGACGCCGGCGTGCCGGTCAAGGCGCCGGTGGCGGGTATCGCCATGGGTCTGGTGAAGGAAGACTACCGCTTCGTGGTGCTGTCGGACATCCTGGGTGACGAAGATCACCTGGGCGACATGGACTTCAAGGTGGCCGGTACTGCCGAAGGCGTGTCCGCGCTGCAGATGGACATCAAGATCGAAGGCATCACCGAAGAGATCATGAAGCAGGCGTTGCAGCAGGCCAAGGCCGGCCGTCTGCACATCCTGGGCGAGATGTCCAAGGCGCTGACCACGCCGCGTCAGGAGCTGAGCGACTACGCGCCGCGTCTGCTGACCATCAAGATCCACCCGGACAAGATCCGCGAAGTGATCGGCAAGGGCGGCTCGACCATCCAGGCGATCACCAAGGAAACCGGCACCCAGATCGATATCCAGGACGATGGCACCATCATCATCGCCTCGGTCAATGCGATCGCTGCGCAGGCGGCGAAGTCGCGCATCGAGCAGATCACCTCGGACGTGGAGCCGGGCCGCATCTACGAAGGCAAGGTCGCCAAGATCATGGACTTCGGCGCATTCGTCACCATCCTGCCGGGCAAGGACGGCCTGGTGCACGTTTCGCAGATCTCCAGCGAGCGCGTGGAGAAGGTCGGCGACAAGCTGAAGGAAGGCGACGTGGTCCGCGTCAAGGTGCTGGAAGTGGACAAGCAGGGCCGCATCCGCCTGTCGATCAAGGCAGTGGAAGAAGGCGAGGGCGTGCAGGCGTCGGCCGAGTAATCGCCACTGCAGTGCACTAAAAAAAGCGGGCTTCGGCCCGCTTTTTTTTGCCGATGATTTTTGCAAACAGCAAACAGCAAACAGCAAACAGCAAACAGCAAACAGCAAACAGCAAACAGCAAACAGCAAACAGCAACAGCAAACCGGATGTCAGGCAAGAAAGGCGCATGCGATCAGGCGGCGCAACGTGCGCGCCGGCCACCTGTCATCGCCGCAACCGGGAGCTTGTCCCTTCTCCCATGCATGGGAGAAGGTGGCGCGCAGCGCCGGATGAGGGCGCATCGGCATCGAGCGTGCTCAATACCCACCATGCGCCCTGCAAGGTCTGCCGAGTCACCGGTGGATTCGCCGCCGACCCAGCCATGCCACACCCTCACCCGGGACGTGGCTCTCGCCTGTCATTGAGACGGTGGCGTCGGTGCCGGCTGTGCCTCCGGGCGCGCTGGCACGACACGCGGAAAACCTGGCGGCATTGCCTGTTCCCTCGGCGATGCAGGCGGTGTGGGCACCGCCTCGATTGGCGTGGGCGCCATCATGGCCGCATCCGGCCTGAGCTTCAGCAAGGCCGCCCAGTCGCGTCGGTTGAAATCGCACAGCTCTTCCTTGGCCGGCGTGCATTCGCTGGCAATGCCCAGGCTGTCCTCGTTCTGATCCTGGTTGCTGTCCGACTGCGGCGTCGGCAGGACGATGCGGCCAGCGCGGTCCAGCGGCATCTTGCGCATCATCACCGTGTTGAACACGTTGCCGCCGATCAGATACAGGGTGCGATCGCCGCCCACGTTTGCGGCGATCACCACATCGCAATGCGATTGCCACGGCATCGGTGCGCTGCCGCCCAGTGCGGCTTTCAGGCCCGCGTGGCCGAGCGCCACGCTGCGCCCGCGCAGCAGGCACAGCATGTCGCCGGGCGCAGGTTTTTCCACGGTCGGGTCGGTGAACCGATAGGGGCCGGTGGCGCCGTCGTTGTAGGCGCTGCGGATGTAGTCCAGATGACGCGCCGAACGATGGAAGCCGCTCAGCCCGGCTTGCGTCATCACCCAGGAGATGAAGGCGGCCGACCATGGGTTGTCGATCAGGAACGCGCGGCAGTCGCTGGCGGTGTAACGCGTGCCGTCCAGTGCGGCGCAACTGGAGGCACCCGGGCGCCCGCCCATCGAGTCGAGCGTGCCGCTGTCGCGCCAGTAACCTGCAACGCGCTGCCAGGCCACCACGCCGTGGTCGGCCAGATAACCGGATTCGGCTTCGGTCACACCCAGGCTGGCCAGCCGGCCCTTGGCATCGATAAACGGACGCTGCCACAGACGATGTTCGTTACAGGCGCTGCGCACGATGGCGATGGCTGCCGGGCTGGTGCCGAAGCGTGGTGGCACATCGCACACTTCGGCAGCAGTAGCGGCGCTGCCCCATCCGGCAAGCAACAGACAGATCCACGGCCAAGGTCTTGCAGTCATCGAACATCCCGCACGCAATCAATCGTGGCAGGCTGCCAGAGCGGCCGGCGTGCAGGCGTGAAATCAGTGCGGCGGCGGTCCGAGCTTGAGCGACAGATCCACCGCCTGCACGTGCTTGGTCAACCCGCCGATGGAAATGCAGTCCACACCGTCTTGCGCGATGGCGCGGATGCCGGCCAGATCCACGCTGCCGGAGACTTCCAGCGGAATGCGCTGTTGGTGCGGTAGCGCAGCCACCAACTGCACGGCAGCGCGCCGCATCGCCGGATCGAAATCGTCGATGAGGATGCGCGTGCAGCCCACCTGCAAGGCTTCGCGCAGCTGCTCCAGCGTTTCCACTTCCACCACCAGCGGCAACTGCGGCTGTTGCGCACGTGCCGCGTGCACCGCCGCGCTCAGCGAGCCGGCGGCGTGGATGTGGTTTTCCTTCAGCATCACCGTGTCGAACAGGCCGATGCGGTGATTGTCACCGCCGCCGCAACGCACCGCGTACTTCTGCGCCGCGCGCAGGCCCGGCAGGGTCTTGCGCGTATCCAGGATGCGCGTGCCAGTGCCGGCCACTGCGGCAACATAGGCTGCGGTCGTGGTGGCGGTGGCCGAAAGCGTCTGCAGGAAATTCAGCGAGGTGCGCTCGGCGCTGACCAGGCTGCGGCTGTGGCCCTGCAGGATGGCCAGCACGGTGCCGGCGCTCACGCGCTGGCCTTCGTGGACGTGCCAGTCGATGCGCACCTGCGGATCGAGCGCGCGGTGGGTGGCATCGAACCAGGGGCGGCCGGCGATCACCGCCTCCTGCTTGCACAGCAGATAGGCGCTGTCGGCCTGGTCGGGCAATAACGCGGCGGTGACGTCGCCGCTGCCGATATCCTCGGCCAGCGCGCGCGCCACATCGGCGTCGACCACGGCCGCCGGGGGCGCCTCTGGCGCGCTGGTACGCACGGGCGAACTCACTTTTCGGGGAAGTCGGCGATCTGCGCGGTGGCGATGGCTTCTTCGGCCAGCAGCACCGGAATGCCGTCGTCGACGCGGAAGATCTGCTTGCGGTCGTGGGTGATCAACGCCTCGCGCAGCGGCTGCGACTGCGCGCTGCCATCGGCGCGCTGCAGGGTTCCGCCTGCGATGGCGGTGTTGAGTGCGTCCAGCCCCTTGCCATCCAGCAGCGAAAGCGGCTGGCGGGTGTCGGGCGAGCACAGCAGGTCGAGCAGTTTGCGATCCATCGAAGTCTTGTCTTGCGTGGAGATTGGCTAGAATACGTCTTTACCGCAGGGCAGGGCCATGACCTCCAACCACTCCGCGCCGCTGGTCGGCATCGTGATGGGCTCCCGTTCGGACTGGGAGACCATGCAACACGCGGCTCAGAAGCTCGATGCGCTGGGCGTGCCCTACGAAGTCAAGGTGGTCTCGGCGCACCGCACGCCGGATGTGCTGTTCACCTACGCCGAGCAAGCGGGCGAGCGCGGCCTGCGCGCGATCATTGCCGGCGCCGGCGGCGCGGCGCACCTGCCGGGCATGCTGGCGGCCAAGACCGCGGTGCCGGTACTGGGCGTGCCGGTGCAGTCCAAGGCGCTCAACGGCATGGATTCGCTGCTGTCGATCGTGCAGATGCCGGCCGGCATCCCGGTGGCGACGTTTGCGATCGGCAACGCCGGCGCCGCAAACGCGGCCTTGTTCGCGGC
The DNA here is from genome assembly GCF_041475735.2 of Xanthomonas sp. NCPPB 3582. Taxonomy (NCBI): domain Bacteria; kingdom Pseudomonadati; phylum Pseudomonadota; class Gammaproteobacteria; order Lysobacterales; family Lysobacteraceae; genus Xanthomonas; species Xanthomonas sp. NCPPB 3582. Next base: position 1,972,765 of record NZ_CM192968.1, read on the forward strand.
AGCCATGCTGGCGCCCGAGCAGGCGCAGATCGGTCAGGCGCTGGCGCAGTTCCGAGCCAAACAGACCGACGATGTCATGGCCAGCGACGACCCGCGCCAATGACTACGGTCGGCATTCTGGGCGGCGGCCAGCTGGCGCGCATGCTGGTGCTGGCCGGTGCGCCGCTGGGCCTGCGCGTTGCGGTGTTCGACCCGGCCGCCGATGCCTGCGCAGGACAGCTGGCGCCCCTGCAGGTTGGTGGGTTCGACGATACCGCAGTGCTTGCGGCCTTCGCCGCGCAGGCGGAGGTGATCACCTTCGATTTCGAGAACGTACCGGCGGCCAGCGCGCAGCATCTGGCCGCGCAGCTGCCGGTGTTTCCGCGACCGCAGGCGTTGGCGGTCGCGCAGGACCGGCTCAGCGAAAAGACCCTGTTTCGCGAGCTCGGCATCCCGGTGCCGGAGTTCGCTGCAATCGACGATCGTGCCGGCCTGGATGCCGCGCTGGCGCATATTGGTGCGCCCTGCGTGCTCAAGACCCGCCGCTTCGGCTACGACGGCAAAGGCCAGTACCGCATCAGGACGCTTGCCGATGCCGATGCCGCCTGGGACGCGCTCGGCGCGCAGGCGCAGACGGTGGGGCTGATTCTTGAAGCGTTCGTGCCGTTCCAGCGCGAAGTCAGCGTGGTGGCGGTGCGTGGTCGCGACGGCGAATTCCGCGCCTGGCCGCTGACCGAGAACTGGCATGTGGATGGCGTGCTGTCGGCGAGCCTGGCACCGGCCAGGGTGGATGCGGCCATGCAGGCGCTGGCCGAAACGCATGCGCGCGCAATCGCCCAGGCGCTGGACTACGTGGGCGTGTTCGCGCTGGAGCTGTTCGTGCGCGATGGCGAACTGCTTGCCAACGAGATCGCCCCGCGCGTGCACAACTCCGGCCACTGGACGATCGAGGGTGCCGAGACTTCGCAGTTCGAAAATCACCTGCGTGCGGTGCTTGGCCTGCCATTGGGCAGCACGGCGATGCGAGGGCATGCCTGCATGCTGAACTGGCTGGGCAGCATGCCCGAGGCTGGCGCGTTCCTGGCCGTGCCGGGTGGCCACTGGCACGACTACGGCAAGCAGGCGCGCGAAGGTCGCAAGGTGGGGCATGCCACCGTGCGTGCGGATACGCCGCAGGCGCTGGCGGCTGCATTGGCGCAGGCGGGCAAGGCATTGCAGCGCACTGCGCAGGTCGCGCCGGTTGTCGGGCGTCTGCAGGAAGGTTGAGTGATCGCGCTGCCGCCTGCGCGGCGGCGCACCAGCCAAGCGGTGTCGGGGATGGCTCGCAGGCGAGGGTGTGCGCTGCTGAGGCGCGTGGGCTGCGCCGCACGCGGGAACCGGTTCGGTTGCCGCTTCGATGGTCAGCTCAGCTCAACCCAATCGGCTGGCCACGAAATCCCAGTTGATCAGCTTCCAGAACGCGTCCAGGTACTGCGCGCGGTCCTGCTGGTAATCCAGGTAATACGCATGCTCCCAGATGTCGCAGGCGAGCAGCGGCGTGTCCGGGCCGGTCAGTGGGGTTGACGCGTTGGGCGTGGCAACGATGGCCAGGGTGCCGTCCGGGCGTTGCACCAGCCAGACCCAGCCCGAGCCGAAGGTGCCTAGCGCCACGCGGTTGAATTCCTGCTTGAAATGCGCGAAATCGCCGAACGATTTGCCGATGCGCTCGGCCAGCCTGCCCAGCGGTTCGCCACCGCCGCGCGGGCGCAGGCATTGCCAATAGAAATTGTGGTTCCACACCTGTGCTGCAAGATGGAACAGGCTGCCCTGCGCCTGCCCGATGATCTCGTCCAGGGTCAGCTCGGCGAACTCGCTGCCTTCGATACGGGCGTTGAGTTGCTCGACCTCGCTGCGGTGGCACACATCATGGTGGGCTTGCAGCGTCGCGGCCGATAGATGCGGCTCCAGGGCCGCGCGGGAGTAGGGCAGGGCAAGGTGTTCGATCGGCATGGTGTGCAGGGCAGCGAAGGGAGTCCGGCGGCAGGTCGCGTGAAGGCTTACAATGCGCGCCTTTGCGGAAGTCTATCCGACCCGGCGGTCGGGCCTGCCGCTCCCAGTCAGGAGAGTTCAATGCCGGTGATGGAACGGATCCAGGCCGAAGTCGAGCAGCACCCGATCGTGCTGTTCATGAAGGGCACCCCGCAATACCCGATGTGCGGTTTTTCCAGTCGCGCGGTGCAGGCCCTGGTGGCCGCCGGCGCCGACCAGCTGCGCACGGTCAACGTACTGGAAGAGCCGGAAATACGCGCCAACCTGCCGCGCTATTCCAACTGGCCCACCTTCCCGCAGTTGTTCATCCACGGCGAGTTGATCGGAGGCTGCGACATCACGTTGGAACTGTTCGAAGCCGGCGAACTCAAGCGCATCGTCAGCGAGGCCTACCAGCCGTGAGTGCAGCGCAGTCCGCCGCTTCGGCCGGCCTGACCGGGCGCGTGGTGCTGATCACCGGAGCGGCCGGCGGGCTGGGCAGCGCCGCAGCGCGGGCGTGCGCACAGGCCGGTGCCACGGTGGTGCTGCTGGGGCGCAAGCTGCGCCCGCTCGAACGCGTGTACGACACGGTCGCCGCGCTGGGCGTCGAGCCCTTGCTGTATCCGCTGGACCTGGTCGGCGCCACGCCGGACGACTATGCCGCGCTCGCGCAGCGCCTGCAGGCCGAGCTGGGAGGGGTGTCCGGCGTGCTGCATTGCGCAGCCGACTTCGCCGGGCTGACGCCGGCCGAGCTGGCGGCGCCCGATGCCTTCGCCCGCAGCATCCATGTCAACCTCACCGCGCGCGCCTGGCTCACGCAGGCCTGCCTGCCGCTGCTGCGTCAGCAGCACGACGCGGCGGTGGTCTTGGTCGTGGACGACCCGGCGCGCGTCGGCCAGGCCTATTGGGGCGCCTATGGCGCCGCCCAGCATGCGCAGCGTGGTCTGCTCGCCAGCCTGCATCACGAAACCGCCGCTGGCCCGGTGCGTCTCCACGGCCTGCAGCCGGGCCCCATGCGCACCGCCCTGCGTGCGCGTGCCTTCACCCACCAGGAAGACGCCGACGCAGCCGACCCCGCGCGCTATGCCGCTGCCTGCGTCACCTTGTTGTCCATGGCAGGTGCTCCGCACCGCGGTGCGATCTGGAGCCCTTCGGTATGACCATTCTGTCGGCAGCCCTGCTGCTGTTCCTGATCCTCGACCCGCTGGGCAACATCCCGGTGTTCCTCAGCGTGCTCAAGCCGCTGCCGCCCAAGCGACAACGCTTCGTGCTGGCGCGCGAACTGCTGATCGCCCTGTGCGTGCTGATGGCCTTCCTGTGGGGTGGCAAGTACGCGCTGGAGCTGATGCACCTGCGCCAGGAGTCGGTGGCGATCGCCGGCGGCATCGTGCTGTTCCTGATCGGTATCCGCATGATCTTCCCGCGGCCGGAAGGCCTGATGGGCGAGATTCCCGATGGAGAGCCCTTCATCGTGCCGCTGGCCATCCCGCTGGTGGCCGGCCCCTCGGGCATGGCGGCGGTGATGCTGATGGGCAGCAACGAGCCCACCCGGCTGTGGGACTGGAGCCTGGCGCTGATGATCGCCTGGATCGGCGCCTCGTCGATCCTGGCCTCCGCACCGCTGCTGTACAAGCTGCTGGGTCACCGCGCACTCACCGCGGTCGAACGCCTGATGGGCATGTTGCTGGTGGCGATCTCGGTGCAGATGTTTCTGGATGGCCTGGGGACGTATTTCAAGTTGCCGGTATCGATCTAAGGCGCCGGAGCAGGGCATCGCCAGGCTGGATGCGGCGCGCTGAGGAGGGGGTAAGTGCGCTGTGGATGGCGAGGCGCCTGGCTTGAAGTAATCGCCATCCATGCCTTGTGCGCCGCGCGCGTCTCGATGGCGAGCCGGTCTGGCGGGGCAATGGCGCGTAGCCCAACCCAACCAGCAGTCGCTGGGCGAGAAGGCTTCTACGCCTGCCGATGCGTCCGGCGGATCCTGGCCTTGCGATGCGAACTCTACGCACGCGATAAATTATCGCCTCAGGTCGGCGCAACTTGTCACAATCGGGACGATTTCCTGGCCGGGAGGTCTGCGCATCTGGGACACACAGGGGACTCTTGCCCAGGCCCATCCCGGGAAACGCTCCGAAGTCGAGACGCGTATCGCGTTACCGCTGCGACCTTGCGCAGCCTTGCCTGTCGGACGCCGCAAGTGCAGTTCATGTTGCAGTGCGCGAAGTTTGTCACGCCGCCGTCACAATCAGGCTTTAGCGTGTTAATCTGTTGTTAACCGTTGCGGCAGCAACCAGCCGCGCGGCGAGGGACCCCAGATCATCGGCAGCCCAACCCCGGGAACGGTTGGGCTGACTGCGCTTTTTGTCACTGCCCAACCTGTATCGAGGCCACCGAAATGACCCACCCCCGTTGTCTCCGCATGTCCAAGCTCACGCTTGGCCTTGTCGCCGCGCTCGCCGCCGCTCCTGTGTTTGCGCAAAGCACCTCGGCTGGCGTTGCCGGCCTGGTGACCGGCAGTGGCGGCCAGCCCGTCCCGAACGCCGAAGTCACCATCACGCACGTGGAGTCCGGGACGGTCAGCCGTGCCACCACCGATGCCAGCGGACGCTACAACGCGCGCGGCCTGCGTGTGGGTGGCCCGTACACCATCACCATCACCAAGTCGGGCGAAGGCACCAAGACCGAAGAGGGCGTGTACCTGAACCTCAATCAGGTCAACAACGTCGATGCTTCGCTGGGCGGTGATGTGACCACGCTGGGTGCGGTGCAGGCGATCGGCGGCGATTACGGCTCGGCGCTGTTCAGCGCCAACAAGATGGGCACCGGTACCAACGTGACCCGCGAGCAGATCGAATCGCTGCCCTCGATCAACCGCAACCTGCAGGACTATGTGCGCCTGGATCCGCGCGTGGCGCAGACCGACAAAGCACGTAACGAGATCTCGGTGGGCGGCCAGAATCCACGCTTCAACCTGATCCGCGTGGACGGCATCAGCACCAACGACGCCTTCGGCCTGGAATCTAACGGCTTGCCGACCCCGCGTCAGCCGTTCTCGATGGACGTCATCGACGAAATCTCCGTCGACGTCGCCAATTACGACGTCACCATCACCGGCGCGACCGGCGGCGTGATCAACGCGGTCACCAAGTCCGGTACCAATGAATTCCACGGCTCGGTCTACGGCACCTACCGTGAGAACGACTGGTCGGGCAAGAATCAGAACGATATCCGTCCGCAGCTGTTCGATAACGAAACCACCTACGGTCTGACCCTGGGCGGCCCGGTCATCAAGGACAAGCTGTTCTTCTTCGCCAACTACGAGAAGTACAAGGGCAAGGGCGTGTTCACCGGCGCTTCCGGCTACGGCCCGATCGGGTCGGGCGCAAGCAACATCGTGCAGATCCAGCAGGCGGACGTCGATCGGATCATCGACATCTCGCGCAACACCTATGGGTTCGATCCGGGAACCCTGGCGCTGCCGGCCCTGGATTCGGACTCCGAAGAGAAGGGCTTCAAGCTCGACTGGAACATTTCCGACAAGCACCGCGCCTCGCTGCGCTACGGCGAGAGCGAGCAGAGCACCGCCAACCTCAACGGCTTCGGCAATCAGGCGCTGTCGCTGAACTCCTTCCATTACGTGCGTGACTTCAGCCTCAAGACCTATACGGCACAGCTGTTCAGCGACTGGACCGATACCTTCTCGACTGAAGCCAAGGTGTCGTATCGCGATTATTCGGCAGTACGCACTGCCGCGTCTCAGCTGCCTGCGGTAGCCGTGCGTATTGGCAACAACACCGTCAATCTGGGCACCGAGCAGAGCACCCAGGCCAACGAGCTGCGCACCGAGACCTGGAATGCGTTCTTCGCAGGCACGCTGTTCTTGAACGACCACACCGTCAAGTTCGGCTTCGATTACGAAGACAACGACCTGTTCAATCTGTTCGGGCAGCGCGTCTTCGGTTCCTATACGTTCAACTCGATTGCCGACTATGCGGCCAATCGTCCGCTGAACTATCGCTATTCGCGTTCCAACAGCGGCAACATCGACGATATCGCCGCGGATTGGGGCATGCGCAATGTCGGCGTGTTCCTGCAGGATACTTGGGCGGTCAACAACAATCTGACCTTGACCTTCGGCGTGCGTTACGACGAGCCGATGGTCAAGAACAGCCCTGCCTACAACGCCACTGCATCGACGCTGTTCGGCTTCCGTAACGACCAGACCATCGACGGAAACGGCCTGTTCGAGCCGCGCTTCGGTTTCAACTACACCTTCGACAGCGATCGCCCCACTCAGCTGCGTGGCGGCGTGGGCCTGTTCCAGGGTGCCGCGGCAACCGTGTGGCTCTCCAACCCGTACTCCAACACCGGTCTGGCGTATACCGATTACAACTTCTCCAGCCAGGCGCTGGTGAACGCCAACGGCATTCGCTTCACGCCTGACATCAACAATCAGCCGACCGGTAATGGTTCGGTGAATGGCGCGACCCAGTCGGTCGACTTCGTCGACAGCAAGCTGGGTCAGCCGTCGGTGTGGAAGGCCAATCTGGCATTCGATACCGAACTGCCCTGGTACGGCATCGTGGCATCTGCCGAGGCGGTGGTAACCAAGGTCAACGAGGCGATCTACTACCAGCAGCTCAATCTGGGCAACACCACGCGTGTCGGTCAGGACGGTCGTAATCTGTACTGGAATACTCCGGGCCTGAATCCGGCCTGCTGGATGGCCGATGGTCGCAACCCGACCGGTACAGGTGCTCCGGCGGCATGTCTGCGTGGCACCGGTTCGTCGGTTGACGCTCGCGGCTCGCGCGACACGCGCTTCAACGATGCGATCATCGCGCGTCCGACCGACAAGGGCGGTAGCGAGAGCTTCACCATCGGCCTGAACAAACCCTTCAACGGCGGCGACTGGTCGTGGGGCCTGTACTACACCTACACCGATGCCGACGAAGTCAGCGGCCTGACCAGCTCCACCTCCGGGTCGCAGCTGGGCAACAATGCGGTGTTCCAGGCTAACGAGAATGTCGCCTCGACCGCCGCGTACGAAGTCAAGAACAGCATCCTCGGTACCTTGAACTGGAAGCATGCGTTTTTCGGCGATTACGAGACCAAGGTCGGTCTGATCTACCAGGGTCGTAACGGTCGCCCGTACAGCTATGCGTTCGACAACGACGCCAATGGCGATGGTCGCTTGAACGACCTGCTGTACATCCCGGCCGGTCGCGGCGATGTGCTGTTCGGTACCGCGGCAGAAGAACAGGCGTTCTGGAACTACATCGAAGGCAACGAGTATCTGGCCGCCCGTCGTGGTCAGGTTGCCGAGCGTAATGGCGCACGCAACTCCTGGATCAACCAGTTCGATCTGCATATCGAGCAGGAAATTCCTGGCTTCTTCAAGGACAACAAGGCCTCCATCTGGCTGGACGTCATGAACGTCGGCAACCTGCTCAACAAGAAGTGGGGCCGTGTCGACGAATATGGCTTCCCGGGCATGCGCGGCATCGTTGAGTACGGCGGTGTCGACGCGGCCAGCGGCAAGTACGTGTACCGCTTCAATACACCGGACCAGTCCACGATCTACGACGATCGCGGCATTTCCCGCTGGGCGCTGCAGCTGGGCTTCCGCTACCAGTTCTGATCGCGGTTAGCGTGGCATGTGTTGCGGAAACGGCCGGGGCAACCCGGCCGTTTTCTTTTGGGCGGGTGAGTGCGCTAAAGTCCTGCGCAGACGACAGGAGCAAGCTATGGAACTCAGCAGTACGGCGGCACGGGCGCTGCCGGTAGTGGATGCGCGGATCTATCCGCGTGGTGGCCTGGACGTGCTGTCCAAGGCGGAAGTGGCCCGGCTGCGCGATGCCTCCAGTGGCGGCATGCACGAGTTGCTGCGCCGCTGCGCACTGGCCGTGCTCACCAGCGGCAGCGCTTCGGACGACCCGCGTGCCGCACGCGATCTGTATCCGGATTTCGACATCCAGGTGAACCAGCAGGACCGCGGCATCCGCATCGATCTTATCAACGCCCCGGCGATGGCGTTCGTCGATGGCGAGATCATTCGCGGCGTGGCCGAGCTGTTGTTCGCCGTGGTACGCGACCTGGCCTACATGGCCATCGAACTCGAAGCCCAGCGCGGCGACCTGGATACCAGCGAAGGCATCACCAACGCCGTCTTCGGCCAACTGCGCAATGCACGCATCCTGCAGCCGTCGGACCCGAACCTGGTCGTGTGCTGGGGCGGGCACTCGATCTCGCGCGACGAATATCTCTACACCAAACAGGTGGGCTACGAGCTCGGGCTGCGTGGCCTGGACATCTGCACCGGCTGCGGCCCGGGTGCGATGAAGGGTCCGATGAAGGGCGCCACCATTGCGCATGCCAAGCAGCGCAAGCACCACACACGCTACATCGGCGTGACCGAGCCCGGCATCATTGCAGCCGAGTCACCGAACCCGATCGTCAATCATCTGGTAATCATGCCGGACATCGAAAAACGCCTGGAGGCGTTCGTCCGCATCGGTCACGGCATCCTGGTGTTCCCGGGCGGCGTCGGCACGGCAGAAGAGATTCTGTACCTGCTCGGTATCCTGCTGCGCGAGGAAAATGCCAGCCTGCCGTTCCCGCTGATCCTCACCGGCCCGACCATCGCCGCGCCGTACTTCGAGCAGATCGATCGCTTCATCCGCCTGACCCTGGGCGATGCGGCCGCCTCCCGCTACGAGATCATCGTCGGCGACCCGGTCGCCGTGGCACGCCGCATGGCCGAAGGCATCCACGAGGTGCGCGCGCACCGCAAGGACCAGAAGGACTCCTATTACTTCAACTGGTCGGTGCACATCCCACTGGAGTACCAGCAGCCGTTCGTGCCCAGCCACGAAGCCATGGCCGCGCTGGACCTGCACCACGGCCGCCCCGCGCCCGCTCTGGCGGCCGACCTGCGCCGCGCCTTCTCCGGCATCGTCGCCGGCAACGTGAAGGAAGACGGCATGCGCCGCATCGAGGAGTTCGGCCCGTTCGAGATCCACGGCGACCCGGACATCATGCAGGCCCTGGACGAGCTGCTACGCGGCTTCGTCGAACAGCGCCGGATGAAGATCTCGGGCGATTACCGGCCTTGTTATCGGGTGGTGACCTGAAGACAGCCGCCGTGCCTGGCTCCGGCCAGTGCACGGCAACGGCCTAGGGATGGTCTGATCAATGAGGCCTGAGGACGCGGGAGGTGCATTTCTCCAAGGATCTGCGTTTGAATAGTCGAAACTTGCACCATTTTCGGCGCGATCCGAACATCATCTCCCGATCACAGGCGCACGCTCCCCGCAGCGGACAGTAACTGCTTTCGCTTCATCCACAGGTTGGACAGCGCAAACAACGTCAGCACCTGCGCGGTGTTCTTGGCCAAGCCGCGATAGCGGACCTTGGTGTAGCCAAACTGGTGCTTGATCACCCGGAATGGATGCTCCACCTTTGCGCGCACGCTGGCCTTGAAGTGTTCCCAACGTTCTGCCCCAGCACGCTCGCGCTTGTTGCCTATGGCCTGAATCGTGGAGCGCTTGGCGGCAATGAAAAATGCAGCCTCGCAGCGCTGTAGCTCGTCGCGCTTTTCCGCACCGGTGTAGCCGCTGTCGCCGAACACGCTGTCTTCCTTCCCGTGCAGCAATGCATGCGTCACTGTGACATCGGCTACGTTGGCTGCGGTGCACTGCACGTGATGTACCAGACCGGAAAACTCATCCACACCAATATGCGCCTTCATCCCGAAATACCACTGGTTGCCCTTCTTGGTCTGATGCATCTCAGGGTCGCGCGCATGGTCGGCATTCTTGGTCGAACTGGGCGCAGCGATCAGCGTCGCATCGACGATCGTGCCCGACCGCAGGCTCTGGCCCTTGCGCGCCAGATGCGCGTTGACCACTTCCAGCATCCGTGCGGCAAGGCCATGGGTCTCCAGCAGGCGCCGAAAGTTGAGAATCGTGGTCTCGTCGGGAATGTCGTCCAACCCACCGAGCTGGGCAAAACGCCGCAAGGTCGGGATCTCGTGCAGCGCTTCTTCCATCGCCGGATCACTCAACGCATACCATTGCTGCAGCAAATGAATCCGCAACATCGTCGCCAGTGCGTACGGCTGCCGACCTGGCCGCCCCGACGTAGGATAGTGCAACGCGATCAGCCCGAGCAGTTGCTGCCACGGAACGACCTGCTCCATCTCGGCCAGAAATATCTCGCGCCGGGTCTGCTTACGCTTGCCCAGGCCCTCAGCGTCACCGAACGTCAGCTGCATGGATGAGTCCTCTACATGAGACGCTAGTGTCGCGCATCTGTGGTGAGTTGATCAGACCTTCCCTAGACGGCCGTAAGCGCGGTGCATAACCAAGGATGTGCTGATGACAGGCATCTACGCAGCTGAAGCATGATGGTTGCCTGTTGAAAGAAGTTGCTTGATCTAACGAAAACGCGGCCTCCGGCGATCTCGGGTCTGCCAGCGCTGACGTTTGTCTGCCGTTTCCTGCCGCTCGTCAGTGAGTGGTTGCGGCATTACTGAATGTCTCTCACTCTGTCTCCATCAACGCTGGGGAGCGTATAGATGAAACAGTTGCGTGCCCGGGGTTTCACTCTCGTGGAACTTCTCGTCACGATTGCGGTGGTGGCCGTGTTGGCCGTCATCGCGCTGCCGTCCTTTCAAGGTGTCATCCGTTCCAATCAGGCGGCCACGACAGCGAATGAACTGGTCGCATCCTTGGCGCTCGCGCGCAGCGAGGCGATCCGTAGCACCCGCGGAGGGGGAATCTGTCCGAGTTCGGACGGGACAACCTGTAGCGGCCAATGGTCCAACGGCTGGATTGCCTGGTCTGACGCCAATGCAAACGGCACTTTTGATTCGGGCGAGACGGTTCTGCGTTATACCAAGGTCAATCCGAACATGACCATCGACGGTACGGGGATCACTGCGATCGCATTCGATGCTAGGGCGCGGCGCATTGCCACTGCCGATCAGGTTCTGACCCTGCGTCCGGCGAGGTGCCCTTCACGCCAGCAATTGGTGCGAACGTTGACGGTGACCAGTACCGGCCACACCCGCATCGTGAAGGGCAACTGCTAATGACCAGACTCAATCCTCCGCCCTTTTCCAATCGCCGGATTTCGGGCTTCTCCCTTATAGAAGTGCTTATCGCGCTGTTGATCCTCGGCGTAGGCCTGCTGGGCTTCGCGCTGTTGCAGACGAGCAACGTTCGTTTTACCAAAAGTGCGCAGCAACGAACGATTGCCAGCAATCTCGCCTACGAGGTAATCGATTTGATGCGTGCGCAGCGCAGTATGGTTGGGTACTACACCGCAATCACCTACGGTAGTTTCGATAATGTCAGCGGCACCGACTGCGCCAGACCTGTCGACAGTTCTCCTGCCAAGGCGATGGAGCGCTGGAGATGCGATGTAGTGCGAGCGCTTCCAGATGGCAAAGCGCAGATCGTTCTTTCATCCAGCGGCGAAGTGACGGTCACGTTGCGGTGGGGGGATCAGATCTGGCTCACCGACGTCGACAAACAAGTCACCGCATTCACCGTGACGAGCCGCCTATGAAGAGCAACGCAAGGCATTCGGCTGCCGCGAAAAGTGCCGGCCTTTCGCTTATCGAATTGATGATCGCGCTGCTGATCAGCTCCCTGCTCTTGCTTGGAGTGATTCAGGTGTTTTCGGCGTCGCGGACGGCCTATCAGCTCTCCCAGGGGATCGCGCGTAACCAGGAGAATGGTCGTTTTGCCATGGATTTCCTTACTCGGGATATCCGCATGGCCGGCCATGCGGGATGCGTCAACGACCAATCCCTGCTGAGTACTGATTCCAGTGGCAATCCCACTGGCGGCAATATCCGCTCGCTATTCCTGACGGCCGCCGATCGCAACAGCAACACCGTTGCCAATCAACCGTTTCCATTGCGATTCGATGTCTCTATCCAGGGCTTCGAAGCCGCCGGGACTAAGAACGGGGACAATTTGACCTTGCCTGCGACGCCGGTTGCTGGCCAGTCCAGCGACTGGAGCCCGGAATTGCCGACCGAATTGGCGGGCTTGAGTCCGATCAAGGGGAGCGACATCATCGTGCTGCGCTACTTTTCGCCGATCGAGGAGATGGTGACCGGATTCGCACCGGGCAGTAATCCGGCGATTTCCTATCCCGACGAGTCGGCAGCTGGCAGCACCAAGGTGGCCACTGGTGGTGGTGGACTCTATGCGATCGCGGACTGCAAGGGTGCAACTGTCTTTCAGGCAAGCGCGGCACCCACGGCTACCGGGATGCATGTGGCCGTGGGTGGACTGAATAAGACGAGTCTGGCGTTCTTGGGTACGTACGATGGTGCGCTTGCATTTCGTCCCGGCAATGCCTCGCTCTTTCGCGCGGAGTCGGTAGCCTATTACATCGCCCTGAACGCGCAGACCAATATGCCCTCGCTGTACCGTGCGAGGTGGACGTCGGTACCTGCGGCGACCAGCCTGACCACGACGGTGGAAGAAGTGGTGGAGGGCGTGGAGCTGATGCAGTTTGCGTATGGCGAAGACAGCGCGCCATTGACCGGGCCACCATCTGGCTACATCAGCAACACCAACACCGCCAATACCCTAGGCGGGATTACGAATGCGCCGCGCTGGCGCCGTGTTGGCGCCGTGCAGATCGGCCTGCTGGTGCGCGGAGCAAATTCCGAGACGGCGGCCACTCGGCAGGCCTCCGTGGCGCCGTCGGTGCTCGCAGTGACCGTCACGCCCCCCGGCGATGGACAGTATAGGTCCGTCTACGAAACCACGGTCGCACTTCGCAACAGACTATTCGGTAATTAGTGATGAAGACACCCACCTTCAACAGCGTTTCCGCGCAGCGAGGTGCCGTACTGTACGTGGCGCTTATCATGCTGATCCTGTTGGCGCTGATTGGCGTTGTCGGAATGCAGGTGGCGACCATGCAGGAGCGCATGTCTGCAAACTATCTGGCGGCCAACGCCGCTTTTCAGCAAGCCGAGCGTCGGGTGCGGGAACGCGAAGCCACGATTAACAGCGGCACCGAATACACCTACGAAAATTGCCAGGTTCCCTATGATCCGGCGGCCTGGGCACAGGCAGTGGGAGATGACGTGGTGTTCGTTGCCCGTACCCGTAATATCAGTATCTGCACCCAGCAGTGCAGCGCCGGCAGCGGCGTGGACCAGTCGGAAAGCGGCTGCAATATGTTTAGAACCACGGTATTCAGTCGCGATCGTGACTCGGTGGATGCTTCTTCGTCCCTGTCAGCCGTCGATACGATCTTCGTTAGGCCTTGATCATGAAAATCAATTTCCTGAAGTACCTCGTCCCAGTCGGCGTCCTGGCTGCTGCGGGTTTTCTTATCCAGGCCGGCATCTCGGCGCCAGGTCCGCTGGATATTGCCCAGGCGCCACTATTCACGCGCAATGTCATCCCGCCACTCAACATGCTTGTCATGGGACGGGATCACAAGCTGTATTACGAAGCGTATAACGACGCGTCCGATTTGAATAACGATCGCGTATTGGATGTCGGTTACAAGCCGGATCAGATCACCTATTACGGCTACTACAATTCCAATGTGTGTTATCGGGCCACTGGTGCACGTTTTCAGCCGGTATCGGCAGCGACTGGCTCTAATCGGAAGCAATGTTCCGGGGCGTGGAGTGGGGACTTTCTGAATTACGTCACGACCTCGCGCATGGATGCCTTGCGCAAAGTGCTATTCGGCGGGTATCGCGTTACCGACACCCCGACGCAAACGATTCTGCAGGCTTCCTTTACCCCCCAGGACGCGCACAGTTGGGGTAAGGAATATGCCAGCGTCGCGCGCGATGGCTACGATATCTCTAGCTACACCCCTCTGAGCCTGCCTGTTTCTGGGCGCTATCACTTGTTTGCGGTCACCACTACGAGTGATAACGGCATACCGCAGATGCGCGTCCTCAGCAATTCGTCTTACCGGATCTGGAACTGGGTATCTATCGAGCGTCCGGTGGCCGGTGACGACTGTTTTACTACCAACAGCACCAGGGTCAATTGTCTGGCCTCTACTGAAAGCTGGGAGCTGGTTCCTGCGTCCAATTATAATAACCTCACGATAACAACTTGGCGTTCCATTACCGTTGCTAATAACTCAACGGAGATGGAGAATAATTTTAACGGGTTTACGAGCAATCAGCGGTGTGGTAGCGGTTCGATTAGTGTCATCGATAGAAGTGGTGGCAATAATAATCCGTTCGTTACCAACCGTAATGGCTGTCAACATGACAACTATTCGACACAGATTTCCGGGAATATAGTCATTCCAAGCGCGGGAACGTATGAGTTTGCGGTCAATGGAGATGATGCTGTCGAGGTCCAGATCGGGAGCACAGTTGTTGCTGGCTGGTATGGCGGGCACGGGCAAAACAATAGTTCCGCCTCGCTTACGTCGCATTCGGGTTCGATTTCGCTAGCGCGTGGCACTTATACGGTAAGGTTTCGTCATCAGGAAGGCGCCGGAGACGATAACTGGCAGCTTTATTGGCGACGGACGCCACAGGGTGGCTCAAGTGCGCTGAACAACTATCCGTTACAAGTGGAGGTTTGCCCGAGCGATGCCGCGTTGCGCGATCCCACTTGCAAGGTTTACGCGAACAATTCCTCATACAAGCCGACCGGCATCCTGCATGACTACGGTGAGACCGATCGGATGTATTTTGGTTTGTTGACTGGCTCTTATGCCAAAAATACAACCGGCGGCATACTGCATAGCAATATGTCGAGTTTCTCCCGTGAGGTGAACCCCAATACAGGGCAGTTTTGCCTGAATGGCGGCTGTGCCGGCGGCGACATCAAAGGAATCGTACATACCATCAGCACGTTCCGCACCCTGGATTTCAATTACGGCAACTACACCTATGGCTGCGGATGGATCGTCAATCGTCCTGTCAATGCCGGCGAGTGCTGGATGTGGGGTAATCCGATCGCCGAGATGATGTATGAAACGCTTCGATACTTCGGGGGCGCGAATGGGCCTCGTCCGGAATACGAGATTGGCACTGCATCGCAGGACTTCGCCACGCTTCAGCTCTCCAATCCAACGTGGCGGTCGCCTTACAAGGCGACGTCGGACGGCGGTGGCGGTTATCCGATCTGCGCGCAGCCGACCATGACCGTGCTGAGCGACATCAATCCCTCCTACGATTTCAAGGTGCCTGGGTCGCAGTGGTCCAGTATTAGTGCTGCGGGGGATCCGACGTCTCTGCAAGGACTAAATGTATCAACAGAGGCAGATGCCATCTGGCAAGCGGAGGGAGGCGGGAGCCGTCAAGTGTTCATTGGTGAGTCCAATGGGGTGGCCGACAACGCGCCCACTCCCAAGCTCGCTACCAATATGTCCACGCTGCGTGGTCTTGCGCCCGAGGAGCCCAGCAAGCAGGGTACCTATTATTCGGCTGCCGTCGCGCGTTACGGTGCGAACAACAAGATCGGCGGGGACAAGCGTGTCCGTACGTATTCTGTGGCGCTGGCTTCGCCGTTGCCCAAGTTCGACTTTCCGGTGGGTAATGGGCGCGTGACCTTGGTGCCGTTCGCCAAATCGGTTGGGGGCGGCGACATCTCGGCGACAAGTGCCTTCCAGCCAACCGACCAGATCGTCGATTTCTACGTACAGCGTGTGGCCAATACCTCTGGTACGTCCGGTCGAGATTACGATGCGAGCGTCAATGGCGGACGCCCCTATGCAGAGTTCCGGATCAATTATGAAGACGTGGAGCAGGGCGCCGACCATGACATGGATGCCATCGCGCTCTATACGCTGGCGGTAGATGCTACCAATCAGCTGCAGGTGACGCTGAGGTCGGAATATGCAGCCGGCAGTTACGACCAGCACATGGGCTATGTCATCTCCGGTACGACCCAGGATGGCGTCTACCTCGAGGTCTGCGACTTGCGGGACGGAACGGCGAATGACGGCACGCGTACCAGCTGTGCCAATCAGACGGCGTACCGGTTCAATACGCCCCCAGGGCGTCGTCCGGGCTATTGCAACACAGCATCCATGCCTTCCGATTGCACCGGGTTGCCGCCGACGACGACTCGCACGTTCTCGGTAGGAACGACCCCTGGCGCCACGCTGCTCAGAGATCCACTTTGGTATGCCGCCAAGTATGGTAACGACCAGGGTGTGACGGTGGATTCCGATGGCAATCCGACCAATTATTTCCTGGTCAGCAATCCGCTCGATCTCAGGAATCAGCTCGGCAAGGCCTTCGACTCCATCCAGAATCAAGCAGGCAGCAGCGGCTCGATCGCCATCGCGGGAACGCGCGTTTCGTCGGGCTCCTTCGGTGTTGTTCCCACCTATTCCACGACCAACGACGGGCAGGACTGGGTGGGCAATCTGACGGCCTATCAGGTCGACCAGAGCGGAACTCTGGGCAATGCTTTGTGGTCGGCAAGCACAGCGATGCCCACCGACAGCACTGGAGTTGCTGCGAAGACTATCTTTACCGCGCTCTCCAATGTGACTAGTACCAATCGCGCCACTGCGGTGCGGCCCTTCGAGGCGTCCCGGTTGGTGGCGACGTCAAGTGGAAATGCGGCAACGGATGCGTCGGAGATTTTTAATCGACTTGGCTATACGGCCGGGCAGGTCACCGCGAATTTCGGTGGTTCGGTAACGCCTGCTCAGTTGGTCGGTTACTTACGCGGCGAAAAGTCGATGGAGGGAACGACGCTCAATACTGCGCCGTTCCGTCGTCGTAGCGGGCCACTGGGCGACATCATCAATTCGTCGCCGGTGATCGCCACGCGTCGTGCAAACTACGGCTGGGCGGCTGCCATTGGGCTTTCGGATACGGCGCGGAGCAGTTACACCGCGTTCGTAAGCGCCCGTACCGCTTCATCGGCGCGCGAGCACGTGTTCGTGGGCGCGAATGACGGCATGCTGCACGCATTCGACGATACCGGCGCCGAGAAATTCAGCTATGTTCCAAATGGTGTGCTGAACCGCATGGCGTACTTGGCCGATCGTAGTTACCAGCACCGCTACTACGTGGATGGTAAGCTCACGCTGGGCGACGCGTACATCAGTGATAGCTGGCGCTCTGTTCTACTGGGCGGAACTGGCGCGGGCGGGCGCTCGATCTTTGCGCTCGACGTCACTTCCCCTAGTACGTTCGCGGCCTCTAATGTTCTCTGGGAGTTCAATAGCACCAGTGACGCGGATATGGGCTTCACTATGGGCCGTCCGCAGATTGTTCCATTGCAGGACGGTACTTGGGCTGCCATTTTCGGAAATGGCTATAACAGTGCCAGCGGCAAGGCGGTGCTGTTCGTGGTCAATCTTGCCACTGGTGCCTTGATCAAGAAGATTGAGGCAGTCGGAGACTCTGATCCAACCGAGGCCACCACTGTCAACTTGGGCTACAACGGGCTAGGCAATCTTGCGGTCGTCGATACCAATGGCGACGGATTGGTGGACACCGTTTATGGCGGTGATCTGCACGGCAATATGTGGAAGTTCAATCTTGGCGGCACCGCCGCGAGTGGGTGGGGGTTGCCTATGCCGATGGATTGGGAAATCGGCGACCGTTGTTCATCGCACGCGACAGTCTTGGCAATCGTCAGCCGATTACAGGTGGTATCGAAGTGGCGGTTGGGCCCGGTACCGGCTATATGGTCTACTTCGGAACAGGGCGTTATTTCGTTGTGGGCGATAACAGTAGTAACAACGTAGGAGCGTTCTATGGCATCTGGGACAACGGTACAGCCGTAACTGGGCGCGCCGATCTAGTCGAGCAGACAATTTCTGCGAGCACGGCGACCAGCCGCGATATCACACGTAATCCGGTGAGCTATCTGAGCAAGCGCGGGTGGTACATTGATCTGGTCGTGGATAGGCTGAATCCGAAGGGAGAGCGTTTCATCGGCACGCCCTCGATCCAGGGTGGTCGTGTGTTCTTCCCCACTTACGTGCCCGGGGTCAGCGTCAACTGCAATCCCGGGGGCACGAACTGGCTTTACATCCTCGATGCAACGACGGGCGGTGCGGCGGTCGGTACTGTCACCCTTCCCGATGGAAAGACTGGAGGCGGAAGTGGGGCAGGGGCGATCGCTGCCGGTGGCGACGCGCCCAACCAGGGGGTTGGGATCACGCGTCCAATTCCCGCGGGGCCGGCCTACTGCACTCCAGGGGCGCCGGGTTGCCCGCTTCCGTTGACACCAGGGACGCCGACCGATTCACGCTGCAGCGAAGTGATCCTGGATCCTAGCGATCCAACCAAGTCGATTTCCATGTTGCGCGCCTGCGGGCGTCAGTCCTGGCGACAGTTGAGGTGATACGGATGTTTAAGACGACGAAGTTGTGGTCTCTCAGGACGCGATCGGTGCAGGGATTCACCTTGATCGAGCTAATGATCGTGGTTGCGGTCATCGCAATCCTGGCAGCAGTGGCGTATCCGTCCTATCAGGAACAGGTGCGCAAGGCTCGGCGAGGGCAGGCGAAGGCCGACCTTGTCGAGTATGCGCAGCTGGCCGAGCGTTTCCGAACGGTCAACAACACGTACGTTGGCTACGAACTGCCGAAGAGCTGGTCGCCGCGGGAAGCTGCCTCCGAAGCAGTCTCTCACTACACGGTGTCGTTCGACGGTAATGTGGGCCGGTCGACGTTCAAGATCCAGGCCGTCCCACGTGCCGGGCAGGCAAGGGACAAGTGTGGGACGCTGACTATCGATCAGGCTGCTCGCAAGACTGGAGCGCAGTCCGATTGCTGGTAACGCCGATTGCAGGTGGGGTGTTGCACCTCCCACCGAAGGTCGGTACAATTCGCCTCCCCGCCCGAATAGCTCAGCCGGTTAGAGCACTTGACTGTTAATCAGGGGGTCGTTGGTTCGAGTCCAACTTCGGGCGCCAAGATGTTGAAAAAGCCGCGACATGTCGCGGCTTTTTCGTTTTGTGCGTCAGCGTGGTCGGCAGCTGGAGGACGTGGTGTAGCGGACTGTCCGCGTGCGTCCCGTGTTGTTCACGATGACGTCGGCCAGACGCCGGGCGTTGCTGCAGAGGCTGATGGTGATGTTGGTACCACTGTTTAGGCCGCTGGGCAGGAACCGCACGACAGGTCTGCCAAGCGTGGCCGTGGCTTCGATATCATTGGTCAGCGGATAGTGTTCGACCTTGAGAATCGAAGACGCATCCACTGGCTGCGCGTTGCGGTCCGGGTCCTTGAACACGATCCAGCCGTGGCTCCAGTTGCCATCCGTTCGGCAACTCGCGCCATCGGCCGATGGGCACACGCTCACGGGCATGCGCTGCGCGACGGCCATACTTCGTGCCATCGCCAGACAGGTCGTCAACAGATGCACGCGCGTTGTCGCCCGATGCCACCCCAGAACGCCCTGGAAGCTCGGTAAGCCGATGGCTGAGGTGATGGCGATGACTGCCATCACGACCAACAACTGCACTGCGGTGTACCCTCTCGCGCTCGAACGAGTCACTGTTCTCATCGCGCTTCTCCTTGAGGTCGAGCGAGCAGTCTCCGTACTGGCCGCATGCCAGGAAACGCTTGCTTCACTCAAGTGAACGTCAGACTTTTACCGGCATCGACCTACGAGATTTCGTACCGTCCTCCCCCGAGATCCGCTCCATGACCGACCGCTTTGAACTCGTCTCCCCGTACTCTCCAGCCGGCGACCAGCCCGCTGCCATCGAGAAGCTGGTGGCCAACTTCGAGGCTGGCCTGGCCAAGCAGACCCTGTTGGGGGTGACCGGCTCGGGCAAGACCTACACCATCGCCAATGTGGTGCAGCAGGTGCAGAAGCCGACCCTGGTGATGGCGCCCAACAAGACGCTGGCGGCGCAGTTGTACGGCGAATTCAAGTCGTTTTTTCCGAACAATGCGGTCGAGTACTTCGTCAGCTACTACGACTACTACCAGCCCGAGGCTTACGTGCCGTCGTCGGACACCTTCATCGAGAAGGACAGTTCGATCAACGAGCACATCGAGCAGATGCGGCTGTCGGCGACGAAGACCTTGCTGTCGCGGCGCGACTCGCTGGTGGTTGCAACGGTGTCGGCGATCTATGGCCTGGGCGCGCCGGAAGATTACCTGTCGCTGCGTCTGATCCTGTCGATCGGCGAGCATATCGATCAGCGCCAGTTGATCCGGCATCTCACCGACCTGCAGTACACGCGCAACGAATTCGAGCTCACCCGCGGTGCGTTTCGCGTGCGCGGGGAGGTGGTGGACGTGTTTCCGGCCGAGTCCGATACTGAGGCGTTGCGGATCGAGTTGTTCGATGGGGATGTCGAGCAACTGACCCTGTTCGATCCGCTGACAGGCGAAACCCTGCGCAAGCTGCAGCGCTACACCGTGTATCCGAAGACGCACTACGCCACTACGCGCGAGCGCACGCTCAGTGCCGTCGATACCATCAAGGAAGAGCTGAAGGAGCGGCTGGAGCAGTTGTATTCGCAGAACAAGCTGGTGGAAGCGCAGCGCCTGGCACAGCGCACCCAGTTCGATCTGGAGATGATGGCCGAGGTGGGCTTCTGCAACGGCATCGAGAACTACTCGCGACATCTCACCGGCAAGGCGCCAGGCGAGCCGCCGCCGACCCTGTTCGACTACCTGCCGCCGGACGCATTGCTGGTCATCGATGAATCCCACGTGACCATTCCGCAGATCGGCGCGATGTACAAGGGCGACCGCTCGCGCAAGGAGACGCTGGTGGAATTCGGCTTCCGGCTGCCGTCGGCGCTGGATAACCGACCGCTGCGCTTCGAAGAGTGGGAGGCGCGTTCGCCACGCAGCATCTACGTGTCGGCCACGCCGGGCCCTTACGAGATGCGCGAGTCGGCGGGCGAGGTGACCGAACTGGTGGTGCGCCCGACCGGCCTGATCGATCCTGTGGTCGAGATCCGCCCGGTCGGCACGCAGGTCGACGACCTGATGTCCGAGGTGCACGAGCGCATCAAGCTCGGCGACCGGGTGCTGGTCACCACGCTGACCAAGCGCATGGCGGAAAATCTCACCGAATACCTGGGCGAGCACGGCATCCGCGTACGCTACCTGCACTCGGACATCGACACCGTGGAGCGCGTGGAGATCATCCGCGACCTGCGCCTGGGCAAGTTCGACGTGCTGGTCGGCATCAACCTGTTGCGCGAAGGCCTGGACATGCCGGAGGTGTCGCTGGTGGCGATCCTGGATGCGGACAAGGAGGGCTTCCTGCGCTCGACTGGCTCGCTGATCCAGACCATCGGTCGCGCCGCACGCAATCTGCGCGGCAAGGCGATCCTGTATGCCGACAAGATCACCCGCTCGATGCAGGCCGCGATCGACGAGACCGATCGCCGTCGCGAGAAGCAGGTCGAGTACAACCTCGAGCACGGCATCACGCCCAAATCCGTGGCGCGTCCGATCGAAGACATCATGGAAGGCGCGCGCGAGGATGCGGCCGAGAAGAAGGCGGGCAAGGGCCGTTCGAAGTCGCGCCAGATTGCCGAAGAGACTCCCGACTATCGCGCAATGAAGCCCGCGGAGATCGCCGGCAAGCTCAAGAGCCTGGAACAAAAAATGTACCAGCACGCCAAGGACCTGGAATTCGAGGCCGCAGCGCAGATCCGCGACCAGATCCAGAAGTTGAAGTCTGCCAGCCTGGGATAGGGCGGGTCACTCGCCCTGCAGGTGCAGTGGGGCTTGTGGTCGGTAAAACCCTGCGCTAGAATGCGCGCCCTGCACAGCGCAATGCTGACGCAGGATTCGGGCGGTTAGCTCAGCGGTAGAGCACTACCTTGACATGGTAGGGGTCACAGGTTCGAACCCTGTACCGCCCACCACTCCAAGTCCAGATGGTATGACGACTTGGGTGGCATGAAGAACGCAACGACACTGCGTACTGAATTTTTGCGCGGAATATGTACTCCGTGCGGCGTGCAAAGCAACTTCTATTGGAGTCTTTGCGGATCCCACCTGTCTCGCACAGCGTCCAACGCCTCCACTTGCCTTGGCGCGAACGCGATCACCGTGGGTGCTGTCAGCATGAGCACCGCAGCGCCTCTCTCGTTCTCTTGATGCGTCCTATGGTTCGTGGATGGCGCAGTCGACCACTTCCAGTCGCGTGCGTTGGACCTCTCCTCGACTTACCTGGTTGATCGTCAAGGCTGGGCATGCGACTGGCTGTTTGCCATGCAACGTTTGGCCGCGACGTAGGGCCAGGTAATGTGTTGCGTCGTTTTTTCTTCACACGCACTGCGTTAGCATCTCGTGACGTCAGGCATGGAGCGCACAGCGATGGATGAGTATCAACATACTGTGCTTGCCAGAGGGGGGTACCGCGTCGTAGCGATTTCCCGTGAAAGGGTCTACACGCCGGATGCGGTGCTTGGGTACGCAGTTGTGACGGATGCGGGAACGCGGCTGACGCCTGACCTCTCCTACGACCAGGCAGCGATTTGGATCAATTCGCTGGTGGAAAGTGAGGGCGATGCGCGTGAACCTGGGTTGCCGGTCAAGCGATCTGCGCTGGGGCGATGACGATCGATCGCATGATGGCGGGAAGTAGTTGCGCGCGCGATTGGTTGCAGGGCTCGAGTGCGATGCAGGACCTACCTTCGGGGGCGAGCGACCAGGGTGGCGACTGCTCGCAGTGCAGGTGAGAACGTTTTCAAGAAGTGTGCTGCAAGTCACGTAAAACGTGTGAAGATGTGCAGCGATCGTTGACTCGCCTGGTGGTTAAGGGCAGAGTTATCAAGAATTTGCGGTTGGTAGAGCTTGGTTAAGGGGCGCGGCGCCGGAAGGGCCGTACAGGAGCGACACTATGGATGGTTCTCAAACGTATTCATTTTTTTCCCGCATGTCCTCGTCTGCGCCTGCAATGCGCTTGCGCGTCGGCCTTTCTGTGAACGAGTGGCTGGGTAATTTTTAAGAGACTGCCTTGGCTCCGCCGCTTACGAGTGCGTGGGATCGAGGCTTTTTGCGTTTTCAGGCCCGAAATTTACGAGTTGGAGAGTCAGAGTGAATTCGATGTACGCGTCCAAGCTATCGCTGGTCTTCGTGGTTGCGGGGTTGATCGGCGCCTGCGCGACCAAGCCTGCTCCTGACTTTGGTGGACGTTGGAAGCACGTCAATCATTTCGACGAAGCTCCAACCGAGATCCCGCTCTACACCTCCTATACCTACCAGGCCACGCCCATGGACGGGACGTTGAAAACCATGCTGGAGCGATGGGCGGCCGATTCGAATATGCAGCTGTCCTACAACCTGCCGTCGGACTACACCCTCATCGAGCCGGTTTCAAACATCAGCACAACCAGCGTCCAGCAGGCCGCCACCGAATTGAGCGCGGCGTACGCGGCACAAGGCGTTTCGGTAACCGTATCTGCCAACAAGCTGTTGGTGCAGCCGGTACCTGTTGCATCCGGAGCCAAGCTGCAATGACTGATCGCCGGTCGGGCGCCAGGGTGCGCGCGTCCAGCAGACAACGCAAGTCTCTCAAGCATCCGCGTGTCGTCGCGGCAATAGTTTTAGGCCTGTCAAGGCCTTCCGGTGATGGATCTCGACATGTTGCGTAAAAAGATCAGTGAAAAGGATGGATCCGCACAGGTGGGTGCGGCCGTCCAGAAAGCGGTGAATTACGAGGTGAGCATCGCTGATCTCGCGCGCCGCAGTGAAAAACGTGCGTGGATGGTGGCTGGTGTGTCCATGGTGATCACGGTCATGACTGCTGGCGGCTATTACTACATGCTGCCGCTCAAGGAAAAAGTGCCGTACCTGGTCATGGCAGATGCGTACTCCGGTACCAGTACTATCGCCAAACTCGAAGCCAATTTTGGCGGGCGGACGATCAGCACGAGCGAGGCGCTGGCACGCAGCAATATTGCGCGTTTCATCATCGCGCGTGAATCGTTCGACCTTTCCATCATCGGCCAGCGCGACTGGAACACGGTCTCGGCGATGGGGGCAACGAATGTCGTCAGCGAATATCGCGCACTGCATTCGTCCAACAATCCGTTGCGTCCCCTGAATACCTACGGCAAGCTCCGGGCGATTCGCGTCAACATCTTGAGCATTACCTTGATCGGCGGGCAGGGGCAGCCTTACAAGGGGGCGACCGTGCGCTTCCAGCGGACGGTGTATGACAAGAATTCCACTGTCTCCACGCTGCTAGACAACAAGATCGCGACCATGGCATTCGTCTACCAGGACAACCTGGAAATGAGTGACAGTCTGCGGGTGGAAAATCCCCTGGGCTTCCGCGTGACAGATTATCGGGTGGATAACGACTATTCCTCGCTACCGGTCGCCCCGGCTGCTGGCGCGGTGATCAACGCGCAGCCGCAGGCAGCAGTACAGCAAGCGGCGCCTGCCGTGGTCGACCCCAATGCGGCGAATATGACTGGTGCGGTACCGCAAGGCGGGGTGCCACTGCAGCAGGGAGCGGCACCGCAGGGCGGTGTGCCATTGCAGCAGGGAATGGTGCCGCAGGGTGGGGTGCCCCAACAGCAGACTCAGCCTGCATTCCCGGATCAGATGCAGCCGGCAGGTCAGCCTGCGGTACAACCTCAGAGGATGCCGAATAATGTCAATGGAGCAAGCGGTCGATGAAACTTTTTAATCGGTACAGGGCTGCGTTATTTTCAGCACTGCCACTTGCACTATGCGCTTTCTCGGCAGTTGCTCAAGTGGTGCAGGAGTATGAATACGCACCGGATCGTATCTATCAAGTGCGTACAGGCCTCGGGATCACCACCCAGGTCGAGCTGAGTCCGAACGAAAAGATCCTGGACTACAGTACCGGTTTCACTGGGGGCTGGGAGCTCACGCGGCGTGAGAATGTCTTCTATCTCAAGCCGAAGAATGTCGATGTCGATACGAACATGATGATTCGTACGGCAACGCATTCTTACATTCTCGAGCTCAAGGTGGTTGCGACCGATTGGCAGCGCCTGGAGCAGGCGAAGCAGGCAGGTGTCCAGTACAAGGTGGTCTTCACTTATCCGAAGGACACGAGTTTCAACAACGTCGAAGACGCTGATACATCGAAGAAAGGTCCCTTGCTGAATGCCAAGATTCTCAAGGATCGGCGTTATTACTACGACTACGATTATGCAACGCGCTCCAAGAAGTCCTGGCTGATTCCAAGCCGGGTCTATGACGACGGCAAGTTTACTTACATCAACATGGATTTGACGCGCTTCCCAACCGGGAATTTCCCCGCGGTATTTGCCCGGGAGAAGGAACATGCAGAGGATTTTCTCGTCAACACGACCGTAGAGGGCAATACCCTGATCGTGCACGGGACTTACCCTTTCCTGGTGGTTCGCCATGGCGATAACGTCGTCGGTCTGCGAAGGAACAAGCAAAAGTGAACTCGAATACTCCAAACAGTCCTGATGAGCGCTCCCCGAACAGTGGCGGGGAGGAGCAGCGCAACGGCGAGTACAACGAGCGCAGCAATCCGTATTTTGCCCGCCAGCAGGCAGGTGCAGAGCCGGATCTGGACGCCAATGAACCGGTGTTGCGCTCCAGCGACATCAAGCGGTTGAACCGAAAGGCGCTGGTATTCCTGGCTGCCATCGCGGCGCTGTTGATTCTTGCAATCTTCTGGCTTGCATCTGGAAGCGGTGAAGATTCTGCGCCTCCGAAGCCTCGCACAGAAACCGTGGTTGCACCGGCGTTGCCGCAAAACATGACCGCACCCGTCGAGGAGGCGCCGGTTCCGCTCGCGCAACAGCCGAGCTTGCCGCCCCTGCCGCCGATGCCGACCGATGAGACCGACGAGGTCAGCTCGGCTCCGGAGCGTCAGCGCGGTCCAACCTTGCTGGAGCGGCGCATTCTCGCCGAGTCATCCACGAATGGGGCAGGCTTGCCCGGTCAGGCTGGGGCGCAGCCTCCGCAGAGTCCAGAAGAGAGCCAGATCACGTTGGCCAAGCCGATCAGTAATCCTGATGGTCTGCTGGTGCGCGGGACCTATATCCGCTGCATCCTGGAAACCCGGATCATCTCCGATTTCGGCGGCTATACCTCGTGCATCGTCACCGAGCCGGTGTATTCCATCAACGGACACAACCTGCTTCTGCCCAAGGGGTCCAAGATGCTTGGGCAGTACGGCGCAGGGGAGCCGACGACTCGCCGTCTGCAGGTCGTGTGGGATCGCGTCACCACCCCGACCGGACTGGATGTGACCCTGGTAGGCCCTGGCATCGACACGCTCGGCAGCGCGGGTCACCCCGGCAATTACAACGCTCATTGGGGTAACAAGATCGCGTCCGCGCTGTTCATCAGCCTGTTGAGCGATGCGTTCAAGTATGCAGCTGCAGAGTACGGCCCGGAGACGACGACGATCGGCGTCGGTAGCGGAATCATCACGCAGCAGCCGTTTGAAAGTAACACCGCACGCAGCATGCAGCAGCTCGCGGAGCAGGCGGTCGAGAAATCCGGACGTCGTCCTGCCACCCTGACCATCAATCAGGGCACGGTACTGAACGTTTATGTTGCCAAGGACGTCGATTTCTCGGCTGTCCTGCCGAAGTGAATGAAGTGGTTGCCATGACGATCGACGATTCCCCGACAGCGCGAATTTCCAATGACTTCCTGGATTACCAGTACTCGGTCCTGGGCATCCTGGATTACTTGAACTCGCCGGACGTCACCGAAATCTGCATCAACCGTCCTGGCGAGTTGTACCTGGAAACCATCCATGGCTGGCAGCGTGTCGACGTGCCGTCTCTTACGTACGACCGTGCGCGCCAGTTCTGTACGGCAGTCGTCAATGAGAGCAATACCGGACAGCGCATCACCGATGCCGATCCGGTGGTGTCGTTGACCTTTCCAACCGGTCAACGCGCACAATTCGTGATACCTCCCGCCTGCGATGCGGGCAAGGTGTCCATCACGATCCGGCTTCCTTCCAAGCACACCAAGTCGCTGGAGCAATACAAGCACGACGGCTTCTTCGACGAGGTGCTGGAGCAATCGGCCGATGTCAGCGACCACGATCAGGAGCTGTTGGAGTTGCGTCGCAAGCGCGATTACGCGGAATTCTTCAAGAAGTGTGTGCTGTACAAGAAGAACGTGGTCGTTGCTGGAGCCACAGGTAGCGGCAAGACCACCTTCATGAAGGCGCTTGTCAACCACATTCCAAGCGAAGAGCGCCTGGTGACCATCGAGGACGCACGCGAGCTGTTCATCAGCCAGCCCAATGCCGTGCACCTGCTGTACTCCAAAGGCGGGCAGAGCACCAGTAACGTGACGGCCAAAAGCTGCATGGAAGCCTGTTTGCGCATGAAGCCGGACCGCATCATCCTGGCCGAGTTGCGTGGCGACGAGTCGTTCTACTTCATTCGTAACTGCGCCTCAGGGCACCCGGGTTCCATTACCAGTTGCCATGCAGGCAGTGTCGAGCAGACCTGGGACCAGCTGGCCTTGATGGTGAAGGCGTCCAATGAAGGCTCGGGCCTGGAGTTCGAGGTGATCAAGCGCCTGCTGAGGATGACCATCGACATCGTGGTTCACATCAAGGCGCACGCCGGGCGACGCTTCATCACGGGCATCGATTTCGACCCCTTGAGAACCTTGCGTGGTGGTTGAGGCGCCGGTTCTGCGGCGGAAGTTGATCTGATTCTGGAAGGAGGAATGACATGTTGCCTGGCATGGAATTGATGGGATGCACTGGACTGGCCGTTCCCGGCGAGGTGATGCAGCACGTTGTCCGTGTCGAGTCCTCTCGTAATCCCTATGCCATTGGCGTGGTCGGTGGCCGGTTGGTACGCGAGCCTCGAGGTTTGGCAGAGGCGGTTGCTACCGCCAAGATGCTGGAGCAGAAGGGCTACAACTTCTCCTTGGGGCTTGGCCAGGTCAATCGGTACAACCTGCAGAAATACGGCCTGACCAGCTACGAGATGGCATTCGAGAAGTGCCCGAATCTCGTCGCCGCCTCGCGCATCCTGGCCGAATGCCATTCCCGCTCCGGTGCCAACTGGGGTAAATCGTTCAGCTGTTACTACTCCGGAAACTTCGAAACCGGCTTCAAGCACGGCTACGTGCAGAAGATCTATGCATCGATCCGCCAGTCGGTAGCGTCTGCGGGCTCCGGGGCGGAGGCAATTGCAGTGGTGCCCACGCGCCAGGTGCAGTTGCGTCCGGCCAACCCACTGCGGCAGGCCGCTGCAGAATTGGCGGACGCAATCGTGGCCCGTCGCATTCAGGATTTTTCGGGTGTCGGCCACACGACGGCTTCACCCTCAGCGCCTATGCTAGCGCCATCTGCAGCACCTTATTCTCTGCCGAGCCGGACCACTCCCGTGGCTCCTGCGGCGGAGAACGAGCTGTACGTGGTAAAGCCGACGGGCCAGGGGCGTGGCGTGGCCTTGCCCGCCGTTGCTCCGCAGGCTGCTGTATCGCCAGATCAACCTGCTGCGCCCGTCGCTGAACAGCGCGCGCCGCAGACGACTCCGCAAGTCGATAGTGCATTTGTTTTTTAGGATGAAACATTGCCAGGGATATGGCTGCTGGACCCCCTCTGTTCCCAAGGAGTTAGACATGAAGTTTGAAATCGACAAGAAGACAGTTGCTGATGCCAAGATGGTCGGCACGCAGGCGATGAAAGCGGTGGTGTTTACATCGCTGTTGCTGGTAGCCGGTGGTGCCTTTGCGGGTAACACCGAACTCGGCGGCACGGACACCCGGGTCTGCGGGTTCCTGAACAATGTGACCAGGCTGCTTAACATGGGCTCGATCGCCGTGGTCACCATCGCCGTCATCGTCGCAGGCTATCAGATTGCCTTCGCGCACAAGCGCATTTCCGAGGTTTCCCCAATCCTTATCGGTGGTGTTCTGATTGGAGCAGCTGGCCAGATCGCCAACATGATTCTTAAGAACAACGAGAGTGATGGGAACACTTGCGAGGGAGTCAGCGCGTTGATGCAGATCGTTCAATACTATGCATAAAGATGTCCTCTTCCGCGGCTGCACCCGCCCGGCGATGTTCCTGGGGGTGCCGTACATCCCCTTCTTCATCGGTGCCGGCGGTGGCCTGCTGTTGGGGATGTACATCAACCTGTGGTACCTGTTCACCATTCCCGTCATCATCTTTGTCATGCAACAGATGGCCAAGCGTGACGAAATGATTTTCAGGTTGCTCGGGCTGCGTTGGCAGTTCCGGATGCGTGCACGAAACCGCGAACGTTATTCGGGCATGTGGGTGTTCAGTCCCAACGAATATCGCAAGACTCCCCCGGGCAAACCGCGATAGGCACGTGAACCGTTCAACCAACCCCACGCTCGAAGCCCGCGTGGGGTTGGTGTTTTCGATGATCCTTGGTGTGATGCTTCCTTCTTAACTTGGTAAGACCATGTTCAGCCCAGATAGTCCTATCAGCGAATTCGTTTCCGTTTCGACACACGTCGCGCCCTCCGTCGTCAAGACGACAGGTGGCGACTATCTGTTGATCTGGCATCTGGCTGGCTTGCCGTTCGTTGGGCGCGACGAATTCGAGTTGGAGCAGCGGCACAATACGTTCAACCGGTTGCTGCAGACCCTGCGCGCCCCGGACTTCGCCAATGTGGCGTTCTGGGCGCACGATGTTCGCCGCCGGCGAAGGATTGGAACCGGTGGGCGCTTCAAGCAATCGTTCAATCAGTCCCTGTCCGACGAATACTACGCTGCGCTGTCCTCGCAGAAGATCATGCAGAATGAACTGTATCTCAGCATGATCTATCGACCGGTTGTCACTGGCCGCCGGTTGGTCGAAAAATCCGCCAACCCAGACAAGATTCGGGCCGAGGAGGAGCAGGCCGCCGCCAAGCTCGTCGAACTCGCGACCAACGTCGAGGCGGTGCTGAAGGATTATTCGCCCTACCGTCTTGGAATGTACGAGGCCAAGAACGGTGTGGTTTTCTCCGAGACGCTGGAGTTTCTCGGCTACCTGCTCAACCGCATCGATGAGCCTGTCCCGGTGCTGCAGGCGCCGGTACCCGCATATCTGCCTGTCAGCAAGCATATGTTTGCCAACAAGACGGGCGATTTTGTCATCCGTACGCCGGACGGCATCAATCACTTCGGTGCGATCCTCAATGTCAAGGAATATGCCGACGGAACCTATCCCGGCATTCTCAATGGCCTGAAGTATCTGGATTTCGAGTACGTCATCACCCACTCCTTCAGCCCGGTCGGTCGTCACGATGCGCTGAAGGTGCTGGAACGAACCAAGGGCATGATGATTTCGTCGGGCGACAAATCGTCCAGCCAGATCCGCGATCTGGACCTGGCGATGGACGACGTGGCCTCCGGCAACTTCGTGCTGGGCGAATATCACTTCACCCTGGCGGTGTATGCCGATAGCCAAGAGAAGTTGGCCAGGCAGATCGCCACCACGCGTGCCGAGCTGTCCAATGCCGGTTTCGTCTCGGCCAAGGAAGATCTGGCGATTGCCTCGTCGTTCTACGCGCAGCTGCCGGGCAACTGGCGCTTCCGCACGCGCATCGCCAACCTGAGCTCGCTCAATTTCCTCGGCTTGTCGCCGCTGCATAACTTCGCCCAGGGCAAGCAGCACAACAATCCCTGGGGCGATTGTGTCACCACGTTGCAGACCACCAACGGCCAGCCGTACTACTTCAATTTCCACGCCACACACCCCGCGGAGAATTCGCTGGGTGAGAAGGCGATCGGCAATACGATGGTGATCGGTAAGTCCGGTACGGGTAAGACGGCGCTGATCAACTTCCTGCTGAGCCAGGTGCAGAAGTTCGATCCGATCCCGACCATCTTCTTCTTCGACAAGGACCGCGGCGCGGAGATTTTCGTGCGCGCCTGCGGCGGCAATTATCTGGCGCTGGAGAACGGTGTGCCGACCGGCTTCAACCCGTTCCAGTGCGAGCGCAATGAAGCCAACACGCAGTTCCTGGCCGAATTGATCAAGGTGCTGGGCGGCAAGGCCGAATACAGCGCTCGCGAGGAGGAGGACATCTATCGTGCGGTGGAGGGCATGCTGGACACGCCAATGCACCTGCGCAGCATGAGCAACTTCCGCAAGAGCCTGCCCAATATGGGCGACGACGGCCTGTACGCGCGTCTGCGCCGTTGGACGGCGGGCAATTCGCTGGGCTGGGTGTTCGACAACCCGGTCGATACCGTCGACCTGACGCGCGCGTCCATCATCGGCTTCGACTACACGGATGTGATCGACAACGCCGAAGTGCGCGTGCCGGTGATCAACTACCTGCTGCACCGTCTGGAGGCCTTGATCGACGGCCGCCCGCTGATCTACGTGATGGACGAATTCTGGAAGATCCTGGACGGCAAGGGCGGCTTGAAGGAATTCGCCAAGAACAAGCAGAAGACGATCCGTAAGCAGAACGGTCTGGGCATCTTTGCCACCCAGAGCCCGGAAGATGCGCTGGCCAGCGACATCGCTGCGGCCCTGATCGAACAGACCGCCACGATGGTGTTGCTGCCCAACCCCAATGCCAGCCGCGACGACTACATCGACGGCCTCAAGCTCACCGATGCCGAATACCAGGTGGTGGTCTCGCTGGACGAGCGCTCGCGCTGCTTCCTGGTCAAGCAAGGCCACGCCTCGGCGGTGTGCCAGCTCAACCTGCGTGGCATGGACGATGCCTTGTCGGTGATTTCGTCCTCGACCGACAACATCGAGATCCTGCACCAGGTGTTGGCGGGCAAGGCCAGCAAGCTGGGCGTCACCGTCGACCAGCTGACGCCCGAACAGTGGTTGACCGATTTTTATGCCAACCGTAAGGGCTCGGGCAAGCGCAAGTCGGTCAAGGACAAGGAAGTCGAAGATGCATAGGCAATCCACTCATCCGCAATCGTTTCATTCCGCACCAACTTCATCTGTGTCACAGGAGGCGAAGAACACCATGGCAACCACGTTCAGACATTTTTCCCAGCTCTTCATGGGACTGGTGCTGCTCAGCATGGCGGGAGCGGCCAGTGCGCAGTGGGAGGTCATTGACAACAAGTTGATCGAAAAGGTGGAGCAGATTCGCAAGAATCAGACCATCAAAAATGGCGATGGCAAGGAATCCAGTGGCAAGGAAGTCGAGAAGCCTAAGGAAAAGATCGAGAAGATTCCCGATGACCAAGGTGTGGCAGCGTGTGCTGCTTCAACGAAGGGAACGCCAGTTTCTGATTCGCAGAAGGAATCATGCGAATTGATTCAACGCACTCTCAATTCGCAGTACAACTACATGGTCGCCATGTATGAGATCACGACCAAGCGCCTTGAACGGTTGCGCAAAATCGAGGACGAGCGCAAGAAGATTGGCGACCAGAAGATCGGCGAATTGGAGAGCAATACCAACAAGCTGCTCGCATTGAAGGCGATGATGGATATCGACCGTCAGCAGATGGAATCGGCAATGTTTGCTTACGACAAGCGCATTGCATACCTGACTGGGCAACAGACAGCAGCAGCCAAGGCGGCAATGGCTGGCAAGGAACCGCCTAAAAGCAATCGTTGGAGTTGGGTGCCGGACTGGGTGCCGGACGATGTGTTGAGCTTGGGTAAGACGCTCGTGGCCGGTGCAGTAATGAAGGGCGCGTTTGAGGCCATCAAGTCGGACACGCCAGCCGGCATGGAAAGGCTGGAGATTGACAAGAACTGATGGAGCCGGATCCCCTCTTTAGGCAACATACTCAAACCCGGGGCAGCGACTGCCCCACGGCGCAGCCGTCTAGTGGATGTGGTGACATATGGATTTTTTGACGAACATCGCCAACTACGAATTTTTTCGTCTGATTAATGACTACCTGCGCGATGAGATTGCGATCTTTCAATGGGAGTTGTTGCAGCGAACGACGGCCTGGGTGGGGATGGTGTCATTGACGGTGTTGACGCTTTGGATCTTCATCCAGGGTTATCGCATCGTGACCGGCCAGTCCCGCGAAGCGGCGATGGGGTTGGTGGTAACGGCGCTGCGTGCCGCGCTGATCATCGGGCTGGCGACCAGCATGGCCCAAGGCTCGCCGCGATTGTATTGGACGCTGACGGATGGGATTAGTCAGGCAATCACCAAGACAGTGACTGGCAGTTCAAAAAGCCCCTACGAGGCAATCGACAAGAATCTGATGCTGATGCAGGTGGCGATGTCGGCCTTGGATCAGATCAAGACAGGCGGCGATGAAGAGAGCAAGGATGAAAAAGATAGGGCTCGTTGGTTCACTGGGATCGGTATGGCAGGTCCCGGAGTCGTTGCAGGCTCAATGCTTTTGCTGAACAAGCTGGCGATGGCGCTGGTGGTGGGCTTTGGTCCACTGTTCATCCTGTGTCTGCTATTCCAGGCGACGAAGTCATTGTTCAGCAAATGGCTACTATACGGACTGGGTACTGTGTTTTCGCTGTCTGTTTTGACCTTCACCGTGGGTTTGGCTACCAAGGTGGTCGGTGCAGTAGGTGCAGCGTTCGTCGCGAAGTGGGCGATGAATGGGTTTACGGGCGAGGGCATCAGCAGCATGGCGCTGCAGCAGGGAGGATTGGGACTGGTGTTAACGACGTTGATCATCACCGCGCCCCCCATGGCCGCAGCTTTCTTCCAGGGCACGCTGGGCCAGTTCACCGCGTACTCCGCGCTGGGGCAGCTGGATCGGGCAGGCCAGTCGCCGGGTGCTGGGCGGCCTTATGAGCCGGGTGCGCCGGAGCGTGAAACCTCAAGGCCCAGTGAGCAAAGAGAGGCGCGCACTACTGCTGGGATGCGTACAGAAGCATCGTCAAGTCAAGAGAACATTAGCGGCAGTCGTGGCCTTGCGAAAAATTAATTTTTCCTTATTAAGGGCGTTCCCATGATTCGTTTTGGTTTCTTGTTTGTGCTGAATTTATTTCTATCTGGCGTTGCATTTGGGCAGACTGCATGTCCTGTTGGAGTGGCACCAGGCAGTCCGCAATGTGGGCCAGACTCTGGTACATCAAGGGGGGATATTCCGGATCCGCCACCTAGACCTACTGGCGAGTGGCTAAAAACATGGGGCGCAATTGCAGGCTCCAACGCAACTGGAGAGAGCGGTGCTGTCACAGGTAAGTTAAGTCGTCAAGAGGCGGAAAGAAAAGCCGTTCAACTGTGCGCTGAAGGTGGGGCTACAGATTGTAAGGTGGATTTAAGTTATAAAAATCAGTGCGCAGCATCGGTTTCTTCAGATAAGAAAAGTTTTCTTCAGGGTGCCGAAAGTAAAGATATTGCAATCAATCTTGCTATGAGAGATTGTAAAGATCATGGTGGTGGCGAGTGTAAAGTCATCTACTCGGGGTGTTCGGATCCAATATTTAAGAAGTACTAAGATGATTTTATCTAAATCTTCTTGCTCGTGATGTAGGGGCGGAAGCTAAAGTGTACGATTTGGTGTAAATGGGATTTTTCATGTCGCCGAAGAATATATGGGTATTTTTTTTGGCTTTGGGGTTTCTGATGCTAGGCGCTTGCCGGCAAGACGCCACTTCCGCGAAAAAGAATGAAGGCATCAAGGAAGAACGCAGAGATATGCGAAAAGACAGTTCTGAATCGTCGCCTCAGCCTAAAAATTCGGAAGGAGTGGCCCGAGTGACATCGCTTTATCAAGTCGTCTCTCTACTTGTTTTCAACGATGGCGCTTCTTGGTCGAGCTTCGACAGCACTCCAGGCGTGCAGTGGCGGGAGTCTTCTCCGCAGCCCAATCCTGACAGCAGTGATCCCGAAAACTCAAAGTCCCGTAGCGGAATACTTGTTCTCGATGGCTTTGGCATGGTTGACGTACCTGACGGGAATCAAGGGGCTGATGCGGGAGTGAAGAAGGTCAATGAAGGTGAGTCAGGCCTTACACTCATAGGGGATGCGCAGAATGTGCACTCGATTGCGGTAAAGAAGTTTTATGTCAGCCCCGAATATGCTGATGTAGTGAAACGTCAGCTCCCTGATACAGCCTCGGTACGTCTCTTTGCTGGAGACTGTGCTCAAGACATAGAGGATGGTCCCGACACTCAGACGAAATTTTACGTGGTAGAACTCGAGGGCCGTCAGCTGTTCCTGGAGGCGTACGTTGACGACGGCGAGGGCTCACGTGGACCTGGCTACACAACTTTTCTTTTTACCAAGGCAAAGCCCGATAAGAGAATAAAAGAGTTGCAATGTAAGGTGTTCTAAATGCGCAACATCCGGCGCCACTAGAAGGGTGGTGCTTTACCCAACCGTCATATCCAGAGGACATGCATCATGGCTGATAGACGAGAAAAAGCGGCGGCCACCGCTCAGGCTTATAGCCAAGGGAATATCGCAGGGCTGGACGACGCAACGACGCGTCGATTGATTGCGTCAACTGTCATGACCGAGAGCAATGGCGGCGACCTCTCGATCACCAATAGACAGGGATACGTGGGTCGCTATCATGTAATGACCCACCGGTTTCTGCACAGGTCATGCGGTTAATGTAGCGGCATAGGCCGCATCCGGGGTCATCATCTTCAGCGCCTGGTGAGGGCGCTGTTGGTTGTAGAAGGCGATCCAGTCAGCAATCACTCGCAGCGCGTGTGTGTGGCTCTCAAAGCGATGTCGGTGCACGCACTGTTCCTTCAAGGTCCGGATCACACGCTCCACCATCCCGTTCTGCTGTGGGCAATGCGGGGTGATGAACTCCTGCATCAGCCCATAGCTGCGAACCAGTCGGGTGTAGTCGCGGCTGGTGAACACCAGACCATTGTCTGAGCGAAGCAGAAATGGCTCCTGCACTCGGCCCAGCGTGCCGTAGCGTGTGATGAGCGCCTGCTCCAGTGCGGC
This sequence comes from Xanthomonas sp. NCPPB 3582, assembly GCF_041475735.2. Classification (NCBI taxonomy): domain Bacteria; kingdom Pseudomonadati; phylum Pseudomonadota; class Gammaproteobacteria; order Lysobacterales; family Lysobacteraceae; genus Xanthomonas; species Xanthomonas sp. NCPPB 3582. The sequence continues at coordinate 2,008,501 of NZ_CM192968.1, forward strand.
AGATGCGGTGCTGGCTTTACCGGTCCGTGACAGGTGCCAGCCGAGCAGTTGCCGCGTGCTGCAGTCGATCACCAGCGCCAGACTCAGCCAGCCGTCCTTGCCGCCCCAAACGCGACACAGATCAGTGGCCCAGCGTTGATCCGGCTTCTCGGCGCGGGAGACCTTGGCTTCAATGCGCGGGCGCTGGCCAAGGGCACGCTTGCGCACCTGCCAGCCCTTCAGCTGGAAGATCCGCTGCACCGTGTTTTTGTTCATACCAAGCAGCGCAGCGACCGTGCGATAGCCGAAACTCGGCTCCGTCTCGATCATCTTCTTGATCGGTTCGGCCAGCTCCGGCTTCACTTTGGCTGGCGATCTGGTCGGCTTGTAGTACGTCGTGCGACGTGCCACACCGAACCATTGGCACAACTTGGTCATCGGAACCGAAACACCTTCGTCCTTCAGGCCCTGCTGGACCGAGAGCATCAGCTCTCGTCCTTTCCCAGCAGGGAGGCCAGCTTTTTTCGGGCGCGGATCTCCAACATCGCCTCGCCGTAGGCCTCCTGCAAGTCCTTCAGCTGCCGCTCGTACTGCTCGCGCACGTCCTCGGGCTTCGCCCGCAGGGCGTTCTCCATGCCTCGCTTGCCCTCCTCAACCCAGTTCTCGATCTCAGCCGGGGTCAGGTCGAACTGCCGGCTGGCCGCTGCTACCGTCGTCTTGCTCTGGATGATCTCAAGCACCAGCGCTGACTTGCGCCGGGCGGTCCAGCGCTTGATCTCTTCTTCCATCACTTCGCTCATCGGTGTCTCCTTCGGGGAAAGTAACACCTGAGCAGGAAATCAGTGGGTCATTACAGCGATGGGGTTGGTGGTCACGGCGCTGCGGGCGGCGCTGATCATCGGTTTGGCGACGAGCATGGCCAAGGGTTCGCCGCAACTGTATTGGACTCTCACCGATGGCATCAGTTCGGCGATCACCAAGACAGTGACAGGTGACTCCGATAGCCCCTACAAGTCGATCGACCAGAACCTGATGCTGATGCAGATGGCGCTGGCTGGGTTGGATCAGATCAAGACCGGCGGCGATAAAGAAAGCGAAGACGCCAAGAACCGTGCGCGCTGGTTCACTGGCATCGGCATGGCGGGCCCAGGAGTCGTTGCAGGCTCGATGCTGTTGCTGAACAAGCTGGCGATGGCGATGGTGGTCGGGTTTGGCCCGTTGTTCATCCTGTGCCTGCTGTTCCAGGCCACGAAGTCGTTGTTCAGCAAGTGGCTGCTATATGGGTTGGGCACCATGTTCTCTCTGTCGGTGCTGACGTTTACAGTGAGCTTGGCGACCAAGGTCGTGGGTGCGGTAGGCGTGGCGTTCCTGGCCAAATGGGCGGTCAGCGGCGGCAACGGCGAGGGCATCAGCAGCATGGCGCTACAGCAGGGAGGGATTGGCTTGGTTTTGACGACGTTGATCCTAACCGCACCACCAATGGCCGCAGCCTTCTTCCAGGGCACGCTGGGCCAGTTCGTCCCGTACTCGGCGGTTGGCTCGTTGGGCTCGTCGGATGCGGCGTCTAACGCTAATAGGCAGGGGCCGAATGCGCAGATGCATCCGCCGGCTAGAGATTCCGTTAACACTACCGGTCAAACAGTAAATGCAACCCCTAGGTCCATACAATCTGATTCGCAGTCTCAAGATACAGCCGCAGGAGTTCGCGGGCTCGCGCAAAAGTAGTTAATAACCTTAGGTGGTTACAATGATTCGTTTTTGGATATTTTTACTTGCTTCGCCGGGTCTGGCTTTATGTCATGTGGCCTTAGGGCAAACTAGATGCCCTATCGGTACTCAGATGGGGAGTATGCAGTGCATTCCTGATACTCCTGAAATGCAGGGAGGGAGCGGAGACCCCGCGCCGACAGGCGAATGGGTCAAAACGTGGGGGGCCATTGCGATGTCGGAGTCCACGGGGGATGTTGGTACTACGAAAGGAAAGCTATCTAAAGGCGACGCGAAGAATTCAGCTATCCAACAATGTTCTAAAAATGGTGCCGATGACTGTAAGGTGACTTTGGTGTATCGCAACCAATGTGCAGCTCTGGCGGCCTCGCAGGTTAGTACTTTTTTTCAAGCCTCTGCGAGCAAGGATGCTGCAATTAGTCAAGTAGTTAAGATGTGTGAAAGTAGCGGGAGAGGGGGGGGTGTGAGGTCATGTTTTCAGAATGCTCTGATCCAATATTTAAAAAATATTAATTTGAATTATAAGGATTTCCTATGATGGCGCGTGCATTGGCAAGAGCCGTGGTGGGGATGCTGTGTTTAGCCTGCGTTGTCTCGCTTACAGCGTGCAGTTCTGGCAATGCTCCGTCGGCAGAGGTTGGGACGAAAATTCCCGCTGAAGCTCAATCTGGCAAAAAGTCTGAATTCTCGTCGCAAAAGGAATTGAAGATGTCATCTGCTGCGAATGCGAAACTGAACGATCAGGGTGAGATACACACAAAAATCAACGGCATCGCTGTTTCAGTCAAAGCGCAGGGTTGCAACGAAAGAAGTCCCGGCATTTTTTTATGTAATAGGTCTGTGATTGTGGAAGTTATATTTCCAGGTGGCAAGCCCATTGCTGTCGAGCCAGAGGCTTTATATTTAGACAGTAATGCTACGCTCTATCACGGTCCCTTGGATGATAGTTATAAGAAGAATGGCCACTCGATCATTTTGACTGACATCAACAGCGATGGGCACGAGGATCTTGTGATTTGGTCTGGCAAGGAAGGCAACTATGGCGGATCTTCTTACAGTGTCTATCTCTATGACTCAACCCAGCAACGCCTCGTTTTTAATCAGTCGCTATCCGATATAACAGTGATGGCAAATGGGCTGTTTTCCGTGAAAGGGAACATGCTTACGTCCTCATCTGGTGATGGGTGTTGTCTACATGTGTTTGATACCTATGAGCTCAAGAACGACGAAGCAGTGCTGGTTGAGCGAGTAACCGAAGACACGAACGATCCTGCTAATCCTAAGACAGTAACAGAGAGGCTTCAAAACGGCGAAATGAAGGAGGTGGCTAACTGACAAGCAGATTTTTCTGATGGCGAGTACATGCAATGCATTTTCGGACAATAAAGCTGCCGGGAATGCAACAACAAATTCTAATGACATGCACGTACGGAGAAAAGAATGAGTAACGGATATGGCCGCAGTACGGAAGGCTTTGGCATAGATCGGGAATCTTCTGTTAGATTGATAGTCAAGACAGCTCTTGAGAACGGTGTGTCGGATCCAAAGCAAATCTCCTATATGCTGGCGACCGCTCAGCATGAGACACGCAACTTTCAAGCGCCAGACGAGGATTTCGGACGTAGTCAGGCACGTAAGCTAAAATATCGTGGCGGTGAAGAGTTTTATGGCCGCGGCTATGTGCATCTTACGCATGATGACAATTACGAACAGTTTGATCGTTTGCTGGGCCTCAACGGTGAGATGGTCCGCAATCCAAACTTGGCAAAAGACCCGGAAATCGCTGCCAAGGTATTAGTTGTTGGTATGCGCGACGGCTTGTTTACTGGCAAGCCTCTTGACCGTTATATCGATAGCGATAGCCATGATGTCTATAACGCTCGACGTGTGGTGAACGGTGTTACGCCTAGCAGTCCTTGGAGTATCAAGGCCGCCAAACAGTGCGCAGAGCTTTCAGCAACGTGGGAGCGTCGTGTTCCTGATTTGATTGAAAGCGTTAAACGCGACGGTGTAGATCTCAAGCATAGCGTGACATCCAGTTTGACTCCCCATCAGCCCTCGAAATCCCATGACGCAAAAATCGAACAAGGCGAGCGCGGCGAATCTGTAAAACAGCTGCAAGGCCAGCTGGCCCAACTCGGCGCAACCGGTCGCGACGGCAAGCCGCTACAGGCCGACGGCGACTTCGGCGGCAACACCAGATACGCCGTCGAGCAATTTCAGCGCGAGCATGGCTTGCAGGTAGATGGTGTAGTAGGTAATCAGACGCAAGCTGCCTTGGCTCAGGCGCTGTCGCAGAAAACGGCGAAGCAAGCCGAGCAAACGGCCGCTCCCGCGGTGCCGGTACAGGCAGCATCCAGCCCCCTGCTTTCCGACCCTCGTCATCCCGACAACGCCATGTTCGTGGGTGCGGTAAGCAAGTTGGAAGCCCTGGGCGAGCGTGGTGGGTTTGCTAACCATAAGCAACTGGAGCAGGCCGCAGGGCAGGCGGTGTTTGAGGCCAAGGTCAGTGGTCTGCAACGCATCGACCATATCCTTCCCAACAAGAGCGGCGACGGTTTCTTTGCAGTCCAGGGCGAGCTGAGTGACCCCTCAATGCGTCGCGTCTTTATCGATCGCGAGCAGGCGCAAGGACAGTCGCTCGAACACAGTAGCCGACAGGTGGCTGAGGAAAGCCAACATCAGGCAACGCAAGTCCAGGGACAGGTACAGCAAACGACTTCTCCTACGATGTCGATGTAGCAGCGTCTCGTGTCTTGGCTTGACCCGATTGATGAGAGGCCGAGGTTACTGAGGTAATCTCGGCCTCTTCGAATTTCATCCAGGGTTATCACATCGTGACCGGCCAGTCCCGCGAAGCGGCGATGGGGGGGGATGGCGCTGCGTGCCGCGCTGATCATCGGGCTGGCGACCAGCATGGCCCAAGGCTCGCCGCGATTGTATTGGACGCTGACGGATGGGATTAGTCAGGCAATCACCAAGACAGTGACTGGCAGTTCAAAAAGCCCCTACGAGGCAATCGACAAGAATCTGATGCTGATGCAGGTGGCGATGTCGGCCTTGGATCAGATCAAGACGGGCGGCGATGAAGAGAGCAAGGATGAAAAAGATAGGGCTCGTTGGTTCACTGGGATCGGTATGGCAGGTCCTGGAGTCGTTGCAGGCTCGATGCTGTTGCTGAACAAGCTGGCGATGGCGCTGGTGGTGGGCTTTGGTCCACTGTTCATCTTGTGTCTGCTATTCCAGGCGACGAAGTCCTTGTTCAGCAAATGGCTGCTATACGGACTGGGTACTGTGTTTTCGCTTTCTGTTTTGACCTTCACGGTGGGTTTGGCTACCAAGGTGGTCGGTGCAGTAGGTGCTGCGTTCGTCGCGAAGTGGGCGATGAATGGGTTTACGGGCGAGGGCATCAGCAGCATGGCGCTGCAGCAGGGAGGATTGGGACTGGTGTTAACGACGTTGATCATCACAGCACCCCCCATGGCCGCAGCCTTCTTCCAGGGCACGCTGGGCCAGTTCACCGCGTACTCCGCGCTGGGGCAGCTGGAGCGCGCTGGCCAGTCGCCGGGTGCTGGGCGGCCTTATGAGCCGGGTGCGCCGGCTAAAGATTCCAAAATTGGCTCTACTCAAACAACTAGTGGTAACACTACCGTGATGCGTAATGATTCTTCGCCTTCTCAAGAGCCTAATAGCGGTAGTCGGGGTCTTGCGCAAAAATGATAAATAAATTTCTGAGGGTTCTATGACTCTTGCGCGATCAATGATTTTTTTGAGTTTTTTCTTCGCTGGTGCTTCACTGGCACAGACAGCCTGTCCAAGTGGCGTAGCGCCGGGAAGTCCCCAGTGTGGACCTGATTCAGGTACTTCTAGGGGCGATATTCCGGCGCCGCCGCCTAGACCCACGGGGGAGTGGATTAAAACTTGGGGGGCAATTGCTCACTCCAGCGTAACTGGTGAGGCTGGAAGTGCGGTAGGTAAATTGTCTGAAAATGAAGCGAGGGATAAAGCTACTCGCCAATGTGCTGCAGGTGGTGCTACTGACTGTCAAGTGAAATTGGTGTATCGAAATCAGTGTGCTGCTTTAGTTACGTCGCAGGGTAATAGTTTTTTTCAGGCATCTGCTAGTAAGCAAAAATCCATTGAGTTAGCGACTAAAGTTTGCGAAGAAAGTAATTCCGGTGTTTGTAAAGCGGTGTATTCTGAATGCTCTGAACCCATTTTTAGAAAATATTGATTTTCTTAATTTTGCTTCGAATGATTGAATATCAAGACGAGGTGCGAGGTGATGGAATTTTTGCGAAATACATTTTTCTCTCTGGTATTCATGTCGCTCCTTTCGCTATCAGCATGCGATCAAGAGGCTAAGTCGCAAGGGTCAACAAGTCAATCGCAAAGTTCACAGAAAACAACCGATGAATTTGCGCGTCAGGAAGATGGCTCAAAAAGAGGTGAAGCTTCGGAGCTAGGGGCTGCCCCTAAGGCGCGCGCAACTCTAACGCCGGGTCCTGAATCAGTTGATATCCATAAGCTCGCAGATGGATTTAAAGAAGGCATGCCTTACGGTGATCTTCGAAAAAAAGTTATTGCCGGAAACTGGAGGCCGGTAATAAGCGCTGATTGCAAGAAAAATGTCGTTGGTGATGATTATGAGAGTGTGTGCTCGAGCGATCCAAGACGGTGTGCAATCTGTGATGAGGTGCCAGAGCTGAATATTTGTAGTGGGGATGGGCATTGCATAACCGAGTTTTCTAGTGCTGATCATCAACAATTACTTAAAGTCTCCACGTATGGGGAAATCCAGGACGCGCTAGTGGAGGGTGAAAAATCTAGGCTCTTCGTTTCTTGGTGGGATGTGTCCGCCAAAGCTAACTGATTAATTTGTACTTAATTTCACAGGAGATGCTAGATATGAGCAGTCCTTTGGCAGACCTAATCCAGCGTGGAGAGTCTGGGCGAAATAACTACAATGCTTACAATCGAGGTACATATATCGGCGCAGACGGGCGGGAGCATATTCGTGGGAGCACTGGTCCCATAGAATTTTCGTCTATGACTCTTGGCGATGTCATGGATGCGCAGGCCCTGCCGAGGGGTGATCAAGAACCGCTTTTCGCAGTCGGGCGCTTCCAAGTCATACCTGCGGCGAATGAGTTGTGTCTTTAGCGGTCTCGGTGGCAGTATCCCGTAAAGTCAAGCCAGCCATAATCAGAGGTCTCCGGGCACACTAGCCACCGAAGAGACCAACAATGCCTAATGGCCAGATTACCGAAAGCCAGATTATTCCCAGGCTGAAGTAAGTCGAGAGAAGCCGTCAGGTCAAAGATGTGTGCCGCTAGCTGGGCGTCTCCGAGGCGACATATTTCGTCTGGAAGTCCAAGTGCGGCGGCGTGGATGCCGCTGATGTGCAATGCCTTCATGATCTGGACGCCGAGCACAGCAAGCTCCAACGCATACATGCCGAACTTGCGATGAAGACTCATGCTCTGACGGATGTCATTGCCCAAAAACTGTAGGCCTGGCGCGCAAGCGTCCGCTTCTTGCCAGGCTGATCGAGCGCATTGTAGGAGCGAGCACCGGGCATGTTCGGTGGTTCGCGTCGCTCGCTCGACAGCACGCTTGGCGATGAATACGTATGCACGCGTGCGCCCGATGCGCGTTGCGCCGCTAGGCTAACGCCCTTGGCTGGCGGCCGTGTTGGCCGCCCGCAGTGGCCCGGGAGGGGCGTGCATGTTGCAGACACCATGGTGGCGCGGGGCCGTCATCTATCAGATCTATCCGCGGAGTTTTCTGGATTCCAATGGCGATGGGGTGGGCGATCTGCCGGGCATCATCGCCAAGCTCGACTACATTGCCGGGTTGGGTGTGGATGCGATCTGGATCTCGCCGTTCTTCAAGTCGCCGATGGCCGATTTCGGCTACGACATCGCGGACTATCGGGCGGTGGATCCGCTGTTCGGCACGCTGGAGGATTTCGATCGCCTGCTCGACAAGGCGCATGCGCTCGGGTTGAAGGTGATGATCGACCAGGTGCTGAGCCACACCTCGATCGAACATGCGTGGTTCCAGGAAAGCCGGCAGGACAAGACCAACGCGAAGGCGGATTGGTACGTCTGGGCCGACCCGCGCGAGGACGGCACGCCGCCCAATAATTGGCTATCGCTCTTTGGTGGTGTGGCGTGGCAGTGGGAGCCGCGGCGCGAGCAGTACTACCTGCATAACTTTCTGGTGGATCAGCCGGATCTCAATTTCCACAACGCCGACGTGCAGCAGGCGACCCTGGACAATGTGCGGTTTTGGCTGGATCGCGGGGTGGATGGCTTCCGTCTGGATGCGATCAACTTCTGCTTCCACGATGCGCAGCTGCGCGACAATCCGGCCAAGCCGGCGGACAAGCGGGTGGGGCGCGGTTTCAGTGCGGACAATCCGTACGCGTACCAGTACCACTACTTCAACAATACGCAGCCGGAGAATCTTCAGTTCCTGGAGCGCCTGCGCGCGTTGCTCGATCGCTACCCGAATGCGGTGAGCCTGGGCGAGATTTCTTCGGAAGATTCGTTGGCCACCACCGCCGAGTACACCGCCAAGGGCCGCCTGCACATGGGCTACAGCTTCGAGCTGTTGGTGCAGGACTACAGCGCGGCGTACATCCGCGAAACGGTCAGCCGGCTCGAGGCGACCATGCTGGAAGGCTGGCCGTGCTGGGCGATTTCCAATCACGACGTGGTGCGTGCGGTGACGCGTTGGGGCGGCGACGATGCGTCGCCGGCATTTGCGCGGATGGTGGTGGCGCTGCTGTGTTCGCTGCGTGGTTCGGTCTGCCTGTACCAGGGCGAGGAGCTTGGGCTGGGCGAAGCGGATGTGGCGTTCGAGGATCTGCAGGATCCATATGGCATCACGTTCTGGCCAACCTTCAAGGGGCGCGATGGTTGCCGCACGCCGATGCCGTGGACCGATGCGCCGTCGGCGGGGTTCACCAGTGGCAAGCCGTGGCTGCCGTTGGCCGAGCCGCATCGTCTGGCGGCGGTCAGTGTTCAGCAGGGCGATGCACAGTCGGTGCTGAGCGCGGTGCGCGCGTTTCTTGCCTGGCGCAAGCGCATGCCGGCCCTGTGCGAAGGAACGATCACGTTTTACGACACCGCCGAGCCGGTGCTGATGTTCCGGCGTGAGCATGCAGGTCAGGTGATGCTATTGGCCTTCAATCTGTCGTTGGATGCTGCCGAGCCTGCGCTGCCTGAAGGTGCATGGGGACAGATCGATGTGCCGGGGGTGGAGCAGGGCGTGATCGAGGATGGACGCGTGAGCTTGGCTGGGCACGCGGTGGTGTGCGCCACGGGCAAGGGTCGATAGCACCGTTTCACAAGCGGTGTGCTGTGATTGAGTGAGACAGGCGAGACATTCCAGTGGGGTGCCTCGCTTTTTTGTATGCGGTGTCAGCTACCAATCAGTGCTTGCGCCAGGCGCTGTGCCTGGCAAGCGACTCAAGATACGTCACATGGGTGGTGCTGTTGCAGGAAACGGCAATGCAGCTGCGCCGTCCTGATCAAGCTGCAGTAGCCGGTTGCCTGATGAAGCCGAGTGCGATCGCGACACGGTCAGTCGAGGCACTGGCTCGTGTGTCACGGCGTGTGCTGCGAGTGGAAACGGCGAGACGTCAGGTGCGCATGTGGAGCCCAGCGCCCGATTGCCTTGGTTTGAAAGCGGCTGACAGAACGTAGCGAGCAGTCGTCAGGCGGATGTGGATGCCGCGGCCGAAATCGGAGCGCGTGAGCGGCATGCCCATTTCGGGCTCCGGCAGCGGCGGCGTGGCCGGCGCGCGGTCGTGTCCCTGGCTACTCTTGTGGTGATCGTGCTTACTCGAGTGGGGATGGTGTTCATTCCAAAGAAAAGCCGCCGGTCTTCAGTCGGCGGCTTTTCAATGGGCGACATCTTGAGGTTCTGGAGCAGCGCCTGTATTGCGTTGCGCGGATTGGGCCATGCCCTTGCTGGAAGATCTGGAGAATTACGAAAGCTGGAGCTGACGGTGTCTCCTTGCCCCCCCGTACCCTCACCCCAACCCCTCTCCCGGGGGGAGAGGGGCTCTAGGGCCGCTATTTGTTGCTGCAGGAGGTCAGAACTTGTAGTTCACACCCAGCACGAAGGTGCGGCCCCATTCGATGTATTCGAGCGGGCGGTCCTTGGACTCTGCGTAGGTGCGATACGGTGAGTTGCTGAGGTTGCTGGCCTGCAGCAGCAGGGTCAGGCCGGACAGGCTGCTGGCCTCGCTGAAGTTGTAGCTGATCTGTGCGTCGGTGATGTTCTCGCCGACCACGTAGCGCAAGGTGCGGTTGCCGTTGAAGTTGCCGATCTCGCCGATGAAGTCCGAGCGGCGACGTTGGCTCACGCGTGCCTCGAAGCCCTTGTGTTCGTAGTAGGCGGTGAGGTTGTAGACGCGTTCTGACAGGCCGGGCAGGCTGATTTCGCCATCGCCCACGCTGGAGGCGCTTTCCGGGTCGCGGATCTTGACGTCGCTGTCGTTGAAGGTGGCGCTGGCCTGGATGCCGAAGCCTTGCAACGGGGCGAACAGCAGGTCCAGCGGCAACGAGGCGGTGAGTTCGAGGCCGCGCAACGTGCCGCCCTTGCCGTTGAACGGTGCGCTGAAGGTGCCGGTGGTCAGCACCGGTGCGGAGCCCGGCGGCGGCACATAGCCGGCAACCAACGCCGAGAAATCGTAGTTGTCGCGGCTCTGGGTGTAGATATAGCTCTTGAGATCCTTGTAGAAGAACGCCGCGGCCACGTAGGCGCGGTCGGCGAAGTACTTCTCATAGGAAATGTCCAGGGCGTTGGCACGCCATGGGTCGAGCATGGGGTTGCCGCCACTGGCGCCGGGGCGGCCGGTGGAGGTGTCCACGCCGAACTCCAGCGAGGCGCGCAGTTGGTCCACACGCGGGCGCGCCACCTGCTTGGCCATCGCAAACCGCAGCGTCTGCTCGTACGGGAACTGGAAGGCCAGGTTCAGGCTGGGCAACCAGTCGCGGTATTTCTTGCCATCGTCGATGGGGCGCACTTCGCTGCCGGCAGGCTGCGAGGCATCCCAGTAATTGGCCTGCGAGGACTGATCGGCGCTCTGCAGCTGCACGCCGATGTTGCCGCGCACGCCCACTTCGCCCCAGTCGGTATTGATGTTGGCGCGCAGCCAGGCTGTGGTGATCTTTTCTTCGACCGTCCAGGCCTTGGAGACCAGGAACGAGGCGTCGTCGCTGGGGTTGAACAGCATGTAGCGCGATACGGTGGCCGGCACATTCCAGGCCGGCAGGGAGCCGAGACCGGCAAAGCCGAGATTGACCGGGGCATATTGCAGGTCCGCCGCCACCGTGGCGTCGCCCTGCGCGCCCAGCGTGATGTTGCCTTCCGGCTGGGTCTTCTGCTTTTCGCGATTGGCGTAGTTGACGCCCACGTCCAGATCGGAAAACCAGCTCAACGCTTCGGGCATGGGAAAGCTGGCCTGCAGGCGCGCGCCTTTCAGCACGTCCTTCACGCTCGGCACCTTGCCGTAGCCCGAGCCGTAGATGGTGTTGGTGAGGAACAGCTCGTCCGGATTGGAATAATTCATGCCCGGCGTAATCTGCGAAAAGCCATTGCCGACGACCGACACGCCCACCGTGTCCAGCTGCGGCATGGGAGCGCGCTGGAGATTGTTTTCCAGGTTCAGTTCGTCGCGGGTGGCCCTGGAGTAGTTGAGGTCGGCGACGATCTTGACGGCGCCGGCCGAGATTTCGTTGTTCCAGCCGAAGGCGTCGATCTTGTCTTCGCGCTTGTTGTACATGCCGCGCACCAGCGGATAGACGCCACTGGCGGTGCCGCCGATGAAGCTGCCGTTGTCGTTGACCCGCACATCGGTGATGTTCAGGCCCGGCGTGTAGCCACCGTTGTAGTTGCTCAGGTTGAGCTCGAACTGGTTGGCGGTATCGATCTGCTCGGCTTCGGTATGGAAGGCATCGAGCGTGCTGGTCCAGGCGTTGGACGGGCGGTACTGCAGCGTGGCCATGACACCGTCGCGCTTCTGGTTGCCGGTGCGGCGCAAGGCCTTGATGCCGTCGGAGAAGTACACACCATCGGCAACGCCGGGGCGTTGGCGCTGTGCGTTGACCGGCTGCCAGGGCTCGTACAGGCCCACCTGGTTTTCCTGGATCGGCATGTCGGTATGTGCGTAGCCGATGGTCAGGCCGATGGTGCGGTCGGCGAACTGGTCGATGTAGCTGACGTTGAAGCGGTTGCCGTAGGGGTCCACGTTTGCCGCCTTGCCCAGCGAATTGCGCTGGTAGCGGCCGCCGATGGCGATGACGCGCTCGTTGTAGCTGAGCGGGCGCGCGGTCTGCATGTCCACCGTGCCTGAGAGGCCCTGTCCGACCAGGCCGGCATCGGGCGTCTTGTAGACGGTGACGCCGCTGACCAGTTCGGATGGATATTGGTCGAATTCCACGCTGCGGTTGTCGCCGGTGCTGACCACTTCGCGGCCGTTGAGCAGGGTGGTGGAAAAGTCCGGCGACAGGCCGCGCACGCTGATCACCTGCGCGCGGCCGGCCACGCGCTGGGCGGCCAGGCCGGGCAGGCGCGCCAGCGATTCGGCGATGCTCACGTCCGGCAGCCGGCCGATGTCTTCGGCGGAAATGGCTTCCACGATCGAAGTGGAATCACGCTTGACCGAAATGGCGCCTTCGATCGCGCGGCGCAGGCCGGTGACCTGGACCTTGTCCAACTCGGTGACCTCGCCGGCGGCCGGCTCGGATGCGGTCTGTGCGGTGGTGGCGGTTTGCGCAGGCGTTGCCGATTGCGCGGCTGCCAACGTCGGTGCCATGGCGACGGCCAGGGCGATACTCAGCGCGGAGCGCTTGTGCTTCAACATTTTCCCCTCCCAGGTACATGTTGTTCTTTGAATTTTGATCCGGCAGATGCCTGGAGATGCTGCGTCGTGCGTCATGCAAGGCGTCGCGACTGCAACGTATGGTAGACATCGCGCCTGCGTGCAAACGGCCGCTGCATACGTATTCAACCGCCACGATGGCGATGAAATCGATTCCATGTGTGGCTTGCGGCCATGCCATGTCGCCTGCCAGGGGTGCCGGGCGGCTGGAATGCATCATCCGCAGCGGCACGCAGCCGCGATCGCGTGCAATCGTTGGCGACGACCCTGCGTGCGGGTCGTCGCAACGGCCTCGCTCAACGCGCGCCGTCCACCGGCACGAAGCGGATCGCCTGCCCGCCGCCCGGAGCCAGCCGCAATTCCAGGCTGTCGCTGCTGCTGACCTGGCGCTCTTCGCGCACGAAGGCGAACGGGTTGCTCACATAGTCGGCGCCATCGCCGTCGCGATAGATCTGCGCGGTATAGCGCACGCCCGGTTCGAGAAAGCCCAGCGGCACCTGCAGCAAGCGGCCGTGTTCGTCGGTGATGCTGCCCAGAAACCAGTCGCGGCTATGGCGGTCCTTGCGCGCGATGGTGACGTAGTCGCCCACCTCGCCATTCAATGCGCGGGTCTGGTCCCAATCCACCGCCACGTCCTCGATGAAGCGGAACGCATCGCGGTGCTGCAGATAATGCTCGGGCAGGTCGGCGGCCATCTGGATCGGGCTGTACAACGTCACATACAGCGCCAGCTGACGGGCGAGCGTGCTGGGAATCGCCTGGCCGTTGCGGCCTTTCAGGCTCACGATGCCCGGCGTGTAATCCATCGGCCCGGCCAGCAGTCGCGTGAACACTAGGTTGACCTCGTGCTCGGGAGGATTGGGGGGCTGGCCCCAGGCGTTGTATTCCATGCCGCGCGCGCCTTCGCGCGAGATCCAGTTGGGATAGGTGCGGCGCAGGCCGGTATCCTTGATCGGCTCATGTGCGTTGACGGCGATATGCCGCTGTGCTGCCTCGCGCACCACGCGCAGGTGGTGGCGTGCCATCCACTGGCCGTCGTGCCACTCGCGTAGCGGCGCGCCACCGGCCGGATTGCGTCGCTCCACCTGGCCGTCGTCGCAGACATAGCCGGTCTTGACCGAATCCACGCCGAAACGTGCGTACAGGTCCATTGCCTCGGCGATCTGGTCTTCGTAATGGTCCACTGCGCACCCCGTCTCATGATGGCCGATCAGATGCACGCCCTTGCCGGCGGCGTACTTGCTCAATGCGGGCAGATCGAAATCCGGTGTGGGTTTGGTGAAATCGAAGCTGCCGCCATTGCCGAACCATTCGCCGTCCCAGCCCGGATTCCAGCCTTCCACCAGCACGCCGCGAAAGCCGTGCGCAGCGGCAAAATCGATGTAGCGCCGGGTCGTGGCCGTGGTTGCCGCGTGCTTGGGGCCGGTGGCCCAGGTCTGCTGGTCGAGATGCATCGACCACCACACGCCGACATACTTGGACGGCTTGACCCAGTCCACATTGCCCAACGCATTGGGCTCGTTGAGGTTGAGGATCAGATTCGATTCCACCAGGCCGGTGGCCTGATCGGCGATCTGCAGCGTGCGCCACGGCGTATCGAAGGGCAGGGTGCGACGTACCTTCCAGCCTTCGGCCGCCGGCGACAACTGCGCGCGCAGGCGCTGGTCGTCGCTACGGCGCAGCCACATGCCGGCATAATCCACCAGCGCCGCTTCGTGCAGCGCGATATGCAAGCCGCTGTCGGTACGCAAGGTGAGCGGGGTGTGCGCCAGGGTGAGTTGATTCAGTGGCGTGCGGTTGTAGAGATACTCGTAATGGATCGGTTCGCCCGCCGGGATCCACCAGGCATCGGCACGCTGGGCGATGGCGAACTCGGTGAGTTCGTCGTCGATGATCGCTTCGCGCAGGCCGGCTTGTTCGGGAAAGTGATAGCGCAGGCCCAGCCCGTCGTCGTAGACGCGGAAGACCACCTCGAAGCTGCGCTGCGCACCGTCACGCTCGCCCAGGCGAACACGCAATTCGTTGTAGTGGTTGCGAACCAGGCGGGCCTCGCCCCAAGGCTGCTCCCACGTGTCGTCATGACGTTGGCGTGCCTGCGACAGCACCACCAGTCCGCGGTCCAGGCGCCCGTCGCGCAGATTGAAGCCCAGGCGTGAACGCTGCAGCACCGGCTGGCCCAGGCGTTGCACGCGGTAATACGGGGTGCCGCCATCCAGCTCCAGGCTCACCTGCAGGATCTTGCCGGGCGAGGCGACGTCGATCGTGGTGACTTCGGCATGCAGCATTGGCGCCACGCTCGCGATGCAGGCCAGCAACAGCAGGCGCGCGATCCAGCGCGCGCCCAGCGTCGAGCGTGCTCGACATGAAGACAGCGGCATATCCCCTCCCAAGGTGGCCGTTGCGTAAGCGACGACTATGCAGCGCTACGCCGGCACCGGACCATGCTGCGTACCGGCGTCGGCCATGAATACGTATGCAGGCGTGCGGAACGGCAAGGCGCGCGTCTACCATGGCGGCACGGCACCTGGGAGGGTCCGCGACCGTGGCGCAGTTGTGCCACGCACCACAACGCGTGCAACGAGGGAGGAAGGCCGACGGCGCAAGCCGTTTCGCCGCGTCGATGCTGAAGACGATCTGCATGGCTGCAACGCTGGGCGTTGCGGCAAGCTCGCCGGCATTGGCCGATGAGCTGGAATTTCAGGGGCGCCGCGCACAGGCGCAGGTGCTGGACGATGGCGGTTTCGTGCTGCGATGGCCGCAGGGCGAGCGCCGCATTGCGGCGCAGCCGATGCGCACGCACACCGCCAGCCCGATGTTCGATGCCTTGTTCGCGCTGGCGCAGCAGGAGCTGGCCGACGACCGCGTCGATGCGATCCGCGATCCGGCCTTCAATGCCGGCAAGCCGGTGCCGTGCCAGTGCTTCGAAACCGGCGAGCGCTGGCCCTACGTATGGACGCGCGATGTCAGTTTCGCGGCCGATCTGGCGCTGGCGCGGCTGGAGCCGCAGCGCACACGCAATTCCCTGCGTTTCAAGCTCTCCACCGCGCGCGATGGCCGTACGCCGGGCCTGTTCGTGGCGCAGGACACCGGCTCCGGTGGCAGCTGGCCGATCAGCAGCGACCGGGTGGTGTGGTTCCTGGCCGCGCGCGGTCTGCTGGACGACCAACCGTTTGCCGACGAGGTGTGGCAGGCGCTGCAGGCCACGCTCGCGCAGGATCGCGATGCGGTGTTCGATGCGCGCATCGGCCTCTACCGCGGCGAAACATCGTTTCTGGACTGGCGCGAGCAGACCTATCCGGACTGGACGCGCGAGGACGTGCGCTTCATCGCCGAGTCCTTTGCGCTGTCGACCAACGTGTTGCATTACCAGGCGCTGCGCTTGGCCGAACAGATGGCGCGCCAGCGCGGCGATGCGCGTGCCGCGCAGTACGCGCGATGGGCCGACACGCTGCGGCAGGCGATCGATGCGCGCTTCTGGGATGCGTCCCGCCAGCAGTATGTGAGCTACCTGGGCACTGCCGCGCATCCGGTGCGCTATGCCAAGGTCGATCTGCTCGGCTTGTCGCTGGGCGTGCTGGCCGATGTGTTCCCGGTGGAGCGCGCACGCCTGGCGCTGCGCAACTACCCGGTGGTGGCCGGTGGCAGCCCGGTGGTGTGGCCACAGGAAACCGCACAACCGATCTACCACAACCGGGCCATCTGGCCGTTCGTCAGCGCCTATGCCTTGCGCGCGTCGCGTGCGCTGGAGGATGCACCGCGCATCGCGCTGGAGTTGCAGTCGTTGATGCGCGGCAGCGCGCTGGCCGGCTCCAACATGGAGAACTACGAAATGCAGCGCCTGGCGGTGCATGTGGAAGAGGGCGCGCGCAGTGGCCCGGTAGTCAATTCTCCGCGCCAGTTGTGGTCGGTTGCCGGCTATCTGTCTGCAGTGCTGGAAGGCGTGTTCGGCCTGTCTGCCGATGGTGGCGTCACGCCGAAGTTGCCGCGCAGCCTGGTGCCGCTGTTGTTCGGTGCACGCCAGCAGATCG
Organism: Xanthomonas sp. NCPPB 3582; assembly: GCF_041475735.2. Taxonomy (NCBI): domain Bacteria; kingdom Pseudomonadati; phylum Pseudomonadota; class Gammaproteobacteria; order Lysobacterales; family Lysobacteraceae; genus Xanthomonas; species Xanthomonas sp. NCPPB 3582. Next base: position 2,025,136 of record NZ_CM192968.1, read on the forward strand.
TGCTGGAGCAGGGCACGCGTCGGTACGTGCTGCAGCGTCCGGCCGACGACCAGGGCGAGTTGCTGATGGCCGGGCGTGTCGAGCGGCAGGGCCAGACCACGCAGGTGCAGCTGGTGGGGCGCAAGGCCGACCTGGCCGCGCCACCGCAACCGGCGCAGGTGTTTGCGCCGGCAACGCCGGCGCCGCCTAAGGTGCAGGCGTATGCCAACCGGTATCGGGTTGCGATTCCGGCCGGCACCACGCTGTACATGGACGGCCGGGCCCTGGACGCCACCGAACACTACGCGTTGCCAGACGATGGGCTGCAGCATGTGGTCAGCCTCACCCAGCGCGTGGATGGCCTTGAGTCGCTGCACAGTGCGTCGCTGACGCTTGGCCCATCGCAGACCTTGCCCGGCAGCCAGACCTGGGCATGGCACGCCGCGTCCACGGGGCGGCATCGCGTGGCGCTGCGCTATCGCAACGCCAATGGCCCGATCAATACCGGCATCACCGCCGCGGTGAAGCGGCTGGTGCTGGAGTGCCCGGGCAGGCCGCCGCAAGCGCAGGCGATCGTGATGCCGCATAGCGTGGGCGAGCAGCTGTCCACCCAGGTGAGCTTCGATGCGGTGGCAGGGCAGGCCTGCGTCTTTCGCCTGGAAGACGGCTTCAACATGAGCGCCCTGGCGCATTTTGCCCAGTACACCGGTGGCCGGGGCGGCCGCGACGGTGTGGTCAATACGGCGCAGGTGACTGCGTTGATGATCGGGCCGGCAGCCGACACGGAGGCCGCGCCATGACCGCGAAGCCACGCCTGAGTTTCTGGCAGATCTGGAACATGTGCTTCGGCTTTCTCGGCATCCAGTTCGGGTTTGCGCTGCAGAACGCCAATGCCAGCCGCATCTTCCAGACCCTGGGCGCGCAGGTCGACGACGTGCCGGGGCTGTGGATCGCCGCACCGCTGACCGGGCTGATCGTGCAGCCCATCATCGGCTATCTGTCCGACCGCACCTGGACCTCCTGGGGCCGTCGGCGCCCGTATTTCATGGTCGGTGCGGTGTTCACCACGCTTGCGTTGCTGGTGATGCCCAACGCACCGCTGCTGTGGATCGCTGCCGGCACGCTATGGGTGCTGGATGCCTCGATCAATATCTCGATGGAGCCGTTCCGCGCCCTGGTTGGCGACCAGCTGCCGCCGGCGCAGCGGCCCACCGGTTATGCGATGCAGAGCTTTTTCATCGGCATCGGCGCGATCGTCGCCAGCTTCCTGCCCTGGTTGCTGGCCCAGTGGGGCGTGGGCAATACCGCACCGCCGGGGCAGCTGCCCGACAGCGTACGCTACGCGTTCTACCTGGGTGCGGCCGTGCTGTTCCTGTCGATCGGCTGGACGGTGCTGCGCACCCGCGAGTACAGCCCAGGCCAGCTGGCCGGATTCGACGATACGCATCCGCCTGCCGCGGCAGCGCCCATCGCCGGCGTGCTGCCATCGACCGCCGCCAGCGCGATGTGGTGCGGTGCCGGGGGGCTGCTTGCCGTCGCCATCGCCTGGCACCAGGGCGACCGCATGCTGTACGTGCTGGCCGGCCTGTGCATCGCCTACGGCGCACTGCTGGCGCTGGCGCGGGTGCTGCCAGCGGGCAGCATGCTGGTGGCGATCGTGCAGGACGTGCGCAGCATGCCGGGCACGATGCGGCGGCTGGCCTGGGTGCAGTTCTTTTCCTGGTTCGCCCTGTTCGCGATGTGGATCTACACCACCGCCGCGGTAACGCAGGAGCATTTCGGCGCAACCGATACCGCATCGGCGGCCTACAACGATGGCGCCAACTGGGTGGGCGTGCTGTTCGGTGCCTACAACGGTTTCGCCGCGCTGGCCGCGCTGGTCATCCCGTTGCTGGTGCGCGCGATCGGGCTGCGCTGGAGCCATCTGTGCAACCTGTGGCTGGGCGCTGCCGGGCTGCTGTCGATGCTGGCGATCCGCGACCCGCACTGGTTGCTGCTGTCGATGCTGGGCGTGGGCTTTGCCTGGGCCTCGATCCTGTCGCTGCCGTACGCCTTGCTGTCCGACAGCGTGCCTGCCGCCAAGATGGGCGTGTACATGGGCATCTTCAATTTCTTTATCGTGATTCCGCAATTGGTGGCCGCCAGCGCATTGGGCTTCGTGCTCCGCGCGTGGCTGGGCGGGCAGCCGATCTACGCATTGGCCATCGGCGGGCTCAGCCTGCTGGTTGCCGGCGTCTGCGTGGTGCGGGTTCCAGTCGCCTCGGGAGGGCAGTGATGCGTAGTGCGATGTGTGTGGCGTTGACGATGTACGCAGGCGTGGCGTTCGCGGCGCCTGCGGCCAAGGAGTACTACGGTACCCTGGAGCCATTCGCCGCCGATGCGGTGTACTTCGTGGTCACCGACCGTTTTGTCAATGGCGATACCGGCAACGACCAGCGCGCGCAGGGCGGTGCGCAGCGCAGCTTCGACGTGCCCACGCCCTGCGCCGATGGCAGCGACGACAACATCGGCTACCTGGGCGGCGACTTCAAGGGCATCGTCGACCATGCCGACTACATCCGCGACCTGGGGTTTGGCGCGGTGTGGATCACGCCCATCGTCGACAACCCCGACCAGGCGTTCACCGGCGGCAAGCCGATCACCTGCGGCAGCACGCTCAGCGACCACGGCAAGACCGGCTACCACGGCTACTGGGGCGTCAACTTCTACAAGTTGGACGAACACCTGCCCAGCCCAGGCCTGGATTTTGCCGGCTTCACCCGCGCCATGCACGCCAACCAGCTGAAAGTTGTGCTGGATATCGTGGGCAACCATGGTTCGCCGGCCTACACCATGCCGGAAGCGCAACCGGGCTTCGGCAAGCTCTACGACGCGCAGGGCCGTCTGGTCGCCGACCACCAGAATCTGCCGCCCGCGCAGCTGGATCCGCAGCACAACCCATTGCATGCCTTCTACAACACCGGCGGCGGGCTGGCGGAACTGTCCGATCTCAACGAGAACAATCCGGCCGTGCTCGACTACCTGGCCGGTGCGTATCTGCAATGGATGGAGCAGGGCGCCGATGCATTCCGCATCGACACCATCGGCTGGATGCCGGATCGTTTCTGGCATGCCTTCGTGGCGCGCATCCGCGACAAACGCCCGGGATTTTTCATGTTCGGCGAAGCCTTCGACTACGACGCCGACAAGATCGCCGGGCACACCTGGGCGCGCAACGCCGGTTTCAGCGTGCTGGATTTTCCGTTGAAGCAGCAGCTGTCTGCAGTCTTCGGTCGTGAGCAGGCGGGCTTTGAAAAGCTCGCCAAGCCATTGTTCCTGCGCCAGGGGCCGTACGCGAACCCTTACGAGCTGATGAGCTTCTACGACAATCACGACATGGCGCGGCTGGATGCCAGCGATACCGGCTTCATCGATGCACACAACTGGCTGTTCACCGCGCGCGGCATTCCGGTGATCTACTACGGCTCGGAGACCGGCTTCATGCGCGGGCGCGCCGAGCATGCCGGCAATCGCAATTATTTCGGCGTCGAGCGTATCCGTACGGCGCCGCAGAGCCCGATCTTCGCGCCGCTCCAGCGCATCGCGCGCCTGCGCCGCGAGACCCCGGCATTGCAGCGCGGCGTGCAGGTCGATATCAGCCTGCGCGGTCAGCAGGCCGCGTTTCTGCGCGTGTATCAACATGCCGGTACGACCCAGACCGCCCTGGTGCTGCTCAACAAGGGCGATGCGGCAGCCAGCATCGAGGTTGAACGCTTCCTGCAACCCGGCATTTGGCGCGACGCGGTCAGTGGCGAGCAATTGCAGGCGCAGCGGCGGCTGGTCACGCAGGTCCCGGCGCACGGCGTGCGGGTGCTGCTGTCGGATGCGCCGGTCACCGATCCCGCATTGCGCACGCAGCTGGATGCACAGATGGCCGACCAAGTCGCCCGCGACGCCCACAACCTGTAGGGGCGTCCACCCGCGCGCAATGGGGCATCACCGGTATCGGTAACGCCCCGTCGCGGCCGGGTCCGCTCCTACGACGCCATCAGCGGTTCGCCACAGATCGCAGCACACCGTGCATGCTGTCCCGATTCCCGATTCCCGATTCCCGATTCCCGAATCCCGATTCCCGAATCCCGAATCCCGAATCCCGAATCCCGAATCAGCGCCTTGCAGCTCCATCCGCCGCCAGGTCGACCGCTGCCTCGCCGGTCTCCGCGCCGGATCGGTTCCAGCCCAGCGGCGGCTGCAGGCCGTTGCTGCGCGAGGAATCGCGCACCGCCAGCTTCACCGGAATCGTGCGGCTCTGCGCCGCTTCGCCGCGGATCAGCGCCACCAGGCTCTCTACCAGCAGCGTGCCGGCCTGCTTGGTGTCCTGCTGCACCGTGGACAAGGCCGGCGCCACCGAGGCGGCCAGCGCGATGTCGTCGAAGCCGCTGACCGCCACGTCCTGCGGCACGCGCAAGCCGCGTTCGCGCAGGGCGCGCATCGCGCCAATCGCGATCAGGTCGCTGGCTGCACACACCGCATCGAACCCCTGGCCACTATCTAGCAAGGCCAGGCATGCCGCGTAGCCGGACGACTCGGTGGTGATCGCATCGAACTGCAGCGCCGCGTCGGCAACCAGGTCCTGCTGCGCCAGCGCGGCGACGTGGCCGCGGTAACGTTCCTCGAATTCGGGATAGTGATTGGAGGCATGGCCCAGGAAGGCGATGCGCCGGCAGCCCTGCGCCAGCATGTGCTCGGTGATGTCCAGCCCGCCCTGGTAGTTGTCGCTGCCGATCGAGATGCCCGGCTGGCCCGGCAGCGCCGCGCCCCAGCGCACGAAGTGCGTGCCTTGCTCCACCAGCAACTGCAGCCGCTGGCGCGACTGCTGGTAGTCGCCGTAGCCCAGCAGGATGATGCCGTCGGCCTTGTTGCTGTCTTCGTAGTCGGCTTGCCAGTCCTTGGATAGCTGCTGGAACGACACCAGCAGGTCGTAGCCCTGCAGCGCGCAGGCGCGGGTGATCGAGCCCAGCATCGAATGGAAGAACGGGTTGATCAGCGAATCGTCGGCCGTGGGGTCTTCGAAGAACAGCAGCGCCAGCGTGCCGGCATTGCGCAGCCGCAGCGAGGAGGCGTTCTTGTCGACCTTGTAGTTCAGCTCGCGGGCGATGCGCAGGATGCGCTTGCGGGTTTCCTCGTTGACCATCGGGCTGCCGCGTAGTGCACGCGAGACGGTCGGTTGCGACACCCCGGCCAGGTAGGCGATATCCAGCGAGGTGGCTTTACCCTTGATGGTCATGGTCGGCAGCGGCAGGACGATGGCCGGCATCATGCCATGCGCCCGCCGGCCCCGTGCCGGCCTGCCCGGCGGCCGCCTGATTGGTTTACCATTCACGCCCGAGACCCCTTGCGAGAAGGTGGCCCGCGCCCCGCGCCGGCCGAGCGTGCGACATGAGCACTACCACCGCCCACCGCTGATCCCGACCGGCGCCCGTGTCCGTGGCGCCCGCGACGCGGTCTTCCGCATGACCTTTCCCGCTTCTCCCCGAGCCTGTCCGCAGTGGACAGGCCTCCCATGGCAGCCGCCGGCTGCAGCCAGACCAGACTTCATTCTTGCCCATGATCAACATCACGCTCCCCGACGGCAGCCGCCGCGAATTCGAATCCCCCGTCTCGGTGATGCAGGTCGCCCAGTCGATCGGCGCCGGCCTGGCCAAGGCCACCATCGCCGGCCAGGTCGACGGCCAGCTGGTCGATGCCAGCGACGTCATCGACCATGACGCCAGCCTGCGCATCATCACCGCCAAGGACGCCGAAGGCGTGGAAATCATCCGCCACTCCTGCGCCCACCTGGTCGGCCATGCGGTCAAGCAGCTGTATCCCGAGGTCAAGATGGTGATCGGCCCGGTGATCGCCGAAGGCTTCTATTACGACATCTACAGCGAGCGCCCGTTCACGCCCGAAGACATGGCCGCGATCGAGCAGCGCATGCAGGAGCTGATCGCGCAGGACTACGACGTCATCAAGAAAGTCACCCCGCGCGCGGAGGTGATCGAGGTATTCGCCCAGCGCGGCGAGGAGTACAAGCTGCGCCTGATCGAGGACATGTCCGAGGACATCACCGCGATGGGCCTGTACTACCACCAGGAATACGTGGACATGTGCCGCGGCCCGCACGTGCCCAATACGCGCTTCCTCAAGGCGTTCAAGCTGACCCGCATTTCCGGCGCCTACTGGCGCGGCGATGCCAAGAACGAGCAGCTGCAGCGCATCTACGGCACCGCCTGGGCCGACAAGAAGCAGCTGGATGCCTACATCCTGCGCATGGAAGAGGCCGACAAGCGCGACCACCGCCGCATCGGCAAGGCGCAGGACCTGTTCCACCTGCAGGAAGAGGCGCCCGGCCTGGTGTTCTGGCACCCCAAGGGCTGGTCGCTGTGGCAGGTGGTCGAGCAGTACATGCGCAAGGTCTATCGCGACAGCGGCTACGGCGAGGTGCGCTGCCCGCAGATCCTGGACGTATCGCTGTGGCAGAAATCCGGCCACTGGGACAACTACCAGGACGCGATGTTCTTCACCGAATCGGAGAAGCGCACCTACGCGGTCAAGCCGATGAACTGCCCGGGCCACGTGCAGGTGTTCAACCAGGGCCTGCACAGCTACCGAGACCTGCCGATCCGCTACGGCGAATTCGGCGCCTGCCACCGCAACGAGCCCTCCGGCGCGCTGCACGGCATCCTGCGCGTGCGCGGCTTCACCCAGGACGACGGGCACGTGTTCTGCCTGGAGTCGCAGATCGAGTCCGAGGTCACCGCCTTCCACCAGCAGGCGCTGGCGGTCTACACCGCGTTCGGTTTCGACGACATCCAGATCAAGATCGCGCTGCGCCCGGAAAAGCGCCTGGGCGACGATGCCACCTGGGACAAGGCCGAGGCCGCGCTGCGCAGCGCGCTGGGCGTGTGCGGGGTGGAGTGGCAGGAGCTGCCGGGCGAGGGCGCCTTCTATGGTCCCAAGATCGAATACCACCTCAAGGACGCCATCGGCCGGACCTGGCAGCTGGGCACCATGCAGGTCGACTTCATGATGCCGGGCCGTCTGGGCGCCGAGTACGTGGACGAGAACAGCCAGAAGAAGCATCCGGTGATGCTGCACCGGGCCATCGTCGGCTCGATGGAGCGTTTCATCGGCATCCTGATCGAGCACCACGCCGGCGCCTTCCCGTCCTGGCTGGCCCCGGTCCAGGTCGTTGTCGCCAACATCACCGACGCTCAGGCCGAATATGTCGACTCGGTTCGGAAAACCCTTGCAAATCAAGGCTTCCGTGTCAGCGCCGATTTGCGTAACGAGAAGATCGGTTATAAGATTCGCGAGCATACGCTGCAACGCGTGCCGTATCTGCTCGTCGTCGGCGACCGCGAGAAGGAAAATGGCGCGGTTGCCGTGCGGACGCGATCGGGAGAGGACCTCGGGACCATGTCGGTTTCGGCCTTCATCGAACGTCTGCAGGCAGAGCAGGCAGCGTGAGCCAACCCCGGCCGGTCTGGATGATCCGGATGCGCCGGTTCGATTCCCCTGGGAGATTGCAATATCAGTACCCCTGACAACAAACAGAACCGCAAGAACCAAGAAATCCGTGTGCCGCGCGTCCGCGTGATCGGCAGCGACGGAGAGATGGTCGGCGTGTTGTCGCGCGACGAAGCGCTCGCCAAGGCCGAGGAAGAAGGCCTGGATCTGGTCGAAATCCAGCCGCAGGCCGATCCGCCGGTCTGCAAGATCATGGACTTCGGCAAGTTCAAGTTCGAGCAGCAGAAGAAGGCCAACGAGGCCAAGAAGAAGACCAAGCAGGTCGAGATCAAGGAACTCAAGTTCCGCCCGGTCACCGACGAGGGCGACTACCAGATCAAGCTGCGCAACATGCGCCGCTTCCTGGAAGAAGGCGACAAGGTCAAGGTCAACATCCGCTTCCGTGGCCGTGAAATGAGCCACCAAGAGCTGGGCCGCGAGATGGCGGCCCGGATCGAGGCCGATCTGGGCGACGAGATCGTCATCGAGTCCCGTCCGCGCCTGGAAGGGCGTCAGATGGTGATGATGATCGCGCCCAAGAAGAAGGTCTGATCCTGCGCCGTGGCGGTCCCGGTCGGGGCCGGTCACGGCGGCAATCGCACCGATTTGCAAGAATTCCCGGCAACGGGTAGACTGCGCGGCCCGGTTTTGCCGGGGCGCCGCGCAAGCGGCACCAGGACCTGTCCGGATCGTGTTCGATCAAGGACTTACAAGCAGGCAAGGGCAAGGATGGAAAGCGTGGTCGCAAGACTGCCGCCCGTGTCAGTGACAAAACACCATCAAGGACATAGCAATGCCCAAGATCAAGACCAACCGGGCGGCGGCCAAGCGTTTCCGCAAGACCGCCTCCGGCAAGTACAAGTGCGGCCACGCAAACCGTAGCCACATCCTCACGAAGAAAGCGACCAAGCGCAAGCGCAACCTGCGGCAGACGAACCACGTCCGTGCCGAGGACGCTGGCCGTCTCGATCGTATGCTTCCCTACCTCTGAGGACTGACCCATGGCACGAGTAAAGCGTGGCGTACAGGCGCGTCGCCGCCACAAGAAAATCCTGACCCTGGCGAAGGGTTACTACAACGCTCGCCGCAAGGTCTTCCGCGTTGCCAAGCAGGCCGTCATCAAGGCACAGCAGTACGCCTACATTGGCCGCAAGCAGAAGAAGCGTAACTTCCGTTCGCTGTGGATCACCCGCATCAATGCGGCTGCCCGCATCAATGGCCTGAGCTACAGCCGTTTCATGAACGGCCTGCTCAAGGCTGGTATCACCCTGGACCGCAAGGTGCTGGCTGATATCGCCGTGCACGACGCCGCCGGCTTTGCCGCGCTGGCCGAGAAGGCAAAGGGCGCGCTGGCGGCATAGGTGCGAGTCCCTCGCAAGAGCCCGCACGCTGTACGTGCGAGTCCCTCGCAGGAGCCCGCACATCCATGTGCGGACTGCTAAAGAAGCGGGTCATCGGCAGTAGTCACACCTCGGTGCGGATGCTTTCGATGCGTGAAACGCAGAGATGCAGGGGGAAGGGCGCGAGTCCTTCCCCTTTTGCGTTTTTGCGAAGCCACCCAGTGGGTGATGGCAGGTTGGTCCAGTGACAATGCGTTCCGGTGCATCCGGAAACACCGTTCGGCTAGCAGTTGAGGCGCGAGTGCAATGAGTGAGATTCAATCCCTGACCGAGCGCGCGCTGGCCGATGTCGCCGCCGCGCAGACGCCGGAGCAACTGGAGGCGTTACGGGTCGCCTTGCTGGGCAAGAGCGGCAGCATCACTGCCCAGCTCAAGCAGCTCGGCACGCTGCCGGCCGACCAGCGCAAGGCTGCTGGCGAGGCGATCAACCAGACCCGCGACGCGTTGACCGCCGCACTGGCGCAGCGCAAGAACACCCTGGAAACCGCTGCATTGGACGCCCGCCTGGCCGGCGAGCGCATCGATGTGACATTGCCCGGCCGGCGCGGCGAGCGTGGCGGCCTGCATCCGGTCACGCGCACGCTCGAGCGTATCGTCGAGATCTTCGCGCGGCTGGGTTACGAGTTGTCCGATGGTCCGGAAATCGAGGACGACTGGCACAACTTCGAAGCGCTGAACTTTCCGCCGCATCATCCGGCGCGCGCGATGCACGACACCTTCTACTTCGGCGACGGTCGCCTGTTGCGGACCCACACCTCGGGCGTACAGGTGCGTTACATGGACGCGCATAAGCCGCCGCTGCGCATGATCGCCGCCGGCAAGGTGTATCGCTCCGACTCGGACCAGACCCACTCGCCGATGTTCCATCAGGTCGAAGGCCTGCTGGTGGACGAGCATTCCACCTTCGCCGATCTCAAGGGCACCTTGTCCGAGTTCGTGCGCGCGTTCTTCGAGCGCGATTTCGAAATGCGCTTTCGTCCCAGCTATTTCCCGTTCGTGGAGCCGGGTGCGGAAGTGGACATCGCCTGGCAGCAGCCCGATGGCAGCACGCGTTGGCTGGAAGTGCTGGGTTGCGGCATGGTGCACCCGAACGTGCTGCGCAGCGTCGGCATCGATCCGGAGCGCTACACCGGTTTCGCCTTCGGCCTGGGCGTGGAGCGCTTTGCGATGCTGCGCTACGGCGTCAACGACCTGCGCGCCTTCTTCGAAAACGACGTGCGTTTTCTCAGGCAGTTTGCCTGATGGCAGGGATTGGTGATTCGGGATTGGGGATTGGCAACAGCGCCCCTGTTCCGCACCGTCCCGGCCTGCTGCTTTATACGAATCCACAATCCCGATTCCCGAATTCCGGCATCCCATGAAATTCTCAGAAAATTGGCTGCGTAGCCACGTTCCGATCCAGGCCAGCCGCGAGGAGTTGGCTGCGACGCTGACGGCGATCGGTCTGGAAGTGGAAGAGGTGACGCCGTTGGGCGAGGCGCTGGGCCAGGTGGTGGTGGCGCGCATCGTCGAGGCGGTGCGGCACCCGGAAGCCGACCGTCTGCAGGTCTGCAGCGTCGATGCCGGGCAGGGCGAGTTGCTGCAGATCGTGTGCGGCGCGCCCAATGCGCGTGCCGGCCTGGTGGCGCCGTTGGCGCTGGTCGGTGCGCAGATCGGCGAGCTGACCATCAAGGCGGCCAAGCTGCGCGGTGTGCCCTCCAACGGCATGTTGTGCTCGGCCAGGGAGCTGGGCCTGGACAGCGATGCCTCCGGCCTATTCGAACTGCCGGACGATGCGCCGGTGGGGCAGGCGCTGGCCGAGTATCTTGGCCTGCCCGACGCCAGCATCGAGATCAAGCTCACTCCCAATCGCGCCGATTGCTTCAGCGTGCGTGGCATTGCCTTCGATGTGGCGGCGGCCTGCGCCAGCGAAGTGGTGGCCTTCGACGCGGCTGCCGTGGCGCCGGTGTCCAGGCGGACATTGGCGGTGGAACTGGATGCCGGCAAGGAAGCGCCGCGCTATTGCGGCCGCGTGATCGAAGGCATCGATCCGGCTGCGACCACGCCGGTGTGGCTGGCCGAGCGCCTGCGCCGCAGCGGCGTGCGCCCGGTGTCGCTGCTGGTGGACATCACCCAGTACGTGATGCTGGAACTGGGCCAGCCGATGCACGCCTTCGACCTAGACAACTTGCAGGGGCCGATCGGCGTGCGCCGTTCGCGTGCCGGCGAGCAACTGGCGCTGCTGGATGGGCGACAGGTGACGCTGGACGACAGCTTCCTGACCATCACCGATGCCGGCCGTCCGGTGGCGCTGGCCGGGTTGATGGGCGGGCTGGACACGCGGGTCACCGAGACCACCCGCAACGTGTTCCTGGAGTCGGCGTATTTCGATCCGGCCGCGATCATGGGTCGTGGCCGCAAGCTCGGCCTGCACACCGATGCCGGCCATCGCTTCGAGCGTGGCGTGGACCCGGCGCTGGCGCCGCAGGCCATCGAAGTGGCCACGCGCCTGGTGCTGGATCTGGCCGGCGGTACGCCGGGCCCGGTGGTGCATGCACAACTGCCGCAGCATCTGCCGCAGGCCGCGCCGATCCTGCTGCGTCGTGCGCGCATCGCGCGCGTGCTCGGTATCCGGATCGACGATGCGGAAGTGGTGCGCATCCTGAGCGCGCTCGGCATGCAGCTGGAGGCCGTGGGCGAGGGCTGGCAGGTGCTGGCGCCGAGCCGCCGCTTCGATATCGCCATCGAAGAGGACCTGATCGAAGAGCTGGCGCGCATCCATGGCTACGACCGGGTGCCGACCACGCTGCCCGGCGGTGCCAGCCGGATCGCGATGCCGAGCGAGACCCAACTGGACGAACTCACCGTGCGCCGCCAGCTGGTGGCGCGCGAACTGCAGGAAACCATCAACTACGCCTTCGTCGATGCCGACCTGCTGCAGCGGTGGCAGCTCAGCGAAGGATTGGTGCCGCTGGCCAATCCGCTCAGCGCGGAGCTGGCCGTCATGCGTCCTCGGCTGCTGCCGGGCCTGGTGGCGACCCTGGGCCGCAACGCCGCGCGTCAGGCCGGGCGCGTGCGCCTGTTCGAGCTGGGCAAGGTATTCGCTGCCGCGGCCGATGCGGGCGCCGCGCCGCGCGAAGCGCAGCATGTCGCCGCTGCGGTGTGCGGCGATGCGCTGGCGCTGCAATGGGGCGAACCGGCGCGCAAGGTGGACTTCCACGATGTGAAGGGCGACCTGCTGGCGTTGGCGGCGGCCAGTGGTGCGGTGCTTGAGTTCCGGCCGTCGGCGCAGCCGTTCGGGCACCCGGGCCGTTCGGCGGACATCTATCGCGACGGGGTGTGCATCGGCTGGATCGGGCAGGTGCATCCGCGCCTGGCCAAGGCGATGGACATCGACGTGGATGTGATCGCGTTCGAACTGGAGCTTGCGCCGCTGGTGCAGCGCGCCTTGCCGCGTGCCGGCGAGCTGTCGCGGTTCCCCTCGGTGCGCCGCGACCTGGCCTTCCTGGTACCGGAAGAGGTGAGCTGGGCGTCGCTGTCGGCCAGCGTGCAGACCGCGGTCGGCCCGTTGCTGCGCGAGGTGCAGTTGTTCGACCGCTATGTCGGGCAGGGGGTCGAGCCAGGTTTCAAGAGTCTGGCTATGGGCTTGATTTTGCAGGATAACTCGCGCACTCTCACCGACCGGGACGTGGATGCGGTCGTTACCGACGTGGTGGCGGTGGTCGAGCGCGAGCACCGCGCCCGGATCCGGAGTTGAGGCGGTAACCAGGGGATTGGCATGGCATTGACGAAAGCGGAGATGGCCGAGCGTCTGTTCGACGAGGTCGGTCTGAACAAGCGCGAGGCAAAGGAATTTGTCGATGCGTTCTTCGATGTGCTGCGCGATGCGCTGGAGCAGGGCCGTCAGGTGAAGCTGTCGGGTTTCGGCAACTTCGATCTGCGGCGCAAGAACCAACGGCCCGGTCGCAATCCCAAGACCGGTGAGGAAATTCCGATCTCGGCCCGCACGGTGGTGACCTTCCGCCCGGGCCAGAAACTCAAGGAACGGGTGGAGGCTTATGCTGGATCCGGGCAGTAATCGCGAGCTACCGCCGATTCCGGCCAAGCGCTATTTCACCATTGGTGAAGTGAGCGAGCTATGTGACGTCAAGCCGCATGTGCTGCGCTACTGGGAAACGGAATTTCCGAGCCTGGAGCCGGTCAAGCGGCGCGGCAACCGGCGCTACTACCAGCGCCACGACGTGCTGATGGTGCGGCAGATCCGCGGCCTGCTCTACGAGCAGGGCTATACGATCGGCGGTGCGCGCCTGCGTCTGGAGGGCGACGGCGCCAAGAGCGAGTCGGCATTGAGCAACCAGATCATCAAGCAGGTGCGGATGGAGCTTGAAGAAGTGCTGCAACTGCTGCGGCGCTAGGAAAACGCTTCACAAAGCCGCTATAATCGCAGGCCGCCCTCGCGGCGGGACGCAACATCTTCGGGGTATAGCGCAGCCTGGTAGCGCACTAGTCTGGGGGACTAGTGGTCGTCGGTTCGAATCCGGCTACCCCGACCAAATACGAAAGCCCATGTCGTCGCGACATGGGCTTTTTTGTTGCGTCGCAACATTGCATTTTTGTGTCTTCACTCAGCCTGATGGCTATGCAGATCGGCATATCGCAGTGCAGCATGAACAGTCCGCTAGCGGCTGGTTTTTGCGGTCCGGTTCGCTATGGACCTGGATCACGGAATGATGCTAAGTGCGCGGAAACGCTCCAAATCACCGATCCCGGAATCGAACGTGGATCACGGTTCGTTAACGCGGTTTCGACGAACTTGAATCAATAGGCCAACGCCGTCAAAAAAATGACGTGCTGCGCCTTGCGGTGCGATCTTTCTGTGCCATAGTGCAGTGCAACACGTCATACCCGTCGTGATCCCGATGTTCCGGGATGAATCCTCTGTCGTACGTTCGTGCTGGCATGTTTGGCCGGTTGAATGCTGCGCGAGCTCCTGTCCCACCCAACCGAGGCAGCCAGCCACACGCATGAAGAAACTGATCGGACGATTTTGCCAAGCCTTGAGCCTGGCGTTGATCTGCTCGATGACACTGGGCGCTTGCAGCACCGGGAAGGACATGGCGACGTCGTTGCCGCTGCCCGATCCGCTGGCAATGTCGGCGGTGCAGCCCGAGTATAGACTCTCTCCAGGCGACTTGTTGTTGGTCAAGGTCTTCCAGATCGACGATCTGGAGCGGCAGGTGCGTATCGATCAGAACGGTCACATCTCGCTGCCGCTGATCGGCGACGTCAATGCCGCCGGCATGGGCGTCGGCGAGCTGGAGAAGATGGTTGCCGACCGCTATCGCAACGGATATCTGCAAAACCCGCAGGTGTCGGTGTTCGTGCAGGAATCCAATGGCCGCCGCGTCACCGTGACCGGTGCCGTCACCGAACCCGGCATCTATCCCGTCATCGGCGCCAACCTGACTTTGCAGCAGGCCGTCGCGCAGGCCAAGGGTGTCAGCACCGTGGCAAGCCGCGGCAACGTCATCGTGTTCCGGATGGTCAACGGGCAGAAGATGATCGCGCGCTTCGACCTGACCGAGATCGAGAAGGGCACCAATCCGGACCCTGAGATCTATGGTGGCGACATCGTCGTGGTGTATCGCTCGGATGCGCGCGTCTGGTTGCGCACCATGCTGGAACTGACCCCCTTGGTGATGGTGTGGCGCGCTTACCGATGAGTATGAATTCCGACAATCGTTCCTCGCCGTCGCAGCGTCACGGACATCTTGAGCTGGCAGACGTGAGCTTGCTCGACTACTGGCGCGCGCTGGTGTCGCAGCGCTGGCTGATCATCCTGATCACCATCGGCGCGACGCTGCTGGCGCTGGTGATCACCTTCCTGATGCCGGAAAAGTATCGCGCCACCAGCACGCTGCAGATCGAGCGCGACTCGCTCAACGTGGTGAACGTCGACAACCTGATGCCGGTGGAGTCCCCGCAGGATCGCGACTTCTACCAGACCCAGTACCAGTTGCTGCAGAGCCGCTCGCTGGCGCGCGCGGTGATCCGCGAGGCCAAGCTCGACCAGGAACCAGCGTTCAAGCAGCAGGTGGAAGATGCGCTGGAAAAGGCCGCGGCCAAGAACCCGGAAGCCGGCAAGTCGGTGGACTCGCGCCAGGCGATCATCGAGCGCAGCCTGACCGATACCTTGCTTGCGGGCCTGGTGGTCGAGCCGATCCTCAATTCGCGTCTGGTCTATGTCAATTACGAGTCGCCGGACCCGGTGCTGGCGGCCAAGATCGCCAACACGTATCCGAAGGTGTTCATCGTCAGCACGCAGGAGCGCCGCATGAAGGCGTCCTCGTTCGCGACCAAGTTCCTGGCCGAGCGTCTGGAACAGCTGCGTTCCAAGGTCGAGGACTCGGAGAAGAACCTGGTGGCGTATTCGACCGAAGAGCAGATCGTCTCGGTGGGCGACGACAAGCCCTCGTTGCCGGCGCAGAACCTGACCGACCTCAACGCGATGCTGGCGTCGGCGCAGGATGCGCGCATCAAGGCCGAGGCCGCCTGGCGCCAGGCAGCGAGCGGCGACGCGATGTCGCTGCCGCAGGTGCTGAGCAGCCCGCTGATCCAGACGCTGCGCGGCGAGCAGGTGCGCCTGACCAGCGAGTACCAGCAGAAGCTATCGACCTTCAAGCCGGATTACCCGGAAATGCAGCGCCTGAAGGCGCAGATCGAAGAGTCGCGCCGGCAGATCAACGGCGAGATCGTCAACGTTCGTCAGTCGCTCAAGGCCACCTACGACGCGTCCGTGCATCAGGAGCAATTGCTCAACGAACGCATTGCCGGCCTGCGCAACAACGAACTCGATCTGCAGAGCCGCAGCATCCGCTACAACATGCTCAAGCGCGACGTCGACACCAACCGCCAGCTCTACGATGCGCTCCTGCAGCGTTACAAGGAGATCGGTGTTGCGAGCAATGTCGGCGCCAACAACGTGACCATCGTCGACACTGCAGATGTGCCTACGTCGAAGACTTCGCCGAAACTCAAACTGAACCTCGCTTTGGGCTTCATCTTTGGCGTATTCCTTGGCCTGGCCGTGGCGCTTGTGCGCTACTTCCTGCGGGGCAATGGGCCGGAGCCACGATTGAACTGACATCGTGGTGTTGCAAAACGGTGGTTAATTAAAGTGACAACCGATTCAGCGTGGAAAAGGTCGGATCCCGTATGTTTCGGGCTCCTTCGTTTGAAAGTTTGTCTCTGTTGAAACAAAGGGCTGTCGGGTGATCTGGGGTCGGTAGGTATTACCGCGGTGATCATGCGACGGAGATGATTGAAAACTCGCGTGCGATTCGTATGTTCCCCCGCATGCGCCGTATCGAGTTTGGAGGACATCCCCATGCTTTTGGCAGACTTGAGTAGCGCGACTTACACGACATCCTCGCCACGATTGTTGTCCAAGTATTCGGCCGCAGCCGACCTGGTGCTGCGCGTTTTCGACCTGACCATGGTGGTCGTCTCCGGCCTGGTCGCCTATCGCGTCGTGTTCGGCTCCTGGGTGCCGGCGGCACCGTACCGGGTCGCCATCGCCACCACGCTGTTGTATTCGGTGATCTGCTTCGCCCTGTTTCCGCTGTATCGCAGCTGGCGCGGTCGTGGATTGCTGAGCGAGCTGATGGTGCTGGGTGGCGCCTTCGGCGGCGTGTTCGCCCTGTTCGCGGTGCATGCGCTGATCGTGCAGGTGGGCGAGCAGGTCTCGCGCGGCTGGATCGGCCTGTGGTTCGTCGGCGGCCTGGCATCGCTGGTGGCGGCACGTACCTTGCTGCGCGGTTTCCTGAACCATCTGCGCGCGCAGGGCGTGGACGTGCAGCGCGTGGTGGTGGTCGGCCTGCGCCACCCGGTGATGAAGATCAATCACTACCTGAGCCGCAACTCGTGGGTGGGGATGAACCTGGTCGGTTACTTCCGTACTCCCTACGACATCGCCGTGACCGAACAGCGCCAGTCGCTGCCGTGCCTGGGCGAGCCGGATGCGCTGATCGACTACCTGAAGGAAAACCAGGTGGAACAGGTGTGGATTTCGCTGCCGCTGGGCGAGCGCGACCATATCAAGCAGCTGCTGCAGCGCCTGGATCGCTATCCGATCAACGTGAAGCTGGTGCCCGACCTGTTCGACTTCGGTCTGTTGAACCAGTCCGGCGAGCAGATCGGCAATACGCCGGTGATCAACCTGCGCCAGGGCGGCGTCGACCGCGACAATTACTTCGTGGTGGCCAAGGCGTTGCAGGACAAGATCCTGGCCGTGATCGCGCTGATGGGTTTGTGGCCGCTGATGGCTGCCATTGCAGTCGGCGTCAAGCTCAGCTCGCCGGGCCCGGTGTTCTTCCGCCAGCGCCGCCATGGCCTGGGTGGCCGCGAGTTCTACATGTACAAGTTCCGCTCGATGCGCGTGCATGACGATCATGGCACCACCATCCAGCAGGCGACCAGGAACGATACGCGTATCACCCGTTTTGGCGCGTTCCTGCGTCGCAGTAGCCTGGACGAGCTGCCGCAGATCTTCAACGTACTGGGCGGCAGCATGTCGATCGTGGGTCCACGTCCGCATGCGGCGCAGCACAACACGCACTACGAAAAGCTGATCAACCACTACATGCAGCGCCACTACGTCAAACCGGGCATCACCGGCTGGGCGCAGGTGAACGGCTTCCGCGGCGAAACCCCGGAGCTGCGGACGATGAAGAAGCGCATCCAGTATGACCTCGACTACATCCGTCGTTGGTCGCTGTGGCTGGATATCCGCATCATCGTGCTGACTGCGGTGCGCGTGCTCGGACAGAAGACCGCGTACTGATGATGGCGGCAAGCGTGCGAGCTGGCGCGTCCGGCGCCGCGGGCGGCTGCGTTGCAGCCGCCCCTTCCAGGCAGGCGTTTGCATGCTGATCCGAATGAGCGAAGAGACCCGCGTTCGCTGGCACAACCTGCTCATCGAGCTGACCTTGCTGGTGGGCGTGGGTTACAACCTGGTGTTGGCACTGATCAATGCGAACGTGTTCACCGTCCGGCCGGTGGTCACCTATGCGGTCGAGTTCATGGTCTATGCGGCGTGTTTCCTGCTGGGCCTTGGCTCGCTGAGCCGCAAGCGGCTCGCCCTGATCATCAGCGGCCTGGGGTTGATCGTTCTGCTGATGTTTGTGCGGTTTCTGGTGAATTGGCAGATCGACCCGAAGTTCTTCCGCGATGCCTTGGTGGTGTTTGCGTTCGTGGTGCTGGGCTCGGCGTATACAGGCTCGGTGCCCAAGTTGTTCATCCGCATGACCATCATCGTTTCGTTGGTGGCGGCCTTCGAATTGGCGATGCCGACCGCGTATGGCGACCTGGTCAACCCGAAAAGTTTCTTCGTCAACGCCCGCGGCATGAGCGCGGAAGGGTTCTGGAACGAGGACAGCAATCTGTTCGTCAGCGCCACGCGTCCGGGCGAGCGCAACTTCCTGCCTGGTTCCAATCTGCCGCGTGCTTCGTCGTGGTTCATCGAGCCGGTGACGATGGGCAACTACATCTGTTTCTTTACCGCCATCGTGCTGGTGTTCTGGCGCTGGATGCGTCCGGCTGCATTGATCCTGTCGGTGGGCTTGATCGGTTTCATGATTGTGGCCTCGGATGGGCGACTCGCGGCGGGTACCTGTGTGCTGATGGTGTTGCTGACACCGCTATTGAAACGCCTGGATCAGCGCCTGGCGTTTCTGGTGTTTTTGCTGGTGATCATGAGCGCATGGTTGCTGGTGTGGGTCACCGGGATTACCGCTTACCAGGACACGACGATGGGCCGGGTATTCTTCACCGTGTATTCGATGAACAATCTTTCGTTCGAGTCCTGGATGGGGCTGGATTTCGCCCAGGCATACCGCTACTTCGACAGCGGCATCTCCTACTTCATTGCATCGCAGTCGATCGTCGGGGTGCTGGCGTTCCTGCTGTCGTATTCCTTCCTGCTGTTGATGCCGAGCAAGGAAGGCCAGTTGTTCAAGAACCTGGCCATCTTCGCCTTCGCGCTGAGCCTGCTGGTCTCCAACGGCTACTTCTCGATCAAGACTTCGGCGCTGTGGTGGTTCGTCTGCGGCTGTCTCTGGCACATGCGTCCGACCTGGTCGGCGGCGAGCTCGCCGGCGTCGGTCAACGACGATCGAGCCGATGACGATGCGCGGCTGGCCTTGCCGGCGGGAGCGTCGAGATGAGCGCGCTCGCCACTCCCGCATCGACCGGCGTGCATGACGCTGGCGTGCGCATCGCCGCTGGCGGGCGCGCCCGCGATCCGCGGATCGATGCCGCCAAGGCGATCGCGATCCTGCTGGTGGTGTTCTGCCATGCCAAGGGCGTGCCGCATGGCATGACCCTGTTCGCCTACAGCTTCCACGTGCCGTTGTTCTTCCTGGTGTCGGGATGGCTGGCGGCAGGCTATGCCTCACGCACCACCAGCCTGTCGCAGACGATGACCAAGCAGGCGCGCAGCTTGTTGCTGCCGTATGTCACCTTCTACCTGCTGGGCTATGCGTACTGGTTGCTGACCCGCAATATCGGGGAGAAGGCGGCACGCTGGGGCAGTCATCCCTGGTGGGAGCCCATCGTGTCGCTGTTGACCGGCATCGGTCCCGACTTGTACGTACAGCCGCCGCTGTGGTTCCTGCCGGTGATGCTGGTGACGGTGATCGGCTACGTATTGCTGCGTCGCGTGTTGCCGCCGCTGGCAATCGCTGCAGTGGCGCTGGTGGCGGCGTGGTTCTGGATGAACTGGTTCCCTGCGCAGGGGGTCCGGCTTTTTTTCGGGCTGGATGTGCTACCGGTGTCGCTGTGTTTCTATGCGCTCGGCGCACTGTTGATCCATGTGTCGCCGCGCCTGCCCACGTCGTTGCCGGTCAGCGCGCTGGTGACCGTGGTGCTGGCGCTTGCGGTTGCCTGGCTGGCGCAGCTCAACGGACGTATCGACGTCAACATGCTGCAGTTCGGACGCAACCACGCGGTGTTCCTGCTCAGCGCCGTGCTGGGCTCGCTGATGGTGATCTGCGCCGCGCGGCTGGTACAGGGCTGGGCATGGATACAGTGGATCGGTCGCAATACGCTGCTGATCCTGTGCACGCACATGTTGGTGTTCTTCGTGCTGTCCGGCGTTGCGGCGCTTGCCGGCGGGTTCGGCTCGGCGCGCCCGGGGCTGGGTTGGGCGATCTTCGTCACGCTGTTCGCCCTGGTTGCCTGCGTCCCGATGCGCTGGATCCTGATGCGCTTTGCTCCGTGGGCACTGGGTGCACGCGCGGTGACGGCATGACCGGCGCGGTGGCATGAGGACGGCGTCGTATTCGCCCGCGGCGGAGTCGGCCAGGACGCTGGCCCGGCCTGCGGCCGCAGCCACGCGCGATTGGCAGATCGATGCCGCAAAGGCGCTTGCGATCGTGTTGGTCGTGCTCGGTCATGCGAGCGGGATGCCGCCGGCCTACAAGTTGTTTGCCTACAGTTTCCATGTGCCGCTGTTCTTCGTGCTGTCTGGCTGGGTGGGCGAGCGTTTCGGGCACCGCGCATTGAACGTGGCGACGGTCAAGAAGCTGGCGCGGACGCTGCTGATCCCGTACCTGGGATTTTTCCTGGTCGCTTACGGCGTGTGGCTGTTGATGGCCGTGCTCAACCATGCATTTCAGCAACCGGGTGCACGCCCGTGGTGGCACCCCTTCACCGGTGTGGTGTGGGCCAACGGAACACGTTTGTATGTGCTCCCGGCATTGTGGTTTCTGCCTGCCTTGTTTGTCGCAACGCTGAGCTACATTGCACTGCGCGCACGGTTGAGCGCCACCGTGGTGGCGGCGCTCGGCCTGCCGCTCGCACTGGCCTGGGCGAGCTGGTTCCCGTCGCTGCAACTGCGCCTGCCGCTTGCGCTGGACGTGTTGCCGGTTGCGCTGTTCTTCGTTGCCGTCGGCGGTGCGCTGTCGCGCATCGCCGATGCGCTGCGCTCGGTCCCGGCGCTGGCGTGGGCACTGGCCCTGCCGGTCCTGGCGGCCACGTGGGGAACGCTGGCCGCGTGGAACGGCCAGGTGGATGTCAACAACCTGCAGTTCGGGCATTGGCCGGCGCTGTTCCTGCTGGTCAGCCTGCTTGGCACGGCGATGACCTTTTGCGTGGCCTATTTCCTTCGCAACTGGCACTGGGTGCAGTGGATCGGCACCAATACCTTGCTGATTCTCTGCACGCACACGCTGGTGTTCCTGGTGGCGACCAGCGTGGTTGCGCGGACCGGATTGGCGGATCGCGCACTCATCGGTACGCCGATCTGGGCGATGGGGCTGAGCGCGCTCGCGATCGCCTGCGCCGTGCCGATGCGCGCGGTACTGGTGCGTCTGGCGCCATGGATGTTGGGGTTGAAGGGCCAATGACGAGTTGCAGAATCATCAGCCGTCGCAGCACTTGCGTGCATGTTGCCGGCACAGGAGATTGGCGTAAATGAAAGTGGTGCATGTCGTCCGCCAATTCCACCCGTCGATCGGGGGTATGGAGGAAGTCGTTCTCAATGTGGCCCGCCAGCATCAGGCCATCAGTGCCGATACGGTGGAGGTGGTCACGCTCGATCGCGTGTTCACCGACCCGGGCGCACGGCTGGCGCCGCAGGAAACCTACCAGGGCCTGCCGATCCGGCGGATCGGCTATCGCGGTTCGTCGCGTTATCCGCTGGCGCCGTCGGTGCTGGGTGCGATCCGCTCCGCGGACCTGGTGCATCTGCATGGCATCGATTTTTTCTACGACTACCTGGCACTGACCAAGCCGATGCATCGCAAGCCGATGGTGGTGTCCACGCATGGTGGCTTCTTCCACACCGCTTACGCCTCGCGCATGAAGCAGCTGTGGTTCCAGACCCTGACGCGTACCTCGGCTCTGGCATATTCGCGAGTGATTGCAACCAGCGAGAACGACGGCGAGCTGTTCGCCAAGGTGGTCTCGCCGGCGCGCTTGCGCGTGATCGAAAACGGCGTGGATGTGGAGAAATATGCGGGGCAGGGCGCAGCGACCCCGGGCCGGACGATGCTGTATTTCGGCCGCTGGTCGGTCAACAAGGGTCTGATCGAAACCCTGGAGTTGCTGCAGGCGGCGCTCAAGCGCGACCCGCAGTGGCGTCTGATCGTCGCCGGCCGCGAGTACGATCTGAACGAGGCCGATTTGCGCAAGGCGATTGCCGAGCGCGGATTGCAGGACAAGGTGCAGCTGAGCATGTCGCCGTCGCAGGAACAACTGTGCGCCCTGATGCAGCAGGCGCAGTTCTTCGTCTGCCTGTCGCGTCACGAAGGCTTCGGTATCGCCGCGGTGGAGGCGATGAGCGCAGGATTGATCCCTATCCTCAGCGACATCCCGCCGTTCGTGCGGCTTGCCACCGAGTCGGGGCAGGGCGTGATCGTCAACCGCGACCGTATCGAGGCCGCAGCCGACCAGGTACAGGCGCTGGCGCTGACGGCAGATACGGACTTCGCCAGCCGTCGCGCAGCTACCATGGCCTACGTGGGCCGGTACGACTGGAAACACGTGGTCGGGCGCTATGTCGACGAGTACCACATGGCGTTGGGCACGCCGCGCCCGCAGGAGACGCGGCGATGAGCGCTCCGGTAGCCACCGCGGCGGCGAAGCCGCGGCTCACGGTGCTGTTCTCGACCGAGCAGCCCAACGCCAACACCAATCCCTATCTGACCCAGCTGTATGACGCGCTGCCCGACGCGGTGCAGCTGCGCTTCTTCTCGATGCGCGATGCCTTGCTGTCGCGCTACGACGTGCTGCACCTGCATTGGCCGGAGTACCTGCTGCGTCATCCCAGCGCCGCGGGGACGCTGGCCAAGCAGATCTGTGCGGCCCTGTTGCTGCTCAAGCTGCAGGTGACCGGCACGCCGGTCGTGCGGACCTTGCACAACCTGGCACCACACGAGGATCGCGGTTGGCGCGAGCGCAGTCTGTTGCGCTGGATCGACCGTCTCACACGTCGCTGGATCCGCATCAATGCGACCACGCCGCCGCGTCCGCCGTTTACCGACACCATCCTGCATGGGCATTACCGCGACTGGTTCGCGCCCATGCCCCAGGGCAGCACCGTTCCCGGGCGGCTGCTGCACTTCGGCCTGATCCGCCCGTACAAGGGCGTGGAAACGTTGCTGGAAGTGATGCGGCAGGTGGCCGATCCGCGCCTGAATCTGCGTATCGTCGGCAACCCGGCCACCCCGCAGATGCGGAGCCTGGTGGAAGACGCGTGCGCGCAGGATCCGCGCATCACCGCGTTGCTGGCCTACGTGGAAGAGCCGGTGCTGGCGCGCGAGGTCAGTGAAGCCGAACTGGTGGTGCTGCCGTACCGGCAGATGCACAACTCCGGCACCTTGTTGCTGGCGTTGTCGCTGGCGCGGCCGGTGCTGGCGCCGTGGAGCGAATCCAATGCGGCGATCGCCGAAGAAGTGGGGCCGGGCTGGGTGTTCCTCTACGAGGGCGACTTCGACGCGGCGCTGCTGACCGGCATGCTGGACAAGGTGCGTGCGGCACCGCGCGGACCCGCTCCGGATCTGTCGCAGCGCGACTGGCCGCGGATCGGCCAACTGCATTACCGCACCTATCTGGAAGCGCTGGGCAAGGATGGAGACGCCGCGCTGTGACCGCCCAAACGCCTACACCGCCGACTCCCGCGCCGCCGCAGCGCAGTCTCGGTTCGCGTGCCGCCGGCGGCGCTGCAGTGACCATGCTGGGCCAGTCGGCCAAGATGGTGGTGCAGTTCGGCGGCATCATCCTGCTGGCGCGATTGCTGACACCTTACGATTACGGCCTGATGGCGATGGTCACCGCCATCGTCGGCGCCGCGGAGATCCTGCGCGATTTCGGCCTGTCGGCCGCTGCGGTTCAGGCCAAGCACGTCAGCCGCGAACAGCGCGACAACCTGTTCTGGATCAATAGCGGCATCGGTCTGGCGCTGTCGGTGCTGGTGTTCGCATCGGCGCATCTGATCGCCAACTTCTACAACGAGCCGGCGCTGGTCACCATCTCCCAGGCGCTGGCAGTGACCTTTCTGATCAATGGCATGACCACGCAGTACCGCGCGCACCTGAGTCGCGGGCTGCGCTTCGGGCAGGTGGCGTTGAGCGATGTCGGCTCGCAGGTGCTGGGCCTGGGCGCGGCGGTGGTTGCCGCCTTGCTGGGGTGGGGTTACTGGGCGCTGGTGGTGCAGCAGGTGGTGCAGGCGGTGGTCAACCTGGTGATCGCTGCCAGTTGCGCGCGCTGGCTGCCGGGCGGCTATCAACGCGCCGCGCCGATGCGCGACTTCATGAGCTTCGGCTGGAATCTGATGGCGGCGCAATTGCTGGGATATGCCAGCCGCAACGTGGGACAGGTGATCATCGGCTGGCGTACCGGACCGGATGCGCTGGGTCTGTACAACCGCGCATTCCAGCTGTTGATGATGCCGTTGAACCAGATCAACGCGCCGGCCACCAGCGTGGCGTTGCCGGTGCTGTCGCAGCTGCAGGACGATCGCGAGCGATTCAGCGCTTTCCTGCTGCGTGGGCAGACGGTGATGGTGCATCTGATCGTGGCGCTGTTCTCCTTCGCCTGTGCGCTGGCGATGCCGCTGATCGTGCTGGTGCTGGGCGAACAATGGCGCGAGGCGGTGCCTCTGTTTCAGGTGCTCACTCTGGGCGGCATCTTCCAGACCGCGTCTTACGCCACCTACTGGGTGTTTCTGGCCAGGGGATTGATGCGCCAGCAACTGGTGTACTCGCTGGTCAGCCGCCTTGTGTTGATCGCCTGCATCTTCGTCGGTTCGCGCTGGGGTGCGATGGGTGTGGCGATCGGTTATTCGTTCGGCCTGCTGGTGACCTGGCCGCTGTCGTTGATCTGGGTCGGCAGGATCTCCGACACGCCGGTGGGCGCGCTATTCGTCAATGCAGTGCGCGCGATGACGGCCTATGGGCTCGCCGGTGCCTGCGCGTATTACGCATCGATCGCCGTCGGCGGCCCGTTGTGGCAGCAGTTGGGCGTTGGCGCTGCAGTGATGGCTGCTGCCTGCCTGCTGATGCTGGGCATCTGGTCGGCGTTCCGTCGCGACGTGATTTCCATCATCAATATCCGCAAGTTGCTGACCCAGGCCAAGGCGCGCCGATGAGATCGACATCGTCTTCGCCTGTCGTCGGGCATGCTTTTTCCCACTCATTCATAGGACACGGCCCATGAGCGATACACCTGCCGCCGCTGCTTCCGGTATTCGCCGGCCTTGCTATCTGGTCTTGTCCGCACACGATTACCGCACGCCGCGCCGCGCCAACATCCACTTCATCACCGACCAGCTCGCGCAGCGTGGCACCACGCGGTTTTTCTCGCTGCGTTACAGCCGCCTGTCGCGGATGAAGGGCGATATGCGGTTGCCGCTGGATGAAACCGCCAACACCGTGGTGTCGCACAAAGGCGTCGATTGCTATCTGTGGCGCACCACGGTGCACCCTTTCAACACGCGCAGGAGCTGGCTGCAGTCGGTGGAGGATGCGATGTTCCGCTGGTATGCGGCCCATCCGCCGCGCCAGTTGCTCGACTGGATGCGCGACGCCGACGTGATCGTGTTCGAAAGCGGTATCGCGGTGGCGTTCATCGAGCTGGCCAAGCGCACCAATCCTGCGGCAAAGCTGGTGTACCGCGCCTCCGACGGCCTGAGCACGATCAACGTGGCGTCCTATATCGAACGCGAGTTCGATCGGGTGGCGCCCACGCTGGATGTGATTGCGCTGGTATCGCCGGCCATGGCGGAGGAGATCGCCAGCCGCGACAACGTCTACCACGTAGGCCATGGCGTGGATCACAACCTGGATCAACTGGGAGACCCATCGCCGTATGGCGAGGGTATCCATGCAGTGGCGGTGGGATCGATGTTGTTCGATCCGGAGTTCTTCGTAGTGGCCAGCAAGGCGTTTCCGCAGGTCACCTTCCATGTCATCGGCTCCGGCATGGGCCGGCACCCGGGCTATGGCGACAACGTCGTGGTCTATGGTGAAATGAAGCACGCCGAGACCATCGGCTACATCAAGCACGCGCGTTTCGGTATTGCGCCGTATGCATCGGAACAAGTGCCGGCCTACCTGGCCGACAGTTCGATGAAGTTGCTGCAGTACGATTTCTTCGGTTTGCCGGCGGTGTGCCCCAACGCCGTGGTCGGGCCCTACCAGTCCCGCTTTGGATACACCCCCGGCAATGCGGAGTCGATCGTTGCCGCGATCGGCCTGGCGATGGATGCGCCGCATGTGCGTTACCGCCAGTGCCTGAACTGGTCGGACACCACCGACCGCGTGCTCGACCCGGCCGCGTACCCGGAAACCCGTTTGTATCCGCAGCACACCGGCACCGCCGCGCGTGCTTCCTCGGAGGCGGCGCTTTCGCATTGAGCGATGCGGCGCACCTCGCACGTTTGTACACAGGAGACCCTTGGTAATGGCCAACGCTTTGCTGCAGAAGTGGATAGAGCACGCAGAACGTCGCGCATTGTTCTGGTGGCAGCCGAAAAACGCTGGCGTCAACATGGGCGATCATCTCTCCAAGGTGATCGTGTCCTGTGTGCTGTCGTTGCAGGACAAGACGCTGATCGAAAAACGCGATCTCAGCAAGAAGCTCATCGCGATCGGGTCGGTGCTGCATTTCGCCAAGGACGGCGACACCGTCTGGGGTAGCGGCATCAACGGCAAGATTCCCGCAGAGCGCAATAGCTTCAGCACGCTGGACGTGCGCGCGGTGCGCGGGCCCAAGACCCGGCAATTCCTGCTGGATCGCGGCATCGCGGTACCGGAAGTCTATGGTGACCCAGGGCTGCTGACCCCGATGTTCTTCCCGGCCGACGCATTGGGCCCGGTGGAGAAGCGGCCATTTGCGATCGTTCCGCATTTCAACGAGCCGGTCGAAAAATACAGCGCCTACGCCGACCACCTGGTGTTTCCCAACGTCAAGCCGGCGACCTTCATGAGCCGCCTGCTGGGTGCCGAGCTGGTGGTCAGCAGTTCGCTGCATGGCCTGATCCTGGCCGAGGCCTACGGCATCCCGGCGGTGTATCTGGACTGGGGCAATGGCGAAGATCGCTTCAAGTACGACGACTACTACTACGGCACCGGGCGCACCCAGTGGCATTCGGGCAATACCGTGGAAGAGTGCCTGGCGCTGGGTGGCAATGGCAGCTTCGACCTGGAAGCGCTGCAAGCCGGCTTGCTGGCGGCCTTCCCTTACGACCTTTGGTGATTCGATGATGCAGGGCCAGCGCATGGATGTGGACACAACTGCCGCCGCGGTGGAGGCGCCGCCGGGCGTGGTGATTGCGCTGGGTGGCTTTCCGGTGCTGTCCACCACCCAGGAAGCCTTCGCGCTGGACCTGTTCCATGCATTGGCGGCGCAGCAGCCGCGCCGGGTGTTCTTCGCCAACACCAATTTCGTCGTGCAATGCCAGGCGTTGCGGATGCGCATGCGCGAACCCAGCGTGCGCATCGTCAACGATGGAATCGGAATGGATCTGGCGGCACGGCTGATTCATGGACGCCGCTTTGCCGGCAACCTCAACGGTACCGACCTGATTCCCTACCTGTGCCAACAAAGCGCACAGCCATTGAAGTTCTTCCTGTTGGGCGGGCGTCCCGGCGTCGGCGCAACGGCAGCGGCAACCTTGACCGGAACCTTGGGACAGCAGGTGGTCGGCATGTGCGACGGCTATGGCGAGTTTGCCGCCGCCGGCGAAGGCCTGGCCGAGCGCATCAATCGATCCGGCGCCGATGTGCTGCTGGTGGCGTTCGGCAACCCCTTGCAGGAGCGCTGGATTCTGGACCACAGCCACGCTTTGCGCATCCCGTTGGTGTTCGGCGTCGGTGCGCTGCTCGACTTCCTGTCCGGCACTGCCCGGCGCGCGCCGGAGTGGGTGCGCCGCCTGCACCTGGAGTGGCTGTACCGCCTGCTCAACGAGCCGCGTCGCCTGCTCAAGCGCTATAGCTGGGACCTGCTGGTGTTCTTCCGCACCTGTCTGCGTGCGGGCAAGCAATTGCCTTGATGCACGGCGCCGGCTGCTGGCCTAGCATGCGGGCATGCATCCGACTGCCGCTGCCCTGATCCGCTCGCTCGCGCTTGCCCCGCACCCGGAAGGCGGGCATTTCCGCCGCATCTACGCCTCTGCCCGTCAGGTGATCGACGCCGGACGCGCCCGCCCGGCGCTGACGGCCATCCGTTTTCTGCTGGCTGCGGGCGAATGCAGCGCCTGGCATCGCGTCGATGCCGAGGAAACCTGGCACTGGCAGCAAGGCGACGCGCTGGAGCTGCTGGTCTATGACGAAGCCAGCGGACAACTGCAGCGCCTGATCCTGGACGCGGCCGAACGCGGCGAGCCGATGCAGGTGGTTCCCGCAGGGCAGTGGCAGGCGGCGCGCTCGCTGGGCGATTTCACCCTGGTGGGATGCACGGTCTCGCCGGGCTTCATTTGGGACGGGTTTGCATTGCTCGACGCCACCTCTCCGTTGGCAGCGCATCTGGCGACGCTGGCCCCACGCTGACGGCATGCCTTGCCGGCACAGCCCAACGCTTCCCTAACGCGGCCGGTGCGGGCTTCACGTAATGTCCGCCCCACACAGGGGGCGATGCGCGATGCGACACAGGGCAGCGGGATGGGGAGCGGGTTTGATGCTGGTGTCGCTGCTGGCGGCCGCCAGCGAAACGACACCGCCGAAGACGGCGCCGGCACCGCCGCCGGTGGTGGACCTGGAAGCGATGGTGGTCCGCGGCGTGCAGCCCGGGCCTGGCCTGTGGAAGGTCAGCAAGGGCGACCATGTGTTGTGGATCCTGGGCACGCAGTCGCCGTTGCCCAAGCGCCTGCAATGGCAATCCAGTGAAGTGGAAACCATCATCGGCCAGTCCCAGCAGGTGCTGATGGCGCCGACCGTGCAGCTCGATGCGGACATCGGGTTCTTCGGCAAACTCACCTTGCTGCCGTCGGCGATGAAGGCGATGAAGAACGCCGATGGCCGCGAACTGCAGCAGGTGCTGCCGCCCGATCTGTACGCGCGCTGGAGCGTGGCCAAGGCCCGCTACATCGGCAACGATCGCGGCGTGGAGCGCAAGCGCCCGATGCTGGCCGCTGGCCAGTTGTACCAGGCGGCGCTGAAACGGTCGGGCCTGGCGCGCTCGCCGGTGATCTGGTCGGTGGTGGAGCGCGCCGCCAAGCGCGCGGGCATCAAGCCGACACCGACGGCGCTGGACTACAAGATCACCGACCCGCGGCAGGCGCTCAAGGAATTTCGCGCCGGCGGCATGGACGATACGGCGTGTTTTCGCAGCATCCTGGTGACCGTGGAGCGCGACCTGCCCACCATGGTCGAACGCGCCAATGCCTGGTCGGTGGGCGACATCGAAGCGTTGCGCCAGTTGCCGCGCGAAGACCCGCAGGCGGCGTGCATGAGCGCGATGGCCAGTTCCGATGCAGCCAGGAAGCGCGGCATCGACGATCTGGAGCGGCGCATGCGCGAGCATTGGCTCGGCATCGCCAGCGCCGCCTTGCAGCGCAATCGCAGCACCTTCGCGGTGTTGCCGATCAGCCGCTTGACCGCGCCCGACGGCTATGTGGCCCGCCTGCAGGCCCTCGGCTATCAGGTAGAGGCGCCGTGATCGCCTGACGCGGGGAGCGGCGCGCGTCCCGGGCAACCTGCACGTGCCAGTGCTTGCCGCAGTTCGCCTGCGATGTCGGTCGCGCAACGCCTTCTGGCGTTTGAAGCGGTGCTTGCCGCGCCCGGTTGCCGGAGCTGTGTCGCGCGCCGGCCGGATGGCATTGCGGTCGCGCAGGGCGACTGGCCATCCGGGTGGGTTAGGCATGCTGTTCCTGCCACTGTATGCTGCGCGCCTTGTTTGCCGAGAGCTTTCGTGTTGAACGCATTGCCGCTGCGCATCCTCGGCACCGGACGCCATGTCCCGGCGCGCGAAGTCACCTCGGGCGAGTTGGATGCGCGCTGGCAGTTGCCGGCTGGAACCACCGCCGCACGGCTGGGTGTCGTCAGCCGCCATTACGTGGGTGAGGGCGAAACGGCATCGTCGATGGGAGCGGGCGCGGCGCGGCAGGCGCTGGACAATGCCGGCATCCACGCCAGCCAGATCGATTGCCTGATCTCGGCCTGCGCGGTGATGGAGCAACCGATTCCCTGTCAGGCGGTGCTGATCCAGCGCGCATTGGGGCTGGGCGATTCCGGCATTCCCGCATTCGATGTCAATGCCACCTGCCTGAGTTTCCTGGTGGCGCTGGACATGGCCGCCAGTGCGCTGGCCCTGGGCCGCTATCGGCGCGTGTTGATCGTCTCCAGCGAAGTGGCCTCGGCCGGGCTGGACGATGCCACCCCCGGCACGGCGGGATTGTTCGGCGATGGTGCTGCCGCGGTCATGGTCGGGCGCAGCAGCGCAGACCAGGACTCGGCGCTGCTGTCCAGCCGCCTTGCCAGTTACGGCAGCGGCGCGGACCTGTGCCGCATCGGTGGCGGTGGCACTCGCGCACCATACGGAGAGGCCAGCGCGCCTGCGGCCTCGCGGCTGTTCTGGATGGATGGCCGTGGCGCGTATCGCTTTGCCGCGCGTCACCTGCCGGCGTTCTGGACGCAGCTGCTGGACGAAGCGGGAGTTGCGGCCACTGCTTTGCGCTGGCTGGTACCGCACCAGGCCTCCGGTGGCGGCCTGGATCATGTGGTGCAGGCGCTGGGGCTGCCTGCCGAACAGGTGGTACGCATCCTGTCGACCACCGGCAACCAGGTGGCCGCCTCGTTGCCGCATGCCTTGCATCATGCCGTGGTGGATCGGCAACTGCAGCGCGGCGAACTGGTCGCCTTGCTCGGCACCGGGGCCGGCCTGGCGATCGGCGGCATGGTGTTGCGCTACTGATGGCACCGCGCGTTTCGCTCGAGCTGCTGCGCATCGGCCATTGCCGGCATTGCGAGCGCATGGTGCGCGCCGATGGGCATTGGCATGCGGTCGAGTTTCCGGCCTTGAGCGTGCTGATCCGGCACCCGCAACGCGGCGCGCTGCTCTACGACACCGGCTATGCGGGGCATTTCTTCCGCGCCACCGATCCGTGGCCGGAACGCCTGTATCGCTGGACCACGCCGGTGACGCTGCCGGCGCACGAGACCCTGGGCGCGCAACTGGCGCGTCGTGACGTGCAGCTGGACGAGATCGCCTGGTGCTTGATCTCGCACTTCCACGCCGACCATATCGGCGGCCTGCGCGATTTGCCGAACGCGCGTTTCATCTGCCTGCGCGCGGACTATCAACAGATGCGCAGCTGTTCGCGCCTGGGCGGGTTGCGCCGCGCGCTGTTGCCGCAGCTGCTGCCGGCCGATTTCGATCGGCGCCTGCAGTTTGCCGAACAGGCGCCGCAGCGCGCATCGACCGGTGCCTGGCAGGGCCTGGGCGCTGCCTACGATCTGTTCGAGGACGGCAGCGTGCTGGCCGTGTCGTTGCCTGGCCATGTGCCGGGACAGATGGGGCTATGGCTGCGCGATCAGCAGGACCGCGAGGTGTTGTTGTGCGCAGATGCGGTGTGGTCGTCGGCGACCTGGAAGTCACTGCAATGGCCAGCCTGGCCCACCCGCCTGGTGATGCACGACTGGCCCGCTTTCCAGCGCACCGTGCGGCAGCTGCACGGCCTGTCGCAGGCGCATCCGGAGCTGGTCATCCTGCCTTCGCACTGCCAGCCCAGTCTCGACCGTTATCAACCGGAGTGGCGATGAGCCTGCGCATTCTCGTGACCGGTGCGTCCGGTTTTGTGGGTGGTTCCTTCCTGCGGCGTTTCCAGGGGCGGCCCGGTGTCGAGATCCACGGCATCGGCCGCCGCGCCTGCGCGTTGCCCAACTATCACCGCATCGATTTGAGCCAGCCGTTCGTGCTGGACTGGCAGCCGGACGTGGTGATCCATGCCGCTGCGCTGGCCTCGCCGTGGGGAACGCGCGCGCAGTTCCACCAGCACAACGTGCAGGCCACCGCCAACGTCATCGACTTCTGCAGGCGGCACGGTTGCCCGCGCCTGCTGTATGTCTCGTCCAGTTCGGTGTTCTACCGCGAGGAACATCAGTACGACCTGGATGAGGACAGCCCGATCGGCCCGTCCTTCGTCAACACCTATGCGCAGACCAAGTACCTGGGTGAAACGCTGCTGGACGCGTATCCAGGCCAATGGTCGGTGTTGCGCCCGCGTGCGGTGTTCGGCCCCGGCGATACGGTGCTGTTCCCGCGCGTGATCGCGGCGGCCCGCAAGGGCGCGCTGCCGCGCTTCGTCGGACAGACCCAGCCGGTGATCGGCGACCTGATCTACATCGATGCGCTGTGCGATTACCTCTACCGCGCCGCCACCGCGCCGCAGTTGCAGCGCGCCTACAACCTCACCAATGCGCAGCCGGTGGACCTGCAGCAGCTGTTGCTGGATGTGCTGTCACGCCTGCGCTTGCCGCTGCCGCAGCGCCAGGTGCGCATCGGCACCGCGCTGCGCATGGCCAGCGTGGTGGAGGGCGCGTATCGCCTGTTGCGGTTGCGCAGCGAGCCGCCGATCACGCGTTTCGGCGTGGGCGTGTTCGCGTATTCCAAGACCTTCAATCCGCAGCGCACGCTGGCCGATCTGGGCCCGCCCAGTGTCGGCCTGGAGGAGGGGCTGGAGGCGTTCGTCCGCTGGCAGGCGGCGCAATGGGCCTAGTGGCGGCCCTGGCTGCGCTCTATCTGGCCTTGCTGATCGTCAAGACCGCAGCGGTGTTGTGGGTGATGCGTCGCGCACCCAGGGCGCCGTTGCATGACGTTGCAGCCAGCCAGGCGGATGTGGCGATCCTGCAGCCCATCCTGGGCGGCGACGCGCATCTGCAGCAGGTGCTGGCCGCCAACCTGCAGGCGCTGCCGCAGGCGCACTTCCTGTGGCTGCTGGATGCGGATGACCGCGCCGGCAACACGGTGGCCGATGCGCTGGTGGCGCTGTATCCGCAGTTACGCATTACCCGCATGCAGGTGCCCGCCGCGCCGCCTGATCTCAATCCGAAGGCGTGGAAGCTGCAGGCGGCGCTTGCGCAGGTGCAGGCGCCGATCAGCCTGGTGCTGGATGACGATGCGCAGTTGAGCGCCGCTGCGCTGGCGCAGTTGCTGCGCGATCTGCAGCATGCCGATCTGGTCACCGCGTTGCCGCATTACCGCGACAGCGACACGCTGGCCGGGCGGCTGCTGGCGCAGTTCGTCAACAACAATGCCGCGCTCACCTATCTAGGCTGGCTACCGTTTGCCGCGCCGCTGACCATCAACGGCATGTGCTACGCCGCGCGCACCGAATGCCTGCGTGCCTGGGGCGGTCTTGGCGGCGTGCTGGACCAGCTTACCGACGATCTGGCCGTGGCCGCCCTGGTGCGCGAACGAGGTGGCCGTCTCTGGCAATCCATCGCCCCGGTGGCGATGCGTACCGCCATGCCGGATCTGCCCAGCTATGCCCGCCAGATGCACCGCTGGATGCTGTTCGCATCGATCCTGCTGCGCCGTCAACGCATCGGTATCGCCGTTGCCATCGCGGTGCTGCAGGGGGTGCCGCCGGTTTTGCTGCTGGCCCTGTTGCTCGCCATCTGCGTGCAACCCGGAGGCTGGTCCATCGCCTGCGGGGCGACGACCCTGCTGCTGCGCGCGCTGCTGCTGTGCGTGGTGCAGTGGCGCAGCAGCGGTGCGGTACGCCACCGGCCGCTGCTGTCGGTCCTGGCCGAATGCCTGCAGCCGCTGCACCTGCTGCACGCGGCTTGCGTACGCAGCATCGCCTGGCGCACGCGGCGTTACCGCGTGCTGGCGGATGGTCGCTTCCGTGCGCAGTGACGTGCCGTCCCTGCAGATCGCTTTTTTCACCGGGCAAAGCGATCCGGCGAGCTGCGCCTTGAGCGCGCAGCAACGCGATTTCCTGCAGCAGCTGCATGGCGATGGCCGGCAGTTGATCGCATCCAATTACCCGTACCGCAGCGACATGGCGCCGCATCGTCGCGTTGCGCTGTGGCGCGCCAGCGTCTGCAACGCGCGCCAGTACCTGGCCGCGCGTGCGGCGCGCGTGGCGCACAGCGACCGCATGAGCGTGCAGGCCTTGCTCGCGCAGGCGCCGATGACGGTGCTGCTGGCCGGCAGCTGCGGGTTGCAGCTGCTCACCGCGCTGCAGCTGCCGCAGGACCTGCGCGCGCGTCTGGCGGTGTTCGCCTACGGCCCGGTCTGCCACGAACCGGCCACGTTCGCGCAGTTGCACAGCGTGCAAGGGCGCGGCGACTGGATTTCGCGTGCGCTGTTTCGTGGGCCGGTGCAGCTGGCGCCGGCCTGCGGGCATATGGATTACCTGACCACTGCGGACGTGCTGTCAGCCTGCCAGGCTTTCGTCGCTACGATCCAACAGACGTTGCGGGGCAGGGTGCATGCGCATTGACCTGGTCGCCCCGCCGTACAGCGGGCATCTGCATCCCATCCTGGCCATCGCCCGGCAGCTGGCGCCGCATCACGACGTGCACGTGATCAGCACGCCGGCTGCGCAGGCGCGTATCCAGGCATGTGGCTTGCGCGGCGCAGGCGTCCTGGATGCGCACGCCGACCGCGTGTTGCTGGAGATCGCCAATCCGCCGCATGCGGTGGGCCACAATCCGCTGCGGCTGCGCCGGCAGCTGCACAACGCGCTGGGATTGATGGCGCAGGTGGGCGATGCGCTGCAGGCGCGTTGGCGCACGCGGCGGCCGGACCTGGTGATCGCCGATTTCACCCTGCCCAGTGCCGGGCTGGCGGCGCAGGCGATGGGCATCGCCTGGTGGACCAGCATGCCATCGCCCTGCGTGATCGAAACCGGCGACGGGCCGCCGGCGTACTTCGGTGGCCTGCTGCCTGTGACCACGCTGCGCCAGCGTGCCTGGCATGCGATCGCCCGGCGGCTCACCCGCGGCTTCAAGCGCAGCCTGCATGCCTGCTACCGGCGGCAGATGCGGGCCTGCGGCTTGCCGGCGCTGTACCGCAACGATGGCAGCGAGGCGGTGTATTCGCCGCAGTGCATCCTGGCCCTGGGAGTGCCGTCGTTCGAATTCGCACAGCGCTGGCCCGCCGCACTGCGCTTTGTCGGGCCGCAGTTGTGCACGCCCCCGTCAGCCGTGCAGGCACCGGAGTTTCTCGCCGGGCGGCGGCATGTGCTGGTGACCCTGGGTACGCACCTGCAATGGGTCAAGCAGCGCATGGATGCGGTGTTGCGCGCGCTGGCGCCGCAGTTTCCGGAGGTGGTGTTCCACTTCAGCGATGGCGATACCGCCGCACCGCCGCGGCCGGCATGCGGCAACTACCGGCGTCTGCCCTACGTGGACTATGCGCAGCACCTGCATCGCTACGCGCTGGTGGTTCACCACGGCGGTGCCGGCATCCTGTACGCCTGCCTGGATGCGGGGCTGCCGTCCATCGTGTATCCACTGGACTACGACCAGTTCGACCACGCCGCACGGTTGCAGGCCGCCGGTGCGGCATGGTGGCTGCGGGAACTGGATGGGCTGCCGGCGCTGTTGCGCCAGGCACTGGCGTCTCCCGAGCCGGGCCGGGGTGTGCGTCGGTTGCAGACGGAGCTGCATGCCTTGCACGCGCGTGGCCGCATCGTGGAGCTGGTGGACGCGTTTCAGTGCAGCGGCGCGGTGCCGGCGTAGCGTCTCAGGCGAGTGGCATGATCTCGCGCTGCAGCCGCACGCGGCGGCAATGCAACCATGCGCCTGCGATCGCGCGAGACAGCGCCACGGTGCGGTGCGTCTGGTGCGACTGCGCAGCGAGGTTGACGGGCCGGTAGATCGGCCAGAGAAAAACCGGCATACGCAGGGCGTCTGCCGGTTCCTGTGCAACTGCCGTCACCGGGTGGTTGCGGCGTGACGGGTCGGTCGCGCTCAGCCCGCGGCAGCGTTCAATGCCGGTGCGCTGGTGGCCATCAGCTGTGGCCAGCGCTTGAGCACCGCGGCACGGATGCCGGCCTGGTCGATGCCGGCTTCGGCCAGCAGGTCTTCGCGGCTGGCGTGCTGCTGGAAGCTGTCCGGCAGACCCAGGTGCAGCATCGCCATCAGCACGCCTTCGGCATTGAGCAGCTCGGACACGCCCGAGCCTGCGCCGCCGGCCACTACGTTGTCTTCGATGGTGACGAAGCCGTCGTGGGTCCGGGCAAGTTCCAGCAGCATCGCCTTGTCCAGCGGTTTGACGAAGCGCATGTTGACCACGGTGAGGCCAAGTTCGCGGCCCACCGCCTCGGCGGCGTCCACGCATGCGCCGAAGCCCAGCAGGGCGATGCGCGTGCCGCTGTGGCGCAGCTGCGCCTTGCCGATCGGCAGGGCGGTCAGCGAGGCATCCAGTGCTACGCCCGGGCCGGTGCCGCGCGGGTAGCGCACCGCGGCCGGGCCTGCGTAGTGCACGCCGGTGCTCAACATCTGGCGGCATTCGGCTTCGTCGGCTGGCGCCATCACCACCATGTGCGGCACGCAGCGCAGGAAACTCAGGTCCAGGTTGCCGGCATGGGTGGCGCCGTCCGGGCCGACCACGCCACCGCGATCGATCGCGAACAGCACGTCGAGCTTCTGCACCGCCACGTCGTGCACCAGCTGGTCGTAGCCGCGCTGCAGGAAGGTGGAATAGATCGCCACCACCGGTTTGGCGCCTTGCGTGGCCATGCCGGCGGCCAGCGTCACCGCATGCTGTTCGGCAATGGCCACATCGAAGTAGCGCTGCGGATACTCCTTGCTGAAGCGCACCAGCCCCGAGCCTTCGCGCATCGCCGGGGTGATCACCAGCAGCCTGGGCTCGGCGGCCGCCATGTCGCAGACCCAGTCGCTGAAGACATCGGTATAGGTCGGCTTCCTGGCGCCGGTCTTGGCGACCAGGCCCTTGCTCGGGTCGAACGGGCCGACCGCGTGATAACCGATCTGGTCGCCTTCGGCCAGCTCGTAGCCCTTGCCCTTGGTGGTGATGACGTGCAGCAGCTGCGGGCCCTTGAGGGTCTTGAGCGTCTTCAGCGCGCCGACCAGGCCGGGCAGGTCGTGGCCATCGATCGGGCCGGTGTAGTGGAAGCCCATTTCCTCGAATAGCGTGGACGGCACGAACATGCCCTTCCAGTGTTCTTCCCAACGCCGCACGAAGCGTGCGGTGGGATTGTTCTTCTTGTCGCCGAGGATCTTCTTGCCGCCCTCACGGATGGCATTGAGGGTACGGCTGCCGCTGGCACGGCCGAGCATCTTGGTCAGCCCGCCCACCGCCTCGGAGATCGACATGCGATTGTCGTTGAGGATCACCAGCAGGTTCGGCTCCGGGTCCATGCCGCCGGCATGGTTGAGCGCCTCGTACACCATGCCGGCGGTCATCGCACCGTCGCCGATCACCGCCACCACCTTGCGGTCGTCGCCATTGCGCTGGGCGGCGATCGCCATGCCGAGCGCGGCCGAGATCGAGGTCGACGAATGACCGACGCCGAAGGTGTCGTAGAGACTCTCCTCGCGCTTGGGAAACGGCGCCACGCCGTCCTTCTGCTTGACCGTGTGGATCTGGTCGCGCCGGCCGGTGAGGATCTTGTGCGGGTAGGTCTGATGCCCGACGTCCCACACCAGCTGATCGACCGGAGTCTGGTAGAGATAGTGCAGGGCCACGGTGAGT
Organism: Xanthomonas sp. NCPPB 3582; assembly: GCF_041475735.2. Lineage (NCBI taxonomy): Bacteria > Pseudomonadati > Pseudomonadota > Gammaproteobacteria > Lysobacterales > Lysobacteraceae > Xanthomonas > Xanthomonas sp. NCPPB 3582. The sequence goes on from NZ_CM192968.1 coordinate 2,062,689, forward strand.
TCGATCACGCCCAGCCCGGCCGCGAAGTGCCCGCCGCTCTTGCCCACCGATTCGATGAGATAGGCGCGCAATTCGTCTGCGATGGCCGCAAGCTCGGCCTCGTCGAAGCGGCGCAGGTCGTCGGGGGTCTGGATGCGCGACAGGCGCGGATAGCGGGTGGAGTCGATCATCATCGTGTCAATGTGCTGAAACCATATTGTCCTCCCCATGCGAAGGCCCGGCAAGCAAACCGGTTCAGCTGTCAGCGGGCGGTGAGGACGATGCGGCCCCGGTGCTGCTGGCCTGTGCCCTGCACGCAGGCGCCTGCGGCAATCTGCCGCACCCTGCGCGATGCATTCCTGGCAGTGATGGGGGGCCAGACGCGGCGGCTGCACGGTGCTTGCGCGCGGCATGCCTGGCTGGCGGACGAGCGACTTGCCGACGCGCCGGGTCGGCCGAAGATCGGCGCGGTCGCGGTGAAGATCAGAAGCGGCCCGATGCGCCTTACAGCGACAATTTCGAACGTTTCGGCAACTGGGCGCGCAGGAACGCCATCTGGTCGGAGAGGATGTTGCGGTTGGACAGGATCAGGTGCTCGATCCAGCTTGGCCGGTACGGCACCGCCAGCAGCGGCATGTGCGCCTGCTGCGGGGTGCGGTTGGCCTTGCGCGAATTGCACTGGAAGCAGGCGGTGACCACGTTCTCCCAGGTGTCGCGCCCGCCCTTGGAGACCGGCATCACGTGGTCGCGGGTCAGATGCGGGCGACTGAAATGCTGGCCGCAATACATGCACAACTGCGCATCGCGCGCGAACAGCGCGGTGTTGCTGAGCGTGGGGGTGGGGTCCAGCGCGCGCGAACGGGCATGGCCGCGTGCGGCGATGATGGGATGCAGGTCCAGCGTGCTGCGTTCGCCGGTGAGCCGCGAGATGCCGCCGTGGATCTGCATGCAGGGCTCGCCCAGCGTCCAGGACACCGCATCGCGTGCATACAGGCAGGCAGCGTCCTGCCAGTTGATCCAGTCCAGTACCCGGCCATGCGCATCGAGCGAGAGCAGGCGCAAGGTGGGCAGTTGCTGGATCGCAGCGACAGCGCTGCCCGCGACCGGAGCAGTGCTGCCTCCGGGGAAGATCACATCACCTGCGTGCGTGTCTGTCTCCATCGGGAAAACAGCTTATACCCGATCGTTGACAGTTTGTGTATCGCAGCGAACGGCCTCGTCGCGGCCAGGTCCGCTCCTACGACAGCGGGGGTCGTGATGGTTATCTGTAGGAGCGCCCCCGGGCGCGAGGCTTTGCCGATCTGTGTCGGCTTGTCGCGGCCAGGTCCGCTCCTACGACGGCGGCAGCCTGCCGCGATGCGCTGGCGCTCAGGCGTCGCCGAACAGCTCCGCCTCCAGCGTCATCAACGGTGCGGCGCCGCTGCGGATGGTAGCGGCGTGGGTCAGCGTGCGCGGCAGGATGCGGGCGAAATAGAAGCGTGCCGTCTCGCGCTTGGCGCGCTTGAACTCCTCGCCCTGCGCCGAGGCATCGGCGGCGGCCACGCTGCGCGCCCACCAGTACGCCAGCACCACGTAGCCGGAATAGAACAGGTAGTCGTAGCTGGCCGCACCCAGTTCGTCCGGGTTGCGCGCGGCGCGGTCGAGCACGTCGCGGGTCAGCATGGCCCATTCGCTGGCCTTGTCGCGCAGCGGCTTGATGAACTCGGCCAGTGCCGCATTGTCTTCCTGTGCCTTGGCGAAGGTTTCCACGTCGGCCAGGAACAGCTTGAGCCCGGCGGCCTGGCTGGCGGCGGTCTTGCGGCCGATCAGGTCCAGCGCCTGGATGCCGGTGGTGCCTTCGTAGATGGTGGTGATGCGGGCATCGCGCGCCAGCTGCTCCATGCCGTACTCGCGGATGTAGCCGTGGCCGCCGAAGCACTGCAGCGCGTGGTAGGTGTTCTCGATCGACCACTCGGTCTGGCAGGCCTTGGAGATCGGGGTGAGGAAGCTCACCAGGGTCTCGGCATCATTGCGTTCCTGCTCGCTGGCACCACGGTGGGCCAGGTCGACCAGGCTGGCCGCGTGCAGGGCCAGCAGTCGGCTGCCTTCGGTCAGCGACTTGATGGTCAGCAACATGCGGCGCACGTCCGGGTGCACGATGATCGGGTCTGCAGGCTTGTCCGGTGCCTTGGCGCCGCTGAGTGCGCGCGACTGCAGCCGCTCGCGGGTGTAGCGCAGGGCGTTCTGGTAGGCGCGCTCGGACAGGCCGATGCCTTGCAGGCCCACACTCAGGCGCGCAGTGTTCATCATGGTGAACATCGCCTGCAGTCCCTTGTGCGGCTGGCCGACCAGATAGCCCTGGGCGCCCTCGAAGTTCATCACGCAGGTCACCGAGCCCTTGATGCCCATCTTGTATTCGATCGAGCCGCAATGCAGTGCGTTGCGTTCGCCCACCGTGCCGTCGCGGCCCACCTTGAACTTGGGAGTGACGAACAGCGAGATGCCCTTGGCGCCAGCCGGGGCATCGGGCAGCTTGGCCAGCACCAGATGCACGATGTTGTCGGTGAGGTCGTGCTCGCCGGCGGTGATGAAGATCTTGGTGCCGGTGATGGCGTAGCTGCCGTCGGCATTGGGCTCGGCGCGGGTCTTGAGCAGGCCCAGGTCGGTGCCGCAGTGCGGTTCGGTCAGGCACATGGTGCCGGTCCAGCGGCCGTCGATCAGCGGCTTGAGGAAGACCTCCTGCTGCCAGGCCTCGCCGTGCTGGCGCAGCGCCTCGGTGGCGCCATGCGAGAGCAGCGGGAAGTTGCCCCAGGCCAGATTGGCGGAGTTGATCATTTCGTTGAGCGGCACGCCCAGCAGATGCGGCATGCCCTGGCCGCCGAATTCGGGCTCGGCGGTCAGCCCGTTCCAGCCGCCTTCCACGAACTGATCGTAGGCGGCGCGGAAGCCGGGCGGGGTGGTCACCGCGTGGGTGCTCTTGTCGAAGGCGCAGCCGATTTCGTCGCCCACGCTGTTCAGCGGCGCCAGCACCTGGGTGGTGAAGCGGCCGGCCTCTTCGAGCACGGCATCGATGATGTCGGCGCTGGCCTCGGTGTAGCCGAGCCGGGCGAACAGGGCTTCGGCGCCCAGGACGTCGTGCAGGGCGAAACGGAAGTCGGTCAGCGGGGCGGTATAGCTGCTCATGCGGGATCCTTCGAAGACGGTACGGGAGGCGTGCGCGTCAGCGCAGCACGCCGTTGAGGCCGGGGGCCGGGCTGAGCGTGTTGCGCGATTCCACCGCGAACTCGCGTTGTTTCTTGTCCTGCGGGGTCGCCCACACGGTGCCCTTGAGGGTATAGGGCAGCGAGCGGCCGCCGGCGAGCACGTCGGCCACGGTAATCCGGCCCAGCGAGGTGGGTTGCAGGTTGACGGTGACCATGTCGGCGGTTTCCGGGCCGATCGAGATGCCCACGGCCTGGTCGAGCTTGCCGGCCACCTGATCGCCGGCGGAGATCTCCAGCGCCACGCGCTCGAACTGCATCGGAATGCTGCTGTAGTTCTGCAGGCGCAGATCCACCGACCACGAGCCGTCGGCACGCACGGTGAGTTGCTGGATGCTGGCTGCCGGCTCGGACACACGGCGCACCGCGCCGCCACAGCCGCTCAACAGCAGCCCGCAGGCCAGCGACACGATCAGAAGGCGATAGGCACGACGCATGTACTTGGGTCCTTGGCGATGAGGCGGCGCCAAGAATACTACGCAGTACGGATGGCGCCTTGCTGCCTGGAGCGGCCAACAGAATGTCGCGAGCAGTCGCAAGGTGGGCGAAGACGGTGAGCTCGGAACCGGCGTGGGGCTGGCACCGGCGCGTCTGCCCGGCGGCGGCGCCGGAGGTGTGCTGGCCCATCCAGGGCGACGTCGCCGTCAGCGGTTGTCAGGCGGCCTGATTCACAGCAATGGCGCAGCCACTATCAGTGGCGACAGGTCGTAGCCCATGCGGGTGGCCTGCGCCTTGAGCTGCTCGAACTGCGCGCGCGGCATCTGCGGCGAGCGCGACAGGATCCACAGGTACTTGCGGTCCGGCTCGCCGACCACCGCCCATTGATAGTCCGGATCCAGCGCGATCACCCAGTAGTCGGCCCACACCAGCGGCAACCAGCCCAGCCATTCGGGGGCGAAACGCACCTGCAACTGACCGGGTTGGCCCTGGACCGGGCGCGCCACGCCGTCGGCCTGGGCCAGCTCGCCGTTGACGGTGCGGCAACCATTGCGCACCCCGATCAGGCCATCGTCGCGCAGCGTGTAGCTGGCGGTGATGTCGCCGCGGCACTTCTTCTGAAACGACACCGGCAGATGCGCGATCTCATGCCACTGCCCGGCGTAGCGTGACAGATCCAGCTGCGGCACCGCACGCACCGGTTGCTGCGCAAGCGCCGTCAGCGGCAGCAGGGCAATGCACGACAACAACAGGCGGGGCAGGCGCATGAGGATCTCCGGTGGACGCGCGCAGGCTAGGCCATGCACCCCGCCGCGCGGCGTGAACCGGCGCAAGAAACCTTCCTAAAACCTGGCCTGGCAACAAAGTTGGCCGCAACGCTTGCCCAAACTTCGCCTGCTCGCTATGATGCGCGTCCTCGCAACGCAGGCATCGTGTTGCAGGCAAGTGGCCGAGTAGCTCAGTTGGTAGAGCAGGGGATTGAAAATCCCCGTGTCGGCGGTTCGATTCCGTCCTCGGCCACCATTTTCTGCAAGCCTTCGTTCGCAAGGCTTTCCGGCGTCTCCCGGTTCCGTGATTTCTCCTTCGCATGGCTGCTGATCCGACCGTTCGTTGCGGCGGTGTCGATGGCGTTGCTCGCTCGATTGGCGCTGGTGTGTGATGGATGGGTGCCGCGGTGGAGACAGCTTGATCACTGCTTCTGCAGCGCACGCGGCAAGTGGCCGGTGCCGTTGTTCGCGGCCTGGTTTTCCACGCGATCTTCAGCCCGGCGTGGCGATACTTTGCGCATGACCCACAACACCCTTCGACGCACATTGATCCACGGCTACTGCGGCGAATTTCGCGTGGAAACGATGGAAAGTCAGGCACCCGGCGAAACCCGGTGGTTTTCGACTGCGTTCGTCTATCACCGCGACCGCAGCGCGCCGATCGCCACGATCGAAGGTGCCGGAGAGGGCGACTATCGCGGCGATGCGCGCGAGCAGGCCTTGCGGGTGGGCTCGTGCCTGGCGGAATTTCTGGATCCGAAGGAATACCGCCTCGGCGAAACCGCAGGCGAGTAGCTGCGCCCCGCGCGGTATGTGCCATGGCTGCAGTAGCAAATCAGTCGATTCGATGAGCAACCTGGCGTCAATGCGTGTCTCCTCGACATGGACCAGGTAATGGCAATGATGCGTCCATGCCGAAAGCCGAGAGCGCCTGCAGATGGATGCTTGTGAGCGTTGCGTGCATGCGATGCCGTGGATTCGGCTGTGCGGGGCAGCGGCCGATTCGGTTGCATGGATGGGCGTGGTCGTATGGGAAAGGCTCATCGATGTGAGGAATCGACTCACTGCAGCCAACTAAACTGCGGGAACGGGAATGGCCCCGCGGAGAACACCACTTGAACGATTCCCGTCACCAGGAGCTGCGAGCGCCCATGATCAGCAAAACTCGCAGCCTGCCGGTCGAGAAGCACCGCTCGGACATCTTCTTTGCTGCGGTGGAAACCACGCGCATGCCGATGACGGTGACCGACCCGCATCTGCCGGACAATCCGATCGTGTTCGCCAACCGCGCCTTCCTGGAAATGACCGGATATTCGGCCGAGGAAATCATCGGCAACAACTGCCGTTTCCTGCAGGGCCCGGAGACCGATCCGGCCAGCGTGCAGGACGTACGCGAGTCGATCGAGAACCGCCGCGAATTCGCCACCGAGGTGCTGAATTACCGCAAGGACGGCTCCTCGTTCTGGAATGCGCTGTTCGTCTCGCCGGTATTCGACGATCAGGGCAACCTGGTGTACTTCTTCGGCTCGCAGCTGGATGTGAGCCGACGCCGCGATGCCGAAGACGCGCTGCGCCAGGCGCAGAAGATGGAGGCGCTGGGGCAGTTGACTGGCGGAATCGCGCACGATTTCAACAACCTGCTGCAGGTGATGTCCGGGCATCTGGAGGTGATCCAGATGATGGCCTCCGGCGATGCCGCAAAGAATGCCGAGCGCATCGCCTTCAGTGCCGAGCATGCCGCAACCGCGGCCGCCAAGGCCGCCACGCTCACCCAGCAGTTGCTGGCGTTCTCGCGCAAGCAGAAGCTGCGCGGGCGGGTGGTCAATCTCAATGGCCTAGTGTCGGGCATGAACAACATGGCCGAGCGCGCGCTGGGCGGCGGCATCAGCTTGCGGCAGTCGCTGGAAGAGGGTTTGTGGAATTGCCAGATCGACACCACGCAGGCCGAAGTGGCGCTATTGAACGTGCTGATCAACGCGCGCGATGCGATGGCGCAGTCCGAGCGCAAGGAAGTCACCGTGCAGACGCAGAACGTGGAGATCACCAATCACGATCTGGCGATGCACCACCAGCTGGCACCCGGCCGCTACGTCAGCATTGCGGTCAGCGACACCGGTTCGGGCATGCCGCCGGAAGTGGCCAGCCGGGTGATGGAGCCGTTCTTCACCACCAAGGACGAAGGCCAGGGCACCGGCCTGGGGCTGTCGATGGTGTACGGCTTCGTCAAGCAATCCGGCGGCACCGTGCGCATCTACAGCGAAGTGGGCGAGGGCACCACGGTGCGCCTGTATTTCCCGGCGTCCAGCGAGTTCGAGAACGATCTGCAGCTGGCCAAGAGCCGTGCGATCGACAAGGGTGGCAACGAGACCATCCTGGTGGTGGAAGACAAGCAGGACGTGGCGGTGGTGGCCAGGATGTTCCTGGAGAACGCCGGTTACCGCATCCTCTCTGCATCGAGCGGGCGCGAGGCGGTGGAGCTGCTGGAGCAGCACCCGGAGGTGGATGCCTTGTTCACCGACCTGATCATGCCCGGTGGCATGAACGGGGTGGTGCTCGCGCGCGAGGCGCGACGCATGCTGCCAAGGATCAAGGTATTGCTGACCACCGGCTATGCCGATGCCAGCATCCAGCGAACCGATGTGGGCGGAGCGGAGTTCGACGTGGTCAACAAGCCGTACACGCAGAAGGAATTGCTCAAGCGCATCCGCATGCTGCTGGATGGGCCCACTGGCGTGGGTTGAGGCGGCGACAGCCGGCGCGAGCGACTTGGCAGATCTTCTCAGCAAGAGATTCGCTTGCCGCGGTTCCGCCCCATCGCGGCCGACGTCTTCAATCCCAAATCCCGAATCCCGAATCCCGAATCCCGAACCCCGAATCCCTGCCTGACTATTCCTCGCCCAGCGGCGCGACATAGCCTTCCGGCTTGTCGGCGTTGCGCTCGAACAGGAACTTCTGCAGCTCGGTCTCGAGAAAGGCGCGGTGCTTGGGGTCGCGCGGCGACAGCCGGTTTTCGTTGATCAGCATGGTCTGGTGCGCCAGCCACGCCTGCCAGGCGGTCTTGCCGATCTGCGCGAACACGCGCTGGCCAAGTTCGCCGGGGTAGGGCACGAAATCCAGGCCTTCGGTATCGCATTGCTGGTACTGGCAGAACACGGTGCGGGACATGCGATTTCCTTCGAAGCGATTAGAGCGTAGCGAGCAGCTTGCGGATCGGTGCGGGAAGGCCCAGCGAAGCGAGATCGGCGCGGGCCACCCAACGCAGGTCGTCATTGTCGCGCACCGCTGCGCGCAGCGCGACCTTGCGCAGGCGCAAGGGCTGCAGATGCAGGCGGTAATGGCTGAAGGTATGCACCAGCAGCGGTAGCGCGTCGGCGCGTTCGTAGTCGCCGTCGATATGGCTGGCGAACCAGGCGCGCATGCCGCTGTCGGTGTCGGCCTGCGGCAGCGTCCATAGCGAGGCCCAGATGCCGGTGGGCGGGCGGCGCTGCAGCAGGATCTCGCCCTGCGTGTTTTCCAGCAGCAGCGCCGTGGCTTCGCGCTCGGGCAACACCTTGCCCGGTTTGGGGGTGGGCAATGCGTCCACCAGCCCTTCGCGGCGCGCGACGCATGCCTGCTGCAGCGGGCACACGATGCAGGCCGGTCTGGCGCGCGTGCACAAGGTGGCGCCGAAATCCATCTGCGCCTGCGCGTAGTCGGCCAGGCGACCGTCGGGAACCTGTGCAACGTGCATGCTCGCCAGCTGCCAGAGCTGCTTTTCCACCACCGGCAGCCCGGGGTAGCCGGCAATGCCGTGGAAGCGCGTCAACACGCGTTTGACGTTGCCGTCCATGATCGGGAAACGGTCGTTCCAGGCCTGGCTGAGGATCGCGCCGGCGGTGCTGCGGCCGATGCCGGGCAGCGCAAGCAAGGCATCGAGATCGCGCGGCAGCTCGCCGCCGTGCAAGGCGACGCATTGCCGGGCGGCGGCATGCAGATTGCGCGCCCGCGCGTAGTAGCCCAACCCGGCCCAGTGCGCCATGACGCTGTCGTTATCGGCGGCGGCCAGATCGGGCAGGGTCGGGAAACGCGCGACGAACTTCTGGAAGTAGGGAATGACCACCGCAACCTGGGTCTGCTGCAGCATGATTTCCGACAGCCAGACCCGGTATGGCGCACGCGGATGCTGCCAGGGCAGATCGTGGCGGCCGTGGTCGTCGAACCAGTGCAGCAACGCAGCGACGAAGCTGTCTGAAGAAGAAGCGGCGGGATCGGCGGGCATGAGGTCTGCTGGCTGGAAAGAGAGAGGCTTGGGGGCGTGCTTGAACCGTCGGACGATGACATACCTTGCCGGCCATCGTGGCCGGCCGGGCGATGGTGCGGAGTGCAGGGCCGTCGCCGTCGCCCGGCGATCTGCGGGGCCTGGAGCGGCCAACGGGACGTCGCGCGCAGTGGCCAGGTGCAGACGGTCCGCCGTGACTACCTCCCGCGAGCGCAAAAGTGCAACGTGGGCAGCAGCCATGCTGTACAGCGCCCTTGTCACCGTGCTGTATCCGCGCCGACGTTGTTGGTGCCTGCAGCAACCGCCGCAAGCCAAGCGAACGGCTTTCAAGAACGTGCCGGGCTGGCATTACGTCGATTGCGTGGTGCGGCGGCGGCGACAGTTACCGCTGCCTGTGCTGTCCCCGGTCCCCGGTCCCGGGTCCCGGCTCTCAATCAACCGCCCAGCGCCTCCGGCAACAAGGCATCCACGAAGGCCACCGGGTCGAACACGCGCAGGTCCTCCGGCCGTTCGCCGATGCCGGCGAAGCGGATCGGGATGTTGAACTCGCGTGCCAGTGCGAATACCACGCCGCCCTTGGCGGTGCCATCGAGCTTGGTCACCACCAGGCCGGTGACGCCGGCCGCGGCATGGAACTGACGCAGCTGCGAAATGGCGTTCTGGCCGGTGGTGCCGTCGATGACCATCAGCACTTCGTGCGGGGCGGCGGCGTCGATCTTGCCGAGCACGCGGCGGATCTTGCCCAGTTCGTTCATCAGGCCGGTCTGGGTGTGCAGGCGGCCGGCGGTGTCGGCGATCAATACATCGGTACCGCGCGCCTTGGCGGCCTGCAGCGCATCGAAGGCCACCGACGCGGCGTCGGCGTTCTGCCCCTGCGCGATCACCGCCACGCCATTGCGGTCGCCCCAGGCCTGCAGCTGTGCCACCGCGGCGGCGCGGAAGGTGTCGCCGGCGGCCAGCATCAGGCTGTGGCCTTCGTCCTTGAAGCGCTTGGCGAGCTTGCCGATGGTGGTGGTCTTGCCGACGCCGTTGACGCCGACGGTGAGCACCACGAAGGGCTTGAGCGAGCGGTCGATCAGCAGCGGCTTGGACACCGGCTGCAGCAGCGCGATGAGGTCGGCGCGCAAGGCCTTGAACAGTGCCTGGGCGTCGGCGAATTCGCGCGATTTCATGCGCTTGCGCAGGCCTTCCACCAGCGCGGTGGTGGCGCCGATGCCGACGTCGGCGGTGATCAGCGCGGTTTCGATCTCGTCGAGCAGGTCGTCGTCGAGCTTGGGGTTGCGCGAGAACAGCCCACCGAAGCTGCGCGCGAAGCTGCTGTTGCGCAGCCGCTCACGCCAGCCGGGTTTGCCGGCCGGCGCAGCGGGCAGGGCATCGTGCTGGCCGACGATGCTGTCGCCAACCTGCGTGGCCGGCGCCGGACTGCTGACGATGGCGGGTGCGGTGACCACCGGAGTGGCGCTTGCGGGAGCGGCGGCAGGGGCAGCGGAGGCCGCTGGGGTTGCTGCCGGTGGCACGATGGCCGGCGCAGCGGCGACCGATGGGATGGCTGCTGGGACGGCAGCAGCAGGTGCGGCACCTGATGGTGTGGTGGCCGGTGCTGGCGCTGCAGGCTGCGTCGGGGGAGCTGCCGCAGGGGCGGGCGCGGCAGCAGGCGCGTCCGGCACATGCTGCCGCTGCACGACCACCGGCGGAACCACCACCACCGGGGTCGGCGGGGTGGGCGCAGCGCTCGGTGCCGGATCCGGCAGGGCCTGCAGGGCGGACGGTGCTGCTGCGGCAGGCGGCGCCGGCGCGCTCGGCACCGCGGCGATGCTCTGCGCCTGGCCGGTGCGTGCCGCGATGTCGCGCGCGAGCGCGTCGGCCGGGGTCACAGCCGACTTGGGGGTGTCCGCCATCGGCGCGGGCGCTGCGGCTGGCGCGGGCGTTACTGGCGTTTCGATGGCCGGCGCTGTGCCGGTCTGCGCAGGCGGCATGGCCTCGAGCGGCGAGCCAGGCGTGGCGGCAGCCGGTGCGGTGGGAAATGCGGCTGCCAGTTCTTCCAGGCTGTAGCGCGAAGTACGCGAGCTGTCGGGCGTGGTGGGCTTGTTGCGGCGGAAAAAGCTGGCCATTGGCAACGCAGTAGGGGAAACCGGGAATTCTACCATCCGGGCCCCGGCGCACCTTGACGCGCCTTTCAGTGCTGCGCTGTCAGGTCGGCGGCCAGGATGACGTCAGCGAGCCCTGCCATGCTGCCGAATTCGGCATTTGTGCCAGCTTTGTGTCAGCGCTTGGATGCAGACTTACAGCTGTCCCTTGAGGGCCCGATAATCGCGCGGCGTCATGCCGACGGTGGCCTTGAACTGGCGCGCGAACGCGCTCTGGTCGGCGAAGCCGCAGCGCTGGCCGATGCTGGCGATACTGTCCTCGCCGTACAGCAGCCGCATCGCCGATTCGATGCGCAGCTTGGTCAGCAGCTGCTGCGGGGTGACCTGGAACACGCGGCGGAAGTGCCGTTCCAGCTGCGCCACCGACAACCCGGCCAGGTCGGCCAGGGCCTGCACGCGCAGGTTGTCGCCGAAGTTGGCCTGCATGTGGTCCATCACCTGGCTGAGGCGTTCGTAGGCCGAATGGCGGTTGTCGGGCTGGCCCAGGTCGCGCGAGATGCCGACCACGCCGATCACCTCGTTGGCCTCGCACAGCGGGCGCTTGAAGGTCAGGCACCAGCCGGGCAACCGGTTGGGATACAGGTGCACTTCCAGCTGGTTGTCGATGAGTTCGCCGAGCAGCACGCGACGGTCCTGCATCATGTAGCTGCCGCCCAGCGGCAGCGGAAATACCTCCAGCGGCGAGCGCCCGATGATCTCGCTGCGCAGCTTGCGCCCGAGCCGGCGCACCAGGGTGAGATTGCAGTGGGTGTAGCGGCCTTCGCCATCCTTGATGAAGAACACCACGTCCGGCAGTGCATCGAACAGCGTCTGCATTTCCAGCGCGGGCAGGTTGAGGTCCATCGGGGTCATGGTGGCAGTCACGGTTGGACGGCTGTACGAAAGGTGCAGCCCGTTATTGATCCTAGCGCAAACGCGCGGCCCTGAAGCAGCTTGTCGATTGTGCGGATTTCCGCATTTTCACTTCGCATTGCACGCTAGTCGTTCGCGGGCCGGCGGTGGGAGCATGGGTCATGCACACCATCGACGTCATCGACTCCCATACCGCCGGCGAACCTACCCGCGTGGTGCTCTCCGGCTTCCCCGACCTGGGCGAGGGCGACCTGGCGCAGTGTCGCGAGCGCTTTGGCCGCGACTTCGATCGCTGGCGCAGCGCCATCGCCTGCGAACCGCGCGGCTCGGACACCATGGTGGGCGCGCTGTTGCTGCCGCCGCGGGACCCGAGCGCCTGCACCGGAGTGATCTTCTTCAACAACGTGGGTTATCTGGGGATGTGCGGCCACGGCACCATCGGGGTGGTGCGCACGCTGGCGGAACTGGGGCGGATCGGGCCAGGGCAGCACCGCATCGAAACCCCGGTCGGCACCGTGGGGGTGGAGCTGGCCGCCGACGGCACGGTGTGGGTGGACAACGTCGAGAGCTATCGCGCCGCCGCCGGGGTGGAGGTGGACGTGCCGGGCTACGGGCGGGTGCGCGGCGACGTGGCCTGGGGCGGCAACTGGTTCTTTATCACCGAGCAGGCGCCGTGCGTGCTGGACCTGGCGCATCAGCGCGAGCTCACCGCGTACACCGAGGCGATCCGGCTGGCGCTGGAAGCGGCCGGGATCACGGGGGAGGCGGGGGGCGAAATCGATCACATCGAAGTCAACGGCGCCGCGCCCGACGGCAGCGGCGTGGCGCGCAATTTCGTGCTGTGCCCGGGGCTGGCCTACGACCGTTCGCCCTGCGGCACCGGCACCAGCGCCAAGCTGGCCTGCCTGGCCGCCGACGGCAAGCTGGGCGAAGGCGAGCGCTGGGTGCAGCAAGGCATCCTGGGCAGCGCTTTCGAGGGCAGTTATCGGCTGAGCGGGCGTGGCATTGCGCCGCGCATCAGCGGGCAGGCGCATATCACGGCGCGCTCGCAGCTGGTCATCGACCCGGCCGATCCGTTCGCCTGGGGCATCGTGGCCTGATGCACGCCGCGCGGCCCGCGCCGGAACCTGCGTCGGTCGCGTCGGCGGCTGGTTCGGCGCCGGCGTCTGCGAACGACAGGCCAGCCGGTGCTGCAACCCGCGCCGAGGGCGGAACCTCTACCGCTTCCACGCGACGCAGTTACGACCTGATCGTGATCGGCGCCGGTATTGTCGGCGCCGCCTGCGCCGAGGCCGCGGCGGGCGAGGGCCTGCGTGTGGCGATCGTGGAGCCGGGGCCGATCGGCGGCGGCTCCACCGCGGCGGCGATGGGCCATCTGGTGGCGATGGACGACGACCCGGCCGAGCTGGCGCTGTCGGCCTATTCGCTGCGCCTGTGGGAGCGCTTCGCCACGTTGAGCGAGGCCGAATTCAGCCGTTGCGGCACCTTGTGGGTGGCCCGCGATGCTCGTGAGCTGGCGGCGGTGCCGGCCAAGATCGCGCGGCTGGCAGCGGCCGGCCTGCACGCTGACGCCATCGATGCGCAGCAGCTGTATGCCCTGGAGCCGCAGCTGGTGCCGGGCCTGGCCGGCGGCATGCGGGTACCCGACGAAGCGGTGGTGTACCCGCCGCGCGTGGCCCGGCATCTGGTGGGGCTGGCCTGCACGGCGGGGGCGCAGTTGTTCGCTGGCCGCCGCGTGGCGCAGTTGCTGGAGCAGGGCGTGCGCCTGGACGATGGGCAGCAGCTGTCCGGGCCGGTGCTGGCGGCCAGCGGCGTGGCGCTGCCGCAGCTGCTGCCGGAGCTGGCCCTGCGCCCGCGCAAGGGCCACCTGGTCATCACCGACCGCCACCCTGGGCTGATCCGGCATCAGTTGCTGGAACTGGGCTATGCCGATTCGGCGCATGGCGCCGACGACACCAGCGTGGCCTTCAACGTGCAGCCGCGGCCCACCGGGCAATTGCTGATCGGTTCGTCGCGGCAGTTCGGCGAGCACGATCGCGCGCTGTCGATGCCGGTGCTGCAACGCATGCTGCAGCGTGCATTCGCCTATTTGCCGGTGCTGCGCGAGCTGCAGGCCATCCGCGTATGGACAGGCCTGCGTCCGACCACGCCGGACGGGCGGCCGTATCTTGGGGCGGTGCCCGGCCGGTGCGATGTCTGGGTGGCGGCAGGGCACGAGGGGCTGGGTGTCACCACGGCGCTGGGGAGCGCACGGGTGATCGTGGACAGCCTGCTCGGGCGCACGCCTGCCATCGACCCGGCGCCGTATGCGCCGGCGCGCGCCGTGCAGGGGCATGCCGCATGAGCGCGACGGTGCGCCTGCAGGTGGATGCGCAGCCGGTGGAGGTGCCTGCCGGTGCCAGCGTGGCGGCCGCGGTGGCGCAGGCCACGCTGCAGTTCCGGCAATCGAGCAGCGGGCAGCCGCGTGCGCCGCTGTGCGGCATGGGCGTGTGTTTCGAATGCCGGGTGCGCATCGACGGGATCGGCCAGCAACGCGCCTGCCTGGTGGAGGCACGCGACGGCATGCAGGTACGCACCGATGGCTGAGCGCGTGCTGCATTTCGATGTGCTGGTGATCGGTGCCGGCCCGGCAGGCCTGGCGGCGGCGCAGGCGGCGGCCAGTCACGGCGTGCGCGTGGGCGTGGTGGACATGCAGCCGCGCGCGGGTGGGCAGGTGTGGCGCAGCGATGTGCGGCACGGCGCATCGCGGGATGCGCGCGCGTTGCTGCAGCAGGTGGGCGATACCGCCGCGATCACGCTGCTGACGCGCACGCAGATCGTGCTGGCGCAGCCCGGATGGCTGCTGGCCGATGGCCCGGACGGCACGCTGCAACTGCATTACGCCGCCCTGGTGCTGGCCACCGGTGCGCGCGAGCTCTTGCTGCCGTTTCCGGGCTGGACGCTGCCCGGCGTCACCGGCGCCGGCGCGGCGCAGGCGCTGGCCAAGCAGGGCTGGCCGCTGGCCGGCAAGCGCGTGCTGGTGGCCGGCAGCGGGCCATTGCTGTTGGCCAGCGCTGCGACCTTGCAACGGCATGGCGCCACGGTGCTGGGCATTCACGAACAGGCATCGGCGGCGGCACTGCGCAGGTTCGCCGCGCAGCTGTGGCGCTGGCCGGGCAAGGCCGCGCAGGCGGTAGCGCTGCGGCTGCAATTGCATCGGGTCGGGTATCGCAGCGGCAGCGTGGTGGTGGCCGCGCACGGCGAGACGCAGCTGCGCGAAGTGGAGCTGGAGGGGCCGGCCGGGCGCAGCCGTCTTGCCTGCGATCAGCTTGCGGTGGGCTACGGCCTGGTGCCCAACACCGAGCTGGCGCAATTGCTGGGCTGCCGGCTGGAGCCCTGCGGCGCACATCGGCAGGTGCAGGTGGATGCCTTGCTGCGCACCAGCGTCACCCAGGTGTTCGCGGCCGGCGAAGCCTGCGGCATCGGCGGGCGCGATTGCGCGCTGGTCGAAGGCGCGATGGCCGGACACATGGCCGCCGGCGCGCCGGACGAGGCGCTGCGGCTGCAGCCGCGCCGACGTGCGGCGCGCGCGTTTGCGCAACTGCTGCAACAGCAATTCGCGCTGGACCGGCGCATCCACGCCCTGGCGCGCCCGGACACCCTGGTCTGCCGCTGCGAAGACGTGCCGCTGGGTGCGCTGAACAACTTCCACGATGCACGCGACGCCAAGCTGGCGTCGCGCTGCGGCATGGGCGCCTGCCAGGGCCGCATCTGCGGCACCGCGCTGGCCGAACTGGGCCGCTGCCTGCCCGATCTTTCCACCGACGCCGGCCGCCGGCCGCCGTTGTTCCCGGTCCGCCTCGCGGCGCTGGCCGACCCGTTTACTTCCGACTCGCAAGGGAATCACCCATGAGCATTGCTGCGTTCTGGCACGGCGTGTTGCCGGCCATCACCACCCCGTTCACCGCCAGCGGCGAGATCGACCACGAGTTCCTCGGCAAGCACGCCAACCAGCTGGTGGACGCCGGCTGCACCGCGATCGTGCCGCTGGGCTCGTTGGGCGAAGCGGCCACCTTGAGCGTGGACGACAAGCTGGCGATCCTGCGCACCCTGGTCACTGCCCTCAACGGCCGCGTGCCGGTGGTGCCGGGTATCGCCAGCCTGGCGACCGGCGAGGCGGTGGCGCTGGCCAAGGCGGCCAAGCAGATCGGCTGCGGCGGATTGATGGTGTTGCCGCCGTACGTGTATTCCACCGATTGGCGCGAGATGGGCGCGCATGTGCGCGCGGTGATCGGCGCGACCGATCTGCCGGTGATCCTGTACAACAATCCGGTGGCCTACAAGACCGATTTCGGCCCGGCGCAGATCGCCGAGCTGGCCGGCGACTTCCCGAATCTGCAGGCAGTGAAGGAATCCTCCGGCGACGTGCGCCGCTTTGCCGCATTGCAGGAATTGCTGGGCGACCGCCTGGCGCTGCTGGTGGGCATGGACGATGCCATCGTCGAAGGCCTGAGCATGGGTGCCAAGGGCTGGATCGCCGGCCTGGTCAATGCGTATCCCAGAGAGTCGGTGCGTCTGTTCGAGCTGGCGCGCGATGGCGGCTACCCGGCGGCCAAGGAGCTGTACAACTGGTTCCTGCCGCTGCTGCGCCTGGATACCGTGCCTACCTTCGTGCAGCTGATCAAACTGGTGCAGGCGAAGGTGGGCATGGGCAGCGAGCAGGTGCGCGCGCCGCGGCTGGTGGTGGCCGGTGCCGAGCGCGAGGCGGCGCTGAAGGTGATCGACCATGCCATCGCACACGCGCCCAAGCTGTCGTGATTGCGCAGGCACCATGACGCTGCACGCCACGACACTCTGTCAGCGTGTCGCGTCGGCACGCAGCCGCCTGCAGGGCGGTCGTGTCCCGATCGATGCGCAGGCCGCACGCAGTGCGACCTGCGCATCGCCTCCCTGCTCAGCCGCTGCGGCACATCGCGCAGCGACCCAGTCCATGCAATCGAAGGTGCCGCAATGAACGACACGCTGCAACCCATCCTGCTCGCCGGCCAATGGCAGCCCAGCCAGGCGAACGGCAGCTTCCGCGCTGCCGATCCCAGTACCGGCGAGCCGATCGGCCCGCTGTTTCCGGTCAGCGGTGCCCAGGACATCGAGGCCGCACTGCGCGCCGCGCAGGCAGTGGCCGCCGAACTGGCCGCCGCACCGGCCGAGCGCATCGCTGCGTTCCTGGAGGGCTATGCCGAGGCGCTGGATGCCGACGCCGACACCCTGGTCGCACTCGCGCATGCAGAAACCGCCTTGCCGGCGCCCACCCGCCTGCGTGGCAACGAGTTGCCGCGCACCAGCGGGCAGCTGCGCCAGGCGGCCAAGGCGGTGCGCAGCTACAGCTGGACCAATCCCATCATCGACACCGCCGCCGACCTGCGTTCGCATCTGGCGCCGCTGGGCAAGCCGGTGCTGGTGTTCGGCCCCAACAATTTCCCGTTCGCGTTCAATGCGATTGCCGGCAGCGATTTCGCTTCGGCGATCGCCGCGCGCAACCCGGTGATCGCCAAGGCGCATCCGCTGCACCCGGCCACCAGCCAGCGCATGGCCCAGCTCGCGCATCAGGCGCTGCTGGCCGCAGGCCTGCCGGCGGCAGCGGTGCAGTTGCTGTATCACCTCGACCCTGCGCTGGGTACGCGCCTGGCCGGCGATGCGCGGCTGGGGGCGATCGGCTTCACCGGCAGCCGCGCCGGCGGGCTGGCCTTGAAGGCCGCGGCCGACGCGGCTGGCGTGCCGTTCTATGCCGAGCTGTCCAGCGTCAACCCGGTGTTCCTGTTGCCCGGCGCGCTGGCCGAGCGCGGCGATGCATTGGCGCAGGAATTCTTTGCCTCGTGCACCATGGGCAGCGGGCAGTTCTGCACCAATCCGGGGGTGGTGGTGGTGCCGCACGGCGACGCGGGCGATGCCTTCGTCGCCGCCACCAGGGCGCATTTCGAGGACGCATTGCCGATGGTGCTGTTCTCGGCCGCGGGGGTTGAGGGCGTACAGCGGGGCGTGGCGAGTCTGCGTGCGGCCGGTGCGGCGGCGCTGGCCGGGGGACATACCGGCGAAGACGGGTTTCGCTATGCGCCGACCTTGCTGAGCGTGGACGCGCAGGCCTTCCTGGCCAATCCGCAGGCGTTGCAGACCGAGGCCTTCGGCCCGGTGAGCCTGCTGGTGCGCGCACGCGACACCGCGCAGATGGCGCAGCTGGCAGCCGCGTTCGAAGGCAACCTCACCGGCACGCTGTACCGCGCTGCCGATGGCAGCGACGATGCCGCCTGGCAGGCGATCGCGCCGGTGCTGCGTGCGCGGGTGGGGCGGCTGATCAACAGCAAGATGCCGACCGGCGTGGCGGTGAGCGCGGCGCAGAATCATGGCGGGCCGTTCCCGAGCACCGGGCATCCGGGCTTCACCGCGGTCGGGATGCCCGGCGCGATCCGTCGTTTTGCGGCCTTGCACAGCTACGACGCCGTGCCCGACGCCTTGTTGCCGATCGAACTGCGCCAGCGCAATCCCGGCGGCGTGGCGCGCCTGGTGGACGGGCGGTGGAGCAGCGCCGACGTGGGAGCGGGCGCATGAGCACCCAGATCGGTGGTCTGTCGCTGGAGCAGGCACAGGCGCAACTGGCGCCCTGGACGCAGCGTGCCGCGCCGATCGCAGCCGATGAGTATGCGCAGCGCATCGAGCGTGCGCGTGGGTTGATGCGTGCGCACGGCGTGGATGCGCTGTTGATCGGCGCCGGCACCTCGCTGCGCTACTTCACCGGCGTGCCGTGGGGGGCAAGCGAACGGCTGGTGGCGATGCTGCTCACCCTCGATGGCGACCCGGCGCTGATCTGCCCGGCCTTCGAGGAGGGCTCGCTGGACGCGGTGTTGCAGATTCCGGTAGCCAAGTTCCTGTGGGAAGAACACGAGGACCCATATGCGCTGGTGGTGCAGGTCATGGACGATCGCCATGCCCACGCGCTGGCGCTGGATCCGGGCATCGCGTTTGCCGTGCACACCGGCCTGCGCGCGCACCTGGGCACCGCCATCCGCGACGCGGGCGGCATCATCGATGGGTGCCGCATGTGCAAGTCGGCCGCCGAGCTGGCGCTGATGCAGCAGGCCTGCGACATGACCCTGCTGGTGCAGCGCCTGGCCGCGGGCATCGCGCACGAAGGCATCGGCAGCGACCAGCTGGTGCGCTTCATCGACCAGGCGCATCGCGCGCTGGGCGCGGACAACGGCTCGACCTTCTGCATCGTGCAGTTTGGCCACGCCACCGCGTTTCCGCATGGCATTCCCGGCGAGCAGCAGCTGCGCGAAGGCGAGCTGGTACTGATCGACACCGGCTGCACCGTGCAGGGCTACCACTCCGATATCACTCGCACCTGGATCTATGGCAGGCCCAGCGACGCGCAGCAGCGCATCTGGGACCTGGAGCAGGCCGCGCAGGCCGCAGCATTCGCGGCGATCCGCCCGGGCGTGGCCTGCGAAGCGGTGGACCAGGCAGCGCGCACGGTGCTGGAAGCGGCGGGCCTGGGGCCGGACTACCGGTTGCCCGGCTTGCCGCACCGCACTGGCCATGGCTGCGGCCTGGCGATTCATGAGGCGCCGTATCTGGTGCGCGGCAATGCGCTGCCGCTGCAGCCGGGCATGTGCGCCAGCAACGAGCCGATGATCGTGGTGCCCGGGCAGTTCGGCGTGCGCCTGGAAGACCATTTCCATGTCACCGACGCCGGCGCGCAGTGGTTCACGCCGCCGTCGCCGGCGATCGACCAACCGTTTGCGTAAGCCTGTACGGGCCCTCGCACGCGCAGGAGCGCCGCCGGGCGCGACCGGCCTTGCCGATAACGCCATTCCGCCGTTTTCGCATTACTGGAGTCACTGCATGAAGCATCTGCGTCCTGTCGCCATCGGCCTGCTGGCCGCCGCCTTGTTCACTGCCTGCAAGCCGGCGCCGCCAGCCCCGCAGACGTCGGCTGCCACGTCCCCGGCCACCAGCAGCGAACAGGCCGCCCAGGCCTTCGATGCGCTGCTGGACAAGCAGTGGCAATACCAGCTGCAGCACAACCCGGAGTTCGCCAGCATCATCGGCGACAAGCGCTACAACGATCGCTGGAGCGATTATTCGCTTGCGGCCGTGCACGCCGAGCGCGCCGCGACCGCCGACCTGCTTGAGCAGTTCGAAGCGGTGGACGCCAAGGCGCTGGACGAGCAACGCCAGCTCAGCCTGCAGATGATGCTGGGCCAGTTGCGCGACAGGCTGGAGGGCATCGAGCTGAAGACCTATGCGATGCCGCTGGAGCCGGTCGGCGGCATCCAGCTGGCGTTGGCCGGGTATGGCGATGCGTTTCCGTTCGAAAACGCCAAGGATTACCAGGACTACATTGCGCGGCTGCAGGCCATTCCGCGCGTGATCGAGCAGGTCATCGAGGTGTCGCGCCAGGGGGCCAGGGACGGGTTGGTGCAGCCGCGTTACCTGCTGGAGCGCCTGCCCGAGCAGATCGACAAGATCGCCGCGCTCAGCGGCGAGCAGAGCCCGTTCGCCTCGCCGTTGAAGAAGCTCGATGCCGCGGTGCCGGCCGAGCAGCGCGCCGCGCTACGCAAGCAGTTGCTGGCCGCGATCGACCAGCAGGTCCGCCCGGCCTACGCCAAGCTGTCCGCCTTCGTGCGCGACGAATACGCCGCGCAGGGCCGCGGCTCCGAAGGCATCTGGTCATTGCCCGATGGCGAGCGCCGCTACCGTTACGCCATCCACACCCAGACCACCACCGACATGGCGCCCGAGCAGATCCACCAGATCGGCCTGCAGGAAGTGGCGCGTATCGAAGCCGAGATGACGGTGATCGCCAAGGCGCAGGGATTCGCCGACCTGGCCAGCTTCCGCAAGGCGGTGGAGACTGACAAGCGCCACTTCGCGACCTCCGGCGAGCAGATCCTGCAGCACTACCGCCAGTACATCGCCGCAATGGAACCGGAGCTGCCCAAGCTGTTCGGGCAGCTGCCCAAGACGCCGCTGGAGGTGCAGGCGATGCCGGCATTCCGGCGCACCGCGCCGGGCGCCGAATACTGGCAAAGCAATCCCGAAGGCACCAAGCCGGCGATCGTGAAGGTCAACACCAGCGACTTCGCCAGCCGCACGCTGGTCAATATCGAAACCACCGCCTATCACGAGGGCGTGCCGGGCCATCACCTGCAGATTTCGCTTGCGCAGACGCTGCCGTTGCCGCCGTTTCGCCAGCAAGCCGGTTACAACGCCTACATCGAAGGCTGGGCGCTGTATGCCGAGCGGCTGGGCAAGGAGATCGGCTTCTTCAAGGACCCCTACAACGATTACGGCCGACTGTCCGGCGAGCTGCTGCGCGCCAACCGCCTGGTGCTGGATACCGGCGTGCACTACAAGCGCTGGAACCGCCAGCAGATGGTGGACTTCTTCCACGCGCATCCCTCCGACGACGAACCCAGCATTCAATCGGAAACCGATCGCTACATCGTCTGGCCGGGCCAGGCGCTGGGCTACAAGCTCGGCCAGCTGCAGATCCTGGCGCTGCGCGCGGAAGCGGAAAAAGCGCTGGGCGATCGCTTCGATGTACGCGCCTTCCACGATGCCGTGCTGGGCGGCGGCGCGATGCCCTTGGCGATGCTGCAGCAGCGTGTGCGGCAGTGGATTGCGCAGGCCAAGGCCGCGCCGGGCGTGGCCAAGTGAGCGCGTCGCCGGCCAGCAGCGTGGTGCGGCTCAGCGCGCTGGGCCTGCTGATCGCCGCCAGCCTGTGGGGTGTGCCGCTGCAGGTGCACGCAGCCGAGCCTGCGCCGACTGCGCAGAACACGGCCGCGGCCCGCTTCAAGGCGCTGTACACGCGCGAATGGCGTTGGCGCCAGGCGCAGTTGTCCGGCGCGGTGGATGAAGACACTCAGGCCACGCAGGACACGCAGTCCGACCATCTGCCCAAGGTCGATGTCGCCACCCAGAACCAGCGCACCGCGTACTGGCAGCAAGCGCTGGCCGAACTGGATGCGATTCCCCAGGCGCAGCTGTCGGCCGAAGATCGGGTGAGTTACCAGGTGTACCGGCAGCAGCTGCAGGTGCTGCTGGACCAACAGCATTTCCGCGCCTGGGAAATGCCGTTCAACAGCGACTCGGCGTTCTGGAGCGACCTTGGCTTCAGTGCCGAGGCCACGTTGCGCACGCGCGAGGACTGCCAGCGCTATCTGAAAATGCTGGCCGATATCCCGCGCTATTTCGCCGAGCACACCGACAACATGCGTGCCGGTCTTGCGCGCGGCTTCAGCCAGCCCAGGGTCACGCTGACCGGGCGCGATCAATCCATCGCCGATGTGGCGCAGGCCAGGGGGGAGGCCAATCCGTTCTACGCGCCATTCAAGCAACTGCCTGCCACGCTGCCGGCTGCGGTGCAGGCGCAGCTGCGGCAGCAGGCGGTGCAAACCATCGACACCCAGGTGGTGCCGGCCTACGCCAGCCTGCTGGACTTCATCCGCAACGAGTACCAGCCGCGCGCGCGCAGCACGCTGGCCGGCGAGGCGCTGCCCGATGGCAAGGCCTATTACCGCGCGCAGATCCGCGAGTTCACCACGCTGGACCTGAGCCCCGAGCAGATCCACCAGATCGGCCTGCGGGAGGTCGCCAAGCTGCGCAAGCAGATGGACGCCACCATCGCCGAGAGCGGCTTCAGGCCGCCGGCCGGGCAGGCCGTGTTCCCGGCATTCCTGCAGTTCCTGCGCACCGATCCGCAGTTCTATGCCAAGACGCCGGAAGAGTTGCTCAAACAGGCGGCGTGGATCGCCAAGCGCGTGGATGCCAAGGTGGGCGATTACATCGGCCGCCTGCCGCGTCGCCGCTTCGCCATCGAGCCGGTGCCGCCGGAGCTGGCGCCGTTCTATACCGGCGGTCGCGGCGGGCCGGGCATCTACCTGGTCAACACCTACAACCTGCCATCGCGGCCGCTGTACAACCTGACCGCCCTGACCCTGCACGAATCCTCGCCCGGCCACGCGCTACAGATGCCGCTGGCGGCAGAAGCGCAGGGCCTGCCGGCATTTCGCCGCTACGGCTATATCTCGGCCTATGGCGAAGGCTGGGCGCTGTATTCGGAGTACCTGGGCCAGGAAATGGGCATGTACGCCACGCCCTACGATCGCTTCGGCTATCTCACCTACCAGATGTGGCGTGCCTGCCGCCTGGTGATCGACACCGGCATTCACCACCAGGGCTGGACGCGCGAACAGGCGCAGGCCTATTTGCGCGACAACACCGCGCTGAGCGAGCACGAAGTCACCACCGAGGTGGATCGCTACATTGCCTGGCCTGGGCAGGCGTTGTCGTATTACCTGGGCGAATTGAAGATCATCGAGTTGCGGCATAAAGCCGAAGCCGCGCTCGGCGAGACGTTCGACATCCGCGCCTTCCACGACGCGATCCTGGAAACCGGCTCGGTGCCGCTCCCGGTGCTGGAGCAGCGCATCGACCGCTTCATCGCCGAGGGCGGGAAGTCGCCTTGGGCACAGGAGGCATCGGAGCAATAGCAATGCTGTGAATCCTCTCTCCCCTTGGGGAGAGAAGGCGCAGTTTGCGCGCCACTGGCGCGCGTGCCTTGGAGCGCCCGCGCCGCAAGCGCGGGGCGGGGTGCGGAGCGGGGATTGGGGTGAGGTACGGAGCGAAGCTGCGCAATGTCGAAAGGACACGAGGCTGCGCCCGTACCCTCATCCGCCCCTTCGGGGCACCTTCTCCCGCAGGGAGAAGGGATGTCGTTCGAGCCCCTCTCCCTTTGGGAGAGGGGGGGGGGTGAGGGTACGGCGCGAAGCTGTGCAATGTCGAAAGGACACGAGGCTGCGCGCGCACCCTCATCCGCCCCTTCGGGGCACCTTCTCCCGGTGGGAGAAGGGCGAGTCGTTCAAGCCCCTTTCCCCCCGGGAGAGGGGTTGGGGTGAGGGTACGGGCTGCAAGAGTTAGGAATCGGCGACAACCTTTTCAACGAGGGACACCATGGCCACACAAGGCAAGTTCCACAAGCGGCTGAGCCTGACCGACCTCACCTTCATCGGATTGGGCTCGATCTTTGGTTCCGGATGGTTGTTCTCGGCCAGCCACGTGTCCTCGATCGCCGGGCCGGCCGGCATCGTGTCCTGGATCGTCGGCGGTGTTGCGGTGTTGCTGCTGGGGTTGGTGTACTGCGAACTGGGCGCGGCCTTGCCGCGCGCTGGTGGAGTGGTGCGCTACCCGGAGTATTCGCATGGCGCGCTGCTGGGATCGTTGACCGGCTTCATCACCCTGATCGCATTTTCCAGCCTGATTGCCATCGAGGTGGAAGCCGCGCGGCAATATGCAGCGGCATGGTTTCCGTGGTTGAGCCAACCGGGCAGCACCCATCCCAGCCTCTGGGGCTGGCTGGTGCAGCTGGCCTTGCTGGTGCTGTTCTTCCTGCTCAACTACTTCAGCGTCAAGACCTTCGCGCTGGCCAACAACCTGGTCAGCATCTTCAAGTTCCTGGTGCCGATCCTGGTGATCGTGTTGCTGATGCAGCACTTCGATGCAGGCAACCTGAGCGTGCACGGGTTTGCGCCGTCGGGTATGGCGGGGGTGGAAGCGGCGATCTCCGCCGGCGGTATCATCTTCGCGTATCTGGGGCTGACACCGATCGTGTCGGTGGCCAGTGAGGTACGCGACCCGCAGCGCAATATCCCCATCGCGCTGATCCTGTCGGTGGCGCTGTCCACGGTGATCTATGTGCTGCTGCAGCTGGCGTTCCTGGGCAGCATTCCGGCCGCGCAACTGGCTCAGGGGTGGAGCGGTATCGACAAGGCATTTTCGTTGCCATATCACGACATCGCTCTTGCCCTTGGCATGGCGTGGCTGGCAGCGCTGGTGATCTGCGACGCGATGGTCTCGCCCAGCGGCACCGGCAATATCTACATGAATGCCACGCCGCGCGTGGTGTATGGCTGGGCGCGTAGCGGAGGATTCCTGCCGGTGCTGACGCGGGTGGACCCGGCATCGGGCATTCCGCGTCCGGCGTTGTGGTTGAGCCTGGGGCTGTCGATCTTCTGGACGCTGCCGTTTCCGTCGTGGGAGACGCTGATCGGGGTGGTATCGGCGGCGCTGGTGCTGAGCTATGCGGTGGCGCCGGTGACGGTGGCCGCATTGCGTCGCAGTGCGCCGGACTTGCCGCGGCCGTTCTTCGTGCGCGGGCTGGGCGTGCTGGGGCCGCTGTCGTTCATGGTGGCCGCGTTGATCGTGTACTGGTCCACCTGGCCGACCCTGTCGTGGTTGCTCGGGCTGCAGGTGCTCGCGTTTGCGCTGTATGTGCTGTACCGGCTGCCCTCGCGCGACGGGCGTGCGCGGCTGCTACGGCAGGTGCGCGCATCGCTGTGGTGGATCGTGTTCTTCGTGCTGGTGATGGCGGTGTCCTGGGCCGGCACCTTCGGCGGGCACGGCTGGATCGCGCATCCGTTCGATACGCTGAGCGTGGCGGTGATTGCGTTGTTCATCTATCACTGGGGCGCACGCAGCGGCCTGCGTAGCGACGAACTGGCGTTGGAGGAAGACGATGGCCAATGACACGTGCGGTGCTGCACGGGTCATGCGGGCGGTGCGCGTCGTGGCCGCAGGCATGCTGTGGCTCACGGCCAATGCGCAAGCCGCGCCCACGGTGGCCGATTACCAGCGCTCGCTCGGCCTGCGCGCGCACTGGAGCACGTTGACCGAAAACGTCGCCTGGCCGGCGCAATGGCAGGACGACGGGACGTTCTACTATCGCAAGACCGTGGCTGGCGGGTTCGCCTTCATTCGCGCGGACGTGGCCACGCTGCACAAGCAACCGGCCTTCGACCAGGCGCGCGTGGCGCAGGCGCTGCAGGCTGCCACCGGGACGCGCTATACGGCGTTGACGTTGCCATTCGAGCAGTTTGCGTATTCGCAGGAAGGCGGACGCGAGGACGGGGCGATCTTCTTCGCCCTCGAGGAGGTTGCGTGGCGCTGTACGTTGACCACCTACCGCTGCGCGCCCGACGAGCCTGGCCGGCAATCGCAGATGCGCCAGCGGCCGCGCGGCTTCGGCGTGGTGCGCGACCCGGACGTGGCGGCCGACATCACCCCGCGCCGCTCGCCCGACGGAAAGTGGGAGGCGCTGGCCGATGGCTGGAACCTGGTCGTGCGCCGGGTGGCCGATGGCCGGCTCGTCCAGCGCACCGACGATGGCCGCGCGGAAGACTATTTCGACCCGGAGAGCATTGCCTGGTCGCCCGATTCGCAGCAGTTGGCGGTGTACCGGGTGCGCCCGGGCACCGCACGCCGGGTGACCCGTGTGGAGGCTGCACCGCCCGGTCGCCTGCAGCCGGTGGTGCATACCCAGCTGTATCCCAAACCGGGCGATGCGGTGGATGTGGAGCGGCCGGTGCTGCTGGCAGTGGACGGCACACGACGCGTGGTGGACAACGCCTTGTTCGCTACGCCGTATTCCTTGTCGCCGCTGCAATGGCGGGCGGATGGGCGCAGTGTGAGCTTCGACTATGTGCAACGCGGTTTCCAGCAGATGCGCGTGATCGCGGTGGATGCCCGCAGCGGGCGTGCGCACGTCGCCGTTGGTGAAGATGCACCCACCTTCGTCTATGCCGACCGCAGCTTTCGTCATGACGTGGACGCGCATGGCGATGAGATTCTGTGGATTTCCGAGCGCGACGGCTGGCGGCATCTGTACCTGTTCGACGGCCACAGCGGCAAGCCCAAGCGCCAACTCACGCGCGGGCCATGGGTGGTGCGCGATGTAGTGAAGGTGGACGACGCACAGCGCCGCATCTGGTTCACCGCCAGCGGCATGGACGCGGGCAAGGACCCGTATTACCGGCAGCTCTACAGCGTGGATTTCGACGGCCGCCAGCTCACCCGGCTGACCCATGCCGACGCCGATCACGATGTGGCGATTGCAGACGATGGCCGGCATTACGTCGATGTCTATTCGCGCCCGGACCTGCCGCCGGTGATGGAGCTGCATGCCATCGATGGCCGTCTGCTGCAGCAGGTGGAGCAAGGCAACATCGACCGGCTGCTGGCGGCCGGATGGCGCGCGCCGCAGACCTTCGTCGCCAAGGGCCGCGATGGCAAGACCGATATCTGGGGCATGGTGGTGCGGCCGCGCGACTACGACCCGCGCAAGCGGTATCCGGTGATCGAGAACATCTACGCCGGCCCACACGATTCCTTCGTTCCCAAGACGTTCTGGCCGTTCGGCTATCACTCCGGCGGCGACAAGCAGATCGGCATGCAGGCGCAGGCGGACCTGGGTTTCATCGTGGTGATGATCGATGGCATGGGCACCGCCAATCGCTCCAAGGCATTCCACGATGTGGCGTGGAAGAACCTGGGCGATTCCGGCTTTGCCGACCGCATCGCCTGGCACCGCGCGCTGGCCGCGAAAGACCCTTCGTACGACATCAGCCGGGTCGGCATCTACGGTGCGTCGGCCGGCGGGCAGAGCACCCTGGGTGCGCTGGAACGCCACCCGGAGTTCTACACGGTGGGCGTGGCGTTCGCCGGCTGCTACGACAACCGCATGGACAAGATCAGCTGGAACGAGCAGTGGATGGGCTGGCCGGTGGATGCCAGCTATGCCGATGCGTCCGGCGTGGTCAATGCGAGCAAATTACAGGGCGACCTGCTGCTGATCGTCGGCGAGCAGGACAGCAATGTGGACCCGGCGTCCACCGCACAGGTAGTGGATGCCTTGATCAAGGCCGGCAAGGACTTCGACCTGCTCAACGTGCCGGGCGGCGAACATTCGGTGGGCCGCTCCAGCGGGCCGATCGACTACGTGCAGCGCCGCCAGTACGACTTCTTCGTGCGTCATCTGCTCGGGCAGCCCACGCCGCACTGGAATTCATCCGCCCCGGAGGCTCGCTGATGCTGCTTGCCCGTTTATCCGCGCTGCGCCAGCGTGGCCGCGCGGTTGTTTACCTGTGTGTGGTGTCGCTGCTGGTCATCGCGATGACACCGGCGGCATACGCCGAAGAGATGCCGCGCTTCGTCAGCGAGAACGGCCGCCACGCGGTCTTCGTCGACGGTGCGCCGTACACCATCCTGGCCGCCCAACTGCACAACTCCAGCGCCTGGCCGGCGGTGTTGCCCGAGGCGCTGGACGAGGTGGTCGCGCTGCATGCCAACACGGTGGAAGCGCCGGTGTACTGGGAGCAGTTCGAACCCGTGCAGGGCCGCTTCGACACCACCAACGTGGATGCGTTGATCGCCGGCGCACGCAAGCGCGGGCTGCGCGTGGCATTGCTGTGGTTCGGCAGCTGGAAGAACGGCCAGATGCATTACGTGCCGGAGTGGATCAAGCGCGACGAGACCACCTACCCGCGCATGCGCGATACAAATGGCACGCCGGTGGATGTGCTGTCGCCGCATGCGGCCGCCAATGTGCAGGCCGATGCGCGTGCGTTCACCGCGTTGATGCAGCACCTGCGCAAGGTCGATGGCGAGCGCCACACGGTGATCCTGGTGCAGGTGGAAAACGAGCCCGGCGCGATCGGGACGGTGCGCGACCATGGCGCGGCCGGCGAGGCGGCATTCGCGCAGCCGGTGCCCGCAGCGATCGCGCAGGCGCTGGGCAAGCCGCAGGGCAGCTGGCAACAGCTGTTCGGCGCGGAGGCGGCCGAGGCCTTCAACGCGCATGCCACCGCGGCATACATCGAGCAGGTGGCCGCCGCCGGCAAGCGCGCGTATCCGCTGCCGCTCTACGTCAACACCTGGCTGCGCTACAAGGGCAAGCGCTATCCGGGCCTGGACTATCCGTCCGGTGGCGCCACGGTGAACGTGTTCGCGCTGTGGCGCGCGGCCACGCCGTCGATCGATTTCATCGGCACCGACATCTACACCAACGATTACAACGAATACACCAAGGTCATCGGCCAGTACGCGCGGCCGGACAACCCGGCCTGGGTGTCGGAAACCGGGTTCGAAGCGGCGACGGCGCCTTACCTGTTTCATGTGCTGGGGCAGGGCGGGGTGGGCTTCTCGACCTTCGGCATGGATGGCAATCCGGACAGCGAGGCCAATCGCGCCGCCACCGCCGCGCATGCGGCCAACTTCCAGCTGCTGGCGCCGCTGCAACGCGTGCTGGCGCAGGCCGCCTTCGATGGCCGCTTGCAAGGCATCGCCGAGCAGCCTGGCATGCCGCAACGCACGCTGCGTTTTGGCGATTGGCAGGCCAAGGTATCGTTCGGGGCGCCGCTGTGGGGCGATGCGCCGGCGATCCTGCCCGGCAACGCGGACCACGCCGGTCGGCTGCTGGTGGCGCAGCTGGGCCCGGAGGAGTTCCTGGTCACCGGCATGGCCGCGCGCATTGAATTTTTCCGCGAGGCGGCCGATACCCGTCATGGGCAATTGTTGCGGGTGGAGCAGGGGCGGTATGTCGACGGACGCTGGCAGGTGGACAAGCAGCTCAACGGCGACCAGACCGACTACGGGCTCAACTTCGGCCGCGGTGGTCCTGGCAGCCCGGAACCGGTGGTGCTGCGGGTGCGGGTCGGAACCTATTGACGGACACAGGCGCTGCGGCGACTGCGTGCCTAGGGTTGCCAGCACTCCCTTGGCGTCCGTAGTGCCTCACTCCATCGAATCCCGCATTTCCTCACTCACTTGCGTAACGGAGCCAGCATGAGCATCAGCACCATCGCCAGTTCCGGCATGCAGGCCGCCGCGCTGCGCCAGCAGGTGGCCGCCAGCAACGTGGCCCGCCACCCGGTGGAGGGCAGCCCGCGTCAGGCGGTGGCCGCCAGCACGCAGGTCAATGGCGGCGTGACCGCCAGCGTGGTGGAGGCGCCAGCCGATCCGGCCGCACCCGTCGCCGATCTGGTCGAGGGGCTGTCGGCGCGCACCGATTTCCAGGCCAACGCCACGGTGCTGCGCCGCTCCGAGCAGGCGCTGGGCAGCCTGCTCGATGTACTGGCCTGACCGGCCCGTCGCCGCTTCTTCGGCCGCGCTTACTCCGGGTCGGCCCCCAGTACCTGCTGCGCATCGACGATATCCACGCCTTGCAGTTGGCCCAGCCAGTTGTCGAACCACGGCTTGTGGCTGGCGCCGACCACCGCCAGCACGCGGGCGCCCGGTTGCTCGGCGAAGCTGGCACGCACGTTGGACACCATGCGCAGGTTACGGATCTCCCAGCCGGACACGTAGCGATACCCGTAGCGCGGCGCTGAGGCTTCGCCCAGTGCCGCGCGAAAATCCACCGCAATGGCCAGTTGCTGGCTGGCCGGCAGGTTGATTGCGCGATACAGCGCCAGCAACCTGCCCGCACCTGCCAGCGCGTCTTCGTGCGCGCGCATTGCGGCTGCACGCGGCGCGGCCTTGTCCCAGGCGGCCTGGATCGCCTTGCCATAGGCCGACGGGTCGCCCAGGTCCACGTTGTCGCCGGTGTGGTCGTCGACCGGATACACGCGCTGCAGGCCAAGCCGGGCCGCCAGGCGGGCGGCGATCTGGTAGCTCTCGTTGGGCCGCTGCTCGGCGTTGCGCAGCCGGCTGACCAGCGCGGCATCCAGGCCATCGCCCGCCCGTTGCTCGCCAGGCGCCAGTTGCAGCCACTGCACCAGCGCCGACGACGGATCGCCCGCCGCAAGACACCACGCGGCCAACTGGCGGCGTTGCGCAGGCGTGGGCGTGGCCGGCCAGCGACGCAGCGTGTCCCGCACCCGCGCGATGGCCGCCGGCACATCCAGCCCGGTGGCACGCAGGGCGTCGGCGGTGTCCGGGCAATAGCTCGCGCTGTCTTCGGGGAGATACACCGCCGGATGCCGCCGCATCAGATCGCAGGTCTCGCCGGACAGGTTCTCGACGGTGATGATGGTCGGCGCGTAGGCCGCCAACCGCTCCAGCAAGGGCTGCAGGCGTGCTGCACTGATGTCGCTGCCCGTAGGCAGCTGCGACAGGTGCACGCTGCCAAGCACCAGTACCTGGGTGCGCGGCGCGGCCATCTCCGCATCCAGCTGCGACAGATCCACTTGCGCCTGCGCGAGGCAGGGGGCGAGCAGCGCCAGCAGCGCCGCGCACAGCATGCGAGGCCGCAACAGCGCGTTCAGGACTGGCAAGGCCATCGGGCGCACTGGCGTGGCGACGGACGTGCCCGATGTCGACGGTGGTGGGATCTGCATGAGCTTCCTTGTGGAGTGGTTGCGTTCGCACCGCCGCATGTGCACCCCTGCGGCAGGACAGGTGCGGCGAGTGTGGCTGCCGCACCGCCTGGTGAGCCTGGGCGAGAAGTCATGCGGTCAATCGGCAGGGGCGACGCTGCGGTGCGCTCGGTCCTGCCGTAGCGCGGCGGTGCGCGTTACGCCGTTGGGCACGCCCAGGCCGGTGTTGGCGTCCCGCCCGCTGGCGGCGCGACAGCCATCGTTGTCGCGGCCACCCTTCCGTGCCGCTGCGGTAGCGCCAGGCGCGGCTGCACGCCGCCGGCACCAGGGAGGCGTGCCGGCAAGATCACTCACGCGGCGCGGCGGCATTGGTACCACCCGTCACCGCCGGCTGGCCATCGATCGAATGATGCCGACGTTGCTGTGTGCCCATTTCCGCACGCGCACCAGACAGGCCTCACAAGACGGAGCCGGTGCCAGCGCGCAGCATGCAGGGCGGGATCACTCGAGGGCGCAACGATGGACCGGAGAACCTTCCTGCGGCAGGGCATGGCCGCTACCGCGGCAGTCGGCACCGGCGCAGTGCTTGCGGCGCAGGGCGGCCTGAACGCCACCGCCGCACCCGCCGCGCTGGCGCAACCGAAGCTGGAGGCCTTGCCCGCCACTGCGCCTGCAGGCAGCAAGCTCTGCAGTTTTCGGCATCTGCAGCAGGACTGGACCGTCTACGAGCGTCTGGATGATCCGCAAGCTGCGCTGACCCTGCAGACCGATGCCGGTGTACTGCGCCTGGACAAGCGCCTCGAAGCCACCTATCCGGCAGCAGGCGCGCCGTACTTCGGCCTGCCGCTGGCGCAGGTGGCCATGGCCGATGCGGACCTGCTGGCCGACCGGCTGCTGCGCGACGGCGACCCGGACGAGGCGCAGGTACGCGATGTCGCGCCGCCGCCGGCCTCCTTGCTCGATCCCAAGGACAACGGAGGCCGCTGGCCATGGACCACCTTCGTCGGTACGCGTGAAGCGTTGGACACCATGCCGATCCTGCCGAATGGCCGCAGCCGTACCGCGCGCCCGGAACACGCCTTCGCAGAGCTTGGCGAAGAGGCGCTGATCAAGCGCCGCGAAGAAGGCATGCTGGGCGGCTGGATGCCGGCGGTCCGCAAGGTGATGCGCCGCGAAAACGCGAGCGACGCCTGGTACGACGTGCTGGTGTTTGCCGATGTGCGCGCCACCGACCGCTTCGTGGTGCAGACCTGGCACCGCACCATGCAGGTGCGCGGCGGGCAGATCGTGGCGGTGCACTACACGCACAGCTATCCCGCATTCGGTACCGCGCGCACGGCGGCCACCGCAGAACAGTTCTACGCGGCGCTGATCGATTTCGCCGCGTACTGGCAGCACGCGCTGGCCGGCACCGTGCAGGCGCAACTGCCGGACCCCAGCTGGAACGACATGGCGCACTTCGCCTTCGCGCGCGAGCTGGTGGTGCGGCCCGGCGGCGACTACCCCAAGTACGGCGCGGTGGAGCGCGACTATTACGGCAACGAGTACGACGGCTTCCAGGACACCTTCACCAGCGCGCTGTACGCCAATCTGGAATGGGGCCGCTTTGAGCAGGCCGCGGCGGTACTCGACAACTATTTCGATGCGTTCGTGCAGGACGATGGCCTGCCGAACATGCGCGGGCCGGAAGTCGGGCAGTTCGGGCTGACCCTGTCGCTGCTGGCGCGCTATCTGCGCTACACCGGCGACGCCGCGCGCCTGCGCCGGCTGTTGCCCAAGATCGCCGCTACTGCCCAGGTGTTGTGCGATCTGCACGACCAGGCGCTGGCGCTGCCGCGCACAGTGCATGGTCATGGCCTGCTGCATGGATGGAACGAATCCGATGCCTGTTTGTTCCCCGATCCCTCGCTGTGGTGGAAGCCGTACTACGCCAACAGCGCGCTGACGATCCGCGGCTGGGAAGACATCGCCCAGGTATGGAGCACGCTGGGCGGCGATACCGCAAGGGCGGCGCAGTGGCGGCGCCGCGCACGACAGCTGCGTGCGCGGCTCCAGGCCAGCCTGCGCGCGAACGTGCGCCGCGACCTGTCACCGCCCTACGTGGGCCCGCTGCCGGGCACCACGCTGACCTTTCGCCAATCGTTGTTGCAGGAAAAGCCCAGCGAACAGCAATGGCCGCACCGCGCCTACGCCGAACTGCTGCAGGCCGATGTGCTGCCCGACGATCTGGCCCATCTGGTCATCGACTGCCTGCGCGGCCATGGCGGTACCAGCATCGGCGTGGTGGCCAATATCGCGCCGCCGGAGCCGGGCAGCCGCGACCTGCTCGGGTTCATTTCCTACGGGTATGCGCAGCAATTGCTGCGGCTGGACCGCATCGAAGAATATCTGCTGTTCGTCTATGCGCACCGCTACCAGGTGCATACGCGCGGCAGCTGGACGGCGGGCGAGGTCAGCGGCATCACCGGCGGCATGCCGCTATTCTGCATGCCCGCACAGATGACCATTCCCTTGCTGCTGCGCTGGATGCTGGTCAGCGAGGACAGTGCGGGCGAGCAGCTGTTCCTGGCGCGCGCGCTGCCGCGCGCGTGGCTGGGCAGCGGTGCACCGATCGGTATCAGCGCTGCCCCCACGCGCTGGGGCACGCTCACGCTGCGCCTGCGCACCGATCTTCAACAGCGCCGCATCGAGGGCGAGGTGGAACTGCCCGAGCGCAGGCCCGAGCGCACCTGGCTGAGCCTGCGCGTTCCGGCGGGCACGCGGTTGCAGCGCGTTCTGGTCGACGGCAAGCCGGTGCGTCCGCAGGGCCCGCATGCCGACCGGGTGGCGTTGCCGGGAGCGGCGGCGCTGGTCAGGGTGCAGGCGTGGTTTGCATGACGCGCGCTCGTCGCGGCGGCAACACGCTACGTCGTTGAATACATCGGCCTCGTAACGGTGCGCAGTCGCGCAGGCATTTGCTGCGATGCTGGCCGTGCCCTCTACCTCACAAGCCGGCGCTGGATAGACCGGGCCATCACTGCGCTGGATCGACGGAACCGCTATGAAGTCCTTATCTGCTTGTACGCTGATGCCCCGCCGTCGTCACCCTGTGGGCTGGCGCGTCTGCGTTGTGCTGTTGTCGATGCTGACGAACGCCGCGTTGGCGCAGAACGCGGCACCCACCGCCGCGCAGTACACCCAGGCGATGGAACTGTCCGATCGTTACCTGTCGCTGGTCGATCATGAACCTGCCGAGCCGGTGTGGGTCGATGCGGGGCAGTTCCTGTACCGGCGCGGTGTTGCGCGTGCCAATCGGGCGCCGGCCATCGAATACCGCCTGGTGGATGCCGCCACCGGCCGCAATGCGCTGGCCTTCGATCATGCACGGCTGGCAGCAGCCTTGAGCCAGGCCGGCGCGCAAGATGTCGACGCGGCCGCACTGGCGCTGAAACAGCCAACGCTCGTGCAGCAGCGCCTGGGCTTTCAATTGGCGCGGCTGGGGTGGCAATGCGATCTGGCGCGGTATCGCTGTGCGCGTCAGCCTGACCGCGACGTGCCAGCCGAAACGATGGACATGGCGCTGCCACTCAAGCAAGGCGAGCGCACTGCCAAGCCATCGCCGGACGGGCGCTGGCGCGCGTGGGTGGAGCAGGGCAACCTGGTGATTGCGCCGAAGGACGGTGGCGAACGCCGGGTTCTCAGCCGCGACGGCAGCAGCGGCGACTATTACGCTATCGACAGCGTGGAATGGTCGCCGGACTCGCAGCACCTGGCCGCCTACCGGGTCAAGGCGCCGCCGCCACACATGGTGTATTACATCGAATCGGCGCCGGCCGATCGCGTGCAGCCCAAGCTGCATCAGCAGATCTATCCAAAGCCGGGCGATGCGTTGCCGGTGATGCAGCCGGTGCTGTTCGATATCGCCACCGGTGCGGCCCACCCGGTCGCAATGACGTTGCTGCCCAATGCCTTCACGCTGACCAGTCTGCAGTGGTGGAAGGACAGCCGCGGCTTCACCTTCGAGTACAACGCGCGCGGCCACCAGCTCTATCGCGTGATCGAGGTGGATGCGCGCACGGCGGCCGCACGCACGCTGATCGAAGAAACCTCGCCCACCTTCATCGAATACTCCGAACTCAGCGGCAGCCACGAAGACGGCGGCAAGCACGCGCGCAAGGATCTGGCCGACGGCACGCAGATTCTGTGGGCTTCCGAGCGCGATGGCTGGGAGCACGTGTATCTCTACGATGGCCATCGCGGCGAGGTGATACGCCAGGTGACACGTGGCGACTGGGTGGTGCGCAAGCTCGACTACATCGATGAGGCGGCGGGCCAGCTGTACTTCACCGCCTCGGGCATGCAACCCGGGCAAGACCCGTATTACCGGCACGCTTACCGTATTGGCCTGGATGGCACGGGCCTGATAGCGCTGACGCCGCAGGCCGCCGATCACCAAGTGAGCTACTCGCCGGACGGAAAATGGTTCGTGGATCTTTACTCGCGCGTGGACCTTGGCCCGGTACTGGAGCTGCGGCGCAGTGCCGATGGCGGATTGGCGCAGACCGTGGAGCGCACCGATCTGAGCCGGCTGCTCGCCAGCGGCTGGCAACCGCCGTTGCCGTTCCACAGCGTCGGGCGCGATGGCAAGACCGAGATCTGGGGGGTGATCCATCGCCCGCAGCAGTTCGACCCGCAGCAGCGGTATCGCACGGTCGAGTACATCTATGCCGGCCCGCAGGGATCGTTCGTGCCCAAGACGTTCAGTGCCCACGTGTTTACCCTCACGGGGATGGGATTCGCGGTGGCGCAGATCGATGGCATGGGCACCAACAACCGCTCGCGCGCTTTTCACGATGTGGCCTGGCGCAACCTCAAGGATGCCGGTTTGCCCGACCGCATCGCCTGGCATAAGGCCGCTGCCGAGCAGTACCCGTGGTACGACATCGTCGGCGGCATCGGCGTGTTCGGCACGTCCGCCGGTGGGCAGAACGCGTTGGGTGCGTTGCTGTTCCATCCGGAGTTTTATGTGGCCGGCGTGGCCAATTCCGGTTGCCACGACAACCGCATGGACAAGATCTGGTGGAACGAGCAATGGATGGGCTGGCCGGTGGGGCCGTGGTACGCCGAATCCTCCAACGTGGAAAACGCCGCACGCCTGCAAGGCCATCTGTTGTTGATCACCGGCGACATGGACATGAACGTCGATCCGGCCAGCACGTTCCAGGTGGCCGATCGCTTGATCAAGGCCAACAAGGATTTCGACCTGCTGGTGGTGCCGGGCGGCGATCACGGCGCTGGCGGCGATTACGGCAGGCGGCGCCTGCTGGATTTCTTCATACGCTGGATGCAGCGCGCCCCAACGCCGGAGTGGAACCGCAGCCCGGCAAGCACTGCACCGCAGGCAGCGGTGCCCGCCGCACCGTGATGCACGGCGCGGCGCCGCGGTCGGCGTGATCGGGCCGGGCTGGCTGCCACCATCGCGCAAACGCGTCAGGCCGGGCATGCAGCAGCAATCACAGCGCGTGCCGATGGCCACGGGGGCGTGGCTGCGCGGATGACGGTGGATGGACCAGACCCAACTGCACTAGCGCTGCAGTGCCCGCGCATGCGCGGGCCAACCATGCTGTTTTCCGCATGCGCTGCCGCCAAATGCGACAAGACGTCGCGCGTGCGCATAGGCACATTGTGACCAACCGATGAAAGCGGATCGCATAGGGCGACACCGCTACGCAAAAACATCCATCCGACTCCGGGCAGTGCGACACGGCCGGTAGCGGCGTGCACCTGCAAGGTGCCGAACACATCCGCAGCGCGTGCGTCGCAGACGCCGTGCCGCGGCATGACCACTCTTTGGTTCCGACCGCGCTGGCGCATGCCGGCACGGACTTGTGTTGCCGATCGTTTGCCCACGTTCTCCCAGGAGCTCCGCATGCCGATGTCGTTGTTGCCTCATTCTCCAGCCCGCGCTGCCGCCACCCGCACGATCCAGCATGTGCTCGGCAGCGCATTGTCGGTGGTGCTGTTTGCAGGTGCGGCGGTACCGGCGCAGGCACAACAGGCAGCAGGCGATGCAACCCAAACGCTGGACAGCGTGGTCGTCACCGGCTCGCGGTTGCGTCGTGTGGATACCGAAACCGCCAACCTGGTGGTCACGGTGAGCCAGGAACAGATCGCCGCCACCGGCAAGGCCACGGTGGGCGATCTCTTGCAGGAATTGCCATCGATCGCCGGCAATGCCACCAACCCGTACACCAATAATGGTGGCGGTACCGGCGCATCGGCGGTTTCGCTGCGCGGCCTGGGCGACAAGCACACGCTGGTGCTGGTCAACGGCATCCGCCTGGCCTACAACGACGTCAACGCGATTCCATCCAGCATGATCGAGCGGATCGAAGTGCTCAGCGATGGCGCATCTGCGGTGTACGGCTCCGATGCCATCGGCGGCGTGGTCAACTTCATCCTGCGCACGCGCTTGGACGGCGTGCAGTTCAGCAGCGACTTCGGCACCAGCAGCGAGCGCGATGGCAACCGTCGCAACTTCGCGCTCACCACCGGCAAGACCTGGGAGCGTGGCAGCCTGATCGGTGGGTTGTCGTATCACAGCATCGACCCGGTATCGGCCGGTGCCCGTGCGTATTCCAGGGACGCGCTGGCCTTGATCGATGGCCAACCGGTCAAGCAGGGCTCCTCCGCCACGCCCACCGGTACGGTCAATTTCAACGATGGCTCCGCGCAGTCGGCGCAACTCGCCCAGGCCAATGGCTGCAGCCGCGTCACGCTCAACAGTGGCGTCAGCGGGCGCGCCGGCCCGGGCGATTTCCACTGTTACGACGCCAGCGCAGATTCGTACAACTACCAGCCCTTCAATCTGCTGCAGACCCCGCAAAAACGCACCAATGCCTTCCTGCTGGGGACGTTTCGCTTCAGCGACAGCGTGGAGGGGTACCTCAACAGCTGGTTCAGTAAGACAGAGTCGGCATCGATCATCGCGCCAATCCCGATCTTCTCCAACGGCGACAACATCCTGGTATCGTCGCTGAGCTACTACAACCCGTTCGGGCTCAACTTCGGTACCGATCGCACCACCGGCACGTCCTACAACGATCTCAACACTCGTGCCACCGTGCTGGGCAATCGCAGTTACCAGTACAACACCTACAATTTCCAGATCAGCCCCGGGTTGCGTGGCCGTTTCGGCGACAGTTCCTGGCAGTGGGATGCCACCTTCAACTACGGCAAGGTCAAGCAGAAGTCGATCAACAACGGGTTTCTCGACTACGCAACGTTCAATCAGGCGATCGGCTCCTCGTTCCTGGACAGCGATGGTGTGGTGAAATGCGGCAGCGCGGGCGCGGCGATCGCCGGCTGCACGCCGTTGAACTTCTTCAACCTCAACGACAGCGCCAATCTGGATACGCTGCAGGGCATGGTGGTCAACCCGATCGTGACCAGCGTCTATACCGTCAAGCAGTTCGAGGCCAATGCCAATGGCTCGCTGTTCGAGCTGCCGGCCGGCACCGTCAGCCTGGCAACCGGCGTCTCCTATCGCAAGGAGCGCTCGACCACCGCCTCCGACCCGCTATGGACCGGCGATGAAGACGGGCTGTGCGGGGTGATCGAGTTCTGCTCGTCCACCTTGGCCGGCAGTTTCGACGTCAAGGAGGCCTATGCCGAAGCGCTGTTCCCGCTGCTGAAGGACCTGCCCGGCATCAACGCCTTGAACATCACGTTGGGCACGCGTTTTTCCGATTTCAGCTCGGTCGGCAGCAAGACCAACAGCAAGATCTCGCTGGAATATCGCCCGATCGAGAACCTGCTGATCCGCGGCACGGTCTCGGAGGTGTTCCGCGCGCCCAACATCAACGAGTTGTACGCCGGCGTAGCCGGCGATGCCGCCACCGTCAACGACCCGTGCAATGGCTACACCGGTGGCAATACCGCGGCCTGCGCCAATGTGCCCACCGATGGCAGCTACCAGCAATCCGATGGCCAGGTGTCGGGCAAGGTGTCCGGCGCAGCGGTGGCCGGGTACCAGCTCAAGCCGGAAACCGGCAAGTCCTACGACGTGGGGCTGGTGTACGACCCGCAGTGGATCGACGGCCTGTCGCTCAGCGCAGACTGGTGGCGCATCGATCTGGAAGACACCATCACCACGGTCTCCGCGCAAACGGTGCTCAACCAGTGCTACGCCAACGCTGCCAGCGCGTTTTGCGCGCTGATCCATCGCAACGGCAACGGCACCATCAACTACATTGCCGAGCCCACCGTCAACCTGGGCAAGCTCTGGGCCAAGGGCATCGATTTCAACCTGACCTACCGCCTGCCGGAGACCGCCTGGGGCAGGGTCAATGCCAGCCTCAATGGCACCTACCTCACGCGCTACGACGTGCTGCCCGACACCACCGACCCCAGCTCGGTCACCATCCACAACGTGGGACGCTACACCCAGGCCTATGGCAATTTCCCGCGTTGGCGCGGCCTGGGTACGGTGAATTGGGCATTGGGCAACTGGAGCGCCACCTGGCGTATTCGCTACGTCGGCAAGACCGACATCGGCAATGCCGATCTGGACCAGAGCCTGTCCGCCGACGCAGGCATTCCCGGCGTGGTGCGCAGGATCGGCGCGTATGTCTACAACAATCTGCAGCTGGGCTACGAAGTACAGCCCTGGCATACGCGCTTCGAGATAGGCGTGGACAATGTTGCCGACAAGCAGCCGCCGCTGTATTACTCCAACAATGTCGGCAACGCCAATACCGACGTCGCCACCTACGATTTGCTGGGACGGTTCTATTGGGCGCGCGCCACGGTGAAGTTCTGAGCTGCGGGCGCGCGTGCGCGTACCCAGGTTCGCCTGGTTGGTACGCGCACCTGCTGCGCCCCGGCATGCTGCTGCAAGGTGCGGCCCACAACCCGTCATGCGCAGCGCACAGGTGAAGGGCAGGGCCTGTGCAGTGCAGCAGTGGTCCACGCCGATTACCGATACCCGCGCGTACGCCTGGCCCACGCGCAGCAGCCTTTGCAGTCGCTGGAAGGATGGAACGGTGTGCATCGCCCATTCCGACGTTCTCGCGCCGGGCTCGCTGCCGTGGCGGCCAGGGTGGGGCGGATGCCGGCCGCACTGAAGTGCGATGCACGACGTTCTGCTTCCGCCATTCCTGCCCGCATGATGCGGGCGTGCTCCGTTCCATCAGCCACTGCGAGCCCAGCCAATGACCGACGCACGCGATTTCGACGATCCCCGCCTGACAGCCGCCAGCCTGTCGCGGCGGCGCTTTCTGGCCTGGAGCAGCCTGGCGGTTGCCGCCGGTTTTTTGCGCTTTCCCGCCGATGCCGCCGCCGCCCAACCTGGCCGCATGCGCGCGGTGCCGCTGAATCAGGTGCGGTTGACACCCTCGCTGTTCCTGGACGCAGTGCAGGTCAACCGCCGTTACCTGATGCGGCTGGCGCCCGACCGGTTGCTGCACAACTTCGTGCTGTATGCGGGTCTGGACCCGAAGGCGCCGGCTTACGGCGGTTGGGAGGCGGACACCATCGCCGGCCACACGCTCGGCCACTATCTCAGTGCGTTGGCGCTGATGCATGCGCAAACCGGCGATGCGCAATGCGCCACGCGTGCCGCGTATCTGGTCAGCGAACTGGCGCGTTGCCAGGCGCATGCCGGCGATGGCTATGTGGCTGGCTTCACCCGCAAGAACGCCGCAGGGCAAATCGAAAGCGGTCGTGCCGTTTTCGACGAACTCAAGCAGGGCAAGATCGATCCTGCACCGTTCTATCTCAACGGCAGTTGGGCGCCGCTATACACCTGGCACAAACTGTTCGCCGGCCTGCTCGACGTGCATGCGCACTGCGAGAATGCGCAGGCGCTGCAGGTGGCTGTGGACCTGGCCGGCTATCTGCAGGGCGTGTTTGCCGCGCTGGACGAAGCGCAGCTGCAACGGGTGCTGTCCTGCGAGTTCGGTGGCCTCAATGAATCGTTCGTCGAACTGCATGTACGCACCGGCGATGCGCAGTGGCTGGTGCTGGCGCAGCGCCTGCACCATCGTGCCGTGCTCGATCCGCTGATCGCCCAGCGCGATGAGCTGGTCCACCAGCATTCCAATACCAACATCCCCAAGCTGATCGGCCTTGCGCGCGAGTACGAAGTCACCGCCGATGCCGCATCGGGCGCGGCGGCGCGCTTCTTCTGGCACACCGTCACCGACCACCACACCTATGTGATCGGCGGCAATGGCGACCGCGAATATTTCCAGCAACCGGACAGCATCTCCAAGTTCCTCACCGAGCAGACCTGCGAGCACTGCGCCAGCTACAACATGCTCAAGCTCACCCGCCATCTGTATCAGTGGGGGCCACAGGCGGCGTTCTTCGACTACTACGAGCGCACCTTGCTCAACCACGTGATGGCGCAGCAGCACCCACGTACCGGCATGTTCACCTACATGACACCGCTGCTGGCCGGCGAGGCGCGCGGCTGGTCCTCGCCATTCGACGACTTCTGGTGTTGTGTCGGCAGCGGCATGGAGGCGCACGCCCAGTTCGGCGACTCGATCTATTGGGAAGACGGGCAGGGCGTTTACATCAATCTGTATGTGCCCTCCACGGTGCGCGATGCGGCAGGGTTCGCGCTCAGCCTGCGCAGCACGCTGCCCGAGCAGGGCCAGGTCTCGTTGCAGGTCGATGCCGCGCCTGCGGCAGCACGCACGTTGGCGCTGCGCGTGCCTGGCTGGGCCGGAGCATTCACCTTGCAGGTCAATGGCCAGCGGCAGGACTTGCAGCCGGTGGATGGCTATCTGCGCATGGAACGGCCGTGGACCGCTGGCGACACCGTGTCGCTGCAACTGGAGATGCCACTACGTCTGGAGCCCACCCCCGACGATCCTGCCTGGGTGGCGGTCATGCACGGCCCGTTGGTATTGGCGGCCGATCTTGGCGACGCCGCAAGACCCTGGAACAACAAAACCCCCGCGCTGATTGGCGGCGACGAGGTGCTGCAACGTCTGCAGCCGCTACCGGCACACGGCCATTACCGCTACACCGAAGGCGCGCAGCAATGGCGCCTGTCGCCGTTCTACGCCCAGTTCGACCGCCGCAGCGCCGTCTATCTGGAACATCGCGATGCTGCCGCCTGGCAGCAACGCCAGGCCGAACAGGCTGCCGGTGCGCAACGACAAAAGACACTGGACGCCAGAGCACTCGACTATGTGGCGCTGGGCGACGAAGCCTCCGAGAAAGCCCATGCCCTGACCAGCGCCAGCTCCTACGCCCTCAGCTATCGCCGGCGCGCCGGCCGCGACGCCCGCACCGGCGGCTTCATCGCCTTCACCGTGCGCAATACCACGCACGCCCGCATCCTGCGCCTGCGCTACTGGGGCGACGAAACCCGCCGCCGCTTCCGGCTCCTCGCCGACGGCGAGCTCATCGCCAACGAGCGCCTGGACGGCAACCGCGGCCTGGATTTCATCGATGTCGATTACACCTTGCCCGCAGCAGTGGCCGGCCGCGCCACCCTGCAGATCCGCATCGAACCGGAGACCAGCTACTCGGCAGGTCCGGCGTTCGGGTGTTGGGTGTTGGGTGTTGGAGTCGGCGTAAGGGTTGCTAGACAGGATGGACCCTTCTGCCGTCCGACTACGAGCAGGTAGGCAGCAGCACCTGATGCATTACATACTGGCCTCAATCCTTGATCGGGGCGCATCGTATGAATAACCAGCGCGGGGGCTGCATCGTGTTGAACGCCAACTGTTGCATGCCGGCATCCGCTTGGCGGATTTCTTCAGTGGTCCCGCG
The DNA here is from genome assembly GCF_041475735.2 of Xanthomonas sp. NCPPB 3582. Taxonomy (NCBI): domain Bacteria; kingdom Pseudomonadati; phylum Pseudomonadota; class Gammaproteobacteria; order Lysobacterales; family Lysobacteraceae; genus Xanthomonas; species Xanthomonas sp. NCPPB 3582. The sequence goes on from NZ_CM192968.1 coordinate 2,105,262, forward strand.
TCCCCGTACGCATCACAGGGGCTGAGCCTACGATGCGCGCACTCGATGCTGATCATTATTTGTTGGAAGTCAGTCTGAAGAAGAAACATCCGCCCCTTGGCCAGTACCCCTTTTCTCTCCCCGTTGTACGTCATCTAGGTGTTCTGGAGCTACATCCCAAAGTCACATTCATTGTTGGTGAGAATGGAAGCGGAAAGTCGACCTTGCTGGAAGCCATCGCGGTTGCCTTTGGCTTCAATCCTGAGGGAGGAACGAAGAATTTTAACTTCCAGACGCGGGCATCGCATTCGGACTTACATGAGCACCTGACCCTGGTGAAGGGAATTAGGCGTGCTAAGGACGGCTTCTTCTTGCGTGCAGAAAGCTTTTTCAATCTTGCAACAGAGATCGAAAGGCTGGACGGAGATGCTTACGGCGGTGGGGCAGTCATCGATTCGTATGGTGGTGTCTCGCTTCATCAGCAGTCCCATGGGGAATCCTTTTTTGCGCTGATGATGAATCGCTTCGGGGGAAATGGCCTTTACATCCTCGATGAGCCGGAGGCTGCGTTGTCCCCCCAGCGGCAGTTGGCGATGATTTCGCGTCTCCATCAGCTGGTTCAATCCAACTCCCAGTTCCTGATCGCCACGCACTCGCCAATTCTGATGGCCTATCCCGACGCCTGCATTTACCAGATTGGCGAATGCGGTCTGGAAAAAATCGACTATGAGGACACGGAACATTACAGGGTTACCAAATCATTCCTCAATAATTACAAGCGCCAGATCGACTATTTGCTTGATTGAAGAATTCGCGGTCATCGCTGAGCTCTCAAAACACAAAGGCCGGCATCAAGCCGGCCTTTGTGTCACGCTCAATTCCTACGGCTCACGCAGACAACTCCAACAACAATTTATTCAACCGCCGCACATACCCAGCCGGATCCTTCAGGCTATCGCCGGCCGCCAGCGCCGCTTGGTCGAACAACACCCGGCTCAGGTCGCCGAAGCGATCCATATCCTGTTCCGCGTCGAGTTTCTCGATCAGCGGGTGGGTAGGGTTGAATTCGAATACCGGCTTGGATTCCGGCACGGCCTGGCCGCTGGCTTCCAGCAGCTGACGCATCTGCAGGCCCAGGTCGCCCTGGCCGATCGCCAGGATGGCGGGGGAGTCGGTCAGGCGGTGCGAGACGCGCACTTCGGCTACGTCTTCGCCGAGCGCGGCCTTGATGCGCGAGGCCAGGCCTTCCTTGGACTTGGCGACTTCTTCCTGCGCTTTCTTGTCTTCTTCCGAGTCCAGCTTGCCCAGGTCCAGGTCGCCGCGGGCCACGTCCACGAACGACTTGCCGTCGAATTCGGTGAGGTAGCTCATCAGCCATTCGTCGATGCGGTCGGTGAGCAGCAGCACTTCGATGCCCTTCTTGCGGAACACTTCAAGATGCGGGCTGTCCTTGATCTGCGCGTAGCTCTCGCCGGTGAGGTAGTACAGCTTGTCCTGGCCTTCGGCCAACCGGCCGACATAGTCCGCCAGGCCCACGCTCTGCGCACCCGTGGCGTCGTGCGTGGACGAAAAGCGCAGCAGGCCGGCGACCTTTTCGCGGTTGGCATAGTCCTCGGCCGGGCCTTCCTTCAGCGCCTGGCCGAAGTTGCGCCAGAAGGTGGCGTAGTCGTCCGGCTTGTCCTTGGCCAGCTTCTCCAGCATGTCCAGCGAGCGCTTGGTCAGTGCGGACTTCATCGAGTCCACCACCGGGCCGGACTGCAGGATCTCACGCGAGACGTTGAGCGACAGGTCCGACGAATCCACCACGCCCTTGATGAAGCGCAGGTACAGCGGCAGGAACTGCTCGGCCTGGTCCATGATGAAGACGCGCTGCACGTAGAGCTTCAGGCCCTTGGCCGAATCGCGGTGATACAGGTCGAACGGGGCGCGGCCGGGCACGAACAGCAGCGAGGTGTATTCGAGCTTGCCTTCGACCTTGTTGTGGCTCCACGCCAGCGGGTTGCCGGCATCGTGGGCGATGTGCTTGTAGAACTCCTGATACTCCTCGTCCTTGATCTCGGACTTGGGACGGGTCCACAGCGCGCTGGCGCGGTTGACCACTTCCCACTCCGGCTCGGCCGGCTTGTCGGCTTCCTCGCCGTAATGCTCCTTGCGCATCTCGATCGGCAGGCCGATATGGTCGGAATACTTCTTGAGGATGTTGCGCAGGGTCCAGCCGTCGGCAAAGGAGTCTTCGCCTTCTTTGAGGTGCAGCACGATGCGGGTGCCGCGCTCGGGCTTGTCGATGCTGGCGATCTCGAATTCGCCTTCGCCGCGCGATGACCAGTGCACGGCCTCGTTGGCGGGCAGGCCGGCGCGGCGCGAGTACACATCCACCTGGTCGGCCACGATGAAGGCGCTGTAGAAGCCCACGCCGAACTGGCCGATCAGGTTGGCGTCCTTTTTCTGGTCCCCGCTCAGGTGCTTGAGGAAATCGGCGGTACCGGATTTGGCGATGGTGCCCAGGTGCGACACCGCATCCTCGCGGCTCATGCCGATGCCATTGTCGTCGATGGTGACGGTGCGCGCGTCCTTGTCGTAGTCGACGCGGATGCGCAGTTCGCCGCCGCCTTCCAGCAGCTCGGGCTTCACCAGCGCCTCGAACCGCAGCTTGTCGGCGGCGTCGGCGGCGTTGGACACCAGCTCGCGCAGGAAGATTTCCTTGTTCGAATACAGCGAATGGATCATCAGCTGCAGCAACTGCTTGACTTCGGTCTGGAAGCCCAGCGTCTGCTTGTCGGTCTCAACGGTCATTGGGGTCGTGCTCCGTGGTGGTCCAGGCCGCACTGCGGCCGATGGCCTGGGGGATGCGGCCGTGGGCGGATTTTTTCAAGGCGTGGGGGCACGAATGTGTCGTGCAGCCGTGCCCGGGCGGGTAGGTCGGGTCCGTTGACGACGGCGGTATCATGGGCACCCCCTTGCCGCGCTCCGAGCCATGCCGCCACGCGTTCCTGCCATCTTCGACCTCCGCCGGCCCGTCAACGGCAGGCCGCGATGAGCCGCCCGGCACGGCCGGCGCCGCGTGGCGCGGAGGGGCAGGTCCGCATCGTGGGCGGGCGCTGGCGCAATACGCGGCTGGCGGTGCCCGACGCGCCGGGCCTGCGGCCCAGCAGCGACCGCGTGCGCGAGACGGTGTTCAACTGGCTGATGCCGCGCCTGCCCGGTGCGCGCGTGCTGGACCTGTTCGCCGGCTCCGGCGCGCTGGGCCTGGAGTCGGTCTCGCGCGGCGCGGCGCATGCCACCCTGATCGAGCGCGACCCCGGGCTGGCGCAGCGCCTGCGCGAGCACGTGGCCCGGCTGGGCGCAGCCGCGCAGGTGCAGGTGCTGCAGGAGGACGCGCTGCGCTGGCTGGAACGCGCGCCTGCGGCCGCGGCCGATATCGTGTTCGTCGACCCGCCGTTTGCCGCCGGGCTGTGGGCCGGCGTGCTCGAACGCCTGCCTGCGCATCTGGCCGACGATGCCTGGCTGTACCTGGAGGCGCCGGCCGATGCGGGGCCGCTGCTGCCGGCCGGGTGGCAGGTGCACCGCGAAGGCGGCACCCGGCAGGTGCGGTATGCGCTGTATCGCCGGGCCGCTGCTACACTGAACAGCGATCCGATCCCGGTAGTGTCCGTATGAGCGTTGCCAACAGCCGCACCGCCGTCTATCCAGGTACCTTCGACCCGATCACCAATGGCCATATCGACCTGGTGAATCGCGCCGCGCCGCTGTTCGAGCGCGTGGTGGTGGGCGTTGCCTACAGCCCGTCCAAGGGGCCGGCCCTGCCGCTGGAAAAACGTGTTGCGCTGGCGCAGGAAGCGTTGGCGGCGCACAAGAACGTGGAGGTGCGCGGCTTCGACACGCTGCTGGCGCATTTCGTGCGCGACATGCAGGCCGGGGTGCTGTTGCGCGGGCTGCGTGCGGTGTCCGACTTCGAATACGAATTCCAGATGGCCAGCATGAACCGCCATCTGATCCCGGAGGTGGAAACCCTGTTCCTCACCCCGGCCGAGCAGTACAGCTTCATTTCGTCGTCGCTGGTGCGCGAGATCGCGCGGCTGGGCGGCGATGTGTCCGGCTTCGTTCCGGCCTCGGTGGTCGAGGCCCTGCGCCAGGTGCGGGCATCCCGCGCCCAGGCCTGATCCGATCTTTCGTTACATCACCACACGCAGTTCAAAGGGAGGAGTTTCATGAAACATACCATGCGCGCTCTGGCGCTCGCTTCGATCGCCGCGCTGGCGGTCACCGCCTGCAAGAAGGAAGAGCCGGCTCCGACCGCCGCTGCGGCTCCCGCGCCGCTGAAGGCGCCGGCCAAGGACGACAACGCCGGCTGGAAGAAGTACCTGCAGGAAGTGGTCGGCCAGAACCTGGGCGCCACCACCAACAGCCCGTTCCTGTACTACTTGCCGCCGGAATCCGATGCCGAGTTCGCCGGCAGCTACGAGCGTCAGCTGGAAAGCGTCAAGACCGCACTCGCCCGTGGCGTGCAGCCGGGCAACATGCTGGCCTTCGGTTCGTCGGCCTCCACCAAGATGGCCGACCTGATCGAGGCCGCGTTCAAGGACGTGCAGCCGGATTCGATGAAGGGTGTGCGCGTGCTGTTCATCGGCGATGCCGCCGAGAATGCGCGCGTGCAGACCATCGTCCAGCCCAAGGGCGCGGAATACACCTTCGTTGAAGCCAAGTAATGCCGTACCAGGCCGGATGCGCGGGAGGGCGCAGCCGGCCGCCGTGTGTGGAGCCAGCAGCATGCTGACTTCGCACATCGCCGGAGCCGGCCGCGTCAGGCCGGTATCAGACAGCGCCTACCGCGCTGTCCCCTGGTCGACCCGCGCCGAGTGCGCCTGCCTGCAGCAGTACGTTGCGTTCCAGCGCCTGCAGTTGAACCGCGCTGCCTCGCATCGCATGGTGTTGCCGATATGTCGCTGAAAATCAACGAGCTCTGCGTCAACTGCGACGTCTGCGAGCCGGCCTGTCCGAATCAGGCGATCTCGATGGGCGAAACCATCTACGTGATCGACCCGGCGCGTTGCACCGAGTGCGTGGGCCATTTCGACGAGGCGCAGTGCGTGGTGGTGTGCCCGGTCGAGTGCATCGACCCGGATCCGGACATTCCGGAAACCCACGATCAGTTGCTGGCCAAGCTCATGCAACTGCAGCGCGATCACCCCGAACTGTACGAACAGGAGCCTCCCGCCCCGTGAGCACTTTCCTCCGACATTTTTCGACACGCGGCCTGCTGTTGCTGGCTTTCGTGCTGGCACCGCCTGCCTGGTCTGCCGATGGCGTCGCGCCTGCCGCCGGCGCGCCCGCGGCGGTCGCCACGCATCCGCCCGGCGCCGCCGTGGCCAGCGGCCATGCGCTGGCCACCGATGCCGGGCTGCAGATCCTGCGCGAGGGCGGCAACGCTTTCGATGCGGCGATTGCGGTGTCGTCCACCCTGGCGGTAGTCGAGCCGATCAGCTCCGGTCTGGGTGGCGGCGGTTTCTTCCTGCTGCACGACGCCAAGACCGGCAAGGACGTGATGCTCGACGCGCGCGAATATGCGCCCGAATCGGCCTCGCCGGAAAAATTCCTCGACAAGCGGGGCGAGCTGGATCGCGACCGCTCGGTCAACGGCCCGTGGTCGGCCGGCATTCCCGGCCTGCCGGCTGCGCTGGTCGAGCTGGCGGCCAAGCATGGCCGGCTGCCGCTCAAGCAATCGCTGGCGCCGTCGATCCGCATCGCCACCGAGGGCTTTCCGGTCTATGCGCGCATGGCCAAGGGCTACGCTTCGCGGCGCGAGGTGATGGAGCGCTACCCCGGCACGCGCGAAGTGTACCTGCGCGGCGGAAAACCCATTGCCGAAGGCGACATCTTCAAGCAGCCCGAACTTGCGCATACCTTGACGCTGCTCGGCGACAAGGGCTTCGACGGCTTCTACAAGGGCGAGACCGCCAGGAAGCTGATCGCCGGCGTCAAGCAAGCCGGCGGGCACTGGACCGCGGCGGAACTGGCCGGCTATACGGTCAAGCAGCGCACGCCGATCCAGTTCGATTACCGTGGCTGGAAAATCACCACCGCGCCGCCGCCGTCCTCCGGTGGCATCGCACTGGCGGCGATGCTGCAGATCCTGGAGGGCTGGGATCTGAGCAAGCTCGATGACGTGCATCGCACCCACCTGGTGGTGGAGGCGATGCGCCGCGCCTACCGCGACCGCACGTTCTTCCTGGGCGATCCGGATTTTGTCGACGTGCCGCAGCGTGTGCTGACGAGCAAGGACTATGCGCAAGGCCTGCGCGCCACGATCAACCCGGACAAGGCCACGCCCAGCGATCTGTTGTCGGGCAATCCCACGCCGCTGGAAGACGACGAGACCACGCACTTTTCCATCATCGATGGCGAAGGCAACCGCGTCGGCGCCACCCAGACCGTCAACCTGCTGTACGGCTCGGGGCTGATTCCAAAGGGCACCGGCGTGCTGCTCAACGACGAGATGGACGACTTCGCGCTCAAGCCGGGCACGCCCAATGCCTTCGGCGTGATGGGCTACGACGCCAATGCACCCAAGCCGGGCAAGCGCATGCTCAGTTCGATGACGCCCACCTTCATGGAGTCGGCCGACAAGGCGATCGTGCTGGGCACGCCGGGCGGCAGCCGCATCATCACCATGGTGCTGCTCGGCATCCTGGGCTACGACGCCGGGCTGGATGCGCAGGCGGTCAGCGCACTGCCGCGTTATCACCATCAATGGATGCCTGACGTCATCGATGCCGAGAGCAACGCCTTCTCGGCGCAGACCGCCAAGGGTCTGGAAGCGCTGGGGCATGCACTCAAGCGGCCTGGCGACACCGCCGAAGGCGGGCGCGGTTCCAGCCATGTGTGGGGCAACCTGCAGACGGTGGAATGGGACAAGCGCCGCAACGTGCTCAGCGGCGGCAGCGACCCACGCAATCCGGTGGGCAAGGCGCAGGTGCAGCTGGATCCCGGTACTGGCGTCGACTCGAAGGCCGGCTCTCGATGATTCACAGACAGGCGGCAGGCCAGTGCCTGCCGTCTGTCTGCGTGGCTGTCTTTTCGCAGTTGATCCAGGATCAGTTCAATAGCCCGTAGAAGTGGCCATCCTTGGCCTCATAGACGGTATAGGTCTCGTAGTCGGGGTCGTCCTTCTTGCTGTTCACGGCGGCGTCGACCAAGCGAACGACGAGCTTGCCTTCCAGCACGTATACGTCCGGATTCGTATTGCCTCCGAGGAATGGCTTCCAGCGCAGCATTCCACGTTGTTTGGCTTGGTGCTGGTCAGGGTCCAGAGTTCCGGGCGGAATGGGTTTCTTGTTGCTGTCGATGAAGTTCATCGGATGTTCTCCTGGTGATGAAGTGGCGATGCGCCTGTCGTGAGAGCGGTGTACGCAGCGCGAGGACGCCAAGCCAAGTTAGCTGGCAGTCGAAGGTGAGGATCGGCGTAAACGACGTAAACCACGGGCGTTTCGACGGGAGTCAAATGTTTTTTTCGTGCAAGCGCAGCGTTGCCACAGCGAGGCAGTCCAATCAGGTCTAATCGCCTAAAGAATGCGACACGGCCATCATTTGACTGTCATTCTCGAACGATTCCAGTGGTCCCATCAGTGCGGCGGCAGCTGCGTCGCGAGTGCCGGGCTTGTGGTGGCGCTGTGGTGCGGCCACCATTGGCACATGAAAAATCCTGCCCTCATCTCGACTGCCGTCGTTCTGCTGTTTTCCTTGGGTGTCCTCGCTGCTGAGCCCGACGCCCCTCGTTCCGGTGGCCTGATCCACGTCAACCAGCTCGGCTATCTGCCGGGCTCGGCCAAGCTGGCGGTGGTCGGGTTGCCGCAGAGCTCGGCGCCGGGGACGGACCGCTTCACCGTCGAAGATGCACATGGCCGTACGGTGCTGCAAGGCAGCTTGCAGCCGCCAGCGCTATGGACGGCGGCTGGCCAGCAGGCGCAGGTGGCGGATTTCTCCAGCGTGCGTGCGCCGGGAAGCTACCGGTTGAAGATCGATGGGGTGCCGGCGTCGGACACGTTCGCAATCAATGCGCATGCGTATCAGCCGCTGGTCGATGCAGCGTTGAAAGCCTTCTACTTCAATCGTGCCAGCACCGCGCTGCCGGCGCAGTATGCCGGGCGCTACGCGCGTGCGGCCGGGCACCCGGATACGCAGGTGCGCATCCATCCGTCTGCAGCGTCGGCCACGCGCCCGGCCGATAGCGTGATCAGCGCGCCCAAGGGCTGGTACGACGCCGGCGACTACAACAAGTACATCGTCAACTCCGGCATCAGCACCTACACCTTGCTGGCGGCCTACGAGCATTACCCGGCGCTGTTCAAGACCCAGGCGTTGAACATTCCCAACGACGCGCCCGGGGTGCCCGGCATCCTGCAGGAGACCTGGTGGAACCTGGAATGGATGCTGGCCATGCAGGATCCGGCCGATGGCGGCGTGTACCACAAGCTCACCGATAAGCAGTTCGATGGGTTGGTGATGCCGGAGCAGGCCATGCAGCAACGCTACGTGGTGATGAAGGCCACTGCGGCCACGCTGGATTTCGCTGCGGTGATGGCGACCGCCAGCCGCGTGTATGCGCCGTTCGAAAAACAGTACCCCGGTGTGTCGGCGCGCATGTTGAAGGCATCGCGGGCGGCGTGGGCCTGGGCGCAGCAGCATCCGGACGTCATCTACCGCCAGCCCGACGACGTGCGCACCGGCGGTTACGACGATGCGCAGGTGGCCGACGAGTTCGCCTGGGCGGCGGCGGAGCTGTATGTCAGCACCGGCGAAGACCGGTTCTACGATGCCATGCTGGCGCGCAATGTGCCGGCCAGCGTGCCGGGCTGGAGCAATGTGGGCGGGCTGGCCTGGATGTCGCTGGCCGCGCATCGCGACACGCTCACCCCGCATGCGGACCGTGCACGCATCACCCGAGAGGTCACCGGTCTTGCGCAGCGCCTGGCGGATCAGTGGCAGGCATCGCCGTGGCGGTTGGCGATGACCGATACCGATTTCGTCTGGGGCAGCAATGCGGTGGTCCTCAATCAGGCGATGATGCTGTTGCAGGGCTACCGCGCGACGCAGCAGCGCCGTTACCTGGATGCCGCGCAGTCGCAACTGGACTACATCCTGGGTCGCAATCCGTTGGGGCTGTCGTTCGTCACCGGGGTGGGGCAGCGCACACCGATGCATATCCATCACCGCCCCTCGGAGGCCGATGGCATCGATGCGCCGGTGCCTGGCTGGTTGGCGGGCGGCCCGCAGCCGGGCCAGCAGGATGCCAAGGACTGCAAGGCGCGTTATCCCTCCAAACTGCCTGCGCTGTCGTACCTGGACGATACCTGCAGCTACGCCACCAACGAGGTGGCGATCAACTGGAACGCGCCGCTGGTGTATGTGAGCGCGGCGATCCAGGCTTTGACGCGCTGAGGGTAGGGCAAGACGTGTCAACCCTCATCCCGCTTGTGACGGCAGTTGCTTCCCTCGCCTGCGGGGGAAGGTGCCCGAAGGGCGGATGGGGGCCGCGCACCGCGCCAGTCATTTCTCAACACGCCCCACATCCACGCGCCGTCGGCCGGCGGGCAGGGCCTATTCCATCCGCGTGCCGAAGATGCGGTCGCCCGCATCGCCCAGGCCGGGCAGGATGTAGCCCTTTTCGTTGAGATGGTCGTCGATGGCGGCGGTGTAGACCTCCACGTCCGGGTGCACCGCTTCCAGCGCTTTCAGGCCTTCGGGGGCGGCGACCAGGAAGATGCCCTTGATGCGGCGCGCACCGGCGCGCTTGAGCATGTCGATGGTGGCGATCAGGGTGCCGCCGGTGGCCAGCATCGGGTCCAGGATCAGCGCGTCGCGTTCTTCCAGCCGGCCGGTGAGGCGTTCGAAGTAGGGCACCGGTTGCAGGGTCTCTTCATCGCGCTGCAGGCCGACCACGCTCACGCGCGCGGCCGGGATCAGGGCCAGCACGCCCGGCAGCATGCCAAGACCGGCGCGCAGGATCGGCACCAGGGTGATCTTGGCGCCGGCGATGCGCTGCACGTTCACCGGGCCGGCCCAGCCCTGTTGCACGTGCGTCTCGGTATCCAGATTCGCCGTGGCCTCGTAGGCCAGCAAGGTGCCCAGTTCGGTGACCAGTTCGCGAAAGCCCTTGGTGCTCAGGGCGGCATCGCGCAACAAGCCGATCTTGTGCTGGACGAGGGGGTGGCGGACTTCAACGATTTTCATGGGCGACGAGGACACGGAAGAGAAGCACAGTGTGCCGCAGCGACGCGTTGCGCTGCCACACATGGCGTGTGATCGCGCTTGCACATGTCATGTCGGTGAAACGTCGCAGACATAGTGTGCACACCCATTCTTAACCGATTGGGGACGCACTCGTGGTGAACAAGACTCCGCTCTGCCTGGCGATCACGCTGACGCTGGCAACCGCCGGCTGGAGTCAGCAGGCACGTGCGGCAGAGGTTGCTGCCCCGTCCGGCGCCGCCAGCAGCGCCGCCGCCATCGATCTGGAGCGCCTGGAAGTGCGCCCGCAGCTGGAAGCGCAGGAGCGCGCCGTGGATCTCAAGCGCGCCTCCGATGCCATCCAGGATGCGGTCGCCTCCGACGCGATGGGCCGCTACCCCGACAAGAATGTTGCAGAATCCTTGCAGCGCCTGCCGGGCGTGAGCGTCACCCGAGACCAGGGCGAAGGTCGCTTCGTGGTCATCCGCGGCCTGGACTCCTCGCTCAACAGCGTCACCATCGACGGCATGAACATGGGCACGCCTGAAGACGGCACGCGCTCCACCCCGCTGGACGTGATTCCTTCCGATTCGACCGAGCGGTTGAAGGTGGTGAAGTCGCCGACCCCGGACATGCCCGGCGATTCGATCGGCGGTGCGATCCAGGTGGAATCCACCTCCGCCTTCGACCGCGACGGCCGCACGCTGCGCGGGTCGATCGAAGGCAGCCACCAGTCGCTGTCCGGCAAGACCAGCCCCAAGGGCGCGTTCAACTACAGTGACATCTATAACGGCACCTTCGGTGTGGCGGTGGGGGTGAACTATCAGGACCGCGAGTTCGAATCGGACAATACCGAAGTGGCCTACGATACGTTCGCCGGCGGCGCCGAAGACGATCTGTTTGCCGGCGAAGTGCAACGCCGCAAATACTTCATCGAACGCACCCGCATGGGGGCCAACCTCAATCTGGACTGGCGCCCGGATGCGGACAACCGCTATTACCTGCGCTCGCTGTACAGCCGTTTCGACGATGCCGAAACGCGCCAGCGCACCATCTTCGGCCTGAGCGACGGCGAGGTGAGCGCCAATGGCGATGGCACCTACGACGTGGCCGACCTGCCGGCCGACGCGATCTCCAAGCGCGTGCGCTACCGCACCAAGAAGGAGGACAATACCGCGATCAGTTTCGGCGGCGAGAACCGCCTGAGCAGCGCCACCATCGATTACAAGGTGGGCTATACCAAGACCACCGAGCGCGTGAACGACGAGAAGGAGGCCTATTTCGACTACGACGGCGATGACCTGGCAGCCACGGTGGACCAGCGCAGCGGCATTCCGCGCCTGGGGTTCTCCGACAACGGCTGGCAGAGCAACCAGGACTTCGTGTTCGACCGCTTCGTGGTGGCACCCAAGCAGGTGGACGACAGCGAGCGCAGCGCGCAGGTCAACGTGCGCTTCGACGGCGAGCATTCCAGCCTGAAGATGGGCGTGCTGGGCCGCTGGCGCGAGCGCGACGTCAACGTGGACGAAAGCGAGCTGCGGCGTGGCCCGGCGATCGACCTGAGCAGCTGGACCACGGCGCCGCCGGAACACCGCGGCGGCACGCTGGGCCAGAGCATCGGCTCGGATGCCATGCGCCGTTACTGGAACACCTCCGGCAACCTGTACAGCGCACGCCCGCAGGATGTGGGTGGCAACCTGCAGACCTCGCTGCAGGACGATTACACAGCCACTGAAGATGTCTTCGCCACCTATGCGATGGGCACCTGGGACATCGGCGCGCTGCGCATGATTGCCGGCGTGCGCGTGGAAAACACCCAGTTCAACGCCACCGGCAACCAGGTGGACGTGTCGCCGAATGGCCGCAGCGCCACGGTCACCCCGCGCGAGGCCTCCAGCAGCTATACCAATGTGCTGCCGGGCCTGCATCTGCGCTACGACAGCGGCAACGACTGGGTGCTGCGCTTTGCGGCCAACAAGACGCTGTCGCGTCCGTCGTTCGGCGATGTGTCGCCGCGCGTCAGCATCAACCGCGGCGATGAGGAGGTGAGTATCGGCAATCCGGAGCTCGATCCGTACCGCTCCACCAACCTGGACCTGTCGTTCGAGAAATACATCGGCAATACCGGCCTGATCTCGCTGGGCGTGTTCCACAAGTCGATCGACGACTACATCGTGCAGACCATCAGCACCACCGATGCAGAGTTTCCGGGTCTGCAGGTCACCCGCTCGATCAACGGCGACACCGCCAAGGTGCGCGGTGCCGAATTCAACTGGCAGCAGACGCTGGATTTCCTGCCCGAAGGCTGGAACGGCCTGCTGGTCGGCGCCAGCGCCACCGCGCTGGACAGCGACTTCGATCCGGGCCTGGACAACCGGGCCGGCGACGACTTCATGCTGCCGCGTTCGTCCAAGCGCATCTACAGCGGCCACCTGGGCTATGAGAAGTACGGTTTCAGTGCGCGCGTGGCGGCGGTGTACCGCAGCGAGTACCTGGACACCATCGGCCAGAGCCGCGCTTACGATATCTATGTCGCCCCGCATACCCAGATGGACTTCAGCATGAGTTACCAGTTCAACCGCCACATCAGCCTGTACCTGGAAGCGCAGAACCTGCTGGACGAACCGCTGGAGCTGTATCAGGGCGTGCGCTCGCGCACGCTGCAGAACGAGGAATACGGCCGCACCTACGCGCTGGGCCTGAAGGTGGCGCTGTGATGCGCGCACCGCTGCTGCGCCACACCGCGCTGCTGGCCGGTGCGCTGGCGCTGGCCGGTTGCGCCAGCACCGGCGTCGATCGCGAGGCCGACGAAGCGCTGTTGAAGGACCCGCTGCTCAGCGAGGCGAAGGTGGCGCACCAGGTGGTGCCGGAAGCCTTCATCACCGCGCTGACGCCTTCGGACAACCTGGATTCGCCAGCCAGCTGGGCCGCGCCCGATGGCAGCCGCTGGGTGATCGCCACCGCCAAGGCCACGCACGCACTGGTGGTGTTCGATGGTGACAGCGGCAAGCGTCTGCGGGTGGTCGGCGGCAAGGGCAAGGCGCTGGGCAAGCTGGATCGCCCCAACGGGATTTCGGTGGTCGACGACCTGCTGTTCGTGGTGGAACGCGACAACCGCCGCGTGCAGGTGTTCTCGCTGCCGGAGTTCAAGCCGCTGACCGCCTTCGGCCAGGACGAGCTGCGCGAGCCGTATGGACTGTGGGTGCGCAAGCATGCCGGCGGCTACGAGGTGGTGGTCAGCGACAACTATATGTCGCCGGCCAACAAGGACCAGCCGCCGCCGCTGGCCGAGCTGGGCCAGCGCTTTCGCCGCTATCAGCTGAGTGCGGCGGGGCAGGGCTGGCAGGCGCAGCTTACGCAGAGCTTCGGCGACACCACCGAGGCCGGTGCCATCCGCATCGCCGAGTCGGTGTTCGGCGACGAGGCCAATGCGCGCCTGCTGATTGCCGAAGAAGACGTGGCGGTCGGCACGCAGTTGCGCGAGTACGGCATGGACGGGCGCTATCGCGGGCGCGATGTCGGTGCCGGGCTGTTCAAGGCGCAGGCCGAGGGCTTGACCCTGCTGCAGTGCGCCGACGGCAGCGGCTACTGGATCGCCACCGACCAGTTCAAGGACCGCAGCGTATTCCAGGTGTTCGATCGCCAGACCCTGGCGCATGTGGGTGCCTTCGCCGGTCGTGTGACCGCCAATACCGACGGCGTGTGGCTGGATCAGCGCGGCGATGCGCGCTTCCCCGGCGGCGTGTTCTACGCGCTGCACGACGACCAGGCCGTGGCCGCATTCGACTGGCGCGATATCGTGCGCAGCCTGCGCCTGAAGGAGTGCGCGCGGTGATCGCAGTGCGCATCACGCTGTACGCTGCGCTCTGTGCATGTGCACTGGCCGCTGCCCCGGCACTGGCCGCCGAGCGCACCGCCGAACCCAATACCCAGGTGCCGGCCGGTTCCACCCACTATGTGGCCGATGGCTTCCCGGACCGCATCGTCGCCACGCCGGCGCAGGACGCGGCCACCGGTTTTGCGGTGGCCTGGCGCACCGATACCAGCGTCGATCGGCCGTGGCTGGAACTGGTGGTGGCCGGCGATTCGCCCGACGTGGGCACGCCGCGGCGCGTTCGCGCCAGCACCGCCACGCTGAGCAGCGAGAACGGCAGCTCGCATCATCATCGTGCCGATATCGACGGCCTGCAGCCCGACACCTTGTACGCCTACCGCGTGCAGGGGCACGACACCTGGGGCGCGTGGAATCACTTTCGCACCGCTGCCACGCCGCAGACACCGCTGACGCTGCTGTATTTCGGCGACACCCAGAACAAGAATCTGAGCCTGGTGTCGCGGGTGATCCGCCAGGCCTGGCGCTCGGCGCCGGATGCGCGTCTTGCGCTGTTCGCGGGCGATCTGGTCAGCGGCAAGGATGGCCAGGACGACAACGAATGGGCCGAGTGGTTCGAGGCCGGGCGCTGGCTGCTGGAAGGCACCGCAGTGGCGCCGGCACCGGGCAATCACGAGTACCACGAAGACGGCGAAGACACCCCGCAGGCCACCCGCACGCTGGGCAGCCATTGGCCGGTGACGTTCGCACTGCCGCGCAACGGGCCGTCGGCCACCGCACGCACCAGTTATTGGTTCGACTACCAGGGCGTGCGCATCGCCGTGCTGGACGGCACCTCGGTACTGGACCTTGGGACCGGCCCGGCCCAGGCGCAATGGCTGGACAAGGTGCTGGCCGACAATCCGCACCCGTGGTCGATCGTGCTGATCCACCAGCCATTCTTCTCGCCGCGCGCCGACCGCGAGAACCAGAAACTGGTCGAGCAGGTGTTGCCGGTGATCCGCCGCCACAAGGTGGATCTGGTGCTGCAGGGCCACGACCATACCTACGGCCGGCGCGGCGATGACGCCGGGCAGGCGACGCCGGTATTCGTGGTCTCGGTGGCCGGGCCCAAGCAGTACCGGCTCTCGGACATGGCGCGCAAGACCATGCGCCCGGTGGGCGAAGACACCCAGCTGTACCAGGTGCTGCGCATCGACAACCAACATCTGGTCTACGAATCGCGCACCGCCACCGGCCGCCTGTACGACGCCTTCGAACTGCAGCGCGACGCAAGCGGCGGCAAGCGGCTGATCGAACACGAGCAGGGGCGTATCGCGCCGCGCGATTGTCCGCGCAACGCCACGCTCAAGGGGCGTGCGGATCGCTGTTGGGAGTGATGCCTGATGTCACGGCGAAGGCACGGCGATGACAGGCGTCGTGCAATGTGTGGCACATGTGCCAACTTCTGCCATGCATAGTTTTTGTTGATGGGGGAGTGGGTCACTCATTCAATACTGTGTGTTATGTCACATTGATAACGAGGCTACGGTGCGTCTAGCCAGAGCCTCCAGCGGGTTGCGTATTCGATGCAGCTGCGGCGGCCGGGGTTCTGGTGCCCCCCGGACCACTGAGCCGTATTCCCATGATCCCCCATGTGTTTCATCTGACCGCACCCACCAAACAGCTGTTGTGGGAAGAGCGCAGGGTGTGTGCCCGACTGCAACGTCTGCTGCCCGACTGGACCTGTTATGTCTGGGACGATGCGGATAATTCCGAGTTGATGCGGCGTGCATTTCCGGCGCTTGCGCAGCGCTACGAACAGATCCGCTTCGGCGTCATGAAGGCCGATATCGCGCGGTGCGCCTACATGCATGCGCATGGCGGCTTTTACTTCGACACCGACTACAAGCTGCTGCGCCCGCTGGGCAACGATCTGCTGATGCAGCACTGCGTCTTGCCGGTGGAAGAGGGCGCGCCGGGGACCGAGGATTTCAAGATCGGCAATGCCGTGTTCGGCTCCGAGGCCGGCCACCCGTTCTGGCGCGCCTTCATCGAGCATATCTTCGAGCTGCATGCCCCCGAGACGCTGGATGACCACCGGCAGATCCCGATGATCTCCGGCCCGCGCGGGCTGACGCGTTTCTACAACGCGCACCAGCAGCAGTTTGCCGGCATTGTCTTTCCGCCGCGCGATGCGTTCCATCCGGACCGCACCTGGTTTGGACTGGGCCATCGCGGCGGCGCACTCGCGGTGGGCTCGCACCTGTGCTGGGCATCCTGGCGCGGCAAGTCGCCGCGTCGCGCGATGACCAACTACTTGCGGCGCAAGTTGAGCGCTGTTCCGATCTGATCGGCGGGCAGGCAGCAGTGCGGATGCGGTTCGCCGATCGCCCAGCCGGCCGGCATGCAGCGCCGTGACTGGCCAGCCACGGAGTTGGCGGTAGCCGCGTTCCCGCGGCATCGAGGCGCACGGTGGCCTGCTCGCGCGTGGGTGCCCGTGTGGCGGCTAAGCGGCATCGCGAGGCGCAATGGTGGTTCGGAAGCCGCCTGCTTGCAGCATCGAAGGGCAAGGTGGCGTGCTCTCGCGTTAGGCCCGCGTGGGGAAAGTAAGCAGTAAAGAAATGCGCAGTGATGGCGCCGCGAGGCATGCATACGAACAGGGCGCAACAGCGAGCCCGGATCGACGCCGCTCGCCGGTCCGCGTGGCTGCCAAGCGCACCCGGCCAGCTGCGATTCATGCAAACCTGCCCGGTCGAGCCGTTTTTAGCTTCGCATCGCTGCTTGACGTTGCAAGACCACGCCGTACTCGGTGACCTTGGTGTTGTGACCTTGGCGTTCTGCATGCATGCCACCGGCATGCAGACCGTGCGCTGCGCTCTGGCCGCATCGCTGCCGGCGGCGTTGCACTGACGCGCGTTCGGGCACACACCTCGACTGCACTCGGGCAGTCGAGGTGCCGGTAACGACTCAGGCCGCCTCGGCCTGTGCCTGCCGCGGGCCTTCCTTCAGGGCGCGTGCGATCAGGCCGACCAGCAGGTCCAGCTCGTCTTCGTCCATCGCAAAGTGGGGTGTGAAGCGCAGCGAGTTTTCGCCGCCGTGGATCACGTTGACGCCGCGCTTGCGCAGCCACTCTTCGGTGGAGCCGGCACCGTAGCATTTGAACTGCGGGGCCAGCTCGCAGGAGAACAGCAAGCCGGTGCCCTGCACCTTGGTGATCAGACCGCCCAGCTCCGAGCGCAGCGCTTCCAGCTTGGCGATCGCCTGCGCGCCACGCACGCGGATGTTGTTGCGCACCTCGGGCGTGAACAACGCCAGGGTGGCGCAGGCCACGTCGAGCGCACGCGGGTTGGTGGTCATGGTGTTGCCGTAGGTGCCCTTGCGGTACACCTGCGCGGCGTGCTCGGTGACGGCCAGTACCGACAGCGGATATTGCGCCGCGTTGAGCGCCTTGGAATAGGTCTCAAGGTCCGGTGGGTCCAGCTGTTCGAAGCCGGGGTAATCCACCACCGACAGCACGCCGTGCGCGCGCAGGCCGGCCTGGATGGAATCCACCAGCAGCAGGCTGCCGTGGCTGCGGGTGAGCGCACGCGCGGCGGCGTAGAACTCGGCGGGCAGTGCACGGCCCGGGTCGCCTTCGCCCATCACCGGCTCCAGGAAGACCGCCTCGATGAACCAGTGATTGCGCGCGGCCTCGTCGAAGGCGCGCTGCAGGGCGGCCACATCGTACGGGGCGATGGCGATCACCGAATCCTCGTCGCGATAGCTGGCCAGGTATTTGGTGTAGGTCTTGCGGCTGGAGTCGGAATACAGGCCGGGCCGGTCGGTGCGGCCATGGAAGCTGCCCTTGACCACCAGGCGCTTGATGGTGGCGCCGGCATGGCGTGCGCCCGGGTCGGTATGCAGCTTGGCGTTGGTATCGACGATCCGCGCGGCCAGGCCCACCGCCTCGGACCCGGAGTTGAGGCACATGAAGCGCGCGAACGGGCAGCCGCCGCGGGTGTGGCCGATCTCGGCGCGCAGGGCGCGGTCGAACCGGCGCTGCGACAGGCTGGGCGTCATCACATTGGCCATCACCTGCGGGCGCGCCATGGCCTCCAGGACTGCTGCAGGGGTGTGGCCGAAGCCCAGCATGCCGTAGCCGCCGGCGTCGTACAGCACTGCGCCCTTGAGCGTGACCACCCACGGCCCGCGCGCGGCCAGCGCCACGTAGGGCGTCACCGCATCGTCGGCGTAGAAGTTGATGAAGCCCTCCTGCACGGCGGCGATCTGCGCCTCTTCGTCCAGCTCGAGCAGGTCGCCGGCCTCGTCACGCACCTGGGCGTATTCGGCAGCGGCGGCGGCGATCGCCTGTGCCAGGTCCGGGTGGCTGCCGGCCAGGCGCGTGATGGCGGCATCGTCCAGGCCATCGGTCAGGCGGCGGCCGGCATGGGCACGCAGCGGGGCGAGCGGGGCAAGGATGGACATGGCGCATCTCCAGCAAGGTGGCGTTGTCTTTCTATTATCGGCAGAGGATCGGCATTTGGCAGCGTGAATTCTGACGAGATGTGCGGTATTTTCGTCGATTCGCCGAAACGTCTGGACAAAAGTGAAGATCACCCCCTCCGACGAGCGCCTGTTGTCGCTGTTGCGCGAGGACGCCCGCGCCTCCACCGCGCAGATCGCGCGCCGGCTCGGCCTCTCGCGCACCACGGTGCAGAGCCGCATCGAAAAGCTCGAGCGCGATGGTGTGATCAGCGGCTACACCGTGCGCACCCACGACGCCTACGACCAGGGCCGCATCCGCGCGCATATCCTGATCACCGTCCTGCCCAAGAAGATGCCGGCGGTGGTCAAGGCGCTGCGCGAGATTCCCGAGGTGCGCTTGCTGCATTCGGTCAGCGGCGCCTACGACCTGATCGCCCTGGGCGTGGTGGGCGGCGTCAACGAGATGGACGTGCTCACCGACGCCATCGGTGCGATCGATGGGGTGGAGCGCACGACGACGTCGATCATTTTGTCGACGAAGTTCGAGCGGTGATAGGGGCGGGGAGTCGGCATTGGGGATTGGGGATTCGTCAAAGCGGGCCGGCCTGTGTCGTACACGTTCCGGCTAGCGGATCCTGCTTTTGCGAATCCCCAATTCCCAATCTCCAATCCTCGCCTCACTGCGAATCCCCAATCCCGAATCTCCAATCCCGGCCGCAGTTACAATGCCCGGCTCCTCAGCCAACCATCCTGCGGCCTTGAAGAAGTCCGATTTCCATTACGACCTGCCCGACGAGCTGATCGCCCAGGCGCCGCTCGCCGAGCGCGCGGCTAGCCGTTTGCTGGTCGTTCCACCGTTGCCGCAAGCGCTGGCCGATCGCCAGGTGCGCGATCTGCCCGAGTTGCTGCAGCCCGGTGACCTGCTGATCTTCAACGACACCCGGGTCATCCCCGCGCGCCTGTTCGGGCAGAAGGCCAGCGGCGGGCGGGTGGAAATCCTGATCGAACGGCTGCTGGGCGAACGCGAAGCGCGGGTGCAGATCGGCGCCAGTAAGTCGCCCAAGGCCGGTAGCCTGATCGCGCTCGATGCCGGCGGCCAGGCCGAGGTACTGGGCCGCGATGGCGAGTTCTACCTGCTGCGCTTCGATATCCCGCTGCCCTTGCATCAATGGTTGCCGGAGGCTGGCCGCCTGCCGCTGCCGCCGTACATCCGCCGCGAGCCGGGGCTGGAGGATCGCGAGCGCTACCAGACCGTGTTCGCCCGCGAAGTCGGCGCGGTGGCCGCGCCCACCGCCGGGCTGCATTTCGACGAAGCCCTGCTGGCGCGCCTGCGCGAGCGCGGGGTGGAGTTCGGCCACGTCACCCTGCATGTGGGCGCCGGCACCTTCCAGCCGGTGCGCGTGGACAGGCTGGACCAGCACGTGATGCACACCGAATGGCTCAACGTGGGTGCGGCGCTGGTGGAGCAGGTACGCCGCACCCGTGCGCGCGGCGGCCGCGTCGTCGCCGTGGGCACCACGGTGGTACGTTCGCTGGAAAGCGCCTGGCGCATCACCGACGCCGCGCCCGAGGGCGAGCTGCAGCCGTTCGCCGGCGAAACCCAGATCTTCATCCTGCCCGGCTACCGCATCCGCAGCGTCGACGCGATGGTCACCAACTTCCACCTGCCCGAAAGCACGCTGTTGATGATGGTGTCGGCCTTCGCCGGCCGCGAGCGCATCTTCGAGGCGTACCGGCACGCCATCGCGCAGCGCTATCGCTTCTTCTCCTACGGCGATGCGATGTTGTTGTGGGGCAGGGATTGGGGATTCGGGAGTGGGGATTCGTAACGGCCTGCCTCTCACCGCCTTCCCGCTCTTGCCAATCCCGACTCCCAAATCCCAAATCCCGGCCCCTCAATGTCCCGACTCCAGTTCCAGCTCCAGACCACCGATGGCCACGCGCGCCGTGGTCGCCTGACCTTTCCGCGCGGAACGGTGGAGACGCCGGCGTTCATGCCGGTGGGCACCTACGGGTCGGTCAAGGGCATCCTGCCCGAGCAGATCCGCGCGCTGGGCGCGGAAATCATCCTGGGCAACACCTTCCACCTGTATCTGCGCCCGGGCCTGGAGGTGATTGGCGACCACGGCGGCCTGCATGGGTTTGCGCGCTGGGACGGGCCGATCCTCACCGATTCCGGCGGTTTCCAGGTGTTCTCGCTGGCGCACCGGCGCAAGATCACCGAGCAAGGGGTCACCTTCTCATCGCCCGCCGATGGCGCGCGCGTGTTCCTGGGGCCGGAAGAGAGCATGCAGATCCAGAAAGTGCTCGATTCGGACATCGTGATGATCTTCGACGAGTGCACGCCATACCCGGCTACCGAAGAGGTGGCGCGGCGCTCGATGGAGCTGAGCCTGCGCTGGGCGCAGCGCTCGCGCGATGCGCACGACGGGCTGGGCAACGATGCGGCGCTGTTTGGCATCGTGCAGGGCGGGGTGCATCCGGACCTGCGCAGCCGCTCGCTGGAAGGCCTGCAGGCCATCGGCTTCGACGGCTACGCCATCGGCGGCCTGGCCGTGGGCGAGCCCGAGCACGAGCGCAACGCGATGCTGGAACACCTGCATCCGCGGCTGCCGGCCGAGCGCCCGCGTTACCTGATGGGCGTGGGCCGGCCGGAAGACCTGGTCGAAGGCGTGGCGCGCGGGGTGGACATGTTCGACTGCGTGATGCCCACCCGCAATGCGCGCAATGGTCACTATTTCACCTCGTTCGGCACGGTGCGCATCCGCAATGCCAAGTACGAACGCGACCTGGACACCATCGAGCCCGGCTGCGGTTGCCATGCCTGCAGCAGCGGCTACACGCGCTCGTATCTGCGCCACCTGGACCGCTGCAACGAGATGCTGGCACCGATGCTGGGCACCCTGCACAACCTCTGGTACTACGAAAAACTGATGGCCGACATGCGCGCGGCGATCGCAGCGGGAACCTTTGTGCAGTTCCGGCGGTCCTTCTATGCGGCACGCGGCGCCATCACGCCGCCGTTGCCGGGGGAAGCCAGCTGAGCCCTGCCGTCCGTGCCCCCGGCGCGGACGGGGTGGAACCCGCATGGCATAATTCCCGGCTGTTCCGCCCTGGCGGTACCTGAATAGCGAGTGTGCCCGTGGGCGCGCTGGCACCAAACTAGGATGCACTGAATGAATTTGCTCGATTTCCTGATCCCCGCTGCCCAGGCACAGGCTGCCGGTGGCGGCGCGCCGGCAGGCGGCCCGATGGGCGGCCTGTCCACCTTCGCGCTGCCGATCATCCTGATCGCGGTCATGTACTTCCTGATGATCCGCCCGCAGATGAAGCGCCAGAAGGAGCACAAGGCGCTGCTGGACAAGCTGGCCCGTGGCGATGAAGTCATCACCTCCGGCGGCGTGGCGGGCGTGATCACCGATATCGGCGACAACTTCATCACCGTGGAAGTGGCCGACAACGTCCGCATCCGCGTGCAGCGCAGCGCCGTGGGTCATGTGCTGCCCAAGGGCACGCTGAAGTCGGCCAGCTGAGCATCGCGCCCGGCACTGCGAGCAGCGTTGGGCAGACGCGGCCGGCGCTCGAAAACGGCAGGAACCACTCGTACACTCCGTGATCGCTGCGCCACCGACGCTTGACCGGCCGGTTGCCCGCACCGTTGTTCGCTTTGCAAGATCCGCAACATCACTGCTGCGCGCACCGTCAGGCGGGCGCAGTCGGTGCAAGGAGCCGCATCGCACCCTGTGTGCTGCGGTTTCCGCGTACTGCTCGCATCCACCGGATGGCCACTGGCGACCTCGTGTCGGTCGCCGGAAGTCGTTCTCACTGCTAGGCGCGGCGCCGGGATGGTGCCGCGCGGGACTGTCGCAATGCTCGAATTTCCTCGCTGGAAGTACTTCCTGATCCTGCTGGTACTGGCCGTCAGCGCGCTGTATGCGCTGCCCAACGTCTACCAGAAGGACCCGTCCGTGCAGATCACCGCCAGCCGCGGTGCGCAGCTCGACGACGCATTGCGCAGCCGCATCGACGGCGAGCTCAAGAGCGCCGGCATCACGCCCAAGGCGATCACCAAAGAGGGCGAGAGCCTGATGGTGCGCTTGCCCTCGCTGCAGGCGCAGACGCGCGCCAACGACGTGCTGCGTCAGCAGCTGGGCGAGAACTACACGGTGGCGCTGAACCTGGCCTCCACCGTGCCGGACTGGCTGGCCAAGCTGGGCGGCCGGCCGATGGTGCTGGGTCTGGACCTGGTCGGCGGCGTGCACTTCGCCATGCAGGTCGATCAGAAGGCCGCGCTGGAAAAGCGCCTGGACGGCTTTGCCGAAGACATCCGCACCACCTTGCGCGACGCCCGCATCGCCTATCGCTCGGTGGAGCGTCGCGGCGACAACAGCATCCAGATCAGCCTGGGCGAGGGCGCCGATGCCGATGCCGCACGCGTGGCGCTGGCCAAGGCGCAGCCGACCCTGACCTACGACGTCAGTGGCCAGAACATCGCGGTCAAGGTGCCCGAGGCCGAGCTCAAGCAGATCGCCAGTGGCGCGATCGAGCAGAACCTCACCACCTTGCGCAATCGCGTCAACGCGCTGGGCGTAGCCGAGCCGACCATCCAGCGCCAGGGCGAGGACCGCATCGTGGTCGAACTGCCGGGCGTGCAGGACACCGCCGAAGCCAAGCGCCTGATCGGCGCCACCGCCTCGCTGGAATTCCGCGCCGTGGTCGAGGGCAACGCCGAAGATGCCGTGCGCAGCGGCACCATCCCGCCGGAGGCCAAGGTCTACCGCGTGCGCGATACCGGCGCGCCGGTGCTGCTCAACAAGCGCGCGCTGGTGACCGGCGACCAGATGGTCAGCGCCTCGGTCAGCACCGACCAGAACGGCATGCCCGCGGTTGCGGTGACGCTCAACAACGTCGCCGGCCAGCGCATGTTCGACTACACCAGCGCCAACGTCGGCAAGCTGATGTCGGTGGTCTACATCGAGCGCATTCCCACCGTGACCATGGTCGACGGCAAGGAAGTGCGCAGCGTGCGGGTCAAGGAAGAAGCCTTGTCGCCGACCCGCATCGCCGGCGTGTTCGGCAAGAACTTCCAGACCACCGGCCTGGAGAAGACCGAGGCCGAGAACCTGGCCAAGCTGCTGAAGTCCGGCTCGCTGGCCGCGCCGATGGATTTTGTCGAGGAATACGTGATCGGCCCCAGCCTGGGCGCAGAGAACGTGGAACGCGGCGTGACCGCAGTGGTCTACTCGTTCCTGTTTACGCTGGTGTTCTTCACCATCTACTACCGCGTGTTCGGCGCGATCACCTCGGTGGCGCTGCTGTTCAACCTGCTGATCGTGGTGGCGGTGATGTCGCTGTTCGGTGCCACCATGACGCTGCCGGGCTTTGCTGGCCTTGCCCTGTCGGTGGGTCTGTCGGTGGACGCCAACGTGCTGATCAACGAGCGTATCCGCGAAGAGCTGCGGCTGGGCGTGCCGGCCAAGTCGGCGATCGCGGCCGGTTACGAAAAGGCCGGCGGCACCATTCTCGACGCCAACCTCACCGGCCTGATCGTGGCAGTGGCCCTGTATGCCTTCGGCACCGGCCCGCTGCGCGGCTTTGCGCTGACCATGATGATCGGTATTTTCGCCTCGATGTTTACCGCGATCACCGTCTCGCGTGCGCTGGCGGTGCTGATCTACGGTAGCCGCAAGAAGCTGAAGACCGTCGCTATTTGATGCGAGTCCCTCGCAAGAGCCCGCACGAAGAAGTGCGAGTCCCTCGCAACAGCCCGCACATCCATGTGCGGGTAAATATGAAGAGCTGGATTCAATGAAAATTTTTCCGCTTCACCTGATTCCCAACGACACCAAGATCGACTTCATGCGCCTGCGCAAGCCGGTGCTGGTGTTGATGCTGGTGATCGCTGTCGCCTCGATCGGCGTGATCGTCGGCAAGGGCTTCAACTACGCGCTGGAATTCACCGGCGGCACGCTCGTGCAGACCTCGTTCCAGAAGACCGTGGACGTGGACAGGGTGCGCGAGCAGCTGGCCAAGGCCGGGTTCGAGAACGCCCAGGTCCAGAACGCCCGTGGCGGCAATGAAGTCATGATCCGCCTGCAGCCGCATGGCCAGCACAACAACCGCGACGATGCCGCGCGCACCGTGGCCGAGGATGTGCGCAAGGCGGTGACCAGCGACGAGAATCCGGCCACCGTGCAGCCTGGCGAATTCGTCGGCCCGCAGGTCGGCAAGGACCTGGCCCTGAATGGCGTCTACGCCACCGTGTTCATGCTGGTGGGCTTTCTGATCTACATCGCCTTCCGCTTCGAGTGGAAGTTCGCGGTGGTCGCCAGCCTGACCGCGCTGTTCGACCTGCTGGTCACTGTGGCCTACGTGTCGCTGACCGGCCGCGAGTTCGACCTGACCGTACTGGCCGGCCTGCTGTCGGTGATGGGCTTTGCGATCAACGACATCATCGTGGTGTTCGACCGTGTGCGCGAAAACTTCCGCGCCCTGCGCGTGGAGCCGCTGGAAGTGCTCAACCGCTCGATCAACCAGACGCTGTCGCGCACGGTGATCACCGCGGTGATGTTCTTCCTGTCGGCGATGGCGTTGTACATCTACGGCGGCGAATCGATGGAAGGCCTGGCCGAGACCCACATGATCGGTGCGGTGATCGTGGTGATCTCCTCGGTGATCGTGGCCGTGCCGATGCTGAGCATCGGACCGTTTGCGGTGACCAAGCAGGATCTGCTGCCCAAGGCCAAGGACTTGGAGGCGCTGGCGCGCCGTCCTTGATTAGTTGGCAGAGGGTCTGACGAAAAAACCGCGCATTGCGCGGTTTTTTTGTTTCTGTTGTTGGACGTCGTGAGTGTCCGGTTTTGCACTGTGACGCCACGACGCAAGATCGTGAGCATTAGGGACTTAATCGGCTACGTGATGCCGATCGATACGCAATACGTTGCGGTAGAGAAACAGCGCCGCCAAACGCCTGGGTCTGTGTGCCCGCAGTCACCTGCGCATCGGTCGCCAAGCGGAAGAGGAACGCCTCGACCTTCGCCGGGCCCATCTGCGCCGGATGGCGCTTGCCGCTGGTCAGGATAAAGCGCCGCATCCATCTCAGATGGGTCTGCTCGGTTTGCAGGCTGTAGTGCCGTACCCGAAGGCGATCGCGCACCTGATCGAGTAGCCAGAGCGGTGGAAGTGCTGTTACGCCGTGATTTTTGGGGGTGTATTTCATACGCCTGCGTCCTTGTTGGATAACACTCAAAGCATCCGCATGGTCGCGTCCGCTTGCCATCGCGCAATCCCATGACCCCGGCTAGGATTTCCCCATTCACAAAGTGCCAGCGATCGAAGATACTCAGCGCAACACCGCATTTCGGCGGTCCAATAGTTGTTAGGTGGCTATGACAGAACTCTGGGAAGCAATCAAAGTTTGGCCGGCTATAGTTCAGGGCGCACTTGGGTCCGCCTTGTTTGCGCTCATTGTATTTGGTGGGCAGAAGTCTGCCGGTTTCTTGGCGCCATGGGTCGCAAATGTGTCGCTCGAGCGCAAGAGGAGTCGCTTGATCACGGAGATGACGCGGCTGCGAGCAGTTACTGCGAGAGAGGATGCATCGCGCGGCTACTATGCAGCCATCCTATGGCTTAGATCATCGCGCTATCTACTTAAAGGCCTTATTTGGCTTGCGCTTGGACTTTGCTTCGGTACATTTGTTAATGCTCTGGGCGTGGTTGGCTATATAGGATGCATATTTTATTTATTCACCGCACTTGATGGCGTCAAAGGGATCAAGAGGACAGGCGATGAAGATCAACGACTGGCTGGACTCGCTATTGAGCTAAAAAAGCTCAATGAGAGGCTAGATGCCTAACAATTTATTCAAGCCGATGCCGCTCTGCATCGCGGCTTAACTCAGGTGTTAGGCCCCCCAGGGGACTCTCTTGCAAGCTCTCAAATTCTTCGCGCTATCGTGTTTTGCAGTGATCGTGTTTGATGCAGTAGCATCTCTCGCTTCTCTGGTACTTGGCTTTCCTTACACTTACGCAGCGTTCGGATCCACTATTCTCTACATCGCATTTGCATTCTTCGCTGCGTGTAAGTTTGGGTTCTGGGCTGCAGTTTTTCTCGGTTTAGCTATGGGCATCACTGATGCAACGCTTGGCTGGGCAACCTCTTGGGCCCTTTGTCCAGGCCGCCTTGCCCAAGGCACTCTTACCTTGTCGGTTTGGCTCTACACTGCAACGTTCGTTGTAGTCTTGGGCGAAGTTTATGGGTTATCGGCGGCGGCATTGGTGCGCTCAAGGGGCGGCGGCGTGCCGCCTAACAATTCATTCAAGCCGAACCCGCTTCGCGTGCCGGCTTAATTCAGGCGTTAGTACTGATGTCCAGCAAGCTCGAATCCCTGCTAGGCAAGATTGACGAGGAGAGAGAGCGGCACCTTAGTCTAGGAAAAGCAATACTTGAGGCTGACGGCTGCAAGCTCTTTTCGCTAGATTTTCTGGCAGTAGCCGCATTGAATCGCTCGCTCAGCAACTGCTCCGCTTTCACTCAGATGGTTCGCGCTCAGAACTACCTTATCGCCGCATCGCTGGTTAGACTCCAACTCGATACCTTCTTGCGCTTCTTTGCTTCATACCTCGTTAGCGACCCACATGAGTTCGCAACGTCCGTACTTGCCGGAACTGAGAT
Organism: Xanthomonas sp. NCPPB 3582; assembly: GCF_041475735.2. NCBI lineage: Bacteria > Pseudomonadati > Pseudomonadota > Gammaproteobacteria > Lysobacterales > Lysobacteraceae > Xanthomonas > Xanthomonas sp. NCPPB 3582. Next base: position 2,132,417 of record NZ_CM192968.1, read on the forward strand.
AAGAAAGCTAAAGGATCGTTCCGGCGTACCAATGACAGATCGGCACCTCGTACAATCTGTTTCACTGGAGTTTCCGTGGGTTCACAGTGTGTACAAATCCACTTCAGGTTTCATCCACCTTTCGAACAAGCACATTTTCAGCGCTATTCAATCAGTCCAAGGCGATGGGAGGCTATCCATGCTAATTGGCTCAGATCCGGAGCGTTTCCCTAGTGAGCTCTGGGTTGAGATGTCGGAGGGCTTCACGGCAGCGACCGAGGCATTGTTTCGCTACGTAGATGGTTGGGCTTTCACAAAAGCGAACCCGCATCTTGTGCGGGCAGCGAGAGAACAAGTAGATGAGTGCTAACAATTCATTCAAGCCGAAGCCGTTTCGCGGCGCGGCTTAACTCAGGCGTTAGGTGCTTATGGACGCACACCAAGTCATCCAAGAATCCCGGCCGATGTTGGAGGACGTCCTAAGAGCAGCTAGCAAAACTACTGTGCGGCCGCCAGGCGGGCGCGGTCGCCCCCCCATGTCAGAGTAGTTGTCGCCCGGATAGGATTCTGCAGTGGGGCGATAACGCGAGGTTGAAGTGGCACGCTACGGACGACAGTTCAAGGACAAGGTGGTGGCGCGGTTGTTGCCGCCGAAGAGTGCGTCGGCCAGTGCGCTGTCGGTTGAGACGGGGTATCGGAAGCCACGCTGGAGCGCTGGCTGAGTCAGGCATTGGCCGAGCCACAGCGTGACCGGGTGTGGACGGCGGCCGCACGCTTCGATGCGGTGCTGACCACGGCGAGCATGGACGAGGTCACGCGCAGCGCCTGGTGCCGCAGCAACGGGGTGTATCCGCAGACGTTGGCGCAATGGCGCGCCTGGGCCCAGCAGAGCCTGGCCGAGCCCGGCGAGCCTGGTGGTGGTGGTCGGCAGCACGCGCAGGATCGTCGCCGGATTCGTGAGCTCGAGCGCGAGCTGCAACGCAGGGAGAAGGCGCTGGCCGAGACGGCCGCGTTGCTGGTGCTGTCAAAAAACTCGAGGCGATCTTCAGCAAAGGCGAGGACGCATGATCGTCCTGGAAGATCGTCGCAGCCTGGTGGCAGACATCGCGCAAGCCCATCGCGCGGGTGCACGGCTGCACCAGGCGTGTGCCACGGTGGGGATCGGCGGCAAGTGGGATGTAGCATCTTCGTTGCGTCATGGCTTGGGTCGGCAAAGCGGCCGAGTTAAGCTCTTTCTGTCAGCTGAGACCACAGCACACGGAAAGGATGAAACGCATGCCATCAACAACACCCAATCAGCCGACGGCCGGGAGCTTTTACATGTTCGAAGCAGACATGGAGAGCAACAGGCCGCCCTGTGGGGTGAGGTTCGAGAATGTTCGCAACCTGCTTTCCCCTCCGCGGTTGATCCTGCGGCCGGAGGAAGGAGGATTTCCGACGCTCCGCGAAACACCTCAGCTGACCTGCGACCCCAAGACAGGCCCGGCCCCGCGCGATCTAGAGCCGGGATTCAGTGGTTATTGGTTGGTTTCCGAGCGACTCCACGATGTCATGGTGTCTGTGGACTCCGGCGCCTTTGCTTTTGCGGAGGTGGATTACCGCTTGGCCGACGGAGCCAGAGGTCCGCGTCATTTTTTGTGCGACGTTGTTCGCGAGCTTGATGCTTTGGATGAAGTCGCGTCGAAGCTCCAAATTGAAGTAGACGACGACTATGTCAATGGCAAGTTCTACTCGGTGGGAGGAGGAGCCAGCTTGGCCTTTAGGCCGGAAGTCGTGGGTCGAGCGCACGTATTCCTGACGCCGTTCAGCTCATTCGTGATCTGCGACCGAGTCTTCAAAGATGCGGTCCATGACGCGGGAATTCCTGATGATGCTGGTGAAAGCGGCATCTCTTTTATCGACGCGTCAGACATCTAGCCGCACCTGGGCAACACGTAAGGAGCAGGGATCATGCCGCGCAGCAGCCCTATTTTTCAGGATCATCATGGATTCGAGCAGCAAACCCTTCGCTACAGCCGCATCTTGCGGGTGCTGTCGGACTCAGATCGCTTCGACATTGATGCGCCTGAGAATCGAATTTTCATGCCGCACGATAAGGGGCTGGCTCAGGCAATGGGCGTCTCACCGCATAGCGGCGGGCCAATTCGAGACTATCAGGTCGGACTGCTCGACAACCTTCGTCGCTTAGAGCAATCCAAGGATGGCAGGGCCGCGCTGGCGGGTGATCCCGATGCCTTAGATCGTGTTGCCGTCAGAGTGAATCACCTGCGCGACACAGTGAAGGTGGGATTGGTCAACGGAGATCTTCACACGAATGCTTCGTTAGGCCAGACGGCAAATGATGCACGTGTAAAGACGCAGGCCTTTTTCGGGGGCGCACGTGGTTACGCCGATACTTATGCGAATCAAGTCGGCGCTCTTGGGAAGGTAGGCGCCGTTGAACACGGGTGGATTGGAGTCACCCATAACGAATCCCGCGTCATCGCCACCTTGAATCACTTCAATGGGTCAGGACAGATGCTGACCCGCGGCGGCAATCTCGATCTTCAGCGTCATGGCTTAAGTCAGGCCATCTCCGACGCTTATCACGGTGGGAAGCTGACGCTGTCACCAAATGGCGTGGCTGTGGTTGAGAACACCTTGGGCGAAGAAGCCGCCAGACCTTTACGGGTTCCTCGAGGTCAAAGCGGTGCCGCGTCCATGGAAGTGTTGCTGGGCAATGCATCCGCCAGCACCCTGGTGCGCTCGGGTGGCTTGCTAGCTGTGTAAACCCACCACGTTGTTCAGTGGAATGTGGATGCGGGAGATGGGGGGGCGTTTTCCGAGACTGGCATGGGGCCGATGCCAGTTGTAGTGATGGAGCCAGGGCAATAGGTGCGCGGCACGTTGCTCGGAGTTGTCGTAGCGGTGGGCATAAGCCCACTCACGCAATGCCGTCTGGATGAAGCGTTCTGCCTTGCCGTTGGTGCGTGGGGTATAGGGGCGGGTGCGGTAGTGCCTGAGGTTGAGGCGCCGGATGGTGCGGGCGAAGGCCTTGGAGCGATAGCAGGCGCCGTTGTCGGTCAACACCCGCTGGAAGGTCACGCCCAGGCTACGGTAGTAGCGCAATGCGGCGATCAACGCCCGGCAGGCACTAACACCGCACTCATCTGGATGCAGGCTGGTAAAGGCAACGCGGGAGTGATCGTCGATGGCGACATGGACATACTCCCATCCGGCGCCTCGGCTGGTCTGGGTACGGTCCCCCGTGACGCGATGGCCGGCTTGCTGGAAGCGCCCGAGCTTTTTGATGTCCAGATGCAACATGCCGCCAGGCTGGGGGTATTGGTAGCGCACGACAGGGGGCTTGGGTTCCAGTTCGGCCAGGCGATGCAGGCCGGCACGGCGCACGATGCGCGCGATGGTGCTGTGGCCCACGTTCAGGTGGGTGGCGATCTGCCAATAGGTGGCGCGTTGTCGGCGTTGCTGCAGGATCTGCTCGACCAGTTCCGGCGGCGTGGCATGCGGACAGTGTTGAGGGCGCGAAGAACGGTCCTGCAGGCCGTCCTCTCCCAACAGGCGGTAGCGCGCCAGCCACTTGTAGGCGGTCCGCACGCTCACGCCACTGGCGTGCGCGGCCTCTTCCACTCGCAAGCCGTGCTCCACGATGCGCTGCACAAGCAAGGCTCGACCTCGTGGCGTCAAACGGGCATGTTTATGCAGGTTCATCCGGGGCTCCTGGGGGCTGGGTTGGTGTGGTAACCCCCATCTTCCAGATCGGCCCCGGATGAACAACCTACCGAGAGATCACAGCTAGCCACCGGCGCCGATGCGGTGCTGACCGCGCGCCGCTCGGCCGAGTTGCTGGAGCAAGGCAACGCCACGGCCGCGCAATCGGAAGTTCAGCATGCCATTGCCCGCAATGTCGGCGGCTGGGCCGGTGGTGCCTCCACCGCAGCGGCTCTGGGCGGCAGCGGCTTCGTGCCGGCGGCGTTGGTCGTCGGCGACGCCCTTTTGATGAGCAAGGCGTTCGACAAAGGCGCCGACTTGCTCGACAACCGCGCCATCTATCACCAAACCGACAAGGCCGGTGTGGAGTGGCAATTCAATGGTCGCAACTGGCAGCGCGAAGCGGCCATTGACCTCGCCCAGGATGGCCGGCGCACGAGCGGCGAGCAGCCCGTGGTTGCGAGCTACGAAAAATCCCAGGAGCTGGGTGCGCTGGCCAACGCCAAGGCAGTGGAACTAGCGCTTGGCAAGGCTCCACCACCACAGGACCCGTTCAACCTTCCAGCTCAAGCAAGCGACCAGGTAGGACTGGACAACCAAAACTGGCAGCGCAATCCCGAGCGTCAGACCTGGGAGCGCCAAGTCAGGACGGCGGCCTCTGGCTCCGATGAGATTGGCAGCTATGCACTCCAACTCGCTCCCCCGGAACGCGCGCAACAGCTCAACCAAGAAGCCCTGGGCCGTATCGAAAGCAATATCGCCACCGGGCGCGAAGCCATCGCCGCCGCCTATCTGGAAAACCATGCAGCGCAACGTGCCCAGGCTTACGGGGTCGAAGTGCCTGCGGCCGTCCAAGCCGTCCAGGCCAAGCCCGGCGCGGTGCTGGGGTCGGACGCTCAGCTTTACCAGCGGAACGAGTCTGGGCAGTGGGCCGGCAAGGGTGGCGTCGCCAGTGGCAATCTGGCGGTGGAGTTGGAACTGACCGACCAACTGCGGCAGCCCTCAATCGAGCGCTCCCAGGAAGCCTTGGCGGCGATCCAGGCACTTCCCGCGCCGACCGCTGCGCAGATGGAGCACAACGAACTGCTGCATCGTTACCGGGCCGCCGGCGTTGATTTGAACGTCAACCCGCAGACCCAGCAGGCCGTAGAGCTAGCTTCGCAGCGGACCGTGGCGGCCAACGGCATCACCGGGCCGACCATGCAGCAGTTGCAGCGCAATGAGTCGGGGCAATACGGCTACGACAGCCCCATTGCGCACCTCCAGCGCGGCAGTGATGGGGTCACTCGTGTGGTGGCTGTCACTAGCAGCGAGGATATCCGGCAGGCATTGAGCGAGGCGCAAGGCAATCGACCAGATTCGCCAAGCGTTGGGCGCGCGGCCGAGGCAACGGCAGATGCGGACACCTCGACCTCCGATTCGTCCAATCCACAGCAAGTGCTGGATATCCAAGCACGCATGCAAGCCTCTGTCGCGGCGCAGGCGCGGCAAGAACGCGCACAGCAAGATCGCCTCGTGCAAGAGCAGCACGTCGCGCAAGTGCGCGAGCACCTCCAGCAGGCACAGCCTGAGCACGAAGACAGGTCACAAAGCGAACAAGTGGTCCAGGCGCACGCAGTGTTGGAAGGCCAACGCCAGGCAGAGCAGCAACGCGAACTAGAAGAACGCCAACTACAAGAGAGGCAGGCACAGGCCAGCCAGCAACGCGAGCTGCAGGAGCGTGAGGAGGGGGACGCCCAGCAAAGGCAGGCGCAGGAACGCCAAGCCGAAGACAACCAGCAGCGGGAGCAGCAAGACCGCCAGGCTCAAGAAGCAACGCGAATTGAGGCCCAGGAAGATCAGGCTCGGCTAGCACAGGATCAGCAGCAACAAGTTCAAGGACTCGAACAGCAGCAGGCCCAGCGTCAAGAATCCTCGCCGCAACCAGACCCTCAACCGCACGCTCAAGATGCCGCGCTGGCTCAACAAGCACCACGGCCCGAGTTGCAGCACAAAGAGGCGCGTCAGCAGTCTGAAGTCCCGAACCAACAGATAGGCGAGCAGCTGGCTCACAACCCACCTGACCCACCAAAGCAGACGACGGGCCCAGGTGACGCCCAGCCGCATCAAGCACAAGAAGCGGCACGCGCGCTGGAAAGGCAGGCGTTGGGGAGTCGCGATGCTGCGCACCTCCAAGTGCCTCCCTCTGGGGGCCGGGAATCCGGCGACCAACCTGTGCAAAGCGCGCAGGCCGAGGCGGTGCCGCCGGCACTGCATCCCCAGGTGCAAACGCAGCAAGCAGAGATGGAGCAAGCGTCAGTCCGTCAGCAAGAAGTGGCGCGTGAGCAGGAAGCAGCGCCGACTCGCGGAATGCACCAAACAACGCCTGAGACAGCAGAACCATTGATTGCATCGCTTTCCACAGCGTCTGCCACGCCTGAGCGAGAAGCCGAGGCCGAACAGCCCCGTCCCTCAGACGCCTTGCTCGCTGATTATGGTGCGCCGGTGCTGCCCCGAGAACCCCTCGCGCAAGCGCGTGAGCAGTCATTGGCAAGCAGTGCCGCTACTCACGTGTCCGTCGGGTCTGCTGACGCAGAAGACCAACGAACGCAATCGACCCCAGCGCAGGACCGCAGTGCCGCAGACCCGGGCGGCGCCCTGTTCCTGGAAGAGACCATGCGCTCGCTGCGCGAGCTGCAACAGGAGATTGAGCGGGCTGATCGGGAAGACGAACGCTTCCACCAGGAATGGAAGGCGTATCGCGAGCGTGGAGAACCTTATCCCTTCGCTCAAAAGAGGGCGCTAGACCAAGAGGGTGGCAGCATCGATGCATTCAGCGCGCACCAACTGGATCGCCGCTCTCCTAGCGAAACGGCTGAGCCAACCAATGCCTACCCACCTCCAGCTCAGCGCTTCGCCGGTCCAGTGGCAGGGGATGCGCCAAACGATGTGTCGCAGACTCAGCGAAAATCCATCACCGGCGACCCGGACATCGAAGAAGTGCTCTACGCGCTCGACAGCAAAAACGAGCTGGCGATCGAGCAGGCCCTAAACCGGGTGGCCAACAGCGCGGCAACGCAGGCGCTGATCAAAACAGGCAACGAGTTCCTGGAGGAACAGGCCCAGCAGGAGGCCCAGGAGCTCGCCGCCACGCGCCAGGCGCTGGGGATGGATGTCTCAGCAGAGGTCAACACCAGCCGTGGGCCGGTGATGGTGCTGACGCTGCCGGAGTTCGCCAAGGGGCCGATGCAGAGCGGTCCCCAAGGGGACGGAGGGGGTGGTGGTGGAGACGGCGGAGGCGGGGGCGGTGGTGGTGGTGGCGGTTAGTCAAAACTTTTCTGGGATCAACCGAGTTGAGGAGACCTCATGGACAGGCAAGACGCTACCGCAGTGGCGGACATGATGGTGATGTTGAACGCATCGAACGCGTCGTTGCAGGAGACCATCAAGGTGCTGACGACCCTGGTGGCATCCATGCAGAAGCGCGAACAACGGCTGCGCGATGTGGTCGCCGAGCAAATCCAGGTGCTCCAGCACGCGGCCAGCAGCGCCGATGCCAAGGTCAACCGGGTGCTTGAGAATGCATTGCCGAGGCTGACGCAGCTGACCAATCAGGCATTGACGCAGACGCTGGAACCGGCCGCCAAGCGGTTCAACAAAGAGATGGTCCAGGCCGATGAGACGTTGCAGCAAGCCACGCGGCGTTACGCGCAGGCCCAGCAAACTTTGGAAACAAAGATCACGCGGCGCGTGGGCATTGCATCCGCCACGATGCTCGTGGCGGGCGTGCTGGGGCTGGGGGCGGTGGCCTACTCGTTGGGCATCATCAACGAAAAGCGAACCGAACTCGCACAGCTTCGAGCATCCATCGACTACCTGGATCGCGTGTCGCGTGCCGACCTGGCTCCTTGTGGCGAAGGCCGGCTCTGTGCCACCTTCGAGAAGAATGGGCCGCGTTACGGCAACCAAAGGCAATACAGAGCGATCAATCTGCGCGCGACATCAGATTCGCAATGAGGCGATGTCGTCATTACAGCGACCGGCTTGTGCGCGACCGGGTGGGCCGATAACGCCTCATCACGCGCGATTGCGCACCGACGCGGCTCATAGAACTCGTCGGCTACATCCGGCAAATGCCCAAGCCAACCGAGTCAACGCAACGCGTTGCACTGCAGTCAGATGCAACGCACCCACCACTCACTCCAGGCAATGGAGCCCGCCAGGCATGCGAACAACGCGCGCAGCCTCTCTACGGCTCACAGATTCCAGTCGATCCGCATGCCTGCGATCAACGCGTTCTTCAGATCGTTGGTGCGGGTCGGTTCGTTGAACTGATCCGGGTTGATCACGTAGTGCAGGTTGGGGGCGATGCGCAGGCGCTTGGTGACCTGGATGCCGTAGCTGAGCTCCATCATGATCTGGTTGTCGGCGGGGGTGCCGGTGCCGCCGGCGGAAGCGCGGGCCAGACGCAGGTTTTCGATGGCTTCGTCGCTGTATTTCTGCTGGGTGATCACAAACGCAATGTTGTCCTGCGGGCGGCTGGCGAACGTGCCTTTCTGCACCAGGCCCAGTTGCACGAAGTGGTCTTCGATGGCCTGGCCGCTGGTGCTCTGCAGGACGGCACCGAACACGGTCAGGCCACGCGTGCCCGACGGATCGGGGTTGGTCACCTGCTGCTCGAAGCGGGCGAACAGACCCGAGCGGCCTTGCTTGTTGTCATAACCCAGGCCGCTGAGCACGGCGGGGTTGCCGTTGCGGTCGCGTAGCGGGTCGGTGTAGTCGGAGTTGTCCTGCCAGCCGCCGAGTTCGTACATCGCCGCCAGCGTGCCGTCGCCGCCCTTGTTCTTGTAGCCGATGGCGTAGGGCACCACCACGCCGGTGGTGTCGTCGGTGCTCCACTTCAGGCCGTGCTGGCCGTCTTGTGCCTGCACCGGGTTCACTTCATACGCGCCCACATGCACATAGACCTTGGGCGTGACCCAGGCGGTGGCGTGTGCGGCCCAGCTGGAGACCGGCCAGTAGGTGAAGTTGCTGGTGCGGAACACGAAGGTGGGGTTGCCGCAGGCGGAGTTGCCCTGGAAGTACTGGCACAGGTCCGAGCCGAGGAAGTGGATGTTGGCCACGCTGCGGCCGGCTTCCAACTCCAGGCGGTCGTTGAAGAGCTTCTGCAGCAGGGTGAAGTTGGCCAGCCTGGTGCCCTGGCCGCCGTAGATTTCCTGCACCGAGGTGCTGTTGCCGATGCTGCTGTTGGACAGGTTGGTGCCATGGCGGTTGGTGACATAGAGCTTGATGGTGGCGTCGTTCCAGCCGAACAGGCGGTCCATGTCCACGTCGGTGCCGACCATGAGCTGGCCGGCATAGGCGTTGCCGCTCTTGCGACCGCCGTCGATCATCGAGGCCGCTTCGCCGGTGTAGCCGAGCTTGAGCTTGAAGGCATCGGCGGCCTCCTGCGCGTGGGCCAAGGGAGCCAGCGCCATGGCGAGCGACAGGCACAGCAGACGATGGGAAGCGCGGTGGGAGAGCGGGGCGGACATGGCAGGACTCCGAACGAATAGGGCGTGGCCGAGGTGGCGGACGCAACAGCAAGGGGATGGGCAAGCCGCTGGCGGCGCGCGATCGATGCGCGGCGCGGCGGTAACAGCAATCAGGGGCGACGCGCGTCCGGCGCGTCGGATGCGGCGGCAGGTGCCTGCCGCCGCGGCTTGGCTCAGGCGACGACGTCGGCCACCGGTTTCTTGAGCACGCGCAGGGCGATGGCGGTGACCACCACGCCGGCCAGCAAGGCCAGCACATACATCGCCAGGTGGGTCACGGCATTGGGGATCAGCAGCACGAAGATGCCGCCATGTGGGGCCTTGAGTTCGGCGCCGACCGACATCGAGATCGCGCCGGCCACCGCCGAGCCGATCACCAGTGCCGGGATGGTGCGCAGCGGATCGCGTGCGGCATACGGGATCGCTCCTTCGGTGACGAAGGCCAGCCCAAGCACGCCGGCTGCGGTGGCCGAGCCGCGTTCTTCGGTAGTGAAGCGATTGCGGAACACCCAGGTGGCCAGCGCGATGCCCAGCGGCGGGGTCATGCCGGCCACCATGGCGGCGGCCATCGGGGTGTAGACCTGGCTGGCGATCAGGCCGGTGGAGAACGCATAGGCGGCCTTGTTGACCGGTCCGCCCATGTCGAAGGCCATCATGCCGCCGAGCAACAGGCCCAGCAGCAGCGCGCTGCTGCCCTGCATGCCGCGCAACCACGCGGTGAGCCAGGCCAGCAGGTCGGCCACCGGTTGGCCGAACACGTACATCATCGCCAGACCCACCAGCAGGGTGCCCAGCACCGGCAGGATCAGCACCGGCTTGAGCCCTTCCAGGGTGCGCGGCAGTTTGATATAGCGGTTGAGCGCGGCCACGCCGTAACCGGCGATGAAGCCGGCAATGATTCCGCCGAGAAAACCGGCATTGAGATTGGCCGCGACCAGCCCGCCGATCATGCCGGGCGCGATGCCGGGGCGGTCGGCGATGGAGTAGGCGATGTAACCGGCCAGCGCGGGCACCATCAGGGTGAAGCCGGCCTTGGCGCCGATCTGGAACAGCGACCAGGCCAGGGTGCCCTGGTGCGCATCGTCGCCGGCGTAGATGCCGCCCAGCGCAAACGCCAGTGCGATCAACAGGCCACCGGCGGTGACGAAGGGCAGCATGAACGACACGCCGGTCATCAGGTGCTTGTAGGCGCCGGTGCGGCCGTTGCCCTTGCTGGCGGCCGTGCCGGTGGCCGGCGCCGCGCCACCGTGCACGCTGGCCTCGGCCAGCGCCTTGTCGATCAGGGCCGGGCCGTCGTTGATGGCCGGCTTGGTGCCGCTCTTGAGCACGCGCTTGCCAGCAAAACGGGCCAGGTCCACTTCGCGGTCGGCGGCGATGATGACCACATCGGCCGCGCGGATTTCGGCGTCGGTCAGCGCGTCCTGCGCGCCCACCGAGCCCTGGGTTTCCACGCGCATCTGGTGGCCGAGTTTCTTCGCGGCCTGTTGCAGGCCTTCGGCGGCCATGAAGGTGTGCGCGATGCCGGTGGGGCAGGAAGTGATGGCGACGATGCGCTTGCTGGCGTTGGAAGACACATCGCCCGCAGCGGACGCGGCGGCAGCGCTGGAGGTGATGGCGAGCTGGCTGATTGCCGCGGCCGGGTCGTCCAGCACCGCGCCCAGGCTCAGGCGCAGCACTTGCGCGTCGCCGAAGCGGCCGGTGTCGGCATCGGCATCGCCGATCACCAGCACCTGGGATGCGCCGCTGGCCAGTTCGGCGGGCAAGGCGCCAAGCACGCCCTGGTCGCTGCGGATTTCGATCGTCACGCTGCGGCCGGCGGCGGTGGCCGCACGGCGCAACGCTTCGGCCGCCAGGACGGCCTCGGTGCTGCGTTCGCCGGCGGCGATGACCACGATGGAAGAGGACATGGGAATACTCCTGCGGTATTGCGGTCGCCGGCTGGCCGGCGGGGGGATAGGCAAGGTTTACGCGCGCGGGTGACGCAGGCCGGAGTTGCGCAGACGCATGGCACCGGGCGTGGACATGCGTCCGTTGGAGTGCAGCGGCGGCAAACAGGGGCTCACGACAGCATCTCGATCACGACCTGGCTTGCGGCGTGGCGCACGCCATCGGCCGTGATCCGGCGCGCGTCGCCGCTTTCCAGCCGGCAGATCGAAAACGCGGTGGCCAGCCGCGCGCATTGCTCCAGATCGGTGGCCCCATCCAGCAGCGCGGCGGCCAGGCCGGCCACCATCGCATCGCCTGCGCCCACGCTGCTGCCGTGCGCCAGCCACGGCGGACGCGCGATCAGTCGCTGCTCGCGCTGCACGAACAACGCACCGTCAGTACCCATCGAAATCACCACCAGCTGGATACCGCGCGCGAGCAGTTCGTGTGCGGCAGCGCTGAGCGCGGCGCGGTCGGTGAGCGGTCGGCCGGTCCAGGCTTCCAGTTCGTGGCGGTTCGGCTTGACCGCATACGGCAGGGCCTCGCGGGCGGCGCCCAATGCCGCCACCAGCGGCGCGCCGCTGGTATCCAGCAAGACACGGGCGCCGGCCGCGCTGGCCTGCGCCTGCAGCTGCGCCCAGCTGTCCTCGGACAGGCCGGCCGGCAGGCTGCCGGACAGCACCACCGGCAGGCCGGGGCGCAGTAGCGGCGCCAGTTGATCGGCCACGCCCTGCAGATGCGCGCTGGTCAGTTGCAGGCCGGGCAGGTTGATGTCGGTGGTGTCGTTGCTGCGGGCTTCCACCAGCTTGAGGTTGGTGCGTGTCTCGCCGGCCACGCGCTGGCAGTGGTCGACGATGCCGCGCTCGCGGAACAGCGCTTCGAACACGCCGGCATTGCCGCCGCCGAGCACGCCGAGCGCGGCGACATCGCTACCCCAATCGGCCAGGCACGCCGCCACGTTGATGCCCTTGCCGCCGGCATCGTTGCGCACGCTGCTGGCGCGATGCACGGCGCCGGGCTGCAGGTGGTCGAGCCGGATGGTCTGGTCGATCGCCGGGTTCAGCGTGACGGTGATGGTCTGCAGGCTCATGCCTTGTCCTCGCGCTGCGCTTCGAGGGCGCGCACTTGCTCGGCGGTTTCGCAGTGCAAGGCCTGCTCGGCCAACTGCTGCAGCGTGCTGAGCGCAGTGCCGCGCAGACGTGCCTTCACCGCCGGGATGTCGTTTGGCGTCATCGACAGTTCCTGCACGCCCAGGCCGGCCAGCAGGCTGGCACCGAACGCATCGCCGGCCAGGCCGCCGCACACGCCGACCCAACGGTCATGCTTGCGTGCGCCTTCGATGGTGCTGCGGATCATGCGCAGCACCGCCGGATGCAGGCTGTCGGCCTCGGCGGCCAGTTCGGGGTTCTGGCGATCGATCGCCAGCACGTACTGGGTCAGGTCGTTGGTGCCGATCGAGAAGAAGTCCGCGTGGCGTGCCAGCACGTCGGCCTGCGCGGCGGCGGCCGGCACTTCGATCATGATGCCGATCGGCACTTCCGGAGCGTCCAGGTCGGCGCGGATGCGCGCGCAGATGTCGCGCAGTGCGATCAGCTCCGGCACCGAGGTGATCATCGGGAACATGATCGACAGCCGCGCGCCGTCCTTGGCGGCGCTGTACAGCGCACGCAGTTGCGGCTCCAGCAGGTCCGGGCGGCGCAGCAGCAGGCGCGCGCCACGCACGCCCAGGAACGGGTTTTCCTCGTGCGGCAGTTCCAGGTGCGCCACCTGCTTGTCGCCGCCGATGTCCAGCGCCCGCACGATCAGCGGGCGACCATCCAGGGCCTGCGCCATCGCCAGGTAGGTCTGGTACTGCTCGTCTTCGCTGGGCGTGCGGCCGCTTTCCAGGAACAGGAACTCGGTGCGCATCAAACCCACGCCCTCGGCGCCCTGGGTCAGTGCCATCGCCACCTGATCGGGCAGGTTGACGTTGGCGCCGATGTCGATGTGGTGGCCGTCGGTGGTCTCGGCGGGCAGGGCGCGCTGGGCGGCTTCGCGCTCGCGGATGGCCTGCTGCTCGGCGATGTGGGTGCGTGCCGCGTCCAGGTCCTGCTCGGACGGGTTGAGATACAGCCGCCCGCTGCTGCCATCGATGATGGCGGTGAGGCCATCGTCGATGTCCAGCAACTGGCCCCCGGCTGCGACCAGCGCCGGCAGGCCCAGGGTGCGCGACAGGATCGCGGTGTGCGAGGTCGGGCCGCCTTGCGCGGTGGCCAGGCCGACCACGCGGGCGGTGTCCAGGTTGGCGGTATCCGACGGCGACAGGTCGCCGGCCAGCAGGATGCAGGGTTGCTCGGGCAGGTCGGCCAGGCCGGTGCCAGCCGCAGCCGGGTCCAGCTGCGCCAGTACCCGGCGGCCGACATCGCGCAGGTCGGCGGCGCGGCCAGCCAGCACCGGGTTGCCCAGCGCGGCCAGACCCGAGGCGATCTGTTCCACTGCCTGATGCCACGACCATGCCACGCCATGGCCTTCGACCATCAGCTGGCAGGTGCGGGTGATCAGGTCGGTGTCGTTGAGCAGCTCGGCCTGGGCCTTGAAGATGGCCGCGTCCGAGGCGCCGAGCCGGCGCTGGGTATCGTCCTGGATCGCCGCCAGCTGCTGGCGGGTGCGGGTCAGCGCGTCATGCAGCTGCGCGCCGCCATCGCCCAGGCCCACCGGTTGATCGGCCACCTCGGTCTGCGCCGCGCGCAGGCGGTGCACGATGCCGATCGCCACGCCCGGGCTGGCGCCGATGCCGACGATGGCCGGCTGTGCCTGCGGCGGTGTCCAGCCGACCACCGGCGCGGCGCGGCGTTGTGCGGCGCGTTCGGCATCGGCCTTTTCCTGTGCGGTGAGGCTGTCCATCACCGCACGCAGGCGCTTGAGCAGGGCGGCGGCATCGCTGCCCTCGGCAGAGACGGTGATGCTGTCGCCGGCACGCAGGCCGAGTTGCAGCAGGCCGACCAGGCTCTTGGCATCGGCGGCCTGGTCGCCGGCGCGCACCTGGGCGCGGGCGCTGAAGCCACGCGCGGTTTCGGCCCAGCGGGTGGCCGGGCGCGCGTGCAGGCCGCTGGGGTAGGCGATGGTCCACTCGAAGCGTTCGGCCAGATCGGTGGCCGGCGCAGCGCTGGTATCGGGGGCGCGGTCGCCGGTGAGGGCGGCCACGATCACGCCGGCGTCGTCGGTGCTGAACAGCGCCTCCAGCTGCGCCGGATCCTGGATCAGCCGGGTCAGCCGCCGCAGCATGGTGATGTGGGTGTCTGATTGTGCGGCGATGCCCACCACCAGCCGGGTGGTCTGGCCCGGATTCCATTCCACGCCTTCGGGCAGCTGCAGCACCGCGATGCCATCGCGGCGCACCAGGTGGCGGTCTTCGCCCACCCCATGCGGGATCGCCAGGCTGTGGCCCAGGAAGGTGTTCGCCAGGCCTTCGCGGCGCCGCATGCTGGCCTCGTAGCCGGGTGCCACGCAGCCAGCGGCGACCAACAACTGCGCGGCCTGGGCGATCGCGTCGTCCTTGTCGCGGGCATGCGCCCGCAGGCGGACGAGCTCGGGAGTCACGGGGGCAAGCGGCGGAGAGGACAAGGCGGGCTCCGGATGAGGTCGGGCTGGAGAGTATAGTGGGAACGTTCCCATGATCCAGGTCAATGTGCGGTGCACAAAAACCAAGTAACGCTTTCAGGTTAGGATCGAGGTCGTTAGGCGCCTGGGTCTGGGCGCGCCATATGGAGCGGGAACGGTCCCAGTGAGTATCAGCATCAATGACGTGGCCCGGGTGGCCGGAGTGTCCAAGTCCACGGTTTCGCGGGCCCTGGGCAGCGGCCCGGTGAGCGAGGAGGTGCGCGCCAAGGTGGAAGCGGCGGTGCGCCAGACCGGCTACCGGCCCAACCTGATGGCGCGACGGCTGCGCTCGCAGCAGTCCGGCATTCTCGGGGTAATCGTGGCCGACATCCGCAACCCGTACTTCACTGCGCTGATCCGGGCCGTGGAAGAGGTCGCCTACAAGGCCGGTATGCGCGTGACCCTGTGCAATACCGATGAAGATCCCGAGCGCGAGGCGCTGTACCTGCAACTGATGCAGGAAGAACGCATCACCGGATTGATCTTCGCGCCGACCCGCGTGACCGTTGGGCGCATGCACGAGCTGTCGCTGGATTACCCGACCGTGCTGGTGGACCGCGCCGGCCCCGGCAGCCGCTACGACAGCGTGGTGCTGGACAACGCGGCGGCTATGGCCGAACTGGTGGCCCATCTGCAGGCGCAGGGCTACCGTCGCATCGGCGGGCTGTTCGGCAGCACCAGCACCACCGCGGCCGAGCGCCGCGATGGCTACCTGGCGGCGATGCGTGCGCAGGGCCTGTCTCCGGATTACCGCGAAGTGGCGCCGACTGCCGAAGCAGCGATCGCCGAGCTGGGCCAGTGGCTGGCCAGCGACGACCGTCCGGAAGCCATCGTCACCAGTAACAGCCTGCTGCTGATGGGTGCGCTGAAGGCTGCACGGACCGCCGGCCTGCGCCTGCCGCAGGACCTGGCGCTGGCCGGCTTCGACAACGAACGCTGGACCGACTTGGTCGAACCCGGCATCACCGTGGTCGAACAACCGGTCGAAGACATGGGCCGCGCGGCGATGTCGCTGCTGCTCGAACGCCTGGGCAACCCGCAGTTGCCGATCCGCCGCATGGTCATGAACGGGCGTTGCGTGGTGCGTGGGTCCACTGGGATACGCACACCGGGGGCCTGAATTCGCCGGGGCGCTCAGCGTCGGCACAAGAGCCGGGCTTGTCGCGCGAGCTGCGTGCTCTTACCTCTGGAAGTCAGGCGTCTGGCCAGTCGAGAGCGTGGTGCATTCACCACGCCGGCCATCGTGACTGGTCATCGCTCACTTGGCCCGATGCGTCGAGCGCGCGGCGCCCTCACCGCTTGAGGGAGACGCCGTAAACCGATCCCTGGGGCTGCGTTGTTGGAAACTCTGCGCACCGACCATCGCGATTGGTCCTTGCCCGCCTACCGTCGCGGGACCTTACGCGGCATGGATGCCGCGTAAGAGCTTACAAGGACGTACTTGCAGCGTGTCCTGCGATGGTAGGCGGGCAAGGGCCCTGCAACGAAGTCGCCGATTGGAGGCTCTCCAACTGGTCCATCCGCGCGCTATTCGAGAAACCGCTTCGAGTCGTTGCTTGGTTCAAATGCAGTCAAACCCTCCAGGTCAACGCACAAAAAAGCCCCGGCACTGCCGGGGCTTTTGGTTTGCAACGAACGCCTGGCTTAGCGATCCGGGCGGTGCGTGCCCGAGTCGTTCTGTGCGACCAGATATTCCTTGGATTGCTCGTCCAGCTTGTCGCCCAGCATGCGGCGCACCACCACGAAGAACAGCGGGATGAAGATCACGCCGAGCACGGTGGCGAACACCATGCCGCCGATCACGCCGGTACCGATGGAGTGACGCGAGTTGGCACCGGCACCGGTGGAGATCGCCAGCGGCAACACACCCAGGATGAAGGCGAACGAGGTCATCAGGATCGGGCGGAAGCGCAGGTGTGCCGCTTCCAGCGTCGCTTCGCGCAGCGTCTTGCCCGCCGCGCGCTGCTCCACCGCGAATTCCACGATCAGGATCGCGTTCTTGGCCGCAAGACCGATGACCGTGATCATGCCGATCTTGAAGTACAGATCGTTCGGCAGACCGCGCAGCATCGAGAAGCTGATCGCGCCCAGTACGCCGATCGGCACCACCATCAGCACCGCCACCGGAATCGACCAGCTCTCGTAGAGTGCGGCCAGGCACAGGAACACCACCACCACCGACAGCGCAAGCAGCAGCGTGGCCGCGTTGCCGGCGATGATTTCCTGGTAGGACATGCCGCTCCAGTCGAAGCCGAAGCCCGGTGGCAGATCGTTGTTGACGATCTCTTCCATCGCGTTCATCGCCTGGCCGGAACTGCCGCCGGGCGCGGGATTACCGACGATGTTCACCGCCGAATAGCCGTTGTAGCGGTTCAGCGCCGGCGAGGCATAGGTCCACTCGGCCCTGACCACATTGCTCAGCGGAATCATGCCGGGCTGGCCATCGGCGCCGGTGGCGGTGCTGCTGGGGGTGAAGAAGTTGCGCAGCGATTCCGGCCCGGTGCGGAACTGGTCGTCGGCCCGCATGTTGACGCGCTTGATGCGGCCTTCGGCGAAGTAGTCGTTGACATACACCGGCGCCAGCATCAGCTGGATGGAGCTGTAGATGTCGCTGACTTCCAGGCCCATCGACTGCGCCTGCACGCGGTCCACATGCAGCTGCAGCTGCGGCGAGTTTTCCAGGCCGTTCGGGCGCACGCCCACCAGGGTGTCGGCCTTCTGCGCAGCCTTGCCCAGCACGATGTTGCGTGCCTGGGTCAGTGCCTCCTGGCCTGCGCCGGAGCGGTCCTGCAGCCACATGTCGAAGCCGCCGAACTGACCCAGGCCCTGCACCGTGGGCAGGTTGACCACGAAGATCTGCGCGCCCTTGATGCCGTAGAAGGCGCCGTTGAGCTGCTTGATCAACTCCTCGGCGGTGACGTCGCGCTCGTCCCATGGCTTGAGCCGGATGAAGCCCATGCCGACGTTTTCGCCCGAGCCCAGGAAGCTGAAGCCGGCGATCTGCAGCATGCCTTCCACGGCCGGCTGCTTGTCCAGCACCGCGCGCATCTGCGTGAACGTCTCATTGGTGCGGATCTTGGTCGCGCCCGGCGGCAGCTGCACGATCGCCAGCGCGAAGCCCTGATCTTCTTCGGGCAGGAAGCTGCCCGGCATGCGGGTGAACAGGAAGCCGCACAGCACCACCAGCACCACGAACACGATCATCCACGGTGGCGAACGCTTCAGCGTATGACCCACCACGCCGACATAGCGATGCGCCAGCTTGTCGTAGTACTTGTCGAAGGTGCGGTAGACCCAGTTCTTCTTGTCCGAATGGGTGGCCTTGAGGAAGCTGGCGCACAGCGCCGGGGTAAAGGTCAGCGCCAGGAACGCCGAGAAGCCCATCGACATGGCGATGGTCAGCGCGAACTGCTTGTAGATCGCACCGGAGGCGCCGGGCTGCAGCGAGGAGGGGATGAACACCGCCGCCAGCACCACGGTGATGGCCACCACCGCGCCGGTGATCTGGGTCATCGCCTTCTGAGTGGCCGCCTTCGGCTCCAGGTGTTCTTCGCTCATGATGCGTTCGACGTTCTCGATCACCACGATCGCGTCGTCCACCACGATGCCGATCGCCAGCACCATCGCAAACAGCGTCAGCTGGTTGATGGTGAAGCCGATGGCGTACATGCCGAAGAACGTGCCCAGCAGCGCCACCGGAATCACCAGGGTCGGAATCACCGTGGCGCGGAAGTTCTGCAGGAACAGCAACATCACCAGGAACACCAGCACGATGGCTTCCACCAGCGTGTGGATCACTTCCTCGATGGAAATGCGCACGAAGGTGGTCGATTCGTATGGTGCAAACCAGGTCACGCCCTGTGGGAAGGTGGCCTGCAGTTCGTCGAGCTTGGCGCCCACTGCCTCTGACACGTTCAATGCGTTGGCACCCGGCAGCAGCTGGATGCCGAAGGCACCGGTGGGCTTGCCGTTGTACTGGGTGTCGAAGCCGTAGTTGCTCGGACCCACGGTGACGCGCGCCACGTCCTTCAGTCGCACCGTGGCGCCGTTGTTGTCGGTGCGCAGGATGATGTCTTCAAATTCCTGCGGCGAGCTGAAACGGCCTTCGGCCGAGACGGTGGCGGTGAAGCTGATGCCGTCGGGCGTGGGGTCGGCGCCGACCGAACCGGCAGCGAACTGCACGTTCTGGTTGCGTACCGCGGTCAGCACCTGGGTAGCCGACAGGTTGTAGCCCTGCAGCTTCTCCGGGTTCAACCAGATGTTCATTGCGTACTCGGCGCCGAACTGGTTGGTGCTGCCGACGCCGGGAACGCGCGAGATCTGCTCGAGCACGCGCGAACCGACGATGTCGTTGAGCGCATCGCGGTCGATCGACGGGTTCTCCGAGCGCAAGGCCGCCACCATCAGGAAGCCGGCGTTGGCCTTGGCCACCACCACACCCTGCTGGGTCACTTCCGAGGGCAGGCGCGGGGTGGCCAGCGACACCTTGTTCTGCACCTGCACCTGCGCGATATCCGCGTCGGTGCCGGTCTCGAAGGTCAAGGTGATGGTGACGCGGCCGTTGGAGGCCGAGGAGGAATTGAAGTACAGCAGGCCGTCGATACCGGTGAGCTGCTGCTCGATGACCTGGGTCACCGCTTTCTCGGCGGTATCGGCGCTGGCGCCGGGGAAATTGGCGGTGACGGTGACCTGCGGCGGGGCGATCGTCGGGTACGACTCGATACCCAGATTCAGGATCGAGATCACGCCCGCGAGCGAGATCAGGATCGCCACCACCCAGGCAAAGACCGGGTGTTCGATAAAAAACTTAGGCATGGCGGGGTTCCGTCACTGCTGCTTGGACTGGGAATCGGACGGCTGTGCGGCCGCGTCCTGCTTGGGCTGGTTCTGCGCGGCCGGGGCGGCGGCATCGGCTGCGTCGGCCGCGGGTGCGTCCTGTGGCTTGCCGGCCTGACCTGCGGCCGGTGCCGCACCCGGTGCGGCGCCCGGTGCACCCGGCTGCGCGCCAGCGGCCGGCTTGTTCGGATCCCACGGCACACCCTTGGCCGGCTGACCTTCCTTGGCCTTCTGCACGCCGTCGACGATGACCTGGTCGCCCGGCGCCATCCCGCCGGTCACGATCCACTGGCCCTTCTGCTGGCCGTCCACGGTGAGGTTCTTGCGCACCACCTTGCCGTCCTTGCCCAGCACCAGCGCATAGGCGCCCATCGCATCGCGCTGCAGCGCCTGCTGCGGCACCAGATAGGCATTGTTGCGCTGGCCCAGGCTGGCCTTGAAGGTCACGAACGCACCCGGCAGCAACGCCAGCTCGGGGTTGGGCAGGGTGGCGCGCAAGGACACCGCGCCGGTGGCCGGGTCCACGGTCACCGCCGACACGTCCAGGGTGCCGGGGTGCGGATACTGCGTGCCGTTGCCCAGTTCCACGTTGATGGTGGACTTGCCGTCGCCGCTGAGCTGCACGTTGCCGCTGCTCTGCGCCTGACGCAGCGCGGCCAGCTCCTCGCTGCTCATCGCGAAGTTCACGTACAGCGGGTCGATCTGGTCGACCGTGGTCAGCAGGGTGGCCTCACCGGCACCGACCAGGGCGCCTTCGGTGACCCGCTGGATGCCCGCGCGGCCGGTGATCGGCGAGGTGACGCTGGCGAAGCTGAGCTGGATCCTGGCGGCCTGGACCGCACCGCGCGCCTGCTGCACGCTGGCGCCGGAAGAGCGCTCGGTGGCTTCGGCGTTGTCGATGTCGGCGCGCGACACGTATTGCTGTGGCGCCAGGCTGCGCGCGCGCTTGGCCGCGATCTGCGCGTTGGCATAGGTGGCCTCGGCGGCCGCCAGCTGGCCCTGTGCCTGCAGCAGCGTGGCCTTCAGCGGTTCCGGGTCGATCTGGAACAGCGGCTGGCCTTCCTTGACGTCGGTGCCTTCGGTGTACAGGCGCTTGAGCACCACGCCGTCCACGCGGGCGCGCACGTCGGCCGAGCGGAACGCCGACAGGCGGCCCACCAAGTCGCGCTCCAGCGGCAGCGTCTGCGGTTTCATTTCCAGCACCGACACTTCCGGCGGCGGCGGCGCCTGCTGTTGTTCGGGCTTGCTGCAGGCAGCGAGCGCCACGGTGATGGCCAGGGCCAGGCCGAAGGTGCGGAGCGGGGCAATCATCAGGAGGAACTCCGTTAGGGTCTTGAAGAGAGAAGGGCGAGCGGGGCCAGCGCGGGCGCGGCGGTGGCCGCGGCAAACGCCCGCAAAAAGGTGTCGACGGCGAACTGCGCCCACTGCTGCCTGGCGGCCAGGCCGGCGCGGTGGGGGACCTGGAAGCGTTGGCGATCGAAATCCAGCCCGACGATCATGCTCAGCAACAGCTCGGCCATGAAGTGCGGATCGTCATGGCGCAACTGCCCGGCGTCGATCGCCTGCTCGAAGCGATGCGCCAGGCGCTGCTGCATGCCGACCACGCCCTCGTGGAAGATCTGCTGGGATTGATCGGGGAACCGGTGCGACTCGGCTTCCACCAACCGGCAGGTCTGTAGCACATCCGGGCGGTTGAGACGGTCAAGATGCGCCAGCGCAAATGCCAGCAGATCCTCGCGCAGGTCGCCCGAGGCGGTGCCAAGCGGCACCGTGGCCAGGTGCACGTGGTCCTGCAGCACGTCGCGCAGCAGGTTTTCTTTACAACCGTAATAGCTGTAGAGCGTCTGCTTGGAACATCCGGCGCGCTCGGCCACCGCATCCATGCTCAGCCGCATCCCGCGTTCGGCAAGCAAGGTATGCACGGCAGCATGGATGCGGCGATCGCAATCCGAACGCCGGGCGGCACGGGGTGGGCGAGGGGTCATGGCGGTAGACTATACCGTCCAGTTTAGTTTTTAAACAGCCTTGACGAGCGCCTCTGGCTCTGCACAACGCCTTGTGTGCCAAGCCTTGCGCCGGACTTTGCCGGATCTGGCGATCCACCGCCCGGCGGGCTGGCGCTGCCTGGCGAAACTACAGAGCGATACGGTTTTGAGCCATTGCCGCGTCTGCTGGGAGGCGTGCGTTTGCGCTATGCAGCAAGGCGTTGTCACGGGGCATCGGTACAATTCAGGTTTTCCACCGAGCATTCCAGCTCTACTCATGACAGCCAAGAAAGCCGCTTCGAAATCGTCCAAGACGTCGGTCAAACCGGTCGCCGAACGTGCCGTCCCCGTGCTGGCCTCCGAACCCCAGGCCGTGACCCTGGAGCCGGTGTTTGCCGCGTTGCGCAAGCGCTACCCGGCCGCCCGCCAGGCGGAAGTCCAGGCGTTCGCCGCCGACTTCTACCGGCGCATGGAGGAAGACGAGTTCCCCAACCATCCGCCCGAACAGTGGGCGGCGCTGGCGTCGGATATGCTGGAGTTCGCGCGCAGCCGCAAGGCCGGCACGGTCAACGTGCGGGTGTTCAACCCCACCTTGAAGAGCCACGGCTACGAGTCGCCGCATACCCTGCTGCAGATCGTCAACGACGACATGCCGTTCCTGGTGGATTCGGTCAGCATGACCCTGTCGGACCTGGGGATCGGCGTGCATGTGCTCGGCCACCCGGTACTGCGCATCGCGCGCGACAAGTCCGGCAAGCTGACCGCGGTGGGCGAGGGCAAGAGCGAATCGCTGATGGTGCTGGAGATCGACCGCCAGCCCGCCGACGAGATGCCCAAGGTGGAAGCGGCCATCCGCAAGGTGCTGGCCGAAGTGCGCGCCATCGTGCACGACTGGGCCGCGATGCGCGAGAAGATGGTGATGCTGGCCGACGACCTGGCCACCCGCCGCCTGCCGATCGACGACATCAGCCGCCACGAGGCGCAGGAATTCCTGCGCTGGGCCGCCGCCGACCATTTCACCTTCTTCGGCTACCGCGAGTACCGGGTGGAGAAGCAGGGCGGCCAGGAAGTACTGGCACCGGTGGAAGAATCCGGGCTGGGCCTGATGCGCGGCCGCGACACCTCGCCGGCGCGCCCGGTGACCACGCTGGCGGCGCACGGCTTGAATGCCTCGTCCAAGCTCAAGGATGCCTTGATCCTGACCAAGACCAATGCGCGCTCGCGCGTGCACCGGGTCGGTTACATGGATTACATCGGCATCCTGGAATTCGATGCCAAGGGCCGCATCGTCGGCGAGCAGCGCTTCCTGGGCCTGTTCACCTCCAGCGCCTACAACCGCCGCCCGTGGGAAATTCCGCTGGTGCGCCAGCGCCACGAGTACGTGATGAGCAAGTCGGGGCTGACCCCGAGCAGCCATAGCGGCAAGGCCTTGCGCCACATCCTGGAAACGCTGCCGCGCGAAGAGCTGTTCCAGTCCAACGAGGAAGAGCTGTATCGCACCGCGATCGGCATCCTGGGCCTGCAGGAGCGCGTGCGCAGCCGCATGTTCCTGCGCCGCGACAAGTACAGCCGTTTCATCTCGGCGCTGGTGTACATCCCGCGCGAGCGCTTCAACACCGATGTGCGCCTGCGCATCGAAGCCTTGTTGAAGGACGCACTGCACGGCGAATACATCGACTCGTCGGTGGTGCTGGGCGAATCGCCGCTGGCGCAGCTGCACCTGATCGTGCGGCCCAAGAGCGGCGAGGCGCTGGAATTCGATACCACCGAGCTCGAATCGCGGCTGGCGCACCTGTTGCGCAACTGGCGCGATGCGCTGCGCGAGGCGCTGGTGGCCCGGCACGGCGAAGCCAACGGCCTGCGCATGGCGGCCAACTTCGGCCGCGCGCTGCCGGCCGGCTATATCGAGGATTCGTCGATCGAATCGGCGGTGTCCGACGTCGAACACCTGGCCACGCTGGATGGCCCTGAGGACCTGCATCTGAGCCTGCAGGAAATCCGCCGCGACGATGGCATGCGCCTGGATGCCGGCGAAGGCCTGCGCCTGAAGCTGTATCGCCAGCTCGACGACATTCCGTTGTCCGATGCAATGCCGATGATGGAGAACATGGGCCTGCGCGTGATCTCCGAGCGGCCGTACCGGCTGCAGGTAGGCGACACGCCGGTCTATATCCAGGATTTCGAGGTCGAATCCACCGCCGGCAAGATCAATGCGGCCAGCGCCGATGCCAGCTTCGGCGAAGCTTTCGAGCGCATCTGGAACGGCGATGCCGAAAACGACGGCTTCAACCGCCTGATCCTGGCCGCCGGCCTGCACTGGCGCCAGGTCGCGCTGCTGCGCGGTTACTGCAAGTACCTGCTGCAGACCGCAGTGCCGTTCTCGCAGGCCTATGTCGAGGCCACTTTCACCCGCTATCCGTTGCTGGCGCGCCTGTTGGTGGAACTGTTCGAAGCGCGCTTCGACCCGTCCACCGGCTCGGAAACCAAGGCGCAGATCTTCGCCGGCCAGGAGCGCCTGCGCGAAGAACTGTCCGCGCTGGCAGGCGGCGACGAGGCCACGCTGAAGGCGCTGGAGCCGGTGCTGGAGGCACGCGGCAGCGACCGCGCCGCGCAGCAGGAAGCCACCCGCGCCACCTTGCTCAAGCTGATGGACCGCGTCTCCAGCCTGGACGAAGACCGCATCCTGCGCAGCTTCATCGACGTGATCGATGCGACCTTGCGCACCAACTATTACCAAGCCGACAAGCACGGAAAGCACGGCCATTGCATCAGCTTCAAGCTGGATTCGGCACGCGTGCCCGACCTGCCCAAGCCGCGCCCGTATCGCGAGATCTTCGTGTATGGCCCGCGCGTGGAAGGCGTGCACCTGCGCTTTGGCGCGGTGGCGCGCGGCGGCCTGCGCTGGTCGGACCGCCGCGAGGACTTCCGCACCGAGGTGCTGGGGCTGGTCAAGGCGCAGATGGTGAAGAACACCGTCATCGTGCCGGTTGGCGCCAAGGGCGGTTTCTACGTCAAGCGTTCGCCGGTCGGCGATCGCGATGCGATCCAGGCCGAAGGCATCGCCTGCTACAAGCTGTTCATCCAGGGCCTGCTCGACATCACCGACAACATCGTCGGCGGCAAGATCGTGCCGCCGCCGCAGGTGGTGCGCCACGACCAGGACGACCCGTATCTGGTCGTTGCCGCCGACAAGGGCACGGCCACGTTCTCCGACATCGCCAATGGCCTGGCGCTGGACCACGGCTTCTGGCTGGGCGATGCGTTCGCGTCCGGCGGCTCGGTGGGCTACGACCACAAGGGCATGGGCATCACCGCGCGCGGCGCGTGGGAATCGGTCAAGCGCCACTTCCGTGCGATGGATCGCGACTGCCAGAGCCAGGATTTCAGCGTGGTCGGCATCGGCGACATGTCCGGCGACGTGTTCGGCAACGGCATGCTGCTCTCAAGGCATATCCGGTTGCTGGCCGCGTTCGACCACCGCCATATCTTCCTGGACCCGAATCCGGATGCGGCGGTGTCGTTCGCCGAGCGAGATCGTCTGTTCAAGCTGCCGCGCTCCAGCTGGGCCGACTACGACGCCAAGCTGATCAGCGCCGGTGGCGGCATCTATCCGCGCACGCTCAAATCCATCGACATCAGCGCGCCGGTACGCGAAGCGCTGAGCCTGGATGCCAACGTCAAGCAGCTCTCGCCCAACGAGCTGATGAACGCCATCCTCAAGGCGCCGGTGGACCTGTTCTGGAACGGCGGCATCGGCACCTACGTCAAGGCGGCCAGCGAATCGCATGCCGATGTGGGCGACCGTGCCAACAACGGCCTGCGCGTCAATGGCGGCGAGCTGCGCTGCAAGGTGGTGGGCGAGGGCGGCAACCTGGGCCTGACCCAGCTGGGCCGTATCGAGGCCGCGCAGGCCGGCGTGCTGCTCAACACCGACTTCATCGACAACTCGGCCGGCGTGGACACCTCCGACCACGAGGTGAACATCAAGATCCTGCTCAACGACATGGTGCAGGCCAAGAAGCTCACCTATGACGCACGCAACAAGCTGCTGGCGTCGATGACCGACGAAGTGGCCGAGCTGGTGTTGTGGGACAACTACCGCCAGAACCAGGCCATCAGCCTGATGGAGCGCATGAGCGTCAAGCGCCTGGGCTCCAAGCAGCACTTCATCCGCACGCTGGAACTGCAGGGCCTTTTGGACCGGCAGATCGAGTTCCTTCCGTCCGATGCCGAGCTGTCGGCACGCAAGGCGCGCGGGCAGGGCCTGACCCGGCCGGAACTGTCGGTACTGTTGTCGTATTCCAAGCTGGTGGCGTTCCAGCAGCTGCTGGAATCGGATATCCCCGAAGACCCGTACCTGTCCAAGGAATTGCAGCGTTACTTCCCGCAGCCGCTGCAGAAGAAGTACGCCGATGCGATGGAGCGCCACCGCCTCAAGCGCGAGATCATCGCCACTGCGGTGACCAACACCACCATCAACCGCATGGGTGCCACCTTCCTGATGCGCATGCAGGAAGACACCGGCCGCAGCATCGGCGAGGTGGCCAAGGCCTACACCATCAGCCGCGAAACGCTGGATGCACGCGCGCTGTGGACGCAGATCGATGCGCTGGACGGCAAGGTGCCCGAGTCGGTGCAGATCGATGCGCTGGAAGTGATCTGGCGCCTGCAACGTTCGTTCGTGCGCTGGCTGTTGCTGCGCCCGGGCCAGATGCCGGGCATCACCGCGGCGGTGGAGCGTTACCACGGCCCGTTCAACGATATCCGCGTGGCATCGGGCGTGCTGGCCGACACCCAGCGGCCGCTGTACGAAGCCAGCGTGCAGGAATGGCAGGACAAGGGCCTGCCGCCGGCACTGGCACAGCAGCTGTCCGAGTTGCGCTATCTGGAACCGGCCTTCGACATCATCGAAACCGCACGCACCCGCAAGCTCAAGCCGGTGGAAGTGTCCAAGGTGCACTTCCGTCTGGGCGATGCGTTGCGCCTGCCGTGGTTGTTCGAGCAGATCGATGCGCTGGAGGTCAACGGCCGCTGGCATGCGGTGGCACGTGGCGTGCTGCGCGACGAACTGGCCGCGCATCAGCGTGCGCTGGTGGGCCAGGTGCTGACCATGCCGGGCGGCAGTGCCGAGGACAAGGTGGCCAACTGGATGGCGCGCGACGATTCCAGCCTGCGCTTCACCCTGGCCATGCTCGCCGACGTGGCCGAGCAGAAGACCCTGGACTACCCCACCGTGTCGGTGGCGGTGCAGCGATTGGGGCAGCTGGCGGCGCACGGGGTGTAGGCGTGCGCCAGGTGGCGACGGAGCGCAGGCTTCGTCGTCATCGCTTCAGATCATCGAAGGATGCAACGAAACGGCCGCCGTCCTGGCGGCCGTTTCGTGTCGGGCGCACCGCGAGGCCACGGTGTCGATCGCGTCATCCCCGGTCGGCGGCGAAAATGCGCCGACTTCCCGCGGCATCGTTGCGATGCCCGCCTACGCCCGATGCCCGCTCATTTCCTGCCCGGCATGCTTGTCGAAGCGCAAATGCCACCAGGTGGCGCTGAGCGAGATCAGGCTGACCACGCAGAAGGCCAGCGAAAAGTCTCCCTGCCGGGGCTGGGCGTGACCGCCGGCCAGCATCGCCAGGTTGAGGATCATCGCGCCGGCGCAGACGCCGACCGAGAGCATCAATTGCTGCAGGGTGGTGTACAGGCTGCTGGCGCGGCTCATGCGCGCGGTGGGCACGCTTTCGTAGGCGATGGTGTTGTAGGCGGCGAACTGGAACGACATGAACGCGCCGCAGCACAGCAGCAGGGCGAACATCAGCGCCGGCGGCCAGTCGGGGCGGAACAGTGCGCACACCATGTAGCCCAGGCTGGCCAGCACGCCGTTGCCGATCAGGCTGTTGCGGTAGCCGAAGCGGCGCAGCAGCTGCGGAGTGATGCTGCGCATCAGCAGTGCGCCCAGCGCGGTGGCCAGGATCAGCCGGCCGCTGTGCGCGGCGCTGAAGCCGAAGCCGATCTGGAACAGCAGCGGCAGCAGGAACGGGTGCGCGCCCTGGGTGATGCGCATCAACGCGCCGCCGATCACCGACAGCCGGAACGAGTCGATGCGCAGCAGGGTCAGGTCCAGCAGCGGAGCGGGGTGGTGGCGCGCATGCCACAGATAGCCGATGGCCGCGCTGGCGCCGATCGCCAGCAGCCAGCTGGCCACGCCAAGACCGTCGTGCTGGCTGACCATCTCCAGGCCGAACAGCAGGCAGCCCAGCGCGGTGCCGCACAGCACGAAGCCGCGCAGGTCGAACCGTGCCGGCACCGATTCGTTGGGAATCTCCGGGATGAAGCTACGCATCAGCAGGAAACCGGCGATGCCGATCGGCACGTTGATGTAGAAGATCCAGCGCCAATCCAGATACGAGACGAAAAACCCGCCCAGCGGCGGGCCCAGCATCGGGCCGATGAAGGCCGGCACCAGGGTCCAGGCCATCGCCGACACCAGGTGGCGGCGCTCCACCGTGCGCAGCAGGATCAGCCGGCCCAGCGGCGCCATCATCGCCCCGCCGGCGCCTTGCAGCACGCGGGCGGTCACCATGGTGGGCAGGCTGTCGGCCAGCGAACACAGGATCGAGCCGCCGACGAACACCCAGATCGAGGCGCCGAATACCCGGCGCAGGCCGAAGCGGTCGGCGATCGCGCCGCTGGCCGGGATCAGCACCGCCAAGGCCAGCAGGTAGCTGGTCATGGCGATGCTCATCGCCGGCGCAGCAACGCCGAAGTCGCGCGCCAGGGTCGGCAGCGCGGTCGCCAGCACGGTGGCGTCCATCTGCTCCATGAAGATGGCGCAGGCCAGGATCAGCGAAATGATGCGGTAATCGGGATAGGACGGCGGCGCGGCGCCGGCCTCGGACACGCTGGAGGACATCGGACTCTCGGTTGCCGGGCCGTATCGACGGCGCCGCAGGGGCAGCCGGATCGGCCCGCGTCGCACGGTGTTGTGCGGCGCAACATCGGTATTGTCCGCTGGTGTGGGGCGGGGTTCAAGCGCACGTGGGTAACAGTGCGTGCTTGGCGATGCAGAGGCGGTGGTTTGGTGGCGGGTGTCGGCGTGATGCGAAGATGGGCGGCGAAGGCGGCTGGTGTGACGTGATCGCGCGCAATGACGATATAGGCGCGCGAAGGGATGCATCGTCGGCTGGTCGTCACCGAGCTGCCCGTACCCTCATCCGGCGCTATGCGCCACCTCCTCCCGAGGGGAGAAGGATCAAGGCGTAGCACGCGGACAGGGATCGCCATTGGAAAAGCCCCTCTCCCTGCGGGAGAGGGGTTGGGGTGAGGGTGCGGCGGAAGACAGCCAACCTGAGATCGCGAATGGGCGGCTGTCTCAGCTCCCCGAATCAGCGCTGCGGCGTCGGGCTGTCCCAGGCGTCCTTGATCTGCAGGATCTGCGGCAGCGCCTGGCGGAAGTGCTGCACCAGGCGCGGTTCCAGTTGCTTGCCGGACATGCTTTCCAGCTTGCGCATTGCGTCTTCCACCGTCCATGGGGCCTTGTAGGCGCGCCGTCCGCACAGCGCGTCGAATACGTCCGCCACCGCCACCAGGCGCGCGGCTTCGGGAATGGCCTCGCCGGCCAGGCCGTGCGGGTAGCCGCTGCCATCCCAGCATTCGTGGTGGTGCAGCGCGATGTCGGCGGCCAGCTGGAACACCGGTCCGCGCCCGTGGCGCAGCAGGTCGTGGCCGGCCTGCGGGTGTTGCCGCACCACCGAGCGTTCGTGCTCGTCCAGCGCATCGGGCTTGTGCAGGATGCTGCCGGGTACTGCGATCTTGCCGGCATCGTGCAAGGGTGCGGCGTCCTGCAGCAGCTGCGCCTGCTGCGGCGACCAGCCGGCCGCTTCGGCCAGCACGCGGGCATAGGCGGCCATGCGCCAGATATGCGCGCCGGTGTCCACGTCCTGGCCCTGGCCGGCCGTGCCCAACAGGTGGATCGCATCGCGGTACTGCTGCGCCAGGCGCGCGCTCTCGGCCAGCTTGAGCTGCGTACCGATGCGAACCTTGAGCAGGGCCGGGGAATAGGGCTTGCTGACGTAATCGGCCGCGCCCGCCTCCAGCCCGGCGCGTTCGTCGTGCGCGCTGTTGCGCGAGGTGACGAACAGGATCGGGATGGCACTGCTGGACGGCTGTTGCTTGAGCGTACGTGCCACCGCGTAGCCGTCCATGTCCGGCAATTCCACGTCCAGCAGGATCAACGCCGGGCAATGCCGGCTCACCGCTTCCAGCGCTTCGCCACCGGACTTGGCGAACACCAGCGGAAAGTCCTCGCGCAACAACTGGCGCAGCGTCGCCAGGTTGCTGGACTCGTCGTCGACACAGAGCAGGGGACGGGACGGCATGGGAGGTCCTTGCAGCGGTACGGGAGATCGCCCTCAGCGTGGGTGGGTGGCCTGCCAGTCGCGCAGGGTGGCTTCGGCGCGGCGGAAGTCGAAATCCTCCACCGACCGTTGCAGTTCTTCCCGCAGCGTACGCGCCAGGCGCGGTGCGCAAATCAACAGGGCGTGGTCGATCTTGTCGGCATCGTCGCTGGCGAAGGCCGCCTCCAGGATCTGCACGCTGTCGGCATCGAGCGCGGCCTCGTCGCCATCGCTGCCGGTCTCATCGGTGTCGTGTTGCAGGAAGGCGCGGATCGCATCGGCCGTGCGCTGCATGATGTCCTGCAGCGCGCTCAATGCGGTGGTGATGTCGTGGCCATCCTCGATGCGGGTCTCCAGATCGCCTGCGGCGCCAGCCAGGGCCGGCAGCGCCAGCGACCCGGCCGCACCGCGCAGCTTGTGCGCCATGGCGCCGATCGCCGGCAACGCGTTGTTGCGCAGATGCTCGGCTGCCACGCCGGCCGGGTCGGGGTTTTCGCGCAGCAGCTTGCGCAGGTAGCGTGCGTACGGCTCGCGTTCGCGCCACAGGCTGCGCGCGCGCGCGGCGTCCAGCAGCTCCGGGTCGCTGTGCTGCCATTCCGGACCGTCATTGCTGTCGGTCTCGTGCGGCAGCGATGAGATGCGGCGCATGCCCGGGTGCATGAAATGGCGGATCGCGGTGACCAGTTCCTCCACGTTGAACGGCTTGGCGATGAAACCGTTCATGCCCGCTTCCAGGGCCTTTTCCTGCTGCGGGCGGAAGGCGCCGGCGGTGAGGGCGATCACCGGCAGGCTGGCCAGGGCCGGGATCTGGCGCAGCCTGCGGGTGGCCTCGTAACCGTCCACCACCGGCATCTGCACATCCATCAGCACCAGCTGGAACAGCTCCGGCGCGCGCTTGAGCACGTTGACCGCCTGCTCGCCATCGTGGGCGACGGTCACCATGGCGCCTTCGCCTTCGAGGATGCGCTGCGCCACCTCGCAATTGATTTCGCTGTCGTCCACCAGCAGCAGGTTGGCCCCTTCCAGCCGCCGCGACACGAAGGTGGGTGCGGCAGGACGTGCGCCGGGGCGCGCGTCGGCCAGCTGTTCCACCAGGCGATGCAACGCCACGCTGGTGACCGGCTTGGTCATCACCGCATCCAGGTCCTGCTGCTCGGGATGTTGCTCCAGCAGGCGGCGTTCGTAGGCGGTGACCATCACGATCACCGGGTGCGGGCCGGGCGCGGCGCGCGCGCGGATCTGGCGTGCGATGGCCACGCCGTCGATGTCGGGCATGCGCCAGTCGAGCAGGAAGATGTCGTAGGGCTCGGTGGCCTGCTCGATCGCGGCCAGGGCGGCCTGGCCGCTGGCCACCGCATCCACGCGCCAGCCCAGTTCGGTGGCGATGCGCGCCAGGTTGTTGAGTGCGGCATCGTGGTCGTCGGCGATCAGCACGCGCGGCATCGCCTCCGGCGGCGGTAGCGGCGCATCGCTCTGCGCGGCCGGCGGGTCGGATTTTTCCAGCGTCACCACGAAGTAGAACTCGCTGCCACGGCCGGGCACGCTCTCCACTTCCAGCTCGCCGCCCATCAGCTCGATCAGCCGCCGGCTGATGGTCAGGCCCAGGCCGCTACCGCCGTAGCGCCGGCTGGTAGAGGTATCGGCCTGCAGGAACGGCGAGAAGATCAGGCTCTGCTTTTCCTTGGAAATGCCGATGCCGGTATCGCGCACCGAGAACAGCAGCTTGACCTTGTTCGGGTCGCCGCTGGGAAAGCGCCGCACCGACAGCACCACTTCGCCCTGTTCGGTGAACTTGATCGCGTTGCCGACCAGGTTGACCAGCACCTGGTTGATGCGCAGCGCATCGCCCAGCAGCCAGCGGCTGTCGCGCGGCAAGGGCTCGACGATCATCTCCACCGGCTTGGCGCTGAGCGAGGAGCGCATCAGGTCGGCGATGTTGTCGAACAGCTGGTTGAGGTCGAACGGCGCACGCTCCAGGTCGATGCGCCCGGCCTCGATCTTGGAGAAGTCCAGGATGTCGTTGATGATCTCCAGCAGGCTGCGCGCCGAGCGGTCGATCTTGGTGACCATGTCCTGGGCGGCGCTGGGAAGTTCGCTGCGCTGGAGCAGATACAGCATGCCGAGGATGGCATTCATCGGGGTGCGGATTTCGTGGCTCATGTTGGCCAGGAAATCGGACTTGGACTGGTTGGCGCTCTTGGCCGCATCCATCGCCAGCCGCAGCTGCTTCTCGTGCAGCTTCTGCTCGGTGAGATCCACCGCCACGCCGAGATAGCCGATCACCTGGTCGTTGTCGTCGCGCAGGGTGCTCAGCGTCAGCAGCACCGGCAGGCGGCGGCCATCGTGGCTGACATAGGTCCATTCGCTGGTATCGCTGCGGCCCAGGCTGGTCAGTGCGGCCACCGCCTCCAGCGTCGGCGCCACCGGAGTGCCGGTCTGTTCGGACAGCCGGTGCGCGCGCTCCTGCAGCTCTTCGAGCTCGACGAACTGGCTGGCCTTGCGCCGGCCGATCACATCCTCGGCGGCGTAGCCCAGCAGTTTCTCCGCGGCGGGATTGAACAAGGTGACAAACCCGCTGGAGTCGGTGGCGATGATGGCGTAACCGGCATGCGCCAGGATCGCGCGCTGCAGCACCGAGAACTTCACCAACTCGCTGGTGCGCTCGGCCACCTGGTGTTCCAGCGAAGCGTTCAGATCGATGATGCGCTGGTGCGAGCGCACCCGCTCGGAAATGTCGCGGAAGAAATGCGAGTGGCCGCTGAGCGTTTCGTCGGCTTCGATGATCGGTGCCTTGCTGGCGAGCACATGCACCTGATGTCCGTCGCGGTGGCGCACGCTCAGTGCTGCCGACGCATTGACCGGGTGCGGCTGGTCGGGCTGGTCGATGTCCGGCATCGTGTACGGCTGCGGCGACAGCAGCATGCCCAGGTCCTGGCCGATCGCATCGTCCGCGGCATAGCCGAACATCGCTTCGGCGGCTGGGTTCCAGTGGGTGATGCGGCCATCCGGCGTCTCGGCAACGATGGCTTCGCTGGAATGGCTGACCAGTGCGGCCAGTTCCATCTGCTTGCGCAGCACTTCCTCGCGGCGCAGCCCGTTGCTGAAGTACAGGCCCAGCAGTGCAGCCAGCAGTACCGAGGTCGCCATCACCAGGCCACCGACCAGCCACGGCGAGGTCTGGTTGAGCGAGGCGACGAAGCTGGCGGTGGGATGGGCGGTGATGACCCAGGTGCGGCCGTAGATGGGCAGCAGCTGCACGACCGGCCGCCGCCGCGCACTGTCGCTGGCGGGCGTGCCGCTGCGATAGAAGTTATGGGTGGGCTCGTTGCGATCGGACAGATCCAGCGCCACGTCGTCGCGTTCGCCCAGTGCGCTGCGGACCATCTGCTCGACGCTGAAGGGCGCATACACCCAGCCATTGGTCGCCGCCATGCGCTGTTGCGGAGTCTGCAACGGCATGCCTTCGCGATACACCGGCAGCAGTACCAGAAAGCCGCTTTCGCTGGGCACGCGATAGCCCGACAGCGAGACCGGCGAGGTCATGATCGGTTCGCCGGCGCGCGCGGCCTGCAGGGCGGCCGCACGCCGCCGCGGCTCGGAGGCGATGTCCAGGCCGATGGGCCGGTTGCCGGACGACTCCGGTTCGAAATACAGGACGATGTAGCGTTCGCCGTCCCACGGCGCCAGCGGACGGCGATGGATGTCCGGCGCGCCGTCGGCACGTGCGGCTTCCAGGAATCGCGCCTCGTCGGCGGGCGCAACCCGATGGATGTATCCGTATCCCAGCACGCCGGGAAACTCGCGCGAATAATCCCGCGAGCGGCTGTACAAGGTGAACCGTTCGCGACTGATGACCTCGCTGCCGGCGCCGATCACCGCGCCGCGCGCGCCGCGCAGGCCGTGCTCGAAGGTATACATGCGCTCGCTGATATTGCGCGTCAGGGTGCGCACCACGAACTGAAACCGTTGGTCGCGCTCCAGTTCGTTATGCCGTTGCAACCACACACCGGACACGATGGCCGCAATCAGGCCGGCGGCAAGAATCAGTACTGCACAGATGAAGGCACGGCGTCCGTATTTCCTGCGCAGATTCCAACGGCCGTTCGGCATGTTCGTTCCTTCGCCTTGCCTGTTGCGTGCCCAGTGCCCAGTGTCCTGGCCGACAGCGACGTCGACCGCGCGGTACCGCCTGACGATCATCCGGCTGCGTGCAATGTCCCCACTGCCTGCATGCATTGGTGGTGGGCGAGCGACCTCGTGTCAGTGCATCAGAACGATAGCCAGATCGATAATGCGTGAAGGGCAAGACCGATCAGCCCGCCAACCAGGGTGCCGTTGAAGCGAATGTATTGCAGATCGCGTCCCACACCCAATTCCAATTGTTCGACGAGGTGACGTTCGTCCCAACTTTTCATCGTCGAAGCGATGTGGTCGGTGACCGATGCACGCAGACGCGTGGTGAGTTTGTCCGCGGCCTGCAGCATGTGCTGGTTGAGTGCCTCGCGCAACGACGGATCCTGCGACAGCGCCTGGCCGAGCGATTGCATGGAACGCTCCAGGTGCGCGGCCATCGACGAGTCTTCGCGTGCCAGGTCGTTGCGCAATGCCGTGCGGATCTCGCCCCACAGGCCCTGCACGTAGTCCTGCAATGCCGGATGGTCGATCACGCGCTGCTTGAGCGCTTCCACGCGTTCGGCCATCTCCGGCTCATCGCGCAGCCGCGCGATGTAGCCCTGCAACCAGTTTTCATAGTCGCGCCTGATTGGATGCTCGGGCGTGGTGAGGATGTCCTGCAATTCTTCGATCCCCGCACGCGCCATGCGGTCGGCCAGCGAATCGCCGATCTCTTCGATCGGCTTGACCCAGTTCACGGTGCCGACCAGCTTGGGCCATTCGCGCCGTGCATAGCGCACGATCAGCGCCGAGGCGCGGGTCTTGACCTGCTCCTGGTCCAGCCACTCGCCCAGCCGCAGCAGCACTTCGTCCAGCAGTTTCTGATGACGCCCGTCGGTGGTGAGCAGCGCCATGACATCGCCTACGGTGGCGGCCGCATTCCACTTGCGCAGGCGGTCCACCACGAAGCGCTGGATCGCGCGGCGCACGGCGGCCTCGTCCAGCAGCTCCAGCGCCTGCAGCATCCAGCCGCGCGCCATCTGCGCCAGCATATGCGACTGCTCGGGCTTGGCCAGCCATTCG
This sequence comes from Xanthomonas sp. NCPPB 3582, assembly GCF_041475735.2. Classification (NCBI taxonomy): domain Bacteria; kingdom Pseudomonadati; phylum Pseudomonadota; class Gammaproteobacteria; order Lysobacterales; family Lysobacteraceae; genus Xanthomonas; species Xanthomonas sp. NCPPB 3582. The sequence goes on from NZ_CM192968.1 coordinate 2,167,586, forward strand.
CCGAGCCGGCTGGCCGGATCGAACACGCGCAGCTTGTCCATCAACGCATCCGGCGCCAGGAACTGGTCGCGCACGAACACCGCCAGTCCGTCGGCCAGCCGCTCCTTGCCGCGCGGCAGGATGGCGGTATGCGGAATCGGCAAGCCCATCGGGTGGCGGAACAAGGCCACCACCGCGAACCAGTCGGCCAGTGCGCCGACCGTGGCCGCTTCGCAGAATGCCGACACCCAGGCCCAGATGCCGTGTTCGCCCATGAGATGGCTGACCACGAAGCCGGCGAGCATGGCCAGCAGCAGCGCGACCGCGAGCAGCTTCATGCGCTGTAGCTGGGCGCGGCGGGGATCGATGGGGCGGGAAGTGCCAACGCTTGGGTCCATCCCGCGAGTGTACCCAGTCGCGTGCCGATGGCATGTCACGCTGGACGCCGTGCATCCCCGTGGCGCGATTCGGTTGCCACGTAGGAGCGCCTCCGGGCGCGAGGGCTTTGCCGGGAAGGCCACATCGCGCCCGGGGGCGCTCCTACGCAAGGCGGGCGTGCTGGATCGGACGTTCGCTCGTTCGCGCACCTGCCCGGTCATCGCCGGCTGGCGGCTGTGTGCCTCAGCCGCGCAGACGCTCCAGTTGCGCCTGCAGCGCGGCCACCTTGGACTGCAGGGCCGCGTTCTCGTTCTCCAGTTCGGCGACGCGGCGCTGCAGGGCCTTGAGGTCGCGGCGCTCGGCCTCGCCGCCTTCGGCCTCGTCGGGCTTGGGCTTGCGCTTGGCATCGCGCACGCGCTTGGCGGCCTGCTTGAGCTCGGCCTTGCCGGCCTGCGCGGCGGCACGCTGTTCGTCTTCGGACAGGGTGGCCACCGCAGCGGCGGCGCTGATCGAGATCTCGCCCGCCTTCACCGCCTGCACCACTTCCGGCGCGGCCTGTTTGTGGATGCGCTCGATCATCACCACCTGGTTGCTGCTCAGGCGCGCCTCGCGTGCCAGCTCGGCGCGGCTGACCGGAGTGGAGGTGTCGTCCCACGGTGGGCTGTCGGTGTCCTCGGCCGCCTGCGCGGCGGGGTTGTCGCGCATTGCGCTGTCGTCACCGTCGGTCTGTGCGTGCGTGTCGGCCACCACCGGCGCCTCGGCGGCGGCATCGGCCTCGCGCTGGCTGCGCTGGCGTGCGGCCAGGATCTCGCGCTTGCGTAACGCCAGCACCCCGCGTTGGAAGTCGGAAACGCTGCGCCGGCCCAGGTGCTGCTCGATCATCCACAGGTGCACGTCCTGCATCGAGGTAAAGCGCGGGTTCTGCACGGTCTGGAACGGCAGCCCGTGCTTCTGGCAGATGCCGTAGCGGTTGTGGCCGTCGACGAGGACCTCGCCCCACAGCACCAGCGCATCGCGGCAGCCCTCGGCCAGCAGGCTGCGCTCCAGCGCTTCGTGCTCGTCGGGCGTCAGCGGGTCGATATAGGCCTTGAGTTCTTCTTTGACAACGATGTTCATGCGGCAACTGCAGGGGGTACGGGGCCGGCATTGTAGTGAGCCTGCCCCGGCTTTGCGCGCTTGACGCGGCGCCTGCACGCGTGACACGCGGGCGCCCGGTGCGTGGCCTGCCCACCGTGTGGCCAGGGTCTGCGCACGGCCTGCGGGCGAGGCCTGCGGCCACTCGGAGCAGGCGACCGCACGGCCAGGTGGGCGTGACCGCAGGACCGCAGCCGGCGTTCGCGGACACGTTGCGCGACCGGACCGGGCGGCGTCAGTCCAACGTGCGCAGGATCCCGGCCAGGGTCTGGATCATCTGCCCGATCTGCTCCTCGGTCACGATCAGCGGTGGCGACAGTGCGATGACATCGCCGGTGACCCGCACCAGCAGGCCGCCTTCGTGGAAGCAGCGCTCGAACGCGGCATAACCACGCGCCCCCGGCGCGCCGTCGCGTGGCGCCAGCTCGATCGCACCGATCAGGCCGATGTTGCGGACGTCGATCACATGCGGCAGCCCGCGCAGGCCGTGCAGCGCCTGTTCCCAGTGCGGGCCGAGCGTGATTGCGCGCTGGAACAGGTCTTCTTCGGCATAGGTGTCCAGCGTGGCCAGCGCCGCTGCGCAGGCCAGCGGGTGGCCGGAGTAGGTGTAGCCATGGAACAGCTCGATTGCCGCCTCCGGCCCGCGCATGAAGGCATCATGGATGGCGCTGTTCACCAGCACCGCGCCCATCGGCACGGTGCCGCTGGTCAGCCCCTTGGCGGCGGTGATGATGTCCGGGGTGACGCCGAAGCGCTGCGCCGCGAACGCCTCGCCGACCCGGCCGAAGCCGGTGATCACCTCGTCGAACACCAGCACGATGCCGTGGCGGTCGCAGATGTCGCGCAGCCGCTGCAGGTAGCCCTGCGGCGGCAGGATCACCCCGGCCGAGCCGGACACCGGCTCGACGAACACCGCAGCGATGGTGGAGGCATCGTGCAGGGCGATCAGCCGCTCCAGATCGTCGGCCAGCTCCGCGCCATGCGCCGGCAGCCCGCGCGAATAGGCGTTGCGCTGCAGGTCCAGGGTATGCCGCAGATGGTCGGTGCCGGCCAGCAGCGGGCCGAACCACTTGCGGTTGTTGGGCAGCCCACCGATCGACATGCCGCCGAAACCCACCCCGTGATACGCCTTCTCGCGGCCGATGAAGCGGGTGCGCTGGCCCTCGCCGCGCAAGCGGTGATAGGCCAGCACGATCTTCATCGCGCTATCCACCGCCTCCGACCCGGAGTTGGTGAAGAACACGTGCTCCAGCCCTGGCGGGGCGATCGCCGCCAGCCGCTGCGCCAGCACGAACGGCAGCGGTGAGCCCATCTGGAAGGTGGGCGCGAAGTCCAGCGTGCCGGCCTGGTCGCGGATTGCCGCCACGATGCGCTCGCGGCCATGCCCGGCATTGCAGCACCACAGCCCGGCAGTGCCGTCCAGGATCTGGCGGCCGTCCACATCGCGGTAATACATGCCGTGCGCCGAGGCCAGCAGGCGAGGGCGCGCCTTGAACTGGCGGTTGGCGGTGAACGGCATCCAGAACGCGTCCAACTGCTCCGGCGCCTGCAACGCATTGGCGCTGTGGTGCGAAGGGTGGTCGTGCATTGCAGGCTCCATGACGGGGATAGCCCGACTCTACGGCAGCCGGCGCCCTGGCCGTCGCTCCGGCGGACCGCCAGCCCTCCACGGCACCGCAACGGCTACCGCTGGCAACCGTACGATCTAGTCTGCAAGAACTAGTCAATTAGTCGCACGGCCGGCCGCTAACGACAGAGAAGGCCTGTGTGGCGCAGGCGGGACGGCGCGATGGAACGCTGCGAGGCGATGCGGAGCATTGCAATGACGCCAGGATCGCCGATGATGCGCCAGACCGGCGCCTGTCGGGGCTGATTGTTGTCGCCGGCCTGATCGCACCACGCCAATCCATCGCAGCCGTCAATCGTATTCATCGCGGTTCATCGCACTTTTATTTGGGGAAATGGGAATGACGCAAGGGTCCACCGTGGCGACAGCCAGCGGCGCTGACGCCGGTCTGCTGTCCAAGGAGCGCATCGTTGCGCGTCCGGGATTCAATCGTTGGCTGGTTCCGCCGGCAGCGCTGGCGATCCACCTGTGCATCGGCATGGCGTACGGCTTCAGCGTGTTCTGGTTGCCGTTGTCCAAGGCGCTGGGCATCACCGAGTCGATCGCCTGCCCGGCCGACATGGGCCTGTTCGCGCGCATGGTGGCCACCACCTGCGACTGGAAGATCAGCGAACTGCAGTGGATGTACACCCTGTTCTTCGTGCTGCTGGGCTGTTCGGCGGCGATCTGGGGCGGCTGGCTGGAACGCGCCGGCCCGCGCAAGGCCGGCGTGGTCTCGGCGCTGTGCTGGTGCGGCGGCCTGGTGATCTCGGCGGCCGGTATCCACTTCCATCAGATCTGGATGCTGTGGCTGGGCTCGGGCGTGATCGGCGGTATCGGTCTGGGCCTGGGTTACATCTCGCCGGTGTCGACCCTGATCAAATGGTTCCCGGACCGCCGCGGCATGGCGACCGGCATGGCCATCATGGGCTTCGGCGGCGGCGCGATGATCGGCAGCCCGCTGGCCGATGCGCTGATGCGCCACTTCGCCACGCCGACCTCGGTGGGCGTGATGGAAACCTTCCTGGTCATGGCGGCGCTGTACTTCGTGTTCATGATGGCCGGCGCGTTCGGCTACCGCGTGCCGCCGAGTGGCTGGACGCCGGCCGGCTGGACCGCGCCGGTGGCCAGCACCAACACGATGATCACCTCCAACCATGTGCACGTGAAGAAGGTCTGGGGCATCCCGCAGTTCTGGCTGCTGTGGGGCGTGCTGTGCCTGAACGTGTCGGCGGGCATCGGCGTGATCGGCATGTCCTCGCCGATGCTGCAGGAAGTGTTCGGCGGCCGGCTGATCGGGGTGGATGTGGGCTTCGCCAATCTGGACCCGACCCAGCTGGCCAGCATTGCCGCCATTGCGGCCGGGTTCACTGGCCTGCTCAGCCTGTTCAACATCGGCGGCCGCTTCTTCTGGGCCAGCATGTCCGACAAGCTCGGCCGCAAGAACACCTACACCGTGTTCTTCCTGCTCGGCATCTGCCTGTATGCGGCGGCCCCGTCGGCCGGCAGCATCGGCGGCATCGCGCTGTTCGTGGGTATCTTCTGCATCATCCTGTCGATGTATGGCGGCGGTTTCGCCACCATTCCGGCGTATCTGGCCGACCTGTTCGGCACCCAGATGGTCGGCGCCATCCACGGCCGTCTGCTGACCGCCTGGGCCACTGCCGGCATCCTCGGCCCGGTGGTGGTGGGCTACATGCGCGAGTACCAGCTGGCGCACGGCAGCCCGCCGTCACAGGTCTACAACACCACCATGTACATCCTCGCCGGCATGCTCGTGCTCGGCCTGATCTGCAACCTGCTGGTGCGCCCGGTGGCCGCGCGTCATTTCATGACGCCAGACGAACTGGCGCGCGAAAAACAGCTGGCGCACGAAAAGGTCGACCGCAGCGGGCACGCGGTGCTGCCGCCGGAGCAGATGGCGCGCATCGGCCATGGCGGCAATCCCGCGCTGGTGGCGTTTGCCTGGTTAGCGGTGGGCATCCCGATGCTGTTCGGCATCTGGGTGACGCTGCAGAAAGCCTTCGTGCTGTTCCATTGAGGTGAGATGACCACTCCGTCTTCCCGCTCGGTGCGCCCCGGCAGTGTGGTGCGCACGGTGTTCCGCCATCGTGGCGGGCGCGGTGCCTCGGTACAGGACCAGGTGGCGGCCGAAATGCCGGTCGCGCTGATCTACAACCAGGTGCCGTTCGCGGTGATGATGGCCACGCCGGAAGACCTGGAAGACTTCGCACTGGGGTTCTCGCTGAGCGAGGGCATCGTCGACCACCCGCAGGACCTGCGGGTGGTGGCGGTGGAGACCTTCCTGGAAGGCGCCTCGCTGCAACTGGAGATTCCGCCCGAGCGTGCCGCCGCATTGGATCGGCGGCGGCGCAACCTGGATGGGCGCAGCGGTTGCGGGGTGTGCGGTAACGAGTCGATCGAGGCGGTGCTGCGTGTGCCGCCGGTCGTGCACTCGGAACTGCGGATCGAGACGGATGCATTGGCGCGCGCGTTGGCCGGCCTGCACGCGCAGCAGCCGATCGCTGCGCAGACCGGCGCGGTGCATGCGGCCGGGTGGGCCGATGCGCAGGGCATGGTGCAGCTGGTGCGCGAAGACGTCGGCCGGCATAACGCCCTGGACAAGTTGATCGGTGCATTGGCGCACGCGCGCATCGATGCATCGCAAGGGTTTGCGGTGGTGACCAGCCGCGCCAGTTTTGAGATGGCCATGAAAGCCGCGCAGGCCCGGATTCCGCTGCTTGCAGCGATCTCCGCGCCCACCGCGCTGGCGATCAGCCTGGCCGACAGTGCGGGACTGACCCTGATCGGGTTTGCCCGCGATCACGATTGTGTCGTTTACAGCCATCCCCAGCGCCTGAACCTGGGCGTTGCGGTGGGAGAGCCCGCATGAGCAAGAAGACCATCAAGCAGTACGACAATCCCGCTGGCGGCTGGGGCGCTTTGCGCTCGGTGGCCAAGCACCTGATGGAACAGGACATCGCGGTGCAGGGCGCCAAGACGCTGCTGCACGCCAACCAGCCGGACGGCTTCGACTGCCCCGGCTGCGCCTGGCCCGACCGCGATCACACCTCCACCTTCGAATTCTGCGAGAACGGCGCCAAGGCCGTGGCGGCCGAATCCACCGCGCGCCGTGCCGGGGCCGAGTTGTTCGCCTCGCACAGCGTCAGCCTGTTGTCGCAGTACAGCGACTACTGGCTGGAAGGGCAGGGCCGCCTGACCCAGCCGATGCGCTACGACGCGGCCACCGACCACTACGTGCCGGTGAGCTGGGACGATGCGTTTGCGCAGATCGCCAGCCATCTCAACGGCCTGGCGAGCCCGGACGAGGCGATCTTCTACACCTCCGGGCGCACCAGCAACGAGGCGGCGTTCCTGTATCAGCTGTTCGTGCGCGAGTTCGGCACCAACAACTTTCCCGACTGCTCCAATATGTGCCACGAGCCCTCCGGCACCGCGCTGCGCTCGCAGATCGGGGTGGGCAAGGGCACGGTGTCGCTGCACGATTTCGAACTGGCCGATGCCATCTTCATCTTCGGCCAGAACCCGGGCACCAATCACCCGCGCATGCTCGGCGAGTTGCGCCAGGCCTCCAAGCGCGGGGCGGCGATCGCGGCGTTCAACCCGCTGCGCGAGCGCGGGCTGGAAAAGTTCGCCGACCCGCAGGACAAGCTGGAGATGTTGCACAACGGCTCCACGCGCATCGCCTCGGATTACTTCCAGCTCAAGATCGGCGGCGACCTGGCCGCGATCAAGGGCATCATCAAGCACGTGCTCGAACGCGACGCGCAGGCGCAGCGCGACGGCACGCCGCGGTTGCTGGACCTGGATTTCATCGCCGAGCACACCGCCAATTTCGATGCCTTCGCTGCGGATGTGGCGGCGGAGTCCTGGGACACCATCGTCGAAGAGTCCGGCCTGGACGAAGCGGCGCTGCGCAAGGCCGGCGAGATCTATCTCAAGGCCGAGCGGGTCATTGCGTGCTGGGGCATGGGCATCACCCAGCACAAGCATTCGGTGGCCACCATCCACATGATCACCAACCTGCTGTTGCTGCGCGGCCACCTGGGCCGTCCCGGCGCGGGCGTGTGCCCGGTGCGCGGGCATAGCAACGTGCAGGGCGACCGCACGATGATGATCTACGAAAAGCCGCCGGCCGCGTTTCTGGACAAGCTGCAGTCGGTATTCGGTTTCGCGCCGCCGCGTGCCGACGGCTTCGACACCGTCGGTGCGATCGAGGCCATGCTGGATGGCCGCGCCAAGGTGTTCTTCGCAATGGGCGGCAATTTCGCTGCCGCCACGCCCGATACCGATGCCACCCACCGCGCGCTGCGTAATTGCGAACTCACCGTACACGTCACCACCAAGCTCAATCGCAGCCATCTGGTGCATGGGCGCGACGCGCTGATCCTGCCGTGCCTGGGCCGCACCGAAATCGATATCCAGGACGCCGGCTCGCAAGGCGTGACGGTGGAAGATTCGATGAGCATGGTGCACCTGTCGGCAGGCATCAATCCGCCGGCCTCGCCGGACCTGCTGTCCGAACCGGCGATCATTGCGCGCATGGCCGAAGCCACCCTGGGCGCACGCAGCGCGATCCGCTGGCGCTGGCTGGTGGGCGACTACGACCGCATCCGCGACCTGATCGCGCAGGTGTTCCCGGACTTTGCCGACTTCAATCAGCGCGTGCGCACGCCGGGGGGATTCCGCCTGTCCAACACTGCGCGCGACCGCAAGTGGATCACGCCCGAGCAACGCGCGGTGTTCAAATCGCACGCTGTGCCCACCGACAACCCGATCCACCGCGCGCGGCGTGCGCGCGGCGATCAGATGGTGTTCACGCTGGCCACCACGCGCTCGCACGACCAGTACAACACCACCATCTACGGCCTGGACGATCGCTACCGCGGCGTGTTCGGCGAGCGCCGCGTGTTGTTCATCAACGGCGCCGACATCGCGGCGCTGAACATGAAGGCCGGCGACTGGGTGGACCTGGAGAGCCTGTGCGAGGACGGCGTGCGCCGCGAGGCGCGCCGCTTCCTGCTGGTGGACTACAACATTCCGCGCGGTTGCCTGGCGGCGTACTACCCGGAAACCAATGCATTGGTGCCGCTGTCCAGCTTCGCCGACGAAGCGCGCACGCCGACCTCCAAGTCGATTCCGGTGATCGTGCTGCCGCACCGTGCCGAGACCGCCGATGCAGCGCCGCGCGACATCGGTGCCGTGCTTGTCCGCTGACCCGCAGCTCACCACACAGCTGTTGCACGCCCTGGCCGACGCGCCCGGGGGCGTGTCGCTGTCGAAGCTGTGCAAGCAGCTGGGCGTGCGCATGAGCGTGCTGCTACGCACGCTCGCCTGGCTGGGCACGGCAAACCTGGACGGTGCATCAGGCCCGGACTGGGTCCGCGTAGAAGAGCGTGGCGAACGGCAATGTGCGGTGATTACCTCCGCTGGCCTGGTTGAGCACGCGCAACGTGCAACGGCGCAGCTGCCGCAGGGCGGTTGAGCGATCTTCTTGCAGCTTTGATGAAACGCTGGCGGCGTTTTTGATTGGTTTGTACTGACTACGGAAGCAACGAAGATCACGTGCTTGAGCCAAAGGCGTCGTTGGGCAAGCGCGCGCTGCCCTCACCGCTTGCGGGACACGCCGTGAACCCATCCCTGGGGACTCGATGGCGGCATCCATGCCGCCAACGGTCCCGCAAGCGGCGAGGGCACCGCACCGGAGAGTTTGCTGGTGGCTTGATTAAGAGCTGAGACAGCGCACCAGACCGATGTTGGTTGTTCTGTTGAGAACTCTGCGTACCGACCATCTTGGCTGGTCCTTGTCCACTCACCGCCGCGGGCCCTGACGCGGTCTGGATGCCGCGTAAGACCCAACAAGAACGTACTTGCGGCGTGTGCCGCGATGGTGAGCGGGCAAGGGCTTTCAGCAGACGACAGCACTTTCAAGCGGCTAACAACACGCAGCGAGCGGTCATCAGGTAGGCGCGGTGTTCGCGCGCTCGGAACCGGAGTGTCGGAGTGGTGCATGCCGATTCCAGGCACCGACCGCGCCCGTCTGGCGGGCACGCAGACATTTTGTCAGCTGCGCTTGAAGAACGGCTGGCGACACCTCGTCGGCCGCCTTGGGCGGGCGAGGACGGCGTGGCGCACACTGCCGTCGGTCACGCCTGTAACTTTCCACCAGGCGGTGCGCCTGCGCAAAGCGTGGCCGTGATCTGCCAGAATCGGCCGTCTCGTTTCCGGATGCCGACCACCGATGACCGCTGCCGCGCCGCTCGCCACGCCGACCAATTCGCCTGCGCGCGTGCTGTTCGCCAGCCTGATCGGCACCACCATCGAATTCTTCGATTTCTATATCTACGCCACCGCTGCGGTGCTGGTGTTTCCCACGCTGTTCTTCCCCGCTGGCGACGGCAGTGCGGCGATGCTGCAGTCGTTGGCGACCTTTGCGGTGGCCTTCGTTGCGCGGCCGGTGGGCTCGGCGGTGTTCGGCCACTTCGGCGACCGCATCGGCCGCAAGGCCACGCTGGTGGCGGCGTTGCTGACGATGGGCCTGTCCACGGTGGCGATCGGCCTGTTGCCCGGGTATGCGCAGATCGGCGTGCTGGCGCCGGCGCTGCTGGCGGTCTGCCGCTTCGGCCAGGGCCTGGGCCTGGGCGGTGAGTGGGGCGGGGCGGTGCTGTTGGCCACCGAGAACGCACCGCCCGGCAAGCGCGTGTGGTACGGCATGTTTCCGCAGCTGGGCGCGCCGTTGGGCTTCCTGCTGTCCACCGGCACCTTCCTGGGCATGGGGGCGGTGCTGGACGACGCGGATTTCATGGCATGGGGTTGGCGGGTGCCGTTCCTGGCCAGCGCCTTGCTGGTGATCACCGGCTTGTGGGTGCGCCTGAGCATCACCGAGACCCCGGACTTCCAGAAGACCCTGGACCGCAACACGCGCGTACGCCTGCCGCTGGGCACGGTGGTCTGGCAGCATTGGCCGGCACTGATCGTCGGCACCCTGGGTGCGTTCGCCACCTTCGTGCTGTTCTATCTGATGACCGTGTTTGCGCTGGGCTATGGCACCAAGACCCTGGGCTACGACAAGGAGCAGTTCCTGCTGCTGCAGATGGCAGGCATCGTGTTCTTCGCGCTGGGCATTCCGCTCTCGGCCAAATTTGGCGACCGCCACGGCGCGCCGCTGGCGATGATGCTGGCCAGCATCGCCATCATCGCGTTCGGGCTGGCGTTCGCGCCGCTTTTCCAGGCCGATCATCCGCTGCAGGTGCTGGCCTTCCTGTCGCTGGGATTCTTCTTCATGGGCCTGACCTACGGCCCCTGCGGGACGTTGCTGGCGCAGCTGTATCCCACCGAGGTGCGCTACACCGGCGCATCCCTGTCGTTCAACCTGGCCAGTATCCTGGGCGCAGCGCCGGCGCCGTATGTCGCCACCCAGTTGGCAGCGCGCTACGGGGTGCAGGCGGTGGGGTATTACCTCGGAGGTGCTGCAGTGCTGAGTCTGATTGCCCTGATGATGGCGCGCAGAGATCAGCTCGCCAGGCGTACCTGATTGCGGCCGCCGGCCTTGGCCAGGTAGAGATATTTGTCGGCTTCGTTCAACAGGTGATGCAGCGACTGGTCGCCTTCGGTCGCGATGCACACGCCGATGCTCACGGTCATGCTCAGGGTTTCATCGCCGATACGCACGCGCAACGCGCTGATCCGCTCGCGCAGCGTTTCGAAATAGCTGGCGGCATTGGCCGCATCCAGCCCAGGTACCAGCAGGCAGAATTCCTCGCCGCCGAAGCGTGCCACCAGATCCTGCGGACGCGCATGCCCGGAGACCGAGGCGGCCACCGCACGCAGCGCCTGGTCGCCGGCTTCGTGGCCCCAGGTGTCGTTGATGTGCTTGAAGTGGTCGATGTCCAGCATCGCCGCGGTCACCGTCTGCTCCTGCGACAGCAGCTTGGGGATCACCCGCTGGCTCTGTTCCAGGAAATAACGCCGGTTCGGCAGGCCAGTGAGGAAGTCGCGCGTGGCCAGGTCCTGCAGCGTGCCGATCAATTCCAGCTGGTCCACGTTCTGCGAGACACGGCAGAAGAATTCCTCGCGCGAGAACGGCTTGCGCAGGAAGTCGTTGGCGCCGTTCTTCAAAAAGCGCGGGATCAGCGACGAATCGCTGTTGCCGGAGATGCCGATCACCGCGACCTTGTCGCGCGAGCGGATCGCACGCAGCCGGCGGGTGAATTCCACCCCTTCCATGCCGGGCATTTCCTGGTCGACGATGGTCAGGCGGATGCCAGGGTCGCGCTCGATGGCTTCCAGGCCGGCTGCGCCGTCGGCAGCCAGTACCACCCGGTAGCCGTACATCGACAGCAACGCCGCTGCGTAGGTACGTGCGGACAGCGAGTCGTCCACCACCAGTGCGCCGATGCGGCGGTTGCGCTCCAGGCGCTGCACCAGCCAGGCCAGGTATTCGATGCTGCCAGGTGCGTTCTTGAGCACGTAGTCGATGATCTGCTGCTGCAGCACGCGCTGGCGCAGGTCTTCGTCGTACACGCCGCTGACCACCACGGTGGGCAGGTTGCGCGACAGGAAGAACTCCACCACCTTGTCGCGATCGCCGTCCACCAGCACCAGCCCGGTCAGGACCAGGAACCAGCCGTCCTCTTCGTCGAGCACGCGTGCCGCTTCGGCCAGGGTCGACACGACCGTAACCGGCAATTCCACGCGCTGCTCGATGGCTTCGCGCAGCATGCTGGTGAACGTGCGCGAGTTCTCCACCAGCAACACGCGCTGCGGCAGAACTGCACTTTCACTATTGCGATGTAGGGTACCTGGAGACATCGGCTGGCCGTGTGGATCGAACCGTCAGATCAGCTAACGGCTCTGCCCGCCAAAACTTGAGCGCTTCGTCGCAGCCTGCGCGCGGCGCCTGCAGCGGCGTTCACCACAGCGCGTCGCGCAGCCGGTACCAGCTCATGGCGGCCACCAGCAGCGGGGTGCGCAGCCGCTGTCCGCCCGGGAACGGGCGGTGCGGAATGCGGGCGAACACGTCCAGGCGCCGGCTCTGGCCGGTGATGGCCTCGGCGATGACCTGGCCGGCCAGCCCGGTGGCGGCCACGCCGTGGCCGGAGAAGCCCTGTGCGAAATACAGGTTCGGCGCGAGCCGGCCCCAGTGCGGGGCGCGGTTGCGGGTGATGTCCACGTAGCCGCCCCATACGGTCTCCAGCGGCACGTCGCGCAGCTGCGGAAAGACGCTGTGCATGCGCCGGGTCATCAGGCGCTGCAGGCCCGGCGGCGGGCGCGACGAATAGCTGGCGCGCCCGCCGAACAGCAGCCGGTGATCGGCGCTGAGCCGGTAATAGTCCAGCGCCCAATTGGTATCGGCCACCGCCATGTCGTTGCCGATCAGTGCGCGCGCGCGCGCCGCGCCCAGCGGCGGCGTCGCGCCGACATAGGTGCCCACCGGCATGATGCGCTGCTCCAGCTGCGGGGCGATGCCGTGCAGCAAGGCGTTGCCGGCAATCACCCCGAAGTCCGCGGTGACGCTGCCCTGTGCGGTGTGCATCGTGACCTGTGCACCAGCGTCCTGCCGGATCACCGCCGAGTCCTCGAAGATCAGCACCCCGGCCGCCAGCGCGGCGCGCGCCAGGCCGAAGGCGTAGGCCAGCGGATGCAGGTGGCCGCTGGCCGCATCGAACATCGCGCCCAGGTACAGCGGGCTGTCCAGCACCTGGCGGGTGCGGGCGCGGTCCCACCACTCCAGCGGGTAGTCGTAGCGCTCGGCCATGCGCACGATGCCGTGCCGCAGGGCGCGTACCTGGCGCGGCTTCAGTGGCACGTGCGCATGCCCGTCGCGCCAGTCGCAGGTGATGGCGTGGCGCTGGATGCGCTGGCGCAGCAACTGCATGCCGTCGCGCGAGAAGTCGAACAGCAGGCGCGCATCGGCATCGCCGACCAGCGCTTCCAGCGTGTGCTGCTCGCAGCCGTAACCGACGATGGCCTGGCCGCCATTGCGCCCGGACGCGCCCCAGCCGATGCGCCGGGCCTCCAGCACGACGACCCGGTAGCCGGCTTCGGCCAGCGCCAGCGCGGCGGTCAGGCCGGTATAGCCGGCGCCCAGGATGCAGACATCGGCCTGCTGCGCGCCATGCAGGCGCGGCTGGGCGGGCAAGGCCGGCGCGCTGCGCGCATACCAGCTGTCCGGATAGCCGCTGTCCGGTGTTTCGCTGCTGGTTGCGGCCGGGCTGCCCATCACACGGTGCGCAGGTACCGGGCGTAATCCAGGTCCGGCACCAGCGCCTGGTAGTCGAACAGCTCACGCTGCTTCTGCTGGCCGAACACATGCTGGAACTGGGTGCCGAACTGGGCGCCGATGAAATCGCTGCCCAGGAACGCATCCACCGCGCCCTGCCAGGTGCGCGGGCGGAATACCGATTGCGCATAGGCATTGCCCACGATCGGCGCAGTGGGCTCGCCGGGCTGTCGCAAGCCGTCCAGCATGGCCGCCAGCACCGCGGCGGCCACCAGGTACGGGTTGGCATCGGCGCCGGCGATGCGGTGTTCGATACGGGTGTTGCGCGCATCGCTCTGCGGGATGCGCAGCGCTACGGTGCGGTTGTTGAAGCCCCAGCTGGCATCCAGCGGCACGAACGCATTGCTGACGAAGCGGCGGTAGCTGTTGGCATGCGGGGCGAACAGCAGCAGGCAGGCGTCGGCATGCCGCTGCAGCCCGGCAATGGCGTGCCGCAACGCGGCGGCCGGCGCGTCGGCACGGCCGGCCAGCACATTGTTCCCGTCGCCATCCAGCAGGCTCACATGCAGGTGCAGGCCGCTGCCGGCCTGCTCGGGGAAGGGCTTGGCCATGAAGCTGGCAAGCATGCCCTGCTGCTGCGCAATGGCCTTGATGGTGCGCTTGAGCAGGATCGCCTCGTCGCAGGCCGCCAGTGCATCGGCGCGGTGCTGCAGGTTGATCTCGAATTGGCCCGGTGCGTACTCGGCCACCGCGGTGTCGGCGGGAATGCCTTGCTGGCGGCATGCGGCGGTGACCGCATCGGTGAAGCTGCGCTGATCGTCCAGGTCCTGCAACGCATATACCTGGGTGATGGCGCTGCGGGCGCCAGTGACCGGGTCGCGCGGGGTCTGCGGGCGGCCCTGCGCATCGGGCACCGCATCGAACAGGTAGAACTCCAGTTCCACCGCAATCACCGGGATCACGCCCAGTGCGGCGAAGCCGGCCAATACGCGCTGCAGCACCGCGCGCGGCGCCACCTCGAACAGCTGGCCCTCGGGGGTGTGCATCGCCAGCAACAACTGCGCCATCGGCTGTGGTGCCCACGGCACCGGTCGCAGCGAGCCGGCGATCGGCCGGCAGATGCGGTCGGCATCGCCGATCGCATAGCCCAGCCCGGTCTCTTCCACGGTGTTGCCGGTGATGTCGGTGGCGATCAGCGACATCGGCAGGCACACGCCATCGCGGTACACCTTGCCCAGGGTGTCGGCGGTGATGCGCTTGCCGCGCAGCACGCCGTTGGTATCGGGCAACAGCAGGTCCACCGAGGCACAGCCGGGAATGCGCGCCAGGGTGGCGGCGTCGGCAGCGGGCAGGGACGCGACGGAGTTCTCGGAAGCCATGGGCACCACCTGCGAAGTCGCCGTCAGCCTAGCAAAGCGCGCGTGAGCCGTCGCAGGCGCGTGCCGCGGCCGCGGTGGCAATGGCGGCGGTAGCGCGGTAAGTTCGGATGCACCTGCCGTTCAACGCGCCGCATCGGGATGTCTGCATGGCTGTCGTACCGCTGGTCGGGCTGCCGACCGACCGCATCGCGCAGGCGCCGCATCCGTTCCTGGCGGCCGGCGAAAAATACGTGCGCGCGGTGGTGGAAGCGGCCGGGGCCATGCCGGTGCTGCTGCCCAGCCTGCAGCCCACGCTCGATGCCGCGGTGTGGCTGGAGCGCCTGGACGGCCTGTTGCTCACCGGGGCGGTCAGCAATATCGAGCCGCATCACTACAGCGACGAATCCAGCTGGGAGGGCAACCCTCACGATGCGGCCCGCGATGCCACCAGCCTGGTGATGATTCCGCAGGCGCTGGCGCGCGGCCTGCCGGTGCTGGCGATCTGCCGCGGCCTGCAGGAGGTGAACGTGGCGCTGGGCGGGCGCCTGCACCAGCGCGTGCATGACGTGCCCGGCCTGGCCGATCACCGCGAAGACCGCAGCGCTGCGCTGGAAGTGCAATACGGCCCCGCCCATCCGGTGCGGCTCCAGCCTGGCGGCTGGCTGGCCGGCATGAGCGGCGCCAGCGAGGTGATGGTCAATTCGCTGCACGGGCAGGGCATCGCCCGGCTTGCCGACGGGTTGCTGGTCGAAGCCACCGCACCGGATGGCCTGATCGAAGCCTTCCGCGGCCCGGGGCCGGGATTCCTGTTGGCGGTGCAGTGGCATCCGGAATGGCGTGTCACACAGCAACCGTTCTACCGTGCCATCTTCGAGGCCTTCGGCCACGCCTGTCGCCGTCATGCCGCCCAGCGCGGCCAGTGAGGTTGTATGTCGCTTCGCCAACGTTCGCGCATCGCCACGCCCAAGCAGCCGGAGAGCGCTTTGCGCCGCTGGCTCAAGGACCGTCACATCACCGAGGTGGAATGCCTGGTGCCGGACATCACCGGCAACGCGCGCGGCAAGATCATCCCGGCCGACAAGTTCTCCCACGACTACGGCACGCGGTTGCCGGAAGGCATCTTCGCCACCACCGTCACCGGCGACTTTCCCGACGACTACTACGCGCTGACCTCGCCATCGGATTCGGACATGCACCTGCGCCCGGATGCCTCCACCGTGCGCATGGTGCCATGGGCCGCCGACCCCACTGCGCAGGTGATCCACGATTGCTATACCAAGGATGGCCAGCCGCACGAGCTGGCGCCGCGCAATGTGTTGCGGCGCGTGCTCGATGCCTATGCGCAGGTCAAGCTGCAGCCGGTGGTGGCGCCGGAGCTGGAGTTCTTCCTGGTGCAGAAGAACACTGATCCGGATTTCCCGCTGCTGCCGCCGGCCGGCCGCTCGGGCCGGCCGGAGACCGCGCGGCAGTCGTATTCCATCGATGCGGTCAACGAGTTCGACCCGATCCTGGACCTGATGTACGACTACTGCGATGCAATGGAACTGGATGTGGACACCTTGATCCACGAATCCGGCGCCGCGCAGCTGGAAGTCAATTTCACCCATGCCGATGCCTTGTCGCGCGCCGACCAGGTGTTCCTGTTCAAGCGCACCATGCGCGAGGCCGCGCTGCGCCACGGCGTGTATGCGACCTTCCTGGCAAAACCAATGGAAACCGAGCCGGGCAGCGCGATGCACATCCACCAGAGCCTGTTGCACGCGGGCACCGGCAAGAACGTGTTCAGCGGCAAACGCGAAGGCGGCTTCAGCGACACCTTTGCGCACTATCTCGGTGGTTTGCAGAAATACATTCCGATGGCGATGGGGCTGCTGGCACCCAACGTCAATTCGTACCGGCGGCTGATGTTCGGCGAGGTGTCGCCGAGCAATGTGCTGTGGGGCTTCGACAATCGCACCTGCGGGCTACGGGTGCCGATCGATGCGCCGCAGAACATGCGGGTGGAAAGCCGCTTCGCCGGCTCCGACGCCAACCCGTATCTGGCGATGGCGGCGACCCTGGCCTGCGGGTTATTGGGTATCCGCGAAAAGCTCGAACCAACTGCGCCGGTCAGCAGCAATGGCAAGGAGCAGGGCTACGATCTGCCGCGCTCGTTGGGGGAGGCGCTGGATGGGTTGGAGGGATGCGAGGCATTGCAGGATATGTTGGGCGCGCGCTTTGTGCGGGCCTATATCTCGGTGAAGCGGAAGGAATATGAGACGTTCTTTCGGGTGATCAGCTCGTGGGAGCGGGAGTTCCTTTTGTTGAACGTGTGAGCGGCGTGGTCGAAACCGGGCGTTTCCCTTCTCCCATTGGGAGAAGGTGCCCGAAGGGCGGATGAGGGTATGGTGTCGGGTGGTGTTGAAGCGTGGCGTGGTTTGTGTGCTTGCGCGTTTCTGGGGATTCAAGTTTAAAGCAGAGCTTTCGCGCCTTTCGGGATTGCTTTTGGATATTTCAAACTAACGCAGAGCTTTCACGCCCTTCGGGCGCGAGTCACTTTCTTTGCTTGTGCAAAGAAGCGCTTTACGGCAGCCGCAGGCTGACCAAAGTAACCAAAGAAAGCACACCCCGTCCTCGCGCCCTACGCGCCTGCGGCGCTACGGGTGCGCAAGGCCGGCAGAAATTTTTGTAAGGGACATCCCTGTCCCTTACAAAAACGTCGCGCATCCATGCGCGCCGCCCTACGGGTTGTATCTGCCGGCCTTGCCGCTGCGGTATGGGGCTCCGGACAAGCGTAAGCAAAGCAAGGCAGGGTAAAGGAGGGCAAGCGCCGTTTTGCGCAACGCACGGAGGTGCGGCGCCATGCGCAGGCCAGGCGGTGCTGGGCAGGAGGCCGAAAGTGCGGTCGAAATGTGCAGGCCGCCTACGTCGCCAGACGTTTCCTTCTCCCATTGGGACATTGTCCTCCTTCATGGGGATAAGGTGACCGAAGGGCGGATGAGGGCGAGGTTAGCGGCAGAGGAAGTTCTCGCGGCCAAGCTGTCTGTCGGACGCGCACGGGCTTGGCGGAGCGCTCTGCAACACCGTCCACGGTCCGGCAACGGGGCCTGGGTATGCTCTTGATTCCTCACGCGTGGAGCAGGTCGTGGATTCTTCTGTGCTCAGGTCCCTGCAGCAGCTCGATGCGGCGCATCATCTGCATCCGTTCAACGACAACGCGGTGTTGGCGCAAAAAGGCACACGCATCCTGACGCGCGGTGAAGGCGTCTACGTGTGGGATGCCGACGGCAACAAGCTGCTGGATGCATTCGGCGGGTTGTGGTGCGTCAACGTAGGCTATGGGCGCACCGAGCTGGCCCGGGCAGCGGCGCGGCAGATGGAGCAGCTGGCGTACTACAACAGCTTCTTCCAGTGCACCACCGAGCCCACCATCCGCCTTGCCGCCAAGCTGGCGGAACTCACGCCGGGCGATCTGAACCATGCGTTCTTCGCCAACTCCGGGTCGGAGGCCAACGACACCATCCTGCGCCTGGTGCGGCATTTCTGGGCGGTGCAGGGGCAGCCGCAGAAGCAGGTCTTCATCGGTCGACACGATGGCTATCACGGCACCACCATGGCTGGCGCCAGCCTGGGCGGGATGCAGGGCATGCACAAGCAAGGAGGCTTGCCGATCCCTGGCATCGTGCATATCGCACCGCCGTATCACTTCGGCGATGGCGGCGACATGGATCCGCAGGACTACGGCCTGCTGGCGGCGCGCCGGCTGGAGGCGAAGATTCTCGAACTCGGGCCGGAAAACGTGGCTGCCTTCATCGGCGAGCCCATCATGGGCGCGATCGGTGTCTATATCCCGCCGCGCAGCTACTGGCCGGAGATCGAGCGCATTTGCCGGCACTACGACGTGTTGCTGGTGGCCGATGAAGTGATCTGCGGATTCGGGCGCACCGGGCCATGGTTCGGAGCCGAGTATTTCGGGTTTCAGCCGGATGTGATGACGCTGGCCAAGGGCATCACCTCCGGCTATATCCCGCTGGCGGCGGCGATGTTCAGCGATCGCGTGGCCGGAGTGCTCAAGCAGCAGGGCGGCGAGCTTGCACATGGCGGTACCTATGCCGGGCACCCGGTGTGCGCGGCGGTGGCGCTGGAGAATCTGCGCCTGCTGCAGGACGAGGGCATCGTGGACACTGCTCGCACGCAGATTGCGCCGTATCTGGCGCAGCGCTGGGCCGAGCTGGGTGAGCACCGGCTGGTGGGCGAGGCGCGCATCGCCGGGCTGGTTGGTGCGCTGGAATTGGTGCCGGACAAAAGCCGGCGTGGAACCTACTTTCCCGGGCGCGGGCGGGTCGGCGCGCTCTGCCGTGATTTCGCGCTGCAACGTGGGCTGATCCTGCGCGCCACCTACGACGCGATGCTGCTGTCGCCGCCGCTGATCATCACCCGCGCCCAGGTGGACGAGCTGTTCGACAAGGCCTGGGGCGCGCTGGACGACACCGCACACGCGCTGGGCAGGTAAGCGACAGCGACGCATCGCCGGCGCGGCAGCAGCACTCGCTGCAGGAGCATCCTGCGTCCGCTGCCACGGCAGTGCAGGGTCTGGCCTGCCGATCGGCGGCACGGCATCGGTTACTGCGAACGCGCCTGCGGGCGGCCAGCATGCTACCCCGTGCATGGTCAGCGCACCTCCCGGCCGGCCCCGCTGGGCAAACCTGGGCACGGTGGGTAGTCTGGCGGCAGGCCGGCCCCGCGCCGGGCCGCCCCATTGCGCTGGAGACCCATATGACGCTGCGACTGCTCGCACTGACGCTGTCCATCACCCTGTTGTCCGGCTGTGGCGGCGGTGGCGCCCCGGGCAAAGCCGACGCGCAGGCCAAGGTGCTCAACGTCTACAACTATTCCGACTACATCGCCGAAGACACCATTCCGGCATTCGAAAAGAGCACCGGCATCAAGGTCACCTACGACGTGTTCGACAGCGACGAGATGGTGGAAACCAAGTTGCTGGCCGGCGGCAGCGATTACGACGTGGTGGTGCCCACGCTCAATTTCTTCGGCCGGCAGATCCAGGCCGGCGTGTTCCTGCCGCTGGACAAGAGCAAGATCCCCAACCTGGCCAATCTGGACCCGGAGGTGATGCGCCGCATCGCTGCGCAGGACCCGGGCAATGTCTATGGCGTGCCCTACATGATCGGCACCACCGGCATCGGCTACAACGTCGACAAGCTCAAGGCGATCTTCGGCAGCACCGAGGTGGCCAACAGCTGGGATCTGGTGTTCAAGCCGGACAACCTGTCCAGGCTCAAGGACTGCGGCGTGACCATCCTGGACACGCCCTCGGACATGATTCCGATCGCCCTCAATTACCTGGGCCTGGACCCGCACAGCACGGTGCCGGCCGAGATCGAAAAGGCCGCCGCGCTGATCAAGGCCATTCGCCCGTATGTGCAGAATTTCCACTCCAGCCAGTACGTGACGTCGCTGGCCAACGGCAATACCTGCCTGGCGGTGGGCTGGTCGGGCGACATCATCCAGGCGCGCGATCGCGCCGTGGAAGCCGGCAACACCGTCAAGGTGGCCTACGCGATCCCGAAGGAAGGCGCGCCGCAATGGTTCGACATGCTGGCCATTCCCAAGGATGCCAAGCATCCGGACAACGCCTACGCCTTCATCAACTACCTGTTGAAGCCCGAGGTGGCCGCGGCCAATACCAACTTCATCCACTACGCCAACCCGGTGCGTACCGCCACGCCGCTGGTGGATGCGGCGATCCGCAACGATCCCACCATCTATCCGCCGCCGGAGGTGACCGCCAAGATGTTCACCTACGCGATCAATCCGCCGGACGTGGACCGCCTGTACACGCGGTTGTGGACCGAGATCAAGACCGGCCGCTGACTGCACCGCCCGCCTGTGCGGCGGCCGGGTGGGCGTCGTCGTTGCCCGGAAGCTTCGCCCTGGTTCCTGCGCGTCGTGCATCTCCATGCGCCCCCCCGCGACGGGGTGCCGGCCGCTCCAAGGTCCATGTGCCAGACACCGGCGCGGCGCAGGCCGTTGCATCCCAATAAAAAACCCATCCTGGTCGCTGACACTTCCAACCTGGTCGCAAGGGCGCGCGGTCGGTACTGCGGCGTCCGGTCGTCGCGGGCCGGCTGCCCGTCGCGCCACCGACCCATCCGGCGCACTGGCCTGCACAAGCCCAGCGCCGGCTGACCGGACTCGTCACACTATCTGTACTGGCGGGTTTAAATAATTGTATGGTTTCGCCGCGCTCGCTTGCGCCGCTGCTGCGGCATGCCCTGGCGCGCCTCGCCCACGACACACAGGACGTTTCCTTTGAGCAACCAAGACCACCCGTCCAATGATGGCCGCGACTCGTCCGCCGATGCCCAGGGCGCTGAGGCCCAGCAGCCGCCAAAGCCGTCGCCGCTGAAGAATCCCAAGGTCAGATGGACCCTGATCCTGGTGGGCGTGCTGGTGCTGGTGCTGCTGGTGGTCTGGTTGGCCTATTACCTGGTCAAGGGCCGCTACATGCAGGACACCAACAACGCCTACCTGCAGGCCGACTCGGTGGCGGTGGCGCCGCGCGTCAGCGGCTATGTGACCAAGGTGCTGGTGGGCGACAACCAGATCGTGGAGGCCGGCCAGCCGCTGCTGCAGATCGATGACCGCACCTACCAGGCCACCCTGCAGCAGGCCGAGGCGGCCATTGCCGCACGCCAGGCCGACATCGTGGCCGCCACTGCCAATGTCGCCGGCCAGGAAGCGGCGCTGGTGCAGGCGCGGACCCAGGTGACCTCGGCCGCGGCCAGTCTCAGGTTCGCCCAGGCCGAAGTGAAGCGCTTCGCGCCACTGGCGGCCTCCGGCGCCGACACCCACGAGCACCAGGAAAGCCTGCAGCACGAACTGGCCCGCGCCCGCGCCCAGTACGAGGCCGCACAGGCGCAGGCCAGCGGGGCGCAGAGCCAGATCCAGGCCAGCCGCGCGCAGCTGGAACAGGCCCAGGCCGGCCTGAAGCAAGCCACCGCCGATGCCGACCAGGCACGGGTGGCAGTGGAAGACACCCGCCTGACCAGCCGCATCCACGGCCGGGTCGGCGACAAGACCGTGCAGGAAGGTCAGTTCCTGGCCGCCGGCACCCGCACCATGACCATCGTGCCGCAGGAGTCGCTGTACCTGGTCGCCAATTTCAAGGAAACCCAGGTCGGCCTGATGCGTCCCGGCCAGCCTGCCGAGATCGAGGTGGATGCGCTGTCGGGCGTGAAGCTGCACGGCAAGGTCGAAAGCCTGTCGCCGGGTACCGGCTCGCAATTCGCGCTGTTGCCGCCGGAAAACGCCACCGGCAACTTCACCAAGGTGGTGCAGCGGGTGCCGGTGCGTATCCGCGTGCTGGCCGGCGCCGAGGCGCGCAAGGTGCTGGTGCCGGGCATGTCGGTGGAAGTGACGGTGGATACCCGTTCGGCCAAGGACGCCAAGCAACGCGCCGAAGCAGAATCCGAGCGCGTGCAGGAGCAGGAGCGCGCGCGATGAGCGCAGCGGCCGCCACCGGCCAGGGCGCCGGCGGCAGCGTCGGTCGCGAAAAGGCCGATCCGGGCGCATGGCTGGCGGTGCTGGCCGGCACCATCGGCTCGTTCATGGCCACGCTGGACATCTCCATCGTCAATGCGGCCCTGCCCACCATCCAGGGCGAGGTGGGCGCCAGCGGCACCGAAGGCACCTGGATCTCCACCGCCTACCTGGTGGCCGAGATCATCATGATCCCGTTGACCGGCTGGTTCGTGCGCACCCTGGGCCTGCGCAACTTCCTGCTGATCTGCGCGGTGATGTTCACTGCGTTCTCGGTGGTGTGCGGCCTGTCGACCTCGTTGCCGATGATGATCATCGGCCGCGTGGGGCAGGGCCTGGCCGGCGGCGCGCTGATTCCCACCGCGCTGACCATCGTGGCCACCCGGCTGCCGCCCAGCCAGCAGACCATGGGTACCGCGCTGTTCGGCATGACCGTGATCATGGGGCCGGTGATCGGCCCGCTGCTAGGCGGCTGGCTGACCGAGAACGTCAGTTGGCACTACGCCTTCTTCATCAACGTGCCGATCTGCGCGGGCCTGGTGGCGCTGCTGCTGCTGGGGCTGGAACACGAGAAGGGCAACTGGGCCGGTCTGCTCGATGCCGACTGGCTGGGCATCTACGGCCTCACGGCCGGGCTGGGCGGGCTCACCGTGGTGCTGGAGGAGGGCCAGCGCGAACGCTGGTTCGAATCCAGCGAGATCAACACGCTGAGCCTGATCGCCTTG
The DNA here is from genome assembly GCF_041475735.2 of Xanthomonas sp. NCPPB 3582. NCBI lineage: Bacteria > Pseudomonadati > Pseudomonadota > Gammaproteobacteria > Lysobacterales > Lysobacteraceae > Xanthomonas > Xanthomonas sp. NCPPB 3582. The sequence goes on from NZ_CM192968.1 coordinate 2,190,548, forward strand.
AGCGGTTTCATTGCGTTGATCGTCGGCCAGTTCCGCAAGCGCGCACCGGTCATCCACCTGTCGCTGCTGTTGCATCGCAGCTTCGGTGCGGTGTTCATCATGATCATGGCAGTAGGCATGATCCTGTTCGGCGTGATGTACATGATCCCGCAGTTCCTGGCGGTGATCTCCGGCTACAACACCGAGCAGGCCGGCTACGTATTGCTGCTGTCCGGGCTGCCGACCGTGCTGCTGATGCCGATGATGCCCAAGCTGCTGGACGTGGTGGACGTGCGCATCCTGGTGATCGCCGGCCTGCTGTGCTTCGCTGCCGCCTGCTTCGTCAATCTGGAGCTGACCGCCGACACGGTGGGCATGCATTTCGTCGCCGGGCAGCTGCTGCAGGGCTGCGGGCTGGCGCTGGCGATGATGTCGCTCAACCAGGCGGCCATTTCCTCGGTGCCTCCGGAACTGGCCGGCGACGCCTCGGGGCTGTTCAATGCCGGTCGCAACCTGGGCGGTTCGGTCGGCTTGGCGCTGATCTCCACCTTCCAGGAGCGGCGCATGACCTTCCACACCGAAACCATCGGCAGTTCGATCACCGCCAACGCCCCGCGCGCGCAGGAGGCGCTGGCCGGCCTGAGCGCGCAGATGCAGGGCAGCGCCGGGGGCGAGGCGGCGATTCGTTCCATCGCGCAGTTTGCGCGGGTGGTGCAACAGCAGGCGCTGGTGATGACCTACAGCGACCTGTTCTGGATCTTCGGCATGATCGTGGTGTGCACGATCCCGCTGGCCTTTTTGCTCAAGCCGTTACCCAAGGGGACGCACCTTGCGATGCATTGATTCCATGCGCCTGCTCCGCCTGCCGCTGGCCGCGGCGTTGAGTGCCGTCGTACTCGGCGGCTGCATGCTCGGCCCCAATTACACCAAGGCCCCCCCGGTGGCCGATGCGGCCATGCAGGCCCCGACGCTGCATCGCGCCAGCGGCGCGGAAGTGGTAGCCGCCGCACCGTTGAACCACTGGTGGGAAGAACTGCACGACCCGACCCTGACCCAGCTGGTGACCCAGGCGCTGGCCGACAGCCCCAATCTGCGTGCCGCGCAGGCACGCCTGCAGGCCAATCGCGCATTGGCCCGCCAGCGCCGCGCCGAGCGTCTGCCCAAGCTCAACGCCAGCGCGGTGTATGCGTATGCCGAACCGCCGCAGTCCATCGTGGACACGCTGGGCGGCCTGCAGAACGGCCAGCAGGGCCAGCCGCCCGCGCAAGGCAGCCAGGCGCTGGATCTGGAAAAGACCGAGATCTACAGCGCCGGCTTCGATGCCAGCTGGGAGCTGGACTTCTTCGGCCGCCGCCGCCGCGCCGCCGAAGGCGCGCTGGCCCAGGCGCAGGCCTCCGAGGCCGAACTGGCCGATGCGCAGGTGCAGCTGGCCGCCGAGGTCGGGCAGGTGTACCTCAACTACCGTGGGTTGCAGGCGCGGCTGGCGATCGCCGATGCCAACCTGGACAAGATCCGCCAAACGCTGCAGCTGGTACAGCAACGCCGGAGCCAGGGCGCCGCGTCGGACCTGCAGGTCGAACAGATCGCCACCCAGGTGCAGCAGCAGCAAGCGCAACGCCTGCCATTGCAGATGCAGGCGCAGGAAGCGCAGGACCAGCTGGCGCTGATGGTCGGGCGCGAGCCCGGCGCGCTGGATGCCCAGTTGAGCACGCCCCAGCCGCTACCAATGCTGCCGACGCAGGTGCGCGTGGACGATGCCGGTGCGCTGATCCGCCGTCGCCCGGACGTGCGCAAGGCCGAGCGCGAGCTGGCTGCCTCCAGCGCGCAGATCGGCGAGGCCTTGAATGGCTATTTCCCGCAGGTGACCCTGCTGGGCGGCCTGAGCTGGGTGGCCGGCTCACCCAGCGATTTCAATTCCGATGCGCGCACCGTCCTGGCGGCGCCGATGCTGCGCTGGTCGATCTTCGATTTCGGCAAGACCCGCGCGCAGGTCGACCAAGCGCGCGCCGGCAACGCCGGGCGCGAAGCGGCCTACGAGGCGGCGGTGCTGGGCGCCTTGCAGGACGCCAATGCGGCGCTGTCGCGTTTCGGCTCGGCGCGCAAGCAACTGGTGGTCGCGCGCCAGGCCGAAGCCTCGGCCACGCGCTCGGCCGGGCTGATGCAGCAACGCCGCGATGCCGGCGCGACCTCCTCGATCGACCTGCTGGATGTGCAGCGCCAGCAACTCTCGGCGCAGGACGCCGCCGCGCAGGCGCAGGTGCAGTTGCTGGTGAACTATGTGGCCTTGCAGAAGAGCCTGGGGCTGGGCTGGAGCGAGGCGCCGCAGGAAACGCGCTGAGGCATCCGGCCGCTCGTTGAGCGCGGATGCCGGCCGTGTCGAGGCGGTTGCCCCGGAGGTCGTGGATGCGTTCGCTGCCGGCGGGGGCGAACCGGCGCTGTCGCTGTATACGCCGTCGCCGTCGCGCAACGGCGAGCGTGAAAGGCGGTCGGCGAAAGCGACATGCGCGTCTCGCCCGCACCGCGATGGCCACATGGTTGTCGCCGCGTTTCGGGTCCCTCGCAGTTCGCAAGGATGTCTGCCATGGCGCAGTGAGTCGGCGTGGGTGCGCCCGACCTGGTCGCCGCGCCTGTGGGGGACTGTCGGCGGCGTGGTGGAGGGTCTTCGGAACAGTGTCGCAGCCAGGTCCGCTGCTACGCCATACCGCTGCGGTATAGGCGCAGGCCATGCGCCACGCGGTCGCGTGCGTCATGCGTCATGTGTCCGGCAGTCGACAGCGATGGGCGATGCGTGGCTTTGCGCCGCGATCGGCCGGGTAGCCTGCAGGCGAATCCGGCTTTTGTCATGATGGCGCGCAGACTCCGTGCATGGCGCCCGCGCCTGCCGCCATCGAGAGAACCCATGTCACTGCCCGAGGCCATGTCGCCACCCTCCAGCCCCGCCGATGCCGGTTATTTGTCCATCGACGCGGTGCGCAAGGAGTTCGACGGCTTCGTTGCCGTGGACGATGTCAGCCTGCAGATCCGCAAGGGCGAAATCTTCGCGTTGCTGGGCGGGTCGGGCAGCGGCAAATCCACCTTGCTGCGTTGCCTGGCCGGTTTCGAGCGGCCGACCAGCGGGCGCATCACCCTCGATGGTCAGCCCATCGACGCGCTGCCGCCGTACGAGCGCCCGATCAACATGATGTTCCAGTCGTATGCGCTGTTCCCGCACATGAGCGTGGAGCAGAACATCGCCTTCGGGCTGAAGCAGGAAGGCTTGCCCAAGACCGCCATCGCCACCCGTGTCGGCGAGATGCTGGAGTTGGTGCAGCTGGGCGCGCTGGCCCGGCGCAAGCCGCATCAGTTGTCCGGCGGCCAGCAGCAACGGGTGGCGCTGGCGCGCTCGCTGGCCAAGCGGCCCAAGCTGCTGTTGCTGGACGAGCCGATGGGCGCGCTGGACAAGAAGCTGCGTTCGCAGATGCAGCTGGAACTGGTCAACATCATCGAGACCTCCGGCGTCACCTGCGTGATGGTCACCCACGATCAGGAAGAGGCGATGACCATGGCCACGCGCATCGCGCTGATGGACCAGGGCTGGATCCAGCAGGTCGGCACCCCGGACGAAATCTACGAACAGCCGGCCAATCGCTTCGCCGCCGAGTTCATCGGTTCGGTGAATCTGGTCGATGCGGTCATTGCCGAGGACCAACCGGACTACGTCGCCTTGAAGACGCCTGCGTTCGATGCGCCGATCCGCATCGGTCACGGCATCACCGGCTTCGAAGGGCAGGCAGTGGCGTTTGCGCTGCGCCCGGAAAAGCTCGCCATCGGCAAGGACGAGCCGGCGCAGGCCTGCAACAAGGCGCAGGGCGTGATCGAGGACATCGCCTATTTCGGCAGCCACTCGGTGTATCACGTGCGCCTGCCCAGCGGGGTCAAGCTGATGGCCAACTTCGCCAATCGCCAGCGCTGGGCCAGCGAAGCGCTGACCTGGGGCGATGCGGTGTGGGTGGGGTGGGGCGAGGACGACGGCGTGGTGCTCACCGCATGAGAGCGGCCAGCAAAACTACTGCGCAGCCGCCAGGGGGGCGCAGCCGGTGCTCGGAATCCTCATGTACCACCCGTACACTGCGGTTCCTCCGCGCCGTCCGCACCCCCCTGGCGACTGCTCGCTACGTTTTGCTAACCACTCTCCGCCGCGGGGTGCCGGGCGCGCGCTGGGGCGTGATCGCCGCGCCGTATCTCTGGCTACTGGTGTTCTTCGCGATCCCGTTCCTGATCGTGTTGAAGATCTCGTTTGCCGAGCGCGCCACCGCGATGCCGCCGTACACGCCGCTGTTCGCGTATGCGGCCGATGGCGCGGTGAGCGTCAAGCTGCATCTGGGCAATTACCTGGTGCTGTTGCGCGACAGCCAGTACGTGGCCGCGTACCTGAGTTCGATCAGGATCGCGGCGATTTCCACCGCACTGGCGTTGTTGATCGGTTACCCGATGGCATATGTAATCGCGCGCCTGCCGCTGGCCACGCGCAACGTGGCGATGATGCTGGTGGTGCTGCCGTCGTGGACCTCGTTCCTGATCCGCGTCTACGCCTGGATCGGCATCCTCGATGGCAATGGCCTGCTCAATCAGGCGTTGCTGGCGATCGGTGTGATCCGGCAGCCGCTGCAGTTGCTGTACACGCCGATCGCCGCCTACATCGGCATCGTCTATTGCTACCTGCCTTTCATGGTGTTGCCGCTGTACGCCAATCTGGTCAAGCACGACCACCGGCTGCTGGAAGCGGCCTACGACCTGGGCGCGCGTCCGTGGCAGGCGTTCGTGCGCATCACCTTGCCGCTGTCGCGCAACGGCATCGTGGCCGGCTGCATGCTGGTGATGATTCCGGCGGTGGGCGAGTTCGTCATTCCGGAAATGCTGGGCGGCCCGAATACCTTGATGATCGGGCGCGTGTTGTGGGGCGAATTCTTCAACAACCGCGACTGGCCGGTGGCCGCGGCCGTGGCCACCGTCATGCTGGTGGTGCTGCTGGTGCCGATCGTGATCTTCCACCGTTACCAGCAGCGCGAGTTGGAAGGGCGGCTGACATGATGCGCGCCTCGCGCGGTGGCCGCGTACTGGGGGGCGGCATCCTGGCGCTGGGGTTCGGCTTTCTGTATCTGCCGATCCTGTTGCTGATGGTGTATTCGTTCAACGCCTCGCGCCTGGCCACGGTGTGGGGCGGCTTTTCCACCCGCTGGTATGGCGAGCTGCTGCGCGACCGGCAACTGCTGGACGCGGCCTGGGTCAGCCTGGAGGTGGCGTTCTGGACCGCCTGCGCATCGACCGTGCTCGGCACCATGGCGGCCATGGCGATGGTGCGCATGCGCCGGTTTCCGGGCAAGACCGTGTTCGGCGCACTGATCACCGCGCCGCTGGTGATGCCGGAAGTCATCATCGGGCTGTCGATCCTGTTGCTGCTGGTCTCGATGGGCGGCGTGCTCGGCATCGCACCACGCGGCGCAGTGGCGATCTGGGTGGCGCATGTCACCTTCACCGTGTCGTTCGTGACGGTGGTGATTTCCTCGCGCCTGCAGGAACTGGACCGCTCGCTGGAAGAGGCCGCGAAGGACCTGGGCGCCACGCCACTGAAGGTGTTCTTCCTGATCACCTTGCCGATCATCGCCCCGGCCCTGGCCTCGGGCTGGCTGCTGGCATTCACGCTGTCGCTGGACGATGTGGTGATCGCCAGCTTCCTGGCCGGGCCCAGTTCCACCACGCTGCCGATCAAGGTGTTCTCGTCGGTGCGGCTGGGCATCAGCCCGAAGATCAACGCCCTGGCCACCCTGATGGTGCTGGCGGTCTCGATCGCCGCGGTGATCGGCTGGTGGCTGCTGGCGCGCAGCGAAAAACGTCGCCTGCGCGATCAGCAGCTGGCGCAGCAAGCGACCGCCTGAGCGCGCATCCGCGTTGATGCGGCGGGGCGTCTCGAACAAAGGCGCATCCAGGCAGACACGCGCTGGTGCCAAGGACAACCAGAACCATCGAATTCCGGCGCATTGTCGTGGTCGTCCATGAGTGGAGCTGCCAGTGCGCGATGCTGGAGCATCCTGCGCGGTTGAAGCATGGTCGAGGGCAGGCGTCTTTCCGTCCCGTTGTCCTGCAAGTGCTCTTCAGCGGTCATGTGGCTTGCGTCGCACGATGGAGGTGCGGCATTGCGTCGCGGCAGCGGCAAACACAGCGTTGCACCGATTTCAGGCGGTTGTGACGCGGCTACAACTTTCCGGCGACTAGCATGGCGGCCTTGCTACTGGAGAACGCCATGTCCTACGACACCGTCAACCCGGCCACTGGCCAGGTCGAGCACACCCAGCACACCCTGGACGCTGCCGGCATCGAAGCACGCCTGGCCGCATCGGCCAAGGCGTTTCCGGCCTGGGCGGCCTTGCCGCTAGCCGAGCGCGGCGCGCTGCTGCGCCGTGTGGGCGAAGAGCTGACCCGTCGGCGCGAGGATCTGCAACGCATCATGACCGCGGAGATGGGCAAGCTGCGCGCCGAAGCCCTGGCCGAAGTGGACAAGTGCGCGCAGGCCTGCGCGTACTACGCCGAGCACGCGGCCGATTACCTGGCACCGCGCCAAATCCCTACCGAGGCGCAATCGAGTTACGTGCGCTACGAGCCGCTGGGCTGCGTGTTCGCGGTGATGCCGTGGAATTTTCCGTTGTGGCAGGCATTCCGGTTCCTGGCCCCGGGCCTGATGGCCGGCAACGTGTCGCTGCTCAAGCACGCCAGCAATGTGCCGCGCTGCGCCGATGCCATGAAGCAGGTGCTGGACGCTGCCGGCATTCCGCCTGGCGTGTTCGATGTGTTGCATATCGACAACGACCAGGCAGCGGACGTGTTGCGCGACGATCGCGTTGCCGCGGTGACCTTGACCGGCAGCGAACGCGCCGGCCGCTCGCTGGCGGCCAATGCCGGCGAGCAACTGAAGAAATGCGTGATGGAACTGGGTGGCAGCGATGCCTTCATCGTGCTGGACGATGCGCAGCTGGAGCACACGGTGGAATCGGCGGTGCAGTCGCGCTTCGACAACAGTGGGCAGACCTGCATCGCGGCCAAGCGCTTCATCGTGGTGGATGCCATCGCCGACCAGTTCATCGAGCGCTTCGTCGCCGCTGCGTCCAAGCGCGTGCTCGGCGATCCGCAGCAGGAAAGCACCACGCTGGCGCCGATGGCGCGTGCCGACCTGCGCGATGAATTGCACAAGCAGGTGCAGGCCAGCGTGGAGAAGGGCGCCAAGGTGCTGCTGGGCGGCGAACCGGTGGCCGGGTCCTACGCCGGCTACCCGGCCACCATCCTCGACCGCGTCGCGCCCGGCATGCCGGCCTACCACGAAGAATTCTTCGGGCCGGTCGCCTCCATCATCCGCGTCGCCGACGAAGCGCAGGCCGTGCGTGTGGCCAACGACACCAGCTTCGGCCTGGGCGGCAGCGTGTGGACCGCAGACCCCAAGCGCGGCGAACGCATCGCCCAGCAGCTGCAATGCGGTGCGGCTTTCATCAACTCGGTGGTCAAGAGCGATGTGCGGCTGCCGTTCGGTGGCATCAAACGCTCGGGCTTCGGCCGCGAGCTGGCCGATCACGGTATCCATGAGTTCATGAATATCAAGACGGTCTATGTGGCTTGAGGGCCGGGATTGGTGATTCGGGATTTGGGATTGGCAAAGGCCAGGACGCTTCCTTCTCCCGCCGGGAGAAGGTGCCCGAAGGGCGGAGGAGGGGGCACATGAGGTGCTGGTTGACCCGCGCACTCTGTGGCTTGAGGGTCGGGATTGGTGATTCGGGATTTGGGATTCGCAAAGGCCAGGCGCTTCCGTCTCCCGCCGGGAGAAGGTGCCCGAAGGGCGGATGAGGGGGCACATGAGGTGCTGGTTGACCCGCGCGTGGGCAAGAAGACACCAGCAGACATTGAACAGTCTGGGTGAAACGATCACGCTGGATCAGCAAGCAGCAAGCCCGCTCTAGCGAATCCCCAATCCCGACTCCCCAATCCCAAGCCGCTACGCGGCCCTCAAAGCCACCGCGCCCGCTTGAACAGGCGATACAGGATCAGGCAGGAGGCGACGATGCCGCCGACCAGCAGGGGGTAGGCGTAGGGCTTGTCGAGTTCTGGCATGTGGGTGAAGTTCATGCCGTACCAGCTGGTGATCAGGGTGGGCGCGGCCAGCAGGGCGGCCCAGGCGCCCAGGCGCTTGACCATCTCGCCCTGTGCCATCGTCACCATCGACAGGTTGACGCTGAGCGCGGTGCCCAACATTTCGCGCAAGGTGTCGATGGCGTCGTTGATGCGCACCGCATGATCGAGCACGTCGCGCAGGTAGATGCCTACTTCGTCATGGATCAGCGAACCGGGGTTGCGCTTGAGGTGAGAGAGCACGTCCTGCAACGGCGCTACCACCAGCCGCATCTTGTTGAGTTCGCGCTTGAGCTCGTACAGGCGCACCACGGTTTCGCGCTTGTAGTCGTCGGCGAAGATGTCCTTTTCCAGGCGCTCCAGCGTGTCGCGGAATTCGTCCATGATCGGCAGGTAGTTGTCGACCACGAAATCCAGCACGCCATACAGGCAGAACGAGGCGCCCATGCGCAGCATGGCCGGTTCGCGTTCGACCCGCTGCCGCACCGGCGCGTACGACAGCGATGCGCCGTGGCGCACGGTCAACAAAAATCGCTGGCCCAGGAACGCATGCGTTTCGCCATAGCGGATACGCTCGTTGACCAGCTGCGCGGTATTGACCACCACGAACAGCGAGTTGCCATAACTCTCGGCCTTGGGGCGCTGGTGCGCCTTGAGTGCGTCTTCGATCGCCAGGTCGTGCAGGCCGAACTCGTCGCGCAGCTTGTGCAGCACCGATTCCTGCGGTTCGTACAGCCCCACCCAGACGAAGCCGTCGGGAAGCTGCAAGACATCGCTGATCTGCTCCAGGCTGATGTCGTGGCGTTTGCCGTCGCCATCGTAATAGGCACAGGTGATGACGCAGGAGGGATTGTCTGGATGGCGGCCGTGGGTGGTCATGGGCGCATCTTCAGTCAGCGTCGAGAGGGCAGTGCGTCGCGCGGCCGCAGGGCGATCGCGAGCGCGGCGTGGATCGGCAACAGCAGCATCACCCATTGCAGGTTGTCCTGGGCCTGGAACGAGAGCCAGTGGATCACCAGTGCCAGCAGCGCCCCGGCTGCCACCAGCCAGGACAATACGTTGAACCAGCGGCCCGGCTGATGGCCGAACTGCAGCCGGATGCCACCGAACCACAGCAATACGCACAGCGGATTGACCAGCAGCAGATTGCGATTGGCCCAGGCCGATTGGTGCGCGGTGAAGCCCCATAGATACACCAGCAGGCCGCCGCCGATGGCGCACAGCAGCCAGAACGGCAGCGCCAGCCCGGCCAGCAGGCGTTGCCGGCGACGCAGCGCCAGCACGCCGGCGGCCACCAGCACGCCGGCCAGCAACCACGGCCACCAATGCCGCTGCTGTTCGGCAGGCTCGGGCGCGATGCGGTGCGGCAGCAGCACCTGGGTGGATTGCACCAACGGCCGGCCGGCGCTGTTGTGCACCTGGGTCAGGCTGTCGGCCAGCCGCATCGGCACGAAGGCTTCTTCCCAGCGCGACAGCGGGCGGTCGGCGTATGGACCCAGGCCCAGGTCGAAGCCCAGCCACATCCACGGGGCGGGGGAGGCCAGGCGCACCGCTTCGCTGCGGTAGGTATTGCCGCGCGAGCGGCCGGCCAGTTGCGATTTCAGCGTGCCGCCCATGGCGCGATCGAGCGCATCGCGCACCATGGTGGCGCAGTTGGCTTCGAAATAATCGTAGTGATAGCGCGCGTTTTCCGGCCGGCTGCGCACTGCCAGCCCATCGGCAAGCGCGCGCGCCTGCTCGGGTGGCAGATCCAGCCACTGCACGCTGACGCCACGGCCGACATTGCGGTACTGCGACAGGTCTTCTTCCAGCGGCAGCGCCACCAGGTAATACATCATCTCGCCACGCGCGAAGCGCGGCACGAAGTCCGGCTCGCTCGGGTCGAAGAAGCCGAAGTTGTAGGAGGTGGCCTGCCCGCTGAGCGGATCGACCACCACGATGGCGTCATGCCCGAAGCGCTCGAAGAACACTTCGCCGGGCTGCATGGTCACCACGCCGACGCGCGGTGCCGGTGCGCCGGCCGGAGCGGAGCCCTGGTTCGCGTCGCCCTGGATAGCCTGGGCCAGCGCGAGCGGCGCTGCCAGCAGCGTCAATACGAACAGCGCCCAACAGGCGAACCACCGCCGGGCGCCAGCGCGCTGCGGCGCCGTGCAAGCACTGCGGACGGGCTGGTTCAAGCGTCGTCCTGCGGGTCGGGCGGCAGGATGGTGACGTGGAACGCATGCACGCGCCGCGCGTCGGCCTTGGCCACGCGGAACGCGAAGCGCCCCAATGTCAGCTCTTCGCCGGTTTCCGGCAGATGCCCGATCGCATCCGTGACCAGGCCACCGACGGTGTCGTACTCGTCGTCGGGGAACTCGGCGCCGAAGCGCTCGTTGAAGTCCTCGATCGGCGTCAGCGCATCGACCACGTAGCGGCCATCGGCCTGGATGGCGATCAGTGAATTCTCTTCCTCGGCGTCGTCGTGCTCGTCGTCGATTTCGCCGACGATCTGCTCCAGCACGTCCTCGATGGTGACCAGCCCGGCCACGCCGCCGTATTCGTCCACCACGATCGCCATGTGGTTGCGCGACAGGCGGAATTCCTTGAGCAGCACGTTGAGCTTCTTGGACTCGGGGATCAGCACCGCCGGGCGCAGCAGCTCGCGCACGTTGCCGGGCCCGTTGTCGGCGACCACGCCGCGCAACAGGTCCTTGGCCAGCAGGATGCCGAGCACTTCGTCCTTGTTCTCGCCGTGCACCGGGAAGCGCGAATGGCCGGATTCGACCACCTGCTTCATCAAGTCGATGAAGCGCGCCTCCACCGGCAGCGAGACCATCTGCGAGCGCGAAATCATCACATCGCCCACGGTGAGCTCGGCGACGGAGATCGCGCCTTCCATCATGCGCAAGGTGTCTGCGGCGATGAGACCGTCCTGTTCGGCGGTCCGCAGCAAGGCGACCAGTTCGTCGCGGGTATGGGGTTCGCCGGAGAAGGCCGCGCTCAGGCGTTCGAGCCAGCTGCGGCGTTTTTCGGGGGGGTCTGAGCTGTAGCTACTGTCGTCTTCGGACATCGTGACGGGGAACGGCACCCGGCAAACCAGGCGTGAGGCGGCAGTCTAGCAGGAAGCCGGCAACGCGCTGTGGATGCGGTGCCGGCGCCGGCCTCAGGGCAGGTCCAGGCTGTAGCCGCAGCCCACCACGGTCTTGCCGGGATGCGATTTGACGTTGGTCACGCTGAGCACCACCGATTCGATCATCGCCTCGCCGGTCTTGGGGTTGGTGGTGTCTTCGCTGACCAGCTCGCGGCCGTACATGACCTTGTCGGCGTTATCCACGCCCAGTTCCAGGTCCAGTTGCTTGGCCAGCGGGCGCGGATCGGGCAGGTCCAGGATCGCCATGATGCTGGCGCCGGAAAAGGCAATGTGGTTGGTGCTGTGGCCGAACACGCTGATCGGCGTGTTGAGGGTGTATTCGGTCATGAACAGGTTGGACTGGTCCAGCGGCGTCCAGCCCAGCGCCACCGCCTTGAGCGGGTCGGCCAGTACCGGCGCCAATGCGTTGAAGTCGCCGATGCGCTGGCGGCATTCGATCAACGCCGGCAGGTCGGGCCGCAGCGGCGCGCCTTGCGCCAGTGCCGCTGCCGGACTCAGCAGCAGGCAGCTCATTGCGATCAGCGCGCGCATCAGCGCTCCCCCGCGTAGGGGTCTTCGATGCCCAGGTCGGCCAGGATCTCGCGTTCCAGCTGCTCCATCGCATCGGCCTCCTTGTCGTCTTCGTGGTCCCAGCCCAGCAGATGCAGGGTGCCGTGCACGGTCAGGTGCGCATAGTGCGCGGCCAGCGACTTGCCCTGTTCGGCCGCCTCGCGCGCCACCACCGGCGCGCAGATCACCAGGTCGCCCAGCAGCGGCATCTTGATGCCCTTGGGCAGGCCCTCCGGCAGCTCGGCCGGGAAGCTCAACACGTTGGTGGCGTAGTCCTTGCCGCGGTAGTGGTGGTTGAGCGAGCAGCCTTCCTTCTCGTCGACCACGCGCACCGCCAGATCGGCCTCGCGGATGCGTCCCTTCAGGGCAGCAGCCACCCACTTGCGAAAACTCACCGCCGACGGCAGGCCTGCGCGTGGCAACGCATAACTGACGGCGACGTCGAGGCGGACCGGACCTTTGGTCATGACGATACCAGCATTGAGCTCAGACAGGAGCCACAGTATCGCGCGTGTGTTGCCTCACTGCGACTTCCACTCGCTGGGGGCATAGGCGATTTCGATCACCTCGGCTGTCTTGACCAGTTCTTCGATGCCGGCCTGCTTGGTCGAGCCGTGGCAATTGAAGCCCAGATGCGTCTTGATTTGGCGCGCCATCTCCACGGCACTTTGATCGGGCGTCGCCTTGGTATCGAGATGGACGGTCAGGTCCGCGCACCCGCCAACATTGCTGACCTGGATGGCCGGTACGAGCGCGCGCGCAGCCTGGTCGGCGAGTGCGTCGAACGTGGTCTGCGCAATTGCTTGCTGCGCTGCCGATACCCGCACCTTGATGTAGTACAGCTGCTTGTAGAACAGGTAGCCGTTGGACAGCAGCGGCATGCCGGACGAGGACAGGTCCATGCTGAGCCGCAACTTTTCCCCAACGATGCGTTCGGCGTCCGCAATGGCCGCGATCACCTTGGCATCCACTGCATTGGCCGGAGTGTTTTTCGGAGCATCGTCGCTGGTCAATACGAACCTGCCCTGGTCCAGCTCGTCCAGCCGCGAATAGGTGCCTTGTGTGCGCGCCGCGTCGAGGTCCTTGCGAAAGGCGAGCATGCCGTGTTCGATGGCCTCGGCTTGAGCGCGTTGCCCGGCCGGATAAACGAACACGTCGATATTCAATTCCGGATGCCCAGCCATCGCGTAATGGAATCCGGCCCCCGAGACCTTGGCTGCCGGGTTGTAGGAGCTGCGGGCGAGCGTAAATGGACCAACGTTCCTCGGTGCGGCCAGGTAACTGGTCTCGATGTAAGCGCGCGAGGATGCCGCGGCTTCGTCCGGCGTGGCCGATAACGCAACCGGGGCAACACCCAGCATGCAGGCCAAGATCAACGCGCGACAACCGGCCATGAGCACCTCCTGTGCAGAACGAGGTTGCGAGTGTAGCGCCGTGGCGCTGCGGGTTGTGCGTCTGGCGCAGCGCAGCAGCAGGCCGGCCGGCGCGAAGGGCTGCGCGATGACCGCGCGCTACTGGCTTGCCCGGCATTGCACCGAGGCGTGCCGCGCCAGGGATCCCCGGTCACCTCCCGCCAGTCGGCATCACGCCGCAGGGTCGGCAGGCTTTTCGGCCAGATCGCGCTTCTCATAGGCGGTGACGATGCGTTGCACCAGCGGGTGGCGCACCACGTCGCGTGCTTCGAAGAAGGTGAAGCTGGCGCCTTCGACCTCGCGCAGCACCTCGATCGCATCGCGCAGGCCGGATTTGACGTGCTTGGGCAGGTCGATCTGGGTCAGGTCGCCGGTGACCACCGCGGTGGAGCCGAAACCCAGGCGGGTCAGGAACATCTTCATCTGTTCGATGGTGGTGTTCTGTGCTTCGTCCAGGATCACATAGGCGTCGTTGAGCGTGCGGCCGCGCATATAGGCCAGCGGCGCGATCTCGATGACGTTCTTCTCCAGCAGCTTGACCACCTTTTCCACGCCCAGCATTTCGTACAGCGCGTCGTAGAGCGGGCGCAGGTAGGGGTCCACCTTCTGGCTGAGGTCGCCGGGCAGGAAGCCGAGCTTCTCGCCGGCTTCCACGGCCGGACGCACCAGGATCAGGCGCTGCACGCGCGATTCGTTCAGCGCTTCCACCGCGCTGGCCACCGCCAGGAAGGTCTTGCCGGTGCCGGCCGGGCCGATGCCGAAGTTGATGTCGTGGGTGGCGATCGCGTGCAGGTACTTGGCCTGGTTGGCACCGCGGCCACGCACGGTGCCGCGCTTGACCTTGATCGCCACGTCCTGCGGCTGGTACGCGCGCTCCACCACATGCTCGACATTGGCATCGTTCAAGCGCAGGTGGATGGCGTGGTTGTCGAAGGTGACCGAGTCCGCCTCGTCGTACAGCGCGGTCAGCAACTCCTGGGCGGCGGCGATCGCCGGCTCCGGGCCAGTGACGCGGAAGATGTTGCCGCGGTTGGCGATCTCCACGCCGAGCTTGAGTTCGATCTGGCGCAGGTGCGCGTCGAACGGGCCGGCCAGGTTGGCCAGGCGCTCGGTGTCTTCGGGCTGCAGGGTGAAATCGCGATAGGCAGGTGCGTTCATGGTCGGATCGGACAGCGCGTGCGGCGTCGGTAGGGCGGCAGGCGAGGGTAGCGCGCAGGGCGTGATCCCACCAACAACCCGGCGACGTGGCGCACTGGCGGCAAGCAGCCGTCCTGCCGTGCGTCCGGGTTTTCCACAATCGCTGTGGAATCACGCCTCACTAACCTGTGGATAGAAGTTGCCAGCCTTACTGGCACAAGGTTTTGCAGCGAGGTGGCGAAAAAATCGCCAGTACGGGACGGGTTGTCCACACCCGATGTGGATCGAATCCGGCAAAGCCTGTGGGTAAGTGCCGCCACGCCTTCTGTCACAAGGTGCGACGGTTTACTGGTGAAATTTTCACCAGTACGAAATCGCTGCAGGCATCGGTGGCGCGTGCCGGCCGTGCAGGACGCCGCTGCATACGCCTGAAGGCGCATCAGGACCAGGGGACGACCCGGCAGCGATGCATACGCGCCGCGCGCGGAACGGCCCACGCACTTGCAGTGGCGCAAGCGCAAGCCAGCGGATGCGTGGCAAGCGTGTGCCATTGCGATCACATCGGCGGTGTGTTCCGGGCAGGCAGGCGCAGGCCCGCCGTCATGCGACCATCCGCTGCAAGCGATCGATGCCGCCTGCAGCCGATGCCGCGTTACGACATCGACCCGATACCGTCAGTGCCGCATCAACCTGCGTGATCGCCCAGCTGGATGCGACCGCGCAGCGAATTGCTCATCGCCTCGGTGATCAGCACATCGACGAACTGGCCGATCAGGCGGGGATTGCCGGGAAAGTTCACCGGCCGCATGTTCTCGCTCTTGCCGGTCAGCTCGTTCGGATCGCGCCGCGACGGGCCTTCCACCAGCACGCGCTGCACGCTGCCGACCATGGATTGCGAAATACTCGCCGCGTGCGCATTGATCTGCGCCTGCAAACGCGCCAGGCGCGCCTGCTTGACCGCCTCCGGGGTGTCGTCGTGCAGGTCCGAGGCCGGGGTGCCGGGGCGGCGCGAATACACGAACGAAAAACTCTGGTCGAAGCCCACGTCCTCGATCAGCTTCATGGTCTTTTCGAAGTCGGCCTCGGTCTCGCCGGGGAAGCCGACGATGAAGTCCGAACTGATCGAGATATCCGGGCGCACCGCACGCAGCTTGCGGATCTTGGACTTGAATTCCAGCGCGGTGTAGCCACGCTTCATCGCCGACAGGATGCGGTCGCTGCCAGCCTGCACCGGCAGGTGCAGGTAGTTGGCCAGCTGCGGCACGTCGCGGTAGGCGTCCACCAGCGAATCGGAAAATTCCAGCGGATGCGAGGTGGTGAAGCGGATGCGGCCCACGCCCTCGATCTGCGCGATGGTGCGGATCAACAGACCCAGATCGGCGTACTGCACCGCCTCGCCCGCATCGGCGCCATACGCGCCGCGGTAGGCGTTGACGTTCTGGCCCAGCAGGTTGATCTCGCGCACGCCTTGCGCCGCCAGCTGCGCCACTTCCACCAGCACGTCCTCGAACGGCCGGCTGACTTCCTCGCCACGGGTGTAGGGCACCACACAGAACGAGCAGTACTTGGAGCAGCCTTCCATGATCGACACGAATGCCGACGGGCCTTCGGCACGCGGCTCGGGCAGGCGGTCGAACTTCTCGATCTCCGGGAAGCTGATGTCCACCTGCGACTTGCCCGATTCGCGCCGGGCGCGGATCAGCTCCGGCAGCCGGTGCAGGGTCTGCGGGCCGAACACCAGGTCCACATAGGGCGCGCGCTTGACGATCGCTTCGCCTTCCTGCGAGGCCACGCACCCCCCCACGCCGATGATCACCGGCTTGCCGCCGGCCTTCAGCGCCTTCCAGCGCCCCAGCTGGCTGAACACCTTCTCCTGCGCCTTTTCGCGGATGGAGCAGGTATTGACCAGCACCACGTCGGCGTCTTCGGGATTGTCGGTCAGCTCCAGGCCTTCGGAGGCCGCGAGCACGTCGGCCATCTTGGCCGAGTCGTACTCGTTCATCTGGCAACCGTGGGTCTTGATGTACAGCTTGCCGCGCACCACGGCAGGCGCTGCCGGGCGGGCGACCGGCAGTGGCAGCAGGGCGGGCGTGTCCACGGCGGCGGCCGTGGACAGGTCGGAAACGGATGTCCCGGGCATGGCGCTTATTCCAGGCGGGTGGTGAACGAAGCCGCGCAGTTTACCCGCTTGTGCCGGCAGCGTCCGCACCGGCCGGGGCGTCGACCGCCTCGGCACGCGCCACCGCCGGGCGCGCGGCCATCCGGGCGATGTAGGCGCGGGTGGGCGCCGGCGGGTCGACCAGGCCGAATTCCGTCATCCAGGCCAGGGCGCCGCCCCAGAGCACGTCGGCCGCACTGCAGCGCGCTCCCAGCAGGTAATCGCCCTGCGCAAGCTGCGCGTGGACCACGGCCAGCACGGTGTCGGCGTCGGCATAGGGCGAGAGCGAGCGCGGTGGCGCCTGGCGCTTGAGCGCAAGGTCGATGATCGCCGGTTCGAAGGCCGAGCCGTAGAACGCCAGCCAGCGCAGGTACGCACCCCGGTCGGCATCGCCCGGCGCCGGCGACAGGCCGGCTTCCGGATACAGCTCGGCCAGGTACTGGTAGATGGCTCCCTGCTCGGTGACCACGCAACTGCCATGGACGATGGTGGGAATCTTGCCCATCGGATTGATCGCCAGGAACTCCGGTGTGCGCTGCTGCTCCTGTTCCAGGTCGATGCGCTGCAGGCTGTAGCTGGCGCCCAGTTCTTCCAGCAGCACCAGCACGCCGCGCGAACGTGAGCGGGGATTGTGGAATAGGGTGATGTGACGGTCGTCCGACATTGCGATCTCCTTGGGCTGCGGGTCTGGGGTAGTCGATCAGTGGTGGCTGATAGGAGGATGCTACAGAGCGCTTGCGGACAGTTTCTGTCCGCAATACCGTCTCGTCATGGCCTCGACCGCCGCCCGCCTGTTGCAACTGCTGTCCCTGCTGCAAGGTGGGCGGAGCTGGCCGGGTGCTGCCCTGGCCGAGCGTCTGGAGGTGCATCCGCGCAGCCTGCGCCGCGACATCGATCGCCTGCGCGCACTGGGCTACCCGGTGCATGCGGCGCCGGGCAGCGGGGGCGGCTACCGGCTGGGGCAGGGTGCGGCCGCCCTGCCGCTGCTGTTCGAGGAAGAAGAGGCGCTGACCGTGGCGATTGCCCTGCGCGCGGCGGCCCCGGCCATCCGTGGCATGGACGCAGCCGCCACCCGCGTGCTAGCCAAGCTCGACCCGCTGCTGCCGCGGCGCAGCGGCCAGCGGGCCAGTGCCGCGCACGCGGCCATGGCCAGCATGCCGCTGGCCGAGGCCGGTACCCTGGTGGACGCAGCGGTGCTGGCGCAACTGGCCGGTGCCTGCCGCGACCGCACCACGCTGCGGCTGCACTATCGGCGCCACTGCGGCGAGGCCATCGTCCGCTGCGTGGAGCCGGCGCTGCTGGTCAACTACGGGCGGCGCTGGTACCTACTGGCCTGGGACTGCGAACGCCAGGACTGGCGGACGCTGCGCGCGGACCGCATCGATCAGGCCCTGCCGACCGGGGCGCAGTTCGCCACGCGCGCGCTGCCGGACGCGCCACTGCAGCTGCTGCGCAAGGCCATCGGCGAGGCGCCGTTCCCCTGCCGGGTACGGGTTCGCCTGCCCGGGTCGCTGGACACGCTGGCCGCGCAGATCCCGCCGTGGCTGGGTGCACTGGAAGCCGACGGGGCGGGGCACTGCTGGCTGGGGCTGGGCGCCCCGAGCATGCCGACGCTGGTGGCTAACCTGCTGACGCTGGAGATTCCCTTCGAGGCGGTCGAGCCGCCCGAGATGCGCACGCCACTGCTGGCGGCCCTGGACAGCTTGCGGGCGCGACTGGACCGGCCGTCGGCCTGAGTGGCGCGGCCTCTTGGCAAGCCCCGGGCAAGCTGGGACACTCCGCCGCATGAAGGGGATGTCAAGAGCGCTGGGGCTGTTGCTTGTCACGTTGTCGGCTGCGCCGGCCAGCGCTGGCACGCTGTACAAGTGCGTCGGCGGCGACGGCATCACCAGCTATCTCAGCAAGCGCCAGAGCGGTGCCACCTGCAGCGTCATCAGCAGCTACACGCCCGATCGGTCGGCCCGGCGAGCGCGCGCTACGCCGGTGGGTCCGGCGCCTGCGCTGTCGTCGTCGGCGGCCCGTCCGGTCGCCAATATCGACAATGGCGCGCCTGCCACCATCATCAGCCAGCCGCGGCGCACGGCCGAGACCGCTGCGCCGTCGGTGCAGCGCGCCTTGCCGGCTACCGAGAGCGCCAATTCCATCGTGCCCACCGCCACGCCGGCGGCGGTCAACCCGCGCCGGGTGGTCAGCGGGCAGGTCTACTCATACATGAAGGACGGCGTGCGCCATTACACCAGCGCTCGCCCACGCCAGGTCGCCAGCATCGAGGGCTTGCGCACCATCCACTACAGTTTCATCGAGACCTGCTACGCCTGCGGTGCCAAGCCGGGCGTCAACTTCGGCGCGATCCGGCTCAATACCGCCGCCTACCAGCAGGAGATCGCTTCGGCGGCACGCGAGTTCGGCGTGGAAGAGGCGATCGTGCGTGCCATCATCCATGCCGAGTCCGCCTACAACCCGCTGGCGCTCAGCCGCGCCGGCGCGCAGGGGCTGATGCAGTTGATGCCGGGGACCGCGCGGCGCTTCGGGGTCAGCGATGCCTATGATGCATCGCAAAATATTCGCGGCGGCGTGCAATATCTGTCGTGGTTGCTGAAACGCTTCAATGGCGACCTGACCCTGGCCGCGGCCGGCTACAACGCCGGCGAAGGTGCGGTGGATCGCTACGGTGGCGTGCCGCCGTACAGCGAAACCCAGCGCTACGTGCAACGCGTCGGCCTGCTGGCCGGCCGCTATCGCGGACAGACCGCCACCGCCAACTGAGTCGCATGCGGGGCTGTGTGCCCGTTACGCGTCGCATGACCGGCCGTGATCATCAATCCGATGCAGCGATACGGCCCGGACGATCGCCGCTGCGGCATGCGCAGGCCGATCCAGCGCCCGTCATGTCCGCTATCGCAACGCGCCGCCGCTGCGCGCACTGCGTCACAGCCATGCAGGCAGGCCTCAGGCCGCGCATGCACGACGAACAACGGCCTTGCACAGCGGCCATTGCATCGCATGGCTCCGACTGCGTACATTGCATTGTCTGTGCATTAAGCGTTCCGCTACACTGCGGTCGATTCATCGCGGCTGGACCCCCCGCCAGCCGTTGGCAGCCTCACGCTACCTAATCAAGATCGGAGAGCCGGATGGCCAACGATGGGGTTAACGCACCTGCCGATACCGGGCGTCGTCGGTTTCTGACCGCGACAACGGCCGTGGTCGGTGCGGTCGGAGCAGGATTTGTTGCAGTTCCGTTCGTGAAGTCGTGGAATCCCAGTGCACGGGCCAAACTGGCCGGCGCACCGGTGACCGCCGACATCAGCGCCTTGCAGGAAGGACAGCGGCTGGTCCTGGAATGGCGCGGCCAGCCCATCTGGATCGTCAAGCGCTCCAAGGCGATGCTCGATGCATTGCCTACGCTGGACGATCGGCTCAAGGACCCCAAGTCCGAGAACAAGGATCAACAGCCCGACTACGTGCTGAAGAACCCCGAGTACCGCTCGATCAAGTCCGACATCTCGGTGCTGGTCGGGCTGTGCACGCATCTGGGTTGCTCGCCGGAAATGGTGGCCGAGATCCGGCCCGAACCCTACGACCCGCAGTGGAAGGGCGGCTATTTCTGCCCCTGCCACAAGTCGCGCTTCGACATGTCCGGCCGCGTCTTCGACGGCGTGCCCGCACCGATCAACCTGCTGGTGCCCCCACACCATTATGTCGACGACAACACCCTGGTGATCGGCGTCGATCCGGACGCTGCCGGCAAGTCGGCCAACAGCACGGGGGCTGCGTGATGAGCAATATCCTGGTCCGTACCGCCAACGGTGTGTCCGAGTGGGTCAACGAGCGCGCGCCCGGGCTGATGCCCATGTACCGCAAGCATGTCAGCGAGTACTACGCGCCGAAGAACTTCAACATCTGGTACTACTTCGGCTCGCTGGCCATCGTGGTGCTGGTAAACCAGATCGTCACCGGCATCTTCCTGACGATGCACTACAAGACCAGCGCCGCCGATGCATTCGCCTCGATCGAATACATCATGCGCGACGTGGAGTGGGGCTGGCTGATCCGCTACATGCACAGCACCGGCGCCTCGCTGTTCTTCATCGTGGTGTATCTGCACATGTTTCGCGGCCTGATGTACGGCAGCTACCAGAAACCGCGCGAGCTGGTGTGGATCCTGGGCATGCTGATCTACCTGGTGCTGATGGCCGAAGCCTTCATGGGCTACGTGCTGCCGTGGGGGCAGATGTCGTTCTGGGGCGCGAAGGTCATCATCTCGCTGTTCGGCGCCATTCCGGTGATCGGCAACGGGCTGACCGAGTGGATCATGGGCGACTACCTGCCCGGCGATGCGACGCTGAACCGCTTCTTCGCGCTGCATGTGATCGCCTTGCCGCTGGTGTTGTTGCTGCTGATCGTGCTGCACATCGGTGCGCTGCACGAGGTGGGTTCCAACAACCCCGATGGCGTGGACATCAAGAAGGGGCCCAAGGGCAATCGCTGGGATGCATACAAGCCGGCCGACGGCATTCCGTTCCATCCGTACTACACGGTGAAGGATCTGGTGGGTGTCGGCTTCCTGCTGGTGATCGCGGCCTTCATCATCTTCTTCGCGCCGGCCTTCGGTGGCCTGTTCCTGGAGCATGACAACTTCACCGAGGCCAACCGCCTGGTGACGCCGGAGCACATCAAGCCGGTGTGGTACTACACGCCGTACTACGCGATGTTGCGCGTGGTGCCGGACAAGCTCGGTGGCGTGCTGGTGATGTTCGCCGCCATCGCCATCCTGTTCCTGGTGCCGTGGCTGGATCGCGCCAAGGTGCGATCGGTGCGCTATCGCGGCTGGATCTCGAAGACGGCGCTGGGCGTGCTGGTGGTGTGCTTCGTGTGGCTGGGCGTGATCGGTTCCGGCCCCGGCACCGACGCGCACGAGACCTATGTGGGGCGGGTGCTGACCTTCCTGTATTTCGCCTTCTTCATCACCATGCCGGTGTGGACACGGCTGGACAAGACCAAGCCGGTACCGGAGCGGGTGATCACCCATGACTAATCCCAACGTGACGTCATGGAAGTCGCGCGTGGCTGCGCTGCTGTGTGGCCTGACCCTGGCCGCAGGGGCGATTGCGGCCGAGGGCGGGAAGGTGCAGCAGGCGGGCAACGACCTGGGCGACCGCGCATCGCTGCAACGCGGCGCGCAGTTGTTCATGAACTACTGCTCCGGCTGCCATTCGTTGAAATACCTGCGCTATTCGCGCATGGCCAGCGACCTGGGTCTGAGCGAAGCGGAGGTCATGACCAACCTCAACTTCACCGGCGCCAAGATCGGCGAGCACATCGAAGGCACCATGCCGCACGATGCGGCGACCAAGTGGTTCGGCAAGGCGCCGCCGGACCTGACCCTGATCGCACGTGTGCGCGGCACCGACTGGGTCTACACCTACCTCAAGTCGTTCTATCTGGATCAGACCCGCCCGCTGGGCTGGAACAACCAGCTGTTCCCGAACGCATCGATGCCCAACCCGCTGTGGGAGCTGCAAGGCCTGCAGCAGGCGCAGTTCGGCCCAGCCGACAAGGCGACTGGCGAAAAACCGGTGGAAGCGCTGAAGCTGGGGCAACCCGGGCGCCAGACAGCGGTGGAGTTCGACCAGACCGTGCGCGATATCGCCAACTTCCTCGAGTATGCCGGCGAACCGGCTGCGTTGAAGCGGCAAAGCATGGGCGTGTGGGTGGTCCTGTTCCTGGCCTTCCTCACCTTCATTGCCTACCTGCTGAAGAAGGAATACTGGAAGGACGTGCACTGATCGGGCCGTCAGACCCTGGAGCCTCTCTCCCTGCGGGAGAGGGGTGGGAGAACGGCACGCAAGGAGCACGGCACGTGCGAGCCAGCGCTCTCGGCGTGTGCGGTGGCCTGCCGCTCTACCGGCCTGGATCGCGTCGGGTGGCATCCCGCGTTGTGGATTCGAGACCGCTTGCAGTCCATGCCGACACTCGCGGCCCGTCGCCGCGGACATCGAGCCCGTCTGCACAAAGGCTGCCGCGCGTCAACATGTCAGGCGACGCCTTCCAGTGCTGACCGACCCGCGACATCCTCTGCTGCTCAAGTAGTAATCGGCCCTATCACTCTTGGCTTTTGCGTGACGTGATTGCACACTCGATAGACCGTGGTGATGGTCGGCGTTGGGCCGGCCGCGCCGATGCGGCCGGCGGATTCCGGTCGTCGGAGAGCCTTGAATGGCGACGAGTGTGCGTATGCGCAATACCTTGACCTTGTTTTCGTCCAACGATGACGTGTTGTGCCACCGGGTTCGTCTGGTCCTGGCGGCGAAAGGGGTGACCTACGACCTGGTGCCGGTCGACCCGCAGAATCCCCCCGAAGATCTGATCGATCTCAATCCCTATCACTCGGTGCCGACCCTGGTCGAGCGCGACCTGGTGCTGTACGCCGCATCGGTGGTCAGCGAATACCTGGACGAGCGCTACCCGCATCCGCCATTGATGCCCGTCGACCCGTTGTCGCGTGCGCGGCTGCGTCTGGCGATGCTGCGCATCGAACACGATTGGGTGCCGCAGGTGCAGGCGATCCAGCTCGGCAACAAGACCCAGGCCGAAGCCGGCCGCAAGCGCCTGAAAGAACTGCTCACCGCATCGGTGCCACTGTTCAAGGCCAGCAAGTTCTTCCTCAACCCGGAAATGAGTCTGGCCGATTGCGCGATGGCGCCGATCATCTGGCGCCTGGATGCGCTGGAGATCGGCTTGCCCAAGGATGGCAAGGCGATCGAGGATTATGGCAACCGGATCTTCCGCAATCCCGGTTTCATCCGCAGCCTCACCGAGCAGGAAAAGAAGCTGCGCGATCTGCCGGGCTGATGCGACGGCTGTATGCCAACAGACCGTGTTGCGACTGCGTGGCCGCCGCTGCAGGCCGTGTCCGGGTAAAATGACGTCATGAGCGAAGATTTCCCCCGCATGACCAGCCATCGCCCGTACCTGCTGCGGGCCTTGGTCGAATGGATCAACGACAACGGCATGACGCCGCACGTCCTGGTGGACGCAGGGCTGCCCGGTGTGCAGGTGCCCGCCAGCGCGGTCAAGGATGGACGTGTCGTCTTGAATATCGCCGAGCGCGCCGTGGTCGGGCTGCAGGTCGATAACGAAGGCGTGAGCTTTACGGCGCGCTTTGGCGGCGTGAGCCACCCGGTGATGGTGCCGATGGCCGCCGTGCTGGCGGTGTATGCGCGCGAGACCGGGCAGGGCATGGCGCTGCCGGACGACATCCCTGGCACCAGCAGCGAGCCGCCGGATCCCGACACGCCGCCGCCGAGTGCGCCGACCCCGGACGAGCCGCCCAGTGGCGGCAAGCGTCCGCATCTGCGCGTGGTCAAGTAGGCCGGCCGACATGCGCGACGGGAGCGTTCCGGTGCAGGTGGAGCGCTCCCGTCATGTCGATTGCAGCGAGCCGGATGCGTCCGGCGCGTACGACTACTACTACGAGTACGACCTCTATCGCTTCACCGATGGCGTGGCCTGCCTGATCGCGCGCAGCTATACCGATACGCCCGACGAAGCGCACTTGCTCAGCATCGACGTGGGCGGAAAGTCGCGGATGTTGAAAGCGGCCGATCTTGCGCAGCCGTTGTGCGTGTTCGCCCAGTTGCATCTGCACCGGGAAGGCAAGCGCGAGCTGCGCTGGTTAAGCGGCAGGGGCAATGGCTATGAGCCGGTCCCCCCCAGGGTTTGACGCCTGGCGAGTGAACGGCGTGGACGTGCAGCATCCGCCAGGCGCCGGATCTATCTCACTGCGCCCATCGTGGCGATCGCCAGCAGCCAGGCCCGGCAAACCGCCGGACTGCCTGGCGGATCTGTCCGTTCGATACCGGTACTGCGCCTTGCTGTAACACTTTGGCGGCGTCCGGCGCACCTGCGCCCGCGCCGCATGCATTGCACCTTGCGTCGTGTCATTCCAGGCGCTGTTGCTCGGGGTGCAGCGTGCGCACGCTGGCCACCTGCGGGCCGGTGAAGGCGATCAGTCGATCGCCGCGCAGCACCAGCTTGCCGCTATGGCGATCCACGCCGTCGTAGGAATAGTCGAAGCGAAAGGTCCGCTCGAACCCGAGCCAGCCGGTGGGCATGCGGCAGAGGCGGATGCCGGTGGAATGCACGCTTTGGTCCAGCCATTGCACATCGGCGGCACGGCAGGCATTGCGGCCCAGCACCTCGGCACGCTCGGCGGCGGCGCGCGAGGAATTCCAGAACGCGACGATCGCCGCGCCGACGATCATGAAGACGATGAGACTGGGCATGCCGCCAATGTGCCATGGCATCGCCCACCCGACAATCGCAAGGCCGTGGATCTGCGCTGATCGACGCAGCGATGTCGGGGGGGCGGCATCGGGCTCGCTCGCATGACCGGCACCCCTCGCGCCGCGGCGGAGGATGGCCTCGCCGTCGTGACGCTGCCTTCTCGAGGTTGCATGGGGAGCGAGGGAGGGGAGCGGGGGTGGCAGCAGACGCCCGTGAATCCGTTCACCACCGCTGCAGATGCCGGCTTGCATCCGCGCCGCAGCGGCGCCACCTCACTGAGACATTCCCGCGTTGAATTTACATTTCCGCGTTGACCCCATTCGGCCTTCCGCCCGGGTGGGCCTTCCGCGACCGGTATCGCCCATGCACCCTGTTCTGCAGAACTTTCATCCAGTGGTCGCCGGCTGGTTCGCGCAGACCTTTGCGGCGCCCACACCGGCGCAGGTTGCGGCGTGGCCGGCGATCCAGGCCGGGCGGCACACGCTGGTGGCCGCGCCCACCGGGTCGGGCAAGACCTTGACCGCGTTCTTCGCCGCCATCGATGGCCTGATCCGCGACGGCCTGGACAATGGCGGTGCGTTGCCGGATCAAACCCGGGTGGTCTACGTATCGCCGCTGAAGGCCTTGTCCAACGACATCCATCTCAACCTGGAGGCGCCGCTGCAGGGCATCCGCGCGGCACTGGCTGCCAATGGGTTGCCGGATGTGGCGGTGCGCACGGCGGTGCGTACCGGCGATACGCCGCAGCGCGAGCGCGCGCAGGCGCGGCGGGTGCCGCCGCATATCCTGGTGACCACGCCCGAATCCCTGTACGTGCTGCTGGGGTCGGCGTCCGGACGCGATGCGCTGCGGCATGTGCGTACCGTCATCGTCGACGAGATCCATGCAGTGGCCGCCGACAAGCGCGGCAGCCATCTGAGCCTCACGCTGGAGCGGCTGCAGCGCCTGGCCGAGCGGCCGGTCGTGCGGGTAGGACTGTCGGCCACGCAGAAGCCGATCCAGACGGTGGCGCAGTTCCTGGTCGGGGTGGGCGAGGACGGCGTGGCGCCGCAGTGCGAGATCGTGGACATCGGCTACGCGCGGGCGCGCGACCTGGCGCTGGCCTTGCCGCCCACGCCGCTGAGCGTGGTGATGTCCAACGATCAATGGCTGCAGGTCTATGCCGAGGTGGCCGCGCTGGCGCAGCAGCATCGCACCACGCTGGTGTTCGTCAACACCCGGCGCATGGCCGAACGCGCCGCGCGGCATCTGGGCGAGCTGCTCGGCAAGCAGCGGGTGGCCGCGCACCACGGCAGCCTTTCGCGTGAGACGCGCCTGCTGGCCGAACAACGGCTCAAGGCCGGCGAGCTCACCGTGCTGGTGGCCACTGCCTCGCTGGAGCTGGGGCTGGATATCGGCGATGTCGATCTGGTGTGCCAGCTCGGTTCGCCGCGCTCGATCGCCACCTTCCTGCAACGCGCCGGACGCTCCGGACACAAGGTCGGCGGCACGCCCAAGGCGCGCCTGTTTGCGCAGACCCGCGACGAGCTGGTCGAATGCGCCGCGTTGCTGGACAGCGTGCGCCGCGGCGAACTGGATGTCCTGCGCATTCCGCTGGCGCCGCTGGACGTGCTGGCCCAGCAGATCGTGGCCGAAGCGGCCTGCGAGGACTGGGACGAAGACGCGCTGTTTGCGCTCGTGCGCCGGGCATGGCCGTTCGCGCAGCTGAGCCGCGCCAGCTTCGACAGCGTGGTGCGCATGCTGTGCGATGGCTTCAGCACCCGGCTTGGCCCGCGCGCGGGCTATCTGCACCGCGATGCGGTGCATCGCCGGTTGCATGCGCGGCGCGGTGCGCGCATGACCGCGCTTACCTCCGGCGGCACCATTCCGGAAACCGGCGACTACAGCGTGGTGCTGGAGCCGCAGGCCGACAAGATCGGTACGGTGAATGAAGATTTCGCGGTGGAGAGCCT
This sequence comes from Xanthomonas sp. NCPPB 3582, assembly GCF_041475735.2. Taxonomy (NCBI): domain Bacteria; kingdom Pseudomonadati; phylum Pseudomonadota; class Gammaproteobacteria; order Lysobacterales; family Lysobacteraceae; genus Xanthomonas; species Xanthomonas sp. NCPPB 3582. Next base: position 2,217,308 of record NZ_CM192968.1, read on the forward strand.
CACCGGCGATGTGTTCCAGCTCGGCAATGCCAGCTACCGCATCCTGCGCGTGGAGGCCGGGCGCGTACGCGTGGAAGACGCCAAGGGCGCGCCGCCGAACATTCCGTTCTGGCTGGGCGAGGCGCCCGGGCGCAGCGACGCGCTGTCGGTGGCGGTGTCGCGCCTGCGGGGCGAGATCGCGGCCCGGCTGGACAGCGCTCCGCATCCGGCCGCGCGCGCCTGGTTGTGCGATGAGCTGGGCATGGCGCCGGAAGCGGCGCAGCAGGTGGTGGACTATCTGGCGCAGGCCTGCACGGCGCTGGGTGCCATGCCGACCCGCCAGTGCCTGGTGATGGAGCGTTTCTTCGACGCCAGCGGCGGCACCCAGCTGGTGATCCATTCGCCCTATGGCAGCCGCATCAATCGGGCCTGGGGGCTGGCGCTGCGCAAGCGCTTCTGCCGCACCTTCAACTTCGAACTGCAGGCCGCCGCCACCGAAGATGCCATCGTGTTGTCGCTGTCCACCAGTCACAGTTTCGCGCTGGAAGACGTGGGCCGTTACCTGCATTCGTCCTCGGCCGAGCACGTGCTGATCCAGGCATTGCTGGATGCGCCCTTGTTCGGCGTGCGCTGGCGCTGGAATGCCACCAATGCGATGGCGCTGCCGCGTTTTGCCGGCGGCAGCAAGGTGGCGCCGCAGCTGCAGCGCATGAAGTCCGAAGACCTGCTGGCCACGGTGTTCCCGGACCAGGTGGCGTGTGCGGAGAACCTGGTCGGCGAGCGCGAGGTGCCGGACCATCCGTTGGTGGCGCAGACGCTGGAGGACTGCCTGCACCAGGCCATGGACAGCGAGGGCTGGCTGCAGGTGTTGCGTGGTCTGGAATCCGGCGCGATCACGTTGCTGGCGCGCGACCTGGCGGCGCCATCGCCGCTGGCGGCCGAAGCCTTGAATGCACGCCCATATGCGTTCCTGGACGATGCGCCGCTGGAAGAGCGGCGCACTCAGGCGGTGCAGAGCCGCCGCTATACGCCGCAGAGCAGCGACGATCTGGGGCAACTGGATCCGCAGGCGATCGCGGCGGTGCGCGAAGAGGCCTGGCCGCAACCGCGCGATGCCGACGAAATGCACCAGGCGCTGGTGGGCCTGGGCGTGCTGCCGGTCGAGGAAGCCAGCGATCCATCGTGGCATGTCTGGCTGGCAGCGCTGGTCGCCGATGGTCGCGCCAGCTGCCTGGCGATCGACGCCGCGCCTGCACTGTGGGTGAGCGCCGAGCGCATCGCCTGGTTCATGCCCTTGTATCCGGATGCGGCGGCGCAGCCGCCATTGCAGGCGCCGCTCGACTGCCAGGTGGCAGAGTGGCAACGCGATTGGGCCGTGCGCGAGCTGCTGCGTGGACGCCTGTCGGCAGTCGGCCCGGCGCCGCTGCCGGCGCTGGCGCGCGCGCTGCGCCTGCCCGAGACCGACGTTGCACCGGCGCTGGCGGCGCTGCAGCGCGAAGGCTACGTCATGGCCGGGCGCTTCAGCGCGCAGGCAGCGGCGGACGAGTGGTGCGAGCGGCATCTGCTGGCGCGCATCCATCGCTACACCCTGGGGCGGCTGCGGCGCGAGATCGAGCCGGTGTCGCAGCGCGACTACGCACGTTTCCTGTTCGAATGGCAGCACCTGGACAGCGCCGGCCGGGTTGCCGGCCCCGATGCGCTGGCCGGGGTGGTAGGCCAGCTGGAAGGCTTCGAAGCGCCAGCGGCGCTGTGGGAAACCGAACTGCTGCCGGCACGCGTGCGCGACTACCAACCGGCGTGGCTGGATGAACTGTGCACCGCCGGCCGCACCGTGTGGGCGCGGCTGCGCCCGGGTGGCGGCCGCAGCGGCGCCGCGTTGCGATCGACCCCGATCGTGCTGCTGCCGCGACGGCAGGCGCAGCGCTGGAGCAGCCTGGCGCGCGCCGCCGACGAGGAACCGCTGGGTTCGCGCGCGCAACGCGTGGCGGAGGTATTGCAGCAGCAAGGCGCGCTGTTCTTCGATGAGATTGCCGATGCCGCGCGCCTGATGGGCACCGAGCTGGAAGACGCACTGAGCGAACTGGTCATGCGTGGCCGCGTGCATTGCGACAGCTACGCCGGGCTGCGCGCGCTGCTGGTGCCGGCGTCCAAGCGGCCGTCGGCGTTGTCGCGCCACCGCCGCCGCGCCAGCGCGCTGGGCATTCGCGATGCCGGCCGCTGGGCGCCGGTGCGTGCATTGCCGGACCTGCCGCTGGCCGAAGCCGGCGAACGCCACCAGGACATGCTGGAACACGTGGCACGCACGCTGCTGCGCCGCTATGGCGTGGTGTGCTGGCGGCTGCTGGAACGAGAAGCCGCATGGCTGCCGCCGTGGCGCGAGTTGCTGCGCATGTATCAACGCCTGGAAGCCCGCGGCGAGATCCGTGGCGGCCGTTTCATCTGCGGGCTGTCCGGTGAGCAGTTCGCGCTGCCGGAGGCGATTGCCGCCTTGCGCCGCGTGCGCGCGCAGGCACCGCAACACCAATGGGTCTGCGTCAGCGCAAGCGACCCGGCCAACCTGCTCGGCAGCCTGCTGCCCGGCGAGCGGGTCGCGCGGGTGCCGGGCAATCGTGTGGCGTACCTGGACGGCATGCCGATGGCGGTGTGGGTGGCCGAGCGCTTCGAGGCGCTGCAGGCACTCGACGCCGAGCAGGGCGCGCAGGCGCTGAAGTTGCTGCAGCGCGGGCCCGGCGCTGCCGAACCGACGCCGCTGCAACAATGGCTGGCTCAGCCGCCCGCCAGCGCGGCGCGCGCGCCGCTCACGCGCGCAGGCGGCCGCGACAGATAGCGGCTATCGGGCACCACCCAGCGCCACGGTGCCTCGACCGCCTTGCGGATGCCGATCCGTGGGGTTGCCAGCGGCGCAGCCGGTGGCGGCATGCCGTCGTCTTCGATCCACAGCCGCGCTGCGCTAGCGGTCAGGTCCAGTCCGTTGTCGGCCGCGCTCACTCCAAATGCCTGCGCAAGCCGGCCGGGCCCGGTAGTCAGCACCTTGGTGGGCACGCCGCCCCGCGCGGCCTGCATGGTGTCCATGCCGTCCACCGGCTCCAGCGCGCGGATCAGCACCGCATGCCCGGGCGCGCCGCCGCAGACGGCGTTGATCGCCCAGTGCATGCCGTAGATGAAATACACGTACAGGTGGCCGGGAGCGCCGAACATCACCCGCGTGCGCGGCGTCATGCCACGGAACGAATGCGCCGCCGGATCCTCGCTGCCGCAATAGGCTTCCACTTCGGTGATGCGACCACGACGGCCGTCATCGCTGGCAAGCACCTTGTTGAGCAGGCGCGGGGCTACCTCGCGCGCATCGTGGTCGTAGAAATGGCGGGGCAGGGGCGTGATCGGCATGCGGCAAGCCTAGCGGTGTGTTGGTGATGTCGCTGCGGACTGTCCCGGACAGACGACGGATGGGGGTAGGAATTTTCCGAATGCAGACGCGCAAGAGCGTTTGCCCTGTCACAAAAGCGCAGATCCAGTTGGCTGAATGGGCGCGTAACGGCGGTGAACGTCTCAAGCGCGTTTTGCCATCGCCGATAGCTATAGGCGATCGGTTAGACCAGTCGCCTCGCCGCCATCGGCACGCACAGCACCGTCGGTCGTCCATGCAGCGCATGTGGCCCACGCATCATTCTCACGAGAACTCCCCAATGTTAGGCAACTTCAAAATCGGAACCAGGCTGATCGTGGCGTTCCTGATCGTTTCGGCGATCGGCGCATGCATCGGGTGGGTGGGCTATTCCAACTCCGGCCGCATCAGCGACCTGTCGACCTCGCTGTATGAGCGCGAATTGCTGGGCCTGTCCAACGTCAAGGAGGCCAACATCAACCTGATCTACGCCGGCCGCGCGCGCGCCAACCTGTTGCTGGCCAGCAGCGCGGAAGAGCGCCAGTCGCATGTGCAGAACATCGACAAGTACACCGCCAAGGTGGTCGAGCACATGGCGCGTGCGCGCGAGAGCTTCCAGACCGAGGAAGGCAAGAACAAGCTGGCGCAGTTCGATCGCGCCTGGCAGACCTATCTGGACGAGCGTGGCCGTTTCATCGAAGCGGCCAACCGCGAAGCGCTGCGCGAAGCCAATCCCGAGCTTGCCGCGCTTTCGCGTGCGGTGCGCGCCAGCTCGGACGAAGTGGATACCCTGATGACCGACCTGAGCGGCCTGCGCGAGCGCAGCGCGGCCTCGGCCAACGCCGAAACCGGCGCCATCCATGCGCGCAGCTCCAAGCTGTTGATCGCCATCATCTGCAGTGGCGTGCTGCTCGGCGCCATCCTGGGCGTGGTGATCAGCCGCAGCGTCACCGGCCCGATCCGGCGCGCCGTCTCGGTGGCCAACGGGCTGTCCGAAGGCGATCTGACCATGCAGATCGATGTGCATGGCCGCGACGAAACCGCGCAGCTGCTCGAAGCGATGCGCACCATGGTGCAGAAGTTGTCGCAGGTGGTGGGCGAGGTGAATACCAGCGCCGAGACCCTGGCCAGCGCCTCCGAAGAAGTCAGCGCCACCGCGCAGTCGCTGTCGCAGGCGGCCAGCGAACAGGCGGCCGGCGTCGAGGAAACCAGCGCCTCGCTGGAGCAGATGACCGCCTCGATCAGCCAGAACACCGAGAACGCACGCATTACCGACGGCATGGCCACCCAGGCCGCCAAGGAAACCATCGAAGGCGGCGAAGCGGTGGTGGCCACCACCCAGGCGATGAAGCAGATCGCGCAGAAGATCGGCATCATCGACGACATCGCCTACCAGACCAATCTGCTCGCGCTCAATGCCGCCATCGAAGCGGCGCGTGCCGGCGAACATGGCAAGGGCTTTGCAGTGGTGGCCGCCGAAGTGCGCAAGCTGGCCGAACGCAGCCAGGTGGCCGCGCAGGAGATCGGCGAAGTGGCCAGCTCGAGTGTGGAACTGGCCGACCGCGCCGGGCGTTTGCTCGACACCATCGTGCCCAGCATCAAGCGCACCTCGGATCTGGTGCAGGAGATCTCTGCCGCGTCCGAAGAACAATCGTCCGGGGTCAGCCAGATCAATTCGGCGGTGGTGCAGTTGAGCCAGACCACCCAGCAAAATGCCAGCGCCTCCGAAGAACTGGCCGCCACCGCCGAGGAAATGAGCGCGCAGGCCGAGCAACTGCAGCACAGCATGGCGTTCTTCCGCCTTGGCGGGCAGGGGCCGGTGAGCACGCCGCCCAAGCGCGGCAAGCAGGTCGCCGCACGGCCGGCACGCGTGGCAGGTGCGCGCGGCTGGCGCAGCAGCGCGGCGCCGGCCTACGCGATGTCCGAGGGCCCGGACGAAGGCCAGTTCGCTCGCTTCTGAGAGATCGATCGATGACTGCAAACACTCCCGATGCAATGCCCGGCGACGCCGACGCGGCCGCCCAGTACCTGACCTTTCAGCTCGATGGCGAAACCTTCGCCACCAGCATTCTGGGCATTCGCGAAATCATCCAGTACCGCACCCCGACGCCGGTGCCATCGATGCCGGCCTGCGTGCGCGGGGTGATCAACCTGCGCGGGGCGGTGGTGCCGGTGGTGGACCTGCAGGCGCGGCTGGGACGCGCCGACAGCGCCATCAACAAGCGCAGCTGCATCGTGATCCTGTCCACCGAGCAGCCACAGGGCACCCAGGTGATCGGCGTGCTGGTGGACGCGGTCAATGCGGTGATCGAGCTGGCCGAGCAGGACATCGAAGCGGCACCGGCGTTCGGCACGCATATCCGCCGCGATCTGCTGCGTGGCATGGGCAAGGTGGGCGAACGTTTTGTGGTGCTGCTGGACATGGAACAGGTGCTGCAGGTGGACGAGATCGCCGGCACCACGGAGGTACTGGCGGCCTGAGCGTCGCCCGGTGATGCCTGCCGCGTGCTGGCGATGCGGTCGCCTGGGATGACACGAGCGCGGTGGCACCCGACCCATGCCCGGCAGCGGTCTGCCGGCACTCCGGGACAGGCAGTGTGGTGGGCACGTGGGCATCTGGTGCCGGCCCGAGCCCGGGGTACGGCGGATGCGACCGACTACCGGCGCTGCGCGCATCGGGCGGTGAGGTCGGCCAGGCGCAGAGTCCAACATCATCGCGGTGGATCCTTGCGCGCTGAACCACCTCGCCAGCGGGTGCCTGCGTGTTCGGCGCGCGCCGAGCGCGCTTGCGAAAGCGACGCCGCGACTGGGCCGAACCGGCCTCGCGCGTGCGGCCCGGCTACTCCACGCAACTGCACCTCGCCAAGGCACGCCTGCACGCGGCCTTGCTCAGTCGTGCAACTGCCATCCGGTAAAGCGCTGTACGCGGTTGCGCCCGGCGTTGATCGCCAGCTGCAAGGCATGCCGTGCGCGCGCCAGCAGTGCGTTGGTCTCCAACGCATCGTCCGAAGTCGCTTCCGCCAGCCCTGCGCTGATGGTCAACGCGCCGGCAGGCCATGGCGCATCTTCGATGGCCTGGCGAATCCCGTCGATTGCGCCAAGCGCGCCAGCCGCCGGGGTCGTCGGCAGCGCCGCGCACAGCCGGTCGCCACTCAGTCGCGCGACGATGGTGTCCTGCGGCAGGCGGGATTGGATGACGCCAGCGGCCTGTATCAAGGTCGCTTCTGCAGCTGCCACACCGGCTTGCAAACGCTGCCGTTTGAAGCCATCCAGGTCGATCACTGCCACGCTCAGTGCTCGCTCCGGCGCGATCGCCAGCAGCGCTTGTTCGAGCCCGGCGCGGTTCCACAAGCCGGTACTTGCATCGCGTAGCGCATCCAGTTCGACCAGCCTGGCGGCACGTCGCAATTCGATGCTGTCCACCACCTGGCGGGCCAGCGACCGCAATGCATCGCGCTCGGCGCCGGACAGGCGCCGCGGCGCGCGATCCAGCACGCACAAGGTGCCCAGCGCGATGCCGTCGGAGGTGAGCAGCGGCGCACCGGCATAGAAGCGGATCTGCGGCTCGCCGGTCACCAGGACATTGTCGACAAAGCGCGGGTCCAGGTGGGTATCGGCGACCTCCATCAGCTGATCCGGCGCAAGGATCGCGTGCGCGCAGAACGAGAGCGATCGTGGCGTCTCGCTCGGCTGCATACCCACCCGGGACTTGAACCATTGCCGCTGCGAGTCGACCAGCGAAACCAGCGCCATCGGCGTGCGGCATGTCGCTGCGGCAGTGGCGGTAACGGCGTCGTAGGGCGGCTCGGGCGGCGTATCCAGCAGCTGATAGTCATGCAGTGCGGCCAGGCGCTCGTCTTCGTTGGCCGGCAGGCGCGCGCCCTGACGGGCGGCAAAGTCGCCCGGCAGCAGGCTGGCGTGGACCAGGTTCAGCGCGGGCGCGTCTGGAATCTGCATGCAGGACCTTCCAAGCAATGCGCCGGCGGCGCCGTCAGGAGATGGATGGAGCGCAGCAACGCCGGGAACGTTTGTTCGAAAGTGCCGACGCCGCGCGTCGGCCACCCCAGCGGCCAACGCCCGAACCGATCTTGCCACAGCAATAGCGCTGCCGATGCGGTCGTGTCCGCAATCGGTCCAGCCAGCGAGCGGTTATTCGCTCTGGTCGTGTTGCCGTTTGGGGCGCCGGCTCTGCTCGTCGTGCACCTTCAGGTCTTCCTGGCCGGGGCGTTGCTTGGCGGCGTCGTCCTGCTTGCGCGATTCGCGGCTTTCGGCAACGCCGTGGGCATCGTCGGCGACATCGTCGGGCTGGCGTGGATGCTTGCTCATGGCTGCGGTCCTGCGTGATGGTTGCAGCCACGGTAGCGCGCGTGGTGTGATCCCGGCGGCATGGCGCGCAACTGGCCGCGCGCCGTCCGCCACTGCCGTGCCGCCTGCCTGGAAGGCGCTGGGCCCACAGCAAAAAGCCCCGAACGCGGAGGTTCGAGGCTTCAGGCTTGATGCGGTGGGCGGAAGGCTCCCGAATAATACCTGCAAGTGGCTGTAATGCAATAGGTATTTCCGATGCGGTGAGCGCTGTTACCGCCATAGTTACCGCCAAGCTCATGCGGCTAGGCCCTGCGTACCATTGCGTGCGTCTACCGCTGCACTCATCCATGCGGCCACTTCGGTGGAGACCCAAGCGGCAATGTTGCCACCGGGGAATTGTACTGGCTTCGGGAACTTGCCCGCAGCGGCCCAGGCATAGAGCGTGGATTTGCTGACGCCGACGGTCGCGATGACCTCGGGCAAGCGCATGAAGTGATACGGCAGTGTCGTCTGTGGTTGAGTCGTCATGGCTTCCTTGAAATGAGAAAGGCCCGCTGCATGAGATTGCAGCGAGCCTTTGGGTTGGTGTGGTGCCTGCCCTGGGCAGCTTTCCCCGGAGGGGGCGGCGTGGGGGCGGCTGGGCCTTGGATGGTTGAAGTGACTGCCGCGTAATTTCGCAGCGAAAATCTTGTTTCTTCTCCCGCCGGCAGTGCGGTCAAATCAGGCTGGGGCTGTCAGTTGTCCAGATGTGCCGGTTGCGCTGGGACAGCGGGTGTCCCAATTGGGACAGGGTGGCGTGCTGGGCTGAAGGGAGCAAGAAGCTCCACCGATGCGAGTTGATCTGTGGCACTCACCTCGTCGTTCGCCAGCATCTCAAGCGCTCTGGCGCGCACGGCTGGGGATGAGCCATCCACGAGCTTGACTATGTGGCGGGCAACCTTCTCCGCTTCCCGATCTAGTTGCTGCTGGTCCGAGCTGGTCAGGCCTGTCTGCCAAGGGTTCTTGGCTTCGCGGACATGTCGCCACCTCGGCCAACCCGTGCCAGGGTCTATCGCTAGCGCATGAAACTCTGCAGCGATGACGTGCGACAGATTGGCAAGCATGCTGCTTACAGTGTTCTTGCTGATGCCAAATCGAGCAGCGACAGAGCGTAAAGATTCCCCTGCGGGAAGCTCGATAGTTCCTTGCTGTGTCAGAGCCGCAAGGTACTGCCAAGCCGCGTCACGGCGCTGCTCGTTGTGAAGTGCGAGCGATCTGCCGGTGCAGTTCACCAGCTTGGAAACAACCGGGGCCGTTCGCCAATCTAAGGCTAAAACACCCGCCGGAACTTGCTTTCTGCCTGCTTGTTGGTATGCCCTCAGGCGGTGGTGACCATCGACCACATACAAGCCAGTTTCTACCGGCTCGGCGCTACCAATGTCGGCGAGCCAAATCGGATCAAGCTGCTTATCCTCCGCCGCTTCCAGTACCAAGCGAAGCGTAGCAATGTGTTGCTCGCTGCTTTCCTCGGCTCGCCCTTTGTCCTTGAACGGTACCAAGCGGGCAACACGTGGTTGCAGAGCGTCGTGGGTTCGTATCTCGCCAATCTTGATCAGGCGAGTTTGGGCTTGTTTGAACTGTTCCATTACCGCGTCGTATTTCATGGTTGTCTCCTAATAGGTGTTCAAAGGAGACGCGCACAGCTTCCTGAGCTTGCTGCTACTGATAGGAGGCAGCTAATACTGGGTGCCAAGGTACGCGCCAACGAAAGATGCGTCCCTTCGCCGTAGGTGTACCAAAATTAGGTTGCCTTAAAAAATCAATGACTTATGGCTATGGCCTGATTGGCCGATACCTGAAGTTACCGAGCTTTGGTGGGGGATGTTGGCTCTAGCAAGCAGCTCGGATGCACGCCCAGCGCCTCGGCAAGGCGGTAGATGTTCAGTAGCGCGATGTTGCGCTGTCCACGCTCGACGCCGCCCAGGTAGCTACGCGCCAACCCGCTCTCCAAGGCAAGACGTTCCTGGGAGAGTCCCTTGGCCTTACGGACCTCGGCAAGTCGCAGCCCAAACAGGACACGGGGATCGGTTGGCATCGCTTTCTCTGGCATGTGAGAACGATGCGGTGGCAACCTCTATCGGACCACGCCCTATGAGGACACCCTCTATGAGTGACATAGGTGCCTGGCTCTTCTATCATTCCTTGGTGGAGCGCTCGGACAGCTCTGCGACTGCCCTGTACAACTAGGGTCCGAATGCCAAGGGGGTTCACCATGAAATTGAAGTTTTGCGGTGCGGCGGCTGTCGTACTGCTTGTCGGCGCATGTGCCACTCATGCCGACTGGCTGGTAACCAAAGCGAGCCGCGCAGATGGTGTGATTGCGCTTTCGTACGAGCGCAATGAGTTCCAGCGTCCCGACTTGAGCGAACAAGAGGCCGTCCAACTTGCCACTCAGAAGTGCAGGAATTGGGGGTACGAGGGCGCAGAGCCGTTTGGTTCGCAGAGTACCGAATGCCTGTCGCGCCGAGGATTCGGAAACTGCGGATCAAGGCGAGTGACCGTTGAGTTCCAATGCACTGGTTCGCCCAGTCAGCAGTAGCCACCGAAACGATACAGATGCCGTTGCCGCAGGAGGCGCAATGCTTGAGTTTATAGGAACGGTCGCGGTATGCGCAGCGGGTCTTTGGCTTGCGCGGTACCTGTGGAGCTTCTGGCGGTTCCGCCAAAGTATCAATGCCGTGGAGGCACTTGCTTCAGCAGTGAAAGCCAAAGCGGATTTCGTCGCAGCGGAAGCGGGAGCCGATGCCGCAGAGAAAACCTACTTTATTGCAATCTGCCTCAAGAGCCTTGCAGATTCCCTGAGTTACGGCAAGTTGGCTAACCCACTCATTGCGGGGGCTCAGCTTGAGGTGCTGGAAGGCATGATCGGATCGCCTGACGATGTGGCCTTCTACATGGGTAAGTCCGTGGACTCCATTACCGAAATGAGGCTGGGGCTTGTGCGTGCTCGCGAGTCGTTCGTCTTACTGCACCGAGCAATGGGTAGCAAGCCAATCGTTTGATGATTCTGGTGGCGTAGGCGAAGGGCGGGGCGCTCGGAAAAGATGCCCCGCCCACGGCTTATAGCTTACCCACGCGTCACTCTGTGCTTGAAGAGAACAACCTTGTTCGCAGGGTCAGCTTTCAATGTGTCGAGGTTGTCCGCCCAAGCCTGCATCATCTTGCGGCGTTCGTCCAAATACTGTGCTTGATTGTAGATGCCGCGCACTCCAGGCATCTTATGGGTTAGGGCGGATTCGATTGCATCGGGGTTCCAGCGGCCCATTTCGTTCAGTAGCGTGCTTGCCATGTGTCGGAAGCCGTGGATGGTGCTTTCGTCTTTCTCGATGCCGCAGCGTCGCGCTGCCACTAAAATGGCATTGCCAGACATGTGCTTGCGAGGGTCGCGCCCACCAGGGAAAACGAACTCGCCGCGTCCGGTAAGGGGGTGTAGGTCGCGCAGAATTTCCACTGCCTGAGTCGAAAGGGCGGCGATATGGGTGCGCTTGGTCTTGGTCACGAAGTAACGCCACTGTCCGGCGTCAAGGTCCAACTCCGCCCACCTCATGCGGACAAGCTCGCCGGGTCTGGCGAACAGCAACGGGGCCAGTCGCAGGGCACTCCTGACCACTGGCCGGCTGGTGCTTATGTCAATCTTCCGCAGCACGGTCGTCGCTTCCTCCGATGTGGTGGCAGCAGCGAACGGCATGGATCGCCAGGGAGTCAGCGCTCCTTTCAATGCACCTGTCGGATCGGCTTCGGCCCGGCCAGTACGCACTGCGTACCGAAAGACTGCGCCGCAGGTCTGCAAGGCTCGATGAGCAGTCTCGATGGCGCCTCGCTGTTCGATCCGCTCCAGGTGCTTCAGCAGTTCCGGGGCGGTGATGGCTGCGATGGGGCTGCTGCCGATCCAGGGAAAGATGTCGCTCTGCAAGCGGCGGATGATCTTGTCCGAGTACTGGGTACTCCAATCCTTCTGCTGCTTGGCGAACCACTCTCGGGCGACGACCTCGAAGCTGTTCGCGGCGGCGGCCTCGCCAGCGGCCTTGACGGCCTTCCGCTGTTCGCCGGGGTCGATCTTGGCCGCAAGTAGGCGGCGCGCTTCCGCCAGCCTCTCTCGCGCGTCCGTGAGGCTCACTTCCGGATAGGTGCCGAACGACAGGGTGTTGCGCTTGCCAGTGACCGGGCGGCGATAGTCGTAGCGCCACCAGCGTGCGCCGTCGGGTCGTAGCAGCAGATACAGGCCGTTGCCGTCGCGCAGCTTCTGAGGCGTGGCGGCGGGTTTCGCTTTACGGATGGCGGTATCGGTGAGAGGCATTGGGCGGCTCCTTGACGGTAACAGGGTAGGGGATGCCCTTGCTACCGCCAAAATTACCGTCAGCTACCGCCGGATTTGCGCGGTCTCGGCTAGACTGCCTCGGAAACAAAAAAGGCCGGAAAGCCTTGTGTCGCAGGGCTTTCTGGCCTCGTTTGCACCGTCTAGGACGGAAAGATGGTGGAGCGGAAGGGGATCGAACCCTCGACCTTCGCGATGCGAACGCGACGCTCTCCCAGCTGAGCTACCGCCCCACGTGCTTGGATTCTAACCACATGCCTTGCGGTTCGCCAAGCGAAGATCCGCCGCCGACCATGCTGAGGGGCACGATCGTGCAGGCATCACTCGCGAACCAGCGGGAACTTGAGGTCCGGGTTCTTGGCCTTCCATTCCTTGTACGACACCGACCCTTCCCACGCAGCAAAGGCCTTGGGGGTGCGGCCGCGGCCGGACCAGGTTTCGCCGGTGTGCGGCAGTTCGTACTTGGGCTTGACTTCGCTGCGGCCGCTCTTGACCACGTCCTTGCGCGCAGCGGTGGTGCCCAGGTAGGCGGCGATATCGTTGCGCTGCTTGGTGTTGAAGTGACCGGCAAACTGTTCGAGCAGCGACACGATGGTGGCATGCGCCGAGGAGGCTTCGCTGGCGCGCTCGGATTTCTCCTGTTCTTCCAGCTTCTGCAGCTCGTCCAGCAGTTTGGCCTTGGCTTGCGCGATGGAATCCAGTTTCGAAGAGGTATTGCTCACAGAGGTATGGCCTCGGAATAAGAGTGGAGACGCCGCCCTAGGGCGCGCGCCATTATGGCATGCGGCCCGGGGGCGGCCGTTGCCGGTGAATGGTGTGCAGCGCAGGACCGCAGCTCTTCACAGGCTCTGCTCGGCCGCTTTCGCATTGTCGCTGCGTGCATGTGCAGCTTACACGCCACGCCGGCGAACCCAACCATGATTAGACGCAAATGTGCGGTGCATGGCGCCCCGCAGGGCCACAGGCCCGCAGGTCGCAATTGCGGCACCAGCGATTGCAAGGCGGGTGCCCGGCGACGTACGCGCTTCGTTGCGGCCAAGGCCACAGGTCCCGAACGGCTGCTCGCTGCAATGGGAGCCTCGCCGGGCCGCATCGGCGCGCCTGGCATCGTCCCATGAGCCTGAGCGACTACCGCCGCAAGCGCCGCTTCGACAGGACCCGCGAGCCGGAGCCGGGCAAGGCGCTGCCGCCCGGCCGGCGCGCGATCTTCGTGGTGCAACTGCACCATGCCAGCCGTCGCCATTACGACTTCCGTCTGCAGGTCGGCGATGCGCTCAAGAGCTGGGCAGTGCCCAAGGGGCCGAGCTACGACCCCAAGGTCAAGCGCATGGCGGTCGAGGTGGAGGACCATCCGGTGGACTACGCCGGCTTCGAGGGCGAGATTCCCAAGGCCGAATACGGTGGCGGCCACGTGGCGCGGTTCGATCATGGGGTCTGGGCCACCGATGGCGATGCCGAGGCGCAGCTGGCCAAGGGGCATCTGCGCTTCGAGCTGTTCGGCAGCAAGCTCAAGGGAGGCTGGCATCTGGTGCGCTCCGGCAAGCCGGCACGCCAACCGCAATGGCTGTTGTTCAAGGAGAACGACGCCTATGCCGGGACCCTGGAGGCCGACGATCTGCTCGCCGACGTGACCGCGGCACCGGCCGAGGATGTACGCCGCGCCGGCGCCGGCAAGCCGCAGCGCAAGGCGCTGACCAGCGTGCCGCTGCCGCGCAAGGGCAGGCGCAAGTCGTGGTCGAAGCAGGCCCTGGCGTTGGCGAACGCGCGCACCGCTCATATGCAGGACGCGCCGTTTGCGCCGCAACTCGCCAGGCTGGGCCAGGCCCCGCCCGACGGTGAGCAGTGGTTGCACGAGATCAAATGGGACGGTTACCGCATCCTGGCGACGGTGACCGATGGCCAGGTGCGGCTGTGGTCGCGCAACGCGCTGGAATGGACCGACAAGGTGCCGGACATTCGCGATGCGATCCAGTCGCTGGGCCTGCGCTTTGCGCAACTGGATGGCGAGCTGATTGCCGGACGCGGCACCAAGCAGGATTTCAACCTGCTGCAGGCCACCCTGGCGGGCGAGCGCCAGATGCCGCTGGCGCTGGCGGTGTTCGACCTGTTGCATCTGGACGGAGTGGACATCAGCCAGGCGCCGTTGCGCGCGCGCAAGCAATTGTTGCAGCAGCTGCTGGCCGATGCATCGACAACCCACCTGGCCTACAGCTCGCACGTGGAAGGCGATGGGCAGCAGGCGTTTCGTGTGGCGGGCGAGCAGCAGTTCGAAGGCATCGTGTCCAAACGTGCGGACCGGCCGTACCACCCCGGTCGCAACGACGATTGGCGCAAGACCAAGCAGTTGGCAAGCCAGGACTACGCGGTGGTGGGCTACACCGCGCCCAAGGGCAGCCGTCGCGGATTCGGGTCGCTGTTGCTGGCCACGCCCGATCCGGTGCATGGCTGGTCGTATGTCGGCCGCGTGGGGACGGGATTTTCCGATGCGTTGATGGCCGAGCTGACGCCGCAGCTGGAAGGCGGCGGCCGTACGCCCTCCGTGCATGTGCCCACCGACGACACCGATCTGCGCGGCGCCAGATGGTTTGCGCCGCGGTTCGTGGTGGAGGTGGTCTATCGCGGTATCGGCGGGCAGCACCTGTTGCGCCAGGCCTCGTTCAAGGCGATGCGCCCGGACAAGCGCATCGCCGATCTGTCCAATGCCGACACCGCCGGCGCAGCATCGGCCGATGCGCAGCCGCCAGGCGCACGTGGCCCCTGGCGTGCAGCCAGGAGGGCCGCTTCGACAGCGCACACGGCAGCCACCGGCACGCCAGTCTCCACCGGCCTACCGGCGCTCTCCAGTGCGAACAAGCTCATCTACCCGGACATTGGCGCCACCAAGGGCGAGGTCTGGGAGTACTACCAGGCGGTCATGGAGTACCTGCTGCCGCAGATCGCCGGGCGCCCGCTGTCGATCGTGCGCTGCCCGAATGGCGCAGAAAAACCCTGTTTCTTCCAGAAGCACCACACCGCCGGGCTCGAACGTGTCAGCACGGTGAAGCTGAAGGAGGAGACCGGCAGCAATGCCGCGTATCTGGTCGTGGAGGATGCACCGGGCCTGCTGGAGCTGGTGCAATTCAATGCGCTGGAGTTCCATCCCTGGGGCGCGCATGCCGCGCGTCCGGACGTAGCCGACCGGGTGGTGTTCGATCTGGATCCAGGCCCGGACGTACCGTTCGCCGAGGTCAAACGCGCGGCCATCGATATCCGCACGCTGCTGGCGCAGCTGGAGCTCGACGCATTCCTGCGCGTGTCCGGCGGCAAGGGGCTGCACGTGGTGGTGCCCTTGAACCCCGGGTGCGAGTGGGACCTGACCCGGCGCTTCGCCAAGGGCTTTGCCGATGCACTGGCGCAATCGGAACCTGCGCGTTTCGTCGCCACCGCCAGCAAGCGCCTGCGCAACACGCGCATCTTTGTCGACTATCTGCGCAATGGACGCGGCGCCACTGCGGTGGCGTCGTATTCCTTGCGAGGCCGTCCGGGCGCGCCGGTGGCGATGCCGCTGGCATGGTCGGAGCTTCCCAGGCTGCACCGCGCCGATGCCTTCACCTTGCGCGAGGTACCGGACAAGTTGCGGCGCAGACGCAAGGACCCATGGGCGCAGATCGATCGCATCCGGCAGAACCTGGCACGCTGGGCGGCGCAGGAGTAGCAGGCGTTGCCGGGTTGGGCGACCGGCATATGGCACTAGCCCGCATCGCTGCGGGCCTGTGTGTGCGGTTTGCTTACTTGCCCGCGCCGTTGTCCAGCAACGGCAGCAGCTGCGCTTCCAGCAACTGGCGACGCCACTGGCCCAGTGCGGCTGGCCAGTCGTGCTGCTCGATCAGGCTTTCCAGGTGTCGGCGCGAGGCCAGCAGGCCGTCCGGCAGGCCGAGCTCGCGGCTGCGCTGCGCCACCGCTTCCTGCAACCGCTTGAGCACCGCCTTGTTGCCATCGGTGGCGGCCTGCGCCAGCGGGGCGTGGTCTTCGTCGGGCAGCGGTGTGTTGAGCGCGTCCCATACCGCGTTGGCGAGCTTGCGCGGCGCCTTGGGAAATTTGTCGAACTGCTGCAGCAATGCGTCCAGGTCGGCCGGCGGAAAGCGTGCCAGCTGACTGGCCAGCTCGTTGTCCAGGATCCAGCTGCGCGGCCGATCGCTCTGGCGCGCCTGCAGATCGCGCCAGCGCAGCAAGCGCAGCAGCCGGCGCTGCGCGGCCGGCTCCAGGAACTGTGCGGTGCGCAGGCTTACATGCGGCCAGCGCTCGCCATCATCGTGCTCCACCGTGGCGAGCAGGCGCTCGGCATCTTCCTCCAGCCAGCCCAGGCGGTCCTGCTCGGTGAGACGGCGCGTGAGCGCGTCGTGGATGGCAAACAGGTAACGCACATCGTCGGCGGCGTACTCCAGTTGAGCCGGCGACAGCGGGCGCCGCATCCAGTCCGAGCGCGTCTCGCCCTTGGTCAACAGCGTGCCGGTGATTTCCTGCACCAATTTCTGGTAGCCCATGCCACCGCCCACACCGGCCAGCGCGGCGGCGATCTGGGTGTCGAACAGCGGGCGCGGCAACACGCCGCAGGCGCACTTGAAGGTGACCAGGTCCTCGCTGGCACTGTGCATCACCTTGACGATGTCGGTGGCGGTCAACCATTCGCCGAGCGCTTCGTTCATGCCCGGGACCAGCGGATCGATCAGCAGGATCTCCTCGCCGATGGCCATCTGCACCAGCGCCAGTTGCGGCCAGTAGGTGCGTTCGCGAATGAATTCGGTATCCAGGCCGATGCGCGAAGGGCGCCATGCCTGCAGGCGTTCGCTCAGCTCGGAGGGGTGGGTGATCCAATGGGGCACGTGATTTCCGTCGACAGCAAGGGTTTGCGCAGAACGCGCAGAATAGCCTAACGTCGCGATCGCCTGTCGTGCGGCAGAGCACTGGAAGGAGCAGGTGGTGGGCAAGTGTGGCAAGCGGATCGCAGCGTGGGCATGGGTCGCGCTCAGCATGTGCGGCTGTTCGCGTGCTCCCGCACCGACACCGACACCGGCACCTGTGCGCGCCCCGGCGGCGACCGCGCAGCCGGCCACGCCGAATGTGTCGATCGGCGGCGAGGAATCGGCCGAGACCGTTGCACAGTGGCAGCCGCCGGCGGTGGATCTGGGCGATGAGCCGTTGCCGCAGGCACGCAAGCGCGCCGAGCAGGCGCTGCAGGACGACCGCCTGTATCGCGACGCAGACGATGCGATTCCGTTGTACCTGGCGATCCAGCAGCGCGCCGGCGGCAAGGATGCGGCCAGCCGGCGCGGTCTGGAACGGGCACGCGCACGGTTGATCGAGCGCGGCCACGCATTGATCGCACAAAGCGACCACCAGCACGACGCGCTGGACCAGGCGCGCGAATTGGCCAGCGTCGGCATGGCGCTGGCGCCGCAGGACCCGAAGGTGCGCGCCCTGCAGCGCGAGGTGGAAACCGCCCAGCGCGTGCTCGCCTTCAATCGTGCCGGCGAGGACGACCTGCGCGCGGGTCGGCTGGGCGAAGACGGCAACGGCGCGCTGGCGAACTTCCGCGATGCCGCGCAGCTGGACCCGGATAATCCGCGTACCCGCCAGGGGCTGGCGGCGGTGGAGAGCGGGCTGCTGGAGCGCGCCGAGCGCGCTGCCGAGTCCAGCGACTTCGTCGGCGCCCGCTACTGGCTGCAGATGGCCGCGCAGGTACGCGAGCGCGCGCCCACCATCGCCGATGCGCGCGCACGGATCGAACGCCTGCGCCGCGCGCAGATCGCCGCCCTGCACGATGCCGGTCTGCACGACCTGACCTCTCCGCGCGGGCTCAAGGCCGCCGGCGAAACCCTGGCCGAGGTGCTGCGTATCGCCGACCCCGGCGACCCGATGGCCGGCGACCTGCGCCGTCGCCTGGAACTGGCCACCCACTACGGCAGCTTCCGCCCCGGGCAGGTGTTCACCGACGGGCTCAAGCTCGGCGGGCGTGGCCCGCAGATGATCGTGGTGCCGCATGGCGCCTTCCAGATGGGCGCGGGCGACGCCGAACCGGGCGCATCCGACAACGAGCGGCCGGCGCATTACGTGCGCTTCGCGCGCGGCTTCGCACTGTCGATCACCGAGGTGACGGTGGGCGAGTTCCGCCAGTTCGTCGAAGCCACCGGCGCGCGCCCGCGCGCCACCCGGCGCGGGCATTCGGTGGTGTACGACGAGCGCAGCGGCAACTTCATCCGCCGCAGCGGCGTGGACTGGCAGTCCGACTACAACGGCGCCCAGGCCGCGCCCAACAGTCCGGTCATGCACGTCAGCATCCGCGATGCCGAAGCGTATGCGGCCTGGTTGTCGGAACAGACCGGCCGCCATTACCACGTGCCCAGCGAAGCCGAATTCGAATACACGGTGCGCGCCGGTACCACCGGACGCTATCCCTGGGGCAACGCCGGCTCGCCGCCGCGCGATGCCGGCAACTTCACCGGCGGCAACGATGTCTCGCGCAGCGGCCGGCACTGGAACAACGGCTTCGTCGGGTATGGCGACGGCTTCTGGGGCCCGGCACCGGTGGGCAGCTTCCGCGCCAACGCCTGGGGCCTGCACGATATGGGCGGCAACCTGAGCGAATGGGTGGCCGACTGCTGGCACGCCAGCTATCGTCGTGCACCGGGCGATGGCGCGGCGTGGTTCAACCCGGGCTGCCGGCAGCGCATGATCCGCGGTGGCAGCTGGGCCAACTCGCCGCAGCAGACGCGCGCGGCCTGGCGGCAGTCGCAGGACTCGGACACCACCAGCGCACGCATCGGCTTCCGGGTGGCGCGCGGGATCTAGCTGCAGCGCTGCTGCAGGCCGTCCTCAGGATGTCGCGTGGCCGGCGGATGCGCGTGGGGGCATCAGGCCAGCTCCCGCAGATTCCCGTCCGGCCATCGAACCGCTGGCGCGTGTCGACCCGTGCCCCTGGCGCGAACGGACGCAGACGGCAGCTTCGCATCTGGCTGGATGCGGGGTGGGCGCGATGCGTGTGCAGGTTGATTCCACGATCACCTGCGGCATCTGCGGTTGCGTCGCTGCGCACCCGCAAGCCGACGATCGACGGCGGCCCGGTGACGCGGTGCTGCGATGTCCAGGGCGGGCAAACGGCACGCAGGTGCACCGATCCATCCGCGGCATGCACAGCCTGGCCATCGCCGCCGCGCCCGCTGGCTTAACCGCAGTGAACACAAGGCGGAGAATCCTGGAACCGGCCCGCGCGGGGCGTGGTCCAAGCGCCAGCGCTTCTGAGGGACTGCCGCGATGGGCATGGGGATCAAACTGTTTCGTTGGGTCATGGCGATCCTGCTGATCGGCGGCAGCGGCTACGCGGTGGCGCGGCACCTGCAGGACGGCAACACCGCCGGCCATTATCGTTCGGTGGAGGTGATCCGCCCCGAGGGCACGCCCAAGGCGATGGTGATACTGCTACCCAACAGCGGCCACCCGGAGCAGGCGCAACAACTGGCCGACATGCTGAGCAACGACGGCGCGCTGGTCGCGGTGGTCGATACCGCCAGCTATCGCGAGCGGGTGCGCTCGCATCACGCGGCCTGCAGCTCGCTGGCCGACGATGCCGAACGGCTGGGCAAGAAACTCCTACGCGCCGAGCATGTGGATGCCTTCCTGCCGCCGGTGCTGGTGGGGCAGGGCGATGGTGCGGTGCTGGCGCGGCAGGCGCTGGCATCGGCGCCGCCCGATGTGCTCGGCGGCGCCGTGGTGGCCGATGCCGGCACGACGGACGCAGGGCTGGCGTGCGCGCGCGACGTGCACGATGCCAATCAGGGGTTCCTGGACGACCTGGTGGACGACGCCAGCCCGATGCAGATCGCCACCGCCACGCGCGGCCATTTCCAGACCGCGCAGGCACAAGGCCTGGGCGATCTGCCGCTGGTGGAACTGCACGCACCCGGCAGCGACCGCCTGGTGGTGATGCTGTCCGGCGATGGTGGCTGGCGCGAGCTGGACAAGGGCATTGCCGCGCAGTTGCAGCAGCGGGGCGTGTCGGTGGTGGGCTGGAACAGCCTGCGCTATTTCTGGGCCAGCCGCACGCCACAGCAGATCGGCGCGGATCTGGACCGGGTCATCGCCGCCTACCGGCAGCGCTGGCATATCCAGCACGTGGCGCTGGTCGGCTATTCGTTCGGGGCCGACGTGCTGCCATTCGCCTACCCGGAGCTGTCGCCGCAGCAGCGCGCCTCGGTGCAATTCGTCAGCCTGCTCGGCCTTGGCCATCAGGCCGATTTCAAGGTGCGCGTCGGTGGCTGGCTGGGCTGGCACAACGATGCCGAGCGCGATGTGGAGCCCGCACTGCAGGCGTTGGACACGCAGCGCGTGCAATGCATCTACGGCACCGAAGAAAAGGACACACTGTGCCCCGAACTGCGCGCACGCGGCGTGGAGGTGCTGGCGCGGCCGGGTGGTCATCACTTCGATCACGACCCGGTGGTACTGACCAACCTGCTGATGCAGGGCTGGCAGCATGCCGCGCAGTTGCCGGCGCGGGGCTGAGTCGGAACACAGGCCCGCTGCAGCTACGCGGTGAGCGTGGATGGCAAAACATAGCCGGCAGTCGTTGGGCCGGTGGCCAGGACGTATGGGTGCGCAATGCACGAGCGGCCCAGAAAAATTCAGGGCGGCGGCTGCGCAGCCGCCTGAGAGGCGCTCCCGGTCGGGCGCAGCCGGAGCGCGGCAGCAATGGGGCCCCTCGCAGGTGCGGCAGCCCCTGCATCTGCACGCTGCTACGTGCAGTCAATAAACGATTGCGCAGTCCTGTGGGGGCCGCTGCCGTTGCTCCGAATCGGCAGGCTCCATGCGTGCGCTCCGGGTCCGAACCGGCATGTACCACGTGTGGGCTCCGGTTCCGAGCAGGCCTTCCACGCCCAACCTGACGACTGCTCGCCACCTTCTGTCAGCCGCTCTCACTCGTCGCCAGGCTCCACCCGCACAGCGATGCTGCCGTCTGCCAGCTGCGCACGCAGGCGCTCGCCCGGGGCCACCTCGGCGGCGCTGCGGATCACCTGTCCATCTGCCGGGCGCGTCACGATGGCATAGCCGCGTGCCACAGTAGCCAGCGGGCTCACCGCTTCCAGCGAGCGCACCACGCTGCGCAACCTCAAGTGATCGTGCTGCAGACGCCGTTGCATGGCGGCTTGCGGATGCGCGGCGCGCAAGCGCTGCTGCAGGCTGGCCAGATTGCGCTGCGGGGTGTGCGCCTGCAACCGCGTCTGCCCGCGCTGCAGGCGGGCCTGCAGGCGTTCCAGCAACTGGGTCATGCACCCGTGCAGGCGGCGTGCGGCGTCCTCCTGCCGGCGTTGCAGCAGGTGCAGGCGCGCCTGCGGGCTCTGCGCGCGCAAGCGCAAGGCCAGCCGGTCGGCGCGCTGCATCGCGTTGCCCAGGGCGTGCTGCTGCAGCTGGGCAAGGCGGGTGCGTGCGCGACGGACCCGCGCCAGCAGTTCGCGCTGGTCGGGCACCAGCAGTTCGGCCGCCACCGAAGGCGTGGGTGCTCGCACGTCGGCGACGAAATCGCTGAGGCTGAAGTCGGTTTCGTGCCCCACCGCCGACACGACCGGCGTCTGTGCGGCGGCGATCGCACGCGCCAGCGCTTCGTCGTTGAAGGCCCAAAGGTCTTCCAGCGAGCCGCCGCCGCGGGTGATCAGGATGACGTCGTAGCGCGCCGAGGCATCGGCGCGCTGCAGCAGCGCGGTGATCTGCGCCGCGGCGCTGTCGCCCTGTACCAGCGACGGCAGCAGGTCCACTTCCAGCAACGGGAAACGCCGTGCCAGCACGCTGAGCACGTCGCGCACTGCCGCACCGCTGGGCGAGGTGATCACCGCCAGCCGCCGCACATGCGCAGGCAGGGCTCGCTTGCGCTCGGCGTCGAACAGGCCTTCGGCGGCCAGCCGCGCACGCAGCGCGTCGAAGGCGCGGCGCAGCGCGCCTTCGCCGGCTTCTTCCATATGGTCGAGCACCAGCTGGTAGTCGCCACGCGCTTCGTACAGGGTGAGCCGTCCGCGCGCGAGCACGCGCAGGCCCTCGCGCGGCTGGAACTTCAGCCAGGTGCTCTTGGGTTTGAACATCGCGCAGCGGATCTGCGCGCGCGCATCCTTGAGCGTGAAGTACAGATGCCCCGACGAGGGACGGGTGACGCTGCTCAGTTCGGCTTCCACCCAGACCAGCGGGAAGCTGCCTTCGAGCAGGTCGCGCGCCAGCGTGTTGAGCTGGCTGGGGGTGAGGATCTGTTGGGTGCGTTCGGCCATCGCCGCATTATCCCGCAGCGGCGCAGATCCTGTGCGATCGGCCGAGGTGACGCCATGACGCCCCGGCTGCAGCGATGGTTGATTGCGCGCGACGAGGTGGCCGCAACTGGCTGTGGAGCACGGCGCGGTTGAGCGGATATCGCAGACTCACAGGCCGTGCTGCGCCAGCGCCCAGCCCACGTGCTCGCGCACCAGTGCGGACTCATCGTGCCGGCGCGCTTGCAGCGACGCCAGTACCTCCGGCGTGCCCGGCGCATTGCCCAGGCCCACCGCGATGTTGCGCAGCCAGCGTTCGTGTCCGCTGCGGCGGATCGGGCTGCCTTCGGTGCGCTGCAGGAACTCGGCCTGGTCCCAGGCGAACAGCTGCGGCAGGGTGGCCACGTCCAGCTCGTTGCGGGCGCGGAAGTCGGCTTCGTCGGTGCGCTTGGCGAACTTGTTCCAGGGGCAGATCAGCTGGCAGTCGTCGCAACCGAAGATGCGGTTGCCGATCGGCTTGCGCATGTCTTCGGGAATGGCGCCATCGTGTTCGATGGTGAGATAGGCGATGCAGCGGCGCGCATCCAGCCGGTAGGGGGCGATGATGGCCTGGGTCGGGCAGATGTCGATGCAGCGCGTGCAGGTACCGCAGTGCGCGGTGGCCGGGGTGTCGATCGGCAGCGGCAGGTCCAGGTAGATCTCGCCCAGGAAGAACCACGAGCCGCCGTTGCGATCGATCAGGCAGGTGTGTTTGCCGATCCAGCCCAGCCCGGCGTTGCGCGCCAGCGCGCGCTCCAGCACCGGTGCCGAATCGACGAAGACGCGGTAGCCGAAGGTGCCGATCTCGCCCTGGATGCGTTCGGCCAGCTTCTGCAGCCGGTTGCGCATCAGTTTGTGGTAGTCGCGCCCCAGGGCGTAGCGCGCCACGTAGGCGCGGGTGCCGTCGTGCAAGGTGTTCCAGGCGTCGGTGTCGTCCTTGCGGCCGTAATCCATGCCCACCGACAACACCCGCAAGGTGCCCGGCACCAGCTCCTGCGGGCGCGAGCGCTTGTCGCCGTGCTGGGCCATCCAGTGCATCGTGCCGTACAGGCCTTCTGCCAGCCAGCTGCGCAGATGCGCTTCGTCTTCGCCCAGTTCGATACCGGTGATGCCGCAGCGTTGGAAGCCCGCTTCGCGCGCAAGCACGCGGATGCGCGCGGCAGCATCGGTAGGGTCAGGACGGGCGAGGACGGCGGACATGGCGACAAGTATAGAATTCCCGGCATGTACGCACCGCTCGCTCTTTACGACATCGCTGCAGCGCGCACGCTCGATGCGCGGGCCACCACGCTGCTCGGTGGCGATGGCTATACGCTGATGCAACGCGCCGGCCAGGCCGCCTGGCAGTGGCTGCTGGAGCGCTGGCCGCAGGCGCGCCACATCGTGGTGGTATGCGGCACCGGCAACAACGGTGGCGATGGCTATGTGCTGGCGCGGCTGGCGCAGCGGGCCGGGCGCCAGGTGCGGGTGGTGCATCTGCCCGGGCACGGACCTGGCTCGGTCCTGGCACAGCGCGCCTGCACCGACTATCTGGCGGTGGGCGGCGCCATCGAACTGTTTCCGTATCCGCTGGCGCAGGCCGATGTCATCGTCGATGCGCTGTTCGGGATCGGCCTGAACCGGGCGCCGGATGCGCCGACCGCCGCGCTGATCGAGGCCATCAATGCGGCCGGTCGCCCGGTGCTGGCGCTGGATGTGCCCAGCGGCATCGATGCCGATCACGGCGTGGCCTTCGGCACCGCCGTGCGTGCGGAGGCCACCCTGCAGTTCATCGTGCCGCACGTCGGCCTGCATACCGGCGATGCGCTGGAGTACTCCGGCGAGCGTGGCATCGCACCGCTGGACGTGCCCCCCTCCGCCTTCGATGGGCTGGTGCCCGCCGCGCACGGCTGGGAGAGCGGCGCACTGGCCGCGCAGTTGCGCCCACGTCGGCGCAACACCCACAAGGGCGAATCCGGGCGGGTGCTGTGCGTTGGCGGCAATTTCGGCAGTGGTGGCGCCATCCTGTTGGCTGCCGAGGCGGCACTGCGTAGCGGTGCCGGGCTGGTGCAGGTGGTCACGCGGGCCGAGCATGTTGCGCCGTTGCTGGCGCGCTGCCCCGAGGCGATGGCGCGCGCAGTGCAGGCCGGCGACGAAATCGCCGCTCTCGCCGAGGCCGCCGATGTGGTCGCGCTCGGGCCAGGGCTGGGCCAGGACGCCTGGGCGCAGGCGTTGTGGCGGGCCGCGCTGGCGACCGACACGCCGCTGGTCATCGATGCCGATGCGCTGAACCTGCTGGCCGGCCATCCGCTGCCCGCGCGTGGCCCACGCGTGCTCACCCCGCATCCTGGCGAGGCTGGGCGCCTGCTCGGGGTGTCGACCGGGGACGTCCAGCGCGACCGCCTTTCCGCCGCCGCCGCGCTGGCGCAGCGCTACGACGCGGTGGTGGTGCTCAAGGGCGCCGGCAGCGTGGTCGCTGCGCCGCACGCAGTGCCGCGCATCATCGACGCCGGCAATCCCGGCATGGCGGTCGGTGGCATGGGCGATCTGCTGACCGGTGTGATCGCCGCCTTGCTGGGGCAGGGCTGGTCGCCCTTCGATGCCGCCAGCCTGGGCGCCCTGCTGCACGGCTGTGCCGGCGATGCGGCCGCCTGCGAGGGCGAGCGCGGGCTGTTGCCGACCGACCTACTGCTGCCGCTGCGCCGCCTTGCCAACTCCGGAAGCCGTCCATGACCCAGATCGACGCCCAGCTGATCGACGCCGACGCCACCGAAGCCCTGGGCCGCGCGCTGGCGGCGGTGCGTCCCACCGCTGCGGTGGTGCAACTGCATGGCGACCTGGGCGCCGGCAAATCCACCCTGGCGCGCGCCTTGTTGCGCGCGCTCGGCGTCACCGGCCCCATCCGCAGCCCCACCTACACCCTGATCGAGCGCTATCCGCTGGCTAGCGGCGACGAGGCCTGGCACCTGGATCTGTACCGCATCGGCAACGCGGGCGAATTGGATTTCCTCGGCCTGGACGAAGGCAGCGCCAGCCTGTGGTTGATCGAATGGCCCGAGCGCGGTGCGGGGGCGCTGCCGCCGGTGGATCTGGATGTGGAACTGGCGGTGGACGGCGACGGGCGTCGTGTGCGCCTGCTCGGTCGCAGCGCGACCGGGCGCGACTGGCTGAAGGCGCTGGCTGATCATGGCGAGTTGCAGCCCCTTTTTGCTGGCGAACAGGAAGAATGAACGCCAGGTTACGGATTATTAAGGGAAATCACCTTGCAATTCACATGCGTGGATGATTGAATCCAGCGCCATGACACCGGGGATCCGCCAATTCTGTGTTTCCGCCCTGACCGCCAGCCTCAGCCTGGCGGTTTTTGCTGCCTGGGCCGGCGAAATCAAGAACATCGGCGTGACCACCGGCGCCACTGGCACACGGGCCGAGATCCAACTCGCCGGTAGCGGTGGCTTCAAGACCTTGTCGCTGGCCAATCCGCACCGCCTGGTGGTGGATTTCCCGGATTCGGCGGCGGCACGTGGCCTCAAGCTGCCGGCCGCTGCCGGCCTGGTGACCTCGGTGCGCACGGGTCAGCCCGTGCCGGGCACGTTTCGGGTGGTGTTCGAACTCGCAAGCCCGGTCACCGCGTTGAAGCCGCAAATGCAGACCCTGGGCAGCGCGTCAACGCTGGTGGTCGAGTGGCCGGGCGATCCGATGCCGGCAACCGCACCTGCGGTGGCTGCGAGCGCGCCGCCGCCGCCGCGCCCGCTCACTGCACAGGCCGAAGCCGCGCGTGCCACCGCAGCACTGGCTGCCTCGGCACAACGCGCGGTCTCCGCTGCGCCGCCGCCAGCACCGACACCTGTTCCGCAGCCTGCTGCTACTCCGGTTGCTGTTGCTGTTCCTGCATCTGCCATGCCGACCGTCACACCGGCTGCGGTGCCCACCACGGTTGCCACCGGCGTGCCGACGCCGCGTCCAGGCACCGCCGCTGCCGCTACCGGCGCCCCCGTGCGCGCCGCGGGCAGCGCCGGTCAGACGGGCGGCGCGACTGCCGCCGCCATTCTCAATGGCGCAAGCGCACCGACCGGCGTCGCGGCGGCGGGCATGTCCACGCCAGGCGCGGCCGTTGCCGGTGCGGACGGCGACGCGCCGCCGCGTCCGGTGCTGCCCAGCGAAGCGTCGCGGGTCAAGATGGCGCCGGGCATGCGGCCGTTGATCGTCGCCATCGATCCCGGCCATGGCGGCCAGGATCCGGGCGCGATGGGCCCCACCGGCAAGCGCGAAAAGGACGTCACCCTGGCCGTGGGCCGTGAGCTGGCGCGTCAGATCAACGCCACGCCCGGCATGAAGGCCTATCTGACGCGCGATACCGACGTGTTCATTCCCTTGCCGATGCGCGCGCAAAAAGCGCGCGCTGCAAAGGCCGACATCTTCATCTCGATCCATGCCGACGCGGCGGAAAACCGCAGCGCCACCGGCTCGTCGGTGTATGTGCTCTCGACCAAGGGCGCGTCCTCGCAGCGCGCGCGCTGGCTGGCCGACAAGGAAAATGCCGCCGATCTGGTCGGCGGCGTGCGCCTGCAGCAGACCGAAAGCACCCTGGCCAACGTGTTGCTGGATCTTGCGCAAAGCGGCCACATGAAGGCGTCCGAAGACGCAGCTGGGCATGTGCTGGGTGGCCTCAAGCGCATCGGCAACAACCACAAGCCGCAGCTGGAGCGCGCCAACTTCGCGGTGCTGCGCACTTCGGACATGCCGGCGATGCTGGTGGAAACGGCCTTCATCTCCAATCCGGACGAAGAGCGTCGCCTGATCGATCCGGCCTACCAGCGCAAGATCGCCGCCGCCGTGCTGGATGGCATCGATACCTTCTTCACCCGCCAACCGCCGCCGGGTACCTTGTTTGCGGCACGCGCGCAGGCCGAGGCCGAGGCCGCCGCGGGCACCGTGGCCGGCGGCAGCCGCTGACACGCTCGGCTATCATTCGGCCTTGATTCCCGAGATGCCGGCGCCTGTGCGCCGCCGGGTTGCCGTGCCGAGGTCTGTCTTGTCCGTGTCACCCCCGATGTTCCGCATGCCGCGCGTCCTGCGCCGGAGTGCGCGCTGATGGCGATCCGTCAGCTGCCCGAGATCCTGATCAACCAGATCGCTGCCGGCGAGGTCGTCGAGCGGCCTGCCTCGGTGGTCAAGGAACTGGTCGAGAACGCGCTCGATGCCGGCGCCACCCGCGTGGACATCGATCTGGAGGAAGGCGGCGTGCGCCTGATCCGTATCCGCGACAATGGCGGCGGCATCACGCCGGAAGAGTTGCCGCTGGCGGTGTCGCGCCATGCCACCAGCAAGATCGCCTCGCTGGACGATCTGGAAACCGTGGCTACGCTGGGGTTTCGCGGCGAAGCGCTGCCGTCGATCGCCTCGGTCAGCCGCTTTTCCCTGATCTCGCGCCGCCGCGATGCCGAGCACGGCTCGGCGCTGCAGATCGAAGGCGGGCGCCTGGGCGAGGTGACCCCGCATGCGCACGCGCCCGGCACCACGGTGGAAGTGCGCGAGCTGTTCTTCAACGTACCGGCGCGGCGCAAGTTCCTGCGCGCCGAGCGCACCGAGCTGGGGCATATCGAAGAGTGGCTGCGTTCGTTGGCGCTGGCGCGGCCGGACGTGGAATTGCGTGTCTCGCACAACGGCAAGCCATCGCGCCGGTACAAGCCGGGCGATCTGTATTCGGATGCGCGGCTGGGCGAAACGCTGGGCGAGGACTTCGCACGTCAGGCCCTGCGGGTGGATCACAGCGGCGCCGGCCTGCGCCTGCACGGCTGGGTGGCGCAACCGCATTACTCGCGCGCCAGCACCGACCAGCAATATCTCTACGTCAACGGCCGCTCGGTACGCGACCGCAGCGTCGCGCATGCGGTCAAGATGGCCTACGGCGATGTGCTGTTCCATGGTCGCCAACCGGCCTACGTCTTGTTCCTGGAACTGGATCCGGCGCGGGTGGACGTCAATGTGCATCCGGCCAAGCACGAAGTGCGGTTCCGCGAGGCGCGGCTGATCCACGATTTCGTCTACCGCACCTTGCAGGATGCGCTGGCGCACACGCGCGCCGGTGCCATGCCCGGCAGCATCGGCAGCGATGCGGCCGGTGACGCCCTGGTTGCGCCGGGTGCGCCCGGTAACTTCGGTGGCGGCGCCGCCAGTCATGGTCCTGCCGCGGGCGGTGGCTCGGCGGGCTATGCCAACTGGCGTCCGTCGCAGACGCCGCTCGGCCTGCGCGTGGACGAGGCCCGCGCGGCCTACAGCGCGCTGTATGCACCGCCCGACAGCGCCGCGCAACCGTCGAGCGATCTGCCGGTGGTCTCCGGCACTGGCCTGCCTCCGACTACCGCAGACAGTGGCGTGCCGCCACTCGGCTATGCCGTGGCGCAGTTGCACGGCATCTACATCCTGGCCGAGAACGCCGAAGGCCTGATCGTGGTGGACATGCACGCCGCGCACGAACGCATCGGCTACGAACGCCTGAAGAATGCCCACGACAGCATCGGCCTGCATGCGCAGCCGCTGCTGGTGCCGATGACGCTGGCAGTGGGCGAGCGCGAGGCCGATACCGCCGAGCGCGAAGCCGACACCCTGTCCAGCCTGGGCTTCGACATCACCCGTGCGGGCCCGCAATCGCTGCATGTGCGCAGCATTCCCGCGCTGCTGGCCAATGCTGAGCCGGAAGCCTTGCTGCGCGACGTGCTGGGCGATCTGCGCGAGCATGGCCAGAGCCGCCGCATCGCCAGTGCCCGCGACGAGCTGCTGTCGACCATGGCCTGCCACGGCGCGGTGCGCGCCAATCGTCGCCTCACCGTGCCGGAAATGAACGCCTTGCTGCGCGACATGGAAGCCACCGAACGCTCCGGTCAATGCAACCATGGCCGACCCACCTGGGCTCGGTTTACGCTGGGCGAAATCGATCGTTGGTTTCTCAGGGGGCGGTAATGGCGGTGCAGGGGGAGAAGGGCAGGTTGCTGGTGCTGCTGGCGGCAACGACATTGGCGCTGCTCGGTTGCGGCCGCGATGCGCCGCCGGCGGCTGCGCCGGTGGTGCTGGACAAGGCTTTCCTGGCAGATACCGCCGCCTGGCGCGAAAGCCGCCTGGAAGAACTGCGCGCGCCCGATGGCTGGACCAGCCTGGTCGGCCTGCACTGGCTCACGCTGAAGGCGCATTACATCGGCCGCAGTGCCGACAGCGGCATCAGGCTCGCGGTCGGGCCGCCCAAGATGGGCATGGTGTCCACCGAAGGCACGACCGTGTGGTTCGTGCCCGAGCGCGGCGCCGCGCTCACCGTCGATGGCAAGCCGCTGACCGGCAGGATCCGCTTCCAGTCCGATCGCGATCCGCAGCCCACCCTGATCCGTTTCGACGACGGCAAGGGCGTGCTCAGCCTGATCCATCGCGGCGACCGTTACGCGCTGCGGGTCAAGCACGCCGATGCACCGTCGCGCACCGCATTCACCGGATTGGATGACTGGCCGGTGGATCCGTCCTGGCGCATCAGTGCGCGTTACGTGCCCAACGATGTCGGCAAGACCTTGCCGATCGTGGACATCGTCGGCATCACCACCGCGCAGGCCAATGCCGGCGCGATCGAATTCGAACGCGATGGCAAGACCTATCGCCTGGAAACGATCGGCGAGCCGGGTCGCCCGGGTTTCGTGGTGTTCGCCGATCGCACCAGCGGGCACGGCAGCTATCCGGCCGGCCGCTTCCTGGACCTGGAGGTGCCCGATGCCTCCGGGCACGTGGTGGTGGATTTCAATCGTGCCTACAACCCGCCGTGCGCGTTCACGCCCTTTGCCACCTGCCCATTGCCGCCACCGGAGAACCGCATCGACCTGGCGGTCACGGCGGGCGAGAAGACCTACAAGGTGCCGCACTGACATGGCGAGGAGAGCGCGGTGACAGGAGTGTCGATGACGAGGCGTGGACGGGTGCGTTTCGCCGGCTGGTGGGGCGGGGCGCTGCTGGTGCTGGCGCTATGGAGCGGGGTGATTGCCTCGAGCCGGGCGCGCGCTGCTGCCGATGCGCCTGCCGGCCCGCCGGTGCCATTGCTGTGGAAGGTCGACGGCAAGGGTGGCACGCTCTACGTGCTGGGCTCGTTCCATGTGCTCAAGCCCAGCGACTACCCGCTGTCGCCGGACGTGATGCAGGCCTTCGCCAAGGCCGACCGCCTGCTGTTCGAACTGCCGCCGGCCGATGCGCAATCGCCGGAGCTGGCCGGGCGCATGCTGCAGGTGGCACGGCGCACCGACGGGCGCACCCTGCAGGAGGCGCTGGATGCCAGGACCTGGCAGGCACTCGGTGCCTATACGCGCAAGCACGGCATGTCGCTCGAGGCGTTGCAGTCGCTCAAGCCGTGGTTCGTGGCGTTGTCGATCAGCCTGGCCGAGATGGCACGCCAGGGCATGGACCCGAACGCGGGCCTGGACCATTACCTGATGCAGCAGGCGCAGTCCCGCGGCAAGCCGGCCGACGGGCTGGAACGCGCCGAGGAACAGCTCACCCTGCTCGACGGCATGACCCCCACCGAGCAGCATCAGTTGCTGGAAGAAGCATTGGATGAAGCCGATACCACCGACCAGCTGCGCCAGCTGCACGCGGCCTGGCGCAGCGGCGACGTGCACACGCTGACCACGCAGATGGCCGAAGACATGCGCCGGCAGTATCCGGCGCTGTACCAGGACATCAACGTCGAGCGCAATGCGCGTTGGGTGCCACGGTTGGAAAAGCAGTTGGGCAAGGGCAGCGGAACCACCCTGGTGGTGGTCGGTGCGTTGCATCTGCTGGGCAACGATGGCGTGGTGGAGCGCTTGCGTGCGCGCGGCTACCACGTGGAACGAATCTGCTCGGCCTGCGCTGCGCAGGCCGGCCGCTGACGCTTGCGCGTAGAGCCGCCCGGCTCCACGCGCCACGGTCGATCATCCGCGATTGCGGGCCTTGCCGGTGTGGTTGCCCGAGGCACTGTGCGTGCCGGTGCCCATCGGGCCACTGCCCATGCTGCCAGCCCCAGGCGGGCTCGGCGGGGTGCCGGGGCCGCCCGGACGACCGAAGCCGGCGCCGAAGTTGCGCTGGAATTCCTGCCACAGCTCCAGGTTGCGCTCGGTCAGCTGGTTCATCATCGCCCACGGGGTCTGCCCGAGCAGGTTGCCCATCTGTTGGCGGAACTGCTGCTGCTGGTCCAGGAACACCTGCATGCTGCGCTCCAGGTAGTTGCCCATGAAGCCCTGCAGCGAATCCCCGTAGAAGCGGATGATCTGGCTCAGCAGCTGGGTGGAGAGCATGGGCTCGCCGTCCTGTTCCTGGTCGGCGATGATCTGCAGCAGGACCGCGCGGCTGAGGTCTTCGCCGCTCTTGGCGTCGCGGACCTCGAACTCTTCGCCATCGATGATCAGCTGGCGGACGTCTTCAATGGTGATGTAACTGGAAATCTCGGTGTCGTAGAGACGGCGATTGGGATACTTCTTGATGATGCGAAGTCCGGCCATGGAACGTTCACTCACACTGATAGTGCGCGCAGGATGGCGCAGCGCAGCAGCGGTTGCAACAGCCAAACTGCCTTATTTGCTTAAGCGGACACATTAAAAATGGTGCGCAGCATGGTTTTTGGGTCAAATCCATGCTGCACCGCAAAGTTGCAGCAAACGTTACCAGCCCATGTGGTGGCCGCCGTTGATGTCCAGATTGGAGCCAGTGATCCAGGCAGCCTCTTCCGCCACCAGGAACGCCACCGCATAGGCGATCTCTTCCGGCCGGCCCAGCCGGCCGGTGGGAATGTCGGCCACGATCTTGGCGCGCACTTCCTCCGGCACCGCCATCACCATGTCGGTGGCCACGTAACCGGGCGAGACCGTGTTGACGGTCACTCCGAAGGCAGCGTTCTCGCGCGCCAGCGAGATGGTGAAGCCGTGCATGCCGGCCTTGGCGGCGGCGTAATTGGCCTGGCCGTACTGGCCCTTGAGCCCGTTGATGGAACTGATCTGGATCACCCGGCCCCAACCGCGCCTGCGCATGCCCTCGATCACCGGGCGGGTGACGTTGAACACCGAGTTGAGGTTGGTATTGATCACGTCATGCCACTGTTCGGCGGTCATGCGGTGGAAGGTGGTGTCGCGGGTGATCCCGGCATTGTTGACCAGCACCTCGATCGGGCCGAGTGCCGCTTCGACCTCCTCGACCAATGCGCGCGCATGCTCGGACGAGGCCACATCGCCACGGAACAGGGCGATGTCGTAGCCCTGCGCCTGCATGCGCTGTTGCCAGTCGCGCGCCTTTTCCTCGTTGCGGAAATTGCTGGCGACCCGATGGCCCTGGTCGGCCAGGCGCTTGCAGATGGCGGTGCCGATACCGCCGGTGCCGCCGGTGACCAATGCGACGCGAGATGTCATGACGACTCCAATGAGCAGGTGAGGCTGGAGGCGGTCAGGGCGGTGGCGCAGGCGCCGCGCCCGGATGCCGGTGCTGGGGCGCAATTCTAGTCACGCGGCGGGGGCGATGCGTGCATGGACATCTCGAGGGTGGGCGTGGCCGGCAGCAGATCCGGCGAAAAATGCTGCACGGCCTGCTGCAGCAGCGTGTCCACGCCGCCATACCGCGGCAGTGCAGCAGGCTGCTGCCCAAGTGCCTGCCAGGCGCTGCGTAGTGCGGGCAGCGGGTCCGCATCGTCCAGCGCGGGGGCGGCGTGCGACTTGGACAGCTTGCGGCCCTCGGCATCCAGGATCAGCGGCAGGTGCAGATAGCGTGGCTGCGGCAGGCCCAGGGCGCGCTGCAGCACCAGCTGGCGCGGGGTGGAATCGAGCAGGTCGGCGCCGCGCACCACGTCGGTCACGGCCTGCGCCGCATCGTCCACGACCACCGCGAGCTGGTAGGCCCAGTAGCCATCGGCACGCCGCAGCACCACATCGCCCACCTCCGCGTACACGTCCTGCACGATGCGCCCCTGCAGCGCGTCGTCGAAGCCCACCGGCGACTGCGGCGGCACCCGCAACCGCACCGCGCGGCGTGCGCCCAGTGGGGCGACACAGGCGTGGTGGATGCCGCCCATGCCGGCGAGATCGGCGCGGCTGCAGCTGCATTCGAACGCCAGCCCGGCATCCATCAGGGTGGTGAGTGCGGTGGTGTAATGCATGTCGCGATCGGATTGCCGGATCACCGGCAGGTCAGACACCAGGCCAAAGGCAGCCAGGGTGCGCAGTTGGCGCTCGGAGGCACCGGCTTCGGCGCGTGGTGGATCGATGTCTTCGATGCGCACGCACCACTGCCCGCCGGCATGGCGGGCGAGCAGCCAGCTGCCGAAGGCGGCCAGCAGCGAGCCGAAGTGCAGCGGGCCGGTCGGGGAGGGCGCGAAGCGGCCGCGGTAGGAAGGTGAGGGCATGGACAGCTGAATCGTCGGTCAGATGCGCGCTTGATTTCAAGCGGGGCTGTCCGCAGATCCGCAGCAGTTCACCCCCTTCGAGTGGAGCCCGCGCGTCATGTTCAACCGCATCTTCCTGTTCCTGCTGACCAACCTGGCGGTGTTGATGCTCGCCAGCGTCGTGATGTCGGTCCTGGGCGTCAATCCTGCGCAGATGAGCGGCTTGCTGGTGATGGGAGCCATTCTCGGCTTCGGTGGCTCCTTCATCTCGCTGTTGCTGTCCAAGTTCATGGCCAAGCGCAGCACTGGCGCCCAGGTGATCACCGAGCCGCGCACGCCGACCGAGCGCTGGCTGGTGGAGACGGTGCAGCGCCAGGCCCAGGCAGCCGGTATCGGCATGCCGGAAGTGGCGATCTACAACGCGCCGGAGATCAATGCCTTCGCCACCGGCGCCAATCGCAACAACGCGCTGGTCGCCGTCTCGACCGGCCTGTTGCAGAACATGAGCCAGGACGAAGCCGAGGCCGTGCTCGGCCACGAGATCGCGCACGTGGCCAACGGCGACATGGTGACCATGGCCCTGCTGCAGGGCGTGCTGAACACCTTCGTGATCGTACTGGCGCGCGTGGTCGGCGGCATCATCGACAGCGTCGTGTCGGGCGACCGCGAAGGTGGCCGAGGGTTTGCGTACTACATCATCGTGTTCGCGCTGGAGATGGTGTTGGGTGTGTTCGCCACCATGATCGCCATGTGGTTCTCGCGTCGCCGCGAGTTCCGTGCCGATGCCGGTGGCGCACAGCTGGCCGGCCGCAGCAAGATGATCGCGGCCCTGGAACGCCTGTCGCTCAATCACGGGCAGAGCACCTTGCCCTCGCAGGTGCAGGCCTTCGGTATCTCCGGCGCGGTCGGCGACGGGTTGCGTCGCCTGTTCCTGAGCCACCCGCCGTTGACCGAGCGCATTGCGGCGCTGCGTGCGGCCAATGGCACGGCACTGTAAACGGCTCTCGACATCGCGGCTCGGTGTGATGCGGAAGGCGCCGCCGGAGTCAGTATCGATCATCGGTGCAACGGCCACATGAGCGCGCCACCCACGCTCGATGCGACCGTCGCTCGCTGCATCGTCTAGTCGCAAGCCCATCGACAGCGTATCGGCTTGAAGGAAACAAAAAACCCGCGCCTTGCGGGTTTTTTGTTTTCCTGTGTGACCGGCTTTCGGTCGCCTCAGCCGAATTCGTAGTTCATCAGCGGCCCGGTGGGTGCCACGAAGTCGCCCTGCACATAGTCCACCCCTGCACTGAAGAAGCTGCTCATCGACTGCGCATCGGCGACGAACTCGGCCACGGTCAGAATGCCGGCCGGCTGCGCGCGCGAGGTGATCTCGCGGATCTTCTCCTGGCTTTCGCGCGCCGAGGCGACCTCGCCGGTGATGCCGCGATCCAGCTTGAGGAAGGCCGGCTGGAAGTGCGCCAGCAGCTGGAACGAGTCCAGGCCCGAACCGAATTGTTCCAGCCCGACCTTGCAGCCCATTGCCGATACCGCCGCCAGGAATTGCTGCGCATTGCGCAGATGGGTGAACACCTTTGATTCCGGGGTCTGCAACCACAGCCGTTCGCCCGGCACGCCGTATACCGCCAACTGCTCGCGGATGGTGTCGATCATCTGCGGATCGGAGAACGAGTTGGGTCCGATGCGCACCAGCAGGTGCGTCTTGTGGCCCGCACGCTGCCGCTCGCCGAGCTGGCGGATCGCGCGCGCCACCACCCAACGGTCGATCTCGGTGATCAGGTCGTGTTCTTCGGCGATCGCCATGAAGGCGTTGGGCGACATCATCTCGCCGTTGCGCTCCAGCCGCAGGAAGGCCTGGTACAGCTCCAGCGGCTCGCCCTGCAGGTTGAGCACCGGCTGGTAGTGCAGCAGGAAGCCGTCGCCGGCCAGCGCTTCGCGCAGGTGTTCGACCCAGCGTGCGATGCGTTCTTCCTCGGCGCGGTCCGAGGCGGCCGGGTCGTAGATGCTGACCGCGTTGCCGCCCAGCTCGGCGGTGGTGCGCACCGCCTCGGTGCCGCGATTGAGTACTTGGCCGATGCTGGCGATCTTTTCGCCGATCTGCACTCCGCCGATGCTCACCGTCACCGTGGCCGAGCGCGCGCCGACGCTGAAGACATGCTGCGCAAACGCATCGCGCACGGTTTCTGCGGTGGCATGGGTGCGCGCATAGTTGCCGTCCATCAGCAGCGCGAAGCTGTGCTCGCCGAAGCGTGCGGCCACCACGCTCTCGTCCACCACGCCGGCCACGTGTGCGGCCATCGCGGCGATCAGGGCATCGGCCGAATCCAGTCCAATCTCGGGGAGGATGCGCGTGTAGTGATCGGGCTCGATCAGCAGGAAACCGGACTGGCCCTCGCTGCGACCGGCCTGTGCCACCGCCTGTTCCAGCGCCACCATGAAGGTGGGACGGTTGAGCAGTCCGGTGACCTGGTCGCGCTGGCGCAGGTCCTCGACCTCGCGTGCCAGTTCCGGGTCGAACTCCTCGCGGCGGCGGAACACCACCTGGATGCAGGGTTCGCCTTCATACGTGGCGGTGGCGAACTCCATCGTTGCCGGAAAGGTGTCGCCCTCCAGCCGGCGCGCGTCGACCTTGTACTGCGCCGGCGGCGGCTCGCCCTTGGACATGGCCTTCAGCAGTTGCTTGAAATCGTCGACGTATTGGGCGGCAATCATGTCCAGCAGCGAGATGCCTTCGACATCGTCGAACGACTCGAAGCCGAACATTTCCAGATACGCCTCGTTGGCGCGGATATGCATGCCTTCGTGCACGTAGGCGATGGGGTCGCGCGAGGAAGCGATCAAGGCATCGCAGCGGCGCTCGGTCTCGCGCATCTGTGCTTCGATGCGGCGCAGGCCACGGCGTGCCTGCAGGTCGGCCCACTCCGAGCGCACCAGCGCCAGCAGATGCTCGGGACGATGACGCAAGGCGATGGCACGCACGCCATGGGAAGCCGTCTCGACAATGGCGTTCTCTTCGATCCGCTCGGCCAGCAGGATGACCGGAATGTCCTTGCCGCTGCCCGCGATCTGCGCCTGCAGGGCGCTCATCGGCACCTGCTGGGCCTGGCCCTGGATGGCCAGATCGATCTGGCCCGAGAGCATGCTGGCCAGCTCCTCCTGGTTCTGCGGACGCGAAGGACGCACCGCGATGCCGCCGTTGCGCAGCGCGGTGACGATCGTCTCGGCACTCTCCACGCTGTCGTCGACGATCATCAGGCGGAGGGTGAGATCTTTGCCTTTTTGCATGCGCGGCTCCCTAGAGACGGGCTTTAATACACGAAGGGGTCAGGCACGTCCATGTGTGTGGATCATGCCGCATCCAGTGTGAGACGTAGTGCAAGAATTGAGCCGGCAATGACCTCGCCGAGCAGGGCGATCGGCGGTTGGTGCGCGGACGATGACAGTGTCTGTCTTACATCCCGAGCGCGCCGATGTCGTGCTCGGTCGCCGATGCGCAACGCCGCGCCGTGGCGCTATGCCACGCTTCCGGCGGCATGTCCGGATGCCCACGCCCACTGAAAGTTGTATCCGCCCAGCCAGCCGGTGACGTCCAGCACCTCGCCGACGAAGTACAGGCCAGCGGTCAGCCGCGACTCCATCGTGGCACTGGAGACCTGGTGGGTATCGACGCCGCCCAGGGTGACTTCAGCGGTGCGGTAGCCCTCGGTTCCGCTGGCGACCAGCGGGAACGCGCCGAGGAGATCGGCCGCGCTCTGCAGCTGCGGCGGGTCCAGCTGCCGCACCGGCTTGTCCGGCAGCCACACCTCGCAAAGCCGCTGCGCGAAGCGCCGCGGCAGCACATCGCCCAGTACGTTGCGCAGTTCGGTGGCGCCACGTTGCTGCTTCTGCTCGCGCAGCCACGCCGCCGCATCGTGGCCGGGCAGCAGGTCCAGGCGCAGGTCGTCGCCCGGTTGCCAATAGGAAGAGATCTGCAGGATCGCCGGACCGCTGACGCCGCGATGGGTCAGCAGCATGGAATTGCGGAAACTGACGCCGTTGCAGTGCGCTTCCACCGGCAAGGCCAGCCCGGACAGGTCCTGCAGGCGTTCCTGGTGCTTGCCGCTCAAGGTGAGCGGCACCAGCCCGGCGCGTGTCGGCAGCAGCGTGTGGCCGAACTGCTGGGCCAGCGCATAGCCCAAGCCGCTGGCGCCCATGCTGGGAATCGACAGCCCGCCGGTGGCGACGATCAGCGATTGCGCCTGCACGCGGCCAGCGCTGGTCTGCACGCTGAAGCCGTCGCTGTCGCGCTGCACCGATTGCACCTGGCACTGGGTGCGGACTTGCACCCCGGCCGCCTCGCACTCGTCCAGCAGCAGGCGCACGATCTGCTTGGACGAAATGTCGCAGAACAACTGGCCCAGCTCCTTCTCGTGGTACGCAATGCCGTGGCGTTCGACCAGCTCCACGAAATCGCCGGGGCTGTAGCGCGCCAGGGCCGATTTGCAGAAGTGCCGGTTGGCAGAGAGGAAGTTGCCCGGCGTGGTGCCGGTATTGGTGAAGTTGCAGCGCCCGCCGCCGGACATCAGGATCTTCTTGCCGACCTTGTTGGCATGGTCGATCACCAGCACCTGGCGGCCGCGGCGGCCGGCGGTGAAGGCGCTCATCAGGCCGGCGGCACCGGCGCCGATGACCAGCACGTCGCACCGCATGTTCATTCGGCCGGGGCTTGCCGCACCATCGGGGTCAGGGTGACGCTGCCGTGGTCGGCCAGCATCTGCACTTCGCCGTCCTGGATGATCACGTCAAAGCGCATGCCGCGCTGGATCAACGCGCCCAGCGCCTCGGTGGCCTGCGATTCGAGCTCGATCACGCGCAGGTTGCGGTGCCTGCCCATGGCATTGGCGTGCTTCTTCCACCAGGTTTCGGTGGCCTGGCCGCCGTAGCCGATGACCACCACCTCGCGCGAGCGGTTGCAGGCCTTGCGCACGCGGCTGTCGTCGGGCTGGCCGAGATCGATCCACAGGTCCGGGTCGCCGGTGTAGTCGCGCCGCCACAGGTCCGGCTCGTCGTCGTTGCTGAGGCCGCGGCCGAATTCCAGCCGGTCGTCGGCGAACAGGGCGAACGCCAGCAGCCGCACCATCAGCCGTTCATCGGTTTCGGAAGGGTGCTGGGCCAGGGTCAGCGAATGATTGGCGTAATAGCCGCGATCCATGTCGCTGATCTGCAGTTCCGCCCTGCGGACGGTGGCGGTGAGAGCCATCAGGAAACCAGGTGCAAAGGGCGGCCATGATACGCCGACCGGTCGCGGCGGGAACGCAGCATGTGGCGGGGAGGCGGTGCCTGCCACCATCTGCCACACACATACCTAATACGTCGTGCAGGGAGGCGGGTTGGGTCGGTGCGACCAAGGTGCCGAGCCGATCATGAATGGCGGAAATCGCTGCGGCGGCGGACGACCGAGCACGCCGGGAGATCGTATTCATTCATGTGACGGGCGGGGGAATGGCCTGACAGGCGGTCGGAACGCGCCCGACAGCAAAACTTTTGTCCGAAGGTGTCGCTTTTTACATAAAACACGAGTACTGTGCACCCACTGTGTTTGCAAGGGTCACCGTGAATCGTGGCCTGGTGTAGCTAGATCTCATTCGATCCCGCTCCATCGTTCCGCTTTACCAACGCCTGCAACTCAGTCTCAGCGCCGGTTTCTCGGTTGCTGCGATTTATCCATCCAAAAGTTCAGGAGTTAGTAAAATGTCAGATCGTCAGAACGGTGTCGTGAAGTGGTTCAATGATGCCAAGGGCTTCGGCTTCATCACCCCGGAAAGCGGCCCGGACCTGTTCGTGCACTTCCGTGCCATCCAGGGCACCGGCTTCAAGTCGCTGCAGGAAGGCCAGAAGGTCTCCTTCGTCGCCGTGCAGGGCCAGAAGGGCATGCAGGCTGACCAGGTGCAGGCGGTCTAATCCGTCTGCAACCGTAAGGTTGCCAAGAACGCCGGTCGCGCAAGCGACCGGCGTTTTTTATTGCCTGTCGATCTGTAGCGGTACGTAAGACGTCTAGGTGCCGCTTCCCGATCGTTCCGGGCTGCAGGTACTGCGATGGTGACTGTCGTCGGCAGGGCAATGCCTTTGCTCCTGCGTGTGGTGCTTCGCCGATGC
Organism: Xanthomonas sp. NCPPB 3582; assembly: GCF_041475735.2. Taxonomy (NCBI): domain Bacteria; kingdom Pseudomonadati; phylum Pseudomonadota; class Gammaproteobacteria; order Lysobacterales; family Lysobacteraceae; genus Xanthomonas; species Xanthomonas sp. NCPPB 3582. The sequence goes on from NZ_CM192968.1 coordinate 2,257,126, forward strand.
ATTGTTTCGTGCCGCAACGAGCGGGCGGTGGCTTGCCGTCGCGGCCGGGTAGCTGCCGACGACGTCTTCGGAGCAGGCGCGTGTTCGCTGTGCGCGCAGCGACGACGCATGGCTGGTTAGGATGGCGCTTTCCGTGTGCGGCCGCTGCCATGATCACTGTTCACCATCTCAATAACTCCCGTTCGCAGCGTGTGCTGTGGCTGCTCGAAGAGCTGGCGTTGCCATACCAGATCGTGCGCCACGAGCGCGATCCCAAGACCATGCTGGCGCCGGCGGCGCTGCGTGCGATCCATCCGCTCGGCAAATCGCCGGTGATCGTGGATGGCGGGCTGACCATCGCCGAGTCGGGTGCGATCCTCGACTATCTGACCGAGCGCTACGACACCGAGTGTGCGCTCTCGCCACCGGCGCGACCGATCGACTCGCCCGAGCGCCAGCAGTTCCGCTACTGGATACACTACGCCGAAGGCTCGGCGATGCCGCCACTGCTGATGACCTTGATCTTCGGCCGCATTCGCAGCGCGCCGATGCCGTTTTTTGCCAAACCCGTTGCGCGCGCGATCGTGGACAAGGCGATGTCGGGTTTTGTCGGCCCGCAGGTCAAGCTGCATCTGGGTTGGATGGAGCAGACGCTGCAGGCTCACCAGTGGTTTGCCGGTGAGCGCTTCACCGCGGCCGACATCCAGATGAGTTTCCCGGTACAGGCCGCCGCTGCGCGCGGTGGCGGCCTGGAACCCTACCCGAAGCTGCGCGCCTTCCTGGAGCGGATCGAGGCGCGGCCGGCCTATCAGGCTGCATTGAAGAAAGGCGGCCCGTACGAACTGATGGGCAGCAAGTCGGCCGATTGACGCGCGTCCGGTGCACGCCAGGTGACACCGTGGACGGCGAGCGATTGCGCGCCGTCTGTTCCTGAGTCGGCGCATAGATCAGTGACCAGGCATTGATCAGCGGCGCTGCTTGCAACAGACATCGGTGTGCTCGCCACAGGCGTCACGGCGCCTTGCAAGTGCGCAGAAATTCTACGGTGTCGCGCAGCACCGCCGAGCGTTGCGGCGGTTTGCGCAATGCCAGCACGATGCCCATGTGGCCCATGCCGGGATAGACCTTCAGCGCGGCAACGCTTCCCTTGCGATGCAGCGCCTTCTGCAACGTGCTGCTGTTCTCCAGCTCGACCACGCGGTCGGCGTCACCGTGCAGCAACAGCATTGGCGGTTCGTCGCCGCCGACGTATTCCACCGGCTGCGATTGCCGTTGCGCGGCCGGTGCGTCGCCGAAGATCTCGACCAGCTCCGGGTCGGTCATCGGCAGGAAGTCGTATGGCCCTGCCAGCCCGACCACTCCGCACAGCTGCCGTGGTTCGAGATCCTGCGCGTGCAGCCAGCGCGCATCGGTGCCCAGCAATGCGGCGATGTGCGCCCCGGCCGAGTGGCCCATCACGGCCAGCCGCTTGGGATCGCCGCCGTACGCCTGTGCATGCCGATACCCCCAGGCGGTTGCGCTGGCGGCATCGGTCATGAAGCCCTGCAGGCCCACCTGCGGGTATTTACGGTAATCGGCGACCATCGCCACCACGCCCTGGCGGGCCAGGGCGCGCCCCACCCAACGGTAGTTGGCGCGCGAACCGCGCTTCCAGGTGCCGCCGTAGAAGAACACCACCACCGGTGCATCGACCGCGCCCTGCGGTTGGTAGACATCCAGCGCCAGGCCATGTGCGGTGTCGAAGACCTGGTTGGGGTGCTCGACGATGCCGGCGCGGCTGGAAGCGGCGTTGATGCTGCCGAAGAACACGCTGCTGCAGGCTGTCAGGGCCAACGAGCCGAGCAGCAGGATGGCGGGGCGAAACCAGCGGAAGGCGCGAGCGGGCATGGGCGATGTCGTCCAGGGAAACGGTGGAGGGAAGATCGGCAGCTTGGGAGAGTGGGCAGGGTGCATCAGGTGGCGCGCGGCACGGCCTGGCGGCCGACGGGAAACCCGGTGAGCGACCGGAACGCACTCGCCCATTAGCGAGGATCGGCCGTCGCCGACGTGTGCAGGACGAGCTCGCTGCCGCGCGCGATGCGAAGCAGTGCAGCTCCCGGTTGCGCGCGGGCAGTGTCGCATTCACCTCATGTGGCCTAGGCTTCTCACATGACACAGTTGCAGTTCGACAATCGTTTGCGCCGTGAATTGCCCGGCGATCCGGAGCAAGGGCCGCGCCGCCGCGAGGTGGCCGCCGCCTGGTCCTCGGTACTGCCGACGCCGGTGGCCGCTCCGCGCGTGATCGCGCATTCGTCGGAAATGGCGCAGGCGCTGGGGCTGGATGCGGCCGAGATCGGCAGCGCGCGCTTTGCCGAGGTGTTCGGCGGTAATGCGCTGTACCCCGGCATGCAGCCATGGGCGGTCAACTATGGCGGCCATCAGTTCGGGCATTGGGCCGGGCAACTGGGCGACGGCCGGGCGATTTCGCTGGGCGAGGCGATCGGCGTCGATGGCGGGCGCTACGAGTTGCAGCTCAAGGGTGCCGGCCCCACGCCGTATTCGCGCGGTGCCGATGGCCGCGCGGTGTTGCGCTCGTCGATCCGCGAATTCCTGTGCAGCGAAGCGATGCATCACCTGGGTGTGCCGACCACGCGTGCGTTGAGCCTGGTTGTCACCGGCGACGCCGTGGTGCGCGACATGTTCTACGACGGCCGCCCGCAACGCGAACCGGGTGCGATCGTGTGCCGGGGGGCGCCCTCGTTCATCCGCTTCGGCAACTTCGAGTTGCCGAGTGTGCGTGGCGATCTGGCCCTGCTGCGGCAATGGGTGGAGTTCACCATCGCGCGCGATTTTCCTGCCCTTGCCGGCGCAGGAGAGACGCTGTATGCCGATTGGTTCGCGCAAATCTGCGAGCGCACCGCGGCGATGGTGGCGCACTGGATGCGGGTCGGTTTCGTGCATGGCGTGATGAATACCGACAACATGTCGATCCTGGGCCTGACCATCGATTACGGTCCCTACGGTTGGGTCGACGATTACGATCCGGACTGGACGCCCAATACCACCGACGCGCAGGGGCGTCGGTATCGCTTCGGCACCCAGCCGCAGGTGGCGTACTGGAATCTGGGGCGACTGGCGCAGGCACTGGCGCCACTGTTTGCCGATGCCGCACCGCTGCAGCAGGGACTGGACCGGTTTCGCGACACCTATCTGGCCTGCGACCGCCGCGATACCGCTGCCAAGCTCGGGCTGGCCGAGTGCCGCGACGAGGATCTGGAGCTGATCGATGCGTTGCGCGTGCTGATGCGGCAGGGCCAGATGGACATGACGCTGACCTTCCGCGGCCTGATCGACATGTCAGCCGAGCATCCCGAGCCCGAACTGCTGCGCGACGCGTTCTACGACCAGGACCAGCGCCAGGCGGCGGCGGTGCCGTTGCAGGAATGGATGCGGCGTTATGCTGCACGGTTGCGCCAGGATTCGCTGTCGCCCGAGCAGCGGCGCGCGCGCATGCGCCAGGCCAATCCGCGTTATGTGCTGCGCAATTATCTTGCGCAGCAGGCCATCGACCGGGCCGAGCAGGGCGATCCGGCTGGCGTGCAGGAGCTGCTGGAGGTCATGCGCCGGCCCTATGACGATCAGCCGGGCCGCGAGGCCTTCGCCGCGCGGCGTCCGGACTGGGCACGCGATCGCGCCGGATGTTCGATGCTCTCGTGCAGTTCCTGACGCGCTTAGATTCCGCTGTGCCGTCAAGGCGGCGTCAACGGCGTGCACCAACTAGAATAGGGCGTCCCCACTGGCCACGACGCCACCGCCACCATGACTGACTGCAGCCGCTGCGCCGGCACTCACCCTTCCGGCCCCAACCACTGGGCAGGCCGGATCCGCGACATCGCCGACTTTCCCAAGCCGGGCATCGTGTTCAAGGACATCACCCCGCTGTTGTCGGACGGTCCGGACTTCGCCTCGGCGCTGGACGAGATGGCGCAGCCCTGGCGCACCACGCCGCTGGATGCGGTGCTGGGTATCGAGGCACGCGGCTTCATTCTTGGTGCGGCGTTGGCGCGCGAACTGCGTACCGGCTTTGTGCCGGTCCGCAAGCCGGGCAAGCTGCCCGGACGCACGCTGATCCAGGAATACGCGCTGGAATATGGTACCGACCGCATCGAAATGCACGAAGACGCACTGCCGCGCGGCGCACGCGTGCTGATCGTCGACGACGTGCTGGCCACCGGTGGCACGCTGCGTGCCGCGCTGAGTCTGGCCGCACAGCTGGAGCTCGAGGTCGTCGGTGCCGCGGTGCTGGTGGAACTGGCCGCACTGCAGGGCCGCGCGAAGTGGGCCAACGACGTGCCGTTGCTGGCGACGTTGTGCTACTGAGTCCGCAGGGCGCGGGCTGAGCGCTCGGGGCGCATCCGGCAGTGCGGTTGTGCCCTTGCCATGCTGCTGCGGGTGCCTGTCGCAAGTGCAGCCCGTTGATCCTGCGGTGTCTGTATGCGCCAACACCGCGCATGCGCGTCGGCTCTGCCCGGTACCGGGATTTAGAGCGGCTAACAAAACGTAACGAGCGGTCGTCAGGTGGGTGCGGACGGCGCGGAGGAACCGCAGTGTACGAGTGGTACATGCCGATTCCGAGCACCGACCGCGCCCGCCTGGCGGCCGCGCAGTAGTTTTGCTAGCTGCTCTTAGTCCGTCCATCAGGCGCCAGCATGCGCCAGCTGCCGGTGGCGAGGCGATGCGCGCTGGCACGCCTGACGCAGCGTCCGCAGTGCAATGCGGCAGCGTGGTGACTTTCGAAGGTGCTGCCGCGCTGCCGCCTCTTGCGGCGTAGCGGCTCGAGGCGATACCTGCCCGGCGCCGACCTTCGGTCGCGAGGCCAGCGGACGTGCCGGCCACCGAGCCGTTCAGAGCTTGCTGACCCGGAACCGGCGGCCCTTGATCTTGCCCGCATGCAGGTGCGCCAGCGCCTTGGCGACCTGGGCGCGCGCGATGGCGACGTAGGAGCGGGTGGGGTAGATGGCGATCTTGCCGATCGCAGCGCCCGACAGCCCGGCTTCACCGGTGAGCGCACCCAGGATGTCGCCGGCACGCAGCTTGTCGGTCTTGCCGCCGTCGATGCGCAGGGTGGTCATCGCCGCCTGCGGCAACTGCGCCGGGCGGGCGGTGGCCAGTGGTGCACGCGACCACTTCAGCGGCTGGCCTTGCTCGGCTTCCAGCGCCTGCGCACGCGCCGCTTCGCGCGGGGCCACCAGGCTCAACGCCAGGCCGTGCTTGCCGGCGCGCGCGGTGCGGCCGATCCGGTGACGGTAGGTTTCGGTATCGGTGGGCAGCTCGTAGTTGACCACCGCCGACAGGTCTTCCACGTCCAGCCCGCGTGCGGCCACGTCGCTGGCCACCAGCACGTTGCAGCTGCGGTTGACGAAGCGCACCAGCACCTCATCGCGGTCGCGCTGTTCCATGTCGCCGTGCAGGGCCAGTGCGGAGAACCCGAATTCCTGCAGCGAGCCGGCCACCTCATCCACTTCCTTGCGGGTATTGCAGAACACCACGCTGGACTCGGGGTTGAAGCGCAGCAACAGGCCGGCCACCGCCTTCTGTCGATAGGTGGCATCGACCTCGAAGAATTGCTGGTCGATTTCCGGTGCGTTGTCGGCGCCTTCGACGGTGATTTCGATCGGGTCCTTGAGGATCTCGCGCGCGAGCGTGCGGATGATGTCCGGGAACGTGGCCGAGAACAGCAGGCTCTGGCGCTGCTTGTCGCAGCGGCTGGCGATCTCGCGGATGGGTTCCTCGAACCCCATGTCCAGCATGCGGTCAGCCTCGTCCAGCACCAGCGTGCGCACGCCACCCAGGTGCAGGGCACGCTTGCGGGCCAGCTCCTGGATGCGGCCGGGTGTGCCCACCACCACCTGCGGGTCGTGCGCCTCCAGCGAGGCCAGCTGCGGGCCGAGCGGCATGCCGCCGGTCAGCACCACCAGTTTCATGTTGGGAATGCCGGTGGCCAGCTTTCGCAGCTGCTTGCCGACCTGATCGGCCAGTTCGCGGGTGGGGCACAGCACCAGCGCCTGCGCGCGGGTCAGCGCCGGGTCGAGCTTCTGCAGCAGGCCCAGCCCGAAGGCAGCGGTCTTGCCGCTGCCGGTCGGCGCCTGGGCGATGACATCGAGCCCCTGCAGGATCGGCGGCAGGCTCTGCGCCTGGATGGGAGTGAGGACGGTATAGCCAAGGGCGTCGATACCGGGGGCCAGGGCCGGCGACAGCGGCAGCGCGGAGAATTCGTTCATGGCGCATTTTAGCCCGGGATTGGGGAGGAGGGATTCGGGATTCGTCACCGCGACAGCGTGCGCGTTTGCCAATCCCGAATCCCCAATCACCAATCCCGTACAATTGCGCCATGCCTTTAATCACTCTGCAAAGCGTCGACTACAGCGTCGGCGGCCCGTTGTTGCTGGAAAAAACCGACCTGACGATCGAGCCGGGCGAGCGTATCGCCCTGATCGGGCGCAACGGTGCCGGCAAATCGACCTTGATGAAATTGATCGCCGGCGAGCTCAGGCCCGATGACGGCGAGGTGCGCGTGCAGCAGGGGGTGCGCATCGCTCGGTTGGAGCAGGAGGTGCCGCAGGGCACCGGCGGCAGCGTGTTCGACGTGGTGGCCGATGGCCTGGGCGAGTTGGGCCACTGGCTGGCCGAGTTCCACCAGCTCAGCCATGCCGAGGTGTTCGACGCCGAGGCGTTCGGCAAGGTGCAGGCCAAGATCGACGCGGCCGAGGGTTGGGCGCTGGATCAGCGCGTCGGCGAGACGCTGACCAAGCTGGAACTGGATGGCGATGCGGAGTTTGCGCGGCTGTCCGGCGGCATGAAGCGGCGCGTGCTGCTGGCGCGTTCGCTGGTGTCGTCACCGGACGTGCTGCTGCTGGACGAGCCGACCAACCACCTGGACATCGAAGCCATCGACTGGCTCGAAACCTTCCTGAAGGGCTGGAACGGCAGCGTGCTGTTCGTCACCCATGACCGCCGTTTCCTGCGTGCGCTGGCCACCCGCATCGTCGAGATCGATCGTGGCCAGGTCACCAGCTGGCCCGGCGACTGGGCCAATTACGAGCGCCGCCGCGAGGAGCGGTTGAACGCACAGGCGCAGGAGAATGCGCGCTTCGACAAGTTGCTGGCACAGGAAGAGATCTGGATCCGTCAGGGCATCAAGGCGCGGCGCACCCGCGACGAAGGCCGCGTGCGGCGGCTGGAGTCGATGCGCAACGAGCGCGTGCAGCGGCGCGAGCTCACCGGCAATGTGCGCATGGAAGTCTCGCAGGGCGAGTCCTCCGGCAAGAAGGTGATCGAGGCCAAGGAGGTCGGCTTCGCGTTCGGTGCGCGCACGATGGTCAAGGACTTTTCCACCATCATCCAGCGCGGCGATCGCATCGGCCTGATCGGCCCCAACGGCAGCGGCAAGACCACCTTGCTCAAGCTGTTGCTGGGCGAGCTGCAGCCGCAGCAGGGCGAAATCCGCATCGGCACCAATCTGCAGATTGCCTACTTCGATCAGTACCGCTCGACCCTGCGCGAAGACTGGAGCGCGATCGAGAACGTGGCCGAGGGCCGCGATTTCCTGGAGATCAACGGCAAGCGCAAGCACGTGCATGCGTACCTGCAGGACTTTTTGTTCACGCCCGAACGCGCGCGCGCGCCGATCACCCGGCTGTCCGGCGGCGAGCGCAATCGCCTGCTGCTGGCGCGCCTGTTCGCACAGCCGTCCAACCTGCTGGTAATGGACGAGCCGACCAACGATCTGGACGTGGAAACCCTGGAGCTGCTGGAAGAGCTGCTGGGCGAATACAGCGGCACGCTGCTGCTGGTCAGCCATGATCGCGACTTCCTGGACAACGTGGTGACTTCCACGCTGGTGATGGAGGGCGATGGCCTGATCGGCGATTACGTCGGCGGCTACAGCGATTCGCTGCGCCAGCGGCGCACGCCGGCCACCAGCGCGATGGCGGTGGCCAAGGCCTCGGCCACCGCAGTGGCGACTGCGCCGGCGGCCACTGCGGCGCCAGTGGAGGCTGCGCCCAAGCGCAAGTTGAGCTACAAGGACGCGCGCGAGCTGGAGCAGTTGCCCGGCCTGATCGAGACGCTGGAGCAGCAGGTGGCTGCACTGACCGAGGCGATGAACGACCCGGGCTTCTACCAGCGCGACACCGCGGCCATGGCGGCGCACATCGCCGCGCTGGGCGATGCGCAGGCGCAGCTGGATACGGCCTACGCGCGCTGGAGCGAGCTGGATAGTTGATTGGTCGACTGGCGGGTCGGTGCGCCGATGTATCGGCCATCTCCTGCAAGCCGAACCTGCGCGGCGCCGATTGCGGGTGATGGATCGTGGCTGCGCGGCATTGCTGAGTGGAAATGGTGCCCACTGCCGCGCTGCAGTGCTGTAGCAGGTCTGCCGCTGTATGGGTCACGTTGATCCAGGACATTGCGCCATGCAGTGGTCGGTGTTGCACGCGCCGCCACCGGATGGACTGCGAACCCGCCGGCGATGTCAAAGGCAAACATCGTTTGCGTCGTGAATATAGCTGGCTGCACGCCCGGATCTGCTGCATTGGGCGCGCTTGGTCACCGCAGCGGCGCAACGGCCCTGGATTGGAATGTTGCCGTCACTCGATGCAGTCGCAGATCCGACACTGCTAGAGGGGTTCCGGTCGTTTGCGCACGACGATTCCTGTCATGCATCGACCAATGCGCGCCAGCCGGCCCTATCAGGTGCAGGCGCTGGCCGGCGCCACGAAGGCCGCAAAGGTACGACCGCGCGAGGCCCAGCTGGTGGCGGCTTCGTCGAGGATATCCAGCAGGGTATCGCGGTCGGCCGGTGCGGCTTGTGCCAGTGCGTTGGCGCCGTCGATCAACAGGGCATAGCCCCGCGGCGCCGGCAGCCAGGCCAGGTCGCGCAGCCCATCGCTGAGCGCATCCCAGTTGCGGCCGAAGCCGAGCGGAAAATCCAGCTGGGTGGCCAGCCGCATCAGCAGCATGCGCTTGTCGCTGCAGGTGGCCAGATCCACGCGCAGGATGCGCAGGCCGGCATCGCGGGCCAGCGCTGCCATGGTGTCCAGGTCGTCGGTCTCGGCCTGGTACACACCCGATTGTTGCGGGTTGGACAGGTCCAGTGCGAAGTCGCCGGCGCTCATGGGGCCTGCTCCGGGGTCGGGCCCTGGAAGGGTTTGAAGGTCTGGTAGTGGTCGTCGCTGTAGTACCAGGTCTGCGGTGGCGTGCCGCCGGTGACGATGCGGCGCGCGCCGCGGTCTGCGCTGCCCGGCGTGTCGACCGTGTATTCGCGGTAATAACCGCGCGGGCGTTCGGGCAGGCGATGTTCGCGATTGCCGAACACGCTGCCGTCCTGTGGATACGGGAACGGACCGCCGCGCTGGATCAGCACGATGGTGGCCATGGCTTCGATCGGCAGAAAGGCGGGCAGGCGCGGCACCTGCCGTGCGGCCACCGGCGCGGCGCTCGGTGCACTGAGTGAGGGCGCGAACTGCGGCTTGGGCGTCTGCAGCGCACGCATGCCCCACAGCCCGGCCACGAGCAGCACGATGGCGACGATCAGCAAAGCGGGCTTGCGCATGAAGACGATCCGGAGGCGACGATGTGTGCGGCAGAGCAAGTATGCCGTTGCGCGACTGTGTCGACTTTGAATGCATCGCCGCGCCGATCCGGTTCACGCGCAAGTAACCGGGGCATGGTGCAAGGTGTGCTGCCAAGACGGCGCGGCACGCGATGGGATGAAGTTTCCCTGCCTGCACCCTTGGTAAGCGCCGCTGCCGTCCTTACCATCTACCCCGCAACGCCCGGTCTTCGCCGGGCGGCAAGTCCAGGAGACCCTCATGGCTTACACCCTTCCGCAGTTGCCTTACGCTTACGACGCGCTGGAACCGAACATCGATGCGCAGACGATGGAAATCCATCACACCAAGCATCACCAGACCTATATCAACAACGTCAACGCGGCGTTGGAAGGGACTGAGTACGCGGACCTGCCGATCGAGGAGCTGGTGTCCAAGCTGAAGAGCCTGCCGGAAAACCTGCAGGGTCCGGTGCGCAACAACGGTGGCGGCCACGCCAACCATTCGCTGTTCTGGACCGTGCTGGCGCCCAACGGCGGCGGCGAGCCCAAGGGCGAGGTCGCCAAGGCGATCGACAAGGACCTGGGCGGTTTCGATAAGTTCAAGGAAGCCTTCACCAAGGCTGCCGTCAGCCGCTTCGGCTCCGGCTGGGCGTGGCTGAGCGTGACTCCCGACAAGAAGCTGGTGGTGGAGAGCACGGCCAACCAGGACAGCCCGCTGTTCGAAGGCAATACCCCGATTCTGGGCCTGGACGTGTGGGAACACGCGTACTACCTGAAGTACCAGAACCGCCGTCCGGAATACATCGGCGCGTTCTACAACGCGGTGAACTGGGAAGAAGTCGAGCGCCGCTACCACGCTGCCATCGCGTGAACCGTGCGCTGACGCTGTGATGCCAGAAGGCCGGGAGAGATCCCGGCCTTCTGCTTGGTGGGGCCAGGTTTCTGTCCAGGCGCGCCCTGCGCAGCAGATTCCCCGATGGCACTCCATCGTGCGCCAGCACGCTACTGTGGAGTGTGGCCGCAGGCTCAGTCGATGCCAGGGCAGGGCGCTGCGCCAGTCCTGGCATGATGAATATCCATGATTCGTAGTCGCGCACCTGCACGCGAGGGGTTTTTCGGATGATGCCTGGTCGCGCAAGCATGCTCTTGCAAGTGCGTCGCCGCAGGTTTAGCCAACGCAAAAGGCCGTGGGTGATCCCGGCCTTTTGTATGCGTGTTTCCGTCGCGGCGACAATGCCGCGGACTTTGCCCACGGCCGCGCAAATCAGAACTTGGCGTCGAACTCGCGGGCGTAGCCGGTGTTGACGATGACCTTCTGCAGCGCATCGCTGATCTTGATGTTGCCGGCGACGATCTGCTGGGTTTCCGGGCCCATGTTGTCCATGCGCGGCGGGGTGGCGCCCTTGTAGTCGCAGACGCGGCCACCGGCTTCGCGCACCAGCAGTACGCCGGCTGCGATATCCCAGGCTTTGACGCCGGCTTCGAAGTAGGCATCGGCACGGCCGCAGGCCACGTAGGCCAGGTCCAGTGCCGCCGAGCCGGTACGGCGCACGTCTTCGGCCTGCACCAGCAGCGCGTCCACGCACTTGAGCTGGGCGCTGGCGCGCGCGCGTTCGCGCGGCGGGAATCCGGTATGGACCATCGCGCCTTCCAGGTCCTTGCGCTCGGCAATGCGGATGCGGCGGTCGTTGAGCACCGCGCCGGCGCCGCGGCTGGCGGTGAACAGCTCGTTGCGCAGCGGGTCGAAGATCACCGCATCGGTGGGTTCGCCGTTTTCCACCAGCGCGATCGACACGCAGTAGTGCGGAAAGCCACGCAGATAGTTGCTGGTGCCGTCGAGCGGGTCGATGACCCAGGTGTAGCGCCCACTCTTGCCACCTTGCACGCCGCCTTCTTCGCCGAACACGGCGTACTCGGGGTAGCCGCGCTTGAGTTCCTTGATGATGACCTTCTCGGCATCGGCATCGACTTCGCTGGCGTAGTCCATGCGGCCTTTCTGCACCACGTTGAGCGCATCGAGCTTGTTGATGCCGCGCAACAGCACATTGCCGGCGAGGCGGGCGGCTTTGACCATGACGGTGACGGCGGGTTTCTGCATGGTGAAAGCTCCCGTGAAGGCAGAATGGACAATGACGAAGGTAAAAGAGCGGTCCGGCGCCAAAGCCGGCCGCGCAGTTTACCATCTACGACCGAATCGCTCCCCAATCTCCGTTCATGTCTGTCACCCAGCGCATCCGTTTCGTCCTTGTCGGTACCCAGCATCCAGGCAACATCGGCGCCGCCGCGCGCGCGATGAAGACGATGGGCATCTCGCGGCTGGTGCTGGTGGCGCCGGAGCGTGCGCTCGACGAGGACGCCTACCGGCGCTCGGCCGGCGCCGAAGATGTGCTCGGCGATGCGCCGGTGTTCGACACCCTGGGCGAAGCGGTGGCCGATTGCACCCTGGTGATCGGCTGCACGGCGCGCGCGCGTCGGGTGGCCCTGGAGGAGTTGCTGCCGGACCAGGGCGCGCAGCGTGCCCTGGCCAAGGCCGGTGAGCCGGCCGAGGTGGCGTTCGTGTTCGGCCGCGAGCGTACCGGCCTGACCAACGACGAATTGCAGCTCTGCCATGCAGCGGTACATATTCCCTCCGACCCGCAGTTCAGCTCGCTCAATCTGGCGGCGGCGGTGCAGGTGCTGGCGTACGAAGTGCGGCGGGCATATCTGGCCGCTGGCGAGGCCGAACCGGCGCCTGCGGCGGCCACCGGCCTGCGCGACGGGCCGGCCAGTCATGCGCAGCTGGAGGGTATGTTCGGCCAGCTGGGTGACACCCTGGACGAGATCGACTTCCACAAGGGCCGTGCGCCGGAGTCGGCGATGCGCAAGCTGCGCCGGCTGCTGCTGCGCGCGGAGATGACCGAGCAGGAGGTGCGGCTGATCCGCGGCATCCTGTCCGATGCGCAGCGCATGGCCATGCTGGCCAAGCGGTCCGGAAGCTGACGTCTGTCACATCTTCAAAGATTCGGCTAGGCTGTCCGCGGCTCTAGGGGAGTGTCCGTTTTGCGCGGTCTACGATGGTGTCTGATTGCCTGCTGGCTGATCGTCGCGGCGGGTCTGGCCGTGCCGGCTGCGGCAGCGCCGTCCTCGGTCCTGGTGCTGGGACGCATCAGCGATGATCCGGCCACGCATTACGATCAACTCAAGCCCCTGCTGGACTACGTGGTGCCGCGCATGCGCGAGGTGGGCATCCGCCGCGGCGAGATCCTGATGGCGCCGGATGCGCGGCAGATGTCCAGCTATCTGCGGCGCGGCCGGGTCGACTGGGTCAGCGAGACCACCGGTGCGGCCATGCTGCTGGAGCAGCGCGGCAGCGCGCATCCGTTGCTGATGACCGAACGCGATGGCGTGCGCGATTTCCATACCGTGTTCTTCGTGCGCCGCGATAGCCCGATCCAGTCGCTCAGGCAACTACGCGGGCGCACCCTGGCATTGCACAATGCGTCCTCCACCAGCGGTTACCTGCTGCCGATGCTGGAGTTGATGCGCAACGGCATTGTCTGCAACGTGCTGCTCTCCCCGGACGATACCCAGGTGCTGGGCTCGGTCGGTTACCTGATGGTCGGTTCGAAATTGAACATCGCCGCGTTCGTACACAAGCGCCTGATCGATGCCGGCGCCTTCAGCAATCTCGATTGGGACGACGAGCGGCATCTGCCGCCCGCCTTCAAGCGCGATTTCCGCATCGTGTACCGCAGTGCGCCGGTGCCGCGTGCGGTGGAAATGGTACGTACCGGGATGGACCCGGCGGTGGAACGCCGCCTGCGCGCCGTGCTGTTACAGGCCGCCTCCGACCCCAAGGCCGGCCCGGCACTGAAGCGTTTCTTCGGCACCACTGCGTTTCATCCCGTGGATGAGGGAAGCCGCAGGCGCCTGGATGCATTGAGCGCCGGCTTGCAGCACGTCAAGGATGAAGTGGAATGAGTCAGGTGCGCTTCGGATTGCAGGCACGTTTTCTGTTGGTCATGGCACTGACCCTGCTGCTGGTCGGTGCGATCCTGGCCTCGCTGCTGCAGCGCCAGAGCGCCATGCAGCGCGAAGTGCGCGGATTGAGCGCGCAGATCCTGCACGAGCTGTTCGACCGCAGTCTGCGCACCCGCGGCGAAACGCTGGCCACCGAGCTGGCCTCGGGCCTGGCCAATCCCCTGTATTACTCCGACCTGGGTGCAGTGGGGGCGCTGGTGCGCAATGCCTCGCGCCAGCAGGTGGTGAGTTATGTGCTGGTGTTCGATCGGCGCGGGCGGCTGGTGCACGACGGCACGCCCAATCTGCAGCGCTACGGCCAGACCATGAACGATCCGCTGGCGGCCAAGGCGGTGGCGGCGCGGGAGATGTTGCTGCAATCCTCGCCCGAGGTGCTGGATGTGGCCGTGCCGATCAAGATCGGCGACCAGCGCATCGGCGGCGTGCGCGTGGGCATGTCGCGCGAGCGCGTGCGCAAGATCGAGTCCAGCGCCAACCTGACCCTGGTCGAAAACCTCAATGCGATCGGCAAGCGCGACCTGGGCTGGCTGCTGGTGCTGCTGGCGGCGCTGGTCGGGCTGGGGGTGTTGCTGGCGATCTACGTGCAACGCACGCTGGTGGCACCGGTACGCCTGCTGGCGTCGGCGGCGCGGCAGATCGAGCAGGGCGACTATGCGGTGCAGTTGCCGCCGCATCCGCGCAACGACGAAATCGGCGAACTGATCTCCGCCTTTGGCCGCATGAGCGAGAGCATCGCCCGGCACGACCGCGAAGTGCGCCACATGGCCTACACCGATGCGCTGACCGGGCTGACCAATCGGCTGGGCTTTCGCGAAGGGCTGGACCACCTGCTCAACACCGCCCGCAGCACCGATAGCAAACTGGCATTGCTGTTCGCCGATATCGACGACTTCAAGCGGGTCAACGACACCCTCGGTCACGAGGCCGGCGACGAAGCCTTGTTGCAGTTCGCCAGCCGCATCAGCCGCGCGGTCTCCGCGCTGGGCGGCGATGACGCGATCCTGGCGCGCTTCGGTGGCGACGAGTTCGTGATCCTGCTGCAGAGCGGCGATGTCTCCCTGCTGGCCGCACAGCTGGCGGAGCGTCTGGTGCACGAACTGAGCCGGCCGCTGAATGTACAGGGACGCGAAGTGTTCCTGGGCACCTCGATCGGCATCACCTTGTTCCCCGACGACGCCAACGACGCCACCGCGCTGCTGAAGAACGGCGACATCGCGATGTACCAGGCCAAGCTGGCAGGCAAGAACTGCCACCGGTTCTACAGCCGCGCCGCCGATCATGCGGTGGAGCGCCGCGTGCACATGGAACATGAGTTGCGCGGTGCATGGGAGCGCGATGAGCTGCGACTGGTCTACCAGCCGATCTACCGCACCAGCGACCGCGTGCTGGTGGGCGTGGAGGTGTTGCTGCGCTGGCAACACCCGGCGCTGGGCACGATCGCGCCATCGACCTTCATCGACATCGCCGAGCAGAGCGGGCTGATCGAAGTGATCGGCCCCAAGGTACTGCGCGCGGCCTGTCTGGAGGCAGCGCAGTGGCCGATGGTGGGCGAGGGGCTGTTCATCTCGGTCAACGTCTCGCCGCGGCAGCTGCGTAGCGGGGAGTTGATCGACACGGTGGCCGAGTGTCTGGCCGAATCCGGGCTGCCAGCCGCGCGCCTGCACCTGGAACTGACCGAAACAGCGGTGATCGGCGACGAGATGATGGCCGCCAGCCTGCTCGACCAGTTGCACCGCACCGGCGTGAAGGTATGGCTGGACGACTTCGGCACCGGCTTCTCGGGCCTGAGCCATCTGCGCCAGGTGCCGGTGGACGGGGTCAAGATCGACAAGAGCTTCATCGCCGACCTGCAGCGCGATCCCGACGATCTGGCGCTGACCACCGCCATCATCAACATGGCGCATTCGTTGGGCATCACGGTGGTGGCCGAGGGCATCGAGCAGGAAGCGCAGTTCAACCTGCTGCGCGAGCGCGATTGCGATCTGGGCCAGGGCTACTGGTTCAGCCGCCCGTTGACGCCTGCCGATTTGGTCAAGCTGATCGCAGCGGGTTGAACGGCGCAGGGGTGCATCCGGGCGCGATGGAGCTTGACCGGTAAAGCCTGTCGCGCCTGGGTGCGCTCCTGCGGCGAGCTGGGGGCTACAGCGGCCGTTTGCCGGTATCGCCGGGAATCTCGCGTACCAGCCGCGGCACCAGGTAGCCGGACAGGCGCGTGGCCAGTTCCGTGTGCAGCGCGCGTGCGCGGGCGTCGTCCACTTCGAAATGGGCGACGCCGGCCACGCGATCGAGCTGATGCAGGTAATAGGGCAGCACGCCGGCGGCGAAGCTGCGTTCGCTCAGCGCGTCCAGCGCGTCCACGTTGTCGTTGACGCCGCGCAGCAGCACGGCTTGGTTGAGCAGCTGCGCACCGGCGCCACGCAGCGCCTGCATCGCGCTATCCACCTCGGCATCGAATTCGTTGGCGTGGTTGGCATGGATCACGAACGCCACCGGCCACGGCAGGCTGCGCAGCCAGCCCAGCAGCGGCGCATCCACGCGCGCCGGCAGCACCACCGGCAGGCGGCTGTGGATGCGCAGCCGCTTGAGATGCGGGATGGCGGCCAGCGCATCGGTGAGTTCGGCCAGCTTGGGTGTGGCCAGCGACAGCGGGTCGCCGCCGGACAGCAGCACCTCGTCGATGCCCGGGTCGGCCGCGATCGCCGCCACGGCCTGGCGCCAGCCATCGCGGGCGGCGGTTTCTTCCGCATACGGGAAGTGGCGGCGGAAGCAATAACGGCAGTGCACCGCGCAGCTGCCGGTGGCGATCAGCAGTGCACGGCCGTGGTACTTCTGGATCACCCCGGCGGCAGTCCTGGCCGCGGCATCGCCCACCGCGTCCAGGCCGAAGCCCGGCACCGGCTGCATTTCCGCATCCAGCGGCAGCACCTGGCGCAGCAGCGGATCGTCGAGGTCGCCACGCCGCATCCGCGTCACGAAGGCATGCGGCACCCGCAGCGGGAACTGCGCGGCGGCCGCGTCGCTGATGCCGGCCGCCTGCGCCTCCAGGCCCAGCAGCGCCAGCAGGGCGCGCGGATCGCGCACGGCGTCGCGCCATTGCTGCTGCCAGCGCGTCGGCGGCAGGGCGATGGCGGGAGATGGCTGTAAGGCGAGGGGGGCTGCGGTTATCATGTGCGGTCACAAAACCAATGCCCGCCGGTCGCGGCGGGCGCCCCATTCTAATCCGGCCCGCCCCGATTTGGCGGGTCGTGGTCTTATCGAGGAGCTGCACCATGGCCACTGTTGGCATGAACGACGTCAAGAACGGCATGAAGATCCTGGTCAACAACGAGCCGGCGGTCATCACCGAGACCGAATACGTCAAGCCGGGCAAGGGCCAGGCCTTCACCCGCATGAAGTACCGCTTCATCAAGTCCGGCCGCGTGGTGGAAATGACCATGAAGGCCACCGACGACGTGGAGCTGGCCGACGTGGTCGATACCGACATGCGCTACCTTTACAGCGATGGCGAGTACTGGCACTTCATGGACCCGGAATCCTTCGAGCAGGTGCAGGCCGACAAGGCCGGCATGGGCGGCGCGGAAAAGTGGCTCAAGGGCGAGGAAGACTGCATCGTGACGCTGTGGAACGGCGCGCCGATCTGGGTGCAGCCGCCGAACTTCGTCGAGCTCAAGATCACCGAGACCGACCCGGGCGTGCGCGGCGACACCTCCGGCGGCGGCGGCAAGCCGGCCACGCTGGAAACCGGCGCGGTGGTGCGTGTGCCGCTGTTCGTCAACCAGGACGAAGTGATCAAGGTCGACACCCGCTCGGGCGAATACTCCGCGCGCGTCAAGTAAGACCATGCGTCCGGGACACTGGCTGAAGCGAACGCGACGCGGTGCCAGTGTGACGTTGGGACTGGTCGGCGTGCTGTGCGGCGCGCTGATCGCCTGCCCGGCGCCGGCGCAACCGGCCGCCGGATCCTGCGATGCGCGCAGCATCGCAGCGGTGGCGGCGGCCGACGTGTTCGAGGGCGGCGTCGGGACGGTGGTGGCGCAGGCCTGCAAAGCGTGGCCATACGATGCTGCTGTGCGCCTGGCCGCCATTGCGTTCGACACCGGCACCGGCGTCGCAGCGCCGGGCGACCGTGCGTTGCAGTTGCGGGTTGCCATGCTGGAGGCCGGCAGCGGCAAGGTCCTGGCCGGTTACACGCAGGAACTGGGCGAAGATGCCGCCCTCGAACTGGACGCCGGCAGCCTGCGCCTGGATACCGCGCGCTACGATCTTGCGCCGGGCACGCGTGCCATTGGCGTGGTGGTGCGCAGTGTCGCGCGTGGGCCCAGTTGCCCGGACTTCGACAGCAATGATGCATTGACCCTGCTGGTGCGCGATGGACGCCGCCTGCGTCCGTTGTTGCAGCACGATTTGTCGCTCTGGCAGCGTGTGCGGGGCGAGCCTTGCAGCGTGGGGCAGGGACGGGTCGTCAGCGAAAGCGCCAAACTGCAGCTGGCAATGGCGGCACAGGCGCATGCCGGTTACGCGGATATCGTACTGACCGCCGACATCGTCACCTTCGATACCGCTCCCGACGGCAACACCTCCACCGAACGCACCCGACGCACGCGCCAGCTGCTGCGTTACGACGGCAACCGCTATGTCGCCACGACCCAGGCGCACGGTAGCTGGCCGTTCGGCCATTAACCTTCCATGGATTCGCTCATGACCAACGCTCCTCCAGAAATCTGCGACCTGTTGATCGAAGCCGGTTACGTGGTGCCGATCGAACCGCACGCGGTGGTGCTGGAAGACCACGCCGTGGCGGTCAGCAACGGCGCGATCGTGGCGATCCTGCCGATCGCACAGGCGCGCGCGCGGTTTGCGCCGACCCAGACCGTCTCGCGCCCGGATGCGGCCCTGATCCCGGGCCTGGTCAACGCGCACACCCATAACCCGATGACGCTGCTGCGCGGCGTGGCCGACGACCTGCCGTTGATGGTGTGGCTGCAACAGCACATCTGGCCGGTGGAAGCGGCAGTGATCGGCCCGGAATTCGTGGCCGACGGCACCACGCTGGCCATTGCCGAGATGCTGCGCGGCGGCACCACCTGCGTCAACGAGAACTACTTCTTCGCCGATGTGCAGGCCGCCGTCTACAAGCAGCACGGTTTCCGCGCGCTGGTGGGCGCGGTGATCATCGATTTCCCCACCGCCTGGGCGTCGTCGGACGATGAGTATTTCGCCCGCGCCGGCGAGCTGCACGACCAGTGGCGCGACGATCCGCTGATCGGCACCGCGTTCGCGCCGCATGCGCCGTACACGGTGAACGATGCCAACTTCGAGCGCGTGCGCATGCTGGCCGACCAGCTGGATCTGCCGGTGCATCTGCACACGCATGAAACCGCGCAGGAAGTGGCCGATTCGATCAAGCAGTATGGCCAGCGCCCGCTGGCGCGTCTGGACCGCCTGGGCCTGGTCAACGACCGCCTGATCGCCGTGCACATGACCCAGCTCACCGATGCGGAAATCCATCTGTGCGCCGAGCGCGGCGTGAGCGTGGTGCATTGCCCCGAATCCAATCTCAAGCTGGCATCCGGGTTTTGCCCGGCATGCGCGTTGCAGCGTGCCGGGGTGAACCTGGCCATCGGCACCGACGGCTGCGCCAGCAACAACGACCTGGACATGTTCAGCGAAAACCGCACCGCCGCCATCCTGGCCAAGGCCGTGGCCAACGATGCGACCGCGCTGGATGCGGCCACCACCTTGCGTGCGGCCACCCTGGGCGGCGCGCGCGCCTTGGGCTTCGGCGACAGGATCGGTTCGATCGAGGTCGGCAAGCAGGCCGACCTGGTCTGCGTGGATCTGTCGGCGCTGGAAACCCAGCCGTTGCATCATGTGCTGTCGCAGTTGATCTACGCCGCCGGCCGCCACCAGGTCACCGACGTGTGGATCGCCGGCAAGCCCAAGCTGGTGCAGCGCGAGCTCATCGACATGGATACCGCCGCCCTGGTCGCCAATGCGCGCCAGTGGCGCGACCGCATCCGCACCGTTCGCGCCTGAGCGCACGTCATCGACTCACGGAGTTCCGCATGAATCCCGATACCTCCACCACCTCCGGCAACTTCCGCCAGACCGAACTGGACAAGTTCGCCGCGTTGGCCAACCGCTGGTGGGACGCCGACGGCCCGCAGAAGCCGCTGCATGCGCTCAACCCGGTGCGCCTGCAGTACGTGTCCGGGCGCCAGGAGCTGGCCGGCGCGCGCGTGCTCGACGTCGGCTGCGGCGGCGGTCTGCTCAGCGAGTCGATGGCGCGCCTGGGCGCGCAAGTGACCGCGATCGACCTGGCCCCGGAGCTGGTCAAGGTGGCGCGCCTGCACAGTCTGGAATCGGGCGTGCAGGTGGATTATCGCGTGCAGTCGGTCGAAGACCTAGCCGCCGAACAGCCGGGCAGTTTCGATGCGGTGACCTGCATGGAGATGCTCGAGCACGTGCCGGACCCCACTGCGATCATTCGCGCCTGCGCCAGCCTGCTCAGGCCGGGCGGCAAGCTGTTCCTGTCCACGCTCAATCGCACCCCGGCCGCGTTTGCGCTGGCGGTCGTGGGTGCGGAGTACATTGCGCGGCTGCTGCCCAAGGGTACGCATCACTACAAGGACTTCATCAAGCCGTCCGAGCTGGCGGCGTGGTTGCGCGCCGCCGAGCTGCAGCTGGAGGACGTCAGCGGCATGCTGTACGAGCCGTGGCGCAATCGTGCGCGGCTGTCTTCGCGCACCGAGGTCAACTATCTGGCGTATGCGGTGAGGCCGTGACGGGCGGGGAATTGGGAATCGGGAATCGGGAATCGCGACGGTGGTTGGCCTGTGGTCTGACATCTTCTGGTTATGGCCTGGTTGCTGATCGCGGTGGCATGGCGGTGGCGCTGTGAGGTTTCCGCGGGCGGTGTTGTTCGATCTGGATGGCACCTTGCTGGACAGCGCACCGGACATGCTGGCGACCGTCAATGCGATGCTGGCCGTGCGCGAGCGTGCGCCGGTGACGTTGGAGCAGCTGCGGCCGGTGGTGTCCAAGGGCGCGCGTGCGATGCTGGGCGTGGCCTTCGCCGAGCTCGATGAGCAGGCGCGCGCGGCGCTGGTGCCGGAATTCCTGCGCCGCTATGAAGCCTTGATCGGCACGCAATCGCAGCTGTTCGATGGTGTCGACGAGCTGCTGGCGCGACTGGAAAGCGCCGGCTGCCTCTGGGGCATCGTCACCAACAAACCCGAATACCTGGCCCGCTTGATCCTGCCTCAACTGGGTTGGCAGCAACGCTGCGCCGTGCTGATCGGCGGCGATACGCTGTCCGAGCGCAAGCCGCATCCGTTGCCGTTGCTGACCGCGGCCCAGCACATCGGCGTGGCGCCGGCGCAGTGCGTCTATGTGGGCGACGACGAGCGCGACATCGTCGCCGCACGCGCGGCCGTCATGTCATCGGTTGCCGTGTTGTGGGGCTACCGCCTGCACGACGATGTGCCGGCGCGCTGGCAGGCCGATGTGCTGGTCGATACGCCGCAGCTGCTGTGGAACCCGGCGACGTGGCCGCAGACCTGATTCTTCTTCGTTTTTGTCCGGACCCGCCATGAGCCAATCCAGCGCCCTCGACAGTTTTCTCGACAAGTGGCGAACCCGCTGGCCGGAATGGTCGGTTGCCGAACCCTTCATTCCCGAACCGCAGCGACGCGTGACTGCTGCCTGGTTCGCCTTGCTGCAGGAATGGGAAGACATCATGAACATCGCCGGCGACCCGCTGCCGGCCGATGCCAAGCTGGCGTGGTGGCAACAGGAACTGCGCGACTGGTCCGAGCAACGCTCGCGGCATCCGCTGGGACGCGTGCTGGAGCCGGTGCGTGCGCCGTGGGCGCCGTTGGCCGACAGCTTGCCGGCGATGCAGGCCGCACGCGTGCAGCCCGCATCGCTTGCGCAGGCACTGGAGCAATTGCGTGGCTTCGCCGAGGCCGTGGTCGCCGCCGAAGCGGTGCTGTTTGCACGTGCGCAGCCTGGCGATGCCAGCGCCGTGGCCGTGCAGTGGCTGGATGCACGCCAACGCGTGGCCGGTGAGAGCGCTGCACCCGGCGGCGTCGGTACCGGCGACTGGCGCGCGCAGTTGTTGCGGGCCTGGCCACGCAAGCCGGCATTGGCCCGCCCGCACCGGGTGTGGTCACGGCTGGCACGCGTGCGCCTGCAGCGCGAGCTGGCCGGCAAGCCGGCCTATCCGCCGCCGGTGCAGCAGTTGTGGCATAGCTGGCGGGCTGCCAGCGGTGCGGACTGAGTGCGAGCGGAGCTGGCGTCGTACCGCCTGGGGTGATCGTGCAAGTGGGTGAGCTAGTGCTGCCGGCCGACCAAGCGTGATCGCTGCACAGCCTGCAGGTTTTCACTCGGAACAGACTCCTTGCTGCGACCGGCCGGCCGCAGCAAGTACCTGTGTGGCCTCGTTCGTCGATGCTCGGCGCATGCCGCTTAAATCGGCGAATCCGGCAGCACCGAATGCAAGGCAATGAAGGCGTCGTTGCATTGCAGTGGGGTGCCTGGCCCGGGCGTCCCCTGCAACTGCACGTCGTTGGGCGCCGATGGCGTCAGCTGATCGTAGAAACTTACCGGCCCACCGTTGAAGGTGAAGTGCGTTGCCCCGGGATTGCTGGCCGGCCCGCCGAAATGCGGCTGTGCGAAGGTGATCTTGCCGCCGCCCAGCACCACGTTTTCCAGGCTGATGGAGATGGGCCGGCTGCCGCTGGTGTCGCGATACCCGTAGAAACTCAGTTCACCGCCGCCAAAGCGCGTCGAGCCCAGCGAATGCACGTTGCTGAGCGAAATGCCGGTGAACTGCGGGATCTTGTCGCGCGTGGCCGGGTTGGCATAGTTCGCATCGAACACCAGCGGACGGGCAACGCCACGCATGCACACGTTCTCGAAGCTGATGTCCTCCACCAGGCCGCCGCGCGAGGCATCGGACTTGATGCGCAGGCCATTGCCCGAGTACGGATCGCGCACGACATCGTTGGCATTGAAGCCGTCGATGCTCAGCCCACGCACGGCGATGTGGCGCATGCCCGAATCGGTTTCGCTGCCCAGCGAGAAGCCGTGGGTGTAGTAGCACTGGTTGTAGGCGAACAGCATGTTTTCCGAGGCGATGCTGCGTGTGCCCTTCGCATGCGCCTTGATCGCCACGCAATCGTCGCCGGTACCGATGTAGGAGTACGCCAGCAGCACGTTCTGCGATTGGCCCGGGTCGAAGCCGTCGGTGTTCTTTGCGGTTTCCGGCGTGAAGCAGGTCGCATGCGGATTGTCCTCCGGCGTGCTGCCGGCCGGGCAGCGGTAGCCGGGGCGCGTATAGACCAGGCTGGGCGCCAGGATCTTGATGCCCCATGCGGTCAGGCCGGCCACGTTGTCACTGACGACATGGAAGTTGGGTGAGTTCTCCAGGGTGATGTCGTACAGCGTGACATCGCTGCTGTCGTCGATCTGGATCAGACGCGGCACATGCTGGGTCAGCCCCTTGCTGACATTGAGATAGGCCAGGTCCCACCAACTGGCGGTGCCGGCATTGGGCCCGGCGATGAGCGTGCTGCCGCCGCGGCCGTCGATCTTGCCTGCGCCGACGATGCCGCTGCCGGCCGCGCCGGTGATGTGGATCAGCGGATTGCACGACTTGGCCTTGTCGCTGCTGGCGGTGCCGCAGGTGCCCAGGCCGTTGTCGTAGTCCTGCGGATTGCGTGACGCGAACAAGGTGACATTGCGGTCGAGCCACAGCGTCACGCCGCTCCTGAGGGTGAGCGGGCCGCTCAACAGGCCGGATTGCCCGGCATCGCCGGGAACCAGATGCACCGCACTGCCGGCCGGGCAATCGTCGATGGCTGCCTGCAGGCGCGCCGTATCGCGCCTGGATTGGCTGGGGTCCTGATCCAGCGCATCGAGCGAGCCGGCGACCGGGACCAGGGCCGCCTTGAGCGTGGCGCAGACCTGTCGGGGCAACCTGGGTTGCTGCACCACGCCCCACCGGGTCGAGATGCTGTGTGCGGTATCCGGCATGTCCTGCGCTGATGGTCCATTGGCCGATGCCTGAAAACTTGTCAGGCCGAACAGCGCCAAGGACAGCAGCGCCAGGGTGGGGAACGTAGGTGTTGGCTGCATGGGAGTGCTCCGACGGAAAGAACGGCGGTGTCCGATCGCTACACGGCATCGAGCCGGTGCATGACAATGGGTGACCATGGCCTGGTTCACGCAATGCCCGCAGCGTTGATGTCGATGGTGTCGCGTGATCGGCCACGCGGAGGCGCCAGCGTGCCGCCTGAGTGCGCTTGTCGATGACAGCGGAGCGAAACCGGCACCGCGCGTCCGAAGGAAGCGTTTGTCTCACCGCGATAGGTTGGCGTCTCGGCGTCAGGCGATGCCTGTTGAAAGCGCCTGTTGGCACGTCGCATCACGCGAGTGCCAGACAGGCGCCATGTGCGGTCCAAGGGTGCGGTGACCGGCGCGCCGGGATACGAGCAGTGGCTCGCCGCCAGTCAGTTGGCGGCGCCGGCTCCGCTGTTGCTGTACTCGTAGAAGCGGTTGGGCGAATTGCTGCAACCGCTGCTGCAGAACGGTCGGTTTGCAGTGGAGGCGTTCCACGGCGCAGCCTTGCGGATGTGACCGCCCAGGGTGGAGTCGCGCACGGTGACCTGGCCATTGGGCGATGTGCCGTTGACGTAGGCGCTCAGGCTGCTGACGCCTTCATCCCAGGCACGCCCCAGGTAGGTCTGGTTGTCGGGTGAGCCGGAAACGGCGACAAAGCTGCTGTTGATCGCCAGGAAGCCATACGTACTGCCTGGCCGCGTGCTGGGCGCAAAGATGTAGCCGCCACGGCTGCTGCCCAGGCGCGCACCGATGGAGCGGATGGTGGCGGTGTCGAACACGCCGATCCCCGAGCCGAAGATGAAGTCCACATCGCCATCGATCGTGCTGTTCTTGAAATACGCACGATTCACGTTGGCCGCGTTGGTCGCGCTGATCAGCAAGGTGTCCTGGTTGCCGGTGATCATCACGTCTTCGAAACTGGCCTTGTCGCCGCGCACCGCCAGCGCCACTGCCGACTGGTTGTTGTCGGTGTAGGTACCTTCGACATAATTGTTGTCGATGCGCAGATGGCGTGCCTGGAAGTCGGCGGCGCGTACCGTCACGGTGGCGCTGTTGGAGGTGCCGACGGTGGTGGCCGATGCATTGCTGGCGCAGGCATGGCTGGCCGTGCCGGCCGGCTTGGGCGTGGGATTGGCGTTATTGAAGCGGATGACGGTATCGCCAGCGGATGCGCCGAGCCCGAACACCGTCAATGGCGGCGCATTGGCAGGCACGCACACCAGCTCGGTATATGTGCCTGCCTTGAGGCTGATGTAGCGACGCGTGCTGCCACCTGCCGCCACTGCCGCATCGATGGCCGACTGCAGGCTGCGGTAACGCGTCGAGCCATCCGCTGCCACGGCATAGTCCGCACTGAGCAGGGCAACGCCCGCGGTGGGATTCCAGTTGTCTGTGACCAGGGCATTGATCGGGCCGGCCTTGGCCAGCGCTTTGGTGATCGTATAGGTGCTCGCTTCGCTGCTGGTGAGTTGGGGGCGCGTGGCGGTGCCGGTGAGTGCTGCCGCATCGACGCTGGCCAGCGTCAACAGTGCAGCGGCAATGCAGGTCGTACGAAAGTGCGAGACGGACATGGTGTGGCGCTCTCCTGGAAAGGGACGCGTGCATAAAGGTTGCCAGCGAATGCCGGCCACTGTGTGAGCCACTGGACATGGCGCGATGTGTTGCCAGTCCATTGTTGGACTCACGCTCAAGACACGTCGCCATCTGCGCGGCAGGGCGATGCTACTGCCGGGATCGCTTGCCGGCGCGCATGTGGGCGAGCAATGTGCAGGAATTGCTGGGTGGTCACGCTTTGCGTTCGGACCAGGTCGCAACGTACCACCGTATGGCGTGCTGCATGCGCACCGGTGCGGCGGTGCAACGCGGGTCATCACATGCCGTGGGCACGCGGCCTTCCAGACTCAATCACCCGCGTAAGACGCGCATGTCAGGAATGCAAATGACCGATCCAAAAGAGCTGCAGGATAAATTCTGGAAAGCCCTGAAGTCCGACCGCACCGTGATGCTGGGCCTGGATGGTGTGGAAGACGGTCATGCACGTCCGATGACCGCGCAGATCGAAGGCGACAGCGGCGGCCCGATCTGGTTTTTCACCTCCAAGGACAATGCATTGATTGCGATGCTGGGCCAGGGGCGGCGGGTGATCGGCGCTTTCAGCAGCAAGGGCCATGATCTGTTCGCCAGCATCAGTGGTTCGTTGCGCGAGGACACCGACCGTGCGGTGATCGATCGCCTTTGGAATCCGTATGTGGCTGCCTGGTACGAAGGCGGCAAGGACGATCCCAAGCTGGCGCTGCTGCGTCTGGATCCGGACCACGCGCAGATCTGGCTCAACGGGTCCAGCCTGCTGGCCGGTGTCAAGGTGCTGCTCGGTATCGACCCCAAGAAGGACTATCAGGACAAGGTGGCGGACGTTCCGCTGCGTTGAGGGGATGGGCACGCAGGCGCGACCATGCCGGTTCGCCTGCGCTTGCCAGCGTTCGCCTGCGCGCGTGCCGCCATGGCGCGCTTCACCGCGACCGAACACGCCGCGGCGCAATCATCGTGGCTTGCCAGGCACCGCACGTGCGGGCGTGCCATCAGGAGAAGCAGCATGCAAAAGATCGAAATCGGCCAGATGGTCTTCCTGCGCGATGGCGAGGTCGGGGTTGGCGCGGTACGCGACATCCGTAACGATGGCGCCGAGCTGGTCATCAATATCGAGAACGGCGGCGATTTCGTAGTGCCCGCATCGGTGGTGCGCGATGTGCATTCGGGCAAGGTGCTGCTGGATGTGGAAAAGCTTCCGGAACAAGTGCGTCACGCCTTGCGTCATCCGCACGACAACGAGTTGCGTACCAGCACCTATGCGGCCAGCAATCCGCGCGACGGTGCACTGAACTGATCCTGGTTGCTGCGCGGTTGGATGGCTGCGGTCGCCGCAGGAATACGATTCGCACCTGCGCTTACCGTTCGCCAGACAGAAAAATCATGCCTGGCCGGCGATGGCGCTTTCGCAAGTCCAATCGCACCAATTCTGGAAGCGGCGGGATTTGAGGTTGTTGCGCATCTCGTCGCCGCGAAATCCAGATGCAAGACGGCCCGGTTGGCGTGCTGCACCCACGCAGATCAACTGGTGGGCAACAAGAAATTACGCGGCGCCTCGGCGCTCGCACCACCTGATGGCAAGCCCGTTTGCTCGGCCTCGTCCTTGAGTTGCACACCAGACAGGCGGCGTCGAAACGCTTCGCGCAGCAGGTAGGCGAGCTTGTGCGCCGCTTCCGCATAGCTCAAACCTTCGGTGCGGATATTGGAGATGCAGTTGCGCGCCGCATCGGTCAGCCCGACCCGCGGAGCGTAGGTCAGATACAGGCCAAGGCTGTCGGGCGAGCTCAGCCCGGGTCGCTCGCCGATCAGGACGATCACCGCACGGGCGGCCAGCAGCTCGCCCACTTCGTCGCCGATCGCCACGCGCCCTTGGGCGACCAGCGCCACCGGTGCCAGCGACCAGCCTTCGTGCGCGGCCAGCGCATCGATCCGTTCGAGCATCGGCGCAGCATGCCGATGCACCGCCAGAGCGGACAGCCCATCGGCCACCACCACCGCGAGGTCCTGTGCATTGCCTTGCAGAGCGGCAAGGCCGCGCAGCTGCGTGGCGGCCTCATCGGACAGGCGGCGGCCCAGGTCCGGGCGCTGCAGGTAGGTGTGCCGATCCGGTGCGGCACTGTGCACCAGCAGGCTGCTGCGCCGGCGCTGTTTCAGTGCGGCCTGCAGCGGCGCGGCGTCGAATGCCAGATGCACTGCGTCGCGTGCCTGCGCATGCGCCAGCTGGAAGTCCAGATGCGCCACGGTGGGCAGGCTGGTGCCCACGCGGCCGAGTGCGATACGCGCCGGCGTCAGCTGCCGCAGCTGCGCCCAGGCATCGCGTGGAGGCGTCGCCGCAGTGTTCATTGCGCTTTCCCCGCTGGCAGTTGCGCCAACGCACGGCGAAACGCCGCAGGCACATCGCTGCCGAGTGCAAAACGGCCATCGTCCTGCAGGCGCAGGATGCCGTGTTGTTCCAGCCATTGCTCGAATTCCGGCGCCGCACGCAGGCCAAGCGCCTGCCGCGCGTACAGCGCGTCGTGAAACGACGTGGTCTGGTAGTTGAGCATCACATCGTCCGAGCCGGGAATGCCCATGATGAAATTGATGCCGGCGGTGCCGAGCAGGGTAAGCAAGGTATCCATGTCGTCCTGGTCGGCCTCGGCATGGTTGGTGTAGCAGATGTCGCAACCCATCGGCACGCCGAGCAGCTTGCCGCAGAAGTGGTCTTCCAGCCCGGCACGGATGATCTGCTTGCCGTCGTAGAGATATTCCGGGCCGATGAAGCCCACCACGGTGTTGACCAGCAGCGGCTTGAACTGCCGTGCCACCGCATAGGCGCGCACTTCGCAGGTCTGTTGATCCACGCCGTGATGCGCGTTGGCCGACAGCGCGCTGCCCTGGCCGGTTTCGAAATACATCACGTTCTCGCCCACGCTGCCGCGGCGCAGCGACAGGCCCGCCTCGTGCCCTTCGCGCAGCAGCGCCAGATTGATGCCGAAACTGGCATTGGCCGCTTCGGTGCCGGCGATGGACTGGAACACCAGGTCTACCGGCACACCGCGGCCGATCGCCTCGATGGTGGTGGTGATGTGCGCCAGCACGCAGGACTGGGTGGGGATCCGGTAGCCGGTGATCACCGCATCGAGCATGCGCAGCAGGGCGCTGGTGGCTGCCAGGCTGTCGCTGGCCGGGTTGATGCCGATCACTGCATCGCCGTTGCCGTACAACAGGCCATCCAGCACGCTGGCGGCGATGCCGGTGGCATCGTCGGTGGGGTGGTTGGGCTGCAGGCGGGTGGACAGCCGCCCACGCAGTCCCAGCGTATTGCGAAAGGCGGTGACCACGCGGGTTTTCTGCGCCACCAGGATCAGGTCCTGCACCCGCATCAGCTTGGATACCGCGGCCACCATCTCCGGCGTCAGCCCGGGCGCCAGCGCCGTCAGCGCGGCTTCGTCGGCCTGGGCGCTCAACAACCAGTCTCGGAAGCCGCCCACGGTGAGATGCGCGACAGCAGCAAACGCGGTCGCATCGTGCTGGTCGATGATCAGCCGGGTGACTTCGTCCGATTCATAAGGCACCACGGCTTCGTCGAGAAAGTGCCGCAGCGGCAGATCGGCCAGCGCCATCTGCGCCGCAACGCGCTGCAGCCCGGAGTCGGCCGCCAGCCCGGCCAGCTGGTCGCCCGAGCGCGCCGGTGTAGCCTTGGCCAGCAGGGTCTTGAGGTCGGCAAACCGGAACTGCTCGCCGCCTGCGGTGAACGCAAAGCCGCTCATCCGCTGCTCGCCGCCGTGGAGACCTGGCTGCGCAGGCTCAGCACGCAGCACACCGCGCCAAGCAGCAGCAGGCCAACGAAGATCAGCGCCACGATCGGGTTGAACCACACCATGGCCACCAGGCACACCAGCGCCAGCAGCAAGGCGATCGCCGGCACCAGCGGATAACCGGGCGCGCGAAAGCTGCGATCCAGCTGCGGTTCGCTGCGTCGCAGCTTGAACAGGCTGAGCATGCTCATCACATACATCACGATGGCACCGAATACCGACATGGTGATCATTGCCGCGGTCAGCGTCATGCCCTGGATCTCGACCACGCCATCGCTGCAGATCGCGGCGATGCCGATGACGCCGCCGGCCAGGATCGCCCGGTGCGGGGTACGGAAGCGCGACAGCGTGGCCAGCCCGTGCGGCAGGAAGCCGGCGCGGGCCAGTGCGAAGAATTGCCGCGAATAGCCCAGGATGATGCCGTGGAAACTGGCCACCAGCCCGAACAGACCGATCCATACCAGCATGTGCAGCCAGGTCGAACTATTGCCGACCACCGCCTTCATCGCCTGCGGCAGCGGGTCGTTGATGTTGGACAGCTGGCGCCAGTCGCCCACGCCGCCGGCAAACACCATCACCCCCAGCGCCAGCACCACCAGGGTGAGAATGCCGGCGATGTAGGCACGCGGGATGGTGCGCCTGGGGTCCTTGGCTTCCTCGGCGGCCATCGCCGCGCCTTCGATCGCCAGGAAGAACCAGATCGCGAACGGAATCGCCGCAAAGATGCCGGAAACCGCCGCCGGGCCGAACACGTCGCTGCCGGCCCAGCCATTGGCGGCGAAGCGCGCCACGCTGAAACCCGGTGCCACCACGCCCATGAAGACCAATAGTTCGATCACGGCCAGCAATGTCACGATCAGCTCGAAGGTGGCCGCGATCGCCACCCCGACGATGTTCAAGCCCATGAACACCAGATACGCGCCGATGGCCGCCACACGCGGATCCAGCGTGGGGTATTGCACATTCAAGTACGCACCGATCGCCATCGCGATGGCCGGTGGCGCGAACACGAATTCGATCAAGGTGGCCAGGCCGGCGAGCATGCCGCCGTAGCTGCCGAACGCGCGCAGGCTGTAGGCGAACGGTCCGCCGGCATTGGGGATGGCCGTGGTCAGTTCGGTGAAACTGAAGATGAAGCAGGTGTACATCACCGCCACCAGCACGGTGGTGACCAGGAAGCCCAGCGTGCCGGCGGTGCCCCAGCCGTAGCTCCAGCCGAAGTATTCGCCCGAGATCACCAGCCCGACCGCAATCCCCCACAATTGCCAGGTGCCGAGGGTGGGCTTGAGTTGCTCGTTGCGCATGTGGCTCATCTCCAGCGGTCGGGGAGGCGACCAGGCAGCGGCGCTACCTGTGCGACGGACGCGCCATCGTGGCTGCGCGATCGCTGCTGTCCAGCGAGGATCGATGGCGTCTCGGTTATACCCCAAAGCCGGGCGGCGAACACTCGCGCGACGGGTAGGTATGCGCTGGTGTGTCTGCCCGAGGCTGCGGCATGTCGAACTGCGTGCGGCGGCGCCGGCCGTTCATACGCCCAGGCGCCCCCATCCGCCCTTCGGGCACCTTCCCCCGCAGGCGGGGGAAGGGGAGCGTCGTACGACTGGAGAGGTGTTACCGCGCCGCCGCGCGCTCAGGCGGCCGCATTGCCAACCGCGCCGCTGCGCGCCCTCGGCCTGCCCCCGGTGCAGCGACTTACTGTCCGGTTACTTCCCGCGCTCAATCACCAGCAATGGGTCGATGCGGACATCGAACCAGTTCATCCCCCAATGCAGATGCGGCCCGGTCGCACGCCCGGTCGCGCCCACTGCAGCGATGACCTGGCCTTGTTCCACACGGTCGCCGACCTTGACGTCGATCCGCGATAGATGCAGGAAGTTGGAACTGATGCCGAAGCCGTGATCGAGCAGCACGGTGCCGCCGGTCAGGTAGAGATCCGGTGCGGCAAAGGTCACCACGCCGGCGGCCGGTGCCTTGACCGGCGTGCCGGTCGGCACGGCGATGTCCATGCCGGAATGGCCGGCGCCAGGTTGGCCGTTGTACACCCGCGCATTGCCGAAGCGGCCACTGATGCGGCCCTGCACGGGCCATATGAAGGGCTGCGCGAAATCCGGGCGGGCATCGTCGCGGTCGCGGGCGGCGGTCACCTGCGCCTGTTCGCGCTTGATGCGCTCGGCAATCGCCGCTGGTGGATTGACCGTCTTGGGCGGTACGCCATTGATGCGTTCGGTCGGCCAGTCGCGCGGCGTCACTGCGATGCTGGCGGTGCGCTGGCTGCCGTCGGGCAGGGTGACCTGCACCTGCAACGGGCCAGTGGCATCGCGGCCGATGCCGAACACCACGCTGCCATAGCCGCTGACCCGCAGCTGGCGGCCGGCGTATTGCACCGTGCTGCCGGCCGGCACCTTGCCGATCACCATGGCGCCTTG
Source organism: Xanthomonas sp. NCPPB 3582 (assembly GCF_041475735.2). Classification (NCBI taxonomy): domain Bacteria; kingdom Pseudomonadati; phylum Pseudomonadota; class Gammaproteobacteria; order Lysobacterales; family Lysobacteraceae; genus Xanthomonas; species Xanthomonas sp. NCPPB 3582. Next base: position 2,288,655 of record NZ_CM192968.1, read on the forward strand.
CGACGCGCTGGTCGGGAACACCACGCCGGCAGCGTCGGCAGCCTGCAGCTGCGCGCTGGCCACGCCCGGCACGCCCGGCACGGCCGGCGCGAGCGCCAGCCATGCTCCGATCACGACTGCGCGCATCAGCGGTCGAAGGTCAGGCGCTGGCCGGCGGCGCTGCCGACCAGTTGCTCGCCGTCCCAGACCAGTTGCCCGTTGACCCAGGTCGCGGCGATGCGCGAGCGGAAGGTGGTGCCCTCGAACGGCGACCAGCCGCACTTGGACAACACCTGCTCGCGCTTCACGGTGAATGGCGTGTTGTCGATCATCACCAGGTCGGCGAAATAGCCTTCGCGCAGGAAGCCGCGCTGTTCCACATCGAACAGCTGCGCCGGCGCGTGCGCGAACTTCTGCACGATGCGGGTGATCGGCAGCTTGCCTTCGTGCACCAGCTCCAGCGCCGCTACCAGGGCGTATTGCACCAGCGGCAGGCCGGAGGGTGCCTGCGCGTAGGGCTTCTGCTTTTCTTCCCAGGTGTGTGGGGCGTGATCGGTGGCGAGCACATCGATCACGTCGTCGGCCAGCGCCTGGATCAGCGCCAGGCGGTCCTCGGCATCCTTGATCGCGGGGTTGCACTTGATCAGGTTGCCCAGCCGCGCGTAATCGCTGCGATCGAAGCGCAGGAAGTGGATGCAGGTCTCGGCGGTGATGCGCTTGCGCAGCCTGCCGTCGGCATCGACCAGCGGGCCGGCCTCGAACAAGCCCAGCTCGTCGGCGGTGGAGATGTGCAGCACATGCAGGCGGGTGTTGTGCTTGCGCGCCAGCGACACCGCCAGCTGCGAGGACTTCAGGCAGGCCTGCCGCGAGCGGATGTCCGGGTGCATGTCCGCACTCAGCGCGTCGCCGTACTTCTGCTTGTACTGTTCCATCGTCGCGTCGATGGTCGGGGTGTCTTCGCAGTGGGTGATGATCGGGGTGGGCGCGTCGCGGAAGATCGCGTCCAGCGTCTGCGGGTTGTCGACCAGCATGTTGCCGGTGGAGGCGCCCATGAACACCTTGATGCCCGGCGCGGTCTTGGGGTCCAGCGACTGGATGTGGGCCAGGTTGTCGTTGCTGGCGCCCATGTAGAAGCCGTAGTTGGCCCAGGCGCGCCCGGCGGCCGCGTCGTACTTGGACTGCAGCGCGGCCGCGTCCAGGGTCGGCGGGTTGGTATTGGGCATGTCCATGAAGCTGGTCAGGCCGCCGGCAACTGCTGCGCCGGATTCGGTGGCGATGTCGCCCTTGTGGGTCAGGCCCGGCTCGCGGAAGTGCACCTGGTCGTCGATCATGCCCGGCAACACCCAGCGCCCGGCCGCGTCCACCACGGTATCGCCCGGAGCAGGAGGGATCTTGCTGTCGATCCTGGCGATGCGGCCGCTCTCGATCAGGAGATCGGCGTCGAACTCCTTGCCTTCATTGACCAGGCGGGCGTTGATGATGAGGGTTCGGCTCATGGATGAGGTCCTTTGCAGCTGCAGGAAGAGGGCGAGGGCGAAGACGAAGGCGTGGGCGCGTCGGGCACCGGATCGAAACCGCCCGGATGGAACGGATGGCAGCGGCCGAGTCTGCGTGCGGCCAGCCAGCATCCGCGCAGCGGGCCGAAGCGGCCGATGGCCGTCATGGCGTACTCCGAGCAACTGGGCGCAAAGCGGCAGCGCGGCCCGAGCAGCGGGCTGATGAACAGCTTGTAGAAGCGCAACAGCGCAATGAGCAGGCGTGAGATCACTTGCCAATGATATGCCAGTTGCATTAATAGGTGGTTGCCGGGGGTCCGCGGGGTACGTTATAAAGGCCCGCTTTCCCGGGCCCCGGGGGAACCAAGGAAGAGCGTTTCGTGGCTGCTAAAAAACCTGCAAAAAAGGCCGTCCAGGCCGCCAAGAAGTCCGCCAAACCCGTTGCGAAGAAGGCAGCGGCGCCCGCTGCTGCAAAACCGGCCGCCAAGAAGGCCACGCCGGCCACCAAGCAGCCCGCTGCCAAGAAGGCACCTGCGAGCAAGGCCGTTGCCAAGAAGGCGCCGGCCGCCAAGCCCGCAGCGACCAAGCCCGTGAAACCTGTCGCCAAGACGACCGCTGCCAAGCCGGCGGCGACCAAGGCAGCTACAGCTGCCGCCAAGCCGGCCGCCAAGCCGGTGGCGTCCAAGTCCGTACCGAAGCCGGCCGCCAAGCCTGCTCCGGCCAAGTCAGTCCCGGTCAAGGCTGAAAAGCCCGCGCCCGCACCGGCCCCCAAGGCCGTCCCTGCGAAGCCGGCAAAGCCTGCGACCCCGTCACCTAAGAATCCCGTGCCCGTTTCGAAATCCTCCGCAAAAACGCCAACCAAGACCGAATCCCCCGCCAAGCCCGCTGCGACCCGTCCGGTCGGCAAGGTGGCCGTGGCCGTGACCTCCAAGCCGGCCAGCCCGGCGGCCAAGACCAAGTACAAGGTGGTCGACTACAAGACCGACGAGGCCACCGGTCGCCCGATCCTGCCCAAGGGCTACAAGCCTGCGGCGGACGAGGAGTACATGAGCGCGCTGCAGCAGGAGTACTTCCGCCAGCGTCTGCAGAGCTGGCGCAACGACCTGGTCGAAGAGTCCAAGCAGACTATCGAGAACCTGCGCGAAGAAGTGCGCGATATCGGCGACGAAGCCGAGCGTGCCACGCGCGAGACCGAGAATTCGCTGGAACTGCGTACCCGCGACCGTTACCGCAAGCTGATCGGCAAGATCGACAGCACGCTCAAGCGCCTGGAGGCCGGTGACTACGGTTTCTGCGTCGACACCGGCGAAGAAATCGGCCTGGATCGCCTGGAAGCGCGCCTGACCGCCGAACGCACCATCGACGCCCAGGAGCGTTGGGAGCACCTGCAGAAGCAGCAGGGCGACTGATCGTTCCGTCGGCCGACCAAGAGCCCCGCCGTGTGCGGGGCTTTTTTTTATGGGTCGCCGGGTCCGCCGGGGGGGGCGGATGGTAGCTGAAGACGCGGCGCCGATGCACGGTGCACGCGCAGGAGCCGGACACGCGGCCAGCGCGGATCCTGGCGTGCGCGCTGGCCTGCAGCGTGGCGCAGGCGGCAGCGCCGGTGCTGGACTAACGGTGGGCGGCGTGCACTTCCCGCGGTGGCCGACCTGGCCATCTACCTGTTCGACGAACGCGTGCGCTTGAACGATTTCTCCAACCCCAGCGCGCGCTGCCGTCCAGGCAACGCGCGCCATCGCCGGTGCAGCCGATTTGCATCGAGTCCCTGGGGCCGACACCGGCGACGCGCCGTCATGCTGGTGCGGCGTGGCTTATTGCAGCTCGCGCAGGTCCAGCTTGCGCAGGCGCGGCGCCTTCCAGGCGGTGGTCGCTACCACGCCCAGGGTGACGCAGCCGCCGATCACCACGGCCGGCACCAGCCCCACCAGGCGCGCCATCACGCCGTCGTAGAACGCGCCCAGTTCGTTGGACGAGCCGATGAAGATGCCGTTGATCGACGACACCCGCCCGCGCATCGCATCCGGCGTGGCCAGCTGCAGGATGGTCTGCCGTACCACGACCGAGACGCCATCGCACATGCCGTACACCAGCAGGATCGCCGCCGACAGCCAGAAGTGGCGCGACAGCCCGAAGGCGATGGTGCACAGCCCGAAGCCGGCCACCGACAGCATCAGCACCCGTCCGGCATTGCGTTGCAGCGGGTGTCGCGCCAGCCAGACGCCCACCAAGATCGACCCCAGCGCCGGTGCGCCGCGCAGGATGCCCAGGCCTTCCGGTCCGTAGTGCAGGATCTCGTGGATGAAGGCCGGCAGCATCGACACCGCACCGCCCAGCAGCACCGAGAACATGTCCAGTGCCATCGCGCCCAGCATGATCTGGTTGGACAGCACGAACTGCGCGCCTTCGGCGATGCTGCGGAAGATCGGCGCACGCGGGCCGTGGTTGACCGGTTCTTCCACGTGCAACAACGCCAGCGCCATGATCGCCAGCAGTGCCACGCTCGCAGCCACGCCGTAGGCCAGGCCCTTGCCGCCCCAGCCGACCAGCACCCCGCCCAGTGCCGGGCCGATCACCATGCCGGCCTGGAAGGTGACGCTGCCGATGCTGGCGCCGCGGGCGTAGGCCTCGCGCGGCAGCGCACGTGCGAACAAGGCGTTGTAGACCGGCGACAGGAACGAGCGCGCCGCACCGGTCAGCGCGATGGCCGCGTAGATCGGCCACACGCCCTGCACCGGCAGCCATCCATGCGTGATCGCCAGCAACAGCAGCGCCGTGCTGACCAGGCCCAGCACCGCCGCCATTCCCAGGCGACGACGCGGCAGGTGATCGACCAGGTAGCCGGCAAATGGCGCGATGCAGAAGAACGGCAGGATCTCCGCCAGCCCGATCAGTCCCAGCGAGAGCGGATTGCGGGTGATTTCGTAGATATGCCAGCCAACCGTGACCGCGACGATCTGGTACGACAGCATGGCTGCGACGCGATACAGCAGCACCAGGCCGAAGCCGGGATGTGCGAACAGCGTGCGCAGCGAATCGGCGGGCGAGGGTGAGGGCGCGCTCACTGCTGCGCGCGTGCGGTGTCGCGGATGAAGGCCAGCATCGCGGCCACGCCGTTGCTGCGGGTGGGCGACAGGTGCTTGGCCAGGCCGATGCCGGCGATGTAGTCCGGCTCGGTCGCCAGGATTTCCTGCGCGCTACGCCCGGAATACACCCGCAGCGCCAGATAGATCAGGCCAGACACGATCGCCGAATCGCTGACGGCGTGGAAGTCCAACCGCTCGGCGTTGCCCTCGGGCACGATCCACACCATCGATTGGCAGCCGTGCAGGCGATGCTCTTCGGTCTTCCACTGTTCCGGAAAGGCGGGCAGCTTGCGCCCCAGATCGATCAGGTACTGGTAGCGTTCGGACCAATCTCCGAAGAAGGAGAACTCCTCGGCAATGGCGGCCTGCGCCTCGGTGGCGGTGGGTTCGAGGGGGAAGGGGGAGTTGGTCATCAAAGTTCCAGAATCGTTCGCAAAAATCCAGGGCGTTCGGTCAGAGCCCCTCTCCCTCCGGGAGAGGGGTTGGGGTGAGGGTACGAGCAAAGCCTCGCAGGAATTCGATGCGAATGGCTTCGTCCATCTCTTGAAAAAGGTGCACGTGGCTTCGCTCGTACCCTCATCCGGCGCCGCGCGCCCCCTTCTCCCCCCATGAAGGGGGGCAATGTCCCGGCGGGAGAAGGGTAGGTCATGCGCGTTTGAAGTGCAGGTGTGCAAGTGCGGTTTCAGGAGATGAGTAGAGTGGTGAAGTCGGACATTGCCCCTCTCCCTCCGGGAGAGGGGTTGGGGTGAGGGTACGAGCGAAGCCTCGTGAATGGTGCACGTGGCTTCGCCCGCACCCTCACCCGGCGCTGCGCGCCACCTTCTCCCCCATGAAGGGGGACAATGTCCCGACGGGAGAAGGAACGGTCAGGCGCGTTTCCAGCGCACGCCTTGCGGGGTGTCTTCCAGCACGATGCCTTCGTCGGCGAGCTGGGTGCGGATGGCATCGGCACGGGCGAAATCCCTGGCTTTCTTCGCTGCGCTGCGCTCTTCGACCAGGGCGGTGATGCGGGCATCGTCGCCGGCGTCGGTGCCGCGCGAGAACCAGGCGGCCGGGTCCTGCTGGAGCAGCCCGAGTGCCAGGCCTGCGCCCAGCAATCGGGTCTTGCTATCGCGCAGCTCGGTAAGCCGCGTCGATATGTCTGCACCGTGGGCCACTTGATTACGCAGCGCACGCGCTTCTGCAGCGATGCTGGCGATGATCGACAAGGCCTGCGGCGTGTTGAGGTCGTCATCCAGGGCCGCCTCCACCTCGGCGGGAATCGCCGGCGGTGCGCTGCCGCTCGATGCATCGCCGGCCTCCAGCGCGGCCACATCCCGCAACGTCCCGTACAACCGGTCCAGCGTGTTCTTGGCTTGTTCGATCAAGCCGTCCGACCAATCCAGCGGCTGCCGATAATGCGCGCTCAGCAGGGCGCACCGCAGCGCCTCTGGCGGATGTTTGGCGATCAGCTCGTGCACGGTTTCGATGTTGCCCAGCGACTTGCTCATCTTGGCGCCGCTGAAATTGAGCATGCCGTTGTGCAGCCAGAACCGCGCGAAGGTGGCGCCGCCATGCGCGCACTCGCTCTGCGCGATCTCGTTCTCGTGATGCGGAAACTGCAGGTCCACACCGCCGGCATGGATGTCGATGGTGGGGCCCAGGTGGGCGGCGGCCATCGCCGAGCATTCGATATGCCAGCCGGGGCGGCCACGGCCCCAGGGCGAGTCCCAGCCCGGCAGCTCGTCGCTGGACGGCTTCCACAGCACGAAGTCGCCCGGGTCGCGCTTGTACGGCGCCACGTCCACACGGGCGCCGGCCAGCATCTCGTCCGGGTCGCGCCGCGACAGCTTGCCGTAGCCATCGAAGCTGGCCACCGCGAACAGCACATGGCCTTCGGCGGCGTAGGCATGTCCGCTCTCGATCAGCTGCTCGATCATCGCCACGATCTGCGGGATGTGCGCGGTGGCCTCCGGTTCGATGTCCGGCGGCACCACACCGAGCGCGGCCATGTCCTGGCGGTAGATCGCGGCGAAACGGTCGGTGATGGCGGAAATCGACACGCCCTGCGCCTGCGCGGCGGCGTTGATCTTGTCGTCCACGTCGGTGATGTTGCGTGCGTAGCGCAGTGCGCCATAGCGCCGCCGCAACAGCGCGGCCAGCACGTCGAACACCACCGGGCCGCGTGCGTTGCCGATATGCGCGTAGTTGTAGACGGTGGGGCCACACACATACAGGGTGGGGCGGGCGGGATCGAGCGGCGCGAACGGCTCGATCCGCCGCGTCAGGTTGTTGTGCAGGCGCAGGCTCATCGGCATCTTGGAAAGGGCAACCCCGCGATTCTAGCCGGTCGCGGCAGTGCGGCGAACCGATGGGCCTGCCCGGCAACCGGATGGGCTGCGTTCAGCCCGGAACCAGGCAAGCTCCATACACTTACGTATTGCCTGGCTTGGCCTCCTTGCTCCTGATGCGACTTCTCCCGTTCTCCGTGCTGTGCGTGCTGGCCTGGCAGGTGATGCCGGCACATGCGGCAGATCCCGAGGTCAAGAACCGGGTCGTCGTGATCGAAAACGTCAAGCTCGACTACGCTCAGGTATTGAACGTGGAGCCGGTCTACCAGACCTTGCGCGCCACCCGGATCGAGGAGCAGTGCGAGGCCGAGCAGGCCGTCCAGGTCGCGGTGGCGCCGGCCGAGGACGAGGGGCGCATCAACCGCATGGTGGATTCGGTCAAGGAAATGTTCTCGCGTCGCCCCGAGCCGGCCCCGGCAGCGGTGCCGCCGACCAGCACGCGCCGCAACTGCAAGGTGGTGGAAGTGCCGCGCGAGTTCCGCCGGCCGATCGCCTTCGACGTGGACTACGTCTACAAGGGCACCAAGTACCGCTCGCGGCTGCCGGAAGACCCGGGCAACCGGCTGCGGGTCCGCGTCTCGGTGACTCCGTATATCCCCGACGCCATCGTCGCCCCGCCGCGGTGAGTGGCGCAGCGGTTGCGCCTTGCCCGCATGCATGCGAGGATTCGCGCCCTATGCAAGCAAACGCCTTTCAGCACGACACCAGCGCCGCCCGGATGGCGTCCGGCATGACCTCGCGTGCCCGCCGACCGGAATCCCACATTTTCGCTGGGTAACCGGAGCGTTTTGCTGCCTGTTTTCGAAAACCCAGCCTTCAGGCTGGGTTTTTTCGTTTTGGCGTCACAAAAGTTTCAACCGCAAGAAACGCGCATGTCGCGCACCCCGTCGCTCCCGACGGACCACGCAGCAGAAGTACGCAGCAAAGGATCGATCGATGTCACTGAAGCACTTCTTGAACACCCAGGACTGGAGTCGCGCCGAACTGGACGCGTTGTTGACCCAGGCCGCACTGTTCAAACGCAACAAGCTGGGAAGCGAGCTGAAGGGCAAGTCGATCGCGCTGGTGTTTTTCAACCCGTCCATGCGCACCCGCACCAGCTTCGAGCTGGGTGCGTTCCAGCTGGGCGGGCATGCGGTAGTGCTGCAGCCGGGCAAGGATGCGTGGCCGATCGAGTTCAACCTGGGCACGGTGATGGATGGCGACACCGAAGAGCACATCGCCGAAGTGGCGCGCGTGCTCGGCCGTTATGTCGACCTGATCGGCGTGCGCGCGTTCCCGAAGTTCGTCGACTGGTCCAAGGACCGCGAGGACCAGGTGCTCAAGAGCTTTGCCCGGTATTCGCCGGTGCCGGTGATCAACATGGAAACCATCACCCACCCGTGCCAGGAGCTGGCGCATGCGCTGGCGCTGCAGGAACACTTCGGCACGCAGGATCTGCGCGGCAAGAAGTACGTGTTGACCTGGACCTATCACCCCAAGCCGCTCAACACCGCGGTGGCCAATTCCGCGCTGACCATCGCCACCCGCTTGGGGATGGACGTGACCCTGCTGTGCCCGACGCCGGACTACATCCTGGACGAGCGCTACATGGGCTGGGCGGCGCAGAACGTGGCCGAAAGCGGTGGCTCGCTGCAGGTGAGCCACGATATCGACAGCGCCTACGCCGGTGCCGATGTCGTCTATGCCAAGAGCTGGGGCGCGTTGCCGTTCTTCGGCAACTGGGAGCCGGAAAAGCCGATCCGCGACCAGTACCAGCACTTCATCGTCGACGAACGCAAGATGGCGCTGACCAATAACGGCGTGTTCTCGCACTGCCTGCCGCTGCGCCGCAACGTCAAGGCCACCGACGCGGTGATGGATTCGCCCAACTGCATCGCCATCGACGAGGCCGAGAATCGCCTGCATGTGCAGAAGGCGATCATGGCTGCCCTGGTGGGCCAGGGCAGCCGGGATTCGTGATTGGGGATTGGGGATTTGCAACGGCGAACTCCGCTCCCGACCTAACTTAGTCAACTTCCAAAGAGACCCCCATGTCGCAACAGACCGCTTCCACCAATCCCGAATCCCCAATCTCCACTCCCGGCACCAAGGACATCGTCCTGGCGTTCTCCGGCGGCCTGGACACCAGCTTCTGCATTCCGTATCTGCAGGAGCGCGGTTATGCGGTGCACACCGTGTTTGCCGATACCGGCGGCGTGGATGCCGAAGAGCGTGAGTTCATCGAGAAGCGCGCCGCCGAGCTGGGTGCGGCCAGCCATGTCACCGTCGACGGTGGCCCGGCGATCTGGGAAGGCTTCGTCAAGCCGTTCGTGTGGGCGGGCGAGGGCTACCAGGGCCAGTATCCATTGCTGGTGTCCGACCGTTACCTGATCGTGGATGCCGCGCTCAAGCGCGCCGAAGAGCTGGGCACGCGCATCATCGCGCACGGCTGCACCGGCATGGGCAACGACCAGGTGCGTTTCGACCTGGCGGTGAAGGCGTTGGGCGACTACCAGATCGTTGCGCCGATCCGCGAAATCCAGAAGGAGCACACCCAGACCCGCGCCTATGAACAGAAGTATCTGGAAGAGCGCGGTTTCGGCGTGCGCGCCAAGCAGCAGGCCTACACCATCAACGAGAACCTGCTGGGCTTGACCATGTCCGGCGGCGAGATCGATCGCTGGGAAGCGCCGGGCGAGGGTGCACGTGGCTGGTGCGCGCCGCGCAGCGCATGGCCGACCGAAGCACTGACGGTGACGCTGAAATTCGTCGAAGGCGAGGCGGTGGAGCTGGATGGCGAGCCGCTGCCCGGTGCGAAGATCCTGGCCAAGCTCAACAGCCTGTTTGCGCAGTACGGGGTGGGCCGTGGTGTGTACACCGGTGACACCGTGATCGGGCTGAAGGGCCGCATCGTGTTCGAAGCGCCGGGCCTGGTCTCGCTGCTCACCGCGCATCGCGCGCTGGAAGATGCCGTGCTGACCAAGCAGCAGAACCGCTTCAAGCCGGACGTGGCGCGCAAGTGGGTGGAGCTGGTGTACGAAGGCTTCTACCACGACCCGCTCAAGACCGACATCGAGGCGTTCCTGAAGTCGTCGCAGTCCAAGGTCAATGGCGAAGTGGTGCTGGAAACCCGCGGTGGCCGCGTCGATGCGGTGGCGGTGCGTTCGCCGCACCTGCTCAACACCAAGGGCGCGACCTATGCGCAGTCGGCCGACTGGGGCGTGGAAGAAGCCGAAGGCTTCATCAAGCTGTTCGGCATGAGCTCCACGCTGTACGCGCAGGTCAATCGCTGAGCAGGGCGTGCGGATGCTTTGATGTTTCGCACCTGCGCGCGGATTGCTTCTCCCGCGTGCGGGAGAAGGTGGCGCGTAGCGCCGGATGAGGGGGCTTTGCACTGCCCCCATCCGCCCTTCGGGCACCTTCCCCCGCAAGCGGGGGAAGGGCGGTATGAACGTCAGACACATTGCTTCTCCCGCGTGCAGGAGAAGGTGGCGCGTAGCGCCGGATGAGGGGGGCTTTGCACTGCCCCCATCCGTCCTTCGGGCACCTTCCCCCGCAGGCGGGGGAAGGGTGGTATGAACCTCAGAGATACCCCGCACACTTGGCCACACATCACCTCGCCACCATGCTGCCCGACGCAACCAGACCCATTCAATGAACTCACTGCTCGACAACACGCTGAATCACCTGGAAGCGCTGGTGTCCTTCGACACTCGCAATCCGCCGCGTGCGATCGCTGCCGAAGGCGGCATCTTTGATTACCTGCGCGCGCAACTGCCCGGTTTCCAGGTCGAGGTGATCGACCACGGTGCCGGGGCGGTGAGCCTGTATGCGGTGCGTGGAACTCCAAAGTATCTGTTCAACGTACACCTGGACACGGTGCCGGATTCGCCGCATTGGAGCGCCGATCCGCATGTGATGCGTCGGTTCGACGACCGCGTGATCGGCCTGGGCGTGTGCGACATCAAGGGCGCGGCTGCGGCGTTGATCGCCGCAGCCAATGCCGGCGACGGTGATGCCGCCTTCCTGTTTTCGTCCGATGAGGAAGCCAACGACCCGCGCTGCATCGCCGCGTTTCTGGCCCGTGGTCTGCCGTTCGAGGCAGTGCTGGTGGCCGAGCCGACCATGAGCGAGGCGGTGCTGGCGCATCGTGGCATCAGCTCGGTACTGATGCGCTTTGCCGGCCGCGCCGGGCATGCCTCGGGCAAGCAGGATCCGTCTGCCAGCGCGCTGCACCAGGCGATGCGCTGGGGCGGCAGGGCGCTGGATCATGTCCAGGCGCTGGCACATGCGCGCTTCGGCGGGCTGACCGGCCTGCGCTTCAACATCGGCCGCGTCGATGGCGGCATCAAGGCCAACATGATCGCCCCTGCGGCAGAGCTGCGCTTCGGTTTCCGTCCGCTGCCATCGATGGATGTGGATGGCCTGCTGGCGACCTTTGCCGGCTTTGCCGATCCCGCCGCAGCGCACTTCGAAGAAACCTTTCGCGGCCCCAGCCTGCCGTCCGGCGACATTGCGCGTGCCGAAGAGCGTCGCCTGGCCGCACGCGATGTGGCCGATGCGCTGGACCTGCCGATCGGCAACGCGGTGGACTTCTGGACCGAGGCCTCGCTGTTCTCGGCCGGCGGCTACACCGCGTTGGTCTACGGCCCGGGCGACATCGCCCAGGCGCATACCGCCGATGAGTTCGTGACGCTGGAGCAACTGCAGCGTTATGCCGAATCGGTCCATCGCATCATCAACGGTTCCCGCTAAACCGACCCTTGCGCCTGGCGCTTCCTTCCTCCTTCGATCACGGCAATGTCCCTCCCAGCACAGCCCCACAAACAGACCCGCCAGACCATCGTGCGCCTGCTTTCGAGCATGGCCAGCGCGAAGGAAATCAGCCAGTACCTCAAGCGGTTTTCGCAGCTCGACGCCAAACGCTTTGCGGTGGTCAAGGTGGGCGGCGCGGTGTTGCGCGACGACCTGGAGGCGCTGACCTCGTCGCTGTCGTTCCTGCAGGAAGTGGGGCTGACCCCGATCGTGCTGCACGGCGCCGGCCCGCAGCTGGACGCCGAACTGTCGGCCGCCGGCATCGAGAAGCAGACCGTCAACGGCTTGCGGGTGACCTCGCCCGAGGCGCTGGCGATCGTGCGCAAGGTGTTCCAGGCCTCCAACCTCAAATTGGTGGAAGCGCTGCAGCAGAACGGCGCGCGCGCCACCTCCATCACCGGCGGCGTGTTCGAGGCGCAGTACCTGGATCGCGAGACCTATGGCCTGGTCGGCGAGGTCAAGGCGGTGAATCTGGCGCCGATCGAAGCCAGCCTGCAGGCCGGTTCGATTCCGGTGATCACCAGCCTGGGCGAAACGCCCAGCGGGCAGATCCTCAACGTCAACGCGGACTTTGCCGCCAACGAACTGGTGCAGGAGCTGCAGCCGTACAAGATCATCTTCCTCACCGGCACCGGCGGCCTGCTGGATGCCGACGGCAAGCTGATCGATTCGATCAACCTGTCCACCGAGTACGACCACCTGATGCAGCAGCCATGGATCAACGGCGGCATGCGGGTGAAGATCGAACAGATCAAGGACCTGCTGGACCGCCTGCCGCTGGAATCGTCGGTGTCGATCACCCGGCCGGCGGATCTGGCCAAGGAGCTGTTCACTCACAAGGGCTCCGGCACCCTGGTCCGGCGAGGCGAGCGCGTGCTGCGCGCCACGTCCTGGGATGAGCTGGATCTGCCGCGGCTCACATCGCTGATCGAATCCAGCTTCGGTCGCACCCTGGTGCCGGACTATTTTTCCAACACCACGCTATTGCGTGCCTACGTCAGCGAGAACTATCGCGCCGCGGTCATCCTCACCGACGAGGGCCAGCTCGGCGAAGGCCGGCTGACCTATCTGGACAAGTTCGCCGTGCTCGACGACGCGCAGGGCGAAGGCTTGGGCCGGGCGGTGTGGAACGTGATGCGCGACGAAACCCCGCAGCTGTTCTGGCGCTCGCGGCACAACAACCAGGTCAATATCTTCTACTACGCCGAATCCGACGGCTGCATCAAGCAGGAGAAGTGGAAAGTGTTCTGGTACGGGCTGGAGAACTTCGCGCAGATCCAGCACTGCGTGGCGCATTGCGCTACCCGTCAACCGACCCTGCTGGGCTGAGCGCGATGACCTGGAGCCAATTGCCCCTGCTGTGGCGCGAGTTGCCCACGCTGCGCGGGCAGCATGCGACGCTGGAGCCCTTGCAGGCCGCACACGTCGACGGCCTGCGTGCCGCACTGGAGGACGGTGCGTTGTCGCGGCTGTGGTACACCGGGGTGCCGGCACCGGCGCAGCTGGACGACTACCTGGCCGCCGCGTTGGCGGCGCAGGCCGAAGGCAGGATGCTGCCCTTCGTGGTGCGCAATGCTGCAGGCGAGATCGTCGGCAGCACCCGCTACTACGGGCTGGACGTGACGGTGCCCAAGTTGTCCATCGGCTACACCTGGTACGCCCCGCATGCGCAGCGCAGTGGCGTCAACACCGAAACCAAGCTGATGCTGCTGCAGCATGCCTTCGAAACGCTGGGCTGTTTGAGCGTGGTGTTCGAGACCAGCTGGTTCAATCATCCCTCGCGTGCGGCCATTGCGCGCTTGGGTGCCAAGCAGGACGGCGTGCTGCGCAATCACGCCCGGCACGCCGACGGTACGCCGCGCGATACCGTGGTGTTCTCCATCATCGATACGGAATGGGCCGGGGTCAAACGCCACCTGCAGTTCCGCCTGGAAGCAAACGCATGAGTGTTCAAGCAAGCACCACCATCGGCATTGTCGGCGCCCGCGGGCATACCGGCTCGGAATTGATCAAGCTGGTGGCGGCGCATCCGCACCTGCAGCTGGTGTTCGTGTCCTCGCGCGAGCTGGCCGGGCAGGCGGTGGCCGACCATAACCAGGCCTATCGCGGCGAGTTGTGCTACGAGAACCTGGACGCCGACGCGGTGGCCGCCAAGGCGGCCGACGTGGTGATCCTGGCGCTGCCCAACGGCAAGGCCGAACCGTTCGTCGTCGCGATCGATGCCGCCAGGCCGCAGACGCTGGTGATCGATCTGTCCGCCGACTATCGCTTCGATCCGGCCTGGTATTACGGCCTGCCCGAACTCACCCGCGCGCGCTACGCCGGGCAGAAGCGCATCAGCAACCCGGGCTGCTATGCCACCGCCATGCAGCTGACCATCGCGCCGCTGTTGGATCAGCTGGCCGGCCCGCCGCAATGCTTCGGCGTGTCCGGCTATTCCGGCGCCGGCACCACGCCGTCGGACAAGAACAACCCCGAGCTGCTCGCCGACAACCTGATGCCCTACGCATTGACCAACCACATGCACGAGCGCGAAGTCTCCGCCCAGCTCGGCGTGCCGGTGGAGTTCATGCCGCATGTGGCGCCGCATTTCCGCGGTATCACCATGACCCTGAATCTATGGCTGCAGCAGCCGCTGACGCGCGAGCAGCTGCAGGCGCGCTATGCGCAGCGCTACGCCGACGAGCCGCTGATCGAGCTGGTGGACGAGGCACCGTGGGTCAGCCGCATCGCCGGCCGGCACGGCGTGCAGATCGGTGGCATCACCCTGGCGCCCGGCAACAAGCGCGTGGTGGTGGTGGCGACCCTGGACAACCTGCTCAAGGGCGCGGCGACGCAGGCGATGCAGAATCTCAACCTGGCGTTTGGCTGGGGCGAATTGACCTCGATTCGTTGATGCGAGTCCCTCGCAAGAGCCCGCACATCCATGTGCGGGGATTTAAACCAGACGATTTATCTTGAGACGCTTTCCAATGACCAACCTGTTGTGGCAAAAACCCGGCGTGGCCGTGGACGCCAAGATCCAGGCTTTCCTGGCCGGCGACGACGTGATCCTGGACCGCGAGTTCTTCCTGTACGACATCGCTGCCAGCACGGCGCATGCGCAAGGCCTGCAGCACATCGGCATTCTTGGCGCCGACGAGCTGGCCGGTCTGCAGCGCGAGCTGGGGCTGCTGGCCGATGATTTCCGCAGCGGTGACTTCGTGCTGGACGAGCAGTACGAGGATTGCCATTCGGCCATCGAGGCGCGCCTGACCGAGCGCCTGGGCGATGCCGGCCGCAAGATCCATACCGGGCGCAGCCGTAACGACCAGATCCTGGTGGCCACGCGGTTGTGGTTGAAGGACAAGTTGCGGCGCGTGGCCGAACTCAGTAGCGAGATCGCCAAGGTGGCGCTGGACCGCGCCCAGGCCGAGGCCGCATTGCCGGTGCCCGGCTACACGCATATCCAGCGGGCGGTGGTGTCTTCGGCAGGCATGTGGTGGGCCGGCTGGGCCGAGGCCTTCATCGACAACGCGGTGCGCGCCAACGACACCTTGCAGCTGGTGGACAGCAATCCGCTCGGTACCGCGGCCGGTTACGGCGTCAATCTGCCGTTGGACCGCGCGCATACCACCACCGCGCTGGGCTTTGCGCGGCTGCAGGTCTCGCCGATCTACGCGCAGCTTTCGCGTGGCAAGTACGAGCTGGCTGCGCTCGAAGCCCTCGGCAGCGCCACGCTCGATCTGCGGCGCATCGCCTGGGACCTGTCGTTGTTCACCAGCGGCGAGTTCGCCTTTGTGGCGCTGCCGGCGCAGTACACCACCGGCAGTTCGATCATGCCGAACAAGCGCAATCCCGACGTCATCGAACTGATGCGCGCCACCCACGCCAGCGTGGCGGCGGCGCGGACCGAGATCGAACAGCTGCTGTCGCTGCCGTCCGGTTACCACCGCGATCTGCAGAGCAGCAAGGGCGCGATCGTGCATGGTTTCGGCCGCGGCCTGGCCGCGCTGGAACTGCTGCCGGCGCTGCTGGCGAACCTGGAATGGCGCCCGGACAAGCTGCAGGCGGCGATCGATTCGGGCATGTACGCCACCGATGTGGCGGTGGAAGCGGCCGTGGCCGGCGTCCCGTTCCGCGATGCCTACAAGGCGGCCGCCGAAGCCGCGGACACTGCAGGGCAGGGGCGCACGCCGGAAGGCAGTCTGGCTGCACGCGTCTCGCCCGGCGCGGCTGCCGACCTGCAGCTGGATGTGTTGCGGGCCCGCTGGCAGGCGCTGCGATGAGCGCATGGATCGCTGCTGACGCTGAGGAATGCGTGCAATGACCACGCTCTATCTGGTCCTGGCCATGCGCCTGCCCAGCTTCGACGATGCCGCCATCCAACCGCATCGCGACTTCCTCGATGCACTGCGCGCACAGGGCAGGCTGCATCTCACCGGCGGGTTCACCGACGGCAGCGGCGGTGCCTACGTGCTGTGCAATGTCGACGACCTGGCGCAGGCGCAGGCCATTGTCGCCAGCGATCCGCTGGTCACCATGCAGGCTTCGGACCTGAGCGTGCACGAATGGACCATTCGCTGAGGCTGTGACCATGACCCTGCCGGCTGCGGATGCCGTGTCCCCATTCGTCGAGCAAGCGCTGCCGCCATGGCGCCGCGCGGTGCTCAAGGTCGGCAGCAGCCTGCTTGCCGCCGATGGCGGCGGGCTGTCGCCGCGCTTTGCGCTGGGGCTGGCGCAGTTCGTCTCGGCCAATCTGGCGGCCGGGCGCGAACTGGTGATCGTGTCCTCCGGCGCGGTGGCCGCCGGCCGCGCGATCCTGCCCAAGGCCGCCGAGGTCGGCGCGCCCATCGCTGCGCGGCAAGCCCTGGCCGCGCTGGGGCAGGCGCAACTGATCGCCTTGTGGCAACGCTTTTTCGAACGGCCGGTGGCGCAGGTGTTGCTCACCCACGACGACCTGCGCAACCGCCGGCGCTATCTCAATGCGCGCGCCACCCTGGGCGAATTACTGCGGCTGGGCGCATTGCCGGTGATCAACGAGAACGACACCGTGTCGGTGGACGAGCTCAAGCTGGGCGACAACGATAACCTGGCCGCGATCGTCGCCGCCCTGGTCGATGCCGATGCCTTGTTCATCGCGACCGACATCGATGGGCTGTACACCGCCGACCCGCGCAGCAATCCCCATGCGCGCCCCTTGAACGAGGTGCCCGAGCTCACCCCCGAGGTGCTGGCGATGGCCGGCGGCAGCGGCAGCAACGTGGGCACTGGTGGCATGCGCACCAAGCTGGAGGCCGCCGCCAAGGCCGGCGCAGCCGGGATCGACACCTACCTGTTCAACGGCCGCAGCGGCGAGGTGGTGCGCGGGCTGGCACAGGACCGCCTGTGCGGCACGCGTATCCACGCCGCGCGCACGCGTATCGCGGCACGCAAGTACTGGCTGCGGCACGCACCGGTGGAAGCCGGCGCGATCCTGATCGATGCGGGCGCGGCGACGGCGTTGACCGACAAGGGCGCCTCGCTGCTGCCGGGCGGCGTGGCCGGTGCGCTAGGCGATTTCCGTCGCGGCGACATGGTGGAGATCCGGCTGCGCGACAACGCGGGCGAGCGCTGTCTGGCGCGCGGGGTCAGCCAGTACTCGGCGCTGGATATCCGCCGCATCGCCGGCCGCCATTCGCGCGAGATCGACAGCGTGCTGGGATACAGCTATGGCGAGAATGTGGTGCACCGCGATGATTTGGTGCTTTTGTAGCCGGGATTGGGGATTCGGGATTGGGGATTCGCAAACGCCTGTGCATTGCGTTTTCCAACCACCGCCTCCGCGTCCGGGTGACTGATCCCCGTGTAGTGGTAAAACGGTACGGATTGTTTTTACCAATCCCCAATCCCCAATCCCGACTCCCGACTCCCAAATCCCGTCCCCCCAATGACCATCAAATCCCTCGCCCTGCAATGTCGTGATGCCGCGCAGGTGCTTTCGCAACTTTCCGCGCAGGCCAAGCAGGATCTGCTCGAGGCGATGGCTGCCGCGCTGGAAGCCGATGCGGCCTTGATCCTTGCCGCGAACGCGCGCGATCTCGAGGCCGCCCGCGCCAAGGGCACCGGCACCGCCATGCTTGACCGCCTGGCACTGGACGACACCCGCCTGGCCGGCATCGCCGCCGCGTTGCGCGAGGTGGCGCAGCTGCCCGACCCGGTCGGGCAGGTGACCCGCGACGACATCCGCCCCAACGGCATCCGCGTGCAGAAGGTGCGCGTGCCGCTGGGGGTGATCGCGATGATCTACGAAGCGCGCCCCAATGTGACTGCCGATGCGGCGGCGCTGTGCATCAAGGCCGGCAACGGCGTGATCCTGCGGGGTGGTTCGGAAGCGATCCATTCCAACACCGCGATCGCGCAGGCCTTGCAGCGCGCCCTGCGCGCGGCCGATGTGCCTGAAGCGGCATTGACGCTGGTGCAGGATCTGCGCCGCGAGACCATGCTGGAGCTGCTGCAGCTGACCGACATCGTCGACCTGGCGATCCCGCGTGGTGGCGAGGGCCTGATCCGCTTCGTTGCCGAACACGCGCGCGTGCCGGTGATCAAGCACTACAAGGGCGTCTGCCACTTGTTCGTGGACGCCTCGGCCGACCTGGAGCTGGCGGTGCGCCTGCTGGTGGACGGCAAGGCCAGCCGCCCGTCGGCCTGCAACGCGCTGGAAACCCTGCTGGTGCATGCGGACATCGCCGAGCGCTTCCTGCCTGCCGCCGCTGCGGCATTGCGCGCGCGCAAGGTCGAACTGCGCGGCGACGCGGCAACACGCGCGGTGCTGCCGCAGATCGCGCTCGCCACCGAAGACGATTACGCCGCCGAATACCTCGATCTGATCCTGGCCATCCGCGTGGTACCGGACCTGGACGCCGCGCTGGCACATATCCGCCAGCACGGCTCGGACCACACCGAAGTGATCGCCACCGAAGACACCGCCCATGCCGAGCGCTTCGTGCAGGCGCTGCGCTCGGCGGTGGTGATGGTCAATGCCTCTTCGCGGTTCTCCGATGGTGGCGAGCTGGGCCTGGGCGCGGAAATCGGCATTTCCACCACACGCCTGCATTCCTACGGCCCGATGGGGCTGGAAGCATTGACGGTGGAGCGCTTCGTGGTACGCGGCGAGGGCCAGGTGCGGCACTGAGCGCTGCCTGCCGCACGAGAGGCGGCAACTCCGCTGCATCGCTTGCGATGCTGCGCTGATCGGCTGCACGCAGGCGCGCATCGACGCATTGGCGTGACGCTTCGGCGCGCCACCTTCTGCACGCCCGATTCGGGGGCAGGGCCTGACGATCCGCGCGCGCAGCGGTTGCCGCCGCCGTCCAACCACGACCTTTGACACTCCCCCGGCAGCCCAGGCCCTGCCTACAGTCGGGGATTGCCCCCGCCCTGTCCGGAGTCGTCGATGCACCGTCTTGTCGCCTGCCTGCTGGCCACCGCCATTGTCGCCGCCACCGGCAGCGCCTTCGCACAGACCGGGGCGATGACGCCGGACATCACCGGCAAGCCCTTCGTGGCGCCGGACGCCGCCAACGACTACATCAAGCGCGAGGTGATGATCCCGATGCGCGATGGGGTAAAGCTGCATACGGTGATCGTGCTGCCCAAGGGCGCGCGCCATGCGCCGATGGTGCTGACGCGCACGCCCTACAACGCCAGCGGGCGCACCGAGCGCATGGCCTCGCCGCACATGAAGGATCTGCTTGCGCAGGGCGATGACGTGTTCGTCGAAGGCGGCTATATCCGGGTGATCCAGGATGTGCGCGGCAAATACGGCTCGGAAGGCGATTACGTGATGACCCGGCCGTTGCGTGGCGCACTCAATCCCAGCGAGGTGGACCATGCCACCGACGCCTGGGACACCATCGACTGGCTGGTCAAGAACGTTGCCGAATCCAACGGCAAGGTCGGCATGATCGGGTCCTCGTACGAGGGCTTCACCGTGGTGATGGCACTGACCAACCCGCATCCGGCGCTCAAGGTGGCGGTGCCGGAAAGCCCGATGATCGACGGCTGGATGGGCGACGACTGGTTCAACTACGGTGCGTTCCGCCAGGTGAACTTCGACTACTTCACCGGCCAGCTCACCCAGCGCGGCAAGGGCACCGGCATCGCGCGGCAGGGGCACGACGACTACAGCAACTTCCTGCGTGCCGGCTCGGCCGGCGATTTCGCCAGGGCCGCCGGCCTGGAGCAGTTGCCGTGGTGGCACAAGCTCACCGAACACGCCGCCTACGATGCGTTCTGGCAGGAGCAGGCGCTGGACAAGGTGATGGCGCGCACGCCGCTGAGGGTGCCCACGATGTGGCTGCAGGGGCTGTGGGACCAGGAAGACATGTGGGGCGCGATCCACAGCTATGCGGCGATGGAGCCGCGCGACAAAGGCAATACGCTCAACTATCTGGTGATGGGCCCGTGGCGGCATAGCCAGGTGAACTACGATGGCAGCTCCCTGGGCGCATTGAATTTCGATGGCGACACCGCGCGTCAGTTTCGCCGCGATGTCTTGCGCCCGTTCTTCGACCAATACCTGGTCGATGGCGCGCCCAAGGCGAGCACGCCGCCGGTGCTCATCTACGACACGGGCGAGAACCGCTGGGATCGCCTGCAGTCCTGGCCGCGCAGTTGCGCCAAGGGCTGTGCGTCGGCGAGCAAGCCGCTGTACCTGCAGGCCGGCGGTACGCTGTCCTTCGACAAGCCCGCTGCAGGGCAGGGCACGTCTGAAGAGTACGTGTCCGACCCCGCCAAGCCGGTGCCGTTCGTGCCGCGCCCGGTGGATTTCGGCGACCGCAGCATGTGGACCACCTGGCTGGTGCACGACCAGCGCTTCGTGGACGGGCGCCCGGATGTGCTGACCTTCGTCACCGAGCCGCTGACCGCGCCGCTGCAGATCGCCGGCGCGCCGCAGGTGCATCTGCAGGCCTCCACCAGCGGCAGCGACAGCGACTGGGTGGTGAAGTTGATCGACGTCTATCCCGACGAGATGGCGTCGGATCCGAAGATGGGCGGCTATGAACTGCCGGTGTCGCTGGCGATCTTCCGCGGGCGGTATCGCGAGAGTTTCAGCACGCCCAAGCCGCTGGCGCCCAATCAACCGCTGGCATTCGAGTTCGGTCTGCCTACCGCCAACCACACCTTCCAGCCCGGCCACCGGGTGATGGTGCAGGTGCAGTCCAGCCTGTTTCCGCTCTACGACCGCAACCCGCAGACCTACGTGCCGAACATGTTCTTCGCCAAGCCGGGCGACTACCAAAAGGCCACCCAGCGGGTCTATGTGACGCCCGAGCAGCCCAGCTACATCACTCTGCCGGTGCGCTGACCGCACGGGCGCCGCGTACCGGCGGCGCCCAGCTGTCTTCCAGCAGCTGCGGGCGGCACACCACCCACGCGGCCACCAGCTGCAGCAGGATGCAGATCACCAGGAACACGAACGGCGCGGTCCAGCCGCCGCGATGCGCATGCAGCCAGCCGAACAGGAACGGCCCCAGGCAGCTCATCGCATAGCCCATGCCCTGCGAGAACCCGGACAGCGCAGCCGAGCCGGCGGCGGTGCGGCTGCGCTGGTTCACCAGCACCAGTGCCAGCGGGAAGGTGCTGGGCCCCAGGCCGAGCAGGGTGACCCACAGGACCGGCGCCGCCAGCGGCGCCCACCACAGGCCCGCGAACGCGAGCAGATGGCAGGCCGCACACGCCAGCACGATCGGAAACGGGTTGCGCATGCGCACGGCCAGTGCCGGCATGGTCAACGCGCCGACCATGCCCAATGCCGAAAACAGCGCAACCATGGTGCCGCCGAAGGCGGGCGAGGCACCGGCTTCGCGCAGCAGCGTGGGTAGCCAGGTGAACATCGAATAGGTGACCAGCGAGGTCATGCCGAAGGTCACCGCCATGCTCCAGCCCAGCGCGGTGCGGGCGACCCGTCCTTCGGCTTCGGGGGTCGGGGTGACCGGCGCCGGGCCGGTGGCACGCAGGCGTCCCGAATGGGTGTGCACCAGCGCCCAGGCGGCCAGCGCCAGCAATGCCGGCAGCACCCACACCACCATCGAACTGCGCCAGCCCAATGCATCGGCCACCGGCACCGCCAGCAAGGCCGGCAGCAAGGTGCCCACCTGCAACACGGTGATGTACAGCGTGCTGACGCGGCCCACGCGTTCGCCGAAATAGCGCTTCACCAGCGGCGGCAGCACCACATTGCCCATGCCCATGCCGGCCAGCGCCACCAGCGAGCCTGACAGCAGCCCGCCGGTGCCCGGCAGCAGCGGGCGCAGCACCAGCCCGAGCGTGGCCAAGGCCATCGACAGCAGCGCGGTACGCAACAGTCCGAGGCGGCGCAGTACTGCAGGCGTGGCGACGCCGGTCACTGCGAATGCAGCAGTGGGCAACATGCCCAGCGCGCCCATGGTCGGCGCACCGAAGGCGTACTCGTCGGCGATGCGTTCCAGCAGCGGCGTCAGCGAGGTCACCGCGGTGCGCAGGTTGAATGCCGAAAGCAGAATGGCAGCCAGCACCAGGCCGCGACCACGCAACTGGGCGGACGGGGAGGCGGTGGCAGTGACAACAGACATGAAAGACCATCCGCACCGTACACATCCGTGCAGCGGCGCCTGAAAACACAAAACCGGCACGAGGCCGGTTTTGTGTCTTGAAACTGGTCGGGGAGACAGGATTCGAACCTGCGACCTCTACGTCCCGAACGTAGCGCTCTACCAGACTGAGCTACACCCCGAAGGAGCCGCGTATGTTACACAGGGAATGCGGAATCGACAAGCATCTGCTGCAACTATTTTTCAAAGCGGCGGTTGGCTGCGCTCCGGCTCGCGTGCCTCGAACCACATGCCGTTGAGCACGGCGGCCAGTGCAGCCAGGCCGGTGCCGAGAATCCAGGCGAAATACCACATCGGTGTGCTCCTTGAAGTCGATGAAAGCGGAATGGCGGGCCGCCGCGGCAATGCACGCGCAGTGCCGCGGCGGCGCAACTCAGTACGCGTTGGGATTGGCAGACACTGCGTCGGCAGTGACCTTGCCGCGCAGCACGCGGTACACCCAGGCGGTATAGGCCAGGATGATCGGCATGAACACGCTGGTGGCCAGCAGCATGATCCATAGCGTGAGCCGGCTGCTGGAGGCATCCCACACCGTTAGGCTCGCGCTAGGCACGCTGGAGGAGGGCAGCAGGAACGGAAACAGCGCAAAGCCCACGGTGAACACGATGCCGACGATGGCGCTGCCGGAGGCGATGAACGCTAGGCCGCCGCGGCGTGCGCGCAGCAGCAGTGCGCTCATCGCCAGGCCGAGCAGGCCCAGCAGCGGCGCCAGCAACGTCGCCGACATGCTGCTGTAGTTGTGCAGCCAGCCACCGGCAGCGGTGAGTGCGGCGGTCTTGGCCAGCGGATTGGTCTGCGCATCGGTTGCCAGCACCGAGGTCACTGCATAACCGGGCAAGCCAAGCGCCACCCAGGCCCCTCCCGCGGCGAACAGCAGCGCCGCACACACTGCCGCGCTGCTGCCCAGGCGCGCGGCCCGTTCGGCCACCGGGCCATCGGTCTTGAGCACCAGCATCGCCGCGCCGTGGGCCAGCAACATCGCCACGCTGAGCAGGCCGGCCAGCAGTGCGAATGGCCTCAACAGCCCGAACAGATTGCCGGTGTAGAACGTGCGCATGCTGTCGTCGAAATGGAACGGCACCCCCAGCAGCACGTTGCCCACTGCCACGCCCATGATCAGCGCGGGAATAAAGCCGCCCACGAACAGGGCCCAGTCCCAGCTGTCGCGCCAGCGTCGATCGGCCAGCTTGCCGCGGAACTTGAAGCCCACCGGGCGCAGGATCAACGCGAACAGGATCACGAACATCGCCAGGTAGAAGCCGGAAAAACTCACCGCATACAACGGCGGGAATGCGGCGAAGATCGCGCCGCCGCCCAGGATCAGCCACACCTGGTTGCCTTCCCAGACCGGGCCGACGGTATTGATCACCAGCCGGCGCTGCGCATCGTCCCTGGCAACGAACGGCAGCAGTGCGCCAACGCCGAGGTCGAAGCCGCCCATCACCGCATAGCCGGACAGCAGCACGCCCAGCAGCACCCACCAGATCACACGCAAGGTGGCGTAGTCGAGTAAAACGAAATCCATGAGGTCTCTCCTGCGATTACGGGGCGCTGCCGGCGAGTGCGCCGGTACTCAGCGGTGCGGTGGGTGCGGATGCGTCGTGCGCCGTGTCGGGCGGGAACAACGCATCCGGCCCCTTGCCGATGGTCTTCAACGACAACTTGATCGCGATCACCAGCAGCGTGGTGTACAGCGCGGTGAAGCCCACCAGGGTCAGTACGATCTGGTACAGATCCAGCCCCGACGCTGCATAGAAGGTGGGCAGCACCCCTTCCACCGCCCATGGCTGGCGGCCGTATTCGGCCACGAACCAGCCGCATTCGATCGCGATCCACGGCAGCGGCAAGGTCCATAGCGCCAGCCTCAGGAACCAGCGTTTTTCCTGGAAGCTGTGCTTGCAGGCGAACCAGAATGCGACGGCGAAAAAGGCGATCAGGTAGATGCCGATGGCAGCCATGATGCGGAAGGTCCAGAACAGCGGCAGCACGCGCGGCACGGTGTCCATGGCCGCCTGCGCGATCTGCTCCGGCGTGGCGTTGCCGATGTCGTCGCGGTAACGCTTGAGCAGCAGGCCGTGGCCCAGGTCCTGCCAATGCGCATCGAACACCTTGCGCGCCTCGGCATCGTCCTTGTCGGCGCGAATGCGTTGCAGCGCGCCGTAGGCGATCTGCCCGCCGCGGATGCGGTGCTCGGCGCGTTCCACCAGTTCCAGGATGCCGGGAATCGGCGTATCCAGCGAGCGGGTGGCGATCAGGCCCATCAGGTAGGGGATCTTGACCGCGTAGTCGTTGCGATGGGTCTGCTGGTTGGGAATGCCGAAGGCGGTGAAATCTGCCGGTGCGGCTTCGGTTTCCCACATCGCCTCGATCGCCGCCAGCTTCATCTCCTGGTGTTCGTTGGCCGCGTAGCCGCTTTCATCGCCCAGCACCACCACCGACATCGACGACAGCAGGCCGAATGCCGCGGCCACCGCGAACGAGCGGCGCGCCATCTCGGTGTGCTTGCCGCGCAGCAGGTAGAACGCGCTGATCGACATCACGAACACCGCGCCCAGCACGTAGCCGGCGCTGACGGTATGTACGAACTTGGCCTGCGCCACCGGGTTGAACAGCACCGCGACAAAATCCACCACCTCCATGCGCATGGTGTCCGGGTTGAACACCGCACCGGTGGGGTGCTGCATCCAGCCGTTGGCGATCAGGATCCACAGCGCGGAGAAATTGCTGCCCAGCGCCACCAGCCAGGTGGTGATCAGGTGCTGCACCTTGCTCAGGCGGTTCCAGCCCAGGAAGAACAGGCCCAGGAACGTCGCTTCCAGGAAGAACGCCATCAGCCCTTCGATCGCCAGCGGCGCGCCGAAGATATCGCCCACGTAATGGCTGTAATACGACCAGTTCATGCCGAACTCGAACTCCATCACGATGCCGGTGCCGACACCCATGGCGAAGTTGATGCCGAACAGTACGCCCCAGAACATGGTCATGCGCCGCCAGATCGGCTTGCCGGTCATGACGTAGACGCTTTCCATGATGCCGAGCAGGAACGACAACCCCATGGTCAGCGGCGGGAAGATGAAGTGGTACATCGCGGTGACTGCGAACTGCAGCCGCGACAGTTCAACAACGGTCGAATCGATCATGGCGGGCGGGCCTGGCTGGGTGTCGATGAAGGAGGTGGGCGGATCATCTGCGCTTGCCGCGCCATGCGCGTTGATCCAGATCAATGCGGCCCGCACACGGTGCGTCACACTGTCTGTCCCGACCGGGGAAGGAGGCGACTTACAATCGCCCGCAGTGAGCAGTCTTCGGAACGCAATGTGAGTCAGCCCAGCGCACGCGCCAGCGAAACGCCCGACCAGCGCCGTCAGCGCGGCCAATGGCTGGACGCGCTGGCCGCATCGGCCACGCGACCGCGCCGCCTGGCCGGCATGGCGGTGGCGGTGTCGGGCGTCTTGCTGCTGGCACAGGCTGCCGCCATCGCCTGGTTGCTGCAGGCGGTGCTGGTCCAGCATCTGGCCCTGCTGCAGTTGCGCGAGGTGGGCGCCGGCCTGCTGCTGGCGGTACTCGGCCGCGCCCTGTTGACTGCCTGGGCGCAGTCGCTGACCGGCGAGGTGGCCGATATCGCCAAACGGGAGCTGCGTGCGCGCATTGCCCGCCGCCTGGTGCAGCACGGGCCGGTGTGGCTGCGCCGGCAACGCAGCGGCGAGCTGGGCGAACTGAGCCTGGCGCATACCGATGCGCTGGAAGGCTATTTCGTCGGTTATCAGCTGGCGCGCACCGAAATGCTGCTGGTGCCGCCGCTGATCCTGATCGCGGTGTTTTCGGTCGATTGGGTGGTGGGCCTGGTGCTGCTGCTGACCGCGCCGCTGATTCCGTTCTTCATGATGCTGGTGGGCTGGGGCGCCGAGGCGGCCGGCCGCGAGCAATTGCGCGAGCTGGCCCGCATGGGCGGGCATTTCGCCGACCGCCTCAAGGGCCTGGGCCTGCTGCGCGTGTATGGCCGCGGCCAGGCCGAACTGAGCGGCATTGCCGCCGCGGCCGAAGGCGTGCGCGAGCGCTCGCTGAAAGTGCTGCGCATCGCCTTCCTGTCGTCCACCGTGCTGGAGTTCTTCGCCTCGGTGAGCGTGGCGATCGTGGCCTTGTACTTCGGCCTGAGCTATCTGGGCATGCTCGACCTGCACGGTCTGCCCACGCTGGGCGCCGGCATGTTCTGCCTGTTGCTGGCGCCGGAATTCTTCGCGCCCTTGCGGCGGCTGGCCGCGCATTACCACGACCGTGCCAATGCGCTGGCCGCGGTGGCCGAGGCCGAGCGCTTGCTGGACGGATTTGCGGACAACGCCGCCATCGCCGTCGCACTGCCGCTGCCTGCTGCGGCCGAGGCGGCGCAGGCGCAGATGCCGTTGCTGCAGGCGCGCGAACTGGCGCTGCGTCCTCCCGGTGCGCCGCAGCTGGTGGTCGAGCGGTGTTCGCTGGTGCTGGAACCGGGGCAACGGGTGGCGGTGGTCGGCGCCAGCGGCAGCGGCAAGAGCACGCTGCTGGAAGGCCTGGCCGGCTGGCTCACCCCGCAGGCGGGCAGCGTGCTGCTGCGCCCCGGCGCGCGGGTGGGCTATGCCACGCAACGGCCGTATCTGTTCCACGGCAGCATCGCCGACAATCTGCGCCTGGCCGACCCGCAGGCCAGCGACGCGCGGCTGCATGCCGTGGCCGAGGCTGCGCAGGTGATGCGCTTTGCCGCGCACCTGCCGGAGGGCCTGCACACGGTGATCGGCGAGCGCGGGTTCGGGCTCTCCGGTGGCGAGGCGCGTCGCGTCGCGCTGGCGCGGCTGCTGCTGCGCGAGCCGGAGCTGTTGCTGCTGGACGAGCCCACCGCCTTCCTCGACCCGGACACCGAAGCGGAACTGCTGCGCACGCTGGGCGCGTTCGCGCGCGGCCGCGCGGTGGTGCTGGCCACCCATAGCGCGGCGGTGATGGCCTGGGCCGATACGGTGATCGACCTGCGTGGGGCGCGCGTCACGGTGGAGTCGCCATGAGCGCGGCACATCACGACCGTCTGCGCGCGGTGTTCGTTCGGCATGCCTGGCGCCTGGGGCTGTCGGCACTGCTTGTGCTGGTCACCTTGCTGGTGGGGGTGGGCCTGCTGACCTTGGCCGGCGGGTTCCTGACCGCCGCTGCCCTGGCGGGTGTGGTCGGCATGGGCGCCGGCTTCAATTTCTTCTCGCCTTCGGCCGGCATCCGCGCATTGACGTTCGCGCGCATCGTCTCGCGCTACGGCGAAAAACTGATCGGCCACGATGCCACCTTGCGCATCGCCCGCGATCTGCGCGTGTGGTTCTTCCGCCGCGCCTTGCCGCTGGCGCCGGGGCGCCTGTCGGCCACGCGGACCGGCGATCTGCTGGCGCGGCTGATGTCGGACATCGGCGAGGTCGACGGCGTAAGCGTGCGTGCGCTGGCGCCGCTGACCGCACTGCTGGGCATCTGGGTGGCCGGCGTAGTCGCCGCTGCGTTGATCAATCCCCCGGCAGCGCTCTTGCTGCTGGCATTGGGTGTGGCGATCGGCGGGCTGGTGCCGTGGCAGGTGGCACGCGGCGGCGCACAGCGCGAACGGCTGCGCGCGCAGCAGCGCACCCAGCTGCGCACGCAGGTATTCGAGGGCCTGGAAGGCGCGGCGGATCTGGCGGCGGTCGAAGGGCAGGACGCCTGGCTGCAGCAGGTGGATGCGGCCGCTGCGGCGCTGGCGGACGGCGATCGCCTGCAGCGCCGGCGCTTGATCGCCGGCAACCTGCTGCATGCGCTCTGCGGCGGCATCGGGCTGGCCGGCATGCTGTGGCTGGCATTGCGCGCCGCCGAGCAGGGCGCGATCACCGCCGAACTGGCCGCCGCGCTGGTGTTTCTCACCATGGCCCTGCTGGAAGTGTCGGCCGGCGCCGGGCTGGCCCTGCAGGCGTTACAGAGCGCACGCGTGGCCGCCTCGCGGCTGCAGGCCATCGTCGATCAGGCGCCCTCGGTCAGCGACCCGATGCAGCCCGTCGCGCTGCCGCGCATGGGCGCGTTGCAGTTGCAGCAGGTCTCCTTCGCCTGGCCCGGCAGCGTGCGTCCGGTGCTGCGCGGGCTCGACCTGTGCCTGGCAGCCGGCGAGCGCATCGCCATCAGCGGCGACAGCGGCTGCGGCAAGAGCACCTTGTCGGCGCTGCTGCTGCGATTGTGGGATCCGCAGGCCGGGCAGGTCGGCTACGCGGGCATCGACCTGCGGCAGTGCGCGCAGGCGCAGTGGCATCGGCGCATTGCCTGGTTGCCGCAGAACGCCCCGGTGTTTGCCGGCAGTGTGCGCGAGAACCTGCTGATCGGCGACGCCGCCGCCAGCGATGCTGCGTTGTGGGCGGTGCTCGACCAGGTGCGTCTAGGCGACTGGGCCCGTGCGCAGGACGGGCTGGAGACCTGGGTTGGCGAGAACGGCGCCACGCTGTCTGCCGGGCAGGCACGCCGCCTGGCGCTGGCGCGCGCCTTGCTGCGCGATGCGCCCATCCTGCTATTGGACGAACCCACCGACGGGCTGGATGTGGACACCGCCCACGCCTTGCTGCTGGATCTGGCCGCCGCACTCGGCGAGCGCAGCATGGTGATGATCACCCACGACAGCCTGCCGGCCGGCGTGGTGCACCGGCATTACCGCCTGCGCGATGGAGCGCTGGAGCCGCTGCAGTGAGCGGCCTCGCCATGGCTGGGTCCTGGAGCGGCGAACTGACCACAGCACGCAGTCGTCAGGTAGGCGTGGATGGCGCCGGAGTGTATGCGTGGTGCACGCCGCACCGCGCCTGCATCGCGGCTGCGCAGGCATCTTGTCAGCCCCTCATAAGCGCAGGCATGGCGCGCTTCAGCGCGTCAGATACACCGCCCAGGCCAGCGCCGCGGCGTTTGCGAGCGCGCTGACCCAGAACGCGATCTGGAACGAGGTCTTGACGGTCTTGTGCCGGAACAGCGATTGCGCCAGCAACGCGCCGGGCCAGCCGCCGAGCAAGGCGATGGCATGCAGGGTGGCTTCCGGGGTGCGGCGCTGGCCGCGCGTGGCTGCAGTCTTGTCCAGCCGATAGGCGATCAGCGCGGCGATGCTCGTTACCGCGTACTAGAGCGCGATCGCAGCCGGCAGCCGCCCTGCGAGCACCAGACCAAGCATGCCGACCACGAACAGGCCGGCCAGCAGCTGGCGCGGCAGTACGCTGCTGGCGATCTGCGAGGGGCGTGATCTGGCTCTGGATGTGGTTCTGGACCTGGCAATCAGCAGGCGTCCAAGAAGTCGCGCACCGCCGGGCCGAATCGCGCGAAGTCCACCAGGAAGGCATCGTGGCCCTGCGGCGAATCCAGGCCGATGAAGCGGGCATCGGCGCCGCCGGCGCGCAGGCCATCGGCGATCTGTTCCTGTTGCTGTACCGGGAACAGGATGTCGGTGTTGGCGCCGATCGACAGCGCGCGCGCGATGCGAATGCGCGACAGGCCGGCAAGCACCTTGCCATCGCTGGAGTCCTGGCTTGCCGACGCGTTGCCAACAGGCGCGCTGGCGCTGCGGGCCGCAGCCAAGGATGTCTGTGTGCCCGTTGCCGGCTCGGCGTAGTCGGCCAGGTCGAACCAGTCCATCGAGCGGCTCAGGTACAGATAGCAGTTGGGATCGAAGAAGCGCACGAAGCGGCGCGCGTGGCCTTCCAGATAGCTTTCCACCTGGAATTCCAGCCCGAACGGATCGTCGTCGGCCTGTTCGGAATCCAGCCGCACGCGGCCGAAGCGGCCATCCCATTCCAGCGCCGAGCGATAGGTGATCACGCCGAGCTTGCGTGCCATGCGCATGCCCGATTCCGGGTAGCTGGTGTCGTCGTAATGGCCGCCGTTCCAGTTGGGGTCCAGCCGGATGGCTTCGCGCTGCAGCGAGCGGATGGCGATGGAAAACGGCAAGGCCTGCGCGCTGCCGGAGATGTTGATATGGCTGCGCGCGATGCCGGGATGGCGCAGCAACAGCGCCAGCGCGGTCATGCCGCCCATCGAGTTGCCGATCAGGCAGGCCAGTTGTTCGATGCCCAGCGCGCGCACCACATCGGCGGCGGCATCGGCCACGTCTTCGATCGACAGGTCCGGAAAGCGCAGCCGATAGCGCTCGCCGGTGGCCGGATCGATTGACGCCGGCCCGGTCGAACCCTTGCAGCTGCCCAGCGAATTGACGCAGACCACGAACCAGCGCGTGGTGTCGATCGGCTTGCCCGGCCCCAGCATCGCCTCCCACCAGCCCGGTTCGGGGTTGGCCGGGTTGGCAGCGGCATGCGCATTGGGCGACAGCCCGGTCACGATCAACAGCGCATTGCTGCGATCGGCCGCCAGCGTGCCCCAGGTTTCATAGGCGATGCGCGCCCGATGCAGGGCGCCGCCGCGCTTCATCGGAAACGGCGAGGGCAGGGCGTGGAATCGCGTGCCGGTGGGGATGAATTCGGTCATGGGATCGGGAATCGAGAATCGAGATTCGGGATTTGGTAGTAGAGAGTAGCTGCTGGCCGTGCTGTCGTGGCCAGGGCGAAGGCAGGCTGCGGAACCGTGAATGCCGTGGCGGCTGCTGTACGCGCAATCGCTTGTGGTCAGCGTCCGATCACCAGCTCCACAGGGGCGTTGGGCGGCAGTTGCACGGTGACCGGCGTGCTTTCTACATCGTCGGCCTGGCGCATGGCGTTGCCGCTGCGCGACAGCCGCGCAAGCACCTGCACGTTGTCCAATGACGATAGGGCGCGGGTGGGCATCGGGCTGTCGCCGTCGTCCAGGGTGATGGTCAGCGGCAGTTCGCTGAGGGCGTGTTTTTCCACCGCCACCGGCATCGGGGTGTCGGCCGCGCGGGCGATCACGAACACGCTGGTATCGCCGGGCAGCGCGGTGCGTTTGGCGAATTCCGCATCCAGCGCGATGCGCACGCTGATGCGTTTGCCGGCCGCCGCATCGGCGCCGCTCGTGGCCGCTGCCGGCAACGCTGCCAGCCCGGCTTCCTGGCGGGCGGCGTTGATCTGTTCGAGCAGGCCGGGGCGGGTGCTGGCGTCGACCACCTGCAGCAATGGTTCCCAGGTCGCGCTGGCCTGGGCTGGCTGGCCGGCCTGGCGCTGCACCACGCCCAGGAACCAGCGTGCGCGCTGGTGGTCCGGCTGCACGCTGAGCGCATGCTCGAGCAGGCGCAGCGCCTGCGGATCCGGGCGGCCGCTGTCGTCGGCGAGCATGCGCGCCTGCGCGGCTGCCACCAGCACGTCGGGTTCATCCGGCCGTAGCGCCACCGCGCGCGCGAACGCATCGCGTGCCTCGGCGAATTTCTGCTGGCTGGAGAGCGAACGTCCCAGCAACACCCAGCCTTCGGCCTGGTCGGGATTGCGCGCCAGGGCTGCGCGCAGCTGCACGATGGCCTCGTCCAGCGTGCGTGGTGTCTCGGGGCGGTTGGCGGCCAGTTCGATCGCGCCCGGCGTGCCCACCAGCCAGTACAAGGCCGCGCTGGCACCCATTAGCAGCGCCGCCATGCTGGCGGCCAGCCCGCGCGCCTGCCGCCACAGCGGCCGTAGCACCACTCCAAAGGCCAGCAGTGCAATGGCCACCACCGCAATCACGAAACCGACCATCACCACTCCTGCTCGTCGGGCGGCAGCGCGGGCGCGGCGGCGCTGCGGCGGCGTACCAGCATGACCACCGCCGTGCCGCCCAGCAGTAGGACCAGCAACGGGCCAAACCACAGCAACCAGGTGCGCGATTCCACCTGCGGTCGGTACAGCACGAATTGCCCGTAGCGCGCGACCAGGAACTCACGGATCTGCGCATCGCTGCGGCCCTGTTGCATCAGCGCCAGCACTTCGCGGCGCAGATCCTGCGCAATCTGCGCGTTGGAATCGGCCAGCGACTGGTTCTGGCATTGCACGCAGCGCAGCTCTGCGGTCAGCGCGTGGAAGCGCGCCTCCTCGGCGGCGGAACGGTAGTGCAGCGGCGCATGGTCGCCCACCGGCTGTGCCACGGCCAGCCAGGGCAACAGCAGCAGCGTCAGCAGCCAGGTGCGGCTCATGGCTTGGCGTGCAGATCCGGGGCGGCGCTGGGCGAGCGTTCGATCCGGCTCAATGCCGGAATCAGCTGGGTGTCGATGATGGACTGGGTGAGCATGCCGCTGTATTTCCAGCGCACCACGCCGCGCCCGTCGACCAGGAAGGTTTCCGGCGCCGCCGCAATGCCGAAGTCGATGGCGGTGCGCCCGTCGGTGTCGGCCACCACCAGCAGGTACGGGTTGCCCAATTGCTCGAGCCAGCGCAGGGCGTCGGCGCGCTCGTCCTTCCAGTTGTAGCCGATCACGCGCACCCGCTTGGTCAGCGCGAACTTGCTCAGCACCGGGTGTTCTTCGCGGCAGGCCGGGCACCAGCTGCCCCAGACATTGATGATGTAGGGCGCGCCGCGCAGCTCGCGCGCGTGCACCACGATGCTGGGGTCGTGCAGCAACGGCAGCGCGAACTCCGGCGCCGGCTTGCCGATCAGCGCCGAGGGCAGGGCATCGCGATCGTCCTGGCCCGAGCGCACCACCGCATAGACCAATAGTGCCGCCAGGGCGAGCAACAGCACGATGGCGCCCACGAGAACCGCAGTGGGCAGGCGGGGCGAACGCGACTCAGACATCTTGGATCTCCGCAGGACGACGAAAACGCCGGTCGGCCGCGGTGACCAGGCCGCCGAGCGCCATCAGCAGCGCTCCCAGCCAGATCCAGCGCACGAACGGCTTGAGGTGGACGCGCACCGCCCAGGCCTGGTTGCCCAGCGGTTCGCCAAGGGCGACATACAGGTCGCCGAACGGGCCAGGGCGGATCGCCGCCTCGGTCAGGGTCTGCCCGCCGCTGGCATAGCGGCGTTTTTCCGCATGCAGCCTGCCAACCGGCACATCGTCCTTGAACACCTGCAGGTTGGCGCGATCGGACAGGTAGTTCGGCCCGCGCACTTCTTCCAGGTCGTCGAAGTGCAGGGCATAACGCCCGATCGCTATCTGCTGGCCGGGTGCCAATGCGATCTCGCGCTGCAGGCTCAGCGATTCCACCAGCAGCGCGCCGGCCAGGAAGACCGCCACTCCCAGGTGCGCCAGCGCCATGCCCAGCATTTCGGCGGTGAAGCGCCGGCCCTTGGCGGCACGCCGCGTCCACAGGAAGCGCAGTGTGCCCAACAGCACCCACGCCGCGCCGGTGACGCCGATGGCTGCCTTGAGCTGCCCCTGCGGTGCCATGAACCAGGCCAGCACGCCTGCGGCCAGCGCCAGGCCGGCCCAGGGCGCCAGCAGCGCCAGCGGTCGCGAGGCCTGTTCGCGCTGCCAGCGCGTAAGCGGGCCAAACGGCAGCAATGCCACCAGCGGCGCCATCAACACCAGAAACAAAGTGCCGAAGTAGGGTGGGCCCACCGACAGCTTGCCCAGCCCCAGCGCATCGGCCAGCAGCGGGTACAGCGTGCCCAACAGCACCATCGCGCAGGCGCAGGTCAGCAGCAGGTTGTTGAGCAATAGCAGCGTCTCGCGCGAGCTGCCGGCGAACGCGCGGCGCGGGTCGTCGTCGGGGTTCATGCGTGGTGCGCGAAGCGCGTACAGCAGCAGCGATCCGCCCACTACCGCCAGCAGGAACACCAGGATGAAGAGGCCACGCGACGGATCGGCGGCGAACGAATGCACGCTGGTCAGCACGCCCGAGCGCACCAGGAAGGTGCCCAGCAGCGACAACGCGAAGGCGGCGATCGCCAGCAACAGCGTCCAGCTAGCGAAGCTGCCGCGCTTTTCGGTCACCGCCTGCGAATGCAGCAGCGCGGTACCGACCAGCCACGGCATGAAGCTGGCGTTTTCCACCGGATCCCAGAACCACCAGCCGCCCCAGCCCAGCTCGTAGTACGCCCACCAACTGCCCAGCGCGATGCCGACGGTGAGCATGGCCCAGGCCACGTTGGTCCACGGCCGGGTCCAGCGCAGCCAGCGCGCGTCCATGCGTCCTTCCAGCAGCGCGGCGATGGCGAAGGCGAACGGCACCGCAAAGCCGACATAGCCGCAGTACAACATCGGCGGGTGGATGATCAGGCCCGGGTCCTGCAGCAGGGGATTGAGGTCGGCGCCTTCGGGCGGCACCGGTAGCAGGCGCGCGAACGGATTGGAGGTGAACAACAGGAAGGCCAGGAAGCCCACGCTGATCAGCGCCATCACCCCGAGCACGCGCGCCACCACCTGCGCCGGCAATTGCCGCGACCACAGCGCCACCGCACCGGTCCACAGCGCCAGCACCAGCGTCCACAGCAACAGCGAGCCTTCGTGCGCGCCCCAGACCGCCGAGTAGCGGTAGATCACCGGCAACAGGCTATTGGAGTTTTCGGCCACATAGCGCACCGAAAAGTCCTGCACCAAAAACGCATGCGTCAGCAGTGCGAAGGCCGCAGCGATCAGGCCAAGCTGCACCAGCGCCGCCGGCCGCGCCACCGCCATCCAGCTGGCATGCCCGCGTTGTGCGCCGGCCAGCGGCAAGGCGGCCTGCACCAGCGCGACCAGCAAGGCCAGGACCAGCAGGAAGGTGCCGAGCTCAGGAAGCATGGGGGAGCCGGGACCGGGGACCGGGGATCGGGGACCCGGGGAAAGCAGGGTTTCTGACGCGGCTGAGATGCCTGCGGGGAGCAACCGTTGCGCGGTTTCTGAAGGCAGCGTGGTGTTCGTGAGCGCCGGGGCCGGGGACCGGGGGGCGGGGGACATTCAGGTCTGTGGCTTCGCCGAGACGCGCGCGACAAGCTACTGCTGGCAGGCCTGCGCTCGCGATAACGCGCCTTTCCCGGGTCCCCGGTCCCGGGTCCCCAGTCCCGAGGCGCCTCACTGCGGCCCCTCCACCCGATGCTTGCGATGCGCATCGCCCATCTTGTCGGCCACTTCCTTGGGCATATAGGTTTCATCGTGCTTGGCCAGCACGTCTTCGGCCACGAATACGCCCTGCTGCATGCGGCCTGTCGCCACCACCGCCTGACCCTCGCGGAACAGGTCGGGCAGGATGCGGTCGTAGCGCACCGGCAGCTGCGCATCGCCATCGGTGACGCGGAACTGCGCTTCCAGCGAGCCGGAGGCGCGTTTGAACGAGCCTTTTTCCACCATGCCGCCGAGCCGGAAGCGCGCATGTTCGCCGGCATCGCCGCGCAGCACTTCCGAGGGCGTGTACAGATACGCCACGTTGCGCTGCAGGGCCATTGCCACCAGCGTGGTCGCCAGTCCGCCGGCCAGCACCAGCGCGAGCACCAGCCACAGGCGGCGGCGCCGTTGCGGGTTCATCGGCGCAACTCCGCATCGCTGGGCAGGGTGCGCTTGCGCTCGCGCAGGCGGCGCGCCTGGGCGGTCTTCAATGCGCGACGCACCTGCCAACGGCCGGCGATCAGGTCCCACAGCAGCACCAGCACGAACACGGCGTAGGCGGCGATGACATACGGCAGATAGCTCATGCGGCAGTGTCCTGCGGCTCACGCACGATCCAGGCCTTGCCAGCCTCGCGGCGCAGGTTGTCGGCGCGCGCGCGGGTGAGCAGCGACCCGGCAAACCAGAATTTGGTGCCGATCACCATCAGCCACAACGGCAGCAACATGCTGGCATCGATGGTCGATGGGCCGAACAGGCGGATGCTCTGGCCCTGGTGCAGCGAATTCCACCAGACCACCGAATAGCGGATCACCGGCAACAGCACCACCCCCACGATCGCCAGCAAGCCGGCCGCGCGTGCCGCCTGACGGCGGTCGTCGATGGCGTGGTACAGGCCGATCACGCCCAGATACAGGAACAGCAGGATCAATTCGGTGGTCAGGCGCGGGTCCCAGTCCCACCAGGCGCCCCACATCGGCTTGCCCCAGATGCTGCCGGTGAGCAGGGTGATTACGGTGAACGCCGCGCCGATCGGTGCGCACGCCATCGCCAGGATCTCGCATACCTTGATGCGCCAGATCAGCGCAATGGCCGCGTACAGCGCCATCAGGCCGAACACGAACAGGCTCATCCACGCGCTGGGCACGTGGATATACAGAATGCGGAAGCTGTCGCCCTGCTGGTAGTCGGCCGGCACCGCGAACAGGGCCTGCCAGATCCCCGCGCCCAGCAACAGCGCAGCCAGCGCGTAGCACCAGGGGGCCCAGCGCGCGGTGAAACGGTCGAAGATCGGGGGCGAGGCGAGTTGGTGGAACCAGCGGACGACGACGTTCATGCGATGGCGATGGCTCTTGGCATGGCGATGGCTCTGTGCATGGGGGCGGCTTCCGGTACGACACCAGCGGACACCCTACGGTGTCCCATCGATGACGCATCTGCAACGTCGATCAGCTGAGCGAGATCCGGATCGCCGCCGCCGCCGCCAGCGGTGCCAGCACGATGCCGATCACCAACCCTGCGCCCAGCAACAACAACGCACCCACCGCATCCTGCCCTTGTCCACTGGCCGCCACGCTGCCGGCACCGAACACCAGCACCGGCACGTACAGCGGCAACGCCAGCAAAGCCACGAGAATACCAGAGCGCTTCATGGTGACCGTCAGCGCCGCGACCACTGCGCCGAGCAGGCTCAGAAGCGGTGTGCCCAGCGCCAACGATGCCAGCAGCACCGGCAATTGGTCATGCGGCAGGTGCAGCAATTCGCCCAGCAATGGCGTCACCGCAATCAACGGCAGCGCGCTGGTAGCCCAATGCAACAGCACGCGTACCGCGATCAACCAGGCCAGCGGCACCGGCGCCAGCAACCATTGCTCCATCGAGCCATCTTCCACGTCGCTGCGGAACAATGCATCCAACGACAGCAGGCCGGCCAGCAGGACCGATAGCCACAGCACCGCCGGTGCGGCCTGTGCCAGCAAGTCGGGGCGCCCGCCCAGGCCCAGCGCGAACAGCACCACGATCAGCAGCGCGAACAGCGCCGGCTGCAGTGCGTCACTGCGACGGCGCCACAGCAATTGCAGATCGCGACGGACCAGCGCGCGGGCCGCTTGCAGCAAGGAAGGCTGCGGCGACGGTGTCATGCCGCAGCCTCCAGGGTGAGCATGCGGGTGCGTACCGGCGGTGCCGCGTAGGCGCCGTGGGTGGTGACCAGTGCCGCGCCACCGCCGCGCAGGTGCGCGGAAATCATCCGGTTGACCAGGGTGATGCCGTCCAGGTCCAGGTTGGCGTAGGGCTCGTCCAGCAGCCACAGCGGAGCGGGCGAAAGCCACAGCCGGGCAAGCCCCAGCCGCTTGCGCTGGCCGGCAGAGAGCTGCCGCACCAGCGCATCCTCGTAACCGGCCAGGCCCACGATGGCCAGCGCGCTGCCGGGCATCTGCTTGGCGCGGCGGCCATGCAGGCCGCACAGGAAGTGCAGGTTCTCCAGCGTGCTGAGGTCGGCCTTCAGGCCGGGCAGGTGGCCCAGGTAGGCCATGAAGCGGCTGCGGTCGCCACGCTGTGCGGTCTTGCCGTCGATCTGGATCTGCCCGCGCTCCACCTGCAGCAATCCGGCCAGCACCCGCAGCAACGTGGTCTTGCCGGCGCCGTTGTCGCCTTGCACCAGCAGGGCTTCGCCGGCATCCACATGGAAATCCAGCGGGCCGAACACCGGCTCTTCGTTGCGGCTGAAGGCCAGCGCGCGCGCCGCCAGCAGCGGGGGCGCAGTGTGCAGCGGTTCGATCATCGGCGCAGCGGGCTCCCGTCGCAGGACGGCATGGGGTGGGCGAACAGGTGCCGGGCCATCGCCAACAGGCAACCGGCGCGACACCCTGTGAAGCAGGGCGCGCATTGTAGCGACGATGGCGCGCTGCCGGGGGCGCGTTCGGTGGGGCGATGTGTCCGGGAACGCTGTTTTGCATCGCTCGGGCGCAACCGCCTGGCGGCTTTGCGTACACTCGCGGTCCCCCCGTTTGTTGCCCGGACAGGCCCGATGCCCCTCACCACCAAGCTGCCCAAGGTGGGCACCACCATCTTCACCGTCATGTCGCAGCTGGCGGCCGAGCACGGCGCGGTCAACCTGGGCCAGGGCTTTCCCGATTTCGCGGTGCCGCAGCGGCTGGTCGACGAACTGACCAGGGCCATGGCCGCCGGCCACAACCAGTACCCGCCGATGACCGGCGTGGCCGCGCTGCGCCAGGCCATCGCCGGCAAGGCGCAGCGTTGCTACGGCGCGCAGGTCGACGCCGATACCGAGATCACCGTCACCAGCGGCGCCACCGAGGCCATCTTCAACGCCATCCACGCGGTGGTGCGCGCGGGCGAAGAGGTGATCGTGCTGGACCCGGCCTATGACTGCTACGAGCCGGCGATCGAACTGGCCGGCGCGCGCGCGGTGCATGTGGCGCTGCACCCGCAGACCTTCGCCGTGGACTGGGACGCGCTGCGCGCGGCGATCACGCCCAAGATCCGCCTGCTGATGATCAACTCGCCGCATAACCCGTCCGGCGCGATGCTCTCGGCCGACGACCTGCAGACGCTGACCGAACTGCTGCGCGGCACCGAGATCTTCCTGCTGTCCGACGAGGTGTACGAGCACATCGTGTTCGACGGCCGCCGCCACGAGTCGGTGCTGCGCTGGCCGGAACTGCGCGAGCGCGCCTTCGTGATCTCCAGCTTCGGCAAGACCTACCACTGCACCGGCTGGAAGATCGGCTATGCGATCGCCCCGCCGGCGCTCACCGCCGAATTCCGCAAGGTGCACCAGTACAACACCTTCACCAGCTTCGGCCCGGCCCAGCACGCCTTCGCCGCGATGATCCGCGATGAGCCCGAGCACGACGAGCAACTGGGTGCGTTCTACCAGGCCAAGCGCGACCGCTTCCGCGAACAGTTGCTGACCACGCGGTTGAAGCCGCTGCCGGTGCCCGGCGGCTATTTCCAGCTGGTGGATTACTCGGCGATCAGCGATCTGCCCGATACCGAATTCGTGAAGTGGCTGACGATCGAGAAGGGCGTGGCCGCGATTCCGTTGTCGCCGTTCTACGAGAATGCCCCGGCTGGTCAGCGTCTGGCGCGGCTGTGCTTCGCCAAGAACGATGCGACACTGGATGCGGCGATCGAGCGTTTGCGCAGGCTCTGAACAGCTGGGATTCGGGAGTCGGGATTGGGGATTGGCAACGGCGGTTGGTCGTTTGTTGACGGGTTCGCACAATGCCGATGACAGGAAGCCACCCGAAACCCGCCGTTCGAATCCCCAATCCCCACTCCCGAATCCCGAGCCTTCAATGCACGACCTGCGCATCTCCCTGATCCAAGGCGACACCCGCTGGCACGATCCGGCCGGCAATCGCGACTACTACGCTGGATTGCTGGAGCCGCTGGCCGGGCAGAGCGATCTGGTGATCCTGCCGGAGACCTTCACCAGCGGGTTCTCCAACGACGCCATCGACAAGGCCGAAGGCATGGACGGGCCGACCGTGGACTGGGTGCGCACGCAGGCGGCGCGGTTGGGTGCGGCGGTCACCGGTAGCGTGCAGTTGCGCACCGAGCACGGTGTGTTCAACCGACTGTTGTGGGCCACGCCTGACGGTGCGTTGCAGTACTACGACAAGCGCCACCTGTTCCGCTTCGGCAACGAACACCTTCGCTACGCGGCCGGACGCGAGCGTCTTTGCGTGGAATGGAAGGGCTGGCGGATCAATCCGCAGGTCTGCTACGACCTGCGCTTCCCAGTGTTCTGCCGCAACCGCTTCGATGTGGAGCGCCCGGGCCAGCTGGATTTCGACCTGCAGCTGTTCGTCGCCAACTGGCCTTCGGCACGTGCCTACGCCTGGAAGACGCTGCTGCGCGCACGCGCGATCGAGAACCTGTGCTTCGTGGCGGCGGTCAACCGCATCGGCGTGGACGGCAATCAGCTGCACTACGCCGGCGACAGCGCGGTGATCGATTTCCTCGGCCAGCCGCAGGTGGAAATCCGCGAACGCGAACAGGTGGTCACCACCACCATCAGCGCCGCCGCCCTGGCCGACCACCGCGCCCGGTTCCCGGCGATGCTGGATGCCGATAGGTTTGAGATCGGGGAATAGGGATTCGCGATTCGGGATTGGTGCAAGCCACTGCAGCCCAGGCCGCAGCGCTCCCGCTGTTACCAATCTCCAATCCCGAATCTCAAATCTCAAATCCCGGCTGCTGGTCGCGATCAGGGCTTCGCGATTCGGGATTGGTGCAAGCCACTGCCGCTCGGCTATCAGCGCGCCCGCTGTTACCAATCCCCAATCCCGAATCCCCAATCCCAGCTACTCACCCACCTTGATCTCATAGATCTTCGGCCAGCGCTTGCCGGTGACGAACAGGCGGTCGTGTTCGGCGTCGTAGGCGATGCCGTTGAGTACGTCGTTGGTCGGGTCGGTCAGGGTGTCCGCATCCGGCACCAGCTCCTTGAGGTCGATCCAGGCGACGACCTTGCCGCTGGCGGGGTCGATGCGCGCGATGCGGGTGGTCAGCCAGACATTGGCCAACAGCTGGCCCTTGACCCATTCCAGCTCGTTGAGATTGTCCAGTGGCCGGCCGCGTGCGGTGACGGCGATGCTGCCGGTCTGCTTCAGGCTCTGCGGATCGAGCTTGCGGATGCGCGCGCTGCCGTCGCTCATGTAGAGGGTGTGCGCATCGCTGGTCAGCGCCCAGCCCTCGCCGGGATAGCTGAACTGTCCGCGTGGCGTCAGCGTGGCCAGGTCGTAGATGAAGCCGCGCTGGTTGCGCCAGGTCAGCTGGATCAGCCGGTCGTCCCAGGCCACGATGCCTTCGCCGTAGTAGGGAAGCGGTGTCTGCGCCTGCTGTAACACCCGGCCGGTATCCAACTCGACCTTGCGCACTCGCGACTGGCCCAGCTCGCCGGTGCTTTCGTAGAGATACCCATCGCGATAGAACAGGCCTTCGGTGAAGGCGGTGGTGTCGTGCGGATAACTGCGCACCACGGTATAGGCCTGGGTGGGAATGGCCTCGGCGCAATGCGCAAACGGCGACACCAGGGCGGCGGCAAACAGCAGGAGGGCAGGGCGTGACATGCCGGCATGATCCCATGCCGGGGGTGCGATTTGCAGCGGTGCCGACACCGCACGCGGCCAGCTAATGCTGGGCTGAACAGCCGTCGCGTAGGTCGGTGGGCGTTGTCGCGGCTGCCACATCGGCGCTGCTAGTCTCGCGCCACTTCCACCACCGGCACCGCACACATGATCAAGTCCCTGTCTCTTCTCGCGCTGCTCGGCGCGGCAACGCTGGCTCCGCAGGCGCAGGCCGCCGGCAATATCGACTGCCAGCTCTCGTTCAACCTGTCCGGGTGGTCGGTGTTCTACAAGACCGCCAGCGGCACCGGCACCATCAAGTGCGACAACGGTGCGGTAATTCCGGTCAAGATCTCCAGCAAGGGCGGCGGTCTGACCGTGGGCAAGTCCAAGATCACCGGTGGCCGTGGCACGTTCTCCGGCGCCTACAGCCTGGACGATCTGTTCGGCACCTACGCGGCGGCCGAAGCGCACGCAGGCGTGGTGAAGTCCAGCACCGCACAGGTGGTCACCAAGGGCGACATCTCGCTGGCGCTGGCCGGCACCGGCGAGGGTGTGGACCTGGGCGTCAACGTCGGCAACTTCGTGATCGAGCGCCGCAAGTAAAGCACGCCATCAGGAACGCGCGTCTGCGGGCGCGCGTGCTGCGATGAGGCGGTACCTGCCGCTTGCCCGATGCCATGATCGTCGAGTAACAAGTGCAGGCAGGCTTGCTGCAGTCCTGGCTCGTGGCACTCGATCTGCTGTCAGGCCGCCGGCAGGCGCTTATGAAAACGGCCCTTTGCAGGGCCGTTTTTTTATTGCAGGTGTCCGCCGCAGGCCTTAGCGACCGCGATTGCCGCCACCGGGCGGGCGACGGTTGCCGCCGCCCGGCGGACGGCCGCCCGGGCCACGCGGGGCGCCGCCGGGACCACCGGGGCCACGCGCGCCGCCACCCGGACCACCCGGACCACGATTGGCCGAGGCCGGGCCGCGGTTGCCGCCCGGACCCGGACGACCGCCGCTGGGGCGACCGGCGGGACGTGCTGCCCCATACGGATTGAAGCCCGGAGTGGCGTGGTCGGACGGGAAGATCGGCGCATTGCCCGGATGGCCGTAGGGATGCTTGCGCTGCCCCTGGCCTTGGCCCTGCGACTGGCCCTGACCACCGGCACCGCCGCGGCCCTGTCCGCCGGCACCCGGACGTGCACCGCCCGGGCCCTTCTTGGCATACGGGCGCGTCTGGCCGGTGCCGTTGCCACCGGGGCCGGCATTGCGATGACCGCTCGGGCCGGTGCTCACGCCATCGGGCACGTACCAGCTGCGGAACGCGGCCGGGTTGCCGTCCGGCAACGAGCGGTCGCCCTTGGCCGGGCCACGCTGCTTGAACGGGCGCTGCTGCGATTGCTTGGCCGCGGCTTCGCCACTGACGGTCAGGCCGCCCTTGAAACCACCGGGCTTGCCGCGACCGCGGCCGCCGCGGTCTTCGCGGAAATTGTCGAAGCGGCGCAGTTCGCGCCCTTCATCAGCACCGGAGGTCTGCCCATTGACGTAGGCATTGCTGCGGCCGCCATCGCGCGCGACATGCACGGTGGACTTGGCGGCGCGGCGCTGGCCGATCACCGGCTGCAGGGTCAGCGCCGAGGGCGCGCCTTCTTCCAGCTTGAGTTCGGCGCGCAGCGCGTCGACCTTGTCCTGCGCCACTTCCACCGACTGCCCGCGCAGCAGTTCGCGCGGCAGCGAGATCTTGCCGTAGCGGCTGCGCTTGAGGCGGCTGACCTGGCAGCCCTGCGATTCCCACAGGCGGCGCACTTCGCGGTTGCGGCCTTCCTTGACCACCACGCGGAACCAGTCGTGCGAATCGGTGCCGCCGATGCGTTCGATCTCGTCGAACTTGGCGCCGCCGTCTTCCAGCAACACGCCGCGCGACAGGCGCTCGATGATGGCGTCGGAGACTTTTTCCTCGCCTTCCGGGGCGCGCACGCGCACCACGTACTCGCGCTCGACCTCGTAGGAGGGATGCATCATCGCGTTGGCCAGCTCGCCATCGGTGGTGAGCAGCAGCAGGCCGGTGGTGTTGATGTCCAGGCGGCCGATGGCGATCCAGCGCGAGCCCTTCAGTGCCGGCAACGACTCGAACACGGTCGGGCGGCCTTCGGGATCTTCGCGCGTGGTCACTTCGCCTTCGGGCTTGTTGTAGATCAGCACGCGCGAAGGTTCGGTCAGCGCGCTGGCCACGAAGCTGCGGCCGTCCAGTTCGATCTTGTCGCCGCTGCGCACCGACATGCCGGTCTGCGCGACGGCGCCATTGACCTTGATCAGGCCGTCGGCGATGCGCTGCTCCAGCGCGCGGCGCGAACCCAGGCCGGCCTGGGCCAGTACCTTGTGCAGGCGCTCTTCCAGCTTGGGCGCTTCGGGCGCGCTGTCGCGCTTGAGGGAAAGCTTGTTCAACGACAGCTTGCGGGGGGTGTCACTCATGTGTCTGGCTCCGGCCGACGCGTTGCGGGTCGGCCTCTGGGTCGGAATCGGCTTCGTCAACAGCCACGGTCGTCGTCGCGACGGCGTTGTCTTCGTCTTCGTTCGCTGCATCCGCGCGCGTGCCCGGCGCGGTGTCGGGGTCGCCCTCGCGGGCGGCATCGGGGTGTTGCGTGTTCGGGTCCTGCGCCGAGGCGGGCTCGGGGTGCTGCGGTGTGCCGGGGTGCGGCTCGTCGGCATCGCGGTGGTCGCGGCTGCCGGCGTCGTGCCGGTGCGGGTCTTGCTCGCGGTCCAGCGTGCCATCTGCTGCGCTGCCGGGCTGCGCTGCAGCGCCTTCGATGGCGTCGTCGGCCTCGCTGCCGTTATCGGCAGGGGCGGCGTTCTCTTCATCGGCCGGTGCGGCGGCGTTGTCGGTGGACTCAGCCGGGGTGGCGCCGGCATCTGCCGTCGAGGAAGCCCCGCCCATCGCGGCATCTGCATCCGTATCGCCGCCGGCTGCGTCATCGGCCGCATCGGCATCCGCTTCGTCCTGGTCGGCCTGCAGCGATGCCGATGCCGGCACTGCGCCGTCCAGCTGGCCATCGCGGTCCAGCGGCAGCTGCGGCTCCAGCTCGGCGATGTCCTTCAGCTCGGACAAGGGCGGCAGCTCGTCCAGC
This sequence comes from Xanthomonas sp. NCPPB 3582, assembly GCF_041475735.2. Taxonomy (NCBI): domain Bacteria; kingdom Pseudomonadati; phylum Pseudomonadota; class Gammaproteobacteria; order Lysobacterales; family Lysobacteraceae; genus Xanthomonas; species Xanthomonas sp. NCPPB 3582. The sequence goes on from NZ_CM192968.1 coordinate 2,333,050, forward strand.
CGCTTGAGCCCGAAGTAATCCAGAAAGCCCTTGGTGGTGCCGAACAGCGCCGGCTTGCCGGGCACGTCGCGGTGGCCGACCACGCGGATCCATTCGCGTTCTTCCAGCGCCTGGATGATGTTGCTGCTGACCGCCACGCCGCGCACCTGCTCGATCTCGCCGCGGGTGATCGGCTGGCGATAGGCGATCAGCGCCAGGGTTTCCAGCGTGGCACGGGTGTACTTGGTGCGGCGCTCGGTCCACAGCCGTGCCACCCAGCCATGTACATCGGCCTTGACCTGGAAGCGGAAGCCGGAGGCCACCTCGACCAGTTCCACGCCGCGCTCGGCGCAGCCTTCGCGTAGCAGCTCCAGCGCGCGCTCGACGCTGCCGGGCGGTGCCGGCTCTTCTTCGGGAAACAGGCCCTGCAGCTGCGCCAGCGTCAGCGGCTGGCTGCTCGCCAACAGGGCGGCTTCGATGATGCGGGTGATCAGCGCTTGATCCATTCGGCGATCGGCTTCAGGTAGGTTCGTTGGCAGCATCGCTGTCATCGAATTCGCTGGAGAATTGCAGCGGCGCATTGGTATTTCCCAACGCCAGCGACTTCACGTAGATCGGCGCCAGCGGCGCTTCCTGCACGATGTCCAGCAACTGCTCCTTGGCCAATTCGAGCAGCGCCAGGAAGGTGACCAGCACGCCGAGCTTGCCTTCCTCGGCGGTGAACAGCGATTCGAAACGGTAGAACTTGCCGTCGTCCAGGCGGCCGAGCACATCGCCCATACGCTGGCGCACGCTCAGCGCCTCGCGCTTGATCGCGTGGCCGCTGAACAGCTCGGCGCGTTTGAGCACGTCGTACAGCGCCATCAGCATTTCTTTCAGTTCCACCGGCGGCGGCAGCTTGACTGCGGCGCGCTCGGGCAGATGCGCCTGCACCGGCGCGCTGTCGCGGCCCATGCGCGGCAGGCTGTCCAGATCCTCGGCGGCCTGCTTGAAGCGCTCGTATTCCTGCAGGCGGCGTACCAGCTCGGCGCGCGGGTCTTCTTCTTCGCCATCCTGGCTGGGCGGGCGCGGCAACAGCATGCGCGATTTGATCTCGGCCAGGATCGCAGCCATCACCAGGTATTCGGCCGCCAGTTCGAAGCGCAGCTCCTGCATCACGTTGATGTAGTCCACGTACTGCCGGGTGATCTCGGCGACGGGGATGTCCAGGATGTCCAGGTTCTGCCGGCGGATCAGGTACAGCAGCAGGTCCAGCGGACCTTCGAAGGCATCCAGGATGACTTCCAGCGCATCCGGCGGGATATACAGATCCTGCGGGATCTGCAGCACCGGTTGCCCATGCACCACCGCCAGCGGCATTTCCTGCTGCTGTGGCGGCGCGCTCGTGGCTGGCGGAGTCGCGACGTGCGCGAGTTCGGAATTCATCAGGTCGACATCGGGTCTTACGGTCGCCGGCCGCGGTCTTGAGCCGCGCCTGCAGGGCTTTGCCTTGAGTTATTGCGATCAATGTCGTGCCTGCGCCGGCACGATCCCACATATCTACATTCGCCAATCCACATGCAAGCAGGCGCCGCGTGGCATGCGGCGACGGAACAGCGAGGAGGTCGTCTACGCGGGCCGGCGGTGGGCAGCGAATCGGTCGTCGGGAAGAGCGTTGAGCCTGTGCCGACGGGCCGCTGCGTCCGGTTGCGTGTGCAGTGGTGCCAAGGGTAATGCGTGCGCGGGGGCGGTGTCCAGCGCCGGGCCGGCTAGAATCCCGCGGTGATCTCCAAGTCCTGGATGAGGTGGCGTGTGTGGTACGTAATCGAAGGCTATGACCGGGCCGATGCGCTGGCCGCGCGGCAACAGGCGCGACCGGCGCATCTGGCGCGTCTGCAGGCGCTGGCCGCGGCCGGCAGGCTGCTGGTGGCGGGGCCATGCCCGGCCATCGATGCAGAGGATCCGGGTCCGGCCGGCTTCAGCGGCAGTGTGGTGATTGCCGAATTCGATGCGCTGGAGCAGGCGCGTGCCTGGGCCGATGCCGATCCCTATGTGGAAGCGGGCGTATATGCGCGCACCGAGGTCCGGCCGTTCCGGCGGGTGCTGCCATGAGCCGGGTCGAGCGGATCCGCGTGGCCCTGCAGGCGGCGCTGGCGCCCACCGAACTGGAGGTGGTGGACGACAGCCACCGGCATGCCGGCCACGCCGGCGCGCGCGATGGGCGCGGGCATTTCAATGTGCGGGTGGTCAGTGCCGTGTTTGCCGGCAAGCCGCCGCTGGCGCGCCATCGGGCGGTCTACGCCGCCGTCGGCGAGATGATGCAGACCGATATCCATGCCTTGTCGATCGAGGCCTTCGCGCCGGGTGAAACCGGCTAGCCGGAGCGAACAGGCCGCGTCGTGTAGGAGCGCACCCGGGCGCGACGGGAGCGTTACCGATAAAGCCCCGTCGCGCCCGGGTGCGCTCCTTGTATCTGGACATGGCCGCATAACAGCGTTATGTCTTCCGACTGATCATCGGAGCAGATGCAAGAAGCCCATGCGCTCCTTAAGCCTCGAGCTTGTATCGTAGATCGGCTCTGCATCTGCAACTGCTGGCCCTCGGTGTCCGGACGGTATCAAGAGTCCGCCACAGGCGTGAACTCGCATCACAAGGCAGGACCTGGACCAGCGCTGATCGTCGTCCATCTGATTTCAGGAGGTTTCCATGTCCCCCATCGTGGGCATCGACGTCGCCAAACACAGCGTGGATCTGGCCATCGAGCTGGCCAATGGCAAGCACCGCACCAAGGCCAAGCTCGCCAACGATCCCAAGGGATTTGCTGCCCTGCACGCGTGGCTGCGCACCCACGCGCAGCCGGATAGCTGGGTGGTGATGGAGGCCACCGGCAGCTATCACGAAGCGCTTGCCGAGTTCCTGCACGAGTGCGGCTATCGGGTGTGCGTGCTTAATCCGGCGCAGGTGGCACTGTATGCGCGCAGCCAGTTGCGGCGGGTCAAGACCGACCGCAGCGATGCGAAGCTGATCGCCAGTTACGGGCTGCGCCATCGCGACCAGCTGCGCGCCTGGCAGCCCGATCCACCGGCCCTGAAGACGCTCAAGGCGCTGGTGCGTCGCCGCGATGACCTGCTGGAGATGCTGCTGATGGAGCGCAACCGGCTGGAGGTTGCCCCCGCAGACGTGCAACCCTCGATCCAGGGGCTGATCGCGCATCTACAAGCTCGGATCAACGAGATCCAGCAGGCCATCGACGATCACATCGACCAAGACCCGGACCTGCGTCAGCAGCGTCATCTGCTGACCAGTATCAACGGGATCGGCGACATCAGCGCTGCGCTGCTGTTGGCCGAGCTGGGCCCGGTAAGCCGCTTCGCCGACGCGGGCGCGGTGACGGCCTTCGCCGGCCTGAACCCGCGCCTGCACGAATCAGGCAGGTATCAGGGCAAGGTCTGCATCTCCCGCACCGGCTCGGCGCGGCTGCGCGCCGGACTGTACATGCCAGCCCTGGTCGCCATACGTCATAACCCGGTGATCACCGCGCTCAAACAGCGTCTGCATGCACGCGGCAAACACGGCAAGCAGATCGTCTGCGCCGCCATGCGCAAGCTGCTGCATCTGGTCTATGGCGTCCTCAAATCGGGCACCGCATTTGACCCACAGAAAGCCCTTGCCAGGTGAGGGGCAAGACGGTATCTACGGGCGGGGGGCAGCGAACGGGTGGACAACCCAGCCATGACGCCTAGCAGCACCTCCATTACGTAGCCGGAGCGCCCCTGAGCGCGGCTGCCTTGCCGGCGCTGGCCCATCACGCATTCTGCCTGCGGACTCCTTGCGAGGCAGGGAATGCTGGAGCTTCAGCCGTCAGTCGCGGCGCTGGCGCGTGGGTGTCACGAGCTCCACCCGCGCGCTGTCGGCAGCCCGACGCGCTCAGCCGAGGGGGCATGCCCATCGCCCGTCACGCCGAACAGAACGACCCAACCGTGATCCACGTTGTGCTTCGTCTGTGGACACATGGGTGCTTATTTGTTGCGACGCAGCACGTTACTTCACGTATTCATCACTTGCAGATGCTTGATCTGTAAGCGTTTTCACAGGCGTGAAGACGGGGGTTTACGTCCGCTTATGAAAACGCTTACAGTCCGCGCCAGTTTTGGGATGTCGGTCGCGGAGGGCGACACGAATGGCCAAGGGTGCGGTCACCATCAAAGATGTCGCCCGCGAAGCGCAGGTCTCCGTGGCGACCGTGTCGCGGGCGCTCAACGGGCATGACAACGTCGCCGGGCCGGTGCGTCAGCAGGTCGTGGCGGTGGCCGAACGCCTGCGCTACAGCCCGCACGCCGCTGCCCGCAGCCTGAGCAGCCGGCGCTCGCAGACGCTGGGCGTGGTGCTGCCGGACCTGTACGGCGAATTCTTTTCCGAGCTGATCCGCGGCATCGATGGCGCGGCACGCGCCGCCGGCCAGCACCTGCTGGTATCCAGCTATCACGGCGATCCGGAAGCCCAGGGCAGGGCATTGCGCTCGATGCGCGGGCGCGTGGATGGCCTGCTGGTGTTGTCGCCGTACGCCGAGCAGCCGGGCTTCCTGACCGACAACCTGCCGCAGGCGCTGCCGACGGTGCTGATCAATGCGCACCTGCCCGGCGCCGGCTATCCGGTGCTGAGCATCGACGACCATGCCGGCGCCATGGCCATGACCGAGCATCTGCTGCGCGCAGGCCACCGGCGCATCGCCTTCATCGGCGGGCCGGCGCTCAATTTCGACGCGCGCGAACGCCTGCGCGGCTTCCGCGATGCGATTGCCGGATTCGGCGAGCAGGCGCAGGCAATCGAGTATGCGGGCGACTTCGACGAAGCGTCCGGCCACCGCGCCGGGCTGGCGATGCTGGCTGCGGGCGGATTGCCCGACGCGGTCTTCGCCGCCAACGACATGACCGCGCTCGGCTGCCTGTACGCGTTCGCCCATGCCGACGTCGCGGTGCCCGGCGATGTCGCCCTGGCCGGTTTCGACGACATCCCGCTGGCCCGTTTTGTCCATCCGCCGCTGACCACCATGCGGGTCAGCATCGCGCGCCTCGGCGAGCGGGCGATGAGCCGGCTGATGCGGCTGGTGGAAGCGCCGGGCAGCGACGACGGCATGCGCCAGTTGCTCACGCCCGAGCTGGTGATCCGCGCGTCCTGCGGTGCCGGCGTGCCGGGCGCCTGACCTTTTCGCGGACGTTCTGTCCGCTCCCCGCTGCTCCCCCGCAGCGGTCGTTCCTGCAACACCGCAACGCCACAACAACAATCTGTACCGATCCCTGGAGGGACCATGCACCACCACCACCCCCATTCCGCGCGTCCGGCGCGCAAGCTGCTCAGCTGTGCCCTGGCCAGCTGCCTGCTGCTGGGCGCTGCGCCTGCGTTCGCGCAAGGCACCGGCGCCACCATCCGCGGCCAGGTCACGGTCGACGCGGCACCGGCCGCACAGGCGCAGGTCACCGCGACCAATCTGGCCACTGGCCTGACCCGCACCGTGCAGGTGAGCAACGGCGGCTATTCGCTGGGCGGCCTGCCACCGGGTTCGTACCGGATCGATGTCACCGCCAACGGCCAGACCAGCACGCAGAACGTCACCGTGCAGGTGGGCCAGACGGCAACCCTGAACCTGGGCGTCGGCGGCGAGCCGGCCACGGCCGATGGTGGTAACGCCACCACGCTGGATGCGGTGCAGGTCAAGGCGCCGCCGGTGCTGGTGGAAACCCGTACCTCCGAGAACGCCACGTATATCTCCAACGTACAGATCCAGAACCTGCCGCGGGCCACGCGCAACTTCCTGGAGCTGGCCGACACCGTGCCGAACGTGCAGTTCACCCGCGACGCCAACGGCACCACCAAGGTGCGCTCGGGCGCCACCTCGGCCGAAGGCACCAACGTCTACATCGACGGCGTCAGCCAGAAGAACTATGTGCTGACCGGCGGCGTCAGCGGCCAGGATTCCAGCCGCGGCAACCCGTTCCCGCAGTCGGCGATCGGCGAATACAAGGTCATCACCTCCAACTACAAGGCCGAGTTCGACCAGGTCAGCGGCGCGGCCATCGTGGCCTCGTCCAAGTCCGGCACCAACGATTTCCACGGCAGCTTCTTCTGGGACACCAGCAACGACGGCTGGCGCGAAGAGAGTCCGCTGGAGAAGCGCGCCGGCGTGCGTGACGACTTCGAGGAAACCCAGTACGGCGCCACGTTCAGCGGCCCCATCCTCAAGGACAAGGCACACTTCTTCATCGCCTACGAGGCCAAGGAATACACCACGCCGAATGTGGTGATCCCCGGTTCGATCTATTCCGACCGGGTCGACCAGCTGCCGGCGCAGCTGCAGCCGCTGGTGGTGACCTCCAGCACGCCGTTCAAGGAAGACCTGTACTTCGGCAAGATCGACTGGACCATCGGCGACAACCACCTGTTCGAGCTGACCGGCAAGTACCGCAAGGAAGACGAGCTCAACGATGTCGGCCGGACCTCGACCTACGAACATGGCAGCATCAACGGGCAGGAAGAAAAGCGCGCCAACCTGCGCTGGCAGTACAGCGGCGCCAACTTCCTCAACGAGGCCAACCTCAGCTACGAGAGCGCGTTCTGGAACCAGGCGCCGATCAACAACGGCAACGGCTACATCCTCAGCTACACCCCGGTGCGCGGCAACGAGACCGACATCCTGGCCGCCGGTGCCGGCAGCAGTTTCCAGCGCAAGGGCCAGAAGGGCTGGACCTTCCAGGACGACCTGACCTTGAACAGCCTGGAATGGCATGGCGCGCACACCGTCAAGATGGGCGTGAAGTTCAAGAGCATCGATCTGGATTCGACCCAGTTCAATCCGGCAAACCCGCAGTACTACTACAACATCCTCACCGACGTGCAGACCCCGTACCGCGTGCGCTTCGGCGCGCCGCTGGTGGACGGTGGCGGTTCGGTGGTGTCCAAGAACAAGCAGTACGGCATCTACCTGCAGGACGACTGGGAGGTCAACGAGCACTGGACCCTGAACCTGGGCGTGCGCTACGACTACGAACAAACCCCGGCGTTCCTGGATTTCGTCACCCCGACGGATGTGGCCAGCGCGCTGCAGAACTGGCCGAACCTGCGCAACGCCAACTACGACATCAACAACTTCATCAGCACGGGCAACAACCGCAAGGCGTTCAACAATGCCTGGCAGCCGCGCCTGGGTGCGTCCTACGACCTGTTCGGCGACCAGGCCCACGTGATCTACGGCGGCGCCGGCCGGGCGTACGACCGCAACATCTTCGACTACCTGGCCCTGGAGCAGCTCAACAACTCCTTCAAGTCGTACAGCTACTACTTCACCAGCGCCAACAACCCCGCCTGCCTGGGCGACCCGTGCACGGCATGGAATCCGGCCTATAACAGCCAGCAAGGGCTGGACACGCTGACCGCCAGCAGCACCGGCGGTGGTGGGCGCGAGGTCTACCTGATCGACAACAACCTCAAGACCCCGTACTCGGACCAATTCAGCATCGGCATGCGCAACATGGTGCCGCTGTGGGGCCAGGACTGGTTCACCGACGTGACCCTGAGCCGGATCGAAAGCCACGACGGTTTTGCCTTCGTGCGCGGCAACCGCCTGCCGGATGGTTCGTTCTTCCAGCCCGGGACCACCTCGGGCGTGCCGACCGACGGGCCCGATGGCTACAGCGCCATCGTGCTGGGCACCAATGGCGTGGAAACCCGCAACAACCAGCTCGCGCTGCAGATCGAAAAGCCCTTCGACGAGGAGTCCGGCTGGGGCCTGACCGTGGCCTATACCTATTCCGATGCCAAGGAGAACCGCCAGTTCGGCGAGCATTACGCGCTGGACCGCGAACGCATCCAGGACTACGGCTGGCGCGAGGCCGGCGGCATCCCGAAGAATCGCCTGGTGGTCACCGGCATCTACGAGCTGCCGTACGAGGTCAAGCTGTCCGGCAAGCTGTCGCTGGCCAGCCAGACCGCGCGCTACGGCCAGAATTGTCTTGCCGGCAACGACCAGTGCGACATCATCCAGTTCAAGCCGGATGGCACGCTGGGCTACAAGGAATTCAGCATTGCCGCCAATAAGGAATGGGATACCGGCGCAGGTGTCACATTCAATGTGCGTGCGGATATCCTCAACGTGTTCAACTGGGTCAATTACGCCGCCTTCAACGGCGATACCGGAACATTGCAGGACTTGAATACGGCTTACGGCACGCCGACCGGCGTGTTGGCATCGCCGATGCGTACCTTCCGGCTGGCCTTCGGCCTGAACTGGTGAGGTACTCGACCGCCCTGGCCACAAGGCCGGGGCGGTCGAACTCGGCGCCCGGATAGGGTAGGTTTGCGTGCCAGATGTAATCGATTACACAGGTGGGGGACGGATGGACAGGGGCAACACGTCGCGTTGGTTGACGATTCCACTCTTGCTGGGTGCGCTGGTACTGGCGTCCTGCAAACAGGCCGAGGAACCCAAGGTGGCCGAACGCAAGGCGCCGGTGAAAGTGATCCTGATCGAGGCGCAGTTGCCGCCCAAGCCGGTCAAGCCGCCGCTGCCGCCGTTGTTCTCGGACATCGAACGCCGCACCTTCCAGTTCTTCTGGGACACCACCAACGAGGTCAACGGGCTGTCGCCGGACCGTTTTCCGTCGCGCCCGTTCGCCAGCATCGCCTCGGTGGGCTTTGCGCTGACCGCCTATCCGATCGGTATCGAGAATGGCTGGATCAGCCGTAATCAGGCGATCGACCGCACCCTGACGACCCTGAAGTTCTTCCGCGATGCGCCGATGGGGCCGCAGCGTACCGGCCGCGCCGGCTACAAGGGCTTCTATTACCACTTTCTGGACATGCAGCAGGGCAACCGCTACGACAGCTGGGTCGAGCTGTCGAGCGTGGACACCGCGCTGCTGATGATGGGCGTGTTGTTCACCCAGTCTTACTACGACGGCGAGGACCCGCGCGAGAAGGAGATCCGCCAGATCGCCGACACGCTCTACAAGCGTGTGGACTGGCGTTGGCTGCAGCAACGTGCGCCGCTGATCTCGATGGGCTGGTTCCCGGAGAGCGGCTTCATCGATCACGACTGGATGGGCTACAACGAGGCGATGATGTTGTACATCCTCGCCCTCGGCTCGCCCACCCATGGCGTGGACCCGGAAGCGTGGACCAGCTGGACCCGCACCTACAACAACGACTGGGGCGTGTACCAGGGCCAGGAATACCTGTCCTTCGGCCCGCTGTTCGGCCACCAATACAGCCATGTCTGGATCGACTTCCGCGATATCCAGGACCAGTACATGCGCGAGCGCGGCATCGACTACTTCCTCAACAGCCGCCGCGCCACCCTGGCGCAGCGCGACTACGCCATCGACAATCCGATGAAGTGGAAGGATTACGGCGAGAACGTGTGGGGCCTGACCGCCGGCGACGGCCCGCAGAACACCAGCCAGGAATACCGGGGCGAGCAGCGCCAGTTCCGGCACTATTCCTCGCGTGGCGCCGGTCTGCGCGAAAACTTCGACGACGGCACCATCGCGCCGACCGCGGCCATCTCCTCGATCGTGTTCGCCCCGGAAGTGGTGATCCCGGCCACCGAGGAAATGCACAAGCGCTACGGCGACTATCTGTATTCCAGCTATGGTTTCCTGGATTCGTTCAACCCCAGCTTCAACTACGACATCCCGCTCAAGACCGGGCGCATGGTGCCCAACCGCGGCTGGGTGGCGGGCGACTACATCGGCATCGACCAGGGCCCGATCCTGACCATGATCGCCAACTACCAGAACGAATTTGTCTGGAACGTCATGAAGAAGAATCCCTACATCCGTAGCGGTCTCGAACGCGCCGGCTTCACCGGCGGCTGGCTCACCCCCGAAGGCGAGCCGCAGCCGCTGCCGCAGAAGGACGAGCAAAAAGCCGCCGCGCGGTCGCTGGGCATGGCCGAATCGCGTGCCGCCGCCGCCCAGGCGCAGCAAGACCCCTCGCAACGCCAAAACTCCACGCAACGCCCCAAACCCGAGTAATCCGTGCGCCTTCTGAAACTGTTGATACTGGCCGCCGCCCTGTGTGCAGGTGCGGCCGGATGTAGCCGTGCCGACCAGGCCCAGACCACCGTGCGCTTCTGGGCGATGGGCAAGGAGGCCGAAGTGGTGGCCGAGCTGGTGGCCGATTTTGAAAAGCAGCACCCGGACATCCACGTGGATGTGCAGAACATCCCGATGACCGCGGCGCACGAAAAACTGCTCACCGCCTTCGCCGCCGATGGCTTGCCGGACGTGTGCCAGCTGGGCAATACCTGGCTGCCGGAATTCGCCTTGCTGGACACACTCGAGCCGATGCAGCCCTACGTGGCGCGCTCGAAGATCGTCGACCCGGCCGATTATTTCCCCGGCGTGTGGGACACCAACGTGGTCGACGGCACCTTGTATGGGGTGCCGTGGTATGTGGACACGCGGCTGCTGTTCTACCGCAAGGACCTGTTGCGCGAGGCAGGCTACAGCGAAATGCCCAAGACCTGGGCCGAGATGGAGCAGGTGATGGCGGCGATCAAGCGCCACGTCGGCCCCGACCGCTACGCCATCCTGATGCCGCTCAACGAGTTCGAACAGCAGCTGTCCTTCGCGCTGCAGCAGGACGACCGCCTGCTGCGCGATCACGACAACTACGGCAATTTCCGCAGCGCCGGCTTCCGCAAGGCATTGGCGTTCTACGACGGCATGTACCAGAAGGGCTGGGCGCCGAAGGTATCGGAGACCCAGGTCTCCAACGTCTGGTACGAATTCTTCAACGGCTACTACGCGTTCTATCTCTCTGGTCCATGGAACGTGCGCGAGTTCAAGCTGCGCCAGCCGCCGGGCATGGAAGGCAAGTGGGGGACTGCGCCGTTACCTGGCCCCAATGGCCTGGGTGCGGGCATTGCCGGCGGTTCCAGCCTGGTCATCTTCAAGTCCTCCCAGCACAAGGAGGCCAGCTGGAAGCTGATCGAATACCTGTCCCAGCCGGCCGTGCAGGCGCGCTTCCACGCCATCATCGGCGACCTGCCACCGCGGCGCAGCACCTGGAAACTGCCGTCGCTGGCCAACGACGAACTGGCCCGCGCCTTCGGCGACCAGCTGGAGCGGGTCAAGGCCACGCCCAAGGTGCTGGAGTGGGAGCGCATCGTGCAGGAGATGCGCCTGGTGACCGAGCGCGTGGTGCGCGGCGGGCAATCGCACGAGGCCGCCGTGCAGGAACTGGACAAACGCGTGGACGAGATACTGGCCAAGCGCCGCTGGATCTTCGAGCAGGAAGGCGGGCATGTCGGGCCCGTTGGTGAATCTGCCGCGTCCCCCGCAGCCCAGGCCGCGCCGGCGCAGGGAGGTGTTCGATGATGCGCCGCAACTCCGTCGCCGGCTGGGTCTTCGCCGCGCCCTCGATCCTGGTGCTGGGCATGTTCTTCGGCGTGCCGGTGCTGGCCGCGCTGGTGCTCAGCGTCACCGACTTCGATCTGTACGCGCTGGCCGACAGCAGTCACCTGCGCTTCGTGGGGCTGGGCAACTACATCGAGCTGCTGCAGACGCCGCTGTTCTGGAAGTCGTTGTGGAACACGACGTACTTCGTGCTGCTGGGCGTGCCGATGTCCATCGCGGTGTCGCTGGGTGCGGCGCTGCTGCTCAACGCCAAGGCCTCGCGCTTCAAGGCCCTGTTCCGCACCGCGCTGTTCGCACCGGTGGTCACCACGCTGGTGGCGGTGGCGGTGATCTGGCGTTATCTGTTCCACATCAAGTACGGCCTGGTGAATTTCGGACTGAGCCATCTGGGCATCGCCCCGATCGACTGGCTGGGCGATCCGCGCTGGGCCATGCCCACCATCATGCTGTTCGCGGTGTGGAAGAACTTCGGCTACAACATGGTGATCTTTCTGGCCGGCCTGCAGGCCATCCCGCAGGACCTGTACGAAGCCGCGCGCATCGACGGCGCCTCGCGCTGGAAGCAGTTCCTGCACATCACCTTGCCGATGCTCGGGCCTGTGCTGATGGTGGTCGGGGTGATCACCATCTCCGGCTACTTCCAGCTGTTCGCCGAACCCTACGTGATGACCCGCGGCGACCCGCTGCAGAGCACCGTCAGCGTGCTGTATTTCATGTTCGAGGAAGGCTTCAAGTGGTGGAACCTCGGCCGCGCGTCGGCGGTGGCCTTCCTGTTGTTCCTGATCATTTTGGCGGTGACCACGCTGATGCTGCGCTTTGGCCGCAAGAAGGACCTGATATGAGTCGTGATGTCGGCCAATCGCGCTGGAATGCCGTGCTGATCAATGGCGGCCTGCTGGTGCTGGCCCTGGTCAGCCTGGCGCCGCTATTGTGGATGCTGTCGGTGTCGTTCATGCCCACCGGCGAGGCCAGCCGGTTCCCGCCGCCGATGCTGCCGTCGGCATTCACCACCGCCAACTACCACGAGCTGTTCGCACGCACCGGCATGGCGCGCAACTTTGCCAACAGCCTGCTGGTGTCCGCCTTGATCACGCTGGGCTCGTTGCTGATCAACACCATGGCCGGCTATGCGTTCGCCAAGCTGCAGTTCGTCGGGCGCGAGCGCATCTTCAAGATCCTGATGGCCGCATTGGTGATTCCGGCGCAGGTGGCGATGCTGCCGCTGTTCCTGCTGATGAAGCAGCTGCATCTGGTCAATACCATCGGCGGGGTGGTGGTGCCGGCGCTGGCGACCGTGTTCGGCATCTTCCTGGTGCGCCAGTATGCGCGCAGCATTCCCGACGAACTGATCGAAGCCGCGCGTATCGACGGCGCCAGCGAGATGCGGATCTTCTTCCAGATCGTGTTGCCGATGCTCAAGCCGGTGCTGGTCACCCTGACCATCTTCACCTTCATGGGCTCGTGGAACGACTTCATGTGGCCACTGATCGTGCTGACCGACCAGGAGCAGTACACCTTGCCGGTGGCGCTGGCGGCGCTGTCGCGCGAGCACATCATGGACGTGGAGCTGATGATGGCCGGCGCGGTGGTGACGGTGATTCCGGTGCTGCTATTGTTCCTGGCGCTGCAGCGTTACTACATTCAAGGTCTTCTGCTGGGGAGTGTGAAGGGGTGAAGCCAGTGTTCCTGCGACTGCTTGCCATGACCGCCATTGCCGCCGCGGGCGCGGCACCGGCGCAGGAGCGCGTGCTCGACGGCTTCAACGACATCGGCGCCTGGCGCCTGGTGGTGTCCAACCAGGTCAGCGGTTCGTTGCGGCCGGTGGCCACGGCCTCGGGCGGACATGCGCTGTGCCTGGACTACAACTTCAACGGCGTGTCCGGCTATGTGGGCATCCGTCGCAGCTTGCCGATCACTTATCCGGACAACTACCGGATCGGGTTCGCGGTGCGCGGCGAGTCGCCCTCCAACGACCTGCAGTTCAAGATGATCGACGCCAGCGGCGACAACGTGTGGTGGGTCAATCGGCCGGGCTTCAACTTCCCGAAGAACTGGACCACATTCACCTACCGCAAGCGCAACATCGAGAAGGCCTGGGGCCCGGGTGCGGACAAGCAATTGCGCACCAGTGCGGACGTGGAGTTCACCATCTACAACAAGGTCGGCGGCCAGGGCACGGTGTGCTTCGACCGTCTGACGCTGACGCCGCTGCCACCTGAAGACACCTCGCCGCTGAAGGCCGAGGCCATCACCGACACCGCACCGGCGCTGGAACAGCGCCTGGCCGACGGCAAGCCGGAGACCTTCTGGCTCAGCGGCGCGGTCAAGCAGCAGACCGTCACCCTGGACCTGGGCAAGGTGCGCGAATTCGGTGGCGCCGTGGTGCAATGGGTGCCCGGCCTGCAGGCCTCGCAGTACCAGGTGCGTTCCTCCAGCGACGGACGGAGCTGGCGCGATCTGCGTACCGTCACCGCCGGTGCCGGCGGCACCGACTGGCTGGCCTTGCCCGATACCGAAGCCCGCTACCTGCGCTTCGATCTCAAGGACGGCCCGAACTGGCGCTACGGCATCAAGGAAGTACAGCTGCAACCGCTGGCGTTTGCGGCCACGCCCAACGACTTCATCAAATCGCTGGCGGCGCAATTGCCACGCGGCAGTTACCCGCGCGGCTTCTCCGGCGAGCAGCCGTACTGGACCATCCTCGGTCTGGACGGCGGCACCGAACAGGGTCTGATCGGCGAAGACGGCGCGGTGGAAGTGGGCAAGGGCGGTTTCAGCATCGAACCGTTCGTGGTCACCGGCGGCAAGCTGCTGCACTGGTCCGACGTCAGCAGCGAGCAAAGCCTGCAGGACGACTACCTGCCGATTCCCAGCGTCGACTGGCACCACGACCTGATGAACCTGCGCGTCACCGCCTTCGTGCAGGGCACCCCGGAACAGGCGCAACTGGTCGCGCGCTACCAGCTGCACAACACCGGCAAGGACGCGCGCGAGTTCACCCTGGCCCTGGCGGTGCGTCCGTTCCAGGTCAATCCGCCATCGCAGTTCCTCAACACCCTGGGCGGCGTCAGCCGGATCGAACAGCTCGCCGTGGATGGCGCCCAGGTCAGCGTCAACGGCAAGCCGCGCGTGTTCGCGGCGCAGCGCCCCGATGCCGGGTTCGCCACTGCTTTCGACAGCGGCATGGATGTCAGCCATCTCACCGCTGCCACGCCGCCCACCACCACCCAGGTCAAGGACGAAACCGGCCTGGCCTCGGGTGTGCTGCTGTATCGCTGGAAGCTGGAACCGGGCCAACGGCGCGAGGTGGCGCTGGTGATCCCGCAGACCGGCGCCGCGCAGTTGCCTGCCGGTTTCGATGCGGAGGCCGCGCAACAACAGGTGGCCCAGCAGTGGCGCGGCAAGCTCGATCGCGTGCGCATCAGCGTGCCGGCCGAAGGCAAGCCGGTGGTCGATACCTTGCGCACGGCGCTGGCGCACATGCTGATCTCGCGCATCGGCCCGCGCCTGCAGCCGGGCACGCGCTCGTACTCGCGTAGCTGGATCCGCGACGGCGCAATGATCTCCGAGGGGCTGCTGCGGCTCGGCCGCGAAGACGTGGTACGCGACTACGTCGACTGGTTCGCGCCGTATCAATTCGCCGACGGCATGGTGCCGTGCTGCGTGGACGACCGCGGCAGCGACCCGGTGCCGGAAAACGACAGCCATGGCGAGCTGATCTACAACATCGCCGAGTACTACCGCTACACCGGCGACAGGGCGTTCCTGGAGAAGATGTGGCCGCACGTCACCGGCGCGGTCGACTACATGGAAAAGCTGCGCGCCAGCGAGCGCACCGAAGAGAACTTCATGCGCAACCCGGCCTTCTACGGAATGATGCCGGTGTCGATCAGCCATGAAGGCTATTCGGCCAAGCCGGTGCATTCGTACTGGGACAACTTCTGGGCTCTACGCGGCTACAAGGACGCCACGATGCTGGCCAGCGCGCTCGACAAGCCGGACGAGGTGGCCCGCTTCGGCGCGGCGCGCGATGAGTTCAGCGGCGACCTGATCGCTTCGCTGGGCGCGGCAGTACGCCAGCACAGCCTGGATTTCCTGCCCGGCTCGGCCGAACTTGGCGATTTCGATGCCACCTCCACCACCATCGCGCTCACCCCCGGCGGCGAACAGCAGCGGCTGCCGCCGGACCTGCTGAGCAACACCTTCGAGCGCTACTGGAAGGAATTTTCCGACCGTCGCGACAGCAAGCGCGAATGGAAGGACTACACCCCGTACGAGTGGCGCAACGTCGCCGCATTCGTGCGCCTGGGCTGGCGCGAGCGTGCCTGGGACGCCACTGCGTTCTTCTTCAAGGATCGCGCGCCGCAGCCGTGGAATCAGTGGGCCGAAGTGGTGTCGCGCACACCGCGTACGCCATTCTTTGTCGGCGACCTGCCGCATGCCTGGGTGGCATCGGATTTCGTGCGCTCGGTGCTGGACATGTTCGCCTACACCCGCGAATCGGACCAGAGCGTGGTGATTGCCGCCGGCACCCCGACGCGCTGGTTCGAAGGCAAGGGCATCGGCATCGCCGAATTGCGCACGCCATACGGGCGCCTCAACTACACCTTGCAGCGCAGCGAGAAGCAGCTGGTGCTGCAGCTGCAGCCCGGCCTGCTGATGCCGCCTGGTGGGGTGGTGTTCGCCTGGCCTTACCAGGGCGAACCCGGCAAGGCCAGCGTCAACGGCGAAACCGTTGACTGGCTCAACGGCGAGCTGCGCATCCAGCAACTGCCGGCCACGGTGCAGATCGATGTGCCCAGCGCGGTAAGGCGGGCCGAAAAGGCCACGCAATGATGCGCCTGCCTTATCCGGGACGGGCAGGGCAGTGGCGCCACCGTGGCGTGATGCTGGCCGCGGCGGCTGTGTTGGTGGCGTGCGCTGCGGCTGCGCAGGCAGGGCCGGCAGAATCGCAGCTCAAGGCTGACCAGGCGAAGCAACCCGGCGCGCCCCCTGTGGCTGGACGATCAGTGCAGGCGACTGCCTCCACTGTGTCAGCGCGCGAGATGACCCTGGTCACGCTCAACCTGCATCACGACCGCGAGGATTGGCCGGGCCGTCGCGCGCATATCGCCAAGGAACTCAAGCGCCTTGCACCGGACGTGATTGCGCTGCAGGAGGTGATCGAGCGGCGCGGCAGCGTGGAAAACCAGGCGGCCTGGCTGGCGCGCAAGCTGGGCTACGACCTCATCTTCGCCTCGGTCGATCCCATCGGTGCACCCAAGCGTTACGGCAATGCGCTGCTGAGCCGACGCAAGGTGCTGACCGGCCAGCAGCGCCTGCTGCAGCCGCTGGACGACTACCGCGTCGCCGCGCACCTGCAGGTGGACCTCGATGGTCAACCGGTCAACGTTTATGTTACCCATCTCAACGAACGCGCCGATGCGCGCGGCACCGCCACGCGAACGCGCCAGGTGGCCGATCTGCTGGAGTTCATCGGCTCCACCAGCGCACAGGCCCCGGTAGTGATCGCAGGCGATTTCAACACCGCCGCCGATGCGCTGGATCTGGAGGCGCTGCGCAAGGGCTATGGCGACAGCTACGGCAGCGTGCATCGCAACAGTGCGGCCGATGTCAGTACCTTGAACCTGCATGTCTTCGACACGCCGGCACGCATCGATCATGTGTTCTTCCAGCAGAGCCGCCTGCTCGCACGCGAAGCGAGCATCCTGTTCGACACCCCGTATGCCGAAGGCCGCTGGGCATCGGATCACTATGGAGTGTGGGTGCGCCTGCAGTTGGCACCACCGGCGCAGTCCGCGCCGTAGCAGCGCACAAGCGATAGAGCCTGTAGGAGCGCACCCGGGCGCGATGGGGTGTTACCGGTAATGCTTCATCGCGCCCGGGGGCACTCCTACGAGGAGCAGCGGTGCAGCGCCACCATGCTCACCCATGCAGGCGATTGAAGATCTGCACGCCGGCCAGCCACACCCCGGCCATGCTGCCGAAATTGGTTAGCAGGAAGGTCAGCACCACGCGCGAGACGCGATTGCGGTACCAGCCGCGCAGGGTCTGCGCGTCGTCGCGCAGCGACAGGAAATCGCCATAGGCCGGTTTGCGCATGTGCACTTCGACCAGCGCTGCAAAGGCGCCGGTCGGCACGCTCAGCCGGAACGGCTTGAACGGTGCCACCACCGCAGCGGTCAGGATGCTCAGCGGGTGACTGCCGGCCAGCAGACAACCCAGTGCCGCCATGCCGCCGGTGTACATCGCCCATTGCAGCAGCAGGTCGGCGCCCATGCTCAGGCCGCCGCGCCAGAAGCCGATGCCGATCCCGGTAATGATCACCGCCAGGATGCCCAGCGTGATCCACGGGATGCGCTTGCGCTGCTGCACGTATTCCAGCGCTTCGCGCAGCGGGCCGGGCGCATCGGTGTCCTGCTCCAGGTGCCGCGCAAGCCCAGCCAGATGGCCGGCGCCCACCACCGCCAATACCTCGCGCTGGCCGCCGTCGGCTTCCTCGCGCAGGCGCGTGGCCATGTAGCGATCGCGCTCGGCGATCACGGTCTCGTACAGCTCCGGGCTTTCGCTGGCGAAATCGCCGAAGCTCGCCTCCAGCATGTCGCCCTGCTTGAGCTTTTCGATTTCTTCCTCGCCCACCTCGTCGGCGGCGAACAGGCCGCCGAGCAGGCCGCCGGCCAGCTTCATCTTGCCGAAGAAGCCCAGCCGCCCGGAGGCGCGCTTGAAGGTCAGCCCGACTTCGCGGTCGATCAGGTACACCGGCAACCCCTGGGCGCGTGCCAGGTTGACCGCTTCCTTCAGTTCGGCCCCCGGTTCGATGCCCAACTGCTTGGCCAGCCGGCGCTGATACGCCGCCAACGCAAGATTGGCCGCAAACAGCGCCACGCGCCCCTTGCGGATCACCTGCACCAGGTCCAGGCGGGCCAACGCGTCCGGATCGCTGAGCGCCTGCAGCCGCTGCGTATCCAGTTCCACCGCCACCGCGTCATAACGGCCGCTGCCGATCGCCCGCTGCACCGCGGCCACGCTGGCCAGCGACACGTGCGCGGTGCCCAGCAGGGTGTAGCGCACGCCATCGCGCTCGACGATGCGATGCGGCTGGCCGGACAGCGCATCGTCCAGAACGTGGGGGAGCTGCTCAGTCATGGGGGTATTCATCAGAAGGAGGAGTGGTGTCGCCGGAGCCGAGCGCGCGTTGCATCTGCACGCTGTCCAGCCAGCGACCATGCTTGCGGCCGATCCCGCTGAAGACTCCGACCGTGCGGAATCCAAAACGTTCATGCAGCCGACGCGAGGCCTGGTTCTCGGCATCGCCGATCACCGCGATCATCTGCCGGTAGCCGCGTTGCTCGCACAGTGCGATCAGTTCGCCAAGCAGGGCGCTGCCGATGCCGTGGCCCTGCTGGCCTTGGGCCACGTAGATCGAGTTCTCCACCGTCCAGCGGTAGCCTGCACGCGCGCGGTAGCTGCCTGCATATGCGTAGCCGACCACCGCACCATCGCGTTCTGCGACCAGGTAGGGGTAGCCCGCATCCACCACGGCGTCCACGCGTGAGCGCATCTGCTCGCTGGATGGCGCGCTGTATTCGTAGGTATTGCACCCGGCGATCTGCTCCGCATAGATCGCGGTGATCGCCGGGATGTCCGCTTCGCGGACTGCACGCAACTCGACGCGCATGCAGTCAGTCGATGTAGCGCTTGAGCAGGTCGCCATACGCATCGATACGGCGGTCGCGCAGGAACGGCCAGATGCGGCGCACGTGTTCGCTGCGCTGCAGATCGACATCGCAGATCAGTACGGTCGGGTCGTGGCCGGCTTCGGCAATGAACTCGCCCTGCGGTCCCAGCACATGGCTGTTGCCCCAGAACTGGATGCCCGATGCGCCCAGCGGCGAGGGCTCGTGGCCGACGCGGTTGCACGACAGCACCGGCACGCCATTGGCGACCGCATGGCCGCGATGGCTGAGTATCCAGGCATCGCGCTGGCGTTCCTGCTCGGGTTGCTGGTCGTCCGGATCCCAGCCGATCGCGGTGGGGTAGAGCAGCAGCTCGGCGCCGGCCAACGCCATCAGGCGCGCCGCTTCCGGGTACCACTGGTCCCAGCACACCAGCACGCCAAGGCGGCCCACCGAGGTGTCGATCGGCGTAAAGCCCAGATCGCCCGGAGTGAAGTAGAACTTCTCGTAGAAGCCCGGGTCGTCGGGGATGTGCATCTTGCGGTACTTGCCGAGCAGGCGGCCGTCTTTTTCGAACACCACCGCCGTGTTGTGATACAGGCCGGCGGCGCGACGCTCGAACAGCGAGGCGACCAGCACCACGCCGTGTTGCCTGGCCAGCGCGCCCAGGCGCTCGGTGCTTGGGCCGGGAATCGGCTCGGCCAGATCGAATTCCTCCACCGACTCGTGCTGGCAGAAATACGCACCGTTGTGCAGTTCCTGCAACAGCACCAGCTTGGCGCCCTGCGCGGCCGCTTCGGCCACGCGCGATTCGATGACGGCCAGGTTGGCCTCGGCGTCGCCGTGGTTGCGCTCCTGGATCAGCGCGACGGAAAGGAGATGACGGGTCATGGCTACATCCAACTGGGTGACGCGCTAAGGTAGCGCGTCGTGGCGGAACACCGGCCTGCCGGCCGGAACAGGAACGACGCGTCGCTTGGATCGCCGCGACGGTCGCAACATCTAGGCAGCCAGCAAGCCGGCCGGCAACTGCATGGTCAGGCAGTGCAGGCTGCCGTTCTGCCAGATCAGCGCACGGCAGGGCACCGGCACGATCTCATGTTGCGGGAAGGCGTCGGCCAGCACCGCCTGCGCGGCGGCATCGGCCGGATCGCCGTAGGCCGGCATCAGCACCGCGCCATTGACGATCAGGAAGTTGGCATACGACGCGGCCAGGCGGCGGCCCTGGTCGAGAATCGGCTGCGCCCACGGCAGCACGAACAGGCGGTACGGCTGGCCATCGGCGGTGCGCAGGGCGGCCAGTTCACTGCCCATCGCCTGCAATTCGGCGTAATGCGAATCGCCGGGGACATCGCAGCCCTGGTAGACGATCGCATCCGGGCCGGCGAAACGCGCCAGCGTGTCGATATGCGCATCGGTATCGTCGCCTTCCAGGTAGCCGTGATCCAGCCACAGCACGCGATCCTGGGCCAACCAGGTCGCCAGATCGCTGCTCAGCGATTCGCGGCTGCGCTGCGGGTGGCGCTCGTGCAGGCATTTCCAGGTGGTCAGCAAGGTGCCGGCGCCATCGGTCTCGATCGCACCGCCTTCCAGCGCGAAATCCACCGTCTGCACCGGCGCGGGCACGAACACCTGCGCTGCATCCAGCGCCCCCACCAGCTGATCGTCCAGGCTGGCTTCGAACTTGCCGCCCCAGCCTGTGAAGCGGAAATCCATCAGCCGGAAGCCGGCATCCTGGCGCAGCGTGATTGGGCCCGAATCGCGCAGCCAGGTGTCGTTATAGGCGGCCACCACGAAACGCACGCGCGTCATGTCCAGCCGCGCCGAGCGCAGCCGCGCTTCGGCATAGATCTGCAGATCGTCGTCGGCCACGCAGATGATCACCGGCTCGAAGCGGGCGATCGCCGTCACCAGCGCGATATAGGTCTCTTCCACCTCGGCCAGGCGCTCGGCCCAGTCGGTGCCGGCGTGCGGCCACGCAATCAACACGGCAGATTGGGGTTCCCATTCGGCGGGGAAACGAAGACGGTCGGTCATGCCTGGCAGTACTCATCTTGGTGCCGGGCAGCGGCCCGGAGGTTCATCGATTCCCTGCACACGTGTGCAGGCTCTTGCGATCCTGACGCACACGCATGCGTCAGGCCTTGGTGCAGCGTCGCAGCGACACATATCCGGTTGCTGACGGCGGAGGCAGGCCGACATCCGGGACGGTCGTGCCAGCGGTGCGGCGTGCAGAGGCCTGCACGCACTGGCGACCGAGCATGGCGGCGCTTACTTGATCGGCGGTTTCGGCCCGATCTCGTTGGCGTCGGCCTGGTTGGCCACCACATCGATCACCTTGCTCTTCTCGAAGTACACGGTGAACGCGGGGTAGACCCAGCGATGGATCGTCGGCCACTGGCGCTTCTGGCCACCACGCGGATCGAGCTTTTGCTGTGGCGCGCCGTAGCGGCTCTCCACCTGACTCATGCTGTCGCCACGCAAGGGCAGGGCGGCGGCAGGTTTCTGCTGTGCACGATCGATCAGCAGCGTGTCGGCCGAAGCGACCGCACTGATCCCCATCAGCGCGATTGTCAGCATCACAAACAAACGGTTGCGCATGTCATCTACTCCCCAGTGGACAATGTTCAGATGATGATTACAGCAAAAAACCACGACAGGCGTTGCTGCCGGTCGCGCCGCGCCTGCTGGTGCAGGCCGACGTCAGGGCGGGCGACCATGCCTTCACGGTCCGGTCGGCTGCCTGGCCGGCAGTCGCGCGTCGACCAAGAAAAAACCGCCCGGAGGGCGGCTTTCTCGGGTCGTGCACGCGCCGCAACGGCTTAGCGCTGACGCGCCTTGAAACGCGGGTTCGACTTGCAGATCACGAAGACCTTGCCGCGGCGGCGGACCACCTTGCAGTCGCGGTGACGGGTCTTCGCAGACTTCAGGGAGGACAGGACTTTCATGGCACACCTCGGTGTAAACGGTTGGGTTCGATGGGAAGAGTGCCCACGGTTCGAGGGTGCACTCGCAATGAAGCCGGCGATTCTAACCGGCTTTTCGTCGTGCTTTCAAGTGGTTGCAGCGCAATGGCGGCGGGCGGCGTTACACTAGCGGCTGATGCCCTTCCGGAAACCTGAATGACCGACCTGTCCCCCGTCCTCACCATCGATGGTCCCTCCGGTGCCGGCAAGGGTACTGTCAGCCGGATCGTCGCCGCCCGCCTGGGCTGGCATTACCTGGACTCGGGGGCACTCTATCGTGCGGTGGGCGTGGCGGCGAGCTGGGCCGATCTGGACGTATCCGACCCGGCGGCACTGGTGCGTTGCACCTTCGATACGCGGGTCGAGTTCGATGATGCGGGCGAGGCGGGGTTGCGGGTGCTGGTCAACGGTGTCGATGCCACCAGCGAATTGCGCTTGGAAACCACCGGTGCATTGGCCTCGGCGATTGCCGCCATTCCCGAGGTGCGCAGTGCCCTGAAGGAGCGCCAGCGCGCATTCAGGCGCGCGCCCGGACTGGTTGCCGACGGTCGCGACATGGGGACGGTGATCTTCCCCGATGCCGCATTCAAGGTCTTCCTGACCGCCAGTGCCGAGGAACGTGCGGGCCGTCGCCATAAACAGTTGATGGAAAAGGGTGTTTCGGTTATCTTTGACGACCTGCTGCGCGAGATCATGGCCCGAGATGCCAGAGATGCGCAGCGGGTTGTGGCGCCATTGCGGCCGGCCGAAGACGC
This sequence comes from Xanthomonas sp. NCPPB 3582, assembly GCF_041475735.2. Taxonomy (NCBI): domain Bacteria; kingdom Pseudomonadati; phylum Pseudomonadota; class Gammaproteobacteria; order Lysobacterales; family Lysobacteraceae; genus Xanthomonas; species Xanthomonas sp. NCPPB 3582. Next base: position 2,355,819 of record NZ_CM192968.1, read on the forward strand.
CGTGCTGATCGATACCAGCGGAATCGGGATCGAGGATGTCGTCCAGCGTGTGGTCGGGGTGTTGTCCTCCCGCACGCCGTCGTAAGCGTTCCGCAAGCGGGCTAGTCCCGCCGACCGTAAGGCGTTCCAAAGCTCCGTTGCGCATCCCGCGCGGCGGTTCTACTACTTCCAATCCGACTCGTTGTTGGGGTCGACCAACAGGCTGGGCGGTCCGTCTCTGTCGCAATCCGACGATCGGCGCCCGTGTGTTCAACTGAGTAAATCCAAATGACAGAATCTTTTGCTGAACTGTTCGAAGCCAGTCAAGCCAATCTGGCGAAGCTGAAGCCGGGCTCCATCGTCACCGGTACCGTCGTGGAAGTGCGCGGCGACGTGGTGGTGATCAACGCTGGCCTGAAGTCCGAAGGCATCGTGCCGATCGAGCAGTTCCGTAACGACGCTGGCGAGATCGATGTGGGCGTGGGCGACCAGGTCAAGGTTGCGCTGGACTCCATCGAAAACGGCTTCGGCGAGACCGTGTTGTCGCGCGAGAAGGCCAAGCGCGCGATGGTGTGGGATGAGCTCGAAGAAGCGTTGGAAAAGAACGAAACCATCACCGGCCGCATCAGCGGCAAGGTCAAGGGTGGTTTCACCGTGGACATCAAGGATGTCCGCGCGTTCCTGCCTGGTTCGCTGGTGGATGTGCGCCCGGTGCGCGACCCGGCCTACCTGGAAGGCAAGGAACTCGAGTTCAAGCTGATCAAGCTGGACCGCAAGCGCAACAACGTGGTCGTGTCGCGTCGTGCAGTGGTCGAGAGCGAGCACTCGGAAGAGCGCGAGCAGCTGATGGACAAGCTGCAGGAAGGCGCGATCCTGAAGGGTGTCGTCAAGAACCTGACCGACTACGGCGCATTCGTGGACCTGGGCGGTATCGACGGCCTGCTGCACATCACCGACATGGCCTGGAAGCGCGTGCGCCATCCGTCCGAAGTGGTCAACGTCGGCGACGAGCTGGACGTGCGCGTGCTGAAGTTCGATCGCGAGCGTAACCGCGTCAGCCTCGGCCTGAAGCAGCTGGGCGAGGATCCGTGGGACAACATCGCCCGCCGTTACCCGGCCAACAGCCGCGTGTTCGGCAAGGTCTCCAACGTCACCGATTACGGTGCGTTCGTCGAGATCGAGCCGGGCGTCGAAGGTCTGGTGCACGTCTCCGAGATGGACTGGACCAACAAGAACGTCAACCCGTCCAAGGTCGTGCAGGTCGGTGACGAAGTCGAAGTGATGGTGCTGGACGTCGACGAAGAGCGTCGCCGCATCTCGCTGGGCATGAAGCAGGTTGCCGCCAATCCGTGGGAAACCTTCGCTGCGACCCACAAGAAGAACGACAAGGTGTCCGGTCAGATCAAGTCGATCACCGACTTCGGCATCTTCATCGGTCTGGACGGCGGCATCGATGGCCTGGTCCACCTGTCCGACATCAGCTGGAACACCACCGGCGAAGACGTCGTGCGCAACTACAAGAAGGGCGACACGCTGGAAGCCGTCGTTCTGGCCGTGGACCCGGAGCGCGAGCGCATCAGCCTGGGCGTCAAGCAGCTGGAGCAGGATCCGTTCGGTCAGTACATGGCGTCCAACCCGAAGGGTTCGAAGGTCGAAGGCACGGTGCGTGAAGTGGATGCCAAGGGCGCCACGATCGACCTGGCCGATGGCATCGAAGGCTACGTGGCTGCACGCGACATCGCCAACGAGCGCGTCGACGATGCGACCCAGCACCTGAAGGTCGGCGACAAGATCGAAGCCAAGTTCGTGGGCATGGACCGCAAGGGCCGCACCCTGCAGCTGTCGATCAAGGCCAAGGACGATGCCGAAATGCGCGAAACGCTGGAGGAATACCAGTCCTCCGCTGCGTCGGGCGGCATGACTCAGCTGGGTGCGCTGCTGCGCGCGCAGTTGAACAACAACAAGTCCGAGTAAGCGCTAGCGCTCTTGCGAGCGTGATGGAACGGCCCGGGCTTGCCCGGGCCGATTCCGATGTGTCAGTCGAAAAAAGCAAGTCTTCCCATGACCAAGTCCGAATTGATTGAAATCCTGGCGCGACGCCAAGCGCATCTGAAGTCGGACGATGTGGATCTGGCAGTCAAGTCGCTGCTGGAGATGATGGGGCATGCGCTGTCCGATGGTGACCGGATCGAAATCCGCGGGTTCGGCAGCTTCTCGCTGCATTACCGCCCGCCACGTCTGGGGCGTAATCCCAAGACCGGCGAATCGGTCGCGTTGCCGGGCAAGCATGTTCCGCACTTCAAGCCAGGCAAGGAATTGCGCGAGCGGGTCAGTTCCGTGGTGCCGGTCGATCTGGCCGATGCGGCAGACTGACGGCAGTTCCACCGCTGCGTTTATGTCGGCTCGGTTAAGCTAGGCCCCTTCCCGACGGAGTCTCGCGATGAAGGTGTTTCGCTTGCTGGTGATGTTGGCATTCCTGTTGGTCGGCCTGATCATCGGTGCGGTCAATTCCCAGGACGTCACGCTCGATTTCCTGTTTTCCAGCGTGCATACGACCTCCGGGGTCGCGATCATCGTCGCGCTGCTGGTCGGTGTGTTGATCGGTGCGGGCATGGTGCTGGTCAGCGTGGTCATTCCCCTCTATTCCAAGCTGCGTCAGGCAAACAAGGCTGTCGCGGTCAGTCGTGCCGACGCCAGGCCTGTTGCGCCTGCTGCCGTCGAGCCGCGCCCTCTCGATGGACTCTAAGTACGTATGGACTTCCTGACCGAGTGGTTCTGGTTTTTCCTGTTCCTGCCGCTGGCGGCGCTGAGTGGCTGGATCGTCGGTCGACGCGGTGGCCAGCGTCATGGCGATACCCAGGTCAGCCGTCTGTCCAGCACGTATTTTCGCGGCTTGAACTATCTGCTCAACGAGCAGCCGGACAAAGCGATCGAGCTGTTCCTGCACATCGCCGAGCTGGACAAGGAAACCTTCGAGACGCAGGTTGCGCTGGGTCATCTGTTCCGCCGCCGCGGCGAGGTCGACCGCGCCATCCGTCTGCATCAGGGGCTGGTGCAGCGCGGCGACCTGACCGACCAACAGCGCGTCCAGGCCTTGCTTGCCTTGGGCGAGGACTATATGAAATCCGGTCTGCTGGACCGCGCCGAAACGGTGTTCACCGAACTGGCGCAGCTCGATCAGCGTGCGCCACAGGCGCTGCGCCATCTGATCGGTATCTACCAGGCCGAACGCGACTGGGAAAAGGCGATCGACAACGCCACCCGCTACGAAGAAGTCACTGGCGAGCCGATGGGCAAGCTGATTTCCCAGTTCGAATGCGAACTGGCAGACCGTTACCGCGGACTGGGCAAGGCCGATGAGGCCCTGCAGGCGATCGCGCGCGCCTACCAGGCCGACGGCACTTCCGTGCGGGCCGGTATCCTGGAGGGGCGCATCGAGGCCGAGCGCGGCCACGACGAAGCGGCGGTGCGTGCGTTCGAGCGCGCGGCGCGGCACGACCCGGAATATCTGCCGGAGATCATTCCGGCGTTGATGGCGGCGTATCGCCGGGTGGGCGACATCGCCGGCGCGCGCAACTTCCTGTCCGAGATGACCGAGCATTATCGCGGCATCGCGCCGGTGCTGGCACTGACCCAGCTGATGGAAGCGCAGGACGGCGTGGCGCCTGCATTGGCCTACCTCGGTCGCCAGCTCAAGGATCGTCCATCGGTGCGTGGCGAATCCGCGCTGATCGACCTGACCCTGGCCGAAGGCAGCGATCCGGTCGGAACCCTGCAGGATCTCAAGCACATCACCGACCAGTTGCTGGTGCGCAACCCCAGCTATCGCTGCACGCGCTGCGGTTTCGGTGCCAAGACGCACCATTGGCAATGCCCGAGCTGCAAGGAATGGGGCACGGTCAAGCCGCTGTTGAACTACGCGGTGGTCTAGGACGTGTCGCAGCTTTCCGGACATTGCGCGTGGCATCTCGCCGGCGTTGAGCCAAGCCGTCGCCGTCGTCGGCGATGGAGCCAGGCAACTGCTGCTCCAGCGGCCCGGTGGGTGGCATCGTTGCTGGACCCCGGCATTGGGCGGCGAGGTCAAGGCAGTGCTGGCATCGCCGTGCACGCTGGCATGACGTCGTCTCCTGCGATTCTGCCCGCTGCGATTGCTTCTATGCATGGCGCCAGCGGCTTGGAGCGCAGGGCGCGGTGATGCCCTCTCTCTGGCTGTGGTGCGCATTGCACCTGACGATTGCGGCGCTTGGAACGTGGCTGCTGCGACGCTACGCACTGCATCGCCGTCTGCTCGACCAGCCGGGCGAGCGACGAAACCATTCGGTCGCCACTCCACGCGGCGGCGGCATGGCCATCGTTGCGGCGATCCTTTCGGGGTGCGTGGTCGCCGGCATGCTCTGGCCGGCGTCACGCCTGCCAGTGGGCTGGTTCGCCGCCGGGCTGATCCTGGTCGCCGGGGTCGGTTGGTGGGACGACCATCGGCCGTTGTCGGCCAGGCTGCGCTTTTCAATTCACCTGGTCGCATCGGCCTCGCTTGGATGGCTGGTCACGCATTACACCGGCAGTGTCGTGGACGGCATTCTCAGCGCGGCCGCCTGCGTGGTGCTGATCAACGTCTGGAACTTCATGGACGGCATCAACGGCTTGGCGGCAAGTCAGGCCGCCTTGGCCGCACTGGCATTCGCCGCGGTGGTTCCCGCGGCCTGGTCGCTGGTTGGGGTGGCAGTGGCCGCGGCATGCATGGGATTTCTCCCGTTCAACTTCCCGCGCGCACGCATCTTCCTTGGCGATGGGGGCAGCGGTGCACTGGGCTATGTGCTGGCCGCCTTGCTTGCGCTGAGCGTGGCAGCAGGGCAAGTCGGCTGGTGGATCGGCTGGATCCCCCTGACGGCCTTTCTTGTAGACGCCGGCTTCACGCTATTGTCTCGCATGCTCACCGGGCAACGCTGGTGGGAGCCGCACTCCCAGCATGTCTATCAGCGTCTGGCGCGCCGGCTTGCGAATCACGTTCCGGTGACTGGCGTTTACTTCGCTTTCAGCGTCACTGCCATTTGCTTGTATGTGTTACTTCGTCATGATGGGGCTTGGCTGCAGGTCACCGGGGCAGTTGTCTGGGGCCTGGGCGTTGCCGCCAGTTGGTATTTTCTGCGCGCCGGATTGCGCGATTACGAATAATGGATTTTTATGATTTCCTGGCGTGACCGTTTTACCAAGGCGCTGCCGCAGACGGCAGTGGTGGTACATGACCTGCTGATGGTCTGGGTGTGCTGGCAGCTGCTGCATGCCGGCCGCTACTCGATGTTGCGCGACGCGCCGGAGCTCCCGCTGTGGGATTGGCGCACCGCCGTGGTCCTGGTGGCCCAGGGTCTGGTGTTCTGGAAGATGGGGCTGTACCGGGGGCTGTGGCGTTTCGCCTCCGTGCCCGATCTGTGGAATATCTTCAAGTCGAGCTTCCTTGGCCTGGTCGCGATCGTGCTTGCACTGGCGTACGACCGCCTGGATGGCGTGCCGTTGTCGGTTCTGGTGGTCTATCCATTTGCCCTGTCGGCGCTGCTCGGCACCCCGCGCCTGTTGTACCGCGCCTGGAAGGACTACCAGATCGCGCACTCCGGCGATGCCGCCCAGCGCGTACTTATTCTGGGTGCCGGCCGCGCTGCCGAGGGTCTGGTTCGTGACCTGCGCCGTACCGGCGCATTCGTGCCGGTGGGCTTCCTGGACGACGCGAACAACCTGCATGGCGCAAAGATCCAGGGCATCAATGTCCTGGGTAACCTGGACCAGGCCGCTTCGATCGCCAAGGAAACCGCCGCCAAGCTGCTGGTGATCGCCATTCCCTCCCTGGATGCATCCGGCATGCAGCGGGTGGTGGCGATCTGCGAAAGCACGGGCCTGCCGTTCCGGATGGTGCCCAAGCTGATCAACGTGCTGGAAGGTCGCTCGCTGCCCGGCGAATTGAAGGAGGTCGCCATCGAGGACCTGCTCAATCGCAGGCCGGTCACGCCGGACTGGCGCCTGATCCGCGACTGGCTGACCAACAAGACCGTCATGGTGACCGGTGCTGGTGGTTCGATCGGTTCGGAAGTCTGCCGTCAGTGTGCCCGACATGGTGCACGCCGGATCGTGCTGCTGGAGATCGACGAACTGGCGCTGCTGACCATCGATTCGGATCTGCGCCGGTTGTTTCCCGATATCGAAGTGGTGCGCGTGCTCGGCGACTGCGGCGATCCGGCAGTGGTGGCGCATGCGCTCAACACCGCGACCCCGGACGCGGTCTTCCATGCCGCCGCCTACAAACAGGTGCCGCTACTGGAAGAGCAGTTGCGCGAGGCGGTGCGCAATAACGTGCTGGCCACCGAGAACGTGGCGCGTGCCTGCCAGCGGGCGCGCATCGAAACCTTTGTCTTCATTTCCACCGACAAGGCGGTCGAGCCCGTCAACGTGCTGGGCGCCAGCAAGCGCTACGCGGAAATGATCTGCCAGAGCCTGGACGCACGCGATGCGCCGACGCGCTTCATCACGGTGCGCTTTGGCAACGTGCTGGATTCGGCCGGCAGCGTGGTGCCGTTGTTCCGCGAGCAGATCCGCCAGGGTGGTCCGGTCACGGTGACGCATCCGGACGTGACGCGCTACTTCATGACCATTCCCGAAGCCTGCCAGTTGGTGATCCAGGCAGCGGCCTCCGCCTCGCATGGCGCGATCTACACGCTGGACATGGGCGAGCCGGTGCCGATCCGGCTGCTGGCCGAGCAGATGATCCGCCTGGCCGGAAAGCAGCCTGGCAAGGACGTGGCCATCCTCTATACCGGCCTGCGACCGGGCGAAAAGCTGCATGAGACGCTGTTCTATTCCGACGAGGACTATCGGCCCACCGCGCATCCCAAGATCCTGGAAGCGGGCGTGCGCGAGTTCTCGCACGAGCAGGTCCTGCAGCTGGTGACGCGGCTGCGCGAAGCGGTTAACCGTTATGACATCAAGGCGATGGAGACTGTGCTGGGCAGCCTGATGCCGGATTTCGCGGCTGCTCGACGGAAAGTCGACGCGCGATCTGATACGGTCGTGCCATTCCCCGCACGTGAGGTCAGAAGACTGTAATGAGTCAGCGCATTCGCAAGGCCGTATTCCCCGTCGCAGGTCTTGGGACCCGCTTTCTTCCGGCCACCAAGACGGTGCCGAAGGAAATGCTGCCAATCATCGACAAACCATTGATCCAATACGCTGTCGACGAGGCCATCCAGGCCGGCTGCGATACGCTGATCTTCGTTACCAACCGCTACAAGCACTCCATTGCCGATTACTTCGACAAGGCCTACGAGCTGGAGCAGAAGCTCGAGCGCGCCGGCAAGCTGGAGCAGCTGGAACTGGTCCGTCATGCATTGCCGGACGGTGTGCGTGCCATTTTCGTGACGCAGGCCGAGGCGCTGGGTCTGGGCCATGCCGTGCTGTGTGCCAAGGCGGTGGTCGGTGACGAGCCGTTCGCCGTGCTGCTGCCCGACGATCTGATGTGGAACCGTGGCGACGCCGCGCTGACCCAGATGGCCGATGTGGCAGAAGCCTCCGGTGGCAGCGTGATTGCCGTGGAAGATGTGCCCCGCGACAAGACGGCCAGCTACGGCATCGTTTCCACCGACGCGTTCGATGGCCGCAAGGGGCGCATCAATGCCATCGTCGAAAAGCCCAAGCCGGAAGTGGCGCCGAGCAATCTGGCGGTAGTCGGCCGCTACGTGCTCAGCCCGAAGATCTTCGAGTTGCTGGAGTCCACCGGTGCCGGCGCGGGGGGCGAAATCCAGCTGACCGACGCGATTGCCGAGCTGCTGAAGCAGGAGCAGGTCGATGCCTTCCGTTTCGAAGGCCGGCGCTTCGACTGTGGCGCGCATATCGGCCTGATCGAGGCGACCGTGCACTTCGCGCTCGAGCACGAGAAGCATGGCGGCCCGGCCAAGGAAATCATTCGCGAAGCATTGGCCAAGGCCGACGCGCGCGCTTGATCGCTTCATGATCGTGGTATCGCGAACGACGCCTTTTGGCGTCGTTCGTCGTTTTGGGGCTTGATCGGGCAGGGCAGCCCTCTGCGCAGAACCGCTGCAATCAAAGCAAGCAGATGCAGGGCGATGGCGCAGTGGTGTCGTTAGAATCCAGGCATGAGCCAGACCTCGCACTCCAGTGACCTGATCAACGTGGTGGCCTTGCTGGGCGCGGCGGTGGTTGCCATCCCATTGTTCCGACGGCTGGGCCTGGGCTCGGTGCTCGGTTACCTGGCAGCGGGCCTGGCGATCGGCCCCTTCGGGCTGGGCCTGTTCGACGACCCGCAGGCGATCCTGCACGTGGCCGAGCTGGGCGTGGTGATGTTCCTGTTCGTGATCGGGCTGGAGATGCGGCCCTCGCATCTATGGAGCCTGCGCAAGGAAATCTTCGGGCTCGGCACCTTGCAGATCTGCGTCTGTGCGCTGGTACTGACCGGCATTGGCATCGTCGGGCTCGGGTTTGCGCCTGCAGTGGCCTTCGTGGCCGCGTCCGGGTTCGTGCTGACCTCCACCGCCGTGGTGATGCAGCTACTTGCCGAGCGCGGCGATGTCGCCTTGCCGCCCGGGCAGAAGATCGTGGCGATCCTGCTGTTCGAGGATCTGCTGATCGTACCGCTGCTGGCCATCGTCGCCTGGATGGGCACCAGCGGCGATCCGCAGGTGGCGTCGCAGCGCTGGCATGACATCGGCATCGGCCTGGCCTGCATCGTTGGACTGCTGGTGGCCGGGCGTTGGCTGCTCAATCCGTTGTTTCGTATCCTGGCCGCATCCAAGGCGCGCGAGGTGATGACGGCTGCGGCATTGCTGGTGGTGCTGGGCGCGGCATTGCTGATGCAGGTGGGCGGATTGTCGATGGCGATGGGTGCGTTCCTGGCCGGCGTGCTGCTGTCCGAATCCACGTTCCGGCATCAGATCGAAGCGGATATCGAGCCGTTTCGCGGCATCCTGCTGGGGCTGTTTTTCCTGGGCGTTGGCATGAGCCTGGACCTGCGGGTGGTCGTGGCCGATTGGCGGCTGATCGTCACCGGCGTGGTGGCGCTGATGCTAGGAAAGGCCGCGTGCATCTACCTGGTGGCGCGCTTGATGCGTAGCGATCACCGCCAGGCGCTGGATCGCGGCGTGTTGATGGCGCAGGGCGGCGAGTTCGCCTTTGTGCTGTTCGCCGCGGCCGCCGCCTCCGGCGTGATCGACGCGCAGGTCAATGCCAGCCTCACCGCGATCGTGGTGCTGTCGATGGCGCTGACGCCGCTGTTCGTGCTGCTGCAGCGGCGCCTGACACCACCGGCCGAGGTGTCGCTGGATGGGGTGGAAGCGGCCAGCGGGCAGACCGGCAGCGTGCTGATCATCGGCTTCGGCCGCTTCGGACAGGTGGCCAGCCAATCGCTGCTCTCGCGCGACGTGGATGTGACCATCATCGACAACGACATCGAGATGATCCGCAGCGCCGAAGAATTCGGCTTCAAGATCTACTACGGCGACGGCACCCGGCTGGATGTGCTGCATGCCTCCGGCGCGCATAGCGCGCGGGCGATTGCGGTCTGCATCGACAATCGCGAGGCGGCCAACCGCATCGTCGAGCTGGCCACGCGCGAGTTTCCGCATGCGCGCCTGCTGGTGCGTTCGTTCGACCGCGAGCATTCGCTGCAGCTGATCGCCGCCGGCGTGGATTACCAGATTCGCGAGACCTTCGAGTCCGCGGTGCTCTTCGGCCAAGCCGCGCTGGTCGAACTGGGTGTGGATGAGGACGAGGCCGACATGATCGCGCGCGAGATCCGTCGCCGCGACGCCGAGCGCCTGGACCTGGAGATCGCGGCCGGGAGCGTGCGTGCCGGGACGGGGCTGATGTACGGCAATATCACGCCGACGGTGCCCAAGCCCACGCCGTTTACTCCGCCGCGTCGCGAGAGCCGCTCGCTCAACCGCGATGCGTTGCCGCAGGCCAGTGAAGAGACTGCGGCAGAGACCAGGAGCGACTGACAACACGTCGCAATCGTCAAGTGGGTATGGTGGGGGCTGCGCAGGAACCGACATGCGTTGCTTGCAACCATGTGCACCAACCATCTCGATTGGCTCTTGTCCGCCTACCGGCGCAGGACCTTATGCGGCATGGATGCCGCATAAGAGCCTCCATGGATGGATTCACGGCGTGTCCCGTGCCGGTAGGCGGGCAAGAGCCCTGCAGCCAGCCCGCAGACACGCCAGCCGCGCGTCCTGTCCAACGATCAGCCGTGTTTTTGCTGGGCCGCAGCGAAGGCTTCGAGTTGTTCGGGAGTGGCGTCTTTCTGATGCTGCTGCTTCCACTGTGCGAACGGCATGCCATAGACCGCCTCGCGCGCCTGTTCCTTGCTCATCGGTTGCCCCTGCGCTTGGGCTGCTTCGCGGTACCAGTCGCCCAGGCAGTTGCGGCAGAAGCCGGCCAGGATCATCAGGTCGATGTTCTGCACATCGGTGCGGTCCTGATTGAGATGCTGCAGCAGCCGACGGAATGCCGCCGCTTCGATGGCGGTGGTGGTCGCATCGCTGTTGGATGTCGTGATGGAAGTGGTGTCGGTCATGGCGGAATCGGGGACAATAGACGGCCTTCGACTCTACACCTGACGCCCCATGACCGCTTCCGCGCCAGCTGCCTCCGCTCCGGCCCGCCTTCTCGATGGACGGCGTATTGCCGAGGAGTTGCTCGACGGATTGAAGTTGCGGGTGGATGCGCGGATCGCGGCAGGCAAGAGCCGGCCCGGGTTGGCGGTGGTGCTGGTGGGTGGCGACCCCGCCTCGTCGGTGTATGTGCGCAACAAGCGCCGCGCGGCCGAAAAGGTCGGCATCGAAGCCTTCGATTACGATCTGCCACAGGGCACCAGCGAAGCGGAGCTGGCGGCATTGATCGACGAGCTCAACGCCGATCCCAAGATCCACGGCATCCTGATCCAGCTACCGCTGCCGGGTATCCCCGATGCCAACCGGCTGATCCAGCGCATCGACCCCCGCAAGGATGTGGATGGCTTCCATCCGCAGAACGTGGGCCATCTGGCGCTGCGCGAATTCGGCCTGCGCCCGTGTACGCCGCGCGGCATCGTGACCCTGCTGGGCCACACCGACCAGCCGGTGCGCGGCCGCAATGCCACCATCGTCGGCGTGAGCAACCACGTGGGTCGGCCAATGGGCCTGGAACTGCTGATCGCCGGTTGCACGGTGACCAGCTGCCACAAGTTCACCCCGGCCGATGTGCTGGAGGCGAGCGTGCGCAATGCCGACATCCTGGTGGTGGCGGTGGGCCGGCCGGGCCTGATTCCGGGTGAATGGGTCAAGCCGGGCGCGGTGGTGATCGATGTCGGCATCAACCGGCTCGAGGACGGGCGCCTGGTTGGCGATGTCGGCTTCGATGCCGCCGTGCAGCGCGCTGCCTGGATTACGCCGGTGCCGGGCGGGGTGGGGCCGATGACCGTGGCCACGCTGATGCAGAACACCATCGAGGCCGCTGATGCGGCCGGGAGTGGGGATTCGGGATTGGGGATTCGCTAAAGGCAAGGGCGAAGCGCATGCGTCGGCCGATCCGGATTGCGTCCGGGATCAGCCGGCCATCGGCAAACGGGTAGACCGTGTGGATGTGCGAGACGCGCCGTTGCGAATCCCGACTCCCCAATCCCGGCCCCAATGCGTTAAAATGTCGCGCTTCCCCACACTCGGGTCCGCCGATGCTACGCATCCAGGCTGAAGCTCTTACCTACGACGACGTTTCGCTCGTCCCCGCCCATTCGATCGTCCTGCCCAAGGATGTCAGCCTGGAAACCCGGCTGACTCGCGATCTGCGTCTGAAACTTCCGATTCTCTCGGCAGCGATGGACACGGTGACCGAGCACCGCCTGGCGGTGGCCATGGCCCAGCTGGGCGGGATCGGCATCATCCACAAGAACCTGACCCCGGCGCAGCAGGCGGCCGAAGTGGCCAAGGTCAAGAAGTTCGAATCCGGCGTGATCACCGAGCCGTTCACGGTCAGCCCGGACACGACCATCGGCGAAGTGATCGCACTGACGCGTGCACGCAACATCTCCGGCGTGCCGGTGGTGGATGGCAGCGAACTGGTCGGCATCGTGACCAGCCGCGACATGCGCTTCGAGAAGAAGCTCGACGATCCGGTCCGCCACATCATGACCAAAAAGGATCGCCTGATCACCGTGCGCGAAGGCGCCAGCGACGAGGAAGTGCTCGAGCTGCTGCACCGCAACCGCATCGAGAAGATCCTGGTGGTCAACGACAGCTTCGAGCTGCGCGGGCTGATCACGGTCAAGGACATCCAGAAGAAGACCGACAACCCCAACGCGGCAAAGGACAGCGCCACGCGGTTGCTGGTGGGTGCGGCCGTGGGCGTGGGCGGCGATACCGAGCAGCGCGTCGAACTGCTGGTCGCCGCCGGCGTGGATGTGGTCATCGTCGATACCGCGCACGGCCACTCGCAGGGCGTGATCGACCGTGTGGCCTGGGTCAAGAAGACCTATCCGCAGCTGCAGGTGATCGGTGGCAACATCGTCACCGGCGATGCGGCGCTGGCGTTGATGGATGCCGGCGCCGACGCGGTCAAGGTCGGCGTGGGTCCGGGCTCGATCTGCACCACGCGCGTGGTGGCAGGTGTCGGCGTGCCGCAGATCACCGCGGTGGACATGGTGGCCGAAGCGCTGCAGGACCGTATCCCGCTGATCGCCGACGGCGGCATCCGCTACTCGGGCGACATCGGCAAGGCCCTGGTGGCCGGCGCCTCGACGGTGATGGTCGGCGGCCTGCTGGCTGGCACCGAAGAAGCGCCCGGCGAAGTCGAACTGTTCCAGGGCCGCAGCTACAAGAGCTACCGCGGCATGGGCAGCCTGGGGGCAATGGAGAAGGGCTCCAAGGACCGCTATTTCCAGGATGCCTCCGATGCCGACAAGCTGGTGCCCGAAGGCATCGAAGGGCGCGTGCCGTACCGCGGCCCGGTCGGCGGCATCATCCATCAACTCATCGGTGGCCTGCGCGCGACCATGGGCTATGTGGGCTGCGCCACCATCGAAGACATGCGCACCAAGCCGAAGTTCGTCAAGATCACCGGCGCCGGCCAGCGCGAGAGCCACGTCCACGACGTGCAGATCACCAAAGAGCCGCCGAACTATCGCGCTGGGTAAACCAGCGCGCGGGAGTGGGGATTCGGCATTCGGGATTCGCAAGAGCCTACCGCGTCCTCATCCGGCAACGGTTGTGGCGCGTGTTCTTGCGAATCTCCAATCCCAACTCCCCAATCCCGGCCCTCAATGACCAGCATCCACAACGACAAGATCCTCATCCTCGATTTCGGCGCGCAGTACACGCAGCTGATTGCGCGGCGCATTCGCGAGCTGGGCGTGTATTGCGAGATCTGGGCCTGGGACCATGATCCGTCCGAGATCGCCGGCTTCGGTGCCAAGGGCATCATCCTGTCCGGTGGACCGGAATCGACCACGTTGCCGGGCGCGCCTGTCGCACCGCAGGAAGTGTTCGACAGCGGCTTGCCGGTCTTCGGCATCTGCTACGGCATGCAGACCCTGGCTGCGCAGCTGGGCGGGGCGACCGAAGCGGCCGACCAGCGCGAGTTCGGCCATGCCGAAGTGGACGTGGTGGCCGCCGATGCGTTGTTCTCCGGCCTGACCGATCACGCCGGCGCATCGCGCCTGAACGTGTGGATGAGCCATGGCGACCACGTATCCAAGGTGCCGCCGGGCTTCACGATTACCGCCGTGACCGACCGCATTCCGGTGGCGGCGATGTCCAACGAGGACAAGCGCTGGTACGGCGTGCAGTTCCACCCGGAAGTGACGCATACGCTGCAGGGCCAGACCTTGCTGCGCCGCTTCGTGGTCGATGTCTGCGGCTGCCAGACTCTGTGGACGGCGGCCAACATCATCGACGACCAGATCGCGCGCGTGCGTGCGCAGGTGGGCGAGGACGAGGTGATCCTGGGGCTGTCCGGCGGCGTGGATTCGTCGGTGGTCGCGGCGTTGCTGCACAAGGCGATCGGCGACAAGCTGACCTGCGTGTTCGTCGACACCGGCCTGCTGCGCTGGCAGGAAGGCGACCAGGTGATGGCGATGTTTGCCGAACACATGGGCGTCAAGGTGATCCGCGTCAATGCGGCCGACCGCTACTTCAAGGCGCTGGAAGGCGTCAGCGACCCGGAAGCCAAGCGCAAGATCATCGGCAACCTGTTCGTGGAGATCTTCGACGAAGAGTCCGGCAAGCTGGCCAACGCCAAATGGCTGGCGCAGGGCACCATCTACCCGGACGTGATCGAGTCGGCCGGCAGCAAGACCGGCAAGGCGCACGTGATCAAGAGCCACCACAACGTCGGTGGTTTGCCGGAGCACATGAAGCTGGGCCTGGTCGAGCCGCTGCGCGAACTGTTCAAGGACGAAGTGCGTCGCCTCGGTGTCGAACTCGGCCTGCCGCGCAGCATGGTCTACCGCCACCCGTTCCCCGGCCCGGGCCTGGGAGTGCGCATCCTGGGCGAGGTGAAGCGCGAGTACGCCGAGCTGCTGGCCAAGGCCGATGCGATCTTCATCGACGAACTGCGCAAGGCCGACCTGTACGACACCACCAGCCAGGCGTTCGCGGTGTTCCTGCCGGTGAAGTCGGTCGGCGTGGTCGGCGATGCACGCGCCTACGAGTGGGTGATCGCGCTGCGCGCGGTGGAGACCATCGACTTCATGACCGCGCACTGGGCGCACCTGCCGTACGACTTCCTCGGCACTGTGAGCAACCGCATCATCAACGAACTGCGCGGCGTCTCGCGCGTGGTCTACGACATCTCCGGCAAGCCGCCGGCGACGATCGAGTGGGAATGATTCGACGTTCGGCATCGGCTGGCGCCCGGTACCGCCAGCACACACCCGAGCCCGCGTGACTGCGGGCTTTTTTGTGATTTCGTCGGACACTGTCCGGCAATTTTCCGTATTGCCAAACACTGTCCTGTCCGTGGCGCAATTGCATGGCATCGACGGCGTCGATGTCATGCAATGCCTTGGATGCCGCATGGCCATCGATCAGGTGCTCATGGCACCTGGCAGTGCACAGCACGCATCCTGCTGCATGCGGCTGACAAGGCCGCCGGACCGGGTCGAGAAGTGCCTGGTGCATGGGCACAGAAGCGGCAGGGTCTTCTCGCACGCACCGGGTTACAGGAAACAACGCGCCGTCCTGCTGCAGGACGGGCCCAGCCTGATCGAGGAATGGGCAATGATGCGGCCGAAGGTGCTGGATCCTGTGCCTGCTACGTCGCCTTGTTTTTCTGCCTGCGATACGCTGCGCAGTGAAAGCGAGTCATGCAAAATCGCGCGGTCCATCGTTTTCTCTGCAAGCTCTCGCTCGACCTGCTCCACGCCGCATTCTTGCTTCGGCAGCTTGGTTGTGTGAGCGTCGGATACCTCGTTCTGCGAACGTCACAACAAGCTAGGCGGATGGCAATGGACTTTCGCCACTTCCTTCGCAAATGAGTGAGGTGCTGGTAGCCTCCTGTGCGAGTCATCTCGGAGGATTGGCACTAGATTTTCAACTTCTCAGTCATTTTCACTAGATCCGCGAGCGAGCCGGCCTGCATTTTGCGCATCGCATGACCGCGGCGAACCTTTACGGTAATCTCGCTGATATTCAATCGTGATGCGATTTGTTTGTTCAATAGGCCATGCACGACCAAGCGCGTGACATCTTGCTCGCCGGCCGTCAGCGAGGCCCATCGTGCTTGAAGTTCGGCTGCACGCGCTGCAACATTGCGTCGCTCGCGATCCTTTTCGATGCCGCTTTGGATCGCATCGAGTAATGCCTGATCATTAAACGGCTTGGTCAGGAACTCGATCGCACCGTTCTTCATGGCCTCGACTCCCATGGCAATATCGCCGTGGCCTGTGATGAACACAACAGGAAGGGCAATTTCCAGTTTGCTCATTTGTCGATGGAAATCCATGCCGCTCTGCCCTGGCATACGAACATCCAGTACAAGGCACCCTGGCACAGCCTCCATCGTGTGAGCCAAAAAATCCTTGGTTGAACCGAACGTCAACGCCTTCAGTCCGACCGAGGCCAACAAATCCTCAAGTGCTGCACGAACTGAAACATCGTCGTCAACGATATAAACGGTCGGATTGTCCGATGCCACTAAATTCTTTGTCACGGATGCTTCTCCGGCGAAGTGCTCGGCACGCTGAATCGAAAAATCGCCCCGCCGCCCGCATTCGGCTCCGCCGATATTTGCCCGCCATTGGCCTCGACAATCGCCCTGCTGATGCTCAGGCCGACCCCGATGCCTTCCTCCTTTGTGGTCCAGAATGCTTCGAACAAGTGCTCACGCACCCCTGTTGGAATACCTATGCCGGAATCAGAAACCGAGAATACAATGGCGCCTTCTTCGATCTCCGAGGTGATACGCATACTTCGCGTTTGCTCAGGAACCGACGCCAACGCCTCGATGGCGTTCAATACCAGGTTGCCGATTACCTGCTGTATCTGAACCCGATCAGCCAAAGCGGAAGGCAGGTCGGGACGTAGCTCGGTCGTCAGGCGAATGCCGGTGCGTTCTATCTCGGCCTGGGAAAGAGCGATGATTTCAACAATGGCCTTATTGAAATCGAACCTGCTCATGTGCGGAGGCTCTCCACGAGTGAGGCTACGTACGCGGGCAATGATGCTGCTTGCACGGCCGGCGTCGCTCAGTATGCGGTCAAGTGCCTGGCGTGCCTTGTCAAGATTCGGCGGCTCCTGCGCCAGCCAGCGTTGACAGGCATTGCCACTGGTCACGATGGCCGCCAGTGGTTGGTTGACTTCATGCGCGATGGAGGTGGTCAGTCCTTCCAGACTTTTGACGCGGGTGATACGAATCAAGTGAGCCTGTGCGTCGTGCGCCGCCGTTCGCGCAGCCTCAGCCTTCAGGATCAGGAAGGCGATCATGACGATCGTCGCGATGCTGATACCCATATTCATCAGGCCCGCCTCCAAATCACCGTGAGGCGTGAGCGCAAAGCTGATTGCCGTCATCACGATGCACAAGGCGGCGAGCGTGATCAGCCCCCGACGACGTAGAACACGTGCCGAGACAAAAATGAGCACTGTGTAGAAAACGGCTACAGCGACCTCGTACCTCGTAGTCGTGTCTGCCACGAATATGACCACCATGGCGATGGCGATAAGTGCGGTATTGAGGAGGTGGTGCGCTCTTGGTGAGGACGACTGCGTGTGATCGGCGTGCATGGCATGCTCTACAAATATCTGCTGATGGCTTGCGACTCGAGATCGGGACGGCCGGCACGTCCGTCGGCGCGCACCGCTTCTTCAGGGCAGTGGCTGATGTGCGCATGCACAAGTGGCTCCTTGGTGTTCGTTATCGCATGATTGCCGCCAGCAACGTCTGCCCTGCGTCCACGCTGCGACGGCCTTCTTCGAGCATTGCGATGATGCTCTTTAGATGACTCTTTGCATGTCGAAGGCGCCTGATGATCTTCGAATCCTATTTCATTTGCATAGTCATAATTTCCAGGGGGCTAGGCTAGCATGCGAGCCATGGTCTTGCTTGGGATGCGCATGCTCATTCCCCATCGCCTGCGTTCCAGAAAGCTTGCCGGACACCTGGCAAGAGCTCCGCCTTCCTGACCACCGCATCGAGTTCTTCGGACTGCACGGCGGTCGCGTACAAAGTGAATTCGATCTCCACTTCTCTCTCGCCAAAGGCGTGGTCGTTTATATGTCGTGCGGGATAGCTGGCGTCCTCCAGAATCTCGATCGTCTTGTCCCGAATATCCGATTGGTCCTCACGCGAACAAATCACGAAGACCATGTAGGTGGCTTCGCTGGTCTCCTCGCGAAAGGGGCTGCGATTGATTCGATTTACCACGGGCCGCAGTAGCGTATTGCTCGCCAACACGAACAGAGCAGCTAACCCGGCCTCGCCCAGCAGTCCGGCACCAGCGCAGGCGCCTACTGCACCAGCTCCCCACAAGGTGGCCGCTGTGTTCAAGCCAGAAATGCTGGCGCCTTCTTTCATGATGGCCCCCGCGCCGAGGAAGCCGATGCCGGATACGACGTAGGCGACAACGGTGATCTGATACGCCCAGAGTTCCGTAGACACTCAAGACCCTCGTTGCGCGTAGCGCCGTTCAAACTCTACAGGGGACAGGTCACCAGTTGAACCGTGGCGGCGGTTGGGGTTGTAGAACATCTCGATGTAGTCGAATACCTCGGCGCGTGCGGCGTCCTTGGTGGGATAGATCCGTCGCCTGATCCGCTCGCGCTTGAGCAGGCCGAAGAAGCTCTCCACGGGTGCGTTGTCGTGGCAGTTGCCACGCCGACTCATGCTGCACACCAAGCCATGGGACGCCAGGAAACTCTGCCAGTCATCGCTGGTGTAGACCGACCCTTGGTCCGAGTGAACCAAGCAACCAGCGTTGGGTTTGCGCCGCCACACCGCAGACAACAAGGCCTGCACGACCAACTCGGTGTCGGCCCGATCGCGCATCGCCCAGCCGACGACTTGCCTGGAAAACAGATCGATCACCACAGCCAGGTACATCCAGCCTTCGTGCGTGCGAATGAAGGTGAAATCGCTCGCCCAGGCCGTGTCCGGCTCGGTCACGTCGAACTGCCGATCCAGCAGGTTGGGTGCCGCCTTGCACGGCGTTCCGCCATGGAAGCGCGGTTTGCGACCATAGCCCACCTGGGCACGCAGTCCCTCGGCGCGCATCAATCGATGCACACGATGGCGACTGCAACGCTCACCCAGATCGCGTAGATCCTTGGCGATCTTGCGATGCCCATACACACTGCCGCTAGCCAGCCAGTGGTGCTTGATCAGCCCCAGCAGGCGTTCGTCTTCCTTGGCGCGCTCACTGTCGGGCGAGCACAACCAGGCGTAATAGCCCGACCGGTTGACCCGCAATACCCGGCACATCGCACAGACCCTGAATTCCCTGCAGTAGGCTTGCATGAAGGCGTACTTTGCCTTTACCCCTTGGCAAAGTACGCGGCGGCCTTTTTTAGGATGTCGCGCTCCTCGGTGACGCGGCGCAACTCGGCCTTCAGGCGCCGAACCTCGGCGCTCTGGTCTACCTCGGCGCGCTGTACCACGCCGGGCTTGCCGAACTTGCGCAGCCAGGCGTACAGGCTGTGCGTGGTGACACCCAGCCGCTCGGCGACTTCTGCCACCTTGAACCCACGATCGGTCACTTGCCGGACCGCCTCGATCTTGAACTCATCCGTATACCGCTTGCTGCTCATAGACACCTCCGAATCGACCATTTTCCATGGCCATGAGATGTCTAGGAAACCCTGGGCGTATCAATCGTTGTCTGCGAGCCGCCGTTGATCTCGAACAACCGAGCACCCAGCGAGACGAAGATGGCGGCGCCGACCGAAACCAAAGTGTTTGTACGTAGTCCAGCCGTGCGTTGTCGCACCTGTCGTTCCAGGCCAATCAGCGCGCCGAGAATGAAGGCGACTGCTAGATTCGCGAAGGTTATCGCAAGTGCGTGAGGGCTGCTGAAGTGAATGGCGTCCATCAATCTCCATGTCCTGGTCGGTTTTGCTCAATGAAATGTCACTGCCAGCCAAATCGACGGATGTAGATGTTCTTCATTGCCGTCGTCAGGAGCGCGTAGCCCAACAAGATGCCCGCCAGCCAGGGAAAATAGCTCGTGGGCAGTGCCTGAAGCTTGAGGTGTCCGGCCATCGGGCTCATCGGCAGCGCCACGCCGACGGCCATCATCAGCAGAGTCATGAACATCAGCGGCCAGGCAGCGCGACTCTGAATGAATGGCAATTTGGGTGTGCGGATCATATGGACGATCAAGGTTTGCGTCAGCAGTCCGACGACGAACCAGCCAGACTGAAACAACGTCTGCTCGGCCTGGGTGTTTGCGCCGAATACGTGCCACATCAGTGCAAAGGTGGCGATATCGAAGATCGAGCTGATCGGGCCGAAGAAGATCATGAAGCGTCCGATGTCGGCAGGGTTCCAATTCAGTGGCTTGGCGACCAATTCGTGGTCGACCTCGTCCAATGGGATTGCGATCTGCGAAATGTCGTAGAGAAGGTTTTGCACGAGCAACTGCAATGGAAGCATGGGCAGGAACGGCAGGAATGCACTGCCTACCAGGACGGAGAAGACGTTTCCGAAATTGGAACTGGCCGTCATGCGGATGTATTTGAGCATGTTGCTGAAGGTACGACGACCTTCGATCACGCCTTCCTCGAGCACCATCAGGCTTTTTTCGAGCAGGATAATGTCAGCCGCCTCCTTGGCAATGTCCACGCCGGAGTCGACCGAAATGCCAATGTCTGCAGCCGTCAGCGCGGCGGCGTCGTTGATGCCGTCGCCCATGAAACCGACAACATGGCCGTTGGACCGCAGAGCGTGCACGATGCGTTGCTTGGCGTCAGGCGTAAGGCGAGCGAAGATCTGGTGCAACTCGACAGCCTTCGCCAGATCCGCGTCGCTCATCTCCTCGACCCGCGGGCCAAGCAGAATGCGCCCGTGCTCCAGCCCGACTCGTCCGCATACGTGCGCGGCGATGAGTTCACTGTCGCCAGTCAGTACCTTGACCTGGATGCCATGCGCTGCCAAAGCCCGCAGTGCTGGTGCGGTGGATTCCTTTGGCGGATCGAGGAAGGCGATGTAGCCGATCAGGATCAGTTCGGCTTCGTCGGCCACCGAGTATACCGATTGCGAGGCTGGCAGTTCCTTCATGGCCACTGCGACGACGCGCAGCCCTTGCTCGTTCAGGTCGCGTGTGGCCTCATGCACTCGATCCAGCAGCTCCGCATCGAGCGGCACATGCCGGGCTCCCTGCGTGGTTTCGATCCGGATCCGACTGCACACCGACAGGATCTCATCGACCGCGCCCTTGCAAATCAATGCATGGTGGTCGTCCCGCTCGGAGACAACCACCGACATCCGACGCCGCACGAAGTCAAAGGGAATTTCGTCAACCTTTCGATAGTCCTGCGTGATCCGTAACTCACCTTGCAGCTCTGCATGCTCCAGTACCGCATGGTCGAGCAAGTTCTTCAAACCGGTCTGGTAGTAACTATTCAGATAGGCGTAGCGCAGCACGTCGTCAGACGGAGTGCCGAAGGCATCGGTGTGTCGTTCGAGTGCAATCCTGTCCTGCGTAAGGGTGCCCGTCTTGTCGGTGCAAAGGACGTCCATCGCACCGAAGTTCTGGATCGCATCCAGGCGCTTGACGATGACCTTCTTGCGCGACATCACCACAGCGCCCTTGGCAAGGGTCGAGGTCACAATCATCGGCAACATTTCGGGCGTTAGACCGACCGCAACCGACAGTGCGAACAGGAAGGCTTCCGTCCAGTCTCCCTTGGTGAAGCCGTTGATGAGTAGCACGATGGGCGCCATCACCAACGCGAAGCGAATCAGCAGCCAGCTGACGCCGTTGACACCGGCCTGAAAAGAGGTCGGGGAAGGGTCCATGGCCGTGACGCGCGCCGACAGTGCGCCGAAGTAGGTCCGGTTGCCGGTGGCGATGACCAGCGCAGTCGCCGAACCCGAGATGACGTTGGTGCCCATGAAGACCAGGCTGGGCGCGTCGAATATCGACTCGAACGGTCTGTCTATCTTCGCGAACTTTTCCACAGGCAGGGATTCGCCCGTCATTGCAGCTTGGGAGACGAACAGGTCCTTGGCCGTCAGCAGGCGGCAATCTGCGGGGGATCATGTCGCCTGCAGACAGCACAATATGGTCGCCTGGCACGACCTTTCTGATCGGAAGTTCGATCTGCCTGGCGGTTCTGCCCCCGCGAATGTTGACGCCGAAGTATTTCTGCCCAACCTCGACGACCTGACCGTCAAGCGCTTGGCGCCGAAACACCGTGGCAGTAGTGCTGACCATCGCCTTGAGCCGTTCCGCTGCCCGATTAGAACGACCCTCCTGAACGAATCGGATCAGCGTGCTCAGCACCACCATCGTGCCGATCACGACAGCGGCCTTCATGTCCTCCGTCAAGAAGGAGATGCCAGCCAGCAAACTGAGAAGAAGATTGAACGGGTTCTTGTAGCAATGCCAAAGGTGTAGCCACCACGGCAGGGGCCTTTCATGTTCCACCTCGTTCGGACCAAGGCGAACGCGACGGTCATCGGCTTCGGCCTGGGTCAATCCGTCCTCATGGGACGACATGCGTACGATTGCAGCGGTGACTTCATCGCACGCGATACGCCGCATGTCACGGCGGACGCGCTCGAACGCGGACTGCCCATCCCCGCTGTTCGTGTTGCGCAGGGCCTCAAGGATGGCAGGACGTTTGAAATAACGATTCGTGCGACGCCGGGCAAGGAAATCGCTGAAGAGATTTTTCAGCATGCCGTCGATGATGTTCATAAGGTCTCCGGGACGACTGAATCAGCCGCCGTCAGGCCGTGCGATACTGGCTGCCTGGGTTTGTCCGTCGGTCGCTTCGGGCTCCTGCCACCATCCCCCCAACGCCAGGTACAGCGCTACGGTGTTCGTGTAGCGGCTGGCTTGAGCCTGGACCAATGCCAGCGTCTGTTGCTGATAGGTTTGTTGGGCGAGGATCAAGTCAGCCTGCGGCGTCGCTCCCAACTCACGTTGGCGATGAGCCATCGCCAGGCTCTTTTTCGCTGCTGCCTCCGCGGCACTGGCAGCACGTAGGGTTTCTGCGTCGCTGACGATGGCCTGCAAGGTGTCCGCAGTGTTCTGGAACGCGGTCAGTACCGTGCTGCGGTATTGCGCCGCCGCTTGGTCGTAGTTCGCCTCAGCCGCGCGTTGTTGGTGCCTCAGCGTTCCGCCGCGGAAGATCGGTTGCAGGAGATCCCCGCCCACCGACCAGAATCCGCTACCGCTGCGAAAAAGTTGCGAGAAGTCGAGTGCAGAGCTGCCCAACGTGGCCGTCAGGGTGAGGTTGGGCAGTCGCGCGGCCGTGACGACGCCAATCTGCGCGCTGGCCGCATGCAATTGCGCTTCGGCTGCGCGGATGTCCGGCCGCTGCTCGACCAGGCTGGACGGCACGCTGACCGGCAGGTCCGACGGTAGGGACAGGGAGGCCAGTTCGACATGCTGGGCGGCCTGTTCGCTGGGTAGGCGTCCGGCCAGCACGGCGAGCCGGTTGTGCTGCGCGGCCAGTTGCTTCTCCAGTGCCGGCAACGAGGTTTGCGCTTGCGCCAGCGCAGCCTCCTGTGCGGCCACGTCGGTGCCGCCGATCTGGCCGGCCTGGTGCTGACGACGCGAAATGTCCAGCAGTCGCGTCGCCGACTCGATGAGGTCGCGCGTCGCGGTGATCTGCGCGCGCAACGAGGCTTCCTCGATCGCTGCAGTGACGACGTTGGACACCAGCGTCATGTAGACGGCTTCGCGCTGGAAACGCTGCACGTCTACCGCGGCGGAAAGCGCCTCGACCTGCCGCCTGTTGGCGCCGAACACGTCCGGCACGTAGCCGACGCTGAGCTGCGTGGTGTGCAGGGTGTACAGGGTGACTTCCGAGTCCACCAATGGACTCGCGAGCGGTCCTGGCGTTTTTTGTCTCGTCGAATTGACACCGGCATCGACGCTGGGCCAGAAGGCGCCTCGCTGCGCGGCCGCCGTCTCGCGCGCGGCGCGCAGTGCGGCTTGGGCCGCCTTCAGATCGGGATTGGCCTGCAGCGCGGCGGCGACCAGCTCGTCGAGCGCCGGGGAGCCGAAGGCTTTCCACCATTGCGCCTGGACTTGCTGGCCTTGCGCGAAGCGTTGCGCCTCGCCGGCGAAGCCGGGTGCCGAAGCGGTTTGCTCGGGCAGCGTCCCGGCGACGTAGGAGTGAGCTGCTGGGGCCGCCGGGCGCTGGAAGTCCGGTCCGACGGCGCAGCCTGCCGTGGTCGCCAGCAGCAAGGCGAGCGAGGTGTAGCGAGCCGTGCTGTTCATCATGGTGCCCCTTGTTCGGATGCGATGCGCGCGCCGTTCCTGGTCTGGCGCAGCGCGATGCGGTTTTCGATCAGGTAGTAAAGCGAGGGCAGCAGCGCGAGGGTCAGGACGGTGGCGGTCAGCAGTCCGCCCACGACGACCGTGGCGAGCGGTCGCTGCACGTCGCTGCCCAGTCCGGTGGCCAGCATGGCCGGCGTGAGGCCGAGCGCGGCCACGGTTGCGGTCATCAGCACCGGGCGCATGCGGCTGCGCGCGCCTTCGAGCACCGCCTCGCGCAGGCGCTTGCCTTCCGCCTCGCGCAGCCGGTTGATCTGCGCGATCATCAGCACGCCGTTGAGCACGGCCACGCCGAACAGAGCGATGAATCCGACCGCGCTCGACACGTTGAGCGTCATGCCACGCAGATGCAGCGCGGCCAATCCGCCGAGCATTGCCAGCGGCACCGCGGCCAGCACGAGCAGGGGCTGATGCAGGTTGCGGAACTCGCCGAACAACAATAGGAACATGATGCCCAGCGTCATCGGCAGGATCAGCGCCAGTCGCGCCTCGGCGCGTTCCAGGTTCTCGAACTGACCGCCCCACCTGATCTGGATGCGCTTGTGGTCGAAGTGTACGTCGCGCGCGACGGCGGCATGCGCCTCGCTCAGGAAGCTCGCCAGATCCCGGTCGCGCACGTTGAGGCGCACGATGATGTTTCGCTGCGCCAACTCTCGCACGATCACGCTTTCACCGGAGACCGTGCTGATGCGTGCCACCTCCGACAACGGAACCTGCTCGCCGCTGGGCGCTTTCAGCGTGAGGTTACCTATCACGTCCGGACTGGAGCGGTACTTCTGTGGAAAGCGCACGGTCATGTCGTAGTTCTTTTCGCCGACGTAGAGCTGGCCGATCGGCGTGCCGCCGATACCGGTGGCGATCAGGTCCGCGACATCGGCCGCGTTGATGCCGTGCCGGGCCGCCGCGGCACGGTCGAGTTCGATCTTGAGGTTGGGCAGCGGCGGCTCCACGTCCACTGCGACATCCGCGGCACCGGGCACGCGCTTGAGAACCTCGGCCAGCCGGTTGGCGATGCCGCGGACTTCAGCCAGGTCGTCGCCGAAGACCTTGACGGTGAGGTCGCTGTGCGCACCCGACAGCTTGTCCTGCACGCCGTCGATCATCGGCTGCATGAAGCCGATCGTGTAGCCGGACATTTGTGCGTAGCGATCGGCCAGCTTGGCGATCAACTGCTGTTTGGTCAGGCCGGATGTCCAATTCCTGTACGGATGCAGTCCGACGCTCGCCTCGATGTGCGAGGGCGTCCAGTAGTCGGTGCCATCGTCGTTGCGGCCGGTCTGCGTCACCATGTAGGACACCTCCGGGAACTCCAGCGTGACTCGCCGCAGTTCGTTCGCCATCGCCGATGCCTTGTCCAGCGTGATGCCCGGCGGCAGCTGGACTTGCAGCCACAACGAGCCTTCATCCAGATACGGCAGGAAGTCGCGCCCAATGGTGGAGAACAGCACGATCAGTCCGAGCACGGCGGCCAGACAGGTGGCGAGCAGCCACCGCGTCTTGCCCACGGTGCGTTCCAGGAAGCCGGCATAGCGCACGGACAGCGCATCGACCACAGGGTTGTGGAACACCTTGCGCGGCTTGCGGAAAGCCAGCCAGGCCAGGGCCGGGATCAACGTGAGCGCCAGGATCAAGGCTCCGGCGAGTGCGATGCCGACCGCATACGCCATGGGTGAAAACAGCTTGTACTCGATGCGCTGGAACGCGAACAACGGCAGGTACGCGCAGACGATCACGGCCATGCCGAAGAAGATCGGTCGCGCTACTTGCAAGGTCGCCTGGATCGCGTCCTGAGCCTGCAGGGGGCGGTCCTCGTTCTCCTCGCGCTTGCGCAGGATGTTCTCGACCAGCACGACGGCGCCGTCCACCAGGATGCCAAAGTCGATGGCGCCGAGCGACAGCAGGTTCGCCGGAATCTTGAAGTGGTGCATGAAGACGAACGCGATCAGCAGCGACAACGGAATCGTCAGTGCGACGATCGCTGCTGCACGCGGGCTGCCGAGAAATAACAGCAGCACGAGGCTGACCAGCACGATGCCTTCGGCCAGCGTAAAGCCGACGGTATGCAAGGTGGCCTCGATCAGCGAGGTACGGTCGAGGTAGGGAACGACCTTGACATCCTGGGGCAGCAGGTTCTCGTTGAGGTCGCGCACGGCCTCGTGGATGCCGGCGAGTGCCTGCGAGGGGTTATAGCCCTTGAGCAGCAGCGCGATGCCCTCGATCGTGTCGGGGTTGTCGTCCTTGCCGAGAATGCCGCGGCGTTCGACGTTGCCATAGGTGAGCGTGCCCAAGTCCTTGACCAGCACGGGCACGCCGTCCTTGGTCTTGACTGCGACGTTGCCCATGTCCTCGAGCGAGCGCAGCAACCCGACGCCCCGCACCACGTAACTCTGCTCGCCCCGATCGACGACGCTGCCGCCGCCGTTGGCATTGTTGGCAGTGATCGCGTCCTTGACGTCCTGCAGCGACAGGTCGTACTGGCGCAGCCGGTCGGGATCGAGTTCGAGCATGAACTGCGTTGTCAGACCGCCGAAATTGCTCACGTCCACGACGCCCGCAGCCTTCTTCAGGCGGGGGATGACCGTCCAGAACTGCAGTTCGGACAGCTCACGCAGGCTTCGCGATCTGGATTCCAGCGTGTAGCGGTAGATCTCGCCGGTCGGCGAGGTGTAAGGATCCAGGCCGGGCATGGCGCCGTAAGGCAGCGATACCTCGTTCAATCGTTCCTGCAAGCGTTGCCGGGCGAAATAGCCATCGGTGCCGTCCTCGAAGACGACGGTGATGAGCGACAATGCGAACAGGCTACGCGAGCGCAACACGTGCATGCCCGGCGTACCGAGCAGGACACGCTCAAGTGGAATGGTGATCTGTTGCTCGACCTCCTCGGCACCCAGGCCGGGCACCTGGGTGACGATCTGCGAGGTCACGTCGGCGATGTCGGGGTAAGCTTCGACCGGAAGCTGTTTCCAGCTCCACGCGCCATACAAGGCGACAAAAAAGAACACCAGCCAGGCGATGCCGCGGCGCTGGAAGCAGGTGCTGACGATGGCGTCAATCATTGAGCAGCACTCCATCGTGGATCACGATGCGCTCGCCGGCCTTGAGCCCGGACAGCACTTCGACGCGATCACCGACGGTCGCCCCGACGCTGACCACACGGGACTCGAATCGGAACGGAGCTTGCTCGACGAATACCCGCGTATAGAGGCCGCTTTGCAACAACGCGCTCGCGGGCGCGAGCAGCGTCGGGTGACTGCTGCCGGTAAAGCCGACGCGGGCGAACATGCCGGGCTTGAACAGACCCGCGCGATTGTCGATGGCGATGCGGACAGACGCCGTTCGCGTGTCGGGGTCGAGCAGATCACCGATGTACTGCACCTTGCCGTCGAACGCGCGATGGGCATAGGCGTTGGGAACGATACGCGCGGCCTGGCCGAGGAATATCCGCGGCAGGTCCTTCTCCGGCACGCTGGCCGACAGCCAGACGGTGGACAGGTCCGCAACCGTCATGATTGAGGCGGTGTTGTCGTTCCAATAGCCGCCCTGCGAGCCGTTCATTTCGACGACCCGTCCGGAGATGGGCGCGCGCAGCACGTATTCGCGCCGGAGGTCGCGGCCGACCGAGACACCGAGCTGCGCCAGCCGATCGGTGCTTGCTCGCGCATCGCTTTGGGCTGCCGACAACGCCAGTTGTGCGGCTTCGAAATCCTTCTTGGCCGAGATGTCTTGCTCCTGCAGCGCGCTCTGGCGCGCGAATTCCTGGCGAGCCTGGGCCAGCGTTGCCTGCGCCTTGACATGGTCGCTATAGGCCAAGCCGAGGTCGGGCGAGTCGATGGTGACCAGCGCCTCGCCGGCCTTGACCGAATCGCCGAGCTGGTGGTGCAGCCGCACGATGCGGCCGGCCAGGGGCGATGTGATCTTCACCAGCTTTTCGGGCACCGCCTGGATGACGCCGGGCGCGTCGATCGTCTGCGCGAATGCCTGCTGCTCGATCGGGGTGACGACCAGGCTCTTGCGCAGCGGTGACCCCGCCGGCACTGTCACGAGTGCGCCTTGGCGCTGAAGGTCGCCAGTCTCTGCCGTTTTGCCGTTGGAGGCATCGGCAGCAGGATGGGTGTCGCTGCACGCCGCCAGCAATGCGGCGCAAATGAAGGTCACGATAAGGGAGGCGGTTTTCATTGGAACGTCCGAGGCTCGGATGGATGTGAGATTGACGTGGCGTGGCCGTCGCGCCCCACGTGAGGAAGAGGGATGCCGCGTCTTGGTACCGGGAAGGGGCGCTTGCCCAAAGGATGCGGAGGCGCCCGATGAGACCGTTCGCGTGCTTGCCTTACGCGTGCGCTACCAACGAGGGAACAGCGACGACGCAGGTGCGACCGATCGCGCGTACAAAGGCGCGTGGGCATGAAGACCTTCTGCCTCGCGCAAACGGTTGCGTGCGGCGCGGGGCAGGTGGCACAGGACGGCGGCGCGATCCGCTGCGACCAGCATGGACAGCGCATCGGCGATGACGCGGCCGGACAGGTCCGACAACGCCCAAGCGAATGCCTGATTGCCCTGCGAGTTCAGTAGGGCGCGAAGTGCAGCAGGACGATGCGATGCGACAGCGGCACGCAGTGCGCGTCGCAGGGCATCATTGCGATGGGTGTAGAGAAGCTGCATGAGATCCTCCTCGGGCACTCAGCCGGGAGGCATCTCAAGCGCTCAGGCGAGCGAGAACCTCGTGACTGATGCCCAATGTTTCGTTGCGTTCATGGGCTGATGGGACTGGCTGTTGAGTGCGCATAAGCGCCTGCTCGGGTCGGGGTCCATAAACTTCCTCCTCGGTGTAAGGCGGCCTATAAAAAGCATCGCGGTATCCATCGCAATCGCACGCGGACAGTCGCGGTGTTTGGCCGGTCTCGTTGGTTGAATCGGCGAATGATCGACGCAAGGAACTGGTCCAGGCCTGCTCAATCACTCGCACCGCTCGCCCTCAAAGACGGGCGTCTTCAAGCTCGTGTGGTCGCGTCGATTCGACCCGACGACAGCGCGAATTTTCCCATCAAGAATTCATGCCTGCCAGCAGGCGTTAGGACCTATGCGATATACCAACGTATATCGTTGCTTGGCTGATATGCCCACGGTGCCCCAGGCATCTCAAGGCCATCAGTTGGCGACTCACAGGTGTCCGTGAGCAGTAAGCGATATACGGATGGGTTCAAGATCGAAGCGCTCCGGCAAGCGCCCGATCGTGGGTCCAGGGCGGAAGACGCCGCCGAACGGCTGGACCTCACCACGCACCGCCTGTACGCCTGGCTGCGCAAGTTCGGCAAGCCCGGCGTGAACAAGGCTTCGCGCAGCAGCGCTTGGAGACCGTGGGTCCATGGAATTCGGCGGCGTCGATGTGAGTGGCGCCGAGCGCGTTGAGCTCGCGCAGCACCGCAAGCGCCACTTCCCGGTCTTGCTCAGGCCCCTGCACGTGATGCCCGGGCAACTGCATGCTGCCGTCGCCCATGCATGGCGAGTTCGACCGAGGTGCCCGGCAGGGTGAAGCTGCCGCCGAGGGAGGGGGCAGGGGGGGCATCGGTGATCTCGTTGCCTGGATGAGGGATCAGGCGACGGCGATGACGATCTTGCCGCGTGCCTTGCCGGAGATCTGGCGGGCCCAGGCCTGGTCGAAGTCGTCGATACCGTGGGTACTGTCGATCACCACGCGCACGCCTTGCGCAGCGATGTCCGAGAGCAGCTGGTCAAGACGGTCTGCATAGGGCTTTGCGTAGAAGATGCTGGCCCTGACGCCGGTGGCTTCGGCATCGGCCTGGTCCGGCGGCATGGTGGTGGACACCAGGCGTCCGCCCTTGCGCAGTACCGTGTACGAGCGGGTCTGGGTATCGCCGCCGACCAGGTCCAGCACCACGTCCACATTGGACACGCGGCTGCTGAAGTCCTGCGTGGTGTAGTCGATGACCTCATCTGCGCCCAGGCTGCGTGCCAGTTCCAGTCCATCGCCGGAGGCGGTGGCGATGACGCGTGCCCCTGCCTTGTGCGCGAACTGCACCGCGAAGCTGCCCACGCCGCCCGCGGCCGCGTGGATCAGTACGGTTTCTCCAGCGGTGAGTTGCGCTGCGGAAAACAAGGCATGCCACGCGGTGATGCCGGCGGTGGGAATGGCAGCGCCTTCGGTCACGGACAGGCTGGGCGGCAGCGCGACACAGGCGCTGGCAGGGACTGCGGCAAACGCGGCCACAGCGCCGCTTCGCCCGGCATCGGTCCACACCAGCACGCGGTCGCCGGCACGCCATTGGGTCACCGCCGAACCGACGCGCTCGATGCTGCCGACCAGGTCGGTGCCCAGGGTGATGGGCAAGGCGATGTCGAAGAACTGCTGGGCCACGCCGCAGACCACCAGTGCGTCGAGCGGGTTGAGGGCAGCCGCCTGCACCCGCAACAGCACCTGATCGGGGGCGATAGCGGGGACGGGAATGTCTTCGAGGGCGGGGCGATCATTGAAGTGATGGATGCGGACAGCTTTCATGGTGTGCTCCGGATGGAATCGAACAGGCGAGGCTGCGCGGTGCAGCAGTCGCGATGGGGTGCTGGACTGCGGGTGGTGAAGCTGGTTTCTGTTGGCTAGCTGTGTAAACCCACCACGTTGTTCAGTGGAATGTGGATGCGGGAGATGGGTGGGCGTTTTCCGAGACTGGCATGGGGCCGATGCCAGTTGTAGTGATGGAGCCAGGGCAATAGGTGCGCGGCACGTTGCTCGGAGTTGTCGTAGCGGTGGGCATAAGCCCACTCACGCAATGCCGTCTGGATGAAGCGTTCTGCCTTGCCGTTGGTGCGTGGGGTATAGGGACGGGTGCGGTAGTGCCTGAGGTTGAGGCGCCGGATGGTGCGGGCGAAGGCCTTGGAGCGATAGCAGGCGCCGTTGTCGGTCAACACCCGCTGGAAGGTCACGCCCAGGCTACGGTAGTAGCGCAATGCGGCGATCAACGCCCGGCAGGCACTAACACCGCACTCATCTGGATGCAGGCTGGTAAAGGCAACGCGGGAGTGATCGTCGATGGCGACATGGACATACTCCCATCCGGCGCCTCGGCTGGTCTGGGTACGGTCCCCCGTGACGCGATGGCCGGCTTGCTGGAAGCGCCCGAGCTTTTTGATGTCCAGATGCAACATGCCGCCAGGCTGGGGGTATTGGTAGCGCACGACAGGGGGCTTGGGTTCCAGTTCGGCCAGGCGATGCAGGCCGGCACGGCGCACGATGCGCGCGATGGTGCTGTGGCCCACGTTCAGGTGGGTGGCGATCTGCCAATAGGTGGCGCGTTGTCGGCGTTGCTGCAGGATCTGCTCGACCAGTTCCGGCGGCGTGGCATGCGGACAGTGTTGAGGGCGCGAAGAACGGTCCTGCAGGCCGTCCTCTCCCAGCAGGCGGTAGCGCGCCAGCCACTTGTAGGCGGTCCGCACGCTCACGCCACTGGCGTGCGCGGCCTCTTCCACTCGCAAGCCGTGCTCCACGATGCGCTGCACAAGCAAGGCTCGACCTCGTGGCGTCAAACGGGCATGTTTATGCAGGTTCATCCGGGGCTCCTGGGGGCTGGGTTGGTGTGGTAACCCCCATCTTCCAGATCGGCCCCGGATGAACAACCTACTGAGAGATCACAGCTAGCGGCCAGGAGCCAGACGACGGGCACGGCTGACCATCCCGGATCGGCCGATCCAGACGATGCGACGGGTAGGGTGCACGGCAATGCAGGCGATGGCGCTGCCGGTCGGTTGGGGTGGGGCGTCAGCGCTTATCCGCTGCGTTCTTCGAGAGTCTGTGCGCCGACCGCCGCGCCCTGCAGCAGGGTGCAGACGGCATTGCCGACGATGACGTCGATTTCCGAGTCGTGCAGCGGTGGGTTGATCAGGCCGACGATCGCCAGCAGCTTGACGTGGCTGGCGGTCATGCTCATGAACTGTTCGGCCAGCACGTAGGCAGACAGGCCGGTGGTGAACTGGCCCGGCGCGTCGCCTTGCTGGGTGGCGATCCAGGCGGCCACCTTGGCCTGGATCTTGAGGTAGCTGGAATTCAACATTGCCTGCGCGATGTCGGGGAAGCGCTTGCCTTCGTTGGTCAGGATGCGGTGCACGGCCAGGGTGCGCGGCGACAGCGCGGTGCGCACCAGGGTATGGCCGAGCACGGGCAATGCCTCTGCCGGGTTGCGGCCTTCGATCACCAGGGCATCGAGTGGCTTGGCCATTTCCGCAGCCACATGCAGCATCGCCGCCTTGAACAGGCCTTCCTTGCCGCCGAAATGTGCGTAGACATTGCGGCGCGACCCGCCGACCACCGCAAGGATGTCGTCCACGGACACGGCGTCGAAGCCTAGATCCAAAAAACGCTCGGAGGCGACCACGAGCAGGTCGTGGATACGCTGGGCGCCCTTGGTGGTGCGGTGGGTCGGTGGAGCGGGATCGGTGTTTGCCACGGCTGCATCCGCTGACTGTGCCTGGTGAGGTACTGTACCGTACCATTTTGGACTTGCAAGCGATTTTTGCGGCGTCGCTAGGGAGGGTAACTGGACACGCACTGCTGACCTGCCGGCGGTTGCGTGGGCTCGCGCCGTCTGCATCAGCTGAAATCGCTGTCACCCAAAAACACAACGAGCGCCAGGGCGCTCGTCAGTTTCGATCCAAAATCAGGGCTTGCATGGTTGCAGCAGGTCGAACGAGCCACCGGTGGTACTGCATGTGGATCGACAACCGCCAGAAACGGTCCGTGTGCTCCCGATGCCGCTCCTCAGCGCACCTTGGCCAGGGCAGTGCGTGCATCGGTCATGAAACGCTGCGCTTCCTGCGGCGTGGAGAGATTGGCGCCCAGCTGGCTGAGCACTTGCTCGATATCGCTGGAGGCGTCCCAGGCTTCGTCGCAGAGCATGCCGGCGATGGGGCCGAGATAGTTCAGCGCGACCTTTTCCAGCGCATCGCGCACGCGCTCGTCCGGCGCGCTGGTGCCGCCATTGGCTGACGGTGCAGGGGCAGGCGACGCCACCGGCGCCGGTGCCGGAACGACTGCGGGCGCGACCGGTGCGCGAACCGGGGACGGCGCGCCGCCCAGGTCCTGCTCGAAGCCACCCATCAGCCACTGGCGCGAATCCTCGCTCAGCAGCGAGGGTTTGCCCAGGCCGGCGCCCGGGTCGGCCTGGAAGCGGGCCTTTGCCGCATTGACCATGGTGAGGCGTTGCACCGCCTCATCATTGCGCAGCATGCGGAAGACCACTTCTTCGATCTGCCCGGCGTTGAGGCGGACGATGCAGGAGTGGTTTTCTTCGGTGACGACGAACAGAAAGCCGGACGCCTTCTTCAATGCCAGCGCCCTGAGCTCGCGCAGGACCTCGATCAGCGGACGGAATTCATTGGACATGGCGTCTTCCTTGCATCATCTGGTACGTCATCGGACGGAACGGCTCAGCGCTTGCTGAGACGCTCCATGGCCAACCGGACGCTGTTGGACAGGCGGGAGATGGCGCGCGCCAGCGTACCAATTTCATCCTTGAGGTTGACCTCTTCGATCGTGTGGTTCCACTTGCCCAGGCTGAGTTCCTCGGCCACGGTGGTCAGATGCTGGATCGGGCGCAACACGCGGCTCCAGATCAGGGCCCACTGCAGGCCGAGCAGCAGCGCGCACACCAGCAGGCCGATGCCGGCGATCCACAGCGACTGCCGCACGATCACGCCGTTGACGTCGCTCTTGGGATAGGCGGACACCAGGGTGAAGCCCCAATCGGGCACTTCCTGCTTGGTCACCACCCAGTCGTCCGGGCTGTCCTTGACGATCCGCTCGATGGTGGCGGTGTCGGTGGTGGCACCGGTGGTGGACTGGAAGCGCAGCTTGTTCTTGCTGTCGAAGATGGCAATGAAGCCGGAATCGAGCACGCGACGGCTGCTGACCACGTTTTCCAGCGCCTGGGTGTCGGCCTTGTAGCCCACATACCAGGCGCCGATCACGCGCTTGTCGCTGCCGGCGAAGATCGGCTCGTAGCCGGTGACGTACGGGTTGCCCAGGATGTCGACCACGCCGTAGAAACTTTCGCCGTTACGCAGCTTGGCCGCGGCCTGGCCATTGGGATCGAGCACGGTGCCGATGGCGCGGCTGCCGTCGTCCTTCTTGACGTTGGTGGAGATACGCACGAAGTCCTCGCCGGTGCGCGAGAACAGCGTGGCGGTACCTTCGTGGATGGCGGTGACGTCGTCGAGCATGGTGAAGACGTTGGCCTGCGAGCGCTGGCCCAGCAGCAGGTCGTTGGCGTTGCGGTCGGCCACGCGGATCTCATTGCCCAGGCTCGGCGCACCCTGCGCGTTGGCTTCCTTGCGCAGCTGGCGCATCGAGGAATTGACGCGGTCGAGCATCATCGAGCGGGTGACCGTGAACAGGGTCTGCAACGACACCGACTGGCGCTCGATCGACTCGCCGGCTTCGAACTTGACCCGGTTCGCTTCGGTAATGGCCAGAATGACCGTCAGTGCCACCACCACGACCAGCACCAAGGCCAGCACCGGCAACAGCAGGCGCACCCGCAAAGAGTGACGAAGCATCGCAATTCCCCTGAACGCGTTTAGTGATTGAATCGATTGCCACCGCAGCCCAGTGCGGCGGTCGGACGTGGCCCTTATCGGCTGTCGCCAAGGATGCTGAAGCGGCCCCCATGCCGCTGGCGGTGCATACGATAGCTCAAGCCGATCGGTTTGAGAGTGCAGGACGATCGCGCCATGCGCCTTGCGTTCAAGAATGGTCGACCGCGTTGCAAAGTTTCCGGCCCGGTGCGCGTGCGGCGCGCGCCCACGACCCGGGAGGCAGCAGAGGCGGGCGATGGGGTGGATGCACCTGTGCGTCACGTCCTGCCGCGTCGCGCTGCACCAACCACGCCGCGCTCGGGCGAGCGCATGCGCTGCGCCGAGACCGGGCCGATTGCTTCCAGCGGTGGCCAGGCGCGCGCCGCCGGTCGCTCAGGTCTCCAGCGACAGGATCCCGCGGCGCAGTGCGACGGTCACCGCGTGGGTGCGATCGCGCACGCCCAGCTTGGCCAGGATGTTCTTCATATGCGCCTTGGCGGTTTCTTCGGAGATCGTCAGCGCGTTGCCGATCTGCTTGTTGGAGCAGCCGGTGGCCACCAGGCTGAGCACTTCGGTTTCGCGGGCCGAGAGCGCATCGTCGAGGACGTGGGCGGCGATGTTCTCGGCCACCGATGCCGGCACCTGCCGGCGCTGGCCGCGGCGCACGTCGCGGATGGTGTCCACCAGTTCGCGCCGCAGCGCGCTCTTGAGCAGGTAACCGCAGGCTCCGGCCTGCAGCGCACGCACCGCGCGCACGTCGCCGGTGTAGGTGGTCAGCACGATGACCTTGGCGGCAGGGTCGACGCGGCGGATGCGCTGGATCGCCTCGACCCCATCCACGCGCGGCATCTGCAGGTCCATCAGCACCACGTCCGGGCGCAGGCTGGCGTAGCGGGTCACCGCCTGTTCGCCGTCTTCGGCTTCGCCCACCACGCGCATGTCGCGTTCGGCGGCCAGCATGGCGCTGAGCCCGTCGCGCAGCAGCGGATGGTCGTCCACCACCAGCACATCGGTCGGTTTGACCGGCTCAGCCATCGAAGCTCTCCGTAGATCCTGCATGTCGAAAGGGCCACCACCACCGCGGCGGCCTGGCGTACGCGGCGCGGGCGGGGATGACGACCTGGATCTCGGTGCCGCTGCCCGGTCGCGACCACAGCTGCATCTTGGCGCCGATGCGTTGCGCGCGTTCCTGCATGCCGGTCAGCCCCCAATGGCCGGTGCGTGCATGACCATGCAGCACGTCCGGATCCAGGCCGCAGCCATCGTCGCGAATGCGCAGCACGAAGTCACGTGAACCGTAACGCAGTTCCAGCGTGATCCGGCGGGCGTCGGCATGCCGGTCGGCATTGGCCAGCGCCTCGCGGCCGAGCTGGAACAGTTCATCGGCCACCAGCGGGCGCAGCGCCACCGGGCGGCCATCCACCACGACCTGCAACTCGGCGGCAGGTAGCGCCACGGTGGCATTGCGCGAACGCTGCAGGGCGGCGGCCAGATCTTCGCGCAGGGCATGACTGTCGCGCAGCCCGTTGACGCGCTCGCGGCCTTCGAGCAATGCATCTTCGGCCAGGTCCACCGCGTGCTCCAGCTCCAGCCGGCGCGGGTCGTCGCAGGGCAGCGAGCGGCTGGCCGCATGCAGGCGCAGGATCAATCCCTGCGTGCCCTGTAGCAAGGTGTCGTGCAGCTCGCGCGCAATGCGCTCGCGTTCGCGGTAGCGCTCTTCCAGGCGCGCCCGCAGGCGCCCGGCCACATGGCGGGTGCGCAGGCGCCAGGCGATCGCAAGCATCAGTAGCAGGGCCAGCACGGCGCAGAGCTTGAACTGCCAGGTCTGCACGAAGGCCGCTTCGATGACGAAGTCCAGGGTGTCGCCGCGTTCGTTCCAGACGCCGTCGTTATTGGCGGCGGCGATGCGGAAGCGGTAACGCCCCGGCGCCAGATTGGTATAGAACGCCTCGTTGCGATTGCCGGCGTCCTGCCACTGCGCGTCCACGCCCTCCAGGCGATAACGGAAGCGTACCCGCTCGGGGCGGGTGAGGCTGACCGCGTCGTAGCCGATGCGCAGGCGGTCGGTCCATTTGGGCAGGCGCAGGCCGTGCTCGCGCGGGTAGGGGCGGTCGTTGGCGACCACCTCGGTGATGAACACCTCCGGCGCGGTGGGATTGCGGTAGGTCTGCGCCGGGTCCAGCCAGGCCAGGCCCTGGTTGGTGGTGAACCACAGCAGGCCGTCGTCCGCGGCCAGCGCCGTGGGCACCGGCGTCGCCTGCTGGGCGATCCCGGGAAGCCCATCCATGATGTCGTACAGCCGCAGCGCGGGGCCGGCCATGCCCGTGTGCACACTGCGCAGCAGGGCGCGTTGAGCGACCTGCACCACGCCGCGGTTGCCGTTCAACCACAGCCTGCCATGGCGATCCTGCGCGATGCCGGTAATGCCCTGCAGCAGCGGATTGGCCTGGTCGGCCACCTGGCGGAAACGGCCATCGGCACCGAGTACGGCCAGCCCGGTATCGCCGGCGACCAGGGTGAGCGAAGGGCTCTGCCAGATCGCGGTGATCGGGCCCACCGACAACCCGTCCCGGGCGCTGTAGCGGGTGACTTGCCGGCCTCGTAGCACCCGCACCTCGCCCTTGACGGTACCGATCCACAGGCCGCCGTCCTGCGCGGTGGCGAGCACCGAACAGGGCGTGTCCTGCACGGCGGGCAGCGGCTGCCAGGTGCTGCCGTCGAACACATGGGGGCCGCCGGCGTCCGGGCAGACCCACGGGTGAGCGCGGCGATCCACGACGAAGGCGCGAATGGCACCGGGCGTCACGTCCTGCGGCAGCGCCACCACCTGGGAGCGGCCGGCCTGCAGCCGCAGCAATGCATGTTCGGCCAGCACCCAGCCATTGGCGGTAGGGGGGACATCCAGGGTGCCAGGTGGTGCGCCGTGCTGCAGGCGTTCGACCCGTGCGCGGCTCAGCGCGAGCAGCCGGCCGTCGCGCAGGCTGGCCAGCAAGGGCTGGGGTGCGCTGCCCTGGCCGGTGTCGAAGATGGCCACCGCCATCGCCTGGCCCGGCAGCAATGGCGCCAACGGCAACAACGCGCGGTGCCGGAAGCGATTGAGGCCCAGATTGGTGCCGGCCCACAGATTGCCTTCGCGGTCTTCGAGCAAGGGGCCGGCGGTTGCCGAGGTCAGGCCCTGCACTGGACCGAAGCGCTCCAGTACCGGGGTTGGCGAGGTGGGTTGGCCGATGCGGAACAGGCCCTGCGCTGCGTAGTCGCTGCCCCATAGCGCGCCATCGCGCATGAAGCGGATGCGCCGCGCATGCAGCCCGGGAAACTGCGGCGTGGCGCGGGCAGAGGCGGGCAGGACCTGGCCGTTGCCATCGGTCAACGCGAACACGCCACGGTGCGGGTCGGCCACCCAGATCGCTCCGTCCGGGCGTTGCGCCATGGTGACGTACGCGCCCACCTGCTGGCCGGTGGGTTCGAAACGATGCGCGCCGGGTTGCAGCGACAGGATCTGGGTTCCGTCGCTGACCCATAGCACGCCACGCACATCGCGCAGCAGCCAGTGCGCCTGGCTGCGCGGATAGCCCCAGTCGGTACCGGCGCGCCGCCAGCGTTGTCCATCGAACCAACACAGGCCGCCATCGATGGCGGCCCACACGCGTCCGCTGCCATCGCGCTCGATCCGGAACACCATGCCGTCGGGCACGTCCTTGCCTGGCGCGAAGTGGGTGATGCGACCGTCTGCAAGCCGGTCGATGCCGGCGTTGAAATAGCCGATCCACGCGCTGTCCCCTGCGGCCAGCGACAGCGCGGTCATATTGTGCGATGCATAGGCTTGGCCATCCGGCGGTGCCTGCCGGACGAACCGCTCGCCGTCGAACTGGAACAGGCCAAACCCGGTCGCCAGCCACAACGGGCCGGCATCGGCCTGCTGGATATCCCAGATGTCGGCCGGCGCACCGCGCTCGGTGCTCCAGGCGGTGTGGTGGAACTGCAGCAATCCCGCGCGCGTAGAAGCGATGCCGGCCGCCCGAACGGGCGCAGGCAGCAGCCACATCCACATCACCACGATCAGCACCGCGCACAGGCGAGACAGCAGGTGTGATCGGATGACGGGCTCATGCGGCATCGCGGCATTGTCGGGCGAGATCGGGGCAAGCACCACCACCTCTTTCGGGGGAGCGACGCGCAACAGCAAATCGGGTATGCAGGCCGCATGCAGTCTGCATGCGCCGCAGTGCGCGCCTCAGCGGGGGCTGATCGTTCCTATATCGCGAATCGGTTGCATCGACTGTGGCGCTGTCGCGTTCGCTCGGTGTGCTGGTGTCGCCCGAGAGCTCGTCCGCTCGCTGCCTGCAGCGAACTGGAGCCGGAGTCTGCGCCGCGTCGCGCGGCCGCGGGATGCTGCTGCAGTCGTCGTCGTCGTCGTAGTTGTGGCCGTGGTCGCTTCCAGATGCTGGCCTGTCGCTCCCTCGAAAGGGTGACCAATCCGCATCACCATCGGGGGTGGGGTGCCTGAGATGTCGGCCGCACCATGACGGCATCCCCCCGGAGACGCCGCATGGCACGTCTGCTCGCCACTGGTCGCCCCGATCTGCATGCAGGTCGTGCATCTGCACTGCATGCCCAACGCGCGCGTGCCGTGGCCAGGGCGCTGCACTACATCGAAACGCATCTGTGCGAGCCCACCGGCGTGGCGCAGCTGGCCGCCGCTGCCTGCATGAGCCGCTTCCACTTCGCCCGTGTCTTTCGCGACGCGACCGGTGCCAGTCCGATGGCGTACCTGCGCCGCCGCCGGCTCGAACGCGCGCAGGCATTGTTGCGCGAGGGCCGCCACACCGTCAGCCAGATCGCCACCGATCTGTGCTTCTTCGATCAGAGCCACTTCGTGCGCAGCTTTCGCACTGCCACCGGCTGCACGCCGGCGCGCTTCGCCGCGCAGGTTGCCTCCGATACCCGCACAGCCGTGCCGCGAGCGCTGCGGCACCACGGCCGTTCCCATTCCATGTCCCTGGAGCACCACGCATGACCACTGCTACTGCCACCCCCGGCAACGCCCTGCTGTCGCCCGGCGATCACGCCTTGATCCTGATCGACCATCAATCGCAGATGGCGTTCGCCACCCATACCATCGACATCTCGGCGCTGCGCAACAACGTCGCGTTGATCGCCAAGGGCGCCAAGGGCTTCCAGGTGCCGGTGATCCTGACCACGGTGGCGGAAAAATCGTTCTCCGGGCCGTTGTTTCCCGAGCTGCCGGAGATCTCTCCAGGTGAGCCAGTACTCGATCGCACCAGCATGAATGCCTGGGAAGACCAGGCGGTGATCGACCGCGTCAACGCCATCGGCAAGCGGCGTCTGGTGATTGCCGGCCTGTGGACCAGCGTGTGCATCGTCGGCCCCGCGCTGTCGGCGATCGACCAGGGCTTTGAGGTCTATGTCATCACCGATGCCTGTGGCGACGTCAGCGACGAAGCGCATGAACGCGCGGTCACGCGCATGGTGCAGGCTGGCGCGGCGCCGATGACCAGCGTGCAGTACCTGCTGGAACTGCAGCGCGATTGGGCGCGCGGGGACACCTATGACCTCACCACCGGCATCGCCCGCGCGCACGCCGGTGGCTATGGCATCGGCATCCAGTACGCCAAGCACATGTTCGGCGCGCAGGAAGGCGGGCATTGAACGCATCCGCGCCACGCGGCAGTGCGGCAGCGCTGCTGATGCTGCGTATCGCTGGGGGCGGATTGCTGCTGCCGCATGGGTTGGGCAAGTTGCTGGGTTGGTTCGGCGGACCGGGACTGGCCGGCTTCGCCGCCGAATTGCAGCAGTTCGGCCTTCCCGCTGCCGCGCCATTGCCGTTGCTGCTGGCATTGGTGCAGACGCTGTCCGGCCTGGCCGTGCTGCTGGGCCTGTGGACACGCGCGAGTGCTGCGCTGGCAGCGGTGTTCATCGCCACCACGGTGCTGGTGGCCGCGCCCAAAGGCTGGTTCTGGATGCACGGCGGCATGGAATACCCGTTGATGTGGCTGCTGGTGTTGCTGGCGCTGCTCGCCGCCGGTGGCGGCGCCTGGTCGCTGGATGGCCTGCGCAGGCGCGCTGCGACATGACCGGCAGCGCACGCGATCACAGCCCCGGACGCCGCCTGTGGATGCAGGGCGCCGCTGCCGGCTTTGCATTGGGCGCACTGCCCGGAACCTCGTCTGCTGCAAGGACACCGCCGATGGTCGATCTTGTCGTTCGCAATGCACGCGTCACCACGCTGGATCCGCGTCGGCCCAGTGCCACCGCGCTCGCGGTGGCCAATGGACGCATCGCGGCGGTGGGCGACGATGCGCAGATCATGGCAATGGCCGGGGACGCGCGCGTCATTGATGCGCAGGGGCGGCGCCTGCTGCCCGGGCTCAACGACAGCCACACCCACCTGATCCGCGGCGGACTCAACTACAACCTGGAGCTGCGCTGGGATGGCGTGCGCTCGCTGGCCGATGCTATGGCCATGTTGAAGGCGCAGGTCGATCGCACCCCGGCTCCGCAGTGGGTGCGTGTGGTCGGCGGCTTCACTGCCCATCAGTTCGCAGAAAAGCGCCTTCCCACGCTGGACGAAATCAATGCGATTGCGCCGGATACCCCGGTCTTCCTGCTGCATCTGTACGATCGCGCCTTGCTCAATCGCGCCGCGTTGCGCGCCTGCGGTTACGACAAGGCCACGCTCAATCCGCCCGGCGGGCGCATCGAGCGCGACAAGCTGGGTAATCCCACCGGCCTGCTGCTGGCCAAGCCCAATGCGTTGATCCTGTATGCGAGCCTGGCCAAGGGACCGCGCCTGCCGCTGGACTACCAGGCCAATTCCACCCGCCATTTCATGCGCGAACTCAACCGGCTGGGCATCACCTCGGTGATCGATGCCGGTGGCGGCTTCCAGAATTATCCGGAGGACTACCAGGTCATCGAGCAGTTGCACGCGGCCGGTCAGCTGAGCGTGCGCATCGCCTACAACCTGTTCACCCAGAACAAGGGCAAGGAGGTCGCCGACTTCCGCGGCTGGACCGAGCTGCTGCCGGTGCGCAAGGGCGACGACCTGCTGCGCCACAACGGCGCCGGCGAGATGCTGGTGTTCTCCGCGGCCGACTTCGAGCAGTTCAGCGAACCGCGCCCGGAGCTGCCGCCGGAACTGGAGCCGGAGCTGGAACAGGTGGTGCGCTTGCTGGTGGAAAAGCGCTGGCCGTTCCGTATCCATGCCACCTACGACGAGAGCATCGGGCGCATTCTCGATGTCTACGAGAAGGTCAACGCCGACATTCCGTTCGATGGCCTGCACTGGTTCATCGACCATGCCGAGACCATCACCGCCCGCAATATCGACCGCATCCGCGCCTTGAATGGCGGGATCGCCGTGCAGCACCGCATGGCGTACCAGGGCGAGGCCTTCGTGGCGCGCTACGGCGTGCAGGCCGCACGGCACACGCCGCCGATACGCCGCATGCTGGCGGCCGGTATTCCGGTCGGTGCCGGTACCGATGCCACCCGTGTGGCCAGCTACAACCCGTGGGTGGCGCTGTCGTGGCTGGTCACCGGCCGCACCGTGGGCGGGCTGGCGCTGTATGGCGAGGAAAACCTGCTCGATCGCGAACAGGCCTTGCGGCTGTGGACGCAGGGCAGTGCCTGGTTCTCCGGCGACGAGTCGCACAAGGGCACGCTGGCAGCGGGGCAGCTGGCCGACTTCATCGTGTTGTCGGACGACTACTTCCGTGTCGACGATGCCGCCATTGCCGAGATCACGAGCGTGCTCACGGTGCTGGGCGGGCAGGTCGTGCATGGCGATGGCGACTTTGCCGTATTGGCGCCGGGCCTGCCTCTGGCGATGCCGGACTGGTCGCCGGTCAACCGGTTCGGCGGCTATCAGGTGGGCGGTGTGGTGAGCGGGCTGGCCAGTGCCGCGCATACGCACGGCCCTGGTTGCGCTGCGCACGGCCCGCACCGGCACGCCGCGCAGCATGCAGCGCCCAGCGACGATCTGCGCGGGTTCTGGGGCGCATTGGGCTGCGCGTGTTTCGCCTTCTGATGCTGCGATTGCTCCGCTGCGCATGCAGGCCAGCTGGCCGCCTGCGCAGCGCCCGTTGTCTTCGGTCCACTGGAGTCTTGCTGCGATGACGTCTTCTGCCGCACCTGCCGATGGCGGTGCCTGGGCACCGCTGCGCGAACCGATGTTTCGGGCCCTGTGGCTGGCGATCCTGGGCAGCAACATCGGTACCTGGATCAACGATGTCGCCGCCTCCTGGGTGATGGCCGGGCAGACCGGCTCACCGTTGATGGTGGCAGCCGTGCAAGCGGCCACCACCTTGCCGGTGGTGCTGTTTGCGCTGGTTGCCGGAACCCTGGCCGATATCGTGGACCGGCGCCGCTATCTGCTGCTGACCCAGGGCTGGATGTTGCTGGTGGCCGGCGTGCTGGCCCTGCTTGCGCACCTGCAGTTGCTGACGCCATGGGTGCTGGTCGCGCTGACCTTTGCCATGGGCATGGGCGCGGCGATGGCGATGCCGGCGCAGGCGGCGATCGTTTCGGAGCTGGTGCCGCGCCCGATGCTGGCTTCGGCGGTGGCACTCAACTCGATCGGCATGAACATCGCCCGCTCGATCGGCCCGGCAATCGGCGGCCTGATCGTGGCGCAGTTCGGACCACCGTGGGCCTTCCTGCTCAACGGGGTGACGTTCGGCCTGATGCTGCTGGTGCTGTGGCGCTGGCGTCGCGATGCACAGGCCTCGGCACTGCCACCGGAAAGCTTCGGCGCCGGCCTGCGTGCCGGCCTGCGCTATGCCGCACGTGCCGGCCGGCTGCAGGCGGTGTTGATCAAGGCCGCCGGCTTCTTCCTGTTCGCCAGCGCATTGACCGCCCTGCTGCCATTGGTGGTACGTCGCGACATGCAGCTGGGCGCCGGCAGCTACGGCATCCTGCTCGGCTGCATCGGTATCGGCGCGATCAGTGGCGCCTTGCTGCTGCCGCGCTTGCGCGCCCGTTACGATCGCGACCTGCTGGTGTTCGTCGCCACGCTGGTCTGCGCCGCCTCGCTGCTGGGCCTGGCGTTGTCGCGCCAGATCGGCGTGTTGTGCCTGCTGATGGTGGTCAACGGTCTGGCCTGGATCACCGTGCTGTCGTCGTTGCAGATCGCCGCGCAGACCGCGGTGCCGGCCTGGGTGCGTGCGCGCGCCTTGTCGTTGTACATCGTGGTGTTCTCGGCCGGCATGGCGGCAGGCTCGCTGCTCTGGGGCGCGTTGGCGCAGCGCAGCTCGATTGCGATCGCGTTGCAGATCGCCGCCGCAGGCGCCGTGCTTGCGGCGCTGCTGGTCAAGCGCGCGCGCATCGCCGGCACCGAACACCTGGATCTTGCACCAGCCGGACACTGGCCCGAGCCCGCGCAAGCGGATGCGGTCGAGCACGACCGCGGCCCGGTGCTGGTGACCTTGGAATACCGCATCGCCGCCGAGGCGCGCACGGGTTTCCTGCAGTTGATGACGCAACTGGGAGCCGCACGCCGTCGCGATGGTGCAGTGGTCTGGGGCATTGCCGAAGACGCGGCCACCCCGGGCGTGCACCTGGAATACTTCATCGTTGCCTCCTGGCTGGAGCACTTGCGCCAGCACGAGCGCGTCACCGGCGACGATCGCCAACTGCAGGAGCAGATCCGCGCACTGCACCAGGGCGAGCGCGCTCCGGTGGTGCGCCATTTCGTCGGCGGTAGTGGCGTCATCGCGCCGCCGCATGGGCATTCGGATCTCTG
This sequence comes from Xanthomonas sp. NCPPB 3582, assembly GCF_041475735.2. Lineage (NCBI taxonomy): Bacteria > Pseudomonadati > Pseudomonadota > Gammaproteobacteria > Lysobacterales > Lysobacteraceae > Xanthomonas > Xanthomonas sp. NCPPB 3582. The sequence continues at coordinate 2,400,113 of NZ_CM192968.1, forward strand.
ACATGGTGGTGAACTGGAAGCTCGTCGTCGGCCTGGTGTTGGGGATGGCCATCGGGTTCGGCTGCCGGGCGGCGGGGATTCCGTCGCCTGCACCTACCGCCTTGGTGGGCGCGTTGCTGGTGCTGGCAATGACCTGTGGCTATGCGTTTGCCGGTCGCTTTCTGGCCCGGCGCGCGGCCCGCAACCTGCGGCATTGCGGTGGGCCGGTCGGTCCTTCGCTGGGGCAGGGCGAGGCATGAGCATGGCGGTGATGGGCATCGTGCTCGCGCTGCTCATCGGCATCGGTTGCCGTGTGCTGGATCTGCCGTTGCCCGCACCGCCGCGCCTGACCGGCGCGCTGCTGGTGGTCGCGATGAGTGGCGGGTTCATCCTGGCCGACTGGCTGTTGCGCTAGCCAGCAGCTGTCACCTGGTGACGCCTGCACCTGCGCGATGTGGGGTGCGATGGCCAGGCATCGTGCTCGCAGCGGCCAAGCAACGGTGATCGGTGAGACGCGCATGTAGAGCCGCGCGTTGTCTGGCCCTTCCAGGCACCGTGCAGCGGGAGACCTTGCGGCTTACGGCATGCTTGCAGCATCCGGCGCACGCGGGTCGAACGCGTGGTCTGGCTTCTGCCGCGCAACTCACCAGACAAAAAGAAGGGCCGGCTCTCGCGCGCCGGCCCGGGTTGTTGCCTTGGCGCAGCGATCAGGCCTTTGCGAAGGCCAGCAGATCCTTGTTGAACTGATCGGCGTGCGTGATGGTCAGCCCATGCGGCGCGCCGGCATAGATCTTCAGTTCGGCATTCTTGATGATCTTGGACGACAGCTTGGCGGAGGCATCGATCGGCACGATCTGGTCGTCGTCGCCATGCACCACCAGCGCCGGCACGTCGATCTTCTTCAGGTCGGGTGTGTAATCGACTTCGGAGAATTCCTTGATGCAGTCGTACTGTCCCTTGTGGCCGCCCAGCATGCCCTGCAGCCAGAACGCATCGCGCATGCCCTGGGTAACCTTGTTGCCGTCACGGTTGGCGCCGAAGAACGGGGTGGTCAGGTCCTGGTAGAACTGCGAACGGTCCTTGGCCACGCCTTCGCGGATGCCGTCGAACACGCTCATCGGCAGGCCGCCCGGATTGGTCGGGCTCTTGACCATCTGCGGGGGTACCGCGCCCACCAGCACCACCTTGGCCACGCGCTTGCTGCCGTGACGACCCACGTAGTGCGCCACTTCGCCGCCGCCGGTGGAGTGGCCGACCAGGATCGCGTCCTTCAGGTCCAGCGCGTCGATCAATGCGGCCAGATCGTCGGCGTAGGTGTCCATGTTGTTGCCTTCCCAGGTCTGGCTGGAACGGCCGTGGCTGCGGCGGTCATGCGCGATCACGCGATAGCCGTGTTGACCCATGAACAGCATCTGCGGGTCCCAGGCGTCGCCGCTGAGCGGCCAGCCATGCGCGAACACGACCGGCTGGCCCTTGCCCCAGTCCTTGTAGAAAATGTGGGCGCCATCGGGGCGTTTGACGAAATTGGACATCGGGTTGACTCCGTGGGTAGACGAGTGGGGTGGGTTGGTCGGAACGGCAGGTGCAACGGCAGCGGCTGCGAATGCGGGAAACGACAACGCTGCCACGGCGGCCGTGCCGGAGACAAGAAAGGTGCGGCGTCCGGCGTCGGCCGGAGGCGCCTCGAACGGATCCATAGACACTCCTGTGGGCAAGGGCATGCAGCCCGGCGGTCGCATGACGCAATGCTGGTCATACGCGCCCGCGCCACGTGGTGACGCGGGCCAGGAACCAGCCGGTGCATGCCCGCAGTAGACCGCTTGCAGCCGTAGTGCAGATTGCATCCGTGTGCGCTCTATGCGGCGCGTCGCGGTGTGGCCGAAGGGTGCAGCCGCTCAGGCCAGGCGGAGCAGGCCCTGACCGGACTGCCGGATGACCTGCACGGTCTTCTCCCCCTTGCGGGAGAAGGTGGCGCAACGCGCCGGATGAGGGCGTTCGTATACCAATCTCTCGTACGTGGGCACCGGATGACCTGCACTATCTTCTCCCGCTTGCAGGAGAAGGTGGCGCAACGCGCCGGATGAGGGGGCTCGTGCACCAATCTCCCGTAAGTGAGCACCGGATGACCTGCACTGTCTTCTCCCGCTTGCGGGAGAAGGTGGCGCAACGCGCCGGATGAGGGCGCTCGTGCACTAATCTCCCGCAAGTGAAAAGCCTGCGCGAAGTGGGCGCGTGCCACTCCGTGCCCCTGGCGCTGTCCATCGGGGATCCCCGTCGGAGCGGTCGAGCGCGTTGGCGGCCGGCGATGCGTGCAACCTGTCGCGGCGTTGCCGCCACGCCTACGCCGCTCAACGCAACACGGTGTCCCATAGTAGCTTGAGGTTCAACGCCACGATCACCAGCGCAATCACCCAGGCGATGCGCACCAGCCAGGCCGGTGCCACCAGCGCGCCCATCAGTTGCCGGTCGGAGACGAAGCGCACCAGCGGGATCACCGCAAACGGCAACTGCATCGACAGCACCACCTGGCTCAGCACCAATAGCCGCGCCGTGCCGGCCTCGCCATACAGCCAGGTGACCACAACCACCGGCACGATGGCGATGCCGCGGGTGACCAGGCGGCGCAGCCACGGCGGCAACCGCAATTGCAGGAAGCCTTCCATCACGATCTGCCCGGCCAGCGTCGCGGTCACGGTGGAATTGACGCCGGAAGCGAGCAGTGCGAGCGCGAACAAGGTCGATGCCAGGCCCACGCCCAGCATCGGCGCGAGCAGGGCATGCGCCTGCTCGATCTCCTGCACGTCGGTGCGCCCCTGTGCATGGAACACTGCTGCGGCCAGGATCAGGATGGAGGCATTGATGAACAACGCGAACATCAACGCCACCGTGCTGTCGGTCACCGCCCAGCGCAAGGCCGAGCGGCGCCCGGTATCGGTGCGCGGGTAGGCACGCGTCTGCACGATCGACGAGTGCAGGTACAGGTTATGCGGCATCACCGTCGCGCCGATGATGCCGATCGCCAGATACAGCGCCTGCGGGTCGGTCACCACCTGCGCACGCGGAAGGAAGCCGCCCAGCACCGCCGCGATCGGTGGCGCAGCCAGCGCGATCTGGATGCCGAAACACATGAAGATGATCAGCAGCAAGGCCATCACGAAGGCTTCCAGCGCGCGGAAGCCGCGATGCATCAGCAGCAACACCAGCACCACATCCACCGCGGTGATGATCGCGCCCAGCGTCAGCGGAATGCCGAACAGCAACTTCAGGGCGATCGCGGTGCCGATCACTTCGGCCAGGTCGCAGGCGATGATCGCCAGCTCGCACAGCCCCCACAGCGCCAGGTTCACCGCGCGCGGATAACGCGCCCGGCACGCCTGCGCCAGGTCCAGTCCGGTGGCGATGCCCAGCCGCGCCGACAGGCTCTGCAGCACGATCGCCATGAGGTTGGACAGCAGGATCACCGACAGCAGCAGGTAGCCGAACTGCGAGCCGCCGGCCAGGTCGGTGGCCCAGTTGCCCGGGTCCATGTAGCCCACCGACACCATGTAACCCGGCCCGAGGAACGCCAGCAGGCGGAACCACCAGTGACCCTTGCCGGGCACGGCGATGCTGGCGTGGTGATCGCCAAGGCCGCCAGCAAGGGCGGGCGAAGGGGCGGAAGCGAGCTTGTCGGCGGACATGCGGAGGAAGGCGACGGCGAATCAGGCAGATGATATAGCACTTGCTATGCTGTTGAGCATTGGCAAACTCAATCGTATTGATCGGCCGCGTGCCTCACACTACGCATCCCGGCACCAATTCCGGACGCAAGCACGAGGACAAGGGTGGGCAAGAGCGAAAAGCTGGAGGCGGCCACGCCGTCCCTGATCGACGCACAGGTGCATATGGAAAGCTTCCGCCAGGTGCGCGAAGCGCGCCGCGCCGAGCTGGTCGAGGACTATGTGGAGCTGATCTCCGATCTGCTGGTCGATGGCGGCGAGGCCCGCCAGGTCGATATCGCCGCGCGCCTGGGCGTGGCCCAGCCCACGGTGGCCAAGATGCTCAAGCGGCTGGTGCGCGATGGCTGGGTGGTGCAGCGCCCGTATCGCGGCGTGTTCCTGACCCCGGCCGGCGAGGCACTGGCCGCCTCCAGCCGCCAGCGCCATCAGATCGTCGAGCGTTTTCTGCTGGCGCTGGGCATCGACGAAGCCACCGCGCGTCGCGATGCCGAAGGCATCGAGCACCATGTCAGCGAGGCCACGGTGGCCGCCTTCGCCGCGTTCCTGGATCGCCAGGGCGGCAGCGCGGCGTGAGCGTGTCGCCCGACCGCAGCATCGACGACGCGCCGCCGCAACTGCTGCTGGACCGGCATTGGATGCAGCACGCCCTGCAGCTGGCCGCGCGTGCCGAGCGCGACTACGACGAGATCCCGGTCGGCGCGGTGCTGGTCGATGCCCAGGGCCAGGTGCTGGGCGAAGGTTGGAACTTCAATATCGCCAGCCACGACCCCAGCGCCCACGCCGAAATCGTGGCGATGCGCGAGGCGGGGCGGCGTCTGGCCAACCACCGCCTGCTCGGCTGCACGTTGTACGTCACTCTGGAGCCGTGCGCGATGTGCGCCATGGCGATGATTCATGCGCGTATCGCGCGGGTGGTGTTCGCCGCCAGCGACCCCAAGACCGGCGCCTGCGGCAGCGTGTTCGACCTGCTGTCCGACCCGCGCCACAACCATCGCGTGCAGGTCACCGGCGGCGTCCTGGCGGCCGAGGCGAGCCTGCGGCTGACCAATTACTTTCGCGCAAAGCGCGGCAAGCCGCCGCTGCTGCCGTGAGCCACATGGGCGCGGTATCATGCGCGCCCTTTCCAGCACCGGCCGGGCACGGCCTTCCACAGGACGCCGATATGGCAGATACCCTTGCAGGCAACGACCGACTGATCTGGATCGATCTGGAAATGACCGGCCTGGACACCGACCAGGACTCGATCATCGAAATCGCCACCATCGTGACCGATGCGCAGTTGAACGTGCTTGCCGAAGGGCCGGAACTGGCCATCGCCCATCCGCTGGAAACCCTGGAAGCGATGGACGAGTGGAACCGCAACCAGCATCGTCGGTCGGGCCTGTGGCAGCGCGTGCTGGACAGCCAGGTCAGCCACGCACAGGCCGAGGCGCAGACGGTGGCGTTCCTGAGCGAGTGGATCCGCGCCGGCGCCTCGCCGATGTGCGGCAACTCGATCTGCCAGGATCGCCGCTTCCTGCACCGCCAGATGTCGCGCCTGGAGCGTTATTTCCATTACCGCAACCTGGATGTGTCCACCATCAAGGAACTGGCGCGGCGCTGGTCACCGACGGTGGCCAATGGATTTGCCAAGAGCTCGGCGCACACCGCACTGAGCGACGTGCGCGACTCCATTGCCGAGCTGCGCCACTACCGGCAGTTCATGGGAGCACTGGGCGGCGATATCGCCGCTGGCGTGGAAGACTGAGCGGTGGGAGCGGCAGGCGACCGCCCGAAGTGATGGCAGGCAGGTGCTGCCGCGCGAGCCCCGCAAACATAAACATCCCGGCGTAAGGACATCGCCGCATGGCGCAGGCCCGCCACCTGCGCAAGCAGGGCTGGCGAACGAGAAAGGCCGCATCCTGCGATGCGGCCTTTTCGTGTCTCGGCCGGTCGAACTCACCGTGCCAGCGGCGGCCCCTTGGTGAGATCGCCATCGTCGGTGACGCCCTTGAGCAGCAGATTGGAGATCGGCTTGCCGTCGGCGTCGTGGTGATACACGTGCAGATCGCGCTGGGGATACGGAATATTGAGCCCGTTTTCCAGCAACTGATTGCGGATCTGCTCCAGCGTGGTGCTCTTGGCTGCGCCGAAATTGCCATTGGTGGCATAAGCGAACAACATCAGGTCCACCGTGCTCTCGCCCAGGTTGGTCACCTGCACGAATGGTGCCGGCGATTCCAGGATGTTGGGATTGTCCTTGGCGATCTGCAGCAACAGCTGCTGGGCCTTCTTCAGGTCATCGTCGTAGCCCACACCCACCGTCACGTCCAGGCGGCGGTTGGGCAGGGTGCTGTAGTTGATGATGGGGGCGGTGGTGATGGTGCTGTTGGGCAGGGTGATCATGCGCTCGTCGAAGGCGCGCAACCGGGTCTGGAAGATCCTGATCTCGTCGACAACGCCTTCCTGCCCGGCGATGACCACATGGTCGCCATCGCGCATCGGCCGCAACACGATCAGCATCACGCCGGCGGCGATGTTGGACAGCGAATCCTTCAACGCCAGACCCACGGCCAGGCCGGCCGCGCCGAGTACCGCGATCAGCGAGGTCGGAGGCACGCCGATCTGGCTCAAGGCGCTGACGAAGACCAGCACCAGCAGCAACGCATACGCCACGTTGCGAAGGAAGTTGGTCAGCGTGGTTTCGATCCGTGCGCGTGTAAGCGCGCGGTGCAGCCACTGGCTCAGCTGCTTGGCCAGCCACATGCCGATCACCACGATCAGCAGCGCCAGGCCGCAGTTGAGTGCGTACTGCGCCCAGTTCACGCTCGACCAGTCGAAGGCCGGCGACTTCGCCGCCGGCTTGACGGCCGCTGCTCCCGCAGCGACCGCCATCATTGCGCCCAACAGTCCCATCAGCTCTCGCTCTTGAGCTTGGCCAGGCGCAGCCAGGTATCGACCACGGTGTCAGGATTCAGCGACACCGATTCGATCCCCTCCTGCATCAGCCACTCGGCCAGTTCCGGATGGTCCGACGGCCCCTGGCCGCAGATGCCCACGTACTTGCCCTTGGCGCGCGCCGACTTGATCGCCATCGACAGCAGCTTCTTCACGGCCGGATTCCGCTCGTCGAACAGGTGGGCCACGATCGAAGAATCGCGGTCCAGGCCCAGGGTCAGCTGGGTCAGGTCGTTGGAACCGATCGAGAAGCCGTCGAAGATCTCCAGGAACTCGTCGGCCAGCAACGCGTTGGACGGCAGCTCGCACATCATGATGATCTTTAGCCCCGGCTTTCCATCAGCACCGTCGCCTTGCTTGAGCCCGTTCTGTCCCAGCACCTCGATCACCTTGCGGCCTTCCTCCAGCGTGCGCACGAACGGGATCATCACCCAGAGGTTGTCCAGGCCCATCTCGTTGCGCACCTTCAGCACCGCCTTGCACTCCAGCGCGAACGCCTTGGTGAAGGACGGATCGACATAGCGGCTGGCGCCACGGAAGCCGATCATCGGGTTCTCTTCATGCGGCTCGTAACGCGAGCCACCGATCAGGTTGGCGTACTCGTTGGACTTGAAGTCCGACAGGCGCACGATCACCGTATTCGGCGCCACCGAGGCGGTCAGCGTGGCGATGCCTTCGGCCAGGCGATTGACGTAGAAGCTCACCGGATCGCCATAGCCGGCGATCTTGGCGTCGATCTTCTTGCGCACGTCGGCGTCCTGCTTGTCGTATTCGAGCAGGGCATTGGGATGGATGCCGATATGCGCGGCGATGATCATCTCCAGGCGCGCCAGGCCGATACCGGCGTTGGGCAGCTGGCCGAAGTCGAAGGCGCGCTCCGGGTTGGCCACGTTCATCATGATCTTGAGCGGGGCAGGCGGCATGTTGCCCAGGTCGGTGGTGGTGCGCTCGAACGGCAGCAGGCCATCGTAGATGAAGCCGGTATCGCCTTCGGCGCAGCTCACCGTGACCTGCTGGCCATCGCTGATCGCATCGGTGGCATTGCCCGAGCCGACCACCGCCGGCACGCCCAGCTCGCGCGCAATGATCGCCGCGTGGCAAGTGCGCCCGCCACGGTTGGTGACGATGGCCGATGCGCGCTTCATCACCGGCTCCCAATCGGGGTCGGTCATGTCGGCAATCAGCACGTCGCCGGCCTGCACGCGGTTCATGTCGTCCAGCGAGCGCACTACGCGTGCGACGCCACTGCCGATCTTGGCGCCGACCGCGCGGCCTTCCACCAGCACCTTGGCATCCTTGGCGTCGAGGGCGAAGCGCTCGATCTGGGTGGCGTGGCTGCGCGACTTCACCGTCTCCGGACGCGCCTGCACGATGAACAGCTTGCCGCTCACACCGTCCTTGGCCCACTCGATATCCATCGGGCGGCCGTAGTGCTTCTCGATCACCAGGGCCTGCTTGGACAGTTCCTGCACGTCCTCGTCGCTGATCGAGAAGGTGTTGCGCAGCTCCACCGGCGTGTCTTCGATGCGCACGCGCTCACCGGGCACGTCCGAATACACCATGCGGATCGCCTTGCTGCCCAGCGAACGGCGCAGGATGGCCGGCTTGCCCGTGGTCAGCGTGGGCTTGTAGACGTAGAACTCGTCCGGGTTGACCGCGCCCTGCACGACCATTTCACCCAGGCCGAAGCTGGAGGTCACGAACACCACGTCGCGGAAACCGGACTCGGTGTCCAGCGTGAACAGCACGCCCGACGAGCCCACGCCCGAGCGCACCATCAACTGCACGCCGGCCGACAGGAACACGTCCTCGTGCTTGAAGCCGTGATGCACGCGATAGGCGATCGCGCGATCGTTATAAAGACTGGCGAACACTTCCTTGACCTTGTGCACCACATCGTCGGCGCCGGTCACATTGAGGAAGGTTTCCTGCTGGCCCGCGAACGACGCGTCCGGCAGATCCTCCGCGGTGGCCGAGGAGCGGACCGCCACGGCCACTTCGCCGCCGCCGTTTTCGGCGCACAGCTTGTCGTAGGCGGTGCGGATGTCGCGGTCCAGCTCCGGTTGCAGTGGGGCGTCGATCACCCAGCCGCGAATTTCCTTGCCGGCCACGGTGAGGGCATTGACGTCTTCCACGTCCAGCGTCTCGAGCTTGTCGAAGATGCGCTTGGACAGGTCGTTGTGGGCAATGAAGTCCTTGAAAGCCTCGGCCGTGGTCGCATATCCACCGGGAACCGAAACGCCCAATCCGGCCAGGTTGCCGATCATCTCGCCGAGCGAGGAATTCTTACCGCCTACGCGGGCCAGATCGACCAGGCGTAGCTCATGCAACCACAGGATATTCTCGTTCAAGCGCGATGCTCCGTATGGCCATCGCCCGAGCGGGCTGGATGGCCGCGTCCGTAGGAAGAAGCCGCTATGATGCAGTGCACAGCGGAATCTGCACAAGCATGAACCCGTAAGTTTTGGACACTAGTTCAAAGAGGTGGTCTTGATGTCAACAATCCGGCCGGTGTTCTACGTCTCCGATGGAACCGGTATCACCGCTGAAACGATTGGGCATAGCCTGCTCACGCAGTTCAGCGGATTCAACTTCGTCACCGACCGCATGTCGTTCATCGATGATGCAGAAAAAGCGCGCGATGCCGCGATGCGGGTGCGCGCCGCCGGCGAGCGGTATCAGGTGCGACCGGTAGTCGTCAATTCGTGCGTGGATCCACAGTTGAGCATGATCCTGGCCGAAAGCGGGGCGCTGATGCTGGATGTGTTCGCGCCCTTCATCGAGCCGCTGGAACGCGAGCTCAATGCGCCACGGCATTCGCGGGTGGGGCGTGCGCACGGCATGGTGGATTTCGAGACCTACCATCGCCGGATCAATGCAATGAATTTTGCCTTGAGCCACGACGATGGCATGGCGCTCAACTACGACGAGGCCGACGTGATCCTGGTAGCGGTCTCGCGCGCGGGCAAGACGCCGACCTGCATCTATCTGGCCCTGCATTACGGTATCCGCGCCGCGAACTATCCGTTGACCGACGAGGACCTGGAGAACGAGCAGTTGCCGCCGCGCCTGCGCAACTACCGCAGCAAGCTGTTCGGCCTGACCATCGATCCGGAACGTCTGCAGCAGATCCGCCAGGGGCGTCGCGCCAACTCCCGCTATAGCGCCGCAGAAACCTGCCGCCGCGAGGTGGCGATCGCCGAGCGCATGTTCCAGATGGAGCGCATTCCCTCGCTCAGTACCACCAATACCTCGATCGAGGAAATCTCCAGCAAGGTGCTCTCGACCCTGGGGCTGCAGCGCGAGATGTTTTGAGGAGCCGGGATTCGCAGGGCGGGATCTGGGATTGGGCAGGCACGCGGCGCGTTCGCCGTTCGGATGCTGCCGCGATTGATCGGACGGCCTGCTGGCAATCCAGGGGACATCAAGCGGGCGGGGCAGTGCTCCGCCAAGGTAGGCCTGTCGTCGGGCCGGCGTCAATGCTGCCCGTGCGGCAGCGCAGCGTGTAGGATCGGTGCATGGCCCAGACATTGAGCAAACTCGACATCATTCCGCGCCTGAGCCGGTTCGGCTGGCTGATGGGCCTGTATGCGGAGAACTTCCAGCATCTGACCCGCCTGTTCGCCCCGGGCGATCTGGCACCGGGTTCGTATGTCTCTTCGATCGGCGATGGCCTGGACCTGCGCCTGGACGTGATCGAGTGCCACCGCTACACCGTCGAGTTGCGGCTGACCTACGACCTGTGCGACCCGGTCACCGGCGAGCCGGATCCTTCGGCCTACGTGCGCCTGTACCGCGATGCCCGCCAGGCCGAAACCACGCATTGCTATGTGGGTCGTCGCTGGCAGGACGTGATGGGCATGTTCCCGCCGCCGGCCGAGCTGATCAGCCACCGCATGCGCATGAACACCTTTTTGGGCAAGTGGCTGGAATACCTGGCCGAACGCGGCCATGGCGTGGCCACCCTGCGGCTGGATTCGGAGTACGTCGCCCCGCCAAGGCCGGGTGTGCAGGCTGCTGCCGGCTGACATCTGGCACGGCGGTGCGCCTTGCGCTGTGGCGAACGCGACAATGGCTGCCGGTTCATCGCGGCGTGATGCGGGACCGGCCAGGCTGCATATCGCGTGAGTGCCGCCCACAGCGCCGGCCCATCGAGGCAGTGAGGCAGGATCGCGGCCAGCGATTCCTTCTGCGTCCAGGCGATGGCTTCGGTCATACTGATGCGCTTCGTGCCAGATCGTATGCCATGCCCTATACCCCGATCGTCGCCACCCTGGGCTACCTGCTGTCGCCGGACGGCACGCAGGTGCTGATGATCCACCGCAACGCGCGCCCGGGCGATCAGCATCTGGGCAAGTACAACGGGCTTGGCGGCAAGGTGGAGCCGGAGGAGGACGTGTTGGCCTGCATGCGCCGCGAGATTCGCGAAGAGGCCGGCGTGGAGTGCGGCGACATGCAGTTGCGCGGCACCATCAGCTGGCCGGGCTTCGGCAAGCAGGGCGAGGATTGGCTGGGGTTCGTGTTCCTGATCCGCAGTTTCGATGGTGTCCCGCAGGCATCCAATCCCGAGGGCACGCTGGAGTGGGTTTCCATCGCGCAGATGGATCAGGTGCCGATGTGGGAGGGCGACCGCAATTTCCTGCCGCTGGTATTCGACGGCGACCCGCGGCCGTTCCATGGCGTCATGCCGTATCGCGACGGGCGCATGCAGTCCTGGAGTTATTCGCGCGTCTGAGGGAAATGTGGCCGCCGGCGCGCTGCGCGCGAGCGGCGAACCTTACGCCGTGTTCCTTCGTCAACGCGGAGGCACCGGCCAGCGGCTGGGGGGCGCCTGGGACGCGTCGCACAGTTTTCCACACCGCCTGTGGATGGAGGCTGCGCAAGTCTGTGGACAACCCATGACAGCCCTTGCGCTGCAACGCTGTCAATCTGGCTGGCGAAAATTTCACCAGTGCGATTATTGGGCAGTCCAGCCGCCATCGATGGCGATGGATTGCCCGGTGATGTTGCGCGCAGCGCGCGACATCAGGAAGGACACTGTGCCGGCCAGCTCGTCATATTCGATGAAGGCGCCCTTGGGCATCGGCTTGAGCATCACGTCGCGGACCACGTCGTCTTCGGCGATGCCGCGTGTGCGCGCCTGGTCGGCGATCTGGCGCTCCACCAGCGGCGTGCGCACATAACTGGGGCATAGCGTATTGACGGTGATGTCGCAGTCGGCGGTTTCCAGCGCGATCACCTTGGACAAGCCGACCAGGCCATGCTTGGCCGCGACATAGGCGCTCTTGTAGGGGCTGGCCACCAGCGAGTGGATGCTGCCGATGTTGACGATGCGTCCGTAGCCGGCCGCGCGCATGCCGGGCAACACCGCCCGGCTCAGGCGTGCGGCGCCGGTGAGCATCACATCCACCAGCAAGGCCCAGCGCTGCATCGGGAAGTCTTCCAGCGCCGCGACCTGCTGCAGGCCGGCGTTGTTCACCAGCACCTGCGGCGCGTGCGATGCGCTGGCCAGTGCGCGCGCGACGCTGTCTTCGTCGCTCACATCCAGCGCCAGTGCCTCGGCCGAGCCGCCAGCCTGGCGCACCTGCTGCGCGAGCCGCTCGGCGGCGGCCAGGTCCATGTCGCTGACCAGCAGATGGTGGCCGTCGCTGGCCAGATGGGTGGCGATGCCGGCGCCAATGCCGCTGCCGGCGCCAGTGATCAGGATGCTGCGCATCGGGTATCCTCGGAAGTCGGGAGAGCGTGCGCGGCCGGGAGCGGCCACGCTGATCGCCAGCCTAGCGGAGTGCGGAGCAACGGTCGCCTGCGTGGCGCGCGCGCGTTACCCTTTGCGCCTCGCTTTCCTCAGGCTCCGCATGAAACGCCATTTTTCGATGCTGCGCGATTTCCAACTCGCGGACTGGTTCACCCTGGCCAACGCCTTCTGCGGCACCGGGGCGATCTTCGCGGCGATGCGCTTCCTGCAGGAAGGCCACCGCGGCGACCTGCTGCTGGGCATGGCGTTGATTCCGCTGGCGTTCGTGTTCGATGCGCTGGACGGACACGTGGCGCGCTGGCGCAAGGCCTCGTCCACACTGGGGCGGGAACTGGACTCGCTGGCAGACGTGATCTCGTTCGGCGTTGCGCCGGCCGCGCTCGGTTATGCCTGCGGCATGCGTGGCGGTTGGGACTGGTTGGTGCTGAGCTATTTCGTCTGCTGCGGGGTGAGTCGACTGGCGCGCTACAACGTGACCGCCGAAGAGATCGCCGGCGATGCCGACAAGGTGCCGTACTTCGAAGGCACGCCGATTCCCACCAGCCTGGCGCTGGTGATCCTGCTGGCGGTGGCCGCCAGCACCGGCCGCATCGGCGAGACTTTGTGGTGGGGGCAGTGGCAGCTGGGCCCCTGGCAGTTCCACCCGCTGGTGCTGCTGTTTGCGGTCTCCGGCTCGCTGATGATCAGCAAGACGCTGCGTATCCCCAAACCCTGAACGGCAACGCCCGGTACACGCGGTAGGATGGCCGGGTGGACACACGTGCGAGTGGATGATGGCAAGCAGCGGTTCGGACAATGGCAACTTTCAGGACAAGGCGCGCCAGTACTGGGCGGCTTGGGGAGAGGCCATGCGTCACGGCCAGGCCGGCCCCGCTGCGCAACCGCCTCCGCCCGCAGGTGGCGATGCGCCGCAGGACTGGCGCAAGGCGGTGGACTGGTGGTCGCAGCTGTTGCCCACCCAGGCCGCGCCGCAGGCGCAGGAGGCCATCGACCGCTTCAGGACCCAGGCCGGCAACTGGTTCGGCACCATGCAGCAGGTCGCCGCGCAGTTTGCCGGGCGCGATACCTCGGCCACTGAGGTCTCCGATGCCTGGCGGCGTGCCGTGCAAGGGCAGGGCGAGCAACTGATGCAGTGGACCCTGGGCTCGCTGCGCGGCGGCAGCCCCGGTGGCTTCGATCCCTGGTTGCAGCAGGCGGCGCAGGCCTTGGGCAAGTGGCGGGAGGAAAACGCGCCATGGCTGGACATGCCTGCCTTCGGGCTGAACCGCAATCATCAGGCGCGCCTGCAGAAACTGGCACGCGCGCAACAGGAGTTCCAGGCCCAGTCGCAAGCCTACGCGGAGCAGTTGAAGGCGGCGATCGAACAGGCCTTCGCTCGCTTCACCAGCAAGCTGGGCGAACACGAAAGCAGCGGCAGCCAGCTGACCAGCGCACGCGCCCTGTTCGATCTGTGGATCGAGGCGGCCGAAGAGTCCTACGCCGACATCGCGCTGTCGGACCAGTTCCGCGAGGTCTACGGCGGTTTTGCCAACGCGCATATGCGTCTGCGCGCCGCGCTGCAGGAAGAGGTGGAGCAGCTCAGCGAACGCTTCGGCATGCCCACACGTTCGGAAATGGATGCCGCACACCGCCGCATCGCTGAGCTGGAGCGGACGGTGCGGCGGATGCTGCGCAGCGCGACCAGCGCATCGGGCAAGGCGGGAGCGCCTGACGAACCGGAGGTCGAGTCGGTGAAGCCGGCGCCGACCCCGCGCAAGGCGGCATCTGCCGCAGCTGCGGCGCGCAAGCCGGCAGCCGCCGCCAAGCCGGTCAAACCTGCGGCCGCCAAGCCGGCCTCCAGGGCTGGCGCCGGCAAAGCCACAGGCAAACCCGCCGCCGGTAAACAGCGTGGAGCCAGCGCATGAAAGGGCCGCTGGGATTCAGTGCCGAAGATCTGATGCAGGAGACGCTGTCGCTGCAACGCAAGCTGCGCGAAGGTCTCAAGCTGCTGCCCGGCGTGGAGGATGTCGACTACGGCGTCACCGAACGCGAGGAAGTCTGGCGCGACGGCAAGGTGGTGCTGTATCGCTTCGTCGGCGAACAGGCACCGGTGGCCACGACGCCGCTGCTGATCGTGTATGCATTGGTCAATCGCCCGTACATGGTCGACCTGCAGGCCGATCGCTCGCTGGTCAAGGGCTTGCTGAGCCATGGCCAGGACGTCTATGTGCTGGACTGGGGCTACCCGGATCGCTCCGAGCGCTATCTCACGCTGGAAGACTATCTGTTGCGCTACATCGACGGCGCAGTGGATCACCTGCGCGCGCACGCCGGGGTGGACGCGGTGGACGTGCTCGGCATCTGCCAGGGCGGCACGTTCTCGCTGTGCTACGCCGCGTTGCAACGGCACAAGGTGCGCAACCTGATCACCATGGTCACCCCGGTGGATTTCCACACCCCCGACAACATGCTGTCCAACTGGGCGCGCATGGTCGATGTGGATCTGTTCGTGGACACCATGGGCAACGTGCCCGCGGATCTGATGAACGCCAGCTACCTGATGCTCAAGCCGTTCCGGCTCAACCTGCAGAAGTATGTCGGCCTGCTCGACATCCTCGACGACAAGCAGGCGCTGGAAGATTTCCTGCGCATGGAAAAGTGGATCTTCGACTCGCCCGACCTGGCCGGCGAGGCATTCCGCGAATTCGTTACCCTGTTCTACCAGCGCAACGGACTGGTCACCGGCCAGGTGCGCATCGGCGGGCAGGCGGTCGATCTGCACGATGTCGACATGCCGGTGCTGAACATCTACGCCGAACACGATCACCTCGTTCCGCCGGATGCCTCGCGCGCCTTGCGCGGCCTGGTGGGCAGCGAGGATTACAGCGAGCTGAGTTTTCGTGGTGGGCATATCGGCATCTATGTCTCCGGACGTGCGCAGCGCGAGGTGCCGGTGGCCATCCATCGCTGGCTGCAGGCGCGCGACAACAGCGCCTGATATCTGCAAGGGCAACGCCGGTCGGCGCGCGGCGCCGGTGCCCATCACGATCTGCTGTCGTCGGGCTTTCTAGACTGGCCGTCACGTTTCCAGGAACCTGCCCATGGCCACCACCGCACTGTCCCGTTCTATCAACGATCGCATGATCGCCGGCGTCGTCGGCGGTATCGCGCGTCGCTTCGGTTGGAGTTCCACGCTGCTGCGCGTGCTGTTCGTCATCGTATCGATCGCCTCGGCGGCGTTTCCCGGCATCCTGGTCTATCTGATCCTGTGGCTGCTGATTCCCAACCAGGCAGACTGACCCGGTTGCGGCATGGGCCGGCGGCGTTGCTGGCCCTGGGTGCACTGTGGACGCTGCCCAATACCGCGCTGGGTCTGGCGATCGGTGCGCTCGGAAGCTGCTTTGGCGCACGCCCGCGCTGGTCGCGGCAGGAACTGGCCATCGTCTTCGATCGCTGGCCCTGGGGACCGGGTGGGGCGATGACGCTGGGCAATGTGATCCTGCTCAAGGGCCAGTCGCTGGACCTGCACTGCAGCACCTACGCGCATGCGGCCGGCCGCTGCACGCATCCGCCGGTACGGTTGGGCGACCATGAGCGCGCCCACGTCTATCAATACATGCTGCTCGGCCCGCTGTTCCTGCCGGTGTATCTGTTCTGCGGCGGCATCCACGTGCGCAACCCGCTGGAACGGGCGGCCGATGCCTACGCTTTGCATGGCCGCGGCTGGTGGCCGTGGTGGCCTTGCGTGCGGCATTGAACCGCCTGCAGCGGTTCAGCCAGGCCGGCCGTCGCCGCCTGTCGGGTGAGGCGATGGGAACGGGGCAAGGGAACGGAGATAGCCACCGCTGGTGAAGCCGCAGTGAGGCGAGGGCGGCATTGGCGCCGTCACCAAACCGCAAACAGCCGGCGTTAACGTGCGTGGAAAGCTCCTCACGACGCGCTGGGTATGCTCGTGTCCCTAACGTAGCAACTGCAACAAAGAAGGTGTGGTATGTCGATTGTCCTGTACGTCGGTGGCAGCAAAGATGGCGACAAGGGCGTGGTGCCTTACGGGTTCAGCAAGTCGCGTGCAATGACCGATGCCGGCCCGGAGGTGTACGTGGAGCGCATGGTGCCCCTGAAAGACATGGGCAAGGTGCGGGTGATGGCGCTGGAATCGCTGCACGAGAGCATCCTGGTCGAACGCGCCGCCAGCCATTACGCGCACCGCGCCAGCTGAGCGCGGCGGCACTGGTTTACCACGGCGCTGTCAACGGGTTTCCGTGGCGGGCGCGCACTGCGAAAATGCATTTTTTCAGTGAAGCGGTTCACCCCGCGCCGTCATGCACGATAGCCAGCTTGCCCAGCAGATCGCTCGCACCATCGCCGATGAGATCGGTGCCCAACCCGCCCAGGCGCGTGCCGCCATCGCCCTGCTGGACGAAGGCGCCAGCGTTCCCTTCATCGCCCGCTACCGCAAGGAAGTCACCGGCGGCCTGGACGATACGCAGCTGCGTAACCTGGAAACGCGCCTGACCTACCTGCGCGAGCTGGAAGACCGCCGCGCCGCCATCCTGTCCAGCATCGCCGAACAGGGCAAGCTCAGCGACGAACTGCGCAACGAGATCGCCGCCGCCGACACCAAGTCGCGGCTGGAAGACCTCTATCTGCCCTACAAGCCCAAGCGCCGCACCCGCGCGCAGATCGCACGCGAGGCCGGGCTGGAACCGTTGGCCGACGGGTTGCTGGCCGACCCGACCCAGGCACCCGAGGTGGCTGCGGCAGCCTTCATCGACGCCGAGAAGGGCGTGGCCGACATCAAGGCCGCGCTGGAAGGTGCCCGCGCCATCCTGATGGAGCGCTGGGGCGAAGATGCCGCACTGGTTGGCGAGCTGCGCAGCTGGTTGAACGACAACGGCGTCATCCGCGCGCGCGTGGCCGAGGGCAAGGAAGAGGCCGGTGCCAAGTACCGCGATTACTTCGACCATGCCGAATCGCTGGCGAAGATTCCCTCGCACCGCCTGCTGGCCTTGTTCCGCGCGCGGCGCGAAGAATTCCTGCATCTGGACCTGGACCCGGGCACCGACGCCGAGGCGGGGCACCAGTACGCCGAAGGCCGGGTGGCGCGCAATGCCGGCATTTCCAACGACGGCCGCCCGGCCGATCGCTGGTTGCTGGACGCCTGCCGGCTGACTTGGCGCGCCAAGCTGCACATGCACCTGCTGCTGGACCTGTTCAACCAGGCGCGCGAAAAGGCCGAAGCCGAAGCGATCGCGGTGTTCGGTGACAACCTCAAGGACCTGATGCTGGCCGCACCGGCCGGACCGCGCGTGGTGCTGGGCCTGGACCCGGGCATCCGCACCGGCTGCAAGATTGCCGTGGTCGATGCCACCGGCAAGCTGGTGGCCACCGAGACGATCTACCCGCATGAGCCCAAGCGGCAGTGGGACCAATCGTTGCAGACCATCAAAAAGCTGTGCATGCAGCACAACGTGGAGCTGATCGCGATCGGCAACGGCACTGCCAGCCGCGAGACCGACAAGCTGGCTGGCGAGGCGATCGCATTGTGCGAGGGCGCCAAGCTGCAGAAGATCGTGGTCAGCGAAGCGGGCGCATCGGTGTATTCGGCGTCCGAATTCGCCGCCAAGGAATTCCCCAATCTCGATGTGTCGCTGCGCGGCGCGGTGTCGATCGCGCGGCGCCTGCAGGACCCGCTGGCCGAACTGGTCAAGATCGAACCCAAGGCGATCGGGGTGGGCCAGTACCAGCACGACGTGGACCAGTACCGCCTGGCCAAGGCACTGGATGCGCGCGTGGAAGACTGCGTCAACGCAGTGGGCGTGTACGTCAATACCGCCTCGGCGGCGCTGCTGTCGCGCGTGTCCGGGCTGTCCAGCACGGTGGCCGAAAACATCGTGCGCCATCGCGACGACAACGGCCCGTTCAAACGCCGCAAGGACCTGCTCAAGGTGCCACGCCTGGGCGACAAGACCTTCGAACAATGCGCCGGCTTCCTGCGCATCGCCGATGGCGAGGAGCCGCTGGATGTCTCGGCGGTGCACCCGGAAGCGTATCCGGTGGTCGAGCGCATCGTCGCCAGCACCGGCAAGCCGATCAAGGCCTTGCTGGGAGATGGCAGCTTCCTGCGCGGACTCAAGCCGGAGCTGTTCACCGACGAACAGTTCGGTGTGCCGACCGTGCGCGACATCCTCAAGGAGCTGGAAAAGCCCGGCCGCGACCCGCGCCCGGAATTCAAGGCTGCGCAGTTCGCCGAGGGCATCGAGGACATCAAGCACCTCAAGCCGGGCATGATTCTGGAAGGCGTGGTCAGCAACGTTGCCGCGTTCGGCGCGTTCGTCGATATCGGCGTGCATCAGGATGGCCTGGTGCACATCTCCGCGCTGTCGGACACCTTCGTCAAGGATCCGCGCGATGTGGTCAAGGCCGGCGACATCGTCAAGGTCAAGGTGCTGGAAGTGGATGTGGCGCGCAAGCGCATCGCCTTGACCCGGCGCCTGTCCGACACGCCACCAGCGGCCGATGGCACCTCGCGCGATGCGCGTGGCAATGGCGGGCCGGGGCAGGGCCGTCGCGACGGTGGTGGTGGGCGTGGACCGGCGCAGGGCAACAGCAAGCCGCGCACCACCGCTCCCCCGGCCGATAACGCGCTGGCCGCCGCATTCGCCCGCGCCAAGCGCACCTGAGTCATTACTGCCTTGCGTGGCGACTGGCTTGAAGTGGTTGGGTAGCAACGTTGTGGATCAGTTGCAGAGCGGCTGATGTGCAACGTGACTGCAGGGCTCTTGCCCGCCACCCTCGCCGGACACGGCGCAAGTACGTCCTTGCAGGCGCTGATGCGGCATCCATGCCGCCCAAGGTTCCGCGACGGTAAGCGGGCAAGGATCGGTCAAGTCGGTCGATGCGCATGGCTTTCGATAAAACCACCAGCAAACGTGCTGGCGCGGTGCCCTTACCGCTTGCGGGACCGTTGGCGGCATGGATGCCACCATCGAGCTTCCATGGACGGATTCACGGCGTGTCCCGCAAGCGGTGAGGGCGCCGCGCCCTCGATGACCTGAGCTTTTGACTGCATCCAACAAGCGACGCCACGCCCCGAATCCAATCGTGCGGACGCGGCCTGGAATCCAATCCGGCTGCAATTGACGCGTGCCGGGATGTCAGACCGTTCGCTTCTGCAGGAAATTCTGCATGTGCGAGCTGGTCGTTAGCATTCTTCCCGCTCCTGTCGTATCGGCCGCTGCCGGGCGATTTCACGCCGCTCCATGCACCGCGCGCGTCGGCACCACCAGGCGTTCGATCAGATCGACCAGGCCGGGCGGCTCTACCGGTTTGCCCATGTGCGCATCGAAGCCAGCCACCACCGCGCGGTCGCGGTCTTCCTCGCGCACGTAGGCCGTCAGGGCGATTGCCGGGATATGCCGCGGCAGTTCGCCGCCACCGGCCCGCACGGTGCGGATCAGATCGTAGCCATCGCGCACCGGCATCGCGATGTCGCTGACCAGCACGTCGAAGGGAGCCTCGACCAGGCACTGCTCGGCCGCCTCCACCGAGCCGGCGGCCTGTACCTGCGCACCGGCCAGTATCAGGAACTGCATCACCGCCTCGCGCGAATCCTGGTCGTCGTCTACCAACAACACGCGTACGCGGTCCAGGCGCCCATGGCAGTCGGGCGGGAGTGGGCCCACCTGGGTCGTGTCGGCCGATGGCGGGCGCAGTCCGCTGACACCATGCTGGAACGGCAGCACGATGGTGAACAGCGCCCCCCGGCCCTCGCCGGCGCTGGATGCGCCCAGGCTGCCGCCATGCAGGTCCACCAGCTGGCGCGAGATCGACAAGCCCAGCCCAAGGCCGCCGACGCGGCGCGTGGTGCCGGCATCGGCCTGCCGGAACCGGTCGAAGACATGCGGCAGAAACTCCGGCGCGATGCCGATGCCGGTGTCCTGCACGCACAGTCGCAGGCGCCCATCTTCCACATCCAGGCCCACTCGCACAGTGCCGCCCGGGGCAGTGAACTTGAGTGCATTGCTGAGCAGGTTAGTGAGCACCTGCTGCAGACGTCCGGCATCGCCAAAGAACCACAGCTCGCTATCGATGGGCGCATCCAGTTCCAGCGCGATGTCGCGGGCGAGCGCGGCCGGTTGCATCAGGTCCAGCGTGCTGCGGGCCAGGCCGGCGATGTCGAAGTGCTCGGCCTGCAGGCGGATCTTGCCGGACAGGATCGCGCTCATGTCCAGCAGGTCGTCGATGATCTGCGTCTGCGCACGCGCGCTGCGCTCGATGATCACCAGGCCCTTGCCCAGCGTGTCCGCTTCGAAGCTAGGCGACTGCATCAGCCGCGACCAACCCAGGATGGCATTGAGCGGCGTACGCAATTCGTGGCTGAGCGTGGCCAGGAATTCGTCCTTGACCCGGCTGGCATGTTCGGCCTGGTTGCGCGCGGCCGTTTCGGCCTGCAGCGACAGCTTGAGCTTGGCGTCGACGCGGGTCCGCTCGATCACGATCCCGGCCAGGTGCGATGCGGAGCGTGCCATCGCCTGTTCGCGCAGCGAGGGCAGGTGGGTGCGGTCGTAATAGATGTTGAGCGTGCCCAGTACCTGGCCATTGCTGGCCAGGATCGGCGTCACGCAGCACGCTACGATGCCCAGTGCCGCCGACACCGCATGATGGCGGCTGAAGCTCGGCTCGGCTTGGATGTCGGTGCAGATGATTTGCCGCCCGATGTGCGCGGCGCGTGCGCAGGGCGGGCCGTCCGATGCGATCGGCACCGGTTCGAACTGGCCGTGGTACTCCAGCGGAAAATGCGGTGCCGACCCGAAGCTCAGGGTGTGGCGAATCTCATCCAGCACCATCACCGAGCAGTACAGGGGAATCTCGCCGCGCGCTTCCACGCTCAGCGCAATCGCGTCCAGCACCACCGGCAGCGGCGCGCCGGTGGTGATCAGGCTCAGGATCGCGCGGTCGGAGGCGGTGGCATCTTCGATGTGCTTGCGTTCGGAGATATCGGTGAGCGAGCCGATATGCCCGAGAAAGCGCCCATCGCTGGAAAAATGCGGCGAGGCGGTGTCGATGCACCAGCGGTACTGGCCGTCGTGGCGGCGCACGCGGTATTCGGCCAGGAATTCGCCACGCCGTTCCAGCGCCTGTTCGAAGGCCAGCCGTACGCGCCCGGCGTCGTCCGGGTGCATCACGTCCCACCAGCCCTGGTCCAGCGCCTGGTCCTCGCCCTGGCCGGTGAAGTGGTACCAGCGCGGGTTCCAGTACACGCACGCGCCTTGCGCATCGGCCATCCAGATCATTGCCGGCACCGTCTCGCATAGCGCGCGGAAGCGGATTTCGCTCTCGCGCAGTTGCTGCTCGAACATGCGGCGATCATGGATGTCGGTATAGGTGCCGATCCACTCGGCAATGCAGCCATCCTCGCCACGTACCGGCAATGCGCGGGTCAGATGCCAGCGCGCCTGGCCATCGTGACGCAGCAACTCGCATTCCATCTCGTACGCCTGCTCACGCTGCAACGCCGTGGTCCAGGTCTCGCCCGACAGCTGCAAGCCCGCACTGGTGTGGGCCCGATGCCAGGCCGCCTCCTGGTTGTCGGCCGGATCCAGGCCGGTGTACTCGTACCAGCGCTGGTTGAAATAGTGCGGCCGGCCATCGGGTCCGGCAATGAAGATGATCTGCGGCAGCGTGTCGGCCAGGCGCCGCAGGCGCGCTTCGTTGGCCGCCAACTGCTGTTGCGCCTTTGCCCGTTGCATCGACTCCCAACAGCGCGCCGCTACCAGCCGGACCAGCTCGATTTCGGTGGACAGCCAACGTCGTGGGGCGCGCTGGTGCACGCCGATGGCCGCCACCAGACGGCCATGCTTGTGCAACGGAATCGCCAGCGACGCGCGCAGGCCCGAGCGACGATACTGCTCGGCCACGTAGTCCGGCGCGCCAGGTGCCTTGGCATCGGTGGTGAACCACGGGCGATTGTCCAGCAGCGCATCGCGCAGGCCTTGCGCCGCTTCCAGCGGAAAGTCGCCCTGCAGGCTGGGCATGTCCTGCACATGGTCGCTGATGACATGCATGGTGCTGCCGTCGGCGGCCGCCAGCCCGAAGGCGCAGCGGTTGGCCTGCAGATGCTCGCCCAACAGGCGCACGCTGGTATCGATGATCTGGCGCGGGTCGGAGACATTCTGCAAGGCGTCTTCGAGCATCAGCAGGAAGCTGTCGCGGCTCTCGCTGCGCCGCTGCGCGGTGACATCGAAGCCGTGCACCAGGATCGCATCGATCCGGCCATCGCTGTCGCGCATCGGTTGATAGAGGAAGTCGACGAAGGTTTCATCCAGCGCGCTGCCGGGCGAGCGCTGCAGATAGGCCGTCATCGACTCGCCGATGAAAGGCCGCCCGCTGCGACGCACCTCGTCGAGCAGGCCGAGGTAGCCCTGGTCGGCGATTTCTGGCATGGCATCCAGCAGCGCGCGGCCCAGTAACGGCCGCTCGCCGACCAGGTCGTGGAAGCGTTGGTTGACGCTTTCGATGACGTAGTCCGGCCCACGCAGCACCGCCATGAACGCTGGCGATTGGTCGAGTGCCGATGATGCGGCGGGTGCCGCGATGGTGGGGCAGGGCGGATCGATGCCGGCCGCAGATCCGGCGGCCACATACAGCGTGCCCACCTGCTGACCGTTCTCCAGCACCGGGCTGCTCGACCATGTCGACAGCTGCAGGCCCCCGGATGCGTCGCCCGGCAGGTCGCCGATTGTCAGCTCGGCAAGCGGCTGGCCGAACGCAACCGGATGGCGCGCCCCCAAGTGCACAATGCAGGCATCGTTGTAGATGCAGCAGGCGTGATTGCCCCAGGTCAGCAGCATCGGATGGCGTGCGTGCAGGCAGACCGACAGCGTGGTGCGCAAGGCGACACTGCCGCGCAACAGCGGATCTGCGGCGCAGGGAGATGCCAGCAGCAAGCTTGCAGTTTCGCTCGTTTCCGGTAACAGGCCGGCAAACGGCGACACGGCAATATCCATCCAGCATTCCGCCCGTGGCTTTTCGATGTCTGATTCTAGTGACAACGCGTCCGCTGGCAAACGCAGCTGCCTTCCCGCCGGAAAGGCAGCCGGGCCGCGGCCCGCCAACTCAACTGTCGGCGCCGCTCAACTGCCGCGCGCGCGACAGCGCATTGACCAGTTCGTCGGACAGGTAAGGTTTGGTCAGGATCACGCCGCGTTCGAAGCCGGCGGGGATGCTGCCGGTGGCCACGCCCGTGGCCAGTACGAACGGGATGCCGCGCTCGGCCAGCAGGCGGGCTACCGGTTCGCTGGTCTCCCCATTGCCGAGGCGATAGTCCAGCACCGCGATATCCGGCGCATCGGCCTGGATCAACTGCAGGGCATCCTGGACTTGCCCGACCGGGCCCACCACCGCCGCACCGATGTGGGAGAGCTGCAATTCGAGCAACATGGCATTCATGTCATCGTTTTCGACCACGAGCACCCGAACTCCACGCAACACCGACATTGCTTACTCCTTCACCAAGTCGGCCAGTATATCGAGCCTACTCAGCCGCAGCGCTGCCGACGCCGCTCGCACCTGAATTCGTCAGGCGCGCGGCAACACTGTTCGTTTTATTCGCGAGCCGCTATACTGCGCGGCCACGCCGAAGTGGCGGAATCGGTAGACGCAGCGGACTCAAAATCCGCCGCCCTTAAAAGCGTGTGGGTTCGAGTCCCACCTTCGGCACCAGATACTGCAGTAACAGCAAAGCCCTTCCGGCAATACCGGAGGGGCTTTTTGCTTCAGGTCGGCCGACAAGGCGTAGCGAGCGACCGCCTGGCGGCCGCGCAGCAGTCTAGTAAGCTGCTCGCAGCGCTCTTGTGCATGCACGGGCGAGGATGCGGTGCCCACGGATGGATCCAGCGTCATGCGGGCGAACCTTGTGCACGGCTGCAGTGGTGCACCTGATCGAGCGCTTATCGACACCGCGGACATGACGGTCGCGTAGTCTCCGGCGCGCACCGCGCAACCTGCGCAGATGTGTCGGTGTTGCCAGGTGGCATCGGTGCGCGATGCGATCCACCGCTCTCGTGCGCTGGATCGCGCAAGGGCACTGGCGTGTGCGCGCAGGTGACGCAGCAGGTGCGGCCAACGCGTGGGTCGAGTGCGCGCGTGCGAACGCGGCAACGGCATTGAATCGTCGAGATCGCGTGCGTGTCGGATGACGCTGCAGGCACGCAACCATCACGGCCGGTGCGTACCTTGAAGCTCTCCCTTCAGGCCGGTGCTCACCATGGACTTCGATGCTTCCCAGCAATTGCGCATTCTGCGCAACATCCACGATACCCAACCCGTGACGGATGAAGAGGCCAATTGGGCGGTGCGCGCCGGGTATGCCGCTCAGGCCGAGGATGGCGATATCGACCTGACGCATGAAGGTCGCAAGGCGCTGGATGACGGACAGGCGTAACGAATCCTGCTGTCTGCGCAGGTGGCTTGCATGCCCGGCCGCAGTTGCCTGCGATCGGGCTTACCGACACGCCATGCATTCGATGCGTGTGCTCTGCGCGACAGCTGCAACGCGCAAGCAGGATTCTTGAGAGGCGTGGATAAAAAAAGCCCCGGCAGTGCCGGGGCTTTGGATGATTGGCGTCCCCACGGGGATTCGAACCCCGGTGTCCACCGTGAAAGGGTGGTGTCCTAGGCCTCTAGACGATGGGGACGCGTATCAAAACCTCGTTGCCCAATCCAGACGGCCTAATGTCTGAAGTGGTGGAGCCAGGCGGGATCGAACCGCCGACCTCCTGCATGCCATGCAGGCGCTCTCCCAGCTGAGCTATGGCCCCGCGTTGCTGCGAGCCGGCAATCATAGCGACCTAAATCATCTTTGGGAAGGGGTCTTCGAAAAAATTTGCTGCAGCCGCGATTGCGGCGCAACCGCTGCACGTCGAAGTGCGTGTTATCTCGCATTCCTTCGGCGCGCCGATCGCATCGTCATGGCAGTCAGATGCGAGGCCATCGACGCTGCGCGTCGGTGGCGGGTTGTCATTGCTGCACCGCCGGCCTTGCTGCAGGTCGGTGCAATCTGTGTGTGCTATCGCGATGGTGTTGCGTGCGATCTCGCTCGCAGCGTAGTGGAGAGATGCGAGCGAGATCGATGGCGTCGCCGCGAGCGTGTTGCCTAGTGCGCTGCGGACGCCGGGCAGGTGGTATGGCCATCGGTGACGTACTGCGTGGCGACCACTGATCTTGCGCCTTGATGAGGCGAGCCAGCCGGAGTGTCGTCACGCGTCGATGTGCGCGCTTCATTGCGGGCTAGGAGGAACTTTTCGACGCATAAAAAAGCCCCGGCAGTGCCGGGGCTTTGGATGATTGGCGTCCCCACGGGGATTCGAACCCCGGTGTCCACCGTGAAAGGGTGGTGTCCTAGGCCTCTAGACGATGGGGACGCGTATCAAAACCTCGTTGTCCAATCCAGACGGCCTAATGTCTGAAGTGGTGGAGCCAGGCGGGATCGAACCGCCGACCTCCTGCATGCCATGCAGGCGCTCTCCCAGCTGAGCTATGGCCCCACGAAACTGAGAACGAAATGATAGCGGCCTGTTAATGTTCGCGCAAGCGCTTTTTCATTCCGATTGAGACGACGCCGGCGTGCGCGTCGAGCCCGCGCATTATTTGACGCCGTGCAGGTCTCGCAGCTGCGTCGGCCGCGCGCCGAAATAGGCAGCCAGATCGGCAATGTCCTGATCGCTCAGCGCGGTCGCCTGCGCCGTCATCAAGGGGTGCTGACGGTCTCCGCTGCGATACGCCTGCAAGGCATGCGCAAGATAGTCGCCGTATTGTCCGCCTAGCTTGGGATAGCTGGGGTCGATCGGGGCATTGCCGTCTGCGCCATGGCAGTCCACGCAGCTCTGGCCGGTGGCCTTGCCCTTGGCATGTGCGAGCTTGTCGCCGGCGTCCGCACGACCGGTAGGCAACCCGGCCGAGGAACTGGAACCGTGTTCGCCGCTGGCATGGCCGGCATCGCCAGCGGAATGATCGGGGGATTCGACCTGGGATTGGGAGCAGGCCGCCATTGCGAAGGCAGCGACCAGGACGATGGCTAGACGCGGAGCGTACAGGGCGTTCGGCATGTGGGCGCTTATTTGAGAGTGGACAGGAAGGCGGAGATGTCGGCGATGTCCTGCTCGGAGAAACTCTGCGCCTGCGCCTGCATGGTCGGATGCTTGCGCTTGCCCTGGCGGTATTCGGTCAGCGCCTGGGTCAGGTACTGGCTGGACTGGCCCCCGATCTTGGGCACGCGATAACTGGGGTAGGCGTTCTTGTAGCCGGTGACGCCGTGGCAGCCCTGGCAGGTGTAGGCGAGCAGGCGGCCATTGGCTGGGTTGCCGCTCGGTGCGGCAGGCGCCGCTGCGGCAGTGGCTGGCGCTGCCGTGGTGGTGGCAGGCGTCGGCGTGGCCGGTGTTGCAGGCGTGACTGATGGTGTCGCTGATGCGCCCCCAAACGGCAGGAAGACGACCAGAGCGAGACAAGCGGCGAGCGGCTGCGGGCGCATGGTTTCGTATCCGGAAGACTGATTGAGCGTCCGCACGTGGGGGCGTGACGGAACCGGACCGAGTATGCCTGCGATTTGGCGCGGCGCAAACGGGGTGAATACGCGAAGTTGAACAGACCATGACCTTTGGCGCATTGGCGACATGCGCACCCAGGTGGTTTACTTGCCTACAACACCTGTTCACGCATCCACTAGGACACGACGATGTCGCCACTCTCCTTCTTGCCCCGCCGCAGCGGAACCTGCGCCGCGGCACTGTTGATCACCACCGGCCTGTTGTTGGGCGGTTGCAAGGCCGGCGATGGCGAGGCCAAGGCAGCGGAAGAAAAGAAGGCCGTGGATGCCGTGCCGGTGGAAACGGCCAAGGCCGCGCGGCGTGCGGTGGCCGCCAGCTATACCGGTACCGCTGCACTGGAGCCGCGTGCCGAAGCGCAGGTGGTGGCCAAGACCTCCGGCGTGGCACTGGCAGTCATGGTGGAAGAAGGCCAGAAGGTCTCGGCCGGACAGGCGCTGGTGCGGCTGGATCCGGACCGTGCGCACCTGGCCGTGGCGCAGAGCGAAGCGCAGTTGCGCAAGCTGGAAAACAGCTATCGCCGCGCCACCCAGCTGGTGGGCCAGCAGCTGGTGAGCGCAGCCGATGTCGACCAGCTCAAGTTCGACGTCGAAAACAGCCGTGCGCAGCATCGGCTGGCGTCGCTGGAGCTGTCCTATACCACCGTGCAGGCGCCGATTTCCGGGGTGATCGCCTCGCGCTCGATCAAGACCGGCAACTTCGTGCAGATCAACACGCCGATCTTCCGCATCGTCGACGATTCGCAGTTGGAGGCCACGCTCAACGTGCCCGAGCGCGAACTGGCGACGCTCAAATCCGGCCAGCCGGTGACCTTGCTGGCCGATGCGCTGCCGGGCCAGCAGTTCGTGGGCAAGGTGGACCGGATTGCGCCGGTGGTGGATTCGGGCAGCGGCACGTTTCGGGTGGTCTGCGCGTTCGGCAAGGGTGCCGAGTCGCTGCAGCCGGGCATGTTCGGACGCATCCGCATCGATTATGACCAGCGCAAGGACGCCCTGGTGATTCCGCGCCTTGCGCTGCTGGACGATGGCGAACCGGCGGTGTTCGTGGTGCGCAATGGCAAGGCCAACCGGGTGCCGGTGAAGCTGGGCTATGCGGAAGGGCCCTGGCTGGAAGTGCGGCAAGGCCTGAAGGAGGGCGACCAGGTGGTGACCGCCGGCAAGGTGGCGCTGCGCGATGGCACCGCCGTGCAGGTGATCGGCCAGCCGGATCGCAAGCCGGTTGCAGCTACGGCATCGGCAACCGGCAGCGACGGGAAGCGCTCATGAGCGATCACGCTGATCCGCACGGACCCTTGCACGACCCGCATGCGCCACCGTCTGGCGGTGGTGGCCTGGTGGCCTTCGCCACGCGGCGGCGGGTGACCATCGCGATGATCACCGTGACCATGCTGCTGTTCGGCCTGATTGCGCTGCGCAGCCTCAAGGTCAACCTGCTGCCGGACCTGAGCTATCCCACGCTCACCGTGCGCACCGAATACACCGGCGCGGCGCCGGCGGAGATCGAGACGCTGGTGACCGAACCGGTGGAAGAAGCGGTTGGCGTGGTCAAGAACCTGCGCAAGCTCAAGTCGATCTCGCGTACCGGGCAGAGCGATGTGGTGCTGGAATTCGCCTGGGGCACCAATATGGACCAGGCCAGCCTGGAGGTGCGCGACAAGATGGAAGCGCTGTCGCTGCCGCTGGAAACCAAGCCGCCGGTACTGCTGCGCTTCAATCCGTCGACCGAGCCGATCATGCGCCTGGCGCTGTCGCCCAGGCAGGCGCCGGCCTCGGACGCCGATGCGATCCGCCAGCTTACCGGGCTGCGTCGCTACGCCGACGAAGATCTGAAGAAGAAGCTCGAACCGGTGGCCGGCGTGGCCGCGGTCAAGGTGGGCGGCGGTCTGGAAGACGAGATCCAGGTCGACATCGACCAGCAGAAGCTCGCCCAGCTCAACCTGCCTATCGATAACGTGATCACCCGGCTCAAGGAGGAGAACGTCAACATCTCCGGTGGCCGGCTGGAAGAAGGCTCGCAGCGCTATCTGGTGCGCACCGTCAACCAGTTCGTGGATCTGGACGAGATCCGCAACATGCTGGTCACCACGCAGAGCAGCAGCGGCAGTGCCGCCGAAGCGGCGATGCAGCAGATGTATGCCATCGCCGCGTCCACCGGTTCGCAGGCGGCGCTGGCTGCGGCGGCCGAAGTGCAGAGCACCTCGTCGTCGTCCAGCAGCAGCATCGCCGGCGGCATGCCGGTGCGGCTGAAGGACGTGGCGCAGGTGCGCCAGGGCTACAAGGAACGCGAGGCCATCATCCGCCTGGGCGGCAAGGAGGCGGTGGAGCTGGCCATCTACAAGGAAGGCGATGCCAATACCGTGTCCACTGCCGCGGCGCTGCGCAAGCGCCTGGAGCAACTGAAGGCGACCGTGCCGGGCGATGTGGAGATCACCACCATCGAGGATCAGTCGCACTTCATCGAACACGCGATCAGCGACGTCAAGAAGGATGCGGTGATCGGCGGCGTGCTGGCGATCCTGATCATCTTCCTGTTCCTGCGCGATGGCTGGAGCACGTTCGTGATCAGCCTGTCGCTGCCGGTATCGATCATCACCACGTTCTTCTTCATGGGCCAGCTGGGGCTGAGCCTCAACGTGATGTCGCTGGGCGGCCTGGCGCTGGCCACCGGGCTGGTGGTGGACGACTCCATCGTGGTGCTGGAAAGCATCGCCAAGGCGCGCGAGCGCGGCCTGAGCGTGCTGGAAGCGGCCATTGCCGGTACCCGCGAGGTGAGCATGGCGGTGATGGCCTCCACGCTGACCACCATTGCGGTGTTCCTGCCGCTGGTGTTCGTCGAGGGCATCGCCGGGCAGCTGTTCCGCGACCAGGCGCTGACGGTGGCGATCGCCATTGCGATCTCGCTGGTGGTGTCGATGACGCTGATCCCGATGCTGAGTTCGCTCAAGGGCGCGCCGCCGATGGCGTTTCCGGACGAGCCCAGCCACCCGCAATGGCAGCCCGAGCGACGCTGGCTCAAGCCGGTGGCAGCCGGCCAGCGTGGCGTCGGGGCGAGCGTGCGTTATGCGTTCTTCGGCGTGGCGTGGGCAGTGATCCGGCTGTGGCGCGGACTGGCACGGGTGGTGGGGCCGGTAATGCGCAAGGCCAGCGATCTGGCGATGGCGCCGTATGGGCGCGCCGAGCGTGGCTACCTGGCGATGCTGCCGGCCGCCTTGCGCCGGCCTTGGCTGGTGCTGGGGCTGGCGGCCGCGGCGTTCGTCGGCACGCTGCTGCTGGTACCGCTGCTGGGCGCGGACCTGATCCCGCAGCTGACGCAGGACCGCTTCGAGATGACGGTGAAGCTGCCTTCCGGCACCCCGCTGGCGCAGACCGATGCGCTGGTGCGCGAGTTGCAGCTGGCCCACGACAAGGACCCGGGTGTGGCCTCGCTGTATGGCGTCAGCGGCAGCGGCACGCGGCTGGATGCCAATCCCACCGAAAGCGGCGAAAACATCGGCAAGCTCACCGTGGTGATGGCCGGTGGCGGCAGCCCCGAGGTGGAAGCGGCGGCCACGCAGCGGTTGCGCAGCAGCATGGTCGGGCATCCCGGCGCGCAGGTGGATTTCGCGCGGCCGGCATTGTTCAGTTTTTCCACGCCGCTGGAAGTGGAGCTGCGCGGGCAGGACCTGGGCGAGCTGGAGCAGGCCGGACAGAAACTGGCCGCGATGCTGCGCGCCAACGGCCACTATGCGGACGTGAAGTCCACTGTCGAGGAGGGTTTTCCGGAAATCCAGATCCGCTTCGACCAGGAGCGCGCCGGTGCGCTGGGACTGACCACGCGCCAGATCGCCGATGTCATCGTCAAG
Organism: Xanthomonas sp. NCPPB 3582; assembly: GCF_041475735.2. Classification (NCBI taxonomy): domain Bacteria; kingdom Pseudomonadati; phylum Pseudomonadota; class Gammaproteobacteria; order Lysobacterales; family Lysobacteraceae; genus Xanthomonas; species Xanthomonas sp. NCPPB 3582. The sequence continues at coordinate 2,430,926 of NZ_CM192968.1, forward strand.
AAGGTGCGCGGCGACGTGGCCACGCGCTACAGCTTCCGCGATCGCAAGATCGACGTGCTGGTGCGTGCGCAGCACAGCGACCGCGCCAGCGTGGAGGCGATCCGTCAGTTGATCGTCAACCCGGGCAGCAGCCGGCCGGTGCGTCTGGCGGCGGTGGCCGAGGTGATGGCGACCACCGGCCCCAGCGAGATCCATCGCGCCGACCAGACGCGGGTGGCGATCGTGTCGGCCAGCCTGAAGGACATCGACCTGGGCGGCGCGGTGCGCGAAGTCGAGGCGATGGTGCGCAGGGATCCGTTGGCGGCTGGCGTGGGCATGCATATCGGCGGGCAGGGCGAGGAACTGGCGCAATCGGTGAAGTCGCTGCTGTTCGCGTTCGGGCTGGCGATCTTCCTGGTCTATCTGGTCATGGCCTCGCAGTTCGAATCGCTGCTGCATCCGTTCGTCATCCTGTTCACCATCCCGCTGGCGATGGTGGGCGCGGTGCTGGCGCTGCTGATGACCGGCAAGCCGGTCTCGGTGGTGGTGTTCATCGGGCTGATCCTGCTGGTGGGCCTGGTGACCAAGAACGCCATCATCCTGATCGACAAGGTCAACCAGTTGCGCGAAGAAGGCGTGCCCAAGCGCGAGGCCCTGATCGAGGGTGCGCGCTCGCGCCTGCGGCCGATCGTCATGACCACGCTGTGTACGCTGTTCGGGTTTCTGCCACTGGCGGTGGCGATGGGCGAGGGCGCGGAAGTGCGCGCGCCGATGGCCATCACCGTGATCGGTGGCCTGCTGGTGTCCACGCTGCTGACCTTGCTGGTGATCCCGGTGGTCTACGACCTGCTGGATCGCCGTGCCGATGCCTACTACCTGGAACGTGGCCGGCGCATGGCCCGGCGGCAGGCGCCGGAAAGCGGGCATGGCGACGGACTGGAGGCGGTATGAGCGTTGCCGCCTTCAGTATCCGTCGCCCGGTCACCACCATCATGTGCTTCGTCTCGCTGGTGGTGGTGGGGCTGATCGCCGCGTTCCGGCTGCCGCTGGAAGCCTTGCCCGACATCTCCGCGCCGTTCCTGTTCGTGCAGTTGCCGTACACCGGCTCCACTCCGGACGAGGTGGAGCGCAACCTGGTGCGGCCGGCCGAAGAAGCCTTGGCCACGATGACCGGCATCAAGCGCATGCGCTCGACCGCCACCGCCGATGGCGCCAACATCTTCATCGAGTTCAGCGACTGGGACCGCGACATCGCCATCGCCGCATCGGACGCACGCGAGCGGCTGGACGCCATCCGCGACGACCTGCCGGACGATCTGCAGCGCTTCCATATCTTCAAGTGGTCCAGCAGCGACGAGCCGGTGCTCAAGGTGCGCCTGGCCAGCCAGACCGACCTGACCGGCGCCTACGACATGCTCGACCGCGAGTTCAAGCGGCGCATCGAGCGCATTCCCGGCGTGGCCAAGGTGGAGATTTCCGGCGCACCGCCCAACGAGGTGGAGATCGCGATCGCGCCGGACCGGCTTACCGCACACGACCTCAGCCTCAACGATCTGAGCGAGCGTCTGGGCAAGCTCAATTTCTCGGTGTCGGCCGGGCAGATCGACGACAACGGCCAGCGCATCCGCGTGCAGCCGATCGGCGAGCTGCGCGATCTGCAGGAACTGCGCGAGCTGGTACTCAATGCCAAGGGCCTGCGCCTGGGCGATATCGCGCAGGTGCGCCTGAAGCCCACGCGCATGAACTACGGGCGGCGGCTGGATGGGCGCCCGGCGATCGGCCTGGATATCTACAAGGAACGCAGCGCCAATCTGGTGGAAGTCTCGCGGCTGGCCTTGCAGGAAGTCGAAGACATCCGCGCGGAACCGGCGATGCGCGACGTGCAGATCAAGGTGATCGACAACCAGGGCAAGGCGGTGACCTCGTCGCTGGCCGAACTGGCCGAGGCCGGCGCGGTCGGCCTGTTGCTGTCGATCACGGTGCTGTTCTTCTTCCTGCGGCACTGGCCCTCGACCCTGATGGTCACGCTGGCGATTCCGATCTGCTTTGCGATCACCCTGGGCTTCATGTACTTCGTCGGGGTCACGCTCAACATCCTGACCATGATGGGGCTGCTGCTGGCGGTGGGCATGCTGGTGGACAACGCGGTGGTAGTGGTGGAAAGCATCTACCAGGAACGCGAGCGCCTGCCAGGCCAGCCGCAGCTGGCGGCCTTGCTGGGCACGCGCAGCGTGGCGATCGCGCTCAGCGCCGGCACCCTGTGCCACTGCATCGTGTTCGTGCCCAACCTGTTCGGCGAGACCAACAACATCTCCATCTTCATGGCGCAGATCGCGATCACCATTTCGGTGTCGCTGTTGGCCTCGTGGCTGGTGGCGATCAGCCTGATCCCGATGTTGTCGGCGCGCATGAAGACGCCGCCGATGGTGACCTCCGAGCGCGGCGTCATCGCCAGGCTGCAGCGGCGCTATGCACGCATCCTGGCGTGGACGCTGGCGCACCGCGGCTGGAGCGTCACCGGCATCATCCTGGTCAGCGTCATCAGCGTGGTGCCGATGAAGCTGACCAAGGTGGACATGTTCGGCGGCGATGGAGGCAACGAGGCCTTCATCCAGTACCAGTGGAAGGGCTCGTATACGCGCGAGCAGCTGGGGGAGGAGATCGGCCGTGTGGAGAATTACCTCGAAGCCAATCGCGCCAGGTACCACATCACCCAGATCTATTCGTGGTTCAGCGAGGTGGAAGGCAGCAATACGGTGGTGACCTTCGACGCCAGCAAGGTGAAGGATCTGCCGCCGCTGCTGGAGAAGATTCGCAAGGAACTCCCGCGCTCGGCGCGCGCCGACTACAGCATCGGCAACCAGGGCGATGGCGGCAACGGCAACCAGGGGGTGCAGGTGCAATTGGTCGGCGATTCGACCGAGGCGCTGAAGTCGCTGGCCGACGATGTGGTGCCGTTGCTGGCGCAGCGCAAGGAACTGCGCGACGTGCACGTGGATACCGGCGACCGCACCAGCGAACTGGCGATCCGCGTCGACCGCGAACGCGCCGCGGCGTTCGGCTTCAGCGCCGAGCAGGTGGCCAGTTTCGTGGGCCTGGCGCTGCGCGGCACGCCGCTGCGCGAGTTCCGGCGTGGCGACAACGAGGTGCCGGTGTGGGTGCGTTTTGCCGGCGCCGAGCAGAGCAAGCCGGAAGACCTGGCGGGCTTCACCGTGCGCACCAAGGACGGCCGCAGCGTGCCGTTGCTGAGCCTGGTGGACGTGCAGATCCGGCCCGCCGCCACCCAGATCGGCCGCACCAACCGCCAGACCACGCTGACCATCAAGGCCAATCTGGCCGAAAAAGTCACCATGCCGGAAGCGCGCGCGGCGATGGAAAAGCCGCTCAAGGCGATGAGCTTCCCGGCCGGCTACAGCTATACCTTCGACGGCGGCGATTACCAGGACGACGGCGAGGCGATGGGCCAGATGGTTTTCAACCTGGTGATCGCGCTGGTGATGATCTACGTGGTGATGGCGGCGGTGTTCGAGTCGCTGCTGTTCCCGGCGGCGATCATGAGCGGCGTGCTGTTCTCGATCTTCGGGGTGTTCTGGCTGTTCTGGATCACCGGTACCTCGTTCGGGATCATGTCCTTCATCGGCATCCTGGTGTTGATGGGCGTGGTGGTGAACAACGGCATCGTGATGATCGAGCACATCAACAACCTGCGCCGCCGCGGCATGGGCCGCACCCAGGCGCTGGTGGAAGGCTCGCGCGAGCGGTTGCGGCCGATCATGATGACGATGGGTACCGCCATTCTGGCGATGGTGCCAATCTCGCTGACCAGCACCACCATGTTCAGCGACGGGCCGCCGTACTTCCCGATGGCCCGCGCCATCGCCGGTGGCCTGGCGTTTTCCACCGTGGTGAGCCTGCTGTTCCTGCCGACCATCTACGCCATTCTCGATGACATGAGCAACGGCGCCGCCGCGCTGGTGCGACGCGCGCGTGGTGTGCCGAAGGCACTGCCTGCGAATGCTGCGTTGGAGTCCTGAGCAACGCACTGTGCAGTGCCGTAGACAACGTAGGGCGCATCAAGCCCCTCTCCCGTCGGGAGAGGGGTTGGGGTGAGGGTACGGTTTCATCGGATGGCGTGAGAACCGGAACACCACCCGTCACAGGCACCAGCGCTTTGGGGTGCTGGCTTCGGCGGGCGGCGGCAGCGCGGCCGGGCATTGGCTACCCGGCGCGGCAGACATCCTGTCTGACGCGCCGTCGCGGCACATCCCTGTGCCGCTCTCCGCCAATGCCCGGCCACGCTGCCGCCTCGGCGCGTAGTTGTTTTGACTTCTCTTGCGCATGAGAGCAGCAGCGCTTCCGGTGGTCGCACTCAGCGTTTACAACTCGCTCACCAAGTTCGCGAGCATCTGGTCCCGACCTAAATGCGATGACGACAGCTGCATCAGGCCCGTGCCGGGAGCGTGGTTGGGGTGAGGGTACGGTTGCACCAACTGGTAAGGCGATCAAAGCACCATCCCGTCGAATGCAGTGGCTTGACAGTCACTGGTAGGCTTCGACGGCAGGCGGCAGCGCGGCCGGGCATCGGCTCTTCGGCGCGGCAGACATCCTGTCTGACGCGCCGTCGCGGCACATCCCTGTGCCGCTCTCCGCCGATCCACGGCCACGCTGCCGCCTCGGTTTGTCATTGCCATGGCTTCTGACAACAACAGTCGCGTGGCCAGCGATGCTTCGAAAGGTCCTTGTCAGCCTACGATCGAGCACTGGGGGAGGCGTTGCTACGCAGGAACACCTGATCCACAACCCTTGTTGAGACGATCAACACGTCCTTTCCGGCGCGCAGATCCAGACACGCACGGTCATCAAGTCGTCCGACGAAGCGCCCAGCACATCAGCCCGCCCGCACCTGCCGCACGATCGCCGCAGCCTTGGCCGAGCTGTCCTTGACCTTGTCCCACTGGCCCTGTGCCAACCACTCCTTGGGCACCATCCACGAACCGCCGATGCAGACCACATTCGGCTGCGACAGGAACTCGGCCGCGTTGGCTTCGCTGATGCCGCCGGTCGGGCACAGCTTGAGCTCGGACAGCGGGCCGGCCAGGCCCTTGAGCATCTGCAGGCCGCCCACCGCAGTGGCCGGAAACAGCTTGCACACGCGGAAACCCAGGCCCATCAGGGTCAGCAGCTCGGTCGGCGTGGCGGCACCGGGCACCGCCGGGATCGGCGCATCGGCCAGCAGGCGCGCCAGCGGGGCCGGCGTGCCGGGAGTCACCAGGAAGTCCGCACCGGCATCCACCGACTGCCGCAGCTGCAGTTCGCTCAACACCGTACCGGCGCCGATCACGATATTGGGCAGTTCGCGCTTGAGCATGGCCAGCGCATCGATCGCCACCGGCGTGCGCAGGGTCAGCTCGATGGCGGGCAGGCCGCCTTCCAGCAGCGCGTCGGCGACGCGGCGTGCCTGGTCCAGCGTATCGACGGTGACCACCGGCAGGATGCCGGCGTCGCGCAGCAGCTGTTCGGCGGTGTTCTGGGTCTGGGCAATCGTCATTGCAGCTCCATTAGACGGCGGCCGCCAAAGCAGCCGCGCAGAGGGAAGGGGTCAGGCGTCCTTGGACTCGTGCGGTGCAGCGGCGGCAGCGGCATCGGCGCCCAGTTCGTATTCGGCGTCGTAGCTCCACAAGGCGCCGTCCGGATGGGTCGGGCCGCAGGAAATCGAGATCGCCCCCTGGTCGGCCGGGCCGACCACCTGGCGGTTGATGCCGAACAGGTTGCGGCCCAGATCGTTGCCGGCCACCGCGGTGTTGGGCGCCACCTCGCGCGAGGCCCATTCTTCGGCCGACACCAGCACTTCCAGGGTGCCGGCTTCGCCGTCCAGGCGCACGATGTCGCCTTCGCGCACGCGCCCGATCGGGCCACCACGTGCGGCCTCGGGGGTCAGGTGGATGGCCGCCGGGAACTTGCCCGAGGCACCGGACAGGCGGCCGTCGGTCACCAGCGCCACGCGCCGGCCCTGGTTCTGCAGCAGGCCCAGCAACGGCGCCATCGAATGCAGCTCCGGCATGCCGTTCGCCCGCGGGCCCTGGTAGCGCAGCACCACCACGAAGTCGTGCGGCAGCACGCCGGCGGCATGCAGCTTGTTGAGCACCTGCGGGGTGTCGATCACCACGGCAGGTGCCTCGATCTTGCGGTGCTGCGGCTTCACCGCCGACAGCTTGATCAGCGAACGGCCCAGGTTGCCGCGCAACAGGCGCAGGCCGCCCTGCGATTCGAACGCATCACTGACCGGGCGCGCGACGCTGTCGTCGGCGGTGGTCGCAGTGCCGGGCACGTACACGACCTTGCCGTCCTGCAGGCGCGGCTCGTTGACATAGGTGCGCATGCCACCCTCGACCACGGTGGGCAGGTCGTCGTGCATGTAGCCGGCATCCATCAGTTCGCGGAACACGAACGCGGTGCCACCGGCGGCCTGGAAGCGGTTCACGTCGGCTTCGCCGTTGGGGTAGACGCGGGTCAGCAGCGGCACGGTCTGCGAGATCAGGTCCATGTCGTCCCAGGTCAGCACGATGCCGGCCGCGCGCGCCACGGCGATCCAGTGGATGGTGTGGTTGGTCGAGCCGCCGGTGGCCATCAGCGCGACCACCGCGTTGACGATGGCGCGTTCGTCGATCAGCCGGCCGAACGGGCGGAAGTCCTGGCCCAATGCCGAGATCGCCAGTGCGCGCGCGGTGCCCTCGCGGGTCAGCGCATCGCGTAGCGGCTGTTCCGGATTGACGAACGAGGCGCCGGGCAGCTGTACGCCCATCGCTTCAAGCAAGACCTGGTTGGAATTGGCGGTGCCGTAGAAGGTGCAGGTGCCGGGCGAGTGATAGGACGCCGATTCGGCTTCCAGCAGCTCGGCGCGAGTGGCTTCGCCGGCCGCATAGCGCTCGCGCACCTCGGCCTTCTGCTTGTTCGGAATACCGGGCGTCATCGGGCCGGCCGGCATGAAGATCGCCGGCAGGTGCCCGAATGCCAGCGCGCCGATCAGCAGCCCCGGCACGATCTTGTCGCATACGCCCAGGTACACCACGCTGTCGAACATGTCGTGGCTCAGGCCGATCGCGGCAGCCTGGGCGATGTTGTCGCGCGAGAACAGCGACAGCTCCATGCCGGCGCGGCCCTGGGTGACGCCGTCGCACATCGCCGGCACCCCGCCGGCCACCTGCGCGGTGGCGCCGAGCGCGCGCGCGGTGTCGCGGATCAGCTGCGGGTAATGCTCGAACGGCTGGTGCGCCGACAGCATGTCGTTGTAGGCGGTGATGATGCCCAGGTTGGGCGTGGCCGCCCCGCGCAGACGCGATTTGTCGGTGGGCTCGGAGGCCGCAAAACCATGCGCGAGATTGCCGCAGCTCAACCGGCTGCGGAATGGACCCTCACGCAGGGCGGCATCGATGCCGGCCAGATAGGCCGCACGCGAAGGCGCGCTGCGCTTGCGGATGCGGTCGGTGACAGCTTGGATGTTCGGATGCAGGCTCATTGGCTACCGGCTATGAGAAACGGGGGGATGTGGTGCGTGGACGTGGAATTCTGCATGTCTGCGCGGCGGCTGGAACGGGCATGGGGTCACCGAAGCGGCATGCGCCTATCCACAATTCTGCACGCGCCCTGCAGCGTGCTGGCGGCTGCAGGAGGGCGCCATCGCAGGCATGCCGCAGCGTGCAACCGCGCGACGCATCAGGCGCACCAGTGCACACGCAGCTTGGGGCCCGGCTGCTGCAAGGCCACGCGGATCGGGTACTGGCTGATGTCGTCGCCGGCCAGCGCCGCGGCCAGCACCTCGAGCTTCTGCTTGCCGCGCAACAGCAACAGGCGGCTGGGGATCGGCGCCAGCCCCGCCGGGGTCAGGGTGATGCGCAGCGGCCATTGATTGGCGCCCGGACAACCGGTGGCATCCAGGGACGCGTACGGCTGCGGGCTGGCGAGCGCTTTCGGCAGTTCGGTCGAGCCAGGGAACAGCGAGGCGGTGTGGCCGTCGCCGCCCATGCCCAGCACCGCCAGGCAGGCCGGTTCGGCGTGGGTGGCCTGCAGGTTCGCGGTGTGCACGCATTCGGGCAGTTGCTTGCCCGGGCGAACCAGCGGGATGAAGGTGGCTGCCGGCGCATGGGCCAGGAAGCTGTGCTTCACCAGCCAGGCATTGCTGTCCTTGTCCTGCGGCGAGAGCCAGCGCTCATCGACCAGGCCCACCTCCACCCGCGACCAATCCAGCGGACGATGCGCCAGCGATTCGTAGACCGGCGCAGGCGTGGTGCCGCCGGAGAGCAGCATGCGCGCCTGGCCGCGGCGCGAGATTTCCCGTTCCAGCAGCTCGGCCATTTCGCTGGCCACCGCCTCGGTCCATTCGGCCGGGTCCTCGTAACGCACCAGGGTGATGCGCGGGTCGTCCTGCGGGCTCATCGTTGTTCTCCTGGATGCTGCCGTTCGGCATCCACGGCATACGCCGCGGCGCCCAGCAGGCCGGCGTGGGGGTGCATGACCGCCAGCGAGGGCACCTTGGACATGATCGCGGAGAACCGGCCCTTGTGCTCGAAGCGCTGGCGAAAGCCGGAATGCTGCAACGAATCCAGCACCTTGGGGACCAGTCCGCCAGTCAGGAAGACACCGTCCCACGCACCCTGCATCAGCACCATGTCGCCGGCGATGGCACCGAAGATGGCGCAGAACAGATCGATGGTGCGCGACGAGCGAGGGTCGCCGGCGGCGGCGCGGGCGGTGATGTCCTTGGGCTGCAGCGGGCCCGGGTCGACCCCGGCAATCTCGCTCAACGCGCGATGGATGTTCACCAAGCCCGGGCCGCAGATCAGCCGCTCGTTGGAGACCCGGCCGAACTGCTCGGAAAGGATTTCCAGGATGCGGATTTCTTCCGGCGTGCCCGGTGGGAAGCTGACATGGCCGCCTTCGGTTTCCAGCGGAAAACAGCGCCCGTTGCGGATGATCAGGCCACCGACGCCCAGCCCGGTGCCCGGGCCGATCACGCCGTAGTTGCGCGGCTGATCGATCGGCGCCGGCCGCCAGCTGGCGCCACCGACCTGCACCACGTCCTGCGGGCGCAGCAGGCTGATGGCCATGGCCTGCGCGGCGAAATCGTTGATCAGGTGCAAGGTGCTGAAGCCGAGCATGCTGGCGGTGCGCGTGCGCGAGATCACCCAGGGGTGGTTGGTGATGCGCGCCTCGTCGCCATCCACGCGCCCGGCCACCGCGAACACGCCCTTGGTGGCCTGCACGCCGATCTGGTCGAGGTAGTAGCGCGCCGCTTCACCGAGCGATGCGAACTCCACCACCGCGAACTCGCTCGAGGTGTCGTCTAGCAACGGTACCGAGGCATCGACATCGGCCAGCGCGAAGCGCGCATTGGTTCCGCCGATATCGGCAACCAGCACCGGCTTGGAAGGAGCGGTCATGCGTTGTTTCCCTGTGCATCGGTGGCGGGCGGCAGGAACGGTGCGGCGGTGTCCGGGCCCCAGCTGCCGGCCGGGTAGGGCTGCAGCGGAAGCTGGGCCGCGGCCCAGGCATCGCTGACGCTGTCGATCCAGGCCCAGGCGGCCTTGACCTCGTCGTCGCGCACGAACAATGCCGGGTTGCCGTTGAAGGCATCGACGAACAGGCGCTCGTAGGCGATACGGCGGTGCAGGCCGGTGGGTACCGACAATTCCAGTTCCAGCGGCTGCAGTTCGATCGCGCCCCATTCCGGGCCGGCCAGGCTGCTCATCAGGCCCAGCTCGATGTTTTCCTGCGGCTGCAACTGGAAGGTGAGGCGGTTGGGCACTGCGTTCTGCCGGTCGGGCCGCTCGAACAGCCAATGCGTCACCGGCTTGAGCGTCACCACGATGCGGGTGGAGCGCTCGGCCAGGCGCTTGCCGGTGCACAGGTGGAACGGCACCCCGGCCCAGCGCCAGTTGTCGATATGCGCGGTCACCGCAACGAAGGTTTCCACCTCGCTGCCTTCCGGCGGGTGGTAGGCCTGCGCGGGCTGGCCGTTGATGGTGCCGGCGGTGTAGCGGCCGCGCACGCTGTCATGCGCGGCATGCTCGGCGGTCATCGGGCGCAGCGCGCGCAGTACCTTGACCTTCTCGTCGCGGATGCGGTCGGCTTCCAGCGAGGCCGGCGGCTCCATCGCCACCAGGCACAGCAGCTGCAGGATATGGCTCTGCACCATGTCGCGCAGCGCACCGGAGCGGGCGTAGTAGGCGTCGCGCCCGTCCACGCCTTCGCTTTCGGCCACCAGGATCTGCACCGATTCGATATAGGTACGGTTCCAGACCGCCTCGAGCAGGGTATTGCCGAAGCGCAGCGCCACCAGGTTCTGCACCGCCGCCTTGCCCAGGTAATGGTCCAGGCGGAACACGCGGTCTTCGTCGATCAGCGCGCCGATCGACTGCAGGATCTCGCGGGCGCTGTCCGAGTCGTGGCCGATCGGTTTTTCCAGCATCAGCCGGTGCGGTGCGGCCAGTGCGCCCCCCAGGGCCAGGCCCTGGCAGGTGCTGATGTACAGGCCCGGCGGAATCGCCAGGTAGCTGACAATGCGGCGGCTTGCCAGCTCGCGGACCGCATCGGCCACCGACTCGGCATTGCGCAGGTCCACCGAGCGGTAATCGATCCGCTGCAACAGCGCGGCGATCTGCTCGGGCGTGGCGATCGGCAGCGCTTCGGTCAGTCGCGGGCGCAACACCTCGCGGAACGCCTCGGTGTCGTGCGGCGACAACGCCAGCGCACGCACGCGGAAGTCCTCCGGCAGCAGGCCATCGACGAACAGCCGCAGCAGGGAAGGAAACAGGTAGCGCTGGGCGAGATCGCCGGTGGCGCCGAACAGGATCAGGGTGTTGTGCATGGATCGCGTTTCGGATTCTGGGGACATCGTTATCAGCGGCTTGGCGGAAAGGCGCCGGGGTGGCGGCGGTCGGTACGTCTGTTCCTGAGCGACACTTGCGTGCGCGCAGCGGGGGATGGACGCTGACGCCCAATCCCCGATTGTTGCAGCAACTGGCGGCCAGCGGTTAGCGCATCGGCGGCATAGCTGCCCCTGCGTGGCGGAATGACCGGCTCCGCATGACAGCTGACACCGCGTGAAACAACGGCGTGGGTCGGTTGCGGCATGATTCCTCCCGAGATCGATGTTGCCATGTGAAAACGATTACATGTCAGAATAAACCAATGCATTCGTTTGCAGGAACATTCCGTGCGAATGAGTCGGTCGTCATTGTCATCGGGAGGGCCGAGGGCAGGGCGCATACACAGTTGAGGCCGAACGATGGCGAAAGTGCAGTTGGAAGGTGTCCGCAAGGTCTATGAAAACGGCCAGGTGGCCGTGCAGGGCGCGAGCTTCGAGGTCGCCGATGGCGAGTTGATGGTGCTGGTGGGGCCATCGGGCTGCGGCAAGTCGACCTTGCTGCGCATGATCGCCGGGCTGGAGGACATCAGCGCGGGCACGTTGAAGATCGGCGAGCGCGTGGTCAACGACGTGGCGCCCAAGGATCGCGACATCGCCATGGTGTTCCAGAGCTATGCGCTGTATCCGCACATGACCGTGGCCGAAAACCTGGCCTTCGGGCTCAAGCTGCGTGGCCATCCCAAGCAGGTGATCGCCGAGCGGGTCGCCAATGCCGCCGAGCTGCTCGGGCTGACCCCGATGCTGGACAAGCTGCCCAAGGCGATGTCCGGCGGCCAGCGCCAGCGCGTGGCGCTGGGGCGGGCGATGGTGCGCGAATCGTCGGTGTTCCTGCTCGACGAGCCGTTGTCGAACCTGGATGCCAAGCTGCGCCACAGCGTGCGCACCGAGATCGCACAGCTGCACCGCAAGCTCGGCACCACCATGATCTACGTCACCCACGATCAGGTCGAAGCGATGACGCTGGGCCAGCGCATCGTGGTGCTCAAGGATGGCGTCATCCAGCAGATCGACAGCCCGATGGCGCTGTACGACCGCCCGGCCAACCTGTTCGTGGCCGGTTTCCTGGGCAGCCCGGCAATGAACGTGCTGCAGGGCCGGCTGGATGATCAGGACGGCCTGCATCTGGTGATGGCCGATGGCTGGCGCGTGCCGTTGGGTGCTGCGCAGGTGGATCGCCGCTGGTTCGGCCAGGACGTGATCGTGGGCGTGCGACCGGAGCATCTGCAGCCCTCCAGCGACCCTGCGCTGGGTTTCGAGGCGCGTATCGAGGTGATCGAGCCGGTGGGCAACGAGATCTTCCTCAACCTGGATCGCGGCGGCCAGCCGCTGGTGATCCGCGTCGCGCCGCAGGCCTTGCCGGCGGTCGGCCAGCCATTGCGCCTGGCGCTGCGCAGCGATGCGCTGCATTTCTTCGACCCGGCCACCGGCGAGCGCCTGACAGACGCGGCTGCCTGAGCACTGCTTCTGGCTGCCGGCATCTCAGCGCCGGCGGCGGAGCGACGCCGGTCCGCACCGCCGCGGGGCAGCCACCGCCGCGGGGCAGCGACGGCTGCGCCACGCAGGCCCGGCCGCCTCGATTGCCAGTGCAGCGGTTCGAGAACTCGCGGCCCGGACTCAGCGGGTCCGGCTCAGCGGGTGTCGCAGTAGGTCCGCTCAGCGGGTCAGGCCGGGCACCGTCTGCAGCAAACGGGCAGGGGCATCCCCGGCCTTCAATGCCATGCCATCGCCGATCGTCAGTTCCAGTGGCAGCACGGCCAGGGCCAGGGTACCGGCGGCGCTGACAACGGTGCCCACCTCGGCCCCGTCCAGGCTGATCGCATCGCCCGGCGCGACGGCAGCGTCGGTGTCGAGCAGTTGCACCGCGCGCTTGGCCTTGCCGAGGAAGTGCGTGCGCGCCACGATTTCCTGCCCTGGGTAGCAGCCCTTCTTGACGCTGAAAGCCTGCAGACGGTCCAGCGCCAGTTGCTGCGGGGTCCACTGCTCGCGCTGCGTCTGCGGCAGGCGCACCAGCCCCAATTGCAGGTCGGCGCGACGCCATTGCGCGTCAATGCCGGGCACATCGATAGGCGCAGTCAATGCATCGCCTGTCAGCAGCAACAGCGTGCGCGGCAGGGCGCTGCCACCGAAATCCAGTTCGATGCGCTGCGCTGCGATGGCCGCCTGCGCGCCGCGCGCCTGTTGCGGCGCCTGGAGGCCGCCGTAGGCCGCAGGCGTGGCGAGCTCGATCTTCAGCTTGCGCCGGAACACGAAACGCCCCAGCTGCGCGGCGATCTCGGCCGCGTTGCCGTCGGGCAGCAGCATCAGCAGGTGGGTGTCGTCCTCACGCAGGAGTGCGAAGATGGCGATCACGCGCCCCTTCGCCGTCAACCACGCATTCCATTGCCACTGCCCGATCGCCAGCGCCTGTACGTCGTTGGCAAATTGCGCATGCGCGAACGCCACTGCATCCGTCCCGATCAGGCGGACGTATTGCATGTCGTGCAGGGAGCCAAAACCCTGCGGAATAAGATTCAGGTTGTCAGCCACGGAAGGGGAGGACTAAAATCGCAACGTTGTGAGACCACTATGATAGGCCATCCAACCCCCACGCCATCGCAGGATTCCGAGACGCAGCCTTCCTCTCAGGAGCACATTCCCGAGAAGCAGCCCCTGCCCAAAGAGATCGGTGGGCGCGACGGCCCCGAGCCGACGCGCTATGGCGACTGGGAGAAAAATGGACGCTGCATCGATTTTTGAGCAGCTTTTAGCCACAGCGGCCTAGTGCCGCCCAGCCGAGATAACGAGCCCAGCGAATGGCGATCCGCGAACGTCCCACTTCCCCACATCTGCAGGTATATCGCTGGCAGATCCAGATGGCGACCTCGATCCTGCATCGAGCCACCGGCGTCATTCTTTCCGGAGGGGCGCTGGTCATTGCCGTCTCCCTGCTGGTATTGATGCTCGGGCAGGACCATTGGTCGTGCCTCACCCAGCATCTTGGCGCCTGGTATGGCCAGCTGTTCCTGTTCGCATGGTCATGGGCCTTCGCCTATCACCTGTCCAACGGCATCCGCCACATCGTGCAGGATTTCGGCTACGGCTTCAGCATTCCCGCCTTCGTGCGCAGCAGCTGGACCTCGGTGATCTCCAGCCTGGTGATCACCGCCGCGATCTGGGCCTATGTCTTGACCGGAGCCGCCGCATGAGCCGTTACCGTACTCCGTTGAAGACCGTGCGCGGCCTGGGCGCCGCCAAGACCGGCACCGAGCATTTCGTGCTGCAGCGCCTGACCGCCACCGCGCTGGTGGTGCTGGCGATCTGGTTCGTGGTGTTCGTGCTGAGCCTGCTCGGCTCGGACTATCCGACCGCGGTCGCGGCCGTGTCCAAGCCCTGGAATGCAGTCTTGCTGGTGGGTTTCCTGGTGGCGATGTTCTGGCACGCGCAGCTTGGTCTGCAGGTCGTGCTCGAGGACTACATCCACAATTCGCTGCTGGCACTGGCGTTGCAGACAACGGTGAAGTTCATCGCCGTGCTTGGCGCGATCGTCAGCATTTTCGCAGTGGCGCGCATCGCGCTGGGCGGTGCCTGAGTCATCGGGCGCATAGAACAGGAATCCAGATTAGATGTCCGCTTACAAGATCACTGAACACAAGTACGACATGGTCGTGGTGGGGGCCGGCGGTGCCGGTCTGCGCGCGACCTTCGGCCTGGCCCAGAAAGGCCTGCAGACGGTCTGCCTGACCAAGGTCTTCCCGACCCGCTCGCACACCGTGGCCGCGCAGGGCGGTATTTCCGCCGCGCTCGGCAACATGGGCGAGGACGACTGGCGCTACCACTTCTACGACACCATCAAGGGGTCGGACTGGCTGGGCGATCAGGACGCCATCGAGTACATGTGCCGCGAGGCGATTCCGGCCATCATCGAGCTCGAACATTACGGCGTGCCGTTCTCGCGCACCGAAGAGGGCAAGATCTACCAGCGTCCGTTCGGCGGCATGACCACCAAGTACGGCGAAGGCCCGTCCGCGCAGCGCACCTGCGCCGCGGCCGACCGTACCGGCCACGCCATGCTGCACACGCTGTACCAACAGTCGCTGGCGCACAACGCGCGTTTCATGATCGAGTATTTCGCGCTCGACCTGATCTTCGACGACGAGGGCGTCTGCCGCGGCGTACTCGCGCTGGACATGGCCGAAGGCTCGCTGCACCTGTTCCGTGCGCAGGGCGTGGTGCTGGCCACCGGCGGCTATGGCCGTGCCTACTTCAGCGCCACCTCGGCCCACACCTGCACCGGCGACGGCGGCGGCCTGGTGATGCGTGCCGGCCTGCCGATGCAGGACATGGAGTTCGTGCAGTTCCACCCCACCGGCATCTACGGTGCGGGCTGCCTGATCACCGAAGGCGTGCGCGGCGAAGGCGGCATCCTGCGCAACAGCAACGGCGAGCGCTTCATGGAGCGCTATGCACCGCATTACAAGGATCTGGCCTCGCGCGACGTGGTGTCGCGTTCGATGACCATCGAGATCCGCGAAGGCCGTGGCGTCGGCGAGCACAAGGACCACATCCTGCTCGACCTGACCCATCTCGGCCCGGAAGTGATCAACGACAAGCTGCCCGGCATCGCCGAGAGCGCGCACATCTTCGCCGGCGTGGACGTGGCCAAGCAGCCGATTCCGGTGCTGCCGACCGTGCACTACAACATGGGCGGCATCCCCACCAACTACCACGGCGAAGTGGTGCGCAAGCAGGGCGACAACCCGGATGCGGTGGTGCCCGGCCTGTACGCCATCGGCGAAGCGGCCTGCGTGTCTGTGCATGGTGCCAACCGCCTGGGCTCCAATTCGCTGCTGGACCTGGTGGTATTCGGCCGCGCGGTGGCCAACCGGTGCGCGGAAACCATCAAGACCAACCAGCCGCACAAGCCGCTGCCGTCCGATGCCTGCGACAAGGCGTTGGGCCTGCTGGACAAGTTGCGCCACGCCAACGGCTCCACGCCGACCTCGGTGATCCGCGACAACATGCAGCGCACCATGCAGTCGGACGCTGCGGTGTTCCGTACCAGCAAGACGCTGAAGGAAGGCGTGGACAAGATGGCGCAGATTTTCGCCACCTTCGAAGACGTCAAGGTGTCGGACCGTTCGCTGGTGTGGAACTCGGACCTGATCGAGACCTACGAGTTGAACAACTTGCTGCTCAACGCCGTGGCGACGATCAACTCGGCCGAGCAGCGCAAGGAAAGCCGCGGTGCGCATGCGCACGAGGACTTCCCCGAGCGCGACGACGTCAATTGGCAGAAGCACACGCTGGTCACCGTGGACGACAAGGGCAAGTGCGATTTCGAATATCGCCCGGTCCATATGTACACGCTGAGCAAGGAAGTGGATGTGGTTCCGCCGAAGCCGCGCGTCTACTGATCGTCGATGCCGATGCCTGATACCGCCCCCATGACCCGATCGACCCAGCGCGTGGTGCGCACGGACGTTGCGGTTGCACGGTGCGGAGCAGGCCTGACGCAGGTGCGGCGCCGGCAGCGTGCCGGCGGCCGCGCCACCGTATCGGTGGTGGCATCCATCGTTTTCAATTTCATGCGCACGGTGCGGTCTTCGCTTGCACTGCGCGTCGCCTGAGCCAACGAGAGCAGCTATGGCAGAGTTCACCCTCCCCAAGAATTCCAAGATCGGCAAGGGCAAGCATTACCCTGCACAAGGCGCCAAGAACACCCGTACCTTCAAGGTCTACCGCTGGGATCCGGATGGCAATGCCAATCCGCGCACCGACAGCTACGAGATCGATCTGGACAAGTGCGGCCCGATGGTTCTGGACGCGCTGATCAAGATCAAGAACGAGATCGACCCGACCCTGACCTTCCGCCGCTCGTGCCGCGAAGGCATCTGCGGTTCGTGCGCGATGAACATCGACGGCACCAATACGCTGGCCTGCACCAAGGCCATCGCGGCCTGCGGCAAAGCCGAGGTGCCGATCTACCCGTTGCCGCACATGGATGTGATCAAGGACCTGGTGCCGGACCTGACGCATTTCTACGCGCAGTACGCCTCGATCAAGCCGTGGATCCGCACTCAGACTCCGGCGCCGCCGGACCGTGAGCGCCTGCAGTCGCCCGAAGACCGCAAGAAGCTCGACGGCCTGTACGAGTGCATCCTGTGCGCCTGCTGCTCGACCAGCTGCCCGAGCTATTGGTGGAACGGCGAGCGTTACCTGGGCCCGGCGATCCTGCTGCAGGCCTACCGCTGGATCATCGACTCGCGCGATGAAGACACCGGTGCGCGCCTGGACGACCTGGAAGATCCGTTCAAGCTGTATCGCTGCCACACCATCATGAACTGCGCGCGCACCTGCCCGAAGGGATTGAATCCGGCATTGGCCATTGCCGAGATCAAGAAGCTGATGATGGCGCGTCGCGCCTGATCGCACAGCAAGGCGGTCCCGCCAGGGCGGGATGCGGTTCGCAGCGGCACCGGCCTCCAGGTCAGGTGCCGCTGTCGTTTTCGGCCTGCCGCAGGGCGGGGTGGAGAGAAAAATGGATGAAGACACACTGCTGAAGAAGTTGCGCTGGCGCTGCCGGCGGGGCATGCGCGAGCTGGATCAATTGTTCGGCCGCTATCTGGACCGGCGCTGGGCGCAAGCACCGGCGGCAGAGCGCGCGGTTTTCCTACAGTTGCTGGATTGCGAAGACGATAAGTTGTGGCGCTGGTTCATGGGATACGAGGCCTGCCCGGATGCCGACAACGCCGCACTCATCGCCGATATCCGCGCCATGCCGGCTTGAATGGCGTCCCTCGCGCGGGCTTGCCTGCGCGCTGGGGGCGATGGCGCTGCTGGCCCAGTGCGCGGTGTGGCGCAGCGGCGCGCCGATGTGGGTAGCACTGTTGTTGTCCGCTTGTGCCGTGGTGCTGGGCACGCGTTCGCTGCGCCAGCTGTTGCGCTCGCCGCCACGTCAATTGGTGGTGCCATGGAGCGATGCGGCGGCCAGCGTCGATGGGGAACGGGTGGAGGATCTGCAGGTCAGCTGGCGCGGACCGATTGCGGTGGTGTCCTGGCAGGGCAGGGGTCAACGCCGTGGCCGGCTGCTTTTCTGGCCGGACACCCTGCCGGCAGCGCAGCGACGTGAACTGCGTCTGGCCGCACAGGCGCACGCGATTTCGTCCCGGGCGCTGCAAGTGGCACCATAGCGTCCCTTTTCTGGTTGAACCGCATGTTCAAACCTATCCCGGTTGCCATCGGCTTGCGCTACCTGCGCGCCAAGCGGCGCAATGGCTTCATCTCCTTCATCTCGATGGCGTCGATCCTGGGCATCGCCCTGGGCGTGACCGTGCTGATCACCACGCTGGCGGTGATGAGCGGCTTCCAGAAGGAAATCCGCGACCGTCTGCTGCAGATGGCCGCGCATGCCACGGTCAGTGCCGAAGGTGCGCCGATGCGCGACTGGCAGCATGCGGTCGAGGTCGCCATGGCCGACCCGCGTGTGGCCGGCGCCGCGCCGTATATCGAAACCGAATCCCTGCTGCAGGGCCCGCGCAAGCAACCGGCCATCGTGCGCGGGGTGATCCCCTCCGAAGAAGCCAAGGTGTCGGTGCTGGCCAAGAAGATGCAGCAAGGGTCGGTCGACAGCCTCACGCCCGGCTCCTACAACATCATCATCGGCAAGGAACTGGCGCTGTGGCTGGGGGTGGACGTGGGCGACGGCATCGTCGTGCTGCTCAGCGATACCCAGGCCACCCCACTGGGCGCAATGCCGCGGCTCAAGCGCTTCACCGTCAGCGGCATCTTCGAGGCTGGCTACAACGAGATCGACCGCGGCCTGGCGGTGGTCAACATGCAGGATCTGGGGCGCGTGCTGCGCATGGATGGCGTGACCGGCGTGCGGCTGCGCCTGCACGACATGGACCAGGCCTGGAACGTGGCGCGCGACCTGGCGCTCAACCTGCACGGCCCGTATCGCGTCAGCGACTGGACCCAGGAAAACGCCAACCTCTATCACTCGTTGAAGATGGAAAAGACCGTGATGGGTATCCTGCTGTCGCTGATCGTGGCGATGGGCGCGTTCAACCTGGTGTCCTCGCAGGTGATGCTGGTGACCGACAAGCAGGCCGACATCGCCATTCTGCGCACGCTGGGGCTGTCGCCCGGCGGCGTGATGCAGGTGTTCATGGTGCAGGGTTCGCTGATCGGCTTCATGGGCACCATCATGGGCGTGATCGGCGGCATCGTGCTGACGCTCAATCTCGAACGCATCCTGGGCGTGATCGAAGCGGTCTTCAACGTCAAGCTGCTGCCCGAGGACGTCTACTACATCACCGGCCTGCCCACCGACATGCAGACGCAGGACGTGGTGATCATCACCGTGGTCGCGTTGGTCATGAGTTTCCTGGCGACCCTGTACCCGGCGTGGCGCGCCTCGCGGACCCAACCAGCGGAGGCGCTGCGTTATGAATGAGATCCGGGAATCGGGATTGGCGAATCGGGAATCGACAATGCAAGCGCCGAACCACGCCGATCTGGTAATTCGCGCCGAAGCCTTGGCCAAGACCTATGCCGAAGGCAAGATGCGCACGCCGGTGTTCGACGGGCTGGACCTGTCGGTGGCGACAGGCGAAACGGTGGCCATCGTCGGTGCCTCCGGTGCGGGCAAGAGCACCTTGCTGCATCTGCTGGGCGGCCTGGATATCCCCACCTCCGGTGAGGTCTACGTCGCAGGCCAGCGCATGTCGGCGCTGTCCGACGGCCAGCGCGGCAAGCTGCGCAACCAGGCGCTGGGCTTCGTGTACCAATTCCATCACCTGCTGCCGGAATTCACCGCGCTGGAGAACGTGATGATGCCGGTACTGCTGTCGGGCAAGGAGGTGGCGGTGGCGCGCGGACAGGCGCTGCAACTGCTGGAATCGGTCGGCCTGGGCCATCGTATCGAGCACAAGCCCGGCGAGCTTTCCGGTGGCGAGCGCCAGCGCTGTGCGGTGGCGCGTGCCCTGGTAAATCGCCCCGGCTGCGTGCTCGGCGACGAGCCCACCGGCAATCTCGACGACAAGACCGCCGGCACGGTGTTCGAGCTGATGCTGGAACTCAATCGCGCCCAGCGCACCAGCCTGGTATTGGTGACCCACGACCGCAGCCTGGCGCGTCGTCTGGATCGCGTGCTGGAGTTGCACCAGGGCAAGCTGCGCGAGTTGGCGCCTTCGGCGGTGTGAGCGCTGCGCCGCCATCGGTCTTCCGATGGCGGCGCGAGCAACAACCGCAGGCCATTGAAGACCCGCGCTGATACTCAAAACACGATCAAGGAATGATGCGCAGTGCCCGCAGCCGGGTGAACAGTTCGAAGAACGAGGCGCGGCTGTCGTAGAAATCCATAAAGCCCAGTTCGCGGCTCTTGGTCATGTCGTTGACGCACTCGATCTCGCGGCCCAGGTCCGCATCGGTGTGCCACCACGAGGCCAGCCGGTTGACGTCCGCTTCCACCAGTTGGTGCCTGGCAGCCAGCTCGGCCCATAGCGCCGGTGCGGATTCGGTCAGGCGCGCTTCCAGCGGTTGTGGCGTGTCGGGGCAGGGCGCTGCATCGAGCTCGAAGAACTGCGCGATCTGCCCCCACATCCAGCGCCAGCGAAACACATCGCCGTTGACGGTGTTGAAGGCCTGGTTGCGCGCTGCCGGGCTGAGTCCGGCCCAGGCCAGCTGTCGGCCGAGCAGGCCGGCATCGGTGAGGTCGGTGAGGCTGTTCCATTGCGCCTGCGAGCCCGGAAACACGAACTGCTGACCGGTGTGTTTGCACAACGATGCATAGACGGCCAGTGTCACGCCCATGTTCATCGCGTTGCTGCCATTGGCCATGCCGATCATGGTGTGCGAGCGATGCACGCTCCACCCGAAGCCGTGGCGTTCGGCGTTCGCGAACAGCAGGTCTTCGAGCGTGTAGTAGAAGTTCTCGCCCGGCTGGCGCGGCTCGCTTTCGCGGAACGGCGTTTCCGCCTTGCCGCTGCCGTAATTTTCGAATGCGCCCAGGTAGTGCTTGGTGCCGGTGACCAGGGCCATGTGCTTGAGCGGTGCATGGCTCAGGGCCTCGCACAGGTTGCGCATCATCGCACCATTGGCCTGGACGTTTTCGCGCTCGGTGTCGCGCCGCGTCCAGGTGCAGAAGAACACGTGGGTGATCGGCAAACCCTGCAAAGCGGTGCGGGTGCCTTCGGCATCCAGCAGATCGGCAGCCACCGGGATGACGCCGTCCTGCGGCAGCGGCCGACGCGCCAGACCATAGACGGTCCAGCCATCGGCCACCAGCACGTTGGCGAGGTTGTAACCGGAAATGCCGGTCACGCCGACGATCAATGCAATGCCCTTACGCATGTGGGGGAACTCCTCGATAACAGCCCAGACCATAGCGCCTGTCCCATGAAATCGAGGCGAATGCTTGATCTGCAGTCAACGGATGGCTGCATGTGATATGTCGCATCGCCGGTATGTGTCCGTCTGTACGGATTCACGCGCGCAGCTGATCGAGCGATCACACGCGTATGGTCTGCGCCAGCGCCAGACGCGGTGAGCTGGCTCGACCCGACTGCCCCGATGCTGGTGGCAGCATCCGGATCGCGATGATCGCGGTATCGATCGCCAGTTCGTCGAGCGTCGCGAACCGGCAGTGCATCGCGACGGAGGCGGGCATGTTGCGGAGATCGTTCAACCTACATTCCGAGGACACCATCACGTATGCGTCCGGATGTCTGTTTCTGTGTCGGTTGGTCGGAGCGCTCGGTGTGAGGAACATCCGCCACCGCGAACCCGTCTTCTTCCTACCCTGCAGCGGGCAAACCACCGTTGGGGACGCCAGCCAGCCTGGTCTAGTCTGAGGTCGTGGATTCAGGGCGTCAGGATGGCGGAATGGCATGGATGTCTCGGCACCCAGGGTGACACCGGCACCGCTTGCATCGGCGGTTCCCATCGCGGTGGCGCTGCTGCTGGGCGTGGTCGGCTGCGCGTGGTCGCCGGCGGTGCTGTCGTCGGCGATCTACGCGGTCTCTGGTGGCGCAGGCCTTGTAAGCATTCTTGGGATCTTGTGGTGGCGTCCGCGCGCGACGGTGTGGGTGCTGATGCCTGCAACCGTGGTACTGGGCTTCGCTCTTACCGGTTGGCATGCGGGTCGGGCACTGCAGGCGCAGTTGCTTCCAGGCGACGAAACGCACGATCTCACCGTACGTGGCGAGGTGGTCGGGCTGCCGGTGGCCGAGCAGCGGCGCACCCGCTTTCAGCTGCGTGTCGATCGCGATCGGTCGCAGCCGGCGGCAGTGCGCGGCAAGCTGCTGCAACTGGCGTGGTACGACGCCTTCCAGGCGCAGCAGGTTGGACCACGCGCCGCATTGCGTGCCGGTGCCCGGTGGCAACTGCGGCTCAAGTTGCGCGCACCGCGCGGGCTGCGAAACCCGGGAGGGTTCGATGCCGAACGCCAGGCACTGGCGCAGCGCATCGCGGCAACCGGCTATGTACGCGACCACGGCGCGGCCCGTCAGCTTGCTGCGCCGCGCGGCGTGGATGCCTGGCGCGAGCAGATGTCGCAACGCATCGCCGACCGGGTGCCAGGCGCATCTGCGCCGTATCTGCGTGCGCTGGCATTGGGCGACACCCGCGGCCTGGACGATGCGGCCTGGGCCACCTTGCGCGCGACCGGGCTCAGCCACCTGATCGCGATCTCCGGATTCCATGTCGGCCTGGTCGCCGCCTTCTTTGCGCTGGTGGTTGCAGCGCTGTGGCGATGGCAGCCGGGGTTGGGTGCGGTGATTCCACGCGTGCATGCCGCCGCGCTGGCCGCATTGCTCGGTGCGGCCGCCTACGCTGTGCTTGCCGGGCTGGCGCTGCCGACCGTGCGGACCGTATTGATGATCGCGGTCGTGGCATTGGCGCGGGTCACGCGGCGAGGCGCCACGACTGCGCAGATGCTCGCGCTTGCCTTGCTGGCGGTGTTGCTGTGGGACCCCCTGAGCGTACTGGTGGCCGGCTTCTGGCTCAGTTTTGCCGGTGTCGCCTGGCTGGTGTGGTGCCTGCCATCGAATGATCGCGCCATCGTGCGCGGCTTCCTCTCCGCACAGACCGTGGCCACCATCGGCTTGCTGCCGCTCACCATCAGCCTGTTTGGGCAGGCGTCCCTGGTGGGGCCGTTCGCCAATCTGCTGGCCATTCCCTGGTGGACCTTCGTGGTCGTGCCGCTGTGCCTGATCGGCACCGCGCTGGAAGCCATGCATGCTGGCGCAGGTGTCTGGGCGTGGCAGCTGGCAGGTTGGTGTTTCGAACTGACCTGGCCGGGGTTTGTCTGGCTCGGGCAGACCACCGTGGCGCTGTGGTGGGTGCCCGAATCCGATGCCATCGCGCTGATCGCCGCATTGCTGGGCGCGTTCTGGTTGTTATTGCCGCGAGGCACGCCGGGCAAGGCCATGGCCTGTCTGCTGTGGCTGCCGCTGCTGTGGCCGGATCGCGCCCTGCCTGCCGCCGGCGAGGCCGACATCCAGGTGCTGGACGTGGGGCAGGGTCTGGCGGTGCTGGTGCGCACCCAGCACCATGCTGTATTGGTCGATACCGGCCCGGCGGTGCGCGATGGCTTCGATGCCGGCGAACGCGTGGTGCTGCCCGCCCTGCATGCACTCGGAGTGCGTCGGTTGGATGCCATCGTGCTCAGCCATGCCGATGCCGATCACGCCGGCGGCTATACGGCGGTGCGTGCCGGCATGCCGGTTGCGAAGACCGCCGCGCCGCCGG
This sequence comes from Xanthomonas sp. NCPPB 3582, assembly GCF_041475735.2. Lineage (NCBI taxonomy): Bacteria > Pseudomonadati > Pseudomonadota > Gammaproteobacteria > Lysobacterales > Lysobacteraceae > Xanthomonas > Xanthomonas sp. NCPPB 3582. The sequence goes on from NZ_CM192968.1 coordinate 2,454,558, forward strand.
GTGCGCCGCTGGATGTCAGTACGCGCTGTCACGCCGGACAGCAGTGGGAGTGGGATGGCGTGCGCTTTCGGGTCCTGCATCCGGGGCCGGCGTTCCCGTACCTGCGCAATCAATCCAGCTGCGTGCTGCGGGTCCAGACACGTTACGCCAGCGCGCTGCTGCCGGGCGATATCGACGCGCTCGTGGAGCAGCGGCTGCTACGCGACCACGCACCGCTGCTACGGGCGGAGCTGGTGGTGGTGCCGCACCATGGCAGTGCGGATGGCTCGCATGCCGGCTTCATCGCCGCCAGCGGCGCGCGGCTGGCGCTGGTCTCGTCGGGGCACGGCAACCGCTTCGGGCATCCGCGGGCGCAGGTGGTAGAGCGCTGGCGGGGCAGTGGCGCCGAAGTGCTCGATACTGCCCAGTCCGGTGCGATCAGGGTCTGGCTGGGGGCGAACGGCCTGCAGGTGCGCGAGCGGCGCCGTTGGCAGCCGCGGCTATGGGATGCTGCGGAACGGCGGCGGTCGGCTGCTATTCTATCGGCCAGCGAATAGGCGGCCGCGTTGCCGGAGGAATCGAATCGTGTTGGAGCTGGTCAAGGCGGGCGGTTGGCCGATGGTGCCGTTGCTGTTGTTGGGCGTGATCGCGCTGGCGATCGTGCTGGAACGTCTGTGGACCCTGCGCCGCAACGAAGTGACGCCCCCGGGGCTGGGCGAAGAGGTGCGCAACTGGGCCGCGCGCGGCAAGCTGGACCCCACCCATATCGAGTCGTTGCGGCGCAATTCGCCACTGGGTGCCTTGCTGGCAGCCGCGCTGGATGTACGCGGCCGGCCGCGCGATCTGGTCCGCGAACGCATCGAGGACACCGGTCGCCATGTGGTGCATCGCATGGAGCGGTATCTGAACGCATTGGGCACGATCGCCTCGGCCGGGCCGCTGCTGGGCTTGCTGGGCACCGTGGTCGGCATGATCCAGATGTTCCTGGGGATCCTCGACCACGGCGTGGGCGATGTGAACCAGCTGGCCGGCGGCATCGGCAAGGCGCTGGTGTGCACCGCCACCGGCATGATCATCGCGGTGCCGGCACTGATGGCGCACCGTTTCTTCAAGGGGCGCATCACCGGTTACATCATCGAGATGGAGCAGGAGGCCACGCTGTTGCTCGACACCATGGAGGGGCGCGTGGTTGCGCCATCCGCGCCGCCAGCAGCGTCGGGCGTCGCGCCTGTTGCGGCGAAGGGCTGACGGATGCGCATCGGCAGCGACCGAAGCCAGGACGAGCCGCATATCGACCTGGTGCCATTGATTGACGTCATCCTCGTCCTCATCATCTTCTTCGTGGTGACCACGACCTTCGACGCACGTTCCACGCTGCAATTGCAGCTGCCGACCGCCAGCGACCAGAACACCAGCGCGCCGCCGCGCTCGCTCAGCGTGTTGGTCAATGCCGACGGGCACTACTTCATCAACGATCAGGAAGTGCTGCGCTCGGATGTCGAAGCCCTGAAGCAGAGCATCGCCCAGATTGCCGGCGACGACCGCGAGCAGACGGTGCTGATGCGTGCCGATGCGCGTACGCCGTACCAGGCCGTGGTCACCGCGCAGGATGCGCTGGGCCAGCTCGGCTTCCGGCGCATCGCCATCGCCACCGCGCCGCAGACCGGCAGCGGCGGCAACGCCAGCAAGAACGGAACCCGCCAGTGACCACCCCCAACGATCGCCCGGCGCCAGTTTCGTCCTGGCGCACGTACCGTCGCCTGTTGGCGTTCGCAAAACCCTATCGGCTGCTGCTGCTCGCCGCGTTGGTCGCCGCGTTGATCGAAGCGGCAGGCACCACCGGCTTCCTGGCGTTGATGAAGCCGATCACCGACGAAACCTTCATCTACAAGAACGCCGAAGTCAGCCGCTGGCTGCCGGTGCAGATCATCCTGCTGTTCGTGGTGCGTGGCGTGGCCGGCTACATCACCGATATGGCGATGGGCAAGTCCGCGCGCAGCATTGCGCGCGATCTGCGCGTCAAGGTGATGTCCAAGTACCTGCGCCTGCCCGGATCGAGGTTCGATTCGGAACCGGTGCCCTCGATGCTGATCCGTCTGGGCTCGGATTCGGACCAGGTCGCACAGGCGGCCGTGGACGCGGTCAAGGTCATGATCCAGCAGTCGCTGCAGGTGATCGGCGCTCTGGCGCTGATGTTGTGGCATAGCTGGCAGGTCACGCTCACCATCGTGGTGCTGGCACCGGTGCTGGCGTGGGTGATGGACAAGGTGGCGCGGCGCTATCGGCGCATCAGCCACAGCATCCAGGAGAGCGGCGCGCACCTGTTGCAGGCGGCCGACCAGACCTTGTCCAGCCACCAGGAGGTCAAGATCTACGGTGCCCAGCAGACCGAGATGGAGCGCTACGGCGCGCTGGCCGACCGCAATCTGCGCCTGGCGATGAAGGTCGAATCCACCCGCGGCATTTCCACCGCCACGGTGCAGATGATCGGTGCGATCGGCCTGTCGGCGTTGCTGTTCGTGGCCGGTGCGCAGGCCCTGGCCGGGCGCCTGACCGCGGGCGACTTCGTGGTGCTGATGACCTCGATGCTGACGATCATCCCGGGGCTGAAGCAGCTCACCAATGTGCAGAACATGGTGCAGCGCGGCCTGGCTTCGGCCGAGCGCCTGTTCTCGGTCCTCGACAGCCCGGACGAGCCGGACCAGGGCACGCTGCCCTTGACGCGCGCCAAGGGCCTGATCGAATTTCGCGGCGTGACCGCGCGCTATCCGGAACAGGTGAACCCGGCCCTGGCCGATGTCAGCTTCGTCGCCCAACCCGGCACGGTCACCGCCATCGTCGGCCGTTCCGGCAGCGGCAAATCCAGCCTGATCAAGCTGATCCCGCGTTTCTACGAGGCCGAGGCAGGGCAGATCCTGCTCGACGGGCATCCGGTGCAGGCCTACTCGCTGGCCGACCTGCGTCGCCAGATCGCGCTGGTCGGCCAGCAGGTGATGCTGTTCGACGGCAGCATTGCCGACAATGTCGCCTATGGCGAAATGCGCAATGCCGATGCCGGGCAACTGGAACGCGCCATCCTCGGTGCCAATGCCATGGAGTTCGTCGCGCAGTTGCCGGAAGGCCTGCAGTCGCATGTCGGCGCCAAGGGCGGGCGGCTGTCCGGCGGCCAGCGCCAGCGCCTGGCCATCGCGCGCGCGATGCTCAAGGACGCACCGATCCTGATCCTGGACGAGGCCACCGCTGCGCTGGACAACGAGTCCGAGCGGCTGGTGCAGGACGCCTTGCACAAGCTCATGCCCGACCGCACCACGCTGGTGATCGCGCACCGCCTGTCCACCATCGAGCATGCCGATCAGGTGCTGGTGATGGACCAGGGCCGCATCGTCGAGCGCGGCACCCACACCGAATTGCTGGCGCAGGGCGGCTTGTACTCGCATCTGCACGGCATGCAGTTCCGCGAACGCCAGGCATGAGCAAGCGCGGCGCCCGCACGCCGGGCTATTGGTACGACAACGCGCCGATTCCGCTGGCGGCGCGCCTGCTGGCGCCGGTCTACAGCGCCGCGATTGCAGTACGGCGTGGTCTGTACCGTCGCGGCTGGCGCAAGCGGCATGGGGTGCCGGTGCCGGTGATCGTGGTGGGCAATGTCACTGCAGGTGGTACCGGCAAGACGCCGCTGACCATCGCACTGGTGTCCAAGCTGCAGGAGGCCGGCTGGACCCCTGGTGTGGCCAGCCGTGGCTATGGCCGTGACGACGCCGGCACCGCCCGCTGGGTCGATGCGGACACGCCAGTGGCACTGGGGGGCGACGAACCGGTGTTGATCGCCTGGAAGACCGGTGCACGCGTCCGTGTGGACGGCAACCGTGTGGCGGCTGCACGCGCCCTGGTCGAAGCGGGCTGCGACATCGTCGTGTGCGACGACGGTCTACAGCACTACCGGCTGGCCCGCGATGTGGAAATCGAAGTGGTCGACGGCCAGCGCCGCTACGGCAATGGCCGCCTGCTGCCTGCCGGGCCGCTGCGCGAACCGGCCGCACGCGCGCAGGAGTGCGACTTTCGCGTGATCAATCTCGGTCAGGCCAGCGCGGCTGCCGCGCCTCAAGAGCCGGCCGATGCCGGTTTCGGCGAATGGCAGATGCGGCTGAGCATCGACAGCGTGCAGCCGATGGATGGCAAGCGGGCACAGCCGTTGAGCATGCTGGCCGGGCAACGCGTGCATGCGGTTGCCGGTATCGCCAATCCGGAACGCTTCTTCGCCATGCTGCGCGCACGCGGCATCGGAGTCGTCCCGCATGCATTTCCCGACCATCATGTCTATACGGCAGCGGATTTCAGCTTCGGTAGCCGCCTGCCGGTGTTGATGACCGAAAAGGACGCGGTGAAATGCCGGCCATTCGCCGACGAGTGGCTGTACAGCGTACCGCTCAAGGCCGAGCTGCCTGCCGCGTTCTGGGTGAGCCTGCTGGACCGCCTGGACAGGCTGGCCAGTCGTGGTCGCGACTGACAGGCGCCCTGGCATCGCGCCGGGCCGTGCTGTTTCCATACGCCACGGCAGACGGCACCCCGACAGGGGCGCGGGTGCGACCGCCACACTGCAAGGCGATCAGGAAACAAGCAGGCGCCCGTAGGGTGCCTTTTTAGAGCGGCTAACAAAACGTAGCGAGCGGTCGTCAGGTGGGTGCGGACGGCGCGGAGGAGCCGCAGTGTACGCGTGGTACATGCCGATTCCGAGCACCGACCGCGCCCGCCTGGCGGCCGCGCAGTCGTTTTGCTAGCTGCTCTTAGTGTTGGATTGGCAGTATGCGCGGCCGGTCAGAAGCGGTAATTCAGCGACAGCCACCAGTTGCGGCCCGGGCCCGCATAGCCCTGGTCCCAGTACAGGCTGTTGATGTAGGTGCGATCGGTGAGGTTGTTGATATTGAGTGTCGCGCTGAACTGCGGGGTGATCTCGTAGTTGGCCATCACCCCGACCAGCGCATAGCTTGGCTGCCGGATGATGCCAGGGCCGCTGTCCTGCACGCGGGTGATGGCTTCCTGCCAGCGCACGTTGGCGCCCAGCTTGAGTTGTTCGAGCCCTGGAACACGGTAGGTGGTCGCAAGCTTGGCCATGCGCCGCGGCACGTAGGTGCGCACGTTTTCGCCGTTGTCGCCCTGCAGGCTCAGCTGCGTGTAGCTCGCGCTCAACTGCCAGGAGTCGCCCAGTTGCCCGGCCACCTCGGCTTCGTAGCCGGTGGAGGTGGCGTCGATGCCCCGATAGACCAGCAATGCTCCCACGTTGCCATCGCCCTCTGCGGTGTTGTCCTGCTTGGCGCGGAACAGGGCGAATGCCGCGTTGATGCGGCCGTCCAGCCATTGCCCCTTGATGCCCAGTTCGGCGTTGTTGCCGGTGATGGGATCGAGCACGTTCAGATTGCGATCCAGCTCGGTCTGCGGATTGAAGATCTCCGCATAGCTGGCGTACAGCGCGTAATTCGGATCGAAGGCGTAGACCGCGCCCACGAAGGGGAGGGTCTGGTTGCTGTCGTAGCGGTGCTGCAGGCCGTAGTTGGTGCCGTTGCTCTCCACCTGGGTCTGGTTGACGCCGGTGATCACCTTCAGTCGATCGCCCAGACTCCAGCGCGCAGTGACATAGGCTGTGCGCCGTGTCATATCGAAAGCAGCGCCGTCGGTCCCTGCGTCGAACGGCGGCTTTGGATAACTGCCGGTCCAGTCTTCCAGGCGCGGCAGCGCGTTGCCGATGCCGCGTCCGTACAGCGACAACTGCTCTGTGTCGAGCGTGCCCCAGTTCACGCCAGCCACCAGGTCGTGGCGTCTGCCCCCGAGCGCGAAGGTGCCGGAGACATAGACATCGGCGAACTTCTGCGACTCGCTGCTCTCGTAGTACGAAGGGTAGGCGAACAGGCCAAGGCCGGTCTGGCGGTCGGGTTGGCCGTACACATAGAACAGGTCACCCTCGGTATCGAAGCGGCGATAGTTCAACGATCCCTTCAGCGACCAGTCGCCGCCGAGCGCCTGCTGCAGTTCCAGGAAAACGCGCTTGTCGGTGCTGCCCCAGTGGCTCCAGTCGGTGGAAGTGCTGGTCGAGCGATCGTAGCGTGCCTGGGTGCCGTCGCTGTAGTACAGCGGCAGCGCGCCCCACATGCCGCCCTGTGGTGCATTGTCCTGGTAGCTGGCGCCCACCGTCAGCAGCGTGCTGTCGGTCAGGTCCGCCTCCAGCACGCCGTAGAAGACCTTCTTGTCGATCGAATAGCGGTCCAGATAGCTGTCGCCTTCCTGCCAGGCGCCCACGGCGCGCCCGCGCACGCTGCCGGACTGGTTGAGCGGGCCGGAGACATCGGCGTCCACGCGGTAATTGGACCAGGAGCCGCCACTGAGCGTCACCGCGCCGGCCAGCGCATCGGTGGGGCGCTTGCGCACGAAATTGACCGTCGCCGATGGGTTGCCGGTGGACGACAGCAGGCCATTGGCACCGCGCAGCACATCGATGCGCTGATAGATCGCGGTGTCCACATCGCCGTCGGCCAGTCCGTTGGTGAACGGCAGCCCCAAGCCATCGACCTGGAAATTGAGGATGTCGAAGCCGCGCGCGGTGTAATAGGTACGATCGGTTTCGACCCGTTCGACATTGACGCCAGCGGCCAGCGCAAGCACGTCATTGGCGTTGTTGAGCGCGAAATCGTCCATCTGTTGACGCGAGATGGTGCTCACCGACTGCGGGGTCTCCAGCGGCGTGAGTGCCAGCCTAGTGGCGCTGTCGGTCTTGCGGAGGGTATAGCCATCGGTGCGCTCGGCCTGCACCTCCACGGTATCGAGCGTGCGCGCACGCTCGGCGGCATCCTCGGCCAATGCCAGGGAAGGGCTGGCCAGCACCGAGAGCAGTGCCACGGACAAGGGGCGCAGGGCCGGGTGGCGGCGTGTGGCGGCGGAATCGGGAGTCATGAGGATCGTTACACTGATGGAGTGGTCGCTGCGGCAACCGAGCGGTGAAACGGCCGGGCCGATCTGGCGAATACGAATTATTCTCAACAAAGCGAGCCAAAAGTGCAAACAGACTCTTCCAGCCCCACGGCGGCGCAGGACGCAGCAGGCATCGCGATGCCGTTCGTGGTGGCCGTGCCCGCGCGTTACGCCTCCACGCGGCTGCCGGGCAAGCCGCTGCGTCTCATCGGCGATCGCCCGATGATCCGTCACGTGGCCGAGCGCGCATTGCGGGCCGGCGCCGGTCAGGTCTGGGTCGCCACCGACGATGCACGTATCGCCGAGGCGATCGACGGGCTGCCTGGAGTGCACGTCGCCATGACCGGCCAGGCGCATGTCTCCGGTACCGACCGTCTGGCCGAATGCGCACGCATTGCCGGCTGGGATGCGGACACCTGCGTGGTCAACCTGCAGGGCGACGAACCGTTCGCGCCGGCGGCCGGCATTCGCGCGGTGGCCGAGTTGCTGCTGCAGTCCGGCGCCGACATGGCCACGCTGGCCGCGCAGGTCGACAGCGCGCACGAGCTGTTCGATCCCAATGTGGTGAAACTGGTCCGCACCGCTGGCGGCGATGCGCTGTATTTCAGTCGCGCGCCGATTCCCTGGCACCGCGACAGTTTCGCCAGCCAGCGCGAGCGCTTGCCGGAAGACGGCCAGTGGTTGCGCCACATCGGTATCTACGCTTATCGCGCCGGCTTCCTGCAGCGCTTTGCGGCGATGCCGCCGGGTCTGCTGGAGCGTATCGAATCGCTGGAACAGCTGCGCGCCCTGGAAGCCGGCCATCGCATCGCGGTGGCACTGACGCCGGAGCAGTTTCCGCCCGGTATCGATACGCCGGACGATCTGGCGCGCGCACAAGCACAGGTAGCGTCGGCATGAAGCTGCTGATCGTCTGCCTGGGCAATATCTGCCGCTCGCCGATGGGCGAGAGCGCCTTGCGCGCGCGACTGGATGAGGCCCGATTGTCGCGGCGTATCCAGGTCGACTCGGCCGGTACCGGCGGCTGGCATGCCGGCGAGCCGCCGGACCCGCGCGCCATCCGCTGCACGCGCGGCCACGCTGTCGATATCTCCCGCCTGCGCGCGCGGCAGGTGCTGCGCGAAGACTTCGAGCATTTCGATTGGCTGCTGTGCGCAGATACCGGCAACCTGCGCGATCTGCAGCGGCTGGCACCGGCGCCGCTGCGCGGCAAGGTCGCGCTGTGGTTGCCATGGGCCGGGGTGGACGCATGCGACGAGATCCCCGACCCGTACACCGGCGGCAGCCAGGATTTCGAGGATGTCTGGCAGCTGGTCGATACCGCCGCGCGCCAGACCGTGGCCAGACTCACCCGCGACTAATCACGCTTGGGCATAATCACTGCATGACTGCCCAGCTCACCCAGGAACTGCCGGAATTTCCTACCTGGCTCAACGCCAGGCCCTCCACCTTGCAGGAGCATCGCGGCCGTGCGCTGGTGCTGGCGTTCGTCAACGCCAGCTCGGTGTGGTGCGCCGAGCGCCTGGCCGAGCTGGCGCAGTGGCAGGCGCGCAGCCCCGGGCGCCTGCAGGTGATCGTGGTGCAGGTGCCGCGCTTCGACAGCGAACGCCTGCCGCAGCGCTCGCTCAAGCAACTGCGCGGGCACGGCGTCAGCGCGCCGATCCTGCTCGACAACCAGTGGGAAACTTGGCGCCGGTTCGGCATCGAATCCTGGCCGACGCTGGTGTTGCTGGATGCGCATGGCCGCGAGCGCCAGCGGCTGGTCGGCGTCACCGGCGATCTGGACAAGGCCTTGGCCGCCCTGTGCGAAGGCCAGCAGCAACCGTCCGACGCCGACCTGCAGGGCGTGCCGGAGCGCGACCCCGAGCCGCGCCTGGCATTGCGGTTTCCGACCGGGTTGGCTGCCACCGAGGACCGGCTGTACGTCGCCGACACCGGGCACCATCGTGTGCTCGAATGCACGCACAGCGGGCGCGTCTTGCGGCAGTTCGGACACGGCAATGCCGATCTCATCGACGGCCGCATCGGCGAAGCCGCCTTCCGCCGCCCGCAGGGCCTGGCGCTGGAGCGGGATCAGTTGTACGTCGCCGACACCGGCAACCATGCACTGCGCCGCATCAACCTGGGCAGCGGGCAAGTAGACACCTTGTGCGGCACGGGTCGCGCAGGCGATCCGGTGGAAGGTCCGCTGGCCTTCGCTGGCGCGTCCGCACTCAATTACCCGCAAGGGCTGGCGGTGGCCGACAACCAGGTCTTGATCGCCATGGCCGGCGACAATCGCATCTGGAGCTACCACCTGGGGCGTGCGGCGCTGAGCGCACGCGCCGGCACCGGCGCGCTTGAATTGCGTGACGGCAGCGGGCACCTGGCAGCGTTCGCGCAGCCGGCAGGCCTGGCAGCAGTCCAGCAGGTGGCCTACGTCTGCGACGGGCTGGGCTCGTCGATCCGCACCATGCAGCTGCGTGGCGATCTGGTGCAGACCCTGGTCGGCGGGCAGGGCATCTGGCAGTTCGGCGATCAGGATGGCCCGCGCGGCACCGCGCAGCTGCAGTTTCCGCAAGCCATCGCGCTGGCAGCCGATTCGCCGTTGCTATGGATCGCCGATACCGGCAATGGCCGCCTGCGTTGCCTGCGCCTGGGTGGCGGCGAACTGACCACGGTGGAGCTGCCACGGCGGCTGCATGGCCCGGCCGGGCTGGCGGTCGCGGCGGGCGCTGTGTGGATTGCCGAAACCGACGCCCACGCCGTCCTGCGCTACGACCTGGCCAGCGGCGCATTGAGCGATGTTGCGATAGACGAATGAACGCAAGGCCCAAAGTCGATTTCGATGGGAAGGCGTTTGCGGCGCAACTGAGTACCGCGCCCGGCGTGTACCGCATGTACGCGGCCGACGACACGCTGCTGTACGTCGGCAAGGCCGGCGCCCTGCGCAAGCGCGTGGGCAGCTATTTCAACGGCACGCCGAAGAATGCACGGCTGACCTCGATGCTGTCGCAGGTCGCGCGCATGGACGTCACCGTGACCCGCAGCGAAGCCGAGGCGCTGTTGCTGGAAAACCAGCTGATCAAGTCGCTGTCGCCGCGCTACAACGTGTCCTTGCGTGACGACAAGAGCTATCCCTATGTATTGCTGACGCGCGAGGACTGGCCGCGGATTGCGCTGCACCGCGGCCCGCGTGCGGTGCAGGGGCGCTATTTCGGCCCGTATACGGGCGTGACCGGCGTGCGCGAAACGCTGAGCCTGATGCACAAGCTGTTCAAGCTGCGCAGCTGCGAAGACAGCGTGTTCCGCAATCGCTCGCGGCCCTGCCTGCAGTACCAGATCGGCCGCTGCAGCGGTCCGTGCGTGGACCTGGTTGCGGCGCCCGACTACGCCGAATCGGTGCGTCGCGCCACCATGTTCCTCGAAGGCAAGAGCGACCAGCTCGGCGAGGAGATCATGCAGTCGATGCAGCAGGCCAGCGAAGCGCTCGAATTCGAGCGTGCCGCCCGCCTGCGCGATCTGTTGTCCTCGTTGCGCAGCATGCAGAACCGCCAGTATGTCGACGGCCGCGCCGCCGATCTGGACGTGCTGGCCTGCGCCACGCAATCCAGCCAGGCCTGCGTGTTGCTGCTCAGTTTCCGGGACGGCCGCAACCTGGGCACGCGCTCGTTCTTCCCCAAGACCAACGGCGAGGACAGCGCCGACGAGATCCTGGCTGCATTCGTCTCGCAGTACTACGCCGAACATTCGCCGCCACGCGAGATCCTGCTGGATCGCGAAATTCCCGATGCCGAGCTGATCGAAGCCGCGCTCAGCGCCGCTGCCGAACACAAGGTGGCGCTGAAGTGGAACGTGCGCGGCGAGCGCGCCGGCTATCTGCTGCTGGCCACGCGCAACGCGCAGCTGACCCTGGTCACCGAACTCACCAGTCAGAGCGCGCAGCACGCGCGCAGCGAGGCCTTGCGCGAAATGCTTGGCCTGGCCGAGCCGGTCAAGCGCGTGGAATGCTTCGACATCAGCCACACCATGGGCGAAGCCACGGTGGCCTCGTGCGTGGTCTTCGACGCCAGCGGTCCGGTGCGCGGGCAATACCGGCGCTTCAATATTTCCGGCATCACGCCGGGAGACGATTACGCGGCCATGCGCCAGGCGATCGAACGCCGCTTCCGCCGCGCGGTGGAAGAAAACGGCGTGCTGCCCGACGTGTTGCTGATCGACGGCGGCGCCGGCCAGTTGGCGCAGGCGCAGGCCGCGCTGGCCGACCTGGGCGTGGAGAACGTGCTGCTGGTCGGCGTGGCCAAGGGCGAGGAGCGCAGGGCAGGGCACGAGGCGCTGATCATGGCCGACGGACGCGAGCTTCGCCCGGGCGCCGCATCGCCGGCGCTGCAATTCATCCAGCAGGTGCGTGACGAAGCGCACCGCTTTGCGATCACCGGGCACCGCGGGCGTCGCCAGAAGGCGCGCATGACCAGCAAGCTCGAGGATATCCCCGGCATCGGGCCACGGCGCCGGGCCAGCCTGCTCAAGCATTTCGGTGGTCTGGTCGGTCTCAAGGCTGCCGGCGAAGCCGAGATCGCGCGCGTGGATGGGGTCAATGCCGCACTCGCCGCGCGAATCTACGCTAACCTGCACGGGCTGGCGCTTCCCGATGCGCCAGGCGAGTCGAGCCCGTAATGAAGTTGACCATCCCCACGTGGCTGACACTGCTGAGGATCGTGATGATCCCGGTGTTGGTCGTGGTGTTCTACCTGCCGTACACCTGGACGAATTTCGCATCCGCCGGCGTCTTCGCGCTGGCCGCCATCACCGACTGGCTGGATGGCTGGGTGGCGCGTCGCTATCACCAGTACTCTGCGTTCGGCGCCTTCCTCGATCCGGTGGCCGACAAGCTGATGGTGGCCGTGGCGCTTTTCCTGATCGTGCAGGGCCATCCCACACCGTGGATGGCGTTCTGGGCGGCGGTCATCGTCGGGCGCGAAATCGCCGTCTCCGCGCTGCGCGAATGGATGGCCGAGATCGGGCAGCGTGCCAAGGTGCGCGTGGCGGTGATCGGCAAGGTCAAGACCACCGCGCAGATGGTGGCCTTGCTCTGCCTGCTGTATTCGGTCACGCCGGGGCAGATGCCCACGCACGAAATCTGGCTGGGCAGCCTGATCTTCCGTGCCGGTTACTGGACGCTGGCGATCGCCGCGCTGCTGACGCTGTGGTCGGGATTCCAGTACCTGCAGGCGGCGTGGCCAAGCCTGCGCGCCGACGAAAAAGCGGCGATCAGCAACAAGTCGAAGAAAATCGAAAGCAACAGTTGACACCCATGCTGTTCGCTGTAGAATTTCGCCTCCCAAGCGGGAATAGCTCAGTTGGTAGAGCGCAACCTTGCCAAGGTTGAGGTCGCGAGTTCGAGTCTCGTTTCCCGCTCCAGTGTTAGACAAGGCCCCGTGTCGGGGTCTCGTTGTTTCAAGGCAGGATGCCTTGGGTGAGATGTTCGGCCTGGTGGTAGAGTGGTTATGCAGCGGACTGCAAATCCGCGTACGCCGGTTCAATTCCGGCCCAGGCCTCCACATCGCATGCGCAGTGTTTTCGCATCGGCAACGATGTCAGGGCTAGCGCAACGAAGTGACAAGCTGTACAATTTTGCTCCACGCGGGAATAGCTCAGTTGGTAGAGCGCAACCTTGCCAAGGTTGAGGTCGCGAGTTCGAGTCTCGTTTCCCGCTCCAAACAAGAACGTCCGGTTGCAAGATCAGACGATCACCGAAAGGGCCGCAAGGCCCTTTTTTGTTGCCCACGCAAAATGCGGCATGGCGATTCCGCTCGCAGCATCCTCGCATCTGCTGACGCTCCCGTACCCCATGCAGGCGGGGCAGAGTCGTCTCATCGCCCTGAGCTGCGCCATGATCGAATGTAAACCTTGGCAGACGATTGTGCTGGCCGGCGTGCTGGCCGTTGCACGCGGCAGATCTGGCAACCAGATCCTGTCCTGGCGACGTGCGCTCGATGTGCTGCGCAGATCTGCTGCGATTGCGCGAAGTCATCAGCCAGCGCGACTCGGCTTGTTTGCGTCGAGGCTCCCCCGGATCGATGCTGTAGCAGCTGTCGAGCGCGACCAGTCGAGTCGACGCAGGCATCCCAGCGACGGCCACGAGCAAGTCGCGCACTGAGTCGTTCGCCGACGGCGTGAGAGACGGTGGTGTTTACGGCGTCGCCGGTGCCGGCCTGGCAGGTCGTCAAGACGCCGTGCTGCATGCGCTTGCTCCGTGCAAGGCCGCCACGATCCAGATGCTGTGCGCTGTCCAAGGCTAGCCAGTCGAGAGAGGGCTGATATCCCAGCTTTGCTCTCGTCGGCCGATTTTCCGGAATTTCAAGGATGCTCAGCAGGTATCGCCTGTTATGTTTATACGATTAGATTTATTTCTTGTTTGAATCTATCTATTTCATTTTTATTGTGAAAATTCATTGTGATGATTATCACCTTGTATTTGTGTTTCGTCGCGCAGATTCATCAAAGAGGAAGATAATCTTCGCCCATCGATTGAAGGTCGTGGCTACCCACGATGACTCAATAAGAAATAACTTGGGCGATGGTGGTGATCGCACCGTAGATGTGGCCATAACAATGCTATGAATGACGTTATGGAGCGAGCCTGGGAGGGCCTGAACCAAGAAGTCGAAAATAGCCAGCGCTGTATGCGCTTTGGGCTTGACCAGCAATGTTCTAAGCAGTCAGCCGGGCACAACGCAAACATAATCACTCGAAAGTCGTTGTGATCCAGCCAGCTAACAAATAAGTAAAAAATCCAAAGCAGGATCCTTGCCCGTTCGGCTGCGCTGCAAGGTCCTGTCGCTGTGCACGCTTTTACCACGCAGCCAGATCGGTAGCGTTAGTTCGGCTGCAACCTGCTTCTGCTCCATATCACTGATTGAACCGGCGACCGTGCAAGGGTTTATCGCGCACGGGCTGCTCTGCGACCATGCCTTGAGACAGGAAAATTTTATGCAAACGAATGAGCAATCCGGGTTCCCGCTCAGCAGTCCGCAGCGAGAGATTTGGCTGGAGCAGGTGATGCTCGGCCATTCAATTTCTTCGATCATCGGTGGCTATCTTGATATCGATCACGATATCGACATCGGTCTTTTTCGCCGGGCCGCGCAATCGACGGTCGATCAATGCGAAGTGTTGCGCACTTGCATTTTGTCGGACGTGGATAGCGATGGGATTCCTCTACAGACGTTCTCCAGTCAGATGGAAATGCCTGTTTCGGTCGCGGATGCCTCGCTTTGGCCAAACCCTGAGCACTGGCGAGACGCATGGGTTCAGGAGCAGATGGAGACGCCGTTTGAGTTCGATGGAACTCCGCTGTGGCGGCTCGCGCTATGTCGCGTCGCGACCGGACGATGGCGGCTTGTCGTAACAGCTCACCACATCCTTCTGGATGGTTGGTCAATGTACCTGACGATCCAGACCTTGAGCCGGGTCTACAACGATCTACGGGCTGGCCGCATCTCGCGGGTCGAGGTCAGGTCGTATCTGGATTTCATCGATCAGGATTTGAGCTATCAGCAGTCGGTGCGCTACGAAAAGGATCGTGAGTACTGGCTGGAAAAGTACGCCACGCTTCCGGAGCCGATGTTCTCGCCCCGGCCTCAGCTGGCCAATGCAGTCGACGCTGATCGCAGCGTCAATTTCATGCGTGAGTTCCCGGCCGGGCTTCTGAATCGGATGACGGCCTTTGCCGAGACATACGGCGTCTCTGCCTTTCAAGTCAGTCTGGCTGCGTTGTACATCTATTTTTCGCGGACAGTGCAGCGCGACGATGTCGCGGTAGGGGTGCCGATCCTCAATCGATCCGGCCACCAGTTCAAGGGGTGTATCGGCATGTTTGCGCAGGTCACGCCAGTGCGGATGCGCTACAGCCCGGAATCGACGTTTCTCGAAATAGTGTCCGCCCTGGCCAAGGAGCTACGCACGGACTATCGTCACCAGAGCTTTCCGGTCAGCGAGATTGGACGTGCGTGTGGAATGTTGAAGAGTGGCGCCACCCGCCTGTTCGATGTGGTGTTCTCTTTCGAACAAGCCGAGCATGAGTACCGCTTCGGCAACGCGCATTCGAGCTTGATCAAATGCTCCAACAATCAGGAATACAACCCGCTGTTGATGTACGTGAGAAGCAACGCGAACGATGAGGTCGCCTGGCTCCACGCAATTTACAACAAGGCATATTTCGAGTCGGACGAGATCACGCTGCTGACCGAGCGCTTGATCCAGTTGATGGAGCAGGCAGTCGCCCATCCGGAGCGGCGTCTGCAGGACTTCGAAGTGCCGCTCCCGGATGAGCTGGCAACGATAGAGCGATGGAGCCACGGTGAGCAGACCGCCGTGCCCGATAGCACGCTACAGGCGTTGTTCCAGGCACAGGCCGCTCGCACTCCGGACGCAGTTGCGGTGATCTGCGCAAACCGGCAGCTGACCTACGCCCAACTCAACGCGCAGGCCAATCAGCTCGCGCGCTATTTGATCGAGATGGGGCTCCAGCCCGACGAGCGGGTGGCAATCTGCATGGAGCGCAGTGTGGACCTTGTCGTGGCCCTGCTTGCGATATTGAAAGCCGGAGGCGCGTACGTGCCACTCGATCCGCGATACCCAGCAGAGCGCCTGGCGTACATGCTGCTCGATAGCTCGCCTCGTGCGGTGTTGCTGCACGGCGCAACGTCCGCACTCTTTGCCGATGCCGATCTCCCGCGGGTCGATCTGGATGTTCCTATCTGGCGATCGGCATCATCCCTTGACCCGGCGGTTGACGGCCTGAATACATCGCATCTGGCCTATGTGATTTATACGTCCGGTTCGAGCGGTCGATCCAAGGGTGTGATGGTGCCGCACGCAGCGCTGGTGAGCTACCTGCACTGGGCCCTGGAATACTACAAGCCGCACCAAGGTGCATTGGTGTCGTCTTCGTTATCCTTCGACGCCACGGTGACCAGCCTGTATCTGCCGCTCCTGTGTGGTGGCACCACCGAACTGCTGCCGGAATACGACGAGATCGATGGCTTGCTGCAACGTCTGAGCTCGGACACACCGCTGGGCCTTGTCAAGATCACGCCGTCTCATCTGGACGTACTGACGCAACAGCTCGCCGCAAGCGGCGCAAGGCCTGCAGCAGCACTATTCGTCGTCGGTGGCGAAGCGCTGTCGACCGCGACCGTCAGGCATCTGCGCGCGCTTGCGCCTGACGTCCGGCTGGTCAATGAGTACGGCCCCACCGAGACGGTGGTGGGGTGTATCGTCTATAAGGTTCCCATTGGATGGGAGAACACGACCCTATCCAGCGTGCCGATCGGGCGGCCGATCGCAAACATGCATGCCTATGTTCTGGATATGCATGGACGGCGGGTGCCGATCGGCGTGGCAGGCGAGCTTTACATCGCCGGTGCCCAGGTCACACGCGGTTATCTCGATCGTGCTGCACTGACCGAGCAACGCTTTGTCGTCGATCCTTTCGACGGCAGTCCTGGCTCACGGATGTACCGCACCGGAGACCTTGCCCGGTGGTTGCCGGACGGCCGGCTGGACTACCTGGGTCGCAACGACGACCAGATCAAGATTCGCGGCGTCCGCATCGAGCCCGCCGAGATTGCCTCCAGATTGCTGGAGCATCCGCATATCCATGAGACGGCCGTGGTCGCCCGTGCCGACGCAAACCGGCAGAACGCGTTGGTGGCGTATTACGTACCGGTCGAAGGGTGCGAGGTTGGGTCGGAACAACTACGGTCTTACCTGCAGCTGCAGCTGCCAGGCTACATGGTGCCAGCGTTGTATGTTCAGATGGATGCGTTGCCGCTCACTCCCAACGGAAAGCTGGATCAAAAAGCCTTGCCTGAACCGCAGGCACCGTCCCAGGTACAAGACCGGTACGCGGCACCCGAGGGGCAGATGGAGGAGGTATTGGCCGAGGCGTGGAGGGAGGTCCTCAAGGTCGATCGAGTGGGACGCCACGATCACTTCTTTGAGCTGGGCGGTCATTCGTTACTGGTTGTCGCATTGCTGGAGCGGATGCGTCGGCGCGGACTGAGTGCCGAGGTCAAAGCGCTGCTGAGCCAACCGACCCTGATGGCGATGGCAGCAGCGATTGGCGTCAACAACGACATCGCCGTGCCGGAAAACCGGATCCCGGCAGAGTGCGATCGCATCGTGCCCGAACTGTTGTCGTTGCTTGAGCTAAGCCAGGAGTCTATCGATCGTATCGTCCGAACAGTGCCAGGCGGTGCGCGCAATGTGCAGGACATCTATCCGTTGGCGCCATTGCAGGAGGGCATCGTCTATCACCATCTGTCCGCAAGCCAGGGCGATCCGTATCTGCAATATGCCAGTTTCACGTTTGCCGATCGGGCGCGTCTTGAAGCATTTGCAGATGCCTTGCAGCAGGTGGTGGCACGGCACGATATCTTGCGCACCGCTATCGTCTGGGAATGTCTCGATGCGCCAGTGCAGGTGGTCTGGCGAAACGCAACGGTTCCGTTGTTGGAAATGGAACTGGATGCAACGCACGGCGATGTATTGCAACAGCTGAAGGAGCGGATGAGTCCGGATAAATACCCTCTCGATTTGGGTAAGGCGCCGCTCTTGCGTATCGGGTACGCCTATGACGGTGTCGGTGGGTGCTGGGTTGGCGTGCTGGTGTTCCACCATCTGATTGGTGATGCCGCGTCGCTGGGAGGCTTGCTGCAGGAACTGGGCTGCCGGATGCAGGGAGACGATCTTGGATTGCCGCCTCTTTTTCCATATCGTGAATACACGATGCAGGCGCGCTCGAGTCAGCAGTCTCAGGAGCACAGCAGCTTTTTCACCGAGATGTTGGGCGACATCAGCGAACCGACGTTGCTGCTGGGGATCGAGCAGCTCGAGCCCGGTCACTCCACCACGCGTATGGTAGTCCAGTCATTGAGTGCGGAGCTGGATCGACGACTGCGCATGCAGGCAAGGCAACTAGGCGTAAGCGCCGCCAGCCTTTATCACGTTGCCTGGGCGCAGGTGCTTGCAGCGATGTCCGCACAGCAGCAGGTGGTTTTTGGCACAGTGCTGCTCGGCAGAACCCGGGGCCGCGATATGGAGCGGGCGCTTGGCATGTTCATCAACACGCTGCCGATACGGGTCGATGTGGGGAGTGCGAGCGTACATGCGGCTGTCAAGCAAACCAATACATGGCTGACAGGCCTGCTGTCGCATGAGCATGCATCGCTGGCAGTGGCCCAACGTTGCAGCGGCGTTGCGGCGCCGCGCCCCTTGTTCAATGCGTTGTTGAACTACCGCAGGACGCGTAGGGAGCAGCTTGATGGCACGGTACGCAATGCCTGGCCGGGGATCGACATCCTGGGCGGGCAGGAGCGGAGTACGTATCCCTTGAGCCTGTCGGTGGACGACATGGGCGATGGGTCGCAGTTGACCCTGCTGGCTGCTGAGGCCTTTGATGCACAGCGGCTGTGCACTTACATGCAGAACGCGCTGTCACACCTGGTCGACGCCCTGGACCACGCCCCGGACCTTGCGCTGCATGAACTCTGCGTGCTTCCAGACGCCGAGCGCGCGTGCATCCTGCAGACCTTCAATGCCACTGCGCGGGACTATCCAAGAGCGCAGACCATCCACGCGCTGTTCGAGCAGCAGGCCGCGCAGTGTCCCGATGCACTCGCCGTCATCGACGGGACGCGGGAATACAGCTACGCAACGCTCAACCGGTGCGCGAACCGGCTTGCGCATCATTTGATGGATCACGGCGTTGGGCCGGGCGACCATGTGGCGATCTGCCTGAACCGCTCCTTCGATCTTGTCATGGCGCAGTTGGCGATCAATAAGTGCGCCGCTGCCTATCTGCCGCTGGATAGGCAGGCGCCGCAGCAGCGTCTGCAGCAGATGCTCCAGGATAGCGGCGCACGATGGGTGATCAGCTGCAGTACGCAGACGCTACCAGACGGGGTCGGCCGACTGGACCTGGATGCGCTCGACCTCAGCGGGGTAGCAGAGCACGATCCGCAGCTTGCGCAATCCAGCACCGACGTCGCCTACCTGATGTACACCTCCGGCTCCACCGGGCAACCCAAAGGGGTGCTGGTACCACATCGGGCCATCAGCCGCCTGGTCTGCAACAACGGCTATGCGGAATTTCTCGCCTCCGACCGTGTGGCGTTCGCCGCCAATCCCGCATTCGACGCCAGCACCCTGGAGGTGTGGGCGCCCCTGCTCAACGGCGCATGCGTGCTGGTGATCGACCAGGACGTGCTGCTCTCACCGCAACGGTTCGCGCAGGTGTTGCAGGCACAAAGAGCTACGGTGCTCTGGCTGACGGCAGGGTTGTTCCATCAGTACGCGCCAACCTTGATGCCGGCATTCGCCCAGCTGCGCTACCTGATCGTCGGTGGCGATGTCCTCGATCCAGCGGTCGTGTCCCGTGTCCTGGACGAGGGCGCGCCGCAGGCCTTGCTCAACGGCTATGGTCCGACCGAAACGACCACCTTCGCCACGACGCACCGGATCACCGAGCGCTCTGCGTCCGCCATTCCGATCGGGCGCCCGATCGGCAACACGCGAGTCTATGTGCTCGATGCCCAGCGCAGGCTGGTGCCGCTCGGCGTGGTGGGCGAGCTTTACATCGGCGGGGATGGCGTGGCGCTGGGCTATCTGAATCAGCCTGAGCTGACCGCCGAGCGCTTCGTGCCCGACCCTTTCAGTGCCGATGCCACTGCGCGGATGTATCGCACCGGCGATCTGGTCAGTTGGAGTATGGACGGCACCCTCAACTACCTGGGGCGCAACGATGGGCAGGTCAAGATCCGCGGACTGCGGGTCGAACTCGGCGAGATCGAAGCGGCACTGCGCACGCACCCGTCCATCGCTGCGGCGACGGTGGTGCAGAGGAAGGAAGACGATGGGTCCAGCAGGCTGGTGGCGTATTACAGCACCCCCCCAGGATCATTGGTGCCGGGCGCAGAGGTCTTGCGAAGCCATCTGCAGGCCGGACTGCCGGACTACATGCTGCCTGCGGCGTATGTCCACCTGGACCAGCTGCCGCTCACGCCCAATGGAAAGCTCGATCACAAGGCGCTGCCGATACCACCGTCCGAAGCATTCGTCAGTCATGGCCAAGAGCAACCGCAAGGCGCGATCGAGCAGCGCCTGGCAGCACTATGGACCCAGTTGCTGCAAGTAGAGCGGGTTGGGCGATACGACGACTTCTTCGAGCTTGGCGGGCATTCGTTATTGATCGTCCGCCTCAACGGCTTGCTGGAGCAGGCGCAGTTGACGATCCCGCTCGGCGAACTGGTGCAGCATTCGACGCTAGCGGCCATGGCGCTCGCCATCCAACGCCACCAGCGTGATCGGCCCGAGCTGCACGATCCGTCGAGATCTGCGGTAGTCAGTGTACGGACCACCGGTTCGCAGCGTCCGCTGTTTCTGGTGCACGATTTCACCGGGATGGATCTCTACTTCTCGGCGCTGGGTCAACATATCTCAGCCGATGTGCCGATCTACGGACTCTCTGCGATTCCACTGGGCGAACCACAGCCAGCCAGCATGGAGGAGCTGGCAACGCGTTTGCTTGCAAGCCTGCGTGCAATGCAGCCGCAAGGGCCATACCGCATTGCCGGTTGGTCCTTCGGTGGGTTGCTTGCGTATGAGATGGCTTGCCAACTCCTGGCGTGCAACGAGCAGGTGGATTTTGTCGGTCTGATCGATACCTATCACCCAGCACGAATCGATCTAGGCCCTGCCTTCCATGTGCCGGAACTCACTCAGCGTTATCTGTTGTTGCAACATTGTCTTGATGCAGTGTCCGAGCACGACGATCCTCAATCCTCAAGGCGTTGCCTTACTGCGCTGATCGAACAGGTGCAGCACTGGGAGCCGAAGGCGCTGCTTGCGATTTGCCGTGTGCGTGGTTGGCTGCCCAGGCATTGGGCAGGCCATGGCGACAGCGCGCTGCTGAATTATCTGGCGCGTGAGGCCGGGCATGGCCATGCGCAACGCCACTATGCGCCGATGCCGATCACGATGCCGGTGCATTTGTTCACAGCGATGCAGGCTTTGCCAGCGCGAGGCTCCAGTGACGCTGCACTTGGCTGGAAAGGCCTGCTGCCGGCGCCGATGTTGAAGCAGGTGATGGTGCCGGGCGATCACCACACGATGCTCGAACACCCCCATGTCGTAGTGCTCGGGGCTGCTCTCAATGACGCGGTTGGCAAGGCACGCACGCCATCGAGACAGCGACGCGACGTCCATCATCCGTTGAGTTGCATCCAGAAAGGGCTGGCCAGGCAGGTTCCGATCGTCTGCGTGCCGGGTGCTGGCGACAATGTCGCCGGGTTCGTCGGTCTATCGTCTGCGCTCGGCCAGTCGTGGCCGATCTATGGGCTGCAGCCGCGCGGCTTGGAGGGGGGGCAGCTTCCCTATGGCAGCGTCGAGGTCGCGGCACAGGCGTTTGTGCGTGCCATGGTGGAGGCCCTGCCGGATCGACGCGTGCACCTGATCGGGCATTCTTTCGGCGGCTGGATCGCCTACGAAATGGCGTGCCTCCTCACTGCGCAGGGCTTCGTCGTCGCCTCCGTGACATTGATCGATTGTGAGGTGCCTGGCCACCCTGGCGCTGCGGCGAGAGGCTATACGGCCAGCGCGGTGCTCGAACGCCTGATCATGTCGTTGCAATCGGCAAGCGGCGTCAACTTCGGTATTGCGCTGGAAAGATTTCGGTATTTGGACCAGTCGGCGCAACTGCAGGAGGTGCATGCGGGAATGGTTCGCGCCGGTATGTTGCCGAAGCGGTCGGTGCCCGATGCGATACGTGGCATGGTGCAGGTGTTCGGTACGGCGTTGCGCACCGCCTATGTGCCGACCGCGCGCTTCGACGGACCGTTGCGGTTGGTCCTGGCAGGCGATCCGACGCTGGATGCCGAGCACAACCGCCTTGAACATCAGGCAAAGATCGCCGGCTGGAGCGCGCTTGCCCCGCAGCTGCGCATCTGGGATGGCCCCGGCGATCACTTCACCACACTGCGTCCCCCGCATGTGCAGCCGCTTGCGAAGTGGTGGCTGCACACCAACGAGACCGAGTCGCGGGAAGGGGCAAACAACGCGCTGACACTGCCATGATCAAGCCCTTCGCCAGCTGCGAAACCGCAGCTGGCGTCTCGCGGGCGCGTCGCTCACCAGAGCCGATAGGTCATGACCGTCTGCCCATCCACCAGGCCCACCCCGACATCGCACAGCTTTCCCGATGGCAGCTCAGCACAGAGGTGCTCGTGAACGCATAAGCGAACCCATCCATCACCCAGGTTCACTGCGACCACCTGGGCACTCGAAAAGTCGAAATAGCGTCCGACTGCGGCAAAACTGGCCTTGAAGAAGGCTTCCTTGGCGGAGAAGGCGATCGTCAGCAGAACATCCAGCGGGTCGCCGGTCGATGCGCAGATCGATTGAAGAAGCGACAGTTCCGCGCGGTTGACCACGGTAGTCAACAAAGCCTCGTGCGCGCCTGCGTCGATCACGTGCTCAAGGTCGATGCCGACTCCGCGCCACCGTCCCCGCGCCGCCACCGCCGCCGCCGCAAGGTGGGCGGTGTGCGAAATGCTGCCGACCGCCGTCGCCGGCCACACAGGCTCGCGTGAGTGTCCGCTGGCAATCTGAAGCGAGCTGTCGACAGGGATCAGCGATTGCTGACGCAGGGCCAGCCGCGCAGCCAGCCGGCCGAACACGTACTCCGCCTGTCGTTTGCGAACGCTGCGGGCAATGTGGTCGGGACAGGCGATGTCGCAGATCGCAAACGCATCGGGCGAAAACTGCTCAAGCTCGAAGGCGACCAGTTGTGCGATCAATGGGCCGGCACCCGGGCAGGGCAGGGAGTACTGCCAGCGTCCACCGATGGCGGGTATTCCGTCGATCAACGGGTCGACGGGTGCCGGGGTCCGAGGCAAGAGCGTGGCAAAGACCGGCAGGGCGCTTCCGTCGGGTTGCCTCCCGCACACCATCGACATCGCAGTCCTCCGGCGGTTTGTCTGATCGGGCACTGCACGGTCCACCAGGCGGGATGCGAGCCGCGCCGGTTGGCGGCCGATCCAAAAACGTGCCCGGGGCGGGGGTCGAACCCGCATAGCCTCACAGCTGAGGGATTTTAAGTCCCTTGCGTCTACCAATTTCGCCACCCGGGCATGGCGATAGCGTGCCTGATTGCGCGGCGATTGTGAATCTCTGGACGAGAGCGGGCGCATCTCCGGTCTTGGTACGGCGTGCGCTATGCTGCCGCCGCACAGGCGCGCGATATCCGAACGCGCACGATCCCAAGGAGCTGCATGTCCGGCCAGACGCTTTCCCATCCACTGCAGGCGCGTATCGCCGTCATCGGGCTCGGCTACGTTGGCCTGCCGCTGGCCGTTGCATTCGGCGAGCAACGCGACACGTTGGGGTTCGATATCGACGCGCAGCGCGTCGGGCAATTGCGCGATGGTTACGACGCCACCCTGGAACTGGACGATGCAGAGCTGGCTGCGGCAACGCAGTTGCGCTACACCGCCACCGCCGCGGACCTGGCGAGCTGCAGCGTGTTCATCGTGACGGTGCCCACGCCGATCGACAGCTTCGAGCAACCGGACCTGGAACCGCTGCGCAGCGCCACCACCCTGATCGCCGCCGCGCTCAAGCCCGGCGATCTGGTGATCTACGAATCGACCGTCTATCCGGGCACCACCGAAGAGGTCTGCGTACCGCTGCTGGAAGCGGCATCCGGCCTGCGGTTCAACACCGATTTTTTCTGTGGCTACAGTCCGGAACGGGTCAATCCGGGCGACCGGCAACGCCGGCTACGCGATATCCGCAAGATCACCTCCGGCTCGACGCCGCAGGCCGCCGATGCGGTCGATGCGCTGTACACCAGCATCATTGCCGCCGGCACCTGGCGCGCTCCATCGATGCGCGTGGCAGAGGCGGCCAAGGTGGTGGAAAACATCCAGCGCGACGTCAATATCGCGCTGGTCAACGAGCTGGCGTTGATCTTCGACAAGCTCGGCATCGACACGCTCGATGTGCTGGAAGCGGCAGGCACCAAGTGGAATTTCCTGCCATTCCGCCCGGGGCTGGTCGGCGGGCATTGCATCGGGGTGGACCCGTACTACCTGATGCACAAGTCGGAAAGCGTGGGCTATCACCCCGAGCTGATCCACACCGCGCGCCAGGTCAACAACCGTGTGGGCCGCCACGTGGCCGAGCGGGTCTGCGGCATGCTGGCGATGCGCGGCGTAGCGCTCGCACAGGCGAGGGTGCTGGTATTGGGGGCCACCTTCAAGGAAAACTGCCCGGATCTGCGCAACAGCCGTGCGCTGGAGCTGGTGCAATTGCTGCAGGCGGCCGGCGTGCGGGTCGACACCTGCGATCCCTGGGCCGACCCCGCAGAAGCGCTGCAGCATGCCGGCGTGCAGTTGTGCGAAGGCCCGGAGGAGGGCGCCTACGACGCCGTCGTGCTGGCGGTGGCGCATGCGCAGTATCGCGACTACGACGCCCAGCGCATTGCTGCACTGGGCAAGCCGGGTGCGGTGGTCTACGACGTCAAATCGGTATGGCCGCGGGCGGCCGTCAGCGATCGGCTGTAGCGCGACCGCGTTTCCGCTTCAGCCAGTCGATCGCCCCGAACGCCGCGCGACGCCCGCTGGCGAAGCAGGCAGTCAGCAGATAGCCGCCGGTCGGTGCTTCCCAGTCCAGCATTTCGCCGGCGCAGAACACGCCGGGGCGCGCCAGCGCCATCAACTGCGTGTCCAGCGCTTCCAGTTGCACGCCCCCGGCCGAGCTGATCGCCTCTGCGAGCGGGCGCGGCCGCAACAGGCGCAGCGGCAATTGTTTGAGCGTGCGTGCCACCAACGCCGAATCGTCGCCGGCCTGCTTGCCCAGCAGTTCGTAGACCAGCGCGGCCTTGACGCCTTCGATACCCACCTGACGACGCAGATGCTCGCTGAAACTGCGCCCCTTGCGTGGCCTGGCCAGCTCGGTGCCGACGCGCTCCAGCGAACGGTCGGGTAGCAGATCCAGCGCCAGTTCCGCCACGCCATGCGCATCGATCTGAGTACGCAGCTCCGCCGCGATGGCATAGATCAGGCTGCCCTCGATCCCGGTTTCCGTGATCACGCATTCGCCTTGCAGCGTGTGCTGCACGCCGGCGCTGTCGCGCCAATGCGCAACCACCGGTTTGAGCGGAGCGCCCGCATGCCGTTGCGCGAAATGCGCACTCCAGTCGAGATCGAAGCCGCAATTGGCCGGCACCAATGGGCGCACGGCGATACCGTGCTGCTGCAGCGGCGCCTGCCAGGCGCCATCGGAACCGAGCTGCGGCCAACTGCCGCCACCCAGCGCCAGCACCGTTGCATCCGCCTGGCCGTGGATAGTGCCGGCGGGCGTGGAGAATCGCAGCGCACCGTCATCGCTCCATCCCAGCCAGCGATGCTGCACGTGGAAGGCGACGCCCTGCTCCTTGAGCCTGCGCACCCAACCGCGCAGCAGGGGCGCGGCCTTGCGATCGATCGGAAACACCCGCCCGGAGCTACCGACATAGGTCTCCACGCCCAGCCCGCGCGCCCAGGCGCGCAATGCGTCGGCATCGAACTCCTGCAGCCATGCGGCCACCGCTGGCGCACGCTCGCGGTAGCGCTGGGCGAATAGCGGCATCGGATCGGAATGGGTGAGATTGAGGCCACCCTTGCCGGCGATCAGGAATTTACGTCCCACCGACCCTTTCGCCTCGTACAGGTCCACGGCCATGCCGGCAGCGCAGGCCACTTCCGCGGCCATCAGCCCTGCCGGCCCGCCGCCAATGACCGCCAGCCGCGGCCTGATCGCATCCATCATCAGCTTCGGGCTCAGCGCGGCTGCACGCCGAGCAGTTCCACATCGAACACCAGCGAAGCGCCCGGCGGTATGACGCCGCCCGCGCCGTTGTCGCCGTAGCCGTAGTCCGGCGGGATCATCAAGGTGCGCTTGCCGCCCACGCGCATACCGGCCACGCCATCGTCCCAGCCGCGGATCACCTGGCGGCCGCCCAGCACGAACTGGAACGGCTCGGCGCGATCCAGCGAGCTGTCGAACTTCTTGCCGTGCTTGTCGGCGGCTTTTTCGTCGTACAGCCAGCCGGTGTAATGCACCGTCACCAGCGAACCGGGCGTGGCCTGCGCGCCGGTGCCCATCGTGCGCTCGATCCGCTCGAAGCTGGCGATGGTGCCACCGGAGGGCGGCAAGGCGGGCGCACAGCTGGCAAGCAGCAGGGCGGCACAGAGCGTGAGCACAAGGCGCATGGGCATGTCCATGAAGGAAGACGGTCATTATCGCACCTGGCTCCCGTTATCATCGCCCCATGGCCAAGCTGCTGCTCAACCTGCGCAATGTTCCCGATGACGAAGCCGAGGAAGTGCGGGCGCTGCTGCGTGAGCATCTCGTGCAGGTCTACGAAACCCGTCCCAGCAACTGGGGCATTTCCGCAGGCGGCATCTGGCTCAGCGACGACGCCGACTATCCGCGGGCCAAGGCGGTGCTGGATGCCTACCAGGCCCAGCGCGGCGCGATCGCACGCGCACAGCGCCAGGAGGCCATCGCTGCAGGTACTGCGGAAACCTTCGGTGCGTTGCTGCGCAAGCGCCCGCTGTTCGTGATCGCCACGTTGCTGGGCATGCTGATCGTCGCATCCCTGGTGTTGCTGCCGTTCCTGTTGCTGCGCGGCTGACCGCCGCCGGGCGCCATCGGTGCAGGGGCGTATCGCATCCGAGCGCGCAATGGCGTGAAGCGGCAGGCGCATCCAGGTCTGCTCGGCGCACCAGATCCGGCGAGCGCTCGCTACCCGGCGGCAGGCGTCTTAAAATGACCGGATGATCACCAATACCGCGGCCTATCAATTCGTTCCCATCCACGGCCCGCAGCACCTGGCCGACAGCGTGCTGGCGCAGGCGCAGCAGCAGGAACTGAAGGGTTCGGTGCTGGTGGCGGAGGAGGGCATCAACCTGTTTCTGGCCGGAGAAGCGGACCAGATCCAGGCATTCTATCAATGGCTGCAGGCCGACCCGCGCTTTGCGCAGATGCGCATCAAGTACAGCCAGAGCGCGCAGCAGCCGTTCGCACGGCTCAAGGTCAAGGTCAAGCAGGAGATCATCAGCTTCCGCCGCAACGACGCCTCGCCGCTGCAGGGGCGAGCGCCTGCGGTCACGCCTGCGGTGCTGCGGCAGTGGCTGCGCAACGGGCAGGACGACCAGGGACGCCCGCTGGTGCTGCTGGACACGCGCAATGCGCAGGAAGTGGCCTACGGCACGTTCCGCGGCGCGCTCACCTTGCCGATCGACAAGTTCACCGACCTGCCGGCCGCACTGGAGCCGCACCGCGCAGCATTGGCCGACGCCACGGTGGTGAGTTTCTGCACGGGTGGCATCCGCTGCGAGAAGGCCGCCGTCTGGATGCAGGCCGATGGCATGGACAACGTGCTTCAGTTGGAGGGCGGGATCCTGGGCTATTTCGAAGACGTCGGCGGCGAGGGCTATGACGGCCGCTGCTTCGTGTTCGATGAGCGTGTCGCGCTCGATCCCGAGTTACGCCCCTTGGTGGACAATGCGCGGACCACCGAGCCAGTGAAAATCTGACCGGGCGCGACTGCGTTGCCCGATATGGCCTGCATTGCAGGCGCTTGCATCATGCGAACACACCGCGCGACACAAGCAAACTCGTGTCGCTGCCCGCAGAACGAGCGTCCATCGCTCTAACTCTTGCGTAATACGTCGCATCGAGCTTGCCCTGAATTATTCACGGAGCTAGGCTGCATCAGCCAGCCGCACAGCGAGGACAACAAGGATGACCATCAGAGTTTTTCTGATCGACGATCATGCACTCGTGCGTACCGGCATGAAGATGATCCTGTCCAAGGAAGTGGACGTCGATGTGGTAGGCGAGGCAGAAAGCGGCGAAGCGGCGCTGCCGCAGATCCGCCAGCTCAAGCCCGATATCGTGTTGTGCGACCTGCATCTGCCCGGCGTGAGCGGGCTGGAAATCACCGAGCGCATCGTCAAGGGCGACTACGGCACGCGCGTCATCATCGTGTCGGTGCTGGAAGACGGCCCGCTGCCCAAGCGGCTGCTCGAAGCCGGCGCGTCCGGCTATGTGGGCAAGGGCGGCGATGCGCACGAGCTGTTGCGCGCGGTGCGCGAGGTCGCGTTGGGGCGGCGTTATCTGGGCAATACCATCGCGCAGAATCTGGCGCTGTCCAACCTGGAAGGCGGCGGCTCGCCATTCGACGCGTTGTCGCCACGCGAGCTGGAGGTTGCCTTGCTGCTGACCCAGGGGCTGCGCCAGGAAGACATCGCCAAGCGCCTGAATCTGAGCGCCAAGACCATCAATACCCACAAGGCGCGCCTGTTCGAGAAGGTCGGCATCCAGGACAACATCGCGCTGGCGCGGCTGGCCAATCAGTACGGCCTGACCGATCCTTCGAGGATTCTATAAGCCGATCCCCTGCATGCAGCGTGCTGCTCGCAGCGCGCCGCCAGCTCGGTCGAACCGTGGTGCCGGGTCTGCCGCCGCCTGCCGCCGCGGTGCGCTCGCCGTCCCGCCCGCGGCGTCAGCTGGATTCCACCAGCGCATAGATCCGCGAAAACTCGCCCTTTGCGGCGTCCTGGCGATGGGCCAGGAAGAGGTAGTCGCCATGGTCGGAAAAGCTGAAGTCCGCGCCGCCTCCCGAGGCCAGCTTGAGCAGGACGAACCAACCATCGGGGGCGGCGATGTCGGTCCAGCCCTGTCTGGCCGCATGGGCCGCCGCCAGCGCCTGAATGCTCTGCCATTCGTCGATGCCGCACACCCCGAACATCTGGTGCTGTGGACCGTCGCCGACCTTGAGCTGTTCCGCCAGCGCCAGCGCAAACCCGGCTAGATCGTCTATCGCTGCGGCTGCATCGATGTCCGGATTGCCGCTGACGGCAGGATGCAGGGGCGCGCTGAGCGATCGCTCCAATCGCAATGCCTGTGCCGATCGGCTGATCTCATATTCGGAGGCGAATGCCATCACCGCCTGACCGTCACGCCGGAATTGCAGGCGTCCGTGGGCGTCGGTGTCGACAGACAACCCGCCCACGCTGGCGCCGTTGGCAACGAAGCGCTGCCGCTCGCCGTCCCAGACGACCATGCGCGTCGCCGCTTCGGTGGTGTCGATCGCATCGTCGGGGAGGGCATGGGCCACCAGCGTGGCGTCGGGTGGCGTGAACACGACCCGCCAATCGGAATAGTCCGATCCGGTGAAAAACCCCAGCAGCCCCGCTTCGGGCAGGACTTCCGCACGCTCCGGCAGTTCGGACAGCTGGATCTGCGCCAGAAAGTTCAGGTAGAAACCGCTGGCATCGCGTGGCCAGTCTTGACCTGCGGCAAGGTCCGGGCCGCCGCCGACACGGCTGATGCCGATGCTGTTCGCATCGGCAACGCCGAGCTCGGTGAGGCTAACGGCGGGCAGTACGATCTGGCGCAGGAGCTCGCGCTTGTCATCCAGGCCAAGCATGGTAACGACAGCGTCGAAGCGCGCCTGGATATCGGCGACCGGTGCGTGCAGGCGCGTGGCATCCGCAGCACGTGCCACCGCCTTTTCGCGCGCCTGTTGCGCTTGCGCGGCGGTGTCCATTGCGTGCTTGATCTGTGACAGCGCCGCCGCCTGTTCGGCATCGCTCGCGAGTTGTTCCTTGCCGGCCGCAATGCCCTCCAGCTTCACCTGGATGGAGCCGAGCAGACGCAGGAAGTCCGCCTCGACTGCCGCCCGATCGACCTCGCTCGTCATCGCGGTGGCGTGATACCAGGTGCGGCCATCGGGCGCGACCAGCACCACGCGCAATCGATACCAATCCCTTACTTGCTTGGTGTCCCAATCTTCGAGGCGCCCCTTGAGGGTGACCATCTCGCCGTGCATTCCGGAAAATGTCACCGCCTTGCGCTCGATCACCGGGTCGTCGTCGCGCGTCAGTTTGGTCAGCCAGCGCTGTGGCGACAGCTTGCGCTCGGCGGCAGCCGTCCACACGCTGATCTGCGGCGAGAACGCGGTCTGCTGCGCGTGCCTGAGACTGATCGAGCCGCCGGACACGCGTGTGCTGTCGAAGATCGGATTGGCTTCGATGGAAAATTCCGCTGTCTCGAGACGTTGCATCATCGCTGTTCTCCGTTTGGGCTGCCCCGCGTCTGGAGGGCGAGGCGCCTGCTGGGCAGGATGATAACGGTGCGCGTCAGATGCGGATGTGCAGCCCTGGCCTGCGCGTGATCACGCACGCGACCTGCAAAGCGCCTTGCTGCGACAGCGAGCCAACGCACCAGCAAGCTCCAGCCGTTGTCGCGGCGCAACGCACGAAGGGCTCTCTCATCATCCCGCGCGAACGTGCTGTCGGCGCACTGCGCGCAAACGCAGTGACTGAAACCCGTGGCGGGGTGTCCGCCGTTGGATGCGCAGTGCACCGCCTGCAAGGCGGACATAGAAAAACAGCGGCCCGAAGGCCGCTGTTTTTGATGCCGACATGGCCCCTTGGCTCAGGCCAGCTCGATCGCTCAGGTGAGGATCAGTGATCGCCACGCGGCTTGTTGCTGTCGTCCTGCGCCGTGTCGGCGTCGGGCGACTGGGCAACCGGCTTTGCTGCCTCGGAAACGATCACCGTCGGCTTCGGCTTGTCTGCCAAGGTCTCCTGCGTTGCGGCAGGAGCTGCCGACGCTTGGCTGACCGACGATGCGGGTGCTGCAGCATCGCTGGGGCTAAGCGCATCGAGCAGTGTGGTCTGCACCGGAGCATATGGCTTGCGCACCGGTGCGGCGTCTGCCGTGGAACTGGTCGGTACGACCGCCGCGGTGGAGGTGACAGCTACCTCGGCCGGCGGTGCCTGCGGGGCAGGCGGCGCGGCGTGCGGCGCCTGGACCGTGACCACTGCCGCCTGCGCCGCTGGCGTCGCTGCCGCAGGCAGATCGGCAGCAGGCTTCGCGGTGGTGGCTTGCGCCGGCGCCGACTGCACCGCAGGCGTGGCAGCGCCTGCCGAAGCAGCGTGCTCCTGCTTGTCGGTTTGCGGTGCAGCGGCCTTGTCGGCCACGGGCGCGGCGGCATCGGCCGGTGCGGAGGGCCGGCGTTGAGAGCCAGCCTCGACCTCTGCTGCCACCGGCGTCACAGCAGCCGGTTCCGGTGCCGTGGGCGCAGTGGCCGGTACCGGTGCGGGGGCCGTAGCGCCGGTCACCGCTGGTACTGCGGTGGATGCCGGAGTGCCGGTCGCAGCTGCAGGTGCCGGAGTGGCGGCCGGTGCCGGGGCAGTGGAGACCTGCGAAGCGACCGGTGCTGGGCGCCGCTCTGCCGACTGCGTTGCAGCGGCGTCTGCATCAGCCGCCGTCGACGGCGTCGCAGCCGGGACGGGCTTGGCAGGTGCATCAGTGGCAACAGCCGGCGCCACGGGACGCTCGCGCGCAGTATCAGCTGCAGCCACCGGTGCCGCTGCCGAGGGCTGCGGGGACGGCACCGCGCTGGAAACCGGCGCGGTGGTCGAGGCCGTATCGCTGCTGCCTTGCGGCTCTGCACGCTCCTTGGGAACCGGACGCGGCCTGGCTGCTGCCTGCGTTGCAGGTTCGGACTTCGCCCGCGCAGCCGGTGCTGGTGCATCGTCGTCGAAGTCGAACTCCGGCTGGCCGGCGCGCGGCGCAGCGGAGGCCTGGGCCTGGGAACCGGCATCGTCGCCATCGCTCTCGCCGTCGAGATCGTTGTCCGCATCGCCGTCCAGATCGTCGGTTTCCAGGCCATCGACGCTGCTGCCGCCCTCGCCGTTGGCACCGGCACCACGACGACGGCGACGGCCGCCACGACGGCCGCGACGACGGCGGCTTCCGCCTTCGCCGTTGGCCGCATCGTCGCCTGAAGCATCCTGGGTCGGCGCAGTTGCAGTGGCGTCGGTACCGCGGTCGGCAGTGGACTCACTCACCACGACCTCCACCGGATGCGCCGGGGTCGCCTCGTTGGCGTTGGTGTGCGTGTTGACCGGGGCAGCTGCTTCGGCGATGGCCGATACCACGCTCGACGTCGTTGCCGTTGCGGCAGTCGCGGTGGCGGCCTGCGCTGCCACCGCAGTCTCATCCTGGCGCGGCTGACGCGGTTGACGCTCGGACGGCGCGCCATCCTGTTGGGCAGGCGCACGCGGCGGGCGCGGGGACTGGTTCTGCTGCTTGGGCTTCTGCTGCTGGGGCTGCTGCGGTTGCTGCTGCTTCGGAGCCTGCGCCTCGTTGCGCGGGGGCTTGGGCACCTGCACCTGCTGCTGTGCCAGGGCGCCGTTCTGCGCGCCCTGGCCGCTGGCCGGCTGGCGGCGCTCGTCGCGACGCTCCTTAGTGGCGCCGTTGCCATTGCCATTACCGCCATTGCCGCGGTTCTGGCCGCCGCTACGGGCATCGCGTCCGTCGCGGCGCTGACCGCCACGCTCACCGCGCTCGTTGCGATTCGTGCGACCGGCATCGTTCTGGCGCGGGCGCGGAGTCGCCTCGGGCGCAGGAGCGACCGGCTCGACACCACCGAAGATGCGCTTGAGCCAACCGACCACGCCGGTGACCGGCGTCGGAATCGGCACGGTCACCACCGGTGCCGGCGCAGCGACGGGCGCGACCGGGGCAGGGGCCTCTTCGCGCAACGGCGCCGGCTGGCTCGGCTTGATCGAGGTCACCGCCGGGGCGGCCGGGATGTTCAACTGCGCCTTGGTCAGCGCATGCACCGGCAACTTGCGCGGGGTGCCGCGCTGATAGCTCGGCTTGCTGCTATCTTCGCCCAACTCGTTCTCGCGCAGGCGCGTGACTTCGTAGTGCGGGGTATGCAGCTGCTCGTCGGCGACGATGATGATCGGCGACTCGTGGCGCTGCTCGATCTCACGCAGCGCGCTGCGCTTTTCGTTGAGCAGGTAGTTGGCGATTTCCACCGGGGCCTGGACCAGCACCTGCCCGGTGTTCTCCTTCATCGCGTGCTCTTCGGCCACGCGGATGATCGACAGCGACAGCGACTCGACGCTGCGCATGCGGCCATGGCCGTCGCAGCGCGGGCAGACGATCTGGCTGGATTCGCCCAGGCTCGGCCGCAGGCGCTGGCGGCTCATTTCCATCAGGCCGAAGCGCGAGATGCGGCCCAGCTGCACGCGCGCACGGTCGTACTTGAGCGCGTTCTGCAGCCTGTTCTCGACTTCGCGCTGGTGCTTGGACGAGGCCATGTCGATGAAGTCGATCACCACCAGGCCGCCGAGGTCGCGCAGGCGCAGCTGGCGGGCAACTTCCTCGGCCGCTTCCAGATTGGTCTGGAACGCGGTTTCCTCGATGTCGCTGCCCTTGGTGGCGCGCGAGGAGTTCACGTCGACCGCCGTGAGCGCTTCGGTCTGGTCGACCACGATCGAGCCGCCCGAGGGCAGGCGCACGTTGCGCTCGTAGGCGCCCTCGATCTGCGACTCGATCTGGAAGCGGTTGAACAGCGGGATGTCGTCGGTGTAGTGCTTGAGCTTGCGCAGGCTCTGCGGCATCACCTGCTTCATGAACTCTTGGGCGTCGGCAAACAGCTCCGGCGTATCGACCAGGATCTCGCCGACGTCGGCACGCAGGTAGTCGCGCAGGGCGCGAATGATCAGGCGCGATTCCTGGTAGATCAGGAACGCCGCCGGCTTGCTCAGCGCTGCCTCGGCGATCGCCTTCCAGGTCTGCAGCAGGTAATCCAGGTCCCACTGCAGTTCTTCGGCATCACGGCCGACACCGGCGGTGCGGATGATCACGCCCATGTCGTCGGGGATATCGAGCTTGTCCAGCGCTTCCTTCAGCGCGGCGCGGTCTTCGCCTTCGATCCGGCGCGAGACGCCACCGGCGCTGGGCGAATTGGGCATCAGCACCATGTAGCGGCCGGCCAGCGAGATGAACGTGGTCAGGGCGGCGCCCTTGTTGCCGCGCTCTTCCTTGTCGACCTGCACCACGATTTCCTGGCCCTCGCGCAGCAACTCGCGAATGGTCGACTTGTTATGGTCGACGCCGGCCTGGAAATAGTCGCGGGAGATTTCCTTCAGCGGCAGGAAGCCATGGCGCTCGGCGCCATAGTCCACGAACGCCGCTTCGAGAGAGGGCTCGAGCCGGGTGATACGGCCCTTGTAGATGTTGGACTTCTTTTGTTCCTTGGACGGCTGTTCGATGTCGATGTCGTACAGGGTCTGGCCGTCCACAATCGCCACGCGCAGCTCTTCGGCCTGCGTTGCGTTGATCAGCATTCGCTTCATTGTTGCGTTCCTCGCGCGCTCTACCGCGCGGAACGCCGTGACGTTTCGCCTCTGGAACAGGTCGCCGGCCTTTCGCGCAACGCGCGGACAGGCCTGGCTAGGGTTTCCAGCGCTGCAACACCACGGCAGGCCGCGGGAGCGCTTCTCTTCAGTTTTTTAGGTGTTTCAGGGCCGGCGCTGCGTCCGGACGATACCGGGGCCGCGCACGGGACATGTTCAACGCAACGGTCAAGACCGCTGGCGATGGCCGGGCAGGCCGGTGAGCCGCTAACATGGCCGCCCCGGGGGCGGTGGTCGCGCACTGTGCCGGAATCATCGGAAGTCAGGCTTCTGGCCAATCAACTTCCAACGAAATCAAACCCTTATCTCGCTTGCCGAGTGTAACAGAATAAACAGCCGGATGACCGACCCCCAGCCCCCCAAGCCGCCTGCCGACCGTGTGGGCGTGCGCATTCTCAAAGTCCCGGAAGACCGTGCCGGGCAGCGGCTGGACAATTTCCTGCTCGGCCAGCTCAAGGGGGCGCCGCGCAGCCTGATCTACAAGCTGGTGCGCAGCGGCCAGGTGCGCGTGAATGGCGGGCGCGCCAAGGCCGAACGCAAGCTGGAGGGTGGCGAAGAAGTGCGTATCCCGCCGGTGCGCGCGACCGAGGAAGGCGACAAGACTGCGCCACCGGCGGCGTTCCTGGCCCGGCTGGAAGCGGCGATCGTGTTCGAGGACGCGCGCCTGCTGGCGCTGAACAAGCCTTCGGGCGTGGCCAGCCATGGCGGCAGCGGGATCAGCTTCGGGGCGATCGAAACCCTGCGCGCGCTCCGCCCGAACCAGAGCCTGGAGCTGGTGCACCGGCTCGACCGCGATACCTCCGGCCTGTTGATCGTGGCCAAGAAACGCTCGGCGCTGACCGAATTGCAGGCACTGATGCGCGAGGACGACCGCGTCGAAGGCCGCGGCATCACCAAGCGCTACCTGACCCTGCTGGTCGGGCGCATGCCCGATGGGGTGATGACGGTCGATGCGCCCCTGCATATCGGCCTGCGCCAGGGCGGCGAGCGGCACGTGCAGGTCAATGCGATCGGCAAGCCCTCGCTGAGCCACTTCAAGTTGCTGGAGCGGCGCGGCGGGCATTCGTATTGCGAGGTCCGCATCGAGACCGGACGCACCCACCAGATCCGCGTGCATGCCCAGCATCTGGGCCACCCGGTGGCCGGTGACGACAAATACGGCGAGGCCGAGGTCAACAAGCGCCTGCGCGACCAGCTAGGCCTGAAGCGGCTGTTCCTCCATGCCGCATCGCTGGAGTTCGCACTCGACGCCGGCAAGACTCCTTACGTGCTCAACGCGCCGCTGGCGCCGGAGCTGGCCGAAGCGCTGGACCGCCTGGGGCGTTGACGCGGGCGCTGCGTGCGCCCGCGCGTCCAGTTCTGGGTGGTCTGCGGTGCAACGCCCCAGCTGACCATGCGTGCTGCTGACGCGACCATCGGCGCGGTATACCCAGCCCACGCAGCCCTAGGGAGTGTCATCAATTGAGCAAGATGACGGAGGCGATCCAGTAGATCGCTCCAAGGAAGTTGCAGGCGGTCTTGTCGTAGCGAGTCGCAATGGCGCGGTACTGCTTGAGTTTGGCAAAGAAGTTCTCAATCAGATGTCGATCCTTGTACAGCACCCGGTCGTAGTCGCGCTGCACCTTACGGGTCGGATGGGAGGGGATGACGATCTGCGTCCCCCGCCGCTGCATCGGTTCGATGACCCGTGCACTGGCATCGTAGGCTCGATCAGCGAGCAAGGCTCCCACCGACACGTGCGGCAACAAGACATCTGCACCTTCCAGATCCGACGCCTGGCCTGCGCTCAGATGAAACGCCACTGGATTGCCCAGCGCATCGACCACTGCGTGGATTTTGCTGCTCAGTCCTCCGCGACTACGTCCGACGGCTTGTGGCTCCCCCCTTTTGCCCCGGCGCTGTGCTGATGCGCCCGGACGATGGTGCTGTCGATCATTGCGTATTCGTTGTCGGCGTCTTCGGACAGCGCCTGGAACACCCGTTGCCAGACGCCGGCCCGACTCCAGCGGCTATGTCGCAGGTGGATCACGCGGAAATCACCGAAGCGCTCGGGCAGATCCCGCCAAGGGATGCCGGCTCGGTAGCGGTACAGCACCGCTTCGACAAAGAGCCGGTTGTCTTTGGCGGTGACACCGACGTATCCGACTCGGCCAGGAAGCAGATCGCGGATGCGATCCCATTGATCGTCTCGCAGAGCGTAGCGACGTGCCATTGCAGGAGAGGGCGAAAAAGGACAGCAAGCATCGCCTATTCGATCAATTGATGACACCCCCTAGCCGTGCTGACGGCAGCAGCCTGGTCAGTCGAAAGGCGTTGACGAGGCCGGCGGCCCGCCTGGTTGCATGCACGGCGCAACACGCTGCGCGTTACAAGGGACGACGATGCGGGTCGCCCGGCACAGCGGTAGTGCGCAGGTGCGTTGCGCGGCGTTTCGATCACCGACCGCCGTGCGCCGGTGAGGTGAAGCACCTCAAGGCGCCGCAAAACGGAACAACACCAGGCTGATGGCGAGAGTACCCATGCCCGAAACCAGGCCGTAGACGGTCTCATGGCCCTTGGCATAGCGCTTGGCGGCGGGCAGCAACTCGTCCAATGCCAGGAACACCATCACCCCGGAGATCAGCCCGAACACCGCGCCGAACACCGCATCGGACAGCACGTCCGCCAGCGCCAGGTAGCCGATGCCGGCTCCGATCGGTTCGGCCAGACCGCTCAACAGGCTGGCGCCGAATGCATAGAACTTGTTGCGTGTTGCGAAATACACCGGTACCGCGATGGCGATGCCTTCGGGGATATTGTGGATGGCGATGGCGAACGCCAGCGGCATGCCGACGGCCGGGCTTTCGAGAGTGGCGAAGAACGTCGCCAGGCCTTCGGGGAAATTGTGCGCGGTGATCGCGATCGCAGTCATCAGGCCCACGCGCCGGATGTAGGCGCGGTTGTCGTCGCGAAACTGCGGATCGTCGGTGGACAGGCTCTGGTGCGGGTTGGGCACCAGGCGGTCGATCAGCATGATCAGCACCATGCCGGCCAGAAAGGTCAGGGTGCCGAAGGTGAACCCCAGTTTGTCGTTGTAGGCGCTGGAAAACGCGGCGATCGACTTGTTGAGGATCTCGGACAACGACACGTACACCATCGCGCCGCCGGCAAAGGCCAGCCCGAATGCGAGCAGGCGCGGGTTGGGCTTTCTGGCGAACACCACCATGAGGCTGCCCAGGCCGGTGGCCAGGCCCGCGGCCAGGGTGACCGCCAGCGCGATCCAGACATTGTGTGACGACACCTCAAGCATGCGATGGGACGACCTCGTGAAATGGAGCCTTGTCCTGCGATGAATGCACCCGCGCACCCGCGCAGCGGCGCTGCAGGATGGCAATGCTGCAATGACGAGCGCGTGGTGCCGCCGCCGGCCCATCGCGTCGGGCCGCCGCCGATGTAAGCGGCGTAGTGTGCGCAGTGGTGCAGGGCGAAGACGGGCGCCTGGGCCCGCCTGCACACTGGAAAACCCGTTGCCGTTGCAATAGCGGTGCTCAACCGCCGCGTCGCGCCCGTTCTTCGATGGCGAAGCATTCGTCCGGCCGTGGGACCGGCGGCTTGAAGGCGACCGGCACCTGGATGGTTTGCGGCACCGCCTGCCCGTTGCGCGTGGCGGGCTTGAACTGCCATTCGCGCACACGCGTCAAGGCCGCCTCGTCGAGCACCGGCTGGCCGCTGCTCTGGGTCACCGACACATCGGTGGGCTTGCCCTCGGTGCCGATCACCACGCGCAGGACGCTGGTGCCGCCGACGCCGGCGCAGGCCAGCTCGGGGGCGTATTCGGGCGGCGGGGTCTTCAGCGCGGCCAGCTCGGTGGGGGCCACGGTGGGCGCCGCCGGCTGTTGCGCGGACTGGCCGCAGCCGGTCAGGCCGGTCACCAGGGCCAGGGCCAGGCCGGCGAGGGCGGCGCGGGACATACTCATGCAGTGACTCCCTGATCGTAGAGTTGCGCGGCCTTCGCGGCGCAGATGAAGTCGTTCTCGCTCAAGCCGCCCACGTCGTGGGTGGAATAGCGCACCACGACCCGGTCGTAATGCACGCCCAGGTCCGGATGGTGGTCTTCGCGGTGGGCGATCCAGGCCAGCGCATTCACGAAGGCCAGGGTGCGGTAGTAGTCGGCAAACCGAAACGTGCGGGTGATCGCGGTACCGGCCTCGGCCAGCTCCCAGCCGGGCACCTGCGGCAGCAGTTCGGCCAGGCGCGCTTCGCCCAGTTTGTGGTCGCTGCCCTTGCGTGGGAGGCAGTGGGCCTGCTCCAGGGGGATCAGATCGGTCATGGCGGTCTCGCAGGGATGGGCGGACGGCGCCTCGCCAGGATCACGGTGTTCCATGAGCGAGGGCGCATTGAGCGCTAGAATAACCCGCATGATCCAGATATCCGACAAAGCCCAGACCTATTTCCGCAAGCTCATCGAACGCGAGGGCGTGCCCGGCATGGGCGTACGCCTGAGCGCGGTGGACCCGGGGACCCCGCGTGCCGATGCCAGGCTCGAGTTCGCAGAGCCGGCCGATCTCAACGGCGACGAGTGGGCGATCGACTGCGATGGCTTCACCTTGTATGTGGTCGCCGCCAGCGTGCCGTGGGTGGATGGTGCCGAGATCGACTACGTCACCCAGTCCACCGGCAACCAGCAGCTGACCATCAAGGCGCCCAAGATCAAGGGCGAGGCGCCGGCCGAATCGGCGTCGATGGTGGAGCGCGTGCGCTGGGTGGTGGAGAACGAGGTCAACCCGCAACTCGCCTCGCACGGTGGTCGCGTTGCCGTACAGGAAGTCTCCGCCGACGGCGTGGTGCTGCTGCGCTTCGGCGGTGGTTGCCATGGCTGTGGCATGGCCGATGTCACGCTCAAGCAGGGTATCGAGAAGACCTTGATGGGGCGCGTGCCCGGAGTGACCGCGGTTCGCGACGCGACCGATCACGCCACCGGCGACGCCCCGTACATTCCGCGCGACAGCGCGGCCTGATTCCGCACCACCGGTGACAACGGCTGCCGATCTGCTGCAGGCACTGCGCGCGCGCATGCCGGGCAAGCTCATTCTGGATCGGCGCACCGGGCTGCCGTATGGCTGGGCGATCTGGATGCGCAGCCGTGGCGATACCGCGGCGCCATTCAACGATGACCATGTAATGGATGTGCTGCTGGCGCGTCCACCGGCTGCACATGGCGCCGGTGCTACCAGGTTGCTGACGCCGTTCCAGGCGTTCCGCAGCCTGTGGTGGCAGCACTGGGAGCCACGCCCACGCGATCAGCGCACGCAGCACTGGCTGGCCATGCTCGGTAGCGTGCTGATCCACATCGGCTTCATCGCCTTGCTGATCTGGGTGGTCGCCGTGCGCTGGGCCCCGGAGGACACCACCCAAGGCGAGGAGTCGCGGGTGCGGATGACGTTCATCGGCGATGGCGCGGCCGAGCAGGGGGGCGGGCAAGGGGAGCCGTCCTCAGCCTCGCCGCCTGCTGCCGGCGAGGCTGCCACGGCGCAGAACGCCAGCGCAGCAAGCGGGAACCCTGCCGAGGCGACGACGCCACCTTCGGTGCCGCCGCAGGCAACCGAACCCACTGAGTCCGCCAGCACGGCGCAAACGACGGATACCGCCCCCGAACCGGCGGTCGCTGCTGCCAGCGAACCGGTGGCGCCCGAGGTGCCGCAAGTGACGGTGCAGGTGCCACCGGTCACGATCGAATCGCCGTTGCAGGTGACCGAAACACCGATTGCCACCACCGACTTCGTGGTGCCGCCACCTCCGAGCATCACCGTGGCGCCACGTCCCGTGGCGCCGTCGGCACCGCAGATCGAGGTGCGTCAGCGCGATATCCAGACCGTGACCGAGCGACCGGCGCTGCGCGAGCTGCAGCGCCCCGCGCCTGCAGTGGCGGTGCGCGCGGCAACGGCGCCGGCGGTACGCGAGCGCGAGATCGTGGTGCCCGACCAGCCCCAGCTCACAGCGCCCGTGATCCGGCCCCGCGAGCTCACGCCCAGCGTGCGCATGCCGGAGGTTGCGGTGCGTGCCACCGAATTGCCCAGCGTGCCGGAACCAACTCCGGTACCCCCCGCGCCGCCAGCGCAACCGGCGGCGGCCAAGCCGGCGACCTCGTCGGCGACGGCCAGCACGCCGGCTGCGCAGCCTTCGCCAGCTACTTCGGCAACACCAACGGCGCAGGCCAAGCCAGCCACACCCGCGCAGGCCGACAAGGCGGCAGCCTCTTCCGCTGCCACGCCTGCTTCCAGCAACAACGCCGGTCCGCAAGCGGCCGACCGTAGTGGCGGTTGGGATGTCGCGGCCAATGCCGACGACTGGAGCAAATCCGACCGCAACCGGCGCGGCGACACCAGCGGCGCGAACGGCCAACGCGATGGTGTTTTCAACAGCGACGGCAGCGTGCGGGTGGCTGGTGCCGGCGATGCCGGCAGCGGCGCGGGCGATCGTGGGCCGCCGGGTAGCGAGACCGACACTTGGACCCGCGACCAGATCGCCCAGGGCGGCACCTGGCTCAAGCGCCCGCCATACGGCTATACGCCGACCTTGCTGGACAAGTACTGGATGCCCAACCAGTCGCTGTTGCAGGAATGGGTGCGCCGCGGACTGAAGAAGATCGAGATCCCGATTCCGGGCACCACCACCAAGATCAGCTGCGTGGTGTCGCTGCTGCAGTTTGGCGGCGGCTGCGGTCTCAGCGACCCCAACCTCAACGACCAACCGGCCACCGCCAGGCCGCCGCCGGATGTACCGTTCAAGCGCGAGTTGCAGAAAGACAATGGAGCGGTGCGGTGATGGCAAGCGAGGTCGGTGCTTGATGAAGACGCAACCGCCGCAGCGGGGTAGGGATGGGCGGTCATGCCGCCAGCGGTCAGGCGCAGGCCAATGCCTGTCAGGCATCGACCAGAGAGCGCCTTGACCAGCGGCGGCCGCGAGTTGTTGAAATGGTTGGCTGCCGTTTTCATGACCGGCGACCATGCCTTGAAGATTCTCTGGCTAGGCTATGTGCCGGGCGTTGCCGAGCTGGGGCGGGTGGCTTTTCCGCTGTTTGCACTGGTCCTTGCCTATAACCTGGCGCAGCCCAGTGCCGACATCGAAAAATCGGTGAAACGCCTGTTTGTCTGGGGCGCGATCGCAACGCCGGTCGCGGCAGTCGCATTTCAGCGGGTCTTTCCGCTCAATGTGCTGCTGGCATTTGCACTGGCAGCCGTATGCATTCTGGCAATCGAGCGCCGTCGCTGGATCGTTCTGGCACCGTGCGCACTGCTTGCGCCAGCAGCGGTCGATTACCAGTGGAGCGGGCTGGCCATCGTGCTCGGCGGATGGTTGTTCTGGCGCAACCCATGGCGCTGGCAATCTCCCAAATGGATATCCGCCTGCGTACTGATCGGCCTGCCTGTATTGACACTGTGTTTCGTCAAAGACAACTTCTGGGCATTGATGGCGTTGCCGCTGCTGGGGCTTGCGGCACTACCGATTCCGGTGCGACGCACGCGCACTGCGTTCTACGCCTACTACATAGGACACCTGGTAGTGCTGATTGCGCTGTCCTACGCAGTGATCTGAAAGCACTCGGCTCACCATTGGCTGTGTCTGGATTTTGCAGCTCGCTCACGAACCGATCGTTGCGGCACAGCACGCGCGGACTGTCCACGCCGCGCGGCGGGCTGCGGGGACGTCGAGCGCAGTCGCCGCGACCGATACGGCTTACCGCATCATCCGATCGCGTTGATCGGACCTTCCTTAAAGCGTCGTGGAACGAGCGCGGTATTTCGCATGTCGAATGAGCTCATTCAGCAACCGGCATAGGGCGGCATCTTCAGTCCGGTGAGGCTTCAACACGTCATTCCATGACTATTACAGGGCAGCACTTCGCTAGCGTGCCAGTCCTTGACCAGCTGCCGGCGGTTTCCCGGATAGCGTTCATCCAGAATACGCGCGCTTGCGATGTCGCTCATGCCGATGAGGCGGAACTGGCTGTCCTGCTCACACCAAGCAGCAATGGAGCGGGTGCCATCGACCAGGCCCAGCATGATTGGCCAGATCCGTTGTTCGTCGGTGGGTGCGTGTGCGATCGACAAGGTGATGCTGAGGATGCGCTGCTCGCGAAGCGCTCTGCGGATCTCGCTCAGATTCAACGGCGCGGTAACATAGGAAGGATGACCCACGTATACCGCATCGTCGTCGAGCATCGGACGCATGTCCGCAGGCAGGACTGCATTGATTTTGGCCAGGGCATTGGCCACAGCCAGTGTTAGCGGCACATCCGCCTGACGACTGACCCACTGGGCACCGATCACCAGCGCCTGGATTTCCTCTTCGGTGAACGACAGTGGTGGCAGCAGCGATCCAGGGCGCAGCAGGTAGCCAACACCTGCTTCGCCGGCGATATCGGCGCCCATATCCTGCAACGTGGCAATGTCGCGTCGGATCGTGCGCAAAGAGACGCCGAGTTCGCGCGCGAGAGCTCCGCCCGACACCGTCCTGCGGTGTCGGCGAAGCGTTTGCATCAGATCGAACAGTCGATGCGTTCGGGCCATGCTCATTCCATCGCGACGACGCCCTTGCCACCGAGCTTGCGGCCTTGCTCAAGCTCGCTGATCAAGCCGATGGCATCACTCAACGCGACGGTTTCTCCTATGGGAAGTTTGAACCTGTTTTCCAACGCGGCACCTGCAAGCTTTTCCAAAATCTCAGGACGCGGCGTGCAGATGATAGGCTTCAGGCGGCGGTCGAACACGGCTCGGATGAACTTGCCAGGGCCGGGATTCAGGTCCAGGTAGCTCCCTCCTTGGCGCAGCAAAGCCACGCCCTCCGCAACGCGCATGCTGGCTGCGGTGTCGTAGACCACGTCGAAGCGCGCAGCAAGCGACGACAGCGCCGTCGCGCGGTAGTCGTACACGTGCTGCATGCCGAGTGACCGCATACGTTTCATGTCCCGCGCACTGCAGGTGCCGGAGACGGTGGCACCGTGCAGGCGGGCAATCTGCACCGCGGCTTCACCCACCGCTCCGGCGCATCCGTTGATGAAGACATGCTGACCGGGCTGCAGTTTCGCCTTGTCGATCAACCCATTCCAGGCGGTAACGCCGGGTGTTCCGAGACAGGCGGCATCGTCGAACGCAAGACGCGCCGGTTTGTGCGCCAAAAACCGTTCCTTAGTGATCACCGCCTGGGCTAGTGCGCCGGTCTGTTTGAAGCGGGCAAGGCCGAACACGGCATCGCCTACCTTGAAGCGGGTGACCCCGGCACCGACGGCAGTGACCACACCCGCAAAGT
Organism: Xanthomonas sp. NCPPB 3582; assembly: GCF_041475735.2. Classification (NCBI taxonomy): domain Bacteria; kingdom Pseudomonadati; phylum Pseudomonadota; class Gammaproteobacteria; order Lysobacterales; family Lysobacteraceae; genus Xanthomonas; species Xanthomonas sp. NCPPB 3582. Next base: position 2,498,102 of record NZ_CM192968.1, read on the forward strand.
CCATGCCCATCCCGCGTGGAAACACCCTGCCGGTGATCATCTTCATTTGCCCGGCGCGTAGCTTCCAGTCGATCGGATTGAGCGCGGCGAATTTGGTCTGTACGGCGACTTCGTCGTCGGATGGCGCGGGCAATCGAAAATCCTCGAGCCGCATTGTTTCTGGGCCGCCATAACGGTGGTACTGAATGCGTTTCATGAGTTGGCTCGCTGACGTCAGGCGGTACACAGGTTCGCAATCGCGACCTTGGTAAACAGGTGAGGGCGTTCCACAAGCGATGCCGGATGCGCCTTCAGCTTTTCTTGAAATTCCGACGAACGAAACGCCTGCTTCCAGGCATCGACGCTGTCGAACACCGCATAGTTGAGGTATGTGGGATGCTTGCCAAGCGCGCGATGCAGCTGGGTGGAGATGTATCCAGGCTGGTGCTTCATGAAGAGGGCATCTGCGGACCAGGCCCGCAAAAATGCAGCCTCGGCGTCTGTATCCACCTGGCGCGCCAGCGGAAAAGTCGGGTCAAGAGGTTCGAAGCGGGACATGGTGCAACTCCTTCGGATGCAGCGACGGGTGTCTAACAGCGCTTTACAACGCTGCATTGCTTGCCCAGTCATCCTAGGAGGCAGTGGTGCCAGTTTCTGTCACCAGTCGGACGGCTTGCCTTCCATCCTGAGTACTGCCATGGCAGCTCCGCGATGTGTTCAGCCGGCACGTCGAGTGATCACCCCAGTGCGGGTAGGGGTAGGTTCCAGGTTCAGTCACCTGGCCATGCGAACGATTTTCCTCCGAGCACCGTAGGCTGGGTTTCGATAATGAATGAGCCCACCGCTAGTTCCCCTTTGCGCTGAGCTGGACAGGTACGGTCTCGATCAGCGTGCGCGACAGAATCATCGGCTGTGTTGCCTGCACGTATTTTCTGAAATGGGGGGATTGGATATGGGCGCGATACGCCTGCTCGCTGGCGTAGATTTCAAAGAAACGCAGGCGGTTAGGGGCGCCTTTTTCCGCTACCGAATAGATGGCCAGCACCCCGGGCTCTACACGGACGGACTCCTCCATTTCTTGCTTGACGGCTGCCGTGTAGGCATCGAGTTGGTCAGGAGCGATCACCAGTTCGGCGATGCGCACGACCGTCGTGGCCTGCGCATGCAGGCTGCCTGCAGCGACGGTGGCGCACATCATACTGGCAGCAATGATCCAGGATTTCATGGGCATACTTCCTCAGGTGTCCAGGTACTTCGGCAGTTCATCGACCAACGCATCGATCGCTAGGCGGGAGCACAGCGGCAGGTAGGGGGCAGCCGGCCGCACCGCGTAGCAATCCATAGTCGCAGTGGGCCTGGTTCCCCAGACTTCGACCAGTTCGCCATATCAAGCCGTACGGCAGCCAGGCGAACCCCGTGGCCGCTACGGCAGTATCGGCAATTAGCTGTTCGCGCATGTAGAACCCAAGAAGGTCAATTTCGCCGGATGGGATGCAGATTTAGGTCCCGAGAAAGGCTCATTGCAGGATGGGATACAGATTTAGTGGCCAAAAGGTACGTATCAGGGTCAAAAAGGATACAGATTTAGGGTATCCGGACAGCGCAGCAGCAAACGAGCGCAACCAGCACGCAGATGATTTTACATAATATACATTATGCGAAATGGAAGACGGGGTCACGCGCCACCCCAACCGGCAGCTGTTGCGCCGGCTCGACCGCGCCAAGCGCTTTCAGGATGACCGCTATCGGCTCCGGCTGACCCACCTCACCTTGGGCAAGCTACTAGACGTCAGCGTGCGTACGGTCCAGAACTGGGAGTCCGGCAAGACCCGGATCCCGCATTCGGCGTTCAAACTGGTGCGCCTGTTGGCCAGCGCCAAGCACCTCGATGGCCCGGCCTGGAAGGGTTTCCACGTTCGTGGCGATACGCTCATCAGCCCCGAGGGCCATATGTTTCCGGCGGCTGACCTCGCTTGGTGGTCACTGTTGTTCCGGCAAGCCGAGGCGTTCCGCACGCTCTCGCGCCAGAAGCGCCAGGCCGAACGCGCACACGCTACGGCAGGCTCGGTTGCTGGCGCTTGCGCCAGCCCCGAGCCCGGCGAGCTCGTGGCCGTTGCCAAGTCGCTCCTGAAGCAAGTACGATCGGCACCATCTAGCCTCCCCGGTCGCAAGACCAGCAGTGAGGCTCCCGAGGGGTCCTGCAGAAGGCGACCCTACGAGGCATCACCTCGGGACACCGGAAAGAACACAAAAGAGCTGCAAGCAGCTGCCGGTGTGGGTCCAACTAAGGCACGTCAACACCCAGGCAATAGGGGGGGTTGGGGGGGCCTTAGCTTGACCCCTGAAGACCGCCCGAAATCAGCCACCCCCCGCCGTAAGGGGGTGTGCAAGTGAGCCCGGTTCTCACCCTCTCCCGCACCGCTCGCGCTGCCTCCTGGCAGTGGCGCCGCACCGGCTATGCCGCCCCAGACGATTGCCGATTCATTGGTCGGCAGGCACTACTCCGATACGCCAACGAAGCCTTTAGGGCTGCGCTCGCTGCAGTGGAGCCTGACGATGGCTCACCGTTTATCGATGAAATCGGTGCGCCATGGGCCGACGCTGAGGTCTTCTACAACGCGTTGCTGGAGCATCTGGCCACGCGCATCCAAGAGCACGCTCGCGGCAAGGGCCACCAGTACATCGGGGTGCAGGAGTGCGTCCGATGAGCGACTACGCCCACGACATCTCCGCCTACCAGGGCACCCTGGCCGCGTTCTACAAGATGCTCGACCAGCTCGATGAGTGGTGGACCCACGAGCAGCAACAGGGACCTGTCAGCTTGCGGCGGCGTATCGCCGTGCGCGGCATGCGTGGCGACCTCGTCAGCAACATCGACGGCATCGAGAAGCTCATCCAGACCGCTTCACGGCAGAGGCCATGCCGATGATCAGGTCGACCGAACAGGCAGGCCCGCCCTGCCCCCTGGCAGCGTCCCCAGGCGCTGCCAGTGAGCACCGGGTGCCTGGGGTGCAGGGGTGGAACCCCTGCGGCTATGGCGCATGGATGCGCCGCCTTTTGCCGGTCCGGACCCGGCCTCTTGGTCTCTCAGGTCCGGACATAACATCTCACGCAGATCGCTTTTCCTGCCAATTAAAATGGAAGGAATTGCCGGTTGAGATAATCCATGATAATAATCGCTGCACAGGGGTGATTAACTATGTCGATTAACTCGGCACGCTATACATTATGCGAATTGGTCAGGCGCTTGGCGCCATCCATGCTGATGCCTCCCGCGGATGGACCGTGAACGAGCTTGACCATCGCGCAGGCATGTCGCGGTCCGCGTTTGCGACACAGTGCGCCGAGATGACAGGCGAGCCGCCCATGCGCTACATCGCACGCTGGAGGTTGACCGTTGCCGACGAGCTGCTTCGCTCCGGCGGTATCAGCGTGCGGGACGCCGCACGACGCGCCGGCTATCACTCCGAACCCGGCTTCAGCCGTGCATTCAGGGCGCTGTTTGGGCATGTACCCAATGCGGCCAACCCTCAGGAACGCACGCTCCCTGAGGATTGATGCGGCCATGTTATTGGGGGGCGTGGTTGGCCGTGGTGTAAGAATCATGGCCAGGCTTTTTGTATCAGGTAGATCTTTTGCGATCGGATGATGCATCCATTAGTCGTAAGCAAGCTGATGCGACATGTACCGCCATTCTTGGATAATGGTTGCGCTCGCTATGCCATATAAGGCCCTGCTGTGATTGACGTTTTTCAAGCGCGTCTGCGGGCTTCTTCATCCCACCAGTGATGCAATATTTCATGCGCTGAATAGCATTGCCATTGGCGTGACCGCGTAGTGGAAATGCATGAAGCATCTTGTGTAAGAATGCCGGCCGCTCGACGACATGGCATTGCACACCGCGTACGCGCGAGGGCCTTGCATGCAGTCGAATCGTTCATCCCCATGCTGTCGATGATCGGGATGTGTTCGCGGATGTTGCACGCGCCGGGATCGACATCGTCATGAAAGTGCAATCCAGTTCCCCTGCCCTGCGTGCGGAGCGCGCCCAACCTGCTGCAAGAAGCACCACGGTACTTGTGGTGGACGACGATCAGGCGATGGCCCAGGTGGTCATGAGCCATGTGCGGTCGCACGGCATGGAAGCATTCGTGGCGACCAGCAGCAGCGAAGTCGCTGAAGCCCTGCAGCGGCGCGAGCCGGATATCCTGCTGCTGGATCTGATGCTCAAGCACGAGGACGGCCTGGACCTGTTGCGTGCCTTGCGCAAGGAGTCTGATGTGCCGGTGATCATCATGACCGGGCACCGTCGCGACGAGATCGACCGCGTGGTTGGCCTGGAGCTGGGCGCCGACGACTATCTGCCCAAGCCGTTCGGGCTGCATGAGCTGACCGCGCGCATTCGCGCCGTGCTGCGTCGGCATACCGCCACCAAGGTGGCGGTGGCACGTGGTGCGGGCGAAGGCCGGGTGCGCTTCGATGCATGGGAGTTCGATCTGCAGGCACGCACGGTGGGCCGTGTAGATACACCGGCGATCCCACTGACAAAAGGCGAATACGCGCTGCTGCGCGCCTTTGTCGATGCGCCTGGGCGGCCGTTGAGCCGCGAGCATCTGATGCGGGCCACCCGATTGCACGAGGATGTGTTCGACCGCAGCGTCGATGTGCAGATCCTGCGGCTGCGCCGCAAGCTGGAACTGGACCCACGCGACCCGAAGCTGATCGTCACGCAGCGCGGTGCCGGATATGTGTTCACGCCGTCGGTGGAGTACGCGCGTTGACTCAACGGCGTGGCCCCAGCCCTCCGCGATGGCGTGACCAGCGCAATTTTGCGGCTGTCTCGCTGCCGGTTGCTGTCGGCACAGTGCTGTTGTTGGCAGGCTCGCTGCTGCCACGGTCCGGCCTGGGGGCGCCGGCGCCGGCCGGGGATGGCGAACCCATCCATCGTGTCCAGGTGCCTGCAGGGCTGGATGCGAAGAAGGTCGCGTTGGGCGCATTGCTGTTCGGCGACCGCAGGCTCTCCGGGGATAGGCGTCTGGCCTGTACGTCGTGCCACGACATGTCCAGCAACGGCGCGGCCGCCGATGCGATGACGCGCAAACCCGGACGCGCTGCGCCGGCGTTCAATACGCCCACCGTCTTCAATGCCGCGGCCAACTTCCGCATTGGCTGGCGCGGCAGCTTCCGCAGCCTGGAAGCGCAGACGGCATCGCTGCTGGAGAACCCCAGCGTCATGCAGGCAGACATCGCGACGGTGGTAGCGCGGTTGCAGCAGGATCCGGTGGTCAGCCAGCGCTTCCGTGAGGCCTATGGCCGGCCGCCGGATCGGGCCGCACTGCTCGACGCCATCGCCAGCTTCGAACGTTCGCTGCTCACCCCGGGCAGTCGCTTCGATCTGTGGCTACAGGGCGACCGCGGTGCATTGACGGCCCAGGAGGTGCGTGGGTATCGCGCCTTCAAGGCGACCGGATGCATCTCCTGTCACCAGGGCGCCAATGTAGGAGGCAACCTGTTCCAGCGTAGCGGTATCTTCGCGCCGGCAACGCAGGATGGCACGCCGGTGCTGCGCGTTCCCAGCTTGCGCAATGTTGCCACCACCGCGCCCTACTTCCACGACGGCAGCGCAGCGACGCTGCCCGAGGCCATCAAGGCAATGGGCACCGCACAACTCGGCGTGACCCTGGAGGCGGCGGAGGTGGCGGATATTGCCGCGTTCCTGCAGACCCTGACCGGTACCTACCAGGGCCGCCCAGTGACGACGCCCGATCGGTGAAATGGGCGGCGATCCTCAGCGCGCTGTTATTGGCAGGGCTGATCTTTTTCAGCCTGTTCATGGGCTCGCTCGACCGCGATACGCGGCGTTATGGACACGCGCTGGATGCGCTGGACGCACTGGAGCTGGCCGATACCGGTATTGACTACGATGTACTGAAAGCACGCGTCGGCCTGCTGCGCGATTACGACTCGCTGGTGGCTGGCGATCTGCGTGCACGCGCCACGCTGCAACACCTGCGGCACCTGGCCAGCGAGGAGCCGCCGCTGCTGCAGGCGATTGACGACCTGGAGTCGAGCTACGAGGCCAAGTCGTTGCAGCTGGAGGTGTTCAAGTCGCAGAATTCGCTGCTGTCCAATTCGCTGGCGTATTTCTGGAGCGAAAGCAGCGCCCAGATCCTGCAGGGCGGCGATTCCAGCGCCGGCCGTGCCGCCAGCCTGCTGACCAGCGCCGTGCATCGCCTTAGCCTGGATACCACCAGCGATGCCGTCGCGCAGGCACGCCGGCACCTGGACGAGGCGGCACGGCGCGACCGACGCGCCCGGCTGCTCCCGCACGGACGCATGCTGTTGAAGCTGCTGCCCGAGACCGACGCCACCATTCGCGGCATGCGTCCGATTTCCTCGCTGGCAGCGTACGTGCGCACCAAGCGCTATCTGCAACAGCGCCAGGCCGTGTTGCAGACTGCCGCACGCCAGGTGCGCATCGTGTTGTTTGCACTGGCAATCGTCATGCTGGTTGCGTTGGTCTACCTGGGCAAGCTGCTGCGACATCGCGCGCGCGTGTTGCGCCGCCGTGCGGAGTTCGATCGGCTGATGGTGGCGGTGTCGCGCGGGCTGGTGGCCAACGATCGCCGGCGCCTGGACGGGGAAATCGAGTCTGGGTTGGCGCGGCTGGCCCGCTGGATGCAACTGCCAAGCGCCCGGCTTGCCCTGGTGCCGGCCGGTGGCGTTGCACGCATCTGGCCGGACCCGCAGGACGAGACGTTCCGGACCATCGTTGCCGCGGTGGCGACCTCCGAGCCTGAGGCGGCCAGCGCGCTGGTGGTGGATGCCGACGGCTCCATCCATGCGCTGCGCGAGCCCGGGCGTGCATGCGGGGCACAGTGGCTGTGCCTGCGAAAACATGCAGAAACCGGTACGCGCGCCCTGCTCTGCTTTGGTCTTCCGGTGACGCCCAGGCGGCGGGATCCGGGCGTGAGCACCTTGGTGGACTATCTGCCGCAGCTGCATATCGCGCTGGATACCTTGTTCGATGCGCTGGAGCGACGCCGCTTCGAAGACGAGGCGCAAGCCCTGGAGCACCGCCTGGAGCTGGCGCGGCGGATGGAAACCATCGGGACAATGGCAAGCGGCATCTCGCACAACTTCAACAACATCGTCGGTGCGATCCGCGGTAACGCCGAGATCGCGATCGCCAAGCTGGATAGGCAGTCGCCCGCATTGGAACATCTGCTGGAGATCAGCAACACCACAGCGCACGCCTACGAACTCATCGAATCCATCCTGAGCTTCGGCCGGGTGCAGAACTACCACACGCAGCCGGTCGAACTGAACGCCCTGCTGCAAGGGGCAGTGTCGCTGCTGTCGGTGTCGCTGCCGTCGACGGTGACGATCGAGCTGCGGCAGGAGGCGACGCCCTTGCAGGCCCTGGGCAATCCGGCGCAACTGCAGCAGGTGATCCTGAACCTGGCTACCAATGCCGCGCAGGCCATGGACATGCGCGGGACGATCGTCATCCAGCTGTCCGCAGCGAACGACGAGCGCGCCGATGGCATGGCCCGGCGCATCGCTCGATTGCGCGTGAGCGACCAGGGCACCGGCATTCCGCCCGGGCAGCTGGATCGGATCTTCGATCTGTTCTTCACCACCCGCAGCGGTGGCACCGGGCTCGGATTGGCAACCGTCAAGAAGATTGTCGACAACCATGATGGACGAATCGGCGTGGACAGCGTGCTGGGCGACGGCACCACGTTCGTGGTGGAGCTGCCGCTGTGCAGCGTGGACGAAGCCGCCACCCAGGGCGCAGCCCTGCAGGCCGTGCGAGGACGCCATGCGAGCTGGCTGCTGCTATGCGACTCGCCGGATGAGCTCGAACGTCTGGAGGAAATGCTGGCCGCGTTGGGACATGAGCCGGTGGGTGTGCTGGAAGCGGGCGCTGCCGTCACCGCCGTGGCCGACGATCTGTTGCGCTTCGATGGGGTGCTGGTCAAACGCGACCGCGTTGGCGATGCGGAAGCGGCCATCGTGGCCCTGCATGCGGCAGCACCCGAGCTGCCGCTGGTGCTGGCCACGCGCGCTAGCGCCCTGTCCGCCCGTGAAGCACTGGCCGGTGCCATCGTCGAGATCATCGCACCGCCGTTCGAGCTGGATGTGCTCGCCATCGCGCTGGAGCACGCACTCGTACGCAGCGACGGCAAACGCAACGCCGGATGAAGGCAACCGGCGATCGTGACCGGTCATGTGACAAATGAAACATAGTCGGCGCGGTTCGACACCGGAACGTAGCGCCAGCTGCCTAGCGTGTAGACACCCAGGCACTGCAGGCCGCCTGGATTCCTCTACGAGCGATCCACGCCATGAATATCCGACCAAGCGATTTGCCTCTGCTGGTGTCACTCGACGCCCTGCTCGAACTGAAGAACGTCACCCATGCCGCGCAGCGGCTGCATATGAGCCAACCTGCCCTGTCCTCGCAACTGGCGCGCTTGCGCGTGCTGTTCAAGGACCCGCTGCTGATGCCGTCAGATACCGGCCGCGGCATGGTGGCCACGCCCCGCGCGGACCAGCTGGCATCGCCACTGCGCGAGGCCATCGGAAAGCTGAGCCTGCTTGGCAAGGACAGCAGTTTCGATCCGGCACATTCGGCAGCCACCTTCCGGATTGCCGGCACGGCCGACGCGATCAGCACGCTGGGCGCCGGCCTGGCGGGGCTGGTCCAGGCCCAGGGCAACCCGAAGGTTCGCCTGGAGTTTGTGCAGGTGAACGCGGAAGCGGCCCTGGATGCGTTCGAGAGCGGCGAGCTGGACTTGCTGATCGATCATGCGCAGGCCGTCCCCGGCGCGCTGCGTCTGCGCCGCCTGCGCGACGAGCGCTATGTGCTGGTGCAACGCCGTGGCCATCCGCGCGGGACGGCCGCACCGAGCGCGGCGAGTTACGGCCGTTTGTCTCACGTGCAGGTGGCGCCGGCCCACGCCTGCAACGCGGCCATCGATGCGCAACTGCAGCTGCTGGGACAGGCGCCCCGGCAGATTGCGGTGACCGTGTCGCACTGCGCGACCGCACGCGACATCGTGCTGGGCACCGACATGGTTGCCACGCTGCCGGCAACGCTGGCAGCAGAGAGCGGGCATGCGCCGCTGGACTGCTTCGAACTGCCCTTCCCGCTGCCGGACATGGCACTGGCGATGGCCTGGCACCGGCGCAGCGATGGCCACGGCGCGCATCGCTGGCTGCGCGAGCGTGTGCTCGAGCTGATCGCGGTGGACACGCCGGTAGCGCAGGCCACATCCACTGTGAACCGGCGCAGGGCCGACCGTGGCGATCTTGCCTTGTCCACCTCGTGCGCCGCGCCATGAGGCAGATCGACATCGAACCGCTGTTGCAGCCGGTGGACGCCCAGGCGCCGTCTGGCCCGAACCTGGAATACACGCCCGAGTTCCAGGCACTGGAAGACCTTGCCCGCCCGCGCCAGGAACGCGCATTGGGAACCAGCCTGCTGGTGCCCGAGGCGCCGGAATGGCGCCAGGTGGCCGAGCGCGCGGAGCAGTTGCTGCTGCGCTCCAAGGATTTGCGCCTGGGCATCCTGCTCAGCACCGCGCGCCTGCACCAGGAGGGGTTGGTGGGCTGGGCCGGCGCTGTCGCCCTGCTCCGGCAATTGCTGGAGCGATTCTGGGATGACGTCCACCCGCACCTTGACACCGACGAGGACAATGACCCCACCGAGCGTGTCAACGCCATCGCGGCGCTGGCCGATGGTGAGCGCATGCTGGCGCAGCTGCGCAACACGCGCCTGTTCAAGGGCCTGCACCCGGGACATTTTTCGCTGCGCGAACTGCGCATTGCGCAGGGCACGCTCAAGCTCGGTGCCGACGAAGTGACCGAAACGCCGAAGCCCGCAGCCATCGATGCCTGCCTGCGCGACTGTGCGCTGGACGCGTTACTGGGCCTGGATGCGGCATTGGCAACTGCGCAGGACGACATCGCCGCGATCGCCGGCGTGTTTGCCGAGCGCACGCCGGGAGCTGGCCCCGACTTTGCGCCGCTGGCGCAGGATCTGGGCGAGCTGCGCGCGTTCCTGCGACCGTACGTGTCGGAGCGGTCGACATCGACGGCCGACGCCACCACAGCTAGGGCCGCGAATGTCGACAGCGCCACGGCCCCCGCGCCGCGCGCGCAATTGCAGGCCGTCGAGCATCCGGACGATGTACGCCGCATGCTCGACCAACTCTGCGATTACTACGCGCGGCGCGAGCCCTCCAGCCCGGTGCCGTTGCTGCTGCGGCGAGCGCAGCGCCTGGTCGGCCTGGACTTTGCCGCGTTGCTGCGTGACCTGGCGCCCAGAGGCATCGACGAGTTGCAGGTGGTGTCGGGCCAGGACCACGCCGACTAGCCTCCGCAGCCGGCCTGCATGGCCGGCATCACACCGCGGACATGCCATGCCAGTAGACCCAGGCCGCACCGAGCAGCATGACGGCTGCCCACAGGCGCAGAGTCCACGAGCGTAACGCTGCCTGCAGGGCTGTCGGTGGCTGGCGGTCGCGGCGCACCTTCACGATCGGGGTTGGCAAATGGCTCGGCGTTGCGGCGCGTTGTCGCCGCGCGGTGGGCGCAGCGGCCGAGTGCGCAATGGATTGCAGCAAGTGCAGCCGTCGCCGCCGATATTCGGCGGTATCCAGGCGGCGCTCGGCCTGCGCTGCATTCAAGTCCTGCAGGACCAGGTTGGCCCAGGTTTCCCAATCGCTCATTCCACGTCTCTCACCAGGCGCGCACCGATCCCGCGCGATGCCTCGCCGTTGGAACGCACTGCACCGGGGTCGACACAGGCGGCCGCGCCGCGCTGGCTGCCGCGTACCGCCGCGCCATTGCCGTCCTGAACCCACTCGGCGATGCCGCCGGCCATCTCGAGCAGCCCCCAGCTATTGGACACCGTCGCGGCGCAACCGTCCTCGCCGGCGCGGGCCGCGCGCAGCCACTCCGCATCGCGCGGCAGCCGGTAGGTGTGGCCGCTGACGCTGCTCAGCCAGGCGGCGTAATCGCGGATCAGGGCGACACTGACGTTATCCACCGGCGCCGACTTGCGTGTCCAGCGCGATACACGGCAGCGCTGCGTATCGGCGCAGAACAGCGCAAAGTCGGCCACGCTGATCTCCCGCCGCATCATTGCCAACGCACGGCCGGGCTTGGGCAGCACCGCCAGCTCTGGGCCGCGGCCATGTTCACCCAACGCGTCGCTGCAGGTCGCCGCGCCGCCGGACGGCGCGGAAATACGGCAGGGATCGTCGGGCTTGCGCGGCGGTGCAGGCGTCGCCGCAACCGACTCCAGTTTTGGCAACAGTGCTGCGGCAGACGATGGCTGTTGCCGGCCGGCCTTGGCGACATCGCTCTGGAAGGCCCGGAAGCCATCGGCGTCCTGCGCTTGCAGCGCCATCTTGCGCTCGCGTAGACGCTGCAGCACCGCCGGCGCAGGGAGCGCGGTGCCGATCTGTTCCAGCTCCATCGCCAGCTGGTAGCGGCCCAGCGCATGCCGCAGGCGTGGCGTGTCCTGCGCCTCCAGGCCGCGCCCGATGAGCACGGTGGCATCCTTCCAGCGACCTTGGCGGCAGAAGGCGCGCGCAAGGCCCAGGTACGCATCGGTCAGCCGCCGTGCGCCTTCGTCGTGCAGGAAGGGATGGCCGGGGCTGGCCGCCGCGATCCTTGCAAGTTGCTGCTTCACCTTGCTCACGTCGTTGGCGGCAGCCGCGGCGCGCACCGATTCGATCCGCGTGGCGATCTGTGCGGCCAGTTGCGCCTGTGCATCGTCCACCACCGGCGATGGCGGCGGAGCCGATGGCGCGGCAGACGCGGTCGTGGTTGCGACGTCGAGCTCGCGCGCGCAGTCCTGCAACAACCGCGATTGCGGGAACGCGCGGCGCCCGGTGTCCAGCCAGCGGCGCGCGTCATCGGTACGGCCCGCGCCCAGCGCGTCGGCGCATCCGCGCCGATAACTCAACTCGAGTTCGGCATGACGCAGCAGGCCGCTGTCCGGCGCCAGGCGGCGCACGCGCCCGAGCAGGGCCACCACGTTGCCGGATTGATCCTCGAACAGGGTGCCGGCGGCGATCGCGCTGTTCAATGCGGTGTCCAGGCTGTTGAGCAGGCGGTCGCGCTCCTGCTGCATGGCGTTGCGGCGCGCATCCAGTCGCGGCGAAAACAGCTTCCACTGCTCGCGCAAGGCCAGGATGCGCTGGGCCGCCGCATAGTCCTCGCGGCCGCGTTCGGGCTGCCAGTAGCGGTCCAGGCGCGCGAGCAGAAATGCTTCGATCGTGCTGCTGCGGTCGAGGATCATCCGGCGGCGGTCGTCTTCCCCCAGCGACCACAGCGCGGCGCGGGCCTGGTCCTCGTGCGCGAAGCGGTTGGGCGCCTGCGGCGAGAAGCGCTCCAGCACGCCGGCCACCCGTTGCTGTTGCGCATGCATCTGCAGCCATGCGGCGCCGCCAGCACCCGCTGCGAGTAGCAGGCCACCGGCCAGCACGTACGGCAACCAGCGCTCGCGGCGACTACGTGGGCGCAGCTGCTCCAGCAAGGCCGTCATCGTCGGCCGGGCTGCGGCCTCGAAGGCCAGGCTGCTGCGCAGCCCACGATTCTGCAGGCGGCTCAACGTCGGCAACGGCGCTACGCGCAAGTGCTGCGCCTGTGCCTGCACTGCCGATTGCTTGGCGAAGGGGTGGCGGCCGGACAGCAGTTCGTATACCACGCAGCCAAACGCATACACGTCGTCGGCGAACGCCGGTTCCTCGCCACGCAGCATCTCCAGGCTGGCGTAAGCCGGGGTGAGTGCGCCCAGCGTGGCCGCATCGAACACCGTGTGGTCGTCAGCGGAGTCGGCGCCTGCCAGTTTCGCGGCGCGGGCGATGCCGAAGTCGAACACCTTGGCCAGCTGCCCTGGCCCCACCATGACGTTGCCCGGCTTGAAGTCCGAATGCACGATGCCGGCGGCATGCGCGCGTTGCAGTGCGCGGCCCATGCCGTCGATCAAGGGCCAGGCCTCGGTGAGTGGCATGCCCTCGCCCATCCGGCTGCGGATCAGCCCGCGCAGGTCGTCGCCGTCGATGTATTCCATCGTCATGAACACGATGGCGCCGTCCTTGTCGAAGTCGTACACCCGCACGATATGGTCGTGTGCCAGGCTCTGCGCGCGGCGCGACTCGCGCTGTAGCGCGACCAGCGAATCCGGATGTCGGCGGAAGTCGTCGTTGAGCACCTTCACCGCAATGTACGGATGGCGGTCGCGTGCCTCCACCTTGCGTTCGTCGCGCGCCAGGTAGACCACGCCCATGCCGCCGCGGCCGATTTCGCGCACGAGCAGGAAGCGCGCCTTGAGCAACATGCCCACACCCACCTGCGCATCGCCCTGCAATTGCGACACGCGTCGCCAGCTCGATGCGCCGCTGCTGTCGTCGCCGTGCGCCGGCCGCCTGATCCGGGTTGGATCGTCGGCCGCTGCGTGCGACGCGCTCTCCGCGCGATGCCGATTGAGCGGTGCGAGCCGGGTGGCATCGTCGTCGCTGGCCGGCGCTATTGGCGGCGCACTGGCGAAATCGCGGGCGGGCTGCACGCGGGTACGGTCGTCGTCTGGAAGCGACGTGCGGCCGGTAGTACCGGTCGTGTCGCTGGTTGGCAGTGGCGACGCACTGATGAAGTCGGGTGTGCACTGCACGCGGGTGCTGTCGTCGTCTGAGAGCGGCGTGTGGCCGGTCGTGTCGCTGGCCGATGTTGGCGGCACGCTGGCCAGGACGCGTGGGGGTTGCACGCGCGTTCGGTCGTCGTCCGCAAGCGGCATGGGGTGGTTAGTGCCGGTGGTCTGGCTGGCTCGTGTTGGCAGCGCACGGGCGAAGTCGCGTGCAGGCTGCACGCGGGTGCGGTCCTCGTCCTGAGATGGCGTGCGGCCGCTGGTGTGGTTGTCGCTGGTGTTCATGGCATCGCGTTCCGGGGCGCCAGGCGCAAGGCCACGGCGGAAACGTTGTCGCGCCCGGCACGGCCGAGCGCGGTATCGAACAGACGCGTCACCAACGCGGCTGGCTGCCGTTCGCGCCGGCAGTGGGCGGCAATCTCGTCGTCGCTGAGTTCCTTGTTGATGCCGTCCGAACACAGCAGATAGTGCTGACCGGGCCGGCGCGTGCAGACCATCCAGTCCACGTACAGCGCATCGTCGGCGCCGACGGCTCGGGTGAGCGCGCCGCCGGCGGGCGGTGCGCTGCCGACCCGGGTCAGCTCGTGCTTGTCGCCGGCGACGTGGTCGCGCGTCAGTAGCTGCAACCGGCCCTGTTCGAAGGCGTAGGCGCGGCTATCGCCGACCCAGCCGCACATCAGCAGGTCCTGGTCGTGCACCAGTACCACCACGGTGCTGGCAATCACCTCTACGCGGCGCGCGCGCGCCAGCGCACGCAGCTGTTGGTTGACGCGCGCCAGTTGCGCATCGATGGCATCGACGAAGCTGGCCAGGCTGCCGGGGCGCTGCAGTGCGTCTAGCGCGTCGATCACCATGCGACTGGCGAGATCGCCGGCACTGTGGCCGCCCAGTCCATCGGCCACCGCCCACAACCCAAGATCGTCGCGCAGCAGGATCGCATCTTCGTTGTGCCGCCTGACATTGCCTTGCTCGGTGCGGCCAGCAGACACGTAATCGCCCTGGCTCATGGCCATGCCTGCGCTATGGATGCATCGGCGACGACACTGGCACCCAGCAACGCCGGTGCGTGGCGCGCCGTGGGCCAGCCGGCGAGGTGCAGGCAGGTGCCTGGGACGACTCCGTCCATGGCCGTCCACCACAGGCTGCCGTTGGCAATGGTTCCATCGGGGATTGGCAGCGCGGCCGACGTTGCTGCGCTGTCGCGCCGGGCCAGCGCCGCGCAGGCGCTATCCAACCAGGCGGCGTCCTGCGCCGGCTCTCCATCGACGGCGCGCAACACGGTATCGGCCGCGTCCAGCCATCCCGGCAGACGCATGGTTGCAGGGATGGCTGGACGCGTGGTGCCAGCGTCAGCGCCTGTTGGCAGCGGCGCAGCGATGACCAGCGGAAAGGTGCGGCCGACACGATCGACGCTTGCCCGCATTGCCCCGGCCCACGCGGTGGGGCCGGCAAGGCCCGGTGCCAGCACGAAGCGCCACACCGGTGCCTGCTGCGGATGCGTCACCGCCCCTGCTCCGACGGCGTGCAGCAGCACCTGCATTGCCGCATGCCAGGGGTCGACGAAGGCCTGCGGCAAACGCCGATGCACGAAATCGCCGACAGCAGGCAGCTTGCCGTAGAAACCTGGCGAACCTGGCACCGCGCTCATGGGCAATTGAACCGCTGCACCGACGAGGCGGCAAACGGATGGCGCAGGCTGGCCGGCTGCACGTCCACCTGCAGCGCAGTGGCGCCCAGCGCGAAACTGGCGGTGTAGTCCAGATCGCCGCTGCGGCGCAGGCGCCCGGCCTGCAATGCGCGAAACCAGGCCCAGGCACCGCGGTATTCGAGGACCGGCAACGCCTGTCCGCTGGCATCCCAGGCTGCAACACGCACCAGACCCGGACGTGGGCCAGGCCAGGTCATCGGCTGGCTGATGCGCGCGCCATCGCGCACCTCCACGGTCTGCCCGTCCACGTCCAGTTGCAGCCGGCTGATCGCCGCCTGCGGCGGAATGGAGACGGTGAAGGCGACCTGCGGCTGCGCGCCGCCCCCGGCAAAGAACGCCTGCTTGATCTCGTCGGCCAGTTGCGCCCGCGCCAGTACATCGTTGGCGCCAACCGCGCTCATGCCGGCAGTCCACTGCCATGCGCGACCGCTGGCATCCACCTTGCCAAGCAAGGCCTCCTGCGCAAAGCGGTCCATGCGCCCGCCGGGCGCGAACAGCTCGGCAAAATCCCGCAACGGGATGTCGTTGCCGCTGCCTGGCACGAATGGAAAACGCCCACTCACCAGCAAGCCGCACTCGCGCCCGGCCGCCTGCCGCTGGGCATTGCGCAGCGCATCGCCGGCAGTGCCGGCGGCCAGCTCGCGGCCGCGCCCGGACAACACCGCCATCCAGTTCGCCAGCGGTGGCGGCAACTGTTCGGCCTGTTGCGCGGCAATCAGCAGCGCCGGATCGTTCTGGTCGGCGGCGACACCGGCGGCGGCGCCCAGCAGTGTGCGGCTCATCTGCGTCAGCGCGGCAAGCGTTTCGTCCAGCGCACTGGCACCCGGCCCGCCATCGAGCAGACGGTTGAGCGGTTCGAAATGGCGTTCGATCGGCTCGGCCGCCGCATCGGGCTCGGCAACGGCATTGCTTTCCGCAGCTGCGGCGCCGGCAGCATTGGCGCCCTCGCCTGCCTTGGCGGGCGGCGTGCTGCCCAGCCCGTGGGTGTGCTCACGCAGCAGCACCAGCACCGCTTTCAGCGGCGACGCCGGTCCCCCCAACTTGGCGGCCACCGCGCTGGCCTGGCCGGTGTGCGTCACCGGCCGCAACGCCAGGTCGGCCAGCACACCATCCCAGGCCGCGATGTAGTCGCGCTGGTACAGCGCCAGCACCTGGCGCACCAGCTGCGAGCGCGCCAGCGGGTCCAGCGGTGCGGTCCCCAGCACCCAGTCGTCAGCGAGAAACTGCTCCACGCTGCGCGCGATGCCCCCGCCGGTCTGCGCCTGAAACGCCTGCCGCGTGAACAGCGCTGGCAACGGCGCAGACAACGGCTGGCCGCTGCGTCGTTCGAAGACATCGCCGAGCAAACCGAGGCGGCGGTCCAGCCGCGGCGCCTGGTCCGGGTCGACACCGGGTTGCGCCAGCCTGAGACCCCCATAGACCAGTGCCGGCAACTCGGCGGTACGCAGGCTCGCCCGCGTCTGCTCGATCTGCTGGCGGTCCAGCGCAAGCGCACGGGCGCCCTCGCCCGGCCCCAGCAGGGCGCGCAGGTGACGGTTCAAGCCCGCGCGCACGGACGCGTCTTCGGGAAACAGGTGCCGCCAGACCGTGCCTGCCAGCGTGGCCAGATGGGCGACGTCGCGGCGTGCCGGGTCGCCCAGCATCAGGTAACCCTTCAACAACGGATACAGTTGCTGCGGCGCGTTGCCGGACTGCGCCAGCTCACGCCGCAGCGATTGCGCCAACGCCGGCAGCAAGGCCGCATTGAGATCACGCAAATACGCCTCCTGCACTTCGCGTGCCAGCGCCGTGCCCTGGTGCAGGCCGAAGCGCCGCGACCATGGGATCGACGCCCCCGGCGGCATCGCCACATCGCGGGCCAGCGCCAGTGCGTCGAAGCGCTGCAAGGCGGCGGCATAGAAGGCCGCCTCACCAGCATTGGCCGGCAATGCCCCTGCGGGATACGCATCCAGGGTCGCGCGGACCTCGCCGATCAGGCGTACGTTGTGGACGTAGCTGCCGGCCATGCCGAACAACAGGCCCAGGGTGGTGGCGGTCAGTGCTGCCCAGCAGGCCAGTTGCAGCAGCCGGCGGCGCTGCGCACTTCCCGGCTGGCTGCCGGCCAGGCCTGCCTCGGCGAATACCACCTCGTTGAGCAGGCGTGGCAGGAAATAACTGCGCGGCGCGCTGACCGCAGGCGGCAGCCCGGCAGCGGTAACGCCGAAGTGTCGCGCCACCGCCGACAGGACGCGATCCACCGGATGCCCTTGCTGGGTACCCGAGCTCAGGTAGACGCCGCGCAGCCACGGCTGGCCGGCGTAGCCATGGCGGCCGAACGCGGTCTGCACGAAGTCCGTCAACGCCGGCTGCAACAGACGCAGCTGCTGCGGGAAGGACAGTACCGCCGCACGCTCGCGCGCATCGCGCGAGCGTTGCAGGCGATCAAGCACGCGTTGATCGATGCGTTGCAGCAGGCGTTCCAGCTCGCCGGGAAACCGCGTCAGCGGGTCGGTCTGGCCGGCATCGTGCGTCTGCGGCAACGACAGCCCCCACACCTGCGCGCGCGCGGCGGCGTCCAGGTCGGCGAAGAACTCGGCAAACCCCGACACCAGATCGCATTTGGTCACCACCAGATACACCGGAACGCGCGCGCGCAGCTTGTCGCCGAGTTCGTCCAGGCGATGCCGCACCGCACGTGCGTGCGGCGTGCCGGTCTGGCCATCGTGCGCCAGCAGCTCGGCCGCACTTACGGTGACGATGACGCCGTTGAGCGGCTGCCGGCGGTGGCGGCGCAGCAGGTCCAGAAACCCTTGCCAGGCGCCGGCGTCGGCAATCGCGTCTGAATCCTGGGTGGTATAGCGCCCGGCGCTGTCGATAAACACTGCCTGATCGGCAAACCACCAATCGCAATGCCGTGTCCCGCCGACGCCTTCCAGCGCGTGGTTGACGCCGTGCTCCTTGAGCGGGAAGTCCAGCCCCGAGGACTGCAGCACCGTGCTCTTGCCGGAGCCAGGCGCGCCGATCAGCAGATACCAGGGCAGCACGTGCAGACCCGGACCGTTGCGGCGACGCTTGCGCAACACCGCCATCGCTTCGGCAAAGCGCGCACGCAGGCGTGCCTGCTCCTGCGCGGCACGCGCACGGCTGTCGTTGCCGCTGGCATCACCGCCGGGCGCGGCGCCTTGCGCGGCCAGTTCGCCGGCCATGCGCTGCTGACACGCATGATCGCGACGCCAGCGCAGCACGCGCCAGGCGGTCCATGCGAGCAGCAGCACAGCTACCGCCAGCAGCCGCCCACTCACGCTGGCCAGTGGCTGCCAGCGGCCCACACCGAGATACGGCCCGCCCACCCAGACCAGCATGGCCAGCAGGCCAAGCACGGCAGCGTCGGCCACGTAGCGGGCGCGCACAAGATCGGAAACGAAGCGCATGGGTCAGGTCTCTGGAATCAACAGGATCTCGACGCGCCGGTTGCGCGCACGGTGTTGCGGCAACTGCGGCGGGAACGCGATGGGCTGGGAGTCGCCCGCGCCACTGGTCTGCACGCGGCGCCGATCGCGCAGGCCGGCCGCCAGCACCGCGCCGACGCTTTCGGCACGGCGGGCGGACAGCGCGAAGTTGTCCTTGAAGCGCAGCGAGCGCACCGGCTGGTCGTCGGTATGCCCGACCACCACCACCCGCCCCGGCACCCGCTCCAGCGCCGCGGCGACGCGCCCGATCACGCGGGTCTGCTCGGCATCCAGGTCCGCACTGCCGCTGGGGAACATGGCCTCGCTGGCCAGGCGCACGGTGCTGCGGCCATCGCCATCGGTCTGCACGGTCAGCAGCCCGGCGCGCTGCTCGGCTGCCAGCAGCGACGCCAGCGCCGGCGCGGCCGACGGTGTTGCCACTGCCGGCACCGGCAATGCCACCCGCTCCAGCCCGATGCGTGCCAGCTGCGCGCTGATCGGTGCGGTCAACGCGTTGAGCCGGGCATGCAGCCAGACGAACGCCAGCAACAGGATGCAGAGCGAGGCCAACGACGCGATCCACAGCGGTGTCGCCGCCGTACCGCGCAGCAGCGGCGCCTGCGCGCCCTGCCAGTTCGGCGACAGCTCGGCGGGCACCGGCAGGCGCTGGCGCTGGATCAATTGGGATAGCTCGGCCTGACGATCGGCCAGGCGCGCGTGTCCGCCCTGCTCCACCCGATAGCGGCCGCCAAAGCCCAGCGCCAGCGCCAGGTACACCAACTCCAGCAGATCCAGATGCCGCGCCGGATCACGCGACAACCGATCCAGCAGATCGAACACCTTGGCGCCGCCATAGGTTTCGCCATGGAAGGTCACCAACAAGGTCCGTTGCGACCAGCCGCTGCCCTCGCCCCACGGCGCGGCCAGCACCGCTTCGTCCAGCAGCGTGCACAGCACGTAGCGCGCGGCGACGCCGGTCTTGTCGTCGCTGCCCTGCTCGCGCAGATCCTGCTCGAAGCGCTGCAGGCGCGTGCCGCAGGTTTCGCGCAGGGTGGCGATGTCCGGCGCCTGCATGGAGTGCCGCAACTGCACCGCCAGCAACAGCAACGGGGTGGCCGCGCGCACCACCGCATTGCCCTGCATGGCGCCGGGAGCCGCGCGCATGGCCGCATCCAGGTCGGGTGGTTGCGCTGCGCGCGTGGGCGCCCTGCCTGGCGCTGGCATGGCCGCGGCGGGTTGCGGCGGCGCCGCGCTGCGGACCACGGTGGCGTCGTCATCGTGGTGGTCGGCCATCTTGTGCATCTCAGTTCCTCACCGCCCACAATTCGAGCTCCAGGCCCGGGAAACTGCTGCCGAAATGCAGCGCCACGCCACCAGAGGTGCGCAGCGTCTTCCACAGCGACGATTGCCGATCGAGCTCGAAGTAGGCGTTGCCGGCGTGATACGGCACCTGCCGCGGCGCCATCGCCAGCGCGGTCACCGCCACACCGGGCAGTTGCAGGTTGACCAGGTCGCGGATCTTCTCCACCGGGCCGATCTTCGACTCGGTGGGAAGCCGCTTGCGCAGGTCTTCGGCGCGCAGGTCCGCCTTGACCGCCAGCACGAAGGCGGCCGAGTCCAGCAGGCCCGGGTCGGGCAGCATGCCCACCCACACGCCGTACTTGCGTTGCTGCAACGGCACCGCGATGGCCGACTGTTCGAGCACCGCGCTCAGGCTTTCGCGCAGGGACAGCACCACCGGCTCGAAGCTGGCCTGCAGTGCATCGTGAGCGTAAGGCGGAAACGGCCCGCTGCGTTTGCTGGCACGGGTGAACGTGGCCAGCTCGCCGGCCATCGACAGCAACAGGCAATACAGCGCTTCGGGATGCTCCAGCGGCGCGTTGGCCCAATGCGCCACCAGCGGCTGGTAGCGATTGACGACCTGCAGCATCAGCACGTCGGCGATCTCGGCCACACCGCCGCGATCGCTGCCGGCCACGCGCTCGGCCAGGGCCTGGCCGCGCTGGTGCAACAGCCCCAGCAACTCGGCCAGCAGCGTGGACAGGCGCGCCGCGCCTTCGATGCGGCTGGCGGTGGGGATGAAAGCATCGTCGAGAATCACCCGCCGGTCGGCACGGCATTCGACGATGCGCGCCATCGGCACATCCACCAGCCCCTCGCCCGGGTCCGATTGCAGGCGCAGGCGGCTGGCCAGCACGCCCACTTCCAGCAGCACCGTGCCGGCGATGCTGCCGGAGGCATCGCCAACCTCGGCCTCGCCGACCCGATAGCGTGCCAGCCGGCTACCGTCGCCGTCGGGCCAGGCGCTATCGGGTTGGGCGGTGGCACGCAGCGGCAGCGCCAGACTCACTACCTGGTCGCGGCAGTTGGTGGGGACGTCCAGTGGCGGCGGCGCGGGGTCGCGGTCGGGGATGGAGAACGGCGTGCCGTCGGGAAAACAGCCCTGCGCACGGCGGATGCCGAGCTTGCCGATGGCGAGCAGTTCCGGTTCCAGCTCCAGTCGACTGAATCCCCAGGCATGCGGACGCAGTGCACCGGCATGCAGTTCCATGTAGCGCTCGAGATAGCGCTCCTGTTGTTGCATGTGTTGCGGGCGCAGGAACAGGCCCTCGCTCCAGATCACCTTGTTGTAGGGGGTCATGTCCGCTCGCCGTGTGGGGGCTGGCCCTGCGCCTTGGCACGGGCCAGTTGTTGCTCGTAAGCACGGGCAAACTCCTCGCCGAACAGGCGGCGGAAGCGCTCGTCCGGATCGCCGAGCAGCTCGCGGTAGTGCTGCGTGTAGCGTCGCCAGGGGCGATTGCCCCAGGCGCGCAGCGGGGAGTGCGCGGCGGCATCGGCCTCGAACCGCGCCGGATCGAATTGCGCAAACAGGTGCTCGAAGGCCGCACGCATGCCGGCTAGCAAGGCCAGTTGGTGGCGCCCGATGTCTTCCATCGCCTCGTCGATGGCCGCCGCACCGCTCAGGTAGCCCGGGCTGGCGGGTGCAAGCAGACGCGCCACCGCCTCGTCCGCGGTGGCAGCGAACTTGAGCGGGTTGTTCTCGGTGCGCTGGATCAGCGTGACCGGCAGGCGCAGGCTGTTCTTCAACTCGGCGCGTGCGCGCAACACGTCCATCAAGCCAGCGGTCATGGCGGCGAACAATGCAGGTAGCTCGGGCGCTACCGGCGTCTGGGCAACTGCCGGCTGGACGCTGGGCGTGGCCGCGGCGACGCCTGTGTCTGCGGTGTCGGTTGATGCGGCGACTGGGGAGTGCGATACCAATGACAATGGCAATGATGTCAGCGGCTGCGGTTGCGACTGCGGTGGTTCGGCAGGCGCTGCTGGCGCAGGCTGTGAGGTCAATGCGGTGGGTGGCACCGGTGCATCCACCTCGTGCTGGGCGTTGCGATGCCGTGAGAATTCGCTGCGGGTCAGGTCCCAATGCTCGGGCAGCACGACACCAGTGGCAGCAGGCAGCGCCTCGGGCGCACGGTAGGCGTCGGCGGTTGCTGGCGCATGCCCCAACCCGAACGCTGCAGCAGCGCCATCACCGCCTGCCAGCGTGAAAGAGGTGGCGAACAACGCCAGTGGATCGGTTTGCGCCGCCCGCAGCGCTGATGCTCCGAGGTCGGCAAGGACATCGCGCTCCATCGGCGCGTGCGCCGGCGTCGCCGACTGCGTCCATGCGTCGGCGGGATGCCAGGTCTGCGTGGCAGCCGGCGCATCGGCGCTGCCTGCACCCGATACCGCCACATCGATCTCGAAGGCATCGATGCGCAAGGCGTCGCCGGCATGCAGCGGCGCCGGAAAGCCGGCACGCAGCGGCACACCGTTGTGCAGCACGCCGTTGGTGCTGTGGTCCTCGATGAAATACATGCCGTCGAGATGGCGCACGCTGGCATGCAGGCGCGACACGCCATCGCCCTCAAGCACCCAATCGCAGGAGGCATCGCGGCCGATGCGCCCGCCTTCTGTCGCAAAGCTCGCCTGCAGTCGCGCGGCACCTGCCAAGGCGTGCGCGTCGCGTACGGTCAAGGTGAGTCGTGCCGCTGCCGCGCTCATGGCGCACGCTCGCGCACGCGCAGGCCCGACAGCAGCCGTGCGGCGTCTTCGCTCCAGCGCACCAGTTGCTCCTCGAAGGTTGCCGGCTCGCGACCGGCCAGGTGCAGCAGGGCGGCCACTGCGGCCGCGGCGGTCAGGTGGTCGGCCGCTGGTGGTCCCTGCTCATCGGCCAGGCTGCCATCGCTCCAGGCCGCTGCCGCCGCCAGCCAGGCACCGACCGACTGGTAGTCGTCGTCGTCGGCAAATGTGCGTGCGCTTTCGCGCTGGGTCGGGCCCGGCTGCTGCACCCAGGCCTGCGCCAGCCGCAGGCCTTCGCTGTCGTGGGCGGATAGTGCGTGGGTACGCATGCATTGGCACAACCAGGCCACGGCGTAGGGCCTGGGCAGCAGACGTAGCGCCAGCGGCAAGGCGTCCTGGGCAAGCCCACGCGCCAGCAGTTCGCGCACCGCGGCCTCCGGCGCCATCTCCGGTGTCAGCGCGGCGTGTGCGCCAGGAGAGAGCCGCATCTGCCGCGCGGCGGGAAGGATCTGCAACATGGCGGTCCTCAAGCGATGATGGGCGGCATGCCCTTGAGCACGGCCGGGCCGGACGCCTGCAACAGCAGGGTGGCGTTGGCGCGTGCGGTGGCCACGGCGTTGGACTGCAGCAGGACTGCAGCATTGGCGCGCAGGTTCAGGTTGGCCTGCGCGCGGATATCGACGCTGACGCCGGCTTGGACGCCGACGCTGACGCGTCCGTCCAGCGTCAGGCGGGTTCCGCTGAGCACGACCTCGCCGCTGGCCTTCAACTGCAGGCGTGCCGCACCCGTGACCAGCTCGATCTCGCTGCCCGCTTCGATCCGCAGCGCCCTGCCCACGTCCAGCCGGTCGTTGCCGCCGACGGTATGGCTGCGCTCGCGTTTGACCTTGACAGTCTCGTTGCCGTCGACGGTAGCGAAATGGTCGTTCTCCACCTCATGACGCAGATCGCGTTGCGCATGCAGCAGCAACTCCTCGCTGCCCTTGCGGTCTTCGAAGCGGATCTCGTTGTAGTCGTCCGCGCCGCCATTGGGATGGCTGCGGCTGCGTATGCCGCTCTGGGTGCGGTTGGCCGGCAGCGCATAGGGCGGCGGATTGTCGCCGTTGTAGACGCTGCCGATGATCAACGGGCGGTCCGGATTGCCTTCCAGGAAGCTCACCACCACCTCGTGGCCCACACGCGGGATCTGCTGCGCGCCCCAGCGCTTGCCGGCCCACGACTGCGCCACGCGCACCGGGCATGAGCAGTCGGCGTTCGGCGTGCCCGGCGGACTCCAGAAGAAGTTCACCTGCACCCGGCCGTGCTGATCGACCGCGATGTCTTCGGCCTTGCTGCCATCGACCACCGCGGTCTGCAAGCCGGCGATGCTGGGCCTGGGCGTGATCTGCGGCGTGCGGAACGGCTGCCGGCTGCGTAGCGCACGAAACGTGGAAGAAAACGGCTCCACGACGTCGTGGCCACCGGAGACATAATCCACCTCGACCAGCTCGGTGTCGGCGCTGGTCACCAGGTATTCCTGGTTGTGCTCGGCCAGCGGGAAGTCGCGCAGCTTGAACAGCGCGCCCACCTGCAGGCCGCAGGCGTCGGTCCAGCCCTGGTAGTGCGCCTGCGCGACGTTGAGCGCCTCGGCACGTACCTGCGCATGGCGTCGGCCGGCGGCGACATCCAGATGCTCGCCGGGGTAATCGAACACGTCCAGCTCACCCAGTGCCGGGCCGGAAGACTCGGCCGGCGTCTCGTCCACCCGCAGCGAGGCTTTGGGCCTGAGATAGTCGTAATCGTCCAGGCGCACGCGCGTGCTGTGCGCGCTGCGTGCCAGCGACCAGTCGGTGATCGCGTCCTTCATCCGGCTGCCTTTCTGGCCGGGCGGGCAGTACGGGATCTGCGCGAACGACGCCACCGCGCCATGCGCGCCGAGGCTGTCGGCCAGCACCATGGTATGCGTGCTGGCACTGTGCTCGAAGTAGTAGTAGATGCCTTCCTGCTCCATCAGCCGGCTGATGAAGTCCAGCCCGCTTTCGCGGTACTGCACGCAGTACTCGCGCGGCTGGTAATTCGCGCTCAGGCGCAGTTTCACGTCGGTGCAGCCGACATCGGCCAGCAACGCGCGTACCAGCTGCGGCAC
This sequence comes from Xanthomonas sp. NCPPB 3582, assembly GCF_041475735.2. Classification (NCBI taxonomy): domain Bacteria; kingdom Pseudomonadati; phylum Pseudomonadota; class Gammaproteobacteria; order Lysobacterales; family Lysobacteraceae; genus Xanthomonas; species Xanthomonas sp. NCPPB 3582. The sequence goes on from NZ_CM192968.1 coordinate 2,523,064, forward strand.
GCTCCTGTTCTTGTAGATGCGACAGTCGCGGCGCTGACCGAGCAGCCATACCCGGGGCACCAGCGAGAACGCGTAGGTGGCGTATCGCAAGCCTTCGATCTGTTCGAAGCCGGTTTGCTCGGCCTCGGCAACGATGCCGTGGTAATGCCGCACATAGCCCTGTGGCGACGTGAGTTTGACTGCCATGGGCTTGCCCAACACCGCGCGCAGGTCGATCGCTACATCGCGGCTGATGCCATGCAACGCGAACGCATACGGCCGCCCCAGCTCCTCGCGCGCACGCATGCGCACCAAGCGCAACGTCTTGCCCAGCGGCGACTGCAAGGTGATGGCGTGGGCCATGGGTCAGGCTCCCGAAGTGGTGGTGCGGTACGTAGGCGCGGAGGTCGATGGCATGCGATGACTTTGCCGGCTGCCCTGGCGTGCACGGAAATCGAAAATCGCGATGCCACGCATGCCCAGGGCAAGTAGGTCACCCGGTCCCTCCATGGCATCACCCAAGCCGCCGAGGTGCCTGCTCAACGGATCAGGCGCTGGATCTGGGCAAGCACCCGCGCGTAGTCGGTGCTCGACAAGATGTAGTCCCCTTGGTCCCACGCCAGCCCGCAGCGTCCGCCATCGGTCTTGGCGACCGGTATCCGGGTCACGCCGTCACCATTGCTCCCGGGCAACGTGCACGCATCGGTGGTGAATTCCAGCACCAGCCCGCGCAGTGGCCGGGCTGCCGGGCGACCTGCCTTCTGGCCGATGAACTGGTCCCATTCCTGCCGGCACCACTGGCTGTCCCTGAACTCGTCCGTGTAGCAGAACAGCATCAACTGCGCCTGGCGCATCGCCGCCTGGCACAGCGCATTCCAGTCCTCACGCATTGCCCCGATCGGTATCGCGCCTGTCGGCGAGCGCATGTGCGCGCGGGTATCGGGGGCGACCGTGGCACGATCGTCGATCGAGCGCGACACGATCGAATCGACATACACCGCATCGATGTCGTACAGCGCCAGGCTCTTCATCAACTCGCTGCGCAGCCAGTGCATGAAGGTCGACCCATGGTTGGCCATGGCAAAGCTGGTGAGAATCCTGCAGCTCACGCGTTCACCTCCGCCACGCTGCCCCCATCCCCCTGCGCCGCAGACCTAGCATGCATCAGCGTCTTCATGCCATATTCTCCGGGAACTGGCGCGGACGCAGGTGTGCGATCGTTTCGGCGGTCAGTTGCGTGGAGTTCAACAACACATGCTTGCTTGTGCGCATCCAACCCAGCTGTGGCGGCATGCTGACGCAGTCGGGTGCGTGGCGGAACGTTGGTATTGGTCGGCAGGCGTGCAGATTCGTACATCTCGTCGGTCCTCGCTGATGTTGTTCATTTGGATCACCACGTGAGCGACTTCCCTGCGCGGGTGACAGGCGGCTTGTGCCCTGTTCGGCCACCATCCCGGTGTGTGCTGGCGAGATGGTGGCGCGGAGTGGTTGGGTGCCTGCCGATCTCACCGTGTCCGTGCGCAGGCACGGTGCAATCGCAGGTCGTACTGGTCATGGAGCGCGAGGTCCTCACCGCGGCTGGATGCTCTGGAAGCAGCCGCACGGCACCGGATGGCAGCTCGCCGGCAGCGTGTCCGACCTCACCCTGCCCCGGTGGCACGAACAGGAGCTGTCGCCGGTGCTCGGACAGGGACCATGGTTTAGGCCGCCTCAGTCGACCAGGGCGAGCCGGTTGAGCATGATTTCAACCCCCGTGTCCGGATTCGGTTCCGCCGCCAGTCGCCCGCCCAGCGCGTCCAGCCGCAGGACGAGCGCCTGTGGCATCTGCGTGCGCGCCTGCTCGGCACGCACACGCTGACCGAAGCGGCCCTCCCACTCATCCCCCAGGGGACTCAGCGCCCGCCCGTTGACGAAATAGGCGTCATAGGTCATCGGGTAGGCGTCCATGAACAGCAGGCGGGCGTGAATGTTGGGAAAGAAATCCTCGCCGAAGGCGTGTGCGGTGGCCTCGCCGCCGCGCGAGTAGCCAATGCCACCCATCGCTGTCCTGGACAACAGGCTGGTGGTGTGCACCTTGGCTTGACCCACCATGATCTGCTCGTACTTCTTCCATGCCTCGCCATTGCTCAGCCTGTAATGGCGCATTGCCGGCACCTGCGTGCCGCAGGCGTGCAGAAAGCGGTAGGCCAGGTTGAATACGATCTCGCCAACGTTGTTGTTCATCTTGGCGGTGTCGCTGTGGTGCCCCGGCACCGGCAGCACCCAGGTGCAGGTGGCGTGCGGATCTTCTACATGCAGGCGGTGGCCGGCGATCGGTTTGAAGAAGCGCCGCCGCTCACCGGTAGCGAGCGTGGCCATGTAGTTGCGTACGTTGGGGGTGAGCGTGGTGGCGTCGGTTTCGTTGCTATGGCCAGCGCCGGCCACGGGATCCACCGCAAAGATGTTGATCGGTATCTTGCGCAGCACCGGATCCTGCGACTGGTACAACGACCAGGCGATGCGGATACAGGTCACCGCGCCGCGGCTCCATCCCAGCATATTGAGCGTGCTGGGCAGCTGGTTGTTGAGGTTGAGCATCCGGATGAACTCCACCGTGCTCTCCACATTCTGTTGTACGCCATGCCCTACCCCGGCATTGAATGCACGCCCGGCGGTGCTGGAGCGACCGTGCTGGGCCGCGTCCATCCAGGTAGGGCCGCCACCGGGATCGCGCGAGAATGCCAGTGCAATCCGCTGCGGATCGCCGATCGACCCGACCCCTTCGGTGATGACCTTTCCCTGGAACGGCAGGCTCCTGTCGTTGTTACCGAACAGGTTGACGATCTCCGCCTTTTCCGGGCCTTTCATCGAGCTGCCCCCGGTGCCATGGTTGTAAATGGTCAAAATCGTCATCGCGTTTGTTTTCCCTTGCTTGTCTGTGTGAGTTCCCTATCGATTCCGCTACGCCCATCGCGTCGGTTCGTTTTCACGATCGCATCCATCTCCTGAAGGTCACCTCCTGCACTTTGCGCATCCGCACATGCGGAGCCAGCACGGTGGGGATCACGATCTCGACGTCACCTTCCTCGTTGAGAGGTCCGCGGTAGCAGCATCCCAGCCGTCCGAGTTCGGGCATCAGGCGTTTGTCGGCCGGGAGGCCCAGCTGTTGCTTGACGTAGGCGGCCTTCAGTTCCTGACTCACGTTTCCCTGAGCCAGGTAGCGGTCGTCGAAGGCGTACACCGGCAGTGCCCGCGTCAGGCTGACCTCCAGGATGTAGCTGGTCCCCGTTCCGGATTCGGGTGGCTCGACGTTGTCGTTAGCCACCTCGACGGTCGCGCCGACATACAGACCGCTCCATTCCTCGTCGTCCCGACTCTGGTTGACGAACACGGCCGAATTCCATGTGTCGTACAGGGCTCCCTTGAACCCGATCAAGCCGCTGTTGATCTGACTTTTGGTCATCGCCATCACTGGTCTTCCTGCTTGTTGATTCCCGCTTGCATAGCGGTATGTCGGCGCCTCATGGCACCGTAGGCACAAAGCGATAAGCCAAGTCGCCGCCGTCTGCATTCACGCATACGCCTGCGAGGCGATCACCGTGCAGCGTGCGCCCCAGCATCTCGCGCGAGACTTCCGCCAACATGGAATTGGTCAGGATCGCATCAATCATCCGCCCACCCGACTCACTCTCGGTACACCGGCTCACCACCAGCTCCACCACCGCCTCGTCGTAGTCGAACGGAATCCTGTAGCGCGCTTCGATCCGCTTCTTGATGCGGTTCAACTGCAGGCGCACGATTTGCCCGAGCATGGCGTTGCTCAGCGGGTAATACGGAATCGCCACCAGCCGCCCGAGCAATGCCGGCGGAAACACCTTCAACAACGGCTCGCGCAAGGCCTTGGCCATGCCCTCGGGGTCCGGCATCAGTTCCGGGTCCTTGCACAGGCTGGCGATCAGCTCGGTGCCGGCGTTGCTGGTGAGGATGATCAAGGTGTTGCGGAAGTCGATGCGGCGGCCTTCGCCGTCTTCCATCCAGCCCTTGTCGAAGACCTGGAAGAACAGTTCGTGCACGTCGGGGTGGGCTTTTTCCACTTCGTCCAGCAGCACCACCGAGTACGGCTTGCGTCGTACTGCTTCAGTGAGCACGCCGCCTTCGCCGTAGCCGACGTAGCCCGGCGGCGCGCCCTTGAGCGAGGAGACGGTGTGCGCTTCCTGGTACTCGCTCATGTTGATGGTGATCAGGTTCTGTTCGCCGCCATACAGCGTTTCGGCCAGGGCGAGTGCGGTTTCGGTCTTGCCGACGCCGGAGGTGCCGGCGAGCAGGAACACGCCGATCGGTTTGTCCGGGTTGTCCAGGCCAGCGCGGCTGGTCTGGATGCGCCTGGCGATCATCTCCATGGCGTGGTCCTGGCCGATCACGCGCTTGGCCAGCAGTTCGGGCAGGCGCAGCACGGTGTCGATCTCGTTGCGCGCCATGCGCCCGACCGGGATGCCTGTCCAGTCGGCGACCACGGCGGCCACCGCCTGGTAGTCGACCGTGGGCAGGATCAGCGGCGATTCGCCCTGCATTGCGGCCAGTTCCGCCTGCACAAGTTGCAGGCGCGCGAGCAGGGTGTCGCGATCAACCCGCACCGGTGCGTCGAGCACGGCGGTGTCGCCAGACGCTGCCTGCGCGGCGTCGGCATCGGCATCGGTGTCAGCCTCGGCCTCTGCTTCCAACGCACTGCCTGTGCCTTCCACCGGTGCATTGCCGCTACGCAGCTGTGCACGCAGCGACAGTAGCTCATCCACCAATGCCTTCTCGGCAACCCAGCGTTGCTCAAGATCACGCAGCCGGCTGCGTTCGCCATACAGCAAGCCAGCACACGCAGCAGCACGCTCCTCTACTACGATGCCAATCGCACGCTCGCGCTCGATGATGGCGTGCTCGGTGTCCAGCGCTTCGATGCGGCGGCGGCTGTCGTCCACTTCCGCAGGCGTAGCGTGCAGGCTGACCGCCACGCGCGCGCAGGCGGTGTCGAGCAGGCTCACCGATTTGTCCGGCAGCTGACGCGCGGGGATATAGCGGTGGCTGAGCCTGACCGCGGCTTCAAGCGCTTCGTCGAGGATCTGCACACTGTGGTGCTGCTCCATCATCGAGGCCACGCCGCGCATCATGCGCACCGCCTTGGCCTCGTCCGGCTCGTCCACCTGCACGGCCTGGAAACGCCGGGTCAGCGCAGGGTCTTTCTCGATGTACTTCTTGTATTCGGCAAAGGTGGTCGCGCCCACCGTGCGCAGCGTGCCGCGCGCCAGTGCCGGCTTGAGCAAATTCGCCGCATCGCCGGTGCCGGCCGCGCCACCGGCGCCGACCAGGGTGTGGGTTTCATCCACGAACAGGATGATCGGCTTGGGACTGGCCTGCACCTCGTCGATCACCGCGCGCAGGCGCTGTTCGAACTCGCCCTTCATGCTGGCGCCGGCCTGCAGCAGGCCCACATCCAGCGTGCGCAGTTGCACGTCCTTCAATGCTGGCGGCACATCGCCGCGGGCGATGCGCTGCGCGAAGCCTTCCACCACCGCGGTCTTGCCCACGCCGGCCTCGCCGACCAGAATCGGGTTGTTCTGGCGGCGGCGCATCAGGATGTCGACCACCTGGCGGATCTCGTCGTCGCGGCCGATGATCGGGTCCAGCTTGCCCTCGCGCGCTTGTGCGGTGAGGTCGGTGGTGAATTTCTTCAACGCTTCCTGCTTACCGAGCGTGGCAGGCGCGATGGCGCCACTGGCTTCCCCGGGTGCAGCACTCTGGCCGAGCGAGAAACCATCGCTGGGCAGCAAACCCTCTTCCGGCGAGCCGGCCACGATCTGCGCAAAGTGTTCGTTGAGTACCTCGGGCTTGAGCTTGTCGAACTCTTTTGAAATCGCCAGCAATGCATGGCGCAGCCCACGCACGCTCAGGATGCCGACCACCAGATAGCCGGTGCGCACCTGCGCTTCACCAAAACTCAGTGAGGCATACACCCAGCCGCGCTCCACCGCTTCTTCGACATTGGCCGACAGATCGGTGACGGCGGTGGAGCCGCGCGGCAGGCCATCCAGGGCGGCGGTGACATCGCGCGCCAGCGTGGACGGATTGAGCTGGAAGTGTTTGATGATGCGGTGCAGGTCCGAGTCCTGCAGCTGCAGCAACTGATGCAGCCAGTGCACCAGCTCCACGTACGGGTTGCCGCGCAGCTTGCAGAACACGGTGGCGCTCTCGATGCCGCGATACGCCAGCGGGTTGAGCTTGCCGAACAGGGCGGCGCGACTGATGTCTGCCATGGAAACTCCAGAAAAAGTGGAAACGCAGGGGTGGATCAGGTCGGCGCAAGCACAAGTTGGTCGGCGTCGCGCGGGTGGCGGTAGTGGCCAAGCCAGAGCGACAAGCCGATGCGCTGGCCCTGCCCCATCACCGGCATGGGTACGTCTTCGCGCGCCAGCACCAGCTGCAGGTCCCAGGCCTGCTCGTCGCCGACATAGCCGCGCACGGTGGCAGTGAGCACTTCCAGCGCGTCGCCTCCGGGCAGGAATTGGCGATAGCGCGCGATGTCCAGTGGGCCGATGCGCAGGCGGAAGCGATGCTGCGCATTGCGTGCCAGCGCCCCCAGCGTGGCTTCCTGGCCCAGGCGCGCAGCGGCACGGCCCATGCGCAAGTGCCCTTCTTCGGGCAGCGGCAGCCAGTTGGCGACGAACTCCTGCACCTGCAGCGGAACGTCGAACACGCCGACCAGCACCGCACGCAAGCCTTCGGCATTGCGCGACTGGGCGACGAGCCGGCCGGCGAAGTGGCGGCGTGCGGCGAGTGGCATCGCATCGCGGCCGCGCAACGCCGGCTGGTCCACACCGGTCAGCGCATCCAGCCGCGCGCCGAAGCGGTCCTCGCCCGGCCTGTCCATCTGCACGGTGGGACGCGCGTCGGCCCAAGCGCGATACCACAGCGCGAGCATGCGATGGTGGAAGATGTCGGCGAACGCGGCGAAGGTGGGGTCGCCGGCGCCTTCGCGTTCGATGGCGTGTTCGGTCAGGTGCAGCGGTAGCGCGCCATGTGGGCCGAACAGGCCCAGCGCCAACGTGCGTAGCGTGGGCGGGCGGCCGTCGGCAGCGACCTGCAGGCTGTCGATGTCGCGCGGGGGAAATTCCAGCGACGCCCGCTGACCCAGCCGCACGGCTTCCTCTAGCGGACGCGCCGCCTGCCCCAGCCGCGGCTGCGCCGGATGCGCGCATTCCAGCCGCCGCAACGCCTCGAACAATTCAAAGGCCTGCGGTTGCGTGTCCAGCTGCGCCAGCAGCGCTACAGCGTCGGTCGATTGCCGAGATGGGCTGGCCATCGGGCGACCTCGTTGCGTTCTTGCGTGCACAGCACGGTTTCGGTGAAGGAGTTCAACGATGCCTGGCGCGCGAACACATGCCGCAGCACCGAGGCGAGCAGGTAGACACCCTGCCCTTCGAAGGCGGCATCGTCGCAGGTCAGGGTGATCTCCAGCCCGCGGCCGTAGGTGGCCGGGCCGGGCACGGGAATGCGCCGCACGATCGGTCGCGAGGCGATGCGGCGCACGCCTTCCACCTGTCGGCGCGCCGCGGCGTCGTGCGGGTCGTGGTACAGCGTGAGCATCTCGCGCAGCGCTGTGGCGCCATCTTCGCCGGCGTCCAGCAGCGAGAGATAGTTCAACTGCAGGTGGCTGATCAGGCGCCAACGGGTGTCGCCGGCGGTCACGCCCGAGCGCGGCCGCGTGGGACCGGCCACGCAGCGCACCGAGGCTACCGGCCCGCCCTCGTCGAGCACGAAATCGGTACTGGATTTGCCCACCGGCATGTGCAGCGGCAGGTCGCGGTTGCTGCACCACAGCTGCATGCCCAGCTGCCGCAGCTGGTGCGGATACGGCGCCTGCTCGCCATCGACCAGCGACAGGAACACCTCGCTGCCGACATAGCTCGAGCGCGGCCCGGTGCGGCGCTGCCCGCTGGACAGTTGCCGCGGCTGCCGGCGCAGCGCGTAGAAGGCCGAGCGCCGCTCATGCCAGCTGCGCGGCTGCGCACCATAGAACGGCTCGAAGCGTTGCATCGGTGCGTTGCTGTCGCCAAAGCCTTCGACCTGTTCCACACCATGGATTTCGAAATCCATCGGCCGCGTCCGGTCGGCCAGCACGTGATGCTCGGACATGCCGGGCTGCAGGTGGATGCGATCGCCGCGCCTGGGAAACAGGTTGATGGCCGGCGTACAGTGCAGGCGGAAATTGCTCGCATCCACCGCGTTATCGAGCCGCTCCACCGCGCGATCGAACCACACAAGGATCTCGAACTCGGTACACGCCGCGCGTGGCAGCACCTGCGCCAGGCCGTCGAAGGCGGCAAACATGAAGCGCTCCGGGCAGGCGAAGTACTCCTGCAGCAACCGATAGCCGCTGAAGGAGCGCTCGCTGCGTGGCAGCAGTGCCTGCTCGTCGTCGAAGCCCTGCGGCTGCAGATGTTCGGGGCCGAATGCGCGGCTGAGCGGTTGGCCCTCTGCGGAGCGCGCGCGCACCACAAATCCCAGCGTATTGGCATGCAGTTGTTCGTAGAGATTGCCGGCCAGGCCATCGGCACCGGTGATGAACAGCGGCAAGCTGTCCAGCGCCAGCATGTCCAGGCGTAGCCCGGCATGCACGTTGAACACCAGCCGCAGCCCCGCCTTGGCCCGCGGCTCGACCGGCACGCCGAGCGTGGCCAGCGCTGCCGGTGAGGCCAGGTAGCTGGCGGCGGTCAGGCGCAGCGGCCACAGCGTCACCGGGTGCGCGGTACGGTATTCGCAGGCGGTGCGGTCGCCGTGCCCGACCAGCGAGCGCAGAGCGCTGCCCCGTGGCACCAGATGCCCGGCGGGGCCGATGTCTTCGCCCTGCTCCGGTTGCAGCTCCACCACCGCCATCGACGGCACCGGCGACAGGAAGTGCGGATACAGCATTTCCATCAGGTGCTGGGCGAACACCGGCTGCTGCGCCTCCAGTTCGAGTTGCACCCGCGCGGACAGAAACGCAAAGCCTTCCAGCAGGCGTTCCACATATGGGTCGGCGCAATCGATGCCGCTCATCCCCAAGCGCCCCGCCACTTTCGGATACGCCTGCGCGAACTCCGCGCCCATCTCGCGCACGTGCTGCAACTCGCGGTTGTAGTGATGCAGCAGGCGCGGGTCCATGGCTCAGTGCGCTCCGGGCAGCAGGTTGAAGCGACCGGTTTCCAGGTCCAGATCGGTGCGCAGATACAGGGCCAGCGGCAACGGCTGCGCCCACAGTTCGGAATCGATGACGAACGACAGCGACAGGCGGTCCATGCGCCCGGTGTCCACCTTCGCAGTGACCTGCAGGCTGGCCGCAGCCAGGCGTGGCTCGAACGCCACGATGGCGGCATGGATGCGGTGTTGCAGTTCGATCACGTCCAGACCGACCAGACGCGTGCCGGCCAGGTCGGGGATGCCGTAGTTGAGGACCGAGTTGGCAACCTGCGGATAGTCCTGCAGCGCGTCCTCGTGCCAGTGGCGGGTGCAGTTGAGCAACCAGGCCAGGTCGCGCATGACGCAGTCGCGCAATTGGGCCGGGCCGATCGCACGTGCATCGCGGCTTTCCACCAACTCATGGCGGCGATCGTCAATCAAGCGATCCAGCAGCGAGGGCTGCAGCCGCTCCTGTTGGGTCAGTTCGGCCATGGCGTGCCCACCACGGCGGTGTCGAAGGCGACATGGCGGATGTCGAGCATGGGATAGTCGTCCTCGCTGCCAGCCAACAGGCGCTGCCCCATGCCGCGCGCAGAGAGAGCATCGCCCTCCCAGGCGGTGCGCTGGCCGAGCCGGATCGCACCGTCCTGGCTATGCGGGCTATCGGGGTAACGGCACGGCACCACGCCACGCGTGTGCATGCCGCCTTGCCATTGGATCTCCACCGGTTGCCACAGCAGGTCGCGCAGGCTGGTGGGAACCTCGAAACGCAGGCTGCGCAACTGTGCGAACGGCACCCACGCATACCCCGCTTCCAGAATGACCTCCAGACAGGGGCCAAACCGCGGATCTGCATCGCCCAGCCAGTCGAATCGCTGGCCATCGATAATGCCAGCGACGGTATCGGCCTGCGCCAGTGCCAGCGCACGCCGTTGCGCCGCCTGCACTGCTTCGCCTGCGCGGTCGTGTTGCAAGGCCTGCAGCAGATCGTGCTGCCACTGCGGCACCTGGCCGGGCGTCAGTGGCAGCACCCGTCCCGCCACGACCTGCTCGCGTTGCAGCTCGGCATCGATGATGCGCGCATACGCGCTCGCCACACCGCCCCACTCCGGATCCAGCTCGGCAGCCAGGCACAGCTGCTGCCGTGCCCGTTGCCAGTCTCCGGCCACTGCCAGCAACTGGAACAAGCCGATGCGGCCGGCCGCATCGCTTGGACACTGCCGCACCCAGTCCTTGGCGGTAACCAGGGACTGTTCGGGATTGCCCGCCTTGAGCAGGCGGGCGCAATCGTGTTCGGGGTGGACGATGGAAGTCGGCATGGGCACTCCAGTTGGTGGATGCGTGGGGCTCAGGACTTCTTCACTTCCTGCATGTTGAAGGTGAAGTCCTTGGTGCCGCCCTGCTTCTTGCCCTTGTCGTCCTGCGGCTGGAACGAGTACTTGAACTTGCCGAAATGCAGGGTCACGTTCTCGGTCAGGCGGTCTTCGCCGCCACTGCCGCCAGTGGAGACGGACGTGATCATCACGCCCTCGCTGAGTTCGACCGTGACGTAGTCGGTCTGCTCGCCGGTGGCATTGGTGACGTACAGCGTGGCCGAATCCACGCGCGCACCGGTGCAGCAGGCGTTGAGCAAGGCGTTGGAGCAACTGTCGACGTACTTGGTGATGGAAATGTCCTGCACGTTGGCCTTGCCGCCGGCCGCATAACCGGCGCCGGTATGCAGGTTGCCGGTGTTGCTGGCGCCCCAGGACCAGGCAATGATCGGCACTTGATCCTTGTGTTTGGAATGGTTGGACGCGCCCTTGATCTCGACGTCGCCGGAGCCGAATTTGAGATGCATATCGAAAGCCATGGAACTTCTCCAGTGGTGGGTAGTGCGGTAAGGGAGGCCGTTCCCGCAGCCAGGCCGGCCGCAGGTCGGGCATTACGTGGATGCGAGTGCTGCGCCGCGCTCAGGCGGTCTGGGCAGAAGGCAGTCGCGAGACCAGGCGCAACGACACCGTCAGGCCTTCCAGCTGGTAATGCGGGCGCAGGTAGAACTTGGAGGTGTAGTAGCCGGGATTGCCCTCGACCTCTTCCACCACCACTTCTGCGGCGGCCAGCGGCTTGCGCGCCTTGGTTTCCTCGCTGGAGTTGGCCGGGTCGCCGTCGACGTAGTTCATCACCCAATCGGTCAGCCAGCTCTGCATCTGCTGGCGCGTGCTGAACGAGCCGATCTTGTCGCGCACGATGCACTTCAGGTAATGGGCGAAGCGGCAGCACGCGAACATGTACGGCAGGCGCGCGCTCAACGCTGCATTGGCGGTGGCGTCCGGGTCGTCGTATTCCTCCGGCTTACCCAGCGACTGGGCGCCGATGAAGGCCGCCATGTCGGTGTTCTTGCGATGCACCAGCGGCATCAGGCCCATCTTGTCGAGTTCGGCCGAACGACGGTCGGTGATCGCGACTTCGGTCGGGCACTTCATGTCCACACCGCCATCGTCGGCCGGGAAGGTATGCGTCGGCAGGCCCTCCACCGCCCCACCCGATTCCACGCCGCGAATGCGCGTGCACCAGCCGTACTGCTTGAACGAGCGGTTGATGTTGACCGCCATCGCGTAGGCCGCGTTCTGCCAGGTGTAGTGCGACGAATCGGCACCTTGGGTGTCTTCCTCGAAATCGAACGCTTCCACCGGATCGGTCTTGGCACCGTAAGGCAAGCGTGCCAGCGTGCGCGGCATGGTCAGCGCCAGGTACTTGGCATCCTCGCTCTGGCGCAACGAGCGCCAGGCCGCATAGTCGGGGGTGGAGAAGATCTTGGCCAGGTCGCGCGGATTGGACAGTTCGCTCCAGCTTTCCATGCCCATCAGGCTGGGGCCCGCCGCCGCGATGAATGGCGCATGCGAAGCGGCGGCAATCTGGCTGATGCCGCGCAGGGTATCGACATCCTGCGGGCTATGGTCGAAGTGGTAATCGCCGATCAGGCATCCATAGGGCTCGCCGCCGAGTTGCCCGTATTCGGCCTCGTAGACCTTCTTGAACACCGGGCTCTGGTCCCAGGCGGTGCCCTTGAAGCGCTTGAGGTTCTTGGCGAGTTCCTTCTTGGACACGTTGAGCACGCGAATCTTCAACTGCGTGTCCGACTCGGTATTGCTGACCAGGTAATGCAGGCCGCGCCACGCGCCCTCCAGCGCCTGGAACTTCGGCGCGTGCAGGATCAGGTTGAGCTGCTCGGTGAGCTTGCGGTCGATCTCGGCCACATAGGCATTGATCGTCTGCGCCAGGTCGTCGCTGATGATGTCGCTGCGCTCCAGCACCTGCTCGGCCAGCGTGCGCACGGCGCGGCGCACCTCTTCGCCGGCACGCTCGCTGCGCGGGCGGAATTCGCGGGTCAGCAGGGTGGCAAAATCGTCGGCCTGCGAGAGTTCGGTCTGGCCATCGGCCTGGTCGGTAACGGCGGCGGAATTGGAAGTGGCCATGGCAGCGTTACTCGTCGGTCGACTTGGGGGCTGCGATCAGCGAGCGCAGCAATGCGGGATCCTTGATCGCATCGGCGATCAAGCGCTCGGCACCGGCCTTGCCGTCGAGGTAGGTACCCAGGTTGGCCAGCTGGGTGCGTGCCTCCAGCAGCTCGGCCAGCGGTGCCACCTTCTTCACCACTGCCGTGGGCGAGAAGTCGTCCAGGCTGTCGAAGCTGATGTCCACCGGCAATGCGCCGGTTCCGGTGAGGGTATTGGGAACGGTCAAGGCCACCCGCGGCTGCATGGCGCGCAGCCGGCTGTCGAAGTTGTCGACATCGATCTCCACCGCCTCGCGTGATTCCAGCGCAGGCAGGTTCTCGGTATTGGCGCCGGACAGATCCGACAGCACGCCCATGACGAAGGGAACCTGCACCTTCTTCTGCGAGCCATAGATCTCGACGTCGTATTCGATCTGCACGCGTGGTGCGCGATTCCGGGCAATGAACTTCTGACTGCTGCTGCGAACGGACATGCCGCCTCCGATGGTCTGCGTGATGGCTCGGCACTGCGGCTGCAGCGGCCGGGTGGCGAAGGGAAGTCCCTTGCACTGGAAACGCATCGTGCGTGCCGGCTGCTGCGGGGTGAAATCGAATGCCTGCATGGCAGGTATGGGCACGGGTGATGGCAACGGCAGCGACAGGCGTGACCCGCGCACGATCGACACGGCACACGGCACACGGCGCGCGCGCGTTAGCAATACGCGTCGCCTGTGTCCGCGCGGCACCTGGGAGATCGATCCCGGCCGATCGCCTGGCCCTGCGCTTGTTCCAAGTTATCGCGCGGCTCAGACCTCCCCAAGGCGCTCGATCCGCTCGGAGGGATCGCGCCATCGCCACCCACCTGGCGACGGCACGATCCCTACTGGGCCGCTCTCAATGCACACGCCACGACGGTGGCTTATCTAGCAGGCACCCCGGGGCAGTCGCAGCCGGCGCTGCGGGCGTTCGCAAGCGTTGCCGCGCCGGCCCACGGAATCACTGCCCACCGCGCCAGACCCGCGGCGATTGCCCCACCTGCGCCTTGAATGCACGCGAAAGTGCCGCCTCGCTGGCGTAGCCCACCTCGTCGGCCAGTTGCTTGAGCGGCCGGCCCTGGCGCAGGCCGCGTTGCACCAGCGCGATACGCCAGTCCTGCAGGTACTGGCCCGGGGTGCAGCCCACCGTGTCGTGAAAGTTGCGGGAAAAGGCACTGCGCGACATGCCGGCACGGGCGGCCAGCGACTCCAGCGACCAGGGCTGGGCGGGGTGTTCGTGGATGCCGACCAGGGCCAGGCGCAGCCGCGCGTCGGCCATGCCGGCCAACATGCCGCCCGTGGCGTGGCCTTGCTCCATCAGTTCGCGGATCACGTGCACCAGCACCACTTCGAAGAGCCGGTTGAGTACTGCCTGCCGCCCGCAATGCTGGGCGAAGGCTTCTTCGAACAAGGCATGCACCAGCACCGCACCGTGGCGCAGCGCCTCCAGCGGCAGGCAAATGCACGCAGGCAGTGCGCGCACCAATGGATTGGCCGCGCCGCCGCTGAAACTCAGGTGCGCGCAGGCAAAGTCGGCCCCGTGCACCGGGTCGGTGTCGAAGCGGTGCGCAAGCGCGCGCGGATACAGCAGCAAGCTGGGCCGGTCGATCTGCAGGTGGCTGCCGTCGCCGTTGTGGACCACCACCGCGCCCTGACGGATCAGGTGCAGCTGGCCCCGGTCGCCACTGTCGAGCTGGTTGATGCCGCACAACGCGCCGGCATGGAAAACCTCGGCGGTCACCGAGAAGTGGCTCAGCAAGGCGGCCAGACGGTCGACCATCTTGGACTCCAGGTAAAGTTTTATGGACGATTCGCGCCCTATCGTACCGCCCTGACGCGCAAAGTCACTCCTGTCGCCGGCGCCCTGCCCGGCTCATCCAGGACCTGCATCATGAAGACTCCCCTCGCCCTGATTGCCACTACGCTGCTGGCGGCATCGATCAGCACCGCTGTCGCGGCGGAACCCAGCGACCAGCCGGCGCCGTTGCGCCCTGTCGCCGACTTCCTCAAGGCCCTCAACAGCGATGGCGGTAAGCCGATCGAGCAGCTGAGCCCAGCGCAGGCGCGCCAGGTGCTGACCAACGCCCAGGCCAATACACCCCTGCCGGCGGCCGAGGTCAGCCGCAAGACCATCCAGGCCAACGGCAAGCCGCTGAACCTGGTGATCGTGCGGCCGCCGCAGACCGCCGGCCAGGTGCTGCCGGCCTTCATGTTCTTCCATGGTGGCGGCTGGGTGCTGGGCGACTTCCCGACCCACGAGCGCCTGATCCGCGATCTGGTCAACGCCTCCGGCGCAGCAGCCGTGTATGTCGACTACACGCCCTCGCCGGAGGCGCGTTACCCGGTGGCGATCCATCAGGCCTATGCCGCCACGCGTTGGGTTGCCGAGCACGGCGCGGAGATCGGCGTGGATGGCCAACGCCTGGCACTGGCCGGCAACAGCGTCGGTGGCAACATGGTGGCGGCAGTGGCGCTGCAGGCCAAGGCAGCGGGCACCCCGGCGCTGCGCTACAACCTGATGCTGTGGCCGGTCACCGATGCCGCGTTCGACAATGCCTCGTACCAGCGTTACCAGAGCGGCTACTTCCTCAGCCGCAACATGATGACCTGGTTCTGGGACAACTACATCACCGACCCCAAGGCCCGCGCCGAGATCACCGCCTCGCCGCTGCGCGCGAGCTCGACCCAACTGGCCGGCCTGCCGCCAACGCTGATCCAGACCGCGGAACTGGACGTGCTGCGCGACGAAGGCGAGGCCTTCGGCCGCAAGCTGGACCAGGCCGGCGTGGAGGTGACCGTGACGCGCTACAACGGGCTGATTCACGATTACGGCCTGCTCAACGCCTTGCGCGACGTTCCCGCGGTGCGCGATGCCATCCACCAGGCCGGCGATGGGCTGCGCGAGCATTTGAAGTAAGCGCCGCCGGCTCGGGGCTGCAGCGATCGCCTGTTGAACAGGCGGTCGCTGCAATGTGCCGGAGCAGCCTGACGCCCTGCCGACCTGGGCCTTGCCGTCTGGCGGATGCTGCGGCACTGCGCGACGACACGCGCCTGGTGTCATCGCATGGGTGAGCGGGGTGACGTGGCCCGCGACGAAAGATCTTCCTGTTTCGCCGCACGTTGACGGTACAGCGATCTGGCATCGCCAGGTTCTGTAAGCGGCTGCGAATGCAGGCTGCAGTCACCCCTGCAGCTCGGCGCGGAACGCGATTTCGATCAGCTGTTCGGGAAAGGCCAGCGCCGAAACGCCAATGAGGTTGCTGGTTACCTGCGGTACGGCCTGACCGTAGGCGACGGGACGTACCTTGCCGCTCGCGGCAAACGCGGCAGGCACATCGATGACGAACAGGGTCTCTTCGACCACGTCATCGAGCGAGCTGCCCAATTCGGCCAGCAGGATCCGCGCGTTTTCGTAGGTGCGCCGCATCTGCGCTTCCATGCTGTCGAAGCTGGCGGGCTTGCCATCGGCGCCGAGCGGTGCGGGGGCCACCAGGTCGCCTTGCGGGGTGTGAGAGAGCTGACCGGAGACGAAGATGGAGTTATTGACACGCAGTGCCTGCACGTAGCCATAGGCCGATTCCCACGGCACGCCGAAGCTGGCGGTCTTGCGGATGACGTTGGTCATGATGCTGCCTCGTGGTCAAAGGGCAAGCATGGCGTGCGCGGGAATGTGCGCGCCTCCCCTGATCGAGGGATGGCCGATGCCGACCGCCAACCGTTGCCGACCAACCGCCCTACTCGATGGCATCTGCCAGCGACACCGCGCCGTCGCGTTAGCGTCCGCAGCCAGACTTAGAGTGGCTACCAAAACGTAGCGAGCGGTCGTCAGATGGGTGCGGACGGCGCGGAGGAACCGGAGTGTACGGGTGGTACATGAGGATTCCGAGCACCGGCCGCGGCCGCCTGGCGGCCGCGCAGTAGTTTTGTTAGCCGCTCTTAATCTCGGCATCGCTGTTTGATGTGGTCACGGAGCGGTGCCGGCAACACCGGCAGCTATCGGTCGTGGACTGCTGCCATGCGGCGCCACCATGGCAGCACCGCCAGTCTCAACCGGCGATGGTGAACACCGAGCCCGAATCCACACGCACGCCGGCCCCGTTGATGAAGCTGGCGCGCTCCGAACACAGGAACGCGACCACCGAGGCCACTTCTTCTGGGCGGCCACGTCGTTTGAGCACCATGCCGGGGCGCTCCTCGTCCAGGAACGAGGAGATCGCTTCGTCGACACTGGTTCCATTTTCCTGAGCGCGTTTTTGCATCATCTTGTCGGTCATCGGCGTTGCGATGAAGGCAGGCGACACCGTATTGACCAACACATTGTCGCCGCCATAGGCCTTGGATAGCCCCTTGGCGAGGCTGAGGATGCCGGCCTTGGAGGCGCAGTAGGCCAATTCATCGACGTAAGGCTGCACCGCATCTTCGGAGGCGAACAACACGATCCGCCCCCACTGCTTGCGGCGCATGGCGGGAATGGCCTGGCGGCACATGCGCACGGCGCCCATCAGGTTGATGTCCAGCGTTTCCAGCCAGCCGGCGTCGCTGACCTCCAGGAAATCGCCGGTGGCGCCGGTGACGCCGGCAGCATTGATGTAGATGTCCGGCTCACCCAGGCGTTCGCGCACCTGCGCCCAGATGGCGGTGACATCCTGTTCGCGCGTCACGTCGCCTTCGATGGCGATGATCTCTCCCAGGCCGGACAGCTCGGCCAGTGCCTGGTCGAGTGTGCCATCGGCAAGATCGGTGATCGCTACGCGCACGCCCGCTTCGAGCAGCTGGCGTGCGGTCTCCTTGCCCATGCCGGAGTCGCCGCCGCTGATGAGGGCGATGCGCTGGTTGATTCCGAGATCCATGTCGAGCTCCTGATGGTTGAAGAACGTGGCGGTGCGCACGCTGCTAGCGCGCGAGGAAGCGTTCTGCGGTCCGCAGCCCGAGCGCCATTTGCGTCAGCGCCGGATTGGCCGCCAGTGCGCTGGGGAAGGTCGAGTTGTCGCAGAGATAAAGGTTGGGCACATCGAAGGCGCGGCCATCGGGATCGACCACGGCCTGCGCGGGATCGGTGCCCATCCGGCAGGTCCCCAGCGTGTGCGCCGAACGTGCAGCCGCGAAGACGTTGCGGGCGCCAGCGGCGTGCCAGATGGCTTGCAGCGTTGCGCGGGCATGGGCATCGAGGGCCTGCTCGTTCGGCCCGTAGCTGAAATCGATACGCGCCTTGCGCTGTCCGAAGGCATCCTGCTCGTCGGACAGCGTCAGCCGGTTGCGATCCTGCGGCAGGCATTCGCCATTGATGCCGATACCGGCCAGGCGGTTGTAGCGCTGCATGGTGCCGACCAGCTCCCTGCCCCACAGGCCGGCGCCGCGTGCCAGCGTGTTGGCCAGCGTGATCGGCTGCACGCCCAGGCTCTGCACCAGGTAACCGCCGATAAAGTCGGCATCGGCCGGGCGCAGCATGTCCTCGGTCATCAGCGAAGACGGGTATCCCCGGTTCATGCGCATGTCGGCGTCGAACTCGCCCCACACCTGGGTGGCCACATGCGCCATGAAATTGCGCCCCACCTGTCCGCTGGAATTGGCCAAGCCCAGGTTGAGCAACAGGCGCGGCGTCTCCACCCCGCCCGCGCACAGGAAGACGTTGCTGCACCGCTGGCGATACTCATGCCCATGCTGGCGATAGATCACTGCGGTCAGCGCACCGCGGCCATCGCGTTGCAGATCGATCACGCGGCTGTCGCTGCGCAGTTGTGCGCCATGCGCTCTGGCGAGCGGAAGCCAGGTGGTATCGACGCTGACCTTGGCGGCATTGCTGCAGCCCTGGTGACAGGCGCCGCAATTGTTGCAGGCCGCGCGCAGGCCCCAGTGCGGTTGCTGATGGGGTCGGCTGACCAGTGCCGCGGGCGCATCGGTCGCGCTGATGCCGAGTGCGCGGCAACCGCGTTCCATGGCCGCGGCCGATGCGTTGCGTTGCGGCGGTGGATACGCGTAGCTGCGTTCCGGATCCCACGGGTAATGCGCGGGACCGGAGACACCGATAAAGGCCTCGACACGACGGATGTAGGACAGCAAGTCCTGGTGCGGGATCGGCCAGTCGGCGCCTTGCCCGGTCTGGGTCGACAGCCCGAGGTCGCGCGGGTCCGGGCGTGGGCAGAACGCGCCCCAATGCAGGGTGGAGCCGCCAAGCCCGGATCCGGAATTGTTCGGCCCGAACGCGGTCGGCGTCTGTCCCCCGCTCAGGCGCTCGTCCATCCAGTAGATGCCGGTAGTCAACTCGTCGGGGATGTGGGAGTGCGGCGCGAACGCTGCGCCCGCCTCCAGCACGACCACCGAAACGCCGGCCTGCGCCAGCCGCGCCGCCAGCGGGCCGCCGCCGGCACCGCTGCCGATCACCACCGCATCGACAACATCCTGCGTACCAGCAGCCTGGGTGCCGGCAGCCTTCATCGATCGGCTCCGGAGGCATGGAGCTGCCAGGGTTCCTGCCGACCCGCAGCGGTTTCTTCGTAGCCTACGCTCACGGTGCCGACGTGGCCGACGGCGAACCCGTCGTAGCCCAGCGTAGCCATCGTGGCGGGAAGGCTGGTCCAGATGCGGATGGTCTCGGCGCGCACGTCCTCGAACCAATGCGCCAGCTGGCTGGCATCCAGGCCGTGTGCCGAGGTGTCGCCTATCGCCGCGTGCGCAATGTCCTGCAGCCATCGCTCCTGGGCAGCGACGGCCTGTTCGGCAAAACCGCCGGCCAGCGCATCCAGTACCTCCAGTCCCAACTGTACCGCCAGGCGATCGGCCGGAAGATCCGCATGCCGCCAGCCATCGCCCGTGCCTGCTGCCAGCTGCACGTCGATGCGCCGCGCAATCTGCCGCGCGTCGCCTTCGCCATCCAGCACGCGTGCGACCACGGCTGCGAGCACCTGCAGCTGGCGCGGATTCAACACCCCTTCGGTCGTGGCAGGCGGGCCCGCGTGGCGCGCGAGCAGCGTCTTGCGCATGCGCGGCATCACGCGTTCGGAATTCAGCAGGGCAATGAAGTCCTCGGGCAGGCAGTGCGGCCTGCAGTGCTGCACATGCTCAGCGATCAATCGTGCCAGTTGCTGCGGCTGCTCGTAGGGGATCAGGTGCGCGGCATCGGCCACGACGGCCAGCTGCGCCTGGGCATAGTGCGGCACATTCAAGCGCCGTTGCGCGCCTTCGCCCAGATCGCCATCCTGGCCACCGGCCACGATCATTGCCGGCACGCCGATGCACGCGGCCTGCGCCGTGCAGTCTTCGCGGCTGCCGCGTGTGAGCCATGCCGTCCATGCGCTGGGCGCGGTACGCAGGACGTCGTCGATCGCAGCGTTCCTGCGCTCGTCCGGCAGCGTCGAGGCGCAGTTGGCATCCACGAACTGCGCTGCTTCGTCACGCGTGGGCCGGCCGGCTTCGAACCAGGCCAGCATCGTTCGGCGCCGCGATTCCTCCATCGGTTCAGGCGCCGGCGGCGATGCGGCAACGAGTACCACGCCCGCCAGACCGGCCAGGCCTGCCACACCCTCGCGCGCGCGCGCCGCCGTCAATGTGGCGATCTTCCCGCCCATGCTGTGCCCCACCGCGAACCAGCATGCCGGTTGCCGCGCGATGACCGCAGCGCTGAACCAGTCAACCAGCGCGTGCGTATCGAAGTGCTCCAGTGGGGCCGCATCGCCGAAACCCGGGATGTCCAGGGCAATACAGTCGCACTGGTCACCGAGCTGCGCGATGACGTGGCTCCACTCGTGCCGGCTGCCTCCGAGGGCATGCAGGAAGAACAGCATTGGCTTTGCCATGTCACACCCGAGTCTGCGAGTGCGGCATGGTGCCGCAGACTTCGTCCACACTCCGTGCAGATGAGGTCGAAAGCAGGTTTGTCGCAGGTAGCTGGTGTTTGATGCGATGGCGTTGCTCGACCGACGCCATGAACGGGTGCGACTGCCTGATCGGCAGATCGCATGGCGATGTCATGGCGCTGCGGTCGGCTCGCGGATGGCAAGGAGCTACGCCATCGGCGCCGAATGTAGTCGTTGTGACGATGGCGCTCTTTCACCAGTCGCAGTCATGCAGGGACGAAAGGCAAGGCTTCCAGGTGTTTCAAAAAATCCGAGAAACCGCCGAGCGCACGCGCGTGCCTGCGGGCACTGGTCCACACCACCGAGCGTGGCGACCAGGCGATCGAGGCCTTGATCGCCTGCAAGGCGTGCACCAGCGCGACATCTTCGCTGCAGGTCAATGCAGAGAATCCGCCGCATTGCTGATACAGATCGGTGCTGACGCCCAGGTTGGCGCCATGAATGCGGCCGTGGCCTTCGCCGGTTGCCTGGGTCTGTTCGAACCTTTGGCGCACCTCGTCGGAATAGTCCAGCCAGTCCTCCACTTCCACCACGCCACAGAACACACCGGTGCCTGCCCGGCGTTGTTCCAGCAACCAATCGCTGGGAACACGCGAGTCGGCATCGGTAACGGCCAACCAGTCTGCACCCAGCGCAATGGCCTGGGATGCGGCGGCGGCGCGTGCAATGCCCACGCCGCCCGGTGCGGGGACGTCGACCACGCGCGCGCCCAAGCCCAGCGCCAGCTCGGCGGTGGCGTCGGTGCAGCGGTCCACCGCGACAATCACCTCGACCGGCTCATCCAGCTCGGGATGCGAGGCAGCGCGGAACACCGATGCCAGGCACGCGCCCATGCACTCGGCCTCGTTATGCGCCGGGATGATGACCGCAATCACCGCAAGCCCTCCTGTTGTGCCACCGACAATGGCTGGGCCGTCCACGCTTCCAGCAGAAAATCGCTGTCTTCGTAGCGATAGCTCAAGGGCGAGGTGAGCCATCGGGCGATGCAGGCATGGACTGCGATGCCATCCTGCTGCGCCTGCTCGAACGCATGCTTCCAATGACAGGCCACCAGCAGTCCGTCCGGCGTGAGCGCCTCCTGCAGACGTACGATCAGCTCATCGAGTTCGGCGGCGGCAAGGTAGTAACCGATCTCGCTCAGTACGATCAGATCGAAATTGCCAACCGGCCATTGCTGCGGATGGCAGGCCTGCACGATCTCGACATTGCTTCGGTCACCCACGCGCTGCCTGGCTTGCTCCACCGCGGCCGCGGACATGTCGGTTGCCAGCAGGCGCTCACAGCGGGCTGCCAGCCCGCGCGTTGTCTCTCCGTTGGAACATCCCAGTTCCCAGCCGCGTGCGAATCCCATGCGAGGCAGGGTTGCCAGCAGGATGTCGCGCTTGCGCGTTTCGTACCAACGCGTCCCATAACCGAAGGGATCCTGCTGCTGGTAGATGCTGTCGAAGTATTCGGCGTTGGCCTGGGCATTCATGGGAGATAGACCTCGAAGTCGCGCCGAAACCGGGCCAGCGCCCAGTCGGGAAGGATGGGGCTGCGCAGCGCTGGCGTGACGTGGCCGGTCTGCGTCTTGAACGCTGACATCGCGCGCATCTTTACGGCGTGGGCAGCGGGCGGAAGCGCAAGCCGCGTGGCCGACGCCAGCATCTGGCTGTGGTCCGGGTTGTCCCAGTGCCATGCCCACACCGGAAACTGGATCAGCCGTGCACCGCAGCGGGTGGCGGCGTCGATGGCGGCATCCGCACATGCCTCGTGGTCGGGGTGGCCGTCGCGCGCGTACGTCACCAGCACTGCGTCGGTCGGTCGCAGCAGTGCGGAAAGTCGCCTGCCCAGCCCTTCGACGCCCGCGCGGACCTGCCCATCTCCCGCGTCCAGCCGCAGCACCTTGGAGGGATCGATCCCCAGGCATGCCAGCGCATTGCGCAATTCGTCGCGACGCGCAGCGGCAAGGCGTGCCGGCGGCCAGGCGTCTTCCTGCGGATAGGCCGCTTCGCCGTCGGTGACGGAAACGATCAGCGCCTGTCGCCCCGAGGCGGCCGCCATGGCAAGCAGCCCACCACAGCCCAGCACTTCGTCGTCCGGATGCGGAGAGACAACTACCACACGCGTGGCGTCGCCAAGGAGTTGGTCGATGCTGGTGACGGGCAACTCGATCAATTGGCGCGATGCAGTCCAGCGCGCCTCGGGCACACCCTGCCCTTGGATAGGCTCGCCTCTCACAGCAGCCATGGGGTGCCCTCTCGCGCATGCAGCTGTTCGCCCAGCCATTGCTCGTCCTTCTCGCCATGGGACTGGCGGATGAACGCGGCCAGGTCTGCGCATCGTTGCGCATGTTCGGCGTCGCAGCACAGCGAGGCCGGCCCCAACGCCAATGCGGCACGTTCGATCACGTCCCGGCAAATGCGGTCCATCAGGCTACGTAGCCGGACGACAGCGAGTTGATGGCTGTCGCTGGGCGCGTCGTCGATCGCATCGGCCAGGTCCTGCAGCATCAGCCGCGCCGCCGTCAGCTGTTCGTCGATGGCACCGAGGTGCGCTACAGAAAACGGGTTGCTCGCCACCCTTGGCGAGCGACGGACCTGCTCGGCGATGGCCGTGGCGGCGCCATACCAGCAGGCGGCGATGCCTGCCCCGCCATGCCAGAATCCCGGCCGCTGCAGATAGAACGCCGGTTCGCCCAACAAGACTGCAGGAGCACGCCTGAAGTGGCCGCTACCGGTTGCAATGCCGGCCATGCCCGGGCCGTGCCACTGGCTTGCATCGAGGTCGAAATGCCCCCGTGCCAACGTCACTGCTGCAAGCGGGTGCTGTTGGCCGCTGCGCACTGTCACCAATGCATGTGTCACCACGTCCAGCTCCGCACTGCACCAGGGTTTGACACCAGACACAGTGCACGAGCCCGTTTCGTAAGTTGCGGTGTCGTGCGGCCCACCGGCGGCCCATACGGCCCAGATTTCCCCGGTTGGCGGTGCAGGCTGCCCGGCTTCGGAAAAGATCGACAAGGCGTCGTAATGGGCCTCCAGCACCTTGGCGAGCGGCAGGCTTTCGGCACCCAGCGTGCTCAGCGCCTGCCAACGCAGTAGCGTCTGTCCCGCTCCAGGATGCGGAAGCTGCGGCGCCGCATGCACATATGCACGCACACGCCGCGCGAGTGCTGGATTTGCCGGTGTTGAAGGCATGCCCGGTAGATGCTCACGGGCGTAGGCTGTTTGAGACATGCGCCAATCTAGGCGCGGCTTCGTCAATCCGAAGTGAGCCCGATGCGCACATTTCAAACACACCAAAGCGACACGGGATTAACCGGCGTCTGCAAAGCGATCGCTGCAGAAGATGCCGACGCCAGTTCGCTGGCCGTACTCCCCGCTTCGGCATAGGCCATTCGGAAGCGATGTTCGATGCACACCGGATGGGTGAAAATCGAATGGGGTCGCTATCGAATGGATCGCGCCTCGGGATCGGTACGTCCTCCGGCGCTGGCACCTGTATTCCAATTGCGCCTTGGAGCTGCTCTTATCCGTTGTCGCCATCGAAAGGATGGGCTTGCCGCTGGTCTTGACCGGAAGCAGGTGTGGTGGAGTGCCGACGAGCGCTTCTTCTGCAGAGCCAAGCCCATGCTGCGCTGGATTTCCTACGTCGGTATCGACGCGGCTTTCAGATCAGCCTGCTTGGTTCGACGTCGCCACCATGTTCGCCAGAACGCTGCTGGAAAGACGTCGCGCTGGATGCCCTCCCCCAAACTAAAAAATCCGCACGGCCATGGTTGGATTCGCATTTACATACCGATTAAGTGAGCGTGCTCGCGCTCGCTTCGTACATTGCAGTGTCGTGACCGCTTTAGGGGCGTCGTCACAAAAGCATTTCAAAACCGTCATTTGTCGCGTTTAAGGTCGCGCCAGCGGCGAAGTCTCCGTCGCACGTCGGGGGCGACTTTCCATATGGATTTGCGAAGTATCGCGGTGTTCGGCTTGCTGGCATCTGGCGCGCCTTGCGCCTTTGCCGATCAGCCGGAAGC
Organism: Xanthomonas sp. NCPPB 3582; assembly: GCF_041475735.2. Taxonomy (NCBI): domain Bacteria; kingdom Pseudomonadati; phylum Pseudomonadota; class Gammaproteobacteria; order Lysobacterales; family Lysobacteraceae; genus Xanthomonas; species Xanthomonas sp. NCPPB 3582. Next base: position 2,547,604 of record NZ_CM192968.1, read on the forward strand.
ATCGGTGGTGCGTTTTGACATCATGGCTTACCAGGTGCTGGGCAACACCCAGTTGCAGGCCGGCAAGATCGAGCGCGCGGTGTATCCCTTTCTTGGTCCGCAGCGCAGTGCTGCCGATGTGGAGGGCGCGCGCGCCGCCTTGCAGAGCTTGTATGAAACCGCAGGCCTGGCGACGGTGGCTGTCAGCATTCCCGAGCAGGATGCGGCCAGTGGCCTGATCACCCTGCAGGTCAGCGAACAGCGCATCGGGCAGGTGCGCGTGGTGGGTGCGGACTACTACTCGCCCGACGACGTGATTGCCGGCGCGCCGTCATTGGCCGAAGGCAGCGTGCCCAACTTCAAGGATGTGCAGCGCGACATCGTGGCGCTGAACCAGTTGCCCGACCGGCGTGTCACCCCGCAGGTCCAGGCCGGCACGCGCCCGAACACGGTGGATGTGGACCTCAACGTCGACGATGCGCTGCCACTGCACGGCTCGCTGGAACTCAATAATCGCAAGAGCGCCAATACCTCGGAGTTGCGCCTGAGTGCGGCGGTGCATTACGACAACCTGTGGCAGCGCGGCCACAGCTTCAATTTCTCGGCGCAGACCGCACCCCAGAATCCTGACGACGCCCGGGTGTACTCGGCGTCCTATCTGGCCCGCTTCGCCCAGTCGCCGTTTTCGGTTTTGGGCTATAGCGTGCGTAGCGACAGCGAAGTGGCGGCGATCAACAACTACAACGTGATCGGCAATGGCTCGCTGTCGGGTTTGCGCCTGATCCGCGCGCTCGGCAACCGCGAGGGGTTCTTCCACTCGCTGAGCATTGGCGTCGACTACAAGAACTTCAAGGAAGACACGCTGTTCGGCAGCGATCGCAGTTCGGCACCGATCAAGTATGCCCCGCTCAGTGCGGCCTACAACGCCAGCTGGGTGCGGCCGCGCAGCACCAGTACCCTGACCTTCACCGCCACGGCGAATCTGCGCGGGGTTGGCGATGATGCAGCGCAATTCGATGCCAAGCGCTACCAGGCCAAACCCAACTTCATGCATCTGCGCGCGGACGTAGCGCAGACGCGCACGCTGGGCCAGGACTATCAGCTGTACGCGCACGTGCAGACGCAGCTGGCGGCCGAGCCGCTGATCAGCAACGAGCAATTCAGCCTCGGCGGCCTGGACAGCGTGCGCGGCTACGACGAGAGCCAGGCGCTTGGCGACTTCGGCGCCGCCGCGCAGCTGGAGCTGCGCAGCCCTTCGTTTCAGTCGGCTGCCGCCCGGCTGGTGCAGGAAGCGCGCGTGTATGCCTTCGTCGACGGCGGCTACGCGCGTATCCGCGAGCCCCTGCCCGAACAGCGCATCAGCGAAACCCTGATCAGCACCGGGGTGGGACTGACGGTGAAGGCCTTTGCGCATCTGAACGGCACGCTGGATATCGCAGCGCCGCTCTCCAGCCCGGACGGGCACACATCCGACGACATCAACGTGCTGTTCCGTCTATGGGGCGAGTTCTAGGCGGAAGGCAATCCACTTTTCAACGGGGTTAGATCGTGAGCAGATTACGGTTGTATGTCTTCGTAGGTTTGATGTTGGCCGCGCTGCCTGCGATGGCGGCGTCGTGGTGGGATGCCAAATGGAACTTCCGTGCCAAGATCGCGCTCAACACCACCTCCACCGGTGCCGCAGTGACGCAGGCACCGGGACGGGTGCAGGTGTTGGTGCGCCTGCATTCGGGCAACTTCAATTTTGCCGATGCCAAGCCCGATGGCAGCGATGTGCGCTTCATCGCCGGTGACGACCGCACGCCGCTGAAGTACCACTTCGAAAAATACGATGGGCTGGTCGACCAGGTCGCACTGGCATGGGTGGACCTGCCGGCGCTGCCGGCCAATGCCGCAACGCCGCTGTTCGTGTACTTCGGCAATCCGGAGGCCGGCACCGGCCAGGATGCCAAGAACAGCTACGACGCCGACACGTTGGCGGTGTACCACTTTGCCGATGCGCAGGCCGCAGGCCAGGACGCCACCGGCTACGCCAACAACCTGTCCGCGCCCCTGGTGTTGGCCGATACCGCGCTGATCGGCGCCGGGCTGCGGCTGGATGGCGCCGCGCCGGTTGGCGCACCCGCCTCCACCTCGCTCAGCCTGCCCGCCGATGGGGCGTTCACGCTGTCGGGATGGATCAAGCCGGCAACCGCCAATGCCTCCGGCGTGCTGTTCGCCCTGCCCGGTGCGCTCGGCGTGCTGCTCGACAATGGCAGTGTGGTAGTCGAGTCAGCCAATGGCCTGCGCGTGGCCAGCAGCGCGCCGCTTGGCGGCGATGCCTGGGCGCACGTTGCCGTACGCGCCGACGGCAAGCAGCTGACGCTCTACGTCAACGGCATGGCGGCGGGCGAGACCGCCGGCAGCGTGCCGGCGGCCACTGCCGGCCTGATGCTGGGCGGCGAGCCAGGTGCGACGCGGCCGAACTTCATCGGCCTGCTGGACGAAGTGGAACTGAGCAAGGTCGCGCGCCCGGCCGGTGCGATTGAAGCGGCCGCACGCAGCCAGGGCGTGGATGCGCGGTTGCTGACCTTCGAGCCGGTGGAGCAGCGCGCCGGCGAAGGCGGCCATGGGTATTTCAGCATCCTGCTCAATGCGCTGACGCCCGATGCCTGGGCGGTGATCGGCATCCTGGCGGTCATGGCGCTGATCAGCTGGTGGGTGATGATCAGCAAGGGCCTGTACCTCAACGCCACCGCGTCGGCGAATGCGCGTTTTCTCGGCGCATTTCGCCAGCAGGTGGCGCAGCAGCCGCTGCATGCGCCGAGCTGGCAGGAGTTGCATGCCGGCGGGCCGTTGAATGGTGCCCGGTCCAATCTGGCGCGGCTGTTGCACATCGGGCTGGAAGAGCTGCGCGGGCGCCTGGCTGCCAGCGGCAACGCAGTGGTGCGCACGCAATCGATCGCGGCGATCCGGTCGGCGCTGGATGCGGCGGTGGTGCGTGAGGGGCAGCGCATCCACAAGGGCATGGTGCTGCTGACTATCGCCATTTCCGGCGGCCCGTTCCTGGGCCTGCTGGGCACGGTGGTCGGGGTGATGATCACCTTTGCGGCGGTGGCGGCGGCCGGCGACGTCAACATCAACGCGATCGCGCCGGGCATTGCCGCCGCCTTGCTCGCCACCGTGGCCGGTCTTGCCGTCGCCATCCCGGCCCTGTTTGGCTACAACTACCTGCTCAGCCAGGCCGACGCCGTCGCGGCGGACATGCAGGTGTTTGTCGACGAGTTGGAAAAGCGCATCGCCGAGGACTATGCCGGCGACGCTCCCACACGCGTACCCGGAGGCTGATCCGATGAAAGTGCAAGGGCGCAAACCCTACGACGACATCAACATCACGCCGATGCTGGACCTGGCGTACGTGCTGCTGGTGATCTTCATCATCATGACCACCGCTGCGGTCCAGGGCATCAAGGTGGACCTGCCCAAGGCCAGCGCAGCCAAGCCGCTGTCCGAGCCCAAGACCAAGGTGATCGCCATCGACACCAACGGGCAGGTCAGCCTGGATGCGGTGCCGGTCAGCATGGACGAGCTGGAGCAGCAGCTGCGCAATGCGGTGGCCAACGATGCCGAACTGCCGGTGATCCTGCGCGGCGATCGCAGCGTGCAGTACGAAAAGATCATGGCGGTGCTGGATCTGTGCAGCAAGCTGGGGATCGGGTCGATCGGTCTGGCGTCGCAGCGCCAGGCGGCTGACTGAGCGCACGCGATGCAATCTCTGGATCCAGGCCACCCCTTGCAGGAGACCACCGGTGTCGGCCGCTGGCGCAAGGGCGCCATCGTGCTGGCCGTGCTGGCGTTGCTTGGTTGGCTGTTGGCGGTGGCGCTGCGGCCATCGGCACCGACGATGGCGCGCAGCCAGCCGCCGCGCATCACGCACGTGACGCTGCCGCCACCACCTCCCCCGCCGCCACCGCCGCCCAAGCCGGAACCGGAGCCTCCCAAGCCGCAGCCGCGCATGCTCGACAAGCCGATGGCAGCGCCGGATCCATCACCGCCCAAGCCGTCGGAAGCACCGCCCGGCGATCCGCTGACCGCCGCGGCAGGACCGGGCGACAACCCGTTCGGCCTGCAGGCCGGCACTGGCGGCGGCACCCGCATCGGTGGCGGCGGCAGCGGTGGCAGCCCGTTCGCGGCGTATGCGGCGTCGGTGCAGCGCGCCGTGCAACTGCTGTTGCAGCGCGACGAGAAAACCCGCAAGGGCCGCTACCGCGCCACTGTGGCGGTGTGGCTCAACAGCGACGGCAGCATCGCGCGTACGCAGATCGTCGCCTCGGCCGGCAAGCCCGAGCTGGACGCCGCCATCGCCCGCGCATTGCAGAACCAGCCGTTGCCGCAGCCACCGCCGGCCGATCTACCGCAACCGATCCAGCTGCGCATCGGCGCGCTGGCACCGGGCTGACGTTCTTCCCTTTCAGGAAACCCGCATGATTGCCCTGTCCCATTCCGTCCGTTTCACCCGGCTTGCGCTGTGCCTGTTCGCACTGATGGCCGCCCCCATCCTGTGCGCTGCGCAGGGCACCAGCACGGTGGATGCATCGCGCATCAGCCCGCAGGTGACCTTGCGGCTGATCGATCTGCTGGTTGCCAAGGGCGTGATGACGCGCGAGCAGGCCGACGCGATGATCCAGGAGGCCAGCGCCACTGCCGATGCCACGCCGGCAGCAGGCAAGCTGCCGTATCAGACCCAGCCCGGCGCCATCGTGGTGCCGTATGTGCCGGAAACCGTGCGCGAGCAGATCAAGGACGAGCTGCGTACCGAAGTGACCGCCCAAGCCAAGCGCGAAGGCTGGGCCACGCCGGGGGCGCTGCCGGAATGGACGCAGCGGCTGAAGTTGTACGGCGACCTGCGCCTGCGTGGCGAAGGCATCTTCTACCCGGACGACAACTACGGATTCTTCCCCGACTTCACCGAGATCAATGCCGGCAACGGCTTCGACGTGGTCGGCACCGGCAACGCGCCATTCCTCAATACCTCGCGCAACCGCAGCCGCATGCGCATCCGCGCGCGCCTGGGCGTACAGGCGCAGATCGCCGACTGGATCACCGGCGATCTGCGCGTGGTCACCGGCGCCGACCGCGGCCCGGTATCGACCAACCAGACCCTGGGTGGCGGCGGCAATCTTGCCAAGGAGCCGATCTGGCTGGACCGCGCCGCGCTGGTGCTCACACCCACGCGTGATCTGGGCCTGTCGTTCGGCCGCTTCGCCAACCCGTTCTGGAGCAGCGAACTGGTGTTCGACGAAGACATCAATTTCGATGGTATCGCGGGCCGCTATGCGTTCGCGCCGGACTCGGCATTCGCGCCGTATCTGAGCGCGGGCGTGTTCCCGGTCTACAACACCGACCTGGATTTCGGTTCGACCAACACGCTCAAGACCCGCAGCCGCGACAAGTGGTTGTACGGCGCCGAGGTAGGCGGGCTGTGGCGGATGAGCGAGGCGGTATCGCTGCGGATGGCGATGAGCTATTTCCAGTACGACCAGTTCGAAGGCAAGCGCTCCACGCCCTGCCTGGCGCCGTCCGGCAACGACAGCTGCGACGGCGATGGCTCGCGCCCGCAGTTCCAGCAGTTCGGCAACACGCTGGTGCCGCTCCGCACCATCGTCGCCGACCCGGCCAATCCCGGCGGGCCGCAGTTGCAGTACTACGGGTATGCCAGCAAGTTCGGCGTGGCCAACCTGCATGCGCAGCTGGAACTGGCGCAGTTGGACCCGGTCAAGCTGCTGATCGAGGCGGACGTGGTCAAGAACACCCGCTACAACGCCGCGCGGGTACGCTCGCTCGGGCCGGTCAACAACCTGGGCGATGGCGGCGTGTTCGATGGCGGCGACCATGGCTACCTGTTGAACCTGCTGGTCGGCCAGCCGCGTGTCACCGAGGCCGGGCAATGGAATGCCACGCTCGGTTACCGCTACCTGGAATCGGATGCGGTGCCGGACGCGTTTGCCGACTCCGATTTCCATATGGGCGGCACCAATGCGCGCGGCGTGATACTCGGCGGTGCCTATGGGCTGGCGCGCAACACCTGGCTGTCGCTGCGCTGGCTCAGCGCCAATGAGGTCTCCGGCCCACCGTATGCGGTGGATGTGCTGCAGCTGGACCTGAGCGCGGAGTTTTGAGCATGCGCGCCTGCCGCCCCCTGCTTGCGATCGGAGTGCTGTGGTTGGCCGCGCTGCCGGCGCTGGCGCAGAACGCCAACGAGGCGCGGCTGCGCGATGCCTTGCGCCAGACCAGCGCCAGGTTGCGCCAGGCCGAGGCCGATCTGGCCCAGCAACAGCTGGCGACCGCCGCGGCGCAGCGCGAACGCGATGCAGCACGACAGGCCACGCCCGCCGCGCCGGTGCGCGATGACGGCGCACGCATCGCCGCCTTGCAGCGCGAACTGGAGCAGCAGCGCCAGGCACTGGCGGCAGAACGTGCCCGGCATGCGCAACAGGCAAGCGCGCAGCAAACCGCGTTGGCGCAACAGCAGCATCAGCAGCAACAGGCCATGGCGGCCGAACGCACGCAGCTGCATGAACGGCTGAGCCGCTGCAGTGGCGATTCCGATGCGTTGTATGCCAGCGGGCGCGAGCTGGCCGGGCTGTATCGCGACCCGGCCTTCGTGCGCTTCGTGCGGGGCCGTGGCCGCGAGTTGTTCGGCATGGCGCGAGTGACGCGCGAGAACCGCGCGCACCGCCTGGAAAGCCAGCTAGATACGCAGTACGCCCAGTTGCGCGATTGCCTGGATGGCAACGCCCTGCCCGCGCCGCAGAGCGCGGCCGCGCCATGACACCCACGCTGGCCAGGTTCGCGTTGCTGGTGGCTACGGCCAGCAGCCCGCCAGCGCCGGCGCGCACACCAGCGGCGGTGACCGATGCCGCGCCCTGCGTGGAAGTCCGCATCGGCCAGAGCAGCAGCGGGCGGCTGTCGTGTCTGAACCAGCTGCTGCGCGAGAGCGTCGAACGCAGCACCGGTGCGCCTGCCGCCATCACCACGCCGGCGAACGGCTCTGCGCTGCAGCTGGGCCAACCCACGCCGGCTGCGCTGCGCCAGCGCTACGGCCAGGCCTATGGCCACTCACTGCAGCCGCAACGCCCGCCGGCGCCGCGCTACCCCACTCCCTTTGCGCCCGTGCGCTGACCCGCACGCTCCCAGGATGCCGTCATGACCCGCAAACGCCGTTCCCGTCCCCTGCGCGTGTTCCTGCTGAGCGCCGCGATTTCGACGGCCCTGCTCGATCAGGCCTACGCACAGTCCAGCCCCTTCGTGCGCCGTGGTGCCGATCCATCTGCGCAGGCGGCACAGGCGGCGCAGCAGCAGGGCGTACAGGCCGCGGCTGCGGGCCAGCTGGCGCAAAAATCGCTGCAGGCCTTCCAGCGCGCCGCGCAGGCACGCCAGGCACTGGATGCGACCCAGGCCGCCGCACGTGCGGCGGCCGCGGTGGCGCAGGCCTCCGCGGTACCGGACGGCCTGGTCCGCGGCGGCTTGCAGCTACCGGACAACCTGCAGGTCGACCCGGGCAGTGTGCGCGCCGGCGATCCGCGCCTGGGCCAGCGCAACATCTGGCTGGGCGCCAGGGCGCCCACGCAACAAGTGAGCGACGGCACCACCCAGGTCACCGTCACCCAGACCCAGAAAAAGGCCATCCTCAACTGGGAAACCTTCAACATCGGCAGCCGCACCCAGCTGCGTTTCGATCAGTCGGCCGGTGGCAGCGATGCCGCGCAATGGATCGCCCTGAACCGGGTCAACGACCCCGGCGCCGCGCCCAGCAGGATCCTCGGCAGCATCCAGGCGCCAGGCCAGGTGTACCTGCTCAACCGCAACGGAGTGCTGTTCGGTGCCGGCAGCCAGGTCAATGCGCATTCGCTGCTGGTGTCGTCGCTGGATCTGTTCGACCCCAATCGCGCGCTCAGCGACCAGACCTTCCTCAATCGCGGCTTGTTCGGGGCCACCGGCCAGAGCGGCGTGGTATTGACCGGCATCGATGCGGCCAGTGCCGGCAGCATGCCCGGCGATATCCGGATCGAATCCGGTGCGCGCCTGGCCAGCGGCAGCCAGGGGTATACCCTGATCGCCGCGCCCAACGTCAGCAACGCCGGCAGTGTCGGCGCGCAGGACGGCCAGGCGTTGCTGGCTGCGGTGCTGGGCCTGCGGCAATCGCAGGAGCTGCAGCAGTTGCTCGGCAGCAGCGGCACGATCGCACCGCTGGGCTTTGGCGCATTCGGCACGCCCAGCGGTTCGGACCTGTCCGGCGTCGGCACACTGGACAACAGCGGTAGCGTGGTGGCCACCCGCGGCAATGCGAGCCTGGTCGGCTACAACGTGCAACAGCGCGGGCTGGTGCAGGCCAGCACCAGCATCAGCCGCCCCGGTAGCGTGATGCTGCTGGCGCTCGGCCAGGACAACCAGATCGGCGAGAACACGCTTGCCGGCTACAAGGGCGGCGCCCTGACCCTGGCGCCCGGATCGGTCACCACCATCCTGCCCGAGCACGATGGCGAAACCACCACCTCCAGCGCAGCCTCCGATCTTGCCTTCGTCGGTCCGAAGATGGTGTTGGCCGGCGCGCAGATGCAGCTGCAATCGCAATCGTTGACCTTCGCTCCCGGCGGCACGCTGGACATGCTCAGCCTGGCCGCCGAGACCGGCCAGGCCAATCTGCGCGGCCGCAGCGCGCTCAACAACCGCTTGATGCTCGACAGCGGCGCGCAGGTCAACGTGTCCGGCATCGCCAACGTGCAGCAGCGCATGCAGGACAACCTGGTGCGTATTCCCCGCGTTGGCCTGAACGAGCTGGCCGATGCGCCGCTGCAGCGCAATGGCGTGCTGTTCCGCCAATCGCTGCAGTTCGACCGCCGCGCCAGCGGCGTGCGCGACGATGGCCAGGCCTGGGTGGGCAGCCCCCTGCTCAATGCGCAGGGCTATGTGGACCAGGTGCCGCGCGCGATCGACGAGCTGCTGCAGGACGGCGGCAGCATCAACATCGCCGCACGCGATCTGGTGATCGCACCCGGTGCGCAGCTGGATCTGGACGGCGGCTACGTGCGCACGCAGGGTGGCATGGTGGAGACCGCGCGCCTGCTCGGCGCCGATGGACGCCTGCACGATCTGGCCAGCGCCGATCCCAACCTGCAGTATCTGGGCATCGCCGGTAGCCAGTCGGTGCAACACAGCCGCTGGGGCGTGACCGAGCAGTTCGCCAATCCGCTGCTGGGCAGCCGGCGCTACTTCGAAAGCGAGTATCTGCAAGGCGGCGATGGCGGCGCGCTGAATATCGCCCTGGGGCGCGAATTGAACAGCTCCGGCGTGGCAGTGCTGGCCGGCAGCGTCTCGGCGCAGGCAATTCCCGGGCGCTACCAACGCGCCAGCGGCCAGATGCCGCAGGGCGGCACGCTGAGCATCAACAGCGATGCCACCCTGTACAACTCGACGCTTGGGCAGACCAACGGCACGCCACGCGATCCGCGCAGCTGGCAGATCGTGAGTACCGCCATCGAGATGCCGCAGGGGCTGCAGATCGACACGCCCAGCACCGCGCTGCCCGGTAGCGCAGGCACCGCGCAGCAACGCGACAACCCGCTGTTCTGGTCGCAGTTGTCCACCCGCATGCTCGACGGCAGCGGCCTGCACAACGTGAGTATCGGCAATGCACCGGTGATTGCGGTGGATGCGGACGCGCAGTTGCAGGTCACCGATGGTGGCCGCATCGCCCTGCAGGGGCAGCGCGTGGAGATCGACGGTGGCCTGAGCGCACGCGCCGGCACGATCGCGGTGCAGAGCAGCGGCGGCGTGGTCAGGCCGCAGGACTGGCGGCCAGGGGCCGTGGAGGCCCCGGAACGCGGCGACCTGTTGCTCGGCAGCGCCGCACGCCTGGACGTGAGCGGGCGCTGGGTCAACGACGATCGGCGGCTGACGCTGGACCCGGTGGGGCGCGCCTTCGTCGATGGCGGCAGCATCACCCTCGATGCCTTGCAACAGGCGCTGGGCGATGCCGACAACCCCACTGGCCGTGACGTCAGCGCCTCGCTGCTGATCTCTCCCGGTGCGGTGCTGGATGCCTCCGGTGGCGGCTATGTCGCGCCCGATGGCACGCTCACCCTGCGCGATGGCCGCCCGCTTGGCCACGGTGGTGACATCGCCCTGCACACCTACCAGCGCCCGCCCGGCGACAATGCCGCATCGCCGACCTACACCGCCGACCTGCCGGTGGCCGACAACGCCGGCCGGCTGCAGTTCGACCCGGCCAGCCTGCACGCAGACAGTTTCGCCGGCGGTGGCACGCTGAGTTTGCGTGCCTATGGCGTGCAGATCGGCGGACAGACACCGGGCGATGCACGCGTGCTGCACCTGGATGGCGACTTTTTCGCCAACGGCAGTTTCGGCGCCTACGCGCTGGCGGCCGAACACGACGCCACGATCGTCGCGGGCACCCAGGTTCGGGTGAGCCAACGCAGCCTGATCCCCGACCTGCAGGCACTGCCTGGCGCACCGAGCGATCGTGCGGTGACTTCCGGTGCGGCGCAGCCCGGCGGAAACGGCTACGCACGCCTGGGCCAGCTGGACCCGTTCTACCGCCCCGCTGCCGATTTTTCGCTGTGCGGCGGCGACTTCATCGGCCGGGTGGCGGGCAACCCCAGCCTGGACAGCGCCACCGGGCAGACCGTGCTGGACACCGGTGCGCGCCTGCTGCTGGATGCGGGCGCCAACGTGCGCCTGGGCGGACGCGGCCAGGTCACGGTGCTGGGCGAGATCCAGGCGCATGGGGGCACCATCGCCATCTCTGGCGATACCTCGTCCACCTCCGGCCTGTCGCCGTCGCCCGATACCAATGCCAACCAGCCGTACGCGCTGCCGGGCAAGTCGGTGTGGCTGGGCGAGCGCAGCCGCCTGGATGTCTCCGGCATTGCCCTGCTCGACCCACAGGCCGCGTGGCGGCCCAGCGCTGCCGGGTTGGTGCAGCCGCGCAGCGGACGCGTGCTCGACGGCGGCAGGATCACCCTCAGCAACGACAGCGGCGCGGTGGTGGTGGCCGCAGGCGCGCAGCTGGACCTGCGCGGCAGTGCCGCGGAGCTGGACCTGCCCAGCGGCAGCCCGGTGATCGGTGCCGGTGACCCGTTGCAGGCGCAAACGGTGGGCAGTGCCGGCGGTGCGCTGCAGCTGGCGGCAGCCACCGGCCTGTTCTTCGACGGCAGCATCCGTGCTGCCGGTGGCACCGCCTTGGATCGCGGCGGCAGCCTGTCGCTGCAGCCGCTGCAACTGCAGTCCGGCAATGGCCTGCTGCTGCCGGGGCCGAGCGGCGTGATCTTCACCCAGCACGACAGCCGGCTGCCGCAGGGCGCGCAGCCCGGCGTGCCGCTCACCGAGCCGAACGCGGCCCCGGGGCCGTTGTATTTCGCCGCCGACCGCCTGAGCGGCAGCGGCATCGATACGTTGGCGGTGGGCGACCAGACCCCGGATGAAACCCAACCGCTGGTGCCGATCGGTTTCGCGGGCGATGTCGCGCTGTCGGTGTCGCGTGCCTTGCTGTTCAACGCGCCGTCGTATGCGTTGTTGCGTGGCGACGCACAGGATTTTTCCGCACTCGCCGACAGCAGCCGGGTCGCGCTGAGCGCGACCTATGTCGGCCTCAACGGCTATCGCCCGCAGCGCGCCGGCGACATCCGGCTGACCGAGCCGCGTGCCGGCGGCGATACCACCTTGCAGGTGCAGGCGCAGCAGATCGACGTGGGTGGGCAGGTGGCGCTCGAAGGGGTCGGCACGGCAGTGCTGTCCAGCACCGGAGCGCTGCGCTTCCACACCCCCGTGGCCTATGCCTACGCACAGACCGCCAACGGCGCTGCGATTCCGCGTGCCGGCGAACTGCTGACCGCGGGCGATCTCACCCTGCGTGCCGCGCAGATCTATCCCGGCAGTGGCGAGACCTTCCTGGTCCGCGCGCTTGGCGCTGCCACTGCCGATGGCGGCCGCGCCGACACCCGGATCCAACTGCAGGCCCAGGGCGAGGTGCCCGCAGTGCCCCTGTCGGCAGGCGGCACGCTGGCGCTGGACGCCACCAGCATCGTGCAGCAGGGCCGCCTGCGCGCGCCCGGTGGCCGCCTGCTGCTGGGCATGGCCGACCGCAGCGATGGCGCTGCCGATCCGGTGTTCGGCGATCGGGCCACCACGCCCACACGCGAGGTGCGGCTGGCGGACGGCAGCCTGACCTCGGTCTCGCTGGAAGGCGCGGTGATGCCCTACGGCACCACCGTGGATGGCAATCAGTGGCGTTACGACGGGACTCCGCAAGGCACCTCGCCAGCCCTGACCGCCCCCCCGCAGAAACAGATCCGCGTGCAGGGCGAGGCGGTGGCGCTGGATGCCGGCGCACGCGTGGATCTCTCCGGCGGCGGCGATCTGCTGGCCAGCGAATGGGTTCCGGGAACCGGTGGCAGCCGCGACCTGCTGTCTTCCAGCAACACCAGTTATGCCAGCGGCACGGCCACACAGCTGCCGTTGTATCCGGACGGGCGCAGCGTGTATGCCATCGTGCCCGGAGTGCAATCGCTGCTGGCTGCCAGCGACGCCAGCTTCGAACGCACTGGCGGCGCCCCTGCACTGGGCAGTGCCGTGCAGCTGGACGGCGTTCCCGGGCTGGCCGCCGGCACCTACACCTTGCTGCCGGCCCGCTACGCCACCTTGCCGGGCGCGTTGCGGGTGGTGGTACGCCCCGACAGCGTCGATGCGACATCTGCGCTCAACCTGGTCGCACCCGATGGCAGCGCCGTGGTGGCGGGTCATTTCGTCGACACCCTCAGCGGCACGCGCAGCGCTCGCAGCCAGCTGTTCGAGGTGCAATCGGCTGCCACCTGGGGGCAATACTCCGAATACACCAGCACCAGCGCCACCGCGTTCTTCGGCAGCCGGCCGGGCGTCACGCAACTGCCGCGCGATGGCGGCCAGCTGATCCTGGCCGCCGGCGACCGGCTCGGCCTCGGCGCAACGCTGTCCACCGCGGCGGCCGGCGGCGGCAATGCGGCGCAGGTGGATATCGCCGCCCGTGCCTTGCAGGTGCTCGGTGCCGGTCAGGCCGCGGCCAGCGGCTATGTCGGTATCGAAGCCGGCGCGCTCAATGCGCTCAATGCCGGCAGCCTGCTGCTGGGCGGCGTACGCGAACAGACCGCAGACGGCACGCGCGTGCATGTCAGCGCGCAGACCGTGCGTGTGAGCAACACGGCCGACAGCGCATTGCGTGCGCCCGAACTGCTGTTGACGGCCGCCGGCAGCGACCAGGATGGCGGGGTGCGGATCGATGCCGGCAGCGTCCTGCAGGCGCAAGGCGGCAGCGGCACCCGTGCCGGCGCGCCGCTGCTGTTCGGCAGTGCGGGTGGAGAAAGCGGCGACGGCGCATTGCTGCGGCTGTCCAGCGTGGGCGCAGCGAGCGTGCAACGTGCCAACGTGCCGGATGCAGCGCAGTCGCAGGCGATGCTGCAGATCGGCGATGGCGCGCGGCTGGACGGCGGCGCGGCACTGACCCTGGATTCCACCGGCGCCAGCGCCATTGCCGCCGGTGCGGTGCTGCGCGGCGAACGGATCGACGCCAGCGCCGGCGAAGTACGGCTGGATGCCCAGGCCGCCAACGGCGATGCCAACGGGCTGGTGCTCGGTCTGGCCAGCCTTGCGCAGTTCGCGCAGGCCAGGGACATCAGCTTGCACAGTTATGGCGACATGCGCTTTGCCGGTGGCCTGGACCTGCGCGTGGACAACGCACTGACGCTCAGCGCCGCGCGCTTCGTCGGCGATGGCCGCGATGTGGGCTTGCGTGCGGACCGTCTGACCTTGTCCAACCTGGGCGTAGCGGCTGCTGGCGTTGGCGCAGGCGCAGGCGCGGGCGACGCGCTCGCCGGCAGCGGCCTGTTGCACCTGCAAGGCCGCGAGGTCGCCTTTGCCGGCGGCGAGAAACGTTTGGCCGGTTTCGGTGCGGTGGCGGTGGATGCCACGCAACAGGTGCTGGTGCGCGACCGCGGCCAGTTCGATTTCGGCGCCGTGGATGTGGACCTGCGCACGCCACTGCTGCAGGCCGATGCCGGTGCCGACCAGGCGCTGATTACACAAGGCGCCCTGCGTCTGCAACGCACCGCAGGCAGCATCGCGGGTACGGGCGCGCTGGGTGGCCGGATCACCCTGCAAGGCGGCAGCATCGACAGCACGGCGCTGATCCGCGCCAACTCCGGCGCCATCCAGCTGCGTGGCACCAAAGCCGACGTGCGCCTGCACGACGGCGCCAGCCTGGATGCGGCCGGCATCGCGAACGCGTTCTTCGATCGGGTGCAGGCAACGCCGGGCGGCAGCATCACGCTCGATGCCGCGCAAGGCGATGTCATCGCCGACGCCTCCACGCGACTGGATGTGCGCGCCAGCGGCGCCGCCAACGCAGGGACGCTCGCGCTTTCGGCCAAACAAGGCAGCATCACCCTGGCAGGTGCCATCGACGCAGGCGCCGCACAAGGCCAGGGTGGCCGTTTCACGCTGGATTCCGGCACTGCGGTAGCGCTGGATCCGCTGTCCGTGCAGCTGGCGGCTGGCGGATTCACCGGCAGCGTGGATGTGCACGCGCGCAGCGGCAACCTGGTGCTGTCGGCCGACCGCACGCTGCGCGCCGCACGTGTCAGCCTCACCGCCGACGGCGGCGCAGCAGCGGCCAGCCGCGATGCGCAGAACGGCAGCGTGCGCATCGACGGGCGCATCGATGCATCCGGCAGCCAGGGCGGCAGCATCGCGCTGTGGGGGCGGCATGGCGTGGAAATCAACGGCCAGCTGCTGGCGCGTGGCAGCGCTGCCGACAAGCGTGGCGGCAGCATCCAGCTCGGCAGCAGCGGCATGGCCGATGGCACGCTCAATCCCGACTTCGGCTATCAGAACGTGCAGGCCGCAGCGGCCGGCGCCATCGCCATCGGCGCCGCCGCCGTCCTGGACGTTTCCGGTGGCAGCGCGGGCGGCCTGTCCGGCGGCGACGTGCAATTGCGCACGCCGCTATTGAACGATGGCGAGGTCAACGTGACCGTCGCCGATGGCGCCAGCATTCGCGGCGCACGCGAGGTCGGCCTGGAGGCGTACGCGGTGTGGAGCACCACCGATGCCAGCAGCGATCCGGCCAAGCATTTCGATGGCATCGTCGATCCGGCCGGCTGGTACGACGCACAGGGCAACCTGCTGGCAGGCAGCTGGTCGGACCTGGCCGGCAACCCGGTGACGACCGCGCCAACCACGCCGGCGCAAATTGCCGACTACCTGAGCCGCTACGTGTTCACCCCCGATAGCGCGAACCTCGCGCATCGGCAGTTCTATGGCTATGCCGACGATGCGACGGGTACGCCCGGCACCTTGATGGGCTTCGTGCAGCGCCCGGGCTTCCGCTTCGAGCAACGCCTGGCCACGGTGCCCAATCTGCGTGCGCGCCCCGGTATCGAACTGCGCAATCCCGATCCGGGCATCAACGGCGGCGAAATCCGCGTGCTGAGCAACTGGAACCTGGGTGCCGGCGCCAACCGCAACCAGCTGGACTTCCGCTACGACGGCACCGCGCCGGTGGTGAGCCTGCGCGCCGATTCCGGCGTGATCATCAAGGCCAGCCTCAGCGATGGGTTCTACCAGCTGAGCAACCCGTTCGGCGGCGGCGGACCGCAGGCCACCTACCCCACCGCGCAAGCCGGTTACCAGGCCGTGCTGGCCTTCGGCCAGGACCAGCTGTTCGCTTCGCTGGACGGGCTGGTGCCTGCGCCACCGAGCAGCCTGGGCGGCGACCAGGAACAGGCCGCGCAATACTACGGTCAGTACCTGCAACTGCTCGACATGCTGCAGAAGCCGCAAGCGGAGTTGTCCAGTTCCCTGCCTCCCTACGACACCTTGCTGGGCGGCTTCATCGGCAATTACTCGCCGGATCTTGCGTGGCCGGTGCAGGACTATCCCGGCCAGCCAAGCGCGCCCGGCGCACCGACCTCGCCGGCGGACTACCCGCAATACCTGCGCAACTACGAACGCTACGTGCTCGATCTGTCGGCGTTCTACACCGCGCTGGGCGAGTATCCGCTGCCCACCTTCACCCCTCCCTCGCTACCGGTGCTGGGTGCGCTGTTGCCGGCAGCCACGCAGAACACGCCATCGCTGCAGGTCAACGCGAACAACCCCTTGCCCAGCGCCACCACCAGCCTGATCGGCGGCGACAGCAGCAGCTACCGCATCGTGGCCGGCGCCGAGTTTGCCGGCATTCGCCCCGATGGCCTGCGTGCCGGCAGCACGGCGGATGTGGTGCTGGACGGCCACCAACGCTATCAGCAGGCAGGCAGCAAGGACCTGCTGTTGCCGAATGTGGTGCGCACCGGCACCGGCAGCATCCTCATCGCCGCGGCGCGCGATCTGCAACTGGCCGATGCGGATGCACCGGCCAGCATCTACAGCGCGGGCCGCCCGGCCGCCGGCAGCGAGGTCGGCACCAATGTCACCTTCGTGCGCAGCGGCGATACCCAATCCGGCGGCAGCGTGAGCCGCGCTGCCGACCAGATCGTCAGTGCACAGGCCAATGCCGAAGCGGCCGGGGATATCCAGTTGCAGGCCGGGCGCGACATCCTCGGCAATCGTCAGATCTACGATCGCGATGGCAGCCGTACCGGCCTGGTCGACAACTATGTCGGCCAGTATTGGTGGCCGTGGTTGCAGGTCGGCAACCCGGTGGGCGCCGATGGCGCCACGCCACGCGCGGGGCTGATCAACTACGGAGGTTTTGCGCAAGGCGTGCTCAGCAGCGGCGGCGACGTCGCGGTGCAGGCCGGGCGCGATATCCGCGAACTGTCGGTGTCGCTGCCCACCAGCTATGTGCTCACGGCCGATGGCCGCCAGACCTATGCCGGTGGCGATCTCGACGTGGCTGCCGGGCGCGATGTCCTGGGCGGCGACTACTTCGTCGCCCGTGGCCAAGGCAGTTTGAGCGCCGGCGGCAACCTGGGCAGTGCGTTCTCGCTGTCTGCGCAGGGTTTCGATATTGGCGGCACGCAGCGACAGGTGAGCAGTGCCATCGATCCCATCCTCGCCTTGCAGGAGGGCCAGTGGTCGGTGCATGCCGGAGGCGACGCCGCGCTCGGTGCCATCGTCAATCCGTCGTACCTCAACGCGTCCGGAACCATCGGGCCGTTGCTGGGCGACAGCACACGCGCTACCACCGACTATGGCCAGGCCTCGTCGGTGACCATCGATGCGCTGCAGGGCGATGTGCGGCTCGGCACGCTCAAGCTGCCGGGCCTGCTGTTCTTCCACGGCCAGCGCGACCGCGGGCGCGATACCGACAGCGTGTTCCTCACCGACGGCGTGTTCGACAGCGTGTTGCCCGCACAGCTGTCCGCAACCGCCCATGCCGGTGCGATCCAGCTCGAAAACAGCGGCCGCCTGTTCCCCTCGGCACAGGGCCAGCTGGAACTGCTGGCGCAAGGCGATATCCGCCTGTTCGACAACACCTTCACCAACGACAAGCGCAAGTTCGACCTGGCGATGCTCGACGAAGCCGGCGCCTATGCCGGTGAGGACATCGCGGCGGCGGCAACCGACAAGCTCAACCTGCATCGCGACGATACGCAACCGGTGCGCCTGTACAGCCGCGACGGCGACCTGGTGGGTGGCTATGCGCTGGATGGCTTCATGGTCAACCCGCTGACGCTGAAACTGCCCAAGCAGGCCGACATCCGTGCCGGCGGCGATATCGTCAACCTCGACCTGCGCGCGCAGAACTATCGCCTGACCGATGTGACCCGCGTGCAGGCCGGGCGCGATCTCTACTACACGCCCGTGCAGGGCGGCCCCGACCAGGGCGAGGTCGTGCGCTGGGGCTGGCTGGAACTGGCCGGCCCGGGCACCTTCGAGGTGCAAGCCGGACGCAACCTGGGCCCGCTGACGTCGGCCAACGAAGCCCTCAGCGCCCGCCTGCTCAACGATCGCAATGCCGGCGGCATCCGCACCACCGGCAACCGCAGCAATACCGGATTGCCCGGCGACGGCGCCGATCTGGTGGTGCGCTACGGCGTTGCCAATGGCGAAGACGCCGATGCACTGGCGGCGCAGTACCTGGATCCGGCCAGCGCGCAGAGCACGGCAACCTATCAGCAGTGGTTGCTCGCGTTCACCCGCCTGCACGCCACCGACGCGCCGGCAGCAGGCACGCCGGCGATCGCAGCGGCCGAGCGTGCACTCGCTACGCCGCCGGCATCGTTGTCCACGCCGGCCGAGGCCTGGCAGGCGTTCTCGCAACTGCCGGCCTCCACGCGCAGATTGCTGACCGAGCGGGTGTTCCTTGATGTGCTCAAGCAGGTCGGCGAAGGCTATGCCACGCCGTCCAGTACCGACTTCCAGAAATATGCGCGTGGCTACGCGGCCATCGACCTGCTGTTCCCCTCGCGCCTGGGCTATACGCGCAACAATCTGGACGGCGGCGCCAACGGTGCCAGCGTGCGCAACCTGACCGGCACGCTGGACATCCGCGGCTCCACCCTGCAGACCGAACGCGGCGGCGACATCCGTGTGCTCGGGCCCGGCGGCGGCTTGCAGATCGGCAGCGTGCTGGCGCCGCCGACCGTGGTCGATGGCCAGGGCAACGTGCTGATCGGACCTGCCCAGCAGGGCATTCTGGCCGTGGGACGCGGCGATGTCGGCATCTTCACCGACGCCAGCGTGCTGTTGGCGCAGAGCCGCATCTTCACCCAGCGCGGCGGCGATCTGACGGTGTGGAGTTCCAACGGCGACATCAATGCCGGCAAGGGCAGCAAGACCAGCGCAGAACGCTCGCGCGCCAGGTACCTGTGCGACCAGGATCAGTTCTGCATGCTCGATGCCAGCGGCCAGGTCAGCGGCGCCGGTATCGCCACCCTGCAGCTGACCGCCGACGATCCGCGTGGCAACGCGGTATTGGTCGCACCGCGCGGCACCGTGGATGCCGGCGATGCCGGTATCCGCGTCGCCGGCAATCTGGTGGTGGCGTCGCAGTTCGTCGCCAACGCCGACAATATCCAGGTACAAGGCGACACGGTGGGGGTGGGCACCACGCGCAGCGTCAACACCAGCGCACTCAGCAGCGCATCCAATGGCGCAGCAGCCGTGGCCGATGCAGCAAACGACGTGGCCAAGCGGCCGCCCACCGTCAACGACACGCCCTCGGTGATTACCGTGCAGGTGGTCGGGTTTGGCGAATGCGCCGACAACGATCCGCGCTGCCGACCGGGACCATAAACATGGTCTCGGTCGTGCCCGTCACGCAACTGCGATATCCGCACTCGAGGCTGCAGTCAATCTGACAGATTGGAAAAAAACCAATACCTGGTCGTGGATAAAACATCGCCAAATGTCGCATTTACCTGGCGTCACAAAACAATCCGCGATTTGTCGTACCACCATAATGCAAGGCGCGCAGCCTGTGATTGCGATAGCGACTCATCGCATTCACTCGCACGGACACACCCATCCGATTCGCTGTTTTCCAATGAAGGAGAAAAGCAGTGCGCAATTTCATCACATCCCCCGTTTCGCTGACCGCCGCCCTCGCGGCCGCCCTCCTCGCGCTGGCCGCCCCGGCAATGGCCGCCGAGAATCTCTATGGTGGTGGCGCCACGTTCCCGGCCCAGCCGTATGTCGGCAATGCCTACCTGACGCCGAACCCGGACGCGCGCCTGTCCACCAATGCCGGCAATACCGCTGGCGGTTCCAGCACGGTTGCCGGCATCAGCGCCGGATCGATCTTTGCCGCCTATAGCGCCGGCGCCAACAACAACAAGGTGTCGTACTGCCAGACCGGCAGCGGCACCGGCAAGAACAGCCTGGCCGGCAGCATCGCCGCCAACCAGGCCTGTAATGACTTCAGCGTTGCCCCCGCCGGCCTGAGCGCTGCGTCGGCCACGCCGGACTTCATCGGCACCGATGCGCCGTACAGCACCACCGATTACCAGGCCTTCCTCAACGGCGGCAATGCCGCCGCCCGTGTCGGCGTGGTGCAGATCCCCACCATCGCCGGCGCCATCGCTATCGCTCAGAGCACCGCGACCACCGCGCTGGCGCTGACCTCCGCACAGGTCTGCCAGATCTATTCCGGCCAGGTCAGCGACTGGTCGCTGGTGTCCGGCAGCGGCGCCACCGGCCCGATCAAGATCGTGTACCGCACCGATGGCAGCGGCACCAGCTTTGCCTTTACCAGCTACCTGGCGCGCACCTGCAACGGCACCGCCAACGTGCCGTCCGGCTTCACCTTCACCCCGAACCAGACCTTCAATGCGGCCCTGCCGGGCGGCGTGAGCACGGTGTACGGTTCGCGCGGCATCGGCGCCAGCGGCAACAACGGCGTGGTCACTGCCGTACGTGCCAGCGCCAATACCAACGCAGTGGGCTATGCCGACATCGGCGAAGTGCTGCTGCAGTCGGCCAAGTACGCCAAGGTCAACGGCTTCGATCCGGCGCTGTTCGGCCAGAACGCCACGCCGGTGTCGCTGGCGGCCACGGCACTGCTGAGCGGTCGTGTGCTGGACGGCGCCACCGTCAACGCGGCGCCGGGTAGCGGCACCCAGGCCACCAAGAATTGCGTGCGCCTGGTCAACCCCGCCGCTGCCATCACCAACGCCTACCCGATCGCGGCGATCACCTACGTGGCCGGCTACACCAACGGCAACGGTAGCGCGGCGCACGTGCAGGCGTTGAAGGATCTGTTCGGCATCTTCTACAGCAGCACCACGCGTCCGGCGCTGCCGGCCGGCTTTGCGTATCTGGACGGCGTTGCCGCATTCCGCACCTCGGTGCAGAACACGGTGAGCACCTGCCTGCAGTAAGACGCACGCAGGTCTGCACGCGTCACAAGCGAACGGCGGGCAGCAATGCCCGCCGTTTCGTTACAGGCGCTGGCCGGCCAGGCCCATTGCAAACGGCAGACCTGCGTCAGCGGAGAAGCGGCGCTCCGGCATCCAGGCGATCCAGCCTGGCCGCGCCCGGTACGCCGTGTGATCAGCCGATGTCCTGTTTGAGCCAGGTCGTGGACGCTGCGACAGCCAGCATTGCCGCGGCCACCGCCATCAACGCGGCCGTCAGCCCCCAGCCGTGTGCGGCGAAGCCCACCAGCGCAGGGCCGGCCAGCACGCCGGCATAGCCCAGCGTGGTCATTGCGGTGATCGCCATGCCCTCCGGCATGGCGCGCTGTTGTCCTGCCATCGAGAACAGCGCAGGCGCGATATTGGCGCACCCCAGGCCGAGCAACGCATAGCCGAGCAGCGAAAGCTCCCACCACGGCGTGAGCACCGCCACCGAGAAACCCACGCAGGCGCACACACCGCCCAGCGCGATCGCGCGCGTGCGTCCCAGGCGCCGCACCAGCGCATCGCCACACAGCCGCATCGCGGTCATGGTCAGGGCGAAGATCACATAGCCCGCGCCGGCCTTGCTGGCGTCGACATTGCGAACCTGGGTCAGGAACACCGCGCTCCAGTCCAGGATCGTGCCTTCGGCAAGAAACACGACAAACGCCAGCAGGCCGATGAACAGCACGCTGCCGCGTGGCCATGCCAGCAATGGTCCTTCGTGCGCGGCTCGCTCGGTTCTCCAGTGCGGGGCCGCAATGGCAGTCATCGACACGATGGCGAGCACGCCGCTCATCGAGGCCAGCGCCGGCGTCATGCCGCTGCTGAGCAGCACCGTCATCAGCAACGCGCCGGCAAACCCGCCGATGCTGTAGAACGCGTGGAAACCGGACATCATCACCGTGCCGCTATCGCGTTCGACTGCCACTGCCTGCATGTTCATCGTGCAGTCCATCGCGCCGACGCCGGCGCCGAACACGAACAGCAGCGCCCCCAACGCCACTGCAGACTGCATTGCGCTCAAAAATAGCAGTGCCGCGCACATCGTCACCACGGTGACCAGCATCACGCGCCTGCAGCCCATGCGCGATGCCCATAGGCCGGCAAGCGGCATCGCCAGCAGCGACCCCGCACCCAGGCAGAGCAACACCAGACCCAGGCTGGCCTCGTCCAGCGCCGACTGCTGTTTGGCGAAGGGAACCAGCGGTGCCCAGATCGATACCGCGAATCCGGGAATGAAAAAAGCCGCGCGTGTCGCGAGCTGCTGCGCACGTGGCGAGGATGACTGCATCCCTGCCATCAACGCAGGCACTGCGAGCGAGGTGAGACCAGCACCACAACGTCAGGACAGATCATGCAGATCCTTGCCCAGCACCGGGCCGAGTTTCCAGTCGGAGAACTGCACCTGCAATCCTTCGCGCTCGGGCGTACACGTCATCGGCCCCACCAGATACTGCGCGGCCACCGGGAACGGGCATAGCCTGAGCAACGGCCAATAGCTGCCGTCCCGGGATGCCTGCAGCCGCAGCACACCCTTGTCGACCGTGGCCCGCATCCAGACATCCGAAGCATCGCCTTCATACGGCCCGGTCGCCCAGTCCGAGATCCCATTGGTGAGCACACTGCTGAGCATGGCGCGCCCATCGCTGAGCTCGATGCCGGCCTTGACCCAGTGCCGCTCGTCGACACGGATCATGATGCCGGCCTGATCGTAGAGCTGCTCGAACCGGGCGCGCACGCGTACCTGGCAGGTGAAGGCCGCAGGGGCCGCAATGCCGAGGAAATGCCCGCTATCGCGGGTGAAACCGTAATGCGTCTCGCGCCAGAAGTCGGTTCCCTTGTCGGTCACGACCTCGAGCACATCGCCCTGCAGTACCCGGTGCACCTTCGGTGCGTTGAGCCAGGTGCCTTGCTGCCAGGAGCTGGTAGCCGCCGCGCCGGCACCGGTGGTCATGACCACGCCGCCGGCGGCCAGGCCACCCAGGGTCAGCCTGCGCCCGACATCGACCTGCTTGGACTCATTCATGCATCGCCTCTTCGCGTTCGCCACGCCGCAATCGCCTCTACGCGCCTGGAAGACAGCAGCCAGGGTGAATTTGTACATCCGTACCAATTGGCGCGTCAACTCTGGATTACCATCGCAGGACCGAAACAGGCGTGGATGCAGATGAGCAGCAGGACGTGGCGCCAGGATCCCCATCGCAAGGAGCACATCGAACTGGCCACGCTGCAGGTGGTGGTGGACCATGGCGTGGCCGGCACGACCTTCCGCAAGGTTGCCGAGCAGGCCGGCGTGCCGTTGAGCGCGACCACCTATTACTTCGGCTCCATGCACGAGTTGCTGATCGCCGCGTTCACCCGCTTCTCGCAGGAGGTCTCGCGCAACTTCGCCGCCGAGATCCGCGCAGCCAGGAACCGCGACCAGGCCTGCGACGCGGTGGTCAACATCATTTTTGCCGATGCCACCGCATCGCCACGGATTCTGCTGCTGAGCTACGAGCTGTACGCTTTCGCCCGCCGCCATCCGGAGATGACGGCCATCATGGAGCAATGGATGGCGCGCAGCAGGGCCGCGCTGGAACTGCATTTCTCCAAGCCCGCGGCCAGCGCGATCGACGCGTTGATCGAAGGCATGACCATCCATCGCTCGGTGGTGCGCATGACCAAGAAGAGCGTGCGCAAGGCCGTGGGGCAGCTGGCGTTGTTGTAACGGCCGGTGGCAGCGCATTCTTGCCAGAGCTGGCAATGTCGCGCCTGACTCCAATCGCCTCTGACCACCGGCAGATGCATTGCAGTTCGCTTGTTTCTGTCACGCGATGCTCGGCTGACGCGCCCTGCCCTCGCTCGCGGCAAGCCGGCAACGGCCTGACCCGCTCCACTCCGCCCAAGGCTGTCGTGACCTATCTTTCGCTGTTCGCACTGTCGTTGATCGCTGCCACCTTGCTGCCCGCACAGTCGGAAGCGGCATTGGCGGCGCTGTTGCTGGACGGCGGCTCGGTCGCCGGGCTCGTGGTCGTTGCCAGCCTGGGGAATGTGCTGGGCTCGCTGATCAACTGGTGGATCGGGCGCGAGGCGCTGCGTTTCCAGAAGCGGCACTGGTTTCCGGTCACGCCACGCGCCCTGCAGCGGGCCCAGCGCTGGTACGCGCAGTACGGCCGATGGTCGCTGCTATTGAGCTGGATGCCGATCATCGGCGACCCGCTCACCCTGGCCGCCGGTGTGATGCGCGAGCCGCTGCGCGTCTTTCTGCCGCTGGTGGCGATCGCCAAGACCGCGCGTTACCTCGTGGTCGCGGCGGCGACGCTGGCACTCATTCCCTGAGCCTGGAAACAGCGTGCAGGACCTGCGGCGCGAGCCCGCCATGCCACCCATGCGCACGGCCGCTTAACGCGGCGCGCCTATGCTGTGGGCGCGCCGCAGGCCTCTAGCGGTGCACAGGACGCTGCACACTGGACATCGCAAAGGAGATCGTATGAAGAAGCTGCACAGCATGGTGCTCGCTGGATGCCTGCTCGGCCTCAGCCCGCTGGCCTCTGCCGAGGTTGCCAACCTGACCAATAGCGCCGATGGCGCCAACCGCGAGGCCGGCATCACCGCGGTCAAGAAGAAGCTGCAGGAAGCCTGCGAGTCGCGCAAGGGCAAGGTGGACATGGCCTCGTTCGAGGTGGTATTCGAAAAGACCAGCACCAATCCGGATGTGCCAAAACCCTATTACGTGGATGGCAAGATCAAGTGCGATCTGCCCTGAGTCGCTGATAGCAATAGTGCTGCCATCTCAGTGGCCAAGGGCAGCCAAGAGAATTGCTGCACCGCCAGCGGGATGCGGTCGGTATTCGACATCGGCGTGATCCGTTGGTTTACTCCGGTCCCACGCGTGCCTTCTGCAGCCATCTGACGTCTGCTCGCTACGTGCAGTTCGCTGCTCTTGAATCGGTAGCAACAAGCCCCGCGTTGCGGGGCTTGTTGTTTCTGCCTGCGGTGTGTTCTTCATCGCAAGATAGCGGTCCCTGGCATGCGGCTCAATCGCCGACTGCCGCGCGGCCGGCTCAGCGCCCATGCTCACCCATCCTGTCGTCACGCATCGTGGGCAAACGCGGTGCACCGCACATCGGCGCGATAGTCGCGTGGCGTGCAGGCGAACTGCTTCTTGAATGCACGGCTGAAATGCGCCGAATCGGCAAAGCCCCACTTGCCAGCGATCTGGGTGATCGATTCGCGCTGCCGTTGCGGGTGGCGCAGGTCCTCGGCACTGCGTAGCAGCCGCCGACGGAGGATGTAGCGGCACACGGTGTCGCCATCGTCGAACAGGCGATACAACTGACGCAGCGATACCCCGAGCTGGCGTGCCAGCGCCGCCGGGGTGAGCAGTGCGTCATCGAGCTGATGTTCGATCAACTGCTCGGCGTAGCGGCGTAGCTGACTCGACGCGGCATCCAGCAGGCATTGCCTGTCCGCGCTCCGGGGATCGCCGCTCAGGGCCGAAGGCAGCAGGGCCAGGATGGCTTCGCGCAGGGCACGGCGATCGTCCCGGCTCGCCGACTCGCCCGCCTGCCAGAGCTGCTCGATCATCACACGCAGCACCTGGCCACTGACTCCGAGCGTGCAAATCCTGCCGAATAGGGCACGCCCCTCGGGCAACCGCCGCTGCAGCTCGGAGCGATCCAGGTGGATGGAGACGTGATCGA
The DNA here is from genome assembly GCF_041475735.2 of Xanthomonas sp. NCPPB 3582. Lineage (NCBI taxonomy): Bacteria > Pseudomonadati > Pseudomonadota > Gammaproteobacteria > Lysobacterales > Lysobacteraceae > Xanthomonas > Xanthomonas sp. NCPPB 3582. Next base: position 2,573,141 of record NZ_CM192968.1, read on the forward strand.
TCAACCCGCAGCCGACGATATCGTAGGGCGTGGCCGAATCCATCAGCATCAGTTCGCCAGCATGCAACTGCAAGGCGTGCTCGCCTTGGTGCAGCATGCGGCTGCTCCCGCTGCGCTGCATGACCAGGAAGCAGCAGCGGTCGTCGAGGCGGTCTCCCTTGGTGCGTTGGTGCACGATTTGCGCCACATTGGTGCGAATCAGCGATGTCTTCAGGTCACCGTCGTCGTCATGGGCCAGCTCGCCCACGAAGCGTGGACCTTGCGGGTCCACGCTTGCACGAAAGCCGCCACAAGCGGAATCCAGTGCGTGATTCCACGCTTCGACATCGTGACAGACCCGGACAGGAGTGCGCATTGGGGGACCGAAATGTGATGACCTCCCCATTGCGGCACGCAAGCTCCGTGCCAGGTCCAGGCGCCGTGCTAGCTCCTGGCACGGTGCGGATTCCCCACCCCGCGCTGCCTGCCAACGCGCATCGCCAACGTCCCGGGTCTGGCGGGACGCCTGGCGCGCCGCCGCGGACGCGCAGCGCAGGCATCGCGCATTGAAGGACACCGCAGGGCGCGCCGCCAGGCAGGTGCGACGGCGCCGGCAAGAGGGTTGGCAGGGAATCGTTACGAACACGGCCAGATCTTCGCTAACCGATTGATGGATCGGTGAATTCTACCCTCGGCCGCCCTTGCAGGGTCGGACCTCCCCAAGGAGCTGTGGCACCATTCAATCATTGCCACCACGTACTACTTCTTGGACACCGAATGGGCCGATGTAACGGGCAGTGAGCTAGTGAGTCTGGCGCTGGTGAACGAAGGTGGAGACCGCCTTTTCTATGCTGAGCGAGCCAGCCTGCCCGAGGCTCCCACCGACTTCGTTCGTCAAAGCGTCTACCCGCTGCTAAACCGCGGCGACGCAGCCCTGCCTGATGCCGCCCTGACTACCGAGCTGCGCGCCTTCCTCAGCGAGGTCGACGCGCCGGCAGTGATCGCGGATTTCCCGAACGATCTTCAGCTGCTGCGGTATGCCCTGGATGGGTTTGAGTTACCCGATGACCAGGTTGCCGCGTGCGGGCCCCGGCCGGCCCCGGTCATGACACGCATGTCGAAGGAAGGCCTTCCGGGATTACTGGTGGAAGATTGGTTCGCGGCCCATCCGGAACATAGGGCCAGGCGCCACCATGCCTTGGTGGACGCGCAGGCCTTGCGGATGGCTTGGCTGGTGGCGACCGACCGCATCCCTGCTCCGGCGTGGGCCCACTCCTACCGCCGCGCCCGGGGATAGCGGCATGGCGTCCATCCCCGGTATGCTTGCCCCATGAACCGCCTGAGCCAGCTCGACCCTCGAATACCGGCGTGATCGCATCGATCGATCACGCCCCTGTTGCTCATGTTGGTCAGAGCGCCGGCCTTATACCCCGGTGAGAGCACGCGCCAGATAAGCGCGTACACGTCGGTTCGATTCCGACCAGGGGCACCACCGTCAACGACGGAAGAATGCCTCTACTTGCGCGCCATGACAGCGCTTGTACTTGCTGCCGCTGCCGCACAGGCACGGCGTATGCTCGCGCAGTCCCGCACCGAGTGACTGGCCCAAAAAGTCCCTGGCTTGCAGAAGAGGCTGGATTTCATTGGCCGGCACGCTGACCTCGCCATACTGGGACGCTCGCTCGCCGCGGTTCATCACCTGGACAATCGCTTCGGACATCTGGATGAAGTGCTTGATCAGCAGGTCATCGCGTAATGGCATGCGGACGTTGTCGATGGCCAGGCCCTCGTAGCGTCTTCGTGGATCCGGCAGAAAGAGAATGCGCTTCTCGCCTTCAGGCTTTGGCGTGATGTCGATCATTTCTCCTTCGGGGCTGATCCACACCGCGTGGAATTCCGCTTCCACCAGCACGTGCGGCCATTCCCACAGCTGCCACCCGCATAGCATCTGACCACCGTCGCGCGCGACCTTGGCCTGCACGTTGGGAAAGCATTCGTGCACGATCGCATCGGCTTCCGGCTGCACATCGAGGTACACCGGTTCTGCACCGCGCACGACCGAATCGGTCAAGCGCCGCACCGCACGGCTGATTTCCGGGGGTGTGGTGGTGACTACGCTCATGACAAAGCTCCTTGCGATCGTGGCGGATGTTCCGTTTCTAGGCTATGACCCCGGCGTCTCTTCCGATGAGATCCGCTTGGTGCCTTTGCCGCCGGCACTGGCTGGCTGCAGCTGGGCCAGCAGCGGCTCCAAGGTGCTCAGGCGGACGGTGGCGCGCAGGGTCTCCGCCTCGGCGTGCTCGCGTCGTTCGCGCTCCTGGACCAGCTCGGCCCGGGCTTTCGCGAGCTCTTGTCGAGCATCTTCCAAGGACTGAGTGTCTTGGCCCCAGCGCACCTGCAGCGCCTGGTATTCGGCCGCCGTCAGGCGCAGCGCATCGAGCTCGCCCTGTTGCGTCTGGATGGTTTGGCGCAGCTGCGCCACCTCCCTTTCCAGCCGGGTGTGGCGTTCCAGCCACTGGCCGTTCTCCCGGTTGAGCTGCACCAGGTCGTGGTTCTTGGCGTTCAATACTTCGTTGGCCTGGCGCAGAGCGACCTGCAGTTCCTGCACTTGGTGCTCGTGCCGGCGTTGCTCCTGCTCACGCTGGTCTTTGACCGAGGTGCGGTAGTGCTCAAGTGCTTCCCTGGCATGCTCGTGCTTCTGCTCCAGGGAGCGTGCGTGGCTTTCGTGCTCTGCCAGCCGCGCCGTGAGGCCTACAATGCGCTCCTCCAGCTGAGCCTGTTCGGTGGTGCGGCTGGCCAATTTGCCCCTGGCGGCTTCGCCGGCCTTGCGTTCTGTCTGTAGCAGCGTTTCGGTGTGCTGAAGCTGCACACTGAGGTTGCCGGCCTCTTGCCGGGCCTGTTCCAGGGCTTGGGTGCGCTCGTGCAATTCGACCTGGAAGCGCTCTTGCGCTTGGGCGACCACGGTTTCGGCCTCGGCATGCAGCCGCTCGGCCAGACGAGCCACCAGGTCCTGCAGGGCGTCGCTGACCGCGATCTTCGCGCCCACGCCTTGCCCTTCCTCCTCTTCCAGCTCCTTCAGGTAGCGGTGGATGGTGGTTTTGGACCCGGTATTGCCCAGTGCCACGCGTACCGCGTCAACCGAGGGGTTCTTGCCTTCGGCCCGGAGACTGTCCCGGGCCCGTTGCACATCGCTTTTGTACAAGCCAGAACGCGCCATCTGCCCTCTCCCGTGTATTTCGTAATGTATTACATAACATGTAATTACGTACTACTCAACGGCCGGACAGGCCCGGCCAGGGACACCAGTATCAGGCGGGATAATATTGAATTATCCCGCGTAACCGGCGTTTCGGCCATTTCAAGTCGTCAAAACGGTACGAAACCGCCCAAGGCCGGCGATCGCTGGGTAGTATGGCCCAGAGCGGAAAGGAGGCCAGCCGGGGTGCAAGCAGGCGCCGCCACCGAACTCGTTGGCCATCAAAGGACTGTGCATGCCGATCGAACGTATCGTCATCGACAACTTCAAGTCGTTTCGCCATCTGGACCTGCCGCTCAACGCCCACATGAACTTGGTGGTGGGCGATAACGAGGTCGGCAAGTCCACTCTGCTGGAGGCCATCCACGCGGTGGTCACCGGCCAGCTGCATGGGCGCAATCTCGCCTACGAGCTCACGCCCTACCTGTTCCATCAGCCGACGGTGCGGGAGTACTTCGCGGCGCTTGCAGCAGGCACGCCGGCCTCGCCGCCACGGATCTCCATCGAAGCCTATCTGGGCGGCGATGCCGCGCTGGCGTCGTTACGCGGCACCAACAACTCCCTGCGCCTAGATACCGCCGGCATCCGGCTGCTGGTCGAGCTCAACGACGACTACCGCGAGGAGTTCAACGCCTACCTGCAGCAGCACCAGGGTGCGGTCAGCCTGCCGGTGGAGTACTACACGGTGCGATGGTATTCCTTCGCCAACAATGGCGTCACCGCCCGCAGTATTCCGTTCGACTCGACCATCATCGACACGCACGGCATCAAGACCTTGTCCGGTGCCGATCGCTATATTGCCGGCATCATCGAGCAGGCACTGACGCCTGCGCAGCGCGTCTCGCTGTCGCTGAGCTTCCGTCGCATGCGGCAGAGTTTCTCCGAAGAAGCCGATGTGGCGGCCATCAATGCCTACCTGACCGAGCACACCGGGGACATCAGCCACCGAGCGCTGACGGTGGGGGTGGATACATCGCCGCGCTCAACATGGGAAACCAGCCTGTCTCCGTACCTGGATGAGCTCCCCTTCACCCAGGCCGGCAAGGGGGAACAGAGCGCGGTGAAGATGAAGCTGGCCATGCACGCGGCAGGGGCGGCCCACGTGCTGCTGATCGAGGAGCCGGAGAACCATCTGTCCTTCTCCAGCATGACCCAACTGATCGACAAGATTGCGACCCTCTCCACCGCGCAGCAGGTGATCATCGCCACCCACAGCAGCTTCGTGTTGAACAAGCTGGGCGTGGACAACGTGATCCTGTTCAGCGCGCAGGGCCAGATGAAGCTGGACCAGCTGCCGAGCGATACACACGACTATTTCATGAAGCTGCCAGGCCACGACACGCTGCGGCTGATCCTGGCCAAGCAGGCAATCCTGGTGGAGGGCCCTTCTGATGAGCTGATCGTGCAGCGTGCCTACAGCGACCACCACGGCGTGGCGCCGATGGCTCATGGCGTAGACATCATTTCGGTCAAGTCGCTGGCATTCAAGCGCTTCTTGCAGATTGCAGATCGGCTGAGAATTCAAGCCAAGGTGATCACCGACAACGATGGCGATATCGCCGTTGTGCAGGAACGCTACGCCGACTATCCCAACGCCATCTACTACGATTCCGACGAAAGCGCCCCGTCGCTGGAAGAGCAACTGATAAAAGCCAATTCTGTGTCCGAGCTCAACACCGTGCTGGACAAGTCATTCGCCGATGAGGTGGCGTTGCTCAAGTACATGAAAGGTCACAAGACCGATACGGCCCTGGCGATCTTCAACAGCCGGCACTCGATCAGGTTCCCGGACTATGTCCAGCGTGCCATCACCTAACCGGGTCCTGCTCTCAGCGGCCGGCTCGGGCAAGACCACGTTGCTGGTTCGGCAGGCCTTGGAGCGGCCTGGGCGCCGCATCGCGATTGTTACCTACACGCTGGAGAACCTTGAAGAGATCCGGCGCTCGTTTGAGGTTCACGCCGGCGCAGTCCCCGCGCATGTCACCTTGCACAGCTGGTATGGCTTTCTGCTGCGCGAGTGCATCCGCCCGTACCAAGCTGCGCTTTGCGCCGAGCCTCGGGTAGAGACGATCCTGTTCGTGGAAGGTCTCACCAACAATCGGGCCCCACGCACCCAAGCCGCGCGACACTATCTGGCGGGCAACCGGATGTATTCCGATCGGGCGGCCGACTTTGCTGTGCGATGCGATGAACTGACCCAAGGTCAAGTGATGGCGCGCCTGGCGGCCATGTACGACGAGCTCTACATCGACGAGGTCCAGGACCTGGCCGGCTACGATCTGGATCTGGTCGAGCGGCTGTTGAAGAGCGATATCGCCATTACGTTGGTAGGTGATACGCGGCAGGCGACGTATGCCACCAACTATGCGCAAAGGCATAGTCAATATCGCGGGCCGAACCTGGCAGCGTTGTTCCGGATTTGGGAAGCGGATGGATTATGCCAGCTCGATCACCGCCTCATCAGCTTGCGCTGTGTCCAGACGCTCTGCGACTTGGCCGACGCGCTCTACCCGCAGATGCCACGGACCGAGTCAGGCAATGGCGAGGTCACCGGGCACGATGGCATCTACCTCATCGCTCCCGAGCATGTGGCTGCGTACATGCAGGAATTCGCTCCCACCGTGCTTCGGTACGACCGGCGGCAAGCGTGTGATGGGTTGCCGGCCGTGAACTTCGGCCAGTGCAAGGGCCGGACCTATGGGCGTGTACTGATCTTCCCCAACGGGCCATTGACGCTGTACCTGCGCACGGCCGATGCATCCCGCGTCACCGCGCCACCGAAATACTATGTGGCCTTCACCCGAGCACGCCAGAGCGTGGCATTCGTGTATGCCGGCGCGTGTGCGCTGCCGGGTCATCAGCTCTATGCGCCTGCCAGCGCAGACGCATAGAGCCACGGGCAGCGATCACATCTTCTCTAACGGCGCGCCGGTGGGCGGCGGCGGTACCGGGCCCGGGTCGTTGAAGCACAGCATGACTTGATCAATGTCGAATTGATCGGCAAGCACCTTGGCAATCACGGCGTGCACCAGATTCAGATCGACCGAGGGCGCAGCGACAGTGATGGTGGCCGTGATCGCACGGCCATGTTCTTTCCCGGGGACCAGGCGTAGATCGTCCACCGCCTTCACACCGGGGTCGGTAAACATCGCCGCACGAACTTGTTCGATGTTCATCTCGTTCATAGTGTCGAGGACTCCAAGGCAGTGCAACAGACGCGGCTGGTAGGCCGCAACGCATCCACTCTAGAGCGCGGGAGCTCTGACAGGATATGAAAATGCAGCCCCATGCTTCGTGCCTCGGCAGTTCCTGACGGCCTCTTCATGATTTTGTACAACCTGCGAACACATCTTTGCGAGGGTCGTAGACCTTTGATCCAACTTGCATTAGACCCAGAACCGAATGAAAAAGATTATCGTGCGAGGCAGGTTCCCGAGCACGCCGCTCAAGACAAGGACGATTCAACCCGCGCCATCGGGCCATGCCTTCGGATAGCCACGTCAACATCGGAACTTTCATTTGGGTATCAGGCGCGATCGCATACGGCAGGCCATGCAGATACAAATTGCGTTCGCCTAGAGATTCACCGTGATCTGATAGATAAATCAACGCACTGTCGTGTGTGGTGACGCCCTTCAGTAGATCAATGGCAGCAGCTACCATCTCGTCAGTAGCCAGGATGGCATTGTCGTAAGCGTTAACGACCTCCTCGACGGTACATTCTCCTATGTCCGGGCTTCGACAATCCGGCGTGAACTTGCGGAGCCGCTGCGGATACCGCTGGTAGTAGCTAGGCCCGTGATTTCCTAATTGGTGGAGCACGATCACAACATCACCGGGCGAGCTAGCGATACGTTCTTGTAGGCCTTTAAGCAGTATCTGATCCATGCAGCCTTCGCTACTGCACAAGGCGGGGTCTTGCTGATCACGGAACGACTCAAACGGCAAGCCATCGCATACGCCCTTGCAGCCGCCTTGGTTGTCTCGCCAACTGACATCGGCGCCAGCTCGCGCCAGGATGTGAAGCAGCGACTCTGATCGTTCAATCTTCTGCTCATCGTAATTGCTGCGGCCAAACGCTGAGAACATGCACGGCAATGAGACCGCTGTACTCGATCCACAGGCCCGAACATTACGAAAGTTTGTAACGTCTTCTGTCACAAGCCTGGGGGTCGTCTGCCGTGAATACCCATTCAGGCCCCAGTTTTGAGCCCTGACTGTCTCACCTATAACGATGATCAGGGCATGAGGCCGCTGAGACGTGCTGTGTCCAGGTGTCAGGATCGCATCGGGCGCGAGCACAGTCCGAGGGCCCCGATATGGCCCCAAGCCATCCTTTGCAGCGACACGGACAAATGAGACCAGCAAGTTTTCGGGAGCAATTAGATGTCGCATTTCCCGATTGTTGTGCATTAGCGGCGAGATATCCTTAAATCCGGCGATTGCCGCGCCCACCAACACGACCAATGCGATGGCGACCGTACCCAATGCCCGCAGCAGCGAAGCGAGCGGCGGTCTCCAGGTCACCTGAACAAAGAGCAGCACAAGGATAGGGAAGCTAGCAGACCACGCCACACCCATAACTAGGTTGCGGGTCAATAGTTGGTTAGATTCGGATGCGTCTGTTGCCAGGATATTTCGCGCCATACCTACGTCGAAGTGCACGCCATACTGGAGCGAGAAATAGGACAGCACTGCAGTGATCAAAGTAAAACTGATCAGCACTGGCTTGATTGTCCAGCGTGTACATAGAAGTCGTACCACAATGACATTCAGAGCCACCATAACGAGCGCAATACAGACTCGGGATGTTGCGCCTGTGAAACCGTTCAAGGCCTCTGAGGCAGTGACTGCCCGCCAAAACGCGGGATTCAGCATCAGCGCCGCATAGACTGCGACGCTCCAGACTAAAAGTTCGGGACTGATAAGCGGTCGCTTCAGTAGCGCACGAGCGCGCTCATGAATGCCCATGCGCATTGCCCTCATCAGCGCATGACACTTGTTCAATCTGTAGGGTGATCTCCTCGATCCCAAATAGCTCATCCACAGTCGCGCTGAGTTCGCTCCGGACCTCATCTAAAGGAGCGCTCTCTTTCTGCAACACTACATGCGCGGTCAAGACCGGACGTTTGCTGGACAGTGACCATACGTGCAGGTCATGCACCTCGCTTACGTTGCGATTGCGTATCAGTGCAGCGCGCACGTCTTCGACTGCAACTCCAGATGGAGCACCCTGCATCAATACATGTGAGGCTGCTTTCAGCAAGGTCCACGTGCGCGGGAGCACCCACAGGCCAATCGCGACAGCAATGATGGGATCGATTAGCGTCCAGCCCGTGAATCGGATAATGACTGCGCCCACGATCACGCCAATGGAGCCCAGCATGTCGCTCCACACTTCCAGGTATGCACCTCTAACATTGAGCGAATCCCCACTACCTGCTTTCAATAGGCGCATCGAGATCAGATTGACGACCAGCCCAAGTACCGCCACTACAAACATGCCAGTTGAAGCAACCTCTGGAGGCTGCCGAAAGCGGCCCACTGCCTCCCACAGGATGTAGAAAGCCACAAGGAACAACAGGCCCCCATTGATCAATGCCCCCAGTGCCTCCATGCGAGCATAGCCATAAGTATTGCTGAGATCTGCAGGCCGCTTGGCCATGCGAACAGCGAACAAGGAGACACCGAGCGCGATGACGTCGGTCATCATGTGCGCAGCATCGGACAGCAAAGCGAGGCTATTAGTGATCAGCCCGCCGATGACTTCCGCGACCAGAAACGTGGCCGTCAGGACGAGCGCCCACCATAGTGGCTTCTCGAATTTGACCTCGGAAACACCGTGATCGTGGTTTCCACTCATTTGAGTTCTCCCATGGACCAGAGTTGAAGCTGGGCCCAGCCGATGGCCCCGGCCGTGACTTCACGGCAGGGGCAATACTGATTGACTTAGGACGCCGTGCTTGCGCGATTCGCAAACCTGCTATGTACCCAGCGATAAAGCACCGGCAGCACGACCAGTGTCAGCAAAGTTGATGAAATGATTCCACCGATCACTACCGTCGCCAACGGGCGCTGCACCTCCGAGCCAGCCCCCACATTCAAGGCCATGGGTACAAAGCCAAGTGACGCTACCAGGGCGGTCATCAAAACTGGTCGCAGTCGGCTTAGCGCGCCCTCGCGCACAGCATCCGCCAAGCTTGTGCCAGTTTCGCGCAAAGACTTGATGAAGCTGATCAACACAAGACCGTTAAGCACTGCCACGCCGGACAGCGCAATGAAACCGATTCCTGCCGAGATGGACAAGGGGATGCCACGCACGGTCAGCGCCAGGATGCCACCAGTCAGTGCCAGCGGTACTCCACTGAAAACGATTGCCGCATCCTTGATCGAGCCAAAAGCCATAAAAAGCAAAGCGAAGATCAACACCAGCGTCACCGGCACAACAATAGCCAACCGCTCGCTCGCTGAAATCAGCTGCTCGAAGCTGCCACCGTATTCCAACCAGTAACCACTCGGCACCTGCACCTTACTGCCCACTTGGCTTTGCAGTTCGGCCACAAAGCCACCCAGGTCGCGATCCCGCACGTTTGCAGTGACAGCGATGCGACGTTTGCCGTTGTAGCGATTGATCTGGTTAGCCCCTTCGCTTGCGATCACCTTGGCTACCTCACTTAACGGCACTGTCCGGGCAACACTGCCGGCTGCAGCACTAGCATCGGCGGGCAGAGGAATCGGCAGGCTCTCTATCGCAGCAGGATTCTGTCGTAATGATTCGGGCAGCCGGACTACCAGATCAAATCGACGGTCACCTTCAAATAGCTGTCCGGCTACTTCACCGCCCACGGCTGTGGAAACCGTACGTTGCACATCATCCGCACTGAGGCCATAGATCGCTAAGGCTCGCCGATCAGGTTCAATTGTCAGCAACGGAAGTCCGCTGGCCTGTTCGACCCTGACATCTGCCGCGCCGGCGACGTTCTTCGCAACTTGTTCAACCTTCTGTCCGATCTGCAGCAACGTCGCCAGGTCGTCGCCGTATACATTGATGGCCACGTCCGCTCGCACGCCCGAGATGAGCTCGTTCGTTCTCATCTGGATCGGCTGACTGAACTCATAGTTGTTCCCCGGAATTGTCTCTAAGCTTTTTTCCACCTCCGAGACCAGATCGGCTTTTAGTTTTTTGGGGTTGGGCCACTGATCGCGCGGCTTGATCATCACGAATGTATCGGCCACAGAAGGTGGCATGGGGTCAGAGGCTACTTCAGATGTTCCAATCTTTGAGAACACCCGTTCAACCTCGGGCATTTTCGCCAAGCGCTCCTCAAGGACTCGCTGCATCCCGATCGATTGCGTCAGGCTTGTGCCGGGTATACGCATCGCCTGCAGTGCAATGTCGCCTTCATCCAGGCTGGGTACAAATTCGCTGCCTAGCCGCGATGCCATTAATGCGCTGATGCCAAGTAACACCACAGCCGCAATGCCGACCAGCGCACCACGTCGTAGACTGAAGTTCAACAGTGGCTCGTAACCTCGCCGCATCCAGGCCATGATGCGATTTTCCTTCTCATCGACCTTCCCACTGAGCGCAAGGGCAATTGCGGCCGGCACAAAGGTCAACGACAAGATCATGGCACCCGTCAGCGCCAGCACTACAGTGATGGCCATCGGGTGGAACATCTTCCCCTCCACCCCTGTAAGCGCGAAGATCGGCAAATAAACCGCAGTAATAATGCCCAGGCCAAACAGACTAGGACGGATCACCTCGGCGGTCGCAGCTGCCGTTTCTTCGAAACGTTCAGCCAAGTCCATCTGACGGCCAAGATGGTGCTGGCGTTCGCCGAAGCGCCGTAAGCAGTTCTCGATGATGATGACTGCGCCATCAACAATCAGGCCGAAGTCCAGCGCACCCAGGCTCATCAGGTTGGCTGAAACCCCGCCACGGGCCATGCCAGTTAGCGTGAATAGCATGGCCAGCGGGATCACCAAAGCAGTGATCAAGGCCGCACGGAAGTTTCCTAGTAGCAGGAAAAGGATAACAATGACGAGTAATGCGCCTTCGATCAGATTTTTCGCCACCGTGCTGATCGTGCGATCCACCAGCACAGTGCGGTCATAGACCGGTGTTGCAGTGACACCCTTCGGCAAGCTCTTTTCTGCTTCTTTCAAGCGCGCCGCAGCGGCCTGTGCCACGTCACGACTGTTCGAGCCAACCAACATCACAACCGTACCCAGAACAACTTCGTGTCCGTTCTGCATAGCTGCACCAGTGCGCAATTCTGCACCGTCCGCCACCTGCGCGATGTCTTGCACACGAATGACGGCCCCACCGCGGTTGGCCACGACGATCTGTTCGATTTGCGGGATGTCCGCCACTTGCGCTGGCATCCGCACCAAAAATTGTTGACCATTGCGCTCGATGTAGCCGGCGCCTACGTTTTGGTTATTTTTCTGTAGCGCTTCGACTAAACTCTCCAGAGTCAAGTCCAGTGAACGCAGGCGAGCCGGATCAGGCGTGATGTGCACTTCACGTTTGTAACCGCCGAGCGTGTTCACCTCAGTGACACCAGGCACGTTGCGCAATTGAGGGCGAATTACCCAGTCCTGCAGAGTTCGTAGATCTGTTGCAGTAAAAGGCGTGCCATCAGCTTTTCGTGCTTTTGGATCGGCATCGATCGTGTAGGAGAAGATTTCCCCCATGCCCGTGGCGATTGGTCCCAAGGTTGGCTCGATGCCGACAGGAATTTGCGACTTGACCTGTTGCAGGCGTTCGGCCACTTGCTGGCGAGCGAAGTAGATATCGGTGCCATCTTTGAAGACCACCGTAATCTGCGACAGTCCGTATCTAGAAATCGATCTGAAGTAATCCATTCTCGGCAAGCCGGCCATCGCCGTTTCGACCGCATAGGTGATGCGTTGCTCTGCTTCTAGCGGCGAATAGCCAGGCGCTGCCGTGTTGACCTGCACTTGGACGTTGGTGATGTCTGGGGTGACGTCAATGGGCAGCTGTTTGAAGCTCCACACACCAACCGCAATCAGCACAACAGTAAGTGCCATCATCAACCATCTGTGGCTGACGGAGATCCTAATAATTTTTTCTAGCATGTCGGTCTCCTTAGTGCTCGTGCGAGGCGCCAGACTTTTCGATGTCTGCCTTGATCAGGTAGCTCTGCTCAATGACAACCTCTTCGCCAGCTTTTAGGCCATCCAGCACCTCGACGACTCGCGCATCCTTCTCGCCCAATTTCACGGCGCGAGAGGAGTAGAGTTCTCCGGTGCGAACAAACACTGCTTCATGACCATCCATTGTCTGGATAGCTTGAAGTGGGACGACTACAGCGGCGTCGCGCGCGCGAGTCGCAATCTTGCCAGTCACTGCAATACCTGGGCGCCATTGGTCCTTAGCGTTATCCAATGTCAATCGCGCTACTGTGCTCTGTGATGCGCTGGCCGTGCCCGGCAGCACGCTGTCGATCGTAGTGGTGATCTGTTGTCCACCATATAGACTCTCTAACGTGACTTGCTGTCCGGGCCGCACGTCGCTGATTTGGCGCCCAAAGACAGTCAGGTCAGCCCACACTCGGCTGAAGTTAGCGATCTCAAACAAGGTCTGCCCCTCGGCCGCTCCGCCGCCTGTCTGCGCTTGACGACTTAGCACCACTCCCGAGATTGGCGAGACAACGCCATATGTGCTGAGGCTCAGATTGCTCTCAATACTGGCGAGATTCTGTCCTGCCGTGACTTTGTCGCCCACATTGACGCGAAGCGCCGCCACACGCCCTGGATAGCGTGCGCTGACGTGAGCCACGCTCCCATCGATGACCCGGATTACGCCTTGCACATCGATTTCATTGGCCACCTTGCCGCTGCCAACGACAGCGACTTTGACGCCGTTTGCCTCCGCATCCGCAGCTGAGATCGTGGTCGATTCAACCGCTTCTTCTGCATGCCCGCCTGGCTCATCTCCCTGCGTGTTCGCAGGACCCGCACCGGGTTCGGTTTCTGTCGGCTGCTTCGAGCCTCCGCAGCCTGCAAGGGCAAGCACGAGAAACCACACCAACACGTTCATGGGGTTGGAGATTTTCATTTCGAAGGGGTATCCGTATTCGAGGCGCCTTGCGCCTTAACGATGGGTTGTCCCAGCAATCGCTGGATTTCGATGAGCGCAGCCTGTGCCGAGAGCGCCGCGTTGAGCTGACGCCGCCGCGCTTGGATGCGCTGGTCTTGTAACAACGCCCACTCCATGTAGCTGATGGCTCCTGCGCGCCAGGCCCGGTCGGCCGCAGTCTCGGCCTTTGCCAGTCGAGGCAAAACATCGCTCTGCAGTCGCTGCACTTCCAGCTGTGCAGTGCTGTAATCACCATAAGCCGTAGCAAGAGCTGAGTTCATTCCGACCAGCAATGCCTCGCGCTCCACGTTTGTTAGTGCCAGTTCTGCTTCCGCCGCACGTATACCTGGCTGTGCGCGACGCGACGCGCCTAGTGGAATGGTGAAGCCCGCCAAGATGCCGACGTCATTGCCACTGCGAAAGGCCCGGCCACCGACCTGCCATTGGATGTCAGGTGTGGCATCACTTCGGGCCAAGCGCAGCTGCGCCTCCCGAATGCGCCCTTCGCCGGCGAGCTGTGCTAGCTCTGGCGTACGCGCCAGAAAGCCACTCAACAGAGCGAAGTCCTCCAGGTTGGGCAACACCATGGGATCGCCAGACACCGCACCAGCGGCGGGGCTTAGGCTGTTCCAGAGCGATGAAAGCGATTGTCGCGCAGCCTTCTCAGCCTGATTAGCGCGATCGCGATCCAGCTCTGCCTCAGCCAATGCAGCTAGTGCCGTGAGCACCACCGACTCAGGAGATGCACCTGCCGCAAATCGGCGCTTGGCAGCGTCGACCGTACGGCGGCGCTGCTCGATGTCCAGCTCGGCAATCTCGCGTTGGCGTATAGCCGCAGCGACAGCCAAGTAGCGGCGTGCGGTCTCAGCCAATAGATCAAGTCGCGTTACTTCGCGCTGTGGCGCCAACTTGTCGATATTTGCTTGAGCCAAGGCTTTGCGCGCGTCAAGCTTGCCACCGCGTTCCAGCGTGCCGGCGAGCGTTACGGTGACTTCTGCCTGGTCGAATGCGCGATAGGCGCCAGATCCCAGGGCATTTTCGACCATTGCACCAATGGTCAGGGCAGGCTTGAAGCTTGCCGAGTCATAGTTGGCCTGCAGCACAGCACGCTGGCCGTCTACCAAGCGAAGATCGGGATGGGTCTGGGCGACATGTTCGATCGCCTGTTGAAGAGTTAACGTTTGACTAGGCACTTGCTCTTGCGCATAAAGCGCAGGCGCAAAGGCACAGGCGACCAGTGTCGCCAATCGCAACCACATGGGAATTCTCCGGAAAAGGTCAAAACAGTGATCGCCCGCAAGAGCGATAGACCATTACAGACCGATCGGAGGACGGATATCGAAACGAATGCGCACCGAACGTGCTTGCCACTGTCCGGACTCAGGCGCGCTGGCCGCCACTGCCAGTGGAAGACTTAATGCAAATGCAGATGGAATTGCACTTAGATGGCCACAGCAGTGAGAGGCGTGCATTAGAGCGTGAAAGAAGTCGCCGCCCTGACCATCTTCGTCATGAGCTGCATCCTGAGTGAGAACCTGCTCGTCACGATCGTGCAGGTGCTCAGCTAGGCCTCGCGCAGCTTCGTGCGTGTCACCTATGGCAGCGAAGATCGGGTTTATCTGCACCGCGAGCAGCAGCAACACCAGCGCCGGAAGGCGCAGGTAGCGGCGGAGTCGTGATGCGACAATAGACATTTGTAGGATAGTACTCAAAGCTCTGAGCGTTAGACAATTTCGTTTGAGCCCCTGATTACTCCAATACGTCAACGTCCACGCACTGAGCGCGGACACCCCAGCAGTAGCTGACGCGTGCTTTCCAGGCTTTAACAGATGCGATCGCCCAGCGGACCCCGGCTCAGCCGATATTGGGCAGCTGCGGACGTGGTATTTGCCGGTACTGACAAGGCCGAGTGACGCTCTCTGTTTCCAAAGGTGCGTGACGCAGCTTGCCCTCAAGTCCCAAGGGTTGGCGAGACATGTTGAGGTCCACCGTCAGGTGTGCCACCTGTAGCCCGCGTAGGCATTGCTTAGCCGGCCAAGTGCTGTCACGCGGGTAAGTTGCGCGCGTCGGCTCGAGCCCGGCGCGCGTCGCCCAAGATTTCGAAGGCTTCCTTGATCACGTATAGGCCGATCAGGGCGCCGATCACGAAATCTGGGTACGGGCTGGCCAGCCACCACACCAGCAGGCCGGCCAGGATCACGCCAACATTGGCGACCACATCGGCGCGGGTGAACAGCCAGGTCGCCCGCAGATGCACTTCGCCGGACTTCAATGGGGCGAGCATACGGAGCACCGTCACGTTGACCACCAGCGATAGCAGGGCGGTGCCAATCATCCATCCGCTGACCGGCTCGGCGCCGTACACGACCCGGCGGCCGACTTCGACCAGCACGCCTACGCCCAGCACCAGCAGCACGCTGCCACTGACCCACGCGGCGTTGGCCTTGAAGCGCGCCGGGCGCCCGATGGCGACCAGGCCAATGGCATAGGCAGTGGCGTCGGACAGCATGTCCAGGGCGTCGGCCAGCAGCCCGGTGGAATGGGCAATCCAGCCGGCAATGCCGCCGATCACGGCCATCGTTGCATTCAGCGCCAAGGCGGTCCAGAGGATGCGCCGCTCCTCCTTGTTCTTGGCTTCGTGGTGGCACCCGCAATCACTCATGTCCTGGTCCTGTGCTGTGTTGTGTCATTGCTTGTTTGCGCCTGTCTGTCTACGCACACCGGAACGGGCATTGTCGAGGAACCCCACGATGGCGGCAGTGCCTACCAATACCTGCGCCAGCAGCGACTGCCAGGTCGGATACAGGCCGATCCATTCGATGCGCGGCACCGCGAGCGCTGTCTGGGCGATCCAGCCCGCTTCCTGCAACGCGGCCACGCCTTTGCCGATCAGGATGACCGCCATTACCGCGATGAGAATCGAGCTGATCGAAAAGAACCGGCCAATCGGCAGTCGTCTGCTCATGCGCAGCATCCAGTACGCCACCGCGGCCAACACCGCGATTCCCGCCACCAAGCCTGCGAGGATGGCGGTGGACGCCTGATCGCTCCACATCGCGATGTAGAACAAGATCGTCTCAAACACCTCGCGGTACACCGCGACAAAGGCCAGCATGAACAGAAAAATGGCCGAACGCCGTGTCAGTGCGGTTGTCAACTTGGCATGCAGGTACTCCTGCCACCGTCCTGCAAGGCTCTTTTGGTGCATCCAGATACCTACGCTGAGCAGGACAGCGGCGGCGAACAAGGCCGAGACACCCTCAGTGACTTCCCGGTTCGCACCGCTGATATCAACAAAGTACGTGGCCACTGCCCAGGTAGCTGCGCCCGCCAACAACGCGCAGATCCAGCCCGCATGCACATACGGCAACACATCAGACCGCTCGGCTTTACGCAAGAACGCCACGATGCCAATCACGATCAGAAGCGCCTCCAGTCCTTCGCGCACCAGGATGGTAAAGCTGCCCAGAAACGCGGTACTGGCCTCTATTCGGGTGTCCTGCAGCGCCACGTCCGCCCGATCAAACATCTGGGCAATTTGGGCCGCCTGCACGGCCACGTCAGCCGCCGGTGCGTGCTGATCCAGCTGCGCGCGGTAGCCTGCCATGGCCGTTTCGATCTCTCGCAGCAATGACGGATTGCGCGTGGCCAGCGTCGGCTCAAGTGGCTCTACACCATCAAGATAGGACGAGAGCGCAAGCTTTTTGGCTTGGGCCAGGTCCTCAGCAGCGTAAGCGCGCTGGCTGGCGGCCAGTCGCTGCCGCGCCACCGCAAAGCGATCGGCTCCTGGTACCGCTTCGTTTACTGCCTGTGGCTGCGAACGCAGGTAGGCGATGATCGCGTTTGCCTGATCGGCGGGCATCGTGGTGGCAAGATCGGCCTCTCGCGTGCGTGTCAGCGCTTCGAGCGAGGGAATGTGCGTATGGGCCTCGGCACTGGTGCGCCATAACGCCTCACCTTGAGCCTTGGCTTGCGAGGAGTACCCCAAGCTGCCCACATAGAATGCCAACGCCCAGCGATCACTTTCTGACAGCCCAGAGAAGCTGACCATGCTGGTACCCGGCACACCCTGGGAAATGACCTCGTACAACGACAGCGGCGTTCGCTGCGCGGCGCGAGTGGCATCGGTGAACGCGATCGGCGGCGGACTTAACGCTTGCGCGGCGGGGCCATCACCGTGACCTGTGGGGCCGTGACAGGCCGCGCACTGCTGGCTGTAGATGGACGCGGCCTGGGAGGTCTTCGGCGGGCTCGCCGGAACAGCGCCGATCGGGTAGCGGGCCAACAGCGTCGTGCCGAGCCCGCGCGCCAACGTTGCCACTTGCGCCGGGTCGGCCTTCTCTGCCACCGCCTGGACCAGGCGGTCGGCCTGGGCCGTCAGCTCCTGCTGGTTCTGGCCACCGGGCAATGCTGCCAGCTGACTGCGCACGGCGCCGGCAAACTCGCTCATTTCGGCGTATTCGTTGGGGGCAATTACGCGGCCGGCCTGGACCGCGCCGGGGTAGTCGACCGCGATGTAATCGAGCATCTGCCAGGTTTGGCGCAGGTCTGCTGCGGCAGGCTCCCCCTGAGCAGAAGCGGGCAGAACCCAGCCGATCAGCAAGGCAATCAGGCAGGAGCGAATCAAGGCGATGGGCAGTGGCATGGTCGTCACATGCAGCGCCGCGGCCGGAGTGGCGGCGGATACGGGTTCAGCGTAAAGTCCGTAGCTACTACGGAGTCAAGCGTACTACGAATGAAAATCAGTCAGGCTGCCGACGCCAGCGGATGCCACTTGGAGACGATTCGCTATTACGAGCGAATCGGGCTGCTGCCGCGCCCGGGGCGCACGGGCAACGGCTACCGGGTCTATGGTCCGGCCGACATCGAGCGGCTGCGCTTCATTGCGCGTGGCCGGGACCTGGGCTTCAGCCTAGAGGAGGTCCGCAGCCTGCTGCACCTGGCCGGCGATGAGGAGCTTTCGTGTGGGGACGTGGACCGGTTGGCCCGCAGCCATCTGGCCGACGTGCGCGCCCGCATGGCCGACCTGCAGCGCATGGCCAGCGAGCTGGAACGGGTGATTGCCAGTTGCCATGGCGGCCAGCGGGCCGAATGCACCATCCTGTCGACCCTGCGCCAGCCGACCTCCGTGGAGGCCACGCGCCAGTGACCGAACTGGACCGCTACCTCGATGCGGCCACGCGCCAGAACACGGTGCGCAGCTATGCGTCGGCGCTGCGGCACTTCGAGGTTGAATGGCAAGGCCACCTCCCAGCGACACCTGACAGCGTGGCCCGGTACCTGGCCGCTTATGCGCAGACCTTGGCGGCCAGCACCCTCCGCCAACGCCTGGCGGCCATCGCCTCTTGGCACCGTGACCACGGATTTGTCGATCCCACCCGGTCGCCGCTGGTGCGCAAGGTCCTCAAAGGCATCCAGACCCTGCACCCGGCCCAGGTCAAGCAGGCCGCGCCGCTCCAGATTCGGCGGCTGGTCGAGCTCGATGACTGGCTGGCCGCGGCGATCGCTGCGGCACATGCCCGGGGCGACGGAGCCGCGGTGCTGCGCCATCAACGCGACCGAGCGCTGGTGCTGCTCGGGTTCTGGCGGGGCTTCCGTGGCGATGAACTGCTGCGCCTGGACGTGGCCCATCTCACGCTGGTGCCGGGACAGGGGATGACCTGCTTCCTGCCACGCAGCAAGGGTGATCGGCAGGCAGCCGGCGTCACCTACAAGGTGCCGGCGCTGTCGCGTTTATGTCCGGTGGAGGCGACCCAAACCTGGCTGCAGGCGGCTGACCTGCAAGAAGGGCCGGTGTTTCGTGCAGTCAACCAATGGGGCCAGGTAAGCGCCGAAGGTCTCCATCCCAACAGCCTGGTGCGCCTGCTGCGCGAGCTGCTGGCCAGTGCGGGCTTTGCGGATGCGGGGCTCCACAGCAGCCATTCGCTGCGCCGCGGCTTTGCCAGCTGGGCCAACGACCAGGGCTGGGACATGAAGGCCTTGATGGAGTACGTGGGCTGGCGCGATGTGCAGTCGGCCATGCGCTACCTGAATGGGCGTGACCCGTTTGCCCGGGACCGCATTGAAGCGAGCCTACCCAGTCCAACCGCGCCGGTACCGGCGATGGCACTGCCGGCACCCGAGAGTAAATCTGCGCTGCAGCTCCGTCTGCGCATGGTGCTGACCCCGTTTGCCCGCGCGGGCCGCGGCGCGGCCAAGGCCCGGGGCCGGATTGAAGATATCTGCTTGGCTCCGTTCCAGGCTGTGCGTCTGAACACCGCCAGCAGCGAGTACCGGTTAGCTGTTCCCACCGATCCCGATCGGGATCTGGATGAAATCCTGGCCACGTTGCTCGATGACATGCACCGCATGGCCGATACGCACCAGTGTTTCCTGGAAGCGTCTCTCAATACAGACGACGGCCGGCATTGGGATTGATCCCCTCATAACCTTCGGATCCAATGGCTACCCTTCACGAGACCGCCTACCCGCGACTGAAGCCTGATCCCACCGCCAAGGAACTGGAGGAGATCTATACCCCGACCGCCGCTGAGATTGCATTCGCCAAGCAGCTGACCACCCAGCCGGGTCCGCAGCTGGCGGTACTGATTCATCTCAAGCTCTTCCAACGCTTGGGCTACTTCACGGTGTTGGCCGACGTACCCGAGCGGATCAGGAAGCACATCGCCAAGGCCGCCCGACTCGGGCGCGTATTGGACACCGACCAGCTCGAACGCTACGACGCTTCCGGCAGCCAGCGCCGGCATATGCCGCAGCTTCGGCAATTCATCGGGGTACGTCCCCTGGATAAATCGGGCTTGGCTTGGCTGGACACCGTGGCCACCGGAGCAGCCCAGACCAAGCACACCATCCCGGACATCGTGAACGTCCTGCTCGAAGAGCTGGTGCACCATCGCTACGAACTGCCCGGCTTCCGCACCCTGGAGCTGGCCGCCATCGGTGCCCGCGAGCGGGTCAACCTGGGCTACTACCGCAGTATCAGCCACGCGCTGACGCCCGCCACGCGCACGCTCATCGACGAACTGCTGCGCGCACCGGAAGGGTCCAGGTTCACCGGCTGGCAATCACTCAAGCGCGAGCCCGGCCGGCCCACCAACAAGGAAGTTCGGTTCTACCTGCAGCACATCCGCATGCTGCAGCAGTTGGCCGACCAGCTGCCTCCCATTGATGTGCCGGTGCCCAAGCTCAAGCAGTTCCGTGCAATGGCTCGGGCCTATGACGCCAGCGAGCTGGCCGAACTGGCTCCGGACAAGCGCTATGCGCTGGCCACCATCTTCATTCGCGCCCAGCATGCCAAAACACTCGATGATGCAGCCGAGTTGTTCATCAAGCAGGTGCGCGGGCTGGAGAACACGGCCCAGCAGAAGCTGCTGGCCTACCAGCTCGAACATGCCAAGCGGGCCGACTTCCTCATCGGCCAGCTCAAGGAGATCCTGCAGGCCTATCAGCTCGACGGCAGCGATAGTCAGCGCGTGGATGCCATCGACAACAGCCTGGAAGCGGAAGTGTCGACCTTGCTGGCCGAATGCGAAGAACATATGGCCTACGCCGGGAAGAACTACCTGCCATTCATGCTGCAGCCCTATGGCGCGGTCAGGCCGCTGCTGTTCAATGGGCTGGAGCTGATGAAACTTCGGGCGACCAGCCACGATGCCGGCATGGAGCCGCTGATCGCAGCGGTGCTCTCGCTGCGCAACCAGCGCCGTGAGCTGATCGAGGTCGCCTCCCTCGGTTTGGACCCGGAAAAGGACTTTGACTGGATGTCCAAGCTCTGGCGTCAGCACGTGTTCGGCAAGCGGGCCAGTGCAGCCGGCGCCGGCTGGATGCACCGTAAGTACTTCGAGCTGGCCGTGCTGGTGCAGGTCAAGGACGAACTTAAGTCCGGAGATCTCTTCATTCCCAGCAGCGAACGGTTTGATGACTACCGTGAGCAGTTGGTCGATGAAGCCACCTTTGCCCAAGAACTGGAAGCCTATGGCCAGGTCTCAGGCCTGCCCACCGACGCCGAGTCTTTCGTGGCGGGATTGCGCGCACAATTGACCTCCCTGGCCGATGAGGTCGACGCGCGTTTCCCGGAGAACGTACATGCGGACATCCTGGATGGGCGCCTGGTGCTGCGGAAGGGGCAACGCGCCGAAGTCTCCAGCGCGATTACCACGGTGGATCGCCTCATCGCCGAACGGCTTCCAGAATCCAGCATCGTCGATGTCCTGATCGATGCCAGCCAATGGCTGGATCTGCACCGTTTCTTCCGCCCGATCGCCGGCACCGAGAGCCAGGTCGAAGATCTGCCCCGACGTGTGATCACCACGCTATTTTGCTATGGCTGCAACCTGGGGCCGACGCAGACGGCGCGGTCGATCAAGGGCTTCAGCCGGCGCCAAGTCGCTTGGCTCAACCTGAAATACGTGACCGAGGATGTGCTTGAGAAGGCCATCGTGGAGGTCATCAATACCTACAACAAATTCGACCTGCCTGGCTATTGGGGCAGCGGCAAGAGCGCATCAGCTGATGGCACGAAGTGGAGCGTGTACGAGGACAACCTGCTGTCGGAGTATCACATCCGCTACGGCGGCTACGGTGGCATCGGCTACTACCATGTGTCCGATAAATACGTGGCGCTCTTCAGCCACTTCATTCCCTGTGGCGTGCACGAGGGCATCTACATCCTCGACGGTCTGTTGGCCAACACTTCCGACATCCAGCCTGAGATCGTCCATGGCGACACGCAGGCCCAAAGCTACCCGGTCTTCGGCCTGGCCCACATGCTGGGCATCCAGCTGATGCCCCGGATCCGGAACATCAAGGACCTGACATTCTTTCGGCCCGAACCGGGTAGGGCTTATAAGAACATCCAGGCACTGTTCGGGGACAGCATCGACTGGCAACTGATCGCCACCCATCTCCACGACATGCTGCGGGTGGTGATCTCAATCCGATTGGGCAAGATCACCGCGTCCTCGATCCTGCGCCGGCTGGGCACCTACAGCCGGAAGAACAAGCTGTACTTCGCCTTCCGGGAACTTGGCAAGGCCGTTCGAACGCTGTTCTTGCTGCGCTACATTGATGACAATGAGATCCGCAAAACGATCCATGCTGCCACCAACAAGAGCGAGGAATACAACGGCTTCGTGAAATGGGTGTTCTTTGGCAGCCAGGGGATCATTGCTGAGAACGTCCAACACGAGCAGCGCAAGATCATCAAGTACAGCCAGCTGGTGGCCAACATGATCATCCTCCACAACGTGGAAGGCATGAGCCGGACCTTGGCCGAGATGAGGAAGGAGGGGATTGAACTGACGCCCGAGATCCTGGCCGGCCTGTCGCCTTATCGGACCAGCCACATCAATCGCTTCGGCGATTACCACCTGGATCTTGAAAGGGAAGTGGCGCCGCTGAGCTACACAGCCAAGGTGCTTGAACAGACCCCATAGATGGGTAGAACCTGCCCGAGAGACGAGCAATCAACCTGGAAATTCAGTCGCTTAGGCAGCTTTTGGCCCTGTACGTAATGATTCCCTGCCGACCCTCGGCAACGCCCGGAGCGCAGGCGCGTCTCCGGCCTGCCCGCTTGCGCCGGCAGCGCCGGCAGCGCTGGCACAGACAGTCAAGTGCGCTGGCAGGCAACGACAAGCGTTGCGGTCACAGGCCTGTCTACAGTGTCTGCGACCGCCGCGCAGGATGCTTGCTGCCCCATGATCAATACCGAAACCCCGACGTACTACACCGCTACCCGCAAATACGCGTTGAGCTTTCCCTCGCTGGAAGACGAGATCGATGCGGAGGTCGTCATCGTCGGTGGAGGCTTTTCGGGGATCAACACCGCGCTGGAACTGGCCGAGCACGGGATCACCGATACCGTGGTGCTGGAGGGGCGTCACCTGGGCTACGGCGGGACCGGGCGCAACGGCGGCCAGGTGATGGCCGGGATCGGCCACGATCTGGATGCGCTCGCCCGCGACGTCGGCAAGGACGGCGTGCAGGCCCTATTCGCCCTGAGCGACCTGGGGCCGCAGATCATGCGCGAGCGCATCGCGCGCTACGGCATCGATGCCGACTTTCGCAGCGGCTACGGCTACATGGCCTTCAATGCCCGCCAGGCCCGCACGCTGCGTGCCTGGGAAACGGAATTCAAGTCGCTGGGATCGCCGCACGAGATCCGCTACCTGCCACGTTCGGAGGTCCAGCAAATCGTCGGCAGCGATGCCTACCATGCTGGCCTGCTGCATATGGGCGGGGGCCATGTGCATTCGCTCAACCTGCTGCTGGGCGAAGCCAAGGCGCTGAGCGAGACATACGGGGCGCGCATCTTCGAGCACAGCCCGGCGCTGGAGGTGAGCTACGGCAACCGGATCACGGTACGCACGGCCAACGGTCGCGTACGCGCGCGCAAACTGGTGTGGGCGATCGACGGCTTCAACAACCGCATGGTGCCGGAACTGCATGCCCGCACCATCAACGTATACGCCTACAACTCGGTGACCGAGCCGCTGAGCCGCGACCTGATCGAGCGCATCAGCCCCATCCGCGGTGCGTTCAGCGATATCCGCCCGGTGATCGATTACTACCGCGTCACCAACGACAACCGGCTGATGTTCGGTTCGTCCACGCCGCTGCTCGAATACATCCCCGGCGATCTCAAACAGTGGAATCGCCGCCTGATGCTGAAGATCTTTCCCTACCTCAAGGATGTCGCCATCGACCTGGCCTGGGGCGGGCCGCTGGCCTGTTCCAAGAATCTGTTCCCGCAAATCGGCACGTTGCCCGATCGCCCGAATGCCTTCTACGTGCAGGGCTATTCCGGCTTCGGCGTCACCCCCAGCCAGATCATCTGCAAGGTGCTGGCCGAGGGCATCCTGGGCGGATCGGAGCGCTACCGCCTGATCAGTTCGATCAGCCACGCCGCCATTGCCGGCAAGGATCAGTTCCGCGAACTGCTGGTGAGCCTGGGCAAGCTGATGCACCAGGGCTCGGGCTATCGGCAAGGGCGGCGTTGAGCCCTGCCCTGCGTTCGCCTCGTACCGCCGTTCCACCTGAGCACACCCAAAGGAGCCACCCCGCATGACCTTTACTCCGATCAAGCACGCACTGAGCCTGGACGACCTGGACGACTGGGGCAAGGTGACCGACCTTGGCGCGCAGATGCTAGGCGACGAGCTCAAGGCCTACGGTCGCATGACCCATGGCGCGCCGACCGACCCGGTCAGTGCCGCCTATTTCGGCACCACCAAGGGCAGGTTTCGCATGACCTACCCCTTCAGCGAGCAGGCCACCGTGGTCCTGGGCGAAGTGCTGATGACGGACGAATCCACCGGCATCACGCATCACCTGAAGAGCGGCGACAGCTGGTTCGTCGAAAAAGGCACGCCGATGCTGTGGGACATCGTCAGCGATGCGGGCTTCATCAAGCACTACTTCGCTGTCGTCTGAGCATACCCGCCAGCCTACTGCGTCGAGTACTGCGCGGATCCGGCCGATGAATCGCAGGATCCGCGACACCGCAAGATAACCGCGCTGCACTGCAGCGTCGCTGCGCACGACCAGCGTGTCGTAGCATGCACGGGATGACGCTGTCGCAGACTGCCCCGGGGCCGGGATGCGCGCCATCCCGGATTCGTGCAACAGTGCGCCTGCCGAAGGCGGCGCCATCGCGCCCCGCGTCGCATTGCTGTCGCCCTCGCACTTCCTTCCAGCTTCGGGACCTGCCATGTCAGCCAGTTCCGTTCCCGCATTCGTGGTCCGGCACTGCAGCACCGCTGCGGTGGAGGCGCACGCTCTTGCCCTGCCGCGTTGGCAGGTCCGCTACGACCAAACCAGTGGCGGGCACTTCACCGGCCAGCTGGACGAGTTGCAGCTGGACGGCATCCAGGTGGTGCGCGACCGTGCCAACCAGGCCATGCTCAAATGCGGCGAGGCCTGGCCGGGCGCGCTGGTGTTCAGCCTGCCGCTGGGCGGGATCGACCTGGAGATGTATTGCGAGGGCCATCGCCATCAGGAGCCCTGCCTGCTGGTGACGCCTGGCCATCGCCTGCCCGAGCTGCACACTCCTGCGCAGGTGGAATTGCTGTCGTTCGCGGTCGACCAGCGCCTGGTGGACTGGCTGCTGGAGCGTCAGCGCTGCGACCAGCCCTCGCGTACCCGCACGCTGTACCGCATGCCCCCGCGAAGCCTGCATGAGGTGCAATGCGTCAGCCAGGACCTGTTCGATTCGCACACGCTGACCAGCGCGATGCGCACGCATACCGTGGTGCGTCGCGGCACCCGTGACGGGCTGCTGCAACTGCTGCTGGACATGCTCGACACCAGCGAGGCCGCACCGCTGCGCCCCAGCGCGAGAAAGCGCCTGGTCGATCGCGCACGCGATTACGCGCTGGCAAACGCCGAGCGCGCGCCCACGGTGCTGGAATTGTGTGGGCACGTCGGTGCCAGCCGACGCAAGCTGCAGTACTGTTTTCAGGAAAGCCTGGGCACCAATCCGGTGGCCTATCTGCGCACCCTGCGCTTGAACCAGGTACGGCGTTCGCTGACCAGCGAGGGCCCGGGCCGCTCGGTGCAGGACATCGCTGCCGCCTGGGGATTCTGGCATCCGAGCCGGTTTGCCGGGGAATACCGCCAGTTGTTCGGGCAGAGTCCGTCGGAGACCCGCCGCCAGGCGCTGGGCGCCTTGGCGGGATAGGACGAAGGCCGGCCCGCGGCCGCAACAACACAGCACGACATTGCCGATTCTGGATAACGGGCAGGCGAGCGTTCCGCTTAGGTTGGAGTTGTAACTCCGACAGGCGAGGAACCACCGATGTCCCAGCAACGCTGTCGTCCCATCTGTTCGCTGTCTGCAAGTCTGCTCATCTGTAGCGCATTCGCCGCCCAGGCCACCGAGAACGGCGCGCCGTCCACCCCGATGGGGCTGTACGATTTCGGCGGCGGTTTCATGCCGCCCAGTACACCGGTCGGCACCTTCGGCGCTCGCGCCGCGTATTACTCGACCGATCGCCTGAACGACGGCGCGGGCCGTCGTAGCCCCAACGATTTTTCGCTGGATGTGCTGTCGCTGGGGCTGGCCTATATCCGCATGACCGACGCGCAGTTCCTCGGCGCACGCTACGGCTTCAGCACGGTGGTGCCGTTCTTCCGCATGGATGCGGCGCTGGCGGTCAATGTCAACGGCGTGACCGTGTTCCGCGATCAGGCCAAGGTATTCCGGCTAGCCGATGTGCAGGTGACGCCGGTGATCCTGCAGTGGACGCCCTCGCCCAACCTGGGGATCAATTTCCAGTTCCAGGTCCAGGCTCCGACCGGCGACTATGACGCCAGCCGGCTGATCTCACCGGGCCTCAATCGCTGGACGTATTCGCCGTTGCTCAACGTCAGCTGGATCAGCCAGGGCGGCCTGGAGCTGTCTTCCTCGTTCCAGTTCGATATCAACGCGCGCAATCCCGACACCGACTATCGCAGCGGCGTGGAATACCGCCACGAATTCGCCATCGGGCAACACCTGGGCGCATGGACAGCAGGCCTGGGCGGTTACTACTACCGGCAGATTACCGATGACCAGCGCAATGGCCAGGACATCGGCAATCGCGCGCGCGTGGTCGCGCTGGGTCCGGCAGTGAGCTTCTTCGAGCCGGGCAAGATGCCGCTCTGGCTGCATGTCTACAGGGAGTTCGGCGCGCGCAATCGTGCCGAGGGCTACAACGTGGCGTTGCGCTTTGCGCGCACCTTCTGAGCGGCGCCAATGAACACATCCAAGGGGGATGCCATGAACCAAGCCAGCGACTCGACCCGTCAGGCAGGGCGCGCGCAGGGCGCGGTGCTGCTGCTCGGCAGCAGCCTGACCATCATGGGCGCGGTGATGATCGCGCCCGTGCTGCCCAAACTCGGCGCCCAGTTCGGGCCCATCGATCCTCAGGCCGGGCTGCTGGTGCCGCTGGTGGTCACCGGGCCGGCACTGGCCATCGCGCTGTTCGCACCGGCCGCCGGTGGGCTGGCCGACCTGTTCGGTCGCAAGGGCCTGCTGGTGCTGGCCACGCTCGCCTACGCCGTGCTCGGCGTCCTGCCGGCATTTCTGCAGGACCTGACCAGCATCGTGGGTGCACGCCTGCTGTTCGGGTGTGCCGAAGCGGCGGTGATGACGTGCTGCACCACGCTGATTGCCGACTACTGGCAGGGCGAACGCCGCCTGCGCTACGTCAATCTGCAGGTGGTGTGCATTGCGCTGATCGGCTCGCTGTTCTTCGTGGTCGGCGGTGCGCTGGGCGAGCATTCCTGGCGCACGCCATTCTATCTGTACCTGCTGCCCTTGCTGCTGGTGCCGGCAATGCTGAAGGTGCTGTGGGAACCGACCGCGACGCAGGCGACGCCGCACGCGGCGGCATCGGAAGGCAAGGTCGGCGGCTCCGCACTGGTGGTGGGCTATCTGCTGGTGTTCTTCGGCATGGCGCTCAGCTTCGTCGTGCCGGTGCAGACGCCGGTGCTGCTGGTCGGGCTGGGGATCACCTCGAGCACCATGATCGGCATGTCTGCCGGCCTTGGACTGCTGGCGACGCTGGGGGGCTCGCTGGCCTGGCCGCTGCTGCGTCGCTGGATCGGCATGCCTGCGACCAACGCGCTGCTGCTGGCCTTGCTGGCGCTGGGCCTGTGGCTGCTGGTCGGCGCGCAGACCTACCCACAGGTGTTGCTGGCGGTGAGCGTGCACGGATTCGGCGCCGGGCTGCTGGTGCCCAATGCGATGACCCCGGTGATGAACGCGCTGCCGTTGCGCGTGCGCGGCCGCGGCATGGGCGGCTTTACCTCCAGCCTGTACCTGGGCCAGTTCGCCAGCCCGTTGCTGATCACCGCCTTGCTGCCGGCAGGTGGCGATCTGCATGGCGCAATCCGGATCGCCGCCGGCGCCGCGTTGGCGGTCGCCATGCTGTGGGCGGCGCGGGCGTTGCTGCGCCGGGCGCCTGCTCTTTCCACCGATTCGCAAGCGAGGTAATGGCGTGATGCAGGATATCGATGCGTTGTTGGACAGCCACGATGGAGTCGGCCTGGCTGCCTTGGTAAGAAACCGCGAGATCCAGCCGCTGGAGCTGGCCGAGGCCACGATCGTGCGGCTGCAACGGGTGGCATCGTTGAACGCGGTGGCCGAGACGCTCTATGACCAAGCGCGTGCCACCGCGCGCCTGCCCACCACCCGGCAGGGGGCGCTGGCCGGCGTGCCGACGCTGATCAAGGACCTGTTCTCGCCCCTGCGTGGGGCGCGCATGGGCAATGGCTCGCTGGCGCAGGGCGATGCGCGCGCCGATCTGGACTGCGCGGTGGTGGAGCGGCTGCGGGCGGCCGGCTGCGTGTTCCTGGGCACCAGCACCTCACCGGAGTTCGGTACGTCCTACACCACCGAATCCACCCGCTTCGGTGCCACCGCCAATCCATGGGACATCGCCCGCAGTGCCGGCGGCTCCAGCGGCGGTGCGGCCGCGCTGGTGGCCGCACGCGCGGTGCCGTTTGCGCATGGCAACGATGGTGGCGGATCGCTGCGGGTGCCTGCCTCGTGTTGCGGCGTCTTCGGACTCAAGCCCAGCCGCGGCCGCATGCCCTCCGGGCCATTGATCGGCGAAGGCTGGGCCGGCATGGGCATCGCACACGCCATCACCCGTTCGGTCCGCGACAGCGCGGCGCTGCTGGACGCCACCGCCGGTGCCGACCTGGGGGCGCCCTACGCCGCACCAGCCCAGGCATCCCCGTTCATGGCCGCGATCGAACGCGACCCCGCTCCGTTGCGCATCGCGCTGGTGGAACACCTGGCGCCCTGGCCCAGCGGCGCAGACGCGCTGGCCGCGGTCCGTCATTCGGCCGGGCTGTGTAGCCGCCTTGGCCATCACGTCGAAGCGGCGCGCCTGCCGGTGGACCTTCCGGTGCTGCTGGACCAGCTGTTCGACATCATCGGCCCCAGCACGCGCTGCTATCTGGACATGCTGGGCCGTCTGCGTGGCGCGCCGGTGAACGACGCCGAGCTGGAGCCACGCACCCGGGTGATCCTGCGCGAAAAAGGCCAGGTCAGCGGTGCGCGCTATGCCGCCGCGGTGGCCGCGATCCACGCCCTCGGGCGGCGATTGGCGACCTTGCTGCAGGACTACGACCTGATCCTGACCCCGACCCTCACCCGCGTACCGCCGCTGCTGGGAACGCTGGACGCGTTCGACGACACCCTCCCGCTGCCGCGACTGATCGAGGACTTCCACAGCTATTCGCCATTCACCGCGTTGTTCAACGCAAGCGGTCAGCCGGCGATGTCGGTGCCGTTGTACTGGAGCCCGGCCGGGTTGCCGATCGGGGCGCACTTTGCCGCGCGTTTCGGCGAGGAAAGCACATTGCTGGCGCTGGCCGCGCAACTGGAACGCGCGCAACCGTGGGCCGGACGCATTCCTCCGCTCAATGCCGGCGCTGTGAGCCGGTAAGACGCTGGTGCTGCGCTTGGCCGGCGCAGCGCATGCCACGCCGGTGAATCTGCATGGAAGCAGGCTGCAGCCATCAACGGCGCGGGATGTTTGATGCCGCTGTCAGCGGCCTGGCAGGCGCGCAGTGCTGGTAACTGTGCGATCTCGATGCCACGGTACGACACCTGTTACGCACTTGGCGCGCCTGCCGGAGCGCTTCAGTCGCGCAGACAGGGTCAAGCGCGGGGAGCTCGCGCCGCGAAGCTGTCACGGCGCGAACGCAGTGACAGCCCGGGTCGCGATCGCTCGCACCGCCTCAGCGCATCGCCTGCGGCGGCGATGCCGGCGCAACGTCGGGAGTCACACGCCAGACGATGTTGGCCAGGTCATCGGCCACGATCAGCGCGCCGCGCGGATCGACCGTGACGCCAACCGGGCGGCCGCGCGTCTTGCCATCCTCGCCGTGGAAGCCGGACACGAAGTCGATGGGGTCGCCTGCCGGCCGGCCGTCGCGGAACGGCACGAACACCACCTTGTAGCCCACGGGCGGGCTGCGGTTCCAGCTGCCGTGCTCGCCGACGAAGACGCCGTCTGCGAATTTCGCGCCCATCACCGGCGCGGAGAACGCCACGCCCAGTGCTGCCACATGCGAGCCCAAGGCGTAGTCCGGTTCGATGGCCGAGGCCACCTTTTGCGGGTCCTGCGGCATGACCCGCGTATCCACATGCTTGCCCCAGTAGCTGTAGGGCTAGCCGTAGAAGCCGCCTTCGCGAACCGAGGTCAGATAGTCGGGCACCAGGTTCGGGCCAATCTCGTCGCGTTCGTTGACTACCGCCCACAGCGCGCCGCTGCCGGGCTGGATGGCCAGCGCGGTCGGATTGCGCAGGCCGGTGGCATAGGGCTTGTGCGCACCGGTGGCCGCATCGACCTGCCAGACCTGTGCACGATCGATTTCCACATCCATGCCGCGTTCGGTGATGTTGCTGTTGGAGCCGATCGCCACATACAGATAGCGGCCGTCTGCACTGGCGGTAAGCGCCTTGGTCCAATGGTGATTGATGGCCGACGGCAGGTCGGTCAGCTTGCTCGGCGCGCCGCTGGCCTTGGTCTGGCCGACGGTGTAATCGAAGCGCACCAGCGCATCCTGGTTGGCGACGTAGAGCGCATTGCCGATCAGCGCGAGCCCGTACGGTGCGTTGAGCTTGTCGGCGAAGACGGTCTTCAGTTCATAGGTGCCGTCACCGTCGGCGTCACGCAGCAAGGTCAGGCGATTGCCGCTCTTGACCTGGGTGGTGCCCTTGGCCTTGATCGGGCCGGCAATGATGTCCTTGGGCTTGAGCTTGGGCGCCGAACCGCCGCGGCCTTCGGCCACCAGGATGTCGCCGTTCGGCAGCACCAGGGTCTGTCGCGGAATGGCCAGATCGCGCGCGATGGCGGTGATGCGATATCCGGACGGCACGGTCGGGGTGCTGTTGCCCCACGCAGTGGGCTCGGCGATCGTCATGTCCGGCAGCACGCCACGATCGGGTGCCGGCAGGTTGGGCGTCGCGCCATGCTGGTTCAACTCGGGCGCCTGACCGCAGCCAGCCAGCGCGGCGGCGAGGAGGGAGACCGCAAGCACTCGGGATTGGCGGTTCATCGTGCACCTCCCAGGCGCAGACCGGACAGCCCCGACCAGGCGGCCACCATCGCGAACAGCGTCGCAATGCCCGACATCACCAGCGCTGCCGGCATGATGGCCCATGCGTCGCGTGCGTGATGCAGGGCATCGAACAAGCCCACCACCCAGGTGGCGACCAGCGCCAGCAGATAGACCAGATTGCGGCTACCGCGAGCCAGCCCGATGACCGCGGCCAGCAGCGCAACGGTGGTCATCACCATCGCACCGACCAGCAACCACGACGCGAAGTTGCTCCACTGGATCTGGTAAGAGCTCCAGTAGGCGTAATCGCAGAGTAGCGTGCCCAGGAACAAGGGCCACACACCGCCGAGGATGGCGGCGTGGAACGGATGGATGGCCCGCAAGCGGGTCGGGAAAGCGGTTGCGTGCATGGCGGACTCGTATGGCATGGCAAAACGTGGATCCGATGCTGCCAGCTTGCGTGTGATGAGCAGGACGATACGTGCATGTGGCGCTGCCGGCTCCGGCGGCGCGCCGGTGTCGCTGCCAACGCTTGGAATCGCGCGCATCGCCCCCTAAGAGTGGCTAACAAAACGTAGCGAGCGGCCGTCAGGTGGGTGCGGACGGCGCGGAGGAACCGCAGTGTACGAGTGGTACATGAGGATTCCGAGCACCGACCGCGCCCGCCTGGCGGCCGCGCAGTAGTTTTGCTAGCTGCTCTAAATCCATATGTGCACCCATGCTGCACATGGCGTGATGCCCGCTTGCGCGGCGCAGGCGTCGGTGTGGCAGTGCGCTGCGTCGTTGCCCCTCCCCCGCGGCAGCATGTTCCCCGGAGTCAATCGTGATGCCTATTTCCGAAAGCCTGTCGCCCAGGCAGCAAGCCCTCGCCCCCATCGCTGCATTCGCGGCCACCGGCGATATCGAACGGTTGAAGCCGGTGCTCGACGCCGGCCTCGACGCAGGCCTGACCATCAGCCACTGCAAGGAAGTACTGGTGCAGGTCTACGCTTATGCCGGCTTTCCGCGCAGCCTCAATGCGCTGGCAGCCTTGATGCAGGTCATCCAGGCACGACGGCAGCGTGGCATTGTCGACCCGGATGGCGACTCGCCGGGCCCGGTGCCCACCGGCCAGGCATTGCTCGCAGTGGGAACCGCCAATCAAACCCAACTGGCAGGCGCACCGGTGACCGGCCCGCTGTTCGAGTTTGCGCCAGCCATCGACCAGTATCTGAAGACGCATCTGTTCGGCGACATCTTTGCACGCGACAACCTGGACTGGGTGAGCCGCGAGCTGGCGACCGTGAGCATGCTTGCTGCGCTGGAAGGTGTGGAAGCGCAGTTGCAGTCGCATCTGAAGATCAGCATCAACATCGGCGTGACCACGGCGCAGCTCAATGCGCTGGCACAGGTACTGGACAAGCGGGTCGGCGCTGCGGCGGGCACGCGCGCCAAGGCGGCACTGGCCAGGACCCAGTAGGCCCACGCCGGTCCAAACGCACGGCAGGATCAAGCCAGCGTGCCCCGGGCCGGCAGATCTGGCCCCCAGCTGTCGCCGGCCGCCGGCGCGCTGGAGGTCAAGCAGACCTTGGCAACCCTTCCGGGTGATGACCACGACGCGCAGCGATGCACAAACCAGGCTGGGCGGTGTGCGCACCGGATGTCCCTGTGCATTCCCCACGCGATGGGTGGCTGAATATCCGAAACCGGATCGACTGATGCCAACTTCTTGGCGTTTTATTCAATTCGCCGGTCACTTTTATTGGACAGGTCCAGGGCATGCCCAATAATTAATTATTTAAATCACCTTTATATGCCGTCATTGTTGATTTAACCCCGGCCGGAGCGTCGAATTCCGCACACGCATCGGATGCGCACTCGTATGTGCGAGGAAAGAGCCTGCACTTATACGCACAAGTCGTTGGACCCGGGGCAACAAAGAACAGATTAAAGACCGCTCGGCCATACCGACGTACGCTGGAGTCCGTTAGACGCGCTGACTCGCGCTAGAATCCGCTACAGCTGGTAGGTGATTCACCCACAACCTTGATGCAATTCCCTGATTACCACGGATTCGCCTCACATTTAGGATCACCGCCCTTCAAAAAATGTGATGAATTATTGTCGCGCCCGGTCTAACTTTTCTCCACACATCCCTCGTTTAAGCGCTAACTAATTCGTTTTAGCTATGGAATAAATCGCAACTGCCTATTGCCCGGAATTTTGTCTGAATAGCAACTGTCCATTCAGACTTTAGAGTCGTTGGCTAGCGCCGTTAAACAAGTCGCAAGCACACGAAACTCTCAGCCAGATGCCTTATTCACCGCGAGTGCGGGTCCGAGGGGACGGACCGGCGAATGGCTGAAGCGATCACTGTGCCAAACACCGTCTGCAACCTTGGCCAGCGGCGCAAGACTCTCTGCGCCATTGTCAGATCCAGCAGTGCGGCGCGCCTTCAATCAACGGAATCGACCAACCATGAATCGTTCGCTGCTCGCCACGACCATCGCATCCTGTCTTGTCCTGACCGCTTGTGGCGGTGGTGGTGGTGGCGGCAACGTCCGTAGCGACCCGCCGCAGAGCACGGTGATCGCGCCGGCCCCTACCCCGAGCACGCCCACCACGCCCACCACGCCGGGAACCACCTCCGACCCGCTGCCCAAGACCGCGCCCGTCCCGACGCCTGCCCCCCCTCGTTACCAGGGCGTGGACAGCAACCTGCTGGTGCCGATCAATGCCGATCTGGCGCAACAGGCCGGCGCACGCGGCCAGGGCGTCAAGCTCGCGCTGCTGGACGACAACCTGGTGCAGAGCTATGCGCCGCTTGCGGGCAAAGTCGATGGATTCACCGACTACACCGCCAGCCCGGGCACGCCGGAGTCTTCTTCCAATGCGCTGCGCGGCCACGGCACCATCGTTTCGGCGCTGGTGCTGGGTTTGGCGCAGGACGGATTTGCCGGTGGCGTGGCGCCGGATGCGGACCTGTTCTATGCACGCATCTGCGCGGAGAATTCCTGCGGTACCCAGCAGGCCCGCAACGCGGCAGTGGGTCTGGCGGCCGCCGGTGTGCGGATCGCCAACCTGTCGCTGGGCGCGTCGTATGCCGATGCCGCCAGCAGCGCGAATGCTGCCGCCGCCTGGCGTTTTGCGCTGACGCCGCTGGTGCAGGCCGACGCCCTGATCGTCGCCGCCACCGGCAATGAAGGCGCCGCCGAGGCCGCGTATCCGGCGGCCACGCCGGTGCAGGAAGCTGGCGTTCGCAACAACTGGCTGGCCGTGGGCGCGATCGCTGTCGACAGCGCCGGCAACCCGGCCGGTCTGACCAGTTATTCCAACCATTGCGGCGCCGCCGCGCAGTGGTGCCTGGTGGCACCGGGCAGCTTCACCGCGCCGGCGCTGGCCGGCACCGAATTGCAGGGCCAGGTTGCCGGCACCTCGTTCTCCACGGCAGCCGTCAGCGGCGTCGCAGCGCAGGTGCTGGGCGTGTATCCGTGGATGAGCGCGTCCAACCTGCAGCAGACCCTGCTGACCACCGCCACCGATCTGGGCGCGCCAGGTGTGGATACGCTGTACGGTTGGGGCCTGGTCAACGCCGCCAAGGCGATCAAGGGTCCGGGGCAGTTCGCCACCAATTGGTCGGCCAATGTGGGTGCAGGCTACGCCAGCACCTTCAGCAACGACATCTCCGGCACCGGCAGCCTGACCAAGAATGGTGCCGGACGGCTGACCCTGAGCGGCAGTAACAGCTACAGCGGCGGCACCACCATTCTCGATGGCGTGCTCGCGCTGTCCGGCAGCCTGCGTTCGGACCTGCTGGTGGCCAACTCGGCCACCTTCGAATCGCGCGGCGGCGTGATCAACGGCGGCTACAGCCTGGTCAACAACACCGGTACCACCGCCATCGAACTGGGCAAGGGCCTGACCGTCACCGGCCAGGCCAGCCTCAAGGGCAATCTGCTGCTATTGCCCGAAGCCGCCGGTTACAGCGTCGGCAGCACCGAAACCATTCTCCGCGCCGGCACCCTGCAGGGCAGCTTCGACCGCGTGCAATATGCCAACAATTTCTTCTGGACCGCGGCGCTTGCCTATGCACCGACCACGGTCACCGCGACGCTGACCCGCAACGCCTCGGCCAGCAGCGCACAGGCCGCCGGCGCACCGCAGGCAGTGGTTGCCGGCGCCGCCCAGGCCGATACGCTGGTCAAGGTGCTGGACACGCGCGTGGCCTCCGGCGATACCGCCAATCTGGGCGGCCTGATCAGCGCCACCGGTTCGCTGTTGGCGGCGTCCAACGCACAGGTGGCCGCGTCGCTGCCCACCCTGACCGGGCAGGTGCATGGCGTGGAGCGCACGCTGGGCTTCCAGTCCGCCCTCAACGATGCGCGGGTTGCCGCCGATCGGCTGCCCTACCTGGCCGACACCACCACCCTGACCACCTGGGTGCAGGGCAGCTACCTGGATGGCGATCTGAGCCGCAGCGGCTTCGCTGCGGCAGACTATACCCAGCAAGCCACCAGCTTCGGCGTGGACCTGCCGTTGGGTGGCGCCGGCACCATCGTCGGTGCGGCGGTGACGTCGGGCCAGGACCGCGCGCAGATCGATGCCTCGGCCAGCCGCCTGCGTTCGGATCGTTATGCGATGACTGCGTATCTGTACCAGCCCATCGGCCAGGCCTATCTGTCGGGCATCGGCTCGTACGGCATGAGCACGGTGGAGACCGAGCGCAGCGTACAGGCCGGCACCGTCGGCGAGCGTCTGCAGGATCGCCGCCACGACAGCAACTGGTCGCTGCGCGCGGAGGTCGGACTGATGCCGCAGGCAGGGGTGTCGCCGTTCGTTGCCGCGGGTGTGGTCAGCCAGACCCAGGACGCGTTCAGCGAGACCTCGGTGACCGGCCTGGGCCTGAGCGCCGGCAGCGACAGCCTGCGGGCCGGCTATGCCGAGGCGGGCGTGCGCGGTCAGCTGACGCGCGGCAAGTGGGGCCTGGATGGGTTGCTCGCTTACCGCTCGCTGCTGGGCGATCCGAATGCCGACTTCACCGCGTGGTTCACCGGTCTGCCGGAAGCGCGCTTCACTGTCTCCGGCGCTCCGGTCACCAAGCAGGCGGCACGTGCGTCGGTCGGCGTGCGTTACCAAGTCAACGAGGCGTTTTCCGTCTACGGCAACGTGGGTGCAGAACGCGCAAGCTCCAGTGCCGACAGCATCAATGCCAATGTCGGCCTGCGCTGGCAGTTCTGATCGCCTACGCGTGATCGTGTCCACGTGCCCGTCGCTCCGGCGCGTTCGAAGACAGGTACCACAGAGACGCCCCGGCATGCCGGGGCGTATCTGTTTTGCATGGCCGACCATGCAGTTCTGTCGCTTGCAGTCAGTGCGGTGCGATCAGTTCATCTGGATCGGCTCATCGGACGCTGGCGATCAGAAGCTCCAGCCCCAGGTTACCTGCCCGCCATAGGCGGTCTGGCCATCGCCTTCGAGCCCTTGCAGCGACAACGACATGCGGCTGTTCGGGGAGGTGATCAGGCTCACTCCCAGCTCACCGATCACCGCGTTCTTGGCCAGCGTGACGCTCTGCACCGCAAACTGCGCATCGGTGCCGAGGAAACCGGCAGAGCGCTGCACGGCGCGATCGCCGAACGCATGCCGCCAGCCCAGCGAGGCATGCAGCGCCGCCTGCTGACCGAGCGCCCAGCGCCCACGCACGCCCAGCGTGCTGGTGATGAACTCGTCGGTGGCACCCGCCACCGCCAGCCCGGCAATCCCGCCGCGCTCGCTGAAGCCATCGGTCTTCAGGCGGGTGTAGTCGGCGGCCAGGAACGGGGTGTAGACCGCGTCGCCGCTGCGCAGTTGCCAGGACGCTTCCAGCGATGCGGCGATCGCGGTGGCGTCGTAGTCGCTGGTGAGGCGTTCTTCGAGCACATCGGGCAGCAGCACACGGCGCGATCCGTCCACCCGGTAGTCGGCGTAGTCCAGCGCTCCCTGCAGCGAGAATGCCGACCACGCCGCCTGGGCGTACACGCCGGCATGCGTGCCCTTGATGTCGGCGCGATCGCCCCACTCGCGCGACCAGCTGTCGATGTCCTGACTCCCCACGGCAACGCCGACCACGCTGCGCTCGCCGACGCGACGTTCTGCACCGGCCATGACGCCGTTGTCCTCGCGGCGCACCGCGTACGTGTCGGCGTCGCCATCGACGCGGTTGGGCAGGCTGCGTCCGGTGATCCAGACCGTGGTCTCGCCGATCCGGGTGTCCTGGCTGTCGCCACGCAGGTGGCTACCGATGCCGCTGGTGAGGAAACGGCTGTCCAGCATCGCGGTGGCGGTACTGGCATGGCTTTCTCCCGACAGCGACGCGAAGGCGGTGGCCAACGCGGTGGGGTCGTCCGGCAGCCGCACGACCGACTGATACACCGGGCTGGTCACCGGCAGGCCATCCACGGCGGATGCCGCGGCCTGCTGGTTGGGGGTGGTGACCGTGTCGATCATTCCCACGGTGTTACGCCCCAGGAAGATCGACAGCCCGGTGGCGGTGCTGTTGAAGTTCGGGTCGACGAAGGCGTAATCGGCGACGACGTTGCTGAATTGCCCGCTCACGCCACCGGCTGCATTGATCACCGGGATGTCGGTGAACAGCGGCCACTCGGCGGCACGCACCATCTGCAAGGTGCTGCCTGGTGCCACGGTGGCTGCACCGCCCACTGTCACCGGCGTCACGGCTCCATTGGCTCCTGGCGCGACCTGCACGGTGGACCCGCTGCCGATCGTGGCATTGCCGCTGACACTGACGCTGCCATTGGCGCCGCCGATGAGCAGGTTGCCGCCGGACAGCACGAGGCTGCCGATGGTGCCGTTGCCGGTGAGCGTACCGCCCGGCCCCACGGTGACCGGCCCGCCAAGCGCGGCGCCTGGATTGGCGAGGTTGCCCACGCTCAAGGTGCCGGCGTTGACAGCTGTCGCACCGGCGAAGCCGCCGCTGTCCGCCGTGATCAGGAGTGTGCCGGTGCCCTCCTTGACCAGGCTCCCAGTGCCCGACAGGACTCCTGCGTAGGTACCGTTCGCGTTCTGCAGGAATACCAGCGCACTGGTGTCGACGATGTTGCCTTGCAAGCTGTCGGTATCGCCAATCAAGGTACCCGCGCTGACGGTGGTGCCCCCCAGGTAGGTGTTGGTGCCATCCAGGGTCAGCGCACCGGTGCCGGTCTTGATCAACGAGCCGCTGCCGGTGATGTTGCCGGCGAAGGTGCCATCCCCGGCCTGGTCGAACACCAGCACCGCATTGTCGAGGATGTTGCCCTGCAGGCTGCTGGTGTTGCCCTGCAGGGTGCCGCTGGCAACGGTGGTACCGCCGCTGTAGGCATTGCTGCCGGCCAGCGTGAGGACACCGGCACCCTGCTTCACCACGCTGCCGACGCCGCTGATGGCGCCGGCAAACGTGCCGTCGCCGGCCTGGTCGAACACCAGCACCGCATTGTCGACGATATTGCCCTGCAGGCTGGTGGTATCGCCGATCAGAGTCCCCGCACTGACCAGGGTGCCGCCGGTATAGCTGTTGGCGCCGGTCAGCTGCAGTGCGCCGCTGCCGGTCTTTTCCAGTGAGCCGGTGCCGCTGACCACGCCTGCATACACGCCGCCGCTGCCCTGGTTGAACACCAGCGCCGCAGTGTTGGCGATATCGCCCTGCAGGCTGCTGGTGTCGCCGATCAGGCTGCCGGCGACGATCGTGGTCCCGCCGGTGTAGCCGTTGGCGCCGTTGAGCAGCAAGGCACCGGCGCCATCCTTGACCAGGCTGCCGGTGCCGGTGATCGAGCCGGTAAACACGCCATCGCCAGCCTGGTCGAACACCAGCGTGGCGTTGTCGACGATCGCTCCCTGCAGGCTCGCATTATTGCCGACCAAGGTGCCTGCATCGAGCGTCGTACCACCGCTGTAGGTATTGCTGCCGGCCAGCGTCAGCGTCCCGGTGCCGGTCTTGATCAGCGCGCCGCTGCCGGCGATAGCGCCGGCCAGGCTCAGGTCAGCCGGGGTAGCGACGGTCAGCGCAGCGCCCAGGTTGATCGCGTTGCCCAGCGCGGCGGCAATCGCATTGCTGAGCACCGAATCGCCAGTCACCGACAGCGCGCCGCTTCCCAGCGCCGTGTTGCTGCCGACCAGTAGCGTGCCGGCGTTCAATACGCTGCCGCCGGTGTAGCTGTTGTTGCCGGCAAGGGTGAGCGTGCTGCTGCCGTTCTTGATCAACCCACCCGCCCCGCTGACCGTCCCGGACAGCCCCAGGTCGTTGCTGCCGGGCAGCGTCACCGCACCATCGAGCACCACCGCGTTGCCCACGGTCAGCGCCTGGTTGCTGTCGATGCTGGTGCCGCCGGCGGCGGTCAGCACGCCGCTGCCCAGGGCCTGCGCATCGCCCAGCACCAACGTGCCGCCGCCCAGCGACGTGCCGCCGGCATAGCTGTTGGCGGCATCGAGCACCAGGGTGCCGGTATCGAGTTTCTGCAGGGCGCCAGCGCCGCCGATGGCAACGTCGATGGTGCCGGTGACGCCGGGATCGACGCGGATGATGGTGGTGGCGGCATTGGCGCTCAGCGCACCGGCGCTGGCATCGTTCAGCACATAGCCATCGGTGAGGAACTGCATGCCGGTGATGCCCTGGGTGCCCTGCACACCCACGGTACCGGCGCTGCCGCCGAAGACGGCAAAACTGTTCTGCCAGGCATCGTTGGTCAAGCCGTCGATCGCGGTCCAGTTGGTGGCAGTGCCGGTCCACGTCCCGCTGCCGCCGTCGATGGCGCCGTTGGCGACGGTCTGCGCGCCATCCCAGAACTGCACGTTGCTGCCGGGCGAGAGCACCACCACGTTGACCTGTTGGGCAAGCGCCGTCTGCAAGCTCAGCTGGGTGGGATCCACGCTGCCGGGCAGCGTGCCGATGCTCATGCCGTTATCGGTCAGCGCACCGGTGTAGTCGATCAAACGGTAGACGCCACTGCCGAAGCCGCCGATGTCGGTGATGTTGAGCGTACCGTCCAGCGTGAGGTTGCCATTGACCGCCAGCACGCCGGTCTGGCTGGGGATTCCGAGGAAGGCGTCGAGCGTGGCATTGGGAGCCATGCTCAGGCTGCCGGTGGTCAGCAGTGCGCCGCTGCTCACCACCAGGCGGCCGCCATCGTTGACGGTGACTGCGGCATCGACCACACCGCTGCCGCTCAATGTGCCGCCACTGCCCACGCTGACGCCGCCAGCGCTGGCCAGGGTGCCATCCACGTCCAGCGTGCCGCCGATGACCTGGGTGGTGCCACCCAGCGCGCTGCTGCCGGTGAGCTGCAAGGTGCCGGTACCGGCCTTGTCCAGATTGCCGGCACCGCTGAAGCTGCCGGCAAAGATCCGGTCGCTGTTGTCGCCTCCCAGTTGCAAGCTGCTGCCGCCGGCAATGGCGACATCGCCCAGCCCGCTCACCGCGCTCAGGTTGGTGCTGCTGCCCAGCGCCAGTTGCGCACCAGCCGCCACATCCACCGTGCTGGCGCCCCCCAGGGTGCCGCCGGCGGAGGTGGCAAGCACGCCGGCCTGCACGCTTACCGGACCACTGAAGCTGTTGGCGGCGGACAGGGTCATGGTTCCGAGCCCGGTCTTGGTGAGTGCGCCGGTACCGCTGAGCGTGCCGGTCAGCGCCAGATCGGCGGCGCTGGCGATGGTCAGATCGGCACCGAGATCGACGTTATTGCCCAGTGCCAGCGCAATTGCATTGCTTAAGGTGGAATTGCCCAGCACCGACAGACTGCCCGTCCCCAGGGCGGTGTTGCTGCCCACCGCCAGGGTACCGGCATTCAACACGCTGCCGCCGGTGTAGCTGTTGTTGCCGGCAAGGGTGAGCGTGCTGGTGCCGTTCTTGATCAACCCACCCGCCCCACTGACCGCCCCGGACAGCCCCAGATCGTTGCTGCCGGGCAGCGTCACCGCACCGTCGAGCACCACCGCGTTGCCCACGGTCAGCGCCTGGTTGCTGTCGATGCCGGTGCCGCCGGCGGCGGTCAGCACGCCGCTGCCCAGGGCCTGCGCATCGCCCAGCACCAGCGTGCCGCCGCCCAGCGACGTGCCGCCGGCATAGCTGTTGGCGGCATCGAGCACCAGGGTGCCGGTGTCGAGTTTCTGCACGCCGCCGATCCCGGAGATGGCGACATCGATCGTCGCCGTTGCACCGGGGTCCACGCGAATGGCGGTGAGCGGCGCGGTGACGTTGAGCGCACCGGCACCGGCGTCGGTCAACCGATAGCCATCGCTCACGAACTGCAGGCCACCCAGCTCCTGCGTGCCCTGCACGCCCACAGTGCCTGCCGTACCGGAGAACACCGCAAAGTCGCCCTGCCAGGTGCTGTTGGCCGAGCCATCCTGGCCGGTCCAGTTGGTGGCGGCACCCCACACCCCCGAGCCACCGTCCACCGTGCCGTTGGCAACGGTCTGTGCGCCGTCCCAGAACTGCACGATGCTGCCCGGCGCCGTCACCACCAGGTTGATCTGCTGGCCGATGGCGGTCTGCAAGGCCAACTGGCTGATGTCGACGCTGCCCGGTATCGCGCCGAACAGCATGCCGTTGTTGGTCAGCGCACCGGTGTAATCGATCAACCGATACACACCGGTGCCGAAGCCGCCGATGTCGGTGACATTGAGCGTGCCATCCAGGGTGAGATTGCCGTTGACCGCCAACAGGCGCGTGGCGCTCGGCGCGGCCAGCGCGACATCCACGATCGCGCCCGGTGCCAGCGTCAGGCTGCCCACGCTGAGCGATGCGCCGCTGGTCAATGCCAACCGGCCGCCGTTGCCGATGGTGGTGTCGCTGGAGACGCTGCCGTTGGGGCCGGAACCGGTCAGCGTGCCGCCGAGCGCAACGTTCACCGCACTGGTGCCAAGGCTGCCGACCACATCCAGGGTGCCACCGCTGACCT
Organism: Xanthomonas sp. NCPPB 3582; assembly: GCF_041475735.2. NCBI lineage: Bacteria > Pseudomonadati > Pseudomonadota > Gammaproteobacteria > Lysobacterales > Lysobacteraceae > Xanthomonas > Xanthomonas sp. NCPPB 3582. The sequence continues at coordinate 2,615,451 of NZ_CM192968.1, forward strand.
GGGTCGCACCACCAATCACGCTGTTGCCGAGCAGACGCACGATGCCCGTGCCGATCTTGTCCAGGTTGCCGCCACCGCCGAGGCTGCCGGCAAAGTCGCCGCTGCCCAACTGCAGGGTCGCACCGGCATCGGTATCCACGCTGCCCGCACCGGCCAGCGCGTTGATCAGGCCACCGTTGGTCAGGTTCAGCGACGCGCCAGCGGCAACGTCGACCAGGCTGGCATTGCCCAGCGAGGCCGCGGTGCTGGCTACCACCGTTCCGCCCTGGATCGCCAGCGGGCCGGTGTAGGTATTGCTGCCACTCAGCGTCAAGGTGCCGAGACCGGTCTTGGTGAATGCGCCGGCACCGCCAATGGTGCCGCTGGCCAGCATGTCCGCCGCGTTGTCGATGGTCAGCGCGGCGCCCAGGTCGATGTCGTTGCCGAGGGCCACGGCGATCGCATTGCTCAGCACCGAATCGCCGATGACCGACAGGCTGCCGGTGCCGAGCGCAGCATCGGCGCCGACCGCGAGCGTGCCCGCCGCGAGCGTGGTGCCGCCGCTGTAGCTGTTGCCCGCCGTGAGCGCCAGTGTGGCCGCGCCGTTCTTGATCAGGCTGCCGGTGCCGCTAATGACGCCATTCACCGCCAGATCGTTGCTGCCGACCAGGCTGAGCTGGCTGTTCAACTGCACGGCATTCCCGATACCCAGCGCCGTGTTGGCATCCAGTTCCGCCGCACCGGCGACCGTCAGATCACCGATGCCCAACGCATTGCCGTTGCCCAGCACCAGGCGACCGGCGTCGAGGGTGAGGCCGCCGCTGAAGGTATTGGCGTTGCCCAGGCTCAGGGTGGCGAGGCCCTGCTTCTGCAGGCTGCCGGTGCCGCTGATCACGCCGTCCAGTGCGATGTCCTGCGTCCCTGGCAGCGTCAGCGCACCATTCAACGCCAGCGCGTTCGCCAATGTCACCGCGCTGCTGGCATCCAGCGACGTACCGCCAGCGGCGGTGAGCGTACCTGTCCCCAGCGCCGTGTTGCTGCCAACCACCAGGGCGCCGGCCTGCAACTGCAAGCCGCCCGACCAGGTATTGGCGCCGCTGAGCGTGAGTGTTTGCGTGCCGTTCTTGATCAGGCTTCCGGCACCGTCGATGAGGCCGGCCAGGCCCAGGTCCTGCCCATCGATGCCCAGCGCGCCGTTCACCGTGATGGCGTTCTGCAAGGCGACCGCGGTGCTTGCGTTGAGCGTGGTGCCATCGGCGGCGGTCAGCGCGCCGGTCCCAAGCGCGGCATTGCTGCCGACCACCAGCGAACCGGCATCCAGCAGCGTTCCGCCGGTGTAGAGATTGTTGCCGATCAGCGTCAATGCACCGGTGCCCTGTTTGACCAGACTGCCCGTCCCACTGACGGTGCCGGTCAACCCGAGGCTGTTGTTGCCGGTCAGCGACAGCGCGCCATTCAACGCGACATCGTTCGCCAGGGTGATGGCGCTGGTCGCCTGCAACTGCGTGCCGTTGGCGGCGGTCAACACGCCGCTGCCCAGGCCCGTGCTGCTGCCGACCAGCAAGGCGCCTGCATTGAGATCCACGCCGCCCGCAAAGGTGTTGGCACCACCCAGGCTCAACGCCGCGTTGCCGTCCTTGACCAGCCCCCCCGCCCCGCTGACCACGCCATTGAGCGCGAGCGCCTGACTGCCGCCGATCGCCAGATCCGCATCCAGCACGACGTCATTGGCGAGCGTGCGCGCCGCCGTGCCATCGAGCAGGCCGCCGGCAACGGTCAGGGCGCCGCTGCCCAGCGCCGTATCGCTACCCAGCAACAGGCTGCCTGCGGTCAGCCGTGTGCCTCCGGCATACGTGTTGTTCCCTGCCAGGGTCAGGCTGGCGGGGCCGAGCTTGTCCAGGCCGCCGGCGCCGCCGATGGTGCCGGTGAGCGTGAGCGCATTGCTGCCGCCGATGTTGACCAGCCCGGTCAAGGCGATGGCATTGGCAAGCGTGCTGACCGCGAGGGTATCCAGCGTGGTGCCGGCAGCGGCAGTGAGCGCACCGATGCCAAGCGCAGTATTGCTGCCCAAGTTGAGCCGGCCCGCACTCAGCGTGGTGCCGCCGCTATAGGTGTTGTTGCCGGTCAGGGCCAGATCCCCGCTCCCGGACTTGACCAGGCTGCCGGCGCCACCGATGCCGCCGCCAAGCGTCAGTGCCTGCGCGCCATCGAGCGTGAGTGCCCCGGCATTCAACGCGATCGCATTGTTCAACGTGGTTGGCGCGCTGCCTTGCAGGGCGGCATTGCCGGTGACCGTCAGGGTGCCGCTGCCGAGCGCGTTGCCGTTCGCTACCTGCAAGGTGCCGGCGTTGAGCGTGGTACCGCCGCTATAGGTATTCAGGCCACTGACGGTGAGCGTGCCGGCACCGAGCTTGTTCAATGCGCCCACGCCGCTGATGGTGCCGGCCAGGTTCAACGCGGTCCCATTGCTGGCCAGGCCCAGCGTGCCTGTCAGCGACATCGCATTGGTCACTGTCGCCGCGGTGCTCGCATCGAGGGTGCCGCCGCTGGCAGTGAGCGTGCCGGTGCCCAGCGCCGCATTGGCGCCGACCACCAGCCGCCCATTGCTCAGGGTGGTGCCGCCGGTATAGCCATTGCTGTTGGTCAGGGTGAGATCGCCGGCGCCGCTCTTGATCAGGCTGCCAGCGCCATTGATCACGCCGCCCAGGGTGAGTGCCTGCGTGCCGGTCCAGCTCAACGGCCCGGCGAGATTGACGGCATTGCCCAGCGTCAGCGGGGCGCTGGTGCTCAGGTTGGACGCACCGGTGACATTCAATGCGCCGCTGCCGAGCGCAGCGGTGTTATCGAGCTGCAGCGTGCCTGCTGCCAGCGTCGTGCCGCCGGCGTAGGTGTTGGCGCCACTGAGCGCAAGCGTGCCGGTGCCCGTCTTGGCGAGTCCACCGCTACCTGACAGCACACCGGTCAGTGTCAGCGCATTGCCGCCGGCGCCCAGGCCCAGCGTGCTGTTCAACGCGAATGCATTGCCCAGCGTCAACGGCGCGGTGGTATCCAGCAGGCCGCCTGCCGCAGTGACTGTCCCGCTGCCGAGCGCACTGGCAGTCTCCAGCACCGTGGTCCCCGCGCTCAGCGTGGTTCCCCCCACATAGCTGTTGGCGCCGCCCAGGGTGAGCGTGCCTGTACCGGTCTTGTTCAAGGCGCCGGTTCCGCTGACGACGCCACCAAGGCGCAGGTTGTTCGCGCCGCCGATGCCCAGGGCGGTATTCAACACCACTGCATTCGGCAGATCGAGTGCGGCACCGGCCAGCAAGCTGCCACCGGATGCGGTGATGGCGCCCGCTCCCAACGCGTTGTTGTTGCCGACCGTCAGGGAGCCGGCAGCCAGAGTCACGCCGCCGGTGAAGGTATTGGTGCCGGTCAGGCTTAGCCCACCGGTGCCGGTCTTGATCAACGCTCCGCTGCCGCTCAACGGACTGCCGATGGTCAGCGTGTTGGCGCCTTGCACGGTCAGGCCACCTGCGGCTAACGCGATGCCACCGGTCGGCGACAGCGTCAGGCCGGTAGCGGTGGCTTCCAGCGTGCCGCCGTTGGCGGTAATGGCGGTGCCCAGCTGCGCAGGCGTGGCAAATCGCAGCACGCCGCCGTTGAGCGCGCTGCTGCCAAAGTTGCTTGCACCGCCCAGTGTCCAGGTCCCGCTGTTGACGCGCAGGCCGTTGAAGTTGATGTACTGATCCGTACTCAGCGTACCGGTGCCAGCATTGCCGCTGCCTGTTCCGCTCACCGCGTTCTGCGCGACCAGCGTGTTGCTTCCCCCGGCGCCACCATCGACCACGCCGGTTCGCGCAAAGCTCAGCAGGCCGCCGGGACCGAGCAGTTCCAGGCCGAGCCCACCGGCGGCACTGACGCTGCTGCCGGTCACCGCCGTGAAGGTATTGGCGCTGTTGACGCCCATCGCCACGCTGCCGTTGATGGTGCCGGCATTGATGAAGGTATTGCCGGCGGCGGACGACTGAAACCCGACGCGTCCTTCGATGGTGCCGGTGTTGACGGCGTTGACGGTACCGCCGCCGCTGACTGCGATCACCGGGGTGTCGGCACCCAGGATCGACAGGTTGAGCAGCGGTCTGCTGCTGATCAAGCCGGCATTGTTGATCTGGACCGAGCCATTGCTGGCCGAGGTGATCCCCAGCGCCATGCCGTCGAGATTGAGCAGGTTGGCGCCGAGCAGCCCGCCGGTGCCGTAGATGCTGCCGCCCGCAAGATTGTTGGCAATCACCGATGTCGAGCTTGCGTTGCCCATGGTGACGCCGGTGGACAGCACCGACAACAGGCCGAGCACGGAGGGGTCGATGGAGCCGCTGTTGTTGAGCGTGGCATTGGTGCCGCCGAGTGCGATCGCGGTGCCGCCCAACAAGCCGGCGGTCATTTGCGTGCCGGCCACCACGTTGACGGTCAGATTGTTTGCGTTGCTGGAGAAGGCGTTGCTGGTGATCGCCAGACCGCTGCATGTGACGGTTGCGCCCGCGGCGGGAATCGCAGGCGTGCAGGCTGCCCAGACCAGCGAGGGGCTGGCGGCTCCTGCAGCCAATATCACCAGGCCCGGCAACGTGCGCCGCCCGGCGCCAGGCTTGCGTCGACGACGTACCAGTTCATGGGTCACCACCCAGTTGCCGATGGCTGCGTTCCAGACAAGCGCAAATGCACGATTCATCCTGCTTCCCCTGATAGCCGCCCACGCGCACGCGCCGATGGATGCGCCTGCTTAATGTCGGCAGTGGATTGAGATTCGATTTTTATCAAGCAAAACACCGGCCATTTCCGCCTCATGGAAGGCGAAAGGGTGATTAATACCAATCGCAAATTCAGTGGTGGAGATTAGTAGTCGAACCCATACTATTGAAACTGTGCCGAATATCACTAACCATGCACCCATCCGGTGAAACAAAATCAATGTGTCGAATAGTTCGCTTGCGCCCGCTTCCGTGCATTCAGGGAAGCCAGTCCGACCCAAGCAATAGTAGAGAATGCTTATTGATCGAAGATCTTTGCGATATTTCAGGACATGAGGCACCTTTCCAACTGCGCTTGGCAGCGACTGGCAGCCTGATGCAGGCGTTTCACAGCGATAGCGAGGCGAACCATTGCAATATATTGAAGAGCACGCCATTCCGATCTGCAGTCGAGCCATTCGGTGCCCGATTTTCACATGTGCCTGCTTGTTGGATAAGACCAATTCCAAGCGGCAAGCCAGGCTGGAAAGGATTCGCTTGGAAGGCGATATGTCAGGACGTTATTTTCGTCGAGCCCGGTTGCTCACATCCGGATACCGGCTTGCGTTTATCCTGTTCACGGCCATGCTGGGATTCATCGATCCACGACCGGCGTTGTTCCAGAAGGTGTGCGGTGTGTGACTTTCGACACGGAGTCTGACCAATGACGCTTGGCACGGGGGACAAATCGCAGGAACGCCATTCCGACTGGTCGGGGGTTCCAATCGACCTGGGCGGCATGGAGCCGCTCGAACAGATCGCACGTCTGCTGTGTCACGCACTGGTCGCCCCGGCGGCGGCACTCACCATCACCGAGGGCGGCCGCATGCGTGTGCTCGCGGCGCGCGGCATCGATCCAGGCCATGTCGAACAGGCGATTGCGCTGTGCCCATCGCCACTGGGTTCGATCAACGGTGTCGCAGAACTGATCGAGTGCGATGCACTGGAGCCGATCCAACTCGGCGACGCGGCCTTCCCCGGCTTGCCTGCGCGGTTTATCGCCTGTGTTGCGGTCGGCGCGCCGCAGACCGGCATCTTCGGCACCTTGTGCGTCATCGATTCGCGCGAGCGCCGTCTGGCCAGCCAGGAGCATCAGCAGCTGCGCATGTTCGCCAATGTGGCCGCTGCGCAGCTCGAACTGCAGTTCGGTGCGGGCCGTCGCGAGCCGCATAGCGGGCTGTTCAATGCGCGCCAGCTGCAGTCGGATCTGGATGCACTCGCCCTGGGCAGCCACTGTCTGCCCACCATCGCCGCCTTCATCGAGGTCTACGACACGCAGGCGGCCAACGAGGCGCGCCAGGCGCTGGGGATGCAACCGCTGGAGGAATTGATCCGGCATGCCAGCTACGTACTGACGCGCGCCTTGCGCGGCAAGGCGACGGTCTACCATGTGGCACCGATGCGCTTTGCGTTCTTCCTGCTCAACTCTGCGCCCGACGAGATGGAAGACCTGCTGCTGGATCTACGCGACATGCTGCAGAAGCCGGTGGACGCGGCCGGGGTACCGATGTCGCTGACCTTTCATGCCGGTGTGGTCCGTTTTGCACCGCAGCAGCCCGATACCAACGATGCGATGCGCAAGGGCCTGGTATCGCTAGGCGATGCGATCAACAACCACGCCGTGGTGTGCTGGTACAGCGCATCGCAGGACGATGCCATCCAGCGCTCGTACCGCCTGGCGCTGGATGCGGAAAAAGCGCTGGATGCCGGCGATTTCCGTCTGGTCTTCCAGCCGCGCATCAGTCTGGAAGACCTGTCGGTGACCGGATTCGAAGCATTGTTGCGCTGGCACCACGCCAGCCTTGGGCCGATTGGCCCGGACGAGTTCATTCCCCTGTTCGAAAAGACCGCACTGATGTGCACGGTCACCAACTGGGTGATCGAACATGCCCTGCTGCAGCTGGCGCAGTGGCGGGCGCAAGGGCTGGATTTCTCCGTCTCGATCAACCTGTCCTCGCGCGATTTCGGCAACACCAATCTGGCCGCGGACGTGATCAACCGCTGCAACGAACTGGCGATCCCGACTACGCGAATCGAACTTGAAATCACCGAAGGCCGCTGGCTGCGCAGCAACGTCGAGGCGATTCCGCGCCTGCGTGCACTGCGCGAGGCCGGCGTGAGCGTGGCCATCGACGACTTCGGGACCGGCTACAGCAACTTCGGGTACCTCACCGAATTGCCGATCAACGTTCTCAAGCTGGACCGCTCGCTGGTCACCGGTATCGCCACCAAAGCCGGCATGCAGATGCGCGCAGAAGCGGTGGTGCGGCTGGCCAGTGCGCTGGGCTACCGCACCGTGGCCGAAGGCATCGAGCATGCCGACGAAATCGCCCTGCTGCGCAGCTGGGGCTGCGACGAGGCGCAGGGATATCTGCTGTCCCGGCCGATGGAAGCGCACCTAGTGGCTGGGTACGTGCAGCAGGCCGCAGAACGACAAGGCCTTCCCTGAAACGACGAAACCGGCATGCAGATCGCGCCGGCTCGACCAGCAGTCAGCCTCCCCACCGTGATGGAAGTCCTTGCACACGCAGGGCATGCGTCCTCAGGGAGCCGACAGCGCGTAGTCCAGCGCAGCGCAGATCGCCGCCACCTGCGCCGCATTGCATTGCGCAGGCGTGGCGCGCGGGCTGTCCGGGTACACCTCGGTGGTGGTGCGATAGCGCGCATCGGTCACGCCGGCGCACAGACCCAGCCGCCGCACCGGATAGTTGATGACGCCATGACCCACCACCGGCGAGCCGATGATCTGCCCCTGCGCATCAGCCGGCGCGATATGCGTGACCCGGGCCACCGCGGCGATCACCGCCTGTTGAAAGGCGGGCTGCGGGTCTTCGCTGTCGCCGACCAGGTAGAACCCATCCGGAATGCTGCCCGGCACGAACGCCACGCCATCGCGTGCCGCCAGCGCAGGGCGGAACTCGCTCTCGTCGCTGTCGGTGGTCTCATGCAGGTCGATATGCACCAGCATCTTGCCGGCGGTGTCGGCGACCAGCTGCATCAGCGCTGCCGACTCGGCGGCCGGGCTGTCGTCGCGGAACGCGCGGTTGGGATCGATCGCCTCGGCATTCCAGCGTTGGATCCGCTCGTAGCCCCAGGGATTGATGCAGGGAGCGACCAGCAGGTTCAACTTGCCCGCATAGTCGGCACCGCGTTGCTGCAGGAATTGCAGGGCGCCCTGCACTCCACTGGTTTCGTAACCGTGCACGCCGCCGGTCACCAGCGCGCACGGCAGCGCGCTGTCCCATGTGGCGCTGCGCAATGCCAGCAGCGGGTACTGCGTGGATCCCGCCGCAATCGTTCCGTACTGCACGCGCGTATAGCCATCGCCCAGCACCTCGATGGCCCGTACCACCTCGGCTGCGTAACTGCGCTGTATCCGCTGCCTGGCGCGCCACGCGCCGCGCTCTTCATCGCCCCACGCCTGGCCTGGGGTACCGATCGGATAGCCGAGCTGTGTCTTCATCGCCAAGGTTGCGCCATTGGAAAGCGCCCAAGGGTACGCGCTGGGCATGCAGAAAGAAAAATCCAGGCTGCGTGGCGGCTCAGAGCGCGGCCACTATGAGCACAGAGGTCTCGCTAACGGTGGCGGGCGAGACTGCATATGTGGATGTGCGGCGCGGCAGGGGAACTCACGACGCACAGCTTCCACTTCGCGCCGCTGCCTTGCCGCGATCTCGGCCGCCATCGGTCCACAGGCGTCTCGCGTCTGAGGGCAGGCGGATACCTCGCCCCCCATGCCACTGCGATGCCTGCAAATTTTGCCTGCAGCGCACCGCCTTCAACGCCGACACGGAAAATTTTCCTGCAATCGATGGTGAAAAGGAAAAGACCCGGCAAAAATTTCCGCACCGTTCGTGACGCGTTGTGCAACAGGCGTTTGCCCGAGTCGATGTCCCGCAAACCGGTCTGATGCACCCGATCCGGTACGCCATCATGCAATCGATTGCCTACCGGGGCGCGCCAGATATTTGCCTGCTGCCCCTTCAAACAGCAGGCCCTGCGCCATACCGGCACAGGACCTGCGCCCCTGAAAGCGGCGAATGGAGCGTAGCGCGCATTCGCCAGATGCCTGCGAACGGCGTGCTCGGAACGGGAGCGGGTGCGGTACCTGCCGATTCCGGGCGCCGACCGCGCCAGCCTGGCGGGTGCACAGGCGTTTTGTCAGCCGCTCCTGGCAGCATGCCTTGCATGCTGCCACTCGGTCATGCGGATTCTTCCTGCGGCTTGGCCTGCTTGGAGCGACCGCCCTTGCTGCCGATGCGCGACATGTGATCGCGGTCGCGACTTACTGCCTGGCCGCCCTTGCGGCCTGCCTCGCGTGCTTCGTCGCTGGTGAATTCATGCGCATTGCCGCTGGCGTGCGCAGCCTTGCCACCGCTGCTGGCCAGTACGCGACGCTTTTCCGGGTCCAATGCGGCAAAACCGCGCCGGCTACGAGTACTGTTCTGTGCGTCTTCCATTGTGCCTCCTCTCGATGCATCGGGTACGTCATTGGGTAATGTTCATACCGCAACAATCGTGCCAACCCGCAAAAGCAGGCTATACGGTGGCAAACGGGCACATGCAGGAAAAAACCGCTGCGCTCGCTGCGCAAATCTTGCACACCTTCACAGCCAATCCGGCTGCGCTGCGCCGTGCGATGGGTAGCGCTACCACATGGATGCACTCATCGGCCCTATTCCGCAATCCGCTCTTCGGCACCGGTGGTACACGGGCTTCTGCAGTCCGCCGGAGCGTGACCCCGACCAGGCGGCAATGCGTCACGGTAACGCGCCATGGCGCGTTCGGCGTTCAACCGGGATCGCCGACAGTGCGGGATGTCGATGACCACCACCTGCCATCGGGACGATCAACGGCACACGCGTGGATTCCTCAGCCCAGGCGCCGGCCCGCCATGCAGCTACGGCGCTGGCCGGCCTGACCGGGTGAGGTCGGCGCACTCACCTGGTGGGCGATCGATCGGCCTGCAGGTGCGCAGGCGACCGGCAAGGCCGTTCCAGCCCCCGCGCGAGCGGATGGGAGTGCGAACGGCGCATGCCGGGCAGGCTGCAAGACGTCAGCGATCGAACCAGCGCGTTGCTGTCCTGCTGCGCGGCCGATGTCGCGTCACCCCTAGCCCACTGCCTGTTCCAGAACCGGAGCAAGGCGATCGTCGCAAGCGGCCGACGCCTGTGTGAGCGCATCGCCCACCAGCAGCAGGGTCGGCAGGCCCGGCAGCAAGGCCGCTGCAGTGGCGCCCAGCTCGCCCAGCGTGGTGAGGCGGCGTTGTTGCTCGGGACGTGTGGCCGCCTGCACGATGGCTGCCGGCGTACTGGCTGGCAGATGCGCCAGCAGCGCCGTCGCCAGCGCATCAGCGCGCCGCAGGCCCATGTAGATGCCCAGCGTGGTGCCGCTGGCGGCCAGCGCGCCCCAGTTCGGCTCGCCGTGGTCGTGCGTATGCGCAGTGACGAAGGTGATGCCGTGGCAATGATCGCGATGGGTCAGCGACACTTCCAGCGAGGCGGCGGCGGCGAACGCGGCGCTGACCCCATTGATCACCTGCACGCCGACGCCGGCGCGGCGCAGGAAATCGATCTCTTCGCCGGCCCGCCCGAACAACAAGGCATCGCCGCCCTTGACGCGCACCACGCGCAGGCCCTGCAACGCATAGCGACGCATCAGCCGGCAGATGAACTCCTGCGGCGTGGAGCGGCAACCGCCGCGCTTGCCGACCCGGATCACGCGCGCCTGCGGCGCCAGCTCGACGATGTCGGGGTTGGCCAGATCGTCGAGCAGCAGCACCTGGGCCGCTGCCAGCGCCTTGACCGCCTTGATGGTCAGCAACTCCAGATCGCCGGGGCCGGCAGACAGCAACACCACATCACGCGCGCAGGAAGGTGTGACGGACATGAAAGATCTCGCAGTGTGTGGAGGAAGATGGAACATCAGGCCAGCCGCGGTTGGCGGCAGAGCCGGGTCAGTTGCGGAACGCAGGAGCCGCAGACGGTGCCGCAGCCCAGGCGTTGTTTGAGCTGCGCCACATCGGCGCCATCGTCGATGGCCGCATGGATCGCCGATGCCGCGACGTTCATGCAGGTGCAGACGATCGGATCGCTGGGCGCCGCAGGCGTCTGCGCGAACACCGCCAGCCGCGCGCCGCGCCAGGGCTTACCCGCCAATGCGGTGGTCAGTAGCGCCTGATTGGCCTGGCTGGGTTGCGCGGCAGTGAGCAACAGTCCGTCGATATGACTGAGCCCGTTCTGCATTCGCCAGCCGACGCGGCGCATCAGCCCGCGGCGCAGGTCTCGATACTCCAGAACATCGGCGCCAGCCGGCAACTGCAGCGCGGCGACCAGCCGATCGATCCACGCTGCGTCCGGCGCTCGCTCGCAGGCGGCGTGCAACACCGCCCACTCCCCGGCCGACTCGGGCAGCGGTTCGGCATGCAGCCGCAGGCTGGCATAGCCGCACTCGCGCAGTAACGGCTGCAGCGCCTGCTGCAGCGCCAGCGCATCACCGCGCCGTGCCGCCAGCAGATGCCAGCCGAACGCGGCCTTCTCCACCCGCACCGCCGCGTGCTTGAGCTCGGGCTGCTGCGAGCGCGCGTCCACTGCCGGCGTACTCACTTCGTTGATGCCGCCGCTGGAAAGCGTCTGCCCGCTCCAGTGCATCGCTGCGAACACGGTACCCGAGCGCAGCTCGTCGGACAGTTCCAGCGGCAGCACCAGCGCGCCACGCTTGCTGGCCACCTGCACCAGTTCGCCGGCCACCAGTCCGCGTCGCGCCGCATCGTCGGGATGCATGCGCAAGGCCGGTTCCGGGCTGTGCGCGAACGCAGCCGCCACCCGCCCGGTGCGCGACATGCCATGCCATTGATCGCGAAGGCGACCGGTCAACAGCCGCATCGGAAAGCGCGCCGAGGTCGCCTCGGCCACCTTGCGATAAGCGGTGGCATGGAAGCGCGCGCGCCCGTTGTCGGTGGCGAAGACGCCATCGGTGTAACGCCGCGCCTGCCCCTGCGTGCTGCCGGCGGGAAACGGCCATTGCTGCGGACCGTTGTCCAGCACTGCGTAATCCAGCCCGCCGATATCCAGGTCGCGGCCCACCGTCAATGCGCGGTGTTCGTCGAACACCTGCGCAGTGGTGTCGAAGGCGAACAGCCCGGCCGCGGCGCCGGGTTGCAGCTTCGCCTGCAGCCGGCGTGCCACCTCATTGGCAATCCACCAATCCGCACGCGCCTGGCCCGGCGGCTCCACCGCCTTGCGCACGCGGGTGATGCGGCGCTCGGAGTTGGTCACGGTGCCGTCCTTCTCGCCCCAGCTGGCGGCAGGCAGCAGCACATCGGCGTACGGCACGGTGTCGGTGCCGGAAAACGCATCCTGCACGACCACCAGCTCGGCCTGCTCCAGCGCTGCGCGAATGCCGGCCACTTCCGGCATCGAGTGCACGGGATTGGTGCACACGATCCACACCGCCTTCAGCGTGCCGGCACGCAGGCGCTCGAACAACTCCACGGCCGGCGTGCCTGGCGTGGCACTGATGCGCCCGGCTGGCACGCCCCACAGCGCTTCCACCTCCGCACGATGCGCGGCGTTGCCGATCTCGCGGTGCGCGGCCAGCATCGTCGCCATGCCACCGACCTCACGCCCACCCATCGCGTTGGGCTGGCCGGTCAACGAAAACGGACCTGCACCGGGCTTGCCGATCTGCCCGGTGGCCAGATGCAGGTTGGTCAACGCCAGGTTCTTGTCGGTGCCGTGCGCGGACTGGTTCAAGCCCATGCAATACAGCGACAGCGCCGCCGGGCTGCGCCCGAACCACTCGGCCGCCTGCACCAGGTCCTCGTGCGAGATCCCGCAGATCTCGGCGCTCATGCGCGGGGTGTACTCGCGCAGCATCCGCTTGAGGGCGTCGAAGTCCTCGGTGTGCGCCGCAACGAAACGCGCATCCACCAGACCCTCCCAGATCAGGTGATGCAGCATGCCGTTGAACAGTGCGACGTCGGTCCCGGGTTCGATCGCCAGGTGCAGGTCGGCCATGGCCGCGGTATCGGTGCGGCGCGGATCGACCACGATCCAGCGGATCTCCGGGTTGCGTGCGCGCGCGTCTTCCAACCGGCGAAACAGCACCGGGTGCGCGTAGGCCATGTTGCTGCCGGCGAACAGCACCGTCTGCGCCAGATCCAGGTCCTCATAGCAGGTGGGCGGGCCATCGGCGCCCAGCGCCAGCTTGTAGCCGGTGACCGCGCTGGACATGCACAGCCGCGAATTGGTGTCGATGTTGTTGGTGCCGAGCAGGCCCTTGGCCAGCTTGTTGAAGACGTAGTAGTCCTCGGTGAGCAGTTGCCCGGACAGATAGAACGCCACCGCGTCCGGGCCATGCTCCTGGACGATGGCCGCCAGTTTGCTGGTGACATGCTGCAGGGCCTGATCCCAGCTCACCGGCGCACGCGGCGCCTGCCGATGCCGACGCAGTTCGGGGGCAAGCACGCGCCCCTGCGTGCTGGCGGTGGTCTGCGGCAGCGCCAGACCCTTGCTGCACAGGCGACCGTGATTGGCCGGGTGCTGCGGGTCGCCTTCGATGCCCACGATGCGCTCGCCGGTATCGTCGTGCTGGCTGTGGATCAACACGCCGCAGCCGACACCGCAGTAGCAACAGGTCGAGCGCGTGATGCGGTGCATCGGCGATGCCGCTGCTCCCTGCGCAACGGTCTGCGATGCCGGCGGCGTCAGGCCCTCGCTCATGCGGCCGGCTCGGCAACGGCCTGCGGCTCGGGCACCGGCTGCAACACGATCCATACCGCGCCGGCATCCACCTTCACCGGATACCGGGGCGCGCAGCCCACGTCCGGCGCGCAGGCCTGCCCGCTCTGCAAGCCGATCGCCCAGCCATGCAATGGGCAGGTGACCGTATCGCCGGCCACGATGCCCTGCGACAACGGACCACCCTTGTGCGGGCAGCGATCGCGCAGCGCAAAGACCTGATCGCTGGCAGTGCGGAAGATGGCGATCGGCGGCAGGCCATCGACCTCCAGCACGCGCGCACCCAGCGTCGGCAACTCCTGCAATGCGCACACATGCACCCACGCGTGATCGGGCATGCTCATTCCTCCACCGTTGCCGCAGGTGCTGCGATGCGCAGCGGTTGATACTCCTGGCGACGCTCGCCAGCGATGCGCGCCTTCCATGGGTCGACCAGGCCTTCGAGCGAAAACAGCAGTCGCTCGTACAGCGCTCGCCGGTTTGCCGCGTCCTCCACCACCTGCGCGCGGATGTAATCCAGGCCCACGCGTGCGATGTAGTGCACGGTGCGGTCCAGGTAATAGGCCTGCTCGCGGTACAGCTGCAGGAAGGCGCCGGTGTATTCGCGCACCTCCTCGGGCGTGCTGACCTTGACCAGGAAGCGCGCCACCTCGGTCTTGATGCCGCCGTTGCCGCCGACATGCAGTTCCCAGCCCGAATCCACCGCGATGATGCCCACGTCCTTGATGCCGGATTCGGCGCAGTTGCGCGGGCAGCCGGACACCGCCAGCTTCACCTTGTGCGGGCTCCACATATTGGCCAGCATGGTTTCCAGGTCGATGCCCATCTGGGTGCTGTTCTGGGTGCCGAAGCGGCAGAATTCGCTGCCCACGCAGGTCTTCACCGTGCGGATGGACTTGCCGTAGGCATGGCCCGACGGCATGCCCAGATCGCGCCACACATCCACCAGGTCTTCCTTCTTGACCCCGAGCAGATCGATGCGCTGGCCGCCGGTGACCTTGACCATCGGCACCGCGTACTTGTCGGCGACATCGGCGATGCGGCGCAGTTCGCCGGCATTGGTCACCCCGCCCTTCATCTGCGGAATCACCGAGAAGGTGCCGTCCTTCTGGATGTTGGCGTGGGCACGCTCGTTGATGAAACGCGATTGCGGGTCGTCGATGGCTTCATGCGGCCAGGTCGAGAGCATGTAGTAGTTGATCGCCGGCCGGCAGGTGGCGCAACCGTTGGGCGTGCGCCATTCCATGAAGGCATAGGCCTGCGCATGGGTGAGCAGCTTGTGCTCGCGAATGGCGCGGCGCACCTCGCCGTGGCTCAGGTCGGTGCAGGCGCACACGGCCTTGGTCTTGGGAGTTTCCTGGAAGTTGGAGCCCAGGCAGTTCATCAGGATCTGTTCCACCAGACCGGTGCACGAACCACAGGAACTGGCTGCCTTGGTGTGCTTTTTCACCTCGTCGACGGTGAACAGGCCTTGTTCGCTGATCGCCTTGACGATCGTGCCCTTGCACACGCCGTTGCAGCCGCAGACCTCGTCGCTGTCGGCCATGACGCTGGCGCGGTCCTGGCCGCCGGTGCCGGCATCGCCCAGGGCGCTTTCGCCGAAGATCAGCTGATCGCGCTGCGCCTGGATCGGCGTGCCGTCCTTGAGCAACTTGAAGTACCAACCGCCGTCGCTGGTGTCGCCATACAGGCAGGCCCCCACCAGCACGTCGTCGCGGATCACCAGCTTCTTGTAGACGCCGCCGGCCGGGTCGGACAGCACGATTTCCTCGCAACCATCGCCGCCCATGAAATCCCCGGCGGAAAACAGATCGATGCCGGTGACCTTGAGCTTGGTCGATGCCACCGAACCGCGATAGATGCCGATACCGAATTGCGCCAGATGGTTCGCGCACACCTTGGCCTGCTCGAACAGCGGCGCCACCAGGCCGTAGGCGATGCCGCGATGGTTTGCGCACTCGCCCACCGCATACACGCGGGGATCGAAGCTCTGCAGGCTGTCGTTGACCACGATGCCGCGCGAGCAATGGATACCGGCTTCTTCGGCCAGACGCGTGTTCGGGCGGATGCCGGCGGCCATCACCACCAGGTCGGCCGGGATTTCGCTGCCATCGGCGAACTTCACCCCCACCACCTCGCCCTGGGCATTGCCGAGCAGCGCGCTGGTGGCGGTATTCAGGCGGAATTCCAGCCCGCGCGCGCGCAGTGCCTGCTGCAGCAGGTTGCCGGCCACCGGGTCGAGCTGGCGTTCCAGCAACCAACTGGCCAGGTGCACCACGGTGACGTCCATGCCGCGCAGCTTCAGCCCGTTGGCCGCTTCCAGGCCAAGCAGGCCGCCGCCGATCACCACCGCATGCTGCTTGCTGCGCGCGGTATCGATCATGGTGCGGGTGTCCTGGATATCGCGATACCCGATGACACCTTTCAGATCGTTGCCGGGAATCGGCAGCACGAACGGTACCGAACCGGTGGCGATCAGCAGCCGGTCGTACTCGGCTTCGGTGCCGTCGGCGGCGATCACCCGGCGGCGCACGCGGTCGATGCGCGTCACCTCCTTGTTCAGATGCAGATGGATCCCATTGTCGCGGTACCAATCCAGCGGATTGAGCACGATATCGTCGAACTCCTGTTCGCCGGCCAGCACCGGGGAAAGCAGGATGCGGTTGTAGTTGGGATGCGGCTCGGCGCCGAACACGGTGATGTGGTACATGCCCGGCATCAGCTTGAGCAGCTCCTCCACGGTGCGGATGCCGGCCATGCCATTGCCGATGACGACGAGTCTGGGTTGCTTCATTGCCTGGATTCCTGTCGACATGTCAGACGCGTGCCGTGCCGGCGGTGGACCATTCGCTGCGCCACTGGGTCTTGACGCCTGCCAGGAGTCCCCAGCCGCCCAGCGCGAAGGCAGCGAACAGCCACATGCCCAACGCATAGCTGCCGGTGTGCTGCTTGAGCACGCCCAACCCGGCCGCAAGCGCAAAGCCACCGATGCCGCCGGCCATGCCGATCAAGCCGGTCATCACCCCGATGTCCTGGCCGAAGCGCTGCGGCACCAGCTGGAACACCGCGCCATTGCCGGCGCCCAGGCACAGCAACGTCAACACGAACAGCGCCAGCGTGATGGTGGCGCCTCCGGCACCGAACCCGGCAATACCCACCAGCGTGGCAACCAGCAGATACACCGCCAGCAAGGCGCGCGTGCCGCCTACGCGGTCGGCGATCACGCCACCCAACGGACGCATCACCGAGCCGGCCAGCACGCAGGCCGCAGTGGCCCAGCCCGCGGTGCGTGCGTCGAAATCGAACTGGTCGTGGAAGTAGCCCGGCAAGGCGCTGGCAAAGCCGGAAAAACCACCGAAGGTGATCGCGTAGAACAACATGAAACGCCATGCGTCGCGGTTGCCCACCAGCACGCGGCCGTAGTCGGACCACTGCTTGCGCGCGACCGGCGTTGGTGCCTCCTTGGCAATCGACGCAAACACGATCAGCGTCAGCACCAACGGAATGCATGCCAGTCCGAACACGTTCTGGTAACCGAAGGCGGCCGCCAGCATCGGGGCGAACAACGCCGCCAGCACCGTGCCGGAATTGCCTGCACCGGCGATGCCCATCGCCGTGCCCTGATGCTCGGGCGGATACCAGCGCGATGCCAGCGGCAACGCCACCGCAAACGACGCACCGGCAATGCCGAGCAGCACACCCAGCAGCAGCACCTGCCCCATGCTGTGCACGCCCAGCTGCCAGGCGCCGAACAGCGCAGCGATCACCGCCAGCTGCGCCACCATGCCGGCGCGCTTGGCGCCGATGCGATCGGCGAACATGCCCAGCACCAGGCGCAACACGGCCCCGCACAGGATCGGCACCGCCACCATCAGGGCGCGTTGCTGCGTGTCCAGGCCCAGCGATTGCGCGATCGGCACCTGCAAGGGACCGAGCAGGTACCACACCATGAAACTCAGGTCGAAATACAGGAAGGAAGCGAACAAGGTGGGCGTGTGCCCGGATCGCCAGAACGAGCGCTGCATAGAGACCTCTTGGAATGCGATGGTCAAAAAAAACGGCGCCCCTCCGGTAGACCGGAAGGACGCCGTTGCCCTGGATGCGTGCGGATCGCCGTTGAACCGCTGCACCGTGTACGTCTTGTTGCAGGTACGCCGTTGCACCTGCACGTAAGCACTACGCAATCACCATGCCAACTTTTTCACCCGTGCATCACGGCCACACAAGTTGTTGAGAAATAAGTGATTTGCTTATGGGATACCTGGCTTTTCGGGAATGCGGCCGTGCCGATGGCAGCGCTCGATTCCCGGCTTTCGTGCAGCGATGCACCAAACGTGTGCGGCGCATTCTGCGGCGCTGGGCAAGTCAGGAATTCGCAATCGCGCCACCGATTACGCGCGCTCCAAGACACGCAGCGCTACCAGCAGCTCGCTCGTCCCATGCACACCGACCCTCTCGACCGGTCCTTGCCCGCTCAGCGTCGCGGGACCTTATGCGGCATGGATGCCGCATAAGAGCCTCCACGGATGGATTCACGGCGTGTCCCGCGATGGTGGGCGGGCAAGGGCCCTGCAGCCACGCCTCAGATCAGCAGCGTCGCACGCCGATCATCGCAAGCGCGCAGGCACATCAATCCAAAGGCCTGCAGAAGAAGCGCAAGTCCACCAACAGATCCTCAGACACATGTATGGGTCTGAGGGACGCGAGAATCAGCCGCCTCAAGGCGTGTCGAACAAGAGGTTGCTGCGATGATCGCTGTCCGGCACCGCCACGCCCACGCGCGCCGCGGCACGACGGTAGTTGTCCAGGCGATGGATATCGCGTAACCGCGCGATATCCTCGTCGTGGATGGCATGCCATCCCCAGCGCTGGAACTGGCTCAGGAACCATTCGCCGTCGGACAGCCACGGCATGTTCACCGCACCATCGCGATGAAAGGCCAGTGACGTCGCATCGATACTGGGCGCATCGGCGTCGGCATCCAGGCACGCCGCCAAATGCGCTGCCGACACCCCGATATGCTGCGGTTCGGCCAGCCACTGCGCACACTGCGCGCGGTGGTCGGGCCCAGCATCCAGCCAGCGGCAGGCCTCCAGCACGCAGGCCGTCAGCTGCTGCGTCAGGTCCGGCTGCAGGGCGGCGAATTCGCGCCGGCACGCCAGCACCTTCTCCGGATGGCCGGGCCACAGCTCGCCGCTGCGGATCACCCGTGCCCCCACGCCTTGCGCCTGCGCCACCGCTGCCCACGGCTCGCCGGAGCAATAGCCATCCACCAGCCCGCTGCCCAGTGCGTCGGGCATCTGCGGTGGCGGAATGCTGAGCACATCGACATCGCGCATCGGATCCACCCCGCCTGCGGCCAGCCAGTAGTACAGCCACAATGCATGCGTGCCGGTGGGAAAGGTCTGCGCGAACACCGCGCGTCGTCCCAGGCCGGCCAGTGCCTGCGGCAACGCCTGCCCGTCGGCCAGCGCCTGCGCCAAGGTTGGCGCCAGGGTGATCGCCTGACCATTGTGGTTGAGCGTCATCAGCAAGGCCATCGCGCATTGCGGCCCGGCAATGCCCAGGTCGATGGCGTAGACCAGGCTGGCCAGCGCGTGGGCGGCGTCCACCTCGCCCGCCAGCAGCCGATCGCGCACGCCCGCCCAGGAGGCCTGCCGTTGCAACTCCAGGTGCAGGCCATGCGCGTGGTCCAGCCCCAGCCGCTGCGCAGCCACCAGCGGCGCGCAATCGATCAGCGGCATGTAGGCCACACGCAGTATGGGAAGGTCGGCTTGGCTCATCGGTTCATCCCAGCAATTCGGCCATGGCCACGATGCGTCGCGCCACTTCGGCCAGCTTGACGCCCTGCTTCATCGCCTGCTGGCGCAGCGCGGCATAGGCATCGGCCTCGCTGAGGCCGCGTTTCTCCATCAACAGGCCCTTGGCGCGATCGATCTGTTTGCGGTCCTGCAAGGCCTGCTGCACGTCGTCTAGGCGCTTGCGCATGCTGCTTTCGTGCGCAAACCGCGCCAGCGCCACCTGCACGATCGGCGCCAACCGCGCCGGCGCCAGGCCATCGACCACGTACGCGGTGACACCCGCACCCACTGCAGCGTGGATCAAGGCATCGTCGCCATCGCCGGAAAACATCACCACCGGTCGCGGCGCATGCGTGTGCAGCATCGACAACTGCTCCAGGGTGTCGCGCGAGGGCGAATCCACATCGATCACCACCACATCCGGCTGCTGGCTCTGCACCGCATGCAGCAGCGCACCCACCGAGGCCACATCGTCGAGCACCGTATAGCCGGCGCGCGTCAGCGCCTGGCGCAATTGCCCGATCGGCTTTTCGGTATCGTTGACCAGCAAAACACGCATTGGCGGCAGCGAGGCGTGTGGACGTGACCCGATGGTGCCATGCAACATGCCGTTGGTGCGAGTCATCTTTTGGAGAGTGGGCCGATGCCGTTGTTTCCGTTGTTCGCCAACCTGCAGGGGCGCGCCGTGCTGGTGATCGGTGGCGGCGAGGTCGCCACGCGCAAGGTGCTGGCGCTGCTCAAGGCCGGCGCACGGATCCGCCTGTCCGCGCATGCGCTCTCGCCCGAGCTGGCGGCCCTGATGCAGGCCGGTCGCTTCGAGCAACTGGGGGGCGACTTCGATCCGGCCTGGATCGACACGGTGTGGCTGGTGGTCGCGGCCACCGACGACACCGCCTTGAACCAACGCGTTGCTGCTGCCGCCGGGGCGCGTCAGCGCCTGGTCAACGTGGTGGACGATGCCGAGCTGTCCACCTACCAGGTACCGGCGATCGTGGACCGCGACCCGCTGGTGATCGCCATTTCCTCGGCGGGCGCCGCCCCGATGCTGGCACGGCGCCTGCGCGAGCGGCTGGAACGCGAGCTGGATGCATCGGTAGGCCGCTTCGCCGGCCTGTTTGCGCAGCATCGCGAGCGCATCCGCAGCCAGTTCCCGGACATGAACCGGCGCCGGCGCTGGTTCGATCGCGTCATCGACGGCCAGGTGCCTGTGCTGCTGCAGGCCGGCGACGAGGCAGCGGCCGAAGCCGCATTCATTGCGGCGCTGGACGACGCCGGCACGGTGCCAGCGCGTGGCAGCGTGCAGTTGGTGGGCACCGGACCGGGCGATCCGGGCCTGCTCACCCTGAAGGCGCTGCGTGCGATGAACCTGGCCGACGTGCTGGTGGCCGGCGACGACATTCCCGATGCGGTGCTCGAACTGGCGCGCCGCGACGCCTCCCGGCGCAGCATGCCGCACGCTGCCCAGGCGCAGCTGTCCCTGCTGCTGGAACTGGCCAGCGACGGGCTGCACGTGGTCGCGTTGCGCAGCGGCACCGGCTACGACGACGACGCCGCCGCACCGATCGAAACCGCATTACGCGCACAGGGGCTGGTGTGCGAGCGCGTGCCGGGGATCTACCAGGAGCGGTGCAAGCGACCTGCGGGGTGATCGCTTGGGCGGCCATCGCTTGGGCAATCACGGCGTGGGAGCACGGCGCGCCGTTCGGTACGCCGCATAAAAACAGCTTGCGCCTGGCCTTCAAACCTCGATGAAAGACAGCGTACAGGGCAGCAACACAGCTGGCCCGGCAGGTTATTCCTTGGGAAACCGCTTGCGCGCACTGTCGCGCACATCGATATCGAAGGTCACCTGCAGCGCCATGTGTTCTGCATGCCCGGCGCCCGCGTCGAAGCTGAAATGCAGGCCGTCGCGGCTGGGCAGGCGCCGCGCGTGCTCTTCCAGGGCATCGCGCGGCACCAGCAATTGCCAATGCTCGGTGGCGCAGTTGTAGGCCGCATGACCACCGGTGAGACTCACACTGTGCCGTACCAGGCGCGCGCCTTGCCCGCTGGGCAGCCGGCTCAGGTTGTCGACGCTCTGCCCGGCCAGCAGCGCCGCCAGCTCGTCCTCGTCGATGCGAAACCGCACATGCTGGCCTTCAATCTGGATTTTCATGGATGAGCTGACTCCACTGCTCGGGCGTATTGCAATTGACGAACGCGGCGCGTTCGCTGGCGGTGACAGCCACGCGATGGCAATGCAAGGACTGCTGCAGGCCACGCAGCGAGCGTGACGACGCAGCGCCGGCCATCAGGACCGCCAACGCGTCCCGCACGGTGGTGTCCACGCATAGGCGCATCGGCAGCATCTGCGCTTCGAAGCTCACGCAGCGCTGTCGTACCGGCGCCAGCAACCGCGCCAGCAGCGGCGTGGATAGCAACGGCATATCCACCGGCACCACTACCAACATGGTTCCATCGGCGACACGATCGATCACGCTTGCCAGCCCGCCAAGCGGCCCCAGGTCGGGCTGCCTGTCCGCGATGCCGGCGTACTCGGGGCGATCGCCGCTGACCAGCACGTCCTGCGCGCCCGCTGCGTGCAGCAGGGCCTGCATATGCGCAATCAACGGCTTCCCGTGCCAGCGCAGCAAGGCCTTGTCCTGCCCCATCCGCGAGGAGCGGCCACCGGCCAGCACCACACCGGTCCATGCCGATGCCGTGCTCATGCAGCGCCTGGCCTCACAGCGGCGTGTTCGCGCCGGCTCACGGCAGCACCGAGGGTGCCGCCGGCTGCAGATGCCCCAGCCCGAACACGGCCACCTGGGTGCTCGCTGCCGCGGTGTCCTCCTGCGGCTCCAGCACCGCCCACACATCGGCCTGCAACAACGGGGCGACGCGGAAGGATTCCTGCTGCGGCAGGATCTGCACGCGCAGCTCTCCCGTTGCGGTGCACTGCAATCGTGCGCGCAGATGCTGGCGCCAGGTCGGCCTTGCCTGCATCGGCGTCTCCAGGGCCACGCGCATGCCGCGCTCGGCAGGCATGCCCAACAAGCCGCGCAAGGCCGGCTCGACGAAGAACCGCAGCCCGGCGGCACTGGCCATCGGATTGCCCGGCAGGCCCATATACAACACCCCGTCGGGAAACCGCGCCAGCAGCACCGGTTTGCCCGGTCGCACCGCGACCTTGTGAAACAGCACGCTCGCGGCATGCCGCGCCAGCGCGTCGGGCACGAAGTCGTAACGCCCGCGCGAAACGGCACCGGTACTCAGAATCACATCGGCACCGGCACTGCGTGCCTGTGCAAGCGCCGCATCGAAGGCCGCATCGTCATCGCCCACCTGCCCTTGCCACACCAGCTGTGCACCTGCCGCATGCAACTGGCTGCGTAGATAGCTGCTGGTGCCATCGCGTATCTGGCCGTGCTGCAACGGCTGTGAGCAATCGCTGATCAATTCGCGCCCGGTCGCGATCAGAGCCACGCGCGGGCGACGCACGACCCGGATCTGCGCGCAGCCCAACCCGGCCAACAGCATCAGGTGCGCGCCACGCAGCACGGTGCCCGCCTCGATCACCACGTCGCCCAGGCGCACATCCTCGCCGCGGCGACGAATATGCTGCCCCGCCCGTACATCCGCGCGAAGGCGAAACCGGATGGGGCGCGCGCCATCGTGTTCTAGCACATGCACCTGTTCGATCGGCACCACCGTGTCGGCACCTGCAGGCACGCCGGCACCGGTCATGATTTCCCACGCCCCGCCCTCGGCGGCGGCAAGTGGATCTGCTCCGGCGGCCAAGGTATCGGCAACCAGGTGCTCGCTTCCGGCCATCGCACCAAGTCCGCGTGTGGCGATCGCAAAACCGTCCATCGCACTGTTATCGAAGGGCGGCAGCTCCGCCGGGCTCGACAGTGCCTGCGCAAGCACCCTGCCTTCGGCATCGGCGCTGTGCACCCATTCGCTGGCGAGCGTGGCAACCTGCTGATGCACGATGGCGAGTGCTTCGGCGTAGCTGATCATGAACGACACTGCCGACCGATGGATGACCTGGCTAGGATACCGGCCCGCCCTGTGACCGGTATAGCCGCAGCGCTGGAGCGAATTTGCCGCGGCGACTGCTTACGCGAACGCAAGCCGCGCAGCGATCGGCGCCTTGCCCAGGCGAGCTGTGTCCATCATCGGGCGTCGCGCCCGACAGCCACGCGTGCCGGCGATGCCTTGCCGACACGACTGCCGAATGCCACTCAAGGTTGCGACCCTGCAGGCAGAAACGGCAGACGCGGCGTGTAGCGCGTGCACACACAGCCCCCTGTGCGCGCTTGCCCAGACCGCACGCATCCGGCGGTTGCCCTCACGCCTCAATGGTCACTGGTCTGCTGCTGGCGACTCGCACGCTTTTTCGTCGCTGCTTTCCGCGGCTTCGCCACCTTGGTCGGCGTTGGGGTTTTTGCCACGCTTTTGCTTGTCGCCTGACTAGCAGTGGTGTTCTTGGCCGGACGCTGCGATGCGCGCTTTGCCGGTGTCGGAGTGCGCGACTTGCGCATTGCCGCCTTCTTGGCGACCACCCGCTTGCGAGTGCCCGCAGCCGCTTCGACCGCGGCGTCCGCCTGCACTGCTGCCTCCGGCAGGCGCACGCGGATCCAGGTCGGTGCATGATCGCTGGCCTTTTCCAGAGCGCGCACCCATTTATCCACACCCGCATCCTGCAGGCCGGATGCCAGTGCGTCATTGAGCAGCAAATGGTCGATCCGCAGGCCGCGGTCGCGCGCAAAGTGCTGGCGGAAATAGTCCCAGAATGTGTAAGGCGCCGCGGCGCCGTGCACTGCCAGCAGGCTGTCGGTCCAGCCCTGCGCCAGCAGCGTCGCGTAGGCCTTGCGGCTCTCCGGCTGCAGCAAGGCGTCCTTGCGCCATCCCTTGGGATCGTAGATATCCGCATCGGTCGGCACCACGTTGAAATCGCCGATCAAGGCAACCGGATGCGGCAACTCCACCAACGTTCTGGCATGACGGATCAATCGCTGGAACCAGGCCAGCTTGTAATCGAATTTCGGCCCCGGCTGCGGGTTGCCATTGGGCAGATACAGGCAGGCCACCACCACGCCGTGGATCGCCGCTTCCAGATAGCGGCTTTGTGTATCGCCAGGGTCCCACGGCAAGCCGCGTCGGATCTCCACCGGTTCTGCATCGCGTGCCAACAACGCTACGCCGTTCCAGGACCGCTGCCCCTGCCAGATCACGCCATAGCCGGCGTCACGTATCGCCCGCTCCGGAAATACCTCCTGGGCGGCTTTCAGTTCCTGCAATCCAACGATGTCCGGCTGTTCGCGCTCGAGCCATTGCAGCAGATGCGGCAGACGGCTGGCGATACCGTTGACGTTGAAGGTGGCGATCTTGCGCGTGATCGGTGCCATGGCGTCCCTGCGAGGTGTGGGTCAACGGGATACAGCCGCATCGTGCGGATAAATGACATACAGGCTCAGACGAGCCGGAGCCGTTTCGCAAGCTCCCGCAGGTGCCTGCGCCTGCGGGCCACCGCTGTTGCGAAACGTCGCTTGCCGAGCCAACGAGCGATTACCGACTGCGCAGCAGGAGAACATGGCCGTCGATCGGCGCGCCACTCAACACCGGGCGGCTGCGCCGCCGACATCACGCTCCAGGGTCGGCAGGCCCCAGCTGATGGGCGGCAAGGAGTTCTTCGATTCGTCTTGCGATCTGCGCAGCCTGTTCCGGCGAATCGGCAGCGCCGCTGATTGTCTCAGCACGTGCATGGAACACATCCCAGAAATCATCCGGGTGTTGCTTGCGGATCTGGGGCAATTGCTCTGCCAGCTCTTTCAGTTGCGCATCGATGTCGGGAGCCATGCGGATTTCCTCTCACATTCAAACGGCCGGGGGCACGCAGCGTTGGGCATCAGGCCGGGCTGCGCGCCGCTGGGAAGTTGCCCACACCACGGTATCCAGGCACGGAACCAGTATGCGAACGTGGATCGGGTACGGACATGGCTCCACCCTACTGCCGCGCCGGTGAGCCTCACGCCAACGCGTGGTGCAGCCAGCACGCGCCGCATCGCAAACGGCCGGGCACCCCGGCCGGCCAGGTGTTGGAGCACCCAGCTGCCTGCATGGCTGGCTAAGAGCAGCTAGCAAAACGACTGCGCGGCCGCCAGGCGGGCGCGGTCGGTGCTCGGTGCGGCATGTACCACTCGTACACTGCGGTTCCTCCGCGCCGTCCGCACCCACCTGACGACCGCTCGCTACGTTTTGTTAGCCGCTCTTAGTCGCGATAGCGAACTGAGCCGCTGCAACGCATAGATGATTGGTTGCATCGCGCAGCTGTGCCCACAGCTACCCGGCACCGCAGCGCCATCGAGCAAGGCATCGTGACTGCGGTCGCGCCGCGGCGGCGCCCTCGCGTGGCCAACGTCCTCGAGCAGCGGGCATCTGGCTCGCTTGTGCCGGTCACGCGATGCTCGCCACGCATAAGCGATCGAGTGCGGATTCCTTCCGATGTCGCCGTCAGCCGTCTGCAGCCGCAACCCGGGTCGAACCGCGCAGGCTGGCGCAGGTACAGCGAGCGCTGCACATTGCGCACCGGCGTTGCGCGACAATAGCGCCATGAGCAGCCACGACATCTCCCCAGCCGATGCGCGCGCGCGCGCCCTGCAGGGCGCCTTGCTGATCGATATCCGGCAACTGCACGAGCGCGCCAGCGGCCAGGCCGAGGGCGCCGCGGCCATCGCACAAGGCGACCTGGAAGCTGAGCCCAGCCACTACCTGCCCGAACGGGCGCGCGAGATCGTCTTGATCTGCCAGAGCGGCAAGCGTTCTGCGCAGACGGCCGCGACCTTGCGTGCGCGCGGGTTCACCCAGGTGAGCTCGGTGCTGGGCGGTACCACGGCGTGGCAAAACGCCGGCTTGCCGGTAGTGCGCCCGACGCTGCCTGCGGACGAGCAGGATTTTCTGGAACGCTATTCGCGGCACTTGCGGCTGCCGCAAGTCGGCTTCGACGGCCAGCAGCGACTGGCAGGTGCGCGCGTGCTGCTGATCGGCGCCGGCGGCCTGGGCTCGCCGGCCGCGTTCTATCTGGCGGCTGCGGGGGTTGGACACTTGCGTCTTGCCGACGACGATGTGGTCGACCGCAGCAATCTGCAGCGCCAGATCCTGCATACCGAAGACAGTGTGGGCATCGCCAAGGTCGACTCGGCGGCACGACGCATTGCCGCGCTCAATCCGCGCGTGCACATCGATGCAGTGCAGGCACGGGTCACCGCCGAGAATGTGGAGGCCTTGCTGCAGGACGTGGACGTTGTGGTCGATGGCGCCGACAACTTTCCCGCGCGCTATCTGCTCAACGATGCCTGCGTCAGACTCGGCAAACCGCTGATCTACGGCGCCGTGCAACAGTTCGAGGGCCAGGTGAGCGTGTTCGATGCGGGCCGCAATCGTGGCCATGCGCCCTGCTACCGCTGCCTGTTCCCCGAGCCGCCGCCGCCCGAATTCGCACCCAGCTGCGCCGAGGCCGGCGTGCTTGGCGTACTGCCCGGTGTGATCGGCCTGCTGCAGGCGACCGAGGCGGTGAAGTTGCTGCTTGGCATTGGCGACAGCCTGGCCGGGCGCCTGCTCAGCTTCGATGCGCTGTCGATGCGGTTTCGCGAAATCCGCCTGCCGCCCGATCCGCAATGCCCGGTCTGTGCGCCAGGCACCCCGTTTGCGGGGTATCCGGATTACGCCGCATTCTGCGGCAGCGCCGTCGATTGACACCCACCACCGTGCTACCTGTTTGCCGACCGGCGCAGCGTTGTCGCTGCGCGGATCGTGCACATCGGCGCCCCATGGAGTCACACCGATCCGCACGCGCCTACAGCGCGTAAGGAATCACCCGTACGATCTCGCCGGCTTCGAAACGACGCGCCTGCTCCGGCAGCACGATCAGCGCGTTGCTGTCGGCGGCGCCACGCAGCAGATGCGAGGCATCGCCACGACGCGGCAGCGCGCTCAGGCGTCCATCGGCGCCGCACTCCAGCCGCCCGCGCAGGAACTCCAGCCGTTCATGCCGCTTCTCCCAAGGACTGGCCAACGCGGCATTCCACAGCGGCCGCGGCTCGCTGCGGCCCTGCAGGCCATCCAGCAACGGCACGCCATAGGCGATCAGCGTCGCCAGCACCGAGACCGGATTGCCTGGCAGCCCCAATATCACGCAGCGGCCGATCTGCCCCAGCACCGCCGGCATGCCCGGGCGCATGCGTACGCGCCAGAAATGGATCTGGCCCAGTTCGCCGATCAGCCGCGGCAGATAATCCTTTTCGCCCGCGGACACGCCGCCACAGGTAATCACCACATCGAACGCCGCCGCTGCATCTTCCAGCATGGTACGGATGCGCTGCGGATCGTCCGGCAACGTCGGCCACGCGGTGGGCGCATAGCCCAGCGCCCGCAGCTGCGCCATCAGCATGTCGCGATTGCTGTTGTAGATCTGTCCGGGGCCCAGCGGCATGCCCGGCTCCACCAGCTCGTCGCCGGTGGCCAGCACCGCGATGGTGGGCCGCGGCGCCACCGCCAGCCGCGAGACCCCGAGCGCCGCCGCCAGACCGATGCGGGCCGGAGTCAGCACCTGCCCGGCCTGGATCACCAGATCGCCGGCACGCACATCGCTGCCAGCCAGGCGCACCGAGGCACCCGCGCCAGGCGCAGTACGGATGAGCACCAGTCCATCGCGCTCTTCGGTGTCTTCCTTGGGCACCACGGTGTCGGCACCGGCCGGCAGCGGCGCGCCGGTAGTGATGCGCAGGCATTGCCCTGGACCCAGCGTGCCGTCCCAGCATTCGCCGGCAAACTGCTCGCCGACCAGTTGCAGGCGGGTTTGCTCATTCACCAGATCGACGTGGCGCAGCGCAAAGCCGTCCATCGCACTATTGGCGAACGGTGGCAGCGCCAGCGGGGCAATCAGATCGCCGGCACAGATGCGCCCATCGGCACGCGCGGTGGCGATGGTTTCGTCCGGCGAACGGTTGGCGCCCGCCACGGCATGCAGGATCTGCAGCGCCTGCGCGTAGGCAATACGGGTGGGATAGTCGTTCATGCCACGAAGGATACCAGCGCCTCGCGAAAGGCCGGTGCGCAGCAGCACCTCGGAAGACATGGCTGCATCTGACACACGACACGCAGCGGCTCAGGCGCGGCTGCATGCGTCGTCGACATCACGACACGCATGCGCGAGGTGGTAACGGTCTTACTTGCCCTTGACGTGCCGCATCAGCCGCCGCTTGCGCGCAATCTGGCGGTCGGTCAGCGGGTTCTTCTTGCCTTCGTATGGATTGGCGCCTTCACGGAAGATGAAACGCACCGGCGTGCCGACCAGCTTGAACCGCTTGCGGAAGAAGTTTTCCAGATAGCGCTTGTACGACTCGGGCAATACCTTCAGGCGCGTACCATGCACGATGAAGGTCGGCGGGTTCGCACCGCCAGGATGCACGTAACGCAGCTTGGAGACATGGCCACGGATGCTCGGCGGCGGATTGGTCTCGTAGGCGATTTCCAGCGCCTGGTTCACTTCGCTGGTGCTGAATTCGTGCGTGGCCGAGGCGTGCGCGCGATGGATGGCCTGGAACAGCTCGCGCATGCCCGAGCCATGCAGCGCAGAGATCCGCACTGCCTCGGCCCAGTTCACGAAGCCCAGCTTGCGCGACAGCAGGTCTTCGGCCTGTGCCCGTTGGTAGTCGCTCTGCCCGTCCCATTTGTTGATCGCCACCACCAGCGCACGGCCGGCATCCAGGATCGCGCCGAGGATCGTCGCGTCCTGATCGGTCACTCCTTCGGTGGCATCGAGCATCAGCACCGCGACCTGGCATTGCTCGATCGCCTGCAGCGTCTTGAACGCGCTGAACTTCTCCACCGCCTCTTCCACCTTGCCGCGACGGCGCAGGCCGGCGGTATCGATCAGGCGGTATTGGCGATTGTCGCGTTCCAGGTCCACCGCGATCGAATCGCGGGTGGTGCCAGGCACTTCGGAGGCGATCATGCGCTCCTCGCCCAGCAACCGGTTGACCAGTGTGGACTTGCCCACGTTCGGCCGCCCTACGAAGGCGATGCGCACGCGCGCCGGGTCGTTGTCCAGCAGCTCGCCCGATCCTTCTTCCGGCAGGCGCGCGCCGACTTCGTCGAGCAACTCGTCGATCCCCTGCCGATGCGCGGCAGACAGCGCCACCACATCGGAGAACCCGTAGCGCGCGAATTCCGAGCGCACGGTTTCTTCGTCGGTGCCATCGATCTTGTTGATCACCAGCACAGTGGGGCGCGCCAGTTTGCGCAACCAGGCCAGGATCTCGTCGTCCAGCGAGGACGCACCTTCGCGGCCATCGACCACGAACAACACCAGATCGGCTTCGCCTGCGGCGGCACGCGCCTGACGCGCGGTGGCGCCGGCCAGGCCCTCTTCCTCGCCGGCGATACCGCCGGTATCGACGACGATGAAGGGTTGCTGCTCGTCGAGACGGCAGACACCGTAATTGCGGTCGCGGGTGACGCCAGGCTGGTCGTGGACCAGCGCGTCACGGGTGCGCGTCAGCGCATTGAAGATGGTGGACTTGCCGACATTGGGCCGTCCAACCAGGGCGACCAGGGGCAGCATCGCAAGGTCCTTATTGTGCCAACCGGAAGGCGGAGAGATCGCCGTCGGTATTTTGTACCAGCAGAATGCCATCGACGACCACCGGCTGCGCCAGCAGCGTGTCGCGTCCAGCGCGAGCGCGCGCGGCCAGTGCACCGTCGCTGAGCTTGAGCCAGTGCAGGTAGCCCTTGTAATCGCCGACCACGGCATAGTCGCCCTGGATGGCCACGCCGGTGAGCGAGCGCCGCGCCAGGGCAGCCTGCGACCACATCGCCGCACCGCTGCTCTTGTCCAGGCCCCACACCGAACCGGCATTGTCGGACACCACCACCACGGCCGACGACACACCAACGCCACCGGCGCCGCCGTGATCGCGCGTCCACAGCGGACGGCCGCTTGGGCCTTCCAGCGCCAGGGTTTCGTTCTTGAAGCTGGTGGCGTACAGCGTGGTGCCATCGAGCACCGGCGCACCGTCCACGTCGGACATGCGCTCCAGCTCGGTCCGGCCTTCCGGCACGCCAATGGCCTGCTCCCACAACGGGCGGCCATCCTGCAGTGCCAGCGCGCTCAAGGTGCCGCTGTCGTTGCCCACGAATACCACGCCCGGGCCGGTCACGATCGGCGCATTGCCACGCACCGACAAGGTCGGGCCTTCCTCGGAGTGGAACCAGCGACGCTCGCCGGTGGCGGCATCGAACGCGGTGACGCGGCCGTCGTTGCTGCGCACCAGCACCAGGTTCTGCGCGATCGCCGGTGCGGCGATCACTTCGTTGGGCACCTTGGCGCGCCACTTTTCGGTACCGTCGGCCTGGTTCAGGGCAATCACATCGCCAGACAGGCTACCGATCACCACCAGCCCTTCGCCGACCCCGGGGCCGCCGGACAGGCGCTGCTTGAACTTGCGATCGTTGCGCTCTTCCTTCTTGGGCTCGTATTCCCACACGCGCTTGCCGGTCTGCAGGTCGAGCGCCTGCACGCCACCGGCGATCGCCGCGGCATAGACCTTGCCGTCGGCCACGGCCGGGCGCTGACGCACACCGATATGTCCCTCGCCCTTGCCCACCCCGGTGGACCAGATCTTGTCGACCTTGACCGAGGGTTCGAACTTCACCAGCTCGGCCGGTTCCTGCGCCTTCTTGGCAGCAGCGTCCTTCCCGGCAAACCAGCCCTTGACGGTGCTGCAACCCGCCAGCGACAGACCCATCACGGCAACCAATGCAACGCGCTTGTACATATCAACCTGCTTCATCAAATCTGCTCCGCCGGATCGGGCACCTTGCCGCCCACATCCATCAGCTTGGTTTCCAGCAAGCGGCGTTGCGGCGAGGCCACATCCACCGTAGGCAGTGCCCGGGTATACAGCGCACGCGCCTCATCGGGCTTACCCTGCGCGACCAGTGCATCGCCGCGGATTTCCAGGCTGGCATGGTCCTGCGCATCGGCCAGCAGCTTGATCGCTTCGTCCGGCTTGCCGCTTTCGATCAGCACGCGCGCCAGGCGCTGCTGCACGATCTGCTTGAGCTCGCCTTCGGCGGGCACGTCACGCAAGGTCTTGATCGCTTCGGCGTTCTTGCCGGCGTCGACCTGGGCCTTGGCCAGACGCAGCGCCGCAAGCTCGGCGTAGATGCCGCCCTTGCCGTCGTCCAGCGCCACGATGTCCTTGGCGGCCTTGTCCAGGTTCTTGGCCTGGATCGACTTCACCACCGCCTCGTAACGGGCGTTGGCCTCAACCAGTTCGGTATTGGTGCGTTTCTGCCACCACTGCCAGCCCAGGATCAGTGCCAGACCGAGCAGGACGCCGCCCACCAGCCCCGCACCATTCTTTCTCAACCAGGAACGAACGCGTTCGCCTTGTTCGTGTTCGTCCAGCAGATCGTCGATCGCCATGCGTACTCTCGCTCCGTCATCCCGGAGGCGCGGAACATCAAAAGGGAAAAATGAAAAACCGCAGTCCGCTTCACTCGGAAGCAGGCACCACGGAGCCGTCGGAGGATACCGCAAAACGTGCCACGTTAGCGCGCTGGAACGGTTTCACATCGACGATACTGCCGCCTTGCTGAACCTCTACCGCCGATGCGTTGCCCAGCACGACGCGGCCCACCTGGCCCGGCGAATAGCTGCGACGTTCGCCGGCGCGAATCAGCGCCTTCTCCACCGGGCTGCCATCCGGCGCCAGGATCTGTACCCAGCTGTCGCCACTGAAACTCAGCGACAGGCTGCCGCCCTCGGCGGGCGCTGGCGTCTCGCTGGCCGGGGTCGCGCGCGGCACCGGGGTCATCGAGGCGATATACGGTGTCGGTTGCTCGCGCGGCGCGGTGGCAGGCTGGGCCGGGGCGGTGGGCTTGGCGGCCACCGGCATGCTGTCCAGCGACACGGTGCTCGGCGGCTTGCCGTCCAGGTGCGAGCGGGTCGCATACCAGACCGGCACCGCGAATACGCCGGTGATCACGACATACATCGCCTTGCGCGCAGTACTTTCGAAGATGCGGCGCGCACGCGGCGTATGGGTATGGCTGACCAGCTTGACCGGTTCGACCGGCGCGATGGTGGCCTGTTGCAACAGCGGCTCCAGGTCGACCTGCAGCAGGCGCGCATAGCTGCGCAACTGCCCGCGCACGAACACCGGCGCGCCCAGACGCTGCCAGTCTTCCTGCTCCAGCGAACGCACCACGTGGGCCGGCATGCGCAGCTTGGCCGCCACATCGTCCACACTCAGACCTGCCGCCTCGCGCGCGTCGCGCAAATGCTGTCCGCAGCCCTTTTCCTGCTCGAAAGGGTTCGGATTGGAATCACTGATCACAATGCATTGGCCCCGGGATTAGCGGTCGCTGCGTCAGGAAATTCCTTGACCAACCGCTGTTGGTAACGGCCGGCAGCTACCTTGTCGCCCAGCCCTTGCTCAATCTGAATGGCGAGTTGTAACACGGAAGCCGTTGCCGGTGCAGCCGCAAGCCGCCGTTCGATAAAGGCACGCGCTTCGAAATAGGATTTCTGCCCTACCTGGTACCGGGCCATCGACTCGAGCGCATAGGGGCTGTTCGCATCCAGCTCCAGCGCCTTGCGCAGATCACGGAAAGCACGATCCGGCTGACCGGCCTGCAATGCGCATCCGCCGACATTCGCAAGCGCGGGCGCTGGCGCGTAGCCTGGGTCCTGCAAGGCACGGTCGAACCAGGCGAGCGAGTCAGCTGCCTGACCATTGGCGCAAAGCCATGCGCCATAATTGTTGAGAACGTCGCCACGCTGTGGCGCCAATTCTGCAGTACGACGGTAGGTTTCGCCGGCAGCCGGATTGCCCTGACCCTGCTGTATGACACCAAGGAACATCAAAGCTTCCACCGAATTTGGCGATTTTTTCAACACGTCGCGAACCTGCCGCTCGGCGCCTGCATAATCACCGCTCTGGATACGGTTGTTCGCCAACCCAAGTCGCTGATCCTGTGCAATCCGCTCGCGGGTGGCTGCGCTATCACGAAAATCGTAGCTGGGGGCGACCTGCTCTACGCTCCTGATCTTTCCTGGTTTGGCATTGCGCCCGCCGCAGCCGACCGCGCACAGCGCGATCGCCACGGCGGCCATTAACGCGAGTTCACGCTGCCGCATCTCGATCGGCCTGCCCTTCCAATGTGCGGCGGAACTCCGCCTGGCGACGGGTGCGATCCATGACCTGGCCCTTGAGCTGCCCGCAAGCTGCATCGATGTCGTCGCCGCGGGTACGGCGCACCATCGTCAGCACCTGCGCGTCGAGCAGGATCTTCTGGAATGCACGGATCTCGGTCTCGCCGGAGCGCTCGTAGCGCGTGCCGGGGAACGGGTTGAACGGAATCAGGTTGACCTTGCCGGCATCCTTGGACTGCACCGCATTGTCGAACTGACGCATCAACCGCGCCAGCTGGCGCGCATGCTCCGGCTGGTCGTTGATGCCCTTCATCAAGGTGTATTCGAAGGTCACCGAATCGCGCTTCTTGCTGCCACGCAGGTAGCGGGCGCAGGACTCCATCAACTCGGCGATCGGGTACTTCTTGTTCAGCGGCACCAGGCTCTCGCGCAAGGTGTCGTTGGCAGCATGCAGCGACACCGCCAGCGAGACATCGCTCTCGGTGGACAGCCGGTCGATCATCGGCACCAGGCCCGAGGTCGACAGCGTCACCCGCTTGCTGGCCAGGCCGTAGCCCAGGTCGTCGCGCATCACGCTCATCGCGCGCACGACGTTGTCGAAATTCATCAACGGCTCGCCCATGCCCATCATCACCACGTTGGTGAGACGGCGTTGCTGGTGCGGCACGTTGCCCAGATGGCGCGCCGCCACCCACACCTGCCCGATGATCTCGGCGGTGGTCAGGTTGCGGTTGAAGCCCTGGGTGGCGGTCGAACAGAAGGTGCAGTTCAGACCGCAACCGACCTGGGAGGACACGCACAGCGTGCCGCGGCCCTTGTCGGGGATATAGACCGTCTCGATCGCATTCTTGCCGTCGGTGCCCATGGCCAGCAGCCATTTATGGGTGCCGTCGGCGGAGGGCTTGTCGAAGACGACGTTCGGGACCAGCACCTCGGCATGCTGGTGCAACTTCGCACGCAGCGCCTTGCCGAGGTCGGTCATCTGGTCGAAATCGGTGACGTAACGGTGGTGGATCCACTTCATCACCTGATGGGCACGGTAGCGCGCTTCGCCGAGGGTCTCGGCGAAGAAGCGCTCCAGTCCCTCGCGATCGAGGTCGAGCAGGTTCTGCTTGCGCACCGGCGCTGCGGGGACGGGGATGTCCTGCAACACGGAGGGGATCACGACCTCATTCACGATTCGACTCACTCGGCCTCAGCGCGAGACCACTTCGGTGGCGGCAAAGAAATACGCGACCTCGTTGGCTGCGTTCTCGACCGAGTCCGAGCCGTGGGCGGCGTTGGCATCGATCGAATCGGCGAAGTCGGCGCGGATGGTGCCCGGCGCAGCGTCCTTGGGATTGGTCGCGCCCAGCAGGTCGCGGTGCGCAGCAACGGCGTTCTCGCCTTCCAGCGCCTGGATCATCACCGGGCCGGAGATCATGAACTCGACCAGCGCGTTGAAGAACGGACGCTCGCGGTGCACGGCGTAGAAACCTTCGGCCTCACGACGCGACAGCTGCTTGTACTTGGCGGCAACGACGGTCAGGCCGGCCTTCTCGAAACGGCTGTAGATTTCGCCGATGACGTTCTTGGCGACCGCGTCGGGCTTGATGATGGAAAGGGTGCGCTCCAGCGCCATGGGGAGTTCTCCGTTGGGCGGGCCACTGAAGGCCCGAGGTTATCATGAAAAAAACCCGCGTCAAAACGCGGGCTTAGGCTTCTTTGCAATGGTCAATTCTATCTCGTCGGGTATTTGTTTGCATACCGCCCCCTGAATCGTGCTGCAGCGCCGCATGACCGGGGCACGATTCTGGCCGTAGACTCAAACAATCGTTTGATTGAGCCTGACCCGGACGCATGCCCAAGCCAGCCCACTTCTCCACCAAGGACCGCATTCTCGGTGCGGCCGAGGAGCTGTTCGCCCAGCATGGTTTTGCCGGCACCTCGCTGCGCCAGCTCACCACCCAGGCCGACGTCAACATCGCCGCAGTCAATTACCACTTCGGCTCCAAGGAAAACCTGGTCAACGAGGTGTTCCGCCGGCGCATGGACGAGATGACTGCCGCACGGCTGCAGCAGCTGGAAGCGGCGAGGAAGTCGCACCCCGGCGAACTCACCGCGGTACTGGCGGCGTTCGTCGAGCCGGCGCTGGCGATGGCGCAGGACCGCCAGAACGGCGGCGCCTTCGTGCGCGTGATCGCCCGCGCCTACGCGGAAAAGAACGACAACCTGCGCAAGTTCCTGTCCGACCACTACGGCCACGTGCTGCGCGAATTCGGCAAGGCCATCGCCGCCTGCGTGCCAGGCCTGAGCAAGGAAGAGCTGTACTGGCGCCTGGACTTCCTGGCCGGTGCGCTGACCTATGCCATGGCCGATTTCGGGCTGATCAAACGCCCGGCCGGCGTCAGCGAGGCCGAGCATCGCGCACGCGCGGCGCGCGAACTCATTCAGTTCGCGGAACCCGGTTTCCGCGCTCATTCCACACCGTAAACGTTCCACCAAGAGGCCAATCGCTATGTCCAATCCGTTGCTAGTCCGTCGCGCCGCCGTGCTCGGTGCCGGCGTCATGGGCGCGCAGATCGCCGCCCACCTCACCAATGCCGGTGTCGACACCGTGTTGTTCGACCTGCCTGCCAAGGACGGTCCGGCCGACGGCATCGTGCTCAAGGCCATCGCCAACCTGGGCAAGCTCAGCCCCGCCCCGCTGGCCAGCAAGGCGCTGGCCGAGGCGATCACGCCTGCCAATTACGAGAGCGGCCTGGAGCAGCTGCGCGATTGCGACCTGATCATCGAGGCGATCGCCGAGCGGATGGACTGGAAGCAGGACCTGTACAAGAAGATCGCCCCGTTCGTTTCCGAGCATGCGGTGCTGGCCTCCAACACCTCCGGCCTAGGCATCAACAAGCTGTCCGACGTGCTGCCCGAGCAGCTGCGCCACCGCTTTTGCGGCGTGCACTTCTTCAACCCGCCGCGCTATATGCACCTGGCCGAGCTGATCCCGGCCAAGGGCACCGACAAGGCCGTGCTGGAAGGGCTGGAAGCGTTCCTGGTCACCACCCTGGGCAAGGGCGTGGTGTATGCGAAGGACACCCCGAATTTCATCGGCAACCGCATCGGCGTGTTCTCGATCCTGTCCACCATCCACCACACGCAGGCATTCGGCCTGGGCTTCGATGAAGTGGACGGCCTGACCGGCCCGCTGGTTGGCCGCCCGAAGTCGGCGACCTACCGCACCTCGGACGTAGTCGGCCTGGACACCATGGCGCACGTGATCAAGACCATGGGCGACACCCTGCCGGACGACCCGTGGCACCAGTATTTCAAGGCGCCGAAGTGGCTGGACGCGTTGATCGCCAAGGGCGCGCTGGGCCAGAAGGTCGGCGCCGGCATCTTCCGCAAGGTCGGCAAGGACATCGTGGTGCTGGACCTGGAGAAGCAGGACTACCGTCCGGCTGATCGGGCCGCTGCGCCGGAAGTGGTCGAGATCCTCAAGATCAAGAACCCGGCCGAGAAGTTCGCCAAGCTGCGTGAAAGCCAGCACCCGCAGGCGCAGTTCCTGTGGGCCACCTTCCGCGACCTGTTCCACTACAGCGCCTACCACCTGGCCGACATCGCCGAGACCGCGCGCGATGTGGACCTGGCGATCCGCTGGGGCTACGGCTGGTCGCTGGGCCCGTTCGAAACCTGGCAGGCCGCCGGCTGGAAGCAGGTGGCGCAGTGGATCGCCGAAGACATTTCCAACGGCAAGAGCATGAGCAGCGCGCCGCTGCCGAACTGGGTATTCGATGGTCGCGACGGCGTGCATGGCGCCGAAGGCTCGTACAGCCCGGCACGCGACGCCAAGCTGCCGCGCTCGGCGCTGCCGGTGTACAAGCGCCAGCGTTTCCCGGACCCGCTGCTGGGCGAGAAGTTCTCGCCGGGCGAGACCGTGTTCGAGAATGACGGCGTGCGCATGTGGCACGACGGCGACGATATCGCCGTGGTCAGCTTCAAGACCAAGATGAACACCGTCTCCGATCACGTGCTCGACGGCCTGCAGGAAGTGGTGGGCCGTGCCGAGAAGGGCTTCGCCGGGCTGGTGATCTGGCAGCAGAAGGAGCCCTTCTCTGCCGGTGCCGATCTGTCCGGTGCGCTGGGCCTGCTGCAGGCCGGCAAGTTCGATGCGTTCGAAGCGCTGGTCGCCAACTTCCAGGCCACCAGCCAGCGCATCAAGTATTCGCAGGTGCCGGTGATCTCGGCGGTGCGCGGCCTGGCGCTGGGCGGCGGCTGCGAATTCCAGATGCATAGCGCCAAGACCGTGGCCTCGCTGGAGAGCTATATCGGCCTGGTGGAAGCCGGTGTCGGCCTGCTGCCGGCCGGTGGCGGCCTGAAGGAAATCGCCGTGCGCGCTTCGGTGGCGGCGGGTCCGGGCGGCGATGTGTTCGCCGAGCTGAAGAAGACCTTCGAAACCGTGGCAATGGCCAAGGTCTCCAATTCGGCAGTCAATGCGCAGGAGCTGGGCCTGCTGCGCGCCACCGACAAGATCGTCTTCAACAGCTACGAGGCCCTGCATATCGCCAAGGCCGAGGCGCGCGCGCTTGCCGAAGGCGGCTACCGCGCCCCGCTGCCGGCACGCCGCATCCAGGTGGCCGGCGACGTCGGCATCGCCACCTTCAAGATGCTGCTGGTCAACATGCTGGAAGGCCGTTTCATCAGCGAGTACGACTACGAGATCGCCAGCCGCATCGCTACGGTGGTCTGCGGCGGCGAAGTCGATCGCGGCGCGCTGGTGGACGAAGAATGGCTGCTCAAGCTCGAGCGCAAGCACTTCGTCGAACTGGCCCAACAGGAAAAGACCCAGGCGCGGATTGGGCACATGCTCAAGACGGGTAAGCCGTTGAGGAACTGAGATTCGGGATTGGGGATTGGGGATTCGTAACAGCGGGTCCCAAGCCCTCCAACGATTCTCGCTTCCACCAAATTCATCCGCCGGGCAGGAACATTCGGGCACGCGAGTTCGCTTTGACGAATCCCCAATCCCGAATCCCAAATCCCGGCTATCGGAGATAGCCATGAGCAAGCAGATTCAAGAAGCCTACATCGTCGCCGCCACCCGTACCCCGGTGGGCAAGGCGCCTAAGGGCGTGTTCCGCAATACCCGTCCCGACGACATGCTGGCGCACGTGTTGCGCGCCGTGGTCGCACAGGCACCGGGCATCGACACTTCGCGCATCGACGACGCCATCATCGGTTGTGCGATGCCCGAGGGAGAGCAAGGCATGAACGTGGCGCGCATCGGCGTGCTGCTGGCCGGCCTGCCCAATTCGGTGGCTGGCCAGACCATCAACCGCTTCTGCTCGTCCGGCATCCAGGCCGTGGCGATGGCGGCCGACCAGATCCGTCTGGGCAATGCCGACCTGATGCTGGCCGGCGGTACCGAGTCGATGTCGATGGTGCCGATGATGGGCAACAAGGTCGCGATGTCGCCGAGCGTGTTCGCCGACGACCATGTGGCCATTGCCTATGGCATGGGCATCACCGCCGAGAAGGTGGCCGAAGAATGGAAGGTCTCGCGCGAGGATCAGGATGCATTCGCGCTGGCCTCGCACCAGAAGGCCATCGCCGCGATCGCCGCTGGCGAGTTCCGTGACGAAATCAGCCCCTACGAGCTGACCGCGCACCTGCCCGACCTGGCTGGCAACACGATCCAGTTGCGCAAGAAGCTGATCGACACCGACGAGGGCCCGCGCCCGGATACCTCCCTGCAAGGCCTGGCCAAGTTGCGGCCGGTGTTCCGTAACGGCCAGTTCGGCGGCAGCGTCACCGCCGGCAACTCCTCGCAGATGAGCGATGGCGCCGGTGCGGTGCTGCTGGCCTCCGAGCAGGCGATCAAGGATTACGGCCTGACCCCGCTGGCACGTTTCGTCAGCTTCTCGGTGGCAGGCGTGCGCCCGGAAGTGATGGGCATCGGCCCGATCGCGGCCATTCCCAAGGCGCTCAAGCAAGCCGGCCTGACCAAGGACCAGCTCGACTGGATCGAGCTCAACGAAGCCTTCGCCGCACAGGCGTTGGCGGTGATCCGCGACAGCGAACTGGACCCTTCCAAGGTCAACCCACTGGGCGGCGCGATCGCACTGGGCCACCCGCTGGGCGCCACCGGCGCGATCCGTGCCGCCACCCTGGTGCACGGCCTGCGCCGCCGCCGGCAGAAGTACGGCATGGTCACCATGTGCATCGGCACCGGCATGGGCGCGGCCGGCATCATCGAAGCGCTGTAAGGCACTGGGCCGCGCATTGCGGGAACGGCGGTCGCGTCGCTCTCGTCCTGCCGGTCAGCCGGTCAACGAAGGCGTGCGCAAGCACGCCTTCGTTTGTTCTGTCGATGCTGACCAACGTCACGCCTCGTGCCGCACCGATAACACCACCGTGCCTTGCAACCAGAGCTGCCGGTCGCACGCCGGCGATGGCTTCATCCTATTGCTGTGGTTGCAGACAGCGCATCAGACCGACATGTCGAGGTCATTGCCGCGCTGACAGGGGGATGGGCCAGACCACACGCGGCCCGCGCACCGGCCGCCGCAAACCACTGCTGCATGCAGCGCGGCCTCGCGCTACCGGCGCGACGCCATTACAGGCCGCAGCTTAGCGCGCAACCAGCCATTGCCCGGCGCGCGCGCCGGCAAACACCAATGCCAGCCCGGCCATCAGCGTCACTGCCAGATAGAGCCCGATCATCGTGCTGCGATCGCTGCGCGCAAAGACCAGGCATTCCATCATCAACGACGAGAACGTCGTCAGCCCACCCAGCACCCCGACGATCAGCAGCGCCCGCAGCGGCCAGCTCGACGGGCCGCGCGCCTCCAGCCACACCAGCAGCACGCCGGCGAAGAACGAGCCGACCAGGTTCACTGTCAAGGTGCCCCACGGAAACCCGGCGCCGAAGCGCTGCAGCAGCGATGTACCGATCGCAAAGCGCAGGCCGGAGCCGAGCGCACCGCCGGTCATCGCCAACAACAGTTGCTGCCACCACACCGAGGCGCTCATGCGCGCACTACCCAACCGGCCGGCGGGGTGTTCGAAACAGTCGCCTGCAGCATCGGCATCGTCATCCTCGGTAGAAAAACGCAGCTGGGGCATAGAACTGCCGCCACGGCGTGGCAGTGACAGGCATCAGCTGCGTAGTGCGTGCGCGCGGCCAAAGAAGC
This sequence comes from Xanthomonas sp. NCPPB 3582, assembly GCF_041475735.2. Taxonomy (NCBI): domain Bacteria; kingdom Pseudomonadati; phylum Pseudomonadota; class Gammaproteobacteria; order Lysobacterales; family Lysobacteraceae; genus Xanthomonas; species Xanthomonas sp. NCPPB 3582. The sequence continues at coordinate 2,656,107 of NZ_CM192968.1, forward strand.
AAGCCCACCTTTGCCCCAGCGATTATGCGGTGGGCTTGCGCGCCTTGTCAGCCCGCGCCTGCTCGCGCGCAGCGCGCAAGCGGTCGAGCTTTTCCTTGAGCTTGATCTCCAGACCGCGCGGCACCGGGTTGTAATAGACCTGCTCGCCCATCGCGTCCGGAAAGCCGGTCTGGTCCAGCGCGATGCCGCCTTCGGCGTCATGGTCGTACTGGTAATCCTGGCCGTAGCCGAGTGTCTTCATCAGCTTGGTCGGCGCGTTGCGCAAGTGCAGCGGAACTTCCTGGGTACCGGTAGCGCGCACGTCGGCCTTGGCCTGGTTGAAGGCGGCATAGCCGGCGTTCGACTTGGCGGTGCTGGCCAGGTACAGCACCAGTTGCGCAAAGGCCAGCTCGCCTTCCGGACTGCCCAGACGCTCGTAGATGTCCCAGGCTTCCAGCGCCATGCTTTGCGCGCGCGGATCGGCCAGGCCAATATCCTCGATCGCCATGCGGGTCAGCCGCCGCGCCAGATAAGCCGGATCGCAGCCGCCGTCGAGCATGCGGGTGAGCCAGTACAGCGCCGCATCCGGGTTGGAGCTGCGCACGGACTTGTGCAGGGCCGAGATCTGGTCGTAGAACTGCTCGCCGTTCTTGTCGAAACGGCGGGTGCGGTCGGCCAGTACCTGCAGCAGGGTCTGCGGCGTGATCTCCCCACCCTCGCCCGCGGCCAGCTCGGCGGCGATCTCCAGCAGCGTCAACGCGCGACGCACGTCGCCGTCGGCAGCACCGGCGATCTCCAGCAAGGACGCCTCCGCGACCCGGATGCTTTCCTGCCCCAATCCGCGCACGGGATCGTGCAGGGCGCGCTGCAGCGCCTCGACGATGTCCTGCGGCGACACCGATTCCAGCACGTGCACGCGACAACGCGACAGCAACGCGGAATTCAACTCGAACGAGGGATTCTCGGTGGTCGCGCCGACGAACAGGATGGTGCCGCGCTCGATATGCGGGAGGAAGGCATCCTGCTGCGCCTTGTTGAAGCGATGCACCTCATCGACGAACAACACCGTGCGCCGGCCGCCGGCAAAACGCTGCGCCGCTTCGGCCAGCACCTGGCGCACATCGGGCAATCCGGACAGCACTGCGGAAATCGCCTTGAATTCGGCATCGGCATACTTCGCGAGCAGCAGTGCCAGGGTGGTCTTGCCGCACCCGGGCGGGCCCCACAGGATCATCGAATGCACGCGGCCGGACTCCACCGCGCGACGCAGCGCACTGTCGGGCGTCAGCAGGCGCTTCTGCCCCACCATCTCGTCCAGCGTGCGCGGACGCATGCGCTCGGCCAGCGGGCGCAGGTGATCGGCATCGGCGCTGAGCAGATCGGCTTCGGGAGCGATGGGGAGCTTGGTTCGTGCCACGCGGCATTGTATCGCGTCGTCAGCGACCCTCTGCGAAGAAGGCCACTGGCTGCTTGCTTGCTGCAAGCGACGGCCTATTGCGCGTCGCCCACCACATCCACGCCCTTGGCCGGCGTGTAGCGGAAGGTGTCGGCGGCGAAGGCAGGATTGCGCTTCCAGCCGCTGAAACTGATCGCGGTACGCTGCCCCACCGCGTCCACCACCTCCATCTTCGCCAGGCCGTCCTTGCCGAATCCCAGCGAGGCCATCTGGAAGCTCGCCTCGGTATCGACCTTGGGCGTCAACGACAACCACTGCAAGCCGTCGCGTGGCGCGGCCTCTTCGCTGACGTCGTACTGCTTGTCCAAGCGCGCCGGATCGATCAACGCAACCAGCGGGCTGTTCTGCTCTTCGCTGCCCTGCGCGCGCACGGTCACCTGCTCCAGGTCCGGATCGAACACCCAGACCTTCTTGCCGTCGGCCACGATCAGCTGCTTGTAGGGCTTGGCGTACTCCCAGCGAAACTGGCGTGGCGCCGACAACGCCACCCGCCCGCTGGAGCGTTCCTTGACCCGGCCATTGGCATCGCTGACCTGCTGGCTGAACTGCCCGTCCAGGCCCTTCAGGCCACGGGTGAAGCTGTCCAGCTCCTGGCGCGCACCGGCGAAAGCGGTACTGGCGAACAGGGCGGTGGCAAGGACGGCATAACGGAGTTGGCGATGCATCGCGGTCTTCCAGAAAGGACTGGGTCAATTCTGAAGCTTCATAGATGAATGGGCGAGCGCTATCGCGCTGTCGCGTTCATCTGAGGCGTGTGCAGGTGCCGTGTGCTCATTGCGCCGTCTGCACCCTGGCCAGGTCGCCGTAGACGATCTGGCCCCGGAAGCCACGACGCACCTGCTGGTAGAGCTCGCGAAACGCGCGGTAGTCCTGCGGCTGGCACAGGGCCAGCGGACCACGTACGGCAGCGCGCTGCAGCCGGTGCACGGCGGTGACGGTCTGCCCCTGCCGCGTCCACTCCACCGCGTACTCGCCGGCGGCATTGCGGAACTGGCTGCTGCGCGGGATGGCGATGATGGGTACGGTATCGGGCAAGGTCACCACATAGGTTTCCTCGCGCACGCTGTCGTTGCAGTAGAACGGGGTCAGATTGTCTTCGGCCGAGGTGGTCGTATAGACCGCGCGCGTGGATTCGGCGCCAGGCATGTCCGGCAAGGTCATGCCGCCGACCACCGAAAAATCCACCGCATCGCTGGCCTGGAAGGCATAGCGATAATTGAACGGCGTATCCAGGTCCAGCGGATCGCCCTGGATCAGCAGATCGCCGGTGCCCACGAAGCCGGACTGGGCAATGATCGATTCCTCGATGCGGTTGCGGTTCTGCGCATTGAGCTGCACGAACATCGCGCGCAACCCCACTTCGCCGGTCTGCCCGCTATCGAGCGTGGTCAGCCCCTGCAGGCCGCCTTGCGGGGTGAAGCGATATTCGGTCCGCGCGACGTAGCGATTGACCTTGCGGTCGTTCGGCGGCGTGTGAGTGACCTTGCCGTCGCGCGTATGCACCACCGGCGCGCCCAGATCGCCGGCCGGCAGTTGCCCGAAGCGCGCATACGGGTTGGTGGAATCGACGTACAGATCGAAGGCCGGAATATAGGTGATGGCGTGATTGAAACGCCCCAGCACCGGGATCGCCGGCAAGGTCGGCCCGCCCTCGGCACCGATGAGCACCGGCGTGCTGGCGATGCCCTTGGCCGCCAGCAGCGCTTCCAGGATCACCGTGTGGTCCTTGCAGTCGCCGTAATGGTTGGCCAGGATGCTGTCGGCGCTGTTGGGCTCCAGCCCGCCATTGCCCAGGTACACCGCCACGTAGCGGATATTGCGTGCCACCCATGCGTACAGGGCCGCCGCCTGCGCACGCGGCTCGCCGATGCCCTGGGTGATCTGGTCGGCCAACGCCTGGATCGCCGGGGTGACCGCCGCCGCCCGCCCGCCCTTGACGTGATACGCCAGGCCCATTTGCGACCAGCTATCGAAGGTGCTGGCCATCAAGGTGGGGCTGAACTCCCAGCTCGCCGCGCTCCAGTTCTGGTTCTTCATCGGCGCGGTACGTTGATACCGCCATTCCCAGCGCGCCTGATCGCCGCGCACCACCGGCTTGGTGCCGCCCTGCAGCCCACGCACCGACAGATGCATCGGCAACGACTTCGGCGCCACCAGCGTGACCACCGCATCGTCGTACTGCGCAAACACGCTGAAGGTCTCCCACAGGCTGAAATATCCGGGGAAATACGGGGTGTTCTGCGCCCGCCGTACCCGGTAGACGATGCGTGCGCCCGGGGCCAGGTTCGGGAACACCACCACCTTGACCTTGCGGTCGGCGTACATCGCCGCCGAGGCGCTGGAGTAGCTTTCCTGGGTATAGATCTTGTCGCTGGCCACATCCTGGCGCAGGCCCTCGGCGGTGACGGTATAGGCCTGAAGCACCTCGAGCGTTTCCATCTTCTCGCTATAGCTCAGGCGCACCTGGCTGAACTGCTCCACCGCCGACTTGGTCTTGAGCAGGATCTCGTATTCGTCTGTCTCCACGCTGCTGGCGTCGGCGCGCACCTCGTAGTCGGCGCGATAGCGCACGAAGCTGTAGTTGGTGTCTGCCTGGGCGCGAACGGCCGCCGGGGCAGGAGCGGCCTGCTGCTGGGCCTGGGCCTGGGCCAGCAGCGGCGCGCAGAACAACAGCACGAGCAACAACAAGGGACAATGCAGCATGGGTCTCGATCACGACAGGCCAAGGTGGCGCGTACTGCACAGGGTAGCCGTTGTGCCCGGCAATGACAGGCATGGACTTCCAACTCTGCCGCATCGCTGCGCATGCCCCTGCCGACAACGCGGCGGTGGGCGTGCTTGCGGCACCTGACGCCGGACGACGCGCTGCAGTGCTCCAGCACCCACTACACGCCATCCGACTGAGGCCTGCAGCAGGTACTCCCGCCAGGTTCGCCCCGCGATGCCGCCCCGGCGCCGCGCAGGACGGCGGTGACCGCCGCGCTACTTCGGCGGCGGCGGTGCCAGCACGCTGCGGTCGCCGTTGTGCTCGGGCGGGCTGACCACGCCAGCCGCTTCCATCGCCTCGATCAGGCGCGCGGCGCGGTTGTAGCCGATCTTCAACCGCCGCTGCACGCCGGAGATCGAGGCGCGCCGGGTCTCTGTGACGATGCGCAGCGCTTCGTCGTACAGCGGGTCGGATTCGTCGCCGCCACCGCCACTGCTTTCGGGCAAGCCGGTGGCGCCGACCACGGTGCCGTCGCCCATGGTCTGCACTTCGTCCAGCACGCCTTCGACATAGGACACCGGTCCGCTGGCCTTGAGGTGCTCGACCACCCGATGCACTTCCTCATCGCTGACGAAGGCGCCATGCACGCGGTCCGGCAGCGCGGTGCCCGGCGGCAGGTACAGCATGTCGCCGTTGCCCAGCAGCGCCTCGGCGCCAGACTGGTCCAGGATGGTGCGCGAGTCGATCTTGGAGCTGACCTGGAACGCCACGCGGGTCGGGATATTGGCCTTGATCAGGCCGGTGATCACGTCCACCGACGGCCGCTGCGTGGCCAGGATCAGATGGATACCGGCCGCACGCGCCTTCTGCGCCAGGCGCGCGATGAGTTCTTCGACCTTCTTGCCGACGATCATCATCATGTCGGCGAATTCGTCGATGAAGATCACGATGAACGGCAGCGTCTCCAGCGGCCGCGGCGCCTCGCCCAGTTCCGGGTTCGGCTTGAACAGCGGATCCATCAGCGGCTGGCCGGCGTCGATGGCGTCCTTGACCTTCTTGTTGAAGCCGGCCAGGTTGCGCACGCCCACCGCACTCATCAGCTTGTAGCGGCGCTCCATCTCGGCCACGCACCAGCGCAGGCCATTGGCGGCCTCCTTCATGTCGGTGACCACCGGCGCCAGCAGGTGCGGGATGCCCTGGTAGACGCTCAGCTCGAGCATCTTCGGGTCGATCATCAGCATCCGCAGTTCCTTGTGCGAGGCCTTGAACAACAGGCTCAGCACCATCGCATTGACCGCCACCGACTTGCCCGAGCCGGTGGTACCGGCAACCAGCAAGTGCGGCATGCGCGCCAGGTCGGCCACGGTCGGGCGGCCGGCGATGTCCTTGCCCAGGGCCAGCGTCAGCGGGCTGGCCGACTTGTCGTATTCCTTGGAGCGCAGCAGTTCGGACAGGAAGATCATCTCGCGGCTGACGTTGGGGATTTCCAGGCCGATCACCGACTTGCCCGGAATCACGTCCACCACGCGCACCGACTTCACCGACAGCCCGCGTGCGATGTCCTTGTCCAGCGAACTGATCTGGCTGACCTTGATGCCCGGCGCCGGTTCGATTTCGAAACGGGTGATCACCGGACCCGGGTAGGCCCCGACCACCTGCGCCTCGATGCGGAAATCCTTGAGCTTGAATTCGATCTGCCGCGACAGGGTTTCCAGGGTCTCTTCCGAATAGCCCTTGGCCTGCGGCTTGGGGTCGTCCAGCAGCGCCAGCGGCGGCAGGTCCGAGCCATCGGTGCTCACCCCCTGGAACATCGGGATCTGGGTGTCGCGCTTGGCGCGCTCGCTCTTCTCCACCACCGGTGCCGGTGGCGGCTCGATCTTGACCGGCTCGCGCTTGGCCTGCTTGACCGCATCGACCTTGCGCACTTCCTCGCGCTCCTCGCGCATCACCCGGGTCTGCTGCCACTCGCTGGCCTGGTGGGTCTTGCGCTGCATCAGCGGCCCCAGCGCCAGCACCCACTTGCCGATGCGCTCCATCACCGCGAACCACGACAGGCCGGTGGCCAGCGTGATCGACACCAGCAGCAGCACCACCACGAACAGGTTGGCGCCCAGGGCGCCAAAGCCGGAGCTGAGCGAGCCGCTGACCAGCTTGCCGAGAATGCCGCCGGCCTCGGCCACCTCGCCCTGGAACAGGCGCAGATGCAGGAACCCGGTCGAAGAGATCAGAAAGCCCACCATGCCCACCAGCCGCAGCGCCGGCCCGAGATCGCTCTGGCTCTGCTCCTCGCGCTCGCCGATCAGCGCGATCCAGGCCACCGCGCCCAGGATCACCGGCAGCAGGAAGGCCACGTAACCGAACAACTGCAGCAACACATCCGCGGCCATGGCGCCGAACCGGCCGCCCATGTTGTGGATCGGCGCGACCAGGTTGCCCGTGCGCGACCAGCCGGGATCGGTGGCCGAATAGGTGAACAGGCTGGCCAGCAGATACAGCAGCAACGGCGCCACTGCGATCAAGGCCAGATCGCGCCACAGCTTCTGTCGGCGCGGAGTGTCCGCCACCGCCGTCTTGCGCGACGACGCTTTGCCCTCTGCGGGCTTGCTGCGTTCGGGAACCTGCTTTGCCACCTGTAGCCAGACCTTAGAAAAATGCTGTTAGTGGTTGATAATAAACGACTGAGGCCGCGGTTACAGCAGTCGAGCGACCCGACGCTTGCCGGGCCGTGCGGAAGTCAACGAAAAACGCCGCACAAGGCGGCGTCGGACACGCAACGTGGGGCAACCATGCCATCTGCGGTTCAAGCAGTTCCATCGCGCCGCCTTGATTCACCGGGTGGGGACCGCCACTCTATGCCGCCACGGGGGCGCGATCGACCTGCGCCAACCCCATCAATTCCTAGATCGCGAGTATACATGAGCGCCTCTTCTGCCAGTCCCGCCAAGCATTCCCGCCTGCTGATCCTGGGCTCCGGCCCGGCCGGCTGGACCGCCGCGGTGTACGCCGCCCGCGCCAACCTCAAGCCGGTGGTCATCACCGGCCTGCAGCAGGGCGGCCAGCTGATGACCACCACCGAGGTGGACAACTGGCCGGGCGACCCCCATGGCCTGATGGGCCCGGACCTGATGACCCGCATGCAGGCGCACGCCGAGCGCTTCGACACCGAGGTCATCTTCGACCACATCCACACCGCCGACCTGTCGCAGCGCCCGTTCCGGCTGGTCGGCGACAGCGCCGAATACACCTGCGACGCGCTGATCATCGCCACTGGTGCCACCGCCAAGTACCTGGGCATTCCCACCGAGGAGGCCTTCAAGGGGCGCGGCGTCTCCGCCTGCGCCACCTGCGACGGATTCTTCTACAAGGACCAGGACGTGGTGGTTGTCGGCGGCGGCAATACCGCGGTCGAGGAAGCGCTGTATCTGTCCAATATCGCCCGCAAGGTCTACCTGGTGCATCGCCGCGACACCCTGCGCGCCGAAAAGATCATGCAGGACAAGCTGTTCGCCAAGGTCGCCGCCGGCAAGATCGAAACCGTCTGGCACCACGCAGTGGACGAAGTGCTGGGCAACGATGCCGGCGTGACCGGCGTACGGGTCAAGTCCACCATCGACGGCAGCACCCGCGACATCGCTGCGCACGGTTTCTTCGTGGCCATCGGCCACCACCCCAACACCCAGCTGTTCGATGGCCAGCTGGCGATGAACAACGGCTACCTGGAGATCCGCTCCGGCCTCAACGGCGCAGCGACCGAAACCTCGGTGGCCGGCGTGTTCGCCGCCGGCGACGTGGCCGACCAGCACTACCGCCAGGCGATCACCTCGGCCGGCTTCGGCTGCATGGCGGCACTGGATGCCGAGCGTTATCTCGACAAGGGCGTCTGAGGTGACCATCGAGCGCCGGCCGCGCCCTGCGACCGGCCGGCCCTGCGGGCAGTGCGGGTGAGCGTCACCGCCCGCTGGTGCCGCCGGCTGGACGAAGTGCCGGCTGGCGCATGGGATGCCTTGCACGATGGCACGCATCCCTTCATCGGCTACGCGTTTCTGGAGGGACTGGAGCGCGAAGGCTGCCTGCGCCCGGACTGGGGCTGGAACGCGCTGCATCTGACCCTGTGGGAGGGCGACACACTGGTCGCCGCCGCGCCGGGCTACCTGAAGAACAATTCGCACGGCGAGTTCGTGTTCGACCACGCCTGGGCGCATGCGTATGCGCGTTACGGGCAGGCGTATTTCCCCAAGTGGCTGTGCGGGGTGCCCTACTCGCCAGTAACCGGGCCACGCCTGCTGGGCGCGCCCAAGTGGCGACCGCAGCTACTGGCGGCGATGCGCGAGCTGGTCGAGCGCAGCGGCCTGTCGTCGGCGCATGTGAATTTCCACCGCGCAGACGAAGACACCGCCTTCGATGGCGACTGGCTGGAACGCAACGACCTGCAGTACCACTGGCACAACAGCGCCGGCTGGGCCGACTTCGAGGCCTTCCTCGGCGCCATGGACCACAAGCGGCGCAAGAACATCCGCCAGGAGCGGGCCAAGGTGCAGCGCGCCGGCATCCGTATGCGCGTGGTGCATGGCAACGAGGCCAGCCAGGACGACCTAGCCGCGATGTACGGCTTCTATCTGAAGACCTTCAACGAGTACGGCAACTCGCCCGCGCTCACGCCGCAGTTCCTGCAGCACCTGGCAACGGCCATGCCGCGCCAGCTGGTGATGTTCCTGGCCGACCTCGACGGCCGCCCTATCGCCGGCGCGCTGTGCCTGCGCGGCCACGACACCTTGTACGGACGCTATTGGGGCGGCGAGGCCCTGCCCGGCCTGCACTTCGAAACCTGCTACTACCAGGGTCTGGAGTATTGCCTGCGCGAAGGCCTGGCCCGCTTCGAGCCCGGTGCGCAGGGCCAGCACAAGATCGCGCGCGGCTTCCTGCCGACGCTGGTGCGCAGCCGCCACTGGATCGCCGACCCCGGCTTTCGCGAGCCGCTGGCGCAATGGTGCGCCGATGAGCGCGCGGCGGTTGCCCAGCATGCCCTCGAACTGGCCGAGCACAGCCCGTTCCGCGATTGAGCCGGCATGGCGATATCGCCCGACCCAACGGCGCCAAGCGAAGCCTCGTGTCGTAGCGCTACCGGCAGGCACACGGAGCGGCAGCGAGCCGGGCGGCGGGACCGAGACCGAGCCACTTGCTTGCAGCGTTGCGACACGACACGATCGCAACGACCATCCATTGGGCGATCCGGCCACTCGCCGCTGAGCGAGACCGCCACTACGATCTTCGCGCCAGGCCCTACACTCGCCGGATGTCGCGTGCCCTTCCCTTTTTGCTTTCCGCCGATCCGGGGGCGCCGTTTCCGCCTGCCGAGCAGGCATTGCGCGAGCCGGACGGCCTGCTGGCGATCGGCGGCGACCTGTCGGTGCCGCGCCTGCTCAATGCCTATGCGCATGGCGTGTTCCCCTGGTTTTCCGATGGCCAGCCGCTGCTGTGGTGGAGCCCGGACCCGCGCATGGTGTTCCGCACCGATGGCGTGCGCCTGTCCTCGCGCTTCAGGCGCCAACTGCGCACCAGCACCTGGACTGTGCGCGCCGATACGGCGTTCGAGCACGTCATCGCAGCCTGCGCCGCCATCCCGCGCGCCGGCCAGGACGGCACATGGATCACCCGCCCCATGCAGCAGGCGTACATCCGGTTGCACCAGCTTGGCCATGCGCATTCGCTGGAAGTCTTCGACGGCGCACATCTGGTGGGAGGCATCTACGGCGTGGTGATCGGCCAGATGTTCTTCGGCGAAAGCATGTTCAGTGCGCGCAGCGGCGGCTCCAAGGTGGCCCTGGCCGCCCTGGCCGCCGACCTGCATGCCCGTGGATGGCCGCTACTCGATGCGCAGGTGGAAAACCCCCACCTGCTGAGCCTGGGAGCACAACGCCTGCCGCGTACCGAGTTTCTGCGGTACGTGCAGCATCAGGTGGCGCAGCCGGAGCCGGCAGGCAGTTGGTCTGCGCGCTACGGCGAACGTCTGGCGCGCGAACTCTGTGAGGTTCGCTTAACATAAAATTTGCACCACGGGGAGATGGGGCGTAAAATGCCGTCCCTTACGGCCCTGCCGGGCCAGCCGTGATTGCACAGGATTACATGTCGAAAGACGACTCCATTGAATTCGAAGGCAGCGTCAGCGAGACGCTCCCCAACACCACGTTCCGGGTCAAGCTGGAAAACGGGCACGAGATCATCGCCCACATCTCCGGCCGCATGCGCAAGAACTACATCCGCATCCTGACCGGCGACCGTGTCAAGGTCGAGATGACGCCGTACGACCTTACCAAGGGCCGTATTACCTACCGCATGAAGTAAGCGGTTTTGGTGCTGAGACGCGAGGCGGCCCATGGCCGCTTTTTGTCGTGCCTGCGATTTGGAATCTGGCACTCGCCATAGGACTTGAGGGTTTGCCGGTCGGCGCATGAGTGGCGGCACGCCGGTGGGCGGCAATGTCCTGTGCAGCTCCACGCGAGGCTCGAACTGGCTGTGGGCGGGTTCGCATACCGGCAAGTCGCTGCGACGCCAGCGACATGGCGCTCCCGGCACCCGCCGACATCTGCCGACATCAAGGTCGCCGCGCGTTCAAGCCGGCCGTACCACATCTGCGTGCGTTTCAAATCAGAGCGGCCTCCCGGTTCTGGGCGGCTGGTGTCTTGTCACAGATCAGCAGACACAAAAAAGCCGCTCGCAAGAGCGGCTTTTTGTTGGGGCAGGACTGCGATCAGTCGACCGTGGCAGGCAACAAGCGCTCCGGCTCCGGATGCGCCTCCACCACCAGCTCGCCATCCTTCACATCGATGTTGACGCGACCGCCCTCCACCAGCTTGCCGAACAGCAGCTCGTCGGCCAGTGGGCGCTTGATCTTCTCCTGGATCACGCGCGACATCGGGCGTGCGCCCATCAGCGGGTCGAAGCCGTGCTGGGCCAGCCAGTCGCGCGCGGTCGGGGTGGCCGACAGCGAGACATGCTTTTCCTGCAACAACATTTCCAGCTCGATGATGAACTTGTCCACCACGCGCAAGATGTGATCGAAGCCCAGCGGCTGGAACTGCACGATGGCATCCAGACGATTGCGGAACTCCGGCGTGAACCCGCGGCGAATCGACTCCATCGCATCGGTGGAGTGATCCTGCTTGGTGAAACCGATCGACCGCCGCGATGCCTGGGTGGCACCGGCATTGGTGGTCATCACCAGGATCACGTTCTTGAAGTTGGCCTCGCGCCCGTTGGTGTCGGTAAGGATGCCGCGGTCCATGACCTGCAACAGGATGTTGAAGATGTCCGGGTGCGCCTTCTCCACCTCGTCCAGCAGCAGCACGCAGTGCGGCGTCTTGACGATCTTCTCGGTCAGCAGGCCACCCTGGTCGAAGCCGACATAGCCCGGAGGCGCACCGATCAGCCGGCTGATCGAATGGGCTTCCATGTACTCGGACATGTCGAAGCGCACCAGTTCGATCCCCAGCTGCAGCGCGAGCTGCTTGGTGACCTCGGTCTTGCCGACGCCGGTCGGGCCGGCGAACAGGAAGTTGCCGATCGGCTTTTCCGGATTGGCCAGCCCCGAGCGTGCCAGCTTGATGGAGCCGGCCAGCGTTTCGATCGCCGGGTTCTGCCCGAAGATCACCATCTTCAGGTTGCGCTCCAGGTGCTGCAGCACGTCCTTATCGGTCGCACTGACCTGCTTGGCCGGGATCCGCGCCATCTTGGCGACGATGGTCTCGATTTCCTCGATGTCGATCAGCTCCTTGCGCTTGCCTTCCGGCAGCAGGCGCTGGCGCGCACCGGCTTCGTCGATCACATCGATCGCCTTGTCCGGCAGCAGCCGGTCGCCGATGTGCTTGACCGACAGGTCCACCGCCGCCTGCAAGGCATCGTCGGCGTAGGTCACGCCGTGATGCGCCTCGTACTTGGGCTTGAGGCCCTGCAGGATCTCGAAGGTCTCGCCGACGGTCGGCTCGACAATGTCGATCTTCTGGAAACGACGCGCCAGGGCGCGGTCTTTCTCGAAGATGCCGCGGTATTCCTGGAAGGTGGTCGAGCCGATGCAGCGCAGCTCGCCCGAGGCCAGCGCCGGCTTGATCAGGTTGGAGGCGTCCATGGTGCCGCCGGATGCCGAACCGGCACCGATGATGGTGTGGATCTCGTCGATGAACAGCACCGCATTCGGCACCTTCTTCAGCGCGGTCAGCACGCCCTTCAGGCGCTTCTCGAAGTCGCCGCGATACTTGGTGCCCGCGACCAGCGCCCCCAGGTCGAGCGAAAAAATCACTGCGTCGGCCAGCACTTCCGGCACGTCGTTGTCGACGATGCGCTTGGCCAGGCCCTCAGCGATCGCGGTCTTGCCCACACCTGCTTCACCCACGTACAGCGGGTTGTTCTTGCGGCGGCGGCACAGCACCTGGATGGTGCGCTCGATCTCGTCGGCACGCCCCACCAGCGGGTCGATCTTGCCGTTGCGCGCCTGCTCGTTGAGGTTGGTGGCGTACTCGGCCAGGGCGTCGCCCTTGCCTTCGCCTTCCCCACCCTCGCTCTTGGGCTCGCCGTCGGACGCGGACGGCTGCTCGCCGTCTTCGCCCAGCTTGGCGATGCCGTGGGACAGGTAGTTGACGATATCCAGCCGGGTGATGTCCTGCTGGTTCAGGAAGTACACCGCGTGTGAGTCCTTCTCGCCGAAGATGGCCACCAGCACGTTGGCCCCGGTGACTTCCTTCTTGCCCGAGGACTGCACGTGGTAGACGGCGCGCTGCAGCACGCGCTGGAAGCCCAGGGTCGGCTGGGTGTCGCGGCCGTCGTCTTCGGCCAGACGCGACACCGAGGCCTCGATGGCCTGTTCCAGGTCGTTGTGCAGGCGCAGTTGATCCGCACCGCAGGCCTTGAGCACGGCCTGCGCGGAGGGGTTGTCCAGCAGCGAGAGCAGCAGGTGCTCGACGGTCATGAACTCATGACGCGCCTCGCGTGCTCGCTTGTAGCACTGGCCGATGGTTTGCTCTAGGTCTTTGCTGAACATTGGTCACTCCGAACGGCTGTTGCCAACAATATGCGGCTTTTGTCGGGATTTTCCACAACCCTATCGAATAGGTATGTTCAGACGGCGTTAGCACGCGATTGCAGTCACACTGTTGCGCTGCTGGAATGATCCGATATCGGTCTCAGCTCTGTTCCATCGTGCACAGCAGCGGGTGCTGGTTCATGCGCGAAAACTCGTTGACCTGCGCGACCTTGGACTCGGCGACTTCGCGGCTGTAGACCCCGCAGACGCCGCGCCCACGGGTGTGGACGTGCAACATGACCTGGGTGGCGCGCTCCAGGTCCAGATTGAAAAACTGCTGCAGGACGGTCACCACGAAGTCCATCGGGGTGTAGTCGTCGTTCAACAGCAACACCTGGTAGCGCGGCGGTGGCGCCACCTCAGGCTTGCTGGCTTCGACCGTGAGGCCGTGATCGTGTTCGTGGGAGGTCTTCCGAGGCATCCGGTCATTATACGGTTCATCGCCGCACGCATTGGACGATTTGCGCCGCGGCCCGCACAATTTGTCTCTGATTCCATGGCTTGCCCTTGATGACCGATTCCCTGACCGCGCCTGCACTGGCGCCGTCGACCACCGCCCACACGCGTCGCTGCACGCCCCGCCCCGCCCTGCGCCGCCTTTCCGGCTGCCGTCCTGCCGCGGTACCGGACCGTGCGCTGCCGCGCACTGGAGCCTCCCCATGAGCGCGCAGGAACAGCGCTGGCATCCGGACGTCACGGTGGCCACCGTGGTGGTGCGCGACGGACGCTTGCTGCAGGTGGAAGAGCGTATCGGCGGCCGCCTGCTGCTGAACCAGCCGGCCGGGCATCTGGAGCCGGATGAGAGCCTGCTCGAGGCCGCCGTGCGCGAAACCCTGGAAGAGACAGGCTGGGACGTGCGGCCGACCCACTTCATCGGCACCTACCAGTGGCTGGCGCCGACCGGCCAGTGCTATCTGCGTTTTGCCTTCGTCGCCGATGCGCTCACCCACCGCCCCGAGCGCAGCCTGGATACCGGCGTGGTGCGGGCGCTGTGGATGACACCGGAGGAATTGCGTGGCGCCAGCGAGCGCCTGCGCAGCCCGCTGGTGTGGGAGGTGGTGGCCGACTATCTGGCCGGGCAGCGGCACCCGTTGGCGCTGGTGCGGCACGTCGCATGAGTACGCCACGCATCGTGGTGGGCGTGTCCGGCGGGGTGGATTCGTCGGTGGCGGCCTGGCAGCTGGCGCGACAGGGCGAGTCGATCGCCGGGCTGTTCATGCAGAACTGGGCCGACGATGGCAGCGGCGATTGCCGCGCCGAAGACGACCGCCGCGACGCGGTCGCGGTCTGCGGGGTACTGGGCATCCCCTTCCACTTCCGCGATTTTTCCGGCGAATACTGGAGTGGCGTGTTCGAGCACTTCCTGGCCGAATACGCCGCCGGGCGCACTCCCAATCCCGACGTGCTGTGCAACCGCGAGGTCAAGTTCAAGCATTTCCTGGAGGCGGCGCAGGCGCTGGGTGCCGAGCGCATCGCCACCGGGCATTACGCCCGGGTTGCCTACAGCGGCGGTCGCTGGCGGCTGCTGCGCGGTGCCGACCGGAGCAAGGACCAGAGCTACTTCCTGCACCAGCTGGGGCAAACCCAGCTGGCCGCCACCCTGTTCCCGATCGGCGAACTGGAGAAAAGCACGCTGCGCCGCATCGCCCAGGACGCCGGCCTGCCGACCCATGCCAAGAAGGATTCCACCGGGATCTGCTTCATCGGCGAGCGCGACTTCCGCGAGTTCCTGGGCCGCTACCTGCCCGCGCGCACCGGCGAGATCCGCGACCCGCAGGGCCAGCGCATTGCCGAGCACCCCGGCGTGTTCTATTTCACCCTGGGCCAGCGCGAAGGCCTGAACATCGGCGGGGTGCGCGGCCGTGCGGCGGCGCCGTGGTACGTGGTGGGCAAGGATGTGGCCAGCAACGTGCTGTACGTGGACCAGGACCGCGACAGCCCGCTGCTGCAGTCGCGCTGGCTGCACTCCGAGCTGGCCCATTGGGTCGCCGGTGCGCCGCCGGCACGCAGCTTCAGTTGCACCGCGCAAACACGCTACCGGCAGCCGGACGAGCCGTGCATGGTGGAGGTGCAAGACGACGGCAGCGTGCAGGTACGCTTCGAGCGGCCGCAGCGGGCGGTGACGCCGGGGCAGTCGCTGGTGCTGTACGACGGCGAGCAATGCCTCGGCGGCGCGGTCATTGCCGCCACCGATGCGCCGCTGGAGCGTCAATTGGCAGGATCTTCTTCTTCCCCCGAGGGTGTGGCTTGATGAGTGTTTCCATGGATCACCGTGTGCTGGCGTTGGCCGGCGTTGCCCAGGCCCTGCAGCAGGTGCGGCGGATCGCCGAAACCGGGCATTCGGAGGCGGCCACGGTGCGCACCGCCATCGACAGCGTGTTTCGGGTGGATGCGGCCTCGCCGGAGGCAGTGTACGGCTCGGCGGCGGCCCTGGCGCCCGGCCTGCGCCTGCTGCACAACTACTTTCGCAACCAGGGCCAGGACGAGGTGTTGCCGCGGCTGGCGCTGGCGGTGCTGCAACTGGAGCGCCGCTTTGTGCGCGACAACGCGACCGTGGCCACGGTCTCCAGCGGAATCGATGCAGCGGCGCGTCAGGCGCGGAGCCTGGGCGATAGCGCGCATCCGGATGTGTTGAGCTCGCTGGGCGGGCTCTATGCGCAGACCATCAGCCACCTGCGCCCCAAGGTCATGGTGCAGGGTAATCCCCACTACCTGGGCCAGGCCGGCGTGGTGGCGGAGATCCGCGCGCTGTTGCTGGCGGCGGTCCGCTCGGCGGTGCTATGGCGGCAGATGGGCGGCAGCCTGTGGGATTTCCTGTTCGCCAAGCGCGCGATGAGCGAAGCGGTGGATCGCGCGCTGCGTTGAACAGCGCGGAAATGCCGGGTGAAAACGCCCGCAGTAACCGCTAGCGCCTGCCAGTGACGGCGGCATGCGCAAGACGAGATGGCGATCGTCGCTAAAGACCACGGGGGTATTGCCGATACAGCAACCGTGACTCTGCCGAGAACGCCCATGTATTCACGTCCACTCATCCGTCTGGCCGCCCCTTTGGCTCTGACCTTGCTGTTTCCATTCGCTGTCGGATTCGACTGGCCCGCTTCGGTGCGCTGGGCGATTCTGGCGACCATGACCCTCAGTTGGTTGGGTTTTGCTGCCTGGGTGACGTACTCCCAGTTCCGGCCCAACCCGGACCAGGCCCGCATCCTGCGCGAGCAGGACCAGCTGCTCAACGAACTGCGTACGTTCGTCAGCAACGAAGTCGACGGTTCGCGCTCGGAAGTCGAGCGTGCCCGCGAACTGATCCGCCAGGCCGTGTCCGGCCTGGGTGGCAGCTTCGAAGCGATGAACCGCAAGTCGCGCCAGCAGAGCCAGGCGCTGGCCCGTATCGTCGACCGTGCCGGTGACGACGGCAGCGCCGGCGTCGACGTCGCCCGCTTCGCCCAGCACGCCAGCTCCCGCATGGAGCAACTGGTGGAAGCGCTGGAACAGGTGAGCGGCCAGAGCAATACCACGGTGCATCACATCGATGAGATGGCCCAGCACCTGGATGGCATCTTCGCGCTGCTGGAAGACGTCAAGTCGATCGCCGACCAGACCAACCTGCTGGCCCTGAACGCCGCCATCGAAGCTGCGCGTGCCGGTGAAGCCGGTCGCGGTTTCGCGGTGGTCGCCGACGAAGTGCGCAACCTGTCCGAACGCTCCACCACTTTCAACGAGCAGATCCGCAAGCTGGCCCACAGCTCCAAGGAATCGATCGCCAAGGTGCGTGAAACGGTCTCGCAACTGGCCTCGCGCCACATGGACCGCTCCCGCGAAGCCCGCCACGAATCGGCCGCCATGCTGGAGAACGTCGCCCAGATCAATGCCTCGTTGGGCGATGGCATGCGCGAAATTTCCGAATGCGCCCGTGCCATCGACGGCAGCGTGGCCGAAGCGGTGCGTGCCCTGCAGTTCGAGGACATCGCCACGCAGACGCTGAGCGGCATCCACACCCACCTCGATCGCCTCACCGCGATCAACCGTGAGGCGGTGGCGCTGCAGGAACTGCTGCATCGCAATGGCGGCGTGTACGACAGCGACCTGGTCGCCGCGCTGGCCAAGGTGTCCAACCGCCTGCGCGACATGCGCGTGGAGTGGGAACGCCCGCCGCACAAGCCGGTGGCGCAGCAGGGCATGGGCGCCGGCACGGTCGAGCTGTTCTGAGACCGATGCCGACCCGCATCCCCTGATCCCGACATTCCCCGGCCCTCCGGGGATTTGTCGTTCCGTACCGACCTGGTGTTTCGTCATGACGCTGCTCGCCCCGACCATCGACACTGTTCCCACCGATGCGCTGCAGTCCGCCGCATTGGCTGCCGCGCATGCCGAGCGCATTGCGCTCAGCGACGCGGCCAGGCCTGTGTTGCGGCGCGTACGGCTGCCGGCCGCGCTGGAACGGCTGGAGCTTGCCGCCCGCGCGGAAGTCAAGGCAATGATCAATCCGCGCCGCGACTGCAGCGAAGACGAGCTGCTGTTCGCCACGGTGGCCTGGGACCTGGGCCTGGACGGCGACGCGGTCGGCGCCTCCGGGCGCTGATGCCAGACCGGCGGGGCGTGCCTCGGCAGGCGCCCGGCCGTGTTGTTAGACTGCCCGATCCCAGGCTCCTGAGCCGTCCGCTTCTTTCGCTCCTCCCCGCATCGCCAATGCCGTGCGTACGCTCCTTGGACACCCTGCCCGGCCCGGGACTCGCTTGCACCGGCTGCGGCTGTGTCAGGTCTGGCCAGGACCGCTACCATCCATCTCACCTCCTGAGCCTGTCGCCAACCAGCGCGATCGGCATGCTGTCTTCTTCGGATTGAGCGCTGGATGCCATGAAAACCAGTTGCCTGGCGTTGCTTGCGGCAGCGCTCTCTCGCTCGGCCAATGCGGCAGATGATGGGGTGTATCTTGAATTCTCTGGGAAGCCCGGCCACCTCATTCGATTGCCCGCCAGCAAACCATCCAGTTTTTGACCGATAGTCGGCACACTCACCAGGTGTGTGTCGCGACCGATCTCGCCGAGACCGACGTAGGCGCATTGGTAGTGCAGGCGTTCGATGCCTCCGGGCAGGAAGTGTCGAGCCGTCGGTACCCCGACTACCGTGGCATCAAGCACTGCTACGGTGCCGATCCGGGCCAGGGAGGCAAGCCCGGCCTGTGGAGGTTTCGCGCAAGCACAGGAGATGGACGCAGCGGGGAACAGACGCTACAGGTCCATGCCAGGCTGGCAGACTTGCCGCTGTCGAACGATCCGGGAACCCCGTATGTCGTTGGCCGCCCGAACCATGATGCAGCGATCCCGCCGGCTGCGTGGCGCGACCGCCTTGTCCGGGAAGTGCAGGTCAATCCGCAAGGCACGGTGACCGAGGTCACCGTGGTGACAGCAGAAGGAGTTGGCTTGAGACTTCGCGACCGCGCGATCGCGGCTGGCTATCTGTCCCTTTTCTTCCCTGATAAACGGCGAGAGCGCACACCGCTGCTCTGAAGACGCGAACTGTCGTTCGAACCGGAATAGGACCGGCACGATGTCGATCGATCAAACTGCATCAGTCGGTGCTTACCGCGTGGCACGGCCACGCCGGCAGTCATCCATGCAGGCACGGGACAACCGCCCTCGTTTCTGGTCGCGCTATCGAGCCAAACTATGGTCTCAGCTGGCAATCACCAGCCGCGCGCCCAGGCGCATGCCGGCTTCGGCCTCGCGCAGCCACTGCGCCATGTCGCGCGGCGACAGCGGGCGTGAGTAGAAGTAGCCCTGGATCTCATCGCAGCCCTGCTGGCGTAGCAAGGCATCTTCCTGCACCGTCTCAACGCCCTCGGCAACCACCTGCATGCCCAGTGCGTGGCCCAGATGCACGATGGCCTGGGTGACTTCGGCGGTGTTGGCGTCGTCGAGCATGCCCTGTACGAAGCTGCGGTCGATCTTCAGGCGCTGCACCGGGAAACGGTTGAGGTAATGCAGGTTGGAGAAGCCGGTGCCGAAGTCGTCCACCGCCAGCAGCACGCCATTCTGTTCGAACAGTTCGAAGCATCGGCGCAGCGAGTCCGAATCGCGGATCAGGGCCGATTCGGTCAGCTCCAGCTCCAGCCGCGACGGCGACCAGCTGTTGTCGCGGCAGATCTCCAGCACGCGCTCGGCAAAGCCGCGCTCGCGCAGCTGCACGGCCGACACATTGACCGCGATGCGGCTGAAATTGAGTCCGGCGCGATCCCAGACCACCGCCTGGCGGCAGGCTTCGCCGATGACCCACTCGCCCAGGCGCACGATCTCGCCGCATTCTTCGGCGATCGGGATGAATTCGGCCGGACTGCACGGGCCATGGCCCGGGCGATTCCAGCGCATCAGCGCCTCGATTGCCGGCGAGGAATCGCCCACGGTGTTGACCAGCGGCTGGTAGACCAGGGTGAACTCTTCGCGCTCGAGTGCGCCCTGCAGCGCATGCTCGAGCTCCAGGCGGCGCTGCGCACGCAGCAGCACGTCCTGGCTGTAGTAATGGAAGGTGTTGCGGCCGGATTCCTTGGCCGCGTACATCGCCGCGTCGGCGGCGCGCAGCAGGCTATCGAAGTCCGACAGGCCTTCCCCTTGCAGCGCGATGCCGATGCTGGCGCCGAGCTTGAGGGTGACGTGGTCCTTGCGCAGCGGTTCGCCCAGCGCGCTGATCAGCTTGCGCGCCACATGGCCGGCATCTTCCGGCTCGGACAGATCGCGCAGCAGTACGATGAATTCGTCGTCGCTGAAGCGACCGAACAGGTCGCTGTTGCGCAGGTGCTGATGCAGACGCGCGGAGGCGAGCTTGAGCAGGTTGTCGCCGGTGGCATGACCGAACGAGTCGTTGATGCTCTTGAAGCCATCCAGATCGATCAGCAGCATGGCCATCACCTGGCCGCGCTCGTGCGCCTCACGGATGGCGTTTTCTGCCTGCTCGCGCAGCAGGAAGCGGTTCGGCAGACCGGTCAGGCGGTCGTAATGCGCCAGTAGCTCGATGCGTTCGTTGGCCTCGCGCTCGCGGGTGACATCGCGGAACAGGGCCACGAAGCGCGGCGGCAGGCCTTCGCGGCGGTCCAGTTCGATGAGGACCTGCACCCAGATGCGCTGGCCGGAATTGCGATAGAAGCACAGCTCCAGTTGCTCGGGCAGGCCGCCATCGGAGATGCGCAGCAGTGCCGCTTCGAAGGCATCGCGCGAATCCTGGGTGTACAGCGCCAGCGCCTGCTCCAGGGTGATGTTTTCCTTGCGCAGGCCGTGGATGCGGTAGCACTCCTCGGTCCACTGCATGCGACGGGTGTCGACCTCGATCTCGCAGCCGCCGATCTTGCCCAGCGCGGACACGCGGTTGAGCAATTCGGTGCGCCAGCGGATCAGGGCGTCGGTCTGGCGTTGTTCGGTGACGTTCTGCAGCTGGCCCAGGACACGCACCATGCTGCCGTCGCCATCGAAGACCGGCTGCGCCCACACCCGCAGGTGATGCGGATTGACGCCGAGCTGGCCATTGATCTCCAGCTCGAAATGGACCGGCAGGCCTTCGTGCTTGATCTTGCGCCAGGCGCTGCGCAATTGCGCAACCGACGGCCGGGCGAGCAGACGCAGCAGGTCGCGGATGCCCTGTAGGCGCAGCTGGGTCATGCCGAGCTGCTGCAGGAAATCCTGCGAAACCCAGAGCTGGTCCTTCAGCGAGTCCCAGCTCCAGCTGCCCATGCTGGCGATCCGCTGGGCTTCTTCGAGCTGGGCCTGCTGCTCGCGCAGCTGCTGCTCGAGCAATTTCTGGTGATGCACATCGGTATGCGTGCCGACCATGCGCAGCGGGCGGCCATCTGCGGTGCGCGAGACCACGCGGCCGCGATCCAGGATCCAGCGCCACTGGCCATCGTGCTGGCGCAGGCGAAATTCGGCCACGTAGGTATCGGTGCGGCCATCCAGATGCGCCTGCACCGCGGCACTGACATGCGCGTGGTCGTCGGGATGGATCAGACCGGAAAGCGCGGTGAGGTTATTCGGCAGCGGCTGCTCGGAATAGCCGAGCATGCGGGTCCAGCGTTCGGAGCGGTACACCACGTCGGCCGGGATATCCCAGTCCCACAATCCGTGGTCGGCACTGTCCAGTCCCATTTCCCAGCGGCTGGTGCCATCGGCACCCATCGGCTCGGGAATGCTCAAGGTGAAGGCCATCACCTGGCCGTGCTCGTCGCAGACCGCACGCAGCCAGCCTTCCAGCCGTCCGCCAGCGGTGCCGGGCAGCACGCAGGCGGTCATGCCGCCGCTATCGGCCACCTGGGCCCGACTGCTCTCCAGTACCTCGGCGTATGCGCCGAGGGTTGCCGGCAGCCCGAGGGACTGCGCAACACGATTGGCCGCCAGGGGCTGGCCATGCGCATCCAACAGCACCACCGCTGAGGTCAGCGGGTGCTGCAGCATGCTTGCAATGACGCCTGAGTCCACTCTGGAACACTCCGAAGGATCGACCCCTGGCTCGGAGTCGCAATGGATAACGGCCGCTCGGCGGATTAGTTGAGGGACCTGTTTCGGGCGCGACCGAACCGGACGCAGTTGCGGCTAAGATGGCCGCATCGCCCAGCTCCTGAGGTCGTTCGCGGACCCATGCACCAACCTGCCGCCGCGCCCGTATTCTCGTCCCCTCCGGTGTCCCGACTTCGCCTGGCCGAGCGCCTGCAGCAAGGCCTGTGGACGCTGACCGGCCTCTACCTGCTGATCGGCGTGCTCTGGCTGCTGCTCGGCAACCGTCTGCTCAACCTGGCCGGCGCCGCCACGCCGGAACGCTGGTCGGACGCCAGCTTCCTGCTGCTGTCCAGCATCGTGATCCACCTGGTGCTGCGGCGTTTCGTGGCCTTGATCGTGGACGAACATGCGCAACTGGCGCAGTCCGAGGCACTGCTGAAGGCCAAGTTCCTGGCGCTGCCCAGCCCGGCCTTCATCTACGACCTGGCCAGCATGCGCATCCTGGATGCCAACCCGGCGGCGCTGGAATTCTTCGGCTGGGAACGCGATGAATTCCTGCAGCAGACGCTACAGGCGATCTGGCCCAATGCCGATGGCGACCGGCTGGAAGAAATCATCACCCAGATCCGTGGCAAGGGCGACACCACCTGCGTGCTCAACGAAGACCTGCTGACGCGCAGTGGCCTGCGGCATGTCGAGGTCCGCAGCAATCAGCTGCACCTGGCCAGCGGCCCTGCCCGCTTGGTGGTCACGGTGGACCGCAGCGAAGAGCGGCAGGCGCAGCACCTGCGCGACGAGGCACTGGAACGCCTGGAAGAAGCGCAAGGCATCGCGCGTCTGGGCTCCTGGCAACTGGATCGGGCCACCGGCCTCGGCCGCTACTCGTCGGCGGTCTATCGCATCCTGGGGCGTAGCGTGCCGATGCACCGCCGCGAACACCGACTGGAAGAGCTGCTGACCGCGTCCGATAGCGCGACCCAGGCGCGGATCGAACGCATGATCGAAGACATGTGCACCGGCGGCGAAGTGCAGATCGACGTGCTGCTGCCGCTGACCGGCGGCGATTCGCAGCCGCGCACGGTGCACCTGCGCGCCGAGAGCGTGAGCCTGCCCGGCGGCGCCCGCCATGTGCACGGCACCCTGCAGGACGTGAGCGAACGCGAACAGTCGCGGCGCCTGCTGCGCGAGCGCGAGGAACAATTCCGGGAACTGGTGCGGGTGCTGCCGGATGGCGTGCTGATCCTGGCCGACGAGCACGTGATGTACGCCAATGCGGCCGGCTCCACCCAGTTCGGCTTCCAGGGCGAAACCATCCTGGGCGAACCGCTGCAGACCCTGGTCAGCGACACCGACCTGCCCATGGTGCGCGACTATCTGCGCGCCGGCAGCGACCGCAACGAACCGGTCTCCAGCGCACGGGCGATGCGTCGCCGCGATGGCAGCACCTTCTACGCAGGCTTGTCGGCCGGCGATATCCGCTATGGCGGGCGCAGCTGCAAGTTGCTGGTGGTACGCGACCTGAGCGAACCCGAGCGCATGCGCGATGCGTTGGCCGAAAGCAACGCCGAGCTGCAGGCGATGGCCAAGCGGTTGTTCTCGCTGCAGGAAGACGAGCGCCGCGCCATCTCGCGCGACCTGCACGACGATATCGGCCAGGCGATCACCGCGATGAAGCTGTCGGCGCATGCGGCGCTGGATGAAGCCGATCCGCAGGCGCGCCGCGAGGACCTGCTTGAAGTGGTGTCGCTGGCCGACAGCACGGTGACCAAGCTGCGCAATCTGTCGATGCTGCTGCGTCCGCCGCAGCTGGATGCGCTGGGCCTGGAAGCGGCCTTGCGCTGGCAGGCGTCGATGCTGTTCCGCGCCTCGCAGGTCCGGCTGGAACTGGATATACAGCCGCTGGACGTGCGCCCCGGCAACGAAATCGAGCAGGCCTGCTTCCGCATCGCGCAGGAAAGCCTGACCAATGCATTGCGGCACGCCTGTGCAGGCGAAGTGCGCATGCGTCTGCACTCGATCGATGGCACCAGCTTCAGCCTGGAAGTCAGCGACGACGGCGATGGATTCGAGCCCGAAGGTCCGCGTGGACTGGGGCTGATCGTGATGCGTGAGCGTGCGCAAACCGTCGGTGGCGTGCTCGCGATAGAATCGGCTCCCGGAGCAGGCACGCGCGTGACGTTGCGCCTGCCCTATCACCCGGCCGGCGAGTCCGTCCACGAAGATGGTGGACGTTGAGTCATGTGGAGCCCTGTAATCCCGCCCGGACTGGAAATTGTCAAGCCGACACGCCTGGGCGCAGGCAATCCCGAACTGCTGCACCTGGTCGACGCAGCCGCCTCCGGCGGCCAGCCATTGATGATCTTCCACGTCGATATCGACCATTTCGCCTCGATCAACGAGAACATGAGTGGCGAGGTCGGCGATCAGGCGCTGACCCTGGCAGCGCGCCGGCTGCAGGAATTTCTCGGTACCCGTGGCAAGCTGTGGCGGCACGGCAGCGACGAGATGGTCATCGTGGCGGTACGCCGCGACGACACGCCGTTGCCGGAGGATTTTGCCGAGGAGATCCGCCAGCAGCTGGAACTGCCGCTGTCGGTGCTGCCGTACACGCTGTTCATGACCGGCAAGGTCGGCATCAGCCTGTGTCCGGAGCACTCCACCTCGCTGTCCACCCTGCTCGACTACGCCGAGGAAGCCAGCTACCAGGCCGCGCGCGAAGGCGGCAACACGGTGCGGCTGTACACGCGCAACTCGGCCACCAACGCGCATAGCGAAAGCATCATTGCGCGGCAGATCGTCGATGCGATTCCACATGGCGAGCTGCGGCTGCGCTATCAACCGCTGGTGAGCGCCCGCGACGGCCGCATCGTCGGCATGGAAGCGCTGCTGCGCTGGCAGTCGCCGACCCTGGGCATGCTGGTGCCCGAGCGCTTCATGCGCACCGCCGAACGCCTGGGCGTGATCGTGCAGATCGGCGAATGGGTGCTGCAGAACGCGGTGCGCCAGGCGCGGCTATGGCGCGACCAGGGTTTCGACGATTTCAGCATTGCGGTGAACGTTTCCACGCTGCAGCTGCTGCGCCCGGGCTTCTTCAACGAAGTGATGGCGATGCTGCAGACCGCCGGCGTGCCCGCGCAGTTCGTGACCCTGGAGATCAACGAGAGCGCGTTGACCAACAACGTCAACTTCGTCCACGAGACGATGGCCAACCTGCGCAACGAAGGCATCAGCCTGAGCCTGGACAACTTCGGCACCGGCGACTCCAGTCTCAGCGCGCTGGTGCGCTACCCGGTGGACCGGTTGAAGATCGACCGCAGCTTCATCAAGAGCGCACCGGCCGGCAGCCGCGAAGCGGCGATCGCGCGCGCCATCATCGCCATGGGCCACCAGCTGGGCATGACGGTGATCGCCAATGGCGTGGAATCGCAGGCACAGCTGGGCTTTTTGCGCCGCAACGACTGCGACATCTTCCAGGGCTACCTGTTCGGCGAGCCGATGTCGGCCGAGTCGGCCGGCATGGCGCTGCGCCGGCGCTACCTGCGCCCGGAATCGTTCGCCGAAAGCCGCCCCGACCGCACCCTGCTGCTGCTGGACGACGAGGAAAACGTGCTGCGCTCGCTGGTGCGCCTGTTCCGCCGCGATGGCTACCGCATCCTGGCTGCCGGCAACGTGCGCGACGCCTTCGACCTGCTGGCCACCAACGATGTGCAGGTGATCCTGTCGGACCAGCGCATGAGCGACATGAGCGGTACTGAGTTCCTGGGCCGGGTCAAGATGCTCTACCCCGACACCGTGCGTCTGGTCCTGTCCGGCTACACCGACCTGGCCACCGTCACCGAGGCGATCAACCGCGGCGCGATCTACCGCTTCCTGACCAAACCCTGGAACGACGACGAACTGCGCGAACACATCCGCCAGGCCTTCCGCACGCATGACGAGCTGCGGAACGGCCGGGAGTAGGGATTGGGGATTCGGGATTGGTTAGAAGCGGAGTGCTGTGCGATTGCTTCAGATAGCCCATTGGCGATCAGCAATAGCCGCTTCTGCGAATCCCCAATCCCGAATAACCAATCCCAGCGCGCCAGCGCTACTTCGGCTGCCGGATCGGCAGCGTGATCCGGAAGCTGGCGCCCTGCCCCGGGACGCTTTCCACGTCGATGCGGCCGTGGTGCTTGTTGATGATGCCGTAGGAGATCGACAGGCCCAGGCCGGTGCCGCTGCCCACCGGCTTGGTGGTGAAGAACGGGTCGAAGATGCGCTGCAACAGGTCCGGAGCGATGCCGGCGCCGCTGTCCTGGAACTGGATCCAGACGTTCTCGGCCTCGTCGCGGCCGGTGGTGACGGTGATCGTGCCGCGCTCGACGATCGCCTGGCCGGCGTTGAGCAGCATGTTCATGTAGACCTGGTTGAGCTCGGACGGCAGGCACTCCACCAGCGGCAGCTCAGCGTAATTGCGCTCCAGCGTCACCTTGTACTTGAGCTCGTTCCAGATGATGTTGATCGTGGATTCGAGGCCGGCATGCAGGTCCACCATCTTCCACGACTCGGAACGGTCCGAGTACGAGAAGTCCTTGAGGTCGCGCACGATGCGGGTCACCCGCTCGATGCCTTCGCGCGATTCGGACATTAGCTGCGGCAGGTCGCGGCTGATGAAATCGATGTCGGCGCGATTGCGGATCTCGTCGATCTCGGGAATCAGCGCCTTCGGGTCCGGCGCCTGCAGCGCGCGTTCGTAGGCCTCGATCAGGGTGAACAGGCTGCGCAGATACTCCTGCAGACTGCCGAGATTGGAGTGCACATACCCGATCGGGTTGTTGATCTCGTGCGCCACGCCGGCGGCCAGTTGACCGATGGAGGCCATTTTTTCCGACTGCAGCAGTTTGTCCTGTGCACCGTTCAACCGCATATAGGCCTGGCGCAGTTCGGCGTGGCGCTGCTGCAGCTCGCGCTCGTAATCCTGCTGGCCTTCGATGTTGTGGAACAGCGCCAGGAAGTGGCCCACGCCCTGTTCTTCGTTGTAGTACAGATGCGCGATGACCACCCGGTCGGCCACCGGCAGGCTGCCGGTCCAGCTGCCCTTGCTGCGCGCCTGGTTCAACGCGTCCGACGGCAGCACCTGCGAGATGCGCTCGCCCAGGTTGCGGTCGTCGGTGGGATCTTCCTTGCACAGGCTCTGTCGCGCAACGGCGTTGGCGAGGATCAGCTGCCCGTCGGCGCGGAACAGCAACACGCCCTCCAGCATCTGGTCGCCAAAGGCGCGCAACGTGCTTGAGGACGGCAACAATGTCTGGTTGAGAAAAAACTTGGCGGTCACGGGACGAGGCAACAGGAGGGACGCCTCAATATACGCCGAACCCTCAAGGTGCCATATCGCCACTTGGTCTTAGAGCCGCGTAGGCAGGCAGGCTGCGCGGGCGGCAGGCGAACGCTGGCGGCATGCGATTGAGCGTAATGCAGCGTGACCAGGATGCGCCCGTCGACAGGCGGACACGACCGCTGCGTGGCAACGCATGTCGATGGATGTCCTTTGGCGACTGTTCCGTTCCGGAGAACGGCGGGCTGTTGCGGCCGGCCGGGTGTTCCGATGGCAAGCCTGCAGGGCCTACCCTCACCCTGGCGTGCTCGAGATCCCAGGCAGCCTTGGCGCGCGCGGTTGGCGCAGCGCAGCTATGTCAGGCAACGGCCAGCGAACGTCCGCCGCGCACTACGTTGGATTGGCCTTTGGCGTCGTAGGACGGCCCGCTCTCGGTGCGGCCCAGGTGACGCAACGCCCAGTTCACTTCACGGCGGCGGCGGGCCAGCAACGCACCATTGGCACGATTGGCTTCGGCCAGCTCGCGCAGGCGCTCTTCCTGCCCTTCGGGCATCGCCGCTTCGAGCGCGCGCAGCGCCGACAGCTTGTCCTGCGTGTGTCGCATCAACCCATCGATGTCGTTCTCGAGTAATGCCTGGCGTTCGCCGGCCAGCGCATCGCTGAGACGTTGCAGGGACTCGTTCACGTTCATCCTTTAAGTCGGGATCAACCCGCCAGTTGCTGATTCAGATCCATCATGCGGCTGGCGATGGCATCCGGATTGATGGTGTAGCTGCCGTTCTGCAACGCCTCTTTCACCGCCTGGACGCGACCGGTGTCGATCGCCGAGGACTGCGAAAGCTCGCGCTGCAGGTTCTGCAGGTTGGTCGCCTCGCCGGTCAGCTTGACGCTGTCGGTGGGCGGGGTGGCGGCAACCGGGGACGCGCGATCTTCGCCGGCCGAGGCGATCTTGCTGCTGGTGGCCGCGGTACGAAGGGTGGCAGCGGTCGGTAGATTGCCTTCGATTTTCTGGGTCATGTCAGGAACTCCTCTACAGGTCGTAGGGGATAACGGCACCCAGAAAAAAAACTTTATAGAAATTTTTTACCTGGAGACGACAACGGTTCCGTTCGCTTCAACAACCCCCTGCACCACCCGCCGCGACGAGGAATTTTCCACCGACACGCGCTCGTTTTCGCCGGCATCGGACAGTGCGCGACCGCTCATGCGCACCTCCAGGCCACCGTTGCGCGAGACCAGTGGTACGGTATCGCCGCGGTGGACCAGCCGCTGGCTGACCAGATCGTTGGCCGAGAGCAACGACCCGGCCGACAGGATGCGCCGGGCGCTCTTGCCCACTGCAGCCACCGGGTCGGCCAGTACCGCACCGGCAATGCGGGCGGCATCGCGCTTCTCGATGCTGATATCGGCCAGGGAGATGGTTTCTCCAGCGCTGATGCCGCGGCGCAGCACCAGCACGTCCTGGTTGCGGCGCACCTTCAGCGGCACGAACAGGCGCCATCCGGCCGGCTGTGGGCACGCCACCTCCACCGTATTGGTACCGGTGGGCTGGGCCTGCAGCGCGATCGGGCAGGCAGGCATGCGCAGGCCAGGATCGAGCGTGGCCTCGGCCTCGGCATCCGGGCCAACGGTAGCCAGTGCCGCAGCACGAATGGAATCGACAGACTGATAGCTCTGGGCCCAGGCCGGAGCGGCAGCCAACAGGATGACAAGCAGGAGCAGGCGCATGGGACCGGATCCGGAGGAAGACGGGACAGACGTTGCAAGCGGCGTGCCTGTTTTTTGCCGGGATTGGGGGAGTCGGGATTGGGGATTCGTGAAAGCGGGTTCGAGCGAATCCCCAATCACCTAATCACGGCGCCTGAGCGAATCCCCAATCCCGAATCACCTAATCCCGGCACTTGAGCGAATCCCCAATCCCCAATCCCGACAGCGCCCCCGACCACCCACAAAGCCCTCAAGTTTCCCGCGGGCGCTGTCGATATCTGCCCCATGACCCACGATCTGCTCAACCGCATCGACCAGCGCACCCGACTGGCTGGCCACAATCGACTGGCCCTGCTGCTGTTCCGGCTGGGCGGACGCCAGCTTTTTGGCGTCAACGTCTTCAAGGTGCAGGAAGTGCTGCGCCGTCCGGAACTGTTCCAGGTGCCGGGCCTGCCGAGCGAATTCGCCGGTGTGGCCGATGTGCGCGGACGCTCGGTGCCGGTGCTGGACCTGGGGTTGGCCATCGGCCACCCCGAGCGCGATTCGCATGCCGAAAACGGCCCCGGCTACCTGGTGGTGGCCGAGTTCAACCGCTCGGTCCAGGGGTTTCTGGTCAGCGGCGTGGAACGCATCGTCAATATCGCGGTGGAAGACATCCATCCGCCGCCGGAACTGGGCGCCGAAGCCACTTATTTGACGGCGGTGACGCGCTTCCAGGGCGAGCTGATCCAGGTCATCGACGTGGAAAGCGTGCTGGCCGACATCGCCAAGGTCAGCAAGGACGTGCAGCTGGATCCATCGCTGCAGCTGGTGGCCTACGACCGGCAGTTCCAGGTGCTGGTGGTGGACGACTCGCGGGTGGCGCGCCAGCAGATCCGCAGCGTGCTCGACCAGCTCGGCGTCTCGGCCACCCTGCTCTCGGACGGCCGCCAGGCGCTGGATCACCTGCTGCAGGTGGCCGCATCCGGCGAGAATCCGGCCGACCGCTATGCGATGGTCATCTCCGACATCGAAATGCCGGCGATGGACGGGTACACGCTGACGACGGAAATCCGGCGCACCCCGGGCCTGCAGGGCCTGTACGTGCTGCTGCACACCTCCCTGTCCGGCGTGTTCAACAACGCCATGGTCGAACAGGTCGGCGCCAACGCCTTCGTGGCCAAGTACAGCGCCCATGAGCTGGCCGATTACGTGCTGGCGCGTCTGAAAGTGGTTGCCGAGGCGGCCTGAGCAAGACCCCACCGCTTCGGTCGGCCGCTGGCCGACTCCCTGCATCGCCGGCCACCTGCCGGCGCTGATGTCGCACACAGCAATTGTCTCGCGAGCAAGCCACTCGCCCGGCCGGCCCGCCCATTCACGTTTGAGGAGCGCCGACTGACCGGCTCCGCCGCGCACAGGACTTGCATCCTGTGAGTCCGATAGCGCGCCGAGCCCCGCACCGATCTGGACGCTCCAAGCCGATCTTCCGGCTTCCTTCGCCATCACGATCCCTGAATGGATCGCACAAGGTATCCGGGCACCGACAGGTGCCCCAGGCGCCCTGCACGCTCGCCGAACCCTCAACCCCTCGTTTCGGCACAAACCTTGCTTCCTCCCTGGCAACACCTCGCGGGAGAGCACCATGTCCAATCCCTTCTCGTCCTTTCTAGGCATCCACGGCGACGCCCTGCCGCTGCGCGAGCAGCGCATGAAGCTCATTGCCAGCAACCTGAGCAACGTGGACACCCCTGGCTACAAGGCCAAGGACCTGAACTTCGACGCTGCGCTCAAGGCGGCCGAAGGCGTGCGTGACGGCACCCTGCTGCAGACCACCGATGCCAAGCATTACGAGATCGGCGGCGGTGCCGGACTCAATCCATTCCAGATCACCCGCGAAGCCGATCAGCCCAGCCTGGACGGCAACACCGTCGATCCCGACGCCGAACGCGCTGCCTACGGCCGCGCCGCGCTGGAATACCGCGCGTCGTTGAGCTTCCTCGAATCCAAGGTGCGCTCGATGCTCACCGCGATCACGGGCCAATAAGCCATGAGCAACCTTCCCATTTTCGATGTCGCCGGCTCGGCGCTGCACGCGCAGTCGGTGCGCCTGAGCACGATCGCCTCCAACCTGGCCAACGCCGATTCGGTGGCGGGCTCGGCCGAGGCCACCTACAAGCCGATCGAGCCGATCTTCCAGGCCCAGCAGAGCCGCCAGGATCCCAGCCTGACCTCGGTGAACGTCAAGGAGATCACCACCACCAACGCGCCGCCGATCCGTCGCTACGAGCCCGGCCACCCGCTGGCTGATGCCGACGGTTACGTGTTCTCGCCCGACGTGGACCCGGTCTCGCAGATGGTCAACATGATTTCCGCCTCGCGCAACTACCAGGCCGGCGTGGAAATGCTCAATACCGCCAAGGAACTGGCACTGGCCACCCTGACCATGGGTCGCTGACCCGTCCCTAGCTGACCCATACCAACGGAAATCTCCAGATGAGCACGATCGGCAGCGATCTCTACAAAAGCCTCGGCCTGAGCACCAGCAGCACGGTCGCCAAGAAGGAGGAGGCGCTCGGCCAGGCCGACTTCCTCAAGTTGATGACCGAGCAACTGCAACACCAGGACCCGCTCAAACCAATGGAAAACAGCGCGTTTCTGGGCCAGCTGGCGCAGTTCTCCACCGTGCAGGGCATCGGCGACCTCAATACCAAGGTCGGCAATTTCACCACCTCGATGAACAGCGATCAGGTGCTCAAGGGCGCTGCACTGGTCGGGCACAACGTGCTGGTGCCGTCGGCGCAGGTGGCCATCGATGCCACCGGCTCGGCCAAGGGCGTGGTCGCCGCCACCTCCGCCGGATTCGTCAATTTCGAAATCACCGATGCCAACGGCACCTTCGTCAAGCAGCTCAGCGTGCCGGCCAGCGCCGCTGGCGAGGTGTCCTTCGCCTGGGACGGCACCGACGCCAACGGCAACCGTATGCCCGCCGGCAAGTACGGCATCACCGCAACCCAGACCGACACTGCCGGTGCCAAGAGCAAGTTGTCCACCTACGTCGATGCACCGGTGGACAGCGTCACGATCGGCTCGGACGGCCTGTATCTCAACCTGACGGGGCTTGGCACGTCCCCGCTCGCCAACGTGCTCCGCGTCAGCTGAGCCGGCAACCGACACTCAAAGGAACTCATCCATGGCTTTCAATACCTCGTTGTCCGGCATCAACGCAGCCAATGCCGATCTGAACGTCACCTCCAACAACATCGCCAACGTCAACACCACCGGCTTCAAGGAATCGCGCGCCGAGTTCGCCGACATGTTCCAGAGCACCAGCTATGGCCTGTCGCGCAACGCGGTGGGTTCGGGCGTGCGGGTCAGCAACGTGGCGCAGCAGTTCTCGCAGGGCAATATCGACCCGACCGGGCGCAGCCTGGACCTGGCGGTCTCCGGCGAGGGCTTTTTCACCGTCTCGTCCAACGGCGCCAAGATGTATACCCGCGCCGGCAACTTCCAGACCGATGCCAACGGCTATGTGATCAACCCGCAGGGTGCGCGTTTGCAGGTGTTTGCGCCCAATCCCAGCGGCAATGGCTTCGATGTCGGCCGCCTGTCCGACCTGCAGCTGCTGACCACCGACAGCCCGCCAAAGTCCACCTCCACGGTCAACCTGGCCTTCACCCTGCCCGGCAACGCCACCGCGCCGGTGGTGACCCCGTTCAATCCGGCCGACGACAAGACCTACAGCCACTCCACCGGCGGCATCAACGTCTACGACTCGCTGGGCGTCAGCCATGTGCAGACCTCCTACTTCGTCAAGACCGCCAACCCGAACGAATGGCAGGTGCACAACTACGTGGACGGCACCGCCGTCGGTGCCCCGACCACGCTGCAGTTCTCCGACACCGGTGCGCTGACCACCCCGGCCAACGGCATCATCGCGATGGACCCGTTCACCCCGAGCACCGGTGCCGGCGTGCTGAACATGCAGCTCAATGTCAGCGGCTCCACCCAGTACGGCGAAGCCTTCGCCCTGCGCGACACCCGCCAGGACGGCTACGCCAGCGGCAAGCTCAACGAGATCAGCATCGACACCAGCGGCGTGGTGTTCGCACGCTATTCCAACGGCGCCGACAAGCCGCTGGGCCAGGTCGCGCTGAGCAGCTTCGTCAACCCGCAGGGCCTGCAGTCGCAGGGCAACAACATGTGGGCCGAGAGCTACACCTCCGGCGCCGCCCGTACCGGCGCACCGGACACCTCGGACCTGGGCCAGATCGAATCCGGCTCGCTGGAAGCCTCCACCGTGGACCTGACCGAGCAGCTGGTGAACATGATCGTGGCCCAGCGCAATTTCCAGGCCAACTCGCAGATGATCTCGACCCAGGACCAGGTCACCCAGACGATCATCAATATTCGTTAACGGCCGGGATTAGTGATTGGGGATTAGGGATTGGCAAGAGCGGGCATTGCATCCAACCGATGCCCGCAGTGCCCCCTCCTTTCCCAGGTCGCAACAGCCCGCTCTTACGAATCCCGAATCCCGACTCCCCAATCCCGGTGCCTCATGGATAAAGCCCTCTACGTCGCGATGACCGGTGCCCGTGCCTCCCTGCAGGCGCAGAGCACCGTGTCGCACAATCTCGCCAACGTCGATACGGTGGGGTTCAAGGCTGCGCTGGCCAATACCGAGGCGTTCAAGATCCAGGGCAAGGGGTATCCATCCCGGATCGATGCCTTGCATGTGGATCAGGGCTTCGATCGCAGCCAGGGCCACCAGAAGGTGACCGGCAACCCGCTGGACGTGTCGCTGCAGCAGGACCGTTGGCTGGCAGTGCAATCGCCGGACGGCAGCGAGGCCTATACCCGCAACGGGGAGCTGGCGCTTACCGCCAATGGCCAGCTGGTCACCGCCAACGGCCATGCGGTGCTGGACGAAGCCGGCAACCCGATGACCATCCCGCCGCACCAGGCGATGGAGATCGGCAGCGACGGCAGCATTTCGATCATTCCGCAGGGCGAAGGTCCGCAGACCATGGCCATCGTCGGCAGGATGAAAGTGGTCGACGCCCCCGCCGACCGTTTGACGCGGCGCCCAGACGGGCTGATGCGCAATACCAGCACCGACCCGGCCCAGGCGTTTGCGGTGGCCACCGGAAAGACCATCAACAGCGGCATGCTGGAAGGCAGCAACGTGGATGCGGCCGGCGCGCTGGTGGAGATGATCCAGCTGCAGCGGCAGTTCGAAATGCAGGTCAAGATCATCAAGAACGGCGACGACAACGCACAATCGGCCAATTCGCTGCTGCGGGTGAGCGGCTAAGCGCGGCGCATGCCGCCAGCCAGCTTGCAATTTGTTGCCAACGCCGCCGCCGACCGTAAGGCGTGTTTGGCGACCGCATTCGGCATACAGAGAAGTCCGGGGCTTCATTACAGAGCGACTGGTCTGCGGCATGGCTGCAGAGCGGCTAGTCCGTGACCTGGCTGGAGGGCCCTTGCCCGCTCACCCTCCCGGGACACGCCGTGAATCCGTCCATGGAGGCTCTTACGCGGCATCCATGCCGCGTAAGGTCCCGGGAGGGTGAACGGGCAAGGACCAGTGAAGATTGTCGGTGCCCGTATGAGAGCAGCGCTCAAAGTGCTTTGTTGATCGCCATTTGGGTCATCAGCAAACTGTCTGGCGCGGTGCCCTCGCCGATTGCGGGACCCTTGGCGGCATGGATGCCGCCACGGAGCCCCCATGGACGGGTTTACGGCGTGTCCCGCAAGCGGTGAGGGCATCGCGCCCTCGACCGACTCAGCTTCTGCCCTGGGTTCTGGAGCCGAGACGCGGCCAACGAGCCTGCTACGCCTGCAATCAAACGAGTTCGCGCCAAGTGATCAGTTGCCCTAACCGGCAACCGACCACTAGGTGATCAGCCACGCAAACGCAACCGCCGGCGGCTTGGCGACTGCCTGCCGCCGCCCCTCCTGCCCTGAGTAGATCGTCGCGCAGCCAGGCGCGTGATCCCGCGCACACCCGGCAGAAATCCGGCGCCACTTTGGCACGCCACGTGCATATACCCACCCGTACCCGGAACACATCCCCGGGTCTAACGAGGAATCGGGTCATGAATCAGGCTTTGTGGGTCGCCAAAACCGGACTGGATGCGCAGCAGACGCGCATGTCGGTCATTTCCAACAACCTGGCCAACACCAACACCACCGGCTTCAAGCGCGACCGCGCTGCGTTCGAAGATCTGCTGTATCAACAGGTGCGTGCACCCGGCGGTTCGACCTCCGCGCAGACGCAGCTGCCGACCGGCCTGCAGCTGGGCACCGGCGTGCGCGTGGTGTCCACGTTCAAGGGCTTCGACCAGGGCAGCCAGCAGCAGACCGGCCGCGCGCTCGACGTGATGGTCAACGGCCGCGGCTTCTTCGAAGTGCAGATGCCCGACGGCACTTCGGCCTATACCCGCGACGGCACCTTCCAGATCAACGCGCAGGGCGAGCTGGTCACCAACAGCGGCTATCCGCTGCAGCCGGGCATCCAGGTGCCGGAAGGCGCGCAATCGCTGACCATCGGCAACGACGGCACCATCAGCGTGACCGTCGCAGGCCAGGCGGCCGCGCAGGAAATCGGCGCGCTGACCCTGACCGACTTCATCAATCCCTCGGGCCTGCAGGCCAAGGGCGAGAACCTGTTCGTCGAGACCACCGCCTCGGGCCCCGCGCAGAACGGCACGCCCGGCTTGAATGGCCTGGGCACCACCGTGCAGGGCGCGCTGGAAGGCAGCAACGTCAATACGGTGGAAGAGCTGGTGAGCATGATCGAGACCCAGCGCGCCTACGAAATGAACGCCAAGGCCATCTCCACCACCGACTCGATGCTCGGTTACCTGAACAACAACGTCTGATCGGTCCGCCGCCCGTCGCCCTCTTAGGAATCCACACCATGTCACGCCTGTCTTCCCTCTCCTCCCTGGGTCTTGCTCTGGCCTGCAGCGCACTGCTGGGCGGTTGCGTGGCCGCAGGCGACGTACGGCCGTTTGCGGAGATGGCCCCGATCGTGCCGGTGGTCGCGCCGGTCGCGCAGCCCACCGCCGGAGCGATCTACGCCGCCGGTCCCGGACTGAATCTGTATGGCGACCGCCGCGCCCGCGATGTCGGCGACCTGCTGACGGTGAACCTGGTGGAGAACACCACGGCCTCGTCCACCGCCAACACCACCGTCAGCAAGTCCGACAGCGTGGACATGAGCACCCCGACGCTGCTGGGCGTTCCGCTCACCGTCAACGGCACCGACGTGCTGCGCAACTCCACCAGCGGCGATCGCAGCTTCGACGGCAAGGGCAACACCGCGCAGAGCAACCGCATGCAGGGCAGCGTGACCGTCACCGTGGTGCAGCGCCTGCCCAACGGCAACCTGGTGATCCAGGGGCAGAAGCAGCTGCGCCTGACCCAGGGCGACGAGCTGGTGCAGGTGCAGGGCATCGTGCGCGCCGCCGACATCGCTCCGGACAACACCGTGCCCTCCAGCAAGGTGGCCGATGCGCGGATCGCCTACGGCGGCCGCGGCGCGATCGCGCAGTCCAACGCGATGGGCTGGCTGAGCCGCTTCTTCAATTCCCGTCTGTCGCCCTACTGAGCCTGCGACCATGAACCTGTCTTCCCTGTCCTTCCGTCTGCTGGCTGCCGTTGTGGCGGCCTGCGCGATCGCCGCGCCGGCCTCGGCCGAGCGCATCAAGGATCTTGCCCAGGTCGGCGGCGTGCGCGGCAACGCGCTGGTCGGTTACGGTCTGGTGGTCGGCCTGGACGGCAGCGGCGACCGCACCAGCCAGGCGCCCTTCACCGTGCAGAGCCTGAAGAACCTGCTCGGCGAGCTGGGCGTCAATGTTCCGGCGAACGTCAACCCGCAGCTGAAGAACGTCGCCGCCGTGGCCATCCACGCCGAATTGCCGCCGTTCGCCAAGCCCGGCCAGCCGATCGACATCACCGTCTCCTCGATCGGCAACGCGGTGTCGCTGCGTGGCGGCTCGCTGCTGATGGCGCCGCTGAAGGGCGCCGACGGCCAGGTCTATGCGATGGCCCAGGGCAACCTGGTGGTCGGCGGCTTCGGTGCGCAGGGCAAGGACGGCTCGCGGGTGTCGGTGAACATCCCCAGCGTCGGCCGCATTCCCAACGGCGCCACCGTCGAACGCGCCCTGCCGGACGTGTTCGCCGGCAGCGGCGAGATCACCTTGAACCTGCACCAGAACGACTTCACCACCGTCTCGCGCATGGTGGCGGCGATCGACAACAGCTTCGGCGCCGGCACCGCGCGTGCGGTCGATGGCGTGACCGTGGCGGTGCGCTCGCCGACCGACCCGGGCGCGCGTATCGGCCTGCTGTCGCGGCTGGAAAACGTCGAGCTCTCGCCCGGCGATGCACCGGCCAAGGTGGTGGTCAACGCACGCACCGGCACCGTGGTCATCGGCCAGCTGGTGCGGGTGATGCCGGCGGCCATCGCGCATGGCTCGCTTACCGTCACCATCAGCGAAAACACCAATGTCAGCCAGCCGGGCGCCTTCAGCGGCGGCCGCACCGCGGTGACCCAGCAGTCGACCATCACGGCCACCTCCGAAGGCAGCCGCATGTTCAAGTTCGAAGGCGGCACCACGCTCGACCAGATCGTTCGCGCGGTCAACGAAGTGGGCGCGGCTCCCGGCGACCTGGTCGCCATCCTGGAAGCCCTGAAGCAGGCTGGCGCGCTGACGGCGGAGCTAGAGGTGATCTGACATGCGTATCGCAGCCTCGCCCATCGATCTCAACCCGAGCACCAAGGCCGATCCGGCGAAGATCGACAAGGTCTCACGTCAGCTCGAAGGCCAGTTCGCGCAGATGCTGGTCAAGAGCATGCGCGATGCGAGCTCCGGCGACCCGATGTTTCCGGGCGAAAACCAGATGTTCCGCGAGATGTACGACCAGCAGATGGCCAAGGCGTTGACCGATGGCAAGGGGCTGGGCCTGTCTGCGATGATCGCCAAGCAACTGGGCGGCCAGACCGGCGGCCCGGCATTGAATACCTCGCTCAACACCGCCGAGGCCGCCAAGGCCTACGCATTGGTCGCCGGCAAGCGCGATGCCTCGTTGCCGCTGCCCGCCCGCGAAGGCGCGGCCAGCGGTCTCGGCGCGACCCTGGGCGCGGCGGCCAAGCTCGGCGCAGGCGCACTGGGCGGCGTGGGCATGAGCCAGGTGCTGGACCTGATCGCCGGGCGCACCGGCAGCAGCGAGGCCGGCGGCGACGATGCCGCCGCGATGAGCTGGCCGTCGGCCAATGACCGCTGGACCGACGTGGCCGCCAGCGATGCCGCCGACGCCAATGCCGCGGTCAACGCCAGCGCCGCCAGCAATGCCGCCGCCAGCCTGGGCGAACGCACCCCGGAAGGCTTTGTCGCCAAGATCTGGACGCACGCGCAGAAGGCCGCGCGCGAACTGGGCGTGGATCCGCGCGCGCTGGTGGCGCAGGCCGCGCTGGAAACCGGCTGGGGCCGTCGCGGCATCGGCAATGGCGGCGACTCCAACAACCTGTTCGGCATCAAGGCCACCGGCTGGAACGGCGCCAAGGTCACCACCGGCACCCACGAATACGTCAATGGCGTCAAGACCAGCGAAACCGCCGATTTCCGCGCCTATGGCTCGGCCGAGGAAAGCTTTGCCGACTACGTGCGCCTGCTGAAGAACAACAGCCGCTACCAGGGCGCACTGCAGGCCGGCACCGATATCCGCGGTTTTGCACGCGGCTTGCAACAGGCTGGCTACGCCACCGATCCGGGCTATGCGGCCAAGATCGCGGCGATCGCCAACGGTCCGACCATCGACCGTGCGGTGGCCGCGATCGGCAACGCGGCGGCCGATCTGTCCAACCGCTATGCCAGTACCGCCGAGCCGGCCGGGCTCGGCACCATCCGCCGCTGAGGTAAACGTCCATGTCCATCATGTCCACCGGGACCAGCGCGCTGATCGCCTTCCAACGGGCGTTGTCGACCGTTAGCCATAACGTCGCCAACATCAATACCGAAGGCTACAGCCGCCAACGTGTGGAATTCGCAACGCGCACGCCCACCGACATGGGCTACGCGTTCGTGGGCAATGGCGCCAAGATCACCGAAGTGGGCCGGGTGGCCGACCAGCTGGCCATCTCGCGGCTGCTCGACTCCGGCGGCGAACTCTCGCGCCTGCAGCAGCTGTCCTCGCTGTCCAACCGCGTGGACGCGCTGTATTCCAACACCGCCACCAACGTGGCCGGGCTGTGGTCGAACTTCTTCGATTCCACCAGCGCGCTGTCCTCCAACGCCTCCTCCACCGCCGAGCGGCAGAGCATGCTCGACAGCGGCAATTCGCTGGCGACCCGCTTCAAGCAGCTCAACGGGCAGATGGACAGCCTGAGCAATGAAGTCAACAGTGGGTTGACGTCCTCGGTGGACGAAGTCAATCGCTTGACGCAACAGATCGCCAAGATCAACGGCACCATCGGCAGCAGTGCCCAGAACGCATCGCCGGACATGCTCGACCAGCGCGATGCGCTGGTGTCCAAGCTGGTGGGCTACACCGGCGGCACCGCGGTGATCCAGGACGGCGGCTTCATGAATGTCTTCACCGCCGGGGGCCAGGCGCTGGTGGTGGGCACCACCGCGGCCAAGCTCACCACCGTGGCCGACCCGTACCAGCCCACCAAGCTGCAGGTAGCGATGCAGACGCAGGGCCAGAACGTCAGCCTCAGCGCCAATTCGCTGGGCGGCCAGATCGGCGGCCTGCTGGAATTCCGCAGCAGCGTGCTGGAACCGACCCAGGCCGAACTGGGCCGGCTGGCCGCAGGCATGGCCAGCACCTTCAATGCCGGCCACGCGCAAGGTATGGACCTGTACGGCGCGATGGGCGGCAACTTCTTCAACATCGGTTCGCCCACCACCGCCGCCAACCCCGCCAACACCGGTAGCGCCGCGCTGAGCGCCAGCTTCAGCAACATGTCGGCAGTGGACGGCCAGAACGTCACGCTCAGCTTCGACGCCGGCGTGTGGAAGGCCACCAATGCCAGCACCGGCTCCACCGTGCCGATGACCGGCACCGGCACCGCGGCCAATCCGCTGGTGCTCAACGGCGTCAGCCTGGTGGTCGGCGGCACTCCGGCCAACGGCGACAAGTTCCTGCTGCAGCCCACCGCCGGGCTGGCCGGCACCCTGTCGGTGGCCATCACCGATCCTTCGCGGATCGCCGCGGCCACTCCGGTCAAGGCTACCGCCACGGTCGCCAACCTGGGCACCGGCAAGATCAGCGACGTCAAGGTCACCAACGCGCAGAACCCGGCGCTGTTGACCCCGTCGTCGGTGGAATTCATCGACGCCAACCAGTACACCATCGATGGCGCCGGCCCGTTCGCCTACACCGCCGGCCAGACCATCAGCGCCAATGGCTGGAGCTTTGCGCTGGACGGCGCGCCCAGGGCCGGCGACACCTTCGGCGTCGGCCCGATGGGCGCCGGCTCCAGCGACAACGGCAATGCCAAATTACTGGCCAAGATCGACGACGCCAAGGCGCTCAGCGGCGGCACGGTCACGCTCAATGGCGCGCTGTCCGGCCTGACCACCTCGGTGGGTTCGGCCGCGCGCGCGGCCAGCTACGCCTCGGATGCGCAAAAGGTCATCGACGACCAGGCGCAGGCCAGCCGCGACTCGATCTCCGGCGTCAACCTCGACGAGGAAGCCGCCAACATGCTGAAGCTGCAGCAGGCCTACCAGGCTGCCGCACAGATGATCTCCACCGCCGACACCATCTTCCAAGCCATCCTGGGCGCCGTACGCTGATGACCGACCGTATCTCTACCAGCATGATGTACAGCCAGTCGGTCGCCTCGATGGGGGCCAAGCAGGCGCGGCTGAATCAACTCGAATCGCAGCTCTCCAGCGGGCAGCGCCTGGTCACCGCCAAGGACGATCCGGTTGCCGCCGGCACCGCGGTGGGCCTGGATCGCGCGCTCGCGGCCATCACCCGCTTCGGCGAGAACGCCAACAACGTGCAGAACCGGCTGGGGCTGCAGGAAAATGCCCTGTCGCAAGCCGGCGACAAAATGGCGCGCGTCACCGAATTGGCGGTGCAGGCCAATAATTCCTCGCTCAGCCCGGACGATCGCAAGGCGATCGCCTCGGAACTGACCGCGCTGCGCGACAGCATGGTGAGCCTGGCCAACAGCACCGACGGCACCGGCCGCTACCTGTTCGGCGGCACCGCCGATGGCAGCGCGCCGTTCATCAAGAGCAGTGGCGGCGTGGCCTACAACGGCGACCAGACCCAGAAGCAGGTCGAGGTCGCACCGGACACCTTCGTCAGCGACACCCTGCCCGGCAGCGAAATCTTCATGCGCATCCGCACCGGCGACGGTACCGTGGACGCGCACGCCAACGCCGCCAATGCCGGCACCGGCCTGCTGCTGGACTTCAGCCGCGATGCCAGCACCGGCAGCTGGAACGGCGGCAGCTACAGCGTGCAGTTCACCGCCGCCGACACCTATGAAGTGCGCGACAGCACCAATGCGGTGGTGGGCACCGGCACCTACAAGGATGGCGAAGACATCAACGCGGCCGGCGTGCGCATGCGCATCAGCGGCGCACCGGCGGTGGGCGACAGCTTCCAGATCGGCCCCTCGGGCACCAAGGATGTGTTTTCCACCATCGACGATCTGGTCGGAGCGCTCAACTCCGACACCCTGACCAAGCCGCAGAAGGCGGCGATGATCAACACCTTGCAGTCGTCGATGCGCGACATCGCGCAGGCCTCGTCGAAGATGATCGACGCGCGCGCCTCCGGTGGCGCGCAGTTGTCGGCCATCAACAATGCCAACTCCCTGCTCGCTTCCAACGAAGTCACGCTCAAGACCACCCTGTCGTCGATCCGCGATCTGGACTACGCCACCGCGATCGGGCAGTACGAACTCGAGAAGGCCTCCCTGCAGGCCGCTCAAACGATCTTCCAGCAGATGCAGTCGTCGACCTTGTTCAACATGATCCGCTGATTTCGCGCAGGAAACCTGCGTTTTGCTTCGCTCCTGCACGGCAGTCCCGGTGCAGGCGGACGGAGTTTATTGCTTGAGTTTTATACCAACGCTAAAGATCCACGGGGTGCTGCCGAATAAACCAAACCCCTTGATACGCAACGCTTACGCTTTTCGTCCTGCGGCAGAAAAACAGTAAAAAGATACTGAATTTCGCTAAAGGTTCCTGACGCAACGCCGTTATTCATCTCAGCAGCGGCAACGGCCAACTTGATGGCCCCCCTGCGGAGGCTCCGGGCAAGTCCCCCTTGCCGGAAAAATCGCTTAGGAGAAATCAAAATGGCACAGGTAATCAACACCAACGTAATGTCGCTGAACGCTCAGCGTAACCTCAACACCAGCAGCGCCAGCATGTCGACGAGCATCCAGCGTCTGTCTTCTGGTCTGCGCATCAACAGCGCCAAGGACGACGCCGCCGGTCTGGCGATCTCCGAACGCTTCACCACCCAGATCCGCGGCCTGGACGTCGCTTCGCGCAACGCCAACGACGGCATCTCGCTGGCCCAGACCGCCGAAGGCGCGATGGTCGAAATCGGCAGCAACCTGCAGCGTATCCGCGAGCTGTCGGTGCAGTCGTCCAACGCCACCAACTCGGCCAGCGACCGTGACGCGCTGAACTCCGAAGTCAAGCAGCTCACCGCCGAAATCGACCGCGTTGCCAACCAGACCAACTTCAACGGCACCAAGCTGCTGAACGGCGACTTCTCCGGCGCGCTGTTCCAGGTCGGCGCCGACGCCGGCCAGACCATCGGCATCAACAGCATCGTCGACGCCAACGTCGATTCGCTGGGCAAGGCGAACTTCGCCGCCTCGGTGTCGGGCGCTGGCGTGACCGGCACCGCGACGGCCTCCGGCTCGATCACCGGCATCTCGCTGGCGTTCAACGATGCCAGCGGCACCGCCAAGACCGTCACCATCGGCGACGTCAAGATTGCCAACGGCGACGACGCGGCAGCGATCAACAAGAAGGTCGCAGCGGCGATCAACGACAAGCTCGACCAGACCGGCATGTACGCCTCGATCGATACCGGCGGCAACCTGAAGCTGGAATCGCTGAAGGCCGGCCAGGACTTCACCTCGCTGACCATGGGTACCTCCAGCGCCACCGGCGTCACCGTCGGTGCCGGCCTGCAGACCGCCTCGGCGGCCTCCGGCTCCGCCGCAGTGACCCTGAGCAACCTGGACATCTCCACGTTCGCCGGCTCGCAGAAGGCCCTGGAAATCGTCGACAAGGCGCTGACCGCGGTCAACTCCTCGCGCGCCGACATGGGTGCGGTGCAGAACCGCTTCACCTCCACCATCGCCAACCTGAGC
This sequence comes from Xanthomonas sp. NCPPB 3582, assembly GCF_041475735.2. Taxonomy (NCBI): domain Bacteria; kingdom Pseudomonadati; phylum Pseudomonadota; class Gammaproteobacteria; order Lysobacterales; family Lysobacteraceae; genus Xanthomonas; species Xanthomonas sp. NCPPB 3582. The sequence continues at coordinate 2,699,167 of NZ_CM192968.1, forward strand.
GCAACCTCGGAAAACCTGTCGGCCTCGCGTAGCCGTATCCGCGACACCGATTACGCCAAGGAAACCGCCGAGCTGACCCGCACGCAGATCCTGCAGCAGGCCGGTACCGCGATGCTGGCCCAGGCCAAGTCGGTTCCGCAGAACGTGCTGAGCCTGCTGCAGTAATCCGCAGCGACGCCTGGCATATCAAGAGCCCCTCTTCGGAGGGGCTTTTTTGTTGCCAAGGCCTTGGCGTCACGCCCTTGACGCTACCGGGGCACGGAAATTGCATAGACCCTGCACGTGAGCGAGACGTGTCGCTGCCGCTAAAGTCCACCCGGATGCGGCCGATACCCGTTTCGTAATCCCTTGCGTCCGCACCCGGACGCTCATGCGAGGAATGCAATATGGCGACGTCCGGCATCACCGGCTCGACACTGGATATCCCAACCCTGGTGTCCACCTTGGTTTCGCGGCGCAAGGATCCTGCTGCGGCGGTGATCAACAAGGCGGGCACGGCGGCCACCACCAAATTGTCGGCCATCAGCCAGGTCAAGAGCAGCATGACCACGCTGAAGACCGCACTGGACAAGGTGACCAGCAGTGCCGACACGCCGGCCTTCAAGGCCACTGTGCAGACCGACGCGGGCTTCACTGCCAGCGCCACCAGTACCGCTGCCCCGGGCAACTACTCGGTGGAAGTGGTGAAGCTGGCCACCGCGCAGAAGCTGTCCTCCGGCGCCTACGTTGCCGATGCGACCGTTGGCAGCGGTACCCTGACCCTGGCTTATGGCGACAAGAGCATCACCGTCGATGTCAGCGGTACCGACAAGCTGACCGACATCGCCGCGGCCATCAACAAGGCGGCCGGCGGCAAGGGCGTAACCGCCAGCGTGGTGACCGCCAATGACGGCCAGCACCTGGTCTTCAATGCGATCGACACCGGCACCAAGGGGGCGCTGACGGTCAGCGCCAGCGACCCGAGCCTAAATGCCCTGACCTTCGGCAATGGCGCTACCGGCGGCATGACCGAAGCGGTGGCCGCGGCCGATGCGCTGGTGCGGGTGGACGGGTTCGAACGTACCTCCAGCTCCAACACCATCACCGACCTCGTGCCCGGTGCCGTGCTCAACCTGACCAAGGCAGCTGAAGGCACCAAGTTCAGCCTGAGCATCGCGCCCGACAGCAGCAGCCTCAAGGGCAACCTGACGGCGTTTGCTGCCGCCTACAACACCGCCAATACGCTGCTGACCAAGAGCAGCAGCTACGACCCCACCACCAAGACCGCCGCGGCACTGACCGGCGATTCGCTGGTGCGGGGCCTGCAGACGCAGTTACGCAACCAGGTGGCAGGCAATTTGAACGAGTTCAAGGCGCTGGGCCTGACCTTGGACAAGGACGGCGTGATGAGTTTCGATGGCAGCAAGTTCGATGCCGCCATCAACGCCGACCCGGATGCAGCTGCCAGCGTGCTGGGCAAGGACAGCAAGTTCGGCGCTGGCATGACCAAGCTGCTGGACGCCAATCTCAACGTCAACAACGGCGCGCTCACCATCCGCTCAGACACGCTCAACAAGGAGATCAAGGGCTACGAGAACGAGCTGGACGATCTCGACACCCGCATGGAAAAGCTGTCGGACATGTACACCAAGCAGTTCACTGCGATGGAGAAGATGATCACCCAGCTGCAGAGCAGCACCAGCTCGCTCAGCAGCCTGCTGACGAGCTGATTTCCGTGATGCAGATCCTCAAGTCCTGTCAGGGTATTGCCGATACAAGAAGGGCCTATCGTGATTTCGGCCTTGTCTTCCGGCAGGAGCGTCGTCGCAGGAGCGCAGCGCTCCGGGACCCGCGAAGGTCAGCCCATTGAGGAGTCATCCATGTACGGTTCCAATCGTCAGTACGCCGAGCAATACCGCAAGGTCGGCGTGTCCACCAGCGTGACCGAAGCCGACCCGCACAAGCTGGTGTCGCTGCTGTTCGCCGGCGCCTGCCAGCGCATCCGTCTGGCCCAGGCCTGCTTGGTACAGGGCGACCAGGCGCGCAAGGGCAAGGCCATCGGCGAAGCATGCGCGATCGTCGGCCATTTGAACGGCTCGCTCGATCACGAAGCCGGCGGCGAGATCGCTGGTAATCTGTCGGCCCTGTACGACTACGTCATGCAGCGCCTGACTGCAGCCAATCTGCACAACGACGACACCGCGTTGACCGAAGCGCTGGATCTGCTCAGCGAAATCGATTCGGCGTGGAACTCCATCCCCCTCGAACAACGCGGCCTTTCCGCCGTTTCGTGAGTCCGACCATGCATAGCGTGCAAAGCCTTCAGGCCGAAATGGCCGACATCCGGATCGCCATGGCGAACGAGGAATTCGAAGTCATGCCGCTGATGCTGGATGCGCACGACCTGCACCTGCGCCAGTACGCGCAGCACGTGGACCTCGACCAGGACCGCGATGCGCTGCAGACGCTGCTGACGATGCACCAGGACCTGATGCGGCTGATGCGCGAGCGCCAGCGCAAGTTGCTGGACCTGATTCGCGCGCAGCGCACCTCGTCTTCGGCCAGTCGCGCCTACGCACGGATCGGCCGGATCTGATGTCCGCACTCGGCACACTCGCGCCCGCGGCCGAGGCCGAGCTGTTTGCCGACACGCTCAGCTGCGAGTTGCGCCTGCCGGCCGGCTTCCGCGCCGGTGGCGACGCCGGTGCGCAAAGCGCCGCAGAGACCCTGCTGCGCAGCCTGGGCCAGGTCGAGGACCTGCGCAGCGAAGAAGCCAGCGAAGACCGCGGCGAGCTGCCGCTGCTGGTACAGCGCATGGATGCCAAGCTGGATCTGATGCTGGCGCTGATCGGCCGCCTGGTGCGCCAGGGCGACAGTGGCCTGGTCCAGAACCTGGTGCATTGGTCGGTGCGCGGCATCCGTCTCAATTGCGCGACCGGCCATGCGGCGGGCACCGCCGGCGTGGTCTGCCTGCAACCGTCCGACTGGCTTCCTGAACTTGTACAGCTTCCCGCACAGGTGCTGGCAAGCGCGGGCGACGGCCACGACCAGTGGGTGTGGCTGCGCTTCGCACCGCTTGCACCGGGATTGCAGGATGCTCTGCAACGTCATCTGTTTCGTTTGCACCGCCGCCAGATCGCCGAAGCCCGCCGCCAGCGTTGAAGTCGCTAGTTGGCGTCAGGCGTCCGGTCGGCTAAGGTGCCCTATACCGAAAAAGGTCTCTTCTGCGCCGTGCGAGTCATCATCGTCGACGATCACACCCTTGTCCGTGCAGGCCTGTCCAGGCTGCTGCAAACCTTCGCCGGTATCGATGTGGTCGGTGAGGCGAGCAACGCGCAACAAGCATTGGATATGACATCCCTGCATCGCCCGGATCTGGTTCTCATGGATCTGTCGCTGCCAGGGCGCAGCGGACTGGACGCGATGACCGATGTGCTGCGCGCCGCGCCGCGTACGCACGTGGTGATGATGTCCATGCACGACGACCCGGTGCACGTGCGCGACGCACTCGATCGCGGCGCGGTGGGTTTCGTGGTGAAGGACGCAGCTCCGTTGGAGCTGGAGCTGGCGCTGCGCGCCGCGGCCGCCGGCCAGGTGTTCCTGAGCCCGCAGATTTCATCCAAGATGATCGCTCCGATGCTGGGCCGCGAAAAGCCGGTCGGTATCGCCGCCCTGTCGCCGCGCCAGCGCGAGATCCTGCGCGAGATCGGTCGCGGCCAGAGCAACAAGGAAATCGCCGCCGACCTGGGGATCAGCGTCAAGACGGTGGAAACCCATCGCGCGCGCATGATGGAGTCGCTGGGCTGCCGGCGTGCGAACGATCTGGTGCTGCTGGCGGCCAAGCACCACAACGAGCTGGTCTGAGCGATTCGCCACACGCCGTTTGCCCGGCCGTCAGGATGGTGAAAGGGGTACCGGGGCCATTTCGGCCTCAAACAGTGACGGAATTCCGTCAGGCACGCTCGAGCTCGCCGAAAATGTCGGGAGATTCCCGACGCGCTGTCGGGAAAATCATGAGTTGCCTCACCCCACTCCCCGATTAGAAACCCGTCGTGTTGTCCTGCAAGATGCGTTCCATCGCTGCTGCATGCAGTGCCCTTCGGAAGCGCTTCGATGAAGACGACCATTTCCGCCCAGCTTGGCCAGCAACTGCACCTCACCCCGCAGCTGCTGCAGTCGATCCGTCTGCTGCAACTGGACGGCATGCAGTTGGAACTGGAGATTCGTCGCGCGCTGGAAACCAATCCGTTGCTGGAGTTGGAAGAGCTGGCCGATAACGGGGACGCGGCCACCACCGACGACGATGGCGCTACCGATGTGGCCGCGTTCGACGAGCTGCCGGAAAGCACGATGTGGGACGTGCAGGGCAGCAGTTGGAACGACGGCGACGACGACCGCATGCAGCGCGTGGCCGCGGGCGAATCCACCGACCCGCATGTGCGCATCCTGCGCGAGCTGGCACTGGACCTGGACGAGGCCGCATTGGGGGCCGCCGCGTTCTGGTTGGAGCATACCGACGATGCCGGCTACCTGACCGACGCACTGTCCACCTTGCAGCAACTCGGCGCCACGCGGTTGGGCATCAGCGTGCAGGCCGTCGAAGCGATCCGTCAGCGCCTGCTGCATGGCGATCCGGCTGGCCTGGCCGCCTGCGACCTGCGCGAATGCCTGCAGGCGCAGCTGGCCGCCCTGCCCGGCCGCGTGCCGGCCCGCCACCTGGCCGGCCGCATCCTGGCCGGCGATCTGGACCTGCTGGCCAGCCACGACTATGCGCTGCTGGCGCGCGCTCATGATGCGGAAGTGGAGGATGCGCGCGAGGCGGTGCGGCTGATCCTGTCGCTGCAACCGCGCCCAGGCGACGACCTGCTGCAAGAAAGCAACGCCAGCGTGATCCCGGACGTGCTCGCCTGGCATGCCGACGACAGCTGGCGGGTGGCGCTGAACCCGGCCACCACGCACCGGGTCAGCATCAACCCGGTGCACGAACGCGCGCTGGCCGAGGCCGGCGAGGCCGCCCAGCCACTACGCGACATGCTGCAGGAAGCGCGCTGGCTGACCCGTGGCCTGTCGATGCGCTACGAGACCCTGCTGCGCGCCACCCGCGCCATCGTCGAGCGCCAGGCCGCCTTCCTGGCCCGTGGCGAGGAAGCGATGGCACCGCTGACACTGAAGGAAATCGCCGACGAGATCGGCATGCACGAATCGACGATTTCGCGCATCACCACCGGCAAATACCTGCAGACCCCGCGTGGCACCTTCGAGCTCAAGCACTTCTTCGCCGTGCGCCTGGAAGGCGCCAGTGTCTCCGGCCAGGCGGTCAAGGCCATGGTGCGCCGCCTGATCGAGAGCGAGCCGGCCGGCCGGCCGCTGGCCGATGAAGCCATTGCCGGCCTGCTGTCGCGCCAGGGCGTTAATATTGCGCGCCGGACCGTGGCCAAGTACCGCGAACAACTGGACATCGCCCCGGCACGCGAGCGCCGCCGCACCACCAAACCGCTGCTTGCGCGAGCGGGATAAGGACTACTATGAGCAAACTCACCGTGCTGCTGGTCGACGACCACGAGGGCTTCATCAACGCTGCGATGCGTCATTTTCGCAAGGTGGAGTGGCTCAATATCGTGGGCAGTGCCGCCAATGGACTGGAAGCGATCGAGCGCTCTGAGTCGCTGCGCCCCAATGTCGTGCTGATGGACCTGGCCATGCCGGAGATGGGCGGCCTGCAGGCAACGCGTCTGATCAAGACGCAGGACGATCCGCCGTATATTGTGATTGCGAGCCACTTCGACGATGCCGAGCATCGTGAACACGCTCTTCGCGCGGGTGCTGACAATTTTGTCAGCAAGCTGTCCTACATCCAGGAAGTCATGCCAATCCTGGAGGGCCTGACGGAAGGAGCCAGGAATGAGTGAGTCCCGCATTCTGTTGATCGACAGCGACGCCGTCCGCGCCGAGCGCACCGTCTCGCTGCTCGAATTCATGGACTTCAATCCCCGCTGGGTCACCGACGGCGCCGACATCAACCCTGGCCGCCACCGCCACGACGAATGGATGGCGGTGATGGTGGGGTCGGCGCAGGACGCTGCGCAGGCCGATAAATTCTTCGACTGGCTGGCCGATGCCAAGCTGCCGCCGCCAGTGTTGCTGATGGAAGGCAGCCCGAGCGAGTTTGCACAGGCGCACGGCCTGCATGAAGCCAACGTCTGGGCGCTGGACACGCCGTTGCGGCACGCACAGCTGGAAGCGCTGCTACGCCGTGCCAGCCTCAAGCGGCTGGATGCCGAGCACCAGGCCGGCGTGCAGCAGGACAGTGGCCCGACCGGCAACAGCGAGGCGGTGACCCGACTGCGGCGGTTGATCGACCAGGTGGCCGCATTCGACACCACCGTGCTGGTGCTGGGTGAGTCCGGTACCGGTAAGGAAGTCGTCGCGCGCGCCATCCACCAGCATTCGCCGCGCCGCGACGGGCCATTCGTGGCGATCAACTGTGGCGCGATCCCTCCGGACCTGCTGGAAAGCGAACTCTTCGGCCATGAAAAAGGCGCGTTCACCGGCGCCTTGAGTGCACGCAAGGGCCGCTTCGAAATGGCCGAGGGCGGCACGCTACTGCTGGACGAGATCGGCGACATGAGCCTGCCGATGCAGGTCAAGCTGCTGCGCGTGCTGCAGGAGCGCAGTTTCGAGCGCGTGGGCGGTGGCCAGACCATCCGCTGCAATGTGCGTGTGATCGCCGCCACCCACCGCAACCTGGAGGCGCGCATCAGCGACGGGCAGTTCCGCGAGGACCTGTTCTACCGTCTCAACGTGTTCCCGATCGAAATGCCCGCACTGCGCGAGCGCGTGGACGATCTGGCCATGCTGGTGCAGACCATCGCCGGCCAGCTGGCGCGCACCGGCCGCGGCGAAGTGCGCTTTGCCGACGAAGCCCTGCAGGCGCTGCGCAGCTACGACTGGCCGGGCAATGTGCGCGAGCTGACCAACCTGGTGGAGCGCCTGGCGGTGCTGCACCCGGGCGGCCTGGTGCGCGTGCAGGACCTGCCGGCCCGGTATCGCGGCGATTTCGCCTCCGCCATTCCGGCCGAGCTGCCGCCGGAACCTGCGATGCTCGCCGCCTCCGGCGATGCCGGTGCGTTGCCGAGCAACGTGGTGACCCTGCAGCCCAAGACCGCCGATGCGGAACCGGCCTCTGCGGCCAGCCTGCCCGACGACGGTATCGACTTGCGCGGGCATATGGCCAACATCGAGCTGGCCCTGATCAACGAGGCGCTGGAACGCACCCAGGGCGTGGTCGCCCACGCGGCGCAGTTGCTGGGGCTGCGTCGCACCACGCTGGTGGAGAAGCTGCGCAAGTACGGCATCGATCGCGAACAGACCGAGCTGGCCAACTGAGCGCAAGGCCGCTGAGGTCCGGCTCGCTGGCATAGCGCTTGCTTCCTCGGATCATCCCGTCCGCAGCTGGGGCTGCGGACGCTTCCCGACATCCACCCGCACCAGCGAGGCATTGATGCCCATACCCGTCACCAGTCCGCTGCTGCCGCCGCTGGAGGAGTTCCTGCCCTACCTGGAACGGATCTGGACCAGCCGCATCGTCAGCAATGGTGGCGAAATGCATCATGCGCTCGAGAAGGCGCTGTGCGACTACCTGGGCGTGCCGCATCTGGCGTTGCTGACCAACGGCACCACCGCGCTGATCACCGCCCTGCAGGCGCTGCGCATCACCGGCGAGGTGATCACCACGCCTTACTCGTTCGTGGCTACCGCGCACTCGCTGCTGTGGAAGAGCATCACCCCGGTGTTCGTGGACATCGACCCGGTGACGCTCAACATGGACCCGTCCAAGATCGAAGCGGCCATCACCCCGCAGACCACCGCCATCATGCCGGTGCACTGCTACGGCACCGCCTGCGACACCAGCGCGATCACGCGCATCGCCGACATCTACAACCTCAAGGTGATCTACGACGCCGCGCATGCCTTCGGCGTGCGCGACGACGGCGGATCGATCCTGCGTCACGGCGACCTGAGCGTGCTGAGCTTTCATGCCACCAAGGTGTTCAACACCTTCGAAGGCGGTGCGATCGTCTGTCCCGACGAAAAGACCTATCAACGCATCGGGCACCTCAAGAACTTCGGCTTCGTCGACGAGACCACGGTGGTGGCGCCGGGCATCAATGGCAAGATGAACGAGATCAGCGCTGCCTTCGGCCTGTTGCAACTGCAGCACATCGACGATGCCATCGCGCAGCGGGGCGCGATCGACGCGCAGTATCGGCAGCGCCTGGGCGAGGTGCGTGGCATCCATTGCGTCGCGCGCTCGGCGCGGTCCAGCGCCAACTATGCGTACTTCCCGATCCTGGTCCAGGACGACTACCCCTTGTCGCGCGATGCGCTGTACCGGTTGATGCGCGAACACGGCATCCTGGTGCGGCGCTACTTCTATCCATTGATCAGCGACTTTCCGATGTATCGCGCCCTGCCCTCGTCGGCTCCGGCGTGGCTGCCGGTAGCGCGTTCGGTAGCTGCGCAAGTATTGTGCTTACCGATCTTTCCCGGCCTCACCGCCGACCAGGTCGATGCCATCGCCGACCTGATCGCCGGCGAACAGACCACATGAGCGCGTCACGCTGTACCGTATCTCCGGACTTTCCCATCTACCACAGGCAACCAGGCGAGATCGCATGACCCAGGCAACGTTTATCGAGAACTTCCTCTCCGCTACCGATTTTCAGGAACCAGTGGAGGTCACGCTGGACACCGTACTGCTGGAATTGCCGGAGTGGGACTCGCTGGCAGCGCTGGGCGTGATCGTCATGTTCGACATGGAATACGGCAAGACCATCACCGGCGAAGACCTGGCCGCGGCCGTGACCGTTGGCGATCTCTACAAACTGACCGAGGCGTAAGCACCATGCCGACCTCCACGCTGCACAACGTCCGCTTTGCCGGCATGGCGACCTGCGTGCCGAAGCGGGTCGTGTCCAACCTCACCGATTGCCGGCCGCAGATCCGCTCCGAACGCGAGCGTCTGGTGCGCAACATCGGCATCGAGACCCGGCGCATGGCTTCGGAATGGCAGTGCTTCTCGGACCTGGCCTTCGATGCGACCGAAGTGCTGCTGGAAAAACTGCAGTGGAAGCGCGAGGAGATCGATGCACTGATCGTGGTAACCCAGTCGCCGGATTACCCGATCCCGGCCACCGCCATCATCCTGCAGGATCGGCTTGGGCTATCGCATGCCACGGTCGCCTTCGACGTCAATCTGGGCTGCTCGGCCTACCCGTTCGGCATCAACCTGCTCGGCTCGATGATCGCCGCCGGCGGCGTCAAGAAGGGCCTGTTGCTGGTCGGCGACCGCAGCGCCAACTTCGAAGACCCGATCTTTTCCGATTCGGGTACCGCCACCGCGCTGGAATTCAGTGCCGACGCGCCGCCGATGCATTTCGACCTCAACAGCGACGGCAGCGGCTACAGGGCGATCATCCTGCCGGTGGGCGGGCACCGTGAACCGGTCGCCATGCAGCACCTGATGCCCTTCCGAGAAGAACCCGATGGTCCCTGGCGGCGCGGCGTGGACCTGATCCTGGACGGCGTGGCGGTGCTGAGCTTCTCCACCCAGCGTGTACCGCCGGCGGTGCAGAAACTGCTCGACTACACTGGCGTATCCAAGGACGAGGTGGATTACTTCGTGTTCCACCAGGCCAACCGCATGATCAACGAGACCATCCGTAAGAAGCTTGGTCTTCCGGTGGAAAAGGTGCCTTCGACGCTGCGCGACTTCGGCAACACCAGCGGTGCCTCGCTACCGGTGACCATGACCGCGCGCATCAACAAGGAACTGGAATCCGGACCCAAGCGCGTGCTGTTGTGCGGCTTTGGCATCGGCTTGTCTTGGGGCACATGCCTGGTGGAGATCGATGGTGCGGTGTTTCCCGATCTGATCGAGTCGTGAGCATGACGGCTGCGATTACAGACGCATTCGGCCTGCAGGACAAGACCATTCTGGTGACTGGTGCCTCCTCGGGGATCGGCGCCGCGGTCGCGACTTTATGCGCGCGGCTAGGTGCGACCGTCGTACTGACCGGTCGCGACCAAGAGCGCTTGAATTCCGTGGCCTCGACCTTGCACGGCGCCGCTCATAGCGTGGTCGCAGGCGATCTCACTGAAGAGGACACCCGCAAGCGCCTGGTGGATGCAGCGCCGGGCTACCACGGACTGGCCTCGTGTGCGGGCATTGCTGCGCTGGTGCCGTTCCGTATGGCTGCCGAGAAACACTTGCAGCAGATGTTGTCGGTGAACTATCTGGCGCCGGTCAGCCTGACCCAGCAGTTGCTCGTCAAGAAGCGTCTGCTTGGCTCTGCGTCACTGGTCTACGTCACCGCGTTGTCCGCACGCGCCGCTCCGCAGGCAGCAGCAGGCTACGCCGCGTCCAAGGCTGCGCTCGAAGCGGCGGTGCGAACGCTGGCCCTGGAGCAGGCCAGGCACGGCATCCGCGCCAATTGCGTCGCTCCCGGGTATGTCGACACACCGATGCTGAAAAAACTAGGTACCGCCGCAGACATGGACGACAAGATCGGGCTTACTCCGCTGGGCCGTATCGATCCGGATGATGTCGCTAAGGGCGTGGCCTACCTGCTCTCCGCTGCCAGCCGCTGGATCACCCGCAGCACCTTGACCATCGATGGCGGCATTTCCCTGCCGATCCGCCTATGAGTCTGGACACCGCCGTGCTCACGATGGACACTGCCTCCGCGCTGCTGCGCGATCTGTATGGATTGCACGGCAAGACCGTGCTGGTCACCGGCGCTTCCAAGGGCATCGGTGAAGCAGTGGCGCTGGCCTGCGCCAACGTGGGCGCGCAGTTGCTGATTGCCGGACGCGACGAACAGCGCCTGCAGGCAACGCTGGCCGCGTTGCCAGGCGATGGGCACCGCCTGTTCGCTGGCGACCTGAGCGAGGCAGCCGTGCTGCAGGACCTGGCCGCGCAGTGCGGGCCGGTCGACGGGGTGGTACACAGCGCCGGCATTCGCGGACTTTCGCCGATGAAGCTGGTCAGCGACAAGTTCTTGCGCGAGGTGATGGATATCAACTACGTGGCGCCGGTGATGTTGACGCGGCATCTGCTGGCGAAGCAGTCGCTGCGCTCCGGCGGCTCGGTGCTGTTCATTTCGTCCATCGCGGCGCTGACCGGCACCGTCGGCGTCGGCCCGTATGCCGGCTCGAAAGCTGCCTTGATCGGCACCTTGCGTCCATTGGCACTGGAACTGGCACGCCGGAAGATTCGCGCCAATGCGCTGTGCCCGGGCTTGGTCGAGACCTCATTGATCAACGAGGACAAGGCCTGGTTCGAGGAAAGCCGCAAGCGCTACCCGCTGGGTATCGGACAACCCGAGGACGTCGCGCTGGCCTGTCTGTACTTCCTCTCCGACGCCAGCACCAAGGTGACTGGGCAGGCCTTCAGCATGGATGGAGGTGTGGAGTTCGCATGACGGCCGATAGAACCACCCCGCCCTCGCACCTGCTGATCATTGGCGCGGGCGGTTTCGCACGAGATATTGCGTCGCTGGCGTATCACGAAGACCCGGCCCACGGTGTCGAATGGGACATCAAGGGCTTCCTGGATGACCGCATGCACCTGCAGGGCACATCGCGCTGGCCGATCGTCGGCGACCCTGCAACCTACCAACCGGCAGAAGGCGACATCTTCATCTGCGCAATCGGTAACCCAGCAGCGAGGCGGCGCTACGCCCGGGCGCTCATCGAAAGGGGCGCAGACTTCATTGTGTTCCACCCGCCACCATCGCGCGAAGCAGCTGTCGGTTACATCGGTCGGGGCAGCGTGTTCGATTCGCGCGTCTCCATCGGCTCGGGCAGCCGGCTTGGTGAATTCGTCACCGTGCTGTCCACCTCGATCATCGCGCACGAGGTCAGCATCGGCGACTACGTGCAGATCGGCAGCTTTGTCTTCATTGGCGGCGGCGTGGTGATTGGCAACGAGGTAACGATCCATCCACACGCCACCATCATTCCCGGCATCCACATCGGCGACGGCGCAGTGGTCGGCGCGGGTGCAGTCGTGGTGAAGGACGTACCAGCCGGCGCCAGCGTGTTCGGCAACCCTGCCCGAATCGTGTTTCAGAAAGACCTTTGACAAGGCAGTGATTCATGCGCTCGCGAATGCACCCCAGGTACTACCTGTCACCGGAGATTTTCGCCCGCGAGCAGGAAAAGATTTTTCGCAAGGTTTGGCTTTTCGCCGGTCTGAAGACCCTGTTGGCTGAGAACAACAACTTCATCACCCGCAAGATCGCCGGCATCCCGGTCGTCATCCAGAATTTCAACGGCCAGTTGCGCGCATTCGAGAACGTGTGTCTGCACCGCAGCGCGCCGCTCCAGACCACGCCGACCGGACGACGTCCACTGGTATGCCCCTACCACGCGTGGAGCTACGACAAGGACGGCGCGATCAAGAACATCCCCGAATGTCGGGCCCTGTATCGCATAAGCCGGGCAGAACAGCAAAAGCTGCGGCTGAGGGAATTTGCCCTGCACGCGATCGGCAACGTGCTGTTCGTCAACCTTGACAGTGACCCCATGCCAATCGAGGAACAGTTCCCCGCGCACTTCATTTCCATGCTGGAAAGCAGCTCCAACCTGTACGACGGCGAGGTGATGGTGACCACCTGGCACTGCAAGTTCAATTGGAAGCTGGCGTACGAGAACCTTCGCGACGGGAATCACCCGCGCTTTGTCCACCCAAAGAGCCTCGCCCGGGAATTCGATTTCATCCCCTACGTCGATACTGAACTGGCGGCCGAAGGCCTCCGTTCCCTTGCCGACACCAGCCCCGCCGGGCTACGCGCCGAGATGCGCCGTTTCAGCTCGGCAAGCGCTGACGCGCCGATCACCAAGCCCAAGCCTCTGCCATTCCATGACATGGTCGAGCGCTGGGGAGAACAGGATGCCTACTTCAACTGGCTGGCTTTTCCCAACATGCATATCGCCTGCCCCAACGGCGGCTATTCCTTTACCCTGGAACACCATATCCCCGTGGCCCCGGACAGGACCGACCTGGAAATCTATTGGTTCACCACGCGCAAGAAGAAGCCTTATGCCTTTTCCAGCTGGAACCTGCTCTGGCACATGCATGGCAGCCGGCTGGTGACAGGCGAGGATGTGGAGATCATGGAACAGGTGCAGTCAGCGCTGCACATGGACGCACCGATGCCGACCCAGGGGGTCTACGAATTCACCAACCGCTTGGTTGAGCGCTGGTACGCAACCCTGATGGAGACAGAACATGGCCTCTAGGTGCGTCATCGGAACCGGCGTCTGCCTGGAGCAGGTCTTCACTGCCTGGAAGCAGGCCGAGCCGCAGGCCGACGTACGCAGGATCGAGGTTTCGCTACGCCCCGACTACAGCTTCGATCTGGACGCGCTAGATGGCCTGGACCCGACTGCGGACAGACTGTTCATCGCCTACGACGAACGCTTCGGCAACTTCAAACGCATGGAGCTCATGCAGCTGGCGATGGCACGCGGCTTTAGCCTGGAGCCTTTCGTCAGCACGTCGGCCGTAGTCGCTGCCGATGCCGTGATCGGCCGCAACTGCTTCATCGGCGACGGCGTGGTGGTCGGCGCAGGCAGCCGTATCGACTACAACACCGTGCTGCATGGCGGGGTCAAGATCGGCGCCGGCGTACATCTGCGCCCCTCATGTTGGTGCGACATCGGCGTCAGTATCGGCCACGGCACCGAGATCGGCGCGCACGCCATCCTGCGTATGGGAGCGGTGATCGGCCCTGGCATCCGCATCGGCCGGCACTGCGAACTGGGCTGGCCACGGCTGTATGACCGGGACGTGCCCAGCCGCACGGTGTACGACACCCGCTATGACGAACCCATTCTGGTCTACGGCCAGTAACAGAGGAGACCCGCTGCGTGCTTGTAGCAGAAAGAAAGCCAACCACACATTCCTCGCCGGCATGGCGAAATGCGGGACCACACCCCTGGCCGGCTGGCTGACACACAACGGGATCGCAAACGTTGTCGATCCGCGCAGATGACACCCTCCTTCCAGCGGATCGGCTCCATCGCGCGCGGGGGCTTCAATGTGGGACGAAGGTGTGAACTTGGCTGACCGCGTGTCTACTGAGAAAACGTGCCTGCCAAGATCTGTTTCGACGCCCCCCTTTCATACCTACGAGAGATGACGTTCATGAACTCAAGAAATGAGCAGCTTCGCCAACGGATTCTACGTATTGCGGAGCAGGAGCGCCCTGCGCTTGAGGATCTCATTGCGCGACTACTCGCGATTGCCGACCGCCCTGCATTCCTCGTCGCTCCCGAGTCCTATAGCGGCATGGTGCATGGTCCGAGAGTCGTTGCCAACCTGCGCCATGTTGTTGCTGCAATTGATGACCAAAGCATCCACCTGGACCGTATCCATGGCGCGCCGCGCTGGAGCAGTCAGGAGTTTCTTGCCAAGGCGGGCCGGTACGCCGATGCAATCGCTATCGATTTCTCCTGCAGCCCGCGCGGACGGGAGTTTGCAACCAACCTCTGCACCAGCGCGGGCATTGAACAACTGAGCATTGCGCCCTCCGTTGATCCGCTGATTCCACGTTTCGAGCAGCGCCCCCTTTTCCTGCTCCAACCGCGCTCGGGCCTTGGCAACATTTATGGCCCACAAATCGTCCAGCGCCCCAGCCATGTCATTGCGGCCGTTGATGACCAGGCAAGCGACAGCGACACTCTTCATGGAGTGCCGCGTTGGAATTCGCGCCAGTTCATCGAACAGGCGGCCCGGCATTCCCAGGCATTGGCCATCGATTTCTCTTACAGCCCAGGAGAGTCGGGCTTGACCCGCAAGCTCTGCGAGCAAGCAGGCATTGAAAGGGTAGATGCCTGTCTCGCGGTTGCGCATTGTGGGCTGTTCGCCGTATACGAGCCTGCGCAAGTCTACCGTCAGCGGACGCTTCTGCGCCTGGACGAATTTCTGCGTTTTGCGGATCGACTGGACGACGATTTCAGTGTCTTTACGCTCTACAGCAACCTGTTGTTCCGCCTGACCTACGATTCCAGCCTTCTGTTGGACTGCTGGGCGACGCCGATCAACGAGTACTTTTCGGAATACGCCGACAGCAGCACTTTCCAGCTGGGCAAGCGTGAACATTTCTGCGATGGCGGCGCCTTCCAGGGTCCCATCGTCCGCAAGTTTTTAGAAGCATCCCGCTATCGCTACGAAAGCATCACAGCCTTTGAACCCGATCGCATCAACTTCCAGCAATTGGAGTCCATCGAGAGCGCCCTCTCCCTTCCCCCGCACAATTTCAAGGCCATCAAGAAAGCCATCTCCAACGAGCATACGACGCTGCGTTTCGAGGAGACGGGAACGGTTTCCAGCCATGTATCGCCAGGTGGCGGAATCTCCGTGGCGACCACACGCCTGGACGACGAACTGGAAAAGTTGACCTTCCTGAAGTTGGACATCGAAGGATTTGAAGCCAGGGCACTGGAAGGCGCATCTCACCTAATCCGTACTCAGCGCCCCCGCATGGCGATTTGTGTCTACCACTACGCCCACGATTTGCTGGATATCGTGGAACAACTGGACAAATTGGTGGATGGCTATCACTTGCGTCTACGCCAGCACTCTCCGGGACACTACTACGACCTTGTTTTGTATGCATCGCCTGTCGCCGGTGCCGCACCGCCGCCCTGGGCAGAGTGAGACCAGGAGGACCGTGGACTTGGAAAAGATAGAGCGATGACTGACGCCCGCAATTTTTCTTTTCAAATCGGCACTTCCTGAATCCACGGAAATCTTGGAATTCATAAAAAAGATAGGGCCTGCTCGCGCGGCTTGGGATTTGCAAGGCAGTCTACGCAAGCGTCGACTTGCATAAGCATGATAAAAACCAGTCACAAACGTCATGAGCCGGGCGGGCAACACGTCGGAAAATTCGACTTTCCAGCTTATCCTTGCATGGGTAGTGTCTTGGCTCGTCATGTACGTCATGTCATCCTTCGGGCGTCCCTAGATCTCGACGGATATCATTCCATCGACGCATCTTGTCAATACTCTGAAACGAGGCAACCACCATGGAAATCTCGGGCAAGACAACGATCGTTCCTGTAGGAACTCAATTCGCGAATGTTGGCGTTGCAGCCGCCAACGTGGTCACGCAAATTGTCGCCCCTGCTACCAACCAGTACGGTCTCGTGATTCGCACATGTAGTCTGAGTGGCGCTTCATCCACAATAGGCCTCGCCGTTTATGCAGATACATCTGCACCATCCGGATATGGGGACGGAACCAAAAGGGTGATATTTCTCGGTGTTGCTCCTCCCTCGGACCATTTGCCCTATCAGGTTTACCTACCTCCTGGCTATGGCGTTTGGCTGGTGACGAACGGAAACGGCAGTATCAACATGACCTATGACGTTTTGGATAGATTGCCCACCGGCCTTTGACTGCCCATCGGCCCAGACCTTGAGTGCATTGCGCCTTCGACGCGTCCGCCGCTGACATGTGAGAAAGCTGCATCGCTGCATTCGGCAGCCTTGTCTGGCATCACCACCTACTGGTCGAGTGGCATTTCCATCGACGACACTGTGCGGGCGAGCAAGGTACGCACGGGTCGTCGATGTGGCGTTCTTCGCTGGACGCCCCCCACCCTGCAGCGCACGCGATCAACGTGACGAGTGTTACCTAATCCCAGTGGCATGCCGCCGAACGGCCACTGCCGCTCTCGGATGCCAAACTGCTTGTGATGAAGCGCACTCATAATGAACACGCATCATGCTTCAAGCGGCATGCATATTGCATAGGTTATCGGCCCGTTCGATGATCCCTGCCTTCCTTGGCGATCGGACCGATTCGCGCCAGCACCTCATCTAGCATCGGACAATTCTTGAATGATCAACTCGGACGACCGCCCGTGAGCTCTCCTGCCTTGGTCAGCATCGTCATGCCGACCTACAAGCCGCGCTACTTTGCGCAGGCATTGGACAGCGCACTGGCGCAGACCTATCCGGCGCTGGAGCTGGTGATCTGCGACGACAATGCCGATGGCGCGATCGAGGAAGTGGTGGCAACGCGGCTGGCCGGTGCGCCCTTCCCGATCCGCTACCACCGCAACACACCGCGGCTTGGCGAGCTCCTCAGCACGATCAAGGGCATTGGCCTGGCGCAGGGCGAATACATCAAATTCCTGCACGACGACGATGTGCTGGCGCCGGAGTGCATTGCGCAGCTGGTGGAGGCGATCGAGCGCAACCCGGGCACGGCGATGGCCTCTTCGCGCCGGCAGCGCATCGATGACGACGGCCAGCCACTGCCGGATATCCCGGCCACGTGTTTTCCGTTCGCCGACGATGTGTTGATCGACGGCCCGGAGCTGGTGTCGTTCCTGGCCGACCACACCATCAACTTCATTGGCGAGCCGAGTTGCGTGCTTGCACGGCGTGCCGATCTGCTGGCGTTGGGCCACGGGCTGATGGCGCTAAACGGCAAGGCCATCGACTGGGTGGGCGATCTGGCGATCTACGTCAAGCTGCTGCGCCACGGCAACCTGGCGTTTCTGGCCAGCCCGCTCACGCAGTTTCGCGTGTCCAGCGCGCAGTTCAGCCAGGCCGGCCGCGATCAGGTCGGGGTCGGCGATCAGGGTCATGAGGACCTGCGCCAGGGCATCCGTCAGCTCGGCTGGCGACGCGAGAGCGGCGACAACCGGCAGGTGCGGGTGGCGCCGCTCAGCCCGCACAAGGCGCGCGTGTTCAAACCGGTGGATCTGGTCAATGCGCTGATGCGCAGCGCCGGCATGGTCGAGCAGGTCTCGCCGGCCACCTGGCTGGGTGTGCGCCATCCCAGCGATGTGCAGCGCGCACTGATCGATGCCCGGCTACAGGCGCATGGCGGCGGGCCGCGCATTGCGGTGATGCTGATCGATCGCGAGGGCGATGCCACGGCCGTGGCCGCCACGCTGGCCAGCCTGCAGGCGCCCGGCGGTTATCCACACCAGCAGGCCTGGGTGCTCAGCGCCTCGCCGGCGCAGGTCCGCGACGCCGAACGTGGGGTGCTGATCGACAGCGACGGCCTGGTGCCGGCGCTCAACCGGGCCGTCGCCGCCCAGCAGGCCATCGATTGGGTGCTGCTGGTCGATGCCGGCGCACTGTTTACCCTCAGCGGCCTGACCGTGGTGGCGTTGGGCCTGCTCGTGCTGCCGGACACCTGCCAGGCGGTCTATGCCGACGAAGTGGTCGCGCTGGACGACCGCCAGCTGGGGCTGGCGTTGCGGCCGGCGCTGTATCTGGACGCGCTGCTGAGCGCGCCTTCCACGCTGTCGCGGCATTGGCTGTTCCGCCAGGCCACGCTGGTGGCCGATGGCGGATTTCCGGAAGGTCCGGGCGCGGCCTTCGAGCTGGATT
Source organism: Xanthomonas sp. NCPPB 3582 (assembly GCF_041475735.2). Classification (NCBI taxonomy): domain Bacteria; kingdom Pseudomonadati; phylum Pseudomonadota; class Gammaproteobacteria; order Lysobacterales; family Lysobacteraceae; genus Xanthomonas; species Xanthomonas sp. NCPPB 3582. The sequence continues at coordinate 2,717,569 of NZ_CM192968.1, forward strand.
ACCAGTTGGGGCTGGTCGAACGCCACGGGCTGGCCGGTGTGCAGCACATCGCCGAGCCGCTGCTGGTGGCCTCCCCCCAGACCCGGCACGGCGATGCCGACGAACGCCAGGCCATTGCGCGGCATCTGGCCGCACGCGGGTATGTGGACGCGCAGGTACACAGCGCCGGCCCGGGCCGTCATGCGCTGGAGTACCGGCACGCGCAGCAGCCGTTGGTCAGCATTCTGGTGCTGGTCGATGGCCGCCTGGCACAGGTGCAGCGCTGCCTGGAAAGCATCCTGGCCAACACGGCGTACCCGCATTACGAAGTGCTGCTGCTGGACCACGCCAGCAGCCAGCCGGAGCTGCGCGACTGGCTGGCCGGCATCGACACGTTGGGGATGCAACAAATCCGTGTACTGCGCTTTGCCGCCGAGCCGTCGCGCGAAGCGGTCTGCAATGCGGCGGCCGAGCATGCGCATGGGGATGTGCTGCTGTGGCTGGCCGCAGGCGCGGCAGTGATGAAGGCCGATTGGCTGGAGCAGTTGCTCAACCACTCACTGCGGCCAGAGGTGGGCGCGGTGGGCGGCAAGCTGTTGCGCGGAGATGGCACCGTGCACCACGCCGGCCTGTTGCTCGGCCTGGGAGCGCCGGTGGCACGGGCCTTCGAAGGCAGTGCCTTCGACGACTCTGGTTACCTGCAACGCCTGCAGCTGGACCAGAACTATGCCGCGCTCAGTGGCGAGTGCCTGATGCTGCCGCGCCAGTTGTTCCTGGAAGCCGGCGGTTTTGCGCTGGAGCCGGAGCTGGCGCCATGGAGCGATGCGGACCTATGCCTGCGCCTGCACCAGGCCGGCTACCTCAATGTGTTCGCCGCGCGCGCGCAGCTGCTGATCGATTCGCTGGAGCCTCCCGCCGTCACTGCGCTGGACGAAGAAGCGATGTATGCGCGCTGGCTGCCGCTGATGGCCAACGACCCGGCCTACAACCCGGGGTTTTCGCTGGACCCGGGCGCCGGCTTCCAGCTGGCCGACCCGCGCGCCAGCTGGCGTCCACTGCAGTCGTGGCGGCCGCTGCCGCGGGTGATGGCATTGCCGGCCGACATCGAGGGCTGCGGGCATTATCGGGTGATCCAGCCGCTGCGCGCCCTGCGCGAGGCCGGCCTGGCCGAAGGCGTGCTGTTCAACGGCTATCTGGAGATCGCCGAACTGGCGCGTCAGGATCCCGACGTGGTGATCCTGCAACGGCAGGTCGGCGAGGCGCGACTGGAGGCGATGCGGCGGATGAAGGCGCTATCGCGCGCGTTCAAGGTCTACGAGCTGGACGACTACCTGCCCAATCTGCCGCTGAAGAATGCCCATCGCGAACACATGCCCAAGGACATTCTCAAGACCGTACGGCGCGGGCTGGGCCTGGTGGACCGCTTCGTGGTCTCCACCCCTGCCCTGGCCGAGGCGTTTGCCGGGCTGCATCGCGATATCCGCGTGGCGGAAAACCGCCTGCCGCCGCATTGGTGGGAACATCTGCCTGCGCGGGCCGAACGCCAGGGTGGCAGGCCGCGGATCGGCTGGGCTGGCGGCGCCAGCCATACCGGCGACCTGGAACTGATTGCCGACGTGGTGCGCGAGTTGGCTGACGAAGTCGAATGGGTGTTCATGGGGATGTACCCGTTCGCGCTGCGCCAGCAGATTCACCAGTTCCAGCCGGGCGTGCCGATCGATCAATACCCGGCGGCGCTGGCGGCGCTGGATCTGGATCTGGCGCTGGCGCCGGTAGAACAAAACCTGTTCAACGCGTGCAAGAGCAACCTGCGCCTGCTCGAGTATGGCGCCTGCGGCTATCCGGTGATCGCCAGCGACGTGCGCTGCTACCAGGGGACGCTGCCGGTGACGCTGGTGAAGAACCGCTATCGCGACTGGATCGGCGCGATCCGCGAGCACCTGGCCGACCCGGCCGCAGCGCGCGCCAAGGGTGCGGCCTTGCGCGAGGTCGTGCGGCGCGACTGGATGCTCAGCGGCAGCCATCTGGACACCTGGCGAGCCGCCTGGTTGCCGGACTAGCGCAGGTGCGCCGCTGCTGCGTTTCTCCGTTTGCCGTGGAACGAATGTCTGACTGATGTGAATTGACGGCACGCCCTCATCCGGCGCTGCGCGCCACCTTCTCCCGCCAGCGGGAGAAGGAAAGGCTGGTGGCGCGGGGTCTGTTGGTTGCACAGCGACTGGTCGCCCATAGGCTCCCTCCCCGCTGGCGGGGGAAGGTGCCCGAAGGGCGGATGGGGGGCGTGCATCCACACTGACGGAGATGTGCGTTTTCACTCCGATGCCGCGGGTTGCCATGCCTGCTGCCGCGTGGCGATGACGGTGTTGCCCTCATCCGGCGCTACGCGCCACCTTCTCCCGCCAGCGGGAGAAGGAAAGGCTGGCGGCGAGTGGCCTATAGGTTGCACTGCAACTGGTCGCCCACTGACTCCCTTCCCCCGCTGGCGGGGGAAGGTGCCCGAAGGGCGGATGGGGGCGTGCGTCCGCACTGACGGAGATGTGCGTTTTTCACTCCGATGCCGCGGGTTGCCATGCCTGCTGCCGCGTGGCGATGACGGTGTTGCCCTCATCCGGCGCTGCGCGCCACCTTCTCCCGTCGGCGGGAGAAGGGAAACTGGTGGCGTGTGGCCTGCAGGTTGCACAGCACCTGGTCGCCCACCGCCTCCCTTTCCCCGCTGGCGGGGGAAGGTGCCCGAAGGGCGGATGGGGGCAATAGCGCTGCGACGCGACTACGACAGGCGCACAGGCGCACAGGAGCACACCCGCGCCGGAATCCCGGCGCCATTTCGGCACGCCGCTTGCATTGATGTGGATGCCTCCCTGGCAGACCGCACCCATGAGCGATTCCGTCACCTCCATCCTCTCGCAGATCCGCAGCTACCAGAGCCAGATGGGCCAAGGCCCGATGGGCGCGGTGGGCGATGCGGCGCGCGGCAATCAGATCCAGGGGCTGGCCGGGGCACAGGGAACGCCGGCTACGCAGGCGCCGAGCTTCAGCGAGACCCTGCGCGGCGCGCTCGGCAGCGTCAACGAGGCGCAGCAGAAGTCCGGTGCGCTGGCCAAGGCCTTTGAAATGGGCGACCCCAATGCCGATCTGGCGCGGGTCATGGTCGCCTCCCAGCAGTCCCAGGTGGCCTTCCGCGCCACCGTGGAAGTCCGTAACCGTCTCGTCCAGGCTTACCAGGACGTCATGAACATGCCGCTGTAAGGATTGACGACACATGGCACTCGCGATCAGCAGAGAAAACGTGAACCAGAACGCCGAGAAGGCGGGTCAGTGGTTCGACCGTGTCCGCAGCCTGCAGATCACCCGCAAGCTGACCATGATGGCGATGATCGCCGTGGCAGTGGCGGCCGGTCTGGCGGTGTTCTTCTGGTCGCAGCAGCCCGGCTACCAGCCGCTGTACACCGGCCTGGATGAAAAGGGCAATGCCGAGGCAGCCGACCTGCTGCGCACCGCACAGATCCCCTACAAGATCGACCAGGCCACCGGCGCCATCTCGGTGCCGCAGGACCGGCTGTACGACGCCCGCCTGAAGCTGGCCGGCTCCGGCCTGACCGGCAAGGAAACCGGCGGCGGCTTCGAGCTGATGGAAAAGGACCCGGGCTTCGGCGTCAGCCAGTTCGTGGAAAGCGCGCGCTACCAGCACGCGCTGGAAACCGAGCTCTCGCGCACCATCGGCACCCTGCGCCCGGTCCGCGAGGCCCGCGTGCACCTGGCCATTCCCAAGCCCAGCGCCTTCACCCGCCAGCGCGAGGCGGCCAGCGCCTCGGTGGTGCTGGAACTGCGCGGCGGCCAGGGCCTGGAGCGCAACCAGGTCGATGCCATCGTCAACCTGGTGGCCTCCAGCATCCCGGACATGACCCCCGAGCGCGTGACCGTGGTCGACCAGAGCGGCCGCATGCTCTCCATCGCCGACCCCAACAGCGATGCCGCCCAGCACGCCGCCCAGTTCGAACAGGTGCGCCGCCAGGAAAGCTCCTACAACCAGCGCATCCGCGAACTGCTGGAGCCGATGACCGGCCCGGGCCGGGTCAATCCGGAAACCAGCGTGGACATGGATTTCTCGGTGGTGGAAGAAGCCCGCGAGCTCTACAACGGCGAGCCGGCCAAGCTGCGCAGCGAGCAGGTGAGCGACACCAGCACCACCGCCACCGGCCCGCAGGGCCCTCCCGGCGCCACCAGCAACAGCCCCGGCCAGCCGCCGGCACCGGCCGTGGCCGGCGCCCCGGGCACCCCGGCGGCCGCCAATGGCCAGGCCGCCGCACCGGCCACGCCGACCGAAAGTTCCAAGAGCGCCACCCGCAACTACGAATTGGACCGAACCTTGCAACACACCCGTCAGCCGGCCGGCCGCATCAAGCGGGTGTCGGTGGCGGTGCTGCTGGACAACGTCCCGCGCCCCGGTGCCAAGGGCAAGATGGTGGAGCAGCCGCTCACCGCCGCCGAGCTCACCCGCATCGAGGGCCTGGTCAAGCAGGCCGTGGGCTTCGACGCGGCACGTGGCGACACGGTGTCGGTGATGAATGCCCCGTTCGTGCGGGAAGCGGTGGCGGGCGAGGAAGGCCCGAAGTGGTGGGAAGACCCGCGCGTGCAGAACGGTCTGCGCCTGCTGGTCGGTGCGGTAGTGGTGCTGGCGCTGCTGTTCGGTGTGGTCCGCCCCACCCTGCGCCAGCTCACCGGCGTGACCGCGGTCAAGGACAAGCAAGGCAAGGCTGGCAAGGATGGCACTCCACAGAGCGCCGACGTGCGGATGGTCGACGAAGACGACGACCTGATGCCCCGCCTGGAAGAAGACACCGCGCAGATCGGTCAGGACAAGAAGACCCCGATCGCCCTGCCGGATGCCTACGAAGAGCGCGTGCGCGTGGCGCGCGAAGCAGTCAAAGCCGATTCGAAACGTGTCGCACAAGTCGTGAAGGGATGGGTCGCCAGTGAAGCCTGAAACACAACCGATGACCGGAGTGCAGCGCGCCGCGGTGCTGTTGCTGTCGCTGGGTGAAAGCGACGCCGCCGAGGTGCTCAAGCACATGGACCCCAAGGAGGTGCAGAAGATCGGCATCGCCATGGCCACCATGACCGGCATCTCGCGCGACCAGGTCGAGAAGGTGATGGACGAGTTCAACGGCGAACTGGCCGGCAAGACCTCGCTGGGCGTGGGCGCCGACGACTACATCCGCAACGTGCTGATCCAGGCGCTGGGTGCCGACAAGGCCGGCGGCCTGATCGACCGCATCCTGCTGGGCCGCAACACCACCGGCCTGGACACCCTGAAGTGGATGGACCCGCGCGCGGTCGCCGACCTGGTGCGCAACGAACACCCGCAGATCATCGCCATCGTGATGGCGCACCTGGACAGCGACCAGGCCGCCGAGTCGCTGAAGAACCTGCCCGAGCGCACCCGCGCCGACGTGCTGCTGCGCATCGCCACGCTGGACGGCATTCCGCCCAACGCGCTGAGCGAGCTCAACGACATCATGGAGCGCCAGTTCGCCGGCAACCAGAACCTGAAGTCCTCCAACGTCGGCGGCATCAAGGTCGCGGCCAACATCCTCAACTTCCTGGACACCGGTTCGGATCAGGGCGTGCTGGGCGAGATCAGCAAGATCGACGCCGACCTGGCCACCAAGATCCAGGACCTGATGTTCGTGTTCGACAACCTGGTGGACCTGGACGACCGCGGCCTGCAGACCCTGCTGCGCGAAGTCTCCGGCGAGCGCCTGGGCCTGGCCCTGCGCGGCGCCGACGTCAAGGTGCGCGAGAAGATCACCCGCAACATGTCCCAGCGCGCTGCCGAGATCCTGATCGAGGACATGGAAGCGCGCGGCCCGGTGCGCCTGGCCGACGTGGAAGCGGCGCAGAAGGAAATCCTCACCATCGTGCGCCGTCTGGCTGACGAAGGCGCCATCAGCCTCGGCGGCGCCGGGGCGGAGGCAATGGTATGAACGACGTGGTCACCCGCTGGCTGGCGCCCGACCTGCACATGGCCCCGGCCCTGCCGGAGCCGGAGTACGCCGAACCGGCCATGCTCGAGCCGGTGCTGCGCCCGCCGACCCTGGAAGAGATCCAGGCCATCGAGGACGCCGCCCAGCAGGAAGGCTTTGCCCGCGGCCATGCCGAAGGCTTCGCCCAGGGCCAGTCCGAGGTGCGCCGCCTGACCGCGCAGATCGACGGCATCCTGGACAACTTCACCCGCCCGCTGGCGCGGTTGGAAAACGAAGTGGTTGGCGCGCTCGGCGAGCTGGCCGTGCGCATTGCCGGCCAGCTGGTCGGCCGGGCCTACCAGGCCGATCCGCAGCTGCTGGCCGAGCTGGTCGGCGAGGCCGTGGATGCGGTCGGCGGCGCCGGCCGCGAGGTCGAGGTGCGCCTGCACCCGGACGACATCACTGCGCTGCTGCCGCACCTGGCGCCCAGCAGCACCACCCGCGTGGCCCCGGACATGAGCCTGAGCCGCGGCGACCTGCGCGTGCATGCCGAAAGCGTGCGCGTGGACGGGACCCTGGATGCGCGCCTGCGGGCCGCGCTGGAGACAGTCATGCGTAAATCCGGAGCAGGCCTGTGAGCGCCTTGTTGGGAGCCACCCCGGCCGACTGGCTGGATGCCCGCAACCTGCGCCTGGCCACCCGCCTGGGAGGCCTGGGCCTGGACCCGGCCGCCGGCCGCACCCTGATCCGCGAAGGCATCCTGCGCCGCGCGGTCGGCCTGACCCTGGAAGCCACCGGCTGCGAAGCGCCGATGGGCGCCACCTGCAAGGTGGAAGTGGATGGCGGCTGGGTGGATGCGGAAGTGGTCGGCTTCGCCGGCGAACGTACCTACCTGATGCCCAGCGCCGAACTGCACGGCCTGCTGCCCAATGCCCGCGTGGTGCCTTCGCGGCGCCGTGGCGGCGTGGAAGTGGGCGAAGGACTGCTCGGTCGCGTCATCGACAGCGACGGCACCCCGCTGGACGGCAAGGGCCCGATCCGCGCCGAAGGCAGCATCGGCATGGCCGGTGTGTCGATCAACCCGCTGGCGCGCGAACCCATCACCACCTCGCTGGACGTGGGCGTGCGCGCCATCAACGCGATGCTGCCGATCGGCCGTGGCCAGCGCGTGGGCCTGTTCGCCGGCTCCGGCGTCGGCAAGTCGACGCTGCTGGGCATGATGACCCGCTTCACCTCGGCCGACGTGATCGTGGTCGGGCTGATCGGCGAACGCGGCCGCGAAGTGCGCGATTTCGTCGAAACCACCCTGGGCGAGGAAGGCCTGCGCCGCGCCGTAGTCGTGGCCGCGCCGGCCGACCGCCCGCCGCTGGCGCGCCTGCATGGCGCCTACCGCGCCACCGCCATCGCCGAATGGTTCCGCGACCAGGGCCTGAACGTGCTGCTGCTGATGGATTCGCTGACCCGCTTTGCGCAGGCCCAGCGCGAGATCGGCCTGTCGGTGGGCGAGCCGCCCACCACCCGCGGCTACCCGCCGTCGGTGTTCGCCAAATTGCCGGCGCTGGTGGAACGCGCCGGCAATGGCGCCAAGGGCCGCGGCTCGATCACCGCCTTCTACACCGTGCTGACCGAAGGCGACGATCCGCAGGACCCGATCGCCGACGCCGCCCGCGCCATCCTGGACGGCCACATCCTGCTCTCGCGCCGGGTTGCCGACAGCGGCCTGTACCCGGCCATCGACCTGGAATCCTCGGTCAGCCGCGTGGTGCAGGACATCGCCGACGAACCCTGGCGCCTGCGCATCCGCAAGCTCAAGCGCCTGCTCTCTGCCTACACCGCCAACCGCGACCTCATCGCCATCGGCGCCTACCAGCGCGGCAGCGACCCGGCCACCGACGAAGCGCTGGCGCGTTGGCCGGAGATCGTCGAATTCCTCGGCCAGGACGTGCATAAGGCCTCGCTGCTGAGCGACAGCCTGTCGGCGCTGCAGCAACTGGTGGAACCCGAGAATTAATCCATGATGCAGTCCAAGCGAATCGATCCCCTGCTGCGCCGCGCGCAGGAACAGGAAGACAAGGTGGCCCGCGATCTGGCCGAGCGCCAGCGCGTGCTGGACACCCACCAGTCGCGACTGGAAGAACTGCGCCGCTATGCCGAGGAATACGCCAACAGCCACATGGCCGGCACCAGCGCAGTGGCGCTGAGCAACCGCCGCGCGTTTCTGGACCGGCTCGACAGCGCCGTGCTGCAGCAGGCCCAGACCGTGGAAAGCAACCGCGCCAGGGTCGAATCCGAGCGTACCCGCCTGCTGCTGGCCAGCCGCGAGAAGCAGGTGCTGGAACAGCTGGCCGCCAGTTACCGCGCCCAGGAAAACAAAGTGATCGAACGCCGCGACCAGCGCGAAATGGACGACCTCGGCGCCCGCCGCGTGCGCCTGGCGCGCGCCGAAGATACCCATGGAGAATCCGCATGAATCCCCTGTCCGCCTTCGCCGCCGGCCTTGGCGCGCTCGCCGGTACCGGCAAGAAGTCCAGCTATAGCGACCCGTCGTCCGACCCGGATCCGGCCAAGGACCAGTTCGCGCGCATGCTGCAGCCGACCAATACCCCGCAGCAGGCACCCGAGCGGGTGCCGGCCAAGCAGGCCGCGCCCAAGTCCAGCCAACCCGACAGGCAACGCGCCGACGACGATCACGGCGATGACGCCACCGGCGATGCCACCGCACGTCCGCGTGCGCAGGACGGCGATGCCAAGCCCGCGCAGTCGGCCAAGGAGCCGGCCGCCACGGACGGCAGCACCGCCGCCGCGACCGCCAAACCAGGCACCGCCGGCAAGGACGGCCAGGACGGCAAGGAGTCAGCGGCCGATGCCGCCACGGCCACCGAGGCCGGCTGGCCGCCGCCGGGACTGGGCGGGTTCGGCATGAGCCTGCTGGCCCAGGCCGTGCCGGGTGGCGATGCACTGGCCGCCGCTGCCGCTGCCGCTGCGCTGGCGGCCAGCGTGGCCAACGCCGCCGGCACCACCCCGACCGCAACCGCCGCGCCGACCGACGCGGCAGCACCGGCCGCCTCCGCCACCGTGGGCACCGCGCTGCCCTCGTTGGGCGCACTGGCGCCGGCAGCAGCGACCGTTGCCAAGCCCACCTCCACCACCGCGGTGAGCGGCGATGTGCAGACGGCCGCGCTGATGAGTCTGGCCGCAAAGGCCTTGGCACCGGCCGAGGACGACGGCGCCGCAGCGGCGGGCCCGGACGCCCCGGCCTTCGTGTTGCCCACTGCCGCCGCGCCGGTGCTCAACCGCGTGCAGGACCCGGCACCGATCTTCAGCGCCTCGCCCACCCCGACCCCGGAGATGGGCAGCGACACCTTCGACGATGCCATCGGCGCCCGCCTGAGCTGGCTGGCCGACCAGAAGATCGGCCACGCCCACATCAAGCTCACCCCCAACGAGATGGGCCCGGTCGAAGTACGCCTGCACCTGGAAGGCGACAAGGTCAACGCCAGCTTCACCGCCGCCCATGCCGACACCCGCCAGGCGCTGGAGCAGAGCCTGCCGCGGCTGCGCGAAATGCTCGGCCAGAACGGCTTCCAGCTCGGCCAGGCCGATGTGGGCCAGCAACAGCAGAGCCAGTCCGGCAATCGCAACGGCGGCGGCAGCGAGGGCAATGGCCTCGCGCTGGACGACAGCCCGGTCGTCGGAATTCCGTCGGTTGTGTTACGCCAGCGTGGATTGCTGGACGCCTACGCCTGATCCCACGCGCGGCAATCGTCCATAGCGGACCTGTCGCGCCCGCTTGCTAGGAACGGTGTGACCACCCCCTCCCCCCGCGGCGCAAGGCTTGCGGGGGGATTTTGCGTGGTCGCGCATGCGCGCCAGGAAACCGACGCGGTTTTGGCACGCTGATTGCATCCCTCGGGTGAGCATTCCCCCTGGAGCAGACCGTGGCAGCCGCAAAGAAACCCGAAAAGACCGAAGACAAAGACGAGAAGAAGAAGGGCGGCAAGAAGCCCATCCTGCTGATCGCCATCGGTGTGGTGGTGCTGGCGGCCGCCGGCGGCGGCGCCTGGTTCTTTCTCGGCCACAAGGGCGAGGAAAAAGGCGGCAAGCACGCCGCCCCCAAGGTGGCCGAAGTGCCAAAGCCGGCACAGTACTTCCCAATGGACCCGGCGATTGTGGTTAATCTGGCCGATCCTGGCGACGGCCCGCAGTATCTTCAGGTCGAAGTGCAACTGGTCACCCGCGACCCGGAAGAACTCAAACTCATCACCGAGAACGCCCCTGCCATCCGTGCGCACCTGCTGATGCTGCTGTCCCAGGTCAAGGCCACCGACGTGGCCGATCTGGCCGGCAAGCAGAAGCTGCAGAAATCCGCGCTGGCCGAAGCGCAGAAGGTCATGACCAGCGAAACCGGCAAGAAATGCATCGAAGAATTGCTGTTCACCAGTTTCGTCACCCAGTAAGGCTGCCCCATGAGCGTGAGTGATCTGCTTTCCCAGGACGAAATCGATGCCTTGCTGCACGGCGTGGATTCGGGCGCGGTCAACACCGAGCCGGAGCCGTTGCCTGGCGAGGCCCGCCAGTACGACCTGTCCAGCCAGGACCGCATCATCCGCGGGCGCATGCCCACCCTGGAGATGGTCAACGAGCGTTTTGCACGCCTGTGGCGCATTGGCCTGTTCAACCTGATCCGGCGCTCGGCCGACCTGTCGGTGCGCGGCATCGACCTGGTCAAGTTCAACGAATACATGCACTCGCTGTACGTGCCGACCAACCTCAACCTGATCCGCTTCAAGCCGCTGCGCGGTACCGGGCTGATCGTGTTCGAGCCCACCCTGGTCTTTACCGTGGTGGACAACTTCTTCGGCGGCGATGGCCGCTTCCACACCCGCATCGAAGGCCGCGAATTCACCGCCACCGAGATGCGGGTGATCCAGCTGATGCTCAAGCAGACCTTCGCCGACCTGAAGGAAGCCTGGGCGCCGGTGATGGACGTGGACTTCGAGTACATCAACTCGGAGATCAACCCGCATTTCGCCAACATCGTCACCCCGCGCGAATACGTGGTGGTGTGCCGCTTCCACGTGGAGCTGGAAGGCGGCGGCGGCGAGATCCACATCACCCTGCCGTATTCGATGCTGGAACCGATCCGCGAATTGCTCGATGCCGGCATCCAGAGCGACCGCAACGACCGCGACGACTCGTGGAACGTGATGCTGCGCGAACAGCTCGATACCGCCGAAGTGACCCTGTCCAGCGTGCTGGCCAGCAAGCGCATGAGCCTGCGCCAGCTCACCGGCCTGAAGATCGGCGACATCCTGCCGATCGACCTGCCCGCCCAGGTTCCGCTGTGCGTGGAAGAGATCCCCCTGTTCACCGGCGAATTCGGCGTTTCCAACGGCAACAACGCCGTGAAGATCACCGCCGTGCGCCCACCCGGCGTGCAAGCTCCGCGTGCCGTTCCATCCCAGGACCCCAACCCATGACCAACTCCGACATCCTCGACGCCGCGCCTGCCACCTTCGACAGCCTGCAGGCCGAGCACGACCAGAACGCCGCCGACCTCAACCTGGACGTGATCCTGGACGTGCCGGTGACGCTGTCGCTGGAAGTGGGCCGCGCGCGCATTCCGATCCGCAACCTGCTGCAGCTCAACCAGGGCTCGGTGGTGGAACTGGAGCGCGGCGCCGGCGAACCGCTGGACGTCTACGTCAACGGCACCCTGATCGCGCACGGCGAAGTGGTGGTCATCAACGACCGTTTCGGCATCCGCCTGACCGACGTGGTCAGCCCCAGCGAGCGGATCCGGAGGCTGCGGTGATCGGCCTGCTGGCCGCTGCCGCGCCCGCCGCGGCCAAGGCCACCCAGGTGGGCGCACAGGCGCCGGCCACGCCCAGCATGTTTGGCGCAGTCTTTGCATTGCTGCTGGTGCTGGCGCTGATCGTCGGCCTGGGCTGGTTGCTCAAGCGCATGCCCGGCAGCGGCTTCCGCAGCAGCGAGGGCCTGCGCCTGGTCACCAGCCTGGCGGTGGGTGCCAAGGAGCGCGTGGTGGTGGTGGAAGTCAACGGTCAGCAACTGCTGCTGGGCGTCACCCCTGGCGGCATCACCACCTTGCATACCTTGCCCGAACCGCTGCCGCCCACGCCGCCCCCCACCCTGCCCAACCTCAAGCAACTGCCCAATTTCGCCCAGCTGCTCGCCCAGAAGCTGCGCAAGGACCCGTGACATGTTCAGTAGCTGGAATCGCTGGGGGCGCAGCCTCCGCCTGGTGTTGATCCTGCTGGCGATGAGCTGCCCGCTGCTAGCCGCCGCCACCCCGGCCGCGCTGCCGTCGGTGGCGCAGGCCGCTGCACCGGCCGCCGCTCCCGCCGCCGCCCCGGCGGCGGTGCCGCCCGGCTCCAACCAGTTGCCGAACCTGCCCAACGTCAGCGTGGGCCGCATCGGCGACCAGCCGGTGAGCCTGCCGCTGCAGACCCTGCTGCTGATGACGGCCATCACCCTGCTGCCGTCGATGCTGCTGGTGCTGACCGCCTTCACCCGCATCACCATCGTGCTGGCCCTGCTGCGCCAGGCGCTGGGCACCGGCCAGACCCCGTCCAACCAGGTGCTGCTGGGCCTGGCGATGTTCCTGACCGCGCTGGTGATGATGCCGGTGTGGCAGAAGATGTGGGGCGCCGGCCTGCAGCCCTATCTCAACAACCAGATCGACTTCTCCAGCGCCTGGACCCTGACCACCCAGCCCTTGCGCGCCTTCATGCTGGCGCAGATCCGCGAGACCGACCTGATGACCTTCGCGGGGATGGCCGGCGACGGCAAGTACACCGGCCCGGACGCGGTGCCGTTCCCGGTGCTGGTAGCCTCGTTCGTGACCAGCGAGCTGAAGACGGCCTTCGAGATTGGCTTTCTGATCTTCATCCCGTTCGTGATCATCGACCTGGTGGTGGCCAGCGTGCTGATGTCGATGGGCATGATGATGCTGTCGCCGATGCTGATCTCCGCCCCGTTCAAGATCCTGCTGTTCATCCTGGTGGATGGATGGGTGCTGGTGGTGGGGACGCTGGCAGCGAGCTTCAACGCGTCGTAGAGGTGGATGGCGCGCTGGTGTCCGCGATATGTGCGACTGGCACTGTCGCTGTCATCCAGCTGAGCCAGATGCCTGTTTGAGTGGAGCCTGCGTTTGGTTGAGTTCGGCATATGGCACTAACGAACGTCGGCTTTGTGAGCCTGCCCCTTCTCGTACCCAATCACCTCGCTCCTCCAAAATTTTGGCTTTCGCTTCTCGGTTCTAGCTCCCGGATCTATGCTTTTGCTGTTGCTTGCTCCTGTGCTTTCGCTCTGTGCTCTTTGCTCGTCCGGGGCCCCATACCGCAGCGGCAAGGCCGGCAGATACAACCCGCAGGGCGGCGCGCATGGATGCGCGTCGTTTTTGTAAGGGACATGGATGTCCCTTACAAAAATTTCTGCCGGACTTGCGCACCCGCAGCGCCGCAGGCGCGGAGGGCGCGAGGACGGGGTGTGCTTTCTTTTGGTTACTTTTCTTTGCACAAGCAAAGAAAAGTGACTCGCGCCCGATAGGGCGTGAAAGCCGTTGACTTCAATATTTCGCATTAACAAGCAAAGTCAAAAAGCGTTGAGGCAGTGCAAGTGCAGAGCTTTCGTCCCCCTTCGGGGGGCGAGTCACTTTCTTTGCTTGTGCAAAGAAAGTAACCAAAGAAACACACCCCGTCCTCGCGCCTTCCGCGCTGCGCGCTCCAGGTCCGCAATCCGGGTAGAAATTTTTGTAAGGGACATCCATGTCCCTTACAAAAACATCGCGCATCCTTGCGCGATGCCCTGCGGGTTGTATCTACCCGGCTTGCCGCTGCGGTATGGGGGCCCGTAAAACCAACAGCAAAGCAACAGCAACAGCAAAACGCGTCGAAGACGCTGCGTCAACATGCCGCAAGCAAAAGTCCGCGCTACCCTCTAGCTGTGATCTCTCAGTAGGTTGTTCATCCGGGGCCGATCTGGAAGATGGGGTTACCACACCAACCCAGCCCCCAGGAGCCCCGGATGAACCTGCATAAACATGCCCGTTTGACGCCGCGAGGTCGAGCCTTGCTCGTGCAGCGCATCGTGGTGCACGGCTTGCGAGTGGAAGAGGCCGCGCACGCCAGTGGCGTGAGCGTGCGGACCGCCTACAAATGGCTGGCGCGCTACCGCCTGCTGGGAGAGGACGGCCTGCAGGACCGTTCTTCGCGCCCTCAACACTGTCCGCATGCCACGCCGCCGGAACTGGTCGAGCAGATCCTGCAGCAACGCCGACAACGCGCCACCTATTGGCAGATCGCCACCCACCTGAACGTGGGCCACAGCACCATCGCGCGCATCGTGCGCCGTGTCGGCCTGCATCGCCTGGCCGAACTGGAACCCAAGCCCCCTGTCGTGCGCTACCAATACCCCCAGCCTGGCGGCATGTTGCATCTGGACATCAAAAAGCTCGGGCGTTTCCGGCAAGCCGGCCATCGCGTCACGGGGGACCGTACCCAAACCAGCCGAGGCGCCGGATGGGAGTACGTCCATGTCGCCATCGACGATCACTCCCGCGTTGCCTTTACCAGCCTGCATCCAGATGAAGGCGGTGTTAGTGCCTGCCGGGCGTTGATCGCCGCATTGCGCTACTACCGTAGCCTGGGCGTGACCTTCCAGCGGGTGTTGACCGACAACGGCGCCTGCTATCGCTCCAAGGCCTTCGCCCGCACCATCCGGCGCCTCAACCTCAGGCACTACCGCACCCGCCCCTATACCCCTCGCACCAATGGCAAGGCAGAACGCTTCATCCAGACGGCATTACGTGAGTGGGCCTATGCCCACCGCTACGACAGCTCCGAGCAACGTGCCGCCTATCTGGGGCACTGGCTCCATCACTACAACTGGCATCGGCCCCATGCCAGCATCGGACACCGACCTCCCATCTCCCGGATCTACATCCCGCTGAACAACGTGGTGGGTTTACGCATCTAGCTCCCAGCCAAGCCACCGACCCGCATCCCCAATCCCCAATCCCGACTCCCCGCCCCTTTGGCACCCGACTTGCATCACCACCGCCCATGAGCCCTGAAATCGCCCTGACTGAATTGCGTGGTGGCCTGGTCACCGTCCTGTGGATTGCCGGACCGATGTTGCTGGCGGTGCTGGTGGTGGGTGTGGTGATCGGCGTGGTCCAGGCCGCCACCCAGTTGAACGAACCCACCATCGCCTTCGTCGCCAAGGCGGTGGCGTTGACGGCTACCCTGTTCGCCACCGGCAGCATGCTGCTCGGGCATCTGGTGGAGTTCACCATCGCGCTGTTCCAGCGCATTCCGCATCTGATCGGCTAGCGGGCCGGACCGGATGGATGCAGCCACCCAGATGGTGATCGACGGCCAGCGCGCGTTCGCGATGGTCGGGGCGATCATGTGGACCATGCTGCGCACCGGTGCGTTGCTGACCGCCATGCCGTTGATCGGCACCCGGGCCGTGCCGGCACGGGTGCGGGTGATGCTGGCCGGCACCTTGTCGATGGCGCTGGCGCCGATCCTGCCGCCGGTGCCGGAGTGGGACGGCTTCACCGCCACCGCGGTGCTCAGCATCGCGCGCGAACTGGCGGTGGGCGCCAGCATGGGCTTCATGCTCAAGCTGATCTTCGAAGCCGGCGCGCTGGCCGGCGAGCTGGTGTCGCAAGCCACCGGCCTGTCATTTGCGCAGATGTCCGACCCGATGCGCGGAGTGACCTCCGGCGTGATCGCGCAGTGGTTCTATATCGGTTTTGGGCTGTTGTTCTTCGCCGCCAACGGGCACCTGGCGGTGATCGCGCTGCTGGTGGACAGCTACAAGGCGTTGCCGATCGGCACCGCCATTCCCGACGCCAGCGCCTTCGCCGAAGTCGCTCCCACCCTGTTCCTGCAGATCCTGCGCGGCGGGCTGACCCTGGCGCTGCCGATGATGGTGGCGATGCTGGCGGTGAACCTGGCCTTCGGTGCGCTGGCCAAGGCCGCGCCAGCCCTGAACCCGATGCAGTTGGGCCTGCCGCTGACGGTGTTGCTGGGGATGTTCCTGCTGTCCAGCTTCGCCAGCGAGTTCGCACCGCCGGTGCAGCGCCTGTTCGATATCGCCTTCGATGCCGCCAGGGAGCTGACGGCCTAGCCGCGCCGGCTCAAGTTTTGCGCAGGGTCGCCGTCAACGCTGGGGACGATCGACCCGTTCCGTCATATCGCCCCTCGCCCCGCGGAAGCCGATGCCCAACCCTGCCCTGTTCGCCCGTCCTGTCCTGCGATGCGCAGTGTCGCGGGCGCGTCTGTGGTTGGCGGCGGCAGTGCTGCTGGCCTGCACGAGCGGTGCCCATGCGCAGAGTTACAGCTTCCGCGATTACGGCCAGGCGGACGGCTTGCAGGGCATGACCGTCAACGGGCTGGTCGAAGACCGGCGCGGCGTGGTGTGGGTGGCAACCGAGCTGGCGCTGCACCGGTTCGAACGCGATCGCTTCATCGCGGTCGAGCGCGATACCGGGCTCGATGCCCGCTACACCCGCGCCCTGACACTGGATCACGCAGGACGGCTGTGGGTTGCCACCGCCAACGGCGTTTTCGTGCGTATCGGCGACAGGTTTGTGCAGGTGTTCAACGAGGGCAAACGTATCAGTGCCGATGCCGGCAACGTGATCGCGGCCTACCGCAATGGCGTGGCGGTCGTCAGCGACGGCGCGTTGCTGGCGTTGACCCCCACCGACGGCAACCACTGGCAGGTGCAGACGCTGGAACTGGGAACAGCCGACGGCAACGTGCTCAAGGTCGGCCGTA
Source organism: Xanthomonas sp. NCPPB 3582 (assembly GCF_041475735.2). NCBI lineage: Bacteria > Pseudomonadati > Pseudomonadota > Gammaproteobacteria > Lysobacterales > Lysobacteraceae > Xanthomonas > Xanthomonas sp. NCPPB 3582. Next base: position 2,734,322 of record NZ_CM192968.1, read on the forward strand.
CCCTGCTGGCCGATGGGCAGTCGCTGTGGGTGTCCTGCAACGCCGGTGTCTGCCGCCTGGACGCCGACGGCAGGGTGGTCGAAACCTTGTTCGAAGCCGATGGCGTACCTGCCAAGCGTTGGCGTGTGATCTTTCGCGAGCGTGGCGGCCGGCTGTGGCTGCGCGGCGGCGGCATCATGGTCTCGCGCGAACCCGGCGCGTCACGTTTTCAGGAGCGCCCGGCCAATCCGCACAACAGCTTCAAAACCATGTCCGGCGCGACCACGATGGTGGAAGACCCGCAGGGCCGCATGTTGACGCGATCGGATCAAGGGTTGGTGCGCTGGGAGGGCTCGCACTGGTCCGACATCGGCAACGACCAGGGCATGCAGCTGGATGCGCTGGTCGGCCCGCTGCTGTTCCAGAGCACCGGCACCTTGTGGATCGGCACGCGTGGGACCGGGCTGCAGCGCTTGCTCGGCTACGGCACCATCGAGCATCTCACCGAAGCGCAGGGCATGGCTGCGGCGCCCATCTGGTCCATGCAGCGCCTGCCGGACGGCACGCTTGCGGTAGGCGCCGATGGTGGCGCCAACCTGCTCGCGCCACGCGCCACGCACGCCCAGCCCTGGCACCTGGAGGACGGCAAGCCGTTGTCGCAGACGCTGAGCATCGCGGTGGCGCCCGATGGCGCGGCCTGGGTGTCGTATTACTCCGGCGCCATCGCGCGGCGCGACCCGGCGACCGGATTGACCCGGCGCGTGATGGATCTGCCGCGGCCTGGCTACAAGATCCTGTTCGATCGCGACGATTCGGTCTGGATCGCGACACCGCGCGGGCTGGCGCACGGCCAGGCCAGCCCGCCCTATGGGTTGATCTCCGACCCGGCAATGGCGACGACGTTCGTTGGCGACATCGACTTCGACCCCCAGGGCCGCCTGTGGGCTGCCACCGGCGATGGCCTGTACCGCCGCGACGGGACGCGCTGGGTGCATGTGCCGGTCACCGGTCGCCTGCCCACCCAGGACATGTACCAGATCGATTTCGCACCCGATGGCGAAATCTGGCTCTCGTTGCGCGAAACCGGGTTGTGGCACGGCCGTCTGCAGGCAGACGGCAGCCTGCCGGTACAGGCGGTGGACGACCCGTTGCTGTCCAGGGTGATGCCTTTCATCCTGCGCCACGACCGCAAGGGCCGCTTGTGGGTAGGCAGCAGCCAGGGGCTGGATCTGTACCAACGTGGCCGCTGGTCGCGGATCACCCACGCCGAAGGTCTGTTATGGGACGACCTGGCGTCCAATGCATTTTTTGAAGACGACGACGGCAGCATCTGGATCGGCAGCAGCAGAGGGCTCAGCCATCTGCGCGACCCGCAGCAGTTGTTCGCGTCGCAGGCGCTCAGGGTCGAGGTCAGCCAGGTCCGTCGCGGCACCCGGATCGTACCGGCCGGCGGCGTGCTGGATTGGTCGGAAACGCCGCTGGACATCGAGCTGGACACGCCCGGCGTCGAAGGTGGCGCCGACCGCATCAGTTTCCGCTACCGCGTGCAGGGCCATCAGGCGCGCTGGACCACCACCTCGCTCAGCCATCTCACCTATCCGCTGCTGCCGCCAGGCCATTACACGCTCGAAGTGCAGGCGCTGGATGCCTATCAACGCAGCGCAAGCGAGGTGGCGCGCTTCCACTTCGTGCTGCGCCCACCCTGGTGGCGCAGCATCCCCGCGCTGATCGGCTATGTGGTGCTGGCCATCGCCGCGGTGATCGTGCTGCTGCGTTGGCGTACCGCCAAACTGCTGCGTCGCAAGCGCGAGCTGGAGCAGTTGGTGGCCCAACGTACCGCAGAGTTGGAGCAGGACAAGCGCGATCTGGAATCGGCCCGTGCCGCGCTGGCACTCAAGGCCACCCATGACGAACTCACCGGCCTGCTCAACCGCGCAGGCATCCTTGCTGCCCTGCGCGACATGCTGGAGCGCGCCGACGCGACCGCCCAACCGCTGGCGGTGGTGCTGATCGACCTGGATCACTTCAAGCTGGTCAACGATCAGCACGGCCATCTGGCCGGCGACGCGGTGCTGGCCGGAGTCGGCCGTCGCATGGATACGCTGGTGCGCGGCGACGACCGCATCGGCCGCTATGGCGGCGAAGAATTGCTGGCAGTGCTGCCAGGGTTGACCCAACAGGCCACCCATCGGCTGGATGCCCTGCATCGCGGCATCTGCGGCGACTACCCCATCGATGGCGGCTGGCTGCATGTCACCTGCTCGATCGGGGTGGCGTGGTTGCAGCCCGGCGAAACGCTCGAGCAACTGCTGGCGCGCGCCGATGCTGCGCTGTACCGCGCCAAGCGCAGCGGCCGTAACCGCATCGATTACGACGATGGTCAACTGCCGGCAGTGGTGATCGCCGACAGCGATGCTTGAGCGCCCGGGTCGCAGAACCTCCAGCTGCACCTGGCCATCTCCGCCCGGCGCGATGACTCCGCTGGCTGTGCAGTGCGCGCAGACAGACCCGATGCGGCGCGTATCGCGCTGATCTGTCACCTGTGGCGCGGCGCGGCGGCTGCGGCGGGTCGACCGCGTTGCCAGCCGGCGCGGGCCGGTTCGCCGCCTTCGTACACCGGATGCGGGCGGTCACGCCTGTCGGCGGCGGCGGCTGGTCGCCACTGCCTGCGTGCGCACGGCATGCACCCGCTGCGGCCGGCATCAAGCACCTGGCTTGATCGTGGTCGCAGCCAGTCTAGGCGGGATCTTCGCAGCGGTTGCGCTCGCCGATTCATCGCGTCAATTGATTGCCGCATGCAATTAAAGTAAACCGCGTGAACAGCCGCTAGTCGCTATATCGCGGCCTGCGATGGGGCCGCCCATAGCAAGCGTGAGACACCGCGCGAGGGGCGCGGACCGCACACACCGATGCGTGGGAGACAGCAACGCTCGTGGGGTTTTTGCAGCGCCAACGGAGGTCGTCGGGCCGGAGTGCATCGTTTGCTGCGGTGCTGCTGGTGGCGTTGCTGTCGTTGTCGGAACTGGCCAGCGCGCAAAGCGCCAGCATCCGCCGCTATGCGCACGACCAGGGCCTGCTCGGCCTGGCGGGCACCTGCCTGCTGCAATCCCGCAACACCTTGTTATGGGTGTGCACCGAAAGCGGGCTGTATCGCTATAACGGCCGTCTGTTCCAGCAGGTTGTGCTGGACGGCCTGCGCAACGAACCGATCACCGCGATGAGCGAAGCGCCCGACGGGCGGCTGTGGGTGGCCGGATTCCAGGCCTTGTTCGTGGGCGATGAGCGCGGCTTTCGCAAACTGGCGCGCGATGAGGCCGAACACCTGCAGGACGGCATGCTGCTGGCCAGCCTGTCCTGGGGCACGGTGCTGGCGAACGGCGGCACCCTGGAACGCCTGAGCGAACGCGCCAACGGCCGTTGGCACAGCGAGCCGCTGCTGGACACCGCAACCCGGGTCAAGGTGCCCGAGTTGTCCAAGGTGATCAGCCTGTCGGTGGACGGCGACACGCTGTGGGCAGGCTGCGCGCACAAGCTGTGCGCCATCGATGCGCAGCGCAAGGTGCAGGTCTACGGCCCCGAGCAAGGCGTCCCCGACGATCGCTGGTACAGCGTGCTGCGCGATCGCGACGGTGCGCTGTGGGTGCGCGGCGCCGGCACCCTGCTGTATCGCGCGGCCGGTGCCAGCCGCTTCAGCGTGCGACCGCTGCCGCTGCTGGACGGCACCACTGTCGGGCAACAGGCGCCGCTGGTGATGGACCGCGAGGGACGCGTCCTGGTCCGTCGCAACGATGGCCTGGCGCGCTGGGAAAACGGTCACTGGCGCAGCTTCGGCGCAGGCAACGGGCTGCCGCCGGGCAGCAGCGATGCGATCGTGGTGGACCGCGATGGCGATGTCTGGATGACCGTGGACGGCGAAGGCCTGGTGCGCTGGGCCGGCTACGAATGGATCGAGAACTGGGACGCTTCGCAAGGCATGCCGGCCGCGCCGACCTGGTCGATCGCACGCGATGCGCACGGTGCGCTGGTGGTGGGCAACGAACACGGCGCCGGGCGCCAGGACACTCCGGGCGGACGCTTCGTGCCGGCCCTGCCGGAGTCGGGCATCCAGATCGTGGGCATGGCGCGCAGCGCCGACGGCAGCCTGTGGACGATCAATTCGGCCGGGTTCCTGCGCCGCAACTGGCCCGATGGCCGTAGCACCGCGGTCGCCAGGCTGCCCCGCACCGCCCGGCGCCTGCACAGCGATCGTGAGGGCCGGCTGTGGATCCTGACCGCTGGCGGCCTGTTCGTGATCGAGCAGCCGCTGGAGGGCGGCGTGCCGCAGGCGGTGGCCGATATGCCCACCATCGCCTACACCGACATCCAGCAGACCGCTGACGGCACGCTCTGGATCTCCAGTGCCAATGGCCTGTTCCGGTTGCAGGGCCAGCGCTGGTCCAAGCTGCGGGTGAAGGTCAACGGCGGCGATGCCGACCCCTGGATCAGCAAGTTCCATATCAGCGACAGCGGCGAAGTGTGGCTGGCGTTCTATCGGCCCGGCGTCTGGCACGGCATGTTGCTCGCCGATGGCCTGGACCTGCAGGCGATCAGCGACGAAGCCTTGCGCGACGTCGGGGTGTATCTGTTGCGCGGCGACAGCGTCGGCCGGGTCTGGGTCGGCCATGCCCGCGGCGTGGAGGTCTACAACGGCGAGCACTGGGCGCATCTGTCGCAGTCGCAGGGCCTGCTGTGGGACGATGTCTCCGAAGCGGCCTTCGCCGAAGACCCGGACGGCTCGGTGTGGATCGGCACCGCGCGCGGGGTCAGTCATCTGCACGACCCGGCCCGGCTGTTCGACCAGCGCCAGCCCAGCGTACGCATCGACAGCGTCAGCCGCGGCGGTGAGCCGATCCGCAGCGGGCAACTGCTGGGCTGGAGCGACAAGCCATTGCATATCGAACTGTCGACGATGGAGGTCTACGACGACCCGAGCAGGCTGACCGTGCGCTATCGCCTGCTCGGCCTGCACGAGGAATGGATCCAGAGCGATGACCTGTCGATCGACCAGCCGCCGCTGCCGGCCGGGCACTTCCGCCTGCAGGTGCAGGTGCTGGACCGCTACCGGCGCACCGCCTCGCCGGTGGTGGACCTGGCCTTCGCGGTGGCGCCGCTGTGGTGGCGCAGTCCGCCGGCGATCGCGCTGTACCTGCTGATCGGCGGCGGCCTGCTGATCGGGCTGTGGAGCTGGCGCCACCGCCACCTGGTGGCCCGCGAACGCATGCTGGCCGAGCTGGTGGCCGAACGCACCTATCAGCTGGAGCGGGAAAAACGCGACCTGGAAAGCGCACGCGCGGCGCTGGCCCTCAAGGCCAGCCACGACGCGCTGACCGGCCTGCTCAACCGCTCCGGCGTGCTCGAGGCGATGACCGAGGAACTGCAGGCCTGCGCGCATGCCGAGCATCCATTGGCGGTGGTGCTGATCGACCTGGACCACTTCAAGCAGGTCAACGACGAGCACGGCCATCTGGTTGGCGACGCGGTGCTGGCCAAGGTCGGTGCGCGACTGACCGCCTGCCTGCGCGATTCGGACAAGGTGGGCCGCTACGGCGGCGAAGAGCTGCTGTTGCTGCTGCCCGGCATGCATCGGCAGAGCCAGCACCGGCTGCGCGCGATCCACGAAGCGATCAGCCTGCCGCCCTACGACGTGGGCGCCGCGCGTCCGCTGCAGGTGACCTGCTCGATCGGGGTGTCGTGGTTCCGCGTCGGCGACACTGCCGCCACCCTGCTGGCACGCGCGGACGAGGCGCTGTACCGGGCCAAGCGCCACGGCCGCAACCGTATCGAACCGGAAGAACCTGAAGTTTCCGTGGCCTGATCCACAGCGTTGCGGTAGACGGCCTCAAGAACACACGCAGCGGGTCGCTAGCTCCTTGAGCAAGCGCATCTGTCGGCGCTGGAACTGGATGGGTGGTCGCAACCTACAACCTTGGCATGGTGCTGTTGTCGCTGCTGGTGGCCGTGATGGCCTCCTACACGGCATTGCACATGGCCGCACGCACCTGCGCCAGTCGCGGCGGGATCGCCGCTGCCTGGCTGGTGGGCGGTGCCATCGCCATGGGCATCGGCATCTGGTCGATGCACTTCGTCGGCATGCTCGCCTTCCGCCTGCCCATTCCGCTGGGCTACGACGTGGCACTGACCGCGTACTCGATGCTGGCGGCCGTGCTGGCTTCGGCACTGGCGCTATGGCTGACCTCGCAGCCCCAGCTGCCCTGGTTGCGGCTGGGCCTGGGAGCCGTGCTGATGGGACTGGGCATCGCGCTGATGCACTACATGGGCATGGGCGCGCTGCGCATGGCGCCGGCCATCACCTATGACCCGTTGCTGTTCGGCCTGTCGATCGCGATCGCCATCGGCGCCTCCGCCGCCGCGCTGTGGATCGCGTTCCGGCTGCGCCACGAAGGCCGTCGCTACAGCCTGCGCCTGATCGCCGCCCTGATCATGGGCGTGGCCATCGTGGGCATGCATTACACCGGCATGGCAGCCGCGCAGTTCGCGCCGGGCAGCATCTGCGGTGCCGCCGCCGGAGCGCATCTGCCGTTGTCGTGGCTGGCCGCGCTGGTCATCGCGGTGACGCTGGGCCTGCTGATCCTGGCGCTGGTGATCTCCGTGCTGTCGCGCCGCTACCAGCAGCGTACCGACGTACTGGCGCAATCGCTGGCACAGGCCAACGCCGACCTGGCCCTGGCCGCCCTGCACGACCCGCTCACCCGCCTGCCCAACCGCGTGTTGCTGCACGAGCATGTGCTGCAGAACATCGAACGCGCGCAGCGCGATGGGCAGCGCTTTGCGGTGATGTTGATCAACCTGGACGGCTTCAAGGTGGTCAACGACGGCTATGGCCACCAGTTCGGCGACCGCCTGCTGGTGGTGGTGGCCGAGCGTCTGAGCGCGCACCGCAGCGCGCACGGCAGCCTTGCGCGCCTGGGCGCGGACGAGTTCGTGCTGGTGGTCGATATCGCCGACCCGGAAGACGCCGCCGCGACCGCCGGGCATCTGCTGCGCTCGCTGGCGGTGCCGTTCCTGGTCGGCGACCACGAACTGCGTCTGAGCAGCAGCATCGGGATCGCGCTGTATCCGGAAGACGCCGGCAGCGAGCACCAGCTGATGACCCATGCCGACGCGGCAATGGGCCACGCCAAGCAGGCCGGCCGCAACCGCTACAGCTTCTTCGAGCGCTCGATGACCGGCACCACCGGCGAGCGGCTGCAACTGTTGCAGGACCTGCCGCGTGCGCTGGAATCGGGCCAGTTCGTGCTGCACTACCAGCCCAAGTACAGCGCCGACGACGGCCGCCCGCTCGGTGCCGAGGCATTGATCCGCTGGCAGCATCCCGAGCGCGGCCTGGTGCCGCCGGACAGCTTCATTCCGCTGGCCGAACGCAGCGGCATGATCGGCCCGCTCGGCAGCTGGGTGCTGCAACAGGCCTGCCGGCAGATGCACGCCTGGCGCGAGGCCGGCCACGGCGACTGGCGGGTGGCGGTGAACCTGTCGGCCACCCAGCTCGCCTCGCCCAGCCTGCTGGAGGAAGTGGCGACCACGCTGGAGCGCCACGCCATCGCCCCCGGACAGCTCACGGTGGAGATCACCGAGACCATGGCCATGCGCGATGCCGAGGCCTGCCTGCGCACGCTGGGGCAGCTCAATGCGCTGGGTGTGCGCATCGCCATCGACGACTTCGGCACCGGCTATTCCAATCTGCTGTACCTGCGCAAACTGCCCGCCCACGAGCTCAAGATCGACCGCAGCTTCGTGCAGGCCATGGACAACGGCGCCGAAGACATCGCCATCGTGGCCGCGGTGGTGGCGCTGGCTCACACCATGCGCCTGCAGGTGGTGGCCGAAGGCGTGGAGACCCCCGCCCAGCGCAACACCCTCGAACGCCTGGGCTGCGACCAGCTGCAGGGCTACCTGCTGGGCCGCCCGATGCCGGCCGAGCACTTCATCGCCCTGGTCGTCGCCCAACGCGACGGCCCAGGACGCCTGGCCAGCTAGGTCACGCAGCAAGCGTGGCAATCCACCCCGCCCGCCCCATCGGCGCGCAGCCAACCGCTCTTACGAATCCCAAATCCCGACTCCCAAATCCCGCTTCTGGAACACCGCTTGCATCACCCCAGGCTGATCCCCCACCGGCATCTCCATGTCCGAGTCCGAAGACGGCGGCGAGCGCACAGAGCTTCCCACCGAAAAACGCCTGCGCGAGGCCCGTGAGCAAGGCAACATCCCGCAATCGCGCGAGTTGTCCACTGCCGCGGTATTCGGCGCCGGCGTGTTCGGCCTGATGGCCCTGGCCGGCGGCATCGGCGATGGCGCAGCGGTGTGGATGAAGACCGCGCTCAGCCCGGACCCGAAGATGCGCGAGAATCCGATGGCGCTGTTCGGCCACTTCGGCGACCTGCTGCTGCAGCTGATGTGGGTGATGCTGCCGCTGATCGGCGTCTGCCTGCTGGCCGGCCTGGCCGGGCCGCTGCTGATGAGCGGCATGCATTTCTCCGGCAAGGCGCTGATGCCCGACCTCAACAAGCTCAACCCGATGAACGGGGTCAAGCGCATGTGGGGCAGCAATAGCCTGGCCGAGCTGGTCAAGTCGGTGCTGCGCCTGCTGTTCGTCGGCCTGGCTGCCTGGCTGTGCATCTCCAAGGGTCTGCATGGCCTGCGCGCGCTGGTGAACCAGCCGCTGGAACAGGCAGTCGGCAATGGCCTGGATTTCACCAAGAGCCTGCTGTTCTACACGGCAGGCGCGCTGGTGCTGCTGGCCGCCATCGACGCGCCCTACCAGAAATGGAACTGGATGCGGAAGCTGAAGATGACGCGCGAGGAGATCAAGCGCGAGATGAAGGAAAGCGAGGGCAGCCCGGAGGTGAAGGGCCGCATTCGCCAGATGCAGATGCAGATGTCGCAGCGCCAGATGATGGAGGCGGTGCCCAAGGCCGACGTGGTGCTGATGAACCCGACCCACTATGCGGTGGCGCTCAAGTACGAGGGCGGCAAGATGCGCGCCCCGATCGTGGTGGCCAAGGGCGTGGACGAAATGGCCTTCCGCATCCGCGAAACCGGCGAGCAGCACCGGGTGGCGATCGTCACCGCTCCGCCTTTGGCACGCGCCTTGTATAGGGAAGCCCAAATCGGCAAGGAAATTCCCGTGAGACTCTATTCGGTCGTGGCCCAGGTGCTCTCCTACGTCTACCAGTTGCGCGGGTGGAACGGTGGCCCGATGCCGGAGCTACCCTCGCTGGACGTGGATGAGTTCGCCAAGGGGACCAGCGCATGAGTGCCCAGCCCGCCCCGATGAATGCCCGGCGCATCATGGAGTTGCTGCGCAACGGCCTGGGCGCCCCGCTGGCGCTGATGGCCATGCTGGCCATGCTGATGGTGCCGCTGGCCGCACCGGTGCTGGATGCGCTGTTCACCTTCAACATCGCCATCTCGCTGATGGTGCTGCTGGCGGTGGTGTACGTGCAGCGCCCGCTGGAATTCACCATCTTCCCGATCGTGCTGCTGATGACCACGATGCTGCGGCTGGCGCTGAACGTCGCCTCCAGCCGCGTGATCCTGATCAACGGCCAGGACGGCCACGCTGCGGCCGGCAAGGTGATCGAGGCCTTCGGCCAGTTCGTGATCGGCGGCAACTACGCGGTGGGTATCGTGGTGTTCGCGATCCTGACCATCATCAACTTCGTGGTCATCACCAAGGGTGCCGGGCGCGTGTCGGAAGTGACCGCGCGCTTCATCCTGGACGCCATGCCCGGCAAGCAGATGGCCATCGACGCCGACCTCAACGCCGGTTTGCTGACGCGCGAGGAGGCCAAGGCCCGCCGCGAGGAAGTGCGCGAGGAAGCCGACTTCTACGGCGCGATGGACGGTGCCAACAAGTTCATCCGCGGCGACGCCATCGCCGCCATCCTGATCTTGTTCATCAACCTGGTCGGCGGCATGGCCGTGGGCATGCTGCAGCACGGCATGTCGTTCGTGGATGCGGCCTCCACCTATACCTTGCTGTCCATCGGCGACGGCCTGGTGGCGCAGTTGCCGGCGTTGCTGGTGTCGTCCTCGGTCGCCCTGCTGGTGACCCGCGCCTCGCGTGCGCAGGACATGCGCGGGGCGATGATCGGCCAGGTGTTCGGCCAGCACCGCGCCCTGGCCGTGGCCGCCTCCATCCTGGGCCTGGTCGGCCTGGTGCCGGGCATGCCCAACGTCGCGTTTTTGACGCTGGGCCTGATCCTGGGCGTGATCGCCTGGAAAATGTACAAGCGCAGCCTGGCCGCACCGGCCGCCGGCGATGCCGCCGCCGATCCGCAGGCAGCTGCCACCGCCGCCACCGCCCAGGCCAGTGCCGAACTGAGCTGGGACGAGCTGCGCCCGATCGACCCGCTGGGCCTGGAAGTGGGCTACCGGCTGATCCCGCTGGTGGACAAGCACCAGGGCGGCGAACTGATGGCGCGCATCAAGGGCGTGCGCCGCAAGCTCACCCAGGACATCGGCTTTTTGGTACCGCCGGTGCATATCCGCGACAACCTGGAACTGTCGGCCAACGCCTACCGGCTGCTGGTGCACGGCGTGCCGGTGGCCACCGCCGAGATCCACCCCGACCGCGAGCTGGCACTGGACCCGGGCGGTGCGCTCGGCCAGCTGGACGGCATTCCCGGCAAGGACCCGGCGTTCGGCCTGGACGCCACCTGGATCCAGCCCCACCAGCGCGCCTATGCCGAATCGATGGGCTATACCGTGGTCGACCCGGCCACCGTGGTCGCCACCCACCTGTCGCACCTGATCCGCGAACACGCCCCGGAACTGCTCGGCCACGAGGAAGTGCAGCAACTGCTGGCCACCCTCGGCAAGACCGCGCCGAAGATGGTCGAGGACCTCACCCCCAAGGCCTTGCCGCTGTCGGTGGTGGTGCGGGTCCTGCAGAACCTGCTGATCGAGCGCATTCCGGTACGCCAGCTGCGCAAGATCGTCGAAGCGCTGGTCGAGCATGCCCCGCACAGCCAGGACCCGGCCGCCCTCACCGCCGCGGTACGCACCTCGCTGGGCCGCTTCATCGTGCAGGAAATTGCCGGCATGTCGGCCGAGCTGCCGGTGTTCACCCTGGCCCCGCAACTGGAGCGCGTGTTGCAGGAATCCACCCACGGCAACGGCGTGGCGCTGGAGCCCGGCCTGGCCGAGCGCCTGCACCAGAGCCTGGCCGATTGCGTCGGCAAGCAGGAAGCCCGCAACGAACCGGCCGTGGTGCTGGTGCCCGGCCAGGTCCGCGCGGCGCTGGCCCGCCTGGTCCGCCACAGCGTGCCGAGCCTGTCGGTACTGGCCTACAGCGAAGTGCCGGAAGACAAGCGCCTGAAGCTGGTAGGCACGATCAGCTAGTACGCAGGTCCGGCGTCGGCCGCACCGTTCCTGCACTCAACACCCGCGTATCGCCGACGAGCACGCACCCAACGCCCGGGAGCGTCCTAGCATCTGTTCGCACGAACCGAGGGCACTTGGATCCTTGGGTTTCCATGCCGGCTGGCCATCGGGACCGGAGCAGCTGACAGGACTGTTGCGCACGCACCGAGCGGGCGCGGCCGGCGCGCTTTCGGCTTGGACCACATGGATACTCCATTCCGTTGGCCGCACCAGGGCAACACGTTGACGCCGTGGCAACGCCAGTTCCCGCCGTACTCATCTATGATGAGCAGGGCCTGGAAAAAGACCGCCTCCCGATCGCTGCCCGTACGCGTGCGCGGGGGCAAATCACACACGGAGATGGAAGCATGGGTAGTAAGGGAAAGGTGGGCATTGCAGCGGTCCTGTTGGTCCTTGCAGTGGTCGCCGGGTTGTACCTGGCCGGTTACATGACGCTGGCGTTGCTGAAGTTGCAGGTGCCATTGAAGGCGACCACCTACCTGGAATACTGGAAGGCGCTAGACCTTCCGCAAGTCCAACCGTATGTCACGCGTATCAAGATCAGCGGCATTGTCGGCTTCGGCCTGCCGTTGATCATCTGGTTGCTGCTGCTGATTCCCCTGTTGAGAAAAAAGCAGCAATCCCTGCATGGCGAGGCGAGCTTTGCCACCGTCGGCGACCTCAAGAAGGCCGGCATGCTGGAGAAAAAACCGGAAAGCATTCTGGTCGGCAAACTCAATGGCCGTTATATCTATATCAACGGAGCGCTGCACGTGATCGTGGTTGCACCCACACGATCCGGCAAGACCACCTCCATTGCGATCCCGGTCCTGCTGACCTACCAGCAATCCATGGTGGTGCTGGACCTCAAGGGAGAGCTGTTCAAGGCCACCAGTGGGTACCGTGCCTCGCAAGGCCAGAAGATCTATGTCTGGGCGCCTTATGCCACCGATGGCAAGACCCATCGCTTCAACCCACTCACCCTGGTCCCGGAAGATCCGCGCGAGCGGATTGCGGCCATCCAGACGATGGCAGCAATCCTGTATCCGGACGAACCCGGCAAAGACAGTTTCTGGATTACCCAGTCGCGCGCTGCGTTTGTCGCATTCGCCTCTTTCATGTTCGAGAACTGGTACGACATGCGCAGCACCGGATTCCCCGGAGTTGAAGATCCCAATAGCAGCGATCTATTCCCCAGCTTCGAACGCATCCTGCGCTTCTCCACCGGCGGGAGCGACGGGGAAAGCACCTCGGATATGCTGAAAAAGCTGCTCACCAACAAGAACTTCAAATACATCAGTCCGCAGACGCGCTCCACGTTCAGTGCACTTGCCGGACTGGCCGAGCAGACGTTCTCTTCGGTCATGGCCACCATGCAGGCTCCACTGCAGCAGTTCCTGAGCCCGATCCTGGCGGCAGCCACCAATGCCACGGACATCGACGTCACCGCCATCCGCAAGCGGCTTACCACCGTCTACGTCATCATCCCAACCCAGAAGCTGGACGAAAGCGGCAAGCTGCTGAACATCTTTTTCAGCTCGGTCATCGGCAACAACCTCGACAAGCAGCTCAACGAGGATCCCAAGCTCAAGTATCAGATGCTGATGCTGATGGACGAGTTCACCGCCATGGGCCGGGTCGATGTTTGGTCCAAGCGCATCTCCATTTCCGCCAGTTACGGCGTACGCGACCTGTGCATCATCCAGAGCCAGTCGCAGTTGCGCGCCACCTATGGCGCCGACGACGCGCAAAACTTCATCACCAACCATGCCGCCAGCATCGTGTTCACGCCCCGCGAACAGGAAGATGCCAATGCCTATAGCGACATGCTGGGGTATACGACGATCCGCAAGCGGCACCGTTCCACCAGCAAGGGCGGCGGCGGAAGCAATGTGTCGTACAACTACACCGAAGAACGCCGCGCGCTGATGCTGCCGCAGGAAATCAAGGAACTTCCCGGCAACGACGAACTGCTGTTCTTCGAAGGAAGCAAGCCGATCCGCTGCGAGAAGAACTGGTTCTTCAAGGATTCGGTTCTGAAAAAGCGCATCATGGATCCGGTCGCCGTGCCTGCCCTGGCGATGGATCAGGCGAAAACCAAGGCCGGACCGTAACGGCCGACCGCATCGCATCGTTCCCGGACAGCCGGTATGGAGGAAGAGCCGTAGTTGCGGGCAGCTTCTCCATGGCGCAGTGCCCCAAGCTACCTGCAACCGGCTGGGGCGCTGTATGCTGAGCCCATTGCCCAGGCGCGTCCCTCGCGCCTGGGAAGCTGCACGTGATGGAGTTGGTAGACACTTGGAAGGACACAGGCCGCTGTCGGCGATGGTGGGCGATCATCGCTCAACCGAACAGGCCGCTGCAGGCATACCGATGCGCTACCATTTCCATAAAATCCGTTGATCCCAAGACACATCTGCAAAAGGACATGCATATGAGCAAAAAGGCAGACTCTCGTTACCTCGCCCTGGCACCGCTCGTGCCCGCGGCGCACACAGCACAGCTGCTCCGCGACCTGCAGATCATCAATGACCGGGTGATGCGTGAGCTCGGCGCACTTCCCCGCAAAGGACTGCCGGTACAGGCCAAACGCAAGCCCAAGCCTGCGCCCTGGGCCGCGGCAGCGCACCCACCAACGCCTCAGGACGCTGAGATGCATGACGCACCTCAACCAGCCATTTCCTGAAGGCAAGGCACCACCGTGTCGAAGCCGGCCGCTACAGCGCTCGACGACAATTCATCACCACCGGCTGTTCCGCAGACATTGCGTGAGCTACTGAAAGACGATCCCGAGTTGAGTCAGCGCTTGCCGAATTCCGTTACGCCACTTTTGCGCGTTGTATTGTGGAGATGCACACAGCGCAGTTGCCGGGCGATGTGCAACTGATCAACGAACGCGCGCAACGTATGCTCGCCCACCCTGCCCCGCACTGGGCTGCTGGTGCAGGTCAAGCGCGCACCCGAGCGCGCGCCGTGAATGCAGCACGTGCAACAGGCGCCTACACTGGATGACGATGTACGCACTGCGCTGGGCGCGTCCACTGCTGAGAGGAAAGACCCTGCCATGTCGAAGCCGACGCCTCCCTCCATCGAAAACGACTTGCCTGCACCTCCTGTGCCGCAGAAATTGCGTGAGCTACTGAAAGACTATCCCGAATTGATTCAGCGCTTGCAGGATGTTCTCGATGATTACATCAGGAAGCCCAATCGACTAATGCCATTCGATGGGGCCATCTGGGCGCTGGAGGGAAGGCTTGACTCCTTCATCTCCGAAGCACGCGAGGACCTTGATCGCGCGCAAGCTAGCGATGATGCTAACGCAGTAAAAATGGCTGAAGAAAAAGAACGTTTGACCCGTCATGCAAGATCGAGAAACCGCGGGATGTCGGATCTAGATCAGCTTTGGAATTACATCGAAACGTACAATGAGTCGTTGAGATGAACGAGAAGGAATCCCGTCTCGATGATGCCGAGCATCGCAGATTATTTGAGCAGAATATTCTTGATGATGCCGCACTGGAGACAAAATCATCCTTCGAACACCCCAGGGCGGTCATCCTTGCTGGGCAGCCTGGCTCCGGAAAGTAAGTCTTGCAAGAGCTGCAGACGTCGAGCTGGGCAAAGATGCCATCTTGATCGATCCGAAAGAATTGCGGAGAGTCGACAGCCCGGCTGCAGTTGCGGCAGCCTATGAGGGTGCCTAAAATGCCATTTGTGAATGAATTTATCCCTGCGCCGGATGTTGTTAAATACAACCTGGAAGGGATCGACAGAGATTTCGTGGTCGGCGGCACCAATGCAAGAGACTGGACAATTGATCGCGATCGCGACTTGTATTTGCGCAATGTCGCAAATGGGGGCGGCACCGAAATCGAGGTCAGAAACCAGACGAAGTTTTCATTTTATTGGCATGGCGAGCTCCTGACGCTGAGACTGGATTTGGTCGACGGTGGAGGCACGCGAGGTCAGTCCGGCTGGTCCCATTGGAGACTGATGTGGATCAATGGGGGAGATGGACTGCCTGAGCACCTCAAGGATGACAAGGACCAATTCATCGCTGACCTCAAAGAGGCCTTGCTCGCATACAAGGATTTTGGCGTCCATTCCAGGAACACGGAGTACCACATCGCCCTTGAAGTCGATGACAATTTATTTTTTTGAAAAGAATTCAGTCACAAGGCAGGAGTGTCACCATGGCATTCGTAAGCGAATTTATTCCCGCAGCTGATGTTGCTAGATACGGTATTTTATCGATTGACCGTAAATTTCCGATTGGAGCAACCAATTCCAGAGATTGGGTCATTGATCGTGAGCGTGAAATCTATTTGCGAAACGTGGCACATGGCGGGGGAAGTGAGCCTGAAATCCGCAATCAAACACAGTGGACATTTTACTGGCGCGGCGAATTGCTTACGTTGCGACTTGACATGCTTGAAAGTGGAGGAGAAAGAAAAGCAGCCGGCTGGTCTCGCTGGATGTTGATTTGGATCAATGGCGGGAACGGCCTCCCGGTTCATCTAAAGCCAGATGCGCAGCAATTCATTGAAGACTTGGGCATAGCGCTGACGGCACACAAAGGATTTGGAGGGGTTCACTCAAAGTATACCGACTACCAAGCCACGATTGAGATATCGGAAGGCTGTGTGATATGAAAAACGCATTGAGCGCGGAAGAAGCGATTGCTTTACTGAGGGAGCGGCCGGATGCGTGTCGTTCGGGCGAAGATCTGCGCACACTGGCGGCACAGGTAGATGCAAATGCACCAGAATGAACGTACCCTACGCGAGCTTGGCCCGCTGCCGCATGGCAGACTAAAGGCCCAGATCAAGCGCAAGCCAAAGCGCGCGCCATGGGAGCAACCGGTGCAGGAGCTGCCTGCACGTGATGCCGATGCGCGCACTGCGCCGCGCGTGCCCATTCTTGAGAGGAAAGACCCTGCCATGTCGAAGCCCATCCCTCCCTCCTTTGAAAACGACTTGCCTGCACCTCCTGTTCCGCAGAAATTGCGTGAGCTACTGAAAGACTATCCCGATTTGATTCAGCGCTTGCAGGATGTTCTCGATGATTACATCAGGAAGCCCAATCGACTAATGCCATTCGATGGGGCCATCTGGGCGCTGGAGGGAAGGCTTGGATCTTTCATCTCCGAAGCCCGCGAAGAACTCGAAAACGCCTATGCCAATGGCGATCCCGAGGCGATTGAGAAGGCCGAGAAGAAGGATTTTGCTGTTGGATGCAGTCGCTTGAATATGGGTCCAATGGCTGACTTGGCCGCTTATTTTGAAGGAGCGCAAGGTCATGAGTGATTACGCGCTCCCCCATGATGAGCACAGGAAGATCCTCAATGAAAAAATCTTTCCAAGAAGTCTCTTATTACAAAAATCATCGCTCGATCATCCCAATGCCATCATCCTGGCAGGTCAACCGGGTGCAGGTAAGGGAGGGCTTGCCAAAGCAGCCGAGCTTGAGCTCAGCGGGGATGTAGTAAAGATCGATCCAGACGAATTACGCGACTTTCATCCCCAAGTAAAATCTCTCCGCAACGCCCACCCCTACACCTGGTCCGGCTACACCCACCCCGATGCCAGCCAGTGGGCAGACGAACTGCTGCAAGCCACCATCGAAGGCAAGAAGAACCTGATCTTCGACACCACGCTCAGCAATGGCCAGTGGAGCTCGGAACTGATCAAGGATCTGCAATCGCGCGGCTACACGGTCGAGGTGCGCGCGATGGCCGCACACAAACTGGAAAGCGAACATGGCGTCGATTCCAGGTTTTCTCAGCAACTCGAACGGGAAGGCCACGGCCGTTACGTTCCCGAAGGCGCCCGCGACGCGATCTACAGCAAGTTGCCGGTCAGCCTGGACACCGTGCACGCGCAAACCACTGCGCCCATCCGCATCTTCAATCGTCAGGGCGTGGAGCTCTACGACAGCCGCACCGATGCACGCCCGCCAGGACAGGTATTGGAAGAGGCGCGCAATGCGTGGTTCAAGGATCCAGCGGTCACCCAGATGCTGCGCGAGAGCTGGCAACAGCAGGCCGACTGGCATCGCGATCTGCCGACACATGTGCAGGATCTCCCCAACTCCACCCCTGCCCTTCAGGAGCAATTGCTCGCAGAGCGCGCCGAACTCGCTGTAGAGAGAGCAGTCGCAAGCCGCCTGCAAGGCATCGCCACCATCGACGAACTTGTGCGGCCAGGCGCTCCGCCTGCACGCGTACCTGTGCCGGAACCTGAAATCCCAGGCTTGGGCCGCGCAGGGATGACGGCAGGGCTTGCGGGTTTGGGCGTCGCCGCCACCGCCTACGATGCGTCGCAGACCGGAGAGCGCGTTGCCACGCTATTGGCACAAGACAACCTCACCGCTGCGCGCTCGGAAGCGTTGCACTTTGCTGCACGAGGCGCGGGCGGCTGGGCCGGAGGTGCCGCCGCCGCTTCCGTTGTTGGCACCACCGGTGCCGGCCCTGTCGCGCTGGTAGTGGCCGATGCTTATCTGTTCAGTGCCGCTGCCGACAAGGCCGTGACGCTTTGGGACAACCGCCAGATCAACACGCAGACCGACAAGCAGGGCGTGAGCTGGGAGTTCAACGGCAGCCAGTGGCTGCGCCAAGAAAAGGCCGACCTGCAAGACAATGGCGTGGATACGCCGCAGAAGCAGGGTATGTTCGCGCTGCCTGAAAAAGCGCGCGAGCTGAACTATCACGCCAGCAGTGAAGCGACCGAGCAGGCGCTGGGCGAGGTGCAACCCCGTAATCCCTATGTGCAGCCATCCAGTGAGGCCGATGCGGCGCACCTTTACGCACGGGATTGGCGGCATGATCCGGCAAGTGGCCAGTGGTCACGGATGGTCGCTGACGAAGTCGATCGGAACGATCGGCCCATCTGGACCGTGGATCCAGCAAGTCCTGAGCGCAATGCTGCACTGGACCAGCAGGCAGCTCAGGTGGTGGACGCCAACATCGCCCGTGGCCCGGCTGCAATTGCGGCAACCTATGAGGCTGCCTATCGCCGCAATGGCTGGGAGGACTTCGGCCCTGTGCCAGCCGCCGTGCAAGCCGCCTTGAACCCAGACGCATTGCAAGCATCGGACGGCAGGCAGTATCAGCGCGATACGCAAGGCCAGTGGCGGCATGATGGTGTTGCTGCCGAAGGCAATGTCCCATTGGAACTGAACGCAACGCGTGAGCGCTTGCAGCCGGCCTTGGAGCAGCATGCGCAGGCAATGGCCCAGATGCCCGCGCGGCAAACGCCAACGCTGCAGCAGCAGGATCAGGCCAATACCGAGGCGACCTACGCCGCCTATGGCGTTGCGCCCAATGCTCAGACCGCTGGCGCGATCCAGCTTGCGGTGCAGAAGACCCGTGAGGCAAACGGAATCGATGCAGCGACCACCTCTTTGGCATTGGAGCGTGATTCAACCGGCCAATATTCGGTGGACAGTCCCATCCAGCATCTGAGCCGTGGCGCTGACGGTGTGGTCCGCGTTGCAGCAATCACCAGCACCGACGACATCCATCAGGCACGTGGCCAGCTGCAGGCGCGCCATCAGGAACACACTCCGTTGCGCGTGACGCCAACCGAGCCGACAGCGCCTGCGCAGACCCACGCCACCGCCCTGAGCCCCGGCGACCACGGTGCCAAGGTACAGGGGCTGCAGGCCAACCTGATCCAGCTGGGTATCAACGATCGGATCAAGACCCCGGTGGAAGTCAATGGCGTCTACGACCAGCCCACCCAGCGCGGGGTACAGGCCTTCCAGCTGATGCACGGCATGGACGAGGTCAGCGGCATTGCCGATCGCAGCACCGTGGAGGCGGTGCAGCAGGCAGCCAGTGCCATCGCCCAGCGCGCGATGGCGTCGCAACAGGCCGGCCCCACGCTGCAGGATGTACCGCACGGGATGATGGCCGCGCCCGCTGCGCCCGCAGCTGCCTCCCCCGACCGCAGCCAACCCGATTTGCACGCGCAGCACCAGCAACAAGCGCTGGACCAGCAGCGCCAGTGGCAGCTGCAGCAGGAGCAAACGCTACAACAGGAGCGTGGGCGACTGAAAGAGCAGAAGAAAACCGAAGAGCAACCTGACCAGGCACCGGTGGCAAGCACCATCGACAGCCCCCCGCGCGGCCAGACCTCGCCCACACTGCGGCCCATGAATGATCCCGCGCACCCCGGCCATGCCCTGTATGCAGACGTGAAAGATCGCCTGGAGGCCAAGGGCACGCCGCTTCCGGAGGATTGCCTGCACCAGGTCACCACAGAGATGTACATCATCGGCTTCAAGCCGGACTGGCGCGGGCGCGTGGATGTGGTCAACGACACCTTCTATGCGCAACACGCCACCGACCCCACCAAGCGGATGAACCTCTCCCTCGCCGAGCCGGCGCCGTCGATCCAGGAATCGATGCAACAAGCGCAGACCCACACGCTGGAGACCGCGCAGCAGCAGGCGGCAGCGCGAGCCAAGCAGGACCAGCCGACGCAGCCGGGGCCGGTCATGGGATGATTCCTGAATGATGAATTCATTCACGCGCCGGAAAGAACGCCGCACACAGCAAGCGGTTGAGGAATTGCAGTGATAGGTGGGGCTCCCGCTCAACCGCGTGATTGATGCGCATAGCACTGCGGAAGGCCAGGACGCGACGTGGTGGGACGAGCAGTCACTTATTGAACAGGTTGCCAAGGCCCGCAAGGGTGAGCGCCCTCAACACGACTGAAGCGACACGCAGGATCAGGCGATAGCGTTCGCCTTCACCAGTGGAGCCGAGGGTAGGCAATCAGACGAAGCACATTCGTCCTCGATTTACACAGTCAACTTCTGATGCCACTGCGGCCGACGAAGTAATGTGGTGGACACCGCCACCATAAGCGTGCCCCGAGCGCGACGGGACAACACATCGCGCCCGGGTGCGCTCCGGCACAGCCCGAGAGTCTTCGCCCGCCAGCCATCGCCATAGGCTGCCCGCCACCCAGATCCAGGCGTCGGAAATCCGCCACTTGGCGAACTCCCCAATCGATTGCATGACGCCGACCGCTGGAAGCAACGCGAGCGCGGCTTGATGGCGGTTCGCGCAGGGGTTCGATGTGCTCCAAGACACAAGATCGGCCCCGCCGCCCAGCACCTAGGCGATGTCGAACCGGCGGGCAGCAGTGCCAAAAATCCCAATTGGCACCTGCACTTAACGCTGCACATCCGGCACAGCATTTGCTTCCAGCTGTCTCCGCGCGCTCCCACGCCCTCTCGCCAGAAACCCGGCACTGCAGGTTTTGGCACACCGCATGCATTAGCTCTGGCGAGACCGCAGCTAGCACCACCGCTGCGGGGCGGATGGCAGGACTTGGAACTACCCACGGGACAGGCAACTCATGACGCTGGCAACACACCCACATTCAACCCGCACCCGCCCGGCGTCCGGCGGGTCCCGTTCCTGGAGGCAACTGGCATGAAGATCAAACGCTTTGTCGCCCCGGATATGCGCACCGCGTTCCGCATGGTGCGTGAGGAACACGGCCCGGATGCCGTGATCCTGTCCAACCGTCGTACCGCCGAAGGCATCGAGATCGTCGCCGCCAGCAACTACGACGAAGAGCTGGTGCAGCGCGCCCTGGAAACCGCCCGCGAAACCCCGGCCGCCGCCGCGCCGGTGCAGCAGGCTCCCGTGCAGCAGGCCCCGGCGCAAGTCGCTACCCGTCCCGCCGCGCCGGTCCACGCCCCGCTGAAGCCGGCTGCCGAGACCGGTATGAGCCACCGCCAGCGCGTGGCCAGCGCCGCCGAAGACATGATCGCCGCCATGGCCCTGCGCCAGCCGGCCAGCGTGCCACGCCAGGCCCCGGTCGCCACCCCGATCCGCAGCGCCGCGCCGATGCCGGCCGTGCAGGAACTGGCCGCGCCGGTCGTGCAGCGCCAGGAACACGCGCTGTCGGCGGTGCCGGAGCAACTGTTCGCCGACTTTTTGACCACCGCCCCGGTGCAGCGCCCGGCCGTGCAGGCCGCCCCGACCCCGGCCCCGGTCGTGGCCGCCACGGTTGCCGCCCCCGCCCCCGCCTACGCCGCCCAGGACCAGGACGACGACACCTTCGACGACGAAGCCGACTTCGATCTGGACGACGCGCTGCCGCAGATCCTGCCGCCGGCCGCGCTGCCGCCGATCGTGGTCGCCCCGCCCGCCCCCGCTGCCCTGGCCGCGGTGCCGGCCGCCGCCGCGCCGATCCCGCAGAACGACGAAGAACTCAAGCAGCTGCGCGGCGAACTGGCGCTGATGCGGCAGATGATCGAGCGCGAAATGAACCGCCTCACCGACGAGCGCCTGCGCGGCTCCCCGGTGCGTGCGCAGGCGCTGGAACTGATGGACGACTATGGCTTCGACGCCGGCCTGACCCGCGACGTCGCCATGCAGATCCCGGCCGATACCGAATTGCACCGCGGCCGCGGGCTGATGCTGGGCCTGCTGTCCAAGCGCCTGCCGGTGGCCCCGGTCGACCCGCTGGAACGCGGCGGCGTGATCGCCCTGGTCGGCCCGACCGGTGCCGGCAAGACCACCACCATCGCCAAGCTGGCCCAGCGCTTCGCCGCCCAGCACGCCCCGCGCGACGTGGCCCTGGTCACCACCGACACCCTGCGCGTCGGCGGCCGCGAGCAGCTGCACAGCTACGGCCGCCAGCTCGGCATCGCGGTGCACGAGGCCGACAGCGCCGAAAGCCTGCTCGAACTGCTGGACCGCCTGCGCGACTACAAGCTGGTGCTGATCGACACCGCCGGCATGGGCCAGCGCGACCGCGCCCTGGCCGCCCAGCTGAACTGGCTGCGCGCCGCCCAGCAGGTCACCTCGCTGCTGGTGCTGCCCGCCAACTCGCATTTCGCCGACCTCGACGAGGTCGTGCGCCGCTTCGCCCACGCCAAGCCCCAAGGCGTGGTGCTGACCAAACTCGACGAGACCGGCCGCTTCGGCAGCGCCTTGTCGGTGGTGGTCGATCACCAGATGCCCATCACCTGGGTGACTGACGGACAGCGGGTCCCCGACGACCTGCACCGCGCCAATGCCGCCAGTCTCGTTCTTCGTCTTGAAGATTTGCGGCGCGCTGCCGATAAGCCCTGTACTCCGGAGCACAACCATGCAGTCGCGTGAATACGCCAAGCTGACCAACGCCTTCCCCCTGTCGGCGACCCGTCCCGAGCCCCTGGGCCCGGTGCGCACCATTGCCGTGACCGGTGGCAAGGGCGGCGTGGGCAAGACCAACATCTCCGCCAACCTGGCCGTAGCGCTTGCCGACATGGGCAAACGCACGCTGCTGCTGGACGCCGACCTTGGCCTGGCCAACCTGGACGTGGTCTTGGGGCTCTCGCCCAAGTACACCCTGGCCGACCTGATCGCCGGCCGCTGCACGCTCGATGAAGTGATCATCGAAGGCCCCGGCGGCGTGCTGGTGGTGCCGGCCGCCTCCGGTCGCCGCCACATGGCAGAACTGGCCCCGGCCCAGCACATCGGCCTGGTCAACGTGTTCTCCGAACTGGAACGCGACCTGGATGTGATGGTCATCGACACCGCCGCCGGCATCACCGACAGCGTGCTGACCTTCTGCCAGGCCGCCCAGGACACCGTGGTGGTGGTCTGCGACGAGCCGGCCTCGATCACCGACGCCTACGCGCTGATCAAGGTGCTCTCGCGCGAACGCGGCGTGGACCGCCTGCAGATCATCGCCAACATGGTGCGCGACCCCAACGAGGGCCGCCTGCTGTACGACAAGCTCTCGCGCGTCTGCGAGAAGTTCCTCGGCGACGTGTCGCTGAACTACCTCGGCCACGTGCCGCAGGACGACTGGCTGCGCCTGTCGGTGCAGCGTCAGCAACCCGTCATCAAGGCCTACCCCGCCAGTCCGTCGGCGCAGGCCATCGCAGAAATCGCGCGCCGTACCTCGCGCTGGCAGGCCCCCACCGTGCCGCGCGGCAACGTCGAGTTCTTTGTCGAACGCATCATTCAACGGGGAGTGGCCGCATGAGCACCGCCACCGCAACGACCGCTAGCGCGCAATACCGCGCCGTGCAACGCAACAACGCCAACGACGTGGTGACCCAGCACGCCGATCTGGTGCGCCGCATCGCCCACCATCTGGCCGCCCGCCTGCCGGCGAGCGTGGAAGTGGACGACCTGATCCAGGCCGGCATGATCGGCCTGATCGAGGCCTCGCGCAGCTACGACTCCGAACAGGGCGCCTCGTTCGAGACCTATGCCTCGATCCGTATCCGCGGCTCGATGATCGACGAGATCCGCCGTGGCGACTGGGTGCCGCGCTCGGTGCACCGCCGCGCCCGCGACGCCGCTGCTGCAGTGCGCAAGATCGAGCAGAACACCGGCCGTGCCGCCGCCGCCACCGAAGTGGCCGCCGCGATGGAAATGCCGCTGCCGGAGTATCTGCGCCTGATGGAAGATGCCGCGCGCGGCCAGGTGCTGAGCCTGGAATCGCGCATCGAAGATCACGGCGAGCTGGACACCACCGCCAAGGGCGGGCCCAATCCGCAGCAGATGATGGAGCGTGGCGAATTCGGCCGCGAGCTGGGCAAGGCCATCGGCCAGTTGCCCGAGCGCGAGCAGCTGGTGCTGTCGCTGTACTACGAACAGGAATTGAACCTGAAGGAAATCGGCGCCGTGCTCGGTGTCAGCGAATCGCGCGTGTGCCAGATCCATGGCCAGGCCGTGGTGCGTCTGCGCGGCCGCCTCAAGGTATTCGAACTGGCCGATGCCGGTGTCGAAAATGACGATTGATTTTTTTCGTGTTAGGAGCTTGATGTGAACAAGAACATGCGGATCCTGATCGTGGACGACTTCTCGACGATGCGACGTATCGTCAAGAATCTGTTGGCGGATCTTGGCTTCACCAATACCGCAGAGGCCGAAGACGGCAACAGCGCGCTGGCTGCGCTGCGCGCGGGCCCGTTCGACTTCGTGGTGACGGACTGGAACATGCCCGGCATGACCGGCATCGACCTGCTGCGCAACATCCGCGCCGACGCCAAGCTCAAGCACCTGCCGGTGATGATGGTCACCGCCGAAGCCAAGCGCGAGCAGATCATCGAAGCCGCGCAGTGCGGCGTGAACGGCTACATCATCAAGCCGTTCACCGCCCAGACGCTGGAAGAGAAGCTGGGCAAGGTGTTCGAACGTCTGGCGGCGACCGCCTGATGAACGCCACCGTGGAAGCCGATGCCGAACGTGCCGCGTTGATCGAGCGCCTGCAAAGCGCGCTCGATGCACTGGAAAGCGGTGACCAGATCGCCTGGCGTCGCGAGGTCGATCACCTCGCCGCGCTGCGCACACGCCCGATGATGCAGAGCCTGAGCCGGCTCGCCCGCGAACTCGGACAGGCCCTGGGCGAATTGCCCACCTTGCCCGAAGAAGCCGGCGAACTGGACGATGCCTGCTCGCGCCTGGACCACGTGGTGGAAATGACCGAAAAGGCCAGCCATCGCACGCTGGACCTGGTCGAGGAATGCCGCGTGCTGGCCAACCAGCTGCGCGACGGTGGCCTGAATCAGGACCAGGGCGCGCTGATGGACAAGATGCGCCATAACCTCACCGAGCTGTCGCTGGCGCAGAGCTACCAGGACCTGAGCGGCCAGATCATCCGCCGCGTGGCCGGGATCGTGCGCCGCGTGCATGAGGGCTTCGGTGCACTCGGCCTGCCGCCGAAGAATCCCGAGCCGAAGAAAGACGACGGCGGTCTTGCCGGTCCTGCAGTCAAGGGCCTGGACCGTCACGCGGTGTCGCAGGACGACGCCGACGACCTGCTGTCCGGATTGGGGTTGTAACCATGAGTGCTGTTCCAGACGATATTGCTGCCGATTTCATCGTCGAGGCCCAGGAGATCCTGGACCGCCTCGGCGAACAGCTGGTGTCGCTGGAACAGGCGCCAGACGAAGCCGACCAGCTCAACGCGGTGTTCCGCGGCTTCCACACCCTCAAGGGCGGCGCCGGCTTCCTGGCGATCAAGCCGATGGTGGAGCTGTGCCACGCCGCCGAGGAAACCCTGGGCATGGCGCGCTCCGGCCAGGCGGTGCTGCAAGCGCATCACTTCGATGCCGCGCAGCAGTCGCTGGATTATCTGCAGGCCATGCTGGACGCGATGGGCTCGGGCGAACCCGTGCCGCACGCACCGGCCACGCTGATTGCGCAGTTCGATGCCAAGAGCGGCCCGCCAGCGGTCAAGGCGGCGCCCAAGGCCGCTGCCGCTCCGGCACACGATGACGCCCACGCACCCGCAGCGCCCGGCGCCAAGGCCGGCCCCAAGGCGGCCGCCAAGGCCGGTGCCGAAGCCGAACAGACCGTGCGCGTGGACACCAAGCGCCTGGATGCCATCGTCAACCTGATTGGCGAACTGGTGCTCTCGCGCAACCGCCTCAAGACCTTGCGCACCCGCCTGCGCGACGAAGAACTCGACCGCGCGGTGAGCACGCTGGACATCGCCACCGCCCGCCTGCAGACCGCGGTCATGCGCACCCGCATGCAGCCGGTGAGCAAGGTCTTCGCGCGCTTCCCCAAGGTGGCCCGCGACGTTGCGCGCACCCTGTCCAAGGAAGTGGAGCTGGAACTGATCGGCGCCGAAACCGAGCTCGATCGTAATCTGGTCGAAGCCCTGGCCGACCCGTTGGTGCACCTGGTGCGCAACGCCATCGACCACGGCATCGAATCGCCGGCCCTGCGCGAAGCCACCGGCAAGCCTCGTAGCGGCCATGTGCGCCTGTCCGCGCAGCAGGAAGGCGACTACGTCAGTATCGAAATCCAGGACGACGGCGCCGGCATCGACCCCGAGCGCCTGCGCGAGATCGCCCGCGGCAAGGGCCTGATCGACGCCGAGGCCGCCGCCCGCCTGAGCACCGACGAGTGCCTGCACCTGATCTTCATGCCGGGCTTCTCGACCAAGGCCGAAGTCACCGATATCTCCGGCCGCGGCGTCGGCATGGACGTGGTGCAGTCGCGCATCCGCGAACTCAGCGGCCAGATCCAGATCCAGTCCGAGCTGGGCCGCGGCAGCCGCTTCATGATCCGCGTGCCGCTGACCCTGGCGATCCTGCCGACCCTGCTGGTGCAGGCCGGCGAAGCCGTCTACGCCTTGCCGCTGGCGCGCGTGGTGGAAGTGCTGCACGCACCGCAGACCTCGCTGGGCTGGTTCGACGGCCGCGCCGTGCTCGACCGCCGCTCGCATACCCTGCCCCTGATCGACCTGCGCCGCTGGCTGGGCGTGACGGCGGACCAGCCGCCGCTGCTGACCGTGGTGCTGCTGCAGGCTGGCGAAACCCGCTTCGGCCTGGTAGTGGACCAGGTCCGCGGCCGCGAGGAAGTGGTGATCAAGCCCCTGCCCCGCGCCTTGCGCGGCCTGCCCGGCTATGCCGGCGCCACCCTGATCGGCGACGGCCGCATGGCGCTGATCCTGGATGTGGATGGCTTGCGCTCCAGCGATCATTGAGCTTCGGGATTCGGGATACGCCCCCGGTTGCCTGAGTGATGACAACGGCCGCACACAGCGGCCGTTGTCGTTTCCGAAGATCTCGCTACGCGCTCGTGCAGACGATTTCTCGCATGGGTCCCCCCCTTTTCCCGCGAGCGTTTCTCCTTCCCCCGCTTGCGGGGGAAGGTGCCCGGAGGTCGGATGGGGGCAGCGGTCTCGCGTTGTCCCCAGATGCAGCGCACGACCTCAACCGCCCTCATCCGGCGCTGTGCGCCACCTTCTCCCACGCGCGGGAGAAGGCGATGGATTGCCAGCGCTGCAGCAGTCCGGCCAACGCCTTTCCCTTATTGCCCTATTTGGGAACCGTTATTTGGCCCCCGTTATCTCGTTGCGAAACACTCAGCGCGTCATCGACGGACCAGACTGGCTGACGGCTTGCTGGGACTGCTCCAGCGCCTGCTGCTGTTCGCGCGCCTGGGCCTGAGTCTGGTTGATTGCCTGCAGGCGATCGAACGACTGGGTCTCTGGTGTCTGCACGGCGTCCACGGTTGGCATATAGGCACGCTGGTGAGCCGGGTCATTCAGAGCGCCCTGCACGACGAAGACCCTTTCGCCGCCGGCCAGCTTGGACGTGTGGGTATTGAGAACGACATGGTCCACCCGCGACAGTCCTTCCTCTTTCGCTAGCGCAAGCAGGCTGGCGGTCATGCGCTGGCTTGATGCATCCCACTGCCTGCCATGTTCGGTATCGAGCTTCTGCACCCCATCCTTGATCTGCCGGTAGAGCTGGTGATCCTCATGACCTGGGTCTGCCGGAAGGCGCTGAGTTGATGTTCCTTGCGATTGGGCTTCACGTGCACGGAGCTCCTGCTCCAGCTCTTGTGCAGAGATCGGCGAGACATGCAAATGCGTGTTCTTGCTGTGCTGGAACAAACCCGGCGTCGGTGGCTGGGTGCTGCTATCCAGGTAAGGCATCGGGCGCGTATTGCTGCCTAGATCAATGCCGTTGCGCTCGAGTATTTCTTCTTTCAATCCCAGACGTCGCATATTCAGAATCATCGGCTGTTCTGGCTCGCCGGGCTTTGGCTTGTTGTATTGCCGCTCATAGATGGCGGCCGTGGCCACCACCCATGGCCCGTAGTGGTTGGTGTAGTCGGACTGGCCTGCATGTCCGATGCGCGTGTTCGCGGCAGGCTTGTCGAAGAAGTTAGCACCCATCGCTTCGACGTTAGCCGCAGTTGCGGGCATTGTCATGTCTGCGTTCAAAGTGAGGTTGGGCTTAAGCGCGTAATTGAATTGCGGCATACCGCCGGTGCGATCGATGAAGTCATGTACACGGCCTGGTGCCTCCCGATAGATATCCTCCAGAGAGGCATGCGGATTTGATTGCCGCACCCTGCTAACGACTGCATTCCAGCCTGCGATTTCCGCGCTAGCTTCATCTGCTCGATTGCTTGATAACACCTTTTCCGCGGCGTCGGAATAATCGTGCGTAGTTTGGGCTATCTGCTTCGCTGCGGTTTTAAATTCCTCACGCGAAGCAGCCGCGGCCGGACTGTACATACCATGTTGCAGTTCGTGACCTAACACAAACGTCATGTCACCAGAGTCGAGCGATTGATACGCCCAGGGTTTCCTAGACATCTCATGGCCATGGAAAATGGTCGATTCGGAGGTGTCTATGAGCAGCAAGCGGTATACGGATGAGTTCAAGATCGAGGCGGTCCGGCAAGTGACCGATCGTGGGTTCAAGGTGGCAGAAGTCGCCGAGCGGCTGGGTGTCACCACGCACAGCCTGTACGCCTGGCTGCGCAAGTTCGGCAAGCCCGGCGTGGTACAGCGCGCCGAGGTAGACCAGAGCGCCGAGGTTCGGCGCCTGAAGGCCGAGTTGCGCCGCGTCACCGAGGAGCGCGACATCCTAAAAAAGGCCGCCGCGTACTTTGCCAAGGGGTAAAGGCAAAGTACGCCTTCATGCAAGCCTACTGCAGGGAATTCAGGGTCTGTGCGATGTGCCGGGTATTGCGGGTCAACCGGTCGGGCTATTACGCCTGGTTGTGCTCGCCCGACAGTGAGCGCGCCAAGGAAGACGAACGCCTGCTGGGGCTGATCAAGCACCACTGGCTGGCTAGCGGCAGTGTGTATGGGCATCGCAAGATCGCCAAGGATCTACGCGATCTGGGTGAGCGTTGCAGTCGCCATCGTGTGCATCGATTGATGCGCGCCGAGGGACTGCGTGCCCAGGTGGGCTATGGTCGCAAACCGCGCTTCCATGGCGGAACGCCGTGCAAGGCGGCACCCAACCTGCTGGATCGGCAGTTCGACGTGACCGAGCCGGACACGGCCTGGGCGAGCGATTTCACCTTCATTCGCACGCACGAAGGCTGGATGTACCTGGCTGTGGTGATCGATCTGTTTTCCAGGCAAGTCGTCGGCTGGGCGATGCGCGATCGGGCCGACACCGAGTTGGTCGTGCAGGCCTTGTTGTCTGCGGTGTGGCGGCGCAAACCCAACGCTGGTTGCTTGGTTCACTCGGACCAAGGGTCGGTCTACACCAGCGATGACTGGCAGAGTTTCCTGGCGTCCCATGGCTTGGTGTGCAGCATGAGTCGGCGTGGCAACTGCCACGACAACGCACCCGTGGAGAGCTTCTTCGGCCTGCTCAAGCGCGAGCGGATCAGGCGACGGATCTATCCCACCAAGGACGCCGCACGCGCCGAGGTATTCGACTACATCGAGATGTTCTACAACCCCAACCGCCGCCACGGTTCAACTGGTGACCTGTCCCCTGTAGAGTTTGAACGGCGCTACGCGCAACGAGGGTCTTGAGTGTCTACGGAACTCTGGGCGTATCAGCCGGCATCTCCACCGGCAGCAATACCTCCATTCGGATGTAGACCCATTCGACGCATTTGTGCGCTACCAACGCTTGCGGTTCCGCAGCCTCACCTCGCGGAAAGACCTCTACTCGCATTCCTGGGCGCGTAAAGAAATCACTCATCCAGCGCCCGTCTTCGACGATATTGCGCTCGCGCGCGAATCCCATTAATTCAAGCTGCTGGGTAAAGCGGTCGAAGTCCAGGCCGCAGATCTCGGTCATCGGGGGCGATGCGCCAGCCACATTGCGATCAAAACGAAATTCGAACCAGCGTCCATCGAGCTTGGTTTCATCGACACCAAAGCCGTAACTCCACTCTTTGGTGAGCGGGCCAAAAGCGCGGTATCGGCGTTCATCGTCTCTCACGAACTGAACCACCTGCCCCATCGCCGAATTCAGACGCTCGGGAGTGAAGTCGGAGATGGTCTGGCTGCCCTCGATCAAGGCAAGCAGCTGTCCAAGCAAATTCTCCGCAGTGGGCTTACCAGGCGGCACAGCCGCAGGGTTGGATGAACGCGTGGCAGATGTCTCCGTGACGGTTGCCGGGGCTGGGGTGGCCGCCGTGTGGGCGCATGCGCCCAGAGCGAGGGTGGCGAGCAAGGCGTAGAGGGGGCGCGCGATCATGAAGCGTCCGTGGTGCGCTGGTGTGGCTGCGACGCTAGTGGCATCCGGCACCGAGGTCAATCGCAAGGGGTCTGGCAGCCGCAGCATCATCGCCGCACGCTGCGCGCCTTGGCCGGCACCTCCACCGGCGGCAACACCTCCATCAACAACTGCCCTGCGCTGGCGGTGATGCGCAGCTTGGTGCCAATGGCAAAGCCCAGTTGTTCCAGCCATAGGCCGCTGAGGCGGACGTGGGGCACGTGCTGGTCGCCGCCGTGGTCGTGGGCACCGGGGTAATGCGTGTAGCTGACGGTGCATTGGCGCGGGCGGCGGGCGCGGCGGGGTGCGCGTAGCGTGCCGGGGCCTTGCGGGGAGGCGTCCGGGTCGGGCGGTAGCATCGGTGGCAGCTTGGTGCGGTCGGGTTCCACAACGACCCACTGCACCCGCTTGGACGGCGTGGCGCGCGCACGCGTGCGGGTGGGTCGTGCGCTGGCAGATGCCTTGGGTGGGCGGCGGCGTGTCATGGCACCTCCTGGTGGTGGCGGGTGATGGTTGCAGTGACGTACTGCTGCAATGGCACAGCCCTGCGTGCAGACAGGTGGCGCGAGGTGTGTGGCAATACACCGAGCTGGCGACTCAGCGGATGCGCGGTATGGTCTCTCGCCTGCTCAATAGCTGTGCGTGCGTCGAGCCTGCGCAGCACATCGCCCATATCCCACCCCAGGCGGTGAGCGGAAGCTGGCAACAGATCAACCGGCACAAATGCCGGCATGGATGGTGCGATAGACATGGCAACGCCCTCCTGGAACAACCCAAGAACCGCCGCCAACGGCGACGGGATGTCGGGAGGTTCGAAACCGCTAGTAGCCGGCGGGCATATTTCCCCGAAGGGTGTTGTATTAGCCGCCCTCCCGACGTAGGCATCGCGTCGGTTGCGCCTGCGAAGTGCAGGCACAAAAAACCCACCGGTTTGACGGAGGTGGGTACCGCTACTAGAGGAGTTTCGACGCTCCTTGGGCCTAGATTGCAAGTACGCGGTCTGGCGTGTCAATACACGCAGGCGGGTCTCGGGCGGCTGTGTGCGCCGCTGCCGCAGTGCCATACGGGCTACGCAAACCGAGCGCCGTCGCCTGATAAGTGCACCTGACCCCACCACGGTCGTTGCTGCAAGCTGCGCCGCCTTGGCAGCCATAAAATCACTGAAAAAGTATTGCCCGCCAGCGCTAGCCTGGTGCGCAGCGCCCACGCCGACGATATGCCACTGAGGCCGGAGCAGGGAC
The DNA here is from genome assembly GCF_041475735.2 of Xanthomonas sp. NCPPB 3582. Taxonomy (NCBI): domain Bacteria; kingdom Pseudomonadati; phylum Pseudomonadota; class Gammaproteobacteria; order Lysobacterales; family Lysobacteraceae; genus Xanthomonas; species Xanthomonas sp. NCPPB 3582. Next base: position 2,765,923 of record NZ_CM192968.1, read on the forward strand.
GCCTGCACAAAAGCTCGGCCGTCAAGTTTTAAACTTCGATCTCTAACAAATCTGGTCACAATCCTATGCGCATCATCAATTCTGAGCTGTCCCCACCACTATCAGTTGCTGACTTCGCGCGACTTCATGGCGTAATTCGAACAGTGCTTGCCGGCACCGGCGCTCTTACGTCCGACATCACTAAATCCTGCATTTTTTTTGCCTTAGCGGGCGCATATCTTCTAGAAAAACGCCACGGTCTACGCGCTCGCCCTGTTGCTGGAGCTGCTTTTCTAGCCCTTGCCTTAAGAAACGATGCTCTCGACATCCTGACCTTCGCCAAGCTTGATGCCGAGGATGGTCGCTGGTATAGCGACCGGGATGCGTTTCATGTAATGACCCACTGATTTCCTGCTCAGGTGTTACTTTCCCCGAAGGAGACACCGATGAGCGAAGTGATGGAAGAAGAGATCAAGCGCTGGACCGCCCGGCGCAAGTCAGCGCTGGTGCTTGAGATCATCCAGAGCAAGACGACGGTAGCAGCGGCCAGCCGGCAGTTCGACCTGACCCCGGCTGAGATCGAGAACTGGGTTGAGGAGGGCAAGCGAGGCATGAAGAACGCCCTACGGGCGAAGCCCGAGGACGTGCGCGAGCAGTACGAGCGGCAGCTGAAGGACTTGCAGGAGGCCTACGGCGAGGCGATGTTGGAGATCCGCGCCCGAAAAAAGCTGGCCTCCCTGCTGGGAAAGGACGAGAGCTGATGCTCTCGGTCCAGCAGGGCCTGAAGGACGAAGGTGTTTCGGTTCCGATGACCAAGTTGTGCCAATGGTTCGGTGTGGCACGTCGCACGACGTACTACAAGCCGACCAGATCGCCAGCCAAAGTGAAGCCGGAGCTGGCCGAACCGATCAAGAAGATGATCGAGACGGAGCCGAGTTTCGGCTATCGCACGGTCGCTGCGCTGCTTGGTATGAACAAAAACACGGTGCAGCGGATCTTCCAGCTGAAGGGCTGGCAGGTGCGCAAGCGTGCCCTTGGCCAGCGCCCGCGCATTGAAGCCAAGGTCTCCCGCGCCGAGAAGCCGGATCAACGCTGGGCCACTGATCTGTGTCGCGTTTGGGGCGGCAAGGACGGCTGGCTGAGTCTGGCGCTGGTGATCGACTGCAGCACGCGGCAACTGCTCGGCTGGCACCTGTCACGGACCGGTAAAGCCAGCACGGCATCTGCCGCACTGGAGCAGGCGCTCATCACACGCTACGGCACGCTGGGCCGAGTGCAGGAGCCATTTCTGCTTCGCTCAGACAATGGTCTGGTGTTCACCAGCCGCGACTACACCCGACTGGTTCGCAGCTATGGGCTGATGCAGGAGTTCATCACCCCGCATTGCCCACAGCAGAACGGGATGGTGGAGCGTGTGATCCGGACCTTGAAGGAACAGTGCGTGCACCGACATCGCTTTGAGAGCCACACACACGCGCTGCGAGTGATTGCTGACTGGATCGCCTTCTACAACCAACAGCGCCCTCACCAGGCGCTGAAGATGATGACCCCGGATGCGGCCTATGCCGCTACATTAACTGCATGACCTGAGCAGAAACCGATGGGTCATTACATTCATGCATGGATCGAAGTTACTGACAAGGCCGATCAGGTCTGGCTTGTGGACTTGACCTCACCCTTGTACCCCGATGGGATTCGAATGCACACGCCGAGCGCCAAAGTGCCCTACAAGGCTTTCGTCCAACCTATCGCTGCAATGCTTGGTCATCCAGATGAGCTTCAGCACGGAGGTGGGCCCGGCGACTTCTTCGTCCAGCCAAGCCTGGCACATACAGCGGAAATAATGAAAAGTGCTGCATCATCCGTGCAGGCTCGCGACTTGATCGACATTATCAATCAGTGGTACGTGCCAGCCCCGGCTGCCATGCGGCCAAAGCTGCTGATTGGCTCGAGCAATGGTGTTTCTAGGGAACTGACTTTCATACAGCCGAGTCTCTCGGGGTATTGGTCTGCGCCTAATAAGCCCACCGAAGACCCCGACCTGTAGATGCAGAAGAGGCTATAGCTGACCGTGAATCCGCGCAAGCGGTACCTCGTTGGCGCTACTTGTTGCGTGGCGCCGGCGGCGCACAGCTGCGGCTTGGCTCAACGCGGCCAGCGTGAAAAGCGAGTCAGGAGAGGTGAATCGGGCGGAACAAGTCAACCTATCAACAGGCAGCTTGGCCTACACCTCCCGGCCGGAGACCCTGCGCTCACTTAGCTGAATAGAGCACGCGAAGAAGACGCCTCAATCCGAACTGATTGATCTCTGTTCTGTCCGTCAGTAGCCGAGACGAGTCAGACGGTTCTTCGACAATGTCAGCTATGATGGCCGAGGTGCGGCCACCCCAGTTCGCACTTGGACCTAAAACCCTGAAATTTAGCCACTCCAACAACCATCTACATACTATTGAGTGCGCGGACTGCTAGCGCAGCTTAGAGCAGCTAGCAAAACTACTGCGCGGCCGCCAGGCGGGCGCGGTCGGTGCTCGGTGCGGCATGTACCACTCGTACACTGCGGTTCCTCCGCGCCGTCCGCACCCACCTGACGACCGCTCGCTACGTTTTGTTAGCCGCTCTTATCCTAAGGAACTGAAATGACAGGCCGGAAGAGATAGTACATGGCAGCCAAGCATACTCAACGCGTATTTATAGATGCCAATGTCTGGATATCCTGGGGTCTTGAATTTCGCAAGGCAGAAGCGTCCACTTTGGATGATTTGATTGAGCACGACTTAGTCAAAGTTATCGTTACCGATCTTACCATCATGGAAATCGCCAAGCGATTCAGAAACAATGACTTCGATAAATTGGACCCGCTTACCAAGTCCGAATTGAGGTCAGCAGCCGATCGGCATCTTGGCTTGAAAATACCCGAAATAAATAGGGAAGCCTTGAGAGAATCGCTGTTTGAGCACCACTTAGGGAAGGTCTGAACAACGATACCTGACAGGGCGGAATGTGGCATCGCTCCGGAGAGTCGCGTTTGGAGCCTCGGGTTCTCGCCATTTATGGCGTTTTCCTTGGGAATCGCCCGGGTTACAGGCACGCGCTCCCCATCACAGGTAGTAACTGCTTGCGCGTCATCCACAGGTTTGACAGCGCAAACAAGGTCAGCACCTGTGCCGTGTTCTTGGCCAGACCGCGATAGCGGACCTTGGTGTAGCCAAACTGGCGCTTGATCACCCGGAATGGATGCTCCACCTTCGCGCGCACGCTGGCCTTGAAGTGTTCCCAACGCTGTTCCCGAGCACGCTCGCGTTTGTTGCCGATGCCTTGCATCGTCGAGGGCTTGGCGGCGATGAAGAATGCTGCTTCGCAGTCCCGCAGTTCTTGGCGTTTGTCCGCGCCGGTATAGCCGCTGTCGCCGAACACGCTGTCTTCTTTGCCATGCAGTAATGCGTGCGTCACAGTGACATCGGCGACATTAGCCGCTGTGCAATGGACATGGTGTACCAGCCCGGAAAACTCATCCACGCCGATGTGCGCCTTCATCCCGAAATACCACTGATTCCCTTTCTTGGTCTGATGCATCTCAGGGTCGCGCGCATGCTCAGCGTTCTTGGTCGAACTGGGCGCAGCGATCAGCGTCGCATCGACGATCGTGCCCGACCGCAGGCTCTGACCCTTGCGCGCCAGATGCGCATTGACCGCTTCCAGCATCCGTGCGGCAAGGCTATGGGTCTCCAGTAGGCGCCGAAAGTTGAGAATCGTGGTCTCGTCGGGAATATCATCCAACCCACCGAGCTGGGCAAAACGCCGCAAGGTCGGGATCTCGTGCAGCGCTTCTTCCATCGCCGGATCGCTCAACGCATACCACTGCTGCAACAGATGAATCCGCAACATTGTCGCCAATGCGTACGGCTGCCGACCGGGCCGCCCCGACACCGGGTAGTGCGACACGATCAGTCCGAGCAGTTGCTGCCACGGAACAACCTGCTCCATCTCGGCCAGGAAGATCTCGCGCCGGGTCTGCTTGCGCTTGCCCAGGCCCTCAGCGTCACCGAACGTCAGCTGCATGGATGAATCCTCTACATGAGGCGGTAGTGTCGCGCATCTGTGGTGAGTTGATCAGACCTTTCTTAGTTCGATTCAGTGACAGACCGTAGTTGGCCAATCTTTTAGACAAGTAGGCCAGATGCTCATGAGCCGTCTGGAAGTCAGGAGCGATTAACACATAGTCATCAACGTATCTTAGCCAATTGATGCCTTTTCTATCTAGAGACTGATCTATAGGAATCATGAAAGCCTCTGCCACGATTCGCGAGAATTGACTTCCAACAGGTAGCGCAAACGATCTACCAGCGGAGAAGCGCGAGAGCAGACCGTTCGCCTGGGCTGCGCACTGGTCACCTACTAGGCTCCTAAGTGTGTCCTCGATATGGTGATGTGACACACGCTCATAGAAGCTTGAGATATCTGTCTGAACAACCACCGCGTCGTCGCCCGCTTATACAGCAGAAGAGATACAGCCCTCTCTAAATTTTCGCCAACTGTAGGACCGATCGAATATTTCGACCGCGTCATTTGTCGCGAGAAACCTGTACGAGCACGCCCTATGTGACCTCTCTCCTTCAGACGCACGTGCGACTGTTACCCCGATTCCATTGAGGTAGACATTCCAGAACGGATGTATCTTCGTTACGACTCTGAAGCCAGCGGTACCGGTCGCTACAAGCAGACGCTCAGAGAATGGTTCGAGGCCCCAGAGTGTTGCCTTTGCTGCACTAGGACTCGTGGCTGCAAGTTCCTGGTAGAGATTGTTAGCTATGTACGCCAGAGATGCCGCTTTTGCTTTAACGAACCTCGCGTCTCCATCGAATGGAAGAGTGTCGTTATCACCGTGCGCACCAACCTCGCGCGCCGCCCTCATGAAATCCTCTTGATCCATCCCCACCTAACTCCAAACTGCGCGATTCCACATAAAGAGACTGCCGACTTTGAGTGACACGAAGCTCTGCAAAGCCCGCGACACCCTACTGACAGGTGAAGTCCAATGATGCACTTTAGCGTAGACAGTGGAAACTCCGCGCCGAAGCAAATTATCCTGAACCAGCCGACCCGCCCCAAACAAAAAGCCCCGACCAACGCCGGGGCTTTCTGCTGTAACTAGAAATAACGATTCCAGGTTCACTTCCACTATAGCCCAGCCGCCGCCGAACCATCGCGCCCATCTCCCCACGCGGCAGGCGTGGGCGCGACACGCTGGGACCTAGAACTTATAGGTCAGCCCCAGGTACGCCAACCGGCCTGCGTATCCGCCGTTGTAGAAGCGGGCGCGGGTGTCCTCGCCCAGGTGCGCGCGGGACTCCTGCTTGGTCAGGTTCAACACCGAGGCAGTGAGGCTGAGCGCCGGGGTGATGTTGTAGGCCGCGTTCACATCGATCTGGTAGTACGGCTCTTCAAAGACGTTCAACCCGTTGACCAGGCCTTGCACGAGCTCGCCGCGACGGTTGTAGGAGGCGCGCAGCAGCAGGCTGTCGGTCTCGTAGAACACGGTGAGGTTGGTCTGGTTCCTGGCGCTGCCCGGCATGGAGGTCTTGCCGGCCTCGGTACCCTCCTCCAGCCGCACCGCGGCCTTGCTGGCATCGTTGTAGGTGTAGTTGAACTGCACACCGAGGCCGAACGGCAGCGTGTGCTGCGCGTACAACTCCCCACCCTGCGAGACCGCATCCTGGCCGCCAGCCTGGATGCTGTAGTTCTGAAACCTCAGGGTCAGGTCGACTTCCTTAAGTGAATCAGAGCCCGTTCTTTTGAGTGACCGCTTAGGGTCGGGAGCTGCCCTAGCCCCGATAAACATCCCTAATTCTAATGTTGGATAGCAGTTCCCTACCCTACCGAGAAGCCCCGTAATGGAGCGTCGATCGGCCCACCGAGCGCTAGCAGACGCTCCATTGCGTGGTCGTCGCCGGTACGGCGCGAACCAGCATCCGATCGGCAAGGGCCCGGACGGGGCGATGCCGCCCGGGCAGTGGCGTCACCTGCTGGTTGGCAAGAAGTTCTGAGCTCCGCGCGTCTTTCGCCACTGGATCCACGCGATCGCGGCGACGAGGAAGGCGCTGCACAGGTAACTGCCTTCCGGCCCTTGCGCGCCGCCGGTCAGGGTGTCGAGGCCTTGCGGGCGCAGCGCCACCAGCAGCGCCGGCAAGTGCGCATCCATGCCGGTGACGGGCAGTTCGAAGCCGGTCGCGAGCAGCCAGTTCCACCCCGCGTGCCAGCCCATTACGCCCCAGATATTGCCGGTCTGCAGCGCCCAGGCGCAGGCGAGCAGCGAGAACAGGAACGTGCCGAGCATGACCAGGGGCGGCTGGTGCGGACTGAAATGCAGGACGCAGAAAACGAGCGACACCAGCAGCACGGCCACCGCGACATTGGTCTTGCGCGCCACCACCGACAGCATCCAGCCGCGGAAGATGACTTCCTCCACGCTCGCCTGGAACATGAAACTCAATAGCAGCAGACCGATGTGCAGCAGACTGACGGGCGACCGCCAGGCCTGCCCCAAGCCCGCCGCCTGCATGCCGCCAGCCATCCAGATCGCGACTACGACCAGCGCGATCGTGCCGAATCCAACGGCCAGTCCGCGCAGGAAGGTTTTCAGCGGCGCCGGACCGGTCAGCCCGATACTCGCCAGGGAGCGCCCTTCGACGAAGCGCACCCAGGCGAGCACGGCCGCCAGCGTCGGCGCGAAGCCGATCCACAGCAGCGCATACAAGCCAGCGAGGCCGATCGGATCGCCGCGCGGCGTCGACCAATGCTGCGACTGCATCCACCCGTCCAGCGCCATCACCGGTACCGCGTTGAACAGGATCATCAGGATCGGCGTCAGCCAGGCCCAGGGCAGCCAGCCGCGGGCCGGATCGGGCGAATACAGGGCAACGGGGGTCATGCGGGGCTCCAGGTCGACGTGATCGCCGCTGCAAGTTGCCATCCGCGCGGGGGCGTGGGTACCCGTTTGCGACCAAGCCACAGAAGGCGCCGATGAATCACCCGGATCGCCGACGAAATGGCGCTGAGTCGTCGCCCGTGGTATCGAAATAACGGTTCCAGGTCCACTTAGAGCAGCTAGCAAAACGACTGCGCGGCCGCCAGGCGGGCGCGGTCGGTGCTCGGAATCGGCATGTACCACTCGTACACTGCGGTTCCTCCGCGCCGTCCGCACCCACCTGACGACCGCTCGCTACGTTTTGTTAGCCGCTCTTATTTTCAGCAAGGCCCGACTAGATCGCCGCATCGCTCGACGGTTTGGCCGCGGTGCGGCAGCCAGCGTCGGCGTGGCCAGCGGCGGCACTGGGTACAGAGAGAGCGTTCGCACCAGCAACGACCTCATGCGCTGAGATCCTGCGGTGAACGACCACGCACACGCGACGATGTCGTCGCGACAGCGAAAGCTGCAGCCCAGCCGTCGCCGAACCGTCGCGCCCATACCGCCACCTGGCGGACATGGCACGACACGCTGGGACCTAGAACTTGTAGGTCAGCCCCATATACGCCAGCCGGCCTGCGTAGCCGCCGGTATAGAAGCGGGCGCGGGTGTCCTCGCCCAGGTGTGAGCGGGACTCCTGCTTGGTCAGGTTCAGCACCGAGGCGGTGAGGCTGAGCGCCGGGGTGATGTTGTAGGCCGCGTTGACATCGATCTGGTAGTACGGCTCCTCGAAGACGTTCAATCCGTTGACCAGGCCTTGCACCAGCTCGCCGCGACGGTTGTAGGAGGCGCGCAGCAGCAGGCTGTCGGTCTCGTAGAACACGGTGAGGTTGGTCTGGTTCCTGGCGCTGCCCGGCATGGCGGTCTCGCCGGCTTCGGTGCCGTCCTCCAGCCGCACCGCCGCCTTGCTGGCATCGTTGTAGGTGTAGTTGAACTGCACACCGAGGCCGGACGGCAGCGTGTGCTGCGCGTACAGCTCCACACCCTGCGAGACCGCGTCCTGGCCGCCGGCCTGGGTGCTGTAGTTCTGCACGGTGACCGGTTGCCCGTCGACCATCATGTTGACGTCGCTGATCACGTCGACCGCGAAGTTCTCCACGTTCTTGCGGAACAGCCCCACCCCCGCCACCGAACCCGGGCGGAAATACCATTCCAGCCCCAGGTCGAACTGGGTGGCCTTGTACGGCTCCAGGTTCTTGTTGCTGCCAGAGCCGTACCAGCCCTGCTCGCTGGCGCCGCCGGTCAGGCGCCGGTCGGCCACGTATTCGGGGCTGTAAAACTCCAGGCTGCCAGGCGCGGCGATGTCGTTGTAGCTGGGGCGTGCGATCACTTTCGACGCTGCCGCGCGTAGCAGCAGGTTTTCGGTCAGGTCGTAGGCCAGGTTGAAACTCGGCAGCACGTCGGTGTAGTTGCGGTCCAGCCCGCTCACCACGAACGATTCGGTGCGCTGCACGCTGTCGGCCAGACGCCAGTAGCCTTCGGTGCCGCAATAGGTGTCGGCCGGCGCGCCGCCGGGGGTGGCGGCGCCCTGCTGGCAGGCCAGCGGATTGCCGTCGGCGCCGTCGAAGAAATAGTCGTTGTAGGCGGTCACCTTGTCAGTGGACTCGGCACGCTGACCGGTGCGCGCCACCCGCACGCCGACGTTGCCGCGCAGCCGCTCGGTGTGGAAGTTGAGCTGCAGGTAGCTGGAATAGATCTCTTCGTCGACGTTGTAGACGAAGTTGTCTTCGCTGCGGGTCTGCATCGCGCCGTAGGTCTGGTTCAAGTAGCCGATGTAGCCAGGGAAGTTGATCGCCGGGAACGCGCTGGCGTTGACGCCACCGGCCAGATTGTCCTGCGCGAACAGCAGGCCCGGCGAGAACTGGGTGGCGATGGCATTGCAGCGCCCGTTCCAGTAGCGGTTGTCGTAGTCGCCCGGGTCGGTGCCCGGGCACACCCAGTAGTTGTTGCCGGTACTGCGGTGGATGCCGCCGTCGCGCCGTTTGATGCCGAACTGCAGCGAGTCGAAGACCTCGCCGTCGAAATGCCAGGTGGTATCGATCTGCGCGTACTGCTGCTGATTGGTGTTGCGGGTCCAGGACGAGCCGGTCGAGCCCAGGTCGACCTGCAGGATGCCGTTGCGCAGGTTCTGCATCAGCTCCGGCGAGAAGGTCATGGACGGCGTACCGGTCAGGTCCCAGGCGCTGGCGAAGTTGCCATTGGTCCAGCTGCCGTCGGCGTTTTGCAGGCGCGGCTTGATCGGCAGGGAGAACTGCAGCTCCGGCCCGCCCTTGGCCCAGGTGCGGCCGGCCTTGAAGGCCACGTCCACCTGCTCGCCACGCCATTCGCCGCCCAGGTCCACCGTCTGCGACTGCGATTTCTCGATGTTGTAGCTGCCGGTGATCTGCGGAGTCGGCACGGTGCAGTCGTCCGAGCCCCAGCCGCCCGGCGGCAGGCCGGCCGCGGCGGCCTCGGCCTCGCTGCAATAATAGGTCTTGCCCGGACGCAGGCTGTAGGCGGCGCCGGTGACAATGGTGCCGCTGCGATCGAACTGCAGCCGGTCGAGCAGACGGCCGCCGCGCCAGTTGCCGTCGCCGTTGTAACGGGCGATGTTCCACTCGGGAACCTTGATGGTATTGGTCTGCGAGTCTTGCGACAGGTCGAAGCGGAAGTAGTTCGCGGTCAGGGTCAGGTCGTCGGTCGGCTTGAACTGCAAGGTCAGTTGCGCGCCCTTGCGCTCGCGCTCCTCGCGTTTGGCGCCCAGGCTCACCGCCGTCGGCATCATGAAACCGGTGGAGTAATTGCCGTCCTGGGTCCAGAAGCCGGTACCGCCCCACCAGTTGGCGTTGAAGTCCGAGGGATTTCCGTTCACGTCAACCGCCGGACCGACTTCGTCGCGTCCGTACCACTGCCAGCTCTCGGTACTGGCATCGAGGGTACGTGCGGTGCGCTTCTGCTGCGTGTAGCCAACGAAGACACCGAAGCGGTCGTCCTTGTCGTGCCACGAGTACGAACCGGAGAACTGGCCGTCGGTCTTCCTGCTGGTATCGGACCAGGTGCCCTCGGCGGAAACGAAGCCGGAGTTCGGCTCCAGTTCCAGCGGGCGCCGCGTCTGCAGGATCACCGTGCCGCCGATGCCGCCTTCGTCGATGCGCGCTTCCGGGGTCTTGTACAGCTCGGCGCTGCCCAGCAGGTTCGACGGCAGCAGCGTGTAGTTGAACGAGCGCGTCGGGTCGCCGTTGGACTCGGCGGTGGCGATGTAGTTGCCGTTCAATTGGGTCAGCACCAGCTCCGAGGACAGGCCGCGCACGCTGACGTTCTTGCCCTCGCCGCCGTCGCGGCTGATGACCACGCCGGGCACGCGCTGCAGCGCATCGGCCACGTTCTTGTCGGGGAACTTGCCCACGTCCTCGGCGGTGATCACATCGACCACGGCGTTGGCGTTGCGCTTCTGCTCCAGGCTTTTTTCGATCGCGTAGCGGTAGCCGGTCACCGTCACCGCATCCAGGTCCGTGGCCTGCACCGCGGCCTGGCCCGTGGGCGCCGGCGTGCCGCCGGCCTGCTGGGCGGCGGCGGTGGAGGCGGCGCCCGCGAACAAGGCGATGGCGATAGCGGCGGACAGCGTGCTGCGGTGGCGTGCGAATGGCATGCAGTTCATGTCGATCATGCTCTCCCAATGGTGATCGGCTTCGGCGGCATGCGTCGATCCCAACGATCGGACAACAACGCCGCGCGAAGTGGCACAGAAATATCCGGCGCCGTTGCGGCGACCCGGTTCCCCCTCCTCTTGCGTCCGCTTCTGCGCGGACGCAATTAGATCGTTCTAATGCGGTGGGAAACTAAGTACCACAGCCCATGCAGCAACGCATTCTGCCGCGCAGCAGGCCCGCGGCGTCGTGAGGCATCCACGATATGAGAAAGGCTTGCCACGCTTGAACGCTGCACGGTACAGCCTGCCTGCAGCAACGCGATCGCGGACAGCAAACCACCGCGCCCGCAACCAGGCGCAAGCGGTTTAGCAGAGCGACTGCACTCTTTCCTTCGTTCGCAACCGAGCTCAATGAGAGACAAGGCCGACATGCGCGTTGGCACACGCCAGGAGACGGCCCAGCACACGCCGCCTGGCTGCCATGGCCATCCCAGGGATGTACCGTGATGGCGAGTCATAGAGAATGTTTGGAAAGCCGAAGAGACGACTCCCGGCGGCGCTCGCGCTCCTCATCGAAGCCGGCGACCGAAAGCCGCGCCTGGACGTACCCTCACCCCAACCCCTCTCCCGCAGGAGAGGGGCTCAGGAACGCGCAGGCCGCGCGTTCTCTCTGCTCTCCTAAAGCAGGGCTGACGCTAGGTATCACTGAGTTCGTTGAGACGTTTCCCGACCGAGGACCGATCCCCGGCCGGGCATACCGCCCGCAACGAAGCCGGCAATTGAAGACCCATCCCCCGGAACGACAACTTTCTGGCGCTCTCGACCGCCCGCGTCTATCAAGTCCGCCGCACCTGGGCCGATACCGCTTGCATGGACAGATTGAGCATCATCGGACTGGTGCTGGCGATCGTGACGATCGTCGGCGGCAGCGTATTGAAGGGCGCCGGCATTTCGTCGCTGTGGTCGCCGGCAGCCTTCGTGATCGTCATCGTCGGCACGGTGGCGGCGATCCTGCTGCATACCTCGCCGGCGGTTTTCCGGCGCGCCTTCAAGATCCTGCGCTGGGTGATCCGGCCGCCGGTCAGCGACCGGCCGCAGCTGGTCGCGCGCATCGTGGAATGGAGCAACATCGCCCGTCGCCAGGGCCTGCTGGGCCTGGAAGACCAGCTGCCGCGCCAGAGCGACGCCTTCCTGCGCAAGGGCCTGCAGATGCTGGTCGACGGGGTGGAGCCGGAAGCCATGCGCCACATGCTGGAAATCGAAGTGGACAACCAGGAGCGTCAGGATCTTGCCGCGGCCAAGGTGTTCGAGGGCATGGGCATCTACGCGCCCACGCTGGGCATCATCGGCGCGGTGCTGGGCCTGATGGCGGTGATGAAGAACCTGGCCGACCCGGCCATGCTCGGCCACGGCATCGCGGCCGCGTTCACCGCCACCATCTATGGCATCGCCTCGGCCAACCTGCTGTTCCTGCCAGTGGCGGCCAAGCTCAAGAGCGTGATCCATTGCAGCACCAACGAGCGCGAAATGGCGATCGAAGGGCTGATCGCCATCGCCCAGGGCGAGAACCCGCGCAACATCGAATCGAAATTGGCAGGCTACTTGCATTAGAGCGTGCCATGGACGTTGAGATGAGATGCAACCCGCTCGGGGAGTGGTCTGTGGCGCGCCGGCACTGCGTTGCGCGCCCTGCCCGGGCGGCCGGCCTGGGCAGCAGCGCAGGCCTTGTCTCGACGCGCCACGGACCGCTTCGCACTCACCTCAACACCCCTCACACGCCCTGACCCCCCATGGCCCGTCGTCACAAACACCACGAAGAACACGGCAACCACGAAGCGTGGGCGATTCCCTACGCCGACCTGATGACGTTGCTGCTGGCGTTCTTCGTGGTGATGTACGCCATTTCCTCGCTCAACGAGGGCAAATACAAGGTGATGGCGCAGGCGCTGACCAGCGCCTTCGGGGGTTCCTCCAACACCGCAAGCCCGGTGCAGATCGGCAAGACCCAGACCCTGGGCGCCGACTACGATCGCCCGTCGGTGATCAAGGCCGGCGTGCCGATGGCCGCCACCCATGGGCAGACCGACGCCACCTTGCTGCCGTCGATGGCCGCGCAGATGCGCATGCCGGTGTCGTTGCGCAACCAGGCGCAGCTGGCCCGCGCGCAGCGCCAGATGGACGCGGTGGCGCAGCAGCTGAGCAAGACGCTGTCGCCGCTGATCGACAAGAAACTCATCACCATCCGCCGCAACGATCTGTGGATCGAGGTGGAGATCAACAGCGACATCTTGTTCGGCACCGGCTCGGCCACCCTGGCCGGCGGCGCGCGCGGGACGCTGTCCACGCTGGCCTCGGTGCTGCGCGATGCGCCCAACGGCGTGCGCGTGGAGGGCTATACCGACAACCAGCCCATCGCCACCGCGCAGTTCCCCTCCAATTGGGAATTGTCGGCGGCGCGCGCGGCCAGCGTGGTGCACCTGTTCGCCGACGATGGCATCGCCCCGCAACGATTGGCGATGGTGGGCTATGGAGAATTCCGCGCACGTGCCGATAACAGTACCGAGGCGGGACGGAATGCGAACCGGCGTGTGGTGTTGATCATCCTCGCTGACTCGGCTGGCTCACTCGCACCCGATCCGCCATCGCAGTTGCATGCGACCGCCGCCGGGGCGCCGAAGCTTCCCAAGTCTGACGGCGGCCAAACGGCCGTCACCACCGAAAGCGGCACAAGTTCCGTCCCCGCCGTAATTGAAGGAGTGCAGTGAGATGCGTATCTGGGCAATCGCCAACCAAAAGGGCGGCGTAGGCAAGACCACCACGACGCTGGCGCTGGGTCGCGGCCTGGCCGCGCTCGGCCATCGGGTGTTGTTGATCGACCTCGACCCGCACTCCTCGCTCACCCGCGCGTTCGGCGTGGCGGTCGACCCGCCGCCGCGCGGGGTACTGGACCTGTTCGGCACCCCGCCGAGCGATCTGGCCAGCCTGGCCCACGAAAGCGCCATCCCCGGCCTGTCCTACGTCTGCGCACAGGCCGCCTTGGCCACGCTGGAGCGCCGCAGCGCCAACCAGCCCGGCCTGGGCCTGGCCTTGCAGAACGCGATGACCCGCCACGCGGGCCAGCACGACTACATCCTGCTGGACTGCCCGCCCACCCTGGGCCTGTTGATGATCAACGCCCTGGCCGCCTGCGACCGCGTGGTGGTGCCGACCCAGGCCGAACCGCTCGCCCTGCATGGCCTGGCCAGCATGGTGCGCACCGCCGACATGGTGCAACGCTCGCGTCGCCGCGAACTGCCGGTGTCGATCCTGCCGACCCTGTTCGACCGTCGCACCCGCGCCGGCAACGAGACGCTCAAGGAAATGCAGACCACCTACGGCCCGGCGGTGTGGGAAGACGCGGTTCCGATGGATACCCGTATCTGCAATGCCGCCGCACTCACCGTCCCGGCTACCGGCGGCGACTACCAGGGCCGCGGCCTGTCCGCCTATCGCCGCGCGCTGGAATGGGTGCTGGCCGATGATGCGATGCGTATGGAGCAAGCCGCATGAGCAACCACACCGCCAACGGTGAGCTGGACGATTACCTGGAGGGCCTGCTGCACGATGCCGGCGTGGAGATTCCCGCTGCCGCACCCGCGGTGGCAGAGCCGCCGGCCGCGCTGGCCGCGTTCGACCAAGCCGATGTCGCAGTGGCCGAACCACCGGCCGCCGCCGTCGCCTCGCCCGAGGCCATCGCCGCCAACCTGCTGGCCGAGATGCATTCGGATCCGGCCTTCGGCGCACCGGTGGCCGCCGCGCCCACGCCCGAGCAGATCGCCGCCGACCTGTTGGCCGAGATGGATTCCGATCCGGCCTTCGGCACACCGGTGGCCGCCGCGCCCACACCCGAGCAGATCGCCGCCGACCTGTTGGCCGAAATGGATGCCGATCCGGCCTTCGGCGCACCGGTGGCCGCCGCGCCCACACCCGAGCAGATCGCCGCCGACCTGTTGGCCGAGATGGATTCCGATCCCGCCTTCGGCGCACCGGTGGCCGCCGCGCCCACGCCCGAGCAGATCGCCGCCGACCTGTTGGCCGAAATGGATGCCGATCCGGCCTTCGGCAGTGCCGTCCCAAGCGCGGACATGATCGCTGCCGACCTGCTGGCCGAAATGGATTCCGATCCCGCCTTCGGCAGCGCCGTTCCCAGCGCCGACATGATCGCCGCCGACCTGCTGGCAGAAATGGATGCCGACCCGGCCTTCGGGCTGGAGCCCGCAGCGGTCGCCGTGCCGGCGCCTGCACCGGCTCCTGCCGCGCTGCCGTCACGCGCCGCACCGGCAGCTGCACGTGCCGCGCCGGCGCCGATCGCGCCGACCGGGCTGCAGGCGCTGCTGGCTCCCGGCCAGGCCGACAAGATCCACGCCGAGCGCCGTGCCAGCGAACGCAGCACCCGCTGGCTGCGCCTGCGCTGCGGCGAACAGACCTATGCGCTGGAACTGCTCAAGGTGCAGGAAGTGGTGCTGCCAGTGCCCTTGCTGCCACTGCGCGGCACACCCAGCGCCATGCTCGGCATCATGAACCTGCGTGGCCAAGTGGTGCCGGTGATCGACCTGGGCATCCACCTGGGCTCGTCGCCGGTGGACATGGACCTGCAGACGCGCGTGGTGGTGCTGGAAGAGAACGGCGAAACCATGGGCCTGCGCGTGTCGGCCGTGGAAGACGTCACCAGCCTCACCGACCAGCAGATCGAACCGCCGGACAACGCCCGGCTGTGCCGCATCTCCAACAACCTGTTCCGCGGTGTCGCGCGCCTGGGTCATCAGCCGATGATCCTGCTCGATGCCACACATCTGCTGCACTGACACGCGCGTAAACCTGATCCCAGGCTTGCACAATCTGGCGTGTCACCGATTCACCGTTAAAGCTTTCCCGCCCCCCGCCGTTAGTACGCATAGAACCATCCGTTCGGAGCAACAATGAGCACAGTGACATTGGGTGAGGATCTCGGCATCGAGACCAGCGCCGACCTCAAGCAGAAGCTTGCCGGATTCCTCACCCAGGACGGCGACCTGGTGCTTGATGCCGGCGAAGTCCGGCGTATCCACACCGCCAGCGTGCAGTTGCTCTGCGCCTTCGTGCAGAGCCGCCGCCAGGCCGGCCTGCATACCGAATTCGATGGCTGTAACGACACTTTTAGAGATGCGGCGCGTCTGCTCGGCGTCACCGACGCCCTCGGGCTTCCCGCATCCAATGACAACCTGAAATCTGTGGAGAACGCCGCATGAGCGCACGTATCTTGGTGGTGGACGATTCGGCGTCGATGCGCCAGATGGTCTCTTTCGCCCTCACCTCTGCCGGCTTTGCCGTCGAAGAAGCCGAAGACGGCGCCGTTGCGCTGGGCCGCGCGAAGGGCCAGCGCTTCAATGCGGTGGTCACTGACGTGAACATGCCCAACATGGACGGTATCTCGCTGATCCGCGAGCTGCGCCAGCTGCCGGACTACAAGTTCACCCCGATGCTGATGCTCACCACCGAATCGGCGGCCGACAAGAAATCCGAAGGCAAGGCGGCCGGTGCCACTGGCTGGCTGGTCAAGCCGTTCAATCCCGAACAGCTGATCGCCACTGTCCAGAAAGTTCTGGGTTAACCCTTACTCGCTCCACGATCGGATCTCACGCCCATGAGCATGGACCTGCAACGTTTCCACGCCACCTTTTTCGAGGAAAGCCGCGAAGGGCTCGACGCGATGGAGGCCGGGCTGCTGTCCCTTGAAGAAGGCAACCGCGACCCGGAAATCATCAACTCGGTGTTCCGTGCCGCGCACTCCATCAAGGGCGGCGCTGCCACCTTCGGGTTCGAGGCCGTCGCCGGCCTGACCCATGTGCTGGAGACGCTGCTGGACGAGTTGCGCTCCAACAAGCGCCAGCTCGAAGCCAATGCGGTCGATGCCATGCTGGGCTCGGTGGACGTGCTGCGCGCCCTGCTGCGCGAAGCCGAGCACGGCACCCCGGCCGACCCGGCCGCGGTCAAGGCCGTGCATACCCGCCTCAACGCAGTGCTGGCCGGCGAAGCGCCGACCGCGGCGGCGGCGGCCAAGCCCAAGGAAGAAGAACCCGAAGCCTGGCACATCGGTTTCACCCCGGCACCGTCGCTGTTCATGAGCGGCAACGACCCGCTGCGCATCATCCGCGAGCTCGAACATCTGGGCCCGCTGCAGATCGCCGCGCGCCTGGAGCGTATGCCGGGCTTCGAGAACATCGACCCGCTGGAAGCCTACCTGGCGTGGGATCTGGGCCTGATCGGCAAGATTCCGCGCAGCAAGATCGAAGACACCTTCGCCTGGGTCGTGGACGACTGCGAGCTGGATATCCGCCCGATGCCGGTGCCCGGCCCGCCGCCGAGCCTGGCGGTGGAAGCCGCTGCGCCGGCACCAGTGACCGCTGCTGCCCCGGCCGCACCTGCAGCCGCTGCCGAACCTGCTGCCGCCGCCGCCACGCCGGCCAAGGCCGCTGCGGCCGAAGCCGAAAGCTCGATCCGCGTCAGCGTGGACAAGGTCGATGCGCTGATCAATCTGGTCGGCGAGCTGGTGATCACCCAGGCCATGCTCAAGCAGGTCTCCACCGGCCTGGACCCGGCGCATGCCGAACGTCTGTTCGCCGGCCTGGATCTGCTCGAGCGCAATACCCGCGATCTGCAGGAAGCGGTCATCGGCGTGCGCATGCTGCCGGTCGATGCGGTGTTCCGCCGCTTCCCGCGCCTGGTGCGCGACCTGTCCAGCCGCCTCGGCAAGCAGGTGCGCCTGCGCACGATTGGTGAGGGCACCGAACTGGACAAGGGCCTGATCGAGAAGATCGCCGACCCGCTCGTCCACCTGGTGCGCAACTCGATCGACCACGGCCTGGAACTGCCCGATGCGCGTCGCGCCGCGGGCAAGGACGAGACCGGCACGATCACCCTGGCGGCCTCGCATCAGGGCGGCCACATCGTGATCGAAGTCAGCGACGACGGCCGCGGCCTCAATCGCGCCAAGATCCTGGAAAAGGCGGCCGAACGCGGCATCGCCGTGCCGGACAACCCGACCGACGCGCAGGTCTGGGACCTGATCTTCGCACCGGGTTTCTCCACTGCCGATGCGGTCACCGACCTGTCCGGTCGTGGCGTGGGCATGGACGTGGTCCGCCGCAACATCCAGGGCCTGGGTGGCGAAGTGCAGCTGGAAAGCAATGCCGGCAGCGGCACCCGCGTGCTGATCCGCCTGCCGCTGACCCTGGCCATCCTGGACGGCATGACCGTCTCGGTGGCCGGCGAAACCCTGATCCTGCCGCTGGCCTACGTGCTCGAAGCGCTGCAGCCGGCGGCCGAAGACATCCGCTCGATGGCCGGCGACGGCCGCGTGCTGCGGGTGCGCGGCGAGTACCTGCCGATCCTCTCGCTCACCAATTACTACGGCTTCGGCGGGCAGCAGTCCTCGCAGGAACCGCTGGTGGTGGTGGTCGAAGGCGACGGCCAGAAGATCGCGCTGGAAGTGGACGAACTGCTCGGCCAGCAACAGGTGGTGGTCAAGAACATCGAGAACAACTACCGCCGCATCCCCGGCGTCTCCGGCGCCACCATCCTCGGCGATGGCCGTGTGTCGCTCATCGTGGACATCGGCGGACTGGTGCGCTCGCTGAAGGTGCCGCAGGCGGCGTGAGCCAACACCACCGCGGCATGGAGGCCGCGGCCGCCCGACTCCACCACGCGATCGACGAACGATCGGCGCTGGAGTGATCGCCGGCAGTATGGGGACTGCCGGCATCAGCAACACCCGTCCGGCCCGACACGACCGGCGGGAGATTCTGGCCCTTTGTCCGGATCTTTCGACTCTGCCATCGTCCCTCGCCCAACGCCGACGGGCGCCCACGAGGCCAGTCGTTCTCTGCAACACGAGAAGACCGTTATGAACTGGTTCCGTAATCTTGCCGTTGCCCGCAAGTTGGCCGTGGCATTTTCCTTCACCGCATTGATCACCCTGAGCCTGGGCGTGTTCGCGCTGGCGCGCATGCAATCCAGTGCGCACCTGTTGCGCGAGATCGGCAATGTGTGGGCGCCGGCGGTGCAGCAGCTGAGCGAAATGCGCGCCTTGCTGGGCGAATTCCGCACCTACGAACTTGCCCAGCTGGCACACGCCGACGATCCGAAGGCGGTGCAGAATTATTTCGAACGCATGGACAAGGCGCGTGCCGAGATCGACGCGGCGCAGAGCGCCTATGCCAAGACCACCACACCCGGCAAGGAAGCCGAACTGTACGACCAGGTCAAGCAGAAGCTGGGCGACTACTACAAGGCCAATGCCGCGCTCAGTGCCGCCGTGCGTGCCGGCGATCTGGTCACCGCAAACAGCGTGTCCGATGAGCAATCGCGGCCGGCGCGGCGCGAACTGTTCGCCAAGCTGGTGGAGCTGACCAAGTTCAACACCGCCCACATGGACGAGGAAATCGCCAGGGCAGAAGCCACCTACCAGCGCTCGGTGCAGGTGATGATCGCGGCGATGGTGCTGGTGGTGCTGCTGGCCGCATTTGCCGGCTGGTTCATCGCGCGCAGCATCGCCGGCCCGCTCGGCCGTGCCACCTGCGTCGCCGGGGCCATTGCCCGTGGCAAGCTGGACAACGCCATCCAGGTCGATAGCCGCGACGAAGCCGGGCAGCTGCTGGAAAGCATGCAAGGCATGCAGCATCAGCTGCAGGCCGTGCTGGCCGCGCAGTCGGAAATGGCACAACGCCATGATGCCGGGCAGATCAGCTACCGCATGGATCCGCAGGCATTTCCCGGCGATTTCGGCACGATGGTGCACGACACCAACAGCCTGGTCGGCGCGCATGTCACCGTGCAGACCAGTCTGGCGCAGATCATGTCGCGCTATGCCATCGGCGACCTGAGCCAGGACATGCAGCGTTTGCCGGGCGAAAAGGCCGTGCTGAGCGACACCATGGATACCGTCAAGGCCAACCTCTCGGCGATGAACCGCGAGATCAAGATGCTGGCGCAGGCGGCGGCCAATGGCGATTTCAGCGTGCGCGGCGATGCGCAGCGCTTCCAGTACGATTTCCACGCCATGGTGGACAGCCTCAATCAGCTGATGGCCACCGCCGATGCCAACCTGGCCTCGCTGTCCAAGGTGCTGCAGGCCATTGCCGCCGGCGACCTGAGCGAGCGCATGCACGGCCAGTTCCATGGTGTGTTCGCGCGGATGCGCGACGATGCCAACGCCACCACCGAGCAGCTGTCGAGCATCGTCGGGCGCATCCAGCACGCCACCACCTCGATCAATACCGCCGCCAGCGAAATCGCCGCCGGTAATCAGGATCTGTCGCAGCGCACCGAGCAGCAGGCCGCCAACCTGGAAGAAACCGCCGCCTCGATGGAAGAGCTCACCTCCACCGTCAAGCAGAATGCCGAGCACGCGCGCCAGGCCAACCAGCTGGCGATCGGCGCCGCCTCGGTCGCCTCGCAGGGCGGCGCAGTGGTGGCGCAGGTGGTCACCACCATGTCCGGTATCGAGGTCTCGTCGAAGAAGATCGCCGAGATCATCTCGGTCATCGACGGTATCGCCTTCCAGACCAACATCCTGGCCTTGAATGCCGCAGTGGAAGCAGCACGTGCCGGCGAACAAGGCCGCGGATTCGCGGTGGTGGCCAGCGAAGTGCGTACCCTCGCCCAACGCTCGGCCGGCGCGGCCAAGGAGATCAAGCACCTGATCGACGACTCGGTCGGCAAGGTCGCCGAAGGCGCGTTGCTGGTGGACCAGGCCGGCAAGACCATGGCCGACATCGTGGCCAGCGTGCAACGCGTCACCGACATCATGGGCGAGATCTCCGCTGCCTCTCAGGAACAGTCTGCCGGCATCGAGCAGGTCAACCTCACCGTCACCCAGATGGACGAGGCCACCCAGCAGAACGCGGCCCTGGTGGAAGAAGCCACCGCCGCCGCACGCGCGATGGAGGACCAGGCCGGCCAGTTGTCCGATGCCGTGGCGATCTTCAAGCTGCAGCCCACCGATGTGCTGACGGTGGCACCGGCACGCACTACGCCGACGCCGCTCAAGCCGGTGAAAAAGACTGCAGTCAAGTCCGCTGCCGCTCCGGCTGCCACTGCATCCAGGACGCGCGCGGCCGCACGCCCCGCGCTGGCAGCCGCTTCCAACGGCGACACCAGCTGGCACGAGTTCTGACCCAGCCGGTTCGATCGGCGGCCGTTGCGCAGCCTCCATGCACAGGCCCTGGCAACGATGTCGGGGCCTGTGCGTTTGTGCAACTGCGTTCTGTGCCACTCGATCCAGTGCCGGCGACTGCAACGCCATCGGTGGAGATCGCGCCTTGCACGGCGTCCCGGCCGTGCCGGGGGCCTGCTGCCGTCCAGCCCTGCATGCTGCTGATCGTGCATCGAATGCGCGCGGTGCCCGTTCGGATTTCACGAAACCAACGATTCACCGTGCGGACCTGCCGCTGGTCGAAACGTGATCAAGCGCAAGCACATGCGGCCGATACAAACAGCACTGAGGGCCGCATTGCCCGCGCCAGATTGGAGGACGTCCGCATGCACATCGCCAATTCCATCCGCTCCGCTCGTCCGCTGCTGGCTGCCGTGTTCGCCGTTGCCCTGCTGGCAGCCGGCGCCTCGATGCCGCCCTCGTTCGCGGCGCCGGCCGCCCCGGTCTCGGTTTTGCTGGACAGTGTGCCGGTCACGGCATTGCAGTCGCTGGCCGTCGATCTGGTGCAGCTGCGCGAAGAACAGCGTGCCCAGCTCGCCGCTTCGCACGACCCGGCGCGGGTGCAGGCCTACGACGAACGCCTGGGCAAGCTGCGTCAGCGTATCGCCCGCCACGCCGGATACTTTCAGGCCACCGCGCCGCAAGGCGAGCAGGCACGCCAATTCGCCGTGGTGCAGCAGCAGCTCGGCCAGTACCTGGCGCAACACCGCCAGGCCAACCGCGCCCTGCATGCCGGCGATCTGCACGATGCCCAGGCCTTGTCGCTGGGCCATGCCGGCGACACCCGCCAGGTGCTGTGGGCCGAACTGCAGAACCTGCAGGCCTCTGTTGCCGGTAACGGCAAGCCGCCGCGCAATTGAGCGCTTCTGGCAATGCGGCCGACGCGGCCGCATTGCCTGCACCGCGATCTCCGCCCCCGGGCACGCCCGCTCACGCATCGCCGCGCTGCAGCCGGTCGTGCCCGCGGCGCCGTGCACGCTGACCTTGCGCCGGCCAAGCCTGCGGCTCCGGTTGTAGTGGCGCCCAGGGCGCGGCACCGTCTCCCGTAACCGGTTCGCGGCGCTAGCACACCGTGCGTCGCCCAATGCTCAATCTTTCTCTCTTCGGGTCGCTATTCGACTTATCCCGGTCACATTCCCTTCGCTGGATACCTGTCATGACGTTCAAGAGTTCGCTCGCAAAGACGTTGGCCAACGTGCCGCTCAAGCGCAAGTTTCTCGCCCAGACCGCGCTGATGGCGCTGGGCATCATCGCGCTGGCCATCGTTGCGGCACGCATGCAGTACGTTGATCTCACCGACACGCGGCGCGATGGCCTCAAGAGCCAGATCGAAATGGCCATTGCGGTGGTCAACGGCTACGCCGAGCGCGCCGAGAAAGGCGAGATGGACGTGGACGCCGCCAAGAAGGCGGCGTTGAACACCTTGTCCACCATGCGCGCACGCGGTGGCGTGGACTATATCTACGTCACCGACCAGGCGCCGGTGATGCTGATGCACCCCACCCGCCCGGACCTCAACGGCAAGCCGCTGACCGATGTGCTCAGCCCCGACGGCAAGCGCATCTTTCCGGCGTTCGTGACCGCCGCGCAGGCCGGTGGCGGCTATGTCGATTACACCTGGGCCAAGCCGGGCCAGAAAGACCCGGTGCAAAAGACCTCCTACGCGGCGCTGTACAAGCCGTGGGGCTGGGTGATCGGTACCGGCGTGTACCTGGACGACACCCAGTCGCAGGCGCTGGCATTCACCGGCATCGTGACCCTGGCCGGCGGCGTGCTGGTGCTGCTCAACCTGTTGGTCGGCTGGATGATCGGCAATTCGATCCTGGAGCCGGTGGCACGTGCCCTGGCGGCGATCAAGGGCGTGGCGCGCGGCGACCTCAGCGTGCGCACCGCAGCCCATGGCAACGATGAAATCGGCCAGATGCTCAAGGCCACCGACGACATGGTGCACACCCTGGAGCGCTTCTCGGCGCAGACCAAGGTGATGGTGCACATGCATGCCGGCGACGATGTGACCCACCGCATGCCGACCGATTTCCCGGGCGTGTATGGCGAGCTGGCTGTCGGCATCAACACCATGATCTTCGAACACCTGGACGCCATCGTCGATGCCATCGGCATCCTCAACGAGTATGCGCAGGGCGATCTGTCGCGCGATGCCGCGCGCCTGCCTGGCACCCGCGCGGTGCTGCACGAAGCGATGGACGCCGCCAAGGCCAGCCTGCTGGCGATCAACACCGAGATCAAGCGGCTGGCGCAGGCGGCGGCCGAAGGCGACTTCAGCCAGCGCGGCGATGCCACGCGCTTCAAGCACGATTCGGCACGCATGATCAACGATCTCAACGCGATGATGGAGGTCAGCGACCGCAACCTGGGCAAGCTCTCCGAGCTGCTGGCCGCACTGGCCGAAGGCGACCTCACCGCACGGATGGAAGGCCAGTTCCACGGCGTGTTCGCACGCATGCGCGACGATGCCAACGCCACCGCCACGCAGCTGGCCGGCATCGTCGGGCGCATCCAGCAGGCCGCCGGGTCCATCACCGGCTCGGCCAGCGAGATCGCCGCCGGCAACAACGATCTGTCGCAGCGCACCGAGCAACAGGCCGCCAACCTGGAAGAGACCGCCGCCTCGATGGAAGAGCTCACCTCCACCGTCAAGCAGAACGCCGAAAGCGCGCGCCAGGCCAACCAGCTGGCCATCGGTGCGGCCAGCGTGGCATCGCAGGGCGGCCAGGTGGTCAGCCAGGTGGTGGAGACCATGTCCGGCATCCAGACCTCGTCCAAGAAGATCGCCGAGATCATCTCGGTCATCGATGGCATTGCCTTCCAGACCAATATCCTGGCCTTGAACGCTGCGGTGGAAGCGGCGCGTGCCGGCGAACAGGGCCGCGGCTTTGCCGTGGTCGCCAGCGAAGTGCGTACCCTCGCCCAGCGCTCGGCCGGTGCGGCCAAGGAGATCAAGCATCTGATCGACGATTCGGTCGGCAAGGTGGCCCAGGGCTCGGCGCTGGTGGATCAGGCCGGCAAGACCATGGCCGAGATCGTGTCCTCGGTGCAGCGCGTCACCGACATCATGAGCGAGATTTCCGCCGCCTCGCAGGAGCAGTCGGCCGGCATCGAGCAGGTCAACCTCACCGTCACCCAGATGGACGAGAGCACCCAGCAGAACGCCGCATTGGTGGAAGAAGCCACCGCCGCCGCCAACGCGATGCAGCAGCAGGCACGCCAGCTGGACGATGCGGTGGCGATCTTCCGGATCGAGGCCACGGCGCAATCACGCGCCACTGCAACCGCGCGCGCGCCCAAGCGCGCCGCCCTGGCAGCCTACTGAGCGTGGCAGCAAAGGGTGCTGCGCAATTATAAGCCGGGTGTAGCCGGCATGCGGGAGCGCCGGGGTGTACCAGCGATACATGAAATGAAGGTTCCGCGCACCTGCCACGCCGGCCTTGCGGCTGCGCACTAGCGTTGCCAGCCGTTCCAGACGCACCACCCCGCTTCGGCGGGGTCATCCCTCCCTTCTGCGGCCAACGCCCATGACCTCTTCCACGCACTCACGTTTGAGCGGACGCCTGGCGTACCGCCTGATGGTCGGTACTGCGGTCATCGCCTCGCTGTGCTTCGGCCTGACCGCAGCCATCACCTACTGGCAGAGCAGCCGTGCCTTGAGCACCTCGGCGCAGGCCACGATGCAGAACGCCGCGCGCTACCAGGCCGAGCAGATCGGCAGCGAACTCGGGCAGGCGCTGACCACCGGTCAATCCCTGGCCACCACCATGCTGGTGCAGCGTGCCAGCGGTGGCCTCAGCCGCGAGACCGCCGCGGCGATCGTGCATGACCAGCTGCTGGACCATCCGGAATGGGTGGGCATGGGCACCTTGTGGGAAACCCAGGCCTTCGATGGCAGGGACGGCGATTTCGCCAATGCCAAGGGCCACGACGCCACCGGTCGTTTCATGACCTATTGGGGACGCGACGGCCAGAAGCTGGTGCGCGAACCGCTCACCGATTACGAAACCCCAGGCCTTGGCGACTGGAACCTCAAGCCGCGTGCACTGCTGCGCCAGACCGTGGCCGAACCGTACGATTACAAGATCGGCGGCAAGACCGTGCTGATGACCACCCTGTCCACGCCGATCCTGCAGGATGGCAACTACCTGGGCGCGGTCACCGTGGACGTGGCGCTGGCCGCCTTGCAGCAGCGCCTGGGTGCGCTGCGCCCGATGCGCAGCGGTTATGTCGAACTGATCTCGCCCGCCGGCGTGGTGCTGTCCTCGCGCGATGGCGCACGCATCGGCAAGCCGGTGACCGATGCGCGGCATCGCCGCATGCTGGAGGCGATCAAGGCCGGCAAGGACTCGGTGGATTTCGATCCCGATGCCAACGGCAGCGTCAGCGCGTATGTGCCGTTGCAGATCGGCAAGGCACAGGAGCGCTTCGCGCTGGGCGTGGTGGTGCCGTATGCCGCCATCATGCAGCAGGCGCACCGCTTGTTGTTGACGATTCTGCTGGTAGGCCTGGGCTCGGCAGTGGTGCTCAGCGGCGCCTTGTTCCTGCTGCTGCGCCGCCAGGTGGTGCGTCCGCTGGAATCGGCGGTGGGCGTGGCCGATGCGATCGCCTCCGGCAAGCTCGACAACCACATCGCCGTGCAGCGCCAGGACGAAGTGGGCCGCCTGATGGGCGCCATGCAACGCATGCAGAACGACCTGCGCGCGCGCATCGAGCGCGACACCGCCATCGCCAACGAAAACCTGCGCATTCGCACTGCGCTGGAACACTCGGAAATGGAAGTGTTGCTGGCCGACGAACAACACAACGCGGTGTTCATCACCGAAGCGCTGCACACGTCGTTCAAGCGGGGCGAGCCCGCGTTCCATGCCAAGGGCCAGAGCGGCTTCAGCGCCGATGCGGTGGTCGGCAAGCCACTGGACTATGTGTTCGGTAGCGACATTGAAGGCCGGGCGCGCACGCAACGCCTTCAGCAATTGCAATCCACCACCCAGGAGCGCTACACCTTCGGCCCGGTCACGCTGGACCTGACCATGACCCCGCTGTACGCAGCCGATGGCCGTCGCAGCGGCAGCATGTTGCTGTGGCGCAATGTCAGCGCAGAAGTAAGCACGCAGAAGGAAGTGGCCGCGCTGGTGCAGTCCGCCTTGATGGGCGATTTCGGCCAGCGGCTGGCGCTCGAAGACAAGCACGGCTTCTACCTGGAATTCGGTCGCCAGCTCAATGGTTTGCTGGAAACCACCTCGCAAGGCCTGGAGCGCATTTCCAGCCTGCTCAGCGCGCTGGCCGAGGGCGACCTCACCGTGCGCATGGATGGACAGTTCGAAGGTGTGTTCGCGCGTATGCGCGACGATGCCAATGCCACGGTGGCGCAGCTGACCGGCATCGTCTCCGGCATCCAGACCTCGGCCACGCAGATCAATGCCGCCGCCAGCGAGATCGCTGCCGGCAATCAGGATCTGTCGCAGCGCACCGAACAACAGGCCGCCAACCTGGAAGAAACCGCCGCCTCGATGGAAGAGCTCACCTCCACCGTCAGGCAGAATGCCGAGAGCGCGCGCCAGGCCAATCAACTGGCCATCGGTGCGGCCGGTGTCGCCTCGCACGGCGGCAGCGTGGTGGCGCAGGTGGTCTCCACCATGTCCGGCATCGAAGTCTCCTCGAAGAAGATCGCCGAGATCATCTCCGTCATCGATGGCATCGCCTTCCAGACCAATATCCTGGCGCTCAACGCCGCAGTGGAAGCGGCGCGTGCCGGCGAGCAGGGCCGCGGCTTCGCCGTGGTGGCCTCCGAAGTACGTACCCTCGCCCAGCGCTCGGCCGGTGCGGCCAAGGAGATCAAGCACCTGATCGACGATTCGGTCGGCAAGGTGGCCGAAGGCTCGCACCTGGTCCACCAGGCAGGCACCACCATGGCCGAGATCGTGGCCAGCGTGCAGCGCGTCACCGACATCATGGGCGAGATCGCCGCCGCATCGCAGGAGCAATCGGCCGGCATCGAGCAGGTCAATCTCACCATCACCCAGATGGATGAAGCCACCCAGCAGAACGGCGCACTGGTGGAAGAAGCGACCGCCGCTGCACGCGCGATGGAAGATCAGGCCGGTCAGCTGGCGCAGGCGGTGGCGCGCTTCACGCTGGCCGATGCGCCCCACGCCATTGCAAAGCGCAGTGCCATGCACGTATCGCCCGCGCCCGGCGCATATGCACTGGCCGCCACCCGATAGTGCGCTCGACGACACAATGGTCGCGCTCGGTTATCGCGGCCAGTGAAAGGCGCATCGAGCCAGAACGCGCGGCCCTGCAGCAGCAGTCACAAAGGCTGTCATAGCAAGCCGGCTGCTGGTAAATCAGCAGCTTTTCGCAGCAAATCCGCACATCTGCAGTGTGCGGCGGTGCTGCCGTTCATCCTTGAAAAATAAAGTATCCAGCCCCGGGGCCGCTAGCGTGCAGGACAACATTGCGACGCGACATCCCTGGAGTAATAGATGAACAAGTTCAACGACTGGCCCATCCGCCGCAAGCTGATGTTTGCGTTCTGCCTCAGTGCCGCCCTCACTGCCCTGCTTGGCGGGCTGGGCTTCTCGCGCATGAAGCAGATGCAGCAGCAGGCGGTGCTGATCAACGAAGATGTGGTTCCGGTGCTGACCCGGCTCTCGGAACTGCGCGCATTCGGCGGCGAATTCCGTATCTACGAATCGGGCCAGTTCGTCAATCTGCAGAACCAGGAACGCTACGACTACTTCCTGACCCGCATGGACGAAATCCAGGGCAAGTACGCACAGACGCAGAAGGCGCTGGAAGCCAAGATCGCTGACGGCTCGCCGCTGAAGGCCGGCTACGACAAGCTCGCCAAGGAAAGCGCCAGTTACTTCGAAGCCAACAAGACCTTGCGCGCGCTCTACAAGGATCCCGACTACGCGGCTGCGGTGGCTGCGAACAAGCAATCCGGCGACATCCGCAAGGTGCTGTTCCAGACCATCGACAAGATGTATGCCGAGCAATCCACCGCGCTGGCCAACATGGTGGCCGCCAGCAGCGCCTCGTTCAAGATGACCAGTGCGGTGCTGTTGATCGGCACGCTGCTGATGGCGGCCCTGTCGGTCACCTTCGGCTGGTTGATCGCGCGCAGCATCACCACGCCGCTGTCCAAGGCGCTGGGCGCCATCCAGGCGGTCTCGAGCGGCGATCTCGGCGCGCAGATCGGCACCACCAGCAAGGACGAAATCGGCCAGATGCTGCAGGCCACCGGCGACATGACCAGGTTGCTGCGCCGCTTCTCCGACGAGACCGCGCGCATGTCGCACCTGCATGCGGCCGAAGACATCACCCATCGCATGCCGGAGGATTTCCCCGGTGTGTACGGCAATCTGGCCGCCGGCATCAACACGATGATCTTCGAGCACCTGGATGCCATCGTCGATTCGGTCGCCATCCTCAACCAGTACGCCCAGGGCGACCTGAGCCAGGATGCGCGCCGCCTGCCCGGCAGCCGCGCCGTGCTGCACGAAGCCATGGACGCGGCCAAGGCCAGCCTGTTGGCGATCAATACCGAGATCAAGCAACTGGCGCAGGCCGCCGCTGCAGGCGACTTCAGCGCACGTGGCGATGCCGCACGCTTCAAGTACGATTTCGCGGTGATGGTGGCCGACCTGAACTCGATGATGGAAGTCAGCGACCGCAACCTGGGCAAGCTCTCGCAGCTGCTGGGTGCGGTGGCCGATGGCGACCTGACCGCGCACATGGACGGACAATTCCACGGCGTGTTCGCGCGTTTGCGCGACGATGCCAATGCCACCGTGCAGCGCCTGACCGACATCGTCGGCCGCATCAAGCATTCCACCCTGGCCATCAACACGGCCGCCGGCGAAATCGCGGCCGGCAACCAGGATCTGTCGCAGCGCACCGAGCAGCAGGCGGCCAACCTTGAAGAAACCGCTGCCTCGATGGAAGAACTCACCTCCACCGTCAAGCAGAACGCCGAGCACGCACGCCAGGCCAACCAGCTCGCCATCGGCGCGGCCGGCGTGGCCTCGCATGGCGGCGCGGTGGTCGGCCAGGTGGTCACCACCATGTCCGGCATCGAAACCTCGTCCAGGAAGATCGCCGAGATCATCTCGGTCATCGACGGCATCGCCTTCCAGACCAACATCCTGGCCTTGAATGCCGCAGTGGAAGCGGCGCGTGCCGGCGAGCAGGGCCGCGGCTTTGCCGTGGTGGCCTCGGAAGTGCGCACGCTGGCACAGCGCTCGGCCGGTGCGGCCAAGGAGATCAAGGGCCTGATCGACGATTCGGTGAGCAAGGTGGCCGAAGGCTCGGCGCTGGTGAATCAGGCCGGCAGCACCATGAGCGAAATCGTCTCCTCGGTGCAGCGCGTGACCGACATCATGAGCGAAATCTCCGCGGCCTCGCAGGAACAGTCGGCCGGCATCGAGCAGGTCAACCAGACCGTGACCCACATGGATGAAGCCACCCAGCAGAATGCGGCATTGGTGGAAGAAGCCACCGCCGCCGCGCGTTCGATGGAAGAACAGGCGCAGCAGCTCACCGAAGCGGTGGCGCTGTTCCGGCTGTCGGCCGAGCTGGAGTCGGTGACCCGCGCCACCCCGGTGGTGCGTCAGATCACGGCCAGCAAGCCAGCTCCGGCCAGCAGGGCCGCCAAGCCGGCGAGCCGGCCGGCGCCGCGCGCGGCCGTGGCAGCAGCGGTGTCCAACGACTCGGACTGGGCAGAGTTCTGAGCGCCCGCTGCAACCCGATGACTGGCTGACGACAAAGCCGCGCGATGCACCTCGCGCGGCTTTGTCGTTGATGAAGCTGGCGCACGCCGCTGCGATGCAGAGGATTGCGTGAAGGCAGCCCCGTCTATTTGGCGAATTGTGTCACGCTATGCAATTTTTGCGACAAGGTATTCAAGAAGGCATACCGAGGGCCGCTAATTACGACAGTCGCATGGACCATGTCAAGCGCCGCGCGACGCATCCGAGCACCCACCTGACCTGAGCGAAGGCCTGTCATGAATGCCCTACTGCAACGCTACAACGTCGGCCCGCGGCTTGCCGCTGCGTTTGCCATCCTGATCGTCCTGTCTGCCGCAATCGCGGTCATCGGGTACCGCGGCCTGTCCTCGGCACGCGATCTGGTCGACGACATCGTGCACCAGAACATGGTGTCGATCCGGCTGTCCAACGACATGATCAATGCGAACTACGTCATCGCCGCGGAGATCCGCAACGTGGTGCTGCCGACCACCGATGAACAGAACCGCACGTTCATCAAGAACGTACAGGCTGCGCGTGCCGACTACAGCAAGGCGCGCGACGCACTGTATGCAATACCGCCCTCCGATCAGGGCAAGCTCATTCGCGCGAAGATCGACGCCAACCGTGCCAAAGCGAAGGTGCTCAACGACAAGGTCATCGATCTGGCGATGGCCGGCCAAAGCGAACAGGCACTGCAGCTGCTGCTGAACGAAGCCGCTCCTGCCTTGCAGCAGTGGCAGGACGCCATCAACGAGAACATCGTCCTACAGGATAAGCTTGCCGCCGACGCGTCTGCCGTGGCGCTGAAGTCGATGGACGATTCACGCAAGCTGCTGATCGGCGGAACGCTGCTGGTGGTGCTTTTGAGCGGCGTCCTGGGCCTGCTGATCACCCGCAGCCTCACCCAGCCGCTGAGCCGCGCCACCCGCGCTGCCGAGGCGATCGCCGGCGGCAAGCTGGACAACGACGTCGACACGCCGTTCAACGACGAAGCCGGCCGCCTGCTCAAGGCCATGCACAGGATGCAGCAACAGCTGCGCAGCCTGCTGGCCGCGCAGACCGACATGGCCCGCCGCCACGACGACGGCCAGATCAGCTTCCGCATCGATGCCGATGCGTTCCCCGGCGAGTACGGCCGCATGGCCAGCGACACCAACAACCTGGTGGGTTCGCATATCGCGGTGAAGATGAAGCTGGCGCAGATCATGGGCCGTTATGCCATTGGCGATCTCAGCCAAGACATGGACAAGCTGCCCGGCGAAAAGGCCGTGCTCACCGACACCATGGTGCAGGTCAAGGCCAACCTGGCGGCGATGAACCATGAGATCAAGCACCTTGCGCAGGCCGCCGCCAACGGCGACTTCAGCGCACGCGGCGACGCCGAGCGTTTCCAGTACGACTTCCGCGCCATGGTGGACAGCCTCAACACGTTGATGTCCACCGCCGACGGCAACCTGCAGTCGCTCTCGCGCCTGCTGCAGTCCATCGCCGCGGGCGATCTCACCGCGCGCATGAGCGGCGAGTTCCGTGGCGTGTTCGCGCAGATGCGCGACGACGCCAACGCCACCGCCACCCAGCTGGCCGACATCGTCACCGGCATCAAGCAATCGGCCGTGTCGATCAAGGGCGCGGCCAGCGAAATCGCCGCCGGCAACCAGGACCTGTCGCAGCGCACCGAGCAGCAGGCCGCCAACCTGGAAGAGACCGCCGCCTCGATGGAAGAGCTCACCTCCACCGTCAAGCAGAATGCCGAAAGCGCGCGCCAGGCCAACCAGCTGGCGATCGGCGCCGCCGGTGTGGCCGCGCAGGGCGGCGAGATCGTCAGCAAGGTGGTGCAGACCATGAGCGGCATCGAGGCCTCGTCCAAGAAGATCGCCGACATCATCTCCGTCATCGACGGCATCGCCTTCCAGACCAACATCCTGGCCTTGAATGCGGCGGTGGAAGCGGCGCGTGCCGGCGAACAGGGCCGCGGCTTTGCGGTGGTGGCTTCGGAAGTACGCACCCTGGCGCAGCGCTCCTCGGGTGCGGCCAAGGAGATCAAGGACCTCATCGACGACTCCGTGCAGCGCGTGGCCGACGGTTCGGTGCTGGTGCACAGCGCCGGCAAGACCATGGGCGAGATCGTGGCCAGCGTGCAGCGCGTGACCGACATCATGGGCGAGATCTCCGCCGCCTCGCAGGAACAGTCGGCCGGCATCGAGCAGGTCAACCAGACCGTGACCCAGATGGACGAAACCACCCAGCAAAATGCCGCACTGGTGGAAGAAGCCACCGCCGCGGCACGTGCGCTGGAGGAACAGGCGGTCGGGCTGACCGAGGCAGTGGCGGTGTTCAAGACCGATGCGGCCTACGCGCAGCCGGCCGTACGTGCCGCGCCTGCGCGCCCGGCAGTGACGCCCGCGCTGAAAGCGCAGGTGGCGGCGGCCGGTCGTACCGCCGCGTCCAAACCACGCGCGGTGGTCACCGCCTCCAGCAACGACACCAGCTGGCAGGAGTTCTGAGGCAAGCGGACACAACAAGCTGAACGGAGCCGGTCGGCAGCAGTGCCGACCGGCTCAAGGCATACCAGGCATCGGCCGATAGCCAGCGTACGCCCAAGAGACGCCCCGATGACCCTTTCGCCCGCGCTACCGCCGCACTCCGCTCCGTCCGCATCGCTCCGCTGGACCCGCCGCTGGGACGATCTGGGCATCGCCAGAAAGCTCGGCGCGATCGGGGTGCTGGCGCTGGTCGGGCTGGTCATTCCGGTGCTGCTTTACCGCGGCAAGCTCAATGAGAGCGTGGCCATCAGCAGCAACGAGTTGCGCAGCTACGCGCCGCTCGGGCAGATGCTGGGCCTGATCACCGACCTGCACGCAGCCCATGTCGACAGCGGCAGCGCCGCCAACGCGGCGGCGCAGCGTGCCGAACGCGATCTGCAACAGCTGCTTGCCGCCACCGCCGCCCTGCCCGGCTTCGAACGCAGCCAGAAACAACTGCTCGCGTTGCAGCAGCGCCACGTGGCCGGCGTCGCTGCCAAGGACTACGCCGGTGTGAGCGAACAGGCATTCGCCGCGCTCGATGCACTGCGCGACGACAGCCAGCTGGTCTATACGCCCTATATCGAAAGCTACCACCTGGTGGTGGCCACGCTGATCTACAGCCCCGACGCCACCGAGTCGCTGACCCGTCTGGATGCCGCCAGCGACCCGTCGCAGGCCGGCGACAGCCGCGCCATGCTGCGCGAGCAGCTCGGTCAGCTGCAGCGCAATCATGTGCGCTTCCGGCATGAGCTGGACAAGGCCATGGGCCTGCTCGAACAGCCCGACCCCGCGCTGGCCGACGCCGCCACCACCGAAGCGGCGCGCGCGAACGCGGCACTGGCCGCCCTGGGCAGCGCGCTGGAAGGCAGCGACGCGCAGGCCGACACGCAATGGAACGCCGCGCTCGATACGCTGGGCCAGGCCATGCAGGACCTCAGCCGCACATCGCTGCAGGCCTTGCAGCGACAGTCCGAACGTCACCTGGTGGCTGCACGCAATGCGGTCTGGCAGGCGATTGCCGGGCTGTCGCTGCTGGCGGTGCTGATTGCCGCGCTGTGCTGGTACACCTTGTCCAGGCTTACCCGCAATGTGCGCCGTGCCGCCGCGGTGGCCGCCAACATCGCGCAGGGCGACCTGGACGAGCACATTCTTCCGCCGTGCCGCGATGAAACCGGCCAGCTGCTGGACAACATGCGCCAGATGCAGGAACAGCTGCAGCGCGTGCTGGCTGCGCAGAGCGAGATGGCGCAGCGCCACGACGCCGGGCAGATCAGCTTCCGCATGCAGGACGAGCGTTTCCCGGGCGCCTACGCAACCATGGTGCGCGACACCAATGCCCTGGTTGGCTCGCATATCGCCGTGAAGATGCAGCTGGCGCAGATCATGTCGCGCTATGCCATCGGCGACCTGAGCCAAGACATGCAACGCCTGCCCGGCGAAAAGGCCGTGCTCAGCGAGACCATGGACACCGTCAAGGCCAATCTGTCGGCGATGAACAGCGAGATCAAACTGCTCGCGCAGGCCGCGGCCAACGGCGACTTCAGCGTGCGTGGCGATGCGCAGCGCTTCCAGTACGATTTCCGCGCGATGGTGGACAGCCTCAACCACCTGATGTCCACCGCCGATGCCAACCTGCACGCGCTGTCCACGGTGTTGCAGGCGATCGCCGCGGGCGATCTCACCACCCGCATGCAGGGCCAGTTCCATGGCGTGTTTGCGCGCATGCGCGACGACGCCAACGCCACGGTGGCGCAGCTGGCCGATATCGTCGGGCGCATCCAGCAGGCCACCGATGCCATCAACGAGGCAGCCAGCGAAATCGCCTCCGGCAACCAGGATCTGTCGCAGCGCACCGAACAGCAGGCCGCCAATCTGGAAGAAACCGCCGCCTCGATGGAAGAGCTCACCTCCACCGTGCGCAACAACGCCGAGCATGCCCGCCGTGCCAACCAGCTGGTGGTCGGCGCCGCAAGTGTCGCCTCGCAAGGCGGCGAGGTGGTGGGCCAGGTGGTGGGCACCATGGCCGGCATCCAGGCCGCGTCCCGCAAGATCGCCGACATCATCGGCGTGATCGACGGCATCGCCTTCCAGACCAACATCCTGGCGCTGAACGCGGCGGTGGAAGCGGCGCGTGCCGGCGAGCAAGGGCGCGGCTTTGCGGTGGTGGCCTCGGAAGTGCGTACCCTCGCCCAGCGCTCTGCCGCTGCGGCCAAGGAGATCAAGCACCTGATCGACGACTCGGTCAGCCGGGTCGACCACGGCAACCAGCTGGTCGGCCAGGCCGGCCGCACCATGCAGGACATCGTCGATTCGGTGCGCAACGTCACCACCATCATGCAGGAGATCAGCGAGGCCTCGCAGCAGCAATCGCAAGGGATCGAGCAGGTTGGCCAGACCGTGGCGCAGATGGACCAGGCCACCCAGCAAAACGCCGCGCTGGTGGAAGAAGCCACCGCCGCGGCACGTGCGATGGAAGAACAGGCGCAGCAACTGCGCGACGCGGTCTCGGTATTCCAGCTGCAGGCCGCGGCACCGGCCCGCTTCGGCCAGGCCGCCTGATCGCCAGAGCGTCTTGATGAAACCCGTCTGCGGCGCAGCCCGCAGGCGGACAGCGGTGCAGCCGCTGCAACAGGTGGTATGCATCGTCCGTTGCCATGCTGACCGCGCTGCCGCTACGCTACGCATACGGCATTACGGCATGCGGCAAGAGATCCTGCAACACCGATTCCCGCGCCATGCCCGATCCCGACGCCGCGATTGCCATGCAAATCGCACCAGTCGCCCATCGCGAACGCTCTGGCGTATTCACCGCCCTTTCCCGCGCCATGCCCGATCCCGGCGCCGCGATTGCCATGCGAATCGCACCAGTCGCCCATCGCGAACGCTCTGGCGTATTCGCCGCCCTCTCGCATCCCGTCTCGACGCACACGCAGCCGTCACGCCTTGGCACGTGATCGAACAGTGAAGCCCACGATTCCTCGCCGATCGCTGATAGCGCTCCCATAAGGCGTTTGGAGGCACTCGTGCACATCCGCATCACCTCGGTGACGGCCGCCCATACGTGGCCCTGGCAGCAGCGTTCAGCCCGAATCTGCAGCGCCGTTACCGACCACAAGCATGCAGACCCGCCCTGCCATCGCGCCCGGCACATCCATCGGTCGGTGGATGGATCGGCCGGATGCCTGCCCACGGCCGGCTCGACGCGGGGACGACACGGCGCCGATGCATTCCCCCTTTCCACCCCTCGCTCCTGGAGACCAACATGATCGCTCTTCTACAACGGTACAACGTCGGCAAGCGGCTGACCTTCGCCTTCGGCACGCTGATCCTGCTGTCCTGCGGACTGGTCGCCGCCGGCCTGTACACCGTGGCGCAGGCGCGCGAGCGCATCGACACCGTGGTCAATCGCAATATCGCGATCATGCAGCACCTGGAAGACATGACCAACGCCAGCTCCGCCGTTGCCGTGCAGTTGCGCAACATCGTGTTGCCCACCACCCGGGAAGACAATCTGCGCTTTGCCGGCATCATCAAGGACAAGCTCGCGGCCTACGAAGACAGCCGACGCACGCTCTACGTATTTTCCGCATCGCCGGAGGCCGCCGCGCTGCGACAGAAGATCGACCAGGCCAGCGCCGCCGCCAGCAAGCTCAACGCGCAGGTCGCCGATCTCGGCCTGAACGCCAGGGCCGACGAAGCGCTGGCCCTGCTGTTGCAAAAAGCCGCACCGGCCACCGAACAGTGGCAGAACGCCCTGGCCGACTATTCGGCGCTGCAGCGCCGGCGCGCCACCGAAGCCTATGAAGCTGCCACTGCGGCGATGGCGCGCGGCCGTGCCATGTTGATCGGCGGCGGTGTGGCGGTGGTGCTGATCAGCGCCCTGCTCGGCTGGGCGATCACCCGCAGCCTGGTGCGTCCGCTGACCCAGGCAACCCGCGCCGCCGAGGCCATCGCCAACGGCCATCTGGACAACGACGTGCGCACCGATGCCAGCGACGAAACCGGCCGCCTGTTGCAGGCCATGGACAAGATGCAGGACCAGGTACGCACGCTCATCGGCGCGCAGCTGGACATGGCCAAGCGCCACGACGAGGGCCAGATCAGTTTCCGCATGGACGCCAGCGTGTTTCCCGGCGATTTCGGCCGCATGGCACGCGACACCAACGAGCTGGTGGCTGCCCACATCAAGGTGAAGATGCAGACCATCCACCTGGTGGAACGCTACGCCATCGGCGACCTGAGCCAGGACATGCCGCAACTGCCTGGCGAGAAGGCCGCGATCACCACCGCGATGAACCAGGTCAAGCACAACCTGTCCACGATGAATCGCGAAATCAAGCATCTGGCGCAGGCGGCGGCCAATGGCGATTTCAGCGCACGCGGCAACGCCGAGCAGTTCCAGTACGACTTCCGCCTCATGGTCGAAAGCCTCAACCACCTGATGGCCACCGCCGACGGCAACCTCGCCTCGCTCTCCGGCCTGTTGCAGTCGATTGCCGCCGGCGACCTCACCGCGCGCATGAGTGGCCAGTACCAGGGCGTATTTGCGCAGATGCGCGACGACGCCAACGCCACCGCCGAACAGCTGGCCGGCATCGTCGGCCGCATCCAGCAGGCTGCCGACGCGATCGGCCTGGCATCGGGCGAGATCGCCTCCGGCAACCAGGACCTGTCGCAGCGTACCGAGCAGCAGGCCGCCAACCTGGAAGAGACCGCCGCCTCCATGGAGGAGCTCACCTCCACGGTCCGGCAGAACGCCGAACACGCCAGCCAGGCCAACCAACTCGCCATCGGCGCCGCGGCGGTGGCCTCGCAAGGCGGCAACGTGGTGGCCGATGTGGTCGCCACCATGTCCGACATCCAGGCCTCGTCGAAGAAGATCGCCGAGATCATCTCGGTCATCGATGGCATTGCGTTCCAGACCAATATCCTGGCACTGAACGCGGCGGTGGAAGCGGCGCGCGCCGGCGAACAGGGCCGCGGCTTCGCCGTGGTGGCCTCGGAGGTGCGCACGCTGGCCCAGCGCTCGGCCGGCGCCGCCAAGGAGATCAAGCAGCTGATCGACGACTCGGTGGACAAGGTCGCGCAAGGCGCAACCCTGGTCGATCAGGCCGGTACCACCATGGCCGAGATCGTCGCCAGCGTGCAGCGCGTGACCGACATCATGGGCGAGATTTCCTCCGCATCGCAGGAGCAGTACGCCGGTATCGAACAGGTCAACCAGACCGTCACCCAGATGGATGAAACCACCCAGCAGAACGCCGCGCTGGTGGAGGAAGCCACCGCCGCCGCCCGCGCGATGGAAGAGCAGGCGCAGCAACTCACTGCCGCGGTGGCGGTGTTCAAGGTCGATACCCAGGCACCGGTGACACGCCAGCTCGCTGCCATCGCCAGCGCGCCCGGCCATGCGCGCAAGACAACGCGTGCAGCCGCCGCACCGGCAAGCGCACCGCGCCCCGTGGCACGCGCGCCTGTGCCGGCCACCGATGCCGCCGATTGGCAGGAGTTCTGAATCGCGTCCGTGCGCGCCCGGGTTTGCCCGCGGCGCGCAGGCCGTGGGCTTCGATCACCATGCCGCGTTGCCCGGCTGCGTTGCGCAGGCCATGGACGAACCGCAAGGGCAAGCTGGAGCGGCTGACAGAACCTCGCAAGCCATCGTCAGCCGGGCGTGAACGGCGCGCCCGGAACCGCAGTGGACGCGTGTCCCATGCCGCGCCGCAACCGCCTGACGGCTGCGCAGTCGTCCATCGACCGCTCCTGCCGGCGTGCAGGCACCGCGCGTCTCGGAGACGCCCGCCTTGGCGGGCTTGGACCCGCGCTCAATCGATCTCGCCGGACCTCTGGCTTGCAAGAGCAGCGGTTTTTCGTAGCTGCCTACCGAAGGAGCCAGTTGGTGCGCCGCAGGCGCCACAGCTTACCCGCGTCAAACTTCACCTCGAATTTACAAAGGACGTCCTCGGGTCGCCTATCTGGAAACGCTTCCACACGCCCGAAGCTGAACACATCGCACGTTTTCATGCAGATTTGAGCATAAAAGATCAATTTTGAGCATGGGTGGCCGCTAACGCATTCACGCATCCGTAACGCCCTCCCCCGGGCAAGGTCGATCCCTCATGCATTTCTTCAACCGACTGTCCGTCGGCACGCGGCTGTCCGCGCTGCTGACCCTGATCATTGCGATCTCGCTGGGCCTGCTGGCCCTGACCATCTACCGGCAATCGGCCGGCGACATCGAATCGCAGGTCAAGGCCGAACTGCGCTCGAGCACGCGATTGATGCAGCAGTCGGTGGCGATGTACGACGTCACCCTGACCGAGGGCACGCAGCGCCTGGGCAGCGTGTTCGACGACATGCTGCCACGTGGCGCACGCGAACTGGACACCGCCAACACCGTCACCATCGGCGAGCAGAACACGCCGTCGCTGCGCGCAGGCAATCAGGCGCTGAACCTGAACTTCGAGGCGGTGGACCGCTTTGCGCAGGCCACCGGCGGCGTGGCGACCCTCTTCGCGCGCACCGGCGACGACTTCGTGCGTATCACCACCTCGCTGCGCAACAAGCAGAACGAGCGCGTGATCGGCACCCTGCTCGACCGCAAGGGCAAGGCCTATGCCGCGCTGTCCGCAGGCAAGCCCTTCACCGGCCAGGCGCAGCTGTTCGGCGAGCAGTACATGACCCATTACGCCCCGCTGCGCAACGCCGCCGGCGACGTGATCGGCGCCCTGTTCGTGGGCCGCAACTACACCCAAGGCCTGGCAGCGCTCAAGGCGCAGGTGAGCGCGACCAAGCTCGGCCAGGACGGCTATTTCGTCATCGTCGACATGGCCCCCGGCGAGCATTACGGCCAGGTCATCGCCGCTCCGGCGGGAACGCCGGCCAGCCTGTCGGCGCTGGTTCCGGACGATCAACTGGCCACCCTGCAAGCGGTGCTGGACGGCAAGCAGCCCAGCGCCACCCTGCAGTTGCGCGACGCCAAGGGCAGCAGCCAGGCCTTCGAAGTCACCGCCCAGCGCTATGCGCCGTGGCAGTGGGCGGTGATCGGCACCCAGCCGCGCAGCGCCATCGACGGCCCGCTGGACGAGCTGATGGGCAGCATGCTGCT
Organism: Xanthomonas sp. NCPPB 3582; assembly: GCF_041475735.2. NCBI lineage: Bacteria > Pseudomonadati > Pseudomonadota > Gammaproteobacteria > Lysobacterales > Lysobacteraceae > Xanthomonas > Xanthomonas sp. NCPPB 3582. Next base: position 2,805,117 of record NZ_CM192968.1, read on the forward strand.
GTTCTCGCTGGTGGTGCTGGCCCTGTGCATCGCGGTGGTGTTCATCGCCGCGCGCAAGATGGTCACCCGCCCGCTGGTGGCGGTGGAACGCGTGCTCGGCGACGTGGCCGCCGGCCGCCTGGACGGTCACATCGAGATCGACCGGCACGACGAGCTTGGCCGCCTGCTGCTCAATGCCCGCACCATGCGCGACGACCTGCGCGCGCGCCTGGAGCGCGATCACCTGATCGCCAGCGAAGCGCTGCGCGTGCGTACCGCGCTGGACGATGTCAGCACCAACGTGATGATCGCCGATGCCGACCGCCGCATCATCTACGCCAACCGCCCGCTACAGCGCAAGCTCACCGACATGCAGGACGCCTTGCGCCAGCACCTGCCGAACTTCGACGCCACCGCATTGAGCGATCTGCGCATCGACCAGTTCCATCGCCATCCGGATCAGGCACGCCTGCTCGAACAACTCGCCGCTGCACACACCGCGCAGATCGAGGTCGGCGGCCGCATCATGCTGGAAATCGTCAGTCCGGTGCTGAGCGCAACCGGCGAACGGATGGGCTACGTGGTCGAATGGAGCGACCGCACCCAGGAAGTGCAGGTCGAAGAGGAAGTCGCACGCGTCGTGCAGGCCGCCGCCGCCGGCAACCTGAGCGAACGGATCGACGTGCAGGACAAGCACGGCTTCCTGCTGCTGCTCGCCGAGCAGCTCAACACGCTGCTGGACAACAACGCCGACGGCCTGTCGCGGGTATCGGCGCTGCTGTCCGCGCTGTCGCAAGGCGATCTCACCGCGCGCATGGAAGGCGACCTGCAGGGCGTGTTCGCCAGTATCCGCGACGACGCCAATGCCACTGCCGACCAGCTGGCCGGCATCGTGCGCCGGATCAAGGATTCCTCGCTGGCGATCAATTCGGCCGCCACCGAAATCGCCACCGGCAACGGCGACCTGTCGCGCCGCACCGAGCAGCAGGCCGCCGCGCTGGAAGAAACCGCAGCCTCGATGGAAGAGCTTACCGCCACCGTCAAGCAGAACGCCGACAATGCCGACCAGGCCAACCGCCTGGTGCTCGACGCCGCCGGGGTCGCCGCCCAGGGTGGCGATGTGGTCGGCCGCGTGGTCACCACCATGGCCGACATCGACACCTCGTCCAAGAAGATCGCCGAGATCATCTCCGTCATCGACGGCATCGCCTTCCAGACCAACATCCTGGCCTTGAACGCGGCGGTGGAAGCGGCGCGTGCCGGCGAACAGGGCCGCGGCTTTGCCGTGGTCGCCAGCGAGGTGCGCAGCCTTGCGCAGCGCTCGGCCGGCGCCGCCAAGGAGATCAAGCACCTGATCGAAGACTCGGTGGCGCGTATCGGCAATGGCGCCGCGCTGGCGTCGGAGGCCGGCAGCACCATGCAGCAGGTGGTGAGCTCGGTGCAGCGCGTCACCGACATCATGGGCGAGATCACCAGCGCCTCGCGCGAGCAGGCCGCCGGCATCACCCAGGTCAACCAGACCGTCACCCAGATGGACGAAACCACTCAGCAGAACGCCGCACTGGTGGAAGAAGCCACCGCCGCCGCACGCGCGATGGAAGACCAGGCCGCGCAGTTGGTGGACGCGGTGGCGGTGTTCCGCCTGGAACAGCAGGACCAGTTGAACACCCTGCTGAGCAACGCCCGCCACGCCTACAGCTGAGACGGCAACCGCGATTGCCTGCAGCGAAATCGCAGCATCGAGGGCGCGGCAAGGACGCCGCACCAGGCAGCTTGCTGGTGGTCTTGCTGAAGAACGAAACTGCCGCCTCGTGCGCTTTGCTGGTTGCTGTGCCGAAACGTTGCGCACCGATCGACTCGACTGGCCCTTGCCCGCCCACCGTCGCGGGACCCTTGGCGGCAAGGATGCCGCTGCGGAGCTTACAAGGACCTACTCGCAGCGTGTCCCGCGATGGTGGGCGGGCAAGGGCCCTGCAGCAAACGCGAAGACCTGGAGTGCGCGGCGCCCTCACCGCTTGCGGGACACGCCGTTAACCCGTCCATGGGGGCTCGATGGCGGCATCCATGCCGCCAACGGTCCCGCAAGCGGCGAGGACACCACGCCAGACAGTTGGCTGATGGTTTTGCTGAAAAACCAGCAAGCCGCGTCCCACGCAACGTAGCAACGTCTATGAGGTCACCGCCTCCAGTGAGTCGTGAGAAAGAGCGCTGTCAGGCCGTTGCGCGCTGGCGGAAACCACAAGGCCAGCTGCGCACACCTATCGGTAGGCAGACGATGTTGGGCGACAGTCCTTAAAGATTTGGGTTTGCCGCCGATATCAAGGCGACGCCGGGACAACCCGCCGGGCGTCATCCCGCTTCCACTGTGCTTGTGCCCATGTCCCAAGGCGATACCTCCGAGCTGGACCACGACGATCACCTTGCCGAAGGTGACGAACGCTATCTGCAGCGCAACAAGCGGCAGATCCGTGGCCTGCTGCGCCAGCTGCTGGACCAGCGCGCCGTGGTCACCATGCACGTTGCCGGCCGCGACATGGCCGTGCCCACCGCCGTGCTGGAGGTGGACGAAGACGACGATTGCGTGATCCTGGACGGCAGCCACAACGACACCTCCAACCGCGCCATCGAAGACGCCAAGTACCTGCTGTGCTATGCGCAGCTGGAGCGGGTCAACATCCGCTTCCGGCTGGAAAAGGCCGAGCGCATCGAGCGCGACATCCACGTGGCCTTCCGCGCCGACCTGCCCGAGGCCATGTACCACATGCAGCGGCGCGAGTCGTACCGGCTGGAAACGCCGATCACCGATTCGCCCATCTGCACCATCCGCCAGGAGGACGCCCAGGGCGGCAATCTCAATCTGCAGCTGCGCGTGATCGATATCAGCAGCGGCGGCCTGGCGGTCTCGCTCACCGCCGGCATGCCCCTGCTGGAACCGCAGCGCACCTACCGCAACTGCACCCTGCAGCTGCCCGACACCGCGCCGATCTCGCTGCCGCTCACCGTGTGCAGCCAGCACAAGCAGACCCTGCCCAACGGCAGCGAAGGTTTTCGCGTGGGCATGCAGTTCAGCGACCTGCCGCGCGGCGCCGACGAAACCATCCAGCGCTACATCTTCCGGGTGGACCGCCAGCGCAACGCACGCAAGAGCGGCGTGTTCTGAACCCGCCAGCACCACCTCCAGCGCATCCCTAAAGTTGCCGGGCGCTGCGCCGATGTTGCTATGGCAACCCTCTTTCAACCCTGTGCCGCACCCGACACTCAGCCGCAACGCCCGGAGTTTCCATGAACGACAAAAGCACGACCACCGGCACCGGTGGTGAATTCCTCAGCTTCGCCCTGGGCGAAGAGCACTACGGCGTGGACATCCTGAAGGTGCAGGAAATCCGCGGCTACGACTCGGTCACCCGCCTGCCGGACGCGCCGGACTACATCAAGGGTGTGATCAACCTGCGCGGCACCATCGTGCCGGTGATCGACCTGCGCCTGAAGCTGCGCCTGAAGGAAGCGCGCTACGACGCCTTCACCGTGATGATCGTGCTCAATGTCGAAGACCGCGTGGTCGGTATCGTGGTGGACAGCGTCTCGGACGTGATCCCGCTCAACGACGACCAGATCCGTCCGACCCCCGAGTTCGGCGCCTCGGTCGATACCCGCTTCATTTCCGGCATCGGCACCCAGGACGACCGCATGCTGATCCTGCTGGACATCGAGACCCTGCTGGACAGCACCGAACTGGGCCACCAGCAGCTGACCGAAGAAGCCGCCTGATTCGACGCGGCACTGCGGTCTGCGCGGCCGTCAGAGGGGCGACGGGGGCGTCGGGGGTGCGATGCGGCGGGTGCGCATCGCAAGCCGGCGGTCCCGTCCCCACCTGACGGCCGCAGCCATGTACGGGCCAGCGAAGTTGCGACCATCGGGTGTCAGGAGCTTCCCGACACGCGACGCACTGCCGAATCGAAGTGCGATGAGATTCACGCTTTTTGCATTCAAGTTGAACCAGAGCTCGCCGATAGCTGAATGGAAGCCCGCGCACACAAACGGGTCACCGTTCGACTTTCGATTCTGGAGAATCCACATGAAGTTCCTGCTCTCGCTCCTCCCCGTCGCTGCTCTCGTGATCGTTGCTCCCACGCTGTCGGCCCAGTCGCAGGAAATGATTCCGCCGGAGATGGCCACCCGTTTCGTCGGCAAGGACGGCATGGTGTGCGGCAAGGTCGAAAAAGCCAAGTACGCACAGAGCTCGGAGGGTGAGCCCACCTTCCTGTACATGGGCGGCATGTTCCCGCGCCACACCTTCTCGGCCCGCATCGACGGCGCCAACCGCGGCAAGTTCAGCTTTGCCCCGGAAACCCTGGAAGGCAAGGACGTCTGCGTCCTGGGCAAGATCCAGCGCGACAGTTCGCGTGCCGAAATCGAAGTCAGCTCGCCGGCCAGCCTGAAGCTCGCCACCATCAAGTAATCGCACCGCACATCGCCACGCCCACGCGTGGCGATGTGCTGTCTGGATTATGCGGACTGACTTCTACGGGGGAATCGTGTCAATGCAATGGATCAATAACCTGAAATTGATGCCGCGGCTGATGCTGGCGTTCGGCATCGTGCTGCTGATGATGCTGGTACAGGGGATCATCGCCTACTCAGGCCTGGCATCGCTCAACAACGTCACCAGCGACCTGGCCGGCAACACCATGTCCAGCGTGCGCGAGGCCGGCGACCTGCGCGGCATGCTCGGCGAATACCGGAATGCGTCTTACCAAAACCTGGTACGCGCCAGCGATGCGGTCAAGCAGGAAGCCAAGGCCCGTGCCAAGAAACTCAATGGCGAGATCGAAGCCACGATCAAGGGCTACCCCCGCCTGATCGAGACCCCGCAACAGAAGAAGCTGTTCGACGTGTTCGTGGCTGACTGGAAGAAGGCCTCGGCCTCCTATGCCAGCGTCGACGAGATGATCGAACTCAACCTCCCCGACGACGCCGTCGACACCTTCGTCGGTGAGACGCGCACCCTGCACGACAAGGCCAAGGGTTCGCTGGCGGCGTTGATCGCCGAAGACAACCTGCTCGCGCAGGCTGCCAAGACCAAGGCCGAGAAGGTCCACGCCACGTCCGTTTCGCTGACCGTGATGGTGCTGCTGATCGGCATCGCCGGCGGCCTCGGCCTGGCCTTCCTGTTCGCCCGTTCCATCGTCAAGAGCATGCGCGGCGCGGTCACCACCGCCACCGAAATCGCCGGCGGCAGGCTGGATGGACAGATCAACGTGCAGGGCCAGGACGAGGTGGGCGAACTGATGCGCTCCATGCAGCGCATGCAGCGCGACCTGAAGGAGCGCATCGAACGCGATCGCACCATCGCCGACGAGAACCTGCGCATCCGTACCGCGCTGGACAAGTCCTCCACCGGCACCTTCATCACCGACCCCGAGCGGGTCATCATCTACGCCAACGACGCCTTCAAGAAGATCGTGGCGCAGTACGAAAGCAGCATCCGCCTGGCATCGCCGGAGTTCGATGCGAGCAAGATCATCGGCCAGCACATCAGCTACCTGGGCCTGTCCGATGCCACCGTGCGCAAGGCCATTGCCGCACTGGAACGCGATGGCGTCACCAGCTTCGAAGAGCGCTTCGGTGAAGTGGTGCTGGCGCAGACCGTCACCGGCATCAAGAACGAGGAAGGGCAAACCACCGGCGAAGTCTGCGAGTGGCGCGACCGCACCATCGAAGTGCAGGTCGAAGAGGAAGTCGCCCGTATCGTGCGCGCCGCCGCCAGCGGCGACATGAGTGGCCGGGTAGAAACCGACGGCAAGCAGGGCTTCTTCCTGCAGCTGGCGCAGCAGCTCAACGGCTTGCTGGACGCCAACGCCGCCAGCATCGAGCAGATCTCCGCGCTGTTGTCGGCGCTGTCGCGCGGCGACCTGACCGTGCGCATGCACGGGCAGTTCAGCGGCGTATTCGCGCAGATGCGCGACGATGCCAATGCCACCGCCGAGCAGCTGGCCGACATCGTCGGGCGCATCAAGTCCTCGTCCACCGCCATCAATGCGGCGGCCGGCGAGATCGCCTCCGGCAATACCGACCTGTCGCATCGCACCGAACAGCAGGCCGCCAACCTGGAAGAGACAGCCGCCTCGATGGAGGAACTCACCTCCACCGTCAAGCAGAATGCCGAGAGCGCGCGTCAGGCCAATCAGCTGGCCATCGGCGCCACCGGCGTGGCCTCGCAGGGCGGTGAAGTGGTGTCGCAGGTGGTCACCACCATGTCCGGCATCGAGGCTTCGTCCAAGAAGATCGCCGACATCATCAGCGTCATCGACGGCATCGCCTTCCAGACCAACATCCTGGCCTTGAATGCCGCAGTGGAAGCGGCGCGTGCCGGCGAGCAGGGTCGCGGCTTCGCCGTGGTCGCCTCGGAAGTGCGCACGCTGGCGCAGCGCTCGGCCGGTGCGGCCAAGGAGATCAAGGGCCTGATCGACGACTCCGTGCACAAGGTGGCCGAAGGTTCGGCGCTGGTGCGCAAGGCCGGCGCCACCATGGCCGACATCGTGGCCAGCGTGCAGCGCGTGACCGACATCATGGGCGAGATCTCCGCCGCCTCGCAGGAACAGTCTGCCGGCATCGAGCAGGTCAACCAGACCATCACCCAGATGGACGAAACCACCCAGCAGAACGCCGCGCTGGTGGAAGAAGCCACCGCCGCTGCCCGCTCGATGGAAGAACAGGCCGGCCACCTGGCCGAGGCGGTGTCGGTGTTCAAGCTGGACGAATCGGCCGCCCTCGCCAGCCAGGCACGCCTGCGCCCGGTGGCCTCGCGTCCGGTAGCGGTGCGGACCGCCGCCAAGCCGGCGGTCCGCACCGCGGCCAGCCCACAGCGCCCAGCCAAGTCGCAGGCCGCGCTGGCCGACGGAAACTGGCAGGAGTTCTGAGAGCGGCCAACAAAACGTAGCGAGCGCTCGTCAGGTGGGTGCGGACGGCACGGAGGAACCGCAGGGTACGCGTGGTATACGCCGCACCGAGCACCGACCGCGCCCGCCTGGCGGCCGCGCAGTCGTTCTGCTAGCTGCTCTGAGTCACCGCTGTTACCCGCAACGCCACGGCCCTGCCGGGGCGTTGCGTTTTTGGCTGTTGCGATTCGCACTTTCCTGCTGTGACGCAGCACGGTACGCAGGTCCCGGCACGGCGTCGTCCACGCAACGGCATGGAGCAGCCGCCACCGATCGACGGATTTGGCGCTTCAGTTGCGCGGCCCCATGGCCGATATCCAGTCATAGCTAACAACGCGTATGGATATGACGACTACCACTCCCGCTTCTGACACACGCGAATTCGATTTCGGCGACCGCGACTTCAAGCGCGTCTGCGACCTCATCTATCAGCGTGTCGGCATCGCCCTGGCTCCGGCCAAGCGCGACATGGTGTATGGCCGGCTGTCGCGTCGTCTGCGCGTGCTTGGCCTGCGCTCGTTCCGCGAGTACCTGGACCAACTGGAAGCCGGCAACGACGAGGAGGAATGGCAGGCGTTCACCAACGCGCTGACCACCAACCTGACCTCGTTCTTCCGCGAACCGCACCATTTCGACAAGCTGCGCGAAGAACTGCAAAAGCGCGCGGCGCAGGCGCCGCTGAAGATCTGGTCGTGCGCCGCCTCCACCGGCGAGGAGCCCTACTCCATCGCCATCACCGCCTGCGAAGCCTTTGGCACGCTGACCCCGCCGGTGAGCATTGTCGCCACCGACGTGGACACCCAGGTACTGGAAACCGCCTCGCGCGGCGTCTACGCCATCGACCGTGTCGCATCGCTGGACGCGTCGATCAAGCGCAAATATTTCCAGCGCGGCAGCGGCCCCAACGAGGGCAAGTGCCGGGTGATCCCGGCATTGCGCCAGCTCATCGAGTACCGTCAATTGAATCTGCTGGCGCCGCGCTACGACGTCGGCGGCCCGTACGCGGCGCTGTTCTGCCGCAACGTGATGATCTATTTCGACAAGCCCACCCAACGCGGCATCCTGTCGCGACTGGTCACCCATATGGGCGACGACGGCCTGCTCTACACCGGCCACTCGGAGAACTACCTGCACGCGGCCGACCTGATCCAGCCGTGCGGGCGCACGCTGTATCGGCGCGCAGCCCGCGCAGGAGCACCTGCATGAGTACCGCCGTGCAAGTCGACGACGTCATGCGCTACCGCGATTCGCGGTTCCAGACCATCACCGCCAAGCTGTTGCCCACCCAGTACCTGGTGGTGGACGACGACACCGCGTTGACGACCACCCTGGGATCGTGCGTTGCAGCCTGCCTGCGCGACCCGGTGCTCAAGATCGGCGGCATGAACCACTTCCTGTTGCCGGAAGGCCAGGTCGGCGATGGCGCACCCGCGCGCTACGGCAGCTACGCGATGGAGGTGCTGATCAACGACATGCTCAAGCGCGGCGCGCATCGCAAACGCATCGAAGCCAAGGTCTTCGGCGGCGCCAACGTGCTCAAGGGCTTCACCAGCAATCCGGTCGGCACCCGCAACGCAGAATTCGTGCGCCAGTACCTGCAGGCCGAGCACATCCCCATCATTGCCGAAGATCTGTGCGGCATCCATCCGCGCAAGGTGTGGTTCTTCCCGACGACCGGCCGGGTGGTCGTGCAGCGTCTGCCGCACGCACACGAAGCCGAAGTCGCCGCTGCCGAATCGGCCGTGCGCGCCCGTCTATCCAAAGCACCGGTCACCGGTGGAGTGGAGTTGTTCGAATGACGCTGGAAACTCCTGTGCGTGTGTTGATCGTCGACGACTCGGCGGTCGTGCGTCAGATGCTCACCGAAATCCTCTCGCGCGACGCCGGCATCGAAGTGGTCGGCTCCGCCGCCGATCCGTTGCTCGCGCGCGAAAAGATCAAGCGCCTCAATCCGGACGTGATCACGCTGGATGTGGAAATGCCGCGCATGGACGGCCTGGTGTTCCTGGAAAACCTGATGCGCCTGCGCCCCACCCCGGTGGTGATGATTTCATCGCTGACCGAACGCGGCGCAGACACCACCTTGCAGGCGCTGTCGCTGGGCGCGGTGGATTTCGTCTCCAAGCCCAAGATCGATGTCGCGCGCGGGCTGGAAGGCTACGCAGAAGAGATCGTCAGCAAGGTCAAGATGGCCGCCAAGGCCAAGGTCAGCGCCCTGCACCGCCCCAGCACGCCCAAGGTCACCCTGGACATGCAGTCCGCGCCGGTGCCGGGCAGCGCGCTGCGCTTTCGCACCACCGACCGTCTGATCGCCATCGGCGCTTCCGCCGGCGGCACCGAAGCGCTGCGCGTGGTGCTCGAACACATGCCTGCCGACGCGCCGGCGGTGGTGATGACCCAGCACCTGCCGGCCAGCTTCAGTACCGCCTTCGCCGAACGCCTCAACCGCCACTCGGCGATGTCGGTGCGCGAGGCCAGCGATGGCGAAGCCATCCTGCCCGGCCATGCCTACCTGCCGCCGGGTGGCCAACACCTGCGCATCATCCGCGACGGTGCGCGCTGGCGCTGCCGCATCGACGACGGCCCGCCGGTCAATCGCCACAAGCCGGCGGTGGACGTGCTGTTCCGTTCGGTGGCCGCCAACGCCGGCCCGAATGCGGTCGGCGCCATCCTCACCGGCATGGGCGACGACGGTGCGCGCGGCCTGCTGGAAATGCTGCAGGCCGGTGCCCCCACGCTGGTGCAGGACGAAGCCAGCAGCGTGGTCTGGGGCATGCCCGGCGCCGCCTACAAACTCGGCGCTGCGCAGGAAGTGGTGCCGCTGGATCGCGTGGCCGAGCGCCTGATCGCCTTGTCGGCCCAGGCGCGCTGATCGCCCATGCCAGCGCTCCCCCCGCACCCGAACGACCCGGCGGAGGCACTTGGCGCTGTCGATGCCGCGCCGCTCGTCGTTGCGGCGGGCGCGGCCGGGCGCACCGCCGAGGGTGTGGCCATCGTGGCTGGCCCGCTCACCGCCGGCATGCGCATGCAGGGCGAAAGCCCGCAGGACAGGCGTTCGCGGCTGCTGGCCGAAGCCCTGGACGGCAGCAGCAGTGCCATCCTGATCTGCGACCTGCAATCGCGCCTGCTGTACGCCAACGATGGCTTCCAGCGCATGTTCGGCTATACCGAGGCCGAACTGGTGGGCCAGCGTCCCTCCGACGTGCTGACCCGCGCGCAGAGCGACCAGATCGAAGTCGCACGCATCCGCGAGCGCGCCGATGCCCTGCAGCACACCCGCGCCGATCTACTGGTGTATCGCAAGGACGGCTCGCCGCTGTGGATCTCGCTCAATTTCAATCCGATCTACGACGCCCGGCATCACCCGTCGCATTACGTTGCGGTGCTGACCGACATCACCGATACCAAGATGCACGAGGTGCTGCAGCACCGCGTGCTCGAAGCCCTGGTGCAGGAACGCCCGCTGATCGAAGTGATGACGCTGATCTGCAGCGAAGTGGAGCGCATCGCACCGGATGTGCTTGCCACGGTGATGAGCGCCGACAACCAGGGCTGCCTGCATTCCCTGGCCGCGCCCAGCCTGCCGCCCGAATACGCCGATGCGGTCAACGGCCTGAAGATCGCTCCGGGTGCCGGCGCCTGCGGCACCGCAGCCTGGCGCGGACGACCGGTGATGGTGGAAGACATCGCCACCGACCCGTTGTTCGCGCAATACCGCGATCTCTTGCTGCCGATGGGCCTGCACGCCTGCTGGAGCGCCCCGATCCGTTCCAACAGCGCACGCGTGCTGGGCACCTTCGCGCTGTATTACCGCAAGCCGCAACGCGCCGACGCCTGGCATGTCCGGTTGACCGAACTGTGCCAGCAGCTGTGCACGCTGGCGCTGGAGCGCGAGCAGATCCGCCAGCGCGTGCACCAGCTCGCCTTCTACGATGCATTGACCGGCCTGCCGAACCGCATCATGTTCAGCGCACGCGCCGAGCAGGCGCTGACCCAGGCCGAATATGCCGGCGAGCCGGCGGCACTGATGTTCATCAACATCGACCGCTTCAAGCTGATCAACGACAGCCAGGGACATGCTGCCGGCGATGGCCTGCTGCGCGACATCGCGCTGCGCGTCACCGACCAGCTGGCGGCCACCGCCATGCTGGCGCGCGTGGCCGGCGACGAATTCGCCCTGGCATTGCCGCACTGCAGTGCCGAGCAGGCCAGCGCCGCGGCCGAGCGCGTGCTCGGCACCATCGCCAGCCCGCTGACCGTGGGCCACATGACGGTGCACTCGTCGGCCAGCATCGGCGTGGCGATGTTTCCCGAGGACGGGCGCGACATCAACATCCTGCTGCGGCACGCCGACCTGGCGATGAATCGTGCCAAGAAGGAAGGCGGCGGCCGCTTCCGCTTTTTCAGTTCCGATATGAACCGCATGGCGCAGGAGCGCGTGGCGCTGGAGGCCGAGCTGCGCCAAGCCATTGGCCGCGACCAGCTGCAGTTGCACTACCAGCCGCAGATGCACAGCGCCGCGCCGCATGCCTTGTATGGCGTGGAAGCGCTGCTGCGCTGGAATCATCCGCAACTGGGCGCAGTGTCGCCGGCGCGGTTTCTGCCGGTGGCCGAAGAGCAAGGCATGATGCCGCAGCTCAACGCCTGGGTGCTGCGGCGTGCCTGCGAACAGGTCGCCGACTGGCGCCGGCGCGGCGTGCCGGTGGCGCGCGTGTCGGTGAACCTGTCGGCCAGCGGCTTCGAAAGCCCGCGCATGCTTCCGGACCTGCTCCAGCTGATCGCCGAACTCGGCGTGCAGCCGTCCGACCTCACCCTGGAACTGACCGAAAGCGTGATGCTCTCCGGCCAGCCGGGCGTGCTGGAAAACCTGCATGCCATTCGCGAGGCCGGCATTTCGTTGTCGCTGGACGACTTCGGCACCGGCTATTCCAGCCTCAGCCATCTGCACCGCCTGCCGATCGACGAACTCAAGCTGGACATGAGCTTCGTGCGCGACATCGAACATAGCGAAGACGCGCGCGCGCTCACCACTTCGGTGCTGCGCATCGGCGAACACCTGCGCAAGCACGTGGTGGCCGAAGGCGTCGAGAACGAGGCCCAGCGTCTGTTCCTGGCCGACCTGGGTTGCGAGGTGCTGCAGGGCTACCTGTTCTCGCGCCCCCTGCCGGCCCCGGCACTGGAAGCCTGGCTGGGCGCGCAGTCTTAGAGGATTGCCGCCCTGGCGAGGGGTGGTACTCAAGTCACCCATACCCTCATCCGGCGCTACGCGCCGCCTTTTCCCAATGGTTGCGAAAGCGCGCAAGCTCTTCCCTGCGAGAGAGCGCTTTAAGCCCCTCTCCCTGCGGGAGAGGGGTTGGGGTGAGGGTACGGAGGCGAAGCCACTCACAAGTCAAATACACGTGGCTGCGCCAGTACGCTCATCCGCCCCTGCGATGAACCTTCTCCTCGATAAAGGAGGACAGTGAGGAGTTGAGAAGGAACCACGCGCCTCATCCCACGTCAGATGAGGCCATTGCCCTCATCCCGCACGCAAAAGCTCCACCTCGGTCTCCCCCACCGTCCGCTTCAACCAGCCCAGCAACTGCGCGTTGACGAAGGCCGGGTTCTCCAGCGAAGCGATATGGCCTGCGTCCGGAATCAGCTCGTAATCGCAGCAGATCGCCTCGGCCATCATCCACACCTCTTCCGGCGGGCGCGGAATGTCCTCGGCGCCGCCGAGCAGGAAGGTGTTGGCCGGATCCAGTGCTGACAGGGCGTCCAGCCGATCGGCACGGCCGAAGATCAGCCGACCCAGCGGCACGATGGATGCGCGCAACTGCTCGGCCGACAGCGCCGCCAGACGTTGCGCGAAGGCCGCCGGCAATGCCGAGCTCAGATCGATGCCCGGGCGGAAGAAGATCGGCACGATCGCCTCGATCAGCGCAGGCGTCACCTGCCCTGCCGCTTCGATCGCATCGAGCAGGCCGAAGTAGCGCGTCCGCGTGGCCTGCGGCTCGGCGCCCAGGAAGGTATCCATCAACACCAGGCTGCGCACGCGCTCCGGCGCCATCAGGGCAAGCTCGGCGCCCCACATGCCGCCCACCGACAGGCCCACCACCGCGCACTGCGGCACCTCCAGCATGTCCAGCAGGGCCAGCATCTGCCGGGCAAGATCGCCGATCTGCTGCGTGCCGTGCGGCAACGGACCCGACTGCCCATGCCCCCAGAGTTCGGGAACGATGACCTGGTAGTGCCGCGACAGGGCTTGGATCTGCGGCTCCCACATGGCCGCGTCCCAGAGGTAACTGTGCCCGAGCAGCACCGGAAAGCCCTGGCCGTGTTGGGTGTAGTGCAATGTCTGACCAGCGATGGTGCAAGTGGGCATGAAGGGCAAACCTGGTAAGTGGGAGAGCGGGCGCTACTTTAGTGCGACCCAGCGCACTTTTGGTTGCAGAATGTTGCAGCGCCATGCACGAGTTAGCTGGGATTGCTCTTGGCTGCCACTCGCGGGACACGCATGCGAACCGATAGCCGGAAAAGCGAAATGCCCGGCAGTGCCGGGCATTTCGTCCAACGCTTCGCTGCAGCAGCGGATCAGGCCGCCACGGTCTCGGCCACGTCCTGATACTCCTGGATCTGATCGAAGTTCATATAGCGATAGATCTGCTCGCCACTGGTCTTGATCACGCCCACATCGGCCATGTATTCCTCCTTGGTCGGGATCCGGCCCAGACGCGAGCAGATCGCGGCCAGTTCGGCCGAACCCAGGTACACGTTGGTGTTGCGGCCCAGCCGGTTGGGGAAGTTACGGGTGGAGGTGGAGAACACCGTGGCACCTTCGCGCGCCTGCGCCTGGTTGCCCATGCACAGCGAGCAGCCCGGCATTTCCATGCGCGCACCGGCCGCACCGAAGGTGCCGTAATGGCCTTCCTTGGTCAGCTCGGACGCATCCATCTTGGTCGGCGGTGCCACCCACAACCGGGTCGGGATGTCGCGCTTGCCTTCCAGCAGCTTGGCGGCGGCACGGAAGTGACCGATGTTGGTCATGCACGAGCCGATGAACACTTCGTCGATCGCCGCGCCGGCCACGTCGGACAGCGTCTTGACGTCGTCCGGGTCGTTCGGGCACGCCACGATCGGCTCATGGATGTCGGCCAGGTCGATCTCGATGACCGCGGCGTATTCGGCATCGGCATCGGGCTCGAGCAGCTGCGGATCGGCCAGCCACTCTTCCATCTTCTTGATGCGGCGGCCCAGCGTGCGCGCATCGGCGTAGCCTTCGGCAATCATCCAGCGCAGCAGGGTGATGTTGCTGGTCAGGTATTCGATGATCGGCGCTTTGTCCAGGCGCACGGTGCAGCCGGCCGCCGAACGCTCGGCCGAGGCATCGGACAGCTCGAACGCCTGCTCCACCTTCAGGTTCGGCAAGCCTTCGATTTCCAGGATACGGCCGGAGAAGATGTTCTTCTTGCCCTGCTTGGCCACGGTCAGCAGGCCGTCCTTGATCGCATACAGCGGGATCGCGTTGACCAGGTCGCGCAAGGTCACGCCCGGCTGCATCTGCCCCTTGAAGCGCACCAGCACGCTCTCGGGCATGTCCAGCGGCATCACGCCGGTGGCGGCGGCGAAGGCCACCAGGCCGGAGCCGGCCGGGAACGAAATACCGATCGGGAAACGGGTGTGCGAGTCGCCGCCGGTGCCCACGGTGTCGGGCAGCAGCATGCGGTTGAGCCAGCTGTGGATCACGCCATCGCCCGGACGCAGCGACACGCCGCCACGGGTGGAGATGAACTCCGGCAGGGTGTGGTGGGTCTTGACGTCCACCGGCTTCGGGTAGGCGGCGGTGTGGCAGAACGACTGCATCACCAGGTCGGAAGAGAAGCCCAGGCAGGCCAGGTCCTTGAGCTCGTCGCGGGTCATCGGGCCGGTGGTGTCCTGCGAGCCCACCGAGGTCATCTTCGGTTCGCAATAGGTGCCCGGGCGCATGCCCTGGCCTTCCGGCAGCCCGCAGGCGCGGCCGACCATCTTCTGCGCCAGCGAGAAGCCCTTGCCGGTGTCCGGCGGGTCCATCGGCAGGCGGAACAGGTCCGAGGCCGGCAGGCCCAGGAACTCGCGCGCCTTGGCGGTGAGGCCACGGCCGACGATCAGCGGAATGCGGCCGCCGGCGCGCACTTCGTCGAACAGCACGTCCGACTTCATCGCGAACTCGGCAATCACTTGCCCGTTCTTCAGCGCCTTGCCGTCGTACGGACGCAGCTCGACCACGTCGCCGTGCTCCATCTGCGACACGTCCAGCTCGATCGGCAATGCGCCGGCGTCTTCCATGGTGTTGTAGAAGATCGGGGCGATTTTGCTGCCCAGGCACACGCCGCCGAAGCGCTTGTTCGGGATGTACGGAATGTCTTCGCCGGTCCACCACAGCACCGAGTTGGTCGCCGACTTGCGCGAAGAACCGGTGCCCACCACGTCGCCCACGTAGGCGACCAGGTGGCCCTTGTCCTTGAGATCGGCAATGGCCTGGATCGGGCCGCGCTTGCCGTCTTCCTCCGGCTCGAACGCCGCGCCGTCGCGCTTGTTCTTCAGCATCGCCAGCGCATGCAGCGGGATGTCCGGGCGGGTGGTGGCATCCGGGGCCGGCGACAGGTCGTCGGTATTGGTTTCGCCCGGCACCTTGAACACGGTGACGGTCAGGCTCTGCGGCACTTCCGGCTTGCTGGTGAACCACTCGGCGTCGGCCCAGCTCTGCAGCACGGCCTTGGCGTGTGCGTTGCCGGCTTCGGCCTTTTCCTGCACGTCATGGAACGCGTCGAACACCAGCAAGGTGTGCTTGAGCGCCTCGGCGGCGGTGGCGCCCAGCTCGGCATTGTCCAGCAGGTCGATCAATGGCTGGATGTTGTAGCCGCCCAGCATGGTGCCAAGCAGTTCGGTGGCGCGCGTGGGGCTGATCAGCGCGGTGGTTTCGGTGCCGAAGGCCACCGCGGCCAGGTACGAGGCCTTGACCTTGGCGGCATCGTCCACGCCGGCCGGCACGCGCTGGCTCAGCAGCTCGACCAGGAATTCTTCTTCGCCGGCTGGCGGTGCCTTCAACAGCTCGATGACCTCGGCGGTCTGCTGCGCGGTCAGCGGCAGCGGCGGGATACCGAGCGCGGCGCGCTCTGCAACGTGGTGGCGATAGGCTTCCAACATGCGGGTTCTCCAAAAAAGACAGCGGTGAATGTGTAAAAACGTCAGACGTGGATCAGAAGGCGTGGATCAGGCAACGGGCTTGGGGACGGTGATCTTCAAGCCCTTGAAGTAGTCGCGGAAGAAGCCTTCGTCGCGGGTGATCAACCCGTCGCACTGGAGCATCGCGTGGGCGCCGATCAGAAAATCCGCCACCACTCGTTCGCGCTTGCCGCCGCGCGCACGGAAGCGCTTGTTCATATGGCCGGCGCGTACCGCCGCCGCTTCCTGGGTGGCTTCGTAACGCACCCCGATCGAGGCCAGGGTTTCCATCAGGTCGACCTGGGTGTCCAGCATGGCCAGCACCTCGGCCACCACCGCGTCGCAGACCACCACCTCGTCGCGCGCCAGCGCATCGCCGATGCAGATTTCCGACACTTCGCCATAGACCGGATCGCCGATCAGGATGTCCAGCAGTACCGAGGAATCCAGGGCGATCATGGGTCGAACGGGTCCCCGGGCGCGCGGCCGCGAATGGCGCGCATGGCCTCGTCCGTGCTGGTCAGGCCATCGACCAGCTTGAACTTGCCGCGCACCTTGCGCAGCGCCTCGCTGACATCCTTGCGCAAGATGATGCGCCCACCATCGAGTTCGATCTTGAGCGTGGTGCCCTTGGTCAGGCCCAGGGCATCGCGCACGGCCTTGGGCAGGGTGATCTGTCCGCGTTCGGCAACGGTGGCTTCCATGAGCATGCTCCAGAAAGTATGCACGCATGATACGTACTTCGACCGTCGTACTCAAGCCGGCAGATCGTTCCAGACACACCGTACGTACACACTGAATCGCTCAGAATGAGCGCCTACCTAAAGCCTTCGACGCCATAGGAGTGACGCATGAGCGATTCCTTTTCCACCCGCACCTCGCTCGAGGTCCACGGCAAGCGCTACGACTACTACAGCCTGCCGAAGCTGGGCGAACGTTTCGATATCGGCCACCTGCCCTACTCGATGAAGATCCTGCTGGAGAACCTGCTCCGGCACGAAGACGGCGGCGTGACCGTCGGCAAGGACCACATCGAAGCGGTGGCCACCTGGGACCCCACCGCCGAGCCCGATATCGAGATCGCCTTCATGCCCGCGCGCGTGGTGCTGCAGGACTTCACCGGCGTGCCCTGCGTGGTCGACCTGGCTGCGATGCGCGATGCGGTGGTCAAGCTGGGCGGCAAGGCCGACCAGATCAACCCGCAGATCCCCTCCGAGCTGGTCATCGACCACTCGGTGCAGGTGGACGTGTTCGGCAAGCCTGACGCGCTCGACCTCAACGGCAAGATCGAATTCCAGCGCAACCAGGAACGCTACGGCTTCCTGCGCTGGGGGCAGAAGGCATTCGAAAACTTCAAGGTGGTGCCGCCCAATACCGGCATCGTCCACCAGGTGAATCTGGAGAACCTGGCGCGGGTGGTGATGAGCGCCGACAGGGACGGCACCCTGGTCGCCTACCCCGACACCGTGTTCGGCACCGACAGCCACACCACCATGATCAATGGCATCGGCGTGCTGGGTTGGGGCGTGGGTGGCATCGAGGCCGAGGCCGCGATGCTGGGCCAGCCCTCTTCGATGCTGATTCCGCAGGTGGTCGGCTTCAAGCTCACCGGCAAGCTGCCCGAAGGGGCCACCGCCACCGATCTGGTGCTCACCGTCACCCAGATGCTGCGCAAGCTGGGCGTGGTGGGCAAGTTCGTCGAGTTCTATGGCGAAGGCCTGCAACACCTGCCGCTGGCCGACCGCGCCACCATCGGCAACATGGCCCCGGAATACGGCGCCACCTGCGGCATCTTCCCGGTCGATGAGGAATCGCTGACCTATCTGCGCCTGTCCGGCCGCAGCGAAGAGCAGATCGCGCTGGTGGAGGCCTATGCCAAGGCGCAGGGCCTGTGGCACGACGCCAATACCCCGCACGCGCAGTACAGCGCCACGCTGGAGCTGGACATGGGCCAGGTCAAGCCGTCGCTGGCCGGGCCCAAGCGCCCGCAGGACCGCGTGCTGCTGGAAGACATGCAACGCAACTACCGCGAAAGCCTCAAGCCGTTCGCCGAGGCACGCAGCAAGAAGCCGACCGATCTCAAGCAGGAAGATCGCCTCAAGAACGAAGGCGGCGGCGGCACCGCGGTCGGCGCCAAGGCTGCGCAGGCCGAGCACGCCGGCGACAGCGGCGCCGGCTGGCAGCTGCGCGACGGCTCGGTGGTCATCGCCGCCATCACTTCGTGCACCAACACCTCCAATCCGGCAGTGATGCTGGGCGCCGGCCTGCTCGCGCGTAACGCCGCAGCCAAGGGGCTGAAGGCGCAGCCATGGGTGAAGACCTCGCTCGGGCCGGGCTCGCGCGTGGTCACCGACTATCTGGAAAAGGCCGGCGTACTCGCCGACCTGGAGAAACTCGGGTTCTACGTGGTCGGCTATGGCTGCACCACCTGCATCGGCAACTCCGGCCCGCTGCCGGAAGACGTGTCGGCCGCCATCGCCAAGGACGATCTGGTGGTGACCTCGGTGCTATCGGGCAACCGCAACTTCGAAGGCCGCGTGCACCCCGAAGTCAAGATGAACTACCTGGCCTCGCCTCCGCTGGTGGTGGCCTACGCCATCGCAGGGACCACCGACATCGACCTCACCACCGAGCCGCTGGGTACCGGCAGCGACGGGCAGCCGGTGTATCTGCGCGACATCTGGCCGAGCAACAAGGAGATCGGCGACACCATCGCCGCCACCGTGGGCCCGGAGATGTTCAAGCAGAACTACGCCGACGTGTTCAAGGGCGATACGCGCTGGAACACGATCGCCTCTCCGGATGGCGCCCTGTACGAGTGGGATGCCGCATCGACCTACATCAAGAACCCGCCCTACTTCGACGGCATGACCATGCAGGTGGGCAGCGTGGACGACGTGCACGGCGCGCGCATCATGGGCCTGTTCGGCGACTCGATCACCACCGACCACATCTCCCCGGCCGGCAACATCAAGAAGGACTCGCCGGCAGGCCGTTTCCTGCAGGAACGCGGCGTGCAGCCGGCCGATTTCAACAGCTACGGCAGCCGCCGCGGCAACGACGACGTGATGGTGCGCGGCACCTTCGCCAACATCCGCATCAAGAACCTGATGTTCGGCGGCGAGGAAGGCGGCAACACGCTGTACTACCCGGCCGACGGCGGCCAGCCGGAAAAGCTGGCGATCTTCGATGCGGCGATGAAATACAAGGCTGATGGCGTACCGCTGGTTGTGCTGGCCGGCAAGGAATACGGTACCGGTTCCTCGCGCGACTGGGCCGCCAAGGGCACCAACCTGCTCGGGGTCAAGGCGGTGATCGCCGAGAGCTTTGAGCGCATCCACCGCTCCAACCTGGTCGGCATGGGCGTGCTGCCGCTGCAGTTCCTGGACAACGAGAACGCGCAGAATCTGGGCCTGGACGGCTCCGAAGTGCTGGACATCACCGGCCTGCAGGACGGCGCCAGCCGCCGTGCCACCGTCGATGCGAAGAAGTCCGACGGCAGCGTCAAGCAGTTCCAGGTCAAGGTGCTGCTGCTGACGCCCAAGGAAGTGGAGTACTTCAAGCACGGCGGCCTGCTGCAATACGTGCTGCGTCAACTGGCTGCACGCAAGGCGGCGTAATTCCCGTCACCGCGTACTGGCCCCGACATTCCCGCCTGCTGGCGGGAATGTCGTTTTTGGTCCGGCAGTGCCTGGCTCTGGAGGGCTGGGCAACGTAGAGGCCGCCGTCTGGCGCGACGCCCCCACCCGACTTTCCGGCCTAGCGACCTGCCGGCGCCCATTGCGCGTGGTAGAGCCGCCAGTCGCCGTCCTGCAGGCGCCAGCCGGTGGTCAGCTGGTAGGTCTGGGCCTGCTCGGGCAGCCAGCGGCCGTCGCCCCCGGTGAGCAGCGCGGTGAAGCTGGCGGTGGCGGTCGCGCCTTTTAGCTGCACGTCCACCGGCCCCAGGGTGACGCCGATCTTGCGGTTGCCCAGCAATTGCAGCTGCAGCAGGAGGCGCAGACCGGCCGCATCCAGGCCCTGCTCGCCCACGAAGTCTGCCGCCACCGGCTGCATCGCCTTGCCGACATCGCGCGCCTCGATCGCGGCCTGCATCTGCGCCACGGCCTGGCGCACGCGCTGCTCCGGCGCCGGGCGTGCGCACCCGGCAAGCAGCGCCATCCAGGCGAGCACCATCGCCCACCGCCACCAATGAATATTGCCCTGCATCACGCTTCGCCTTTTCCATTCATGACGGTATGCTGCCAGCTGTTACAGCGCCGTGGAACACACCGCGGCGCATCGAGAACACCCTGGAGGGGGGCAGATGAATCAGGCACGTCCTTGGTTGCAAAGTTATCCGGCCGGCGTAAGTGCCGAGATCGATCTGGAACAGTTCCGCACGGTGGCCGAGGTATTCGCCACCTCCGTTGCGCGCTTTGCCGATCGTCCTGCGTATCACAGCTTCGGCAAGACCATCACCTATCGCGAGGCCGACCAGCTGGTCGAACAATTCGCCGCCTACCTGCTGGGCGAGCTGCAATTGAAGAAGGGCGACCGCGTGGCGCTGATGATGCCCAACTGCCTGCAGTATCCGATCGCCACCTTCGGCGTGCTGCGTGCCGGGCTGACGGTAGTCAACGTCAACCCGCTCTACACCCCGCGCGAATTGAAGCACCAGCTGATCGACTCCGGCGCCAGCGTGCTGGTGGTCATCGACAACTTCGGGACCACCGTGCAGCAGGTCATCGCCGAGACGCCGGTCAAGCAGGTGATCACCACCGGCCTGGGCGACATGCTCGGGTTCCCCAAGGGAACGCTGATCAACTTCGTCGTCAAGTACGTCAAGAAACTGGTGCCGGACTACCGCATCGACGGCGCGATCCGCTTCCGCGAGGCATTGGCGCTGGGCCGCAAGCACAGCGTGCCCACGCTGCAGATCGAAGCGGACGACATCGCGTTCCTTCAGTACACCGGCGGCACCACCGGCGTGGCCAAGGGCGCGATGCTGACCCACCGCAACCTGGTCGCCAACATGCAGCAGGCGCACCAGTGGATCGCCGGCACCGGCCAGCTGGAGGAAGGCAAGGAAGTCGTCATCACTGCCCTGCCGCTGTATCACATCTTCGCTTTGACGGCCAACGGCCTGGTCTTCATGAAGGTCGGCGGCTGCAATCACCTGATCAGCAACCCACGCGACATGCCCGGCTTCGTCAAGGAATTGAAGAAGACCCGCTTCACCGCGTTCACCGGCGTCAACACGCTGTTCAACGGCCTGCTCAACACCCCCGGCTTCGACCAGATCGATTTCTCCTCGCTCAAGATGACCCTGGGCGGCGGCATGGCGGTGCAGCGTTCGGTGGCCGAGCGCTGGAAGAAGGTCACCGGAGTGACCCTGGTCGAGGCCTATGGCCTGACCGAGACCTCGCCAGCGGCCTGCATCAACCCGATGAACCTGAAGGACTACAACGGCTCGATCGGCGTGCCGATTCCGTCCACCGATGCCTGCATCAAGGACGACGCCGGCGCCCCCCTGCCAATCGGCGAGATCGGCGAGCTGTGCATCAAGGGCCCACAGGTCATGAAGGGCTATTGGAAAAAGCCCGAGGAAACCGCCAAGGTGATGGATGCCGAGGGCTGGTTGCATACCGGCGACATCGCACGCATGGACGAGCAAGGTTTCGTTTACATCGTCGACCGCAAGAAGGACATGATTCTGGTGTCCGGCTTCAACGTCTACCCGAATGAGATCGAAGACGTGATCGCCACCCTGCCCGGCGTACTGGAAGTGGCAGCGGTCGGCGTGCCCGACGAAAAATCCGGTGAACTCGTCAAGGCGGTGATCGTAAAGAAAGACCCTGCCCTGACCGCCGACGACGTGAAGGCGCATTGCCGTGCCAACCTCACCGGCTACAAGCAGCCCCGAGTGATCGAATTCCGCAAGGAATTGCCCAAGACCAACGTCGGCAAGATCCTGCGCCGCGAACTGCGGGACGCGCCGAAGGCGTAGTCGCAAGCACGACCACTACGCGGCGATCCGACGCCCGCAATGCCACCACGCATTGCGGGCGTTTGCATTTCGCGCCGGAACGCCACGGGGATTGACCAAGCGGCAGGCGTTGCCGGATCCGCACGTTCTGACCGACTCAAATGGCCAGCGCTACTACCGCAACATGGACGATCAGTGGACGAGCCACGGCGCTCCGCCCGATGCCAATCGCGTGCTGGAACTGGAAACCACGCGCGCCATGCTGCAGCCGGCGCTCGCCGAGCATGCCCAGGCGATTGCAGCCATCGGGCAGTCGCCACCGTCGCCGCAGGACGTGCAGCGCGAGCAGACGCTGTATAGCTACCGCATCGTAGGCACCGAGTTGCAGCCGCAGTGGCGCGAAGCAATCGAACTGGCGACGCAGCGCACGCGCGAAGCGGAAGGACTCGCGGGCGATGGTGGTGCTCTTGGAGGTGATGGCACTCCCCGCCATCTCAAGCAAACAGTTTGCTACGCTTGACCGATAAAGCGTCTTGGAGAAAAGAGTGTCTACCCAGAATGCACCCAGGAAAGGCGAGTTCTATATCCTCAGGTCCGACATGCGTGGCGGGGGGCGCGGGCATGGCGTGGAATTCGAGAACGAAGATGCCGTGCCGTTTTCCATTGCTGACAGCCTACCAGGGGAGGATGCAGGCCTGGCCGCATTGAAGGAAACCCCGCGGCTGCGCTACGACAGCCGCATTGGCGATATGCCCAATGACATGCACAGTGGATTCAAGAGTTACTGGCTGGTCTCAGAGCCACTGAAGCAGGTCCTTGAAGCTGCGGACCCGGAGGGGTTTGCCTTCGCGCTATGCGACTTCCGATTGGAAGACGGTACGCCGGGGGCACCGCACTATCTCTGCGAGGTGGTGCGGATTATCGATGCCATCGACGAGGAGGCGTCCACCGTCAAGGTGTTGACCGGGTATCGGAATGGAAAGTATTACGACATTACGGGTGGTGCCGATTTCGCTTTCAAGAAGGACGTTGTCGGAGCTGCACATGTCTTCAGGACACCTTATACAGCAGATGCCTTTTGCGATCGGTTCTTGCGCGACACCTTGATCGCGCATGGATTTGGCAAATCGCCCAGGACGCGCGGCGTCTGGTTGATAGACGCTTTCGGTTGCTGAGCAATACATTTCCGACATTTTGATGGAGTGAAAGCAGATGCCGTCCGGTAACGTCATCCTTGAAAGTCATCATGTCATTGAAAACACCGTTTTCCGTGATCACAGGTTGCTCAAGAAATTGCTTGAGCATGGCTTGATCGACAAGGATGTATCGACCAACCGCCTTTATCTTCCGGTAGATGGCAAGCTGGCTGACGAAATCGAAACATCCCCACACCGCGGACGCACGCGCAGTTCCTACACGAAGGGAGTTATTGGTTATCTCGAAAAAGTGCTTAACTCCCCAGATGGCGAAGCCGCCATGCGCAACGACGCTGCAGCATTGAAGCGCGTCGCCGCCCAGGTCCATGACCTGCAAGACACCCTCAAAGTCGCCCTGATCAACGGCGACATGTTCGCAACGACGCCGGATCACTTGACCAAGGCCGAGACCAACGCGCAAAACCGCAGAACTCTCTTCGAGATTGATCAGTACCGCGCCATCCACGCCGACCAACTGAAGACGCTGCGCTCAATGAGCCCTGTCGAATCCGAATGGGCCGCGATCACGCACTCCGAGCAGCGGATCACACAGGTGATCGACGCCGCACGCACGACCGGCAAAAATCTGGTCGCTGTCCCGGATGAGCGCGATGCCGTGATCCGCGAGATCGCCGGCCGCGAAGAATTTCGCATGGCCATCGCGCATGCCGAAGAGGCCGGGCGTGTCACGTTGTCCGAGTCGAATGCGGCGTTGGTCCAGCAGGTCTTGGATGACACGCCGACAACCATCGGCGGTGCTGCGCGCAGCATCCGCCAAGGCGCAGGCGCCACACCGCTTCCGTCGTACACACCAGTATCGCAACGCGGCTTCGCCACCGCCGAATTGCTGGCAGGCGAGCTATCGGCAGGCCAGGCACTGCGCACCGCCGGCCTGCTCGCCACCGCCGCAGATGCCGTCGCCTCCGGCCAACGCGCCACGCACTTGCTCGGTCAGGACAACCCGCTGGCTGCGCAGTCGGAACTGGCGCATTTCGCCGGGCGCAATGTCGGTGGCTGGGCCGGCGGCACGGCAGCGGCCTACGCGCTGGGCAGCTCCGGCGCCGGGCCGATGGTGCTGATCGCCGCCGACGCCTATTTCATGAGCGTGGCCGGCGAGAAGGCCGCCGCGTTGCTCGATAACCGCGCGATCTACCACCAGACCGATCGCGATGGCACGCAGTGGTCCTTCGATGGCCGCGCCTGGGCGCGGGACGGCATGGCCGATACAACCGGCGATGGGATCGACAACCCCACCGCCACGCCCATCGTCGCCAGCTACCAAAAGGCCCGAGAACTCAATTACCAGGCTACCAATGCCGCCGCCGCACTCGCTCTCAAAGATGCACCCACACCGCAGGATCCTTACCAGCAGCCGGCCAACGCCACCGACCGCCCCAGCCTGAGCCCGGCCGACTGGAAGCGCGACCCGGCAGCCGGCCAATGGCATCGCCTGGTCAAGACCGCGATCTCCGGTGCCAACGAGCGCGGCAGTTACGTGCAGGAGACCGCATTGCCGCCTCGCGCGGCGGAACTGGAGGCGCAGGCGCAGGCCACCATCGCCCGCAACATCGCCAACAGCCCAGGGGCGATCGCCGCGCGCTATGAACTGGCCTACCACCGCAGCGGCTGGGCCGCCGTGCAAAGTGAAGACAAACTAGCGAGGATTTCGCCAGCGCGGCTCTTAATGTTGCAAAAATAGTATTTTTTGCTAACCATCGAACTAAAGATAAATCAATTGAAGCAACCTCAATGAACAGCAACTTGAATGCCGCGAAGGGACTTTTCTACATCCTCGATCCGGATATCCGCGGCGGCGGCCCTGGAACCGATGTTGAAATTGCCAACGAAGAAGCCCTTTTGACACCTCCACGCTTGATCATTCGGCCCGTGGAAGGCGGATTTCCTACGCTGGCGGAAACGCCGCTTCTGGCTCACGCGCGCAACTCAAAAAGGCGCCCTCGAGATCTCGAAGGGGGATTTAGTGGCTACTGGCTGGTCTCTGAGCGACTCAAGCGCGCTTTCGAGTCAGTGGACGCCGAGGGCTTTGCATTTGTTCCCTGCGATTACGCATTGCCAGACGGCTCGAAGGGCCCACAGCATTACCTATGCGACGTGGTTCGGACAATTTTTGCGCTGGACAAATCCAACTCTGAATTTCAGACGCGAATAGCCCGGGACCACGCGGTGAATCAAGATGTGGAAATGATTACGTTTTCGGGAGGCGCGAAGCTATTCTTCAAGAAAGAATTGATTGGGGATGCCCATGTCTTCAGGATGGGAGAGGATCCATCCAGCGTGATCTGTGATCGCACGATGTATGAAGCGATACGAAGCGCGGGAATTGGAGTGAAACCTAGCTCCGATGGCCTGTGGTGGAAGGACGCCGCCGATTTCTAGTGGCTTGCACTCACTGTGATACGCAAACTCGGAATTTTGGACCGTGGCCAAGAATGACAAGCCGGTTTTCCAGGGACATCACCTTATTGAGCAGCAAGCATTCCGAGACAGTGCTCTGCTCAAGAAGCTCTACAGTTTCGGGCTTTTCAATCTGGATGGTGACGTCAATCTGCTGAACCTCCCGGCGGACAAGCAACTGGCGCTGCAGCTCGACGTCTCTCCTCACAACGGCGGCCCTCTCGGACAGTATTCCCAGGGCCTGAGGCAAGAACTGAATTTTCTCCAGAAGAGCTTTGATGGCCAAGCCGTACTGACTGGCGATCGTGGGGCGGCCGCGAGGGTTGCTAATGACGTGGACAGGCTTTGCGCCACTTTGAAAGTGGCCATGGTGAACAACGATCTGCTGACCAACACGCCCATCGGAATGACAGTGGAGCAGGCCAACCAATTCAACCGGGATTTCTTCAAGAAACTGCCGGCCTACCAACAAACTCATAGCCTGCAGATCGATGAAGCCATCAAGCTGACGGGTCCGGAAGCACGTTGGCCCGCGGTACTCAAGTCAGAACCCAATCTCATCCACAGTCTTAACGCGATCGATCAACCGGGTTCCAAGACGGTCAAAGGCGATGCGGCAATCGGTCGGCAGGTGTTGCGAGAATCGGTCGAGCAGGCGCAGGCAGGCGGACGTCTGACGCTTTCAGCGCAGGGTGCCGATCAGGTCAGTCAAGCTTTTTCCAGCAACGCTGCAGCAGTGCCAAGGACATCCAGCTCCACTAGGTTGGATCTTGATTCCATGGTTGTTCCACGATCGCAACGCGGCTTCGCCTCAGCAGAGCTACTGGCAGGCGATCTGTCCGCAGGCCAGGCACTGCGCACCGCCGGCCTGCTCGCCACCGCCGCAGATGCCGTCGCCTCCGGCCAACGCGCCACGCACTTGCTCGGCCAGGACAACCCGCTGGCCGCGCAATCGGAACTGGCGCATTTCGCCGGGCGCAATGTCGGTGGCTGGGCCGGCGGCACGGCAGCGGCCTACGCGCTGGGCAGCTCCGGCGCCGGGCCGATGGTGCTGATCGCTGCCGATGCGTACTTCATGAGCCTGGCCGGCGAAAAAGCCGCCGCGTTGCTCGACAATCGCGCGATCTACCACCAGACCGATCGCGATGGCACGCAGTGGTCGTTCGATGGCCACGCCTGGGCGAGGGACGGCATGGCCGATACAACCGGCGATGGGATCGACAACCCCACCGCCACGCCCATCGTGGCCAGCTACCAAAAGGCCCGCGAACTCAATTACCAGGCCACCAATGCTGCTGCAGCACTCGCTCTCAAAGATGCACCCACACCGCAGGATCCTTACCAGCATCCAGCCAACGCCACCGACCGCCCCAGCCTGAGCACCGCCGACTGGCGACGCGACCCGGCAGACGGCCAATGGCATCGCCTGGTCAAGACCGAGGTCTCCGGTGCCAACGAGCGCGGCAGCTACGTGCAGGAGACCGCATTGCTGCCTCGCGCTGCGGAACTGGAGGCGCAGGCGCAGGCCACCATCGCCCGCAACATCGCCAACAGCCCAGGGGCGATCGCCGCGCGCTATGAACTGGCCTACCACCGCAGCGGCTGGGCCGCCGATGGCTTGCCGATGTCGTCGGCCGTCCAGCAGGCATTGCCGGATCCGGATGCGTTGACCGCCTCGAACGGTCAGCGCTACTACCGCAACATGGAGGGCCAGTGGACCGGCCACGGTGCAGCGCCCGATGCCAACCGGGTGCTGGAGCTGGAGACCACGCGCGCGATGCTGCAGCCGGCGCTCGCCGAGCAGGCCCAGGCGATTGCCGCCATCGGGCAGTCGCCACCGTCGCCACAGGACGTGCAGCGCGAGCAGACGCTGTACCGCTACCGCATCGTAGGCACGGAACTGCAGCCGCAGTGGCGCGAAGCGATCGAGCTGGCGACCCAGCGCACGCGCGAAGCGGAAGGACTCGCAGGCGATGGCGCCATGCAGCTGCAGCGCGGCCCCGGCGGTCAGTATGGCGCCGACAGCCCGATCGCCCATCTGCAGCGCGGTGCCGATGGCGTGGAGCGCATTGCAGCGGTGACCAGCACCGAGGACATCCGTCAGGCGCTGCAGGAGCTGCAGGCTCGCCAGCAGCCGGACGCACCGGTGCAGCAGCTGGCCTCCAAGCCGCCTTCGTCCGAAGGCTCCACGGATGCGGACACGTCCGCCTCGCCGCCCTCGAACCAGCATGTGCTCGACGTGCAGGCCCGGGGACAGGCCGCCAGCGCCGCGCAGGAGCACCAGCAGCGGCAGCAGGAGGCACGACAGGCGCAAGATCAACAGTTGGCGCAGGTTCGCGCCCACGCGCTGCAGGCGCAGGCATCGCACGACGTCCGGGCGCAAGCTGCCCAGGCGCTGCAGGCGCATACCGCGCTGGAAGCACGGCAGCAAGCGCAGCGTCTGGAGCAACAAGAACGCCAGGCGCTGGACATCCAGCAACGCGAACGCGTCCAGCGGCGGGCGCATGAAACGGAGCAGCGCGAACAAGCGCAGATGCAGGCTCAGGAGACACAGCAGCGCGAACAGGAAATACGCCAGGCACAAGACGCCCAGCAGAGCCAGCAGGACCGGCTGCAGGCGCAGACTGTGCACCATGCCGGGCAACAGCCGCTGCACGCCCAAACGGCCCCACAACGCGAGCAGGAGCTGGCACAGGAAGCAGCCTCGCGCGAGTCGTCGTCGCTCCATGCGCAAGACACATCGCCGCGCCAACCCGAGCAGCGGCCTAACCAGGATGCCGTCATCCAACGGCCCCGGGAACAGCTGGTAGAGCCTGCGCAAGCACATGCATCCGACGTAGCGCAGCAGCAGACGCAAAGCCAGCAAGCGCAAGAACAGCGTCCGCAGGAAGTCCAGCAGCAGATAGCGCAGAGCGCTGCGATCGCGCAGACCGCACCGGCAGAGCAGCAGCAGGTTGCGGACCTGCCCCAGGTGGCGACTGCGCCTTCCGCGCCGTCGCTCGCCACCGCGATGGCCGCAGAACACCGCGACGAGCAACAGGCGCACACGCCACAGACTCAAGCACCGGAAGTACCAGATCCCCCTGCAGCGTTGCCAGTGCCCGCACACCTCGCGCATGCGACAGGGCCGTCGCCGGAGATGCCGATCGTTGGTCGCGCAGCCGATACACCCGAGGACGCGGCCGATGCGCGCGCGCCGCTGTCCGCGTCCCTGGCAGATGAGCACGACCGTCCTGCCGCTGTGCCCGCCGATCCGGACTCCTGGGAGGAAATAGAACGCTCCATGCGTGAGCTACGCATCCAACTCGAACAGGATCTCGAAACAGAAAACCGCGTCGCAGAAGCGCGGCAGGCGCGCGTGGACCGTGGTGAGCGGCCGTTTACCGACTTGGAATTGCGTGATGGGTACGATCCGGATGGCCCCTCTGGGCTGAGACCACCACGCGTTCCGCCGGCAGACACCGCGCCACAACCTCTTGCCGCTGGCGAGCAGGAGGATCGGCCGCAGCCCCAGCGTAAAACCATCACCGGCGATCCGGATGTGGACGAGTTGCTGTACGCCATCGACTGCAAGGACGAACTGGCGATCGAACAGGCCTTGAAGCGGGTTGCCAACAGCCCCCATAGCCAGACACTTGCCAAACAAGGGCATGAGTTTCTGGATGCCCAGGCGATGCAGGAGGCTCAGGAACAGGCAAGTATGCGCCAGGCCCTGAACATGGACGTCTCGACAGAGGTGCAGACCAGCCGTGGCCCGGTGATGGTGATGACATTGCCGCAGTTCGCCAACGGACCGGCGATGCAAGGTGGTCCGCAGGGTGACGGTGGTGGTGGCGGAGATGGTGGCGGTGGCGGTGGTGGCAGTGGTGGCGGCGGTGGCGGCGGTGGATAGCCGGAACACGTGCAGCAAGTTGAATCATCGAGAGAACACTATGGAGATGCAGAACACCTCCGCACTACCCGATGCCAACGCGTCGGAACGCACGCTAAAAGAATCGATCCAGGCCATGGCGGCACTGATCGGGACGCTGCAACGGCGCGAGCACGCATTGGAAGATCTGGTCCGGGAGCAGCTGCAGCTTCTGCAGATTGCCGTCAAACATGCCGATCAGCGCGTCAGTGGCCTGGTGGAAAATGCGCTGCCCCGCCTGACGCAATTGAGCAACCAGGCGCTGACGCAAACGCTGGAACCGGGGGCCGAGCGATTCAACAAGAAGATGGTCCAGGCGGAAAGGACGCTTGAGCAGGCGACCGCGCGCTACGCACAGGCGCAGCAATCGCTGGAAACCACCGTCACCCGGCGTAGCTGGGCCGGGCTCGGCGCGCTGTTGGTCGGCACGCTCCTGTGCCTGGCTGCAGTCGGCTACGCCGTCCAGGGCGCCCGGCCTGTGCTGGCTGAGGCCACCCAGCGCCGCGCGGAAATCGCCTTTCTGGATCGCGTCGCGCGCGCGGACCTGGTGCCCTGCGGCCAAGACAGGCTCTGCGCCGTTATCGAGCAGAAGGGGCCACGTTACGGCGATCGCCGGCAATATCGCGAGGTCGCGTTGCGTCAACGGACCCGACAACACTAGCGGCTCCAGCACCACCGACCAGCGCGTCATGGCGCACGGAAGCGCAACGACGGCTCCGCCGAAAGAGGGCGCCAGGAAGTAAACCTTCAGCCAGATCGTCAAGGTGGCGATCCTGGAGACACTGCCCTGCCCTGACCGCCGCCTCGACCTCACCGGCTGCTGGCAATCTGGGATGACCGCACGGCAGGCAATTGCACGTGGCCGGCGCCGTCAAAGAGCTAGCTGTGATCTCTCAGTAGGTTGTTCATCCGGGGCCGATCTGGAAGATGGGGGTTACCACACCAACCCAGCCCCCAGGAGCCCCGGATGAACCTGCATAAACATGCCCGTTTGACGCCGCGAGGTCGAGCTTTGCTCGTGCAGCGCATCGTGGTGCACGGCTTGCGAGTGGAAGAGGCCGCGCACGCCAGTGGCGTGAGCGTGCGGACCGCCTACAAATGGCTGGCGCGCTACCGCCTGCTCGGAGATGACGGCCTGCAGGACCGTTCTTCGCGCCCTCAACACTGTCCGCATGCCACGCCGCCGGAACTGGTCGAGCAGATCCTGCAGCAACGCCGACAACGCGCCACCTATTGGCAGATCGCCACCCACCTGAACGTGGGCCACAGCACCATCGCGCGCATCGTGCGCCGTGCCGGCCTGCATCGCCTGGCCGAACTGGAACCCAAGCCCCCTGTCGTGCGCTACCAATACCCCCAGCCTGGCGGCATGTTGCATCTGGACATCAAAAAGCTCGGGCGCTTCCAGCAAGCCGGCCATCGCGTCACGGGGGACCGTACCCAGACCAGCCGAGGCGCCGGATGGGAGTATGTCCATGTCGCCATCGACGATCACTCCCGCGTTGCCTTTACCAGCCTGCATCCAGATGAGTGCGGTGTTAGTGCCTGCCGGGCGTTGATCGCCGCATTGCGCTACTACCGTAGCCTGGGCGTGACCTTCCAGCGGGTGTTGACCGACAACGGCGCCTGCTATCGCTCCAAGGCCTTCGCCCGCACCATCCGGCGCCTCAACCTCAGGCACTACCGCACCCGCCCCTATACCCCACGCACCAACGGCAAGGCAGAACGCTTCATCCAGACGGCATTGCGCGAGTGGGCTTATGCCCACCGCTACGACAACTCCGAGCAACGTGCCGCGCACCTATTGCCCTGGCTCCATCACTACAACTGGCATCGGCCCCATGCCAGTCTTGGAAAACGCCCCCCTATCTCCCGCATCCACATTCCACTGAACAACGTGGTGGGTTTACACAGCTAGCGCTGCGAAATTGCAGCACGCGCCGAAGGCGTGCTTCCAGGCCCGACCGCAAGGCCGCTCGTTCAGCATCCGACCACACGCCTGTAACGCCCGCAAGGCCTTGCGGGCATTGGCTTTTGCACGCATAGAATCCGGTGTCGGCGCACGCTCAGGCGTTCACCCTCTATCGCCGTCCGCAAGGCGACCGGCCGGACGGTCTTCACGGAGAACCACCATGTCTGCAGTTCAACCCTTCATTCGCACCAACATCGGCTCGACCCTACGCATCATCGAAGAACCGCAGCGTGACGTGTACTGGATCCACATGCATGCCGACCTGGCCATCAACACGGGTCGCGCCTGCTTCTCGAGCCGTCTGGTCGACGACATCACCGGCTACCAAACCAACCTGGGGCAGCGCCTGACCAACGCGGGCGTACTGGCGCCGCACGTGGTGCTGGCGTCCGACAGCGATGTCTTCAACCTGGGCGGCGATCTGGCGCTGTTCTGCCAACTCATTCGCGAAGGCGACCGCGCACGCCTGCTCGACTACGCGCAGCGCTGCGTGCGCGGCGTGCACGCGTTTCACGTTGGCCTCGGCGCACGCGCGCACAGCATTGCGCTGGTCCAGGGCAATGCACTCGGCGGCGGGTTCGAGGCGGCACTGAGCTGCCACACCATCGTCGCCGAGGAAGGCGTGATGATGGGGCTGCCCGAAGTGCTGTTCGACCTGTTCCCGGGCATGGGCGCCTACTCCTTCATGTGTCAACGCGTCAGCGCGCAGCTGGCGCAGAAGATCATGCTCGAAGGCAATCTGTATTCGGCCGAGGAACTGCTTGGCATGGGCCTGGTCGATCGCGTGGTGCCGCGCGGCCAGGGCGTGGCCGCGGTAGAACAGGTCATCCGCGAAAGCAAGCGCACGCCGCATGCCTGGGCGGCGATGCAGCAGGTACGCGAAATGACTACCGCCGTGCCGCTGGACGAGATGATGCGCATCACCGAGATCTGGGTGGATACGGCGATGCAGCTCGGCGAAAAATCGCTGCGCACCATGGACCGCCTGGTGCGCGCGCAGTCGCGTCGCTCAGGGCTCGACGCGGGTTGATGCGTTGGCGGTCTATTCGTTACTACGGGGGGAGCACTCGCCGTCCTTGACGCCGTGCAGGCGTGCGCCGAGTGCATCCTTTCCCGCCTCTAGGTGTTCGCGCAGTGCGGACAGCCGCAGCCGCCACTCCGCCTGCAACTGCCAATCGGCCATGCGCATCAGCTCGCCTCCATGAGTGGCCACCTGCGCCAGCCCCAGATTACTGGCCACGCCGCGCAGCGCATGCGCGCTTTCGCGCAATTGTTCCCAATCCGAGCGCGTGCCGTCGCGCTCGATCGCGCTCACGCAATTGTGCGCGTCGTCCAGGCATTGCCGGATGAACTGACGTTCGAACTCTTCGCCCATGCCCAGCGCGGCGAGTTCGTCCAGCACGCTCGC
Organism: Xanthomonas sp. NCPPB 3582; assembly: GCF_041475735.2. NCBI lineage: Bacteria > Pseudomonadati > Pseudomonadota > Gammaproteobacteria > Lysobacterales > Lysobacteraceae > Xanthomonas > Xanthomonas sp. NCPPB 3582. The sequence goes on from NZ_CM192968.1 coordinate 2,838,083, forward strand.
GTCGAGCACGCCCTCGAAACTGGCCGGTACCTGCACGACGGTGGCCGGCGCCGCCAGCGGACGGGTGCTGACGGCTAGATCGGCCAGGGTGTCGAGCAGCTTGGTTGCCACGACCGGCTTGGCCAGAAACGCGCGCGCGCCGGCCTGCTCGCAACTGCGGATGGCCTCCGGGGTGACGTCGGCGCTGAGCACCACCACCGGGGTGTAGCGCATGCCGCTGGCCTGCATCACCCGCAGCTGCTTGAGCATGTCCAGGCCATTCATGCCCGGCATGTGCAGGTCCACGATCACCGCATCGAAATCCTCTTCGGCCATGGCGTCCAGCACCTGCTCGGCACCGTTGACGCACAACACCTTGTGTCCGGCCTTTTCCAGCAGGCGCTGCAGCACCATGCGGTTGGCCTCATGGTCGTCGGCCACCAGCATGCGCATGCTGCGCACGCGGGCACGATGCCGCAGGAACGGGTTGGAAAAAGCGATGACGTTGGAGGCTTCCAACTCGTCGGGTGTGTCCACCAGCGCACCGGTCGGCGCGCGTGCCGGCGTGTCTTTCAGCGGCTCACCGATCGCCATCGGCAGCTCGAACCAGAACACGCTGCCGCTTGGCCGATTTTCCTTGAACCCGATACTGCCGCCCATCGCTTCGACCAGGCCCTTGGCGATCGTGGTGCCCAGGCCGGTGCCCTCGTAGCGACGCGACAACCCGACGTCGGCCTGTTCGAAGGCCTCGAACAGGCGCGGACGCATGTCCATCGGCACACCGATGCCGGTGTCTTCGACCTCGAAGCGCAGCTGGACCGCTTCGTCGGCACTACCGGACACGCGTGTGACCCGCAGCAACACATGCCCATGCTCGGTGAACTTGACCGCATTGCCGACCAGATTCAGCAGCACCTGACGCAAATGGCCGGTGTCGCCCTTGAGCAGATCCGGCACGTCGCCCGCGACCTGTGTCCCGTAGTCCAGCCCACGCCCCCGGGCCTGTGGCTGCAGGATCATATTGACCGAGCCAATCATCTCGCGCAGGGAGAAATCGCGGCGATCGATGCGGATCTTGCCGGCTTCGATGGCCGAAATATCCAGCACCTCTTCCACCAGCGACAGCAGACTGCGTGCCGATGCCTGGATGGTGTTCAGGCATTCCTTCTGTTCCGCATCCAGTCGCGTGGTGGCCAGCACTTCGGTCATGCCGGACAAGCCATTGAGGGGAGTGCGGAACTCGTGGCTCATATTGGCCAGGAACCGACTCTTTGCCTGATTGGCGTGGCGCGCCTCGCGCACCGCGCGGGTCATCGCACGCAGCAGCGAATCGAAATACAGCGGCACCGCGATCAGACCCAGCAACAGCCCCCAGCTCAGATAGGGATTGCCCCTCCAGTACGGCGAGATCAGGATGGCGCTGAGGAAACTCAGGCTGGCCATGGCCGTGGCGGCACGTAGATAGTTGCTGCCGTAGCGCAACCCGTTGCCGATGGTCACCCACATGCAGACGGCATACAGTGGCGAGGCGGGCTCGCCCTGAATGGCCATGATTGCGCCGGTGCAGGTGTAGTCGAGCACCATGCCGATCAGGCGCCGGGTGTGCGAGACCTGCGGCCGCATCAGGATCGCCACCATCAATCCCAGCGACACCACCAGCTCGCCGACCAGAATCAACCAGGTGGCCATCAAGGTGTCGCCCTGGGTGTGCTGATAGCGCCAGCCCAGGTAGGAGATAAACAGCGTGGTGATGATGATGCGGATGAGATTCTGGGCGTGTTCCGAATCTGCTCGCCCAGACAGGCGCCGTTTCAACCATGGCAATAAAGACTTCATAGACGCCTCAGACGCGCGGCGGCGTCGATGGGGTTGGAATCCTTCCGTGCTGCGATGCAGCGTCGACACCTGTGGGCATCGCCCCGGTCATGGCCCGGTCTCGCTCGCGCAGCGTACGCAACAATGACATAGGAACCACGATCAACGCACCCAGCAGCGCGATCCCCAAGCCAAGCTGGCCATGCCAATAGGTGCTGTTGGCAAGCGTCGTGCCGAAGCTGAGCGTGGCCATGCCCACAGCGGTGTGCAGCGCCTCGCTGCCAAAGCGCAGCCCGTTGCCGATCGTGACCCAGAGCAACACAACGTACAGACAGGCCATCGGCGCGCCTATCCAGGTCATTGCCAGCCCGATCAAGCCGTAGTCGGCGAGCATCCCGAAGGTACGCCTCAGATGGGAGCGCTGCGGACTCGCCACAATCCAGCAAAAGATCAGCAGCGCCGTGGCCTGCGCGATCGCAATCAGGCGCAACAGCTGCTGCAACTGGCGCCCCGAGATGTCCCACCAGGAAGCGCAGACTAGCGTATAGACCAGGATCAACAGAATCATCGCAAGGCGTACCAGCGCCTGACCATGCCCGCTGTCGGGACGCCGAGCGAGTCGATCACGCAGCTGGCCGAATGCCGCCCTCACCTCACACCCCGGGACGCGCCGATGCGGTGGAGAATTCCCCGCAGATCTGATCCAGCTGCGCGCGTCCGCGCAACAGCGCATCCACGCAGCGCGGGTCGAACAGGCGGCCGCGCTGCGCATACAGGTAGGCCAGTGCGGCGTCCATGGTCCATGCTTCCTTGTAGGGGCGCGGCGACAGCAGGGCGTCGAACACGTCGGCCACCGCCACGATGCGCGCCTCCAGCGGAATCGCCTCGCCGACCAGCCCATCGGGATAACCGGTGCCGTCGTAGCGCTCGTGGTGGCGCAGCGCGATCAGTGCGCCGACCTGGATGAAACGGTTCTGGCTGCCGCTGAGCAGTTCGTAGCCGATGCGCGGATGGCGCTTCATCACGCTCATCTCGTCGTCGGTGAGCTTGCCCGGCTTGAGCAGCACCGCATCGGGAATGGCGATCTTGCCCATGTCGTGCAGCGGTGCTGCCATCTCGATGATGCGCACCTCTTCCTCGGACAGGCCCAGTTGCTCGGCGATCAGGCCGGCAACATGCGACATGCGCTCCAGGAAGGCGCTGGTGCCCGAATCGCGGTATTCGATCGCGCGCGCCAGCCGCGACAGGGTTTCGCGCTCGCGCTCCTCGACCTCGTTCATGCTCGCCAGCAGGCGCTGCTCCAGCGACAGCGCGCGTTGCTTGACGCTTTCGCTCTGCTGGCGCAGCTGCAACAGGTTGGCGCAGCGCGCGCGCAGTTCGCGCGGGCGGATCGGCTTGACCAGGAAATCGATCACCCCCGCTTCCAGCGCGGCCTGCCGGATCGGCTCGTCGCCGACGATGGTGATCAGGATGATCGGGATATCGCGGTGGCTGGGCAGCCGACGCAGGCGCCGCGCGAACTCCAGGCCGTCCATGCCGGGCATGCGATAGTCGAGCAGCAACAGGTCCACGCGCCCGGCCTCGCACCAGGCCAGCGCATCCAGCGGGTCGCCGAAGTCATAGACCTTCAGCTCCGGCGCGATGTCCTCGATGACATGGCGCAGCATCGTCCGTGCGGACATCTGGTCATCGACAATGACGATGTTCAATCCCAGATCCGCCTTTTCCGCCCAGCTTCCCCACGTATCCGCCGATACCACGCCGTGCGGACTCCCTGAAACATCCTGCATAGCCGTTGCTCCTCTATCTCGAGAACGGAAAAGCGATGACGTCGACCCCTGTGTCGACTCCCCCGGACGATGCGCTATCCGGGGCTCTGCCCTAGCATATGCAGTATCTGTGCCGTCGGCACGCGGTTCGCACAAAAAAGTCAGGCTTCCGGGCGCATATAGGGAAACAGCAGGACGTCACGGATCGAGGTACTCCCGGTCAGCAGCATCACCAGGCGGTCGATACCGATGCCCAGGCCACCGGTCGGCGCCATCCCGTACTCCAACGCACGGATGTAGTCGGCGTCGTAATGCATGGCTTCGTCGTCGCCACCGTCCTTGGCCTGCACCTGCGCCTGGAAGCGCGCGGCCTGGTCTTCGGGGTCGTTGAGTTCGGAGAAGCCATTGGCCAGCTCCTTGCCATTGATGAAGAGCTCGAAGCGATCGGTATAGCCAGGCTCGGTATCGCTGGACCGCGCCAGCGGCGACACCTCGACCGGGTGGTCGGTGATGAAGGTCGGTTGCACCAGCGTGGGCTCGACGGTGGCTTCGAAGATTTCCAGCAGCAGCTTGCCCCAGCCGTAGGACGGCTTGACCCGGATCTTCAGCCGCTCGCAATGGCGCAGCAGCGCCTCGCGATCGGTGCAGTCGGCCACGCTGATCTGCGGATTGTGGTGCCGAACGGCCTCATCCATGCGCCAGCGCCGGAAAGCCGGCGCCAGATCGATGTCGGCACCGTCCCAGCTCACCTGCGTGGTGCCCAGCACCGACTGCGCGGTGTCGCGGATCACCTGCTCGGTGAGGTCCATGATCTCGTTGTACGTGGCGTAGGCCTCGTAGAGCTCGAGCATGGTGAACTCGGGGTTGTGCCGGGTCGATACGCCCTCGTTGCGGAAGTTGCGGTTGATCTCGTAGACACGCTCGAGCCCGCCAACGACCAGGCGCTTGAGATACAGCTCCGGGGCCACGCGCAGGTAGAGATCCAGGTCCAGCGCGTTGTGGTGGGTGGTGAACGGCTTGGCGGTGGCGCCACCGGGGATGTAATGCATCATCGGCGTTTCCACTTCCAGGAAGCGGCGCGCGTCCAGCCAGGCGCGCATGGCGCGGATGATCTTGGAGCGCTTGATGAAGACCTCGCGCGCTTCCGGGGTCACGATCAGGTCGACGTAGCGCTGGCGGTAACGCTGCTCCACGTCCGACAGCCCGTGCCACTTGTCCGGCAACGGGCGCAGCGACTTGGTCAGCAGCCGCAGCGCGCTGGCCTTGACCGACAGCTCGCCGGTCTTGGTGCGGGTCAGCCCGCCCTCCACCGCCACGATATCGCCCACGTCCCAGCCCTTGAACGCGGTGTAGGCCTCGCCGAGCACATTGCCCTGCAGGAACAGCTGCACGCGCCCGGACTCGTCCTGGATCTGCGCGAAGCTGGCCTTGCCCATCACCCGCTTGGCCATCAGCCGGCCGGCCATGCGCACCGTGCGCCCGGTCGCTTCCAGCGCGTCGGCGGTCCAGGTGTCGGCATCGGCGAATTCGGCCTGCAGGTCGCCGGCGAACTGCTCGCGCACGAAGTCGTTCGGATACGCGATGCCCTGGCCGCGCAATGCGCCCAGTTTCGCGCGGCGCTCGGCGATGAGGCTGTTCTCGTCGACTGGGATCTGCGGCGCGGGGGTCTGCTCGGTCATGGCGGAAATCGGTCTGCTGTGGGGCGGGCGTTGGCCCGGTGGGGATGAAGGCCGGCGATGCCGACCGGGGCCGCCCTGCGACACTGCTGCGGCGGTGTCGCAGATGCTGCGATGGAGCTTGCCGGGGATGGTCAGGCCGTTACCGGCGAGCATCCACCGAGCTGGTGCGCGGAGCGCGCCGCACCAGCGCTACGCTCAGGCATCCAGGCGTTTGGAGCCGGCTGCCAGACCGGCCTTCAGGCTGGCCTCGACGAATTCGTCCAGGTCGCCGTCGAGCACTTTTTGGGTGTCGCTGCGCTCGACGCCGGTGCGCAGGTCCTTGATGCGGCTCTGGTCGAGCACGTAGTTGCGGATCTGGCTGCCCCAGCCGATGTCGGACTTGGTGGCTTCCAGCGCATCCTTCTCGGCGTTGCGCTTCTGCACCTCCAGTTCGTACAACTTGGCGGCCAGCATCTTCATCGCGTTGTCGCGGTTCTGGTGCTGGCTGCGGCCGGTCTGGCAGGCAACCACCGTATTGGTCGGGATATGCGTGATGCGCACCGCCGATTCGGTCTTGTTGACGTGCTGACCACCGGCGCCGGAGGAGCGATACACGTCGGTGCGCAGGTCGGCCGGGTTGATGTCGATCTCGATGTTGTCGTCCACTTCCGGCGACACGAACACCGAGGTGAAGCTGGTATGCCGGCGGTTGTCCGAATCGAACGGCGACTTGCGCACCAGCCGGTGCACGCCGATCTCGGTCTTGAGCCAGCCGTAGGCGTACTCGCCCTCGATGCGCACGGTGGCCGACTTGATGCCCGCCACTTCGCCACCGGAGACTTCCATCAGCTCGGTCTTCCAGCCGCGCGATTCGGCCCAGCGCAGGTACATGCGCAACAGGATTTCGGCCCAGTCCTGCGCCTCGGTGCCACCGGCGCCGGCCTGGATGTCCACGAACGCATTGGCGCCGTCCATCTGCCCGGAGAACATGCGCTGGAATTCCAGCTTTTCCACGTGCGCCTGGTACTTGTCCAGATCGGCGATCACCGCCACGGCGGTGTCCTCGTCCTGCTCGCTATCGGCCAGCTCCAGCAGATCGCCGGCATCGGCCAGGCCGGCCAGCACATCGGCGATGCCCACGACGGTTTTCTCGAGCATGGAGCGCTCGCGCCCCAGCGCCTGGGCACGCTCGGCGTCGTTCCACACGTCCGGGCTCTCCAGCTCCCGGCTGACTTCCTCTAGACGCTCTTTCTTGGCGTCGTAGTCAAAGATACCCCCTGAGCGAGAGCACGCGATCGTTGAGATCGGTGATGCGCTGGCGGATCGGATTGGTTTCGATCATGACGGAATTCCGGCAAACAAGCTGGGTAGTTTAGCAAGCGGGCCGCATGCGCGGAACGCAGGGGTGGCCGCTGCCCGCACGGCACCGTCCCATGCACCGGCCAGCAAGTTACAGACTCCACCTGCGCGCGACGCTGCGCATCGGCTGCCTCGCTTTGAGAGGCCATGCCCGCCGCTGGTATCCAAGGGACACCTGACACGACACGCTGCTGGCGCCTCGACCCTGCACGATCCCGGCTATGCCCCTGCAGAGAACTGCAGGGCCGCGCGCGGGCGCTCGCTAGACCGTCACCGCGTCCGGCCTGGGCGTGCCGGCCACCTGCCCGGCCCGTGCCCGCAGGCCGGCCAGATGGCTGCGACTGCAGGGCAGCACCGTGGCGTCGCGCAGGTGCACGCGCGCGTCGCCGGAATCGGCCGGTTCGATCGCCTGCACCTGGCCCAGATTGACCAGATAGCTGCGGTGGATGCGCACGAAGACGGCTGCATCCAGCCTGGCCTCGATCGCCGCCATGGTGCTGCGCAAGGGATAGTCGTGACCGCGAACGCGTAGATTGACGTAGTTGCCGGAGGCCTGGATCCATTCGATGTCGGCGGTGGCCACCAGAAAATCGCGGCCGAGCTTGCGCACCAGAAAACGTTGCGGGCGATCCAGCGGCTCCACCGGCGGCCCCTCGTCCGGCGCGGCGAGCAGATGCGCCTCGCCCTGACGCCGCCGCGCATACCAGCCCAGCGCGTGCTGCACCGCCACCAGCAGCGCAAAGGTGCGCAGGTCCTTGGACAGTTCGTACCCCCACTGCAGCCAGCCGCCGAAAGCGTAGTGCGTGCCGACCAGTGCATAGACCAGCTTGCGCAGCAGCACCATGCCGGCGACGTGCGCCAGCCACCACCCCAGGGCCGCGGCCAGGTATAGCGGCACACGTCGCAGCCAGGCATCGGCATGCAGCGGCCAGCGTGCGCACAACCACAACACCATCGGCAGCAGCAACAGCGCGGCGGTGGCGCTGCTCAGCTCCCAGCTCAGCAGCTGCCACAGCACGATCGGCTGGCCGTCGCGGCGCGCGGCCAGGCAGGCGGTCCAGACGTTGCCCAGCGCACTCAGGTAAAACACCAGCGACCAGATCACGATGGCCCAGCGCGTGGCGGCACGCCCGGCCCCGTCCCGGGCGATTGGCGGGCGCGACCCGGTCGATTCCATTGCACACGTCCGCAGTTGGCAGGTGCCGATCATAGAGGCCCGCGCAGCAGCGCGAAACCGTCGCCCCGGCCGTCCCCATTCGTCCCTGGATGGGCGCAACTAGTCACTGCGGGCAGTGGTTTCCACCCCTGGCCCCAGCGGCAGCAAGGGCTGGCGGCCAGGATGCGCCCCACTCCTCCAGCAACCGCCGACCATGACCGAACGCCGCCACGATATCGATGCCCTGCGCGTCTTCGCCTTCGCCCTGCTGATCCTCTATCACGTGGGCATGGCCTATGTAGCCGGCTGGGACTTCCATTTAAAGAGTGCCTACACCACCGACTGGCTGCAGCCGCCGATGATTGCGCTCAACCGCTGGCGGATGCCGCTGCTGTTCATGCTCTCCGGCATCGCGATCGGCCTGGCGCGTGCCGAACGTGCGCCCTGGCAGTTCGGCTGGCGGCGCTGCGGGCGCCTGCTGCCGCCCCTGCTGTTCGGCATGTTCGTGGTGGTGTCGGTGCAGGCGTACTGCCAAGGCGTGAGCAACGGCAAGCTGGCTCCCGGCTTCGGCAGTTTCCTGCTGCGCTATTGGCAGGTGCAGCCCTGGCCGGCCGGCAGCTTCGATGGCTGGGAACATGGCATCACCTGGAATCACCTGTAGTATCTGGCCTACCTGCTGCCCTACACCTTGGTGTTGATGGCGATGATTGCGCTGCGCCGCGCCCTGCCGATCGCCCTGCCGCGCCTGCCCGCCTCCATTGCGGTCCCTGCCCTGCTGCTGGTGCCGATGGTGTGGGAAGCCTTCTGCGTGCTGTGGGTGCTGCCACGTCATCCACCGAGCCATGCCCTGGCCGGCGACTGGTTCGTACATGCCGAATCGTTCCCGCTGTTCGTGCTCGGGTATGTGCTGGCCCACAACGCCCGGTTCTGGACGTGGGTGGTGCAGTTGCGCTGGCCGACGCTGGTGGCCGCACTGCTGGCGATCGCCACCGAACTGAGCATTCGTCACCTGGGCCGTACCCTCGATGCGGCCCAGCTCAGCGCGATGCTGGCCAGCGTGCGCTGGTATGTGATCGAACGGCTGGCGCGCGCAGCCTACACCTGGCTGGCCTTGCTGGCGCTGCTGGGGTGGGCACGGCATCGTCTGAACCGCCCGTTCGCCTGGCTGCCGTACTGCACCCAGGCGGTGTTCCCCTGGTACATCCTGCACCAGAGCCTGATCATCCTGGCGCTGTACTGGCTGGCGCCGCTGCGGTTGGGCCCCTGGCGGGAGCCGGCGCTGGTGCTGCTTGCCACCGTGGCCGGTTGCCTGTTGTTGCACGAAACCCTGATCCGCCGTGTGCGCTGGTTGCGGCCGCTGTTCGGCATGCCGATGCGCGTACCGAAGACCCGCACGCGCCAGACCACACCCGCGATGACGATGTAATGGCGCGCGGCACTGTCCTGCGCCGTCGCGCAAACACGTTGGCGTGCGCGACGCTGCGTGGCAGCGGCCCCAAGGCGATGTGCTCCCACACGATGAATGGTGTTCGCCGCCTGTCACCGGCCTGGCTGGACGCATGGCAGAGGGCACCGCAAGATGCCGGCCAGACCTGCGTTGAAGAATCCACGATGCGTCCCGCCCTGCTTGCTGCGGCATTGCTGCTCAGCCCCACGCTCGCGCTGGCCGCAGCGGCCACCAGCGTCGACTTCACCCGTGACGATTGGACCATCGCCTGCGACAACACCCGTACCTGCCGCGCCGCCGGGTATCAGCCGGACGAAGGCGAGCACTTGCCGGTGTCGGTGCTGCTGACCCGCAAGGCCGGTGCCGGTGAGGCGGTCACTGCGGAGCTGATGCTGGGCCAGTACGACGAGGTCAAGCTGCCGGCGTCGCTCAGCCTGCAGCTCGATCAGCGCAACCTCGGCAAGCTGGCGCTGGACGGCAACAGCGGCACCGCCTCGCTCAGCAGCACCCAGGTCGCCGCACTGCTGGCGGCGTTGCCCCGCAGCAACACGATCGTCGCACTCGGCAACGATGGCCGCCGCTGGCAGCTGTCCGACAAGGGCGCGTCGGCGGTGCTGTTGAAGATGGATGAGTTCCAGGGTCGGCTCGGTACGCGCGGCGCGCTGGTGCGCAAGGGCGACCGCGACGAATCCGCCGTGCTGCCGCCGTTACCGGTACCGCAGGTCCGCGAGGCCAGGCTTGTCGCAGCGCAGCCGGGCGATGCGCGCCTGGGCACATTGCCGGCGCTGTATCAGGCGCTGCGTGTCACGCTTCCCGCCGATGAACAGTGCAAGGGACTGGACACCAGCGAAGCCTCCGAACCGCTGACCATCACCCGCCTGAGCAGCGACAAGCTGCTGGTCTCCACCGACTGCTGGATGGGCGCCTACAACGTCGGCGCCGGATACTGGGTGATCAATGCACTCGCGCCGTTCGCCCCAACCCTGGTCACCCTGCTGGGCAGCGACCTGGATGGTTCCACCATCCTGGCCTCGCACAAGGGTCGCGGACTGGGCGATTGCTACAGCCAGGCGAGCTGGACCTGGGATGGCCGACGTTTCGTACAGACCTCCGACTCCACCTCGGGCCTGTGCCGGTTGGTCGCTGCCGGCGGCGCGTGGGAGCTGCCGACCCTGGTCACCGAGGTCAGGCAGTCGCCTTGATCGAAGCGAACACAGTTTCAATAAAGCAAATAGCGACGCGCGGTCCTCGCTCTTCAACAGAAAGCAGCCAACTGTCTAGTGCGGTGCCCTCGCCGATTGCGGGACCGTTGGCGGCATGGATGCCGCCATCGAGCCTCCAGGGACGGATTCACGGCGTGTCCCGCGAGCGGTGAGGGCATCGCACACTCGACGCTGCGCATTTGCTGCAGGGCCCTTGCCCGCCCACCATCGCGGGACACGCCGCAAGTACATCCTTGTAAGCTCCATGGCGGCATCCATGCCGCCAAGGGTCCCGCGACGGTGAGCGGGCAAGGACCAGTCGAGATGGTCGGTGTGCAGGGCTTTCAATAAAGCAAGCAGCGACGCGCGGTTCCCGCTCTTCAACAGAAACCAGCCAACTGTCTAGTGCGGTGCCCTCGCCGATTGCGGGACCGTTGGCGGCATGGATGCCGCCATCGAGCCTCCAGGGACGGATTCACGGCGTGTCCCGCGAGCGGTGAGGGTATCGCACACTCGAGGTTTTCGCGTTTGCTGCAGGGCCCTTGCCCGCCCACCATCGCGGGACACGCTGCAAGTACGTCCTTGTAAGCTCCGTGGCGGCATCCATGCCGCCAAGGGTCCCGCGACGGTGAGCGGGCAAGGACCAGTCGAGATGGTCGGTGTGCAGGGCTTTCAATAAAGCAAGCAGCAAAGCGCGGTCCTCGCTCTTCAACAGCAACCAGCCAACTAGCCAGTGCGGTGCCCTTGCCGATTGCGGGACCGTTGGCGGCATGGATGCCGCCATCGAGCCTCCAGGGACGGATTCACGGCGTGTCCCGCGAGCGGTGAGGGCATCGCACCCTCCAGGTCTTCGCGTTTGCTGCAGGGCCCTTGCCCGCTAACCATCGCGGGACACGCTGCAAGTCCTTCCTTCTAAGCTCTGACTCAGATCAACCCGTGCCTGTTGCCGGCTCGCAATGCTCGACGATCAACTGCACCGCGGTGCCGCCGCGATAGTCGTCGCTGACCAGTCGATAGGCCAGCCGCACCATGCGTGCCGGTTCGCTGCCGCGCCAGCCATTGAAGTGGATGGCATTGAGCGGTTCGGCGCGGCCGAGGCAACGCAGCGTCAGCTTGAGGTGGCGTTCCTTGAGCACGCGATGTTGCAGCACCTCGAACTTCCCATCGAACAGCGGCTCGGGAAAGCCCTGCCCCCATGGACCGGCCACGCGCAGCGCTTCGGCGTGCACGTGATCGAGTTCGTGCGCGGCCAGTTCGCCATCGCTATGCAACTCGGCGTGCAGCAGCGAGGCATCCACCATCGTCTGTACCTGCGATCGAAACGCCTGCTCGAAGGTCGGTAACGCGTCACGCTCGATGCTCAGCCCGGCCGCCATCGCATGGCCGCCGAACTTCTGGATCACGCCGGGATGCCGGGCATCCACCGCTGCCAGCACGTCGCGGATATGCAGGCCCGGAATCGAACGCGCCGAACCGCGCAACTGGCTGCTGCCCGGCTCGGCCGGAGCCAACGCGATCACCGGGCGATGCAGGCGATCCTTGAGCTTGGAAGCGACCAGACCGATCACCCCGGGGTGCCAGTCCGGATCGAACAGGCAGGCGGCGATCGGCAAGGCGCCGTCGGCATCCAGCACCACCTTGGTCACCGCCTGCTCGGCATCGTCGGTCATCAATTGCTGCACGGCGCGGCGTTCGGCGTTGATCTCTTCCAGGGTGCCGGCGATCTCGCGTGCGCGGTTCCAGTCTTCGCTGAGCAGCAACTCGATGCCCAGCGCCATGTCTTCAAGCCGGCCGGCCGCGTTCAAGCGCGGGCCAAGCGCGAATCCGATATCGCTGGCGCTCAGTCGCGCCACATCGCGGCCACTGGCGTCGATCAGGGCGCGTAGGCCGATGCAGCCGCGCCCCTCGCGCAGCCGGCGCAGGCCGGCCGACACTAGCGCACGGTTGTTGGTATCCAGCGGCACCAGGTCGGCCACCGTCCCCACCGCCACCAGATCCAGCAGCACCGACAGATCCGGCTCGCTGCGGCCGGCGAACGCACCACGCGCACGCAATACGCTGCGCAAGGCCAGCAGCACGTAAAAGATCACGCCCACGCCGGCCAGCGATTTGCTGGGAAAAGCGTCGACGGCCAGGTTCGGGTCCACGATCGCATCGGCCGGCGGCAACATCTCGCCCGGCAGATGGTGGTCGGTGACCAGTACCGTCCAGCCGCGCGCCTTGGCCGCGGCCACGCCGGCATGGCAGGCGATGCCGTGATCGACGGTGACCAGTACATCCGGCTGCAACACGGCCAGCTCGTCCACCAGCGCCGGCGACAGCCCGTAACCATGCACCATGCGGTTGGGCACGGCGTGATGCACATCCAGCGCGCCGAGCATGCGCAGGCCGCGCACGCCCACGGCGCAGGCGGTAGCGCCGTCGCAATCGAAATCGCCCACCACCAGGATGCGAAGCTGCTGCGCAATCGCATCGGCCAGCAGGCTCGCTGCCACGGTGCTGTTGTGCAGCAGCTCCGGCGATAGCAACTGCCCCAACCGTGGCTGCGCGCCTTGCGCATCGGTCACGCCGCGTGCGGCATAGATACGGCGCAGCAGCGGCAACATGGCATCGGGCCAGCTTCCGGCCGGCCCTGGCGGGCGCCGGACGATCCGTGGACTGCCCGTCATTGCGCCAGCTGCAACCGCGGCGACCGCCAGAACCGCCAGCGTTGCGTGCGTGCCAGCGACAGCGTTTCGCCGTCCTGGAAATCCAGCACCAGCCGATCCAGCTCGCCGCGTGTCATCGCCGCCAGCAACGGTGCCACTGCATCGTCGCCGAATTGCTGCAACGAGCGCAGATGGCGCAGATCCACCAGCGCATCCACGCGTTGTTCGCCCTGCGCATCGGCACCGGCGGCCAATGCCAGCGCTCGCAGCAGCGACTCGCGGCTACGTACCTGGCGATGCGGCGATGTCACGGCCTGCGGCAGCACGCCGCCGCCCCAGAACCACAGCGAGTTGATCGCCGGTTTGCCGCTGGCCACGCGCCCCTCGTTCCAGGGATGCTGGTGCAGCATCACCTGCGCCTCGGTCAGCAGCGCGCGCCAGCGCCGACCAAGATCGCCAGCGGGCAGATGGTCGAACAGGTCGTCGCCGATCGCAACCTCCGGCGGCACGAACTCGGGCAGCCTAGCATCGGGCGAGAGCCGCAGGTACCAGCGCGACGGCGTGGGGGCATCGAGCAGGAACCCGGCATCGCCAAACATCGGCTTGAGGATCGGCAGCAGCATCGCCAGGTCTTCGGCGGTGGCACCGAGCGCCTCGCCATAGCCCATCAGCCGCGCGCCCTGCATGTCTGGCACCACGTAGGCCGGGTCGGCGCGCACCCAGGTGGCGCCGGCCGCATCGCCAGCATCCAGCTGCCGGGTCAACGCCGCCACCGGCCAGTGCGACGGGGTCAGGGTGAAGTGGCGCTGCAACTGCGCCACCTCGCCTGCCTCGGCAGCGTGCTGGTCGGCGCGCGCCAGCGCACGCGTCACCACCGCATCGTCCAGGCTTCCGGGCAGGCGGCGTTTTTCCGGCAGCAGCAGCGTTGCGGTGGTCATCGCTCAGGCGTGCCTGCGATCAATCCAGGTACGCGACACTGACCACTTCGTACTCGCGCTGGCCAGCCGGCGCGTCGATGGTCACCGCATCGCCTTCCAGCTTGCCGATCAGCGCGCGTGCCAGCGGCGAGGAAATCGCAATCAGGCCCATCTTGATGTCCGCTTCCAGGTCGCCGACGATCTGGTAGCGCTTTTCCTCGTCGGTTTCGACGTCGGCCAGCGTCACCGTGGCGCCGAACACGATCTTGCTGCCGGCACCCAGCTTGGTGATGTCGATGATCTCGGCATGCGAGAGCTCGCCTTCCAGCTGCTTGATGCGGCCTTCGATGAAGCTCTGCTGCTCACGCGCGGCGTGGTACTCGGCGTTTTCCTTCAGATCGCCGTGCGCGCGCGCCTCGGCGATCGCGGCGATCACCGCCGGACGCTTGACCGATTTCAGCTGTTCCAGTTCCTCGCGCAAACGTTGCGCGCCCTTGGATGTCATGGGTGCTCTCATGCCTGAAGCTCCTTGTGCAGTTCCTGCAGCGACCAGACAGGGCCGGTGCCGCGGAATTCCAGCGAATGCACCAGCGCCTTGGCGCCGGCGACAGTGGTCGAATAGGTCACGCGATGCTGCAATGCTTCACGCCGGATCGAGAACGAGTCGGAGATGGCGGCGCGGCCTTCGGTGGTATTGACGATATACACGATCTCGCCGTTCTTGATCGAATCGACGATGTGCGGGCGGCCTTCGGCCACCTTGTTGACGATCTCGCAGTTCAGGCCGTTCTGCTGCAACCAGGCACCGGTCCCGCGGGTGGCCACCAGGGTGTAGCCACGCTCCACCAGCGCCTGTGCCACCGGCAATACGCGCTGCTTGTCCGGGTCGCGCACCGACACGAAGGCCTTGCCCACCGGCGGCGCCTTGATGCCACCAGCTTCCTGCGCACGCGCGAACGCGGCGCTGAAGCTGCGGCCCACGCCCATCACCTCGCCGGTGGAACGCATTTCCGGCCCCAGGATCGGGTCCACGCCCTGGAATTTGGCGAACGGGAAGATCGCCTCCTTCACCGAGTAGTAGTCCGGCACGATTTCCTTGGTGGCACCCTGCTCGGCCAGCGTCTT
The DNA here is from genome assembly GCF_041475735.2 of Xanthomonas sp. NCPPB 3582. Classification (NCBI taxonomy): domain Bacteria; kingdom Pseudomonadati; phylum Pseudomonadota; class Gammaproteobacteria; order Lysobacterales; family Lysobacteraceae; genus Xanthomonas; species Xanthomonas sp. NCPPB 3582. Next base: position 2,853,158 of record NZ_CM192968.1, read on the forward strand.
GCCGGCCATGCAGCGGGCGGCGATCTTGGCCAGCGGCATGCCGATGGCCTTCGATACGAACGGCACGGTGCGCGAGGCGCGCGGGTTCACTTCCAGCAGATACACGATGTCATCGCCCGCATCGTTGACCTGCACCGCGAACTGGGTGTTCATCAGGCCGACCACGTTGAGGCCTTCGGCAAGCATCACCACCTGGCGGCGCAGTTCGGCCTGGGTCTTGGGCGAGAGCGAATACGGCGGCAGCGAGCAGGACGAATCGCCCGAATGCACGCCGGCCTCTTCGATATGTTCCATCACCCCGCCGATCAGCACCTTGCCGTCCTTGTCGGCAATGATGTCCACGTCCACTTCCACCGCGTTGTCCAGGAAGCGGTCCAGCAGCACCGGCGAGTCGTTGGAAACCTTCACCGCATCGCGCACGTAGCGCGCCAGATCCGATTCGCCGTAGACGATTTCCATCGCGCGGCCGCCGAGCACGTAGCTCGGGCGCACCACCAGCGGGTAGCCGATCTCGCGCGCCAGCACCAGGGCTTCTTCCGGGTTGCGCGCGATCCGGTTCGGCGGCTGCTTCAGGCCCAGCGTGTCGACCAGCTGCTGGAAACGCTCGCGGTCTTCGGCCAGGTCGATCGAGTCCGGGCTGGTGCCGATCACCGGAACGCCGTTGGCTTCCAGCGCACGCGCCAGCTTCAACGGGGTCTGGCCGCCGTACTGCACGATCACGCCCTTGGGCTGTTCCAGCTCGACGATCTCCAGCACGTCTTCCAACGTCAGCGGCTCGAAGTACAGGCGGTCGGAGGTGTCGTAGTCGGTGGAGACGGTTTCCGGGTTGCAGTTGACCATGATGGTTTCAAAACCATCGTCGCGCAGCGCCAGTGCCGCGTGCACGCAGCAGTAGTCGAACTCGATGCCCTGGCCGATGCGGTTGGGGCCGCCGCCGAGGATCATGATCTTGTCGCGCGTGGTCGGCAGCGCCTCGCATTCTTCCTCGTAGGTCGAATACAGGTAGGCGGTGCTGGTGGCGAACTCGGCCGCGCACGAGTCCACGCGCTTGTACACCGGGCGCACCTTGAGCGCGCGGCGCAGCGTACGCACCGATTCCTCGTTGCTGCCGATCAGCTGCGCCAGACGCGCATCGGAGAAGCCGGCGCGCTTGAGCGTGCGCAGACGCGGCGCATCCAGTGCCGGCATGCCATCGTCGGCCAGTTGCTGTTCGTGGCTGATCAGTTCTTCGATCTGGTCCAGGAACCACGGGTCGATGAACGACAGCGCGTAGACCTCGTCCACCGTCATGCCAGCGCGGAAGGCATCGGCCACGTAGAACAAGCGCTCCGGACCCGGCGCCTTGAGCTCGCGCTTGAGCACGGCGATGTCGTCTTCGCTGCTCAGGTCCAGCCCGGTCGGATCCAGGCCGATCTTGCCGGTCTCCAGGCCGCGCAGCGCTTTCTGCAGCGACTCCTGGAAGGTGCGGCCCATCGCCATCACCTCGCCTACCGACTTCATCTGGGTGGTCAGGCGTGCATCGGCCTGCGGGAATTTTTCGAACGCAAAGCGCGGAATCTTAGTCACTACGTAGTCGATCGACGGCTCGAACGAGGCCGGGGTCAGCCCGCCGGTGATTTCGTTGCGCAATTCGTCCAGCGTGTAGCCCACCGCCAGCTTGGCGGCGACCTTGGCGATCGGGAAACCGGTGGCCTTGGAGGCCAGCGCCGAGGAACGCGACACGCGCGGATTCATCTCGATCACCACCACCCGGCCGGTGGTCGGGCTGATGCCGAACTGCACGTTGGAGCCGCCGGTATCCACGCCGATCTTGCGCAGCACCGCGATCGAGGCATCGCGCAGGCGCTGGTATTCCTTGTCGGTGAGGGTCTGCGCCGGGGCCACGGTGATCGAGTCGCCGGTGTGCACGCCCATCGGATCGAGATTTTCGATCGCGCAGACGATGATGCAGTTGTCGGCGGTATCGCGCACCACCTCCATCTCGAATTCCTTCCAGCCCAGCACCGATTCTTCCACCAGCACTTCGGTGGTCGGCGACAGCTCCAGGCCGCGGCCGACGATCTCGATCAGCTCTTCGCGGTTATAGGCGATGCCGCCGCCGCTACCGCCCAGGGTGAAGCTGGGACGGATGATGGTCGGGTAGCCGACGCGGGTCTGGATATCCAGCGCTTCTTCCAGCGTGTGCGCCACTTCGGCCTTGGGGCATTCCAGGCCGATCTCGCCCATCGCCACGCGGAACAGCTCGCGATCTTCGGCCATGCGGATAGCTTCGCGCTTGGCGCCGATCAGCTCGACGTTGTACTTCTCCAGCACGCCGTGGTCGGCAAGATCCAGCGCGCAGTTCAGCGCGGTCTGACCGCCCATGGTCGGCAGCAGCGCATCGGGCCGTTCCTTGGCGATGATCTTTTCGACCGTCTGCCAGTTGATCGGCTCGATGTACACGGCGTCGGCCATGTTCGGGTCGGTCATGATGGTGGCCGGGTTGCTGTTGACCAGCACCACGCGGTAGCCCTCGTCGCGCAACGCCTTGCACGCCTGCGCGCCGGAGTAGTCGAACTCGCAGGCCTGGCCGATGACGATCGGGCCAGCGCCGATGATGAGGATGGTTTTAAGGTCGGTGCGCTTTGGCATGGGGGTCCTCAGTAAAGTCGGTCCTGCCACGCTGCAGGAGCGCGCCAGGTGATCTGGTCGGGCGATCGGGCATCGATCGCACCATGGTCGACCGCGGCGCGAACCTCTCGCTGCATCGCGGCCCAGCTTGGAGCGGCCGCGCCGATACGCGCGCCGATCGCATTGTTGTGGGCATCCATCGCCCGGCTGGCATTGCCCTGCCCGCCGCGCTCCATCATCGCCGTGACCAGATCCACGCAGCGCGGGGACAAGGTGTAGGCGACGATGGCGCTTGCAAGGCTGTGTCGATAGGCATCGGCCGGCCCGTTGCGTCCGCCTGCCAGGCCGGCGCCGAGCCACTGCGCATACACCGCAATCAGCACGAACGCCGGATAGGCAGCAAGCACCAGCGCCGCCAACACGATCACACGCCAGCGGCGCGATCGCGACGGCAGGGCCAGCGCTGCCTTCATCAGGCCTTGGCCGCCATCAGCGCCGTGAACCGATCGAACAACGGCCCCACATCGCGCGGGCCCGGCGATGCTTCCGGATGGCCCTGGAACGAGAACGCCGGCGCGTCGGTCAGCGCGATGCCCTGATTGGTGCCGTCGAACAGCGAGCGATGGGTGACCCGCACATTGGCCGGCAGCGTGCTTTCGTCCACCGCAAAGCCATGGTTCTGCGAGGTGATCATCACCCGCCCGCCGTCCAGATCCTGCACCGGGTGATTGGCGCCATGGTGGCCGGTGGTCATCTTCAGCGTCTTCGCGCCAGCGGCCAGTGCCAGCAGCTGATGGCCCAGGCAGATGCCGAAGGTCGGCACCTTCTTCGCCACCAACTCCTTGATCGCTGCGATGGCGTAGTCGCAAGGTTCCGGATCGCCGGGGCCGTTGGACAGGAACACACCGTCCGGGTTCATCGCCAGCACCTCGGCTACCGGGGTCTGCGCCGGCACCACGGTGACATCGCAGCCGCGCTCGGCGAGCATGCGCAGGATGTTGATCTTGACGCCATAGTCGTAGGCAACGACCTTGAATGTTTGCCCTTGTGCGGACTTTCCATCATTCAACGCACCGAGACCCAGGAAGGTATTGGAATTCAAATCCAGCGAGCCTTCCTGCCAGGTGTAGCTGGCCTCGGTCGAGACCACCTTGGCCAGGTCCATGCCCTTCAGGCCGGGGAACTTGCGCGCGGCTTCCAGTGCCTTTTCCACGTCGATTTCGCCAGCCATCAGCGCACCGTTCTGCGCGCCCTTTTCGCGCAGCAGACGGGTCAGCTTGCGGGTATCGATGCCGGAAATGGCCACCACGCCGCGTGCCTGCAGCCATTCCGGCAGGGCCACCTGGCTGCGCCAGCTACTGGGACGGCGCGGCACATCGCGCACGATCAGGCCGGCAGCCCAGATCTTGCGGGCCTCGTCGTCCTGGTCGGTGAAACCGGTATTGCCGATATGCGGATAGGTCAGCGTGACCATCTGGCGGGCGTAGGAGGGATCGGTCAGGACTTCCTGATAACCGGTCATGGCGGTGTTGAACACCACTTCGCCGACGGAAAGCCCGTTGGCGCCTACGGATTCGCCCTCGAACACGGTGCCGTCTTCGAGGACAAGGATTGCGGGTTGGGTCACGTGGGGTCTCGCTCTGGCTGCCTGGGACTCCGATGCGCTTCCGGCCAAATTCCGGTTGCAGCAAAGCGCGGACGCGGTGCTGGGGACCGGTCCGACGCTGGTTCGGGCAAGCGAGAATTGTAATGGCAAGTGCCCGGCCTTGCCAGCCTGACGAGCGAGACCAGCGCCTGCACGGCGGCGCTCCCGCATGAATGCGCGGCCACGCACGGCGTGCGTTCACACGCGGTTGCGCTGCGCTATAGCACCAGGTCGCGCACCCGATAGCTGCCGGCAGGCCGGCCGATCAGGCGCTTGGCCGCATGCAGCGCACCACGCGCGAAGATGTCGCGGTTGGTGGCGCGATGCACCAGCTCCACCCGCTCGCCCAGCCCAGTGAACTGCACCGTATGCTCGCCGACGATATCGCCGGCACGCAGGCTGGCAAAGCGCGGCTGCGCGCCGCTGCCGGTGGCGGCTTCGCCCAGGGTCAGCGCGGTGCCCGATGGCGCGTCCTGCTTGTGCACGTGATGCGCTTCGACGATGTCGCAATCCCAGCCCGGCAGGGTACCGGCGGCACGTTCGACCAGCTCGGTCAGCACCGCCACGCCCAGGCTGAAGTTGGAGGCCCACACCAGCGGGATCTGTTGCGCGGCCTCCAGCAATGCCGAGCGCTGCGCCTCGTCCAGGCCGGTCGTACCGGACACCAGCGGTTTGCCGCGCTGCGCGCACAACGCCAGGATCGGCGCAAAGCCCTGCGGCAGGCTGAAATCGATCGCCACATCGAAGGCGGGCGCGCCGCCCAGCTCGCTGGCGGCGAAGAACGGCACGCCGTCCACCACCCGCTGCGCAGGCGAACGCCCCACCACTGCCCCGACAACCTGCAAGGCCTCGTCATCGGCCGCCAGGCGCAGCAAGGCCTTGCCCATCCGCCCGGAGGCACCGTGGATCAACACTTTTATAGGAGACGTTGTCATGCCCGCAGGCTAGCGAGGCTGCGGGGGTTGTACAAGGTGCTGGGATTCGGGATTCGGGAGTCGGGAGTCGGGAGTCGGGAGTCGGGAGTCGGGAGTCGGAGAGCATGAAGCCCGAGGCCGCGAGTAGATGCAGGAACTTTTCGGGAGTTGGCTGGGGGCTCGGGCTGACTGCGGGATGATTACTCGTCACTTGCGTTTGCGGTTGATCAGTCGCTTGGCAATCGAGGGTCGCGCGTTTGCACTGTGCATGCATGCGCTGGGCTGGCAGCGGTGCAAAGTATGGCGATGTGCTGTAAGCGCGCATTGCGCGCCGCTGCAGAGCACGCCTGCAAGAGAGCACTGCGGGCGCTGGCTGGAGTGCCTGCGCCGTGTCGGCGCGGCAGCGTGCGGGGCTACGTTGTTGCGATGGTGGTTCGGTGTGCGGTGGGCTGGTGGTTTGGCGCCAGCCCACCAAAAAGCTGCATCAACCAGGACAATCAGCGCGGGCGCTGCAAGCATCGCTCCCTGAAGCGGGCTACAGAACGCGGCGAGCAGTCGTCGGGTGGGTGTGGACGGCGCGCAGCATTCGAAGCGGAGAAGTGGCCTGCCGATTGCGGGCACCGCCATGCCCGCATGGCTGCTAAGAGCAGCTAGCAGAACGACTGCGCGGCCGTCAGGCGGGCGCGGTCGGCGCTTGGTGCGGCATGTACCACTCGTACACTGCGCTTCCTCCGCGCCGTCCTCATCCACCTGACGACCGCTCGCTACGTTTTGGTAGCCGCTCCAAGCAACCGTGTTGTCAGCTGCCCTCAATCTTCCACGCCATCCAGGCGTTTGCTCCAGCTCTCGACCTGACTGCGTTGCAGGCGGCGTTCGAACAGGGTGCGCCATGACGGCACCAATGGCAGCGTCAGCACCTCGGCGATGGCGGTTTCGTCCACCGCGCGTGCGTAGAGCAGTTGTTGCAGGCGCGACAGCGACCAGTGTGGATTCGGACGTGCCTGCAAGGCCAGGACGTCGCCTGCAGCCACGACACCGGGTTGTAGCACGCGGTAGTACCAGCCGGTACGGCCGGTGTCCTGCACCCGGCGCGCCATGTCGCGCACGCCGAAGCGGTCAGAGAGTTTCCAGCATGGCTGGCGCACTTGCGACACCTCCACCACCGCCGTGCCCAACGCGAAGCGATCGCCCAGGCAAATGTCGGCTTCGGTCAGCCCGACGGTGCTCAGGTTCTCGCCGAAGGCACCGGCGTTCTCCAGCAAGGCATGCGCACCGAGTTCGCTGCGCCAGGCGGCATAGTGGTCGCGCGGATAATGGTGGATGGCCTTGTCCGGCCCGCCATGCACGCGGCGGTCGCCCTGCTCGTCGCCGTCCAGCCCGTCGATACCCACCCGCACTGGTCCGGGCACCGCACGCTTGTCGATGGCGCTGCGCGAGCCAGGGCGGCTGAAATCGCGCGCCACGCCAATGGCCACGCTATCGATCGGCGTGGACGATGGCGTCTGCGCGGTCATTGCGGATGCCGTCATGCACCCTGCCCCGGCAGCTCGGCCAATGCCTCGCGCAACACTTCGCCCAGCACCTGGATGCCGGCATCGATCTTTTCGGCCGGCACGGTCACGAACGACAGGCGCAAGGTGTTGGCCTGCGGCAAGGTGGCAAAGAACGGCGCACCCGGCACAAAGGCCACGTTGCGTGCGATGGCGCGCGCCAGCAGCGCCGTGCCGTCCAGTCCCGGGGGCAGGCTGACCCACAGGAACATCCCGCCTTCGGGGCGGTTCCATTGCACCTGTTCCGGGAAGTGCAGGTCCAGCGCTTCCAGCATCAGGCTGCACTGGCGTGCGTAGAGCGCGCGAATCTGCGGGATATGGGTGTCGAGAAAATCGTCCTGCAGGGTCTGGTACACCACGCGCTGGGTGAACGATGGCGTATGCAGATCGGCTGCCTGCTTGGCCTGGATCAGCTTGCCAAGCACCGCCTCCGGCGCCACCACGTAACCCAGTCGCAGGCCCGGCGCGAGCACCTTGGAGAACGAACCCATGTAGATGACGCCTTCGGGGTTCATCGACAATAGGCTCGGCAGCGGCTCACCGCTGTAATACAGCTCGCCATACGGATCGTCTTCGACAATCGGCACGCCCGCCTGCGCGGCACGCTCCACCAGCGCCTGGCGCCGGGCCAGCGGCAGACGGCGGCCGGTGGGATTCTGGAAGTTGGGCAGGCAATACAGAAACCGCGCATCGGCCAGCAGGGCCGGATCCAGCGCGTCCACCACCACGCCCTCCTCGTCCGAGGGCATGCCGACGAAGCTGGGCTGGAACAGCGAAAACGCCTGCAGTGCGCCCAGGTAGCTAGGCGTCTCCACCAGCACCTTGCTGCCTTCGTCGATGAACACTTTGCCCAACAGGTCAAGGCCCTGCTGCGAGCCGGTGGTGATCAGCACCTGGCTGGGCCGGATGCTGGCGCCATCGCGGCTCAGGCGCGCAGCCACCCACTCGCGCAGCGGCGCATAGCCTTCGGTCGGGCCGTATTGCAACGCCGCCTGCGGCGCATCGCGCAAGACCTGGTCGCTGGCCGCGCGCATGCGCTCCACCGGAAAGGTGGCCGGCGATGGCAGGCCACCAGCGAAGGAAATGACCTCCGGGCGCTCGGTCACCTTGAGAATTTCGCGAATCGCCGAACTGGTCAGCGCCTGCGCACGTCGGGAAATCTGGAAGGAAGTGGTCATGGCACAAGCATACCCAACGACAGTTGCGTGGATGCTGTGCACTGCAGCGTGAAACGCGCCGCCATTGCGGGCACCAGGCTATTGGTAAGCCGGCCCAACCCAGGCGGAGCCCTCGCTGCGCGTAATCAGCGTTTTCCAGCGCTTGCGGATCAGCTTGTCACGCGAGCGGAAGGTCATGCGCATGCCCGGCAGGCCGAGCGTGGCGCGCGTCTCCACCAGCGCCGACTGTTCGTCGGGCGCAATCTCGATCTTGGTGATCGTCTGCTTGTAGTCGATCAGTTCTTCCGGCTCTGCCAAATGCCGCATCTGGCTCAGCACCTGCGCCCATTCGCCGTTGGATTTGCAGTACTTGGCGCGGTTGGTGGTCTCGCGCTTCTGGTGAGAATCCATGCGGTACAGGACCACCATTTCGAATTCCGGCGCCGTCATCTTGCACAGGGCCTCGCCATCCTGGCCCATCATCGCCTTGTCCTGGGCGGCGTAGAAATCGCGCACCTGCTTTTCGTCCAGCGAGTTACCGCCGTAGTTGTACAGCCCGGCCACCGCGGCCAGGATCGCCAGCAACACCAGCAAACGCATTCCCATCCCCCTGTCATGCCGCGTCCTGCGGCCGCGCAAGTGTAGCCGAGGTTGCGCGCGTCAGTGCTTGCGTGACGGCGTCGGGCCGCAACTGTCGCAACCGCCGCAGGACGCGCCACCCTGCGTGGCCGGCGGTGCGATGCGGCGGCCGAGCACGTGCATCCAGGCCGGCAGGCCGGCGCGCAGCAGAGCGAGCGCAAGCGCCCCGCGCAAGCGGCGCACCGTGCCGGGAAACTGCTTCTTCATCACCACCCACAGGCTGAGCAGCACCGCGACGGCGATGACCAGGTATTGCAGGGTGAGCGGCAGGTCCACCTCAGCCAGCCCCGAGCGCGACCGCCAGCTGGTAGGTCACCAGCGAGGCCAGGTAGGCCAGCGCGAACAGGTACACCGCGCTGACGGTCATCTGCTTCCACGAATTGGTTTCGCGCTTGATCGTGGCCAGCGTGGAGATGCACATCGGTGCATAGATGTACCAGACCAGCAGCGACAGCGCGGTGGCCAGCGACCAGCCATCGCTGATCAGCGGCGACAGGGCCTGTGCGGCGGCATCGTCATCGGCGGCCGACAGCGCATACACCGTGGCCAGCGAGGCCACCGCCACTTCGCGCGCGGCCAGGCCGGGAATCAGCGCGATGCAGATCTGCCAGTTGAAGCCCAGCGGTGCGAAGAACACCGCCATCGCGTGGCCGATGCGGCCGGCGAAGCTGTAGTCGATCGCCGGCAGGGTGGCATTGGCTGGCGCCGCCGGGAACGAGAGCAGGAACCACAGCAGGATGGTCAGCGCCAGGATGATGCCGCCCACGCGCTTGAGGAAGATCCAGGCGCGCTCCCACAACCCCAGCGCCAGGTCGCGCAGGTGCGGCACACGGTAGGACGGCAGCTCCAGCATCAGCGGATGCTCGCTCTTGTCGCGGCGCCACTTCTTCATCGTCCACGACACCAGCAATGCACTGACGATGGCGGCGGCATACAGACCGAACAGCACCAGCCCCTGCTGGTTGAAGATGCCCCAGACGGTCTTCTGCGGAATGAAGGCGCCGATCAGCAGCGCGTACACCGGCAGGCGCGCCGAACACGTCATCAGCGGCGCGACCATGATGGTGGCCAGCCGGTCGCGCGGGTCCTGGATGCTGCGGGTGGACATGATGCCCGGCACCGCACATGCAAAACTCGACAGCAACGGAATGAACGAGCGCCCGGACAAGCCGGCCGCCGCCATCATGCGATCGAGCAGGAAGGCGGCGCGCGGCAGGTAGCCGGATTCTTCCAGCGCCAGGATGAAGGCGAACAGGATCAGGATCTGCGGCAGGAAGATGATCACCCCGCCCAGGCCGGCGATGATGCCGTCCTTGAGCAGGCTGTTGAGCGGGCCTTCCGGCATGGCGGTTCCCACCCATTCGCCCAGCGCAGCGGTGCCGGCATCGATCAGGTCCATCACCGGCGTGGCCCAGGCATACACCGCCTGGAAGATCAGGAACATCACCACCGCCAGCGTCACCAGCCCCCAGACCGGATGCAGCAGCCAGCGGTCCAGCGCGTCGTCCACCCGCGAGGTGCGCGTGGGCATGGTCACCGCCGCGCTCAGGATCTGCCGCACCTGCGCGTGGTAGTTGCCATCGGCCGGGGGCGTGGCGGTCGGCGCGGCCAGGCTGGCCGCCTGCGTATCGAGCCGCTCCACCAGGGCCTTGGCGCCACCGCGCCGCACCGCCACGGTTTCCACCACCGGCACACCCAGCGCCTGTTCCAGCGCCGGCAGGTCGATGACGATGCCGCGCCGCTGCGCGGCATCGACCATGTTCAATGCCACGATCATCGGCCGGCCCAGTTCGCGCAGCTCCAGCGCAAAGCGCAGGTGCAGGCGCAGATTGGTCGCATCCATCACGCAGACCAGCACGTCCGGTGCCGGTTCGCCGGGGTAGAAGCCGCGGCACAGGTCGCGGGTGATCGCCTCGTCCAGGCTGGCCGGCTGCAGGCTGTAGGCACCGGGCAGATCCAGCACGGCGAAATCGCGTCCGGACGGCGCGCGGAAGTGTCCTTCCTTGCGCTCGACGGTGACGCCGGTGTAGTTGGCCACCTTCTGGCGGCTGCCGGTGAGTTGATTGAACAGTGCGGTCTTGCCGCTGTTGGGATTGCCCACCAGCGCCAGACGCAAGGGAGCCGCTGCCGCGCTCATGCAGGTGCTCCGTCCTGCCGCACCTGCACCCGTGCCGCCTCGCTGCGGCGCAGGGCAAAGCGCGTATAGCCCACCTGCACCAGCAGCGGCTCACGGCCGACAGGCCCCACCGCCAGCACCGTCACGTCCTCGCCCGCCACGAAACCCAGCTCGCGCAACCGCCGTGCGATGGTGTCGTTGGGCTGACGGTCCTGCACGGATTCCACGGTGGCGACACGATGCAATGGCATATCCGACAACGTCACAAAGACGGCCTGATTGTTAGGAATGGTTCTCAATTCTAGCATCGACGCACCGCGTCATGGCTCCGGCGAGCGGTGCCGTTATCATGGTTCGCATCCCATTCATGGACGTAGGCAATGCAGGACACCGGCTTGATCGTCGAGGACCAGGGAGTGGTCCGCACCTTGCGCCTGCACCGCCCCGCGGTGCACAACGCCTTCGATGCGACCTTGATCGCAGCCCTCACCACCGCCCTGCAACAGGCCGGCAGTGCAGCGCAGATCCGCGTGGTGGTGTTGACCGGTGCCGGTGACGCGTTTTCCGCGGGCGCCGACCTGACCTGGATGCGCGGCATGGCCAGTGCCAGCGAAACAGAGAATGCCGCCGATGCATTGGCGCTGGCGCGACTGATGCGCACGCTGGACGAACTGCCCAAGCCCACCATCGCCCGCGTCAATGGCGCGGCCTTCGGTGGTGGCGTCGGCCTGGTGGCCTGCTGCGATATCGCCATCGGCTGCGTCGAGGCGCGCTTCGGCCTGACCGAGAGCAAATTGGGGCTGCTGCCGGCGGTGATCTCGCCCTATGTCGTCGCCGCCATCGGTGCGCGCCAGGCACGACGCTGGTTCGCCACTGCCGAGATCTTCGACGCCGGCACCGCGCAGGCGCTGGGCTTGCTGCACCAGCTGGTTGCGGCCGATCAACTGGACACGGCAGTGGAGCGCCAGGTCCGCCTGTTGCTGGCGGCTGCGCCACTGGCCGCCAGCACGGCCAAATCCCTGGTGCGCTCGGTCATGCCGGCCGCCGACCGCGACGCCATCGATGCCGCCAACGCGGCCTGGATCGCCCGCCTGCGCGTCTCGCCCGAAGGCCAGGAGGGCCTGGGGGCGTTCCTGGACAAGCGCGCTCCCGCCTGGGTGCCGGAGAGCGTGGCGTGAGCGCGTTCGACCATGTCGACCTCGCCTGCAGCAACCTGCACGGCGACCGGACCGAATGAGCGACTTCGTCCGCATCGTCGAGGTGGGCCCGCGCGATGGGCTGCAGAACGAGGCGCAACCGATCGCCACCGCCGACAAGATCGCGCTGATCGACCAGTTGTCGGCCACTGGCTTGCGCACCATCGAAGCCACCAGCTTCGTCAGCCCTCGCTGGGTGCCGCAACTGGCCGACGCCGCCGAGGTGTTCGCCGGCATCACGCAAGCGCCTGGCATCGCCTACCCGGTGCTGGTGCCGAACCTGCAGGGCTATACCCGCGCGCAGGCCGCCGGGGCGCGCGAGGTGGCGGTCTTCACGGCCGCGTCGGAGACGTTCAACCGCACCAACACCAATGCCGGCATCGATGAGTCGATCGAGCGGTTTCGCCCGATCCTGGAGCAGGCCGCCCTCGATGGCGTGCGTGTGCGCGGCTATGTCTCCACCGTGCTCGGCTGCCCCTACCAGGGCGAGGTGCCGGTGGCCGACGTGGTGGATGTGGCGCAACGGCTGTACGCGCTGGGCTGCTATGAGATCTCGCTGGGCGACACCATCGGGGTCGGCACGCCGCGCAAGGCGCAGCAGATGCTGGCCGCGGTGGCGCAGCAGGTGCCGATGCAGGCCCTGGCCGTGCATTTCCACGATACCTATGGCCAGGCGCTGGCCAATATCGCCGCCTGCCTAGAGGAAGGCGTGCGCGTGGTCGATGCCGCCGTCTCCGGCGCCGGCGGGTGCCCGTACGCAAAGGGCGCCAGCGGCAACGTCGCCAGCGAAGACGTGGTGTACCTGCTGCATGGCCTGGGCATGTCCACCGGCATCGACCTGCCCGCCCTCGCCCGCACCGGCCGCTGGCTGGCGCAACTGCTCGGGCGCGACACCGGCAGCAAGGTGGGCAAGGCACTGGCGGCGGCCGGCTGAGGTTCGCCAGGCCGTTACACCACCACGATCGCGCAAGGGCTTCGGCTAGAATTGCCGGCCCCGCGCCAACCCGTTCGCGAGCCGACCTGTGTCGGCCCGCACCGCTTCTTCAAGGATTCCATCCATGCAGCCAACTCCTGTCCTCGCGGTGATCACCGGTGGCGTGTCCGGGCTCGGCCTGGCAGTGGCGCAGCGCATCGTTGCCGATGGCGGCAAGGTGGCCCTGTTCGACGTCAATGCCGACAAGGCCGACGCGGCGCTTGCGCTGCTGGGTGCCGGCAACGCGCACTACTTCGCCACCGATGTGACCGATGAAGCGCAGGTGGCGGCCAACATCGCGCAGGCCGCACAGGCATTGGGCGGACTGAATCTGGTGGTGAACTGCGCCGGCATCCTGGGCGCTGGCCGCGTGCTGGGCAAGGAAGCGCCGATGCCGCTGGCGACCTTCCGCAACACCGTGCTGGTCAATCTGGTCGGCAGCTTCAATGTCGCCAAGGCCGCGGCCGATGTCATGCAACACAACGCCGCCGGCGAGGATGGCGAACGCGGGGTGATCATCCACACCGCCTCGGTGGCCGCCTACGAGGGCCAGATCGGCCAGGCCGCGTACGCCGCCAGCAAGGGCGGCGTGGTCGGCATGACCCTGCCGATGGCGCGCGAGCTGGCCCGCTTCGGCATTCGCGTGATGACGATCGCCCCCGGCGTGTTCTGGACGCCGATGGTCGATGGCATGCCCGAAGCGGTACAGCAATCGCTGGCCGCGGCGATCCCGTTCCCCTCGCGCCTGGGCCGACCCGACGAATACGCCGACACCGTCGCCTTCATTCTGCGCAATCGCTATCTCAACGGCGAAGTGATCCGCCTGGACGGCGGCGTGCGGTTGGCATCCAAGTAGTCGGGATTGGGGATTCGGGATTGGGGATTGGTCACAGCAAGAACGCCGTACCCTCCCCGCCTCCTGCAATCCTGTTTTCGCCAATCCCAAATCCCCAATCCCTAATCCCCAATCTCCGACTCAACCCATGAAAGCCAACGACATCAAGAAAGGCAACGTCGTCGAATACAACGGCGGCATTTATCAGATCCGCGACATCGAGCGCAGCTCGCCGCAGGGGCGCGGCGGCAACGTGCGTTTCCGCTTCATCATGTACAGCGTGCCCGGCGGCGCAAAGCTGGATGCCAGCTTCGATGCCGACGACAACCTGCCGGAAGTCGAGCTGCTGCGCCGCCAGTCCACGTTCTCGTACAAGGACGGTGAGGCGTTCGTGTTCATGGACGACGAAGACTTCACTCCCTACACGCTGGATGCGGATGTGATCGGCAACGATGCCGGCTACATCACCGATGGCCTGACCGGCATCTACGTGCAGGTGATCGACGACCAGCCGGTGGCGGTGCAACTGCCGCAGACGGTGACGCTGGAAGTGGTGGAAACCCCGCCCGAGCTCAAGGGCGGCACCGCCACCAAGCGCCCGAAGCCGGCCAAGCTCAATACCGGCATGGAAATCATGGTGCCCGAGTACATCAGCAACGGCGAACGCGTGCTGGTCAACACCACCACCGGCGAGTTCGCCGGCCGCGCCGACTGATGCGGCGCCTGCTCGCAGCCCTGTCGCTGGGGCTGCTGGCTGCCTGCACCGCCAAACCGGCACCGACGCTCGCGTCGGCGCCGGCTGCGGCAACCTGCACCGATCCCAAGGTGGAGGAAGAATGGCTGCAGCACCCGGCCGGCCTGTGCGGCATGCCCGCCGACGTGCGTGCGCTGGTGGACGACTACGACACCTGCGTGCATTTCTCTGGCGAAGAACCCTACGACGCCGATCGCCGCCACGAGATCGAAGTGGCAGTTGCGCAATTCTGCACACCAGCGCCGGCACGTCTGGCCAAGCTGATGCAGCAGTACCGCAACGATGCGCACATCAGCCAATGGCTGCGCCAGTATGCGATGCAAGCGGATCTGCAACCCGCCGGCTGAGGTATCCCCTCACCCCTCGGGACATTGGTCCTCTTTGCGGGGAAAGGTGGCGCGTGGCGCCGGATGACGGTAAGGACGAAGCCTCGTGCAGTTGGACCTACACGATAGCTTCGCCCCATACCCTCGCCCCAACCCCCGCTCTGCGCCCCGGCCCGCGCTCGCAGCGCGGGCGCTCCAAGGCACGCGCGCCAGTGGCGCGCAACCCGTGCCTTCTCGCCCCGGCGGGAGAGGGGCTTGCCGCTGCGGGCGAACGAAGGACTGCAGTTCTTCCTTCTCCCGCCGGGGCATTGCCCTCCTTCATGGAGGGGAAGGTGCTCCGTAGGGGCGGATCAGGGGCGCCGCAGAGAACTGTCAGCGGCCGCGATGATAAACGCGTCGCCACGCGTCGTCAGAATCACCGACGCACTATTCCCCCCCGCTCCGCGTCCCGGTCCGCGCTTGCGACGCAGGCGCTCCAAGGCTCGCGCGCCACTGGCGCGCAAGCGGTGCCTTCTCACCCCCCGTGGGAGAGGCGCTCGTGCTGCGCTCCCTTCGCGTTGCCCGGTTGGCTATTGCACCTGCACAGGCATGCGCATGTCCGGCTGCACGTTGTCGGCGTCCGCATCGCCGCGCGCGAGCACTCGCAGGCGCGTGCGCAAACGCGCCACATTCGCCTCGCCCCGCTCCAATCCACTGCGCAGATTGGCCGGCAAGTGCTGGCGGCCCAGACGCTGCAGCTGCTTCCAGCCACCGACCAGCATATCGCTGTCCTGCGCCACGCGCGCGCTCAGTTGCTGTTGCTCGTCTGGCTGAGGCAAGCCGTATCCAGTGCGTCCCAACAGGATCGCGGGACGACTGAGTTGCGCTTCGCGCGCGAACAATGACTGCAGCTGCCCCTGCACTGTTTCGCGCCCCACCACGCCCGCTTGCAGCAGGCGTTTGAGGGCATCGCGCGCCAGCAACTCCTGGCGCCGCAACGCGGCCTGCTCCAGCAACAAGGCCGCTGCGGTTTCGCGCAGGCCGCCACGATCGAACCACTGCGCACGTGCATCCGGTTGCGCGTCCAGCCATTGCTCAACGCTGGTCTGCGGCACCGGCAGCCCGCGCCGGAGCACATCGAACATGGCCTGGTAATGCGCCGCCGCCGACTCGAAGTAATAGCCCTGCCGCATGGCCTGGGCACGATCCTCCAGCATGCTCATGTCGGCAATGCCGGCGCGCTGCAGGCGCTGGCGCACACCGCGCGGAGTGATTGACGACAGGCCGGCGGCGGCCAGACGCGGCACGCCGTCGTGCAGCAGCTTGTAGGTTTCCACCGCACAGTTGTTGCTGATGAAGTAATAGCGCCCGTCGTAACTCCAGTGCACCTGCGCCGCACGCGTCAGCAGCGCGGCGATCTCCGCCGGTGTCAACGCCAACGGCACCGACGACAGCGCGCGCAGTTCCACCTTGGTGTATTCGTCCACCACCTGGTTCAACGGCAGCACGAACAGGCGCGAGGGATACGAGCCAGTGAGCCCGCGCCAGCTGGAAATCTGCACATCGCCAACGAAGGCGCGGAACGACAGCACGCGGTGGTACTGCAGGTCCAGCCGGCACGCCGGCCCGGGCGCACGGCCGGGCGCGCAGATCACCAGCCGCAGCATGCTGTGGCCCCAGCGGCTCATCGGCTGTTCGTTACCTTCGGCGAGCAGGTAGTCCATCGCGTAGACGCGCGCCGGGTCCAGCGTCAGCAAGGACATCGCACCGGCATCGTTGTCGGCCTGCAGATATGGCAGCGCGGGCGCGCATGACGCGGCAGCCTGCGGCGGACCCAGCTGTTGCGAGAACCACGCCGCCAGTGCAGGACGCCGGCAGGCGTAGTCCGGGTCCAGTACGAAATATTCCAGATTGACCGCGACGAACTCGGCCGGGCTGTGCCGCTCGTAGTCGTCGGGGCTGCGGTCGCTGAAGCGGTTGGCGCCACGTCCGATGCGCCAGGGACGCACCTGCCAGCCGGCCAGGTCGCGCAACCGCGGATCGCGCGACAAGGCGCTGCCACTGCTACGGTCGAGCACATGCGCCAACTCGTGCACCAAGGCCGCCATGGCGGCGCGCGTGGGCGGTGATGCGACATCGCGGCGCGCACTGGCCGGCTGCGCGCGCCATGCCTGCAACAAGGCGCGATCAAGCAGAATGCGCTGGCCGATGGCACGGCCATGCACCTGGGCCGGTAAATCGTCGCGCCACTGCAAGGTGATCGGCGCCCTCAGACGCTCGGCCAAGCGCAACGGCAGGCGCTGGGCCACCTGCTGCGCCAGCGCATCGCTGGCCGCGCGGTCGGCCGGGTCCGATACCGACGCCACGATGTCGATCCGCGAGACCGGCGCGGCGGCGGCGTCAAGCTGTGCGGCCGCGACGATCGCCGCGGCCAACCACCACCCGCCGCGTCGGCGTGGACTCACTGCGCCAGGATGGACTGCGCCAGTTCCAGGTCGCTGGCCAGGCGCGCTGCATCGCTGCGCGTGCGCAGTTGCAGCAGCGCCGCTTCCAGACGTGCGCCCCGGATGGCGCCGTTGCTGGCGACGAAGCCGGCCGCGTCTTCGCGCGCATCGGCCACTACCTTGTCGTCGCCGGAGCTGCTGCTGTTGGACGAGCCGGCCGACGAGGCGCCGGCCGAGGTGCCAGCCAGGCTGGAAGCAAACGCCGCCAGCGGCAGCAGGGTCAATGCACAAAACACAAGTGGGCGCATCATCGGCGTGTCGTTTCCATGTGAAGGTCCGGAGAGACTAACCGGCGTGCGCGCCGGCGGGCGCATTGTCCATCTCGAACAGCTTGCCGGGATTCAGCAAAAGATGGGGGTCGAGCACATGTTTGATGCCACGCATCAATGCGATCTCCGCGCCGGAGCGAGTGCTCCACAGGTACGGCTTCTTGACCAACCCGATGCCGTGCTCGGCCGAGATGCTGCCACCGAAGCGCTGCAGCGCCTGCGCCAGCAGCTTGGTGACCTGGTCGCAGGCCGCCACGAACTCGGCCTGGCTGGTGGCATCGGGCTTGAGCACATTGATGTGCAGGTTGCCATCGCCGATATGGCCGAACCACACCACGTCGAAATGCGGATAGGCCTCGCCGAGCAAGGCCTGGGTTTCGGCCAGGAATGCCGGCATGGCCGAGATCCGCACCGACACATCGTTCTTGTAGGGCGTATAGCGTGCCACCGCCTCGGTGATGCCCTCGCGCAGGCGCCACAGCTGCGCGGCCTGCGCATCGCTCTGGCTGATCACACCATCGCTGACCCAGCCCTGCTCCATGCAGGTCTCGAACGCCGCCATCGCGGCCGCTTCCTGCGCTTGATCGCCCACCGCGAATTCGGTGACCACGTAATACGGATGCACCTCGGCAAAAGGCGCCTGCGCGCCATGCGCCAGCACGTGTTCCAGCGCGCGGTCGGTGAAGAATTCGAAGGCCTCCAGGCGCAGCTGCGCGCGGAAGGCGGCGAACACCTGCATCAGCACATCGAACGAGGGCAGCGCCAGCAGCATCACATTGCTGGGCGGCGGCGGATCGGTCAGCCGCAAGGTCGCCTCGACCACAATGCCGAGCGTGCCCTCGGAGCCGATCAGCAGGTGGCGAAAATCGTAGCCGCTGGAATTTTTCACCAGCGCGTTGTTGAGCTCCAGCAGCTCGCCGGCGCCGGTCACCACCTTCAGGCCGGCGACCCACTCGCGGGTATTGCCATAGCGGATCACCCGGATCCCGCCGGCATTGGTGGCGATGTTGCCGCCGATCGAGCACGAACCGCGCGCGGCAAAGTCCACCGGATAGATCAGGCCATGTTCGCGTGCGGCGTTGTGCACCGCTTCCAGCGGCATGCCGGCCTGCACGGTGAGCGTGCGATCCACCGCGTTGAAGTCCAGCGGCTTGTTCAGACGTTCCAGACTCAGCACCAGCTCGCCGTTGGCCGCCACCGCACCACCGGACAACCCGGTACGGCCGCCCGAGGGCACCACCGCCACGCCTTGCGCGTTGGCCCAGCGCATCACCGCCTGCACTTCATCGACCGATCCCGGTAGCGCGATGGCCAGCGGGTCGGGTGTCCAGCGGCGCGTCCAGTCGCGGCCGTAATGTTCCAGGTCGGCCGGCTCGGTCTTCAAACGCAACGCCGGCACGGCCTGTTGCAACGAAAGAATGCGGGGATCGGTCATGGCACGCGGCGCTGCGGATAGGAACCGCACAGCGTGCCAGCGTGCGCCGGCCTCGTCCAGCCGCACCGCAGGCCGGCACCGATGCGTTGGATTCAGCTGAAACCGTTGCGGCACAAGGGCTGCGGGAGGGCGAACCGTGCGTTGCGAGCGCCCCATCGTGCACCTCATCTGGCATAGTTGCCGACCCGATTGCTGCATTGCGCTCCCCCATGTCGCCGAAGAAAACCTCGTTTCCCAAGCAGGACATCCGCGTGCTGTTGCTGGAAGGCATCAGCCCGACCGCAGTGGATGTGTTCCGCGCCGCCGGTTATTCGCAAATCGAATTGCATGCCAAGTCGTTGCCGGAAGACGAGTTGATCGCCCGCATCGCCGACGCGCACATCGTCGGCATCCGCTCGCGCACGCAGCTGAGCGCGCAGGTGCTGGCGCACGCCAAGCGCCTGATCGCGGTGGGCTGCTTCTGCATCGGCACCAACCAGGTGGATCTGGACGCGGCCGAGCTGGCCGGCATTCCGGTGTTCAACGCGCCCTACTCCAATACCCGCAGCGTGGCCGAACTGGTCATCGCCGAAGCGATCCTGTTGCTGCGCGGCATCCCGCAGAAGAATGCCGAGTGCCATCGCGGCGGCTGGTCGAAATCGGCCGCCGGCAGCCACGAAACACGCGGCAAGGTGCTGGGCATCGTCGGCTACGGGCATATCGGCACCCAGGTCGGCGTGCTGGCCGAAGCGTTAGGGATGCAGGTGATCTTCCACGACATCGAGACCAAGCTGTCGCTGGGCAATGCACGCGCTGCCATCGACCTGGACGACCTGCTGGCGCGCTCGGACGTGGTCACCTTGCACGTGCCGGAAACCCCGTCGACCAAGGACATGATCGGCGCGGCCGAAATCGCCCGCATGAAGCCCGGCGCGCACCTGATCAACGCCTCGCGCGGCACCGTCATCGACATCGACGCGCTGGATGCGGCGCTCACCTCCGGCCAGATCGGCGGCGCGGCGGTGGACGTGTTCCCGATCGAGCCCAAGGGCAATGGCGATGCGTTCGAATCGAAGTTGACCGCGCACGACAACGTGATCCTGACCCCGCACGTGGGCGGCAGCACGCTGGAAGCGCAGGACAATATCGGGATTGAAGTCGCCGCCAAGCTGGTGCGCTACAGCGACAACGGCAGCACCCTGTCGGCGGTGAATTTCCCGGAAGTGACGCTTCCCGAGCATGCCGATAGCCTGCGCCTGCTGCACATCCACCGCAACGTGCCGGGTGTGCTGTCCAGGATCAACGAACTGTTCTCGCGCCACAACGTCAACATCGACGGCCAGTTCCTGCGTACTGACCCCAAGGTCGGCTACGTGGTGATCGACGTCAGCGCCAGCGAGGCGCAGGCCGCCGCGTTGAAGGACGGGCTGGCGTTGATCGAAGGGACCTTGCGGACGCGGGTCTTGTATTGATCTGTTGGTGCAAGAGCGCCCTCATCCGGCGCGTTGCGCCACCTTCTCCCGCAAGCGGGAGAAGGCAGAGCAGGTCGTCCGGTGCTCAGGTGCGGCAGAGTGGTGCACGAGCACCCTCATCCGGCGCGTTGCGCCACCTTCTCCCGCAAGCGGGAGAAGGCAATACGGGTCATCCGGTGCTCACTTGCTCCCTTCTCCCGCTTGCGGGAGAAGGTGCCCGCAGGGCGGATGAGGGCGCACTCCCCCAGCACCCATCACACGCTTCGAGCCAGCCACTTCTCGGCCATGCGCCGCAGCGACGGATCCAGCTGCGGCTCGGCAAGCAGCTCGGCAATCGGGCGCCAGGCCAGGGCCAGCGATTCCTCGCTGACTTCGAAGTCTTCGTCCGCGCCAGCCACCACCACGTAGCGCGCATCGTAGTGCCAGTGGCCTGCCACCTCGCCGCGTGCCGGGATCCAGTGACGGTCCAGATCGAATAGATCCGCATCCGCCAGCCTCAGACCGGGCAAACCGGATTCTTCTTCCGCTTCGCGCAGCGCGACCTGGGCCAGGTCGCGGTCGCCATCGGCGTGCCCGCCCAGTTGCAGCCAGCGCTGCAGCTTGCGGTGATGGGTCAACAGGGTGCGACTGCCATCGGCGCTGACCACCCAGGCCGAGCCAGTGAAATGACCTTCGACACGCTCGCGCACGAATGGATCGGTGGCATCGTCCAGCAACTGTGCGAACTGCTCGGCCACCACGGCCTCGTCCGGCCAGCGCGTGCGGTAGGCAGCCAGTTGCTGCCGCAGGGTTGCATCCACCATCTGTCGTTCTCGGTTGCGCGTGGGCCAGGCCACCATTATCGCCATTCATGCTGCGTACGCGCTTGTCGTGAGCGTGTAGCTTTGGCAAGGTAGGCCGCTTGCCTGTCCGCTCGGGACGCGGCGCACACCTTCGCCCGGGCGCCAGCGCCTTGGCTTTGCCACTTGGGGATGTACCGAATGCTGAAGTCTCTGTTGAGGGTCAAACCGATCGAGCCCGCTGGACACGTCGATGCGGGCGAGCCGGTCGAAGGCAGCCTGCAGGGCGAAGCCACGCTGCAACGGACCCTCACCGCCAAGCACCTGATCATGCTCGGCATCGGCGCGGTGATCGGCGCCGGCATCTTCGTGCTGACCGGCCAGGCCGCGGCCAACCATGCCGGCCCGGCGGTGATGCTGTCCTTCGTCTTTGCCGGCATCGCCTGTGCCTTCGCCGGCCTGTGCTACGCCGAATTCGCCGCGATGATGCCGGTCTCCGGCAGCGCCTACTCGTATTCATACGCCACGCTGGGCGAAGGCATTGCCTGGTTCATCGGCTGGTGCCTGGTGCTGGAATATCTGTTCGCCGGCTCCAGCGTCGCGGTGGGCTGGTCGGCCTACCTGATCAGCTTCCTGACCGGCACGCTGGGGCTGCCGTTTCCGGCAGAGCTGGCTGGCGCGCCATTGACCTGGGACGGGCACGGCTTCGTCAGCTCCGGCAACATCATCAATTTGCCAGCGGTACTGATCGTCGCTGCAGTGAGCATGCTGTGCTACGTCGGCGTCACCCAGTCGGCGTTCGCCAATGCGATCGTGGTGGCGATCAAGGTGGTGGTGATCTGCCTGTTCGTCGGCTTCGGCATCGCCTATATCGACCCGGCCAACTGGCACCCCTTCATCCCGGAAAACACTGGCCCTGGCCAGTTCGGCTGGGACGGGGTGTTTCGCGCGGCGTCCATCGTGTTCTTCTCCTATATCGGTTTCGACGCGGTCTCGACCTCGGCCGGCGAAACCAAGGATCCGCAGAAGAACATGCCGATCGGCATCCTGGTGTCGCTGGCGATCTGCACGGTGATCTACATCATCGTCTGTGCGGTGCTGACCGGGCTGCTGCCCTACAGCCAGCTCGGCACTGCCAAGCCGGTGGCCACCGCGCTGGAAGCGCACCCGCAGCTGACCTGGCTCAAGACCGCGGTGGAGATCGGCGCGATCGCCGGCCTTTCCTCGGTGGTGCTGGTGATGCTGATGGCGCAACCGCGCATCTTCTACACCATGTCCAAGGACGGGTTGATGCCCAGGCTGTTCGGCAAGGTGCACCCGAAATTCCACACGCCCTACGTCGGCACCCTGTTCGTCGGCGTGGTTGCCGCGCTGCTGGCCGGCATGATCCCGTTGAACGTGCTGGGCGAACTGGTCTCGATGGGCACCCTGCTCGCCTTTGCCACTGTCTGCGCCGGCGTCCTGGTGCTGCGCTTCACCAAGCCCGAGCTGCCGCGCCCGTTCCGGGTGCCGTTGGCCATGGTGATCTGCCCATTGGGCGCACTGGCCTGCCTGTTCCTGTTCTTCCAGGCCTTCCAGGAGCACTGGAAGGTATTCGTCGGCTGGACCGTCATCGGCCTGTGCATCTATTTCGGTTACGGCATCCACCATAGCCGGCTGGCACGCAAGGCTTGACCGCAAGTCCTCGGCAACAGCCCGCACCGCCGCGTGCGGGAATCTGACACCGCGAGTCCCTCGCAACAACCCGCACATCTCGAACCCGCCCGCACCGCCATGTGCAGGGAGTCAACAGGAACCGCTGCATGTTCAAGCAACTCTGGGCCACCAAACACCCGCACGCCAGCCATGAGGCGGCCGACGGTCTGGGCCTGCAACGCGCGCTCGGTCCCTGGGGGCTGACCGCCCTGGGCATCGGCGCGGTGATCGGCGGCGGCATCTTCGTCATCACCGGCCAGGCTGCGGCCGATCACGCCGGCCCGGCGATCATGCTGTCGTTCGTGCTGGCCGCAGTGTGCTGCGCGTTCTGCGCGATGGCCTACGCCGAATTCGCGGCGATGGTACCGGTGTCCGGCAGCGCCTACACCTATACCTACGCCACCTTCGGCGAACTGGCGGCCTGGTTCATCGGCTGGATGCTGGTGCTGGAATACGGCGTCTCGGCCTCGGCGGTGGCGGTCAGCTGGACCGGCTATTTCCTGAGCCTGCTGGAACACTTCGACATCCATCTGCCGGCCGCCCTGGTCAGCGCGCCGCTGGACGGCAAGCTGCAACCCACCGGCGCGATCGCCAACCTGCCGGCCGCCGGCATCGTGCTGTTGCTGACCTGGCTGTGCTACGTGGGCATCCGCAAGTCCTCGGCGATGAACATGGCGATGGTGATCCTCAAGACGGGACTGATCATCCTGGTGATCGCGGCCGGCTGGAAATACGTGGATACCGCCAACTGGCACCCCTTCATCCCGGCCAACGAAGGTCCGGGCAAGTACGGCATGGAAGGCGTGCTGCGCGGCGCGGCGATGGTGTTCTTCGCCTATATCGGTTTCGAGGCGGTCTCGGTGGCGGCACAGGAATCGCACCGACCGCAGCGCGACCTGCCGATCGGCATGATGCTGTCGCTGGTGGTCTGCACCGTGCTGTACATCGCCATGGCCGCGGTGATGACCGGCCTGGTGCCCTACACCCTGCTGGGCACCGACGAGCCGGTGGTGACCGCCGTGGCCGCGCACCCGCAGCTGGCCTGGCTGCGCGTGGTGGTGGAAGTGGGCGCGCTGATCGGGCTGTCATCGGTGGTGCTGGTGATGATCATCGGCCAGCCGCGCATCTTCATGATCATTGCCCGCGATGGCCTGCTGCCCGCGATCTTCACCCGCATCCATCCCAAGTACCGCACGCCGCATGTCAATACCGTCATCACCGGCATCGGCATCGCGTTGCTGGCGGCGTTGTTCCCGCTGGACGTGCTGGGCGAGCTGACTTCGATGGGCACGCTGATCGCCTTCGCCGCCGTCTGCGCCGGTGTGCTGATCCTGCGCCACACCCATCCGGAACTGCCGCGTCCGTTCCGCATTCCGTTCGTCTGGCCGATCTGCATCGCCGGCGTGCTGAGCTGCCTGGCGCTGCTGTCGGCGATGACCCTGCACAACTGGATGCTGATGGGGCTGTGGACGCTGGTCGGGTTGGCGATCTATTTCGGCTACGGCTACCGCCACAGCCGCCTGCGCGACGGTCGCTGAGCAAACGCGCGAGCCATCAGTGGCTGACGCGAACACTGCGCGTCGGTATACGAATTGCAGATAGTCCGGGCCCTGGTTGCAAAGCGGTCGATCTGCGGTTTTCCTGCAGGCGCGCGGATCTGCCGCCTGGCTTGAGGGTGACGATCTGTCGCTTGAATGCAGGCCCCTTGCCCGCTCACTGTCGCCGGACACGCCGCGGGTCCGTCCCTTCAGGTTTTTATGCGGCATCCATGCCGAACAAGGTCCCGCGACGGTGGGCAGGCAAGGACCGGTCGAGATGGTCGGTGCGCATCGTTGGGCGCGTTGCGTGATGCATGTTGTCAGATGCTGGCACGCCGGTTCGACGCCCGACACATGTGCGACAGGCGGCTTTCCATGCCGCCACCGACCACAGTCTGGCTCGGTGTCCTCGCCGATTGCGGGACCGTTGGCGGCATGGATGCCGCCACCGAGCCCCCATGGACGGGTTAACGGCGTGTCCCGCAAGCGGTGAGGGCGCCGAGCCCCCGCCCGACTCAGCAGTTGACCCGAACTTCTGACTGCATCCAACCAGAGACGGCTTACACCACCACTGCGCTCACTACCAGACGCGCGCTCGCCACATTCTGTCAGCGACTCGTGATCCGAGCCTTTCAGGAACACACGCTGCTGCGCTGCACCTGACCGTAATCCGGTGGGGCAGTAGAATACGTCCATGAATGCGACCACTGCCCCCCTGCCCTATAGCGCCGCCCGTCTGCACGAGCTGGCGCAGTTGCTGATCGGCAATATCCGCGAGCTGGCCCAGGCCGGCTGGACGCCGGCCACCAGCAGCAATTTTTCCCATCGCCTGGACGAACAGCACGCTGCAATCACCGTCTCCGGACGCGACAAGGGCCGCCTGGTCGAAGAAGACATCATGGTGGTGGATTTCGATGGCCAGGCCGTCGGCCGCCCGCTGCGCCCGTCGGCCGAAACCCTGCTGCACACCCAGCTGTATCGTCGGTTTCCGGAGATCGGTTGCGTGCTGCATACCCACTCGCCGGTGCAGACGATCGCGTCCCGCCTGTATGCAGGCAGCGGCGTGATCCGCCTGGAAGGCTACGAATTGCTCAAGGCCTTCGACGGCAATACCACCCACGACACCGCGGTGGACGTGCCGGTGTTCGCCAACACCCAGGACATGCAAGTACTCGCAACGCAGGTCGACGCCCTGCTGGACAAACGCAGCATGTGGGGGTATCTCATCGAAGGACACGGCCTGTATGCCTGGGGCCGCAACATGGCCGAGGCACGCCGCCATCTGGAGGCATTCGAATTCCTGCTGCACTGCGAACTCGAACTGCTGAAATTGCGCGGCCCGCGCTGAGTTCTGCCCGTCCCCCTTCGTGAGCCAGACCGCCATGAGCCGACTGCGTATCTTCGCCGACACCAATCCCGCCACCCCGCACTTCGACAGCCGCGATGGCGATGCGATCGCCACCGAACTGAAGAAGATCGGCGTGACCTTCGAGCGCTGGCATGCCAGCAAGCCGGTCGAACCCGGCGCCACGCCCGAGCAGGTGATGGACGCCTATCGCGCCGACATCGACCGCATCAGCGCCGAGCGCGGTTTCAAGACCGTGGACGTGGTCAGCATCGCGCCGGACAACCCCAAGCGCGAGGAAATGCGCGCCAAGTTCCTGGACGAGCACTTCCACAAGGAAGACGAAGTACGGTTCTTCGTCGCCGGCTCGGGCCTGTTCACCCTGCACGTACAGGACAAGGTCTACGAGATCGAGTGCGTCAAGGACGACCTGATCGCCGTACCCGACAGCACCCTGCACTGGTTCGACATGGGGCCGGAGCCGCACTTCGTGGCGATCCGCTTCTTCACCGAGCCCGACGGCTGGGTCGGCCACTTCACCGGTACCGAAATCGCCAAACAATTCCCCCGCTACGCCCCCGAGAAACCTCACAAGGCCAGCTGACGATGACACGACCGCAAGCGATCCTCACCGATATCGAAGGTACGACCAGCAGCATCTCGTTCGTCAAGGACGTGCTGTTTCCGTATGCACGTCGTGCCATGCCCGCCTATGTGCGCGAGCACGGCAATCACCCGCAGGTGCGTCACTGGCTCAACCAGGTGGCCGACGAGATCGGCGAGGACGTGCCGGACGAGGTGTTGATCGCCACGCTGCAGACCTGGATCGACGAGGACCGCAAGCACACCGCGCTCAAGGCCTTGCAGGGGCTGATCTGGGGCGATGGTTACAAGACCGCCGATTTCACCGCGCACATCTATGCCGACGCGGCGATCCAGCTGCAGGCCTGGCATGCGCAAGGCATTCCGCTGTACGTGTACTCGTCCGGCTCGGTGCCGGCGCAGAAGCTGTTCTTCGCCCATAGCGATGCCGGGGATCTGAGCGGGCTGGTCACCGACTGGTTCGATACCGAAGTCGGCCCCAAGCGCGAGAGCGCCAGCTACCGCCGCATCGCCGAACGCATCGGCGTGCCTGCCACCGAGATCCTGTTCCTGTCGGACGTGATCGAGGAACTGGATGCGGCCAAGCGCACCGGCATGCGCACCGCGCTGCTGGATCGCCGCGAAGACTACCCCACGCCGCGCTCGGCCGAGGACGTCGGCAGCCATCAGCGGGTGGAGAGTTTTTCGCAGCTGGTGTTCTGAGCCAGCGCAGTGAGTGAAGGCATCCGGTTGCCGCACAGCGGCCGGGTGTTCTTCCAGGCGCAGCATGTCGGTACCGCTGGTACGCGTCTTCGAGAGGCCTCGGCGTTGTTCTCATCGCTTTCCCCCTGGTTGCCCGCAGCGGCCGCGATCCGGCGGGCGCCGGCA
Source organism: Xanthomonas sp. NCPPB 3582 (assembly GCF_041475735.2). Classification (NCBI taxonomy): domain Bacteria; kingdom Pseudomonadati; phylum Pseudomonadota; class Gammaproteobacteria; order Lysobacterales; family Lysobacteraceae; genus Xanthomonas; species Xanthomonas sp. NCPPB 3582. The sequence continues at coordinate 2,880,338 of NZ_CM192968.1, forward strand.
TTGCTGGCCATGGTCGTTCTGCTGGGCGGTTGCCATCCCGATGCCGGTGCAGCCTTGCCGGCACCGGCCGCGCAACAAACCGCAGAACCCGACCCGGTCGATCAGGCCGCGCTGGCCAAGGCACTGTCCGCGCTACAACCGCAGCGCCCCGGCGTGACCGACCTGTACGTGGTCGGCTTTGCCGGCGATGCCAGCGACGATGTGTTCCGCAACGAAACGCTCTACCTCAAGCAGTTGTTCGAGCAGCGCTTCGACGCCCGCGGGCGGGTGGTCGCCCTGGTCAACAACCCCGACAACCTGGGCGAACAGCCGTACGCACCGCTGGCGACCTACGACAATCTCTACGACACGCTCGCGGCGGTCGGCAAGCGCATGGATCGCAAGGAAGACGCGCTGCTGCTGTTCGTCACCACCCACGGCACCGAAGACCACACCCTGTATGTGCAGGTGGACGGGAACGAAGAAGACTTCATCAGCCCGCAGGATCTGCGCACCGCGTTGGACGATGCCGGGATCGACCACCGCATCATCGTGCTGTCGGCCTGCTATTCCGGCGGTTTCATCCCTGCGTTGCGCTCGCCGGACACGCTGATACTGACCGCGGCGCGCGCCGACCGCCCCTCGTTCGGCTGCGGCAACACCTCCAACGCTACCTATTTCGGCCAGGCCTGGCTGATCGATGCGATGAACCAGAGCGACGATCCGCTGGCGGCCTTCACCATAGCCAAGGCCGAGATCACCGCGCGCGAAAAGCAGGACGGTGAACTGCCCTCGTTGCCGCAGCAGTCGCTCGGCAAGCGCATCGCGCCAGTGCTGGCCCGCTGGCGGGCGGGGCTTATGCCGGGACCGGCGGTTGCCTACCCCTATCCGCCGGTAGCGCCTGCGGTCGATGCGGGGGCGGATCTGGACGACAGCGGCGACCCTGCGCCCGCGCCCGAGCGCGCCAACGACCGGTCACCTGCGCCAAAGACGTCAGCATCCGGCACCCGCTCGCCTGCTACGCCTACGCCGTAACAGGCTGAGACTAATTCTCATTTCGTCAGCGCGTGCGCGGCCTCGCTACACTCGCCCAGCCAGCCAGCCAGCGCCACGCCAGCCAGCACCGATCCTGCCAGCGCGCCATCGCCTGCCAGCCCGGATCCTCAAAACGCCTCCTTCGTGGAGGCGTTTGTGTTTCGGGCATCACGCGATGCTGTCCGCTCCGTTCAGAGCAGGCACAAGGACTGCCCAGCCGCCAGGCAGCGCGGCCGGTGCGCCGAATCGGCATGGACCACCCGGACAGCGCGGCCTCCATACCCGTGGCGACGACTGCTCGCTACCTTCCATTCGCCACGCTCAAGGTTCGGCGCGCTGCAGGCGATACACCGTGCGTGCGCTGTACTCGCCAGTTGGCAGCCGCGCACGCACCTCCACGGTGTGCTCCCCCAGCTCCAGCGTGGTTGGCAGTGCGCCGCGCCACAGGTGGGTGGAAGGCGTGGCCTCGGGCGAGCGGTCGTAGCCGCGCAGCGCCTCGGCGACATCGTCGCGCGCATTCTCGGCCAACACGCGCGGATCGGCGCGCTCCTGCCGCTTCATCGGCTGCCAGGGGCCATCGTCGATCCGCATGTCCACCGGAGTATCGTCCTGGCCCATGAACACATTGGCGTAGATGCCCCATGCCGCATATGCGCCCTGCCGCAACACCTTGGGCGCATGCAACAGCAGCTGCGCATCGTCGGGAGCACGCGCCGCGTGATAGGCCAGCGTGTAGTCGCCACCGGGAGCGACCTTCAGCACCGCGTAGCCATTTGGCGTGCCGTCGCTCATGGTCGCATCGGGAATGCCATCGGCATCCTTCACGCCCGACCAGAACGCACCGCAGGCAGCGCCCACGTTGTACTCGCGCAACGCACGCACGCCCGTCCACCCTTCATCGGCGCCATGCAGCACCTGCCGCTGCGTGTGGCTGTGCCCGCTCAGCACCAGCACGTGCGGAAACTCCTTGAGCAGCGCGAACAGGCGTCGGCGATCGGCATGCCGGAAGGTCTCCTGCCCCGGCGCCGCATCGAACAGCGGAATGTGCATGCCCAGCACGACCAACCGCGCGCGCGGCAGCTGCGCCAGATAGGCTTGCAGGAATGCGAATTGATCCTCGCGCAGGCCGCCGACATACGCCGGCTTGGCACCTGGCGTGTAGATCACATCGTCCAGGAACACGAAGCTGGCGTTGGCCTCTTCCACCGCGTAGGTGTCCGGGCCGTAGACCGCGCGCCAGCTGTCCAGCGAATGCAGATCGTCGCCGGCATCGAAGTTGAGGTCGTGGTTGCCCGGCACATGGAACCAGGGCACGCCAAGCTGCGCGGTAACGCGGTTCAAGGCCGGATACAGGCTCAGATCGTCGCTGACGATATCGCCCAAGGTGGTTCCCAGCCGGGCCTGCACCTTGCCCACGATGGGCGCGACGATATCGCGACGGTAATAGTCCACATCGGCCAAGGTCGCAGTCTGGCTGTCGGCGAAGACCAGCATCTCAAAGCCGCCGTTCTGCGCGGCGGCGCGCGGGCTCAGCGCGAAATTCCAGTTGCGCGTGCTACTGCCGGTAGCGGCGATGCCGTTGTACTTGCGCCTGGGCGAGCCCTTGGGCGCGTAGTGGCGCCAGAACCCGGGCAGGCCGTCGGACTTGGCAACGAAGCTGCGGTCGCCCGGCTTGATCACGAACACCGTCTGCCCCTCGCGCACCGGCAGCCGGTAGTGTCCCTGCGCGTCGGTGCGCACCAGTTGCTGCCCGTTGGAGACGGTCACATCGGCAAGACCGGGCTCATCACCGCCACGCCCCGGTATACCGTCGCGCTCTTCGAAGACCACGCCTTCGACAACGACATCGCGCGCATGCGCGGTGCCTGCGAGCAGTCCAAGGAACAGGAGGGCAAGACGAAGCGGCATGGAGAGTCCAAGCGGTGACCAGCCGCGATTGTAGCCGGGCTGGGTTGGGTTACCGCAGGACTGGTCACGCCGTCGCCACCCGTGGCGCGCATGCGTATCAGAAGCAGGTGCGCAGGAGCAGGCGCGAGCGCGCCACAACTGCGCCGAAGCCCCCTTGCGAACGAACCCGCCCGAGCGGCGAAGCAGTTCGGGACCGCTTTGCGTAGGAGCGCGCCCGAGCGCGACGAGGCTTTATCGACAAAGCCCGTGGCGCCTGGGCGCGCTCCTGCAGGGTGCGATGCCCGCCAATCGTTGTTCGAGTCACCACGGCCAGGTAGCGCAACGAGGCCTCATCGACAAAGCCCGCTGCGCCTGGGCGCGCATCCTATGCATGCGATACCTGCACGACGATTATCGATGGCGCGATTCCAGCAGCGCCACCGCATCGCCCAGGCCAAGCCCGCGGGCGCGCAGCAGAACGATCAGGTGGTACAGCAGGTCGGCCGACTCGCCCAGCAATTCGGCATCGCCCTGCACCACGCCGGCCAGTGCGGTTTCCACGCCTTCCTCGCCCACTTTCTGCGCGATGCGGCGAATGCCTTGCTCGAACAGTGTGGTGGTGTAACTGCCTTGCGGGCGCTCTCGCTCGCGCGTGGCGATCAACGCATCCAGGCTGCCAAGAAATTGCGCGGGAGCACCCGGAAAACAGCTGGCCCGGCCCAGATGGCAGGTGGGACCGTGCGGGCGCGCCAGCACCAGCAGCGTGTCGGCATCGCAATCTGCCTCGATGGAAACCACGCGCAGCACGTTGCCCGAGCTCTCGCCCTTGGTCCACAGACGCTGCTTGCTGCGGCTGAAGAAGGTGACTTCGCCGCGCTGCTGCGTGACCGCCAGGGCTTCGGCATTCATATAGCCCAGCATCAACACGCGCAGGTTGTCGGCGTCCTGCACCACCACCGGCAGCAAGCCATCGCCCTTGCCCCAATCCAGCCCGTCCAGCGCGCCGGCGGTCGCCGCCTTATCACTGTCCATCACGTACCTCGATCTGTTGCGCGCGCAGAAACTGCTTGAGTTGCGGAATCGGAATCGCGCCGCTATGGAACACGCTGGCGGCCAGGGCGCCATCCACGTCGGCCTGGTCGAAGACATCGGCAAAGTGCTGCATCTGCCCGGCGCCGCCGGACGCGATCAACGGCACCCGGCACAGCGCACGCACCTGACGCAGCTGCGCGATGTCGTAACCGCGGCGTACACCATCATTGTCCATGCAGTTGAGCACGATCTCGCCGGCACCCAGGCGCTGCGCTTCGGCCACCCAGTCCAGCGTGCGCATCGGCAGCGCCTGGGTCTTGCTGGGGTCGCCGGTGTAGCGGCGCACGCGCCACTGCCCATCCGCCTCGCGGATCGAATCGATGCCGACGACCACGCACTGCACGCCGAAGGCATCGGCCAGTTCGGAGATCAGTTGCGGGCGGCCCAGCGCCGGCGAATTGATGGAGATCTTGTCGGCACCGGCATGTAGCACCGCACGCGCGGTTTCCACATCGCCAATGCCGCCGGCTACGCAGAACGGGATATCGATCAGCCGCGCCACCCGCTCCACCCAGGTGTAGTCGACCGAGCGCCCTTCCGGGCTGGCGCCGATGTCGTAGAACACCAGCTCATCGGCACCCTGCGCACGGTAGCGCAGCGCCAGTTCGACGATGTCGCCCATGTCGATGTGGTCGCGAAACTTGACGCCCTTGACCACGCGCCCATCGCGCACGTCCAGGCACGGAATGATGCGCCGGCTCAACATGCCAATGCCTCGTCCAGATCCAGGTGACCTTCCAGCAAGGCCTTGCCCAGCACGATGCCGGCGCAGCCGGACGCCTTGGCCGCTGCCACGTCGGCGAGATTGCGCGCCCCGCCGGAGACCTGTACCTGCAGCTGCGGCGCCAGCGCCCGCAGATGCGCATACAACGCCATGTTCGGCCCGGACAGCATGCCGTCGCGCGCGATGTCGGTGCACAGCAGGTGCTGCAGGCCGGCCTGCGCGTAACGCACCGCCAGTTGATCCAGGGTGGCCTCGGCCGCCTCGGTCCAGCCATGCACCGGCAACTGCCACACACCGGCGGCATCCTGGCGGGTGTCCAGCGCAATGGTCAGCCGCTCGGCACCGAATTCCTGCAACCAGCCGATCACGGTCTCGGCCTCGCGCACCGCCAATGAGCCGATCACCACGCGCGCCGCACCTGCGTCGAGGATGCGCGCCACATCCTCGCGCGAACGCACGCCGCCGCCGGTCTGCACCTGCAGGCCGGTCTGCCGCGCGATCTCGCCCAGCAGCGACGCCAGGGTATAGCCGCCGGCCTTGGCCGCATCCAGATCGACCAGATGCATCCATTGCGCGCCGGCATCGGCGAAGGCCTGCGCGCGCGGCAGCACATCCTCGCCGTAGCGGGTTTCGCGCGCGTAATCGCCTTGCAGCAGGCGCACCACGCGGCCATCACGGATATCCAGCGCGGGGTAGACAGTGAAACTCATGGGAAACTCATCTCGAGAAAGTTGCGCAGGATGCGTGCGCCGGTGTCTGCCGAACGCTCGGGGTGGAACTGGGCGCCGCAACGCAGGCCCTGCTGCACCACGGCAGTGAACAGGCCGCCGTGGTCGCACGCGGCCACGGTATCGGCGGTCACCGGCGCCGCATAGCCATGTACGAAATACGCACTGGCGCGTTCCGGCAGGCCGGCCAGCAGCGCGGACTCGCGCAGCGGCAGCAGCTGATTCCAGCCCATGTGCGGCACGCGGATGCCCAAGGCCGGCGTCATGTGGCGCACGATACCGGGCAGCAGCCCAAGGCAGTCGACATCGCCCTCTTCGGAATGCTCGAACAGCAGCTGCATCCCCAGGCAGATGCCGATCAGCGGCACCTGCAGCTGCTGCAATGGCTCGACCAGTCCTTGCGCATGCAGGCGCGACATCGCTTCCGGCGCCGCACCGACGCCCGGCAGGATCACCCGCTGCGCACCCTGCAACCCCGCTGCATCGCGCACCAGCCGTGCTTCCACGCCCAGCCGCTCCAGCGCATAACGCACCGAGCCCAGGTTGGCGCCACCGGCATCGATCAGCGCAACATCGGTCATAGCGCGCCCTTGGTGGACGGCAAGGCGGTGCCTTCGCGGCGGATCGCCTGGCGCAGCGCACGCGCCAGCGCCTTGAAGCAGGCTTCCACCTTGTGGTGGTCGTTGTCGCCACGCACGGTCAGGTGCAGGTTCAATCCGGACGCATCGCAGATCGAACGGAAGAAATGCGGCACCAGTTCGGTCGGCATGTTGCCCACCCGCTCGCGCTTGAACTCGCCATCGAACACGAAGTACGGCCGGCCGCTGAAATCCAGCGCGGCGCTGGCGATGGTCTCGTCCATCGGCAAGGTAAAGCCATGCTGCGCGCCTTCGCCTGCGGCCAGCCACGGGCTCTCCGGCGGATCGAAGCCATAGCGACCGATGCCGCGCTTGCTGCCCAGCGCCTCGCGCAGCGCCTGACCCAGCGCCAGCCCGGTGTCTTCGATGGTGTGGTGCTCGTCGATGTGCAGATCACCGTCGGCACGGATGTCCAGCGCAAAGCCGCCGTGCTTGCCGATCTGCTCCAGCATGTGATCGAAGAACGGCAGGCCGGTGGCGGTCTGCGGCTCGGCCACGCGGTCCAGGTCCAGCTCGACGCGAATCCGCGTCTCCTTGGTATCGCGCTGGACCACCGCGCGCCGCGGCGCGTCGGCCAGTTCGTGCGCGATGGACGGCCAGTCCCACTCGCCACCGAATTCGGCGGTGCGTAGCTGGAAGCCGCGGATATTGAGGTTCTGCGCGAACTGGATGTCGGTGACGCGGTCGCCCACCATCGCCGAGCGCGCCCAGTCGATGCTGCGGTCCTGCAGGTACGGCAGCATCAGGCCGACGCCCGGCTTGCGCGTGGGCGCATTGTCGGCCGGCCAGCTGCAGTCGATCAGCACCTCGCGGAACTCGATGCCCTGGCTGGCGAAGATCTGCAGCATCAGGTTGTTGGGGCCATCGAATGACGCACGCGGATAGCTTTCGCTGCCCAGCCCATCCTGATTGGTGACGATGACGAACTGGTAACCGGCATCGCGCAGCTTGAGCATCGCCGGGATGACGTTGTCGACGAAGCGCAGCTTTTCATACGCATCGATCTGGTAATCGGCCGGCTCGGCGATCAGCGTGCCATCGCGGTCGACGAAGAGAATCGGGGTCATGCTGCAGCCTCCTGCTTGCGCCGCAGCGCACCGAGCACGCGCTCGTTCTGTTCCACCGTGCCCAGGGTGATGCGCAACGCATCGGACAGGCGCGGCACCGCGCGTTGGTCGCGCACCACCACACCGGCCTCCAGCAGGGCCTGGAACGCGGCTTCTGCGTCGTCGAAGCGCACCAGCAGGAAATTGCCCTGCGATGCATAGACCCGGCGCACGCCAGGCAGTTGCGCCAGGACCAGACGGACGCGCTCGCGCTCGCTGCGCACCTCGGCAATGCGCCGGCGGGTGACCTCCAGTGCCGGCGCGGACAGCGCCTGCACTGCCATCGCCGCGCACGGCGTGGGCACCGGGTACGGCGCCTGGCAGCGGCGCAGCAAGGCGATCAATTCGGCATTGGCGATCAGGCTGCCGATGCGCGCGGCCGCCAGCGCGTGGGCCTTGGACAAGGTGCGCAGCACGGCCAGGTTGTCGTAGCGCTCCAGCAGGCCGACCGCCGATGGCACATCGGAAAACTCGCCATAGGCTTCATCGACCACTACCAGCGCCTTGCCTTGCAGCGCCTGCAAGGCGATTTCAACATCCTGCAGCGCGATCGCCGAGCCGGCGGGGTTGGATGGCGAGCACAGGAACACCAGCTTGGCCTTCGTCGCCAGCGCCGCTTCCACGATGGCCGGAATATCGGCATGGAAACCATCGCTGCCATCGACCAGTGGCACCTCGACCAGGGGTGCATTCTGCAGCCGCGCGCACACCGCATACATGCCGAACACCGGCGGAGTGACCACCACCGCATCGCGCTCGGGCACGCACAGGCCGCGCACCAGCAGATCGATCGCCTCGTCGCTGCCGCGGCCGATCAACAGCTGTTCCGGCGCACAGCCATACAGCGCCGCCAAGGCATCGCGCAGCCCGCCGGGTTGCGGGTCGGGATAGCGGCGCGTGCTGCCCTGCGGGTCGGCAGGATTGCCCCAGGCCGATTCGTTGGCGTTGAGCCAGACATCGCCCTGCACGGCGGTGGTGCGTGCGGACGAGTAGCCGGCAAACGTGCGCAGATCCTCGCGCACCAGTTCCAGGATCGAAGACGCGCTCATGCGGCTACTCCCATGCGTACTGCCACGGCATTGGCATGCGCATCCAGGCCTTCGGCACGGGCCAGGATCAACGCACACTCACCGATGCCGTCGATACCGGCCTTGCTGGCGGCCTGCACGCTGAGCATGTTCTGGAAGCTGGCCACGCTCACCCCGCTGTAAGCCCGCGCCGCGCCGCTGGTCGGCAGCACGTGGTTGGTGCCGCTGCAATAGTCACCCAGCGCCTCAGGCGTGTAATCGCCCAGAAACACCGAGCCGGCCGCCTCGACCTGGGCCAGCCACGCACGCGGCTCGCGCAGCGCAAGAATCAGATGTTCCGGTGCGTAACGGTTACTGATGGCAAAGGCCTCGTCCAGCGACTGCACCTGGATCAGCCGCGACTGCGCCAGCGCCTGGCGCGCGATATCGGCGCGCGAAAGCTGCGCCAACTGCGTGTCCAGTTCCACCTGCACCGCTGCGATCAGCGTATCGCTATCGGAGAGCAGCAGCACCTGCGAGTCCGGGCCGTGTTCGGCCTGCGACAGCAGGTCGGCGGCTACGAAGGCCGGTTGCGCACCGGCGTCGGCAATCACCAGCACCTCCGACGGACCGGCCGGCATATCGATCGCCGCCGCACCCGACTGCGCCACCTGCTGCTTGGCCTCGGTGACATAGCTATTGCCCGGCCCGAACAACTTGTCGCAGCTCGGCACCGACTCGGTGCCATAGGCCATCGCCGCGATTGCCTGCGCACCACCCAGCTTGAACACCCGGCGCACGCCGGTGAGCTGCGCGGCCACCAGCACCGCCGGATCCACGCTGCCATCCCTGCGCGGCGGCGTGCACAGCACGACCTCGCGGCAGCCGGCCAGGCGCGCGGGAACGCCGAGCATCAACGCAGTCGACGGCAACGGCGCGCTCCCGGCCGGTACATACAGGCCCACCCGGCCGATCGGCCGCACGATCTTTTCGCAGACCACGCCCGGCGCGGTTTCCACCGCATAACCTTCGCTCATGCCGGCGCGGTGGAAGCTGTCGATGCGCGCCACCGCGTCCTGCATGGCCTGACGCAGTTCCGGTGCAACTGCCGCTTCGGCGGCAGCAAACTCGGCTTCGCCGACGATAAAGCTTTCCAGCGATACGCCGTCGAAGCGCGCGGTGATCTCGCGCAATGCGGCATCGCCGCGGGCGCGCACATCGGCAATCAGTGCAGCCACCGCATCGCGCGTCTGCGTGGCCACGGTCTGCACCGGGCGAGTCAGCGCAGCGGTGCGCGCAGCGCTGTCGAGTTGTGACCAATCGAGAATCTTCATGCCAGCGAGCGCTCCACCGTCAACACCATCAAGCCTTGCGCACCTGCGCGTTCGAGTTCTTCCAGACGTTGCCAGGTCACCGCGCCATGGCACATGGTCTGCAGGCGCAGCGCGCCGTTGCCGTCGTCGGGCAGTTGCACCAGCGGTTCGGCATCGGGCAGCAGGCGCCGCAGCGCATCCACATGGGTCTGCTCGGCGCGGAACATCAGCAGCTTGCTGTCGCGCAGCTTGAGCACGCCGTCCATGCGCCGCAGCAGCATCGCCAGCAGTGCGGCGCGCGCGTCGGCCGGTTCGCGTACCGCGCCGGCCAGCACGGCTTCGCTCTCCATCACCAGCTCCACCGGCTTGAGCTGGTTAGCGGCCAGCGTAGCGCCGCTGGAGACCAGGTCGCAGATCAGATCGGCGGTGCCCAGGCGCGGGGCGATTTCCACGGAACCGGATAGTTCCACCACCGTCGCGTCGATGCCCTGCCGTTCCAGCCAGTCGGCCAGGATCGCCGGGTAGCTGGTGGCGATGCGCTTGCCCGCCAGCTGCGCCACGCCCTGCCAGTCCCATTCTTCCGGCACGGCCAGCATCAGCCGGCACTGGCCGAAACCGACCCCGCGCACGGCATGATATGCGGCCGGCAAGCCAGCGCGACGACGCGCCGACGCCTGCTCGTCCAGCTCGTTCTGGCCCACGATTCCCAAGTCGCAAACGCCATCGGCGATCAGGCCGGGAATGTCGTCGTCGCGCACCAGCAGCAAGTCCACCGGCAGCGATTCGCCGTAGCAGAACAGTTTGTCGCGGCTCTGCCGCCAGCTCAGCCCGCAGGCGGCCAGCAGGCTGCGCGCCGGCTCGGCCAGGCGGCCGTTTTTCTGGATGGCAATACGCAACCGGTCACGTGCCGGCGCTGCCGTGGAAGCACTCATGGTGTTCTCTCAGTGGGATTCGACGGGGCGCGACGACTGCCCGCGCAGGGCCTCGGCGTAGCCGCCGGCGCCATGGTCCAGGGTGCGCGCAACGCGCCCGATGGTGGTGACGCTGACTTGGGTCAGCTCGTGGATCTCGCGATACGGCACGCCCTTGATCAGCAAGGGCACCACCCGCCAGCGGTCGGCCATGGCCTCCAGCTCGGCGGGCGTGCACAGGTCGCGCAGGAATGCTTCGACCGCGCCGGGCGAGCGCAGGCAGGCCAGGGCCTCGGACAGCATCTGCAGCGAAGCGGCAACATCGGTGGATTCGCGGGGCGCGGGACGTTGTTTCATTGCGTTAATGTAATAGCGTGTTAGTACATTAACGCAAGGCGCCGCGATTGTCACCATTGCGCGTGGTATTGGAATCGCTTGCTGGGGCAGCCCTCATCCGGCGCTGCGCGCCACCTTCTCCCGCCAGCGGGAGAAGAAAGCAAAGCATGGCGCCTCAAGGCTTCTCGCAGCCGAAATACTGCTGCCCTTCCCCCGCCCGCGGGGGAAGGAAGCAAAGCACGGTGCCTCAAGGCGTCTCGCAGCCGAAATACTGCTGCCCTTCCCCCGCCTGCGGGGGAAGGTGCCCGAAGGGCGGATGGGGGCCAGACCTTGTGCGACACGACCCACCGTTCCAAAACGGATTACTCGCCCGCTACTGGCACATCCAGCACGAGGAGATGTCTTGTGAAACGCTGCGCCTCACCTCCCCGCTGAGCTGCAGGCGGCTCCAAAGCCCCTCATCCGGCGCTGCGCGCCACCTTCTCCCGCCAGCGGGAGAAGGAAGCAAAGCACGGCGCCCCCAAGGGCTATCAGACCCGACACGCTACCGACCTTCCCCCGCCCGCGGGGGAAGGTGCCCGAAGGGCGGATGCGGGCGAGACCTTTGCAGCACGACCCACCGTTCCAAAACGGATTGCTCACCCGCTACTGGCACGTCCAGCACGAGGAGATGTCTTGTGAAGCGCTGCGCCTCATCTCCCCGCTGAGCTGCATGCGGCTCCAAAGTCCCTCATCCGGCGCTGCGCGCCACCTTCTCCCGCCAGCGGGAGAAGGTCGCGAAGCACGGCGCCCCCAAAGGGCTCTCGGACCCGACACGCCACCGCCCTTCCCCCGCCCGCGGGGGAAGGTGCCCGAAGGGCGGATGGGGGCGCGGCCCGTGCAGACCGGCCCATCACTTCAATGCCGGGGACATGCACCGCCAATCGCAGAACCAACACAACCCAGCATTGGTCCAGGCACGCTCGCTTCGGCGTCGTCACAAAGAACAACAAGGCCCGTAGCAGAAGACGCTCACGTTAACGCCCAGCTGCGATGCGTCACTGCTCTTGCACAGCCAAGCAAGCCACCGATCCCGCACGGTAGACAACAGCCGCGACCCGGCAATCGAAAAACCAGCAACGGCCACGCTGCCTTACGGCATCACCTTGGCCTGCTCCAGTTCCACCTGCAGCGTGCTCGCCAGCTCGTCGCGGGCCACCTCGAACTGCTGTTCGCGCACCAGGTCCTTTACCGCCACCACGCCACGCGCCAACTCGTCGTCGCCGGCCAGCACCACGAAGCGGATGCCGGCACGCGCGGCGTACTGGAACTGCTTGCCGATCTTCTTCGGCTCCATCTGCACTTCGGTGTTGATGCCACCGATACGCAGGCGGCGCGCGATATCCAGCGCATCGTCCAGGCGCGTTTCGTCCATCAGCGCCACCATCGCCTGCACGCTGCTTTCGGCGATGCCCTGGATCAGGCCGGCCTCGCGCAGCTGCCAGAACAGCCGCGTCAGGCCGATCGAAATGCCCACACCCGGCAATTTCGATTTGGTGTAGTGGCTGGCCAGGCTCTCGTAACGGCCACCCGAGCAGATCGAGCCGATCTGCGGGTGGTCGGTGAGCGTGGTTTCGTAGACGGTGCCGGTGTAGTAGTCCAGCCCGCGCGCGATCGAGAAATTCAGGCAGTACGCCGTTTCCGGCACGCCCAGCGCCTTGACCAGCTCCAGCACTTTGCGCAAGTCGTCCGCGCCAGCATGCAAATCGTCATTGCCACCGCTGCGCGACTGCACCTCGTTGACCACCCAATCGATCTTTTCCAACGCATCGGCGTGAGAAACCGAACGGATTTTGGCGAAATCCAGGATGCGCTGCACGGCGTCCTCGGCCAGGCCGAAGTCCGGCCCCACCAAGGTGGCACGCACGTCCTCGGCGCTGCGCTTGTCGAGCTTGTCGACCTCGCGCAGCACCAGGGCCTGTTGCTCGGCATCGACCACACCCTGCGCATGGAAGAACCCACGCAGCAGCTTGCGGTTGTTCAGCTGTACCTTGAAGTCGCCGATACCCAGCTCGGCGAACACCGCGTGGATCACCGCCAGCACTTCGGCGTCGTAGCGGATGCTCAGCGCGTCCTTGCCGATCACGTCGATGTCGCACTGGTAGAACTCGCGGAAGCGCCCGCGCTGCGCACGCTCGCCGCGATACACGCGCTGCATCTGGTAGCGGCGGAACGGGAAGCTCAACTCATGCTCGTGCTCGGCCACGTAACGCGCCAGCGGCACGGTCAGGTCGAAGCGCAGCGCCAGCTCTGGCAGGCCAGCGCCCTCGTCGGCCGCCGCAGCGGCATTGGCCAGCGCACCGGTGGACTGCACGAAATACACCTGGCGCTCGGTCTCGCCGCCGGATTTGGTCAGCAGCACATCGGACAGCTCGAACACCGGGGTTTCGACCGGCAGGAACCCGAACCGCTCGTAGTTGCGGCGGATGACGTCCAGCATGCGCTGGAACGCGATCTGCTCGCGTGGCAGCAATTCCATGATGCCGGGCGGCGTACGGGGCTTGATCACGAGCGAAACTCCTGCAGGACGACGGGGCGAGCCGGCAATTCTACCGGCTGGGCGGCCGTGCTGACCGCATGGCGTATCATGCACGCGCGTTCCTGGCAGTGCGTAACCCATGTACCGGCAGCTTTCAGACCCCAGCGTGACCTGCCCTGCGCCCAGCGCGACAGCCGGCACCGACGCGCGCAATTCCGATTGCGCACTGTGCGCGGTCCGCGGGCGGGCGATCTGCGCCGCGCTGTCGCCGCTGGAAATGGACGCGCTCGACCAGGCCACCAGCGCCTCGGTGCATGCGCCCGGCAGCACCCTGGTGCGGGCCGGCGAGCCGCGCCACCACGTCTATACCGTCACCTCCGGCGCCTTGCGTCTGGTGCGTACGCTGGCCGACGGCCGCCGCCAGATCACCGGTTTCGTGCTGCCTGGCGACTACGTGGGACTGACCGAGACCCCGCAGCACCGGCACGATATCGAAGCCATCGTCCAAACCCGCGTGTGCCGCACGCCGATGGCGCAGATGCGCCAGTTGCGCGAGCGCTACCCGCACCTGGAACGCAAGCTGCTGCAGCGTGCCAGCATGGAGCTGGCCGCCGCCCAGGACACCGGCCTGCTGCTGGCACGATTGCAGCCGGGCGAGCGGCTGGCGCATTTCCTGCTGCGGCTGGCCGCGCGCTCCACCCAACCCGGCACCGCTGGCGACACCGTGGCGCTGCCGATGAGCCGCAGCGACATCGCCGACCATCTCGGCCTGACCGTGGAAACAGTGAGCCGCACCTTCACCAAGCTCAGGCAGCAGCAGCTGATCGCGCTGCCGCAGCTGCATCTGGTACAGATCCTCGACTACGCCGCGTTGCGCAGCCTTGCCGGCGAGACCGCCTGACCGCCGATTCGGTCACCCCTCGCGGTCCCGCACCCGAAGCCGCTGGCGCAGCAAAGGCGACGGGCGACAACCGTGCGCGACGATCCGGCCGTTGCACCGAACCGGGCATCCGAGCGCGCGGTCTGGACCGTGGCCGCCGCCAGTCGACCCATCTGCTGGTCGCGATGAGAGGCTGCCGATGCGTCGCGCACACGATCGCAGAGGCCACGACACCGGCATCCACGGACGGCGCCAACCGCCTCAGCGCCCCCCGGCCGACGCCACCGCCGCGCCGCAGCCGCCATGCAATAGCTGCGATTGCCGCAGCCATGTGCGATCCGGGTAGTAGGCGAACACGAACGCACCGTCGCGCAAGGTGTCGATCAGTTGCCTGGCCACGGCCGGGCGCACCGCCGGGCAGCCCAGGCTGCGCCCCAGCCGGCCCTGGCTGCGGATGATGGCCTCGCTCACATAGGGCGCACCATGGATGACGATGGCGCGGTCGCGCGCATGGTCGTTGAAGCCCGGCTCCAGGCCCTCGAGCCGCAGCGAATAGCCGTTCTGCCCGGTGTAGGACTCCTGCGCGGTGAAGGCGCCCAGGCTGGACTGGAAACTGCCATCGGTGTTGGAAAACGTCGCGGCCAGGTTTTCGCCGGTATTGCGCCCATGCGCCACCCATTCCTTGAACAGCAACCGCTGCTGCGCCAGATCGAACACCCATAGCCGCCGCTCGGTGGACGGCCGGCTGTAGTCGATCACGCTGAGCACGCGCTCGTCGTGCACCTGCCGCCGCTGCCGCGCGCATTGCAAGGCCTCGGTCGCCAGCGCCAGCACCTTGCGATCCAGCGCCGGGGCCTGGCGCGCCAGCGCGTCGATCAATCCCGCACGCGGCGCGCCCAGCGGCGACACCGGGGACGCGGTCATGGCATCGGCCGCCAGGGCCGCTCCGGCCGTTGCCCACCCGCACAGGGCGGCGGCAACGGCGATCACTCGATAAGACATGCAGCAACCCGCATCGAACGCGGCGCCACGCCGGGGCCGCACCGGTCTAGAAATAGCCGCATGCGCGTCACTTTCCAACCCCGGGCGGCTGAACGCGTTCGGTCAGGCGGCGTCGGCAAGCAGTCGCTGCCGCAGCGCGGCGTACTCCGGCGCCAGGGCCTCGGCGTGCGCAGGGCGCTGCAGCAGCGCCGCCAATGCGGGCGGAACGCCCACCGGCGCGCCGATCAGCGGCTCCACCACCCCTTCGAACTTGGCCGGGTGCGCGGTGGCGGCTACCGCCCAGTCGCCGGTCACGCCTTCCGGCCCTTCTGCGCGCAGCTGTTCCAGCACATGCACCGCGGTGGCAGTGTGCGGGCAATGCACCTCGCCATAGCGCGCATGGCGCTGCCCGATGGTGTGGCTGATCGCCGCATCGTCCACCGACAAGGCGCGGAAGGCCTCGCGCAGCGCCGCATCGTCGCCCTGGTACAACCAACGCAGACGTTCGAAGTTGCTCGGCGCACCGACGTCCATCGCATTGGCGAGTGTCGCCACGCTGGGCTGCGGTGCGTAGTCGTCGCCGGCAAAATAGTCCGGCAGCACGTGGTTGGCGTTGGAGGCCAGCGCGATGCTGCCCAGCGGCACGCCCAGCGCACGCGCCAGGATCGCCGCCAGCCCGTTGCCCAGATTGCCGGTGGGCACCACCAGGTTCAGCGCGCTGCCGGATGCGGCGTGATGCTGCAGGGCTGCGTGCGCGTAATAGCTCATCTGCGGCAGCAGCCGGCCCAGGCTGATGCTGTTGGCCGAACTCAGCGGCACCTGCGCCTGCAACGACGCATCGTTCAGGGCCTGCTTGACCATCGCCTGGCAGTCGTCGAACGAACCGGCCACGCGCAGGGCCTGGATGTTGTCGCCGAAGCAGCCCAACTGATGCGCCTGCCGTGGCGAGACGCGCCCATCCGGATACAGCACCACCACACGCAGCCCAGGCTGGCGATGGAAGGCCGCCGCCACCGCCGCACCGGTGTCGCCGGAGGTGGCGACCAGGATGGTGAGCGGACGGTCTTCGGCCCGGCGCAGGCGGGTCAGGCAGGCCGCGAGAAAACGCGCCCCGAAATCCTTGAACGCAGCGGTGGGGCCATGAAACAGCTCCAGCGCGTAGTCGCCCGGCGTGGCCAGCGGCACCAGCGGTGCCGGAAAATCGAAGGCTTCCGCGCAGATGGCCGGCAACTCGGCGGCCAACGCATCGCCGGCAAAAAACGGCTGCAATAACAAGGTGGCGGTGGCGGCCAGGTCGGCGCCAGCGGCCAGGGTGCGCGCCGGTGGCAGCGTCTGCGGCACGTACAACCCGCCATCGGGCGCCAGTCCGGCGGCGATGGCCTGGCTCAGGCTTGCGGCGGGCGCGCCGCCACGGGTGGAAATGAACATCAGCAACGCTCCAGACAAGAAGAGGACCGGGCATGGCCCGGCAAGGCAATCGGTATTTGGGTGCGAGGCGCGATGGCCTTAGACACACGTGTCGCTGCGGTCACTCGCGCCGAACGTGGCAGCGCTATGCTGCGCGCACCGTTCCGTGGAGCCGGCAGATGATCAAGGTCAGCGTGATGTATCCCTACCGCGAAGGCGCCCGTTTCGACCACGGCTATTACCGCGACCGGCACATGCCGCTGGTCAGCGCCCGCATGGGTGCGGCCTGCCTGCGCTACACCGTGGACAGGGGCCTCAGCGGCAGCGAGGCTGGCAGCAGCCCGCCTTTCATCGGGATGTGCCACATCTTTTGCGACTCGGTGGAGGCCTTCAATGCGGGTTTCGGACCGCATGCGCAGGAGATTCTTGCCGACGTGGCCAATTACACCGATCTGACGCCGGTCATGCAGATCAGCGAGGTGGTGGTGGAGTAAAGCGTACGCGGTGTGCCGTCGGTTTGCGGCACGCGGCGCACGCGCTGGATGTGGATGCCGCGTCATCCGATCAACCGCGCTGCCGGGCTTGCGATGGGCGACACCCAACACTGGCTGTCGAATCCTGCGGCGGCAAACCCGGCCTGCACCGCCGGCGCCGCTGCCTGCGCCGCATCGCGCGTTTCAAACCATGCGAACACGCTGGGGCCGGCACCGGAAATGCTTGCGCCCAGGGCGCCATGATCGAGCGCGGCCTGCCTGGCATCGGCAAAGCCACCGATCAGCGGCGCACGCCGTGGTTCGACCAGCACATCGCGCAGGCCCGCACGCACCAACTCGGCATCGCCGGCGTGGCAACCGGCCAGCACCAGCGCAAGGTTGGTGCTCTGTGCAACGAACTCGCGTAGTTGATACGTGCCTGCCAATGCCTCGCGCGCGCGCCGGGTTTCCAGCACCGCCTCCGGGTGCACCAGCAGGCTGTGCCACGCGGCCGGCACCGCGATCGGCACCAGCCGCTCCAGCGTGCATAGCACCAGGCCGCCCAGGAACAGCGGCCCCAGATTGTCGCCGTGCCGGCTGCCGCTGGCCACCGCTTCGCCATCGAGCGCGTGCTGGTAGAGCTGGGCGGTGCTGAGCGGGGTTTCCAGCAGCGCATTGGCGGCCACCAGCGCAGCCACGCACGAGGCAGCAGAGCCGCCCATGCCCGAGCTCAGCGCGATGCCCTTGTCGATCTCCACCTCGAAGCCGTAAGGCAATTGCCCTGCCGCGCGCAACGACATCAATGCCGCACCCGCGGTATTGCGCTCGGCATCCAGCGGCAGCGCAACGGTGGTGCCGCGGATGGCGGCGATGCGTACCAGCGGTTCGTCGATGCGACGTACGGTGACGGTGTCGCCGACGCCTTCGACCGGATAGCCGAGCAGATCGAAGCCCACGGCCACGTTGGCCACCGAGGCCGGCGCGAAGGCGCGCGTTTGCTGCAGCACTCCCGAGGAACCCAAGCGCCCCGCCTCGCCGGTTTGGAACAACGGTGGCTGGCTGACAGCGGATTGACTCACAACCGCGCCCCCTCGCCCGCCGCTACCCGCAACAGATCGGCGAACACGCCGGCGGCAGTCACTTCGGGCCCGGCACCCGGGCCCTGCACCACCAGCGGGTTTTCGCAATAGCGGCGCGTGGTGAACTGCACCACGTTGTCGGTGAGGCGCAGATTGGCGAAGGCGTGATCGGCCGGAAGTTCCACCAGGCCCACGCTGGGCGCGCGGTCCGGCGGCAGCTGCGCCACGTAGCGCAACACGTTGCCGCGTGCACGCGCATCGCTCAGGCGCTGCGCGAACACCGCATCCACTTCGGGCAGCCGCGCCAGGAAGTCGTCTACGCTGGCCTGGCGCAAGGCTTCCGGCACCAGGCTTTCCACCTGCACGTCTTCCAGGCTGATGGCGCGGCCGGCTTCTCGGGCCAGGATCACCAGCTTGCGTGCAACGTCCACGCCGGACAGATCGTCGCGCGGGTCCGGCTCGGTATAGCCCATGCCGCGCGCCTGCGTCACCAACTCGGCGAACGGCACGCTACCATCGTATTTGTTGAACAGCCACGCCAACGTGCCGGAGAAGATGCCTTCGATCGAGGTCACCGCATCGCCGGTATCGACCAGGTCGCGCAGTGTGGTGATCACCGGCAGGCCTGCACCCACCGTGGCTTCATAGCGGAAGCGCGCGCCGCTGGCGTCGGCCGCGGCGCGAATCGCCTCGAAGCGCTCCAACGGGCCGGAACCGGCCTGTTTGTTCGGCGTCACAACATGGATGCCTGCGGCCAGCCAGCCGGCATAGCGGTCGGCCACTTCGGCACTGCCGCTGCAATCGATGATCACCGTATGCGGCAGATGCGCCGACAGCAGATGGGTGGTGAACCGTTCCAGATCGGTCGGCGTGGCGGCGGCGGCGAACGCATCGCGCCAGTCGCCCACCAAGCCGCGCTCATCCAGCAGCATGCGACCGCGCGAGACCACCGCGCGCAGGCGCAGGTCCAGATTGGCCTTGCCCAGCAATTGCGGCTGCGCAATGCGCAACTGGTCCAGCAGCGCAGCGCCTACATTGCCCGGGCCGATCACGCCCACCGAGAAGGTCTGCGGCGACAACCAGAAGCCGGCATGCGCCGCGCGCAAGGCCTTGGTCGCATGCGCCGCATCGATCGCCACCGAGATATTGCGCTCGGACGAGCCCTGCGCAATGGCCAGGATATTGACCTGCGCGCGCCCCAGCGCTTCAAACAGACGCGCCGCCACACCGGGCTGGCCGGCCATGCCATCGCCCACCGCCGCCAGCACGCTGATGCCGGTGGTCAACTGCACGCGCTGCACCTGGCCCACGGTGAGCTCATGCGCGAAGGCCTGCAGCAAGGCATTGCGGGCACGCTCGGACTCATGTTGCTTGACCACGCAACAGATCGAATGCTCCGACGACCCCTGCGAGATCATCACCACCGACACCTGCGCCGTGCGCAGCGCTGCGAACACGCGCTCGGCCGTGCCCGGCACGCCGATCAGGCCGGTGCCTTCCAGATTGAGCACGGCCAGATCCGGGCTCAGGGTCAGGCCCTTGATCGGCCCGCTCACCGCGCTGCTGGAGGTGATGCGCGTGCCCGGATGCTCGGGCTGGAAGGTGTTGCGGATGATGATCGGCAACCCGCGCTCGATCGCCGGCGACATCGTCTGCGGGTGCACCACCTTGGCGCCGAAGTACGCCAGCTCGCAGGCCTCGTCGTAGCTCAATGTTTCCAGCTGCACCGCCTCGGGCACCACGCGCGGGTCGGCCGACAGCACGCCATCCACATCGGTCCAGATATGCAGCTCGTCGGCATTGAACAGCGCCGCGAAGATCGCACCGGAATAATCGCTGCCGTTGCGCCCCAGCGTGGTGATGCGATCGGCGCGGTCGCGCGCCACAAAACCGGTCACCACCACGCGCGTCTGTGGATGCGCCTGGCGCCAGCTGGCCAGCCGCTGCGCGCTCACCTCCCAGTCCACATCCACGCCCAGCTCGCCGCGGTTGACCACCAGCACATCGCGTGCGTCCAGCACCGCGCAGTCTTCGCCGATGGCGCGGAAGTGATCGCCCAGCAATTGCGCCGAATACACCTCGCCCAGGCCCTGCACGCGGTCGAGCACCTCGCGCGGCAATTCGCCGATCACCGCCAATGCACCGAGGATCTGCGACAGATGTTCGAAACGTTCGTCCAGCCATTCCACCGTCGGACCCGAGTGCTCACCGAGCAACGCCACCGCCGCACCGCGATGGCGCGCACGGGTTTCGTGCCAGCGCTCGCGCCATTCGGGGCGATCCTGCGCCGCAAGTTCGGCCAGCGCGATCAGCGCGTCGGTCACCCCCTTCATTGCCGAGACCACGGTGACCTGCACCGTCTCGTCGCGTGCGAGCAGCAGCTGCGCCACATGCCGATAGCGTTCGGCATCGGCCACCGAGGTGCCGCCGAATTTGTGCACCACGGTGCGCAGGGAGGGCGCCGCGACGGCGGCAGGGTCGAGCGAAACAGCAGGCGATGACATCGACAGACCTCGTTATGGAGGCCCCGTCCGCATCAGGTGAGAGGGAAGCCCCCGCATCCTGATCCGGGTGCGGGGCCGTTGTTTTCGGAAGTTACGCGAAGACGACGGACCGCACCGGGCGAATGGTGACGGTGGTAATGGTGGTGGTAATACCGGCCACGCCCGTCCCTGCCCACAACAGCGGCTGGCAGAGAAGCGAAACGGTGGCGCAGGCGTTACCCATGCCTGCAAAAGACATCAGCGGGCCGAGGCCTGTCAAGCGTTGCGTGAATGGGCGGGCGCACGCGTACGACACCGGCAATAGAAAACCTTGCCGCTCAGGGATTTAGCCGCCACGCTCGCAAGTAATTGATTGCCATGGAAACTTTTATGGCGAGCGTCGGCTGCTGTCGTGCGCAGGTTTCGCACACTGGCCCGTGCTGCGGCGGGACTCGATTGACGGTTTTGCTCGCAAGCGCCATGCAACCCCAACCGCAGCGGTTACTTCGGCTGGGGCGACCGATAGTCGTCGTGAACTGCGCGCTTGGAGAGGGATCAAGCCATCTATTGAGTTACGCCAGATCAGCCGAGCACCTGAGGATTGAGTTGCCAGACCGAAAAGTTGAGCGCGGCCGCGAAGCTCACCCATACCAGGTAAGGCACCAGCAACCACGCCGCCAGCGCATGCCGTTTCGCGAACGCACCGATGGTGGCCGCCAGCACCAGCCACAGCGCCATGATGTCCGCGAACGCCCACGCCCCCAGATGCCACGCAAAGAACAACCAGCTCCACAGCCCGTTGAGCGCCAGTTGGGCGACGAACAGAATCAGCGCCGCGCGCGCGCCAGTCCATCCTCCGCGTCGCCATACCAGCCACACCGACACCGCCATCATCCCGTACAACACCGTCCACACCGGCCCGAACAGCCACCCCGGTGGTGCCCACGCTGGGCGCACCAGCTCCGCGTAGAAACTGGCGGCCTGGAGGGAGGCCATGGCGCCCAGGCCGGCCACGGCATAGCACAGCGCCAACCAGCCCAGCAGGCCAACCCATCGTGCTTTTTTGGAAATCGTGTGGTGCATGGTGCGTCCGATCGCTTTCGATGGCGGCCACGTTGCCAGGACGCTCGTGCAGACGGCGCGCAGGCCGATCGTCGGCCCAATCCGTGGACGGTGCGCGTGCCAGGTACCGGGGCGCATACCTGTACCGACTGCGCGATCGACTCCGTTGCTCCCCGGCCTCTCTCGACAGGTGCAGCACCGGAGTCATTCGACGGTTGGCTGGCGAGCACACGCCCGCCAGCTCCTGTGGCCGCCGCAGCGCCGGCACCCTGCCTGGGCGCGAAGTGATCGTGGGATGGGCGGAGTGCTCACATCCTGCGCGGAGGCCTGGCGCACCCCGTTGATCAACCCGGGATATCCACCGCATCCGCCCGCTACTGCGCGTTGCCCTACCCTTCGGCCTGTGCATCGACGGCATGGTCTACCACGCTCGCCGAGGCATCGACGCCGCGATCGACCCGCGGCGCGGATCTGCCGTTCCGCTCAAGATGGGTGGACACCTCCGCCCCTCGGGTAAGCGTCAGATCCACCGGGCATCGATCGGCGATCGCCAGCAACTTGCTTCGTTGTTCGTCGTCCAGCGGACCTTCCAGGGTGATCGCCCTCGTAAACAGGTCAGCCGGCGTCTGATCGGCGTGCCGGCTGTGGGTGACACGCGCACTCGCCCGCACCAGCGGAAAACCCTTTTGCCGAGCGTACATCCGCATGGTCATCACCGTGCAGGCGGCCAAGCCCGCCGAGACGAGGTCATAGGGCGACAGGCCGCTGGCCATTCCGCCAAGCGACTCTGGCTCGTCGGCCAGAAAACGATGCTTACCGCTGGACATTGCCAGCTGGAACGCCCCGCCGCCGGTCTCTTCGGCCAATACGCCCGCACCCTCGACTATATCCTGCCTGTCTGCGGTCAGCGGCGGCAAATAGCGTGCAGCCCACGCAGCGATCACGGAAGCCGCGTATTCGGCGTCAGCGCGCCGGGTGAGCAGATGATCGGCATCATCGAGAGACACGAAGCTCTTGGGATGGCGGGCCGCAAGAAATATCTCGGTTGCGTTGCCGATATCTACCACCGTATCGCCAGGCGCATGCATCACCAGCAGCGGCTTGCGCATCCGGCCAATGCGCTCCTGCAGATTCTGCTGCCGCGCATCGTCGATGAAGGACTTGCCAATCTTGAACGGGCGGCCGGCGAGTAGCAGCTCTGCCTCACCACAGCGTTCGATACGTTCCAGCGAGGCCGGATCGATCTGTCGCAGCACATGTTTTACCTGCGAAGGCGCACCCACGGTCGCCAGCGCACGTACCGAAGGCATGTCCGCAGCAGCACTCAAGGCAGCGGCCCCGCCCAGGCTGTGGCCGATAAGCAGTGTCGGCGCATTGCCTGCCTCCGCCATGGCATGCCCGGCGGCGATCAGATCGCCGACATCCGCGGCGAAGGTGGACGCAGAGAACTCCCCGCCGCTCCCCCCGAGGCCGGCAAAATCGAACCGAAGGACACCGATACCGCTCAGTACCAGCGCCTTGGAAATACGCGTTGCCGCAAGGCTATCTTTCCCGCACGTAAAACAATGGGCGAATATCGCCCATCCCCGCGGCGCAGCCTGCGGATGTTCGATACGGCCAGACAATGGAGTACCGCGCGCGCCTACAAAATCAAAGCGTTGACCTGACATTGCCATCCTTCAAAGACATCGGATTAGACGATGATATGTGCATACGAATTGCGTTATGTCTTACGGAGAATATCGCAGGACCGTGGTATCTCAAGGAGCTGTCGGCGAAGAATTTCAGTTGCGCTCGGGTTGGAATCGAAGACACGTATTCGCCCACCACCTGAGCACATCGGTTCGATTGGACTGGCAATTCGCTCAATGAAACGAAGCACATGCCATAAAGCGAACTTATGTCGCCTTTATAACTCCATCGACATCGATGCCGATGGCATGATCTTTCTGCATCCAACTTAATTTTATGTACCTGATCGACTGGCCTAATCGGTGATGAAACATCGAGTTCCCGCCGAATCAGACCAGCCCCCCCATGGAGCGGATGTACCGCGAGCAGGAGCTGCAAGTGCAGCGCCGCAAACGCAAGAAGGTGCCAATCGGCGAGCGTCAGCCGCTGCTGCGACCAGAGCAGGCCAACCAGGTGTGGTCGATGGACTTCGTGTTCGACCGCACCGCCGAGGGCCGGGCGATCAAGTGCCTGGTGATCGTGGACGATGCGACACACGAAGCGCTCGCCATCGAGATGGAACGCGCGATCTCCGGCCACGGTGTGGTGCGGGTGCTGGAGCGACTGACATACAGTCGCGGCCTGCCGCAGGTGATCCGCACCGACAACGGCAAAGAGTTTTGCGGCCAGGCCATGGTGGCCTGGGCGCATGGTCGTGGCGTGCAGCTTCGGCTCATCCAGCCCGGCAAGCCGAACCAGAGCGCCTATGTGGAATCGCTCAACGGCCGGCTACGCGATGAATGCCTCAACGAGCACTGGTTCCCCACACTGCTGCATGCACGTACCGACATCGAGCGCTGGCGACGCGAATACAACGAGGAGCGCCCCAAAAGAGCAATTGGCGGCATGACGCCCTCAGCGTATGCCCACCGGCTGGCCAACACCGATATCATCAACCCCGGACTCTAGAGCGTGTTATGAACTTGAGGCTCTCGCGGCTATCGTAAGCGGATGAAGCCGCCACGCCCTTATCCGACCGACGTTTCCGATGAAGAATGGGCCTTCGCTGCACCCTACTTGACGCTGATGGATCCACAGGCACCGCAGCGCAAGTATGACCTGCGCTTGATGTTCAACGCGTTGCGCTGGATGGCGCGTGCTGGAGCGCCCTGGCGCTTGATTCCCCACGAGTTTCCGCCGTGGGAGGCGGTCTACCAGCAAACCCAACGGTGGTTGCAGGCCGGCTGCTTTGAGGCCATGGTCAACGACTTGCGTTCGATCTTGCGAGTGGCGCAAGGCAAGCAGGGGCAGCCCAGTGCTGTGATCCTGGATGGCCGAACGGTGCAGTCCACATGCGAAAGCGGACCACGTGCCGGCTACGACGGCTACAAGCGCAAGAAGGGCAGCAAGGTGCACATGGCGGTGGACACGCTCGGCCACTTGCTGGCAGTGCAGGTCACCCCAGCCAACGAGCAGGAACGCGCCCAGGTGCGATCGCTGGCGCAGGAAGTTCAGTATGTCACCGGCGAGACGGTGAAACTGGCGTTCGTCGATCAAGGCTACACCGGCGAAGGGCCGGCCGAAGCTGCGCAGGAGGAAGGCATCGAGCTGCACGTCGTAAAACTGCCGGAGGCCAAGAAAGGCTTTGTATTGCTACCTCGCCGCTGGGTCGTAGAGCGCAGTTTCGGTTGGGTCAATCGGTTCCGACGCCTGGGCCGTGATTACGAACGCCTACCGGAAACCCTGGCCCGACTCCACTTCGTCGTCTTCTCCATCCTCATGCTTGGAAATGCCGCGTCTCTATTTCAAAGTTCATAACACGCTCTAGACCCGCCTGCTACTCAGGATGAGGGGACGTCGGAGCCACGCCAGATGGATATCAATTCGACGTTCGAATCGGATGCGCAGCTAGCCCATGCCTGCGAACCACGCGTGCGTGCGTTTCACGACCCAACGATGGCGCCCCAGCCGGTCGTTGCGCTCGATCCCCTTGCGAGCGATGCGTGGCGTGATGCCCCGCTCCTTGAGGTGATGGCGGCAACGGTCGATGTCGTAGCCTTATCAGCGTGCAGTTTGCCTGGCCAACGTCGCGGGCGCCCTGGCTTGCCGGCGATGGGCGGCAAGGCATCGACCAGTTCCTCGAAGACCACCGAGTCGTGCCGGTTGGCTCCGGTCACGCACAACGCCAAGGGAACGCCATTGCGGTCGACGATCAGATGCCACTTGCTGCCGAGTTTGCCGCGATCGGTCGGGTTCGGACCGCTATACGCGCCCCCTGGGGGGACGCCACACTGGCCGCGTCCAGGCTGGCTCGGCTCAGGTCCAGCTTGTCGGCTCGCCGCAGTTCGGCCAGCAGGACCTGATGCAGTCGATGCCAGACGCCAGCGGCCTGCCAATCGCGCAACCGGCGCCAACAGGTCATACCGCTGCCGTAGCCCAATTCCAGGGGCAGTTCTTCCCATGCAATGCCGGTACGCAGGACATAGACGATGCCGTTGAGCGCTTGCTGATCGCTGACGCGAGGCCGCCCTCCTTTGGGCGAGGGCTTGACTGATAGGATCAGCGGTTCGATGCGCTTCCACAGCGCGGCGGGATCTGTTTACGACGGGCCACGCTGCCAATTTTGCCACTTGCGAATCTGCGTTCAACCAGGTTTTGTTAGAGAATCTTACTCAAATCATGAATTTAATCATCAAGTCCTAAATGAAAAATCTACATCCCAAAGAGATTTAAAATTCGAAAGATCATCCAATCCACCCTTATCAAAAAAAACCTTCATCAAGTTTTTTGCCACGTCCAAATCAGACAACCAACCTCTCGGATCCCACTTCTGATCCAAATAGCTTACAAAATCAACTCCACTACAACCTTCGCCCTCCCCCCACCACTTCAAAATTTCACGCTTCGGGTCCCTCGAATCAACCCTTAACAAAATTCTATACATTCCTTTAACTCCCTCCATAACAACAGCTTTAATTTTATCATTTGAATCATCAACTCCATTATAATCATGCATGATAAGAGATGCTCGCCCGCCATCTACAAAGACAGATTTAATTCCCGCAACAATCCTTTCCCATGCGGGATCTTCAGTGCAAACAGCACGCATGCCGGGAACGCCGAAGGAAAGTATAAATTCGTACTTATTATCCACCAGTAGCCCTCTTCAGCTCGACCAGACCGTCACCAATTTTCCGCCTACTCCAAATCCAAGTTTTCCCAGTAGTAGTATCATAGACAGTCAACGAACTTAGCCCGGACCTCTCGGCGGCAGCCGCTAAGTTGGTTGATTGACTACAATAAGAACAAATTTCCTCCCCCTCACCACCATTGACATTTCCTGCCCTTGCGTCAAGCCCGAATCGTAAGCCCGTTGTATAGTAGCAATTTCCGCATGGGCATTGCTCATATTTGAGTTAGGAGCGCCCGGAGGAATTAAATCGGCAATCAACGTGGACTTCGAACTGTCTGCCATTGCTGCGGGACGTGCCATCTGATTCGTATCTATGATTTTCTTACCTGCCACACTCGCCTCAGCGGTGACTTTGACAGTCTCCCGGCCTGGCTCAAGTATCCGTCCAATCAAGGGATCATGAGTCTCTCTCCTCATCAAATCCTTTAAAAGGCTGGCAGCTGCTGCAGCATCTGCTTTTCCATCAGCCTTAAGCGGAATAAGCCTTCTATAAGCTAGTACAAGATCATCTACTGTAAACCCAGGGCTAGCCAATAAGAGCGGCTAACAAAACCCTTGAATTTTGTTGAGTCGGTGGCAACATTGCCTGCATGGCACGTCGCAACGAGATCCCAATTGCGCTGTGGAAGCGCATCGAACCACTGATTCCGCAGGTCAAGCCTTCCCCCAAAGGTGGACGGCCTCGTCTCAGTGATCAGCAGGCCCTCAACGGCATCGTCTATGTGCTACGTACGGGCATTCCGTGGGAAGACCTGCCTTCGGAACTTGGCTATGGCAGCGGCATGACCTGCTGGCGGCGGTTGCGTGATTGGCAAGCCAGCGGGGTGTGGCATCGTCTCCATCAGGTGTTGCTGGCCGAGCTACGTCGCGCCGACAAGCTGGATATGAGCCGAGCAAGTCTGGACGCCGCCAGCGTGGCCTCCCCCCGGGGGGCTCGTATACAGGGCCAAACCCAACCGACCGCGGCAAGCTCGGCAGCAAACGGCATCTGATCGTCGATCGCAACGGCGTGCCGCTGGCTGTGTGCGTCACCGGTGCCAATCGACACGACTCGGTTGTCTTCGAGGAGTTGCTTGATGCATTGCCTGCGATCGGTGGAAAACCAGGGCGCGCGCGACGCTGGCCAAGCAAACTGCATGCCGACAAGGCCTACGACATCGACCGTTGCCGCAATGCCCTCAAGCAGCGCGGCATCATTGCGCGGATTGCACGCAAGGGCATCGAACGCAACGACCGCCTGGGCCAGCATCGCTGGGTTGTCGAGCGCACGCACGCTTGGTTCGCCGGGATGGGCAAGCTGCGCATCCGCTTCGAGCGCAGCATCGATATCCACTTAGCGTTGCTCTCGCTCGCATGCTCCATCATCTGCTTACGCATGCTTCCTTGGTTTTGTTAGCTGCTCTAAATCATCAAATTTCTGCGCCGCAACAGAGCCAAGCGCCCCTCCCCCAGAAATCGCAAGAGAGTGTCCACCGGTCCACTCGGTTGCGATCGCGTCAAGCGCACCAACTACTAGTCGCCCACAGGCAACAAGATTTAATGCGCACGCCCCACCGCCTACCGCCGCGACACCAATCGCAGCCCCCGTAGCTGGAACAGCGAGAGTCAGGCGGCTGTCTCTGCCGATACCCTTTCCTGCATAAGTCAACAGCTCCGGCTGGTACATCAACTGCAACTCGTCCTCTTTCAGGCCTGCGGCACCAAGCGCATCGAAGACGTCCTTGAAATTTTCCGGCGTGCCTGCCAATTTTTTGCCGTAGAGGTGGAAGTTGTCTCGATCACTTGTATCGAAGGCTTTTACACCGTCGTACTCGTTGTTGTTCGTCCTAAGGAATTCGACGGCCGCTGCATTCATCGGCACATCCTTCAGTGCCGACTGAATCGTCGCATCTACGTACGAAGCTGCCTCAACGAGCAGGATCTGCTTGGCACTCTCTTCCGAGATACCTTGCTCGTAGGCGAATACCGCTGCATTGTCCTTGATCCACTTCACTTCGTCCGGATGCAGCTGCCGGTTGAACTGATCGCCGGCCAACGCGGTGTTGGCTCCTGCAACGCCGCCCAGCGCTCCACCGATCGCCGCGCTTCCGAGTTCCATGAGGGCTCGGTAGGTTTCGCTATCACTCGCGATACCCTGATCCCTGAGGTACCCGGCCATCGCCAGCTTCGCCTTCTCGGCACCAGCGGCAGCAAGCGCGCCTCCCGCCACATCGCGGCCGCCCAGCGCGGCCACCGCGGCGCCGGTGAGACCATGAAGCAGTGTCTTGTTTAGGCCCCCGTCGGCCCAGCTGTCCATCTTCGCCTGGGCGTCAGCCATTCCTTGCGGATTGTTCGTGCTGTAGGCAGTCGCGTATTCGCTGAGCGCACGTTGTTGCATGCTGCTGGCGATATCACCCGCTGCACGGAACCCGATCGCTCCAGCCAGCCCCATCAGCTCCTTCTGATCTTCGATCTTCTTCTGATCGAAGATCTCCTTCAGGCCTGACTGCTGCAACTCGGTTGCACTACGATCCAATCCTGCAAGCGCAGATGCGTCGCCATTGCGGATCTGGATCGTACCGGCGGCGATGTCACTCTTGGTCGTGCTGCTCGAACTATCGCTGGTGTTGCCCAACATGCTCAGTCCGGCACCGATGGCGACACTGGCCATGCTGCTGCCCGTGCCGCCGGCAACTGTCACGCCACTGGTCTTGTACTCGGCCTTGTTCTGCAGATCCTCGACCGTCAGGCTGCCGGTGGACAGCCGGTTGAGGCTGGCATCGGCTGCACTCGCGATGGCACCGCCGACCAAGGCTGTGTTGCCGCCCACCGTGATGTCGAAGCCGCCATTGCCAGCCTGGATGCCGCTCTGTTCGGTCACGCTGGTGTAGCTGCTGTTGACCTTCTGCTGGCTGTAGCTGCCGCCGCTGCCCGAGCCGGTCGCCAGCGTCAGGCTGGCCTGTTGTTGCTTGCTCTTGTACTCGTTGGTGTCCTGCTCGCTCTTGATCAGCATGTCACCGCCAACAGTGGCGAGCACCTTGTTACCAATGGCCTGTGCACCCTGGATGGTGGTGTCGTTGCCGCTGACCAAAGTCAAGTTGTCGTTGGCCGTGATCACGCTTTCGGTGCGCAGGTCGCTGTTACCCTTGGCGCTGCCCTTGCCTGCTGACACCGACAGGTAGTAGCCGGTGACTGCACCGACACTGAAGCCGATCTCGCCACCGGCGTTCTTGTTCTCTGACTTGGTGGTATTGGTTTCCTTGTTGCTCAGCAGGTTGAGATTGTTTGCAGCGGCCAGGGCCACGTTTTCACCAGCGATCTTGCTGCCGATGACGTTGAGGTCGCCGCCGGTCGCGGCGATGGTGATATCGCCGTTGCTGAGGATGCGGCTACCGCCGGTGGTTTCCTCATGCGTGGTCGTCTTGCTCGACGAACTGCTGGCGCCGATGCCAAGGCGCAAGCTCACGCCCGCCGCATTGGCCGCTCCTTGTGCGCCATCCGCTGCAGCAGTACCTGCCTTGGTCGTGTTTCCTGCAACCGCTTGGCCGTCGTAGCCCTTCAGGCCATTGTTGACCAGCCCCACGGTGTCGCTGACCGCATAGCCCGCCTTGGCGGCGTAAAGCGCCTTCAAGCGGTCGTCTTCAACTTCCGATCCACGCTTGACAGCGCCGTAGATCGCCTGCGCGGCATCTACAGCCCCACCAGTCAACCCCAAGGTAATGCCTGCACTCTGCTGCTTGGACGTCTGCACCGTGTCCACAGTGTTTTCCGCTGCGGCAATGGTGACCTCTTTGCCCACGATGGTGGTGCTGGTAGCACTCAGCACATCGCTGCCGGTGATGGCCACCTTGTTGCCGGCGGTCATCGTCACCGCGCCGTCGGTGCTGCCGACCAGGCTGCCGGTGTTGGTGACCTCGGTGACGTCCAGACCATCGGTTTTCTTGGTCACGCCCAAGGCGACGCTGAAGCCACCTCCGCCGTAGAGACCAGACTTCTTGACGGTCTTCTCATGCTCTTCGCTGCGGGTGTTCTGCACCGTGTCCAGCGTGAGGTTGTTGCCGGCGGCCAACACCACATCGCCGGTGCTGGCGACCTGTGCGCCTTGCGACAGCAGATCGTTACCCGCCGCGATCTGCACCGTATCGCCACTGAGCGTGGTAGTGACCGCCACATTGTCGTGCCACGCATCATGCGTAGTGGTCGTCTTGCTGCTGAACGTGCCCTTCTTCTTCTTGGTCATGTCCTGCACGGCATCGTGCTGCTCGCTGGCGGCGAGCAGGTTGACGTCGTTGCCGGCGGCCAGAGTGATGCCGCCGTCCTTGGTGGCGGCCGTGGCTGCGGTCAGGGTGATGTCGTTGCCCGCCTGCATGGCGAGGTTGCCGCCGGCGGTGAACTCGGTGCCGTGGACGGTTTCATCGCGGGTGCTGGTGGTTTGCTTGAAGCGCTTGCGCGTCTCCAGGACATCACTGGTATCCACCGTGGTCAGCGTGCTGGCGTTGATGTCGTTGCCGGCGCTGATCCCCAAGCCCTTGCCTGCATCGAGCTTGGCAGCGACCAGATTGACGTCGTTGCCGGCGCTGAGGATCAGGTTGCCGCCGGCAGTGAGCGCCTGTTGGTCGATGGTTTGCGTGGTCGTGGTGGTGCTGA
Source organism: Xanthomonas sp. NCPPB 3582 (assembly GCF_041475735.2). Classification (NCBI taxonomy): domain Bacteria; kingdom Pseudomonadati; phylum Pseudomonadota; class Gammaproteobacteria; order Lysobacterales; family Lysobacteraceae; genus Xanthomonas; species Xanthomonas sp. NCPPB 3582. Next base: position 2,911,467 of record NZ_CM192968.1, read on the forward strand.
CACGGGTCTTGCCGTTGCGGGTCTTGTAGCCATCGGTTTCGGTCTCGTTGAGGACGGACTCGACATTGAGGTTGTTGCCGGCTGCGGCGATCAGATCACCGCCGGCCTTCACCTCGGCCTGGCGGATGGTCAGGTCGTTGCCGGCGGTGAGTTGCAGGCTGTCGCCGGTGCTGATGTTGGTGCGGGTGGCGACCTTGCCGTCCAGACCGGTGGTGGGGGTCAGCGAAAGGTTGTTGCCTGCCTGCAAGGCGGCGCTGCCGCCGGCGTTGATGGTGACGCCATGCAGCTGCAGGTCGTTGCCTGCGGACACGATCAGGTCTTTACCCGTGACGAGTGACACGGCATCGCCGCCGCGCAGCAGGCCGTTATCGTCGCGCAATGCGCTGGGCGTGAGGCTGAGATTGTTGCCCGCGATCAGCGCCGCGCTGCCGCCCGCCTGCACGCGGGTGCCGGTCAGGGTCATATCGTTGCCGGCAAACAGTTGCAATGTATTGCTGGCACTGATGCCTGACAGGATGCCGACGCCATTGATGGCCTTGGACGCTTCGCTGACCAGGTTATTGCCCGCTGCCAGCCCAACATCGCGGCCCTGGATCTGGCCCTGGTTGAGCAGGTCGTTACGTGCTTCCAGCGACACGCTGTCGGTGCCGCTGATGCAGCCCTGGTCTAACAATGCCTAGATCAGATTTACGGATAGGCGACAGGAAGAAACTTGCAAGGCGTCCCCTGCCCCTCAGCATACCCAAATAAAAATACATTATTTCATCAAACGTCACTTAAATCACCATTAATCCATTCAATCTCCTTGATAGATTAATTTTCTTTCAAAAGGCATAGTCATATCCACTTGAAATTAGGATCAACTTGAAAATCCAGCCCAGCTACCTGCAACTTCTTTATAACATCATAAACTTTCTTAGCCTTCCCGGTAAAAATAACAAATGAACTCTGCTTGAGAAATTTTCTAGCCTCAATGAAATTAACACCAACTATAGATGCAACCATTCGCACATGCTCAGAGTTACTAAAATCACCACTGCACCTAATGCTGTATTCGCTATTATCAGAACTCATCTCAGGAGTAACTGTAGTCACAATCGACCACCCACAATTATTGCAAATAAGACCCTGAGTTCTGCCATCCATGTAAATATCTAAACGCCCCCCACAAACCTCACATTTCTCAGAAATATGGCCATTCATTATTGCACCTTTGGTTTAAATATCTTGAACTCACCTTGCCGTGACAAATCAGGCTGATTAAACAGCAGAGAATTTCTATCCAGGGAGCGCCGAGGAGCAACTACCATTTTACCATCGCCATAAGCCCAGACAAGATCAGTAGGCGCTTTAACCGGAACACCCATTTTGTTAGCCAGATTTTGCGCAAAGCCTAGATCACAAGATCCGGTTTCGCAAGAGAGCAAGCGAATAGGTTGACCGCCATAGCTTGGATCGCTTTTTATAAGCTTGGCCAATACCCTCTGGTCGGCTGCTACTGGACCATTTGGCGTAAAAACTTCGACCTCATTCTTATTTCCGTGAGCGATAATGTCAAAAAAACCATCAGAATCAACATCTCTCCGCTTGGAAGCATTCAAGAAAAATTGATCAGATTTCCCCATAAAATTCAGCGAACCAGGAACTACATCGACTGGCTTACTCGAATTTAGGTAGGCAACAATGTCGTCAGCCTTAAACGCGTCGCCCACGTTTGTGGCTGCCTTTGCAGCGACACCACCCTTCCCCACATAGAGTTCTGGGGCAACGATTGAGAATACGTCAACACTGACCTTGCCACCGATTGCACCCGCCTTGGCTATGTCATAGATATCCCAGGAGCCGTGCGTGTTCGTGTAGGCAGCAAATGCGAGATCACTTGCATAGCCGATAACACTGGCTTTTATTGCATTCAACGTATTCTTTGTGTCGCTATAGCTTTTGTTGGCAGTTGCCGCGTAGCCGTTCCCCCATAAATAGCCTAACTGATCAACCGTCTTACCCACTTGGCCAGCAGGACTGGTTCCAACGGAAAGCTCTACAACGCCGGTGATCATTTCGCTGACACGCTCCCTTGCCCCGACCGCACCTGCTCCGAGTCCTAGCGCTGCACGTAAAGCGGAATCAGCGGTTGCAACCGACAGTGGGATGCTGCCGTTCCACGCCGCCGAAGCCAGTGCCTGATTACTACAACCACCCGCCATGGCGCACGCAAGTTTGTGGCCGAGGTCCGCAGTCGTCACATGGGTGACGAAGTCCTTGGTCAGCGTTCCGTCCTTGTCGGAGTTAAACAGGCCAGCCAACTCAGGCACGTGGCCCGCAAGCCAAGTGGTGTATTCACCAGCGTGATCGAGCTGATCTTGCATGGCTGCAGCAGCCAGCTGTTTTTGCTCCGCACATCCGCCGCTGGCTGGATCGCTACACGCACCGCGTAATGCAAGATTGCGTTGTTCCGACAGCGCTTTCAGTTGCTCGGCGCGCTCACATTGGGTGCCAGACTTGGAACAAGCGATCAGCGCCGTGGCATATTCCATCCGCTCCTGATGGCCGAGGTAATTGTTGGACACCTCATTCAAGGCTGCGGCACCACCTGCAGCGCCACCAGCCACAGCGCCTAGCGCGGCTGTTGACAGCCCTGTCAACGTGGCAGCCACCGCTTTATTGATTCCTGCTTGCTCCAGCGCTTCTGCCAGGTACGGCGCCGCAACGGTGCCTGATGCCGCGCCGAGAGCTCCTTCCGTGCCACCGGTGAGCCCGCCTACAACCGCATGTGATAGCACACGCAACGTGCCACCATTACCCCAATCCTTCATCAACTGATCAGCTTCGGCCCGCTTGCTCTCGTCACCGGTTGCCTCGGCTTCGGCATAGAGCTCGGCTGCTTTATCAACTTTTCCCTGTGCATAATCGCCAACAAACTTGGTTGCTTGCTGTCCTGAGGTCGCAGTGATCTGCGCTTGCGCAGCAACCTGATCACGCAGTGCCTGACCATCCCATTGCTTCGTCAAGCCACCCGCATCATCGCCACTGATCGCATCGCGCTTCAGCCCCGCCAAAGCATCTGCGGCGGTCTTGCCAGTCTTGGCGAGTTGCCCAGCCTCATCGGTGATGACCAAGCTGCCACCACTAATTCCGCTAGTGGCGGTCGATGTCGCGTCGCCGCTCTTGCTCCCGATGCCAGCCGCTGTACCGCTGCTTCCAGTCTGGAAGTTCTGCCAAGACCAATTTTCGCCATTGTTAACTGTTGATTGGACCTGACCGGTTTCTCCCTGCTGCTTGTTGTCGCCTATGCCTTTGCTGTATCCGCCCGAGAGGCTGAACCCCTTGGCATCGTAACTGCTGGTATTTTCAATATCGCTATACGTCAGCGTGCCGGTCTGCAGGCGATTGGCTCCGGCATCCACCGCCGCCTGGGTGCTGGCGATCACGCCGCCCTTCAGGTCGGTGTTGCCGCCCACGCGGATGTTGAAGCCGCCATCGCCGGCCTGGATGCCGCTTTGCTCGGTGACGCTGGCGAATTCACCGTTGACCTCGTTGCTGCTATAGCTTCCGCTGGCACTGAACCCTGCGCCAAAGGTCACACTCGCACCAACACTCTTGTCCTTGCTGTCGTACGTGCTGGTGTCCTGCAGGCTCTCGATGCTCAGATTGCCACCGACATCGGCGATCACCTTGTCCGCCGACAGCTGCGCGCCCTTGAGCGTGGTGTCATTGCCACTGATGACCGTGGCCGTGTTGCCCGCAGCCAGATGACTATTGCTGTAGGTCACGTCCTCGCCATTGGCCTTGCCGCGCGATCCAGCTGCACTGATCATCACGCCAAATGCGGCACCATCCGGGCCGTAAGTGATGCCGACACCCAACGACGCGCTGCTGCTCTTACTGGTACTTTTTTGCTCGGCGGTGTTCTTGGCTGCTTCGATGAGTACATCGTGATCGGCTGCCAGCAGCAGATCATTGCCCGCCTTGATGTCACTCCCACGAATCAACAAGTTGCTCTGGTCGCTGCCACCGGTCGCTATCAGGTTGACGTCACCGCCTGCCTGTAGCTTGGAGCCTTGCGCGACACTGGCCGTCTGCGTGCTCTTGCTCTCGCTCTTGCTGCCGCCAATACTGATGGCAATGCTCAGATTAGCCCCTTGGGCTGCACCTGCAGCGCTGCCACTGCTCAACGCGCTGCCCGCTTGGCCCAGCGCCTGCCCTGCCCCATACGCACTGTAGGCCGCCGACCCGAGCGCAAGTGCTTCCATGCGACTGTCGCCCTTGACCGCCTTGCTGGCCTTGTAGCTGTCGTTTGCCGCCTGTGCCAGGCTGATCGCAGCCGAACTCAAAGTAAGCGACAAACCACCTTGGCTGAACTTGCTGCGCTGTTCCGCATCGTTGTCGTTGTAGACCTCCGTGATCGCGATGTCTTTTCCGGTCGCAGTCAGGTCGCCCTGCAGCGCCATGACATCGCTGCCGGCGATCGCCAACTTGTTGCCGGCCACCAGGGTGACATCACCCTCAAGGCTGCCGACCGTCGTTCCGGTATGCGTGATCTGGTCGATGTCGGCGCCAGTGGTGACCTTTTGCTTACCGAGCGTCACCCCAATACCGCCACTTCCGAACAAACCGGACTTGGTGGTGACTTTGTCATGCTCTTCGCTATGCGTGTTCTGAGCAGTTTCCAAGGTCAGGTTGTTGCCTGCTGCAAGCGTGACGTCGCCGGTGCCGACAACCTGCGCACCTTGCGACAGCAAGTCATTACCCGCCGCGATCTGCACCGTATCGCCACTGAGCGTGGTAGTGACCGCCACATTGTCGTGCCACGCATCATGCGTAGTGGTCGTCTTGCTGCTGAACGTGCCCTTCTTCTTCTTGGTCATGTCCTGCACGGCGTCGTGCTGCTCGCTGGCGGCGAGCAGGTTGACGTCGTTGCCGGCGGCCAGGGTGATGCCGCCGTCCTTGGTCGCGGCCGATGCGGCGGTCAAGGTAATGTCGTTGCCCGCCTGCATGGCGAGGTTGCTGCCGGCGGTGAACTCGGTGCCGTGGACGGTTTCGTCGCGGGTATTGGTGGTCTGCTTGAAGCGCTTGCGCGTTTCCAGGACATCGCTGGTGTCCACCGTGGTCAGCGTGCTGGCGTTGATGTCGTTGCCGGCGCTGATGCCTAGGCCCTTGCCTGCTTCGAGCTTGGCAGCGACCAGATTGACGTCATTGCCGGCGCTGAGGATCAGGTTGCCGCCGGCCGTCAGTGCCTGCTGGTCGATGGTTTGCGTGGTCGTGGTGACGCTGACACGGGTCTTGCCGTTGCGGGTCTTGTAGCCATCGTTCTCGGTCTCGTTGAGCACGGACTCGACATTGAGGTTGTTGCCCGCTGCGGCGATCAGATCACCGCCCGCCTTCAGCTCGGCCTGGCGGATGGTCAGGTCGTTGCCGGCGGTGAGTTGCAGGCTGTCGCCGGTGCTGATGTTGGTGCGGGTGGCGACCTTGCCGTCCAGACCGGTGGTGGGGGTCAGCGAAAGGTTGTTGCCTGCCTGCAAGGCGGCGCTGCCGCCGGCGTTGATGGTGACGCCATGCAGCTGCAGGTCGTTGCCTGCGGACACGATCAGGTCTTTACCCGTGACGAGTGACACGGCATCGCCGCCGCGCAGCAGGCCGTTATCGTCGCGCAATGCGCTGGGCGTGAGGCTGAGATTGTTGCCCGCGATCAGCGCCGCGCTGCCGCCCGCCTGCACGCGGGTGCCGGTCAGGGTCATATCGTTGCCGGCAAACAGTTGCAATGTATTGCTGGCACTGATGCCTGACAGGATGCCGACGCCATTGATGGCCTTGGACGCTTCGCTGACCAGGTTATTGCCCGCTGCCAGCCCAACATCGCGGCCCTGGATCTGGCCCTGGTTGAGCAGGTCGTTGCGCGCTTCCAATGCCACGGTGCCGGTGCCGCTGATACGGCCCTGGTTGAGCAGGTTGCCGGCGGTGATGCTGACATCGGCACCGGCGATCACGCCCTGGTTGCTCATGGCGTTGGTGGCGTTGAGCTCGACATTGCCGCCAGCGATCAAGGCGCCATTGCCGCGCAACTGCAGCGAGTTGGAGGCCAGATAGACCACCGGCACCAGTACCTTCTGGCCCTGGTAGTCCTGCTCCACCATCCACACGATGTCCTGCGTGAGCGCAGCGGCCTGCGCGGCGGTGAGGCCCACGCCCATGCTCAGCTGCAGCTGGCCTGCGGCGGCCACGCCGGATTCGAGCAAGGCGCGGTATTGCGCCACGCCATCGGCGTAGTTGCCCAGGTAGCGACGACCAGTGAGCTGGGTGATCTGGTCCAGCACTAGGCGCTGCTCATAGAAGCCGTCGCCCAGGCGGGTCTGGGTCCACTCCGGATCCACGCCCAGCTTGTCCAGCAGGAAGTCGCTGCTGATGAAGTTGTCGTAGTTGACGAAGCGCGGATCGGTCTCGATCAGGTAACGACGGCCCGGACCATTGCTGCGCCAGGCGTTGATGCCACCGAGGCCGGTTGCTGCGCGCCCCATTGCGGTGCGGTCAGTGGCCGTGCCATTGGACAGGCGATACAAGCCGCCGATAGGCAGATCGATCTGCGTCAGCGAGGTCTGGCCGCCGCCCACAATATTGGCGACCGGAATGGTGGCGGGGTCGACACGCGTGCGGGTTTCGTTCGCACCTGCCGTGACACCGGTACCAGCTGCGGTGGGTTGCACATCAGTCTGATCGACGCTGCTGCGCACCAGCCCACTGTCGTTGGACATCACCGGTGCGACCGACATCTTGACGATGCCGCCCGACGTGGCGAGCGTGGCGTCCTGCGTGTTGGCGCCGACTTGAGCGCCTGCGTTACCGGCAGTACCGGTGGCAACACGGATGCTGTCCGCGCCCCCGTTGGCACGCCCGGTCACTGCCTGCTGACCAGCGCTGGCTGCGCTCTGCCTGCCACGACCGCTCAGGCCGCCTTGCGCGCCGACTGCAGCCAGCGACGCACCGCTGATCGCACGCCCGTCGATGCCGACTGCGCCATTGCTGATGTTCGCGCCGTTGATGCTGACGCCTTGGTTGCCGGTCATGCTGGCGCCAAGAGCAGTGTAACTCCTGTCTAAGGTCCCAGACCCCACTTCAATCTGCTGGATGCTATAAGTACACCCCCGATTTTCTATCCCTTGCGCACAATCAGTATTTTCGTCCAGAACGTAGCTTTCTTCGACATCTACATAGTTTGTAACCTGCTTGAGAGCCAGGGATTCGTTAAATATTGCCTCTTGACCCGTATAAACTTGGTCAGAAATTCCACCTACACCTCTAGAGTTGAGAAAAAGATTACTTCCAGCGGCCACTGTAGATGCAAAATTGCGCAGAGTGCCTGATATTGCCAAGTTCCCGCCTGACGCAATCCGACTTTCAGAGCTTGCACTGACCAACCGCTCCTGCTCTCTCACGTCATAGACCCGATAACGACCTAGCGGTATCGAGTATCCAATGTTCTCTCCGCGCGGATTCTCAGGAATTGGCTGCCTAGGCGTCAGCTCTTCGATTGGCAAGGCAGCATTAGCCGCTTCGCGCTCTGCATCAGATAATGGGCCAGTGATAGCATTTACCACGCGACGACGATTGTTCAGCTGATTCGCCGCAATCAAAACATTCCCATCCGCCTCGATACTGCCCGACAGGTTATTCACCACACCCGTACGCGCTACCAGCGTGCCACCACCATCCTGCGCACCACCAATCGCGATATTGCCCAGGCTAAAGATGCGCGCATCGCGGTTGAGCAGCTGATCGCGCACGACAAGGTTCATGTTGCCGGTGGAGCCGAGCAAGGCCGAGCCGTAAGCGGCATTGTCGGTCGCGCCGCCGAGATCAGCGCCGTTGACCAGCGTGCCGGTATTCACCGACACATTGCCACCTACGATGCTGCCAGTGTTGTAGACACTGTTGGCAACCAGCGACAAGGCGCCGTTGCCGGAAATGCTGCCGGCATTGTCGATGACGTTGCCGCCATTGAGGCGGGTATCGTTGGACAGGATGCTGGCGCCGGCACGGTTGGTGATGCTGCTGGCGGTGATGTCCAGCGCACGTGCGGCCTTGAGCGTGGACTCATTGACGAGGTTGCCGCCCACGCGCAGGTTGAAATTGCCGTTGCTGACCAGGTCGGCACCGGCGCGATGGGTGTAGTCGCTGCGCAGGGTCAGGTCGAGCAGATTCTGCGCCAGGATGCTGCCGCCACCATCGAAGCCCACGGTATCGATCACCACATCGCCGGCCCCACCGGTCGTGCTGCCTGCGCCAATCTGTCCACCTGCGTTGCTCAGGCTCTGCAGGTTCAGGCGGACCGCTTGTTCGGCCTTGATCCTGCCGTTGCGGTTGTCCAGCGTCGCGCCTGCGCGCTGCAGCAGCACGTTCGCGCCCGCATAGACGCTGCCGCCCTGATTGTTCAGGCCATTGGTATTGGCGATCAGATCGCCACCGGCCACCAGCTGCCCGCTGTTGTTGGCGATGCTGGCCGCATCGATGACCACGCTGCCGCGCCCGCCCAGATTGCCGCTGCTGTTGGTCAGGGCGCCGCCGGTAGTGATGCGCGTCAGCCCGGCTCCGTTATTGACGACGCTGCCTTGCGTGTTGTCGATCAGCCCGCCGGAGGCGGTCAGGGTGTTGCCGGCATCGAGCTGTCCACCACTGTTCAGTAGCGCACCTGCCACAGCGACGTTGAGATCGCGCCCGGCGCTGAGCTTGGCGTTCTGGTGATTGTCCAGCTGGCCGCGCGCAGTGACGCTGAGGTCGCGCGCCGCTTGCAGGCTACCGCCGGCGCTGGCGATGTTTTCTGCCGTGATCACCGCATCGGTGCTGGCGCCGATGATGCCGTTGCCGTTATCCAGGCCACGGTTGAGTTCCACCCGCAGGCTGCCGCCTGCCCCGCCGCTGGCAACCGCCTGCACGGTACCGCCGGCATTGCTCAGGCTATCGGCACGCAGTGTCAGCGCACCACCACTGGCCTGCAGCAAACCGCTGCGGTTATCGGTGGTGCCGCCGGCCTGGACAGTCAGCCCACGTGCGGCGACCGAGCCGCCAATGTTGTTGAGGCTGGCCGCCGTCAGCGTTGCATCGCCGGCTGCGGCGATGGCGCCGCCCTGGTTGTTCAAGCCACTGCTCGCACCCAGAGTGAGCTGGCCCTGGCTCAGGATGCGTCCATTGGCATTTCCCAACGCGCCGCGACTGGTGACCGAAAGATTGCCGGTGCCGGCATGCTCGATCCGGCCTTGCGCGTTCTCCAGGCTCGCCGCGGTGATGGTCAGATCCTGACCATTGCTGGCCAAGGTGCCAGCGGTGTTGTCGATGGCGCCCCCGATGCTGACCCGGGTGAGGCCAGCGCCGCTCTGCACCAGCCGGCCACCGGCATTGTTCAAACTGCCGCCATCGATGCTGAGCTGGGTGGCCTGCATCTGGCCGCCAACCGTGTTGAGCCGGCCGTTGTCGATCATGCCGCCGGCCTGGACGCTCAATGTGCCACCTGCGAGAAGATCGCCGCCACGATGAGCGAGGCTGCCCGCAGTGGTGAGCGAGGCGTTGCCGGTAGCCCGCGTGCTGGAACCGCTTAGGTCGAGCTGATCGCCTTGCGCCACCAGGTTGCCACCGGCCAGCAGTTTGCCGGACACGCCTAGTTGGCGGTCTGCGACCAGGCTCAGGGTGCTTCCCATCCCCAGATTGCCATCGGCCGCGATGCCTGCGCCCACGGTACCGGCGACATTGATATCGCCGGCACGCAGAGTCAGATTGCCTGCTGACGTGGTCTGCCCTGCATGGTCGATGCGCGCACCTTGCAGACCCACTATCGCGCCACTGACGACACCTTGCTGACGCAGCGCCGCATCGCTTGTCAGCGTGGTCTGTTGACCAGACAGCTGCCCTGCGACAGTGAGATCGCCCTTGGAGTGCAGGTCCAGGCTGCTGCCCGCACTCAGACGACCGCTCTGCGACAAGCTGCCTTCGGCCTGCGCCGAAAACGCCGCTGCCGCGGCCAGGTTGCCGTCCAGCTGCAGGTTGCCGCGGCTGATCAAGGCGACATCGCCGCGCTCGCTGCCTAGTTGGCCGCTGCTGCTCAGCTGTCCGGCCTCCACGCGCAAGCCGTTGCCGCCGATCAGGTCACCGCGATTGTCCACCGCACCCGATGCGGTCAGGCCAAGACGCTGCAAGCCGTACGCCTGCCCACTCTGGCGCAGCGCGCCAACGCCGAGCGTCAGCTGATTGCCTGCGCGGATGGCGCCGGCATTGTCGAGCAAACCGGCAATGGTCAGCGTGGTATCGCCTTGCGCCAGCAGCACGCCGGTGCCGGTGTTGCTTGCACTGGCGGCGGTAACGCTCAGGTTCTGGCCGGCGACGACCTGCGCGGCATTGGCCAGCGTGCCGGCAGCACTCAGCACCACGGCACGATCGGCCTGCGCAACTCCGGCAACGGCCAGGTTGCCGGTACTGCGCAAATTCAAATCGGTGGATGCATCGAGGGCGCCGCGGCTGTCGATCGCCGCGCCATCCAGGCTGATTGCGCCACCGGCCTGAAGCACCGCCGCTTGCGCCGTGCCGATGGTGGCAGCGCGCAGGGTAGCGGCGCCACCACTGGACGCCTGCCCGTTCAATGCGAGCGTGCGCTGCGCCTGCAGGTCCAGCCCGGAGGCGGACTGCAAGGTGCCTGCCGCGACCAGGTCGCGCCCGGCATGCAGCACAACCGACTGCGCCTTGAGCGAACCGCCTTGCTGCAGATCGCCTGCCGCGGTTGCCTGCAAGGTGGTCGCCGCGGCAACCACGCCTTGCAGCGTCATCTCGCCGCGGTTGGTCAGATCGACATCGGCTGTCTGGCTGCCGAGCTGCCCGCTGCTGCGCAGGCTGCCTGCGTCCACGACCAGGCCATCGGCGGCGATCAGGTTGCCGCGATTGTCCAGCAGCCCGGTGACATTGGCGGTCAACGCCTTGCCGGCATTCGCCGAACCGCTTTGATCCAGGCTGGCTGCAGTGATACGCAGGTCGCTGCCGCTTTGCACGTTGCCGGCGTTCTGTAGCGCACCGGTCGTCAGGGTGACGACACCCTCGGCAGCCAGAGCGCCGGACGCGGCGTTGGTGACCGTGCCTGCCTGCACGGAAAGATCGCGGCCTGCAACGACTTGAGCCGCATTGCTCAGGCCACCCGCTGCGTTGAGCACCACATCGCGGTTGGCTTGCGCCACTCCTGCCAAGGCGAGGCCACCGGTACTGGTCGCGCGCAGATCGCTGCCTGCATCGAGCGTGCCGCGGCTGTCGATGGCTGCGCCGTCCAGGGTGATCAGGCCAGCGCTTTTCAGCACGGCGGCCTCACCGGTCGTGATGCTGGCGCCCCGCAGGGCGGCAACACCGCCTGCCTGCGCCTGGCCGTTCAAGGCGAGCACATGCTGCGCCTGCAGATCCAGCGTGGAGGCCGATTGCAACGTGCCGCCGGCAGTGAGGTTGCGCCCTGCCTGCAAGCTGACACTCTGCGCACCGAGCGTGCCCGCCTGCAGCAGGTCGCCAGCTGCGGTGGCCTGCAGCGCAGTGGCGGCAGACACGACGCCGCGCAGGTCGATGGCGTTCTGGCTGGTCAGCGTCAGTGCGCCCGTCACCGAGCCGAGCTGGCCGTTGCTGACGATGTTGCTCGCCCCGATGGTCAGGTCCTTGCCGGACACCAATTGCCCGACATTCTCGAAGGCTCCGCTCGAAGCAATGGAAATCGCCTCTCCGCTGTACAGGCGGCCACGCTGCAACAACGCGCCTGTCGACACTGCAAGCCCGCGCTCGCCATGCAGGGTGCCGCTGTTCTGCAGCGTGCCAGCCACGTCGATACGCAGATCGCGCAATGCCCCCAGGGTTGCGTCGGCGGCATTGTCGACACTGGCCGCGCGCACGCCGAGATCGCGCGCGGCAATCACCTGCGCGGAATTGCGCAATGCACCGTCGGCCGTCAGGGTGACATCGCGCCCGGCCTGGGCCACACCGCCCAGTGCAAGATCGCCTGTGCTGCGCACGCTCAGATCGGCGGCTGCATCGAGTGCACCGCGGCTATCGATGGCGCTGCCGTCCAGGGTGATGTCGGCGCCGCTCTTCACCACGGCCGCGCTGCCAGTGGTGATGGCCGCAGCGGTGAGCACGGCGTTGCCTGTGCTCGATGCCTGCCCGTTCACCGCAAGCGAGCGCTGCGCCTGAAGATCCAGAGTGGAGGCAGACTGGACGGCGCCATTGACGGCAAGGTCGCGGCCGGCCTGCAGTGCAAGCGATTGCGCCGTGAGCGTGCCGGAGTGTTGGAGGTCGCCACCGGCGTTGGCGCGCAATGCAGTGGCAGCAGCCACCACGCCGTTCAACTGCATGTCCGCCTGGCTGGCCAGCGTGACATCGGCACGTTCGCTGCCAAGCTGGCCGCTGCTGCGCAGGCTTGCTGCGTCGACCAGCAACACGTCCCTGGCGACCAGGCTACCGCGGTTATCCAGCGTGCCAGCCACCGCAACCTTCAAGGCCTTGCCCGCGGAGACACTGCCGCTTTGGTCCAGCGCCGCCGAGGTGAGCTGGACATTGCCGCCGGCTTGCACGCGGCCGGCGTTGGCGAGCTGCGCTACCGTGGTCAACGCCACGTCGCTCTCGCCGGCCAGGACACCGGCGGAAGCATTGTCCAGTTGCTGCGCCTGAAGGGTCAGATCGCGTCCAGCCACGACATGCGCGGCGTTGCTTACCGCATTGGCAGCGGTGAGATGCACGTCGCGGCCGCCCTGAGCCACGCCAGCCAGCGCAAGATCGCCCTGACTGCGGATCCGCAGATCGCCGCCCGCGTCCAGCGTGCCACGACTGTCGATGGCGCCCCCCTCCAACGTCAAGGCGCCGCCAGCTTGCAGCACGGCGTCCTGGCTTGTCGTCACGCTGTTCGCGTGGACGGATGTATCGCCCTGTACCTGGCCTTGCGCGGCAAAGGTCAGCGCACGCTGCGCCTGCAGATCCAGCGTCGATGCCTGTAGCGTACCGGCCGCGGAGAGATCCCGCCCCGCCGTCAATGCGACTGACTGCCCCGTCAACGCGCCCGCCTGCTGCAGATCGCCACCAGCACTGGCCTGTAGCGACGTCGCCGCTGCCGTCACGCCCTGCACCCGCATGTCGCCCAGGCTCGCCAGCCGCACGCTGCCCGCTTCGCTGCCGAGTTGACCGTCGCTACGCAGGCTGGCAGCGTCGATCTGCAGCGCGTTTCGGGCGACCACATTGCCGGTGTTGTCGAAGCCGCCGCTAACCGTTGCGGTCAGCGTATTGCCACTGCCAATCCGGCCGCTCTGGAGCAGCGTGCCAGCCGCCAGCTGCACTGCATCAGCGCCGTAAAGGCTGCCAGCGTTATCCAGCACCCCGCTAGTTCTTACAACCGCACCGGCGTTGGAGGAGAGTGCCGCGTCCTGCGCATTGCGCAGCGAGGCCGCATCGACCTGCAGCGCGCCATTCGCCACCACGTTTGCGCGATTTTCCAGCGCGTTGCCCGCCTGCAAGGTGATAGCACCTGCGCTCTGCAAGGTGCCGTTCAACGCCAGATCGGCGGCGCTTGCAACGCGCAGATCGGCACCGGCATCGATCGCCCCCTCGTGCTCGACCGTGCCACCACGCAATTGCAAAGCGCCGGCGCTGCGCAGCTGGCCGCGCTGGCGCAGCGCGCCATCCGCCTGCAGGTCGATCGCACCCGCTGCACTCACCAGCGCAGCGTTGGCGAGCTCGCCCCCGGCGATAACGGCGACATCGCCGCGTGTGGTCTGCAAGGTGCCCGATACCTCGGCATTGCCGCCACTGCGCAGGGCCATGCTCGCAGCATTGACCGCCCCGGAGAGTTGCGCCGTAGTGCCGGCATCCACTGCCAGCGCCCCGCCCGCCACGGTGTTGCCGCTCAGAATGACGCCATTGCCGGCGCGCAGGGTGGTATCGCTACGCTGGCTGCCGATGTCGCCACGGCTTTCCAACTGTGCAGCGTCCACCGTCAATGCGTTTCCAGCCACAACGGTGCCGCTGTTGACGAAGCCTCCGGCGACAGCAACCTGCGCATCGCGCGCAGCGGTCATGCTGCCGGCGGTGGCCACGCTGCCGGCCTGGAGCCGCAGGTCGCGACCGGCGTAAACGCTGCCCGCGTTGTTCAGCGCGGCAGTGCTGCGCAGATCCAGATCGGCTCCCGCAGACAGGGCAGCGCGCTGCGCAACATCGAGCGCGCCGGAACTCAACGCAACCGCATCGGCAGCGACCAGTTGCCCCTGCAACCCCAGCCGGCCACCGGCCTGCACCTGCGCGTCCCGCCCCGCCTGCGCCAGCCCGCCCATCCGCACATCGCCGCTGCCGGTCACTCGCAACGCGGTCGCTGCATCCAGCGTACCAAGCGCGTCGATGGTGTTTGCGTTCAATGCAATCGCACCGCCGCTCTGCAAGGTACCGGACAGCGTGATGCTTGCCGCACGCAGATCCGCACCTGCGCCGCCATATGCAACACCGCCGCTGCGCAACAGGCCATCGGCTCCCAGCTCCAGTGCACCGGTGCTGTGCAGGCTGCCGTCGGCATTCAACTCCGAACCAAACAGGCGAATTGCGCCGGCACTGCTGCGGCCGGCATGCTGCAAGGTCCCGCTGGCCTGTGCTATCAACGCCCCGGCAGCCACCAGATCGCCGGACAGGCGCAGCTGCGCGCCCCGCAGGTTGACATCGCCCTGCTGCGAGCCCAGCACGCCGCGTTGGTCCAGGTCACCGGAGGCACGCACGTTCAATCCATCGCGCGCCACGGTGGTGCCGCTCAGGCTCACCTGGCCGGCACTGTCGATCTGCAGATCGCCGCTCTGTGCCGCCAGGGTGCCGCGGCTGACCACGCCAACACCGGCTTCGGTGGCAATCAGGCGAATCCGCTCGGCGTACATGCCGCCCAGCTGCGCCACGTCGATGCCGATCGACGGTGCTGCGCCATCGGTGCCGGGCAACACCTCCAGCAACATGCCATCGACATTGACACGTCCGGTGCCTGCACTGGCCACCAGTTCCCTGGTCCAGATCGAGCCGTCGACGCCGAGTTGCCGCGAGAGCAGGTCCAGGCGATCCACGTTGAACGCATCCAGGCCATTGCTGCCGATGCTGAGTGCGCCGCCGGTAATGGTGAAACCATTCAAGGCACCATCGCTTCCCAGGTTCGGCGTACCGGTGGCGAGCGTGACGCGCGAGGTGTTGAGAAAGCCGCAGCCATCGCAGGAAATGCCATTGGGGTTGGCGATCACCAACTGCGCCTTGGCACCGGCGATCTCGGTATAGCCCTGCAACCGGCTGCTGGCCGAGGTGACCTCGTTGAGGATCAGCGAGGCCGCGCCGCTGCGCTGCAGGTTGTTGTTGCCCGCGACATAGCCGCCCAGCTCGGTCTTGGAGATCTGCGCGCTGTTGTTGAGGATCAGCCCGTTCGGGCCGACATTGAAATTGCTGTAGCGATTGTGCGAGACGCCGCGCGCATTGGGCGCGACGATGTCCACCACCGGCACCCCATTGGCAGCGACCTGCTGGCCGGGGGTCTGCCCACCGGGATTGGGCGTGGGTGCAACCTGGGCCCAGGCCGGGAACGAGGTCCAGGTGATGGTGACGCACAGCAGCAGCGCCAAGGCGCGCTTGCCCTGCTCGACCACGTAACCACGCACGCTCATCGCTTCGATATCCATCGTTTCTCTCTGGCCGCCTGTGGACGGCATCAATCCGCTAGCGCGCGGCCGGCTGGCTGCGCGATCCATGTCAGAACTGGTAGATCACCCGCGCGCCATAGGCTGGCTGCGCGCTTCCAAAACCTTCAGGCCGGTGGATGGCCCAACCGGCGAACGCATCGAGGCTGGCGCCGAACCATCCGCCGCGCAGGCCCACCGCACCACCCACCAGGCTGCGCCCGCGCAGCCCGCTCGCACTGGTGCCATCGATACGGCCGGCGTCTAGGCCCAGGTAGGGCGTCAGCCCGATCCGCTGTACCGGAAAGCTCAAGGTATTGCGCCAGTACGCGCCCTTCTCTGCACCCAAGGTGGCTTCACCGTCGAAGCCACGCACGCTGTAGCGGCCGCCGATGGTGACGAATTCCGAGCCAAGCAATAGTTCGCCGGCGGTCTGCGCACGCAGGCTGCTCTCCCACGCCATCGGTACCGGGCCAAGCTTGAACGGCAGCGCAGTGCTGATGTCCAGAGTGGTGACGCCATAACGGAAGGTCGGAAAGCCGATCTGTGGGTCGTATCCGGTCCACTGGCTATTGAACCAGGGCGTTCCGCGCCGATGGGCGATACGCGCATCCAGCTGCATGGCGCCGAGATAGCGGCGATGCGTGAAGTAGAACTCCGCGCTACTGGTATCGCGCCGCTGGATTCCGATCTCCACGCCATCCAGATAGCTGCGTGCGCGGCGCCGGCCGATGGTCACGCCGGCCGAGGTCTTGCTGGTGCCGTCACGGTGCAGCACGCGCTGGATATCCAGCTGGGCGTTGCTGGATCGGCCGCTGGACTGGAACGTCTGCAGGAAGCCATCCACGCGCTGGTGGTACCGATACGACGATGCCGACAATGCAACTGTCCACCATCCCCAGGGCAGGCTGTAGCTCAGGCTGTTGCCGCGGGTCCCGCGCTCTTCGTCGCGCGTGGCCAGATCGTGGCTGTAGCCCACGCTGAGCAGATCGTTGAGCCCCAGCGGATTGTCCAGCGACAGATCCAGCCCACCCTGCACGCGGCCGGTGGCTTCCACACCCGAATCTTCTGCGTTGACCACGCCGCGCCAGCGCCGGCCGTGCTGCAGCGTGATCACCAGATCCGACTCGCCCGGCGCTTGCCCTGGCGCGATATCGATCTTGGCGTCCTGCGATGGCAGGCGCTTGAACTGCTCTACCGCCTGCTCGATCGCACGCAGATCCAGCAGATCGCCGCTGCGCAGCGGCAAGGCCGTTTTCCAGTGCGCGCCATCGGTATCGGAAACCACGCGCACCGCACGCAGGCGTCCGGGCATCAATTCAAAACGCAGTTCTCCATGCGACAGATCCTGCTCGGGCACACCAATACGCGTGGTGACAAACCCACGTGCCACCAAGTGATCCAGTGCACGGCGGCGAATGATGTCGATCCCCGCACGTCCGACGCAGCGGCCCTCGTAACGACGCAACGATTTCCACAGCCAGGCAAAGCGGTCTGCCGCGTCGCCCGCGCCGGACAGGCGCACGCGCGCGATGGCAAAGCACAGCTCTTCCTTGGGCAATGCGGTGCTACGTGCGTCCACGCGCTCGGCATCCTCGCGCGGGCCGGCGAAGGGCGCCTGGCGCTCCTGCTCCTGCCTGCGCTGGATCTCTTCGGCCTGGCGCAGCTGTTCCTGCCGATCCAGGCTGGACGGCGCCGTTTGTTGGGCAGCGGCCAGCCCGGCGACCGCCCATAGGCAAGCCGCCAGCGCCAACGGCGCCGATCGCATCCACATCTGTCATGCCCCCTGTGCAACACGTTCACGCCTTGACGTGCCGTTGCTCGCACCGCCGCGCCTGGCCGCCAAGACGGCGACGCAACCTGTGAGCGCGGCGAGTGCTGCGGGACTTTGCGGTAGCGTTAACAGAACGTCAACGCTCGCTGTAGGGGCCACCCTGTAAGAAAAGTCCGACAATCAAGCTAATGTGATGGAAGTCACCAAAATAGCTGAGCACGCTTGCAGGAACGTCGGCGCGTGCCGCCGGTTCAGGACGACTTGTTGCCGGTAATTTCGGCCAATGCGCAGACTAAATGCAGATTCAAGCAATGCCTTTTGAGACATAACAACGCCCGCACGAGGCGCGTTGTTGGCGGAGTGCACGGCTGCATCTGCCAGCATCGTCGGGAGCGTTCGTGCGGTCGCCAACGACTGCGGCCACGCGAGCGCCATACTCCAACGGCAAGCAGTGTCAACCGACGAACATCTCATCGACATCGTGACGACGTCATTTTTACAAAGGTATACGCAGTATCGCCGCTCTTCATAGCCGGGATCGCTAGTGACTTCTTCTCCCCACACGCTCGCACAAGCACGTGCAACGCGGTCGCCCTGACCTCACAGGCGCGCTCACTCCTCTGCTTGGCCTAGCGTTGTTTGCCGCATGTGCGCCTCAGGCGCGCAGTGGCGAAGTGCGGCCTGCGGATGTGACTGACGCCTCCATCGCCCTCACGCCCATGCAACAGGCCGAGCAATTGCGCGGCCAGCAGCGCTATGCGGATGCATTGGCCATCTACGAGCGGGTCTTGCGTGCAGACCCGCGCGACAAGGGCGCCTATACGATGCGTGCGCTCACGCTCGGCGACCTGGGAAGCGCGCAGCTTGCCGCCGAAGCGGTCTGGCTCCACCCAGACTGGTTCTCGCAACAGGAACGCGACCGCCTCGAAAACGATCGCGTCGCTCGCATGATCGGCTGGGCCGGTGCCGAACCGGTCGACGCAGCGCACCGTTATGCGGAGACCGATCAGGCATTGGCCAACGTGGCGCGTATCGAAGGCGGCGCACCGCCGCAGGTCGCCAGCGAAGCGAGGCGGTTGCGCGTCGATCGCCTGATCGCGCTCAACCAGCGCCAGCGCCATCGCGATGTGGTGGCCGGGTACCAGGCGTTGCGTGCGCAGGGCATCGACATCCCGACGTATGTGCTTGCGACGGTGGGCGATTCGCTGATGGGACTGCGCCGCCCTGCCGAGGCCGAGACCGTCCTGCGGCAGGCGCTGCAGCACAACCCTAACGATTTCAACACGCAGGTCCTGCTTGGCTACGCCTTGCTCGAACAGGAGCGCTTCGATGAAGCGCTACCGCTGTTCGAACGACTGGCTGCCACGCAGGCACCCTGGCCGCGTCGAGCGGGCGCCACCAGCGGTTACGAGAATTGGGACCGCTTCAGCGCCGACATCGCGCTCGCCACTGCGCGTTCTGCGGCCAACGACAATCGCAACGCCGAACGCCTGTTGCGCGAGCGCGTGGCCATCGGTCCGGACAATGCCGAACTGCAGGCCGCGCTGGCCTCGATCCAGGCGCGGCGCGGGCACACCACCCAGGCCCTGCAGCGCAATCGGATTGCATTGACGCTGGACCCGCACCAGAAACAGGCACGCAGCGGCATGGTCGAAACCCAGCGCGACCTGGATCGGCTGGATCTGGCCGACGCGCAGTTCACGGACCTGCGTGACGAGTATCCCGACGATGTCGGCCTGCAACGGTTGGGGGCATCGCTGCAGCGCCAGCGTGGCTGGCAGGTGCATCTGAGCCAGGCCTGGGGCCGCAGCGAGAACGACAACCGCGCCACGGCGATCTCGCCGCTCGGCAATCGTTTCGGCAGCACCTTGCTGGAAGCCGAGTCGCCCCTGCTCGGCGAGCGCTGGCGTGTCGGCCTGCGTGCCCGCGACGACTGGGCCGACTTTCAGGACACCCGCGTGCGCTACCGCAGCTTCTGGCTGGGGACGCATTACCGCTACGACCGCCTGGATGTCAGCGCCTACGGCGGCCGCGCCCTGGACGATTTCGACCGTGATGGCACCGCATGGGCACTGGACGCGGGATGGCGCTTTTCCGATGCGTGGTATGGCAGCGTTGCCTGGCGCACCCGCGACCCGGAGGCCTCGTTGCAGGCACGTCGCCTGGGCATCACCGCCGACAGCATCGGCGCCACCGCGCGCTGGACACCCAGCGATGAACGCCGCTGGGAACTGCAGGCGCGGCAATTGCGCTACAGCGATGGCAACCGGCGCGACCAAGTCGATCTCTCCGGCAGCCAGCGCCTGTGGGCCAGCCCGCATGTCCTGATCGATGGCCTGTTCGCCGCATCGGTCGGGCGCGCAGAAGACGACCGCGTTGTCGACTACTTCAATCCACGTCGCAGCGCAGGCGTGGCAGCGGGCGCGCGGATCGAACAGATCGGCTGGCGCCGCTACGACGACGCTTTTCGCCAGCGTCTGGAAGTCACCGCCGGCCCGACTTATCAATCCGGCTTCGGCAGCCAATGGGTGCCAGCGGTTGCCTATCGGCATCTGTGGTCGCTCGGCGATGGCAGCGCACTGACCTATGGGGTGAGCTGGTCGCGCCCGGTCTATGACGGCCGCCGCGAACACCAACTTGGACTGGACCTGGATTTCCGATGGGGAGGTACGCCGTGATCCGCCTGCCGCTGTTGCTGCTCGCGCTGCTGCTGACGACGTTTGCGTCATCGGCGCATGCGGGTCTGCTGGTGCTCAGCTACCACGATATCCGCGACGACGTCGCGGCCAAGGGCGACCCGGATAGATACGCGGTGTCCACCAGCAACTTCGCGGCGCACCTGGACTGGTTGCGCTCGCACGCGTACCACCCGGTGAGCGTGCAGCAGGTGCTGGACGCGCGCGCCGGGCGGCGCCCCCTGCCTTCGCGGCCGGTGTTGCTCACCTTCGACGACGGTCTGCGCAGCGTCTATACGCGGGTGTTTCCGCTGCTGCAGGCCTATGGCTATCCTGCGCTGGTTGCGCCGGTGACCAGCTGGGTCGAACTGCCTGCGGGCAAGGTCGTGCCCTATGGCCCGCGCGATTTCACCCGCGACGACTTCGTCACCTGGGCACAGTTGCGCGAGATGCAGGACAGCGGCCTGGTGGAAATCGGCTCGCACAGCGACGACCTGCACAAGGGCATTGCCGGCAACCCGTTCGGCAACCAGACGCCGGCCGCGGTGACGCGCCAATGGCATGCCGATCGCGGCTACGAGAGCGAGGCGGACTATCGCCAGCGCATCGAAACCGATCTGCGCCACAGCCGCGATGCCATCGTGGCGCACCTGGGCAAACCACCGCGGGCGATGGTGTGGCCCTATGCCGCCTACAACCGCGCCAGCAATGCGATCGCCGCGCAGCTCGGCATGACGCTGAGTTTCGACCTGGAAGGCCGCTCGCACGAAGCCGATATCGGCCAGCAGGGACGCGACCGCGTGGATGGGCAATCGCTGGCCAGCCTCGGCCGCCTGTTGCTGTTCAACAACCCCGATGTGCGCGACCTGGCCGGCGAACTGCGCCGCGATCTGTCGCGCGATGGCCTGCGCGCGATCCAGGTCGATCTGGACTACGTCTACGATCCGGACCCGGCACAGCTGGCACGCAACCTCGACATCCTGGTCCAGCGCATCAAGGACATCGGACCCAGCCATGTGTTCCTGCAGGCCTTCGCCGATCCGGATGGGGATGGCGCAGCCGATGCGCTGTATTTCCCCAACCGGCATCTGCCGATGCGCGCGGACCTGTTCGGACGTGTCGCCTGGCAGTTGCGCACCCGCGCCGGCGTGCGGGTGTTTGCGTGGTTGCCGGTGCTCGGCTTCCACCTGCCCGATGCGCAGCAACAGGCCGCATTGCAGATCCGCGGCAACGATCCCAAGGACGTGCCGCGCCTGGACCCCGGCAACCCACGCACGCGCGCCCTGGTGGCCGATGTCTATGAAGACCTTGCCGCCAATGCCTACTTCGAAGGGCTGCTCTTCCACGACGATGCCTACCTGCGCGACGACGAGCTGCCCGCCTATGGCAATGGCGATCCCGCCAGACGTACCCAGGCACTGATCGGCTTCACCCAGCAGCTGAAGACCGCTGCCGAACGCTGGCGCCCCAAGCTGGTGACGGTGCGCAACCTGTTCGCACAACCGGTGCTGGAACCGCATAGCGAAGCCTGGTTCGCACAACGGCTGGACGCGTTCACCGCCGCGTACGACTACACCGCGTTGATGGCGATGCCGTACATGGAAAACGCCGACGACCCGCAGCAATGGTTAACGCAGCTGGCCAGGCGCGTCGGCGAAAAGCCGCAAGGTTTCGACAAGACCATCTTTGAACTGCAGACCGTCGACTGGCGCACCGGCAAGCCGCTGGCCGACGGCGTACTGCTTGCGCACAGCCAGTTGCTGCTCGCCGCAGGCGTGCGCCACCTGGCGTATTACCCGGACGATTTCATCGGCGGCCATCCGTCGTTGCCCGAAGCCCGCGAGGCCATCTCGGCTCGCCAATTCCCCTATATCGAGCGATGACCGATGACGACCAGCCTGTTACTGGCCGCCCTGTTCAACTTCGCGTTCTTCTACCCGATCATCATGGCGTTCTTCTGGATGATCGGTGGCATCTACTACTACCTGCGGCGCGAGCGCGGCACGCCCGGCCCGTCCAAGCCGCCACCGATGGCCAGCGAACCGTTCGTGTCGCTGCTGATGCCCTGCTACAACGAGGCCAAGCACGTTGCCGAAACCATCGCGGCCATGAGCGCGCAGCGCTATGCGGATTACGAGATCATCGCGATCAACGATGGCAGCACCGACCGCACGGCCGAGGTGCTGGAGGACCTCACCCATCAGTATCCACGCCTGCGCGTGGTCCATCTCGAGCAGAACCACGGCAAGGCCAACGCGCTGCGCGTCGGCACGCTGGCGGCGCGCTCGGACTACCTGGTGTGCGTGGATGCCGACGCCATTCTCGACCCCAATGCCACCCGCTGGATGGTGGGCCACCTGGTGGCCGGCCCACGCGTGGGCGGCGTCACCGGCAACCCGCGGGTGCGCAATCGCACCACTTTGATGGGCCGCATGCAGGTGGGCGAATTCTCTGCCATCGTCGGCCTGATCAAGCGCGCGCAACGCGTCTACGGCCGCTTGTTCACGGTGTCTGGCGTGATCTGCGCGTTCCGCCGCTCGGCCCTGCACCACGTCGGCTTCTGGTCCGACAACATGGTCACCGAAGACATCGACATCTCCTGGCGGCTGCAGCTGGACGGCTGGGACATCCGCTACGAGCCCAACGCGCTGTGCTGGATCCTGATGCCGGAAACCTTTCGCGGCCTGTGGATGCAACGGCTGCGCTGGGCGCGTGGCGGCGTGGAAGTACTGCTGAGCCATGGACGGCGCGCAATCAGCTGGCGCAGCCGGCGGATGTGGGCGGTGCTGCTGGAGTACGCGCTGAGCCTGATCTGGGCCTACGTGATGCTGCTCATCATCGTGCTGTGGGCGCTGGGCAAGTTCATCGCCATGCCGCCCGCGTTGTATGTGGACACCATCCTGCCGCGCTGGCATGGACTGGTGCTGGCGGTGGTCTGCCTGCTGCAGTTCGGCACCAGCCTGCTGATCGAGCGACGCTACGAAAAAGGCCTGGCACGCCAGTTCTTCTGGGTGATCTGGTACCCGGCCGCCTTCTGGATGATCGGCATGTTCACCGCCGTCATCGCCTTCCCCCGCGCCCTCATCGCCCGCCGCAACACGCGCGCGCGATGGAAGAGTCCCGACCGAGGAATCCAATGACACCGCCCATCATCAACCTACCGCAACGCCTTGGCCGCTCGCGCCGCCTCGCCTACGGCGCCGCCACCGCCGGCGCCTGGATGGTCTACTTCTATCTGTGGGCACCGCTGGCCACGCTGATCGCCTGGTTCTTGGGCCTGCGCAGCGCCTATACGGAACTCTATCTGCAGCACAACGCACTGGACCCCTTCGCCCTGGGCGCGCTGCCGGTCATCGCGCTGATGGCCGCCATCACCACGGTCGGCTGGGCGGAATACAACCGCCTGCGCTTCGCCAATGCCGACAAGCGCAAGCGCCCGCGTACCGTGGCCGAACCCGAGGTCGATAAGCGCCTGGGCGCCCCCGAACAACTCGGCCCCCTGCTCCGCCACAGCCGCATTTCCACAGTCTCGATGGACAAGTTCGCAAAACCGGTCGCGGTGCGGGTGGTGCGGCATCGGTGAGTGCGTCGTCGACGCAGCCGCACGCCCCATGAGGCGCTCGGACCTTTCCCGGTCATCAATGCCTTCAAAACGCGACATCGCGCTGGCAGACACGCCCAGGCCGCGCATCTGGTGCAGCCGCTTCAGGCCGGAGGTGCAACGCGTCACCTTTGCGCGCCGCACCCTTCTGGACGCTGCGCATCGAGTCATCGAGATCCGGCGGCGAACTTCAACATGGCCAGGCGCCAGGGAATCTACCGAGAGTCCGCCCTTCCGGGACTGGGCTCCCGGTTGACCGGGAAACGATCTGCAGCGGTGCACTGTCGCCGAACGATCTTGGCAACGACCGAGTCGTTCAGACTCGCTACGACGTTGTGGCCTGCACCACTTGATACCGACAATGGTGACCCCGGCCCGATTCGAACGGGCGACCTTCCCCTTAGGAGGGGGACGCTCTATCCAGCTGAGCTACGGGGCCAAGGGCGGCATTGTCGCATGTTCAGCCAGCTTGCCAAGTCGGCTGGGGTGGGTGGAGCCTGCTAAAATCGCCGGCTACCCGTGTCGCTGCCGGCCTTGGCCGCTGCGCGACCGCCACTGCTTCCAGGAGATTCCATGTCCGCTGACCTGCTCAAGGCGCTCGATCTCGCCGCGTCCAATTCCGGCACCTACCTTGGCGAGGCGACCTGGTCGCAGGCCACCGGTGCCGGTGTGCTGCAGCCGCTCAATCCGACCACCAACGCGGTCATCGCCGATGTGCAGGCGACCACGCCGGAAGACTACGAGCTGATCGTCCAGCGCGCCCAGGCGGCCTTCAAGGTGTGGCGGACCACGCCGGCGCCGCGCCGCGGCGAGGCGGTGCGCCTGTGTGGCGAGGCGCTGCGCGCGCACAAGGATGCGCTCGGTTCGCTGGTGGCACTGGAAATGGGCAAGAGCAAGCCTGAAGGCGATGGCGAAGTGCAGGAGATGATCGACATCGCCGATTTCGCCGTGGGCCAGAGCCGCATGCTCTACGGCTACACCATGCATTCGGAGCGCCCCGGCCACCGCATGTACGAGCAGTACCAGCCGCTGGGCCTGGTGGGCATCATCAGCGCGTTCAACTTCCCGGTGGCGGTGTGGGCGTGGAATGCGTTTTTGGCGGCGATCTGCGGCGATATCTGTATCTGGAAGCCGTCCAACAAGACCCCTCTGACCGCGATCGCGACGATGAAGATCTGCAACGCGGCGCTGAAGGATGCCGGCTTCCCGGACATCTTCTTCCTGATCAACGATGCCGGCACCGCCCTGTCGGAAAAGCTGGTCGAAGACACCCGCATCCCGCTGATCAGCTTCACCGGTTCCACCCAGATCGGCCGGGTGGTCGCCGAAAAGGTCGCCCACCGCCTGGGCCGCTGCCTGCTCGAGCTGGGTGGCAACAACGCCATCATCCTGGACGAAACCGCCGACCTGAAGCTGGCGATTCCCGGCATCGTGTTCGGTGCGGTCGGCACCGCCGGCCAGCGCTGCACCACCACACGCCGGCTGATCGTGCACGACTCCATCTACGACACCGTGCTGGCCACGCTGGTCAAGGCGTACAAGCAGCTCGACAGCAAGATCGGCGACCCGACCGACCCGGCCAACCTGATGGGCCCGCTCAACAGCCGCGGCGCGGTGGAGCAGTTCCTGGCCTCCATCGCCAAGGCCAAGGCGTCCGGCGGCACCGTGGAGATCGGCGGCACCGCCATCGATCGCCCGGGCAACTTCGTGCTGCCGGCGATCGTCACCGGGCTGCAGAACAGCGACGCAGTGGTGCAGCACGAAACCTTCGCGCCGATCCTGTACGTGATGAAATACAGCACGCTGGACGAGGCGATCGACCTGCAGAACGGCGTGCCGCAGGGCCTGTCGTCGTCGATCTTCACCCAGAACCTCAAGGCGGCCGAGAAGTTCCTGTCGGCCGCTGGCAGCGATTGCGGCATCGCCAACGTCAACATCGGCACCTCGGGTGCGGAGATCGGCGGCGCGTTCGGTGGCGAGAAGGACACCGGCGGTGGCCGCGAATCCGGCTCGGATGCATGGAAGGTCTACATGCGCCGCCAGACCAACACCATCAACTACTCCGATTCGCTGCCGCTGGCCCAGGGCATCAAGTTCGATCTTTGATGGATGGACCGCGCGCCGGACACTGCGCCGGCGCGTGGGCTTGCCTGCGGAGCGCGCAAAGGCCCGCCTTGCGCCGCCGCGCTGTGGGGATACTGCGGCACCGAGCACTGGTGCCAATGGCGAAGCAGGCCACCGGAACCGGTTGCTGCAGACGGTCACTGGCCCTGCCCGGCCACGCGTGAGGCCTAGGGCCACGCGCCCGCAACGCGCCAACGCCGCCTGCGGCAGCCTTTCAAACCGCTTGAATCCGGCCATCGGCCACGGTTCGCCCCAACCGGCACGCCTTTTGGCCGGCCGCTCTGGGATAATCGGGCTACGCCAGCCGCCGGCTGCGGGCCCTTCTAGGAGTTCATGATGAACGTTGTCGTTCGACAGACCAGCGCCATGGCCATCGTCAGCCTGGTGGCCGGCATTCTCGGCTGGACGTTGATTCCCTTCCTCGGCAGCGTCTGCGCCATCATCACCGGCCACCTGGCGCGCGCGGAAATCCGCCGCAATCCGCAGGGGCTGGATGGCGACGGGCTGGCGATCGGCGGCCTGATCCTGGGCTGGCTGGCGGTGGCGCTGTGGGTGCTGGGCATTGCGGTTTTCATTCTTTTCTTTGGCGGCATGGCGTGGCTGGCGGCCGCCAACAGTTGAGCATGGCCGCGCCCTCCTCGGCCCAGCGTTTCAACGACCGGGTCGCGGCATATGTGCGCTACCGGCCAAGCTACCCGCCGCAACTGCTGCGCTGGTTGCACGACGACCTGGGCGTCACCCCCGCCGTGCCCGTGGCCGATATAGGTGCTGGCACCGGCATCTCCAGCCGCCTGTTGTTGGAGGCCGGCTACACGGTCACCGCCGTGGAACCGAACCCGGCCATGCGCGCCGCCGCGCAGCAATGGCTGGCGGAATTCGGCAGCTTCCAGGCCATCGAGGGCACCGCCGAGGCCACCGGGCTGGCCGATGCCAGCGTTGGCCTGGTGTCGGCCGCGCAGGCCTTCCACTGGTTCGACACCGAGGCCGTACGCCGCGAGTGGGCACGTATCCTGCAGCCCGGCGGCCTGGCGGTGGTGTACTGGAACTCGCGCGAACTGGACTCCACTGCGTTCCTGCGCGGCTACGAACAGCTGCTGCTGGACTACGGCACCGACTATTCGGCGGTGGCAGAACGCTACCAGGACGATGCGACCATGCAGGCCTGGTTCGGCGATGGATTCCGGGCGATGGCACGCTTTCCCAATGTCCAGCGGCTGGATTTCGACGCCTTGCGTGGCCGCCTGCTCTCCTCCTCGTATGCGCCGCTGGCGCACGATGCGCGGCATGCGCCGATGCTGGCCGCGCTGCGCGCCCTGTTCGACGCGTACGCGCACGACGGGGTGATCGACTTTCATTACCAGACCCGCATTTTCGCCGGGAGTTTGAACTGACCCGCATGTATTCGCTTGCCCGCCCCTTCCTGTTTTCCCTCGATGCCGAACGCGCCCATGCGCTGGCATTGCGCTCCATCGATACCGCCTACCGCACCGGCACCACGGCGTTGCTGGCCAAGCGCCCGGTGCCGTTGCCGACGCCCGCATTCGGGCTGATGTTCCCCAATCCGGTCGGGCTCGGCGCCGGGCTGGACAAGAATGGCGAACATATCGACGCGCTGCTGGCGCTGGGGTTCGGCTTCGTGGAGATCGGCACGGTGACGCCGCGTGCGCAGGAGGGCAACCCCAAGCCACGCATGTTCCGGCTGCCCGAGTACCAGGCGGTGATCAACCGCATGGGCTTCAACAACCTGGGCGTGGATGCGCTGGTGGCCAATGTGCAGCGCGCGCGCCGTCGCGGCGGCCTGCTCGGCATCAACATCGGCAAGAACAAGGACACCCCCAACGAAGACGCCACCAGCGATTACCGCTACTGCATGGAGCGGGTGTATCCGCTGGCCGACTACATCACCGTCAACATCTCCTCGCCCAATACCGCCGGCCTGCGCGAGCTGCAGGAAGAACAGGCGCTGCGGCGCCTGATCGCCGACCTGCGCGAAACCCAGGAGGCCCTGGGTGCGCAGCACGGCAAGCGCGTGCCGATGCTGGTGAAGGTGGCGCCGGATCTCAACGACCGCGACATCGATGCAGCCGCACGCGTGCTGGCGGATCTGGCGGTGGATGGCGTGATCGCCACCAATACCACGGTCACGCGCACGCTGGTGGCCAATCATCCGCTGGCCGGCGAAGCCGGTGGCCTGTCGGGCGCGCCGTTGCTGGGGCAATCTACCCTGGTGCTGCGCCGCCTGCGCGCACGCCTGCCCGAAGCGATTCCGTTGATCGGCGTGGGCGGCATCACCTCCGGCGCCGATGCGGTGGCCAAGATGGCCGCGGGTGCGAGCCTAGTGCAGTGCTATAGCGGGCTGGTGTATCGCGGTCCGCCGCTGATCGGCGAATGCGTCGATGCCATCCGCCGCCGCCGCGAGGCGCCCAGCGGCGGCGCGGTGTCGCCGTTATGAGCGATGCCGTGCAACCGGGCTGGCGCCTGAGCGAACATGCCTCGCTGCAGGCCTTGAACACATTCCACGTGCAGGCCACCGCGCGCTGGCTGCTGCATATCGACACGCCCGAGGCCTTGCCGCAGGCGCTGTCGGCGCCGCAGATCGCGGGCGAACCGCTGCTGGTGCTGGGTAGCGGCAGCAACGTGCTGCTGGCCGGCGACCCGCCGGGCTGCGTGCTGTGTTTCGAGAACTGCGATATCGCCATCATTGCGCACCATGCCGACCATGCCATCGTGCGTGCCGGCGCTGGCGTGAACTGGCATGCGCTGGTGCTGTATTCGCTGCAGCAGGGCCTGTCGGGCCTGGAGAACCTGGCGCTGATTCCCGGCACGGTGGGTGCCAGCCCGATCCAGAACATCGGCGCATACGGCGCGCAGGTGGGCGACTTCATCCATGCGGTGGAGGCCTTCGACCGGCAGGGCCAGCAGTTCATGCGGCTGGGGGCAGAGGACTGCGCGTTCGGCTACCGCGACAGCGTGTTCAAGCGGCAGCCCGAGCGTTACCTGATCGTGGCAGTGGAGTTCAACCTGCCGCTGTTGCACGAATTGCGGCTGGACTATGCCGGCATCCGCGAGGAGCTGGCCCGCATGGGAGCCGAGCTGGCCGGTGCGGCCGATGTGGCGCAGGCGGTGATCAACATCCGCCGGCGCAAGCTGCCGGACCCGGACGTGCTGGGCAATGCCGGCAGTTTCTTCAAGAACCCGCTGCTGCCGAGCGAGCAGATCGCGGCCTTGCAGGCCAGCTTCGCCGAGATGCCGGTCTACCCCGGCGAACAGGCCGGCCAGGGCAAGTTGTCGGCGGCGTGGTTGATCGAGCAATGCGGCTGGAAGGGCCGGCGCGAAGGCGACGCCGGCGTGTCGCCCGATCACGCGCTGGTCCTGGTCAACTACGGCAGCGCCAGTGGCGCGCAGTTGCTCGACGTCGCACGGCGCATCGCCGAATCGGTGCGCGAGCGCTATTCGGTGATCCTGGAGCCGGAACCGCGCATCATCGGAGCGCATTGGTGAGGGCAGCGTCGGCGCCGGTGCGCGCCGCCATCTGGATGCTGATCAGCACGCTCGCCTTCGGCCTGATGGCCATCAGCATCCGGTTTGCCTCCGCGCACATCCCGACCACCGAGATTGCGTTCTTCCGCAATGCCTTCGGCTTGCTGGCGCTGCTGCCCTTGATCGTGCGTCCGGGCAAGCCGCTGCCGCGCACGCGCCAGCTGCCGCAGTATTTCGCCCGCACCTTGATCGGCCTGGCCTCGATGCTGTGCGGGTTCTGGGCGATCGGGCACCTGCCGCTGTCGCAGGCGATTTCGCTGTCCTACTCCACGCCGCTGTTCGTCACCGTGCTGGCGGTGGTGTGGCTGCAGGAACAGGTGCGCATGCGGCGCTGGCTGGCGGTGGCGGCAGGCTTCATCGGCGTGCTGGTGATCCTGCGGCCGGGCTCGTCCAGCTTCAGCCCGGGCCTGCTGGTGGCGCTGCTGGCCGCGGTGATCAGCGCCATCGTGGCGATCCAGATCAAGCAGCTCTCGCGCAATGACGACTCCGACACGGTGGTGTTCTACACCTACGTGTTCTGGGTGCCGATGTCGCTGATTCCCGCGCTGTTCCAGTGGAGCTGGCCGCAGGGCATCGACTGGCTATGGCTGGTGGCCACCGGCATCTTCGGCACCGCCGGGCAGTTGTTCTGGACCCGCGCACTCAAGCTGGGCGAGGTCTCGGCGCTGCAGCCGATCAGCTTCATGCAATTGCCGCTGGTGGCGCTGCTGGGCTGGTGGCTGTTCGGCGAGGCGATCGAGCGGCATACCCTGACCGGTGCGGCCATCATCATCGGCGCCAACGTCTACATCGCCCATCGCGAAGCGGTGCTGGCACGCCGCGCCGCCACCCATGCGCCGCTGGAAGGCGCCAAACCCGGCGAATAAACGCGGCCAACACCGCAGCGGCGCGGCCGATGCGCGAAATCTTCCGTGGCGCTCGTACACTCCCGGGTCTGGGTGCATCGTCCACGCCCACCCGACAACCGCTCGCAATGTTGTGTTCGCCACTCCAGGGCCTTACGGCATGCCACCTGCATCCACCGCGTTGAAACCCGTCAAGACGCTCGGCCTGATCGGTGGCATGAGCTGGGAATCCACCCAGACCTATTACCGGCTGATCAATCAGGCGGTGCGGCGCGAGTGCGGCGGACTGCATTCGGCCAGGCTGGTGCTGTACAGCGTGGACTTCCAGGCCATCGAACGGCTGCAACAGGCCGGCGACTGGGACGCGGCCGGCGATGCCATGGCAGACGCCGCGCGTGCGCTGCAGGCAGCCGGTGCCGAGCTGCTGGTGCTGTGCACCAACACCATGCACTGCGTGGCCGATGCCATCACCGCCGCCACGCCGATGCCGCTGCTGCATATCGCCGACGCCACCGCCGATGCGCTGGATGCCGCAGGCATCACCCGCGTGGGGCTGCTGGGAACGCGCTTCACCATGGAGCAGCCGTTCTACCGCCAGCGCCTGCAAGCACGCGGCCTGCAGGTACTGGTCCCGCCGGAAGAGGCGCGCGTGCAGGTGCACCGGGTGATCTACGAAGAACTGTGCCAGGGCGTGATCCAGGCATCCTCGCGCCTGCTGTTCCGCCGGATCATGGCCAGCCTGGCCGCCGACGGCGCGCAGGCCATCGTGCTGGGCTGCACCGAGATCGCGCTGCTGGTGGACGCCAGCGACGCCCAGGTGCCGCTGTTCGATACCACCGCCCTGCATGCCGAGGCGGCAGCGCGGGCCAGTCTGGGCTGAGCGTGGCGACCGATTCGTGTTCGCGCACACGCCGGCAAGTACACCGCGCCGCAGCGCCCGCGGGGCCGCGCTAGCATGGCGGCATACCAACGCGCGGCGTTGCGCGCGTCCACGCCTACAAGGATGCCTGCCAGTGACCACTGACTCGCCCTCGCCCACCACTCCCAGGCCCCTGCGCGCAAGCGACTACAAGACCCTGGCGCTGTCGGCGCTGGGCGGGGCGTTGGAACTGTACGACTTCATCATCTTCATCTTCTTTGCCGCCGTGCTGGGCCAGTTGTTCTTCCCGCCCGGCATTGCGGAGTGGATGCGGCAGCTGCAGACCTTCGGTATCTTCGCCGCCGGCTACCTGGTGCGCCCGCTCGGCGGCATGGTGATGGCCCATTTCGGCGACCTGATCGGCCGCAAGCGCATGTTCGCGCTGAGCCTGTTGCTGATGGCGCTGCCAACACTGTGCATCGGCCTGTTGCCGAGCTATGCGCAGATCGGTGTGGCTGCACCGTTGCTACTGCTGGCCGCGCGCCTGTTGCAGGGCGCGGCGATCGGTGGCGAAGTGCCCAGCGCCTGGGTGTTCGTGGCCGAGCATGTGCCGCCACACCGTACCGGGCTGGCCTGTGGCACGCTGACTGCCGGCCTGGCAGGTGGCGTGCTGCTTGGCTCGCTGGGCGCCGGCGCGCTCAACCGCCACTTCAGCGCTGCCGAGATCGCCGACTACGCCTGGCGTCTGCCGTTCCTGGCCGGCGGGGTGTTCGGGCTGGTGTCGGTCTATCTGCGGCGCTGGCTGCACGAGACGCCGGTGTTCGCGGAGCTGGTCGCCATGCGGGGTCTCGCGCGCGAGACCCCGCTCAAGCTGGTGCTACGCGATCACCGGCGCGGCGTGCTGCTGTCGCTGGCGCTGACCTGGATGGTGGCCGGCGGCGTGCTGGTGGTGTCGTTGATGACGCCCGGCCTGCTGCAGAGCAGCTATCACTACCCGGCGGCGGTGGCGCTGCAGGCCAACAGCCTGGCAATCGTGCTGCAGGCGCTGGGTTCGGTGGTGGCCGGTGCGCTGGCCGACCGCCATGGCAACGGACGCGTGCTGCTCATCGGCAGCCTATTTCTCGGCGTGGCGGCGTGGCTGTTCTACCGCCTGGCCGGCGATCCGCAACTGGTGTTCCCGCTGTACGCGCTACTGGGCGCGGCCCTGGGCATCCTGGGGGTGATCCCGCGCATCATGGTCGAGGCGTTCCCGCCGGCCGTGCGCCTGTCCGGCGTGTCGTTCGCCTACAACCTGGGCTACGCCGTCTTCGGTGGGCTGACACCGCTGCTGGTGGTGATGCTGGTCAAGCAGCACCCGATGGGCGCGGGCTATTACGTGATGCTGCTGGCGTTGATCGGCAGCGTGATCGGCGCAGGGCTCTGGCGCAGGTCACCGGCGCACCCGCATCGCCCGACGCACGCCGCGTGAACCAGGCTGCACCGGCTGGAGCGTGACGCCGCCACGATGGGCATGGACGCCAGACTGAGCTGATTTCCACGGGTGCAACCACGCCGTGCGATCGCGCCACGCGCCAAAGCGCGATGGCGTGCAAGCCGCACAGGCGGGTAGTCAGACCGATGCGGCGGTGCGACGCCAATGCGGGCGCCGCGCACCGCGGAACATCACCAGATACAGCCCCACCACCCATGCCAGCGCCGCCGACCAGCCACCCAGGATGTCGGAGGGGTAATGCACGCCCAGGTAGATGCGCGACACACCGACCAGCAACGCGAACGTACTGGCCACGATGGTCACCGGCCAGCGCCAGCGGGTGCGCCAGGCCAGCGCGATGACCACCGCCGCCAGCGTCATCGAGCCCATCGCATGGCCGCTGGGAAAGCTGAAGGTGCTTTCCGGCGCGATCGACTCCCACAGGCTGGGCCGGTCGCGCTGGAAGAACTGCTTGGCCCCCATGTTGAGCAGCGCCGAACCGCCGAAGCCCAGCGCGGCAAAAGTCCCCTCGCGCCAGCGGCGCAGCGCCAGCAGCACCAGCACGATGGCGATGTCGACCGGAATCACGCCGTACTGGTAACCGATCTTGGAGATCACCCCGAAAAACGTATCCAGCTCCGGGGTGGCGATACTGCGCAGGCTCCACAGCAGCGGTTCGTCGAAGTAGAAGTTTTCCAGCTCGTGGACTTCGTCGGCCAGGTCCACGAACAGCCCCAGCGGCAGCAACACGCCGGCAAACAGCAACGCCATGCGCCACGCATTGTTGCGCAGCCATCCCCTGAATCCGGCCGGCGATTCAGCCGGCGCGGCGGACATAGGTGCGTTCGACGTACTGGTCGATCAGCGCGATGAAGTCCTGCGCAATGTTCTCGCCACGCAGGGTGACGGTTTTTTCGCCATCCACGAACACCGGCGCCGACGGCGCTTCGCCGGTGCCCGGCAACGAGATGCCGATATTGGCGTGACGCGATTCGCCCGGCCCGTTGACCACGCAGCCCATCACCGCCAGGGTCATGTTCTCCGCGCCGGGATTGGAGATCTTCCATTCCGGCATGCGCGCGCGCACGTGGTTCTGCACCACGCCGGCCAGCTCCTGGAAGAACTCGGAGGTGGTGCGGCCGCAGCCCGGGCAGGCGGTGACCATCGGAGTGAACGCGCGTTGCCCGGTGGTCTGCAGCAGTTCCTGCGCCACCACCACTTCCTGGGTGCGCGGTTGCCCCGGCTCGGGCGTCAGCGAGATGCGGATGGTGTCGCCGATGCCTTCCTGCAACAGCACGCTCAGCGCCGCAGCCGAGGCCACGATGCCCTTGCTGCCGATGCCGGCCTCGGTGAGTCCCAGGTGCAGCGCAAAGTCGCAGCGCGCGGCCATGTCGCGATACACCGCGATCAGCTCCTGCACACCGGACACCTTGGCCGACAGGATGATGCGCTCGCGCGGCAGGCCCAGTTCCACCGCGCGCTCGGCCGAGTCCACCGCCGAACGGATCAACGCCTCGCGCAGCACGCGGCCGGCATCCCACGGCGAGTCACGCCTGGAATTCTCATCCATCAGCTGCGCGGCCAATGACTGTTCCAGCGAACCCCAGTTGGCGCCGATGCGTACCGGTTTGTCGTACTTGATGGCGAATTCGATCAGCTGCCCGAACTGCAGGTCCTTCTTCTTGCCGAAACCGACGTTGCCTGGGTTGATGCGGTACTTGGCCAACGCTTGCGCACAGGCCGGCTCGGCGGCGAGCAGCTGGTGGCCGTTGTAGTGGAAATCGCCGATCAGCGGCACCTCGATCCCCATCATGCGCAGCTTGTCGACGATGCGCGGGATGGCGGCGGCGGACTCGGGATTGTTGACGGTCAGCCGCACCATCTCCGAGCCGGCGCGCCACAACTCGGCCACCTGCTTGACGCTGCCGGCAATGTCGGCGGTGTCGGTATTGGTCATCGACTGGACGACCACCGGGTGGCCTCCGCCCACGATCACGCTGCCGATCCTGACGGCCTGGGTGATGCGGCGCGGCCAGGCGGTGGCGTCGGCGGGAGGGGTTGGGCGGGTCACGGCGTCATGCATCTCGGTATTTTAGCCTGTCCTCCGTCCGCTCACAGCTGAAGCGTGCTGCGGCCGGTCTTCCGGGCCGATGCGACGGTTTGTCGCAGGCCGCCACGCCCCCAAGCGCATAGCATTGCCGTGATGAACAGCTCCGACGCCTCCTTCCTGCGGACCCTGTGCAGCCTGCGCTGGCTGGCTACCGCCGGCCAGGCCGCCACCATCCTGGTCGCCACCGGCCTGATGGGCCTGAACCTGCCGCAGCAACCGCTGTGGGCCGGCGTGGCCGCGCTGGCGGTGTTCAACCTGTATGCGCAGCTGCGCGTGGCCCATCGCGGCGCGGTGAGCCCGGCCACCGAATTCGGACACATTCTGGTCGATGTGACCGTGCTGACCTGGATGGTGGGCTGGAGCGGCGGCATCGCCAACCCGTTCGGCTCGCTGTTCCTGGTGCTGATCGCGCTGGCCGCGCTGGCCCTGCCGCTGGGCTGGGCGATGGCGGTGGCGGCGTCGTGCGTGGCCGGCTACGTGGTCAGCGCGGCATTCGGCCTGCCGCTGCCGTACGGCAGCTTCGACCCCTTGAGCCTGCACATGTGGGGCATGGCGGCCAACTTCCTGCTGTCCACCGTGGTGGTGCTGGCGTTCGCCACGCGGCTGGCGTTGTCGATGCGCGAACGCGAACGCGAAATCTCCACCCTGCGCGAGCGCTTCGCCCGCAACGAGGGCATCGTGGCGCTGGCCACGCATGCGGCCTCGGTGGCGCACGAACTCAACACCCCGCTGGCGACGATGACCCTGCTGGTGGACGACATCGCCGACCAGTGCGACCAGCTGGAGTTGCGCGAGGATCTGGACACCTTGCGCGAGCTGCTGGTGCAATGCCACGAGCGCGTCCTGGCGCTGGCCGCACCGGCCGACAACGGCCATCTGAGCCGCGAGGTGGCGGTCAAGGACGTGCTGGAACAATGGCGGCTGGTGCGCCCCACCATCGAGCTGCGCCGCAACGAGGACGCACCGATGCGGTTGATGCTGCAACCCGGCGTCAGCCACCTGCTGATGGTGCTGCTCAACAATGCCGCCGATGCCGGCGAGCGCGCCGGCCGCCCGCAGATCGACCTGACGCTGCGGGTGGAGGACGACCATCTCAGCGGCGAGGTACGCGATTACGGCCCCGGCTTCGACACCGCGCAAGCCATGCTGCCGGGCACCTTGTTCAACAGCGGCAAACACGACGGCATGGGCGTGGGCCTGGCCTTGTCGCATGCCACCGTCGAACGCCTGCAGGGCGAGCTGTGGATGCTGCCCGCCGAAGGCAGCGGCGCCCGCGTCGGGTTCCGCCTGCCGCTTTCCGAACACGAGGCCCTGGCATGACAAGCACCCCGATCCGTACCGGCCTGTTGGTCGACGACGACACCTTGTACCTGCGCACGCTGCAGCGCAGCCTGGCGCGGCGTGGCGTGGAAACGCTGACCGCCACCGATGCGGACAGCGCGCTGTCCACCGCGCGCAGCGCATTGCCGGACTTCGCCCTGATCGACCTCAAGCTCGGCCACGATTCCGGCCTGAGCCTGATCCAGCCGCTGCGGCAGATCCGCGCCGACATGCGCATCCTGCTGGTCACCGGCTACGCCAGCATCGCCACCGCGGTGGAGGCCATCAAGCTCGGCGCCGACGACTACCTGCCCAAGCCGGCCAACATCCCCACCATCATGCGCGCGCTGGGCGAGGAAGACGACGACCTGCCCGAGCCGGACGAAGAAGAAACCGCGCAGGAAATGATGACCCCGCTCAGCCGCCTGCAGTGGGAACACATCCAGCAGGCGCTGCACGAAACCGGCGGCAACGTGTCCGCGGCCGCACGGTTGCTGGGCATGCACCGCCGCTCGCTGCAGCGCAAGCTGACCAAGCGCCCCAGCCCGGGACCGCAGCGCGAACCCGGACGCTGATCGCAGGCGGGCAGCGCGCAGGAACCGGAGCGTACGAGCGGTACACGCCGGTTCCGAACACCAACCGCGCCCACCTGACGGTTGCGCCGTAGGTCTGTCAGCCGCTCCTGGATCTAGCGACGCCTCGGACCGAAGATGCTGGCCCTGCGCGAGGTGGCGCGGATGCCGTCGGGGCCGTCGATCAAGCTGCGCCCCCAGCTGCTCAGGCGGGTCGGATCCCAGCCCAGCACGATATCCAGCGACTGGTTGCTGCTGTCGTTGCCCGACCACGACCAGCCCATGTAGCCGACCCCGTACTCGCGCGCGCGCCGCATGATCGCCGCCTCGTCGACCTGCGCGCCGCGATGGTCGGCGCCGAACTCACCCACCACCAGCGCCAGGCCATTGCTGCGAAACGCGCGCAGATAGCTGTCCACCGACGCATCGCTGCCGAACACTTCGTACATGTGCACGCTGAAGACGATGTTGCGGCGGCTGTCCTGGGCCAGCAAGGCCGCGGCGTTGTCGCGCATGTAGAACTGCCAGTCCTGGCCCCAGTTGGGTGCATCCACCATCAACGCATGGGTCAGGCCGGCATTGCGCAAGGTGGCGATCGCACGCGCGTGGCCGGTCACCCATTCGCTGGCGCTGAGACGGTTGCCGAACGGTTCGTTGCCGATATTGATGATGACGTAGTCCTCCTGCCCCACCAGCGCGCCGCGCACGCTGGTCCAGTAGCTGGCGGCATGGGCCAGGGTGGCGGCCGCGCCTTCTTCTCCGTAGCCGGTGGTGTCGTGCACCTCCAGCACCGCGATCAGGCCCAGGCTCTTGCAGCGCGCGACGATGCGCGCGACCTCCGCTTCGGGCGTGCGGGTCCAGCGGTGACCGGAACTGAGTACCACGCGCACGCTGTTGGCGCCGGTGGCAGCGATCTGCGCCAGTGCGGCATCGGTGCGATCGGCAAACCAGGCATGCGGCAGGTTGATGCCGCGCAGGACCAGCGTGTTGCCATTGGTTTCGCGCAATTGCGTGCCGGAAACGGATAAGCCGGCGTGTGCGGCCGATGCCAGCGCAAGTCCGAGGATCAGCAGCGCGGCGCGCTGCGTCAGGCGAGTGAAGAGTGTCATGAGTCGCTCCTGAGGGTGGGTGCCGCGGACGTACCGACATGCCATCGCATGGGCTGGCCCGCGCACGCCGACCGTGCCCGCCGTGCCCTGCGGCGATCTGCGGCCCGGTCACAGAATCGACAAAAGCCGCGGATGCGGACCAAGTGCTCAGACCGCACCGCCGCAGGGCTGGTAACGTTAACTTCTGTACAACCGCGCGCCCGCTCAGGTTGGCCTGGGTGGGCGCCCAGCCCGAGAGCGCAGCGTTTTGCTGCCGCGTCGTGTTGCGCAGCGCTGTGCTGCAGCGCGAAACGCACCGGCGGTTGCCGGTACGACGGATGCCGACGCCTCGCACTGCACCATGCGTTTGCGCTGCTGGCAGCTGAATAAGCCGGTGCGGTCACGTCAAGTGGATACGGCCGAGGCCGATACAGCCACATGCCCTCCGTGCCCGCCCCCGTCAGTCAGCCGTCCCCCATGTCCGAAGAATCCACCCGTCTGGCCGTCCTGCGTGGCCTCTGCCTGCTGGATTCGCCACCGGACCCGGTGTTCGACACCATCGCCGCGATGGCCGCACGTGCGCTGGGCACGGAGATTGCGCTGGTGTCGCTGGTGGACGAGCACCGCCAGTGGTTCAAGGCACGCGTTGGCCTGCCGGCGCCCGAGACACCGCGCGAGCAGGCGTTCTGCGCGCATGCGATCCACTCCGACCAGGTGATGGTGGTGCCGGATGCGCAACTGGACCCGCGCTTCAGCGACAACCCGCTGGTGCTGGGCCCGCCCTTCATCCGCTTCTACGCCGGCGCGCCCTTGCAACTGCGCGACGGCCACCGCATCGGCACGCTGTGCGTGATCGGCACCAGCCCACGCGAGGGCCTGGATGCGGAGGCATTGCTGCATCTGGAAGGATTGCGCGACCTGGCCGTGCTGCGGGTGGAAAACCTGCGCAGCACCACCTATCGCGATGGCGCCACCGGCCTGCCCAATCGCTCGCGCTTCGGCGAAGACCTGGATACCTGGCTGGCCCAGCGCGAGACCGCGCCGGCCACCACCGCGGTCGCCATCGACGTCTGCGGCAGCGATTACTTCCGCGATATGGTCAAGGCGCTAGGCTGGGACTACGCCGATGGGTACGTCGCGCTGGCGCAACGTCGCCTGACCGCCTACCTGCCCGCCGGTACCCTGCTCTACCGGCTGGACCCGACCACCTTCGGCTTTCTCACCCCAGCCGAAAACCAGCGTCTGTCCGGCCTGTGCAACAGGCTGTCCAAGGCGTTCACCGAACCGCTGGATCACCAGGGCATCCCGCATACCGCGGTGGCCTCGATCGGCGCGGTGTCGCTGCACACCAGTTATGGCGCGTCCGACACCATCCGTTCGCTCACCACCGCGGTGGATGTCTCGCGCCAGCGCGGCCTGACCTGGAGCATGTACGAACGCAAGCACGACGTGGCCCAGCGCAACACCTTCCGCCTGCTCGCCGCGCTGCCGGCCGCGCTGGACAGCGCCAGCCAGCTACGCCTGCATTACCAGCCGCGCGTGGATCTGCACGACCATCGCTGCGTGGCGGTGGAAGCGCTGCTGCGCTGGCAGCACCCGATGATCGGCCCGGTGATGCCGTCGGACTTCGTGCCGATGGCCGAGAAGACCGCGCTGATCAACCGCATCACCGCCTGGGTGATCGATAACGGCATCGCCCAGGCCGCGCGCTGGCAGCAGCAAGGCCTGGACTTCAACCTGGCCTTGAATGTGTCGGCCGCCGACCTGGACCGCCCCGGCTTTGCGCTGCTGCTGCGGCGCGGGCTGGAACGCCACAAGCTGGATCCACGCCGGCTGGAGATCGAATTCACCGAAAGCGCGATGATCCGCCACCCCGAACAGCTGGCCGAACAGCTCGCCGCGGTGGCCGCGCTGGGCGTGCACATCGCCATCGACGATTTCGGCACCGGCTACAGCAATTTCAGCTATCTCAAACAGCTACCGGCCAGCTCGTTGAAGATCGATCAATCCTTCGTCCGCTCGCTGCCGGACAACCGCACCGACCGCACCCTGGTGCCGGCGATGATCCAGCTCGGCCACAGCCTGGGCCAGCGCGTGGTGGCCGAAGGCATCGAATCGGCCGAGGCCTATGCGCAACTGCGCGCCTGGGGCTGCGACGAAGGCCAGGGCTACTGGATCGCAAAACCGATGCAGGCCGCCGCGCTGGAAGCCTGGTTGCAGACGCCCTGGCAGGCGCAGTTCGCCGCGCCGGTCACACTGCTTGCAGCAAACATGGCGGCGGCGCGGGTCTGAGCGCA
The DNA here is from genome assembly GCF_041475735.2 of Xanthomonas sp. NCPPB 3582. Classification (NCBI taxonomy): domain Bacteria; kingdom Pseudomonadati; phylum Pseudomonadota; class Gammaproteobacteria; order Lysobacterales; family Lysobacteraceae; genus Xanthomonas; species Xanthomonas sp. NCPPB 3582. Next base: position 2,951,423 of record NZ_CM192968.1, read on the forward strand.
GACGGCCCGAGCCGGCAACAGTTCACCGACAGGCTTGGGACGCTGACTTCGCGCTGCCGCCGGCACGGACAATGCGATCCATGCCAATTCCTGCCACAGGGCGGACTTGGCGACAACCGCAACAATGCGCACCGAGGTGCCTGCCTGCAACGAGCGCGTCGGTGCGGTTCGCCGGACAGGATCGTGTGCCGTGGCAGTTGGCTGCATCGCTGAGTCAACAGCGCACGGAAGACCCTGGCTTACTGCCGCGTACGCGCCTGTTTCCCGGCGGAGGTATCCACCAGGATGTACTCGCCAGCCTTGCTCTTCCAGGTTGGCGCCTGTTTGTCGAGCTTGATGCACGGCCGGCCGCCACACGAGGTGATCTGGACATGCCGGGATGCCTGCAGCACCTCCGCGCGCACCTCTGCCGCCGCCGCGCGGGCGTCCGCCGCCTGTAACCGGTCGTTGGCCTGCCTGAGCAACAACAGGAATCCCGCCAGCAGTAGCGCAAAGAACACCACCAGCGTGGCCATGATCTTCCAGGCCCAGGCGATGCGGGGCTGCAGCGCCTCCCCCATCCGCTCCTGCTGTTCGCGGAACAGCGCCACCATCGCCTGCCTGAACATGGCCTCTTCCTGCTCCCTGGCGGCTTGCATCGCCACCTGCGCGCGTTTGGCCTGGTCCTGCAACTCGGCAATCAAGGCATCCAGACGCCCGGCGCCAAGCGCCATCTGCGCGAGGATCAGTCGTCCTTCCTCGTTCATCTCAGCAGGCTCCGGCGCTTGCATCAGTAGGAGAACCCTTGCTGCTGCGTCTGCATCTGTTGCTGCGCCTGGAACATCGCTTGGTCCTGCTGCCGCTGCGTTTCCGCAGTCAGCTGCTGCAGGCTCTGCTCCAGCGGCTGCGTGGCGGCCTGGGTCGTATCGATACTGGCGCGGTCGATGAACGCAGGCACGTTCGGATTGCCCGATGTCGCCAGCAGCGCACCACCATCCTGGCTCGGTGTCAGCGCATCGATGCGGGGCAGCTGATGCAACTTGGCCTGATACGCCACGGCTCCGGCAACCTGCTCCATCTGCACCCGGTCCAGATAACCGCCAGCCTGCGGCCCCAACCGCTCCAGCTGGGTCATGGCCTGCGCAAACAGCGGATTGTCGCGGCCGGGCAAGTGCTGCTGTCGCGCCAGCACGTTTTCTTCCGCCGCCGCAAGCGTCTGCTGCCAGCGCTCAGGGGTGGCGTAGGCCATCGATGCCGCCCGCGCTCCCTGTGCGTCGCCGGCCTCCAAGGCCGCGTAAAAGCGTTCCACCAGCGGGTCCTGGTGGCGCAACACAGTCTGTCCCGAAACTGGCGCGTCACGTTCCGAGGCTGATGGCACGGATGCCGGCGCGATCGGGACATACTGATGGTCGTGCCCCTGGCTGGCGTCCTGGGTGTGGTGAAAGCGACCCAGCGCCGCCGGTGTCTGGCTGGTATCCAGATATGGGCGCGGCGCCTTGTTCGCACCGAGGTCCAGGCCCTCCATTTCGATCAGCTCTTCCTTCAGGCCCAGCGCCGCCATGTCGATGGCGATCTGCGGTTTGGCGCCCTGATACCGCACGGTGGCCTTGTCCTCGGCAGCAACGATCTGCTCCAGCGCCCAGGTACCGTAAAAATTGGTGTAGTCGGCGGTGGGGTTGGGCTTGTGCTCGCCCAGATGCACCGGGCGTTGATTGGGCTGGGCATGCAACGCCGAGGGGCGGTCGAAGTAATGCTGCCCCATGGCGGCGATATTGGCCGGGGTCTGGGACAGGCTGCCGTCTTGGTTGAAGGTGAGGCCGGGGCGGGCTTGTGCAGGTGTTGTGGAATTGCCTCGCACAACAAAGTCATCAAGGCGAGTATTCGGGACCTTCGCCATGTTAGAAATGCTGGTGGCAGGGTTGATCTGCTTTTCTCGACTAAGCAACGCATTCCAGCCCGCAATCTCTGCTTTCGCCTCATCTTCGCGCCCAGACTGGATATACGCTCGCAATTCGTCGGTGTAGTCGTGCACCGCCCCTCGCACCTGGGCCTGCTTGGCGATGGCCTGCATGAATGCCTGCGTTGCCCGGTCCTTGGTCGCATCGTTGAAGCCATGCTGGATCTCGTGGCCGAGCACGAAGGTCATGTCCCGCGCATCGTACTTGCCTTGGGGATTGGTAGCTGTTTGGGTCTGCAATCCCAGCGGCGGCAGATTGATGCCCTTGGGCGTGCCGTCCTGCTGCACGGTGTTGCCGTCATAGGTGGCGCCGGCAGCCATGCTGCTACCCAGCAGGCTGAAGTGCTGCACATGCCCCTGGCCCACCGCCTGCTTGATCTGCGCCGCCAGCACCGGCGAACCGTTCAATGTGGCCTGCAGATTGCGCACCATGTCCTGATCGACGGTGCGCGTCTGACCGGCCCCGTCCTGCCAGGTCTTATGGGCAAAGTCGACGCTCATTCCCTGCAGCCCGACCACCGCCTTCAGATCGCCGCTCGCTGCGCTGCCGCTGGGCTGGAAGCTCGCAATAGGAATCGTCACAACACCTGTGGCCTTGTCGTAACTACCGGTCAAGTTGGGCGCACCACCCGGCACCTCCAACGCAAAGCCCTTGAGCTGGCCAGACGCAGCCTGCTGGTTAAGCCGTGCAGCATCCGCGCGTACTACCGCACGCAGCTGCGCCTCCTGCGCCAGCGTGGTGCCTGGCTGCGCGACAAAATGCGCCAGGGCGGCTTCGAGTTGCGGATTTGGATTAGCCATGTGGTCACCCCCCTGGGCCGATTAACGGCCGTTTAACATACGAATGGACCTAACGCAAAGACGGTCAGAATCGCCGACAATCAAATCCTGCGGAATAATCAAAAGTGTCATATCTACGGTTCCATCACTCTTTTTAAATTTTGTGTAACGCCAGTCCTCCAGTTGGCCAATTTCACCATAGGTCGGGTGGTCGACAAACTCCATTGCCTTAAGGGCATTATGGTAATAATTGAAGTCAATTTCACAGATCTGCGTCATATTTGCAAAACGTGCTACGGAATTCCTAAAATCCAAATACACCGATTTTTGGTTTGATTTGGTTTCTTCAAGGTACCCAACAATATAACTCCAATTTGAGCCGAGACTCGCTTCTGCAACATAGTGGCTTTCATCACCAGGAATAGCCGAAAACTTCAGCCCCATTGATTCTCGAACAAGGTTCAAACTTAGGTCGTTGCGCGATTCCAACCCCTCAATCAACTTCAAAAAACGCTTACCGATCTCTCCGGCGCTGAGTGTCGGATTCTCGGTGGTGGCAACCGGCTGCATGGTGGTGGTCTCTTTGGCAGGTGGGCGCCGTTCGGCAGCGGATGCGCAGGCAGACAGCGCTAACGCGCACGATAGCGCAAGCCATCGCGCCGTTGATCTTGTCAGTTTGCCATATCCAGCATGACGGGAAATCAGGCCTGGCGCACTGACCGGCATATCCAACGCAGCGTAGTTAAGTTGGTCGCTAGCGGCTTGCAACCCCAGCGACGGCCGATTGATCCCCCTTGGCGTGCCGTCCTGCTGCACGGTATTGCCGTCGTAGGTGGCGCCGGCTGCCATGCTGTTGCCCAGTAGGCTGATGTGCTGCACATGCCCCTGGCCTACCGCCTGCTTGATCTGCGCCGCAAGCACCGGCGAACCATTCAAAGTGGCCTGCAGATTGCTCACCATGTCCTGATCCACAGTGTGCGTTTGCCCGGCAGGGTCCTGCCAGGTCCTGTAGGCAAAATCGACACTCATGCCCTGCAGCCCGATCACCGCCTTCAGATCGCTACTCGCTGCGCTGCCGCTGGGCTGGAAACTCGCAGCCGGAATCGTCACCACACCCGTGGCCTTGTCGTAACTGCCGGTCAGGTTGGGCGAGCCGCCCGGCACCTCCAACGCAAAACCCTTGAGTTGCCCGGACGCGGCCTGCTGGTTGAGCCGGGCAGCATCGGCGAGTACCGCTGCACGCAGCTGCGCCTCCTGCGCCAGCGTGGTGCCTGGCTGCGCGACAAAATGCGCCAGGGCGGCTTCGAGTTGAGGATTCGGACTCGTCATGCAACTGCCCTCCTTAGACGATCAATTTCAATTCAAAGTGCCGATGGATTTGACGCACAAGCGCCCGGCCTTCCCCGCAATCACGTTCTGCGGAATGATCGACAGTGTCATATCCACCGTCCCATCGCTCTTCTTGAACTTCGTGTAATGCCAGCTTCGCAGCTCGCCAATTTCCCCATAATTCGGCTCGACCAGGAACCCCATGGCGACCAAAACATTATGGTAATGATCGAAATCAAGTGCGCACACCGGCGTCATGTCGCCAAACTCTTCCTTCGAGTTGATGAACATGAGGCTGGCACCATTCTTCAACGAGCCGGATTCGGGGATGTACCAAAGCATGTAATACCACCCATCCCCAAGCGCCTGGCTGTACGAATAATGTTCACCCTTTGGCACGTAGGACAATGTGATTCCCGTAACATCCTTGATCCGCTCCACGCTCAAGTCGTCGCGTGATCCCAGCCCCTCGATCAGCTTCAGGAACCGCTTGCCGATCTCGTCGGCGCCGAGTGTCGGATTCTGGGTACTGGCAACCGGATGCATCGTGGTGGTCTCCTTGGCAGATTGCGGTGACTCCGAAGCGGTCGCGCAGGCGGTCATGGCCAAGACGCACGACAGCGCAAGCCAGCGCGCCTTTGACGCTTTCACCTTGGACACCGGCCTGGCGTAGTGCCAGATTAAATCCGGCAGTCCACCCGGCACCTGCAATGCAAAGCACTTGAGATGCGCATTGACTAGCTGTTCCGACATAAAGTCGTAACCCTCTTATTTGATGTATCAAGCATCAAGGTCAGCACATCAGCACTCGGATGGCTTTTTTCTTTCTCGGTTTAACAGCGCAATCCAGCCCGCAATCTCTGCAATAGCCTAATCCTCACGTCAAGACTGGATGCAAGCCCGCAATTTGCATGTGAGGATTGGCAGCCGTTTTGGTCTGCAATCCCATCCGCGGCAGATTGATACCCTTGGGCGTCCCGTCCTGCTGCACAGTCTTGCCGTCATAAGTGGCGCCAGCCGCCATGAGCGCACTGTAACAGGGACGCCATTAGAAACTGCAAGAACGGCCCACAAGCTGTGGGCAACCGCCAGACGGGAACGGAGGCGCCTCGGAAGCCTCATGCACAACGTGTACAAGGCCGCTTGTCCGCACGGTCCGTGCCGCTCTACCGGCTTCTTCAGCCACGAGGTGTCTGTGCCCGTTGACCAAAAGCGTCCGCCGGCAGTAAACCGCATGCGCAAGAGCGCATCGGCCGCCGAGCGGGCAGCCTCTTTCGGGCTGCCCGTCGGCGCGTTTGCGTGCGATGCCACAGAAGACGTTGCGAGCGCCTACCGACGCGAACGCACAGTGGCGCTGTGCGTTTCTACCAGAACACCGTATACAGCACGATCAGGATCGCGATCACGCCGGCCGCGCCGAGCTTGAAGCCCAGGGTGGTGCCATAGGCCACATCGTCGGTACGGATCAGGTCGCGCGCCTGCGTGGCCGGCGTCATCAGCGAGACCAGCACCGCCAGCACCAGCGCGGCCAGGAACACCACCCCGATGCGGTCCATGAACGGCAGTTCCGGCCACGCGAACTTGAGCGCGAACGACAACACCACCGAGCCGATCGCCGCGGTCAGTGCGCCGGCTTCGTTGGCGCGCTTCCAGAACAGGCCGAGCATGAAGATCACCACCACGCCCGGGGTGAAGAAGCCGGTGAATTCCTGGATGAACTGGAAACCCTGGTCGAAGTTGCCCAGCAACGGCCGCGCGGTGAGGATGCCGATCAGCACCGACACCGCGGCCACGATGCGGCCCACGCGCACCAGCGTCTTCTGCTCGGTGTGCGGACGGAACTTGGCGTAGAAATCCAGGGTGAAGATGGTCGCCACCGAGTTGATCTTCGAGGCCAGCGAGGCCACGATCGCCGCCACCAGCGCAGCGAACACCAGGCCCAGGATGCCGGTGGGCAGCAGCTGCATCATGGTCGGATAGGCCTGGTCGGGCTTGGCCAGGTCCGGCGCCAGCACCACCGCGGCGATGCCGGGCACCACGATCACCAGCGGCATCAGCAGTTTCAGGAACGCGGCGAACACCATGCCCTTCTGCGCCTCGCCGATGTTCTTGGCCGCCAGCGCGCGCTGGATGATGTACTGGTTGAAACCCCAGTAGCTGATGTTCATGATCCACAGCCCGCCCAGCAGCACGCTCAGGCCCGGCAGATCCTTGTAGAACGGGTTGTCCTTGCTCAGGATCATGTGGAAGTGCTCGGGGTGCGCACTCCACAGATGCTGGAAGCCGGCCAGCACGCCGCCGCCATCGCCGATCCGCGCCAGCGTCAGCCCGGCCACCAGCAGCCCGCCCAGCACCAGCAGCGTGACCTGCACGATGTCGGTCAGCGCCACCGCCTTCAGGCCGCCATACAGCTGATAGACCAGCGCGAACACGCCGATCAGCGCCAGCGCCAGGGTCTGGTCCATGCCGGTGACCTGGCTGACCGCGATCGACCCCAGCCACAGGATCGAGGTGAGGTTGACGAACACGTACAGCAGCAGCCAGAACACCGCCATCAGCGTGCGGATCCACTTGCCGTAGCGCTGCTCCAGGAACTGCGGCATGGTGTAGATGCCGTTGCGCAGGAAGATCGGCAGGAAGAACTTGCCGACGATCAGCAGCGTCAACGCCGCCATCCATTCGTAGGAGGCGATCGCAAGACCGATGGCATAGCCGGACCCGGCCATGCCGATGATCTGCTCGGCGGAAATGTTTGCGGCGATCAGCGACGCGCCGATCGCCCACCACGGCAACGACTTGCTGGCCAGGAAGTAATCCTCGGCACTCTTGCTGTGGCCTGCCTTCTCGCGCGAGACCACTTGCGCGAGCACGAAGATGCCGGTCAGGTAGACCAGCACGATCACGATATCCAACGTCGCCAAACCCACTGCACTCTCCTGTCTGGCTCTGGGGTATGCGCCGACGATCAGGCAGGGCTGCAGAATGCCGCCGCCGCGCAACAGGTGCGCAATGGCAGCGCGGCGAACCGCGTCTGCAGGCCATCCCGGCCGATCGACAACACCGCCCCCGCGGCGGCTGATGACGCCACCGCGATCGGTGGCCGCTGAGTTGCGTCGCCGATGTCGGCGACGCGCTTGTTTCGATGAATCGACGCATCGCCCGCAGGCACGCCTGCGGACCTGCGGCTTACTTGACCGGGCAATCCACCGTGACTTCGGCTTCGTTGAGCGCGCCCAGCGCCACCTTCGACACCGACAGGTCCAGCGCCGCGCCGCTCTCGATGCTGGCGACCTGGGTCAGCCTGGTCACGTCGGCACCGGCTGCGGCGAAGCACTTGAGCGGCACCCCCACCACCTTCCACTGGCCTTGCGGCAGTGCGGCCAGGGTTTTCTGCGCGTCCACACGGCCACCGCACTTGTCGCCGCAGCCCACGCCCAGCCATACCGGCGCCGTCACCGCGCTGTCGCGACGCACGGTCAGCTGCAGCTGCACATCGCCATTGCTCTCGCGCGACACGTCCAGCGGCTTGCCGGACACCAGCAGCACGCTGGCCGGCGTGGCACCGGACCACACCAGGCGGCGCGCGTCTTCCTGCGCCTTGTGATCGACTGCGGTCATCTTCAGGCTGCCATCGGACAGGCCCACCGGCAGCGTGGTTGCCGGCATGTTGGCCTGGCCGGCGTTGGACAGCTGCATCGCAATGCCGAGCGCCGGCTTGCCACGCACGAAGTACACCCCGCCCACCGACTGCTCGCCGGACACGCCGGATTCTTCCGGCAGCGCCGCCACATCGCCCTTGTCGGCGTAGGTCAGGCCGTAGCCGAACTTGAACTGCGGGTCGTAGTCCTTCTGGCCCACGTTATTGGCGAACTGCACCGCGGTCTTGGGCCAGGAGAAGCTGAGCTTGCCCTTGAAGTCGTTCTGCACGCTGCCATCGGCCTTGCGCAGCAGCACGTCGGCAATGCCCTCGCCTTCCGAACCCGGCAGCCACGCAGCGACGAACGCATCGGCCGCGTTGATGTACTGGTTCATCCACAGCGGGCGGCCGCTCAGGAACACCGCCACCACCGGGATGCCGTCGGCCTTGAACTTCTTCAGCAGTGCCAGCTCGCTGTCGTCGCCCGGCTTGTACAGCAGGGTGGCGATGTCGCCCTGGAATTCGGCGTACGGATTCTCACCGAACACCACCACCGCCACGTCGGGCTTGGTCTTGTACGCACCATCGACTGCCAGCTCGGCCTTGCCGCCGGCGGCCTTGATCTGCTTGTCCAGGCCTTCCCAGATGGTGTTGCCGTTGGGGTAGTCGCTGCGCTTGGTGCCGGTGCCCTGCCAGTTCAGCGTCCAGCCGCCGGACTGCTTGCCCATGTCGTTGGCGCCATCGCCGACCACCAGCACGCGCTTTTTCGGATCCAGCGGCAGGATGCCGGCCTGGTTCTTCAGCAGCACCAGCGACTCGCGCACCGCCTGACGGGCGATGGCGCGGTGCTCGGGCGCACCCAGCAGTTCGTACTTGCCGCCGAGCGGGCGCTTGGACGGCTTGCCGGCTTCGAACAGGCCCAGGCGCATCTTGACGCGCAGGATGCGGCGCACCGCATCGTCCAGGCGCTCGGTGCTGATCTGGCCGGATTTCACTGCGGCCAGTTCGGTTTCGTAGATGCCTTTCCAGCTGTCGGCGGCCATCGCCATGTCGACACCGGCAATGAACGAGGCCGGGCAGTTGTCCTTGGTGCAGCCCTTGACCTGCCCATGACCATTCCAGTCGCCGACCACGAAGCCGCCGAAGTTCATCCGGCCCTTGAGCACGTCGGTCAGCATGACCTTGTTGCCGTGCATCTTCTCGCCGTTGAAGCTGTTGAACGAGGCCATCACCGTCTGCGCACCGGCCGCAATCGCGGGCGGGTAGCCTGCGGCGTGGATGTCGCGCATGGTGGCTTCGGACACCTTGGTGTCGCCCTGGTCCTTGCCGTCGGTGGTGCCGCCGTCGCCGACGAAATGCTTCACCGACGAAATCACGTGGCTGCCGTCCAGGAACTGCGGCGTGCCCGGCGTGCCCTGCACGCCTTCGACCATCTTGCCGGCGAAGCTGGCCACCACGTCGGGCGACTCCGAATAGCCTTCGTAGCTACGGCCCCAGCGGTCGTCCTGCGGCACCGCCACGGTGGGCGCGAAGGTCCACTCCATGCCGGTGACGCGGGTTTCGGCGGCGGTGACTTCGCCGATCTTCTTGATCAGCTCCGGATTGCGCGTGGCGCCCAGGCCGATGTTGTGCGGGAACAGGGTGGCGCCGACGATGTTGCTCTGGCCGTGCACTGCGTCGATACCGAAGATGATCGGAATCGCGTTGCCGCCCTTGGAAGTATCCATCGACGCTTCGTAGAAGGCGTCGGCCAGCTTCAGCCATTCGGCCGGGCTGGCGTTGTACTTGCCGCCCGGATCGGAGTTGCCGCCGGCCAATACCGAGCCGATACGGTACTTGCGCACATCGTCCGGGGTCAGGCTGGCGATGTCGCCCTGCACGGTCTGGGCAACCTTTTCTTCCACGCTCATCTTGGACATCACATCGGTGATGCGCTGCTCCAGCGCGGCGTCCTGCGCGAACGGCCACTTCGGCGAAGGCCACTGGTCCGGATGGATGGTGGTGGAGGCCTCGGCGGGCGCTGCAGCCGGCGCGGTCTTGCCGGCCTCGGCGGAGGCGGTGTCCTTGCCTTGGCACGCGGCCAGCATCAGCACCGCTGCGGCGGTGGCCAGAGAGAGCGCGCGACGCGCGACGGGCGCGGCGGTACGACGAAGCAACATGTCCAAGATACGGGTCTCCAGGGTGGTTCTCCCACGACGCTGCGTGCGCCGCAGGCCATTAGGCGGCGTACGCTTGCGTGAATCCCCTACCCTGTCAACCGCGCTCGCCCCTATGCCAAATCACGGCCAACTTATTGGCCGGAGCTATAGCCTTGGAATACCGGCAGCTGCTGTCAAACCACGGAAATTCGCTGAATCCGGCGCGCCGCCTGGGATTGGGCGGAGGCCCACTTTGCTGCATCGCACCACCCGACGACCGCCCTAGTGCGCAGCCGTCGCCGACCATATGGGCGATGGCGCTTGCCCGGCCCAGCACATCCCAACGCAAGCCAACGGGTGAGCTCGCTGTCAAACAAGCGTCATCTGCCGAGCCTAGCGTGACCAGCCTGCCGGTGTGTATCCGCCACCGTTGATCGTCGCCTTTGCCTGGAGTTTCGATGTCCGCCTCCCCCGACCCCACCCGTCGCCGCCTCATGCAAGTGATGGCGGCCGTTCCTTTGTTGCCGCTCGGCAGCGCCAGCGCCGCCGCACTCCAGCAGCTGGGCAGCGCCGCATTGGCGGCGCGCCCGCTGCGGCCTTCGGAAACGCCGGCCCGACTGGTGTCGGCCACCTTCCATGGCATGCCTGCCCCCAGCCTGGCCAATCCTGCCGCCATGGCCACCACCACGGTGGGCTCGTCGCTGAGCGTGGCCCGCAGCGACGGCACCAACCAGCGCTATGCGCTGGCCTACCACCCGTTCTTCGTCACCGGCGACCAGGTGCCCGACGGCAAGGGCGGTACCGTGCTGGCCGGCGGCTACTACGACATCCAGCACCGCCCCATCATCGACCGCTCCAAACCCGGTGCCGAACGCCCGTTCTTTTCCGACTGCCCGGACGGCTCCTCGCTGCTGACCCTGCCCAACGCCAAGGTCCCGGGCGTCAAGGGCAACCACGTGTTCGCGGTGGTGCAGTTCGAATACACCACCCGCGACCAGGCCGGCAACGACACCAATCGTCACCTGCCCGCGCCCATCGCCGTGCTCACCCTGGATCAGGACCCGGCCACCGGCAAGCTGTCGCTGGTGAAGTACCACAACGTCGACACCGCGCCAGTGCACGGGTTGTGGACCACCTGCGGCGCCAGCCTGTCGCCGTGGAATACCCACCTGTCCAGCGAAGAGTACGAACCCGACGCCACCGCGCTGGCCGGCAATACCCAGTTCCGTAGCTACAGCACGCACCTGTACGGCGACCCGGAAAAGGCCAATCCGTACCACTACGGCCACCTGCCCGAGATCACCGTGCATCCGGACGGCACCGGCAGCGTGCGCAAGCACTACTGCCTGGGCCGCATTTCGCATGAGCTGGTGCAGGTGATGCCCGATCAACGCACCGTGCTGATGGGCGACGACGCCACCAATGGCGGACTTTTCATGTTCATCGCCGACCGCAAGGCGGACCTTTCCGCTGGCACCCTGTATGTCGGCAAGTGGCACCAGACCTCCGGCGTCGGCCCGGGCGCGGCCACGCTGAGCTGGATCAGGCTGGGCCACGCCACCAGCGCCGAGATCCAGGCGCTGGCCGACCGCCTTACCGCCGCCGACATCCTCGACGTGCATCTGAGCGACCCGGGCGATGCCAGCTTCACCAAGATCCCGTTCAACGGCACCTTCAACTGGATCCGCATCAAGCCGGGCATGGAAAAGGCCGCCACCTATCTGGAAACCCACCGCTATGCCGCGCTGGCCGGCGGCAGCCTGGGCTTCACCAAGCTCGAAGGCACCACCGTCAACGCCCGCGACAAGATCGCCTACATGGCCATGTCCTACATCGTCACCAGCATGCGCAACGGCTCGGGAGACGTGAAAGTGGAGGGCCCGGATGCCGGTGCGGTGTATGCCTTGAACCTGCGCGGCGGGCGCCGCGACAGCAGCGGTGCACCGATCCACAGCGACTGGGTGCCGATCGACATGGCCGCGCCTGCCGCGCTGACCGGCCACGACCTGGCGCAGCCCGACGCGCTGGGCAATCTGGCCGACCCCGAGCGGCTGGCCAACCCGGACAACCTCAAGTTCTCCGAATCACTGCGCACCCTGTTCATCGGCGAAGACAGCAGCCTGCACGTCAACAATTTCCTGTGGGCCTACCACGTGGACAACGGCACGCTCACACGGCTGCTGTCGGTGCCGGCGGGCGCCGAATCCACCGGCCTGCACGCGGTGGACCAGATCCACGGCTGGACCTATGTCATGAGCAATTTCCAGCATCCAGGCGACTGGGAAAGCCCGCTGCACGATACCGTCAAGGCCACGCTGGATCCGCTGGTACGCGCCAACTACAAGGACCGCTTCGGGGCCGCGGTGGGCTATCTCACTGGCGACCCGGTGGCGGTGCAATTGAGCAAGGCGTAAGCGCAGATGGTGTCGCTCGCAGTGCTGGCAAGGCGCTGCGAGCGGCATCGTCTTTCGTCCGTCGTATCACTGCGCGACGGAGGCTTGCATGAGGGCCTGCTGATGTATGGCCATCGCGCAGCGTCAAGGGCGCGGCACCCTCATCGCTTGCAGGACACGCCGCAAGTACGTCCCTGTAGACTCGGTGGCGGCATCCGTGCCGCCAAAGGTCCCCCAATCGGCGAGGACACCGCACCAGAGAGTCAGCTGGTGGTTCTTTGAAGAGCAAAGGACATCAGGTCGCGCGGTCCAGGGTTACTCGTTGCCGTGTTGAAACTTTGCACACCGACCTGCCCGACTGGTCCTTGTCCGCCCACCGTCGCGGGACCTTATGCGGCATGGATGCCGCATAAGAGCCTCCATGGACGGATTCACGGCGTGTCCCGCGATGGTGGGCGGGCAAGGGCCTTGCAGCCAAGCCGCGGCCCTATCGCTAAGTGACTGAAGCATCCACTGGATTTTCCTGCCACATTGAACAGCGCTGCGCAGGATGTCGTCATCCTCTCGGATGCAGTCAAACGCCTGATGGGTCGAGAGCGCGGTGCCCTTACCGCTCGCGGGACACGCCGCAAGTACGTCCCTGTAGGCTCCGTGGCGGCATCCATGCCGCCACAGGGTCCCGCAAACGGTAAGGACACCGCACCAGAGAGTTTGCTGGCTGCTTCATCGAAAAACATGCACACCGACCATCTCGACTGGTCCTTGCCCGCCCACCGTCGCGGGACCTTATGCGGCATGGATGCCGCATAAGAGCCTCCACGGACGGATTCACGGCGTGTCCCGTGATGGTGGGCGGGCAAGCGCCCTGCAGCCAAGCTGCAAGTCATTCGCCCTGCAGTGGGTCTATCCGAACGTCTAGTCCATCCAGGCACAAGATGTAAAAGCAGCCAAGAAGTTGCGTCGTCGCAGTGTCTGGATACAGTCAGAAGCTGAGTGAGTCGTGCGCATGGCACCCTCACCGCTCGCAGGACCGGACGCGCGTCAAGACACGCTGCGCGCTTCCAATGCCGCCATCACGATGGGCTTGGCCCACTGGGGCACCTGCGCCAATTCGGCCGGCGTTTGCGGGTAGTGCAGGCCGCTGCGGTCCAGTTCCAGCACGAGCATTGGCCTCGCCTGCCCCACCGCGTCGGCCGGCGCGCTGTTGTCGTAGACATGCAGTACTGCCAGATGCGGCAGCAACGCGATCAGGTTGGCGCGCGATGCGTCGTAACGCTCGCGGATTTTATGCTCAGCAATGGCATGGCCGCCGGCAGCGACCCGCGCTGCCACGCGCTGGAGGTGCAGGTCCACTGTCGCCAGCCCGCAGAACCAGACCGCCACCGTGTGCTGCGCGCAGGCCTCGCGCAGCACACGCGGAATGGTCCTCGCGCCCAACGTCGTTTCAAATGCGAAATCGCTGCCATCGGCCATGGCCCGGCGCAGTCGCCGTACGCCTTCCTGCCAGGCCTGCGCGTTCGCCTCGTCCTGCGCCCACCCCTGCTCCACCAGTTGCCGGGTGAACGCGTCCGGATTGAACCAAGTGGCGCCGTCTTCCTGCAGCATCTGCCCCAGCAGTGAACTCTTGCCGGCGCCGTTGACGCCAGCCAGTACCAGGATGTTGCCCACGGGTCAGAGCGAAGGCCCCAGCCTCACCTTCCTGCCGCGGCGCGCCGGCCGGACGATCGCCTGGGTCAACGCTGCGCCATCGCTCAGCGCGGCAAGATGCGTATCGAACCGGGTCTGCAGCGCCTGCAATGCCTGCGCGCGCGCCAGCGCCTGGTCCGACGCGCTTGCCTGACTCACCAAACGGCGATATTCCTCCGCATCCACCACCACCGCCTCGGGGTGATTGTGGTTGGTGATGACCACCGCTCCATGCGAGCGCACCTTGCGCATCAGGCTGGGCCAGCCCTTCACCTTGATGTCGGCGGCGGGCGATTTTTCGAGCTCGGGCAGATCGTGGAGGCGAGACATGAGACGGTCCTGTGCGCGGTGTTGGTCACCAGCGTACTCCTGACGTCCCATTTTGGGAAATTTGGCCATTTCTAAATGGCTGCACGACTGCCAGCCATTTCGAAACGAAACGGGGCCCGCAGGCCCCGTCGTCTTGCCACGAGCACTGCGCGAGCGCTCAGCCGCGCAGCTTGCCCAGCAGCTCGCGCGTCACCGGGTCGGCGACATCGGCAGACTCACCCTTGAGCGCCGGCAGCAACTGGCTGGCCAGCTGCTTGCCCAGTTCCACACCGAACTGGTCGAACGCGTTGATGCCCCACATCACCGACTGCACGTACACACTGTGCTCGTACATCGAGATCAACGCGCCCAACGCCTGCGGGGTGAGCGCATCGAGCAGGATCACCGTGCTCGGGCGGCCGCCCGGATAGCTGCGGTGCGGGTCGCTGCTGTCCTGGCCATTGGCCAGCGCCTCGGTCTGTGCCAACACGTTGGCCATCAGCGCGACATGGTTTTCCGCATACGGGTCGTCGTTGTGCACGGTGCCGATGAAATCGGCCGGCACCACGCTGGTGCCTTGGTGCAGCGCCTGGAAGAAGCTGTGCTGCACATCGGTACCTGCACCGCCCCACCACACCGAGACGGTGTCGCTGTCCACCGCCGAGCCATCGAGCTTGACGCGCTTGCCCAGGCTCTCCATCACCAGCTGTTGCAGATAGGCCGGCAACAGCGCCAGGCGCTGGTCGTAGGTCATCACCGCATGGGTGGCGCTGCCGAGCAGATTGCGGTTCCACACCGCGGTCAGCCCATGCAGCACCGCAACGTTTTCTTCCAGCGGGGTATCGAGCGCATGCGCGTCGAACTGCGCAGCGCCCTCCAGCAATTGTTCGAAACGTTCGAAGCCGATCGCCAGCGCGATCGGGAAGCCCACCGCCGACCACAGCGAATAGCGGCCGCCAACCCAGTCCCACATCGGCAACACCCGGCCCGGTGCGATGTCGAAGGCCTTGGCGGCGCGCTCGGGATTGGCGCTCACTGCGTACAGGCGTTCGCTGCCGCCCAGCCAGGCGTGCAGGATGCTGCCGTTGAGCAGGGTTTCCTGGGTGCCGAAGGTCTTGGAGATCAGGATGCCGGCGGTGCGCGCCGGGTCCAGCGTCGCCAGGGTGCGCTGCATGGCGGCACCGTCGACGTTGGAAACGAAGTGCACGCGAAAGCGCGCACCGGAGACCGGCCGCAGTGCATCGGCCACCAGACGCGGGCCCAGGTCCGACCCACCGATGCCGACACTGACGATATCGGTGACGTCGGTGCCTTCGAGCTGCTGGATCAGCGCACCCATCCGCTGCCGCACTTCTGCAGCGGTGGCATACGCCTCCGATGCCACCGGCGCGTCGGTCAGATCGCCACGCAATGCGGTATGCAAGGCGGCGCGCTGCTCGGTGACATTGACCTGCTCGCCACGGAACAGGCGCTGGAACGCGCCTGCCAGATCGCGCTCGCGCGCGATGGCGAACAAGGCGTCGAGCGCGGCGCGATCGTACTTCTGTCGCGCGAAATTGAAATACAACGGACCGACTTGCCTGGCGTACTGCGTAGGCCGCTGCGGCTCGGCGGCAAGCAATGCGGGGATGGCAGCGCCGCGCAGGCGCTGGGCGTGGGCGTGAAGCGCGTCGAATCCGTTGGTGTGTGTCATGCGGCCTGGGTGGGGATGCTGTGGTTGGTGTGGGAGATCGCGTTGTTCGCGCCCACATATACCAGATTGGGCTTGAAGGTCTTGGCTTCGTCTTCGCTCATGCTGGCAAACGCGGCCACGATGATCAGATCGCCCACCTGCACGTGACGCGCGGCGCCGCCGTTGAGCGAGATGATGCCGCTGCCCTCTTCGGCGCGGATGGCGTAGGTGCTGAAGCGCGCACCGTTGGTGACGTCCCAGATGTGGACCTGTTCGAATTCGCGGATGCCGGTCGCTTCCAGCAGCAGGCCGTCGATGGCGATCGAGCCCTCGTAGTTCAGCTCGGAGTGGGTGACGGTGGCGCGGTGGATCTTGGCTTTCAGCAGGGACAGATGCATGGACGGAAGGCAACGACGAAAGGAAAGCCGGCATTTTAGCGGAAAGCGCCCGCGCCCACCGGTTTGCGCTGCAGGCGGTCGTGAGGGCTTCAGGCCGCTGCCGAGGCGACAGCCTGACCTCGCCCAGGACAGGCCACGCAGCCAGCCATCAGCGCCGGCGGCTGGCGCACGACCGGCCGGCCGGCCGGATCAGAATTCCAGGTTGTCGATCAGCCGCGTGCCGCCCAGCCGCGCGGCGATCAGCGCCACGCGTGCACCGGAGGTGCCCTCGCCCGGCTCGCTCAGGTCCGGCAGCCGCACCACCGCGTAATCGACCTGGAATCCGGCCTGCTGCAGCGCGCCGGTGGCGGCCTGTTCGACCTGCGCACGCGGCGTGCCGGCGGTGTAGCTGTCGCGCATCTGCAGCAACACCTTGCGGATCTGCGCGGCAGCCGGGCGATCGTCGGCCGACAGATACTGGTTGCGCGAGCTCATCGCCAGGCCGTCGGCCTCGCGCACGATGCTGCCGCCCAGGATCTCGATCGGAAACGCCAGGTCGGCCACCATCTGCCGGATCACCGCCAGCTGCTGATAGTCCTTCTTGCCGAATGCCGCCACGTCAGGCTGCACCTGGTTGAACAGGCGCGCCACCACGGTGCAGACACCGTCGAAATGGCCTGGCCGGCACACGCCTTCGAGCACGTCGCTGACGCCCGGCGCGTGGATCGGCGTGGCCAGCGCCGTACCCAGCGGGTACATCGTGTCCACGTCCGGCAGCCACAGCGCATCGCAGCCGGCATCTTCCAGGCCGCGCAGGTCGGCCTCGGGGGTGCGCGGGTAGCGGGCGAAATCCTCGTTCGGGCCGAACTGGGTCGGGTTGACGAACACGCTGGACACCACCCGGTCGGCGTACTGGCGTGCCAGCATCACCAGCGAGTAATGCCCAGCATGCAGGTTGCCCATGGTGGGTACCAGCGCTACGCGCAGGCCCTCGCGCTTCCAGCCGGTGACCAGGGCGCGCAGGGCGGAAAGATCGGTAATGGTCTGGATCATGCGGCGTACGCGTGCTCTGCATCGGGGAAACTGCCATCGCGCACAGCCTGTGCATAGGCACGCACCGCGCCCGCCACCGAGCCGCCCTCGGCCAGGAAATCCTTGACGAACTTGGGACGGCGATGGCCGCTGTCCAGGCCCAGCATGTCGTGCATCACCAGCACCTGGCCGTCGCAACCGGGGCCGGCACCGATGCCGATGGTGGGCACCTGCAGCTCGGCGCTGATCTGCGCGGCGATCGGCGTCGGCACGCATTCCAGCACCACCATGCTGGCGCCGGCATCGGCCACCGCCTGTGCGTCGCGGCGCAATTGCTCGCCGGCTTCGCCACGGCCCTGCACCTTGTAGCCGCCGAAGCGCAGCACCGATTGCGGGGTCAGCCCCAGGTGCGAGCACACCGGGATCTCGCGCTCGACCAGGTAGCGGATGACCTCCAGCTTGTGCCCGGCGCCTTCGATCTTGACCATCTCCGCGCCGGCCTGCAGCAGCTGGGTGGCCGCATCGAGCGCACGCTCGGGCGTGGCGTCGGCCTGGAAAGAGAGATCGGCCACCAGCAGCGCCTGCCGCAGCGCCCGTGCCACCGCAGCGGTGTGATAGACCATGTCGGCAGTGGTCACCGGCAAGGTCGAATCGTGCCCCTGCACCACCATGCCCAGCGAGTCGCCGACCAGGATCAGGTCCACGCCATTGGCGTCGAAAGTGCGGGCAAAGCCGGCGTCGTAGGCGGTCAACATGACCAGTTTTCGACCCGCCCGCTTGGCCTCGGCCAGGGCGGGCACGGTCCAGGGCTTGCTGTCGCTATGGCTGCTCATGAAGTCATTACGTGGGGTGATGAGCCGGCCATTATCTACCCAATCGGCTCCAGCCCGCAGGCATCGATGGATTGCAGGGCGTGCCGCACTGTTCCATGTCCCGGAATGATCGCCTCCGGCGCCAGCTCGGACAGCGGCAGCAGCGCAAAGGCGCGCACATGCAGATGCGGATGCGGCACCTGCAGCCGGGGCAGGTCCAGCACCTGGTCGGCATAGAGCAGCAGGTCCAGATCCAGCGTGCGCGGGCCCCAGCGCTCGCCGGCCAGACGCTCGCGGCCAAAGGCCCGCTCGATGCCAAGCAAGGCCTCCAGCAGCGCCAGCGGGGCCAGCGCGGTATGCAGCTGGGCGACGGCATTGATGAAATCGGGTTGGTCTTCGCGCCCCCAGGCCGGGGTCCGATACAGGCGCGAAGCCGCGACCAGCGTGGACTGCGGCAACCCAGCCAGCGCGGCGATGGCCGCACGGACGCTGGCCTCGGCCGGGCCCAGGTTGGCACCCAGGCCGACAAAGGCGGTGTGCATGCCCTACTCGCCTGCCGGTGCGCCGGTGCGCCGACGGCGGCGGCGACGCTTGCGCGGCGCGCCGTCCTCGCCCTCGTGGTCGGCCTGCGCTGATTCGATCGCATCCACCAACTCCTGGCCGGATGACTTCTGCGCTTCGCGCCAGAACTCGACATCGGCCGCATGATCGGGCGAGGCGAACTGGCGCAAGGCCAGGAAATCGAACGCGGCACGAAAGCGCGGATGCGACAGGGTGCGGAACACGCGCTTGCGCTGACGCGAGGAGAAGCGCGTCTGCAGCAGCCAGATTTCCTGCATCGGCAACGAGAAACGGCGCGGCAGGGCCACACGCTCAAGTTGGTGCAAGGTGACCCGGTCGGCCGCTCGGCGCTGCGCATCTTCCGGCTGCACGCCCTGCGCCTGCAGCCCCATCAGCGTGCGGCAGAACGCCGGCCACAGCAGCAGCGCGAACAGGAACGCCGGCGACACCGGCTCGTCGTTGGCCACCCGCGCATCGGTATTGCGCAAGCCTTCCAGCACCATCGCGCGCAGCGCGCCGCTGCGGTTGGATTTCAGCGCCGCCGCGCTTTCCGGAAACAGCACGCCGAGCAGGCCATAGCGTTCCAGGCCTTCGAAACTGGCCACGCCATGCCCGGACAGGAACAGCTTGAGGATTTCTTCGAACAGGCGCGCCGGCGCAGCTTCGGACAACAGCCCGGCCAGGCGCGGGATCGGCTCGGCGGTACCGGCCTCGATCTCGAAGCCGAGCTTGGCCGCCAGCCGCACCGCGCGCAGCATGCGCACCGGATCTTCCTGGTAGCGCAGTTCCGGATCGCCGATCAGCTTCATCAACCGCGCCTGCACGTCTTCGAAGCCGCCGCAGTAATCGCGCACCGAAAAATCCTCGATGGCGTAGTACAGCGCGTTGCAGGTGAAGTCGCGGCGGATCGCGTCGTCTTCGATGGTGCCGTAGACGTTGTCGCGCACCAGCCGGCCGTTATCCAGCTCGCGGTCGCCGCTGCCGTCGTCGCTGTTGGCGCGGAAGGTGGCCACCTCGATGATCTCGCGGCCGAACACCACATGCGCCAGGCGAAAGCGGCGGCCGATCAGGCGGCAATTGCGGAACAGCGCCTTGACCTCTTCCGGCGTCGCACTGGTGGCCACGTCGAAATCCTTGGGATGGCCGCCGACCAGCAGGTCGCGCACCGCGCCGCCGACCAGGTAGGCGCCAAAGCCCGATTCGCGCAGGCGGTACAACACGCGCAGCGCGTTGGGGCTGATGTCCTTGCGCGAGATGGTGTGCTGATCGCGTGGAATGACGCGCAGCGTGAACGGGGATGTAACTGAGGGTTCGATGATGGCGCTTCCGTCTTGTGTTGCAGGATTGCCCAACGGCTATTACCTCACTATACTAGCGCGCTGCACAAGACGCGACAAAACGCTCCCTTCGTCTAGTGGTTAGGACGTGGCCCTCTCAAGGCTAAAACAGGGGTTCGAGCCCCCTAGGGAGCGCCACGTTGGTCCTGCCGCAGAGGACGCCAAGACCCCGCAATGCGGGGTTTTTGCGTTATGGCACCGGTGTCCTGCGCTAGGCGAGCCGCCACGCCACTACAGGCGGCAGCGCCGCGGCAACGGCACGCGCGGCTCGGATCTGGTGCATGCTGCTTGGAACTGCATGGTCGAGGCCGGTTCTCGTCCATTTCCCGTGGCCTACCAGCGTGTTCGACCTGCGATGGTCGCTCCACCCCGAGCCCGGCGCCCTATCCCGGCGCGCCTACCAGCGGCGTCGCTCACACCAGCCACATCAGTGCCAGCAGCACGGCAGGATCGACGAACAACGCGCCACGCAAGGCGTGTTCGCCACACTTCATTGCACTGAACGACACCGCGCGCTTGCGCAGCGTAGGTGTGATGCGTCTGCGGCCTTTGCAAAACATGCGCGCTCCTCAACTGGACAGCGGATGGATGTCGGCACGATCGCTGCCGGTTTCGGCAACGGCATCGTGCGCATGCAGGCTTTCCAGATGGCGCACTGCCACGTGGAATGCCGCGTGGCGCTCGGCCAATGCCGCACGCAGCCGACGGGCGGCGTCTTCGACGTACATCAGGTTGGCGCCGTTCAACCGCGCAAATGCCTGTTCGTCGATGCGACGTACCGCAGCTTGTACCGGCGTAGCGAGTGCGCGTTCGCACAGCATGACCAACGCACGAATGTCCAACCGCGATGCGCCATCGTCCAGATCAACGCGCACTTGCGCCACGCTGCGCTGGCTATGCGGGGTGGCGTACGAACCGTGTGCCTGCAGCCACTGCGCAATCTCGTCGAGCGGCATCGCGGTGCGGCCGTGGTGGTGCTGCACAAACGCCTCGCTCAACAGCTGCCGCGACAACGCCGCCGAGCACGGGCAGGTCGAGGCGTACAGGACCTCAATCTGCAGCTGCACCTGGCAGCGCCCTGCCCCGCGCTGCGCATCGATGCGCACCGGGTATGCGCGCCAGCCGGAAAGGCCTTCGCTGAGCAAGGCCGGCGTGCGCAGCATCACCTCGAACGCCAGCGAGACCCGCGCGGCACGGCTACCGCAATCGGCGTGGCTGTCGATCAAGACCTGCAGCAACTGCGACAGCATCGCCGGCGCCACCGGCTGCTCCAGGTGTCGGTCCAGCAGGCGATACAACCGCGACATATGGATCCCCCTGAGGTCGGCGCGCGGCAGATCCACCTGCACGCTGGCGCGCGCATTCACCGTCCCGCTGGGTGCGGCCTCGTCCAGGCGCACCGGAATGGCGATGTCATGCATACCCACCCAGCGCAACGGCGCGCCCGGCGCGGAAGGTTCGGAAACGGCAACATCGGGAAGCGTGGCGGACATTGCAAACTCGTCGATCAAAAAGTGGGAGTACGCGTCATACGCGAGCGGGGAAGGCCTAGAGCGTGTTATGAACTTTGAAATAGAGACGCGGCATTTCCAAGCATGAGGATGGAGAAGACGACGAAGTGGAGTCCGGCCAGGGTTTCCGGTAGGCGTTCGTAATCACGGGCCAGGCGTCGGAACCGATTGACCCAACCGAAACTGCGCTCTACGACCCAGCGGCGCGGTAGCAATACAAAGCCTTTCTTGGCCTCCGGCAGTTTGACGACGTGCAGCTCGATGCCTTCCTCCAGCGCAGCTTCGGCCGGCCCTTCGCCGGTGTAGCCTTGATCGACGAACGCCAGTTTCACCGTCTCGCCGGTGACATACTGAACTTCCTGCGCCAGCGATCGCACCTGGGCGCGTTCCTGCTCGTTGGCTGGGGTGACCTGCACTGCCAGCAGGTGGCCGAGCGTGTCCACCGCCATGTGCACCTTGCTGCCCTTCTTGCGCTTGTAGCCGTCGTAGCCGGCACGTGGTCCGCTTTCGCATGTGGACTGCACCGTTCGGCCATCCAGGATCACAGCACTGGGCTGCCCCTGCTTGCCTTGCGCCACTCGCAAGATCGAACGCAAGTCGTTGACCATGGCCTCAAAGCAGCCGGCCTGCAACCACCGTTGGGTTTGCTGGTAGACCGCCTCCCACGGCGGAAACTCGTGGGGAATCAAGCGCCAGGGCGCTCCAGCACGCGCCATCCAGCGCAACGCGTTGAACATCAAGCGCAGGTCATACTTGCGCTGCGGTGCCTGTGGATCCATCAGCGTCAAGTAGGGTGCAGCGAAGGCCCATTCTTCATCGGAAACGTCGGTCGGATAAGGGCGTGGCGGCTTCATCCGCTTACGATAGCCGCGAAAGCCTCAAGTTCATAACACGCTCTAAGAGCGGCTGATGTGCTGGGCGTTGAGGGCGAAGTAGTCGTCGATGCCGGCGTGCAGCGTTTGCGCAAGCTCGTCCTGATGGCTGTCGCCGCACAGGCGTCGACAGTCGTCGCGATTGCTCATGAAGCCGGTCTCCACCAGCAACGACGGAATATCCGGCGATTTCAGCACCGCAAAACCGGCCTGCCCGACCTCGCCCTGATGCAGGTGCGTGACTTGCTGCAGACGCCCGAGCATCAACTTGCCGAACGCCACACTGCTGGCGATGGTGCCGCTCAACGACAGGTCGGCCAGCACCTGCGACAGCACCGGATTGCTGGGCACCCGCAATCCGCGCTGACCGCGCCGGGATCCTTGCCGCCATGGCCAGCGTCGATGGCGATCACGTACGGATGCAGGCGTGAGCGTGTGACCGCTGCCGTCGCAGCAGCCGGATCCGCCGCGGGCAACGACGCAGCGCCGGGAGCGGCAACAAGATCGAACACCAGCACGCTGTCCTCCCATCGCGCCGTAGCCGTCAGCGGCTGCGCCAGATCGAGCACGACGCGCAGCCCATCACCATGCGGGCCGCTGCGGATGGCGGTGACTGCAGAACCTTCGGGCACTGGATCCATCTGCGGTGCCTGCGTCGAAATACCCGACAGGTCGACGACCAAGCGGGCCGGATTGGACAAGCTGAAACTGCGGTAGGCGACCTGCGTACCCAGAGCGAGTCGAAGCCGCAGCCCTCCATCCTGACGCTGCAGGTCGCAGGTGCGCAGCCTCGGCAGCGACTGCGCATGGACCAGGCTCGGCGACAGCACCAAGGCTGTGCCTGCCAAACCCAACACCTGCCGCCGCCTCATCGGGCCAATCCCGAAGAGCGGGCGCAGCCACCGCCCCACTTGGAGCATGGAAGGTCCGGCATGGTGAGTAGGCAAACAACACTCGGCAGCAAGGAACGCGACACAAGGTGACCAGAAGAAATGACAGATGAAGTGTTATAAAGTAACACTTTCTGCACAAAATCAAGCCCAGCGCGCACCGCCAATACCCCGACGTTCACTCTTACCAGAGAGCATCACGATGTCCGCCGTCATCCCAGCCAGCTATGGCGCCTGGCGCCACTGCATCGAAGTCGACTGCGCCCAGCCACTGACCGCGCCTTTCATCGCCCAACGGCTCGCCAGTCTGCGCAATCCCAGGGAACACCACACCCAGCAATTCCTGCGTCGCTGGGGCGAACCTCATCACCGGCGGGTGATTGCATGGTTTGAGCGTGCAGATGGCGAACTCAAGCCAAGTCGCTAGATAGCGCGCCTCAGCACCGTACATCGCGCTTGATCGGATAAGTCCAACTAACAGCTGACACGGTTAACTAATGCTCGCTGATCGGAGGACGGTATGCCGCAACGATTTTCTGCGACAAACGATCAACAAAATGTGCCATTCAACACGTAACGTATAGGCGCCTGAATCGCAGGCGGAGTTGCCCCATGCAGGGGGAAGGCAAAATCATGAAGAACGCAAAAATTTGGCTTATGGCTTTTTGCGCCATTTCTGGAATGTTGGCATCAGGCGTGACCATGGCTCAGTGCTGTGGCAATGGTGGTGTCGGCATACATGCAACGACAGGACTTGGCGATAGCAACCCCAAGGCTGCCAACCTGACCATGGACCCTTCGTTTGCCATTTATGAACTCCATCGTGATGGAGTGACATATCTTCAGATCAACGATGTAACGGGAGTCGTCCACGCAGTGGTAGCAAGAGTAGACAACGCACTCTGGACCTTGCCAATGGGCAAGGATGTAGAACGCGTCGTGTTGCCTGCAGCAAACAGGATTTCGGCAAGCACGAGTTCAAACAATCCGACGGTGGTTGATGCAACTCAGAGCGATCAAGCACGACTCGTCTACAAGACAAAGAACTTCACGGTGTTCAACCGGCGGGAAGCAACTGGGGAATACTGGATAGTCTCCCCCTGACTTCAACGGAGATGGGCTCGGCAACCATAAAGGTTAGAACCGAGGCATGGCGGCGGCGAAATATGCCGCCATGCGCTTTCAATCGCGCCTTCAGTTCGGCCTCTGCATCGTTTGTGTCGCACTTGGCCGCTTTAGCTGACGACGAATCCGAAATCACACGCAGCAAAACGCCTCTAGCACCTTTCCCTGTCCACGCACGAGCCTGGATGAAGTGTCTACTAGCCGATGGCAAGAGCTCAACACAATTTAGCGCACTGCGATAAGCGCTCAACTGTAGTTCCAATGATAGTTTCCTACAGTCACCACGAAACACGCATTGAAACTGAGATTGGCAGAAACGTTCAAGCGCTGGCGAACGCAACGCCTGATACAGCCCATGTGTCTCGATTTCCAGCGGGTACAGCGCAGCCACATACTGCTGAAGCAATCGCGACTCAAGAACACCGACTCGCGTCATTTCCATCGCCACAGAATGTTGCCCTTTCAGCCTCAAATCGGCTACCACGTCTTTGCGCATCTTGTTGATCTGCACGTTGATATCCGAGTATTCGAGTACCCGATTGCGCAGCATGCGTTCAGCGCTGGAATAGCTCGCCCGGGCTAGGGTGAAGGCGTCATCTCCTGGCTGATTCGAAACCTTATCGCGGGCAGGCTCGCGCAAACGAGCATTGAAGACAAAAAGAGCTGTCGTGGTGACCGCATAAAGCAACTGGATACTAAAAACCTCTTGATCAAAGAACCCGATCTGATACACCCGAGGAAGCGAGAACTCAATTGCGAAGCTTGCCAATAGTGATCCAAGAGCGCCGCCTCTCCACCCATGCCTGAAAGTCAACACGACCATTGGCACAAGCATCGCAATCATCAAGATGTTTCGGGTCGATGGATCTTGTGAAACCCCCAACAAGAAAAACAGGCTTAGAATAACAGCTACCGCGATTGCGAGATCTCGTTGAAGAGTCAGGCGTACAGGACCATCGTTCCAGTTCGACCACAAGATCGCAGGAAGAACCAAGACCAGCATGCCCAGATAGCTGCCCGACCAATAGCGCAATAGCAGGTCAAGCACGGGGTCAGCCCGCGGTCCGCCTAGGGTCGAATTTAATACTAAGCTACATATAGCATTCCAGAGAGCCACGACAAGAACAGCAGGAATAAACCATTGCTGGCTTTTGACAATGTGAGGGACCTGGTACCGAAGCAGGCCAATCGCCCCAGCAATCAAAGGCGCATGCAGGAAGGGACTCAGATATGACCATAATGGATTGAAGCCTTGCAATTCTCCAAGCGGAATACGCAAGAACAACATTGCCGCAGCGTCACCTGCCAACAGAAAAGGCCATTCACGATAAGGCCGGAAGAGCAAGGTGACTACACGCAAACCAACCGGCAGATACCATTGGTCGATCGACAAACGCCAAAGCATCAGAAACACCAAGCAGTAGCACACGCTGATCAGCATGCCCCTGACAAGCTCTTTAGCTACCGCCATACCACCGCTCCTTGGTCCCACGATTCGCCCTAGTTTGGAGGGAAACTGCCTACTGGAGTATAGCGGTGGCGCACAATTTGCAAAAAGAGCCGGTGCACTTCCAGGCGGTTATCGCCGTTGAAGATGTGCATTGCACTTTGCTGGTGCGTTGGGCCACGCGGAATCAAGCGGCCTGACACAACGGAGGCCATCACTGCAGGCAGTCGAGGCGCCTGAAGCGATGCAGGCATGCGGGACTTTGGAAAGACCTCATGCGGGATCATTAACGAAGAAGGCCGCGCATTGCGCGGCCTTCTTCGCTTCCCATGCCGATATCGGCACAACGCACTGAAATCACCCCTCCATCTGCTCCAATTCCTTGCCCTTGGTCTCGTAGACATACTTGAGCACGAAGAACACGGAGATGAACGCGGCGACGGTGTAGATGCCGTAGGCGCCGGCCAGGCCGATGCTGCCCAGCAGGATCGGGAAGCTAACAGTGATGGCGAAGTTGGAGGTCCATTGCGCGGCCCCGGCGATGGCCAGGCCCGAACCGCGGATCTGGTTGGGGAACATCTCGCCCAGCATGACCCACATCACCGGGCCCCAGGAGGCGTTGAAGAACACCACGTAGACGTTGGCCGCCACCAGCGCCAGCATGCCCATGGAATCGGACATGGCGAGCTTGCCGTTGGGGTCCAGCGAGGCGGTGGCGAACGCATAGGTCACCAGCGCCAGCGACACCGCCATGCCGGCCGAGCCTATCCACAGCAGCGGCTTGCGGCCGATCTTGTCGACCAGCATCACCGTGACCAGGCAGGCGCCGATGCTCAGGCCGCCGGAGAGCACGTTGATCAGCAGTGCGTCCTGTTCGGAGAAGCCCACCGCCTGCCACAGCACCGCGCCGTAGTAGAACACCACGTTGATGCCGACCAGCTGCTGGAACACCGCCAGGCCGATACCGATCCAGACGATGGGGCGGATCTTGCCGGTGGCCTTGTTGATCAGGTCGGAGAACTTGGGCTTGTGCTGGTCGGCCGACATCGAAGCGGCGATTTCGGCCAGCTTGGTCTGCGCGGCCGCGTTGCCGTACAGGCGCTTGAGCACCACCAGCGCCTGCTCGCGGCGGCCCTTGACCACCAGAAAACGCGGGCTCTCAGGGATGACCAGCAGCAACACCAGGAACAGGATCGAGGGAACCGCCTGCATCCAGAACATCCAGCGCCAGGCGGCCTGCCCCGCCCATAGCGGCTCGGTGGAGGCACCGGCGGCGTTGGCCAGCAGGTAATTGCTCAGGAACGCGCAGAACAGCCCGCTGATGATGGCGATCTGCTGCATCGTGGCCAACCGACCGCGATAGCGCGCCGAAGCGACCTCGGCGATGTAGGCCGGCGAGATGACGCTGGCCGCACCCACCGCGAAGCCGCCCATGACGCGGGCGAAGATGAAGAAGCCAGAGCTGTGCGAGGCGCCGGCACCAATGGCCGAGAGCAGGAACAGCGCGGCGGAAATGATCAGGACCGCACGGCGGCCCCAGCGGTCGGCCAGGCGGCCGGCAAAGAAGGCGCCGATGGCGCAGCCCAGCAGCATCGAGGCGACCTCGAAACCGGTCTCGGCGGCGGTGGAGTGGAAGGTCTGTTTCAGGCCATCGACGGTGCCATTGATCACGCCGCTGTCGAAGCCGAACAGGAAGCCGCCGATGGTGGCCACGCAGCTGATCAGGATGATGAAACGGGTGTTCTCGCCGGCATCGGGGGCGCCGTCAATGGAAACACTGGACATGGGTTCACCTGGGAACATGCAAGGGAGCGGCCACGGGGGTGGGCGCCATCGGCTGGCGACGCAATGCGCCGCCAGCCACGGGACATCAACGCGTCAGATACTGATTGATCAGATTCTCGTAGGCTTCCTGGCGGCCGCTGATCTGCGTGGGCGCATGGCCGGCGGCGTAGCTGGCCAGGTCCGCCAGCGTGCTCTTGCCCGCCGCAAAATCCGCACCGGCACCGCTGTCGAAGCTGGCGTAGCGCTCCTTGCGCCAGGTTTCCAGCGGCGAGGAGGTCAGCAGCGCGTTGGCTACTTCCAGCCCGCGTGCGAACGCGTCCATGCCGCCGATATGGGCCAGGAACAGGTCCTGCGGGTCGGACGATTCGCGGCGCACCTTGGCGTCGAAATTCAGGCCGCCCGGGGCCAGCCCGCCCTGGCGCAGCACCACCAGCATCGCGCCGACGGTGTCGTACAGGTCGGTCGGGAACTGGTCGGTGTCCCAGCCGTTCTGCGGGTTGCCGCGGTTGGCATCGATGCTGCCCAGCAGGCCGGCGTCGGAGGCGACCTGCAGGTCGTGCTCGAAGCTGTGGCCCGAGAGCGTGGCGTGGTTGGCTTCGATATTGAGCTTGAAGTCCTGATCCAGGCCGTGCTGACGCAGGAAGCCGATCACCGTGGCGCTGTCGAAGTCGTACTGGTGCTTCATCGGCTCCATGGGCTTGGGCTCGATCAGGAAGTTGCCGGTGAAGCCGATACTGCGTCCGTAGTCGCGCGCCAGGGTGAGGAAGCGCGCCATGTTGTCCTGCTCGCGCTTCATCTGGGTGTTGTGCAGGCAGGCATAACCTTCGCGGCCGCCCCAGAACACGTAGTTTTCGCCACCCAATGCAACGGTGGCATCGATGGCGGCCTTGACCTGCACCGCCGCACGCGCGACCACGTTGAAGTCCGGGTTGGTCGATGCGCCATTCATGTAGCGCGCATGCGAGAACAGATTGGCGGTGCCCCACAGCAGCTTGATGCCGGTGTCGGCCTGGCGCTGCTTGGCGATGCCCACCATGTGGGCCAGATTCTTTTCGTACTCGCCGATGTCATCGGCATCCGGCGCCAGGTCCACGTCGTGGAAGCAGTAGTACGGCACGCCGAGCTTGGTGAAGAACTCGAAGGCGGCATCGGACTTGGCTTCGGCGCGCGCCAGCGCGGTGTTGCCCACATCCCACGGATACGCACGCGTGCCGGGGCCGAACGGGTCGGCGCCATTGCCGCAGAAGCTGTGCCAGTAGGCCACCGCAAAGCGCAGGTGCTCGGCCATGGTCTTGTCGCCGATGGTCTTGTTGGCGTCGTAGACCTTGAACGCCAACGGGTTGTCCGAATCGCGGCCTTCGAAGCCGATCTTGCCGATGCCGGGAAAGTATTCCTTGGCGCCGATGTAGACGGTGTTGCTCATGGGGTGTGATGTCCTTGGTTCTGGGGGAGTGAATCAGTCAGCGTAGAGCGGGCTGACAACGTGCAGGTGCTTGAGGAAGGTCTGGTAATGATGCTGGTAGCGGGCCACGCGCTGCGGATCCGGCTGGGCGGCCAGCGCGTCGTCCACCTGCAGATGCTCCAGCACCACGTCCGACAACGCGTCGGTGCCACCGTCGTCGCGGTCGCAGGCCCATAGCGCCTGCAGGGCGGCACCGAAGGCCGCGCCCTCGGGCTGGGTCGGCACCACGACCGGCAGGTTGAACACGTCGGCGACCATCTGCCGCCACTGCGCGCTCTTGCTGCCGCCGCCGGTGAGCAGGATGGTATCGAACTGCAGGCCGGCAGCGACGAAGGCATCGAAGCCATTACGCAGGCTGTAGGTCGCCCCTTCCATCGCGGCGCGATAGAAATGCGCAGCAGTGGTGTTGTGCAGATCCATGCCGAACAGGCAGCCGCGCGCATCGGGCAAATTGGGCGTGCGCTCGCCATTGAAGAATGGCAGCAACACCAGCCCGTCGGCGCCCGGCGCGGTGTCGGCGATCATCGCTTCGGTCTGCTCGCGGGTGATGGAGAACATACGCATCACCGCTTCGGTGGCGACAGTGCAGTTCATCGTGCAGATCAGCGGCAGCCAGCCGCCGCTGGACGAGCAGAACGCGGCCCAGCGCGCCTCGTCGTCCACCACCGGGTGATCGGCGTAGGCGAACAAGGTGCCGCTGGTGCCCAGGCTCATCGTGAGGCGGCCCGGCACCACGTTGCCGGTACCGATGGCGGCCATCATGTTGTCGCCACCGCCGGTGGTCACGCGCACGCCGGCCGGCAGGTTCAGCGCCTCGGCCGCCGCGTCGGACAAGGCATAGACCGCGCCGGTGTCCACCAGCGGCGGCAGTGCGGTACGCAGATCGCGCTGCGCATCCACCGCACCGAGCATGCGCTCGGACCACTGGCGCGTGCGCACATCCAGCCAGCCGGTGCCGGAGGCATCGCCGACTTCGGCGAAGCGCTCGCCGGTGAGCCAGAAATTGATGTAGTCGTGCGGCAGCATCACCGTGGTCATGGCCGCGTACGCGTCGGGGCGATGCTTGCGCGTCCACGGCAGCTTGGATGCGGTGTAGCCGGCCAGGATCGGGTTGCCTGCGGCCGCCACGCTACCAGCCGCGCCGCCTACCGCGTCCATGATTTCATCGCATTCCAATGCAGTGCTGGTGTCGCACCACAGCTTCACCGGCGCGGTAACGCTGCCGTCGGCAGCCACCGGCACGAAGCCGTGCTGCTGGCCGGACACCGAGATGCCGCGCACCTGCGCGCGCTGCCCGGCATCGAGCTGTGCGAAGCAATGCACGATGCCGTCGATCCACCACTGCGCCTGCTGCTCGCGGGTGCCGTCGTCGCGGCTGATCAGCTCCATGGGCGCTGCGATGGTGGCGACCACGGCGCGGTCCTGCGGATCGTAGGCCACTAGCTTGACGCTCTGCGTGCCCACGTCCAGTCCTACGTACAAGCTCATTGCTTCACCAATCGGTTGTTGTTGAGTCCCACCTGCTGGGTGCGGCCCGCGCCCAGTTCCAGGTCCAGGGTCTGCCCTGCGTAGGACAGTTGATAGCGCCCGCCACGATCGCTGTGCAGGCGTGCCTGCTGCAAGCGACCGCCATCCCATTCCAGGTCGATGCTGGCACCGCCGCGCACGCGCAGGCCACGCACGCTGCCGCGCGGCCAGGCGCTGGGCAAGGCCGGCAACAGAAACACGCTACCGCCCCAGCTTTGCAGCAGCATCTCGGTGATGCCGGCGGTGCCGCCGAAGTTGCCGTCGATCTGGAATGGCGGGTGTGCGTCGAACAGGTTCGGATAGGTGCGCTCGGGCGAGATCAGCAATTGCAGGATGCGATACGCATGCTCGCCGTCTGCCAACCGTGCCCACAGATTCAAGCGCCAGCCGATGCCCCAGCCAGTGGCATTGTCGCCACGGATTTCCAGCGAACGCCGTGCGGCAGCCGCGAGCTCGGGCGTATCGCGCAGGTTGATCTGGCTGGAAGGATGCAGCGCGTACAGATGCGAGACGTGGCGGTGATGGATCTCCGGCGCGTCCATATCCCAATCCTGCTGCCACTCCTGGAACTGCCCGGCCTTGCCGATGCGGTTGGGCGGCAATTGCTCGCGCAGGCGTGCCAACTGCTGTGCCAGCTCGGCATCCACGCCCAGCAGCTTGCCCATGGCGATGCATTGCGCAAACAGGTCGCGCAACAGCTGCGCGTCCATGGTGGGACCTGCGCACACGGCCGCGCCGAACGGGTGCTGGTTTTCCGGCGACATCGACGGATTGGTAACCATCGCGCCGGTTTGCGGGTCGCGCACCAGGGTGGCAACGAAGAACTCGGCGGCGCCCTTGAACAGCGGGTAGATCTTGCTCAGGTACGCCCGGTCGCGGCCATAGTCCCAGCGGTCCCACAGCTGCTGCAGCAGCCAGACGCCGCCCATCGGCCACAGGCTCCACTTGGCGCCGTCGATCGGCCCGGCCTGGCGCCACAGATCGGTATTGTTGTGCACCACCCAGCCCGGCGCGTCGTACAACTTGCGCGCAGTGTGCGCGCCGGTCTGGGCCAGGTCGAACAGCATGGATTCCAGCGGCTCCACGCACTCGTGCAGTGCGTTGGACTCGCTGGGCCAGTAGTTCATCTCGGTGTTGACGTTGATGGTGTACTTGCTTTCCCACGGCGGCTGCATCAGGTCGTTCCAGATGCCCTGCAGGTTGGCCGGCTGGGTGCCGGGCCGCGAGCTGCAGATCAGCAGGTAACGGCCGTACTGGTGGTACAGCGCCGCCAGGGCCGGATCGTTGCCGGTGGCGAACCGCTGCACGCGTTCGTCGGTGGGCAGGCGTGCGGCCTCGCTGGTACCCAGGTCGATCGCCACGCGCCGGAACAGGCGCCGGTGATCGGCCAGGTGGGCGCGCAGCAATGCGGGGTAATCGGATGTGGCGGCCTTCTGCAGGCTTGCCGCCGTCAACGCCAGCGGATCGCCATCCACCGCGTCGAAACGCTGGAAACTGGTTGCGGCCGTCAGCAGCAACACCACTTCATCGGCAGCGTCGATACGTAGCCGGTCGCGCACATGGGTGACGGTGCCACCGGTGACCTTCGGCACTACGCGCAGGGCAAAACGCAGCTTGCCGTCGATACCGGCAAAGCCACCGTTGCGACCACTGAACAGCAGGCCGCCCTGCTCCACCGTGACCTCGCCGCCCTGCGGGCTGTCGATGCCGATCCGCAACGAAATGCCGCCCGGCCGATCGCAGGACAGGCGCACCACGATGCACTGCGACGGTGCCGACACGAACACCTCGCGACGGTGCACGGCACCACCGGAGCGGAACGTGGTGGTGGCCACCGCGGTGTCCAGATCCAGCTGGCGGCGGTAGTCGCTGATGCCATCGGCACGATCGAAATCCAGCAACAGATCGCCCAACGGCTGGTAAGGCATTTGCTTGAGCGGGCGCGACAACAGCGTGGCGTCGGCCAGTTGCTCGGCCTGCGCATAGCGGCCGGCAAAGATCAGCGCACGCACCTGCGGCAACGCGGCCAGACCCTCCGGGCTGGTGGAATCGTAGGGCCCGCCCGCGTAGAGCGTGTCTTCGTTGAGTTGCAGGCGCTCGTGGGCAATACCGCCCCACACCATCGCGCCGAGCCGGCCATTGCCGACCGGCAAGGCCTGCACCCATTCGTTGGCCGGTTCGCGGTACCACAGCTGCAGGGCGTCTGCCGGCGCCACGGCCGGCAACCCCGCGTCGCTGCCGGAGCGTGCGGCCTGCACGGCCACCGGTGCGGCACCCAGGACCGCAAGCGCGGCCCCGCTGGCCTTGCACAGCTCGCGCCGGGTCAGCACGGCCACCGCCGTGCTGCCTCACCGGAACCGCCCGCGACTGCCTTGCGGCGTTCCGGCATCTGCTCGCTCATCGACTGAAGACAGCCTGCGATCATCGACGACGCGCTTTGCCGGACGCAATCTTGCGCTGCAACACGCTGACCGGCTTGCCGTCGTACTGGATGCTGGTGTCGGACTTGGGCTCCAGCGCACCGGCATCGCTGCGTGGACCATCGACGAAACGCACGTTGATGGTGCGCTTGGCCTGCATGCCGGTCCAGCTGCCTTCGCGCTTGCCGATGCTCAGCTCGCCCTTGGCCTGGTTCCAGACCAGCGGGATGCGGCTGAACTCGCCCTTCTCGTAGCCGTAGCCCTTGCCGTCATCCTCGTACAGCGAGAACTCACCATCGGCACCGGTGTAGACCACCACGGTGAGCGGCGCATCCGGCGTCTGGTCCACGTATTCCTGCACCGGGCCGGTCGGCACGATGGAGCCGGCACGCACGAACAGCGGCATGCGTTCGATCGGCGCGGCCGCTTCGATGCTCTGGCCGCCTTCGTAGCGCTTGCCGGTGGCGAAATCCAGCCAGCTGGTGCCGGCCGGCAGGTACACCTGGCGCGAGGTGGCGCCGAAGCGGGTCACCGGTGCAACCAGGAACGCCGGTCCGAACAGGTACTGGTCGTTGATGTCGCGCACCTTCGCGTCATCCGGGAAGTCCATCATCATGCCGCGCATGATCACGCCATCGCGCTGATAGGTATCGCCGGCCAGACTATAGATGTACGGCAGCAAGGCGTAGCGCAGGCGGTTGTAGTAGGCCATGCTCTCGTAGAAGGGCGTGCCTTCCGGGGCGATGTTCCAGATTTCGCGGTACGGGAACTGGCCATGCGAGCGGAAGATCGGCACGAACGCACCGAACTGGAACCAGCGCGTATTGAGCTCGCGCCATTCGGGCAGGTGCGCAGGATCCTGGTTCTCGTAGCGCTTCTCCACCGCGAAACCGCCGATGTCGAAGGTCCAGTTGGGCAGGCCCGACAGCGCCATGTTGACGCCAGCGGAAATCTGTTCGCGCATATCGTCCCAACGCGACACGATGTCGCCGCTCCACACCGCCACCGCATTGCGCTGGGTACCGGCGTAGCCCTTGCGGGACAGGATGAACACGCGCTTGTTGTCGGCCGCACGGTCGCCCACGTACACCCCATGGGTGTGCGGCAGCGGGTACGAATTGAAGTACTCGGTGGACGTGCCCAGCGCGTTGGGCGTGGTGCGTGCCTTGCGCTCGCCGATATCCAGGTTGGAATGCACGTCCGGTTCGTCGGCGTCCAGCCACCAGGCATCGAAGCCCTTGCTGTTGAGCTTTTCGTTGACCTGGCGCCAGAACATCGCCTGCGCCTTCTCCGAGTACGGATCGTAGAACGAGTTCTTGTAGCCCTTGCCGATCCAGTCCAGCTCGCCCACTTCCACATTGCGCTTGAACATGAAACCGGCGGCATCCAGTTCCTTGTAGTTGGCGGTGGTGGGATAGAACTTGGGCCAGACCGAGATCATGATCTGCGCGTGCATGTCGTGCACGGCCTTGACCATGCCGTCCGGATCGGGGAAGTGCTGCGGATCGAAATCGTGCGAGCCCCAGGCGTTTTCCGGCCAGTACGACCAGTCGAGCACGATGTTGTCCAGCGACAGCTTGCGCTTGCGGTATTCGGCCACCGCGCCCACCAGCTCGTCCTGGCTCTTGTAGCGCTCGCGGCTCTGCCAGAAGCCGTAGGCCCACTTGGGCAGCATCACCGACTTGCCGGTGAGCTCGCGGTAGCCGGCCACGGCCTGATCGTAGGAATCGGCGGAGACGAAGTAGTAGTCGATCATCTGGCCTGCTTCGGACCACAGCGACAGGTCTTTCGCTTCGGCGGCAGGCAGCGGATCGCGGTGCAGCAGCGCGATGTAGCTGGGGTCGATCAGGTCCCATTCGATCTTGACGGTGTGGCGCTGGCCCGGCTGCAGATCGAGGGTGAACTCATGATTCCACGGGTTCCAGTTCTGGCGCCAACGATCGATCACCAGCTTGCCGTCCACGTACAGCTTGGCGTACTCGCTCGAGTACAGCGAGAAGCTGTGCTTGCCACCGGTGAGCGCTTCGATCTCGCCCTCCCAGCTGACCTGCATGCGGCTGTCCTTGTCCTTGGTGATCGCCTTCTTGGGAAACTTGGTCAGGTCGCTGAGGTACTGGTAGTTCACCTCCTTCTCGCGACGCTCGAGCACCTGCTTGCCGTTGATGGCATAGCGTGCGGTCAGCGCGCCGGCCTTGCCCTTGGCGTCGTACAGCTTGAGCGTCTTGGGCAGCGGCTGCAGGCCGCGTGGGTCGCCCAGGCGGCTGATCGAGTTGTTGTCCCACAGCAGGCCGTAATTGCGGCTGGACACCAGGTAAGGCACCGCCATGTCGATGTTGTTCTGCTGCAGTTCGACGTTGCGGCCCTTCTGGTTCATCCAGCCCTGCTGGTGCTGGCCGAAGCCGTACAAGGCTTCGTCGTCGGGCGACTGGAAGCGCTGGCGCACGCTCAGATACTGCTTGCCTTCGACCTTGAGCGGCGCAAAGCTGCGCCCGCCCGCAACTTCGGCCAGCACCGGTTTGCCGTTGGCATCGGCGAAGCTGACATGGCCGTCGACGGTGGACACGGTGGCGGTGACCTTGCCGGTCTTCAGCTGCACGCTGTCGCCCTGCTCGGCCAGCTGGAATGCGGTGTCGCCCTGCACCGGCACGCGCATCAGGCTGGGGCTGCGTGCGAAGTCGCCATCCGGATCGGCGCTGACGCGAATGATGCCGGCATCGACCACCTGCAGCCGCACCGGTGCGGCGCCCTTGGTGCTCGGCACCACGGTGACGCCATCGGCGGCCTTGCGTACTTCCTGCGCGTGCGCGGCGTTGGCCAGCAACGCCAACGACAAGGCTAGGCAATGGGCAAGCGGTGTACGTCGGTTGGCAGGCGCGGAGCCGGCGGAACGGATGGTGGTTTGCATGGTCACTCCCTTTGAATGTCGAATCGCTGCTGCGGGGGCGGCAGCGCATGGCTTTCGTTTATGAAGAAGCACGCAAGGCGGCGATGGTCGGGCAAGCCCTGTCGATGCGACGGAATCGACGTGCGGCATGACGATTCCGCGCAGCGGCCGCCCGCCCGAAGGCGGCGCCGTCTCACGTGGCGATTACTTGTAGGTGGCGAGCTTGATCTTGAGCAGTTGCGGCACGCTGGAGAAATTGACCCCGTAGTCGGTCTGATCCCCGTTCCAGTTGCGCTGGAACTTCCACTGCGTGCCCTCGTACACGCCCTCCTCGACGCGTTCGTAGATCATGTTGGCAGTGGCGTCGCTGGCCGGGTGCAGGGTCACGCGCGCATGGTAGCCGGTGACCAGGAACTCGTCCGGCCCCAGCTCGGCGATCAGGGCGGCGCCAATCGGTTCGGGATTGCCCGGTGGATCGCCCTTGAACCAGAACTGCGGCACGCCGTAGGTGATGGTGGCGCTCCAGCGATCGTTGAGCTTGAGTTCCTGCACGGCCTGGCCGGGTTCTTCGGCGGTGCCGTGCAACTTGCCTTCGGACGCGGCCTTGGCGAACGGGCGCATGCCCATGCTGACCGCCTTGTAGCCCAGTGCGAACGGCGCCAGGGTCTCTTCGTTGACGTGCTTGGCGCCCAGCGGGTAGTTGGAGTAACGGGTGAAGTCGATACCGAATGCCGACCAGCCGATGCCGTCCTTGCCCAGCGCCGGGAACAGATAGCGCGCGTACTCAGGACGGTTGCCGGTTTCGGCCACGAACAAGGCATTGTCCGGGCGCGCATAGCGGTCCAGCACCGTGGTGTACATGCGATATTCCGGCATGTAGATGTCCGGTGCCAGCAGGTCGATATGCGGGCCGGCGGCTTTCCACACGTCCAGCACGTTATCGGTGGGCCCGCCGCTGGCGTACTGGCCAGGTTGGCCCGGATTGAACGGCCCGCGCAAGGCGGCGTTGACGTACATCGGCAGCGGATATTCGGCCTTGCCGGCTTCGGTCACCTGATCGATGTAACGGCCGATCGACCATGCATGGAAGAACTCATCGGCATCGGCGCCGAATACTTGTGCCCAGGTGCCCGGCTGCTTGTTCAAGCGCTTGATCAGCTCATCCGGCACCGGCCCGTCGAACAGCTTCTGCGCCATCGGCGAAAAGTCGCGCACGCTGCCATAGGTGCCCGGCTCGTTCTGCGGCTGGATCATGATGACGGTGTGCTGCGGATCCACCTTCTTGAGATGCTGCATGAAGGCCACGAACGCCTTGCGGTCGGCGTCCAGTGTGGCCTGCGCATGCGGCGACAACGAGCCGATCGCCTTGCCCTCGCGGGTCATCACACGCGGGAAGCGCTGGTTGTCGGCCTTGACCCACAGCGGCGTGTAGGAGGGGCTGTTGTTCTTCCAGGTGGCGAACCACAGCAGCACCAGCTTCACCTTGTGCTCGCGCGCCTGGCTCAGCAGGGTATCGACGAAGGAGAAGTCGAACTTGCCTTCTTCCGGCTCCACCTGTTCCCAGGCGATCGGCACCTGCACGGTGTTGGGGCCCAGCATCTGCATCGCCGGCCATACCTTGTCCATGATGCCGGGATAGTTGCTGGAGTTGTTGACCTGCGCGCCGAGAATCAGGAACGGAGCGCCGTCGACCATCAAGACGTGCTTGCCGTCCTTGCTGACGAACTGCGGCATCGGCGTCTGCGTGGCAGGCGCCTGCGCAGAGGCAGGCGGAGTGGCTGGCGCAGTCGCCGCGGGAGCGGCGGTGTCGGGCTTGGCAGCGCTGTCCTGCTCGCCGGATTGACAGGCCGCCAGGGCCAGCGTCAGTGCGGACAACAGCAGAGGACGCAGACTGTGATGGACATTGGAACGGGAGGCTGCAGGCGTGACGGGGGAATGCATGGTCATAAGACTCCGTGTCACCAGGTATCGGTGCGGAAGGGGGAAATGGGTAACTGCTCGCGGTTGATCAGGTTGGCGTCGTCGGGGTTCTCGCTCCAGCCATAGCGCACCGCAACCGGCGCGCTCACCGCGTCGCTGTGCACGGTGATGCGGTCACCGTCGATCTGCGCGGTGGCCGGATGGAAGCGACGGTCGGCACCGGCGATGCGAAAGCCCTGCACCGCACCGCCGCCGCGCACCTGCAGCGCACTGCCTTGCAGATCGAATGTCAGCACCGCCTTGTCGCCGTCGAAACGCGCGCGCTTGAATACCGGCGCGCTGTACACCAGTGTCTCGCCATAGGCCACGTGCCGCGCAGCCAGCGCCAAGCGATGCCCGACATCGCGCTTGTTGGTGGGATGGATGTCGGTGGGGTTGCCGATATCGATGATCACCGCCTGCCCGGTTGCCGGCAGTGTCAGCGTCTTGGATTGCGACTCGCGCAGCAGCG
Organism: Xanthomonas sp. NCPPB 3582; assembly: GCF_041475735.2. NCBI lineage: Bacteria > Pseudomonadati > Pseudomonadota > Gammaproteobacteria > Lysobacterales > Lysobacteraceae > Xanthomonas > Xanthomonas sp. NCPPB 3582. The sequence continues at coordinate 2,989,776 of NZ_CM192968.1, forward strand.
CCCACGGGCTCAGCTCGCCCCTGTCGCCGCCGGCCCTGAAGTTGGCCAGCTGCACCCACAAAAACGGTAGCGCCTTCTGGCCACGTTCGGCGCGCCATTGCTGGATCATGGCGGCGAACTGCTCGCGGTATTTCACCGCACTGTTTTCGCTCGCATCTGTATTGGTTTCGCCCTGGTACCAGATCACGCCCTTGACCGGGAACGGCTGCAGCGGATGGATCATCTGGTTGTACAGCAGCGTGGGCAGCTTGTTCTTGTTGTCGACCAGCGAGACGCGCACCGCCGCAGGGCGGAACTTCCAGCCGCTCAATGCACGCCTGGCGCCATCATTGGTCTGCACGAAGCGCTGCTCGTCCGGGCCGTGCATGCCGCCACCGCCGCTGAGATCTTCCACGCGCACCGCGATGTGGTTGACGCCGGCCTTCAACGCCGCCTCCGGCACCTGGTAGACGCGCGGCAGGTTCCACTGCTTTTCGGTACTGCCCACCTGCTGGCCGTTGACGTAGGTGATGTCCGAGTCGTCGATCTGGCCCACGCCCAACGCGATGCCGGCCTTGGCTTGCGCCGCAGTCAAGGTGAAGGTGGTGCGGTACCAGGCAATGCCATCCATGCCATCGAAACCGCTGGCCTCCCATTGCTGGCTGGTCGGGATGCTGTCCCAGTCGCTGTCGTCGAAGTCCGGCTCACACCATTGCGGCGTGTCGCCATCAACCTTCGGCCAGCGCGCGATGCGTTTGCCGGTGGCGGCCTGCGCCGCTGCATCGCGCTGCTTGATCGCCTCGATGGCGCCCTGATTCTGGGTGGCGTTCAAGCCCAGCGAGGCGGCGTCCATCCAGGCCTCGATCGCGCTGCCGCCCCAGGTACTGTTGATGATGCCGATCGGCACGCCGGTACTGGCGCGCAGTTCCCTGGCGAAGAAGTAGCCCACCGCGGTGAACTCGCCGGCGTTGGTAGGCGTGGCGGCTTTCCAGTCTCCGCTGGCCAGGCGCGCTTCCGGTTGCACCGACCACGACTTGGGGACCTTGAAGTGACGCAGCTGCGGATCGTTGGCCGCCGCCACCGCCTGCGGGCCGTCGCTGGCCTGCGCCAACGGCCATTCCATGTTGGATTGACCGCTGGCCAACCAGACGTCGCCGACCAGCACGTCGCGCACCTGCAGCTGGCCACCGTCGCCCTGCACGCTCAGCACATAGGGGCCGCCCGCCGTGTGCGCCGGCAGGCTGACCTTCCATGCTCCCTGCGCATCGGCCTTGGCGGTGGCCCGCTTGCCGTCCAGGCTCACGCTGATGGACGCATTCGGTGTCGCCCAGCCCCAGACCGGCATTGGCTGGTCGCGCTGCAGTACCGCGCCATCGCCGAACAACAGTGGCAGGGCCGGCTGCGCCGCTGCGAGCGGGCTGACCAGCGCCAGGCCCAGCAGGCAGGCGCGGCGGACGAAGGTGACGGTCATGCAGTGATCTCCAGGGGCAGCGCGGCCAGTCGGCGCGCAACGAGGCAACGGGGGACGAAGCTGGACACGCTAGGACAACGCGATGACACGCATAGGGACGGCGCGCTCATCGCGGATCCCCGTAGAAGATGCCACGTCCGCCGGTCGCGAAATACACCCGGCCGGGAAGCCGTGGGTCGCCGGTGACGCTGTATGGCTTGCCGAAGCGATGCGCGTCGTCGTTGATGCGCCGCCAGTGCGCACCCTCGTCGTCGGAGCGGAACACCCCATCCACCCCGGCCACGCGACCGGCCAGGTACAGCGCCGGCGGCGCGCCGTCGCGCACCGGCTTGCCGATGCCGAGCGAGCGTGCCTCGTCCGGTGTCGACAGGGTCTGCAGGCGGCCGTCCTGCCAGCGCATCACGCCACGCGCAGGACTGGCCAGATACACCACGCCGGCGCGCCAGGGATCGGGCCGCAACTGCGGACGCCTGCGCTCGTCGCGCGCCGGCGTGCCCAGCGACTGCCCGGTATCGCGGAAACTGGCCGCACCATCGGTACTCTCGTACAGGCGCCCACTGAGCGCATCGGCGGCATACCAGCGCTGGGCATCGACACGGTCGGCCACCACCACCGCGGTCTCGGGCAGGCCCTGCACGCGCTGCCAGTGCCTACCGAAATCCGCGGTGCGCCACACACCGCCGTGCTCCGGCGCCCACACCACCTGCGCCGCATCGGCACCGATGGCGATCGTACCGGCGCCCTGCCCGGCCGGCGGCTCGCTGGCGAATGCACGCCAGTGCGCACCGCCATCGCGCGAGTAGAGCGCGCGGATTTCGTTGTTGCGGCGATTGCGCACGGTGCCGCTGCGGACCACCGTCAACGGTGCCTGGCCGGCGGCGTCGATGCTCTCGCCATTGGTCAGGCGCGGGCCGGCGTATTGCAGCTGCGCGCTGTCCAGATCGTCGTGGCGGAAGCCATCGATATCGCCGAGCGCGCTGAGCAGATGCGCACCGGCCATCGGGCTGAGCAGATCCAGCGGCACGGTTTCCTCCAGCCCACGGTCCTGGAACCACCAGTGCAATTGCTGCTGCGTGCGCGCGAACTCCTGCAGATTGCGCGAGGCCCAGATGCCGTAGCCGGTGACGAACAGCGCGTGGTTGCTGTCGAACGGATCGATCGCCAGCGCGCCCATCCAGTGCGGGGTTGCCTGCGCGGTCCACGGCGCAGTGCTGTGGTCGAACTGCGAGTCCGCCAGCAAGGGCGTCCAGCTGCGGCCGCCGTCGGTACTGCGGAACAGCTCATCGCGTGGCGTGCGGCGGCGGAAGGTACTGGCCAGCACGACCTGCGGCTGTTGCGGATCCACCGCCACCGCGCCCCAACCGAAGCCATCGCCGTTGGCCGGCTGCGCGATCGGGCTGATCTCGTTCCAGCGTGCCTGCGCCGGGGTGTACTTCCACAACGCGCCGCCGGCCATCAGGTCCGGGCCGGGCTGGTCGCCGTAGCTCAGGTACCAGTGTCCGTCGCTGCCGCCGGCCATGTGGCTGGGGCGCAGGCCCTTGGGTTGTCCAGCCACGGCAGACCATGTGCGGCCCGCATCGTCGGAGACGTAGAGGCTGGTCTGTTCGGTGGACACCCCGACATAGATGCGTGGCGTCGGCATCCCCTGCTTGCCGCTGGCCGCGTCGAACACCACGAACGCCACGCCCACCGCCTGTTCGCGCCCGACATGGTTGCGCGCGTGCGCTCCTGCAAACGCCTCGGCAGGAAAACCGGCGACGCGCGACCAGTGCGCGCCACGATCCTCACTGCGCCACAGGCCGGCATCGCGCGAGCCCAGCAGCAGCACGCGGCCATCGTGGGGGTCCACCGCCAGCCGCTCGCCATTGGCGCGGCCGAGCTGGTTGCCCCCCAGTTTGAACGGCAGGTCCGCACGCTGGAAACTGCGGCCGCGATCGAACGAGCGCAGCAGGGCCGCATGGCCGGCGCGTTCGTGCATATAGGTGCCCGCCGCCAGATAGATGGCCTCGGGGTCGGCAGGGTCGATGGCGAAGGCATCGATGCCCATCAGGTTCCAGTCGTTCGCACCCAGCCAATCGGTCAGGGCAATCCACTGCTGCGCTCGCGCGTCCCAGCGATACGCGCCACCGACATCGGTGCGTGCATAGGCAAGATCGCGCTCGGCGGGATGGAACAGCACGCCGGTGACGAAGCCGCCACCGCCGATGGCGACACTGCGCCAGTGATAAGGCCCGGGCGTGCCGGGCTCGGCCGCAGACACGTGGGGCGTCATGAAGGGCAACACCAGCGTCAGGCAAACGGCAGTCAGCCACGCATGTGCTGCGGAAAGGCGGCGCTTAGCAGTAGGCGGATCGATCATGGCGATCATTCCTCCAGCTCCCCTCGCGATCGATGGCATCGCCATCGATAGGAAAAACACCGGCCCGACGAGCTGCCTGCACAGCTCGCCGGACCGGAGACGCACTTCCTACGGCGCGTTCTACAGGCTGGCCCGCAGTGTCAGGCCATACCGACGATCGTTGATCACGAAGTCGCGGTAGCGCGACTCGTTACCCAGGTAGCTTTCGCGGCGGGTGTCGAGCAGATTCACGCCATCCAGCGAAATCGACCACACATCATTGAGGTTGAAGCGCAGCGAGGCATCCAGCTGGCCGAAGCCCTTGTTGTAGACCGGCAGGTTGCCGGTGCCGTTGCCCGCGGTGGTCACCAGCCAGTCGCTGCGCCAGTTGTAGGCCACGCGGCCCTGGAAGCGCTTGTTTTCGTAGCTGAGGATCGCGTTGTAGCTGTTCTTGGACAGGCCTTCCAGCGGCACCGTCAGTGCCTGGCCATTGGTATCGGTGGCGGTGGGGCTCGGCGCCTCGCTGTCGACGTAGGTGTAGTTGGTCTGCAGGCCGAAGCCGCTCAGCCAGCCCGGCAGGAAGTCGAAGAACTGCGTATAGCCCAGTTCCGCACCGCGGATCTTGCCCGAGTCGCCGTTGACCGGACGGGTGATCTGCCACACCTGGCCGTCGTACACCTCGTTGAAGACGGCGTTGGCGATGAAACCTTCCACCTTCTTGTAGAACACGGTGCCGTACATCATCGAGCCCTGGCCGAAATACCACTCCAGCGCGGTGTCGAACTGGTCGGCCTTGACCGCTTCCAGGCTCGGGTTACCCGCGTTGCCGGTGAAGGTCGAGGCGCCGTTGGAGGTACCGGTGCTCAGGCTCAGGTTGGGGTTGAGCTTGTCGAACGTTGGGCGCGAAATGGCGCGCGACGCCGCAAACCGCCACTGCAGCTGGTCGCTCAGCATCCAGCGCAGGTTCAAGCTGGGCAGCACGTCGGTATAGGTCTGCTGCGCGTCCACCGGGATCAGGCCGCCGCCTTCGGCATCGGTGCCGGTCCGCACGCCCTGCGAGCCCACTTCGGTACGCACCACGCGCACGCCGATGTTGCCGTCGAACGGGATGTCGCCATCCACGCCGAAGCGCAACACACCGTAGGCCGCGTAGGTCTTCTCGTTCTGGGTGTTGATGTTGTTGGGCGCAAATTCCAGCGGGCTGGCACCGAAGGTCGCCAGGCTCTGTTCGTAATTGGCCACCGCTGCGTCCGAGGCGGTCAGCGTGCGACCGAAGGTGCTGCTCTCACCGCGGAAGAAGTCGGTGATGGGGTTGGCCACCAGACCGATGCTGGGGAACTGCGAGAACGGCGTGCCCGAGCAATCGTTGATGCACATGAAGCGCCACACGTTGCCCTTGGTCTCGGCATCGCGGTCGGTGTAGCGCACGCCGGCCTTGAAGCTGCGCACGAAATCGCTGTCGAACGCCAGATCCATGTCCGAACGCCAGGCGAACTCGGTGCCCTTGTTGTCGTCCTTGTTGTCCAGGTGCCAGCGCCAGCCGTCGTAGTTGTTGACATCGGCCAGGTAGCCTTCTGCGCCGCTGGCATCGGTCACCGACAGGCGCGGCAGATCGCCACGAAAGTCGACGTTGAACTGCGGGCTGGTGTCCTGCCCGGTGGCGATGATGTAGCGGGTGCCCTTGGTGGTGGCATCGACATACTGGAAGTCGGTGCTCAGGGTCAGCTTCTCGTTGACCGTCCACTTGGCGCCCAGCGAGTAGTCGGTGGTCACCGAGTGGCGCTCGGTCAGGCTGGTGTTGGATTCGGTGGGCACATTCTGGAACGAGCCGTTGACGAATTCATTGCGGCTGTTGACCTGAATGCCAGGCAGACCCTGCATCGGACTCGCACCGGTCAGCGCGAAGAACGAATAGTCATGCCAGCTGAAGTCGTAGTCCGACCGCAGCACCTGCGTATAGACCTCGACATCGTCGTTGGGACGCCACTGCATCGCGAACGCACCGGTCTTGCGTTCGCGCTCGCCGACGGTGGTATTGATGCCGGCACCATGCGGCACCGATACGCCCTGGCCTTCATAGCCCGGCAGATCGGTCTGGGTGTACCACGGCTCGATCGAGATGGTGTCCTGGCGGAACGGGCTCTTCTGCTGCGAGTAGTTCACCAGGATGCCGATCTCGCCGATGCCGGTCTGCCAGCGATCGCTGAACAGGCCCGAGAACGCCGGCTTGCCGTCGTCGGCCAGATCGTAATGGTTATACTGCACGCTGCCGGCGATCTTGCGGCCGTCGTAGTCGAACGGCAGGCGCGTACGCAGGTCCACGGTGCCGCCCAGCCCGCCTTCGATCATGTCGGCCGACGGATTCTTGTAGACGTTGACGCCGCCGAGCAGCTCGGCCGACACGTCTTCGAAGCTCAGGCCACGGCCATCGTTGGCAGTGAAGATGTCTCGACCATTGAGTTCGGTACGCACCTGGGTCAGGCCGCGGATCGCGATCGAGCTGCCTTCGCCGTAGTTGCGCGAAATCTGGATGCCGGAGATGCGTTGCAATGCTTCGGCGACGTTGTTGTCGGGCAGCTTGCCGATGTCTTCGGCGACGATGGAGTCGACGATCTGTTCGGCATTCTGCTTGACCAGTTGCGCCTTGGTGACGCTGCTGCGCGTGCCGGTGACCTGCACCGTGTCCAGCTGCTGGGTGGTGGGGTCCTGAGCCGGTGTCGCAGTGGTGCTCGCATCCTGCGCATAGGCCTGCGCGCTCAACAGCGTGGCCACACTGATGGCCATCACGGAGCGGCGGAAATCACGGATCGAACGCTGACCCACAGCCCGGCCTGCCGGAATGTGGCGATGTTGCACTGACATGGTGCTCCCTCCCAGGACGCATGTACTGCTCGTTTTAGCGGGCCGGTGCGCAAACGCCCTGCCCGTCGTTGTTGCTGGCCTGCATCCGCCATCCGGCCATTGCCGGTCATGCGGATGCGTGGTCGCCCTGACGGGCAGACCTGCGACTGCGGCGGGAGCATAGGGTGCGGCCGTCATGCCACACCAATGAAATATTCCTGGAAATCTATTCTTTAAACCTATAGCAACCGCGCGAAACCTGACAGGTCTGGCATTGCGGGCCAGACCTGCCGATCAGCGCGAAAACAGCCTCGACTGCGCGGTTGGCTTCACAGTCGAGGCGTGACTGCGCGCACTTACCAGTTCATGCGCAGCACCAGCGAGTAGCGCCGGTCGTTGACGAATTGGCTACGCGTGTACAAACGTGTATCGACCTCGCCATCGGCATACGAGGTCGGCCCCATCAACACCTTGGTCTCGGTGTTGGTCAGGTTGTTGGCCTGGATGCCCAATTGCAGATGCTCGTTGAAACGATAGAAGAACGAGCCGTCGAGCTGGCCGTAGTCGTCCGACCATGTCGGCAGGCGCGTGGCCGCGTCGCTGGTGGTCAACAGGTAGCGCGAGCGCCAGCTATAGGCCAGACGGAACGAGAGCGGCCCCTTCTCGTAGATACCGGCCAGGTTGTAGCTGCGCCGCGACAAACCTTCCAGCGGCAGCTGCACCCCGGTGACGTTGGTACGTGTGTACGGATCGGTCGCAGTGTTCACGCCGCCCCGGCTGTCGACGAAGGTGAAGTTGGCATTGACGCCGAATCCGCTCAGCCAGCCCGGCAACGAATCGAAGAACTGCGTGTAGCCCAGCTCCGCACCACGAATGGTGCCTTCGTCCATGTTGTACGGCCGGGTCACCAGCCACTCGCGGTTGTCGTAGATCTCGGTGCGGTTCTGGGTGGCGAAGTAGTCCTTCACCTTCTTGTAGAACAGCGTGGCGTACAGCATGTCGCTGGTATCGAAGTACCACTCCAGCGCGGTATCGAACTGATTGGCCCGCATCGGCTTGAGCATGGGATTACCGGCCGAGCCCACGAAGCCGATCGGATTGCCTGACGGATCGGTATCCACCGACAGCTGGATGAACGGCTGCAGCTGGGTGTAGTCCGGTCGCGCCATCGCCTTGGAAGCGGCGACACGCCACTGCAGCGAATCGGTCAGGCGCGCGCGCAGGTTGAGGCTTGGCAACACGTTGGTGTAGCTGCCTTGCGAGTTGTTCTCGAAATACTGCCCTCGGTAGCGCGCCTGCAGCTCGGGCGTCACGTTGAGCTGGCTCATGTCCTGGAACTGGCCGAAGCCTTCGGCCTCGGCCTTGGTCTGCACGACGCGCACGCCGACATTGCCGTCCACAGGCACGCCCAACGCTTCATCGTTGCCGAAGTACACCACCATGTAGGCCGCCTGGGTGCGTTCGAACTGGTTGTTGGTGTCCTGCGGCCGATACATGTCCGGCGCCCACCCCGAGCCGCGCAGCGCGACGATCTGCTGCGACAGCAGCTGCGAAGCCCGGGCGTAGTTGGTGGCCAGCCCGCCATTGGGGAAGTACAGGTTGCTTGGAACGGCAACCTTGCCGCGGAAGAAATTGGAGAAGGCGAACTGCGAGGACTCGTTGGGCAGGAACTGCGACATCATCGCCAGCCCATTGGGCGTGCCCGGCACCGCGGCCCAGTTGTCCGACAGCACGCCCCAGTTGTAGCCGGAGTTCTTGTTGATCTGGTTGCGGTCGGTGGAGCGCATGCCGAAGCGCGCAAAGCGCAACCAGTCGCTGTCCTGGAAGGTGTATTCCAGGTCCACGCGCGCAGAGAACTGGCGACCCTCGTTCCTGCCGAGGTGGTCCATCGCCGCAGCCCAGAAATAATTGGACTGGGTTCCGGCGAACGCCGGATCGGCGATGGTGATACGCGGATAGCGGCCGGACACGTCGTAGCTCAGCCCCGGCAGATAGATCGCACTGAAGACGGTGAAATCCAGTTGGTCGTTTTCCGACTGCACCAGTTGCAGATCGCCCTTCAGTTGCAGGTTGTCGTTGAGGTAATGGCTGAAGCCCACCGACAGATCCGAGGTGGTGGTGCGCTGCGCGGAGTACCGGTTGTCGGTGTTGAAACGCACGCCGTCGCCGGTGAGCAGGCCACGCCAGGAGTTGGAAGAAGGCGAGCCGCTCTGGAACACGCCATCCTGGTCGTAGCGGAAGGTTGTGCCCGGCGCCGGAACGATGTTGTTGGTGCCATCGTTGAAGAACGCCGCACGCTCCTGCCAGTTCATGTCGTAGCGCGACCGCAGGTACTGCGCATAGATCTCGGTGGAATCGCTGGGACGCCACTGGAACGAGGCCGCGATGCCGTTGCGCTTGCGTTCGTAGTCCAGCTGCCGCCAATTGACGCCGCCCGGCACGTAGACCTCGCTACGATTGCTACCGGCCAGCACCGGCGCATCGCTGCGGCGAACGTACGGCTCGGTCTGGATGCCGTCCGAGCGGGTGGCCAGTTCCGAATGCGCGATGTCGAACATGAAGCCCATCTCGCCCACGCCGGTCTGCCAGCGGTCGCTGAACAGGAACGAGGCCGACGGCTTGTACTTCTTGCTCATGTCGCCCCAGTTGACGTCGACGTTGCCGCCGATGATGCGGCCCGGATTGTCGAACGGCATGCGCGTGCGCAGATTGATCGTGCCGCCCAGGCCGCCTTCGATGATTTCGGCCGACGGATTCTTGTACACGTCCACGCCGGCCATCAGTTCCGCCGGAACATCCTCGAAGCTCAGGCCACGGCCGCTCCCGGCGCTGAAGATGTCGCGCCCGTTGAGTTCGCCGCGCACCTGGGTCAGGCCACGGATCATCACGCCGCTGCCTTCGGCGGAGAAGTGATCGGGGTCGCTGCGCGCGGCGAATTGGTCGATGGTCACGCCGCTGACGCGCCGCAGGGTCTCGGTGACGCTGCGGTCGGGCAAGGCGCCGATGTCCTCGGCGCTGACCGAATCGACGATCTGCGCGGCATCGCGCTTGATCACCTGCGACTTGATCAGGCTGGCGCGCACGCCGCGCACCTCCACCGTATCCAGGTCGACCGCGCTGCTGGCTTTGCCCGAGGGTGCGCTCTGCTGGGATGCGGCCTGCTGGGCATACGCCGGCGCAGCGAGCAACAGCCCGATGCTCACGGCCATCGCCGAACGCGGCAGGTGCGACAGATAACGCGCGCGCACGCCCGTTCCCGCCGAGGCATGGCTTGAAAACTTGAACATCTGAATCCCTCCCAGGACGCAAGACGACTGAAGACTGGTTGTCGCGACGCAAGGCGCGCCGCGTGATCGAGCAGAACAGGCGCTGGCGCCCGCCCCCACTTAACTCCTACAAGGCGGCTTGGCCGCCGATCACCTGCCCGACTTCACGTGCGCTTCAGCGTGCGATCTGGCGCACAGATATAGGCGTCCGGTCTAGCGCCAGCCAATGAAAAATTCACAGCCTGGTATTACCTCAAGGAATACAAATGGAAGAGCCTGTTAAGCAAGGGATTCCGGCCCGCGCAGCGCGGGGTATAGGCGCCTGGCGGTGGAGCGCAGCGCCTGCAAAATCCGCTCGGCACCCGGCGGGAGGATGTAATCGCGCCGACGGATGATGCCGAAGGACTCCATCCGCACGCCCAGTTCGATCGGCAGCACAGTCAGCAACTTGGCCTGGATCAGCGGCGCCACCGACTCCACCGGCAAGGCGGTCAGCATGTCGGTGCCGCGCAGCAGGGTCGAGGTGACCGGCAGCGACGAGGTTTCGATGGCATTGGTCGGCGTCTGCACGCCATGCTCCATGAACATCGAATCCAGCCGTGCGCGCAGCACGCTGTCGGCCGGCGGCAGGATCCAGCCATGCCGCACCAGATCGGCATGCTGCAGGCCGGCGCGGCTGGCCAGCGGGTGGCCGGCGCGGGCGATCACCGAATGCGGCTCGTCGGCCAGCGGCTCGAACTCCAGCTCGCCCACCCCTTCCGGCCCCAGGATGCGGCCGATCACGATATCCAGCTGGCCATCCAGCAACTTGGCCACCAACGGGCGGCTGTAGTCCATCTCCACCCGCACCAGGATGTCGGGAAACTCGCGTTTGACCTCGGCAATGGCCTGCGGCACCAGGTTGGTGCCCGGGTTGACCACGGTGCCGATCGACGCCTGCCCCATCCGTCCGGCGCGCAGGGCGGCGATTTCCTCCTGCGCGCGGCCGATCTCCGACATGGCCGCGCGGGCGCGCCGGATCAGCACATGTCCGTACCAGGTCGGCTCGACACCCCGGGCATGCCGCTCGAACAGCTTCACCCCCAGCATGTCCTCCATTTCGGCCAGCAGCTTGGAGGCGGCCGGTTGCGTCATGCTGGCGGCCTCGGCCGCGCGCAGGACCGAGCGTTGTTCGTGCAGATGCAGCAGCAGCAACAGTTGACGGGTTTTCAGGCGGGCTGCGTTGAACCAGGGAGTACCGGAATTTGCCATGGGGTGCGGTTGCGGCCGTGTATTCGTCGGAGGAATAGAATATGCCGAAAATTTCATTTGCAGCACATATCTCACCGCGCGAGGCTAGCGCTCGCCGCAACAGGAGCCTCTACCTCCCGGGCGCGGCCAGAACAGACGTGACCCGCCTCGACCAGGCGATAACACGCACGCCATGACCGCGGAGGTGGACGACGATGACGGCAACTTGCCGGCCGCTTGCGGGCCGTAGCGGCATGCGTGTGCATGCCGGGCGTGCCCATCGGCGTCGCATCGCGGCGCTGCCACCGCACTTCGTTTTTCTTCCCGGATTGCGCATCGGCGGCGACCTGTCGCCTGCGCAGTTGCGCAAGCTCCCCCGACGTTGCCGGCCGCTTGGCCGCCAATGGCCGCTTTCCGCTCTATCGCGAGTAACCGCATGACCTCAGACACCACCGCCAGCCTGTTCGCCCTGCCGCTGATCGCCATCCTGCGTGGCATCACGCCGGAAGAGACGCCCGCCCATGTCGGCGCGCTGATCGACGCCGGCTTCGATGCGATCGAGATCCCGCTCAATTCGCCGCGCTGGGAGCAGAGCATTGCCCTGGCCCAGCAGACCTATGGCGAGCGCGCCTGGATCGGGGCCGGCACCGTGCTGCGCAACGAAGACGTGGACACCCTGGCCGGGATCGGTGCGCGCTTCATCGTCACCCCCAATACGCGCCCCAGCCTGATCCGCCATGCGGTATCGCGCGGGCTGACCGTGGTGGCCGGCTTCGCCACCGCCAGCGAAGCCTTCGACGCCATCGACGCCGGTGCCACCATCCTGAAGCTGTTCCCGGCGGCAACGTATGGCGCGGCACATGTGCGCGCGCTGCGCTCGGTGCTGCCCACGCACATCCCGGTCTACGTGGTCGGCGGCGTCAGCCCGCAGACCCTGGCCGGCTTCATGGCCCAGGGCGCGGCCGGCGCCGGCATCGGCGGCGAACTGTACAAACCCGGCCAATCCCTCGAAACAACCCAGACGCATGCACGCGCGTTCGTGCAGGCCTACCAGGAACTGCAAGGATGAAGATCACCCGCCTCACCACCTACCACGCCGCACCGCGCTGGCTGTTCCTCAAGGTCGAGACCGACGAGGGCATCACCGGCTGGGGCGAGCCTGTCATCGAAGGCCGCGCGCGCAGCGTTGAGGCCGCCGTGCACGAACTGGCCGGCTACATCGTCGGCAAGGACCCGGCGCGCATCAACGACCTGTGGCAGACCATGTACCGCGCCGGTTTCTATCGCGGTGGCGCGATCCTGATGAGCGCCATCGCCGGTATCGACCAGGCGCTGTGGGACATCAAGGGCAAGGCGCTGGGCGTGCCGGTGTACGAGCTGCTGGGCGGGCTGGTACGCGATCGCATGAAGACCTATCGCTGGGTCGGCGGCGACCGCCCCGGCGCCATCATCCAGCAGATCACCGACTACCGTGCGCTGGGCTTTGACACCTTCAAGTTCAACGGTACCGAGGAAATGAAGCTGATCGACAGCGCGCGCGCGGTCGATGCGGCGGTGGTCAAGGTGGCCGAGATCCGCGAAACCTTCGGCAACGCCATTGATTTCGGCATCGACTTCCATGGCCGCGTCGGCGCACCGATGGCCAAGGCGCTGCTGCGCGAGCTGGAGCCGTTCAAGCCGTTGTTCGTCGAAGAACCGGTGCTGGCCGAACAGGCCGAGTACTACCCGCGCCTGGCCGCGAGCACCTCGATTCCGCTGGCCGCCGGCGAGCGCATGTTCTCGCGCTTCGAGTTCAAGAACGTGCTGTGCGCCGGTGGCATCGGCATGGTGCAGCCGGACCTGTCGCATGCCGGCGGCATCACCGAATGCGTCAAGATCGCCGCGATGGCCGAGGCCTACGATGTCGGCTTCGCCCCGCATTGCCCGCTCGGCCCGATCGCGCTGGCCGCCTGCCTGCACGTGGACTTCGTCTCGCACAATGCGGTACTGCAGGAACAGAGCATCGGCATCCACTACAACGAAGGCGCCGACCTGCTCGATTACGTCGTCAACAAGGACGATTTCCAGTGTATCGATGGCAGTATCGCCGCATTGCCCAAGCCCGGGCTCGGTGTGGAGATCGACGAAGACATGCTCAAGCGCGCCAACGAAAATCCGCCCGACTGGCGTAACCCGGTGTGGCGTCACGCCGATGGCAGCATCGCCGAATGGTGAGCACGCCCGAACACACCGCCGTACTGGCGGTCGACAGCCGCTGCACGCACGGCGAAGGCGTGCTGTGGTGCGAACAGCGCCAGGCGCTGTACTGGGTCGACATCGTTGAAAAGCGCCTGTGGCGGCATCATCCGGCCACCGCGCAATCGCGTTACTGGACGCTGCCCGATCGCCCGGGCTGCCTGGGCCTGATGGACGATGGCCGCGTGCTGGTTGCGCTGGCCAAGGCCATCGGCATCGTCGACCCGGACAATACCGAGGCAGACGCGCTTGCCTTCGAGAAGCTGGCCGACATCGAAGCCGACAACCCGCTCACGCGCAGCAACGATGGCCGCGTGGATCGGCACGGCAATCTGGTGTTCGGCACCATGGACGAACACGACAGCAAGGCCGCACGCGGCGCGTTCTACCAGTTTTCGCTCAGGCACGGCTTGCGCGCCTTGCCGTTGCCGGGCGTCTCGATCCCCAACTCGATCTGCTTCAGCCTCGACGGCCGCACCCTGTACTACTGCGATTCGGTGCGCCCGCAGATCCTGTGCTGCGATTACGACCCGGAGACTGCGCAGACCAGCAATACGCGTGTGTTCACCACCCTGGACCGCGACGACGCCGAACCGGACGGCTCGATCATCGACAGCCAAGGCCATCTGTGGAATGCGCAATGGCGCGCCTGCCGCGTGGTGCGCTACCGCCCCGACGGCAGCGTGGAGCGCATCGTGCAGTTGCCGGTCAAGCACCCCACCTGCGGTGCGTTCGGCGGCGCGGCGCTGGATCGCCTGCACGTGATCTCCTCGCGCCTGGACCATAGCGCCGAAGAACTGGCGCGCATGCCCGAGGCCGGCAGCCTGTTCGTGTGCGACCTCGCCATCGCCGGCCTGCCCGAAAGCCGGGTGGCCAGCGCATGATCGCCATCGACTGGGGCACCAGCAGTCTGCGCGCCTACCTGCTCGACGCCAGTGGCGCCGTGCTCGACCAACGTCGCGGCAGCGACGGCATCCTCGCCTGCCAGGGCCGTTTTGCCGACGTGCTGAGCGCATTGATCGACGGCTGGGAGGGTCCGGTGCTGCTCTCGGGCATGATCGGCAGCCGCAATGGCTGGGTCGAACAGGCCTACCTGCCCTGCCCGACCGACACCGCCACCCTGGCCGCGGCCATGCGCCGCTACGACGACCTGCTGCCCGGCCGCACGCTGTGGTTCGTGCCCGGCGTCAGCACCGGCGAGCGGACCGGCGTGCCCGACGTCATGCGCGGCGAAGAGACCCAGCTGGTCGGCCTGCTCGCCAGCCTGGGCCAGGGCGACCACGTGGCCTGCCTGCCCGGCACCCACAGCAAGTGGGCCACGCTCGCCAACGGCCAGTTGACCGACTTCGCCACCGTCATGACCGGCGAGCTGTACGCGGTGCTGTGCCAGCACAGCATCCTCGGCAAGCTGATCCCCGACGCCCATGCCGAGCTCGACGCGCCTGCGTTCCTGCTCGGCATCGAGCGCAGCGCCGAAGCGGGCGGGCTCAGCCATCACCTGTTTGGCACTCGCACGCTGGGTTTGTTCGACCGCCTGGACGCGCAGGCCCTGCCTTCGTACCTGTCTGGCCTGTTGATCGGCCACGAACTGCGCGAGCACCGCGGCACGCACGCCACCGTGCACCTTGTCGGTAGCCCCGCGCTGGCGCAACGCTACGCACTGGCGTTGCAGCATCTGGGCGTTGAGAGCCAGTTGCACCCGGAAGATCTGGCGGCGACAGGGTTGTTCGCGCTGGCCAGGCAGCGCGGGCTGGTTTGAGGCAAGCCCCTCTCCCGCGGGGCGAGAAAGCACGGCTTACGCGCCACTGGCGCGTGTGCATTGGAGCGCCAGCGCCGCCCGCGCGGACCGGGGCGCAGAGCGCGGGTCCGGGTGAGGATACGTGGCAAAGCCACAACGCCACTTGGTGCGTCACTCGTGAAGGCGCGTGGCGACGCGTTTGACGTCGCAGGCGGTGACAACTTCCGAGGCGCCCCTCATCCGGCGCTGCGCGCCACCTTCTCCCGAAGGGAGAAGGAGCTAAAGCCCCTCTCCCTGCGGGGCGAGAAGGCACGGCTTACGCGCCACTGGCGCGTGTGCCTTGGAGCGCCAGCGCCGCGGGCGCGTGCCGGGGCGCAGAGCGGGGGTTGGGGTGAGGGTACGGCGGCAGGCAGCCAACTCGACGAACTCACCCAACACCGCTCCAAGCGAGCACCGCCATCAGCCAAGCTCACCAACCGACAGGCACCACCTGCACAGGACGGCACGCAGCCGCCCACCAGGATCGCGGGCCAACCCCAACGATCGCCAACCCCACACCCACCGCCGGACTGCTTTAGAATTGTCAGGCTAAACGCCGGATTCCGCCATGCCTTTTGTTGTCACCGAAAACTGCATCAAGTGCAAATACACCGACTGCGTCGAGGTCTGCCCGGTGGACTGCTTCCACGTCGGCCCGAACTTCCTGGTCATCGATCCGGACGAGTGCATCGATTGCACCCTGTGCGAACCGGAATGCCCTGCCAACGCGATCTATCCGGAAGACGATGTGCCGGCAGGCCAGGAGGCCTTCGTCGCGCTCAATGCCGAGCTCGCCAAGGCCTGGCCGGTGCTGACCGTGCGCCAGGAGCCGCTGCCCGATGCCGCCGAATGGGACGGCAAGCCGAACAAGCTGCCGCTGCTGCAGCGCTGAGGCCGCCTGTTCCTGGCGCAATCGCCCAGCGCCATCACCACAAGCGACGCAAAACGAAACGGGCGCCTCAGGCGCCCGTTTCGCTGTCCAGCGGTGCCGAGACCACTCAGCCGCCGAGCTTGCTCTTCAGCGAGGAGATCACCGCCACCGGCGCGGCCGCCGTGGCCGGCATGCCACGCGGGTCCACCGCCGACACGTAGCTGCCGGCTTCCACCTTGACCACGCGCACCAGGAAGCTGGACCCCTCGTAGCTCACGTCGTAGGAGCCGAGCATCTGCGCCTTGCTGGCGATGGTCAGGCCCGGAATATCGGCCAGCGCGGCGCCCACCTTCGCGAACACCTCGTCGCGCTCGCCCGGCACGTTGAAGCCGCTGTTGGCGCTCGCCGACGGCGGCATGTTGGTGTTCTGCTGCGCGGTGGAGGCCAGGGTCGGCACCTTCATCGCACCGGAGGTGTCGGGCAGGTTCAGATCCGGCGGCACTTCCAGCGGGCGGGCTTCCGGTGCCAGCGCATAGTCGCCGCGCGCGCCCTTCTTGAACCAGCTGCAACCGCTCGTGGCAGCGACAGTGGCGGTCGCCAGCAACGCGAGCGACAGCACGCGGACGGGGGAAACGGAATGACGCATCGATAGATCTCCTGGGTCAGGCCGCGAGCATTTCGCGGCTGGAAAGCGCTTCCAACGCAATGGCGTCGGCGGCAAGGCGGTCGGCGGCAGGCTGGTGCGCCGCGGAAAGTGGGAGCAGCGGCAGGCGCAGGCCTTGCCCGATCCCGGCGCGTTGCAGCAGCGCCTTGACCGGGATGGGATTGGATTCGATACCGCAGAAGCTGTGGTACTCGCTCAGGCGTGCGTCCCAGGCCAGGGCGGCCTCGCGCCGGCCGTTGCGCGACAGATCGCACAGGCGGCGGTAGGCCGAAGGCAAGGCATTGGAGGCCACCGAAACCAGACCATCGGCGCCGGCCAGCATCGCCTGCGCCGCACTGCCATCGTCGCCGCTGAGTACCACGAAGGAGCCACTGCGCAGCGCCACCAGCGCGGCCACGCGCTCGGATTCGCTACGCGCCTCCTTGATGCCGACGATGTTGGGGTGATCGACCAGTTCGGCCACCGTCTCCGGCAGCAGGTCGCAACCGGTGCGGCCGGGCACGTTGTACAGCACCACCGGCAGCCCGCCCTGATCGGCCACGGCCTGGAAATGCGCCTTCAACCCAGCCTGGGTCGGGCGCACGTACGGCGGCGTGACCACCAGCGCGTATTGAGCGCCCAGCGCCGCGGCGCGGCGCGTCTGCGCAATGGTCTTGGCGGTGCCGGACAGGCCGGTACCGGCCACCACCGGCACGCGGCCGGCCACCTGGGCCACCGCTGCACGCAGCAGCGTGTCGTATTCGTCGTCGCTCAGGGCGGCCGCTTCGCCGGTGGAGCCAGCGACCACGATTCCCTGCACACCACCGTGCAGCTGCTGCTCCAGCAGCCGCCGCCAGGCATCCAGGTCGAGTGCGCCATCGGGACCGAAGGGGGTCGCCAGCGCGGTGATGATGCCGGAAAGGGACAAGATTCTGCTGCTCTTACGTGACAGGAAAGGCCCGCGCGGGCGCGGGTTGAGACCACCTGCATGTTACTTGCGGCGCGAAAGCACGGGCAAGTATGCTGGTCACCGCCAGGGCGCCTGCCCGGGCGGCCATTCAGCCTGATGCAATGCCGGAAGCCCCTTTGACCGACTCCACTCCCCGGCCTTCGCCGACCGAAAACCACCTCCTGATCAACGCCTACACGACGCATCCGGAGTCCCCCCTGTTGCCCGTCACCCGCCGCATCGCCGACAGCGGCTGCAATCTCGTGGACGCCCGCCTGGCCACGGTCGGGCGCGATGTCTCGGTCACCGCACTGGCCACCGGCTCGTGGGACTCGGTCGCCAAGCTCGAAGCCATGCTGACCCGCCTCGAACGCGAGGAAGGCCTGAAACTGGTGTGGTACCGCACCGGCCCCAAGCAGGCGCAGTCCAACCTGCTGCCCTACATCGTCGAAGTGATTGCCGCCGACAAGCCCGGCATCCTGTTCCAGCTGGCCGATTTCTTCGACCGCCAGGGCATCACCATCGAAAACCTGCAGAGCACCCGCTATCGCGCGATGCAGACCGGCGCGGAGATGTTCTCGGCGCAGGTGACCATCGGCGTGCCGGCCAACATGCACATCGCCGCCTTGCGCGACGATTTCCTGGAATTCTGTGATCACCTCAATCTCGACGCGATCATGGACCCGATGAAGTTCTGAGGCAGGAGTTCTCCATGGCCATCGCACTGTCCGCGCTGAAACAGATGTTCGACCACATCCGCTCGGAAACCGACTGGAATCTGGACGGTCCGCTGCGCTGGGAATACTTCTTCGCCGACCCGGCGCAACAACCGCTGCAACAGCTGGCCGAACAACTGACCAAGGACGGCTACCGCGTCATCGACATCTTCCTCGGCGAACGCGACGAAGACGATGGCGACGACGAGCAGTCGTATTTCCTGCACGTGGACAAGCGCGAGCATCACACGCTGGAGTCGCTGCATCAGCGCAATGCAAAGTTCGATGCGCTCGCCAAACGTTTCCATGTGGCTGCTTATGATGGGATGGATGTCGGCCCGGCCTGATCGGCCGCCGACCGCCTCTCCCCTTTAGGCCAAGCAATGATGACCGACGCAGCAACCGAACTTTCCGCCGCAACCCTCGACCTGCCGCTGGCCCTGTCCGGCGGCGCGCAGACCAGCTTGCGCCACTACGCCGGCAAGTGGCTGGTGCTGTACTTCTATCCCAAGGACAGCACTCCGGGCTGCACCACCGAAGGGCTGGACTTCAACGCGCTGCTGCCGCAGTTCAAGAAGGCCGGCGCGGCGGTGCTGGGCGTCTCGCGCGACTCGGTGAAGTCGCACGACAACTTCTGCGCCAAGCAGGGGTTCGCCTTCCCGCTGGTCAGCGATGGCGACGAGG
Source organism: Xanthomonas sp. NCPPB 3582 (assembly GCF_041475735.2). Classification (NCBI taxonomy): domain Bacteria; kingdom Pseudomonadati; phylum Pseudomonadota; class Gammaproteobacteria; order Lysobacterales; family Lysobacteraceae; genus Xanthomonas; species Xanthomonas sp. NCPPB 3582. The sequence continues at coordinate 3,008,776 of NZ_CM192968.1, forward strand.
CCTTGTGCCGCGCCTTCGACGTGATCAAGGAAAAGAACATGTACGGCAAGCAGGTGCTCGGCATCGAGCGCAGCACCTTCCTGCTCTCGCCCGAGGGGCGCATCGTGCAGCAATGGCGCAAGGTCAAGGTGGCCGGCCATGCCGACGCCGTGCTGGCTGCGTTGAAGGCGCACGCCAAACAGTGACATCCCTCGTTTCCCGCGTCCTCCATCACCCTGCCCCGGCAGGCGTGATGGCTCGCCCCTGCTCCATCACCTGGAAGACCCAATGACCCGAGGCAAGCGCATCTACGTGCTGGACACCAACGTGCTGATGCACGATCCCACCGCGCTGTTCAAGTTCGAGGAACACGATGTGTTCCTGCCGATGCAGGTGATCGAGGAGCTGGACAACGCCAAGAAGGGCACCTCCGAAGTCAGCCGCAACGCGCGCCAGGTCAGCCGCTTCCTGGACGAATTGCTGGAAAACACCAATGCCGAGCAGATCCAGGCCGGCATCCTGCTCAGCCACCCGCAAGGTATCCAGCTCAAGGGCCAGGCGGCGATCGGCCGGCTGTACTTCCAGATCCACCCGATCGACCCCGGCCGTACCTTCGGCGCGATGTTGCCGGACAACAAGATCCTGGCCTCGGTGCTGGCGCTGCGCGAGGAAAACCCGGATGTGCCGGTCATCCTGGTGTCCAAGGACATCAACCTGCGCATCAAGGCCTACATCAGCGGCCTGGTCGCCGAGGACTACCAGAACGACCGCGCGCTGGACGATTTCAGCCTGCTGTTCACCGGCGCAGTCGAACTGCCGGAAGATTTCTGGCAGAAGCACAACGAAGACCTGCGCAGCTGGAACGAGCGTGGCCGCACCCATTACGAGATCGTGCTGGCCGAGGACGAGGACTGGTATCCCAATCAGTACCTGTACCTGCCCGGCGACGACGAGGTGGAACTGCGGGTGGCGCGGGTCGGCGGCGGCAAGGCCACGCTGTGCCTGGTCGACGACTTCCGCCACACCCAGCACGCGGTATGGGGCATCGCGGCGCGCAACCGCGAGCAGAATTTCGCGCTCAATGCCCTGATGGACCCGGAGATCGACTTCGTCACCCTGCTCGGCACCGCCGGCACCGGCAAGACCCTGCTCGCATTGGCTGCCGGCCTGGCGCAGACGATGGACCAGCAGCGCTACCGCGAAATCATCATGACCCGCGCCACGGTCAGCGTGGGCGAGGACATCGGCTTTCTGCCGGGCACCGAAGAAGAAAAGATGACCCCGTGGATGGGCGCGCTGACCGACAACCTGGAAGTGCTCACCCACAACCAGGAAGGCGGCTCGTGGGGCCGCGCGGCCACCAACGACCTGCTCGCCAGCCGCATCAAGATCCGCTCGATGAACTTCATGCGCGGGCGCACCTTCCTGTCGCGCTATCTGATCCTGGACGAGGCACAGAACCTCACCCCGAAGCAGATGAAGACGCTGATCACCCGCGCCGGCCCCGGCACCAAGATCGTGTGCCTGGGCAATGTCGAACAGATCGACACGCCCTACCTCACCGAAACCACTTCGGGCCTGACCTACGCGGTGGACCGCTTCAAGGCCTGGCCGCACAGCGCGCACATCACGCTGCGCCGTGGCGAGCGCTCGCGCCTGGCCGACTTCGCCTCGGAGGTGTTGTGATGCGCCCCCTGCGCGGCGCCTTGGCGCTTGCGGCGATCGCGCTGGGCGGCTGCGCCAGCACGCCCTCGCCGTCCAGCGTGCCGACCAACCTCAAGAGCGGGCAGTCCTGGATCATCAGCCGCCAGGGCATCGCCGAGCAGGTGCTGGACACCTGCTCGCGCGACAGCCCCGCCCGCCAGCCCGGACGCATCAGCGGCTACTGGGCACCCAGCCCGAAGCAGATCGAACTGCTGGAGTCGCGCCAGGATGCACTGACCCCGACCATTGCCGAACCGCGCGAGTACGACCGCCAGTACGTGGGCGTGGTGATCCAGGGCCAGCAGCTGATCTACATCAACGCCTTCAAGCTGCCCAACGACCCGCCGGTCAAGCCGGCCCGGGAGGCGATCCGGGTCTGCGACGGTGGCAGCGCGTTCTGGGGTGCGCTGTACGACCCGCAGACCGGGGCGTTTTCGGAAATCGCCGTCAACGGCAGTCCCTGACGCGAGGCTGCTTCGCGCCAGCGGGCGCACGCCTCGCATCCGCTTGTGCACAGGCGCCGCCCGGGCAGTGCAGAATCGGCACATGACCACGCCCAGCACGCTGTCCGCCTTGACCATCGCCGGCTCCGATTCCGGCGGTGGTGCCGGTATCCAGGCCGACCTGAAGACCTTCGCCGCGCATCGCGTGCATGGTTTGTCTGCCATCACCGCGCTGACCGCGCAAAACACCCGTGCGGTCACCGCGGTGCATGTTCCGCCGGTCGCCTTCCTGCAGGCGCAGGTGCAGGCCTGTTTCGACGACTTCCAGATCCAGGCGGTGAAGCTGGGCATGCTGGCCAATGCCGAGGTCATCCATTGCGTGGCCGACCTGCTCGAAACGTATCGCCCCCCGTTCGTGGTGCTGGACCCGGTGATGGTGTCCACCAGCGGCGCGCGCCTGCTCGAGGACGCCGCGCTGGACGCACTACGCAGCCGCCTGCTGCCGCTGGCAACGCTGATCACGCCCAACACGCCCGAAGCCGAGCTGCTGACCGGCCGCCGCATCGACGATGCGGATGCCGCCGAGCACGCCACCGCGGCCCTGCTCGATCTCGGCGCACAGGCGGTGCTGCTCAAGGGCGGTCACCTGCTGGAGGGCGCGCGCGTGATCGATCGCTTCGATGACGGCGTCACCCAGGACGTGTTCCTGCATCCGCGCCTGCAGGTGGATGCGCACGGCACCGGCTGCAGCCTGTCGGCGGCGATCGCCGCACAGCTGTGCCAGGGCCTGTCGCTGCTCAACGCCTGCGAAGCGGGCATCGACTATGTGGCGCGCGCCATCCGCATCGGCCAGCGCCCGGGCCATGGCGAGGTGCTGGTGCTCGACCACTTCGGCGCCGCGCCCGGCGCATGAGCGTGCACAGCCACACCCTGACCGCCAGTGCGGCGGATGGACACCGCTGGCAGGTGATCCGCTGCGCGCCCGTACAGCCGGTCGCCTCGCCGCTGTGGCTGCCGGCATTGGGCGTGGCGGCACGGCATTACCTGCCTTTTGCGACGGCGCTGGCCTCCATAGGCATCGCGGTGTATCTGCACGAATGGCGCGGCAACGGCAGCAGCACGCTGCGCCCATCGCGCCAGCACGACTGGGGTTTTCGCAGCTTGCTGGCCGATGACATCCCGGCCAGCCATGCGCTGATGGCGCTGCACGATCCGCAGCACCCCCACATCGTCGGCGGCCACAGCCTGGGCGGGCAGCTGGCCTGCTGCCATGCAGCCTTGCAGCCGGCGCGCATCGCGCAGCTGTGGCTGGTCGCCAGCGGCTCGCCGTACTGGCGACGGTTCCCGCGCCCCATGCGCTACGGGCTGCCAGTGGCGTATCGCCTCCTGCCCTGGCTGGCACGCGTGCAAGGCGTGCTGCATGGGCGCTCGCTGCGCTTTGCCGGCACCGAGGCGCGCAGCCTGATCGCCGACTGGGCCCGGGTCGGTCGCAGCAATCGCTATCGCGCCGCAGGCACCGCATGGGATCTGGAACGCGCGCTGGGCGCGCTCACCGTGCCGATCACGGCGGTGACCCTTGCCCGCGATCACTTCGGCCCGCCTGCAGCGCTACAGACATTGCTGCGCAAGATGCCGCACGCACCAGCCGCTGTGCAGCCGCTGGACGATCTACAACTTGGGGTGCGCAGCGATCATTTCGCCTGGATGAAAGCGCCCGCCGCGGTGGCTGCAGCGCTGCTGGGTATGCGAAACAACGCGGTCGACGGCACCCGAAGTTCACAAAGGGATTGACGACCCATGCGGGCATCCGCATAATTCCGCTCCTGACGAGGCGCCCGTAGCTCAGTTGGATAGAGTACCTGGCTACGAACCAGGCGGTCGGGAGTTCGAATCTCTCCGGGCGCACCATCTTCAGAGAAGTACAAAAAGACAGCAGTGAAGCGCTGTTTTTTTCCAGTTAAACGTCCGCTTGCAACGCATCGGATGGGCAAGACAAAAACAAGATATGCGCCCGTAGCTCAGTTGGATAGAGTACCTGGCTACGAACCAGGCGGTCGGGAGTTCGAATCTCTCCGGGCGCACCAATCTTGAAGAAAACGACCAGCTTGCTGGTCTTTTTTTTGCCTGTCGTCCTGGCCCGGATTCATCGATGAGGCAGCATCGTCGCCGATCGCACCACCGCGCAGGCCGTGGCACCGTCGGTCGTTGATCGCCGCGCTCCTTTCACGCACGCGCGCGCCGATGATCACATCGTCGCACCTCGCGCCTCCACGTCGACGGCCACCACCACCGGCGGCAACGAGGTCACCGGGTAGCCGGCGGCGTGCCATGCGTCCAGCCCACCCAGCAACGGCCGCACGTCGCGATAGCCGCGCGCGCGCATGCGCCCGGCCAGCCATGCGGCAGACACTTCGCCCGGGCACGCGCAATAGATCACCACCGTACGTTCGCGCGGCACGCTGGCAAGGATCTGCGCAAGCTGTCGCTCATCGGCGAACACGGCGCCGGGAATCGTGTACGGCTGCAGATCGCGGTACCCGGGTGCACGAATGTCCAGCACCGTCGGGCGCTGCTGCGCATCGCCATCCAGCAACGGCAGCAGTTCGTCCACCGCGATGCGCGCCTGTTCCAGCGACCGCAGCAGGCTATGCCGGCGCCACCAGCGCCAACCGACATAGCAGGCCAGCAGCGCCGCCAGCACCACCACCGCACCGGACCCCAGCTCGGACAGGAACGCCAACACGTCCTGCACCTGGTCGGCGAACAGCGCCCCCAGGCTCAGGCCGGCCAGCGCCCACAGCGCGGCCCCGAACGCGTCGTAGCGCAGGAACGCCGCCAGCCGTACCTGGCTGGCACCGGCCATCGGCACCGACACCATCGACAGGCCGGGCACGAACTTGGCCACTGCCAGCACGCGCACGCCCCAGCGCGAAAAGAACCGCTCGGTCTTCTTCATGCAGGTGTCGCGCGACAACGACAGGCGGCACAGCGACTGCAAGGTGCGGTTGCCGAAGCGGCGGCCGGCCAGATACCAGGCCAGATCGCCAAGCAGGCTCGCCAGCACCGACAGCCCCCACGCCGCCAGGCCTGCCAGCCAGGCATCGCCGCCGCCCGCCAGCGCGTAGCCTGCGCCCACCAGCACCAGCGTCGGCAGTGCCGGCACCGGCAGCCCGAGCGACAACGCCAGCACGTTGGCGAACACCAGTGCCAATCCGTACTGTTCGATCAAGCCTTGCATGCGGGGATCCTGCGCGACGGCAAGCAGGCATTATCCGCGCTTGCCTAACCGCGCGACTGCCCGGCGGCAACGGAACGATACGTTTCAGCCAGCGACTGCGACCAGCGCTCGAACAGCCCCGGGCGACGCAGCGCCTGGCGCCACCAGTTCAGGGCCTCGCCCTCCTCGCCCGGCCGCCACGCCAGGTAGAAGGTTTCATCGGCCTTGCGTGTCTCCACCGGCACCTCCTGCAGGCGCCCATCCTGCAACGCGCCGCGCGCATAGGGCTCGGGCAGGAAGCCATAGCCCACACCGGCCAGCTGCAGCAGCAGCTTGGTGTGCATGTCGGGCACGGTCAGCACATCGCGCCCGGACAACAGGCCCACGGTGCGCGGCAGCAACCGCCGTGCCGAATCGGCCACCGCGATCGCCCGGTGGTCGGCCAGCTCGGCCGGCCCCGGCAGGTTGGCGCCCGCCAGCGGATGGCTGGACGCCACCGCGAACACGAACCGCACGCTGCCGATCGGTTCGGCCACATAGCCGCCACCGCTCGGCCCCTCGCCCGCCGCCACGATCAGGTCCACCCGCCGGTCCAGCAAGGCCTCCCAACCGCCGGATAGCGATTCGCTCAGCACCCGCAGCCGCGTGCTGTCGGCCACCTGGTAAAACGCCAGGATCTGCGCCTGCAGCAGTGTCGTCGGCAGGATCGCATCCAGCCCGATCGCAAAGTCCGATTCCCAGCCCGAGGCCACCCGCTGCACCCGCACTTCCAGCTCCTGCGCCGCGCGCAGCAGGTGGCGGCCTTCGCGCAGCAGTTCGCGCCCGGCCTGGGTCGGGGTTGCCTTCGGCCCAAACCGCTCGAACAGCTGCACACCCAGGTCCTCTTCCAGCCTGGCCACCGTGTAGGAGATGGTCGAGGGCACTTTGAACAACATCTTGGCGGCGGCGGCGAACGAGCCGCGCCGGTCGATCGCATCCAGGATCTGCAACGCGTCCAGGCTGATTTTCATTGTTCGATTTTTTCGATAATAGCGGCCAAATCTACTCGCTTTTTCTTCCTCGTGCAGAGGCGGAGACTATGCCTCAAGCCGCTGGCACACCGATCCACACCCCAGCGCCAATTCGAATCTACCAAGGAGAAGCAGCATGTTGAATGTCCGCAAGAGCGAAACCCGTGGCCGCGCCGAGCATGGCTGGCTGTCCTCGCGCCACACCTTCTCCTTCGCCAGCTACCATGACCCGCGCCATATGGGCATCGGCCCGCTGCGGGTGATCAACGAGGACAAGGTGCAGCCGGGCGAAGGCTTCGGCACCCACGCCCATCGCGACATGGAGATCATTTCCTACGTGCTGGGCGGCGCGCTGGAACACAAGGACAGCATGGGCACCGGCTCGGTGCTGCACTATGGCGATGTGCAGCGCATGAGCGCCGGCAGCGGCGTCACCCACAGCGAGTTCAATCATTCGTCCAGCGAGCCGGTGCACTTCCTGCAGATCTGGGTGATGCCCGAGCGCGCCGGGATCGAGCCGAGCTACGAAGAAAAGCACTTCGCTGCCGACAGCAAGCGCAACCAGCTGCGCCTGATCGCCTCGCCGGGCGGTGACGATGGCTCGCTGCGCCTGCATCAGGATGCACGGCTGTATGCGTCGATCCTCGATGGCGAGGTCCGCCTGCAGCAACCGCTGGCCGAAGGCCGCATCGGCTACGTGCAGGTGGCGCGCGGCAGCCTCACCGTCAACGGGCAGGTGCTGTCGGCGGGCGATGCGGTGCAGGTCATCGGCGAGCCGGAGATCGTGCTGGCCGATGCCCGCGATGCCGAAGTACTGGTGTTCGACCTGCCCAAGTAAGCGGACAGGCGTACACGCTTCCCTCGCCGACAGATGGGCGTAGCAGGCAATGAGCGGCGCCCTGCTTCAGTGAGGCGTCGTCTCTTTCTGCGCAGGCACTGGCCTGGCCGGTCTTCTGCGGACGCGCCGATCTGCAGCCATTGCCTGCACCTGGCCTGCGCTTTGGCACCGCATCCAGACAGCGCGCACTGGGTGGCCTCCAGCCGCATCGTCAGGTGACGGCAAGGCGCCCGGGATCCCCGAGGGTACAGGCGCGATCGAAACTGGCGAGGCAGAAGGCAACGCGGGCAGCATTCGCGCTTTAGGGCGGCAGTGTCGCTCTTCGCTCGGGACCGGGCAGATCCTGCGCGGACGTACCGCTGTCCGGATTGCCCTGCAAACACGCGGCCGTGCAACTTCCATCTGCGTCGTATCGACGCTGCGCCAGGGCGCGGGACGATGTGTCGATCCGCCATCGACCTGGACCAGGCACCGTCGTCGCGGCGCCCTGCCCGGCTGATACGCATCAGGCAGCCTGCGGGCGGAGCCGCTGCGCGGTAGCATCCGCAGTGACGGCATGCGGGACAGCGCCCTCGGCGTCGCCGTTGACCAGCGCAAACAACGCATCGGCATCGGCCTCCAGCACACGTGCCGACCGCGCCAGGTCATCCACCATCTGCGCCTGGTCGCGCGCCTGCACGCCGATCGATTGCAAGGCGGTGTTGGCGGTGGAGATATCCTGCGCCTGCTGGTGACTGGCAGCGGCGATCTGCTCCACCGTCGCGGTCACGCGCAGCACCGATGTCACCAGATCCTGCATCACCACACCCGCCTGCTCGGCCAACCGCGAGCCATCGCCCACCTGGTCGGTCGCATTGTCGATCAACGAGCGGATCTCCCGGGCCGACACGCTGCAGCGCTGCGCCAGGCTGCGCACTTCGGTGGCCACGACCGCAAACCCACGCCCCTGTTCGCCGGCGCGCGCGGCCTCCACGGCTGCATTGAGCGCCAGGATATTGGTCTGGAAGGCGATGCCGTCGATGACCTCGATGATCTGCCCGATCCGGTCGGTGGCCGAACGAATGCCGGCGGTGGTCTGCACCACCTCGGCGATGACATCGGCACCGCGCCGCGCCACTGCCGCGGAATCTTCGGCCATGCGCTGGGCCGAGCCGGCGTTCTCGGAATTGGTGCGCACGGTGGCAGCCAGCTGATCGATGGTACCGGAGGTCTGCGCCACCGCACCGGACTGCGCGGAGGCGCGCTTGACCAGCTCCTGGTTGCTGACGGAAATATGGTGCGACTCGCGCTGCACGTTCTGCGCAACGCTCATGGTCTGCCGCATGAGATCGCGCATGCGCTCGGCCGAGCGCACCTGGTCGGTCACGTCGGTGGCGTACTTGACCACCTTGTACGGCCGCCCGGAGACATCCAGGATCGGGTTATACGAGGCCTGGATCCACACCGGGCTGCCGTCCTTGCGCAGGCGGCGGTAACGCCCGGCGTCGAATTGGCCACGCGCCAGCTTCGCCCAGAAATGCCGGTAGTCCTCGGACGCGCGGTAGGCCGCATCGACGAAGATCCCGTGATGCTGGCCGATCGCCTCTTGCGAGGAGTAACCCAGGATCGCCAGGAAATTGTCGTTGGCCGTCAGCACCCGACCGTCCAGGTCGAATTCGATCACTCCCATCACCTTGTCGATGGCCTGGATGCGACCATCCGCATCGGCCGAATCGATCACCTGGCGGGTGACGTCGGTGGCGTACTTGACCACCTTGTAGGGCCGCCCGCGCTCGTCGAGCACCGGGTTGTAGGAGGCCTGGATCCAGACGTCCTGGCCGTTCTTGCCGATGCGCTTGTAGCGACCGGCGTCGAATGCGCCGCGTCCGAGCGATTCCCAGAACGCGCGATACGCCGCGGACTGACGCGTGGCCGCATCCACGAACATGCCATGGTGCTTGCCGCGGATCTCCTCCAGCCGGTAACCCATGACCTGCAGGAAATTCTGGTTGGCATCGAGCACCGTGCCGTCCAGCGAAAACTCGATGACCGCCATGACCTTGTCGATCGCATCGATGCGTCCTTCGAAATCGGCGGTCTGGCGCACCTGCGCGGTGATGTCGGTGGCGTACTTCACCACGCGATAGGCCTTGCCCGCGCGATCGAGCAAGGGGTTGTAGGAAGCATTGATCCAGACTTCGCGCCCGTGCTTGTCCAGCCGGCAGAAGCGCCCTGCACTGAAGTCGCCGCGACGCAGCGCCTCCCATAACTGGCGGTAGCTTTCGCTGTCGCGATCGTTTGCGGTGACGAACATGCGGTGGTGCTGGCCGACCACCTCCTCCAGCCGGTATCCCATCAGCGACAGGAAGTTCTGGTTCGCATCCAGGATGCGCCCATCCAGATCGAATTCGATCACCGCCATCACCCGGTCCACTGCGTTGGCCTTGTGCTGCAGACCGCGACCCCGGGAAGAGAACAAACGTCCAAGCAACGGTAGGCGCATCACGTCGAAATCCGGGATAGGGGTCACGTCCCTTAGCGACATCCGTGCGCATAACTTGATCCTTATTCACCCAACGCATCGTCGAGCGATTCGGACGTGGCGAACCTCGATCCAACCGAACCGACCAGGCCGCTACGCCACGGACGCGGCAACGGCAGGGCCGTGGCCAGGCACTCAGCTCGCAAGGCAGCTGCTGTCGGAGCAACAACGCCGACCATCTGGTCATGAGCAACGTGCAACTACGACCAGCGCAGACGTCGTCTCGGACACCGCTTGCGCAGCTGCAAGGGCGAGCGCCGCACTGACACAAGCAGCCCTGCATTTTCCGGACACACGCGACTGGCTCCCAACGCTTTCCCGACAGGCACCGAGCGACTCAGGCAGGCAGCAGACCGGTCGTCAGCAAACCAGGTTGCAAGCAACCAGCCTGCATCGCCGTGCCGCAGGTTGGCGGGCCGATCGGAGCGTTGCAGCGTGCCGAGGCCCCACGTGTCGTTTTGAATCCAACGGCAGGCGCGCGTAGAACCACGCGCCGATAGCGATGCCGGCAGCGCCGAGGTCGGGTCCTTGCAGATAAAACTCAAGCTCGTCCAGCGAACGTGCAGGCACGCAACCCTGCGGATGCACGTATAAGCGACCAGCTCCAATCGCCCCGGCGACCACGATGGGAGCCCTCGGCCAGGAACACGCAGACCGACACGGCGACCACAAGGTGATGCATCACAACCGGCTCGGCCGTGTGTCTGCACTGCACCGGTGCTCATCGGCGCTGCTGTCGTGCCGGCCCTCGCAAGCCGAATGCGCACACCGAGCATGCAAAATAAAACGCCCGCAAATCAATGATTTGCGGGCGTCTAGAACGCTGGCGGAGCGAGAGGGATTCGAACCCTCGATAGAGCTTTTGACCCTATACTCCCTTAGCAGGGGAGCCCCTTCAGCCACTCGGGCATCGCTCCAGTTTTTGCGGCCTGCCGCGATGTCCGTGGCAGGCCGCGAAGAATACCGGGTAAGAGGGGCTAACGTAAACCCTTTAGTACGATCAATTCGAAGAATCGTCGCCGTGGTGCGCGCCAGAGGCCACCGGCTCGTCCCCACGCTGGATGCGCTGGTAGATTTCTTCGCGATGCACAGCAACATCCTTCGGTGCGGTGATGCCAATACGCACCTGATTACCCTTGACGCCGAGCACGGTGACAGTGACCGAGTCGCCGATCATCAAGGTTTCGCCTACCCGGCGAGTGAGGATCAACATTTTGCAAATCTCCTGGAACCGGTGGGTTTCCCACCAGCGTCGACGGCCTCCTGAGTGAGACGCGCCCTAGGTAAAGGGAATAGACCAGAAATGGTAGCGGGACATCCTGCTAGCCAGCAAGGCATAGCAGGACAAGTGTTCAGCCCAAGTGTTGCTTGACCCAGGAGGGCACGCCGTCGAGAGCGGTCGCAAGGGCGGGCCCATCCTCGCCACCACCCTGGGCGAGATCCGGACGGCCGCCGCCCTTGCCCCCGATCTGACTGGCGATATGGCCGAGCAGTTCCCCTGCCTTTACCTTGCCAGTTGGGCTCCCGTTCACACCGGCAACCAGGGCGGCCTTGCCCGCCGATGCACCGGCCAGCACGATGACCGAATCGCCCAGCTGTTGCTTCAGGCGGTCCATCGCCTCGCGCAAGGCCTTCGCATCGAATCCTTCCAGACGCACGGCGACGACCTTGACCCCGGCCACATCGACTGCACCGGCGCCGAGATCGGCAGTCGCGCCGGAGGCCAGCTTGGCCTTCAACGATTCCAGCTCACGCTCCAGGCGCTTCTGACGCTCGGTCAGCGCGCGTACCTTGTCCACCACTTCACCGGCATTGCCACCCAGCAGACCGGCGGCCTCGGACAGACGCCGCTCCTGGTCGGCGACATAATCCAGCGCACCCTGCCCGGTCACCGCTTCGATGCGACGCACGCCCGAAGACACACCGCCTTCGGAAGTGATCTTGAACAGACCGATGTCGCCGGTGCGGCTCACATGCGTGCCGCCACACAACTCGGTCGAATAGCCACCCATCTTCAGCACGCGCACGCGCTCGCCGTATTTCTCGCCGAACAGTGCCATTGCGCCGAAATCCAGCGCTTCCTGCATGGCCATGTTGTGCACTTCGACGCTGTGGTTGGTGCGCACCTCGGCATTGACCTTGCGCTCGATCACCGCGAGTTCTTCCGCGGTGATCGGCTGGAAATGCGAGAAGTCGAAACGCAGCCGGTCCGGCGCCACCAACGAGCCCTTCTGCTGCACATGTGTGCCCAGCACTTCGCGCAACGCAGCGTGCAGCAGGTGCGTGGCCGAATGGTTGAGGATGGTCTTGCCGCGGCGCTGTACATCGATGCCGCCCGCCAGCACATCGCCCAGCGCAAGCGCGCCTTCGGTGATGCGCCCCACGTGACCGTGGAACTGGCCGGCGAACTTCTGGGTATCGGTGACGTCGATCGACACATCGGTGTTGCTCAACTGCCCGCTGTCGCCGACCTGACCGCCGGACTCGGCGTAGAACGGCGTGCGATCGGTGAACACGATGACCTCGTCGCCGGCCTCGGCACGTTCGACCGGGCGGCCCTGCTTGAGCAGGGCGACGACCTTGAGGGCGTCGGCGTCATGCGCCTCGTAACCCAGGAAGACGGTTGGCGACATGCTGGCGACCAGATCGGCCGGCAACGCGACGCCGCCGCCGAACTTGCCTGCTGCACGCGCGGTCTCGCGCTGACGCTCCATGGAAAACTCGAAGCCCTCCATGTCCACCCGCATACCGCGTTCGCGCGCGATATCGGCGGTCAGATCGACCGGAAACCCATAGGTATCGTAGAGACGGAACACATCTTCGCCCGGGATGACGTCCTGCGACCGCGCCGCCACGTCGTCGAAGATCTTCATGCCGGCATCCAGCGTCTCGGCAAAGCGCTCCTCCTCGGCCAACAGGGCGCGGGCAACGGTGTCCCTGGCCACCACCAGTTCGGGATAGGCCTCGCCCATCAATTCGACCAGGGTGGGCACCATCTTGCTGAAGAACGGCTGGCGCACGCCCAGCATCCAGCCATGGCGCAGCGCACGCCGGATGATCCGGCGCAGCACATAGCCCCGCCCTTCATTGGACGGCAGCACGCCATCGACGATCAGGAACGAACAGGCGCGGATGTGATCGGCAATGACCCGTAGCGACTTGTTTTCCAGATCGCTGACGCCGGTCAGCTCACTGGCCTTGCCGATCAGGGTCTGGAACAGGTCGATTTCGTAGTTGGTATGGACGTGCTGCAGGATCGCAGCCAGCCGCTCCAACCCCATACCGGTATCCACGCACGGCGCCGGCAACGGCACCAGGGTGCCGTCGGGTTGGCGATCGAACTGCATGAAGACCAGGTTCCAGATCTCGATGAACCGGTCGCCATCTTCGTCCGGAGAGCCCGGAGGACCGCCGGCGATATGGTCGCCATGATCGAAGAAGATCTCGGTGCACGGGCCGCAGGGGCCGGTGTCGGCCATCTGCCAGAAGTTGTCCGAGGCGTACGGGGCGCCTTTGTTGTCGCCGATACGCACGATACGGCTCTCGGGAATGCCGATCATGTCGCGCCACAGCGCGAAGGCCTCTTCGTCGGTGTGGTAGACGGTGACCAGCAGGCGGTCGGCCGGCAGCTTCCAGACCTGGGTCAGCAGCTCCCAGGCCCAGGCGATGGCGTCCTTCTTGAAGTAATCGCCGAACGACCAGTTGCCCAGCATCTCGAAGAAGGTGTGGTGACGCGCGGTGTAACCCACCGAATCCAGGTCGTTGTGCTTGCCGCCGGCACGCAGGCAGCGCTGCACGTCTGCGGCTCGCACATAGCTGCGCTTCTCTGCGCCAAGAAAGACGTCCTTGAACTGGACCATGCCGGAATTGGTGAACAACAGGGTCGGGTCGTTGCCCGGCACCAGCGGCGCGGAGGGCACGATGGTGTGACCCTTGCCCTCGAAAAACGCAAGGAAGTCGCTACGGATCTGGGAAGTGCTGAATTTGGCAGGTGCGTTCATGTGCTGGCATTGGGCGGGCGGCAGTCCCGGTCACCCAATGAGATGTGGGCGCAGATGAGCGGAACAACCTGAAACCACGAAGGGTAGCAGGCCTGACGCCCTCAGTCCTCAAGGTCGAAGCGCGTAGCGCTGCGAATGCTGTTGCCGTCGAAACCCCGCCGGGCCAGCAGATCGGCGGCCTTGCGCCGCTGCGGCAGATCCACCGGTCCCTGCTCGCCGAACCGGCGGCGGACCAGCTCGCGCGCATTTTCGGTCCAATCGCCCTCAAACGTCGCCATTGCGGCGCTGATGGCCTCGCTGTCCAGGCCATGGGTACCGAGCTCGGCACGGATATGCAATGGGCCGTAGCCCGAATTTGCCTTATTCCGCACCACTGAAGCGGCAAACCGGGTGTCGTCCTGCCACCCCTCGCCGGCCAGGCGATCAACGGCCGCCTGCGCGGCGTCCGGCTCGATCCCGCGCGCCAGCAGCTTGCGATTCAATTCCTTGCGCGAGTGCTCGCGCCGCACCAGCAGCCCCAGTGCGCGTTGGACCGGCGTCTGCTCCTTGAACCGGCGGCCCCGCTTGGGTGCGGGCTCTTGCTCGTCCATCGTGACGTATCCCTCGATTGCTGCATCAATGCGCCGTCCCTGGCGCCTGCCCTCCTGGCCCTCGATAGATCTACCGCGGGACGCGACGGCACTGACTCCGCCGTTCCCGCGATAGAAAAACCTGAAACGACCTCACGCACCGCATCGGTAAGAAGCAGAGCGGCCGAGGCTGCCACACCGCCCTGGAAAGCAACGCGCCGCAGCCTGCCGGTCGCGCCAGCCGTCGCCAGCGTGCCCGGTCACCGATGCCGCTTATTCCTTCTCGGCGTCGTCGCCTTCTTCGCGCGGCGCCTCGGCGGGCTGGAACTTCTCGCGCAGCTCGGCCTCGAGCTTGGCCGCTACCTGCGGGTTGTCGCGCAGATAGCCACGCGCGTTGTCCTTGCCCTGACCGATACGCTCGTCGCCGTAGCTGTACCAGGCACCAGCCTTGTCCACCAGCTTGGCTTCCACGCCCATATCGATCAGTTCGCCTTCGCGGCTGATGCCTTCGCCGTAGAGGATCTCGGTGACGACCTGCTTGAACGGAGGCGCCAGCTTGTTCTTGACTACCTTGATCTTGGTCTGGTTACCGATGATCTCGTCGCCCTTCTTGATCGCGCCGATGCGACGGATGTCCAGGCGGACCGAGGCGTAGAACTTCAGTGCGTTGCCGCCGGTGGTCACTTCCGGGCTCTGGCCCGGCATCATGACGCCGATCTTCATGCGCAACTGGTTGATGAACACCACCAAGGTGTTGGAGCGCTTGATGTTGCCGGTGAGCTTGCGCAGCGCCTGGCTCATCAGGCGGGCCTGCAGGCCCGGCAGCTGGTCGCCCATCTCGCCTTCGATTTCCGCCTTTGGCGTCAACGCGGCGACCGAGTCGACCACCACGATATCGACCGAACCAGAGCGCACCAGCATGTCGGCGATTTCCAACGCCTGCTCACCGGTATCGGGCTGCGACAGCAGCAGGTCGTCGACATTGACGCCCAGCTTGGCGGCGTAGATCGGATCCAGCGCGTGCTCGGCGTCGATGAAGGCCGCGGTGCCCCCCTTCTTCTGGCATTCGGCAATCGCCTGCAGGGTTAAGGTGGTCTTGCCCGAGGATTCCGGGCCATAGATTTCCACCACCCGGCCCTTCGGCAGACCGCCGATCCCCAGTGCGATGTCCAACATCAGCGAGCCGGTCGGAATGACTTCGACCGCCTCGATCACGCGGTCGCCCATGCGCATCACCGAACCCTTGCCGAATTGCTTTTCGATCTGGCTCAGTGCGGCGGAAAGGGCGCGCTTCTTGTTCTCATCCATCTGGGTGATCCTTGTCAGTGATTTCGGTGTGGAGCCAATGTAGCGGTGGTGTATCGCACAGACTGAGACTGCAGGCGACACACTCAGATTAACGATGCGATCCGTTCCCAGGCAGCGGAAAAGACTGCAATGCCGGCTGGGAAAACGACCAGCGCAGGCATCGGTACAGCGCTCAGCGATTGGGTCTCAGCAGCCCGCAATACAGGCCTTCGATGGCGAAGTCCTGATCCGGCTGCACTTCGATCGGGGCATAGTCGGGATTGCGCGGCAACAGCCGGATCCGGTCCTTGCCGATCTTCAACAGCTTGACCGTGATTTCTTCATCGATCCGGGCCACCACGATCTGCCCGGAGCGCGCATCGCGGGTGCGGTGCACACCGATCAGGTCGCCGTTGAAGATGCCTTCGTCGCGCATGGAATCGCCTTGCACCTTGAGGAGATAGTCCGGCGATGGCGAGAAGAACACCCGATCCAGCACCACGAAGTCGTCCGAGCCGATGTCGGCACCGATCGGCAGGCCGGCCGCCACGCGCCCCAGCACCGGCAACCGCAGCACGTCCTCGCGCGGCGGTGCGCTCACCGCCGGCATGCGCGCCACCGCGCCCTGCCCGGCCAGGCGAATGCCGCGCGCCTGCCCCGGTACACGGCGGATCGCGCCAGCCTGCTCCAGGGCCTCAAGGTGATACTGCGCCGCGCGTACGCCCTTGAAGCCGAACGCACGGGCGATTTCGGTCTGCGAGGGCGGGACGCCATCGGCGTCGATGCGCTCGGCGATCAAGGCAAGGATGGCGTGCTGGGTATCGGTCAGGTCCATGGTTAGTAGTATTACTACTAACCGCGCAGTGTGCAATCCCCTCCCGGCCCGCTCAGCCGAGCAGCACGTGTCGATGGCCCTGGCTAGCGCCGACTGCGCCAGATCGAAAACAGGATCCAGATGCCGCACAACCCCGCGCCGATGAAGCCGCCCACGCCCAGGCCGAGCAGCCAGCGACTGGCGCTGCTGCCGACGCTGTTCATCACGATGGACGAGCCGATCACCAGCGCGGCAGTCACGATCCCCATGGTGAGCCGGTTGGCGGCGCGATCCACCTGCTCGCCGAATTCGCGCAGGGCGCGCGTCTCCACATGCAATTGCAGCTTGCCGCGACGCGCCGCCTGGATCAGGCGCTTGAGATCGCGCGGCAGGTCGCCGATCAGGTCGATCGCGCCAGTCACGGTACGGCGGCTGCGCCGCAGCATGGCACTGGGCGCATAGCGTTGCAGCACCACGCGTTCGAGATACGGCCGCGCTTCGGTGGCCATGTCGAAGTCCGGGTCGAGCTGGCGTCCCATGCCTTCAAGAGTAAGAAACGCCTTGATCATCAGCGCCAGATCCGACGGCAGCGTGAGCCCATGGTCGCGCAGGATGGCGGTGACATCGCCGAGCATCGCACCGATGCGCAGTTCCTTCAGCGGCACGCCGCGGTATTCGTCGACGAATGCGCCGATGTCCTGCTGCAGGCGCGCCTCGTCGATATCCAGACTGGTGCCGGCCCACTCCAGTAGCACATCGATGACCGCGTCGGCGTCGTAGCTCACCATGCCGTGCAGCAACTGCGCCACCTGGAAACGGCGCTGCTCGGACACCCGGCCGACCATGCCGAAATCGATGATGGCGATACGACCGTCGCGCAGATAGAAAATATTTCCCGGGTGCGGGTCGGCGTGGAAACAGCCGTCCTGCAAGACCATCTTGAGCACGATGCCGGCGCCGGCGCGCGCCAATGCCTGGCGATCCAGGCCTGCGGCATCCACCGCCGGCATGTCGCGGCCGGGAATGCCATCGATGAATTCCTGCACGTTGAGCGCATCGCAGGTCCACTCCCAATACACCGCCGGCACCACCACCTGCGCATCGTTGGCGAAATTGGCGGCGATGCGCTCGGCGTTGCGGCCCTCGGCAGCGAAATCCAGCTCGCGCCGCAGCGAGACGGTGAATTGCTGCACCACTTCGGCCGGGCGATAGCGCTTGAGGTCCGGAGCGCGGGTTTCGACGATGTCGGCCAGCCGCGCGAGCAGGCGCAGATCCGCGTCGATGGTGTCGCCGATGCCGGGGCGGCGGATCTTCAGTACCACCGGCGTGCCGTCGGCCAGCCAGGCACGGTGGGTCTGCGCCAGCGAGGCAGCCGCCAGCGGCTGCTCGTCCAGCCGGGCGAACACGCCCTCCGGTTCCGCGCCCAGCGCGGCAACCAGTTGCGGCCGGATCTGGTCGAACGGCAAGGCCGGCACCGCGTTCTGCAGTTCGCTGAGCTCCTCGATCCAGTCCGGCGGCAGCAGGTCCACGCGCGTGGCCAGCACCTGCCCCAGCTTGACGAAGGTAGGGCCGAGTTCCTCCAGCGCGCGGCGCACGCGCAGCGCGGCCGACATGCGCAGGCGGCCTTCGACATTGTTCCAGTGCAGCAACCTGCCGGCGCGATCGAGCACATCGGCCAGCCCGATGCGGCGCACCACATCGCCAAAGCCATAGCGAATCAGGACGGATGCGATTTCCTGCAGGCGCCCCAGATCCCGCACCGTGCCAAGCGCTTCCCACATCAGCGCACCGCCTGCTGCGACGCACACACCCGGGACTGCGGGGCGCTCGGCTGCACGGCCCGCATGCGCCGGGTAATCAGCCGGTACCGCCGCGAGATGCCATGAGCGAACCGCCGCATCCGGACAGATGCGCACGCATCGCGCAGGCGCAAGACCGGGCCGTGACGGTCGTCCGTCTGCGCCATCGCAGCCTGGACAGGCGATGCAGACCAACCGATCCGCGCACCTGGCCGCTCATGCAGAACAGGAGGCGGCAAGGCGTCGGGCACGGCAGCAGGAAACGAAAACATCGGCACGCAGCGTTGGCAATGAGACCTTGTTTGTAGCCGATCCATCCGCCAATGTCGCGCCCCGGACCGATCGGTACTCAGCGCGCAGTGGGCTGCATGCTGACGCCGTGCCGCTGCACGCAGGTGGTTGCACGGCTCAGTAGCGCAAGCGCAACGTCAGCCCGTAGGTACGCGGCGCACCCAGGAATGCATTCCACGAGCCGGCCTGCAACGGCGTGTCGATGACGATCTGCCGATAGGTCTCGTTGCCCAGATTTTCCGCCCATGCCTCCAGCAGCCAGCGTTTATCGGTAGCCCCGATGCCCACCCGCGCGTTGAGCAAGGTGTAGCCCGGTTGTGCCTTCTGCGGATCAAGATCCGAACCGGCGTTGTATTCGGAGGTGTATTTGGCGCCGATATTGACACGGCCGGTCAATCGGTTGCCTATCGCATGTTCGTAGGTCGCCGACAGGTTGGCCGACCAACGCGGCGCAAAACTCAGGCGACTGCCTGGCAACAGCGCAAGCTCCGCATCCGGCAGCGGGTCGTTGCCATAGGTGGTGTCCGCATAGCTGAGCCCGCCTTGCAGCATCAGCCCGGGGAGTGCGCCCTGCCACAGAACCTCGGTGTCGATGCCACGCGACACCACGGTGGGAATGGAGCGCACCACGAAGCTGGTGCCGAGGAAGTTGTTGAGCTGGAAATCGCTGAAGTCCTGGTAGAACAGCGCCGCGTTCAACAACAGATTGCCGCCCAGCCAGGTGCTCTTGGCGCCGAGCTCATAGCTGTCGACGAACTCGCCCGGGAACGAGGTGTCGTCCACCGGCACGATGCCCTGCACACCGCTGGACAGGCCGTCGGACGATTGCACGCGATCCAGGTTGAATCCACCGGCCTTGTAGCCACGCGCTGCCGATACGTATGTCATCAGCGCCTCGTTCCAGCGATACGCCAGCTTGGCGGTGCCGGACCACTCGCGCTCGGTACGGCGCTGCTCGGTCATGCGACCGGCGTGAGCGATGTTGGCCCAGGGCAGACAGGTGAAACCGATGACTTGCGGTGCGATGGCCGGCACGGCGGCCGCAGGTACGCCACGCGCGGTGAGCGCCGCGCCGATGCGCCGCACGGCCGCCGGGTCGACCTGCCCGTCCGGGGAAAAATAGCGGGCGCAGGCAGGGCTGCCATCGGGATTGGCGAAGGCCGATCGCAGCGCCTTGTGTTCGTAGGTGTAGCGCAGGCCGACCACCACATCCAGCGCGTCGGTGGCGTGCCAGGTGTTGTTGGTGAACAGCGCCGCGCTGGTACCGTCCTGACGGAAACGGTCCTGGCTGCCCTGGCCGCGAAACAGGCTTCCCGTCGGCAGCCCGGTGACGTCGGCGAGAAAACGCGGCGCATCGGCACGTGCGGCCAAGGCCGGATTGATGCGCGCCAGCAGCACACTGGAGAGATACGGTTCGTACGCGTCACCGAAGCGGTAGGACTCGTTGCGATGCAGGGTTTCATCGGCATAGAACGCGCCCACCAGCCAGTCCACGCGTTCGGTGGAACCGGCAAAGCGCAGTTCCTGGCTGAAGGTCCTGAACTTTGTGAGCATCTCGTCCTCGCGCGCGTCGCGATACAAGATGTCGGCCGCGCCATAGTCGAAGTCCAGGCCGTTGACCGACTTCCAGTCGCGTAGTGCGGTGATCGAGGTCAGCACCGCAGCGTCGAGCCAGGGCGTGGTCCAATCGACTTGCGCCGACACGCCCTTGTCGTGAATGTCCTGCGCCGTGCTGCGGTTGCTGTAGGCACGCCGGCGTTGCGGCTCGGCACGCGGGCTGGTGCCCTGCCCGCCCGGCGCCAGCGCATCGATCAGGGCGGCGGTGGGGCCACGCTCGGTGGTCACGGTGACGCAGCAGTTTTCCTTGCGGCTGGTGGCATCGGCGGCAAGGTTGATCTCCAGATCGGCGCTCGGCTCCCACAACAACTGCACGCGTGCGGTGCGCAGGTTCTGGTCGCCGTCATCGGTGGCCGTGCGCGGGCCGGCGCCGGTCACCACCTGTTCGAAGCCGTCGCGCTGCCGTCTGGCGGCATAGACACGCAACGCAGCGCTGTCGCTCAGGGCGTCGTTGAACGCAGCGGCCACCCCCAGCGCGCCATAGTTGCCGGCCGTGAGCTCGGCATCGGCGCTGCGGGTGAAACTGGGCCGGCGCGTGACCACGTTGATGACGCCGGCCGAGGTATTTTTGCCGAACACCGTGCCTTGCGGCCCCTTCAGCACCTCGATGCGTTCCAGCTCGCCCAGATCGGCGAAGCCCACGCCATTGCGCGCACGCGCGACACCATCGATGACTACACCCACCGACGATTCCAACCCGGCGTTGTCGCCCACCGTGCCGATCCCGCGAATGCGCGCGGTGGTCTGCGCCGCACTTTGCGAACTGGTGACGATCAGGCCTGGCACCAGTGCCTGAAGTTCCTTGATGTCATGCACGCCACTGTCCTGCAGCAGCTGCTCGGGCAACACCGATACCACGACAGGGACGTTCTGTAGCGCTTCCTCGCGTTTTTGCGCGGTGACCTTGAGCGCCGCCAAGGTGGCAGGTTCGGAGGGCACCGTAGTTGACTGCTCCGCGGACGAGGCGACCTGCGCATGGAGACAAGGCGCAGGTAGCGCCATGAGCAAGGCGAGCGCCAATGCGGCGCGAGGTTGCTGCTGCAGATTCATGCGTTTCCCCCCGGCGAAGGCGCGAACAAGGCAGTGCCACCGACCCTGCATGCGCACACGAAGCTCCATCATCATTCAATTGCGCAGCGCGTCATATGCAACGAACCGAATGCGCCGTGCGCGTGGCGAACCCGACCGCGCGCCAATGCGCATGCAAGCCATGCGCCGGACCGGCTCATCACAGGACGAGTCGATGTGCTTGCGACCACATCCAGCCGTCGCCAAGCAGCCGCAGCAGTTACATCTGAAGCAGCGCGCTCAACCCGTGGAGCGCAGCCACCACCGTCTGACGACGCACGGCATCACGATCGCCGTCGAACCGGAACAACTGTGCGGATGCGTAACCGCCGCGCCGCTTCCAGCCGATCCAGACCGTACCCACCGGCTTGTCCTCGCTACCGCCGCCCGGGCCGGCGATGCCGGTCACCGCCACCGCGATGCTGCCGCCGGAGGTCACCAGGGCGCCGGACACCATTTCGATCACCGTTTCCCGACTGACTGCGCCATGGACTTCCAGGGTCTGCGGACGCACCCGCAGCAGGGCCTGTTTCGCCTCATAGCTGTAGGCCACCATGCCGCAATCGAACCAGTCCGAGGAACCGGCGATATCGGTCATGGCCTTGGCGATCCAGCCACCGGTACAGCTTTCCGCGGTCACCAGACGCTCGCGCGCCGCGCGCAACTGCGCGCTCAGGGATTGGGCAAGCTGCAGCAGATCGTGATCAGTGGGAGACGTCATTGCGGGGATCAGGCATGGGCAGCGATCACTTTTATCCGAATTTGTGCGTGCTGTCTCCCCGCACCGTGCGCGCGGTGATCGGCCGCACGCCTGTCGTTCCCATCGACTGGACGACGGTTGCAGATTGCCCACGCGTGCCCACGATGCGCGGCCACCGCTGATTTGCCGCAGCAGGTGGCATGGCATGCAGCTGCACGCTGTGCATGCATCACCATTCCACGATCAGCTGCTCGCTGCCTGGCGTCGATGGCGTTTGCTGACGCGCACCGCATCGCCTTCGAGCTTGCGCAGGGCAGCGCGGTGGCAGGCCCATGTCGCTGGCGATCGCCCCGCCCTTGCGTGGTGAAGCACACGACCGGCCGGATGCGGCGTGCGTTCCACCACACCCGGCACAGCAGGCCATTGGTTGGCCGGTTGCTGTCCACCGCCCGGCAGGCCGGACGGGCGCGGGGATCAGGTTTCCCAGTCTTCGCGGCGATCCGGCAACATCGCCCGCAGGGGCGCACCGTCATCGCCGGCGGCCAGACGCTCGGCCTCGACCATCGGCAGATCGACCTCGAGCAGCCAGCCGTCTTCATCGACCTGCTCGCCGCGTACCACTTCCAGCTGATGCAGCTTGGAGCGCAGGCGGCCGGCCGAGGGCGGCAGCCGCAGTTGCCCGGTCACATGGCGCAGATCCAGGCGCTGGCCGAGCGCGTGTTGCAGTTCTTCCAGCCCGCGGCCATCGCGCGCGGAAATCCATACGCGCTCGCGGCGCGCCGGATCGGGAATGCCGTCCTGGGCGTCGTGGCGCACTTGCGCACCTTCGATCCTGTCGATCTTGTTGAACACCAGCAGCTGCGGCAGATCGCCGGCACCTACGGCATGCAACACCTCGTCCACCTGCAGGATGCGTTCTTCGCGCAGCGGGTCGGCGGCGTCGACGATATGCAGCAGCAGATCGGCCTCGCGCGCCTCGGACAGGGTCGAACGGAACGCGGCCACCAGTTCGTGCGGCAGATCGCGCACGAAGCCGACCGTATCGGCCAGGATCGCGCTGCCTCCCGGCAAGGCGATGCGCCGCACGGTGGGATCGAGCGTGGCGAACAACTGGTCGGCCGCGTACGCATCGGCGCCGGTCAACGCATTGAACAGCGTGGACTTGCCGGCATTGGTATAGCCAACCAGCGCAATGCGCGGCAGCTCGCTGCGCAGCCGCGCGCGGCGCATCTGGTTGCGCTGCACCTCGACCTTTTCCAGCCGTTTCTGCAACTGCTCCACCCGCTTCTGCAGCAGACGGCGGTCGGTTTCCAGCTGGGTTTCGCCAGGGCCGCGCAGGCCGATCGCACCGCCGCGCTGGCGCTCGAGGTGGGTCCAGCCGCGCACCAGCCGGGTGGCCATATGCCGCAGCTGCGCCAGTTCCACCTGCAACTTGCCTTCGTGGCTGCGCGCACGCTGCGCGAAGATGTCCAGGATCAGCCCGGTGCGGTCGATCACGCGCCGTTCCAGATAGCGCTCCAGGTTGCGTTCCTGGCCGGGCGACAAGGTGTGGTTGACCAGCACCAGATCCGCGCCGGTGGCCTCGGCGGCCGCCTTGACCTCTTCCAGCTTGCCACTGCCGATCAGGGTCGACGGGCTGGGTTTGTCGATGCGCGCGGTGAGCGTCGCCGCCACCGTGGCGCCCGCCGACTTTGCGAGGTCGGCGAACTCCTCCAGCACATCTTCTTCGGCAGGCCCACCGGAGTGGGTCTGAATCAACAACGCGTGTTCACCCTTGCGTGAGCGATCAAACACGCACTACTCCATTACTGCTCGACGTCGTCATCTTCCGCCTGATTGCCTTCATTGGATTGCACATACCCACCACCCGGCCCCACACGCACGTTGCGCGCCGGCACGACCGTGGAAATGGCGTGCTTGTAGACCATCTGACTCACGGTGTTGCGCAGCAGGACCACGAACTGGTCGAACGACTCGATCGTGCCCTGCAGCTTGATGCCGTTGACCAGATACACAGACACCGGCACCCGCTCGCGCCGCAGCGCATTGAGGAACGGGTCCTGTAAAGATTGCCCCTTAGCCATCGAAAACTCCTGTTCATTATTGTTCTTATTGTCCCGGTCGACACCTGCCATCCCCAGCCGGTCCCGGAAACGGGATGTTACACGCCTGAAGCCTGCCGTACAGCGGGACGATGGGCGAGGAAGCCGACAAGTGCGTCCTCCAATTGATGTCGGTCACGCTCCGGGTCGAACCAGCGCGCGTCGAGCTCGCCACGCAGCCAGGTGAGCTGCCGCTTGGCCAGTTGCCGGGTCGCCTGCACCGCCTTGTCGCCAAACTCCGCCAGGCTGCCGGCGCCGTCCAGATACTCCCAGGCCTGGCGGTAGCCCACCGCGCGCACTGCCGGCAGATCCAGCGGCGCGGCCACCGCACGCATCTGCGGCAGCGCCCGCAACGCTTCCACTTCGCCGAGAAAACCCTGCGCAAGCATCTGCTCCAGCCGCTGCGCAATCCGCGCATGCAGTACCGCCCGCTCGCGCGGGGCCAGGATCAGCTTCAGCACCCGCACCGGCAACCTTGGCGGCGCCGGCAGGCTCTGCCAGTAGGTGAGCGGCCGGCCGCTGATGCGATGCACCTCCAGCGCGCGCTGGATGCGTTGCGGGTCGGTGGCATGAATGCGCGCCGCGGCAACAGGATCGATCCGTGCCAGCTGCGCATGCAGGGCGGCCCATCCGAGCTGCTCGGCCTGCGCTGCAATCGCCGCGCGCACCGCCGGGTCGGCCTGGGGCAGTTGCGACAGGCCCTCCAGCAGCGCGCGGAAATACAGTCCGGTGCCGCCAGCCAGGATCGGCAGCTTGCCGCGCGCAAGGATGTCGTCGATCGCGCGCCGCGCATCGCTGGCGAACTCGGCGGCCGAATAGGTCTGCCACGGATCGCGCAGATCGATCAGATGGTGCGGCACCGCCGCGCGCATCGCCGCGTCCGGCTTGGCTGCACCGATATCCAGCCCGCGATAGACCAGTGCCGAATCGACGCTGACGATCTCGCCATTCCAGCGCTGCGCCGCCTCCACCGCCAGCGCGGTCTTGCCGCTGGCGGTGGGGCCCATCAGCGCGATCGCCAGCGGGCGGCGGTCCGCTGGCATCAGTCCTCGTCCGGCCAGCGGATCGTCGGCGCAGCCGGCGCCGTCACCCGCGGCACCGGGATCGCAGCGACCGCGCTCCAGACCTTCAGCGCGTCCACGGTCGCGGCCACGTCGTGCACGCGCAACACCAGCGCGCCGTGCTGGGCGGCGATCAGATGCGCGGCCACCGAACCGTGTACCCGCTCGGCGGCCACTTCGCGGCCGGTCACCTCACCGATGCTGCGCTTGCGCGACAGCCCCGCCAGCACCGGCAGGCCGAATTCCTGCAGGCGCTGCAGTTGCGCCAGCACGGTGAGATTGTGTGCGGTGGTCTTGTCGAAACCGAAGCCGGGGTCGAGCAGCAGCCGACGCTTGTCGATCCCTGCCATTTCCGCGGCGAAGATGCGCTCGGCGAGGAAACGATGCACCTCCCCCACCACGTCGTCGTAGTGCGGGGCCTGCTCCATCGCATGCGGCGCGTTGCGCGCATGCATCAACACCACCGGCACCTGCAACTCTGCCGCCGCCTGCAATGCGCCCGGCGAGCGCAGCGCATGCACATCGTTGATCATGCCGGCCCCAGCCGCGACGGCTGCGCGCATGACCTCCGGCTTGAACGTATCGATGCTGATCGGCACTCTCGTCTGATGCGCCAGCGCCTGGATCACCGGAATCACGCGCTGCAGTTCGTCGTCCAGCGACACCGGCGCTGCTCCGGGACGGGTGGATTCGCCACCGATATCCAGTACCGCCGCGCCCTGCTCCACCAGCCGCAGGCCATGGGCGATTGCCGCATCGCACGTGGCATGCTGGCCGCCGTCGGAGAACGAGTCGGGCGTGACATTGACGATGCCCATCACCTGCGGCGCGTCCAGTCGCAGGCTGCGACCGGCGCAATCCAGTTTGAGGGCGGTGTCGAACATCGGGAAGCTCCTGCATCGGTGGTACGAGGTCATGGGCGGCACGCCGCGCTGGCATGAGCGCACTGCAGCGATGGCGACGGCCGCCGTGTCGTGTCATCGCAGCCGGCCAGCGCTGCGGTCAGCGGTCAGCGTGTCTGCCATTGTCGCGCAGCGCGCGGCATCTGGCATCTTGCGCAACCGCGCGCCTGTCCGGTCACCACAGCCTGCGCACCACCAACACAGTATGCGTATTGCCGCCCTTCCCGCAGACGTTCCCACATTGCCTGACGCTGCAACGCATCGGGGCCAGGAATCGCTTCCTGGCCCCGACGCTTGTTACGTCACGCTGGTCGGCGGCAGCTTATAGCTGCTCGGCGGGACCTGCGATCGGCGGCAACGGACGCGGGCTGCCCTTGTCGTTGTTGTTGCCACCGTCCTTGTCCGACTTGCCCCAACCGGCCGGCGGCGGCGGGTCGCGGCCTTCCATGATGGCGTCGATCTGCGGCACGTCGATGGTTTCGTACTCCAGCAACAGCTTGGCCATCACGTGCAGCTTGTCGATGTTCTCGGTCAGGATGGTCTTGGCGCGGTTGTAGGCACCATCCAGGATGTCGCGCACCACATCGTCGATCTTGCGTGCGGTTTCATCGGACACGCTCTTGTGTTGCGTCACCGAACGCCCCAGGAATACCTCGTCCTCTTCCTCGCCATAGGCGATCGGACCGAGCTCATCGGACAGGCCCCACTTGGTGACCATGTTGCGCGCCATCTTGGTCGCGCGTTCGATGTCGTTGGAGGCGCCGGTGGTCACCTTGTCCGCGCCGAAGATCAGCTCTTCGGCAACGCGTCCGCCGTACAGCGTGGCCAGACGGCTATGCAGGCTCTCGCGGGTGGAGCTGTAGCGATCGCCCTCGGGCAAGAACTGGGTGACGCCCAGCGCACGCCCACGCGGGATGATGGTGACCTTGTAGACCGGATCGTGATCCGGGACCAGGCGACCGATGATGGCGTGGCCGGCCTCGTGATAGGCGGTGTTGGTCTTTTCTTCCTCGCTCATCGCCATCGAACGACGCTCGGCGCCCATCAGGATCTTGTCGCGTGCGCGATCGAAATGATCCATCCGCACTTCCTTGACCGCCTCGCGCGCGGCGAACAGCGCCGCCTCGTTGCAGAGATTGGCCAGGTCCGCACCCGAGAAGCCAGGCGTCCCTCGCGCAATGAACATCGGCGCCACGTCGTCGGCCAGCGGCAGCTTGCGCATGTGCACGCGCAGGATCTGCTCGCGTCCCTTGACGTCCGGCAGGCCCACCACGACCTGGCGGTCGAAACGGCCCGGACGCAGCAGCGCCGGGTCCAGCACGTCCGGACGGTTGGTCGCGGCGATCACGATCACGCCTTCGCCACCCTCGAAGCCGTCCATCTCGACCAGCAACTGGTTCAGGGTCTGCTCGCGCTCGTCATGACCGCCGCCCAGGCCGGCACCGCGGTGACGGCCCACCGCATCGATTTCGTCGATGAAGATGATGCACGGCGCATGTTTCTTGGCCTGCTCGAACATGTCACGCACGCGGCTGGCGCCGACGCCGACGAACATTTCCACGAAATCCGAACCGGAAATGCTGAAGAAAGGCACCTTGGCCTCGCCGGCGATCGCCTTGGCGAGCAAGGTCTTGCCGGTACCCGGCGGACCCACCATCAGCACGCCGCGCGGGATCTTGCCGCCCAGCTTAGTGAACTTGGTCGGGTCACGCAGGAATTCGACCAGCTCGCCCACTTCTTCCTTGGCCTCGTCGCAACCGGCAACGTCGGCGAAGGTGATCTTGATCTGGTCCTCGCCCTGCAGCTTGGCGCGCGACTTGCCGAAGCTCATCGCGCCCTTGGCGCCACCGCCGCCACCCTGCATCTGGCGCATGATGAACAGCCAGAAGCCGATGATCAGAATGACCGGCAGGAAATTCAGCACCAACGACCAGAACCCGGGGCCGGTGGACGGCTTCTGCCGGGTCATTTCGATGTTCTTGCTGTACAGCACGTCGACCAGCTTGTCGTCGCGCGGACCGTAGACGGTGGCTTCGCTGCCGTCGGTGCGCTTGAAGCGGATCGCGTTGACGGCCAGGTTGGTCTCGTCGGTGTAATCCACCGACTTGACGCGCCCGGAATCCACTTCCTTCAGGAACTGGGTATAGGTGATCGAGTCGGCACCGACACCGCCCGCCATCCGCGGCGAGAAGCTCTGGAAGACGACCATCAGCACAACCGCGACGACCACCCACAGCAGCAGATTCTTGGTCAAGTCGTTCATCCTCATTGGCTCCGGTGCCCTCTACTCTTTAATTCTTGAAACACGGTGGTCACTGCCAGCTTACTTGATCTGGACACGCTTGCCCTGACCGAGCGCATAAACTTCCGGGGAGCGCTTGCGCGAGGCCGCCGGCTTGCGGATCGTCACCTTGTCATAGCGGCGGCGAAGCTCGCGAATGTAGTCGTCGGATCCCACACCCTGGAACAGCTTGATCAGGAACGCCCCGCCCGGTTTGAGGTGGGTGTCGGCAAAGTCCATCGCCAGTTCCGCCAGGTGCATCATCCGCGGTTGGTCGACCGCATCCATGCCACTCTTATTGGGGGCCATATCCGACAGCACAAGGTCCACCGGCACATCGCCCAGCAGCGCTTCGAACTGCGATAGGACGGCTTGCTCCCTGAAGTCGCCGTGAAGGAACTCCACGCCGGCCAGGGCGGGCATCTCCAGGATGTCCAAGGCCACCACCCGGCCGCTGTCGCCCATGGACTTGCGCACCTGCTGCGACCAGCCGCCCGGCGCGGCGCCGAGGTCCACCACCACCATGCCGGGCCTGAGCAGGCGGTCGCGCTGCAGCAGCTCCTCCAGCTTGTAGGCCGCGCGCGAGCGCATGCCCTCGGCCTGGGCCTTCTTGACGTAAGGGTCGGCGAAATGTTCCTTGAGCCAGCGCTGGCTGCTTTTACTGCGGGAAGGCATTGGCAAAGGGGTCCGAACGGGCCGCCATGATACCCTGAACGCCCTTTGCTGCCCTTCGATCCTGCATGTCCATCGTTCTCACCTCCGCCCAGACCCGTTTCCTGCGCGGCCAGGCCCACGACCTCAAGGCGCTGCTGCAGACCGGCGGCAAGGGCGTCACGCCGGCATTCCTGGCCGAACTCGAGGAAGTGCTCGAGCGCCATGAACTGATCAAGGTGAAGGTGGCTTCCGAGGACCGTGAGACCCGCGATGCATTGATCGCCGAGTTGGTCGGACAGACCGGCAGCGCCCTGGTACAGCGGATCGGCCACATCGCCATCCTGTACCGCCCCAGCAAGGAAAAGCGCCAGATCGTGCTGCCGCGCGGTTGAACCTGCGAGTGCCTTCATGCCTTTGAGCCAGGAACACCCCGATTACACCTACGCCTTGCGCGCGGCCGATGGCCGCCATGCCAAGGTGAACGAGCAGATCCTGCAACGCAGCTTCGTGCTGATGCCGGACGAACTGGTCGACCATTGGCCGGTGCAGGACCTGGCGCACCTGCAGGCCAGCCACATGGACGCGGTCCTGGCGCTGGCCCCGGCCGTGATCCTGCTGGGCACTGGCGACCGCCAGCAATTTCCCAGTGCCCAGGTCCTGGCCGCCTGCCTGACCCGCGGCATAGGCCTGGAAGCGATGACCAACGCCGCCGCCGCCCGCACCTACAACGTGCTGGCCAGCGAAGGCCGCCGGGTGGCACTGGCGATGATTCTGGAAGGGCGGGATTAGGGAGTCGGGATTGGGGATTCGCAAGAGCGGACTACTGCAGTGTTTCGCGCTCGCGCGTGCAGCCAGGCCGGCTCGCCGATGAGGCGCTGCCGCTGACGACCGCCGAGCGATCGAACGCCACACCCCGCGCAGGGCGCCCGCCTAGGCGCTGTTGCGAATCCCAAATCTCGAATCCCGATTCCCCGCGCCCGAATCACTTCCTGGGCAAATAGAGCAACGGATCCACCGGCTTGCCGTTGTAGCGGATCTCGAAGTGCAGCATGTCGCGCGCGGCGCCGCTGCGGCCCATTTCGGCGATCTGCTGGCCGGCCTTGACGTTCTGGCCCTCGTTGAGCAGGCGCTTGCGGTTGTGGCCGTAGGCCGACAGCCACTGGTCGTTGTGCTTGATGATGATCAGCTCGCCATAGCCGACCAGGCCGGCGCCGGAATAGACCACGACACCATCGGCGGCCGCACGCACGGCCTGGCCGCTGGTGCCGGCGATATCTACGCCCTGCCTGGTGGTCTCGCCGCTCACGAACGTACCGACCACCACGCCATCGGCGGGCCAGCGCCATGAAAAACCGCTGCTGACCGGCGCGGCGACCGGTGCGGCCGGACGCGCCGGGACCACGGTACCGCCAGCCACCGGGGCACTGCTGCCGGGCTTGCTCGCCCCGCCGGGATACAGCTTGAGGATCTGCCCCGGATAGATCGTGTTCGGAGACGACAGGCCGTTCCAGGCGGCCAGATCGGCGGCCGTGATATTGGTCCGGCGCGAAATCGCATACAGGGTGTCGCCGCGCTGCACGGTGACGGTGGCACCGGGGCGCGGTATCGACGGCCGCGGCGGCGCCGCAGGGCGCGACGACGCAGAAGCGCCGCCGGCACCGGGCGAACGCACCACCGTGGCACTGCAGGCGGTCAGCCCGATGGCGACCATGAGCATGACTGCTGTCTTGCGTACCGAATTCATCTGCGTCTTGCTCATCCGTTCGTTGTCTTCCATACCAGCCAGCCGGCGCCGGCCGCGAGCACCGCCATCGCCACCCAGCCCAGCGGCTCGATCCACCTGTGCAAGGCGGCCTCGGCCCGCGCGCCACCCAGGCGGATGGCACCGGCCACCAGGTACACGCGCTTGCCGCGCCCCACCAGCATGCTGGCGATGAACGGCAGGATCGGCACGCCGACCACGCCCGACGCCCAGGTGAAGATCTTCAGCGGGATCGGGGTGAAGCCAACCAGCACCAACGCCCAGAAGGCCTTCCAGGGCGAGTCGGCCACCAGCACGCGCAGGGTCTCGATCTGCGCCTGGATCTTCGTGCTCCAACCCAGCCATTCGATCAACGGCTGCAGTGCGGCGAAAGCGAAGTGGCCCAACAGATAGCCGACCAATGCGCCGCAGATCGAACCGATCAGGCTCAAGGTGGCGAACCAGAGCGAGCGTTTGGGCTCGGCCAGCGACATCGGCGCCAGCATCACCTCCGGCGGCACCGGGAAGATGAAGCCCTCCACGAAGCTGAGGCCGGTCAGCAGCGCGGGTGCGCGGCGGTGGCGCGACCAACGGATGGCCACGTCGTACAACGGCCCGAAAATCTTCATCGTGAAACTCTCATGGGGTCAATCCAGCATGCCCGACAACAGCGGGACGAACGTGACCGGGGCCAGAACCTGTTGCTCGATCGCCCCGTCGGCAGCGCGAGTGAGTTGCACCAGCGACTGCGAGGACGCACCACCGACCGGGGCGACCAGCCGACCGCCGACCGCCAGCTGATCGACCAGCGCATCGACCAGCGCCGGCGCAGCAGCAGTCACCACGATGGCGTCGTACGGACCATGCTCGGGCCAGCCGATGCGGCCATCGTCGTGTTTGCTGCGCACATTCATACCGAGATGGCGGAAGCGCTTGCGCGCCTGCCGCAGCAGATCGCCGATGCGCTCGACCGTGTAGACCTCCAGCCCCAGCGCGGCGAGGATCGCGCCCTGGTAACCGGAACCGGTGCCCACTTCGAGCACCTTGGTCGGCGCCACCTGCAGCACCGCTTCGGTCATGCGCGCCACCACCCAGGGCTGGGAGATGGTCTGGCCATGGCCGATCGGCAGCGCGGTGTCTTCGTAGGCGCGCGAGGCCAGTGCCTCATCGATGAACAGATGCCGCGGCACGGTGCGCATCGCATTGAGTGTGGCTTCGTCCTGGATGCCGGCCTCGCGCAGGCGCTCGACCAGGCGGTCGCGCACGCGTTGCGAGGTCATGCCGATCCCCACCGACTCCGGTTGCAGGCGCAGCCTGGGCGTCATGCCGGTCCGTCCAGCGCGGCGGTCAGGCCGCCGACCCAGCCGGCCACGGTCTCCAGCGCCTGGTAGCGGGTGAGATCGACATGGATCGGCGTGATCGAAATCCGCCCGGTGCGCACGGCGTGGAAATCGGTGCCGGCGCCGGCGTCCTGTTCGGGACCGGCCGGGCCGATCCAGTACACGGTGCGGCCGCGCGGGTCGCGCTGCGGCACGCACGGCTCGGAACGGTGGCGGTTGCCGAGCCGGGTAACCTCGAAACCGAGCACATCCGACCAGGGCAGATCCGGCACGTTGACGTTGAGGATGGTGTCGGCCGGCAACGGATCGGCCTTCAACCGCGCAACGATTTCCACTGCAGCGCGTGCGGCGGTCTCGTAGTTGTGCGCTTGGTGATTCTGCGTGACCAGCGACACCGCCACGGCGGGCAGGCCCAGGAAACGGCCCTCCATCGCGGCAGAGACGGTGCCGGAATAGATCACGTCGTCGCCCAGATTGGCCGAGTTGTTGATGCCGGAGACCACGATATCCGGGTCGTAATCCAGCATGCCGGTGAGCGCCAGATGCACGCAGTCGGTCGGCGTGCCGGCCACCGCGCAGGTCTGCGCGTCGATGCGGCGGGTACGAATGGGAACATCCAGCGTCAGCGAATTGCTGGCGCCGGAGCGGTCGCGATCGGGCGCGACCACCATCACTTCATGACCGGCACCACGCAGTGCCTCGGCCAGGATCTGGATGCCGGGGGCGTCGACACCGTCGTCGTTGCTAACCAGTACGCGCATGGGACTCCTCGGAAAACCCGGTCATGATACCGGATGCGTCCACGGGCTTGCCGCTTGATCTTCGCGTGCGCCTGGGGTTGGAACGGTTAGGCTGTACCCATGTCGCATTCCGAAGACGAAGACGAGGGCGCGCTGTTCCGCGCGGCCATTGGCGCGGTCCAGCCGATCCGCGAGGTGGCGCCGCCGGCCAATGCCAAGCCGCGGCCGAAGCCGCGCGCGCGCATGGCCGAGCGCGACGAGGCGCAGGCACACACCGAATTCGCCCGCCTGCTGCGCGACAGCGCGCCGCTGGAAGCCGGCGACATCGCCAGCTATCGGCGCGACACGCTGCCTGCCCGGCTGTTCCAGCGCCTCAAGCGCGGGCAATTCTCGGTGCAGGACGAACTGGATCTGCACGGCGCCAGCGCCGCCCAGGCCGAGGCCTTGTTGCGCCAGTTCCTGCTCGAGGCGCACGCGCACGAACATGGCTGCGTGCGCATCATCCACGGCAAGGGTCTGCAATCGGACAACGGCGCGCCGGTGTTGAAGAACCTGATGGACCGCTTGCTGCGCCAGCGCAATGACGTGCTGGCGTTCCATTCTGCGCCGCCCACGCAGGGCGGCACCGGTGCGTTGCTGGTGCTGCTGGCGCGGCGTTAGCGCCGATTGGGCGATGGGTCGCCGGTGTGGCATGCGCTTGCGCAAAGGACGCGTTGACGGGCAGGCCTGTCGCGGCCAGGTCCGCTCCTACGACGATGACGTGTTTGCCGGGCCGCCGACGACCACCGGACAGGCCTAGGCATCGGAACGCAGGCCGGCATCGAGACGCCCGGCATCGCTGACGTCGCCCAGCTCCCACAGCACCGCGGTGGCGTAGCAGCCCGGCGGCAGTGCGAATTCGATCTGCAGGCTGTCCGCCTCCAACCAGCGATACTCCAGCCGTTGCGGACGCAAGCGCAGTGCGCGGCGCTCCTGCTTCAAGCCCGCGGCCTCCAGGCCGTGTCGCAGCACGTCCGATTGCGGATCGGACAACGCGCCCTGCTCCACCGCCGCCGCCTGCCCGGTCGAACGCAGCTCGCCGGCACCCCACAACGGGCCGCTGGGGTGGATATCGAAGCGCGCCAGCCGCTCGGCCAGCACCTCACTCCACGGCTCGGGACCGAATACGCTGCGCGAGCCATCCAGCATCCAGGCTTCGCCCTCCAGCGCGGCGTCCCAACTGCCCTGCTGCACGCGCGCGGCCAATACGCGATTGAACAGCGCCGAGCGCGCCGCCGACAGCAGGATCGAACGCTGGTCGTTGCGCAGCCGCCGTTTCGATGGCGGCGCCGGCGCCAGGCTGCCGTCGGCGCGCTGTACATGGCCGAACATCGCCAGCGCCGATGCCACGTTGCCGCCGTCGCGGCCGAAGCGTTGTTCGCCGAACCAGTTGGGAATGCCGCGCGCGGCGATCGCCTGCAGGCGTTGCTCGATGGCCTCGCGCTCGCCGTGCACGTCGCGCAGGGTCAGCACGAAGCGATTGCCCAGCAATGCGCCGCGTTGCAGCTTGCGGTTGTGCCAGGTGCTGTCGATCACTTGCAGTTGCGCGTCGTCGAGCGTGGCCAGATCCGGCGCCACGCGCCTGGGCAGGTGCACGCTGAAACGCTGCGTGGTGACCGCATGGCGATCCTTCAAGCCGGCGTAGCTCACCCCCATCTCGGCGATGCCTGCCCAACGCGCGAGCGCCTTGGCGACATAGGCGGTGTTCTGCCCACGCTTGCGGATGGTGAGCAGCAGATGCTCGCCTTCGCCGGAGGGCTCGAATGCCGGCTGCTCGTCCACCTGGAAGTCCTCCGGCGTGCTGCGCATGACCGCACGCAGCACCGCTGCGCCGTGCGCGCGTGGAAGAACGGAGGTCTCGCTCATGCAGTGGTTTGCCTTCGCGCCGACGCAGCGTGCGCTGTGGGCCGATGGCTCGGCGCGGAATGTCGCCTGGCCTGCCGGATGGGGCCGACAGGCAGGAGTGGATCAGGCAGCGATCTTGCCCAGCAGCACCGCCGCCTGTGCCGCGATGCCTTCGCCGCGGCCGGTGAAGCCGAGCTTCTCGCTGGTGGTGGCCTTGACGCTGACCGCATCGAGTTCGATCGCCAGCAGGCCGGCAATGCGTTCGCGCATCGCCAGCGCGTGCGGGCCGACCTTGGGACGCTCGCAGATCACGGTGATATCGGCATTGCCGACCCGCCAGCCACGCTCGCGCAGCAACTGATCGCAATGCTGCAGGAATTGCGCACTGTCGGCACCCTTCCAGCGCGCATCGCTGGGCGGAAAATGCTGACCGATGTCGCCCAGCGCCAGCGCGCCCAGCATGGCATCGCACAACGCGTGCAACACCACGTCGCCGTCGCTGTGGGCGAGCACGCCGTGGCTATGCGCCACCCGCACGCCGCCGAGCATCACGTGGTCGCCAGGGCCGAACGCATGGACGTCATAGCCTTGGCCGATGCGGAAATTGAATGACATGGATCAAACCTCTTCGGGACCGGGGACCCAGGACCGGGGACCCGGAACGGCAGATGCCAAGACAGTAGACGGTGGACCGAGGCTGTCCGGGTCCCAGGTCCCGGGTCCCCGGTCCCGTCTCGCCAGTTCGAACTCAAAACGCGCCAGATCTGCCGGCGTGGTGACCTTGAAGTTGTCTTCGGCCCCTTCCACCAGCAAGGGGCGCAATCCCAGCCGCTCCATCGCCATCGCCTCGTCGGTCACGTCCACCCCGGCGGCCGAGGCCTCGGTCAGGCCGCGGATCAGCTGATGCCGGCGAAACAATTGCGGAGTGAGCGCGCGCCACAGGCGCTCGCGCGGTTCGGTGCCGTCGATGCCGCCGTCGTCGCCGGCACGCTTGAGCGTGTCGCGCACCGGCGCCGCCAGAATCGCGCCCACCGGATCGCTGCGGCCGATTTCCAGCAATCGATCCAGATCGGCCAATGCCAGATTCGGGCGCGCGGCATCGTGCACCAGCACGAAATCGTCCGCGCGTACGCTGTCGGGCAATGCCAGCAGGCCGGCCAGCACCGAGGCAGCGCGCGTCGCACCGCCGGCACAGGTCAGCACCGGCTTGGCCTGCACCGCCGTCCAGCCCGGCCAATCGACATCATCGGCAGCGATCGCCA
This sequence comes from Xanthomonas sp. NCPPB 3582, assembly GCF_041475735.2. Taxonomy (NCBI): domain Bacteria; kingdom Pseudomonadati; phylum Pseudomonadota; class Gammaproteobacteria; order Lysobacterales; family Lysobacteraceae; genus Xanthomonas; species Xanthomonas sp. NCPPB 3582. The sequence continues at coordinate 3,044,601 of NZ_CM192968.1, forward strand.
CCAGGATGCCGGCCACCGCCGGATGTGCGGCCAGTGCCGCCAGGGTGTAGGCCATCAGCGGCTGCCCGGCCGCGTACAGGTATTGCTTGGGCCTGGGCCCACCGAACCGGGTGCCACGTCCGGCCGCAGGCACGATGGCCCAGATCGAGCCGGTCACGGATGGTCCACCGGATCGGTGGAAGCAGGCGCTTGCGGTGCGGAAGCCGCAGCGTCAGGCGATGGCAGCGGCGCATCCTCGACCACGCGGTAGAACGTCTCGCCCGGCTTGATCATGCCCAGCTCGCTGCGCGCGCGTTCCTCGATTGCCGCCTCGCCATCCTTCAAGTCCTTGACCTCTGCGGCCAACGCCTGGTTGCGTTGGCGCAGGCCTTCGTTGTCCTGTGTCTGATGCGCGACCTGGGCTTCCAGCATCATGACTTCACCGGAATTCCCAGGCCCGAACCAGAAGCGGTACTGCAGCCAAGCCAGCAGTACCGCCAGCACCAGCAGTAGCCAGCGCCAGTTGCGCACGGCTTATCGCTTGATCGAAACGAACGCGTCGCGGCCGGCGTAACGCGCGCCGGAACCCAGCGCCTGCTCGATGCGCAGCAACTGGTTGTACTTGGCCACGCGGTCGCTGCGGCACAGCGAGCCGGTCTTGATCTGGGTGGCGGTGGTGGCCACGGCGATGTCGGCGATGGTGGTGTCTTCGGTTTCGCCCGAACGGTGCGAGACGATGGAGGCGTAGTTGGCCGCATGCGCCATCGCGATGGCTTCCAGCGTTTCGGTCAGCGTGCCGATCTGGTTGACCTTGATCAGGATCGCATTGGCGGTGCTCGAGTCGATGCCCTGCTTGAAGATCTTCGGGTTGGTGACGAACAGGTCGTCGCCCACCAGTTGCACCTTCTTGCCGACGCGCTCGGTCAGCAGCTTCCAACCGGACCAGTCGTCCTCGGCCAGGCCGTCTTCGATGCTGATGATCGGGTACTGCGCGACCCAGTCGGCCAGGAAGTCGACGAACTGCTCGCTGGTCAGGCGCTTGTTCTCGCCGACCAGATTGTACTTGCCGTTGTCGTAGAACTCCGAGGACGCCACGTCCAGGCCCAGCAGGATGTCTTCACCGGCGGTGTAGCCGGCCTTGCCGATCGCTTCGAGAATGGTGTCCAGCGCTTCGACATTGCTGCGGAAATCCGGCGCAAAACCGCCTTCGTCGCCCACCGCCGTGCTCAGGCCATGGCCCTTGAGCACCGACTTGAGCGAATGGAAGATTTCGGTGCCGGCGCGCAGCGCTTCGGAGAACGAGCCGCAGCCGACCGGCAGCACCATGAATTCCTGGAAGTCGACATTGTTGTCGGCATGCGCACCACCGTTGATGATGTTCATCATCGGCACCGGCAGCGACACGTCCGATTCGGTGATGGTGGACAGGTACTGCCACAACGGCTGCTTGCGCGAGGCGGCCACCGCATGCGCAGCGGCGAGCGAGACGCCCAGCAGCGCGTTGGCGCCCAGGCGGCCCTTGTTCTCGGTGCCGTCCAGATCGATCAGGCGACGGTCCAGGCCCTGCTGGTCGGCGGCATCGAAATTCTTCAGGGTCTCGGCGATGGTGCCGTTGACGTTGTCCACTGCATGGCGCACGCCCTTGCCCAGGTACCGGGTCTTGTCGCCATCGCGCAGTTCCACCGCTTCCTTGGTGCCGGTCGAGGCGCCCGAGGGGACGGCCGCGCGACCGAAGGAGCCGTCTGCCAGCGTGACTTCCGCCTCCAGCGTGGGATTGCCGCGGGAATCGAGGATTTCGCGGGCGAGGATCTTGGCGATAGTGGTCATAGGTCCGTTCGGTTACCAGTAAGGGGGGAAGTACACCGGAAACAAGCTGCCGGATTATCGCCGTACACCGCGCCATTGCCAAATCGCATGGGCCAGATGCGTGCCTGGCCGGCACGACTGCGCAGCTAGGCCCGCAGGCCCAGCAGCGACACGCAAAACAGCAGGAGCAAGAGCAACAGCAGCGCCACGCCCATGGCGGCAGCGCCCGGCTGGCGACGCAGCGAGAACGCGACCGGGCTGGCGACAAGACCGCCCACGGTCGCCACCGCGCCTGCCAACAGCGTGACAAGCATCGGAATGCGCGTGGCCTGTATCGCCTGGTTGCCGTCGCCCGGCATGCCGATGCTGGCGGTCACCAGCAAGACCATCACGGCCAGGCAGGCCCATGCAGCGAGCGACAGACCTAAGGCCATCCAGCCCCAGGGCCACTTCCGCCACTGCCGGCGCTGGCGACGCGTTGCCACCAACGCCCGCGGCACGGAACTCATGCGAAGCGCGCGAACCCGTGCTTCTTGGTCACTGCGTCCAGTTCCATCAGCGTTTCCAGCAGTTCTTCCATGCGATCCAGCGGCCACGCATTGGGACCATCGGACAACGCCTTGGACGGATCCGGATGGGTTTCGGCGAACAGGCCGGAAATGCCTACTGCCACGGCGGCGCGCGCCAGTACCGGCACGAACTCGCGCTGGCCGCCGGAGCTGCTGCCCTGCCCGCCCGGCAACTGCACCGAATGGGTGGCGTCGAACACCACCGGGCAACCGGTGTCGCGCATCACGCTCAACGAGCGCATGTCGCTGACCAGGTTGTTGTAGCCGAACGAGGCGCCACGCTCGCAGACCATGATCTGCTCGTTGCCGGTGGACTTGGCCTTGTCCACCACCGGCTTCATATCCCACGGCGCCAGGAACTGGCCCTTCTTGATGTTCACCGGCTTGCCGGCGGCGCAGACGTTCCTGATGAAGTCGGTCTGGCGCACCAGAAACGCCGGGGTCTGCAGCACATCGACTACCGCGGCCACTTCGTTCATCGGGGTGTATTCGTGCACATCGGTGAGTACCGGCACACCGATCTGCTGCTTCACCGCAGCCAGTACCTTCAGGCCTTCTTCCAGCCCGGGGCCACGAAAGCTGGTGCCCGAGGTGCGGTTGGCCTTGTCGAAGCTCGACTTGAAGATGAAGTTGATCCCCAGCTTGCCGGTGATCTCCTTGAGCTTGCCGGCGACATCGAGCTGCAACTGCATCGACTCGATCACGCACGGGCCTGCAATCAGGAACAACGGCTGGTCGAGGCCGACTTCGAAGTCACACAGTTTCATCAGGTCACCTATTGATTAAAGCCCCTCTCCCATCGGGAGAGGGGTTGGGGTGAGGGTAAGGCTTGCGCGTGGTAACTGAGTGATTGGGTGCATGAGGCTTCGCCCGTACCCTCATCCGGCGCTTCGCGCCACCTTCTCCCGACGGGAGAAGGGAGTTGCCATGATCTGAGCCCTCTCCCGTCGGGAGAAGGGAATTGCCATGATCTGAGCCCTTCTCCCGACGGGAGAAGGGAATTGCCATGATCTGAGCCCCTCTCCCGTCGGGAGAAGGGAGTTGCCATGATCTGAGCCCCTCTCCCGTCGGGAGAGGGGTTGGGGTGAGGGTGCGGTTGCGAAGCACTGCTGAAGCATGATGGTTTGCCTAACTGGCGCGCAGCGATGCGCTCGTCATGGCTGCCACCTTCAAGTGCATTGCGGCGCATCTTCATCCGCCCCTTCGGGTCACCTGCTCCTGACAGGAGAAAGAACAACTCACGCACGCGCTTCCTTGAGCAACTTGCCGCCAGCCTTCTTCTCGCGCGCAGCGCGCACGAAGCCGATGAACAGCGGATGCCCGTCGCGCGGCGTGGACAGGAACTCCGGATGCGCCTGGCAGGCCAGGAACCAGGGGTGCGCATCGCGCGGCAGCTCCACCACTTCCACCAGCGTGTCGTCCATCGACTTGCCGGAAATCACCAGGCCGGCATCTTCCAGCTGGGTGCGGTAGCGGTTGTTGAACTCGTAGCGGTGACGGTGACGCTCGGCCACCACGTCCTTGCCGTAGACCTCGCGCGCCAGCGTGCCCGGCTTCAGGCGCTGCTCCTGCAGGCCCAGGCGCATGGTGCCGCCCAGGTCCGACTTTTCGTCGCGCTTTTCGACTTCGCCGGTGGCGGTGCGCCACTCGGTGATCAGGCCGATCACAGGATGCGGCGACTGCCGATCGTTCTCGGTGCTGTTGGCCGCGTCCAGCGCGGCCACATGGCGCGCGTAGTCCACCACGGCGGCCTGCATGCCGTAGCAGATGCCGAAGTACGGCACCTTGTGCTCACGCGCGTACTTGGAGGTCAGTACCTTGCCTTCGAAGCCGCGGTCGCCGAAGCCGCCCGGCACCAGGATACCGTCGATATCCTGCAAGGCCGCCATGTCGCTGCCTTCCAGGTCCTGGGCTTCCAGCCATTTCAGGTTGACCTTGGTGCGCTGGCGCAAGCCGCCGTGACGCAGCGCTTCGGCCACCGACTTGTAGGCGTCCTGGTGATCGACGTACTTGCCGACCACCGCAATGGTGACTTCATCCAGCGGGTGCTTGACCGCATCCACCACCGCCGCCCACTCGGACAGATCGGCCGCGGCGACCTTGTCGCGCAGCTTGAACTGATCGATGACCAGTTCGTCCAGGCCCTGGCGCAGCAGTTCCAGCGGCATGCCATACAGCACGTCGATGTCCGGGCAGCTGATCACCGCGCGCTCGGACACGTTGGTGAACAGCGCGATCTTGCGACGCTCCGAATCCGGCACCGCCTGCTCGGACCGGCACAGCAGCACGTCCGGCTGGATGCCGATCGAGCGCAGTTCCTTGACCGAATGCTGGGTCGGCTTGGTCTTCAGCTCACCGGCCGCCGCGATGTACGGCACCAGGGTGAGATGCATGAACATGGCCTTCTCGGCGCCGCGCTCGGTGCGCACCTGGCGGATCGCCTCCAGGAACGGCAGCGACTCGATGTCGCCGACGGTGCCGCCGATCTCGATCAGCGCCACGTCGAAACCGGCCGTGGCCTCGTCGATGCAACGGCGGATCTCGTCGGTGATATGCGGAATCACCTGCACGGTGGCGCCCAGGTAATCGCCGCGGCGCTCCTTGCGGATCACGTTCTCGTAGATCCGGCCGGTGGTGACCGAGTTCTTGCGCGACAGCCGCGTGCGCACGTAGCGCTCGTAGTGGCCAAGGTCCAGGTCGGTTTCGGCACCGTCGTCGGTGACGTAGACCTCGCCATGCTGGAACGGGCTCATCGTGCCCGGGTCCACGTTGATGTACGGGTCCAGCTTCATCATCGTGACCTTCAGGCCACGCGCTTCGAGAATGGACGCAAGCGAAGCTGCGGCGATGCCCTTGCCTAGCGAGGACACTACACCGCCTGTTACGAAAATCAGGGGAGTCATGGGGCTCAAGGCCTCCCGGAAAGCCATAGTTTAACGGGTGATGGGCCAATGCCCAAGGGTTGCGTGACGAGGAGGGCATCCCGCGCGGAAAAAAGCCTGCAACCCGCTGTAAATGCAGACGCCCCGGGCTGAGCCGGGGCGTTGCGTGGTGCGAGTTGCCGATGCGCGAGGATCAGCGCGCCGGCTTTTCCTCTTCTTCTTCCTCGCGCGGGGCGCTGTCGGCCTTGGGCTTCTGCGCGGCAGCGGCGGCGCGGCGCTCGGCCTTGCGCTCGGCTTCGGTCTTGGCCTTGGCGTCGTCGGCCTTCTGCGTGGTGGCGCCCTGCCCGGTCTGCTGCGGGGCGGCCTGGGCCAGCGCCGGCAAGGCCGCCACAGCGGCCGCGCCCAGGGTGAGCATCAGGATATGTTTGAACTTCATGGTGTCCTCCGGTTCGGTCACATCCTCAGGTGGGGACGTTCGGTTCCGAAACCAACGCCAGGGTAGCCAAGCGCACCCAGCCCTGCACTGAACGCCTGCCACGTGCAAAAAGTCGCCCCAGCCCGCACACTTGCGCGTCGTTTCACGTGCCAACGAGATGCATGAACACCCGTTATAACGCCGCCGATATTGAAGTGCTGTCAGGCCTGGACCCGGTCAAACGCCGCCCGGGCATGTATACCGACACCGCGCGCCCGAACCATCTGGCGCAGGAAGTGATCGACAACTCCGTCGACGAGGCGCTGGCCGGACACGCCAGGCAGGTCGAAGTCACCCTGTACAAGGATGGCAGCTGCGAGGTGTCCGACGACGGCCGCGGCATGCCGGTGGACATCCATCCGGAAGAGAAGATCCCGGGCGTGGAACTGATCCTGACCCGCCTGCATGCCGGCGGCAAGTTCAGCAACCGCAACTACACCTTCTCCGGCGGCCTGCACGGCGTGGGCGTGAGCGTGGTCAATGCGCTCTCGACCAAGGTCGAGCTGTTCATCAAGCGCGAAGGCAGCGAGCACCGCATGGAGTTCCGCGACGGCAACGCCGCCTCCAAGCTGGAAGTGGTCGGCACGGTGGGCAAGAAGAACACCGGCACGCGGCTGCGTTTCTGGGCCGACCCCAAGTATTTCGACACGCCCAAGTTCAATGTGCGTGCGCTGCGCCATCTGCTGCGCGCCAAGGCCGTGCTGTGCCCCGGCCTGACCGTCAAGCTGCACGACGAGGCCACCGGCGAGCAGGACAGCTGGTATTTCGAAAACGGCCTGCGCGATTACCTCAAGGGCGAGATGGCCCAGCACGAGCTGCTGCCGGCCGAGTTGTTCGTGGGCAGCCTGAAGAAGGACACCGAGATCGTCGACTGGGCCGCGGCCTGGGTGCCGGAAGGCGAGCTGGTGCAGGAAAGCTACGTCAACCTGATTCCGACCGCGCAGCACGGCACCCATGTCAACGGCCTGCGCTCGGGCCTGACCGATGCGCTGCGCGAGTTCTGCGACTTCCGCAACCTGCTGCCGCGCGGGGTCAAGCTGGCGCCGGAGGACGTGTGGGACCGGGTCACCTTCGTGCTCAGCCTGAAGATGACCGACCCGCAGTTCTCCGGGCAGACCAAGGAGCGCCTGTCCTCGCGCCAGGCCGCCGGCTTCATCGAAGGCGCCGCGCACGACGCCTTCAGCCTGTATCTCAACCAGAACGTGGAGATCGGCGAGAAGATCGCGCAGATCGCCATCGATCGCGCCAGCGCGCGCCTGAAGACCGAAAAGCAGATCGTCCGCAAGAAGGTCACCCAGGGCCCGGCCCTGCCCGGCAAGCTGGCCGACTGCATCAGCCAGGACCTGTCGCGCACCGAGCTGTTCCTGGTGGAAGGCGACTCGGCCGGCGGTTCGGCCAAGCAGGCGCGCGACAAGGATTTCCAGGCGATCCTGCCGCTGCGCGGCAAGATCCTCAATACCTGGGAAGTGGCCTCCGGCAGCGTGCTGGCCTCGGAAGAAGTGCATAACCTGGCGATCGCGATCGGCTGCGACCCGGGCAAGGACGACATCACCGGGCTGCGCTACGGCAAGGTGGTGATCCTGGCCGACGCCGACTCCGATGGCCTGCATATCGCCACGCTGCTGACCGCGCTGTTCCTGCAGCATTTCCCTGCCCTTGTGGCCGCCGGCCACGTGTTCGTGGCGATGCCGCCGCTGTTCCGCGTGGACGTGGGCAAGCAGGTGTTCTACGCGCTGGACGAGGAAGAAAAGACCACGCTGCTGGACAAGATCGCGCGCGAGAAGATGAAGGGCCAGATCAGCGTGACCCGCTTCAAGGGCCTGGGCGAAATGAATCCGCAGCAGCTGCGCGAATCCACCATCCATCCGGATACGCGCCGGCTGGTGCAGCTGACCATCGACGATGGCGAGCAGACCCGTTCGCTGATGGACATGCTGCTGGCCAAGAAGCGCGCGGGCGACCGCAAGCAATGGCTGGAAACCAAGGGCGATCTGGCGTCGCTGGAAGTTTGAATCGGCTGAAAATCTGAAAACACCAAGCAGCTAAAGCTTCGCCCCATCGGGGCGAGAAGGTGCCGCTTGCGCACCTGTCTTCTAGCGCCCGCGCCGCCAAACGGGCCAGGGTGCGAAGCGAAAGTTAGGGTCAGGGTGAAGCCGATGATTCACCCTGGTGGCGCGTAGCGACGCGCTGGCCATCGCAGGCAGTGATATCCCTCCAAGGCGCCCCTCATCCGCCTGCGGAGCACCTTGCCGCGCGGGAGAAGATGCGGTGACGCATCATCGACCAGCATCATCATTTCCAAGCGCCGCGCATGCGCGTTGCCCCACCGATCTGCAAGTGGCAAGCACCGTCGCCAGCACATCAGCCGAACAGATCTGACAGCGCACCAGCCGTTACGAATCCCTAATCCCGACTCCCCAATCCCCAATCACAACGCACCAGGCTCGCTGGCCTTCACGTTCCAGCCCAGCCATTGGTAGAGCTGGTAGCGCGCGATGCCCAGGTACTCGTGCAGGGCGACATCGGCCAGGGTGAAGTTGTAGCTCTGCGGCAGGATCGACCACGTGGCGGTCAGCCAGTCGGCACGTACCGGCACCGCCTCGATGCCGAAGTGGCGGAAGTACAGCTCGGCGCGGCGCAGGTGGGTGGCCGATGACACCAGCACGATGCGATCGGGCCGATGCGCGCGCAACAGCGGCTGGCTGAACTGGGCGTTCTGCCAGGTATTCATGCTGGACGGCTCCATGATCAGGTCCGCGCGGTCGATGCCCAACCCGATCAGCACGCGCTGATAGACCACCGCCTCGGACAGACCCAGGCCGCGCGCATCGCCGCCGCTGATCTCGATCTTGCAGTCGCCACCGCGACGATGGCACTGCTGGTACAACCGCGCCGCTTCGACGATGCGGCCGTACGCGAACAGATTGGCCTCGGCCACCGCATCCGGGCCCTCCGGGCGCACGGTGCCGGCGCCGAGCAGCACGATGACGTTTCGCGCACCCCACGCGTCGAAATCGTTGACCCCGGTGCGCTGCAGGTGTTGCAGCATCCACGACGGCAGCGGTCCGCAGCCAACCGCCAGCACCAGCGCCAGCGTGAGCGCACCCAGCGTGCGGGAAAACCGCCGCAGCCCGCGGCGGTCGATCAACCAGGCAAGCCCGAACAACACGCACACCAATGCCAGCATCATCGAAGAAGGGTCTCGCTCAGGGCGCGCCGGCGATCGCGCTGCACGCGGACGGCCGGCGCCAATGGCACTGCATCGTGATCACGGTGCATGACCGCACCGCGACACCACTCATGTCCAGCCAAACAGTTCGAAGGCGCGCAGGATCAGGTAGGCCACGCCGCCGGCGGCAGGAATGGTGAGGATCCAGGCCCAGACGATGCGCTCGATCACGCCAAGGCGCAGCGAGCGCGGATTTTTGGCAAAGCCCACGCCCATGATGGCGGTGGAGATGCTGTGGGTGGTGGAGACCGGCATGCCGAAATGCGCGGCCATGGTCAGCACCGTGGCCGAGCTGGTTTCGGCGGCAAAACCATGGATGGGATGCAGCTTGACCATCTTGTGGCCGAGCGTCTTGATGATCTTCCAGCCGCCCGACGCGGTGCCGGCCGCCATCACCACCGCGCAGGTCAGCACGATCCACATCGGGATGCCGTCGCCGGCCGCCAGCCCGGTACCCGGGTGCAGGAAGGCCAGCCAGCCGGGCAGATTGTCCAGCGCGCCGGCCGACTGCGCGCCGATCAGGGTCATGGCGATGATACCCATGGTCTTCTGCGCATCGTTGTGCCCGTGCGCGTAGCCCATGTACGCGGCCGAAGCGATCTGCGCCTTGCCGAAGAAGGCATTGACCCAGCGCGGCCGTGCCAGCCGCCCGATCGGGCCGCCCAGCCTGGACATGCCGGCGATGATCGCCCACAGCAGCACCATCACCACGATGCCGAGCAGGAAACCGGCGATCGGCGAGGTGACCATCGGCACGAACACCTTCCACAACAGGCCCTTGTTCTTGGCCCAGTTGCCGATGTTCTCCGACCAGATCAAGGCATCCCAGTTGTTGTGCGCGGCGGCCAGGCCGGCGCCGCACAGCCCACCGATCAGCGCATGCGAGGACGACGACGGCAGGCCCTTCCACCAGGTGATCAGGTTCCAGATGATGCCGCCCAGCAGCGCGCACAGGATCACCTGCGGAGTGACGTCCACCACGTTGGTGTTGAGCAGGCCCGAAGCGATGGTCAGCGCCACTGCGGTGCCGGTGAGGGCGCCGATCAGGTTCATGCCGGCCGCCAGCATCACCGCCCAGCCCGGCGAGAGCACCTTGGTGGCGACGACGGTGGCGATGGAGTTGGCGGTGTCGTGGAAGCCGTTGATGAACTCGAACACCAACGCGGCCAGGATCACCACCAGTACAAGGGTAAGCACGCGGCGGCCTCAGCTGTTCTTCAACACGATCTGGTACACCACCACCCCCGCCTCGCGGCAACGGTCGATGGCTTTTTCCAGGATCTCGAAGAACTCCTTGAGCAGGAACATCTGCAGCGTGTCCAGGCGGCCGGAATAGATGTCGCGGTACAACTCCAGCATCAGCCGGTCGGCCTCGTTCTCGAGCATGCGCAGCTTGTCGTTGAGCGCGGTTATGCGATCAATGTTCATGCGCGGCAGGTCGTCGACCATCTCCACCACCACCGCGGCCGCCTGTTCCAGCATCGCCGCGCGCGGGGCGAAGTCGATGTGTTCCAGGTGCTTGGTCGCCAGCGAATAGCGGTCGGCGAATTTCTCCACCTGCTTGGGAATCTTGTACAACGCCGAGCCCAGCGCTTCGATGTCTTCGCGCTCGATCGGGGTCATGAAGCTGTCCACCAGGGCCTGGCCGATCTTGTCGGAGGCCGCGCGTTCGCGCAGGCGGGCGAGCTTGAAGGCGTCCAGCGCGGGCTGCCGGTCGGACTCGCGCATCATGGCGTGCAAGGCCTTGGTGCTGTCGTAGGCGGCCTGCGCCGCTTCGTTCAGGAGCGAATAGAACTGCTTGCCGGAACCGAAGATGGTCTGCAACGAGAACATGGGTGGAGAACTTCCTGCCGTCGAGGGAGGACGGCACCAAGGGCGAATTATGACCGTTCAATGACCCGTCTGGGTATATCGGTGCTGGCGACGGCCTTCACATCGGCATTTCCCGGCTCGAACCACCCTGTGGTTTGCTACCATGCCTCCCGCGCCTTCGGGCGCACCCTATGGACGACGACCCTATCCCCCCCGCTTGCCGCCCCGCCCCCGTGCGCGCCGGCCAATGCAGTGCAACCCCGCCCTCCCCTTCATTGACCGGGGACTGCGCCCGTGGTTGAGTTTCTGATCGTCATCGCCCTGATCGTCTTGAACGGTTTCTTCGCCATGTCGGAGATGTCGTTGATGACCTCGCGCAAGAGCCGCCTGAAGCAGATGGCCGGCTCCAGCAAGCGCGCCGCGCGGGCGCTGGCGCTGGCCGAAAGCCCGGAAAACTTCCTGTCCACGGTCCAGATCGGCATCACCCTGATCGGCATCCTGACCGGCGTGTTCGGTGGCGAGGCGATCGGCGAGGCCATCAGCAACTGGCTGCAGGGACTGTTTCCGGCACTGTCGGCCACCTTCGAACTGGTCGGCAAGCCGCGCCCGTATTCGGTGGTGATCGGCAGCGCCCTGGCGGTGGCGTTGATCACCTTCCTGACGCTGATCTTCGGCGAACTTGTCCCAAAGCGGCTGGCGCTGCGCAATTCCGAGGACATCGCAGGCGTCGTTGCGGTGCCGATGGCCTGGCTGGCCAGAATCGCCGCGCCCGGGGTGTGGGTGCTGGCCCGTTCCACCCGGCTGGTGCTGCGCCTGCTGGGCATGGGCAAGGACGAATCGGCCTCGGTGACCGAAGAGGAGATCCGCATGCTGGTGGCCGAAAGCCACGAGGCCGGGGTGATCGACGCGCACGAGCGCGACATGATGAACCGCGTGATGCGGCTGGGCGACCGCACTGCCGACAGCCTGATGACCCCGCGCAACCGCATTGCCTGGCTGGACGCCAATGCCGCCCCAGAGCGCAACCTGGCGGTCATGCGCGAACACGAATTCTCGCGCTACCCGGTCTATCGCGGCAGCGACCAGGACATCGCCGGCGTGCTGGAAGTCAAATCGCTGGTCACGCGCATGGACGGGCATGGCGCGCACCTGTTCCAGGCCTTGCGCGATACGGTATTCGTGTCCGAATCCACGCATGCGATGAAGCTGCTGGAGATCTTTCGCGAAGAACAGCAGTCGATGGCGCTGGTGGTGGACGAATACGGCGAGATCCGTGGCCTGGTGACCATCAGCGACCTGATGGGCGCGGTGGTCGGGCGTCTGCAGGCGGTGGAAAATACCGACGAGGACGCGCTGGTGGTCACGCGTGCCGACGGGTCGCTGCTGATCGACGGCTCGCTGCCGGTGGAAGAACTGCGCGAAGTGCTGGGCGCCGAGTTGCCGGACGCTGAGGATGGCGATTACCACACGCTGGCCGGGCTGTGCATCTACTACTTCGGGCGGATTCCGCAAGCCGGCGAATTCTTCGATTGGGCCGGCTGGCGCATCGAGATCGTGGACCTGGACGGCGCGCGCGTGGACAAGCTGTTGCTGAGCCGGGTCGGCGACGAGGGCAGCGATGACATCGTCGGCTGAGGGCCGGCCGCCGGCCGGGGATGCGGACGAGGACCAGATGCGCTATCGCAACGAAGGCATCCGCAGCCTGCTGGCGGCCTTCAGCGATGGCGACCCGGAGCAGGTGCTGCGCGTACGCGAGATTCTGGCGGACCTGCAGCAAAGCGCGTTCGGCGTATTCCTGTTTCTGGCGATCCTGCCCTCGTTCATTCCGATTCCCGGCGTGGCCGGCGGCATCAGCGGCCCGCTGACGGTGTTGATCGGGCTGCAGATGATGTGCTGCCTGCGCAAGCCATGGGTGCCGGCCTTCATCGGCGAACGTGGGCCGCGGCGGCGTACCAGCCAGCGCTTCGTGACCAAACTTGCGCCCACCTTGCGGCGGCTGGACCGCCTGCTCAAGCCACGCCTGCATGGGCTGCTGGATCGCCTGCCGGCGCAGGTGTTCACCGGCGTACTGCTGGTGATGGTCGGCGTTCTGCTGACCTTGCCGATCCCGTTCACCAACTACATTTTCGGGCTGATCCTGCTGTTGTTCGCATTGGCCTTGCTGGAACGCGACGGCGCGCTGCTGCTGGCAGGCTGGGCGGCGGCGCTGATCTCGGTGGCCGTGTTCGGGGTGACCTCGGATCAGCTGGTGGATCTGATTCGCGGATGGTGGCCGGTGGCTTGGCGGTAGGGCTGGAGCCAGCGCACGTTTTAGCGCCTTTGGTTGCGCGTGTCCCGGTGTTGCGAGCGGTTGAGTCAACCGGTGCTGATCTGCGCAGTGGGGATGTTGTTAGGCGGATCAGTGCAGCAGGTCTCGCTAGCCTTAAAGCGCAGGCTATTCGTAGTTTCCGGTCGCTTCGTACCCTCACCCCAACCCCTCTCCCGACGGGAGAGGGGCTAATTGCGCGGAGGTGATGGGTAATCCCGCCAGCGAAGGGCTCGTGCGCTGTGCTGCACTTGCAGCCTGCTCTGCATTTATCAGCGGTAGCCGGATCGGGGCTTTACTTCAGGTCGACCACACGGTTGTCGGACAGGCTGCCGGGGTCGTCGGTCACCGCGGTCATGACGAAATACAGCGCCTTGCCGAGCAGGCCGCTGGGGCCATCCCAGTATTCGGCCGATTCGGCGCGTACATGGATCAGGCGCAAGGTGGGATCGTCCTTGCCGCCTGGGAAGAACACCTTCATCGCCGGCGACCACAGTTGCTCGATCTTGGCGCGGTCGTGCACCACCTGCGCGGTGCCGGCCACCGACACATAGGTGTTCTTCGATGCCGAGGCGTAGGCCACGTTGACGCGCGCGTCGGCGGCGATTTCTGCGACCTTCGGGCTGTCGGCGGCGGTGGCGAACCACAGGTCGCCGTCGAATTCGACCTCCTGCGTGCCCAAGGGGCGGCTCACTAGCTTGCCGTCGGCCGAGACGGTGGTGAACATTGCGATGTCCACCCCGCGGATCAATTCGGCCAGCTGCTTGATGCTCTCGCTGCGTTCGTGAAGTTGCATGCGTGCCTTCCTAATGGATGTGCACGCATCTGAGCGGATCGCCATGCAAAACGACGTGAATCACGCAATGGTCACGTCCAGCTCGCGCACCGCGGCGGCGGCGATTTCGAACGAGCGCAAACGTGCGCTGTGCTCGTAGATGTTGGCGGTGAACAGCAACTCATCGGGCGCATGCCGCTCGATGAAGGCCGCCACGCCCTGCGCCACCTGCTCGGCGTCGCCCAGCACCGTGCAGGCGAGCGCGCGTTCCACTCCGGCGCGCTCGTGCGGCTGCCAGAAACTGTCGATGTCGTCGATCGGCGCCGGAATCTTGCCCGGCTTGCCGCGGCGCAGATTGACGAAGCTCTGCTGCTGGGTGGTGAACAACCGGCGTGCCTGCGCCTGCGTTTCGGCGGCCACCACGTTCAAGGCCAGCATCACGTATGGCTTGGCCAACTGCGCGGACGGGCGGAATTCGCGGCGGTAGATCGCCACCGCTTCATCCATCGCATCGGGAGCGAAATGCGAGGCGAAGGCGAACGATAGCCCCATGGCCGCCGCCAGGCGCGCGCTGAACAGGCTGGAGCCCAGCAGCCACACCGGCACGTCGAGACCGGCACCGGGGACTGCCTGTACCAGCTGCCCCGGCACGGCCGGCGCGAAGTAGCGCAGCAGTTCGGCCACGTCCTGCGGGAACTGGTCGGCGCTATCGAAATAACGGCGCAACGCACGTGCGGTGGGTTGGTCGGTGCCGGGCGCGCGGCCCAGGCCCAGATCGATGCGCTGCGGATACAGCGAGGCCAGCGTGCCGAACTGTTCGGCCACCTGCAGCGGTGCGTGGTTGGGCAGCATGATGCCGCCGGCACCGACGCGAATGGTCTTGGTGCCGCCGGCCACATGGCCGATCAGCACCGCGGTGGCGGCGCTGGCGATACCCGGCATGTTGTGGTGTTCGGCCAGCCAATAGCGCTGGTAGCCCCAACGCTCGGCGTGCTGCGCCAGATCCAGCATGTTGGCGAAGGCGTGGGTGGTGTCGCTGCCTTCGCAGACTGGCGCCAGATCGAGCACGGAAATAGGGGTCATGAAATGACTCCGGATCAAAGAGGATGTGCCAGAGATGGGGCCGACCGCCGGCATTGCCAGCCGCCTGCGCGCCGCCGTGCGGGATTACAGCATTCCAGCAATCAAACAGCGGGGCGGCGAATCAGCGGCCTCGGCCGTGCGCGGGCGCCCATGCGCTTGCGTCAACCGATCGGCTGCCGGCCGGCATGGACGCCGGCACGAACGCGTCGAGCGCCCGACGAAGCACGCGCCGGGTGGCGAGCGGCCGCTGGCTATGATGGCGTTCACTTGGCTGCACGCTACGACCATGGCCTCCCCTGCTGCATCCGCGCACAGTGCCGACGTTGCACAGATTGCCGCGCGCATCGATCGCCTGCCCGCCAGCGCCAGCGTGTGGCGGCTGGTCGGCCTGCTGGCGCTGGGCGGCTTCTTCGAGCTGTACGACCTGTTCCAGACCGCCTACATCAGCCCCGGCCTGATCGCCGACGGCATCTTCGCCCAGGGTAGCGATGGCGCATTCGGCATGTCCGATCAGGCCGCGTTCGCCGCAGCCACCTTTCTGGGGCTGTTCGTGGGCGCTGCGCTGCTGAGCCCGTTCGCCGATCGCTTCGGTCGACGCCTGGTGTTCACCCTCGCCCTGGTCTGGTACACCGCGGCCACCGTGGCGATGGGGCTGCAGAGCACGGCCACCGGCGTGATCGTGCTGCGCTTCTTGGTCGGGATCGGCTTGGGCATCGAGCTGGTGACCATCGACACCTACCTGTCCGAACTGGTGCCCCGGCATATGCGCGGCGCGGCGTTCGCGTTTGCGTTCTTCGTGCAGTTCCTGGCGGTGCCGGCGGTGGCACTGAGTGCATGGCTGCTGGTGCCGCACGCGCCCCTGGGCGTCAGCGGCTGGCGCTGGGTGGTGCTGCTGAGCGGCGTGTTCGCACTGGCGATCTGGTGGCTGCGCAGCCGCCTGCCGGAATCGGCCCGCTGGCTTGCCAGCCAGGGCCGCTACACGGAGGCCGATGCGGTGCTGGCACAACTGGAGGCGCGCTGCGAGCGCGACCTGGGTGCGCCATTGCCGAAGCCGCAGGCGCCCGACGCCCTGCCCGCCGCCCAGGTGCAGCTGTCGCTGCTGTGGCGCGCGCCGTACCGCGGGCGTATCGGCATGCTGGTGGTATTCCATGTCTTCCAGGCGATCGGCTTC
Source organism: Xanthomonas sp. NCPPB 3582 (assembly GCF_041475735.2). Lineage (NCBI taxonomy): Bacteria > Pseudomonadati > Pseudomonadota > Gammaproteobacteria > Lysobacterales > Lysobacteraceae > Xanthomonas > Xanthomonas sp. NCPPB 3582. The sequence goes on from NZ_CM192968.1 coordinate 3,060,687, forward strand.
TTCGGCTTCGGCAACTGGCTACCGGCGCTGATCGCGGCGCAGGGCACCGGGGTGACCAAGAGTCTGGCCTCTGCGTTTGCGATCTCGCTGGCCTACCCGCTGGCGCCGCTGCTGTTGCTGCGCTTTGCGCAGCGCTGGGAAAACAAGTGGCAGATCACCGCATCGGCGCTGGGCGCGGTGCTGTTCGGCGTGCTGTTTTCGCTGCAGCACCAGGCCGCCGGCATGGTGGCGTGCGGGGCGATGATCGCGTTCTGCAATGCCTGGATGAGCTTTGCCTATCACGGCTACCAGGCCGAGCTGTTTCCCACCGGCCTGCGCGCGCGGGCGGTGGGGTTCTGCTATTCGTTCAGCCGCTTGTCGACGGCGGTGAGCAGTGTGCTGATCGGCTGGCTGCTCACCCAGGTCGGCAGCCATGGCGTGCTGGGCTTCATCGTGATCAGCATGTCGATCGTGGCGAGCGTGATCGCTGTCTTCGGGCCGCGGACGCGCGATCGCGCGCTGGAAGAGATCGCCGGCTGACCGTTGTGCGTCGCCGCTGCGCGCTCATGCGCCGCGGCGAGTTGCCATGGCCGCGCCCCTGCCCTGCGCTTTCGCGGCAGCTGCACCACCCAGCGCAACCGTGCGGTCGGCTACCGCGGCCAGACTGGTGCGGTGCGACACCACCACCAGTGCGGTCTGCGGCAACCGCTGCCGCAACGTCACCAGTACCTGCTGTTCGGCATCCGCATCGAGGGCGCTGGTGGCCTCGTCCAGCAGCGCCAGGGTCGGGGCACGCAGCAACACCTGCGCCAGCAACAGACGTTGCAATTCTCCGCCGGACAGGCGCCCCTCCTGCCCATTGATGACGGTGTCCAGGCCCTGCCCTTCGCGCTGCAGCCGTGCGCTCAGGCCGACATCGCACAGCACTTCCCACATGCGGAAATCGGGCGTCCCCGGCAGCGCCCAGTCCAGGCACTCGCGCACGTTGCGTTGCCAGGGCCGCACCGCCTGGCCGACGTAGGCGCTATGGCGAATCAGGTGTCGATAGGCCGCAAAATCCAGCCGACGCCCGCTCATCTGCGCCTGGAACAACAGCGGCGGCGTTTGCCCGGACAGCACGTCCATCAGGCTGCTCTTGCCGATGCCGGAGGGGCCAACCACCAAGGTCATCTCCCCCGCCACGAGCAGCAGGCCGTCGATCGCAAGCGCGGGCAGCGGAGGTGCCAGATCGATGCGCTCCACATGCAGCACCGCCGGCAACGGGTCGGCAACCGCGTTGGATGCATGCGCACCTGCGGTGCCCAGATCCACGTAGCGTCGCCACAGCTGCAGCGCCGGCCAGGCCGATCGCAACTGCTGCACGCTCTGCCGCGTGGTGACCAGATACGGCAGCAGGCGGCCGAGCAACAGACTGACCGTGATCAAGGCGGCGCGGTCGGCGCCCTGCCACAGGTTGGCGAGCACCAGGATGCCGGCGATGGCAGCCACCGCGGTGAGCTCCAGCACCAGGCGGCTGGCGGCCACCAGTTCCTGCTGCTGCGCGTAACCCTGTGCCAGGCGGGTGGACATGCGCGCGTACTGCAGGGTTTCCACCGCTTCGCGCTGAAAGGAGCGCACATGGCGCAGGCGGCGTGGGAAGTCCTCGCTCAACCAGAACAGCTGGGTCATGTCGGCCACGTAGGCGCGGCTGATGCGCGCCTGCACATCGCTGCTGGAGATGCGCAGGCCCAGCCATGCCAGCAGCGCGAGCAGCGGTGTCGCCAGCAGCAACGCAGGCACGATCAACACCGCCACGCACACACTGACCAGCGCGGTGATGCCGGCCACCATCAACTGCAAGACCGCACTGAACCCTTGTGTGGCGATTTCGATGTTGTAGGTGAGCACGTTGGCGATTTCCGCCGAACTGGCGCCCGACAAGGCCGGCAGCGGGGCACCCATCAGCGCCGCATGCACGCGCTGGCGCAGGCCGAGCGCATACCGGGCGGTCATGCGTGCAGCCAGCCGCGCGCCGTGCCAACGCAACAGCGCGAACAGCACGCTGACGACGACGAACACGCCTGCCTGCACCGGCAGGCCACCGGGCACGGCCAGCCGGTAGCCGGCCAGCTGCACGCTGTGGCCGGGTTGCACCAGCGGCAACAGACATACCGCCACGAGGCTGCCGACGAATGCGGCCGCCAGCGACAATGCCACGTACAGTGCGACGGCCGGCCGGTCCGCCGGCACCAGCGTGTCGACGAAGCGATGCAGCACCGCCCAGAACCGATTGCGCGCATGCCGATACATCAGCCGCCCACACCGCCTGCAGTGCCGACACGCGCATGCGGCCGGTCGCGCAGCTGTCTCATTGCAGCACCTGCAGCAAGGCATCCAGGCAGGCCTGCGGATGCGGGCCACGGTGCAGGCTGAACATGCCGATGCGCTGCACCTGCGCCACGAAGCGCTGCCACCCGGGCTGACCGGCGGCATAGGGCTGGTCTCGCTGCAGGCACGGCGCTATCTGCGCGGCTGGCACCGGCATCAACAAACCATTGCCCGATGCGCTGGCAGGCCGCTTGGACAACATCACCACGGCACCCAGCTGCAAGGGCGCGGGCGCAAGCGTGGCATGGCCGTGACGGATGTCGACTTCGAACTTTTCCACGCCGCTGCGGCGACGAATGATCGGCGAGCCAGCGATCCATGCGCGGGTGGGCGCATCGACCAGGCCCAGGGCTTCGGGCCGCAGATGCAGGAAGTTGGCGACGCCGGTGGTCAGCAGGCTGTCCGGCGCCACGAACACGCCGTCTTCGGCGATGAACTCCAGCCCATGCAGCAGGCTGTGCAGCGCCAGCGTGGATTTACCCGCGCCACTGACGCCGAGCAGCAGCACGCTGCGGCCGCGCCGGCCCACGCAGGCGCCGTGCAGCGGCACCAGGCCCATGCCCCGCGCGGCCAGCAGGAACACCGCAAACTCGATCAGTTCGTAGCGCACGTGGTACGCATGCGCCAGCATGTCCTCGGAGACCACCAGCATGGCGCGGCGCTCCGGGATCGACAGCATCAGATGGTTGCAGGCGTCCATCACGCCGCAGATCAGGCCGCCCACCGCATGCGTGCGCACCGGTGGCGGCTCGGCGGCCACGCTGCCGTGCGCGCGCGGCAGCAGATCCAGGGTGAGATGGAACTGCGGCGCGCCGGCCAGATGATGTGCAGGCAAGCCGGCATAGGCGGCATCGACCAGGGCCAGCAGCGCCGGGCTGTCGCTATGGAAGTGGAACAGCGCACCGAGAATCTGCCGCTGCACGCTGAAGGCACGCGCGCGTTGCTCGCCGAACGGGTCTGCCGCCACCGCGGCCTGCGCCGTCTGTTCCAGCGGCTGGTATTGCGCCAACGCAGCCGACTGCGGCATGCCTGTCATCCAATGCACCGATCAGCCGGTGTGTGCCGAGGGCAGGCGCGAAGGTTGCATCGCCGTGCGCGATGCGCGGGTGCGTCCCGTCGCCGCCATGTGCAACGCAGCGGCGCAACCAAAGACGCCTGTGCGCGCACCTACTGCCGAGCCGAATGCCGGTGTCTGCGCACGCCGCCGCTGCGCGCCACCTGGCGACAGAACGAGAGCCTTGTGCAGATGCTAAAGATCCAGGTCAGTCATTCGTATTTCCTGCGTTACGACTCCAAACAATGGGAGCGCGGCAAGCCTTATCCGCCGCTGGCCACCTTGCAGATCGCGGCATTGCTGCGCGAGCGCGGGCATGCCGTGAACCTGTTCGATGCCATGCTGGCCGACGGCGTCGAGGACTACGCCGGCGCGCTGCACGACGCGCAGCCGGAGCTGGTGGTGTTCTATGAGGACAACTTCAACTTCCTCACCAAGATGTGCCTGAGCCGCATGCGCGAGGCGGCCTGCCGCATGATCGGACAGGCGCGCGCGGCCGGCTGCCGTGTGTTGGTGGCGGGCTCGGATGCCTCCGACAACCCGGACGCGTTCCTGGCCGCCGGTGCGCATGCGGTCCTGATCGGCGAAGGCATCGCGCCGTTGATCGAATTGATCGAGCGGATCGAACGCAATCGGCAGATCGACACGCAGGCCTGGCTGGCCGGTGTCGCGCGCATCGCCAGCAGCGATCCGACGGCGGTACGCGCGCATCCGGGTGCGCAGCCACCGGATCCGCGCCTGAGCGGCCTGCCGGCCTGGGACCTGGTCGACATGCCGCGCTACCAGCGCTTCTGGCGGCAGCGACACGGCTATTTCAGCCTGAACATGGCTGCCTCGCGCGGTTGCCCGTTCCGCTGCAACTGGTGCGCCAAGCCGATCTGGGGCAACCACTACACCCGTCGCGGCGCCGAGGACGTGGCCGCCGAAATGATCCATCTAAAACGCAACTTCCAGCCCGATCACCTGTGGATGGCCGACGACATCTTCGGCTTTCATATCGATTGGGTGGAGACGTTTGCGCAGCGCCTGAGCGAGGCCGATGGCGCGATTCCATTCACCATCCAGACCCGCGCGGATCTGGCCAGCGAACGCATGGCCGCGGCACTGGCGCGCGCCGGGTGTGCAGAGGCCTGGATCGGTGCGGAAAGCGGCAGCCAGCGCATCCTCGACAGGATGACCAAGGGCACCGACGTGGCCGGGGTGATCGCCGCCCGCCAGCGGCTGGGCGCGCATGGAATCCGCGTGGGTTTCTTCATCCAGCTGGGCTATCTGGGCGAAGAACTCGAGGACATCCTGGCCACGCGCGCACTGGTGAGCCAGGCCAATCCGGACATCATCGGCGTCAGCGTGTCGTATCCGTTGCCCGGCACCAAGTTCTACGAAGAAGTGAAGAACCAGCTCGGCGGCAAGACGCATTGGCAGGACAGCGACGACCTGGCGATGATGTTCCATGGCGCCTACGACTCGGAGTTCTACCGCAGCGTGCGCGATCTGTTGCACGCCCAGGTGGACCTGCAGCAGGCGCGGGGCACGATGACGGCCGACGCCGTTGCGCAGGCCTGCGAGCAGCTGGAAGCGCGCTGGTCCGCGTTGATCGCCTCCGAACAGCTGCACCGCACCGAACCGCTTGCCACCCTGCGCGCACGGCCATCACGGCCGTTGGCCACGGTGCTGGTGGGCTAGCGTTTCCTGAATCTGCCGGCGAACGCGAAACGGACGGGTGTGCATCGCGACATCGCCAACCCGGGCGATCGGGATTGCCACCCCGCCAACGCAACCGACGCACCCGACGCACCCGACGCAATCGTGGCGCGCGGCAGCGCCATCGCCAGACCGATACGCCAAGACGCCAAGACGCCACCACTGTGCGGTACCGCCACCGACTCGCAGCACCGCCCCGCCCCTTCGACCTCCCGGATCACGCCCGCATGCAGCCTTCGCTTCGTACCATCCGACACGGCCTGCACACGGCCACCGAGCGGCTCGCGCACGAGCTGGCGCAGCCGGGCGACGATTCGCCGCAATGGGACCGGCTGCAGTGGCAGCTGGCCGCGGCGGCAGCGGCGGCACATGGCGTGTCGCCGCTATTGCAGCGCCGCTCGTTGTGGCAGAACGCGCACTGGAACAGCTTCCTGGACGAGCAACGCCAGCATGTCGAAGACCGCCACCGGCGTATCGCGCTGCTGCTGACCCGCATCGACAGCGCCGCGCGCAACGCCGGCATCGCGCTGGTGGGATTGAAGGGCACCGCCTTGCATCGGCTGGGCGTGTACCTGCCCGGCGATCGTCCGATGGCCGATATCGACCTGCTGGTGGCGCCAGAGGACGCGCTCGCCACGGCCGCGCTATTGTGCGAGCTGGGGTATGAGGCCTCGTTCCAGCAATGGAAGCACCAGGTGTTCAAGCCGGTGCAGGGCGATGCGGTGGCCGGATTGGGCGAGCACCGCGATGCCCCGATCAACATCGAAGTGCATACGCGCATCCAGGAGCGCCTGCCGGTGCGCAGCGTGGATATCACCGCACGCATCTGGCCGGAGCACGCACAGCCGGGCCTGAACCCCTATCCTTCCATTGGCGCCCTGATGTGCCACCTGCTGCTGCACGCAGCCGGTGGCATCTGCCATCGCAGCATCCGGCTGATGCATCTGCACGATCTTGCGTTGCTGACCACCCGCATGGGCCCACGCGATTGGCAGCAGTTATGGGAAGACCCGGCGGTGTCGCCGTGGTGGGCGTTGCCGCCGTTGCAGTTGCTGCAGCGTTACTACCGCGCGGTGGTGCCGGCGCAGGTCATGGCGCGGCTGCACGCCGAGTGCCCGCGCCTGCTGCGCCTGCGTGCCGGTCGGCAGACGCTCACCACCGCCTCGTGCTCCAACCTGTGGCTGTCGGCCCTGCCCGGGATCGAGTGGTCGGGTTCGTTGAGCGAGGCGCGGCAGTACCTGCGCGAACGCGTGGTGCCGTCAGCGGAGAGCCGCAAGGAGCGTGCCGACATGCTGCAGACCCAACTCTGGCTGCAGGATCAGCCCTGGGTGCGCCAGACCCAGGCACGCCGGCTGATGACGCGGCTGACTCGCCCGGTTCCGCGCACCGACATGCTGTACGTGGTGCGTGCGGCGCTGGATGGATATCTGCAGCCGGCGTGAGGCTGGGCAGGCGGGGGGGCGCATCGTGGAATCGCCCCTCGATGGACGCGCCAGCCCGGCAGCGCCGCTGGCCCAAGCCTGCGCCACACCATCGAGCGCATGCCGCACAGGCGAAGACGCGCGCATTCACGCCGCTCGATCGCCTCGGGCTGGGACTCGAACACGCATCGCATCGGTAGCCGCATCTCCAAGCTGCGGTTTGCGCGATGCGTACCGCTCTGACACGGCGCGCATTCCTGGGCCAATGCGCTCAGCGCAGCGGTCGCCGCTCGCAGAGCTGGCGGTAAAGGTGTTCGAACTGGCGTGTGGTGAACGCCGCATCTTCGCGAACCGCGCGGCATTGCGCGGCCCATGCCAGGCGCAGGCGCAGTTCGTCGTCGCCAAGCACCTGCCGGATGGCCTCGGCCATGCCCGCCCAATCGCCTGGCGCAACCGCCAACGCTGCAACCGGTGCCCACTCGGTGAGATGCCCAACCGCGGTGCCGACGGTGGGAACGCCGGCAACGGCGGCTTCCAGCAACACCATCGGGCCGGCTTCATGCAACGAGGACAGCACCAGCAGATCGGCCGACAGCATGAGCGGGCGCAATTCGCGCTGGGTCCTGAAGCCGAGGAAGCGGACCTGCTCCTGCAGGCTGAGCTGCTGCACCAGGCGCTGCATGGCACCGTCCAGCGTATCGACGCCGACCATGTCCAGCGTAAAGGCGACGCCGGCGCGCTTGAGCGCGGCCATTGCCTGCAGCAAGGTGCGCTGATCCTTGACCGGATTGAGGCTGGCGACATGCAGCAGACGCGCGCTCGCACCGTGCCGGGCGCGCGGCGGCGCCGCCGGCCATGCGCGCAGATCCACGCCCAACGGCACCCGCTGCGCGTGGAGGCCCAGTGCCTGCAGGGAGGCGATGATCGGTTCGCTGGCAGCGGTCACCCGGTCGGCCAGGCGCAGGATCACCGCTTCGCGCAGGCGTCCACGCCAACGCCGGCGGCCGCCGTAGCCGATCGCATGCAACGCCACCAGCTCGCCACCGGCGATATGCACCACGCTGGGACGCCGCAACAGCCGCGCCGCGAGGACCGCGATCAGGCTGCAGTAGCCGGAGAAGATCGCCTGGATCACATCGAATGGCGCGCGCCGGTGTTCCTCGACGATGGCTGCCACCGCACGCAGGCGCGTGCGCCGCTCACCGATGTTGTGCACCCTGGCGCCGCGCAGCATCCAGGTGGCCGGCAGCGGCTCCTGATGCAGGACGAACACATGCACCTCGTGATGGCGCGCCAGCCATTCGATCAAGGTCAGGAACACCGGAATCACGCGGACCTCGCCACTGCGGTCCACCCCTCCCGGCACCACCAGCGCCAGCTTCATCGCGTGGCCCCCTGCGCGTGGCCCAGCAGACTGGCGTAGGCCCGGGCCCATTGCCGCCCCACTGCGGCAAACGACAGGTGTGCATCGAAATGCGCGCGCACGTGCGCCCGGCTGGGCCGCTGCCGCGCTGCGCGCACCAATAGTTCCGACAGCGCGGCGGCATCGCCCACCGGCCAGAGTTCGCCCACCGCGCCGGCAGCGCTGAGCGCACGAAACGCCGGGATATCGGTCAGCAGCGGCAGGCTGCCGCAGGCATAGGCCTCCAGCGCCGCGTAGCCGCAGCTTTCGGTATGGCTGGCAGAGACGAAGATGTCGCTGGCCTGCAGCAGGGTCTGCACGTGCGCATGCTCCACCTTGCCCAGCAAATGCACGCAGCGCGCCAGCAGCGGATCATCGCGCAGGCGTTGCTGGATCTGCGCCAGCAGCGGCGCCTGGTCGAACACGCACCACAGGCGCAGGCCGGGCACGACGCGTGCGGCCAGGGCGATCGCATCGAGCACGCACAGGGGATCCTTGGCCGGGCTCAGATGACCCACCCACACCACACAGGGATCGCCGTGCAGGCCGGTCTGCTCGCGCGCCAGCGCCTGTGCGCCCGGTGTGAAGCGGCTGCTGGATTCGGGAATGGCAAACAGCTGCGTGGCGGCACCGAACAGACCAGCGCGCTGGAACGGCCGCGCCAGTTCCAGCGAGGTGAATGCGATTCCGGCAACGGCACGGTAGCGCGCCCGCCACACCGCACGGCTCCACCAGCGCGGCGGACGATTGGCATGATCCTGCAGCAGGATCGGCGTATGCGGCAGCTCACGCGCGAGCCGTCGCGCATCGCCAGCGAACTCCAGGCCATGCACATGGATCACATCGACGTCGAGTTCCTGCAGCAGCGCCTGCAGCGCGCTGGCGCGTGCAGCGCTGCCACGCAGGCCAAGGGCGGTAAAACGATAGGCCACGCCGTGCCGCGACAAGCGTGCCTCCAGCGCGGAGGCCTGAATCACCGACACGCGGATACCCGCACTGGCCACCGCTTCGGCGATGTCGGCCAGCGACGGCCAGTGCGCGAACACCTGCTCGATGCTCAGGCCATCGGGAGTCGCCACCAGATTGAGCTGGACCACATGCAAGGTCATGGGCTGCACAGCAGCGCGCGATGGACGTGCACGCCACGACGCGCAGGTCCGTAGCACTGCAGCGGGCGACCGGTGGCGAGCGCCGCGCGGCGCCACTGCGGATACACCACGTCGTTCACGCGACGCGCCGCAGCCGCAGCACCAGGGCCACCGGGACCTGCAGCGCCATCTGGTCGAAATGCGCACCAGCGGGAATATCGTCCGGGTCCAGCATTGGCTCGGCAACGGCTTCGATCGCAAAGCCCAATGCCGTGCAGGCCGCATGCCAGTGGCTATACAGGTGCTGGGTATGACGCACGGCGTAGTGGCGACCGTCGGCCTTGAAATCGCGGCGCCACCCCAGCGCATCGCCGATCGGGTGCACGTCGCTGCACAGCACGATGCCATCGGGACGGGTGACGCGGTGCAGCTCTTCCAGCGCCGGCCATAGTCGCGGCAGATGCCCGACCACCAGCCCGCAGACACTGAAATCGGCCACCGCATCGGCGAGCGGCAACCGATCGAGGCTGCCCTGCCGCAGGCTCACCCGCCCAGCTGGCCAGTGCTGCGCCAGTTCGGTACCGGCACGCTGCAGCATCTGCGGCGACAGATCGACGCCGGTGACGTGCCGCGCACCCCGCCGCAAGGCATGAAACATGTAACGGCCGCTGCCACAGCCTGCATCCAGCACATGCTGCCCCTGCAGCACCGCCGGCATCAGGCCGAGCATGGCGCGCTCTTCGGCCAGCATCACCGGATTGTGCGCATGCGGCGGATACGCCTGCGCCCATAGCGCATACGCATCCACTGGATCGAGGACCGGCACCGCGCTCACGACGCGACCCCGATGGCGAGCAGTGCGTCAGATGCCGAAGGCGCTGCGCGCTGTACGCACTGCAGGCCCGGTTCCAGTGCCAGCACCGCCGGATCCGCCAGCGCGGCGTCGAGCAACTTGGGACGGCCGTCCAGCAGCACCGGCACGGTCTGGATGCCGGCGGCATCGAACCACGGCGCGAAATCCGGATCGGCAATGCGTGGCTTGCCGTCGCGGATCACGGCGCGCAATGCGCTGCGATCGCAACCGATGATGCTGTTGGCGGGCTCGCCGCCGCGGTCGCGCACGATCACCAGGTCCGCAACCGCGCCAGGCGCGATACGCCCGCGCGATGCCGTCCGCAGGATGCGTGCCGCGTGCCCGGTGACCAGGCCAAGCAGCAGATCCGGCGCCAGGCCGCTGTCGGCGGCGACCAGCAATTCGTCGAGCAGATCGCGCGAGCCGCTCACGCGCGAATCGCTGCCCAGCGCTAGCCGCCCGGCCATGCACAGGCGCCAGGGGTCCAGGGTGCGACCGAGCAAGTTCAGATTGCTCGACGGGCACCACACCACGGCCGCACCGCGCGCGATGACCCGTTCGATGTCCTGCTCGCCCATCCCCACGCCGTGGATCAGCACCGTATTGGATGCCAGGCAGCCAAGCCGGTCGAGGTCGTCCAGCTCGGCGCGCGCCACCGCATCGGTGCCTTCGGCCAGGTGGATCATCCATGGATGCGCCGACGGCGTGGCCGCAAAGCTGCCCTGCACCGGCGGCCCGTAGCCTGTCCAGCCCAGCGCGTAGCTCCAACCGAACTCACGCAGCACGCTTACCGGATACCCGGCTTCATCCAGGGTGGCGTGCCAGGGGTCGTGCTGCGCCACGCAGGTCACGCCGGCGAGCAGATTCTTCAAGCCGCCGTGACGCAGCCGTACCGCCTTGGGCACACGCAGCGCCGCGGCCACCTCGGGGTGCTGGAAATGCGCCTGGAACGCCTCGATCCACGCATAGCTGTTGGCGAACGGCGCCACCTGCGGCAGCGGTGGGACGCAGTTGACCTGCAAGTGCTCATGCGCATTGATCAGGCCCGGCGCCAGCACATGGCCCTGCAGATCCAGCCGCAAGGTTCCGGTGCCCACCGTACCGCCGAAGCGGCCATTGCGCATGTTGACCGCCACGTGCGACACCCCAGCCAGGGTGATCGCGCGCGCGCCCTGCAGACAGACATCGGCCATGGCCATCGGGCTCTCCACTCAGCGCTTGCGCATCACGATCAGGAAGTGATCGCCCATGTCGCGCAGCAGTGGCAGTCCGCCGAGCCGATCGTCCAGCGCGCCCAGGCGCTGCGCCAGGCGCGGATGGCGCTCGCAAACATCTACCAGATACGGCGGCGGCAGGAACAGGCTCAGGGCGCGATAGCTATCCAGCACGAAGTGCTGTTCGAAGGCGCGATAGAACTCGCGCGGCAGGTGGTACCAGGTCCAGATGGTGTGGCCGTTCATGCCCACCGCCGTTGCGCCCTTGGCCGCGCGCACCGCCGCCCGCTTGAAGCGACCACGCAACGCGTAGTGGCCGACTTCCCACGGACAGATACGCCCGATCACCGAGAACACCAGGCAGCCATCGGCACGCAGCAGGCGCGCGCATTCGGCGGCCACCGCCGGCAGGTCCGGCGCGCAGTTGAGCGGGCCGAAATTGGAATACATGCCATCGAACGTGCCGTCCAGCCGATCGAGCTGCTGGATGCCGACATGCGCGGCAGCCAGCCGTTCTTCCAGGCCCTGGCTGGCAGCACGATGGCGAGTGCGCTCGACCATGGCCGGCGACCAATCGGTGGCCAGCACGCGATACCCGCGCCGTGCGAATTCGGCGGCATCCAGCCCGGTTCCGCAGCCCAGGTCCACCAGCCGCGAGCCCACCGGCAATTCGGCAGTCACCGTCTCCCACAAGGTAGTGCGCATACGCTGGATCAGCGCGTTGTTGCCGCGTGGGCCGTCGTAGTCGGGGGCGACGCTGTCGAACGCACGTTGCGTCTCCAGCAATTGCTCCGGTGCGACCGTCCCGCCACGCGCCGCATGCTCACTGACCACCGACATGCATCGCCTCCCACACCTGTCCTGCTGAACTCACGGCACTCTCCGGGCGCGGAGCCGCCACTGCGGCATCGCTTGATAGACCCGTGAGTGCCACCGCCCGCTGGTTTGGTTGCAGGCAGGTTGGCGCGCCGATGCATGGGGATCACTTGCAGACTGCAGACATCCAACGGCGCTCGCCGCGATCACGACCGCAGCGCCCAGGCCACAGGCGTGCGCAGCGCAGCCGTGCCGGATGCCGGCCGCAAGCGCCGAGCCGCAGCAGCCGATCTCAGGCGACAGCCGCCGACGTCCCCGCCACGCGGCGGCGCCAGGCATTGCGCAGCACCGCCGCCAGCACTCCCAGCCCAGCACCGCCGAGCAAACCGAGTGCCCCCACCATCGCGGTATTCGGAAATGCGCGCTGCTCTGGCACATACACCGGCCACGCCAACGAGGTCTGATAGGTATAGCGGTCGGTCAGCCGCGCCACCAGATCGTCGCGCTCGGTCTTGATCGCGCGGATGGTGGTGTTGCTATCGGTCAGCAGCACACCGGCCAGCACCTGCGCCGGGCTCGTCGCGCCACCCTGCCCGGCGTCGAGTTGCCGCTGCAGCTGGTCGCGGTTGCGCGTGGCAACACGCAGGTCCTCGCTCAGGCCCTGCAGGCGGGTGCGGGCGAGTGCGAGCGCGGTGGTGTTGGTGTCGCCGTGCAGCTGCTTCAGCGTATCGACCGTCGTCATCGCCAGGCGGCGCGCCTGCTGCGACGAATCGGCACGGATGGTGATGCCGATCAGATTGGCATACGGATCGGGGTCCGGCTTGAGGCTGCCCCGGTACAGCTGCGCGGCGCGGCTCTTGAGCGGCACGCCGGCCCGCTGCAGCACCGCATCCTGAAACAGCCGCGTCTTCATGCGATCGATCACGCGCTGGAACGGCTCGACCTTCGGGTCGCGGCCGGCCGGCGTCGGACCGATCTCGCCCACCTGGATCCATGCGGTGGCCTCCCACTGTGGCCTGGCCACGCGCAGGAACACCACACTGAGCCCCACCACCACGACGAACGCGGCCAGCGCCCAGCGCCACTCGCGGCGCAGGATGCGCCACAGGTCGATCAGATAGATTTCGTCGTGTTGATTCATCGGGCGCAGGCTCTGGAACAGGAAGGTGGAATCGCCGCGCTCACGCGGCAGACGGTTGTGCGGCGCGACGGTTGGGCAACAGCACGGTGCAGGCGTGCAGCACCAGACACAGCGCGATGAAGCCGAAGTTGGTCCAGGTGAAGGCCTGTGGCGCGAAAGGCGACATCAGGCAGGCATAGGCCAGGCGCAGGAAGATCAGCACGTGGAAGATCGACAGCGATCCGTTGAGCCGCCGCACGCTCCACACCAGCCCGGCGTACAGCGCCAGCAATGCGAGCACGGCTCCCGGCGCGCCCCAGGCCATCAGGAACGGAAAGAACTCGGTGCCCACATTGATATTGGGCGCATCCAGCGGAATGCTGGTACCGGCGGTAGCGATGGAGCCACTGAAGGGCACCAACTGGTTGATCAGGAAGCTGGCGTTGACGTAGCCCTTGGCCAGCATCGCACCGAAGTTGTACGGCCCCGCGCTGATGTACAGCAGCAGCCACTGTACGCCTTGCGGCATGGCCCGATAGAACGTACCGAACGGCAACGCCACCGTCGCCAACGAGCCCGAACGCAGCGTGCCCAGCACCGAAAACACACCGCCACCGGCCAGCACCAGCACGACTATCGTCTTCCACGGCAGCCGGCGCAGCGGATCGCGGCGCAGCAGCATCACTAGCACGAAGGAGAACAGGCCGGCAAAGATGCGGTTGCGGTCGATCACTAGGATGGGAAAGACGAACCCGAATGCCACCATCGCCGCACGCAGGCCGCGATGGCGCACGCAGAGCAGCGCAATCGGCGGCAGGATCCAGCACATGTTGGAGATGTGCCGCACATGCGAGCGCAACGGACTCAGGGTCGCATACGACGACGGATCGCTGAACAACGGAATCGGAAACAGCACCACATCGGCAATGCAGAACAGCGTGACGGCCGCCGCCAGCGCCATCGCCAAAAAGGCATCGCGGGTGCCGGCATAGCGATAGCTGCGGAAATATTCCGCCGCGGGCAGCCGGATACGCAGTAGTGCATCTAGTGCAGGGGTTAGTAAGCCAATGATCGCCAGTAGCGCAATCCCCTCCACATAGCCGGATGGCAGCGCATAGATCAGCCATGTGACACCACAGCTAACCAGCATTGCCGGCACAAGATAAAAGGACGGCCACCGCAGCGACTCAGCCACCCACTGCTCCCTGGGTCTTCGGGGCCGGGCGACCCAACGCGGCCACGAAGCGCTTCCACGCATAGTTCAGAAGCCAGTAGCCGACGCAAAGCGGCTGTCTCTGTAGAAAAGCAATCTTGGCAGCGATGTAGTCGGCCTCGGCATGCAGCAATGTGCATTCGGGCGCGTCAAACAGATGGCGATGGCGCATCGCAACAGCCCTGAACTCACTCAGGTTGGCAACACGCCTCTGCACATCCCGGGTTTTACTGGCGTTACCCCCGTGCAATCGGTACGCACAGACCGTACTGTCTACAAACCCCAACCCATCGCGCGCTACCAGCCTGAGAAAAAAATCCCAATCCTCAATGCGCAATCGTTCGTCCCAAGCAGTACGGGCATCGAATGCGCTCGCCCTGAGCATGATGACCGCCCCGCTAATCGCCCACCGAGTGATAATCATGCGACGAATTCCAAGCTCTGACAGATATGCGCTCTTGCGAGCGCCATGCAGACCGGACATTGCACTCGAATACAGCAGTTTTCCATCCTGGTCAACGACGCACGCATCACCGATAACAGCGCTTTTGACAGCGTTCTCCAAAAGAAAACTGACCTGTACCTCCAAGCCTCCTGGGATCAGATAATCGTCACTAGCCACGACGCGAAGGAACGACCCACGCGCACGCAGCGCAAGCTCATTCAAGGTGGCGGCTACGCCACGATTGTCGCGCCGGACGAACTGCACCGGAACAGTACTGCCATGTGCAGCGATCCACTGTGCGACTACTTCACCGGTCTCATCAACGGAACCGTCATCGATGATAACGATCTCCTTTTCCGGATATGGATCTTCCAGGACGCTATCCAGACACCGTCCAACGAACCGTGCATGATTGAACGCAGGGACCAGAACCGATACCAACGGCCAGTGCGCATGCGACTGTTCTGGCAAATGCAGCGTCATTCCGACTGCTCCAGATAATACCTAACCACCACCAGGCTAAACAAAAAATACAGTACGTAGTTGGCAACGAAGGCGTACATTGCGCCAATTACACCGAAACGTGCACTGAGCAAACAGACGAGCACGAAATAGCTGGCTGCGAACACGCACTCAGAAATCACGAAGGTACGCGTCATAGCCTTAGCCAGCATTACATATGACGATACGAACGCGGCGATCTTGATCGCATCACCGAGCAGCTGCGGACCGTATAAAGGAAGCGCAGCGGTGAACCCTTCGGCAAACAAAACACGGGTTACCCACTCGCGGCACAGATAGATACCTAGCGCCGAGACGATCACTGCCGGCATGACGTGGCAATAGGCCGCACGCAGCTCACGTACAAGTGCCAACCGTCCATGCAGAGACGCCAGTTTTGGAAGGTAATACACATTGATCGTGGTAGTGAAGAACAGAAGGTATGCATCCGACACCCGACTGACCGCTTGCCAATGACCCACCTGCTGCCATCCGAAGTGCGCTACCAAATGATCACGCACCAAGATTGCGGCAAGCTGTGGCGCCAATGTGGAGGTCAGGGTCATCACCGAGAACGCGGCGAGCTTTCGCGTCATTCCCGAATCGAAGTGAGCACGCAACATTGCGCCGGAGAAATACGGGCTGCATCTAAGCGCAGGCACGCAGGCAAACAACCACATCGCCTGCGCCAACACCCAGGCCATCAACACGCCTTGCAAATGCCATCGACCGGACGCCCAGGCCACGGCCAGTACACTTACAACAGAGCCGCTGACCTGTACAACCGCCAGGCGACGGAAATCATTGAAACCGTTGATTACTGCCAAGATGTAATTCACGAGCGCAATGCCTACCTGCGCCAAAGCCAGCATACAAATCAATGTCTGGTAGCTTCTATCGCCAAACAGCCGCTCTGCCAACAGGCCACTGCAGGCCAGCACCAGCATTGCCATCAGCAGCGATGCGTATCCGGTATACCGAAGCGCCGCGCCGAGCAGCCGCGCAAGCAAGGCGGCATCATGGCGGTACTCAGCCACATACTTGACAATCCCGGTACCGATGCCACCACCGGCCAACACAGCCAACACGGACATCAGCGCAAGCAACTGGCCGAGTCGTCCCACACCTTCCGGACCGGCATAGAGCGCAACGAGCTTGAGCACCACCAGTGCCGCGAACAGTCTGGTTAGCGTGGCAACGCCGGTATAGGCGCTGCTGCGCAGCACATTCATGCTGACGCCTCGAATGTCTGGCAGGCAGTGATCACACGTGCGACGTCTGCTTCTTGCAGCGTGGGCCCCATTGGCAAGCTCAACACCTCACGATGCAGCTGTTCGCTGATGGGTAAAGAGGCGGTCCCCAGCATGGCGTAGGCAGGCTGCAAATGCGGGGGAACCGGATAGTGAATCAGGGTCTGAATGCCATGGCGGCCCAGGTAGCTCTGCAGAGCGTCGCGATGCGAACTACGTATGACAAAAAGATGCCAAACGTGCCGTTCGGGTGAAGTGACAGCGGGTAATGCGATCAGAGGGTGCGCGATTGCGTCCAGATAGCGCCGCGCCACGGCGCGGCGGCGCTGAACGTCCTCATCCAGATGCCTGAGCTTGACCCGCAGCATCGCAGCCTGCATCTCGTCCAGGCGGGAATTGACGCCCTGATACAGGTGCTCGTACTTGAGTTCGGAGCCATAGTTTCGCAGTGCACGTATGCGCCGGATCAACTCAGTGTCGGAAGTCGTGATTGCGCCGCCATCACCTAGCGCGCCGAGATTCTTGCTGGGAAAGAAGCTAAAAGCTGCGGCGTCGCCGAACGCACCTGCCCGGGTACCATCGCAGCAGGCACCATACGCCTGGGCAGCGTCTTCAATCAACAGCAGCCCATAGCATCGCGCCAGCGCTTGCAATGTCGTCATATCGGCAAGCTGACCGTAGAGATGCACTGCGATGATGGCGCGAGTCCGTGGACCAATCGCCTTTTCCACAGCTGCCGGGTCAAGATTGAAGCTACCCGGCTCCGGCTCTACTGGCACCAGCACAAGATTGTTCTGGCTGATTGCGAGAAATGTGGCGATGAATGTATTGGCCGGGACGATGATCTCATCGCCCTCGCGCAACACACCCAGATCGCGATAGCCGCGCAAGATCAGCGATAAAGCGTCCAGCCCATTACCTACGCCGACCGCATGTTCGGTGCCGCAATAGTCTGCAAATTCCTGCTCGAACGACGACAGCTCCTGACCAAGAACATATCTACCCGAATCGATCACGCGAGCCGCTGCAGCCTTGAGCTCCTCGGAATAGCGCGCATTGACTGCACGCAGATCAAGAAACGGGACGTCCTCCCGCGGCGCCATCAGATTCACCGCTGCACCCTCGCCCCCCTTCTGGCTACGATTTACCGGCAGCGCCTGCACGGTAGTAGGGGAGCAACTTAAGATTTCAGTAGACCGACTGTCATGCGCGCCTGTCGAAAAGAACCTGGCGTTGCCGGGCGGCGGGTTATTCACGAGCATGCCTCCAATCGACTAAGCCCACGAACTTCGCTCAGAAATTCGTCGTAATCCAGGATGTAATCGCCCGGATCGTAGTACTGATCGGCCAGCACCATCAGCACGCAATCGGGGCTGAAATGGTGCAGGTCGCGCCACACCATGCGTCCCAGCAGCAAGCCTTGCGACGGGTCGTCCAGGCGTACCTCGGTCGGGCCATCGCCCTTGCCGTCGTCCAGCAGAATCGCCACCGAGCCATGCAGGGCCACGGCCAGCTGGTTGAGCTGACGGTGGGCGTGCTGGCCGCGATGCACGCCGCCACGGGTGCCGAACAGGTAGTACACACGACGTATCTCGAACGGGACATTGCGCTGCTGCTCCAACGAAACGAGCGAGCCGCGATCGTCGCCGTGGGTATGCAACTGGATGGGTTCGAAGGCCATGGTCGGGTGGGCGTAACCGCTGACTGCACGTAGTGCGACATGCCTGAGTGCGCCGGGATGTGCGAAAGGTTGCGCGGTGTTACGGCCCTGCGAAACAGCGTCCGCGCAAGCGCAGCAGCCGGCGCTACGCCTCGTCGGCCACGCAGCGACGCGATAAAAATTCGTTGGCGCGATGCAACCTTTCATCGGCATCGCCGCACATATCGATGCACGTTCACCTGGCCGCTGCTGTCGGCCGGCGTGGGGAGCCAGGCCTGGCAGCGCAGTGCGGACTGCCGGAACCAACGACCACCACCGGTGAGGATACCGACCAGATGCGTTCACCCCCTCAGGCGCCCGACGCGACAGCCACCGCCAGTGCCGCCACGCGGCCGTTGCCGGACCAGGCAGCGCCGGCCGCGCACGTCATTCCACTGCCCAAACCCATGCGCGTGCTGCACTGGCTGACGGTGCTGTGCCTGGTGATGGCGGCCAGCTTGATCCTGCTGCGTGCCGAACTGGATGGGCGCGCACTGCGCCAGTGGCTGCTGGAAGGCCATCGTCACTTCGGCCTGATGGTGCTGCTGTTGTTCGTGCTGCGGGTGGGCCTGCGCCTGCGGCTGCGCGCCCTGCCGCCCGGCCCGCCCGCATCGCTGCTCATGCGCCTGGCCGCCGGCACCACCCATCTGGCGATGTACGGCCTGATGCTCGCATTGCCGCTGATCGGCTGGTCGCTCAGCAATGCCTTCGGCAAGACGGTCTATCTGTTCGGCCTGGCCCTGCCCAACCTGGTGGAAGCCGATGCAGACCTGGGCGACACCCTCGGCGCCTGGCATCTGAACGCCGCCTGGGCGCTGCTGGCCCTGGTGCTGGTGCATATCGGCGCCGCGCTCTGGCACCACCTGGTGTTGCGCGACGGCTTGCTGCGCCGCGTGCTGCCGGGCAAGCACGCATGAGCACTGCCGGTTCCCCCGCCCGTCGCCGTTTCCGCCCTGCCCTACTCCGTTCCGTCGAACAAGGACTTGTCATGCCTACTCCCCAGCCTGCTCCGCACCGTGCCGCCGCATCGCGCACTGTCTCCCTGACGTCCTTGTTGTGCGTGTCCGGCCCGCTGTTGCTGCTGGCCAGCACGCAGGCACAGGCCATTCCCTCATTCGCCCGCCAGACCGGCTCTTCGTGCGCGGATTGCCATATCGGTTCCTACGGCCCCTCGCTCACGCCCTACGGCATGCGTTTCAAGCTGGGCGGTTTCACCGATACCAATGGCGAGGGCACCAAGATTCCGGTTTCCGGCCAGCTCACCTGGTCGCGCAACAACCCCAGCCGCGGCGACAGCACCGCGCGCCTGCGCCAGGCCGATCTGTACCTGGCCGGCCGGGTCAGCGACAACGTGGGCGGTTACTCCAAGATCCGCTCCACCAACAGCGGCAATGCCACCTTCGATACGCGCCTGGACGATGTGGACCTGCGCTTTGTCAGCAAGCCGTTCGAGATGGCCGGCAAGGACACCATGATCGGTGTCAGCGTCAACAACAATCCGGGCATTTCCGACCCGATCCATGTGTTGCCCAACGCCTCCACGTTGACCCCGGCCTCCAACGGCGGTGCATCGACGATGCTCAGCTCCTCGGCGTTGTCCAACCGCGTCATCGGCGCCAGCGTGTACGGCCTGTACGACAAGAACTGGTACGGCGAGGTGGGCAGCTACAGCGCGCTGTCGCCCTCGGCGCAGGATCGCCTCGGCTGGCCGATCAACGGCGACCCGGGCAAGCTCAGCGACACCAGCTATGCACGCCTGGCCTATATGAAGGACATGAAGCGGCAGTTCTTCTCGGTTGGCCTGACCGCGCTCAACACGCGCCGGCAGCGGCCGCGCAACGGGCCCAGCGACGATCTCACAGACTTCGGCTACGACCTGACCTATCAGTTCCTCGGCACCCGCGAACACGTGCTGTCGCTGGCCTACGTCAACATCTACGAGCGGCGCAAGTACGGCAGCCCGCTGATTCCTTCCGACCCGACCATGCCTGCGCTGGAACGTGGCAGCGTGCGCGACCAAACCATCAGCATGAACTACGCGTTCAAGCAGACCTACGGCGTGCTGGCTGCGCACATGATCAACACCGGTTCGTTCGATGCGGCGCGCTACCTGCCGGTAGGCATCCCCGACACCACCAGCAACCTGATCCTGCTGTACTGGACTCCGTTCGGCAAGGACGGCACCTATACCTCGATGGCCAACCTGCGCCTGTCCGCCGGCTGGTTCCGCTTCGACAAGTTCAACGGCAGCACGTCCAACGTGTTCCGAGGGCCGCCACTCACCAACCCGCGCGATCTCAACAGTTTCACGGTGTCGGTCAACCTGACGTTCTGATCTCCCCCACGTTGCACGCAACCGTACGGACCCACATGCATCCATTCAACAAGACCCTGATGTGCGCTTCGCTGGCCGGCCTGCTGCTGGCCGGTACCACCCTGTCCACGCCGGCACGTGCCGCCGATGGCAAGAGCGTGTTCACCACCGAATGCGCCGAATGCCACAGCGCCACCCAAGGCAAGAACAAGAAGGGCCCCTCCCTGTTCGGCATCGTCAACCGTCAAGCCGGCACCGTGGCGGACTTCAGCGGCTACTCGCCGGAACTCAAGGCGAGCAAGCGCACCTGGGATGCGGCCAGCCTGAAAAGCTTTCTCAAGCAGGATTCCAAGAAGGCCCTGCCCGGCACCAAGATGAAGTACGAGGGCCTGGAAGACGAAAAGGAACTGGACGCCCTGATCGCCTACCTCAACACCCTGCACTGATCAGCGCCGGGCGGGACAGCGCCACGGCGGCCGGCAAGGCGCCGATGGCGAGGCGGGAGATGCCGGCGACGGCGTGTTGGGCCGGGTTCGGCGCTCGCGGGGGATGAGCGCGTCGCACACCGCCGTGCCTGCCGCAAGTCAGGCACGGCCGACGAGCCGTCGCATCCGCCGCGGGCATCCGCAGCCCCGCGCAGCCGCACCGCACAGCCGGGCGGGACCGCGTTGCGTGATGCAGTCTCTTCGCGTATACGGACCGAACCGTCGCAGCTGCGGCGGTCTCGTGCTGCGTGATGGGTCACTATCGCGCCCCGCTCCGTGCCGATATCCAACGCCCTTGCCGAACGTTTTGCCTACCAAGCAGACCCTCTTGCGAACGCGGCGCCACTGCGCCTGCGACGGGCAGCCATGGGCCGCAACTGGCGCAGCGTCGCGGCGCTATCGACTCCTTTCCGCCGGCCCGCACTGCACACACCCGCACTGCCGACAGCGGCTGCTTCGCCGCACGCGGCTGCGCCGGGGACTGCTGCTCGCGCTGATGGCCAGCCCCTGCGGCAGCGCGCTGGCTGATAGCCTGGGCGGCGCGGTCGCGGTCGCCTCGACCCTGATCGACCGCGGCATCTCCATCGCCCCCAATCGCGTCACCCTGCAGGCGGCCGGCTATTGGCTGCCCGCACCCGGTTGGTCGATGTCGGCCTCCGCGGCGTTGCAATCGCCTTCCTTCAGCAGGCCGGTGGCGCTCACGTTGCAGGGTGCGCGTGGCTGGATGCTGAACGACCGCTGGCAAATGCAGGCCAGCCTGCTGTACTACGCCTATCCGGCCGACCGCCAGTCGCGCAGCTTCGACCGCCAGGAAGCGAGCCTGGCCTGGTCCTACCGCGACCTGCTGACCTTCTCGCTGTCCACCTTCAATTTCCCGCGTGCACAGCGCTCGCCATGGATCACTGCGGTCGACGTCACCGCCAGCATTCCGCTGTCGGCCAGGTTCAGCCTTTCGGCAGGCGCCGGCGTCTCGGATTTCCCGGCCATGGCCTACGGCGCACCGAGTTCCGGCCGCTATCGGTATGGGCAACTGGGCCTGACATGGAACCGCGCGGCATGGACGGTGAAGCTGGACCGGGTACTGACCAGCAACAACACCCCGCGTGCGCAGGGCGGCCCGGGCGAGACGCCGTGGGTGGGCATGGTCTCGCGCAGCTTCTGATCCAACCGCAACCTTTTGCCCGCTCGCGGGCACCTAGAAGTGTCCTCTGCCATGCCTGCTTCGATGAATGACTCCGACACCCTCGGCGATGCCACCGATCGCATGCTGCTGCGTCGCATGGCAGCAGGCGATCGCGACGCCCTGGCGAGCATGTACCACAGCTACCACGGCCGGCTGTGCCGGTTCCTGTCGCGGCTGACGCGCCGGCCGGACATCATCGAAGAGGCCATCAACGACTGCTTCTGGATCGCCTGGCAGAAGGCCGGCGACTTCCGCGGCGATTCGCAGGTGTCCACCTGGATCATGGGCATCGCCTACCGCTGCGGGCTCAAATGCCTGCGCCAGCACGACGGCGAAGCCATCGACGACACCGCCGTGGTGGAAGACCACGCCCCCAGCGCCGACGACGGCGACGACCGCGAGCTGCGCGACTGGCTGGACAAGGGCATGGAGCGGCTGTCGCCGGACCAGCGCCTGGTCATCGAACTGGTCTACGGCGTCGGCCACAAGCTGGAAGAAGTCGCCGACATCATGCAGTGCCCGGTGGGCACGATCAAAGCCCGGCTGTTCCACGCCCGGGTCAAATTACGCAATGTGCTGCCCGGCCTGGCCGGCAGCGCTCCTTACACGGAGACCCTGCAATGAAGACGTTTTTCATCGCGCCTGGCAAGGAATGCTCGCACGCCTGGGAGTTGATGCCGGCTGTCTTGCTGGATAGCGCCACCGAGGAAGAGAGTGCCTGGTTGATCGCGCACGTGGCCAAGTGCGCCTCCTGCGGCGCCGAGTTCGCCCAGCAGAACCGCCTGCGTCAGGCGCTGGCATTGCCCTGCGCCGTCAAGCTCGACCCCAACGCCGGATTGCAGCGCCTGCTCGGCCGCCTGGACGCTCCCGAACAGCGCATCGCACCGCCGCCGGCCGCACGCCGCTCCGGCAGCTGGACGGTGCGCGCCCTGGCCGCTGCGGCGCTGGTACAGGCCATCGGCCTGGGTGTCATGGGCGTCAAGCTGGCGTCGCCGGCGCCATCGCACGACTACCGCACGCTCAGCAGCGCCACCGCGTTGCCGGTGCCGCAAGGCGCCATCCGCGTAGTGCCGGACGCCAGCATGACCGTGGCCGACTGGGATCGGCTGCTGCATGCGCAGCAGCTGCAGGTGGTGGGCGGACCCAACGCCATGGGCGCCTACACCGTGGTACCGGCCGCACCGCAGCCGCCAGTCCAGCCGCAGCAGACGGTGCAGCAACTGCGTGCCAATCCGGGCATCCGGCTGGCCGAGATCGTCTCCGCTCCATGAGCCACCTGTTCACTATCGGCCTGCTCGCCGCCCTGCTTGGCACCGGCTCGCAAGGCACCGCACAGGCCGCCGCCCCCCTGCAGGACTCTGCGCAAACCGCTGCCGCCGGCACCGCGCCGGCAGCCGCTGCCACCGATGCGCACACGCCCGACAGCAGCCGCGACATCCTGCTGGCGGTGGCCAACCCGCTCAGCGCACCGCCGGCCCGCGCCGGCTCCAGCCTGATCGGCTATGCCTCCAGCTACTACGGCGCCGGCCAGAAGGCCGCCGTGCGGATGGAAGCCATTAAGCAGCGCTACAAGTTGCGCGAGGTGGCCGGCTGGCCGATCACCTCGCTGGGCCTGTACTGCGCGGTGCTGCAGCCGCCGCCGGGCGTCTCGCGCGACGAGCTGGTCAGCACGCTGGCCGACGACGAAGGCGTGGAGCTGGTACAGCCGGTGCAGGATTTCTCGGTGTTTTCCGCCGATGCCGCCGCAGACAAGAACACGCCGTTGTCCGTTTACAACGACCCGTACGTGGACATGCAGCGCGGTTTCATCGACACCGATGCCGCCAGCGCGCAGGCGGTGACCCAGGGCCGCGGGGTGGTGGTGGCGGTGGTCGATACCGGCGTGGACACCAGCCACCCCGACCTGAAGGCGCGCATCCGCGAAGTGCACGATCTGGTCGACAACACTCCGGTCACGACCAGCAGCGATTCGCACGGTACCGAAGTGGCTGGGATCATCGCCGCCGGCAGCAACAATCATCAGGGCATTGTCGGCATGGCACCCAAGGCCATGCTCAACATCTACAAGGCCTGCTGGTACGCGCCCACCATCGGCGCCACTGCACGCTGCAATACCTTCACCCTGGCCAAGGCGCTGGCGGCGATCAACAACAGCGCCGCGCGCGTGGTCAACCTGAGCCTGGGTGGCCCGGCCGATCCACTGCTGAGCAAGATGCTGGCCCACTTGGTGCAGCAAGGCCGCATCGTGGTCGCGGCGATGCCGCCCAATGGCCGGCTGGATGGGTTTCCCAATGATGTGCCCGGCGTGCTGGTGGTGCGCAGCAGCGGGAGCGGCGCAGCCATGCCCGGCGTGCTGAGCGCCCCCGGCAAGGACATCCTGACCACGCAGCCGAACGGCCGTTACGACTTCACCTCCGGCTCGTCGATGGCCACCGCGCATGTCAGCGGCATGGCCGCGCTGCTGTTGTCGCTGCAGCCATCGATGGATGCCAGCGCACTGCGCGAGCTCCTGCAGCGCACCAGCAAGGTTTCCGACGGCCAGCTGCAGGTCAACGCCGGCGCCGCAGTCGATGCGCTGTCGCCTTCCAGACATTCCAACTGACGACACCGGCATGACCAAGTGGATCCCGTTGTGGTTGCACAAGCTCAGTTCGCCGCCGATGTTCTATCGCGTTGCAGGCGCCGTGCGTCCGTGGGCGCTGGCGCTGGCGCTGCTGCTCGGCACAGTGGCCGCCTACGGCGGGCTGGTGCTGGCGCCGCCGGATTACCAGCAGCACGACGCCTACCGCATCATCTTCATCCACGTGCCCAGCGCCTGGATGAGCCTTTTCATCTACGCCGCGATGGGCGTGTCGGCGTTCATCGCGCTGGTGTGGCGGATCAAGCTCGCCGAAGTGGTGACCATGGCCTCTGCGCCGATCGGCGCGGCCTTCACCTTCATCACCCTGTGCACCGGCGCGCTGTGGGGCAAGCCGATGTGGGGCACCTGGTGGACCTGGGACGCGCGGCTGACCTCGGAGTTGTTGCTGCTGTTCCTCTACCTGGGCGTGCTTGGCCTGTATCACGCGGTGGAAGACCGCCGTCAGGCGATGCGCGCGGCCGGCCTGCTGGCGCTGGTGGGCCTGGTGAACCTGCCCATCGTGCATTACTCGGTGGTGTGGTGGAACACGCTGCATCAAGGCTCCACCGTGCGCCTGCTCGGCCCGTCCAAGATGGGTGCGGACATGCTGTGGCCGTTGCTGACGATGATGCTGGCCACCAAGTGCTACTACGTCGCCAGCCTGTTCGGCCGCGTGCGGGTGGACCTGCTGGCGCTGGAAAGCGGTAAGGACTGGGCACGCCGCATCGTATTGACGGAGCGCACCGCATGAGCGCCTTTCTGGCGATGGGCGGCTACGGCCAGTACGTGTGGACCGCGTACGCGGTGTTCGTGCTGGTGCTGCTGGCCGATCTTGCGTCGCCGTGGCTGCGCCGCCGCCGGCTGCCGCGCGCGCTGCGCGGGCAACTGCAGCGGCAGATGCCGCGCCGCAGCCGCGAGCAGCCGGTGCTGGAGCGGGACGCACCATGAACGCCACCCGCAGACAACGCCTGTGGCTGGTGGTCGGGGTGCTGGCCGCCGCCGCGCTGGCCGGGACACTGATCGTGCTGGCGCTGCAGCGGAACATGAGCTATCTGTTCACGCCCAGCCAGGTGCATGCCGGCGAAGCGTCCGGCTACCAGCAGTTTCGCCTGGGCGGCATGGTCAAGGCCGGCTCGATCCAGCGCGCCAACGACTCGCTCAAAGTCAGCTTCACCGTCATCGATAAAAACGCAGCCACCCAGGTCGAGTACACCGGCATCCTGCCGGACCTTTTCCGCGACAACCAATCGGTGATCGCCAACGGGCGCATGCAGGGCGAGCGG
The DNA here is from genome assembly GCF_041475735.2 of Xanthomonas sp. NCPPB 3582. NCBI lineage: Bacteria > Pseudomonadati > Pseudomonadota > Gammaproteobacteria > Lysobacterales > Lysobacteraceae > Xanthomonas > Xanthomonas sp. NCPPB 3582. The sequence goes on from NZ_CM192968.1 coordinate 3,086,695, forward strand.
TTCGTCGCCACCGAAGTGCTGGCCAAGCACGACGAAACCTACATGCCGAAAGAACTCAAGGACGCGATGGCCGAAGGCCATGTCGGCAAGCCGATCCCTGCCACCGCCGCGCCATTGGCTGCGCCGCGTTGATAGGACGCAGCACGCATTCCCCATCCGATGACCTTCTTCTGCCGCACCGTGCGAACCGCCCATGACGCCTGAACTTGGCCAGATCGCATTGATCCTGGCGCTGCTGCTTTCGCTTGCACAGGGCGTGTTGCCACTGATCGGAGCCTGGCGCGGCAATACCGCGTTGATGGGCATCGCACGGCCCGCCGCCGCCGGCCAGGCGGTGTTCGTGTGGCTGGCCTTCGGCCTGCTGGCCTGGTCGCTGCTGTCGCTGGATTTTTCGGTGGCCTATGTCGCCGCCAACGCCAACATCGCCCTGCCCTGGTACTACCGCATTGCTGCGGTGTGGGGCGCGCACGAAGGCTCGCTGTTGCTGTGGATCGCCATCCTGGCCACCTGGACGGTGTTGCTGGCCGCCTTCAGCCGGCATCTGCCGCAGCACTTCGCCGCCCGCGTGCTGGCGGTGCTGGGACTGGTCTCGGTGGGCTTTCTGGCCTTCATCCTGCTCACCTCCAATCCGTTCGGACGACTGTCGCCGATTCCGCTGGACGGCCGCGAACTCAACCCCGTGCTGCAGGACCCGGGCATGACCTTCCACCCGCCGGTGCTGTACACCGGCTACGTGGGGTTTTCGGTGGCCTTCGCGTTTGCGGTCGCCGCCTTGCTGGGTGGCGAACTGGAACAGGCCTGGGTGCGCTGGGCGCGCCCCTGGACCAATGTGGCCTGGGCCTGCCTGACGGCCGGCATCGTGGCCGGCAGCTGGTGGGCATACGCGGAACTGGGCTGGGGCGGCTGGTGGTTCTGGGACCCGGTGGAGAACGCCAGCTTCATGCCGTGGCTGGTGGGCACCGCACTGATCCACACCCAGGCGGTCACCGAAAAACGCGGCAGCCTGCGCGCCTGGACCATCCTGCTGTCGATCCTGGCATTTTCGCTGTCGCTGCTGGGCACCTTCCTGGTGCGCTCGGGCGTGCTGACCTCGGTGCATGCCTTCGCCGCCGATCCGCGGCGCGGCCTGTACATCCTGATCTTCCTGATCGCGGTGGTCGGCGGTTCGCTGCTGCTGTACGCGCTGCGGGCGCCGAAGATCGCCAGCGGCAAACCCTTCGCCGCCGCATCGCGCGAGACCGGCATCCTGATCGGCAACCTGCTGCTGACCGTGGCCGCGGCGATGGTGTTGCTGGGCACGCTGTTTCCGCTGATCGCCGACGCGTTCGGCATGGGCAAGGTCTCCGTTGGCCCGCCCTACTTCGGCCTGCTGTTCCCGCTGCTGATGCTGCCGGTGGTGCTGCTGCTGCCGTTCGGCCCGTACCTGCGCTGGGGCAAGGCCGAGGCCGCACCATTGAAGACGCTGGGCACGCGTGCCGGCATTGCCGCCATCGCCTGCGCGCTGGGCGGCAGCCTGGTTGCCGACGGCCAGGCCAAGGCGATCGCCGGGATTGGCGTCGCCGCCTGGGTGGCCGCAGGCACTGCGTTGTATGTGGTCAAGCGCTGGCGCGAGATGCCGCGCGGCCGGCGCTTTCCGGCGGAAATGGCCGGCATGCTGATCGCCCACGCGGGCGTGGCGGTGTTCGTGGCTGGCGTGCTGGTATCGGAAAGCCTGTCGGTGGAGCGCGACGTGCGGCTGTCGCCCGGCCAGAGCGCGCAGATTGCCGGCTACAACTTCCGCTTCGATGGCGTGCAGCTGGTGGACGGGCCGAACTGGAAGGCCGAACAAGGCAGCGTACGGGTCAGCCGCGATGGCCAGTTGGTGGCGCAACTGCACCCGCAAAAACGCCTGTACAGCAGCGAGCGCATCCAGACCGAATCGGCGATCGATCCGGGCATCACCCGCGACCTGTATGTGGCGCTCGGCGAGCCACTGGACGATCAGCACATCGAATACGACTGGACGCTGCGGCTGTACTACAAGCCGCTGATCCGCTGGATCTGGGCCGGTGGCCTGTTGATGATGCTGGGCGGCTTGGTCAGCGCCTGCGCACGGCGCTTCCGCGCGCCGGTGTCCACCCCCACGGCCGCTACCTCGCCGGCATACGATGCGCGCCTGCTCGCGCAGGAGTCGCACCCGTGAAGCGCATGCTGCCCCTGCTGGGGTTCTTGTTGGTGGCCGCACTGTTCGGCTTCGGCATCTACTGGACCATGCAGCACAACCCGCGCGAGGTGCCCTCGCCGTTGATCGGCAAGCCGGCGCCGGCGTTTTCGCTGCCGCGACTGGATGCGCCCGAGCAGCGCGTCACCCGCGAGCAACTGCTGGGCAAGCCCTATGTGCTCAACGTGTTCGGCAGCTGGTGCGCCGAATGCGTGCACGAGCATCCGGTGCTGATGGCGCAGGCCGGCAGGCTTGGCGTGGCATTGATCGGCTACAACTACAAGGACGCGCCGGCCGATGCCAGCGCGTGGCTGGCGCGCTACGGCAACCCGTATGCGCTGGTGATCGCCGACGAGCCGGGACAGACCGCGATCGACTTCGGCGTCTACGGCGCGCCGGAAACCTTCCTGATCGATGCGCAGGGCACGATCCGCTACAAGCATATCGGCGTGCTCACCCCCGCCGTCATCGATGCCGAGCTGTTGCCCGCCATCGCCGCGTTGCCCAAGGGGGCGCCATGATTGCGGGCTATCGCCGCCTGCAGGCACACCGCCGTCGACAGGCCCGGCAGCTGCGCCTGTTGCTGGTGTTGCTGCTGGGCGTGCTGCTGGCGCCGTGCGTGCAAGCGCAGGCGGTGGACCCGCTCCCCTTCAAGGACCGCAGCGAAGAAGCGCGCTATCAACGGCTGACCGCGCAACTGCGCTGCCTGGTGTGCCAGAACGAGAATCTGGCCGATTCCAACGCCAGCCTGGCACGCGACCTGCGCCATCAGGTGTTTGCGCAACTGCAGGCCGGCAGGAGCGATGCGCAGATCAAGCAGTACATGGTCGAGCGCTATTCGGATTTCGTGCTGTACGACCCGCCGGTCAGGCGCGGCACCTGGCTGCTGTGGTTCGGGCCGCTGCTGATGCTCGGCGCCGGCGCCGGCGTGGTGATCCACACCGTGCGCAAACGCGCGCGGGTGGGCACACCGGCAGCACCGCAGGCAGAGGAAGAGTGGTGATGACCGGTTTCTATCTCGCCAGCGCCCTGCTGGTCGCCGCCGCGCTGCTGCTACTGCTGTTTCCGCTGCTGCGCAACCCGACGCGCCATGGCAGTGGACGTTACGCGCTGCCGGTTCTGCTGGCGGTGGCCCTGCCGATCGCTACCGCCGGCCTGTATCGCCTGGTGGGCACGCCCGAGGCGATCGTGCAGCGCGTGGTCGCCGCGCCGCCGCCGGCCGCACCACCAGGCGCACAAGCCGTGCCCGTGGCCGAGCCTGCGCAAACGCAGGCTGCCAGTGCCGCGCAGGACGCGCAGATGCAGGCGCTGGAGTCGTGGATGCAACAGGCCAAGACGCATGAGCAGAACAACCGCCCCGCAGAGGCACGCCAAGCCTATGCGCAAGCGCTGAAGATCGCCCCGGATACCAGCGCCGCCATCGTCGGCTGGATCGCCGCCGACATGGCGACGCACAGCGACTTCGCCATCGATGCGGCCTCACGCGCGCAGTTGCAGCAGCTGATCGCGCGCGAGCCGGACAACCAGCGCGGGCTGTGGCTGCTGGGCATCAGCGACTTCCAGCAACGCGACTACACCGCGGCCACCACCCACTGGCGTCATCTGCATGGCTTACTGGAGACCGGCTCGCCGATGCAGAAGGCGGTAGCGGACAAGATCGCCGTGGTCGAAGCGATGGCCAGTACACGGCAACCCGGTCGCGCGGCGCGCTGAGCATTGCTGCAGGTGCTCGATCAACGCGCGACGTCATCGCGCAGGCACGCGTCGAACAGCCCTGGTGTTCGGCAATGCTGCTCGGGCGCGCCGCACCCACGTCGGCAGCGGGACGCCAGCAGTGGTGACGCACCCCTGGCCATCGGCCCGGCACCACCCCGCGCCGTGGCTCAGGACGAAGGTCCCAGCACCTCGTGCAATTTCCCGCTGAACTCGCCCAGCGTAAACGGCTTGGCGATCATGCTCATGCCCTGGCCGAGAAATTCGCCGCGGTCGCGCGCGGTCTCCGCATAGCCGGTCATGAAGATCACCGGCAGATCGCCGCGCGACTGCCGCGCGATCTCCGCCAGCTGGCGCCCGTTGAGCCCCGGCAGGCCCACATCGGTGACCAGCAGGTCGATCCGTTGCGGCGATGCCAGGATCGGCAGCGCGGCGTCGGCATCGGCCACCACCTCGGCCTGGTAACCCAATTCGCCCAGCAATTCGGTGACCAACAGGCGGACCTGTTCGTCGTCCTCCACCACCAGTACCAGCTGTCCCTGGCCGGCCACCACCGCGCCGGCCTGCGGCTCCAGCGCCACGCTCTGCACGCTGTTGCCGGCCGGCAGGTACAGGCTGACCGTGGTGCCCACACCCACCTGCGACTCCACCCACACCTGTCCATGGGACTGCTGCATGAAGCCATAGATCATCGACATGCCCAGCCCGGTCCCCTGCCCGATCGGCTTGGTGGTGTAGAACGGCTCGAACACGCGCTCCAGCACATCCGCCGGCATGCCGGTGCCGGTGTCGGTCACCGACACCACCGCGTAGTCGCCCGGCGCCAGGGCGATGCCACGGCCGAGTTCGAGCGCGCTGTCCTCCACCCGCAGGTGCCGCGTGGCGATGCGCAACAGCCCGCCATCGGGCATCGCATCGCGGGCATTGATGGCCAGGTTGAGCAGCGCGCTTTCCAGCTGGTTCTCGTCGACATAGGCTTGCGGCAGCGCATCGCACAGATCGGTGTCCAGGCGCACCGACTCGCCCAGCGTGCTCGCCAGCAGATCCTGCAGCGATAGCACCAGATCGTTGACGTGCAGATGCCGCGCTTCCAGCGATTGCCGGCGCGAGAACGCCAGCAGCCGCTGGGTCAGCGCGGCAGCACGCAAGGCCGATGCCGAGGCCACATCCAGAAAGCGTCCCAGCCCTTCGGTGCGCCCCTGATCGATGCGCAAGCGCGCCAGGTCCAGCGCCGACAGGATGCCGGTCAGCATGTTGTTGAAATCGTGCGCGATGCCACCGGTGAGCTGGCCCACCGCCTCCATCTTCTGCGCCTGGCGCAGCGCGGCCTCGCTGGATTCGCGCGCCTGCATCTGTTGCTGCAGCTCGGCGGTGCGCTCGGCCACCTTGGCTTCGAGCAGGCTGGCCTGCTGCTGGATCGACTCCATCGCCTGCGCGCGCACCGTGATATCGGTGGCAAATACATGGAATCCGTCCACCTGCCCGTCCGCGTCGAAACGCGGCATGTAGCGGATTTCGGCATCGCGACGGCGCCCGTCGGCGTGCGGCCAGCTCGCTTCCACGGTGAGCGCCTGGCCGGCCAGTGCCGCCTCGATCCAGGCACGGCGCTCGGCCACCACTGCCGGGCCCACCACATCCACCAGCGGCCGACCGATCACATCCTGCGGCGGAATACCGATCCAGTCTTCGTAGGAACGGTTGGCGAAGCGGTACACCAGATGCTTGTCGATGAAGGCGATCAACACCGGCAAGGCATCGGTGACCCGGCGCAGCTCCGCTTCGCTCAGCGCCAGGGCGGCCCGGCTCTCGGCCAGCTGCGCCATCTGGTCGCGGATCACGAACTGCTTCTGCCGCGACCGCAACGCGGTGGAGACCGCGCTCAACAGCGAGGCCGAACTCAGTGGCCGCTCCAGCTCGATGACATTGGTCATTTCGGCCGGCAGGTTGGCATGCCGGCCGCGATGGCTGCCACGCGGTGCGCGCAGCAGCACGAACGGAATATCCGACCACGCCGCCTGGCTTTGCAGGATCTGCTGCAGCTCCTGCAGATTGCCGCCCACCGCTTCTTCGGTCAGTACCACTACCCCGGAGCTGTCGCGCAGGTCGCCGGCCAGCGCGGTCAAGGCGCCGTAGACCCTGTGCGTCAGCCCGCGCTCGCCGACGATGCTGGCAATGCTGTCGGCATCGCGCCCGAACGGCGCAATGATATGAACGATCGATCCATCCGCATCACACCTGGTCAATTGCACGATCCAGCAACGGCGCACCGTCTCCCACGAATTGCGGCGTGCCGGTCAGCACCCCATGGAATTTCTCGAGCGGCTCGCTCAGATGCAGGCCGGTGCTGCCGATCCGCATCTCGCGGATCGAATCTTCATGCGCGCCGCTACGGTTCTTGATGACCGACAAGGCCTTGCGAATCCGCCCCTGCGCTTCGAAGAACCGGAACAGGATGACGGTATCGGCCATGTAGGAGATATTGAGATTGCCGGTTGACATCGTGCCCACCAGACCATGCTGCGGATTGATCAGGAACGTGGTCACGCCGCTCTGGTTGAGATACGACAGCAGCTCATGCATCTGCAACATCAGCTGTTTTTCCTGCGGCATCGACGATAGATAGCCGTTGAGGCTGTCGATCACCAGCACGCGGCAGTTGCGCGCCTCCACACTCTCCCGCACCGTCCAGGCGAACTCGCCCGGTGCCAGCTCGGCCGGGTCCATCTGATGCAGTTCCAGCAGCCCCGATGCCAGATGCTTGCGCAGATCCATGCCCAGGTTCTCGGCCCGCGTCAGCAACGTACCGGTGCGCTCGTCGAACTGCAGCACGCAGCAATGCTCGCCACGTTCGCAGGCCGCGCTCACGTATTGCAGGGCAACGTTGGTCTTGCCCGAGCCGGCAGGTCCGGTCAGCAGCGTGCTGGTGCCGCGCAACGGGCCGCCATGCAACAGTGCATCGATGCGCTCCACGCCGCTGGACACCGTATCACCGACGAACGGCACGTGGTGGTCGGAGGCGATCAGCCGCGGATAGATCCGCATGCCGCCGGTGGCAATGGCGATGTCGTGGTAGCCGGCGATGAAATTGACGCCCCGCAGTTTCTGCACCTGCATCCGCCGCCGCGCCGCACCGAAATCCAGCGTCATCCGCTCCAGCGAGATCACCCCGTGGCACAGGCTGTGCAGATGCGCATCGCGCTCGCCATTCTCATCGGTCAGATCATCCACCAGGAACACGGTGATATTGCGTGGCGCGAAGAATTGCTTGAGCGCCAGCACCTGCCGCCGGTAACGCAACGAATCCTGCGCAAGCAGGCGCAGCTCCGACAACGAGTCGAACACCACCCGCGCCGGCTTGACCCGATCGACCTCGGCCTGGATCAGCTTGATGGTGCCGTCCAGCTCCATCTCCCAGGGATGCAGGATGGATTGCTGGCGGCCATCGCCCAGGAACGCTTCTGCCGAAGCGAGCTCGAACACATGCAGCGCCTGCAAAGACCAGCCATGCGAGGCAGCCACCTCGTTGAGCTCATCGATGGTTTCCGAGAGCGTGACATACAGGCAGCTCTCGCCCTTGGCGGCACCGTCGAGCAGGAACTGCAGCGACATGGTGGTCTTGCCGGAGCCGGGCTGGCCTTCCAGCAGATACAGCCGGTTGGCGGGCAGGCCACCGCGAAGGATGGTGTCAAGCCCCGTCGTTCCGGTAGTGATACGGTTTGCGATCATCGGCTTCACGTTTTCCATGCCGTCAAATCTAGCATGCATGCGCGATTGCCCATTGCCTGGCCCTGAACTGATCACCTTGCTTGGCTTGACATGCCGGGCCACCACCCGAATTTTGCGTGATCGATCAGACATTCTCGATGATTCACGCTGTGACACGCATGGGCGAAGATCGTCATTCGTGACTTCTCTCACCCTTGTTTGTGAGGACGCCGACACATCCGCCACGGGAGGCACATCGCGTGAGACGCAAAGCGATCGCTGTTGCGCCTGCTCGAAACCGCAGTGAGCGACGCATCACCCCATGCACGCACCCTCGCGGTCGAGCACCACGCCCTTCGTACAGTGATCGTCGACATCCTGCGTCATTGCGAACGCCATTCCAGCAACCGCGCCACGCGCCGCTCCAGGTCGGCTGCCAGGAACGGCTTGGTCAACACTTCCATGCCATCGTCCAGTTGTCCCGCGCCCACCGCTGCGGTCGCTGCATAGCCGGTCACGAACAGCACCGGCAAGCCGGGCCGGTACTGCCGGCCCGCATCGGCAACCTGGCGCCCGTTCAAACCGCCGGTCAGCCCGACATCGGTCACCAGCACATCGATGGCCTCCGATGAGCGCAGCCGCTCCACCGCGGCGCTGCCTTCGCCCGTTTCGATCACGCGGTAACCGGCCTCGCTGAGGACCTCGCAGATCAGCGAGCGAATGGCAGGCTCGTCTTCCACCAGCAACACGCTGCAACTCCGCACCGCGGCGGGCGACGGCTGCTCGGCCGCGTCGCTGGTCTCGGCGCTCGCCTGCTCGCCGTCGAACCGCGGCAGGTACAGCGCCATGGTGGTCCCCACACCGACTTCAGACTCGATGCGCACGTGCCCACCGGACTGGCGGGTGAATCCATAGATCATCGACAGGCCCAGTCCGGTGCCCTGCCCGATCGGCTTGGTGGTGAAGAAGGGCTCGAAGACCTTGGACATGACATCGGCGCTCATGCCAGTGCCGGTGTCGCGCACGCTCAGGCACACATAGTCGCCCGGTGGCAGATCCAGTTGCTGCGCCGCGGCCTGATCCAGCGAGCGGTTATGCAGGCTGATGACGAGTTCGCCGCCATCGGGCATGGCATCGCGCGCATTGAGGCAGAGGTTGAGCAAGGCGTTTTCCAGCTGCGGCGCATCCACCAGCACCTTCCACGCCTGCGGCGCCGGCAACACCTGCAAGCTGATCGATGGCCCCAGGGTCCGCGAGATGATCTCGCGCATGCCCTGTACCAGCGTGTCCACCTCCAATGCGCTGGGTGCCAGCGTCTGCCGACGCGAAAACGCCAGCAGGCGTTGCGTCAGCGCAGTCGCGCGCGCAGCGCTGGTCTGCGCCATGTCCACGTAGCGCTCCAGCCGGTCGTACCTGCCCTGCTCCACACGTGTCTGCAACAGCTCCAGCCCCACCGTGATGGCGGTCAGCAGGTTGTTGAAGTCGTGCGCCAGCCCTCCGGTCAATTGCCCCACCGCCTCCATCTTCTGGCTCTGGCGCAGTTTTTCCTCGGCCAGCAGCAATGCCGCGCTGCGCTCGCGCACGCGCTCCTCCAGCGTCTCGGTCAGCAGGCGCAGCTGCTCTTCGGCCTGCCGCCGGTCGGTGACATCCGATGCCGTGCCGAACCATTCCTCGATCTCGCCGCGCACATCCAGCAGGGGCACCGCACGCAGCAAGGTCCAACGGACGCGCTGCGCGGCGTCCAGCACGCGGATCTCCAGCTCCAGGCCGGCCTTGTGGGCGATCGCCGTTGCGATGGCATCGGCCAGTTGCCCGCGATCGTCCGGATAGATCCATTCCAGCTGCCAACGCGCATTGCTGGGCAGGCCATCGTCCTGCAGGCCATCGCCTTCATGCAGGCGCAGCGCGCTCCAGTCGGCGGTGGCGGAAAAGATCGATTGCGACGACGCGCGCACCAGCGCATCCAGCCGACGTTCGCTCTTGATCTAGGCCTCGCTGGCCAGGCGCTCGGTGGTGCGGTCGCGCAATACCTTGACGAAGCCGATCGCCGCTCCGGTCTCGTCGCGCAACACCATCAGCGAGCCGTTGGCCCAGAACCATTCGCCGGACTTGCGCACATGCCAGCGCTCGTCCATGCCGCTGCCGCGCGACATCGTCGGGAGTGAAGGTGCGCTCCAGCGACTGCCCGAGCATCTCCGCCTCGCTCCAGCCCAGAATGCGACGCGCGCCCTCGTTCCACGAGGTCACCCGCCCGCGCATGTCGGTGGCGATGATCGCGTAGTCCATCACGCTGTCCAGGATCTGCCGATTGCGCACCTCCGCCTCGCGCACGGCGCGCTCAAGGCTGATGCGGTCGGTGATATCCAGGCCCTGCACGAAAATGCCCGAGACAGTGCCGTCGGCGCCGGCAATCGGCTGGTAGACCAGGTCCAGCAGGCGTCGCTCGCTGGGCCCGCCCGGCACCGCCTGCACGTCGTACACCAGTGCGTTGGCCGAATAGGCGCGCCCGGACTGGTACACCTCGTCCAGACGCTGCACATGCCCCTGTTCGACCGCATCCGGCAAGGCCTCGGCCAACGGCCGGCCGATCACGTCGCGGTGGCCGACCAGGCGCGAATAACACGGATTGGCGAATTCGACCCGATGCTGCGGCCCACTCAGGAATGCCATGAACATCGGCGCCTGCTCGAACAGGCGGATCAGGCGTTCGTGCTCGTCGGCCAGCCGCGCCTGCGCCAGCTTGCGCGCAGTCACCTCGTTGGTGACGCAAAACGCGCCGCCGACCTGGCCATCGTCGAGATAGATCGGCGAGAACGAGAACGTCCACCAGGTCTGTTCCGGCGCGCCATAGCGGTTCATGCCGATCGGCACTTCTTCAAAGCGCGATGCACGCCCTGCGAACGCTGCCTCGATCGGCGCGCGCACCGCCTCCCAGGCATCGGCCCACAGCTCGCGCAGCGGCGCGCCCAGTGCCTGCGCCTGCCGCGGCCCCAGGATCGGCGCATACGCATCGTTGTAGAAGAACGTCAGCGCGTCGCCCCACACCACGTACATGCTCTCCGGCGAGGCCAGCATCAGGTCCACCGCATTGCGCAGCGGCGGCGGCCAGTGCGCAACAGGCCCCAGCACGCTGCCATCCCAATCATGCGTGCGGACCGCCTGCGCCATGGTGCTACTGCCGTGCGGAAACGAGGCGCTCATGCGGCGCGCACACACGGCGCGGTTTGACGCTTGCCGCCGCACGTACCGCAGCGAGCACTCCCCGCGCGGCATGCAGCCGGCTGACCGGTCGACCATCGATGCATCGTTTCAACCATTGAGAAGGACCAGGACCCACCACACGCGAACGACCCGCAGCGCATCAAGGACACCACCGGCCGCACATCATCTTGCCTGCGACCGCCGACGTCCAGCCGCCAGCGGCAAACCGACTGAATCGATCACATGGACACTCCGCCGCGCGGGCGCGTCGGCGGCCGCAGGCCGGCTGTACGGCGCCGGAGGCTGCCCCGGCGCCGCAGGCCGCCGTAGTGCGCGAGACAGGCACTCGGGCGCCACGCCTCAGTGCAGGTCAGGCGATCGAGCGAGCCTTGGGGGTAAGCATCGCCATGCGTGATTCGGCAAGCCAGGCCGCTTCGAGCAGATCCAACCGCACCTGAACCCGCTGCGGCGCAGAGTTCAGTTTCATTGGTCGAGGCCGCTATCGATCAGGTCGAGACCCACCCGATGCTACGGCCCTTCTGCCTCCCCGGCCGTATCGCAAGTCTTCGCCTCCCTGCTATTGGGGACCTCCCGCCCTATTGCCTGTCGGATCACCCTATGCATTTCCTCTCGAATCTGCGCATTGGTCAGCGCCTGGCGCTCGGCTTTCTCGCCATCATCGTTTTGATGGTGATCCTGACCGTGGTCGGCATCCAGCGCGTGCGGAGCATCGATCAGCAGCTCACTGCCATCAACGAAGTCAACAGCGTCAAGCAACGCTATGCCATCAACTTCCGCGGCAGCGTGCACGACCGCGCGATCGCCTTGCGCGATGTGGTGCTGATGGACGAGCCGGCAGAGCGTCACGCCGCCGAGCAATCGATCGACAAGCTTGCCGCCGATTACGCCCGCTCCGCACAGCCGCTGGACGCTCTGATTGCGGCGTCGACGGACGCAAACGAAAAGGCGATCCTGCAGCGGATCAAATCCATCGAGCAGCGCACCATGCCGCTGATCGCGCAGGTCCGCGCGTTTCGCGATGCTGCGGACAAGCCGCATGCCGAGCAGCAGCTGTTGCAGCAGGCACGCCCCGCCTTCATCGACTGGCTGGCCAGCATCAACGCCTTCATCGACCTGCAGGAAGCCAAGAACCGCCTGGCCGCCAGACAGGCCGTCGCCACCGCACGTGGCTTTGCGATGCTGATGGTGATCTCCACCATCGTTGCATTGCTGCTCGGTGCAAGCATCGCATTCCTGCTCACCCGCAGCGTGGTGTTGCCATTGCGCCAGTCGCTACGGCTGGCCGAGCGCATCAACGAAGGCGACCTGCGCAGCCAGAACACCCCGACCGCCAACGACGAATCCGGCCAGTTGCTGCGTGCCATGCAGCAGATGCAGCACCGCCTGCAGGACGTGATCTCCGCACAGCGCACCATGGCGAGTCGGCATGACGCCGGCGAGATCAGCTACCGCACCGATGCGCAGCGCTTTCCTGGCGAATACGGCCACATGGTGCAGGACACCAATGCGCTGGTGCATGCGCATGTGCAAACCCAGCTGCGCATGACCGAGGTCATGGGGCGCTACGCCGTTGGCGACCTGACACCGGAGATCGAACACTATCCTGGCGAAAAAGCCGCCATCACCACCACCATGCAGCAGGTCAGGCAGAACCTGCGTGCCATCAATGCGCAGATCCACGCACTGACCCAGGCCGCATGCGCCGGCGACTTCGCGCTGCGCGGCCAGCCGGAACACTTCGAGCACGACTTTCGCCTGATGGTGGAAAACCTCAACACCATGATGGCCACCTCCGACACCAACCTGGCCCGGTTCTCCGAGCTGCTGCGCTCGATCGCCGACGGCGACCTGACCGTGCGCATGTCCGGCGACTTCCACGGCGTGTTCGCCTCCATGCGCGACGATGCCAACAGCACCGTGCACCGGTTGACCGACATCGTCACGCATATCCAGACCACCTCCAACAGCATTGGCTTTGCCGCCGAAGACATCGCCAGCGGCAACCAGGAACTGGCGCGCCGCAGCGAACAACAGGCCGCCAGCCTCGAGGAAACCGCCGCCTCGATGGAAGAGCTGACCTCCACCGTCAAGCAGAACGCCGAGCACGCCGGCCGCGCCAATCAGCTTGCCGTAAGTGCCGCGTCCATTGCCTCGCAGGGCCGCGATGTGGTCGCCCAGGTCATCGACACCATGTCCGGCATCGAAACGGCGTCCAGGCGCATCGCCGACATCATCTCCGTCATCGACGGCATCGCCTTCCAGACCAATATCCTTGCCCTGAATGCCGCCGTCGAAGCCGCACGCGCCGGCGAACAGGGCCGCGGATTCGCCGTGGTGGCATCGGAAGTGCGCACCCTCTCGCACCGCTCCTCCGACGCCGCCAAGGAGATCAAGCGCCTGATCGACGACTCGGTGCAACGCGTCGCCGATGGCTCCGCACTGGTGCATACCGCCGGCACCACCATGGGCGAGGTCGTCGCCAGTGTCCAGCACGTCACCGACATCATGGGCCAGATCTCCGCCGCCTCGCAGGAACAGGCCGGCGGCATCGAACAGGTCAACCACACCATCGCCCAGATGGACGAAACCACACAGCAGAACGTCCGCCTGGTCGAAGCCGCGAGCACTGCTGCGCGTGCACTGGAAAACCACTCGGTGCAACTGACACGCGCGGTGGAGGTGTTCAAGGTCAATGCCGCGGTGATGTGAGCTGTGGCGGTGCGGCCTGTCAGCCTACCGCCTTACGTCACATCTGCATGCGATCCAGACGCGGACTGTGAACTGCGCGACTGGGCGAAATCGGGGAGACGTCGGGCTTGGTAAAGATCCTTCCTCATCATGTCGCTGCACCGGGAATTCAACGCATAGGCAGTGATTCTCGCTGCGGCCACGTGGTTGCAGATCTCTCCGCCGCTGGCAGCGCGTGTGCTGAACCCGGCCGATTCCGACGTGTTCAGCGCAACGCACGCACCAGATCTCGGCGTTTGAGTCCTCTCACGAGTCAAACAGAAACGCAGCCCTTTCCAGAACCTTTGACGACGGCCAGCAGCGTTGACGGCATCCAGTCCACGAATTTCCAGAACTCGCCAGAGCATCAGCTAGAGATCGATCCGGAGCCGGGCCTCGAAACGCCGCGGCTCTCCAACCATGACCCGTGTCTCGCCGTCAGCGAAAGGATAATACGTGCGATCGAAGACGTTGCGCAGGCCTAGATCGAGCGATGCAGTGCGGCTGCCCGCCATGACCAGTGTTGCACCGATGGATGCATCTACCACCACATAGGACGGCAGCTCAAAGCTATTGGCTTCGTCTCCCTGGCGCGGACCCACATAGCGCGTGCCGCCGCCGATCTGCCAGCGAACCGGACCAGTGGTCCACTGCGGGCGGGCGACCAGCGAAAGCGACGCCTGGTGGCGCGCAATGTTGGGCATCATGTTGCCTTCCGTCTCCGGCGTATCCTCAAGGATCTCAGTGGCGGTGTAAGCGTAGGCGCCGACCACATCGAGCCACGGTGTGATACGTCCAGCGATATCCAGCTCGACGCCTCGCGACTGCGCCTGGCCAACGGCTCGCGCCGTGTCATCATCCAGGCTGATCACCACATTGCGCTTGTTGATGTTGTAGAGGGCCAGCGTCGCCGCCAAGCGCTCGCCAAGGTCCACTTTGGCGCCGATTTCGTGTACACGCCCCTTCTCAGGATCGAATGCCCCCTCTGCAGGATTGCTCGACAGGTTGGGCACGAATGAGGTCGCGTAGTTGGCGTATAGCGAGGCGACGGTCCCAAGCTTGTAGACGAGACCAAGGCGCGGCAGCAACTCTCCTCCATCAATGTCCTGAGTGACCACATAGTCACTCCCCACGCCTTCCTTTTGCTCCCAACGCTGATAACGCAGAGCAGCCGACAACACCCAGCGCTCGCCGAGCGACACAGCGTCCTGCATGAATACCGAACTGCTTGTCAGATTGGAATTGAGATTGCGCGTGTCCGGGTCGACCTCGGTCGGCATGGCAACCGTGCCATAGATCGGGTTCCAGACATCGAAGCCGCCAATGCGAAGCCGCGCCAATTCCCCATCGGTGTGGTTGTCCGTGTTCTCATGATCCACACCGACGAGCAGCTCATGACTTACGTACTGGCTGTTGAAATGACCCAGGGCGTCGGCAACGATGTAGCGCGATAGATCGTCCACACCCTCACGGCCGTCGAACCTGCGCCTCAGCAGTCCTGTGTCACTGTCGTAGCCATCCGACCGGGCGCGAACATCATCGTAGCGGTTGCGGTTGTAAGCAGCGGTCGCACGAAGCGTCCAGTCTTTCGATAGAACGTGGCGCATGCGCAGCGTGGCGAAATCGGTCTTGCCGTCCATTTTCGAGAACGGCTCGACCAGCGATCTGTCGCGTGGGATCGCCAAGGGCTTGCCGTCGACGAAGAACGTGCCGTCGTCGAATGGCATTGAGTAATCGGTATGCTCGACGGCAAGGACGACCTCGGTAGACGCATTGCGCCAGGCCAGCGACGGCGCTACCAGGCGGCGGCGCTGCGTTCCGAAAGTCCGCCAGTGATCGACGTCGTCGTACGAGGCGATCGCGCGATAGGAAAAGCCGCTCTGGCCGATCGGCCCGGTAGTGTCGACCATCATGCCGCCACCCCCGACACTGGTGGAGTTCAGCTGCAGCTGCGTGTGTTCAAGCTGCTGTGGTTGCTTGGAGATCACATTGATTACGCCACCGGGCTGCTGGATGCCATAGAGCGATGACGCCGGGCCCTTGAGCACTTCGACCTGCTCGGTGGTCGCGCTGAAGTTGCGGTTCTGCATCGAGCGAACGCCATCTCGCAGGATTGATCCATTGGAGCTGTCGCCGAATCCACGGCGCAGGAAGGCATCCTGGGTACCGGCACGGTTGGGTGCCCGCATCACGCCACTGACGTTGACAAGTGCATCGTCAAGCGTGCGTACGCGCTGATCGTCCAACATGGCAGCTGTGACCACCTGGATGGACTGAGCGACATCCAAGATGGCTGCATCCGTGCGTGTGGCGGTATTGGCACGAGGCGCGGCATAACTTGTTCCGCGCACGCCACGGACCTGGACAGCATCCAGGTCTTGGGCATCGGGAATGGACTCGGCCAAGGCAGGAGCCGGTAGAAGAGCGAGCAAGCAGAACGTGGAGCGACGCATCGGTGTGGGGGACCTGGTGCATGCGGCCGCCCCCACACGATCTACGCACCGAGGCATGGACCTTCCATTAGCGACCGGTGGATGGGGGGCAATCCCGACTACGCCGACGGTGGGGACGGATCGGCGCAATCGAAGAGTAGCAAATGAGAATGATTTTTACTACAAAAATGAACGATTGTCCTGATGGTGCGCGCGGATCGCCAGATACCGGTGCCGGCGTTGAACGGCACGGGTTGTAGATTCGGGATATGCCCCGAGCGTGTCTCGGCTTCGATCAACGAGCCTTCAAATGCTGTTTCTTTTAAGATTTGCCATGGGTTGGCGGAGAGAGTGGGATTCGAACCCACGGAAGGTTTGACCCTTCGCCGGTTTTCAAGACCGGTGCCTTAAACCGCTCGGCCATCTCTCCGATGCTGTTGCGCATGACCGCCGAAGGCATCGGTCGTCACGCTGGCGACCCGCGTTGCGCGGTGACGCCTGATGGTGGCCGCACGGGCATCTTGTGCTGGACCACCACTCCCAGGAGTGCTCCCGGGCGCGCATTCTCGCATGCCCGGGCGCGTTTTGCTTGGTGACACCACTCGCTTCCGGCTGGCGCAGCGTCGTGCGGCGCCATTGGTGGCCGGCCGCTACTCGTGGTGATCGGCGGGATGCACCCAAGCATGGATGGATGCCTGCCGAACGTCTGCAGCGAACTGACTGCCGAGCAGCTCGCCGGCTGCCAACCAACCTGTCAGCCAGCGCAGCATCCAGACACAGCCTTCAGCCGGCTTCGATAACGACCGCTCAGCCAGCCTCGGCCACCGCCAGGCGCGGTGCAGTGCCGGCGGCACGCCTGAGCTTTTCCGCCAGTTCGGCGCAGTTGCCGCCGCAGTCCAGACGCGAGCGTTCGATCTCCTGCGGCAAGTGCTCGGCCAGGAAGTCGATGAACACCCGCACCGCCGGCAGCAGGCCGCGACGCGAGGCGAACACGGCGTGGCAGATGCCTTGCGGCAGCGACCAGTGCGGCAGCACCACTTCCAGCTCGCCGCTG
This sequence comes from Xanthomonas sp. NCPPB 3582, assembly GCF_041475735.2. Lineage (NCBI taxonomy): Bacteria > Pseudomonadati > Pseudomonadota > Gammaproteobacteria > Lysobacterales > Lysobacteraceae > Xanthomonas > Xanthomonas sp. NCPPB 3582. The sequence goes on from NZ_CM192968.1 coordinate 3,103,748, forward strand.
CGCACCGCTTCGGCGCACACGGTTTCCGGCAGCATGGTGATGCCGAAGCCATCGCGCGCCATCGATTGCAGCAGCGGGAAATCGAATCCGGCCAGCCGCGGCTGCAGATCCACGCGGCGCATTTCGCCGTTGGGGCCGTGCAACTCCCAGCGCTGGTGGGCTTCGTCTTCGCTGGTGCTCATGGTGGTGTGGTTGGCCAACTCGCTCGGGTCTTTCGGGCGTCCGGCGCGATCCAGATATTTGGGGCTGGCCACCAGCAGCTCCTGCACCTGGCCGAAGCTGCGCATCACTAGGCTGCCATCGTCATCCAGGCGCGAACGCACGCGCAACGCGATGTCGTAGCCTTCATTGATGACGTCGACGCGCCGATTGCTGATGTTGAGCTGCAGCCGCACCTTCGGGTATCTGGCCAGGAATTCCGGCAGCAGCTTGGGCAGCTGGATCTGCGCGAGCGAGACAGGAACGCTCACCCGTACAAGACCGCGCGGCTCGGCGCTGAGACGATCCACCACTTCGCGCGCGGCCTGGGCCTCGGCCAGCATGGTCTGGGCATGGCGGTGCACGCTGGTGCCCACGTCGGTGACCGCGAAACGCCGCGTGGAGCGCTGCAGCAGGCGCACGCCCAGGTCGGTTTCGAGCTGGCTGATGCGCCGGCTCAGGCGCGATTTGGGGATACCGAGCGCGCGCTCGGCTGCGGCGAAGCCGCCGTGGTCCACCACCATCGCGAAGTAGTACAAGTCATTCAGGTCGTGCATGGCGCAGGTATCCATGGATAGAACGATAACTGATATTTAACCACCTTTATCCCAACAGAGCAACGACCTAGGCTGCACCCCTCCGCAGCACTGCCGCATCCCATAGGTCCTTGCCATGAAGCTGCTCCATCTCGATTCCAGCGCCCTGGGTGCCAATTCCATCAGCCACGAACTCAGTGCCGCCGTGGTGAAGCAACAGCGCCTGCTCCATCCGGACCTGCAGGTGAGCTACCGCGACCTGGATCGGGACCCGATCCCCCATCTCACCGGCCAGTCGCTGGCGCAGGCCGATGCGGCCGAGGCAGCCGCCGCCGAGCAGGTGATGCAGCAGTTCCTGGATGCAGACGTCGTCGTGATCGGTGCGCCGATGTACAACTTCAGCATCCCCTCCACGCTGAAGGCGTGGATCGATCGGATCGCGGTGGCCGGGCGTACATTCCGCTATACCGCCACGGGGCCGGAGGGCTTGGCCGGCGGCAAGCGCGTCATCATCGCCAGCGCGCGTGGTGGCGTCTACCCCGAGACGAGCAACGATTTCCAGGAACCGTACATGCGTCAGGTGTTCGGCTTCCTGGGCATCGACGAGGTGAGCTTCGTACGGGCCGAAGGCGTTGCCTACTCGCCGCAGCACCGCAGCGACGCGCTTGCCCAGGCCCTGGCATCGCTGCAGCAGCCGGAAGAAGTGGCTGCGTAGAGCAGATGGCAAGACGACTGCGCAACCGCCAGGCGGGCGCGGCCAGTATCCGGAATCGGCATGAACTACGCGCAGATTCCGGTGCTGGGCGCACTGTCCGCACCCGTCTGACGATTGCTCGCCAGGTGGTGTCCGCCGCTCTTGAGCGCGCAGTTTCTCAGCACTCGTCGCAGCACATCGCGTATTGAGAGATGTGGTGGCTTGTGCCTGCGCACCCGCCAGCGTATCTACGCATCCAACCGCGGGCATGCGAGATCCTGGTTGGCGCTTGCACCAACACTTCAGATCGCGGGCATGCGGATCGCAAAACAAACAAAAAGGGGCCTGCGCAGGCCCCTCTTTGCTCGTCGTCCTGGATGCTGCTGGTCGTGGCGAGGCTGCAGACCGATGCGCAGCAGCCAGCACCAACCGGGCTGCGAATCGGCCGTGCGTAACGGTATCGACGTCACGCAGACACGTTGCCGCGCATCGGAGCCGATGCGTGGCGCACCAGCCCCGATGCGAGTGGCATCAACCGATCCTTTCCAGCCCGCCCATGTACGGACGCAGCACCTGCGGCACATCGATCGAGCCATCGGCGTTCTGGTAGTTCTCCATCACCGCGATCATCGCGCGGCCCACCGCCGTGCCCGAGCCGTTGAGGGTATGCAGCAACTCCGGCTTGCCGCTGGCCGGGTTGCGCCAGCGCGCCTGCATGCGCCGCGCCTGGAAATCGCCGCAGTTGGAGCACGAGGAAATTTCGCGATAGGTGTTCTGCGACGGCAGCCAGACTTCCAGGTCGTAGGTCTTCATTGCCGAAAAGCCCATGTCGCCGGTGCACAGCAATACCTTGCGATACGGCAGGCCGAGTTGTTCCAGCACCACTTCGGCGCAGCGCGTCATGCGCTGGTGTTCGGCCTCGCTGTCTTCCGGCGCGCAGGCGGTCACCAGCTCCACCTTCTCGAACTGGTGCTGGCGGATCATGCCGCGGGTATCGCGGCCACCGCTGCCGGCTTCGGCGCGAAAGCACAGCGAATGCGCGGTCATGCGCAGCGGCAGGCGCTCGGCATCGACGATCTCATCGCGCACGATGTTGGTCAGCGGCACTTCGGAGGTGGGGATCAGATAGCGGCGCGAATCGCCCACTTCGGTCTGGAACAGATCCTCTTCGAACTTGGGCAACTGCCCGGTGCCGCGCAGCGAATCGGCATTGACCAGCAGCGGCACATTGGTTTCTTCGTAGCCGTGCGCACCGACATGCAGGTCCAGCATGAATTGCGCTAGCGCGCGGTGCAGGCGCGCGATCGGACCGCGCAGCACGGTAAAGCGCGCGCCCGAGAGCTTGGCAGCGGTCTCGCCATCCAGCCAGCCGTGCGGCGCACCGAGTTCCACATGGTCCTTGACCGCGAAGTCGAAGCTGCGCGGGGTGCCCCAGCGCGACTGCTCCACGTTGTCGGTCTCGTCCTTGCCGTGCGGCACATCGTCGGCCGGCAGGTTGGGCAGGCCCAGCGCGATGCTCTCCAGCTTGGCGCGAATGCTGTCCAGCGCGTCTTCGGACGCCTTGAGCTCGTCGCCGAAACCAGCCACCTCGGCCATCAGCGCGGCCACGTCCTCGCCTTTGGCCTTGGCCTGCCCGATCGCCTTGGATTTCGAGTTACGCAGGCTCTGCAACTCCTGCGTGCGCACCTGGATACGCTTGCGCTCGCTCTCCAGCGACTCCAGTTCCGCAGTGTCCAGGGAGAAACTGCGCGTGCTGCGCAGGCGCTCGGCAAGGTCGGCGGGATGGTGGCGAAGCAGGGCCGGATCTAGCATCGGAAGTCTATGTGTCGGTGGAAAGCGCAAGATTATCGCCTGTTCCGCCACCTGCTGCGATCGATTCACCGGCGCTATGCCAGAATTGCCGCGATCCTTCAGGTGAGCCCTATGCCCGCGCCCCGCTCCGCGTCCGATCGCCACATCGTCCTGCGCCTGCCCCGCCACACCCTGAAAATTGCCGGCATTGCCTTCGGCGCCGGCCTGCTGCTGTTCCTGCTGGTCTGGGCCACCGGTCGCAAGGACGACTTCTACAAGGCCTCGCCCAGCCAGCCGAGTGCCAACGCCCCGGCCAGCGACGACACGCTGCAGCCGCTGCCTGCACCACTGCCGGCGCAGGACAGCGCCAGCGACATGCCGCAGGCCAAACCGCAGCAGGAAGACACCCCCACCCTGGTGGAAACCGCGCCGCCGCCCCCGCCGGCACCGTCTTCCCTGCCCGAAGACGCGGTCCCCGGCACCCCGGGGACCGCAGCGCCGTCTGCACCGGTGGCCGGCGGCAACCGCCCGGTTCCGATGCAGGGCCAGATGCCGCCACCGCGCTATCCGTCGGCGGCGTTGCGCCGTGGCGATGCCGGCGACGTGGTGGTGCGCGTGGATGTGGACGCGGCCGGCAATCCGGGGGGAGTCACCCTGGTGCAGCGCAGCGGCTCACGCGACCTGGACCGCGCCGCGATGGAGGCCGTGCGGCACTGGCGCTTCCACCCGGCGCAGCACAACGGCCAGCCGGTGGCCGGCAGCCTGGACATTCCCTTCGAATTCAAGCCGGCGCAGTAAGCGGGCCTAACAGCTGCCGCTGCGCAGGGGTAGCGCGGCCAACCACCCGGCGCGAAAGATCGAAAAATCCTGTTAAAACGTAAACTTGGACGCCACCCGAGCGGACCCCATCGCGCCCCGTTAGCGTCACTAAGCTGAATCACGACATAGCCAGGGTGTGGCAGATATGCCCCGCCTTAATTGCCCCTCAGCAAACGCCGAACAGACTAGCCGGGTCATCAACAGATGCGCCAGGAGGTCGGCCATGTCCTTCACCTCGAATCCTTCATCCCACAGTCCGGCCTTGCCACGTGCTGCAGACACGCGCAGGCAAGACATGGAGAGCGACGGCGCCTCGCCCTGGCTATGGGCGACCTTGATTGCCGTGCTGGTGGTGATTCCAAGCTGGTGGTGGGCGCGCCACAGCGACGAATCGTTCGCCCCCGATACGGCCCCTGCCCCGGCGGCCAGCAGGCAGATCCTGCCCAGCGCCGATGGTCCGCGTGCGATGACCATGGTGGCGCACCAGCCGGCACGTGCGCCGGTCAGCAGCAAGGAAGCGATTCCGCTCCCCGGCAATGCGTTGCCCGCCTACCCGGCCGAGTTGGCGCGTGCCGGTCTAGAAGGCAGCCGGACTGCAAGGCTGCAGCTGGATGTGCAGGGGCGCGTGCGCGAGGTGACCATCGTCGAGCGCAGCGGCAGCGGCGATCCGCGCCTGGACGCGGCGGTAGTGCGCAGCTTGCAGCAATGGCGTTTCGAGCCGGCCACACGCGACGGACATACCGTGGTCAGCAGCGTCCAGGTGCCGGTGGAGTTCAGCGCGCAGCGCTGAGTCCGAAGCCCGCGCCCTGCGCAAGGGTGTCGAAGTCCGGGAACGAGGTGGCCACGTTCGCCACATCGTTGATCTGCACCTTGTCGGTAGACAGTTGCCCGGCAATCGCAAATGCCATCGCAATGCGATGGTCGCCATGACTTTCGATCACGCCGCTGCCGATGGCCCCGCCGTGGATGGTGGCTCCATCGGGCGTTTCGTCCACCTGCACGCCCAGCGTGCGGAGCCCGGTTGCCATGGCGGCCAGACGGTCCGATTCCTTGACCCGTAGTTCGGCCGCGCCGCTGACCACGGTCTGCCCGGAGGCTGCGGCCGCCGCCACGAACAGCGCGGGAAATTCATCGATCATGTCCGGCACCAGCGCTTCGGGAATTTGCGCGCCGTACAGCGGTGCATGACGCACGCGCAGGTCGGCAACCGGCTCGCCGCCATGTTCGGCATGATTGCCCTCGCTGATATCCGCGCCCATCAGGCGCAGCGCTGCCAGCAGCCCGGTGCGGCGTGGATTCAGGCCCACCGCGCGCAACACCACGTCCGAGCCGGGAACGATGCTGGCGGCGACGATGAAGAACGCCGCCGAGGAAAAATCCGCCGGCACCGCGATGTCGGTGGCACGCAGCCGCTGGCCGCCACGCAGGCGCGCCTTGCCGGGCGAAAAGTCGATCTCCACACCGAACGCCGACAGCATGCGTTCGGTGTAGTCGCGGGTGGGATGCGGCTCGCTCACCAAGGTCTCGCCCTGCGCGTACAAGCCGGCCAGCAGCACTGCCGACTTGACCTGGGCGCTGGCCACCGGCGAGACGAAGTCGATGCCGTGCAGTACCTGCCCGCCCTGCACCTGCAGCGGTGGCGTGCCATCGTCCTGGGTCTGGATCCTGGCGCCCATCTGCGCCAGCGGGCCGGTGACGCGTCGCATCGGCCGCTTGGACAGGGACTCATCGCCCACCAGCACGCTGTCGAAGCGTTGCGCCGCCAGCAGGCCGGCCAGCAGCCGCATGCCGGTGCCCGCATTGCCGCAGTCCAGCGCCTCACTGGGCGCCTGCAGCCCGTCCACGCCCACGCCATGCACGATGCGCCGCGACGCCGATGGCGTGTCGATGCGCACGCCCAGCCTGGCGAAGATCGCCGCAGTGGAACGGGTATCTTCGCCCTCCAGAAAACCGTCGATCTGCGAGACGCCATCGGCGAGCGCGGCGAACATCACCGCCCGATGCGAGACCGACTTGTCGCCGGGAATGGCCAACGTGCCGCGCAGGGCGCTGCCTTGCTGCGCGATCCAGTGCTGGGTGCTGCTGCTCATGCGAATGATCCGAATGCTGCGGCATCGCCGTACCGGGCGATGCGCTGGGTGAGAAATGGCGGCGCCATCATCGCCGAAGCGGCGGCGCGCCGGTGACGGCCTGGGGCCGGGCACACCTGCTCAGGGAATGGCCACCGGATACGAACCCAGCACCTTGATCTGTGCCGAATGCGCTTCCAGCTCGGCCAGCGCCTGCTTCATCGCCTCGTCCTCCACATGGCCGACCAGATCGATGAAGAAGCCGTATTCCCACTTGGCCTGATGCGAGGGCCGCGACTCGATGCGGTTCATGCTGATGCCATGGCGCGCGAACGGGCTGAGCACGTCGAACAATGCGCCCGGCTTGTCGTGGATGAACACCAGCACCGAGGTGCGGTCGTGCCCGGACGAGGGGAAGATCTGCCGGCCGATCACCAAAAACCGCGTGGTGTTGTCGTCGTCGTCCTCGATCGACTTCATGATGACTTTCTTCAGGCCATACACATGGGCGGCGCTCTCGCCGCCGATCGCTGCGGCATCTTCGGCATTGCGCGCGCGCCGTGCGCCTTCGGCATTGCTGGACACCGCGATCTTCTCCACCTTGGGCAGGTGCGAACGCAGCCAGCCGGCGGTTTGCGCAAAGGACTGCGAATGCGCGTAGATGCGCTCGATATCCTCGAGCCGGCCGTTGCGCGAGAGCAGGTACTGATGCACGCGCAGCTCGACTTCGCCGCAGATCTTGAGGTTGGAGGTCAGGAACATGTCCAGGGTGACCTGGATGGTGCCCTGGCCGGAATTTTCCACCGGTACCACGCCGAAATCGGCGTTGCCGGCTTCCACTTCCTGGAACACTTCTTCGATGGTCGCCATCGGCAAGCCCACCGCCGAGCGCCCGAAGTGCTTGAGCACCGCCTGCTGGCTGAAGGTGCCTTCCGGACCGAGATAACCGATCTTCAGCGGCTCCTGCTGGGCCAGGCAGGCGGACATGATTTCGCGGTACACATGCACCAGCACTTCATCGCTGAGCGGGCCTTCGTTGCGGTCCACCACCATGCGCAGCACCTGCGCTTCGCGCTCGGGGCGGTAGTAGTCCACCGCCGCAGCCAGCTTGCCCTTGGCCTTGCCGACCTGATGGGCGAAGTTGGCGCGCTCGGCGATCAGCGCCTGGATCGTGCGGTCGATCTCGTCGATCTTGGCGCGCACGTCGGCGAGCACCGGTGCCGCGGTGACGGGCTTGCCGGCCGGTTTGGCCGATGTGCCTGACGATTTGCCTGCCGGCTTGGCAACCGGCGCGCTCGCGGCGGACTCCCCGGTGGCTTTCGCCGGTGTGCGTTTGCCGCCGGCGGCGGGCGTGGACTTGCTGGATCTGGATGCCATCGCTGGGCGTTCCTCGAAAAGACGGCGCATGCGCCTGCGCGGCCTGCGCCGCGGATGGAAGTGGGCTCAGCCGTGACGCTGCTGGAAGTCGTGCATGAAGGCCACCAGCGCCTGCGCGCCGGCCACCGGCATGGCGTTGTAGAGCGAGGCGCGAATCCCGCCCACCGCCTTGTGGCCCTTCAATGCAAGCAGGCCGGCGGCCTTGGATTCGCTGACGAACAGCGCATCCAGCTGCTCATCGGGCAGGAAGAACGGGATATTCATGCGCGAGCGCACCGCCGGCTTGACCAGGTTGCGATAGAAGCCGCCGGAACGATCGATGGCGCCGTACACCAACGCGGCTTTTTCCGCGTTGCGCCGCGCGAACTCCTCCACCCCGCCCTGCTCCAGCATCCACTTCACGGTCAGACCGAGCAGGTACCAGTTCCAGGTCGGCGGCGTGTTGAGCATCGAGTCGCGTGCCAGATGCGAGGCATAGTTGAAGATGTCCGCACGTGGCTGTCCGGCGCGCTCGAGCAGGTCGCGCCGCACGATCACCAGCGAAATCCCCACCGGCCCCAGATTCTTCTGCGCGCCGGCATAGATCAGCCCGTAGCGCGAGATATCCAATGGCTCGGAAGCGATGGAAGAACTGAAGTCGGCGAACAGCGGCAGGGTCCCCACCGCCGGAATGTCGCGGAATTCGACGCCGTGGATGGTCTCGTTGGCGGTGATGTGCACGTAGGCCGAATGCGGCGACAGGGTCCAGCTGGCCACCGGCGGAATGTCGATGAAACCCTCGGACTGCGCATCGGCGGCAATGCGTGCATCCACGTACGGCGCGGCCTGCTTGATCGCGGTCTTGCCCCAGTGCCCGCTGATCACGTAGTCGGCGGCCTGGCCGGGCGCGGCGAAATTCAACGGCAACAGCGCCTGGATCGTAGTGGCGCCACCGGCGGTGAACAGCACGGCATAGTCGTCGGGAATCGACAACAAGGTTCGCACGTCGGCCTCGGCCGCGGCCGCCACCGCCATGAAGTCGGCGCTGCGGTGGCTGATTTCCACGATCGAGGCGCCTACGCCATTCCACTCGACCATCTCCGCCTGCGCCTGCCGCAGGACCGATTCCGGCAATGTCGCAGGGCCGGCACTGAAATTGAACGCGCGAGTCATGGCACACCTTGTCGAGCTAGCCTTCTAGTATGCCGCAGCGCACCGGGCTTGGCAGCGGGCAAAAAAGTTGCAGCTGCATCCTTTTGACTGAGCGTGACGTAACGTGGTGGTGCACCGGAGCGAACTCTTGTCCCGGTTGGTTACTCTCACGCTGCAGCCACTGCCGGAGCCCGCCATGTCGTTTCGCGATGCCCTCAAACTGCCCGCCAGCCAGATCACCGATGAGTCCGTCTACCGCGAGCGGCGTCGGCTGCTGCAGCTGTTGGCATTGACCCCGGCAATCGGCGTGGCCGGTTGCGCCGAGGCCGACCCGCCACCGCCGCCCAAGACCGTGGTGACCCCGGCGCAGGCGCGCAGCGGCTTCCGCACCGCCGAAGAGCTGACCAAGCTGGAAGACGTCACCAGCTACAACAACTTCTACGAGTTCGGCACCGACAAGACCGACCCGTCGAAGGCGGCCAAGACGCTCAAGCTGTCGCCATGGTCGGTGAAGGTCGGCGGCGAATGCGAAAAGCCCGGCAGCCTGTCGCTGGATGAGCTGCTCAAGGGCGTCGCCTCGGAAGAACGCATCTACCGGCTGCGCTGCGTGGAAGGCTGGTCGATGGTGATCCCGTGGACCGGCGTGCCGCTGGGCGAGGTGCTCAAGCGCTTTGCGCCGACCTCCAAGGCCAGGTACGTGGCCTTCACCACGCTGGCCGACCCGCAGCAGATGCCGGGCGTGCGCTACCGTTCCATCAACTGGCCGTATCGCGAAGGCCTGCGGATCGACGAGGCGATGCACCCGCTGACCCTGTTGGCCACCGGCCTGTACGGCAAGCCGCTGCCGCAGCAGAACGGTGCGCCGCTGCGGTTGGTGGTGCCGTGGAAGTACGGCTTCAAGAGCATCAAGTCGATCGTGGAAATCCGCTTCGTCGAGAAGATGCCCGAAACCGCTTGGCACGATCTGCAGCCGTCCGAATACGGGTTCTTTTCCAACGTCAACCCGGCCGTGGACCATCCGCGCTGGAGCCAGAAGACCGAGCGCCGCATCGCCGGTACCGCCAGCAAGCTGTTTGCCGAGCGGATTGCGACCAAGCCATTCAACGGCTACGCCGATCAGGTCGCCTCGCTGTATGCGGGGATGGACCTGAAGAAGTGGTTCTAGCCGTGTAAACCCGACACGTTGATATCGACCTGCGGTAGGAGCGCACCCGGGCGCGAAGGGCCTTACCGGTCCGGTAACGCCTGTCGCGGCCAGGTCCGCTCCTATCGTTTCATTCCCGCGCGGCATCGCTTCCTTCTTCGAGATCGCATGGCCAAGACCTCCGTCCCCCTGATCGCCGCCAAGACCCTGGTGCATGTCGCCGCGCTGGCGCCGATGGCGTTGCTGGCCTGGCAGTTCTGGCAGGTGTGGCAGACCGGTAGCGATGCGCTGGGCGCCGATCCGGTGGCCGAGATCGAGCACCGCACCGGGCTGTGGGCGCTGCGCTTTGTGTTGATCACCCTGGCGATCACACCGCTGCGCCAGCTCACCGGCCAGGCGGTAGTGATCCGCTTCCGGCGCATGCTGGGGCTGTATGCGTTCTTCTATGCCAGCGTGCATCTGGCGGTGTACATCAGCCTGGACCTGCGCGGTTTCTGGACGCAGATCTTCGAAGAGATCCTCAAGCGTCCCTACATCACGGTGGGCTTTGCCGCGTGGCTGCTATTGCTTCCGCTGGCGATCACTTCCACCCAGGGCTGGATGCGCCGGCTCAAGCGCAACTGGGGCCGGCTGCATCAGCTGATCTACCCGATCGGGGTACTGGCGGTGCTGCACTTCTGGTGGCTGGTGAAGTCCGATATCCGCGAGCCGGCGCTGTATGCCGGCATACTCGCCGCCCTGCTGGGCTGGCGGGTCTGGAAAAAACTCAGCGCGCGCCGAACCACAGCAAGGCGCTCAGCGCCGCCGCCAGCAGCACCGCGCTGAGCAGCAGCCACGGCCAGCGGGCGACCTTCATCGGCGCACGCACCGGTTCGGCCACCGCGCGCGGCGGCGGTGGCGGCTCGGAATCGGGGATATCCCATGTCGTGCCGTGATGGATGCGCGGCACCTCCACCACGAACCGGTGGCGGGCGTCGAACACCACCTGGTCGCCGGCCTGCAGCCAGCCATCGCGCACCTGCACGCCGTTGATCCAGCTACCCTCTTCCGAGCCCAGATCGCGGATCAGCACACGGTCGCCGTGGCGTTCCAGGCGCGCGTGCTGCGCGGTGAAGGCCGGATCGTCGATGACGATGTCCGCGGCGGGGTCGCTGCCGACCAGGCGCGAGCGATCCAGGGTGAAGCTGCGCCCGTGATGGCGCCCACCCAACCCGCGCAGCAACAGGCAGACCTCGCCGAGGCCGGCATCGTCGGGCGGCAGATCGTTGGCTGGGGCACTGGAGGGCGCACTGCGCAGCAGCATCTCCACGCCATCGGCGTAGATCGCATCGCCGGGCCGCAGCAAGGCCATGCGACGCACCGGGCGTCCGTTGACGTGGATGCCGCGGATGCCGTTGGCCACCTGCAGCCACAGGCCGCGCTGGTCCAGGCAGAACTGCGCCAACAGCAGCGCCCCCTGCGCATCGGCCACCACCCGCACGCTGCCGGAGGCATGCCGTACGATCCGGTGGACGCCGGGCTTGAGGGAATGATCCGGCTGCTGCCGGTGGGTGAAATGAACTTGCAGGTCGCGCACCGGCCGCAGCCTAGCAGGTTTGCCGTGGAGAGCGGCCAACCAGCGCATCGCGCCAGCGCGGCGGCGGCCAGTTCGCGTCGATAAGGCGCTGCATACGCGACCAGGCCCAGGCCTGGTCGCCGGTTCGCAACGTTAGCTCGCCACCATGCTGGCCTGGCGCGATGCGTGACCGCACTTGGAGCCAGGCGCGCGCATGCGCACAATGCGCGCCTACTTCCGTATCACCCAGGCACCTCATGTCCAGCATCGATATCCGCCACGACCATTCCTTGACGCCGGCACAGGCCCGCGCAGCGATCGACGAGGCGGCGCGCAAGCTCGCCGATCGCTACGGCGTGGCCTCGCACTGGGAAGGCGACACCTTGCGCATCTCGCGGTCGGGCGTGGATGGCGCGATCGCCCTGCTGCCGCAGCAGGTGCATGTGACGGCCGAGCTTGGCTTCCTGCTGTCGGCGATGCAGCCGATGGTGGAATCGGAAATCCGTCGGCTGTTGTCGGAAAAGCTGGCCTGAGCGCATCGCCGCTGCCGCTGCTTCAGCGCCAAGTCACCCGCCCCGCGCGCGATGGGCGGATGCTTGGGCAGGCCTGACCGGACCGCGTTTCACCTGTCCGATGCAAGGCCGGCACTAGGGTGAACCCAACGTCACTTCGGCAATCGACAGGAGCATCGCATGACGACCGGATACGATCAGAACGGCAACCGCGACACCGCGGCTTCGGGCTTCCAGGCCCAGGCGGAGCAGATTTCGCGCCGGCTCGGCGAATCGGCGCAGACCGTGTGGCTGGCCGGGCTAGGTGCACTCGGGCGCGTGCAGAACGAAGGCAGCAAGTTGTTCGACTCGCTGGTGCGCGAAGGCGCCGCCTACGAGCGCAGCGGCCAGCGCAAGGCGGCCGACAGCGTGGACGAGCTGCGCGAGGAGGTGGAAACCCAGTTCGAGCAGGCCCGTGACACCGCGGTACGTGGCTGGGACAAGCTGGGCAAGGCCTTCGACGAGCGCGTCAAGGGCGTGTTGCGCACGCTCAACATCCCCGAGCAGGAAGAGCTGGAGAACCTGCGCCGCGAGGTCGAGTCGCTCAAGGCCCAGGTACGGGCCAACACCGCGGCCACCAAGCGCGCCAACCGCACCGCCAACCAGGCCGCGCAGGCCGCCAGCAGCGACTCCGCAGGTAGCGGCGGCTCGACCGGCGCCAGCGGAGCATCCACCACCGGCAATGCCGCGGCATTCGACGGCGAATAGTGTCCGGTTCGCGCGGGCGGGCCGCCATCATCGGAGCGCCGCGCCGGAGCTGGATGCGGTGCGCGCTCCGAGCCTGATTCTGGCGATGCACGGACGGCGGTTTTGCTGTGAGCCTTGCGATGTTGCAAAGCAACATGGTTTTGCAGACAATCGGAAACGACCCGCCAGTCCCGCTTCATGAAGTCCGTTTGCTCCCCTCCCCTCACGGCTTCGGACTGGCGGGTCTTTCGCTGCCTGGATCACGGCTCGTGACATCTCCGGCAGCGATCCATTGACGAATCCCGCGCGAAGGATTCTTCTAGGGGTATCGATTCGTAATACGCGCCATACCTTCGCTTGATGCTTATGCCTTCCTGGACCCTGGCGCTCCTGGCTGCACTGCTGCTCTGGCTGGCGGCGTGCGCCTACCTCTGGTTGGTGCGACGTCGCGCCAACGAAACCACCGAAGGCGTGCGCGCCCTGGCAGCCATGCATTGGCGCGACTTTTCCGCGGTGGTGCTGCGTGTCCTGCAGGACCAGCGTGGCTGGCAACCGACCCAGCTGCCGCAGGACGGCCTGCCGACCGCCGACTTCATGATGCAGACCGATCACGGCACCCGCCTGGTGGCCTGCAAACACGGTCGCGGCTACCGTATCGGCGTGGCGGCGGTGAATGAGCTGGGCGCGATGGCCCGCCTGGCCGGTGCCGGTGGCGGCGTGATGGTGACCGAAGGGCGCATGGAGCGCGAAGGCCTGGCCGCTGCCGAAAAACAATCCATCGAAGTACTGGACGGCACCCGCCTGTGGCCCCTGCTCAAGCCCTATCTGCCGGGGGATGTGGAGACCGGCGTGGTGGGCATGGCCAGGCGACGGGCCATCCGCCACAGCGTCATCGCCGGTGCCGCACTGGCCACGCTGGCGCTGGTGGCGGTTGTGGGACTGCGTCCGCCGGAGCCCACCCCGACACCCGCCCCCGTTGCCGCGGCCCCGCGCGCAGCGGCGGGCACGACACCGCCGGCGACGCCAGCCGTGTCCGCGGCGCCGCCTGTCGCAGCCACACCGGCACCCACTCCCTCACCAGCAGCGAATGCCGCCGAGCCGGACGCGGAAACGCTGCAGGGCTACCGCCGCGATGTCTCCAAGGCGCTGGCGCAGACGCCCGGGCTGGTGCGCGGCATCTGGATCACGCAAGCCACGCTGGCGGTGGATCGCACCATCGAGGACAGCGCCGCGTGGCCGCTGATCTGCGATGAACTGAAGCGCTACCCATATCTGCGCACCGTGCGCGTGCAGCTCAATCCGCGCGCAGGGGTGGCCGAACCGGTGCGCTGGCGGCAGTGCACGACGATTTGAGTTCGGGATTCGGGAATCGGGATTGGGGATTGGGGATTGGCGCGGTGAGAGGTATGTCATGCCAGTGCGCCAGTCTGGTTGCGAGGTGAGGGACACTAGGTTGTCGCTGTAGTTGATCCACTTCGTGTGGTCTGGTGTTTGCGCGACAGACGGTGCGACTCGTTAGCTGCGTTCTTGATGGCGGTTGACGGAGATGCTGCAGCAACTGTGCGTGAGTCGCCATCGCCGCGGCGCTTGCGTGACCGTCACCAGGCGGCCCTCGTTCCCCACTGCGACCGCACGAGCGCGCTCGCTCGCGAACGATCTGGTGATGCGGATGCCTGGCACCGTTGCCGGAGCTACCGCACCGCGGAGGTGCTGTACGCCCTTCCACGCGCTGCCTTCAGCGCATCCCCGGCGCGAAACGCGCCACCAGGTCGTAGGAGCCGCCCAGGAACAACTGGCGTACGTAGGTCACCGGCTGTTCGCCGCGCCAGGTGTGGCGGTCGATGACCAGACAGGCGGCACCTTCGTCCACCTGCAACTGCCTGGCCTGCGCGGCGTCGGCGCCGACGGCGCTGATGCGGTGTTCGGCGCGCGTCCACGGCACGTTGCGCAGCAGCCAGCTGCCCGGCGCCAGCTCGGTGAACGGCTGCGCCAAGGCATCCGGCACGGTGGTGATATCGATCACGCGCTGCTCCAGCGCGAACGGGCTGCCATCGGCCAGATGCAGGCTTTCCAGCGCCAGCAGCTTGCCGGTGCTGCCCAGCGCACGCTCCTGCGGCACCCGCTGGCGCACGTTGCGCAGCCGCCGCGAGAGCAGCGAGAAGCTGTAGCGGTGACCGCGCGCAGTCATTTCCACCTCGATGTCCGGGATCGAGAGCGCCACCTGCTCCAGATGCGGATGCGGCCGCGCCACGAACGAGCCGGTGCGGCGACGACGCTCGATCATGCCGGCGTCGGCCAGCAGGCCAAGCACCTTGTTGACCGTCATGCGCGAGCAGCCGTATTGCGCCATCAGCTCGTGCTCCGGCGGAATGCGGTGCCCGGGCGGCCAGTCGCCACTGTGGATCCGTCGCTCCAGATCCTGCCGGATGCGTTGGTGCAAGGTGCCGGGCGCGGCGATGGGGATGGCGGTCAAAGCAGAGGTCTCCGGTCAGGCCTGCATTGTGCGCGCATCCGCTTAGACCAGCTAACGGAACGACTGCGCTCACCGCCAGGCGGGCGCGGCGCTTGCTCGGACTCGGCATGTACCCCTTCGTACACTCCGGTTGCTCCGCGCCGTCCGCACCCACCCGACGACTGCCCGCCACGCTCTGCGAGCCGCTTTTAGGTGCCCAGCACTGTTCGCAGGATTTGCGCAAAACGCGTGGCGATCCGCGCACGGTCCACATGCTGTCCGTCGCGCACCACCGCCCGGCCGTTGCGCCAGACGTTGCGGACCGCAGTGCCGCGCGCGGCAAACAGCCAACTATCCAGCACCGCATCGTCGCTGCGTGCCAGCAAGGCCGGATGGGTCAGGTCCAGCTCCACCAGGTCGGCGGCCGCACCGACCCGTATACCGTGCTGCGCGATGCCGAGGGCCTGCGCCGCGCCCTCACCGGCGCACTCGTACAACCAGCGACCGCTGGAAACATCGGCCGGCGCCAGCACATTGCGCGCCTGCAGTGTCAGCCGCTGGCCGTATTCGAGCAGGCGCAGCTCTTCGGCGGCATCGATCAACACGTTCGAGTCCGAACCGACGCCGAAGCGACCGCCGGCCGCGGCAAAGGCCTGCATCGGAAAGATTCCGTCGCCCAGGTTGGCCTCGGTGATCGGGCACAGCCCGACCACTGCGCCGCGTTGCGCCATCGCCTGCACCTCGCTGACGGTGACATGCGTAGCGTGCACCAGACACCAGCGCGTATCCACCGGCGCATTGGCCAGCAGCCACTCCACCGGCCGCTGGCCCGACCACGCCAGGCAGGCGTCGACCTCGCGCTGCTGCTCGGCGATATGTATATGGATCGGCCCCTCGGTGAGCGGCTGCAGGTCCAGCAGTTGCTGCGGCGTGACCGCACGCAGGCTATGCGGCGCAAGCCCGAGCACGGCATCCGGCAGCGCCTTGAGGCCGTGCCGGCAGTCGTCGAGCAGGCGCGCGAAACCGTCGATATCGTGGATCAGCCGCCGCTGCGCCGCGCTCGGTGCGGCGCCGCCAAAATCCGAGTGCGCATAGAACACCGGCAGCAGGGTCAGCCCGATCCCGGTAGTGGCCGCGGCCGCCGCGATGCGCGCGGACATTTCGCCGGCCTGCGCATAGGGCGTGCCGCTGGCGCTGTGGTGCAGGTAGTGGAATTCGCCCACCCGGGTGAAGCCGCTCTCCAGCATTTCCACATAGGCCTGCTCGGCGATCGCCTGCAGGCTGTCCGGATCGAGCCGGTCGACGAAGCGGTACATCAGCTCGCGCCAGCTCCAGAAGCTGTCGCCGCTGCGCCCGCCGACCTCGGTCAGCCCGGCCATGCCGCGCTGGAAGCCATGACTGTGCAGGTTGCCCAGGCCGGGCAGCAACACTTCGCAGCGGATATCGCCGCCAGCGGATGTGGCCTGCGGCTGCACCGAGACGATGCGCCCCTGCGCCAGGGCGATCCGCACCTGGCTGGCCCAGCCGTCCGGCAACAAGGCCCGGGCGGCCCAAAACACCTGCGCATGTGCCTGCTCGTCTGCCACTGGACACCTCCGATTGACGACCCTATTGTATATACATATCAGACACCCCGAGCCTGCGCCATGCATTGCGACGTTCTCTGGCACAACGCGCAACTGATGACCCTGAACGCCGCCGATGGTGGCCTGGGCATCGTGGACGACGGCGTGGTCGCCTGCCAGGACGGCCGCATTCTCTACGCCGGCCCGGCCGCGCAGGCTCCCGCATTCGCCGCCGGCACCGCGCATGATTGCCAGCGGCGCTGGATCAGCCCGGGCCTGATCGATTGCCATACCCACCTGGTGTACGCCGGCAACCGCGCCAACGAGTTCGAACAACGCCTGCGCGGCGCCAGCTATGCGCAGATCGCCGCGGCCGGCGGCGGCATCGTGGCCACGGTGCGCGCCACCCGCGCTGCCGACGATGCGGCGTTGCTCGCTGCCAGCCTGCCGCGCCTGGATGCGCTGCTCGCCGAAGGCGTGACCACGCTGGAGATCAAATCCGGCTACGGGCTCACCCTGGAAGACGAAACCAAGCAGCTGCGCGTGGCAGGCGAGCTCGCCAGCCTGCGCCGGGTCGAGGTGGTGCCCACTTTTCTGGGCGCGCATGCGGTGCCGCCGGGAAGCGATGCGCAGGCGTATATCGATGTGGTCTGCACGCAGATGATTCCCGCCGTGGCCGCGCAAGGGCTGGCCGAGGCGGTGGATGTGTTCTGCGAGCATCTGGCATTTTCCACCGCGCAGGCCGAACAGGTATTCGTCGCCGCGCAGGCGCACGGCCTGCGGGTCAAGATCCACGCCGAACAATTGAGCAACCAGCATGGCGCAGCGCTGGCCGCGCGCCATGGCGCCCTGTCGGCCGACCATATCGAATACCTGGACCAGGCCGGCATCGAGGCGATGGCCGCCGCCGGCACGGTCGCGGTGCTGCTGCCGGGCGCGTTCTACTTCACCCGCGATACCCAGCTGCCACCGATCGCCGCGCTGCGTACGGCCGGCGTGCCGCTGGCCTTGGCCACCGACTGCAACCCGGGAACCTCGCCACTCACCAGCCCGCTGCTGGCGATGAATATGGCGGCCACCTTGTTCCGCATGACCGTGGACGAATGCATCGCCGGGTTCACCCGCGAAGCGGCGCGCGCGCTCGGCCGCGGCACGCGCCTGGGCCAGCTGCGCACCGGCATGGATTGTGACCTGGCGATCTGGGACATCCAGGCGCCGGCCGACCTGGTCTATCGCATGGGCTTCAACCCGCTGCATGCCCGCGTCTGGCGCGGGCACCTGACCTGATCACCCCTGGAGTTGTCATGAGTGCTTCCGTTGTTCTGCAGCCCGGCGCCGTCACGCTTGCGCAGTGGCGTGCCCTGTATCGCGGTGCCGATGCGGTGCTGGACCCGGCCTGCGCCGCGGCGGTGCTGCGCAGCGCGCAGACCGTGGAGGCGATCGTCACGCGCGGCGAGCCGGTCTACGGCGTCAACACCGGTTTCGGCAAGCTGGCCAGCGTGCGTATCGAACGCGAGGACCTGGCCACCCTGCAACGCAATATCGTGCTGTCGCATGCCGCTGGCGTCGGCGAGCCCACGCCGGTGCCGGTGGTGCGGCTGATGATGGCGCTCAAGCTCACCAGCCTGGCCCAGGGCGCTTCTGGTGTGCAGCCGGACACGCTGGCCCTGCTCGAGGCGATGCTGCGCGCTGGCATCACCCCGGTGGTGCCCTGCCAAGGCTCGGTTGGGGCCTCCGGCGATCTGGCGCCGTTGTCGCATCTGGCGGCGGTGATGATCGGCGTTGGCGAGGCCTTCGTCGGCGGACAACGGCTGCCGGCGGCGGACGCCTTGGCGCAGGCGCAGCTGCAACCGCGCGTGCTCGGCGCCAAGGAAGGACTTGCGCTACTTAATGGCACCCAGTTCTCCACCGCCTGCGCGCTGGCCGGCCTGTTCGAGATCGAAACCGTGTTGCAGGCGGCACTGGTCACCGGGGCATTGTCGGTGGAGGCGGCCAAGGGCTCGGATACGCCGTTCGACGCGCGCATCCATGCCTTGCGTGGGCAGCCGGGACAGATCGCCACCGCCGCCGCGCTGCGCGCGCTGATGGCCGACTCGGCCATCCGCGAATCGCACCGGCTCGGCGATGTGCGCGTGCAGGACCCGTATTGCCTGCGCTGCCAACCGCAGGTGATGGGCGCAGCGCTGGATGTGATGCGCCAGGCCGCGCGCACGCTGGAGATCGAAGCCAATGGCGTCTCCGACAACCCGCTGGTCTTCAGCGATACCGAAGAGGCGCTGTCGGGCGGCAACTTCCATGCCGAGCCGGTGGCATTTGCGGCGGACATGCTGGCAATGGCGGTGTGCGAAATCGGCTCGATCAGCGAACGCCGCACCGCGATGCTGGTGGACCCGGCCCTGTCCGGCCTGCCGGCGTTCCTCACCCCGCGCCCGGGCTTGAACTCGGGCTTCATGATTCCGCAGGTCACCGCTGCGGCATTGGTGTCGGAAAACAAGCAGCGCGCCTATCCGGCCAGCGTCGATTCGATTCCCACCTCCGCCAACCAGGAAGATCACGTGTCGATGGCCGCGCACGGCGCGCGCCGCCTGCTGGCGATGGCAGAGAACGCCGCGCACGTGATCGGCATCGAGTTGCTGGCCGCCGTGCAGGGCTGCGACTTCCACGCGCCGCTGCGCTCCAGCGCCGCGCTGGAAGCCGCACGTGCCCTGCTGCGCGCACAGGTGCCGACGCTGCAGGACGACCGCTACTTCCACCCGGACATGCTGGCCGCCAGCGCACTGGTGCGTTCCGGCGCATTGTCCCAGGCAGTGGCGATCGCCTTGCCGGGCGTGGAGCAGCACGCATGATGCGACGATCTGCAGAGCGCCTGCGCAGCTGCTTGGCACCCCGCCATGCAGCGCCTGGTATCGCCATCCTGACGACCAGCGCACATGCCGGCGCTGCGGGTGCACGTTTCGCGCGGCGCGACGGCCAGACCCACGCGCATCACCACCACGCATCGCGTGCCGCCGCGCAGGCAACCGGAGCCCGGCCATGAGCCCCCTGCCCGACTGGCTGGACATTCACCAAGGGCAGGCGCCCCTGCTGATCAGCTTTCCGCATACCGGCACCGAGCTGCCCGATGACGTGGCCGACCGTTTCGTGTCGCCATGGCTGGCTCGGCGCGATGCCGATTGGTGGGTGCATCACCTGTACGACTTCGCCCAATCGCTGGGCGCCACCACCGTGCGCACCGCGATCTCGCGCTCGGTCATCGATGTCAATCGCGACCCCAGCGGCGCATCGCTGTACCCCGGCCAGAACACCACCGGCCTGTGCCCGCTGACCACCTTCGACAACCAGCCCCTGTATGCCGACGGCCTGGCGCCGGACCAGGCGCAGATCGACCAGCGCCG
Source organism: Xanthomonas sp. NCPPB 3582 (assembly GCF_041475735.2). NCBI lineage: Bacteria > Pseudomonadati > Pseudomonadota > Gammaproteobacteria > Lysobacterales > Lysobacteraceae > Xanthomonas > Xanthomonas sp. NCPPB 3582. Next base: position 3,123,712 of record NZ_CM192968.1, read on the forward strand.
CGCGCGCTGGTTCGACCCGTATCACGCGGCGCTTGCCGAAGAAATTGCGCGCCTGCGCCAGCTGCATTCCAGGATCGTGGTGTACGACGCACACTCGATCCGCTCGGTCATCCCGCACCTGTTCGACGGCGAGTTGCCGCAGTTCAACATCGGCAGCAACGACGACCGCAGTTGCGACCCGGTGCTGGTCGATGCAGTGGAACAGCTCTGCCGCAGCAGCGGCTCCAGCACGGTGCGCAATGGCCGCTTCAAGGGTGGATGGATCACCCGTCACTACGCGCAGCCCGAACACGGCGTACACACGCTGCAGATGGAGCTGGCATGCCGCGGCTACATGCGCGAACCGGACACCATCACCCCGGACACCTGGCCCACGCCGTGGCAGCCGGTGCACGCGACCGCATTGCGCGCAGTGCTGCGCCATGTGCTGCTGGCCTGCCTGCAGTTCGCCGGCACCGCCTCACCCGCCACCACGCCGCCCGCGGCCCACCGTTGATTGCAAGGAACCCGGCATGACCCGTCACGATGCAACCCGCGTCATCCGCGCCGCCACCGGCAGCACGCTCACCGCCAAGAGCTGGCTGACCGAAGCGCCGTTGCGCATGCTGATGAACAACCTGGACCCGGACGTGGCCGAGCGTCCGCAGGAACTGGTGGTCTACGGCGGCATCGGCCGCGCCGCGCGCGACTGGGAATCCTTCGATGCGATCGTGGCCGCGCTCACCCGCCTGGACGACGACCAGACCCTGCTGGTGCAATCGGGCAAGCCGGTCGGCGTGTTCCGCACCCATGCCGATGCGCCGCGCGTGCTGATCGCCAATTCCAACCTGGTGCCGCGCTGGGCCAATTGGGACCACTTCAACGCATTGGATAAAAAGGGCCTGGCGATGTACGGCCAGATGACCGCCGGCAGCTGGATCTACATCGGCGCGCAAGGCATCGTGCAAGGCACCTACGAAACCTTCGTGGAGATGGGCCGCCAGCATTACGGCGGCAACCTGGCCGGCAAGTGGCTGTTCACCGGCGGCCTCGGCGGCATGGGCGGCGCGCAGCCGCTGGCCGCCGTGATGGCCGGCGCGTCCTGCCTGGCGGTGGAATGCCGGCGCTCCAGCATCGACATGCGCTTGCGCACCGGCTATCTGGACACCTGGACCGACTCGCTGGACGAGGCATTGCGCCTGATCGAGCAGTCGTGCACGGCGAAGAAGCCGCTCTCGGTCGGCCTGCTCGGCAATGTCGCCGACGTGCTCGACGAACTGCTGCTGCGCGGAATCAAGCCGGACCTGCTCACCGACCAGACCTCTGCGCACGACCCGGTCAACGGCTACCTGCCGCAGGGCTGGAGCGTGGACGAATGGGACGACAAGCGCGTCAGCGCGCCGAAGCAAGTGGAAGCCGCCGCGCGCGATTCGATGGCCAACCACATCCGCGCCATGCTCGCCTTCCACGCGCTCGGCGTGCCCACCGTGGATTACGGCAACAACCTGCGCCAGATGGCGCTGGAGCAAGGCGTGTCCGACGCCTTCGACTTCCCCGGCTTCGTGCCTGCCTACATCCGCCCGCTGTTCTGCCGCGGTATCGGCCCGTTCCGCTGGGTGGCGCTGTCCGGCGATCCGGAGGACATCGCCAGGACCGATGCCAAGGTCAAGGAATTGATTCCCGACGATGCGCATCTGCATCGCTGGCTGGACATGGCCGCGGAAAAAATCGCCTTCCAGGGCCTGCCGGCGCGCATCTGCTGGGTCGGCCTGGGCGACCGCCACCGGCTGGGCCTGGCCTTCAACGCCATGGTCCGCAGCGGCGAGCTGAAGGCGCCGGTGGTGATCGGCCGCGACCATCTCGATTCGGGCAGCGTCGCCTCGCCCAATCGCGAAACCGAAGCCATGGCCGACGGCTCCGATGCGGTCTCCGATTGGCCATTGCTCAACGCCCTGCTCAACACCGCATCGGGCGCGACGTGGGTGTCGCTGCATCACGGCGGCGGCGTCGGCATGGGCTTCTCGCAACATGCCGGCATGGTCATCGTCTGCGACGGCAGCGAGGCCGCCGACCGCCGCATCGAACGCGTGCTGTGGAACGACCCCGCCACTGGCGTCATGCGGCATGCCGACGCCGGCTATGCCATCGCAACCGATTGCGCTCGCGACAAAGGCCTGGATTTGCCTGCCATCCTGTCCTGACGCCGCCGCGTGCTCGCTGACGCAAGGTGGGCGAATCGCCGCTGCAGCAAACCGCAGCGTCCGCGCGACCATGGTCAATCCGGCAGCGGCCGCAGCTGTCAGACGGCGGCGTCATGTGCGCGATTGTCACGCATGGATCGCTGCAGACAGGCATCGGGAGATCTCGTCATGCGTGTCACCAACGCGTGTCTGCACGCAGCTGCTTCATGCCCAACGCATCAGCTCCCTACGCGGACGTCGGCGCGGCCTGCGGTCGAGCTTGACACACCGTGACCCCTGTCACGACTATCGCCAGCGTCGGGCAAAACGATAATGCGTGACCCGCCGATCGAGTAAGCTCGCGGCAAGTCGGACGACCGAGGGGGATGCGTCCGACCGGCACTGAATCTTGAAATGCACGCAAACGACATTGCGCCTTCGGCAGGCGCGGGTTTTTCGCATCGATCACACTGAGAGCCCCCACTCATGCAGCAGGAACAGCGCATCGACTCGTTGACCGGTATTCGCGGTCTTGCGGCATTGCTTGTGGTCTACGCGCATCTTGCGGAAGAAAAATTCTTCACCGATACCCACCTGTTTCCCGGTGAAATGGGCGTCATGGTGTTCTTTACCCTGAGCGGGTTCCTGATGGCCTTTCTCTACGGAGAGAAAGATCCCAATTACCCTGCAGTGGCGCGCTACGCCATTTCCAGATTCTCACGCATCGCGCCGGCCTACCTGACCGTCGTGCTGGCGTCCTATCTGATCTACAACCTGGTCGATCCGCAGTTCGTCTACGCCATCAGTCACGACAACCTGCTACGCCATCTGTTGTTTTCCGGCAACGTATCCGCGCTGTGGAGCATTCCGCCGGAAGTCCAGTTCTACGCGATCTTCGTGGGTATCTGGTTTGCGCTGCGTGCCTTCCGCACCAACAGCAATGTCACCCTGATGGTGGCGGTGCTCGGCACCGTCCTGATGCTCATCGCCTACAGGGCACAGCTGCCCGGCACCTTCGTCGGCTCCAAGATCCATTATTTCCTGGCCGGCGTGGTGTTCGGCCTGGTGCGCACCCGGGTTGGCGCCGGCGTCGACATGACCACCCTGGCGACGCTGCAGGCCGGCGTCATCGGGCTGGTGCTTGCCGTCGTCCTGGGCATTGTCGATGTCGATCTCGGTTCCAAGCGCGAGCTCTACCTCACGCTGGAGACCGCCGGCTTCGCCGGCATCTTCGTGTTCCTGTTCTCCTTCGACACCGGGCTGAGCAAGCGCCTGCTCGGCAACCGCTTGATGATGCTCAGTGGCGAATGCAGTTTCTCGATGTACCTGCTGAATATTCCGATCATCTACGCCGCCCTGGTGATCATGGACGGCCTGCCGCCAAGGCCGGCCCTGGCCTTGCCGATCATCGCGGTCACCCTTGCCGCTGCCTGGACGATGTACCGGTTGATCGAAATGCCTGGAAACACCCTGTTGCGGCGGCTGGGCACGTGGCTGTTGCTGCGCCCGCGCAGCGCGCCGGTCATCGTGCCTGCGGCGGTGGAAGGTGCGGGGCCAGTGCTGATCCAGGCGCCACAGGTCGAACAAGGCGCACCAGCCGAGCGTCCGTAAGGCCGCGTTGCTCCGACCAAAGCCCAGCCGATCCACAGTGCAGTCGCAAGCGACAGCGTGACCGCATGCAGCCCGCCTTGCAGCCGCCCAGCCCTTGGCTCTTTTCTGCGGCCATACTGTCGGGTACGCTTGTGTTCGGGCCAGGACTCATGGGGACTCCTGTCTTCCCGCAGCACGAGGTGCGCCGCCGATAGGCGCCATCGCGCCTGCCAGCAAATGAATGGAGTGGGACTTCAATGGAGCAGGAACGACGGATCAATGCGCTGACCGGCATTCGCGGCCTGGCTGCGTTGATGGTTGTCTACGATCATCTGGGCGAACAAGGCTTCTTCGTCGGCAGCGATCTGCATCTGGGCGAACTCGGCGTCATGGTGTTTTTCACCCTGAGCGGGTTTCTGATGGCTTTCCTCTATGGCGACAAGGATCCGAGTCGCCGGGCGATCGGCCGTTATGCCATTTCCAGGTTCGCACGCATTGCGCCGGCGTATCTGGTCATCGTCGTTCTCTCCTATCTGATCTACACCCTGATCGACTCCAACTTCGTCTATCCCATCCACAACGGCAACCTGCTACGGCACCTGCTGTTTTCCGGGAATGTATCGGCACTGTGGAGCATTCCGCCGGAGGTGCACTTTTACGCCATCTTCGTCGGACTGTGGATTTCCCTGCACGCCCTGCGCAGCAAGGGCAACGCTGCCCCGCTGATCGTGGCGCTGGCTTTGGTGGTTGTCCTGGTCGCTTATCGCGCCCAGTTCCCTGGCACCTTCGTCGGCTCGAAGATCCATTACTTCTGCGCCGGCGTCGTGCTCGGCCTGATACGCAGCCAGATGCCCGCCATGGCGGGCATGACGGCAGTAGCCTGCGTGCAGGCTGCAGTCATCGCGCTGTGCGTCATGGTCTTCAGCGGCGTGATCGATCTCGACCTGGGTACCGCGCGCACGCTCTATCTGGACCTGGAAACTGCCGGGTTCGCGGGGGTCTTTGTCTTTCTTTTCTCCTTCGACACCCGATTGAGCGCGCGCCTGCTGGACAATCGCCTCATCCGTCTGTGTGGCGACTGCAGTTTCTCGGTGTATCTGTTGAATGCGCCGGTCATCTATATCTGCCTTGCGCTGCTCGGCAACCGCGCTCCACAGCCGACCCTGGCGCTGCCGGTGCTGCTGGCGATCGTGACCGCATCCTGGTTGATGTACAGGTGCATCGAACTGCCGGCCAATACCCTGCTGCGTCGCTTCGGGCTGCAGTGGCTGCGCCAGCCTGCAACCGCGCTGGGGGTTCATGCGCCGACCATCCCGGCAACGCCCGTGCCGGCGGGCGACCAGCTACGCTGAGCCGGACGCCCGGTCGCGCACAGCGACGCGGCACCTGAGCGCCCCCTCTCGCAGCGGTGCAGTGATTGCCCTCAAGACTGACCGTTGCAGGCCGACAATGTATGCAACGTTTCGAGGAATCTCCCATGGGCATCCTGATCTACCTGGTGCCTGCATTCGCACTCTGGGCATTGATCGCCACCGCGCTGGCCTTCGTGCGCGGCCGGCAGTTACGTGCCGAGTCCGGGCAGTTGGCCAGTACCCAGGACAGCCTTGGCCGCTACCAGGCGGCCTTGTCGCAGCTGAAGGCACGCGCGGCCGCCAGCGCACTGGAACTGGAATCGCTGCAGCGCAGCTACACCGTCCTCAAGCAGTCGCTGGAACAGCAGGAGCAGACCGCAGCCCAGCACGACGACCCGGCTGCCAGCCAGGTCATCCCGATGGTGATGGTGCAGCGGCTGGATATCGCCAACGAAATCGGCACGCTGTTCGCGCACGTCGCCCGCGTGGCCCGCAGCCTGCGCCGCTACAGCGCCTATAGCCGCGGCCACAGCGCGCCCGAGCCCAGCACCGCCCGCTACGACCTGCACTGGCTTGCGGACTGTCTGCACAGCTTCGACCAGATCGGCCACGCACTGCTGCGCGGCAATGTCGCTGCATTGATCACGGCCTGCCAAGATCTGCTGTCGATGTACGACCACTATCTGAAGGATGGCTCTGGCTACAACAGCCGCGACACCTTCCAGCGCCTGAGCAGCGATGTGCCTCTCTCCGATGCCACCGACGCAATCCGCTCGATCATCGTCAAGGCGACGCTGGCGCAGGATGTGCAGGACGCGGTGCAGGACGATGCGGTGGTGGCAGCCAGCGCGGGCTGATTCGGGATTTGGGATTTGGGGTTGGGAAGCGAGGCGACGCGCCGATGACGGTCACTTGCGCGCTGCCATAAAAAACGCCGACGTTTGCCGGCGTTTTCGTTCAATCGCAGCGATGCGGAAGCGTGCTCATTGCTCGCTCGGCGGCGGCGCGGCGGCAGCGGTGCCCGCTTCTTCCACCACCTCGTCCACTTCATCCAGCGACGCATCCAGGCGTTCGACCGCCTGCAGCTTCTCGCCCTTGGACAGCCGGATCAGCGTCACGCCCTGGGTGTTGCGGCCCACCCGCGAGATCTCCGAACCGCGCGTGCGCACCAGGGTGCCGCCATCGGAGATCAGCAGTACTTCGTCGGTGGCGCCCAGCAACACCGCACGCACCAGCTTGCCGTTGCGCTCGGTGGTCTGGATACCGATCACGCCCTGCGTGCCGCGGCCCTTGCGCGGGTATTCGGCCAGCGGGGTGCGCTTGCCGTAGCCGTTTTCGGTGGCGGTGAGGATGTAGGCCACATCGCCATCGTCGGCGACCTCGATCACCGCCACCTCGGCGCCATCGGCGGTCTCCACCACGTCCTCGCCGTTGTCTTCCTCGGCCTCGTCATCGACGCCGCCGGCACGCTCGGCCACGATCAGGCTGACCACTTCCTCGCCCTTGGTCAGACGGATACCGCGCACGCCGGTGGCGGTACGGCCCATCGAACGCACGGTGGATTCGCCAAAGCGCACGGTCTTGCCATTGGATGCGAACAGCAGCACGTCGCGGTCGCCATCGGTCAGGGCAACGCCAACCAGCGCATCGCCCTCGTCCAGGTTGATGGCGATCTTGCCGCGCGCCAGGCGGAACGCGAATTCGCTCAGCGGCGTCTTCTTGACCGTACCGTTGCGGGTGGCGAAGAACACATAACGGTTGTCGGCGTATTCGCGCACCGGCAGCACCGCCTGCACCCGCTCGCCGGCTTCCAGCGGAATCCAGTTGATGATGGGACGACCGCGCGCGTTGGAACCGGCCTCCGGCAACTGGTGCACCGGCAACCAGAACACCTTGCCGCTGCTGGTGAAGGTCAGCAGCGTGTCATGGGTGTTGACCAGCCACAGCTGGTCGATGAAGTCCTCTTCCTTGGTCGCAGCCGCCGAACGGCCGCGGCCACCGCGACGCTGTGCGCGATACGCGCTCACCGGCTGGCGCTTGGCATAACCGGCATGCGAAAGGGTCACCACCACGTCTTCCGGCGCGATCAGATCCAGGATATCCAGGTCTTCTTCGCTGTGACGGATCTCGGTGCGGCGCTCGTCGCCGTACTCTTCGCGCACGTTGATCAGCTCGTCGCGGATCACCTGCAGCAGCACGTCCGGGTTTTCCAGAATGCGGATCAGGCCTTCGATGACGCCGAGCAACTGCTTGTACTCGTCGGTCAGCTTTTCCTGCTCCAACCCGGTCAGGCGATGCAGACGCATTTCCAGGATCTGCGAGGCCTGCACTTCGCTGAGCTGGTAGAAACCGTTGATCAGGCCCACGCCCGGTGGCAGGTCTTCCGGCTTGGAGGCCTCGGCGCCGGCCGCGCCCAGCAGCGCACCAACCAACCCCGGTGCCCAGGTCTTGGCCAGCATGCGCTCGCGCGCTTCCTGCGGGTTGGCCGAGGTCTTGATCAACTCGATCATTTCATCGATGTTGGCCAACGCGACGGTCAGGCCTTCCAGCACGTGCGCACGCGCACGCGCCTTGCGCAGCTCGAAGATGGTGCGGCGGGTGACCACCTCGCGGCGGTGGCGGATGAACGCCTCCAGCATCTGCTTGAGGTTCATCAACTGCGGGCGGCCATCGATCAGCGCCACCATGTTGATGCCGAACACCGACTCCATCTGGGTCTGCTGGTAGAGGTTGTTGAGCACAACCTCGGCCGATTCGCCGCGCTTGATCTCGATGTAGATGCGCATGCCGTCCTTGTCGGACTCATCGCGCAGCTCGCTGATGCCTTCGAGCTTCTTTTCCTTGACCAGCTCGGCGATCTTCTCGATCAGCCGCGCCTTGTTGACCTGGTACGGGATCTCGGTAACGACGATCGCCTCGCGGCCGTTGTCGGCCACTTCCACATCGGCCTTGGCACGGATGCGCACGCGGCCGCGGCCGGTGCGGTAGCCGGCGGCGATGCCGGCGGTGCCGTTGATGATGCCGGCGGTGGGAAAATCCGGGCCGGGGATGTATTCCATCAGCCCTTCGACATCCAGCTCCGGGGTGTCGATCAGCGCGATGCAGGCGTTGATCGCTTCGGTCAGGTTGTGCGGCGGAATGTTGGTGGCCATGCCCACCGCGATACCGGCCGAGCCGTTGACCAGCAGGCTCGGGAACCGGGTCGGCATGACCGTCGGCTCCAGTTCCTTTTCGTCGTAATTGGGCTGGAAATCGACGGTTTCCTTGTCGATGTCGGCCATCAGCTCATGCGCCAGCCGCGACATGCGCGACTCGGTGTAACGCATCGCCGCGGCAGAGTCGCCATCGACCGAACCGAAGTTACCCTGGCCGTCCACCATCATGTAGCGCAGCGAGAACGGCTGGGCCATGCGCACCAGCGTGTCGTAGACCGACTGGTCGCCGTGCGGGTGGTACTTGCCGATGACGTCGCCGACGATACGCGCCGACTTGAAGTAGGCCTTGTTGCTGTGCGCGCCCAGCTCGTGCATCGCGTACAACACGCGTCGGTGCACAGGCTTCAGGCCGTCACGGGCATCGGGGAGTGCACGGCCCACGATCACGCTCATCGCGTAATCGAGATAGCTCTTGCGCATCTCGTCTTCCAGGTTGACCTGGATGATTTCCTTGGCGGTTTCTGCCATTCGGGTTCCGTAAGTGAGGTGGCGGGCGAGCCGGAAAGCCGCGTCGGGGGCGCCTTGGTGACAGGCTGCCGGCCCCACGCTCCCGCCGATCGATTCAAGCGCCGGATTGTACCATGAAGGGGCAGCCGGATGCCGCCGGTTTAGCGGCCAGAAACAAGCACTTGCGGGACTTTACGCGCCGTTTGCGGCGCACCGCCCGCGCGCCGGGTTCAGCTGCCGAACGCGGCCTGCATGCGCCCCTGGTCGGGCTGCTCGATCACCCCGCGCTCGGTGACGATGGCATCGATCAGGCTGCCCGGGGTGACGTCGAACACCGGGTTCCAGGCATGGATGCCCTCGGCCACCGTACGGACCCCGCCCACACCGAACAATTCGCCCGGATCGCGCTGCTCGATCTCGATCCGGTCGCCGTCGGCCGTGGCCATGTCCACCGTGGACGAGGGCGCCACCACCATGAACTTGACCCCGTGGTGGCGCGCGGCGATGGCCAGTTGGTAGGTGCCGATCTTGTTGGCGGTATCGCCATTGGCGCAGATGCGGTCGGCGCCCACGATCACCCACTGCACCAGGCCGGACTTCATCAGATGCGCGGCGGCCGAGTCGGCGATCAGGGTGGCATCGATGCCGTCCTGCTGCAGCTCCCACACGGTCAGGCGCGCGCCCTGCAGCCACGGCCGGGTTTCGCCGGCAAACACCTTGGCGATGCGCTGCTGCGCCATCCCTGCCCGGATCACGCCCAGCGCGGTACCGAAGCCGGCGGTGGCCAGCGAGCCGGTATTGCAGTGGGTCAGCACACCGCTGCCCGGAGCGATCAGCCCGGCACCCAACGCACCCATCTGGCGATTGGCGGCCAGGTCTTCATCGGCAATGGCCTGCGCCTCGCGCGCGAGCACCTCGCGCCAGTCGGCACCGGCCGCGCCCAGCACCCGGCGCATGCGCATCAATGCCCAGGCCAGGTTCACCGCCGTAGGACGTGCGGCATTGAGCCGCAGCAGCGCCGGCTCGAGTTTCTGCAAGGCCGCACTGCCGTCGTTGGCATCGATATCCCGCGCAGCCAGCAGCACGCCCCACCCGGCCGCAATGCCGATCGCCGGCGCACCACGCACGGCCAGCGAATGGATGGCCTCGGCCACCGCATCGCTGGTCTCGCAACGCACATGCTCCACCACGAAGGGCAGCTTGCGTTGGTCGAGCAATTCCAGGGCGTCGCCGGTCCACAGCAGCGGACGGATGTGGTCGTAGCGGGCGTAATCGATATGGGCGCTGTCGTTCATCGCCCTATTGTAAGGCGCACGGGCAGTCCAGTCAGTGGACTGGCATTGCTCGGATCGTCGGTCTTCCGCAGTGATGCATCAAACGCAAAAGCCCGGTTGGTCGAGGGCGCGGTGCCCTCACCGCTTGCGCGACACGCCGTAAACCCATCCCTGCGGATCGGTGGCGGCATCCCTGCCGCCAACGGTCCCGCAAGCGGCAAGGACACCGCACCAGACAGTTGACTGGTGGTTTATTGAAGAACGGGGGCAGCGCGTGGCTGCGTGCCGGTTGCTTGTTGCAAACCATGCACGCCGACCATCTCGACCGGCCCTTGCCCGCCCGGCGTCGCGGGACCCTTGGCGGCATGGATGCCGCCACGGAGCTTACATGGACGTACTTGCAGCGTGTCCTGCGATGGTGGGCGGGCAAGGGCCCTGCCGCAAACGCCACGACCTCGAGTGCGCGGTGCCCCCACCGCTCGCGCGACACCCCATAAACCCATCCCTGCGGGCTCGATGGCGGCATCCATGCCGCCAACGGTCGCGCAAGCGGCAAGGACACCGCACCAGACAGTTGACTGGTGGTTTATTGAAGAACGGGGGCAGCGCGTGGCTGCGTGCCGGTTGCTGGTTGCAAACCATGCACGCCGACCATCTCGACCGGTCCTTGCCCGCCCGCCGTCGCGGGACCCTTGGCGGCATGGATGCCGCCACGGAGCTTACATGGACGTACTTGCAGCGTGTCCTGCGATGGTGGGCGGGCAAGGGCCCTGCCGCAAACGCCACGACTTCGAGTGCGTGGTGCCCCCACCGCTCGCGCGACACGCCGCAAATCCATCCCTGCGGATCGACGGCAGCATCCCTGTCGCCAACGGTCCCGCAAGCGGCAAGGACACCGCACCAGACAGTTTGTTGGCGATTTTTGCTGAAGAACCAAAGCCTCCGCATCGCGCCGTTTAGCGTTGCTGGTTGCTGGTTGCCGGTTGCTGTGCCGAAACTCTGGGCAGCGATCGACGCGACTGGTCCTTGCCAAGCCGCAGATCACCCGCCATGTGCAGCGAAAGCAAAACCCTGCGCACGGCGATGGACCAACACGCAACAGGCTCGACAGCCGCTCAGTCGACGATGAACTCGGCGCGGCAGCCATCGTTGACCCAGACCCCATCGCGGCTCCAGCCCCAGGTCTGGCCTTCCACGCACGGGGTCTTGGACATCTGCCGGCCCAGTCGCACGGCACGTTCCACCGACACCCCGCAGGTGCGCCGCGCGCTCTTCTTCGACTCGCAGGTGACCATGCGCGGCATGGCGACGAAACCGGAGCCATCTTCGGCACCCACCTCGAATTCGCCGTCGCAGCCGCGCGACACCCAGATCTCGTTACGACGCGTTCCCCAGGTGCGGCCTTCCTTGCACGGCCACATCGAGCGCTGGCGCAGCAGCCGCACCGGCGCGCCACGCAGCACCACCGGGCACACCACCTTGCCGCCATTGGAATCGCAGCGCACCACCCGGCGCATCACGGTGGCCGTGGGCGCGCTGCTGGCGAATTCGGCGCGGCAGCCCTGCTCCACCCACACGCCATCGCGGTCGACATCCCACTCGCTGCCACGGATGCAGCTGGTCTCGGACAGCTGGCGCACCAGCTGCACGCCGCCGGTCACCTCCATGGGGCAATGCACGCGCGCCATGTCCTTGGACTCGCAGCGCACCACGCCCGAGCCGCGATCGGCAGCGCGTGCGTCGGCGACCATCAGCAGCGGCAAGCACCACAGACCGCATAAGCTGATCAGCCACTTCATGCCAACAATCCTCACCCCGAAACGATGTACGTCGCGCCCCCGTGGACGTGAAGATGAGAGCACCATCGATGTGAAGATAGCAATACGGCGGGCGTGACAAGACTGTGGCAACCCGATGCGGTCGGCCCGTTGCCCCAGGCGAAAATCAGCGGCTTCGTGCGTGCAAGGCTGTCACCGAGGAGCAACCGGCATACGATTGCCACTGCGGCGCAGGAAGCGCTTTCCGGCATGACCGTTCGCGCTGGCCGCGCTGCCAGCGCTGCCAGCGCGACTCAGGCGCGGGCGAACTCGAAGGCCAGCACGTCGGCAATCTGCGTGGTGCCGCGCAGGGCCATCAACAACCGATCCACCCCCACCGCCACGCCGGCGCAATCGGGCAGTTGCGACAGCACCGCCAGCAACGGTTCGTCCAACGGCAGTTGCGGCAGCCCGCGCGCGGCGCGCACGGCGTTGTCGCGCTGGAAACGCGCACGCTGCTCGTGCGCATCGTTCAACTCGTGGTAGCCGTTGGCCACCTCGTAGGCACCCAGGTACAGTTCGAAGCGCTCGGCCACCGGCGGATCGGCGTGGCGGATCCGCGCCAGCGCGCATTGGCTGGCCGGCCAGTCGTGCACCACGGTCAAGGTATCGGCGGCAAAGCCGGGCTGCAGGCAGTGGGTCATCAGCAGGTCCAGCCAATCGTCGCGCGTGAGCCCGTGCGCATCGATGGCGATCGCCTGCAACGGCGCACGCAGCGCCTGGATCGGGTCCAGCAACGGATCGATGCCCAGCTGCTGCACGAACAGCTCGCGGTAGCTCAGTACCTGCACCGTCGCCTGGCGTTCGACCAGGGCCAGCGCACGCTGCACCAGTGCGACGGTCTCCTGCGCCAGCGCACGGTCGTCCCAGCCCACCCGGTACCACTCGAGCATGCTGAACTCGGGGTTGTGGCGGCCGCCGGCTTCGCCATTGCGGAACACGCGCCCAAGCTCGTAGCAATCGCCCAGGCCCGCGGCGAGCAGGCGCTTGAGCGGATATTCCGGCGAGGTACGCAGCCAGCGCAGCGGCGCGCCGGCATCCACGTGCCCGCTGAAGCGGGTGCTGAAGCTTTCGATGTTCGGCTCGGTGTTGCCCGCCTGCGACAGCACCGGCGTTTCCACTTCGATGACATCGCGCTCGGCAAAGAATGCGCGGATCGTGGCATTGAGCCGCGCGCGCAGCTGCAACGCGGCCAGGTCGAGCTGCACCGCGGTCACGGCTGTTGCCCGTGCTCGCCCAGGAACGCCAGCAGGCGCGCCTCGTCCCAGATCTCCACGCCCAGCGACTGCGCCTTGTCCAGCTTGGAGCCGGCCTCTTCGCCCGCCACCAGGAAGGCGGTCTTCTTCGACACGCTGCCGGCCACCTTGGCGCCCAGGGCTTCGAGCCGCTGCTTGGCCGCGTCGCGGGTCAATGCGGCCAGGGTGCCGGTGATCACCACGGTCTGGCCATCCAGCGGACCGGCCTGCACTGCGGCAGCTTCCGGCAGACGCGCCAGCACGTTGTCCACCGCCTGCTGCGCAGCGCTGGCCAGGGCCGCGTTTTCCGGGCGATCCAGCCATTGCAGCAGCGCGGCGACCACCGGCGCCGGCACGCCGGCCTGTTGCAAGGCATCGGAGCCGGCAGCGCGCAGCGCATCGAACGACGGCACGGCGGCCGCCAGCTGCTGCGCACGCACGGGAGTGACCTTGGGGATGTCCATGTCTTCCAGCACGCTGGCAAAGCTCAGCGCGTCGCGCAGCTTGGGCGATGGCGGATGCACATCGCCGATGCGCACCCCGCGTTGCAGCAGATCGTCGATGGCCTGCTGATTGCCGGGCTGATCGAAGAAATGGCCAAGCGAGCGCGCCACTTCGCCGCCGATGTCCGGCACGCGCTTGAACAGCGGCCACGGCAGATGGCGGATCAGCTCCAGATCGCCGAACCAGACCGACAAGGCCTTGGCCGTGCTTTCGCCCACGTGCTCGATGCCGAGCGCGAACAGGAAGCGCTCCAACGTGGTGTCGCGCGATGTCTCGATCGCCTCGATCAGGTTCTCGGCCCACTTGGTGGCGATCTTGCGGCGATTCCAATCGAAGCCAGGCAGCCCGGCGCGCAGCAAGTCCGCCTGCCAGGTTGGAGGAGCTTCGCGCTCGCCGGCCAGATCCACACCGATCTGCGCCATGGTGGTTTCCAGCGTCGCGTATGCGCCGGTTGCCAGATGCTCGCGCGCCTCGCGCAGGAACGCATGCGGGCTCTCCGCGGCACTGATCAGGCGCAACTGCAGCAACTGATCCACGGTGAGCAGGTACAGATCGGCCACACCTTTCACCAGCCCGCTGTCCACCAGTACCTCGATGAATTTCTCGCCCAGGCCATCGACGTCCATCGCGCGCCGCGAGACGAAATGCCGGAACGCTTCCTTGCGCTGCGCCGGGCAGGTCAGCTCGCCGGAGCAGCGCCACACCGCCTGGCCTTCTTCGCGCACGATCTCCGAGCCGCACACCGGGCACTGGGTGGGCATGCGCCATTCCTGCGTGCCGGCCGGGCGCTGATCGGCCACCACGCCGGCCACTTCGGGAATCACATCGCCGGCGCGTCGCACGATCACCGTATCGCCCACGCGCACATCCAGCCGCGCGATCTGGTCGGCATTGTGCAAGGTGGCGTTGGTGACGATCACACCGGCCACATGCACCGGCTTCAGGCGCGCCACCGGCGTGGCCGCACCGGTGCGGCCGATCTGGATCTCGATCGCCTCCACCGTGGTGGACTGCTCCTGCGCCGGGAACTTGTGCGCGATCGCCCAGCGCGGCGCGCGCGAGACGAAGCCCATTTCGCGCTGGCCGGCCAGATCGTCGAGCTTGTAGACCACGCCGTCGATATCGAATGGCAATCCATCGCGCGCTTCGCCGATGCGTTGGTAGTACGCCAGCAAACCTTCACTGCCCTGCACCACCTCGACCAGCGAGCTGACCGGAAAGCCCCATTCGCGCAGCTGCGCCAGGATCGCCGAATGGGTCGGCGGCAGCGTCCCGTCGCGCACCTCGCCTACGCCGTAGGCGAAGAAACTCAGCGGGCGCTGCGCGGTGATGCGCGCATCCAGCTGCCGCAACGAGCCGGCCGCACCATTGCGCGGGTTGGCCAGCACCTTGCCGCCCTGCGCGCGCATCTGCGCGTTATAGGCCTCGAACGCGGCGCGCGGCATATAGACCTCACCGCGCACTTCCAGCACCGTCGGCCAGCCTTCGCCGCGCAGGCGCAGCGGAATCGCCTTGACCGTGCGCAGATTGGCGCTGACATCCTCGCCGGTGGCGCCGTCGCCGCGGGTGGCGCCCTGCACGAATTCGCCGTCTTCGTAGCGCAGGCTGATCGCCAGACCATCGAGCTTGGGTTCGGCACAGAACAGCGGCTGCCTGACCTCCAAGCGTTCGCCGATGCGGCGCACGAACTCGCTCACTTCCTCATCGCTGAAGGCATTGCCCAGCGACAACATCGGCAGGGCGTGCCGCACTTCGGCAAAACGCGACGCGGCCAGGTAGCCCACGCGCTGGGTCGGCGAATCCGCGCTGGCCAGCGCCGGATGCTCGGCCTCCAGCGCCTCCAGCTCGCGCATCAGGCGGTCGTAATCCACGTCGGCCATCTGCGGCTCGTCGAGCACGTGATAGCGATAGTTCGCGTCTTCGATGCGACGGCGCAAGGCCTCGATGCGCTGCGCGGGATCCGGGCTGACAGTCATACTGATCGCTGGGCTGACTCTGGGCCGCTCATTCTAACGGGCCATGCCTGTGCACAAACGGCGGCTAGGCCTCTCGCCCATGGGTCTTCGGCACCGACTGACTGGGAGGGCGATACCTGAGCGCAGGCTAGTCGCCCCCTCCGCCGCCGCAAGCCTGACCTGCACGAGCACGGCGAATTTTCGGCGGACCACACGCCAGATCCGCCGCTGCCAGCAGCCCGCTTCGTCTGCCGTCGCCGGAACGGCGTGGCGGACAGGAGATTCCCCGATAGGCAGGGCGCCCCAAACCCGATAGCGTGGCGCCCTCTTTGCCCTGTCCGTCTGGAGCTCACCCGTGTCGTTGCCCGTCTCGCGCCGTTCGTTTCTCAGCCTCGCCACCTCCGGCGTGGCGGTGTCCGCACTGGGGCTGATGTCGCCGGCCGAGGCCGCTCGCAAACGCGCGGCCGCGCCTGCCGCCCCCGGCGTGGCCCCCGCTGCCGGCACGGTCTACCTCAACTACAACGAACACCCGCTCGGTCCCTCGCCCGCCGCCCTGGACGCGGCAACGCGGTCGCTGGCGCGCGCCGGCCGCTATCAGTTCGAGATGGAGCTGGATCTGCGCAACCTGATGGCCGGCGAATTGCAGCTGCCGAGCGATCACATCGCGTTCTTCCCAGGCTCCAGCGACCCATTGGGCCGCACCGGGTCGCTGTTCACCTCGCCACGCGCCGGCCTGGTCACCGCCGACCCGACCTTCGAAGCGCTGGCCGACGTCGCCACCGTACAGAGCGCACCGGTGCGCCGGGTGCCCTTGCGTGCCGACGGTGCGCACGACGTCAAGGCAATGGCCAAGGCCGATCCCACCGCCGGTCTGATCTACGTGTGCAACCCCAACAATCCCACCGGTTCGATCACTGCGCGTGCCGACATCGAATGGCTGCTGGCCAACAAACCGGCCAGCGCGGTGCTGGTGGTCGACGAGGCCTATATCCAGTACAGCAACGAAACCTCGGTGGTGGACCTGGTGCGTCAGCGCCAGGACCTGATCGTGCTGCGCACGTTCTCCAAGCTGTACGGCATGGCCGGTCTGCGCCTGGGCGCGGCCATCGCCGCTCCGGGCCTGTTGAGCAAGCTCAGCCCCCAGGGCCGCAACCCGCTGCCGGTACCGGCCATGGCGGCCGGCATCGCCAGCCTGCGCGATCCATTGCTGGTGCCCACGCGGCGCGCCGAGAACGCGCGCGTGCGCGAGGACACCATCGCCTGGCTCAAGGGCAAGGGCTACACCTGCCTGCCATCGCAGGCCAACTGCTTTGTGGTGGACATCAAGCGCGATGCCAAGGTGTTTGCCGACTCGATGCAGAAGCAGGGCGTCATCGTTGGCCGTAGCTGGCCGATCTGGCCCAAGCGCGTGCGCGTGACCGTGGGCACCGAGGCGGAAATGCTGCGCTTCCGCGAGGCGTTCGCCAAAGCCAAACGCTAATCGCTCAGTGAAGCGAAGCACTTATCCCTTCTCCCCTCGGGACATTGTCCTCCTTCATGGGGGAGAAGGTACCCCGCAAGGGGCGGATGAGGGGCGCCTCGAGAATCTGCCAGCGTCTGTAATGGCGAACGCGTCGCCACGCGCCGTCAGAATTGAATCACCGACTGCTCCGCTGCCACGCTCCCCACCCCCACCCTCACCCCAACCCCTGCTCCGCACCCCGGCCCGCGCGCTCCAAGGCCCGCGCGCCTACGGCGCGGGAGCCGTGCCTTCTCGCCCCGCAGGGAGAGGGGCTTTAGCGCGCAGCGTGCGCCGGATCCACAGATAGCTGATCACAAACGTCAGCAGCATCGAGCCGGCATTCCACAGCAGCAGTTCGCGCAGCATCGGTGGGCCGTGCAGGATGTGCATGTAGTAGCGGCGATCCAACAAGGCGATGGCGTGCGGCATGAACACGCTGACGAAGGGCGTTGGCACCGGCGCGACCATCACCGTGACCGCGGCCGCAAAGCCGCCTACCAGCCAGCGCGAATGCCGCGGGCGTTTGCGCAGGCGCGCGGCAATCCTCGTGAATATCCACAGCAGCGGCATCGCCAGGATCGCCCACAGCACCAACAGCAACGCCACCGCCAACACGCCCTGCAGGCTCGGCATGGCTCAACTCACCAGCGTGGCGACTTGGTCAGCGGCGGTGCCTGATGCTGGCGGTCGTAGGCGCGCAATTCGTCGCGGATATGCGCCACCCGCTGCCGGCCCAGCGCATTGCGGCCATCGTCCAGCACCACGCCATCCAGTAGCTCGGCCATGCGCTGCACGGTGGGCAGCATCTTTTCCCAGGCATCGAGCGCAGTCATCGGCGCCGGCAGGGTCAGGAAGAAGGCGATCGCCGGCGTCTGCATCTCGCGGATGTTGGCCATGTCGAAACTGCCGGGCTTGAGGATGCTGGCCATGCTGAAGATGGGTCCACGCTCGGGATGGCCCTCGACCAGGCGGTGGAACACATTCATGTGGCCGAACACCAGCCCGGTCTTTTCGGCGGCCACCACCACGTCTTCGCCGCGCAGGATCTGGCCGGCCTTGGCAGCGACGAACAGCGACACGATCTTGTCGAAATCCTGGTTCGGGCGCTTGCCGACATCGTTGCCGCCGGCGGCGTCCTGCGTATCCAGCGCCAGCTCGCTCTGTTCGGCACTGCGCTCGCTGCGTTCGGACGCTTCGCCCTCACTCCCTGCATCGCCGGAAATCACCGGCTCGCGGCGTTCGCGCGGTTGTCCCTCGTCCTTGTCCACCCGGCGCCCCTGTGGCGACTTCTTCGGGCGGCCGAACAGGAAGATGGCTGCGACCAGCAGCAGCCCGGCGATCAGGATGCCGATCCGGATCATGGCCATGTCGGACATTCAGCGTGCCTCCGCAGTAAAGTGACAGGTGTCGTCATTCCGACAAGCATGGCACGTCATGCCGCACCCGCCAAACGCGCGGCCTCTTCCAGGTCCACGCTGACCAGGCGGCTGACGCCCGGCTCGCGCATGGTCACGCCGGATAGCTGACGCGCGGCTTCCATCGTGGCCTTGTTATGGCTGACGAACAGGAACTGCACCTTCTCGCTCATCTCGCGCACCATGTTGGCCAAGCGGCCGACATTGGCCTCGTCCAGCGGCGCATCCACCTCGTCCAGCAGGCAGAACGGTGCGGGATTGAGTTGGAAGATCGCAAATACCAGCGCCACCGCGGTCATCGCCTTCTCGCCGCCGGACAGCAGCGAGATGCTGGACACGCGCTTGCCGGGCGGGCGCGCCATGATGGTCACGCCGGTATCGAGCAGGTCCTCGCCGGTGAGTTCCAGGTATGCGTGGCCACCGCCGAACAGGCGCGGATACAGCGCCTGCACACCGGAATTGACGCGGTCGAAGGTGTCCTTGAAGCGGCCGCGGGTCTCACGGTCGATCTTGCGGATGGCTTCCTCCAGCGTTTCCAGCGCGGTGTTGAGGTCCAGGTTCTGCGCGTCCAGGTATTCCGAACGCTGCGCAGCTTCGCCGTATTCCTGGATCGCCGCCAGATTCACCGGCTCCAGGCGGCGCATGCGGCCATCGATCTGGTTCACCGCCGCTTCCCACTCGGCGGCGTTGGCCGCTTCGGGCAGGCCGTTGACCACGTCCTCGAGCACGAAGCCGGCCTTGACCACGGCAGCAGAGAGCTGCTCGGCGTTGAGCACCAGCGCCTGTTGATCGAGCTTGCGCTGGTTGATGCGCTCGCGCTGCGCCAGCGCCTGCTCATCACGCTGCTGGCGGGTCTGCTCGAAGCTGCGCAGCTCGCCATCGATGCTGTCCAGCAGCGTGCGCGTCTCGCCGAGCACGCGCTCGGTGCGCACACGCTCGCTCAAGGCGGCCTGGTGTTCGTGTTCCAGCGTTTCCACCGGGGAATCGCCCTCGCTGAGCTGGGCCACCAGGTCTTCCAGGCGCGTGTCGAGCTGGCCGCGCTGGCTGTCCATGCGCTCCAGGGTCTGGCTGAGCGAGGCGATCTGGGTGCGCTGGGATTCCAGCGTGAGCGCCAGCGCATGCATCGCATCGCGCACGCCGCGTGCGGCATCGCGCGCCTGATCGCGTGCATCGGTGAGCTGGCGGCGCTCGTTTTCCAGCGCCTGCCGCGTGCCCTGCAGGTCGCCCATCAAGGTGACCGCATCCTCGAGTTTCGCACGTGCCTCGCGGGCTTGTTCGCGGCTGGTGTCCAGCGTTTCCAGCAGCTGCGACAACTCGGTTTCGATGCGCTCGATGCGCGTGCGCGCTGCATCGACCTTGCCCTGCTGGCTCTGCAACTGGCCGGCCAGTTCGGAGACGCTGCGGTGGGCCATGTACAACTGGCGCTGCGCATCTTCGCGCTGCTGCTCGGCCGCCAGCGACTGCTCGCGGAAGCCGGCAAGCCGGTGTTCCAGATCGGCCTCGCGCTCCTGCAGGGTTTCGATCTGGGTGCGCAGCTCCTGGATTTCGCGCTCGCGCAGCAGCGCGCCTTGTTTGGCCGCGCCCGAGCGCGACACGCGCACCCAGCCTTCGCCCAGGCGTTCGCCATTGCGGGTGATGACCGAGTCGCCCTCCGGCAGGCCGGGTTGCAATGCACGTGCGGCGTCCAGATCCTCGGCGGCGTGCAGGCGCGCCAGCAGGCGGCGGATCGCGATCGGCCCCTGTACCTTGGCGGCCAACGAGGTCGGCGCAAAGCTGGCGCTGTCGGTGGCACTGGACACCAGCGCAATGCGGCCCTCGCCCAGCTCGCCCAACGCATCGACCAGCTGCTCGGGCGCCTCCACCAGCACGCCTTCGATCAACTGCCCCAGCGCGCTTTCGACGGTGTTTTCCCAGCCGCTTTCCACCGTGATGCGTTCGCCTACGCGCGCCGCCGAATCCAGCCCGCGCGCCTTCAACCATGCCACTGCCGCGCCCTGCTCCTGGCCCAGCGCAGCCTGCTGCAGGGTTTCCAGCGAAGACAGCCGGCCACGCGCGGCCTGCGCCTGCTTGCGGACCTCGGCCAGCTCGCCCTGGCTGGCGCGTTGCTGGTCCTGCAGCGAGGCCAGCGCGTGCTTGCGCGCTTCCACCTGCTCGTTCAATCCATCCAGCGAGGTCTTTTGCGTTTCGTGGCGCAACTCGATCTGCTCGAACGCCTCGGCCAGCGCGTCCAGGTCCAGCCCGGCGCGTTCGTTGACCAGCGCTTCGCGGCGGCGCTCGGCCTCCAGCGACTGGCGGTCCAGATAATCGACGCGGGTGCGCTCCACTTCCCCGGCCCGCGAGGCCTCGCCGGTGTCGCGGTTATGGGTTTCCCAGCGTTGCTGCCAGTCGGCCAGCCGCGCTTCGGCCTCGCGCAGGGCTTCCTGACGGAATTCGTGGTCTTCGCGCAGCTGTTCCAGTTGCGGCTCGGCATCGGCCACCGCCTCGCGCAGGACGCTCAGCTTCGCCGAGTCGCCGCTGATGTGCTGGGTCAGCTCCTGCAGCTGGCTCTGCGCCTCGTCGCGCGCCTTGTGCAGGCGATGGGAGAGTTCACGCTGGTGCTGGATCTGCTGCTCGATCCGCGCCAGCGCGCTGCCCACCTGGTAGACATCGGCCTGCGCCTTGGCCACCGCCTCGGCGGCCTCCTCGCGGCGCACGCGTCCGGTTTCGATGCGCGCCTCGGCATCGCGCTGGTCGGCGATCAGTTGCTGCAGGCGCGTCTCTTCCTGGTTCAATTTCTCGCGCAGGCCTTGCAGCTGACCATCCAGGCCGCGGTACTCCAGCGCCTTCCACTCGGCATCCTTGATCCGGCGCTCTTCCTGCAAGGCCTGGTACTGCTCGGCCTGGCGCGCCTGACGCTGCAGATGCGCCAGCTGCTTGGTGATTTCCTCGCGCAGGTCGCCCAGGCGGTCGAGGTTTTCGCGGGTGTGGCGGATGCGGGTTTCGGTTTCCTTGCGGCGCTCCTTGTACTTGGAAATGCCGGCGGCTTCTTCCAGGTACACGCGCAGATCCTCCGGGCGCGCCTCGATGATCTGGCTGATCATGCCCTGCTCGATGATCGAGTAGCTGCGCGGCCCAAGACCGGTGCCCAGGAACAGGTCGGTGATGTCGCGGCGGCGGCACTTGGTGCCGTTGAGGTAATAGGCGCTGTTGCCGTCGCGGCTGACCAGGCGCTTGACCGAGATCTCGTTGAACGAGGCGAACTCGCCACTGATGGTGTGATCGGAGTTGTCGAAGATCAGCTCCACCGTCGCCTGCGACACCGGCTTGCGCGCCGAGGAGCCGGAGAAGATCACATCGGTCAGCGAATCGCCACGCAGGCGGCTGGCCGAGCTCTCGCCCATCACCCAGCGCACCGCATCGATGATGTTGGACTTGCCGCAGCCATTGGGACCGACGATGCCGGTCATGTTGGTGGGCAGGTGCAAGGTCGTCGGGTCGACGAACGACTTGAAACCGGACAGCTTGATCGTGGACAGGCGCATGGACGGCTGGGTTCCGGGCACCGCGCGGACATGGCCGGCAGGCGCGTTTCCTGTGGAGCCAGCACCTAAACCCTTGATCGAGAAGATCTGCGGGCCGTGGAACCGGCAATGGGGCATGAGTATAACGGGCGTCGCCACCGCACTGCGGCCGGCCTAAAAGACGAAGGGCGCCTAACAAGGCGCCCTTCGGGTACTGCGTGCGGCGTGGATCAGGCGTCGGATTCGACGATGACCTTGACCGAGGTTTCCACATCGGCGTGCAGGTGCAGCACAACGTCGTACTCGCCGACATTGCGGAATGCGCCTTCGCCCAGGATCACTTCGCTCTTTTCCAGCGGCAGGCCGGCGGCGGTGAACGCCTCGGCGATGTCGCGCGGGCCGACCGAACCGTACAGCTTGCCTTCGGTCGATGCATGCGCACCGATGGTGACGCTGGCGCCTTCGAACTTGGCGGCGCGGCTCTGTGCGTCGGCCAGGATGCTGTTGGCCTTGGCTTCGTACTCGGCGCGCTTGGTTTCGAACGCTTCGACGTTGGCGGCGGTGGCCGGCACGGCCTTGCCCTGCGGCACGAGGAAGTTGCGGCCGTAGCCCGGCTTGACGCTGACCTTGTCGCCCAGGTTGCCCAGGTTGGTCACTTTCTGCAGAAGAATCAGATCCATGGTGGTACTCCGTTATTCGTTAGCGCCGGCACATGGGCTGGCGCAACGGGTGCTGTCCGAAAAGACGGGATTCGGGAATCGGGATTTGGGAATCGCAAGAGCGCGATCAACACCCCATCCCGCATAACCGACCTCTATCCATTAATAACCCGCACATGGATGTGCGGGCTTTTGTGAGGGACTCACATACATCCGTGCGGGCTTTTGTGAGGGACTCACATATATCCGTGCGGGCTTTTGTGAGGGATTCACATACAACCGTGCGGGCTCTTCCGAGGGACTCGGATCAAACGTCGTGATTGTCCGTGTACGGGATCAGCGCCAAGAAACGAGCGCGCTTGACGGCCGTGGCCAGCTGGCGCTGGTACTTGGACTTGGTACCGGTTACGCGACTCGGCACGATCTTGCCGTTCTCGGTGAGGTACTGACGCAGGGTGTTGAGATCCTTGTAGTCGATCTCCTTGACACCCTCGGCGGTGAACTTGCAGAACTTGCGACGACGGAAGAACTTGGACATGACAGCGCTCCTTAAGCGGCTTCGGCGTTGTCGCCGTCGGTATCGTTGGCGGCGGGGGCATCGCCCTCTTCGTCGTCGCGACGACGACGCTCGCTACGCTCGGGCTTGTCGCCCTTCTCGTCCTTGCTCTTCATGATCAGCGACTGCTCGGTGTCGGCGCCATCGCGCTTGACGACCAGGTGGCGCAGCACCGCATCGTTGAAGCGGAAACTTTCCACCAGCTCGCTCAGCACGGCCTGGTCGACTTCGATGTTGAGCAGCACGTAGTGCGCCTTCACCAGGTTCTGGATCGGATAGGCCAGCTGGCGGCGGCCCCAGTCTTCCAGACGGTGGATGGTGCCGTTACCGCCCTCGATCAGCGACTTGTAGCGCTCGATCATGGCCGGGACCTGTTCGCTCTGGTCCGGATGGACCAGGAACACGACTTCGTAATGACGACTCATGTTGTTTTACCTTTCGGATGTGGCCACGTGGGCCGGACAGCTCCCCGCAAGTCCGCGCAAGCGGCCGGTGGAGCAAGGGTTCCCGCCCGAGACCGGGCAGGAAGCGGGAAAGTATGGCAGTTCAGGCGCTTAGCCGCAACCGGCCGCCCAGCAAGGACATTCCAAAGCCCCTCTCCCGCCGGGAGAGGGGTTGGGGTGAGGGTGCGGAGGCGAAGCCCTAGCGACTGTCCACCGCGCTTGGCTTGGCCTGGCTTCGCCCCGCACCCTCTTCCGCCCCTTCGGGGCACCTTCTCCTCCATGAAGGAGGACAATGTCCCGAGGGGAGAAGGAAGCAAGCGATCGCGCAATGCTAAGCCCCTTCTCCCGCCGGAGAGGGGCTGGGGTGAGGGTATGGAGGCCACGCCTTCAATACATCCACCAACCCGAGACTTATCAACAACGCAAGGCGTCGCCCGTGCCCTCATCCGCCCTGCGGAGACTTTCTCCCGGAGGGAGAATGCAGCAGATCAGCGGCGCTCGGCTTCGGTGGTAAAGCTTTCACCACCTCAGCATCCGTCATTTATTGCAATTAAATCAGGCCCTCAGAAGGGCCAAGTCCAGTCGGCACCCCTTACGCCGTTAACGCATCCCTGGTTTGGGGTACATGGGGAATTTGGGCCGCCATTTCGGTATGCCAAGCATGTCGTACTGCACCAACAGGCCTCCGGCCACGCCTATTAGGTTATTGGGACGAATGGGCACCACCTGCCGGCCATGGAGCGCTGTGCAGCCGACGTCCCGCCGCCGCAGACCAACGAGCCACAGGAACGGATGCTGCATCGGCTGAGCACGCGTGCCGGCCGGGCGCTGTACGGCCTGCGCAAGCAAACGGCCGAGCCGCTGTTCGGGATCATCAAGCGGATGATGGACTGGCGGCAGCTGAGCCTGCGCGGGCTGGCCAAGGCGCAGAACGAATGGAGCCTGGTGACGATGGAATGGAACATCAAGCGGCTACATATGCTAGACCTGTTTACGGATACGGAATACAACTAGGGCGCGTCATCAATTGAGCAGGATGACCGATGCGATCCAATAGATCGCTCCAAGGAAGTTGCGGGCCATCTTGTCGTATCGGGTAGCGATGGCCCGGTATTGCTTGAGTTTGGCCGAAGCCGCGCAGGAGGAAGGCATCGAACTGCACGTCGTCAAACTGCCGGAGGCCAAGAAAGGCTTTGTATTGCTACCGCGCCGCTGGGTCGTGGAGCGCAGCTTCGGTTGGGTCAATCGGTTCCGACACCTGGCTCGTGATTACGAACGCCTAACGGAAACCCTGGCCGGACTCCATTTCGTCGTCTTCTCCATTCTTATGCTTGGAAATGCCGCGTCTCTATTTCAAAGTTCATAGCTCGCTCTAGGCGGCCCGAGGCCACCAGAAGTATGCCGCAAATGCGCAGGAATCGACAGGCTGGAACATCAATGTCCAGTGTTTGGTAACGAACGATGTCGCATATTTGGTTCGACGCCTACACGCGTGACCCGTATGTCCACCTCGTCCGACACCGCGTCGATTACGACGTTCTGTTGCAGGCAAACCTGGCGCGCGTGTTCGGTAAGCGCGACGCAGCACAGCATCTCAAAGCGATTCCCGACCTCAATTGTTTGAAATAATGCATCTCCTGAGAGCTCCCGGCGTGAACGTACGATCTCAGCCGGGAAGAGATGGAGGCGGAGGACGGCCGGCTCCAACTCCAGACTATCTACCAGACGGAAACTCAGGCCGTCAACAAATACCCCACTTCCAGGCCTGTCGAGTCGACGTTCGAGCTGGTGGTGTCCTTTGCGCTCACCGCGTATCCCGCATCGTTAAAGATGCTTTCCCATTCACTCGGGGTCAGCAATTTCTGGTTCGTGAAGTAGTGCAGGAGGTAGTAAGGGTTGTAATAGGCCTTGGCGAGGCCGTGCTGCATGATGCCGGGTGTCGCGATCTGATCGTCAACCTCGATCACAGCAATGGCCGATTTCGGGCAGCTCTTGCGGATGGTTGAAAGAAAACGGACCACCTCTTCCCGCCCGCGCTGACCCATGATTTCGTGCAAGACGAAACCGAGGATGAACAAGTCGGGCTTGTTTTCAGAAGGCCTCGTGACCCACTCTGCCGCGTCCGCACAAATGATCTCCACTCGATCACTCATGCTGCGGGATGCAATGTATTCCCGGGCGACCACGCAGCTGCTTTCATTGGGTTCGATGCCGATGGTCTTGATGCCGGCAAAATATTCACAGAACTCGATGAGATACATGCCATTACCGCAGCCCATGTCGCAGATGGTCGCGGGAGGAGAACTCATTTTTTGAATCAACTTCTTGGTGAGTGGAAAAGCGTCGTAGTGGCTGATTCCGCAACTCCCCACTCCAACACTGACGATCTCTCTTCGAGCCACTCCGGAGCCGGACTTCAATTTTTCTCCGATCTCGAGAAAGGTGCCACCGTAGCCGCCAACGAGCATCGTGTACCAGGCTCGAAACTGCTCCAGATCCCTGCCCCTTTTGCTCAGCTCGAAAAGCTCACCTTCCCGAACCAGGATGTTCTCGTTGACGAGATACATCAGGAATCCGTAGACCCGCGCCCTGTCAAGCCCGATCTCGTCAGAGATTCCATTAACGCAGGATTTCCTGGAGCGCAGTACATCATATATTCCACTCGAGAAGAGATGGTGGATGCTGCTTGCCAGAACGAACTGTCGGATAGGCTGGATTCCCTCGACTAGCTTAGATTCAAAATCATTTGCGATCATATTTGCGTAACTCAGAATTGTTGCGGAATTGATTGGAAAGCGGACTCCACTCGGGCCCACGCAAATGGGCCCCGGCTTCGAACGCGTTGTGAATTCCTGCGATGGCGGAGATCAGCCGCTCATTCTGGCTCTTGAGGCCGATGGAAACTCGTAGATAGTCCGGCAACCCGAGTGGCCCTGCATCCTTGACCAGGATGTTTTCCTCCTTAAGTCGTTCCTGATAGGAACGGCCATTTGTCTGGATCAGGAGGAAATTTGTTTCCGTGTTTCTGACACCTAAGCCGACGGCTTCGAGCTCTCGAAACATCCGGTTCCTTTCCTCCACGTCGGCACAGGCGCGTTCCATGAAGAAAGCCTCGTTCTTGAGGGCGCTTTCAATGAGCGCCAGCGATACGGTGCCCAATGCACAGTAACCTCCCAATTCCCTCAGCCCAGCGATCTCTTGCCCGGGCCCCACCACGACTCCCAGCCTGAATCCGGCCAGTCCATAAGCCTTCGATAGGGAATGATAGGTGAGCTGATTCTTCTCCAACGGCGACAGGTTATTCCATTGTGAGTAATGCCGGTAGGTGCGATCGAGAAACAGGATTCCGCACGCGCTGCGGATTTCTTCGAGATCGCGCTGACACACAGTATTGCCCGTCGGGTTGGATGGATTGGCGATCAGGACCACATCCGACTTGCAGAACTTCTTGATGTCGTTCCGATCGATCGTAAAATCATCGGGACGCAATGTAATGGTCAAAGTATTGGCCGCAAACAACTTGAGCCGCTGCCAATACCCATCGAAGCCGGGCTTCATGTAAACGAAGCGCATATGCCTGAAATGGTGCGCCATCCGATCGACGCAATCATCGACTCCATTCGTGAAGAGAACGTTCTCAGGTTCTACGCCGTAGAAGTTCGCCGCAAACGCGGTGACTTGCTGCTCGTATCCGATTGGATATCGGGAACTCGCGGCCAATGCGCCTTGAATGTCGTCCAGTAGAAATCGTGGCATCTCGTGCGGAGATTCATTCAGGTGATGTCGAGATGCCGAATTCATGAGCGTCATCATTTTGCTCCCCAATTCTTTTTGGTCTTCGCGAGTCATTCGTAGCGCAACGATTCGATCGGATTCAGGCGCGATGCTTTTCGCGCCGGTATCACGCCGAACGTCAGGCCGACGAGACTGCAGAAAATCATTCCGTAAAAAGCCCAGGCCAACGGTACGGTAGCCTTGAGCGAGGTGATCAACGCCAACACATATCCGAGACCGAAGCCGATCGCGATGCCAATCACGCCGCCGATATTGCAGAGCACCGCCGCTTCGAACAGAAACTGTCGCAGCACGTCTTTGCGCCTGGCGCCGAGCGCCATGCGGATGCCGATTTCTCGGGTGCGCTCGGTCACCGACACCAACATGATGTTCATGATCCCGACGCCGGCGACCAGCAACGAGACGGTGCCGATGACGAACGCGCCCACCTTGAGCCCGGCGGTGATCTTGTTGAAATTCTCGATGGCGCTTTGATTGGTGAAGTAATAGAAATTATCGTCGTCGTGTGGCTTCAAATGACGAAGGCGTCGCAGGGTCATTCGCACTTCTTCGATTGCATCCAAGAGCACTTCCGGACTCCTCGCGTGCAAAGTGACATTGACCGAGCGCGGCACACCCTGGGAGTCATAGTTGCCGTAGACGCTGGTGAACGCCGATATCGGAATCAGCGCCATGGCCTCGAAGCGACTACTGAACGCCGACACCTTTTCCGTGAAGACTCCGATGACTTCGTACTTCTGCCCATCCATCAGAATTTTCTTTCCGATCGGATCGACGTACGGGAAGAGTTCATTCGCGAGCGCGTGGCCCAGCACCACGACTTTTCGTCCCGCCATCAGGTCGACGCGGGAAAGATTTCGACCCGACTCGATCGCATGTGCGTTGACGTCGGAATATTCCGGTGTCCCGCCGCAGATGAAGACGCTGGCCTCCGCGGAGCTTCCATTGTAGGAAGCGCTGCTGCCGTCCTCCCAGAGTTCGACGCCGACGGCGTCGATCAGCCTAGCGTTCTCACGAATGGCCTGGGCTTCGGATTGAGTGACGGCGGGCCAGTATTTGGAGGCAGCCAACTGCTCTTCGCTCGCGAAACCCTTCGGCAGTCTTTGCAGCCGGAACGTTTGCGCTCCGAAAACCGTCATCTCGGTCTCGATGGATCTCTGGATCGCGGCAACGGCTGTCATCACCGCGATGATCGAGGCAACACCCAAGATGACGCCAACCAACGTCAGCGATGAGCGCAGCTTGTTGTCACGGATCGCATTCAGCGCCATGAACAGGGTCTCAGAAATTTGCATTAGTCAGCTCCGCGAAGTTCATTCGTAACGCAACGCCTCAATTGGATTCAAACGTGCGCCCTGTATCGCAGGTAGCAACCCAGAGCAGACGCCGACCAGAGTGGCGATGAGCAAGGAACTGAGAAAAACTGCCGGCGACAAACTGACGGGCATGGTGGGTTCGTTGGCCAGTTGGGCAATTCCCCAGGAAAACCCTGTGCCGATCAATCCACCGAACAAACAGATCAATGCCGACTCGAACAGGAACTGCAGCAATATGCTGCGCCGCTTCGCGCCGATGGATTTGCGGATGCCGATTTCCCTGGTACGTTCCTTCACCGAGACGAACATGATGTTCATCACGCCGACTCCGCCAACGAACAGCGCGATGCCCGTGATGAGCGATCCCACCAGTACAACGACGCCGACCGTGTCGTTGTACGACGTGAGGAGAGAGTCCAACGTGCTGATGGAGAAGTCATCCGGCTGACCGGGACGCAGGCCTCGAATCCTGCGCATCGCATCGGTCACTTCGTACTGAAAATCGTCGATCGATTCGAGTGAGGGCGCCTTGACGGCGATGTCGACGTTCGCGCGACCGGACGGATTACCGAACACTTTCTCGAACGTGGTGATCGGGATGTAGATCTGACGGTCGAAGTCCGGACCGTCGAAGAAGCCGTTGGTCCGCTTGTCCATGACGCCGATGACGCGGAAATGCTTTTCGCCAATCTGAAATGTTTTGCCGAGGGGCTCGATACTTCCGAACAATCCTTCAGCCACAGTGGCGCCCAGCACCGCAACGTCGAACTTGTTCTGCTCGTCGAACGGCAGGAGAAAACGTCCGCGCTCCGGTATCAGATCGGAGAGCTGGCTCTCTTTGTCCGTCGTACCGATGACCGTGATTCCGGTCATCTTGCTGGCGAGAAACCTAGCGGGTTGGTCGATGCTGATACTCGGCACCACGATGGCCCTGCCCTGGAGACGAGTCGCCAGAGCGCGACTCTGATGCAGGTCCAGATTTCGCCGGGTCCGATATTGCGCGCCAGAACTCAGATCGACCCAGGGAGTTCTGGACACGTAAAGAACGTCTGCACCGCCGGAAGCGAACGACTGCCGGAATACGTTCTGCATGGTGTTGGCCGCGATCATGGTCGTGGTGACAGCCACGATGCCAATGATGACGCCCAACGCGGTCAACGCACCGCGTAACTTGTTGGCGATGACCGCGCTCCATGCGATCCTGGCGGCCTCGGCGATGTCGATTTGCACCTTCACGACTGCGCTCGCCTGCAGTCACTTTCGATCAATCCGTCCTTCAGGCGCACCACACGCTGGGCATGCGCGGCGATGTCCTCTTCGTGGGTAACGACGACGATGGTGTTTCCCTGGCGGTGCAAGGCATCGAACAGCGCCATGATTTCTTCGCTGGTCGTGCTGTCCAGATTTCCGGTCGGCTCATCCGCCAAAATCAATGAAGGCTTGCACACGAGCGCCCGTGCAATCGCCACGCGTTGCCGCTGACCGCCAGATAGTTCGTTCGGTTTGTGCTTCATCCGGTCGCGAAGACCGACTGACTCTATCGCGCTTTCCGCGAGAACCCGTCGCTCCGCTTTGGACACCCCCTTGTAGATCAGCGGCAGTTCGACATTCTTGAAGACGGAAATTCGCGGCACGAGATTGAACGTCTGGAATACGAAGCCGATCTTCCTGTTGCGGATTTCAGCCAGCGCATCGTCGTTCAACTTGCCTACCATCTGCCCGTCTAGCTGATAGCTGCCCGACGTCGGCACATCCAGGCAGCCGATCATATTCATGAGCGTGGATTTTCCCGAGCCCGACGAGCCCATGATGGCGATGTACTCGTTGTTGTTGACGCGCAGCGAGACACCGCGCAGCGCCTGAACGGTCTCACCGCCCAGTTGATACGACTTGATCACGTTGTCGATCTGCAGCAGCGCCTGCTGTGCGTCTACCATGTTGGCGTCCGTAGTCATCTGCGTGGTTTCAGGAGCCCGCCACTAAGCCTTTCTCGGTGACCTCGACGGCATCGCCGTCATTCAAGTCACGAGTGATCGCTCGGTAACTTCCCGAAACCACGTTTTCACCTTCTTTCAACCCATCGAGAATCTCGATTCGATCCTCGTTCTGGATGCCGACCTTCACCTGACGAGCGACGGCCCTGCCGTTTTCCACGAGATACACGAGCTGCACGTAGCCATCCGTGTCGACGATGGGCTTGCTACCCACGGATTTGCTGTCGATCTGCCGCCATTGCGCCACCGGCCGCAAGGTCACCGATTGAATCGGTACGCTCAGCGCGGACTGCCGCGTATCCGTCAGAATGTTGGCGTTGACCGTCATTCCCGGTCGCACCTGACCACCGCCCTCGGTAATCGCCACCTTCACGCGGTATTCTGTCTTCTGCAGTACTTCGCCTTGATCAGCCAAGCGCGCGCTTGACGCGACCTCTGCCACACGGCCCACGATCACGGCTCCTGTAAGCGCGTCAACCGAGAGCGTGGCGGGCTGGCCAATCTTCACCTTCTTGATGTCGTTCTCGTCGACGTTCACCGTGGCTTCCATCTGGCCCAGATCGGCGATGATCATGATGACGTCTTCCTGGAACTGCGAACCGATCACGATCTCCCCCGCCTCTCGCCTCAACACACTGACGGTGCCGGAAATGGGCGAAAAGAGGCGCGTCTGGGCCAGGTCGTAGTTGGTTTGCTCGAGCTCACCCGTCGCTTTTCTGATTTGCTCCACGGCAGACGAATAGCTGGCCGCTTCCACTTCGTAAGCGCTCGTAGAGGAATCCAAAGCATCGCGGGATACCAACTGCCGCGCGAACATAAGCTTGTCGCGTTCGAGTCGACTCTCGGCGAGCTTCCTTTTAGCCAGAGCGAGCCTGGCTTCATCCTGGGCGACATTCAGTAACGCTTCCTGGCTCGCCAGACTGGCCGCGCGTCGCGTGTTGTCCAGTTCGACCAGCAGTTGATCCTTCTCCACCTGATCGCCTTCCTTGACGTGCAAACGCGTGATCCTCGCGCTGATGTCGGCGCTGATCTTCACTTGAATGGATGACTGGATTTTTCCCGTCGCACGGACCCTCTGCTCGATGGTTGCCCTTTGAGCCGGCTCCACCTGGACCGGAAGCGCATCCTCTTTGTTGATGCTTTTCCCCAATACAACCAGGCTGAGGCCGACGATCAGGACAACAGCAACGATGACTAGTTTCTTCATGATTAGCACATCGGTAATTGGGAAAAATTGTTCATGGCGAAGACTCTTGGCCCAAGCGACATGGGATCAGTCGAGGATGTTTAAACCGGGCGAGCGCCCAGCGGGTTGCGCAGCGCGTCCTATGCGCTCATGGGCAGCTCTCCACGCTATCTGCATCGATGGAACGCGCCATCCCCACCAGCACTTGCCGATCGCCGACGAACGAATCGCGTCCATGCGAATATAGCATGTTGTCCAGCAGCAATAGATCGTTTCGCTGCCAGTCAAAGCGTATGGCGTGACTCTGGTAAATGTTCCGGATGAGCGTCAGGTCCGAAGTCGCGATGGGTGCGCCGTCTCCGTAATAGGTGTTGCGTGGCAAATCCGCTTCGCCCACCGTGGCGAGCAGATTCCTCTGCAGTTCTTCATCCAGGCTGGACACGTGGAATAAATGCGCCTGGTTGAACCAGACCTGCGCGCCGGTGACCGGATGGCGGATGCTGGCCTGATTGATTTGCCGGGTACGCAGCCGATTGCCGTCCAGCCACTCATGACTGATCTGGTTGGCCTGACAGAACCGCTCGACCTCATCGCGCTCCTTGGTCTGAAAGACGTCGTTCCAGTGAACGTCGATATCCGAATAGTTGCGGACGTACATCACGCCATCCCGCTCGAAGCGATCGCGAACCGCATCCGGAATCAGCCGGTACACGCGTTCGCTGTTGCAGATCGGCGTTGCGCCACCGTGCTCCGACGGTACGGTGCACAGGAAACCGAGGCGCATCGCCCAACGATTGCCGTAGGCATTCTCGTTGTGCTGGGGAATCTGCAGCGAAGGATGGTATTCCGTGGCCGTGTAGACGTTCCCTCGCAATTGCGTTCTGGGCGTCGACCGGTACACGTATTCCAGGAGCTCCGCTCCGAACAACGTCGCGAGCGTGACCCCGAATTGCTGGCTGCCGGCGAATTTCAGTCCGCGGATCAAGAGCGCGCCGTTGGCTTGCAGCAATCGCTCCACGTGCTCGTGGTTTTCCGCTGCCCACTCGGCCACCCGGGCGGAACCCTGATCGACATGGAGCAGCAAGCGCGTGCCCTGGATCGAATCCAGATCGTCGACGGACACGTCGGACAAGTCGGTGATCGTTTTAGTCATGGACTTCTTCCGCATGAACTTCCTTCGGCAAATACTTTTGCATCTGTCTTCCTAACCGGGTTGCCGAGTTGTCGCAATAGCGCCAGCAAGTCGGTGCGGAGCTCGCGCATCCGATCCGTGCTGAAATGCCGGCGATCGAATTCGATGCTGCCGTCGATACCGTCGCTATCGCCACCGGAAATCGCCAACTTGACGGCGTAGGCGAACCGATCGGATGCGTAACGAACCTTGAGCTCGCCTCGCTCCTCCTTGCCCGATTTGTCGGATCCGGTCTTCGCGTTGTGGAAATTCACGTAGTTGAATGCCGCATAGGTTATCGACTCGACATCGACGAGCTTTCGCACGCGTTCGGCAGGAAACAGGGAATGCGCGTCCATGGTCAGCAGTTTTCGCGCGGTCGCGACGATTGCTTCGGCGTCGCTGTGATGTGTCGACAAGCGAGTGCAGATGGGCAGCAGACTCCAGAACAGGCCGATCGCTCCCAGCGGATCGCTGAGGCGCGGAGAACGACCGCTGCACACGACGTCCACGGTAACCGTGTCGACCATTAACAGATTCCCGAGCGCACGTTGGTAGGCCAGCAGCAACAGGGTTTTCAATGTCACGCCCTGCTGCTCTGCCTGGCGCTTGAGTTCGCTGACCAGTGTGGCGTCGACGTGTAGACCCAACGCGTTGCTCGCGCTCGCATCCGCCGTGATCGAATCCAGCGCGGGCATTGGCTGGTAATCCGTCATGAGCCCACGCCAGGCCTGTTGGTGATCCGCGAAGGTTTGCTCTTCCCGTTCCAACGCGACGTGTTCCTTGAACACGTTGACCGCCGCGGGTGTGCGCAGCACCGCTCGTTCATGACCTGACTCCCGGTACAGCGCCATCAGCTCGTTGCGCAGTTCCACCAGCGACCAACCGTCGATGATCGCGTGGTGCGTGGAAATGAACAGGCCGTAGCGCTTCTTACCATAGACGAGCAAGGTGAACCGGATGCCCGTGTCGCCCAGCGCGAACGGCCGGTCCTGCGCAATCAGGTTCGCCACCGCTTTCTCTTGCGCCGCGGAGTCCAGCTCCGACAGCTCGACCACCGCCAGTTGGAAGTCGACGCTTTTCAGCACCAGCTGAATATGCTCGCCGCTTTCCATGCGATGAAATCGGGTGCGCAGTACGGGATGCTTGTGGAGCAGATGGCGCAACGCGGCTTCCAGGCGCGCTGGTTCCAGCACGATGCCGTCGATGTCGTAGATGACACGCGGCTGATAGACCGCCTGTTCCAGACCGTGCGCACCGTGTTGTTCCAGCATGCGCTGCTGCATGGCCGTGACGGGGTAGCAATCTTCCACGGCTTCATCCATGAAAGGCGATGGATCGAATGCACCCGTCAACAAGTGTAGTGGCGCCGGCTCGGCGAGCGCGCGTGAAGCGCGTTGCTGATGAAAAGCAGCCAACTCGGCAATGGTCTGGTGGAGGAACACATCCTTCACATCGAGCGCGATGCCCGCGGCTTGCGCACGCTTCACGATCTGCACGACCCGGATCGAATCACCACCCACGGTGAAGAAGTTGTCTAGGATGCCGATTTTTTCGACCTGCAGCACGTCTTGCCAGACTACGCAGAGCTGCGTTTCCATCGGCGTTGTCGGCGCAACATATTCTGCGCGTGCCACGCGCGTTTCCGCCATCGAGAGCAAGGCGCGCCGGTCGATCTTGCCGTTCTCGGTCAATGGAATACGCTCGAGCACGACAAAGATCGAAGGCACCATGTACGGCGGCAAGAACGAGAGCAGATGTGTGCGCAACGAATTGGGCAAATGCTCGTCGTCCCGATTCGGCACGACATAGGCGACCAATCGCTGTTCCCCGCCGTGATCACCAACAAGCAGCACCACGCACTCCTTCACGTAATCGCTATTGAGCAGTTCATGCTCGACTTCGCCCAGCTCGATGCGGAAACCCCGCAACTTGGCCTGATGATCGATGCGGCCAAGGTATTCCAGTTCACCGGCGGTGGTCCAGCGCACCAGGTCGCCGGTGCGATACAGGCGCTGCCCGGCTCCGCCGAAGGGGCTGTCGATGAAGCGCTCGCGGTTGAGTTCCGGACGATTCAAGTAGCCTCGCGACACTCCGGCACCGCCTACGAACAGTTCGCCGGGCACGCCGATGGGTTGCAACGACATCGCGTCGTTGCACACATGGCAGAGCAGGTCGCGCAGTGGCACACCGATGACGCTCGAAGGTTTGCCCACGTCGGTGGTCCAGATCCGTCGATAGGTGACGTGTACGGTCGTTTCGGTGATGCCGTACATATTGATGAGCTGTGGCTGATCATCTCCGTAACGCGCGAGCCACGGCCGCAGTCGCGGCGGATCCAGCGCTTCCCCACCGAAGACGACATAGCGCAGGCGATCCAGTTCGCCCGCCTGTTGAGCCTGCTCGATGAGCAGATAGAAAGCCGAAGGCGTCTGATTCAGCACCGTCACCCCTTGCTCTTTCAGGAGTCGATGGAAATCGGGCGCGGAACGGGTGACTGCATAGGGCACGACAACGAGGCGCCCGCCGTACAACAACGCGCCCCAGATCTCCCAGACGGAGAAATCGAAAGCGTAGGAATGGAACAGGGTCCAGCAGTCGTTGTGATCGAAGCTGAAATGCTCGGCGCTGCTGTCGAACAGGCGTACGACGTGGCCGTGCTCGACCACGACTCCCTTGGGCTTGCCGGTGGAGCCTGAGGTGTAGATCACGTATGCCGCATGCGCGCTCGTGACCGCGGTGTCCTCAAGGTCCACCGCCGAACACCGGCCAATGCCTTCCGCGTGCCCGGACGCGTCCAAGTACAGTACCTGCGCAGTGGTGGGCGGCAACCGGGACTGAAGATCCTGGTGTGTGATGATCCAGGTGGCACCCGAGTCGTCAAGCATGTGTTGTGTGCGAGCAGCAGGATTGTACGTATCCATCGGCACATACGCGGCGCCGGCCTTGAGGACCGCAAGGATGCTGACGACCATGTCCGCCGAGCGCTCGATGAAGAGACCGACGAAGTCGCCCGTCCGCACACCGGACATCCGCAAGTAGTTCGCCAGCCGGTTGGCGCGTTCGTTCAGCTCGCGATAACTCAGCCTAGCACCTCCGTGAATGAGCGCGACGTTGTCCGGCCAGCGCGCCGCTTGCTGCTGAAAGAGTCGATGCAGACAAACGATCGGCGCCGCCCCGCTCACCGCCCGCGCCGCTTGCGCAGCGAAGAAACGCTGGTTGCTTTCCGTCACCACTGACAGCTGGCCAAGCGGCTTTTCCGGGGCCTCCAGCACCGCCTCGAGCAGAAGCACATAGTGCTCCGCCAGGCTAGCAACCGTTTCGGCGTCGAAGATATCGGTGCTGTAGCTCCACTCGACTTCATGGCCGTCGACACCCGGCCCAACCTGCACCGACAACTCGAACTTCGCCAGCGATTGTTCGCGCGCAATTCCCGAGATC
Organism: Xanthomonas sp. NCPPB 3582; assembly: GCF_041475735.2. Lineage (NCBI taxonomy): Bacteria > Pseudomonadati > Pseudomonadota > Gammaproteobacteria > Lysobacterales > Lysobacteraceae > Xanthomonas > Xanthomonas sp. NCPPB 3582. Next base: position 3,160,237 of record NZ_CM192968.1, read on the forward strand.
TGGACTCCAGGCAAGGACAGATCGGTCTGCACCTGGTTTTGCAGCGAGAACAGGATCTGGAACAGTGGCGAGTGATTGAAGTTGCGCTCCGGACAGAACCGATCGACCAGCATCTCGAACGGCACATCCTGATGTTCGAAAGCCTCCAGCACCGTGGCCCGGGACGCCGCTAGGAATTCGGCGAACGACTGTTCCGTGTTCAACCGGCTGCGCAACACCAAGTTGTTGACGAAGAAACCGATCAGCGGAGCCAGCTCCTTGCGAGTGCGACCCGCGATGGGCGTGCCGACCACGATGTCGTTCTCGCGACTCCATCGTCCCAACAGCACGGCGAACGCGGCGTGCAGCACCATGAACAGAGTGGCGCCCTGTGTCTGGCCCAATTCATTCAATTGTTGCACCAGCGCCGAATCGAGCGGCACCGTGAGCGCCTTGCCGACGAAGCTCGGCTGCAGCGCACGCGGCCGATCCAGGATCAGGCCATGCACGGGCGGAATACCGGCGAGCTGCTTTTGCCAGTAATTCAACTGCTCTTCGAGGTAGTCGCCTCGAATGTGCGAACGCTGCCAAGCGGCGAAGTCGGCGTACTGGATTGCGAGTGGCGACAGCGGACTCGATCTACCCTGGACGAACGCCGCGTACAACTGGACGAGCTCTTCCATGAGCACGCTCATGGACCAGCCGTCAGAAGCGATGTGATGCATGTTGAACAGCAGCACATGAGTCTTCGCGTCCAGGGCGATGAGGCTGAGGCGCACCATCAGGTCCTGGTCCAGGCGGAAAGGCGTGAGGGCATCCGTCTCGGCAAGACGCAGAAATTCCGCTTCTCGCTCTTCTTCCGGCAGTCCAGACAGCTCGAAGCGCGCCAGCGGAAGTGCGTCGACCGGCAAGATACGTTGGCTCGCTTCCCCGGTCGCCGAGGTGGCGTAGATCGTGCGCAACACTTCATGTCGTCGCACGATCTCGCTGAAAGCCGCGTGCAAGGCGTCAACCTGTAGCTCGCCCTCCAATCTCAGCGCGACCGGCATGTTGTATTGCGCGCTGCCCTGCGTCAGCTGATCGATGAACCACATTCGCTGCTGCGCAAAGGACAAGGCCAAAGGCTGCCCATCGCGAACCACAGGGCTCACGACGGGAAGCGCCGCCGATCTTTCTTTCGTCGCGATCAGACCGGCCTGTGCGGCCAGTTCGGAATATTCGAACAACTCGCGCAACGACAAGTCGACGGAAAAACGTTCCTGGATCGCAGATGCGAGACGCACGGCACTCAGGGAGCTGCCTCCCAACGCGAAGAAATTGTCACGACGGCCGACGACAGTTTTGCCTTCGGGCACTGGCAAGGCCTTACGATCCAGCTTGCCGTTGGGCGTCAGCGGAAAGGCATCGAGCACAACGAACGCGCTCGGCAGCATGTAATCCGGCAGGCGCGAAGCCAGCTGCGTCAGCGACTCCCCCGCGGAGAAGCACGTCTCGTCGTGGCACGTGAGATACGCCACCAGGCGCTTGTCGCCCGGCATGTCCTCACGCAGCAGCACCAGCGCCTCCCGCACATTCGGCTGCGCCGCGAGCTTGCTTTCGATTTCTCCAAGCTCGATGCGGAAGCCGCGGAGTTTGATCTGGGAGTCGCGGCGACCCAGGAATTCCAGTGAGCCGTCCGGCAGCCATCGCACCAGATCGCCGGTCCTGTACATGCGCGCGCTCGCATCGCTCGCGCCGAGCTCACGTGCAAACGGATCGCTTAGGAACCGCTCGGCGCTGAGTTCATCCCGGTTGAGATAGCCCCGCGCCAGCCCGGCCCCGGCCACGAACAGCTCACCCGCGACTCCGACCGGAACCGGTTGCAATGTGGGCGTCAGCACATAGAGACGCGTATCGGCGAACCCTCGGCCGATGGGCACGTTACCCGCGCCAGCCAGAGGTTCGGACGTCACCGGATACCAAGTGCTGAACGTCGTGGTTTCGGTGGGGCCGTAGACATGCAGCAGCCGCTTCGGCATGCCTTTGCGAACGATAGTGGCAACCGCGCCCGGCGACACGGCCTCGCCGCCGAACAGCAACGTCCCCAACGCGGCAAAACAATCCGGTTTGCTTTGCGCGTGTTGATTGAACAGCGCGGTGGTCACGAAGAGCACGTTGATGCCGTCTTCGCGAATCTGCGCCGCCAGTCGCTCGGCATGGACTAGCGTGTCTTTCTCAACCACGACCAGGCGACCGCCGTTGAGCAGCGCGCCCCAGATTTCGAAGGTTGCGGCGTCGAACGACGTATTCGAGGCCTGCGCCATGACCGTGGTGCTGTCGAGCTGCACGTAGTCTTGCGTGGTGACCAGGCGCACCACGCTGTGGTGCTCGACCATCACGCCCTTGGGCTCACCGGTCGAACCCGAGGTGTAGATGACATACGCTAGGTGAGAGTCGTTCAGATCGGGAGACTTGACCGGATCATGCGTGGGCTGCGACTTCAGAACCTCACCATCGGACGGCGCGTCCAGCACCAGCGTCGGCAGCGCATGCATGCCCACTCGCTCCGCCAGCGAAAGTTGTGTCAGCAACGCCACGGGAGCGCTGTCGGACAGCATGTACTGGATGCGATCCTGAGGATAGGTAGGGTCCAGCGGGACATAGCAGCCACCGGCCTTCAGCACGGCCAGCAGGCTGGTCACCATGTCCACGCCCTGCCTGAGGCATACAGCGACCCGGTCGTCGGGCTTCACACCCAGGGACCTCAGGTAGTGCGCCAACTGGTTCGCGCGCGCATTGAGCGTGGCGTAGTCGAGCACTTCACCTCGATGAACCACCGCCACCGAGTCCGGGCATGCGTGAACCTGCGCCTCGAACAGTTCGTGCACGAGCGCGGTTCGTGTGTAGTCGGAGGTGGCATGGTTGAAGCCCGCTAGCAGTTGCTGTCGCTCACCCTGAGGCAGGATATCCAAGGTCAGAACGTCTTCGCTGTTACCGTCTTCCACTGCGCGGCCCACGTTCTGGATCGCGGAACTGAAATAGTCAGTGACGCGGGTGACGCTCAATAGTCCGATCCAGAGTGTCGACAGTGCGATTTCGATCTCACCCTGCGGCGCTTCGTAGACCGGCGCCTCGCGGCCGCTGGTCCCGAGCGCCGGCAACGCGGGATCATGCGCATCGTAGGCAGAATCCAGAGCGAGCCGCTGTGCACGTGTGCCGACCATCGATACCGGCAGGCGCTGGATCGGGCACTCCGGCTCCGCGACCAGTGCGGCCAACAGCTGCGCAAACGCGTCCGCCATATGGGCGATGCTCTGCGCGGCGAACAGTTCCGTGCAGTACTCCCAATTGGCTCTGATGCCATCCGGACCGTCGTGTAACGCCAGCATCAGATCGAACTTCGCGGTGTGTTGTTCCGCCTCCAGCGCCTCGATGCTCAAACCAGGCAGTTCCAGTTTCGACTGATCCTGGCTGCTTTGCAGCGTGAACATGATCTGGAACAGCGGGCTGTGGCTGAAGCTGCGTTCCGGCTGCAGTTTTTCCACCAGTATTTCGAATGGAATGTGCTGGTGTTCGAAAGCCGCCAGCGCCATGCGCTTGTTTCGTTGCAGCAGCATCGCGAAAGAAGGATCGCCGGACAAGTCGCTGCGCAGCACGAGCGTATTGACAAAAAAGCCGATCAACGACGCGAGCTCGGGTTGTGCCCGATTTGCGATGGCCGTTCCCATGACGATGTCGGTCTCACCGCTGTACTTCATGAGCAGCGTCGCGAAGGCCGTCTGCAGGGTCATGAACAGCGTAGTGCCCTGAGCGACGCTCAATGCGTGCAGTCGTTCGCTCAGCGATTGGTCGAACTGCTGATCGTGCACCGCACCGGCGAACCGTTGCACGGCCGGCCGCGGGAAGTCGGTGGGTAGCCGATGCACTTGCGGCAGGGCCGCCAACTGACGCAGCCAGTAGTTCAAGTGCCGGTCCAGCACTTCTCCTTGCAGCCAACCCCGTTGCCACTGGGCAAAGTCCGCATATTGCGCCGGCGGGGATGGCAGCGCCAACGGCTCTCCATCCTTGAATGCCCGATACAGCTTCACGAACTCGTTCACAAGTACATTCTGGGACCAGCCGTCGGAAGCGATGTGATGCATCGTGAACAGCAACACGTGTTCTTCGGAGCCCAACACGAGCACCGCAAGCCGGAGCATGGCGTCCTGCCGCAAATCAAACGGCTTGTTGGCTTCCGCTTCCGCCAGCTCGCGCGCTCGCCGGCTCCGTGACTCATTTGGAATGTCGCGCAGATCCACGGTCGAGAACGGAATGGAATCCAGCTCACGAATGCGCTGACAGGGCTCGCCTGACTCCGAAGCGGCATAAACGGTTCGCAACACTTCATGTCGGGCGACAATCGCATCTAGCGCTTTCTTCAGCGCTTCGACATCCAGCTCGCCTGTTAACTGCAGCGATAGCGGCATATTGTATTGAGTGCCGCCGGGCGCGATCTGGTCGATGAGCCACAAACGCTGCTGCGCGAACGACAACGCCAGCGGCCGGCCGTCGCGCGCCGCTTTTTCAATCCGCGGTAGTTCGACTCGCCGATCTTTCGTGGCAATAAGTTCCGCCTGCGCGGCAAGCTCCGGATGCTCGAACAACTCACGGAATGTCAGCTCGATGCCGAAATGTTCCCGGATCGCGAACTCCAGGCGCACGGCACTCAAGGAACTGCCGCCCAGGGCGAAGAAATGGTGGCGACGGCCGACGGCAGGAACACTCAACACGTCTTGCCAGAGTGCTGCCAGCCGCATCTCGAACTCGCCCCTCGGAGCTTCGTATGCGGGGCCTTCCGCTTCAAGGTCCTTCTCGACATGCGCGTCGATCTTTCCGAGGTACTCGAGCTTGCCACCCGGCAGCCAGCGTGCCCGATCGCCCGATCTGAGCAGCGACACCGCGGGATCGTCCGAAAACGGATGCGGTACGAGACGCTGTGCCAGCTCCGGGTGGTTCGAACTGCGTTGCGCGAGGCCGGTACCCGCGATGTACAACTCTCCCGCAACGCCGATGGGCAACAATTGCCGGTCTCGATCCAGCACGTAGAGTCGGGTATCCACGATTGTATTCACCTCTGCCTCCGAGCCTGACAACTCGTGGATGAATGCGTCTGCTGGATGCGCTACCGGCGCGCCAGCGAATTCTTCCAGCAGCCGGTGCCGTGTCCTCGCGGAGACGAATGGCAACGAATGGATCAGCCTGTTCGGCTCCGCCACGATGCCGGCCAGCAACTCGGCGAAAGCCTCGGCCAGGCTCGCGATGCTCGTCGCATGGAACAGTTCGGCGCAGTACTCCCAATTCATCCACACGCCGTCATCGGTTTCGCGCAGCGCCAGCGTCAGATCGAACTTGGCCGTGTGCTGTCCCTGCTCCAGGGCCTGCATGCTCAAGCCGGGCAACGTCAGCGTGCCCTGCTCGCCGGTCTGCAGCGTGAACATGATCTGGAACAAGGGGCTCTGGTGGAAACTGCGCTCGGGCTGCAGTTTGTCGACCAGCATCTCGAAGGGGATGTGTTGATGCTCGTAGGCCTCGAGCGACGTTTTCCTGGCCCGTTGCAGGAAGTCGATGAACGACGGGTTGCCCGACAAATCGCTGCGCAACACCAGCGTATTCACGAAGAATCCGATGAGGGGCGACAACTCCGCCTGCGTGCGGTTTGCGATGGGCGTGCCCATCACGATGTCGGTCTCGCCACTGCAGCGCGCCAGAAGTACGGCGAATGCCGCCTGCAGCGTCATGAACAGCGTGGTGCCGCTTTCCAGGCTCAATTTCCGCAGACGTTCGCCCAGCGCTTGGTCCAGACGCTGCAAATGCAGCGCACCCGCGAAGTGTTGCACCGCCGATCGGGGGAAATCCAGGTGCAAGCCGTGCACGGCGGGCAGGCCATCCAGTTGCGTCAACCAGTAGTCCAGTTGTTGCGTCAGCACTTCACCTTGCAGCCACTGGCGCTGCCAGTGGGCGAAGTCCGCATATTGGATCGACAACGCCGGCAAGGAATGATCGGCACCTCTCGAAAACGCGTCGTACAGCGCGGCGAACTCCGTCGTCAGCACGCCGATCGACCAGCCGTCCGAGGCGACGTGGTGCATGTTGAACAGCAGCACGTGTTCCTGCCCGGACAATGCCAGCAGACTCGCCCTCAACATCAGGTCGTTGCCGAGATCAAATGGCCGCGTGGCATCGGCTGCCGCCAGCGCGTGCACGCGTTCTTCTCGCGCAGCCGCGTCGAGGTGCGTCAGATCGACCACCGTCATCGGTATCGAAGAAGCGGCCTGCACGACGACGTAGGCTTCGCCCTCGTCACGGGTGCAAAAAACGCTGCGCAAGACTTCATGTCGCGCGACGATCGTATCCAGCGCACGCTGCAATGCTTCCCGATCCAGGAGACCGCGCAGCCGGAAGGCGAACGGCATGTTGTACTGACTGCTGCCCGCTAGCCTGTCTATGAGCCACAGGCGCTGCTGCGCGAAGGACAAAGGCAGCGCCGACTCCCGCGACACGCGCGGAATCCGCACGATCGATCCCGTGGTCGCCGAGTCGATCAAGCCCGCCAGTGCTCGAATCGTCGGGTGGGAAAAGACGTCGGCGATCTTCAGGCTTGCGGCGAACTCCTGATTGACGGTACCGACCAGGCGGGTGACCAGCAGGGAATGTCCGCCAAGTTCGAAGAACGATGCCGTCACGTCGTCACAAGGGACATGGAGCAAATCGTTCCACAGTGCGGCCAGGCGACGCTCGGTCTCGGTCTCCGGGGGCACCGTCGCCTGTACCGGATCGAACCCGGGTTCCGGCAAGCGGCGCCTGTCCACTTTTCCGTTGGCGGACAGCGGCAGCTCGTCCAGCAGGACGATGCCGGAAGGCACCATGTAGTCAGGCAGCTCCTGACGGAGCGCATCGCGCAACTGCGTCGCCAACTGCTCGTGACCGGATTCCCCGGCAGGCACGGCATACGCCACGAGGCGCTTCCCGCCGTGCTCGTCTTCATGGGCGACGAGCACGGCCTGGGCGACCCGAGGATCGCTGCGCAGGTGGTGCTCGATTTCCTGCAGTTCGACGCGGAAACCGCGGATCTTCACCTGGTCGTCGCACCGCCCCAGGAATTCGAGCGCGCCCTCGGGCAACCACCGCACCAGGTCGCCGCTCTGGTAGAGCCACTCGGCATGCGCATCGCCGAAAGGATTCCGGATGAATTTGTCGGCGGTGAGATCGGGCCGATTGAGGTAGCCCTTCGCCAGCCCCTGCCCGCCGATGTATAGCTCGCCGCTGACACCCGCGGGCACAAGCTCCCGTGCCGCGTTGAGCACATACAACACGGTGTTGTCCATCGGACGACCGATGGGAATGGTTTTCTCCAGACGGTCCAGTTGCGCCGTGACATCGAACATCGCGCAACCGACGGTCGCCTCGGTGGGACCGTAGTGATTGAAGATCTGGCTGCACGGAAAACGCGATTGCAGTCCGCGCGCCAGTTCCGGCGGGAAGCCGGCGCCGCCGATGACGAAGACGTGCGCCGCTTCCAGGCGGGTGGCGGACGGCAGCAAATCCAGCAATGCCTGCGCATGCAGCGGCGTCATGCGCAGAAGGTAACGGTCCTGCGCGAAAGCCAGACGCGTCGCCAGCGCTTCCAGTTCCCCTTGCGGCGGTATGAACTCGACACACCCTCCCGCAAGCAGGGGCAGGAACAGACTGGGGACGGTGATGTCGAATGCGTGAGACGTCACCACCAGCGAACCGGCGAGCTCCTGTGCGTAGTAGCGACCGAGTGCATAACCGCAGTAGTCCGCCAGGCTGGCGTGCGCGATCTCGACGCCCTTGGGCACGCCCGTCGACCCCGAGGTGTAGATGATGTAGGCGCTGTCGTCGGGACCCACTTCCGTGCCGTACGCAGCGGGACCGTGGTCCGGGTATTCCGCGAACCATGTCTCGGCCAGGACATCGTCCAGCTCGAGCAAGTCGATGCCGGACACGGGCACCTTGGCACGCAGCGCGGACTGCGCCACCACGAGTTCGATGCCCGCGTCCTCGATCACGACCGCCAGCCGTTTCGTGGTGCTGTTCGGATCGAACGGAACATAGGCGGCGCGGCATTTCCAGATCGCTAGCAGCGCCACCATCAGCTCCGGCGATCGTGTGGCATGCACGCCAACCACCGCGCCCGGCTCGATGCCCGCCTCCATGAGGCAATGCGCCAGGCGGTTGGCTTTTCGATTAAGTTCGGCGTAACTCAGCACCGCGTCTGCGCATCGTACGGCGGGGGCGTTCGGTGTCCGTGTGGCCTGGTCCTCGAAGCGCCTCGGCAGGATGCAGTCGTGCGAATGGTCCGCGACCTTTGCGTTCCACTCGACCGCGATCTGGTGCCGTTCCGCGCTGTCGAGCATGGGGAGATTCAGGATCGGCGTATCCGGCGCCGCGACCATGCTCCGCAGCAGCGTGCCCAGATGCCGGCACATGCGTTCGATCGTGGCAGGCGTGAACAGCGCGGAACAATAGGTCCACGTCGCCTGCAATCCATCCGGGAACTCTTGCATGCCCAGGTGGATGTCGTACTTGGCCGCGACATGCCCGGTATCGACCTGGGACAGGGTCAACTCAGGCAAACGCAGTTCGTCCTGCTCGTTGTTCTGGAGCACGAACATGATCTGGTACAACGCGCCGTGACGGGTGCTGCGCTCGGGGCGCAGCCGGCCGACCAGCAGTTCGAAGGGAATGTGCTGGTGATCGTACGCCTGCAGCGCCATCTGCTTGTTCTTCTGCAGCAGCTCGCTGAAACGCGGGTTTCCGGACAAGTCGCTGCGCAGGATCAGCGTATTGATGAAGAAGCCGATCAACGGTGACAGCTCGGCCTGGGTACGATTAGCGATGGGCATTCCCATCACGATGTCCGTTTCATTGCTGTAGCGGGACAGCAGCACCGCAAACGCGGTCTGCAACGTCATGAACAGCGTCGTGCCTTGCGCCAGGCTGAGTGCCTTGAGCTGATCGCTCAAGGTCCGGTCGAAGACATGGACGTAACTGCCTCCTTCGAAGCTCTGAGCGGCAGGTCGTGGGAAATCCAGCGGCAGACTGTGCACCTGCGGCAAATCCGCGAGCTGTTTCTCCCAGAAATCAAGGTGCTGCTCCAGGACGTCGCCTTGCAGCCAGTTTCGTTGCCACCATGCGAAATCGCGGTACTGCACCGGCAGCGGCGGCAGCGGATCCGCCGCGCCGTTCGAATAGGCGTCGTACAAGGTCACGAATTCCTGCGTCAGCACGCCCATCGACCAGCCGTCCGAGGCAATGTGATGCATCGTGAACAACAGGACCTGCTCGTGTCCGGCAAGCATCACCAGGCTCGCGCGCAGCATCAGGTCGCGCCGCAAATCGAACGGTTTCTTCGCCTCGGCGAGCGCCAACGAGCGCATGTGCTCGTCACGCTCCTCGGCGTCGAAGTGCGAGAGATCGACGACGGCGATGGTCACCGGCATCGCATCCATCGTTCGAACGCCCGCCTCCCCATCGCCCAGCGTGCAGTACACGCTGCGCAAGATTTCGTGACGCACGACGATTCGATCCAGCGCCCGTTGCAACGCATCCCGGTTCAGCTGGCCCGTCAGGTGCAAGGCATACGGCATGTTGTACTGGGTGCTCACGCCGCCATCAAGCTGATCGATGAACCACAGTCGCTGCTGCGCGAACGACAGCACCGGAGCGGCATCGGCGGGACGAGCGCGCAGCTGCGAGACCTTCGCCTTCTTTCGTGCCTCGATGAAGTCGATGATGTCCTGCTTGTTCGACTTGATTTGCGACTTGACGTCCTCGCTCAGCGCCTGCCAGTTGCCTTCGATGAGCAACTTGTCCTGCGAAACGCTGAGCTTGACCCCTTGCTTGATCAGGGCCCGCAGCAAATCTCTGATTTCCGTCGTGCTTTGCACTCTGTCTCTTCCTCTTCGTGCAGCAGGGGCTGTCCCAGGCAATCCTTCTCGTGCGCTCTTCGATCCGGCGCTACCGGCCGTGTCGTCTCACAGCCTCTGCAGCACCCAGAACAACGGCTGGAAGGCGAGGTATTGCCACCGCGATATCAGATGACTGGCGAAAACCGGCGCCAATTCGGCGTTGCACGCCTCGGTCAGGTGCTGTCTGAGATGCATCCACTTCCGACCCAGCTTGGTCAGCACGAACTTCCCGACGAACCCGAGGTCCAGGCACTGATCCAACGTGTTCGCGTACTCCATGTGCAAGAGGGCAACCCACTCTTCCTGCGAAATGGGCGTGCGTCTTTCCGCCTCGCGGAACCGGATGGCCTGCGGCGCTCCGCTTTCGAACATGCTGATCCGGCGAATGGAACAGAAGAGATAGACCAGCCGCTCGGCGTCCTCGCCAATCAGCGCGCGGACCTCGTCCCTGTCGTCCAGCGTCAACGCATTGCGCTTGAAGCCGTCGGTGCCGTACATGCTGTGGAACAGCCCGGCGTAACACACGGACTCGGGCAATCCCCAGCGGCGAAGCAAGCGGTAGGTTCCTTCCAGATGGTCGAGGAAGTGCCGCCCGGAGTGGAGTTGCTTGCCGGCGCCCAACCCGATCAGGTACTGGCGGCAGGACTCGAATTTCTCGTCGGTCGGGGGATGTGCTGTCTCGCTCATGCGATCTCTTCAGTTTGCCGAATTCCATGTGCATGTGGCTGCCGGAAGACCGACTACGCTGTCTGGCTTTGGCTTTGCGTCAGCCACTGCCTCAGCAGCAATGGCGTGATGACCGTGGTCGCCATCCCGACCAGCAACAGCGCGGAATACAGCCCCTGATCAACCAATCCGGCGTGATAGGCGATGCTGGCCACCACCATCTCCATCACGCCGCGCGCATTCATGATGGCGCCCACGCCGAGCGCTTCCTGATGAGGCATGTTCTTCAACCGCGCCATCACGTAACCGCCCAGCAGCTTGGACGCGATCGCGACCAGCACCAGACCCGCCACCAGCGACGGGTTGTTCAGCGTGCCCAACTGGAACTGGATCCCCTGATACGCAAGGAACAATGGTCCGAACAGGCTGACCGTGATCACTTCGCAGCTGCGCTCCAGTTTCTCGAAGTGCGCATCGCCGATGAGGTCGCGGGTGATCATCAGTGCTGCGAAAAAGACACCGATCACGAAGTGGAATCCAAGCAACTCGCTGAGCGCGCCGAATGCGAACGTGAACAACAGCGTCGCGATCAGCACGGTATCGGAATACTTCGAGCTGGTCTTGCGAGTCAACCGCAGCGCACTCAAACGCAGGCATGCGAGGTGACCAACCCCGATAAATGCGAGGAGCGCCACCAGTTTGGCCATCGAAATGCCCGCGGCGGGCAACCAATTCCCGGCCGATGGCGAGGCCAGCGAGAGCGCGACGCCCAGCACCATCAGCACGATGACATCGGACAACAGCGCGCTCGCGATCGCCACTCTCGCGATGCTCGTGTCGAGCATGCGGAAGCTGCTCAGGATGCGCAGTGCGACCGGCAACGCCGTCACCGACAGACACAAGGTAACGACGAGCCCCGGAATCAATGCCATCCCGACCAGCCAGGCGAACGTGCCTGCCGCGGCGGTCGGAATGGCGAACCCCACCAGCAGAGCGAACGAGCGCTTGCCGCGAAAGACATCGAGCACGTGCCGCATGCCCATTTCGAGGCCGGCAGCAAGCACGATGAACAGCACGGACAAGTCGGAGATGGCGGAAAACGTCGGGCCCGCTTGCATCCAGTTCAGCGCGGACGGCCCGAGCAGGATGCCCGCCACCATGTGACCGACCAGGGCGGGTTGTCCCAATCGCTCGGCGAACCACCCGAAGAGATGGGCGCCGATCAGCATCAGACACAAAGCTTCGATGAGCGTCATGGGAAATCCGAATCCTTTCTGCTTGAAATCATTGCGGGGTGCAAAACCTGCTTGCCGAGGGACGATGTCATGTCAGCCAGTCGCTTCCCGTAGATCCTCGGCCACACGCCCGGTTGTTAGCCCGCCAAGGATCTCGCCGACTCTTTCCAGAACCAGCGCCTGCTGCGAATGAATGAAGAAGTGGTCGCCGGAGAATTCCGCGAACGCGATGTCTCCGGTTTCGAAGTTGGCGCGCCATGCCTCGATATCCGCCTCTGGAATATCCGTGTCGAGTCGCCCCCAGAAAATGCTCGCCGGCGTGTTCAGCTTGATGTCGGCGCAGTACTTGTGGGTCTCGCTCACTTTGAAATCGGCGCGCAGGACCGGCACGAACAAGTTCATCAGCTCCATGTTGCTAAGCAGTTCTTCAGGCGTGCCGTTGATGGAGCGCAACTCTTCGATGAAGGCATCGTGCGGAAGGTCGTGGGTATTCGGATGCACACGAGGCAGATGCGGGGCGCGTCTGCCGGACAGGATGATGTGCTGCAAGCCGCCGATGCCGCGCCGCTGCAGCTCTCTGGCCAATTCGAAGCAGATCAGCGCGCCGTTGCTGTGCCCGAAGAACACGAAAGGCAGATCGTCGAGGCCACGCAGCTCGACGATGAGACGCGCGACAATCTCGGCCAGCGAATCGATCGGCTTTTCGCTGATCCGGTTACTGCGGCCCGGCAACTGCACCCCGACGACGTCGACGCCCTCGAATACCCTTCCCCATGGTTCGAACAGACCGGCGCTGCCGCCGGCGTACGGAAAACAGAACAGGCGCAGCCGTGCCTGATGATTGCGCTTGAATCGCATGAACCAGGGGCTCTGCCTGGATTCGGACTGGATGATTTTCATCACAACTCCCAGACCTCGGCCGACGAATGCCGGTCTTTCTCGCTTGCCGGTTCGCTGCCGATGCCATCAAGACCACGCGCCAATTCGTTCTCCTCATCGATGTATGCGCTCAACTCGAACACTGTTTGCAGGTTGAAGACCTCTCGCAGCGGGATGTCCAGGTCGAATTGCTGGCGCAGCGCCGAGACCATGCGCGTCGCCAACAACGAGTGGCCTCCCAACTCGAAGAAGTTGTCGTGGATGCTGACGCGCTTCAATTTCAGCAGGTCTTCCCAGAGGGCGCAGATCCTGGCCTCCGTTGGAGTGCCGGGCGCGGTGTAGTGCTCGCCACCGGCGTGTTCGTCGCCGACATCCGGAAGTGCCTTGAGGTTCCGCTTTCCATTCGGCAACAGCGGAATGGCATCGAGCACGACGAAGGCCGAGGGCACCATGAACTCGGGAAGCTGACTGCGAAGCAGGGCACGCCATTCACTGGCCAGGCCTGCGCGCTGCTCCGCCACCACGTACGCCACCAACTGGACCGGCTTGCCGCGAGCCACCACGACGACGTCCTTCACCTCCGCGTGACGACGCAGCACGGACTCGACTTCGCCCGTTTCGACTCTGAATCCGCGCACCTTCACTTGGTGGTCGATTCGGCCCATGTATTCGAGCTCACCGTCCCTGCTCCAGCACACCAGGTCGCCCGTCCGGTACAGACGCTCTTCGACACCGTTCGGGAACGTGTGCTGGATGAATCGCTGGGCCGTCAGCTCCGGCCGGTTGAAATACCCCGCGCCCACGCCGGGCCCACCGATGTGCAGTTCGCCCACTTCGCCGATGGCCGCCAACTGGCGGCGGACGTTCAACACGTAAGCACGGACATGGCGGGTGGGGCGTCCGATGGGCACGTTGGCGTACCCCTCCATGGATCTCTCGACATCGAAGCAACTGGCGGTGACCGTACATTCGGTCGGGCCGTACGTGTTGAGCACGCGCACCTTCGGTGAAACGACTGATTGCCATTGGTGCACGGCGGCCTTCGACATCGCCTCGCCGCCGATGATCAGCAGGCGGGCATCGCTTTCATTCAAGGCTTCCAGCCCTGCCGGGCTGAAACACAACTCATGCCAGAAGGCGGTGGACAGGCTCGCGACGGAGATTCGATGCTCTTTCACGAACTGGCAGAAGGCCCGGGGCCCTGCCAGGATGTCGTCGTTTCTCAGCACGAGAGCACCGCCCGTGAGCAACGAATTGCTGAAATCGTCCATGAACATATCGAAAGACAGCGTCGAGAACTGCAACACGCGATCGTCTGTCTTCGCTCCGTAGTCGTGCCTCGCTACTTCGCAGTACGCGACCACGTTGTCGTGCGTGATCAAGGCCCCTTTGGGCTCCCCCGTCGAGCCGGAAGTATAGATCATGTACGCCGTGTTTCGTGACGTGAGACCCCAGGCGCGCGGCTGCGGATTCTCCCGCGAACTCCGCGCCACGGCCTCGGGCGGTGCGTCCAGGAACAGGAGCAGCGCGTTCGAGTCCCGCAGCTTCTCTGCCATGAATGTCTGGGTCAGCAGGCAATGCACGCCCGAGTCCTTCAGCATGAATTCGAGGCGCTGCCAGGGGTAGTTCGGATCTAGCGGCACATACCCGCCACCGGCTTTCATCACCGCCATGATCGCGACGATGGCGTCGAGTGAACGCTCGACGCAGATGCCGACCAGCACGTCCGGGCCAACGCCCTGCTCCGCAAGATGGTGCGCCCACTGGTTCGCACGCTGGTTCAGCTCGCCATAAGTCAGGGACTGCTGGCCATCGGTCACCGACAGCGCGTCCGGCTGGGCGCGAACGAGTGCTTCGAACACTTCATGGGTACAACGCCCCGACGCATGGACCGAGGCCTGACCGCACCACGTCGTCAACATCGCGTCTTGTTGTGTCGCCGTGAGCAGCGGCACGTCGCCCACGGGCTGCTCGGGCTGGGCCACGACCGCGCGCAGCAGCAGTTCGAAGCTCTCGGCCAGGCGCGCGATACTGTCGGCCTCGAACAGGTCGACGCAGTATTCCCAACTGCCCAGCAAGCCATCCTCGGTCGTGTCGATGGTCAGGCTCAGATCGAACTTGGCGACCTGGTAGCCGGTGTCCACCGTATCGACGCGCAGGCCGGGGAGGGCGAGTTCGGGATCGAGGTTCTCCTGCAACGCGAACATCACCTGGAAAACGGGGCTGTGGCTCAGGCTGCGTTCGGGGTGCAACGCCGATACCAGCATTTCGAACGGCACATCCTGGTGTTCGTAGGCGTCGAGGGCGAGTTGGCGGGTCTGCTCGAGCAGCGACGCGAACGATGCGTCCATCGTCACTTCGTTGCGCAGCACCAGGGTGTTGACAAACAAACCGATGACCGACGCCAGCGCGGGATGCGCGCGGTTGGCGATGGGCGTGCCGATGACGATATCGGTCTCATTGCTGTACCGCGCCAGCAGGGCGGCAAACGCCGCTTGCAAAGTCATGAACAGGGTCGTGCCATGCGCCTGGCCGAGCGCCTGCAGTTGCGTGCGCAGGGCCTGGTCGATCGGGCGCCGAAGCGTTGCGCCGGCGAAGCTTTGCGACGCCGGTCGCGACTTGTCGGTCGGCAGGCCATGCAGCGACGGAATTCCCGCCAACTGTCGCGTCCAGTACGACACTTGCCGCTCAAGCGTTTCGCCGTGCAGCCAACCTTGCTGCCAGTGCACGAAATCAGCGTACTGCAACGACAGCGGCGGCAACGGGTTCCCGCCACCGCGGGCGAAAGCACCGTAGAGCTGCACGAACTCATCGATGAGTACACCCATCGAGGCGCCATCGGAAGCGATGTGGTGCGTCGTCATGAGCAACACGTGCTCCGTGTCGCTCAGCCGCAGGATGCTGGCGCGAAGCATCTGACCGAAACTCAGATCGAACGGCTTCATGGCTTCCGCCGCCACCTGCGCGCGCAGGCCTTCTTCGGTCGAGCTCCCCGTCAACACGTCGATCTGCAGCGGAGTCGGTGCATGGATGACCTGATGGGGCTCGCCGCTCTCCGTGACCTGGTAGCTCGTGCGCAGGATCTCGTGCCGGTCGACGATCGCGTCCAGCGTGACCTGGAGCGCATGCAGATCCAGGCGGCCGTGCAGACGGATCGCCAGCGGCATGTTGTATTCGTTGCTGTTGCGATCCATCTGATCGATGAACCACAGGCGCTGCTGCGCGAACGACAGCGGCAGTGGCCCGTGGTCGCGCGGCACCCGCTCGATGCCCGGCTGCAGCATCTGCCGTTCTTTCGCTTCGATGACGAGCGCCTGGGCACGCAGTTCGGCGTTCTCGAACAGCTCGCGCAGGGTGACCTGGACGCCGAACCTTTCCTGGATCGCGAACTCGAGCCGCACGGCGGTCAGCGAGTTGCCGCCCAACGCGAAGACGCTGTCCAGCGCGCCGATCCGGGGCCGCTCCAGCAATTCCTCCCAGATGGCCGCGAGCGCGCGTTCAGTCGGCGTCTCGGGCGCCACGTAGGGGAGCGTCTCCAGCCAATGAGGCTCCGGCAACCGCTGGACATCGACCTGGCCATCCAGCAGCCGCGGCAACGCCGGGAGCATCTTGAATCCAGCTGGCACCACCGCCTCCGGCAGATGGTCCTGCAGATACCGTTGCAGCAGCTGGAGCGCCTCCAGTTCGCGTTCGGGCATCTGCTCGGGAACCAGCCAGGCGACCAGACGAGCACGGTCTCCGTCGCCGCTGCAGAGCACGCAGGTCTCGCGCAAGCCCGGCCAGGCTTGCAGCTGGCGGCGGACCTGCGCCAATCCGAAGGTGTGCCCCTGGATACAGACCTGGTCGCTCACGCGGCCGAGCAATTCAAGGCGACCGGCCAACCATCGCGCCAGCTCCCCAGTGGGTTCGAGACGGCCGTCCGGCTGTGCGGAATACAGCTCGCCGGTGACGCCGGGCGGGACATGACGCAGCTTCCCGTCCAGAACGTACACCGGCCTGTCGTGAAGGGCCGCCAGCAAGGTCTCGGTGCCCTCTTCCATGTCCTGCGCATCCGGGCGAGTCGCACTCGTCAGGCGTCGCACCTGCGCCTGCTCTTCCTCGGCGCGGGTCAGCAGCGGCAACTGCGAGACCGTCTTGCCGTGCGCGTCGGCGATGCCGCTCAGAATTTCGCGGAAGTGCCCCAGCATGGTGTCGAGCGTCGCGGAAGCGTATCGATCCGTCCGGTAGGTCAGACGGAAAGACAGATCCTCCAGCAGCTGCGCGCTCAAGGTGAGCCCGTAGTTCGTCTGCTCGTCGCCCTGCAGCGCCTCGACGCGCAGGTCCTGTCCGGTGCTCGCCGCATCGGGCTCCGGCAGGTTGTTGAAGGCCAGCAGTGTTTCGAACAGCGGCTGGCCGCGCGGCAGATCGCTCAGCGCCTGGATGTCCAGCAGCGGCATGTAGGCGAATGCTTCGCGCTCGACGCTCTCCCGATGCAGACGCTGCAACCAGGTCACGACCTCCACATCCGCCGCGAACTCCATGCGGACCGGCAGCGTGTTGATGAACAAGCCGACCACCCGTTCGACGTTCGGCAAAGTCGCCG
The DNA here is from genome assembly GCF_041475735.2 of Xanthomonas sp. NCPPB 3582. Lineage (NCBI taxonomy): Bacteria > Pseudomonadati > Pseudomonadota > Gammaproteobacteria > Lysobacterales > Lysobacteraceae > Xanthomonas > Xanthomonas sp. NCPPB 3582. The sequence continues at coordinate 3,177,528 of NZ_CM192968.1, forward strand.
GACGACCCGAGATGGTTTCACCGAAGAGGATGCAATCGCGGCCGCTGTAGCGATGAACGAGATAACCCCATGCCCCCTGGATCAGGACGTGCGTCGTCAGGTGATGGGTCCTGGCGAACGCCTGCAACTGCTGCGTCAACGCGACGCCGAGGTGCAAGCGCTGCTCGTCGTACTCCGCCGCGGTCGAGTGCGCGGACGCGCCGGCCAGGCCCAACTCGGTGGTGGCGCGGATGTCGCCGACGCGCTGTTGCCAATACCGGTGGGCAGCCGCTCGATCCTGGTGAGCCAGCCATGCGACATAGTTCGAATACGGAACAGGTGCCGGTAGTTCCACCACACGCTCGTGCAGGAGCGCCCGGTAGACCTGCATGAGCTCGTCGAACAGCACCATCTGCGACCAGGCATCCATCAGCGCGTGGTGATAGGAGACGAGCAGACGGGTTCGCGTCTCGGTCAGGCGCATGACCGCCAGGCGCAGCAGCGGCGCCTGGGTGAGATCAAAGCCACGCTTCTTGTCCGCCCGACTGTACTGCAGGAATCGTTCGACCTGCGCCTCGACGTCGAGGTCGCGCCAGTCGAACGCCTGCCAGTTCACGGTCGCATGCGCGCGCACCAGCTGGACGAGGCGATCGCCGACGAAGATCGTGCGGAAGATGTCGTGCCGTTCGATGATCCGTTGCCAGGCGCTGCGGAACAATGCCTGATCGAGCTCACCGACCAGCGACAGGTCGAGCTGTGTCACATAGGCGCCGCCGGCGACGAGCTCGTGGAAGATCAGGCCCTGCTGCATCGCCGTGGACGCGTAAAGCTGCTGCAGATCCGGGTACGTCTGCTGCCACTGCCGCACTTGCGCCAGGGTGGCCTGCGCCAGCGGGAAGTCGCTGGGCGTGTAGTGGACGTCCGGCGTGTCGAGGCAGTACGCGATGATCTCCTTCAGCGCCGAGTGGATGTCGTCCAGCAGCGCCTGCATGCGCGCGGCGTCCTGCGCCAGGCCATTGAAGCCCATGCCGAACGACAGGCGGCCGCCGCTGATCAGCGCCGTGATCTCCGCGCCGTGCTCGCGCTGGCGGCGCGGACTCACCGCATGCCCCGCAAACTCCGTGGCGAAGGCGATGCCGTCCGCTTCCGATTGATCGAACTGGCCGAGGTAGTTGAACAGGATGTCGTTGCGCGGCGTGGAGGGCGCCAGGGACTCGATGCCCGCGAGATGCCGCAGCAGACCGTAACCGATGCCTTTCGCGGGCACGGCACGCATCTGTTCCTTGACGTGCATGATGAGGTCGCCCACGGACGACGTGATCGGTGCGCGCAGCGCGAGCGGGTACAGACTGGTCAGCCAGCCCACCGTCTCGCTGTGATCGATCTCGTTGCTCAGGGCTTCGCGGCCGTGACCTTCCATGCTGAACAGCAGCGTCGACACGTTGCCCCAACGCTGGAACCCGCGCAGGACGGCGGCCAGCAGCAGATCCGGCGTTTCCGTGCGGTACGCGCGGTGACAGCCCTTCAGCAGCGCATCGGTGTCGTCCGCATCGAGTTCGAAAGACACGACGCGCGTCGTTCCATAGCTCTGGTCGACCACTCCGACCGCCGCGATCGGCAGGGGCGGCACCGTCAACTGCGCCTGCCAGTAGTCCAGTTCGTTCCGGACGCTTTGGCTACGCGCGTGCTGCTCAAGGAAGTGGCCCCACGCCTGCAGCGAGGATCGCTTCTTCGCCAGCATCACCTCGCCCCGCCCTTCGCGCAATTGCCTGTAGCCCTGCTCCAGGTCCGACAGCAGCACGCGCCAGGAAACGCCGTCGATGATCAGGTGATGCGCGATCAGCAACAGGCGGCGGAATCCCGCGCCTGCTTCGAACATCACCGCGCGGAACAGCGGCCCGTCGCTCAGCGACAGACTGGCTTGCATGCGCTCGCCGATGCAAGCGATCTGTGCGCCCCACTCCGCCTCGTTCACATCCCGCAGGTCCTCGAATGCGATCGACGCCCGCACCATCGCCGGATTGAAGTCACGATACTCGCCGTGCCAGACGCCGTCCCGCTCGATGAAGCGCAGGCGCAGCGCGTCATGGCGCTGATGCAGCGCGGTCACCCACGAGGCCAGCTGCACCTCGTCCAGCGTATCCGTCACCGTCAGCAGCACCGACTGGTTGTAGTGATGCTGATCGATCGCGTCATCGCTGCCGAGGAACCAGCGCTGGATCGGCAACAACGCCTGCGCACCCGTGACCGCTTCCTGCGGCTGGACGACGCCCTGCCCCTGCCGCGCATGCGGCGCCAGTTCACGAATCGTCTGGTGCTGGATCAACTGCTGCACGGTTACCTGGATGCCCTGCGACGTGCAGCGAGCAATCAGGCGGATCGCGAGGATCGAATCGCCACCGATGCTGAAGAAGTTGTCGGTGACGCCCACACGCTCCAGGCCCAGCACGGATTGCCAGAGTGCGCAAAGTTCCTCTTCCAGCAGGCTTTGCGGCGCGACGTAGTCGGCCTGCAGCGCGCCCCCCATCTCGGGATCCGGCAGCGCCTTGCGATCGATTTTCCCGTTGGGCGTCAGCGGCAACGCAGCCAGCGTCACGATGGCGGATGGCACCATGATTTCCGGCAGATGCTGTCGCAGGTACGACTTCAGCACATCCGATGCGATCGCCTGGGTCGATGCCTTCGCCACGACATACGCAATCAGTTGTTTGGGCTCGCCGCGCGCGATCACCACGACCTGTGCGATGGCCGCATGCGAAGACAACGTGCTCTCGATCTCGCCCAGCTCGATGCGATGACCGCGGAGCTTCACCTGATGATCGATGCGCCCCACGTACTGCAATCGACCATCGGCCGAGCGACGCACCGAATCTCCCGTCCGGTAAACGCGCCCACCGTGTTCCGGCATTTCGCCCGCGAATGGATTGGCGAGGAATCGCTCCCGGGTCAATGCTTCGCGCTCGAAGTAGCCACGCGCCACTCCGTCGCCGGCGATCAGCAATTCGCCGACCGCGCCCGTCGGCGAGAGCTGCTGTCGACCGTTGACGACGTAGAGCTGGGTATTGGCCAGCGGCTTACCCAGGTGCACATCTCCGCCCGAAACTTCCGCGACGGACGACCAGATCGTCGTCTCGGTCGGGCCGTACATGTTGAAGATCTGGCCCGGCACCACGGCCTCGAGTGCGTTCGCGAGCTCGGTGGGCAGGGCTTCGCCGCCAACCAGCAATTGCCGCAATCCACCGAGCGCCTGCCGCCCGTCTTCGTCGATGACGAGTTCACGCGCATAGGAAGGCGTGCACTGCATATGGGTGACGCGATGCCGCTGAATCAGCTCGAACGGCGAAGTCGATTTCTCCAGTCGCTTCGCCAGCAAGCGCTGCTGCGCGCTCTGCTGGCGCAGGCTCGACTGCATCCGCTTCAACAGCGGCAGATACGCGACGACGTCGGCATGCTCGACACCGAAATCGATCAGGCACGCAATTTCATCGATGCCCAGCCGGCGCAGTTCTTGCGCCCGTCGGCAACAGGATTCGACGGTGCCGAACAATCCGCTACGCGCGAAATGATGCTCGAAGCCCAGCGCCAGAAGCGCATCGACATCGGTGCCGACATCGAGACCGGCCTGTTCCGCCAATGGCTTGAGCAGATCCAACGACTGGCGGAAGTAATTCTTCAGCGGCTGCTCGACGGCCTGCTTGACCGACTCGGCATCTTCTCCGACGAAGGTATGCAGCATCAGCGCGATGCGGCCCGCGTCGAAGCCTGCTTCCGCGCGTGCCCGCCGATAGATGGTGATCTTCTCGCTGAGCGCTTCTTCGCTTTGCCCCAGCAGGTGCGTCAACACATTGGCGCCGATGGAACCGGCATAGCGGAAAGTTTCCGGACTGCCACCCGCCGTGATCCAGATCGGCAACGCGGCCTGGATCGGCTTCGGATGCAGATGTACCGTCACCGGTTTTCCGACGCCGTTGGTACGCTCGATGCCTTCCCCGCGCCAGAAGCGACACAATGTGTCGATTCCTTCTTTCATCACCTCGTAGCGTTTCGCGTAGTTCTGCGGAGCGAAGATGAAATCATTGGGGTGCCATCCCGAAGCGATGGAGAGCTCCACGCGACCGTCGGAAATATTGTCGACCATCGACCACTCTTCCGCGACCCGGATCGGATCGTGCAGCGGCAGCACGACGCTGCCGGAGCGGATCGGAACGTTGCGGGTAACCGCGGCGATGGCGGCGGCGGCGATCGACGGATTCGGGAATGGATCACCGAAGTTCGCGAAATGCCGCTCCGGCACCCAGACGCCAGCGAGACCGTGGCTATCGGCAAACCGCGCTCCATCCAGCAGCAACTGGTACTTGTTGGTGGCGCGACTGTCTTCGGCCGCGAAGTAGAACAGGCTGAAATCGATCTCGCCGATCTCCGCGACCGGCATCGGACGTTCCGCCTGCAATACCACATGGTGGCCACGCGACAGTGTCCAGAACAACTCGAGTACCGAAATATCGAAACTGATGCTGGTGACTGCCAGCCACGTCTGCGCAGCGACGGACACGCCCAGACGCTGATCGAGACCCGTGAAGAAATTGATCACGTTGCGGTGTTCGATCATGACCCCCTTGGGCTTGCCGGTGGAGCCCGAGGTGTAGATCAGATAGGCCAGATTCGCCGGACCGAGTGTGGACACCGCGGAAGCTTCGCTGGCCAGCAGTGCCGACAGATCGGCCCAGAGATCCGGTTCGTCCAGGCACAACGTTTGGCAGTGCGCTGGAACGGAAAACATCGGCACAACGTCGCTCTGCGTGAGCAGCCACGAAGCTCCCGAATCGTGCAGCATGTAGTGCAGGCGTTCGAGCGGGTAGCCCGGATCGAGCGGCACGTACGCGGCGCCGGCCTTGAGTGTGGCCAGCAACGCAACGAGCATTTCCGGCGAACGCTCGATGCACACTCCAACCCGCGCCTCCTCCTGCAGGCCGCGATTGCGCAGGTAATGCGCCAGCCGATCGGCGCGCTCGTCGAGCTCACGGTAGCTCAGGCTGCCGGTCTCACTACTCACGGCAGGCGCGTCCGGCGTGCGCTGCGCTTGCAACTCAAATGCTTCATGCACGAGTTGCGCGCGCGGGTAGTCGCAGGCGCTGTCGTTCCAGGTTCGCAGCAGGGTCTGGCGCTCGGCTGCGCCCAGCAAGGCCAGCTCGTCGATCGGTGTCTCCGGCGCCGCAGTGATTGCCTGCAGCAACACCTCGAAGTTTTCCGCCAGGCGCACGATCGTGTCGCGTTCGAATAGATCCGTGCAGTATTCCCAATCGATCCGCATGCCGTCCTCGTGTTCGGCGATGCTCAGGCTGAGATCGTATTTCGCGATGCCGCGGTCGAAGTCGAGTATCCGCACATTCAGATCCGCCAACGTCAAGTCGACGGAGTCATTGTTCTGCACCGTGAACATGACCTGGAACAACGGCGTGTGGCTGATCGTTCGTTCGGGGCGCAGCGCGTCCACCAGCATCTCGAACGGGACATGCTGGTGCTCGTATGCGCCTAGCACCATTTCCTTGCTGCGCGCGAGCAGTGCCGTGAAATCTGGATTGCCCGACAGATCGTTGCGCAACACAAGTGTGTTCAGGAAAAAGCCGATCATCGGCGCGAGCTCGGCGCCCGGCCGATTCGCGACGGGAGTGCCGATGACGATGTCCGACTCGCCGCTGTAGCGTCCCAGCAGGACCGAGAACGCGGCCTGCATAAGCATAAAGAGCGTGCAATCCTGGCGACGACCGAGCGCGATCAAACTATCGCCGAGATGCTTGCCGAGCGACTGGCTGACCAACGCACCCGCCACGCTTTGTTTCTCGGGTCGCTTCTTGTCGAGCGGGAAACTGTGCACCACCGGCAGATCGGCCAGCTGCTGCGTCCAATACGCGAGCATTCGCCGCAAGCTATCGCCGCTGAGTTGTCGCCGCTGCCATTGGGCGAAATCCGCATACTGGACAGGCAACACTGGCAATGTCGACGAAGCGTTGCCGCTGTGCGCGGCATAAAGCGCCATGAATTCGCGTGCGAGCACCGCCATCGACCACCCGTCGCCCGCGATGTGATGCAAGTTCAGCAGGAGCACGTGATGGCTCTCGTCGAGGCGAACCAGAGTCGCTCGGAGCACCGGGTCGCGCGTCAGGTCGAACACTTTCGCGCCATCGGCTAGGGCCAGCGCGTGCACGCGCTGTTCCTGCTCTTCCTGCGCAACCTGGGGCAGCTCGATCACACGCACTTCGAGCGCGTGCGCTGCCTTGATGATCTGCACGCCTTCGCCAGCCGAGTCATTGACGTAAACCGTTCGAAGAATCTCATGGCGATCGACGATGCCGTTCAACGCCAGCGTCAGCGCCTTCTGATCCAGCTTACCCTGCAGGCGCAAGGCCATGGGTATGTTGTATTGGCTGCGAAACTCCTGGTTGTCTGGATCCAGTTGATCGATGACCCACAGTCGTCGCTGCGCGAACGACAAGGGCAACGGACGACCATCGCGCTGCGTCGGCAGTACGGATTCCCAAGCGCTGCTCGGCGCCCGCTCGATGGTGGCAGCCAGCTCGCGGAGCGTGGGACGCTCGAAGATAGACCGTAACGCCAGTTCGGCACCCATCCTGGAACGCAACTCGGAAACGACCCGGGCCGCCAGCAGTGAGTGGCCTCCCAGTTCGAAGAAGTTGTCGTGACGACCGACGCGCGCAACTCCCAGCAGTTGCTGCCAGATTTCCGCCATCGCGACTTCGATGCCGGTGTGCGGCGCTTCGTATTCACGTCGATCCAGAGCATCGCTGTCCGGCATCGGCAACGCCTTACGATCCAGCTTGCCATTCGCGGTCAAATCGAAGGCATCGAGCATCACGAACACGCTCGGCACCATGTAGTCCGGCAACTGCGCTCTCAGCTCCGACCGCAGATCGTCCGTGGACACATGCGCGCCGGCGACGGCTGTGAAATAAGCCACCAGCCGTTTGTCACCCGGCGAATCCTCACGCGCCAACACCGCCGCTTCGCGCACGCCGGCGCACGCGGCGAGCTTGGCTTCGATCTCGCCCAGTTCGATCCGAAGGCCGCGGATCTTGACCTGGAAATCGTTGCGTCCCAGGAACTCGATGTTGCCGTCCGGCAGCCAGCGCACCAGGTCGCCGGTCTTGTACATGCGCGCGGACGGCGCATCCGAAAACGGATCCTTCAGGAAACGCGCCGCGGTCAATTCCGCGCGATTCAGATAGCCACGCGCTACACCGACACCGCCAATGTAGAGTTCTCCCGCGACGCCGATGGGCACCGGAGCGCCCTGCTGGTCCAGGATATACATCTTCGTGTTTGCGATCGGACGCCCGATCGACACAGCACTCGCCAATGCAGGCGCGTCGCCGACATGACTGGCATAAACCGTACAGCCGACGGCAGTTTCGGTCGGTCCGTACTCGTTGACGATGACCGCGTGAGACAGCACGCGCTCGCGAAATTTTTCCACGCAGCGCCAAGTGAGCTGCTCGCCACCCACCACGATCATGTGCGGCGTCGACCGCGGTGGAGTTGCCGCCATTCCCGCGAGAGCTTCCAGATGCGCGGGTGTCACCTTGAGCAACCACGGTGACGACTGTTGGCAGTACGCCAACAACTGCATCAGGCAGCGATGGTTCTCGTCCGCCAACAACACCACCTGCTTGCCGCACAGCAAGGGCGTAACCAGCGTAGTCAACGTGGCGTCGAAACTGAATGGCGTCGATACCAGCGCGCCGGCCATGTCGTCGAGTAGATACGTTCTCGATGCGTGATCAAGATAGTTGAGCGCGGCCTCATGGTGAACCATGACGCCCTTGGGTAGCCCGGTGGAGCCCGAGGTGTAAATCACATAGGCAAGATGATGCGCCGCGAGTCCGCGGCCGCGGGAATCCGGGTTCTGTTCCGGCTGCGCGGACAACTCATCGCTGGAGGCGTCCAGCACCAGCGTCGGGATCGAATCGGACGAAATGCGTTCGCGCTGGGCTTGCTGAATCAGCAGCGCCTTCGGCGCGCTGTCCGTCAGCAGATATTGCAGACGCTCGATCGGATACGCCGGGTCGAGCGGGACATAGGCGCCGCCGGCTTTCAGCACGCCGAGCATAGCGATAACCAGATCCGGTGTTCGCTGCGTGCAAATGACAACACGGTCGTCCGCATGCACACCGTGGGCGATCAGGTAATGCGCGACCCGGTTCGCACGTGCATTGAGCTCGGCGTAGCTGAGTGATTGCGACTCGAAGACCAACGCGGTGGCATCCGGGTGGGCCGCAACGCAGGCTTCGAATTGCTCGTGGATGAACGAGTCGCTCGGCTTTTCCGCCGGAACGTCATTGAAATCCACGAGCACGCGGTCTTGCTCCGCTTGCGTCAGCAGCGGCAGCGTGCCGACACGCATGGCATCGTTCGCCGCCATGCCCTCGAGCAACGTCAGGAAATGCGTCGCGAAGCGCTCGATGGTTGCGCGATCGAACAAGTCGCAGGCGTACTCCAGCTCGCCGGTGAGCCCCGTGGTGTCATCGCTCAGCAACAACGACAAGTCGAAATGCGCCGTGGTGTGCGGCGTAGCGAGGGGAGTCATCGTCAGGCCGGGCAACGCCAGGCCACCTTGCAACGCAAGCTCGCTGTCCGGCGTATTGTCCATCGCGAGCATGACCTGGAACAGCGGGCTGTAGCCCAGGCTGCGGACCGGGTGCAACGCTTCCACGACCTGATCGAACGGAAGTTCCTGGTGACTGAATGCCTCAAGGGCACTCGCTTTCACCTGTGCCAGCAAATCGCGAACGCTCGGGTTGTCGTCCAGGCGCACGCGCAGCGCGAGCGTGTTGACGAAGAATCCGATCACGCTCTCCACTTCGCGGCGCTGCCGGTTGGCGACCGGAGTGCCAATGACCACATCCTGCTGGCCGCTCAGTCGCGCCAGCAACACCGACCAACCCGCCATCAACGTCATGAACAGCGTCACTCCATGGCGCTGTGACAATGCCCGCAGGCGCGCGGTGAGCTCCGGCGAGATGTCAAGCCGCACCATGCCCCCCTGGTAACCAGGCATCGACGGACGTGCACGATCGGTCGGCAGCGTGAGCAACGGTGGCGCGCCGTGCAGATGTCCGCGCCAGAAATCGATCTGTCGCTCGAGTTCCTCGCCCTGCAACCACTGGCGCTGCCATGCAGCGTAATCGGCATATTGAAATTCCAGCGCCGGCAGCGGGTCCGCCTCACCCGTGCTGAACGCGGCATACAGCGTCGCCACTTCACGCACCATCACGCCCACCGACCAGCCGTCGGTGACCAAGTGATGCTGGGCGATCAGGAGGACGTGTTCCTCCTGCGACAGACGCAACAGGCGTCCGCGGATGAGCGGGCCCGTCGCCAGATCGAATGGTGCGCTCGCCGATTCGGCGGCTTCCTCCGCGACGGTTCGTTCATGCTCTGCGTGCGCGAGATGACTCAAATCTTTTTCGGTCAGGGCGAAACCGACATCCGTCGGCGCCATCACTTGGTGCGGCACTCCGTCCACGGTGACGAAGCGCACGCGCAGTCCTTCCTGTCGCGCCATCACGCGGTCGAGCGCGGCCTGCAGCACGCTCCGATCGAGCTTGCCCGTCAGGCGCAGCGCCGCGGGCATATGATAGGCCGCGCTCGCCGCCGGATCCATCTGCGCGATAAACCACAGGCGTTGCTGGGCGAACGACAGCGGCAGTGGCCGGCCATCGCGCGCCGCGGGCGTGAGCGGCGGTAGTGAGGCCTGCCCTCTCTTCCCCGCGATGTGCTGCGCCATCACGTCCAGTTCCGCGTGTTCGAACAACTCGCGCAGCGGAACCTCGATGCCCAGACGATCCTCGATGAGGAATGCGAGCTGCACGGTTAGCAGCGAGTGCCCACCCATCTGGAAGAAGTGATCGTGACGCCCGACGGATTCGACACCGAGCAGCTTTTGCCAGATGGCCGCAAGGACCTCCTCGATCTCGCCTCGCGGGGGTTCGAACTGCCGTCGCACCAACGCATTGTCTTCCGGAACGGGCAAGGCATGGCGATCCAGTTTGCCGTTCGGCGTCAGTGGGAACGCGTCGAGCACGACGAACGCACCCGGCACCATGTAGTCCGGCAACTGCGCGGCCAGTTCCTCGCGCAAGATCGCCGCCGACAGGATGGCGCCGGCCTTGGCCGATAGATAGGCGACGAGACGTTTGTTGCCCAGCGCATCTTCCCGAGCCAGCACGGCGGCTTCGCCGACACCCGCGCACCTCGCCAGTGTGGCCTCGATCTCACCTAGCTCGACGCGGAAGCCACGGATCTTGACCTGGAAGTCGTTGCGACTGATGAACTCGAGATTGCCATCCGGCAACCAGCGCACGATGTCGCCGGTCTTGTACATGCGCGCACCCGGAACATCCGAAAACGGATCCTCCAGGAAGCGCTCGGCAGTCAGCTCCGGTCGATTGAGGAAGCTGCGCGCAATGCCCACACCAGCCGCATACAGTTCTCCGGGGACGCCGATAGGCGTGAGAACGCGTTGGTTGTTCAAGACATACGACTTCATGTTCGCGATCGGACGGCCAATCGGCACGCCGTCGCCATTCGAGGCGGCGCGGCCCTTGTCGCAGTCGAACATCGTGCACGCGACCGACGTTTCCGTGGGACCGTACTCGTTGAAGACGATGGCGTTGGGTAGAACCCGCTCGCGGAATTTCTGCAGCCCTCTCCAGGTCAGCAGTTCGCCGCCCATGGCCAATATATGCGGGGTCAGGCTGGGCGATTCGGAAGTCATCTCGACCAACGCCTCGAGGTGCGCGGGCGCGATGCTGAACAACCAGGGGGTGGTCTGCCGGCAGTACTCGTGCAGCTGCGTCAGGCAGTGATGATTTTCATCCGGCAGCAGCACCAGTTGTTTTCCGCACAGGAGCGGCGTGATCAACGTGGTGATGGACGAATCGAAATTGAACGGCGTCGTCACCACGGCACCCGCCGCGCCTTCCGGCAGGTAGTGCTGCAACGCGTGATGAAAGTAATTGAGCACGCCCTGGTGCAGGGCCGCGACACCCTTGGGCATGCCGGTCGAACCCGATGTATAGATCACATAGATAAGATGTCCCGACGCGAGCCCGCGGCGCCGGGCATCCGAGTTCGTCGTCGGCTGGGCGGCCAGTTCGCCTTCCGCGGCATCCAAGGCCAGGGTCGGTATGGAATGGGACGGCAATCGCTCCCGTACTGCCTGCTGAATCAGCAGCATCTTCGGCGCGCTGTCCGCCAGCACGTATGCGAGTCGTTCGCGCGGATAGGTCGGGTCAAGCGGCACGTAGGCGCCGCCCGCCTTCAGCACCCCGAGAATTCCCACCATCATGTCCAGCGATCGCTCGAGGCAGATCGCCACGCATACATCCGGGCCTACGCCCTGCGAAATCAGGTAATGTGCCAGCCGGTTCGCACGCGCGTTGAGTTCGGCATAGCTCAGCGACTGGTTTTCGTACGTCGCCGCGATCGCATCCGGCCGTGCCGCGACTTGGGCCTCGAATTGTTCGTGGACAAACGCGTCGTCCGGAAGAACCAGCGCGGTGTCGTTGAAGTCCACGAGCAGTTGCCGTTCCTGCTCCACTGTGAGCAGCGGCAGCGCCGCCACGTGGGCGTCATCGCTCGCAACCATGCCCTCGATCAGCGTCACGAAATGCCCGACGAAGCGTTCCACGGTCGCACGCTCGAACAGGTCGCTGGCGTATTCGATCTCGCCTGAATATCCCTCCTCGCTGTCGCTCAGTGCCAGAGACAAATCGAAATGCGCGGATGCGCGCGGAACGTCCAGTGGCGTCAAGGACACGCCCGGCAACGTCAACGTCCGTTCGACCGCCACCTTGTCGAAGATAAATACGGATTGGAACAGCGGGCTGTAGCTCAGGCTGCGCGCCGGCTGCACCGCATCGACGACCTGATCGAAGGGCAGCTCCTGATGACCGAACGCCGCCAGCGCGGTGCCCTTCACCTGTGCCAATAACTCACGCACGCTCGGATTGCTTTCCAGCCGCACGCGCAGCGCCAGCGTGTTGACGAAGAATCCGATGAGGCCTTCCACTTCGCGCCGCTGCCGATTCGCCACGGGCGTGCCGATGACCACTTCATTCTGATCACTCAACCTCGCCATCAAGACTGACCACGCCGCCAGCAGGGTCATGAAGTCGGTCACGCCATGGCGCTGGGCCAGCGTTCGCACGCGCGCGCTCAATTCTTTCGAAATTCGAATCGGTACCTGGGCGCCGGCGTAGCTCGGCATCGCGGGGCGCGCACGATCGACCGGGAGGGTGAGCAAGGCCGGTGCGCCGGTCAGATGCTCGCGCCAGAAACCAAGCTGACGCTGCAACTCCTCACCCTTCAGCCAATCACGCTGCCAAGCAGCGTAATCGGCGTACTGGATATCCAAGGCAGGCAATGAATCCGCTGCGCCCTGGCTCGCGGCTTCGTACAGCGCGGCTACTTCCCGCACCAACACACCGATCGACCAACCGTCACTGATGAGATGGTGTTGGGTGACGAGCAGCACGTGCTCGTCCTCCGCCAACCGGAGCAGGCGTCCGCGGATCATCGGTCCCGCCGCGAGATCGAATGATGCCCGCGACTCTTCGGCACACTCCGCCATGACCGCTTGCTCGCGCATGTCTTCCGCGAGATGCATCAGGTTGGTTTCGATCAAGGCGAAGCCGACACCGTCAGGCGCGATGACCTGGTGTGGCACACCGTCGAGCAGGACGAAGCGCGTGCGCAGTCCTTCCTGGCGCGCCATCAGACGATCGAGCGCGGCGCGCAACGCCGGGCGATCCAACTTTCCGGTCAGACGCAACGCCGCCGGGATGTGATAAGCCCCGCTCGCCGCGGAATCGAGTTGCGCAATGAACCACAGGCGCTGCTGGGCGAAGGACAAGGGCAACGGGCGATTGCGATCCACCTTGGGAATGACCTCGCGCGTGTTTCGGTCGCCGCGCGCGCCCGCCTCTTTCTGGATTTTTTTCAGCAAGGCTGCCCGCAGTAGTTCTTCGCGCGTGGGTAGTTTTACAGACACTACTTCAGGTCCTTTAGGTAGGCGAGAAGATCTTCGTCAGACATGGAGGCGAGCTCGGCCTCCATCTCTTCCACTTCCTTATCGCTGAACAGGTTCGCTTGCGCGTTGACGATCAACTCGCTCATGGACACCAAACTCGCGGCGCCAAACAGCGCCTCCAGCGTCAGCCGGACCTGGAATTTCTCCTGGATGCGAACCGACAAGGTGATCGCCAGGAGTGAATGCCCACCGAGTGCGCTGAAATTATCGTGGCGGCCAACGCGTGGAACGCGCAACAGCTCGCGCCAGATTTCCGCCAGCGCTTCCTCGGTGTGACCTTCGGGCGGCTCGTACTCGGCCGCCAACGATTCGCCTTCCGGCACCGGCAAGGCCTTACGATCCAGCTTGCCGTTGGGCGTCAGCGGAAAGGCATCGAGCACGACGAACGCGCTCGGCAGCATGTAATCCGGCAAGCGCGAAGCCAGCTGCGTCAGCGACTCCCCCGCGGAGAAGCACGTCTCGTCGTGGCACGTGAGATACGCCACCAGGCGCTTGTCGCCCGGCATGTCCTCACGCAGCAGCACCAGCGCCTCCCGCACATTCGGCTGCGCCGCGAGCTTGCTTTCGATTTCTCCAAGCTCGATGCGGAAGCCGCGGAGTTTGATCTGGGAGTCGCGGCGACCCAGGAATTCCAGTGAGCCGTCCGGCAGCCATCGCACCAGATCGCCGGTCCTGTACATGCGCGCGCTCGCATCGCTCGCGCCGAGCTCACGTGCGAACGGATCGCTTAGGAACCGCTCGGCGCTGAGTTCATCCCGGTTGAGATAGCCCCGCGCCAGCCCGGCCCCGGCCACGAACAGCTCACCCGCGACTCCGACCGGAACCGGTTGCAATGTGGGCGTCAGCACATAGAGACGCGTATCGGCGAACCCTCGGCCGATGGGCACGTTACCCGCGCCAGCCAGAGGTTCGGACGTCACCGGATACCAAGTGCTGAACGTCGTGGTTTCGGTGGGGCCGTAGACATGCAGCAGCCGCTTCGGCATGCCTTTGCGAACGATAGTGGCAACCGCGCCCGGCGACACAGCCTCGCCGCCGAACAGCAACGTCCCCAACGCGGCAAAACAATCCGGTTTGCTTTGCGCGTGCTGATTGAACAGCGCGGTGGTCACGAAGAGCACGTTGATGCCGTCTTCGCGAATCTGCGCCGCCAGTCGCTCGGCATGGACCAGGGTGTCTTTCTCAACCACGACCAGGCGACCGCCGTTGAGCAGCGCGCCCCAGATTTCGAAGGTTGCGGCGTCGAACGACGTATTCGAGGCCTGCGCCATGACCGTGCTGCTGTCGAGCTGCACGTAGTCTTGCGTGGTGACCAGGCGCACCACGCTGTGGTGCTCGACCATCACGCCCTTGGGCTCACCGGTCGAACCCGAGGTGTAGATGACATACGCCAGGTGAGAGTCGTTCAGATCGGGAGACTTGACCGGATCATGCGTGGGCTGCGACTTCAGAACCTCACCATCGGACGGCGCGTCCAGCACCAGCGTCGGCAGCGCATGCATGCCCACTCGCTCCGCCAGCGAAAGTTGTGTCAGCAACGCCACGGGAGCGCTGTCGGACAGCATGTACTGGATGCGATCCTGAGGATAGGTAGGGTCCAGCGGGACATAGCAGCCACCGGCCTTCAGCACGGCCAGCAGGCTGGTCACCATGTCCACGCCCTGCCTGAGGCATACAGCGACCCGGTCGTCGGGCTTCACACCCAGGGACCTCAGGTAGTGCGCCAACTGGTTCGCGCGCGCATTGAGCGCGGCGTAGTCGAGCACGTCACCTCGATGAACCACCGCCACCGAGTCCGGGCATGCGTTAACCTGCGCCTCGAACAGCTCGTGCACGAGCGCGGTTCGTGTGTAGTCGGAGGTGGCATGGTTGAAGTCCGCTAGCAGTTGCTGTCGCTCACCCTGAGGCAGGATGTCCAAGGTCAGAACGTCTTCGCTGTTACCGTCTTCCAGCGCACGGGCCACGTTCTCGATCGCGGAACGGAAATAGCCAGTGATGCGTTCCGCCTCAAGTCCCTCGACGCAAATCGCGCCCAGCGTGAATTCATCGCCGTAGTCATCCACTTGCACGGCGACGGGATAGTTGGCCGATTCTTCAGTGTGCAACACCCGCACGCCCGCGACCGTCAGCGGCAGTGATTCACCATGCTCCTGCCGCGCGCTGTGCCGATAGTTCAGCAGCGACGTGAACAACGGCAAAGGGGACGGCACGCCGCTGCACTGCAAAGCCAGACTCAGCGGAGCCCGTTCATGGGCCAACAACAATGCCAGTCGGTCCTGGCATTCCCGCACCGCATTCCTGACCGGGAGCCGCGCCAACGAAATATGCACCGGCAATGTGTTGATCAGCAAGCCGATGGCGTGCGCGAAACCTGCATCGCCCTGCAGACGACCGGACAACACGGTTCCGAAAACCACGTCAGTGCGCCCGGTGCAACGCGCCAGCACCAGCGCCCAGGCGGTATGGAACAAGGCCGATGAGGGAACCCCGAGACGGCGAGCGCAGTCCCGGATGCGCCGGGACCATGCCGAAGAAACCCGACACTGCGCGGTCGTGCTCGTCGAGCCCGTCGCCCGCAGGTTCAATACGCCAAACGGCGCAGTGGGTTCTTCGATATCCGCCAGAGTCTTGCGGAAGTAGACCTCGTGCGATTCGAGCGGCGTATTGCGCACATGCGCCACGACGTTCCGGAACGGAACGCTGGCCGGCAGAAGCTCTTCCGTGCCGTTCATCAGGCACTGCACCTCAGCCATGATCAGCGCCAGAGATTCGTGGTCGAAGGCGATGTGGTGAGCCGAAAGCTCGAGCGTCCACTTGCTGGACGCAGGCTCCAGGTAGCAACAGGCGGCGATCAACGGCGCTTGCCGCACATCCAGGCGGGCTCGTTGCAGCACAGCGCGGCCCAGCGATCGACCTACGGGCGATTCCGGTGAAGCCAGTTCTGTCGCGACGAGGGTGGCCTTTCGGAGCACGACCTGCACCGGCTGGGAGAGTCCCTCCCACAACACGGCGGTACGCAAGGCGTCGTGCCTCGCGATCACGCGGTTCAACGCCGCCAGGAAATCATCCAGTCGATCCCTGCGGTCGAACTCCAAGACCGCTCGCAAGACGTATGCGTCGCGCTCCGCTTGCATCAGGTGATGGAACAGCATGCCTTCCTGCAAAGGCAGCAGTGGATAGATATCCTCGATGATGGCAACGCCTTCGGGGATAGCGGTGGTAATGACCGCGATGTCCTGAAGCGTCAGGTTCGCGAGCGGCAGCATCTCCGGCAGGATGACCTGCGTTCCGGGCGGGATGCGGCTCACCGGAATGTCGGACGACTCGCTCGAACTAGAAATGGGAACGAGCGCCGCGGCGCAGTCGAGCAGCAAGGGAGTCATGAACACGGTTCTGGCTTCCGCTCTGAACCTGCGCGCGCGCAGCAACTCCACCAGCCGCATCGCCAGCATCGAGTGTCCGCCGAGCTCGAAGAAGTGATCATGGCGACCGACTCCTTCGATGCCGAGCAGCGTTTGCCAGCTCTCCGCCAGCACCGCTTCGGCTTCCGTCCGCGGCGCTTCGTACTCGCGATGCACCACGGCGGATCCATCGGGCGCGGGCAACGCCTTGCGATCCAGCTTGCCGTTGGCCGTTTGCGGCAAGGCATCCAGCACGACGAACGCGCTGGGCACCATGTACTCGGGCAACTGCGCCATCAACTGCTGACGCAGCTCCCCGACACATAGGTGGACGTCGTCCTTGGCCACTAGATAGGCCACCAGTCGCTTGTCGCCCGGTACGTCTTCGCGCACCAGCACCGCGACTTCGCTCACGCCGGGGCACGCCGCCAGTCGTGATTCGATTTCCCCCAGCTCGATTCGAAATCCGTGGATCTTGACCTGGAAATCGTTGCGTCCCAGGTATTCGATGTTTCCGTCCGGCAGCCAGCGCGCCAGGTCGCCGGTCTTGTACATGCGCGCGCCCGTTTCGCCGGTAAACGGATCCTTCAGGAAACGTTCGCGCGTAAATTGCTCGCGATTCAGATAGCCGCGCGCGACGCCCGCGCCGCCAATGTAGAGTTCTCCCGCGACGCCGATGGGCACCAGAGCACCTTGCTGGTCCAGGATGTAGATCCGGGTGTTGGCGATCGGGTAGCCGATGACTGGTGATTCACCGGATTCGGGCAGTGCGCACTCGGTGGCATAGACGGTGGCTTCCGTCGGACCGTATGCGTTGATGAAGCGAATCGACCGCGACGCCCGCAATGTTTTCCACATCGCGCCGTTGATGGCTTCGCCGGCGACGACCACCAGCTTCAAGGCGGTATCGTCGCCCTCCTCGAGAAGGCCGGCTTTGAGCAGGGTATCGAGTTGCATCGGCGTGCAATCGAATGCTTCGATGCAGTGCTGACGCGCGTAGCGCAAGAACAGATTCGCATCGAGGCGCGCGGCTTGAGGAATGACGACGACCGTTCGTCCGGACAGGAGCTGGACCAGGCCCTGTACGGAAACGTCGAACGTGATGGGCGCGTTTTGCGCGACTCGCGCGTTCGATGGCAGGTCGTGGAAAATCGTCTTTTCCATGCTCGCCCACACGTTGATGACCGACGCGTGCTCGACCATCACGCCTTTCGGTTGCCCGGTGGAGCCCGATGTATAGATCACGTACGCGAGATGCCGCGGCGTAACCCCGAGGCCGCGGGCCGCCGGATTTTGTGTGGAGTATGGTTCGAACTCTTCGGATGCTCCATCCAGCATCAAGGTAAGCAAAGCATCGGCGCCCACGCGATCGCGTAGTGGCCGCTGCGTCAGCAGGACCTTGGGCGCGCTGTCGGCAAGCATCAAGGCCAGTCGCTCGGGAGGATGGGCGGGATCGAGCGGGACGTAGCCGGCCCCCGACTTCAATATGCCCAACAGCCCGACGATCATGTCCAGGCCGCGTTCGACGCAGATGGCCACGCGGTCATCGGGTCGCACACCTTGCGCAACCAAGTAGTGCGCAAGGCGGTTCGCGCGCTCGTTGAGCTCGGCGTACGTAAGTGAACCATCTTCGCAGACCACCGCGACGGCCTGCGGCCGCGCCGCGGCCTGCAGTTCGAATAACTCGTGAATAAGCGAGTCTTTGGGATATTCGCTCGCCGTCGAATTGAACGTGGTCAGCAGCATCGCGCGTTCTTCCTCGGGAAGAACGTCGGGCAACGCGAGCGCCTTGTCGGGATTCGACGTCACCAGATTCAATAAATGGACCAGTCGACTGCCGAGAAGCCTCGCGTCCGACTCGGAGAAATAGCTCCGGTTGCAGTCGAGCTTGATCTCGATCGAACTACCGCATTCCCACGACGTCACCAACAAGGGCGTGCTTTCGTGGTTGTGGCTGACGTAGACCAGCTTGGACAGGTTTTCGTCGAACTCGACATCGTCTTCGAAGTTCAGATAGCTGAATCCGATGTCGTAAATCTTCTGCGCTCCTCCGGAAAGACCGAGGTCGCGCACGATGTCGCCGATGGGATATCGCTGATGACGGAGGTTCGCCTTCTGTTTTTCGGCGACGTGCCGGGCAACCTCCGAAAAACGCTGACCCGAATTCACCGACAAACGCATCGGGCTGACGCTGGTGAAGACGCTGATGGCTTTCTTTTGCGCTTCCCCATGCCGATTGTGGATGGGCAATCCGACCACCAGATCCGACTGATCGTGAGCGAGTCCCATGCTCGACGCCAGGACGGCCAGCAGCACGTGCGGGACGCCGACCCCGATATCCGTCGCCGCCTGTCGCAAGCGACCCAGCTCTTCTGCGCTTAGGGTTACGACGTGACGCACACTGCTGTGAACCACCTGCCCGGTACCGGCGCCGGTGCGGGGAGACAGAAGCCGTTCCGGCAAGCTCTTCAATTCATCACGCCAGTAGTCGCGGTCACGCGCATACCGTTCGCTGGTCTGATAATTCTCGTCACTCGCCGCGATGTCACGCCAGCACAAGACGCTTTGATCCTGCGTTCCCGGCTTGTAGTGAGCCGCCAGCGCATGCGCCAGATTGATGAATCCCCACCCGTCGCACATCAGATGATGCGCGATGACCACGTACCAGTATTCAGACTCACTCAGCTTCAGAAGCGACGCCTCGAACAACTCCGTATCTTCGAAGGGCATGCGCGCTTCGAACAGGCGAGTGACTTTCTCCCTGGCAGCTTCGGCAGGCGCGGGTTGACTCGACAGATCGATGATGGGCAGCCCGAGCGTGCGCTCGTCTTCGTCCACGATGCGCTGATGGGTGCCACTCTCTGAAGAGACGATACGAATTCCGAAGGCATCGTGCCCGCGAACCAGCATTGCATGCGCGCGCTGCACGCGGGCCGCGTTCACCGCGCCCAGCTTCAGATAGCCACCGATGTTGTAGATAGGCGCGCCGGGGTGACAGATCTGATCGAAATAGATGTCACGCTGAGTCAGCGTCAACGGAAATTCCGGGGCGACGGCGGCGTTCATAGCTGGAACATCGGTGTTCATTGTTAGGAGATCAACGTGACGTCGAAGCCGATCGTCGACCGATACCCGCTCCTGGTCTTGTCGATCGCGGTGATGGGCGTGACCTCGTGCCAGAGCTCCGTTCCGAGATCCGCCTGGAAGATGCCCTGCCCGGCCTGCAGTTCGACCTGCAGCAGCTTCGTGCGCTTGTCCCTCCCGTAGATGACGCTTTTCCCGCCACTGATGTTGTTTCTCTCGACGACTAGCGCGGAAACGATGAACTCCACGCCGTCCTGATGAATGCCCTCGGGCGAGTTCGTCACGAGCTGCTGCGGATGGCAGTAGACGACCGTATTGTGAACACTGACGTTGAGCTTCTGGATGGAGTGCTTGGTCTCACGGACCATATCCGCGACGCCAACCAGCAGCGCGCGCAGATTGCTGTCGAACAGCTCCCCGGGGAGCTCCTTGAACTTTCTTAACGACTGCCGGTAGTCGATTTCTCCATCGCAAGCAATCAGCGCCTTTGTTTGCGAAACGAGGCTGCTGGGAATGCGCTCGATGTTCCATTTCCCGTTCCAATGCATCGAGTATTCGGACATGCACCGCTTCCGGGTGGGCACCAGCGCCTCGATCCGCGATTTGTCGCTCGACGAAAGGCCTGGAAAGACCGTGTAGAGCTCAGGGTTCTGTATGACGCCGGTGTAGATGTCATACCAGGTGTCATTCGAAACGTGCGCCAGCGACTCCCGCGGAATGACTTCCTTGATGAGGGATATCTTGTTCTGCTGCAGCAGGTACGAGTCCCATTCGAACTCCGAGTACGCTTCGCGCATCTGGTGCTGAAACGCATCCACGTTCACGCCGTACTGGCCTACGTTCAATACCGTGATGGGGGTGTCGAGTCTTTCAAGCAACATGGCTAGTCCTTAAACGATTCCTGGTCTTCGGCGTAGAAAGCGCGGGTCAGCATCTGAGTCCCGATGGGTTCCTTCATGCAGTCGCTACTCAGGTGAATCACCTTGTCAAGCAGTCGCGGTGCGGGCATCTCCCGCGCCACACCGCTTTCCATCAGGTAGATGCGATCGGCTACATCGAAGTAGCGGTCATCGTGACTGACGACCACCACCGCCTTGTTACTGGATTTCAGGTAAGGCAGGACATCGTGATAGAAGGCCTTCTTGAATTCCGGGTCCTGATCCGCCGCCCACTCGTCGAACAGATAGATCGACTTGTCTTCCAGGAGCGCGACCACAAGGGCGAGCCGCTTGCGCTGTCCGTCGGAGAGGGAGAGCGTCGAGATGCGGCCATTCGTCAGGGTGAGCTTGTGGTCGAGCTGCATCCACTTGAGATATTTCTGGATCGTTGCCTCATCCGCGTGTTTCGCCGCGCCGAACAGCCGATCGAACAGATAGAAATCCGAGGAGATCAGCGACAACTGATTGCGGTACGTCGTGATCCATTCCCGGTCTATCACCTGCTGGCCCAGGCTCACTGTTCCCGCTTCGGGGAAGTAGTGAGCGGTGATGAGCTTGCCGACGGTGGATTTTCCAGAACCATTGCCGCCCACGATAAAGGTGGTCTCACCCCTGTGGATCTCGAAACTGATCGGACCCACGGCGAAGCCGCCTCGCTCTCCGTCGACCTCATACCGGTACGACACGTCCCGCAGATACAGCGTTTGCCACGGCGGCAGCACCTGCAGCGTTTGCCCGATCTCCTCGTGCGGCATCTCGGAGAACAATTTGTCCACGGTCTTCAGGGAAACATTGGCCGACACGAGGTCCGGAATCGCGCTGAGGACGACGCTGATGGGAGCGCTGATGTACAGCAGCACCATGATGGCGCCGATCAGCTCTTCCGAAGACACGGAATGGCGGTTCACGAATATGAACGCCGCGAACCCGATGACGAAGAAACTGATCATGTCGCCGTAGTTCATGGCGGATCGCAAGATGGTCATCCCGCGCTTGTTGGCCCTGCGCACCTCGTCTTCGGAGTGCAGCAGCACTTCATTCATGTAGTCGTGGCGTTTTGCCGCACACAGCTTCAACTCTTTCACACCCTGGATGTTCCCCCGGATTCCCTCGTGCAACACGTCGATCTTGTGGCGCGCGCGGCCGAAGAAACGACTCCCCAGCAGCAGCGGAATCTGGAAAGTAATTGCGCCGAAGATGATCGCCTTGCAGACGAACCAGAACAGGTTCGTGTTGAGGTACATCAGGAACAGGAGCATGCCAAGCGCGGTGACTCCGCTGATCAGCAGATCCGGCAAATGCTGGGCGCCTTGAATCACCGTCTTCACATCCGTCGTGATGGAGGCGATCAGGCGCGGACTACCTACCTTCTCCAGCTTCTCGAGCGGCGCGCGCAGGATCGTGTCGTAGTACTTCCGGCGCAGTTGCGAGGCGGCATCGATGGCCACCCACGAAAGCAACAGCTGCGAGTAGGTTCTCGCCACGATGATCACGATGCACGAGAGGAAGAACAGGGCCGCGAATCGAAAATGACTGACCTCGAAAGAGAAGAACCAGGCGGTGCCCTGGTTCAACGCCGGAAAGTCGCCACTGGTCTCGAGGCTGCTCATGACGAGCGGAATCAGCAACGCGTAACCAATGCCCGTCAGTATCCCGAGCAGCAACGACAGCACCACCTTGAGTGGCGCCTCGTCGATCAGGATGTTGAATAGTTTCACGTGCGTCCTAGTTAGCGGCGGTGGGCTTCAGGATGAGCGTGTGGTCGGCCGTCAAAGCTGATGGCCAGGCCTCGTACTTTCCCGCCGCGAACTTCTCCAACATGTCGTCATAGTGCTCGCTCACGACATTCCCCGACTGCCCGGTTGAATTCATCATCCGGTGCTGTCCCGGTGCCGACGCCGATCCGAGTTGCATGATTTGCCGGAATGCGGGTCCGGTCGTTTGCACGTACCCGTCTTTGTCGCTGTAGCTGAAACCGGAAAGATTGACGGTGTTCGGCGAGCCGACCGCGGGCACGCGGCGTTCGAAGAGGAAATCGAGCCCCTTCACATCACTGAATGGCGTGTGGCGGAAGATGGCTTTGTGCGCGCTGCTCCAATGCCAGTCATCCATGTCCGAGCCCTGCAGGCGAGTCAACTCCCGCGCGGCTGCGGACAGCGCTTCGAGTTTGATGGTCTCGCAGGACTCGTGCTCCGGCGTGTCCCGACGATCGCACCAATCGAACTGCGTATCGTGAAGCGCCTGCCGGACGGACTTAGGTTCCATGTCCGCGACGATCTGATTCATCCGGCGCTGCAGACGGACATCCCCCCAGAAGCCTTTCAGCTTTTCGGAGAGCAATTCCGACCGTAGATGACGCATCGAAGAATAGAAAATGGTCGCACCGATGCTTTCCGAACTGGCGTTGCCATCCCACTTGCGCAGATACTCCAGCATTCGCGCCGTCTCGTCATCGTCGGGTTTCACAGCGGCGAACTCGGACAACATCGCTCTCGCTTCCAGATCGAGCGTGTCCATCTGGAAGACTTCGTGATCCTCGATCGAAAGCGGTTGTCCGCTGGCGAGCTTCTTCTGCATGAGTTGCTCGATGCGTTGCGCACGCTCGGGCTGCGCGAAGTCTCCCGAGACAAAATAGGGATAGTCGGCGGCCATCATGCGGTTGTTAGCCGAAACGATGTAGCCGGACTCCGGATTGAAACTCCGCGGCATCTGTTCATCGGGGATGAAACCCCGCCAACCGGCGGACTCGTCCCATGCCGGCACGGGCGTCATGCCCTCGCCGCGGCCGCGCAGCGGGATCTTTCCGATGCCGAGGTATCCGATGTTTTGCTGATCGTCGATGTACAGCAGATTGAGCGCTGGCGAAAGCAGGCTCCGCATGGCAGTGTCCACTGCTTTCGAGTCAGCGGCGTAGTTCAGCTGGAAAAAGCTTTCGTACGAGGTGTCCTGCGTGGAGTCACCCACCCACCCGAGTGACAACGGTTGTCTGGAAGCACCCGTGACATCCGAGATGACCGGCCCCTTGTCCGTGCGACGCACCAGGATCTTCACGGGCGCAAGGGCTTCGCGCAGAATGGCCGGGAAATCCGCTTTCACCTGAATTGTTTCGACATGGCTGTCGAACTTTTTCCAGGCATCTCCGCGACGATACAGAGTACTGTCCTCCGCATTCACGTCCTCGAAATACAGATCCATGGTGTCGGCCATCATGTTGGTCACACCCCAGGCAACGTGCTCGTTCCGACCGAGCATGATCACGGGTAGACCGACCAGGCTCATGCCGGACGCGCGCAAGCGCGCGCCGTGAATGTCCACCGCGTACCACAACGAGGGCATTTCGAGGCCCAGGTGCGGGTCATTGGCAATCGTGGCAAGACCGTTCGGCGAAAATTTCGCCGCGACGACCCAGGCGTTGCTGCCAATCTGTTTGCCGCCCACGCGCCAGCGGGTTTCGGCTTCGGTGAAGACCTCACCAAGCGCCGCCATCTGCGCCTGACGAAATGGCGTGGCTGCCACGCTGCTCTCCGGCGGCGATTCGTGTCGGCCAAACAATGTTTCGTACTGCCTGGCCGGCAGGTTCTGCGCCACGAGATATCGATTGAGGTCCTGCTGATAGCTACCCGATAAACTGAGCGCGAACAGTTTGACAACCGCCAGCGAATCCGCGGCGCGCCACTGCTCGGGTTTGATGCCGAGTAATCGGAACTCGACGGGCAAAGGATGCCCTTCCGACAACCACGCGTTGACGCCCGCGGCATACGCCAACAATGACTGCCGACCGGGTTCATCCAGTGCGGCGACTGAGAGCTCGGCATTGCGGTAGAGGCCCAGGGTACGCATGTAGATATCGATGGGGACCGCGCTCTTGCCGAACACCTCGGCCAACTTGCCCTGCGCCATTCGCCTCTGCCGCTCCATCTGCCACAGGCGATCCTGCGCATGCACGTAGCCCATGGCGAAGAAGGCGTCACGATCGTTGTCGGCCGTGATAGAAGGCACACCGCTTTCATCGCGGGCGATGCGCACTTCGGACTGGATTCCAGACAACAGCCGGCTGCCTTGCGATTCCGGCAGCGTTGCCGCAAGCGAACGGTGAGCCTGATAGAACCCGAACGAGGCCGGGACGAGCACGATCGCCGTGAACGAGTACAACACTGCGTGGGACCGAAAGATCCGATAAAGACGCTGCACGATATTGATCGAAAGTCCCTGCCCCACCATGCAGCTTCCCCTTTCCAACTTGCTCAATGGCAGCCTGCAAGGAAGGCGGCCTCATCTTTCTGGCTCCGCACGTCGCGGACATGTCGTACGCCGGAAGCCCTGGGCCACACAAATATGTGTGCGGCGACGCGGCACGTCGCCGCCGCGGCATGGGAGAGACCGATCTGCGCTTCACGCAGACCGGATGTTTCCCAAACGCATCAGTTTCGCCTAAGACTACTCGGCGAAGTTGAGACCGCGACGATTCTGCTTCAACACCCGGTTGTGGGAAGAAGGGTCATCGCCGGAGACCACGATCACCCCGAAGTTATCGAGAGAGATGCGGCTGCCGTACTCTTCCACATGGTCGGAGTCTGGGTAGACGTGCACTGAAGCAGGAACGTAGCGGGCAGCGAAGCCCAGGCGGGTTTTGTCCGTCGTGGAATTCGGGTGGGACGCGTGCATGCACGTCGACCAGAAGATCACGAACTGACCCGCGCGCATCTGCATCGACGCTGCCTTCGACTCATCCGGACGCCAATCCGGATCTTTCTGAAGATTGCGGTAGTCGTAGCCGAAGAAGCCTCGCTTGATGCCGTCCTTCTCAAGCTTGTTGACGTTCTCCGGCTCGTACTTCATGCCCTTGGACTCGTCGTAGAACATCTCTTCGTGAGTGCCGGGCATGAAGCGCAGGCAGCCCATCTCTTCGGAGGCGTCGGTCAACGCCGTCCAAACGGTGATCGCGCCACCGAACCGATCATTCTGCGGCCAGACGATCTGGGGCTGGCCTGAGGCATGCGCGAATGTATCGGCCTGGTGCCAATCGGTTCCTTCGTCACCCGGGTACTTGGGGAACAGTTCGGAACGCCAGCAAATCAAATCGGGGCCGAGGATGTCGGCCACCTTGTCAACGATTTCGCGGCGCATGATGTGCTTGCTCAAATCGTTGACATCCAAGTGGCGGTCATAGCCCGCGATGACGCTCTTGTTGTCCAGTTCGTAAGCAGCATGTGAGCGATCGAACAGTTCCGCGCGAATGCGCTTGTACTTGTCCTTGATTTCGTCTGCCTCGTAGAGATCGAATGGGCCGATAAAACCGTTCGCTCTGAAGCTCGCCTGTTGTTCCTGCGTCAAACCAAATGTTTTTCTCATATGAATCCGCCCCCTCCGTTCAATTGCGCTTAGATTTAAGATCAGTCAACCGCGGCGACTTTGACCGCGGACTTCGCTTCGATATAGGCCACGACCCATCCGTCTATCATCGGATTGGCCATAAGGTGCGAAGTCGAAACAGTCACGCCCAACTTCTCCTCGATCTGTAGCTGCATGTCGATCACCGTGAGTGACGACACACCCGCGTCGAAGAAATCCTGGTCGCCAGGCAGATGCTGTAAGCTTGGCTTGGATTGGATCACGCCTAGGACAATGGCGCGTACATCGGCGTCGGACATTTTTCTCTCCTAAGGCGATTTGCATTCATTTGCTTGTTAGTTGCATCAGCTAGTTGAAACGACAGACTCCCTGATCCGTTGTCGATCGATCTTGCCGTTCATGTTGATCGGCAGATTGGTACTCAAACGAATCAGGTCGGGAACCATGTAAGCCGGCAGTTCTTCGGCCAGTGCCCGCTTCACTTCGGCCACCGTGGTCGCGCCTTCCGCATCCAGCAACAAGTCGGCAATCAGGTGCTGATCACCGTTGTCGAATTTCTCTACCATCACAGCGGCGTCCACCACGTGGTCCAATTTCAGCAAGCTGGCCTGCACTTCTTCCAGAGCCACCCGGTAGCCGCGAATTTTCGTCTGATTGTCGCGGCGCCCTCGGAATTCGATTTCATCGTTCGCATTGCGAAGTACTAGATCGCCGGTGCGGTAGATCAAGCCATCTGCGATGGACGGATTGTGGAAGAATGCAGTGCTGAGTCCGTCATCGTTTAGATAGCCCAGCGCCACACCTGCGCCGGAGGCGTACAGCTCGCCGATCTCACCGTCCGCGACCGGCTGCAGCGCCTCATCGAGGATGTGCACTTGCGTGCCGGAAATAGTCGTGCCGATAGGCACGCACTCGGTCGGGCGTTTTGCAGTCGTCATGCGGTGGCAGCAGGTGAACGTCGTGTTCTCCGTCGGTCCGTAGCCGTTGATGAGCACCAGCTCAGGCATTGCATCCAGGACCTTGTTAACCATTTTCGGATAGAGAACATCACCGCCCGCCAACAGCACCTTGATTCCTTTCAGCGAGGTCAGGAAGCGAGTGGCTATCAAGTGGAACAGCGCAGCGGTCAACCATAGGATCGTTATCCGCTGTTCACGGATTTCCTTGGCAAACAGACTGGGGTCGAACGTAGCGCCGGAATACAACACGAGCGTACTGCCATTTAGCAGCCCCCCCCAGATCTCGAAGGTGGATGCGTCGAACGAGAGCGGCGCGAATTGCAGGATGCTGTCGTGTTCCGAGATTTCGATGTAGTTGGATTGCTTCACCAAGCGAATGACAGCGCGATGGGGAACGATAACTCCCTTCGGCTGACCCGTCGAACCCGACGTGAACATCACGTAGCAACGATCGTCAGGTTCCCCTTCGATCTCTAGGTTGTCGGAATTCTCCTCGGAGAAAAGATCCGCCGAGCGACTGTCGACGATGTGTCTGCCCAGGGCCAGCGATTCATGGATCTCGTGATCCGCAAGCACCAGGCTGACTCGAGCGGCATTCAAGCACTCCGAATTGCGGGCCACGGGATTGTTGCCATCCAGGGGCAGATAGGCGCCACCGCACTTGAGGACGGCCAGAATCGCGACCAATTGCTCCGGAGAACGCGACATCATCACGGCAACCACGTCGCCCCGAGCGACTCCGCACGCGGACAAGTGAGATGCGACCTGATTGGCGCGGGTGTTGAGCTCCGCATACGTGAGCGCGACGCTGGCGCATCTCAGAGCAATGGCCTGCGGACGCTTGGAAGCCTCTGCTTCGAATATGCGCGAGATCGACGCGTACTGATTGTTCTTATGCGACACCTTCGTACGCTCCCGTCAAAAAATCGCGAGTGACCCCCATGACTCGGGTAGCGTCACGCAACAATTCGTAGTGATCTCCTTCGGGCTCGATGACGATCGACGAGTTTCTCATGTGTTTCTGGATTTGCATCGAGCTGTAGACGTTGGTTTGCAAATCCCGCTCACAGGCGATCAGGAGCGTGCGGTTGTTGACCGTCGATGCGAGCTCCTGAAAATTCGTGGAGCGATACGACAGGTAGTTGAGCGCGTAGCGCTGGAAGAAATGAGCTTGGGAAAACGGCAATCTGATGCCTTCGGGGACCTGGCGCGCGCTCAACAGTTTGCGTTCGTCCGGTAAGCGCTCGAGAATGAACTGCGCCGTTTTCCGGTCTTTCGAAGCCATCGGCAGCAGGCTGTCGATGTCGCGACCGAACTGCGTGACGCAAGCCGGTTGACTCAGCAAAGCATAGTCGCCGCTGACCAGCACCAACGCGCCGAATCGATCCGGGTTGACGTTCACAGCGGCCAAGGCAATCCCCGCGCCCGAGCAGTAGCCCACAATATGCGCTTGCTCGACTTCGCAGGCATCTAGAATGGCAAATAAGTCAGCGACATGGTGCTCGACCGTGAGCTCCTTATCACTCACCGGATGTTCCGCTGGCGCGAGTATCAATCTCGCCTCCCAGCAGATCACGCGGAAGGAATCCTTGAAGCGATCGATGAATGGCTGCGCGAGGCCGAGCTTGAGACCGAACGGAATGACGAACAGGAGAGCCGGCTTCGCGGACGAAAAATCGCTACAGAAGTACTGTATTTGTACGCTATCGCGGTCAGTCGTCAGGTGTTCCAAGATCAGCATCCCTTGCTGTAATTTGAGAATCGCTTCCGGTGCGCCTCAATGAGCAACTAATTGCCACATTACGAGACCGTTGCAATGCACTTATACCGATCTGCAGAAAAAATTACAATAGACCGGGCGGATTCAACTTCGAAGTGCAATTTCCTAGAACTGAAGCGGACCCAGGTGTCGTAGGCTGCCGCTTCACGACCAAGAGAAGTTGCCCATGTCCTATCAAGACCTGACCCAAGACGAACGCTACCAGACGACGCCCTGTTTGGCCTGGATTTGAGCTGTACCCAGATTGCCCCAGCTTGAACCGCCCCGGCTTTCTTGGAGGCCGCTTAGTTTCAGTCAGGCCGCCTTGACCTGGCTGGCTTGTTGCCAATAGTAAGCCGCTTCGGCTTCCGCTGACGGGACGTGGCCGATCGGCCCCAGCAGTCGTTTGTGATTGAAGCAGTGCACCCAGTCCAGTGTGGCCAGTTCCACCTGGTCGCGGTTGCGCCATGACTGTCGGTGGATCTCCTCGGCCTTGTACAGTCCGTTAATCGTCTCGGCCAGCGCGTTGTCATAGGAATCACCCACGCTGCCCACCGATGGCTCGATCTCGGCCTCGGCCAGTCGCTCGCTGATGCTCACGTATTGCGATCCCCTGGGGAGTAATGGATCAGTTCGCCCTCCCGCTGCCAGGCGTGCACCGCCTGCTCCAACGCATCGGGCACGAAGTCCGTCGTCATTGATGACTCTGCCTTCCAGCCCACGATCCGCTGCGCGTACACGTCGATCACGAACGCCACGTACGCCATGCCCTGCCAGCTCGAGACGTAGGTGAAGTCACTTACCCACGGCGCGTTCGGTCGCTCGGCCTGGAACTGCCGGTTCACCCGGTCCAGCGGACACGGCTGCGCTTGGTCGCTGACCGTGGTCTTCACCGGCTTGCCACGGACAACGCCACGCAGGCCCAGCCGGCGCGTCAGCCGTTCCACCGTGAAACGCGCCATCTGCCAACCTTCCCGCAACAATTGCTTCCAGATCTTCCTGGCGCCATACACCTGCTTGTTCTCCTCCCGGACCCGACGGACTTCCACTTCCAGCGCCCAATCACGCCACCAGCGATCCGGACGCGTCTCGGGATCAGCCTGCTGCGCTGCATGGCTGTAGTACGTCGACGGCGCAATCTTCGGTTACTGACAGCGCAAGCTGGCCCAGGATTCCGTAGCAGCCTTGCCAGCCACGCTGCCGATTCGTGTGGCAGCGCCACGCAGGCGCCGATCACGCAGGTGCGATTGCCCAAGCGGGGTGATCGTGTCGGTGCCTGCCGCCGATCCAGCCTGGCTGGCCAGTCTGCTGCGCGCGCTGGGCGCGTGCTGAACGCTGAGGCCTGGTGGCTGGTCACCATGCCGACGGATCTGCGCTGAGGGATAGATCGCTTGCTGTTGCAGGCGCAGGCCGTGCTGGGTCGATGCCGACCGAGGGCGAGGCCTTTGTATTCGCCAAGCGGGCCGGGACCCGGATGAAGTTGCTGAACGTGGACCGGCATGGGGTCTTTGCCCGGCGAGGCCGTCCGCACTCGAAGCGCGGTCAGCTTGTCCAGAGCCATGAGAGCGTCCTCGCATCCGCATTGGGGGTATCGTGCCCCCGGCTCCGCGTTGTACCCCTCAGATATCCCCACGCCGCAGAGACGTCCGAAGATCTCCTAGGACACCTTCGGACAAAAACCACTTAATATTCAATAAATTAGAGATCAACTACGCCTCTACCGCACGGTGTGAGTTGTCTACGGTGAAGCTCTCGCCGCAACCGCACTCGGCCGTGGCATTGGGGTTGCTGAAGGTGAAGGTCTCGCTCAGGCCGTGCTTGCCGAAGTCGATGCAGGTGCCATCCACCAGCGGCAGGCTGACCGGGTCGACGAAGATATGCACCCCGCCCTGCTCGAACACCGCATCGTCGTCGCGCTGCTCGCGCGCCAGGTCGGTGACATGCCCCCAGCCAGAGCACCCGGTCTTGGTCACGCCGAAGCGCAGGCCCAGCGCACCCGGGGTCTGCTGCACGAAACGCTGCACGCGCTCCAGCGCGGCGGGGGTGAGGCTGACGGCCATGAGGGCACTCCAAAACAGTGGTGACAAGTATAGCGAGACCGCAACAACCAGGCGGGGACGCTGAACGGCGATGCCTGCAACAGATGGGGGCGGTGTGCGCCTGCGACAAGCGCAGCCGCCGGCACGCCGTTCAGACGCTCGCGCCAGCGCGGCCGCAGCCAGTAAACTCGCCGATCATTCAAGATCGCAACGGCGGGGAATAGTCATGACGGTGGTCAGCGTTGAACATGCGCTTGCGGGCAAGCTGCCCGAAGGCGGCGAAGTCACGGTACGGGGGTGGGTGCGCACGCTGCGCGGATCCGCCGGACTGGCCTTCATCAACGTGACCGATGGCTCGTGCTTCGCGCCGATCCAGGTGGTGGCCAACGACACCCTGCCCAATTTCGATGAGATCAAGCGCCTGACCAGCGGCTGTTCGCTGGTCGCCAAGGGCGTGCTGGTGAAGTCGCAGGGCAAGGGCCAGTCGTTCGAGATCCAGGCCAGCGGCGTGGAGATTGTCGGCTGGGTCGAAGACCCGCTGACCTACCCGATCCAGCCCAAGCCGATGACGCCGGAGTTCCTGCGCGAAGTGGCGCACCTGCGCCCGCGCACCAACCTGTTCGGTGCGGTCACCCGTATCCGCAACTGCCTGGCGCAAGCGGTGCACCGCTTCTTCCACCAGAACGGCTTCAACTGGATCAGCACGCCGATCATCACCACCTCCGATGCCGAGGGCGCCGGGCAGATGTTCCGCGTCTCCACGCTGGACATGGTCAACCTGCCGCGCGACGCCAAGGGCAATGTGGACTTCAGCCGCGACTTCTTCGGCAAGGAGACCTTTCTCACCGTCTCCGGCCAGCTCAACGTAGAGGCGTACTGCCTGGCGCTGAGCAAGGTGTACACCTTCGGGCCGACCTTCCGCGCCGAGAACAGCCACACTACCCGCCACCTGGCCGAATTCTGGATGATCGAGCCGGAGATCGCCTTCGCCGACCTGGCCGAGGACGCGCGCCTGGCTGAGCAGTTCCTCAAGTACCTGTTCCGTGCGGTGCTGGACGAACGTGGCGACGATCTGGCGTTCCTGGCCGAGCGCGTGGACAAGAACGCGATCAGCAAGCTGGAGGCCTTCATCAATGCGCCGTTCGAGCAGATCGACTACACCGAGGCGGTGAAGCTGCTGCAGAACTCGGGCAAGAAGTTCGACTTCCCGGTCGAATGGGGCCTGGACCTGCAGACCGAGCACGAACGCTGGCTCACCGAAGAACACATCGGCCGCCCGGTGGTGGTGACCAACTATCCCGAGCACATCAAGGCCTTCTACATGCGCCTGAACGACGACGGCAAGACCGTCGCGGCGATGGACGTGCTGGCGCCGGGCATCGGCGAGATCATCGGCGGCAGCCAGCGCGAAGAGCGCCTGGACGTGCTGGACGCGCGCATGGCGCAGTTCGGGCTGGATCAGGAGCACTACGGCTGGTACCGCGATTTCCGCCGCTACGGCTCGGTGCCGCATGCCGGCTTCGGCTTAGGCTTCGAACGCCTGGTGGTCTACGTATGCGGGCTGAGCAACATCCGCGATGCCATCCCCTACCCGCGCGCGCCTGGCAGCGCCGAGTTCTGAGGTGGGCAACGCGGCGGCCACGGTCACGCTGCACCGCCCTGCGGGGCCGGAGGAATACGCATTGGTGCGCGACTCCGGCTTTCGGCGCTGGCCGCTACCGCTGCCTGAGCAACCGCTGTTCTATCCGGTGACCAATCGGCGCTACGCCGAGCAGATCGCGTCGCACTGGAACGTCAAGCACAGCGGGGTTGGCCATGTTGCGCAGTTCGCAGTACGCGCAACGTTCGTCGAACCCTGCGCCATTGAAGAAGTCGGCGGTACACACCACACCGAGTGGTGGATTCGGGCCGAAGATCTGAATGCGCTGAATAACGATATCGTCGGTCTCGTTGACATCATCGGCCGGTTCGATGCGCCGCCCACGGAGCACGATGCATGATTCTGTTCTTCGCCTTGTGTTTCGTCGGCGTCGCCGTCGCCGGCCTGACCGCGCTGCTGATCTTCTGGCCGCTGACCCTGGTACACCTGCGCGACCGCCACCCGGACGCACTGGACAGTTTCGGCGACCCGGCCTTCATCAGTCCCGTGGCGTTGCGCTGGTTGCTGGCGCGTCGTTACCGCAGTTTCCGCGACAGTGCGCTGTCCGGCCTGGCCACGCCCGCCTGGCTCTCGCTGCTGACCATCTTTTTCGGCCTGGGCATGGCGGCCCTGCTCGGCCTGCTTTCCAAGGTTCTGACATGACTCACGCTGCACCCGATACCGAACTCGATCGCGACCAGTGGTGGCTGGCCACCATCGGCCGCACCCTGATCTGGGCACGCCTGCGCATCAAGGCCGCCGGCACCGCCGAAGTGCTGGACAGCGATGGCAAGACGCTGGCCTACGACAGCGAAGACAGCGCGCGCGCCGCACTGTTCGATGCCGAATTCGTCGCGCTGGACGGGCTGGACGAAGAAGACGCGCTGATCCGCGGATTTTCGCTACACGAGATTTCGCCGCCGCAGGGCACCGACGATACCGATCTGCGCGAACGCATGGTGATCAGCATGGGCGGCCGCGCCTGAGATGTACGCACCGCGCGCCTTCGCACAGACCGATCTGGCGCTGCTGGACAAGCTGCTGGCGCACGACCCGTTCGTGACACTGGTCAGTCCGGGCAACGACGGCGTGCCGGCCATTTCGCACCTGCCGGTGCTGTACCGGCGCGACGAACAGGCAATCCTTATCGAGGGGCACTGGGCACGCCCCAACCCGCAGGCCCGCGCCCCTGGCCAGGCGGTGATCGTGGTGCACGGGCCGCATGCCTATGTGTCGCCCACCTGGTATCCGGACAAGGAAGCCGCCGCGCGCGTGCCGACCTGGAACTACGCGGTTGCACATCTGCACGGCCACTGCAGCCGGGTGGACGACGAGCAAGCGCTGGGCGATCTGATCGGTCGCATGAGCCGGCACTTCGAGCAGCGTGTCGGTAGCGACTGGCAGTTCGAGATGGAGCGCGACACCCATCGTCGCCAGCTGCGCGGCCTGGTGGGCTTTTGCTTCGTGCCCAGCCGTGTCGAACTCACCTTCAAGCTGAGCCAGAACCATCCGGCCGCCAATCAGCGCAGCGTCAGCCAGTTCCTGGCGCAGCAACCCGACCAAGCCTCGCACGCGATCGCAGCATTGATGCAGGCGGCCATGGACGCCGATACGACGCGCTGAAACGGCCGCAGCCGCTCACGCGAACGGCTGATCGCCACAGGATGGGAGGCGTCGGCCACGGTGTTGGCCGACGCCGGAACCGACCTGCGCCCAGGTCATTACATCGCGCTGGCCCTGCGCCAGGCGGTGCCCTCGCCCTTCGTTTCGCTCATAGCATGATCAGCAGATGCGGGCCGTACAACTCGTCGTCGCGCCAGCTCTGCTCATCCATGCCCGCTTCGTGCGGCGCGAGTCGATACCGCGCTGGATCGACTCCCAGATTGCGACGTGCCGCCAAGGCATCTGCCCTGGCCCACGGTTTGTAGTGGTTGGGAGAGATAAAAAAGCGGGTATTGAGATAGTCGAAGATCAGTCGAACATTGCTACAGCCCTCCAGCATCACCGTGTATTCCACATACCCGGTCAGCACATCGCTCGTGCCCGAACGTTCGCGCTGCCGGTTCTGAACGTATGCCTTGCCCCGCTCCAGTATGTAGTCGTGATAAAGCCCGGCCCGCCCCGTCGGCGATGCTGGATAGTCGAGAACCGGAAGATAGCGGCGACCTCGGTCGTCGTTCTGGTGCACGTCGCGCATGGACCCGTGCACATTTTCGCCGTGCTTGGATTCAGGCACTGCATCGTAGACGCCTGTGCCACGAAAGATGCTGGTGACCAGCGTCCGCACCGGTTCCGCCACGTCGGTCGCCGGCACCTGGTAGATCGGCCGCGCAACCGGCATGCCGGAAAGCGGCTGCAGCAGCGTGCCAGCCCGATCACGCGCAAGCACCCGCTCCAGCGATTGAATGAACTCCAGATTGCCACCTTGCCCGGTGGCAGTGGCATTCTCGGACATGCTCATATTGTTCTCCTTGATGCGCAACGACACATGCCGCCGTTGCGCCTTGATGGATATAGCAACGGGCAAACTACTTCAGCGCGCGAATGGTGTCTGCGATACCCGTGTCGCCGGTGTAGTCCTTGGATTGAACATAGTCGATGTAGTCCTGCAACTGCAACGGCAGCAATGGCGGAGTAGCGTGTGTCGTGCCTTTGAATTTCGTGCTCTTGAACCTGAGCGTGTGCTCATACATGTTCATCAACACACGATACGGCTCCAGTTCGACCCGCTCCCCAGCGATGGCTCTCTGCATCGCGCCTTCAATCAGCTTGGAACGCGCCGCCTCGCAAATCAGGCACACGACGACACTCAAGCGTTGATTCATGTCGGTACCGCCCTCGCCGCCCTTGGAGAGCGCGGCGACCAAATCGGCGTAGGAGACGCCAGGAAATTTACCAACGTGCCGGTAGCTCTTGAGGTCGTACCTGCTGCCACCGATTTCGTAGGCGTTCAATTCGAAGTTCGGGGACTTCAAGAAGTAACGCGAGACTTTCTTGCTTTCGTTTTCATCCACGTAGACCACCTCGACAGAGTCCTGGTGGTCGTTGTCATGCCGCACAGCTGTCAGCGCATCGGCATAGCCCTTTTCATCAAGCCGCAAGTTAATGCTCATGGATTTATCCTGTATTGAATGATGTTGCGTCGCTGGACGCGCCCTCTGCGCGTCTGGACGCACCACCAGTGTGCGAATGGCGACCATCCTTCGGTATCGGTCAGGAACCCAGATCCAGGGGTGCATGCGCGGACCTGCCGCCGGAAGAACGCTCAACGCTGCAAGTGGAGCGGCCCCGGCGCCAGCTTTGGACAAAGCGCAAGCCGCTGACTGCTCGCGGCGACGACGAGGCGCTGCGATAAAAGTTGACGCAACATTCTCACTGTCACGACAGGATTGGCGCCACCGAAAGGTTCCTGCAGGCGCTCGCAAACCGCATCGTTGAGCATCGCGTGACCGGAACGGAAAATCCATCGATCACTCTCGGCGTAGCGAAGCACCCCCTCTCGCGAGGGCATCGCAGCCATGCGCCGAATGCTGTGTGACTGGCACCCGTCTTTGCAAAAGCCTGGGCAACTCAGCCAGCTTGGCACGACCGCTGCGGCACGAATGCTTCCGACAGCTCGCCACCACCGCCGGATACAGGATCCAGTGGAGAAAGCCCTTGTGCGATTGCATAACGGGTGAGCTGGGCGATGCTTTGGATATTGAGCTTCAACATGCAGTTTTCGCGATGCGTCCCCACCGTTTTCACGCTCAAGTGCAGGCGCGTAGCGATCTGCCTGGTGGACAGACCCTCGGAGTAAAGCTGCACGATTTCGCGCTCACGCGAGGTCAGCCGGGTATACGCGGAGTCGTCCTTGGCGGCTCGACGCAGTCCTGCGATCAGCGAACGCGACATCTGAGGACTGATATAGATCTGATCTTGACCAACGAGTTGAATTGCACGCAACAATTCGGCGAAGGTGCTGGTTCGCGCCAGGTAGGCTTTTGCGCCTGCCTCGAAGACTGCGCTGGCACGCATGCAGGCATCAGATGGAGCAATGCAGATTGCCCGGCTGTTGGGACTGCGTTGAATCAAACGTCGCGTCAGATCTATGCCATTGAGGCCGGGGAGCAGGACATCCACCAGGACGATATCCGGCTGCTCTCTGGCAGCGATCTGAAGACACGCCAGCCCGTCTTCGGCGTGCCCTACCACTTCGAAATCCGGAACCTTTTGCAGCAAAGCGACCATACCCTCCACGAGGATGGTGCGATCAGCAGCGACGACGATACGTGTCTTCATCATTCCCTCGGTTGCACGAATGGGGACCGCACTGTGCAGCGGCTTTCGAGCGGCGCGCTGCAGCGAATCGACAGATGCTCGGCAGGAGCACTTGAGCGAGCTTGTCATACGCTCACCTCGGAACCATCGGTCCTGGACTGATTTGGAAACCGTCAAATGCTGGTTTTGAAGACGGTGTAGATGTCGGTGTGACGCAACGACGGGTACGTTTGCGCAAGGTGTGTTAACACGTTGAACGAGCCGAAGCGAACTGTGCCGCTCCACACCGACACACATCCCACCTGATGCTCGGCACGCTGTGCCAGACATCGTTTCTGCATAAGGTTGCAGATAAATCCAACTCGGCTCTCGCTGCAGCGCGCCCGCTAAAGATCACGAATCGCCGGACATCATCTGCCTGGCGAGGCCGGCCAGTTGCTGACGCACTTGATCCAAACGCGGGTCCGCTTCCATCTCACGCTGCAGGTCCAGCAGACCTGCAGCAAGCTCGCCGCGCGCGCGGATGCCTTCGGACTCGACCGATGCGCGCTGCGACTGGATCGCGGCAGCGGCGTGTTGGCTGGAATCGCCGCGGACGGCAGTTTCCATGACTTCGACCATGCGCTGCAGCAGGCGATAGACGGCACTTGCCGAAAATCCGCCCATCATCGCCAGAGCGGGTTTTCCGAACGCGCCCAGGCTAGTTTCGGCAAACAGATCCTCCGGCAGCAACTCCACCAAAATCAGGCCGGCGATGAGGCCCAGGATCATGCGCGCGGCATAGGAAGAATCGAATCGCGGATCGTACGTCGCGTCGGCGACGTAACGATGGGCCTGAAAGAGCGCAGAAAACGCTGCACCAAGCCCGGCACAGGCCAGGATGAACATCACATTCCAGGCCAGCGTGCTGCCCGAGGAATCGAGAAACCCGAGCGCGATGTTCTGCTCGTTGACCGAGCTAGACATCGCCAGTCCGACCACTGTGGCAAGACAGCCGACCGAGCTCAAGGTCAAGGTGCGGATCAGCGGAATTGGGCCGAGCCAGCGCAAAAGACCACCGCGCAACCGCTCCCGCTCGATCAGCACCACCGCTTGCGGAGTTGCCGGTTGGATCGCGCGAACCAGCTGTCGGTGCAGACCTGCCAGTTCGCGCGCGCCGGCTTCGCCATGCAGGGAGGCGCCAGGCATCACCCGTAGTTCCGCCAACCGGCCAGGCAGATCGGGGGACATTGCCAACCCCTGCTTTAGCGCATACGACACCATGGCCCGACATTCGAGCTCCAGTTGCTCAAGCACGCTGGAGAACACCGGCCCGGTGAATCCTGCCGGCGAGACGGACTGGGCCACTGCGCGTCGCCGCAGGCCGACGCGCATCCTGGTTCGCTTCCACATAAGTGATTCCCGAGGTGCAGGCGCACACCTAAGCCAACATCAGGGCATCCGCTCGAACAGTGTCGTATCGCGCTGACCTTTCACGATAAGAGCAAGCTCTGCACTGCCATCGTCGCGGATCCGCAGACTGGCCTGACCATCGCTGAGCTGGCGGCAGTAGCCTCTATCGTTGGCTCCGATCCAGGCGTTCAACATGCCTGCTGCACGCCCGGCATAGCGCAATTCCACCTGACAGTCGCGGGGGGCGCCATAGCGCAGGCGACCGAGCACGTCTCCCGGGCGGAGTGTGGTCGCCACGATCTCCAGCTGGGCGGAAATCAGGCCCGCCCCGCGCCAGCGCCCGGCTTCGGCCAAACCTGCACTGCTCTGGTCCAAGGCAACGACCAACGGCGAATCGCGGCCAGGCAGCGTGAGTTGCATGCCGGACTTCGCACCTTCCGTCACCTCAAGCTGGGCGCGGCCACCAGCTAGCGCATCGCAAAACCTGCCGCCATTGCGCGACAGCAGCGCGTAACCGTCCGGCTGCGCCCGTAGCTCCAGCGCACAATTGAAAGGAGGTCCAAACCGCACGTCCGCCGTTTTGGTGCCGTCAGCTTCCACCGCGCGCCCGCTCAGGCGGACATAAACCGGGCCGGCACCGCCGCTGGCGGACAGGATTCCGCGCCAGTCACCCGTCGGAATGCTGCCAGCCGGAGCGGCCTGTACTGCGGTCAACGAAAGACACAAGGCCAGGGCTGAGGCGATGCGGAGAACGTGAGGCTGATGATGAGGTTGGCCAGACATGAGAAAGCTCCGATAAGAAGTTGGACAGGATGGAAAGATCGATCAAGCTTCTGCTCAGCACACCGGCTGCAGCAATCACCAGAACGGCAACCAGGTAGATAATGAAGATGGATCGCCGCCTGCGCCAAGACCGCCGGCGGAGATCCGCATGCAGGGTCGCCACATCGGTTCCTAGCCGCTCGGCGAGCGCGCGGGCATCGGCGTCTGACAGCAGCAACCTCACGGCACCACTCCGGGATCGGAAGGTGGCTCGTCCACGAACGGATGAAGCGTCCATTCCTTCAACGCGACGCCATCGAACCAAAGCACGCCACGCGGACACGTGCTGCCCTGATAGCCGATTTTCAGCGTGTGGCTCGACGTACGGCTGCGTGGCGGCGCAATACGCAGCGCCAGTCCGGGAGCACCGTCGCTCTGCGTGACCGCCTCTATCTGCACGTCCAGCATCAACGAAAACTCGCTGATTTGCGATAGCCGCAGCGCGCGCAACTGGCAGACCGGAATGGACAGCACGGTCTCCATTTTGCCATGGGCCGTTTCTTCATCATCCACGCAGCGAACCTGCATGCCGCAGGCGGCCACTGCAGCATGCACCAGTGCGGCGTGGCGCTGGCGGCATCGCTGTTGCGCTCGTAGGACGGTCTGGTCGAGCAACTCCACGAAGGCGTCCAAGGAATAGTTCGCCTGTGCCATCTACGACTCCGTCAGCCAGATCGGCTTGCGCTTGAACCCAACGTGGTAGCACAACCATTGCAGCACCACCTGATG
The DNA here is from genome assembly GCF_041475735.2 of Xanthomonas sp. NCPPB 3582. Classification (NCBI taxonomy): domain Bacteria; kingdom Pseudomonadati; phylum Pseudomonadota; class Gammaproteobacteria; order Lysobacterales; family Lysobacteraceae; genus Xanthomonas; species Xanthomonas sp. NCPPB 3582. Next base: position 3,216,989 of record NZ_CM192968.1, read on the forward strand.
CTCGCCCAGCTGCAGGATATTGAAGCTCTTCTCGATCCCGAGAATCGCTCCCTTGGGCGCTTCGCTGAGGCAGCGATTGAGCAGTTGCTGCGCGGCATCGACCTGCTCGGCAGTCTGCATCTTTGCCGGGTTGTCGCTGCCGACGATGATGCGCTTGATATAGCTCACTTCTGATAAATCGATCATCGGCAACGACTCGGGTGATAGAAAGGTACAGGACTCAGCAGCGACGCTTACGGCACCTGCACAGGCGCTGAGACTTTGCGTGGCGCTGCGGCGGTCTGCAGGATGTCGAGCACGCGCGACAGCCCTTCGGGGGTGCCGCGATCTTCGGCGTGCAATGCGACGTGATACTTGGCCGAGTTATCCGAAGATCGCGTGTTTTCCTTGTGGCTGGACACCGATCCCTGCACGTTGACCTTGGCCTTGAACACGCCCCAGCCGACGCTTGCCTCCAGATCCACCTTGAGGCTCTTGTCTTCGGCTTCCTTTTCCGAGAAAGAGGATTTGACTTCCATATCGAAGGTCACGTCCACGGTCTGGATGCTCAGATTGGGAACATTGACCAAGGTCAGTAGCGGCACCACGATCTCCACTTCCTCCTCGGCCATCCCGGTACCGCTGGGGTCTTCGACCGGGCGTTTGAACTTGAACTGCGCAGTCCGTGTGCCGCCGTTTCCGTTGGGATCGGCAGCAGGGTCGGTCGGCGGCAGGAAACCGATGACCTTGATGAAGTCGGCGGTGGCGCGGGCCAGCATGACCTGCGCATCGCAGGCTGCACGCAACGGGGCGCCGATCAGATCCGCCATCGGCAGGCCCTTGAATTGGTCGGACATATTGACAATATCGCTCATGGTGCTCTCCTGAAGAGTGATGTTTCATAAGAATCGATGACGGCGGGAATCAGTCTCCCTTGACCGTCTTGAACACGCCTTGCGACTGCGCAAGACGATTGATGAGACGTGCCACGCCTTCGGTCGGCTCGCTGCCTTCCACGCGCAACACGACATGCACCGCACTGTGCCGCGCACTTTTTGCGTTGGAGCCGAGATCGATGCCGATCTGGCCGGGCAGCGCCGGCGGCTTGGGATGCCAGTCCTCGACGGCGGCTGGAACCGCCAGCGACGCCGGCAACGCTGCTTCGTCCAGTTCGCTGAGCTCGCCGAGTTGCGCATCGAAGCTGATCTCGACGTCCTTGATACGCAGGACGTTGGACGACACCAGCGGCAACAGCGGTGCGCGATACAGGTCTTCGTCGTTCTCGCCCGCTTCCGGATGCTGCGACGGCAAGCGGATCAGAACGCTTCTGGGACGGTTGTCCTCGTCGAAGAACGCGCCCAGATTGGCCATCTGGTGCTGTTCGATCCGGTCCTGGGCGTCGATGACCGCCCCGGCCAGCGCTTCGATCAGATCATTGAGAGAGATTTGCGCCATGTTGGACTCGTTGGTCGGAGATGTCGCTGGGCCGGTGCCGGCTCAGACCGCCTCGGGAAAGCTATCCACGCGTGCCAGCCATCCCTTGAGAAACTTGCCAAGCGCAGGTCGCGCGGCGACCAGTCGCTGGTAGTAGTCCTTGCGGCCGGCCCTGTAGCGTGCATAGAGGTCTTGCTGGTTGCTGGATGCCAGTGCGGCGAAAGTCGCCGGTCCCATCCGCCCGTCCGCCACCAGCGAGCCGCCGGTCTGCGCGTTGAGCACGGTCTGCAGCAGCTTGATCGCGTTGCCGCCGGCGTTGACATAGAAATCGAACAGGATGTTGGCCAACGGCTGCAGTGCGATCTGGTCGGCGCGCAGCCGGTCCCAGTACTGCGCCTTGTAAATCACCCCGGCCTGGGCATCCGTCAAGGCACGCAGGTTCGCCAGGCTTGGCTCCACGCCCAGCAAGTTCTGGGCGCAGGCCTTGAAGGTCAGCAGCGTGATGCCTTTGTTGGTGGCCCCACCCGGATCGGCGGGATCGTTGACGAAGCCGCCTTCGTGCTTGAGCAGGGTTGGAAAAAACACGTTGAAGTCAGCCATCGGCGCCACCTGTCGAATTGATCGGTGGCGCCAGTTTCCACATCGGTGCAACAGCCGGACATCGGCCATTCGCCGATACTAAGTTGCCTGAAAGCTGATTCATCCCGGGCCCCGGCAGGGGGCCACCACGACCGCGTTTTCTGGAATACTGACCCCATGAACGAGCTCAACCATCTGCTAGACAACAACCGTGCCTGGTCCGAGCGTATCCGTCGCGAAGACCCGGAATTTTTCTCCAAGCTGTCCACCCAGCAGACGCCCGAATACCTATGGATCGGCTGCTCTGACTCGCGCGTGCCGGCCAATCAGATCATCGACATGGCGCCGGGCGAGGTGTTCGTCCATCGCAACATCGCCAACGTGGTGGTGCATACCGATTTGAACTGCCTGTCGGTGATCCAGTTCGCGGTCGACGTGCTCAAGGTCAAGCACATCCTGGTGGTGGGCCACTACGGTTGCGGTGGCGTGTTCGCCAGCCTCACCCAGAAGCGCATGGGGCTGGTGGACAACTGGATCCGTCACGTCACCGATGTGGCCGACAAGCACGAGGCCTGCCTGCACGATGCGGGTGATCTGCCGGTGCAGCACGCGCGCCTGTGCGAGCTCAACGTGCTGGAACAGGTGGTCAATGTGTGCCGTACCACCATCGTGCGCGATGCCTGGGACCGTGGGCAGGCATTGTGCGTGCACGGCTGGGTGTACAGCCTGCGCGACGGGCATGCGCACGACCTGGGCATGTCGATCGATCGCCCGGAGCTGTTGCAGGAACGTTACGACGCGGCGCTGGCGCAGATCCAGGCCGACCACGCCGAACGCTGAGTCGTCGCCCATACGTGAGCCACCGCGGTGCCCATCGGCGCCGCCGGTTGGCTATGCTGGCCTTCTTTGTCGAGAAATGCCGATGCTGATCCCGCCGATCAATCTGCACGCCTGGATCGAGCAACACCGCCACCTGCTCAAGCCGCCGGTGGGCAACAAGTGCATCCAGCAGGATGGCTTCATCATCATGGTCGTCGGTGGGCCGAATGCACGCACCGACTATCACTACGACGAAGGCCCGGAGTGGTTCTTCCAGCTCGAAGGCGAGATGGTACTGAAGGTGCAGGACGAAGGCGTGGCGCGCGATATCCCGATCCGCGCCGGCGAGATCTTCCTGCTGCCGCCGAAAGTGCCACATTCGCCACAGCGCGCCGCCGGCTCGGTGGGTCTGGTGATCGAGCGCGAGCGCCTGCCGCACGAGCACGATGGGCTGCAATGGTATTGCCCGCAGTGCAATCACCAGCTGTACGAAGCGATGTTCCCGCTGCGCAATATCGAAACCGACTTTCCGCCGGTGTTCGACCACTTCTATCGCTCGCTCGCGCTGCGTACCTGTACGCGATGCGGGCACGTGCATCCTGCGCCCGAGCGCTATGCCACCGCCGAACAGGCGGTGGGCAGCGGGGCGTGATCACGGCGGGCACGCGCAGCGCGATGCAGGCGATCGCCCATGCGCAGGTGCACGCAGTACCCGCACGTGACGGTGTCTTGTGCATGACACCCACGCAGTCGTTGTTTCCGTCGTCACCTCGCCCATCGGCACCATGCTGCGCGCACTGATCGACCTCAAGCCGCGCGATGTGCCATTGCGCGTGGCCCTGCGCAACACCGCTGCGGTGGTGTTGCCGCTGGCGGTCGGGGTGGCCACCGGGCATGTCGCGGCCGGGCTGGCGGTGTGCAGCGGCGCGCTCAACACCATGTTCTCCGACCAGCCCGGCCCGTACCGCGCGCGCCTGCAGCGCATGCTGATGGCTGCACTGGCGGCGGGCCTGGCGGCCTTGCTGGGCGTGTGGGTCGGGCACGACACGCCGGCGTTGGTACTGGCCGGGCTGCTGCTCGGCCTGGGTGGCGGCCTGCTGGTCGCGCTGGGACCGGTGGCGGCGCGGGTCGGGCTGACCAGCATGATCCTGCTGGTGGTCAGCGCCGACATGCGGCTGCCGGCCGAGCAGGCGCCCGGCGTGGCGGCATTGATCTTCGCCGGCGGCCTGCTGCAGGTGCTGCTGGCGCTGGCGGCCTGGCCGCTGCAGCGCTATCGCCCGGAGCGCTTTGCGCTGGCCGAGCTGATGCGGCAACTGGCCGGCATCGCCCGGCAGCGTCCAGACGCCGGCGCCGCACCGCCGGCCACCCAGGAAGTGCTGGATGCGATGGTGATGCTGCACGGCGAACACCGCTCGCGCGCGATCGCGGTGCAGAGCTTTCGCATCATCGCCGAGCTGTGCGACCGCGTGCGGCTGGAGCTGCTGTCGCTGGCCGATGCCGACACCCGATTGAGCGATTCGCAGGCGCGCCCGGCGATCGAACGGGTACTGGAACGCGGCGCCATCGTGCTGGAGCAGCTGGCGCATGCGATGACGGCGGGCGAAGACCCGAAGGCGGCCGATGCATCGATGACCGGCTTCGACGATCTGGTCGCCGCGCTGGCGCAGTTCCAGCACGATAACGCCGACACCCGCGAGCGCCGCCTGGTGCGCGTGGCGGTGGCCCGCGCGCAGGGCCTGGGTGGGCAGCTGCGCGCCCTGATCCGCAATGCGCACTGGGCCAGCAGCCGTGGCGACATCCAGGCGCAACTGGCCGAAGCGCGCCTGCCGGCGGCACTGCGGCCAGCGGCCAGGTGGGCGACCCTACGTGCGAACCTGGATCTGTCCTCGGTGGCATTCCGCCACGCACTGCGCTGCGGGGTGTGCCTGGCGCTGGCGATCGCCTTCCAGCGCTGGCAGCAGATTCCGCATGGATTCTGGATCCCGATGACCACCGCCATCGTGCTCAAGCCGGATTTCGGCGGCACCTTCAGCTTCGGCGCGCTGCGCGTGGCCGGCACCTTCGTCGGCCTGCTGCTGGCCACCCTGCTCGCGCATCTGGCGATGGATGGCGCCAGCATCCGCCTGGCCCTGCTGGCGTTGTTCTGCCTGGGCTTCCGCTTGCTGACCCAGGTCAACTACGGCATCGGCGTGGCCTTCCTCACCGGCATGCTGGTGCTGCTGCTGTCCTTCGAGGGCGTCACGCCCGGCGAGGCCGTTGGCGCGCGCCTGCAGGCCACCGTGGCCGGCAGCGCGCTGGCGTTGATCGCCTACGCGCTGTGGCCCACGCGCGAACGCCGGCAGATCCGCAGCGCGCTGGCGCAGTTGCTCGACGCCTATCGCGAACATCTGCACAACCTGCTGCTTGGGCGGATGGAGCGCCTGAACGACAGCCGCGCCGCGGCACGCGTGGCGCGGACCAATACGCAGGCCTCGATCGAGCGGCTGCGTGGCGAGCCGCGCAGCCGGCGCAACCTGCAGGAGCTCAAGCTGGCCGAATCGTTGCTGGCCAATGGCAACCGGCTGATCCGCGCCACCTTGCTGCTGGAAGCGGTGTTGCGCGATGGCCACCCCTTGCCCACGCTGGACGCGCTGCCGGCATTTGCCGAACGTGCCGACCAGGCTCTGGCCGAGCTCATTGCCTGCCTGGCCGATGGTGGCACGCCGGCCGCGGCCACCTTGCGCAGCGCCGAGCGCACGCTGTCCGACGCGCTGGCCGCCTTGCCCGACAGCTCGCCAACCACCGTTGCGCTGGCCGACACCATCGACCGCGTCACCGACAGCATCGGCACGCTCACCCATCTGCTGCGCCCCGTCCGAGCGACCTCGACCGACACCGCGGCAACGGATGACGGCGTGCATGGAGCCGGCGGGTAAACTGCCGCATCGATTCAGACCACTGCGAGCCCGATGACCACCGACGCACTGTCCCGCTCCCATGCCGCGGCGCTGGATGCCGCCGACCCGCTGCACGCCCTGCGCGATGCCTTCGTGTTTCCGCAGCATGCCGGTGCCGACCAGACCTATTTCGTCGGCAATTCGCTGGGCCTGCAACCGCGCAAGGCGCGCGCCATGGTGAGCGAGGTGCTCGATCTGTGGGGCGCATTGGCGGTGGAGGGCCACTTCACCGGCCCTACCCAGTGGCTGACCTATCACCAGCTGGTGCGCGACGGGCTGGCGCGCGTGGTCGGCGCGCAGCCTGGCGAGGTGGTGGCGATGAATACCCTCAGCGTCAACCTGCATCTGATGATGGCGAGCTTCTATCGCCCCACTACCGAGCGCGGTGCGATCCTGATCGAGGCCGGCGCGTTCCCCTCCGACCGCCATGCGGTGGAATCGCAGTTGCGCCTGCACGGGTTGGATCCGGCCACCCATCTGATCGAAGTGCAGGCCGACGAAGCCGACGGCACGCTGTCGATGGCCGCCATTGCCCAGGCCATTGCCGTGCATGGCCCGCGGCTGGCGCTGGTGCTGTGGCCCGGCATCCAGTACCGCACCGGCCAGGCCTTCGATCTGGCCGGGATCGTGCGCCTGGCGCACGCGCAGGGCGCCGCGGTGGGATTCGACCTGGCGCATGCGGTGGGCAATCTCCCGCTGACCCTGCACGACGATGGCGCCGACTTTGCGGTGTGGTGCCACTACAAGTACCTTAACGCCGGCCCCGGCGCGGTGGGCGGTTGCTTCGTGCACGAACGGCACTCCAGCAGCGATCTGCCACGCATGGCCGGCTGGTGGGGGCATGAGCAGCAGACCCGTTTCCGCATGGATCCACAGTTCGTGCCCTCGCCCGGCGCCGAAGGTTGGCAGCTGAGCAACCCGCCGGTGCTGGCACTGGCGCCGCTGCGCGCGTCGCTGGAGCTGTTCGACCAGGCCGGCATGGCCGCCTTGCGCGCCAAGTCCGAACGGCTCACCGGCCATCTGGAACAGCTGATCCACGCTCGGCTGCCGCAGGTGCTGCAGATCGTCACCCCGGCCGAACCGGCGCGGCGCGGCTGCCAGCTGTCGCTGCGGGTGGCCGGCGGGCGCGCGCAGGGGCGCGCCCTGTTCGAACATCTGCGTGCGGCCGGCGTGCTTGGCGACTGGCGCGAACCGGACGTGATCCGCATCGCGCCGGTGCCGCTGTACAACCGCTTCAGCGATCTGCACACCTTCGTGGAGCAGGTGGAAGCCTGGGCCGCCGCCTGAGCGCGGCAGGCTGACTGCCGTGCCACCAGGCCGCGCGACCGGCACGCGGAATCGCCGCATGCGCACGTACACTCCCAGCCCCGCCCATGGCTGATGCCAGGGCGGCCGCCATTGCCAGTTGCTGTCTCCCCCTTTTTGCCGGCGCTGCGTCCGGCTGCTGCCGGACATTGCATTGAGCCCAGTCTCCCCTCGCTCCCTGACCCTGATCGGCGCCGGCCTGGCCGGTTGCCTGCTGGCCATCCTGCTGTCGCGCCGCGGCTGGCAGGTCACCGTCTACGAACGCCGCGGCGACCCGCGCATCAAGGGCTACGAATCGGGCCGTTCGATCAACCTGGCACTGGCCGAACGCGGCCGCCATGCGCTGCGCCAGGCCGGTGCCGAAGACGCAGTGATGGCCAAGGCGGTGATGATGCGCGGGCGCATGGTGCACCCGGTCAGCGGGGCACCGCAGCTGCAGCGCTATGGCCGCGACGACAGCGAGGTGATCTGGTCGATCCACCGCGCTGCATTGAACATCGCATTGCTGGACCTGGCCGAACAGGCCGGTGCGCGCGTGCACTTCCATCGCCGCCTGCACACGGTGGACTTCGATGCCGGCTATGCGCGCTTCATCGACGACCGCGACGACCAGCCGCACGAGATCCATTTCCAGAGCCTGATCGGCAGCGACGGCGCCGGCTCGGCGCTGCGTGCGGCGATGCAGCGCAAATCGCCACTGGGCGAGCGCATCGAATTTCTCGATCACTCGTACAAGGAACTGGAAATTCCGCCGCTGCCCGATGGCGGCTTCCGCATCGAAGGCAATGCGCTGCACATCTGGCCGCGTGGGCGCTACATGTGCATCGCGCTGCCCAACGATGGCGGCACCTTTACCGTCACCCTGTTCCTGCCCAACGCCGGCGAGCCCAGCTTCGCCACTACCCGCACCGGCGAAGAAGCCCATGCCCTGTTCGCCCGCGATTTTCCCGACGCGCTGCCGCTGATCCCGAAACTGGAAGAGCACTGGGAGGAACATCCGCCCGGACTGCTCGGTACCCTCACCCTGGAGCGCTGGCACCTGGATAGCCGCGCACTGCTGATCGGCGATGCCGCGCACGCGATGGTGCCCTTCCACGGCCAGGGCATGAACTGCGCGTTCGAAGACTGCGTGGCGCTGGCCGAGCAGATGGATGCGCACGACGACATCGGCAGCGCGTTCGCCGCGTTCGAAGCGGCGCGCCGCGACGATGCCGCCGCGATCCAGCAGATGGCACTGGAAAACTACCTGGAAATGCGCGACCGCGTCGGCGATGCCGACTTCCTGCTGCAACGCGACCTCGAGCAGCAATTGCAGGCGCGCTGGCCCACCCGCTTCGTGCCGCACTACACCATGGTGACCTTTCTGCGCACGCGCTATTCGATCGCGCTGGCGCGCAGCGAGATCCAGCGCCAGATCCTGGTCGAGGCCACGCGCGGACACAGCGACCTGTCCAAGATCGACTGGGCCGCGCTGGAAGCGGTGGTGCATGCCCGCCTGGAGCCGCTGGAGGGCGCGCACTGAAGCCTGCCGCGCCTTGCTGCAATGGCCACATGCAGCGCATGCCTGCAGCGCTGTCGCCGACAGTCGCACAGCTGCGCCTCAGCGCACCCGCTCGGCGATGAGGGATACTAGCGGCCACTAGGCGGCGCCTGCACCGTGCGCCGCGGATCTGGATGTCGCCACCGCATGCCCGAGACCTTTCTCTTCTACGACCTGGAAACCTTCGGCCAGGACCCGCGCCGCACCCGCATCGCGCAGTTCGCCGCGGTGCGCACCGATGCGCAGCTGCGCGTGATCGAAGAGCCGATCAGCTTCTTCGTACAGCCGGCCGACGACCTGCTGCCCTCGCCCTACGCCAGCATGGTCACCGGCATCACGCCGCAGCACGCGCTGCGCGAAGGCGTGAACGAGGCCGAAGCGTTCGCGCGGATCGCCGAACAGATGGGCCGCCCGCAGACCTGCACGCTGGGCTACAACTCGATCCGCTTCGACGACGAGTTCGTGCGCTGCGGCCTGTTCCGCAACTTCTACGACCCCTACGAGCGCGAATGGCGCGGCGGCAATTCGCGCTGGGACCTGCTGGACGTGCTGCGCCTGGTGCATGCCTTGCGCCCGGACGGCATCGTCTGGCCGCAACGCGAGGACGGCGCCACCTCGTTCAAGCTCGAACACCTGGCCGATGCCAACGACGTGCGCGAGGGCGATGCGCATGAAGCGTTGTCCGATGTGTACGCCACCATCGGCATGGCGCGCAGATTCCAGCAGCACCAGCCGAAGCTGTGGGACTACGCGCTGCGCCTGCGCGACAAGCGCTTTGCCGCCACGCTGCTGGATGTGATCGGCATGCAGCCGGTGCTGCACATCTCCCAGCGTTACCCGGCCTCGCGCCTGTGCGCGGCGGTCGTACTGCCGCTGACCCGGCACCCACGCATCGACAGCCGGGTGATCGTGTTCGATCTGGACGGCGACCCGGAGGTGCTGCTGCGGCTGAGCCCGGAGGAGATCGCCGAGCGGCTGTACATCCGCGCTGCCGATCTGCCCGAGGGCGAACAACGCATTGCGCTCAAGGAAGTGCATCTGAACAAGTCGCCGGCGCTGGTGGCCTGGCAACATCTGCGCGATGCCGATTTCCAGCGCCTGGGCGTGGACCGCACCGCAGTGTTGGCCAAGGCCGAGCGCCTGCGCGCACTGGGCCCCGCCCTGGCCGAGAAGGTCCGCCAGGTGTACGCCAACGAGCGCGGCGCCGATGCCGCGGGCAACGATGCCGACGCCTCGCTCTACGACGGCTTCCTGGCCGAAGGCGACAAGCGTCTGCTGGCCCAGGTGCGCGCCAGCGCACCGGCCGAGCTGGGCGCGCTGGAGGCGCGCTTCCGCGACCCGCGCCTGATCGAGCTGCTGTTCCGCTACCGCGCGCGCAACTGGCCGCAGACGCTGTCGATCGCGGAACTGGACCGCTGGAATGCCTACCGCCGCCAGCGCCTGCTCGAAGACCGCGGGCTGGGCGAAGTGACGCTGGCGCAGTACCAGGCGCAGATCGCGGATTTACGGCTTGCTCACCCCGACGATGCTACCAAGCAAGCCCTACTCGACCAGCTCGCCGCCTGGGGTTCGGACCTCCAACGCACGCTATGACCAGCTATTTTTCCGATGCCAGTTTCAAGTTCCTGCGCGCCCTGGCCCGCCACAACGACAAGACCTGGTTCAACGACCACCGGCACCAGTACGAGGCGCATGTGCGCCAGCCGTTCCTACAGCTGATCACCGATCTGCAACCGGGCCTGGCACAGGTCAGCGAGCACTATCGCGCCGACCCCAGGACCCAGGGTGGCTCGCTGTTTCGCATCTACCGCGATGCGCGCTTTTCCAACGACAAATCGCCGTACAAGAACTGGCAGGGTGCGCGCCTGTTCCATGCGCGCCGACGCGAAGTACCAGCGCCATCGTTCTACATCCATCTGCAACCGGGCGAGAGCTTTGTCGGTGCAGGCCTCTGGCATCCGGAACCGGAGACCCAGCGCAAGCTGCGCCAGTTCATTTTCGACAATCCGGGTAGCTGGAAAGCGGCTGCGCACAATCCCAAGCTACGCCGCAAGTTCGCGTTGGACGACAGCGAGAAACTGGTGCGTGCACCGCGTGGCTTTCCCAACGATTTCGAATTCATCGACGACCTCAAGCATCGCAACTGGGCCTACCTGCGCCACCTGGACGACGCCGTCATGACCGGACCACGCCTGCGCCAGACCATCGAGGCGGACCTGGTGATCCTGGCGCCGTTCGTCGATTACCTGTGCGCGGCGCTGGATCTGGAATTCTGATGCGTCTGGCGAGGCAAGCAGTCGCTCGCCTGCACCCGCGACGCGCAATCGGCAATGCCCATCGCGCCCGGAGGTGCCGCTACCAATGTCGCGTAGCTCGGCGATCGCCGGGCGAAACGCCTGCAGCCGCCGCCACACCCTGCCGTAGGAGCGCACCCGGGCGCGACCGGGCGTCCTGGATGCCCCCGAATCACCTTCGAGATTTCGCACACGCCAGTCTCGGCCCGCTGCGCGCCGACACCTCCCACCTGGCAACGGAGTGCGAACGATGAAGAAACGTTGGTGGTTGTTGCCCTTGGCAGCGGTGATCCTGCTGGCCGCCTACGTGGTGGCCGGGCCGTATCTGGCCATCCGCGGCATCAGCCAGGCCATCGCCGAACGCGACGCCGCGCAGCTGGAACGCCATGTGGATTTCCCCAGCCTGCGCGTCAACCTCAAGGCGCAGCTGGACGACTACCTGGTGCGCCAGGCCGGCAGCGGCATGCAATCGAGCCTGCTGGGCGGCTTCGCCCTGCAACTGGCCAGCGGAATCAGCAGCGCCGGCGTGGATACGCTGGTGACGCCGCTGGGCATCGGTGCCCTGCTGCAAGGCCATGGCGTGTGGAATCGCATGACCGGCGATACCGTCAGTGCCGATACCTACGCGGCGCCGGCACCGGCGAGGCCACTGCAGGGCGCGCGCCAACGCTTCGAATCCACCCGCCGTTTCACCGCCACCACCCAGACCGCGGCCGGCGCCCCAGTGGTGTTCGTGCTGACCCGCCAGGGCCTGCGCTGGCGGCTGACCGATATCCAGCTGCCGCTAGGCGATGCCAGCTCGCCGCCGGCGCAGTGACGTGGCGCCGCGCCAGCCAGCCAAGCCGTGCTGCCGATGGCCGGGTTACGAAAACCGCCAGGCCCGCTCCAGCCACGCGGCCTGCAGCCGTCGCATCGCGGGGCGCAACTGGCGGCGTGCCATCCACGGCAACGGTGTCAGGGCCTGCTGCAGCGTGCCCGGGGTACCTCGGCGGTTCCAGGCGAAGGCCACCTGGTTGCGCAGATCCGGCTCGGGCAGCACCAGCACCAACCCGTCGAAGATCGTACGCAGCTGCGCCAGCGGCCCGGCAATCGGCACATCGTACAGATTGACTGCCAGCACCCCGTCAGGCGTCAGTGCAGCGCGGCACCGCGCGTAGAAGTCGGGAGTGCACAACGCTGGCGGGATGCCGTCGGCATCGTAGGCATCCAGCAGCAACAGGTCGTAGCGCCCGGCGCGCCCGCCGATCCACTGCGCGCCATCGCCCAGGCTGATCTCCAGCCGCGCATCGTCGGGCGGCAGCACGAAGGCATCGCGCAGTGCCAGCACCTGCGCATCGGCCTCCACCGCCTCGATACGCGCATGCCGCAGATAACGGTGGCAGAACTTCAACTGCGCGCCGCCGCCCACACCGATCAGCCCGATGCATGCAGGATGCGGCTGCAGCCACAACGCGGCCAGCATGCTGCGCGTATACGACAGCACCAGCCGATGCGGTGCCCAGCGCGCCATGCGGGTCTGCACCGTGTCGTCGCTGAAGGACAGCTCCAGCGTGCGCCAGGTGCGACGTAACGCCACGCGCAATGGCGGCGGCGCTTCGCTCATCGGCCCGGCGGATCGTTGGCCACGCCGTGCGGCACGTGCCCGGCCGCCACATGCTGATGCTGCCGCGCACTGTCGATGTTGTGCTGCGAATCGTCGAAGAAGATATCCGCGCCGAAGGCTTCGAGGAACGGCCCCTTGTGCCGGCCGCCGAGAAACAGCGCCTCGTCCAGCCGCACGCCCCACTCGCGCAGGGTGCGGATCACCCGCTCATGCGCCGGTGCCGAGCGCGCGGTGACCAGCGCGGTACGGATCGGCGAGGCTTCGCCGGGCGGGAACGCCGCCTGCAGCGCATGCAAGGCCGACAGAAAATTACGGAACGGCCCCACCGACAACGGCTCGCGCGCGCGCTCGCGTTCATGCCGCCCGAAGGCTTCCACGCCCTGCTCGCGCGAGATGCGCTCGCTCTCGTCGCCGAAAATCACCGCATCGCCGTCGAAGGCGATGCGCAACTGCGTGGACAGCCGGCTTTCGTCGTTGTCCACAATCGCTGCAGCCGCCTCGGCACGCTCGCCCGGCGCACGCGGCATGATGGTGGCCGCAGCAATGCCGTGCGTCAGCGCACGCCGCACCGAGTCCGGGTTGGCCGACAGGAACAGATCGGTCCCGAACGGTTTGACGTACGGCCAGGTCGGCTCGCCGGAAGTGAAGGTGGCGCGCACGATGCCCAGGTTGTAGTGCTGGATCGAGTTGAAGATGCGCAAGCCGGTATCGGCCGAATTGCGCGACAGCAGGATCACCTCCACGCGCGGGGTTTCTTCGGGCACGTCGTGGTTGAGCGCCAGCAGCTTGCGCACCACCGGAAACGCAACGCCAGGCTGCAGGATGTCGTCCTCGTGCTCGCGCTGGAACGCCGAATACGCCTCCACCCCGCTGGCCTCGAACAAGGCATGGCCCTCTTCGAGATCGAACAGCGCGCGCGAGGTCACCGCGACGGTCAGGAGTCTGGGGGAGTTGTCGGGCATTGGGGCTGGGATTCGGGATTCGGGAGTGGGGATTGGTTTGAAGCGGACACCGCCGCTGCACGATGCCAGGATGATCGCACGTCAACTGCAGACAGCGGGCCGGTGATTGACCAATCCCGAATCCCGAATGCCCAATCCCCGCCGCTCAGACTGCAAACTGCTCGCTGAAGATGCGTTCTTCCAGGTTATGTTCCGGGTCGAACAGCAGGGTCACGCGGCGCTGCGTGGATTCGCGGATGGTCACTTCCACCACGTCGCGGATCTCGTGCGAATCGGCGGTGACGCTGACCGGGCGCTTGTAGGGATCGAGCACGCGGAAGCGCACCTCGGTATCGGCCTTGAGGATGGCGCCGCGCCAGCGGCGCGGGCGATACGGCGCGATCGGCGTCAACGCCAGGGTGTGCGAGCCCAGTGGCAGGATCGGACCATGCGCCGAATAGTTGTAGGCGGTACTGCCGGCCGGAGTGGCCACCATTACGCCGTCGCCGATCAGCTCGGCAATGCGGGTCTGGCCGTTGAGGTCCACGCTCAGATGCGCGGCCTGGCGGGTCTGCCGCAGCAGCGAGACCTCGTTGTAGGCCAGCGAGCCGGCACTGGTACCGGATTCGGTCTGCACCAGCATCTCCAGCGGCCGCAGGTGGGCGGGCTCGGCGCGTTGCAGACGGGCCAGCAGATCGACTTCGTTGTCGCGGTACTGGTTCATCAGGAACCCGACCGAGCCCAGCTTCATGCCGAACACCGGTTTGTCGGCAGCACCATGGCGATGCAGGGTCTGCAGCATGAAGCCGTCCCCGCCCAGCGCGCAGACCACCTCGGCGGTCTCCAGCGGATGATCGCCGTAGCGCTGCACCAGGCGCGCGCGCGCATTGGCCGCAGGCTCGGTCGGGCTGGCCAGGAAAGCGATACGGGGTGCTGCGGTCATCGTCGACTCCAGAACATGCGAATCAGCATACCGCAGCCCCGTGGCGGGCTCGTTGCCGCTGCGCCCTGCCCTGGCCTGCGCGGCCGCGATTGCGTCCGCACGTTCAGGCGCCACCACGCCTTGGAGCGGCGAATACAACGGTGCGAGCGGTCGTCAGGTGAGTGCGGATGGCGCGCAGGAGCCGCAGTGTACGCGTGGTACATGCCGCACCGAGCCCTGGCCGCGCCCGCCTGGCGGTGAGCGCCGTCGTTTTGGTGGCTGCCCTTCGCCGTGTGCCGATACGACAATTGCGCTTGCTGGCGACTTCGCCGCTGCATGCGGCGCTCCATCCAACACGAGCGGGCTGGGCTCAGGCCGTCAACCGCCAGGCGCGATGGATGCGCGCATGCCGCTCGAAATCCGGGTCGATGGTGCGCGGGCTGATCTCCTCGCACTGCGCGAACTCGGCCACGGCGTCTTCATCCAGCTTGAAGCGGCGGAAGTTGTTGGAGAAATACAGCACCCCACCCGGCGCCAGGCGCGCCACCGCAGCGCGCAACAGGCGCACATGCTCGCGCTGGATATCGAAATCCTCCGCGCGCGCGGAGTTGGAGAAGGTCGGCGGGTCGCAGAAGATCACATCGAAATGCGCACGCTCGGCTTCCAGCCAGGCCAGCGCATCGGCCTGCACCAGCTTGTGCTTGCTGCCGGCCTGGCCGTTCAAGGCCAGGTTGTCGGCGCACCACTGCAGGTAGGTGCCGGACAGGTCCACGCTAGTGGTGGCACTGGCACCGGCAACGGCCGCCTGCACGCTGGCCACGCCGGTGTAGCAGAACAGGTTGAGGAAGCGGCGACCCTTGCTCTGCTGCGCCATGCTGCCGCGCAACGGGCGGTGATCCAGGAACAGGCCGGTGTCCAGATAGTCGAACAGGTTCACCCGCAGCAGCGCGCCGTGCTCGCGCACGTTGATGATTTCGTTGCGCTGCTCCAAGCGGCCGTACTTGCTGCCGCCCTTGCCACGCTCGCGCGACTTCAGTGCGACACGCTCGGCCGGCACCTCGAACACCTCGCGCGCCGCCGCCAGCAACTCGCCCAGGCGACGGCGCACATCCGCCTCGGGAATGGTCGCCGGTGCGGCATACTCCTGCACGTGCAGGAAGATGCGCCGGTCGCCATCGGCTTGCTGGTACACGTCGATGGCAGCGGAATATTCCGGCAGGTCGGCGTCGTAGACGCGAAAACATTCGATACCTTCGCGCGCACGCCACTTCTTGAATTTCTGCAGATTCTTGCGCAAGCGGTTGGCCACCATCTGTGCGCCTTCGCTGAGCGCGGTAGGCGCCGCCAGCGGGGTGCGACGCGGTACCGCGATCGGGTCGCAGACGATCAGCGCGCACTCGATCGCGCCATTGAACACCTGGTATTTCTTGCCGGCGCGCAGCCCGGTGGCATAGGCCAGCTCGGCATTGCCGCACAGCAGGCTGGCACGCCACTGCGGCACCACCCGCTGCAGGGTATCGCCGAGCCGGCGGTACAGCGCCGCATCGGCGGCCAGGCGCTCGTCGTAGGGCGGATTGCACACCACCACGCCGGTGGCCTGCGGTGGGGTCTGCAGGTCGCCGACCTCGCGCACGCCGAACCAGATCGCTTCGGCCACCCCGGCCACCTGCGCATTTTCCCTGGCGGCGCGGATCGCATGCGGGTCCATGTCGCTGCCATGGATCACCTGCTTGAGCGCGGCACGCCCGGCGCTGTCGCGATCGCGCGCCTCGCTTACCAGCTGCTGCCACTGCTCGCGATCGAAGCCGCGCCAGCGACTGGGCACATCGCTGCCATAGCGCTGCAGGCCGGGCGCCACGTCGGCGGCCATCAGTGCGCCTTCGATCAGCAAGGTGCCGCTGCCGCACATCGGGTCCAGCAGGCCGCCGCCATCGGCATGGACGCGCGGCCAGCCGGCACGCAGCAACACCGCCGCAGCCAGGTTTTCCTTCAATGGCGCCTCGTTCTGCGCCATGCGCCAGCCGCGCCGGTGCAACGGGCCGCCGCCCAGATCCACCGAGATGGTGGCGCGGCCCTTGCGCAGCGACAGGTTCAGGCGCAGGTCCGGGCTGTCCACGTCCACCGACGGACGTTCCAGCCCCTCCCGGCGCATGCTGTCGACCACCGCGTCCTTGATGCGCTGCGCCGCATAGCGGGCATGGGTGATAGCGGTGCCGGAGACGTGCGCATCCACCGACAGGGTATGCCCCACCGCCAGATGCTCGTGCCAGGGCAGCGCGGCCACACCGGCGTACAGCGCGTCCTCGTCCGGGCAATCGAACTCGGTCAGCGGCCACAGCACCCGGCTGGCCAGGCGCGACCACAGCACGGCGCGCTGCGCGTCGCGCAACTGGCCTTCGACGTTGACACCGGAAATGGTGGCGGTGGCCTTGCTGGCACCGAGCGTCAGCAGCTCGTCGGCAAGCAGGTATTCCAGGCCTTTGGCGCAGGATGCGAAGAATTTCACGTGGGCAGGTATCAATAAAGACGCTGGCCGTGGCGGCGAGCGTGGGAGCAGGACGGCGGGCCGGCGCCCGCAGAGGGCAATGCCGTGGCCGCCGTGGACGGGCGCAAATGGTCGGCCATCGCGGCCGGCATTACCACCCCCGCCGGCCGCCGCGCGGTTCACCAAGGCGCCAGCCGCCACTGTGGCTGTGCGGTGTCCAGACGCTGCTGCAGGCCCAGCCGTTGCAGGAAAGCGGCATCGTGCGAGGCCACCAGCAGCGCACCAGTGTAGCCGCGCAGCAGCTGCCCGATCGCCTCCACCGAGGCCAGATCCAGGTGATTGCTGGGCTCGTCCAGCAACAGCAGCTGCGCCGGCCGTGCCCGGTACAGCGCGCAGGCCAGCGCGGCCTTGAGCCGCTGCCCGCCGCTGAGCTGGCTGCAAGGCAGATCCGCGCGCGCCTGATCCAGCCCCAGCAGGGCCAGCCGCAGGCGCTGCACATGCGCCGCAGTATCGGGGTCTGCGCCGTACAGGTGGGCGAAGGCCGAGTGCGCCGGGTCCAGCATGCCCAGGTCCTGGTCCAGATAGGCCACCGGCACATGCACCTGGCAACGGCCCGATGCCGGGCTCAGCCGCCCAGCCAGCAGCTGCAACAGCGAGGACTTGCCGCTGCCGTTGGGGCCGACCAAGCCGATGCGCGGCTGCCCGTGCAGCAGCAGGTCCAGCCGTCGCCCGCCCCAGTGCCCGTCACCCAGTTCCACCTGCTGCAGCGTTGCCAGCCGCTGCGACGCAATGGCCGGCCGTGCCGGCGCCAGTACGGCGATGGCCTGCGGCTCGTCTACCTGCGCCGCGGCCTGCACCACTGCCGCGCTCAGGCGGGCGTGTTCGGCCTGCTGGCGATGCTGCAGTCTGCCGGCACTGGCCTCGCTGCGTTGCTTCTGCGCGCCGAGCAGGATCAGCGCCTGGTTGGCCTGCGCGGCGCTGCGCGCCCCGCGCGCCTGGCGCTGCTGCTGTCGCTGCAGCTGCGCCTGCAGTGCCTGCTGGCCACGTGCACGGGCCTGTTTGCGCTGCGCGAGCAGCTCGGCCGCCGCCTGCTGCTCGCGAGCGCGCTGCTGCGCGTAATCGGTGTAGTTGCCGCCGTAGCTGCGCACTCCCTGCGCCGACAGTTCGACGATGCGTTGCATGCCCTCCAGCAGCATGCGGTCGTGGCTGATCACCAGCACCCCGCCCGGCCATGTCTGCAACTGCGTCACCAGCCGTTCCCGCTGCAAGCCATCCAGATGATTGCTGGGTTCGTCCAGGATCAGCAGGTCCGGTTGCAGCAGCCATGCGCCGGCCAGCGCCACCCGCATCGCCTCGCCGCCACTGAGGCGGGCGGCCGGCGACTGCGGATCGCGCCCGTCCAGCCCGTGCTGCTGCAGCGCGGCAGCAAAGTCGGCATGCGCCGTCCAGCGCTCGCCCACCAATTCGAAATCGGCCGGCGCCACGCTACCGCGTTCGATGCGCTCCAGCGCGTCCAGCACCGGCGCCACGCCGGCCAGGTCGGCGATGCGTTGGCCCGGCATCGCGCTCACCCGCTGCGGCAGGTAATGCACGCTGCCGCTGCGCAGGCAGCGCCCGGCACTGGGTGCCAGCTGGCCGGCCAACAGGCGACCGAGCACACTCTTGCCTACGCCGTTGCGGCCAACCAGGCCGGTGCGGCGCTGATCGATGTGCAGGCTCAGATCGGAAAACAGCGTGCTGCCGTCGGGCAGCACATACGTCACGCTTTCCAGCGTCAACGACGGACAGGTCATCAGCGTCTCCATTGCATGCCAGGACACGTCGCGTTCCGGGCGGAACGGCAACGGGTATGGCCGTCTTCACGACGGCGGCATCAATGGCGCATCGGACCGATCTCACATGGCGGGCTGTGCGCCCAGTCTACGCGCGCACCGAGCGGTGCAACACCCCAGGCATCCGGCTCCGCAGATGCCTGCATGCGGCCACGCGTTCAAGCAATGGCGTGTTGCCGGGCTGCAGGAGATCGGCGTGCGGTTGGCAACATGGAGCATCCGCGTGCCGGCGCGGCAAGCGCGGCGCTGCTGCACCCTTGCATGCGCTCCGACGCAGCGGCGCTCAGTCAGCAGGCTTTCGCGCAATCACCGTTGGAAACGCGCAGGCGCTGTCGTCGATGAAGCGCACATCCACAAAGCCTGCGCGCTCCAGCTGCTCACGGGTCTGCGCGTGGGTACGGAACGAGATGGCAACCTGCACGATCTCGGCAAGCACCAGCGTCTGCAGACGCAGGCCCTCGGCATCGACCGCGTCCAGATTCCAGGGAGACTCGGCAGACACGCCAGGTGGAGGCGTCAGTGCGCTGGTCACCAGCGTTCCACCCGGGCGCAAGCGCTCGTAGAACCTGCCGTACAGCGCCACCACGCGCTCGTCGTCCGGCTCATAGATGTTCAGGCCATTGCTGGTCAGCACCTCCACGCTGGCCGCCTCTCCCGGTGCCCAGGCATCGTCGAGCTGCAGCGACAGCTGGCCATCCAGACCATGCTGGCTGGCGAGGCGACGCGCACCCTCCAGCGCCTCGGGATCGAGGTCGATGCCGATCAGGCGCACGCCGGGGCACTCCCGATAGTCGAGCAGCAGCAGTTCGCCCATCCAGCCGCAGGGGATCGATGCCAGGGTGATGCCCGGACGCAGCAACGCCTGCAGCTGTTGACGAAAAATGCCGAACCGCTCGCGCGTGGCCAGCAGCAAGGGCATCGACTCGAACAACGCGTACTGCAGCGCCGGTGTCGACTCCTTCGCCAGGGTTCCCGATGGATGGGTCACCATCTGGTGCGCCCACTCGGCATTGAGCCCACGATTGATGAGCAGAAAGCGACCCAGCGCGAAGGTCCATAGCTCGTCGACCAGGGCGAGCAGTTCGTCCACGTGCGCATCGGCGCCGTTGGCGGTGGCCCGCAGACGCGCGCGGACCGCCTGCAACAACGCCTCGTCCTGCGGCGGGGGCTCGGCGGAATGGGAAATCAGCTGGCCACGAGAAGTGGATTGGCCCGGGTGCAGGTCGTTGTCTTGCATGGTCCGCCTCCGCATCGGCAATGGGGGATTGCATCGTCGTGCCCACGGTTGCAGAGCCCGACACCGTGCGGTGGTCGGAAGGACGAGGCCAGTTGCCGCGAAACGAATCATTGCCGGTGCGTGCATGCCGGCCGCTCATGACTGAGGGGCCGCAGCTTGATTTCGGGATTCGGGATTCGGGATTCGGGATTCGGGATTCGGGAATCGGGAATCGGGAATCGGGAATCGGGAATCGGGAATCGTAAAAGCGTGCGTTGTTGCGCTTGCAGGGTGTGCGCGATGGCGATGCCGGTGTGGATACGGCGCGCATCGCTCGTGTCGGTGCGCAGGCTGCCGTCGATACCGCCCAATCCGCGCGGTAGCTATTGCAGCCCGCACCAGGCCGTCACCCCACGAGGCTGGGGCCACCGTTCGCAATCGCACCGGCTACGCACCGGTTGCTGCGCACCCCGCCAATATCCAACGGAGGGCCGACCGTAACGTTGTCGCTGCGCTCTCAGCCCAGTCCGAACGTCGGGTGATACGCCACATCGGCCAGCGGCAGCAGGCGGTCGCCGAAGGCCAGCGCCTGCAGTTCCGACACCGGCGCTCCGGGCAGGCTCAGGCCGGGCTCCACCGCGAATCCCAGTCGCTTGAAGAAGCCCGGTGCCCCCAGCGCCAGGCAACCGGCCGCCCCGCGTTGGCGCAGATTCGCCAGCGCCGCCTGCACCAGCCGCGTGCCCAGACCCCGACCTTGATGTCCCGGCCCGACCGCCAATGGCCCCAGCGCATACCAACCGGACGAGCCGTCCGACAGCACGACCGGCGAAACCGCCAGATGCCCGACCACGTAGCCGTCGTGATCGGCCACCAGCGACAACGCCAACGCTCCGTCCTCGCGCAGCGCCGCGATCACGTACTGCTCGTCGTGGCGGCTGTGGTCATCGCGCATGAACGCGACCATGGTCAGGATCTCGATGGCCGCCGCATCGTCTTCGCCGGCCTCGCGAATCAGCACGTCCATCGCTCACCTGGCAGGCCGCGCCAGCCACGGCACGCGTGCATCACAGGCTGTTCAACAGGTCGGCGAATGCGGCCGACGCCGCATCCACATGCGCGGCCAGATCGTGTTCGTCGTCGACCAGCAACAAGCGCGCACGCCGCGCCTGCGCCCAGGCAATCACCTCCGCCGCCGGGATCAACGCATCGCGCCAGGCATGCACGATGGAGATCGGTACCGGCGCGGCATCCAGCGCCGGCATCGGGCCCATCGTGGTGGGTGGCACCATCAGGAACAAACCCTGTGTGGGCACCTGCAGCGACACCTGTGCGGCGATATACGACCCCAGGCTGGAACCGGCCAGCACCAGCGGGCCCTTATCTGCGGCTGCACGCGCAGTCTGCAACAGCCGCAGCAGCCGCCCCTGCACATCGCCAAGCCGGCTGATCTGGCGCTGCGCATCCAAGTCGGTGAAATCCGGGCGCTCGTGGCTCCAGCCCAGACGCTCGGCCACCTCTGCCAGCGCGGTGACCTTGCGTGCCGCCGGGCCGCTTTCGAAACCGTGCGCCAGAATGCAGTGACCGCGGCTCATAGCGCCTGCACCGCATCGCCCAGCCGCACCACGCCGCCGCGCAGGATGCGTGCGCACAAACCGCCATGCCCGCGCATCGCGTTGTAGCCACCGGCTCCCAGCGCGTCTTCCATGCGCGAGCAGGGGTCGCAGGGATCGGTGCCTTCCAGCTCGACATCGCCAATGCGAAAGCGCCGCCCCTTCAAGGCGATCAACGGAATCCCGCTGACCACCAGATTGCGTCGCAGCGTGGCCGGCGCGATCGCCGCGTGCCCGGCCAGCGCCGCGATCACCGGCAGATGCTCGACCTGGATCAGGGTGACCCCACGCTTGCCGCTGCCGCCCTTGTAACGATCGCCCACCAGCCCGACGCCGGCGGTGGCCTGTGCCGCGTCCACTTCCAGCATCGCCACATCACGCGCCGGACGCACGCCGATCCAGGTCACCTGACCGGTCTGCGGCAGCGTTGCCATCAATTTGCCCAGGGGGCTGTCGGGATTCAAAGCCATCGGGCAATGCTAGCATCCGCTTCATGTCCGATGCCGTCCTGCCGTCGCCGCCGATCACCTACGCGCCGTTGCCCTACGAATCGCGCCTGGCCCGCCGCGCGCTCGGCCAGATCGACATGGTGGTCATCCATTGCACCGAATTGCCGGACATGGCGATGGCGCGCGACTACGGCGAGCGCGTGCTCTACGACAGCGGCACCGGCAACAGCGGCCATTACTACATCGACCGCAATGGCAGCATCCAGCAGTACGTTGCGCTGGAGCGCATCGCCCATCATGTGCGCGGGCACAATCCGCACACGCTGGGCATCGAACTGGTCAACAGCGGGCGGTATCCGCACTGGCTGGATTCGCGCCATCAGCTGATGCAAGAGCCATATCCGCAGGCGCAGATCGCCGCGCTTGTCACGCTGTTGCAATGGCTGCAACAACAGTTGCCTTCGGTGCGCCGCATCGCCGGTCACCAGGAACTGGATACCACCCTGGAAGCGGCCAGCGACGATCCGGCGCGCAAGATCCAGCGCAAGCTCGATCCTGGCCCGCTGTTTCCGTGGCCCCGCATCGAAGCGGCGGTGCACTGGTCGCATGCAGTGCGTTGAACGCATGCCGGGTCAGGGCGTGCAACGCCCGAGCGATCAGGGATCCGGCGCGCGATAGGTCTTTTCGCCCGCGTCCACCGCCACGTCCAGCCGGTTTTGCAGTGGCGCGATCGGGCAGACCACATGCGGGGTGAAGGCGCAGGGCGGGTTTTCGGCCAGATTGAAATCCAGGGTCACCTGTCCACCGCTTGGCATCGCGGTGAACAGGTAGCGCGCGCCGCCATAGCTTTCCTTGCCGCTGGTACGGTCGGCAAACAGGAAGAACAGCCCGCTGCCGTCGTCCTGCATGATCGGCTGCAGGCGATATTCCCGGCCATCGCGTTTGAACACGGCCTCGCCCGGCACATCCACCGTCAACGGCGTGCCGATCGATGTCAGCAAGGTGATGCTGCGTGGCGTGGCATACGGCTGCCAGCGCGCCTTCACCCGCCATTGCGGGTCGGTCGGGAAATAGTCGAAGCCCTGAAAACGGCGGATCGTCGCTGCGCCCGGGTCGCGAAAGCGCCAGCCGAACAACGTGCCGGTCTGCACCAGATAGAACTGCCGGTTCTCGACATCCAGCCGGTCGCCGCGCTGCCCCGCGCGTTCGGGCTCCAGACCGACCTCCACCACCGGCTGCCCGTTCAAGCGCACCGGCACCCCGGCCGCAGCGCGGAAACGCACGTGCCCTTCGGTATCCAGGCTCAGCTCGCCCAATTGCCCCGGCCCGGCCGGCAGGACGAGATCGCTGTGCGGATCGCTACCAACCCGGTAACGGCCGGCGCGCAGGCGACCGGAGCCGGTGTAGCTCAGCCAGCCATCGGGTGCGCGCACCTGGTCCAGCCGCCGGGCACGCGCGTCTTCCAGCGCAACCTGATAGACCTGCGGCCCGTCCGCATCGTGGCGACCGCTCATCCGCACGCCGTCTGCGTCGGCGGTGGACCCCGCCGAACACGCCGCTATCGACATTACCGCGGCGCACACGACGCCGACCTGCAAGTGCAACCGCATGTCACGACCAACCCTGCAAGAATCCGCGCTCCGCGCCGCGAGCCTGCGTCCCCACAGACACCATTCCTGCCGGTATTGTGCCTGATCAGGCAGCGGTCGCGACCGGACGCGCCGGATCCTGCAGCCATCCGCTCCAAGAACCGGCGTACACGCGCGCACCCGACAGCCCGGCCACTTCCAGCGCCAGCAACAGATGGCAGGCAGTCACGCCGGATCCGCACATCACCACCGCCTGCTCCGGCCGGTACGTGCCCAGCAATGCGGACAGCTCCGCACGTAGTTCCTCGGCCGGCTTGAAACGGCCATCGCACAGGCTCAAGCCCAACGGACGACTGAGCGCGCCGGGCACATGTCCGGCAACCGGATCGATCGGCTCCACTTCGCCGCGAAAACGCTCGCCGGCCCGCGCATCCAGCAGCCAGCCCGGCGCCTGCTGCAGCCGGGCCTGGATCTGCTCGGCCTCCACCACCGCATCGGCATCGAAACTGCCCGGATACGCAGGGCCGGCGTGCAATGCAGGCGGCTCGGTGATCTCCGCCAGGCCGGCGGCGCGCCACGCTGCCAGCCCGCCATCGAGCACCGCCACCCGGCGATGCCCCATCAACCGCAGCATCCACCAGGCGCGCGCGGCCGCCATGCTGCCATCGCCGGCGTCGTAGACCACCACCTGGCTGTCCGGAGCGATGCCCCATGCGCCCAGGCGACTGGCGAAGTCGGCACTGTGCGGCAACGGATGCCGCCCCTGCCCGGGCCGCGACAGATCGGCCAGGTCATGGTCCAGATCCACGTAGTGCGCACCGGGCAGATGCCCTTGCGCGTAGGCCTTGCGTGCCGCATCCGGGTCGGGTGCGGTGGGCGGCGCGGCGCGCGCATCCAGCAAGCGCAGCTGCGGATGCGATAACGCGCCGGCCAACGTGGCGGTGTCCACCAGGGTGGTCCAGTTCGGCTCTGCACTCATGCGACCTGCTCCAGGCGACGACGAAGATTGAGAAGAATGGCGGCCGTGGCGCCCCAGATGCGCTGCCCGGGCCAGTCGTACTCGAGCACGCGGCGCGGCCGCCCGCGGAATTCCAGCTCCACGCTGCGCAGATTGTCCGGGTCCATCAGATAAGCCAGTGGCACCTCGAAGACCTCGGCCACTTCCTCCGGCTGCGGCACCGCCACGAAACCGGGGTCGATCACCGCCACCACCGGCGTCACCCGAAAGCCGCTCACGGTCAGGAAGGGATCCAGGTACCCCAGCGCATGCACCTGCCCCGCGCCCAGCGCGATTTCCTCGCAGCTCTCGCGCAAGGCCGCCGCCGCCGCGTCGGCATCGGACGGCTCCATCCGCCCACCCGGAAAGCTGACCTGCCCCGCATGATGGCGCAGGCTGTCGGTGCGCCGGGTCAGCAGCACCGTGGTGCCCTGCGCGCGCGGCACCAGTCCGCACAGCACCGCCGCTTCGGCGCAGGTACCGCCCTCGCTCAGATCGATCAGCTCGGCATGGTTCCAGCCCGGCCCATCGGGTGCGGTGTCCAGCGGATACAGCGCCCGCCGCAGCCGCGCATGCTCGGGCAGCGTGGCGATCAGCCCGCGCGCCGGCAAGACGGTGTGCAACAACTCCTGGCGTTCGGTGTCGCTCATGCTCATCCAGCGTGCAATT
This sequence comes from Xanthomonas sp. NCPPB 3582, assembly GCF_041475735.2. Taxonomy (NCBI): domain Bacteria; kingdom Pseudomonadati; phylum Pseudomonadota; class Gammaproteobacteria; order Lysobacterales; family Lysobacteraceae; genus Xanthomonas; species Xanthomonas sp. NCPPB 3582. Next base: position 3,242,188 of record NZ_CM192968.1, read on the forward strand.
TCATCCAGGCTGCGCAGGCAGCCGACGCAGTGCGACTGCGCGTCCAACGAACATACACCGATGCAGGGGCTGGGCAGCGGCGCACCGGCCGAATCGGTCTGGCTCATCGGTCGCTGCTGCCATGGTGGTGCGATCTGTCCATCGCTCTGCTCGCGCCTGTCTATCGGTCCAAAACGACGACGCCGGCCTGGTGGCCGGCGTCGTCACTGCAACAGCAAACACGGCAAACGCGATTACTTCACGCTGACCAGCTTGATCTCGAACTGCACGGCCACGTTCGGCGGGAACGGCGTGCGCGGATCGGCGCCATAGGCCTGCTCCGGCGGCAGGGTCACTTCCCACTTGGAGCCGGCCGGCATCTGCAGCAGCGTCTCGCGCATCGCCTTCATTTCGACTTCGCTGACCTTGATGGCCGGAATCTGCTGCGCCGGACGCGCCTTCTCGCGGTCGCCGAAGGGGAACGGGCCGGCCACTTCCAGCTGCACGGTGCTGGCCTGGGTCGGCTTGGCGCCCTTGCCGGCTTCGATCACGCGGTACTGCACGCCGCTCGGCAGGCTCTGCACGCCAGCGGTGCCCTTGTTCTTGGCCAGGAACGCATCGCTCTTGGTCTTGTTGGCGGCAGCGGCCTTGTCGTACTCGGCCTTGGCCTGCTGGGCACGGCCCTGCTCGCGCTTCTGGAACGCTTCGACCGCCGGCTTCAGCTGGTCGGCCGTGATCGCCGGCTGCTTCTTGGCATAGGCGTCCTGCAGACCCTTGACCACCGAGTTGATGTCGAGCTGCTCGCCGCGACCGCTGAGTTCGGCAAGGTTGTTGCCGTAGTCGTAACCGAAGTAATAGCTCAACTTGCCCTTTTCGGACGTCGTGTCCTGGGCCAGTGCATTGCCCGTCAGGGCCAGGGCCGCCACGGCGACCGCGATAGAACGCAACTTCATCAAACAATTCTCCAGGGTGGTGGCACAGGACGGGTCTGCCGCCTGAGATGACGCGCTAGGATAGCGGCCGCGCTAGCGAACCGCTACTTATCGCGAAAGCTAGGACCAGCAAGGCTTTCGGAAGTTCCGCATTTACTATTTTTTTACGTTCACAAGGGTTTTCGATGTCCAATCACGTCATTCTGATCGCCGATCACGCCAGTGTCCGGACCATTACGGTCAACCGGCCGGACAAACTGAACGCCTTGAATCGCGACACCATGTTGGCGCTGGACCAGGCCTTCGCCGACGCGGCCAAGGCCGACGAGGTGCGCGTGGTGATCCTCACCGGCGCCGGGCCCAAGTCCTTCGTGGCCGGCGCGGACATCGCCGAAATGAGTGAGCTGTCGGCGATGGAGGGCCGTGACTTCTCGCTGGTGGGGCAGCAGCTGATGCGCCGGATCGAGCGCATGCCCAAGCCGGTCATTGCGATGGTCAACGGCTTCGCGCTGGGCGGCGGGCTGGAACTGGCCATGGCCTGCCACCTGCGCATCGCCGCGAGCAGCGCACGACTGGGCCAGCCGGAAGTCAATCTTGGCCTGATCCCCGGCTTCGGTGGCACGCAGCGCCTGCTGCGCCTGACCGGACGAGCCGCCGCGCTGGAGCTGTGCCTGCTTGGTCAACCGATCGACGCGGCGCGCGCCTTGCAGCTGGGCCTGGTCAACCGCGTGGTCGAAGCCGACGCCCTGCACGAAGAAACCCTGGCAGTGGCGCAGCGCCTGGCCGACTCGGCACCGCTGGCGGTGCGCGGCATCCTGGACGCGGTGGTGTTCGGCGGCGAATGCGGCCTGGAAGAGGGGTTGCAGCTGGAAACTGCGGAATTTGCACTGCTGTTTGCCAGCCAGGACATGCGCGAGGGCACCCGCGCCTTTCTCGACAAGCGCCCCGCCCAGTTCCGCAATCGCTGACGCATCATGCCGCCCAACCCCACACCGGCAATGCACGCGCTGCCGCTGCAACTGTTCGACTGCGTGCGGGCGGACGATCTCGATCGTGCGCTTGCACTCGGACTGATGGACTACCAGCCGACGCCGCAACAAGACGGTGCGGACGCCACGCCAGCCGACGTCGTCGCCGCACTGCTCGCCGCGCAACAGCGCCTGCGCACTGCCTGGGCCGCGCGCGAACGCTACCGCGCACGCGCAGCCCGCCTGCAACGCCGTGCTGCCGAGCGCGAGGCGCGACGTGCGCCTGCCCCGGCTCCCAGCCAGACGGCCGCGCCCGCACTGCCGCCGCTGGCCGCCGCCATCCTGGCGCGTGCCAAGGCCAAGGCCGCCGGAGGCGCGCAGTCTTGACTCCCGTTCGCTCAACCGCTGCGCCACGCCGCGGCCGCACCATGCGCACACCCGAGATCCAGGAAATGTTCGCGCGGCTGCGCGAACTCAATCCGCATCCCACCACCGAGCTCGAATACACCACGCCGTTCGAATTGCTGATCGCCGTGCTGCTCTCGGCGCAGGCCACCGATGTCGGCGTCAACAAGGCCACCCGCAAGCTGTATCCGGTGGCCAACACCCCGCGCGACATCCTGGACCTGGGCGAAGAAGGCCTGAAGCGCTACATCTCCACCATCGGCCTGTTCAATGCCAAGGCCAAGAACGTCATCGCCACCTGCCGCATTCTGCTGGAGCAGTACGGTGGCGAGGTGCCGCACGATCGTGCGGCGTTGGAGGCATTGCCCGGGGTCGGCCGCAAGACCGCCAACGTGGTGCTCAACACCGCCTTCGGCGAGCCGACCATGGCGGTGGACACGCATATCTTCCGGGTCGCCAACCGTACCGGCCTTGCACCCGGCAAGGACGTGCGCGCGGTGGAGGACACACTGGTCAAGGTCATCCCTGCAGAGTTTCTGCATGACGCCCACCACTGGCTGATCCTGCACGGGCGCTATGTCTGCAAGGCGCGCAAACCGGATTGCCCGGGCTGCGTGATCCACGACCTGTGCCGCTACCCCGACAAGACCCCGCCGGCCCCAGAGCGGCAAACAAAAACGAGCAATGATGCGGCTATGGCATCAACACCAGCCCGCAGCAAGACGAAAGCGCAGTAGAGAACCCCGATCCACACCCAGCAAACGCACGGCCATACGCTTTTGCGATTCCCGAATCCCGAATCCCGAATCCCGGCCCAAAAAAAATCGCGACCGGATGATGCGTCTTTCGGCGCCATGCATCATCCGGTCACGACAGAACTGCTCCCGGCGCGAACGCCGGGACGACAACAGGCTTATGCCGCCTTGCGCGGTTCCACCACCGGCGCGCTTTCCACGGCGCGCTGGCCTTCCACGCGCCGCTCCAGCTCCTTCCAGTCCACCACCAGCTCGCATCCGCGCGAGGCCGCATTCCGGCTCCAGTCGCGCAGCAACTCGATGCAGGCATGGTCCACGTGGTGCAGCTTGGCCACGTCCAGATGCAGCGCGGTGTTCGGCGGCACGCTTTCCAGCGTACGTGCCATCGCCGGCACCTTCAGGAAGGTGGCCGAGCCCTGCAGGGTCAGATGCATCTCGTCCTTCTTGTCGGCGTGCTCGCGCACCTCGACCTTCAGACGCGAGGAATGCAGCGCCAGGCGGAACAGCGACAGGCCGAAGCCGATCAGCACGCCGGTCAGCAGGTCGGTGGCCACGATGGCGAAGGTGGTCGCCAGGTAGATCGCAGCCGTTCCACGACCGTAGGTCGCCAGCTCCTTGACCTGCCCGATCTTGATCATCTTCACGCCCGTGTACACCAGGATGCCGGCCAGACACGCCACCGGCGTCATCCGCAACAGCCACGGCAGCAGCATCGCGAACACCAGCAGCCAGCTGCCGTGCAGGATGGTCGATACGCGAGTGGCCGCGCCAGCCTGCACATTGGCCGCACTGCGCACGATCACGCCGGTCATCGGCAACGCGCCCAGGAAGCCGCACAGCATATTGCCCACACCCTGCGCCGCCAGCTCACGGTCGTACTGCGTGCGAGCGCCCTGGTGCATGCGATCCACCGCCGCCGCCGAGAGCAAGGTCTCAGCGCTGGCGATGAAGGCAAAGGTCACCGCCGACACCAGCAGCGTGTGATTGAACACGCCGAAGATCTCGGAAACGCTGGGGATGCTGATCGCGGAGAACAGGTTGCTGGGCACGTCGACGCGGTTGACGTCCAGGCCCTGCAGCTGCGCCGTGGCGGTGACTGCGACCACTGCGATCAATGCACCAGGCAGGAAGCGCAGACGCTGCGGACGCAGCTTGTCCCATGCCAGGATGATGCCGATGGTGGCCAGACCCACGAACAACGCGGTGCGGCCGGTGCCTTCGCTGATGGCCTGCCACAGCACCGCAGGCAGCGCGGCGAAGTTTTCCAGGCCGCGTGCCTTGGGCGCCGCATCCATCAACACGTGCGCCTGCGAGGCCACGATCAGAATGCCGATCCCCGACAACATGCCGGCCACCACCGCCGGCGATGTCATGCGGAACCACACGCCCGCCCGACACAGACCGGCAATCAGCTGGATCGCGCCGGCCACCAGGATCACTGGACCGAGCGCGGCGGCGCCGTGCTCACGGACCAGCTCGAACACCAACACAGCCAGGCCGGCGGCCGGCCCGCTCACCTGCAAAGGAGAGCCCGCCAGAAAGCCGACGACCAGACCACCGACGATACCGGTGATCAGGCCCGCGGCCGGCGGCATGCCGGAGGCGATCGCGATACCCATGCACAAGGGCAATGCGACCAGGAAGACCACGACCGACGACAGCAAATCGCGCCCGAACAGTCCCTGGCGGAAATATCCGCCGATACCCGATGTGTTCATGATCGGCTCCGTCAGGCCAGTTCAGCGCGGACGACTTGTTGCAGTCGCGGACGCGGGGTCGCCTCGGGGGTGCTCTCGCCCAGCAACGGACGGAAGCCACCCTTCTCGGCATCGAAGGCGCGGATGTCGCCGTGGGCGATGTCGTAGATCCAGCCGTGGATCCGCAGGGTACCGGCGGCCAGACGCGCAGCCACCACCGGTTGCGTGCGCAGATGGTCCAGCTGCGAGACCACGTTCTCTTCGGTCATGCAGCTCAGCGCGTCCGGGCTGGCCGGATCGTGCCCGTGATGGGCGGTGACATGGCGCGCCGCATCGGTGTGCTTGAGCCACGCCGCCACCGAAGGCACGTCTTCCAGCGATTCCGGCTTGAGCACGGCCTTCATGGCGCCGCAGTCGGTATGGCCACAGATCACGATGTGACGCACGCCCAGCACGGCGATGGCGTACTCGATCGCTGCCACCACGCCGCTGACGTGCTGGGAGTACGGCGGCACCACGTTGCCGATATTGCGGTAGACGAACAGTTCGCCGGGCTGCGCGGAGAAGATCAGCTCCGGCATGACGCGCGAGTCGGCGCAGGTGATGAACAGGGTGTGCGGGCTCTGGCCGCCGGCCAGTTCCTGAAAGCGCGCGCTCTGCTGTGGATAGACTTCCTTACGGAAATGGCGAAAACCTTCGAGCAAACTTTCCATGGGAGATTCCTTCTAGGCAACGGATGGCTACCCGCGGCGCAAACCGCAGGTCGCAAAAGAAAACGAAAGAGAAAATCCGGCGCGCGGTGCACCGGTTACAACGACCGCTGGGGATCAGCCAAGCAACGCGTTTGGAGGACGCAGTTGCGGGATCAGGTCGCGTTTGTGACTCACCGGCGCGTGGTGCGCGTGCCAGGAAGGGGAATACCGCGCCAGCATCGGCCATGCTTGGGAGAGCAAGGGGATATCGTCCGCAGGCTGGGTATCGACCTGGCTCTGGGTATCGCCGTCGTCCTGCGGATCTTCTGCTGTATCGCGTTCTTCGCCAGCATCCACCATCACCGCCAGACCGTCGCCCACCAGCGCATCCTGGATGCGCGTGTGTGCACTGGCCGCCGACCACGCGCCGAGCGCGAGCAGGCAAACCAGCAACAGTTGGAGGAATCGAGGAAACATGGCCTCGAAACTAACAATTTAGGCAAGGCATGCGCAAGTGGTGCGTCGCACAAACCGACATATATGTTCATCCTGCAATAGTTGCAGTTCAGGTCGCCAGTGACGCAGACCTCAAAACAGCGCCTACGGCCCTGGTCCACGCGCTGTCATAAAACGATTGCATTCAGATTTCTGACACACGACGACACAGTTGAAACGATCGTAAACTCTTGTCTTTATTGGCAAAAATCAATTGTGACGTCTTTGCTGATTTGTCACATTAACGCAACCTTCACGCCATAGCCTGCGCCCACTTTCTCAGGTCGCAAGGCATCCATGAAACTCGCTCCTACCCTGCTCTCCTCCGCGCTGCTGCTGGCGCTTTCCGCTCCGGCAGCACACGCCGAAATCGCCATCGATGTGATCGGAGGCTCGGAAGTCTCGCTGGAGGGCCTGGTCCAGGCCGATGGCAACTGGTTCCATAACGATGTGCAGGATCTCAACGGCCCGATCGGTGCCAATGGCGACAACTCCGAATTCAGCATCCGCCGCGCCGAGCTGGTGCTCAAGGGCAAGGGTCCGGGCAACTTCGAATGGGTGGCCGGCTACGACCCGAGCGTGTTGAAGGACGTCACCATCCGCGGCACCACCATCCGCAGCACCGGGCGGTTCCTGGACAACAACATCAAGTACAAGTTTGGCGGCAACGCCAACAACTACCTGCAGATCGGCCAGTTCAAGCAACCCAACAGCCTGGAAGAACTGTCCAGCACCAAGAACAACGACTTCGTCTCCAAGGCATCGGTGACCAATACCTACGGCATCTCGCGCCGTCTGGGCGTGGCCTATGGCATGGGCGACAACAACTGGAGCCTGACCGCCAGTGCGTTCGGCCGCGAACTGACCCGTAACCAGGCACACGGCAGCGGCTACGGCGCACGCGGCACCTGGGCGCCTATCAACGAGACCGGCAACGTGCTGCACGTCGGTCTCAGCTACCTGGCCTACGACACCGACGACGATACCCTGCGCCTGCGTGCCCGCCCGGACGCCGACCTGACCACCATCCGCCTGATCGACAGCGGCGCCATCACCAATGTCGACGACGTGGGCGTGGCCGGTGCCGAGGCGATGTGGATCACCGGCCCGTTCAAGCTGCAGAGCGAGTACTTCCAGGAAAACGCCAACCGCATCGGCGCCAACGCGCGTGACTATAAGAGTGACGGCTGGTACGTCAGCGGCGTCTGGAACATCACCGGCGAAACCTGGGGCTACAAGGCCGGGGTGCCGACCACCCCGCTGCCCAACGAACCGGCTTCGGGCATGTGGCAGCTGGCAGTGCGCTACGACACCCTGGACCTCAACGACGGCCACCTGGTCTCCAACGGCACCACGCCGTTCGTCGATGGCGTGCTGGGCGGCAAGATGAATGTATGGACGGTCGGCGCCAACTGGTACTGGCGGTCGAACTTCAAGTTCGCCCTGGACTACGCCAAGGTGGAAAGCACCCGCTACAACAGTGCCACCCGTGGCCTGGTCGACGACAACCCGTCGATCATCGAGGCGCGCGCGCAGTTCTACTGGTAAGCCATCCGCTGCGTCGGTCGCCGGGCGTGCTTGCCGAGCACGCCCGGCCCCCATCCGCGCCGCACCCGATCCTGCAGGCGTTCGCGCCTGCGCGTCATTGTCCTGTCATCTCTTCGACACCGCGCAGTCATGCCGCTGCCCTGCAATGGCGTGCCTGCGGGACGTCCTGACCTCAACCCTACTGGAGCTGTTCCGTGACCCATTCCTTCAAGACCCGTCTGGCCGTGGGCGTCCTGGCCGCCTCGCTGGCCTTGTGCGCCCACGCCGCCGACGTCACCGGCGCCGGTGCCTCGTTCATCTACCCGGTGATGTCCAAGTGGTCGGCCGACTACGACACCGCCACCAAGAAGCAGGTCAATTACCAATCGATCGGTTCAGGCGGCGGCATCGCCCAGATCAAGGCCGCCAGCGTGGACTTCGGCTCCTCCGATGCCCCGTTGAAGCCGGAAGAACTGGCCGCGGCCGGGCTGGCGCAGTTTCCCTCGGTGATCGGCGGCGTGGTGCCGGTGGTCAACGTACCCGGCATCGCTGCCGGCGCGCTCAAGCTCGATGGCAAGACCCTGGGCGACATCTTCCTGGGCAAGGTCAGCACCTGGAACGATCCGGCCATTGCCGCGCTCAACCCGGGGGTGAAGCTGCCCGAAGGCAAGATCACCGTGGTGCATCGCTCCGACGGTTCGGGCACCAGCTTCAACTTCACCAACTACCTGTCCAAGGTCAACCCGGACTGGAAGGGCAAGGTCGGCGAAGGCACCGCCGTGCAGTGGCCGACCGGCATCGGCGGCAAGGGCAACGAGGGCGTGGCCGCGTACGTGAAGCAGATCAAGGGCGGCATCGGCTACGTCGAGCTGTCGTACGCGCTGCAGAACAAGATGGCCTATACCGCGATGAAGAACGCGGCCGGCAAGTTCGTGCAGCCGTCCGACGAGACCTTCGCCGCGGCGGCCAACAGTGCCGACTGGGGCACGGCCAAGGACTTCTACTTGGTGATGACCAACGCCGCCGGCGACAACGCCTGGCCGATCACCGCCACCAATTTCATTCTGGTGCAGAAGAAGCCCAAGAATCCGGCCGGCCTGAAGAACACGCTGGACTTCTTCCGCTGGGTCTATACCAAGGGCGATGCGCAGGCCAAGCAGCTGGACTACGTGCCGCTGCCGGACAGCCTGGTGACCCAGATCGAGGCCTACTGGGCCAAGAACCTGCCGCGTTGATCTAGCCTGCGCGGTGGGCGCGATAGGCGGCTGGTCACCACCAGCCGTCCATCGGCACGGACACTCCAGTTCACGCGACATGCCCATGCCGGTACAGGATGGCGCCTGGGCCCCCGGGGCTGCCGTTGTCCGAGGACCGGATTGACAACGTACAGGAACGACGCCGTCTCTCTCCCCGGGGTCGGGACCGGGACGCGGATCCCGGAGGGTGCGATGCCCTCCGTGGTCCGCGTCTTTTTTGTGATGCCTTCGCCAGAAGGCACTGTCATGCACGTGTAACAAAAACATCATTTCATAGCGTGGTCTGCCGGACACCCGGCCAATCCAGCCTTGGAGCTTCCATGAAATTGCAGTCGGCCAGCCTGACCGCCCTGTCCCTCACCATCGCCCTTGCCCTGGCTGCATGCTCGCCCGGCAAGGACGCGCAGTCCGGCGACACCGCCAAGGGCGCTCCCAGCGCCGGCGCCACGGCCAGCGACAGCAAGGGCGCCGAGATTTCCGGTGCCGGCGCGTCCTTCATCTATCCGCTGGTATCCAAGTGGTCGGCCGACTACAACGCCGCCACCGGCAACAAGGTGAACTACCAGTCGATCGGTTCCGGCGGCGGCATTGCGCAGATCAAGGCCGGCACAGTGGATTTCGGTTCGACCGACAAGCCGCTCGATAGCGCCGAATTGCAGCAGGCCGGGCTGGGCCAGTTCCCGTCGGCGATCGGCGGTGTGGTGCCGGTGGTCAATCTGGAAGGCATGGCACCGGGCAAGCTGCGCCTGACCGGCGCACTGCTGGCCGACATCTTCCTGGGCAAGGTCACCATGTGGAACGACGCGGCGATTGTCGCGGCCAATCCCGGCGTGACCCTGCCGGCCACCAAGATCAACCTGGTGCATCGCTCGGATGGTTCGGGCACCACCTTCAATTTCTCCAACTACCTGTCCAAGGTCAGCCCGGAGTGGAAGAGCAAGGTCGGCGAAGGCACCTCCGTGCAGTGGCCCGGCGGCGTGGGCGGCAAGGGCAACGAAGGCGTCGCCTCGTACGTGCAGCAGATCAAGGGCTCGATCGGTTATGTCGAACTGGCCTACGCACTGCAGAACAAGATGCCCTACACCTCGCTGCAGAACGCGGCCGGCCAGTGGGTGGAACCGAATGCGGACAGCTTCGCCGCCGCGGCCGCCAGTGCCGACTGGGCCAACGCCAAGGATTTCAACCTGGTGATCACCAACGCACCGGGCGAGAAGGCCTGGCCGATCACCGCCACCAACTTCATGCTGATGCACAAGCAGGCCAAGGACGCCGCCCGCAGCAAGGCGACGCTGGACTTCTTCAAGTGGGCGCTGGAAAACGGCCAGGCCCAGGCCAGCGAGCTGCACTACGTGCCGCTGCCGCCGGAGCTGGTGAAGCAGATCGAAGCCTACTGGGGCAGCGAGTTCAAGTAATGCCTGCATCCCGCCTGCGCGGCGGGCTGCGCGGCGGCGAGGTGCCTGAGGGCGCCTCGCCGTTCCTGATGTCTCACGCTCCCGCCACCGCGCGGGTGACGGGTTCAATCGAATGAATGCCACCGCAATCCCCGAAGCGATGACCGCACCCCGCGGCCGCGACCTGCGCGATGCGCGCGCCGATCGCCTGTTCAAGCTTGCGCTGGCCGCCACTGTCGTGTTCGTGCTGCTGGCGCTCGGCAGCGCGGCACTGTCGATGCTGTGGGGCGGACGCCATGCCCTGCAGATGCAGGGCCTGAGTTTCTTCTATTCCGCCGACTGGAATCCGGTGGAAAACAAGTACGGCGCGCTGGCGCCGATCTACGGCACCCTGGTCACGGCCGTGATCGCGATGGTGATCGCGGTGCCGGTGAGCTTCGGGATCGCCTTCTTCCTGACCGAGGTGGCGCCGCGCTGGCTGCGTGGCCCGGTCGGCACCGCCATCGAACTGCTGGCCGGCATTCCGTCGATCATCTACGGCATGTGGGGCCTGTTCGTGCTGGTGCCGGTGATGACCGAACACGTGACGCCCTGGCTGAACGACCATCTGGGCACGCTGCCGCTGATCGGCCCGCTGTTCCAGGGGCCGCCGTTGGGCATCGGCCTGCTCACCGCCGGCTTCGTGCTGGCGATCATGGTGATCCCCTTCATTTCCTCGGTGATGCGCGAAGTGTTTCTGACCGTACCTACGCGCCTGAAGGAATCGGCGTACGCGCTGGGCTCCACCAAATGGGAAGTGAGCTGGGACATCGTACTGCCCTATACCCGCTCGGCGGTGATCGGCGGCGTATTCCTGGGCCTGGGGCGTGCGCTGGGCGAGACCATGGCGGTCGCTTTCGTGGTCGGCAACACGGTGCGGCTGTCGCCGTCGCTGCTGGAGCCGGGCACCACCATTGCTGCATTGATCGCCAATGACTTCGGCGAGGCCACCGAAACCTACCGTTCGGCCCTGTTGCTGCTGGGCTTCGTGCTGTTCATCGTGACCTTCATCGTGCTGGCCATTGCGCGCTTCATGCTGATGCAGCTCTCGCGCCGGGAGGGCAACTGATGTCCGCTTCTTCCGTTTCGCAATCGCTGTACAACCGGCGCCGCATCACCAATGCGGTGGCGCTGCTGTTGTCGTGCATCACCGCCTTGTTCGGGCTGTTCTTTCTGGCCTGGATCCTGTGGACACTGCTGTCCAAGGGCGTGCCCGGCATCGATCTCAATCTGTTCACCAAGATGACCCCGCCGCCGATGCAGGAAGGTGGCTTGCTCAATGCCTTCTTCGGTAGCGCGGTGATGTGCGGGCTGGCGCTGGCGATCGGCACTCCGCTGGGCGTGGCCGCCGGCACCTGGCTGGCTGAATACGGCAATGCACGCAAGGCCGGCATCGTGGTGCGTTTCGTCAACGACATCCTGTTGTCGGCGCCGTCGATCGTGCTGGGCCTGTTCGTCTACACCTTGTACGTGATGCAGACCGGCGGGCGCTTTTCGGCGTTTGCCGGTGCGTTGTCGCTGGCCTTCATCGTATTGCCGGTGGTGGTACGCACCACCGACGAGATGCTGCGGCTGGTGCCGGCGCAGATGCGCGAAGCAGCGCTGTCGCTGGGCATTCCGCAGTGGAAGGTGACCGTGCAGGTGCTGTACCGCAGCGCCTCGGCCGGCATCGTCACCGGCGTGCTGCTGGCGCTGGCGCGCATCAGCGGCGAAACCGCGCCGCTGTTGTTCACCGCGTTCGGCAATCAGTACTGGAACAGCAACATCTTACAGCCGATGGCCAGCGTGCCGGTGATCATGAACCAGTTCGCCGGCAGCCCGTACGAGTCCTGGCAGACGCTGGCCTGGGCCGGCGCACTAGTGCTGACCGTCTTCGTGTTGCTGGTGAGCCTGGGCGCGCGTGCGCTGCTGTTGCGCAACAAGATTTCCAATGACTGACCTTCCCCTCCGGACACCTGACATGAACGATCTCCAAAACGCCAAGCCGATGCATCGCATCGCTGTTCCGGCCGCCAAGGGGGCGCCGACTGCGCAGACGCCGGTGAAGGTGGCCGCACGCAATCTGGATTTCTACTACGACAAGTACCACGCACTGAAAGGCATCAACCTGGAAATCCCGGAAAAACGCGTCACTGCGCTGATCGGGCCTTCCGGTTGCGGCAAGTCGACCCTGCTGCGCATCTTCAACCGCATCTATGCGCTGTATCCGAAGATGGACGCACGCGGCGAGGTGCTGCTGGATGGCGAGAACATCCTGTCGCCGAAGTACCCGATGAACCGCCTGCGCAGCAAGGTCGGCATGGTGTTCCAGAAGCCGGTGCCGTTTCCGATGACGATCTTCGAGAACGTGGCCTACGGCATCCGCCACCACGAAAAACTCTCCAAGGCCGACATGCAGAACCGCGTCGAGCAGGCGCTGCGCCAGGGCGCGCTGTGGGACGAGGTCAAGGACAAGCTGGGGCAAAGCGCGCTGGGCCTGTCCGGTGGCCAGCAGCAGCGCCTGTGCATCGCACGCGCGGTGGCCCTGCGGCCGGACGTACTGCTGCTGGACGAACCGACCTCGGCGCTGGACCCGATCTCCACCAGCCGCATCGAACAGTTGGTGGAAGAACTCAAGCGCGACTACACCATCGTGATCGTGACCCACAACATGCAGCAGGCCGCGCGCGTATCCGACTACACCGCCTTCATGTACCTGGGCGACCTGATCGAACACGACCGCACCGAAACCATCTTTTCCCAGCCCTCCAAGCAGCAGACCGAGGACTACATCACCGGCCGGTTCGGTTGATGTCAGGCGCGCCAGCGCAACGCCGCATTGACGCAGTTCCGCCGCACCGCCCGGCACGACATTTGCATCCTGTGCCATGTCGCCAAGGTTACGGCGGACATCCACCACTGCCACGAACGAGACCACGATGAACCAGCACCTCAACGACCATATCGTCAAAAGCTACGACGAGGAGCAGCACCGTCTCGTCGCCGAGATCGTGCGCATGGGCGATACGGCGGTGGCGCAGCTGGAGGCGGCGCTGGACGTGGTCGAGCGTCGCGATGACAACGCCGCACACCGCATTGTGGTCAACGACGAAGCGATCGACGCGCTGGAACACGCGATCAGCCATGACGTGATGCGTCTGGCCCTGCGCGGTCCGATGGCGCGCGACCTGCGCGAAATCCTGGCCGGCCTGCGGATTCCGGCCGATATCGAACGCATCGGCGACTACGCCGCGAACGTGGCCAAGCGCTCGATCGCGCTCAATGCCGCACCGCCGCTGCCGCAGACGGTGGGCCTGCGCGCGCTCGGCCAGATGGCCGCCGATGCGGTGCGCGAAGCGGTGCAGGCTTACCGCGACAAGGACGCCAACGCCGCGATTCGGGTGCGCGACGAAGACGCGCGCCTGGATGCGCAGTACACCGCGCTGTTCCGCGAGCTGCTCACCTACATGATGGAAGACCCGCGCAACATCACCCCCTGCACGCACCTGCTGTTCATGGCCAAGAACCTGGAACGCATCGGCGACCACGCCACCAACATCGCCGAGAACGTGTGGTTCCTGGTGCACGGCGAACAGCCGCTGCCGCCACGCGTCAAGCGCGACGACACCAGCACGACCGGCGTGATCTGAGCCGCTGCACAGGCGCGTGCACGGCACGTCCGGCTAGTGCCGTCGCGCGAGCGCCTGCCCCGCCGATCGCCGTCTGTCGCTCACAGTGTCGTTAGAGTGGCCCGACCCGCAGGCACTTGGGTCGGGCCTTCTTTTTTCGATCGCGCTAAGCGTCGCCCCTGCGTGCGACGGGTCCGGCGCCACGGAGATCCCCACTCGCTGACCGCGTACGCCCTGTTCGCCGCGCCCAGCGCGCGCGTGTGCCTGCCGACGCAAGGCCGCAACCCACCGGCTGGACGTGCCGAACGCCAGGGCGGAGACGGCCGACGATGAGCCAGTCAGGCCCGGGGTGCGACCTGCTAGGCTATGCGGATGAACGAATCGGTCGACCCACAGCCTGCTGCCACTTTCCTGCCGATGTCACGGCGTTTCCGCGGCTATCTGCCGGTGGTGGTCGATGTGGAGACAGGTGGCTTCGACTGGAACAGGCATGCGCTGCTGGAAATCGCCTGCGTGCCAATCGAAATGGACGACCAGGGACGGTTCTTCCCCGGTCAGACCGCCAGCGCGCATCTGGTGCCGGCCCCCGGACTGGAGATCGACCCGAAGTCGCTGGAGATCACCGGCATCGTGCTCGATCACCCGTTCCGCTTCGCCAAGCAGGAAAAGGACGCGCTGGACCACGTGTTCGCTCCGGTGCGCGCGGCGGTGAAGAAATACGGCTGCCAACGCGCGATCCTGGTCGGCCACAACGCGCATTTCGACCTGAACTTCCTCAACGCGGCGGTAGCGCGCGTGGGGCACAAGCGCAACCCGTTCCACCCCTTCAGCGTGTTCGATACGGTCACCCTGGCCGGCGTCGCCTACGGGCAGACGGTGCTGGCGCGCGCCGCGCAGGCGGCCGGGCTGGAGTGGAACACGGCGGACGCGCACAGCGCGGTCTACGACACCGAGCAGACCGCACGGCTGTTCTGCACGATCGCCAATGCGTGGCCTGGGCCGGTTTAGGTCGGGATTGGGGATTGGGGATTCGGGATTGGCAAGGGCGTGCTCCGCCTGGGCTGAAAGTCGTTGTGCTTGCTAAAAATCTAGAGCAGCCGATGCGTCGCCCGCGTGGATTTTCACAGGCACCTTCGCCATCGGCTCGAACCCCTCATCTGCTGCAAGCGTTGGGTCTTACGCCCGGACACAAAGAGCGTCAACGCCACGCTTCACAAATCCCGAATCCCCAATACCCAATCCCAGCTTCTAAGCCCCGCTGATCCGGTCGCGCCCCGCGCTCTTGGCTTCGTACAAGGCGTGATCGGCGCGCTGCATCAGCGACGAGCCGGTGTCCTCGTCGCGCAGTTCGGCGATGCCGGCACTGAAGGTCACCTGCAGGCCTTGCACGCCACCCCAGTCGTTTCGCGCGTGGAAGAGCGCGCGAATGCGCAGGCACAACGCGTGCGCGTCGGCCAGGGTGGTATCGGCCAGCAGCAGGGCGAACTCTTCGCCGCCCAGGCGGGCCGGTAGATCCGAAGCGCGTGCGGCCGCGGTGAGCAGCGCGCCCACCTCATGCAGCACCGCGTCGCCGCTGGCATGCGAATAGCGGTCGTTGATGCGCTTGAAATGGTCGATGTCCAGGATCGCCAGCACCAGCGGCCGGCCGCTGCGGCGTGCACGGCTGAGATCGCGCGCCAGCGCTTCATCGAAATGGCGGCGGTTCGGCAACCCGGTCAATGCGTCTTCGTGCGCCTGGCGTTCGAACACATCGGACTTGATGCGCAGCCGGGTCAGCAATTCGCTTTTTTCCTGATTGGCCTGCAGCAGGCGTTGCGCCTGCCGCTGCAGGTCCTGCGTGCGCTTGCGGACCAGCTCGGCCAGGCGGTCGTTATGGGTCTTGTAGCGATGCAGCAGCATCCGATACAGCAATGCCAGCGCGAACAGCGCGCCCAGCACGGCGGCGAACCGCACGTCCTGGCGCTGCCACCACAGCGGCAGCACCTCGAAGGTCCAGCGCGCCTCCTGCCGGCTCCATGCACCGCCCGGGTGGCGCGCGGACACGCGCAAGCTGTAGTGACCCGGCGGCAGGCCGATGAGTTCCACGCTGCGCTGGCGGCCGCGGTCGATCCACACGTTGTCCAGCCCATCCAGGCGGGTGCGGTACTCGATGCGCTCGGACAGCAGAAAACTCATGCCCGCATACGAGATGTTGAGCCGGTCGCCGCCTGGCAACTGCGCCTGCTGCCGCCAGGCCAGCGGGCGGCCGTCCTGCTGCACGCTTTCGATCACCGCCGGCGGCGGGCGCCGTTCGCGAAAGCGCTGCAGCCGCGCGGGATCGACCATGCTCACGCCACCGGCCGTGACCACCCACACCGACCCATCCGCGCGTTCGATCATGCTCGGACCGGAGCTGCCGTTGGCCTGCGCATTGCCCATGCCGTCGATCTCGCCATAGCGCTCGATGGCGAGCCTGCCGCGTCCGTCGGCAACCGCATCAAGCGCGGCGAACCCGGTGCGCAGCATGCCCCGGTTACTGCTGATCCAGGCATTGCCCAGGCGGTCGTCGATGAGCTGGAACACGGTGTCCACCGGCATGCCCTGCTCCAGGCCCACGCGCGCCAGCGCGCCGCCACGCACGCGGTACAGGCCGCGATCGGTGGAGATCCAGACCGCGTCGCCGATCGCCTGGAAACCGAACACGCTGCGCGCGCCACCCAGGCGTTCCAGATCCAGTTGCTGCACCCTGCCATCGCGCAACACCGCCGCCCCGTCGACCGAGCCGATCCACAACGCGCCATCGACGCTGGCCAGCGCGGTGATCACGCCATCGGGCATGCCGGCGATCGCCAGCGGCACGCGTTTGCCATCCACCAGCTTCACCACGCCGCGTTGGGTGGCCAGCCACACCGCCTGCTGCGCGTCGATCGCGATGGCACGGATATGGCCGCTGGGAATGCCTTGCGCCTCACCGACGTGCTGCAGCAGTTGTCCCTCACGCAGCACGAAGACGCCGTCGGCGTAGGTGCCCACCCACAGATCGCCGCGCCGATCCAGCGCCAGGCTGAGCACCGACAGCCGGCGCCCGGATGGCGTGGCCACCGGCACCTGGACGATCCGGCCATCCGGCAACATGCGGTCCAGGCCCGCGGTGCCGGCGATCCACAGGCTGCCATCGCGGTCTTCCAGCACCGCACGGGCGTAGTCGCCGCTCAGGCCGTCGCGCTGGCTGTAGCTGCTGAACAAGGTCTCGCGCAGACGGAACAGGCCGCCGTTGGCGCCCACCCAGATGCTGCCTTCGGCATCCTCGCGCAGGCTGACGATGCGCCCGGTGGGCAGGCTACGCCCAGCAGGCAGGTACTCCACGCCATGGCTGCCGATGCGCAGCAGGCCCTGGTTTTCGCTGCCCAGCCACAGATCGCCATTGCGATCCTGCAGCATCGCGGTGAAGTGGCCCTGTCCCGGCACCCGATGCACGCGTTCGGCGCGTTCATCGTGCAACCGGTACAACCCCTCGCCCGCCACCACCCACAGGGTGCCGTTCGGGGCGCGGTACGGCCAGGCCAGACCGGGCGGCAAGCCGAATGCCGCCGGCGCGCGGCGCATGCGTCCGTCCGGCTCGCGATAGATCAATCCATCCAGCGTGCCGATCAACAGCCGGCCGCGATCGTCGAACAGCATGCGCGGAAAACTGCTCTGCAGCGGCACGCCGTCGCGCGGCGGAAAATAGTCAAACCGCCCATCCGGCCACAGGCAGCCCAGCCCGTGCCCCTCGAACAGCAGCCACATGCGGCCATCGGCATCCATGGTCATCGCGTGGATCAGCGCCTGCGGCCACTGCCCGCTACGCTGCCAGTGCCGCCATTGCCCGTCGGCGCTCCGGCGCACCAGATTGCCGCGCGCATCGCTGAGCCAGAGCGCGCCATCGCGATCGACGTATAGCGCGCCTACGCCGTTATCGGGCAGTCCGGGCCGGGTGCTGCGGTCGATGACGCTGAATTCCAGGCCGTTGTAGCGCACCAGCCCTTCCCAGGTTGCGAACCACAGCGCGCCGTCGGGCGTCTGGGCGATATCGCGCAGCGAGTTGTGCGGCAGGCCGTTGCGCGAACTCCAGCTGTCGATGGCGTAGTCGCGCAGTGGCGCGGTGGCGACCGGCGCTGCGCTCGCCGCAAGCGCGCACAGCATCAGCAGCACGCACACACCGGCACCGAGCCAGCGCCGCCACTGCCTATGCCGTCGTGCCGACGCCTGGCCGGCGTCCCCATTCTCGCCCCTACCGCAGGCGCCCACCCCAAGTTTCATCAGACACGACACGCCGTTTGCTGCCGATATGGTAGGCAAAAAGCCGCGTGTGCGCTGCGCGCCTGCGGCACCGGGCGCCGCAAGCGTTGATCCAGCAGCGTTGCGCACGCATCCCGCGCGTCCGCATCAACCGGATCCAGGCGGCGATCTGCGCAGATTCGATCGTCGGCCACGCGCGTGGGCGGCACGCATTCGGTACTCCATGAGTGGCTACCAAACGTAGCCAGCGGTCATCAGGTGAGTGCGGACGAGGCGGAGGAACCCGAGTATGGGAGCGGTGCATGCCGCACCGAATACCGGCCGCGCCCGCCTGGCGGTGAGCGCAGCAGTGTTGTTCGCTACTCCAAGCGCTTCACCCGCTGTGCGAACCTGGGAAGGTCACTTGCCCAGGCGCTGGCGCACGGCCTCGAACAAGGTCACGCCGGTGGCCACCGACACATTGAGGCTTTCGATCTCGCCCGGCATCGGGATCTTGACCAGGCCGTCGCAATGCTCGCGGGTGAGCCGGCGCAGGCCATCGGCCTCGCCACCGAGCACCAGCCCGACATTTCCGCGCAGGTCCACGCTGTACAGCGAGGCCTCCGCTTCGCCAGCCAGGCCGTACAGCCACACGCCCTGCTTCTGCAGGTCGCGCAGGCAGCGCGCCAGGTTGGTCACCGCCACCACCGGGATACGGTCGGCAGCACCGGCCGAGGTCTTGCGCACGGTGGCATTCACCGTGGCCGACTTGTCCTTGGGGATCACCACTGCGGTGACGCCCGCCGCCGCCGCGCTGCGCAGGCAGGCACCCAGGTTATGCGGGTCCTGCACACCATCGAGCACCAGCACCAGCGCACGCCCTTCGGCGGCCTCGACCAGGCCTTCCAGCTCGTTTTCGGCCCACAGCCGCGCGGCCGCATAGCGTGCGGCCACGCCCTGGTGGCGCACCTGCCCGCCCACGCCGTCCAGCGCCTGCGTATTGACCCGACGCACATCGATGCCCTTGCGGCGCGCCTGTTCCTCGATCTCGGTCAGCCGCGGGTTCTTGCTGCCGGCCTCGATCAGGACCTCGCGCACGTTGTCGGCGTCGTTCTCGACGGACGAGGCGACGGCGTTGACGCCGACGATCCACTGGTTCTGCTTGCTCATTGCGCCGGTGCTACGAAAATGGAGGGGGAATGGTAGGGCCTGCGGCCGGTCACGTCACGGCCGGGACATGCAGGACCTGGACGGCACCGGCGAAACGGTGCCGCGATGACATCGGAATTCCACGCGGGGCGTGTGCGGACCGCGCCGACGCACGCCCGGCCCGAACGCCTGACTGCCATGCAGACCATCGTGCCGACGGATTGGCTGTCAGACCAGGCATGGGGGGCTGACCGCAGCGACCAACCGCAGCAAGCGTCCTGACGCCCCGTACCGGAATGCTCAGGCGGCAGGAGCGGCAGCACGACGCCGGGACCGCGCCTCAGACCGGCCAGTGCTCGGTGTCGTGATCCGGATGTTGCCGCGACACCACGCTGGCCAGGAAGGCCTCCGCGGCGGCATCGTTTTCCAGTGGACGTGTGGGCAACTGCGCCAGGGTATCGACGAAGGGCAGCTTGCGATCCAGCCCGTACTGGACCTGCGGCGGCAGCTGTTCCGGATGATCGAATGCCCCGGCGGCAATGGCCACGCCGTCGGGCGCTTCGTAGGTCAACGGGGTGCCGCAATCGGCGCAGAAACCGCGCTGCACCACCGACGAGGATGCAAAGCGCCGGGGCTCGCCACGGGTCCAGCGAAACACGCTGCCGCGCACGGACACCAGGGGCGCGTAATACGCACCGAAGGCCTTCTGGCACATCCGGCAGTGGCAGATCGAGGCGTCGGTCAGTTTGCCGCGCACATGGAAACGTACGGCGCCGCACTGGCAACCGCCGCTGTAGTCGTTCGTTGCATCCATTGCCTTCTCCGCACACCAGCCTGCCAAGATCGCCGCCATGGACATGGAGCAGTCCTGGCGGCACCACACTCCACCTGCCGATCCAACGGGTTGCCGGCGGCACGGGGCCACCGGCAAGGTCATGCCTCACATCAGTGCGACTTCTTCTTGCGCTTGGCGGGCTTTTCCCGCGGCGGCAATGGCGCCTCGCCGGGGTCGCTATTTTCGGCCAGGCGGAAATCGATCTTGCGCTCTTCCATGCTGGCCTTGAGCACCAGCACGCGCACCGGGTCGCCCAGACGGAACTCGCGGCCACGGCGCTCGCCACTCAGCGTCTTGCGGATCGGGTCGAACTGGTAATAGTCCTGCGGCAACTGGGTGACATGCACCAGGCCATTGACCTTGGATTCGTTCAATTCCACGAACAGGCCGAAGCCGGTCACGCCGCTGATCACGCCATCAAACTGGCCGCCGACATGCTTCTCCATCCAGGCGGCGCGATAGCGCTCGTCCACCTCGCGCTCGGCTTCGTCGGCGCGACGGCCGCGCTCGGAGCACTGCAGCGCCAGCGCCGCCATCTGCCGCGGCGAATAGATGAACTTTTCCGGGCTGGCGCCGGTCAGCGCGTGCTTGATCGCGCGGTGCACCAGCAGGTCCGGATAACGGCGGATCGGCGAGGTGAAGTGCGCATACGCCTCCAGCGCCAGGCCGAAGTGGCCGTGGTTGTCGGGCGAATACACCGCCAGGCTCTGGCTGCGCAGCAGCACCGATTCCAGCAACGCCGCATCCGGGCGCGCACGCACCTTCTTCAGCAGCTTGGTGTAATCGCCTGGGCGCACCTTGCTCCAGGCCGGCAGGCTGAGCTGGAATTCCTTGAGGAACTCCAGCAGGTCCTCGTACTTGCTCTCCGGCGGGCGCTCGTGCACGCGGTAAGGTGCAGGCACGTGCACGCTCAACAGGTAGCGCGCGGCCTCGACGTTGGCGGCGATCATGCATTCTTCGATCAGCTTGTGCGCATCGTTGCGCACCAGCATGCCGGCCTGGGTCACTTCGCCAGTGTTGTCGAGCACGAAGCGCACTTCGGAGGTTTCGAACTCGATCGCGCCGCGGTGCGTGCGCGCCTTCGACAGCAGGTGATACAGCTGGTGCAGGCGCTGCACCTGCGGCAACAGCGGGCCGATGAAGGCCTTGGTGTCGGCATCGTCCTCGCCCACCGCCTTCCAGACCTGGTTGTAGGTCAGGCGCGCGTGCGAATTCATCACCGCTTCGTAGAAACGCGAGCCGGTCACCTCGCCATCGCGGCCCACCTGCATGTCGCAGACGAAGCACATGCGGTCGACCTTGGGCATCAGCGAGCAGATGCCGTTGGACAGGGTCTCCGGCAGCATCGGCACCACGAAACCGGGGAAATACACCGAGGTGGCGCGCTTCTGCGCTTCGTCGTCCAGCGGCGTGCCGGGACGCACGTAGTTGGACACGTCGGCGATCGCCACCACCAGGCGGAAGCCGTCGGCGTTGGGTTCGCAATACACCGCGTCGTCGAAGTCCTTGGCGTCTTCGCCGTCGATGGTGACCAGCGGCATCTGCCGCAGGTCCACGCGCCCGCCGATCATCTGCGGCTGGACCACCAGCGGCACGGCCGCGGCTTCGTCCAGCACTTCCTGCGGGAATTCGTGCGGCAGTTCGTGGCCGTGGATGGCCATTTCCACCACCAGCGACGGAGTCAGCTTGTCGCCGAGCACCGCGATGATCTTGCCGATGGCGGGGCGGCGCGCATCCGGGGGCGCGATCAGTTCGCACACCACCAACTGGCCTTCGCGCGCCTCGCCGATGCCGTCCGGGGCGATCTGGACATTGCGCTGCACGCGCTTGTCGTCCGGATCGACGTAGGCCACGCCGTGTTCGTAGAAAAAGCGCCCCAGCATGCGCGACATGCCACGCTCGAGCACCCGTGCAATGGCGCCTTCGCGGCGGCCGCGGCGATCGATGCCGGTGACATTGGCCAGCGCACGGTCGCCGTGCATCACCTTGCGCATTTCGAAAGGCGGCAGGAACAGGTCGTCGCCGCCCTCGTCCGGCTTGAGGAAGCCGAAGCCCTCGGGGTTGGCGATCACCACGCCGGCAATCAGGCTGGTCTGCTGCACCGGGGCATAGCCGCCGCGACGGTTCTGCACCAGCTGCGCTTCGCGCACCATCGCGGCCAGGCGCTTGCCCAGCGCATCGATGCGGTCGCTCAGGCCGAGCTGTTCGGCGATCTCTTCGGCGGTCTGCGGACCGTCGCAGGCATCCAGCAACTGCAGGATGGACTCACGGCTGGCGATCGGCTCGGCATAGCGCAGCGCCTCGCGATCGGCATGCGGATCCTTGAAGCTGGCGGCAGGCGCCGCAGCGGCCTCTGCAAAGCGCTCTGGAGGTGGTGCCGGCGGGCCGCTCTTGCGCGGATGCGGCGCGCGCGGGGCGGCAGGCGTTGGAGCGGAGGGCTGCTGCGGTGCCGCTTTGGCGGCAGCGCGCTTGTTGGCGGACTTGGTCGATGCGCCGGCAGCGGCGCGAACCAGGAAGTCCGGCATCCACCCCGGCAATTTTTGCTGTTCGGCGGTGGAGGAGTCGCCCGGGCTGGCGGATTTACGGCGGCTGGGCCGGGCGGAATCGTGGGGGGTTTTCTTTGTCATTGCCCTAATGGTACCCCCTGTGGTCCTGGCGTGGGCGGCAGGCACCCCCGGCGGTCGGCGACGGATGCGCGAACCCGTTGACAAGGCTGCCAGGAGTCTGCAAAATTCGCGGCTCACCTGCCCAGGTGGCGGAATTGGTAGACGCACTAGCTTCAGGTGCTAGCGGGGGCAACTTCGTGGAGGTTCGAGTCCTCTTCTGGGCACCAGTTTAAAAAGACCTCCGAGCGATCGGGGGTCTTCTGGTTTCTGGGGTCGGGAGTCTTGCGGTGGCGTGATCGATTATCGGCCGCATGGATCACCAGCGTCCTGCGATGCCTGCTTGGCACGCCGTAGAGACCTCGGCCGCGCTTGGCACTCTCTCAGGCGGTGTGCCCTGTATCCACGCGGATGCACGACGCCACGGCTCGAACCACGCCTGCGGCCTCACCGCTTTTGCAGCGCTACGCGACCTCCACTGCGGCAAGCGAGCGCAAGCAACTGCACGCATTGCGACAACCGCCGGCCATTACCAGCGGCGCTGCCATCACCACCACGCTGCCCCGCGACAGCAGCGATCCCTGCCCTCACCGCGTCACGGCGCGGCAGTGATTCCTGCCTTGCGCAATGCCTGCGCCCAGATGCGGTAACCGGCTTCGCTGGGATGGGTGCTGTCTGGCATCAGGGCTTCGGGCAGGGAGCCGTCGGGTTGCAGCATCTGCGGGCCGATATCCAGCAGACGTACCGACGGGTCCTTGCCGAAGCGGGCGGCAAGCAAGCGATTGGTCTCGGCGATTGGCCCGCGCAGCGGACTATCGGCACGGAAGCCGCGCGGCATGATCTGCATCAGGATCAACCTGCTGTTGGGCAAGCGGCGACGCACCTCGGCGACCACGGCCTCCACGCCCTGGGCAGCCTCGGCTGGCGTGCTGGCGCGCGACTGTGCGGTGCCGGTGAGGTTATTGGTGCCGATGTGCAGCACCACCCAACGTGGATCCAGGCCGTCGAGTTCGCCCTGGCGGATGCGCCACAGCACGTTCTGGGTGCGATCCCAGCCGAAGCCCAGGTTCAGCACCGGCCGCTTGCCGTATAGCCATTGCCAGGATTCCGCGCCGCTGACGCGGGTGGCCTGCGGCGGACCGGCCCAGAAGTGGGTGATCGAGTCGCCGATCATCACCACCTCCGGTTTGAGCGTGCGCGCCACCGCCAGCGCAGCATGGTGGCGGGCGTACCAGTCGTAAGAATCCTGCTCCAGCCAATCGACCGGCATCAACGACGTTGCCGCATCGCGGCCGAGCTCGGCCACCGGCTTGACCGGCGACTCGCCGAGCAGCCGCGCCAGGGTCGGCTCGATCGCCTCGGCCAGCATGCGTTGCCCCCGGGTATCCGGATGCAGGGCGCCGGCGGCAGGCCGGAAGCGGGTGTCGTAGAACAGCTCGGTCCGCAGCTTGCCCGCACGCTGGAAGACCGAGCTGACGTCCAGATAGCTCACGCGCGGGTTGTCGCCGTAGCGTACCGCCAGGCCCTGGTTGACCTGCGCGTCGCGCCGCGACTTCTCCGCCGACACATCACTGGGCAGCACGCTCAGCAGCAGGATGTGGGTGCGCGGCAGTTTCTGTTCGATTGCGGCGACCACCGCGTCGATGCCGAGCTGGGCCTGCTCGGCGCTCTGGCCGAGATGACCGGTGTTATTGGTGCCGATCAGCACCAACGCGACCTTGGGATTCAGGCCATCCACTTCGCCATTGGCCAGCCGCCACAGCACGTGCTCGGTGCCATCACCGCTGAAGCCCAGGTTGAGCGCGCCACGGCTGCCGTAGAAGGTCTGCCAGGTGGACCGGAACTCTTCGTCCGGCGCCTTGGCCTTCTCGTAGTTCTGGGTGATCGAGTCGCCGATCAGCAGCAGCGGTGCGTCGGCGTGCTGCTTCACCTGTTCCAGCACCTGTGCATGCCGCTGTGCCCACCAGGGCTCCTGCAGCCGGTCGGTGGGCACGATCGAAGGCGGTGGCGTCTGCGCACCTGCCGTGGCGCAGACCAGCAACAGCCCCCAGCACACCAGCGCGTGCGCGATGGCAGACAGCGAAGGGCGGGAGAGCACAGCGTGCAATGACCGGAACATGCGCGCACCAGCGACGGGGAGAAGCACGGATTGTGGTCCGCGGGCGCAGCGAACGACAAGCGTCAGCGCGCAGCGCCTGCCAGCAGGCGCTGCACGATGATCGATGCAGGTTGGCGGCCGGGTGATGCAGCTGCATCCCAGCTGCACGCACCAGCCTATATGTAGGAGCGTGCCTGCGCGCGACGAGGCGTTATCGAGAACGCTCCGTCGCGCGCGGGCACGCTCCTACCAAGCAATCTCAGCCCAGCCCCGGAACTCTCGCTGACCAGCCGACGCACTGATCGATGACGCGCTTACGCAACGTGGCCGAGGTCAGCGCAGCCCGGTCTCGCCGCGCGCGATCACCACGCGCTGAATCTCCAAGGTGCCTTCGTCGATCTCGGTGATCTTGGCATCGCGGAGAGCGCTCCAGCGTTGCCGCATCTGCGGCAGCGCTGGAGTGCGGCCGACCTCAGCGCAAGCCGGTCTCGCCGCGCGCGATCACCAGGCGCTGGATTTCCGAGGTGCCTTCGTAGATCCCGGTGATCTTGGCATCACGGAGAGCGCTCCAGCGTTGCCGCGCCTGCGGCAGCGCTGGAGTGCGGCCGACCTCAGCGCAAGCCGGTCTCGCCGCGCGTGATCACCAAGCGCTGGATTTCCGAGGCGCCTTCGTAAATCTCGGTGATCTTGGCATCGCGGAGAGCGCTCCAGCGTTGCCGCATCTGCGGCAGCGCTGGAGTGCGGCCGACCTCAGCGCAAGCCGGTCTCGCCGCGCGCGATCACCAGGCGTTGAATCTCCGAGGTGCCTTCGTCGATCTCGGTGATCTTGGCATCGCGGAGAGCGCTCCAGCGTTGCCGCGCCCGCGGCAGCGCTGGAGTGCGGCCGACCTCAGCGCAAGCCGGTCTCGCCGCGCGCGATCACCAAGCGTTGAATCTCCGAAGTGCCTTCGTAGATCTCGGTGATCTTGGCATCGCGGAGAGCGCTCCAGCGTTGCCGCATCTGCGGCAGCGCTGGAGTGCGGCCGACCTCAGCGCAAGCCGGTCTCGCCGCGCGCGATCACCAGGCGCTGGATTTCCGAGGTGCCTTCGTAGATCTCGGTGATTTTGGCGTCGCGGAAGTAGCGCTCCAGCGGCATCTCCTTCGAATAACCCATGCCGCCATGGATCTGCACCGCCTGGTGGGTGATCCACATCGCCGCTTCGGAGGCGGTGAGCTTGGCCACCGCCGCTTCGGTGCCGAACTTGCGCCCCTGTCCCTTGAGCCAGGCCGCGCGCAGCGTAAGCAACAGCGCCGCATCCAGCTTGCACTTCATGTCGGCGATCTTGGCCTGGGTCATCTGGAAGGTGCCGATCGCCGCGCCGAACGCCTTGCGCTCCTTCGCGTAGGCCAGCGTGGCTTCATAGGCGGCACGCGCGATGCCCACCGCCTGCGAGGCGATGCCGATGCGCCCGGCATCCAGCACGCTCATCGCGGTCTTGAAGCCCTCGCCCTCGGCACCCAGCACCTCGTCCGGCTGTGCCACGTAGTCGGCGAACTCGATCTCGCAGGTGGCCGAGGCGCGGATGCCCAGCTTGGGCTCGGTCTTGCCGCGGTGGAAGCCGGCGCGCTCGGTATCGACCATGAACGCGGTGATGCCGCGCGAGCCCTTGTCCGGTTCGGTCACCGCGAACAGCACGATGTACTTGGCCACCGGGCCGGAGGTGATCCAGCTCTTCTTGCCGTTGATGACGAAGCTGCCATCGCCCTGCTTGACCGCGCGGCAGCGCATCGCCGAGGCATCGGAACCGGACTGCGGCTCGGTCAGCGCGAAGGCGCCGATGTGGGTGCCTTCGGCAATCGCGCGCACGTAGAGCTGCTTCTGCGCTTCGGTGCCGTTTTTCAGGATGCCGGTGCAGAACAGCGAATTGTTGACCGACATGATGGTGGAATGCGCGCCGTCGGCGGCGGCGATCTCGATCATCGCCAGCGCATAGCTGATCGGGTCCATGCCGGCACCGCCGTACTCGGCCGGCACCTCGATGCCCATCAAACCGTTCTCGCCCAGCAGCCGGATGTTCTCTAGCGGAAACTCGCCGCTGCGGTCGAAGTGCTCGGCGCTGGGGGCGATCTTTTCCTGGCCGATCCGGCGGGCCACGTCCTGGATCATCAGTTGTTCTTCGGTAAAGCTGAAATCCACGTTCGACCCCTCCCGGGTATTGACTGTGCGTCCATTGTAGCCACAACCATTCGCATGCGTATGTAGTTGACCTCACCCCCTGCCCGGCCGAAAATATCTCCATATCGCGATATAGAGATATTCATGGATCTGGAAGACTGGTCGGCCCGCCTGAAAGTATTCGCCGACGCTACCCGTGTCCGCCTGCTGGCCCTGCTGGAGCAGGAAGAACTCACTGTGGCCGAGCTGTCGGCCATCACCCGCCTGGCCCAGCCGCGGGTGTCCACCCACCTGGCCAAGCTGAAGGAAGCCGGCCTGGTGCGCGACCGCCGCGCCGGCGTGTCCGCGTATTACCGCTTCGACGAGGTCTCGCTGGACCCGGCCCAACGCGCGCTATGGCTGGCACTGAGCACCGGCAGCGACGACCCGCTGCTGCGCCAGGATGCCGAGCGCGTGGCCGCCGTGCTCGCCAATCGCGCCGCCGACCAGAACTGGGCCGATTCGGTGGCCGGCGACATGGAGCGCCATTATTCGCCCGGGCGCACCTGGGAAGCGCTGGCGCGCACCGCCCTGCCCCTGCTGGAAGCCGGCGACGTGCTGGACATCGCCTCCGGCGACGGCGTGCTGGCCGAACTGGTGGCCCCGCACGCCACCCGCTACATCTGCATCGACACCAGTGCGCGCGTGGTGGCCGCCGCCAGCGAGCGCCTGCGCAAGCTGGGCAACGTGGAAGTGCGCGAAGGCGACATGCATGCGCTGCCGTTCCCCGATGCCAGCTTCGACCTGGTGGTGCTGATGCATGCACTGACCTATGCCGCCAAGCCGGCGCAGGCGGTGGCCGAATCGGCGCGCGTACTGCGCCCCGGCGGCCGCCTGCTGCTGTGCAGCCTGGCCAAGCACGAACACCGCGCGACCGTGCATGCCTACGGCCACGTCAATCTGGGATTTGCCGCCAAGGAATTGCGCAGGTTCGTCGAGAAAGCCGGGCTGGACGTGTCCAGCCTGGAGACGGTGACGCGCGAAAAACGGCCGCCGCATTTCGAGGTGATCTCGTTGATTGCGCTGAAGCCGGGATTGGGGAGTCGGGATTCGGGATTGGTGGGAAACAAAGACACTGCGGCGAGGAGAACCTGACCATGACGCACGCGCCAATCCCCAATTCCCAATCCCCAATCCCGTTTGCGTTGCCGTGGCTGCATCCGGAGCGCGCCGCCAAGCTCACTGCCGCCTTGCGTGAGCGCATCCTCATCATCGATGGCGCGATGGGCACCATGATCCAGCGCCACGATCTGCAGGAGCCTGACTACCGCGGCACCCGCTTTGCCGAGGGCTACGACAGCGCGCACGTGCACGGGCCCGGTTGCGATCACGCACACGCGCCGGAAGGGCATGACCTGAAGGGCAACAACGACCTGCTGCTGCTGACCCGCCCGGAGATCATCGCCGGCATCCACCGCGCGTATCTGGATGCCGGTGCCGACCTGCTGGAAACCAACACCTTCAACGCGACGTCGGTGAGCCAGGCCGACTATCACCTGGAACATCTGGTCTACGAGTTGAACAAGGCCGGCGCGCAGGTGGCACGCACGTGCTGCGATGCCGTCGAAGCGCTGACCCCGCACAAGCCGCGGTTCGTGATCGGCGTGCTCGGCCCGACCAGCCGCACCGCTTCGATCAGCCCGGACGTCAACGATCCCGGTTACCGCAACACCAGCTTCGATGCGCTGCGACAGACCTATCGCGAGGCGATCGAAGGCCTGATCGATGGCGGTGCCGACACCTTGATGGTGGAGACCATCTTCGACACGCTCAATGCCAAGGCCGCGCTCTACGCCATCGAAGAAGTCTTCGAAACCCGCGGCGGGCGTCTGCCGGTGATGATCTCCGGCACCATCACCGATGCGTCCGGGCGCACCCTGTCCGGGCAGACCGCCGAAGCGTTCTATGCTTCGGTGGCGCACGGTCGGCCGTTGTCGGTGGGTCTGAACTGCGCACTGGGCGCCAAGGACCTGCGCCCGCATGTGGAGACGCTGGCGCAGATCGCCGACGGCTATGTCAGCGCGCATCCGAATGCCGGCCTGCCCAATGCCTTCGGCGAATACGACGAAACCCCGGAAGAAATGGCGGCCACGCTGCGCGAGTTCGCCCAAGCCGGCCTGCTCAATCTGGTCGGCGGGTGCTGCGGCACCTCGCCGGATCATATCCGCGCCATCGCCGCGGCGGTGGCCGACCTGCCGCCGCGGCAATTGCCTGGCGCGCAGGAGCTGGCGGCGTGATGCGTCAGGCTCGCCCTCATCCGCCCTTCGGGCACCTTCTCCCGCAGGCGGGAGAAGGACGGCGCATGCTTCCGCTGGCGGTAGAGGGACAGCACGGCGCTTGGGCTGCCACAAGGACGCGACGTGCGCAGCGAATTGCCCTTCTCCCGCCTGCGGGAGAAGGACGGCGCATGGATCGGCTTGCCGCACATACGCGCCGTGCGCGGCGAACTGCTCTTCTCCCGCCTGCGGGAGAAGGACGGCGCATGGATCGGCTTGCCACACATATGCGCCATGCGCAGCGAATTGCCCTTCTCCCGCCTGCGGGAGAAGGACGGCACATGGATCGGCTTGCCACACATATGCGACGTGCGCAGCGAATTGCCCTTCTCCCGCCTGCGGGAGAAGGACGGCGCATGGATCGGCTTGCCACACATATGCGACGTGCGCAGCGAATTGCCCTTCTCCCGCCTGCGGGAGAAGGACGGCGCATAGATCGGCTTGCCACACATATGCGCCGTGCGCAGCGAATTGCGCTTCTCCCGCCTGCGGGAGAAGGTGGCGCGCAGCGCCGGATGAGGGCCGCATTCCACCGCGCCCCATCGTCTGGCCCCAAGCGCGCCCCCACCAAGACCGATCGCGCCGTCACCGTCCAGCAGAGCGTTTCATGAGCACTCCCCGCTACACCCGCCTGTCGGGCCTGGAACCGCTGGTCATCACTCCGGACCTGCTGTTCGTCAACGTCGGCGAGCGCACCAACGTCACCGGCAGCGCGCAGTTCCGCAAGCTGATCAAGGAAGAGCGCTACGAAGAGGCGGTCGAGGTGGCGCGCCAGCAGGTCGCCAACGGCGCGCAGATCCTCGACGTCAACATGGACGAAGGCCTGATCGATTCCGAAAAAGCGATGACCCGCTTTCTCAACCTGATCATGTCCGAGCCGGACATCGCGCGCATCCCGGTGATGGTGGATTCGTCCAAGTGGAGCGTGATCGAAGCGGGCCTGAAATGCCTGCAGGGCAAGAGCGTGGTCAACTCGATCTCGCTCAAGGAAGGCGAAGCGGTCTTCATCGAACAGGCGCGCAAGGTGCTGCGCTATGGCGCGGCCGCGGTGGTGATGGCCTTCGATGAAGCGGGACAGGCCGACACCTGCGCGCGCAAGGTGGAAATCTGCACGCGCGCCTACAACGTGCTGACCGAACAGGTGGGTTTTCCGCCGGAAGACATCATCTTCGACCCGAACATCTTCGCCGTGGCCACCGGCATCGAGGAGCACGACAACTATGCGGTGGACTTCATCGAAGCCACCCGCATCATCAAGGACACACTGCCGCATTGCCACGTCTCGGGCGGCGTTTCCAATGTCTCGTTCTCGTTCCGCGGCAACGAGACGGTGCGCCAGGCGATCCATTCGGTCTTCCTGTTCCATGCGATCAAGGCCGGCATGGACATGGGCATCGTCAATGCCGGCGGCATGCTGATCTACGACGAACTGGACCCGGAGCTGCGCGAGCGCGTGGAGGACGTGATCCTCAATCGCCGCCGCGACGGCACCGAGCGCTTGCTGGACATCGCCGAGCGCTACAAGGGCACCAAGGGCGCATCGAAAGCCGAAGACCTGGCCTGGCGCGACAAGCCGGTACGCGCGCGTCTGGCGCATGCGCTGGTGCACGGCATCGACGCCTATGTGGACATCGATACCGAGCAAGCGCGCCAGCAGTCCACTCGCCCGCTGGATGTGATCGAAGGCCCGCTGATGGACGGCATGAACGTGGTCGGCGACCTGTTCGGGGCCGGCAAGATGTTCCTGCCGCAGGTGGTCAAGTCGGCGCGCGTGATGAAGAAGGCCGTCGCTTACCTGCTGCCTTTCATCGAGGCGGAAAAACTGCGTACCGGCGATGTCGGCAAGTCCAACGGCAAGATCATCATGGCAACCGTCAAGGGCGACGTGCACGACATCGGCAAGAACATCGTCGGCGTGGTCCTGGCCTGCAACAATTTCGACGTGGTCGACCTGGGCGTGATGGTCAGCGCGCAGGTCATCCTGGACCGCGCGCGCGAAGAACATGCGGACCTGATCGGGCTGTCCGGCCTGATCACGCCATCGCTGGAAGAGATGTCGCACGTGGCGCGCGAGATGCAGCGCCAGGGCTTCGAGATTCCACTGCTGATCGGCGGTGCCACCACCTCGCGTGCGCACACCGCGCTGAAGATCGACCCGCATTACACCGCGCCCACCGTGTGGGTGAAGGACGCCTCGCGTGCCGTAGGCGTGGCGCAATCGCTGATCTCGCGCGATCTGCGTGCGGCATTCGTCGCCGCCAACGACGCCGACTACGCGGAGATCCGCGCACGCCATCGCAACCGTGGCGATGCCAAGCGGTTGGTGTCGCTGGAGAAGGCGCGCGCGCAAAGGTTCGATGGCGACTGGAGCACCTACGCGCCCCCCGCTCCGCGCCAACCCGGCCTGCACGTCTTCTACGACTACCCGCTGGCCGAGCTGGTGGAGCTGATCGACTGGACTCCGTTCTTCCAGGCCTGGGAACTGGCCGGCAAGTTCCCGGCCATCCTCAGCGACGAGATCGTCGGCCCCCAGGCCAGCGAGCTGTATCGCGATGCACGACGCATGCTCAAGCAGATCGTCGACGAGAAGTGGCTCACGGCCAAGGCGGTGTTCGGGCTGTGGCCGGCCAATAGCGTGGGCGATGACGTTGAAGTGGTCCTGACAGACCACCGGTATTCGGCAATCGGGAGTGGGGAGTCGCCGCAGCCCAGCCAATCTCCAATCCCCAATCCCGAATCCCGGCGTTTATTGCATTTCCTGCGCCAGCAAGTCGACAAACCCATCGATCGCCCGGACTTCTGCCTGGCCGATTTCATCGCGCCCAAGGACAGCGGCAAGCAGGACTGGATCGGTGCGTTTGCAGTCACTGCCGGTCTTGGCATCGATCCGCACGTCGCCGGCTTCGAGGCCGCGCACGACGACTACAACGCCATCCTGCTCAAGGCATTGGCCGACCGCCTGGCCGAGGCGCTGGCCGAGCGCCTGCACCAGCGCGTGCGCACCGAATTCTGGGGCTACGTGGACGACGAGGACCTGGACAACGAGGCGTTGATCGCCGAGCGCTATCGCGGCATCCGACCGGCGCCCGGTTACCCGGCCTGCCCCGAGCACAGCGAGAAACGCACGCTGTTCGATATGCTCGATGCCGAGCGCAATGCCGGGATGTCGTTGACCGAGAGTTTTGCGATGCTGCCCACCGCCGCGGTGTCCGGCTACTACTTCAGCCATCCCAGGAGCCAGTACTTCGTGGTCGGGCGGCTGGGCAAGGAGCAGGTGGCCGACTATGCCAGGCGCAAGGGCATTACGCTGGCATTGGCCGAGCGCTGGCTCGCGTCGAACCTGGATTACGACCCGGAATAAGAGCGGGTCCCCATCATCGCAAGCACCAGCAAACCAATGTAGGAGCGCACCCGGGCGCGAAAGGGCTTTACCGATAAAGCCCCATAGCGCCCCGGTGCGCTTCTACACAGCCGCGGCACCGATGATCTCGGCGCCGACGAATTTCGTTAGCATCACGTTGCCGGCCGCAACACGTTCAACACTTCGTGGCAGGCGCCCATGGTGTGGTAGTCGGTCTTGCCGGCCGGGCTCTTCTCGTCGCTGTACTTGCGGTTGTCCGTATCCAGGATGCGATACCACGCGCCGTAGCGGTGGTCGATCATGTGCGTCCACGCGTAATTCCACAGCTTGTCGTACCACTGCCAATAGCGTTCATCGCCGCTGCGTTGTGCCAACAAGGCCGCGGCAGCCAAGGATTCGGCCTGCACCCAGAAATACTTGTCGTCGTCGCACACCTGGCCATCCGGGGCGAAGCCGTAGTACAGCCCGCCGCGCTGCGCATCCCAGGAGCGCTCCACCGCCACATCGAAGAGGTGCCGGGCAGTCGGCAACAACCAGTCCGTGGGTGCATAACGATCCAGCAGCATCAGCAGCTTGGCCCATTCGGTCTGGTGACCCGGCTGGAAGCCCCAGGGCCGGAACAGATGCTTGGGATTGTCGCGGTTGTAGTCCCAGTCGATATTCCACTGCGGGTCGTAATGCTCCCACACCAGGCCATCGGCCTTGGCGGCCTGGCGCCGGGTCATGTTGTCGGCCAGCTGCAGCGCGCGATCGAGGTAGCGCTGCTCGCCACTGGCCTCGTACGCGGCGATCATCGCCTCGCACATGTGCATGTTGGCGTTCTGGCCGCGATACGTGGTGAAGTTGAACTGGGCATCGGCTTCGTCGCGGTACAGGCCGAATTCCGGCTCCCAGAAGTGTTTCTCCAGCAGCTGCCAGGTTTCGTCCATCCACGCGCGGGCCTCGGCGATGCCGGCCTTCAGCCCGCACGAATACGCCAGCAGCACGAACGCAACGCCGTAGCAGTGGTTCATATCGTCTTCCACGACGCCATCGCGCAGCGTCCAGGCGTAGCCGCCGGTATCGGCGTTGCGATGCACGTTGCGCAGGTAATCCAGGCCGTGGCGCACTGCCTCCAGGTACTCGGCATTGCCGAACTCGCGATAAGCCATTGCATAGTTGAAGACGAAGCGCGTGCTGCTCACCAGATGCCGGTGGCCGGCATCGTAGATGCTGCCGTCATCCTTGAAATACTGGAAGAAGCCACCGGCCGGATCGATCGCGCGCGGGTGGTAGAACGCCATGGTGTCGGCGATGTGCTGGCGCAGGACGTCGGCCGAACGGAAATCGGGTGCGGGGGATGCGGGCAACGGGCTCATGCTTGTTCCTGGATCAGGGTATGGACGTCATCGATGCCGGGCATCGCGGCGAACGCGCCCTTGCGCGTCACCGCCAATGCACCGACAGCAGCGGCGAAACGGATCACCTCGGCCATCGCCGTGGGATCGCCGCATAGCTGCTCGAGCGGAATCGCGCG
Source organism: Xanthomonas sp. NCPPB 3582 (assembly GCF_041475735.2). NCBI lineage: Bacteria > Pseudomonadati > Pseudomonadota > Gammaproteobacteria > Lysobacterales > Lysobacteraceae > Xanthomonas > Xanthomonas sp. NCPPB 3582. The sequence continues at coordinate 3,276,204 of NZ_CM192968.1, forward strand.
CGCAGCCAGCTGATACAGCAGGCCACCCACGAAGGCATCGCCTGCCGCGGTGCTGTCGCGCACCTGCACGTCGAAGGTCGGCACCTGACCCGCATCGGTACGGGTCTGCCAGTGCACCGGGCCACCGCCGTCGGTGACCAGCAGCCAGCGCGCCTGCCCCTGCCATAGCTTCTGCGTCACCGCGCCAGCATCGGCGTGCAAGGTGCCGGCAAGATAGTCGAGCTCTTCGCGCGAGAGCTTGACCACATCGGCCAGCGCCAGCGCCTCCCACAGGACCGGCGCCGGATCAACGTCCTGCGGCCACAGCATCGGGCGCAGGTTGAGGTCCAGGCTGACGATGGCGCCAGCCTCACGTGCGCGGCGCATGCCATCGAGCGTGCATTGCGCGATCTCCGGCTCGGTCATGCTGTTGGAGCACACGTGCAGCACTGCCGCCTGCGCGAAGCCGTCGGCGGCGAAATGTTCGGCGCGGAACAGCAGGTCCGCCGCCGGCGGCCGGTAGAAACTGAAACTGCGCTCGCCCGCCGCATCGAGGGCGACGAAGGCCAGCGCGGTCTTGGCCTGGTCGGTGCGCACGATGCCATTGGTGGCCACGCCGGCCTGCTGCAGGCTCTGCAGCAGGAAGTCGCCGAACATGTCGCGGCCCAGCATGCCGACGAAATGCGCTGCGCCACCGAGTTTGGCCACTGCCACCGCCACGTTGGCCGGCGCGCCGCCGGCGTATTGCGCGAAGGTGCGCGCATCGTCGCTGGCGGCCTGCGGCAGGGCCAGCATGTCGATCAAGGCTTCACCGAAGCAGATCACCTGATTCCTGATGGTGCTCATGCGTGTGCCTCCGCCAGGGCGCCACGCAGGCGCGAGCCCCAGATGCCGTAGAACACGATGTACAGGTAGCACACCAGCGGCAGCACGAACGACTCATGCAGGCTGATACTGTCGGCCAGCAAGCCCTGCAGGTAGGGCACGATCGCGCCGCCGACAATGGCCATGATCAACAGGCTGGAGGCGCGGCCGGTCAACGGACCCAGGCGCTCGATGCCCAGGGTGAAAATGGTCGGAAACATGATGGAGTTGAACAGGCCGATCGCCACCAGCGCATACACCGCCAGCATGCCGCCGCTGGCCATGGTCAGCCCCAGCAACAGTGCATTGATCGCTGCGAACACCGACAGCAGCACGCGCGGCGACAGCTTGGCCAGCAGCGCCGAGCCGATAAAGCGGCCGATCATCGCCAGCGTCCAGTAGGCCGAGACGTACTTGGTCGCCTCGCGCTCGGTGAATCCGCCGATCTGCGGCAGCGAGAAGTAGTTGACCATCAGGCTGCCGATCGCCACTTCCGCCCCGACGTAGAAGAAGATCGCCAGCACACCGAAGCGCACATGCGGATGCTGCAACGCGTCCAGCAGCGAATGAGTACTGTCGCTCTTTTGCGCACCGGTATCGGTCAGCGCCGGCAGGCGGAACAGGAACACGAAGATCGCCAGCAGGAACAGCACCACACCCAGGCCAATGTACGGGCCCTGCACCGCCTGCGCCTCCTGCACGCGGTAGGCAAGCTGCTCGGGTTCCGGCAGCGCCTTGAGCGCGTCGCTGCTCATCACCGTGTTGGACAGGATCAACCAACCGCCCAGCAACGGCGCGATCGCGGTGCCCAGCGAGTTGAGCGCCTGCGCCAGGGTCAGCCGGCTGGACGCACTGCGTTCGGGGCCCAGCAACGCAACGTAGGGATTGGCAGCCACCTGCAGGATGGTGATGCCGGTGGCCAGCACGAACAGCGCACCCAGGAAGGCACCGTACACGCGCAGCTCCGCCGCCGGCCAGAAGCCCAGCGCGCCGACCGCCGCCACTGCCAGCCCGGCCACGATGCCCAGCTTGTAGCCCAACCGGTTCACCAGCCAACCGGCCGGCAGCGACATCAGGAAGTACGCGCCGAAGAAGGTGAACTGCACCAGCATCGCCTGCGCGAAGTTGAGCTCGAACACCGACTTCAAATGCGGAATCAGGATGTCGTTGAGGCAGGTGAGAAAGCCCCACATGAAGAAGATCGTGGTGACCACCGACAACGCGACGCCGTTGTTGACGGGCGCCTTGTTGCCGCTTGGCACGGTGGATTGCGTGGAAAGGGAAACCATAGGAGTTGCCTGGTCAGCGGCCGGAGGCCTTGGTGGGGGAAGGGATGGAAGAGCGATGCAACGGAGCGGGCGAAATCGCCGGTGTCGGTGCACAGGCGCTGCTGGCGCGAATCTGCAGCGCCACTGCGGCGATGAGCCGCTGCGCCGCCAGATCGGGACTGCCGATACGTTGCAGCACCAGTTGCGCAGCCTGGCGGCCGCGCGCGCGCGGATCGGCCGCCAGCGTGGTCAGTGCGGGAGTGAACAACGCGGCCTCGGCGATATCGTCGAAGCCGGTCACCGCGAAGTCGCGTCCCGGCACGATGCCGCGCATCGCCAGGGCCGCCATCAGGCCCAGCGCGACGCTGTCGTTGTAGCAGACCGCCGCGGTGACGCCATGCGCGCCGCCGTCGAGCATGCGTGCGCCACATAGCGCGGCATCCTGGCGGTTGGGTGCCGACTCGACGTAGTGCACCGCCAGCCCGGCCGCGGACATCGCCCGCGCATAGCCGGCACGGCGCTGCCGGCAGGAGCTGGAATCGGCATGGCCGCCGAAGAACACGATCTGCCGGTGTCCCTGCGCGATCAGATGGGTACAGGCGAGCAAGGCGCCCTGCTCGTTGTCCAGCGCCAGCAGATCCCAGCCTGCCCCGTCCACTTCGCGGTTGAACAGCACTACGTTGCGTTGACGGCCCAACACCTGCGCCAGCGCCTGCGCCTGGCTGCCCTCGGCAGGCGAGAGGATGATGCCGGCCGGCGTGTGCTCCATCAGCGAGGTCAACACAGCGTGCTGGCGCTGCGTGGATTCGCCGGTACTGCCCAGCAGGGTCACATACCCGGCCGCGCCCAGCGCCTCGTCGACACCAGCGGCAAATTCGGCGAAGAACGGGTTGGACAGGTCGTTGATGACCAGCGCGATGCTGGACGAGGTACGCTGCCGCAGATTGGCCGCAGCGCGGTTGTAGACGTAATGTTGCCTATCCAGCTCGGCTTCCACCCGCGCGCGGGTGGTGGCATGCACTAAGGGGCTGCCACGCAGCACCAGCGACACCGTGGCGCGCGACACGCCGATCGCGCTGGCAATATCGCGCAGCGTCACCGCACCGCGACGGGACGCACGCGTTTCGCCCGCCTCCGGCGTGGCCGGTGCCTGCCCGGAACGCGTCAAGCGCCCGCCCCCGCTGAATGGAAATCGTGCATGCAATGGACTGAAATTGGATCGATCCAATTAAGCCTCCTCCCCGCACCCAATGCATGCGGCAGTGCAGCATCGAATGCCACGGTCGGCGGTCGCGGCAGCGCTATCGAGTAGCACAACGGCTCCCAGGGCTCCCAGGGCTACCCGGGCCTACCGGTCTTGCGGCCCGACGCCTCCCCTGCGTTGAGCCAGGCAGACCCGTCAGTGGAAGGCGATCGACAACCCGATCCCACCCTGCCAGTCCGGGCTGTCCGACGTCAGCCCGCGCAACACCGACACATCCAGCTGCATGGCATGCGGCAATTGCCAGGCGCCGCCGGCACCGGCCACACGCGAGTGCTCGCTGCCGGTCTCCACGCCCGCTTCCACATAACTGCTGAAGCGTTCGCCGGAAAAGAACGTGTAGTTGGGCGCGAAGGTCCAGGTGTGCCCATCGTCGTCGCGCGCGTAGTTGACGTACAGCGCCAGCGCACGCTGCTGCGCAAGGTCCCAGGATGCGGTGAGCCCCAGTTCGCGCGCATGGCCGTTACTGAAGGCAGGGCTGCCGGTCGGCACGCTGTAGGTGCCCAGCGCTGCCCAGTGAAAGCTATCCGAGCGCGAGGGCAAGGCGACCTTCAGGCCGACATGGCTGTCGCCCCCGCCACGCACGCGCGTACCGCCGCCGCGCTGCCAGTTATAACTGTCGCTGCCCAGCTGCAGCTCCACATGCTGCGATAGCCCCAGACGCAGCACGGTGTCGGCGGTGTAGAGCGTGGTGCGCTGGCCATCGGCACGGTCGGTGCTCGCATCCGGCAAGCCCTGCTCCCAGGCGAACGCACCGGGCTGCAGTACCTCGGCGGCAAACGGAATACCGGGGCGATCGAATGCGGGCGGCTCCTCCGCCTGCGCGGCCACCTTCCCGCTGGCCACGCAGAGCGCCAGCAGGGCGCCGGCCAGCGCCAGAGTGCGACCTGTCGGCACACGCCTATCGCACGCCACCTCAGCGGGCATCGACCACCGCGCCGCAACCGCGCGCGCTTGCAGTGCATCGGAAAACTGGGACATATGCAGCACCATCGGCAGGAAGTGAGCAGCAGCGCAGTCGACCTTATGCCCGACTGCGCCAACCGGCAACGGCCCGCATGGTGCCGCCCCGGCCGTGACCGGGTTGTCTATCGCGGTCCCGGCCCGCTACTGCGCAGCCGCATTCGCCGGCAGCCCGTGCAGGTGCGCGGCGAAGTCGGGCAACAGCACGCGGTTGCCGTAGCCACTGAGATGGTCGGCATCGAAGAACACTGGCCTGCCCTGCCGGGTCGGCGCGCACCACTGCGCATCGCACAGCAGCGGCAGCGGATCCCAGACGCTGGCGCCGCCCAGGCCTGCCGCGATATGGCGCAAGCCATCCAGCGCGGGTGCGCGATAGCGCTCCATCACCGCCCGTTCGATCTGCATGCCGTTGCGGCAGATCGCGTTGCTGCGATTGAACCAGTCAGAGCACCGGTAAGGGGGCGCCTTGAGCACCGGCTTGGGCGCTTCGAACACGATCAGCACGCCCTTGGCCTGCACCGGTGCCAGCAGTGCGATCGTCGCCGCAACCATTGCATCGCGCTCGGCCTGCGCCTGCGCGCCGTGCAACGCGGCAAGGTTGCTGTCCAGATCGAACAGCGCGTCCTGCTCTGCCAGCCGCGGCACACGCAGCCCCGGCAAGAACAGCACATCGCCCGGACGCGCGTGGGCCATCACATCCTCCAGCACCGGGCGGACGAAGGCCTCGCAACCGGGCAACTGCCCGCCCGGCTGCATCGACGCGATCGAACAACCGGCCACGCCGTACAGGCGGACGCTGCCACCTACGAGCAGCGGAAAACGCCGCAACATTTCGTTGTAGGCCAGCGCATGCGAATCGCCCATCACGAATACCTGTCGTTGCGTCGTGGCAGGCCGTGTGCATTGCCCGCGCGCAAAGATCCGCACCGGCTGCCCATTGACCGCGGCGTTGCTTGCCTGCAGACGGCACTCCGGAAGTTCCTTGCGCAGGCCGCGCGCGTACGCATACCAATCCAGCGGATGCCGGCTGACCACGCTTAGCGATACGTAAGGCGCCGACTTGATCAACAGCGACTGCACCCCTGCGGCCAGTACCAATGCAGCCAAGCCGGCACACACCACGCGCACGTTCGACCAGGCCCCGACACGCCGGCTGCGCCAGGGCACTTCCACCCAGCGATACGAAGCAAGCGCACACACGAAGGTCAGCGCTACCGCCACCAGCCTGGCGCCCATCGATTCCAACCCGACGGTCCAGCGCAGTACCACCAGCACCGGCCAATGCCACAGATACAGCGAATACGAGATGCGCCCGATCGCCACCACTGGCCTGGCCGACAGAACGCGTCCTGCCCAGCCATCGGCATGGCGATGCAGCAAGGCCAGCAAGGCCAGCGTTCCCAGCACCGGCCACAGGCCGTCGCTCCACGGCGAGTGGCCGGGGCGTGCATTCCACATTCCGTGACCGATCGCGGCCAGTGCCAGCATCACCAGCAACGTGCGCAGCGGAGCCGGCAACGCAATGCCGGTGGCAAACAACGACTGTCCGCCGCGGCGTCCCAACAGCGTCATCGCCTGGTACAGCAACACGCCGGCTCCCAGCTGCCAGAACCGCGCGGTGGTCAGGTAGAACGAAGTGATCTCATGTCCTGGCAGCTGCGTGCGCTGCCAGGCATACCCCAGCGAGGCAGCACTGGCGAGCGCGAACACGCCCAGCGACCAGACACGCCCTGCACCGCCACGCATCCAGGCCAGAAACATCCAGGGAAACAGCAGATAGAACTGCTCCTCGACCCCGAGCGACCATGTCTGCGTATAGGGATTGAACTCCGCGCGCGGCGAGAAATAATCCTGCCCCACGCTGGCCAGCACCCAGTTGCTCAACCCGAACAAGGCCATGCGCCCGGTCTTGCTGCTGGACTCGCTCAGCCACGATTCGGGGATGAACAGCATCGACACCAGCGCGGTCGCCACCAGGCAGGCCAGCAGCGCCGGCGCAATCCGCCGCAATCGGCGCGCGTAGAAACGCGCCAGTTCCGCGGCCACCGACACGCGCGGCAGCCGATCGACCGACGCGCTGACCACGAATCCGGAAATGACGAAGAAGATGTCGACGCCGGTGAACCCGCCGGGCAACCAGCCCGAATCCAGGTGATAGACGATGACCGACAGCACGGCCAGCGCGCGCAGGCCATCGATATGGGCGAAGTAACCGTTCCCTGCGACTGAGCGCGTCATCCTGATCCTTGATTGATGTGATCCAGGCAATGGTCGACACTCGTGGCCGTCCGCCCAGATCCCGTCAGTCGGCGCAGCGGCACCGGGCCTGTCGCACCGCGTCTGCCAGTCGCGGTCCAATGCGGCGATGCGGAAATACCAGCCTCGTCACCGCCTGCTTAAACCATGGGCACCCGCAGGTGCCCATGAACACTCCAACCTGCACCCAAGCCTTACCAGACCAGATCGTCGGGCACCTGGTACTTGGGGTCGGCATACGGGTCGTCGCCCGCAGGCGCATTGGGATCCACCTTCAATGCGACCGAGGCAGCGAACACCGCTTCGGCTTCAGCGAGGACCTCGGCGGTGACCAGCAGGTAGCGCCCGTTGAGCTGCAGCACGCCCAGCTCGCCGGCGTTGAGTGCCTTGAGCTGATCGGCGGTGACATAGATGCGCTTGATCTTGCCGCCGTACGGGAAATGCCGGGCGATATCCGCATCGGCGTGGTTCAGGCCCTTGTCCTTGAGCAATTCTTCCAGCTTGGCCTTGGCCTCGCGACGCAGGCGCGCTTGTTCCTGCTTCACGCGCTCGGCTTCGATGCGCTCGTCCTTCTCGCGCTGCGCACGGATCGCATAGGCCTTGGCCAGGTCGATGTCCTCGCGCGTACGCGCAGGCCTTGGGCCGCGCCGGTCTGGACCGGGCTGTTGCGGGCGTGGCGACCCTGCAGGCTTGCCATCATGGCGCCGGCCAGGCCTGCCATCGCCTTTGCGTTCGCCAGTTGCATCGGTCGATGCTGCGGCGTGCGGCCGCTGCGGTCCCCTGCCGTGGCCACCCGGCGTGTTGCCGCCCGGTGCAGGCTTGCCACCCTTGCCATGCGGACGCGCGGCAGGCCGCGCATCGGGTTTGCGTTCGGGCTTGGGCGCGGCCTTGAAGCCCAGGCCAAGCAACTGGTCACGTAAGGTATCGCTCATAGGGCTGGCAATCTGCAATCAATAATGCGGCGGCGGTTCGTCGGCGCCGTCGGCAAACAACGTGGAGCGCACCTTGCCCAGATCCTCGAGCAGGTGGCGGATCAGTTCGGCATTGCGTGCACCGGTCAAGCGTGCATCGGCCAGCGCCTCGCTCAGTTCATTGAGCGCGTGCTCCTGAAAGGACAGCCGCGTTTCCAGTTCGATCAACCGCTCTTCCAGCGCGCGGTCGTGCAGCGGGAGTTGCTCATGCATACAGCAAACGACCTCGTCCAATGGCGTCACGAGCCGGACCGGCAGCCGCGATGCCGAGTCCGCTGCGCAGTTGCTCGACGTCGGCACCGAGGTACCCGGCGATGGTGGCGGCCGCATTCCTGCGACCGATCCTGATCGCCGGCATCGCGGATGCAGCAGCGCGCCGCCGTCCCGGTCCAGCGGCTTGCCCACGGCGATGAGGGTATTCCCGACCCGCGGCTGCCGCATCGCGGCCAAAGCGCACCCGGCCTCGGGCGTAGCCGGCTTTCGCCATCTTCGCCAGGCCGGGTTCGTTCACCAGCACCATGCCGCGATCGAGGCCCTCACCCTTGGCCTGGCCGATGTCCACGCCAACGACCTGAGGCCCGACTTCCGCCAGGCAGGTAACGGTGGCAAGGCCCACATAGCCGGTGCCGAAGATCGCAACGCGCATGGATGCAATGGCTCCCGCGGAAAGTCAGGGCAGGATGCCCATCAGTTCGACATCGAACGTCAAGGTTGCATCCGGTCCGATCGGTCCACCCTGCGTGCCGTTCGGGCCGTAGGCAAGGTTGGACGGGATCCAGAAGCGGTACTTCGAGCCGACCGGCATCAGCGCGACGCCCTCGGTCCAGCCGGGAATGACCTGGTCCAGGCCGAACTCGGCCGGCTGGCCGCGCTGGTAGGAACTGTCGAACACCTGGCCGTTGAGCAGCTTGCCTTCGTAGTTCACACGGACCTTGTTGGTGCGCATCGGGCGCTCGCCGCTGCCCTGGCGCAGCACCATGTACTGCAGGCCGGACGCGGTGGTGATCACGCCCTTCTCGGTCTTGTTCTTGGCCAGGAAGGCATTGCCTTCTTCGCGGTTCTTGGCACCGGCAGCGCCCTGCTTGGCAGCGGCGAAGGCCTGCATGGTGGCGGCCGCTTGCTGCTGGGTCAGGCGCGTGGTGCCCTTGGCGAACACGGTACGCACCGCCTCCATCAGGATCGACAGGTCGATCTCGTCCTTGATGCCGGCCAGCGACGGGCCGACCGCACGGTCGCCCAGCATCAGGCCGACGTTTTCCTTGGACGGCGCGGCCGGCGCGGAACCCGGCGCCATGCCCGGCACCTGCTGGCCGTTACGGGCCGCCAGCGCGGTGCGCAGGGCGGTGTCGGTGGCCTGGGTCTGCTCGTCGGACAGCAGCGGCTTGCCACCCTTGAACGCATTTTCGATGGCGCGTTGCATTGCGCTCAGATCGATGTCCTGGGCAATCGGCTCGAACGAACGCGCCACATCCATGCCGATGGCGTAGCTCACGTCGTCGCGCGTGCTCTTCTCAGACGATGCATTCAAAACTGGCTTCTCCTTGGTGGCCGCTGCGGCCGGTTGCTGCGACATCGCCGGCATCGAAGCCGCCATTGCCACCATCAGTAGCGACGCCGCCGCGCCGCGCTTTCCCATCTTCATTCGATGCAGTTCCCGAAAGTGAAAAGACACGCCACCGACGGCGTTGAATACGCATTGTCGCATGCGCACGCGGCGTTGCGAGAGCCGCGCTCAGCGCGACGGCGTACCCAGTTCGCGTTCGATGGCCGCCAGCACGCTCGGATCGTCCGGCTTGATCTTGCTGGGGAACTGCGCCACCACGCGTCCATCGCGACCAATCAGATACTTGTGGAAGTTCCAGCCCGGCGCCACGCCGGTGGCCTGGGTCAGCCGCTGATACAGCGGCGTCGCGTCCTTGCCCAGCACGTGCACCTTCTCGAACATCGGGAACTTGACCCCATAGGTCAGCGTGCAGAATTCCTGGATCTGCTTCTCCGATCCCGGCTCCTGTCCCTGGAAATCGTTGGATGGGAAGCCCAGCACCGCAAAGCCCCGGCTGCCGAAACGCTGGTTGAGCGCTTCCAGGCCTTCGTATTGAGGGGTGTAGCCGCACTTGCTGGCGGTATTGACCACCATCAGCACCTTGCCGCCGTAACTACGGTTCAGGTTGATTGGCGTCTTGCCGGCCAACGGGCGGTACTCGAGATCCAGCAGCGGCGCACCGGCGGCCACTGCCGCACTCGCAAAAACGCCAGCAAATACAACGGCCAACAGACGTTTCAACATCATGGACAGGTCCTCGGGAGTGTTGGGGCGCCCCGCCGCATGCGGGGTGCCATCAGTTGGGTATGACAGGCAGTTGACTGCCTGCGTGTCGGTGTTATAGTTGAATACAACACCAGTCATCCAACGCAGGGGAAAGCATGAACAGCACACGTGTCACGCGACCAGTTCCGCTGTTGCTGTTCGGCAGCACCCTGTTGGTTCTTGGTTGGCTGGGAGCCGCTTCCAGTCAGGTGACGGAGTCCGGCGCCGATTATGGCGTGTCGGAGGCGGTTACGGAAAACCCGACACCTCCCCCCGAGGAGCGCACCCGGCCCGGCCGGCACCTGCGCACCTCGCTGTCGATGCCCTATTTCTCCTTCGCGCAGGTTCTGCGCCCACGGAGCTGACCATGAACGACATCCAATGGAGCGACGGCGCTCCCATCTACCGCCAACTCAAGGAACGGGTCATTGCCATGATGCTCGATGGAATCCTCAAGCCGGGCGACGCCCTGCCCTCGGTGCGCCAGGTGGCAGCGGACTATCAACTCAATCCCATCACCGTCTCGCGCGCCTACCAGGAACTGGCCGACGAGAACCTGGTGGAAAAGCGTCGTGGCCTGGGGATGTTCATGACCCCGGAAGCGGCGCAGAAGCTGCGCGGCAGCGAACGCGAGCGCTTCTTGAATGAAGAATGGCCGGCGGTGCTGGAACGGATCCAGCGGCTGGGCCTGTCCATCGACGATCTGTTGCCACAGGGGAAAACACCATGACCGCCGTCTCCACCGACCATGTCGTCGACGCCCGCGGCCTGCGCAAGGCCTACAAACACCGGCTGGCGCTGGACAACACCAGCTTCACCATCGCCCCCGGCCGCATCGTCGGATTGATCGGCCCCAACGGCGCCGGCAAGACCACCGCGCTCAAGGCCGTGCTGGGGTTGACCGACTTCGACGGCGAGCTGCGCGTACTGGGCATGGACCCGCGCACCGAGCGCAATGCGCTGATGAACGAGGTCTGCTTCATCGCCGACGTGGCGGTGCTGCCGCGCTGGTTGCGGGTGGGCGAAGCGATCGACTTCGTCGCCGGCGTACACCCGCGCTTCGATCGCGCCAAGTGCGAGCGTTTCCTGGCCAACACCCAGCTCAACCGCAAGTCGCGGGTGCGCGAGCTGTCCAAGGGCATGATCGTGCAGCTGCACCTGGCGCTGGTGATGGCCATCGACGCACGCATCCTGGTGCTGGACGAGCCCACCCTGGGGCTGGACATCCTGTATCGCAAACAGTTCTACCAGCGCCTGCTGGAGGATTATTTCGACGAGCAGAAGACCATCATCGTCACCACCCACCAGGTCGAAGAGATCGAACACATCCTGACCGATGTGATGTTCATCCGCGATGGCCGCATCGTGCTGACCGCCGACATGGAAGACGTGGCCGAACGCTATACCGAAGTACTGGTCGGTGCCGAACACCTGGATGCCGCACGCGCGCTCAAGCCGATCGACGAGCGCAGCCTGCCGTTCGGCAAGACCGTGATGCTGTTCGATGGGGTGCCCAAGGCACAGCTCGCCGGCTTTGGAGAAACCCGCAATCCCGGCCTGGCCGACCTGTTCGTTGCCGTCATGAAGGGGACCTACGCATGAACGCCATGACCAACCACGCATCGCCCGCCCGCGCCTTCGGCTGGCTGCTCAAACGCGAATACTGGGAACACCGCGGCGGCTTCGTCTGGGCGCAGGTGATCACTGGCGGCATTGCGGTGTTCTTCGCGCTGCTGGGTGCGGTGATCGGTGCGATCACCGCGCGCCGCAACATGGTCGGCGACAGCGTCAACCTGGACGATATGGCCGAATACACCCGTACCCTTGGCCAGGTTGGCGACGGCCTGCTGCTGGGCGGAATCGGTATCGCCTCGGTGGTGCTGGCCTTCGTGGTGTTCTTCTACGCACTGGGCAGCCTGTACGACGACCGCCGCGACCGCAGCGTGCTGTTCTGGAAATCGTTGCCGGTCTCGGATGTGCAGACGGTGCTGTCCAAGGCCGCCTGGGCGCTGTTGCTGGCGCCGCTGATCGCCATCGCGATCGGCCTGGTGGTAGGCCTGGCGCTGTGGCTGATCGCCATCGGCGGCGCCCTGATCGCCGGTGCGCCCAGCCCGTGGGCGATGGCCACGCACTCGCACCCGTTCTCGCTGTTGTGGCTGCTGCTCAAGACCGTGCCGATGAGCTTGATGTGGTCGCTGCCGACCGTCGGCTGGCTGATGTTCTGCTCGGCCTGGGCCAACAGCAAGCCGTTCCTGTGGGCGGTGCTGTTCCCGCTGCTGGCCTGCGTGATGCTGAGCATTCTGTCGGCGATGCCGGGCGTGTCGCTGCCGATCGGCTGGATCTGGTACATCGTGTGCTACCGCGGCCTGCTCAGCGTGTTGCCTGGCACCTGGTCGCCGCGTGCGGTCAGCGGCAACCTGGACAGCAGCGCCATGCAGAACCCCAGCGACCTGGTGCAGTGGGCCCTGCAGCACACCGACAGCGCACGCGTCTACGGCAACGCCGATATCTGGATCGGTGCCGCCATCGGTGCGGCCCTGATCGTCGCCTCCATCTACTTGCGCCGCCGGCGCTCCGAAGCCTGAAGGACATCGCATGCGCCTGCCCCTGACCCTGGCCGTCCTATTCGCATTGCCCGGCGCCGCAGCTGCCGAAGAGCAATGCAAGTTCTCCGAGCCGCGCAGCCTGGAGCTGCAACTGGCGGGAGTGAAGTCGGTGTTGTTCGAGGTCGGTTCCAACGACCTGCGTCTGGATGCAGCGCCCGGCACCGGCGGACGCCTGCACGGGCGCGCCTGTGCGGCCAAGTCCGAGCTGCTCAAGCATCTGAACGTGACCCAGAAGCGGGTCGGCGACAAGCTGGTGGTGAACCTGGCCGAAGACCGACTCATCCGCATGTCCATCGGCGAAAACTATTCGTATGTGGACCTGCGCGGCAGCGTGCCCAACACCCTGCTGGTGCAGTTCGATGTGGGTTCCGGCGATGCCGAGATCACTGGCGCCGCCGCCGTCAGCGCCGACGTCGGTTCGGGCGATATGGTCATTCGCCGCAGCAAGGGCCGCGTCACCGCAAAGGTGGGATCCGGCGACATCGAACTGGAGGACATCGGATCGCTGCGTGCACTGGCAGTCGGCTCGGGCGATCTGAAGGCCAGGCAGATCCATGGCGCAACCGAGGTCGGCACGGTCGGCTCCGGCGACGTCAAACTGCGTGGCGTGGCAGGCAACGTGAGCGTCGGCACCGTGGGATCGGGCGATGTGGAGATCGAGGATGTGCAGGGAAGCGTCATGATCGAGGCGATCAAGTCCGGCTCGATCCAGGTGCGCAAGGTCAGTGGCGACGTAAGCCTTGCGCGCAAGGGCAGCGGCGACATCAGCGCCAGCGATGTGGGCGGCGCCGTGCGCGTGCCGGCAGACAAATAACTCTTCAATCGGGGGGATAGCTCATGAAACTGCTTGTTTCTGCGGTAATGGCCAGCGTGTTGCTGGTGGGCTGCGGCAAGTCCGAGCCCAAGGTCGTGGTGTCGGGCCAGAACGACAGCGGCGGCGTGACCTTCAATGGCCAGAGCGTGACGCTCAAGCGCAGCGGCATGCCGGCGGCGACCATCAGTGCCGACGGCGCACTCAGCATCGACGGCAAGCCGGTGAATTTGAACGACGTGCAGCATCGGGCGATGCGCGATTACTACGCGCAGATCCAGGGTGTTGCGGCCAAGGGCATCGATATCGGCACGCAGGGCGCGGCATTCGGCGCGCATGCCGCCGGTGAAGCGCTCAAGGGCGTACTGAGCGGCAACCCGGACCAGATCGGCGACAAGATCGAAGCCGAAGCGGAGACCTTCAAACAGAAGGCCATGCTGATCTGCGACCAGCTGGACAAGCTGCGCGGCGCGCAGGATGCGGCGGCCAGCGCCGTGCCCGAGTTCGGCCCCTACGCCAATCTCACCCAGAAGGATGTTGCCGACTGCCGCGAGTGAGGGCGTCGTGAGTCTGTTGGCGTGACGCGGCCTGGCGCCCCGCCATGGCCGCGCCGGATACGGCTATTCCGGGCACCGGCAGTGGCGCGGCTGCAGCGCGATGGCGCTGGTGCGGCAGCTGGACATTTAGTGGGTCACCGCGGAATCCGGCGCGCCGCTGGCACCGCCGCTTCGATGAGCCAGAGCCGGCGGTTCGGCTACGCAGCGGTCGCTGCAGTGCTTGCAGCCACGGCGTCGCGCTGGTCGGACATCGCTGCGGCAATCGGCCAGCACACCGCGCGCTGGTGAAAAGCGAGGCGTCACCTGCAGACCGAGGGGCGTACTGCACCGCCAATGGACGCACGCCTGCGACGTTTTGTCCGCCCCGACCGCCAGACGCGCGGGCATCCGCAGACTGTGGCGGGATTACACTAATGCGCTCCCCTCGACCCAGCGATCCAATGAACAAGTTCGTGATGCTCTGCATGGCGCTATTGCTATGCACACTCGCCGCCTGCGGCGATCAGTCGTCCCGGCGTGCCGAACGCGGCAAACCGCGCGTTGCCATCACTACGCAGTCGGTGATGATCCGTCGCCCGCCCGCCGCAAACGCGGAGATCACTCCGGACGGCACGCTCAAGATCGACGATATCGCGCTGCCGCAGCAGGAAGCCACCCGCGCCAAGCTGCAGCTACTGTTCGGTCACCTGCAGATGCTGCGCCAGCAGGCGGTCAACGACGCCGGCCCGGACCCTGACTACAAATCGATCAAGCTGACCGCGACGCCGGAAATCCAGCAACTGAGCGAAGAGTTGCTCAAGGAAATCCCCTCGCTGCAGCCGTACCGCGAAAGCTTCGGCAACGTGCAGGCCGAGCGGCACTGAGCCAGGCGGCCTCGCCGTCGCCAGGGCTTCGATCGCCAGTGCCGGGCATGATGGGATGGCCCCCCATCATGCCACCGGTCTTGCCGCATCGACGGCAAGACCCGATGCAGCCGCTCTACCCGGCTGGCGGCGATCAGCCGCCGCCACCTCCGCCACCGGCATGGATGCCGCCACGCGTCAGCGCGGCCGGATCCAGCAAACGGCGCAGATCCGCCTCACTGAGCCCGCTGTCTTCCAGCGCCACCTCCAGCACCGGTCGCTGTTCCTTGTAGGCGCGCTTGGCGATCGCCGCTGCCTTTTCGTAACCGATGATGGGATTCAAGGCGGTGACCAGGATCGGATTGCGGTCCAGCGCCTCGCGCACACGCTCCTGGCGCACCTTCAATCCGGCGATGGCGCTATCGGCCAGCAGCCGCGACACATTGCCCAGTAGCGTGATCGAATCCAGCAGGTTGTAGGCGATCAGCGGCAGGGTCACGTTCAACTGGAAGTTGCCGGTCTGCCCCGCCACCGTGATCGCGGTGTGGTGGCCGATGACCTGGGCGCAGGCCATCACGGTAGCCTCGGGGATCACCGGATTGACCTTGCCCGGCATGATCGAGCTGCCCGGTTGCAGCGCCGGCAATTCGATCTCGCCCAACCCGGCCAACGGGCCGGCGTTCATCCAGCGCAAATCATTTGCGATCTTGATCAGCGCCACCGCCAGCGCATTGAGCTGGCCGGACAACTCCACCGCATCGTCCTGCGCGGCCAGGCCTTCGAACTTGTTGTCGGCGCTCTCGAACTTCGCCCCGCTCAAGGTCGACAAGGCCTTGGCAGCCTTGGCGGCAAACCGCGGGTCGGCATTGATGCCGGTGCCGATCGCGGTGCCGCCGAGCGGCAGCCGGCGCAGGCGCTTGAGCGCATCATCGATGCGTTCCTGCGCGGAACTCAACTGCGCAGACCAGGCGCCGAATTCCTGCCCGAAGGTCAGCGGCATCGCATCCATCAGATGGGTGCGTCCGGTCTTGACCACCTTGTCCAGCGATCTGGCGCGCTTGTCGATGGTCTTGCGCAGGTGCTTGAGCGCCGGCTGCAGCTGTTCGTGCACCGCAAGCAGTGCGGACACACGGATCGCGGTGGGCACCACATCGTTGGAACTCTGTCCCAGGTTGACGTGGTCGTTGGGGTGCACCGCCGCCTTGCCGGCACGCGTGGCCAGCGTGGCGATCACCTCGTTGGCATTCATGTTGGACGAGGTGCCCGAGCCGGTCTGGTACACATCGATCGGGAACTGCGCGTCATGCGCGCCTTCGGCCACCTGCAAGGCCGCATCCTGCACGGTCTTGGCGATTGCCTTGGGCAGCAGCCCCAGGTCGGCATTGACGCTCGCCGCAGCGGCCTTGATCAAGCCCAGCGCGCGAATGAAGCCGCGCGGCATCGGCTGGCCGGACACCGGGAAGTTCTGCACCGCGCGCTGGGTTTGCGCGCCCCACAGCGCCTCGGCGGGCACCTGTAACTCGCCCATGCTGTCGTGTTCGGTCCTGAAACGTTCGCTCATCTGCACTCTCCGCAATTGGTGATGTTGTGGTGACGCAATGGCTGGCCGCGGGCGCACCCACGCTGGCGAGGTCGTCTACGATACTCGCTACGCGCGTTGCACTGTGTCGTGGCATTGCGAGGTCCAGCGCGTTGCGATGCGTGTTGCGTTGCATCTCGCCCCCGGAGGCCACCCAGGACAGCCGCCTCGCCCTGGCACGACAGGCCACCGGCCGTGTCGCGCTCACCTCCACCTACATGACACGCTTTAGACTGCCGGCTCATTTCATCCGAGGAACCACGCCGCCATGGGCGACGAGCCTGACTGTAGAAACGCACCGCGCGTGTCGTGCTTCACTGCACACCCCACCGTTACGCCGCTGCCCACCTTGATGCGCTCGGGCGCCGCAGTCGATCGTTGCGGAGGCGGACATGCTCGGTAACGTCCTGCTGCTGTTCGTCGCGCTGCTGCTGGTGCTGTTGAACGGATTCTTCGTTGCCGCCGAATTTGCATTGGTCAAACTGCGGCATACCCAGGCGGTGGGCCTGGCACAGAACAATGGCTGGCGCGGACGTTTGCTGCTGGGCGTGCATGCGCACCTGGATGCGTATCTGTCGGCCTGCCAATTGGGGATCACCCTGGCCTCGCTCGGCCTGGGCTGGGTGGGCGAACCCGCATTCGCGCACCTGCTGGAGCCGGTGTTCGACCTGCTCGGACTGTCGCCGGACGCTTCGCAGTTCACCGCGCTGGCGATCGCCTTCAGCCTGATCTCGTTCCTGCATATCGTGCTGGGCGAACTGGCGCCCAAGACCATGGCGATCCGACGCCCGGAGCGGATGTCGCTGTGGACCGCGGCGCCGCTGTATGTCTTCTACTGGATCATGTTTCCGGCGATCTGGCTGCTCAATACCAGTGCCAACGGCTTGTTGCGGCTGCTGGGCTGGGGCAATGTCGAACATCAGTCGCACCGCTACTCGCGCGAGGAACTCAAACTGATCGTCGGCCGCCAGGACCCGAATGCGCCTGCGCCCGATCATGGCCTGACGCTGATGAGCCATGCGCTGGAATTGCCGGACCTTGTGGCCGGCGACCTGATGCGCCCGCGCGAGCACATGCGCAGCCTGCGCGAGGGCATGAACCTGGATGCGGTGCTCGCCGAGTTCAGCGAATCGCGTTACAGCCGCTACCCCTGGTTCGACACCGACGGCGAGCAGGTGCTGGGCATCCTGCACACCAAGGACCTGCTGGTGGCGATGGCGCGCGGCCAGGAACTGGACGACCTGCGCCCGCTGCTGCGCCCGGCCACGTTACTGACCCTGGAAACGCCGATTCCCAATGCGCTGGAGCAATTCCGCACCGGCACCACCCATCTGGCGCTGTGCGTGGAGGACGAAGGCCGCATCCTGGGCTTCTTCACCCTGGAAGACCTGCTGGAAGTGGTGGTGGGCGAGATCGAGGACGAGCACCGCCACGTGGTGCGCGATGCCCCGGTCCGCAGCCAGGACGGTTCGCTGCTGGTGGCCGGCAGCACCTCGATCTTCCGGCTGGAACGCCTGCTCGGCCAGGATCTGAGCGCGCCCGACCACGTCAATTCGGTCGGCGGCCTGATCGTGCACCAGCTGCAGCGGCTGCCCGAAGAAGGCGAAACCCTGGAACTGGACGGCCACGCGTTGACCGTGCGGCGCATGGCCGGCCATCGCATCCAGGCGGTGACGGTGCGGCCGGTGGGCGAAGCCGGGGCCGGGGCGGCGTAGAATACCGGCCCCGCCAGACTCCCAGTGCCCTGCCCATGTCGGATTCCGCCCTGCTCGCCCTGTCCCCGCTCGACGGCCGCTACGCCTCCAAGGTGGACGCGCTGCGCCCGATCTTCTCCGAATACGGCCTGATCAAGGCGCGGGTGAAGGTCGAGATCGAGTGGCTGCTGGCCCTGGCCGCCGAACCGGGCATCGCCGAGCTGGCGCCGTTCTCGGACACCGCCGTGCGGCGCCTGCGTGCGCTGGCCGACGGCTTCAGCGTCGCCCATGCCGCGCGCGTCAAGGAGATCGAGCGCACCACCAACCACGACGTCAAGGCGGTGGAGTACTTCATCAAGGAGCAGCTCACCGACGACGCCGAACTGGGCCCGGCGCTGGAATTCGTGCATTTCGCCTGCACCAGCGAGGACATCAACAATCTCAGCTACGGCCTGATGCTGGAGCAGGCACGCCGCGAGGTGCTGCTGCCCGCGCTCGACGGCATCACCGCCTCGCTGCGCGCCCTGGCGCATGCGCAGGCCGCCCAGCCCATGCTCTCGCGCACCCACGGCCAGACCGCCTCGCCCACCACGCTGGGCAAGGAAATCGCCAACGTGGTGGCGCGCCTGGAGCGCCAGCGCAAGCAGATCGCCGCGGTCGAGCTGACCGGCAAGATCAACGGCGCGGTCGGCAACTACAACGCGCACCTGGTGTCGTACCCGCAGCTGGACTGGGCCGCGTTCGCGCAGCGCTTCGTCGAGAGCCTGGGCCTGGTGTTCAATCCCTACACCACCCAGATCGAGCCGCACGACAACGTGGCCGAGATCGGCGATGCCGCACGCCGCGCCAACACCATCCTGATCGATCTGGCGCGCGACATCTGGGGCTATATCTCGCTGGGCTATTTCAAGCAGAAGCTCAAGGAAGGCGAAGTCGGCTCGTCCACGATGCCGCACAAGGTCAACCCGATCGACTTCGAGAATGCCGAAGGCAATTTCGGCATCGCCAATGCCTTGTTCGAGCATTTCTCGGCGAAGCTGCCGATCAGCCGCTGGCAGCGCGACCTCACCGACTCCACCGTGCTGCGCGCGCTCGGCACCGCGTTCGGCCACACCCAGGTCGCGCTGGATTCGCTGGCCAAGGGCCTGGACAAGCTGACCGTCAATCCGGAGCGCCTGGACGCCGACCTGGACGCGGCCTGGGAAGTGCTGGCCGAAGCGGTGCAGACAGTGATGCGCCGCCATGGCCTGCCCAATCCGTACGAGCAACTGAAGGCGCTGACCCGCGGCCAGGGCATCACCGCCGCCTCGATGCAGGCTTTCGTGGAAAGCCTGCAATTGCCGGAGGAAGACAAGCAGCGCCTGCGCGCGCTCACCCCGGGCGGCTACACCGGCCTGGCCGAACAATTGGCCCGCGCGATCTAGACGGGGCAACGAAACGACTGCGCAACACCGCACGGGCGCGAGTGGCGCCCGGAATCGACATGCGGCGCAGGTAACGCTCGGGTTCCGATCGCGCCACCCATCCCACCTGGCCACTGCCGGCCATGATTTGGCGTCGCTCCAAGCCGATGGAACGCAGACAATGGCCGTGCCGGGCGGGCGCGGTCGTTGCTGATGCACGGTGGATGGTCGCGCGTCTGCCACCGTTCCGAGCGGGAAGCGTGGCCGG
Organism: Xanthomonas sp. NCPPB 3582; assembly: GCF_041475735.2. Taxonomy (NCBI): domain Bacteria; kingdom Pseudomonadati; phylum Pseudomonadota; class Gammaproteobacteria; order Lysobacterales; family Lysobacteraceae; genus Xanthomonas; species Xanthomonas sp. NCPPB 3582. The sequence goes on from NZ_CM192968.1 coordinate 3,295,834, forward strand.
ATTGGCCGGCAATGCCCAGGCGTCGAGCCGGCGTCAACGACGCCTTCCGGCCTGGCTGCTATGGTGCCGGCCTCATCCAAGTGAGGGACCACCCATGCGTGCAGTTCGGAATATCGCGCTGCTGTTCGCCCTGTCCAGTATCGCCGCATTGAGCGGCTGCGGTGCCGATGGCCCGGCCGCACAAGCGGCATCGGCCATGTCCTCCGCCCTCACCGACCCGGCCAGCGGCGCGGACTGCAGTGGCAAGGATGTCCGCCTGACCCGCAACGACAGCGAGTGGATCCTGCATGGCAACTGCGGCGCCGTGACCATCACCGCCTCGCGCGGCGCGATGAATCTGGACAATGCCCGCAGCATCCGCGTGGAAGGCAGCAACTTCACCGTGCTCAACAGGCAGCTCGGCCAGCTCAGCGTGACCGGTCACGACAACACATTGAATCTAACCAATGTGGATGGCGTGGACATCCAGGGCAACAAGAACCTGGTGTTGGCGCGCGAAGTGAAGCACGTCCGGTTTTCCGGCAACGACAACACCGTCAACCCATCCAGCAAACCGACGCTGGACGACAGCGGCAGTGGCAACAAGGTGATGTGATTCACCTCCAAGCCGCTCACAGAACGTGGCGAGCAGTCGTCGCGCAGATGGACGGCGCGCTCGGAATCGGAACGTATGCGTGGCCGATGCCACTTCCGCACACTGGCCGCGCCCGCCTGGCGACTGCGCAACAATTGCCGGATGCACTGGTGCGCAGCGCCGCTACCGACGCTGCGCTCTGGCGGCAGGCACCCGTGCAATCAAGAGCCGTTGCCGGGGCCATGGCTTACGCCGCTATCGCCACTTCGGCAAGCGCCACGTTGCAACGGGGAGTCTCGCTCACCGGACAACAGCGCCCCCCGGCATTGCCACCGATCAGGGGCGACGCGCCGCCACCAGCGTCACCTCGCGCGGCTTGGCGGTCCCCCGCACGATCATGAAGCGCAATGATTCCCCGACCTTGCGATCGACCGCGGTCTTGAGCACATCGGCCTTGCTGCCCGCCACGGGGATGCCCTGCGCCGCCACGATCGCATCGCCCACCTGCAGGCCGGCCGCCGCGGCAGGCGATGCCGGCTTGACCGAGTCGATGGTCACCGAGGTCAGCGTGGGATTGAACGAAAACCCCTCGCTTTCCACCGCAAAACTCAAGCCGAACCAGCCTTTCTCTCCGGCGGCCTGCGCGAGGCCGCTCATCCCCAGGGTGGCAATCAGCACCAGCGCACCCAGTCTCCAATGACGCATCGCATCCATCCTTGCCGAAACGCAGCGAAGCGGCTGCGGCAATGCAGTGTGTGGCTCAGTCCGCGGCGGACTCATGTGCCATCGGGCACCCCACCGCCAAGATCAGTCCCGGATCCGCCTCCCGGGCGCCTCATCGGCGGCCAACCCGTCACCGCGGCCTCGCCGATCGTCTCCACATGCAGGGCCAGGCCGTATCGGCGTGCGCACGGCAGTGCCCGTCTCGCCCCAGCCGGCCTGCATCGGGATCGTCGATCGCCGGCCACCGCCTCCCTGAAGCCTTGCCTGTTCGCGTCCCCGCCTGCAGGTGCAGATCCGGCGCAGGCATCGGACAATAGCCCGGTACGCGCCGGCCCGGCCTGCGCCGCTGGCACTTCATCGATCCCCTGCAAGGAACCCCCATGGCTGCACGCAAGGCAAACCCTCCCGTCATCGAAGTCCAGGCCCGCCCCGGGCAGCCGCTGGGCATGCCGGTGGAGCGCTTCCTGCGCACCTACTGGCACAAGCACCCGCTGCTGATCCGCAATGCCTTCGCGGACTTCGTCTCGCCGCTGCAGCCGGAAGACCTGGCCGGGCTGGCCTGCGAGGATGGCGTGCTGGCGCGGCTGATCAGCCACGACCGCGCCACCGACGACTGGAGCGTGCGCACCGGCCCGTTCCAGGAAACCGACTTCCCCGGCCTGCCCGACCATGACTGGACCTTGCTGGTGCAGGACGTGGATAAATGGGACGCCGATGTGCGCGGCCTGCTGGAGCAGTTCCGCTTCCTGCCGCGCTGGCGCATCGACGACATCATGATCAGCTTCGCCGCCACCGGCGGTTCTGTCGGCGCGCATGTCGACCATTACGATGTGTTCCTGCTGCAGGGCCAGGGCCACCGTCGCTGGCAGATCGACGCACGCGCCTCGCAGGGCCGCAAGCCCACGCCGCAGGCATTCCGCGACGATGTCGACCTCAAGCTGCTGCGCGAGTTCAAGCCCACCCACGACTGGGTGCTGGGCCCGGGCGACATGCTGTACCTGCCGCCGCTGGTGCCGCATCACGGCGTGGCGCAGGATCCGTGCCTGACCTTCTCCATCGGCACCCGCGCGCCCTCCTCGGCCGAGCTGATCGGTGACTACCTGGATACCCTGATCGCCGATGCCGACGAGGCGGTGCGCTACCACGACGAAGACCTGAAGGTGCCGGCCGACCCGTACGAGATCGACGTCACCGCGATGAACCGCGTGGTCGCCGCGCTCAATGCGCTGCGCATGAACGACCCCGATCGTCTGGGCGACTGGTTCGGCCGCTTCATGACCACCTACCGCGCCTCCGGCGACGTGGTGCCGGCACCGGAGCCGATCCCGCGCGAGGCAGTGGAACAGGCACTGGACGAAGGCGTGGTGCTGTATCGCCACCCGTGGTCGCGGCTGGCCTGGCGGCGTGCCAAGCGTGGCGCCACCCTGTTCTGCAGCGGGCTGGAATTTGCGCTCTCGGCCAAGGACGCCGCTCGCCTTGCGGCAGCCGAACAGATCGATGGCACGCTCTACGGGCAGCTGTCGGCGCGCGGTCGCGAGGTGGTGCTGGAGCTGCTGGCGCAGGGCCATTACCAGCGCGCCCATGAGGATACGCACGAGGACATCGAGGACATCGACGACGCAGGGGCAGCCGCGCTGAGCGTGTCGGCCGATCACGACGACACGCATGACGATGCCGCTACCGTGGACGCCGACGATGCCATCGACGACGCTGCGGATGTCGAGGAGGTGGCCGACGATGCGGAGACCCCGGAGCAGCGCATCGATGCCGCCGAAGCGGAACTCGGCGAGGAGGAGCTCGGCGAGGACGAGAACGGGGACGACGACGAAGACGCCTCGGACGACGACCAAGACCAAGGCAGCTCTCCGCGCCCATGAGCCCACACGGCAGGCCACAGATCGTTTCGCTGGACCCGGCCACCGACGCTGCCGCCCTGCGTACGCTGCGCCTTGCCTGCGGCGGCACGGCCCCGGGCGGTGCGGCCGAGGCCGAGTGGGACGCGCTGGACCCGCTCAGCCTGCACCTGGCCGCGCGCACCGGGGAGGGCCAACTGGTCGCCTCGGTCCGGCTGACCCCGGACCGGCGCATCGACCGGCTCGGCCTGGTGCCGGACTGGCGCCGCCGCGGCCTGTCGGACCAGCTGCTTGCCGCCGCAGTGGCCAGCGCCGTCCAGCGTGGCTGGCCCGGCCTGCGGGCCCGTGTGAGCGCAAACGCCGAAGCGGTCTTCGCACGCCAGGGCTTTCTTCCCGACGGCCCTGCGGACCTGCCACCCGAGAGCAGCACCGATGCCGGCGATCCACCCGGCACGCCGCTCCATCGCCGGCTCGACGGCCCCATGGCGGTGGATACCCTCGGCGCGGCCCTGGCCGCCACCACCGGCCTGCTGTGCAGCGCGCGCCGGCAGGTACTGATCTATACCCGTGCCCTGGACCCGCCGCTGTTCGACAACGCCGCGGTGCTGGACGCACTGCGCCGTTTCGCCACCGCCCGTCACGACAAGCGGGTGCAGGTGCTGGTGCAGGACACCGCCAGTGCCACTGCCAGCAGCAGCGCGATGCTACGCCTGGCGCAACGCCTGCCCAGCGTGTTCCGGTTCCGGGCGGTCAGCGATCCGGTCGATACCAGCTATGCATCGGCCTACGTGGTCGGCGACGACGCCTACTACTTTCGTCCAACGGGTCATCGCTACGACGACGGCGAAACCTGGCTGTCCGGCGCGGCCCGCAGCCGCCAGCTGGAGCGCGAATTCGCGCAGATATGGGAGCGCAGCGCACTTTGGAACGAACCGCGCGCACTCGGCATCTGATGGCGCAATGCCCTTCGCAAATAGGCGCGCAAGCGATTGGTCTACCCCGCCGGTCAGCTTGCAGACGCCCCCTCACAAGCGCAAGGGGGTATAATTTTTCGAGATTTGAGACCGACCGGCAAGGCATCTTGCCCTGCCGCTTCCGCACAATCATCCCCACAGCAGACCCGACTTACCATCGTGGATAATCTCCTAAAGCACTTCGCGCAGTCATCGCAGCTCGCCGGCGGCAACGCCGCCTACATCGAGGATCTGTACGAGCAGTACCTCGTCGCCCCGGACAGTGTCGATCCGAAGTGGAAGAGTTATTTCGACGGCTTCGAGGGTCGCGGTGCCGGTGATGTGCCGCATTCGGCCGCCATCGCCCACATTCTCACCGCCTCCAAGCAGGCCGCCTATGCCGGAACCGGCGCAGGCGCCAGCGACGAGCGCGAGCGCAACGTCGGCCGCCTGATCACCGCCTACCGTGCGCGCGGCCACCTGGGCGCGCAGCTGGATCCGCTCGGCCTGACCCCGCCGGTCAACCCGCCCGACCTGGACCTGCCGTTCCACAGCCTCTCACAGGCCGATCTGGACAGCGAGTTCAGCACCGGCGGCGTCGGCGGCCAGCCGCGCATGAAGCTCAAGGACCTGCTGGCACGCCTGAAGGCGACCTACGCCAGTACCATCGGCGCCGAATTCATGCACATCCAGGAATTCGACCAGCGCCAGTGGATCTACCGTCGCCTGGAAGATGCCGGCGGCAAGATCGCCGGCGATGCGGCCAGCCGCAAGCGCACCCTGGAGCGGCTCACCGCCGCCGAAGGCCTGGAGCGCTACTTGCACACCAAGTACGTCGGCCAGAAGCGCTTCTCGCTGGAAGGCGGCGACTCGCTGATCCCGATGATGGACGAGATCATCCGTCAGTCCGGCAACGATCAGGTCAAGGACATCGTGATCGGCATGGCCCACCGCGGCCGCCTCAACGTGCTGGTCAATACGCTGGGCAAGAATCCGCGCAAGCTGTTCGACGAGTTCGAAGGCAAGTTCGAGCATGCCCATGACGACCGCGCGCACACCGGCGACGTCAAGTACCACATGGGCTTCTCGGCCGATATCGCGGTCGGTGGCGACAAGCAGGTGCATCTGGCCCTGGCGTTCAACCCCTCGCACCTGGAAATCGTCGACCCGGTCGTGGTCGGCAGCGTGCGTTCGCGCCAGGAGCGCTTCGGCGATGCCGAGCGCAAGGCCGTGCTGCCGATCCTGATCCACGGCGACGCCGCCTTCGCCGGCCAGGGCGTGGTGATGGAACTGTTCCAGATGTCGCAGGCGCGCGGCTTCGCGGTCGGCGGCACCGTGCACATCGTGGTCAACAACCAGATCGGCTTCACCACCAGCACCCGCGACGATGCCCGCTCCACGCTGTACTGCACGGACGTGGCCAAGATGATCGGCGCGCCGGTCTTCCACGTGAACGGCGACGACCCGGATGCGGTGATGTTCGTGTCCAAGCTGGCCTACGAATTCCGCCAGCAGTTCAAGAAGGACGTGGTCATCGACCTGGTCTGCTACCGCCGCTGGGGCCATAACGAGGCCGACGAACCGGCCGCGACCCAGCCGGTGATGTACCAGACCATCCGCAAGCACAAGACCACCCGCGAACTGTATGCCGCCAGGCTGGAAAGCGAAGGCGTGCTGAGCGCCGACGAGGCCAAGGCGCTGGTGGACGGCTACCGCAACAAGCTCGATTCGGGCGAATACACCACCGAGCTTGCCAAGCGCAAGCCGGACGAATTCGCCATCGACTGGTCCAAGTATCTGGTCGGCACCGCCGCCGATCCGGTCGACACGCGCGTCCAGCGCGCGCAGCTGGACCGCCTGGCCAAGCTGATCACCACCATTCCCGAAGGCGTCGAGCTGCATGCCCGCGTGGCGAAGATCTACGAAGATCGCGTCAAGATGGCGGCAGGCGACCAGCTCGGCGACTGGGGCTTCGCCGAGAACCTGGCCTATGCCACCTTGCTGGCCGAAGGCCACAAGCTGCGCCTGGTCGGCCAGGACGCCGGTCGCGGCACGTTCTTCCACCGTCACGCGATCCTGCATGACCAGAAGACCGACAACTATTACCTGCCGCTGCGCCAGCTGGTGCAGAACCCCGAAGACGCTACCGTCATCGACTCGCTGCTCAGCGAAGAAGCGGTGATGGGCTTCGAATACGGCTACTCCACCACCGACCCGAACGCGCTGTGCATCTGGGAAGCGCAGTTCGGCGACTTCGCCAACGGCGCGCAGGTGGTGATCGACCAGTTCATCGCCGCCGGCGAAGCCAAGTGGGGCCGTATCGCCGGCCTGTCGCTGTTCCTGCCGCATGGTTACGAAGGGCAAGGCCCGGAGCACAGCTCCGCACGCCTGGAGCGCTTCCTGCAGCTGTGCGCGCTGGAGAACATGCTGGTCTGCGTGCCGACCACCCCGGCGCAGTGCTTCCACATGATCCGCCGCCAGATGCGCATGACCACCCGCAAGCCGCTTGTGGTGATGACGCCCAAGTCGCTGCTGCGCCACAAGCTGGCGGTATCGAGCCTGGAAGAACTGGCCGATGGGCAGTTCCAGCACCTGATCCCGGATGCCAAGGCCGACGCGGCCAAGGTCAAGCGCGTGGTGCTGTGCTCGGGCAAGGTGTATTACGACCTGCTCGAAGACCAGACCAAGCGCGGCCAGGACGATGTCGCCATCGTCCGCATCGAGCAGCTGTATCCGTTCCCGCGTGCGCAGCTGGCGGCCGAGCTCAAGAGCTATGCCAACGCCACCGACGTGGTGTGGTGCCAGGAAGAGCCGCAGAACCAGGGTGCGTGGTACCAGATCCGCCACCATCTGAACTTCTGCCTGGCCGGCGGTCAGAGCCTGCATTATGCCGGCCGCGCCCGCTCGCCCTCGCCTGCTGCCGGCCACATGGCCGACCACATCGTCGAACAGCAGAAGCTGGTCGCCGATGCGCTGCTCAATCCGTTCAACGACCAAGTCGCTGAATAACTCCTCTTCCCCAAAGAACGAAAACCCTAGGACGCTCCCCGAATGGCCACCGAAGTCAAAGTTCCGGTACTGCCCGAATCCGTTTCCGACGCCACCATCGCCAGCTGGCACAAGAAGGCCGGCGAAGCGGTCAAGCGCGACGAGAATCTGGTCGACCTGGAAACCGACAAGGTCGTGCTGGAAGTTCCTTCGCCGGTCGACGGCGTGTTGAAGGAAATCAAGTTCGACACCGGCAGCACGGTCACCAGCAACCAGATCCTGGCGATCATCGAAGAAGGCGCCGTGGCCGCAGCCGCGCCCGCCGAGGAGAAGAAGGCCGACGCTCCGGCACCGGCCGCTGCTGCGCCGGCACCGGCACCGGCTGCCGCCGCTGCGCCGGCTCCCGCGTCCAAGTCCGCCGCCGATGCGCTGCCCCCGGGTGCGCGGTTCTCCGCGATCACCCAGGGCGTGGATCCGTCGCAGGTCGAGGGCACCGGCCGCCGCGGTGCGGTGACCAAGGAAGACATCGTCAACTTCGCCAAGGCCGGCGGCGTGGGCAAGGCCTCGGGCGCCCGCCCGGAAGAGCGCGTGGCGATGACCCGCGTGCGCAAGACCATCGCCAAGCGCCTGATGGAGTCCAAGAACTCCACCGCGATGCTGACCACCTTCAACGAAGTGAACCTGGCCAAGGTGTCGGCCGCACGCAAGGAACTGCAGGACGAGTTCCAGAAGGCGCACGGCATCAAGCTCGGTTTCATGAGCTTCTTCGTCAAGGCCGCCGCCAACGCGCTGCAGCGCTTCCCGCTGGTCAACGCCTCGATCGACGGCGACGACATCATCTATCACGGCTACAGCGACATCTCGATCGCGGTGTCCACCGACAAGGGCCTGGTCACGCCGGTGCTGCGCAACGTCGAGCGCCAGTCGTTTGCAGAGGTCGAGCAAGGAATTGCCGACTACGCCGCCAAGGCGCGCGCCGGCAAGCTGGGCCTGGACGACCTGCAGGGCGGCACGTTCACCATCACCAATGGCGGCACCTTCGGCTCGCTGCTGTCCACCCCGATCATCAACCCGCCGCAGAGCGCCATCCTGGGCATGCACGCGATCAAGGAACGTCCGATCGCCGAGAACGGCCAGGTCGTGATCGCCCCGATGATGTACCTGGCGCTGTCCTACGACCACCGCATCATCGACGGCAAGGACTCGGTGCAGTTCCTGGTCGACATCAAGAATCAGCTGGAAAACCCGGGCCGGATGTTGTTCGGTCTGTAAGGCTCAAAGCCCCTCTCCCATCGGGAGAGGGGTTGGGGTGAGGGTACGGCCGCACTTGCATGTCCGGGTGCCCGTCCCCAATCCAGCAGCACAGTCGGCAGCGCCATCCCGCTCCGCCGCACCCTCATCCGGCGCTACGCGCCACCTTCTCCCGCAGGAGAAGGGAAAGGCAAAGGACTCTAAAAATGGCTGAAAACTACGACGTCGTCGTCATCGGTGCCGGCCCGGCCGGCTATCACGCGGCGATTCGCGCGGCCCAGCTGGGCATGAAGGTCGCCTGCATCGACGCGGCACTGGGCAAGGACGGCAAGCCCGCCCTGGGTGGTACCTGCCTGCGCGTAGGCTGCATTCCGTCCAAGGCGCTGCTGGATTCCTCGCGCCAGTTCTGGAACATGGGTCACCTGTTCGGCGACCACGGCATCAGCTTCAATGACGCCAAGATGGACGTGCCCACCATGATCGGCCGCAAGGACAAGATCGTGAAGCAGTTCACCGGCGGCATCGCGATGCTGTTCAAGGCCAACAAGATCACCCCGTACTACGGCTTCGGTCAGTTGCAGCCGGGCAACATCGTCAAGGTCACCCAGCACGAAGGCGGCGAGATCGAGCTCAAGGGCACCAACGTGATCCTGGCGGCCGGTTCGGAATCGATCGAACTGCCGTTCGCCAAGTTCGATGGCGACACCATCGTCGACAACGTCGGCGGCCTGGACTTCACCGCCGTACCCAAGCGCCTGGCAGTGATCGGCGCCGGCGTGATCGGCCTGGAGCTGGGCAGCGTGTGGAAGCGCCTGGGCGCCGAGGTCACCATCCTCGAAGCGCTGCCGGATTTCCTGGCCCTGGCCGACGCCGAAGTGGCCAAGACCGCACTGAAGGAATTCAAGAAGCAGGGCCTGGACATCAAGCTCGGCGCCAAGGTCAGCAAGACCGAGATCACCGGCAGCGGCGATGCCAAGCAAGTGGTGCTGAGCTACACCGACGGCGCCGGCGAGCAGACCCTGACCGTGGACAAGCTGCTGGTGGCCGTGGGCCGCAAGGCCGCCACCAAGAACCTGCTGGCCGACGGCACCGGGGTCAAGGTCACCGACCGCGGCCAGATCGAGGTCGATGGGCACTGCCATACCGGCGTCGACGGCGTCTGGGCGATCGGCGACTGCGTGCGCGGCCCGATGCTGGCGCACAAGGGTTTCGAGGAAGGCATCGCGGTGGCCGAATTGATCGCCGGCCTGCCGGGCCACGTCAACTTCGACACCATTCCGTGGGTCATCTACACCGAGCCGGAAATCGCCTGGGTCGGCAAGACCGAGCAGCAGCTGAAGGCCGAGGGCGTCGCCTACAAAGCCGGCAGCTTCCCGTTCGCGGCGATCGGCCGCGCGGTGGCCATGGGCGAGCCGGCCGGCTTCGTCAAGGTGATCGCCGATGCCGAAACCGACCGCGTGCTGGGCATGCACCTGGTGGGCGTGGGCGTGTCCGAGCTGGTCCACGAAGGCGTGCTGACGATGGAATTCAACGGCTCGGCCGATGACCTGGCACGTATCTGCCATGCGCACCCGACGCTGTCCGAAGCCATCCACGACGCCGCGATGGCGGTGAGCAAGCGCGCGATCCACAAGGCCAACTGAGGCCGGGATTTGGGATTCGGAAGTGGGGATTGGCAACCGCGGTTCCCGCCTCCGACGATTCCCAGCCATGACATAACGCCGGGTAGATTCCGGCGTTATGTTTTTCAGGCCCAGTCAGAAGTCGTGCAAAGTGCATTCCACAACTTTCCAGATGACATCGACGCGCCGCGCCCCGCTTTTACGAATCCCCACTCCCGAATCCCGAATCCCATGAAAAGCATCTGCGTCTATTGCGGCTCCAACGCCGGCAACAAACCCGCCTATGTCGAACGCGCCACCGCGCTGGGCCAGCGCATCGCTGCGCAAGGTCTACGTCTGGTCTACGGCGGCGGCAATGTCGGACTGATGGGCACGGTGGCCAATGCGGTCCTTGCTGCCGGCGGTGAAGTCACCGGCGTCATTCCGCAGCAGCTGGCCGACTGGGAAGTGGCGCACCGCGGGCTGACCACGCTGGAAATCGTCGGTTCCATGCACGAGCGCAAGATGCGCATGTTCGAACTCTCCGATGCCTTCGTCGCCCTGCCCGGCGGCTTCGGCACCATGGAAGAGATCTTCGAAATGCTGACCTGGCGCCAGCTCGGCATCGGCAACAAGCCCTGCGCCTTCCTGGATATCGAAAACTTCTATGCGCCGCTGATCGGCATGATCGATCGCATGGTGGAAGAGCGCTTCCTGCATCCGGATCAGCGCACCGACCTGTGGTACGGCAGCGACATCGAGCAGATGCTGGAATGGATGCAGCACTACACGCCGGCCCAGGCCTCGAAGTGGATCGACGAGAAGCGCCGCTCCACGCTGGTGTAAGCGGCGACCACCGGCGCCGCACCAGGATGCGTCGGCACTCTGAGGCGCATCCAGTCGTCCATGGCACCGTCGAGTGGCATGCCGGCCACGGCGATCACCATGACCGCAGCGGGCGGCACCAACGCCTCGCATAGAATGACGGCGATGCTCGATACCCTTGCCGCTGACGCGCACTACAGCCTGGACATCAAGCACAGCCGCTTTCTGGCCCATGCCTGTGCCCTGGAATCGTCGGCACAGGCGCTTCAGATCCTGCAGCGCGTGTCGGTGCCGGAGGCCACGCATAATTGCTGGGCCTATCGCTTCGGGCAGGAGTATCGCTCCAGTGATGATGGCGAACCCAGCGGGACGGCCGGCAGGCCGATCCTGGCGGCAATCGATGGCCAGGGCTTCGATCGCACCGTGGTGGTGGTGACCCGCTGGTACGGCGGCATCAAGCTCGGCGCCGGCGGGTTGGTGCGCGCCTATGGCGGCGCCGCGGCCGAGTGCCTGCGGCTGGCGACGCGGCGGCCATTGATCGCACTGACGCTGCTCGATCTGCGCTGTCGGTTCGACGACCTGGGGCTGGTGCATGCCGCCCTGGTCGCCTTCCATGCCCACAGGCTGGACGAACGTTTCGATGCCGATGGTGCGGCATTGCGGGTGCAATTGCCCGCAGATCGGCTTGCAGGCTTGAAAACCCGTCTGTGCGACGCCACTCGCAACCGTGTCCATCTCTCAACACCGGAAGCCGCATGAACCAGCCAGCCGCCGCCAGGCCCAATCCGTTGCGGAAGCTTGGCAGCCTGCGCACCCTGTGGCCGTTCGTGCAGCGCCAGCGCGGCCTGTTCGCCGCATGGCTGATAGCGCTGGCGATTTCCTCGACGGCCACGCTGAGCCTGCCGGCCGCGGTCAAGCGCATGATCGACCACGGCTTCTCCGGCGGGGCGCAGATCAACCAGGCATTCGCCCTGCTGTTCGCGGTTGCGGTGGTGCTGGCACTGGCCACGGCGGCGCGGTTCTACTTCGTCTCGCTGCTGGGCGAAAAGGTCGTCGCCGACCTGCGTGGCCGCCTGTATGCGCATCTGATCGGGCTGGACGCCGGCTTTCACGACCGCAGCCGCAGCGGCGAACTGGTGTCGCGGCTGTCGGCCGACAGCGAACTGCTGCGCGGTCTGATCGGTACCACCATGTCGGTGGCCTTGCGCAGTTCGGTGACGGTGATCGGCAGCATGGTGATGCTGTTCGTGACCAGCCCGCGCCTGGCCGGCTTCACCCTGATCGGCATCCCGCTGGCGGTGCTGCCGATCGTGCTGGGCGCGCGCCGGCTGCAGAAGATCTCGCGCGCCAGCCAGGACCGCGTGGCCGATGCCAATACGCTGGCTGCCGAAACCCTGGGCGCGGTGCGCACCGTGCAGGCGCATGCGCGCGAGCATTACGAGAGCCAGCGTTTCAGCCAGGCGCTGGTGTCCGCCATCGACACCGCACGGCTGCGGGTGCGTACCCAGGCAGGCGTGACCGCGGTGGCGATCATGCTGATCTTCGGCGCCATCGTCAGCGTGCTGTGGCTGGGCGCGCACGACGTGGTGTCCGGCCGCATGACCCCGGGCACGCTGGGCCAGTTCGTGCTGTATGCCCTGATCGGCGGCGGCTCGGTCGGCGCACTGGCCGAGGTCTGGAACGAGCTGCAGCGCGCAGCCGGCGGCATGGGCCGGGTCGGCGAACTGCTCGACGAACAGCCGGCGATCGTGGCGCCGGCCACGCCCACGCCCTTGCCGCAGCCGCTGCATGGCGCGATCCATTTCGACCAGGTGGTGTTCCATTACCCGCAGCGCCCCGATGCACCGGCGCTGGATCGCTTCGACCTGCATGTCCGCCCCGGCGAGACCGTGGCCCTGGTCGGCCCCTCCGGCGCCGGCAAGAGCACGGTGCTGTCGATGCTGTTGCGTTTCCATGACCCGGTGAGCGGCCGCGTGCGCATCGACGAGGTAGATCTGCGCTACACCGACCCGGTGCGCCTGCGCGAGCATATTGCGCTGGTGCCGCAGCAGCCCACCCTGTTCGCCGCCAGTGCCGCCGACAACATCCGCTACGGGCGGCTGCAGGCCAGCGATGCCGAGGTGGAAGCCGCCGCCGCGGCCGCCGAAGCGGACGTCTTCATCCGTGCGCTGCCGCAAGGCTACGCCAGCGAGCTGGGCGAGCGTGGCACGCGCCTGTCCGGTGGCCAGCAGCAACGCGTGGCGATCGCGCGCGCTCTGCTCAAGGACGCGCCGATCCTGCTGCTGGACGAGGCCACCAGCGCACTGGATGCGCAGAGCGAGCGCGCCGTGCAACAGGCGCTGGACCGGCTGATGCAGGGCCGCACCACCCTGGTCATCGCGCACCGCCTGGCCACCGTGCTCAAGGCCGACCGCATCGTGGTCATGGACGCCGGCCGCATCGTCGCGCAGGGCACCCACGCGCAGCTGATCGCCGAGGGCGGCCTGTATGCGGAATTGGCGCGGCTGCAGTTCATCGATCAATGACCGCCTGGGTGAGGCCCACGCCGGCCGCGATGTTTCGCATGGCGACCGGACGCAGGCGCCGTGCTCCGCTCCAACCAACGCATTGAGCTCGCCATGGCCCGCCCCAGAACCACCATCCGCCAGCTCAGCTATTTCGTCGCATTGGCCGACACCGGCAGCTTTACCCGCGCTGCCGAGCAGATGGGCGTGTCCCAGCCGTCGCTGTCGCAGCAGATTCGCGCACTGGAGACCATCATCGGTGCGCCGCTGTTCGAACGCGGCGTGCCGGCAATCCTGACTCCGCTGGGACGCGACCTGCACGACCGCGCGCGCAGCATCCTGCTGGACGTGGCCGACCTGGAGGACGTGCGTGCCACCTCGGCCGATCCCCTGATCGGCACGATCCGGCTCGGCGTCTCGCCGACCCTGGGCGCCTACCTGATGCCCAGCCTGGTGGCGCGCCTGCACCGCGAGCATCCGGCGTTGCGCGTGCACGTGCGCGAAGGCCTGCCGACCGTGCTCGCCAGCGATCTGGCCAACGGCGTGCACGACCTGGTGCTGGCGCAATTGCCGGTGGCCGGACGCAGCCTGCACAGCGAGCGCCTGTTCCGCGAACCGTTGCACGTGACCATGGCCGCCGATCACCCGCTGCGCAGCAAACGCTGCATCACCCCGGCCGATCTGCGCGGCGCCAACCTGCTCACGCTGATGCCGGACTATCGCTTGGCCGAACAAGTGGCCGCGATTGCGATGGACGTCGGCGCGCATGTGCTGCGCGATTACGAAGGCACGAGTCTGGATGCGATCCGACAAATGGCCGGCATGGGCATGGGCCTGGCGCTGCTGCCGGACCTGTACGTGCGCCAGGAAATCCGCGAAGGCGACGATGTGGTGGTCCGCCCGATCAAGGGAGGCCGTTATTACCGGGATATCGGCCTGCTCTGGCGCCAGGGCGCGGGGCGTGCGCCAGCGTTCGGTTTGATCGCCGACATGCTGCGCGCGGCGGCCGCATAGGAAAATCCTATACAACGGATAAGCACGCCGGCCTTGTCCTGTCGCCGCAACTCGTCAATGCTTTACTGAACTCATCAATGGACATTCAATGGCGGCGCAGCGGATCGGATGGCGGGAAGCGGTAGCCTGGCTGGCGGAGATCGTCGGGCCGGACATGCCGTATGTGCGTCTTGCCCTGGTGTATGGCGTGGCGATCAGCCTGCTGTCGCTGGCCACTCCCATCTCGGTGCAATTGCTGATCAACAGCGTCGCCAACACCGCGCTGCCCACGCCGTTATGGACCCTGTCGGGCCTGTTGCTTGGCCTGCTGCTGCTGGTGGCGGCCCTGAGCGCGATGCGGGTGTGGGTGATGGCGTTGTTCGAGCGCCGGCTGTTCGCGCGGGTGGTGGCGGAAATCACCGTGCGCGCGGTGCATGCGCAGAACCCGTTCTTCGCCGACCAGAACCGCAACGACATGTTCAACCGCTACTTCGATCTGGTGGTGGTGCAGAAGGCGGTGCCCAGCCTGGCGGTCGGCGCCTTCACCATCGTGCTGCAGTCGGCGGTGGGCCTGATCGTCACCAGCTTCTATCATCCCTTCTTCCTGGGTTTCAACGCGCTGTTGCTGCTGACCATCTTCTCGATCTGGATGATCTGGTCGCGCGGCTCGATCCGCTCGGCGGTCGAATTGAGCCATGCCAAGCACAATGCCGCGCACTGGCTGGAAAGCGTTGGCGGCTCCAACGGGTTCTATAAATCCAGCCGCCACCTCAACTTCGCGATGGAACGCTCCGAAGCGGTGACGGCAGCCTACGTGGCGCGGCATCGGCGCCATTTCCGCTACACCTTCACCCAGACAGTGGCGTTCCTGCTGACCTATGCGGTGGCCAGCGCGGCGCTGCTGGCGCTGGGCGGCAGCCTGATCCTGCGCGGCGAGCTGTCGATCGGCCAGCTGGTGGCCGCCGAGCTGATCCTGAGCGCGGTGTTCTACGGCATCGCGCAGCTGGGCAGCTACCTGGACGTGTTCTACGACCTGGTCGCCAGCGCCGAGGAATTGTCGCTGCTGTACGCCATCCCGCAGGAGCGCCCGGTGGCTGCCGCAGGCGAGACCCCGAGCAACAGCGCCGTGCGCCTGGACGACGTGGTGATCGAGGGCGCGCGCTTCAATTTCGCGCTGGAGGCCGGCGAGCAATTGGTGACGTTGGCAGGTGGTGGCGCCGAACGCCTGCTGGCCATGGTGCTGAAGCGCCACGTCGTGCCCGATCGCGGGCTGGTGATGGTCGGCGGCGCCGACATGGCCACGTTCGACATGTACCTGCTGCGCTCGGAGGTGACCGTGCTCGATCGGCCGACGATCGTGGAAGTCACCATCCGCGAATACCTGGCGATGGCCTCGGCCAACGTGACGTCCGAGGCCATGCTCCAGGCCATCGATGCGGTGGGGTTGCGCGCGCGCATCGCCGCCTTGCCGCAAGGCCTGGACACCCGGCTTGCCGCGTCCGGCTATCCGCTGTGGATCGGCGATGTGATGGCGTTGAAACTGGCCAACGCGCTGCTGGTGCGTCCGCGCGTGCTGATGCTGTCGCAGCTGTACGACCTGCTGCCGGCAGAACGCCTCACCCAGATACTGCGACGCCTGAAGGATGCCGGCACAACGGTGCTGCTGTGCACCGGCCGGCCGGAGGACATCACCCTGGATGGCTGGTTCCGGCTGGAACCGGAGCGCCAGCAACGCTACGCCACACGCGCCGAGCTGATCGCGTCCACGCAGGAGGCGAACGATGCAGCACGTCTCTGACCGGATCGCGCACTTCCCTACCCTGGCGGCGATGCGCCCGCCCAGCATCGCCAAGGCATTGGCCTGGATGCTGTTGATCGGCATCGCCATCGCCGGCGCCATCCTGGCGTTTGCGCCCTGGGTGCAGACCGCCAGCGGCAAGGGCCAGGTGGTCTCGCTGGATCCGGGCGATCGCCAGCAGCAGGTCACCGCCTTCGTCCCTGGCCGGGTGGAGCGCTGGTATGTGCACGATGGCCAGCACGTCTCCAAAGGCGACCCGATCGCCCGGGTCAGCGACCTGGACCCGGACCTGCTCACCCGGCTTGCCAGCGAGCGTGCGCAGGTGGCCGCGGAGATCGCCGCCCTCCAGCAATCGCGCGCGGTCGCCAGCATCGACGTGGAACGCAGCCGGCAATTGCTTGCCGAAGGCCTGGCCGGCCGCCGCGACTTCGAACTGACCCAGATCAAGGTGGCCGAGGCCGATGCCAAGCTGGCCGAATCGCGTGCCAAGCTGACCCGCATCGATATCCAGTTGAACCGCCAGTCGGCGCAATTGGTCCGCGCCCCGCGCGATGGCCGCGTACAGCAGCTCAACGCCGCCAGCGGCAGCGCGATGGTGTCGCCGGGCACCGTGCTGGCCGTCATCGCACCCGAGCGCGTGGAGCGCGCGGTGGAGCTGTATATCGACGGCCGCGACGTGCCGCTGATCCGTCCGGGCCGCCCGGTGCGGCTGGAGTTCGAAGGCTGGCCGGCGATCCAGTTCAGCGGCTGGCCATCGGTGGCGCATGGCATGTTCGACGGCCGCGTGCGGGCGATCGACCCCAATGCCGCACCCGATGGCCTGTTCCGCATCCTGGTCGAGCCGATGCCGGGCAAGCCGGCCTGGCCGGCGCAGGAATTCGCCCGCCAGGGCGGCAAGGTGCGCGGCTGGGTGCAGGGCGAAACGGTGCGGGTGGGCTACGAACTGTGGCGCCAGCTCAACAACTTCCCGCTGGAATTCGGGCGGCGTCCGTCGGCCACCATGCAGGACGAGGGCAAGGCCAAGCCGGCAGCCGGCGACAAGTCCGAAGACGACGCGACGGGCAAGAAGTGATGCGCCGTCTTGTTGCCCTGCTGATCGCACTCTGCCCCGGTGCGGCATTCGCCCAGGCCACGCCACTGAGCCTGGACGAGGTCCTGCAATCGTCGGCCCGCTCCGCGCCACAGATCATCGAGTCGCTGGCCAAGGTGCGCCAGGCCGAAGGCAAGGGCATCTCCGCCGACGGTGCCTTCGATACCGTGTTCGATATCGAAGGCCGCTCGCGCGAGGCCGGCTACTACGACGGCAGCACCATCGAAACCGGCGTCAAGCGCCCGTTCGAGGAAAACGGCGGCTACTACTACGGCGGCTACCGCTCCTCGCGCGGCGCGTTTCCGGTCTACGAAGACAAGTCGTACACCGACCGCGGCGGCGAAGTGAAGGTCGGCGCGCTGTATGCGCTGTTACGCGACCGCGTGGTGGACGAGCGCCGCACCCGGCGCAGCGTGGCCAGCGCCGACATCGACGTTGCCCAGTACGAAGCAGAGATGGTGGCGATCGGGGTGCAACGGCGTGCGGTCGACGCCTACCAGAGCTGGGTCGCTGCCGGCCTGAAACTGCGCGCCTACAGGGATCTGCTGGACCTGGCCGAACGCCGCCGCAACGCGATCTCGCGGCAGGTGACGCTGGGCGCACGTCCCACGATCCTGTTGACCGAGAACGACCAGAACCTGGTACGTCGTCGCGCGCTGGTGGTGCGTTCGGAGCAGGAGTTCGCCAACGCGGCCAATGCCTTGTCGCTGTACCTGCGCGATGACGCCGGCATGCCGATGATCGTCTCCGACCAGCGCCTGCCAGCCGACACCTCCGCGCTGGAAGGGCTGGCCGGCGCCAGCAAGATCACCGCGCCGGTCGAGCGGCCGGATTATCGCGCCGTGCTGACCCGTATCGACCAGGCCACCGCGCGGCTGATGCTGGCGCAGAACGACCTGAAGCCGCGCCTGGATGTGAGCGTGGAAGTCAGCAAGGACCTGGGCCCGCCTGGCGTGGGCGGCCCCAACCGCTCGCCCACCGATGCCATCATCGGCTTCCGCTTCAGCGTGCCGCTGGAAAACCGCGCCGCCAAGGGCCGCGTGGCCGAAGCGCGCGCCGAGATCGAAGCGCTGGATCAGCGCAGCCGCTACCTGCGCGACCAGATCTCGGTGGAGGTGGAATCCATCGTGATCTCGCTCAATGCCGCCGAACGCCTGGCCAGGATCGCCGAAGAAGAACGCAGCCTGGCCGACCGCCTGGCCACCGCCGAACGGCGCCGCTTCGAACTGGGGTCGGGTGACTTCTTCCTGGTCAACCAGCGCGAAGAAACCGCCAACGATGCACGCGTGCGCCTGATCGACGCGCAGGCACGCATCGCCTCGGCACGCGCCGAACTGGCGGCGGCCACCGCCGACCGGGATGCGCTGCAGCTGCGCCGCTGAGCGCGTCGGGCCTGTCTGCACGCAAGCGGGCAGCAGCAATCGGATCCAGCGGGCTCGATGCAGTGACGGTACCGCGATCCAGCGGGGTCGCATTGGACCAGCCAGCACGGTCGAGAGCGTCTTCGGCATGCCGAGCCTGGGACAAACGCGTTTCCTCGCACACACGGCGCAATGACGCATCGATAACATGGGCGTGCGCATGCTCGGTCTTGCAGCCCAGCGCTCCCGGTGCGACGCGCTGCAACCCTGGAGTCTTCGGAGGTCACCATGTCTTTCCGTCAATTTCCCGCGGTCGATGCAGATGGCGAACCCTATGTGATCGTCGAGTTTCGCGACGAGCAGGCTTGCCGATCCAACACCCGGTCCGCTCCGCGCTACGAGTTGCCCGACGGTCGCCATCTGCAGCGACAGGGCCAGCGCTTCGTCACCGAAGGTGGCGAGTTGCGGCTTTCCGCCGCCTGACCCCCTGGTCATTTTTTGACCACACCGCATCCAGCCCTTGCGCAGCAAGGGCTGGATCGGGTTATCCACATGCTTGTGCAGATTTCATCCACACCCGGTGTGGATGAAATGGTCATGCCCAGCGCGCCAGACGCATCCTGGCGCTGCCTGTTGGAAACTCGGTAATGTCAGTGCTCCGAGAACTGTATTCGGCCGTCATGTCCGGCAGGGACCGTCAGCGGCGCGCGGCGTTGGAGTTGCCGCCCACGTCGACGACGTCGCAGCGAGCGTCGGCTGGATGCGAGCCCGAACCCGAGACATCACGTCACGTGCCAGCGGCGCGGTGCAACGGCGCACACAGCGATCCTGCAGACGCCATCCACCAAACAACGTGCCTCACTCATTCAGCCCGATCCGAGCGCTCCAGCACGCGTCCGATCTTGCTGTGATCGATCTCGCTGGCCGCCCGCGCCAGAGCGCCACGATCGCTGCGTTGCTCGAAACCGATCCGGAAATGCAACTCGCCTGCCGGTGTGCGCGAGGAATGGATCGAGGCCAGGTTCACCCCATGCCGCTCGAAGACATGCAGCAATGCGCGCAACGAGCCGGGCTGGTCTTCGGGCAGGTAGACGCTCAGCGTCAACGGCTCGGTGAGGTCGGCCAGCAGGTAGCCCACCCGCTCGTAGGTGTAATTGCCGGCAGCCAGCGCCTGCTGTTGCAGGGCCTGCGCGTTGTCGTCCAGAAAGCGGCGGCGGAACTGCGCACGCGCCGCGTCATCGCCCTGCGCCACCAGCGCGCGCAACTGCTGCAGATGCGCCAGGAGCCGGTCGAGCATTTCGCCAACGTAGGGATTGCCGAACTGGATGTCTTCGTAGATCGCCGGATTGAGCGAGAGGATGCGCGCGATGACCGCGGTATCCAGTTCGAACGAAGCCGACCGGTAGGGCATCAGCGTCTGCAGCTCGCCCAGCAGCGGCGCGTAATCCCGCAAGGTGCCGGCCTGCGCCAGATGGGTGGCGTGCACCATCGCCTGCACCAGTGCCATCACCCGGTCGTGGTGCTCGGGAGTTGCGTAAACGCAGTGCGCCTGCAAGGCCGTGCACAGCGTCTGCACCCACGCCGACCAGTGCTGCAGGCGCGCCTGGCAAACCACCATCACCCTGCCCTTCAAGGTCGGCGACTTCGGCGGCGCGGTCATCGGATGCAGGCCGATCACCTCGGCACGGGATGCCAGCATCGCTGCCACCGGCGCCTGCTTGATCGAGGTGACATCCATCCATAGTTGCGATGCAGCGCGGGCGCCAGCGAGCTCGACATAGCGCCCGATCAATGCGGCGGTATGGCGAATCGGCGCGGAAAAGATCAGCACGTCCGCCCGTTGCGCCAGAGTGGCTTCGTCGATGCCGCCACTGTCTGCAGGATCAAAGCCGATGACTTCCAGTTGCATGCGCGTGCGCAGGAACTGCGCCAGCCAGCGTCCGTACGCGCCGGCGATGCCGACGATGCCGACAACCGGCTGGGCCATCACGCCAGCCGCTCGACGGCGAAGCGTGGCGACGCCGCGAGCGCGGCCGGCGCGGCGGCCAGCACATCGAACTCTTCGTGCCCTGCCGCCAGGGTCGCTTCCAGCGCGCCATGCACGCCACTGAGCGCATGGCCCACCGCCTGCTCGAACGGCACATCGCGCAGCAACAAACCGACCAGCAAGGCCATCAACACGTCGCCAGTACCGGCCACGTCCACTGGCAAGTGCGGTGTCGCCCAGCGATACACCGCCTCGTTGCTGACCGCCAGGGTGACCAGCTCGCCCGCCGCACCGGCTACGCTATGCGCAAGCACCCACTGCGGCCCACGCGCGAGCAAGGCGCGCGCGGCGGCGAGGGCATCGTCCTGTTGCAGGCTAGGCAGGCCGGTCAATCGCCCCAGTTCGAACGCATTGGGCGTCACCAGCCAGGCATGCGGCAGCAGGCGTTCGGCGAAGACACGCTCCAGCCCCGGCTCGACGTAAGGACCGGTATGCGTATCGCCGATCACCGGATCCAGGCAATAGCGCAGCTGCGGCGCCTGCGGCAGGGTCTGTTCCAGCCAGTGCGCAAACGCCTGGCCATTGTCCACGCTGCCGAAATAGCCGGATACCAGCATGCGTGCGCGCTGCGGCAGCCCACGCTCGCTGGCGCCGAGCAACAGATCGGCCAGCCAGTCGGCCGGCAGGATACGCCCGCGCAAGGTGGCGTAGAACGGCGCATTGCTCAGCAGCGTGGTGGGCACCTCGGCCACGCGCAGGCCGAGCGCACGCAACGGCGGCACGGCGGCGCTGTTGCCGGCATGGCCGTACACCAGCTGCGATTGCACCGAGATCACATCGATCGGCGAAGGACCCTCCGGACGCTGACGGCGACCGTGGACGAGATGGCTGTCGGTTGCATCGCTCATGGGAGGCGCCGTCGTAAGAAGAGAGCAACATTATCGGACGCCCAGCGTTAGCGCGTGGAGTGCCTAACGCGATGCGTGGTCGAGTTGCATCCCGAACCGGATGCGATCCTTTGACGGCGCCGACGTCCAAGAGCGGCCGACAAACTTACTGCGCGGCCGATGCTCGGAATCGGCATGTCGCACGCCTACCCTCCCGTTCCTCCGCGCCGTCCGCACCCACCTGGCGACCTCGCCACGTTTTGTCAGTCGCTCCACGTCGACCTGCTCTGCAAGCGCGGCCGAACGCTTCAACGCTGTGCACCGCCTGCGTAACCGGCACCTTTCGAGAGCAACGGTGCCGGTTGCAGGCTGGCGTTGGCCTGGCAGTCGGTACGCGCCCTACCCTCACCCGCCCTTCGGCCACCTTCTCCCGATGGGAGAAGGGTGTCGTTCTGCTGGCACTTCTCGCGAGGACAGCTTCCGCGAATCGGTGCCCTCACGCCAAGAGCTCTCCAGCAAGAAGCAGACGTCGCCTACGACGTCATCCGGTCCCAGAAGCCCTTGACGCCATCGATGAACGTGGCCGACTTGGGCGAATGCTTGCGGGCGTCCTCACCGGTGAACGTAGCCTCGAACTGCTGCAGCAGTTCGCGCTGGTCGGCAGTGAGGTTGACCGGTGTTTCCACCACCACACGGCAATACAGATCGCCCTCGCTGCGGCTGCGCACCGACCGCACGCCCTTGCCGCGCAGGCGGAAAAGCTTGCCGGTCTGGGTCTCGGCCGGGATGCGGATTTCCGCCTCGCCGCCCAGGGTGGCTACACGCACGGTATCGCCCAACGCCGCCTGCGAAATGCGGATCGGCACTTCGCAATGCAGGTCGTCGCCATCGCGCTGGAAGATCGCATGCTCGCGCACGCGCACCTCCACGTACAGATCGCCCGGCGGGGTGCCGGCCGGACCGGCCTCGCCCTCGCCTGCAAGACGGATCCGGTCGCCGGTATCCACGCCGGCCGGCACCTTGATCGACAGCACCTTGTCTTCTTCCACACGACCGGCACCGTGGCAGGTCTTGCACGGATTCTGGATCCGCGTACCGCGGCCATCGCAATGCGGGCAGCTCTGCTGCATGGCGAAGATGCCGCGCTGGATGCGCACCTGGCCGCGCCCATGACAGGTGCCGCAGGTCTCGACCTTGCCGTCTTCCGAGCCGCTGCCGTGGCAGGGCGCGCATTCGATCAGCGTCGGGATCTCGATGCGCCGCTCGATGCCGGCGACGGCTTCTTCCAGATCCAGTTCCAGCACGTAACCGACGTCGGCACCACGTCGCGCAGCGCGCGGACCGGCGGCGCCACCGCCAAAAATATTGCCGAAGATATCGCCAAAGATATCGCCCATGTCCGGGCCGCCCGGCCCGCCACCACCGCCCATGCCGTGCTCGAACGCCGCATGGCCGTGCGCGTCGTAGGCACGACGCTTATTGCCGTCGGACAGCACTTCGTAGGCTTCCTTGCACTCCTTGAACGCCGCTTCGGCAGCAGCATCGCCCGGATTGCGGTCGGGGTGGTGCTTCATGGCACAACGCCGATAAGCCTTCTTCAGCTCCTCGTCGCTGGCGCCGCGGGCAACGCCCAGCACTTCGTAGTAATCGCGTTTGCTCATAAACCGGGATTCGGGATTCGTGATTCGAGATTCGTTGAAACGCAAAAGCGGACAGCGTGTGCTGGTCCGCCTTGGCGACGCGACGCGTAGAGGATATCGGGGTGAGGACTCACCCGCACGGCGGCGTGCGAATCCCCACTCCCGACTCCCAAATCACGGCTTACTTCTTGTCGTCCTTGACCTCGGTGAACTCGGCGTCCACCACGTCGTCGGCGGCCTTGGAGGCCTGCGCGTTGCCGCTGGCCGCATCGGCGTTGCCGCCCTGCTCTGCCGCGGCGGCCGCTGCATACAGCGACTGACCGGCTTCTTCCAGGGTCTTGCTGCGCGCTTCGATCTGCGCCTTGTCGTCGCCCTTCATGGCGGTTTCCAGATCCGCCAGCGCCGCTTCCACCTTGCCGATCACATCGCCACCGACCTTGCTGCCATGCTCGGTGATCGCAGTGCGGGTGGCGTGGATCAGGCCATCGGCCTGGTTACGCGCCTGTACCAGCTCCTGGAACTTCTTGTCTTCCTCGCGGTTGGCTTCGGCGTCGGCGACCATGCGCTGGATCTCTTCATCCGACAGACCCGACCCGGCCTTGATCTCGACCTTCTGTTCCTTGTTGGTCTTCTTGTCCTTGGCCGACACATGCAGGATGCCGTTGGCGTCGATGTCGAAGGACACTTCCACCTGCGGCATGCCGCGCGGCGCCGGCTCGATGCCGGACAGGTCGAACTTGGCCAGCGACTTGTTGAAGCGGGCCTGCTCACGCTCACCCTGCAGCACATGCACGGTCACCGCCGACTGGTTGTCCTCGGCGGTGGAGAAGGTCTGCGAGGCCTTGGTCGGGATGGTGGTGTTCTTTTCGATGATCTTGGTGAACACACCGCCCATGGTTTCGATACCCAGCGACAGCGGGGTCACGTCCAGCAGCAGCACGTCCTTGACGTCGCCGGCCAGCACGCCGCCCTGGATCGCGGCGCCCACGGCCACCGCTTCGTCCGGATTGACGTCCTTGCGCGGTTCCTTGCCGAAGAAATCGGCCACCGCCTGCTGCACCTTCGGCATGCGGGTCTGGCCGCCGACCAGGATCACTTCGTTGATGTCGCTGGCGCGCAGGCCGGCGTCGTTCAACGCGGTGCGGCACGGCTCGATCGACTTCTTGACCAAGTCTTCCACCAGCGCTTCGAGCTTGGCACGGGTCAACTTGATGTTGAGGTGCTTCGGGCCCGAGGCATCGGCGGTGACGTACGGCAGGTTCACTTCGGTCTGCTGGCTGGACGACAGCTCGATCTTGGCGCGTTCTGCGGCGTCCTTCAGGCGCTGCAGCGCGAGTGGATCCTTGCGCAAGTCGATGCCCTGGTCCTTGTTGAACTCATCGACCAGATACTCGATGACGCGGTTGTCGAAGTCTTCGCCGCCCAGGAAGGTGTCGCCGTTGGTGGCCAGCACCTCGAACTGCTTTTCGCCATCGACTTCGGCGATCTCGATGATCGACACGTCGAAGGTACCGCCGCCCAGGTCGTACACGGCGATCTTGCGGTCGCCGCCGTTCTTGTCCAGGCCATAGGCCAGGGCCGCGGCGGTCGGCTCGTTGATGATGCGCTTGACGTCCAGACCGGCGATGCGGCCGGCATCCTTGGTGGCCTGGCGCTGGCTGTCGTTGAAGTACGCCGGCACGGTGATCACCGCTTCGGTGACCTTCTCGCCGAGGAAGTCTTCGGCGGTCTTCTTCATCTTTTCCAGCACGCGCGCGGAGATTTCCTGCGGCGCCATGCGCTTGGAATCGCTGGTCTGCACCCAGGCGTCGCCGTTGTCGTGCGCCAGGATGCCGTACGGCACGTGCGAGATGTCCTTCTGCACTTCGCCATCGGTGAACTTGCGGCCGATCAGGCGCTTCACCGCGTAGAAGGTGTTCTTCGGGTTGGTCACCGCCTGGCGCTTGGCCGAGGCACCGACCAGCACTTCGCCATCCTTGGTGTAGGCGACGATGGAGGGCGTGGTGCGGTCGCCCTCGGAATTTTCGATGACGCGGGCCTTGCCGCCGTCCATGATCGCCACGCACGAATTCGTGGTGCCGAGGTCAATACCAATGATCTTGCCCATGGATACGCTCCTGATGAGTCTTTAGCTGTGTCCGGCGACGCCGGGTCTGGCTGAGATGTGGGGGTGGCGCGCAGGTGTTCAAGCCACCCGTGCGCATCTGTGTTTCATCCGTGCGCCTGGCAGTTCAGCCGGCGCTATCGATCAGTCCTGCTTGGCCACGACCACCAGGGCCGGACGCAGCAGGCGATCGTTGAGCAGGTAGCCCTTCTGGAACACCTGCACCACGTGGCCGGGCGCGATACCTTCCGCCTCGCCCTGGCTGATCGCCTGGTGCTGGTCCGGATTGAACGGCTGGCCGACCGGGTCGAGCAGGGTCAGGCCGTTATCGGCGGCGACCTTGAGCAATTGCTTGTAGGTCATGTCCAGGCCATCGCGCAGCGGGCTGGGTTGGCTGCCGGCCGCGGTCAGCCCGGCGTCCAGGCTGTCGAACACCGGCAGCAACTCGCCCAGCAGCTTCTCGTTGGCGAACTTGCGGGCGTTCTCGACGTCGCGCGCGATGCGCTTGCGCTGGTTCTCCAGGTCGGCGCGCTCGCGCAGGGCATCGGCCTTGACCAGGGCGATCTCGCTGCGCAGCGACTCGATCTCGGCCTTGAGCGGATCGGTCTCGGGCGGGTTCTGGGACAGGTCTTCGGAGTCGAATTCGGGGTGGTCTTGATTCATATGCAGTTCCCGGGCAAGCGGAACGCCCGCCCCAACGTCACCCCGTATGTGGGCGCCGGCGCGCGTTTCAAGCGAAAACCCATCGCCGCGATCGAGCGCGGTTATCGCGTCCCGGGCGGCTCCATCGCCGCGCCCAGCACCTGGGCGGCGGTCTGCACCAGCGGAATCACCCGGTCGTAGGCCATGCGTTTGGGGCCGATCACCCCCAGCACGCCCAGCACCTGCCCACCGGCGGCATACGGCGCGGTGACCAGCGAGACGTCTTCCAGCGACACCACGCCGGTCTCCTCGCCGATGAAGATGCGCACGCCCGGGGCCTGGATGGTGCGTTCGAGCAGCTGCAGGATCTCGCGCTTGCTGGCGAAGGCCTCGAACAGCTCGCGCAGGCGATCCAGGTCCGACAGGTCCTGCACTCCCATCAGCCGGGTCTGCCCGGCCATCACCATGTCGTCGGCCTCGGCCGGCACCAGCGCCTCGCTGGCCAGGTCCACGCTATGGGCCAGCAGCTGCTCCATCTCGTTCTTGGCCATGCGCAGTTCGCGTAGCAGGCTGGCACGGATGTCGGCCAGCGCGCGCCCGGCGAACTGCGCATTGAGGTAGTTGGCCACCCGCTCCAGCTCGGCCGGCTCGTAGGCGCGGCGCGGCTCGATCACCCGGTTCTGCACCTCGTTGTCGGCAAACACCAGGATCGCCAGCACCCGCCGCGCATCCAGGGACACGAAATCGATATGCCGGAACGCGAACTGCTCGCGCTTCGGGGCGCTGACCACCCCCACGAAATGGCTCATCGCCGACAGCATCTGCGAGGCGCTGCCCAGCAGCGACTGGGTGCCGTTGCCGCTGGCCAGCTCGGCGCGCAGCCGGCGCACTTCGTCTTCGCCCGGCGGCTGCATCTGCACCAGGCTGTCGACGAACACCCGGTAGCCATGCGCGGTCGGCACCCGCCCGGCCGAGGTGTGCGGGGAGCTGAGCAGTCCCACGTCTTCCAGGTCGGCCAGGATATTGCGGATGGTGGCCGGGCTCACGTCCAGCCCGGCATGCTGGGCCAGGGTCTTGGAGCCCACCGGCTCGCCGTCGCGGATGTAGCGCGCAATCAGCGTACGCAGCAACTGGCGGGCGCGAGGGTCGAGCATTGGGGACTGGGACGCGCGCATGGGATCATCCGGTGAGACTGGGCATAGATAATGTCTGGCCCCGGGGATGGCAAGCGTCCGACTCCCTGCCCACACCCTCAGGCCCTAAGCTTCCCCAACGCATTCACTCTCGACCCTCATGCTCAGACATCTCTCGATCAAGGATTTCGCCGTTGTCCGCGCCACCGAGCTCGAATTCGGGCCGGGCATGACCGTGGTGTCGGGTGAAACCGGCGCCGGCAAGTCGCTGATGGTGGACGCGCTGGGCTTCCTGTCCGGCCTGCGCGCCGATAGCGGCGTGGTGCGCCACGGCGCCGACCGCGCCGAACTGTCGGCCGAATTCCAGCTGCCGGCCGAGCACCCCGGCCTGGCCTGGCTGGCCGACAACGAACTGGATGACGATGCCCAGTGCCAGCTGCGCCGGATCATCCGCGCCGATGGCGGCTCGCGCGCCTGGATCAACGGCCGCCCGGTCACCTCCTCGCAACTGGCCGAGCTCGCGGCGCGGCTGGTGGAAATCCACGGCCAACACGAACACCAGGCGCTGATGGCTCGCCACAGCCAGCTCGCCCTGCTCGACGCCTACGCGCGCAACAGCGCCCAGCGCGAGCAGGTGCGCCAGGCCAGCCAGCGCTGGCAGGCGCTGCTGGACGAGCGCGATGCGCTGTCGGCGCAGGGCGATGTTTCCGACCGGATCGGCTTTCTGGAACACCAGCTGGCCGAGCTGGAACGCGAAGACCTGGACCCGGCGGCGATCGCCGCGCTGGACATCAACCACCGCCGCCAGGCCCATGCCACCGCGCTGATCGGCGCCTGCGACAGCGTGGCCCGGCAGCTCAACGGCGACGATGGCGCCTGCGCGCTGGGCCTGTTGCAGGACAGCCGCCACGACCTGTCCCGCGTGGCCGAGCACGAACCGCGGCTGGGCGAGGTGGACGCGCTGCTGGACAGCGCCGTCATCCAGATCGAAGAAGCGCTGGCCCTGCTCGACCGGGTGCGCGACGACCTGGATGCCGACCCCACCCAGTTCGAGGCGATGGAGCGCCGTCTCGGCCGCCTGCACGATCTGGCCCGCAAGCACCGCGTCGCCCCGGACGAGCTGGCCGCCCACCGCAATCATTTGAATGCCGAGGTCGAGAGCCTGCGCGGCGCCGACGAGCGCCTGCAGCAGCTGGACAAGCATATCGACACCGCCACCGGCGCCTGGCAGGCCGCGGCCGGCGCGCTCAGCGCCAGCCGCCAGAGCGCGGCGCAGGCCCTGTCGGACGCCACCACCACCCTGATCGGCGAGCTGGGCATGGGCGGCGGCCAGTTCCTGATCCAGTTGCAACCCCAGGACACCCTGCGCCCAGACCCGAACGGTGCCGAGCGGGTGGAATTCCTGGTGGCCGCCAATGCCGGCCAACCGCCGCGTGCGCTGCGCAAGGTCGCCTCCGGCGGCGAGTTGTCGCGCATCTCGCTGGCCATCGAAGTGGCCGCGCTCGGCCTGGACAGCGTACCGACCATGGTGTTCGACGAAGTGGATTCGGGCATCGGCGGCGCGGTGGCCGACATCGTCGGGCAGAAGCTGCGCGCGCTGGGCGAGGAACGCCAGGTGCTGTGCGTGACCCACCTGCCGCAGGTCGCGGCCAAGGGCCACGCGCACTACCGGGTCAGCAAGGCGCCGGTGGACGGCATGACCCAGAGCGCGGTCGAACTGCTCGGCCCGCAGGCCCGCCAGGAAGAACTGGCGCGCATGCTAGGCGGCGTGGAGGTCAGCAAGGAGGCCCGCGCAGCAGCGCGCAAGCTGCTGCAGAGCGCCTGACCGCAGCGAGCAGCCCGCAAAGTCGGAGGCCCGTTCCCATCCACGCCGACGAAGCTCCCTTCCCCCGCCTGCGGGAGAAGCGATGCCTGGCCGCACGTGATCTCTACGATTGCACCGCAACTGACCGCCCACCGCCCCCTTCCCCCGCCTGCGGGGGAAGGTGCCCGAAGGGCGGATGGGGGCAGCATCGCTGCGAGGCGACTACCACAAGCGCGACAAGCGCAAACGGTGTCGCCCTCATCTGGCGCTACGCGCCACCTTCTCCCGCCAGCGGGAGAAGCGATGTCTGGCCGCACGTGATCTCCCGATTGCACTGCAACTGACCACCCACCGCTCCCTTCCCCCGCCAGCCGGAGAAGCGATATCTGGCCGCACGTGACCTCTCGATTGCACTGCAACTGACCGCCCACCGCTCCCTTCTCCCGCCAGCGGGAGAAGCGATGCCTGGCCGCACGTGACCTCTCGATTGCACCGCAACTGACCGCCCACCGCTCCCTTCCCCCGCCTGCGGGGGAAGGTGCCCGAAGGGCGGATGGGGGCATGGGCCTGCACCACCAACACGCCACAGAACGCACAAGGCGGCCGAAGCCGCCCTGTCATTACATATCTGCAGACACCAAACTCAGCGCGTACGCTTCTTGCGCACGTACAGCACCAGCGAATGCTCTTCCAGCTCATAGCCGTGCTTGGCCGCGATCTGCCGCTGCAGCGCCTCGATCTCTTCGCTTTCGAATTCGATGACATGGCCGGTGTCCACATCGACCATATGGTCGTGGTGCCCGCCGCGGTCCAGCTCGTACACGGCCTGGCCGCCTTCGAAATTGTGCTTGAGCACCAGGCCGGCAGCCTCGAACTGGGTCAGCACGCGGTACACCGTGGCCAGCCCGATCTCGTCGCCGTGATCGAGCAACTGGCGATAGATGTCTTCTGCGCTGAGGTGATGCTGGTTGCTCTTCTGTTCAAGCAACTCCAGGATCCGCATCCGCGGATGGGTCACCTTTAGCCCGACTTTGCGCAGGTCGTGGGTTTCCATACGTTCTCCGTTCATTGGCGATTTAGCGCCAGCTGCCTTCAAACGGGTCGCGGCGACCGGTGGGAGTGTATCATCGGCGTGATTTCCTCAGCACTTACTCCCCGATGCGCAATCTCCTGCTGGTCGCCGCCGTTGCTCTGTCCACCGCTGGCTGCGGCATCATCTACAAGCAGCCGATCTACCAGGGCAATCTGATCAAGCAGAACGCCGTGGAGCAACTGCAGGTAGGCCAGAGCAAGCAGCAGGTCAGTGCATTGCTGGGCACCCCGTCGATCCCCGACCCGTTCCATGCACAGCGCTGGGACTACACCTCCACCCAACGCGTGGACCGCCTGGCGCGGACCGAGATCAAGAACTTCACCGTGTTCTTCGAGAACGACCAGGTGACGCGCTGGGAAGGCGACTACTTCCCGTCGCAGGACGAGCAACTGGCCAAGTCGGCACCCAAGCAGTTCGGCCGCAATCTGGCACGCGACAAGAAGAAGCAGCGCGGCCGTTGATGCACTCGGTCAAGGGGCGTTCGACGCCTGACCGCAGACCTGCCCCGGACGCTATCCGCCTGCCCGCTTGCCCGGCCCGGCCCGACGGCGACGCGCCTCCTTCGGGTCCAGCAGCAGCGGCCTGAGCAACTCCACCCGGTCGCCGTCGCGCACCTCGTGGGTCGGCTGGACGACCTGGCCGTGGATGGCGATTGCCGCAGGCGGATGCCGCTGTGCCAGGCCCGACGCGGCGACCACCTCGGCCACCGTGGCACCCTCCGGCAGCTGGAGCTGCACCGCGCTGTAGCGGTCCGGCCAGGCCAGCACCACCTCGACCTGCATCGTCACTTCACGCCTCGCCGCGATCGGCGACCCGCACGAAATCGTTGACCATGCGGTCGGCCAGGCCCTGGAAACCAAGCGCCAGGGCCGGACCCAGCAGGCGCGAACTGGTCTCCACTTCCAGGGTCAGGCTGACCTTGCAGGCGTTCTCGCCCAACGCCTGGAATTCCCACAGGCCCTCCAGGCGCTTGAACGGCCCGTCGCGCAGGTGCATCGCAATGCGCTCGGGGCGCTCGAGGATGTTTTCGGTGGTGAACCAGGTGCGGAACGTGCCCAGCCCCAGATCCAGCCGCGCCACGATATGCGCCTGATCCTGCTCGAGCACATGGGCGGCATCGCACCAGCCGAAGCGGCGCGGATAGGCGGCGACATCATTGACCAGGTCGAACATGCGGGAGGCGCTGTGTTCGACCAGGGCACTACGACGGATGGTAGGCATTCGCTAACTTGTGAAAGACGGAAGATCGTTTGACGACACCGAATCGGCGACAATGGCGTCATGAGCAAGAAACCATCCAA
The DNA here is from genome assembly GCF_041475735.2 of Xanthomonas sp. NCPPB 3582. Taxonomy (NCBI): domain Bacteria; kingdom Pseudomonadati; phylum Pseudomonadota; class Gammaproteobacteria; order Lysobacterales; family Lysobacteraceae; genus Xanthomonas; species Xanthomonas sp. NCPPB 3582. The sequence continues at coordinate 3,326,939 of NZ_CM192968.1, forward strand.
GGATAAAGCAAACGGCGCGAAGGCCACGAAAACCATCGCGTTGAACAAGCGTGCGCGCCACGAATACCACCTGGAAGAACGCTACGAGGCCGGCCTGGCGCTGCAGGGCTGGGAGGTCAAGGCGATCCGCGCCGGCCGCGCCAACATCGTCGATGGCTACGCCTACGTCCGCTCAGGCGAGATCTACCTGATCGGCGCGCAGATCACCCCGCTGATCCAGGCCTCCACCCACACCGTGCCGGTGGAGCGGCGCGACCGCAAGCTACTGCTGCACCGGAACGAGATCGACAAGGTGCTCACCCGGGTCGAGCGCGAGGGCTACACGCTGGTGCCTACCGCGCTGTACTGGAGCAGCAACAAGGTCAAGCTGGAAATTGCGCTCGCCAAGGGCAAGCAGAACCACGACAAGCGCGACGCCGCCAAGGACCGCGACTGGCAGCGCGACAAGCAGCGCGTGATGCGCCGGCATAACCGCGATGCGTGAGGAGCCGGGATTCGGGATTGGGAATTAGGGAGTCGTTACAGCGGTTGTGCGAACTGGCACGCCGCTGGCTTGCGATCCACTCAAGTACCCACGCAAGACGTGGCCTTGCGGCTCTTGCCAATCCCCAATCCCGACTCCCGAATCACGTCGCCCCGAGCATTCGCATCAAATTCGGCACTCCCCTGCCCTGCACATAGCGGTCGCGCTCCAGATCGGTGCACGTATCGAGCATCAGTTGCTTGACCCGGCCCGGGAAGCCGATGAACTCGCGGCGTGCCGACAGGAAGCCGGCCAGTACGCCGGAGACGTGCGGTGCGGCCATGCTGGTGCCGCTCATCTCCACCATCAGGCTGGCAGGATCCTTCGGGTCGAAGTCGTAGTAGGCCGAGACGATCTTTTCGCCCGGCGCCACCACGTCGGGCTTGCCGCGGCCATCGGCGGTGGGCCCGCGCGATGAGAAATACGACACCCCGTAGTTGTGCGGGCTGCTCTTGTGCACCGAGCCCACCACGATCGCCTCTTCGAGATTGCCCGGGTCACTGATCGAAAGGTCCATATTGGCCGGATACGCACCACCGTCGTTCTGCATCAGCCAGGTCAGTCCCTCGTTGCCGGCCGCCACCACCACCAGCACGCCCTGCCGCCATAGCCGGCGCAATTCGTTGCACAGCGGGGTGAAGCCGCAGCCGTAGCTCTCGGGATCGAAGCAACCGCCCAGGCTCAGGTTGACCCCGTGGATCACCAGCTCGCCGGCGCGTTCGTTGATCGCGGCCACCTGCTGCACCGCCTTGATCATCCACGAATCGCGGCCGTTTCCGGCATCGTCGAGCACCTTGAAACCATACAGGCGGGTGTCCGGCGCCATGCCGGCAAATTCCAACGGGCTGCCGGGATTGCCTTGCGGGTCGGGAATCGAGGCATGGCAGTGGCCGGCGATGATGCCGGCGATGTGGGTGCCATGCCCATGCCGGTCCAGCCCGGCAAACGTTTCGCCGTCGGCACGGGTGAGCTGCCTGGGCGCGCCGCGCCGCGTGCAATCCCACTGCGCCACCACGTTGTCGCGCTGGCCCTCGACGTAGAAATGCGGGTGACTGGCCGCGATGCCGGTGTCCAGCACCGCCCAACCGATCTGCTGCCCGCGTGCGCGATACGCGGTGCGTGCCGCATCGGCGTGCAGCACGTTGCCGGAGACGTGGATCAGCGCACGCTTGCCGGCATCGCGCCAGACCCGGCGAAAACCCAGTGCGCGGTAGCGGTCTTGCAGCGACTCGATCTCGTAGCGCGTCAGCCGTACGGAGACGAAACGCTGCAAGCCATCCTCCAGTTCGATCGCCTCGTCCAGCGCATCGCCCTTCAAGCCGGTGCTGTGCCCGGCGATCTGCCGCAAGTGCGCCAGCAACTGGGCGCGTACGCCGCCCGGGTCCGTGCCCAGCACCCGCCGATCCAGCTCGATCAGCACCTCGTGCCGATACTCGGCGCCATGCGCTTCGAGCTGCTCGCTGAGATCCTTGATCAGCACCGCGTTGGACACCGGCTGATCGAACCCGACACCGACCGCCTGACGCACCGCCGCGCGCACCTGCGGAATCGACAGATATCCCGAGCCCGAATGCGGGTTGTCCTGCCAATCCGGATTCAGGCGCGCGGCGGCCAGATTTTCGAAGCGCCCCTTGGCATTGCCGATGTCGTCGGTGAGATCGGGGTCCAACGCGATCGGGTCGCGAGTGTCGGCCACGTTGACCCAGCGCTGCACGCAGTCGGGAAACGGCAGTTTGCGGGTGCCGGTCCAGCGCTTGAACATGCTGCGCACCTGCGGCAAGCCCAGCGGCGACCCCACGCTCAAGAAAAGCGTCACCTCGCACTCCGCTGCCTGCAGTTGCCGCAGTACGTCGTAGGCGATCATCGACCCCTGGCTGTGCGCGACCACCACGAACGGCCCGCCACCGGCACGCAGTCGCTGTGCCAGGCTCTCGCGCATCAGCGCCGCGCGTTCGGGCACGAAGAACAGGTCATGCACGTCCTGCAGCAGCGCGGCGGAGATCAGCCGCAGCAGCACCCGATTAATCGCATCGACCGGGCCCTTGGCCTGCACGCTGCCCGCTGCGCCGGCGCCTTCCAGTTCGTCCAGCAGGCGGTGCAACTCCACGCGTTCCTGTGCGTTGTTGGCCAATGCGTCGGCCAGCAGGTGCAGGTCCTGCGTGCCCGGCACCAGGCCCAGGGTGCTCAGCGCCCGTTGCACGCTCTGGTTCAGCGCCGGCCCCACATCGCGGCTGTCGCAGCTTCCCGGCTCGGGCACCGGATAGCGCTCGCGATTGACCCAGTAAGCCATCCGCGTGCGCTCGCCCATCGGCCGCCCGAACAAGGCCTTGTCCCACTGGCAACGCAGCACCTCGGCCGGCGGCTTGTTGCCGATGCCGTGGATGTAGATCACCGTACGCGCCCTGCCTTGCACGCGGGTGGTCGTGGCCTGCTGCACCTCGTCCACAGGCGAGGCCGCCTTGTCGCGCTGCCGGGGAGCGGGCCTGGTAGTCCTGCGCGGCGCCGCGCGTGCCGATCGTGGACGTGGGGGCTTGCCTGTCGCCATCGCTTCGCTCCTTCGCTTTCGGACTTTTCCGTTTGGTACGGACTGAAGCAACTGTAAGCGCTGGAAGTCGCACCACTTGTGACAGGGCGCGCCGATCCCTACACTGATCGGGTCAGCGTTTGATGCTTTCCCCGGGGGTGCACTGGTTTCGACGGGGGTCGCGAAGTCGCTTGGCGCATGCCGAGGGGGCAGCTTTCCTCGTTAATCCAGCAGCAAACTTTTAGTTGCCAACGACGACAACTACGGTTCGGACTTCGCTATCGCCGCTTAATTGGCTTTAGTTGTAGTTCTACAGCCGCCTAAGGCGAACCCCCGAAACTACTTGTGCCCGTGCTCGTAGATGTAGGGTCATTATCACGGAACCGCCGGTAGTGGCTGCCTGTCAGCTGCCGGTCAGATCAAGCAGGCTGGTTCTCAGGTGCGCTTTGCCCGCCGTGCTGCCTGGGGACGAGATCTAACGGAGGGATAAGCATGTAGTGCCGGGGATGGAGTGCTTCCGGACGGCGGTTCGATTCCGCCCACCTCCACCATCTATACGTCTAGCGACGTACAACAAAGGCTGGAAACCCTAGAGAAATCAAAGGTTCCGGCCTTTTTTGTGTCCAGCATCGTCCGACACGACCTCTTGAAGTCCGACAGTAGGTGACAGTAGGGTTGACAGTAACTCCCTTGCTCTAGATTCGCCTACTGTCATGGCCCGCTCTATCGCTAAGCCCCTCTCCGATCTATTGATCCGTAAGGCCAAACCCGGCGACAAGGCGCTGCGGGACGGTGGCGGCCTCTACCTCTTGATTGGGGAAGGCGGACGTCACGGCTGGCGCCTGGATTACCGCATCGCAGGCGTGCGCCGGACGATCAGCCTGGGCGTGTACCCAGATGTCACTCTGGCGGCCGCTCGCGAACGCCGAGAGGAGGCCCGGCGACTGGTTGCCGGAGGCATTGATCCCAGCGCGAAGCGACAGGCCACCAAGGCCGCAGCCGGTGAGCGAGCAGCAAACAGCTTCGAGGTCGTCGCGCGTGAATGGCTGGGTAAGCAAAAATGGGTTGAGAGCTATCGGGTCAAAGTCATCGCATGGATGGGCAATGACGTTTTCCCGTGGATCGGGTCACGCCCGGTAGCAGAACTGACCGCACCAGAGTTCCTAAAAGTGGCCCATAGGATCGAGGAACGAGGCGCCGTCGAGTCAGCCCACCGCATCATGCAGAATTGCGGTCAGGTCATGCGCTACGCCATCGCCACCGGCCGTGCTGACCGAAATCCAGTGGCAGACCTAAGGGGTGCACTCGCATCCCCACAGGGGAGGCACCACGCGGCCATCATCGACCCCAAGGAAGTGGGCGCACTACTGCGGGCCATCGACGCTTACACGGGCGATGCGACGACTCGGGCGGCCCTCGGCCTTGCTCCACTGCTATTCGTGCGTCCGGGTGAACTACGACATGCCGAGTGGTCAGAGATTGACTTGGATCGGGCCGAATGGAACATCCCGGCAGAGAAAATGAAGATGCGCCAGCCGCACTTAGTTCCCCTGTGCAGTCAGGCAGTCGCGATTCTGCGGGAGCTTCACCCGCTTACAGGACATTTGCAGTACGTCTTCAAGGGCGGCACGTCCCCTCGCCGCCCGTTGAGCAACAATGCCCTCACAGCCGCCCTCCGCCGTATGGGATATGACGGCAACACAATGACCATCCACGGCTTCCGAGCAACCGCTCGTACGCTATTGGACGAAACTTTGGGCTACCGACCTGACTTCATCGAGCATCAGCTGGCGCACGCAGTACGAGACCCCAACGGCCGCGCCTACAATCGTACCGCGCACCTCGCAGAACGCCGAAAGATGATGCAGGGCTGGGCTGATTATCTGGATGGATTGCGTGCAGATACTGGCGCCGTGGTGGTCCCATTCAAGACGAAGGCAGCATAGCGTCGCCAGATGCCACGCCCGCAAACCGAGGAGCCATAGACGTAGCTCCTTCTGGTGGCTAATTGCCTACAGAGGCGACGGATGCAGGGCTCACGGAGCAGCGCTGACGGACACCAGCGGTGCAATCCACAGCACTCGGCGCCCCATGCCAATGCAAAGGAAGCGCCCCGGCTCCCGGTCGATCCAGAAGCCTTCCTGCCATGGAGTCGCGTGCTCCGTGAAAACCTCCAGTCCGAAACGCGCAAGTGCGCTGGCGAGGATGTAGCGAGCGGTCTCCGTAAACTTTCCCATATGGCTTCCCCTATCTGTCGTTTTTTGATTGCCGCAGGTATGCGGTGCGAAAACGGTAGAGCGCTTGCCGAATCCCGGTCAATGCTTTCGGAATCATCCAAATGTGGTGCATCTATCGTTTATGAGACGTGTCCCGTCCAGGGGTGAATTGAAGCAATAACTTCAGCGACTTACGCAGCTGGATGCACCGCAAAGCTCGCTGGAAAAGCCTGGAAGCTTGTAATGATTCACGACCAATGAGTGGCTATTTCTTCGCCGAAATTTTTCCAAATGCGCAAAAACGGCGTCGAGCGACGCGGCCAGAGGTGACACAAATCCAATCGGTACCTTGTGGCCTGAGCACTGTCGAAGCTACGCTCTAAGTTCGCTAGGAAGCATCAGGGGATGCGCTGTGACATCAGAGCCATGGATCGCGTTTGCAGTTGTGTTCGGAACGATTGCGCTAGCGGCTTGGGGGCGTTATTTGCGGAGTGGAGCGACGATGATCCTTCAGGAATACGGACAGGGACACCAGCAGGCCAACGGGATGATACGCCCAGAGTTCCGTAGACACTCAAGACCCTCGTTGCGCGTAGCGCCGTTCAAACTCTACAGGGGACAGGTCACCAGTTGAACCGTGGCGGCGGTTGGGGTTGTAGAACATCTCGATGTAGTCGAATACCTCGGCGCGTGCGGCGTCCTTGGTGGGATAGATCCGTCGCCTGATCCGCTCGCGCTTGAGCAGGCCGAAGAAGCTCTCCACGGGTGCGTTGTCGTGGCAGTTGCCACGCCGACTCATGCTGCACACCAAGCCATGGGACGCCAGGAAACTCTGCCAGTCATCGCTGGTGTAGACCGACCCTTGGTCCGAGTGAACCAAGCAACCAGCGTTGGGTTTGCGCCGCCACACCGCAGACAACAAGGCCTGCACGACCAACTCGGTGTCGGCCCGATCGCGCATCGCCCAGCCGACGACTTGCCTGGAAAACAGATCGATCACCACAGCCAGGTACATCCAGCCTTCGTGCGTGCGAATGAAGGTGAAATCGCTCGCCCAGGCCGTGTCCGGCTCGGTCACGTCGAACTGCCGATCCAGCAGGTTGGGTGCCGCCTTGCACGGCGTTCCGCCATGGAAGCGCGGTTTGCGACCATAGCCCACCTGGGCACGCAGTCCCTCGGCGCGCGTCAATCGATGCACACGATGGCGACTGCAACGCTCACCCAGATCGCGTAGATCCTTGGCGATCTTGCGATGCCCATACACACTGCCGCTAGCCAGCCCGTGGTGCTTGATCAGCCCCAGCAGGCGTTCGTCTTCCTTGGCGCGCTCACTGTCGGGCGAGCACAACCAGGCGTAATAGCCCGACCGGCTGACCCGCAATACCCGGCACATCGCACACACCCTGAATTCTCTGCAGTGGGCTTGCATGAAGGCGCACTTTGCCTTTACCCCTTGGCAAAGTACGCGGCGGCCTTTTTTAGGATGTCGCGCTCCTCGGTGACGCGGCGCAACTCGGCCTTCAGGCGCCGAACCTCGGCGCTCTGGTCCACCTCGGCGCGCTGTACCACGCCGGGCTTGCCGAACTTGCGCAGCCAGGCGTACAGGCTGTGCGTGATGACACCCAGCCGCTCGGCGACTTCTGCCACCTTGAACCCACGATCAGTCACTTGCCGGGCCGCCTCGATCTTGAACTCATCCGTATACCGCTTGCTGCTCATAGACACCTCCGAATCGACCATTTTCCATGGCCATGACATGTCTAGGAAACACTGGGCGTATCACCTACCTCTATGCAGAGACAGAGGACTAGCAGAACTCATCCAGGAGTTCATGCAGCTTCCCACCAAAGATCAGCGCGCGCTTTTGGCGGACATCAAGTCACGCTCGCAACTGTCGCGGAAAAAATAGTCCAGGGACGGCTGGCGCATCATTGGGTAGGGAAATTCTGATAATCGATAGGATTTTGGATCGAACGTGAAGATGGTCACGTTACTCTCGATTGCAGACTTGTGGGACATCGCCATTCATTTTGTTAAGCCGACGGTGATTGCGCGATCTTATGGTGACACCGCTCGGAACTTCACTATACTGACGACGGGCGCAGCGTCAGGACAATAGCGCGGCCCATCCCCCGAAATCGTAGTCCACTGGAAGGATATCGAAATGAAAGTTGGTCTTACAAAAGCCTCGCTACATAGCGTTGCCGTTGTTTTCATGCTTAGCCTGAGTGGCGGCGTTTTTGCCCAGGCAAAGGTGGCGCAAGAAAATATGACCACGGGCCAGAAAAAGCAATTGGAGTCTGATCTGACTGGCTTGGTGCAAGACGTATTAAATGAAAATAATTTCAAGTATGGGCCTTCAAGAAAAACTAAATTTAAGCTGACCTACGACCAGCTGAAAGACACGATCTATATCGATTTCGATAAATCTGCTATCCCTAAGGAACACACCCCTTCATTCGATGAGGATTTGCAACTTATTTTCCAAACCGTCAGTGATGCCGTAGGCCAATCTGTTCCCGTGTCCGAGATTAAGTTTCTCTTCGGCGGTTTTGATATTTATCATTATTTTCCTGAAGATCGCATTCCAGCGGAAAATCCTGGCAAAGGCATGGCGGCTCGCTCACAGAAGTCTGCCGCAAACCCAGTGATGCTCATTTCAGCAGGGCATGGGCTTGTGCTGGTGAATGCCACCAATCCTGCCAAAGCCGCGTGGGCATACCAGCGGCCTACAATCAATAATCAGATTGAAGATCTGCAAACATCTGTTCTTGCATCAGCAGTTGCAACGAGCGTTTCTGCACGCAGTAGCAACGTCACACAGTATCTTGCAAGATCTACTTCAAACGATGCTTATAATGAGGCATGCTCTGGGAACCCTGTGGTCTGCCCGCCCTTCAAAAATATGGCCGGCAGACATTATATCAAGAGTTTGCTGCCGGATAACCCGGAGATCTGGAACAACTATTCTGCGGAAAACAAGCGCAACCCGAAAGATCATGAATATGACGATATCCGCTCGCGCGGGTTGTATGCGAATCATGTTCAAGCTGACCAGATGATCACCATCCACACGAATGCAGCATCCAATGCAGGCACTCCCCAGACCACCGCCTCAGGTAGTCGCTTATTTTATAATAGTAGTAAAGCCGGTGCTTCCACATTGGCATCAAATCTTACTTGTGCCATGAAAGAGATCATCAATTCGAATTCGACATATGCAAATTGGGCTGTTACGACTCAACAGCCGACGACTCTTTACGGTGAGAATAACTTCGCAAATCTTCCGGCAGTGGTCGTTGAGGTAGGCTTTAAAGATAATGTCAACGACGCAACTGCGATGGCCGACACAGTGTTTCAGGGGCTGATGGCTAAGGGCATTGAGAAAGGTGCGCGCCTTTCAAGAGAGTCAAAAGTCTGTAAGCCATTTAAGTTGCTCAGTGCTGCTAATATTAGTGGTCCCCATAAAACTCGTCCGCCGGTCGTAGTGAAGCTTGAAGGATTCCCGCAATACCCGATCAAGGTCCACGCCCATGTGGCCAGCTGTCCGACTGGCAGTTGCTATGATGCAGACTTCACCATCAATTCAACAGCCGATAATACCTTTACATGGAACTTCGGATGCAACGCGCCTGCATCGAGCTCAACTGTCACTTTTGGTGTCGAAACCACAGCGGTAGACGCCGACGGAGTCAAGGTGGCTGCCGTTAAATCCAATGTCACGTGTCAACAAGTTGTTGCTAGCAGCTAACAAAAGACGCTGGGATATATTTGTTAGTGGGCAGATCCTCCACTGACACCGCGTCGAATTCGCACAGGTTTAACCGTGCTGCGCCCTAAGCTAGCTTAAAAATAGAGATATAAAAATGAGGAGGCTAAACCCTCCTCATTTTTTGCGCAGATCTCATTTTTTGCGCAGATCTTAAGCTGGATACGATGCCACTAACTTGTGCCTAGCTGACGCTCTTCTAGAAGATCTCTAAGTTTATTTGCAGAGATCAACTCTCTACATATGGTATAGAAGAGCCAAGCGCACCATAGCAAGACCGGGAAGGCAAACAGTGACGAACGTTTTTGCTTAGGCACTTCTTTCGCTAAATGTGATTTAAGGACAGGGTCTTTCCACACCTCGCAAAGGATTTTAAGATCTCTCGGGTCGAATGTGGGCGCGATGACTTGTTTGTCGGCAGTGTTTTTGCACTGTTCGATAGTCAAAGTGTCGCTCCTGCTTAAAAAAAGCCCTGTCGTTTTTGCCTCAGTTTCTGAAATATATAAATCGGTCCCTGTCTCTTTCAAGCTAACCAATAAGCTATCTTTTGTTGCAATCACACCCAAGACGACAGCGAGAAAAATAGATGCTGCGAGAGGGATGAATGGAAGAATCACCCACCACTTAGAGTGAACTCGTTTCGGGTGGATGACATGGCTTTTGAGGTCAAATGCCCAGCCGGCATGCCCAATGAGTTTTAGTGGAATATTATGCAAATCCGAAAAGCCGATGAGAGCCTTAGCGTCTTTAAGCGTTTGGACGCGAATTTGATGTGCCATTCGAAATCCAGCAAGTGCGGAGTGATCCGCCAAATTCTTCCGAATGACTTCGTCTTCGATGTCGTCTTTACTGATAAAAAGACGCAGCACACGGGTGTTGATAGGATGGAGAGAGCCCGAGCGCCAGCATGCAAATACAGTTGCCGAAAGAAAAGCAATGATGGAGCCAGCAGCGATCTCGCCTGTTAAAAATTTAAGCCATTCCATTTTTTTATCGCTGCCTTCTGGTTGTTATTGCGGTCTCTGTTTGCCGTTGATTGCGACATGTGGGATCACATTATACTCAGTCCGCACAGGTTTTGTTCATGTTCGTTTCATCTTGGACACTGCCCGTCTGCATCCTGCAAAATATTTTTTAAATTCACACCTAATATTTACTGAAAGTAATAACTAAAAAAATAGTCACGCATTGAAGAAACTTCACCATAAACATCGAAATTCTCCGCCTTGCAGATTTCAACTGCGATCAATCCACTCACTAATATTCTCTTTTAACCGGCGCGACGCAGACCAGAGCGCCTAGTCCGCCTCTTTCTCATTGGGGCAGGCTTAATCTTTGCACTGGAAACACCATTGCTGCAATTCACTTTTGCCAGCATCACGTTCGCATACCCCAATTCGACTAATCGTGCATGGACACTTTTGAGGATCACTGTCGCAAAAAAAGGTAAATGGAGATCTGGTTTGTTGGACTGGCTAATGATCGCAAAGACAATGGTGTATCGTGCTACATCCCGAACAGAGAACTTCTCCCCAGCCGGATCTAGCGGAAGCTGGTGAGTCATTAAAAGCTCTTTGTTGGCGAGGGAAACATACGGTTCATGCGAACGAAGTAGTTCACCAGATACAAGGCCCTGATTGAACAAATGGGCTAGGACAGCAGAACTTCCGTAATGCTTGACATGGATGATTTCTCCACTGCCATAGAGATCGCAAAATCGACCTTGTCGTGAATTCCTCCGACGCGGAGCATTTTCTTATCCATCAGACACCAGCGGCCACCACTTCCACCCACTGCAGACTCGTTGTAGTGCCCTTCGTCTCGATGATTATAAGCAGGTAGAGAGCCGGGATATTTCGCGATGTCTTTAAAGGAACTCTCTACTGCGCTTACAAAGTCTTTGTCAACTTCAAACCAGCGCCCAGCTGAAAGAATATAAGACTTCCCATCATCATCGATTTCACAATGAATGCAACGATAAAGCGCCCATCTGTCCACTGTTTTTTCGTCTTCATCAACAGACATCGCATAATGTTTACGGAGAAAAGAAAGACTAGGCTCTTCGCCAGAATGCGCAGCAATCAGAGCCCGAAAACGTAGATCACTCCACACACCCTCTCCCTTTGCGCTTGTGAATTTAAACCCATCGACCTTTTCCCAATCCACAATATCGGGAACTGCCAGCCAGCAACCATCGACAACACCGTTATTGTGCCAAGCTTCTTTTACTTTATCGACAAGCATGGCATCTAACTTGGTGGCATTTGTTCCTTTGGGGATCAGCTGGCGGACCTGGTCAATCCACGGGAAATTGGCTTGGTAGTCTTTGGACTCGAATTTTTTGAGATAACGCCGCAATAAAGCTCTGAGGCCGGGAACTCTGACGTCAGAGGTGACGGTTAAAGCATCAGCACCGGCCAACCTTCTCCCAAGTCTGAAATCCACTGGGCGACCCACAATGCCGCGAACTAAATCGCGTTCGATATCAACTCCAAAACTTAAAGCTGACGCGGCTTGTGCTGTTTGGACTCTGCTATTTTGGTCTTCGACAAATGCCCGCTTATCAATGCTTCGGAGCGCGTCTGAATTAATTGAATTGAGCGTTACGATCAATCCGAACCGTTCTTCATAGGCATCCGGATGAAGCAAAAAACGACCTTGCCCGAAGGTTAAGGCAAAAAGGCGTTGATCGACTGGAATTATAAAAGCTGCCGAAGAGGACTGGACAGTCCCAAAAAGCTTTTTATCGATGTAGCTTTCGAACAGCTCAGCCCATTTGGGTGGCTTAGGCTTTGTGTCTTTGACGAACAGCTGCCCATATTTTGAAAGCCCATCTTCAATGGGATTTTCTTTGGCACCATCGATGACAGCATCTCGTGCCGTTTTGACAGACTCACGCAGCAAATAGATCGTAAATGTAGCCAACGTCTCTCCCCCTGGATGACGCCACAGACTCCGTGTCCCAAGGCTCTGCCTTGGCAGTTCAGCCGAGTGTGCCACCAATTTGGCCGGTTGGGTCGGAGGAAAAACCTGATGTCTGCTGAGCCGATCGAATTGTCTACTCAGCTCGCGGCATCTGGGCGCATCTTCTCGCCCCATTTCGAGGTATCATTCAACGTATCAAAGCAAACCCATCCATTAAGTTCTAATTTCTTTAGGATCAAGGGGTTGTCTGAGGGCGTTTACAGGCTCCGCCCATCTCCACCACACCACGGTCCTAAGACGACCGACCAAGGCCGGGAATTCTCGATATGGAGGATTCCCGGCCTTTTTCGTGGCCGAACCGACACCTGCGCGGCGCCCTGGACGGCGCGGGCCACACGACAGCGCGCCGCGCGTCAGTTACTGACGCAGGTGGGCGGATCGTTGGTGGCGGTCGCCGCCCCCTGGCGTTGGCCTGCATGCGCCAGCGGCGCCGGTTTGTCGCCACGGAGTCGGTCGAACAGCGCCAGCAGTTCGGTGGCTTCCTGCTGCAGCAGGACCAGGGCGCTTTTGTTGGGTTCATCCATTCCACTGCTCCGACGACGCTCCCCAGCGTCCTGGTTGATCGGAGCAAACTGCATGCCAACCTGGCCAGGCCGGTCATGTGAGGCCATCTTTCATCGAACCGCACCCACGTGCCCTGCCCTGCCTAGCCTGGCGCTGGGAGGCTCAACGGGTCACCGTCATCGGGGGCAAAGATGTTTCGGCGAAACAGCCCTACCAGCACGGTGACGACCACGGCGGCCACGATGGGCCGTGCCGTCGAACGGCGCGCGCCGCTCAGCGGACAGCCAGCGGCGTACGATCAGACGTATTCGAGCTGCCGCAGGGCTTCGGCGTGCATCGCTTCCAGGGTGACCATGCCCGCGACGCGGGCGGCAGCCATGGCGCTGCGATGGGTGGGAAAGGTGTGCGACAAGCTGGCGCCTGCCAATTCGCCGGCCCTGCCGGCGCCGATCTGGTCGATGCGCCAGCCTGCGCTCCAGGACATGGCCGTGTCGTTGCACTGCGCCGCGCGGCAGGTCAACCGGTAGCTTCCAAGAAAAATGACCAAGGGGTGTTCGGCTCGACGGAGTGCGCCGAGCATACCGCCGCACAGGCATGACGGCGAGTGCGCCCCCATCTGCCAGCTGACTGGCCGCGTGGCGACGTGCAAGCACGCCGCTTGCCTCGGACTCAACCAGACCATCGGTCTCGGGGACACGATGCTGACCAGGAAAGCCAAACGCGGCACCGCAGGGGCCTTGCTGCTGAGTGACGCCATCTTCGTGATCGGCGTGGGCGGCTACCTCGCCACCCAGCGCTCGCTGGTCAATGCCGGGCGGGTGACGCATCCACAGGAGGTGCTTGCCGGTATCGACGAAATCCACGCGGGCCTGCTGTCGGCAGAGTCGTCGGTGCGCAGGCACGTGCTGACCGACAACAAGGCGTTTCCCGGCGTGTAACCGATGCGATCTGGCGCCTGCCCGAGCGCATCGCGCAGCTGGAAGGACAATCCCGTGCAACGGCGCAACGCACTGCCGCCTGGTAAACCTGCCGCTGGTGCAGGTCGACGATCTGTTGCACGAGTGCGGGGCTGCCCCCCGGAGTTCCGATTGCGCGAGCAGCGGCGCATGCGCCGCACGCTGCGCTGCACCGCGGCGGGCTGGCAAGGAAGTCGAAACGACCGTCGTTACCGGACCACTTCGGCCTCGCTATGCGTCTTGACTCATAGCCCCCACGGCTGCGTCCAGCCAACGATTGCCTGCGCGCACCACGCTGTCGGAGACGCTCGCGCATCGCGTACATACAGGCAGCGCGCCTGTCGCGCATCACGACAATGGCCCGATCGGCCGATCGCGGACCCAGGATCCGGGCGTCTCAACGCGGGCCTGGTCCATCCTCGTCGCCCGGAATCAGGCCGGCGCCGGCCAGCATGCCGTCGATGCGGCTACGCACATAATCCGCGTCGTCATGCCCGGCGCTACGTAGCACCGCTTCGGCACGCGCCTGGAAATCGAGGTAGTCGAAGTCTGCGTCCTCGTCGGCAGACAGCTGCGGCAATGCCTTCTGCAGCGCATCCAGGCAGGCATCGAGCTCTTGGCGTGTAGGCATAGCGAACTCCAACGACAGGCGCACTACGGTTGCGGCGGGGCCGTCAAGGATGCGCGAAGCCTTGCCATAGAACGCTTCATTTTCCTACCCGCTGCGGCGGTATCGCGCATGCTCAACTTTTGCAGCGGGCGGCCGATAATGAGGCCGACTCCTACAGAACCTTCCATGTGATCCTCCACCTGCGGCGGGATTTCCGCCTTGGCATCGTCAAGATGCTCGGGCCAATCACCGCGCTGTTGCTCTGCCTCTATGCGGTGTATCTGGCCGTCACCGGCCAGGTCGTGACGTGCCTGATCACCGCCACACTGGGCATGCTGGCGATCTGGCGTGGCTGGAAGATGCGCAATGCCGAGCGCACCGGCACCGGCGGCCTCTGGCTGGCATCGATCAATGTCGCAGGCTGCCTGGTGGGTTGCTGGACCGGTGGCGATGGCGCCCTGCCCTGGCTGTTCCCGGTGCTGGCCACCAACTATTTCCTGTGTGGGCCACAGCGGGCGGTCTTGCTGAGCCTGCCGTTGATGGCCGCGCTGCTGCTCTTGCCCGGCCTGATCGTCAGCCCGGGCCAGGGGGTGTCGACCGTGGTGGTGACGCTGGTGACGCTGGCGGTGGGGTACTCCTTCTCGTTGCGCATGCAGGACGACCGCGTACATCTGGAAGAGCTGGCCTCGCTGGATGCGCTCACCGGCCTGCCCAACCGGCGCATGCTCGAACGCGCGCTCACCCATCAGATCGACCAGCGCCAGCCGCAGGAGCGGCTCAACAGCCTGATCATCCTGGACCTGGATCACTTCAAGGAGGTTAACGATCTGTACGGACACGCTGCCGGCGATGCGGCGCTGTCGGATCTGGCCACCATCCTGCGCTTCGAAGTGCGCGAGCCGCACCAGGTGTTCCGCTTCGGCGGCGAAGAATTCGTGGTGCTGCTGCGAGCCGGTTCGCTGGCCGAACTGGAGGCGGCCACCGAGCGGTTGCGCAAGGTGATCCGCAACGGGCTGCGCGGCCCGGGCGGGCGCATTACCGTCTCGCTGGGCGCGGCCCGCCATGATGGCGAGACGCATTGGCAGGACTGGTTTTCGCGTGCCGATGCGGCGCTGTATCTGGCCAAGAACAGCGGCCGCGACAGCGTACGGGTTGCCGACTGAGTCCAGCGACCACGGGCGGCCACGCCGGGCTGCGCGGCTGAGAGGTCGGTGCCTGCAAGCGGGTCGCACGATCTCTGCAAGCCACTGAAGCCGCTCGGCGCAGTGGCGACGCACCACAACTGCACCAGGCTGCGCCGAGCAGGCAAGGCGCAGCCTCATGGCGTCAACCAGGCATCTTCAAACAGGTTCATCCGGGGCGCCTGGGCGCTGGGTTGGCCTGGCAGCGCCCATCGTCCAGACCAGCCCCGGATGAACCACCTGCCGAGCGATCACATCTGGCGATCGACCACGGCCACCGGGGCGGCAGGCGCCTGCTCCTGTTTCCAGCCGCCCAAGGCCTTGTACACGCCGACCACACCGACATTGACTGCCGCCTCGGCCTGCGCCAGGGCATCGTCGGCCGCCAGTTGGGTGCGCTGTGCATCCAGCAGGGTCAGGAAGTCTTCCGAGCCTTCGCGGTAACGGATCTGCGCCAGCTGTTCGGCACGCCGTGCGGCATTGGCCTGTTCGACCACGATCGCCAGGCGCGCCTGTTGCCGGCCGTACCCGATCAAGGCGTTTTCGGTGTCTTCCAGCGCCAGCAGCACGGTCTGCTGATACTGCGCCAGCGCACCTTCGGCCTGCGCCTTGCTGGCACGCAAGCGTGCCCGCACGGTGCCGAAATCGAACGCCGCCCAGCTGATCGACGGGGTGACCGACCAGGCCTTGGCATTGCCCTCGGTCAGCCGTGCTGCATCGCCGGACAGAAAGCCGACAAAACCGCTGACGCTGATACGCGGGAACAGATCGGCCGTGGCCACGCCCACCTGCGCAGTGGCCGCCGCCAACCGGCGTTCGGCGCTACGCACGTCCGGGCGCTGACGCAGCAATCCGGCCGTATCGCCCAGCGGCAACGGGCGCGCAAACGCCGGCATGCTGCGTGCCACCAGGGTGGCATCCAGCGCATTGGGCTGCTGGCCGAGCAATACCGCCAGACGGTGACGGTACTGCGCCTCGGCGGTTTCCAGCAGCGGAATATCCGCCTCGATGGCCTTCAGGCGCGCCAGGCTGCTCTGCACATCCAGTTCGCTGCCGGCGCCCAGATCACGACGGGTCTGGGTCAGTTTCTGGGTGTCGCGCAGGTTGCCCAGGGTGCGCCTGGAGACGTCCAGCTGCTTTTGCGTGCCGCGCAACTCGAAGTAGTTGCGCGCCACTTCCGCCGCCACGGTGACCTGCACGTCCTGCAGATTGGCCTGCTCCGCGTCCAGGTCGGCGCGCGCGGCTTCCGATGCACGGCGCTGGCGGCCGAACAGGTCCAGTTCCCAGGCCGCATCCAGGCCCAGGGTGGTCTGTTCAGTGAGGAAGCGCTGGTTGCCGGCGATCACCTGCTGCTGCTCGCGACGATCGAAGCTGCCTTGCGCGGTGATGTGCGGGGCCTGGTCCAGGCGCCGCTCGACGAACACCGCGCGCGCCTGCTTGACCCGCGACACCGCAATGCGCAGATCGTGGTTGGCGAACAGCGCATCGCGGACCAGCGTTTCCAGCACCGGGTCGTCGAATTGCGACCACCAGTTGCCGACCGGCGATTCGGTGCTGAAGGACGCGTCGCGTGCGCCCTGCAGCGTGACCGAGGCGGGCGGGTCGGGCCGGTAATCCGGCCCCACCGCGCAACCGCTGAGCACCAGCGCGGCCAGCGCCGTGCCGAGCAATGTTCTTACCATGGCAAGGTCTCTCCCAGGTGGGTGTAGCTGCCGGTGGGGCCGTGGGCGTCCAGCAGCGCCATCTGCACGCTGCTGTGCGCGCCCTGCTCTACCTCGATCTCGCCCTCGCCACTGTTCATGTCGGTCTTGACGTAGCCCGGATGCACGGTATTGACCTTGATCGGGGTGTCGCGCAGTTCGTAGGCCAGATGTACGGTCCAGTTGTTCAAGGCGCTCTTGGAGGCGTTATAGGCCGGCACCTTGAAGTGGTAGATCGGCGAATCGGGCTGGCTGTGCAGGGTGAGCGAACCGAGGATGCTGGAGACGTTGACCACGCGCCCGGCCAGCGAGCGGCGCAGCAACGGCAGGAATGCATTGGTCACACCGACTACCGCGAACAGGTTGGTGTCGAACGTGCGCTTCCAGGTGTCCAGGCTTTGCTCGGACGGCTTGCGCTGCACGTCGTCGATCATGATGCCGGCGTTGTTGACCAGGATGTCCAGATGGCCGTGACGCTCCTTCACCGTGCCGACGGCTGCGGCGATGCTGATGTCGTCGTTGACGTCCAGTTGAATCGCCTCCACCGGCAGGCCCTCGGCCTGCAGCTTGAGCGCGGCGGCCACGGCGTCGTCGCGCTTGCGCCCGGCCAGCAGCGTGTGCACGCCGGCCCGGGCCAGTTGCCGGACGGTTTCCAGGCCGATGCCGCGGGTGGCGCCGGTGACCAGTGCGATCTTGGTGTTGCTCATGGTGTCAGTCCTTAAAAATGGGGGGGAATCACGCCTTGACGGCATCATGCGGAACGGTGGCCGGTGCGGCGGGCCCGCGACGGGTCACCCACTTGCGCAGCGTCACGTAGAACACCGGGGTCAGGAACAGGCCGAACAGGGTCACGCCCAGCATGCCGGCGAACACCGTGATGCCGGTGACCGAGCGCACTTCGGCGCCGGCGCCATGGCCGACCAGCAACGGCACGGTGCCGGCGATGAAGGCGATGGAGGTCATCACGATCGGACGCAGACGCAGGCGGCAGGCTTCCAGCGCGGCATCGACGACGCTGCGGCCCTGCATCTCCAGCTCACGGGCGAACTCCACGATCAGGATCGCGTTCTTGCACGCCAGGCCCATCAGCACCACCAGGCCAACCTGCACGAACACGTTGTTGTCGCCACCGGTCAGCCACACGCCGAACAGCGCAGACAGCAATGTCATCGGCACGATCAGGATCACCGCCAGCGGCAGGGTCCAGCTCTCGTACAGGGCCGCCAGCACCAGGAAGGCCAGCAGCACCGCCAGCGGGAACACGATCAGCGCCGAGTTGCCCTGGGTGGACTGCTGATAGCTCAGATCGGTCCACTCGATGTTCATGCCGTTGGGCAGCACCTGCGGCGCCATCGACGACAGCTTCTGCATCGCTTCGGTGGAAGACAGCACCCGCGGATCGGCTTCGCCGATCAGGTCGGCAGCCGGATAGCCGTTGTAGCGGATCACCGGATCCGGACCATAGGTCTGGCCCAGCGTGACCATGCTGCCGATCGGCACCATCTCGCCGGCGGCATTGCGGGTGCGCAGGTTGGCGATGTCCTCCACGCTGTCGCGGAACGGACCGTCGGCCTGGGCGATCACCTGGTAGGTGCGGCCGAAGCGGTTGAAGTCGTTGACGTAGGCCGAGCCGAGGTAGGTCTGCAGCGTGTCGAACAGGTTGGTCAACGGCACACCCTGCGCCTTGGCCTTTTCGCGATCGACCTGGGCATCGAGCTGCGGCACGTTGGCCTGGTAGGTCCCGATCGGGAACTGCATGCCGGGCGTCTGCGAGATCGCCCCGGACATCGCCGTCACCGCCTGCTGTAGCGGGCCGTAGCCCAGTCCGGCGCGGTCCTGGATGTACAGGCTGTAGCCAGAACCCTGGCCCAGGCCGAGGATCGGCGGCGGCATGAAGGCGAAGGCGAAGCCCTGCTGGATCTGGCTGATGCGTGCGTTGATCTCCGCGTTGATCTGCTCGGCGCTGCGCTTGCGCTCGCCGAACGGCTTGAGGGTGAGGAACACGGTGCCGGTATTGGGCGTGTTGGTGAACTGCAGCGGATTCAGGCCCGGGAAGGCGATCGCATGGTCCACGCCCTCGGTCTGCAGCGCGATCTGGGTGATCTGGCGAATCACCGCATCGGTACGCTCCAGCGAGGCGCCTTCGGGCAGCTTGGCGCCGGCGATCAGGTACAGCTTGTCCTGGGTCGGGATGAAGCCGCCCGGCACCAGCTTGAACATCACCCCGGTGCCGACCAGCAGCAACAGATAGACCACGAACACCGCACCGCGCTTGCCAAGGGCCCGCGACACCGCCCCCTGGTACTTGTGCGAACTGCTGTTGAAGAAGCGGTTGAACGGACGGAACAGCCAGCCGAACAGACGGTCGATCAAGCGCGACGGAGCATCCTTCGGCGCGTCGTGCGCCTTCAGCAGCATGGCCGCCAGCGCCGGCGACAGGGTCAGCGAATTGATCGCCGAGATCACCGTGGAGATGGCGATGGTGACCGCAAACTGCTTGTAGAACTGGCCGGTCACGCCCGACAGGAACGCCATCGGCACGAACACCGCGCACAGCACCAGGGCGATGGCGATGATCGGCCCGGACACCTCACGCATCGCCTGATGCGCGGCAGCCAAGGGGCTCAGACCTTCCTCGATATTGCGCTCGACGTTCTCCACCACCACGATCGCATCGTCGACCACGATGCCGATCGCCAGCACCAGCCCGAACAGGCTCAGCGTGTTGATCGAAAAACCCAGCAGGTACAGCGCGGCAAACGTACCGACCACCGACACCGGCACCGCCAGCAGCGGAATGATCGACGCACGCCAGGTCTGCAGGAACAGGATCACCACCAGCACCACCAGCAGCACCGCTTCCAGCAGCGTGTGCACCACCGAGCTGATCGAATCGCGCACGAACACGGTGGGGTCGTAGGCGGCCGACCAGGCCACGTCCTGCGGGAACTGCTTCTCCAGCTCGGCCATCTTGGCGCGCACCGCGTCCGACAGCTCGATCGCGTTGGCGCCCGGCGACTGGAACACGCCCATGCCCACCGCGTTCTTGTTGTCCAGCTGCGAACGCAGGGTGTAATTGCCCGCGCCCAGCTCCAACCGGGCCACGTCGCTCAGATGCACGATCTCGCCGCTGTTGCCGCTGCGGATGACGATCTTGCCGAACTGATCTTCGGTGGTCAGCCGGCCCTGGGCGTTGATCGAGAGCAGGAAGTCGCTCTTGTTGGGCATCGGTTCGGCGCCGAGCTGGCCGGCGGAGACCTGCACGTTCTGCTCGCGGATCGCGGCGACCACGTCGCTGGCGGTCAGCCCGCGCGCGGCGACCTTGTTGGGATCCAGCCAGATCCGCATGGCGTAGTCGCTGGCGCCGAAGATCTGCACCTGGCCCACGCCGGGCAGGCGCGACAGCTCGTCCTTGATCTTCAAGGTGGCGTAGTTGCTCAGGTACAGCGAGTCGTACTTGCCCTTGGGCGAGGTCAGGTTGACCACCATGGTCAGCGTGGGCGACTGCTTCTGCGTCGTTACGCCCTGGCGCCGCACGTCCTCGGGCAGGCGCGCCTGCGCCTGGCTGACGCGGTTCTGCACCTGCACCTGGGCCTGGTCCGGATCGGTGCCGGGCTTGAAGGTCACGGTGACCACCAGCACGCCATCGGAGCCGGCCACCGACTTCATGTACATCATGTTTTCCACGCCGTTGATGGCTTCCTCCAGCGGCGTGGCAACGGTCTCGGCGATGACCTTGGGATTGGCGCCCGGATACACCGCGCGCACCTGCACGCTCGGCGGTACCACTTCGGGGTATTCGCTGATCGGCAGCAGCGGCATGGCGATCAGGCCGGCCGCGAAGATGATGATCGACAGCACCGCGGCGAAGATCGGCCGGTCGATGAAAAAACGGGAAAAGTCCATTGGGGTGGTCCTGAAAGAGGGTGCCGCCGGGTGGCGGCGCGGCACGGCGATCCCGATCCGGCCCGGAATGCGGGTCGGCGGTCGAGGGCGCGCTGCAGCGATGGATCAGTTCGAGGCGGTGCGTTTGTCCGGAGCGGCGGCCATGGCCACGGTCTTGGCATCGACCGGCATGCCGGGCATGAAGATCTTCTGCACGCCGTCGACCACGACGCGGTCGCCGGCGGCCAGGCCGGTGCGCACGATGCGCAGACCATCGGCGCTGCGGCCGAGCTCCACGTCGCGGCGCTGCGCCTTGCCGTCCTTGTCCACCACGTACACGTACTTGCGGTCCTGGTCGGTGAGCACGGCCTTCTCGTCGACCAGCATGGCCTTGAACTGGCCGCTGCCCAGCAGCTGCACATGCGCATACAGCCCTGGCGTGAACTGGCGCTGCGCGTTGTCCAGCACCGCGCGGACGCGGATGGTGCCAGTGCTGCGGGTCACCTGGTTGTCCAGGAAGTCCACCCGCCCGGTATGCGGAAAGCCCTGCTCGCCGACCAGGCCGATCCGCACCGGCAACTGGCCGCCGCGTTCGTCCGGACGCTCTCCGTTGCGGGCCATCTGCGAATAACGCAGGAAGGTGCCTTCATCGGCATCGAAGTAGACGAACACCTTGTCCAGCGAGACCAGGGTGGTCAGCACGCTGGCACTATCGCCGGCGGTCACCAGGTTGCCGGCGGTGACCATCGCACGGCCGGCGCGGCCATCGATGGGTGCACGCACGCGGCTCCAGTCCAGGTTGAGCCTGGCGGTATCCACCGCTGCCTGCGCGGCCAGCAGGTCCGCGTCGGCCTGATCGGCGGCGGCGCGGCGCTGCTCCCAGATCTCGGTGGAAATGGCCTGCTGCTCGGAGAGCTTGCGCGCACGGGCCGCTTCGCTGCGGGCCAGGGTGGCCTGGGTGCGCGCACGCACCAGCGCGGCATTGGCACGCGCGAAATCGGCGCGGTAGCTGCGGTCGTCGATGCTGAAGAGCACGTCGCCCTTCTTCACTTCCGCGCCTTCGGTGTAGTTGACCTTGTCGATGTAGCCGGACACGCGCGGGCGCAGCTCGACGCTTTCCACCGGCTCGATGCGGCCGCTGAATTCGTCCCACTGGCTGATGTCCTTCAGCAGCACCGGAGCGACGCTGACGCTGGGCGGCGGCGGCGCGCCGGTCTGCGCGGCACCGCCACCGCAGGCGGCAAGCACGGCCGCAAGGACAGCGGCGGTCAGCACCGGGCGCACGGGAAAACGGAACGGGGTGGCGTTCGGGGTCATGGGGAGATCTCTCGAGTGGTGATAGGCAAATGCAGACCGGCCAGCCGGTCCGCCGACGGGGCGGCATGCGGACGACGGCTGACGGTCACGATGGGTTGTCCGGGCTGGCCAGGCCCGGCGATCAGGGACACGGCGGCGCGACCGACATCCACGGCACGAATCCATTCCGGACACGCGTCCTTGGCACGGCCCGGCGTGCACACCGGCTGCTCGACCGACAACAGGTGCACGCGCACGCCCAGCGGCTTGGCTTCCTCGTGCAGCACCTGGGCCAGCATGCGGTTGGCGGCCGCGGCCACCGAGCGATCGCCGTGCGCCGCCCATGCACGCAGCGCGCACGGGCTGCCGAGCAGCAGGTAGCGGCCGCCGCCATCGGCTTCGGCCAGCAGCGGCAGCAGATGGCGGGCGGCCGCCAGGTGCGGCAGCACGTCACGCTCCAGGCGGCGGCGCAGTGCGGCCACCGGGCGGTCAAGCAGCCGCCCGGCCTTGGGCGGGCTACCCAGGCTGGCGATCACCGCGCCCAGCGGGCGCGGCCGCTGGGCCAGTTCGACGGCCAGGCGCTGCGCGGAGGCGTCGTCGGCCACCGAGCCCTGCATGGTGTCCAGCAACGCCGAATCGCCATGCCGGGCACGCAGCGCGGCCAATCTGGCGGCATCGCGTCCGATCGCCAGGACCGGCATGCCGGCATCGAGCAATGCGGCGACGATGCCGGCGCCTACATCGCCCGCGCCGCCGATCACGGCCGTTTCGGATTGCACCATCCCGCTCATGGGACTTTTGTTCCCGACATCGGGACAATGCCGCGCTGTGCCCAACGCGTGGTTAGTCCAGTCCGCTTCGTCGGCGCACCGCCGGCCTGCCGCTTCGGCGAGGCGGCGAAGCTGCGCGAACCGCTGGCGCGCTGGACTTTTGCTGGAGAAAGCACGGGATCGAAGGCGCTTTCGATGGCGCTGCGGGAGGGAGAGGACAAGCCGAAGACATCGCACAACCACATGGCCGTGCTCCTGGATGGAAGGGATGCCGCATAAGCTAGGCCTCAAAGCAGCACTTGATTAGTCCGGATTTAGGGGAATAATCGTCCCGTAAGCGGTCTAATCCCTCCTGACCCCCGGAAGGCAGTCCCATGACACACGATCTGAACGACACCCTGATCTTCGTCAAGGTGGTCGAACAAGGTAGTTTCATCGCCGCGGCCAACGCGCTTGGTCTGCCCAAGACCACCGTCAGCCGCAAGGTGCAGGAGCTGGAAACGCGCCTGGGCGCGCGCCTGCTGCATCGAACCACGCGCCGCATCGGGCTGACCGAAGCCGGCTCGGTGTACCACGAACATTGCCAGCGCATCGCCCGCGAGCTGGAAGAGGCCGAAAGCGCGGTGGGGCAATTGCAATCCGGCCCACGCGGCTGGTTGCGTTTCACCGTGCCCTATTCGCTGGGCATCACCTGGATCGCGCCGTTGCTGGGCGAATTCCATGCGCAATATCCTGAAATCCAGCTGGATATGCATCTGGGCAACGAGAAGCTGGACCTCATCGGTGGCGAAGCCGATCTGGCGCTGCGCGTCGGTGCCCTGCCCGATTCCAACCTGGTCGCGCGCAAACTCGGCAGCCTGCGCACGCAGGTGTTCGCCAGCCCATCGTACATCGAGCGCTATGGCGAACCGCTGCATCCGGACGAGCTGCAATTCCACCGCACGCTGGCATTGCGCAAGAACCGCAACGTGCACAACAACCGTTTTTTCTGGTCGCTCAGCGATGGCAGCGACGTGCGCGATTTCCCGGTCAATCCGCTGATGGTGGCCAACGATCCGGCTGCGCTCAACGGCGCAGTACTGTGCGGCGAAGGCCTGTTGCTGACTGGCGACGTGATGGCCAAGCCGTTCGTGCAATCGGGCCTGGTGCGCCGCGTGCTGGCGGGTTGGACCGGGCCGGAAGTGGATTTCAACGCCGTGTTTGCCGGCGGGCGACTGGTCTCGCCCAAGGTGCGCGCGTTCGTGGACTTCCTGGTCACGCGCATGAATTTCGACGCCGACTACATGATGGCGCAATGCCCTGCCCGGCTGGCCGCGCAAAAGGCCCACAGTGAGGCAGAGGTGGAAGTCGAACTGGAAGCCGAGCGTGCGGAAGGCAAGCGCATCCTGGAGAACGTCACCGCGTAACGACGAGCGGCGCGAAACCGCTGCACCGGCGCTTGCAGCGGCCGGCGAGGATGCCGCTGCGCATGTCGCGCGGGATGCAGCATCCGCTTCCGGGCACTTGAGACCGTCCCTGCAGTCGCTGCGTGCCAGCGCACCACGGCGACTGCGGCGATGGGAGACGATGGCAGGCCGATTCCTCGTGGCGGCCGAAGCCGTTCGGCGTGTCGGTCTGGCGTCAGGCGCTGCCCACCGCGGGTCGCGGAGGAATACCGGTTCCAAGCAACACCGCGAATCGGCTGGATGTCAGCCTGGTGCACGTCCCATCGCCCTCAAACAGCCACTGCACGCGTCGGAGACGCAGCTCAGTTGCCGGGGATCGCCAGCCCGCCGACCAGCACGATCAAGGCGGCATCCAGGGGAGACGGCCCGACCTTTTCCGGCACCAGCAGCCCATCGATGGCCAGCATGGTCATGCCATGCACCATGCCCCAGCACGCGGCGGCCTGCCCATCGAGCGGCTGCTGGCGCACCCTGCCCTCGACCTGCCCGCGCTGGAGCAGATCGACCACGACCTGGAACACGGCCATCGCCGGCGCATCCAGATGCACGCCCACCACCCGGCCTTCTTCGGCGCTGAACATCAGCCGATACAGCGCCGGGTTCGCCGCTCCGAACGCGATGTAGGCGCGCGACACCGCACTGACCTCCTCCAGCAGCGTCGTGCCTCCCTTGGTCCCGGCCGCCAGCAACGCGCCGCGCAACCGTTCGAAGCCGATGGTGGCCAGCTCGCTCAGCAAGGCGGACTTATCGGGAAAGTGTTTGTACGGAGCCGCATGGCTCACCCCTGCGCGGCGGGCGACTTCGCGAAGGGTGAACTGCCAGTTGTTTTCCTCCTGCAGCAGGTCCAGCGCCGTGTCGACGATGGCGCGGCGCAGATCGCCGTGGTGATAGGGACGGTCGGATGGAGCTTGCATGGCGCCTCAAACAGATGTTGACACCGTCTACTTTAGCGCATAAGGTCGCGCCGTGGAAGTTTCCACTGTCTACATTGGAATCGAGATGAACGCGATCGAAGTCACCCCAGAGCCAGATCCGCTGCCGGCCCTGCTCGCACGGCAGCGCGCAGCCTTCCTGCGCGATGGCGCTCCCTCCCTGACGCAGCGACGCGCCGACCTGACCCGGTTTCGGGCCGCCTTGATCGGCCATCGCCGGGAAATCGAAACGGCGATCAGCGCCGACTTCGGCCACCGGTCACGGCACGAAACAGCGATCATGGAAGTCGGCGGCGTCGCCGAGACGACCAGCTACCTGCTGCGCCATCTGCGCCGCTTCATGGCGCCGACCCGCCGCCATGTCGCGCTGCCCATGCGGGCAGGCACGGCGCGCATCCAGTACCAGCCACTGGGCGTGGTCGGCGTCATGTCGCCCTGGAACTACCCGGTGAACCTTGCCCTGGCTCCGGCGATCACCGCCATCGCGGCGGGCAACCGGGTGATGCTCAAGCCATCGGAGTTCACCCCGGCCACCAATGCGCTGATCGCCAGGATGCTGGGCGAGCTGTTTCCCGAAGACCAGTTCGCCGTCGTGACTGGCGATGCGGACGTGGGCAGGGCATTTTCTGCGTTGCCGTTCGACCATCTGGTATTCACCGGCAGCACGGCCGTGGGGCGCTCGGTGATGAAGGCCGCCAGCGACCACCTGGTTCCGGTGACGCTGGAACTGGGCGGCAAGTCGCCGACGATCCTCGCCAACGGCCATCGCCTGGACCAGGCCGCCGCGTCCATTGCATTCGGAAAACTGCTCAATGCCGGCCAGACCTGCATCGCGCCGGATTACGCACTGGTCCCGCAGCAGGACATCGATGCCTTCGTCGCCGCCTATGGGCGAAAAGTGGCCGACTACTATCCGGACGGCCCCACCAGCCAGGACTACACCGCGATCTTCAATGCGCGCCACCACGCACGGCTGCAGGGCCTGCTCGAGGATGCCCGCGCCAAGGGCGCGCAGGTGATCGAAGTCGGACCTCGACCGCAGGCGGCGGCCTCGCGTGCCCACACCATGGCGCCGACCGTGGTGCTCGGCGTGACCGACAGCATGCAGATCGCCCACGAAGAGATCTTCGGGCCGATCCTGCCGGTGTTCGCCTACAACCGGATCGAGGAGGCGATTGCCTTCGTCAATGCACGGCCCCGTCCACTCGCCCTCTACTATTTCGGTCCTGACGATGAAAGACGGCGCAAGGTGCTCGCCGAGACGACCTCGGGCAACGTCACCATCAACGGCACCATCATGCACATCGCCCAGGACGACCTGCCCTTCGGCGGCGTGGGGCCCAGCGGCATGGGCGCCTACCACGGCGTGGAAGGCTTCCGGAGCTTCAGCCATGCCAAAGGCATCTACGAGCAAGGACGCTGGAACCTTGCGCGCCTGCTGCATGCGCCGTTCAAGCAACCGGTCGACACCCTTCTCAACCTGATACTGCGGTGATCCCAATGCGCCATTCCAACGCATCCGAGCCGGCGTCAACCATGGTCGGCCCCGCCTTGCCGCTGCACGGCCGCTGCGAATGCGGCGCCTGTACGTTCGACGTGCATGCGCGTGCAAACGCGCGTTTCCGCTGCCATTGCCTGATCTGCCAAGCGTTCAACGGCAGTCCTTACGCGGACGTGGTGGCCGTCCGCGGCAAGGACGTGGTGCTGCATCATGCCGGCAACATCGCATTCAAGAAGCACCGCTCGCCGCCGAACTTCGATCGCGGTACGTGCCGCGTGTGCGGCAGACCGGTGATCGAGATTGCAGGTGCCGGCGCGCTCAAGGTGATGTTCATCCCTGTCGCCAACTTCGATGCAGGCACGCCGCTTCCACCGGTACGCATGGATATCTTCTACCACCGTCGCGTCCACGACATGCCAGACGGTGCACCACGCTATTGCAGCTATTTTTCCAGCGAACTGGCGGTGGGCAGGTTGATCCTGCGCGGACTCTGAGCCGTGTGCACGGCACATTGCTGGAGCATCGTGCACGCGCTACCGCCATGGCACCGGGCTTGCGTCACTATCGCCAGGACAGGCCGCTGGTGCAGCCCATCCTGGCGAACAGACCTGCCGAGGACTGGCCCGGCTGCGGTAGGTCAGCGCATGCCGGTATTGCTGGCAGCGCCTTCGGCACGTAGCGGAATCAGGCGGATTTCGACGCGACGGTTCTGCGCACGGCCGGCATCGGTGCTGTTGTCGGCAATCGGATACCGCTTGCCGGCGCCCATGGTTTCCATGCGCTCGCGCTGCACGCCCTGCGCGGTCAGGTATTGCGCCACCGCACTGGCGCGTTCTTCGGACAGGCGCTGGTTCACCGCATCGCTGCCCACGCTATCGGTATGGCCCACCACTTCCACCATGGTCTGGTTGTATTCGCGCAGCGTCGAGGCCACTCCATTGAGCGCGCTGTAGAACTGCGGCTTCAACGCGGACTTGCCGAAATCGAAGGTGATGCCGTCGGGCAGGTTCAAGGTGATGTTGTCGCCCTGGCGCTGCACATCGATGCCGGTATTGGCGGTACGCTCACGCAGCGCGCGCTCCTGGCGATCCTGGTACTGGCCCACGGCCGCGCCACTCAGCGCACCGATACCGGCACCGATCATCGCGTGCTGGCGGCGCTCGGTGGCGCTGTCGCCGGTGAGCAAGCCGGCAGCCACACCGATGGCGGTACCGATCAGCGCGTTGCGCCCGGTGCGGTTCTGCTGTTGGGTCTGCTCGCCGTACTGGTCGCGCTGCACGTACGAACCGCCGGTAGCGCAGGCGGACAACGCGATCGCGCTGACCAGCGCAACGGCAAGACTCTTGGTGGCTGCTGAGGACATGCTGTTCTCCTATCGCCGGAACGTCCGGCACTCAATCGTGGAACGAGGATAAACAGCGTCACGCGACCGGCACATGATGAAAGCACGCGTTGATGGCGTGCAGCTGGCTCACCATTCAGGAAAACGTTTTCCGCGGCGCATAGCGAGAATCCTGTCAACGCGCGCCTGCAGCCATCGGGTGCAGAGAAGCCGCGTAGAAGGGCCCGGATGGTGAGCGCCTGCACTTTCAGACGGCACGCCGACCTCACGGGTGGTCGCGAGTTGGACCGCGATACGGCCATGCGGGACTTCAATCGAACGCCGATCAAATCCGCTGCGCCGTCGTTGCACACATCGCTGTCGCCGGCATGCGCAACGCATGTTCGCGCCTGCGCCCGGCAACGCACGCGCGCCGCGCACATGCGCTATTGGCGTGTCTTCGCATACGCCGCCAGGGCCGCATCGCGCCCTTCGGACAGCCCGATAATGGGCGAGCGTGGATACTCCGGTGCCAGGCGTGCCAGCGACAACGGATGCTGCCACGGCGCGAAGCGCTCCTTCACCGCCAGCTTGCCGAGCTCGGGCACCCAACGGGTGATGTAGGCCGCTTGCGGGTCGAATTTTTCCGCCTGCGTCACCGGATTGAACACGCGGAAATACGGCGCGGCATCGGCGCCGGTACCGGCCACCCATTGCCACCCCATGGTGTTGTTGGCCAGGTCCGCATCCACCAGCGTGTCCCAGAACCAGCGCGCGCCTTCGACCCAGTGCACGCGCAGATGCTTGCACAGCAGGCTGGCCACGATCATGCGCACGCGGTTGTGCATCCAGCCGGTGTGCCAGAGCTGGCGCATGCCGGCATCGACGATGGGAATGCCGGTGCGCCCACGTTGCCAGGCCTGCAACGTCACCGGATCGGCCTTGGCCCAGTCGAAGCCTTCGAAGCGCGGATTGAGATTCTGGTTGGTGGTCTCCGGGAAGTGATGCAGCAGGTGATAGGCGAAATCGCGCCAGCCCAGCTGGCGGAGATAGCCATCGATCTCCGCGCCGTTGCGTGCATTGCGCTGTGCGTTCAACGCAGCGGCGATCCGCCACGGCGCGATCTCGCCGAAGTGCAGGTGCGGCGATAGTTGCGAGGTGCCGACACGATCGGGCCGGTCGCGATTTTCGCGGTAACCGGAGAGCGCGCCATCGATGAAGATCTCCAGCATCTCCTGCGCACCGGCCTCGCCCGGCTGCCAGTGCTCCCAGAAGCCCTGGTCCCAGTTCAGCGCCGGCAGCAGTCCCAAGCTGTCCAGCGCCTCGCTTTTGAGCCTGGCCGGCAGCGGCGGCAGGCTGCGCGGCGCCGGCACCGCGTCGGGCAACTGCAACTGGGTCAGCGCGTTGCGCCAGAACGGGGTGAACACCTTGTACGGACCGCCCTGTTGGGTGGTGAGCTGCCAGGGCTCCAGCAGCAGCGCGGAATTGCAGCTCTGCACCTCGATCCCGCGCTCACGCAGGCTGCGCTTGATCTGTGCATCGCGCGGCTGGGTGACCGGTTCGTACTTGCGATTCCAGTACACCGCCGCCGCACCGGTTTGCGCGATCACCTCGTCGAGTACCTGCGCGCTGTTGCCGGCACGGATCACCAGGCCGCTGCCAAGTGTGCGCAGGGACGCATCCAGCGCTGCCAGCGAGCGATGCCGCCAACTGCGCGAGGCCTCGCCCGGTGTCCACTCGCCTTCCTCGTGTGGAGCATCGATATAGAGCGGGATCGGGTGGTGCCCGGCATCGAGTGCGGCACGCAGGGCCGGATTGTCTTCCAGGCGCAGATCGCGACGGAACCAGACGATGGCGTATGACATGCGGACTCGGCAGCGGCAGGTGAGGCCGCGCAGCATAAGCCAGCAGATGCAACGATGGCGCGATGCAGCGGCAGGCGTTCCTGCTGCGGCAAGGGCACTGCAGCAAACGCCAAGACCTCGAGTGCGCGGTGCCCTCACCGCTTGCGGGACACGCCGTTAACCCCTCCATGGGGGCTCGGTGGCGGCATCCATGCCGCCAACGGTCCCGCAATCGGTGAGGACACCGCATCAGACAGTTGGCTTGTGGTTTTTGAACGCTCTACGCACCGACCAACTTGACAGGTCCCTGCCCGCTCACCGTCGCGCGGCCTTTGGCGGCATGGACGCCGCCAAAGAGCTTACTTGGACGTACTTGCAGCGTGTCCTGCGATGCTGGGCGGGCAAGGACCACGCAGCCAAGCCGCAGATCGCACGCTTTGTACCTGACACATCCGCACCGTCCCCGCGCAAAGCTGGCGCCCCTGCGTTGCGGCGAGCGCAATGGTTATCTGATCGACCCCAACCCCATCACCTACCAACTACCAACTACTCGAAACTGCCCACCGAGTCGTGGGCCAGATTGTCGAAGCGGGTGTATTCGCCGAAGAACTTGAGCTTGCACGAGCCGGTCGGGCCGCCGCGGTGCTTGCCGATGATGATCTCGGCCAGGCCCTTGTCCGGCGAGTTTTCCTTGTTGTAGTAATCGTCGCGGTAGATGAAGACGATCATGTCCGCGTCCTGCTCGATGGCGCCGGATTCGCGCAAGTCGGCCATCACCGGGCGCTTGTCGGTACGCGTTTCCAGCGAGCGGTTAAGCTGCGACAAGGCGATCACCGGCACGTTGAGTTCCTTGGCCAGGCCCTTCAGCGAGCGCGAGATTTCCGAAATTTCGGTCGCGCGGTTTTCGCTGTTGCCCGGCACCGACATCAGCTGCAGGTAGTCGATCACGATCAGGCCCAGGTCGTGTTCGCGCTTGAGCCGGCGGCACTTGGAGCGCAACACTTCCGGCGACACACCCGGGGTGTCGTCGATGAAGATCTTGGTTTCTTTGAGCATCTTGATCGCGCCGGTCACGCGTGCCCAATCCTCGTCTTCCAGCGCGCCGGTACGCAGGCGCTGCGCGTTGATGCGCCCGTTGGAGGAGATCAGGCGCATCGCCAGCTGCGAGGCCGACATTTCCATCGAAAACACCGCCACGCCCTTCTTGGACTTGATGGCGGCGTATTCGGCAATATTCAGCGCGAAGGTGGTCTTGCCCATGGCCGGACGCGCGGCCAGGATGATCAGGTCGGTCGGCTGCAGGCCGGCGGTCATCGCGTCGAAATCGTTGTAGCCGGTGGGCAGGCCGGTGATGTTGCCGCCGTTCTCAAAACGGTTGCGCAGTTCCTCGAAGGCGTCCTTCAACGCACCCGGCATCGCCACGAAGTCGGTGCGCCCGCGCGCGCCGGCCTCGGCAATCTTGAACACCGCCTTTTCCGCCGCCGACAGCAGCTCCACGCTCTCGCGGCCTTCCGGCTGGAAACCGTCGTTGACGATGGTGGTGCCTACCTCGATCAACTGCCGCAGCACCGCCTTGTCGCGCACGATTTCCGCATATGCGGCGATGTTGGCCGCCGACGGCGTGGTGCTGGCCAGCTCGATCAGGTAGGCGCCATCGCCGACCTGCTCCAGCTTGCCCTGCGACTCGAACCACTCGCCCAGGGTCACCGCATCGAACGGGCGGTCTTTTTCCGCCAGTTCGCGAATGGCGCGGTAGATCAGCCGGTGGTCGCGCCGGTAGAAGTCGTTTTCGGTGAGCTGGTCGTTGACCCGGTCGAACGCATCCGGCGCCAGCATCAGCCCGCCGAGCACCGCCTGCTCGGCCTCGACCGAATGCGGCGGCACCCGCAGCTGGTCAAGACGCGGCTCGGGACGATCGTAATCGTCGTCGTCGCGATCGCGATTGCGCTTGGAACGGAAACCAGGACGAGCGGACATGGACAAACAGACCTGACGCAGGGGGACACGAGGGCAGGAAGCATAGTCATCGGCGCCGCCGGCGACCATGCACAACTCTGTGGATAACGCGTGGACAGCCGGTGCAGCACTGTTCTATCCGGCCGCTTTCGCACCCACCGCGACCCTTGTGCTGCAAGGGTTTCCCAGCCCGCGCGGGAGCTGCGAGCCTGCGCCGCGCAGGCTGTGATCAACTCAGCGCTTCAGGTGCCCGACCAGGCCCAGGAAGGCGTCCACGAAGCCCTGCAGGAAGGTGCGGCTGTCGGCGTTGGCGATGGTGTCGTCCGGCCCGAACAGGCCATCCTTGTATTGCAAAAACACCTCCGGCTGGCCAAGCACGTGCATGTTCAGATAGGCCAGCACATTGCGCAGGTGCTGCTGCGCGGTGGCGGTGCCGATCGCACCGACCGAGATGCCGACCACCGCCGCCGGCTTGCCGGCGAACGCACTGTCGCCATACGGCCGCGAACCGGTATCGATGGCGTTCTTGAGCACGCCGGGGATCGAGCGGTTGTATTCGGGGGTGACGAACAGCACCGCATCGGCGGCGCGGATCCGCTGTTTCAGGCGCGTGCCTTCGGCCGGGAAGTCGCCATCGCGGTCCTGGTTGTACAGCGGGATATCGCCGATCTCCAGGTAGTCGAATACCGCCCGGTCGCCAGCCAGATGCGCCAACGCGCGCGCCAGCTGGCGGTTGTAGGACTCTGCACGCAGGCTGCCGACCAGCACGGCGATGGTGAGCTTGCTCATGGATACGCTCCGTGGAAACAGGGCCACACCCTACCCAGCGCCATGCTCAGGGCTGGTGAAACGGCGCGGCGGCTCCGGCCGCAGCGCCACCGCACACAAACGCAGGCTGTGCCCGGCCCGATGTGCGAGCCGCGGCGACAAGCAACAGCAATCCCCCGCGCACCGGAGCGCCATCTCCAGCACCTCCACGACGGGTCGCCGTGCCCCTGATCAGCGCGCGATGGCCGCGCGTTGGTCGCGCCAGTGCGCCTGCCAGGCCTGGAACATCAGCACCGTCCACAGGTGGGTATGCCATTTGCGTTCGCCGCCGTTGAAGTCGCGCCACAACCCGGCCACGGTATCGGCCGCGAACACGCCCTCGCGCTGCAGCGTGCCGTGCGCCAGCAGATCGTCGGCCCAGCCATGCAGGTCCCCGCGCAGCCAGGCGCTGACCGGGGCGCCGAAGCCGCGCTTGCCGCGATGGACCATCGGGTCGGGCAGGTAACGGCACAGCACGCGCTTGAGCAGGTACTTGCTGACCCCGTCGCGGTACTTGAGCGACAGCGGCAGCGACCAGGCGAACTCGGCCACGCGCCAGTCCAGCAGCGGCGCGCGCGCCTCCAGCCCCACCGCCATGGTGGTGCGGTCCACCTTGCACAGCAGATCGTCGGGCAGATACGCGGCGAAATCGGCCAGCATCATCGCGTCGGCCGGCGTGCCCGAGCCGTGCAATGGATCGGCAAGGCTGTAGAAGCTGTCCGGCTCGGTGGCGCCCAGCACCACCGCGGCCGGATCGCGCCAGCGCGAGATGCGGTTGCGGTAGATGTCGCCGATGCCGCGCGCGCCGGCCTCGGCCACCAGCGCGGCCAGCCCGCCAGTGCGCGAGGATTCGCCGTTGCGGCGGGCTGCCAGCGCCATCAGCCGACGCAACGGCCCCGGCACCAGCCCATGCATGCGCCAGTTGCGCAGCGCACGCTGGTAGCGGCCATAGCCGAAGAACAGTTCGTCGCCGCCATCGCCGGACAGCGCCACCGTCACCCCGCCGCGTGCCAGCCGCGCCACCAGCGCCGTGGGCACCTGCGAGGCATCGGCGAAGGGCTCGTCGAACATGTCCGGCAGGCTCGGCACCACCGCCAGCGCGTCGGCGCCGCTGACGTACAGCTCGGTGTGGTCGGTCTGCAGATGCGTGGCCACTTCGCGCGCCAGCGGCGCCTCGTCGTGGTGCGAGCCTTCGAAGCCGATGCTGAAGGTGTGCACCGACTGTGCGCTCTGTGCCTGCATCATCGCGGTGACGATGGACGAGTCGGTGCCGCCGGACAGGAACACGCCCACCGGCACGTCGGCCACCATGCGCAGCGCCACCGCATCGCGCAGCACGCTGTCCAGCTGGTCTTCGGCCTGTGCATCGGTGCCGGTGAACGGCGCTGCCAGCGCACGCTGCATCGCCTCGCGCGCATTCCAGAACGGTTGCTGCGCCTGGTCGGGCCGATGCGCTGCCGCGCCCGCGGCCACGGCCTGCGCATCCATCCGCAGCACCCGGCCCGGCATCAGCTTGAAGGTACGCTCGTGGATGCAGGCCGGCGCCGGGATATAGCCCAGCCGCAGCAGCAGGGTGAGCGCATCGCGATCGACGCCGTTGTCGAAGTCCGGATGCTGCCACAGCGCCTTGAGCTCGGAACCGAACACCAGCGTGTCGCCGGCCCAGCCGTAGTACAGCGGCTTCTTGCCGACGCGGTCGCGCGCCAGGAACAGGCAGTTGTCGCGCTCATCCCACAATGCAAGGGCGAACATGCCGTTGCAGCGGGTCAGGGTGTCGTCCAGTCCCCACTCCACCACCGCCGCCAGCAGCACTTCGGTATCGGAATGGCCGCGGAAGCGATGCCCCAACGCAGCCAGCGCGCCACGCAGCTGCGCGAAGTTGTACACCTCGCCGTTATAGGCCAGCACGTAGCGGCCATCGGCCGAGCGCATCGGCTGATGGCCCAGCGGCGACAGGTCCAGGATGCTCAGGCGCTGATGCGCCAGCGCTACGCCTGCCTGCGCATCGCACCAGCTGCCGGCATCGTCTGGGCCGCGGTGGCGCAGTGCGGCGCCCATCGGGCCCACCAGTGCCTCTAGCTGTTCGCCATGCAGCCGCGGCGTGGCCATCAGCAATCCTGCCAATCCGCACATCGTCAGCGTCCCCCGCAACGCGCGGTGCTGCCGACAACGCACCATCGCGCGGTCGCGGCAACGCCGGGAGCTCGCTCGGTGCGGCCGGCGCCGGGCTGCGCAGCAGATCGGCCCTGCGTGCACCACAGCGGCGGCGTCGCGCGCACGGCCGTACCGGGCTGGCGCAGGCCGCTCATGCGGTCACCGACCCGGGAGCAGGCATCGGCACGAATCCGGGCAGCGCGCGCACGCGGTGCAGCCAGGCGCCGATCGCCGGCCAGCGTTCCAGCTCGAAGCCGCCGTCTTCGGCGCAATGGGTGTAGGCAAACAGCGCGATATCGGCAATGCCGTAGTCGCCGCCGGTGAACCAGGCCTGCTGCTGCAGGTGCCGCTCCATCACCGCCAATGCCTGCTCGCCGCGCACGCGCAACTGCGGCAGCTCGGCGCGCCGCGCCGCATCGGGCGCGGTCCACAGGCTGATGAAACGCGCCACCGCCACGTACGGCTCATGGCTGTATTGCTCGAAGAACATCCAGCTCAGCGCCTGTGCGCGTTGCCAGGCGTCGGTGGGCAGGTACGGGGTGCCTTCGGCCAGCCAGAACAGGATCGCATTGGATTCGGTCAGCACGCGGCCGTCGTCGCGCTCCACCATCGGCACCTTGCCGTTGGGATTGATGGCCAGGTACTCGGGCGTGCGGGTCTGCCCGGCCACGCTGTCGACCTCGACCCAGTGATAGCGACTGCCCAGTTGCTCCAGCAGCAGGCGCACCTTGTAGCAGTTGCCGGAACTGGACATGCCATGGACGGTCAACGGGGGACGCACGGTCGACATCAAGCTGGCTCCGCGGCAGCGACGAGGGGGCTGGCAGTGTCACAGCCCCGTGCGCCTTTGCAAAGCCCTGTGCGCAGCGGCAGTGGCCGGCGGCCATCGCCACTGGGCCGCAGCGCGGGCGGCATGGATCTGGCGCCCGTCGCTACCCCATCGCGACGATCGCCACCGGCACGCCCAGCACCGCGCTCGCCACACCCAGCAGCGACAGCGTCAAGGCCCAGGCGCCGAAGGCGCGGGACCGCGCACAGCCGGTCGCGCCAGCGAGCGCCTGCACCGAGCACACCGACCACCACAGCCCGCCCAGCAACAGCAGCAGGATGCACATCGCCAATTGCGCCATGCCGGCCGGATCGCTCGCACCGGTCTGCAGCAGCGCCACCCGGCCCTGCAACGCCACCAGTGCGGCGAACACGCAGACCAGCCAGGGCAGCACGCTGCCCGCCATCGCCGGCAGCAGGCGCTGCAGCTGCGCCGCACTGCCCATCCAGCGCAGCAGGTACATCAGCAACACGCAGCCCAGCGCCAGCGGCGCGGCCACCGCGATGGCGCCGGCGACCTGCAGCCACCACGGCAGCGCCTGCAACCACATCCATGCAGACACCAGCGTGGTCAGTGCGAACACCCCCCAGGCGCCGCGCCGCAGGCTGCCATGCTGCGGCATGCGCTGCGCCGTGCCGTGCGGGTCGAACAGCATCCCGCCCAGCCCACCGCGGCGCCACCAGGGCAGACAGGCGAGCACCGCCACCAGCAGCGCCAGCAACGCGGCCAGCGGAAAGCCCAGCGCGCGCCAGTCGGTCGGCTGCCTGCTGCGCTGTGGTTCGAGGTCGTGATCGAAGTACACCAGTTCGCGCGCACGCT
This sequence comes from Xanthomonas sp. NCPPB 3582, assembly GCF_041475735.2. Classification (NCBI taxonomy): domain Bacteria; kingdom Pseudomonadati; phylum Pseudomonadota; class Gammaproteobacteria; order Lysobacterales; family Lysobacteraceae; genus Xanthomonas; species Xanthomonas sp. NCPPB 3582. The sequence continues at coordinate 3,363,466 of NZ_CM192968.1, forward strand.
CCATGTCGGCCGCCGCACGCGCCACGCCATCGGCGGGAATGCGGTCGCTGAAGCGCTGCCATTCGCCGACGATGACGATGCGGCCATCGCGCTGCGAGATCGTGCGCGTGAAGCGGAACCAGGGGTTGGCAACGGTCTGGGTGTCCGCCTTCAGCTGCACCGGCGGATCCACCTGCACGCGCACGGTCTGCCGCGCCAGCCGCGGGCCGCCCAGCGCCAGGGGACTCTTGCGCGCCTCCTTGGGCAAGGAATCCATCCAATCGCTGAGCTGGAACAACGGAAACCCGAGCTCGTCGCCCTCCTCTGCCGGCCATTGCAGGCGGTAGCGCTCGCGCGTGCGCACGTTCAACGGATCGGTCGCGTCGATGGTCGGTACGTCCACCTGGGTCAGCGCGGTGTAGTACTGCTGCATGAACTCCAGATAGTGCGCGCCGATCGTCTGCGCGCCGTCGCTCTCGAAGCTGGCGGCAACGCGTTCGCCGCGCCCCTGCCGATAGATGGTGTCCACGGTGAAGGTCGCCACCCGCTGCGGCGTTCGCAGCGAGATCACGATGTCCTGGTTCACCTCGACCTGCGGCAACGTCGGCATTGGCGAGGGCACCGCGACCAGCGCGTTCTGCCCGGCCAGTACCGGCAACCCACGCACGAACGGCAGCGGCCGGCGCTGCGCCAGCGGGCCGTCTTCGCGGTCGCGGGTGGCGTCCACCCACACCTCGCCCTGCGGCAGGTGCGCGCGCACCACCACATGATCGAACGCATACGGGCTGGGCAGGCGCTTGTCCAACGCACTGCCCTTGTCGCTGCTGACCAGCACCGGCTCGGCCCGGATGCCGGCCAGTTGCAGCAGCGCGATCAACAGCGTGGCCTTGTCCTTGCAGTCGCCGTAGCGGTTGCGCAAGGTCGCTTCCGGCGCATGCGGGGCGTGCGAATTCTCGCCCATGTCCAGGCCGACGTAACGGATCTCGCCCTGCACGAAGGCCACCGCGCGCAGCAGCGTGCCCTGCGGATCGTCGCGGCGCAACTGCAGGCTCTGCAGCATCCCGGCCGCCACCTGCCGGTCCTTGAAGGCATCCGGATACAACTGCACCGCCCAGTCCGCCACCGCGGCCCAATTGCCGGCGGTGGAGACTTCGATCAGGCCGTACGGGTCCACATCGTCGGGCGCGTCTTTTTCCTCGTGCACGGCAGCGAGCTTGCTCGCTGCGATGGTCAACAGCGTGACCCCATCGGCCTTGCTGACAGTGCGGCTGAAACCCGGCGCGCTGATCCGCCACTGCAAGGCCATATCGGCGGGATAGCGCAGCCGGACCCGGCGCTCGCCCAGCGGCACGCCATAGCGCGCATCGAACACGTCGTAATAGCCCTTGCCGAACACCGGATTGCTGCCGGTGATGGTCACGCCATAGTCCACCCGGTCGCCGACGCGCAGATCCGGCAAGGTGATCGACAAGGTCAGCGCGCCGTCGATCAGGCCCTCTTCCAACCCGCTTTCGCGGCGCAACCTGGCGTAATGCGCGCGGTTGCGCATGTCGATGCGTTTGCCATCGCGCCAGACCTCCAGGCTGTTGAGTTCCAGCGTCTGGTACTGCGGCTGGTAGTCGATGGAGATCTGTCCGGCCTCGTCCAGGCTCTTGGCGCGCAGCACGGTATAGCTCAGGCGCCGATAGGCGCGCGCGGCGCGGCCGGTCAGATCGACCTGGTCGGAAACCAGCTCATAGCGCAGCCCGCCTGCGCCGGGCACGCTGTCGGGCACGGCATCGGCCACCACCCAGGCCGGCGTCGGCGCCATGCTCGGCGCTTCGTTCGCCAACGCCGGTGCGATCGCCATGGCGGCCAGTACCCACATCGCCCACATCACCCGGACCATGCCCGGCACGCGCGTCATCACATCCTTGCCGATCAATCCCTGCTCCCCGTCAAAACGCATTGAGTCCGGTCAGCGCACGCCCCACCACCAGCTGATGCACGGTTTCGGTGCCTTCATAGGTGATCACCGATTCCAGGTTCAGCGCATGCCGGATCGCCGCGTGGTCGGTGGTGATGCCGGCCGCGCCGAGCAGGTCGCGGCACTCGCGCGCCACGTCCAGCGCCATGCGGCAATTATTCCATTTTGCCAGCGAAATCTGTTCCGGCCGCAGCGTACCTGCCTCTTTCAGGCGACCGAGCTGCAGCGCCAGCAGCTGCGCGGTGGAGATCCGCCGCGCCATCTCGGCCAGCCTGATCTGCGCGCTCTGCGTGGCGGCCAGCGGCCGCCCGAACAGGATGCGCTCGCCGGCATAGGCCAGGGCCTCGCGCAGGCAGGCCACCGCCGCGCCGATCGCGCCCCAGGCGATGCCGTAACGTGCCTGGCTCAGGCATCCCAGGGGCGCCTTGAGCCCGGCCGCGTTCGGCAGCCGCATCTGCTCGGGCACGAACACGTTGTCCAGGAACAGGGCAGAGGTGACCGAGGCGCGCAGACTCATCTTGTGCGCAATGTCCTGTGCGCTGAAGCCGGGGCTGTCGGTCTCCACCAGAAAGCCGCACACGCCATCGTCGGTCTGCGCCCAGATGATGGCCAGCGCGGCGATGCTGCCGTTGGTGATCCACATCTTGGCGCCGTTCAAGCGCCAGCCGTCGCCATCGCGCACCGCGCGCGTGGTCATCGCCGCCGGGTCCGAGCCGCCTTGCGCCTCGCTCAGGCCGAAACAACCGATCGCCCGGCCGGCCGCCATCTCCGGCAGCCAGCGCTGCCGCTGCGCATCGCTGCCATAGGCGTGGATGGGATACATGCACAGCGACGACTGCACGCTGACGAAGCTGCGCACGCCGCTGTCGCCGCGCTCCAGCTCCTGGCAGATCAGTCCGTAGGACACCGCGCCCAGGCCGGCGCCGCCGTCGCTGACCGGCAGGCTGGCACCGAGCAACCCCAGTCCGGCCAGTTCCGGCACCCATTCGCGCGGGAAGCGCCCCGCATCGAAGGCAGCGCCGATCGCCGGCAGCACGCGCTCGTCGGTAAAGCGCGCCACCGCCTCCTGCACCGCCCGCTCTTCGTCGGTCAGCAGTGCACGCACATCGAACAGATCGTCAGGACGCAGCGGCATCGTCGCTTCCAGCCAGGAGACAGGGACCAATTATCTGCCAGTTGCCGGATCGATATCGCCGTGTCGACACGCCGGCCGCGCACAAAAAAAGAGCCGGCAATGCCGGCTCTTTCTCACACACCGCGCCGCTGTCGATTACTGACGGCTGCTCACCGCGTCCTGACGGATGCCGGAGTCGCCCACGGCCGACGCAGTCTGGGTCACCAGCTGGCCATCGACCACCGGCAGGCGATCGCTGGCCGGCTTGTCGTTCATGCGCACGGTCTTTTCGAACCCGTCGTAACGGTAGGTCACGTCGTAGGCCACCACGTTGTCGGCGTCGCCCAACGAGATACGCTCGCCCGGCTTACTGTCCATCCGCATGGTGCCGGTGGTGCCGTCGGCATTGCGATAGGTGACGTCGTAACCGACCACGCGCGAAGACGAGGAATTGGCGTTTTCGGTGTGGCACTGGCGCTCGGTGCGATCCACCACGCGGCCGCCGACATGGTTGCGGTCGACGCGGTTACCGATGAAGCCGCCGCCCACCGCACCGGCGGCGGTCGCCAGCTTGCGGCCGTTGCCGCCACCGACCTGGTTACCGATCAGGCCACCGATGACCGCGCCGGCCACGGTGCCGCCGACGTTGCCATCGCGCTCGGGCAGGCGCTCCTGTACCACCACGTCGCGGCACACCTCGCGCGGCGACGAACTGGTGGTGGTTTCGCGGATCGCACTGGTATTGATGACCTGCGCGTACTCCGGCTCGCGCTGCGTGATCGGCGCCACCCGGACCACGTCGGCGTATTCCAGACCGCGCGGGGCCGGCTGGCCGTTGGCAACGAAGTCGCCGGACGACGGACGGTTGTTCATGAAGGCAGCCGTGGCCACGCCTCCAACCAGCAAGGCACCAGCAGCGACCAGTATAGTTGTCGTATTGCTCTTCATTACCAGCTCCCTGCGGACACACCGCGTTGTTGACGGCGTGATTCCAGCATGGGAACCCTGAACGAAAACGCCCTCGCTCATGAATGGCGCGGTTAAGTTCAGCTAGCGGTTACTTCATGCACTTCTAACAGTGGGAGCCAATGCATGCGAAATCCTCTGACCACGCGCGCGCTGGAATGGGCCGGCAAGTTGCGCTACCCCACGCTGTTCAAACTGGTGGTCGTGCTGTTTGCGGTGGACCTGTTGTTGCCCGACCCGCTTCCCTTCCTGGACGAGTTGCTGTTCGGCCTGACCACGTTGCTGCTGGCGAACTGGAAGACCCGCAAGGCGCCACTTCCGGCACCGGCACGCCGCCTGTGATGGAGTTGATCGACAGCCATTGCCATCTGGATGCCGGCGAATTCGACCATGATCGCGCTGCGGTCATCGCCCGTGCACGCGCTGCCGGCGTGGTGCAGCAGGTGATACCGGCCATCGCCGCGGCCAGCTGGCCGGGCCTGCGCCAGGTGTGCAGCCAGGCGCCCGGGCTGTATCCGGCCTACGGGTTGCACCCGATCTTTCTGGACCAGCATCGCCCCGAGCACCTGGAAGCGCTGGCGGACTGGATCGAGCGCGAGCGCCCCTGTGCCATTGGCGAATGCGGGCTGGATTTCTACCTGGACGGGCTGGATGCGCAGGCGCAGCGCGATTACTTCGATGGCCAATTGCGTCTGGCAAAACGCTTCGACCTGCCACTGATCGTGCACGCGCGCCGCGCCACCGAAGAGGTCATCGCCCGCATCAAGGCCATCGGCGGCCTGCGCGGCGTGGTGCACAGCTTTGCCGGCAGCCCCGAACAGGCCCGGCAGCTATGGACACTGGATTTCATGATCGGCCTCGGCGGACCGGTGACCTACCCGCGCGCCAATCGCCTGCGCGGGCTGGCCGCGACGATGCCGCTGCAGCACCTGTTGCTGGAAACCGACGCGCCCGATCAGCCCGACGCCAGCATCCGTGGCCAGCGTAACGAGCCGGCCCAGCTGCGCACGGTGCTGGACTGCATCGCCCAGCTGCGCGGAGAAGATGCCGCGGTGATCGCGGCGCAGACCACCGCCAACGCACGCCGCTTGTTCGGCTTGCCGCCCAGCTGATGGCCCCGCACGCCGCGCAGGGCGGCATGCCTGTTGCGATTACGAGGCCGCGGCAATCGCCGCCGCCGGCGTGGCGGTACCGGCCTTGGGCTTGAGCAGCATCTCCAGCGCCTTGCCTACCGCCACGAACGCGAAGGTGCCGGTGATATGCGTGGCGGCGCCCAGCCCGGCGCCGCAGTCCAGCTTGAGCGTGGCATCGGCATCGAGCTGCGGACGGATCCCGCACACGCTGCCGTCGGCCTGCGGATACTTGACGTTCTCCAGCGAATACACCGCCGGCACACCGAAATAACGCTGTGGATTCTTGGGAAAATTGAACTCGCTGCGCAGCTTCTTGCGGATCAGCGCCAGCATCGCATCGTGCTCGGTACGCGAGACATCGCGCACCCGCACCAGGGTGGGATCGGTGCGCCCGCCGGCGGCACCCACGGTCAGCAGCGGCAGCTTGCGCCGGCGGCACCAGGCGATGGTTTCCACCTTGACCCGGAAGCTGTCGCAGGCATCGATCACCAGATCGAAGCCATCGCCCAGCAGTGTGTCGATGTTGCCGGCGGTGAGAAAGGACTCCACCGCATCGGCGTCGATTTCGGGATTGATCGCCAGGCAGCGCTCGGCCATCGCGCGCGCCTTGTTGCGCCCGTAGTGCCCGGCCAGCGCCGGCAACTGCCGATTGGTATTGGACACACACAGGTCGTCCGCATCGATCAGACGCAGATGACCAAGGCCGGTGCGGGCCAGTGCCTCCACCACCCACGAGCCCACCCCGCCCATGCCGACCACCGCCACGCGGCAGGCGGCCAGGCGCTCCACCGTGCCGACCCCATACAGCCGGTCGATACCGGCAAAGCGTTCACGCCATTGTGCTTTCATCGCCCTATTTTACGCGCGCCATCCGCGGCGCGTCCGCCCAACCGCACGCCGCGCCGCCGGAGCATTCGTCATGACCGACTCCCCTGCCCATCAACCGCATCAATCATGCGCGGCGCGCTATGCCTTCATGCTGGTGCTGGGCGTGCTGATCGGGCTGGTGACCACGGTGATGGTGGCGCGCGTGCTGCAGGCCCGACGCGACCCGGTCCCCGACAGCCTGATGCAGGTCATGGCCTACCAGTTGCGCGCGCTGCAGCCGCCCGGCTCGACCTGCGCACCGGCGCAGCAACAGGCGCGCCTGCGCTCGCTGCGCCTGCTCGCCGACGAACTGGAGCCCGCATTTGCGAACCTCGGCGAGGATCGCCGCTTTGGCGAACATGCCGACATGCTGCGCGCCGCGCTGGACCGCGCGCAGCGCGCGCCAACCGCCGATTGCGCGGCAGTTGCGCGTTTGATAGTGCCGATTTCCGACGCCTGCGACGCCTGCCACCGTGACTTTCGATGAACAGGACGATCGGGTTTCGTTAAGCCAGCAGTGATCCAGTTGGCAAACCGTTCACCTGCACCGTCAGAGGATGACGTCGCCGCGGCCCCGACCGCCTTCAGAACCTCCGGAGACACCTCATGAAGACCCGACTGCTCGTTATCGGCCTGGCTGCAACCGCGACCCTGGTCGGCTGCGCCACGTCCCAGCCCCAGTACGGCAGCTATCGCGGCGACCGTGGTTATGACCAGGGGTATTCGCAGCAGGCACCGCGTTGCGTGGACTGCGGCATCGTCACCCGCATCGATGAAGTCGGCCCCACCCGCACCGCGCCGACCGGCACCGGCGCAGTGCTGGGCGGCATCGTCGGCGCAGTGGCCGGCCGCCAGATCTCCAAGGAAACCGGCGGCAGCAAGGGCAACAAGAATGTCTCCGCCGTCGCTGGCGCCGCTGCCGGTGCACTGGCCGGCAACGCCATCCAGAACAACGTCACCAGCAGCAGCTTCGATGTGCAGGTGCGCATGGACGACGGCCGGGTGATCGTGGTGAACCAGCGCGACCTGGCCGGTGTGCGCGAAAACGCATACGTGCGCGTGGTCAACGGACGGGTGGTGTTGCGCTGATCAGCGCACCACGCCTGTGGCAGACAGCAGAAAGGCCCGGTGACGGGCCTTTCTGCTGTCTGCGCATTGTCCCGATGCCGCGGCCGATCAGACCACCTGCACCGCATCGGCCTGCAGGCCCTTCTGGCCCTGCACGACGGTAAAGCTGACCTTCTGGCCTTCCTTGAGGCTCTTGAAGCCCTGGATCTGGATCGCGCGGAAATGGACGAAGACGTCTTCGCCGTTTTCGCGACTGATGAATCCAAAGCCCTTGGCATCGTTGAACCACTTCACGACACCATTCTCGCGTTCGATGTTGGACATCTCGACTGACTCCCTACGACACTGTGATGGACTGGCGGTGGTGGCTGTGATTGCAAGGAGGAAGCGAGGTACAAGGATGTAGCGGATCGGACGATCTACCGCATCAGGCCACGATTCACGGTGACCTTTGCAAACAGCAGCGGCTGCAACTTAACCCGCACAAAATGAATTTTTAAGCACCCCTTGCGTATTTCCGTCAAGCCTGAAATAGGACATTTTCAAACCATCATGGACACGACTGCCGTCTACTACGTTTTGGCCGGGGCGCTGGTGTTGGTCGGCCTGGCCGGGGTCATCCTGCCCGCCCTGCCGGGCCTGCCACTGGTGTTTGCCGGGTTGTTGCTCGCCGCCTGGGCCGACGGCTTCGCCCACGTGGGATGGATCGCCCTGGTGATCCTGGGCTTGATCACCGCGCTGTCGTTCCTGATCGACTTTCTGGCCACCGTCTATGGCGCCAGGCGCGTCGGTGCCAGCAAGATGGCATTGTGGGGATCGGTGGTCGGCGCCATCGCCGGCATCTTCTTCATGCCGATCGGCCTGTTCGTCGGCCCGTTCGCCGGCGCCTGGATCGGCGAGTACTACCAGACCCGCAAGACCGATCAGGCCACCAAGGTGGGCATCGGCACCTGGCTGGGCATCGTGCTCGGCACGGCGACCAAGCTGGCCTTGGGCCTGTGCATGCTGGGCGTGTTCGCGATCGCCTGGTTCTTCTGAATCCTGGCTCTTCTTAGAGTGGCTAACAAAACGTAGCAAGCGCTCATCAGGTGGGTGCGGACGGCGCGGAGGAACCACAGCGCATGAGTGGTACACGAGGATTCCGAGCACCGACCGCGCCCGTCTGGGGGCCGCGCAATAGGTTTGCTAGCTGCTCTTGATCGGGAGATCGCACAACGCGCATCGGCACAGGCGCGCCACGTACGCCGCGGCGTGGGCACTGCGGTGCGAGGGAATGGGTGGCCGGGCGCGTTCGCTGCTGCATGTTATGCGCTTGTGTACACATCGCGTATGCAGACGCGACCGTTAAGCTGCGCCTCTTCGCGCCGGCCTGGCGCCCTCACTTCGGCCAGACCGCCATGTCCACGCACCACACCCGCCCCTTGATCTTGATTGCCCTGGCCGCGGCGCCACTGGCACACGCGCAGGAAATCGCACCGCAACCCGCCTCGCCGCAGGCCTGCACCTCGGTGACCTCGGATGCGGCGCGCCTGGCCTGTTATGACCAGGCGCTGGGCTATACCCCGCAGGCCGTCCAGCAGGCAGACGCGGCAGCGCAACTGGCCAAGCAGGCCGCCGCCAAGCCCGACGATGCCCGTACGCTCAGCCGCGTGGGCGACTTCTTCCGCGCCGATGGCCAGGACCCGTCGAAGGAAGAAGCCGTGGCCAATGCCGGGCGCGGCTCGTTGCTGGACCGCCGCTGGGAACTGGCCAAGGATTCCAAGCTGGGCACCTTCCAGCTGCGCGGCTACAAGCCGGTGTACCTGCTGCCCGCGTTCTGGACCAGCGACACCAACCGCACCCCGCAGTCGCCGAACCCGGCCAACTCGGTGTCCACGCCGCAGCAGCTGGACAGTGCGGAACTGAAGTTCCAGCTCAGCTTCAAGACCAAGGTGGCCGAGGACCTGGTCGGCGACAACGGCGACATCTGGATGGGCTACACCCAGAGCTCGCGCTGGCAGGCCTACAACTCCGAGGCCTCGCGTCCCTTCCGCGAGACCAACTACGAACCCGAAGCGATGCTGGTGTTCCGCAACAACTACAGCATCTTCGGCTGGAAGGGCCGCATGAGCGGCATCAGCCTCAACCACATGTCCAACGGCCGCGCCGACCCGCTGTCGCGCTCCTGGAACCGGGTGATCCTCAACATCGGGCTGGATCGCGAGAACTGGGCACTGACCCTGCGCCCGTGGTTCCGCATCAAGGAAGACCGCGCCGACGACAACAATCCGGACATCGAGGATTACATGGGCCGCGGCGATGCGACCCTGGTCTATAACAAGAACGGCCACGAAGTGGCGCTGATCGCGCGCCACTCGCTGCGCAGTGGCGACCGCTCGCACGGCTCGCTGCAGGTGGACTACGGGTTCCCCATCACCAACCTGCTGCGCGGCCACGTACAGGTCTTCGATGGCTATGGCGAAAGCCTGATCGACTACAACCACAAGGCCACCTACATCGGCCTGGGCGTGTCCCTGCTGGAATGGTTCTGAGCGCGATCGCCCAGACCTGAGCCGACGCGGGCTGGCGGCTGCCCGGATGCCATGGCGCTCCCGGGCCAGCGCGGTCGGTGGACATGGCCGCGCCGCGCAGGGCGATCGCCTTGCGCGGCGTTGCGGCCGGAGCGACGATCAGACGTCGAAGAAGTCGACCTTGCCGTCCTTCAAGGTGTAATAGGCGCCAACCACCTTGCATGCGCCGGTGCGCAGGGGTTCGAGCAGCGCCGGTTCGGAGGCGCCGCGCAGGCGATCGACGGTGCGCTTGACGTTGGCCTTGACCGAGGCGGCCAGCAGGTCGTCGCCTCCCTTGGTCTTGGCGGTCAACACGGCCGGGACGATGGGTTCGATCATGGCGCCGATCGCGCCCGGGAAAAACGCGTTCTGCTCCACCACCGAAACCGCCGCCGCCACTGCGCCGCAGCTCTCGTGGCCCATCACCACCACCAACGGCACACCGAGCTGGCTCACCGCATATTCGATCGAGCCCAGCGCCGTGGTGTCCACGGTATTGCCGGCGTTGCGAACGATGAACATCTCGCCCAGCCCGCGGCCGAACAGCAGCTCCGGCGGCACGCGCGAATCCGAGCACGACACCAGGATCACGAACGGGGTCTGGCCCAGCGCCAGCTCCAGCCGGCGGCGGCTGTCGGAAATCACCTTCTTGGGGCGGTTTTCGACGAAGGCGGCATTGCCGTCGCGCAGGACCTGCAGCGCCTGGTCGGCATTCAGATCGGTCTTCTTCGACGGTGCGGCACGCGCCGCAAACGGAAGCGACGCGGTGGCCGCGGCAATCGGCGCGCAACAGGCGCACTGCAGCAGCTTTCGACGGGATACGGAATGCGACATGGACGAGCCCCTGCTCTCTGGTTGGTGCGGCGATCGTACTATGTGACAACGAGCCCAAAACGACTCATTGGGAGGTTATGCGCACAGAACTTCGCAGCCGCGAGCCGTCCATTCAGGTCCAGTCGATCAAGCCCTCGCGGCGATAGATTTCCTGAAATGCCGGGCGCGCTTTCATACGCTGCGCATGTGCCTGCAACGCAGGCCAGGTGTCGGTCGGCCGCGGCATGTTGCGCGACCAGCGCATCAGCATGGTCAGCATGAAGTCGGCCGCCGACAGCTGCTGGCCCAGCAGGTACGGGCCATGCGCCTGCAGATGCGCATCCACTTGGGCCCAGGCCGCTTCCAGCCTGGCGCGCGCCTGCGCCTGCGCAGCATCGGCGTGCGCGGCACCGGCCGGTTCGTCGGGGTAGAACCAGGCGCGATACGCCGGCTGCAAGGTGTTGGCGCAGAAGAACATCCACCTGTAGTACGCCGCGCGCTCGGGCGAAGCGACCGGCGGCGCCAGCCCGGCCTGCGGGTACAGGTCGGCCAGGTGCAATACGATCGCCGCCGCTTCGGTCAGCACCTGCCCGTCCAGCACCAGGGTTGGCACCACCCCGGCCGGGTTCAGCGCCAGATACTCGGGCGATTTCTGCTCGCGTCGGTCGAAGTCCAACGGATGCAGCACGTGGGGTACGTCGAGTTCGATCAGCAGCCAGTGCACGACCAGGGCCGCAGTGCTGGGGGTGTGGTACAGCGTGGCGACCATGCGTGCTCCGGGGTCAGTTGGTACAGGCGCGCAGGCAGGCAAGCTTGCGCGGTTCGCAGCGGGTGTTCTCGCTCTGTTGGGTGCAATCGAAGACCTGCGCCAGGCAGTTGGCCCGCTGCGCCGGGTTCTGCACCTCGTCGCAGCGCTGCCCACGCGGTGCCGCCCGGCTGCTGCAACTAGGGAGTGTCATCAATTGAGCAAGATGACGGAGGCGATCCAGTAGATCGCTCCAAGGAAGTTGCAGGCGGTCTTGTCGTAGCGAGTCGCAATGGCGCGGTACTGCTTGAGTTTGGCAAAGAAGTTCTCAATCAGATGTCGATCCTTGTACAGCACCCGGTCGTAGTCGCGCTGCACCTTACGGGTCGGATGGGAGGGGATGACGATCTGCGTCCCCCGCCGCTGCATCGGTTCGATGACCCGTGCACTGGCATCGTAGGCTCGATCAGCGAGCAAGGCTCCCACCGACACGTGCGGCAACAAGACATCTGCACCTTCCAGATCCGACGCCTGGCCTGCGCTCAGATGAAACGCCACTGGATTGCCCAGCGCATCGACCACTGCGTGGATTTTGCTGCTCAGTCCTCCGCGACTACGTCCGACGGCTTGTGGCTCCCCCCTTTTGCCCCGGCGCTGTGCTGATGCGCCCGGACGATGGTGCTGTCGATCATTGCGTATTCGTTGTCGGCGTCTTCGGACAGCGCCTGGAACACCCGTTGCCAGACGCCGGCCCGACTCCAGCGGCTATGTCGCAGGTGGATCACGCGGAAATCACCGAAGCGCTCGGGCAGATCCCGCCAAGGGATGCCGGCTCGGTAGCGGTACAGCACCGCTTCGACAAAGAGCCGGTTGTCTTTGGCGGTGACACCGACGTATCCGACTCGGCCAGGAAGCAGATCGCGGATGCGATCCCATTGATCGTCTCGCAGAGCGTAGCGACGTGCCATTGCAGGAGAGGGCGAAAAAGGACAGCAAGCATCGCCTATTCGATCAATTGATGACACCCCCTAGCCTCGCTGGGCCGGCCGCGGCGGCATTGCCTGGCACTGTCGTTGCACTGCGCGATGCAGCGGTCTGCGACGGCCGGCCCGTTGAACCGCGTGGCGGTGGCGTCCTGCTTGGGCGGCTTGCGCTCCTGGAACGGCACCGGATCCGCAGGCCGCGGCGCGTAGTTGCTGGACGGAAACAACACCGTCGGCGCCTTTTGCTGCTGCGCCAACGCACCCAGGCTCAGGCATGACAGCAGCACGACACAGATGCGGCGGAGCATTCCTGTTCTCCCTGGGAACCAGCTGATGCGCCGAGCATAGCCGCTTCCTGCACGGCGGTGGCACGCGTCGGCGAGCCAGCTCGCTCGGCCAGCTCGCCAGCATCGCGCAGGAGCATAGCTGCGCGCGACGGGGCGATACAGGCAACCCCGCATCGCGCCCGGGCACCTGCACTGTCGGTGTCTCCTAAGGCGCTTCATCTCCACGAAGCGACGCTGCAGAGATGCATCGACCGCCCGCCGATTCCCGGCACGCAGAGGCCTGTCGTTTATTGCAACCACGTGGGTCGGGATGGCTGCGGGAAACGGTGTGACCCTGCAGGGCCTCGCCCACCAGACCAGACTCGTCAGTGGCAACGCGCGCAGCCTGGCAGTCGATCGGTGAGAGGCATCCAATGCAGATCACGCGCATTGGACGCAGGCCATGCCGCTGATGGAAGCCGGCCACGCCTGCCTGACGGCAACCCAGCCGGTCCGATCGCAGCGCTTATTCCACCAGCACCGGAATCTTGCCGATACGCGACTGCCACTGCCGTGGGCCGGTCTTGTGCACCGACTCGCCGGTGGAATCCACCGCCACGGTCACCGGCATGTCCTTGACCTCGAATTCGTAGATCGCCTCCATGCCGAGGTCCTCGAACGCCAGCACGCGCGCGGCCTTGATCGCCTTGGACACCAGGTAGGCCGAGCCACCGACCGCCATCAGATACACGGCCTTGTTGTCGCGGATCGCATCGATCGCCGCATCGCCGCGCTCGGACTTGCCGACCATGCCGAGCAGGCCGGTCTGCTCCAGCATCTGGCGGGTGAACTTGTCCATGCGCGTGGCGGTGGTCGGGCCAGCCGGGCCCACCACTTCATCGCGCACCGGATCGACCGGGCCGACGTAGTAGATGAAGCGGTTGGTGAAATCCACCGGCAGGGTTTCGCCGCGGTTGAGCATGTCGATCATGCGCTTGTGCGCGGCGTCGCGGCCGGTCAGCAGCTTGCCGTTGAGCAGGATCACTTCGCCCGGCTTGAAGCTGGCGACTTCTTCGCGGGTGATGGTGTCCAGGTTCACCCGGCGCGCATTGGTCGGGTTGTAGGTGAGCTTGGGCCAGTCTTCCAGCGACGGCGGGTCCAGCATCACCGGGCCGCTGCCGTCCAGGGTGAAGTGGGCGTGGCGGGTGGCGGCGCAGTTGGGGATCAAGGCCACCGGCAGGTTGGCGGCGTGGGTGGGGTAATCCTTGACCTTGATGTCCAGCACCGTGGTCAGGCCGCCCAGGCCCTGTGCACCGATGCCGAGCGCGTTGACCTTTTCGTACAGCTCCAGGCGCAGTTCTTCGGCGCGATTGGAGGCGCCGCGCGCCTGCAGGTCGACGATATCGATCGGCTCCATCAGGGCTTCCTTGGCCAGCAGCATCGCCTTTTCGGCGGTGCCGCCGATGCCGATGCCGAGCATGCCCGGCGGGCACCAGCCGGCGCCCATGGTCGGTACGGTCTTGAGCACCCAATCGACGATGGAATCGGACGGGTTGAGCATGGCGAACTTGCTCTTGGCTTCCGAGCCGCCGCCCTTGGCCGCGACGATCACCTCGACATGCTCGCCCGGCACGATCTTGGTATTGACCACTGCGGGCGTATTGTCCTTGGTATTGGCACGCTTGCCGGCCGGATCGGCCAGCACGCTGGCGCGCAGCTTGTTGTCGGGGTGGTTGTAGGCGCGGCGCACGCCCTCGTTGACCATGTCTTCCACGCCCATCGTCGCGTCGTCCCAGCGCACGTTCATGCCGATTTCCAGGAACACGGTGACGATGCCGGTGTCCTGGCAGATCGGGCGGTGGCCTTCGGCGCACATGCGCGAGTTGATCAGGATCTGTGCGATGGCGTCCTTGGCGGCCGGCGATTCTTCGCGCTCGTAGGCAGCGGACAGGTTCTTAATGTAGTCGACCGGGTGGTAGTAGCTGATGTACTGCAGCGCATCGGCGACGGACTGGATGAGGTCTTCCTGCTTGATCGAGGTCACGGCTGGCTCTACGGCTGGCGGGGGGCAATCCCGGCATTTTAGAACAAACCGCCGGCCGGACCGACGCGGCCGCGGGAAGGCTGCGTTGCGGAAGGCGCTGCATGACACTGCCCTGCGTCCATCGCCTTGCCAGGACGTGGGCCAACAGGCCTGAGCGGCGGCGACCTGCCCTCCCGACAGCGCCCAACACTCCCGGCGCACGCTGCGCCCGGCACACTATGCGCATGTCAGCTTCCCACTCCGGCGCCACTGCGCCCGCTCCCCGTACCGGCCCCACCCTGCGCGAACGCCTGGATGCGCTGCGCAATCTGCCCCCGTTCCTGCGCCAGATCTGGCAGACCAGTCGTTGGTTGAGCGCCAGCAGCATCGGCCTGCGCGTGCTGCGCGCCTTGATGCCGATCGCCACGCTCTACATCGGCAAGCTGATCATCGACGAGGCGGTCCACCTGGTGGGCCAGCCGCCGGCGTTCGAGTCGTTCGCCCAGGCGCTGGGCAGCGGCCGCCTGAACCGGCTGCTGGAATTGCTGGCGCTGGAACTGGCACTGGCGATCGGCTCGGACCTGCTCGGGCGCATGGTCGGTTATGCCGATGCGCTGCTGTCGGAGTTGTTCAACAACGCCGCCAGCGTGCGCCTGATGGAACATGCCGCGCAGCTGGATCTGGAGGATTTCGAAGACCCGGACCGCCAGGACAAGCTGGACCGCGCGCGGCGCCAGACCATGAACCGCATGAACCTGATGAGCCAGCTGTTCGGCCAGGTGCAGGACGCCATCACCGTGATCAGCCTGGCGGTGGGCCTGGTGGTGTATGCGCCGTGGCTGATCGTGCTGCTGGCCATTGCCCTGATTCCGGCGTTCATCGGCGAGGCGCACTTCAATGCACTGGGCTATTCGCTCAACTTCCAGTGGACGCCGGAGCGACGCCAGCTCGACTACCTGCGCCAGGTGGGCGCCAGCGTGGAGACCGCCAAGGAAGTCAAGATCCTCAACCTGCACCGCTTCCTGATCGCGCGCTACCGCCGGCTGGCCGACAAGTTCTTCCACGCCAACCGCGCGCTCGCACGCAAGCGGGCGTTGTGGGGCGCGCTGCTGGCGGCGCTGGGCACGCTGGGCTATTACGCCGCCTATGGCTACATCGCCTGGCGCACGGTGCGCGGCGATTTCAGCATCGGCGACCTGACCTTCCTGGCCGGCAGCTTCCTGCGCCTGCGCCAGCTGCTGGAAGGCTTGCTGATCGGCTTTTCGCAGGTGGCCGGGCAAGCCCTGTATCTGGACGACCTGTACTCGTTCTTCACTATCGTGCCGCAGATCCGCTCGCGCCCGGATGCGTTGCCGGTGCCGCGCCCGATCCGGCAGGGCTTCGTGTTCCAGGACGTGGGCTTCCGCTACCCGGAGGCGGAGCAGTGGACGGTGCGGCATCTGGACTTCGAACTGCGCGCCGGCGAAGTGCTGGCGCTGGTCGGCGAGAACGGCGCCGGCAAGACCACGCTGGTGAAGCTGCTGGCGCGGCTGTACGACCCGACCGAAGGCCGCATCCTGCTCGATGGCCGCGATCTGCGCGACTACGATCTGGACGATGTGCGCGCCAATCTGGGGGTGATCTTCCAGGACTTCGTGCGTTACCACCTGAGCGTGGGCGAGAACATCGGCGTGGGCCAGGTGGATGCGATGGACGACACCGGCCGCATCCAGGCCGCTGCGCAGCGCGCGATGGCCGGCGAGCTGATCGCCGGGCTGCCGCAGGGCTACGACCAATTGATCGGCCGCCGCTTCAAGAACAGCGTGGACCTGTCCGGTGGGCAGTGGCAGAAGATCGCCATCGCCCGCGCCTACATGCGCGACGCGCAGCTGATGATCCTGGACGAACCCACCGCCGCGCTGGACGCACGCAGCGAGTTCGAGGTGTTCCAGCGCTTCAAGGAGCTGTCGGACGACCGCACCGCGGTGCTGATCTCGCACCGTTTCTCCAGCGTGCGCATGGCCGACCGCATCCTGGTGCTGGTGGCGGGGCGCATCGAGGCGGCCGGCACCCATGAAGAGTTGATGGCCCAGGGCGGGCGCTATGCGGAGCTGTTCGAGCTGCAGGCGGCGGGGTATCGATGAAGCCGGGATTCGGGATTGGGGATTGGGAAGAGCTGCCGGCTCAGCCACGAGCCCGACTCGTCCAGGACCCAGGATCTGCTCTTGCGAATCCCCAATCCCGACTGCCGAATCCCGGCCGTCCAAATGAGAGTTCATCTCATTTGGACGGCTTGAGGTAGAATTGCCGGGTACTCCTCCCACGACACTCACCGGTATGTCTTCCGCTTTCGGCGCCGAAACGGTGCTTGAGGTCCGTCACTGGACCGATGCCTACTTCAGCTTCACCACTACCCGCGACCCCGGTTTTCGTTTCGAGAACGGCCAGTTCGTGATGATCGGCCTGGAAACCGAAACGCGCCCCTTGCTGCGTGCGTATTCGATCGCCAGTGCCAACTGGGAAGAACAGCTGGAGTTTTTCAGCATCAAGGTGCCCGATGGCCCGCTGACCTCGCGGCTGCAGCACATCCAGCCCGGCGACAAGGTGCTGGTCGGCAAGAAGCCCACCGGCACGTTGCTGATCAGCGACCTGCACCCGGGGCGCAACCTGTACCTGCTGGGCACCGGCACCGGGCTGGCGCCGTGGCTGTCGATCATCAAGGACCCGGAAACCTACGAACGCTTCGACAAGGTGATCCTCACCCACGGCGTGCGCTTCGAACAGGATCTGGCCTATCGCGACTACTTCGAGCGCGAGTTGCCGCAGCACGAATTCCTGGGCGACATCCTGCGCGACAAATTGCTGTACTACCCCGCAGTGACCCGCGAAGCCTTCGCCAACCAGGGCCGCCTGACCGAGCTGATGGCCGATGGCCGCATGCAGCAGACACTGGGCCTGCCCACGCTGGATCCGGCCAACGACCGCTTCATGATCTGCGGTAGCCCGCAGATGCTGGCCGACCTGCGCACCCTGCTGGACAGCCGCGGTTTCCAGACCTCGCCGCGCATCGGCACGCCGGGGCATTACGTCTTCGAGCGTGCGTTCGTCGAGAAGTGAGAGTGTTCTTGCGATACCTCGGCATCGCAGCCTCGTAGCAGCGCACCCGGGCGCGATGAAGCTTTCCCGGTAACGCCCTCGCGCCCAGGTGCGCTCCTGCGCAGGGCTGCGCGCTGGTCTGCCACCACTGCCACATCTCACGCGCATCGCAGGCTCGGCATGGGTGCACCAGCTACAGCGCATCGGCACACCGCTGAGCAACCCGTGCCGTAGATACCGTCTTGCCCCTCACCTGGCAAGGGCTTTCTGTGGGTCAAATGCGGTGCCCGATTTGAGGACGCCATAGACCAGATGCAGCAGCTTGCGCATGGCGGCGCAGACGATCTGCTTGCCGTGTTTGCCGCGTGCATGCAGACGCTGTTTGAGCGCGGTGATCACCGGGTTATGACGTATGGCGACCAGGGCTGGCATGTACAGTCCGGCGCGCAGCCGCGCCGAGCCGGTGCGGGAGATGCAGACCTTGCCCTGATACCTGCCTGATTCGTGCAGGCGCGGGTTCAGGCCGGCGAAGGCCGTCACCGCGCCCGCGTCGGCGAAGCGGCTTACCGGGCCCAGCTCGGCCAACAGCAGCGCAGCGCTGATGTCGCCGATCCCGTTGATACTGGTCAGCAGATGACGCTGCTGACGCAGGTCCGGGTCTTGGTCGATGTGATCGTCGATGGCCTGCTGGATCTCGTTGATCCGGGCTTGTAGATGCGCGATCAGCCCCTGGATCGAGGGTTGCACGTCTGCGGGGGCAACCTCCAGCCGGTTGCGCTCCATCAGCAGCATCTCCAGCAGGTCATCGCGGCGACGCACCAGCGCCTTGAGCGTCTTCAGGGCCGGTGGATCGGGCTGCCAGGCGCGCAGCTGGTCGCGATGGCGCAGCCCGTAACTGGCGATCAGCTTCGCATCGCTGCGGTCGGTCTTGACCCGCCGCAACTGGCTGCGCGCATACAGCGCCACCTGCGCCGGATTAAGCACGCACACCCGATAGCCGCACTCGTGCAGGAACTCGGCAAGTGCTTCGTGATAGCTGCCGGTGGCCTCCATCACCACCCAGCTATCCGGCTGCGCGTGGGTGCGCAGCCACGCGTGCAGGGCAGCAAATCCCTTGGGATCGTTGGCGAGCTTGGCCTTGGTGCGGTGCTTGCCATTGGCCAGCTCGATGGCCAGATCCACGCTGTGTTTGGCGACGTCGATGCCCACGATGGGGGACATGGAAACCTCCTGAAATCAGATGGACGACGATCAGCGCTGGTCCAGGTCCTGCCTTGTGATGCGAGTTCACGCCTGTGGCGGACTCTTGATACCGTCCGGACACCGAGGGCCAGCAGTTGCAGATGCAGAGCCGATCTACGATACAAGCTCGAGGCTTAAGGAGCGCATGGGCTTCTTGCATCTGCTCCGATGATCAGTCGGAAGACATAACGCTGTTATGCGGCCATGTCCAGATACAAGGAGCGCACCCGGGCGCGAAGAAGCTTTCCCGGTAAGGCTTCGTCGCGCCCGGGTGCGCTCCTACCTACATGTTGGGCTTCACGCCCCGCGGGATCACGCGCCCAATGCGCGCTCGATGTCGGCCGCGATGGCTTCGGGCTTGGTCGTCGGCGCGTAGCGCTCCAGCACCGCGCCGTCGCGGCCGATCAGGAACTTGGTGAAATTCCATTTGATCGCTTCGGACCCCAGCACGCCGCGTTGTTCGTGCTTGAGCCACTGCCACAGCGGATGCGCGCCGCTGCCATTGACCTCGATCTTGGACGACAGTGGAAAATCCACCGAGTAATCCAGCGAACAGTACTGCCGGATCTGCGCCTCGTCGCCCGGCTCCTGATGTCCGAACTGATCGCAGGGGAATCCGATCACCACCAGCCCGCGCTCACGGTAGCGCTGCCATAGCGCCTGCAATCCGGCGTATTGCGGGGTAAAGCCGCACTTGGACGCTACATTCACTACCAGCACCACCTTGCCCAGGTAATCGCGCATGGACTGCGTGCGACCATCCAGGTCGGTGAATTCGAAGCTGGAGAGGTTGCGCATGTCTGGCTCGATGATTGCGAAGGCCGCAGGGTAACGCGTTGCCTGCGTTGCTGCAGCGCAGCTGTACGCCGCCGAAGGTCGCCATGCGGCACGTCCTGCGCGCTCCAGGCACGCCGGAGAGCGCTTTCCGCACACCCCCGGTCCGCGCACGATGCCCCGGCAAAACGCCACGGCAGCACGCTGCGCTACGGCCCCGCCCGCCTTGCCAGATCGTCAGCGCCCGCCCTGCCCTGCGCACAAACGCCGCCCGGGCATGCCTTTTGTCACAGGCCTGTGCGGGCCAGCTGGGTTAGCCTCGGCGGTTCGCACTTTGGAGCAACCCTCTTGACCACCCGTCTCGCTTTTGCCCTGGCCGCTTCCCTGGGACTTGCCATGCCGTCCTACAGCATCGCCGCGCCTGCCGCCACGCAGGCCTCCACCCAAGCCAACCCCTTCTTTGCCGACAGCACCCTGCCGCTGCACTACCCGCAGTTCGAAAAGATCACCGACAGCGACTTCGCCCCCGCCTTCGATGCCGGCATGGCCGAGCAATTGAAGGAAGTGGACAAGATCGCCAACCAGAAGGCCAAGCCGAGCTTCGAGAACACCATCATCGCTCTGGAAAAGAGCGGCGCCACCCTCGACCGTGCCACCACCGTGTTCTTCAACCTGGTGGGTGCCGACACCAACGATGCGCGCAAGAAACTGCAGGCCGATTATTCGGCCAGGTTCGCCGCGCACCGCGATGCGATCTCGCTCAACGGCAAGCTGTTCGCGCGCATCCAGACCTTGTACGACCAACGCGCCAAGCTGGGACTGGATGCGCAAGGCGTGCGTCTGGTCGAGAAGTACTACAGCGACTTCGTGCGCGACGGCGCCAAGCTCTCCGATGCGGACAAGACCACGCTCAAGGCGATGAATGCCGAGCTGGCCAAGCTGGGCACCACCTTCAGCCAGAACGTGCTGGCCGAGGTCAACGCCGCCGCGGTGGTGGTGGATGACGTCAAGCAGCTCGACGGCCTGTCCGAACAACAGATCGCCGCTGCGGCCGAAGCGGCCAAGGCGCGCAAGCTCGAGGGCAAGTACGTGATTGTCCTGCTCAACACCACCGGCCAGCCGCCGCTGACACAGTTGAAGAACCGCGAGCTGCGCAAGAAGATCTACGACGCCTCGGTGTCGCGCGGCAGCCACGGCGGCCAGTACGACAACACCGCGCTGGTGTCGCGCATCATGAAGCTGCGTGCCGACAAGGCCAAGCTGCTCGGCTTCCCCACCTACGCTGCCTATTCGCTGGAAAACCAGACCGCCAAGACCCCCGAAGCGGTCAACGCCATGCTGGGCAAGCTGGCACCGGCGGCGGTGGCCAATGCCAAGCGCGAAGCCGCCGACCTGCAGGCGATGATCGACAAGGAACAAAAGGCCGCACGCAAGCCCAGCTTCAAGCTCGAAGCCTGGGATTGGGCGTACTACAGCGAAAAGGTACGCCAGGCCAGGTACAACTTCGACGAGTCGCAGCTCAAGCCGTACTTCGAACTGAAGAACGTGCTGGAGAACGGCGTGTTCTACGCCGCCACCCAGGAATACGGCCTGACCTTCAAGCAGCGCACAGATCTGCCGACCTACCGCGACGACATCACCGTCTACGACGTGTTCGATGCCGACGGCAAGCAGCTGGCGATCTTCATCGCCGACATGTACGCCCGCGAATCCAAGCGCGGTGGCGCCTGGATGAACTCCTATGTGTCGCAGTCGGAGCTGACCGGTTTCAAGCCGGTGGTGGCCAACCACCTCAACATTCCCAAGCCGCCGGCCGGCCAGCCGACGCTGCTGACCTGGGACGAAGTGACCACCATGTTCCATGAGTTCGGGCATGCGCTGCACGGCATGTTCTCCGACGTCAAATACCCGTATTTCTCCGGCACCAGCGTGCCGCGCGACTTCGTCGAGTTTCCCTCGCAGGTCAACGAGATGTGGGCCGACGAGCCGTCCATCCTGAAGAACTACGCCAAGCATTACCAGAACGGCACGCCGATGCCGCAGGCCTTGCTGGACAAGGTGATTGCCGCATCCAAGTTCAACCAGGGCTTTGCCACCACCGAATACCTGGGAGCGGCGATGCTGGACCAGAACTGGCACCAGATCAGCGCCAGCGACGTGCCCGATGCGGCCGGCGTCATGGCGTTCGAGGCCAAGGCCCTGCAGCAGGACGGCATTGCCTATGCGCCGGTGCCGCCGCGCTACAAGACCCCGTATTTCAGCCACATCATGGGCGGCTACGCGGCCGGCTACTACGCCTACATCTGGTCCGAAGTGCTGGATGCCAATACCCAGCAATGGTTCAAGCAACACGGCGGCCTGAGCCGCGCCAACGGCGACCGCTTCCGCAAGACCTTGTTGTCGCGTGGCGGCAGCGTGGATGCGATGGAACTGTTCCAGAACTTCGCCGGCCATGCGCCGCAGATCGAACCGTTGCTGGAAAAGCGCGGCTTGAGTGCGCAGGGCGGCGATGGCGCCACCCCGGAAACACCGCAGTCCAAGCCGTAATCCGGCCTGCAGCCTTGCTTCAAACACAGCGCCGCCCGGAGCGATCCGGGCGGCGCTTTTGCTGCAGGCAGAGGCGGGGCATGCCGCACGCGAGGCACTGGCCGCCTGGCGAAAACCAGTGCGTGACTAAAGAGCAGCTGGCAAAACGACTGCGCATCGCCAGGCGGGCGCAGTCGGTGCTTGGTGCTTGGTGCTTGGTGCTTGGTGCTTGGTGCTTGGTACGGCATGTACCACGCGTACACTGCGGTTCCTCTGCGCCGTCCGCATCCATCTGACGACCGCTAGCTACGTTTTGTTGGCCGCTCTAAGGCTGGCAAGTTGCGTGTATTGCCGTCTTGCGAGGTTCGGGTACCGTCCCGCCAACCGGCCCGGATGCACTGACCGCTGTCAGGACTCCACCGCGTCCACGCCATCGAGCAGCTTCTTCAACAACTTCTCCAGGCGCACCTGTTCGGTATCGCTGATGCCGGCCGTTTGCGCATTCAACAGCGTGCACGCTTCCGGCAACAGGCTATCGATCAAGGCCAGCCCTGCCGGCTGCAGGGTCAGTACGATCTTGCGGCGGTCGTCGGGACTGGCGCCGCGGGCGATCAAGCCCTTCTCGCACAGCTGATCGGTGAGCCGGGTGATGTTGGCCGGTTTCTCGCTGGCCGCCTCGGCCACTTCGGTGGGCGTGATGGCCTGTTCCGGCGTGCCATAGAGCATCATCAGGATTTCGTATTCCGGCGGACTGATGCCGTACGGCTTGAGCCGCACGCAGGCTTGCGTATGCATTCGCTTGTAGAGATGCTTGACCAACCTCACCAGGACGGCCGGTTCCCGCGGAAATTCCGGGTAACGCGCGCAGGTGTGGTCCACGCGGTTTGCGGTTGGATCGAAACTACTCATATCACCCGTTGGAATACATTACAGAATTGTCGAGCCATTCAATCACATCGACTGCGGGGCGATACATCAGCGAGCGAAGAGATGTGCATATTCCGGCGCGACCCACGGCAGCAATGTGGATGCAGCGACGTCGGCGGTTTGCGTGCCATCCGAATACGGCCCCACCTGATACGGAGGAAACACGAAACGCAATGCGGTGATCTGCCCGGCTGCATCCAAGAGCGGGACGAACTGCGCGAAGTTGTCCACCTGCGCGGCAGTGCCCTCGGCGATCATGCGATCGGCCGAGGCCACCTGTTCGGCCTGTTCTTCGATCGGCACGCGGTCGGCTGCCACGCGTTGCGTGGCAGCGGCATGCAGCTGTGCGGCCACCGCGCTGCCGATCTTGCCCCATCCTGCCGCGTCAGGAATCAGCGCCTGCGCAGTCAACTGCTTGCGCTCCTTGACCAGCCACACGAAGCGCGCCACCAATGGCTCGCCATGTGCGCCGCCGGTATAGCGGCTGCCGTCGGCAGAGATCACGATCAGGTCGGCGGTCTGCAACACCGTTTCGAATGCCAGCGACAATTCGTAGGGCGCGGCGGGCTTGTCGTTGCCGAGACCGGAAACGGCCTGCATCAATTCGCTGCGCGCGTCCTGCGCGTACTTGCGGATCAACGCGGTCAGTTCCGGATAGGCATCCAGGCCCCGCGGATAGCTGATACCCACCATGTAGGCAGGCGCGTGCTCGATCACATCTTCCAGCGGGCCGCTCTGCACCATCGCCGGCTCGACCGGCGGCGGCGGTGCCACGGCCGCATCGGCCGCCGGCTCGGCCGGCTCAGAGGTTGCCGGTTCGCGCTGCGTACAGCCGGTCAGCAGCGCCAGCACCAGCAGGCCCCGCACCCCATTTCCTGCTAACAACCGACCCATTCCCACCCGCTCCCCTGATTGACTTGCCGCTGCGGCCGTCAGGCCAGCAGATCCTGAAACTGTGGATGTCGACGCATATAGGCCTGCGCATAACTGCACGCGGGTACCACCTTGAGCCCGGATGCACGCGCAAACCCCAGAGCGGCCTCAACCAATGCGCCGGCGATCCCGCGCCCGGCGATCGCCTCCGGCACCAGCGTGTGAGTGATGGTCATGCCTGCACTGCCGCGGCGGTAGACCAGCTCGGCACGGTGTCCATCGGCGTCTACGACGAAATGCTGCTGTGTCGGGTCGTGATCGACGTGCACTGTCGCTGCCTCCATCGTGATTGGCGCCGCTGCCAAGTGCGGTCAGTGTGACCAGCGCGGCGCCGCGCCTGCGTGAAAATGAATCCACGCTGTGAACGGCCGCCCGGCTTGGCGATGCGCTGCTCAAGTTCGCTGCAGCAGCGCCGATAGCTGACTCGAAGGCGCTCGCTGCAACCGGTCTCCGGCATGCCTGGCGCCCTCGTCTCACCTATGAGGAGTCACCGCATGCACAACGATTCGGCAGGAAACAACGCGCAGAGCGACAGCTCGCTGCTGGAAGGGCTGTTACAGTTCGCCATCGCTGGCGACACCCATAATCCCGACTTCGCGCAGCTCAACGACACGGTGTATCAGCGCCTGCAGCAGGCCTACGGCGCGGTGTCCGGCTCGGCACTGGCCACCGATCAGAAACGCACCGCGGCCTGAGGCCGGCACCGCCGCATCCGCCAGGACCCGTCGTGCACCACCGCGGTCCTGGCCGGTTTGCCGCACGCCCCCGCCGGCCACGGCTCAGCCAAAGCGCGGGTTGGAGAGCTGGTCCAGGAAGATCTGCAGCACCCTTGGCTCCATGATCAGCATGAACATCACCCCGAATGCCGCGCCGGCCAGGTGCGCGCTGTGGTTGATGCGATCGCCGCCGCGGCGGTCCATCCACAGGCTGTAGCCCACGTAGAACACCGCATAGATGATCGCCGGTGCCGGAATGAACAGCACCAGGATGATGGTCCACGGCTGCAGCAGGATGAAGGCGAACAGCACCGCCGACACCGCACCGGAGGCGCCCAGACTCAAATAGTTGGGGTTGTTCTGGTTCTTCAGGTAGCTGGGCAGGATCGACACCACCAGCGCGGCCAGATAGAACAGCGGATAGGTCAGCATGCTGCCGGTAAGCTGCAGCATCACCTTCTCGATCACCCGGCCGAAGAAGAACAAGGTGATCATGTTGAAGACCAGGTGGCCCAGGTCGGCATGGATGAAGCCGTAGGTCACCAGCCGGTCGTATTGCTTGTGCTTGTCCACGGCCGGCGGCCACAGGATCAGGCGGTCGTTCAACTTGCGGTTGTTGAACGCCATCCAGGAGACGATGCCGGTGATGGCGATCAAGATCAGGGTAATCATGCGGACCTCAGGCAGAACGGTAATTGTCGACCATGCGATAACCGCGCGCATACAGGCCGAAGGCCAGTGCCGCCAGGAATGCGAAGGCCGCGAAGAAGAACATCAGGAACGCCGCTTCGCTGAGTCCAGTATCGGCGATATGCGCGGTCACCGTCTCGTTGCGCACCGCCACGTTCGATAGCAGCACCCACAGGTTGCCGACCGTGGTGGTCAGATACCAGAAACTCATCACCACGCCCTTCATCGATGCAGGCGCCTGGCTGTAGGCGAACTCGATACCGGTGGCCGACACCAGCACCTCGCCGAAGGTGAGCAAGGCATAGGGCAGGATCTGCCAGGCGATGTGCATCGGCTCGCCGCCATCCATCACCACCTGGATCGCTCCCACCACGATCCAGGCCACGCCGCTGAAGGCGATGCCGCTGGTCATGCGCCGCAATGGCGTGGGCTCCCAGCCAACCCGGCGCAGCAGCGGGTACAGCACCAGGTTGTTGAACGGGATCAACAGCATCACCAGCAACGGATTGATCGCCTGCATCTGCGAGGCGGTGAACCAGGCCGGCATGGTCATCTCGCGCCCCTGCAGCACCCAGGTCGAGGCCTTCTGGTCGAACAGCGAAAAGAACGGCGTAACCAGCGCGAAGATCACCAGCACCCGCAGCAGCGCGCGCCCGCCTTCGACCGCGGTATCGGGATGGATGCCGCGCGCACGCTCCAGCTGCCACCAGGTGCCGCCGCCGATGCCGGCCAGCAACAGCACCAGCGCAATGCACAGGCAGATGACGATGCCCAGCGGCTCGATCCAGGCGAAACTCGCCAGCGCCAGCACCACCGACAATGAGGCCAGCACCAGGCCCGGACGGCCCTGCCCCGGCACGCGCGTCAGCAACGCGGTGCGCACCACCGCGCCGAATCCGTGCGGGTCCTTCGGCGGCAACGGCACCCGCACGTAGCGGTTGCGCCCCAGCCAGAACACCAGCGTGGCCACGAACATCAGGATGCCGGGAATGCCGAACGCCCAGGACGGCCCCAGGTTCTTCAGCGCCAGCGGAATCAGCAGCGAGGCGAACAGCGAGCCGAAATTGATGATCCAGTAGAACGCGTCGAACACCACCTTGGCCAGGTGCTTGTTGGACTGGTCGAACTGGTCGCCCATGAACGAGGCCACCAGCGGCTTGATGCCGCCCGCGCCCAGCGCGATCAGGCCCAGCCCGACGAAGAAACCGCTGCGGCTGCCTTCGAACATGGCAAGACACGCATGCCCGGCGCAGTAGACCAGGCTGAACCACAGGATGGTGTTGTACTTGCCGAACAGCCGATCGGCCAGCCAGCCACCCAACAGCGGGAAGAAATACACCCCGATCATGAAGCTGTGCAGGATGTGCTTGGCTTCGGCCTCGCGGCCCGGGCCGCCGATCTCCTGCAACAGCAGCGAGGTGATCAGGAACTGCACCAGGATGTTGCGCATCCCGTAGAAGCTGAAACGCTCGCAGGCTTCATTGCCGATGATGAAAGGAATCTGGCGCGGCAGGCGCGCGCCGGCAGTGGGGCCGGGCAAGGTCGTGGTAGTCAAAGGCGGTCCGGTCGAACTGGTGACAGGCCCTATCGTACCGGCGTCAGCTGCCTGGCCGCCATGCGGCGGGTGTGGCTGCATCCGTGAGCTTGCCAACGTCGCGCCGGAACGACGGTGGATGGGTCCAGCACAGGGGCAACACACGCCTGCCGATTGCGACGCGCCAGGTCGTCGTGGCCGCTCGAACGATGCGCGCATGCCGCAGTGCAGATTGGCCTGCCGCGCCGGCTCGGCTACATTGCAAACGTTTTCCTGAAACACCGGACCGCTGGATGCCCCGCTACACCCGCCTGGCCTTGGGCCTGTTGTTGTCGACTTCCGTTTCCACTGCGCTTGCCGCCGCGCCGCTGACCACCGTGGCCGAGCGCAGCGGCTTTATGCAAACCGGCCGCTACGACGAAGTCGTCGCGCTGTGCGATGCCTTTGCGCAGCGCTATCCACAGGCGGTGCGCTGCACGCAGTTCGGCACCACGCCCGAAGGCCGGCCGATGAAGGCGCTGGTCGTCTCCACCAGCGGCGCACTGGATGCAGACGCCGCCGCGCAACGCAAATTGCCGGTGGTGCTGATCCAGGGCGGCATCCATGCCGGCGAGATCGATGGCAAGGACGCCGGCTTCCTGGCCTTGCGCGAGCTGCTCGAGGGCAAGGCCGGCAAGGGTGTGCTCGACAAGCTGGTGTGGGTATTCGTACCGGTGTTCAACGTCGATGGCCATGAACGCTTCGGCGCCTGGAACCGCCCCAACCAACGTGGCCCGGAGCAGATGGGCTGGCGTACCACCGCACAGAACCTCAACCTCAACCGCGACTACGTCAAGGCCGATGCGCCGGAAATGCAGGCCATGCTGCAGCTGGTGCAGCAGTGGGACCCGCTGATGTATGTGGACCTGCACGTCACCGACGGCGCCAAGTTCGAGCACGACGTGTCGGTGCAGGCGGAGCCGGTGCATGCCGGCGATACCGCCCTGCAGCGCGATGGCACCCGTTGGCGCGATGCGGTGCTGGCCGACCTGCGCAAGCAGGGCTCGCTGCCGCTGCCGTATTACCCCTCCTTCGTGCGCGAGGACGATCCCGCCTCCGGCTTTGCCGACGACGTGTCGCCGCCGCGCTTCTCGCATGGCTATTTCCTGCTGCGCAACCGCTTCGGCATGCTGGTGGAAACGCACTCGTGGAAGGATTACCCCACGCGCGTGCGCATCACCCGCAACACCATCGTCTCGGTGCTGCAGCAGGCCGCCAGGCACGGCACCGCCTGGCGCGCCGATGCGCTGGCCGCCGACCAGCGCGCCAGCCGCCTGGCCGGCACGTCCGAACCGCTGAGCTTTGCGGCCGGCCTCAAGGCGCGCACCGTGGCATTTCGCGGCTATGCCTACACGCGCACGCCCTCGCCGATCTCCGGCGCACTGATGACGCGCTACGACGAGAACACACCGCAAATCTGGAACGTGCCGCTACGCGATCAGATCGCCCCAGATGTGGTGGTCGACGCGCCGCGCGGCGGCTATCTGGTGCCGGCCGCGCAGGCCGCCTTCGTCGCAGAGAAGTTGCGCCTGCACGGCATCGCCTTCCGCACCATCGACAGTGCTGCCGACTACCCGGTGCAGAGCTTCCGCGCCGAAGACACCCGTTTTGCGGCACGTTCCAATGAAGGCCATCAGACCGTGGAGGTCAGCGGGCAATGGCGCGAGGAACGCCGCGCCGTCCCGGCCGGCTCGCTGTTCGTGCCGATCGCCCAGCCCAAGGCGCGGCTGGTGATGGCGATGCTGGAACCGCAGGCGCCGGACTCGTTGCTGCAGTGGGGCTTTTTCAATACCGCCTTCGAACGCAAGGAATACATGGAGGCCTACGTCGCCGAAGACGTGGCGCGCGACATGCTGGCCCGCGATGCCGGCCTGAAGGCGCAGTTCGAACAACGTCTGGCCAACGACACGACCTTTGCTGCCGACCCGCAGGCGCGGCTGGAATTCTTCGCCAGGCGCCATTCCTCCTGGGACGAGCGCTATCAGCTGTATCCGGTGCTGCGGACCGCGCAGACCGACTTCTGACGGCCCCGCCAGTCCGGCGAGCGGCCAGGCGCGCCAGAGCGCCATCCGATCCGGGCACCGCGGTGCCCGACCCGTTTCGACACGACCCCGCAGTAGAAGGACAGCCTGTGCCACATCCCGATATGAAAACGTTTACACACCCCACCCCCTGTTCGCGCCCGCTGATGCTGGCGTTGGTGATGAGCCTGGGCATGGCCCTGGCTGCGCCGGCGGCGGTGGCGCAAACGGCAGCGGCGCCGCAGCCTTGGATGGATACCGCACTGACGGCCGACCAGCGTGCCGACCGGCTGCTCGCCCAGATGAGCGAAGACGAAAAATTCCAGATGCTGCGCAGCTACTTCGGCCTGGGCACCGACAAGATCCCCAAGCCCGAGGGCGCGTTGGGCTCGGCCGGCTATGTGCCCGGTATTCCACGGCTGGGCGTCCCCGCGCAGCAACTGGCCGATGCCGGCGTCGGCGTCACCAATCCCGGCGGCATCCGCAAGGGCGACTACGCCACCGCGATGCCGTCGGGCACGTCCACCGCGTCCAGCTGGAATCGACAGCTGGCCTTTGAAGGCGGCCGGACCATGGGCCGCGAATCCTGGCAGCAGGGCTTCAACGTGCTGCTGGCCGGCAGCGTCAACCTGCAGCGCGACCCACGCAACGGCCGCAATTTCGAATATGCCGGCGAAGACCCGCTGCTGGCCGGCAGCATGGTCGGCGAGTCGATCCGCGGCGTGCAGAGCGCGCATGTGTTGTCGACGATGAAGCACTTCGCGCTCAACGACATGGAAACCCGGCGCAACTTCCACAGCGCGCAACTCGGCGAGCAGGCCATGCACGAATCGGACCTGCTGGCCTTCGAGATTGCGCTGAAGATCGGCGACCCTGCCTCGGTGATGTGCTCCTACAACAAGATCAATGGCATCTACGGCTGCGAGCACGATTACCTGCTCAACCAGGTGCTCAAGCAGGAGTGGCACTACCCCGGCTACGTGATGTCCGATTGGGGCGGCGTGCACAGCGGCTCCAAGGCCGCGCTGGCCGGGCTGGACCAGCAATCGGCCGGCGAAGTGTTCGATGCGGCGGTGTTCTTCGATGCGCCGCTGCGCATGGCGGTGGGTGCCGGGGTGGTGCCGCGTGCGCGCCTGGACGACATGGTCAAGCGGGTCTTGCGCAGCTTGTTCGCGCATGGCGCATTCGATCACCCGACCCAGCGTCAGCCCATCGATGGCAAGGCCGGGCAACTGGCCGCGCAGCATGTTGCCGAAGAAGGCAGCGTGCTGCTGCGTAACGAGCAAGCCACCCTGCCGCTATCCAGCCAGCTGCGCCGCATCGCGGTCATCGGCGGCCATGCCGACAAGGGCGTGATGTCCGGTGGCGGCTCCTCGCGCGTGGACTACACCATCAACGGCGGCAATGCGGTGCCCGGCCTCACCCCGACCACCTGGCCGGGCCCGGTGATCATCCATCCGTCTTCGCCGCTGCAGGCGCTGCGCGCCGCATTGCCGAACGCGCAGATCGACTACGTGGATGGCAAGAACCGCGCCGCTGCCGCACGCGCGGCCAGGGCCGCCGATGTTGCGATCGTGTTCGCCACCCAGTGGGCGGCCGAATCGGTGGACCTGCCGGACATGCAATTGCCCGACAACCAGGATGCCTTGATCGAGGCGGTGGCCAAGGCCAACCCCAAAACCACGGTGGTCCTGGAAACCAACGGACCGGTGCGCATGCCCTGGGCCGAGCGCGTGCCGGCGGTGTTGCAGGCGTGGTACCCGGGCATCGGCGGCGGCGAGGCGATCGCCAACCTGCTCACCGGCGCGGTGAATCCGTCCGGCCACCTGCCGGTGACCTGGCCGGTGGACGAATCGCAGCTGCCGCGTCCGTCGATTCCCGGCCTCGGCTTCAAGCCGGCCAAACCCGGCGAGGACACCATCGATTACAGCATCGAAGGCGCCAACGTCGGCTACAAATGGTTTGCCGCACGCAAGCTCACCCCGCGTTACCCATTAGGACATGGCCTGTCGTACACCCGCTTCGACATGGGCAACCTGCAGGTGGACGCAAACGGCAGCACGCTCACCGCGCGTTTCGACATGCAGAACACCGGTGACCGCGAAGGCGCTGCAGTACCGCAGCTCTACCTCGTGCTGCCGGAGGGGCACACCACCCCGCTGCGGCTGATCGGCTGGCAGAAGCTCACGCTCAAGCCCGGCGAAAAGCGCCGCGTGCAGGTGGTGGCCGAGCCGAAGACGCTGGCCGATTTCGACGCGAAGGCACGGCACTGGAAGATCGCAGCGGGCACGTATCGCGTGCAGCTGGCGCGCTCGGCCAGCGAACCGGTGCAGAGCGTGGAGGTCGCCTTGCAGGCCACGCAGCTGCCGTAAGCGGCGATGGCGGGCGCATGCCGCGGGCCTGCGCCCATGGCGGCGCTGTCCGGATCACGCACAGCGCGGGCAACGGCAACTATTTTTTGCAAAAGATGCGTTGACAGCCGCGCCCGCAGCTTGCACAATTCGCCCCCTGAGTCGCCCAGGTGGCGGAATTGGTAGACGCACTAGCTTCAGGTGCTAGCGGGGGCAACTTCGTGGAGGTTCGAGTCCTCTCCTGGGCACCACGACTCACGGTAGATCGTAAAAAACCTCGCTTCGGCGGGGTTTTTTTCGTTTGGGGCATTGGCTGGGTATTGATGACGTCATGTCGTACCGGCACTGACGCGCGGCCACGTGCACCGGCGTTGCGCAGTGGCGACCATGCTGATGCAGGACCGCGGACCGGTCGCAGAATGGGATAGCCCTGCGCGCGCCGCTGGCCGTGAGCGCAGTGGGCGTTCTTGCCGCCACACCCATGACGCATGTAGGCCAGCCGCGCGGACCTGCATGCGCATCATCGCCCCCGTCTACTTACCGGCGACTTGCTCCTGATAATCGGTCAGGTAATGCTCGGGATTGATCTGCTCGGCGGCGCCGGCATCGTAGCCCACGCGTATCGGCTTCGGAGCGCCAGGCAGATACAGCTCGCCACTGCCTTCGTCGAGGATCAGTAACACATACGGCCGTCCTTTGAGCTGGATCGTGTAGCGCATGTCCTTCTGTGTGGCAGCGGTCGTCGCCAACAGAATCCTGTTGTCGATCTCGCTGTCGGCGCCGGTCACCTGCACCAGCGCCTGGTTCCGATCGCGCGGCCCATAACGCAAGGTCGATACCATTTGACCGTCGCTCGAACTGTAGGCCTTAGCCTGCTTGGCGACCTCCGGGCGCGCCGCCGCATGGGTCGGCGGGACGATGCCAAGACAGAGGATAGGGAGGAGCAGTACAGCGGCGGAGACACCGCGCAGCCGGGATAGAGACATCGTCGAAGCTTCCTTGTGATGGTCAAACGCAGGCGGCATGCCCGCGCACTGCGCGGCCCGTGCCCCTGTCAGCAACAGGACCGCACGCGCCGCGACCCGGCATGCTACCCCAGGCGAGCGCAGCCCCACCTGCTCAACGCGATATCAGTACGCTGGGGCTCCCCGCTCAGGGGCGCGCCCGATGACAGAGGCGCACGGCAGCGACACGCTGCCGCGGATTTCAGCGTGTACATCCCCACGCGCCTGCGGGATTACGGGAGGACTGGAAACGGATCAATGCCCGCCAGCCGCCGCCGCGCCACCGGCGCCCGCACCGAATGGCGGCTTGGCCAGCCACAGGAAGAAGATGATCGCCAGGAAGGTCCAGCCCAGCAGGTAGAAGATGTCGTTGAAGCCCATCTGCGAGGCCTGGTGGTTGATCATGTTGTTGAGAAAGGCCGCACCACGTTGCAGGTCGCCCTGCCCCATCGCGGTGACCTGCTCCTGCATGCCGGGCGTATAGACCGAGATGTGTTCGGTGATATGCGCATGGTGCACCTGGGTGCGGCGCGCCCACAGATAGGTGGTCAGCGAGGCGGCGAAGCTGCCGCCCAGCGTGCGCAGGAAGGTGGCCAGGCCCGAGCCTGCCGCAATCTCGCGACCATCCAGATCCGACAGCAAAATCTGCAGCACCGGCATGAAGAACAGCGCCACGCCCACGCCCATCACCAGCTGGATCGTGGCCACATGGGCGAAGTCCACCTGCAGGTTGAAGTTGGAGCGGAAGAAGCTGGTGAACGACATGAACACGAAGGCGATGGTGGCCAGCATGCGCAGGTCGAAGCGCAGCGCGTACTTGCCCACGAACGGGGTCATCAACACCGGCAGGATGCCGATCGGCGCGGTCGCAAGGCCAGCCCAGATCGCGGTATAGCCCATGTCGCGCTGCAGCCATTGCGGAATCAGCAGGCTCACGCTGAAGAATGCCGCATACGCCACCACCATCGCCAAGGTGCCGGCGCGGAAGTTGCGATGCCGGAACAGCTTGAGATCGACGATGGGATCCTTGTCGGTCAGTTCCCAGATCACGAATACCACCAGCGCCACCGCGGCAACGCAGGCCAGCACGATGATCTTGTCCGAGGAAAACCAGTCTTCGTCGTTGCCCAGGTCCAGCACCAGCTGCAGCGCACCCACGCCCACCACCAGCAGGATCAGGCCGATATAATCCATGCGCGGCGTTTCCAGCTGTTCGGGACGATGCCGCAACTGCGAACCGACGATGCTGCTGGCGATGATGCCCAGCGGAACGTTGATCAGGAAGATCCATTCCCAGCTGTAGTTGTCGGTGATCCAGCCGCCCAGGATCGGCCCGGCGATCGGCGCCACCACCGTGATCATCGCCAGCAACGCCAGCGCCTGGCCGCGTTTTTCGCGCGGATAGATCGACACCAGCAGGCTCTGGGTGATGGGATACATCGGGCCGGCTACGAAGCCTTGCAGCGCGCGTGCGACCACCAGCATGCCCATGCTCTGCGCCAGGCCGCACAGCAGCGAGGCGATGGTGAAGGCCAGCGTGGACCACACGAACAACTTGGTTTCGCCGAAACGCCGGCTCAGCCAGCCGGTCAGCGGCAACGCGATCGCGGTGCTCACCGCGAACGAGGTGATGACCCAGGTGGCCTGCTGCGAACTGGCGCCGAGATTACCGGCGATGGTGGGCAGCGAGACGTTGGCGATGGTGGTGTCCAGCACCTGCATGAACGAGGCCATCGCCAGGCCCACGGTGCACAACGCCACGCTCGCCGGGCGAAAGCCGGCCGCGGGCGCCGGTGCCGCCGGGCCGCCGGACGCGGTGGGGGCTTGCGAAGACATGCTGGCTCAGCCCGCCTTGGTGGCAGCCTGCGTCGGCAGGTTGTCCTGGATGATGCGATGGATGTCGGCGTCGGCGGCCTGGAGCTGCTGCGCATACACGTCGGTGGAAAACACCGCGCCGGTGGCGGCCTTGGCCGGCAGCACACGGCCCTGCTGGTCGCGCAGGTTCACATCGACCTTCATCGACAGGCCGATGCGCAACGGGTTGCTGGCCAGCTGCTTGCTGTCCACCACGATGCGGACCGGCACGCGCTGCACGATCTTGATCCAGTTGCCGCTGGCGTTCTGCGCAGGCAGCAGCGAGAACGCGCTGCCGGTGCCCAGGCCCAGGCTTTCGATGCGACCGGTGTAATCCACGCCACCGCCGTACAGATCCGAATGCAGCTCCACTTCCTGGCCCAGGCGCATGTGCTTGAGCTGGGTTTCCTTGAAGTTGGCTTCCACCCACACCTGCTCCAGCGGCACTACCGCCATCAGCACGCTGCCCGGCTGCACGCGCTGGCCGACCTGCGCCGAGCGCCGCGCCACATAGCCGGACACCGGCGCCACCACCCCGGTACGCGCGTGGTTGAGATAGGCCTGGCGCACCTGCGCGGCAGCGGTCTGCACGTCCGGCTGGCCGGCCAGGTCGCTGTCGTCCACCAGCGCGCGATTGCGCTCGAAGCTCTCGCGCGAACCGCTCACCGCGGCCTCGGCGGCCGCCAGTTCTTCGCGGGCATGCGCCAGTTCTTCGTTGGAGATGGCACCGCTGGCGGCCAGATCCTTGCGGCGGGCAAAGTCGGCACGCGCACTGCGCAGGGTCACTTCGCGCGCAGATACTTCGGCCTGCGCACCTTCCACGCTGCGGTACAGGCCGCGCACCTGGCGCACGGTCTTGGCCAGATTGGCTTCGGCCTGCTGCAAGGCGACCGCGGTATCGGCCGGGTCCAGCTGCACCAGCAGCTGGCCGCGCTCCACGCGCATGCCGTCTTCGGCGCCGATGCTGACCACGGTGCCGCCCACCATCGGGGTGATCTGCACCTGGTTGCCCTGCACGTAGGCGTCGTCGGTGTCCTCGTGCCAACGGCCCACCAGCAAGTACCACGCCACCAGGGCGATGATCGCCAGGATCACCACAATGGCCACGATGCGCAGCGCCGCACGGCGCTTGCCGGGTGCGCCCGGCGCGGGTTGGGAAGAAGCAGGAGTCGTCTGGCTCATCGTCGATGTCTCAGGAATTCGGTTGTGCGGAAGTGGGCGCGGTGCGTGCGGTGTCGCGTGCGGGCTCCGGCGTGAATCCGCCGCCCAGTGCACGCTGCAGCCTCACCGAGGCCAGGAGTTGTTGCGACTGCAGCCCGGCCATGCGCTGGCGTGCAACGAGCAGCTGCTCCTGCACGCTGAGCACTTCCAGATAGCTGCCGATGCCGGCGCGGTAACGCTGCTGGGCGAGCGCGAAGGCCGCGCCCGCCGTCTGTACGACCTCGTCCTGCGCCTGTGCACGCTGCTGCAGCGAACGCACGGCAGTGACCTGGTCGGCCACTTCATGCAGCGCGGCAATCACCTTCTGGTTGTAGTCGGCCACCGCCAGGTCGTATTGCGCATCGCTGCCGGCCAGGTTGGCGCGCAGCTTGCCGCCGTCGAAGATCGGCAGGCTCAGCGCCGGCGCCACCAGCCCGAACACCGAGCCGCTTTCCAGCAGCTTGCCGACATCCGGGTTGACCGCCCCGCCCAGCGCGGTGAGGTTGAGGCTGGGATAGAAGCGGGTCTTGGCGACCGCGATGTCCTTGTCGGCCGCCTCCACCCGCCAGCGCGCCGCCACCACGTCCGGGCGACGGCCCAGCAGATCGGCCGGCAGGGTGCTGGGCAGCTGCGTGGCGAGCCCGGCGCCCAGCGTCGGGCGCGCGATCTGCAGCCCGCGATCCGGGCCCTGCCCGACCAGCGCGGCCAGCGCGGTGCGCGCTTCGTCGATCTGCTGCTGCGCGGACTGCAGCTGCTGCTGCGCGGCCGGCACGCGCGCCTGCGCCTGACGCACCTGCAGGTCGCTGTCGATCCCGGCACCACGGCGTTGCTGCGTCAGCTCCAGGGTCCGCTGCGCGCGGCCCAGCTCGTCGCTGGCCACATCGTGCAGGCTCCACGCGTAGGCCAGTTGCGCATAGCCTTCGGCGATCGCCGCCGACAGATTCAGCCGCGCCGCCTGCGCATCCACTTCGGCCGCGTGCGCCTGGTCGACCGCCGCTTCCCAGGCGGCACGCTTGCCGCCCCACAGATCCACGCCATAGCGGAAGTCCAGCACCACCTGCGCACTGCCGCCGTAGCTGCCACCCAGTTCGTCGCCGACCATCGATTCGGGCAACTGCAATCCGGTGTAGCCGCCGGACACCGACAGGCTGGGGCCGCGCTCGGCCTGCGCGCTGCCGATGCGCGCCTGGGCCTGGCGCAGCCGCGCATCGGCAGAGGCCAGAGTGGGGCTGTGCTGCAGGCCTTCGGCAATGAGGGCGTCCAGCTGCGCATCGCCCAGCGCGCGCCACCAGTCGCTGGCCGGCCAGGCGGCCGGACTCAACCCGGCCTGCGCCAAGGTGCGCTCGGCATGCACGTCGCCGGGCTGCAGCAGGCTGCCTTGCGGCGCCAGGCTACGGCTGCTGGCGCATGCAGCCAGCGCCAGGGTCAGCGCGGTGAGGACGAGCGGCCGCGCCAGGCGCATCGAGCGCGGGCGCAGCGTCTGAAGGAGGCAACTAGCAGCGTTCATGAGTTGAGTGCATCGCGGACACGGATGAGAAGAGAAGTGAGTTGCTCGCGCTCGGGTTCCGACAGGTCGCGCAGGCCGTACTCGATGGCACGTTCGCCGCGCAGGCGCAGGCGCTCCCACAACGCCACGCCCTGCTCGGTCATGACGATCTGCAGCGCGCGCCGATCCTGAGCGTGCGGCTCGCGTCGCACCGCGCCGAGCGCTTCGAGCTTGTCGAGCAGGCGGGTCACCGCGCTCGGGGTCTGGTCCAGCGCCAGTGCCAGCTCGTTGGCCGTACACGGCGAACGCACCGACAGCACCTTCAGGCCGA
This sequence comes from Xanthomonas sp. NCPPB 3582, assembly GCF_041475735.2. Taxonomy (NCBI): domain Bacteria; kingdom Pseudomonadati; phylum Pseudomonadota; class Gammaproteobacteria; order Lysobacterales; family Lysobacteraceae; genus Xanthomonas; species Xanthomonas sp. NCPPB 3582. The sequence continues at coordinate 3,400,641 of NZ_CM192968.1, forward strand.
CGTAGTGGCTGAAACCGAAGTCGGGCAGTTCGCCCTTCATCTCGGCATCGAGCTGACGCATCAGCGCGTCGCGCACCTGGCGCAACAACAGGCCGAACGACGGCGAGGGGGTGGAGGGTGGATTCATGGCCGACATTTTGTTCCGAAAAATATATTTGTCAACGCAAATATGTTACCCGGGATTAAACCGCTCGCAAGGATCGTCACCTTACGCGCCGCTGCGGCTGGCCCGGTAATACAATCGGGCCAATGACTATCGAAAACCCGCCAACCTCAGTCGACGCCTTGCCGCCCGGGGTCAGGGCCAGCTTCGAGTGGGCCGACGGCCCGGTACTGATTGCCTTCCTGGCCGAGCTGCGCGCGGTGTGGGCGCCGGAAACCGCCTGGCACGCACACGTGCGTGGCCAGCTGATGTTCGTGGAGCACGGCGTGCTGACCGTGCATACCGAACAGGGCACGCTGTCGTTGCCGCCGGGCTGCGCCGGCTGGATGCCGCCGGGCCGGCAGCACACAGCCGAGCTGGCCGGGCCGCTGCGTGGGTGGGGCGTGGCGATACGGCCGGATGCCTGCCATGCCCTGCCCGGGCAAATCGGCGTGATCCGCCTGACCGCGCTGGCGCGCGAGGCGATCATGCGCGCCGCCAGCTGGCCGCTGGGTCAGCCGCTGGATGCGGCCCAGCAACGCCTGGCCGCGGTGCTGCTGGACGAACTGTGCCAGGTGCAGATCGACCACCTGCATCTGCCGATGCCGGCCGACCGTCGGCTGCTGCGGATCGCCCGCCAGCTGCTCGACACCCCCGCCGACCCGCGCTCGCTGGAAGACTGGGCGGGCTGGGGTGGGCTGTCGCCACGCAGCCTGAGCCGGCATTTCCGTACCGAAACCGGCCTGAGTTTTGCGCAGTGGCGGCAGCAGGCGCGGCTGGCCGAAGGTCTGCGCCGGCTCAGCCAGGGCAGCACGGTGGCGCAGGTCGCCGACCAGCTCGGCTACAGCAGCCCCAGCGCCTTCGTCAGCGTGTTCCACCGCCATTTCGGCGCCCCGCCCACGCGCTATCTGGCCGGCGGCCACGCGCGCGGCTTGGCATCCCCCGCCGCATCCGGATAATCGGCGCTCTTCGAGTCCGCGCCCTGGCGCGGATTCTTCTTCACGCAGGACCTGGCTTTACATGACCGATCTGACCCGCCCCACCTTCCATGGCTTCGAACAGCTGCCGCTGCGCGAGTACGCCGAACGCGCCTATCTCGACTACTCGATGTACGTGGTGCTGGACCGCGCCCTGCCGTTCCTGGGCGATGGCCTGAAACCGGTGCAGCGCCGCATCGTCTATGCGATGAGCGAGCTGGGCCTGAACGCGGCCGCCAAACCGAAGAAGTCCGCGCGCACCGTGGGCGATGTGATCGGTAAGTACCATCCGCATGGCGACAGCGCCTGCTACGAGGCGCTGGTGCTGATGGCGCAGCCGTTCTCCTACCGCTACCCGCTGATTGAGGGCCAGGGCAACTTCGGTTCCACCGACGACCCCAAGTCGTTCGCAGCGATGCGCTACACCGAATCCAAGCTGACCCCGATCGCCGAAGTGCTGCTGGGCGAGATCGGCCAGGGCACCACCGACTGGGCGCCCAACTTCGACGGCACCCTGGAAGAACCCACCTGGTTGCCGGCGCGCCTGCCGCACCTGCTGCTCAACGGCACCACCGGCATTGCGGTGGGCATGGCCACCGATGTGCCGCCACACAACCTCAACGAGATCGTCAGCGCGCTGCTGCGCCTGCTCGACGATCCCGATGCCAGCGTCGCCGACCTGTGCGAGCACGTGCTGGGCCCGGACTACCCGACCACCGCCGAGATCATCACCCCGCGCGCGGACCTGCGCGCGATCTACGAAACCGGCCACGGCAGCGTGCGTGCGCGCGCCACCTACAAGAAAGAACACGCCAACATCGTCATCGATGCGTTGCCGTATCAGGTCTCCCCGTCCAAGGTGATCGAGCAGATCGCCCAGCAGATGCGCGCCAAGAAGCTGCCATGGCTGGAAGACATCCGCGACGAATCGGACCACACCAGCCCGGTGCGGGTGGTGCTGGTGCCGCGCTCCAGCCGCGTGGACGCCGAACAGCTGATGGGCCACCTGTTCGTCACCACCGATCTGGAACGCAGCTACCGCGTCAATCTCAACGTGATCGGCCTGGACGGCCGCCCGCAGGTCAAGAACCTCAAGCACCTGCTGAGCGAATGGCTGAGCTTCCGCAGCGATACGGTTACCCGCCGCCTCAACCATCGCCTGCAGAAGGTCGAGCGCCGCCTGCACCTGTTGGAAGGCCTGTTGGTCGCCTTCCTCAACCTGGACGAAGTGATCCGCATCGTCCGCAGCGAGGACGAACCCAAGCCGGTGCTGATCGCGCGCTTCGCGCTGAGCGAGGAACAGGCCGAATACATCCTGGAAACCAAGCTGCGCCAGCTGGCGCGCCTGGAAGAAATGAAGATCCGCGGCGAGCAGGAAGCGCTTGCCAAGGAACGCGCGCAGATCCTGGCCATCCTGGACAGCAAGGCCAAACTGAAGAAGCTGATCAAGGACGAACTCACGGCCGACGCCAAGAAATTCGGCGACGCACGCCGCTCGCCGCTGGTGCAACGCGGCGCCGCCCAGGCCATCGACGAAACCGAGATGGTCGCCAGCGAACCGATGACCGTAGTGCTGTCGGAAAAAGGCTGGGTGCGCGCGGCCAAGGGCCACGAGGTGGATCCGGCCGGCATGTCGTATCGCGATGGCGATGGCCTGCTGGTGGCGGTGCGCAGCCGCAGCACCCACCAGGTGGCCTTCCTGGATTCGGACGGCCGCGCCTATTCCACCGCGGTGCACACCCTGCCCTCGGCGCGCGGTAACGGCGAGCCGCTGACCGGGCGGTTCTCGCCGGCCTCGGGCGCCGCGTTCCAGGTCATGGCCAGCGCCGACAACGCCACCCGCTTCGTGCTGGCGTCCTCGCACGGCTACGGCTTCGTCACCCGCTTCGAAAACCTCACCGGCCGCAACAAGGCCGGCAAGGCGATGCTCAATCTCACCACCGGCTCGCACGTGCTCATGCCGGCACAGGTGAGCAACCCGCAGACCGACCGCATCGTCGCAGTCACCAGCGCCGGCAACCTGCTGGCGGTGCCGGCCACCGAGGTACCCGAGCTGGACAAGGGCAAGGGCAACAAGATCATCGAGATCCCCAAGGCCAAGCTCGGCACCGAACGCGTGGTGGCGGTGGTCGCGGTGGCCCCGGGCAATACGCTGCTGGTGCGCAGCGGCGCACGCACCATGAGCCTGTCGTTCAAGGATCTGGACGAGTATGTGGGTGCGCGGGCTAGCCGTGGGTCGTTGTTGCCGAGAGGGTGGCAAAAGGTGGATGGGCTGGAAGTGCAGTAACGGCTTTTCATTCACCCGGCGCGCAGCGGCGCGGCTGATACTGCGGTCGCCTCAGGCTGCTGAGGCGCGGCAAAAGGTGGATGGGCTGGAGGTGCAGTGACGGTGATTCACTCGTCTGGCGCGCGGCGGCGCGGCTGATACTGCAATCGCCTCAGGCTGCTGAGGCGCGGCCACGAGAGCTGGAGCTATCTTGGCCACGGCATCATGGTCGACACGGATTTTTGCGGCCTGGTGCATTACGACCAGGCCTGTGCCGATGCAGAGGGACTGCTGCTCATTGCGCGTCTGCCAGTCAGTTGAATCCTGCAGCGACGCGACTCGATTCCCACAATCGCTGTAACGGCCCGGCTAAGAGCGGCCAACAAAACGTAGCGAGCGGTCGTCAGGTGGGTGCGGACGGCGCGGAAGAACCGCAGTGCAGGAGTGGTACATGCCGCACCGAGCACCGACCGCGCCCACCTGGCGGTGAGCGCAGTCGTTTTGCTAGCTGCTCTAAAGCACCGCACACGGTTCGGCGAGCCCTCCTCCTCCTGACATGCGATGATGCAGCCGGCGATCTGATCGATGCGCCTGGCTGCAAAACCCATTCCAATCCCCGCAACATCGAGCAGGCCCGCCGCGCTGCGCGCGCAGGCGCGATTTTTTCGCAAGCGCGCGACGCCGCATCGCGTTGCACCAACACGACCAGACCATGGACACAGACTTCTGGCTGCAACGCTGGCAGGACGGACAGACAGGCTTTCATCAGGACGAGGTCATGCCGTTGCTGCAGAAGCACTGGCCCGCACTGCAGCTACCACACGCTGCACGCGTGTTGGTGCCGCTGTGCGGCAAGACCCTGGACATGCACTGGTTAGCCGCGCAAGGCCATCGCGTCCTGGGCGTGGAGCTGTCGCCGCTGGCCGTGACGCAGTTCTTCGCCGACGCGGGCCTGCAGCCGCAGCGCCATATCAGCAGCGCGGGCGAGCATTTCATCGCCGGCCCCATCGAGATCATCTGTGGCGACGCATTCGCGCTCGATCGCAGCGTGCTGGCCGATTGCCAGGCGGTGTACGACCGCGCGGCGCTGGTGGCCTTGCCCGCCGACCTGCGCCGGCAGTATCTGCACACGACCTATGCGCGCCTGCCGACCGCTTGCCGCGGACTGCTGATCACCCTGGACTATCCGCAGGCCGAAAAAGCCGGCCCGCCCTTCGCGGTGGATGCCGACGAAGTGCACGCGCTGTTCGATGCGCAGTGGCAGGTGCAGCAACTGGAACAGCGCGACATCCTCGAGCAGGAACCGCGCTTTCGCGCCGAGGGCGTCACCGCGCTGACTACGGCGGTCTATCGCCTGCAGCGCAACTGAGCGCGTCGACCGTCGGGGCGATGGCCCGGCACGGCATCGATCGTCCGGCGGCGATCACCTTGGGCATGTGCGCGGGCAGCGCGCACGCATGCCAAGTTTCGGCGCGACACCAGGTCTGGCGAGTCCGTGACCAATGGCCGGCTGCCATTGGCCTGCACGCGGCATCGCCAGTGCGACGCGGCCGAACCACCGCTACAGCACGTCTGCACGGCGTGCCAGCGTCATCGGCGCCATGCGGCATTACACCGCGCGGCGGTCGGGTCCCGCCCGGCTGATCAACCGGCTACGCGACCCTTGTCGATCTTGGAGGTCTGGTACAACTCCAGGCCGATCCGCTTGATCAGGCCCAGCTGCTGCTCCAGCCACCAGGCGTGGTCTTCTTCGGTGTCCTGCAGCTGCTTGAGCAGCACGTCTCGGCTGACATAGTCGCCATGCTCCTCGCACAGCTTCATGCCGGCGGCAAGCGCGGCGCGCACTTCGTATTCCACCACCAGATCGCGCTCGAGCATCTCCACCACCGTCTTGCCCGGGGTGAATTCGGCCGGTCGCATGTCCGGGTCGCCTTCCAGGAACAGAATGCGCCGCAGCAGCGCGTCGGCGTGCTCGGTTTCTTCCTGCATCTCGTGATTGATGCGCTCGTACAGCGCCATCAGGCCCTGGTCCTCGTAGCGGCGCGAGTGCAGGAAATACTGGTCGCGCGCGGCCAGCTCGCCGCGCAGCAGCTGCTTGAGGTAATCGACGACTTCGGGATGGCCTTTCATGGTGTGCTCCAGCGACGCAATGCGCGCATGGTGCCCTATGCGGGCGGGCAATGATCTAATCGGAATCACTTTCAGTTGCGCTTGCGCCCAGACCCATCACGGTCACGAGCGGAAGCGACACTGCCCGCGACGGACCAAACGCCTTGCAGCGACCAATCCGGCGCGGCCCGGGCGTCGAATCGGCATCTGCCGCTCGTACACTGCCGGTCGATCATACCGCCTGCCCCTAACCAACCGCCTGCCGCATCCGCCGCCCCCAACCGAACTCGAGGAACCGACAATGCGCAAATGGCTGGGCCGGCTATCGCTGGGAATCGTGGTGCTGGCGCTGGCTGCCGTTGCGACGGCGTACCTGCTGCTGCGCGGCAGCCTGCCGCAGCTGGACGGCACCACCGCGCTTGCCGGCTTGCGCGCACCGGTGGGCGTACAGCGCGATGGCAACGGCGTAGTCACCCTCGACGCGCAGGACCGGATCGATGCGATGCGTGCGCTCGGCTACGTGCATGCGCAGGAACGTTATTTCGAGATGGACCTGATGCGCCGCGCGCCCGCCGGCGAGCTGTCCGAACTGTTCGGTGCCAAGGCGCTGGATCTGGACAAGCGCAATCGCGTGCATCGGCTGCGCGCACGCGTGCGCGCCAACCTGGAGATCGCCATGGGCGGCCAGCGCGACGCGCTGCAGGCGTATACCGACGGGGTGAACGCCGGGCTGGCGGCGTTGCGGGTGCGGCCCTGGCCTTACGTGTTGCTGCGGCAGAGCCCGCGCGCCTGGAACATGGAGGATTCCATCCTCACCGGCCTGGCGATGTATGCCGACCTGCAGGACAACGACAACCAGACCGAGCTGGCCGCCGCGCGCATTCGCGCCGTGGTGCCGCCTGCGCTGGCCGCACTGCTCGATCACCAGGGGTCGAGCTGGGATGCGCCCCTGTTCGGCCCACCCCAGGGCGATGCCAGCTTGCCGGATGCGGCAGCGCTGGACCTGCGCCGGCTGCCGCATCCGCCCACCACACCGCACATCGAGCAGCCCACCCCGGGCAGCAACAACTTCGCGGTGGATGGCACGCTCACCGCAGACGGCCGCGCCATCGTCGCCGACGACATGCACCTGGGCCTGCGTGCGCCCAACATCTGGTTCCGCGCGCGCTTGCGCTACCGCGACACCAGCGCCACCGACGGCAAGGTGGATGTCACCGGTTTCACCCTGCCCGGCCTGCCGGCGATGGTGGTGGGCAGCAATGGACATGTGGCCTGGGCCTTCACCAACAGCTATATCGACACCGCCGACTTCGCACGCATTCCCGCCGCAACGCCCGCGCATCCGCAAGCGCTGACCACACATGTGGAAACCATCCGCGTGGCCGGCGCCGCGCCGGTACGCCTGGACGTGCGCGAAGCGGCCTGGGGGCCGATCGTGCACGCGAACGCCGACGGCAGCCTGCTGGCGTTGCGCTGGGCCGCGCAGTTGCCGGGCGCGATCGGCCTGGACTTTGCGCAGATGAGCAGCGCCGGCGACCTGGAAGGCGCCTTCGCCGTGGCGGACCGCTCGGGCATTCCCGCACAGAACCTGATAGTGGCCGACCGCAGCGGACGCATCGCCTGGCGCCTGATCGGCGCGCGCCCCGCGCGCAATGCCGGCTGCAGCCCGACGGGCATCGCAGAACTGGCGAACGCCTCGGTGTCGGTACCGCCAGCGACCATTCCGCCAACCATCGCCACGGCTGGCTGCACGCCCTGGCCGGTGCGCAGCGATGATGCGCCTGCCTTGGTCGACCCGCCCTCGCATCGGCTCTGGACCGCCAACAGCCGCGTCGTCGACGCGCAGCAGCTGGCGATCCTCGGCAACGCCGGCTACGACCTCGGCGCGCGGGCGCAGCAGATCCGCGACGACCTGTTCGCCAGGCATCGCTTCACCGAGCGCGATCTGCTGGCGATCCAGCTGGACGATCGCGCGGTGCTGCTGACGCGCTGGTGGCAGCTGTTGCGTGGCGTGGTCACGCACAGCAAGGACCCGGCACTGCAGCAGATCGAGCGCGTCACGCGGCACTGGGACGGCCGCGCGTCCGCCAGCTCGGTCAGCTACCGCATCGTGCGCGAGTTCCGCAGCAAGACCATCGATGCGGTGGAGGCCGGATTGCTGGCGCCGGCGAAGTCGGCGCTGGGCGAGGGGTTCCTGCCGCCACGGCGGGCACAGATGGAAGGGATCGTCTGGCCGTTGCTGCAGCAGCGCCCGGTGCATCTGCTGCCGCCCGATCATGCCAGCTGGGATCAACTCCTCGTCGATGCCGCGCGCGATGCGCACACTGCGCTGCTGGCGCAAGGCGAGCCGGGCCAGCCGCTCGGCGAACGCAGCTGGGGCGAACGCAACACCGCGGCCATCTGCCACCCGATCGCGCGGGCCCTGCCTGCGCTCGCCAGGCGCGGGCTGTGCATGCCGCCCGATCCACTGCCGGGCGATCGCGATATGCCGCGCGTGCAAGGCCCGGCGTTCGGCGCCTCCGAACGCATGGTGGTCTCCCCTGGCCACGAGCAGGACGGCATCGTGCACATGCCGGGCGGCCAGAGCGGACACCCGCTGTCGCCGTTCTGGGGCGCAGGACACGACGATTGGGTGCATGGCCGGCCCACCCCATTCTTACCCACCGCCACCCGCCATACGCTGCAATTGCAGCCGAAGTAAGCCGGTTCATGGCGCTTGGTTGATCGGGACGAGGACGTCGGCGTGTTCGTATTGCCTCGTTGATCGGTGCGAGCACGCGGCGCTGGCGCGTGTGCCCTGGAGCGCCCGCGCGGAAAGCGCGGGCCGGAGCGCAGAGCGGGGTCGGGATGGGGGACGCGCGTATGCCATGCCACGGTCGCATGCGATGCCGCGCATCCTGCGCTGCTTTCGAGCAGCCTTCTGCATTACGAACGGCTTTCTGCATGACATGCGGCATGGGGCTTCGCTCGTACCCTCATCCGCCCTTCGGGCACCTTCTCCCGATGGGAGAAGGGATGCGCTGCACGTCTGCGACTTGGCGATTTGCGATCTGGCGTCTGCGAGTACGCATTGCAGCTCGCACCTGTGCACATCCGTGCGCCGCAGCTATTGCTTCGCCCACGATCCGAGAAATCAAGCAAGCACAACATGCTAAGATGCATTTGATAACCATTCCCATTATTGAACAATGCGCCCCACGCTCCTTGTCACCGCGCTCGCCACTGCGCTGGCGCTGGCGTTGACCTCGCCCCACGCCCTCGCCCAGCAACACACCCACACCGATGTCACCGAGCTCGATGGCGTCAACGTGATCGGCCGTGCGCAGACCCTGTACAAATCCGAAGATGCCGCAGTGGCCACGCGCACCGACACCCCGCTGGCGCTGGTGCCGCAGTCGGTGCAGGTACTGCCGCGCGAGTTGATCGACGATCAGGCCGCCCGCCAGATCACCGATCTGTATCGCAGCATCAGCGGCATCAGTTTCTTCAGCTATGCCGGCGTCACCCTGCGCGGGTTCCGCCAGGAAAACGTGCTGTACGACGGCCTGCGCGGCGATCCGTATGCCGGTTTCTCGGTGCCGCAGCTGTTCAATATCGAACGGGTGGAAGTGCTCAAGGGACCAGCCGGCGCCCTGTATGGCGGCGGCGAACCGGGCGGCGTCATCAACTACGTTACCCGCAAGCCTGCGCACCAGGCGCAGCGAAGGGTGGAGCTGCAACTGGGCAATCAGTCCTTCGGCGCGGCCTCGTTCGAAGCCACCGGTCCGGCGCGCGCCGATGGCCGGGTGCGCTACCGCATCGGTGCGTATGCCGATGGCGAAGACGGCTTCCGCTGGAATACCGACAGCCAGAGCCAGATCGGCGATGCCTCGGTGGCGCTGGACATCGGCCGGACCGGGGAACTGGTCCTGCAATACACCGACATCACCCAGAACCTGGGCGGCAATCGCCTGCGCGGCGTGCCGGTGGACGACGATGGCAACTTCCTCACCGACCGGCGCTGGAACCACAACGAGCCCACCGACTTCCTGGACATGCGCGCCAAGGTGGCGTTCGCGCAATATCGCTTCTCGCCGTCCAGCGCGTGGGATATGGACATGGCACTGCGCTGGTTCAAGAACGATGAGCATCAGATCTATCACGAGCCGATGGGCCTGATCGATCGCGATCGCGATGGCAGCGCCGAATGGATGACACGCCAGTTGCGCAACCAGTACCGCGACAACGATGCGATCTCCGGCAACGTCAACGCGGTGTTTCGCACCAGCACCGGCGGCATCGAACACAAGGTGCTGATGGGCGCCGACTACTACCGGCTGGATGCCGATTTCCGTGCGCAGACCGCCAACACCGCAGACACCGGACGCGTCCGCGGGCCCGTGCCGGGCATCGACCTGTTCAACCCGGTGTACGGCCGCAGCGGTTTCTACGACTACGGCCTGGACACGTTGCCCTGGCGTGCCACCAGCACCCGCAGCCAGCGCTACGGTGCCTATCTGCAGGACGAACTTACCCTCAGCCCGCGCTGGCATGCGATGGCCGGGCTGCGCTGGGACGGCTTCAAGGACGACAACCTGCTGGATGATTCGCGCGTCACCGGCAACGATCTCAGCTGGCGCGTCGGCAGCACCGTGGTACTGCGCGAAGGCATCAATGCCTATGCCAGCTACGCCAGCGGTTTCGTGCCGCAGGATGCGGCCAGCCAGGACGCCAGCGTGGGCGGGCCCTTCGACCCGGAGCGCAGCAAGCAGTGGGAGCTGGGCCTGAAGACCGCGCTCAACGATGGCGGGCTCAGCTTGAACACCGCGCTGTATCGCATCGAGCGCAGCAATATCGTGCAGGCGAACGGGCAGATCGTGGACGGCGTCAATCAGCTGTCCGCATTGGGTCTGGTGCGCAGCGAAGGGCTGGAGGTCGACCTGCTGGCCGACCTCACCGAGCGCTGGGTGCTCAACCTCACCTACGCCTACAACGATGCGCGCGTGCTCGATGCCGGCACCAATGGCATCACCAATGCCTCCGGTGACCGCTTCGCCAATGCGCCGCGCAACACCTTCGGACTGTGGACGCGTTACGACCTGCCGGCCTGGCGCTCGGCCATCGCCTTCGGCGCCGACTACGTGGGCGAACGCGTCAGTCTGGATGGTCAGCGTGTCAAGCCATATGCGATCTACGACATCAGCTGGCAGACCCAGTGGGATGCGTGGAAGCTGCAGGTCAACGTCAAGAACCTGTTCGACAAGGTCTATGCCGTCAGCGGTTTCAACGCCCGCGGCGGGCATTTCCCAGGCGAGCAGCGGCGTATCTACGCGCAGCTGGCCTACAGCTTCTGAGAGCGACCAACAGAACGTTGCGAGCGGTCGTGCGGTGGGCGTGGAAGGCGCGCCCGGAACCGGAGCGTAGGTGTGGTGCATGCCGCGCCCAGCACCGGCCGCGCCCGCCTGATGGCCTCGCGCACAGGTGTCAGGTGGACGCGGCGACGAACCGATGATCGGCATGGCGCGTGGTGCATGTCGATTCCGTGCACCAATCGCTCCATGCACCGACCGCATCTGCCTGGAGGCAGCGCAGCAAGTGTGTCGATTGCTTGGAGCGCGCCGGTGCGCGTGTCGCCTGGCACGCAGGCAGCGCGCTTTCGACCTGCAGCGCATGGCTCACACCACGCGCACGCCGACGAGCGCGAATGCTGTACCGACTGCGGCGTGGCGCGCATCCCTCCTCGCGTGCGGCCCCAGGCAATGAACCTGCGCCGAATCGCGCAGGCGCGCCTGGGCCGGAACTTAACGTCCGGTGGGACACACTAGAGGCCGTCGCGATCGATTGCCCGCTCACGCACGATCGCCCCCCTCCCCTCACTGACCGGAATCCGCATGCCTCAGCTTGCCCGCTCCGTTTCCGCCCTGTTACCCCTGGTGTTCGCCGCCGCCTGTTCGGCCGCGCCGCCAACCACTCCCGGCCCGCCGGCCGCGCCCGTGGCCACTTGCACCGCCAAGGTCAGGCCCGGACAGGACCTGCAAAAAGCCATCGACAAGCTGCCGCAAGGCGACAAGCCCGCGGTGCTGTGCCTGGAAAAAGGCGAGTTCCCGCTCAACGGGCTGGTGTCCATCCATCGCGGCAACCTGGTCCTGCGTGGCAAGGGTCCGGCGACGGTGCTGCGGATGGCCGATGGCGTACAGCAGCCGGCGCTGGTGGTGGGCGACTATGAGAACCAGCGGCCGACCGGCGTGATCCGCAATGTCAGCATCGAGGACATGCAGATCGTGGCCAGCACCGGCGACCAGGAATTCATGCCCGAGCGTCCTTATCTGAGCAACAGCGCCGTGGTGGTCCGTTCCGGCGAAGGTATCCGCCTGGCCGGCCTGCAGGTCAACAAGTGCCGCAGCGCCTGCCTGCTGAGCGAATACGACACGCGCGATATCACCATCGAGAACAACGACGTGTCCGGCGCGATCTGGGACGGGGTGTCGTTCAACCGCACCGCCAAGGTCACCATGGTCAACAACTACATCCACGACAACGTAGCCGCAGGCCTGACCACCGAGCACCTGGAAGACAGCGAGATCCGCAACAACCGCTTCGAGCGCAACGGCAGCCAGGGCATCTATCTGTCGGACGCGCGACGCAACCGCTTCAGCAACAACGTGTTCGATGGCAACAAGGTGGCCGGCGTCTTCCTGGCCTGCGCCATCCGCTACCGCACGCCGGAGATCCTGTGCTGGGACAACAGCATGAGCCAGGACAACGTGTTCGAGAACAACCGCTTCGCCAATACGCCGTTTACCTACACCATCGGTGTGGACCGTGCGGCCAACTGCACCGCCGCCGACTTCAAACCGAACATCTGGCGCAACAACCAGGCCGACGTGGCGGGGGTGGATATCGATCCGCAGCGCTACGGCTACTGCGTGCGCCACGAGCAATGAGCGCGGCCGACAGCATGTAGCGCGCAGTCGCCGGGTGGGTGGCGCGCGCAGGAGCCGGAGCGCACGGCCAGGACATGCCGATCCCGGGCACCGGCCACGCCCGCCTGACGGCTGCGCAGCAGTCTGTTGGCCGCTCCCGGGCCGGAGCGGCCGGCAGCGCCTCGGCGCATGCCGGCCGCTGCGGTTGGTTGCCGCGGATTACGACGCCAGCGCCTGCGCATGCACCCCTGCGATGGCGCGGCCGGACGGGTCGGCCATCGCGGCGAAGCTTGCGTCCCAGGCAATGGCTGTCGGCGAGGAACAGGCGATCGACTTGCCGCCCGGCACCGTCTCGGCCGCTGCCTGGCCGGGGAAGAACTGCTCGAACAGGCTGCGGTAGAAATACGCTTCCTTGGTCTGCGGCGGGTTGACCGGAAAACGCCGGTCGGCCGCGGCCAGTTCGCGATCGCTGACATGCGCGGCCGCATGCGCCTTGAGCCCGTCGATCCAGCCATACCCCACGCCGTCGCTGAACTGCTCCTTCTGCCGCCACAGGATGGAATCGGGCAGATACCCGGCAAACGCCTCGCGCAGCACGCCTTTTTCCATCCGGATCGCGCCGCCGCTGGTCTTGTCGATCATCTTGTGGCTGGCGTCCATGCGCATGGCCACATCCAGGAACTCGCGATCCAGAAACGGCACGCGCGGCTCCACGCCCCAGGCCATCATCGACTTGTTGGCGCGCAGGCAATCGTAGTTGTTGAGCGCGTCGAGCTTGCGCACCAGCTCCTCGTGGAATTCGCGGGCGTTGGGCGCCTTGTGGAAGTACAGATAGCCGCCGAAGATTTCGTCGCTGCCCTCGCCCGACAGCACCATCTTGACGCCCATCGCCTTGATCCGTCGCGCCAGCAGGAACATCGGCGTGGAAGCGCGGATGGTGGTGACGTCATAGGTCTCGATGTGGCGGATCACTTCCGGCAACGCATCCAGCCCTTCTTCGAAGGTGTATTCGAAACCGTGATGCACGGTGCCGATCGCCGCGGCAGCCACTTCGGCAGCGGCAAGATCCGGCGAGCCCTTCAACCCGATCGCGAACGAATGCAGCCGCGGCCACCAGGCTTCGGTGGTGTCGTTCTCCTCGATGCGATGGCGTGCGTAGCGCGCGGCCACGGCGGCGACCAGCGACGAATCCAGGCCGCCGGACAACAACACTCCGTACGGCACGTCGGTCATCAGCTGGCGGTGCACCGCACGTTCGAACGCCTCGCGCAATTCCTGCAGCGGCACCTGCACGCCCTCCACTTCGCCGTACTCGCGCCAGGCGCGCTCGTAGTAGCGGCTGAGTGCGCCGGTGGCGCTGTCGTACCAATGGCCCGGCGGAAACTGCGCGGCATCGGCGCAATGGTCCACCAGCGACTTCAGTTCGGAGGCCACCCGCAACCGCCCTTCGCGGTCGTGGCCCCAGTACAACGGCACCACGCCGATCGGATCGCGCGCGATGATCACCCGCCCGGCGGCCTTGTCCCACAGCGCGAAGGCGAAGATGCCGTTGAGCCGGTTGAGATACGAGGCCGGCGCATCCTCGCGGTACAGCGCATTGATCACCTCGCAATCGGAGCCGGTCTGGAAGGCGTATGGCTGCAGCAGTTCGGCCTTGAGTTCGCGATGGTTGTAGATCTCACCGTTGACCGCCAGCACCAGTTGCCCGTCCTCGGACAGCAACGGCTGCGAGCCGCCGGCCGGGTCGACGATGGCCAGCCGCTCGTGCACCAGGATCGCACCGGCATCGACATGGACGCCGCTCCAGTCCGGGCCGCGATGCCGTTGCCGTTGCGAACATTCCAGCGCCTGCCGACGCAGGGCCTGCATATCGTCGCCGGGTTGCAGGCCGAAAATACCGAAAATGGAACACATGGAAACACTCCTGATGAAACTGCGGGATTGAGTGGCCGGTGGACAAGCGTGCTGCACGAGAATGACATCCATAAAAAAACCCGCATCGGCCGATGCGGGTTTTCTGATTCCTGGGCGTTTGGTTGTACTTCGCCTAGTCGCAGACCCGCATCGGCCGCGCACGATTATTCGCGCGCAGGGCGTTGCGGTTGGCGTTATCGAGGTTGGCGAGGCACAGGTCCATGCAGGCGACGCTAACCGTTCGTTTTCCCTGGCGCAACTGTTTCAGCGGCAACGACGCAGAGAGCCAATTGCAGCAGGTAGCGAGCAGTCGTCAGGTGGTGTGGATGGCGCGCCCAGCACCGGAAGATGCGAGTGGTACATGCCGATTCCGAGCACCGGCTGCCGCGCGCCTGGCGGCTGCGCAACGGTTCCGTGCGCTTCCTGCGCACCGCCACTCACTCGATCAGCAGCCGCTCGACCAGCTTGCGATACAGCGCAGGCAGGGCCTGAAGATCGGCCACGCGCACGTGCTCGTCGACCTGATGGATGCTGGCATTGACCGGGCCGACTTCGATGCACTGCGCGCCCAGCGGCGCGATGAAGCGCGCATCGGAGGTGCCGCCGCCGGTGCTTTCTTCCGGCGGCGCGCCAGCGAACTGGCTCAGCACCTCGCGCGCGACGCTGCGCAGGCGGCCCTCGGGGGTGTAGAAGGGTTCACCGCTGCGATGCCAGCGCAGCGCGTAGTCCAGCCCGTGTTGATCGAGCATGGCGGCGATTTCTGCTTCCAGCCGCGGCGCATCCCAATGCGGGGTATAGCGAAGATTGAAGGCGACCTGCAGCTCGCCGGGAATCACGTTGTTGGCGCCGGTGCCGGCATGGATGTTGGACAGTTGCAGGCTGGTGGGCGGAAAACTTTCGAAGCCCTCGTCCCACTGCCGGGCCACCAGCTCGGCCAGCGCCGGCGCGGACTGGTGGATCGGGTTGCGCGCCTTGTGCGGGTAAGCCACATGCCCTTGCACGCCGCGCACCGTGAGCGCACCGGACAGGCTGCCGCGCCGACCCACCCGCAGCAAGTCGCCCAGCCGTTCGGTGGACGACGGCTCGCCGGTGATGCACCAGTCGATGCGCTGCCCGCGCGTGCGCAGCAGCTCGGCCACGCGGCGCACGCCGTCGATGGCATCGCCTTCTTCGTCGGAGGTGAGCAGTACCGCCAGCGTGCCGGGATGCTGCGGGTGCGCGGCTACGAACTGCTCTGCAGCGACGACGAACGCGGCCACGCTGCCCTTCATGTCGGCCGTGCCGCGCCCGTACAACACGCCATCGCGGATCTGCGCTTCGAATGGATCGCTGGTCCACGCATCGCGCGGTCCTGGCGGCACCACGTCGGTATGCCCGAGCAAGACAAGCACCGGTGCACCGCTGCCATGCGTGGCCCAAAGATTGTCGACCTCGCCCAGGCGCAGGTGTTCGCACGCAAAACCTGCGGCAGCCAGGCGCTCGGCAAGCATCGTCTGGCAGCCGGCATCGTCGGGAGTCACCGACGCGCGCGCGATCAGGTCGCAGGTCAATTGCAGGACGTCGCTGGTCATCATGATCTCTAGCTTGTGGA
The DNA here is from genome assembly GCF_041475735.2 of Xanthomonas sp. NCPPB 3582. Taxonomy (NCBI): domain Bacteria; kingdom Pseudomonadati; phylum Pseudomonadota; class Gammaproteobacteria; order Lysobacterales; family Lysobacteraceae; genus Xanthomonas; species Xanthomonas sp. NCPPB 3582. Next base: position 3,416,542 of record NZ_CM192968.1, read on the forward strand.
TGCATGCCGCGCATGCATGGAAACGGGCAGCGTGCGCCTGCACGCAGCAATCGGCAGGCCATCAGGCGAAACGATGACGCCGCATTGGCGTCAGCCGATCGAAAAGCGCGCCTTGAAGCCGTTGTCGGAAAAGCCCTGGCTGACGACGCCGTCGTCGGTCACCACCACCGGGCGGCGGATCAGTTGCGGATACTCACGCAGCAGCAGTTTCCATTCCGCGTCCGAGCCTGGCGTCTTTCTGTTGTCGGGCAACTGCCGCCAGGTGGTGGAGGACTTGTTGATCAAGGCGTCGAATCCGCCGGCCTTGCCGGCCCACTCCAGCAGCGTTTCCGGCGAGGGCTTGTTGTCGCGGTAATCCACAAACGCATGGGCGACACCGAAACGGTCCAGCCACTTGGTGGCCTTCTTGCAGGTGTCGCAGTTCTTCAATCCGTAGAGCGTGGTCATTTCTGTATCCCGAAAAATCGGCCTGTAATGCCCCTCTTCCGCCGGGAGAGGGGTTGGGGTGAGGGTACGGGCGCAGCCTAGTGCAGACCGTGCAGCAGGCCTTGCTCTCGCCCTCATCCGGCGCTGCGCGCCACCTTCTCCCCATGGGAGAAGGGAAGCACGCGCGTCCTCATTCAACGCGAGTACCTTGCAATGCCCCTCTCCCGCCGGGAGAGGGGTTGGGGTGAGGGTACGGGCGCAGCCTCGTGCAGAACGTGCACCAGGCGTTACTCGCGCCCTCATCCGGCGCTGCGCGCCACCTTCTCCCCGTGGGAGAAGGGAAGCACGCGTGTCCTCATTCAATGCGAGTACCTTGCAAGGCCCCTCTCCCACCGGGAGAGGGGTTGGGGTGAGGGTACGGGCGCAGCCTCGTGCAGACCGTGCACCAGGCCTTGCTCGCGCCCTCATCCGGCGCTGCGCGCCACCTTGTCCCCATGGGAGGAGGGAAACATGCATCTCACGCCCGAGCAATTCGCAGCACTCCTCACGATGGACAAACGGATCAATCCGCCAGCCCGCGCAGCAGTTCGTTGACGCTGGTCTTGCTACGCGTCTTGGCATCGACCTGCTTGACGATCACCGCGCAATACAGCGAGTGCGAGCCGTCCTTGGAGGGCAACTGACCGGAGACGACCACGCTGTAAGGTGGCACATAGCCGTAGGAAATCTCGCCGGTGGCACGGTTGTAGATGCGCGTGCTCTGGCTGATGAACACCCCCATGCCGATCACGCTGTGGTGGCCGACGACCACGCCTTCGACCACTTCCGAGCGCGCACCGATGAAGCAATGGTCTTCGATGATGGTGGGGCTGGCCTGCAGGGGTTCGAGCACGCCGCCAATGCCGGCGCCGCCGGACAGATGGCAATGCTTGCCGATCTGCGCGCACGAGCCCACCGTGGCCCAGGTGTCGACCATGGTGCCTTCGCCGACATACGCGCCGATATTGGTGAAGCTCGGCATCAGCACCACGTCCTTGCCGAAATAGCTGCCGCGGCGCGCCACCGCGCCCGGCACCACGCGCACGCCGGCCTTGCGGAATTCCGCTTCGTGGAAGCCGGCAAAGCGCGATTCCACCTTGTCCCAGAACGGCGCCGGCTGCGCATCGATCACCGCCATCTCGTTGACGCGGAAATACAGCAGCACGGCCTTCTTCAACCACTCGTTGACGGTCCAGCCACCCTGCCCGTCCGGCTCGGCCACGCGGAATTGTCCGCTTTCCAGGCCGTCGATCACGCGATTGACGATGGTGCGGGTGGAGCCGTCGATCTCGTCCATGGTCAAGGTGGCGCGACGCTCGAAGGCGCTTTCGATGCCGAACCTGAGCTCATCGTCGCCCACATGGGTTGCCGCGCTCTGCACCGCCTGTTCGGCGATCGGCCGCTTCCTGGCGGCAGCGGCCTTCCTGGCCGCCGGCGTGGAGACCACACTGGTCGGCTGCCTGGCCACGCGCGGCGCGCCAGCCGACTTCTTCACCGCAGCGTTCTTTGCCACAGCGGGCCTGGATGCAGCGTTCTTGCCGACAGCTGCCAGTGGCTTCGCCTTGGCGGCGGGCATTGCCTTGGCGGCCTTGCTGCTGCGCGTGCCGGCTTGCTTGGATGCGGCGCTGGCAGCGCTCGCGCTGGACTTGCGCGCGGTCTTCTTGGTGGTGGCCATGGGGGTCTCCAGGAGTGCTAGGCGGGATCGAGACAGGCGCATAGCGCATCGCGCAGCGCCTGCCGGGCGGATTCGGACAACGGGCGGTCGTGCTCGTCGGTGATCTGGAACTGGTCCTCGGCACGCTCGCCGAAGGTGGCGATGCGTGCGTCGTGCACGCGCAGGTGCTGCATCCGCAGTACATGCGCGATGTCGGCGAGCAGACCGGGGCGGTCGGGTGCGACCAGGCTGATGCGGGTACGGCGGCCGCCGGCGCTTTCGCTGAATTCCACCCGCGGCGCGAAGCGGAAATGCCGCAACTGGCGCGGCACCGCGCGTCGCGCCGGGCGCACCTTCGCCAGGTCGCCGGCCAGCACCTGACGCACGGTCGCGGCCAGTCGCTGCGGGTCGCCGTCGGCAAAGCTGTCCTGCGGCAGGACCTCGAACACGTCGAAGATCGCATCGTGCGGCGCGTCCAGCACGCGCGCGCGATGGATGCCATAGCCCTTGCGGTCCAACGTGGCCACGATCGCCGAAAACAGGCCGTCGCGGTCGGGCGAGTACACGAACACTTCCAGCGCATCGTTGTCAGGCACCGCACGCCGCGCCTTGACCAGGGTCTGGCCGATCTCCACCTCGATCAGCGAGGCGGCCTGCCAGGCCAGTTGTTCGGGACGGAAGCGCAGGAAGTTTTCGTCCGGCATGCCGGCGAACTGGCGGTCGATGGTGACATCGTCATGCCCTTGCGCCTGCATCAGCGCGCGTGCGGATTCGCGCGCCTCGCGCAGGCGTTCCTCGCGCGGCGGCGGGTGTTCCAGCCCTTCGCGCAAGGCGCGGCGTGCGGCGAAATACAGGTCGGCCAGCAAGCGGTCCTTCCACGCATTCCACAACTTGGGGCTGGTGCCGGCGATATCGGCGCAGGTCAGCAGATAGAGGTAATCCAGGCGCTCGCGGGTGCCCACCAGGGTGGCGAAGCGGTGGATCACCTCCGGGTCGGAGATGTCCTGCTTCTGTGCGGTGACCGACATGCGCAGGTGCTGCTCCACCAGCCAGGTCACCAGTTCGGTATCGCCTTCGCTCAGGCGGTGCGCCAGGCAGAACGCACGCGCATCCACCGCGCCCAGTTCGGAATGATCGCCGCCACGGCCCTTGGCGATGTCATGGAACAGGCCGGCCAGCAACAGCAATTCCGGCTTGCGCAGGCGCGGCCAGACTTCATGCGTGATCGAGAAGCGCTCGTCGGCGCGGCCGGCGGCGAACAGCGCGATGTTCCGCAGCACCATCAAGGTGTGCTGATCGACCGTGTAGACATGGAACAGATCGAACTGCATGCGCCCGGAGACGCTGGCAAACGCGGGAATCCACTGCCCCAGCACGCCCAGCCGCGCCATGCGGTTGAGCGTTTCCACCGCGCGCGGGCCGCGCAGCAGCGCCATGAAACGATCGCGCGTGGCCGCATCGGCGACGTCGTAGGCCGGCAGAGCGTGCAGCACCTCGGCCAGCGCGCGCGCGGTCAGCGAGTGCAGCCCGCGCACCTCGCGATGCGCGGCCCATTGCGCGAACAACGCGAGCACCTGCAACACATCGCCGTCGGGCCAGCTGTCGGCATCGGCAGCCAGGTAGCCACGGCGCAGGCTGAAACCGTCGCCCAGCGGCTCGGGGACCGCTTCGCCATCGAACTGTTCCTCGAAGCGCTGCAGCAGCCGGTCGCTGATGCGGCGAATCAGCGCAGCGCTGCGGTAGAAGCGCTGCATCATCTTTTCCACGCCCAGGCTTTCCGGGTCGTCGGCGAAGCCCAGCCGCTGCGCCAGGGTCTTCTGGTAGTCGAAGCGCAGGCGCTCTTCCGGCCGGTTGGCGACCAGATGCAGGCCAAAGCGCAGCCGCGCCAGTTCCTCGCGCTCGCGGCGCAGCGCCGCCGCCTCGTCGAAACCGACATGGCCCAGCCCGACCAGCGCTTCCAGATCCTTGACCCCGAACGCACGCAACGCCATCCAGCCCAGCGTCTGCAGATCGCGCAGGCCGCCCGGGCCATCCTTGATGTCGGGTTCGAGGTTATCGGCGGTATCGCCGAAGCGCTGATGGCGTGCCAGCAATTCCTCGCGCTTGGCCTGGAAGAAATCGCGCGGCGGCCACACCTGTTGCGGCGCGATCGCCTTGGCCAGTGCCGCGCGCGCAGCGGCATCGGCCACCAGCGCGCGCGATTCGATCAGCGCGGTGAGCACCGTCTGGTCGGCCGCGGCCGCCGTGCACTGCGCGGGCGAGCGCACCGCGTGACTGATCGGCAGGCCTACATCCCACAGCAGCGCGAACAGGCGCGCCAGATGCTGCTCATGCTGTTGCTGGGCCGCGCTTTCGCCCAGCACCAGCACATCCACATCCGAGCGCGGAAACAGCTCGCCACGTCCGTAGCCGCCCACCGCGTGCAGCGACAGACCGCTGTCGGCCGGGATGCAGCGGGCCCAGGCATTGCGCATCAACTGATCCACGGCGCGCGCACGCAAGGCCACCAGCCGCTCGATCGGCTCGCCCTGGTCGAAACGCTTGCACAGGCGCATGTCCGCATGCACCAGCAGCGGACGGGCCTGTGCGGCCCAGTCCGCGTCGCCGGCGACGCCCGGGTCGGGTCGCTCCGCCGGCGCGTCCGTCATACCGGCGCGGGCGAATTGGCCGACAGCGTCAGCACATCCACGCCGTCTTCGGTTACCGCCACCATGTGTTCCCACTGCGCGGACAACTTGCGGTCCTTGGTCACCACGGTCCAGCCGTCGGGCAGGGTCTTATGGTGATAGGTGCCTTCGTTGATCATCGGCTCGATGGTGAAGGTCATGCCCGGCTTGAGCACCAGGCCCTCGCCCGGACGGCCGTAATGCATCACCTGCGGTTCGTCGTGATAGACCTTGCCGATGCCGTGGCCGCAGTAGTCGCGCACCACGCTGAAGCGCTCGGCTTCGGCGAACTTCTGGATCGCGTGCCCTACATCGCCCAGGGTGGCACCGGGCTTGACCGCACGGATGCCACGCCACATCGCCTCATAGGTGGTCTCCACCAGCCGCTTGGCCATCACCGAGGGCGTGCCCACGTAATACATGCGGCTGGTATCGCCATGCCAGCCATCCTTGATCACGGTGACATCGATGTTGACGATATCGCCGTCTTTCAGCACCTTGGCCGCGCTGGGGATGCCGTGGCAGATCACATTGTTGACCGAGGTGCACACGCTCTTGGGAAAGCCGCGGTAGCCCACGTTGGCAGGAATGGTGCCCTGCACGTTGACGATGTGGTCGTGGCAGATGCGGTCCAGTTCGGCCGTGGTCACGCCCGGCTTGACATGCGGGGCCACGATATCGAGCACCTCGGCGGCCAGGCGGCCGGCGACACGCATCAGTTCGATTTCTTCTTTGGTTTTCAGATTGACACTCATGGCGGGGATTATCGCCGATCCGGGCTGAATCTGAACGGCCCGCGCCGACGTTTTTTGTACGCCACCGCGGCTCGGCAAGCGGACCGGGCAACAGGAAACCGCCACCGTTGCCCATTCATCCGTGACGATGTGCACGCAGCGTCAAGATTTGCACTAGCGAAGTCATGCGCAAGACATCGCAGATTTGACGAAAGCGCCAGCAGAAACAGGTAGATACAAGCTGAATTCGCCGCTATGTTTGGCACGGCGGATGCATTGCATGAGCAGCGACGAGTGGTCGCGTCATCAATGACCTGATCGGTCAAGGAAATGTCCATGCGTACTGTCCGCCCTGTCCTGCTGTCCCTTGGCCTGCTCTCGACCGTCGGCATCGCCAGCGCAGCAGATACCACCACCTTCAACGTCAAGATCGCCGTGACCAAGGCCTGCACCATCACTGCCGCCTCCGCCACCGACGTGGACTTCGGTTCGGTGCTGTCGACCTCGACCGCCAACGCCGATGCCAACGGCAGCGTGACCGCCCAGTGCACGGCGCTGACGCCCTACAACATCGCGCTGAGCGCGGGCAGCAACGCCGGCACCGCCAACGACGTCACCACCCGCCGCATGAAGAACGCCGACCCGCTGGTCACCACCAACAACTACATCGCCTACCAGCTGTACCAGGACCTGGGCCGCAGCACCGTCTGGGGCAGCACCACCGGCACCAATACGCTCAGCCGCACCGCTACCGGCATCAACCAGGTCTATCCGGTCTACGGCCGCGTGACCAATCCCTCGGCTAACAACCCCGCCACCGGTAGCTACCAGGACACGATCACCGCCACGATCATCTACTGAGGCCACGCATGTCCTTGCATTGCTGCCTGCCCCGTCACCTGGCCTCCTGGCCGATCCGCGCCGCACTGGCACTGCTGTTGGTGCTGGTCGGCGGCTGGCTGTCGCTGCCGGCGCACGCGGCCAGCCTGCAACTGGCGCCGACCTCGCTCAGCCTGAGCGCAGAGCAGGCCGCCGACGGGTTGTGGCTGAGCAATAGCGGCGGTGCGCCGGTGCAGGTACAGACCCGCGCCTATCGCTGGACCCAGCGCGATGGCCAGGACCAGCTCGAGCCGACCCAGGAGCTGCTGGTCAGCCCGCCGATGCGCACCCTGGCCGCCGGCGAGCGCCAGCTGATCCGGGTGATTCGCGCCGGGCCGCCCCCCACCGGGGAGGAACGCTGCTACCGCATCATCGTCGACGAACTTCCCAGTGCCGATGCCGACCGCAAGGGCATGCAGTTCGTGCTGCGCTATTCGGTGCCGATCTTCGTGCTGCCACCGGGCAACAGCGAACCGGCGCCCAGCCTGAGCGCACAGGTGGTTGCCGGCAGCGACGGCACCGCACAGATCCAGATCCGCAACACCGGCAACGGGCACGCCCAGGTGGCCGACCTGCAACACCGCGTCGACGGCGCGACCAAGAGCGCGCTGAGCGGCCTGGTCGGCTACGTGCTGCCCGGCCAGACCATGCGCTGGTCGCTGGGCGCGCCGGTGGCGCAGTTCGCGCGCGGCTCCATCGTCGCAAGGATCAATGGTGAGGCCGACGAACGCACCCTGCTGGCCGTGCCCGCGGCCCCGTGACGCGGCCCGGCTGGCGATGACGCTGTTCGCCGCCACCGGCTGCCTGGGAACCGTTGCGGCCAGCGACCTGGCCGACATGACCTCGCTGCCCGACCCTCCCGCGCAAGCCGCTACCACGCAGCCGCAGACGCTGTATCTCGATGTCACCCTGAATCAGGCCGACCGCGGCCTGGCGCCTTTCGAGATGGTCGATGGGCATCTGCGTGCCTCGGTCGACACGCTGCGCAAGCTTGGCTTCGTTCTCGCCGACCGTGCCGCCGACGAGCAGGTCGCGCTGGACAGCCTGCGTGACGTGGAGGTGCGCTACGACGCCGCACTGCAGCGGCTGGCCCTGCAGGCCCCGCTGGCGCAGCTATCGTTATCGACAACCGTGCTGAAGGCCGAGGACATCGCACCGCCCAGCGCCACCGCATCGCCGGGCATGTTGCTCAACTACGACCTGTACGCCACGCGCAACACCGGCGCCAGCAGCGTATCGCTGTCCACCGAACTGCGCGGCTTCGGCATCGGCCGCGGCATGGTCGACACCACCGCCGTGTTCCTGACCTACGACCGTCCGCAGGACAATCGCTGGCGCAGCGAAGCGGTGCGCCTGGACAGCGCCTGGCAGATGGATTTTCCCGAGACCGCCACCAGCCTGCGGGTTGGCGATTTCTATAGCGGTTTCGTCGACTGGAGCCGCTCGTTGCGCCTGGGCGGCGTGCAGATCGGGCGCAATTACGCCTTGCAGCCGTATCGGGTGCTGACTCCCACGCCCAGCTTCCTGGGCGAGGCGGCCGTGCCCTCGACGGTGGAGCTGTATGTCGATGGCCTGCGCCAATACAGCGGGCAGGTGCCTGCCGGCCCGTTCCAGTTGGCCGCGCAACCGGGCATCAGCGGCACCGGGCAGGCGCAGATCGTGGTGACCGATGCGTTCGGGCGCGTGCGCCGGCTGGACTTTGCGTTCTATGGCACGCCACAGCTGCTGGCGCGCGGCATCTCCGAATGGTCGGCCGGCATCGGCCATCTGCGCCGCGATTACGGTGTGCGCTCGTTCGCTTACGCGTCCCGGCCCGTCGCCAGCGCCACCCTGCGCAAGGGGCTGCGCGATGATTTCACCATCGAGGCGCATACCGAAGCCGGCGGCGGCGTGGTCAATGCCGGCGCTGGCGGGATCTGGCTGCTCGGCGCCGGCGGCGTGGTCAATGCGGCCTACGCGCACAGCCGCATGCATGCATTGAGCGGCGGCCAGTACGTGCTGGGCTATGCCTGGAACAACCGCCGCTTCAACTTCAACCTGGGGACCCAGCGTACCCATGGCGACTATCGCGACCTGGGAGCGCTGCAGGGCAGCCTGCCGGCGCGCATCAGCGACCGTGTCGTATTCGGCGTCAACCTTGCCGCCATCGGCTCGCTGGGCACCAGCTACGTGCGGCTGAGCTATCCGCAGGGCGACACCTCGCGCTACGCCAGCGTGTTCTGGTCGCGCAGCTTCGGGCGCAGCTGGGCCGCCAACCTGTCGGCCAACCAGAACCTGGATGTGCGCAGCGACCGCAGCGTGTATCTGTCGCTGTCGACCACCTTCGGCGAGATCCGCCAGGCCAGCGCCTCGATGCAGCGCAACGGCAATCGCACCGGGTTTGTGGCCGACATCAGCCAGCCGCTGCCCGGCGATGGCGACCTGGGCGGCATCGGCTGGCGGCTGCAGGGACGCGCCGGCGACGACGCCAGCGGCGGCCTGGCCGAGCTGGGCTGGTTGAACCGGGTCGGCCGCTACAACATCGGCGCCGCCAATCAGGGGGGCGACACCTTCGGCTATGCCAGCGCCAGTGGCAGCCTGGTCTGGATGAACGGCAGGGGGTTTGCGGCGCGCGACATCCAGGACGCCTTCGCCGTGGTCTCCACCGACGGGCAAGCCGGCATTCCGGTACGGCTGGAGAATCGCCTGATCGGGGTGACCGATGCGCGCGGCACCCTGCTGGTGACGCCGCTGCAATCGTGGCAGCGCAATCAGCTGTCCATCGACACCCTGAACCTGCCGGCCGACCTGCGCGTGGACCGGGTCGACACCACGGTCACCCCGCGCCAGCAGTCCGGCGTGGCGGTGCGCTTCGGTATCACCCGGGTACAGGCAGCGGTCATCGTGCTGCACGACACCAACGGCGCACCGGTGCCAGTGGGCAGCGTGGTGCAACGCGAGGGCGACGCCGAACGGGTGGTGGTCGGCTACGACGGCGAAACCTATCTGGACAACCTGCAGCGCGACAACCGCATCCTGGTCGATACCCCGGATGGCCGCTGCGTTGCGCAGTTCGCCTATCCCACGTCCTCCGGCGGCATCCCACGCGTGGGCCCGCTGCCCTGCATCGCCGAGCGCGCGCCATGACTGCGCACAGGGTCTGGCGGGCGCTGCTGATCCTGGCCCTGGCCACGTTGTGGCTGGCGCCCGGCGCGCCAGCGCGGGCCGACACCGTGTGCACCGTCACCCTGGGTACGCCGCTGGCCTTCGGCAACGTGGCCGCCAACGGCGCCACCGACGCGGTGGCCACCTTCAACGTCTCCTGCGCCACCGCCGCACTCAGCGTGCTGGGCAACGCACGGGTGACGCTGTGCCTGGACCTTGGCCCCGGCAGCGCCAGTGGCGGGCAGTACACGCCACGCCGCCTGGGCAATGGCACAGGCGACAGCCTGGGCTACCAGATCTACAGCGATGCGGCGCGCACGCAGATCTGGGGCGCAGCCAACTCCACGGTCCCGTCGCCGATGGTGCTGAACTTTGCCTACGGAGTGCCGGTCATCACCGGCGGCTCGCAGACCACCACCGTCACGCTGTACGGGCGCATCCCCGGCAGCCAGACGTTGTCGGTGGGCAACCACACCAGCACCTTCGGCGGCGCCGACACCGTGGTGCGCTACGCCTACAACGAAAGCGTGATCGGCGGCATCCAGCAGCCAGCCGACTGCAACACCGCCATCAGCGGCGCCAAGACCGCCAGCAACGCGTTTCCGTTCACCGCCTCGGCCAATGTGCCGGCGCGCTGCAATACCTACGTCACCACCGATCTGGATTTCGGCAGCATCGCCGGCAGCATCGAAAACGCGATCGACCGCACTTCCACCATCAGCCTGGCCTGCACCAACCGCACCGCCTGGAACATCGGCCTGGATGTCGGCAGCAACGCCAACGGCAGCACCCGTCGCATGCGCCACGCCAGCAGCGCCAACTTCATCACCTACGAGCTCTACCGCGATGCCGGCCGCAGCAACCGCTGGGGCACCACGATCGGGCTCGACACCCTGGCAGGCACCGGCAACGGCACCACCCAGACGGTGACCGTGTATGGCCGCGCGCCTGCCCCGCAACTGCCGATTGCCGGCGCTTACTCGGACACGGTGACCGTCTCCATCACTTACTGACAGTTAATAAAGTTCGCTGCGGTGGCGTCGTTATTTCCTACGACTCCAATGCAAACGATTGCCTTCATGACGCCGGTCATCTTTCTGAAGCGCTTGATCCTGGTCGCCCTCGTTTGCGGCGTCACTCCAGTCCAAGCCGCCAATCGCGGGCCGGAGAACTCCACCCTGCACATCGGCCTGCGCCTGCTCAGCGGCTGCGAACTGCGCACCACGCCGCCGCGCGCCAGCTGCTCGCGCGGCACGCCGATGGCGATCGCGCTGCCGGCGCGCAGCACCGACGCTCCGGCCACCACCACCAGCGGCCAGGACGCCAGCGCCCTGGCCGGGCCCGCACCCAGCGGCGCGGCGCGCGTCACCACCATCGCGTTCTGATCATGGCCACCTCCTGCCCACGCCGGGCCTGGCTGGCCGCCGGCCTGATCGGGCTGACAAGCCTGGCCGGCACTGCCGCCGGCGCCGAGATCGCGATCGCCCCGACCACCGCGCACATTCCCGCCGACAGCGATCAGGCTGCGGTCTGGCTCTACAACCAGGCCGCGCAACCCTGGCGTGCCGACGCCAAGCTGTACCGCTGGCGCCAGGATGGCGAACGCGAGCTGCTGGAGCCGGCCACCGGCGCCACCGTCAGCCCCGGCCAGTTCGAGATTCCCTCGCAGGGCCGCCAGTTGCTGCGGGTGATCCGCCTCGGCCCCAGCCCGACGCACACCGAGGAGAGCTACCGGCTGGTGGTGACCCAGAACGCCGACGGCAGCGACACCGAGCTGCTGCGCTACTCCACGCCGGTGTTCGCCACCCCCCGCGAGCCTGGCCGGACGCATCCGCTCCTGCAGGCGACGCTGTCCTCCCAGGGCACTCAGCGCACCCTGCGCGTGCACAACGCCGGCCTCAATCACGCACGCCTGGCCGATCTGGCCTTCATCGATGCCGGCGGGAACCGCCGCAGCATCGGCAACGACCTGGCCGGCTACGTGCTGCCTGGCCAGACCCGGCAATGGGCGCTGCCAGCGAGCATCGCCACCGGCCCAGGCCGTTTCGTGGCACGCGTCAACAGCGAGACCGAAACCACGCTGACGCTGCAGCCCTGAGCGTCGCCCCTGCCGGCCAACGCCAGCGTAGATTGCAGGCAACCACCCGGGCGGATATACTCCGCCGGCTGTTTTGCGTCCCTGGCGCAGCGCGCCGTCCACGTCGGACGTCACCGACGAATCCACACCTGCTGCCGCCATCCGCGCCGGGGTGCCCCCACAAGGGGTTCGTCGCGGAGGCAACAGGGAAGCCCAACCCCGGAATCCTGTGCGTTTTGATGCGAGTCCCTCGCAACAGCCCGCACATCCATGTGCGGACTTTTCAACAACAAGCCGCGCACGGCGATTCCGCTATCAGGAGTTACTGCAATGCCCCAAGTCACCATGCGTCAGATGCTGGAAGCCGGCGTCCACTTCGGCCACCAGACCCGCTACTGGAACCCCAAGATGGCGCCGTACATCTTCGGCGCGCGCGGCAAGATCCACATCATCAACCTCGAGAAGACCGTTCCGCTCTTCAATGACGCGATGAACTTCCTCTCCTCGATCGCGCAGAAGCGCGGCACCGTGCTGTTCCTGGGCACCAAGCGCAGCGCGCGCGAGTCCATCAAGGAAGAAGCCGAGCGTTGCGGCATGCCGTTCATGACCCAGCGCTGGCTGGGCGGCACCCTGACCAACTTCCGTACCGTCAAGCAGTCGGTTGCCCGCCTGAAGGAACTGGAATCGGCCGAAACCGACGGCACCTTCGACAAGCTGGTCAAGCACGAAGTGCTGGGCCTGCGTCGCGAGCGCGAGAAGCTGGATGCCTCGCTGGGCGGCATCAAGGAAATGAACCGCCTGCCCGACGCGATCTTCGTGATCGACATCGGCCATGAAGACATCGCCATCAAGGAAGCCAAGAAGCTCGGCATCCCGGTGATCGCAGTGGTCGATACCAACTACGATCCGGCCCTGGTCGACTACGCCATCCCGGGCAACGACGACGCCATCCGCGCCGTGCAGCTGTACGCACGCGCCGCTGCCGACGCCGTGCTGGAAGGCAAGGCGGCTGCACCGAACTCCGCTTCGGTTCGCGAAGAAGAGTTCTCGGCCGAGTCCGCCGACGAAGGCAAGGGCCGTCGCGCTCCGGCCAAGAAGGGCGACAAGAAGGCCGACGCCGCCGCTGCCGAGTAATCGGCATGCAATGCGGCCGCACCATGCTGTGCGGCCGCAGCCCCGGCGGGTCCATCACGACCTGCCGTCCGGGCCACCAAAGACACCGTGGGGGCGGCCGGCACGCTGCACCGTCTCCTACTGGCGGAAACACCTCCGCCGCACGCATTCGTCCAATGAGGTAATCCCGTGGAAATCACTGCTTCCCTGGTCAAGGAACTGCGCGAGCGCACCGGCGCCGGCATGATGGAGTGCAAGAAGGCACTCGTCGAAAACGCTGGCGACATCGACGCCGCTGCCGAGTGGCTGCGCAAGTCGGGCCTGGCCAAGGCCGACAAGAAGGCCGACCGCGTCGCCGCCGAAGGCCGCATCGCCACCGCACAGGCCGGCGGCAAGGCCGTGCTGGTCGAAGTCAACTCCGAAACCGACTTCGTCGCCAAGGACGAGAACTTCCTGGCCTTCACCGAAGTCGTGGCCAATGCCGCGCTGAACTCGGACGCGGCCGATGCCGAAGCGCTCAAGAGCGTCAAGCTCGACAGCGGTGAGACCATCGAAGAGCGCCGCGCTGCGGTCATCGCCAAGGTCGGCGAGAACCTGCAAGTGCGTCGCCTGGTCCGTATCGACAGCGCCAACAACGTCGCCGCCTATGTGCACGGCGGCCGTATCGGCGTGCTGGTCGAGCTGAAGGGTGGCGACATCGAGCTGGCACGCGGCATCGCCATGCACATCGCCGCCATGAACCCGCCGCACGTGAAGGCCTCCGACGTCCCGGCCGAGTTCATCGCCAAGGAAAAGGAAATCGAGCTGGCCAAGATGTCCGAAAAGGACAAGGCCAAGCCGGCCGACATCCTGGAAAAGATCATCAGCGGCAAGATCAGCAAGATCGTCAACGAAGTCACCCTGTACGGCCAGCCGTACGTGCTCAACACCGACCAGACGGTCGAGCAGGCGGTCAAGGCCGCCGGCGCCGAGGTGATCGGCTTCCAGCGCCTGGCAGTCGGCGAAGGCATCGAGAAGGTGGTGGAAGACTACGCCGCCGAAGTGATGAAGCAGGCCGGCCTGGCCTGAGTCCGGTCACGCTGAAAGAAGCCGCGGCATGCCGCGGCTTTTTTTTGCCTGCCGCAGGCCCACACCCGGCGACGACGCCTTGCCGGTCTGCGCCCAGCCCAGCCCGACGCCGGCGGCCGGCCGCGGCGCTACAGATGCGCCTGCCGGTGCCGCTACTTCCAGATGCCGACCAGGCTTTCAGCACCTGCGCGCATGCACTGCCGCGCGGCGATTGCGGGGCATGGCGCGCCCTACTTACCGAACGCAGCTGTATGCTTGCGATCACTGTCGGCGATGACTCATGCAACCAGATCTTCAGGCCGCCCTGCACTACTGCCATAACCTGCCCTCGCCGCCCGGCGTGGCGCTGCGCATCATCGCGCTGGCGCAGGACCCGGACGTGGACATGACCACCACGGCAAAGGTCATCGGCATGGACATGGCGCTGAGCGCGCGCATGCTGCGTGTGGCCAATTCGCCGCTGTACGCGAGCCGGCGCCGCGTGGACAACCTGGGCCAGGCGTTGACCATGCTCGGTCTCAACGCCACCTTGAGCCTGGCACTGGGATTTTCGATGGTGCATGGCGTGCGCAGCACCTTTACCGCCCATCCCTTGCACGAGCGCATCTGGCGACGCGCCGGGCTGTGCGCGCTGGCCAGCCGCATCCTGGGCCAGGCCTATGGCATCCGCAAACCCGAGGAACTGATGCTGGCCGGCCTGCTGCAGGACATCGGCAAGCTGGCGCTGCTGCAGGGCGCACCCGAGCTGTACGCGCCGCTGCTGGAACAGGCGCCGGACAATGCCTCGCTGCTGGACGCCGAACGCGAGCACCTGGGCGCCACCCATGCCGAGGTCGGCGCCTGGCTGGCGCATCAGTGGCAGCTGCCGCCGTACCTGCAGAATGCGATCGCCCAGAGCGAGGAGGAGCCCGTCAGCCTGGAGCCTTTCATGGCCTGCGTGGCGCTGTCCGGCCGGCTGGCCGATATCTGGCTGTCGGCAAGCGCGGTCGCCGCCACCGAGCACGCGCAGCGGCAGGCGCAGGACGTGCTGGAACTGGACGCCGAACGCTTCGAGAAGGTGATCGAACGCATCGCCGAATCGCTGCCCGAGCTGGAAGCGCTGTTCGACATCCGCGTGCCGCAACCCGAGCACATCCAGATGATCTTCGAGCAGGCGCGCGAGCTGGCCATGCTGCGCAGCCTGCGCGAATTGCAGGACGTGGCCGAAGCGCGCCGGCATGCCGACGAATCGGAGAACCGCATGCGCCATCTGGCCGAACAGGCCAGCCGCGATGCACTCACCGGCGTGTTCAACCGGCACCAGCTGGGCACCGCACTCACGCATGAATTCGAACTGGCTTCGCGGCAGGGCTGGCCGTTGTCGATCGCCTTCATCGACCTGGACGACTTCAAGCGCGTCAACGACGCGCACGGCCACCTGGTCGGCGACGAAGTCTTGCGCAATTTCGCGCAGACGCTGCAACGCATGGTGCGCACCAGCGATCTGGTGGCGCGGTATGGCGGCGAAGAATTCCTGGTGCTCCTGCCCAACACGCCGGCCGATGCGGCCTTGATGGTGATCGAGCGCATCCTGGCCGAAACCGCACGCACGCCGATGGCGCAGCTGCAGGGTGGCCCCTTGCACATCACCTTTTCGGCGGGCCTGGCCACGCACGGCGGCGTCGAGCGCCAGTTCGACAGCATCGACCACCTGCTGCAGGCCGCCGACAGCACGCTGTATCGCTCCAAGCATCGCGGCCGCAACCGCGTGACCGCCTACGATGCGACCGATGTGCCGACGCCGCCGAACCCGCGCGCGCACTGAGCCAGGCATCACGCCGAGGCCGACAAAGGAATTTTTACCACGCCCGGTGGCGGGCTTCCGCTAGAATTGCCGGCGTTTGCCGTCCCCCACCCCCGAGGCCTCCCCATGTCCGAACTTTCCTATCGCCGCATTCTTCTCAAACTTTCCGGGGAGGCGCTGATGGGAGACGGGGATTACGGCATCGATCCCAAGGTCATCAATCGCCTCGCCCTGGAGGTGATCGAAGCCCAGCAGGCAGGCGCGCAGGTGGCCCTGGTCATCGGTGGCGGCAACATCTTCCGCGGCGCCGGCCTGGCTGCCAGCGGCATGGACCGGGTCACCGGCGATCACATGGGCATGCTGGCCACGGTGATCAATGCGCTGGCGATGCAGGATGCGCTGGAAAAGCTCGGCGCCAAGGTGCGCGTGATGAGCGCGATCAAGATCAACGATGTCTGCGAGGACTTCATCCGCCGCCGCGCCATGCGCCATCTGGAAAAGGGCCGCATCGCGATCTTCGCCGCCGGCACCGGCAATCCGTTCTTCACCACCGATTCGGGCGCCGCGCTGCGCGCGATCGAGATCGGTGCCGACCTGCTGCTGAAGGCGACCAAGGTCGATGGCGTGTACGACAAGGATCCCAAGAAGCACAGCGACGCGGTGCGCTACGACAGCCTGACCTACGACGAGGTCATCCTGCAGGGCCTGGAAGTGATGGATACCGCCGCGTTCGCGCTGGCACGCGACAGCGACCTGCCGCTGCGCATCTTCGGCATGAGCGAGCCCGGCGTGCTGCTGCGCATCCTGCGCGGCGAGCAGATCGGCACTCTGGTGCAGGGCCGGAGCTGAGGTTCGGGATTCGGGAGTCGGGATTGGGGAATCGCAAAGGCGCAGTGCCGCAGGCTGCACGGAACCCTCCAACCCAATCCCGGCGCGAAGACGGGCGGCAAGTGAACCGGCTGCGCGGGTCCTGACGACCCGCGAGTCGTGAAACCCCAGTCCCGGCTATAATCCCCGGATTCAGCTCCACACGGATTCCGGCGATGCTCACCCAGATCAAACAAGACGCGCAGACGCGCATGACCAAGAGCATCGATGCTCTGCGCCATTCCCTGACCACCATTCGCACCGGCCGTGCGTCGCCGGCGCTGCTGGATGGCATCAAGGTCAAGGCCTACGGTGCCGACACACCCCTCAACCAGGTCGCCAGCATCAGCGTCTCCGAAGGCCGCTCGCTGGTCATCAGCCTGTTCGACAAGAACATGATCAAGGACGTGGAAAAAGCCATCTACGCCTCCGACCTGGGCCTGACCCCGACCGTGGTCGGCACCGTGATCCGCCTCAACCTGCCGCCGCTGACCGAGGAGCGCCGCAAGGAGCTCAGCAAGGCCGTGCATGGCGAAGGCGAAGACACCAAGGTGGCCATCCGCAACATCCGTCGCGATGCCAACCAGCAGGTCAAGGATCTGCTCAAGGACAAGGCCGTCACCGAGGACGAGGCGCGCAGCGCCGAAGACGACATCCAGAAGCTCACCGACAAGGCCATCAAGGACGTGGATGAGGTCGTCAAGGGCAAGGAACAGGAATTGATGACGGTCTGATCGTGGCAGTGCCTGCCATGCATCCAGCCCCTCCCGCCGATGCGGTCCCGCGCCATATCGCCATCATCATGGATGGCAACGGGCGTTGGGCGCAGCGTCGGCGCCGTCCGCGCATGATCGGCCATCGCGCCGGCGCGCGGGCGGTCAATCGCACCATCGATTTCTGCCTGGAAAAAGGCGTCGGCGCGCTGACCCTGTTCGCGTTTTCCAGCGAAAACTGGGGCCGCCCACAGGAAGAAGTGGATGCGCTGATGAAGCTGTTCCTGCATGCGCTGGACCGCGAGGTCGACGAGCTGCAGCGGCGCGGCGTGCAGGTGCGTTTCATCGGCGAGCGCGGCCGGTTTGCCGCTGCGCTGCGCGATCGCATGGCCGCGGCCGAGCTCGCCACCGCGGCCAATACGCGGCTGGTGCTGAGCATCGCGGCCAGTTACGGCGGCCGGCAGGACATCGCGCAGGCCGCGCGTGCGCTGGCCGAAGAGGTCGCCGCCGGCCGCCTGCAGCCGCAGCAGATCGACGAAGCCCTGCTCGCCAGCCGGGTGGCCCTGGCCGACCTGCCGGCGCCGGACCTGTTCATCCGCACCGGTGGCGATACGCGCATCAGCAATTTCCTGCTGTGGCAGCTGGCCTACACCGAGCTGTGGTTCACCGAGACCCTGTGGCCGGAGTTCGACGCCGGCGTACTGCAGCAGGCGCTGGACGATTACGCCGGACGCGAGCGTCGCTTCGGCCTGACCAGCGCCCAGATCGCCGACAAGGCGACGGAGATGTCCTCCGCATGACCAAGACCCGCGTGATTGCCGCGCTGATCATGGCGCCGCTCGCCATCTGCGCGATCGTGCTGCTGCCTACCCAGTGGCTGGCGGCGCTGGCGGCGATCCTGTTCCTCACCGGCCTGTGGGAGTGGCTCAAGCTCTCCGGTATCGACGACAGTCTGCCGCGCACCGTGCTGCTGATGCTCAACCTGCTGCTGATGGTGCTGATGGTGTGGGCCTCGGCCGGCTCCATGGTGCTGTTCCAGATCGCTGCGCTGGTCGGAGTGGCGTGGTGGGGGCTGGCGCTGCTGTGGCTGCGCTTTTTCACCTTCGGCGCCGATCACGGCAACGGCCAGGCGCGCGCGCTCAAGCTTGCGGCCGGCAGCCTCGCGGTCCTGCCGGCCTGGGCCGCGCTGGTGTTGCTGCATGCCAACCCGGACAAGGGCAACCTGTGGCTGCTGACCGCGTTGACCATGGTATGGGCGGCCGACTCGGGCGCGTATTTTGCTGGGCGCGCGTTCGGCAAGCACAAGCTGGCACCGCGGATCAGCCCCAACAAGACCATCGAAGGCCTGGTCGGCGGCATGGTCGCCGGTATCGCGGTGGCCTGCGCCTTCGGCTGGCTGGCCGGGCTGACCGTGGCACACGTGCCTCAGCTGGTGCTGGTGGCAGCAGTGGCGGTGCTGGCCTCGGTGCTCGGCGACCTGTTCGAAAGCCTGCTCAAGCGGCATGCCGGCGCCAAGGACTCCGGGGCGGTGATTCCCGGCCACGGCGGCGTGCTGGATCGTATCGATGGCGTGCTCGCCGCCCTGCCGGTGTTCGCACTCGGCAAGGAAATTCTCGGATTCTAGGCATGGCTGGTTCTTCTCTCCGTCAGGTTGCCGTGTTCGGCGCCACCGGCTCGATCGGCGCATCGGCGCTGGATGTGATCGCACGCCACCCGGAGCGACTGCGCGCCAGCGTGCTGTCGGCCGGCAGCAAGGTCGATGAGCTGCTGGCGCTGTGCGCCATCCACCGGCCCGCGCATGCGGTGATCGCCGACCAAGCGCTGTATCCGGCGCTGCGCGACGGCCTGCGTGCCGCCGGCCTGGGCACCCAGGCACATGCCGGCACCGACGCGCTGGACGCACTGGCCGGCAGCGATGCCTGCGATACGGTGGTGGCCGCGATCGTGGGTGCCGCCGGCCTGCCCTCCACCCTGGCCGCCGCGCGCGCCGGCAAGCGCCTGCTGCTGGCCAACAAGGAATCGCTGGTGCTGGCCGGCGAACTGCTGACCCGCACCGCCACCGCCGCGGGTGCGGACATCATTCCGATCGACAGCGAGCACAGCGCCATCTTCCAGTGCCTGCGCTCCTGCGACGCCAGCGGCGGCGTGCGCCGGGTGATCCTGACCGCCTCCGGCGGCCCGTTCCGCGGTTGGGACCGCGCCGCGCTGTCGGCCGTGACGCCCGCACAGGCGGTGGCGCATCCCAAGTGGTCGATGGGGCCGAAGATTTCGGTGGATTCGGCGACCCTGATGAACAAGGGCCTGGAAGTCATCGAGGCGCATCACCTGTTCGGCCTGCCCGGCGACCGGATCGATGTGCTGGTGCACCCGCAAAGCCTGGTGCATTCGCTGGTCGAATTCGTCGACGGCTCCACCCTGGCCCAGCTCGGCCTGCCGGACATGCGCACGACCCTGGCGGTCGGCCTGGCCTGGCCGGAGCGGGTCGACTCGGGGGTGGCGGGGCTGGATCTGTTGCAACAGGGCCGGCTGGATTTCGAGGCGCCCGACACCGCTGCATTTCCCTGCCTGGGCCTGGCCTGGGCCGCGCTGCGCGCCGGCGGCACCGCCCCGGCCATCCTGAACGCAGCCAATGAAGTAGCCGTTTCAGCGTTTCTTCAGGGCCAAATAGGTTTCCTAGCTGTTCCTGCGTTGGTCGAACACACGTTGACAACGCTCCCGCGGCACAATGCCGACACCCTCGACAGCCTGCTTTTTGCCGACGCGCAAGCCCGGCAAATCGCCGAACGCGCCCTTCCCCACTACGCCCTTCATGCCTGATCGATTCACGCAACCGAGTTGCATCCATGGGTGATTTCATCGGGTCGGTCTGGTGGATGATCGTCAGCCTGGGTGTGTTGGTGACCTTTCACGAATTTGGGCACTTCTGGGTCGCACGCCGCTGCGGCGTCAAGGTGCTGCGTTTCTCGGTGGGCTTCGGCAAACCGCTGTGGATGCGCCGCGACCGCCACGGTACCGAGTTCGTGGTGGCAGCGATTCCGCTGGGCGGCTACGTCAGGATGCTGGACGAACGCGAAGGCGACGTGCACCCGGCCGAGCAGGACCAGGCCTTCAACCGCAAGAGCGTATGGCAGCGCATCGCGATCGTCGCTGCCGGCCCGATCGCCAACCTGCTGCTGTGCATGGCGATGCTGTGGGCCATGTTCGTGGTGGGCAAGCAGGACTACTCGGCCACCGTCGGCCGCGCCGACGGCCTGGCCGCCGAAGCCGGGCTGACCCCGGGCGAACGCATCGTGCGCATCGACGGGCGCAGCGTGAGCAGCTGGAGCGATGCCAGCATGCAGCTCACCACCGCGGCGATGGACAGGCGCGACATCCAGGTGCAGACCAGCGTCGAAGGCGCGGGCAGCCGCGAACATACGCTGCGCCTGTCGCAGCTGCCGGTCGGTTTCGACGAACGCCGCGTGGCGTCGCTGGCCGGGATCGGTTGGCAGTTCATGCTGCAACCACCGGTGATCGCCGAAGTGGTCCCCGGCTCGGTGGCCGACGGCCTGCTCAAGCCGGGCGACCGCATCGTGGCCATCGACGGCCAGCCGATCCGCTCGGCCGAGGACATCATTCCGCAGGTGCAGGCGCTGGGCGAGCACGGTGGCCTGGGTATGATCGAGGTGGCGCGCAAGGGCGAACAGGGCGAAGACCGGCTGGCGCTGGAGATCGCCCCACGCAAGTCGCCGCAGGGCCAGTGGATGATCGGCATCCGCCCGGCCGCAGCGCCCGCCCCGGCGTACGACAGCCGCCAGCAGTACGGTCTATTTGCCGCGGTGCCTGCGGCGATCCGCGAAACCGGCCGGATGACCGCCGATTCGCTGGGCATGATGAAGCGCATGTTGACCGGCCAGGCTTCGGTGAAGAACATTTCCGGCCCGGTGACCATCGCGCGCGCCGCCAATGCCTCGGCCGAACGCGGGCTCGACTGGTTCCTGTATTTCCTCGGTCTGCTGTCGCTGAGCCTTGCGATCATCAACCTGATGCCTATCCCGATCTTGGACGGGGGGCATCTGCTGTATTACCTTATTGAGTTGGTCAAGGGCAGCCCGATCAGCGAGCGGGCCATGATTGCCGGGCAATATGTCGGCCTCGCGGTCCTGGCAGGGCTGATGGGACTGGCGTTCTACAACGACATTCTTGGCCTGGTTACACGATGAAGCTGCTCCACTCTTTCCGCCTGTTGTCGTCGTCATACGCCGGCATCCAGCAACACCCGAAATCGACTCCAACCGGATGTGACATGACGCGTCTTCCCACTCGCCGCTTGCTTGCCCTCGCTCTTGCCGCCGGCCTCAGCCTGCCAGCCGTTGCCCTGGCCGCCGAGCCGTTCGTTGCCAGCGACATCCGCGTCGATGGCCTGCAGCGCATTGCATCCGGCACCGTGTTCACCTATCTGCCGGTGAACCGCGGCGACACCGTGGACGATGCCAAGGTGGCCGATTCGATCCGCGCGCTCTACCGCACCGGTTTCTTCGAGGACGTACAGCTGGACCGCCAGGGCAACATCCTGGTCATCACCGTCAAGGAGCGGCCGGCGATCAACAAGCTCACCGTGACCGGCAACAAGGACATCAAGTCCGAGGAGCTGCTCAAGGGCCTGGGCGACATCGGCCTGTCCGAAGGCGGCACCTTCGACCGCCTGAGCCTGGACCGCGTGACCCAGGAACTGACCCGCCAGTACAACAACCGCGGCAAGTACAACGTGGAGATCACCCCGACGGTGAGCCCGCTGGACCGCAACCGCGTCGATGTGGCCATCGCGATCAAGGAAGGCAAGGCGGCCAAGATCCGCCACGTCAACCTGATCGGTACGGAAAAGTTCGCCAACGAGGACATCCTGGAGAACTGGGAATCCAAGGAGCACAACTGGGCCTCGTGGTATCGCCGCGACGACCAGTACTCCAAGGAAAAGATGTCCGGCGACCTGGAGAAGCTCAATTCCTGGTACCTGGACCGTGGCTACGTGGACTTCAGCATCGATTCCACCCAGGTGTCGATCAGCCCGGACAAGCGCGACATGTTCGTCAGTGCCGGCGTCACCGAGGGCGAGCAGTACAAGATTTCCGAGATCAAGGTCACCGGCGACACCGTGCTGCCGCAGGCCGACATCGAGCGCCTGGTGATCCCCAAGGCCGGCGACATCTTCTCGCGTGCGCTGCTGGAGTACACCTCCGATGCGATCACCAATACGCTGAGCAATGTCGGTTACGCATTCGCCAAGGTCAATCCGATCCCGACCCCGAACCGCGAGGACCGCACCGTTGCGGTGAACCTGCAGGTGGTGCCCGGCCCGCGCGTGACCGTGCGCCGCATCCTCTACAAGGGCAACAGCCGCACCTCCGACGAGGTCTTGCGCCGCGAAATGCGCCAGTTCGAGAACACCTGGTATTCGCAGGCGGCGATCGACCGTTCCAAGATCCGTCTGCAGCGCCTGGGCTACTTCGAGTCGGTGAACGTGGAAACCCCCGCGGTGCCCGGCAGCAACGACCAGGTGGACGTGGTCTACGACGTCAAGGAAACCACCTCCGGCAGCTTCGTGTTCGGCCTGGGCTATTCGCAGAGCTTCGGCGTGACCACCTCGGTGCAGTTGTCGCAGAACAACTTCCTGGGCGGCGGCAACCGGGTGGCGGTGGAAGCCTCGCGCAGCACCTTCCAGCAGCGCTATGCGTTCTCCTACACCAACCCGTTCTTTACCGACGACGGTGTGTCGCTGGGCTACAACCTGTCCTGGCGCTCGCTGGACTACTCGGACTTCAACACCGCGCAGTTCAACAGCAAGAACGGCTCGGCGCAGGTGGTGTTCGGCGTGCCGATCACCGAGAACGACACCGTCTCGGCGATGGTGGGCATCGACAGCAACCAGATCACGGTTTTTCCAGGCACCACCCCGCGCGCCATCATCGACTACATCGACGCGGTCGGTACCCGCACCTTCCACGCCTGGCGCACCGAGCTGGGCTGGGCGCGCGATACCCGCAACGATTTCTTCATGCCCACCCGCGGCATGTACCAGCGCGTCGGCCTGGAGACCACCCTGCCCGGCTCCACGGTCGAGTACTACAAGCTCAACTACCAGATCTCCAACTACTGGCCGATCATCCCCGCGCTGGTGTTGAACACGCGTTTCGAGCTGGGCTACGGCGACAGCTACGGCAACGACAGCACCCGCGTGGTCACCAACCCGGATGGGTCGACCCGCACCATCACCGCCACCGGCCTGCCGTTCTACGAGAACTTCTATGCCGGCGGTACCAACTCGGTGCGCGGTTTCGAAGACAACACCCTGGGCCCGCGTTCGGAAGCGATCAACGGCTTCAACCGCGGCCAGCCGCTGGGTGGCTCGTTCAAGACCGTCGGTTCGGTGGAAATGTATTTCCCGAAGCTGTTCGACAGCCCGTCGGCACGTATCTCGGCGTTCGTCGACTTCGGTAACGTCTACAACGGCGTGGACAACTTCCAGGCCAACGAGCTGCGTGCCTCCACCGGTGTGGCGCTGTTGTGGCGCGCCCCGGTCGGCCCCATTTCGATCAGCTATGCGTTCCCGCTGAAGAAGGAAGACAACGACGAAATCGAGCGTCTGCAGTTCACCTTCGGCGGCCAGTTCTAAGATTGGCACGCAAAACAATGGCGGCCCGGTCGCTCGGGCCGCCATTGTTTGTTTGAACAACCCGATGCGAAACAGCCTTAGAAGTAGTTGCTCCAGACCTTGCCCAGGCAGCTGGCGGTGGCGCTCCAATCGGATGAGTCCACGCATTGCACCTGCTGGTCCCAGAAGCTCTGCGCATCGGCACGCTGCTGCGCGAAATCGTCGGCCGATGCGCTGCTGACAGCGCCCAGCAGGATCACACCGGCGAACATGGAGAGGAGGGATTTCATATGCTTCTTCCTGGGTTAGCCGCGCGGTTGCGGCCAGGCAACAGATACGCCTGACTGTTTAGCGCATTCTTGGCAATGTTTTTTTTCCGTAAAAACAGCCACTTACTGTTTACGCGAGGTTCACCTGATGCCGTTGACCGCCAGTGCGATTGCCGAACAATTTGGTCTGACCGTCGTTGGCGACGGCGCGACCGAGGTCACCGGGGTGGCGACGCTGGCGCACGCCGGCGCAAGCCAGCTGAGCTTCCTGTCCAATCCGCGTTACCGGCCGCAATTGGCTGACACCCGGGCCGCCGTGGTCGTGGTGCGCGCCGAGGATGCCGAGGCCGCGCGCGGCACCGTGCTGGTCGCCAAGGACCCGTATACAGCGTTCGCCAAGATTGCGGCGCTGTTCGACGTGGCGCCGGTGCGTGCACCTGGCATCCACCCGTCGGCCGTGATCGATCCCAGCGCGCAGGTCTCGCCGGGCGCGCATGTCGGCCCGTTCGTCAGCATCGGTGCGCGTAGCCGCGTGGGCGATGGCTGCGTGATCGGCACCGGCAGCATCATCGGCGAGGACTGCGTGGTGGACGACGGCAGCGAACTGCTCGCCCGGGTCACCCTGGTCACCCGGGTGCGCCTGGGCAGGCGCGTGCGGATCCATCCGGGCGCGGTGATCGGCGCGGACGGCTTCGGCCTGGCGATGGACGCCGGCCACTGGATCAAGGTGCCGCAGCTCGGCGGCGTGGTCATCGGCGACGATTGCGAGATCGGCGCCAACACCTGCATCGACCGCGGCGCACTGGAAGACACCGTGCTGGAAGAAGACGTGCGCGTGGACAATCTGGTGCAGATCGCGCACAACTGCCGCATCGGCGCCCATAGCGCCATCGCCGGCTGCACCGGCATTGCCGGCAGCGCCAAGATCGGCCGCTATTGCCTGCTTGGCGGGCATGTGGGCGTAGTCGGCCACCTGGAGATCTGCGACAAGGTGGTGATCACCGGCAAGTCGGTGGTGCGCAATTCCATCCATGAGCCGGGCGAGTATTCGTCCGGCACCCCTCTCACCGACAACCGCACGTGGCGCAAGAATGCCGCGCGCTTCAAACAACTCGATGCGCTGGCAAGGCGCATCCTGGCTGTGGGCAAGGAGAACGCATGAGTCACCCCGTTTACGAGCTGCCGATCGACGTCAACCAGATCCAGACGCTGATCCCGCATCGCTACCCGTTCCTGCTGATCGACCGGGTCATCGAGCTGGACCTGGATGCCAAGCGCATCGTCGGCCAGAAAAACGTCAGCATCAACGAGCCGTTCTTCCAGGGCCACTTCCCGACCCGCCCGGTGATGCCCGGCGTGCTGATCATCGAAGCGCTGGCGCAGGCCGGCGGCGTGATGACCCAGCTCGGCCTGGGGCGCGATGCGCTGTCCAAGCTGTTCTACATGGTCAAGGTCGACAACGCCCGCTTCAACAAGCAGGTGGTGCCGGGCGACGTGCTGATCCTGGACGTGCAGATGAAGCGGCTGATCCGCAACATGGGATGCTACTACGGCGAGGCCAAGGTCAACGGCGAAGTCGTGGCCAGCGCGGAAGTCATGTGCGCCGGCGCCAGGGAATAATCCGTTTTTGGAGGTGAGAGACGATGCGTGATCAGGCACCCTTGATTCATCCCACCGCCGTCATCGATCCCGCGGCGCGACTGGCCGACGATGTGCGCGTCGGCGCGTTCTGCCTGATCGGCGCCGATGTGGAGATCGGCGCCGGTACCGAGGTGGGGCCGCATTGCTCGATCCACGGCCCTACCCGGATCGGTCGCAACAACCGCTTCATCGGCCATGCGGCGATCGGCGGCGAGCCACAGGACAAGAAATATGCCGGCGAACGCACCGAACTGGTGATCGGCGACGGCAACGTGATCCGCGAGTTCGTCACCATCAATCGCGGCACCGGTGGCGGCGGCGGCATCACCGTGATCGGCAACGACAACTGGATGCTGGCCTATACGCACGTGGCGCACGACTGCCATGTCGGCAACCATTGCGTGTTTTCCAACAACACCACGCTGGCCGGCCACGTTACCGTGGGCGACTACGTGATCATCAGCGGCTTTGCCGGTGCGCATCAGTTCTGCCGCATCGGCGCGCACGCCTTCCTGGGCATGGGCGCGCTGACCAACGGCGACGTGCCGCCGTTCACCATGGTCGGCAGCGACTCGTTGGGCCGCCCGCGCGGCATCAACAGCGAAGGCCTCAAGCGCCGCGGCTTCGATGCCGAGCGCATCACCGCGATCAAGCGCGCCTACCGCACGCTGTACGTCGCCGGTCTGCCGCTGGCCGATGCCAAGGCGCAACTGGCCGAACAGGCCAAGGACAGCGAAGACGTCCGCGGCATGCTGGAGTTCATCGAAGCGGCGGAAAGGCCGTTGCTGCGATGAAGACCGGGATTCGGGAGTCGGAATTGGGGATGAGCAGCGTTACCTCGCAGCAGGGTGAGGCGGTCATCCCCGCCCTTGCCAATCCCGAATCCCGAATGCCCAATCCCGGCGCGCGTGGGCGCGCGCCGCGCATCGCGCTGATCGCCGGCGAAGCCTCCGGCGATATCCTGGGCGCGGGCCTGATAGAACAGTTGCGGCTGCGCTACCCCAACGCCGAATTCGTGGGCATCGGCGGCGATGCGATGCGTGGCGCGGGCTGCCAGACCTGGTTCGATGCCAGCGAGCTGGCAGTGATGGGCCTGACCGAAGTGCTGCGCCATCTGCCGCGTCTGCTCAAGCTGCGCAGCGCGTTCCGCGAGCGCGTGCTGGCGTGGAAGCCGGACGTGTTCATCGGCATCGATGCGCCGGACTTCAATCTGCCGGTGGAGCGCTGGCTCAAGCAGCGCGGCATCAGGACCGTGCATTACGTCAGCCCCTCGGTGTGGGCCTGGCGCGAAAAGCGTGCGGAAAAGATCGGCGCCAGCGCCGACCTGGTGCTGTGCCTGTTCCCGATGGAACCGCCGATCTATGCCAAACACGGCGTGGACGCGCGCTTCGTCGGCCACCCGATGGCCGACGACATCGCCTACCAGGCCGACCGCGAGGCCGCGCGCGCCACGCTGGGGTTGTCTGCCTCCAGTACCGTGCTGGCGGTGCTGCCGGGCAGCCGACATGGCGAAATCAGCCGACTCGGCGATACCTTCTTCCAGGCCGCCTGGCTGGTGTCCGAGCACCTATCCAACCTGCATGTGCTGGTGCCGGCCGCCAACCCGGGCTGCAAGCAGTTGCTGGCCGAGCAGCTGTCGCGCTCGTCGCTGCCGGTGATGCGCTCGCACCTGCTCGACGGCCAGGCACGCACCGCCATGCTCGCCGCCGACGTGGTGCTGCTGGCCTCGGGCACCGCCACGCTGGAAGCGATGCTGGTCAAGCGCCCGATGGTGGTCGGCTACAAGGTGGCGCCACTGACCTACCGCATCGTCAAGACGCTGGGCCTGCTCAAGGTCAACCGCTACGCCCTGCCCAACATCCTGGCCAACGACGACCTCGCCCCCGAGTTGATGCAGGACGACTGCACCCCGGAACGGCTGTGCGTGGCCCTGCTGGACTGGTTCAAGCACCCGGAAAAGGTCGCCGCCCTGCAACCGCGGTATCTGGCCCTGCACGCCGAACTGCGCCGCGATGCCTCGGCGCGCGCGGCCGATGCGGTGGCGGAGCTGCTGGAGGGCCGGGATTCGGGAGTGGGGATTCGGGATTCGTCAGGAGCAACAGCATGACCGACCTCCGCCAGCCGGCCTTGTTTGGCCAATCCCAAATCCCGAATGCCGAATCCCGGATTTTGACCGCCGGTGTCGACGAAGCCGGCCGCGGTCCGCTGGCCGGGCCGGTGGCAGTCGCGGCGGTGGTGTTCGACCCGGGCAAGCCGCGCATCAACGGGCTGGACGATTCCAAGCAGCTCACGGCCGAGCGCCGCGAGCAGTTGTACGCGCGCATCATCGACCGGGCGCTGGCGTGGTCGGTGGTGTTGATCGAGAGCGAAGAAATCGACCGCATCAATATCTACCAGGCCACCATGCTCGGGATGCGCCGCGCGGTGGAAGGTGTGGCGCATGTGGCCAGCTTCGCGCGCATCGACGGCAACCGCGTCCCCAAGGGGCTGCCCTGCCCGGCCGAAGCGCTGATCGGCGGCGATGCGCTGGACCGCGCCATCATGGCCGCCTCGATCGTGGCCAAGGTCACCCGCGACCGCGTGATGCATCAGCTGCATGCACAGCACCCCGAATACCGCTTCGATCAGCACAAGGGGTACAGCACGCCCACCCACCTGGCCGCCCTGCAGACCCACGGGCCGTGCCCGCAGCATCGCCGCAGCTTTGCGCCGGTGCGGTTGGCGCTGGAGAGCCTGGGGAGCCGGGACCCGGGACCGGGGATCGAGGACCCGGAACAGCTGCAGGTGGTGCAGCTGGTTGCGCCGCTTTTAGAGGTCTGAGGTCTGAGGCCGGGACTGGGGACCCGGGACCGGGGACCCGGCAAAGCAACGGCAACGGCAACGGCCGGCAGCGGACCGCCACGTATTCGCGCTTTTGCTTTTGCTCCCCCCGGGTCCCCGGTCCCGGGCCCCCGGTCCCGGCTTGTCAAGCCTTGTTCCTCCCCGCCCCCGCCGCTACCCTGCCCGGGCATCGTTCTGGTTCCGCATGTCCACTTCCCGCTTCGTCCATCTGCACGTCCACACCGAGTTCTCGCTGGCGGATTCCACCATCCGTGTGCCCGAGAAACCGGATCAGGCCGATCCGAAAAAAGCCAAGCAGGCCAATCTGCTGAGCCGGGCGGTCGAACTCGACATGCCCGCGCTGGCGGTCACCGACCTCAACAACCTGTTCGCGCTGGTCAAGTTCTACAAGGCCGCCGAAGGCGTGGGCATCAAACCCATCGCCGGCGCCGACGTGATGATCGCCACGCCGGACATGACGCCGTGGCGCATGACCCTGCTATGCCGCGACCGCGAGGGTTACCTGAGCCTGTCGCGGCTGCTCACCCGCGCCTGGATGGAAGGCCACCGCCCCGAGGGCGGGGTGGCGGTCCATCCCGAGTGGTTGCAGGCCGGCCATGCCAACCTGTTCGCGCTGGCCGGACGCGACAGCCTGGCCGGGCGCTTGTTCAACGAGGGCCGTGCCGACCTGGCCGAGCAGCAGCTGGCCGACTGGCAACGCGTGTTCGGCGATGGCCTGCACCTGGAACTCACCCGCACCGGCCGCGAGGGCGAAGAACGCTTCAACCAGTTCGCCCTGCATGCGGCCGGCGTGCGCGGGTTGCCGGTGGTGGCCAGCAACGACGTGCGCTTCCTGTACGCCAACGATTTCAACGCGCACGAGGCGCGCGTGTGCATTTCCTCCGGCCGCGTGCTGGACGATCCCAAGCGGCCACGCGAGTACAGCGATCAGCAATACCTGAAATCCAGCGAGGAGATGGCCGCGCTGTTCGCCGACATCCCCGATGCGATCGACAACACACATGCGCTGGCGCAGCGCTGCAACATCGAGATGCGGCTGGGCACCTACTTCCTGCCCGCCTACCCGGTGCCCGAAGACGAGACCCTGGACAGCTGGATCCGCAGCCAGTCGCGACAGGGCCTGGCCGCACGCCTGGAAAAGAACCCGATCGCCCCGGGCAAGACGCGCCAGGACTACGTGGACCGGCTGGAATTCGAGCTGGACACCATCATCAAGATGGGCTTTCCAGGCTACTTCCTGATCGTGGCCGACTTCATCCAGTGGGGCAAGAACCAGGGCATTCCGATCGGCCCGGGGCGCGGTTCCGGTGCCGGTTCGCTGGTGGCCTGGGCGCTGCAGATCACCGACCTAGACCCGCTGCCGTACAACCTGCTGTTCGAGCGCTTCTTGAACCCCGAGCGCGTGTCGATGCCCGACTTCGACATCGACTTCTGCATGGACCGCCGCGACGAAGTCATCGACTACGTGGCGCGCAAGTACGGCCGCGAGCGCGTCAGCCAGATCATCACCTACGGCACCATGGCGGCCAAGGCGGTGGTGCGCGACGCCGGCCGCGTGCTGGGCTTCTCGTATGGTCTGGTGGACAGCGTCGCCAAGCTGATCCCCAACATCCTGGGCATCACGCTCAAGGACGCGATGGGCGAAGGCAAGGACTCGGAGATGGCCTCGCCGGACCTGATCCAGCGCTACCAGGTCGAAGACGACGTGCGCGACCTGATGGACCTGGCGCGCCAGCTCGAAGATCTCACCCGCAACGCCGGCAAGCACGCCGGCGGCGTAGTGATCGCGCCGGATCCGCTGTCCGAGTTCTGCCCGCTGTTCGCCGAACACGACGAAGACGGCCGCGGCAAGAACCCGGTGACCCAGTTCGACAAGGACGATGTTGAAGCGGTGGGCCTGGTGAAGTTCGACTTCCTCGGCCTGCGCACGCTGACCATCATCGACTGGGCGGTCAAGGCGATCAACGTGCGCCACGCGCGCGCCGGCATCGACCCGGTGAACATCACCGCCATCCCGCTCGACGACGCGCCGACCTACAAGGGCGTGTTCGCTTCCGGCGCCACCGGTGCGGTGTTCCAGTTCGAATCCTCGGGCATGCGCCGCCTGCTCAAGGACGCGCGCCCGGACCGCTTCGAAGACCTGATCGCGCTGGTGTCGCTGTACCGCCCCGGCCCGATGGACCTGATCCCGGACTTCAACGCGCGCAAGCACGGCCAGCAGGAGATCGTCTATCCCGATCCGCGCACCGAAGTCATCCTGAAAGACACCTACGGCATCATGGTGTACCAGGAGCAGGTGATGCAGATGGCGCAGATCGTCGGCGATTACTCGCTGGGTGGCGCCGACCTGCTGCGTCGCGCGATGGGCAAGAAGGTGCCGGCCGAAATGGCCAAGCACCGCGAGATCTTCCGCGAGGGTGCGGCCAAGGGCGGCGTGGGCGCGGCCAAGGCCGACGAAATCTTCGACCTGATGGAGAAGTTCGCCGGCTACGGCTTCAACAAGTCGCACGCGGCCGCCTACGCGCTGGTCAGCTACCAGACCGCCTGGCTGAAACGGCATTACCCGGCCGAATTCATGGCCGCCACGCTGTCCTCGGACATGGACAACACCGACAAGGTGGTGGGCTTTCTCGATGAGGTGCGCAATCTCGGCCTGACCGTCAGGCCGCCGCGCGTCAACGAATCGGCCTACATGTTCGAAGCCGCCAGCCCGGACACGATCCAGTACGGCCTGGGCGCGATCAAGGGCGTCGGCCAGGGTGCCTGCGAAGCGATCGTCGAAGAACGCCAGCGCGGCGGCCCCTATACCACGCTGCTGGATTTCTGCACGCGCGTGGGCACCGCAAAGCTCAATCGGCGCACGCTGGAAGCGATGATCAATGCTGGCGCCATGGATGGGCTGGGCAAGAACCGCGCCTCGCTGATGCTGCAGCTGCCCGAAGTGATGAAGGCCACCGAACAGATGGCGCGCGAGCGCGCCTCGGGGCAGAACTCGCTGTTCGGCGGCCCGGACCCGAGCGCGCCGGCGATGCGCCTGGACCTGCCCGAGAGCAAGGAATGGCCGTTGGGCCAGCTGCTCACCGGCGAGCGCGAAACGCTGGGCTTCTACCTCAGCGGGCATCCGTTCGACCCGCACCGCGAGGAGGTGCGCGAGCTGGTCGGCTGCGACCTGGGCGCGCTGGAAAAGATCCTGGCCTCCCAGCAACGTGGCGGCGGTGGTGGTGGCGACGGCGAGAAACGCGCCTGGCGCCCGGAGGTGAGCGCCATTCTTGCCGGCCAGGTGGTCGGCGTGCGCCGCAAGGGCGACAGCCAGGTGTTCGTGCAACTGGAAGACGGCCGCGGCCGGGTGGAATGCAGCGCGTTCTCCGATGCGATGGCCGAGTTCGGCCACCTGCTCACCCGCGACCGCATCCTGATCGTCAAGGGCGGCCTGCGCGAGGACGAATTCAACGGCGGCTACAGCCTGCGCATCCGCCAGTGCTGGGACTACGAGCAGATCTGCGCCGACCACGCGCAACGGCTGTCGCTGCGCCTGGACCTGCGCGAGAAGCAGGCCTTCAAGCGCATCGACGCCCTGCTGGCCAAGCACCGCCCCGGCAAGACGCCCCTGCGCCTGGACCTGCTGCTGCGCGCCCCCTGCGGCGGCGTGGCCGGCATGCTCGACCTCAACGGCAACCACTCGGTGCGCATCGACCAGCAACTGATGGACAGCCTGCGCGCCGACCCGGCGGTGCGGACGTTGAAGATCAAGTACAGCCCCCCATGGGCCTGAGGGGCCGGGATTGGGCATTCGGGATTGGGGATTCGCAACGGCGGTCTACCGCCATGCCGAAGCGGCGCGGTACTGCTCTAGCGAATCCCGAATCCCGACTCCCCAATCCCCGCCTCCGAACGGCTGCGTACGGGCCAGCCACACCGCTTCAGCTACACTCCCCGCCTTACGTTGACGACGCCATTGCATGAATCCTAACTACCTCGACTTCGAGCAACCCATCGCCGATCTGGAAGCCAAGATCCAGGAGCTGCGCAAGGCCAGTACCGGGCCTGCAGTCAACGTGGAGACCGAAGTCCGCGCGCTGCGCGACAAGTTGCGCGTGCGCACCGCGCAGATCTTCCGCGACCTGTCGGCCTGGCAGGTCTCGCAGCTGGCGCGCCACCCGCAGCGCCCGTACACGCTGGACTACATCGGCACCATCTGCGATGAGTTCCAGGAACTGGCCGGAGACCGCGCCTATGCCGACGACAAGGCCATCGTCGGTGGCCTGGGCCGCATCGATGGCCGCCCGGTGGTGATCATCGGGCACCAGAAGGGCCGCGATACCAAGACCAAGGTGGCACGCAACTTCGGCATGCCGCGTCCGGAGGGCTACCGCAAGGCGCTGCGCCTGATGAAGCTGGCCGAACGCTTCCGCCTGCCACTGCTGACCTTCATCGACACCCCCGGCGCCTATCCGGGCATCGGCGCGGAGGAGCGCGGCCAGTCCGAAGCGATCGCGCGCAACCTGCTCGAAATGGCCGAGCTGAAGATCCCGGTGATCTGCACCGTGATCGGCGAAGGCGGCTCCGGCGGTGCGCTGGCGATCGGCGTGGGCGACCGCACCCTGATGCTGGAATACGGCACCTATTCGGTCATTTCGCCCGAAGGCTGCGCCTCGATCCTGTGGAAGGACGCGGCCAAGGCCAAGGACGCCGCCGAACAGCTGGGCCTGACCGCCAAGCGCCTGAAGGGCCTGGGCCTGGTCGACAAGGTGATCCGCGAACCCACCGGCGGCGCGCATCGCAATCCAGAACAGATGGGCAAGCGCCTGAAGGCGGTCCTGCTCAACGAACTGGACGCGCTGGAAAAGATCCCGATGGAAACCCTGCTGCAGCAACGCTACGAGCGCCTGCGCAGCTACGGTGCCTACGAGGGGCATTGATCCGCGTGCACGATGACCGGCCGCGCCAGCTGCGCGGCCTTGGAAAGGACTCCCAGGCATGACCCCACTCCTGCTGATCTCGCTGTTGCTGCAAGCCGCCTGCTGCGTCCACGTCGTACGCAGCGGCCGCCCGTTGTACTGGATCTTCCTGCTGCTGGCGTTTTCGCTGCTGGCGGTGCTGGTCTACGTGTTCGTGGCGGTGATCCCGGACCTGCGCAACGACCCCAACGCGCGCCGCAGCCTCAAGCGCGTGCGCAACACCCTGGACCCGCAGCGCGAACAACGCGATGCCTCGCGCCGCCTGGATGTGGCCGACACTCCGGAAAATCGTCGCCAGCTCGCCGAGAGCCTGTTGGCCCGCGGCGACTACGCGCAGGCCGCCGAGCATTACCAGGGCGCGTTGCGCGGGCTGTATCGCGACGATCCGCACCTGATGCTGGGCCTGGCCAAGGCCCAGTTCGGGCTGGGCCAGCCGCAGCAGACGCGGCAGACCCTGGATGCCCTGATCGCGGCCAACCCCGGCTTTCGTTCGCACGACGGGCACCTGCTGTATGCGCGTGCCGTCGAAGACAGCGGCGACATCGATGCCGCGCTGCACGAGTACGAAACGCTGGCGCAGGGCTATCCCGGCGAAGAGGCGCGCGTGCGCTATGCGCAGCTGCTGCAGCGCACCGCACGCAGCGACCAGGCCAAGGCGATGTACGAACAGGTGCTGCGGCATGCCGCCGCGTCGCCCAAGCACTACCAACGCGAGCAACGCGCCTGGGTCGACCTGGCACGCAAGGGTCTGCGCGAGCTGGACACCGGCGCGTAATCGCCGGCCGCTCCAGGGGTCATCTGGCAACAACGAACGCGACGCGCATTCGAGCAGCCCCGCGCGACCAAGGCGACCAGCATGCCCAGAAAACCCGACATCGAGGCAGGCCTGAAGGCCGAGATCGACCATCTGCTGGAGCTGTCGGCGCAGGCGTTTCGCAGCGGCGCCATTGCGGACTCGCTGGCCCTCGGATTGCAGGCCTGGGCGCTGATCCCCGAGCCCAAACAGGCCTGGGATTACTACCCGCAAAGCCTGTCGGCGAGTTTCGTGAAGGACTACGCCGATCTGCGCGACGAGGACAACGTGCGTCAGTGGATCGAGGTGATGGCGCTGATGTACGACGACCCGGATCACACCGACCATCTGGTGCTGATGACCGAAGGCGAAGCACTGCTGCAGCTCGGGGATGAAGCGGGTGCGCGCGCTGTCTTCGGGAAAATTTACGCGCTGTACGGCAAAAAGGGATTTGCCGGGCACCAGAAGCGCTATCTGGCCGTGCATCTCGAGCAACAGCGCAACGACGCGTAACCCACCACGGCTGCCACGCGCTCGCTTCGCACCGCATCGCTCGCGGCTGCATCGACGTGCGTGTCGATGCAGCTGATCCATTTCACCGTCACTGCATGAACGCGACACGCCGAGGCATGACTGCGCACGCCCATCGCGAACCTGTCTGAGCAGGCGGTTTCTGCGCTTGCGATGCCGAAGCTACCGTCGGCGAGCTGGCCTCCACGCCCTGGCGCTCGATGATGTCCACAGCGAGTCCAGCAAGCCTGCGTCACCTTGCTGTGGCGTGGCTCAGAACGGCTTGGCCAACACCAGCCAGATCACGCCCACCAGCAGGATCACCGGCACTTCATTGAACCAACGCAGGGCCCGACCACCGGGCACGCCACGTCCCTGTTCGGCGCCTTTGACCCAGCGGCCGGACACGATGTAGTGGGCAAGAATCAAGGCCACCGCAAACAACTTGGCGTGCAGCCAGCCGCCGGCCACCATCGTCGGGAAATCCGGAATCACCCGGTAGCCCTGCCACAGCACCGCACCCAGCAGCAGCGCCAAGCCGAGCATGCTGTGGCCGAATTTGTACAGCCGCCGCCCCATCAGCACCAGGCGCGCGCGCACCGCGGTGTCGCTACCGGCTTCGGCGATATTGACCAGGATGCGCGGCAGGTAGAACACCGCGGCCATCCAGGCGATGACGAACAACAGGTGGAAGGTCTTGATCCACAGATACAAGGTCATGCGCTGGCTCCACTGGCTCGCGTAGGATGGCCCGCATTTTCACCTATCCAAGGCCGCGAAAGCGCCTCACACATGTCCACGCCCGATCACAAACAGTACGACGCCGCCTATTTCACCCGCTGGTACCGCAACGCGGGCCTGGCCGACCCGGCGCGCCTGCGACGCAAGGTCGCACTGGCTGTCGCCCAGGCCGAGTACCACCTGGAGCGCCCGATCCGCAGCGTGCTGGACGTGGGCTGCGGCGAAGGCGCATGGCGTGCGCCGCTGCTGGCGCTGCGCCCCAGGCTCAGCTACCTGGGCTTCGACAGCAGCGCCTACGCCGTGCAGCGCTATGGCCGCAGCCGCCAGATCCATCCGGCCCGTTTCGGCGATTTCGCCTGGCTGCGCCCCTGCGCACCGGTGGACCTGCTGATCTGTTCGGACGTCCTGCATTACGTGCCCACCCGCGAATTCAACCAGGGACTGCCCGGGCTGGCCGAGCTGTGTGCGGGCGTCGCCTTCCTGGAGACCTTTGCGCAGGAAGATGCGTTCGAAGGCGACCACGACGGCTTCCAGCCACGGCCGGCGCGCTGGTATCGCAAGCGCTTTGGCAGCGTGGGCTTCACCGCGCTGGGATCGCATTGCTGGTTGTCGCCGCAGCTGGCCGATGAGGCGTCGTCGTTGGAGCGCGGTTGAGGAGAACTGCTTCGCCCGTGCCGTGAAGACAGGCAGCTTTTCTGCCGTGTGTTGGCTGCTTGAAGCATGCAATGCGTGTAGCTTCGCTCCGTACCCTCACCCCAACCCCTCTCCCGCAGGGAGAGCAACTGTCTTGATCAACCGGCGGCGTCAGCCGCCAGTTGATCTCGCATCTTGGCGTTGAGGATGACCAGCAGCTTGCGCATTGCCGCGACCAGGGCCACTTTGGCGGCCTTCCCGCGCTCACGCAGCCGTTGGTAAAAGTCGCGCAGTGCCGGGTTGAAGCGCACCGCCACCAGCGTCGCCATGTACAGCACCTGGCGCACGCAGGCCCGTCCACCCCAGATGTGGCGGACCCCGCGCATCAGGCCGCTATCGCGTGCCAGCGGCGCCACCCCGACCAGCTTGCCGATCGCCTTGCCGGTCAAGCGGCCCAACTCCGGCAACTGCGCCGCCAGGCTCGCCAGCAGGACCGGGCCGACCCCTTTGACCTGACGCAGCACCTCCAGCTCCGGACGTGCAGCCACCTGCTGGGCAATGCGCGCGTCCAATTCACTCAACTGCTGCTGCCATTGCCGTAAACCGCAGTGCGCCTGCTCCTTGAGCCACGCATCGCTCAGTTGGGACACCTGCTGGCGCTGCTGCTGCACCAGCGCCAGGACCTGCATGCGGCGCTGCTGGTAGGCGCGCAACCTCCGGCGCCAGTCCTCCAGCGGCTGATAGCGCCTCAAGCTCAGCACTGCTGCCATCTGCGCCAGCACCCGTGCATCCAGCTGATCGGTCTTGGACAGTTGCCCGGTTGCCCGGGCAAAGTCGCGCCCTTGCCGAGGATTGATGCGCACCACCGGCAGGCCGGCCGCATGCAACGCGTCCAGCGCCATCTGCTCATAGTTGCCGGTTGCCTCCAGCACCACCTGATGCAGCTCCATGGATCCCAGCCAGGCGCACACCTGGCGCAGGCCCGCTGCGTTGTTGGCAAAGCGCCGCCCCTGACGCAGCTGGTGAATATGGACATCCAGCCACTGCTTGCAGACATCGATTCCTGCACTGTCGTTCATGGATAACTCCGCTATGCTCCAAGGGTCGAGAGCTCTCCTGTGCAGCCCAGCCTTATCGTTACGAGCGCCTACTCGAGCAACTGTTCGGGCGTTTGACAGGAGATTCCGGCGTGGCGACCTCGCTCTCCCGCGGTCACTCAGACCTGTGGGCTATCGGTCGACCACGCCGGCTCTCGACGCCTAATCTGGCAGATCGCCAAGAGATAAGGGTCGAGAGCTCTCCTGTGCAGCCCAGCCTTATCGTTACGAGCGCCTACTCGAGCAACTGTTCGGGCGTTTGCCAGGAGATTCCGGCGTGGCGACCTCGCTCTCCCGCGGTCACTCAGACCTGTGGGCTATCGGTCGACCACGCCGGCTCTCGACGCCTAATCTGGCAGATCGCCAAGAGATAAGGGGTCCCTTCCACGGCAGGCCTATTGCCATATTTCGTATGACAGCCTCAACCATCCGCAGCCCCATTAAGGTGCAAATGCGCCAAACCCGGTATGCTGCGCGGCAGCAAAACCGCACGGATGGGTGGAATGCTTTATCAACTGCATGAGCTGACCCGCAATCTGCTAGCCCCCTGGGTGCATCAGGCCCAGGCGAACGCCAAGATGTTTTCCGACCCCGACAGCCTGTGGGCCTCGCTCCCGGGCGCCGAACGCATGGCCGCCAGCAACGAGCTGTTCCACCGGCTGGGCAAGGAATACGAGAAGCCTGCCTGGGCGCTGGACGATGTCGAAGTGGACGGCCATTCGCTGCCCATCATCGAGCGCGAGGTGCTGAGCAAGCCGTTCTGCCGCCTGCTGCGCTTCAAGCGTTTCAGTGATCACGTCGAGCTGATCGGCAAGATGAAGGAGCAGCCGGCGGTGCTGGTGGTGGCGCCGTTGTCCGGCCACCACGCCACCCTGCTGCGCGATACCGTGCGCACCCTGCTGCGCAACCACAAGGTCTATGTGACCGACTGGGTGGACGCGCGCATGGTGCCGTTGGAAGCTGGCGCGTTCCGGCTCGAGGACTACATCACCTATATCCAGGACTTCATCCGCCACATCGGCGCCGAGCGCCTGCATGTGGTGAGCGTCTGCCAGCCCACCGTGCCGGTGCTGGCCGCGGTGTCGCTGATGGCCAGCAACGACGAGCCCACGCCGCGCTCGCTGGTGATGATGGGCGGCCCGATCGATGCGCGTCGCAGCCCGACCCAGGTCAACAACCTGGCAACCGAAAACGGCATCGAGTGGTTCCAGAACAACCTGATCCACACCGTGCCGTTCCCATACCCGGGCCACGGCCGCCAGGTGTATCCGGGCTTCCTGCAGCACGCCGGTTTCCTGTCGATGAACCCCAACCGGCACGTGATGTCGCACTGGGATTTCTACACCGACCTGGTCAAGGGCGACCTGCAGGATGCGCAGGCGCACCGGCAGTTCTACGACGAGTACAACGCCGTGCTCGACATGCCGGCGGAGTATTACCTGGACACGATCCGCGTGGTGTTCCAGGAGTTCCTGTTGCCGCAGGGCAAGTGGAAGGTGGACGGCCAGCTGGTCAAGCCCTCCGCGATCCGCAATACCGCCTTGCTCAGCATCGAAGGCGAACTGGACGACATTGCCGGCCTGGGTCAGACCGAAGCCGTACACGATCTGTGCACCGGCATCGATGCGGCGCACCGCCGCCACCTGGTCGTGGAAGGCGCCGGCCATTACGGCATCTTCAGCGGCCGTCGCTGGCGCGAGGTGGTGTACCCGCAGGTGCGCGAGTTCATCGCCCGCTACGATGCCGACCCGGTGGGCAGCCGCGACCCGGCTACCGTCACCCCGATCCGCAAGCGCGGCAAACGCGCCTGATCCGAGAGAACAATCCCCGACACGCCCGGGGATTTTTTTGTGTCAACGCCAGCGGCGGACAGCGCAGTCGGTCGCAGCCAGGCTGGCCGTCGTCGCCTGGCGTCGGCGCCTGGCGTGCACAGCCGGTGCGCCGCACATCACGCGGCAGCATCGCCGCTCTTGACCAACAGATGCTTGGCGAACATGCCGTGCAGCTTGCCGAAGGCGCGCGCCAGATGCAGCGTGACGAACAGCAACAGCGCGCCCACCGCGAACAAGGGCAACGTCAGCCAGGAGCTGGTGATGTCCACGCCATCCCAGGTCAGCACCGCCGTGTGGTCGAACAACGCGATGACCGGTGACGCGGCCAGCCCCAGTGAGAGCGACAGCAGCGTGATGAACACGGTGAAGTAAACGATGCCCAGCGGCAGCATCAGCAGGAAGTACAGCATCGTGCTCCAGGTGCGCGCGTCGGTGAACATCGCACCGATGCGCTGCAGCCAGCCGCCTTGCGCGCCGGGATGCTGTGGGCGGCGCGGCATGCGCACGCCCAGCAAGGTTTCCACCACGCGCCCCTCCACCAGCGACAGCACCCGCACCGAGCCGAAGAACACCACCAACAGCGGTACGCCGATGATCAGGATCAACAATCCCAGCGACAGGCTGGCACCGGTGACCACCCAGGTGAAATAGAAGATGCCGGTGGCCAGCGACAGCAGCATGTAGAACAACGCGCCGTAGGTGCGCGGGTCGGCCGCCACGCCGAAGAACTTGCCCAGCCACGAGCTGCGCCGGGGCGGCAGCGGCGGGCGCAGCGCGCGGCTCACCGTGACTTCGGTTTCGCGGTAGATCTCGGCCACTTCCTCGGGCGCGCCGTAGCTGCCGGCCACACCCGCAATGACATCGGCTTCGCTCTTGCCCTGCTGCTCTGCCAGTTCGGCACGCAGATATTCTTCGGCGTCGTAGAGCGCGTCCTGGAT
Organism: Xanthomonas sp. NCPPB 3582; assembly: GCF_041475735.2. Taxonomy (NCBI): domain Bacteria; kingdom Pseudomonadati; phylum Pseudomonadota; class Gammaproteobacteria; order Lysobacterales; family Lysobacteraceae; genus Xanthomonas; species Xanthomonas sp. NCPPB 3582. The sequence goes on from NZ_CM192968.1 coordinate 3,456,589, forward strand.
CATCGCCGGATCGGCGCCGGACAGCGCCTGGCGCAGTTGCATCAGGTAATCGGGAATGGTCGTCGGCAACGGACGTGGGTGTGCGGTCGTCATCATGAGTGAGTCCCCTCCAGCACGGAATCAACGGAATCACGGGTGGCTCGCCAGGCGGCGGTCCAGTCGCGCAGGCAGTCACGCCCGCTGTCGGTAATGCGGTAATAGCGTCGCGGCGGCCCGGAGGCCGACGGCTCGACATGGCTCTGCAGCAATCCGGCCCCTTCCAGATTGCGCAGTACCGGGTACAACGCGCTCTGCTTGCCGCTGAGTACCCCTTCCAGACCTTCCAGTCGCTTGGCGATCAGATAGCCGTACAGCGGCTCCCCGGCCTGGGCCAGCACCGCCAGCAAGGCCAACGACACCGTGCCGGCACTGAGTTCCTTCTGGAACTTCTTCAGATGGGCATCCAGCTCGCTCATCGCCGTCTCCTGTTAGGTTGAAGGCAATGCTATGTAGAAGTTTGGTATAGCGGATGTGCTGGTAGTCATGGACTGGGAGTGGGGGTGGGATTCGAGATTGGTCACTGCGGGATTGGGCAGCTGACGGCGCAGTGGCCTGGCAACAAGCTGCAGCGCAAACTCGGCCGCTGACAGACGCACAAGGCCCATGCCATCCGCTGTAGCCAATCCCTCCACCGAATCCCCGCTCCCGCCCCTGTCGCGTTCGATTCCCGAGCCGGTTCATGAGCTTAGAACCTTTGGGTTACTGCCTTTCCGCCGAGGCTCCACTACAGTCAACGCCCCCTGTGCCGTTAAAACTCGCTCAGGTGGTTTTCACTTTTCGATAGGGCGACACGATGCAACTGACACGCTTGGCGCAGCTGGCCACGGCTGACACTTCCTTTGGTGCCACACGGCGCCTGTGCCTCGCGATCGGGTTGGCGTTGCCGGGCCTTGCTCTGGCGCAGGCGCAGCCAGCCCCGGCCAATGCCGAACAGGCGGTGGCCGAGCCCGCCAAGGCACCGGTCACCGCTGCGCCGGCCACCGCCAAGGGCTATCCGCAGGAAGCCCAGGGCTGGGGTGCCAAGCAGGGCGGCAACATGTGGCAGGTGCGCTGGGCCGAAGACTGGTCGTATCTGAAGGATCGGTCCAAGCGCAAGAGCCCGTTCGACCCGCTCAAATACATCCCGCTCAGCGAAGACGGCGATGTCTACGTCTCGCTCAGCAACGAGCTGCGCGTGCGCAGCAACACCATCACCAACCCGGGGCTGATTCCCGGCAGCCACTCGCAGCAGCAGTACCTGTTCCGTGCGTTCTTCGGTGCGGATCTGCACGTGGGAGAGCACTTCCGTCTGTATACCGAACTGGCGCACGGCAGCCTGGACGGGCGCAACGAAGGCGCCAAGACCGGCACCCAGGAGAACAACGCGATCCTGCAGCAGGTGTTCTTCGACGTGAAGGGCAACATCGGCGGCGCCGATACCGGCCTGCGGATCGGCCGTCAGGTGTTCGTCGATGGCCCGACCACCCTGATGGCGCTGCGCGACAACACCGATATCTTCGTGACCTTCAACGGCACGCGCGCCTGGGCGATCGGCGAAAAGACCCGGGTGGACGTGTTCGACTTGAACTTCAATCTCGACGGCACCGAAGGCCTGGGCGACGACCGCATCGACCGCTCGCGGCACTTCCGCGGCGTGGTCGGCGGCTATCGCCTGCCGACCGCCAAGCCGATGTACCTGGAGCCGTTCTTCTATCAGTTCCGCAACGACAACCAGGTATGGGGCCGCCAGACCGCCGAAGAACACCGCAATTACTACGGCCTGCGGCTGTGGGGCAACGTGGGCAAGCTGCGCACCGATTCGTTCGTGACGGTGCAGCGCGGCAGCTATGGTGGCCGCGATCTGCGCGCCTACATGGCCAGCACCTCCAACGCCTGGTCGCTGAGCGACACCGGCTGGAAACCGCGCCTGGGCTTCCACAGCGAAATCGCCTCCGGCGGCGGCGGCACGTCCGGCACCGGCACGCTGCGCAACAACAACTTCCTGTACGGCAATACGATCTACTTCAGCTGGGCCACGTTCTTCGGCCCGGTGAACCTGGTCACCGCCGCCCCGACCTTCACCTTCTCGCCCACGCCCAAGCTCACGGTGAACCTGGAGTGGGAAACCCTGTGGCGCCAGACCACCAGCGATGCGATCTACAACAACCAGGCGCGTGCCTACGCGCGCACCCAGAGCACCGGCGAGCGTCGCATCGGCACCATGCCGCGCATCAACGCTACCTGGAACATCGACCCGAACTGGTCGGTGACCTTCCGCGCCGAGCACCTGATGGCCGGTCCGGCACTGGAGAAGGCCGGCTACGGCGATTCGACCTTCGTGATGGGCTGGTTGAACTTCCGCTTCTGAGCATGCGCCCGGCGCGCCTGTGCGCACCGCTTCGTTCTGCTGCGCGCTTGCGTGGCGACCCGTCTCCATGCCGCATCCTGTCAGGGGCGCGGCATGTTGCTTTTCAGCGTATGGAATGCCGTTGCTGCGATGACCGCGGCGCGCACGTCTTGCACGCCTTGGATGATCGCACGGATTCGCTGATGAACCTTCAGGGCCGCTGCCGGCGGACCGGGGCGAGTAGCACCGCGCTCCAGAGGGCTGCGCAGCGCCGGTGACGCCTTGCGCCGCTACTGGATCGCAATGCCCGTGGGCTCCAGCGCAAGCCGGCTGGCTGACATTGGCCAGCGATCGTCTCCGGCATCTTCTTCGCCTCTGGCATACCGAGCGATGCTCAGATGCTTGCCGTCGCCATCGGCCTGCAGCGGGCGTGCCTGCCCGCGCAGCGCGGGCGGCAGCTCGGCCAGTCGCTGCGCGAGCGGCCTCGTGTCGGCCGGACGATCGCGCAACCACAGCAGGGCCGTCACCGTGCGTAGCGCCGCGGCAGTGTCCTGCAGCCTGTGCTGGTAATTGGCATAGTCCGGATGCGCCACATTCGCCAACAGGCAGCCGGTGGCATTGGCCACGCAGGCCACCGTGGCCGTGTCGGGCGTTGCCACCATGCCCGGCGGCAGCGCCCGATCCTGCGCCAGCACTGCCCGCACCGGTGCGCTGCAGGCCCAGGTAAAGGTCGGTGCCAGCAGCGCCTGGGTGCGCTCGCGATCCAGCAGCCGTGGCGAGATGCGATCCAGCCAGGCGCGATCGCCATCCTGCACGGACGCGTTCTGCAGCATCGAAAACACCATCCGCGATTCGCCGTGCAGCGCATTGCACAGCGAGATCTCTTCCATCGCCGCCGGTGCAAACGCCGCGGCGCACCGCGCCGGCAGCGGCGCCTGCATCGGTAGCTCGGCCAGCATGTCGGCGAACAACTGCGCATTGCCGCGCAGCATCGCCGCACCGATCATCGTGATCGCCAGATTGTCGCCGCTACGCAGCAGCACCCGGGCAACCTGCGCGTCGCTGCAGACATCGCTCAGGGCCTGGGTGGTGCGCCCCTGGACGAAGTCCAGTGCGCTGGCCGTCATCGACAGCGGCATCCGCGGCAGCTCGGGCACCGCCATATCGGCGCGTGGCCGGAACGGGCTGCGGTAGTCGCTGTAGTTCGCCAATGCCCGCATCCTGCTCAACATCGGCGCCTGCGTGGCCAGTGCATCGGCATAGGCCTGCGGTTGTTCACGCACGCGCTGCAGGCATCCACCTGCGCTGGCCCTGCACAGTGCCGGCGCGGTGGATGGCCAGCGTGGCAGGCGCGGATAGTCCGCTGCGGCACTTTGAAACGGCACTTCTTGCGGCTGCCGATTCAACCGCGCCACGTCCTTGGCCAGCACGGTCTCGCGCTGCGCTTCCGGAACCGCATAGGACAGCGACCACAGCGCCGCGAACAGATTGGCCCCACGCAACGGCGGCAGCGGTTGACGCAGCTGCGCCAGCGCCTGCCGCTGTGCATCGGGGATGGGCCAACGTTGGGAGACGGCATACAGCGCCGCCAATACCGCAAGCAGGATGCAACCACCGAGCAAGGCGGTCTTGAGGAACTTGGCAAGCATGCACAGCGCTTTCGGCGGGAAGCCGGGCATCTTACTGCCGTCGGCGTAGCCCCGCGATGGGTGGACGAAGACACGTCCACGTATCGACATCGTGTTCCTTCAGCAGGCAAAACAGCGACAGCCGATTGGGCGAAAAATCCGCGCAGTGTCCGGGCGACGGCCGGCCGGTTTTCAGGCAGCGCAGTTGGAAGAGCCTGGTCCCAGAGATCAGCGGCGGCCGTACCCTCATCCGGCGCTACGCGCCACCTTCTCCCGGCGGGAGAAGGAAGCGGCCCACCATCTGCTTTTGCTTTTGCTTTTGCTTTTGCCCGCGCCTCAACCTACCCGGCGTTCTGTGCCCAGGCCCTTACGTTGCCGTTGCCTCTGAAACCACTGGTTGCACCAGTACGCCACACAGTGCCGCGCTTCTACCACTCCCCACTCCCCACTCCCCAATCCCCGCCCCACCTCCACCGAGCGCGGCCGAATGCCTACACTATGCCGATGTCCGAATCCCCCACTCCGCACGCCCGCCCTTCCCTGCAACGCGTCTTCCTGACCGGGTTGCTCACCTTGCTGCCGGTCTGGCTGACCTGGGTGGTGGTGAAGTTCGTCTTCGCGCTGCTCTCGGGTATCAGCAGCCCCTGGGTGGTGCCGTTGTCCGAACGCATCGCCGCCTCGTTTCCGGACGAACTGGGCTGGATCAAGGCGCTGTGGGTACAGAACAGCATCGCCCTGGTTGCCACGGTGGCAGCAATCCTGTTCGTCGGCATCCTCAGCCGGCGCGTGATCGGCCAGCGCCTGCTGCGCTGGTTCGAAGCGGTCATGCGGCGCATTCCGCTGGCCAGCGTGGTCTACGACAGCGCGCGCAAGCTGCTGGATATCCTGCAGACCCAGCCGGGCAGCACCCAGCGCGTGGTGCTGATCGACTTCCCGCATCGGGACATGAAGTCGGTCGGCCTGGTCACCCGCGTGATCAAGGAACAGGGCACCGGTCGCGAACTGGCGGCGGTGTATGTGCCGACCACCCCCAACCCCACCTCCGGCTACCTGGAAATCGTGCCGGTGGAACTGCTCACGCCCACCGACTGGAGCGTGGACCAGGCGATGAGCTTCATCATCTCCGGCGGCGCGGTCGCGCCGGAATCGGTGCCCTTCACCCGGACCGCGGATCGCTGACACCATGGCACCTGTGCGCACCCTCGACGATCGTGCGGTACGCCTGTTCATTGCGCTGGCGGCATTCTTCTGCGTCAACGCCGCGCTGGCCGAGTTCATCGGGGTCAAGATCTTCGCGCTGGAAGACACCCTGGGCATCGCGCCGCTGAACTGGAACCTGTTCGGCCAGACCGGCTCGCTCAGCTTCACTGCCGGCACCTTGCTGTGGCCGGTGGTGTTCATCATGACCGACACCATCAACGAGTTCTTCGGCAGCCGCGGGGTGCGTTTCATCTCGTGGGTGGCGGTGGCGCTGATCGGCTATGGGTTCGTGTTCGCCTTCGCCGCCATCGCCCTGGCTCCGGCCGGCTGGTGGGTCACCGCCGCGCAGAGCCAGGGCGTGCCGGACTACCAGGCCGCGTTCGCGGCGGTGTTCGGGCAGGGGCTGTGGACCATCGGCGGCTCGCTGGTGGCGTTTTTGTTCGGCCAGCTGATCGATGTATCGGTGTTCCACCGCATCCGCCGCGCCACCGGCGAAAAGCACGTGTGGCTGCGCGCCACCGGCTCCACCGCGGTCTCGCAGCTGGTGGACAGCTTCGTGGTGATCTACATCGCCTTCGTGCTCGGTCCGCAGCACTGGTCGATGGACCAGTTCCTGGCGGTGAGTACGCTCAACTACGTCTACAAGATGGGCTTTGCGGTGGCCCTGATCCCGCTGCTGTATCTGGCGCGCCGCGGCATCGGTGCCTACCTGGGCGCCGAGCGGGCCGAGCAGCTGCGCGAGGAAGCCGCTGCGGAGTGAACCGGGCCGCGTCTGGCAGACGCATCGTGCCGGTGCATCGCTACAGCAATGCCTTGCCGGCAGTGGTACGCAGCTTCGCGTGACAGCCATGCGCGCCGCACGCTGTGGTCGCCTGCAAATCCTGGGTATGCCGCAGCGCACCACGCCAGGCCGGCGCAGGTCCGCGCCCATGCGCCGGATGAATTGCCGATAGGCGGTATGACCGCGGTGGGTGGCCGTAACCGTGCATATCGGGCAAGCTCCCCGCTCGCTTGTTTCCGGAGCCGGTAATGCCCCTCAGCTTTTCCCGCCTGCTGTCGCTGGCCCTCGCCGCCGTGTTGAGCCTGTCAGTGGCAGCGCCCGCCGATGCGGCCAAGAAGAAGACCGCCAAGGCACAGACCACGCAAACGCGCGCGAAGGCGAGCAAGGCCAAGAAGACCACCAAGCCGGCCAGGAGCAGCAAGGCCGCCAAGGGCAGCAAGACCACCAGGGCCAGGCCGCGCGCCGTGGCCGCGCCGGTGGTGCTGACCAAGGCACAGCAACTCAACCTGCTCTACGACCAGTACTGGGACGCCTCGCTCAAGCTCAATCCGCTGCAGGCCACCTTCCAGGGCGAGAGCCGCTACAACGACCAGCTTCCCAACTTCCTGTCGCCGGCGTTCCGCCAGCAGTCGCACGATTTCACCGTGCTGTGGCTGGGCAAGGCCGAAGCGCTGGGCCCGGACGGCCTGAGCGGACAGGACCTGCTCAGCTACCAGATCTTCGTGCGCGACGCGCGCAGCGCGCTGGCGGCCGAGCAGTTCCCCAGCTGGATGCTGCCGATCAATCAGTTCTACAACATCGCCAGCATCGCGGTGGTGCTGGGCTCGGGCACCGGCGCGCAGCCGTTCAAGACGGTCAAGGACTACGACAACTGGTCGCGGCGCGCGCTCGGCATCCCGGACCTGTTCGATCAGGCCATCGCCAATATGCGCGCCGGCATGCAGGCCGGGGTGGTGCAACCCAAGGTGCTGATGCAGAAGGTGCTGCCGCAGCTGGATGCGATCATTGCGCGCAGTGCCGAAGACAGCCTGTTCTGGGGGCCGATCCGTAACCTGCCGGCCGATATGCCCGAGGCGGACAAGCAGCGCCTCACCGCCGAGTACAAGCGGCTGATCGAGGTGCGCATCCTGCCGGCGTATCGCGCGCTGCGCGGCTTCATCGCCACAGAATACCTGCCGGCCTGCCGCGACAGCGATGGCCTGGCGGCGCTGCCCAACGGCGCGGCGTGGTACGCCTACGACGTGCGTCAGAGCACCACCTCCGAGCTGAGCCCGGAGCAGATCCACCAGATCGGGCTGGACGAAGTGGCGCGCCTGCAGGGCGAGATCCAGGCGCTGGCCAAGCAGGTCAAGTTCCGCGGCAGCCTGCCAAAGTTCTACAAGTTCATGCAGACCGACAAGCGCTTCGGCTTCCGCAGCGACACCGAACTGCTGGGCTATTACCGCGGTCTGCAGGGGCGCGTGCAGGGTGCGGTGCCGCGCCTGTTCAACATCCAGGCCATCCCAGCGCTGGAAGTGCGGGTGGTGGAACCGGCGCGGGCCGCGTCGGCTGCCAGTGGCTCGTACATGCGCCCGGTCGTCAATGGCAGCAACGGCAGCAGCCCGGGCATCTTCTACGTCAACACCTACGACCTGCCCTCGCGCAGGACCTGGGAAGCGGAAAGCCTGTTCCTGCACGAAGCCATTCCCGGCCATCATTACCAACTCGGCCTGCAGCAGCAGCTGACCGACCTGCCCAAGTTCCGCCGCCTGGGCGGCGAAACCGCCTACATCGAAGGCTGGGGCCTGTACGCCGAATCTCTGGGCCGCGAGCTGGGGCTGTATCAGGATCCGTACAACTACTACGGCTACCTGCAGAACGCCTTATGGCGCTCGATTCGGCTGGTGGCCGATACCGGCCTGCACAGCAAGGGCTGGACCCGCGCCCAGGCGATCGACTACATGCAGGACAACTCGGCGATGAGCCGTACCGATATCGAAGCCGAGGTCGACCGCTACCTGGCCATTCCCGGCCAGGCGCTGGCCTACAAGGTGGGCGAGATGAAGATCGCGCAGCTGCGCGACCAGGCCCAACGCGAACTGGGGCCGCGCTTCGACGTGCGCGCGTTCCACACCGAAGTGCTCAAGGACGGCTCGGTGCCGCTGGACATCCTGCAGGAAAAGATCCAGCGCTGGATCGCAGCGCAGAAAGGCTGAGGCAACGATCGCGGCCGCCGTGCTCGTCATCAGCCGTCGTGACCGGGCCGTTGCTCCGGCGGGTGTCGATGCAGGACTGGCGCGCTGCGCTCGAGGGCGGCATGACGTCGCCGATTGCAGGCAGTGCTCCGGCAACGGCAGCTTCCGCCCGCACACTCAGTGCGCACATCTGGGTGTGATCAACCTACTGCCCGCGCCGCCGCCAATGCGGCGATGTCGCGTGGGGTGGTGCGGCAGCAGCCACCGATCAGGCGCGCGCCGGCGGCCAGCCATTGCGCGTGCTGCTCGGCCAGGCTGCAGGCAGGCGCATCGCCGGCATGCCAGCGCTTGTTGCCCGCATCGTACTGTTCGCCCGAGTTCGGATACACCACCAATGGCAAGGCGGTCAGCGCCGACAGGCAGTGCAAGGCCGGCGTGACCCGATCCAGGGCGATGCAGTTGATGCCCACCGCGAGCACCTGCGGGCAGGCATCCAGCGCCGGAACCACTTGCGCCAGCGGCGTGCCATCGCTCAGGTGCGCCGCATCGCGCAGGGTGAACGAAAACCACGCAGGCAGCTGCGGAAATTCGTTTTCCAGCAACTGCCGTAGCGCCACGATTTCGCTCGCCGATGGCAACGTCTCGCAGGCCAGTACATCCACCCCGGCCGCCGCCAGCGCAGCGATGCGCGGACGGTGGAAGTCCATCATCTGCTGCAACGGCACCGCGTAATCGCCGCGATACTCCGAACCATCGGCCAGATACGCGCCATACGGACCCACCGAGCCGGCCACCCACAACGGCGCAGCATCCGGCTGCTGCTGCAGGTGATCGGCGCGTGCCTGCGCGGCCAGTTGCACGCTGCGCGCGATCAGCGCCTGCGACTGCGCCAGATCCAGTCCCCGCGCGGCAAACCCCAACGGCGTGGCCTGGTAGCTGGCGGTGATCGCGCATTGCGCACCGGCGGCGAAGTAGTCGCGATGCACCTGGTAGATCAGCTCCGGCTGCTCCATCAGCACCCGCGCCGACCATAGCGCATCGTTGAGATCGCAGCCGCGGTGTTCCAGTTCGGTGGCCAGGGCGCCATCCAGCAGCACGTACCCCTCGTGCTGCAAGGCCTGGCTGAAGGGCGCATTTTCGCGCGGTTGGCGGGCAGCGATCGTCATGGGCGCAGTCTCCGGGCCTCAAGCCATTGGGTCAGTGCGTAGGCGCCATAACACAGCGCCACGAAGGGAATCCCGCAGTACAGCGCAATGCGCTGCTGCGGATCGAAGGCCAGCCCGATGCAGGCCAGCAGGCACAGCGCAAATCCCAGGATCGGCGTCCACGGATACCACGGCGCACGATAGGCCAGCGTCTCCACCGCGATGCCATCGCGCAGCAACTGGCGGCGAAAACGGTAATGCGCCGCGCAGATGCTCAGCCACACCACCACCACCGCAAACCCGGACACCGCGGAGATCGCCACGAACACGGTATCGGCGGCATACACGCCGGTCAGCAGGGCCAGCAGCCCGCCCAGCATGCTCAGCAACAAGGCCGGCAACGGAATGCCGCGACGGGTCAGCCGCGCAAGCCGCGCCGGTAGCGTGCCCTCGTTGGCCAGCGACCACAGCATGCGCGCGGCGGCGTACAGGCCGGAATTGGCGGCCGACAGAATCGCGGTCAGGATCACCGCGTTCAGCACGTCGGCCGCATACGGGATGCCCAGCAACGCGAAGCCGCGCACGAACGGACTGGTGTCCACCGCCGCCTGCCCGGCCGGCAGCAACGCCGCCAGCACCAGCACGGTGCCGACGAACAGCACCACCAGCCGAACCAGCGTGGTGCGGATCGCCAGTGGGATCGCACGTGCCGGCTGCGCGGTCTCGCCGGCGGCCACGCCGATCAGCTCGGTGCCGGAGAAGGCGAAATTCACCGCCACCATCGTCATCAGGATCGGCAAGGTGCCCTGCGCAAACCAGCCGTCGGCACGCAGATGGCGCAGACCCGGCGGCGGCGAACCATCGGCCAGCGGCAGCAGGCCCACCACTGCCGCACCGCCCAGCACGATGAAGATCAAAATGGTGATCACCTTGATCAGCGAGAACCAGAATTCGCCTTCGGCAAACCAGCGCGCCGATACCGTGTTCAAACCGAAGATCAGCGCGCAGAACAGCAGGCACCACGGCCATGCCGGGCTGTGCGGAAACCAGTACTGCATGCAGAACGCCGCGGCGGTCAGGCTGGAGCCCAGCGCCACCGTCCAGGTCAGCCAATACAGCCACGCCACCACGTAGCCGGTGGCCGGCCCCAGATAACGCGCGGCATACACATGGAACGCGCCGGTCTGCGGCATCGCCACGGCCAGTTCGCCCAGGCATTGCATCACCAGATACACCACCAGCGCGCCGATCAGGTACGCGATCACCTTGCCCAGCGCGCCGGTGCTGGCGATGATGTAACCAGTATTGAAGAACAGCCCGGTGCCGATCACCCCGCCCAGCGACAGCATCACCAGATGGCGTACCTGCATGCTGCGCTGGAACTGCGGTGCCGCGGTGGACGATGGTTCGGACATGGGTGCGTCTGGGCGGAGGAGCTTCATCCTGCCATGCACACGCAGACGAGCCCAGCCATGCGCAGGCCAGCTGTGACGCAAGACCTGCAACTCACTTGCCGACCGTTATGCTGATGACTGTTTCTTGCAGGCCATCCCCATGCCACACGATCGCCGTCCAGCTCTTCAGACATCCACGCGCGGCCTTGCCGCGGGCGTGCCGGAGCACTTGCCAACTGCGTACAGCGCGACCAGTGCAGGCATCGCCGACCCTGTTGCGTTTTCACTCGCGCGCATGCATCTGCGCTGCGCGCACGGCACGTGGCCGAACACGTCGGCATCGGGCATCCTGCCGACCACGCTGCTTCGGAGCGCTGCATGATGCTCGCCGGCATCCACCACGTGGCAATCATCGCGGGCGACTACGCGCGCTCCAAGCAGTTCTATTGCCAGATCCTGGGCCTGCGCGTACTCGATGAGCATTACCGGCAGGCGCGCGATTCCTGGAAGCTGGACCTGGCGCTGCCCGATGGCGGCCAGATCGAGCTGTTCTCGTTCCCCAACGCACCCGCGCGCCCCAGCCGCCCGGAAGCGCAAGGACTGCGCCATCTTGCGTTTCGCGTCCAAGACCTGGATACGGCCGTTGCGCATCTCAACGCGCATGGCGTGGCGACCGAAGACATCCGCATCGACGAATACACCGGCCGCCGCTTCACGTTTTTCGCCGACCCGGATGAGTTGCCGCTGGAGCTGTACGAGGCCGGCTAGGCAGCAACGCGCAGGCGACACCGATGCCGCCCACGGAAGACGTGCGTCCGCCGAGGGGCTGCCATTGCCTCGGCGAAGAGCGACATGCACGCATGAACGCATCCCGCAGCGCATCTTTCCGCAACCATACCCCACGGTATACATTCGCTCTCAGGCCGCCGACGGCGGCCCCCGTCATCCCTGGGAGGGGACACATGCGCAAGACCTTCAAGACCCTGATCGTGGCCCTGCCGCTGGCGGCCGCCTCGTTGCTGGCCCAGGCCTCCGATTCGCCGGTGGGCCGCTGGAAGACCATCGACGACGAAACCGGCAAGCCCAAGTCGGTGGTGCAGATCGAACAGGCCGCCAACGGCACGCTCAGCGGCAAAGTCGTCGAGATCCTGCAGTCGGCCAAGGGGCCGAACCCGATCTGCGACAAGTGCGATGGCGAGCGCAAGAACAAGCCGATCAAGGGCATGACCATCCTGTGGGGCCTGAAGCCGGACGGCACCGCGGTATGGAGCGGCGGCTCGGTGCTCGACCCGGCCAAGGGCAAGACCTACAAGGCCAAGATCACCCTGACCGAAGGCGGCAAGAAGCTGCAGATGCGCGGCTATGTCGGCATCGAAGCGCTCGGTCGCACGCAGACCTGGGTGCGCGAGTAGCCGGGAATCGGGATTCGGGATTCGGTAAGAGCAGGCGCCCGTGAGGGCGCCTTTTTTGTGCGTGCCCATCCTGACGCCACATGCGCGGCAAAACACCTGCGCGCCTCGACAACACGGCCACATGACCCTGCTTTGACCGATTCCCTAATCCCGATTCCCCATTCCCAGCCCCAATCCCGGCTGCCGACTAGTGCGATAATCGCGTGTCCCCCGCATTACGCCCGCCATGACCCGCACTGCACTCGTCACCACCGCCCTGCCCTACGCCAACGGCCCGCTGCATCTGGGGCACCTGGTCGGCTATATCCAGGCCGACATCTGGGTGCGCGCGCGCCGGTTGCGCGGCGACAAGACCTGGTTCGTCTGCGCCGACGACACCCACGGCACGCCGATCATGCTGGCCGCCGAGAAGGCCGGGGTGACCCCGGAAGCATTCATCGCCAGCATCCAGGCCAGCCACGAGCGCGATTTCGCCGCGTTCGGGGTGACCTTCGACCATTACGATTCGACCAATTCGCCGGTCAACCGCGAACTCACCGAGGCCTTCTACGCCAGGCTCGAGGCCGCCGGACACATCAGCCGGCGCTCGGTGGCGCAGTTCTACGACCCGGCCAAGGGCATGTTCCTGCCGGACCGCTACATCAAGGGCATCTGCCCCAACTGCGGCAGCGCCGACCAGTACGGCGACAATTGCGAGGTCTGCGGCGCCACCTATGCGCCCACCGAGTTGAAGGAGCCCAGGTCGGTGATCTCCGGCGCCACGCCGGAGCTGCGCGATTCGGAGCATTTTTTCTTCGAAGTGGGCCATTTCGACGGTTTCCTGCGCGACTGGCTGGCGGGCGAGGTGGCGCTGCCCGGCGTCAAGGCCAAGCTCAAGGAGTGGCTGGACGCCGAAGGCGGCCTGCGCGCCTGGGATATCTCCCGCGATGCGCCGTATTTCGGTTTCCAGATTCCCGGCCAGCCGGGCAAGTATTTCTACGTGTGGCTGGATGCGCCGATCGGCTACCTGTGCAGCTTCAAGACGCTGTGTGTGCAGATGGGCGAAGACTTCGACGCGCACCTGGTGGCCGGCACGCAGACCGAGCTGCATCACTTCATCGGCAAGGACATCGTCAATTTCCACGGCCTGTTCTGGCCGGCGGTGCTGCACGGCACCGGCCACCGCGCGCCCACGCGCCTGCACGTCAACGGCTACCTGACCGTGGACGGCGCCAAGATGTCCAAGTCGCGCGGCACCTTCGTGATGGCGCGGACCTTCCTGGACGTGGGCCTGGAGCCGGAAGCGCTGCGTTACTACTTCGCCGCCAAGTCCTCCGGCGGCGTGGACGATCTGGATCTGAACCTGGGCGATTTCATCGCGCGGGTGAACGCGGATCTGGTCGGCAAGTTCGTCAACCTGGCCAGCCGCTGCGCCGGCTTCATCGGCAAGCGCTTCGACGGCAAGCTGGCCGACGCGCTGCCCGACCCGGCGCAATACGAGCGCTTCGTCGCCGCACTGGCGCCGATCCGCGAAGCCTACGAGCGCAACGATGCGGCCAGCGCGATCCGCCAGACCATGGCGCTGGCCGACGAGGCCAACAAGTACATCGACGACACCAAGCCATGGGTGATCGCCAAGCAGGAGGGCGCCGATGCGCTGTTGCAGTCGGTGTGCACGCAAGGGCTGAATCTGTTCCGCATCCTGGTCGCCGCGCTCAAGCCGATCCTGCCGCGCACCTGTGCCGAGGCCGAGGCGTTTCTGTCGGCGCCGATGACCAGTTGGGAAGATGTGGAGCGCCCGCTGACCGCGCACACGATCCAGCCCTACACCGCCCTTTTCACCCGTATCGACCCCAAACTGATCGACGCCATGACCGACGCCTCCAAGGACACCCTCGCCGCACCTGCGGCACCGGCTGCCACCTCCAAGCCTGCACCGGCCAAGGCGGACGCAAAGCCTAGCGCCGTTGCGAGTCCCGAATCCCAAACCACCAATCCCGGCCTCATCGGCATCGACGATTTTGCCAAGCTCGATCTGCGCATCGGCAAGGTGCTGGTGTGCGAATTCGTGGAAGGCTCGGACAAGCTGCTGCGCTTCGAACTGGATGCCGGCGAGCTGGGCAAGCGCCAGATCTTCTCGGGCATCCGCGGCAGCTACGGCGAGCCGGAGACGTTGGTCGGCCGCAGCGTGGTGTTCATCGCCAACCTGGCCCCGCGCAAGATGCGCTTTGGCATCAGCGAAGGCATGATCCTGTCGGCCGGTTTCGACGGCGGCGCGCTCGCGCTGCTGGACGCCGACAGCGGCGCGCAGCCGGGCATGCCTGTCAGGTAACGGGATTGGGGAGTCGGGATTTGGGATTCGTAGAAGCCGGAGCTGATTGTTGTAGTAGACCTGACTTGAGTGCTCGGCACCTGCCCTCATCCGCCCCTGCGGGGCACCTTCTCCCGCACGCGGGAGAAGGGAGCAATCAGTCACCGCGCTTTTAACCAATCCCCACTGTCGTAGTAGACCTGACTTGAGTGCCTGGCACCTGCCCTCATCCGCCCCTGCGAGGCACCTTCTCCCGCACGCGGGAGAAGGGAACAATCAGTCACCGCGCTTTTAACCAATCCCCACTCCCGACTCCCCAATCCCAGCCCCATGCACCTGGCCCTGTTCGACTTCGATCACACCGTCACCACCTGCGACACCTATGTGCGTTTCCTGCGCAAGGTCGCCACGCCTGCGCAACTGGCGGCGGCGAAGTGGCAGGTGGGCCCATGGCTGCTCGGGTATCGGACAGGCGTGGTGTCCGCTGCCGCGCTGCGCGCGCGGGTCACGCGCATGGTGTTCAGCGGCCGTGCGCTGGACGAGATGGCCGCATATGGCGTGGACTACGCACGCACCGCACTGCCGGGCGTGCTGCGTGCCGAGGTGATGCAGCGCATCGACTGGCATCAGGCGCAGGGGCATGAAGTGGTGCTGGTCTCCGCCTCGCTGGACCTGTATCTGCAGCCGTGGTGCACGCAGCATGGGCTGTCGCTGATCTGCAACCGGCTCGAACACACCGGTGGCGTGCTGAGCGGGCGCTATGCCGATGGCGATTGCGGGCCGCACAAGGCCGTGCAGATCCGCGCACGCTACGACCTGGCGCAGTACGCCTGCGTGCATGCCTACGGCGACAGCCGCGAAGACCGGCCGATGCTGGCCCTGGCGCAACAGCGCTGGTATCGCGGCCATCCGCTGCACTGACACCGCCATGCCCGCCTCCATCCCCGATCTGGTCGAACGGCTCGACCGCCTGCTGCCGCAGACCCAATGCGGCCAGTGCGGCTACGACGGCTGCCGCCCCTATGCGCAGGCGATGGCGGACGGTCAGGCCGGTGTCGACCACTGCCCTCCCGGCGGCGATGCCGGTGCGCGTGCGCTGGCGCACCTGCTCGGCGTGCCTGCACGTCCCTACGATCGCAGTCGCGGGGCGCACAAGCCGGCGCAGGTGGCGTGGATCGTGGAGGCCGACTGCATCGGCTGCACCAAATGCATCCAGGCCTGTCCGGTGGATGCCATCGTCGGTGGCGCCAAGCACATGCATACGGTGATCGCACCGCTGTGCACCGGTTGCGAGCTGTGTCTGCCGGCGTGCCCGGTGGATTGCATCGAGCTGCATCCAACCGGCTGAGGCAGCGCCAGATCCGGCGGATCGGTGATCGCCATGCCGCCACGCGGCACCTGCGCGCTGCACCCACAGGCGGTCAGGAACGTCCTGACGCGCGATGGCGCATCCATGCTGCGGCCGCGCCCGTATGGGTAAACACTGCCATCGAGGATGTGCCCATGCGTCCACTTGCTGCCGCCATTGTCGCCATTGCCGCCTGCTGCCGGCCGATTCCGCCATTGCTGCTGCTGGTGCTTGGCAGCCTGCCGCTGAGTGCGGCGGCGGCGACGCGCGTGGACGGCGAGGTCTTCGATGCCGACAGCGGCGCATTGCGCTACCGCGAATCGCATTGGCTGCTCGATGACGGCGGGCGATTGGTGCTGTACCGCTGCCTCAACGGGCAGGCGTTTGCGCGCAAGCAGGTCGACGGCGGCGGCACGGCACCCGATTTCAGCCTGATCGACGGACGCGACGGGTATCGCGAAGGCGTGCGCCGGCGCGATGGCGTGCGCGAGATGTTCCAACAGCCGCCAGGGAAACCCGAACGTAGCACCGCGTTGCCGGCCGGCGAAGACGAGCGCGTGATCGATGCCGGTTTCGATACCTATCTGCGCAACCACTGGGAGGCGCTTGCCAGCACGTCGCAACGCGTGGACTTCGTGCTGCCCAGCCTGCAACGGCAGTTGGCGTTCCGGGTCGAACGCATCGACGACAGCGCAGGCCAGCGGCGCTTCCGCATTTCGCTCGATGCCTGGTATGGCGCGGCGGTGCCTTCGCTGGAGGTGCGTTATTCCATCGCCAACAAACGCCTGCTCGAGTTCCGCGGCGTGGGCAATCTGCGCGACGCGCAGGGGCGCTACCCGCGCGTGCGCATCGTGTTCCCGGACACCGCGCCGGCTGCCGCCAGCGACACCGAGCTGCAACAGGCGCGCGAGCAACCGCTGACCCGCAGCTGCGCCACCCCGTGACCCAGACGGCCTCCATCTTCACGCCCGACCACGCGCCGTTGCGTACAACGGCCCAGGCCCCCCTTTCGCGCACAGGAGCACCCGCATGGCAAAGGCCTACCTCTGGATCAACGCAATACTGTATGTCGCCCTGGCGATCTGGTGCACGCTCTCGCCGATCAAGACCGCGAACGCGGTGGGCTACACCCAGCTCTCCCCGGCCGGACAGTCCGAATACCTGGTCATCTACGGCGGCCTGCAGCTGGGCATGGCGTTCCTGTTCGGCTACTTCGCCTGGATCGATCAACCGCGTACCGGCCTGCTGGTCGCACTGGCCTTCTACGTGCCCATCGTGCTGTTCCGCAGCGTGTCGCTGGCCAGGCTATGGCCGGTCTCCGCGCCCACGGTGGCGCTGGCCGTCGTGGAAGTCGTCTTGCTGCTTGCCGCTGCGCTGCTGTGGTGGCGGAAATGAAGGACAGCATCGGCACAGTCCGGTAGCATCGCGCTCACCTCTCCCAACGCCCGACCGCATGAGTGCCATTCCCGGCAACGACGACGATGAGACCGGACGCCTGCTGACCGCAACCGCAGGTGGCGACCGGCATGCCTTCGAAGCGCTCTACCGGCAGACCTCGCCCAAGCTGTTCGGCGTGTGCCTGCGGTTGATCCCGCAGCGCGCCGAAGCCGAGGAAGTGCTGCAGGACGTGTTTACGCTGATCTGGCACAAGGCCGGTCAATTCGACCCCAGCCGTGCCCGCGGCCTGACCTGGCTGGCGATGATCGCGCGCAACAAGGCCATCGACCATCTGCGCGCCAACGCGCCGCAGCGCCGCAACGTGGCGCTGGACGATGCCGGCGAGCTGCGCGACCAGGATGCACTGCCGCTCGAGCGGACCGAACGCGCCAGCACCCGGCGCCGCATCGACCACTGCCTGGCCGAACTGGAACCGCCGCGGAGCGAGCTGATTCGCACCGCGTTTTTCGAAGGCATCACCTACGAAGAACTCGCCGCGCGCACCGATACACCCATCGGCACGGTCAAGAGCTGGATCCGCCGTAGCCTGGCAAAACTCAAGGCATGTCTGGAACGATGAGTACGCCCTTTCCCATCGACCAGGAACCGCCACGCGACGTGTTGGCCGGCGAGTACGTGCTCGGCCTGTTGAGCGCCGACGAACGTCTGGCGGCCGAGCAGCGGATCGCCACCGATGCCGCGTTCGCCCAGGCGGTGCTGCAGTGGCAGGAGCATCTGGCCCCGCTGCTGGAAGAGATCGCCGCGGTGACGCCGCCGGACCAGGTCTGGGCACGCGTGCGCCAGACGCTGGGCTTCGATACGCCGTTGCGCGCCGTGCCGGTGGCAGCGCCCGCCAGCACCGGCACGCCGGCCACCCCGCTCTGGAACAACCTGCGCTTCTGGCGCTGGGCCAGCGCCGCTGGCCTGGCCACCGCCGCGGTCTGCGTGCTGGCGCTGTTGAACCTGCGCACGGCGCCCGTGCAGCCGCCGCGCGACACACCCGTCGTGCAGACGCCGGTCACCCCGCCTGCGGAGACCACCCCGCCGGCGACCGGCATCGCCATGACCTCGACGCTGGCGACCGAAGACGGACGGCCGGGCTACGTGGCGCTGATGGATGCCGACAAGCACACCATCACGGTGACGCCGCTGGACCGCACCGCCACCGCCGGCAAGGTGCCCGAGCTGTGGCTGATCACGCCCGATGGCAAGGCGCACTCGATGGGCACCTTCGACGATCAACGGGCCCACCGCGCCCAGATCCCCGATCAGCTGATGCCCATGCTCAGCAACGAGGCGATCCTGGCCGTGACGCTGGAACCGCCGGGCGGCGCACCCGGTGGCGTGGCGACCGGCACGGTGGTTGCCAAGGGTGGCATCAGCACGCTGGCGATGGCGCCCTGAGCCAGCGCAACCACGGCTGCCTGCGATACACGCGCAGGCAGCCGTGTTCACAAGCAGCCTCATACGTGTCACCGATACTGCGCGCACAGTTCGCCGCGCGCGATAACGCGATCGTGCATGCGAGCGCCCAGCTGCGCAATCCGCATGCGACGCTCACCGCTAGGTGTCGAAGCGGCGGGCGATCGACTGGGCGGGTGCATCTGTTTGCCGGCCGCTTCCGTACAGGGTCACGACTACACACGGAGATTGATGCGTGCCGAGTTCCGGAACCGACCCACACCCCGCCTCGCCCCGGTCCGGTCTCTCGCGTCGGCGCGGTGGAGTCGCCGGCCGTCTGGGCAGCCTGCGCCGCTGGGTGGATTCGCAAGCCGATGGTCCCCTGGACGAGGCGCGCGCCGACCGCATCGACTGGCTGCGCGCCCTGCCCTTCATCGCGCTGCACCTGGCCTGCCTGGCGGTGTTCTGGGTTGGCGCCTCGTGGTTTGCGGTCGGCACCGCGCTGGCGCTGTATGCACTGCGCATGTTCGCGCTCACCGGCTTCTACCACCGCTACTTTTCGCATCGCGCGTTCAAGACTTCGCGCGTGCTGCAGTTCGTGTTCGCGTCCATCGGCGCCACCTGCGTGCAACGTGGGCCGCTCTGGTGGGCCGCGCATCACCGTAACCATCACCGGCATACCGATACCGGGCGCGATCCGCATTCGCCGGCCCAGCACGGCTTCTGGTGGAGCCACACCGGCTGGTTCCTGACACCGCGCAATTTCCGCACCGACTGGGAGGTCATCCCGGATCTGCGTCGGTTTGCCGAGCTGCGCTTTCTCGACCGCTTCGACATCGTGATGCCGGTGCTGCTGGCCGTGGGCCTGTACCTGCTCGGCAGCTGGCTGGACAGTGCCGCACCAGGGTTGCACACCAATGGTCCGCAGTTGCTGGTATGGGGATTCGTCATTTCTACCGTGGCGTTGTTCCATGCCACCTTCACCATCAATTCGCTGGCGCACCGTTTCGGCAGCCGGCGTTTCGACACCCGCGACGACAGCCGCAACAACTGGCTGCTGGCGCTGCTCACCTTCGGCGAAGGCTGGCACAACAACCACCACTTCTATCCCGGCTCGGCACGCCAGGGCCTGCGCTGGTGGGAATACGACGTGACCTGGTACGGACTCACCGCGATGTCGTGGCTGGGCCTGGTCTGGGATCTCAAGCCGATGCCGGCGTCGCTGGTCAGCCGTGGCCAGCGGGTGAGCCCATGAACGAGCGCAGGATCGCCGTGGTCGGCAGCGGCATTGCCGGCCTGGGCGCGGCGTGGCTGCTGTCGCGGCGCTACGAGGTCACGGTGTTCGAAGCCGCCGATTACCTGGGCGGGCACACCCACACCCACGACATCCAGTTGGACGGCCGGCACTACGCGGTGGACAGCGGCTTCATCGTGTTCAATCCGCAGCACTACCCGCTGCTCACGCGCATGTTCGCCGAGCTCGACGTGGCCGCGCAGCCGACCACGATGAGCTTTTCGGTGCACGATGCGCGCAGCGGGCTCGAATACAACGCCGGCACCTTGAACGGGCTGTTCTGCCAGCGCCGCAACCTGCTCAGCCCACGCTTCTGGGGCATGCTGGCGGACCTGCGCCGTTTCTATCGGCAGGCGCCGGCGGTGCTGCACAGCGACGAGCGTTTCAGCACGCTGGGCGCGTATCTGCAACGGCATGGCTATGGCGCAGCATTCCGCGATCAACACCTGGTACCGATGGCGTCGGCGCTCTGGTCTTCGCCATCGCAGACCATTCTCGAATTTCCGATGGGCCAGTTGATCGGCTTCATGGCCAACCACCACATGCTGCAACTCAGCGGGCGGCCGCAGTGGCAGGTGGTGCGCGGCGGCTCCAACAGCTATGTGCGTGCGCTGCGGCGGCGCTGGCAGGTGATCGAGCGCCTGTCCACGCCGGTGCATGGCATCCGCCGTACCCCCGATGGCGTGGTGGTGAGCTCGCTGCGCGGGCAGGAACATTTCGACGAGGTGGTGCTGGCCTGCCACGCCGACGATGCGCTGGCATTGCTCAGCGATGCCTCCGAGGCCGAACAGCAGATCCTGGGCGGCATCACCTACCAGAACAACGACACCGTGCTGCATACCGATGCCCGCATCCTGCCGCGCGACCGGCGTGCCTGGGCGGCCTGGAACGCGCATGTGCCGGCCGACTTGCAAGCGCCATGCACGGTGAGCTACTGGATGAACGCACTGCAATCCATCGACGCACCGCAGCCGTTCATCGTCTCCCTCAACCGCGACCACGACATCGACCCGGCCAAGGTGTTGCGGCGCATGCGCTACCGGCATCCGGTGCAGAACGCCGCCGCGCTGGCGGCGCAGGGCCGCAAGGCCGAGATCCAGGGCAGGCAGCACACCTGGTTCGCTGGCGCTGCATGGGGCTTCGGCTTTCACGAAGACGGCCTGCGCAGCGGTGTCGATGTCGCCCACCAGTTGGGAGTGAGCTGGTGATGCAGCTGCTGCGCGAAGCCAGCACCGATGCCGTGCCGCTGCCTCCCGGTGAGGACAGCGGTGCCGGCAGCGCGGCGGGTGGCTTGCGCAGCGCGGTCTACACCGGCTGGGTGCGGCATCGGCGGTTCGCGCCCAAGCCGCTGGACTTCCGTTACCGGCTGTTCCTGCTGTATCTGGATCTGTCCGAGCTCGATAGGGTCTTCGCGGGCCGCTGGCTGTGGTCGGTGGGGCGCGCCAACCTGGCGCAGTTCCGCCGCAGCGATTACCTGGGCGACCCGGCCATTCCACTGGATCAGGCCGTGCGCGACTGCGTGCAGGCGCACACCGGGCAGCGCCCGGACGGTGCGATCCGTCTGCTGACGCACCTGCGCTACTTCGGCCATGTGTTCAACCCGGTGAGCTTCTACTACTGCTTCGACCGCCACGAGGGATTGCGCTGGATCGTGGCGGAAATCACCAACACGCCGTGGCAGCAACGCCACGCCTACGTGCTGCCGGTGGCGCAGGCGCGCACCCATCGCGATGTGCATGCCTGGCGCTTCGACAAGCGCTTCCATGTCTCGCCGTTCATGGGCATGCAGCATCGCTACGACTGGCGCTTCAATGTGCCGGATGCGCAACTGCGCGTGCATATGGACGTGCTGGACGCCACCGATGCTGCCGCTGACCGCGCGATCGACAACGGCGATACGCGCCGCTTCGATGCCACGCTGGTGCTGCAGCGTCAGCCACTGACCGCGCGCACGCTGGCGCGCACCTTGCTCGCCTACCCCCTGATGACCGTGCAGGTGGTGCTCGCCATCCACTGGCAGGCCTTGCGCCTGTGGATGCGCGGTAACCCTGTGCACGACCACCCCCACCCGCCTGTGCGAGATCGCCGATGAACGCCACGTCCCTGCCCGACTCCGCCATACCACGCGCGGCCTCCTGGACGGACCGCCTGTTGCGCAAGCGCCTGCTGGCCACGCTGGGCGAGCTGCACGACGGGCAATTGCAGCTGCACGATGCCGACGGCATCACCACGCTGGGCACTGCCAGCGGCGCGGACGCGCTGCAGGTGCAACTGCACGTCAGCGATCCGGGCTTCTACCGCCAGGCCGCGCTCAACGGCAGCGTAGGTGCCGGCGAGTCGTATATGGACGGGCAATGGCGGTGCGACGATCTGGTCGGGCTGATGCGCGTGCTGTTGCGCAATCGCGACCGCCTGGATGCGATGGAAACCGGCACCGCGCGCCTCGGCGGCTGGGTCATGCGCAGCCTGCACGCGCTGGCCCGCAATACCCGCAGCGGCAGCCGGCGCAATATCGCCGCGCACTACGACCTGGGCAACCCGCTGTTCAACTTGTTCCTGGACGCCAACCTGATGTACTCGTCGGCGATCTTCGTCGATGGCGAAGAAGCGCAGGGCGAAGCGGCGCTGGAACGCGCGGCCACGCGCAAGCTCGAACGCATCTGCCAGAAACTTCGCCTGGGCCCGCAGCACCACGTGGTGGAGATCGGCACCGGCTGGGGCGGCTTCGCCCTGCATGCCGCCCGCGAACATGGCTGCCGCGTCACCACCACCACGATTTCGCGCGAGCAGTTCGAGCTGGCCACCCAGCGGATCGCCGAAGCCGGCCTGGGCGAGCGGGTCACCGTGTTGATGAGCGACTACCGCGACCTGCAGGGCCGCTTTGATCGCGTGGTGTCGATCGAGATGATCGAGGCGATCGGCCATCAGTATCTGGACACCTACTTCGCCAAGGTCGGCAGCCTGCTCGCAGACGATGGCGAGGCGCTGATCCAGGCCATCACCATCGAAGACCATCGCTACAAGCAGGCGCTGCACTCGGTGGACTTCATCAAGCGGCACATCTTTCCCGGCAGTTTCATCCCATCGGTGGCGGCGATGACCGGCGCGATCGCCAATGCCAGCGATCTGCGCCTGTTCCATCTGGAAGACATCGGCCCGAGTTATGCGCTGACCCTGCGCGCGTGGCGGCAGCGCTTCATGGCGCAGCTGCCGCAGGTGCGCGCCCTGGGCTACGACGAGCGCTTCATCCGCATGTGGGAGTTCTACCTGGCCTATTGCGAAGCCGGCTTTCTGGAACGGTCGATCGGCGATGTGCATCTATGGCTGAGCAAGCCCGGTGCGCGCCCACCGCAGTTCGTGCCCGGTCTTGCCAACGCATGAAGCAGCTGGGCAACTATCTCGGCCTGCAGGTGCTGTGGGTGGTGGCGGTGGCCGCCGCCGCGCACGGGCGCGTGTGGCCAACGCTGCTGATATTGGCGCTGTTCGCGCTGTACCAGCTGTGGCCATCGCGGCGTGCGCCGGGCGATGTGCCGTTGCTGATCGCCGCGTTGGCGCTGGGTTTGCTGCTGGACACCACGCTGGCGGCAGGAGGCTGGGTGCGTTACGCCGCGCCCTGGCCCGGTAGCGTGCTGGCGCCTGCCTGGATCCTGGCGCTGTGGCTGGGCTTTGCGCTCACGCTCAACCATTCGCTGCGCAGCGTGATGCGCCATCCGGGGTTGGCGGTGTTGCTTGGCGCCATCTTCGGTCCGTTTTCCTACTGGCTGGCGCAACGCAGCTGGCACGCAGTGGAACTGTTGCCGCCGTTGCTGCATGCGGTCCTTGCCGTGGGCATCGGCTGGGGCGTGGCATGCGGCGTGTTGTCGCTGTATGCACGGCGTCTGGCGCGACCATTGCCGCACGACATGACCGGAGAACTGCAATGACTGCGTGGCCGCTGCTACATGTGGGCGTATTCGCAAGTGTGGTGATGCTGCTGGGCTGGCTATGGCAGCGCCGCAGCGGCAACGCCGGCCCGGTCGATGTGTTGTGGGCCGCCTGCCTGGCGCTCGCTGCGCCGTACTGCGCGTGGATGTCCGACGGTGCGTTGCTGCCGCGCGTGCTGGTGGGCGTGCTGGGCGGTCTGTGGGGCGCGCGTCTGGCCTGGCATCTGGGCGTGCGCGTGTTCGGCGACCCGCACGAAGACGGCCGTTATCGCGCCCTGCGCGAGCACTGGAACGGCGACCAGCGCAAGTTCCTCGGCTTCTTCCTGGCCCAGGCGGTGGTGGTGGTGCTGTTTGCGGTGCCGTTTCTGGCTGCGGCCAGCAATCCGAACCCGGCATGGAGCCTGTGGAGCACGCTGGCGGTCGTGGTGTGGTTGATCGCAGTCGGCGGCGAAGCACTGGCCGACCGGCAGCTGTCTGCGCACAAGGCCGACCCGGCCAATCGCGGCAAGACCTGTCGCAAGGGCCTGTGGCGGTATTCGCGTCATCCCAATTATTTCTTCGAGTTCGTGCACTGGTTCGCCTACCTGGCATTGGCGGTCGGCGCCGGGCCGTTGCCGGTGGCGCTGTGCGCGCTCGGGCCGGTGACGATGTTCGCGTTCCTGTATCGCTTCACCGGCATTCCCTATACCGAGCAGCAGGCATTGCGCTCGCGCGGCGAGGACTACGCGCAGTACCAACGCACCACCAGCGCGTTCTTCCCGCTTCCCCCTTCGTCCTGAGTTGCCTGGAGAGTCGCATGTCCACCATCACCGTCCCGCCCTCCTCGCTCCCGGACGAAGCGTTCGCCACCCGCCTGGCCGAATCCGGCGTGCTGCCCGACGCCGCCCTGCGCTACGGCATCCGCCGTCTGTGCGCGCAGCGGCTGCGTGATGAGCGTGGCGACGACGCCGATGCCAACGGCGAGCGCCAACGCGCCTTCATCGACAGCCTGCGTGCCAGTGCCATCGCGATCGAGACCGATGCGGCCAATCGCCAGCACTACGAATTGCCGCCGCAGTTCTTCACCCTGTGCCTGGGCAAGCGCTTGAAGTACAGCAGCTGCTACTGGGACGCGAGCACGCCAGACCTGGACGCAGCCGAAGAACGCATGCTGGCGCTGTACGGGCAGCGCGCCGAGCTGGCCGATGGCCAGCGCATCCTGGAGCTGGGTTGCGGCTGGGGATCGCTGACGCTGTGGATGGCCGAGCGCTACCCCACTGCCACGATCACCGCGGTGTCCAACTCACGCCCGCAGCGCGCGCACATCCTGGAGCAGTGCCGCCTGCGCGGGCTGGACAACGTGCAGGTGATCACCGCCGACGTCAACGCGCTGGCGCTGCCGTCGGGCACGTTCGACCGTGTGGTGTCGGTGGAGATGTTTGAACATATGCGCAACTACCGCGAGCTGCTCGCGCGCGTGGGCAGCTGGCTGGCGCCGGGCGGCAAGCTGTTCGTGCACATCTTCTGCCACCGCGATCTGGCCTATCCCTTCGAAGTGGCCGGCGAAGACAACTGGATGGGCCGGCACTTCTTCACCGGCGGGCTGATGCCGGCGGCCGATACCCTGCTGCATTTCCAGCAGGACGTGGTCATCGAACAGCGCTGGCTGCTCTCGGGCCAGCACTACGAAAAGACCGCCAACGCCTGGCTGCACAACCAGGATCGCCATCGCACGCAGATCATGCCGTTGCTGCAGCAGACCTATGGCGACGATGCGCAACGTTGGTGGCAACGCTGGCGCATGTTCTGGCTGGCGTGCGCGGAACTGTTCGGCTACGACCAGGGCCGCGAATGGGGCGTGGCGCACTATCGCTTCGTCAAGCGCTGATCGCCGGAGGCCGGCACGCCCGCGGCGGAATACCGGCTGCCGGGTGGCCTGGCTGTCCGGATGCCGCTCGCATGCATCGGACATCGAAGTATCGGAGATGGCCGTGGGCTGGCGCACCACCTGCCCCCGCATCGCCGTTTCAGTCCGTGTGAACGTCGAGAAGTGCGCACACGCGTCGACGGCAACGCGCGCCAACGCCTCGCACGACAGCGCACCGGCGCCGCAGCACGAGCGGTTGACCGAGCGCAGTGGTGCTCGTTAAGTCATCGATAGCGCCTGTGCCCCGCAGCGACCGGCGGCGCCCGCCAAGTCGATCGCCGGGCACCACCTGCATAACCAAACTGCGCTCGTCGCGGCCGCCGCTCCGAATGCCGGAGTCAGCCCGCCGCTGCAGTGATCACGATCTCCACTTTCCATTCCGGCCGCGCCAACTTTGCCTCGACCGTGGCACGCGCCGGGGTGAACCCATGCGGCACCCATTCGTCCCAGGCCGCGTTCATGCCATCGAAATCGGCAATGTCGGCCAGGTAGATCTCCGCGCGCAGGATCTTCGTCTTGTCGCTGGCCGCCATCGCCAGCAATTTGTCGATCTCGCCCAGCACCTGGCGGGTCTGGCCGGTGATGTCTTCGCTGGTGTCCTCGGCAATCTGGCCGGCCAGATAACACACGCCGCCATGGACGGTCATCTCGGACATACGCGGGCCCGCATCGAATCGCTGCAGCATTTCAGACTTCCTACGGTTGATGGACCCTGCCATTGTCACGCGAATGCGCAGCGCGTGCAGCTCCGCTGCGTACCAGGCGCGCAAGCCAGAGCCCGACGCGCACCATCCACAGCACGATCAGCACGATGGCGCTCTTCTGGCTGATGCCCAGGGGCGCGGTGCTCACGCTGACGTGGAACAGCAGCGCGGCAAACGCGGCACAGCCCACGCCGAATGCCGATGCGAAGTGCTGTCGCCATGCGCGATCACGCCGGAAATACCAGGATTGCAGCAATACCGCTGCGATCACGCACAGGAAGGTGGCATCGGCCGACAGCACATGCACCATCTTCGCCGCGTCAGGCGCCAGCTCCGGCATCCAGCTGTCGCCGATCGACACCGCGCACAATCCCAGCGCCGCCAGCCAGAACAGTCCCAGCACGGTGCGGCTGCGCGCGGCCGGCTGCAGCGCTGCATACAGCCCCAGCGCCAGCCATGCCATCGCCACAGCCAACAAGCAATACGCGGTGCGCAGCAGCAGGCCATAGGCGCCGTGCAGATAGGCACTCAACTGCGCATCGATCCAGCGCAGGTCGCCACGCAGCCATTGCAGCACCAGCACCAGGCCGATGAAGGCGGCGCCGGCCGCGGCGGCGAGCGCGCCGGCCCGGCCGCTCCAGGCGGGTAGATCTACCGCTACCGGTTGCGCTTCCGGTACGCATCGCTCCGACGTGCTCATCCGCTGCCTGTCTGCCTTACAACCGTGACCTCGTGCATCCTGCTTCCCCGCGGCACGCGCATGCGCCGATGCCCTATGATGCGCGCGGCCGTCCCGGGCCGACAGGGGGCAGCGCCTTCGAACCTGTGTTCACTTCTTCTCGGCACTCACGCGATCACGCTGCATGCACCTTCACTTCGCTGGCCCATGCAGACCCACCGCGCACGCGGCACACCGCGTGCATGCGTCCTACCTCCCTCTTGAACAGACCCCGTTGCCCCCATGACGGATACCCCCGTGTCTTCCGAAGCGCCGGCCAGCGGCTGGCGGCGCGCCCTGCCGGTCCTGATCAGTCTGGCGATCCTGGCGATGGCCCTGCACGCGCTGTCGGCGCAGTTCACCGACCATGGCTATCGCCAGATCCGGCAGGCGTTCCGTGCGCTGGGGGCCGGGCAGATCGCCCTGACCTTGCTGCTGGGGCTGAGCAGCTACGCCTGCCTGGTGGGCTTCGACTGGGTGGGGCTCAAGCGCACCGGCAAGCGGCTGCATCCGGCTCGGGTGGGTATCACCGCCTTCATGGCGCACGCGGTCGGCCAGACCCTGGGCTTTGCCGCGCTCACCGGCGGCGCCGTGCGCCTGCGTGGCTACGGCAGCGTCGGGCTGACCCTGGCCGAAATCGGCCAGGTGGTGTTGATGAGCACGCTGGGCTTCATCTTCGGCGCCTGGGTGCTACTCGGGTTGGCGCTGATGCTGGAACCGGAAGCGGCCGCGCGCGCCCTGCCGATCACCGCCGGGGGCATCCGCATCGCCGGCATCGCCCTGCTGGCGAGCTACGTGGCCATGCTGGTGCTGGTCGGCAGGCAGGGCCGCGAGTTCGGCCTGCGCAGCCATCGCTTCTGGTTGCCCGATCGCAACACCGTGCTCGGTGTCACCGCGCTCAGCCTGGTCGAACTGGGTCTGGCCGCGGCCGCGTTCTACGTGCTGCTGCCGCCGGACCCGGGCACCGGCTATTTCGGCTTCATCGGCATCTGGCTGGTGGCGGTGGTGGCTGGCCTGATCTCCACCGTGCCGGCCGGCCTGGGCGTGTTCGAGTGGAGCCTGCTCAAGCTGCTGCCGCATGTCACCCCTGCGGCCGTGCTGGCTGCGGCGCTGGCCTACCGCGTCACCTACTACATCGTGCCGTTGCTGATTTCGGTCGCCATGGCGGCGGCCTCGGGATTGGGCGCGCCGGTCCGCGCCAGCGCCAGTACCGCCCGCACGGTGTGGAAGGCGCTGCGTCCGTGGTTGCCGCAGATCCTGGCGCTGGCGGTGTTTGCGGTGGGTGCGGCGCTGATGATCGACGGCACCCTGCCGACGCCGCGCGCGCGCCAGGACGTGGCGCCGCTGCCGCTGATCGAAACCTCGCACCTGCTGGTCAGCCTGGGCGGCATGATGCTGCTGCTGATCGGCCAGGGGCTGCAACGCCGCAGCCACGCCGCCTGGATGCTGGCGCTGGGCGTGTGCATCCTGTTGCCGCCGCTGTCGCTGCTGCGCGGCAGCCATATTTCGGTGTCGCTGTCGGCGGCGCTGGCCGCGCTGGCGCTGTGGGCGGCGCGGCGCGAGTTCTATCGCCAGGGCGCGCTGCTGGACGAAGCCTGGTCGTGGCGCTGGCTGAGCAACCTGGGCCTGGTGCTGGTGGCCACCTTCTGGCTGTTGTTCTTCGTCTACAGCCATGTCGAATACAGCAACGACCTATGGTGGGAATTCGCCACCTCGGCCAACGCCCCGCGCGCGCTGCGTGCCGCGCTGATCCTGTGCGTGGGTGTGATCATGTTCGGCATGGCGCGCTTGCTGCGCGGCGGACGGCGCCCGATGCCGGCGGCAGATGCGCAGACCCTGTCCGCGCTGGCACCGATCCTGGAAAACAGCACCGACACCCAGGCCTGCCTGGCGTTGACCGGCGACAAGGCCTTCCTGTTCGACGGACAGAGCCGCGGCTTCGTGATGATGCAGCGCTACGGCGGTTCGCTGATCTCGATGGGTGATCCGGTGGGCCCGCCGGAAGTGGCGCGTGCGCTGATCTGGCGCTTTCGCGAGGAAGCCGACCATATGGGCCTGCGCCCGGTGTTCTACCAGGTCGGCGAAAAATACTGGCAGACCTACCTGGACATGGGCATGACGCTGGTCAAGCTGGGCGAAGAGGCGATCGTGCCGCTGGAGCACTTCACCCTGGAAGGCCGCGACCGCGCCGAGCTGCGCCAGGCCTGGAACCGCGGCAAGCGTAGCGGCCTGAGTTTCCGCATGCTGCAGCCCGAACAGGTGGACGCGGTGTTGCCGCGCCTTGCCGAGGTGTCGGAACAGTGGCTGGAAGAAAAGTCCGGCGAAGAGAAAGGCTTCTCGCTCGGCAGCTTCGATGCCGATTACCTGCGCCGTTTCCCGGTGGCGGTGGCCGAGGCGGAAGGCCGGATCGTGGCCTTCGCCAACGTGTGGTGGGCGCCGGCCGGTGGCGAGCTGTCGGTGGACCTGATGCGGCATAGCGCCGAAGCGCCGAAGGGCACCATGGACTTTTTGTTCATCGAGTTGTTCCTGTGGGGCCAGGCCAACGGCTATGCGCGTTTCTCGCTGGGCATGGCACCGCTGTCCGGACTGGCCGAGCACCGCCTGGCCGGCCGCTGGAACCGCTTCGCCAGCCTGGTGGCACGCCACGGCGAGCGCTTCTATGGCTTCAGCGGGCTACGCCGCTTCAAGTCGAAATTCGCCCCGACCTGGCGCCCGCGCTATCTGGTTGCGCCGGGCGGCATGCATCTGCCGGCCGCACTGCTGGATGTGACCCGATTGATCTCGGTGGATCCGGGCCGGCAGGAGTAAGGCCGCTCGATACCTGCGGTCTTACGCGAATGCCTCGCCCTGCTTCGGGCGCTTGCACGTGTGCCTGAAGGCAGTGCTTGCCGATCGGCGATCACAATCTTGAAAGCGCGGTGCCGCGTCCGGGGCCGGGACCGTGTGGCGGCATGGATGCCGCCACCGAGCCTCCAGGGACGGATTCACGGCGTGTCCCGGCACCGGATGCGGCGCCGCGCTGCCGACCGACCCCGCACACCGATCGATCTTGTGCACGACATCCAGAGTTCCAAGCGACGCTTCGGTCTGCTGCGGGCGCTTGCACGCGCACCGGCGTGGGACACGCCGCAAGTACGTCCATGCAGGCTTTGGCGCGGCATCCATGCCGCTCAAGGTCCCGCACCGGCACGCGCGCAAGCACCACCGATTGTTATCGGTTGTGGAAAGAAATGCCGGGGGCCTGCCAGGCTGGACGCAGGCCGAACCGAACGGCGACGACCGGGTTGTTGACCTGCATCGGCCCGGCGTCGGGCCGAACCAGCTCACACACTCCCTGCTCTACGGCTTCGACAGTGCGTGCAACTGCTCCATGATCACCTTGGCCAGGGTCGCGTAATCGCCCTTGAAATGGTGATCGCCCGGCAGCGCAACGCGCTTGACAGCGGTTGCGGGCAAGCTGGGGCACAGTGCGTCGTCGTCGTCCTGTCCATAGATGCAGACCGTGGTACCGGCCGGCAGGCGCTGCACCTCCGGCGCGATCGGCAGGCCCTCGTCATCCGAACCCAGCCAGTTGCTGACATGGAATTCGTAGTCGGCCAGCTTGCCCACCGACAGCAGCGCGGTCATGCGGATGTTCTGCTTGGTCGGTGCGGGCAGCGTGTTGATCGCCGCCGGCAACACATCGGCGCCCTGCGAAAAACCGATCAACACCACGCGCTTGCGCTGCCAGCGTTGCGCATAGACGCGTGCAATGCGATCCAGGTCGGTGGCAAAGCCCTGCGGGGTGCGCTCGGTCCAGAAGTAGCGCAGCGAATCCAGCCCCACCACCGGGATGCCCTGCGCGGCGAGCGCATCGGCCACCTCTTCGTCCAGGCCGGCCCAGCCGCCGTCACCGGAGACGAAGATCACGAAGGTATCGTCGTCGCTGTCGCCGTCAGGCTTGGCCGGCAGTTCCACCACCGGTAGGTCGCTCAACCCACCCGGCGGCGGCGGCAAGGCCACGCCCTTCTGGTCGCCCAGCGAACGGGCGGCCGCGCGCAGGCCGGGCAGGATGTCGCCCCGCGCAGAGCGCCTGAAGGTGCGCGCTTGCGGAATCTGCTTGAGAAAGGCCTCTTCGGCGGGTGCGGGGCACCGCGTGTCCTGGCTGCCGGCAAGCACCCACGGAATCTGCAGCGGCACCGGAACCAGGCGATTGCCGCCCGGCTGCACGCCCGGCTGGCAGATCGCCTGATCGGACACCGCTGCCGGGCACACCCCGTCGGTGAGCACACCGGCAAGCACATGCGGCTTGGCCTGTGCGCCGATCGCGTACGCCAGCGCGGCGCCCTCGCCATCGCCCACCAGCAGCGGCAGGCGGTAGGTGGGGATGTGGTAGAAGGCCTGCAGGTAGCGGGAAAAATTCTCCACATCGCCGACCGAGAACGCGCAGGTGCCGCCGGCCTTGCGCAGCACCGCATACAGATGGGCGGTGTCCACCACGGCGACCATGGCGCCATCCTCGCGCAGGGCCTGTGCCTGCGCCTGGCGCTTGCCGGCATTGCCGGTGCCGGCCAGCCAGATCACCACGCGCTGCGGCTCGCCCTTGGGCATCAGCACCGGCACTTGTTCGAACCGCCCGTGGCTGACCGGATCCGGGGCCTGCGCGGCAACCATGCCCGACAGCATCAGCACCGCCGCGCCGCAGAGCGCGCTCACTCGTTCAAGTCGTCGCATGTCGCACCATCGGGGAAAGTGGTCCAAAGATAATCGTTCCGGCACGTGCCGCGAAGCGCCGTGCTCCGTTCACCGCGCCTGCGCCTGTTGGCGCGCTTCCCAGGCGGCCAGGGCCTGGCGGTAGCGGCTCAGCTCCTCGGCATACAGGTCGTGCACGCACAACGGGCAGCCGCTCTCGCAGCACTCGTTGGGCGCTGGCGCCTGCGGCGGTTGCGGGCGTGGATCGGCGGCGGAAACGGCGTGGTCGTGCATGCGGTCATTGTAGCGTGCGCTGCGCGGCCTTCCCCGACGCGGCGCAGCGCCCGCAAGGACCCCTCAACGGCCCAGCCGACGACGCAGGTTGGCGCGCGCCGCGGCATCGGCGTTGGCATGGAAATACGCGCTGAGAAAGATGCGCGGACGCTTGAGCAGGCCGGCCAGGAAACGCCGTCGATTCAGCCGGAACAGCACCGCAGGCACATGCCCCCGATATTCGTCGGCGATTGCGCGGTCGTAGGCATCGAAGATCTCGGCCGGCGCCGCCAGAATCGCCATGTCGCAATCCAGAAACAGCGCCGCCTCTTCGTCGACATCGTTCGGTTGCAGCTGGCCATGCCGTGCAGTGAGCAGGATCAGTGCCTGCACGCGCGCAAGGTCTACCTCGGCCTGTGGCCACCAGCGCGGGATGCACTCCAGTGCCCAGGCCGCCGATTGCGCTTCGTTGTCGCTGCGCCCGGGGTGGTACACCGCATCGTGGAACAGCACGGCCAGCCAGACCTCGACCGGCCGCTGCCAGCCGGGCCCGGCAGCGACCTCGGCATAGTGCTGCAGCAGTGCGCGCACGTGGCCGAAGTGATGATAGGCGCGCGCAGGCGTGGCGTAGGCCTGCTCCAGTGCGGCCAGGTGGTCTGCATGCAACGGCAGCGGTGTGGTGATGTCCATGCACGCAGGCTAGCGCGTACGCGCCGGTCTGCCCATGGGCGCGACGGTTCAGTGCAGCGACCAGCGCCCTTCGATCTGGTAGCGCGACTGTCCCAGGAAACTGCGCACCAATGCGAATTCGCGCACTGTCCAGGCCAGTGCCTGGCAACGTCGCTGCGGCAGTGCCTGATTGCAATACAGCAGGGTCATGTGCGGCGTGTACTGCCCATCGCCAGCAATACCCACATGTGCCAGCTGCCGCCCCAGTGCTCCCTGCAGCTCGTACAGCCCGCGCACCCGCTCTTCGCCGCGCAACACGCAAGGCAATTGCGAACGTCGCCCACCGAAGGTGCCAACGCGGTCGAACTCCACATCGAAGGCCGGCAGCGCGATGCGTTCGGCGGCCTGGCTGGCCCGGCTGACCAGCGACGGCGGCAATCCGCCCGCGTAATCGCCCAGGTGATGCAAGGTCACGTGCAGCCGCTCGCGCCCCAGCAGCTTTCCATCCACCTGCCCTGCCTGCAGCAACCCATTGGCGATGTCGGTTGCACGGTCTGCGGTGTGCGCATCTGCCATCACCGCAAAGAACAGCCGCTCGGTGGTCTTCTCCTCGCCCAGGCCCAGCGACAACTGCGCCTCGGCCGATGACAGGTAGAGAAACTGCTGTTTCATGAGGGTGTCCACGACCGCCTGCGCGGGCCTGGCTGAAGAAGGGCGGCGGATACTAGCAGACACGGTGCCTGCCGAATACGCCGCATCCGTATGCGTCAGTGTGGAACACGCCGCACTCGTGGAACAGCACATGGTGAAGAACGCAATGCGGCTACGTCACACACGGCACAAAAAGAAACGGGCAGCTTGCGCCACCCGTCTCCCGCCTGTATCGATTTATCCCGGAGCTGCATCGAGGTGATGCACTACGGGTTTGCAGCCACTCAGGCCGCGTTCTTCATCGCGTGCTTGCGGTTGCGCATCACGTCATGGCAGGCACGCACTTCCGGCAACAGGCGCAGTGCGGCGTCGCGTGCGGCAGCCGGCGCATCCTTATCGGCGATGGTTTCATCGAATGCCTTCAGCAGACGATCTTCGGACTCTTCCAGTTCGGCCACGTAGCCGTACTTGGTGTCGCCCAGCGTTGCACGGACCTTGCCGTAGAACTGCTGCATGCTGCCGACCATGGTACCTTGCTTCTCCGGCGTACCACCCACCGATGCCACCACGCTGCTCAGATTGCTGACGATGTCGCTCTTGACGCCGGCAATGCGGCGGAACAGCGTCGCAAGCTCGGCATCGCCCACCTTGGCAGCGGCTTCTTCGTAGAAGTCCTTGCCGTCGCGGGAAATGGCGATGAGGTCGTTGAGGCTGTGCTCGGTCTTGCTCTGGATGCTCATGTGTCGCTCCTGGTTGCATGGGCCGCGCGGCGCGGTGATGCGTTGCGCTGGCTTTCGGGATGGCGCAATCGATGCGTTGATTGCGGTGCCTTTGCGTTGTGTACGGCTCCATGCTGGCGATGCCCGCATAATCGGCATGTGAGCGAGACGACCTGCGTCCTCACACCGTCGTGCGGCCGATGAATCGCGATTCATCGATGCCAATACCGCATCAAGGCGCCTTCGGTTGTCGGCTGGCCCACATGTTGTCGATCAGATTCGGGTATGGGCGCCCAGCCTCCTCTGCTCGCCGCCGGGCCGCGGCCTTCTGCGCTTCGGTCAACGGCGTGGACACCTTGCGTCCGGGGCTGGGACGCTTCCATGGCGGTGGAGTGAAGTCGGTCATGACGGTTCGGTCCGCTTGCTGGCAAGCACGCAGTCTCGATGGCGTGTCGTGAGGTGACCGTGGATGAGACATGGCCGCGCACGACAGCAGCATCGGTGTTGGCAGGATCCGGACAACCGGCACCGGCACGACCTGCACCAGTGCAGCCGGCACGGCGCTGTGCGCGCGTCTGAACTCAGCGGGCGCATGGCCGCCCTGGCCGGTGACTGGCACCGCTGCAGTAACAACGCAGGCAACAGCAAATCACCGCGCCCGGCAGACATCGCCTGCACGCACGCGCAATGTCCGAGCACAGCGATATCAGAGACGTGGTGTTACCCGACAGGAGGTGAACCGACAACGGTTCACCTCAATAGCTGGCCAGCGCGCTGCGCTGACGCTGCTCCTGCCACACCGCTGCCGCATAGATCAGCAGGCCACCCAGCGCGGTGGCAGCGCCCACATAACCGGTGGACGTCCAGCCCCAGCCCGCGGTGATTGCCATGCCGCCCAGCCACGGCCCCAGCGCATTGGCGGTATTGAACGCCGCATGGTTGGACGCCGCCGCCAGGGTCTGCGCTTCGGCGGCCACATCCATCAGGCGGGTCTGCAATGCAGGCGCCAGGGCGCCCATGGTGCCCACCGCGACGATGGAGACGAATACCCACAGCCCCGAATGCGCGGCCAACGGAAACGTCAGCATCACCACGATCGACCACCCCAGCAGCACCGGCACCGCGCGGAACTGCAGGCGATCGAACAGCCAGCCGCCCAGGATGCTGCCAAGCACGCCGCCCACGCCGAAGGCCGCCATCGCCAGGGGGATGCGCGCCGGCTCCACGCCGGTCACTGCCGTCAGCGTTGGCGCCAGATAACTGAAGACGCAGAACATGCCGGAAAACCCCACCGCGCCGATCGCCAGCGCCAACCACACCTGCGGCCGGTTGAACGCACGCAGTTCGCGCAGCGGCTGCTGGCGGGGCTCGTCCGGCGCGGGCGGCAACAAGGCAGCCACCGCCGCGACCGTGCCCAATGCGATCACCGACACCGACGCGTACGCCCAGCGCCAGCTGACGATCTGCCCCAGCCAGGTCGCCAGCGGATTGCCCACCAGCAACGCCACGCTCAAGCCCAGCAGCACGCGCCCCACCGCCGTTGCGCGCTGATTGGGCGGGCTGATCGATGCGGCCACCAACGAGGCCACGCCGAAGTATGCGCCATGCGGCAGGCCAGCGATGAAGCGGCACAACAACATCGTGTGATAGCTCGGCGCCAACGCGCTGGCGAGGTTGCCGAGCGCGTAGAACACCATCAGCAGCAGCAACAGGGTGCGCCGTGGCCAACGCGCGCCCAGGATCGCCAGCAATGGCGCACCGACCACCACGCCGAGCGCGTAGGCACTGATGACATGGCCGACCTGCGGCTCGCTGATCTGCAGGCCCTGCGCAATCTGCGTCATCAGGCCCATCGTGGAAAATTCGCTGATGCCGATCGCAAAGCCGCCCATCGCCAGCGCCAGCAGGATCAGCACGTAATCGCGCCGGGGCACGCGCGGGGCGGAAGGATCGATATCGGACATGCCCGACTCCAGATTGACGGGGCGGCTTATTATTGTGCAATGCAGCAACGCAGGAAAGGCCGGTGTTCCGGGCGATTCAGCCCACGCCCCTTGTCCGTCAAGGTTTCGCTCGCCTCAGTGCGCCAGGAGACGCTGTGTCCCATCGGCGTCGCTCGAATCCGCTTGGGTCCGCCACCATCGCTGTGGAGCACCGCGATCGGCGCGGCGCCGCGCCTTGCGTGTGATCCAACAACGACTGGTTGCTGATGTCCACATCCACTCATTCCCCACTGTTTTCCCCGGTGCGCCTGGGCGCGCTGGATCTTGCCAACCGCGTGATCATGGCGCCGCTGACGCGTAACCGCGCCGGCGCCGGGCAGGTGCCGTCGCCGCTGGCCGCCGAATACTACGGCCAGCGCGCCACCGCCGGCCTGATCGTCGCCGAGGGCACCCAGATCAGCCCGCTCGGCCAGGGCTACCTGGACACGCCAGGCATCCACAGCACCGAACAGGTCGCCGGCTGGCGCGCGGTCACCGATGAAGTGCATCGCCGTGGCGGCAAGATCGTGTTGCAGCTCTGGCATGTCGGCCGCGTCTCGCACACCAGCGTGCTGCCGCCGGGCGAAGTGCCGGTCGCGCCCAGCGCGATTCGTGCAGAGGGCAAGACCTACACCAAGAACGGCTTCGAGGATGTTTCCGAGCCGCGCGCACTGGCGCTGGACGAAATTCCCGCGCTGATCGAGGACTACCGCATCGCCGCGCGCAATGCGATCGAGGCCGGCTTCGATGGCGTGGAAGTGCATGCAGCCAATGGCTACCTGCTCGACCAGTTCCTGCGCGATGGTTCCAACAAGCGCACCGATGCCTACGGCGGCGATATCGAAAACCGCACCCGCCTGCTCGCCGAAGTGGTGCAGGCCATCGCCGACGAGATCGGTGCCGAGCGCACCGGCGTGCGCCTGTCGCCGGTCACCCCGGTGTACGGCGCACACGACTCCGACCCGCAGCCGTTGTTCGAACGTGCCGTGGAACGGCTGAACCTGATCGGCGGCTTGGCATTCGTGCACGTGATCGAGGGGGCAACCGGCGGCGCACGCGACAACATCGCCTTCGACTACGCTGCATTGCGCGCAAAGTTCGATGGCGCCTGGATTGCCAACAACGGCTACGACCGTGCGATGTCCGAGCGTGCCCTCAGCAGCGGCTATGCCGATGCCATCGCCTATGGCCGTCCGTTCATTGCAAACCCGGATCTGGTGCGTCGCCTGCGCGAACACGCCCCGCTGGCCGAGGTGGATCAATCCACCCTCTATGGCGGCGGCGCCAAGGGCTATACCGACTACCCGTCGCTACCGTAGGCAAGCATCACGCCGGCATGCCCGGTCGTCGTTGCCCTGCGGCGGCGCTCGGGCTGCGCCTGCGACCGCCCACGCGCACTGCCGGAATTCCTGCAAGCCGCACGCTGCATGTCGGGCGTCGCCTCCAGGACACGGCGGCGACGCCTTGGGGGCAGCGGCGATGAGGCAGCGGCGATGGCGCGACGATCTGCCGCCGCTGCGCTGGCGTTTGCAAGCGCAACGCAGCCGGCACATGATGCAGCTATCTCATTGGCCAAGGATGTGCATGATGCCTACGCCCACCGCGACTTTGCTTGGCATCGCGTTGTCCTGCTGTTGCGCGCTCGCTGCATCCGCAGAGCCAGCGCGCCCCGCCGCGCCCGATGCCAGTTGCCTGGATGCGCGCCAGGTCTCGGAGTTCCATCAGGCCGATGCGCGCACGCTGGCGGTGGCTGAACGCGATGGTCGCCTGTTCCGCCTGCAGCTGGCGCAGGACTGCCCGCAGCTCGGCGCACAGGCCGATGCGAACCTGCTCGCACCACACGGTTGGGTCTGCAACGGGGCGCCGGCGTACGCCAGCGCCGGACAGCAGCGCTGCGCCGTTGCCCAGGTTGCCGCGATCGATGCACGCGACTTCGCCGACCTGGCGCGTCGTCGCAATCATGGCGAGGTGCCGACCCTGGAAGGCGTGAGCGTGCGCGAGGCACGGCGGCGCAACTTCGCCGGCTCATCCAGCTACTGCTTTCATCCCAGCCTGCTGCGTGCCTGGTCGGAGGATGCGCAGGGGCTGGTGGTGGAAGTCTCCCCGCGCCATCCCGGCACGCATCGCCACTACCGGGTGGAGCTGATGGACAGTTGCAACGAACTGAGCGGCGCCCCGCCGATCCGCTTCGTGTCCGGCATGGGCTTGAACGCGATCTGCGGCAATCCCGGCGACAAGGTCGACGTGCTGGACGAGATCGGCATTGCGGGCGCAAGCGCCGGTGCCGGCCACGAGGGAGACCTGGGCACGACGCGTGGCGGCCGGCTCTCTCGCATGCGCCAGAGCTGCCTGGTGGCAGCGGTGTACCCGCGCGACTGAGCGCGGCTACCACACCGCGGCGAGCGATCGTCAGGTGGATGCGGATGGCGCGAGGGAGCCGGAGTGTACGCGTGCTACATCCCGTACCGGGCACCGGCCGCGCCCGCCTGGCGGTGAGCACGGTAGTTTCGTAGCTGCTCCAAGTATCGGCATACGTTCTTGGCTGGGCGGGCCTGGCGCGTTGCGCATGGCATCTGATCTTGCGGCACGTCCAGGGTGTAATTCGCCGCGCCAGTGCGGCGCACCGCGGCGCGGATCACTGCGCGCCGCGATCAACTGGGGGCACGGAAGCCGCAGCGCGCATGCCAGTCCCGACCAAGCACCTCACATGCGCGACTGGACGCCGTCATGCCACCAGCAAGCGGTCAAGCCTTGCGCAGGAAGCAGGTCTTCAGCACCAGTCCCTTGATCTTTTCCGAGTTGCCCTCGATATGCTCGGCATCGTCTTCGACCAGGCGGATATTGCGGATCACCGTGCCCTGCTTGAGCGGAATCGACGAGCCCTTGACCTTGAGATCCTTGATCACCGTCACCGTGTCGCCGGCCTGCAGCGCATTGCCGTTGCTGTCGCGTACCACGGTGGCGTTTGCGGCAGGCTCCCCCGCACTCCACTCGAAACCGCAGTCCGCGCAGACCGACAGCGCGCCGTCGGCATAGGTGTTGTCCTGGCCGCATTGCGGGCAGGCGGAAACGGTAGACATGCGAGTCCTTGATCGAAGCGGGCGTGGATTGTAGCCGCCAGCGCTGCGATCACGTAGCGGGCACGGCTGCAGCGCGATAGTGCGGCGCTTGCCGAAGACTGCAGGCCGCCTGTGTCCAATCGCCCAGACCCTTCCACACCTGCTGCCGCATCGCCGCTCAGCGATGCGCCCGCTGCCGGGCAGAACGGCGACGCCGCCAAGGCTGCAGATAAGAACGCCGGGCCGGACCACACCAAGGGCTCGCACCTGGTGGTCTACGTCGCACTGGCCGGCAACCTGGCCATTGCGGTGGCCAAGTTCATCGCGGCCGGCATCTCCGGCAGCTCGGCCATGCTCAGCGAGGGCGTGCATTCGCTGGTGGACACCGTCAACGAAGTGCTGCTGCTCCATGGCCTGCGTCGCGCGGCGCGCGCGCCTACACCCACCCATCCGTTCGGCTACGGGCGCGAGCTGTACTTCTGGAGCTTCATCGTGGCGCTGCTGGTGTTTGCGATGGGCGCCGGCATATCGCTGTACGAAGGCATCGTGCATCTACGCCATCCCGAGCCAGCCAAGAATCACCTGATCGCCTACGGCGTGCTCGGCGTGTCCATCGTGTTCGAAGGTATTTCCTGGGTGGTGGCATTGCGCGAGTTCCGCGCCAAGAAGGGCCGCATGGGTTACTTCGAGGCGTTTCGCAAGAGCAAGGACCCCAGCACCTTCACCGTGCTGCTGGAAGACAGCGCCGCCTTGATCGGCTTGTTCATGGCCCTGCTCGGCCTTGCCGGCGCACACCTATTGGACATGCCGCAGCTCGACGGCATTGCCTCGATCGGCATCGCCGGCGTGCTCGCCTTCACCGCCTTCCTGCTGGCACGCGAAACCAAGGGCTTGCTGATCGGCGAACCTGCGCATGCGCATATCAGCGCGTCGCTGTTGCGCATTGCTGCCAGCGACCCGGACGTACGCGCCGCCAATGGCGTGCTGACCATGCAGATGGGTCCCAACCAGGTGGTGGCCGCGCTGAGTGCCGAATTCGAGGACACCCGCAGCACGCCGGAAATCGAAGCCTGTGTCGCACGTATCGAAGCGGCGGCCAAGCGCCAGCATCCGGAGATCACCGCCTTGTTCGTCAAGCCGCAGACGCCGGAAACCTGGCGCGCGCGACGCACCCAGATCGAACGTGGCGCGCAGGCAGACTGAGCGCCATCCACACGCATGCAATGTAAAACTGGCAGGCGCGCTTGCGCGTTTCTGCAGAATCTGCAGGATCCACCCTGCCTGCTGTGGGGGTGGCATCGAGTCGCACCAGCGCGCCGGATCGCAGCCGGCACGCGACGCCATGCACGATGACCACTCACACCGGTACACCTGTCTGTCTTGCGCGCACCGCGCATGTGCAGCGCCGTTCGGCAGTGCCGCCGACAGGCGCGTTTCCACCAACCTGATCCTCGGCCCAATAGCCGCTCCGGCAGCGGTTGCATGATGCAGCCCGATTGCCTACGGTGTGCCTGCGGCATCTCTTCGCATCGTGAATCCGCCGATGCACTCCCCTTGATCCCCCTCATGGAGGTTTCCATATGGAAATCAGCCAGGGTCGCGTTGCGACCATCCATTACACCCTTTCCGACGACAGCGGCCAGGTACTGGACCGTTCCACGCCGGACACGCCGCTGAGCTACCTGCATGGTGCCGGCAATATCGTGCCTGGCCTGGAGCAGGCGCTGGACGGCAGGCAGGTCGGCGATACCCTCACTGCCGATGTCGCCCCGGAACAAGGCTATGGCCCACGCCACGAGCAGCTGATCCAGCACGTGCCGCGCGATGCCTTCCCGACCGATGTGGACGTGGTGCCGGGCGTGCAGTTCGAGGCACGCACCCAACAGGGGCCGGTGCTGGTCACCGTGACCGAGGTTGGTCCCAAGCAGGTCACCGTGGACGGCAACCACCCGCTCGCCGGGCAGACCCTGCATTTCGCAGTGGAAGTGGTGCAAGTGCGCGAAGCCACCACCGAGGAGTTGAACCAGGGCCACGTCGACGACGTCGCCGCCTGAGGCCAGCTTCCGCCTGCCTTGAGGCACATGGCAGTGTCGCCCCGTGTATCGTCCAGGCATGTTGTCCAGGCACACCGGCCTGGACGGCGGCTGCAGCCGCCGTAGTAAAGTGCGCGGCCCGTTCCCAGGCAGCTGCACATGAAACTCGGCATCGACTTCGGTACCAGCAACTCCGCCGCCGCGGCAATCGTCGATGGCAAGGTGGAGCCGGTGCGCTTCGGCGAGGCCTTGCAGTTCCGCACCACGGTGTACTTTCCCGAGACCATGCGCGACCCGGAGGATTTCAGCCTGACGCCGGCGCTGGAATACGAGATGGAGCGCCTGATCGATTCCGCGCGTCGCGACGCCACCGCCGCCGGGCGCTCCTCCAATCCCGACAGCCTTCGCCGCGACGCGTTGCGTATCGTGCGTCGCCAATGGATGGAGCAGCAGGTGCGCGAGCCGCGGAGTTCGGCGGCACTGCTGCAGAACGCGGTCTACGGCGACGAGGCGCTGGACGCCTACTTTCTCGAAGGCGAAGGCAATCTGGTGCAGAGCCCCAAATCGATGCTGGGCTATAACCTGCACCCGCGTGCGCGCCAGACCATTACCGGCATCGCCACGCACGTGCTGGAACATATCCGCCTCACCGCCTCGCGTCAGTTCGACATCAATATCCGCGAGGCCGTGCTCGGTCGTCCGGTGCAGTTCCGCAGTTCGATCGGCGATGCCGGCAACGCGCAGGCGCTGGAGATCCTGCAGACCGCCGCCATTGCCGCCGGTTTCGACAGCGTGGAGTTTCTCGAAGAACCCGCTGCGGCGGCCATGCATTACCACGTCAGCCACAACAGCCGCCACGACACCGTGGTGGTGGATATCGGCGGCGGCACCACCGATATCGCGCATGCCAGCGTCGGCGGCAGCGCCGCACCGCAGGTGCATCGCGCCTGGGGCATCGCGCGCGGCGGCACCGATATCGATCTGGCGCTCAGCCTTGCCAGCTACATGCCGCTGTTCGGCCGCGGCAGCACCCGCGTACCAGCGCACCATTACGTGGAAGCGGCGATGGTGCAGGACATGACGCGCCAGCGCGAGTTCCGCCTGCACAACTATCAGGACGCCCCGGCCCCGTTCGATACGCGCCTGAAGGCGCTGCAGGACACCGGCAATACCGCGCGCCTGTATCGCAACGTGGAAGCCTGCAAGATTGCGCTCAGCGAAGCCGACCAGCACCACACGGCACTGGATTTCATCGAACGCGGGCTGCAGGTGGACGTGCAGGCCGATGCGCTGGTTGCGTCCGCCTCCAGCTACCTGCGCGAGCTGGAAGCGCTGCTGGCGCAGGTCCGCGCCGACATGGCCGCGCCCCCGACCACCCTGTTCCTGACCGGCGGCATGTCGCGCGCCGGCTATCTGCGCGACGCGGTGGCGGCCGCTTTCCCGGAATCGCGCATGGTGCAGGGCGATCCGTCGTTCGGGGTCGTGCAAGGCCTGGCCTGGGCTGCGGCAGGCGGCGCCCGTCCATCGGAGCGTTAACAAAAGTCGCCAATCAGCTCGTATAATGCGCGGTTGCTGCGTGACGCCCCGCCGTCATGCCTGCAAGGCACGCCCGCCGTGCCGCCGCGATTGCGCACCGAACGCAATCGCACTTCTCGACACCGCTTCACGCGCGCGCCACCCCTCGCCGCACGCGGTGTCATTGCACTTCCCCGCTACAGGAGGCCACATGGCACGTCCCGCGACCAAGCAGAAATCCCAGCCCAGCATCGCTCGCAGCGAAGGCAAGTCGCAGCCGCTCAGTCGTGAGCGCATCGCTGCCGACATTGCCGCGTTCCGCAAGACCGGCGGCCGGATCGAAGTGCTCACCACCAACTTCGGCCCCGCGCGCAACGATGGCGACAAGATCGGCTGAGCGGCACGCCGCTGTCGTCTGCCCCGCCGTGCGGCGAGCAGACCGGCAGCTGCCTGCAAGGGTTGCCTTGAAGTGTTTCACCGACGTGCCACCGCAAGGTGGCACGTTTGTTTTGCAGGCCCGGTTGCCGCGGCTCAGTTGTTGTAGTCGATACGCACCGAGCCCGAGTGCGACTCCAGCTTGATGTCGCCATTGCCGCCCCCCAGCGTGGTGCGCAGGTGCTTGCCGGGGCCGTACTCGGGGCGCTCGACCTTGCCGACCACCGAGCGGATGTCGCCGCTGAACACGTCCACGTCCAGCGCTGCCGACACGTTGCGCGGTACCCCCAGCGTGATCGTGCCGCTGACGCTTTCTGCAGAAATGCTGCCGCCCGGCGCCAGCCCGGCCACTGTCAACGCAGTCGCGCCCGACACGCTTTCCGAGCGCAACTGCGACACCTGGCCGGCGCCGATCCGGATCTGACCGGACACCGATTCGACCGACACCACGCCGCTGGCGCCCGCCTGCGCATCGATCTCCCCGCTGACCGTCCCCAAGGTCACCCGCGCACTGTTCACCGTGCTGCGCAGCTGCCCGCTGACCGTTTCCAGTTGCGTTTCCCTGGCGCGTCCGCTGGCGACCACATCGCCACTGACGGACTTGAGCTGCAGCGTCGCCAGGTCGACCTGATCCACATCGACCGAGGCACTGACCGCATCCACCTGCAACAAGGCGCCGCGCGGCACGCGCAACTCCAGCTGCGCGCCCCGGCCGTTGTGGCTGTTGCGCGGGTAGATCACCTCGAACTGCAGCCGGTTCGAGCTTGCGTCCACATCCAGCCGCTGGCCCTCGCCCAGGGTCCCGGTCAGCGTCACTTCGTCGCGGTCCCAGCCGCGCACGCGGATCTTGCCGGCAATATTTTCCAGTTCCACGCGCCCTCCGCGCGCCAGCGGATGGCTCTGATTCACGGCGTTCTGCGCTGTCGCAGGCGCAGCGCAGAACGCGGCCAACAGCAGCAGGGAAACGGTGGCGTAGCGCATGGGCATGCTCCTCAACTCGGAAAGGACGCCTCGCCTTGCGAGGCGAGACGGGTCAACTGCAGCCGCTTGGCGTAGGTACGCTGCAGCTGCGACAACAAAAAAGCCGAACGCGGGCTTTGCACGATGGCGGCATGAATGCTGCGGGCGCTGCGATCCAGCTCGTCCAGTGCCGGCCGCAGCGCTGCCGGCGCCTGCTGCAGCGGAAATTCCGCCATGGCCTGCTGGTATTGCCCAGCCATCGCCTGCGCCTGCAGCACCAGCGCCGGCTGTGCGGGCGGTGGCGCCGACCGGTGGATGCCGGGCACGACGGCGATCAAGGCCACCGCCGCGGCCAGGGCCACGCCGAGCGCCGGTAGTGCCCAGCCCCGCCTGCGCTGCGCCCGCAGCGCAGCGGCGCCAGGCTGCGGCCCCAACGCGGGGGCGATGCGTTCCCACACCTGCGCAGGTGGCAGGCGTTGCTGAGGCAAGGCCTGCAGGCGCGCGCGCAATGCAGCGTCCGCGGCCTCGTAGTGGTCATGCGACTCATGGGTCATGCGGGTTCTCCCAACCGCGCGCGCAGCAGCCCGCGCGCACGATGCAGTTGTGCCTTGGAACTGCCGACCGCCATCTGTAGCTGGTCGGCAATCTCCTGGTGTTTCCAGCCTTCGATATCGTGCAGCACCAGCACTGCACGGGCGCGTGGCGGCAGGGTTTCCAGCGCCCGCTCCAGATCCATCCGGGTCGACTGGCACCGCGCAGCGTCGGGCACCGCCGCCAGGATCTCGCCAT
This sequence comes from Xanthomonas sp. NCPPB 3582, assembly GCF_041475735.2. Classification (NCBI taxonomy): domain Bacteria; kingdom Pseudomonadati; phylum Pseudomonadota; class Gammaproteobacteria; order Lysobacterales; family Lysobacteraceae; genus Xanthomonas; species Xanthomonas sp. NCPPB 3582. Next base: position 3,501,465 of record NZ_CM192968.1, read on the forward strand.
CGGCATCGTCCACGACGGGGTGGCCGGAGGCCGCGTGCGCACGCAATTCCATCAGCGCGGTATTGACGGCCAGACGGTGCAGCCAGGTGCCCAGCGCGCTCTGGAAACGAAACTGCGGCAGCGCCTTCCACGCGGCGATGAAGGTCTCCTGCAACACGTCGTCGGCGCGCGCGGCGTTGCCGCCACACAGGCGCCAGACCAGCGCATACAACCGCGGCGAATGCCGGCGATAGATCGCCTCGTACGCCGCGCGCTCTCCTGCCGCCGCCGCACGCGCCAATGCCGCGTCGTCGCGGTCGGCGGAGGTGGCACCGGGCGGTGGTCGGTCGATGGGCACGGAGGTGTCGAGCATAACCAGTTGGATGCGCCTGACGGCGCAAAGGTTTAAACCTCGGCAGTTTTTTTGCACCCGCGCCTCAGATGCAAAGTGCCGCTGCAGGATTGGACTGGTGTTGCATCGATCCCGTGCCCGCCCCGCCGCACCCGCTGGAGCGCAATGCAGATTGCGCTCTAAACCTTTTCGGCGGTTGACGCATCCAAGCCTGCAACGGCGCTTCTGCGCCGCACGCTGCCTGCTCCTTTCGTGCTGGCAGCGCCTGTCCACGCTGGAGATCGTCATGTCGTACCTGCTCGGCCTGATTCTGGCCTTGTGCTCCCCCAGCCACTGCACATCCGCCCTGTCGCTGGACGCGGTACAGCTCACACTGACATCCACCCGGATCGAACTGTGCCTGCGTCGCACAACGTGGTCGCAGTCCTCCTGCATTGGCGTGGAGGGCCCAGCTGCATGGATGCCGGTCCGTTCCGTCGAGCAGACCTTGCAGCGCCTGGTCAGGCTGGCCGACCCAGGCCGGCGCCGTCAGCGATGACCCGCAAGGCCGATCGTCGCGCTTCCCTGTCGCCAGCGCACATCGCGGCGTGATCGCCGACATGGCCGCAGTGCAGACGAGATCCCCACATCGACGTTGCATGCGGCCACCGCGCCGCGGTTGAAGAACCAGGCACACAGACTGTTGGCCAATACGTACCGTGCGCACATGGACAAACCGGCGAACAACGCTACGTTGCAAGCTCACCTGCGCATATTGGTCACGCACGTCGCAACGCCACGAGCCCGCCGATATCGGCAGACATCTCGCCAAGCCGGACGAGCGCGCATCACCCCATGCTCCTGGCGATCGAATCTCGCGCGTTACAATGGGCGCCTGTTCCGCTTTCCCATGCAGTGATGTCCGCGTCCGATGCCTTGCCCGCCATGATCCGCAGCCTGCTGCCACACTGGAACCCGCAATGGCTGGCGGTTGCGGTGCCAACGATCAAGATCGTCCTGATCCTCGCGGTCGCCGCATTGACCCGGTTACTGCTGCGCCAGCTGCTGCGGCGCATCTGCACCCATTACAACGTCCCGGCGGAGATCACGATCGGTATCCGCCGTGTCGGCAGCTTCGTCATTTCGTTCAGCGCGGTCCTGATTGCGCTGCACGTACTCGGCGTCTCGACCGCCGTGCTGTGGACGGCCTTCACCAGCTTTGCAGCGGTTGGCGCGGTCGCGTTCTTCGCCGCGTGGAGCGTGCTGTCCAACATCTTCTGCACGTTCCTGATCATCACCACCCGCCCATTCCGGCTGCACGACCATATCGAATTGCTCGAAGGGGGCGACAAGCCGGGCCTGAAAGGACGCGTGATCGATATCAATGTGATCTACACGACGCTGGAAGAAACCGGCGACCACGCCGGCAGCGTACTGCAGGTGCCCAACAGCCTGTTCTTCCAGCGCACCACGCGTCGCTGGCGCGAGAGCAGCGGCCTCACCGCGGGCTGACATCTGGGCGACTTGCGCGGCGGGCACGCCACGCGGGCAAGCCTGCCCGCCGCATGCCTTCGTCGCAGGCGCCCGCCCTGCTCGGCCTGCTCGATACGGGCGACAGGACATGCGGTCTGCAAGCCGACGGACAGGCCGCCGGCCTGGTCAGCGCAGCTGGCTATCCTTGCTGCCACGGCGGTTGAAGCCGCTCTGCGCGCCGTGCTCCCGATCGTGGATTTCCTGGCAGCTCACGCACAGATGCACGCCCGGCACGGCCTTGCGGCGCGCCTCGGGGATCGGTGCGTCGCAGTCCTCGCAGTGGCTCAGGCTCGGCCCCTGGTGCAACTGGCTCCGCGCGCGCTTGATTGCATCCTCGACGGTGGCATCGATCTGGTCCTGCACCGCTCCATCACCCGCCCATCCGGTCGCCATGGTGGTCTCACCCTTGCTGGTCAGGCTATCGATATGGTCATTGGCGCAGGCAAATCCAAGCCGCGTGTGCACAGTGCCCTCAAACTGGGTGCTCTAACATCCGGTCATCCGCACCTACGAGGGATCTGCAATGGAACAACCCGTCCACCCGTTCTCGGAACTGTTCGCCCAGCTTGGCCTGCCGTCGGACGAGGCGAGTATTCGCCATTTCATCGCCGAGCACTCGCCGCTGCCGGGCGAGATGCGCCTGGAGGAGGCGCCGTTCTGGACACCGGCACAGGCGCAGTTGTTGCGTGAAGAGCGTCTCGACGATGCCGACTGGATCGTGACCATCGACCAGCTCAACATCGCGCTGCATACCACGGCCGACAACACCGGCGTCTGACGGCAGGTCGGAGCACAGCCTGTGGCTACCGACTACGGTTGCGGCCGCCTGCGGCACCGCGGCCGGACAGGCAGGTGTAAAAAAAAGAGCGGCCCTTGGCCGCTCTCTGGCTGCATGGGACTCGTCGAGAGAGGCCTTGGCAACAAATGCGAGCCGCCTCAGGTCACCTTCCTGGCGATCGTCATCCCCAGCACGAACAGCACGATGGCGATGATGATGCCGGCCCAGAACAGGAACTTGGCAATCCCCATCGCGGCGCCCGCCATTCCACCAAATCCGAGCGCACCGGCGATCAGTCCGATGATGGCGAAGATAATGGCCCACTTGATCATGTTGTTGTCTCCTGGTTCGACACAGTGCAATCGTGTGTCTGCGGCACAGCGCCGCAAAACATGCGCTGCACGCTACCCACCCGGATGTGCCGCGTTCGTGAATACGCATGACACACGCTGGCACACATCCGTCACCCCGGTCTGACGCAGCAGTGCGAGCCCGCCTGCGCGTCGCCATATCACTGCAACCGTGCTGCCGTTCCACACTGATTCGATAGCGCCCGCTTTTGAACTCTGCACTGCGCTTACGGATGACGCTCCACGCACAAGCCGACCGCCTGCCACCTCACGAGGTCTTTTGCGGCCGTCATGGCCGCCTCCACAGCCCCATATTCCCGGCGTCGCTTTGGGGGTCCACTGCTGGCGCGGCGCCAGCGCAACAGTCGCCAGCCCTGCCCGCATCGGCGATCATGCGGTTCTCGCCGCACCCGATCGCCATGGACACTCTTCGCTATCTCGCCGGTTACCCACCCGCTGTCCTGGATCAGGTGCGCGAACTGATCGCGCAGGACAAGCTTGCCGCAGTACTGGCACGGCGCTACCCCGAGCGGCACACCATCCGCACCGATCGCCACCTGTACGACTACGTCAAGGCCATGAAGGAGCGCTACATGCGCTCCTCGCCGACCTTGCACAAGGCCGTCTACGACAATCACCTGCAGGTAGTGAAGCACGCATTGGGCACGCACACCGCAATCTCGCGCGTCCACGGCAGCCGGCTCAAGGCCAGCCGCGAGATCCGTATCGCCACGGTGTTTCGCGACGCGCCCGAACCCTTCCTGCACATGATCGTGGCCCACGAGCTGGCGCACCTGAAAGAGGCCGATCACAACAAGGCCTTCTACCAACTGTGCAACCACATGCGCCCGGATTACCACCAGCTGGAATTCGACCTGCGCCTGTACCTGACCCACCTGGCACTTCAGGCAGGCACCTGATCGCGCAGTACGGGGCCAGGGCTTAGGATGCACTCATGCATCCCCCCTCACTCGACAGCCTTCTGCTTGCCGCACAAAGCCGACAACCTGCGGCCATGAATGCCCTGGCACAGGCACTGATACGCAGCGGCCAGGCAGAGGAGTCCCTTGCCTGGTATCTGCGCAGTGCAGCCACTGGCGATGCCACCGCGCAGATCGAGGCCGGCCGCCTGCTGGCGTACGGCATCGGATGCACGGTGGATGTCGCGCAGGCACGGACGCATTGGCAAACTGCCGAACGCGGCGGCGCCGTGGCAGCGGGGTATTTGCTGGCGACGCTGGCGGTAGGCACTAGCCCAGTGGAGCTGGAAGCACGGGAACTGGCGCGCCTGCACGCGGCAGCGGCGGCTGGCTATTCACCGGCCCTGCGTGCGCTGGCGATCCAGCACGGCCGGATCGATGATCCACAGCAGCAACAGCGCTGCGTCGGCTTGCTGGAACACGCCGCATCGCTCGGGGACGTGCCTGCTGCGGTCCTGCTTGCCGAGCGCCTGGCGCGCGGCGAAGGCGTGCCGCGGCAGCCGGATGCCGCGGCCCACCTGCTGCTGCAACTGCAGCCGCTGGGCATTGCGGCGCTTCCCGATCTGGACATCGCGCCTCCCGAAACCGCCGATGGCAGCGAAGCCAGCAGGTTACGTTTCACCCCGCACCGCTTGCCGACATCGCACCACCAGCGGCCGATGATCGAGGAACACTCGGCCGTGCTGTCAGCCGACGAGTGCCGGTTGTTGATCCTGCTGGCACGCCCGCATCTACGCGCCTCCCAGGTGCTGGACCCCAATGATGCGAGCGCGCACCACACACCGGTTCGCACCAGCCGCGGCGCCACGCTCGATCCGGTTCTGGAAGATTTTGCCGCGCGTGCGGCGCAGGCACGGTTAGCAGCGTGCGCCCGGCTGCCACTGACCCACGCCGAACCGCTGTCGGTGCTGTGCTACGCACCCGGCGAGCACTATCGCGCACATCGCGACTACCTGCCGGCAGGCAGGGTGGCGGCCGACCGCCCCGCTGCCGGCAATCGTCTGCGCACTGCCTGCGTGTATCTCAATGCGGTCGAAGCAGGCGGCCAGACCGATTTTCCGATCGCAGGGATCCGCGTACAGCCGCGTGCCGGCTCGGTGGTGTGCTTCGACAATCTCCACCCCGACGGCCGCCCCGATCCGGATTCGCTCCACGCCGGCCTGCCGGTTGCGGCCGGAAGCAAGTGGCTGGGGACGCTGTGGTTTCGGCAGCAGCGCTATCGGGATTGGTGAACAGATTCATACACAACCCCCTGTCGACGTGGTTTAAAATGTTGCAGCGCGACGTGACCGGACTGGATCTGCAAACGTTGCGTTTTTTGTTTCCCATTGCACGGGTGCAGACCCGGCCTCAGGGAAGGCACATCACGCAGCCCCGCGGAGCCTTCGATGCTTTTCGAAACCCTCGACACCACCGGCCACGAGCAGGTGATCTTCTGTCACAACCGCGACGCCAATCTCAAGGCCATCATCGCCTTGCACAGCACGCGGCTCGGGCCTGCCCTGGGCGGCGTGCGCATGCGCCCCTACCCCGACAGCGAGGCGGCGCTGGACGACGCGCTGCGGCTGAGCCGCACCATGACCTACAAGAACGCGCTGGCCGGCCTGAATGTCGGCGGCGGCAAGGCGGTGATCATCGGCGACCCCAAGACCGACAAGAGCGAGGCGCTGTTCCGCGCATTCGGCCGGTTCGTGGACACCCTGGGCGGGCGCTACATCACCTCCGAAGACGTCGGCACCGACGTCAACGACATGGAGCAGATCTACCTGGAGAGCGAGTACGTCACCGGCGTGCACCAGGTGCACCGCGGCTCCGGCGACCCTGCTCCCTTCACCGCCTATGGCGCGCTGCAGGCGCTGATGGCCTCGCTCAACCGCAAGCTCGGCCATGAGGAAGTGGGCAAGGCCAGCATTGCGATCCAGGGCCTGGGCCACATCGGCATGGAGTTGGTGAAGCTGCTCAAGGAACGCGGCGCGAAACTGTATGTGGCCGACCTGAACCAGGCACTGGTCGACCGCGCCGTCGCCGAATACGGCGCCGAGGCCGTGCGCCCGGACGAGATCCATCAGGTGGCGGCCGACGTGTTCGCTCCCTGCGCACTGGAGGGAGCCATCAACGAACAGACCCTGCCGCAACTCAAGGCCAGGATCATCTGCGGCACCGCCAATAATCAGCTTGCCAGCGCTGCTATCGGCGAGGAACTGCACCGGCGCGGCATCCTGTATGCGCCCGATTACGTGGTCAATGCCGGCGGGGTGATGAATGTCTCGCTGGAGATCGACGGCTACAACCGCGAACGCGCCATGCGCCTGATCCGCAGCATCTACCACAACCTGGAAAAGGTCTTCGACCTGTCGGCGCAGCAGGACGTCTCGCCGCAGGTGGCGGCCGATCGGATCGCCGAAACCCGCATCGAGGCGATCAGCAAACTCAAGCTGCCGCTGGGTCGTACCGCGCCGCGCTTCCTGCACAAACTACGCGGCGAGTAACTGGAAACAGACGGATCGGGCGCAACGAGCAGCGCAGTCTGTGATTGCCGCTGAAAACGCCGCGCCCGGGCATCGCGCCCGGGCGTCATGGGCGCCGATCAGAAATCGGCGCTGTACTTCAGGCTCAGCGCGCGATCGTCGCCGCGCTCGCCCACCCGCTGGTCGTAACCGAAACGCAGCTGGCTCTGCTGCCCGAGCGGCGCGGACGCGGCAATCCCGAACAGCCCGCCCGAACGCGCCGGCTGCATGCCACGCAACGGTGCCCAGGCATCCACACCGATGAAGCTGGCATCCAGCATCAGGCCCTGGCTGCTCAACGCCTGCTGCCATTCGGCATAACCACCGAGTTGCAGGCCACGCCACCGGTACGCCGATCGCACGCCTGCCAGCACCTGGGTGCGCGATGAAGTATTCGCATCGGCACGCAGACCGAAGCCGTCGCCACCGCTTTCGCGGAAGCCTTCGCTGCGCAGGCGCACATGGTCCAGCCCGATATATGGCGTCAGCGAGGCGGCTGCATATCCCCAGCGGTAGCCGGCTTCCAGGTTGCTGCTGAGATAACTGCCGCTGTAATCGCTGAAGGCGCTGCTGCGGTCTTCGCCCAATTGCAGATTCCGTTCGATCTGCCGGTTGACGTTGCCAAACCCCAGCTGCCCGAGCGTATAGGCCGACCCCAGCGTGGTGCCCCAGTACAGCTGTGCCTGCACCTGCCGATCGCGGCCACGTGCACCGTCCAGGTCGCCCAGGCTATTGGAGCGCGTTTCGCCGAACGCAAAACCGGTGACTGCGCCCGATGCCAGGCGCAGGTCGTTGCCCATCATCCAGCCGGAGGTGGCAAACCCGGTAGTGGTCACTCCGCCCTCGCCCGGGCCACCCAGCGCGCGCTGCCAGGTACCGAGCAGGCGCGGCTGCTGCGACAGACCATCGAAATGCGAGGCCAGCGCACGCCGCCCCAGATCGATGGTGTCGAAGGTCATTGCCGCCGATGCCGCATGCGCACGCCCCGACAGGCTGCGCAGCGAGTCCGCTGCGGTCTTGGCATCGGGTGATTGCTGCAACGCCGCTGCGGCACGAATGAAGCTGCCGCTGATCGCGCCACTGCCCTGCAGCTGTTGCGCATCCACTTGCTGGAACGCCTGCTCCACCCGAACGGCAGACTCCATCGCGGCCGTCCCCACTGCACCGAGCGAGGTGGCGACCGCGGTGACATCCATCCGCTGCAGCGACACGAACGCGGTGTTGGCGTCGTAGCTCAGCGTGGCGTTGAGGAAGGTCACGGCAGGGCCGCTGCTGGTCGTCGCAAACGTGCCCTGCAAACCGTTGGTCGCCTGCAACACCGGATAGGTGGTGTTGTTGACGACATAGCTGCGCCGGCCAAGCAGTTGCAGGTCACCGGCGATGCTCGCGGTGCCGCTCACGCTCAGGCGATCGCCGACAGTCAGTGCCAGGCGCCCGTTGCCGTCCTGGGTGTAGTTGCCGTTGACCGAGAGCACTGCGCTGTCGACCTGCAGCGTGCCGGCATTGTCCACCCGTCCGCCGATCCTGCCAGCGCCGATTAAGCTCGCTCCATTGGCGATACCCACCCGTGCGCTCTGCAGGCTGGCGGTCTGCAAGGTGCCGCCAAGTACCTGCGTATCGCCAGTGAAGGTATTGGCCGCGCTGCCCAATACCAGCGTGCCGCTCCCACGCTTGATCAGGCCACCGGTGCCACTGATGTCGTTGGCCCAGGTCGAACGCAAGGTGTTCACGTTGACGTCCACCGTGCCCCAGTCGAACCGTGCCGGCCCCAGGACCGCCTTGCCCACATTGAGCAGGCCGTTGCCGAACACCGGATCGACACCTGCTGCGCCCAGATCGGTGGCCGTTCCCAGCAGCGTCTGGCGCACCAGATCGTTGTTGAAATACGGAAACGCCTGCCATACCAGCGCCGCTGCGCCGGAGACCAGCGGTGCGGCAAACGAGGTACCGCTGCCATGGAAATAACGGATGTTGCTGGCGGTGGCATCGGGGTCGATGAACATCGATGTCCCCGGCGCCACCAGACAATAGCGCATCGCCACGCCGCAGGCGTTGGAGTAGGAGGCCAGCTGGGTGGGATTGGCGGTATCCAGCGCGCCGACGACCAGCCAGCCGCGCTCCAGGTCCGCTGCCGGCAAGGTGCCGTTGGGGCCCGGCTGACTCGGCAGCGCCGCAGTGTCGGAAGGCTGGGCACGCGCCTCGTTGCCTGCGGCAAATACCACCAGACCGTCGTTACCGGTGACGAAGGACCGATATTCCTGCGCGATCTGATTGGTGACCGATGCGTCGTTCCAGTACAGGCCACCCCAGGAATTGTTCATGATGCGCACGCCGGCACCGATCAGGTCCGCATGTACCGGTCCCAACCCGAGCGGGCCATCCACCTGGTTGCCTTGGCCGCTGCCATCATCCACCGGCGCCCGGTCATTGATGATGCGCGCAGACACCAGACCCGCTCCGGGCGCGATACCGCCCGGCCATTGAGCCACTGCGCGTCCGGCAGCGAGCTCGGCGACGATGGTGCCATGCCCGACCACGTCGCCCACGGCAACGTTGTTGGTACGCGGATCGACATAGATGAAGCTGTTGCTCACGCGCCCCTGCAACGCCGGATGAGTGGTGTTGATGCCGCTGTCGATGACCCCGATGCGATAGCCCGCACCGGTGAAGCCCAAGGCCTGCGCCGCACGTGCGTTGGTCAGTGCCAGATGCGCATCGATCGCAGGCTCCGGTGCCGGCGCAGTGGCCGGCGGTGGCGGAGGCGTAGGTGGCGGCGGCGGCGGTGGAGGCGATGTCGGCGGCGGTGCGACCGGCGGCGTCGGACGGATACCGCCCCCGCCACCACCCCCACCGCCGCCGCACGCGGTCAACGCCACGGCCAACGCCGAAGCCAGGACAGTCCTGGCGACATCCCCTTTTTTCATGCTCGCTCTCCCCCAATCCCATTCCATGGAACGGGCCCAACCCGGGCCCGACTATCCATTTTTATACTGTATGCCATGCACGTGCTCCAGCGCGGCGTGCGCTGGCGCGATCTGGCCATGAGGCAGATAATCGTTTCACTTTAAACGGTATCCACTCATGTCCGACATCGTCATCGTTGCTGCAAAACGCACCGCCATCGGCTCGTTCCTCGGCCAATTCAACGGAGTGCCGGCACCTGCCCTCGCCGCCGCCGCGATCGAAGGCGCGCTGGCGCAGTCCGGGGTCGCGCCGGCCGATGTTTCCGAGGTCATCGTCGGCTGCGTGCTGCCGGCCAATCTCGGCCAGGCGCCTGCGCGGCAGGCCGCCATCGCGGCCGGCATTCCGACCTCGACCGGCGCCACCACCATCAACAAGGTGTGCGGCTCGGGCATGAAGGCGATCATGTTCGGCCACGACCTGATCAAGGCCGGCTCGGCCAGCATCGTGGTCGCCGGCGGCATGGAGTCGATGAGCAACGCACCGCATCTGCTGCCCAATTCGCGCACCGGCAATCGCTACGGCAATTTCCAGGCCGTGGACCACATGGCCTGGGATGGCCTGACCAACCCGTATGACGGCCAGGCCATGGGCGTGTTCGGCGAAGCCACTGCCGAAAAGTTCGGTTTCAGCCGCGCCGACCAGGATGCGTTCGCGATCGCCTCGGTCGAACGTGCGCAGGCCGCGCAGCACAGCGGCGCGTTCGCCGAAGAAATCGTTCCGTTCACGGTGACCACGCGCAAGGGCGAGGCCATCGTCGATCGCGATGAGCAGCCCGGCAAATCCGATGTCGCCAAGATCCCGACCTTGAAGCCGGCCTTCAAGAAGGACGGGACCGTGACCGCGGCCAGTTCGTCGAGCATCTCCGACGGCGCCGCGATCACCGTGCTGATGAGTGCCGAGGACGCACAACGCCGTGGCGTGACCCCGCTGGCGCGCATTGTCGGCCATGTTACCCACTCGCAGGCGCCCGAATGGTTCACTACCGCGCCGGTGGCGGCCATCCAGTCGCTGCTCGGCAAGATCGGCTGGCAACTGGACCAGGTGGACCTGTTCGAAATCAACGAAGCCTTCGCCGTGGTGGCGATGGCGCCGATCAAGGAACTGGGCATTTCGCACGACAAGGTCAACGTGCATGGCGGTGCCTGCGCGCTGGGCCACCCGATCGGTGCATCCGGTGCGCGATTGGTGGTGACATTGGTGAATGCGTTGCGCACGCGCGCAGGCAAGCGCGGGATCGCGACGCTGTGCATCGGTGGCGGCGAAGCGACCGCCATCGCTATCGAATTGATTTAACAGCCTTTAACGGCGATTTTGCAAAACTGAATGCGCGTGCGCTTGACACCCGTCTTGTGGCCGTCATCATGTCGGGGGCGCGCAATAGCGCGTTGCCTAATCTAACGACGAGGATTGAAACAATGACCATCAACAAGCTGCTGATCGCAATGGCTCTGGGCCTGGCCCTGACCGCTTGCTCGAAGCCGGAACAGGCTCAGGACGCTGCTGCTTCGGCTAACGAAGCTGCTGCCGACGCTCAGACCGCTGCCGACCAGGCTGCTGCCTCGGGCTCGCAGTCGGCTGACGCCGCTCAGGCTGCTGCCACCACCGCCGCTGCTTCGGCCGACACCGCTGCCGACGCTGCCCAGGCTGCTTCCGGCGCCGCGACCGACGCTGCTGCCGAGCAGGCTGCCGACGCTGCCAAGACGGCTGAAAACACCGCCGAAGCTGCTAAGGACACCGCTGAAGAAGCCAAGAAGTAATCACTTCTTCGCTTTAAGCGCGTTCGGAGAAAGCCGCTGGTTTCCAGCGGCTTTTTCTTTGCCTGTCATCCGGCTGGTGCTTTGCTGATCGATGGGGATGCGGCCTTGCGTCGCCACCGATTCTCCTGTGTGCCCTGCATCGGGGAGCAGGCTGCACCTTGACGCAGGCTGCATCGGCCCCTGCATAAGCTCGGCTCTCCACTACCGGAACAGGAACAGGACCACCCATGAAGACGATCCGCATGCTGTCGTTGAGCGCCATCGCCGCCCTCACTCTCGCCGCCTGCCAGGGACCTGACGCGGAGCAGGCGCGCCGCGACGCTGCCTCTGCCGCCAAGCACGCCGCAGCGGCCACCGAGCAGGCCGCCGACCGCGCGGCGATCCAGGCCAAGGAGGCCACTGCCGATGCCCGCGTTGCCGCCAACGAGCTGGCGGCCGATGCCAGCCGCGCCACTGCCAATGCCGCCGACGCTACCGCCGACAAGACCCGCGAGCTGGCCAACAAGGCCGAGCAGAATGCCGACAAGCACGACGCCGAGCATTCCCAGCACTGAGAGCAACCGACGCGGCTTGCACTCAGGCGCAAGGGAGCAGCCAGTGCCCGAAGGCGGGTGTGGGTATCGCCCGGGCGCAGCAGTCAACCAGCCACCCACGCCTGACGAAGGACGGCTCGCCACGAGGCGCCAGCCACGTCCATCACCCTGCATCACTTCGTTTGCGCGCCGGCAATTTCGTGCCGGCGCGCACGCCTCCAGCCGGCATCGCGCTCGTGTTGTCGAGGCTGGCACGCTAGCATTCGGACATGCCCTCTTCCTTTACCTCGCGCCGCCGCAACCAGCTGGCGCTGGCCTTCTCTGCGCTGATCTTCATCGCCATCGGCATTGGCATCTTCGTCGGCGCACGCCGCTCGCTGGCCGATGCCGCGCTGGTGTCGCATACGCATGAAGTGATCGGCCGGGTCGACGAAATCCAGGCGCGCTTGCTCGATGCCGAATCGGCGCAGCGCGGTTTCCTGCTCACCGGCAACGACGCCTACCTGCTGGATTACCAGACCAGCGTCGAGCGCCTGCCGATCCTGCTCGCCAACCTGCGCCGGCTGATCGCCGACAACCCGGCGCAGGAGCAGCATCTGGACCAGTTGCAGGCGCTGGTGCAGGCGCGTCTGCAGCAGATCCAGCAGGTGCTGGATATCTACGCGCAGAGCGGCCTGGAACCGGCACGTGCGAGCATCCGGCAGACCGCGTTCCGCACCACCAGCGCCATCCGCGAACAGGCGCTGACCATGGTGCAGCGCGAACAGGAACTGCTGGCGCAACGCGCCGAAAGCAGCCGGCAGAGCGCCACCTTGCTGCTGGTGCTGGCATTGGCCGGCATCCCGTTCGGGCTGTTGGTGGTCGGCGCGGTGTATGCCTTGCTGATGCGCGAATTGCGCCATCGGGCGCAGGCCGAACGTCTGGCTGCGCAGGCCAATCGCGAGCTGGGCGACAGCGTGGGCGCGCTGCAGCGCAGTACCGCCGATCTCAACCTGCTCAGCCGCTATACCGGGCTGCTGCAGAGCTGCATCAGTGCCGAAGAAGCATTGGTGGTCACCAGCCGCACCCTGGCCAGCCTGCTGCCCGGCGTTGCCGGAAGCGTGTATCTGCTGCGCGCCTCGCAGGATCGTGCCGAGGCGATCAGCCACTGGGGCGAACCGCTGGTGCAAAGCGCTCCGCATCTGTTGCCGGAAGAGTGCTGGGCCTTGCGCCGCGGCCAGCCGCACATCGTCGAGGACCTGCGCCGGGATGCGGTGTGCGCGCACATCGAGTCGCCTGACACCGACGTGTCCATCAGTACCGCGTGCCTGCCGATGTCGGCGCAGGGCACCCAACTCGGCTTCCTGTTCCTGTCCTCGCCTGGCCCGGGTCCGATGCCGCGGCTGGAAATCGCCGAGGCGGCCGCCGAGCAGCTGTCGCTGGCGTTGAGCAATCTGCGCCTGCGCGAGTCGCTGCGCCGGCAGTCGATCCGCGATGCGCTGACCGGGCTGTACAACCGTCGCTACCTGGAAGAATCGCTCAGCCATGAACTTGCGCGCTGCGCACGCCGCGGCCTGCCGCTGTCGGTGCTGATGCTGGATGTCGATCACTTCAAGCAGTTCAACGACAGCCAGGGACATGCCGGCGGCGACCTGCTGCTGGCCGCGGTGGGCGAGCTGCTGCTGACCCGCCTGCGCGCCGAGGACGTGGCCTGCCGCTACGGCGGCGAGGAATTCACCGTGATCCTGCCCGAGGCCGATGGCGACGAAGCCATGCGCGTGGCCGAGCAGATCCGCGGCCATATCGCAGCGCTGGCGGTCAGCGACGGCCAACGTGCGCTGCCGCGGGTGACCGCCTCCATCGGGGTGGCCAGCTTCCCGGCCGATGGCGAACTGGGCGCCAGCCTGATCCAGAAGGCCGATGCGGCGCTGTACGCGGCCAAGCACCGGGGACGCAACCGGGTCGAGCGCCATGGCGCGGGAATGCCTGCGCTGGACTGAGCAGGCACCGCGTCGATCCCGGATTGCGCGCGTCGTCACAAAAAAGATCGATTGACGCGGCGATAGTCGGCCCAGACCCCCGAAGCGAGGCAATCCGATGTCGATGTGGCGCGATCAAGGTCCCAACAAGAAAGACGGCGTTCCGCCGGCCCCCGAGGTTCCGGCCGCCGATGGACGGCTGTTCACCGCAGACGCCAGCCCCGCCCCGCCCGTGCCCGCCGCCGCTACGCCCGCTGCCACGCCGTCGCCGCGGCAGAGCGAGGCCAAGGAATCGCTGATCGCCGCCGACATCAGCATCGAGGGCAAGATCGAAGGCGCCGGCCATGTGCGTCTGGCTGGCCGCTTCAAGGGCGATGTGAACGTCAAGGGCGACCTCACCATCGAACGCGGCGCCAAGCTCAACGGCGGGGTACGCGCCAACAAGGTCATCATCGCCGGCGAGTTGGAAGGCAATATCGAATCGGCCGCGCAGGTGGAGCTGCAGACCTCCGGCGTGCTGGTCGGCGACGTCAAGGCCGGCAGCCTCACCGTGGCGTCGGGCGCGCGGATGCGCGGCCAGGCGGATTTCGGCTGGGGCGAGGATGCGGCCAAGCCGGGCGCTGGCGGCAAGGCCAACGGCAGTGGCGGCAGCGCCGCTGTCGGCACCAGCGGCGGCGGCGACAGCGACGCCACATGAGTGCAGCCCGCCCGGGCACGCCCGGCGCTACCCGCAGCTGCCCGCATTGCAAGGCCACGATCCTGGAAAGCGCCAGCGTCTGCCCGGCCTGCAAGCACCACCTGCGCTTCGACTCGGCGGCTGCGCAGCACGCGCAGCCGGCGCCGATCGTGCCGCTCAAGGTCGACGGCACCATTCGCCATCCTGCCGATGGCGATCCGTGGGAATACACGGTGGTGGTGATCGTGCGCAATGGAAAAGGCGAGGAGATCCGCCGCCAGGTCGTGGATGTGGGCGCGATGCTCGGCGGCGAAGAACGCGGCTTCACCCTGGCTGTGGAGGCGACCGCGGTGCGTTCGCCTGGGCGGCGCACGCGGCACTGACGCGGACCGGTGCGAAAGCTGCTACCGGCTCAATCGCTCGGCAGCGCGGATGCGCTGGAAACAGCCGGGGGCTGTCCTCGTCAGTGGCGCAGTGACCGGGTTTCGATTCCCGGGCGTGCGAGATGATCGTCCCGCTGCCAGATGCAGGCAACGCCTGTCGGTCGGCCACGCTCTGCTGTTTGCTTGTCGCTTCCTGCTTGCCTGCTGCCTGTCATCGCCGTTGCCATTGCAGCGGTTGTCCGCTGCCTGGCGGTCGATGCGTGTGGCGTCGTTCGGTGCCAGCGCAAGGCTTGCCAGTCCGTGCAATCGGTCATGACGCCGCTCGATGTGACAACGCGACCGATGCTCAGCCCGCCCAGGACCTCGACCAACGTGGTCTAGCGGCTCGTGTACCGATTGCCTGATCGCATCATCCCTCTGCGCGGCGCGCGACAGGTCACGAGGTGTATGGGATGGCTGGCGTCGCGCGCTCTGGGCCGCGGCAGGGAGAGCAAGGATAACGTTTGATGGCGATGCGCTCGGCGCGGGCGGCGATGCCTGGCACATTCCATCCACCTGCATCCATTCCCATTCTCAGGATCTGCACATCGGCTTGGCCAGAGTTGGGCCATGCATAACGGCAACGACAAACGCGGCGATCTGGTGGTGCTGGGGCCCGAAGGGCTGTATTGCCCGCAGGGCGACTTCCACATCGACCCGTGGCGGCCGGTGCCGCGCGCGGTGATCACCCACGGGCATGGCGACCACGCGCGCAGCGGCATGGGCGAGTACCACTGCACGCGCGAAAGCCTGCCGATCCTGCAGTGGCGGCTTGGCGAACAGGCCTATCACACGCATGCCGATGGGGAAGCGTTTACGCTGGGACGTGCCCGCGTGTCGCTGCATCCGGCCGGACACGTGCTGGGCTCGGCGCAGGTCCGCATCGAAGTGGATGGCGAGGTCTGGGTGGCCTCCGGCGACTACAAGCGCCAGCACGATCCCACCTGCAAGCCTTTCGAGGTGGTGCCGTGCGACACCTTCATCACCGAAGCGACCTTCGGACTGCCGGTGTATCGCTGGCCGGACACCGCGGCCGTTGCCGCCGACATCGTCGCCTGGCGCCACGAATGCGCCGGGCGCGGCGAGGCCGCCATCCTGTACTGCTACGCGCTGGGCAAGGCGCAGCGCGTGCTGGCCGAACTGCGCGCCTGTGACACGCAACCGGCGTTGCTGCATGGCGCGATCGCCACCGGCGTGGAGGTGTATCGCCAGGCCGGCATTGCGATGCTGGACACTCAACCAGTCAGCGAGCATGCGCGCGGTGCCGACTATGCCGGCCAGCTGGTGCTGGCACCGCCCTCGGCCGCGGGCAGCACCTGGATCCGCCGTTTCCGGCATGCTCAGCAGGGATTCGCCTCGGGCTGGATGCGCATCCGCGGCAATCGTCGTCGCCGCAATTACGACCGCGGCTTCGTGGTGTCCGACCACGCCGACTGGCCGGACCTGTTGCGCACCATCGAAGACACCGGCGCTCGCCGCGTGATCGCCACCCATGGCAATACCGATGCGCTGATCCAGCACCTGCGCGAGCACGGCGTGGCCGCCGAGGCCTTCCGCACCGATTTTGGAGCCGAGGAATGAATCCGCTCCCCGCACGCCGGTATACGCGCGCACGTGCGCGCATCCGCCTGAGCGGCGCGCTGGCGTTCCGCCGGCATGCGCTGGCATTTCGCGTGCATCGCAGCGCGCCGGCCGCCGTCATCGGTCCACCCCGGCCACAGCGTCGCCCACGCACGCTGGCTGCATTCACACGCCGCGCACTGGAGTTGCGCGCGGCCAACCGACACGCAACGGCGCAGGCGCTGCCGTGAAGCGGTTTGCTGCGCTGTACCGCACCCTGGACCGCAGCACCGGCACGCTCGACAAGCGTGCCGCGCTGGTCGCCTACTTTCGCGATGCCGCTCCGCTGGATGCGGCCTGGGCGCTGTACCTGCTGGCCGGCGGCAAGGTCGCCAGCAGCCGCATGCGCATCGCCAGCAGCGGCGAGCTGCGCGAATGGATCACCGACACCGCCGGAATCGCCGACTGGCTGGTGGCCGACAGCTACGACCACGTGGGAGATCTGGCCGAAACGCTGGCATTGCTGCTCGACGACCCGGTCACCGAAGCGGCCGATCTGCCGCTGGCCGACTGGATCGAACAGCGGCTGCTGCCAATCGCCAACCAGGATGTGGACGTGCGCAAGGCGTGCATCGTGCAGGCCTGGCGCAGCCTGGCCTTCGACGAGCGCCTGGTGTTCAACAAGCTGCTGACTGGCGCCCTGCGCGTGGGTGTCTCGCAGCGGCTGGTGCAACAGGCGCTGGCTGAGTTGTCGGGCGTGGACATCGCCCGCATCGCCCAACGCATGCTGGGCAGCTGGCGCCCGCATCCCACCTACCTGGCCGAGCTGTTGACCAGCGAAGAGCTGCCCGGTGACCGCCAGCAGCCCTACCCGTTCTTCCTCGCCTCGCCGTTAGAGGCGGATGTGGACACGCTGGGCGCCATCGACGACTGGCTGCTGGAATGGAAATGGGATGGCATCCGCCTGCAGCTGATCCGGCGCGCCGGCGAAGCCGCCTTGTGGTCGCGCGGCGAAGAACGCCTGGATGGCCGCTTCCCGGAGATCGAGCAGGCGGCGTTGCAGTTGCCCGACGGCACCGTCATCGATGGCGAGTTGCTGGCCTGGCAGCCCGAGCAGCCGTTGCCGATGGCGTTCACTGCCTTGCAGACGCGTATCCAGCGGCTCAAGCCTGGGCCCAAGACCCTGGCGGCCGCGCCTGTGCGCGTGGTCGCCTACGACTTGCTGGAACTGGATGGCACGGATCTGCGCGAACGCCCCCTGCAGGAGCGGCGCGCGCTGCTGGACACGCTGCTTGCCACGCTTGGCGACCCACGCATCGTGGCCTCGCCGCTGGTCCAGGCCGGCGATTGGCAGGCCGCCGCGCAGCTGCGCGTGCAGGCGCGCGAACGCGGCGTGGAAGGCCTGATGCTCAAGCGCGCCACCTCGGTCTACCAGGCCGGGCGACGCCGCGGCGACTGGTGGAAGTGGAAGATCGACCCGCTCACCATCGATGCGGTGCTGCTGTACGCGCAGGCCGGCCATGGCCGGCGCAGTACCCTGTATACCGACTACACCTTCGGGCTGTGGCATGCCGGCCAGCTGGTGCCGATCGCCAAGGCCTATTCGGGCCTGGACGATGCCGAGATCCTGCAACTGGACCGCTGGATCCGCGCCAATACCACCGAACGTTTCGGGCCGGTGCGTGCGGTGAGCCCGCATCACGTGTTCGAGCTGGGCTTTGAGGCGGTGAACCGTAGCGCACGCCACAAGTCGGGTATTGCGGTGCGCTTCCCGCGCATTCTGCGTTGGCGGCACGACAAGCCGTATGCCGAGGCCGACCACCTGAGCAGTCTGCAGGCACTGGCGCGGTGACGGCACCGCAGCACGCACGCGGCACCCCATTGCAGCAATGGCGCGCCTGGTTCGCGCAGCGCGGCTGGGCACCATTGGCGTTCCAGCGCGATGTCTGGAAGCGCTATCTCGACGGCGAGTCCGGCTTGCTGCATACGCCTACCGGCAGCGGCAAGACGTTGGCGGCCTTCGGCGGTCCACTGCTGGAAGCGCTGGCCGCGCGCGGACGCAAACCGGTGGCACCATCCGCCAGACCCGCAGCCAGTGCGCGCCGGCAGCAACAACGCACGCTACAGGTGCTCTGGATCACGCCACTGCGTGCACTGGCCGCCGACACCGCGCGTGCGCTGCGCGAACCGGTAGATGCCTTGGGGTTGGACTGGCAGGTAGGCCTGCGTACCGGCGATGCCAGCGCGCGCGACAAGCGCCTGGCGCGCAGCGGCAAGCTCGATGTGCTGGTCACCACACCCGAGTCGCTCGCCCTGCTGCTGTCGTACCCGGACACCGCGCCGCAGCTGTCGGCGTTGCGTTGCGTGATCGTGGACGAGTGGCACGAGCTGCTGGGCAACAAGCGCGGCGTGCTGCTGCAGTTGTGCCTGGCGCGCCTGCGCGGCTGGGCGCCGACCCTGCGCATCTGGGGTCTGTCGGCCACCTTGGGCAACCTGGCGCAGGCGCGCGACGTGCTGCTGCCGCATCTGCCCGGTGCCGCACTGGTATCCGGCGCCAGGCCACGCGCCATGACGCTGGAAACGCTGTTGCCCGACAGCGGCGAGCGCTTTCCATGGGCAGGGCATCTGGGTCTGGCGCAACTGGCGCGCGTCTTGCAGAAGATCATGGAGCACGGGACCAGCCTGGTGTTCACCAATACCCGTGCGCAGGCGGAGCTCTGGCATCAGGCCTTGAGCGCCGTGTGGCCGGACGATCTGGCCACGCTGGCGCTGCACCACGGCTCGCTGGACCCGAGCCTGCGCGCAGCGGCCGAGCAAGGGCTGCGCGATGGCAGCTTGCGCTGCGTGGTGGCCACCTCCAGCCTGGACCTGGGTGTGGATTTTCCGGCGGTGGATCAGGTGCTGCAGGTCGGCAGCCCCAAGGGCATTGCGCGCTTGCTGCAACGCGCCGGCCGCGCGCGCCATCGCCCCGGCGAATCCGGCCACGTGGTGTGTGTGCCCTCGCACGCGCTGGAACTGGTGGAGTACGCCGCCGCACGCCGCGCGATTGCCCACGGCCACATCGAGGCGCGGCCGCCTCCGCGATTGTCGCTGGACGTGCTGGCGCAACATTGCGTCACCCTCGCACTCGGCGGAGGTTTCGATGCCGATGCCTTGTTCGCGCAGGTGCGCGGCACCGATGCGTTTGCCGCACTGGACCCAGCCACCTGGACTGCAGTGCTGGACTTCATCGTGCAGGGCGGTAGCGCGTTGGCGCACTACCCGGATTTCCACAAGGTGGTCCGCGACGACGAGGGAATCTACCGCGTCACCGACCGGCGCGTTGCGCTGCGCCATCGGCTGTCCATCGGCACGATCACCAGCGATGGCAGCGTGCGCGTGCAGTTCCTGCGCGGTGGTCGGCTGGGCGCGGTGGAAGAACAGTTCGTCGGCCGCCTGCGCCGCGGCGACCGCTTCCAGTTCGCCGGCCGGTTGCTGGAACTGGTGCGCCTGGAAGACATGACCGCCTACGTGCGCGTGGCAAAAGGCGGCAGCGGCGTGGTGCCCAAGTGGATGGGCGGGCGCATGCCGCTGTCCTCCGCATTGGGGCGCGAAGTGGAAGCACTGTTCGCCGACCCCGGCGACGCGCCGGAGATGCAGGCGCTGGCGCCGTTGTTGCAGCTGCAGGCGTCGCTCTCGTCGCTGCCCGGCCCCGATCACCTGCTGGTGGAGAGGATCAAGGCGCGCGATGGCCGGCACGTGTTCGTGTACCCGTTCGCCGGCCGCCAGGTCAACGAAGGCCTGGCGGCCCTGCTGGCTGCACGCTGGGGCCGCCGCCAGCGCAATACCTTCAGCTTCGCCGCCAACGATTACGGCTTCGTGCTTTCGCCGGCACAGGATGTGGACATCGATCCCGGCCTGTTGCAGGCACTGCTATCGCCGCTTGGCCTGTTCGACGATCTGCGCGACAGCCTCAACCTGGGCGAGCTGGCACGCCGCCAGTTCCGCGAGATCGCACGCGTGGCCGGCCTGTTGTCGCCATCGTTGCCCGGCCGAGCACCGCGCAGCCTGCGCCAGCTGCAGGCCTCCAGCGGATTGCTCTACGACGTGCTGCAGCGCTTCGACCCCGACCATCTGCTGCTGGCGCAAGCCGAGCGCGAAGTGTTCGAAGGACAACTGGAACTGGCGCGCCTGGCGCATGCGCTGGAGGACTGCGCCCGGCGCGAGCTGCGCCTGTGCACGCCACGCAGCCTCACCCCGTTGTCGTTTCCGCTGTGGGCCGAGCGCGTGCGTGGCCAGCTGAGTACCGAAGACTGGAAGGCGCGCGTGTTGCGCGCCGCCGAACAACTGGAGCGCAAGCATGGGCGATAGCGTGCAGCTGCAGCTGGGCGGCGAAACCGTGGAATTGCTCGGCGAACGTGCGCTGTACCGGCCGGCGCGGCGCGCCTTGCTGATTGCCGACCTGCACCTGGGCAAGGCCGATGTGTTCCGGCGTGCCGGCATCGGGCTGCCGGCAGGCGGCACCGCGCACGATCTGGACCGGCTGGATGCCTTGCTTGGGCAACGCGAGGTGGACGCGCTGTGGATTCTGGGCGACCTGCTGCATGGACCGGCACCGCGTGCGGCCTGGCATCGGCGCTGGAGCGCCTGGCGCGAACGGCACTGCAGCCTGCGTGTGATCGCGATCCGCGGCAATCACGATCGCGCCCTGGCGGGTGCGGACCTGCATATCGAAGCGGCCGGCGAACAGGTCGAGGACGGTCCGTTCGTGCTGCGCCACGATCCGCTGCCGCACCCCACCGGCCATGTGCTGTGCGGGCATCTGCATCCGCTGGCGGCACTGCCCGGGCTGTCGCGGCGCTGGCCGGCGTTCTGGCTGCGCGAAAACGTCACCATCCTGCCGGCGTTTTCGCAGTTCACCGCCGGCGTGGTGCCGACCCTGGTCCAGGGCGAGCGTCTGGTTGCCTGCGTGGAAGGCGATGCAGTGGCCTTGCCGGTGCGTTGAACCCCCACCGTGGCGGCTACGCCGTTGCACGGTCGACGGATCGCCGACTGTGCCTGTCACGCGTGCCGCCGGCCCATCGTCGTCAGCAGTCTCGCTCAGGAAGGCCAGGCCTTGCCGTGCTGCGTTGAACCTCAGCGCGTCATCGACGCAGCCGCCTGGGTAACGGCTTGCTGCGACTGCTCCAGCGCCTGCTGCTGTTCGCGCACCTGGGCCTGGGTCTGGCTGATCATCTGCAAACGATCGAACGACTGCGTCTCTGGCGTCTGCACCGCTTCCACGGTTGGCATATAGGCGCGTTGGTGCGCCGGATCATTGAGGGCGCCCTGCACGACGAAGACCCTCTCGCCACCGGCAAGATCGGCTGTTGGGCTGTTGAGCACAACGTGGTCCACACGCGACAATCCTTCTTCTTTTGCCAGCGCAAGCAGGCTGGCGGTCATCCGCTGGCTTGATGCATCCCACTGCCTGCCGTGCTGGGCATCGAGATTTTGCACCCCCTCCTTGATCTGTTGGTAGAGCGAGTAATCCGCATGACCGGGGTCTGACGGAAGACGCTGGGCTGGTGGCCCTGGCGATTGCGGATCGCGCTGCCGCAGCTCCTGTTCCAGTTCGCGTGCGGTGATGGGCGAGACGTGCAAGTGCGTATTCTTGCTGTGCTGGAACAGGCCGGGCGTCGGTGGCTGCGTGCTGCTGTCCAGGTAAGGCATGGGGCGGGTATCGCTACCCAGGTCGATGCCGTTGCGCTCCAGTATTTCTTCCTTCAGCCCAAGGCGCTGCATATCCAGAATCATCGGCTGTTCTGGCTCGCCGGGCTTTGTTTTGTTGTAGTGTCGTTCGTATATCGCGGCGGTGCTGACCACCCACGGACCGTAATGGTTGACGTAGTCGGACTGCCCCACATGACCGATACGGGTGTCCTTGACCGATTTGTCGAAGTAATTCACTCCCATTGCCTCGACATTACTTCCCGTGGGCGACAACGTCAGGTCGCTATTGAACGTCAGGTTTGCCTTGGGCGTATAGACGCTTGGATAGCCGCTGCGCGTGACGAAATCTCTGGCCCGACCATCCGCAAATAGGTACACATCTTCAAGCGTAGGATTAGGATTACGACTCTTGACCGCGCTCACGATAGCGTTCCATCCGGCTATTTCGGCCGTTGCTTCATCCGTACGGTTACTGGCCAGCACTTTCCCGCCAGCAGTAGTGTAATCGTGCGTGCTACGGGCAATTTTTATTGCCTCTGTTGTGAACTTTTCCCGCGCAAGCGCGGCAGTTGGACTATAAAGGCTATGCTGAATTTCATGCCCCAGGACGAAGGTCAAATCGCCTGCTGCTGCATGCCTACCGTTGGCATCGTTTACCAGCGCCGCAAGCGGCAGGTGAATTTTCTGATCGCGTGGATCATAGATGCCTCCCGCATGCGGGTCGTTCAACGGCGCGAAGCCTTTCAGCACTTTTTTCTGCACCGCCTCGTTGATCTGGCGGGTCAACTCTGGCGAATCGTTCAGGACCCGGTTGAAGTTGCCCAGATGCTCACGCGTGACACCTGGTTGCTGACCAAATGACGCCACCACTGCACTTGCTTCTTGGCTCAACATGCCCGCTCCTTGGACTAGCGAATTTGAATCCACTCGACGCACTGATGCGTGGTGCGCGCTAAAGGTTCGTCAGCTTCGCCACGCGGGAAGAGCTCCACGCGCATTCCTGGGCGTTGAAAAATATCGCTCATCCATCGTCCATCCTCGACACGATTGCGCTGTCGCGAAAACCCCATTTTCTCGAGATGCGCCGCAAATGCCTCGAAGTCGATCTGGCAGATATCCGACATAGACGGAGCCGCTTCTGGCGGATTAGGCAGGAACAGGAACTCGAACCATGCGCCCTTTACTTCCGTTTTGTTGACACCAAACCCGTAGTTCCAGTCTCGGGTCAGCACTCCGCTGGCACCGAATCGCCCGGAACCATCATCGCGATGCTGTACCGACTGGCCCATTGCTCGAGACACATGGTCGGCAGTGAACGATTCAATGCTGGCACTTGTGCGAATCAGCTCCAGTACCCGCTCCAATGCTTCCTGCGCGGTACGTGGTCCACCTTTGGAAGGATCTGCAGGTATGTGATCGGATGAGGAACTCATGGCAGATGTCTCCGTGACGGTTGCCGGGGCTGGGGTGGCCGCCGTGTGGGCGCATGCGCCCAGGGCTAGGGTGACGAGCAATGCGTAGAGGGCGCGCGCGATCATGTAGCGTCCGTGGTGCGCTGGTGTGGCTGCGACGCTAGTGGCATCCCGTGCGCAGGTCAATCGCAAGGCTTCTGGCAGACGCAGCGTCATCGCCGCACGCTGCGCGGCTTGGCCGGCACCTCCATCGGCGGCAACACCTCCATCAACAACTGACCTTCACTGGCGGCGATGCGTAGCCTGGTGCCAATGGCAAAGCCCAATTGTTCCAGCCATGGGCCGCTGAGGCGGACGTGGCGCACATGCTGGTCGCCGTCGTGGTCGTGCGCGCCGGGGTAATGGGTGTAGCTGATGGTACATTGGCGCGCGCGGCGGGCGCGGCGGGCGCGGCGGGCGCGGCGGGGTGCGCGTAGCGTGCCGGGGCCTTGCGGGGGAGTCGTCAGGGTCGGGCGGCAGCATCGGTGGCGGCCTGGCACGGTCTGGTTCCACAACCACCCACTGCACCCGCCTGGGCGGCGCGGGGCGCGCACGCGCGCGGGTGGGCCGTGCGCTGGCAGATACCGTGGGTGGGTCTACACAGCTAGCGCGCCGCTGCCTCGACGCCTTGGCCGATCGGCTGCGCGCAGGGCTGCGACAACGCCCCCACGAATTCCGGCGCCAACGCCAGCTTGCCGAACCAGCCATGCTGGGTGCCGCTCAGCACGCGCAACATATGCCCGCGCCCGCCCGGCACGCGGCCCATCGGTTGCAGCAACAGATCGCGCCCATAGGCCCACACATCGCGCTCGGATTGGAACAGCGGCGTCAGCCAGCGGCTCCAGCGGTGGTAGATCGCCACATGCGCCTGGCGTTGCCGCTGGTAGCGCAGCAAGGCCTCGTCCAGATCGGTGCCCGCGCGCAGCGCGTCGCGCAGCGCCAGCGCATCCAGCAGCGCCATGTTCACTCCCTGCCCCAGCTGCGGACTCATCGCATGTGCGGCATCGCCTGCCAATACGAAACGACCACGGTGCCAGCGCGTCATCACCGCATCGCGGTAGCTGGCGCGTGCCAGCGCGGTGTGGACCTGCACCGTCTGCAGGCGCGCGATCGCATCGGGCCACATCTGCGCCACTTCCTCGCGCCAGGCCTCGATGCCGCGTTGTTCCCATGCGGCGAAATCGCTGCATGGCAGGCTCCAGAAAAAGCTCAGGCGCGGGGTATCGTCGCCCGGCCGCGTGCCGACCGGCAACAACCCGATCATCTTGCGCGCACCGATGTAGCGCTGGCGCAACTCGTCGACAAACGGCCAGTCCTCGCGCGGCAGCAGGCACCACAGCGCCCCCCACGGATACACCCGGTCCAGCCGCGTGCCTTGCACCTGCGCACGCAGTGTCGATGCCGAACCATCGGCGGCAATGATCAGATCGTAGGGACCATGCCACTGCCCGCGCTGGTCCTGCACGCGCGTGCCGTCATGGTCGATGGCGGTGATCTGCGTATCGGTGTGCAGCTGCGCGTACTCGGGCCAGGCATCGCGCAACAGCGAGAACAACGCACCGCGCTGCATGCCCAGCCCCATCAACCGCGGGTCCAGATCGCGGTACTGCATGTCCATCACTGCGCGACCGCAGGGCGTTTCGCCGTAGAGACGCCGCACCGGCGCCCCATGCGCCAAGGCTTGCGACAACAGGCCCATCTTCCACAGCACCTGCAGGCCGCTGGGCTGCAACAGGAAGCCGGCGCCAACCGGCCCAGGTGCCGCAGCGCGTTCGAAGACATCCAAGTGGTGGCCGTCTGCGCCCAGCAGCACCGCCAAGGCCTGACCGGCCGTTCCATAGCCCACTACCGCAATCCGCAATGTCCGTTGCATCGTTCCCGACTCTGTTCTTCTCTTGCCGCCCCGCGGGCCGGCGCAAAAAAAACCCCGCCGTGGCGGGGTTCTTCAACCGCTCAATCGAGTCAGCTTACTCGACCGGCGTGATGTTCGAAGCCTGGGCACCCTTGGGGCCCTGGGTCACGTCGTAACTGACGCGCTGGCCTTCCTGCAGGCTGCGGAAGCCCTTGGAGTTGATCGCGGAGAAGTGCGCGAAGACATCGGCGCTGCCGTCCTCCGGTGAGATGAAGCCAAATCCTTTGGCGTCGTTGAACCACTTGACGGTACCGTTCGGCATGGTGATGCGAGACCTTTGCAATAATTAATGGGTGGTGTACGGCAGTGCGTACGCGCCGAGTATGCAAAGCTTATGCCCCGATGACAATCACCCGCGTGCAAGTTCGCCGATCAGTTCCGGCAGCCCCGACGAGGCCGCATCCACGTTGGCCAGCACCTCCGCCATGGTGATTTCCTGGGCGTCGCCACAGCCGGCCGCCCAGTTGGCCACGATCGCCAGACACGCATATTCCAGGCCTTTTTCGCGCGCCAGCCCGGCTTCCGGCATGCCGGTCATGCCGACCAGGTCGCAGCCGTCGCGGCGCATGCGGGCGATTTCTGCAATCGTTTCCAAACGCGGTCCCTGCGTTGCGCCGTAGCAACCGCCGGCAACCAGCGTGACGCCGGTCACCTTGGCGGCGGCGATGACCTTGCTGCGGAACATCGGAGAATACGGGTGGCCGAAATCCACGTGCTGTACCTCGCTGCCCGGCTCTTCGCAGAAGGTGGAAATACGGCCCCAGGTGTAGTCGATCAGTTGGTCGGGGCACGCCAGCACGCGCGGACCGAACTGCTCGGTGATGCCGCCCACCGTGTTGAGCGCGAGCACGCGCGAGGCACCGATTTGCTGCAGCGCAGCGATGTTTGCGCGGTAGTTGACCTTGTGCGGCGGCAGCGAATGCCCCTCGCCGTGCCGGGCCAGGAACGCCACGCGATGGCCAAGCAACATGCCAACCCGGATCGGCCCGGACGGTACGCCGTACGGGGTGTCGAGCTCATGCGTCTGCACGTCGTCGAGCTGCGCAAGCTTGTAGACACCGGTGCCGCCGATGACGGCCAGGGCGATGGAATTGGGGGACATGGGCGACCTCTGCTACGGATTGACGTGGATGCGCGCGGTGCGCGCCGGATTGCCCGCGCGGCGGCGGGCCAGGACGAACGACGCCGACCAGGCCGTCGGTGTCGCTATTGAACATGCGGGACTGCGATCTGCGCGCTCCCAGCCTCGGTGCGCGCGGCGTTGGACATCGTCCGCGCTGCTTGGGGCCTCGCGCGCAGCCGGCACGCTCGGCCGCGCTGCATGAACCTAGGGGGTCACAGGACATAGCCGGCAGCCGGCGACTGCGGACGGCGCGCTTGGAACCAGAGTGTACGAGCGGTACATGCCGCACCGAGCACCGGCCACGCCGCCTGGCGGCTGCGCGGCCGTGTTGTCAGCCGCTGTTACTGCTTCATCGCATAGATGGCCGGAATGCCGCGCAGTTGCTCGTTGACGTCCATGCCGAAGCCGAACACATAGCGGTCGGGCACTTCCACGCCCACGTAGTCGGCGGTCACGCCAGCCACGCAGCGGTCGTGACGCTTGACGGTCAACACCGCCACGCGCACGTCGGTGGCGCCCTGCTCCAGGCACCACTGCCGCACGCCCTGCAGCGTGTAGCCCTCGTCGAGGATGTCGTCGACCAGGATCACCCGGCGACCGAACAATGCGGTGGCCGGGCGGTGCTTCCACACCAGCTCGCCGCCGACGGTTTCGCCGCGGTAGCGGGTGGCGTGCAGGTAATCGAACTGCAGGTCCTGGCCGCGCGCGCCCAGCTCCAGCGCAAGCTGTCCGGAGAACGGCAGCGCACCGTGCATGATGGTGAGGTACACCGGCACTTCGCCGGCATAGTCGCGCGCGATGGCGTCGGCGATGGTGGAGACGGCCGTGTCGATAGCGGGGCGATCGACCAGCAGATCGGCTTGGGCCAGGGCCTGGGAAATGGTGAGCGTGGACATCAGGCAAGTGTTCCGAAAGGGGCAGAAGGAGTGTTGAAGGAAGCGTCGGTGCCGGCCAGCAGGCCATCCCAGCCGAGCGCGCCGCGCCCGATCAGGCCGATCAGCGCGGCGGTATTGAGGTGGAGGCCCTGCACGGCCTGCAGCGACTCGGGCACCAGTTCCGGATGGCAGACCAGCACCACATCGCAGCCGGCATCCAGATGCGCATGCACGCGCCCTGCCACGCCGCCGGCGCTGAACGAGGCGGCCATGCCGATGTCGTCGGAGAACACCACGCCGCGAAAGCCCAGTTGCCCGCGCAGGATCTGCTCGATCCAGCGCGACGAATAGCCGGCCGGCTCCGGTGCCACCTGCGGATAGACCACGTGCGCCATCATCACCGCGTCGGCGCCAGCCTCGATGCCGGCCACGAACGGCAGCAGATCTTCGGCCTGCAGCACCTCCAGCGGACGCGGGTCGCTGGCGTGATCCACATGGGTATCCTCAAGCACCGTGCCGTGGCCGGGGAAGTGCTTGAGCGTGGCCGCCATGCCGGCACCATGCAGGGCCTGCACATAGGCACGGGTGAAGGTAGCCACCACCTGCGGATCGTCGCTGAAGGCGCGATCGCCGATGGCGCGATTGCCGCGGCCCAGATCCACCACCGGCGCAAAACTCAGGTCCACACCGCTGGCGCGAACTTCGCTGGCCATCAGCTGCGCATGCACGCGGGCCGCAGCCAGCGCGCCGTCCGGGTCCTGCGCGTACTGCACGCCGAAACTCTGCAACGGCGCCAACGCACTGAAGCCTTCGCGAAACCGCTGCACGCGGCCGCCTTCCTGGTCCACGCAGATCAGCACCGGGCGCGGCGCGGCGGCACGGATGGAGGCAGACAATTCGGCCACTTGCGTGCGCGAAGCGAAATTGCGCTTGAACAGCACCACGCCGGCGACCGCATCGTGCTGCAACCAGTCGCGTTCCTGTGCGCTGAGTTCGGTACCGGCAACGCCGATCAAAAGCATGTTGGGGGACTCCGGGCCAGGCGCCACAAGGGCGCAGCGCGGCATTGTCGCAGATGCGCGTGGCAGCGTCAGATTGCGCATTCAGGCAAGGGCTGGCGTACCCACGCCCGGGCGTCCCTGCGCTACGGCACCCACCGCCGGTGCGCTGCCCCCGAACGCGGGAGGAATCCCGGCCGACCCGCGTTTGTGGCAGTCATGCAGGCCTGCCAATAATGCCGGCCTGCGTCTGCCAGCATGGGAAGGCATCGGGTGACTCACGATGCCCGCGCTGTCTGGCGCGTCCCTCCCGTTGCCACGCCGGATCCGTGGCGTGGTGCCGGGGCGTGCATCACCGCTGCGCGGCCCAGGCCGCCGGTGGGCAGGGCTGTCTGCAACAGCGACGCATGCGGCAGGCATGCGCTCCCGCCGCACGGCAGGCGCGCCGCCCCCTGGTCGGTTCAGAGGTGCTCCAGGTTCGCCCTCCAGTGCGCGGCTTGGGCCTGGATGCCTTCCAGCACCTCGGGAGCCATCGTGTCGAGCTGCCGATACGGCATCGCCAGCCGCTCGTTGGCGCCCAGCAACGGGCGCTGCCGCGCCAGGAAATCCCAGTACAGCGCGTTATAGGGGCAGGCCCGTGCGCCGACCCGCGCCTTGCGCTGGTAGCGGCAGCCGCCGCAGTAATCGCTCATGCGGTCGATATAGGCCGCGCCGCTGATATAGGGCTTGCTGCCGAGCAGCCCGCCATCGGCGAACTGGCTCATGCCCACCGTGTTGGGCAGTTCCACCCACTCGAAGGCATCGATATACACGCCCAGATACCAGCGATGTAGCGCCTGCGGGTCCAGCCCCGCCAGCAGCGCAAAATTGCCGATCACCATCAGCCGCTGGATATGGTGCGCATGCGCATTGGCCAGCGAATTGCCCACCGCATCGGCCAGGCAGCGCATGCCGATCTGCCCATCCCAGAACCAGTGCGGCAACGGCAGGTGCTGATCCAGGTAGTTGGTCTGCGCGTACCCGGGCATCTGCGACCAGTACACGCCACGCACGTATTCGCGCCAGCCCAGAACCTGCCGGATGAAGCCTTCCACCGAGGCCAGCGGTGCCCGCCCCTGGCGCCAGGCGGCTTCGGCGCGCGCGATCACTTCGGCCGGGTGCAGCATCTTGACGTTGAGCGCGAACGACAGCAGCGAATGGAACAGACGCGGGCTGCGCGTGCTCATCGCATCCTCGTAGCGGCCGAAATCCGGCAAGGCGCGTTCGATGAAGGCATCCAGGTGCTGCAACGCTTCGGCGCGATCCTGTGGCCACGGCAGCGCCTGGGCGTTGGGCGTGCCGAAACTGCGTACGCCAGCCGCCTCGATGCTGCGCCACAGCTGGCTGTGATCGTGTGCGCTGCGCCAGTCCTGCGGCGCAGGCGGATCGCCTGGCCAGGGCTCACGATTAGCGTGATCGAAGTTCCAGCGCCCGCCTTCCGGTTGCCCGGCGGCATCGAGCAGGATGCGATGGCGTCGGCGCATCTGCCGATAGAACACTTCCATGCGCCATGGACTGCCCGCGCGGAAGCACGCAGCCACCTCGTCACGCGTGGCCAGAAAATGCTCGCTGTCGACCCTGCGCGTGACGAACGCCTGCGCGGCACTCCACTGCTGCAAGGCCTGATCCAGCCGCCATTCGTCCGGTGCCTGATACTCCAGTTGCTGCGCGCGGTAATGCGCCATCAGCGCGTCCAGGTTGGCCGGAATCGATTGCCGGTTGCTGGCGGCGTCGATTGCCACGTAGCGCACCCGGTGGCCGGCCTGTCGCAGCGCGGCGGCAAACGCGCGCATCGCGGCGAAGATCGCCAGGATCTTCTGCGCATGGTGCAGCACGTAGTCGGTTTCGGCGCGCACCTCCATCAACACATAGACCACGCCAGGGTCGTGCGTGGCGAACCAGCTGTGCTGCGGGTTGAGCTGATCGCCCAGGATCAGGCGCAACGTGTGGGCAGGCGTTTGCGCCGTGTTACCGATCGAAGGAGTTTCGGGCGGCGTCATCAACGTCGGCCCAACGCAGCCGAGGCGAGCACTGCCGATTGCGCAGCGCGCAGCAGCGTTGCCGAGAGCATGCCGGGCGATGCTGCCACGCGCGTGGCTTGCAGGCAGTGCTGCATCGATACCGACGCGGCGGCACGCCAACGCATCACTGCGCCGTGCAATCTGTTGCCGCGATGCCGGCCACCTCGCGTGCCAGGGCGGTTCCACTGAGCCAGGCGCCTTCGACCTTGCCGCCTGCCAGCCAGTCGCCACACAGGCCGAGCCCGAGGCTGGCATCCCAGGCACAGCCGGCCTGCAATGGCGGATCGGTACTGGCCGCCACCCAGCGATATGCCTCGCAGGCCAGCGGTGGCGGCAGGCCCAGCGCCGCCAGTTCGGGCAACAGGCTGTCGATCACCTGCGCGGGCGTGGCATCGCCATGCATCTGGCTCCACGTTGCCGTGGCATGCAGCAGCCAGGTCTCGGCACCTGCACGCGCGGGTTTGCTGGAATCGCGCGCCACCCAGTGCAACGGGCCGGCGTTGACGAACAGGGCGTCGTAGCCCGGATCGATAGGCGCAGCGAACTGCAGCACGACGGCCCAGGCCGGCAACATCTGCGCGCTGCGGGCAACGCGCAGCAGCGCGGGTGCGCGATCGGCCAGCAACCTGGCCGCATCGGCAGCCGGCACTGCCAGCAGCAGCGCATCGACCGCCTGCGTTGCGACCGCGGTCGCAGCGCCGAGGTCGACCACCCATCCCGCACTGCTGCGCTCGAGCGCATGCACGCTCGCCCGCGTGTGCACCTGCAGGCCGGCTGCCAGCGCGCGTGCGGGTGCGGCCATGTCGGGAGTTCCGACAAACCGCGCCAATGCGCTTTGCGAGCGGCGCATCACCGCGCCATCCCAGCTGGCGACCCGTGCCGGCCAGCGTGCGGCCACGCCGTCGGCGATCCATCGCTCGATCACGGCCGCGAAGCCCGGATCGCGCGCGGTGAAGTATTGCGCGCCGTCGTCGCACTGCCAGCCCTGTCCGGTGCGGGTATGCATGCGTCCGCCAACCACATCGGCGCCTTCGTACACCGTTACGTCAATGCCTGTTTTTTGCAATGCATCGGCACAAGCCAGGCCGGCCAGGCCGGCACCAATGATCGCCACGCGCGTTGGGCGGCGCGGCGGCGTCATCGGATCAACGCCTTGCGCAGACATGCTGCCATCGGCCGGTCACACCGCGCAGCCATCCGGCCCGCAGGCATCGGCGCCACCGACCGGCACCGATTCGGCGGCCAGCTGCAACAGTGCCTGGGCAAAACTCTCCGGCGGCTGCGCCCCCTGGATCAGGCTGCGCCCGTCGATCACGAAACTGGGCACCGCGCGGATGCCCAGCGCGCTGGCCTGCGCCAACTGCGCCTGCACTTCCACCGTGCCTTCATCGGAGTCCAGCATCGCCTGCACGCGCGCGGCGGCCAGACCGCCGGCCTCGCCGGCATGCACCAGGGTTTCGGTCGCCGCAACGTTGCGGCCTTCGGCAAAATGCGCATGGAACAGCGCTTCCATCACCGCACCGACATCGCCTTCGTGGGTGGCCAGCCACAGCAGCCGATGCGCCCGCAGGGTGCTCACCTGCACCTGGCCGCGTCCGAAGTCGAATGGCAGGCCTTCGGCGCGCGCCGTGGCCTGGGTTTGCTCAAGCATCTGATCGACGCGTGCGATGCCGCCGAACTTGCGTGCCAGGGCATCGCGCAGCGGCACCGGTGCCGCGCCGGCCTCCGGGTCCAGCTCGAACGCGTGGTAATGGATGTCCAGCGCCGGCGCCTTGTCGCCAAGCGCGGCAATCGCCTGCTCAAAGCGGCGCTTGCCGATCCAGCACCAGGGGCAGACCACGTCGGACCAGATATCGATGCGCATGAGCGGGGATTGGGGATTGGGCAGTGGGGATTGGCAGAGCATAAGCCCCAACACGCGGATTGGGGATTGGAGATTCGCAACGCATCGCCCAGGGCCGACGCATCACCCTTGCTCTCACGAATCCCCAATCCCCAATCCCGACTCCCGCCACTGCTTGAACGGATGCGATGCCAGCGCCAGATTGTAGTAACGCGTGTCGTCCGTCACTTCCTTGCCGATCCACCCGGGCCTGGCAAAGGCTTCGTCGGCGCTGGCGAGCTCGATCTCGGCCACCACCAGCCCGGCGTTGTCGCCGAGAAATTCATCCACTTCCCATACATGGCCCTGGTATTCGACCAGATGCCGGCGCTTGTCGATCAGCCCGCCGACGCACAGCTCCAGCAACGCGCGCGCATCGGCGACGGGAATCGGGTACTCGAACTCCTGGCGGGTATGCCCCACCTCACGCGACTTCAGATTCAAGAACGCGCCCTCGCCCTGCACCCGTACACGCACCGACGCATGTTGCGCCCCGCTACGCAACGCTGCCTGGTCGTTGATGTAGCCCTGTGCCATCGGGATCACCGCATGCGCGGCAGCGCGCCAGCCATCGCCGGTGACGAGAAACTTGCGTTCGATTTCTAGGGGCATGGGATTGGGGATTCGGAATTGGGATTGGTTAAAGCAACGCACGGCATGCCTGTGGGGTTCTTGCCAAGACCCCGCAGTACCACGGGCAATGCTTCGATCTGACGCTTGGGTACAGCGGTTGGCGAAAGGACACATCACGACTCGCTGTTGCGAATCCCCAATGTCCAATCCCCAATCACCGCTTCTCAAACACCGCGATACTTTCCACATGCGCGGTATGCGGGAACATGTCCATCGCCCCTGCCGACACCAGGGTGAAACCCTGGTCGTTGACCAGGTAGCCGGCGTCGCGCGCCAGCGAGCCCGGGTGGCAGCTGACGTAGACGATGCGCTGGAAGCGCTTCAATGGCAGCTGTTGCAGCACTTCCAGTGCGCCCGAGCGCGGCGGATCGAGCAGCAGCTTGTCGAAGCCCTGCTTCATCCAGGGCGCATTGCGTTGGTCCTGGGTGAGATCGGCGGCGTGGAACTGCGCGTTGGCCAGGCCATTGCGCTGCGCATTTTCCCTGGCGCGCGCCACCAGCCCGGCATCGCCTTCCACGCCCACCACCTCGCGCACCGTGCGCGCCAGCGGCAGGGTGAAGTTGCCCAGGCCGCAGAACAGGTCCAGCACCCGGTCTTCGGCGGTGGCATCCAGCAGCGCCAGCGCATGCGCAATCATCTTCTGGTTGAGCGAGGCATTGACCTGGATGAAGTCCAGCGGCCGGAACGCCAGCTCGACATCCCATTGCGGCAGGCGGAACGCCAACGGCACCTCGCGCGGCCACAGCGGGTGCACACTGTCCACACCGCCGGGCTGCAGGAAGATCGCAAAACCGTGCGCCTGTGCAAACTCCACCCAGGCCTGCTGATCGCGCTCGCTGAGCGGCTGCATGTGGCGGATGGTCAGCACCACTGCCTGGTCGCCGGCGATGAACTCGATCTGCGGGATGTCGCGCTTGCCGTCCATGCCTTCGATCAGCGCCGCCAGCAACGGGATCTTCTCGCCGATCTGCGGAATCACCGTGTAGCACACCGACAGGTCGGCCACGAAACGCGGGTCCAGCTCGCGGAAGCCGACCAGGGTCTTGTCCTTCTTCTCCACCCGCCGGACCGAAAACCGCCCCTTGCGCCGGTACCCCCAGCTGTCGCCCACCAGGGCAGGCAACACGGTCTGCGGGGTGACATGCCCGATCCGTTCGAGGTTGTCGGTGAGCACCCGCTGCTTGGCGACGATCTGCTGCGATTCTTCCAGGTGCTGCAGCACGCAACCGGCGCAGACGCCGAAGTGCGGGCAACGCGGAGCCACCCGCTGCGGCGAGGCTTCCAGAACCTCGATCGTCCTGGCTTCGTCGAAATGGCGGCTGCGCGCAGTGGGTTCGGCACGTACCAGCTCGCCCGGCAAGGCGCCGCTGATGAAGGTGACCTTGCCACCCTCGCCATCGCGACGGGCCACTCCGCGGCCGTCGTGGCTGAGGTCGATGATGGCGGTCTGGAAAGGAGTACGGTCGAGGCGATTGCGGGTTCTGGCCACGTGGCGACAGGCTGCGGGCAAAAAGGGTGCGTATTGTCGCAGATGCGATCGACGGAGGCCGCTCCACGCGGCACGGCAATTGTCGTGCCACCCAAACACAGGCAAACTTCACCTGCGCGCGGCAGCTCAGGCCGCGGCACCGCTGACAAGGAGGCAGCATGAATATGGCGACACGTCAGGAACCCCATCCACGCCTGCTGTTGGTGGAGGACGACCCGATCAGCCGTGGCTTCCTGCAGGCCGCACTGGAAGGCCTGCCGGCCCAGGTGGATTGGGCCGATTCGCTGTCTTCGGCGCTGGACCGTGCGCGCGAACGTCGCCACGATCTTTGGCTGATCGACGTCAATCTGCCCGATGGCACCGGCAGCGGCCTGCTGCGGGCGCTGCGCCTGCTGCACCCGGACGTCCCCGCACTGGCGCACACCGCCGACGGCACCGTGGCGATGCAGCAAGGCCTGCAGTCCGATGGCTTCCTGGAAATGCTGGTCAAACCGCTGACCACCGAACGCCTGCTGCAGGCCGTGCGTCGTGGCCTGGCGCGCGGCCGCTACAGCGTGGCACCTGTCGGGGTGGTGGACATTGCCGCCAGCGACTGGGACGAGGCCGCGGCACTGAGCGCACTCAATGGCCAGCAGCATCACCTCAATGCCTTGCGCGAGTTGTTCCTGGCGGAATTGCCGGGCACCCGCGACGCAGTGACCTCGGCGCTGAACGTCAGCGACGAGCAGGCCCTGCGCAATCACCTGCACCGGCTGCAGGCCAGTTGCGGGTTCGTCGGCGCCGCGCGGCTCGCTGGAGCGGTGCGCCTGCTGCGTGGCGATCCGCAGTCGCGCACTGCGCAGACCCAGTTCCATGCGGCGGTGGCCGCGTTGCTGCACTGATCCACACCATCGCCTCGCCGCGCCCCAAGGTTCGGCGCCGGGTGAAGGGCATCCCCGATCTGATTGAATGGCACGCGCCGCACTGCACTCGCAGCTGCGCTGCCGGTCAGCGACGCAGCGCCAGATCCTCGAGCATTTCCCAGGATTTCAGGCCGCGTCCGTTCAGATGATGCAGCAGCACGCTGCGCATGCTGCGGCGCAGGCCGGGCATGTCCTCGCTCGCCGGCATGCGGTCTTCACCCAGGGCAAGCAACCCCGCACCGGTGACGGTCTCGCGCCGATCCTGTGCCAGACGCTCGCTCAATACCCGCATCGCGCCCTCCTGCGGGTCGAGTCGATAGCGCGCCGCCGGGTCGATCGGTTGTCCGTCGCTGTCGTGTTGCAGATCGAAGGCAAACCCCAGCCCCTCCAGCACATCGCGCTCGAACCGGCGCAGCCCCCACGCCAGCGACAACTCCGATGCCAGATGCGCCCGTGCCTGCGCATAGCACGCATACAACTCCGGAACCGCGTCGTTGCGCGGCGCCAGGCGCAGCAGCAGTTCGCAAATATAGAACCCGGCCAGCATGCGTTCGCCGACCAGTCGCGGGGCAGTATCCAGCGCTTCGGCCTGGCGCAGCTGCGCGAGCTCACCGCGCTGCACGGCACTGAACTGGATCAGTTGCAGCGGCTGCAGCGCCGCACGCAGCGCTTGTTTGCGCGGCCCCTGAACACCGCGCGCCAGCAATCCCACCCGGCCGTGCTGCTCGGTCAGCACCTCGACCAGCAAGCTGGTCTCACGCCAGGCCCGCACATGCAGGACGAAGCCGTGTTCGTGCTCGATCAGCATCTCAGGCCAGCGCTCGCCAGCGCATTTCCAGCCCAGGCCATGCGGTCATCATGCGCTCGGCAGTGCGGTGCCAGCACAGCTTGCAGCATTTTTCGTGAGTTCCCAAGGACGACAGAAAGCGCACATGCAATGCCGCAATCGGCTACGAGGCGCCATCTGCTTCAATACAGCGCCTCAATTGATCTCTGGCTTGGTGACCATCGTGCCACTCGATTTCGAACACCTGCTTATTGTCGATGAGTAACCTGTAATGCGCCTTGTCGTCTATCCCACCAAGCATTGCCTCGGCACTTGGGACCGCGAAGGCGATCGTGGCCAATTCAGTACCAGGAGTGAGGTAGTGGAAGGCGCGCACGGTTGTCGGCTTTCCATCGCCACCATCCAGGCCAACCTTGATCAAACCGTCTTTCTTGGCCTTCGGTAATCCGGGCCCGGTAAACGACATCAGCGCACGGCGATAGTCACCTGCAGGGCCGGCCAGGGTCACGATACCTTGCAGATTACCGTATGCCACAACGCAGTTATCGCCAGGCTTCGCATCGGCACCAGGCTCGAAGTATTGCCAGAAGCCGTTACGGAAACGTTGATAATTCGGATCGCTCGCTAGCTTGGCCTTCTCACTCAAGAGCATCTGTGCCATGCCCAGTGCAGCGGTCGCACGCGCTTTGAGCGGGTCGTATTCTGGCTGCGCCGTACCTGTCGAGGCCGCGCCATCACGTACGCATAGTGGTGTAGGTGCCAGGCCGGGACCACCTGGTGCTGTCCCCACCATACGCTCGCCGGCTCCAGGTGTATTGGAGCATGGGAAGGTCTGCGCACTCGCTGCAAATGGCAGCAATCCCAGCACCAGCGCGCCAACCACCGTCCTGCCGCCAATCCAAGGCCTTAGCCCGATAAAGTTCGCTTTCTTAAGCCACATCATGCACCTCCCTGTTTAATCCAAGATTAGTCGCCGTACCCAAATGCCTTGAGCGCGCCCTCATCGTCCGACCAGCCTTCGCGCACGCGGACCCAGGTTTCCAGGAACACCTTCGCACCGAACAGCCGCTCCATCTGCAGACGCGCCTTGCCGCCGATTTCCTTCAGGCGGGTACCGCCCTTGCCGATCACGATCGCCTTCTGGCCTTCGCGCTCGACCCAGATCACCGCACCAATGCGCAGCAGCGCGCCGTCCTCGGCGAAACGTTCGATTTCCACCGTGGTGGCATACGGCAATTCTTCGCCGAGCTGGCGCATCAGCTGCTCGCGGACCAATTCGCCGGCCAGGAAGCGCTGGCTGCGGTCTGTGATTTCGTCCTCGCCGAACATCGG
This sequence comes from Xanthomonas sp. NCPPB 3582, assembly GCF_041475735.2. Classification (NCBI taxonomy): domain Bacteria; kingdom Pseudomonadati; phylum Pseudomonadota; class Gammaproteobacteria; order Lysobacterales; family Lysobacteraceae; genus Xanthomonas; species Xanthomonas sp. NCPPB 3582. The sequence continues at coordinate 3,538,928 of NZ_CM192968.1, forward strand.
CTCGGCCTCGGGCACCAGCTTGAGCAGGTCGCCCACCAGCGCTTCCAGGCCCTTGCGCTTGAGCGCGGAAACCGGATGCACCGCCGCGAAGGTGCGCCCCTCGCTGACCTGGGCCAGGAACGGGAACAATGCGGTCTTGTCCTTGAGCCGGTCCACCTTGTTGACGACCAGCACCACCGGCACATTGGCATCGCTGAGCACACGGAATGCCAGGGTGTCCTCTTCGTCCCAGCGGCCGGCTTCGATCACCAGCACCGCGGCATCCACGCCTTCGAGCGAGCCACGTGCGGCACGGTTCATCACCCGGTTCATCGCGCGCTTCTGCTCGCGGTGCAGCCCGGGCGTGTCGACCAGCATCAGCTGCCCTTCGGGGAAGGTGGCGATGCCCAGCAAGCGATGCCGGGTGGTCTGCGGCCGGTTGGAGACGATGCTGACCTTGGCGCCCACCAGGGCGTTGGTCAGGGTGGACTTGCCGACATTCGGCCGGCCGATCACGGCAACGCTGCCGCTACGGTGGGGAGTGGTTTCGCTCACGTGTTGACATCCAGTTGTGCGATGACGGTAGCCGCCGCCTGCTGCTCGGCAAGACGACGCGACGTGCCCTGGCCTTCGGCGCGGGCGACGGGATGCTCCAGGATGCAGGCGACGTGGAACTGCTTGGCATGCTCGTCGCCGCTTTCGCTGATCAGCGCGTAGGTGGGCAACGGCAACTGCCGCGCCTGCAACCATTCCTGCAGCCGGGTCTTGGGATCTTTTTCCGCCTTGCCGACCGGCAGCGCCGCCAGCGAGGGCTCGAACCACGGCAGCACCACCGCGCGGCAGCGCTCGAACCCGCAGTCCAGATAGATGGCCGCGACGATCGCCTCGACTGCATCGGCCAGGATTGAATCGCGGCGATGACCACCGGATTTGAGTTCGCCCGGCCCCAGCGTCAGCCGTTCGCCCAGGTTGAGCGTGCGCCCGATCACCGCCAGCGCACCTTCGCGCACCAGCTCGGCGCGCGCGCGCGTCAGTGCACCTTCGTCGGCCTTGGGCCAGCGCTGGTACAGCGCCTCGGCGATCAACAGATTGACGATGCCATCGCCAAGGAACTCCAACCGCTCGTTGTGCGGCGTCCCGGCGCTGCGATGGCGCAGCGCCTGGGCGAGCAGACCCGGATCGGCGAACGCATGCCCGATCGGATCACCGCGCTGGAAGGTTCTATTCGACACTGCGCCCTTTCATGTCCTGGGACGTGTCGAACTTGCCCACGATATCCAGATTGCCGATCAATTCACGGCGCACTTCGTAGTTGACCTTCATGCGCCAGCCGCCATCCACGCGCTCGAACTTCACGTCTTCCTTTTTGACATTTTCCGAGTAGTTGATGTACAGGCGGCGAAAGAACAGGTCCTGCAACTTGGACGGATCCATATTGGCACTGCCCGGCTCATTGGCCAGACCCTTCATCGCCGTCCGCACGGAGTAGTACTCCTGGTACATCGGAAACAGCTTCATCCCGATGTACAGGCCGAACCCCACCACCGCCAGCACCACCACGAACGACGTCAACGTCATACCGCTTTGCTTGCGCTTCATTGTGCTTCCCCTGGCACGCCGTGCGTGCATTTACTGGATTCCAGTCCCGATCCGCGATGGATCGAAACTCCCCTTGCAGAACCACCCTTCGCAATTGAGCCAGATCAGGAACGCCTTGCCGCGCAGATTGGCTTCCGGCAGAAAGTGCGTCTGGGTCCAAAACCGGCTGTCTTCGCTATTGTCGCGATTGTCCCCCATCACGAAATAGCTGTCTGCCGGCACCGTCCAGTCGCCCTGGCCGGCCGGCATGTTGCGGTCCACCCACTCCAGCACGGTATGGGTGCGGCCTGGCAGGTCTTCCACCAGCAACGTGGTGCCGGTCATCTCCGCGCCCTTGCCCTTGCCGATGTACTCGCCCTTGACCGTGTAACGCATGGGCTTGTCGTTGATGTACAGGGTGTCGCCATGGAAGCCGATCTTGTCGCCCGGCAGGCCCACCACGCGCTTGATCCAGTTCTGGTCCGGCGCATGCGGCGGCTTGAACACCACCACGTCGCCGCGCTTGGGCTCGCCGGTGGGAATGAACTTGGTATTGGTGATCGGCAGACGGAAACCGTAGGCGAACTTGTTGACCAGGATGAAATCGCCGATCAGCAGGTTGGGCATCATCGAACTGGACGGAATCTTGTACGGCTCGGCCACGAAGCTGCGCAGGATCAGCACCACCGCCAGCACCGGGAAGAAGGCGCGCGAGTAGTCGACGATCGCCGGCTCGCTGTCCAGCAACCCGGCGCGTGCAGCGCGGCGCTTGGCCAGGAACAGCTTGTCCAGCAACCAGATGAAGCCGCTGCCCAGGGTCAGCACAACCAGGACGATTTCAAACCATTTCATTGGTGTTCCTTCGGAACGGGATTCGGGATTGGAGATTGGGGATTCGCAAAAACTCAGGGCTGGTGCGTCGCTGCCAATCCCCAATTACGAATCCCGAATCCCTGCTACTTATCCATCTGCAGCACGGCCAGGAAGGCTTCCTGCGGAATCTCCACGCGGCCGACCTGCTTCATGCGCTTCTTGCCTTCCTTCTGCTTTTCCAGCAGCTTTTTCTTGCGCGAGACGTCGCCACCATAGCACTTGGCCAACACGTTCTTGCGCATCGCCTTGACCGTGGAGCGCGAGATGATCTGCGAGCCGATGGCGGCCTGGATCGCCACGTCGAACATCTGCCGCGGGATCAGGTCCTTCATCTTTTCGCACAGCTCGCGGCCGCGCCGGTCGGCGTGGCTGCGGTGCACGATCAACGACAACGCATCGACCTTGTCGCCGTTGATCAGCACGTCCACGCGCACGAACGGGCCGGCATCAAAGCGCACGAAGTGGTAATCCAGCGAGGCGTAGCCACGGCTGACGGACTTGAGCTTGTCGAAGAAATCCAGCACCACCTCGGCCATCGGCAGCTCGTAGCTGATCTGCACCTGGCTGCCCAGGTAATTGATGCCGATCTGGGTGCCGCGCTTTTCTTCGCACAGCTTGATGATGTTGCCGATGTACTCCTCGGGCGTGAGCACGTTGGCGCGGATGATCGGCTCGCGGATCTCGTCCACCAGGTTCAACTGCGGCAGCTTGGCCGGGTTGTCCATGTTGATGACCGAGCCATCGGTCTTGAGCACCTCGTACACCACCGTCGGCGCGGTGCTGATCAGGTCCAGGTTGTATTCGCGCTCCAGCCGCTCCTGCACGATTTCCATGTGCAGCATGCCCAAAAAGCCGCAGCGGAAGCCGAAGCCCATCGCCTCGGAGCTTTCCGGCTCGAAGCGCAGCGCCGCGTCGTTCAGGCGCAGCTTGTCCAGCGCTTCGCGCAGGTCCGGATAGTCCTCGGCATCGACCGGGAACAGGCCGGCGAACACGCGCGGCTGCATTTCCTGGAAGCCGGGCAAGGCATGCGGGGCGGGATCGCCGGCCAGGGTCAGGGTGTCGCCGACCGGCGCACCGTGCACGTCCTTGATCGAGGCATTGATCCAGCCCACTTCGCCGGCGCCCAGTGCGGCCAGCTCCTTGCGCTTGGGCGTGAACACGCCGACCTTGTCCACCAGATGGGTGCGACCGGTGGACATCACCAGGATCTTGCTGCCCGGTTTGATCTCGCCCTGCATCACGCGTACCAGCGACACCACGCCCAGGTAGTTGTCGAACCAGGAGTCGATGATCAGCGCCTGCAGCTTGTCGGTGTCGCGCGGCTTGGGCGGCGGAATGCGATGCACGATCGCTTCCAGCACCAGGTCGATGTTCAGGCCGGTCTTGGCGCTGACCGCCACCGCACCTTCGGCATCGATGCCGATCACCGCTTCGATCTCGGCCTTGGCGCGGTCGACATCGGCGGTGGGCAGGTCGATCTTGTTGAGCACCGGCACCACTTCCAGGCCCTGCTCCACTGCCGTGTAGCAGTTGGCCACCGACTGCGCCTCCACGCCCTGCGCCGCATCCACCACCAGCAGCGCGCCCTCGCAGGCGGCCAGCGAGCGGCTGACTTCATAGGAGAAGTCCACATGCCCGGGGGTGTCGATGAAGTTCAGGTGGTAGGTCTGCCCGTCCTTGGCCGTGTACGGCAGGGACACCGACTGCGCCTTGATGGTGATGCCGCGCTCGCGCTCGATCGGATTGGAGTCCAGCACCTGGGCCTCCATCTCGCGCGCCTGCAGGCCGCCACACAGCTGGATGATCCGGTCGGCCAGGGTGGATTTACCGTGGTCGACATGAGCAATGATGGAGAAATTGCGGATGTTCCGCATTGAATCAGAGGACATTGAGGTGGGCGCCGGCGCAGCCGTCGTCAGGGTAACGCAGCATTATCGCATGCTTTGGAGCCGGGATTAGGGAGTCGGGATTGGGGATTGGAAACGGCAGAGCAGGAGCAGGCATCCCCGAGCGGGGGCCTGCTCCTGCCAATCCCGAATCACCAATGACGCATCCCGGCAGCCCTCAGCCGCCGGCCTTCAGGGCCACGTAGCTGGTGGCCTTGCCATCGGTGACCAGCAGCATGACCACATCGCCCTTCTTGTAGCTGGACAGCGCGCGGTTGAGCTCGGCGACGCTGCCGACCTTGGTGCGGCCGACGCGGGCGATGATCAGACCCGGCGACAGCGGTGGCTGGGTGCTACGCGCGGCAGCGCCGGTGACTGCGGTAATCCGCACGCCCTCACCCGCGTCCACGCCCAGGCGGCTGCGTTCAGCGGGCGTCAGGTCGGCCACCTGCAGGCCGAGCAAGGCCACGCTGGCCGGAGCCTCCGGCTTGGCGTCCTCGGCGGCGGTGCGCGGTGCAGCGCTGTCGCTGCCGTCCTGCAACGGCGCCAGGGTCACGCTGATCTGGCGCGGTTTGCCGTCGCGCAGGATGTCCAGGTTGACCTTGGTACCCGGTGCCATCAGGCCGATCATCGGCGGCAGATCGCTGGCCACCTCGATCGGCTTGCCATTGACTGCACGAATCACATCACCCACTTCGACACCAGCCTTGCCAGCCGGGCTACCGGCCGGGATATCGTTGACCAGCGCGCCGCGCGTATCCGGCAGGCCCAGGCCCTGCGCCTTCAACGAATCGATCGGCCCCACCGCCACGCCCAGCATGCCGCGACTGACCCGCCCGGTGGCCTTGATCTGCTCGGCGGCACTGAAAGCCAGGTCGATCGGGATCGCAAAGCTGATCCCCATGTAGCCGCCCGACGCGGAGAAGATCTGCGAGTTGATGCCGACCACTTCGCCGCGGGTGTTGAGCAGCGGGCCGCCGGAGTTACCCTGATTGATCGCCACGTCGGTCTGGATGAACGGCACGTAGCGCTGATCCGCGTACGGATTGCTGCGACCGGTGGCACTGACGATGCCGGCAGTGACCGAGTGGTCCAGGCCGAACGGCGAGCCGATCGCCACCACCCACTGACCCGGCTTGAGCGTATTGGAATCGCCCAGGCGCACGGTCGGCAGACCCTTGGCCTCGATCTTCAGCAGCGCCACGTCGTACTGCTCGTCGCTGCCCACCACCTTGGCCTTGAACTCGCGGCGATCGGTCAGCTTGACGGTGACCTCGCTGGCGCCGTCGACCACGTGATGATTGGTCAGCACATACCCGTCGGCGGAAATGATGAAGCCCGAGCCCATCGACTTGCCGGCAATGCCGCCGTCGTCATCGCCGCCCTGGCCAGGCCCCTGGCGCGGCCCGCCGGGCATCTGGAAATCCGGCCCGAAAAAGCGCTTGAAGAACTCCGGCATCTGCTCGTCGTCGGGCATCCCGCCCTGACCACCGCGCCCGCCCCGTGCCGAACGCGCCATCGCGTCCTTGCGGGTGGTGGTGGTTTCGATATTGACCACACCCGGGCCGACCTGCTCGACCAGATTGGTGAAATCCGGCAAGCCCGCCACCAGCTGCGGCGCCGGGGTGGTGCTGCGGTTGGCGGCGATCGGTGCACTGGCTTTGGCGGCGGACGCCGGTGCGCCTTGCTGGGCACAGGCGGCCAGCGGCAGGGTCATGGCGAGCAGGCCGAACATCTGGGTACGGATGCGGTGATTCATCGAGTTGCCTCCGATGGCAGGGCGACAGGAACCGGAACCCGTGCAGCGACACGGGTCCGACAAAGTAACGGGAGGGAGGGCGCCGAGTGGATGAAGATCGGCCGCCGGATCAGCGTTGAGGGTCCGGCGCCGACGACGGCTGGCTCGGTGCGGGAGCCGGGGCCGCCTGCGGCGCTGGTTCGAACGGATAGAACGCCGGGCCCTGACGGCTCTGGCTGAAACTGGCATTGAGCGGATTGTCGCCAACGCCAGACAGTGCCGCGCGTGGCCAGGGACGTGCCTGCAAGGTGGTCTCCGGGTGCGTGAACGGGCTGGACGACACCGTCGGACTCGCCGCGGCCGGGGGAGCGGCAGCGACCATCTGCACCGGCGCCTGCTGCTGGCGCGCCGCCGCGCTGCGCGCGACCTGCTGATTGCGGGTGGCGGCACCGCGACGCGTGGACGCCAGCGCAGCGGCCGGGACTGCCGCAACCAGCGCACCACCGTCGCCGGGGTTGGCCGGATCGGGAGCTGCAGGCGCCTTCGGCGCGATGGACGGCCGGGCGGTGGCAGGCACCTCGGCAACCGTGGCATACACCGGCACCTCGGTTACCGGCGGGGCCGGATCCGGCAAGCGCTCGCGCGCCATGAACATGGCGATCGCCGCGACCGAGGCGGCAATCGCCGCACCGCCGCCCCACCGCCAGCGTGCGGCCGCGCGCGGCGCCGGCTGCGGCAGGGGTGCGGGCTCATCGGCAATCGCACTACGGACCCGCGCCGCGAAATCCAGCGGGGCCGGCGCACTGGCCGCGCCGCGCAATACATCGCCGCAGAGCTGCCAGCGCTCGTGGCAACCGGCCAGCTCTTCGTCGTGGGCCAGCCGGCGCAACAGGAAACGCGATTCGTCGGCACTCAGCTCGCCGTCGACCAGCGCAGACAACTGCTGCCGGTAATGACGTTCGAACTTGTCGGTGGTGGACATGTCGGGGTTATGGCTCATACACGGTGTCGCTCACGGGTAGCGCTTTCGGTCTCCAGCAGAGGCCGCAGCTCGATGTCGATGGCCTCGCGCGCCCGGAAGATGCGCGAGCGCACCGTTCCGATCGGGCAATCCATCTTTCGCGCGATGTCCTCGTAACTTAGACCTTCCACCTCGCGCAGGGTGATGGCCGACCGAAGTTCTTCCGGCAGGGCTTGGACCGCGCGCATCACCGTTTGTTCCAGCTCCTGTCGCATCAGTTCACGCTCCGGGGTATCGGTATCGCGCAACCGGGTGGCCCCATCGAACTGCTCGGCATCGCTGATCTCGATGTCGTCGGTGGGCGGCCGGCGGTTGTGCGCAACCAGATGGTTCTTGGCAGTGTTGACGGCAATGCGGTGCAGCCACGTGTAGAACTGGGAGTCGCCGCGGAAACTGTTGATGGCGCGATACGCGCGCACAAACGTGTCCTGGGCCACATCCTGGCATTCGCTCCAGTCGGCGATGTAGCGCCCGATCAGGGCGACGATCCGATGCTGGTACTTGCGCACCAGCACATCGAACGCCGCGCTTTCGCCGCGCTGCACACGCCGGACCAGTTCAAGGTCCAGCTCCTGAGGTGTATCGACTTCGGCCATGGTGGGCCGCACTCCTGTCAGCCCACCGAAGTCGGGCAATGAGACCGCCGTTGAAGAGGAAAGTTCATACCGATCCGTACGCGTCACGCATCAGGGTGGCGGTACCGATGCGCCGCCGGCGACGCCTCGCCGAAGCGCGCGCCGTCCCCGTCGACAGGTATGGGTATTTGACGTGAAGGAAACAACCTCTGGATGATAACGGCCTTTCCTTATATCGCCGGACGGCCAACCGCATGCTTCCAGGTTTCGACGGGCTCCGATTCAGCCACTGGCAGGCCGACCTGCGCGAGGACGGCGTGCTCGTGCTCAGCCTTGATCGTCAGGGCGCAGCGGTCAATGCATTTTCGCAGGAGGTGCTGCTCGAGCTGGGCGCACTGGTGGAACGGCTGGCGCTGGATCCGCCCAAGGGCGTGGTACTGCGCTCGGCCAAGGCCAACGGCTTCATTGCCGGTGCCGACCTCAAGGAGTTCCAGGATTTCGACCGCAAGGGCACCGTCAACGACGCGATCCATCGCGGCCAGCAGGTGTTCCAGAAGCTGGCCGAGCTGCCCTGCCCCACGGTGGCGGCCATCCACGGCTTCTGCATGGGCGGCGGTACCGAAATCGCGCTGGCCTGCCGTTACCGGGTGGCCTCCGATGACGGCAGCACCCGCATCGGCCTGCCGGAAACCAAGCTAGGCATCTTTCCCGGCTGGGGCGGCAGCGCCCGCTTGCCGCGTCTGATCGGCGCACCGGCGGCGATGGACATGATGCTGACCGGGCGCACCGTCTCGGCCAAGGCCGCGCGTGCGATGGGCCTGGTGGACAAGGTCGCAGCGCCTGCCGTGCTGGTCGACGTGGCCGCTGCCCTGGCGCTGGCCGGCACCACGCGTCCGCTCAAGCAACGCGCCACCGCCTGGGCAACCAATACCTTGCTCGCCCGCAAGCTGCTGGCGCCGCAGATGCGCAAGCAGGTGGCGCGCAAGGCGCGCAAGGAGCATTACCCGGCACCCTACGCCTTGATCAATGTCTGGGAGCGGGCCGGCGGCAGCGGCATCCAGGCGCGCCTGGCGGCCGAGCGCAAGGCGGTGGTCAAGCTCGCCAGCACCCCGGCCGCACGCAACCTGATCCGCATCTTCTTCCTCACCGAGCGGCTGAAGGCGCTGGGCGGCAAGGAGGCCGGCGGCGCGGCAGCGACACCGATCCGCCATGTGCATGTGATCGGCGCCGGCGTGATGGGTGGCGACATCGCGGCGTGGGCCGCCTACAAGGGCTTCGAGGTCACCCTGCAGGATCGCGAGCAGCGCTTCATCGACACCGCGCTGGGCCGTGGCGGCGAGCTGTTCGCCAAGCGGGTCAAGGACGAGGCCAAGCGCCCGGCGGTGGCTGCACGCCTGCGTGGCGATCTGGCCGGTGCCGGGGTGGCGCAGGCAGACCTGGTGATCGAGGCGATCATCGAGAATCCGCAGGCCAAGCGCGAGCTCTACCAATCGATCGAACCGCAGCTCAAGCCCGATGCGGTGCTGACCACCAACACCTCGTCGATCCCGCTCACCGAACTGCGTGGCCATCTGCTGCGTCCGGCCCAGTTCGCCGGCCTGCACTACTTCAACCCGGTGGCGATGATGCCGCTGGTGGAGATCGTGCAGCACGACGGGCTGGATCCGGCCAATGTGGCGCGCCTGGCGGCGTTCTGCAAGGCGCTGGACAAGTTCCCGGTGCCGGTGGCGGGCACCCCGGGCTTCCTGGTCAACCGCGTGCTGTTCCCGTACCTGCTTGAAGCGGCCACCGCCTATGCCGAGGGCATCCCGGGACCGGTGCTGGACAAGACTGCGGTCAAGTTCGGCATGCCGATGGGGCCGATCGAACTGATCGACACCGTGGGCCTGGACGTGGCTGCCGGCGTCGGTGCGGAACTGGCGCCATTCCTGCACCTGCCGATTCCAGCCGCCCTGGCGACCGTGGAAGCCGGCAAGCGCGGCAAGAAGGATGGCCAAGGGTTGTACAAATGGGAGAACGGACGTGCGATCAAACCTGAGGTGGCCAGCGGCTACGCCGTGCCGGCCGATCTGGAAGACCGCCTGATCCTGCCACTGCTCAACGAAGCGGTGGCCTGCCTGCACGACGGCGTGGTGGCCGATGCCGATTTGCTCGATGCCGGCGTGATCTTCGGTACCGGGTTCGCCCCGTTCCGCGGCGGCCCGATCCAGCACATCCGCAGCGTCGGTGCCGACGCGCTGCTAGCGCGCCTGCAGGCGCTGCATGCCCGCTACGGCGAACGCTTCGCTCCGCGCCCGGGCTGGGACTCGCCGGTGTTACGCGAGCTGGTGGCATGAGGCCAAGCTGACCTGAGTAGCAGGCCCTGATACGCAAGAAGCCGCCTATGGCGGCTTCTTGCGTTTGCGCTCAGCCATCGGCGGGCACGCTGCTGCGCCATGCAGCGATACGAGTTCGATGCAGATGTCCGGGGACGCTTCAAGCGTTGCGGCAGAGTCCACGCACCGCCCTTTCGAGCATCGCAACGCCTCAGTGGTGGTGATGACCTCCATGCGCATGCGAGTGCCCATGCCGGTGTCCAGCATGCCCGGCGTGCCCGTGCTGCTGGGCGCTGGCTGGGGAACCGCAGGGGTCGGTGCCGCAATCGCCGCTTTCCACCTGCAGGGTCACGTGGTCGATGTCGAAGCGTTCGTGCAGGAGCGCGGCGAGTGCGTCGCGCAGCTGGTCGCGGTCGACGGACTCGCCCACCACCACGTGTGCGGTGAGTGCAGGCGTGCTGGAGGCCAGTGCCCAGACATGCAGGTCGTGCACATCGTCCACGCCCGGATAGCCGGCCAGGGCCTGACGTACCTGCGCCAGGTCGATGCCCTTGGGTACGCCCTCGAGCAGCACATTGATCGCTTCGCGCAGCAGCACCCAGGTGCGCGGCAGCACCCACAGGCCGATCAGCACCGCAAGCACCGGGTCGATCCAGTGCCAGCCGGTCCAGCGGATCAGCAAGGCACCGATGATCACCGCCACCGAGCCGAGCATGTCGCTCCAGACTTCCAGGTAGGCGCCCTTGACGTTGAGGCTTTCGCCGCTGCCGGCATGCAGCAGCTTCATCGCGATCAGGTTGATCACCAGGCCCAGCCCAGCGATCAGCAGCATGCCGTTGGAGGAAATGTCCTGCGGGGCGCGAAAGCGTTGCGCGGCTTCCCACAGGATGTAGGCACCCACGACGAACAGCAGTGCACCATTGACCAGCGCCCCCAGCGCCTCCAGGCGCACATAGCCGTAGGTACGGCGTGCGTCTGCCGGGCGCCGGCTCAGCCGCACGGCAAGCAACGCGATCATCAGGCCGAGCGTGTCGGTGGCCATGTGCGCGGCATCAGACAGCAAGGCCAGACTGTTGGACACGAACGCGCCGATGACTTCGGCCACCAGGAAGGAGGCCGTCAAGCCAAGCGCCCACCATAGCGGTGCTTCGTGGCGGATTTCGCTGGGGGCGTGGTTGTGGTCGTGTCCCATGCTGTGCGGCCTCGTGCAGTGCGCGCACACAGTAGGCGCGTGGGCATGCGGAGACTATTACACCTGTGCGTGATGAAATCACATCACGTGAGCACGGCGCTGCGCCGTATTGCCCGAGCCGGGCAGCCAATTGAAGCGGCTGACACAAGCGCTCGAACACCGTCGCAATGGCGGCACGCATTGACCCCACTGCCTTCATTGGCGAGTGGAAGGATGTCGTTGTGGCAGTGCGACTGCTCGGGTGGAAGATGCTGACAAGACCGCGCTTCGTCAGACACCGCGCTACACGCACTGCTTGCAAGCATGCATACCGACCATCCCGACAGGCCCTTGCCCGCCTACCGTCGCGGGACCTTATGCGGCATGGATGCCGCATAAGAGCCTACAGGGACGTACTTGCGGCGCGTCCGGCGATGGTGGGCGGGCAAGGGCCTTGCAGCCAGGCCGCAGATCATCGCTCTGCCCGCTACGCCCTCCTGTTCAATCACACGAGGGAGGCGAGTTACAACGCCGGCGAGGTCCACTTGCCGGTGGACGCAGTGGCCCTGTAAGCCGCTCTCACACCTTGGCGACCAGCTTGACCACGCTGGAAAAATCCAGCGCGCCGTTGCCGGCCTGGCTGTTCATCGCATACAGGTTGCGCGCCAGCTCGCCCAGCGGGATCGAGACACCGGCCTGCACTGCCGATTCGGCCACCAGCCCCAGGTCCTTGAGCATCAGATCGTTGCCGAAGCCGCCGCTGTAGCCGCGCGAAGCCGGTGCGTTGGGCAGCACGCCCGGCCAGGGATTGCAGACCTCGGTGGCCCAGCTGCGGCCGGTGCTGACCGCCATCATCTGCGACAGCACCGCCGGATCCAGACCCTGTGCCACGCCCAGCGCCAACGCCTCGCCGGTGGCGGCCATGATCACGCCCAACGCCATGTTGTTGCACAGCTTGGCGACCTGGCCGGCGCCGTTGTCGCCGACGTGGAAGATGTTCTTGCCCATCGCCTGCAGCACGGGGCGCGCACGCTCCAGTGCCTCGGCAGCACCGCCGACGATGAAGGTCAGCGTGCCGGCCGCCGCGCCGGCAGTGCCGCCGGAGACCGGGGCGTCCAGCATCGCCAACCCGCGTGCGTGGGCGGCGTCGGCCACCTTGCGCGCGGACACCGGTGCGATGGTGCTGCAGTCGATGACCAGCGCGCCGTCTGGAATCTGCGCCAGGATGCCGCCGTCGCCCAGGTACAGGCCCTCCACATGGCGGCTGGCAGGCAGCATCGAAATGACGATCTCGGCCTCGGCCAGGGTGTCGTGCGCCGAGCCGGCCGCGTGCGCGCCGGCAGCTGCAGCAGTGTCCAGCGCGGCAGGCACCAGGTCGAACACACGCAACTGGTGCCCGGCCTTGATCAGGTTGGCGGCCATCGGACCACCCATGTTGCCCAGGCCGATAAAGGCGATCTTGCTCATCGTGTCGATCTCCAGGTTGGAGCGTTCATCAGAAGAAGAAACATAGTGCGTCCTGGCCGGCAGCGACCTTGCGGCTACACGGCCGCGGGGCGCGGCGGCGCGCAAGCGCGCCCGCCTGCACGGCGCCGCACATCGCCATGCCTAGCGCGTGCCCAGATCGGCCAGCGGATGCTGCGCCGCCGGCCATGGGGCATCGAAGAAGGTTGCTGCCCACGCCGCATCGGCTTCGCCCAGCGATGCCGGTTGCCAGCGCGGCTGGCGATCCTTGTCGATCAGCAGCGCGCGGATGCCTTCGGCGAAATCGCCATGCGCGGCGGCATGCAACGCCACCACATACTCGGTACGGAACGTGTCGGCCAATGTTGCAGTGCCGGGATGACGTTGCAGTTCCCAGGCCAGACGTGCCGACCCCGGCGCACCGGCGGCCAAAGTGCTGCGCGCGGCCTGCAGCCAGGCGTCCTCGCTCTGCAGGGCGTCGATGGCCGCGACGACCTGTTCCAGCGTGTCGCCGGACACCAGTTGCGCGATCAACCCCGCATGCAGTTGCAGCGGGCCCGGCTCCAGCGGCTGTGCACTGCCCTGCAGGAAGGCGCCCAGTTGCGCGCGATCCTCCTGCGCATCGCCGCTCCACGCATGCGCGCTGAGCGCTTCCAGCACCGCCGGATACTGCGCATGTTCCAGCTGCACGTCGGCCAGCCCGGCATGGATGGCATCGCTGGCAGTGAGTGGAGCCCCGGTCAATGCCAGGAACAGGCCGGCGCCGTCCGGCACGCGCCGCAGCAGCCAGCTGCCGCCCACATCCGGGAACAGGCCAACGGTGATTTCAGGCATGGCCAGGCGCGAGCGCTCGGTGACCACGCGATGGCTGGCGCCGGACATCAGCCCGATCCCGCCGCCCATCACGATGCCATGACCCCAGCACAGCAGCGGCTTGGGATAGGTGTGGATGCGGTGATCCAGCCGATACTCTTCTTCGAAGAAGGCAGCGGCGTGCGCATTGTCCTGCGGCCTGGCGCGTCGCTGCGGAGCCTCGGGCACCGCCTCGCGATGCGCGCGCATGCTCTGGTGGAGCCCATGCAGATCGCCACCGGCACACAAGGCCTTGTCGCCGGCACCGCGCAACACCACGCAGGCGATCTGCGCATCGTCGGCCCAGGCCCGCAGCTGCGCGTCCAGCAGCCGTGTCATCTCCAGCGACAGCCCGTTGAGGGTCTTGGGTGCGTTCAAGGTGGCGATGCCGATGCGGTGCCCGTCGGCGCAGTCGCGCTGTTCGAACAGCACCGGCGCGTTGTCGCGTGCGCTGCTGTCCGGCATCAGGCGGCGCTCCAGCGCGGCGCGCGCTTTTCCAGGAATGCGGCAACGCCTTCGGCCTGGTCGGCCTGCTCGAACAGATCCACGAAGGCCTCGCGCTCGGCCACCAGGGCCGCGGCATGGGTGCCGGTGCGGGTGGCCTGCACCAGGCGCTTGCAGGCCGCAACGCTGACCGGGCTCTGTTTGCCGACGCGCTGCGCCCAGGCGATCGCCAACGCGCGCGACTCGCCCTGGCCGACGACCTCTTCCACCAATCCGATGCGCTGCGCGGTGGCGGCATCGATGCGTTCGCCCAACAGGATCATGCGCTTGGCCCAACCCTCGCCGACCAGCCGCGGCAGGTTCTGGGTGCCGCCGGCACAGGGCAGCAAGCCGACACTGGCTTCCGGCAAGGCCAGCTGTGCATGTTGTTCGGCAATGCGCAGATCGCAGGCCAGTGCGCATTCCAGCCCGCCGCCCATCGCATAGCCGTTGATGGCGGCAATCGACACGCCGCGGAACGCGCTCAAGGCCTCGAAGGCTTCGCCGAAGCGCCGCGCCGCTTCGCGTGCCACGGCATGATCGCCGCTGGCGAACTGCTTGAGGTCGGCACCGGCGCTGAAGAACTTCTCGCCCTGGCCGGTGATCACCAGCGCGTACACGCTGCGGTCGGTATCCAGGGCATGCACCAGCTCGCGCAAGGCCGCCAGGCTCTGCACGGTCCAGGTATTGGCCGGCGGGTTGCTCAGCGTGACGATGGCCACATGGCCATCGCGTTCGACCTGCAGGCCGGTGTGCACGCGCCCTTCCCACTCGCTCATCGCAGTTCCTCCTCGCCGTTGAGCAGGTGACGCGCCACGATCATGCGCATCACTTCGTTGGTGCCCTCCAGGATGCGATGCACGCGGCTGTCGCGCAGCAATCGCTCGATCGGGTACTCGCGGATATAGCCATACCCGCCGTGAATCTGCAGTGCCTCATCGCAGATGGCAAAGCCGGCGTCGGTGGCGAAGCGCTTTGCCATCGCGCACCACACCGTTGCGTCATGGCTGCCGGCATCGAGCTTGCGCGCAGCGGTGTGCACCATCTGCCGCGCGGCCACCAGCTGGGTGGCCATGTCGGCGAGCTTGAACTGCAGGGCCTGGAAATCGGCGAGCTTCTTGCCGAACTGGCGGCGCTCGCCCATGTAGCGGCGCGCGGCGTCCAGCGCGCCCTGCGCGGCGCCCAGCGAGCAGGCGGCGATATTGATGCGGCCGCCATCCAGTGCCTTCATCGCCATCTTGAAGCCTTCGCCTTCCTTGCCGAGCAGGTTGGCGGCGGGAATGCGCACATCGGCGAAGGTCACCCCGCGCGTGGGCTGGCTGTTCCAGCCCATCTTCTCTTCCTTGCGGCCGTAGCTGATACCGGGCGCATCGGCAGGCACCACGAAGGCGCTGATGCCACGCGCGCCGTCTTCGCCGGTACGCGCCATCACCACCAGCACATCGGTGGCGCCGGCGCCGGAAATGAAGGCCTTGCTGCCGTTGAGCACGTAGCTGTCGCCATCGCGCTGCGCGCGCGTCTTTAGCGAGGCCGCATCCGAACCGCTGCCAGGTTCGGTCAGGCAGTACGAGCCCAGCTTGGCGCCGCTGGTCATCGCCTCGCCCCACTGTGCGCGCACCGCGTCGCTGCCGTAGCTGGCGATCAACCAGGTGGCCATGTTGTGGATGCTGATGAAGGCCGAGGTGGAGGGATCGACCGTCGCCAGTTCCTCGAACACCACTGCCGCATCGAGCCGGCGCATGCCCAGGCCGCCCACGCCCTCGTCGGTGTACAGGCCGCAGAAGCCCAGTTCGGCGGCCTTGGCGATGGCCTCGCGCGGGAAGTGTCCTTCCGCGTCCCACTGCGCGGCGTGCGGGGCGAGTTCCTTGTCGGCGAAGTCGCGCGCGGCGGCGCGGAAGGCCTCCTGCTCGTCGTTCAGATCGGCCGCGTTGGGGTGGAGCTGGATGGCTACATTCATGGCGATCGGCTCACTTGAGGGAGATGGTGGTGTTGACGCCATGGCTCAGCGTCTGGTCGTCGAACCAGCGCGCGGTCACCGTCTTGGTCTGGGTGTAGAACATCACCACCTGCTTGCCGTACGGGCCGAGGTCGCCGAGCTTGGAGGCGCGCGAGCCGGTAAAGGAGAACAGCGGCACCGGCACCGGGATCGGCACGTTGATGCCGACCTGACCCACGTCGATGTCTTCCTGGAAACGCCGCGCGGCCGCGCCGGACTGGGTGAACAGCGCGGTGCCATTGCCGTTGGGATTGGCGTTGACCAGCGCGATGGCCTCATCCAGCGTGGCGGCTTCGAGAATGACCAACACCGGCCCGAAGATCTCTTCGTCGTAGATGCGCATGCCGGGTTTGACCCCGGAAAAGATCGTCGGACCGACGAAGTTGCCCTGCTCGAACCCCGGCACCTGCGGCGCGCGCCCGTCCAGTTCCAGGATGGCGCCCTGCTCCACGCCCGAGGCGATCAACGCCTCCACACGCTCGCGCGCAGCGCAGGAAATCAACGGACCAACATCGGTGCCAGCAGCGTTGCCCGCGCCGAGCTTCAGCTGCCTGGCCTTGTCCACCAGCTGCGCAATCCACTGCCGCGCCTCGCCGACCAGCACCAGGGTAGAGGCGGCCATGCAGCGCTGGCCGGCCGCACCGAAAGCGGCACCGACCATCGCATTGAGCGTCTGCTCCTGGTTGGCGTCCGGCAGCACCACGGCATGGTTCTTGGCGCCCATCATGCATTGCACGCGCTTGCCGGCCAGCGAGGCGCGGCGGTACACATGCGTGCCCACCTTAGTGGAGCCGACGAACGACAAGGCCTTGATATCGGGGTGATCGCACAGCGCATTGACCACCGCTTCGCCGCCGTGCACCACGTTGAGCACGCCCTTGGGAATGCCCGCCTCCAGCGCCAGTTCCACCAGCCGCATGGTCACCATCGGGTCCTGCTCGGAGGGCTTGAGCACGAAAGTATTGCCAGTGGCAATCGCCATCGGGAACATCCACAGCGGAATCATCGCCGGGAAGTTGAACGGGGTGATGCCGGCGCACACGCCCAGCGGCTGCAGCAAGGTGTAGGTGTCCACGCCGGTGGCGACGTTGTTGGCCAACTCGCCCAGTTGCAGGTTGCCGATCGCCGCGGCGTGCTCCACCACTTCCAGCCCGCGGAACACATCGCCCTCGGCATCGGCCAGGGTCTTGCCCTGCTCGGCGCTGAGCAGCGCGGCCAGCTCGGGCATGTGCTCGCGGATCAGTTGCTGGTACTTGAGGAAGATGCGCGCGCGGGTGCCGATCGGCGTCTTGCGCCAGCCGACGAAGGCCCGGCTGGCTGCGGCAACGGCGGCATCGACCTCGGCAACGGTGGCGAACGGCACCTGCGCCAGCACCGACTGGTCGGCCGGGTTGACCACGTCCTGCCACTGGTCGCTGGCCGAGACCACCATTTCACCATCGATCAACAGGGATACGCGGGGGACGGATTCGCTCATCACGGGCTCGCTCACAGGGGGCATCGGGCCACACCGGCCCAGTGCTTCGCATTGTTCGCACCCGGCCCGGGCATTCCCAGCCATGGATTGCTTAATCGCGCTAAGCTGCCTGCAAACTTTTGCGAAGTTTGCGAATGCCCCAATCCCTCACTTCCTTGCGGCATCAGCTGGGCCTGCGCCTGCAGCGGCTGCGCCAGCGCCACGGCCTGACCCAGGCCGAGCTGGCGCGCCGGCTGGGCCTGTCGCCCAGCTATCTGAACCAGATCGAGCGCAACCAGCGGCCGCTGACCCTGGCGATCCAGCAGCGCCTCAAGGCCACGCTGGGCGAGCTGGACGGCCTGCACGACCTGGACGACCCGGCTGCCCTGGTCGAGCCGCTGGACGATGCGCTGCGCAGCCTGGGCCACACCTTGTCGCCGCCCGAGCTGCGTGCGCTTACCGGCAACCTGCCGCAGGTAGCGCAGGCCTTGCTGGACCTGCAGCGCGCCCACCAGCATCTGCTGGAGCGCAATGCCGCGCTGGAAGTACAGGTTGGCGTGGGGCATGCGGCAATGCCGTCGCTGTCGCCCGGCGAGCAGGTGCGCGATTACTTCAACCGCGCGCACAACTATCTGCCCGAACTGGACGAGCGCGCCGAAGCCCTGCACGCCGAGCTCGGCGCGACCACCGACAGCCTGCCGCTGCGGCTACGTCAACGCCTGGCCGACCGCCATGGCCTGCTGGTGCAGGAATCGCCCGATCTGCACCACGACAAGCGGCATGTGGATGCACAGGCGCGCGTGCTGTGGCTGCCGGCGCACCTGCGCCCCGGCCAGCAGGCGTTCCAACTGGCCGCGCAACTGGCCTTACTGGAATGCGCCCCGCTACTGGAGGCGCGTATCGCCGATGCCGGCTTCGCCGATGCCGAGCGCATCGCGCTATCGCGGATCGGGTTGTCCAACTATTTCGCCGGCGCGCTGGTGATGCCGTACAGCGATTTCCTGCACAGTGCGCAAGCCTCGCGCTACGACATCGAATGGCTGGCGGATCGTTTCGGCGTGGGTTTCGAAGCGGTCTGCCATCGCTTGAGCACCCTGCAGCGGCGCGGCGCGGTGGGCTTGCCGATCTTCTTCATGCGGGTGGACCGCGCCGGCAACGTCTCCAAGCGCCACTCGGCCACCGACTTCCATTTTTCCCACGTCGGCGGCGCTTGCCCGCTGTGGATCGTGTACGAAGCCTTCAACCAGCCCGACCGCATCCTCACCCAGATCGCGCGCATGCCCGACGGACGGCGCTATTTCTGGCTGGCACGCCAGGTCAGCAGCGGGCCGCCAGGCTACGGCCGCCCGCGCAAGACCTTTGCGCTGGCGATGGGCTGCGACCTGCGCCATGCCGACCAGTTGGTCTATGCGCGCGGCTGGGACCTGGGCGCGGTGGACGATGCGGTGCCGATCGGGCCGGGCTGCCTGACCTGCGAGCGCAGCGATTGCGTGCAGCGTGCATTTCCGGCGCTGCCGCGCCTGGGAGCGAACTCACGCTGACGCGGCCGACCCCACTGCGCCGGCCGCGCATGGCTACCGCCGACGAAGGCTCGCCGCAGCGAGAACAGCCCCGCGGAGTCGCCCGGGCCGTCATACCTCTTCTGCGCCCGACGGCCAGGCAACACTGGCGCAGACCCGGAATCTCTCCACCGGACGGTCGACGCTTCGCGATGGACCTCATGTCCCCAACGCGACCAAGCAGACGCTAGCGCTGCACTGCAGCATTCCAAGCCGGGATAGCTCCCGCAAAAT
This sequence comes from Xanthomonas sp. NCPPB 3582, assembly GCF_041475735.2. NCBI lineage: Bacteria > Pseudomonadati > Pseudomonadota > Gammaproteobacteria > Lysobacterales > Lysobacteraceae > Xanthomonas > Xanthomonas sp. NCPPB 3582. The sequence continues at coordinate 3,558,108 of NZ_CM192968.1, forward strand.
GCTTCATTGGAATGGAATGACTCACGCTTCTACCCTGAAGCGGACACGTGCAGGACAGGGGGGCGTCACGCGATCCAACCGATTGCAACAGCGCCGCGCAAACGAATACGCAACGCCAATAACGCAGCACCGCACCAACCGCCATGCCTCGCGATCGCGCCCGCCCACGCCGGCGCCGCGGGATCGCCACAGCCGCACCACACCGATTCGATCACATCGTCCTGGGAGGGATCATCCGATGCCTGTTCACCATACCGGTCGCCCGGCCAGCCGGCGCCTGCGCCGCACGCCGGTCCGCGACATCCTCTGCACCACCATCGCCTGCGTGCTGGCCACCGCGTTCGCCGCCCAGGCGCAACAGGCGCCGGCCACCGCACCGCCGGCCGCCAGTACCGACAATGCGGCCGGCAGCGACCAGGCGCCGGTCACCCTGGACAACATCACCGTGATCGGCCAGCGCGCCAGCCTGAATCAGGCGGTGCAGGCCAAGCAGATGTCCGACCATGTCGTGGAAGTCATCTCGGCCGACAACATGGGGCAGATGCCGAACGTCACCGTGGCCGAGGCGCTGGTGCGCCTGCCCGGCGTCAACGGCACCCGCGACCGCGGCAACGAGAGCCTGGCCACCGTGCGCGGCCTCGGGCCGCGCATGACCATGGGCACCGTCAACGGCCGCGAGATCGCCTCCTCCGAGCCCAACCGGGCGGTGCGCTGGGAAGTGTTCCCCACCGAGGTGGTTTCGACCGTCAAGGTCTACAAAACCCAATCGGCCGATCTGGTGGCAGGCGGTCTTGCCGCCACCGTGGACATCTCCACCATCAGCCCGCTGGACTACAACGGCCCTGGCTTCGTCGGCACCGCCGCGCCGGTCTTCTACGACCATGCCAAGGACGTTCCCGGCTACAGCCCCTGGGGGAGCCGCTTCGGCGCCAGCTGGGTGCACAAGATCAACGACAATCTCGCCGTCGCCCTGGGCGCCACCTACCAGAAGCAGAAGAACGCCGGCTCCTCGATCGGCAGCTGGGGCTATACCGATGCCAGCAGCGCGCGCGACATCAACGGCGACGGCACCCCGGACCCCACGCCGTGGGGCGCCGCCGACCAGCTGAAGTTGATCGATCAGACCCGCACCGGCGCGATGGGCACCGTGCAGTGGCGTTCGGGCAACCTGGACGTGAAGCTCGACGGCCTGTACTCGCGCATCGCGATCGAAGAAGACCAACTGCAGAACTGGTTCAACGGGCTGGCCTACAGCGTGTTCTCCAGCGGCGCCAATCCGTATACCGCACCGGGCTCGTCCTACACCATCGTCGGCGGCGACGTGGTGGCCGCCACCCTGGCCAACTCGAACCTGCAGGTCGACCATGTGGTCAGCCACTACAACGAGGTCAAGACGCTCGCTGCCGGCGGCCTGAATGCCAAGTGGAGCGGCGATGTGTGGACGCTGGCCGGCGACCTGTCGTTCTCGCAGGCCAAGCGCGACAACGAGTGGCAGGCGGTGCGCTTCGGCAGCAATCCGGACACGATCTCCTTCGACTTCCGTCGCACCATCAAGCCGACCATCAGTACCAGCTCGGACACGCCCGAGTACGGCATCAACGGCCAGACCAATCCGCAGGGATTGCGCGACAAGATCGCCGCGCTGGCGCTCAACGCCAGCCGTGCGGTCGATGCAGGCCCTTTCACCTCGCTGGAGTTCGGCGCGCGCGCGGCCCACCGGGAAAAACAGAACCGGGCCTTCGTCAGCAATCAGTCCAATTTCGACCAGCCCATCTCGGCATACCAGGACCTGATCTATCCGGTCACGATGCCGGGCCTGCGCGTGCCCACACTCACCGGCGGCAACATGCAGGAGATCGCCCGGATCGGCTTCGGCGGTTTCGATCCGAATGCGATCACCGAGCAGATGCTCGATCACTGGGCCGTCAAGGAGGACGTGCGCGAAGCGTTCGCCAAGGCGGTGTTCAGCTCGCAGCTGTTCGGCACCGATGTCACCGGCAATATCGGCGTGCGTCTGGTCAACACCCGGACCGACAGCGACGGCTTCGATTCGGTGGGCAGCACCATCCAGCCCAGCAGCGACAGCAAGGAGTACACCGATGTACTGCCCAGCGCCACGCTCAACTTCCTGATCGACGAGCAGCGCATCCTGCGCTTTGCCGTGGCCAAGGTCATCGCACGCCCGCCGCTGGACGAACTGCGTACCGGCCGCCGCCTGGACGACCCCAACGTCACCGTCGGCCAGCTCACCGGCAGCGGCGGCAATCCGCAGCTGGATCCGTTCAAGGCCACCCAGCTCGACGTCTCCTACGAGTGGTACTTCCACAAGGAAGCGCTGGCGGCACTGGCGGTGTATCGCAAGGAAGTGGATTCGAGCATCGGGTACCGCACCGATCGCGAAGTGATCAACGGCCTGGATTACCTGGTCAGCGCGCCGTTCAACGGCGGCGGCGGCCACATCAACGGCGTGGAGCTCACCTTCCAGACCCCGTTCTTCTTCATCCCGCACGTGGAGAATTTCGGCGTCTATTCGAACTTCTCGCTGGTGGATTCCAACCTCAAGGAATTCTCGCCGCAAGACAACCCGCTGCCGCTGAGCGGGCTGGCGCGCAGGACCGGCACCTTCGACCTGTGGTACAGCGACGGCACCTTCGAAGCGCGCGTGGGCTACAAGTACCACAGCCCCTACACCGTGGTGTACGGGTGGAATGCCGCGCGTCTGGCCAGGCTGCAGAGCGAAGGCACGGTGGATCTGAGCCTGAACTGGCAGTACAGCAAGCAGCTCGGCTTCCGTTTCCAGGCCAGCAATCTCACCGACGAACCGCTGCGCGCCTACACCGACAACCGGCCAGACCGCCTGGCCAACCAGGACGACGGCGGCTACCAGTTGTTCGGCCGGCGCTATCAGCTGGAGGCGACCTACCGGTTCTGATCCACCGTTTACCGCCTGGCGCGTTCGACGCCAGGCGGGCACGGCCATCGCGCGGCAGCGCACCGCTCCAGGCGGCGCCCGCCGGGCACCGGCTGTGCAGCAAGGCGGCCGCACGCTGCACGCCGCCGGCCGCTCCACTTTGCTTCGTCGAGGAATCGCATGCGCTCTACCCGCCGCTTCTGGACGCCAACGCTGCTGGCATTGGCCCTGTCCGTCTCCGCACACGCCGCCCAGCCCCCCGCCACGCTGTATCTCGGCGCGGACCTGTCCTACGTCAACGAGATGGAGGAATGCGGTATGCAATACCGCGAGAACGGCGTGGTCACCGATCCGTTCGAACTGTTCCATGCGCATGGCGCCAATCTGGTGCGGGTGCGGCTGTGGAACGATGCGCGCTGGACCAAGTACAGCGACCTGTCCGACGTGAAGAAGACCATCGCCCGCGCACGCGCGCAGGGCATGCAGGTGCTGCTGGACCTGCACTATTCCGACGACTGGGCCGACGGCGACAAACAGCTGATCCCCAAATCCTGGGTCGGCATCACCGATACCGACGAACTGGCGCGCATCCTCTACGGCTTCACCTACGACACGCTCAGCGCACTCGACCGCGCGGGGTTGATGCCGGAACTGGTGCAGGTCGGCAACGAAAGCAATTCCGACCTGATGGCCAGCCAGCCCTGGGACAAGAAACGTCCGATCGACTGGCAGCGCAACGCCAAACTGTTCAACGCCGGCATCAAGGCGGTACGCGACATGAGTGCACGCTCGGCGATAAAACCGCGGGTGATGCTGCATATCGCCCAGCCGGAAAACGTGGAGCCATGGTTCGCTGCCGCTGCCAAGGCCGGCGTCACCGACTTCGACCTGATCGGCATCAGCTACTACCGCAAGTGGTCCACCCAATCGATGGCGCAGCTGGGCAAGACCATCAAGCGCCTGCGCGGGCGCTACGATGCCGACGTGGTGGTGGTGGAAACCGCCTATCCCTGGACCCTGGAATCCGGCGACACCTCGCCCAACCTGCTCGGCGAAGACTCCCTGATCGCCGGCTATCCCGCCACCGCGCAGGGGCAGGCACGCTACATGATCGATCTCACCCAGCTGGTGATCGATACCGGTGGCGCCGGCGTCGTGTATTGGGAACCGGCCTGGACCAGCAGCAGCTGCAAGACGCGCTGGGGCACCGGTTCGTCGTGGGAGAATGCCAGCTTCTTCGATTTCCGGCACGGCAACGAGGTGTTGCCGGCCATCGACTTCATGCGCCACCCGTACACCGGCGCGCCTGCATCGTACCGGCCGGTACCCGCTGCGCCGGGAGCGGACAGGCCAGCCAACCCCGGCAAGGAGACACAGCCATGACCGGCATCAACCGCCGTGAACTCTTGCGCGGCATGCTTGCCAGCGGCGTGAGCGCCGCCTTACCGGTGGGCGCCGTCGGCGCCCTGGCGCCGGCTGTGGCCGGCGCCGCTGCGGCGAGCACCGACAACACCGCCCCGGCCGGCTCGCTGGGCGATGCCGCGCTGGCGCCGCGCGAACGCCTGTTGTTCGATTTCGGTTGGCGCTTCCATCTGGGCCACGCCAGCGATGCATCGCGCGACTTCGAGTTCGGCACCTTCCAGCGCAGCTTCGCCAAGGCCGGCAAGGACACCGCCACCGCCGCGCAACTGGAGTTCGACGACAGTGCTTGGCAGCAGGTGGATCTGCCGCACGATTGGGCGGTCACCCTGCCGTTCCGGCCGGAGCCGATCTCGGCCACGATGACCGAGGACGACCCGGCCGCCTCGCACGGCTACAAGGCCCTGGGGACCAGCTTTCCGGAAAACAGCGTGGGCTGGTACCGGCGCACGCTGCAGATTCCGGCCAGCGATCTGGGCAAGCGCATCTGCCTGGTGTTCGACGGCGTGTTCCGCGATTGCATCGTGTTCTGCAATGGGCATGTGGTCGGCCGCAATGCCAGCGGGTATTGCGGCTTCGAGGTCGACCTCAGCGAAGTGCTCGACTACGGCAAGCCCAATGTCATCGCCGTGCGCGTGGATGCCACCCTGGGCGAAGGCTGGTTCTACGAGGGCGCCGGCATCTACCGCCATCTGTGGCTGCAAAAGACCGATCCGCTGCACGTGCCGCAGCACGGCGTGTTCGTGCGTAGCGGCATCGAGGGCGGCAACGCCACCGCGCAGGTCTCCACCGAAGTGCGCAACGACGGCACAACGCCACGCCAGTGCGTCGTGCACACACGCATCACCGCGCCCGATGGCCGCGTGGTTGCGCAATCGGCCAGCGCAGCCATCACGCTGGCGCCTGGGCAGCTGCAGCAGATCGAGCAGACCCTGCCACTGGGCCAGGCCATGCTGTGGTCGATCGACACGCCGCAGCTCTACAGCGCCACCACCAGCGTGCACAGCGACGGCCGCGCCACCGATGCGCTGGTCACGCCGTTTGGCGTGCGCAGCATCGCCTTCGACGCGCAGCGTGGATTCCTGTTGAACGGGGCACCGCTCAAGCTGCACGGCACCAACAATCACCAGGATCATGCCGGCGTCGGCACCGCCATCCCGGATGCGCTGCACGAATGGCGCCTGCGCCAGCTCAAGTCGATGGGTTGCAACGCGTATCGCAGCTCGCACAACCCGGCCACCCCCGAACTGCTCGCGCTATGCGACCGCTTGGGCATGTTCGTCATCGAAGAAACCCGGCGCATGTCCACCGACCCCGAAGCGATGGGCGAGCTGGAAACCATGGTGCGACGCGGGCGCAATCATCCCAGCGTCATCCTGTGGTCGCTCGGCAACGAAGAGCCGCAGCAGGTCACCGAGCGCGGCGCGCGCATCGTGTCGCGCATGCAGCAGCGCGTGCGTCAGCTCGACCCCACCCGCCCGACCACCTTCGCCATGGACAAGGGCTTTGGCGACGGCGTTGGCCAGGTGGTGGACGTGGTCGGCTTCAACTACCGCACCAGCCAGATGGATGGCTTCCACGCGCAATACCCAAACATTCCGATCTACGGCAGCGAAACCGGCAGCACCGTGTCGGTCCGCGGCAACTATCGGCGCGACGACAAACGCGGCTACACGCGCGCCTACGACCTGGACCACCCATGGTGGGCCAGCACCGCCGAAGCGTGGTGGAGCTATGTCGCCCAACGCCCCTATATCGCCGGCGGCTTCATCTGGACCGGCTTCGACTACCGCGGCGAACCCACCCCATACAACCGCTGGCCCAATGTGGCCTCGCAATTCGGCGTGCTCGACAGCTGCGGATTTCCCAAGGACAACTACTGGTACTACCGCGCGCAGTGGACCAGCGAACCAGTGCTGCACCTGTTCCCGCACTGGAACTGGGAGGGTCTGCTGCAGCCGGACGACAATGGCCATGTCGCGGTCTGGTGCCATAGCAACCTCGAGGCGGTGGAACTGCTGGTCAACGGCGTCAGCCAGGGCTTGCAGAAGGTGCCGGCTTATGGCCATGTGGAATGGCGCGTGGCCTATGCGCCCGGCGCGATCGAAGCGCGCGGCTATCGCAGCGGCAAGCTGGTGCTGAGCGAGCGCCGCGAAACCGCAGGCAAGCCGGCCGCCATCCGCCTGAGTTGCGATCGAAACGCATTGCGCGCCGATGCCGAAGATGTGGCCGTGGTGAAGGTGGAAATCGTCGATGCGCAAGGGCGCATGGTGCCGACCGCCGACAATCAGGTGCAGTTCGCCGTGCGCGGCCCCGCACGCCTGATCGGCGTGGGCAACGGCGATCCCACCAGTCACGAGGACGACAAGGCGCCGCAGCGCAAGGCGTTCAATGGGCTGTGCGCGGCGCTGCTGCAGACCACGCGCACGGCCGGCACGCTGGTCGTGGAAGCAAGCGCGCCGGGGCTGACCACTGCGCGGCTGGCGTTGCGCAGTAGCCAGGCAAAAGCGCGGCCGTCGGTGACCTGATCGGCAGGACAGCGCGGCAGCCACCGCGCGTGTCGCCGGCCCGAGGTGTCTCGGGCCGGCACCTGGCCGGGTGCACTTCGTCGCGCGGATCCGCCAAGGCCACTCTTCAAGACCCCCCCTGGATGCCCGGGCGGATGAAGCAGTTCTTCGAGGCGCTCAGGTATCGCCGGGTTCGTGATGCCGCACCGCCGAGCCATGCACGGCCGCCGCCGTGCATGCCGAGGAGGACCAGCTGCTGTCAGCGCAAGCGCGAGAACGCACCGATCCCGGCAATCGCCAGCCGTTCGGCAGGTACCGCCGTTTCGGCGAACGACAGCCGCAGGTAACGGATCTGGCGGACCTCGGGGAAATTCAGGCGTTGGGTCGAAAGCGCATAGGCGATGTTGGCCAGCTCGCCGGCGCCGGCCGGCTGCCAGCGTTGACCATCTTCGCTGGTTTCGGCGCGATAGCCCTTCGGTGGCGCGGCACCATTCATCACCGTGCGCGAGGGCGTGAGGCTGAAGCCGGCGACCTGACGCAGCATACCCACGTCGATGGTCACCTGCGCAGGGCGGCCCGGGGTGGGAGCGGGCACGATCCAGATCGTGCTGGCATCGTCGTCGAGCAACGTCTCCGCCCCCGGCGCGCTGGCCTCGACGATGCGCCAGCCGGCGCTGGACAGCACGTCCGGCGCGTTCGCCGTCGGCCGCGCGACCGGCACCGGCGCCACCGCGCGGAACAGCGCGAACTCGCTGATCGCCGGGCACACCGGCGCCTCCAGCACGACCAGGCGCACCCGGCGTGCGGTCAGCGGGCGATCCAGGCGCACGATCCGCTGCGCGCCGATGCATTGCGCTTCGGCCAGCCGCCGCCATTGCCCATCGACCTCGGCCTCGACCGCGAAACGGGTGACGCGCACGCCCAGCGGCAGATATTCGCGCAGCCGGATCAAGTCGAAGGCGTGTGCCGCCGACAATTCCAGCGTCAGCGTCGGCGTGGTGACCTCATCCGGCGTGGACCAGTAGCTGTCCGGCTGGCGATCGAGCACGCGCGCCGGCTCGAACCCCGCACCGCGCGACGCAGTGGCGCTGGCCTTGGCGCCCTTGGCCAGGTCGATGGCGAAGCTGCCGCGGATCGCATCGCCGAAACTCTGCAGCACTGCCACATCGTGGTCGGGAATACGACCTCGTCGGTCCGGCGGCAGATTGAGGTTCATGTTGGTGCCGCGCGCCACGGAGGTGTCGAAATAGCGCACCAGGTTTTCCGGGCTGCGTACCTTGCCGTCTTCGTCGGCGTGGTAGAACCAGCCCGGGCGGATCGAGGTATTGGTTTCTGCCGGCCACCACAGCGGCGCCCCGCGCACGCCGGAGTTGCCGTTTTCCTGGGTGTACGGAGCATTGGGCATGGTCGGCCAGCTCGGATCGCCGGCGATCCCGTCCTCGTTGCCGCCCCAGCGAATATCGGCACCGAGCGGGTCGAACGTGCAGGCCATCGGCTGGTGCTGGTGAACCAGCGCGATCATCCGTGGCCAGTCGTAGTAGGCAGGCGCATCGATCTTGCGCGACTCGCGCGCACCACCGTAGTAGCCGTCGCCGCCATTGGCGCCGTCGAACCAGAACTCGAACAGCTCGCCATAACCGGTGCAGAGCTCGACGATCTGCTTGCGGAAGTAGTCGAGATAGCCGGGGCGGCCATAGTCGGCGTGGTTGCGATCCCAGGGGGAGAGGTAGATGCCGAACGCCAGGCCGGCGCGGCGGCACGCCGCCGCCATTTCGCCGACGATGTCGCCCTTGCCGTTCTTGTAGGGCGAATTGCGAATGCAATGTTCGGTCAAGCGTGTCGGCCAGAGGCAGAATCCATCGTGATGCTTGGCGGTGAAGATCAACCCTTTCAGATTGCCGGCCTTGGCAGCGGCGACGATCTGGTCGGCAGAGAAATCGCTGGGATCGAACCTGCGCGGATCTTCGTCCCCGTAGCCCCACTCCTTGTCGGTGAAGGTGTTCATCGCAAAATGCACGAAAGCGTATTGCTCCCACCGATGCCACCGCAGCTGTCGTGCGCTGGGCACGGCGCCCCATGGTGCCGGCCCGTCCGCACGCGGCGCAGCCATCACCCGGGCGGGGTAGGCGCCAACACTTGCGGCAACGGCCACGACACCGGTGGCAAGGAAAGTACGACGATCGATCATTGGCGCCTCCAACTCTGCACAAGCTCGGATCTTAGCGTTTCCAACGGCGTGAGGGGTTTTCGCCGACGCCACCCACGATGCGGATTTCCTGCAAATGCTGGCTTGAACGAGCCAGCCAGCATCCGCAGTCCGCTGATGGACAGGAAGGTGACGTGCGGATGCTGCCGATCGGTCTTGGCAATGGCAACGACGCCGGTGGTGAACGCCATAGGTCAGCATCACCACGTCATCAACGGTCAGCAAATGACGTACTGCCCCGTTGGCAGCGGCAACGCGGTGTCGCTGTCAGCTTCCGCGTCCGCCTGGCTTCTAAGAAGCTGCCGTCGATGAGCATGCGAAGCCGCCACGATCGTTCGCGGGGCGACGGTTGGTTGCGCCATGTAGACTCGCTTCGCCAAATCCGGTGCACGCTTCTGCCCTGAACAGGCAACCGGCTCGCATCGGAGGCATCGGCTCTTGCACGCAGATCGACGCGTGCGGCGCAGCTGTCCAGCGCTGCGTCGCCTTCTTCATCACAGCACCAATCGCCAAGCCGCAACGCTCGCCATGACAGCAACGCCACCGGCAAGCAGGGCAGGATCCGCGGGACGTCTCTCATAAGACATCGGGTATCAGACAGGGCTAGCAGATGCTCCCGCCTTCGAACAAACCGGATGGAAAGTCATCCCGGCAACTGGCGGCCAACGCCTGCTCGGTGGCGCGCAAGGCGATGCCCCCTGCCAGTACGCTCGTGATCACCCTGACGTATCGTCAGGCGATGGATTCAGATCGCGCGGGAAATAACGGCGAAACTTCTCTTCCCACGCCTGGAATTGCTCCAGCGTATAGCCATCCATCGGCCGTTCCACCTGGGCGGCCGCCTTGTTTTGCGCCACGTAGGCGATGCGCTGGGACGACAGTTCATCCCACGCCTTTCTGAGCGCGGCAGGATCGGGATGCGAGACCAGCATCGCCTCCAGCAAGGTGGCCTGCGCAACGCGCGCAGCCAGCAGGTCGCTGAGCGCATCGGTGACGGCCTGCATCCATTCTTGGTTGTGGGTCTCCATGCGCGCATGCCGGACGTCGGTGGGGGCAACGACTCTAACGCGGCCGCCGACACGATCATGTGCACTGACGGCTGAGTTCGCTGCCATCGCAGGCTGTCGCCTCTGCAGTCTGCAGACTCGCCCAGAACGTCCGCCAGTCGGGTATTTCCCGACCTTTTGACAACGGCGACGCGGACTTAAATCTGTTTGCATCGAAAGATCAAGTTTCCAAAACGCCCGTCGTTATCCACGGTGCCGACCCGATCCTCATGCGATCTTCACACGACTGGTCTGACCGGCGCCTTCCAACCTGGACTCGGGACTGCCGCATGACCACCTTACTGCAACGCTATTCCGTCGGCCGCCGTCTTGGCGCCGCATTCGCCTTGTTAATCCTGCTGTCGGGCCTGCTGGTTGCCATCGGCTTGAGTTCGATGGCCAGTGCCAAGAAGCAGCTGGACTTCATCGTGCTGGACCGCATGGCCAAGATCCAGATGGGCAATGGGATGCTGGATGCCAACTCGTCGATCATGATCGCGCTGGGCACCTACGCCATGGCCACCAGTGCCGAGCTCGACAGCCAGGCCCTGGAGACGATCAAGACCCAGCGCCAGCGCTACAAGGAGTTGCGTGCAAAGCTCGACACGCTTCCAAGCTCCGAGGAAGACCGCAAGATTCTCGCCGAGATGGACGCGCTGCGTGCGGTCTCCGGCAAGATCAATGACGACGTGATGGCGCTGGCCGCAGCCGACGACAATACGCCCGCGCAGATCTTGCTTGGCGAAAAGGCCCGCGCTGCCAATGTCGCCTGGCAGGACAAGATCCGTGAGCTGGTGAGCCGGCAGGAGCAGCAGAGCCAGCAGGCCTATGCTGAAACCGTGCAATCGATGCACCGTGCCAAGTTGTTGTTGCTGATCGGCGGGATTGCCGTGGTCACCGTCAGCGGCTTGCTGGCCTGGCTGATCACCCGCAGCCTCACTCATCCATTGGCCCGTGCCACCAAGGCCGCCGAAGCGATCGCCAACGGCCAGCTGGACAACCAGGTGCAGACCGACGCACAGGACGAAACCGGCCGCCTGTTGCGCGCCATGAGCGGAATGCAGGCCCAGTTGCAGTCCCTGTTGCGCGCGCAAGGCGAAATGGCCAAGCGTCACGACGAAGGGCAGATCAGTTTCCGTATCGATGCCAATGCGTTTCCCGGCGATTACGGCCGCATGGCGCAGGACACCAACACGCTGGTGGCCTCGCACCTGGCGGTGCAGACCACGCTTGCGCGCATCATGGGCCGCTACGCGATTGGCGACCTGAGCGAAAGCATGGCGGCCTTGCCCGGCGAAAAGGCCGTGCTCACCCAGACCATGGACGAGGTCAAGGCCAACCTGTCGGCGATGAACGCAGAAATCAAGCAGCTGGCCGTGTCTGCAGCCAACGGCGACTTCAGCGCGCGTGGCGATGCCGATCGCTTCCAGTACGACTTCCACGTCATGGTCGATAGCCTCAACCAGCTGATGGCCACCGCCGATGGCAATCTGCAATCGCTGTCCGCGCTGTTGCAGTCCATCGCCGCGGGCGATCTCACCGCACGCATGAGTGGCGATTTCCGCGGTGTGTTCGCGCAGATGCGCGACGACGCCAATGCCACTGCCACGCAACTGGCCGAGATCGTCGGGCGCATCCAGCAGTCGGCGGTGTCGATCAATTCGGCCGCCAGTGAAATCGCCGCCGGAAACCAGGACCTGTCGCAGCGCACCGAACAGCAGGCCGCCAACCTTGAAGAAACCGCGGCGTCGATGGAAGAGCTCACCTCCACCGTCAGGCAGAACGCAGAACACGCGCGCCAGGCCAACCAGCTGGCGATCGGTGCGGCCAGTGTCGCCTCGCAAGGCGGCGAGATCGTGGGCAAGGTCGTGGGCACCATGACCGGTATCGAAGCCTCGTCCAGGAAGATCGCCGACATCATCAGCGTCATCGACGGCATCTCGTTCCAGACCAACATCCTGGCGCTCAATGCCGCGGTGGAAGCCGCACGCGCCGGCGAACAAGGCCGCGGTTTTGCCGTGGTTGCCAGCGAGGTGCGCACCCTCGCCCAGCGTTCCACCGCCGCGGCCAAGGAAATCAAGAGCCTCATCGACGACTCGGTCCAGCGCGTGGCCGAGGGCTCCACGCTGGTGCACACTGCCGGCACCACCATGGCCGAGATCGTGGCCAGCGTGCAGCGGGTCACCGACATCATGGGCGAGATTTCCGCCGCCTCGCAGGAGCAGTCGGCCGGCATCGAGCAGGTCAACCTCACCGTCACCCAGATGGACGAGACCACCCAGCAGAATGCCGCACTGGTGGAAGAGGCCACCGCCGCCGCCCGCTCGATGGAAGAACAGGCCGTGCAGCTCAGGCAGGCGGTATCGATCTTCAAGATCGAAGCCGAACGTCCATCGGTCCTGCATGCAGTCGCGCCCACCGTGGTGCCTGCCAAGAGCAAGCCGGCCAGCCCGCCCAAGCGCGAAACCGCCGCGGCACCAGCCAAGCGCCCGGCCAGGCAGGCAGCGGTCGCCAGCGTATCGAGCGGCAGCGCCGATTGGCAGGAGTTCTAGACCTGGGACCATCCGACCGCAAGGCCGGCTGCGCAAGCAGCCGGCCTTGCGCCGTCATGGCATCGGGCGCGCGCGACACGATCACGCCATCGCGCAGGAGCGCCTGCCTTCGAGCCTCCGCCGAACGAGGAAACAGCGATCGGCGGCTGGCGGCCGGCGTGGCAGCAGCCAGTAGCCGGCATCACCGCCGACAGCATCGACCGTGGCTCTTGGTGCACTCGCATTCGATGCAGTGACATGGTGTCCACCGATCCAGTGCCGTGTGTCGCGGTGGTCTTTGCATTGCAGGTGCCTGCCAGCGCTCGCCACTGCCGCGCGCCTGCCACAGGCTCGAATGTCGTCCGTCGCCTGTCGAATGCCGTGTCGCATTTCCGCGCGAGCGGGCGTTGGCATTGCACGCCGGGCAGTCCGCCCTCCCGGAAGGGATCGATCGCTGCGCGAGCGCAGGCGAAATAGCAGCGCAAAACGGCATGCGTCCGGGACGAGCGTGCGATCGCCAGGCGCCGGCGTGCGCTTGCGCGACCATCGGTGGCCGCAGCGGTGTGCTGTTGGGAATCGTCCCGCGCGCGCTGTCCGTGACCTCGTCTGGTCGACCGCGCTGGCAGCACCGGCCCGGCCAGGGTGTAAAATATAACGACTCTCATTTACATCCACGTCATGCCCCGTGCCGCCCGTCACTCCATCCGCGCCATGGCTCGGTCGGACCCTCATCTCTGGGCACGTGTTGCCGCAGCGACTGCCACGGTCGTGATCCATGCATTGGTCGCCTGGCTTGTGTTCGATGTGCGCCGCTTCGAGGCCGACCTTGCGCCGCCGCAGGACGTCCGACTGCGCCTCACCCTGCTGCCCGCGGCGGCTCCGCCGACACCCGTCGCACCGCGACTCGCTCCAGAACAGGTGGTGCCGCTGCAGGCGCACCGTGCGCCCGCCGTCCGGTCTCGCCCGCAGCTGCCTCCGGTCGAGCATCCGACACGCGATCCGCTGCCCGCTGCGCTCCCCAGCGTTGACCTCCCACCGTCATCGACCGCAATCACCCAGCAGGTCCCCGCATCCGACGGCCAGGACAATGCCACCTCGGCAGCGGCCGCCCCGGCCCCGCCCCCTGCACCACCGGCACCTGCCGCCGGAATGAGCGACCCTGGTTGGGAAGGGCGCGTCCTGGAGCGCCTGCAGCGTTTCCGTCGCTACCCCAGCGCCGCCAGAGCGCTTCGTCAGGAGGGGGTGGTCTTCGTGCGTGCCATGGTCGACCGTCAGGGCCGGGTCATCGCCGCACGCGTGCAGCTGGGGAGCGGCTACCTGGCGCTGGACGACGAAGCGCTTGGCACGTTTGCCCGGGCGCAGCCGCTTCCTCGGCCGCCCCACACCTTGCCCGACCCCGTGGAGCTCGAGGTGCCGGTGGAATTTTTCCTGCAGTAGCCCGCCGCCGGTCAAAGCGTTTCCAGAAACGCCACGATGGCATCGCGCTCTTCCTTCTGCAGGCCAAGAGGAACCAGCAGGGGATCGGGTCGAGGAAAGAGCGGATCGCCGCGCTGCTGCTCCCTGGGCCTCGGCCTTGGCATGCCCGCGTTGTAGGCGGTAACGACACTGCGCAGATCGGTGAATCCGCCGGTGTGCATATAAGGGCCGGTCTTGCCCACCTGGCGCAACGACGGGGTGCGGAACGTTCCGCTGTCGCGAGGATCCCCGCTGACCTCGTAGCGGCCCAGATCCTGGCGCGCGCGCCCGTAGAAATGCAGCCCGAGATTGTGGAAGCGATTGTCGGCGAGCGTCGGGCCGCTATGGCAGTTCATGCAGCGGGCCCGCGTCCTGAAAAGATGCAGCCCCCACAGCTGCTGATCCGTCAACAGCTCGCGCCGCCCCTGTAGAAAGCGATCGTAGCGACTGGCACGCGGCACCAGGCTGCGTTCGAATGCCGCCAATGCCCGGGCGATGTCCTGCCCGGTGATGCGTGATGTGCCAAACACGCGTCGGAATCGGCCGGGGTAGTCCACGCTGCGGTTGAGCCGCTCCACCAGGCCGGCGGACGAGAACGCCATTTCCCTGCCATCTTCGATGGGGTGGAGCGCCTGCTCCTCCAGCGACGGCGCACGTCCATCCCAGAACAACGACGCTGCAAATCCCGCCATGGCCACACTCGGTGCGTTGCGTCGTCCCTGCTGGCGATCGTGGCCGAACGATACGCGACGCCCATCCCCCCACCCGAATTGCGGATCGTGGCAACTCGCGCACGCGATCTGCCCCGAGCGCGACAAGCGCGGGTCTTCGAACAGCTGTCGGCCAAGCTCGATCTTCTGCGCGGTTGCCGGATTGTCGAAGGGCTCCGGGGCTTTCGTGGGCAGGGGCGCCAGCTCTCGCCAGGTTGCGCCTTCGGAAATGTGAGGCCTCGGCCACGATGCCTGCGGGCCGGCATAGGCCTGGCGCAGGCAAGCCATGTCAATGCCGGGCGATGACAACGCAAGCATCGCCTCGCAGTGCCGAACTGCGGGCGTGGACGCTGTCTCGGGCACCGCATGGCCTGCGATACACCAGGCCGCCAGCACCAGCCAGCCGCGTCTGGCAGCGCCTGCCACCTCAAAGGCCCCAACGCATCGGTCAATTCCTCGCCATCAAAACCGATAGCCCGCTTCGAGCCAGTAGCTGCGCCCCTGCTCGAAGTAGGACGACGACGACGTCGTTCCAGCGATCTTGTTGATGCGATTGAGCACGTTCATGGCTTCCACGCGCACATACAGGTGCTGTTGGGCAGGCAGGCGCAGGCTGTATTCCAGGCTCGTGTCCACGGTGAAGGCGCGCGGGTAGCGCACGTCGCGATAAACCGGATAGACCTCGCCACCGACGTCCTCGCTTCCTTGCTGCACGATGTCGCGAAACCCATCGCGGTAGCGCAGGAAATTGCTCCAGACCAGTGCGCCGGGCCCGAGGTCCAGGTGCGATTGCGTTGACAGGCGGGCGGTCCATTTCCGCGCGAAGTCGGTGGCCGGAAGGTCGTAGAGCCAGACGCGGCTTCCCTTGTACAGCACCAGCTGATCGCTCTGCTCGCTCCAGCTGGTCTGGTAGGTACTGTAGTTACGTCGAATATCGGTGTAGTCGAAGGCGAACTGCAGCTGAGTCCGACTCGGTCCCCAGTTCACGCTGTTTTCGGGGGTTACGCTCAGGGTGTAGACGTCGCTTCGGCTACGTCCGTTGTTCACGTATTCGTAGACATTGCTGGTGAATGCACCGGATGCGTCGTCGCTTCGCACCGATTGCCGCAGCACCTCGTCGCGGTTGTCGCGATTGACGTACTTCAGGCTCAGGTCCAGTCCACGCCAACGCTGGTCCAGCCCCACCGTCCATTCGTTGGTATAGGGAATGTCGACATCGCTCAGACGGTTGGTCGAAGCGGCGGACGTGCCCTGCAGGCTTTCCCATGCGGTGCGTGCACTGGTGCGGGTCTTGACCAGGGTCAGGCGTTCGCGGCCCTCCCGCAACAGATACGTAAAGAAATTGCGCCCGTAGTAGCGGTTGAGCCCAGCGGTCAGCAGGGTGCGCTTGTTGTCGAACACATCCCACGAAGCGGCCAGGCGTGGGGAGAACGTCGTCCTGTCCCAGATGCTGTCCTGATCCAGACGTATCCCGCTGCGTATGCTCACCGGACCCAGGCGCGCGTCGTCCTGCAACCACGCTCCATAGGCCTGGCCACTGACCTTGAACTCCCCTGCCTGGTAGGTCGTCTGCCGCCGGAAGTATTGCCCGCGCCCGGCGACGACGGTCCCGGATACGGAGGTCAGCACCGGCGACAGCGAACAGCTTTCCGTATCCACCGTGCCGTTGCTGCTGGTGCAGCTGGTAGTGGCGTACGGCTGCAGATAGCTGTAATGGTCGTTGAGGCGCTCGTAATTCGCCTCCCGGTGCTGCAACGACATGCCCAGCTGCAGCGTGTGCTCGCTGGCGCCCCAGGCCAGCGGCTCGCGGTCGAACTGCGCCTGGTAGCCCACCTTGCGGTCATGCTGGTCGATATTGCCCCAGCTGCCCTCTCGACTGCTGTTGTTCACTCCCCAATCGAATTCCCGCGACCTGGCCCAGGATTTCCAGTAATCGACCTTGCTTCTGCGCGAGCTTTCCAGATCGCTGTAGCTCAGCGTATTGCGCATCGTCCAGGCCCCGCGTTCGAGATTGGCCCGCAACGCGAGCACCGGGCCACCGGATTTCAGATCGAACCAGGAGTGCCTGGCACTCTGGATGAAGTAACGGTCATCGGTCGGCGCATAGGTGAGGCTGGCGCCGAGTTCGATGCCGCGACCGCTTGTCCAGTCGGCCGACAGGCTTGCTGCAGTGTTCTGTCGGGTTTGGGTTTTGCGATTAGCATCGCTGGCGCTCTCCTCTCCTGCGGCATAGCCACGGAGGGGGATGTCCGAACGTGTCTGCGTCACGGTACCAATCAGCCCGATGCCGCCCGCGGTTCGTCCTTCCAGCCGTACCCCCAGCTTGAACTTGTCGAACTCCGGCTGGAAGTCGCTGCTCGCCGACTGCTCGAAGTCCTGTTCCTGTCCCTCGGGGACGATGATGTCGTTCCACACCGAGCGCGCCATGCGGAACCACACCTTGCCATGCAGCTGCTCGCCTGCCCTGCGGGTCTGGGCATCCACTACCCCGCCGGTGAAATTGCCGTAGGCGGCGGGTACATTGCTGTCGTAGACTGTCACGCCTTCGAGCAGATCGGTGTCGACCGCGATGCCCTGCGACTGGCTGGGCACATCGGCATAGTGGTCAGGGTTGTTGAAGACCGGATCGATGTCGTTGTTGAAACTGATCCCATCGATCAGGAACAGGTTCTGGTAGAACGGCGCACCATTGATGCTGAAATCTGCCGGACGAATCTCGCCGGCATTGCGCGAACTCCTGGCGGTATCGCTGAACTGCACCGAGGGATTGATCCGCAACAGCGTGGCCAGATCGCTCTCGCCGCGCGGGGCCGCATCGAGATAGGCCTGGTCCAGCGCCATTCCTTCCGAGTAGGGGAAGGTGCGCTGCGCTCCGATGCGCAGAGGCGCCAGCGGAACGACACCGCTGCCTGCGGCAGGCGCCCGCAGCAGCGTGTAGCTTCCATTGGAGCGCGCAAGCAGACGCAGCCCCGAGCCCGCCAGCAGGTGCTCCAGGCCTTCGCGATCGGTCACGCGGCCCTGTAGCGCGGGCGCGGAGAGTCCATCGGTCAAGGCAGGATCGAAGGCCAAGGCGATCCCTCGTTCCGCGGCAAACGCGGTGAGCGTCGCTCCCAGCGGACCGGCGGGCAATCGTGCCGGCGTTGCCTGGGCGAAGGCTGGACTTGAGGTGGCCGCCAGGGCCAGGGCCAGTAGACGGATGCGCACAGGGCGGCAAAGACGACGCATGAAGACGCTCAACGGTGGGGGTTCTTCCACTTGCCCCGCGAAACCGGAAAAAGTGTCACCCCGATGGGCTCAGGGCGGGACGACCGTCGTCCACCAGCCGTGGGCGCGACGCTCGATGGCCAGGCCGTGGGCCTGGGCGATCATGTCGAGCGCCTGGTCGGTCCGCGCCAGCGGGAAGACACCCGAGACCCGCAGCGCTGCCACACGCGGGTCGCAGCGCAGCACGCCACGGCGATACCGGCCAAGCTCCTGGATCACCTCCCCGAGTGGCTGGGCATCGATCGCCAGCACGCCGCGTGTCCATCCGGCCAACCGCTCCGTTGGTGCGGGGGCACGGTCACAGCGATTGCGGTCGAACCACACCGCAGCTCCCGCATCGACCCGGTGGAACGAAGGCACCCGCCCTCCCAGCTCGACGCGCACCGCGCCGTCGAAGACGGCCAGATGCGTGCGGTGGTCTTCGACACGGACCGTGAAGCGCGTGCCCAGCGCCTGCATGCATCCATGCGCAGTGGCGACCTGGAACGGCCGCGATGCAGGCAGGCTGTCAGGCGCGGTGGCGATCAGCACCTGACCGCGCTGCAGACGCAGCAACCGGTGGGTTGTCCCGTACGCGACCTCCAGCGCGGTCTGGGTATCGAGGTCGACCTGGGTTCCATCGGCGAGCTGCCGGTGCAGGCGCTCCCCCGTGCCTGTCCGCAGATGGAGATTCCCGTTCGATCGCTCCCACAGCTGCCAGGCAAGCCACCCGCTGGGCGCGGCGATTGCGCAGGCACCGAGGTGCTTCAGGGCCAAGCGCCGCCCCGGATAACGCGGACGTTCCAGGACAGGACGGGCCACACGCGGGGGGATCGTCTTCAGCGTCCCCAGAAGTTCCTCGACCCGTTGCCAGGCCCGGGCATGATCGGGGTGCTGTCGCTGCCAGCGCTCGCACGCTGCCCGGTCCTCCGCTCCGCCATGCTCGCTCAGGCGCATGGCCCAGTCGGCGGCCTGTTCGAGCACGCGGGGATCGAGCGGAACGGTGCGCCCGGCGGGATCAGGGCGCATGGGTCAGGCACGCAAGCCAGGCGCGCTTCATGTGGCGCTTGACGGTACTCAGCGACAGCTCGAGCGCGTGGCCGATCTCCGCATAACCGAGCCCCTCGCACTGTGCCAGCAGGAAGACCTGGCGCACCGGCACCGGCAATCCAGCGAGCATCGCGTCG
Organism: Xanthomonas sp. NCPPB 3582; assembly: GCF_041475735.2. NCBI lineage: Bacteria > Pseudomonadati > Pseudomonadota > Gammaproteobacteria > Lysobacterales > Lysobacteraceae > Xanthomonas > Xanthomonas sp. NCPPB 3582. The sequence continues at coordinate 3,577,323 of NZ_CM192968.1, forward strand.
ATCAGGCACAGCGCCTCGCAGACCAGCGCGCGCTCCTCTTCGGAGGGCACGCTGGCATCGGGGAGCGCGGCCAGGCTGTCCAGGTAGGCCCGCTCCAGCGACTACCGGCGATACCAGTTGGCCATGAGTCCCTTGGCCACGGTGGTCAGGAAGGCACGCGGCTCGTTGAGTCCTCCGAGGTCTCGCCGGCCGACCAGGCGGGCGAAGGCGTCCTGGGTCAGGTCTTGCGCAACCTCTTTGCATCCGACCCGGCCGCCAACCCAGCGCTGCAACCACGGCTGATGATTGCGGTAGAGCAAGGCGAGCTCGGAGTGGTCGACGGCCATGAGAAACCCCTGGAAGCGAGGGCGGCTTCGAACGACATGGCTGACCCAAAGATGAGAGTGATTCTCAATTTTGACATGCCGTGCAGGGCCTGGCTACCGTCGATGGGCGGCGGGCAGGCGCCGATACGGTGTCGAAATGGCCTTGCCGATGTGCATGCCGTCGGGGCCAACGGGCAACGGCACGACGGCAGCGCACGGATTCGCCGGTGAGTGCGCTTAAACTTGCGTGCGCGCCGACCCGGGGCAGCGGCCGATCCCGTTGCAGACACCTGTGCCATCCCGGCCCCGTACGTGTCGTCGCAGCATCGACCTCACCCCTGTTCAGAGGGTCGTCGCGACAGGCTCGCGCCGAACATCGCGCCACCTCGCCGCACCCGACCCTGATCGACCGCCACATCCCGGAAGAAGATTTCTTGCAAAACACCGACACAAAAGAAAAAACCAGGAACACCGGTGGGGCTGTAGAGCACACCCCGCTGATGAAGCAGTTCTTCGCCGCCAAGTCGGACTACCCCGACCTGCTGCTGTTCTTCCGCATGGGCGATTTCTACGAGCTGTTCTACGACGATGCGCGCAAGGCCGCGCGCCTGCTGGATATCACCCTGACCCAGCGCGGCAGCTCCGGCGGTGCACCGATCCCGATGGCCGGCGTGCCGGTGCACGCGTATGAAGGCTATCTGGCGCGGCTGGTGGCCTTGGGCGAATCGGTGGCGATCTGCGAGCAGATCGGCGATCCGGCGCTGGCCAAGGGACTGGTCGAGCGCAAGGTGGTGCGCATCGTCACCCCCGGCACGGTCACCGACGAGGCGCTGCTGGACGAACGCCGCGACACCCTGCTGATGGCGATCGCGCGCAGCAAGCAGGGCTATGGCCTGGCCTGGGCGGATCTGGCCGGTGGCCGCTTCCTGGTCAACGAAGTGGACAGCGTCGATGCGCTGGAGGCGGAAATCGCCCGCCTGGAGCCGGCCGAGCTGCTGGTACCGGACGAAGACAACTGGCCGGAGTTCCTGCGCAGCCGCACCGGCGCGCGGCGCCGGCCGCCGTGGTTGTTCGATGCCGACAGCGGCCGGCGTCAGCTGCTGGCGTTCTTCAAACTGCACGATCTGTCCGGCTTCGGCATCGACGACAAGCCCTGCGCCACCGCCGCTGCCGGCGCGCTGCTCGGCTACGTGGAAGAAACCCAGAAACAACGCCTGCCGCACCTGACCTCGATCGCGATGGAAGTGGCCGGCGAAGCGATCGCGATGAATGCCGCCACGCGTCGGCATCTGGAGCTGGACACGCGTGTGGATGGCGACACCCGCAATACCTTGCTCGGGGTGCTGGACAGCACGGTCACGCCGATGGGTGGGCGCCTGCTACGGCGTTGGCTGCATCGCCCGCTGCGCCTGCGCGATGTGCTGGTGCAGCGCCATCACGCAGTGGCAAGCCTGATCGATTCCGGCGCCGATGCGGATGTGCGCGAGGCCTTCCGCGCGCTCGGCGATCTGGAACGCATCCTCACCCGCGTGGCGCTGCGCTCGGCGCGACCGCGCGATTTCTCCACCCTGCGCGATGGCCTGGCATTGCTGCCGAAGGTGCGCGCCCTCCTGGCGCCGCTGGATTCGCCGCGCCTGCAGGCCCTGTTCGTCGAACTCGGCGAGCACGATGCCACTGCGCATCTGCTGGTCAGCGCAGTGGCCGAACAGCCACCGCTCAAGCTCAGCGATGGCGGCGTCATCGCACCCGGTTACGACGCCGAGCTGGACGAACTGCGCCGGCTGTCCACCAACGCCGACCAGTTCCTGATCGACCTGGAGCAACGCGAGCGCGCCAGCAGCGGCATCGCCACGCTCAAGGTCGGCTACAACCGCGTGCACGGCTATTACATCGAGATCAGCAAGGGCCAGGCCGACAAGGCGCCGCTGCATTACAGCCGCCGCCAGACCCTGACCAATGCCGAGCGCTACATCACCGAAGAGTTGAAGAGTTTCGAAGACAAGGTGCTGTCGGCGCGCGAGCGCTCGCTGTCGCGCGAAAAACTGCTTTACGAAGGCCTGCTCGATGCGCTGGGCAGCGAACTGGAAGGCCTCAAGCGCTGCGCAGGCGCCCTGAGCGAACTGGATGTGCTGGCCGCCTTCGCCGAGCGCGCACAGGCACTGGACTGGTCGCAGCCGGAACTGGACGACGCGCCCTGCCTGCGCATCGAACGCGGCCGCCACCCGGTGGTGGAAGCGGTGCGCGAGCAACCCTTCGAACCCAACGATCTGGAGTTGCACAGCGAGCGCCGCATGCTGGTGATCACCGGCCCGAACATGGGCGGTAAATCGACCTATATGCGGCAGAACGCGTTGATCGTGCTGCTGGCGCATATCGGCAGCTTCGTGCCGGCCAGCCGCGCGGTCATCGGGCCGATCGACCGCATCCTCACCCGCATCGGTGCCGGCGACGACCTGGCGCGCGGGCAATCCACCTTCATGGTGGAAATGGCCGAGACCAGCTACATCCTGCACCACGCCACTCCGCAGTCGCTGGTGCTGATGGACGAGATCGGCCGCGGCACCTCCACCTACGACGGGCTGGCACTGGCAGACGCGGTCGCGCGCCACCTGGCGCACAGCAATCGCTGCTACACCTTGTTCGCCACGCATTATTTCGAGCTCACTGCGCTGGCCGACGAATCCCACGCCGGCGGCGCCAGCGGCATCGCCAACGTGCACCTGGATGCGGTGGAACACGGCGAGCGGCTGGTGTTCATGCATGCGGTCAAGGATGGCCCGGCCAATCGCAGCTTCGGTCTGCAGGTCGCCGCGCTGGCCGGCCTGCCCAAGGCGGCGGTGACCCAGGCGCGACGTCGGCTGGCCGAGCTGGAGCAGCGCGGTGGCGAAAGCCATAGCGCGCAGATGGCACCGGCGGCACTGGATGCACCGCAGCAGTTCGGGCTGTTCACCGCGCCGTCCTCCGCGGCCCAGGAAGCGCTGCAGGCGCTGGACCCGGACGAGCTCACGCCCAAGCAGGCGCTGGAAGCGCTGTATCGGCTGAAGGCGCTGCTCTGACAGCGGTGCCAGGACCGCACAGCGATCCTGGCAGCCTCGCGCCGTCGGGAACGTGGAAAGGCAGCTCCGGCACGTAGCCACGGCATCGTGCCGCTTCGCACTCGGGCAGGACGTATCCACCACCAGGCACTCCTGGCACGCGGCCGGCGCAGCCCAGCCTGCGGCCAAGCGCGCCGCTCCACCCCAGGGCCCGTGCCCCGACGCGGCACCACGATGCGATCGACCCGGGCAGCGGCGTTGCCAAGCGACACCAGGCAACTCTCCGCCAATTGCCCTGGATGCCGGACGGGAGCACCCTGCCGTAACGCTCGCTCACAGGAAACGATGCCGATGACCCCGTCCGACTCGCTCACCGCGCAACTGCTCGCGCAGCTACAGGGCCCGCACCTGCAACACCTGGCTGGGCGCCTGGGCATCGCGCCCGACCAGGCGCAATCGGCGGTGCAGACCGCGCTGCCGCTGTTGATGGGCGCCCTGGGCCGCAACAGCCAGCAGGCCGGTGGCAGCGATGCCTTGCTGGGTGCACTGCAGCGCGACCATGCCGGCAGCCCCGACATCGGCAGCCTGGTCGGCTCGCTGCTGGGCGGCACCGCCAGCGGCGCGCAGGCCAACGGCGCCGGCATCGTTGGCCATGTATTCGGAGCCAAGGCAGCGCAGGCGGCCGCCGGCCTGGAATCCGGCAAAGCCAGTCAATTGCTGCAACTGCTCGCCCCCATCGTGATGGCGTACCTGGCCAAGCGCTTCGTCGGCGGCGGTGCGGCGGCCGGCAGCCAGCTGGGGCCCGCGCTGGCGCAGGAACAGCAGCACGTCAACAGCGGCGGCGCGGGCGGCCTGCTGAGCCGCGTGCTGGATCAGGACGGCGACGGGCAGTTGGGTCTGGGCGATGTCATGCAGCTGGGCGGACGTCTGTTCGGCAAACGTTGAGCGCTCTGCCGCTCCGGCACCGGCGTGCTATCCATAGCAACGCGCTATCGATACGTTTGAATCATTCGAATTCAATAAGCGATCAGCGCTCTTTATGGTGTCTCAACGCTTCCAGAAAATGTGTCCGCTCGATGCAGCCTCTCAGCCCATTTCGATCTCCCCACTGTTCCGGCGGCTGCAGCCACCCGCTAGCATCGGCAGGACCCGTGGAGCTCCCCGCGCTCGCTGTTTCATCGATAACCATGCACTGAGCCTTGCCCGCCACTTCGATCCCCCAGCACGTGCCGGCCGTTCGGCACGCCGCTCCCCAAGTGCCCACGCACACAGGTAACCGCCATGACAACCGAAGCAAAGTGCCCGTTCAACCACGCCGTCGTCGGGACCGGAACCACCAACCGCGACTGGTGGCCGAACCAGCTGCGCGTGGATCTGCTGAGCCAGCATTCGAGCAAGTCCAATCCGCTGGGCGAGACCTTCAACTACGCCGAGGCGTTCAAGCGCATCGACCTGCAGGCGCTCAAGCAGGACCTGCGCGCGCTGATGACCGATTCGCAGGACTGGTGGCCGGCCGACTTCGGCCATTACGGCCCTCTGTTTGTGCGCATGGCCTGGCATAGTGCCGGCACCTACCGTATCGGCGACGGGCGCGGCGGCGGCGGCCGTGGGCAGCAGCGTTTCGCGCCGCTCAACAGCTGGCCGGACAACGTCAGCCTGGACAAGGCGCGCCGGCTGCTGTGGCCGATCAAGCAGAAGTATGGCCAGGCCATCTCCTGGGCCGACCTGATGATCCTCACCGGCAACGTCGCGCTGGAATCGATGGGCTTCAAGACCTTCGGCTTCGCCGGCGGCCGCGAAGACACCTGGGAACCGGATCAGGATCTGTACTGGGGCCGGGAGACCAAGTGGCTGGGCGGCGACGACCGCTATTCGCGCGGCTCGCCCGGCGTGGACGAAGCGCACGGCGTGCTGGTGAAGGACGACGACAGCGAAGTACCGCACACCCGCGATCTGGAGAACCCGCTGGCCGCCGTGCAGATGGGCCTGATCTACGTCAACCCGGAAGGCCCGGACGGCAAGCCGGACCCGGTGGCCGCCGCGCGCGACATCCGCGACACCTTCGCGCGCATGGCGATGAACGACGAAGAGACCGTGGCGCTGATCGCCGGTGGCCACACCTTCGGCAAGACCCACGGCGCCGGCCCGGCCGATAACGTCGGCGCCGAGCCCGAAGCCGGCGAGCTGGAAAGCCAGGGCCTGGGCTGGCACAACCGCTACGGCAGCGGCAAGGGCGCCGACACCATCACCAGCGGCCTGGAAGTGACCTGGACCACCACGCCGGCGCAGTGGAGCAACGACTTCTTCGACCACCTGTTCACCTTCGACTGGGAACTGAGCAAGAGCCCGGCCGGAGCGCACCAGTGGGTGGCCAAGAACGCCGACGCCATCATTCCCGATGCGCACGATGCCTCCAGGAAGCATCGCCCCACCATGCTGACCACCGACCTGGCGCTGCGCTTCGACCCGGCGTACGAGGCGATCTCGCGCCGCTTCCATCAGCACCCGGAGCAGTTCGCCGATGCCTTCGCGCGCGCCTGGTTCAAGCTCACCCACCGCGACATGGGCCCGCGCTCGCGCTATCTGGGCCCGGACGTGCCGTCGGAGGAGCTGCTGTGGCAGGACCCGGTGCCGGCCGTCGACCACCCATTGGTCGATGCACAGGACGCTGCGGCCCTCAAGCAGACCATCCTGGCCTCGGGCCTGAGCGTGGCGCAGCTTGTCTCGACCGCCTGGGCCTCGGCGTCCACCTTTCGCGGCTCGGACAGGCGCGGCGGTGCCAACGGCGCGCGCATCCGCCTGGCGCCGCAGAAGGACTGGCAGGCCAACCAGCCCGAGCAGCTGGCCACCGTGCTGGCCACGCTTGAGCGCATCCAGGCCGACTTCAATACCGCGCAGTCGGATGGAAAGAAGATTTCGCTGGCCGACCTGATCGTGCTGGCCGGTAACGCGGCGGTGGAGCAGGCTGCGCAGGCAGCGGGCCAGCAGGTGACCGTGCCGTTCGCCCCTGGCCGCACCGACGCCTCGCAGGAACAGACCGATGTCGAATCGTTCGCGGTGCTGGAACCGGTGGCCGATGGCTTCCGCAACTTCGCCAAGCGCCGCTACGCGGTGCCGGCCGAAGCGCTGCTCATCGACAAGGCACAGCTGCTGACCCTGACCGCGCCGGAGCTAACCGTGCTGGTCGGTGGCCTTCGCGTGCTGGGGGCGAACGCCGATGGCTCCACCCATGGCGTGTTCACCAGCCGTCCCGGCGTGCTGAGCAACGACTTCTTCGCCAACCTGCTCGACATGCGGACCGAGTGGACGGCTACCTCCGACACCAAGGAGCTGTACGCAGGCCGCGACCGCAGCACCGGCGAGCAGCGCTGGACCGGCACGCGGGTGGACCTGGTGTTCGGCTCCAACTCCATCCTGCGCGCAGTCGCCGAGGTCTATGCCAGCGCCGATGCGCAGGAGAAGTTCGTGCAGGACTTCGTCGCCGCCTGGACCAAGGTGATGCAGCTGGACCGTTTCGATCTGGCCTAAGAGCAGCTAGCAAAACGACTGCGCGGCCGCCAGGCGGGCGCGGTCGGTGCTCGGAATCGGCATGTACCACTCGTACACTGCGGTTCCTCCGCGCCGTCCGCACCCACCTGACGACCGCTCGCTACGTTTTGTTAGCCGCTCTAAGTCGCTGGATCGTTCGTCGATCCGGGCCGCACGGCTGCTGCGATACACACGCCCCGGGCCACCGGGGCGTCTTGTTTGCGTTCGATTCGGCCGCCAGGACTACAAGGCGTCGATATCGCCCAAGGCATTGATCAACCGGCGTGCGCGCTTGTCGGGCTTGCTCTCCGGCGCCCGGTAGCCGGTGCGCTCGGCGGCGCGCTGCAACCGCCACTGCGCGCGCGCCTCACGCGATGGCTCGCTCTCCACGTACAAGGCCTGCGCCACCGGCGCCGGCCTGCGGACATCGCTAAGCCCGGCCACCGTGATCTCGAAGATTTCGCCACCACGGTCGATGCGCAGTCGCTCGCCGCGGCGCAGGCTGCGCGAGGGCTTGGGGCGCTGGCCGCCCACGTCCACCTTGCCGGTGTCCACCGCGTTCTTGGCCAGGCTGCGTGTCTTGAAAAAGCGTGCGGCCCACAGCCACACATCCAGCCTGACCGTCGTGCCCTGTTCCAGCTCCGGATTCATGCGCCGTGTTGTCTCGCTCTGTCAGGTAACCGATGTTTGGGCAGCCATCGGGAACTCAAGCTGGGCCGTCGATGCGGTCGTGGTGGTCGGGAACCCAGCGCGATGGTCGGCACTGCCCCCATCCGCCCTGCGGGCACCTTCCCCCGCAGGCGGGGGAAGAAAGCGCGAAGCGCCGGATGAGGGAACGCCCGCCCATGCCCATCGCCGACCGAACAAGCACCCGCCAGCCCCGCCCTTCTCCCGCCCGCGGGAAAAGGTGGCGCGCAGCGCCGGATAAGGGAACGCCTGCCCATGCCCATCGCCGATCGAACAAACACCCGCCAGCCCCGCCCTTCTCCCGCCCGCGGGAGAAGGTGGCGCGCAGCGCCGGATGAGGGAACGCCCGCCCATGCCCATCGCCGACCGAACAAGTACCCGCCAGCCCCACCCTTCTCCCGCCCGCGGGAGAAGGTGGCGCGCAGCGCCGGATGAGGGAACGCGCGCCCATGCCCATCGCCGACCGAACAAACACCCGCCAACGCTCCCTTCTCCCGCCCGCGGGAGAAGGTGGCGCGAAGCGCCGGATGAGGGAACGCGCGCCCATGCCCATCGCCGACCGAACAAGCACCCGCCAACGCGCCCTTCTCCCGCAGGCGGGAGAAGGTGGCGCGAAGCGCCGGATGAGGGACACGGCCCGGCCTCGACCGAAAGAGTCAGCGCACCGTCCCCGAAGGCTGCATCGCTACTGTCGAATATGGAACCTGCCTCGAAACAAGATACGCAGCGCAAGCGGATGACTGCATTGGCTCTCATCCAGCAATGCTAGTGTGCGCAACTTCTGCGCGACGATGCCAAGCGATGCCCAACTCCGCTGTCCTGACCGAAGGCCCGATCGGCAAGAACCTACTGTTGTTCGCGTTGCCGATCATGGCCGGCAATATCGCCCAGTCGCTCAACGGCTCGGTCAACGCGATCTGGATCGGCCGCTATCTTGGCGAGGAAGCGCTGACCGCCGCAGCCAACGCCAACAGCATCATGTTCTTCCTGATCGGTTCGGTGTTCGGTATCGGCATGGCATCCACCATCCTGATCGGCCAGGCCATGGGCGCGCGCGACATCGCCCAGGCGCGCAAGGTGATGGGCACCAGCGCGAGTTTCTTCGGCGGGCTGTCGGCCGTGATCGCCATCCTCGGCTGGTTCCTGGCACCGCATCTGCTCACCGCGATGGGCACGCCGGCCGCTTCGCAACAACTGGCCGAAGCGTATCTGCGGGTGATCTTCCTGGCGATGCCCACGCTGTATCTGTTCGCGTTCCTGTCCGCAGCCCTGCGCGGCACCGGCGATGCGCGCACGCCGTTCCGTTTCCTGCTGCTGTCGGTGCTGCTGGATATCGTGTTCAACCCGCTGCTGCTGTTCGGCATCGGGCCGTTTCCGGCGCTGGGCATCGCCGGTGCAGCCTGGGCCACGCTGATCGCGCAGGTGGTGGCGCTGGTCGGGCTGTTGGTGTATCTGCGCCGGAAGCGCCACATCCTGTGGCTGGGGCGGCGCGACCTGCACCTGTTCCGCATCGACCCCGCCATCCTGCGTGCGCTCATCGTCAAGGGCGTGCCGATGGGGCTGCAGATGGTGATGATCTCGCTGGCGATGATCGCGATGCTGTCGTTGGTCAACGGCTTCGGCACCGACACCGCTGCCGCCTATGGCGCGGCGCTGCAGCTGTGGAATTACGTGCAGATGCCGGCGATGGCGGTGGGCGCAGCCTGCTCGTCGATGGCCGCGCAGAACGTGGGCGCCGGCCTGTGGGCGCGCGTGGACGCCACCGCCCGCACCGGGATCGCCGCCAACTTCCTGATGACCGGCCTGCTGATCGCACCGCTGATCCTGTTCGACCGCTGGACCCTGGCGTTGTTCCTGCCCGAGGGCAGCGCCACCCTGGAGATCGCGCGCCATCTCAACCACATCGCCATCTGGTCGTTCCTGCTGTTCGGAGTGAGCTTTGTGGTATCGGGCGTGGTACGCGCCACCGGTGCGGTGATCCCACCGCTGTTGATCCTGGCGTTTTCGCTATGGGGCGTGCGGGTACCGCTGGCCAATGCGCTGTTGCCGCACCTGGGCGCCGATGCGGTGTGGTGGAGCTTCCCCATCAGTTCCACCTGCTCGATGCTGCTGTCGCTGGCGTATTACCGCTGGGGCGGCTGGCGAACGGCACGCATGCTGGCGACGCCGGCCAATCCTTCCGAGCTGGCCGCCGCGGCGGAAGTGCCCGCTCATCCGGCCTCGCCGGTGGCGGATACGGCGCCGATACAGGCGCCGCCGCAACCGCCGCGTTGATCATGCCTGCGACCGCAGGCGCACCCCGCTACACGGTGCCGGGCAGCTTCCCAGTACAACGCTGCATCGACACGCCCGGTGCGAATTGGTACGACGTTCGCTGAGCCACAAACGCAAACGGCCGCCCCGAGGGCGGCCGTCTGACAGCTGCAGGCACGAGGACCTGGCAGCGATATGGCTTACTCGGCCTTGGCAGCAGCCTGGCGAGCGGCCTTGGCCTGCGCAGCGGCGGCCAGATCTTCCTTGATGCGGGCAGCCTTGCCTTCCAGGCCACGCAGGTAGTACAGCTTGCCGGCGCGGACCTTACCGCGGCGCTTCACTTCGACCGAGTCGATGATGGCGCTGTGGGTCTGGAACACGCGCTCGACGCCGAAACCGTGCGAGATCTTGCGCACGGTGAAAGCGGAGTTCAGGCCGGCATTCTTGGTACCGATCACCACGCCCTCATAGGCCTGCACGCGCTCGCGGTTGCCTTCCTTCACCTTGACGTTCACCACAACGGTGTCGCCCTGGTTGAATTCCGGCAGCTTGCGCTGGATCTGGGCGGCTTCGAAGTCAGCCAGGATGGTCTTGTTGAGTTTGCTCATGGTGGGCACCGCGTGTCTGGTGATATTGGACCGGCAGTCGCCGCACGGCGATTGCTCGAGGTTCGTAGGAGGGCCAGACGCAAGGCTGGCCAGCAAGCCGCATATTGTACCCCAATCGAATCTTCAAGGGCTAGGGGTGCGCCCTTATTTCTTGTCGCCGGGCTTGTCGTCGCCTGGGTCGAGTTCGCGGCGAAACTCTTCCAGCAACCGACGATCGTGCTTGTCCAATCCGGCCTCGTCCAGCAGGTCCGGGCGACGCAGCCAAGTCCGGCCCAGCGACTGCTGCCGCCGCCAGCGCGCGATGGCGCCGTGGTTGCCCGACCGCAGCACCTCGGGAACGTCACCCCAGGCATGGGTCGCCGGATGGCTGTAGTGCGGGCAGTCCAGCAGGCCCTGTGGCCCTTCGAAACTGTCCTGCGCGGCGGATTCGGCGTCGTTCAACACGCCGTCCTGCAACCGCGTCACCACGTCCACCAGCACCGCCGCGCCCAGCTCGCCACCGGACAGCACGTAGTCGCCGATGGAGATTTCCATGTCCACCGCCTGATCGAGGAAGCGCTCGTCCACGCCCTCGTAGCGGCCGCACAGCAGCACCATGCGCGGCAGCCGCGCCAGCTCGCGGGCGAGCGCTTGGGTGAGCGGCCGCCCCTGCGGGCTGAGGTAGATCACCGGTGCCGGGCGCGTGTCAGCGGCTTGCGCCGCTTCCAGGCAGGCCCGCAACGGCTCGATCAGCATCACCATGCCCGGGCCGCCGCCGAACGGACGGTCGTCCACCCGGCGGTAGTTGCCCTGCGCATGATCGCGCGGATTCCAGCCCTGCAGTTCCAGCAATCCGCGCTCCTGCGCCCGCCCGACCACGCCGAACGCCGCGCATTGCGCGATGAACTCGGGAAACAGGCTGATGACGTCGATGCGCACTGGCAGGGATTCGGGAATCGGGAATGGGAAGGCAAGAGCGAAGCGGATGGCTTCGCTCAGAAATCCGGGTCCCAGTCGACCACGATCCGGTTGGCCTCGAAATCCACCGACTTGACGTAGTCCGGCAACACGAACGGAATCATCCGCTCGCGATCGCCGCGCACCACCACCACGTCGTTGGAGCCGGTGGAGAACAGGTGCGAGACCGTGCCGAGGCTGACCCCTTCGACGGTTTCTACCTGCAGGCCTTCCAGATCCACCCAGTAATACTCATCGGGCTTGGGCGGCGGCAACGCACTGCGGGGAACAAAGATCTCGGTCCCGTGCATGGCTTCGACGGTGTCGCGGTCGCTGATATCGGGGAACACCGCAATCAGATTCTTGCCCTGATCGCGTCCACGCACACCGCTGAGCATCGATTCCTGGCCCGATGGCGAGCGCACGATCCACGGCTGGTACCGGAAGATCGCGATGCGCGGCTCGGTCCAGGATTCGAGCTTGAGCTCGCCCTTGACACCAAAAGCGCCGACTATCCTGCCTAACAGGATGCGGCGCTCGGTCGGCTTCATCTGGGTCGACTCTGGGCCGGGCAGCGAGGCCTGGCCCTCAAGATCAGGCCGCAGCGGCCTGGGACTTGGACGCTTCGCGATACAGGTTGCGCACCTTGTCGGTGAGCTGTGCACCGTTGCCAACCCAATGGTCGACACGGGCGATATCGAGCACGATGCGCGGTTCGGCGCCCTGCGCCACCGGGTTGTAGTAACCCAGACGCTCGATGTTGCGGCCGTCGCGCGCGCTGCGCACGTCGGTCACGATGATGTGGTAGAACGGACGCTTCTTGGCGCCGCCGCGGGTCAGTCGAATCTTGACCATGGTGTCGTTTTCCTAAGTTGCCCAGTCGCCAGAGTGGCGCGGTAAGCCGGAGATTATAGCCGGCCGCGCCAGCGAAGCCAAGCCACCCCGCGCAACTGCGCCGGATCGCTCAGATCGCTTGCCAGGCATGGGTTTGCAGGGCCCGCTCCAGTAGCGGCAGCTGCGCGGCATGCGGCGCCCAGCGGGCCGGCCCGAGCGCAACGATGGCCTGCTGCCCGCGTGCGTTGCAGGCGAATGCGCCATCGAAACGCTCCAGCTCGCCCAGCTCCACCGGCCGGCTCACCTGGGCGATGCCCAGCGCCGTCAGTCCCGCCTGCAGCAGCTGTTGCCGCGTGCCCAGCAGCACCGGCCCCTGCGGCCACACCACTCCACCGCGCTCCCACAGCCCCAGATTCCAGAACGCCCCCTCCAGCACCCTGCCCTGCCGATCGTGCAGCACCACATCGTCATGGCCGGCCTGCATGGCCAGCCGGCGCAGGTGCAGCAGCGGAAAGGTGCCGACATGCTTGAGTTCCGGCCGTTCGCGCACGTACTCGGCGAGCTGCGCGCGCAGCCCGGTCTCGGGCATGTCCGCAGGTGGCGACAGCGCGACCAGCACCTCCAGCGCGACCTCGCGCAAGGGGTTGCGAAAATCGTAATCGGGCGCGAACACCGTGACGCGCAGACTGGCATCGGCCATGGCCGACGCGGCCAGCGCGGCACGCAGGTGCGCGCGCAGCTGCTGCGGCTCCAGCGCCTGGCCGAACAGCGCGCGACTGCCGTCCTGCAGGCGCTGCAGGTGCAGATCCAGCCCCAGCGCGGCGCCGTTGCGGACCTGCAACGTGGTGAAGTGGCCGTAGTTGATGAGCGCCGCGGCGCCGAGTTGCTGCGCGCTGGCCGGTGCGCCGTTGCAGAAGATCAGCGACATAACAGGGCCTGCGCCCGCTCCCACCACTGCGTGACCAGGTCGCCGGCCGGTTGCGCAGGCGCCATCCAGGCCGACTGCCCGGCCCAGGCCTGCATCGCATCCAGGCGGTTGTCGCGCGCGGCGGCCTGGCGCATCGGTGCAGTCAGCGCGCGCTGCACCGGATACGGTGCCGGCGGCGGTGCATCCGCCGCGCTGGCGGCCCGCACGTAAGGCGTTGCCAGCGCGCGGCCGAGTCGTCCGGAAAATGCGCGGGTGGGCTGGGTCTGCTCGGGTTCGGACGTGGCCAGCGCGTCGGCCCAGGCGCCGGGCAGTGCCGCTTCGGGCGTGCGCAGCAGGCCGGTGCCGATCTGCACGGCACTGGCGCCGAGCAGCAGCGCCGCGGCGATCCCGCGCGCATCGGCGATGCCGCCGGCGGCGATGACCGGGACGTCCAGGTGATCGACCAGGCGCGGCAACAACGCAAACAAGCCGGTCATCTGGCGCTCGGCCTGGACGGCATCGAACGCGCCGCGATGGCCGCCGGCTTCCGCGCCCTGCGCAACCACCGCATCGGCGCCGGCGTCCTGCGCCGCACGCGCCTCCTGCAAGGTCGTGGCGCAGGCGAACCAGGCGATGCCGGACGCCTTCAGTCGCGCCACCTGATCGGGACGGAACACGCCCATGATCGAGGAGGCCACCGTCGGGCGTGCGGCGAGCAAGGCCTCGAACTGTGCATCGAAGTCGGCCGGCCCAGCGTCGTCCGCCGATTCGGGCACCGACGGCCCCCATTGCGCGAGAAACGCACGCCCACGCGCCTCGGCTTTCGCATCGCGCGCGGGCGCCGGACCGGGAATCCAGAGATTGACCTGCGCAGGCCCGTCACCAGCCTGCCGGAAGGCCTGCATCCACGCCACGATGTCCTGCGGCTGCGACAACACCGCCCCCATCGCCCCCATGCCGCCGGCATTGGCAACCGCCACCGACAACGGCACCGGGCAGGCGCCGGCCATTGGACTGAGCAGGATCGGCAGGCGCAGACCGAAGCGCTCGCAAAAAGCGGCACCGTGACTTGAGTTCGAACGATTCATCGTCACTCTGAAACATTACGACCGAGTCCCAGTATGCATTGAGACATCAAACCATGCGCACCGTCTTTCGTTATGCCTCAGGCATCACCCCCAATGAATTGGTCATCCAACTTACCAAACAGCGAGGCAACGATACGCCCAACAGCTCATGCCTGACACACCAATTAAAAATCACGCATTGAGAGATTAAGAATGACGCACTGAAAGACGGGACAGACTCACAAGGTTGGCCCGCGTGTCACGGGCCAACCTTGCTGACTAGATACCGAAGCGGATCGTTCCACGTAACGGCGCAGTCCCACAATACTGCTCAAACTCAGCATGCAACTTGACTACATTACCCTCGACATCTTTTTCGATAGCACGCACATTCAGCGTACCGCTATTCTCGTTGCATCCTCGTCCATTGCCGGCGAAATCCAAGCCGGCATGAGTACGATCCCCAAAACGATTTGTAGAATAACGGCCAGGCACCAACGCCTTCCCCACTGGTGCGACTATGCTTGCAGACCAGTCATCACGTTGGCCTGACGCGTAATATTGAAGGCGCGAAGTTGTTCCGCTAAGCACGAAGATGCTGGTGTCGTTGTAATACATCTTCCCGACGCCACCACCAATGTAATCACCAACACCACTGGTAAGCTTCAAAGATAATGGCGGAGCATTGTAGCTAATGACACCAGCGAGCGCCGGTGCCTTACTACCATCGCATCGCTGCAAGAACGTCGCCTCTAACTTATCCACATTCCCAGCGACGTCAAACGAAATCTGCCTGATCGTGAATTTCCCCCATACCTCATTGCATCCCCGCCCGGTACTGGAGGCATCAAGGCCAGGCGAACGTCCCGTCTTAAATGCTGACCGCTCTGCGCTCCCATATATTCCCGGAGCCAGAACGCCACCGACCGGAGCACTCATCCGTATAAACCAAGATTCGCCCGAAGTGGCATTTACAGTAAATGTAAGCCGGTCTTCGGTACCTCGCAGGCCGAAGGCCGCGTTGGCATCCGTCAAAACGGCGGACTTGCCTTGGCCAATGAAATCATTTGCGTTACTGGAATAAGAAAATATGGATGCCGCACTACAGGTAACCACTAGCCCGACACCAGCAAGACCGATCGCAAACTTGCAGAAAAATCCTTTAAATCCTTGCATGAATCCTCCGATGATTAGGTTGCTCATCCACGAGCAAGCTCGCCCGTCCGCGGGCGCGCAATCCTAACATTGAAGCGATTTCAATACTCAACAGATGATGCGACCAAGCGGACGCATCAACACACCACTGTACTCAGCGGAACGGCATGCCGCCGCGGCCACCCATCGCACCCATCATGCCCTTCATGTTGCGCATCAGGCCCTTCATGCCGCCGCCGGCCAGCTTGCCCATCATCTTTTCCATCTGCTGGTACTGCTTCATCAGCTTGTTGACGTCGGCCGGCTGCATGCCCGAGCCGCGTGCGATGCGGGCGCGGCGCGAGCCGTTGAGCAACGCCGGATTGCGGCGCTCCTTCTTGGTCATCGAGTTGATGATGGCGATCATGCGCGGCACTTCCTTGCCGGTGACCTGCTGCTTGACGTTGTCCGGGATCTGGCCCATGCCCGGCAGCTTGTCCATCAGCCCATGGATGCCGCCCATGTTCTGCATCTGCTCAAGCTGTTCCTTCATGTCGTTGAGGTCGAACTTCTTGCCCTTGGCGACCTTGGCGGCGAGCTTGGCGGCCTTTTCCTGGTCGACGCTGTGCTCGACCTGCTCCACCAGCGACAGCACATCGCCCATGTCCAGGATACGGCTGGCGACGCGGTCGGGATGGAACACGTCCAGGCCGTCGGTCTTTTCGCCGGTACCGACGAACTTGATCGGCTTACCGGTGATGTAGCGCACGCTCAGCGCCGCGCCGCCGCGGGCATCGCCGTCGGTCTTGGTCAGCACCACGCCGGTCAGCGGCAGCGCCTCGCCGAACGCCTTGGCGGTGTTGGCCGCGTCCTGGCCGGTCATCGCATCGACCACGAACAGGGTCTCGGTGGGATTGACCGCAGCGTGCAGCGCCTTGATCTCGTCCATCATCGCCTGATCGATGGCCAGGCGACCGGCGGTATCGACCAGCAGCACGTCGACGAAGGACTTGCGCGCATCGCTGATGGCCGCGCGCACGATGTCGACCGGCTTCTGCGACGCATCGGAGGCAAAGAACAACACGCCGACCTGTTCGGCCAGGGTCTTTAGCTGCTCAATCGCGGCCGGGCGGTAGACGTCGGCCGAGACCACCATGACCTTCTTCTTGCGCTTTTCCTTCAGGTGCTTGGCGAGCTTGCCCACGGTGGTGGTCTTGCCCGCGCCCTGCAGGCCGGCCATCAGCACGATGGCCGGAGCCGGCACGTTGAGATTGAGATCCGTGGCGGCCGCACCCATCACGGCGGTGAGCTCGTCGCGCACCACCTTGATCAGGGCCTGGCCCGGAGTCAGCGACTTGAGCACTTCCTGGCCCACCGCACGCACCTTGATGCGCTCGATCAGCGCCTGCACCACCGGCAGCGCGACGTCGGCCTCCAGCAGCGCGATGCGCACTTCGCGGGTGGCTTCGCGGATGTTCTCCTCGGTCAGGCGGCCGCGGCCGCGCAGGCGCTCCATGGTGCCGGAGAGACGTTGGGTAAGGGACTCGAACATGCGCAAGGGACCGCGAAGGGGAAACGGGCGTCGATTATAGCGGCACCGGCCAACGCCCAGCCCCAACCCCAACCGGCCCGTCCCCTGCCTGGCAGCACCGTCCCGAGGGAGGAACTCCGCGAACGCGCGGCGGTGCGGACACCAGCACAACGGGCCCGCAAAGAAGAAGAAGAACAAGAGCAGCAGCAACCAGACCAGACCAGACCAGTCCGCCCTACCGCCCCGCCCCGCCCTGCCTGCCTGCCTGCCGGTGCGAGCCTGGTGTGGTGCGGAGTCGAGGCACGCCTCACTCGCGGGCGCCTCCCGTCGCTACGTGCACCGCTTCCCCGCCTACCCCAAACCCACGCACCCCGCCGCCGCCAGCTTTTCCCGAATCCCGAATCCCGAATCCCGAATCCCGAATCCCGAATCCCGAATCCCAGCCCCCAGTATGCGAAACTTCCACGATGACAATCGTTCTCATCGCGTTCGCCCTGTACCTGCTGGCTGCGGCCCTGCTCACCCGCGCGGTGATGCGCGATGGCAACCAGTCGCCTGCGCGCTGGCTGGCGCCGGCGCTGGCAGCGGTGGCGCTGCATGCCGGCTACCACGTGCTGGTGGCGTTGCGTACCGCCGGTGGGCCGGACATGCATTTTTTTGCGGCGCTGTCGCTGACCGGGCTGGGCATGGCTGGGCTGACCGCGGTGTTCGGCGGGCGCGGCAGGACCGCAGCGGTGGGCGTGGTGGTGTTCCCGTTGTCGGCGATCCTGCTGGCCTGTTACCACGCCTATGGCCACGAGCCCAGCGCGGACCTGGGCTGGCGGCTGGAGCTGCATGCGTGGATGGCCCTGCTGGCCTACGCCACCTTGGGCATCGCCGCCTTGCTGGCGATCATGTTGTGGCTGCAGGAGCGCGCACTACGGCGACGCGACTTCCACACCTGGCTGCGTGCGCTGCCGCCGCTGACCGAGCTGGAAACGCTGCTGTTCCGCACGATCACGGTCGGCTTCGTGTTGCTGAGCCTGACCCTGCTGACCGGCCTGCTGTTCGTGCAGGACTTCCTGGCGCAGCGCCTGCTGCACAAGACCGTGCTCAGCATCCTGTCGTGGATCGTGTTCGGCGCGCTGCTGATCGGCCGCTGGCGTAACGGCTGGCGCGGCACCAAGGCGGTGCACTGGACGCTGACCGCGATGGCGCTGCTGGTGCTGTCGTTCTTCGGCAGCAAGTTCGTGATCGAACTGGTGCTGGGCCCGCGCTGATTGCGATGACGTCGGGTGACCGACGGTCACCGGCGCCGACGCAGCCTCTATCCATCCAATGCAGCGCTGACCAACTCCCATGGCTGCTGCGGGCCCGGGTGGGCGAAGCGATAGGCGATGCGGCGGCGATAGACCTGGCCAGGTCGCAGGATGGTCGAGGGGAACTGTGGGTGATTGGGCGCATCCGGGTAGTCCTGCGGCTCCAGGCAGATGCCGCGCCCGAGCCCGGGGTGATGCGCATCCAGATGCTGCCCTTCGTAGAGCTGCACGGCCGGCGCATCGCTGCTGATGCGCATCGCCACGCCGCTGTGCGGCGAGTACAGCTCGGCAACGCAGTCCGCGCCCTCGGCCAGCACCAGGCACTGGTCGTAGCCCTTGCCCAGCACGATCTGCGGATGCGCCGGGTCGATCCGCTCGGCCAGCGCGGCAGGCGTGCGGAAGTCGAACGGCGTGCCGGCCACTGCGGCGATCTCCCCGGTCGGGATCGATTCGGCATCCACCGGCAGATAGCGGTCCGCCGGCACCCGCAACACCTGCGATGCGGCACGCAGCTGCGGGTCGCCGGACAGGTTGAAATAGGGGTGATGGGTCAGGTTCACCGGCGTGGCGGCATCGCAGCGCGCCTCGAAGTCCAGCTGCAGCGTGTCGCCATGCAGGGCCAGCCGTGCACGCACCTGCAGGTTGCCGGGATAGCCTTCTTCGCCATCGGGCGAATCGTAGCCAAGCAGCACCTGTTCGGCGGTTTGCTCCAGCACGCTCCAGACCCGCCGGCCGAAACCGCGCAGGCCGCCGTGCAGCTGGTTGCGCCCCTCGTTGGCGGCCAGCACATGGGTGAGGCCATCGAGCGTGTAGCGCGCACCGGCAATGCGGTTGCCGAAGCGGCCGACCAGGATGTTGAGGCTGTCGCCATCGGCGGCGTAGGCAGGCAGATCCGGCAGGTTCAGCACCAGCGGCACCACGCCCTGTGCGGTGGTCAGATGCAGCGTGTGCAGGATGCCGCCATAGGTCAGCACTTCGGCCGTCAACCCGGCATCGCTGCGCAGGGTCAACGCATGGACCTCGGTTCCGTCTGGCAACTGCCCGAACACTCGCTGCATGGATCGCCCCGCCGCTGTTGGAAGCCCGCGAGCATAGCCGCCTGGCGCCGTCGCCGGCCATGCGCTTGCGCACATCCTGGCCGGCCTGACACTGCCGCCGGCACGCACCAGCGCGCGCACGCGGCAGGGCTCGCCTTCCCATCATCCAACGCGGCGACAGACGGCCACGCACGCACTACCCTACCGCCACGCCTGCGACGCCGGCGCACGCCCTCGCCTACCGATCCCAGGAGCGCCCAGCCGATGCAGTGGATTTCCCTCGCGTTGCAGACTTCACGCAGCAGGCTGCTGCCCGCCATGGTTGCGACCGCCGTGGCGATCACCGCATTGGCGGCCCCTGCGGCCGAGGTCAAGGTGACCGGCACGCTGCGCGTGGACCAGCCTGGCGCACAGGTGTCGCGCCAGGTGTTCGGGCAATTCGCCGAACACCTGGGCACCGGCATCTATGGCGGGGTGTGGGTGGGCGAGGAGTCGCCGATTCCCAACACGCGCGGCTATCGCAACGACGTGCTTGCGGCGTTGAAGGCGATCGCGGTGCCCAATATCCGCTGGCCGGGTGGCTGCTTTGCCGACGAATACCACTGGCGCGACGGCGTGGGTGCACCGGCGAAGCGCCCGATCCGCGTCAACACCCACTGGGGCGGCGTGGAGGAATCCAACCGGTTCGGCACCCACGAGTTCATGGACTTCACCGAACTGCTCGGCACCCAGGCGTACATCGCCGGCAACGTGGGCAATGCGGCGCCGGACGAGATCGCGCAGTGGAGCGAGTACATGACCGCCCCCACCCGCTCCAGCCTGGCCAGCGAGCGCCGCGCCAATGGCCGCGATGCGCCCTGGCAGGTGCCCTACTTCGGCGTGGGCAACGAGCTGTGGGGCTGCGGCGGCAACATGCGGGTGGAATACGCGGCCGATGTGTACCGGCGCTACCAGACCTTCGTCAAGGCGCCAGCCAACCAGAAGATCCTCAAGATCGCCCCCGGCCCGAACAACGACGACTATCACTGGACCGAGGTGATGATGCGCGAGGCCGGCACCTTGATGGATGGCCTGAGCCTGCACTACTACACCGTGCCCGGCGGCTGGCCGCCGCGCGCCTCGTCCACCGATTTCGACGAGGCCGCGTGGATCGACACGCTCTCGCGCACCCTGGTGATGGACGAACTGATCACCAAGCACAGCGCCATCATGGACGAGTACGATCCGGCCAAGAAAGTGGCCCTGGTGGTGGACGAATGGGGCACCTGGTACGCCGGCCTGCCCGGTGCGAACCCGGGATTCCTGCACCAGCAGAACAGCCTGCGCGATGCATTGGTGGCGGCGCTGAATATCGACATCTTCAGCGCGCATGCCGAGCGCGTACGCATGGCCAACATCGCGCAGATGGTCAACGTGCTGCAGGCGATGATCCTCACCGACGGCGACAGGATGGTGCTGACGCCGACCTACCACGTGTTCGCACTGTACAAACCCTACCAGGACGCCTCCCAGCTGCCGCTCGAGCTGCGCACGCCCGAGTATCGCCATGGCAGCGTGCACGTGCCGGCGGTGCACGGCTCGGCCGTCAAGGCCAGGGATGGGCATGTGTATGTGGCGCTGACCAACCTGGATGCAACAAGCGCGGCTGACGTCAGCGTGGAGGTGCGGGGGCTGTCCGCACGCCGTGTCGAGGGACAGATTCTCACCGCCCCCGCGATCACCGCGCACAACACGTTCGCGCAGCCGCACGCAGTGGAACCCGCAGCGTTCAAGCAGGCACGCCTGCAAGGCAAGACGCTGGCGGTGGCGCTACCTGCGCGCTCGGTGGTGATGCTCAGGCTTGAGTGAGCCGCCAGCGGCGGATGGGCGATCGGTGCGCTGGCGCCGCGGGACGCGATACTGGGGATGGCTATCTTGCGCCGATCGCATGGTCGCCCACCACCCGGGACGCACGGGCGATCCGACTCGCATGCAACGCATGGCGAGGGTGCCTGCCCAGTTGCACCGGCGATCCACGCCGACGCAGTAACGGCAGTTTCCGTCAGGCATCGCTGCCGGCTGCTGCCACGCAACATGCGGCGGCCATCGTTTGCGACCGGCGTCACGCCAATGATTGATTATTCCGGAATGAACACCACGAAACTGAAACACGCCGGACATTTGCTTTGACACTGAAGTACCGGCTCCGCAGCGTCGCCTCTCCACGGGCCCCGGCCCGCGCTTGGAGAAGCACGCATGAAGTCCTTGGGCAGTGTGGCGATGCAGGTGGCGGTTGTGCTCGGCGTGGCGTTGGCGCCCGGCGCACACGCGCAAACCCTGGTGTGGGAAGAGAACTTCAACGGGCCGTCCATCGACGGCAGCAAGTGGACCTACGATGTGGGCACCGGTTGCCAGATCGGCTTGTGCGGATGGGGCAACGGCGAGATGCAGTACTACACCAGCCGCCCCGAGAACGCGCGCATCGACAACGGCCGGCTGGTGATCGAAGCCAGACGCGAGGCCTTCCAGGGCATGCCGTTCACCTCGGCGCGGCTCAAGACCGAAGGCCGCATGCACTTCAAGTACGGCACGCTGGAAGCACGGATCAAGACACCGGCAGTCGGCAATGGGCTGTGGCCGGCGTACTGGATGCTGGGCACGATCGGCGTGTGGCCCGGCCGTGGCGAGATCGACCTGATGGAAGCCGGCATGGCCGCAGCGATCGCCAACGGCACCGCCAATCGCCGCATCGGTGCGGCCGTGCACTGGGACTACAACGGCTCGCAAGCCGACTACGACACCAGCTACACCCACCCAGTGAACCTGCACAACGACTTCCATGTGTACCGGCTGACCTGGGACCCGCAGTTCCTGCGCGTGTCGATCGATGGGCAGCAATACTTCGAATTTGCCATCTCCAATATCGAAGGCGCATCGCTGCACGAATTCCACCAGCAGCATTATCTGCTGCTCAATCTGGCCGTCGGCGGAACCTATACCGGCGTGACCTCGCCGGCGGCCGTCACCGCACCACTGCCCGGCAAGATGGAGGTCGACTACATCCGCCTGTATCAGAACCCCGGATCGCAGCTGTACGTGGGCACGCAACATGCGGTCCCCGCCGGACGCTTCGGTGTGTTCACCGAGCAGAGCGATACCAGCGCGCGGCTGACCTTCGGGCAGGATGCCGAACTGTATCTGTGGAACAACCTCAGCCCGATCGCGCAGGCACCGTTCGAGGGCGGCAGCGTGATGGCCTATCGCGCCAACGCCGGCGCCTGGTTCGGGCTGGGCATCCAGAGCGATTACCGCAACCTGGCCGCCTACGCCGGTGGCACGCTCAAGCTGCACCTGAAGACGACCACAGCATCCACGTTCAAGGTCGGCATCAATACCAGTTTTGGCGATAGCTGGGTGGATTTCGTGGCCGGTGGCAACCAGTACGGACTGGTGCGCGATGGGGCCTGGCACGAGGTGAGCATTCCCTTCAGCGCGTTCTACGATCTGGACCTGCAGGCGGTGAAGCAGCCCTTCATGCTGGTGGCCGACCCGCCGGCAGCGCCGGTGGAGATCGCCATCGACAAGGTGTATTACCAGAGCCGCTGAGCGCGGCAGCGGCTGTGCAGCCAGCGATCAGCGCTGGCTGCAGAAACATGTCGAAACCAGGGTGACGCGACTCCGGGGTGGGTGCAACGCCCACCTCGCAGCTGCCGGCGCTCAGGCGCTGGCGGCCGCTCCCTTCAACATGTCGATGAGCTGGCGCAGCCGATACGGCTTGGGCAGGAAATCGACCCGCGCCGGCAACGGCGGTAGCTGCGCCTTGGCAAAGCCCGACGCCAGGATTACGCGCGCCTGCGGCAACAACTGCGCCACCTGCTCGCTCAATTCGATGCCCGACATGCCGTTGGGCATGCGGATGTCGCTGAACACCACATCGTAAGGGCCGCTCTCGCGCAGCATGCGCAATGCGCCATAGCCATCGTCGGCGGTGTCGACACTGATGCCGGCATCGCGTAACGCTTCGCCGATCAACTCGCGCAGTTCTTCCTGATCTTCCACCATCAGCAGGCGCAGGGGTTCAGTCATGCTCGGCCTCCTCGATGGCCGGGAGAAACAGGGTGACAGTGGTGCCGCATCCTGGGGCGGTCTCGATCTCGGCAAAACCGCCGGACTGGGACGCAAAGCCGAACACCTGGCTCAACCCCAGGCCGGAGCCCTTGCCAACATCCTTGGTGGTGAAAAACGGTTCGCTGGCGCGCTGCGCCACGTGCGCCGACATGCCCGGGCCGTCGTCGCGCACGGCGATGCCGACATAGCGGCGCACCGCGCCGTGCGGCTCCGATGGCACAGCGCGCTGCTGCACGGCCGTGCTCAATGCGATCGCGCCACCGTCGGGCATCGCATCGCAACTGTTGAACACCAGGTTGAGCAGTGCCGATTCGAGCTGACTGGGGTCAACGCACACATCCGGCAATGCATCGGGCAGTTGCAACGCCAGACCAATCCCGGCCGGGCAGGCGCGGCGCAGTAGCTCCAGCGCACGCGTCACTACCGCATTGGCGGCATGTCGTTCCGGTGCCAGCCGTTGACCGCGCGCAAAGCAAAGCAGTTGCCGCGTCAGCAAGGTGCCGCGATCGGCCGCCGTCTGCGCCGCTTCCACCAGCATGCGGGTGCGCGCATCATCGCCGGCGCGCAAGGCGATCAGGTCCAGGCTGGTCACCATGACCGTCAGCAGGTTGTTGAAATCGTGCGCCATGCCCAGTGTCAACCGGCCCAGCGCTTCCATCTTCTGCGACTCCAGCAGTGCATGCTGCGCCTGTTGCAGTAGTCGCTGCGCTTCGTGGCGGTCGGTGACATCGCGGGTGATCTTGGCAAAGCCGACCAGCACGCCGAATTCCAGCACCGGCTCGATCACCACGCTGGCCCAGAAACGGCTGCCGTCCTTGCGCAGGCGCCACCCCTCGGTGGCCAGGCGCCCCTGCTGGCGGGCAAGCTCGAGATTGTGCATGGGCTCGTTGCGCTGCACATCGTCGGGCAGGTAGAAACGCGAGAAATGCACGCCGAGCACTTCGTCGGCGCGATAGCCCTTGATGCGCTCGCCACCGGGATTCCAGCTGCGCACATTCCCCGCGACATCGAGCATGTAAATGGCGTAGTCGGAAACGCTCTGCACCAACAGCTGGCACTGCCGGCTGTCGTGAGACAGCGGCCCTGCGTTGTCGATGGCGGTCTGGGCATCCATCTGGCGATGTTTTCCCGGAAAAGCGCGCGACCATAGTGACGTGCGCGTGAAGGTTGCGTGCAAGCCGTCGCAGCCGCAAAAGCGTCAAAAACCCGGCGATTTGCGCGTGAAACTTATCGGCTACCATGACCGCCCTCCCAGTTTCGGTCAGCGCCTCATGCAGAACATCTCGACCACACGCGACCGCTGGATCTGGGTGTGCGCGGGGGCCCTGATGGCCGGGACATTGGGCGCAGAGCTGGTGACGCCGCTGGGCTACGCGGTGTGGCTGACCTATTTCATGGCCGTTGGCGTCACCGTGTTCCAGAACCGCCCGCAGGTGCCCATCGTGGTCGGCGTACTGTCGTGCGTGCTGCTGGCAACCGGCTTTCACCTGGCGCCGCCCAGCACCAACTCGAGTTTCTCTTCGATCAATCGCAGCATCGGCGGTGTGTCGTTCCTGGCGATGGCGCTGGTGGTGACGCAGGCGATTCGGGCGCGGCGCCAGGCCGAGGTGGCGCTGTGGCTGCAGCAGGCCGAAAACACCGTGGAAGCCAGCCTGCGCGGCGACCAGAATCCACAGGACCTGGCCGATGCCGCGGTGCGCGCCCTGTGCGAGACGCTGGATGCGCAGGTCGGTGCGCTGTATCGCATCGAGGGCGATCGCCTGCGCCTGACCGGCGGTGCCGCACTGCCGGTGGACATGCCGGCCTCGCTGCCGAGCAACGCCGGCCAATGGGGCGAGGTATTGCAGCGGGCGGCGGTGCGCCGGGTGCGCGGCGTGGACGCCGGGCACCTGCAGATCGCCTCCGGCCTGGGCCAGAGCGCCTGCCAGGAACTGTTGCTGGCGCCGGTCACTGCCGATGGGCGGGTGATCGGCCTGCTGGAGCTGGGCCGTGTCAGTGATGCGCGGCCGGCAGCCACGCGCGAGGACGAACTGCTGGCACGCTGCGGCGAAAACATCGGCCTGGCCCTGCGCACCGCGCTGCTGCGCGCGCAGTTGGTGGCCCTGCTGGAAGAAACCCAGCGCCAGAGCGAGGAACTGCAGACGCAGCAGGAAGAACTGCGCGTTGCCAACGAAGAACTGGAAGAACAGAGCCGTAGCCTGCAGCAGTCGCAGAGCGATCTGGAGCAGCAGCAGGCCGAGCTGGAACAGACCAACGTGCAGCTGGAAGAGCGCACCCAGGCGCTGGAAGCGCAGAAGCAGGCCTTGCTGGTGGCGCAGAACCAGCTGGTGCGCAATGGCAACGAGTTGGCGACCGCATCGCGCTACAAGTCCGAGTTCCTGGCCAATATGTCGCACGAGCTGCGCACGCCGCTCAACAGCGCGCTGATCCTGGCCAAGCTGCTGGCCGACAACAAGGACGGCACGCTCAGCGCCGAACAGGTGAAATACGCGCAGGCGATCCTGTCGTCCAACAACGACCTGCTGGCGCTGATCAACGACATCCTGGATCTGTCCAAGATCGAGGCCGGGCACGTGGAGCTGGCAGATGAGACCGTGGACACCGGCAGCATCGTGCAGCGGCTGCGCGACACCTTCGAACCGCTGGCGCGGCAGAAAGGGCTGACGCTGGAGATCGAAGCCGGGGTCGGCGTCCCCAGCCAGCTGGTGGTCGACAACCAGCGCCTGCAGCAAATCCTCAAGAACCTGCTGGCCAACGCGGTCAAGTTCACCGAGCACGGCAAGGTGCGTCTGTCGATCCAGGCGCATACGCCCGGGCGGGTGCTGTTCAAGGTGGAAGACACCGGCATCGGCATTGCGCGCGAGCAGACCGAGGTGATCTTCGAAGCGTTCCGGCAGGCCGATGGCAGCACACGGCGGCGCTATGGCGGCACCGGCCTGGGGCTATCGATCTCGCGCGATCTGGCGCAACGCATGGGCGGCAGCATCCGCGTGGACAGCGAACCGGGACGTGGCAGCTGCTTCACGCTGGAGCTGCCTACCGACGGCGCACCTGCCGAGGATGTCGTCCTCCCCCACACCGACCCTACTGCCACTGCATCGACATCGGCAGCCGAGTCTGCGCAACTCACGCATGCTGGGGTGGCCACTGCCGCACGGCGCGGCGTTGTCAACGGCATCACGTCCACGCCGCCGTTGCCGATTCCCGCCGCCGGCGCCGCGCCGCTGCCGCCTGCGCTGGACGATCGCGAGCAACGGCTACGGCCCGGCCGCCTGATCCTGGCGGTGGAAGACGACACCCGCTTTGCGCAGGCGCTGGTCGATCTGGCGCATGAACTGGATTTCGACTGCGTGGTGGCGCCCAATGCCGAAGAGGCGCTGCGCCTGGCCGCCGAACTGCGCCCCAGCGGCATCCTGCTGGACATCGGCCTGCCGGACGCCTCCGGCCTGAGCGTGCTCGAACGCCTCAAGCGCGATCCGGCCACCCGGCATATCCCGGTACACGTGGTATCGGCGCTGGAACGCAGCCAGATTGCGCTGGAACTCGGCGCAGTGGGCTATCTGATCAAGCCGGCCACGCGCGAGTTGCTGGCCGGCGCGATCCGCCAGCTGGAAGAAACCAATGCACGCGCAGTGCGACGCCTGCTGATCGTCGAAGACGACAGCGCCTTGCGTGCCAACCTGCAGCTGCTGCTGGCGCGCGACCAACTGGAGATCGTGGCCGTGGGCACGATTGCCGAAGCGATGGAGCAACTGGCCGGCTCCACCTTCGACTGCATGGTCACCGACCTGGCGTTGCCGGACGGTAGCGGCTACGACCTGCTCGAACGCATGGCCGGCAACGATGCGGTGGCCTTCCCACCGGTGATCGTCTACACCGGTCGCGCACTGACGCGCGATGAAGAGCAGCAACTGCGTCGTTACTCCAAGAGCATCATCATCAAGGGCGTGCGTTCGCCCGAGCGCCTGCTCGACGAAGTGACGCTGTTCCTGCACAGCGTGGAAGCCTCGCTGCCCAGCGACCAGCAACGCCTGCTGCGCGAAGCGCGTCGCCGCGATGCGGTGCTCGACGGCGCCACCGTGCTGCTGGCCGAAGACGATGTGCGCAACATCTTCGCGCTGTCCAGCGTGCTCGAACCGCTGGGCGTGACGCTGGAAATCGCCCGCAACGGACGCGAGGCGCTGGAACGGCTGGCCGTCCGCGAGGTGGACCTGGTACTGATGGACATCATGATGCCCGAGATGGATGGCCTGACCGCGATGCGCGAAATCCGCGCCAATCGGCAATGGCAGGATCTGCCCATCATCGCGCTGACCGCCAAGGCCATGGCCGACGACCGCGAGCGTTGCCTGGAAGCCGGCGCCAACGACTACATCGCCAAGCCCATCGACGTGGACAAGCTGGTGTCGCTGTGCCGCGTCTGGTGCTCGCGGCAATGAACCCGGTGGAACTGTTCGACCTGGAATTGCGGGTGCTGCTGGAGGCGGTCTACCAGCGCTACCACTACGATTTCCGCGATTACGCGGTGTCCTCGCTGCGGCGGCGCATGCGCCATGCGATGGCGCGTTTCGAGTGCGCGCGGGTGGCCGACCTGCAGCACCGCCTGCTGCACGAGCCGGACACCTTCGCGCAGGCGATGCAGTTCTTCACGGTGCAGGTGTCGGAGATGTTCCGCGATCCGGCGTATTTCCGCGTGCTGCGCGAGCATGCGTTGCCGGTGTTGCGCACCTACCCTTCGATCAAGCTGTGGGTGGCCGGCTGCAGTACCGGCGAGGAAGTGTGGTCGCTGGCGATCCTGCTGCACGAAGAAGGCCTGCTGGAAAAAGCGGTGATCTACGCCACCGACATCAATCCCGAGGCGCTCGGCATGGCCGAGGCCGGTGCCTACGGCATCGACCGCATTGCGCAGTTCAGCCGCAACTACCTGGAGGCCGGCGGCCTGGGTTCGCTTTCGGATTACTACACCACCGCCTACGACGGTGCGGTGTTCGACCGCCGCCTGAAACGCAACATCGTATTCGCCGATCACAGCCTGGCCACCGACACGGTGTTTTCGGAAGTGCACCTGGTGTCGTGCCGCAATGTGCTGATCTATTTCAACCGCAGCCTGCAGGACCGCGCGGTGGGCCTGTTCTTCGAGGCACTGGTGCACCGCGGGTTCCTGGGCCTGGGCAGCAAGGAATCGCTGCAGTTCGGCGCGCATGCGCAGGCGTTCGAAACCTGCGCGCGCGAACAACGCCTGTATCGGAAGGCCGCATGAGCGCCCTGCCCGCACACCCGCGCTTCGATGCGATGGTGATCGGCGCGTCGGCCGGCGGGGTCACGGCGCTGCAGGCGCTGTTGTCCAGCCTGCCGGCGTCCCTGCCGATGCCGGTGCTGGTGGTGCTGCACCTGCCGCGCGACCGCGCCAGCCATGTGGCCGAACTGATGGATGCGCGCTGCGCGCTGCCGGTGCGCGAGGCCGAAGACAAGCAGCCG
This sequence comes from Xanthomonas sp. NCPPB 3582, assembly GCF_041475735.2. Taxonomy (NCBI): domain Bacteria; kingdom Pseudomonadati; phylum Pseudomonadota; class Gammaproteobacteria; order Lysobacterales; family Lysobacteraceae; genus Xanthomonas; species Xanthomonas sp. NCPPB 3582. Next base: position 3,606,068 of record NZ_CM192968.1, read on the forward strand.
TTGCTGGCCGGCACCGTCACCATCGCGCCACCCGATTACCACCTGCTGGTGGAGAGCCGCACCACCCTGGCGTTGTCGATGGATGCGCCGGTGCTGTTCTCGCGCCCGGCGATCGACCCGCTGTTCGAGTCGGCCGCCGACGTGTTTGCCGAGCGCCTGCTGGCGATCCTGCTCACCGGCGCCAGCAGCGATGGCAGCGCCGGCGTGGCGGCGGTGCGCGCGGCCGGTGGCACGGCCTGGATCCAGCGGCCCGACGATGCAGCCTCTCCCTTGATGCCCGCCTCCGCGCTTGCCCACGCCGGCGCCGATGCGGTGCTGACCCTGCAGGCGATCTGCAGCGAACTGGAAACCTTTCGCCCATGAACCTCACCGCGACCGGCCCTGATGCGCCCGGCGATGAACCCGCCAAGATCCTGATCGTGGACGATGTGCCGCAGAATCTGGTGGCGATGGAAGCGCTGCTGCAGCGCGACGGCATCGAAGTGCTGTGCGCCGCATCCGGTGCGCAGGCGCTGGAGCTGCTGCTCGAACACGACGTGGCGCTGGCCCTGCTCGATGTGCACATGCCGGAAATGGACGGATTCTCGCTGGCCGAACTGATGCGCGGCTCGCAGCGCACCCGGCATGTACCGATCATTTTCCTGACCGCGTCGCCGAACGATCCGATGCGCGCCTTCCAGGGCTACGAGACCGGCGCGGTGGATTTCCTGCACAAGCCCATCGAGCCGCACGTGATCCTGAGCAAGGTCAACGTGTTCATCGAGTTGTACCAGCAGCGGCGCTTGCTCAAGGCACGCAACGCCTCGCTGGAACGCGCGCTCACGCTCAACGAAACCATGATGGCGGTGCTCACCCACGACCTGCGCACGCCGCTGTCGGTGATTTTGTTGTGCGCCGACAAGCTCGGCCTGGACGTGGCGGCCGATGGCTCGGCGGCCCGCACGCTCGAGCACCTGGAAAACAGCGCGCGGCGCATGGCGCGCATGGTCGAGCAGTTGCTGGATTTCTCGCGCCTGCGCACCGATGGGTTGCCGATGCAATTCGGCCCCTGCAATTTTGGCGAGGTGGCGCATGGCGTGGTCGGTGAAGTGGCGCAGGCCAACCCGCAGACCACCATCGATTTGCGCACCGAGGGCGACCTGCACGGCGATGGCGATGGCGACCGGCTGGCCCAGGTGGTCTCCAACCTGGTCGGCAACGCCGTGCTGCACGGCGGCCAGCACCCGGTGCAGGTGCATCTGGACGGGCGCGAGGCCGACACGCTACGGCTGTCGGTACGCAATGCCGGACACATCCCAGACAGCCTGATGCCGCGCCTGTTCGAGCCGTTCAAGGCCAGCTTCCATGCCAGCCAGGGGCTGGGGCTGGGGTTGTTCATCGCCGACCAGTTCGTCAAGGCGCATGGCGGCACCTTGCAGGCGCGCAACGAAGACGGCGAGGTGGTCTTCGAAGCCCGGCTGCGTCGCCACAACCTGGCGGCCTGACCGCCGCACTGCAGGTCTCGCGCCCGCGGCAGGCAACAGCGGGCTCCGGCTCCTCCCTGCAGGGGCGGCCCGCCTGTTGTCCCGCCCGAGGAGCGGAATCCGGGCGCTGCCATCGGTCAAACCGAGCCAGCGCGAGCCATCGGCAGTCGTTCGAACGGGCCCGACCGGCGCCGTGTAGGGCGCACCCCACGTGACAGCCAACTCAAGCAGTGCTCACCGGCTGCCAGCACCGTATGCTCAAGCGGCAAGCGCGCTGGATGCACGCTCCCGGCCCCCACTGCTTCCCACGTTCTTGGTCGCACCAACATCCCTTGGTCATCCTCGGGTGCACGCCGTGCGCCCGGTCTACGGAGGTGGTTATGTCGTATATCGATGGGTTTGTGCTGGCCGTGCCCACGGCCAACAAGGACGCGTTCATCGCGCACGCCCGCATGGGCGATGCGATCATCATGGAATACGGTGCGCTGCGCGTGGTGGAGTGCTGGGGCGATGATGTGCAACGGGGGCAATGGACCGACTTCTATCGCGCGGTCGAGGCCACCGAGGACGAGACGGTGGTGTTTTCCTGGATCGAATGGCCGGACAAGGCCACCCGCGACGAGGGCATGCGCAAGATGATGGAAGACCCGCGCATGGACCCGTCGGTCAACCCGATGCCATTCGACGGCAAACGCATGATCTATGGCGGCTTCGTTCCGACCGTGGTGCTGGGGCAGTCGGCCTGAGCCTGCAGCGTGCGCTCGCCGTGCATCTCGCAGTGCACGGTGTTCGCGCATGGTGATGGCTACACTGGCAGCCTGCCGCCGCGTTCGCCGCCCAGGCGCGAGCTGGCGAACGCCCTGCATGACCACCGGAGACCCCTGCATGACCGACGCCCCGCTGCTGATTGCCTGTCCGAGCTGCGCGTCGATGAACCGCGTCGCGCGTGCGCGTCTGCGCGATGCGCCCAACTGCGGCCACTGCCACCGCCCGCTGTTTCTCGGCGCGCCGGTGGCCTTGTCGGCTGTGGATTTCGACAAGCACGCCGTGCGCAGCGAGCTGCCGCTGGTGGTGGATTTCTGGGCGCCGTGGTGCGGGCCATGCCTGAGCATGGCGCCGCAATTCGCCGCCGCCTCGGCAACGCTGGAGCCGCAGGTGCGGCTGGCCAAGGTGGACACCGACCTGCATCCGGCCCTGGGCACGCGCTTTGGCATTCGCAGCATCCCCACCTTGCTGGTGATCCGCGCCGGGCACGAGATCGGCCGACATTCCGGTGCGGTGAGCAGCGCGCAGATCGTCAGCTGGGTACGCTCGGTCCTGAGCCAGGGCTGAGACGACAACGCCAGCGGCGCATCCATGCCGCTGGCCTGGCTGCGTCAGCAGGCAGGGCCGCGACAGCTGCGCCGCGGCCCTGTCTGCGCTGGCGTTACTGCCAGTTGACGTTGACCGACACGCCCACGATGCGCGGCTCGTTATAGACCGCCGCCATGTAGTTTTCGATCACACCCTTGACGTTCTTTTCGTTGGTGATGTTGCGTGCGAATGCCGCCACTTCCCACGCACCGTAACCGCCGGTATAGCCCAGCTTGAGGCCGCCTTCGAAATTGCCGTCGGCGCGGAACTCGGTGGAGTCGTACAGCACGAAGCTGGTCTGGCCCTGCCTGTTCCAGTCGGTGGACACGAAGAACGCACCGTCGTTGCCCACCGGGATGTCGTAGCGCGCGGCCAGGTTGAGGTTGTACTTGGGCGCATTGGGCAACGGGTTGCCGTCGATCTGCGCAAAGGTATTGGCACCCACGCGGATGGTCGGGTCGTTGACCGTGCACACCACCACGCCATTGAGTGCGCAGGCCTGTGCATAGACACGCTTGTCGTGGATTTCGCTATGCAGCAGGCTCAGGCCGGCGGTAAGCGACAGATTGGAGATCGGGCGCCAGTCCAGGTCCGCTTCCAGGCCGTAGGCCTTGGCCTTGTCGGCGTTGAACAGCACGCCGTTGCCGTCCGAATCGTTGCCGTTGAGCTGGATGTCATCGACGGTGTAGGTGAAGCCGCTGACGTTCAGACGCAGGCGATTGTCGAACAGGCTGCTCTTGATGCCGGCTTCCCAGGACAGGATGGTTTCCGAATCGGCAGTGGTGAAGTCCGAATTGAACACCGCGCTGCGGCCCTGGATGGTGGGGCCGCGGAAGCCGCGCGCCACGCGGGCATACACGCTCAACTCCGGGTTGAACGCGTACATGGCGCTCAGGTCCCAGCTGGGTTGGGTGTCGGACAGGCGCACGTCGCGCCGGCCGCGGTAGGTCACCACGCCGGCGGCGGTGTCGGCGCTCTTGAGCAGGCGGGTCTGCTTGGTGTCCTTGGTCTGGCGGATGCCGGCGGTCAGCGTCAGTGCGTCGGTGGCCTTGTAGCTCAGCTGGCCGAAGCCGGCCCACGAGGTGTTGGTGTTGCGCAGGCGCACCCAGTTGTTGGGATTGCGCGCGGCGGTCTGCAGGAAATAGGCACGCTGATAGAAATCGGTGGTGTCGCGGCCGTCGAAATAGAACGCGCCCAGCTGCCATTGCAGCGCATCGTCGCCTTCGCTGGCCAGTCGCAGTTCCTGGGTGTACTGGTCCAGGTCGCGGATCTGGCCCATCGACTGGCCGAAGCCGTTCGGCACGCCATTGACCGGGAAATTGGCCGCCGCGCCGCCATCGGTGTCGCCACGGCTGTAGCCGGAGGTGGTTTCGTAGGCGGTGATCGAGGTCAGCGACACGCCGCCGAAATCGTAGATCGCCTTGATCGAGCCGCCGTCGGTCTGGTACGCCTGCGGGTTGTCGTGCGCTTCGTCGTAGGCCACGCGATCGCGCGGCACGTCCACCTTGTCGCTGCCGCGGGTGACCGCATTGCGCAGGAACAGCGTGGAGGTACCGTCGTAATCGCGTGTATGCACCGAGCCCAGCAACGAGAACGCGTCGTTGGGCTTCAGCAGCACCTGCAGGCGCGCGTTGCGGTCGTTGTAGCCGCCCATCGCGTCCTTGCGCGGGGTGCGCGTGCCATCGGCGCTGCTGCCGGCGAAGGTGTTGTCCACCCAGTCGTCGCGGTGCTGGTACAACGCCGAGACGCGGAACGACAGCACATCGTTGATCGGGCCGCCGAAGCCGCCATCCAGGGACACGGTGTTGTAGCTGCCGTAGCTGGCGTCGAGACGGCCGGTATAGGTGTCGCCGGGCTTGACGGTGTCGAACTTGACGATGCCGGCGGTGGTGTTGCGGCCGAACAGGGTGCCCTGCGGGCCGCGCAGCACTTCCACCTGGTCCACGTCGTAGACCGGGTTGGACTTGAGCACCACGTGCTCCAGCACCACGTCGTCCTGGATGATGGACACCGGCTGCGAGGCGCCCAGATAGAAGTCGATGTTGCCCAGGCCGCGGATGTAGAAGCGCGGGAAGATGCGCCCGGTGGTGGTCTCGGCGTAGAAGCCCGGCACGCGGCCGGACAGCGCCAGCAAGGTGTCCTCGCCACCGGCGGTGTACTGGCGCATGGCCGCGCCCTGCACCACCCCCACCGACACCGGCACCTCCTGCAGGTTCTGCTCGCGGTGCTCGGCGGTGACGGTCACCGTATCCAGCGCGGTCGGGCTGCCCTCGCCCTGGGTCACCGGCGCCTGCTGCGCGGAAGCGGCGGCCGCCATCGAGGCCAGCAGCAGGCCGGCGCAGGCGCGTGCCAGCGGCGTGCGCTGCAACGCGGTGCGGCAGCGCGCGGGGTGCAGGGTGGCGGGCGTCAGCGACGGCGAGACAGGCGAGTACAACGACATGCGGGTGGGTCCTTGAATGAGTGACGCGAGAATGAGTCCGTTCGGCATGGGCATGCCGGAAGGGGGCGCAGCATGGCGCCGCGCGCACGATATGTCAGCAATGTTGCAGCGAAGTGGCAGCCGCGACCGTCCCGGGCCACCGGCCGTGGTGCAGGCAGTCATGCTGGTGTGCCATGGCGCATCGTCGCCACCAGCCCTGCCACGAAGTGGCATGCTGCCGTGGGGCTGGCGCCGGGCCAGCGCGACGATTGGGGAAGCGGTCTTGAAACGCATCGGATGGATGTTGGGGATGCTGGCCAGCGTGAGCTGCCAGCTGGCATATGCCGGCAGCGCGCTGGTCACCCGCGTGGACTACCAGGGCGATGACGGCGGGCCGCTGCCCACCGAAGCCCAGTACCGCAACCCGGTGCTGGCCGGCTTTTATCCCGACCCGTCTGCGATCCGGGTCGGCGATGACTTCTACCTGGTCAACTCCACGTTCGGCTACTTTCCAGGCCTGCCGGTGTTCAAGAGCAGCGACTTGGTGCACTGGACCCAGATCGGCAATGCGATCGATCGGCCGGACCAGATCGATTACGGCCGCGACGAACTGACCCGCGGCCTGTTCGCCGCCAGCATCAGCCACCACGACGGCACCTTCTACATCGCCAACACCTGTTTCTATTGCGATGGCGGCAACTTCCTGATCACCGCCAAGGACCCGGCCGGGCCCTGGTCGGATCCGGTGTGGCTGGATGCCAAGGGCATCGACCCGTCGCTGTTCTTCGACGACGACGGCAGCGCCTGGCTGGTCCACAACGACGTGCCTGCGGGCAAGATGCGGTACGAAGGACACCGTGCGATCTGGCTGCAGCAGCTGGATCTGGCCAGCATGAAGTTGGTCGGCACGCGCCAGATGATCCGGGATTCCGGCTTCCAGCCGGCCACCAATCCCGAACACATCGAGGGCCCCCACCTGTTCCGCCACAAGGGCTACTACTACCTGACCGCGGCCGAAGGCGGCACCGGCGAACAGCACGCACAGATGATCTACCGCAGCCGCAAGATCAACGGCCCGTACCAAGCCTGGAGCGGCAACCCGGTGCTCACCCAGCGCGATCTGGATCCCGGCCGCAGTGCGCCGATCACCTCGACCGGGCACGCACAGTTCGTCGAGCTGAAGGACGGCTCGTGGTGGGCGGTGTTCCTGGCCACCCGCCCCTACCGGGGCAACCAGTACAACCTGGGCCGCGAAACCTTCCTGCTGCCTGTGACCTGGCGCGACGGCTGGCCGGTGGTGCTGCCGCACGGGAGCGCCGTGCCGGCGGTGACCACGCGCCCGACGCTGCCGAAGGGCACGCAGACCATCCCCACCAGCGGCCCGATGCAGTGGAGCGAGCGCTTCCAGACGGCGCGGGTTCCGATGCAGTGGATGACCTTCCACCCGCCGGTGCAACCCTGGTACGTGCCTGGACCACAGGGCCTGCGCATTACGCCATCGAAAGTGGCCTTGGGCGATATCGGCCGCGGCCAGCCGGCGTATCTGGGTCACCGCCTGCAGCATCATCACGCTACCCTGCTGGCACAGGTGGATGGCAGTGCCCTGGCATCCGGCGAACAGGCCGGCCTGGCGGTGGTCGCCAAGGAAAGCCACTTCCTGGCAGCGATGCTGGTACGCGACGACGCCGGCACCTCGGTGGTGCTGTATCGCCGTGCGGGCGTGCAGGATCCGGCCATCGGCAGCGTGCTGGCACGTGCACCACTTTCCGATGCCACGCAACCGGTGCAGCTGCGCTTCACGCTGGATGGGGCGCGGGTGCGCGTGGACTATGCCGTGGGCGCCGGCCAGTGGCAGACCTTGCTCGAGCAGGGCGATGCCAGCATCCTCAGTACCGACACCGCCGGCGGTTTCCTGGGTGCCACGTTCGGTCCGTACGCGTATGCGCGCTGAGTGCAGCCGCGCTACGGATGCGAGTCTTGCGGCTGGGGGCTGACGCGCGCGATTGGGGATTGGGGATTGGATCAGCGATCAGGATGATCGCAAACCGGCCGTGCCGGTGTGCCCCGAGAAATGCGATGCGCTCGCAACGTACACGTGCGAGCGCATCGCCCCGCGCGGCGGCGACCTTGGCCACACCCGCGGCGCGAAACCACGCCGCTGTAGCGCGCCTCTCCACGCACGACCTCGCACCGCGTGCACACAGGAAACACCCTCAGCAGGCGTCACGCGGCATCTCACGCCCGCTGATGATCGAAGCCTCACGCACCACCGATGCCGAAGCACGCATCGCCTTCCAGCGCCACTGCCGCGCACCGCGCCAAGCGCCACCCTCTCGCGCCTGTGCCACGCGTCCGGCCTGGCGGTTGCAGCCGATCGCAGCTGCCATCGCTGCGGCCAGGCGCGCCGGCCGCTACGCGCGCGCCAGCGCGCTGCTGTCGAGCATCTGGCCGACGGTATTGAGCAGGTCGTTGAGGCTGAAGGGCTTGGGCAACAGGGCCATGCCCTCGGCCAGGAACTCCTGCCGGGTGATCGCGTTCTCTGCGTAGCCGGTGATGAACAGGATCGGCAGGCCAGGCCGCAGCACCCGCGCCAGGTCGGCCATGTCGCGCCCGTTCATGCCCGGCAGGCCGACATCCGACACCACCAGATCGATCGGCACCTCGGTGCGCAGATGGGTCAGCGCGCCGTTGGCATCCTCGGCTTCGAGCACCAGATAGCCGGCGTCGGTGAGTACCTCGCTCACCATCATGCGCACCACGTCGGTGTCGTCCACCAGCAGGATGCGCGCATTGTGCGTGCGCGGCGTGCTCGGTGCCGGCGGCGGTGGCAGCTCGCTGGCGGTCAGCCCGCGCGGCAGCAGCAGCGTCACCGTGGTGCCCTCGCCCACCTGGCTGGAGATGCGCGCGGTGCCACAGGACTGGCGCGCAAACCCGTAGGTCATCGACAGCCCCAGGCCGGTGCCTTCGCCGATGGGCTTGGTGGTGAAGAACGGCTCGAACACCTGGTTGAGGATGGCCGGTGCGATCCCGCTGCCATTGTCGATCACCTTCACCGCCACGTACTCGCCGTCGTCCAGCTCCGGGTCGTCGTGCGCGGTATGCGCGGTGGTCTGCACGCGGATGCTGCCCTGGCCCTGCAACGCATCGCGGGCGTTGATCACCAGGTTGAGCACCACGTTTTCCAGCTGGTTGGCATCGGCCACCGCCACCAGCGTCGCGTCGGCCAGTTCCAGTTCCAGCACGATGTTTTCGCCGATCGAGCGGCGCAGCATGTCTTCCAGCGAACGCACGCGCAGGTTCACGTCGAAGGGCTGGGCATCCAGCGATTGCTTGCGCGCGAAGGCGAGCATGCGCTGGGTCAGCGCTGCGGCACGATGCGCCGAACCGGTGGCGACTTCGGCCAGCCGTGGCACCCGCTCGATGCGGTTGGATTCCACTGCCAGCTGGATCATGTCCAGGCCGGAGATGATGCTGGTCAGCAGGTTGTTGAAGTCGTGCGCGATGCCGCCGGTGAGCTTGCCCAGCGCTTCCATCTTCTGCGCCTGCAGCAGCTGGATTTCGGTGCGTTGGCGCTCGGCGATCTGGTGCGCCAGTTCGGTGGTGGCAGTGTCCAGTTCCTGGCGCTGCTCGCGCTCGCGCAGGCGCTGCTCGGTCACGTCCTCGACCATCAGCAGGCCCAGATCCGGCTCGCGATATGGCGACACCCGCCATTCGGTTTCGCGTGCACGGCCATCGCGCAGCAAGGTCAGAGCGCCGCTCCAGCGTTCGCGTTGCCGCAGCGCGGTGGTCAGCGCCTGCACGGTCGCGGACTGGTCCAGCCCAGCGGCCTGGATCGCCTCGGCCGGGCTGGCGCTGCCGATCAGGCGTTGGAATGCCGCATTGACCTCATGCGTATGCAGCTGCGCATCGACCACCGCTATCGGTGCGCCGATGTGTTCGAAGATCTCGCGAAAACGCGCCTCGCTGGCCCGCAGCTCCTCTTCGGCATGGCGCGCGCGCAGCAAGGTACGCAGCGTGGCGACCAGCACGTTCGGGTCCACCGGATGGATCATGTACGCGTCGGCGCCGGCATCGAGCCCGGTGATCATGTCGCCGGTGGCGATCGAGGCGGCCGAGACGTGCACCACCGGCAGCAACGCGGTGCGCGGCTCGGCGCGCAGCGTGCGCACGATGTCGAAACCGCTCATGTCCGGCAGGTTGACATCCAGCACTACCGCCGCGAACGACTGCGCGGCCAGCTTGGCCAGGCCATCGGTGCCGGTGCCGGCTTCCTCGACCACGAAGCGGTGGTGCTCCAGCACGCGCCGCACCGAATAGCGCGTCACCGCATTGTCGTCCACGACCAGGATGTGGTGCTTACTGCCCAAGTGCCTTCTCCGCTGCCAGCGTCACCGGCAGCACCACGAAAAATTCCGACCCCTGCCCCACCACGCTGTTGATGCCGACCCGTCCGCCCAGCAGCTCGGCGAAGCGCTTGCAGATCGACAGGCCCAGCCCGGTGCCGGTCAGGCGCTTCTGCAACGGCGAGTCCACCTGTACAAAATCCTCGAACAAGGCCTCGTGAAGCTCCGGTGCGATGCCGATGCCGGTGTCCTGCACGCTGAAGCGCACATGGTGCTCGTCTTCCAGCTGCGCCAGCACGCGCACATGGCCTTGCGGGGTGAACTTGAGCGCGTTGGAAATGAAGTTGCGCAGGATCTGCGCCAGCTTCTTGTCGTCGGTGTACAGCATCGGCAGCACCGGCGGATCTTCGAAGATCAAGGTGGTGCTGCCCACATCGGTAAGCGGGCGGAACATGCCGCGCAAGGCGGCGAACAGGTCCATCAGGTCGAACCAGCCCGGCGAGATGGTGATGCGCCCGGCCTCGATCTTGGCCAGGTCCAGCAAATCGTCCACCATCTCGCTCAGTTCGCGCGTGGAGGCGCTGACAAAGCGCACCTGCTTGAGCTGCTCGTCGTTGAGCGGCCCGTCCATGCCGTCCTCCAGCAACCGGGTGATGCTCAGGATCGAGCCTAGCGGGGTGCGGAACTCATGGCTCATGTACGACAGGAAGCGGCTCTTGAGCTCGGACACATCGCGCAGCTGCTCGGCCTGCTGGTCGAGCTCGGCGTACAGCGCGAGCACGCCCTGGTTGGTTTCTTCCAGCTCCTCGCGCAGGGCCTGGTTCTGCTGGCGCAGGGTCTCCAGTTCGGCCAGCGGATCGCTGGCCGGTGCCGCATCGGGTGGGTTCATTGCAGGCCTCCCAGGCGCATGACGAAGACGCAGGCATCGTCGCGGCCGCGCGCGTAATCGCGCGCCAGCACCGCGGCAACGATGCGTGGATGGCGCGACAGCACGCCTGGATGATCGCGCAGGTTCCAGCGCGATTGCAGGCCGTCGCTGTGCATCACCAGCAGCTTGCCGGCGGCCTGTGGAAAGTCGAAGGATTGCGCCTTGCGAAACTGCACGCCGACGATGCCCGGATGCGACGGCATGCCGCGCACGCCGTCGCCATCGCACAGCGTCGCGGCGATGTTGCCCACCCCGGCAAAGCGCACCCGGCCGGTTTCACCGTCGAACTGCATCACCGCCGCGGCGCCTCCACGGGTGCCGGACATGGCGACATGCAACCGTGCAAGACGCGCGCCGGGCTCACCGCTGGCCACCGCGGCGGCGCGCGCACCCGCATCGGCGGCATCGGCCGCGCCCGCTCCGTGGCCCAGGCCATCGATCACGGTGGCGGTGAGGCACTGCGCATCGACGTCCAAGTGCCAGGCGTCGCCGCAGACGGTTTCGCTGTGCAACGGCAGGCGGATCGCACCATAGGGCAGGTCTGCCGCCGTCTCCTGCGTGGCGTATACCCGCGCCAGTACCACCGCACCGGTCGCATCCGAATAGGCATCCAGCAACGCGGCATGCCGCTGCACGGTGCCCAGTCCGTTACCGGGCGTGCTGCCGGTGGAATAGCCATCGGGCAGGCAGTCGGCAAGGACGAAGCCGGGGCCGTGATCGAGCGAGCACAATTCCACGCCAGGGCCATCGCGGCCGGCCACGCTGCACAACTGCATCTGCCCGCCACCGCCGTGGTTGAGCAGGTTGGTGCACAGCTCGGTGGCCACCAGCGCCACACGTCCGCAGGCGTCCTCGTCGAATCCGCAGGCCTGGGCCAGCGCCACCGCGTCGCGGCGTACCTGCCCCACCTGGGTGGACTCTTCGACGCGGATCACCTGGGTGAGCGCACCGGCGACATTCACTTCCATTTGGTGATGGTGATGCGGGTGCCCTTGCCGGCTGCACTATCGAGCACGAAATCGTCCACCAGCCGCCGGCTGCCGGACAGGCCCAGCCCCAGCCCGCTGCCCGAGGTCCAGCCATCGGTGAGCGCAAGGTCCAGGTCGGCAATGCCCGGGCCTTCGTCGCGGAAGGTCAGCTGCACGCCCTTGCGAATGCCGCTATCCACCAGCGCCCAGTCCATGTCGCCGCCGCCACCGTAGATCACGGTATTGCGCGCCAGTTCGCTGGCCGCGGTGACCAGCTTGGTCTGGTCGACCAGCCGCAGCCCGCATTGCACCACCAGCTTGCGCACGGTCTGCCGTGCCAGCACCACGTCCTGTTCGGTGCGGACCGGTTGCGAACCGGCGCTCATGACTGCGGGTCGGGTTGTTGCAGCAGGCGCATGCCGCGCTCGACATCGAGCGCCGTGCGCACCGATGGCAGGGTCAGCCCCAGTTCGACCAGGGTGATCGCCACCGCCGGCTGCATGCCCACCACCACGGTCCGCGCGCCCATCAGCGCGGCCAGACCGGAAATGGTGCTGATCATGCGGCCGATGAACGAATCGACGATGTCCAGCGCGGAGATATCGATCAGCACGCCGCGCGCGGAAGTGGCGCTGATCTTTTCCGACAGGTCTTCCTGCAGCTGCAGCGCCAGCTGATCGTGCATGTCCACCTGGATGGTGACCAGCAACAGGTGGCCCATGCGCAGGATCGGGATGCGTTCCATGTCAGTCTGCCTTGCTCACGGTCAGACCGGTGCGCTTGAGCGCCAGCGCCAGCGCATCGGCCAGGTTGGCCTTGGTCACGATGCCCTGCAGGTCCAGCCCCAGGTGCACGATGGTCTGGGCGATCTGCGGGCGCACGCCACTGATGATGGCATCGGCGCCCATCAGACGGATCGCGGTGACGGTCTTGAGCAGGTGCTGCGCCACCAGGGTGTCCACGGTGGGCACGCCGGTGATATCGATGATGGCGATCTCCGAACCGGTATCGACGATACGCTGCAACAGCGACTCCATCACCACCTGGGTGCGCTGCGAATCCAGCGTACCGATCATCGGCAGCGCCAGCACGCCTTCCCATAGCTTCACCACCGGCGTGGACAGCTCCAGCATCTCTTCCTGCTGGCGCACGATGATGTCTTCGCGGGTCTTCTGAAACGTCCTGACGGTGTACAGGCCCAGGCGGTCGAGCAGTTCGGACAGGGCCCACAGCTGCTGGCCCAGTTCGTCCGGATCACTGGCGTATTCGCGCTGGACCAGCGTAAACAGCACGCGCTTGAGCGAGAAGATGAAGTTGGCGGTTTCCTGCGAATCGAAGCCGCGCGTGGCGCGGTCGCGTGAGAGGGTCTCCAGGAAGCGGCGGACCTCGCTCCATTCGGCGCTGTCCAGGCTGCTGCCATCCTCCTTCAACGCCGCCACCAGCAGACTCAGGAATTGTGCGCTCTGGGTTTCCAGCTCCTGCCGGGAAAGGCGCGCATCGTTGCCAACGCCGGATGCGAGCCAGGCGGCCAACAAGGCCGGCTCCTGGCTACGAATCACGTCGATCGAGCGCTGCTGCAGTGCCACCATGAGATCACCCGCCAAATAAAGTAAAGAGAGGCTGGGCATGCGGGCTGGACTGCGCCCGGATCGACGCGGCGCCCCCACGCCGAAGCGCAGCAGAGTAAAGCAATTCAGTTTCTGCAACCAGCGACCCAACCTGTCGCGGTCAGCGGCGCTGGCCTGGGCAGTTTGACATTGCCGCGACGGCGGCGAACGTGCGCCGGCCCACGCCTGCGGACAAGCGCCACATCGGCCGCCCTGGACGCCCGTCAGCGATCGGGCGTATGCAGGCGGCGGGCTATGCAGGCGCTGGAAACGCACCGCACCCGGCTGGCTCCAGGGCACGCTCCGCGTCGGGGGCACCTCGCAAGACCAGGGTTCTGGCCGGCCCATTACCGTGCGAGCGTCCGGCCTCGAAAGATGGCCAGGCCGCTGTCTGGTGCCACCAGCTTGCAGATGCGTGCCGGCGCAGTGGCGCCGGTGGCGTGGCCGCCCACGCCGCATGTGGTGCACCCGGTGCGGCGTCGATCGGCATTGCGGCGACACAGCGTTGCAACGGCCGCCGTCCGCCCGCAGCAACCCTCTGCGCAGGCATGGTGTGGCCGGGCGCGCAGTCGGCAGCGGCTGCAACGCGGTGTGCCAATGGCGCGGGTGTCGCGCGGCCGCACGACATGGTCTGATCGCGCCCTCGCTCTCTCAGACCAAAGTCCCCCATGTCATCGTTGTTTTCGCCGTACCAGCTGAAGGATGTCACGCTCCGCAATCGCATCGCGATTCCTCCCATGTGCCAGTACACCGCCGTTAACGGCCTGAGCAACGACTGGCATCAGGTGCACTACGCCGCACTGGCGCGCGGCGGCGCCGGGCTGGTGATCGTGGAGGCGACCGGCGTCTCGCCGGAAGGACGCATCACCCCGGGATGCCTTGGCCTGTGGAACGACGCGCAGGCCGAAGGGCTGGCGCGCATCGCCGCCTCCATCCGCGCCGCCGGCGCGGTGCCGGGCATCCAGATCGGCCATGCCGGGCGCAAGGCCAGTGCCAACCGTCCCTGGGAAGGCGACGACCATATTGCTGCCGACGATGCGCGCGGCTGGGACACCGTGTCGCCATCGGCACTCGCCTTCGGTGGCGGCCTGTCCAAGCTGCCGCGCGAAATGACGCAGGACGATATCGCCCGCGTGCGTGGCGATTTTGTCGCCGCCGCGCAGCGTGCACGCGATGCCGGCTTTCAGTGGCTGGAACTGCACTTCGCGCACGGCTATCTGGCGCAGAGCTTCTTCTCGGTGCACGCCAATCTGCGCCAGGACCGCTATGGCGGCGATGCCGACGGCCGCGCGCGCTTCCTGCTGGAGACGCTGCAGGCGGTGCGTGCGGTCTGGCCCGAACATCTGCCGCTCACCGCCCGCTTCGGCGTCATCGAATTCGACGGCCGCGACGAGCAAACGCTGGCCGAAGCGATCGACCTGACGCGCGCATTCAAGCGCAGCGGCCTGGACCTGTTGAATGTCAGCATCGGCTTCAGCACGCCGACTGCGCAGATTCCCTGGGGCCCTGCGCTGCTGGCCCCAATCGCCGCGCAGGTAAGCCGCGAGGCGCAGCTGCCGGTGGCCTCGTCCTGGAATATCGACGCCCCGCACGAAGCCAACCGCGTGGTCGCCGACGGTCAGATGGAACTGGTGATGGTCGGCCGCGCGCATCTGGCCAACCCGCATTGGCCCTATCAGGCCGCACTGGCACTGGGCGAAGAACGTCCGTCCTGGCAACTGCCGGCGTCGTATGCGCACTGGCTGGAGCGCTACGGCGCACGTCACTGATGGCAAGGCCGGCAGGGTTGCCGCTCGCTGCGGCAACCCTGGGCAAGGCCAACGCGTTGCAGCACTGGCCGGAACAGCGCACGGCGGCGCCAAACCGGCGGCGAAGGCGTGGCCACGCAGTGCGGGCTGGCGACAACGTCAGTCCGCCACCTTAGACGCTTCGATCGCACGTCACCGCCCTGGCCGCTCGAGCTGCACGCGTCCCCGGAGCACGGTTTACAACCCGTAACGCTCCACCGCGTCCAGATGCGGGCGTGGATCCTGGTCGCAGGCCTCGGCCAGCCGCAGCCAGCACATCGGGTGCGACCAGCGCGAGGTGGTGCAGCGCAGGACGCGGTGCAACTCCTGCGGCGAAACGTTTTCCGGAAGCGCCACGGTGAACAGCACCCCCGGCAGGCCCGAGGTCGCATCGTCCGGGTCGAAGGCGTCCGGCCGATCCGGATCCATGACACGGTAGTCGCCGCGACTGTGCACCCACATCTTCCAGCCGCGCGATTCCATGTCCGCGCGCATCGCCTCGATGACCTCGTCGCCCGGATGCACGCCATCCACCAGCCAGCTACTGCCGTAGCCACCGGTCTCCAGCACATGCACCTGCGCATAGGTGGGCACGAAACGCTCGCGTTCGGCCTCGTCCTCCGGCGCCGGATACAGCAGCTCGGCATCGAACACCACCCAGTCACCGACATGCTGGCGCCGGTGCGCAGGCGCATTCTCGATGATGCGCGCGGTCACCGGGCCGGTGCGGCGTGCGTAATAGTCGGCCGCCTCGCCATCGTCCACGCAACGCACGATCACCCAGCCCCAGTCTTCCTCGACAACCCCGCTGGTGCTGCTCAGTTCCATGCCGATCGCCGCTGCCGAGGCACGCACCGCATCCCAATCCTGCGCGGCGCTGGCGGCGGTCATATGGTCCCAGTGCGCCGAGCGTGGCTCGTCCATCACCGCGATCAAGTGACGGTAGACCTCGGCAGCCTCGGCAAAACGTCCGGTGTCCAGATACATGCGCGCCAACAATCCGCGCGCGCCATGCGAGCCGGGCGACAGCTCCAGCAAGGCCGTGCACGCCTGTTCCAGCGCCGGCCAGTCGGCCAGCCGCTGGGCCAGTTGCGCCTCGCACCACAGCGCGGCTACCGGCACCTGCGGGCGATACAGCTGCGCCAGCTTGCGCACCCCGGCGTCGTCGCCGCGGCCCAGCAGCAGATTCATCAGCCGGAAGGTCGGGCTGGTTTCGCGGTCGGCGTGCCGCTGCACGAAGTCCCACAGCAACATGATCGCCTGCTCGTCCGCCGCGCAGGCGATCAAGGCCGACGCCGCGGTATCGACCAGCTCCGCATCGTCGGGCCGCTCGGCCACGGCCTGCAGCAACCGCTGCGCCTCCCGCTCGGGATTGCGCACCGCCTCCTGGCCCTGCGCGTTCAACCACTCCAGCAGCTGATCGGCCGGCACCGGTGCCGCCTCGCCGGTGGCAGCCGGCTCGACACGGGCGGCCCAACGGTCCAGTGCCTGCGTGGCACCGCGGTCCTGCCGCAACTTGGGCAGGTGCGCACGGGCGAGCGCCAGATGCCGGCGTGCCGTCCACACCGCACCGCGTTGCAGGGCAAGATCGATCGCAAGTTCCGCCGCCTCGATCAGGATGCGATGCGCACCGACCTGCGCGTAATGATCGAGCATCAGCTGCACGCGGCTGCCCAGGTCCCAGGTATTGCGCTCGGGCGCACGCGTCACCAGCACCGCCACCGCGCGCAACCAGTGCAGGCGGTAGCGCGGCGCCACCTCGCGCCAGGGCAGCAAGGCGTCCAGGGCCTCGTCGTCGCGATTGAGCATTGCCAGCGCGCGCGCCTTCTGCAGACGACGCGGCTGACTGCAATTGGCCCACTCCGCACCCTCGCGCGCCGCCTCGCGCTCACGTTGTTCGATCAATACCAGCGCCTGCTCGGCGCGTCCCAGCGACAGCAGGATCGAGATCCGCATGTCCGGCACGCCGTCGTAGATCTGACCACCGTGGGCAACGATGGTCTGCGACTGCTGGTCCAGATAGCTCAGCGCCGCATCTCCACGCCCGTCGTCGAGCAGGGCATCGGCTTTTTCGCAGCTCAGGCACTGGTAGCACGACCAGCTCGGGTCGATGCGGCCCAAGGTTTCGTCGCAGACCTCGATGCGTTCTTGCACCCAGCCCGGGCCATCGATGTTGGCATAGCACGCCGCCAGATCCTGGGTGACGCAGACCGATTGCGGGCATTCCACCGCATCGGCGCGGTGCGCCCGCTCGAACAGCGCCACCGCATCGCCGAGCGCGCGTTCTCCCTCGCACAGGTTACCGACCCGGTTGCGCATCTCCCAATGGCCGACGAACACTTCCAGCCACGGATTGGCCAGCGTCTTGCCCAGCGCACGCGCCTCGGGCAGCAAGGCTTCGGCACGTTCGATCTGCAGATCGCAAATATGGTCGGTCAGGCGCGTCAGCAGCTGCGCGTTCTGCGGCTGCCCGGCTTCGCCCAGGTCGTCCTGCAGTTTTTCCACCCAGTTCCAGATTTCCATCGCACGTCCTTCGGTGCGCGCTCAGCGCGCCAGCAGTTGACTCACGGCCGCGGCAAGATCGCCGAAGGCCTTGTTGAGATCGGGCCCGCCCGACTCGGGGCCCCCTGGCTGCGGCGGCGCACGCCCCTGCGCTGCCACGATCACCTTCAGTGAGCGCAGCAAGCGCGCAGCGATGGCGGCCTGCGGATTGCCATCGCGCTGGGCGGCCAGCAAGGCCTGCAGCGCCGGATTGTCCAGATTGAGATACAGCCGCTGGGTCTGCCGCGCCTCGATGCGCGCGGTGAACTGCCGCGCCAGCCGCAACGCGGCCGTCGACACCCGCTTGTCGTTTTCGTCCTGTTCCAGCCGGCGCTTGAGCTCTGCCTCGCGATCGGGCACCACCACCAGCGGCAATTCCGCAGGACTGAAACGTGCCGGCACCAGCGCTTCGCCATCGCCCAGGTGCTGCTCCAGCCATGCCAGTTCATCGGCCGGCAGGCGATCCAGATGGAACAACTGACGGTTGCCGTGCTCGGTTCCCAGCTCGACCAGGCGCACCCCCTTGGCCTGCGCCCAACGGCGCAGGAACGGCACCACCGCATAGCGGTTGCCATAGGCCACCGGCACGCCCATGGCGCGGAACAGCATCTCTTCGAAGCCGCTGTCGCTGTCCAGGATCACGTGCACGGCGCCACGCGCCGGCAATTGCTGCGCCGGCAGGTCACCCTGCGAGGTCGGCACCCGCACATGTTCCAGCAGCAACTCGAACAGGCGCTCGTCGCACAGTGCAGCGCCCAGCAAGGCCTCGTTATGCCGCAGCAGGATGCGACGCCATGCCTCCGGCTGCTGCCGCGCCACATCCGCCAGCCCCTGCACCAGGGCCTCGGACAGCGCATGCTGCACCGAGCTGTAGACCGCATCGCGCTGCAGGTCCTCGCGGCTTGCCGTCGGCGTCAGGCGATTGGATTCGATCACCCCGCCAATGAAACCGGCCCACGGCGGCAGCAATTCGCGCGCGTTGTCGTCCAGCAACATGCCGCGCAGGAACACCGACAGATTGCGGTTATCGCTGGTGCCGTAGGTGGCACCGTCCTGCACCCACAGCAGGCCCACCGCGTCGCTCCCCTCGTCCGCACGGACCGGCATGCAGCACAACGGCTCGAAGTTGCGCTCGAAGCGCGCAGCGAACTCGCGCTGCCGGCGCCAGGCCTGCACCGGATGCAGCGGCACCGCATCGTGCGTGCGCCACGGCGGCGGCTCGGGATTGATCGGCTGCATGTTGGCACCGACCCAGATCGGCTCGCGCAACAAGGCGCAATAGCGCGCCAGGATCTCGTGCAGGCGTCCGTCCTGTGCCAATGCCAGGTATTGGTCGTGCAACTCCAGCACCACCTCGGTACCCACCTGCCCACGCGCGGGTATCGGGCTCACCGTGTATTGCTCGGCATTGCTGGAGATGTAGCAATGGCCCAGGGTCGGCGTCTGGTAGGAGGTGGTGCGCACGGTGACACGGCGTGCCAGCACGAAGGCCGACAGGAAGCCCAGCCCGAACATGCCGATCAGCCCGCTGTCTTCGTGCCCGCCCTGGCGTAGCCCGCGGGTATAGCCCACGCCCACGGTAGCCAGGTAATCATGGATTTCCTGCTGGGTGAGCCCGGCACCCGTATCGACGATGCGCACGATTCCTTGCGCCGGATCGGCCTGCACGTGGATGCGCGATTCACCCTGCCACTGCGGCTGTTCCAGCCGGCGCCGCAGGATCGAGTCGTGCGCGTTCTGCACCAGCTCGCGTAACGCGACCACCGGCGTGGAATACAGATGCTTGCTCAGAACCGACATCAATCCATTGAGGTCGACGCCGGCACGGCGGATCTGTGAGGCGTCCGTCGCCTCGGAGATGGGATCTTGCATGATCGTCGTCGTTTCCCTGGCGGCCACGCCCGTCCTCGGACGCGCCTCCTGCGTGGCAGTGCGAGCCGGCAAGGATAGCCGCAAGCCATCGTGCACGCACGTCTCACCTGGGCTCCTGCCCTCGCCTGCGTACCAACGACGGCGCCTGCACGGGATGCAGGAAACGATGCGCACGGCCAGGCGCTGCCGCCCGGCCGTGCGCGGCCGGCTAGCGTTGCAGGGTCTCCATCGGCGCTTCATTGAAATGCTGGCGATACCCCTTGGCGAGCGCTGAACGACTGCCAACGCCCCAACGGCTGGCCGCCTGCAGCACGCTGCCGCAACCGCCATCGGCCAGCAGCTCGTCGCGGATGCTCTGCATGCGATAGCGCCGCAGGACCTGGGTCGGCGACAGCCCGGTGGCCGACTTGAATGCCTGCTGCAATGCCCGCCCGGTCACCCCGATCTGCGCGGCCACTTCGTTGATCGACAGGTCCGAGCGGTGCGCATTGGCGATCATGTAGCTGTAGGCACGGCGGTACTTGGCCGGCAGGCGCGCGGAGATGTCGTCGCTGACATGCGCCGGCGTGCCGCTTTCGAGCAGGCGCGGCGCCTGCACTTCGCTGCGCAGGCATTGCACCGCACCCAGCGCGTAGCGGTTGTACAGCAGCAAGGCCTGTTCGGTGCGCCCCAGCGCCTGGCTGATCTTGGCCTGGCAATACTCGAACTCCAGATTCCAGCGCGGCGCGTGATGCCGGCCGGCACCGGCCAGGGCGCGCTCGGCCAGGTCGGCTCGGCCTACCGCCAGGGCGGCCAGCGCCAATTCCACCTGCGCGTCCTGCCGCGCGCATGGGGGGAACCCGTTGGCTGCAGCCGGCAGGGCGTCGATCTGTGCATCGAACCCGAAGGTGTCGCCACCGGCGATCCGCAGCAGGTTGCGAACATGCCGCAGCCGCTGCGCGAGCACCGGCATGCTTTCGGACAGATCGGCGATGCAGGCCCGCAGCTCGCTCGGTTCGAAGGCATGCGCGGCGTCTTCCTGGCGCAGCGTGGCCTGCCAGAACACGTGGTCGCTCATGCGGTCGGCGCGGCGGATACGCAATTGCGCGATCATGTCCAGACGCAGCGCCGTGACGATCCGCAGCCAGTCGGATGCACCGCTTTCCAGTTCGGACAGCACTTCGTGGGCACGCTCTAGCGTCTGCAGGGCCAGGCTGCTCTGGCCAAGATGGAAATGCGTCAGCGCCTTGCCGAGCAAGCCTTCGCCACCCAGACAGGCCGGCGTATCGCGGTCCATCGCAAGCTGCGCAAAGCAGTTCAACGCGGCGCTCAGCCGGCGCTGGCTCAGCATCAGCCAGGCGGTATTGCGACACGACAGCAGTCGCAGCTGGCGCTGATGCCCACGCATCGCCTTCAAGGCATGCCGATAAGCGTCTTCGGCTTCTTCTTGATACTCCAGGATCAACAACGCATCGCCGCTGGCACCGAGCAGGCTGACTTCATCGTCGGTTCCTTCGGGCGTTCCCTGGCCGTCACGGCGTTGTTGAAGATGTTGCAGACCTTGCGGCCAGGCACCAACCAGCATCCTGCTTGTATAGGTAGGAAGACGATCTGCGTACGACAACGCGGAGATCGCTGCGAAGTAGGTGGAAAGGATCATGCCGGGCTCTCTCGTAGGGGGATGAGCAAAAGACAACATCGCGCCGGTCTCGCTGGCGCAAACGATTGTATGCAGGGGATCCAATGGAATTTCTCACCCGGAAGCGCTGCAAAAATCAAAAAATCTCACTCTGTCTTCCTGCACGTCGGCCACGCGTTTTTGACTATGCCCAATTCCTTCGCGCGCGCCGACGCCGATGTCTAGCGCTAGACATCGCCCACCATTCGAGCGGGTATTGAATAAGGAGCAGTGCGCGCCGCTGCGCGGTGTTCGTACAACGTCTGCCAACGCGCCGCTTCGGCGCGGATTTCGCCGCGTTGGTGCTCCGGCTGCGTGGTGCGGTCAGTGCCGATCGCGGAACACGACGACGACACCGTCGGCTCCGGATCGAGGCAAGAGAATTTCTTCATGCGGGCGATCAGCTATTCCATAGAGGCGACAAGATCATCCGAATCGCAATACGTTGGTCTAGACCTCTATCCGCCAATCCGGCTTCGCTCGATCCTCGCTCCGAAACTGGAGCCGTCATCCGAAAAGCCTCGATAGATACTGAAATCCCTTATTCCCGTTCGGCCCATGCCCTGGCCGTAAGAGCTGTTGCACGCGTAGATGAGCGTAGGTTAAAGCGCACCTACTCAAACC
The DNA here is from genome assembly GCF_041475735.2 of Xanthomonas sp. NCPPB 3582. Taxonomy (NCBI): domain Bacteria; kingdom Pseudomonadati; phylum Pseudomonadota; class Gammaproteobacteria; order Lysobacterales; family Lysobacteraceae; genus Xanthomonas; species Xanthomonas sp. NCPPB 3582. The sequence goes on from NZ_CM192968.1 coordinate 3,627,630, forward strand.
CGAAGAAAAGTGCGCAGCAGTGAAACTTTCTGCCTTCGGAATGGTACATACCATTCGTCCGACCTCGGTCCGACACCCCCCTTGGCAGCCGGATGGTTTGGCGATGCACCTTTCTATAGATGTGGGTTTCACGTTGACGCCTGCGGTCCGTCGCCGGCATCCCACGCACGACTGGTACGTGTGCCGCCACGGGAAGGCTGGCTGATGCACGGCAACCCTCCCCTCGGTAAGCAAGGATCGGCTTTCCTGTTGACGCAGGACGCGCGTCTGGCCTCGCAGGTCAATGCGAGCCTTGCTCCGTTGGGTCCACAGATCGCGGTGTTTTCCGACGAACTCGAGCTGCTGCGTTCCCTGCGGCATTCGCCCTGTGAGCTACTGATCTTCGATGCGACCTGTGTTGCCTCGGACGATAGCTCGGTGCTGGCCTGGCAGCGCTGCCATAGCGGCCACCCCACTCCATTGATCGTGCTTGGACGCTTCGACAGTCCCAACGAGATCCTGGCCTGGTATCGTGCCGGCGCCCAGGAAGTGCTAGCGCTCCCATTCAATTCCCACGAGTTGCAGGTTCGCTCGGCCCTGGCCATCTCGCCAGTGGCCCATACCTGCCAGGAATCGCAACATCTCAGCGTCGGCCCGTATCACCTGATCCGCGAAGAAAACACCGTCTACCTGCACGGCAAGCCGATCGTGCTCACAGCACGGGAATTTTCGATCGCCTGGCTGCTGTTCTCCAGCCCCGGCGTCTGTTTCCGCCGCTGCCAGTTGGCCAAGGCCGTCTGGGGCAGCCATACCGAATTCACCGACCGCACGATGGAACAGCACATCTACAAGCTGCGCAAGAAGTTGCAGCTGTGCAACAACAGCGGGGCGGTCCGCATCAGGACCGTGTATTCGCACGGCTACAAGCTGGAACTCGCCTCGCAGGACAAGGACCCGCTGATGCCGGGCAAGAGCAATAGCCCAAGTTCTGCCCATCACTCGGCCGCCTGCTAGCGAAGCGTTCACCACCAGGCAAGGGCCATGCGTCGACGCCTGCTTGCCATCTGCACTGAGCGGCGACGTAGAAATCTGGTGTGCCTACGTTCGGAGCCAACGCGGCTGCGGGGCATCCGGATCGCACGAGGCCGATCACAACTGACAGCGACGAACTCGCCTGTACGGTCTCGCCATCGCGCTGGCGAAGAATCGTTCCAGCTGCAATCCGCTACGCAACGGCGCCAGGCCGCTGCAGAACCGGCGTGCTGCGCCTCAAGATGTGTTACTGCGCGGCACTCGACAAACAGCTGCAACGCAGGAAACTGCAGCAGTGCCATCGACCGTGCGCCAGCCCGATGGGGTTGCATTGCATCGCACCCGCTGTCGCCAGCCATCGCATAAACGATAATGGCGCAGGGAATCCCCGCGCCATTGCTTGAATCAAACTCGGTATGTAGCGCCGATTACTTCGGGCTCTCGCCATATTGGTTCGGGCCCGGCGTTCCCTCCAGGCACATGAAGACCAGCACGATAAGGCCGCCGACGTAGGGCACGAAGCTGATCAGATAGTACCAGCCGGACTTGTTCTGATCGTGCAGGCGGCGAACCGTCACTGCGATGCTCGGAACGATCAGCGCCAGCACGACAATACCGATCACCGCACCCACCAACCATGCCAGCGGACCGGGGCCGCTATCGTTTCCCATCACCGCTGCTGCGATGGCAAACAGGGTGCCCAACACGGCCAGGACGATCACCTGCAACAGCATGAACATCCAGTATTCCTTGCGACGCGAGCGACCTTGAAAGTCGGCATAGCGCTTGAGCGGCAACAACATCCATTCCATCGTGATTCTCCAGTTCGAGCAGTCAGCGGTCTTTGTGATCCGGTGCACAGTGCAACGGGCCGCGCATGGTGCCATAGCCGCTACCTGGTGAAAACGGTTTCTTCATATCCAAATGCAGCTGCGAGCGACCAGCCGACAAACGGTCGCGGGCACTGGGCCGGGCGCCCGGCTATGCCAGGCACGACCTGCCTGGTGACATCCGCGGCTCGCCTCGCCGATCGGCGACGCTCCTAGTCCGCCGCCGCTTCCAGCGCCTGGCTCAGCCGCTCCACCGCGATGATCTCCATGCCCTTGATGCTGGCCGTCTTCGGCGCATTGGCCCTGGGCACGATCGCGCGCTTGAAACCGTGGGTAGCGGCCTCCTTCAAGCGGTCCTCGCCATTGGGCACCGGGCGAATTTCACCGGACAGCCCCACTTCGCCGAAGGCGATGGTCTTCTCGGACAATGGCCGGTCGCGCAACGAGGACAGCACCGCCAGCAGCACCGGCAGGTCGGCTGCGGTCTCCTGCACGCGAATGCCGCCGACCACGTTGACGAACACGTCCTGGTCGCCGACCACGATGCCGCCATGCCGATGCAGCACCGCCAGCAGCATCGCCAGCCGGTTCTGCTCCAGCCCCACCGCCACCCGGCGAGGATTGGACAATGGCGAGGCATCCACCAGCGCCTGCACCTCCACCATCAACGGCCGGGTGCCTTCGCGGGTCACCATCACGCAACTGCCCGGCTGCTGGGTGCTGCCTCCGGACAGGAAGATCGCCGAAGGATTGGAGACCTCCTTGAGCCCCTTCTCGCCCATCGCGAACACGCCCAGCTCGTTGACCGCGCCGAAGCGGTTCTTGAACGCACGCAGCAGGCGGAACCGGCTCCCGCTCTCGCCTTCGAAGTACAGCACCGCATCGACCATGTGTTCGAGCACACGCGGACCGGCGATGCCGCCCTCCTTGGTGACATGGCCCACCAGGAACACCGCCGTGCCGGTTTCCTTGGCGAACCGAACCAGCCGCGCCGCGCTCTCGCGCACCTGGCTCACCGACCCCGGCGCTGCAGTCAGCGATTCGGTCCACAGCGTCTGCACCGAATCGGCCACGATCAGCTTCGGCCGCGCCACGCTTGCATGCTGAAGGATGTGTTCGATGCCGGTTTCGGCCAGCGCATTCAAGCCTTCCAGCGGCAGATCCAGGCGCACCGCGCGCCCGGCCACCTGGGCCAGCGACTCTTCGCCAGTGACATAGAGCACCGGCAGCGCGCCCGCCATGCTGGCCAGCGCCTGCAACAGCAGGGTCGACTTGCCGATGCCGGGGTCGCCGCCGATCAACACAACCGCCCCTTCGACCAGGCCGCCGCCCAACACCCGGTCGAACTCGCCGATGCCGGTGGACACGCGCGCCTGCTCGGTCTGCTGCACATCCTTGAGCGCCATGATTTTGGGCGCTTCGGCCTTGCCGGCCCACCCACTACGCCGCGACGCCGCCGGCGAGGCCTTGCCGCCAGGGGCCGCACTTTCCAGCACGATTTCGCTGAGCGTATTCCACACCCCGCACTCAGTGCATTGCCCCTGCCACTTGGTGTATTCGGCGCCGCACTCGCCGCAGACATAGGCCGTCTTCGCCTTCGCCATTTCGCTGTTGCCTGTTTCCGGAAGCTGCCAGCATAGTGGCTGGCCGTCTCAAAAGACGCGATCGCGTCGCCGTGCACAAGCGTAATGCCTGCCTGCGCCGCCACGCGCAGCACCTGCAGCGCGTCGGAGATTGGCCATCGCCGCGCAGGCGGTTCGCTGACACCACAGACCAGCGCCACGCGAACCCGCGCACTGCATGTCCGCACTCAAGCACGTGGGCGGCCTCGTGAAGCGATGCAGCCGGCGGTCATCGCAACGCGACGCAGCCAGCCACTTTTCGCGACTTCTGCGGCTTGTCGACGAGCTCGCGCATGCGCCTGGACGCGCCTTGCACCGCTTGTGGTCGCCATGGGCGTTTCACATATCCCTGCCTCCATCGCTTGTAGCGTCGTTGCCGAGATCGGCCGCGCACTCGTGGATTGGCGGCATCGCGCATGGGAGGGTCGGTCCTGTTCGCTGCAGGTTGGCAAGACACTGCAAGGCACGCAATCAACGGACGAGGTCATCATGAAACTGCTCATCATCGTGCTGTTCGGATTATTCGGACTTGCCCATGCGGGCGCGGCGCGCGCCGACGGCTGCGGCGGCAATCTCATCGATCACAAGCCTGTGAGCATCGCTGGCGAACGAGTGGGCGAACTGCAGCTGTACTACAACAGCGGCAATGGCAGGAATTGCGCGGTTTTCGCACATCTGGGCTCCACGCGTGGGAAGCCGCTGTTCACCAGCGTGGAGGTCTACGTCTGCAAACCCAACCGCACCAATTGCGGTGTGTGGCAATGGGATCCGTGGTGGGATCGCGACGATGGAACCTATGCCTACCAGGCAGGCCCGGTGCGCATCGACGGACGCGACAAATGCGTGCAGGCAATGGGATATCTGGACTACAAGGGACAAACGGCAGTTGCCGTGTCCGGCGTGCATTGTCGCTAGCGCAGCGACTACGGCGAGCATCTATGGGCACAGGCGGCGCGCTCGCACCGCCTGCTTGAGTGAATCGCCCGTAGGCTCGGCGACGCAAGACGCGACACCGAGCCCACGGATGGCGAGGCGAGGCGCCGCGCTCAGCGCGCCTTGTACAGCTCGCTCAAACGATCCGGCTTGCCGGCAACACGCTCCAGGTGCGGGTACAACAGACCGCCGTGGTAGTCGATGCGAACGGTGTCGTAGCGGTCGCCGCGCTTGACCAGCAGTTCGATCGGCGTCGTCGTGCCCTTGGCCGCCTTGATGGCATCCTTGATCACCTCACCGCTGAACGCGCGGCCGTTGACCGCAACGATCGTGTTGCCGCTGATCAAGCCGGCATTGAATGCCGGGCTGTCCCACAACACCTCGTTGATTTCCCCAGACCCTTCCAGCGACAGCCCCAGCGAGTAGGTCAGGCTGACATCGTTTTCGTTGCTCTCGTAGGTCTTGGTGGCCAGGTTCGGTTGGTCGGTGTAGACCAGCTTCCAGCCGTTGGCCTCGATGCCACCGTTCAACGAGCCATGCCCGTCCATGCGGCTGCGCAACAGGCTGGCCCAGTCGTAGGCCGCCACGCCGTTGAGGGTGGCGACGATGTCATCGAAGGTGTACGGATTGACGTCCCAGTCGCCGTTGTTCATGCCGAAGAAGGCCTTGCCGAAGTCGTCGATCGAACGCTTGTTGTTGGTCAGTTCGCGCAGCTTGCCATCCACTTCCAGCCACATCATCTGGCCGCCGGAATAATAGTCTTCGGCCATCTGATAGCTGCGGTAGGCCCTGGGCCGGCGCATCGACATGGTGGGGTCATTGGTGGTGTCCTGCACCGTGCGCCACGCCATGCCCGGGCGACCCCGCTCATACTGGGCCGCAACGCCGGCCAGCATGTCGCGGGCCTGGTCCTGCGTCCACAGGCCCGAACGTGCCGCCATCACCTCGCCCCAGAACTGGGTCTGGCCTTCGTACAGCCACAGCAGGCTGTCGCCCATCGGCACATTGAAGTTGGGCGTGGCCAGGTCCGCGCCACGGCGGTATTTGCCGTTCCAGGAGTGGTTGTATTCGTGCGCGAGCAGGTCGCGCATGGTCCAGCTCTTGTCCCACTCGGTGAAGTAATTGGTCGGGCCGCTGTTCTCGCTGGAACGGTGATGCTCCAGGCCGATGCCGCCCAGCTTCTTGGTCAGCGCCAGCAGGAATTGGTAATGATCGAAATGCCGCGCACCGTACAGCTTGTCCATCTGCTGCACCAGCGCCGCATGCGCCTTGATCTGCTCGGGCTTGGCCTCCAGCGCCTTGGCCTCGTCGGCAAACACGTTGAGGTAGACCGGCTGCTTGCCGCTGCTCAGCTCCACCCGCTTGTAGTACTTGCCGGCGAACATCGGCGAGTCGACCAGGTCGTCGAAGTCGATCGGCTTGAAGGTGACCGTGTCGCCCACGCGGCGATCTGTTTCCAGCGCGGTGGCATAGCTCCAGCCAGCCGGCAGGGTGACGCTGGCCTGGGCCTTGATGTTGCGCGCGAAATACCCGGCCGGATAGAGCGCCGTGGTGTTCCACTGCAGGTTGAGCATTTCCGGGGTCATCATCACCCGGCCCTGGTTGCTCGCCTGCGGCGAGAGGAACTTGAATTCGGCCGTCAGCTCGGTGGCGCCCTGCGGCACATCCACCTTGAACGCGTAGACGTCGAATTGGTCGCGCGTCCATGGCACCACCTTGCCGTCGACCTTGACCACCAGCCCGGCAAGCTTGTCGATCGGACCGGTCGGCGAATGGTTGCCGGGAATCCACTGCGGGTACAGCAGCGTCATCGGGCCCGGCTTGGCCGGCATGCTGGTCTTGACCTTGAAGATGCGGTGGGCCAGGTCGGTGGCGTCGACGTCGATCTTCAGCGTGCCCTCGAACGGCACGTCCTGCGGCGGCGCGGTTTGCGCTGCGGCGGGCAAGGACAACGCTGCCAGCAGCGACACGGACAACAAGGTGGGCATCTTCATCGCAACTCCGCAGGTGACCTGGACCAGGCAAGCCCACGATGCTAAGCGCCAACCAGGCGTTACCCGTATGCCATTGGTCATGCCACAGGCCATTGGCGGGCAAAAAAAAGCCGCCAATGACTGGCGGCTTCCTTCGATCCGGCCCGCGGCCGTCTCAATGCATCATGTTGACGTTCATGTTGTGCAGCACCCACAGCGAGCCGACGATCACGATGCCGATGATCAGCAGCGAGAACAGGCCGACCTGCACGTTGGAGCGCTGCTCCGGCGAGCGGTCCATGTGCAGGAAGTACACCATGTGCACCAGCATCTGTACCGCCGCCATGATCGAGATCACCACGACGGTGACGCCCTTGGAGAACGCGCCGCTCATCACCATCGCGAACGGGATGACGGTCAGGATCACGGCCATGACGAAGCCGATCAGGTAGGACTTCAAGCCACCGGCATGCGCATCGGCGGCATTTTCGGTGTGGTGGTGATTGGCCATTACAGCGCTCCCAGCAGGTAGACGACGGTGAACACACCGATCCAGATGATGTCCAGGAAGTGCCAGAACAGGCTCAGGCACGCCAGGCGGGTGCTGTTGCGCGCGGTCAGGCCATGCTTGGAGATCTGGATCACCAGCACCGCCATCCACAGCAGGCCCGACGCCACGTGCAGGCCGTGGGTACCCACCAGGGTGAAGAATGCCGACAGGAACGCACTGCGACCCGGGCCAGCGCCTTCATGGATCAGGTGGTTGAACTCCCAGATTTCCATGCACAGGAAGCCGATACCCAGCAGCGCGGTGACCGCCAGCCAGCCGTACAGGCCGCCCATCTTGCGCTTGTGCGCGGCGATCATCGCGAAGCCGAAGCTCAGGCTGCTGAACAACAGCAGGAAGGTTTCCACCAGCACGAACTTCAGATCGAACAGTTCCTTGGCGGTCGGTCCATCCACCGTGGCGCCGGAGAGCACCGCATAGGTGGCGAACAGGCCGGCGAACAGCAGGCAGTCGCTCATCAGGTAGACCCAGAACCCGAAGACGGTGTTGCCACCGGCGTCGTGATGCTCGTGGTCGTGATCGTGGCCGCCCGCGTGGGCGGCGTGGTCAAGCGTGGTCGAGGAAGCCATGGTCATACCACCTTCGCGGCCTGCGCCGCCTGTTGCTGTTCGAGCAGGGCAAAGCGTGCATTCTCGATGCGCTCCACTTCTTCGGCCGGCACCCAGTAATCGATGTCGTTATCGAAGGTGCGTGCGATGAAGCTGCCGATCATGCCCACCAGGCCAACGATGGCCAGCCACCAGATGTGCCAGGTCAGACCGAAGCCCAGCAGCACGCTGAACGCCCCCATGTAGACGCCGGCGCCGGTATTGCGCGGCATGTGGATCGGCTCGTACTTGGACGGCCGCACCCAGCCCTTGCCGTTCTGCTTGTCGGCCCAGAACTGATCGCGATCGTCGATGTGCGGCAGCACGGCGAAGTTGTAGAACGGCGGCGGCGAGGAGGTGGCCCACTCCAGCGTACGACCGTCCCACGGATCGCCGGTGTAGTCCATGTGCTGCTTGCGCTTCCACACGCTGTAACCGATCTGCACCAGGTTCAGGAAGATGCCCAGGCCGATGATCGCAGCGCCCACCGCGGCAACGTACAGCCACGGCGCCCACTCGGGGTGGTTGTAGGTGTTCATGCGGCGGGTCATGCCCATGAAACCGAGCACGTACAGCGGCATGAAGGCGATGAAGAAGCCGATGATCCAGCACCAGAACGAGGCCTTGCCCAGCTTCTCGTTGAGCTTGAAGCCGAACGCCTTCGGGAACCAGTAGGTCAGGCCCGCCAGGTAACCGAACACCACGCCGCCGATGATGACGTTATGGAAGTGCGCGATCAGGAACAGGCTGTTGTGCAGCACGAAGTCCACGGCCGGAATGGCCAGCATCACGCCGGTCATGCCACCGATGGTGAAGGTGATGATGAAGCCGATCGTCCACAGCACCGGCGAGGTCATGTGCACGCGACCGCGGAACATGGTGAACAGCCAGTTGAAGATCTTCACGCCGGTCGGAATCGAGATGATCATCGTCGTGATGCCGAAGAAGGCATTGACGTTGGCACCCGAGCCCATGGTGAAGAAGTGGTGCAGCCACACCACGAACGACAGCACGCCGATGCACGAGGTGGCGTAGACCATCGAGGTGTAGCCGAACAGGCGCTTGCGGCTATAGGTCGCAATCAACTCGGAGAAGATGCCGAACGCCGGCAGGATCAGGATGTAGACCTCCGGATGGCCCCAGATCCAGATCAGGTTGACGTACATCATGGCGTTGCCGCCACCGTCGTTGGTGAAGAAGTGCGTGCCCAGGTAACGGTCGGCCCCCAGCAGCGCCAGCGCCACGGTCAGGATCGGGAACGCGGCGATGATCAGGATGTTGGTGATCAGCGCGGTCCAGGTGAAGATCGGCATGCGCATCAGGGTCATGCCCGGTGCGCGCATCCGCATGATCGTCACAAAGAAGTTCACGCCGGTCAGCAAGGTCCCCAATCCGGAGATCTGCAACGCCCAGATGTAGTAATCGACACCGACCCCCGGACTGTATTCCAGCCCCGACAACGGCGGGTACGCCAGCCAACCGGTCTGCGCGAATTCACCGACGCCCAGCGAGATGTTGATCAGCGCCGCGCCGGCCACGAACAGCCAGAAGCTCAGCGAGTTCAGGAACGGGAACGCCACGTCGCGCGCGCCGATCTGCAGCGGCACGATCAGGTTCAACAGGCCGGTCATGAACGGCATGGCCATGAAGAAGATCATGATCACGCCATGCGCGGTGAAGATCTGGTCGTAGTGATGCGGCGGCAGCACGCCTTCGCCGCCATTACCGGCCAGCGCCTGCTGGGTGCGCATCATCGCCGCATCGGCGAAGCCGCGCAGCAGCATGACCAGCGCCACGATGATGTACATCACGCCGATGCGCTTGTGATCCACCGAGGTGAACCACTCCTTCCAGAGATAGCCCCACAGCTTGTACTTGGTGAGGGCGCCCGCGATGAGCAGGCCGAGCAGGCCGGCACCACCCAGCGCGACCATGATGATCGGCTCGTGGTACGGAACCGCCTCGATCGTAAGTTTGCCTAACATCACTTGTCTCCAGAAGTGCACATGGCAACCGGCTCAGTGCCCGATGCCTGATGGTCGCCGTGGCCCTTGTTGTGGCCCGGACCATTCATGTATTTGTCGACCAGCGAGCGGAACATGCCTTCCTGCACCGACGAGTAGTAGGTGACCGGGTACTGTTCCTTGTCGTTGCGATTGGCGGCCAGCACCTGGTATTCGGCGGCATTGAGCGCGGTCGGCGAGGCCTTGACCTTGGCCACCCATGCATCGAAGCCGGCCTGATCGAGCGCATGCGCCTTGAAGCTCATCTTCGAGAAGCCGTGACCGCTGTAGTTGGTGGACAGGCCGAAGTATTCGCCCGGCTCGTCGGCCACCAGATGCAGCTTGGTTTCCATGCCCGCCATCGCGTAGATCATGGTGCCCAGATGCGGAATGAAGAACGAGTTCATCACCGTGTCGGAGGTGATCTTGAAGTTCAGCGGCGTGCGTACCGGGAACGCGATCTCGTTGACCGTGGCAATGTTCTGGTCGGGGTAGATGAACATCCACTTCCAGTCCAGCGACACCGCTTCGATGGTGATCGGCTTGACGTCCGAATCCAGTGGCCGGTACGGGTCCAGCGCATGCGACGAGCGCCAGGTCAGCACTGCCAGCACCAGAATGATCACGCACGGAATCGACCACACCACCACTTCGATCGCGGTGGAGTGCGACCAGTCCGGCTCATAGCGGGCCTTGGTGTTGGAGGCGCGATACTTCCACGCGAACGCAATCGTCATCACGATCACCGGGATGACCACGATCAGCATCAGCACCACCGAGGTGATCAGCAGTTGCTTCTCGTCGTGGCCGATCTGGCCTTTCGGATTGAGGATGGCCGAGTTGCAGCCTGCCAGCAGCAGGAACGGCAACATCAGGCCTGGACGAAGTAAACGCCCGAGATGTTTCAGCGGAATCATCGGTCGATCCAAGTGCGAAGGAACGCCAGCCTCGTTCGTCGTATCGGCAAGGAACATGTCCGACAGAGCCCTTCCTGGTGAAGGCGGGCCCGCGCAGACCGAAGACACGGGTTAGCGCGCCAATTTTAGTCTTTGCTGCACCTGCACGAAACCCATTGGCAATGATCTGCCGCAATAAATGCGCGCAAATTTGTGCGACATGTTGTCGCAGCGCAGCGAAACGCCATAGCGCGCCCCGACGCACGCCGACAACGACACGGAGAGTGGTGTACGCGACTGCAGCGACCTGCGTGGACTGCCCACACGCCAGGCCAAACGCAACTGGGCCGGCCATAGGCCGACCCAGTGCGAAGTGATGGTGCCGGAAATAGGAATCGAACCTACGACCTACGCATTACGAATGCGCCGCTCTACCAACTGAGCTATTCCGGCGAGCCGCCAATTGTAGGAGCGCGGCCAGCCCGCGGTCAATCGCCGGCATGCGCGGCGTCGGCCATCGACCGATGCGTACCCTGCCTCAGCCGACCAGGCGCAGCCGCAATTCCTTGGGCAGCGCGAACACCATCGATTCCGGCTCGCCTTCCAGTTCGGAGACGCCCGCCGCGCCAAGCTCGCGCAGCCGCGCCAGCACGCCATCGACCAGCACCTGCGGCGCCGAGGCGCCGGCGGTCAGGCCGATGTGCTGCTTGCCGACGATCCAGGCCGGATCGATCTCGCTGGCGTTGTCGATCAGGTAAGACTCCACCCCGTCGCGCCGGGCCAGCTCGCTCAGGCGGTTGGAATTGGAGCTGTTGGGCGAGCCCACCACCAGCACCAGATCGCATTGCCGCGCCAGGTCGCGCACCGCGTCCTGGCGGTTCTGGGTGGCGTAGCAGATATCGTCGTGGCGCGGCCCCTGCATCGCCGGGTAGCGCGCACGCAGGGCCTCGATGATGCCCATGGTGTCGTCCACTGACAGCGTGGTCTGGGTGGTGTAGGCAAGATTGTCGGGCTGATCGATCTGCAGCGTGGCGACCTGCTCGATGTCTTCCACCAGGTAGATCCTGCCCGCGCCGCGCTCGCGGTTCCATTGGCCCATGGTGCCTTCCACTTCCGGATGGCCGGCATGGCCGATCAGCACCACGTCGCGACCGGCCCGGCAATGCCGCGCCACCTCGAAGTGCACCTTGGTCACCAGCGGACAGGTGGCATCGAACACCTTCAGCGCGCGCCGTTCGGCCTCCTGGCGCACCGCCTGCGAGACGCCGTGCGCGCTGAAGATCACCGTAGCGCCGTCGGGTACCTCGTCCAGTTCCTCGACGAAGATGGCGCCGCGTTCCTTGAGATCGTCGACCACGAAGCGGTTGTGCACCACTTCGTGCCGCACATAGATCGGCGCACCCAGCGTCTCGATCGCACGCTTGACGATCTCGATCGCGCGGTCGACACCGGCGCAGAAACCGCGGGGATTGGCGAGCAGGACGTCCATACGCTTGTTCTCTTCGACAGCCCGGCCAGGGTGGCCGGACATTTCAGGGGGGCATCTGCCGAGCACGCGGTGCCGCGCCTTGGGCGGGTGCGGCGACCGTCCTTGCGGGACGGACGCACGACGGCTTGGGACCGGGATTATCCCGCTTTTCGGCTGCGCTTGCCGTCGAACAGACCGAACACTGCGATCCCGATGGCGCCGCCCACGATCGCCGAATCGGCGATGTTGAAGGCCGGCCAGGTGTGGCTGCCGATGTACCACTGGATGAAGTCGACCACGTGGCCGTGCATCAGGCGGTCGATCACGTTACCGATCGCCCCGCCGATCACCAGCGCGTACGGCAGCGCGCTGCGCCAGTCTCCACGTGCGGTGCGCGACAGCCAGAACGCCAGCAGGCCGCTGATACCCACCGCCAGGGCAGTGAAGAACCATAGCTGCCAGCCACCGGCATCGCTCAGAAAACTGAAGGCTGCGCCGGTGTTGTAGGTGCGGTACCAGTTCCAGAAACCCTCGATGACCGGCACCGGGGTGTATTCAGGCAGGCTGGACAGCACCCAAGCCTTGCTCCACTGGTCCAGTCCGACCACGGCGACGGACAGCAGCAGCCAGATCAGGGCGGAGGGTTTGGGTCTTGCGGTCATTGAATCACCTTAGCTGTTGCTACTCCCGGGTTCGGAAGAAGCTGCCCAACGGGCAAATCGGCAAGCGGCGCCGGATGCGCCGGTATGGCCCTCATCCGGCGCTGCGCGCCACCTTCTCCCGCTTGCGGGAGAAGGGTGTTGAAATGGACTCCCGCTTGCGGGAGAAGGATAGTGAGACGGACTCCCGCTTGCGGGAGAAGGATATTGAAATGGACTCCCGCTTGCGGGAGAAGGATATTGAAATGGACTCCCGCTTGCGGGAGAGGGAATCAGGACATCAGAACCAGCGAGGCTAGAACCAGCGACGGTCCTCGCCAGGGCCTTCGATGTTGCTGACGCAGCGGCTGCACAGCTCCGGATGCCGCGGGTCGCTGCCCACGCTGGCCTGGTGGTGCCAGCAGCGCACGCACTTGGCCTTGGTGGTCGGCTGGGCACTGACGAAGATGTCGTCGGTGCTGGCCGCGGTCACGGTCACATCGCCACTGATGAACAGGAAGCGCAGTTCCTGGCTCAGCGGCTGCCAGCGCGCGGCGGTTTGCGCATCGGCGGCGACGGTGATCTCCGCTTCCAGTGCCGCGCCAATGGCGCCATTGGCACGCATCGGCTCCAGCACCTTGGCCACCTGCTCGCGCAGCGCCAGCAACTTCTCGACATCGGCACTGGTCAACGCCGCATCGGCCGGCAGCGGCGCCAGGCCGTCGTACCAGGTGGCGAACAGCACGTTGCCGGCATGCTCGCCCGGCAGATAGGCCCATAGTTCGTCGGCGGTGAAGCTCAGCACCGGCGCGACCCAGCGCACGAACGCCTCGGCCACGTGATACATCGCGCTCTGCGCCGAACGCCGGCCGCGCGAATCCTCGGCCATCGTGTACAGACGGTCCTTGGTGACATCCAGGTACAGCGAGCCCAGGTCCACGCTGCAGAAATTCAGCAGCGCCTGCACGATCTCGGCGAAGTCGTAGCGCGCATAGGCGGCGACGATCCTTTCCTGCAACTCGTGCGCGCGGTGCACGATCCAGCGGTCCAGCAGCACCATGTCCTCCAGCGCCACCAGATGCTGCCGTGGATCGAAGCCATGCAGGTTGCCGAGCAAAAAGCGAGCGGTATTGCGCAGGCGGCGGTAGGCGTCGGCATTGCGCTTGAGGATCTCCTGCGACAGCGACATCTCGTTGCTGTAGTCGGCCGAGGCGATCCACAGACGCAGGATGTCCGCCCCCAGGGTCTTCATGATGTCCTGCGGCTCGATGCCGTTGCCCAGCGACTTGGACATCTTGCGGCCGTGCTCGTCCACGGTGAAACCGTGAGTCAGGCATTGCTTGTACGGCGCCGCCTTGTCCATCGCCACGCCGGTCAGCAGCGAGGACTGGAACCAGCCGCGGTGCTGGTCCGAGCCTTCCAGGTACAGGTCGGCCGGCTTGGGCAGGCCACGGTCCACCAGCACCGCCTCATGGGTCACGCCGGAATCGAACCAGACATCCAGGATGTCGGTGATCTTGTCGTAGTCGGCGGCCTCCTCGCCCAGCAGTTCGGCCGCATCCAGCGTGTACCACACGTCCACACCGCCCTGCTCCACCCGATCGGCCACCTGACGCAGGAGCTCGGTGCTACGCGGATGCGGTTCGCCGGTTTCGCGGTGCACGAACAACGCGATCGGCACGCCCCAGGTGCGCTGGCGCGAGATGGTCCAGTCCGGGCGACCTTCCACCATGCCGGCGATGCGCGCCTGGCCCCAGGACGGATACCAGGTCACGCCTTCGATAGCCTTGAGCGCGTCGGCACGCAGGCCCGCCTTCTCCATCGAGAAGAACCACTGCGGCGTGGCGCGAAAGGCGATCGGCGTCTTGTGGCGCCAGCAGTGCGGGTAGCTGTGCTCCATCTTGCTGGCCGCCAGCAGCACGCCGGTGTCGCGCAGGGATTCGATGATGACGTCGTTGGCCTTCCAGATATGCAGCCCGGCCAACACGGTGTCGCCCAGCGGCGGCGTCGACGGCAGGTACACGCCGCGGCCGTCCACCGGATTGATCTGCGCGGCGCCATAGCGCTCCAGCAGGCCGTACTGCCTGGACACCTGGTAGTCCTCCTGGCCATGGCCAGGCGCGGTGTGCACGGCGCCGGTACCGTCCTCGGCCGACACGTGGTCGCCCAGCAGCAGCGGGATCTCGCGCTCGGCATAGAACGGGTGCGCCAGCAGCATCTGCTCCAGCGCCGCACCCTTGGCATGGCCGTGCACCACGACCTCGTCCACGCCGTAGCGGGCCAGCGCGTTGGCCGCCAGCGCTTCGGCCACCACCAGCCAGCGCGGCTGGCCGCGGTCGGCCGGGCCTTCGACCAGCACGTAGTCCAGCTCCGCGCCCAGGCTCACCGCCAGCGAGGCCGGCAGCGTCCACGGCGTGGTGGTCCAGATCGGCACAGCCACGCTCATACCGGCCGGCAGGCTGGCGCCGAAAGCAGCAGCCACAGCCGCCGGGTCACGGGCCGGATAGGCGATATCCACCGTCGGCGACAGCTTGTCGGCGTATTCGATCTCGGCCTCGGCCAGCGCCGAACCGCAGTCGAAGCACCAGTGCACCGGCTTCACGCCACGGGTGAGGTGGCCGTTGTCGACGATCTTTGCCAGCGCACGGATCTCGTTGGCCTCGAAACGGAAATCCAGCGTCTTGTACGGGTTGTCCCAGTCGCCGATCACACCCAGGCGCTTGAAGTCGCGGCGCTGCAGATCGATCTGCTCGGTCGCGTATTCGCGGCACTTCTGCCGGAACTGCGCGGCATCGAGCTTGACGCCGACCTTGCCGTACTTCTTTTCGATGGCGATCTCGATCGGCAGGCCGTGGCAGTCCCAGCCCGGGATAAACGGCGCATCGAAGCCAGCCAGATACTTCGACTTGACGATGATGTCCTTGAGGATCTTGTTGACCGCATGGCCGAGGTGGATCTGGCCGTTGGCATACGGCGGACCATCGTGCAGCACGAACAGCGGGCGCCCTGCCGCGTTGGCGCGCAGCTGCGCATACAGCCCCTCGCGCTCCCAGCGGTCCAGCATCGCCGGCTCGCGCTTGGGCAGGTCGCCGCGCATCGGAAATTCCGTCGCAGGCAGATGAAGAGTGGCTTTGTAGTCTTGGGTCACAGGAATCTACCGTTGCGCTGGATTTTTTACTAAGTCCGCACAGGGATGTGCGGGCTGTTGCGAGGGACTCGTATCATGCGAGGAGCCCGCATGGATTTCGCCTGCAGCAGGAGCCGCAGCGTCTTGCGTGCGACTGCTTTCGGCATCCACGCAAACATCGACAGCCTGCTGTGGGCTGCCAATGCTTCCAGCGCCCACCAGCATTGGCGACGGACTGCGCTGAAGCACCGCGCGCGCCTGCTCGGCATCACGATGCATCTGTAGCGTCAGCGCCTGAAGGCCATCGAACTTTTCCTCGTCGCGCAGCTTGGCGACGAACTCGACCTCCAGGTGCCGGCCGTAAAGGTCACCCTGGAAATCGAACAGATGCGCCTCCAGCAGCGGCTCCACGCCAGCCACGGTCGGCCGTGTGCCGAAACTGGACACCGACGGCCATGGCTGCGCGGCCACGCCATGCACCCAGGTGGCATAGATGCCCGACAGCGCCGGCGTGCGCGAGAACCGCAGATTCGCAGTGGGGTAGCCCAACGTGCGTCCCAGCTGCTTGCCACGCACCACCCGCCCGCCGATGGCGTACGGGCGGCCGAGCAGAGCTGCGGCATGCGCAAACTCGCCCGCCACCAACAACTCACGGATGCGTGTGGCGGAAATGCGCTCGCCGTGCAGATGCACGGGCGCGATCTCGCCGGCGACGAATCCATGCTGCTGGCCGAGGACGCGCAGCAAGGCGATGTCGCCGCCACGGCGATGGCCGAAACGGAACTCCGGGCCGATCCACACCTCGCGCGCGCAGAGCCGGCCAACCAGGGCCAGGCGCACGAAGTCCTCGGCGCTCATCGCCGACAGGCGGCCGTCGAAGCGGATCAGGCCCACGCTGTCGGCGCCGAAACCGAGCAGGCCCTCGATCTTGGCGCGTGCCAGGGTCAGCCGCGGTGGCGGTGCGGCCGGGGCGAAGAACTCGCGCGGCAACGGTTCGAAGCTCAACGCCACCGCCGGCACGCCGAGCGCGCGCGCGCGGTCGACCGCGTGCTGCACCAATGCCCGATGCCCCAGGTGCAGGCCATCGAAGGCGCCGATGCAGACCACGCTTCCGTGCGGGAACAACGTCCCGCCCTCGACGTCTCTAAACAGCCTGCTCATTCCTCGATCCAAACAGATGCCGGCCTGCGGCCGACCCTCGCTGATGCATAACTTGTAAGTATAGCCGTGCCTGTCAACCCGCATGACCCGCATCGATCACGCAAGCGCTCAGCGGCACCAGGCCAAGCCCGCCGCCAGTGCCGCCTACCCCCATCCGCCCTTCGGGCACCTTCCCCCGCACGCGGGGGAAGGGAGATCTGATCGCGATGAAGAAGGCAGGGTGCCGTCGTTGGTTGAGCCGGCGACGCCCTTCGGGTCCCTTCCCCCGCACGCGGGGGAAGGGACCCGACGCCCAGACTCAGCTCTCGCGCAGGTGGCGCGGCCTCAGACCCAGCGCCAGCTGGGCCACCACATAGGTCAGCCCGCCACTGCCGACCAGCACCGCCAGCCAGCCGATCCGCTGCCACTTGTCCATTCCGGTGAACGACGGCAGCCACCACAGCAGGCCCAACAGCACCGCCACCATGGCCGCACACGCCAGCAGCAGACGCAGCGCATAGCCGCCCCACCCTGGCCGGCGCTGATACACGCCGGATTTACCCAGCCAGTACCACAGCAGCCCCAGGTTGAGATAACTCGACAGCGCGCTGGCGATGCCCAGCGCCAGATGCAACCCCGGCTGTTTGCCCAGCGCCTGCATCACGCCCTGCGCCTTGAGCTCGGGCGGCACCATCAACTGATACAACACCGCCAGGAACGCGAAATTGAACACCATGTTGGCCACCAGTGCGGCCACGCCGGCGCGCACCGGGGTACGGGTGTCCTGGCGCGCATAGAAGGCCGGCAGTACCACCTTGAGCATCGCGTAGGCCGGCAGGCCGAAGCTCAGCCCGTACACCGACAACGCCGTCATGCGAGTGTCGAAGGCGGTGAACTTGTGATATTGGAATAACGTTGCCACCAATGGCTCAGCCAGCAACACCAACCCCAGCATCGCCGGCATTGCGATCAGCAAGGTGGTCCGGAAGCCCCAGTCCAGCGCGCTGGAAAACGCTGCGCGGTCGGTCTTGACGTGATGGCGTGCCAGTGCCGGCAGGATCACCGTGCCCAGCGCCACGCCGAACACGCCCAACGGCAATTCCAGGAACCGGTCGGCCAGCGACAACCACGACTGCGAGCCATCGGTCAGCTTGGCGGCGATCACGGTGTCCAGCAGCAGGTTGATCTGCGCCACCGAGGAGCCGAACAGGGTCGGCACCATCAGGGTCAGCACCTTGCGCACACCCGGATGTCGCCAGCCCCAGCGCGGCAGGGTCAACAGATTGATGCCTTTCAGCGAAGGCAGCTGGAACAGCAACTGCAGCATGCCCGCGGCCAGCACCGCCCAGCCCAGCGCGAGGATCTGCCTTTCCGGCGTCCCGCCCAGCCGCGGCGCCAGCCACACCGCCCCGGCGATCATGCACAGGTTGAGGATCACCGGGGTCAGCGCCGGCATGGCGAACTTCTGGAAACTGTTCAGCGCCCCGCCCGCCAGCGCGGTCAGCGAAACGAACAGCAGGAACGGGAAGGTCAGACGGAACAGGTCCACCAGCAGGCCATGCTTGGCCGGATCGGTGTCCACCCCGCTGGAGAACAGCGTGGCCAGCTGCGGGGCGAAGACCAGCGCCAGCGCGGTGACCAGCAGCAGCACCCCGCCAAGGGTGCCGGCCACGCGCGCCATCAGTTCGCGCAGCTCGGTATGCGGGCGGGTCTCCTTGACTTCGGTGAACACCGGCACGAAGGCCGTGGCGAAAGAGCCCTCGGCAAACAGCCGCCGCAGGAAATTGGGAACCCGGAAGGCCACCCAGAACGCATCGGTCACCGCATTGCTGCCGAAGGTGGTGGTGATGACCTGGTCGCGCACCAGCCCCAACACCCGTGACACCATGGTCATACTGCTGAACGAGAGCAGGCCCCTCACCATGCGGGGTGTGCTCATGGGCGATCCCTCTTGACAACTGACTTGACGTACATAATTGAGTCCATCATACTTTCGCGCTTGCTTTTTCCACCATACCGATTTTTCAGGAACCCACCACCGTGGCCAATATCAAGTCCGCCAAGAAGCGCGCCAAGCAGACCGTTGTGCGCAATGAGCGCAACACCGGCCAGCGCTCGATGCTGCGCACCGCCGTCAAGAAGGTGATCAAGGCCCTTGACGCCAACGATGCTGCCGGCGCCGAAGCCGCTTTTGCCGTTGCACAGCCGATCCTCGACCGTTTCAGCGCCCGCGGCCTGATTCACAAGAACAAGGCTGCACGTCACAAGAGCCGCCTGACCGCACGCATCAAGGCCATCAAGGCCGCGTAAGCGATCAGTCGAGCCATTGCCGGGAGCCTGGCTTCCGGCAATACAGAAAAACCCGGCCTTGGCCGGGTTTTTTGTGTGCCCGCTCCGGCACTCAGCCCGCATCGCGCGCTTCGAGTTCGTCCTCGCGCTGGCGATCGAAGAACGCCATCACATCCTTCATGATCGGGAAGGTACCGTCGCGGCCCAGCGCCGAGACCAGATACCAGGGCGCGGTCCAGCCCAGCTCAGCCACGATGGCCTCGGCTGCGGCACGCGCTTCATCCTCGAACAGCAGGTCGGCCTTGTTGAGCACCAGCCAGCGCGGCTTCTTCAGCAACTCCGGATCATGCCGTTCGAGCTCGCGTTCGAGCGTGCGCACCTGGTCGGCCGGCGACACACCGTCCACACCATCCATCGGCGCCATGTCCACCAGATGCAGCAGCAGGCGGGTGCGCTGCAGATGGCGCAGGAACTGCGTGCCCAGGCCGGCACCATCGGCAGCGCCTTCGATCAGACCCGGCACATCGGCGATCACGAAGCTGCGATGGGCTTCGACGCTGACCACGCCCAGATTCGGGTAGAGCGTGGTGAACGGATAATCGGCCACCTTCGGCGTCGCCGCCGAGACCGCGCGGATCAGCGTGCTCTTGCCGGCGTTGGGGAAGCCCAGCAGGCCGACGTCAGCCAGCAACTTGAGCTCCAGCTTCAACAACCGCTCCTCCCCTTCTTCGCCGGTGGTGGCCTGGCGCGGCGCGCGGTTGACCGAGCTCTTGAAATGCATGTTGCCCAGGCCGCCCTTACCCCCCTTGGCCACCAACAGGCGGTCGCCGTGCCGGGTCAGGTCGCCGATCACTTCGTCGGTCTGCACGTTGATCACCACGGTGCCGACCGGCACCACGATGACGCGATCCTCGCCGCCCTTGCCATAGGCCTGGCGGCCCATGCCGTTCTCGCCGCGCTGCGCCTTGAAGGTACGCTCATGGCGGAAGTCGACCAGGGTATTGACGTTCTCGTCGGCCACGATCCACACGCTGCCACCGGCCCCGCCATCGCCACCGTCCGGCCCGCCCAGCGGGATGAATTTCTCGCGGCGAAAGCCGACACAGCCATTGCCGCCATTACCGGCGGTGACCAGGATTTCTGCTTCGTCGACTAACTTCATGAGATTTGGGATTCGTTATTTGGGATTGGTAACACCACCGCAGGACGTCGCATGGCGGCCGCGGAAACAGCAGGAAGCGCCGGCATCGGGACGATCGAAATCCGCCGTCGCGAATCCCCACTCCCGAATCCCCACTCCCGGCCGTCAAACGAAAAACCCCGCAAAAGCGGGGCTTTCCGTCTCGTCCGCCGGGCAGCGATGCCTGACGGACTGGCCTGCATGGAGCGGGCGATTACGCCTCGGCGACCACGCTGACGGTACGACGCTTCTTCGGGCCCTTGGTGGAGAACTCCACCTTGCCGTCGACCAGCGCAAACAGCGTGTGGTCACGACCCAGGCCGACGCCGGCGCCCGGATGGAACTGGGTGCCGCGCTGACGCACGATGATGTTGCCGGCATCGATGGCCTGGCCACCGAAGATCTTCACGCCCAGGTACTTCGGGTTGGAATCGCGACCGTTGCGCGAGGAACCTACGCCCTTTTTATGTGCCATGACTGGTTCTCCTTACTTCTTGTCGCCACCGGCAATGCCGGTGATCTCGATTTCGGTGTAGTGCTGACGGTGCCCCTGACGCTTCATGTGGTGCTTGCGGCGACGGAACTTGATGATGCGCACCTTGTCGGCGCGGCCATGGGCCACGACCTTGGCGGTGACCGAGGCGCCCTTGAGCGCATCGCCCAGCTTGATGCCATCGCTATCGCCCAGCATCAGGATGGTGTCGAACTTGATCTCGTTGCCTGCTTCGACTTCGAGCTTTTCCACGCGGAGCGTTTCGCCCTGCGCGACGCGGTATTGCTTACCGCCGGTTACCAGAACTGCGTACATGACCAGGTGTTCCTCTGTAGTTATTATGGTCGCCTGCCTTGCCCATGGGGCAGACAGGAGCGGGATTGTACTGACCCGGCGGGTTTGGAGTCAACCTGTAGGCAGTCTGGCCTCGGCAGGCCCGGATCGGGCCGTGAAACGCATCATCCGGCCGCCACAACCGCCCCGGCAGACTGGCATTGAGGCAATTTGCCCTCACCTAGGTCGGCGGGTAGGCTGATCGACTGCCACTCATTCCTGCTGAGCACGCTCGCACCACCGCCGGTTCGCCGGCCCGACATCGGATCCCCCATGGCGATGGATTTCATCCGCATCCGCGGCGCGCGGACGCACAACCTCAAGAACATCGACCTCGACCTGCCTCGCGACAAACTGATCGTGATCACCGGCCTGTCCGGCTCGGGCAAGTCGTCGCTGGCGTTCGACACCATCTATGCAGAAGGCCAGCGCCGCTACGTCGAGTCGCTGTCGGCGTATGCGCGCCAGTTCCTCAGCGTGATGGAAAAGCCGGATCTGGACCACATCGAAGGCTTGTCGCCGGCGATTTCGATCGAACAGAAGTCCACCTCGCACAACCCGCGCTCCACCGTGGGCACCATCACCGAGATCTACGATTACCTGCGCCTGCTGTACGCGCGCGTCGGCCAGCCGCGCTGCCCGGACCATGGCTTCCCGCTGGAAGCACAGACCGTCAGCCAGATGGTCGACCACATGCTCACCCAGGACCAGGAGCAGCGCTACATGTTGCTGGCGCCGGTGATCCGCGACCGCAAGGGCGAGCATGCGCAGGTGTTCGAGCAACTGCGCGCGCAGGGCTTCGTGCGCGTGCGCGTGGACGGCGAGCTGTACGAGATCGATGCGGTGCCGCCGCTGGCACTGCGCCAGAAGCACACCATCGAAGCGGTGATCGACCGCTTCCGCCCGCGCGAGGACATCAAGCAGCGGCTGGCGGAAAGTTTCGAGACCGCGCTCAAGCTGGGCGAAGGCATGGTGGCGGTGCAGTCGCTGGACGACCCGGCCGCAGCCCCGCATCTGTTCTCGTCCAAGTACAGCTGCCCGGTGTGCGATTACTCGCTGCCGGAGCTGGAACCGCGCCTGTTCTCGTTCAACGCACCGGTGGGCGCCTGCCCGAGCTGCGATGGCCTGGGCGTGGCCGAATTCTTCGACCCGGACCGGGTGGTGGTGCATCCGGAGCTGTCGCTGTCGGCCGGCGCAGTGCGCGGCTGGGACCGGCGCAATGCCTATTATTTCCAGCTGATCGCCTCGCTGGCCAAGCACTATAAGTTCGACGTGGATGCGGTGTGGAACACGCTGCCGGCCAAGGTGCGCCAGGCGGTGCTGTTCGGCAGCGGCGACGAGGTCATCAATTTCACCTACTTCACCGACGCGGGCGGGCGCACCACCCGCAAGCATCGCTTCGAGGGCATCCTGCCGAACCTGGAACGGCGCTATCGCGAAACCGAGTCGCCGGCCGTGCGCGAAGAGCTGACCAAATACGTCAGCCAGCAACCCTGCCCCGCCTGTCATGGGACGCGGCTGAATCGCGCCGCGCGCAACGTATTCGTCGCCGACCGTCCATTGCCGGAACTGGTGGTGCTGCCGGTCAACGAGGCACTGAGCTTCTTCCGCGGCCTGTCGCTGCCGGGCTGGCGTGGCGAGATCGCTGCCAAGATCGTCAAGGAGATTGCCGAGCGGCTGGGCTTCCTGGTCGACGTGGGCCTGGACTACCTCACCCTGGAGCGCAAGGCCGACACCTTGTCCGGCGGTGAAGCACAGCGCATCCGACTGGCCAGCCAGATCGGCGCCGGCCTGGTCGGGGTGATGTACGTGCTGGACGAGCCATCGATCGGCCTGCACCAGCGCGACAACGAGCGCCTGCTCGGCACGTTGACCCGGCTGCGCGACCTGGGCAACACGGTGATCGTGGTCGAGCACGACGAAGATGCGATCCGCCTGGCCGACCATGTGCTGGACATCGGCCCCGGTGCGGGCGTGCACGGCGGCGAGATCTGCGCACAGGGCACGCTGCAGGACATCCTGGAATCGCCGCGCTCGCTGACCGGGCAATACCTGTCGGGCAAGCGCCGCATCGAGATCCCCAAGCAGCGCCACAAGCCCAACCCGAAGATGATGCTGCATCTGCGCGGAGCCACCGGCAACAATCTCAAGAATGTCGACCTGGACATTCCAGCCGGGCTGCTGACCTGCATCACCGGCGTGTCCGGGTCGGGCAAGTCCACGCTGATCAACGACACCCTGTTCTCGCTGGCCGCCAACGAGATCAATGGCGCTTCGCATCCGGTGGCCGCGCATCGGGAGATCGAGAACCTCGATCTGTTCGACAAGGTGGTGGATATCGACCAGTCGCCGATCGGGCGCACGCCGCGCTCCAACCCGGCGACCTACACCGGCATGTTCACCCCCTTGCGCGAGCTGTTCGCGCAGGTGCCCGAAGCGCGTGCGCGCGGTTATTCGCCAGGGCGCTTCAGCTTCAACGTGCGTGGCGGCCGCTGCGAGGCCTGCCAGGGCGACGGCATGATCAAGGTGGAAATGCACTTCCTCCCCGACGTGTACGTGCCCTGCGATGTCTGCCACGGCAAGCGCTACAACCGCGAGACGCTGGAGATCCGCTACAAGGGCTTCAACATCAGCGACGTGTTGCAGATGACCGTCGAGGACGCGCTGCAGCTGTTCGAGCCGGTGCCGGCGATCGCGCGCAAGCTGGAAACGCTGGTGGACGTGGGCCTGAGCTACATCAAGCTGGGCCAGAGCGCGACCACCTTGTCCGGTGGCGAGGCGCAGCGCGTCAAACTGTCCAAGGAGCTGTCGCGTCGCGATACCGGACGCACCCTGTACATCCTCGACGAGCCGACCACCGGCCTGCACTTCCACGATATCGAGGCCTTGCTCGGCGTGCTGCACAAGCTGCGCGACGAGGGCAATACGGTGGTGGTGATCGAACACAACCTTGACGTGATCAAGACCGCCGACTGGATCGTGGACCTGGGTCCGGAAGGTGGTCACCGTGGCGGCACCATCCTGGTGTGCGGCACGCCGGAAGAAGTGGCCGCCGAGCCGACGTCCTACACCGGACAGTTCCTGGCCAAGATGCTGCCGTCGGTCAAGGCGCGCGAGACGCGTCCGGCCGCGACGGCCAACAAGCCCGATGCGCGCCCGCCGCGCAAGGTCAAACCGGAGAAGGTGGCCAAGGCCGCCAAATCCGCCAAACCCGCCACCAAGAAGACTGCGAAGAAGAAGGCAAGCTGATGAGCGAACACAAGGTTCTGGCACGCATCCCGATCAGCGTGCGCTGGCGCGACATGGACAGCATGGGCCACGTCAACAACGCCAAGTACATTTCCTACCTGGAAGAGGCGCGCGTGCGCTGGATGCTGGGCGTGCAAGGCGTGTCGATGACCGACCGTATCGCCCCGGTGGTGGCCGCCACCAACGTCAACTACAAGCAGCCGCTGATCTGGCCCAACGACATCACCGTGGAATTGTTCGTCGAGCGCCTGGGCACCAGCAGCGTGACCATCGGCCACCGCATCTTCGACCAGAAGGACGACGGCAAGCTGTATTCGGACGGCAATGTCGTGGTGGTGTGGATCGACACCCAGACCGGCAAGAGCGCCGCGCTCCCGGACGCGGTACGGATCGCCAGCAGCTGAGCCGACGCGGCGCTGCCAGCACATGCTAGATCGCGACAACGACGGCGGCTCTCCCGGGAGCCGCCGTTTTTCATGCCGCTTTGGTGGCGTTGCCACCGGCAATGCAAATCAGCGCCGCACAGCTGCATCGTCCGGGGCCGCCTGCCTGCACGGCAGTGCCGAGCAGGCGCGCAGCCAACGCGAGCGCCCACTGCCCGGGCACGGCAGCGCCGACGCCGCGACCTTACGACCCCGGTGCGCGCTTGCGGGCCTGAAGCGTGGCCTTGATCTGGCGACCATCCTGCAAGGTGAACGTCACCGGCACCTGCGTGCCTTCCTGCAATGGCGCGCGGGCGTCCATCAGCATCAGGTGCAGGCCGCCCGGGGCCAACGGCACCGCCCCACCGGCCGGCAACGCCAGTTCGGGCACCGCGCGCATGCGGCTGACGCCATTGCTTTGCGTGGTTTCGTGCAGGGACACATCGGCGAACGCGCTGCTGCTGACCGCGGTGACCTTCAGCGGCTGCGCGCAGCCGTTGTGGAACTGGCCGAAGCCGGCCGCCATCCCCATGCCACCAGGCGGCGGGATGCGGATCCAGCCCTGGTTGAACTCCGGCAGGCACTGCGCTGCGACGCCTGCACTGCCCAGCATTACCACCGCACCAAGCAGCACACGCGCACGCAGGTGCCGCCTGCTTCGACTGCCGTCTATCATGACCCGACCTCCAGGAGCCCCGAATGAGCATCCAGATCTTAGACCATGGCCGAGTTCGCGAAATCCGTCTGGCGCGCCCGCCGGTCAACGCGCTGGACAGTGCCCTGTGCCAGGCCCTGAGCGCTGCGGTGCGGCAGGCCGGCGACGAGGCCGACGGCATCGTGCTGTCGGGCAGCGAGCGGATTTTTTCCGGCGGCATGGATGTGCCGCAGTTGCTGGCGCATGGCACCGACCGGGCCGCGCTGCTGGCCAGCTGGACGGCGTTCTTCCAGGCCGCGCAGGCGCTGGCCAACAGCCGTATCCCGGTGGTGGCGGCGATCGGCGGGCATGCGCCGGCCGGCGGCTGCGTGCTGGCGCTGTGCTGCGATTACCGGGTGATGGCGCGCAGTGCCGATACCGCCAAACCGTATACGATCGGCTTGAACGAAGTGCAGGTGGGCCTGGCCGCACCCGAAGGCATCCAGCGGCTGTTGCGCCGCGTGGTCGGCGCGCACCGCGCCGAGCGCCTGCTGATCGCCGGGCAGCTGCTGCCGGCCGAACAGGCGGTGCAGATCGGCCTGGTGGACGAGTTGGTCGATGGCGAACTGGTCACCGCGCGCGCGGTGGCCTGGCTGCACGATCTGCAGCAGCTGCCGCGTCAGCCGATGCTGGCCACGCGTGCGGTGGCACGCGCAGACCTGCGCGCGGCACTGGCTCCGGAACTGATCCAGCTGGAGCGTTTCGTCGACGGCTGGTACGCGCCGGATGCCCAGGCTGCACTGCAGGGCCTGGTGGCGCGCCTGCACAAGGCCTGAGCCGGCCGCGGCACGGTGCCCGGCGGGTGGCCCGGTATAATCGCCACCCTTCGCACGCCCAGGCCAGCCTCTTGTCCGCCAATGCCGAACCCGTGGTCTCCGAACTGATCAGCCTGCTGTCGCTGGAGCGCCTGGAAGACAACCTGTTCCGCGGCCAGAGCCGCGATATCGGCACCAAGTACGTGTTCGGCGGCCAGGTATTGGGCCAGGCGCTGTCGGCGGCGCAGGCCACGGTGGAAAACGGCCGCCAGGCGCATTCGCTGCATGCCTATTTCCTGCGCGCCGGCAATATCGACCACCCCATCGTCTACGACGTCGATCGCACCCGCGATGGCGGCAGTTTTTCGGTACGGCGCGTCACTGCGATCCAGCACGGCAAGGTGATCTTCTTCTGCGCGGCCTCGTTCCAGGAACGCGAGGACGGCGCCGAACATCAATCGGCAATGCCGGTGGTACCGCCGCCGGAAGACATCGAGCCGGCCGCCCCACTGGCACCGGAGGTGCTGGCGAACCTGCCGGCCAAGGTGCAACGCTGGCTCTCGCGCGGCGGGCCGTTCGAGTTTCGTCATGTGTTTCCGCGCGACGAACTCAAGCCGCCCAAGCGCCCGCCATTCCAGCAGATGTGGCTGCGCCTGACCGACCCCATCGGCGACGACGTCGGCCTGCACCAGGCACTGCTGGCCTATGCCTCGGACTTCCAGTTGTTGGGCACCTCGACGTTTCCGCACGGCATCAGCTACTACACGCCGAACGTGCAGATGGCCTCGCTGGATCATGCGCTGTGGTTCCATCGCCCGTTCCGCACCGACGACTGGCTGCTGTATTCGCTGGACAGCCCTACCGCGCAGGGCTCGCGCGGCCTGGCGCGCGGGCAGTTCTTCACCCGCGACGGCGTGCTGGTCGCCAGCACGACGCAGGAAGGCTTGATCCGCGTGGTACCCGACGGCAGCGCGGCCGCGGTGCCGGCCAAGGAGTAGCGCGCAACGGCGTGGCCAGGGTGCGCCTATCGGTGGTCCCAGGGCACAGCGCCCCGGTCGTGTACGCCGCAGTCCACCGCCACGCACGCCGCAGAGGCTGCAAACTGGCATGCTCACCTGCCATGCGATGCGAGCAGCTGACGGCAGCCGCACCTGAATGCCTCATCTTGAACCGGCACCTTAGCGGTGCCATCTGATCCGGACCCAACGGCGTTTTCCCACCATGCGCAAGATCTTCAGCAGTCAACGTATCGAAACCGCCGAAGGCGTCGCCAATCTGTTGCGCGATGCGGGAATCGAGATCCGCATCAGCAATGGCCGCTCCTACCAGAGCAAGCGCGGTGGCCAGTTCAGCTATCTGGAGCAAGGCAACGCGCAGGCGCAGCCCACCGTGTGGATCGTGCATGCCAACGACCAGCCGCGTGCGCGCGATCTGCTGCGCGAAGCGCGCCTGCTCGACACCACCCGCCGCGACCTGCCGAACGTGGAGTACACCTTCCGCGATGGCGAGAACGGTTCCAGTGCCAGCGCGCGCAGTTGGGCCTGGCGGATCCGCCTGGTCCTGCTGCTGGTGATCGGCGCCGTGGCCATGGTGGTGGTGATGCGCCATCGCAGTGCGCCTGCGCCGGTCGCCCCGTCAATGCAGCCGGCATCGCCATCGGCAGCTGACCCAGCGCCAGAAGACGAGGAAATGCGGGTACGGATCCAGCCATCGCGCTGACTGCGGCCGGCCGGAGGGCGCCCGCTCGGTCGATGGCGTGACAGGTGCGAGGTTCACCAGCTCGGTCACATCCATTGCCGGCATGCGTCATGCTGGCAACAGGACATGGAGTGCGCCGATGACTGCCGACACGCTGGATCTGATGTTGCAACGCGAACTGCCCAGCGCCGCAGCCGGATGCCAGCAGGCCTATGGCCGCATCGTCAGCGCCTGCCAGAACACGGTGACCGCCATCGCACTGGCCATCACCCGGGATATCGCCGCCAGCGAGGACATCGCCCAGGAAGCCTTCCTGCGCGCCTGGCAGCGGCTGGCGCAACTGCATCAGCCCGCCAGCTTCCTGCCGTGGCTGCGCCAGATCACCCGCAACCTGGCGCGTGACTGGCTGCGTGCGAATCGCCACCGCGCGCTCAGCGGCGAGGCCGCCGACCTGGCGATCGCCATGGCCGCCGATCCGGCTCCCTCGCCCGCCGACCATCTGTTGCAGGCCGAGGAAGAGATCGCCGCATTCGACATGATTTCCGCGCTACCGGAAGAAAGCCGCGAGACGCTGCTGCTGTATTACCGCGAAGGCCAGAGCTCACAACAGGTTGCGTCGCTGCTGGGCCTGAGCGACGCGGCGGTGCGCAAGCGGCTGTCGCGCGCACGTGCCAGCGTGCGCGATGAACTGTTGAAACGGTTCGGCGAATTCGCACGTGGTAGCGCACCAGGCGTTGCCTTTGCCACCGCAGTGACCTCGGCAACCCTGCTTGCGGCACCAGGCACCGCAAGCGCGGCGATCGTGCTGGGCGGTCTCGGTGGCGCGGGCAAGCTGGGCATGAGTGCAGTGACTGGCTCGGTGCTCGGCGGGGGTGGGTCCGCTGGCGCGCTCAGCATCTGGCTCGGCATGCCGGCGCTGTTCGCAACCGGCGCCGTGCTGGTTGCCGGATTCGGCACGTACTGGTCGTGCTGGTACCTGCTGCGCTTTGCACAGACCGACCTTGAGGCAGCCGCCATTGGCCGCTTCATGCGCATGACCACGCTGACGTCGGTGCTGGTGGTCGGCGGCACGCTCCTGCTTAAAAAGCTGGATGCCGGTGCGTGGCCATCGCTGCTGGTGCTCTGCACCGGCATGGCGGTGCTCAGCTATCAATCCATCCGGGTGCTACCACGGGTCATGCGCCCCATGCTGGAACGCGATGCGCGCAGACGCGGCGCCACACATGCACCGCTGCTGTACCGGTGCCTGTTCAGTCCGGGTGCAATGCTGGCGAGCGTGGCGGCAGTCATGCTGCCGATCGTGCGTCACTACATGCAGCTGGGAATGCTTTGAGGCCGGCGTGGCGTCACCGCTACACCGCCAATGACAGCCCACTGCAGGCAACGAGAACGGCCCCCTGCTCGCGCAGGAGGCCATTGGTCGATCGGCGCCTTGTTACGTATTGCTGTTACGTATTGCTGTTGCGTATTGCTGTTGCGTATTGCTGTTGCGTGTTGCTGTTGCCTGCAGCGACCGACACGCGTCACGCGCCGGCCGCTGCATCATTCACATTGATGCGCGCTACGCGCTCAGTTGGCGGCAGCGGGCCTGGGCGGCATCGGATGCTTGCCGTGATCGCCATGCTCGCCCGGACCACGCGGGCCGTGCTCGCCACGTAACTTCGATGCTGCATCGAACTCGGCCTTGCTCAGCTTGCCGTCCTTGTCGGTGTCGGCCTTGGCGAACCAGGCATCGCGGTGCTGCTGCATGCGCAGCTCACGGTCGGCACGATCGATAAAGCCATCCTTGTTGACGTCCATCTGGTCGAAGCGCGCAGCGAATTTCGGATCGGCCTTGGCCTCTTCGCGGCTGATGCGCCCGTCCTTGTTGGTGTCGAACTTGGCCAGCCACTCGCCGCGACCTTCGCGCCCTGGGCCACGATGGCGAGGACGCTCATCGCGCGAGAGCTTGCCGTCCTTGTTGGCGTCCAGGGTGTCGAACTGCGCCGCCAGCGTCGGGTTGGCGGCCGCTTCGCTGCGGTCGACCACGCCATCGCCGTTGCTGTCGAGCTTGGCAGGACGCGGCGCATCGCCGGATGCCGGCGGGGTGGCGGCGACGACTGCGCCGGTGGACAGCGCGGCCAATACGGCCAGGGCGAGAAAGGGTTTGCGGGACGTCATGGGAAACTCCTGATCTGTGGGAACCACACGCGGCACCTGCATGGGCCGCATCGCGTGGGTGGCGCATCCGGATCCGCCGTGCGCTGCCACCAACACACACACCAACGAGCCGCCGGCGCAGGCGTTGACGCGCGCATCGGCCGCATTCATCCGGCGGACAGTCGCCGCTGTTGCGACGCACAGGCGCTATCCTGCGCGCATGGCCATCCATGCCGACACCCACGACGACCTGCGCCTGTTCCAGACCGGCGAACATCCCTGCGGCTACTGGCCCGACCGCCAGGCGCGCGATCTGGTACTGGACCCACACGATCCGCGTTTGGGAACGATCTACCCGCAGGCCCTGGCGTGGGGATTCCGCCGCTCCGGCGATCTGGTCTACCGTCCGCATTGCGAACGTTGCCGCGCCTGCGTGCCGGTACGCATCGTGGTGGATACGTTCCAACCCGATCGCAGCCAACGCCGCTGCCTGGCGCGCAACCAGGACCTGGTGGTGCGCGTGGTCGCCGCCGAACGTACCGACGAGCAGCTTGCGCTGTACCGTCGCTATCTCAAGCACCGGCATCCCGGCGGCGGCATGGACGAGCACGGCGCCACCGAGTTCGACCAGTTCCTGATCGGCGGCTGGTCGCATGGGCGCTTTCTGGAAATCCGCCAGGCGCCTGTCGCGCATGGTCCGGGGGAATTGCTCGCCGTGGCGGTCACCGATGTCACCGAACATGCGCTGTCGGCCGTTTACACGTTCTATGCGCCCGAGGCGGCTACGCGCAGCCTGGGGACGTTCGCGATCCTGCAGCAGATCCAGTGGGCACAGCGCGAGCGGCGCGCACATGTCTACCTGGGCTACTGGATCGAAGGCCACGCCAAGATGAACTACAAGCGCCGCTTCGATGCGCTGGAGGCCTACGATGGCCGCCACTGGCGTGGATTGCCCGCCAGCGTACTGCCTCCTTGAGCTGCCAAACGGCGACATCGGCCTGTCGCATCGGCCATGCGAGAATTCCGCGATGATCAAACCTCTCCTGCTGCTTGCGCTCGGCGCACTGTGTACCGCCTGCACCCATCGGGTGCCGTCCACCACCACGGCGTCCGATCCTTCGCCTGCCAAGCCTGTTGCAGCGCCACTGCGCATCGCCACCTACAACACCTCGCTGTATTCGGACGAAGCGGGCGGCCTGATCGCCGAACTGCAGGGCGACAGCGCGCATGCGCGCAAGATTGCCGCGGTATTGCAGCGTGTGCGCCCGGATCTGGTGCTGCTCAACGAATTCGATTTCGATCCGCAACACCGCGCTGCCGATCTGTTCCAGCAGCGCTACCTGCAGGTGGCGCAGCCGGGGGGCGGCGAGCCGCTGCGTTATCCGTATCGGTACCTGGCGCCGGTCAACACCGGCGTCCCGAGCGGGCTGGATCTGGACAACAGCGGCAGTGTCGGCGGCGATGGCCGCAACCGCGGCAACGATGCCTGGGGCTTCGGCCTGCATCCCGGCCAGTACGGCATGCTGGTGCTGTCGCGGTATCCCATCGATGCGCAGGCCGTGCGCAGTTTCCAGCTCCTGAAGTGGAGCACGTTGCCCGGCGCACTGCGGCCGATCGATCCGTCCACGCGGGCATCGTTTTACAGCGACGCGATCTGGGCGCAGTTGCGGCTGTCATCCAAATCGCACTGGGACGTGCCGGTACGCACGCCGCTGGGCGTGGTGCATGCACTGGTGTCGCACCCCACCCCACCGGTGTTCGATGGCGCGGAAAAACGCAACGCCGCACGCAACCACGATGAGCTCGCGCTGTGGCGTGCATACCTGGACAACGCGGCCGACAGCCGGCGCTGGCTGTGCGACGACAAAGGCGCCTGCGGTGGCCTGCCCGCCGATGCGCGTTTCGTCATCCTGGGCGATCTGAACAACGACCCGATCGATGGCGCCGGCCGCCATGAGGCGATCCGCGCATTGATCGATCACCCGCGCGTTCTCCAGTACCCCACCCCACGCAGCGCCGGCGGCCCGGAAAAGACCGCCGAATACGCCGCGCACGGCGTCGCGCATACCGGCGACCCGCACCAGGTCACCGGCGACTTCGGCCCGCAGGCCGGCACCATGCGTCTGGACTACGTGCTGCCGTCGCGCCAGTTCACCCTGGCTGGCAGCGGCATCTTCTGGCCCGCCAGCAGCGACCCGGAAGCGGCGATCGCCGATGGCAGCGACCATCACGCGGTGTGGGTGGATGTGGTCTGGTAGCCGGGATTGGGGAGTGGGGAGTGGGGAGTGGGGATTCGGAAGGGTGGGTTCCTGGCCCCGCCTGCGTTTGTGCGCCTGCTGGTGGGCCGACGCAGGCACGTGCGGTCAGTCGCGCTTGGTGGCGCAGGTTTGCTCGCAGTGAACCGATCATGTCGCTTCACTACCAACGATCCGAGCCAAACGGCACTCGCGTGTTTGCTTCTCCCGCCCGGACATTGCCCTCCTTTGTGGGGAGAAGCTGCCCGGAAGGGGCGGATGAGGGTACGCGCGAAGCCTCGTGCGGTTTGCATGGGCCAGGGATGCCGGTCATGGTGACGCATCGAAGCCCGCAGCGTTTGGCGGGCTGAAGAAGTGCAGCGGTGCGCTGCACCTCTCAGAACGTGCGGCGATCAGTCCTGCAACTGGATCGACAGCGCCGCAGCGGCCACGCGCGCCTTCTCGCGTGCGTCATCGATGCTGCCGGCACGGGCAAGCGTCACGCCGACGCGGCGGTGACCATCCACCCGTGGCTTGCCGAACAGGCGCAGTGCGGTGTCCGGGTCGCGCAGTGCATCGGCCACGTTGTCGAACACCGGCACGCCGTTGCCATGCGCCAGCAGCGCGCAGGAGGCCGACGGGCCGCTCTGGCGGATCACCCCGCCATCCTCCGCACCGACCGGCAGGCCAAGAATGGCGCGGGCATGCAATGCGAACTCGCTCAGGTCCTGGGAGACCAGCGTGACCAGCCCGGTGTCGTGCGGGCGCGGCGACACTTCGCTGAACCACACTTCGTCGCCCTTGACGAACAGCTCCACGCCGAACAGGCCCCAGCCGCCGAGGTCGTCGGTGATGGCTTTTGCGATCTGTTGCGAGCGACGCAATGCGGCTTCCGACATCGGCTGCGGCTGCCAGCTCTCGCGGTAATCGCCATCCTGCTGCCAGTGGCCGATAGGGTCGCAGTACGAGGTGCCGCCGGCATGCCGCACGGTGAGCAGGGTGATCTCGTAATCGAAATCGATGAAGCCTTCGACAATGCAGCGGCCGGCACCGGCGCGCCCACCGGTCTGCGCGTACTCCCACGCCGCATCGATATCGGCCTCGCTGCGCAGCGTGCTCTGGCCCTTGCCGGAGGAGGACATCACCGGCTTGACCACGCAGGGCAGGCCAACGGCGGCGATCGCCTCGCGGTATTGCGAGGCGGTGTCGACAAAGCGGTACGGCGAGGTCGGCAGACCCAGCGTCTCGGCAGCCAGCCGGCGGATGCCTTCGCGGTCCATGGTCAGGCGTGCGGCGCGCGCGGTGGGAATCACCTTCTGGCCCTGTTCGCGTTCCAGCGCCACCAGGGTCTCGGTGTGGATGGCCTCGATCTCCGGCACGATCAGCTGCGGCCGCTCGCTGGCGATCAGCGCGCGCAGCGCCGCGGGGTCGAGCATGTCCAGCACGTGCGAGCGATGCGCCACCTGCATCGCCGGCGCGTCCGCATAGCGGTCGGCAGCGATCACCTCCGCACCGAAGCGCTGCAGCTCGATCGCCACTTCCTTGCCCAGTTCGCCCGAGCCCAACAGCAGCACGCGGGTGGCGGAAGGCGACAGCGGAGTGCCGAGGGTGGTCATGAGGCGTTATCCAGATCGAGGGGACAGCCATTTTAGCGGGCCGATGCCACGACCGTCGGTCGGAAACCCGGTTAAAACTTGATATCAATTTGATATCTTTCATCCAAACCACAAGGACGCCCCAGCCATGAAAGAGAAGTCGCTCGGTTCTTTTCCCGGCATTCCAGTGATCGCTGCCAGTGTCGTCGTGCTGCTGCTGGCTGCCACGGTGCTGATCGCCGCCGGCGCGGGATATCTGCCGCCACTGGCCATGCTGCCAGCCATTCTGGTCGCTGCCGGCAATGTGTTCGTCCTGGCTGGCCTGTACACGCTGGAGCCGAACCAGGCGGCCGTCCTGAGCCTGTTCGGCAAGTACATCGGCACGGTCAAGGATTCGGGGATGCGCTGGAACAGCCCCTTCTACTCCAAGCGCCGGGTCAGTCAGCGCGTGCGCAATTTCGAAAGCGGACGGCTCAAGGTCAACGAGCTGGATGGCAGCCCGATCGAGATCGCCGCGGTGATCGTGTGGCAGGTGCTGGATGCCTCCGAAGCCGTGTACAACGTGGACGACTACGAAAGCTTCGTGCACATCCAGTCCGAAGCCGCATTGCGCGCGATGGCCACCAGCTACCCGTACGACCAGCACGAAGAAGGCCAGATTTCGCTGCGCAGCCACCCGGCCGAAATCAGCGAACAGCTCAAGCACCACCTGGACGAACGCCTGACCCAGGCGGGCGTGGACGTGATCGAAGCACGCATCAGCCATCTGGCCTATGCACCGGAAATCGCCCAGGCCATGCTGCAGCGCCAGCAGGCCAACGCAGTGATCGCCGCGCGCACGCGCATCGTGGCCGGTGCGGTGGGCATGGTCGAAATGGCGCTGGCCGAGCTGCAGAAGAACGGCGTGGTGCAGCTGGACGAAGAGCGCAAGGCGCATATGGTCAGCAACCTGCTCACGGTGCTGTGTTCTGATCGCGGGACCCAGCCGGTTGTCAACGCCGGCTCGCTGTATTGAGGTGATGCAATGAATGTGATGGTGCCGCTGGTGGTTGCGCTTTCCGGATTGCCCGCGTTGGCGATCGCCGCCTCGATCGGGGCGAACGACGACGACCGCGCGCGCGGACTGGGCCTGCGCTGGGCATTGATCAGCCTGGTGATCCTGGTCGGGGCTGCGTGCCTGTACTGGGCGGGCGACAACCGCGCCGGCATCTATGCGGTGGTGATCGGCATGCTCATCGGCGTCAACACGCTGATCGTGTCGATGGTCATGCACCTGCGCCGCCACGGCAGCCGCGGAAACGGCGAATGAGCGAAAAGAAGGCCTATCCGCTGCGCATCAACGCCGATGTCCTGGCCGCCGCGCAACGCTGGGCCGACGACGAACTGCGCAGCCTCAACGCGCAGATCGAATACGTGCTGCGCGATGCGCTGCGCAAGGCCGGCCGGCTACCGAAACCGCGCGACGAGCCTGAACGCGATGCGTGAGCGTTCATCGGTCCATCGGCGTGCGGGAGCGGCAACCCTGACCATGGCCCTGACTATCGGCACGCCGGCCGCCGTCTCGGCCACCGGATCGGGACAGGCCGGGCGTCGAAGCGGCGCCTGTACCCGCGCGATGCACCGCCCCTGCCTACAACCGGGGCCCATCGCCATGACTTCGGCGATCGGAATCGCGCGCGCCTTGTCGGCATCGTCGCCACCGCGCACGACCGGCAGCTCGCCGGCCGGAAATGCCCGCCGGGTCTGCAACGTCTGGCCGCGCATCACCGTTCGCCCTACCCTGTCGCGATGCGCCCGACCCTGACCCTGCTGCTCAACACCACCGCCATCGAACTGCTGCCTGCCGCGCTACTGCACGCGCGCAGCAATGCCGACGCCCGCGTACTGGCGCAGGCCGACTGGCTGCTGCGGCGCAAGCGCGACGGACGCTATCTGGCCGCGCAGCTGCCATGGGGGATCATGCCGTTGATTCCGCACCTACCGCGCGAGCCCGGTCTGGACGAAGCGCTGGACCGGCTGCAGGCTGCCGCGACGGGCCCCGTGCGGTCCAGCGGCGCAGCGCTGGCGATCGATGGACTGCAGCGACGCCTGGCGCAGCTGGGGCTGGCCGCGGACGACTACGTGCGACAGACCGGCCTGTCCCTGATCGCGGAGCCGGCCACGCTGCAGTTCGCCGGACACGACCGCTTCGGGCGGCCATTGTGGTTGAGCGACGGCGCGGCGCGTGCGTGGCGCCTGATGCGTGCGGCAGCACTGCGCGCGGACATCGTGCTGGATGCCATCTCCGGCTATCGCAGCCACGATTACCAACTGGGCATCTTCGAGCGCAAGTTCGCACGCGGACTATCGTTGCAGCAGATTCTGGCAGTCAACGCAGCGCCCGGTTTCAGCGAGCACCACAGCGGCGACGCGCTGGATATCGGCACCCCCGGCGAACTGCCGGCCGAAGAGTCGTTCGAGGCTACCGCAGCGTTTGCGTGGCTGAGCCGGCATGCTCCGGATTTTGGCTATCGCCTGAGCTACCCGCGCCACAACCCGCATGGCATCGTCTACGAGCCGTGGCATTGGCGCTGGCACGCGGTGTGAGGCATGCGGAGCTCGCGTCGCGCTCCATGCCTGATCACTCCTGCGAACGCGGTGTCGGCACCTTGGCGGCGATACTGAAGTCGGCGATCTTCCAGAGATAGAACGCGGCATACGTGCGGTAGGGACCCCAGCGTTCGCCGCGTTCGGCCAATGCCTTGGGGGCAGGCATCTGTTCGTGCCTGTCCACGCGCTGGGCACCCTTGCGCACGCCCAGGTCGTCGATGGGCAGCAGGTCCGGGCGGCCCAGGCGGAACATCAGCATCATTTCCACCGTCCAGCGGCCGATGCCACGGACCGGTACCAGCGTCTGCACAATGGCTTCGTCGGGCATGAAGGCCATGCTGCGCAGCGAAGGAATTTCACCGGCCAGTTCGCGCTGCGCCAGGTCGCGGAGCGCCAACGCCTTGTTGCCGGACACACCG
Organism: Xanthomonas sp. NCPPB 3582; assembly: GCF_041475735.2. Taxonomy (NCBI): domain Bacteria; kingdom Pseudomonadati; phylum Pseudomonadota; class Gammaproteobacteria; order Lysobacterales; family Lysobacteraceae; genus Xanthomonas; species Xanthomonas sp. NCPPB 3582. The sequence continues at coordinate 3,664,515 of NZ_CM192968.1, forward strand.
CAGGCGCGCAACGCGGCATCGTCCACGCGCGCCAGCGTGCCGGCATGCAGCCGGCTCGCGCCGATGGCCACTTCCACCCGTGCCACGATGGTGGACGCGGCCTTGCCGCTGAGCTGCTGGAACAGGATCGCGCGCGCCAACGCATCCACCGGGTCGAACGGTTTGCGCCAGCCCGGCTGCGCGGCGATGGGGCCGACCCGTCGCATCCACGCCCCCAGCGCGCGATCGCGCCGGACCAGATGCGCAAAGGCGGCCTCCACATCGAACCCGCGCGCATGCCGCGGCATTTCAACGTCTCAACGCGCCAATGGCCAGCAGCACCCAGCCCAGCATCAGGCTGACCCCGCCCACCGGTGCCAGGCTGGTCGGCCAGTGCAGCAACGCGCCGCCGACCAGGCTGCCGGCAAACAGCAGCGTGCCGAGCAGCAGCAGGTACAAGCCAACCCGCCCGAGCACGCGCGTTTCGGCAGCGCCCAGCACGGTCAGTACCGCGCCATGGCCGAACGCATACAGCGACGCCAGCTGTAGCCGCGACTGCACCAGCGCATCGGCCACGCCGTGCGAGGCGTAAGCCGACAACCCGACGGCCACGGCGGCCAGCAGGCCGCCGCAGAACGCCAGCAGCGAGGGGTGTTTCTTACGACGGTCGAGCAAGGACATGCAGGCAACTTCCCCGGCAGCGCCGTAGCGCCAAAAAAAAGCGCGCCGCAGGACTGCGGCGCGCTTTGGTCTGGATCAGGTCATCGCGGTAAGACGATTACTTGATGGCCCAGTAGACATCGTAGGTACCGTCCTGGGTGAACGACTTGTCCACGCCGCCCTTCCAGGCTTCGTACGGACGCTCGGTCACATCCATGCCGCTGGTGGCAGCCCAGGCGCGCAGCGAGTTACGTACCGCATCCAGGCCCGCCATGTGGCCCGCATAGGTCGCAAACGCCGAGCGGTGCGCCGGAGTGCGCTGGTACTTCACCGGTGCCTCGGACGGGATGTTGAGCTTCAGCTCTTCGCCGGTGGCAGCGACCGGAGTCGCATCGACCGGAGCAGCGGCTGCCGCGTCATCCTTCTTGGCGTCGGTCTTGGCGGTGTCGGTCTTCGGCGCGCCACCGGCACGCTTGCGGACCGGCTGCACGACGTCGAAGGCGTACTTGTCGGTGGCGAAGTCGGTGGTGACGATACGGACCGGGCCAGCAGCTTCCAGACCATTGGCGTCCATCACGCGCTTGATCCACTCCTGGTTGTCCTTGATCGACTTCTTGATGGTCTCGTTATCGCGGTCGATGTTGCCCGCGGTGACGACCAGCAGGTCTTCGGCCGGCACGTCGACGATCTTGAGATCGCTCAACACCGGCTTGCCATCCAGCTGCGCGCGGTAGTCGAAGTTCGGCACGGTGGCCAGTGCGGTAGCCAGACGCGACAGACCCAGCTTCAGATCGTCGCCAACGTGGCGGCTGACATACAGGCCGGCATAGCGACCGAACAGGTTCCAGCCGTACTTGACGCTGTAGTCCTGCGTGATCTTGACGTTCCTGTTGTTCTTGCCGGTCGGTGCCAGGGTGAAGTTGGTGACCTTGTCGTAGCCCTTGGTGGGATCTTCGATCGCGATCTCGACACGCTCGTTCTTGACGGTGTTGGTGATTTCCCAGCTGCCGTTGCCGATGTAGCCTTCGGTGGAGCTGTACTCGACACGTGCACCCTTGCCCTCTTCCGGGCCGACCAGCTTCAGCTGGATCTTCGGGTCGCGCAGCACAAGCGGGTTCCAATCCTTGAAACGACGGAAGCTGTTCACAGTGTCGTAAACGATCGTCATTCGGCGGTTGGTCTCAACACTCTCGGACATCTGCCGTTCCGAGGGCAACACCAGGCCCACCACGACAAACAAGCCAGCCACGATCCCCAAGGCGATCAGGAACTCGATAATACGGGTCATTCAGGAGGTCTCCGGGGCCGATCCCACGGCCGGGTTGAGTGAAGCGAAGCCACCATCCTAGCAGGCTTCGGCAAAGATGTTCAGTTGTGCGACGGGTAGCGCGGTCTTGCGGTGTCATTTGGCGCGTGCAGGGCCGCGCTGGAGCTGCGCAATCCCAGCCGTTGCAAGGGTTTGCGCCAATCGCGCGCAGCCATCATGCACATCCCACGCTGCCTGCGTGTGATGCCGCCAGGGCACGACGCCCGATCGGACCGATGCGGGCCGTCGCCAAGCCGCCACCGATGCAATCCACAGGCAAGCCGGCGCCACTGCACTTGCCGCCGGGACAGGGTGAGCGAACGCCACCTGCAAGCCGCAGGCTTGCGCGCCCGCGAACGCCCGGCGCGCTGCGCCGGGCGGGACATGCTGCCGTCACACCAACTGCAGCTCGAACGCCTTCAGCACCGCGCGGGTGCGGTCGCGTACGCCAAGTTTGGACAGGATGTTGGACACGTGATTCTTGATAGTGCCCTCGGCTACGCCCAGCGAATTGGCGATCTCCTTGTTGGAAAAGCCGCTGGCCATCAGGCGCAGGATCTCGGTCTCGCGGTCGGTGAGCGGATCGGGCCGGTCCAGGCTGACGAACTCGTTGCGCATGTGTTCCAGGCCCGAGAGCAGGCGCTGGGTCACTGCCGGCTGCACCAGCGAGCCGCCCTCGGCCACGGTGCGGATAGCGCCGACCAGCTGTTCCAGCGAGACGTCCTTGAGCAGGTAGCCCTTGGCGCCGGCCTTGAGCCCGGCCAGCACCAGCTGGTCGTCGTCGAAGGTGGTCAGGATGATGGTCGGCGGCAGCGTGCCGTTGCGCGAGAGCATCTGCAGCGCTTCCAGGCCGGACATCACCGGCATGCGCATATCCATCAGCACCACGTCCGGCTGGATCTGCGGGATCTGCTCCACCGCCTGCTTTCCGTCAGAGGCCTCGGCCACCACCTCGATGCCGTTGTCCAGCGCCAACAGCGAGCGGATCCCCTGGCGCACCAGGGTTTGGTCGTCGACCAGGCACACACGGATCATCAGAACACTCCTTGGGTCACGGCCGCAGGCATCAGTGCCGGCGCGCCTGGAACGGAGATGCGCAGGCCGAAGCCGTCACCTCGCCGGGTTTGGATTTCCAGCTGCCCACCATACTGGCTGAGCCGCTCGCGCATGCCGCGCAAGCCGTTGCCGGGCGCCACCGCATCGGCACCATGGCCATCGTCGCGGGCATCGATCAACACCGTCCCCGCATCGCGCCGCACCTGGATCCACAGGTTACGCGCGCCGGCGTGGCGCACCGCATTGGTGATGATCTCCTGGGTGCAGCGCAGCAGCACATGGGCGCGCTCGGGGTCGTCCAGGGTCAGCGGCTGGGCGATGTCCAGGTGGATGTCCAGCGACGGCACCTGGGTCACCAGCGGCCGCAGCGCCGCTTCCAGGTCGATCGCGCCGCTGTCGCGCAGCTGGCTGACCGCTTCGCGCACGTCGGTGAGCAGCAGCTTGGCCAGGGTATGCGCCTGGCGCACATGCTCCTGGGCCTGGCCTTCGGTGATGTGGCCGGCCACTTCCAGGTTGAGGCTGAGCGCGGTCAGGTGGTGCCCGAGCAGGTCGTGCAACTCGCGCGAGATGCGGGTGCGTTCGTTGATGCGCGCGCTTTCGGCCAGCAGCGCACGGGTGGCGCGCAGTTCGGCGTTGAGCCGGCGCTGTTCCTCGCGGGCCTCGGCCTGCTGGCGGGCCACCAGGCTGGTGACGAAGATGAACATCGAAAAGCCGCCGTAGAGCAGCGACTGCATCAGCGCGCCCGAGACCGGAAACCCCAGCAACAGGTGGTAGACCGGAAGCACGGCCAGCTGGCTCAGCACCAGCCAGACCACGCCAACGCGCAGCGGCAACAACCAGGGGATCACACCGGCCGCCACCATCATCAGGATGCTGCCGAGCCCGGTCCGGGTGAGATAGCTCACCGCAAGCGCGCAGACCGTGAGCAACAGCAGGATCAGCCGGTCGTACCAGTGGGCATGGCCGCCGCTGCTCAGGCCACGCGTCAACCAGAAATAGCTGGCCCCGAAGCCGACGAAGAACGCCGACATCAAGGCCGCCTCCATCACGCTGCGGTGGTCGCCCTCCTCGGCGGGTGCCCAGTAGATGAACACCAAGGGCATGGCGATCATCGCCCAGGTGAACAGGCCGGCGAAGCGCAGGACGCGCGTATGGCTGAGGTATCCCAACATGTCCGCATCTTAGGCCCAAGCGCCGCCGCTGCCCTCTTGCCGGAAGTCATGCATGCGCCGGCCAGCGCTTGCGGACCAGCAATCGGGTCGGCGGCGCAGCGGCGCGGCATGCGTCGGCGGCATGCGTCGGGCGCTGCGCATTGGCTCATTGCCCGGGCGCGCGACCAGCGGCGGGCACGCGCCGGGTCGCCGCTTCAGGCCACGCATGTAATAATCCGACGCAGATCCGATTTCGGGTCGAGAGCGTTACCCCACGGAGTCCCAATGTCGATCGTCATCCGCGACGTGCGCGAGCACGAGCTCGATTCCGTCCTGGCCCTGAACAACAATGCCGGACTGGCGATCCTGCCGCTGGATTCAACCAAGCTGCAACGGTTCTACGCCCAGGCCGAATATTTCCGCGTCGCCGAGCGCGACGGCAACCTGGCCGGGTTCCTGGTCGGGTTCGGCAGCGGCAGTGCCCATGACAGCAGCAATTTCGCCTGGTTCCGGGACCGTCATCCGGAATTCTTCTATATCGACCGCATCGTGGTCGCCAGCCGCCGGCGCGGCGGCGGCGTCGGGCGGGCGTTCTACGCCGACGTGCAGAGCTATACCGAGCTGCGTTACCCGCAGCTGGCCTGCGAGGTGTTCCTGGACCACGGTGCCGATGCGGCGCTGCTGTTCCATGGCAGCTTCGGCTTCCGCGAGGTGGGCCAGAACACCATGCCGGACGTGGACGTGCGCGCCAGCATGCTGATGAAGGACATGTGCAGCTATCCATGGGTCAAGGAAACCTATGGCGGCAAGCTGCCCGAAGACCTGCCGTGGGTGGGCCGGCCGCGCCATGCCGCCGCCACCGCCAATCCATCGACGGGGAGCTGAGGCGTGTCGAGTGTGAATGTGGATTTTGAACAGGCCGGCGAGCTGAAGATCGGCCAGGTGGGCATCGCCAACCTGCGCGTGCGCACCCTGGATGTGCCGCGGCTGGTGCAGGAAATGCGCGAGCGCGTGACCCGCGCGCCCAAGCTGTTCGGGCGGGCGGCGGTGATCCTGGATTTCGGCGGGCTGTCGCAGGTGCCGGACATGGGCACCGCCAAGGCACTGCTGGATGGCCTGCGCGATGCCGGCGTGCTGCCGGTGGCGCTGGCCTACGGCACCAGCGAGATCGACCTGCTGTCGCAGCAGCTCGGCCTGCCGTTGCTGGCCAAGTTCCGTGCCCAGTACGAGCCCACCGCGGTCAGCCCACCGCCTCCACCGCCCCCTGCGCGCGCCGAGCCGGCGCCGCCGGCCGCGCGCCCGGCGCCTGGCCGCATGCAACGTACCGCGGTGCGCTCGGGCCAGCAGCTGTATGCGGAGAATTGCGACCTGACTGTGCTCAATACGGTCGGTGCCGGAGCGGAGGTCATCGCCGACGGCAGCATCCATATCTACGGTACCCTGCGTGGCCGCGCTTTGGCCGGCGCGCAGGGCAACCCGGACGCGCGCATCTTCTGCCGCGACTTCCACGCCGAACTGGTCGCCATCGCTGGCCACTACAAGGTGCTGGACGATGTTCCCATGGACCTGCGTGGCAAGGCCGTCCAGGTCTGGCTGGAGCAGGATCAGATCAAGATCGCTGCGCTTGATTGACGCAGCCCAACCACAGAAACATTCGGAGAAATCCTTTGGCTGAAATCATCGTAGTCACCTCCGGCAAGGGCGGCGTCGGCAAGACCACCACCAGCGCGAGCCTGGCCTGCGGGCTGGCACGGCGCGGCAAGAAGGTCGCCGTCATCGACTTCGACGTCGGTCTGCGCAACCTGGACCTGATCATGGGCTGCGAGCGGCGCGTGGTGTACGACTTCGTCAACGTCGTGCACGGCGAAGCCACGCTCAAGCAGTCGCTGATCAAGGACAAGCGCTTCGAGAACCTGTACGTGCTGGCCGCCTCGCAGACCCGCGACAAGGACGCACTGACCCAGGACGGCGTGGAGAAGGTGCTCAAGGACCTGGCCGCCGACGGCTTCGACTACATCGTCTGCGACTCGCCGGCCGGCATCGAAAAAGGCGCGTTCCTGGCGATGTACTTCGCCGACCGCGCGGTAGTGGTGGTGAACCCGGAAGTGTCCTCGGTGCGCGACTCCGACCGCATCATCGGCCTGCTCGACTCCAAGACCCGCAAGGCCGAGGAAGGCAAGACCGTGCCGGCCTTCCTGCTGCTGACCCGCTACAGCCCGGGCCGCGTGGAAGGCGGCGAGATGCTCAGCATCACCGACGTGGAAGAAGTGCTGGGCCTGAAGGCGATCGGCGTGATTCCCGAATCCGGCGACGTGCTCAACGCCTCCAACAAGGGCGAGCCGGTGATCCTGGATGCCGAGTCCCCGGCCGGCCAGGCGTATGACGACGCAGTCGCCCGCATCATGGGCGAGGAGCGCCCGATGCGATTCACATCCGTGGAGAAGAAGGGCTTCTTCAGCAAGCTGTTCGGAGGGTAAGCATGGGCCTGCTCGATTTTCTCAAGAGCAAGAAGAACACCGCCGAGACGGCCAAGAACCGCCTGCAGATCATCATTGCGCAGGAGCGCAGCCACCGCGGCGGGCCGGATTATCTGCCGCTGATGCAGCGCGAATTGCTGGAAGTGATCAAGAAGTACGTCAACATCGACGCCGATGCGGTGCGGGTTGATCTGGTCAAGGACGGCGAGCACGACGTGCTGGATATCTCGGTCGCCTTGCCGGAAGACGGCGACAAGTAAGCCTGGTCATGGATGCCGGCACGCCGTCCGTGCTCGCTGGCACGGAGCACGGTGGCGTGATGCGACATCCTTCCAGCGGCACCGTGCCTGCACGGTGCCGTTTCGGTTTCCGCCCATCGTGCGCCCTTGCGGCGCTCCCGACCGCGAGCCATTGCGTATGACCCCTCACCCCGCGACGGCGCCCGAGGCATCCGGCGTGCTGTGTGTGGCCGATATCGGCCTGGATGCGCCGGCTGCCCTGCTCGCACGCTACGGCCTGCGCCTGCATCGCGTGGCGACCGGCGCGCCGATACCGGGCAGTTTCTGGGGCGAACCGGAGGCCGGCATCATCGGCTGCGATGTGTATGTGCGCGACGACACGCCGGTGCATTCGATGCTGCACGAGGCCGGGCATCTGATCGTGCTGCCGGCCGACAGGCGCGCCGCCGTGCACACCGACGCCACCGATTCGGTGGATGAGGAAGATGCCACCTGTTACCTGCAGATCCTGCTGGCCGACCAGCTACCCGGCGTGGGCAGCGCACGGCTGATGGCCGACATGGATGCCTGGGGATACACCTACCGCCTGGGCTCCACCCGCGCCTGGTTCGAGCAGGATGCGGAAAATGCGCGCAGCTGGCTGGAGGCGCGCGGCTTGTTGCCAGCCTAGGAGCGGCGCCGTCAGCACCCGTCTGACGACTGCTCGCTACGTTTTGGTAGCCGCGCTAGGTCGCCCTCGATTCGGTCGTGGCGATCGCAGCGGACAGGTCCAGCGTCGCCACGGTGCCCTGCCCCGCATCGGATTCCAGCTGCAGGTGCCAGCCCAGGTGCTCGCAGAGCCGGCCGATCAGTTCCAGGCCGATGCCGTTGCCCTGCCGTGCGTTGCCGCGCGCCAGGCGCGCGTAGATGGCGCTGATTTCCTCCGGGCTCATTCCGTGCCCCGGGTCGGCGATGCGCACCACGCCCGGCGCGGACAGCCGGACGCGGATGACGCCGCGGTCGCTGTTCTCGATCGCGTTGCGCAGCAGGTTGCCGATGGCGGTCTGCACGATGGCCATCGGCGCGGTCAGGCTGCACGACGGGAGCGGGTCGATGACCACCTGCAGATCCTTGTCGGCACACAGATGCGCATGGTCGGCGACGATCTCCGGCAGCAGGTGATCCAGCCGCACGGCATCGCCGCTGCGTACCAGCCGCCCCGGATCCTTCGCAAGCACCAGCAGCAAGGTGATCAGCTGCTCCACCGCGGCGCTGGTCTGCGCGATGCGGGTGAGCTGGTGGCGCACCGCCGGCGGCGTGCCCGGCTGTTCCAGCGCCAGCTCCACCGCATTGCCGATCACCGCGATCGGGGTGCGCAGCTCGTGGCTGGCGCTGTCGATGAAGGCGCGTTCGCGCTCGACGAACTGGCTGTTGCGTTCCAGATAATCGTTGAGCGCATCGGCGATGACGTAGAGCTCGGCACTGCCCTGCGCGCCCACGGTGATCTGTTGCGCGCGTCGTTCCGGGCGCAACGCGCCGATGTCGCGGGCCAGCTCCACCAGCGGGTGCACCAGCCGCGCCATCGCGTAGGCGCCCATCAGCAAGGTGATGCCGATCAACGCGACGCCGGCCGCCAGCATCCAGCGGGTGAGAAATTTTTCCAGCGCCTCGAAATCGGTGATGTCCAGCACCAGCGCCAGGCGGCCGGCCTGCGGCGTGTCGCGCACCATCACTGCGCTCTGGCGGCCGGCGATCTCCAGCTCGTCGTGCAGGCCGGGGTGCAGCGTACGCAGCACCGGCGGCACGCCGGCCGAGCCATCGATGCGGTACAGCCGCAAGGTGTCCGAGTCCTGCCAGTGGTAGTCCGGATTGCGCACGCTGCGCTCCAGGATGCTGTCCAGTTCGGAATTCAGCAGCGAGCGCCACACGCCGTGCTCGGCACGCTCATGCAGATACTGCGCGGTGCCGAACACCGCCAACGTCATCAGCAAGGTGTAGCCGAACAGCCACAGCATGACGCGCCGGCCCAGCGGGCGCGGCCTAGCCATCGACGCACGCGTTGCCGGCCGATTCGCCGGCGGCATCCAGCGCCGCCAGGCGATAGCCGAGCCGCGGCAGGGTGTGGATCAGCTTCTGCGCGAACGGACCGTCCACGCTGCGGCGCAGTTCGTAGATATGCGAGCGCAGCATGTCGCCATCGGGCGGGTCGTCGCCCCACAGCGCCTGTTCCAGGCGTTGCCGGGTGACCGCTGCCGGACTGGCCTGCATCAGCACTTCCAGCAGCTTGCGGCAGGCCGGATACAGATGCAGCGCCTGGCCCGCACGGGTGGCTTCCAGGGTCGCCAGGTCCAGCCGCAGATCGGCCACCTGCAATACCTTGCCGCGGCGCCGACCATGTGCACGGGCGAGCAAGGCGTCGATGCGCACTTCCAGCTCGGGCAGCGCGAACGGCTTGGTCAGGTAATCGTCGGCCCCGGCGCGAAAGCCGGCGATCTTGTCGGGCAATTCGTCGCGCGCGGTGAGCATGATCACCGGCAGCTCGGAATGATGCTGCTCGCGCAGGCGGCGCAACACCTCCGGGCCATCCATGCGCGGCATCATCCAGTCCAGCACCAGCACGTCGTAGTGCTGGGTGGTGGCCAGATGCAGGCCGGTGATGCCGTCGGGCGCCGCGTCCAGGGTGTGCCCGCGGGCTTCGAAATAATCGAACAGGTTGGCAACCATGTTGCGGTTGTCTTCGATGACCAGCAGCCGCATGCGCGCGATTCCAGAACGGTCCGACAGGGACGCTGTGCGCATCCTACCCGAGGCCAGCCGGCCGCCGACTGCCCTCGTCGTTCGGCGCGCGCGGCGGCAGGGCTTCCGACAAAATTCCGACAAGGTCGCCAGCTATCGTTCCGCCCCTTTCACTCGAGGCGTGCGCGTGCCGCCAGCCACCTCTGCCTCCCTGCCCCACCGCCCTGCGCTGTTGGTGGCATTGCTGCTGATTGTCGTCAGCCTGCTGGCCGGCCTGGGGCTGCGCCAGCCCAATCCGCCGGACGAGCCGCGCTTCGTGCTGGCGGCACGCACCATGGTCGAGAGCGGCCAGTGGTTGCTGCCGCACCGTGGCAGCGAGCTGTACGCGGAAAAGCCGCCGGTGTTCATGTGGCTGCAGGCGGCGACCTATGAGCTGGTGCCGCACTGGCCGGTGGCGTTCCTGCTGCCCTCGCTGCTGGCCGCACTGGTCACGCTGTGGCTGACCTGGGATCTGACGCGCCGGCTGTGGAACCGGCGCGTGGCCGGCGATGCGGTGCTGGCCCTGTTCGCGGTGCTGCAGTTCGGCCTGATGGCAAAGCGCGCGCAGATCGACATGGTGCTGGTGGCGCTGACCACGCTGGCGTTGTGGGGAATGCTGCGGCATCTGCTGCGCGGGCCGGATTGGCGCGCGTGGACACTGGGGCTGTTCGCCGCCGGCGTCGGCACGGTCACCAAGGGCGTGGGCTTCCTGCCGCTGCTGCTGTTGCTGCCATGGATGGCGCTGCCGCGCAGGCACTGGAGCGTGCTGCCCGCGCGTGCGCAGGCCGGCCGCACCTGGTTGCTGGTGTTGCCGGCATTCGTGGCCGGCACCGCGGTGTGGCTGGGGCCGCTGGGCATCGCGCTGCTGCACAGCCAGGACCCGCAGTTGCACGCCTACGCGCACGAGTTGCTGTTCAAGCAGACCGGCACCCGCTACGCGCACGCCTGGCATCACGTCAAACCGGCCTGGTACTACCTGCAGGTGATCGCCACCTTGTGGCTGCCCGGCTGCCTGTTGCTGCCCTGGCTGTTGCCGGCGTGGTGGCGCCGGTTGCGGCGTGGCGATCCGCGCCATGTGTTGCTGCTGGCGTGGAGCGTGCTGGTCCTGCTGTTCTTCAGCGCCAGCCCGGGCAAGCGCGAGGTCTATATCTTTCCGATGCTGCCTGCGCTGTGCATGGCGGCGGCGCCGTTGCTGCCCGGGCTGCTGCGCAGGCGCGGCGTGCGCGCGGTGCTGACCGGCTACGTGGTGGTGCTGGCGCTTGCCGGGCTGGTGCTGGGCGGCGCGATCGCGCTGCATCTGCCCTGGGCGGAAACCACCGCCTTGAAGCGCGGGATGGAACTTGCCTCGCTGCGGCCGGTGGGATTCTGGCTGCTCGGCCTGGGCGTGATCGGTGCCGGCGCAGTGGCCTGGTCGCGCGGCAAACGCGCCGGGACGGCGGTGGTGGCGATGACCGCCGCGCTGTGGATGGTGCAGGGCCTGGGCCTGATGCCGGCGCTGGATCCGTACAGTTCCTCTGCACGGCTGATGCAACGCGTGGGGCAACGCATCGGGCCCGATGCCGAACTGGGCATGCTGGCCTGGCGCGAGCAGAACCTGTTGCAGGCCGACCGGCCGGTGACCGATTTCGGCTTCAAGGCGAGTTGGCAGGCGCAATGGGCCAAGGCCGGCCCGTGGCTGGCGCAAGCGCCGGAAAAACGCTGGCTGTTCGTGCTCGAGCAGGCGGTACCGGCCTGCATCGATCCGGCGCGGCGTATCGACATCGGCGAATCCAACCGCAATCGCTGGCAGCTGATTCCGGGCACGGCGTGGCATGCCGGCTGCACCACGACCGCGTCCGAACAAACCGGTGGCGACAGCGACGCAGACTGAACGACAGGTGTTGGGTTAACGCCTGAGCAACTCCGGTCCGACCGCTCTCCGACATCGGGGTTTCGAAGATGCCGGGCATTGACACAGCCCGACGTTTCGATGACCACGCTTCCGGTTTTTTCGCCTGCCCTGGCACGCACTGCCACCGTTGCACACACGCACTTTCTTGCCCGCCATCTGTGGCTGCCATTGGCGGGCGCGCTGGTAGCCAGTGCCTTGCTGATGGGCGCCGGCGGCGACCAATGGGTGGCCGATGCGCTGTATCGGCTGCAAGGCGGGCATTGGCTGCTCAAGGATCATTGGTTCACCAGCGGCGTGGTGCATCGTGTCGGCAAATGGTTGAGCACCGCAGCCGGCGTCAGCGTGGTGATCCTGGCCGTGGCGGCGTGGTGCAAGCCTCGCCTGCGCGTGCTGCGCTGGCCGCTCACCTATCTGGGCGCCTCGGTTGCAGTGTCGACCTCGCTGGTCTCGCTGCTCAAGTCATGGACTGCGATGGATTGCCCGTGGGACCTGAGCCGCTATGGCGGCACGCAGGCGATGGTGGGGCTGTTCGAATCGCGCCATGGCATTGCTGCGTCCGGGTGTTTTCCCGCTGGCCATGCCAGTGCCGGCTATGCGTGGGTGGCGCTGTATTTCTGCGCACTGTCGCTGCGCCCCGCATGGCGCCTGCAGGGGTTGTCCATCGGCCTGGCGGCAGGCCTGATCTTCGGCATCGCCCAGCAGTTACGCGGCGCGCATTTCCTGTCGCACGACCTGTGGTCGCTGGCGGTGTGCTGGCTGACCGCGCTGGGCTTGTACTACGTGATGCTGGCGCGCCCGCGTCGCGCGCTCCAACCGCTGCTGCCATCGGGGGATGCGGCATGAGCACCTGGCTACCGGAACCGCATGCGCGGATCGGCGCGCGATCGCTGACGTGGCGCATGCGCCCCACGGTGTCGACCGAGGCATTGATCCTGCTGTCGAGCCTGTTCTTTGCGCTGGTGTGCAACCAGCTGTTCTGGCGCACGGCGATGGCCACGCACCCGGGCAGTATTGGATTTGCGCTCTCGTTGATGGCGTTGCTGGTCGCCGTGCATGCGCTGCTGCTGGGGCTGCTGGTGTGGCGCTGGAACGCCAGACCTCTGCTGACGTTGCTCCTGTTCACCACCGCATTGGCCGCGCACTACATGGACAGCTACAACGTCTATCTGGACGCGGACATGCTGCGCAACGTGCTGCATACCGACCACAAGGAATCGCGCGAGCTGCTCACGCCCGGCCTGATCCTGCCGCTGCTGTGCTACTTCCTGATTCCGACAGTGCTGCTGTGGTGCATCCGTCTGCGCGTGCGCAGCATTGGCAAGTCGCTGCTGTGGCGGTGCGGCTTCCTGTTGGCAGTGGCCGTGGTGGGTGCGGGCGGTGCGATGCTGTCGTTCCAGGACATCTCGGCCCTGATGCGCAATCACCGCGAGGTGCGCTACTTGGCCACGCCGATCAACTACATCGTCGCGCTGCGCCAGAACCTGAAGTCCGACTCGCCGATCAAGCACGCCCCCAAGCAACCTGTCGAACACGATGCCATGGCCACCCCGCGCGCGTCAGGCAGCCGCCCGCGCCTGTTGCTGGTGGTGCTGGGCGAAACCGCGCGCGCGCAGAACTGGGGCCTCAACGGCTATGCGCGGCAGACCACGCCGGAGCTGGCGCAGGCCGGGGTGATCAATTTTCCGGACATGCATTCCTGCGGCACCAGCACCGAGGTCTCGGTGCCCTGCATGTTCTCGCCGTTCGGCCGCCGCGACTACAACGAAGACAGGATCCGTGGTCACCAGTCGCTGCTGCATGTGCTCGAGCACGCCGGCATTTCGACCTTGTGGCGCGACAACCAATCCGGTTGCAAGGGCGTCTGCGATGGCCTGCAACTGCAGAAACTCGATGACGCCACCACGCCGGGGCTGTGCGCCGATGGCCGCTGCATGGACGAAATCCTGCTCGGCGACCTGGCCGCGCAGGTGCGCGCCAAGCCCGGCGATCGGGTGGTGGTGCTGCATCAACTCGGTAGCCACGGTCCCAGTTATTTCGAACGCTACCCGGCGCAGTTCGAACGCTACAAGCCGGTCTGCAAGACCGCCGACCTGGGCAGCTGCAGCCGCCAGGACATCGTCAACGCCTACGACAATTCCATCAGCTATACCGACCATTTCCTCAGCCAGGCCATCCACACCCTGCGCGGCCTGCCCGACTACGACACTGCCATGATCTATCTGTCCGATCACGGCGAATCGCTGGGCGAAAAGGGCCTGTACCTGCACGGCGTGCCGTACGCCATTGCGCCGAAAGAGCAGACCCACGTGCCGATGGTGATGTGGTTCTCGCCGGAATTCGCGCGCGACCGCGGACTTGACGAGACCTGCCTGCGCCACCGCGCCGGCCAGTACACCGACCAGGACGCGCTGTTCCCCTCGGTGCTGGGCCTGATGCAGGTCAGGACCAGCATCTATGCACGCGAGCGCGATGTGTTCGCGCAATGCACGACGAAGACCGGCTGACAATGGACAAGGCGTACCGCCAGCGTGCCGGAGCTATCAGGGACGCAGACATGCCGCTTGCGGCCGGCGGCAGTCCGCCCCCGGGATTACGCAGCGCTGCGGGCTGCGACTTTCCGAACCGGACCTGCATCGCGACGACGCACTTGCCGGGTCGCCGCTACCGCGATTGAAACGGTCGTACCGCTTGCCCTGGCGCCTGGCGCGCTCTAGCCTTTGGCCGGACTTCACCGCAAGGACCACCCGTGAATCCTCGTCTGCTGTTGCTGGCACTGGCTGTCGCCGCCGGCGCCGTATCGCTGTCGGCCTGCCGTCGGGATGCGGCACCGCCAAGCCCCCCCACCGCGACCAAGCCCGCGCCCGCCGAAAGCGCCGACGCCTTCGTTGCGCGCATCAATGCCGAGTACAAGGCGGCGTATCCGGAGGTCACCGCCGCGCAGTGGCTGTCCTCGACCTACATCAACAGCGATTCGCAGTTGCTGGCGGCCAAGGCCAACGAGCGTTCGCTGGCACAGCTGGATCGCTGGATCGAACAATCCAAGCAGTACGCCGGCACGCCGATGTCGGCCGACAGCGCACGCGCCCTGCAACTGCTCAAGCTGATGAGCGCCCTGCCCGCGCCGCGCGATGCCGCCAAACTGGCCGAACTCACCCGTATCGCGGCCAAGATGGAAGGCGACTACGGCGCCGGCACTTACTGCGTGGGCGATGGCGAACAACGCCGTTGCCGCCAGCTCGGCGAGCTGGAACAGGTGCTGGCAAGCAGCCGCGACTACAACGAGCAACTCGATGCCTGGCAGGGCTGGCATGCCACCGCGCAGCCGATGCGCAAGGACTACCAGCGCTTCGTCGAGCTGGCCAACGAAGGCGCACGCGGCCTGGGCTTTGCCGATGTCGGGCTGATGTGGCGCAGCGGCTACGACATGCCGCCGGCGCAACTGGCGAGCGAAACGGATCGATTGTGGGAACAGGTCAAACCGCTGTACGCGCAGCTGCAGTGCTACGCGCGCGGCAAGCTGGATACCCAGTACGGCAAGGACAAGGGCGAGCTGCCCGGCGGGCTGTTGCCTGCGCACCTGATGGGCAATATGTGGCAGCAAGACTGGAGCAACCTGTGGGACCTGTTGCAGCCCTATCCCGGTGCCGGCGACCTGGACATCACCTCCGCCCTGGAAAAACAGTACCAGGGCAATCTGAGCGCGGTGCTGGCGCGCAACACCGGGGGCGATGGCGGTAGCGCCGCACGCTTCAACGCCGAGCGCGAGGCGCAGCTGCGCACCGCCAAACAGATGACCGAGCGCGCGCAGGAGTTCTACACCTCGCTGGGCATGCCCAAGCTGCCGGAAACCTATTGGAAGCGCTCGCAGTTCATCAAGCCGCTGGACCGCGACGTGGTCTGCCACGCCAGCGCCTGGGACATGAACATGGGTGGCGAACCGGGCCAGAACAGCGGCGCGGACGTGCGCACCAAGATGTGCATCAAGCCCACCGAGGAAGACTTCACCACCATCTACCACGAGCTCGGCCATATCTATTACGACCTGGCCTACAACCCGTTGCCGCCGCTGTTCCAGAACGGCGCCAACGACGGCTTCCACGAAGCGATCGGCGACACCATCGTGCTGGCGATGACGCCGAAGTATCTGCAGTCGATCGGCATGGTGGGCGAGCAGCAGGCCGGCCGCGAAGCGCTGATCAACTCGCAGATGCGCATGGCCTTGAGCAAGGTGGCGTTCCTGCCGTTCGGTTTGATGATCGACCGCTGGCGCTGGGGCGTGTTCGATGGCTCGATCACGCCGGAGCGCTACAACCAGGCCTGGTGGGAACTCAAAGCCAGATACCAGGGCGTGGCGCCGGCCAGCGCGCGCGGCGAGGAATTCTTCGATCCCGGCGCCAAATACCATGTGCCTGGCAATACGCCCTACACGCGGTATTTCCTTGCGCACATCCTGCAGTTCCAGTTCTACAAGGGCCTGTGCCAGGCGGCCGGCCACCAGGGCCCGCTGTACGAGTGCAGCTTCTACGGCAACAAGGACGCCGGGCAGAAATTCTGGTCGATGCTGCAACGCGGCTCCAGCCAGCCATGGCAGACCACGCTGAAGGAACTCACCGGCAGCGACACGCTCGATGCCGGTCCGATGCTGGAGTACTTCGCGCCGATGAACGAATGGCTCAAGCAGCAGAATCAGGGGCAGATGTGCGGGTGGCAGCCGGCGCTGGCGCCTGCTGGCGCGAGCAACGCGCCTGCACCTGCAGCGCCGCGCTGACGCGCCGCTCTGGCTGCGGCATGCGGCAGCCGCGACATCCGGTTGCCGCATAACATTCCTTTGATAACCGCCTGAAAGCCCGGCGATATACTGCGCGCCCGCTGCACAGGCGCAGCATGCAGGAAGCATCCCATGAGCAACGCCTCCACCGGCCCTGACGCGCGCGATGCAGATCGCAACACGCAGTTCATCGACGATGCGAACGATCGCGCGTTCGACCCGACCTACAGCAGCTCCAACAGCGAATACGCCGCGACGGTGGGAAGCGGCACCGTCTCGGTCACCCCGGCAGAGCAGTCGGCCAAATATTCGCAGACCAGCGAGCAGAGCATTGGCAATCCGACGCAGCCGCTGGGCGCAACCAGCCTGCGTCACGGCGGCTCGCTGAGCGCAGGCATTGTCAGCGATGCCGACGCAAAGACCACCACCTTCAGCCTTGAGGCCGACGCGCAGACCGGCCAGCAACAAAGCCTGCAATCCAGGCTCGGCGACAGCAAGCTGAGCGTCGAGGCCGGCGCCAGTGCCGGGCAGCGCATGCGCTACGTCCTGACGCTGCCCGGGGTCGATCAACCGCTGGAGGCCGCCAGGCAGGTCAATCCACTGCAGCCGGAGAGCCTTCCTATTGGCGCACGCGCGGTGATGGACACCCAGACGTTCGTGCAGCGCGAATCCTCGGCGAGCCTGCGCTCGCTGAGCACGCAGAGCGAGATCACCGAAGCCAGCGGCCGCAGCTACATGATCGAGCGCGTCGACGAGCGCCACGTGCGCGTGGTGACCGGGCCGAACGCGGCCATCGAGGCGGTGAATGCGCTTGGCGTCAAGGCGGGGCCGGCGCAGGCCCTGCTCGGGCGCGCCGACTCCCTGGGACAGTCGCAGGTCAACAGCGCGCAGTTCGACCTGGCCGATCCGCGTGCACGCGCGGCGATGGACGCGTTCGTGCGTGAGGGCAGGATTGCCCCGGGCGTGCCCGGCGTCGATGAAATGCAGACGCTGGAGCGGGTCAATTTCAGCTCGCAGCAGCGTCTGCAGCTGGAACTGGGCCCACTCAGCGCCGATGTCGCCGGCAACCGCAACGAAGGCAGCCAGGTGCGCATCAGCACGCCGGGCCAGGATGGCTATACCGTGGTGCAACAGCTGCGCTATGGCGACAACGTGCCGCTGACGATCGTGCGCCAGTACGACGGCAACGATGCCGAGCGCACGGAGCAGCGCAGCTACCGTTTCGAGATCGATGGCGACGTGGCCGCGCCGGGCCTGCTGCAGCGCCTGGGCGGACGCAACGAGGCCAGCGAGGAAAAGGCGATCGCGCAGACCCTCAACAGCGTGTTGAGCGGCGAGATGACGGGTGACGGCGCGATTGCGCCGGGCCAGAAGACCACGCTGGAGTTCAGCGAGGTGCAGATGCAGGCGTTGCTGGAGCAGACCCGCGCCAGCGCCAACGCCAGCAGGATCGGCGGCAGCGCGCTGACCTCGCTGGTCGGCGACCGCGATGCCCCGGCGCAGTCGCCCGAGCAGTTCGCGATCGCGATGGCCCGCAACCTGGGTGGATCGCCTTATGCGTTTGCCGAACGGCTGCAGCACATCGCCGACGGCGCGGACGGGAGCTACGACGGCCAGCTGCAGCGTGTCGATGCCACCGTACTGCCGCGACCGGCAGATGCCGCCCCGGCGCTTGCGGACCCGCGCGATGCAGCGCACCCGGATCACGCCCTGCTGCAGCAATGCACCGCGGCAGTGGAGCGCCTGCAAGCGGCGCCCGGCCCCGCGGCCGGAATGGATGGCGAACGCCTGGCCCTGGGGTCGGTGGTGGCCGCACGCGAAAATGGCTTGCAACGCGTGGATCACGTGCTGCTCGGCAACGATCCCGCGCGTGGTTTCGTGGTGCAGGGAGCGCTCGACTCGCCAGCCCACCTGCGCGGCAGTTTCGATGCAAAGGCCGTGCAGGAAGCGCCACTGGAAGCCAGCCTGCAGCGCCTGCAGGCGCTGGCCCCCGGCTTGGAGCGCGATGCCGTTGCACAGTCACAGCAGACACAGCAGGAAACGCAACGACAGGCACCGGCACGCTGAGACAGCGCGCCAGGTCGTCGCACTGACGTCCCGGATCGGAAGAGTTCGATCGCAGCTGCGGCCAACCACTGTGTTGGCCGCGTGCGCTGGCGACATCATCGGCGGCTGGCTGGCCGATGATGTCGCGCGACACATCTCCGGGCGCCAGACCTGAGCCCCCCTGTCGCTCGCCCTGGCGGCAGGTGCAGCAAGCCGGTGATCGGCCCCAACCGCCGCGCACCTCGACGCGCCCGCGACGGCAGGCGGCGAGAGTGGCTCAATTGAGCTTGGCGCCCCCCTGCAAGCGCTCGCTCAATCTGGTCTTGAATTGCTCGAACTCCATGCCGTCGGCCTGGGCTTCGGCATGCGCGGCGTCCTTGAGCGCGTCCGAATAGGTCAGCCGCACCGGCGTGCCCTGGCGTTCGTGCAGTTCGGCCGCACGCATGATCAAGGCCAGCACCTGTGCGGCGCTGGTGCTCTCGCCGGCGATGCGGCCGTCCATGCCCAGTACCCATTCGCCATCGCGGCGGACGATGCCGGCCAGCAGGGTGCGTTGCTGGTCGCGCAGTTCGGCGTGCGGCTCGATCGGAGAGACCGGCGCGGGATTGGCGGCGGCCTGGTTGCGCTGGCGCTCGGCGGCGCGTTTGCGGGCATCGCGGCGCAACTTGGAATCGGTGGACATGCAGGCTCCTGTCGGGTCAAAGGTGGTCGGCCGGTTCCAGTGGGACCGCCTCGGTCGCCTGGCGGTGACGCAGGCGGCGGCCGCTGCGGCGCTCCCAGCGCCAGAATAGCCAGCCCAGCAAGAAAAAACCGGTCATGCCGATCGCCAGATGCCGCGGGTGTTCACTCAGCAGCGGCGACAGTACCCCGGCCACCAGCGTATTGGTCATCAGCTGGGTGAAGGCCTGCAGCGAGGACGCCAGGCCGCGCTGGTGCGGGTACATGTCCAGCACCGCCAGCGCCAGGATCGGGAAGATCAACGCCATGCCCACGCCGGCCAGGAAGATCGGCAGCACCGCCCATGGCAGGGCGATCTGCGCCACGGTCATGGTGTAGCCCAGGTTGGCCAGCGCAGCCACGCCGCAACAGATGAAGCCGATGCGGATCTGCCGCACCGGCTGCATGCGCCCGGCCATGCGCCCGGACAGGAACGAGCCCAGCGTCATGCCGCCGATGGTGGGGATGAACAGCCAGGCGAAGTCGCCCTCGCCCAGACCCAGGTGCTGCATGATCAGCACCGGGGCCGAGGCGATGTACAGGAAGATGCCGGCGAAATTGAACGCCCCGGCCGCAGCCAGCCGCTGGAAACGCGGGTTGAAGCCGATCCGCACGTAGTCCTGCAGCAGGCGCTTGAACTGCAGCGGGGTACGCGCCTGCACCGGGTGGGTTTCCGGCAGCCAGACCAGGGTGGCCACCAGCAGCACCAGCCCGAATGCCACCAGGAACCAGAAGATCAGCGGCCAGCCAGCGCCGCTGAGCAGGATCCAGCCGCCGATGATGGGCGCGATGGCCGGCGCAATGCCGAAGATCATCGACACCTGGCTCATCAGCCGCTGCGCATCCGGGCCATGGAACAGGTCGCGGATCACCGCCCGTCCCACGATCATACCCACGCCCGCCGACAGGCCCTGCAGCGCGCGGAACGCCAGCAGCGTCGGCAGGTCCTGCGACAGCGCGCAGCCCACCGAGCCGGCGATGAACAGCACCAGCCCGCCCAGGATCACCCGCTTGCGGCCCCAGGCGTCGGACAGCGGCCCATGCGCGATGCTCATCGCCCCGTAGGCCAGCAGATAGACGCTGATCGTTTGCTGGATCGCCACCTGGTCCACCGCCAGGCTGCGACTGAGCCGCGAGAACGCCGGGAAGATGGTGTCGATGGAAAACGGGCCGAACATCGCCAGCCCGGCCAGCAGCAGCGCCATGCGTCGGGTGGAAGGCGTGGTGGGGGTCATGCAGGGATCCGAAACGTGGTGCATCGGGGGACGCACGCCGGCACCTGCCTGTCGCAGTGCCGGGATGAGCACAAGGACGCCGATGATAGGCGCTTGCGTTGCCAAGGTTAAGCAAACGCGAGTGCGCCACCCACCGGGGCGCCCCTGCCGGCCCGCCCCACGGCGCGCAGCCACGCTATAATTGGCCGGCAACACGGTGGGAGAAGCGGCACTGCCGCTGCCGAAGGCGCAACAGCCCGTAATCGCTCAGGCCCGATACCATCTTCAACACAACTCTGGAGAGACCGGCCGATGCCGGCGCCGAAGGGGCACGGAACGCAGGCAGGCACTACGCCAGGCCGCATTCCTAAACTCTCAGGCAAAAGGACAGAGGGGCGCGAGGAAGACCGCCACTGCGGCAGGTGATGGCGCGCCCATGCGCGTCATGCCGGTCGCGGTGCTTCCGACCTTTCGCATGCCCTCTGCCCCGGATGCCCGCCATGTCCCACACTCCGTCTTCCCTGCGCGACCTCGAACACCACAGCGCGTTCGTCGAACGCCACATCGGCCCCAACGACACAGAAATCGCGCAGATGCTGGAGGTGGTCGGCCACGCTTCGCTGGATGCGATGACCGATGCCATCGTGCCGGGCAACATCAAGTCGCCGGCCGCACTTGCGCTGCCCGAGGCGATCACCGAAGAAGAGGCGCTGGCCAAGATCCGCGCCATCGCCCGCAAGAACCAGGTGCAGCGCAGCTTCATCGGCCAGGGCTATTACGGCACCCACACGCCGAAGGTGATCCTGCGCAACATCCTGGAAAACCCGGCCTGGTACACCGCCTACACGCCGTACCAGGCGGAAATTTCGCAGGGCCGCATGGAAGCGCTGATCAACTTCCAGACCCTGTGCGCGGATCTGACCGGCATGCAGATCGCCAACGCCTCGCTGCTGGACGAAGCCACCGCCGCGGCCGAGGCGATGACGCTGGCCAAGCGCTCGGCCAAGTCCAGATCCGACACCTTCTTCGTGCACGACGCCGTGCACCCGCAGACGCTGGAACTGCTGCGCACCCGCGCCGAGCCGCTGGGCATCGTGCTGCGCGTCGGCACCCCGGAAGAAGCGCTGCAGGCCGAGTGCTTCGGCGTGCTGCTGCAGTATCCGGACAGCTTCGGTCACATCGGCGACCACGCCGCGCTGGCCGATGCCGTGCACGCGCAAGGCGGCCTGGTGGCCGTGGCCACCGACCTGCTGGCACTGACCCTGATCGCCGCACCGGGCGAATGGGGCGCGGACATCGTGGTCGGCAATTCGCAGCGCTTTGGCGTGCCGTTCGGTTTCGGCGGCCCGCATGCGGCCTTCATGGCCTGCCGCGATGCCTACAAGCGCTCGATGCCCGGCCGGCTGATCGGCGTGTCGATCGATGCCGCCGGCAACCCGGCGTATCGCCTCACCTTGCAGACGCGCGAACAGCATATCCGCCGCGAAAAGGCCACCTCCAACATCTGCACCGCGCAGGTGCTGCTGGCGGTGATGGCCTCGATGTACGCGGTCTACCACGGCCCCGATGGGCTGACCCGCATCGCGCGACGCACCCATCGCCTGGCCGCGATCCTGGCTGCCGCCCTGCGCAGCGCCGGCGTCGACGTGGGCGAGCAGTTCTTCGACACCCTGCACGTCAAGGCGATCGATGCCGAGGCCATCCATGCGCGTGCGCGTGCGGCCGGCATCAACCTGCGCGCCATCGACAGCGAGGCAGTGGGCATCAGCCTGGACGAAACCACCACGCGTGCCGACGTGGTCGCGCTGGCCGCGTTGTTCGGCGCCACTGCAGAAGTGGACGCACTCGATGCCACCACCGCCGATGCGTTGCCGCAGGGCCTGCTGCGCACCAGCGCGTTCCTGACCCACCCGGTGTTCAACACCCACCACAGCGAGCACGAACTGCTGCGCTACATGCGCTCGCTGGCCGACAAGGATCTGGCGATGGATCGCACCATGATCCCGCTGGGCAGCTGCACCATGAAGCTCAACGCCACCGCCGAAATGATCCCGGTGACCTGGCCCGAATTCGGCGCGATCCACCCGCTGGCCCCGGCCGAGCAGTCGGCCGGCTACGCGCAGCTGATCGATGAACTGGAAGCGATGCTGGTCGAGTGCACCGGCTATGACGCGGTGAGCCTGCAACCCAATTCCGGTGCGCAGGGCGAGTACGCCGGCCTGCTGGCGATCCGCGCCTATCACCGTGCCCGCGGGCAAGCGCATCGCGATATCTGCCTGATCCCCGAATCCGCGCACGGCACCAACCCGGCCTCGGCGCAGATGTGCGGCATGACGGTGGTGGTCACCAAGTGCGATGCCAACGGCAACGTGGACGTGGACGACATACGCGCCAAGGCGGAAAAGTATTCCGATCGCCTGGCCGCACTGATGATCACCTACCCGTCCACCCACGGCGTGTTCGAAGAAGACGTGGTGGCGATCTGCGAAGCGGTGCATGCGCATGGCGGCCAGGTCTACACCGACGGCGCCAACATGAATGCCCTGGTCGGCGTGGCCAAACCGGGCAAATGGGGCTCGGACGTGTCGCATCTGAACCTGCACAAGACCTTCTGCATCCCGCACGGCGGCGGCGGCCCGGGCGTCGGCCCGTGTGCGGTCAAATCGCACCTGGCCCCGTATCTCCCGAAGACGCTTCCTATTGCCGGCGTCCGTGCCGGCGAGAATCAAACAGCTGCCATCCATGGCAGCGGATTCAACGGCGGCGAAGGCGACGTCGGCATGGTCAGCGCTGCCAGTTACGGCTCGGCCTCGATCCTGCCGATCAGCTGGATGTACGTGACCATGATGGGCAGCGCCGGTCTGCGCAAGGCCACGCAAGTGGCATTGCTCAACGCCAACTACATCGCCAAGCGCCTGGCACCGCACTACAAGACGCTGTACACCGGCCGCAATGGCCTGGTCGCGCACGAGTGCATCCTCGACGTGCGCCCGCTGGAAAGGACCAGCGGCATCGGCGCCGAAGACATCGCCAAGCGGCTGATCGACTTCGGCTTCCACGCACCGACGCTGAGCTTCCCGGTCGCCGGCACGCTGATGGTGGAACCGACCGAAAGCGAATCGCTGCACGAACTGGACCGCTTCATCGACGCGATGATCCAGATCCGCGAAGAGATCCGCGCCATCGAAGACGGCCGCCTGGACCGCGAGGACAACCCGCTCAAGCACGCCCCGCACACTGCCACCCAGGTGTCGGCCAGCGAGTGGACCCACGCCTACCCGCGCGAACTGGCCGC
Source organism: Xanthomonas sp. NCPPB 3582 (assembly GCF_041475735.2). NCBI lineage: Bacteria > Pseudomonadati > Pseudomonadota > Gammaproteobacteria > Lysobacterales > Lysobacteraceae > Xanthomonas > Xanthomonas sp. NCPPB 3582. The sequence continues at coordinate 3,688,068 of NZ_CM192968.1, forward strand.
CTTCCCGCTGCCCAGCCTCAAGCAGCAGAAGTACTGGCCGCCGGTGGCACGCGTGGACAATGTCTACGGCGACAAGAACGTGATGTGCGCGTGCATCCCGGTGGATGCGTACAAGGACGATGTGGTGGCGTAACTCCGCGCCATTGCAGTCCTGTCGTCACACCCGGCCGTGTCCGTTGCGGCCGGGTGCGACGGCGAGCATGGAGCCAGCATGTTGCCGGTGATGGCAGCCATCGTCAGGCCGCATACGGCGCTAGCGCTGGCGACGTTCGCGCCGGCGTCGTACGCCCCACGCGAGCATCACCGCCACACCTACCAGGACAATGGCCAGAATAGGCCAAAGCACCAGCTCGGCCAGCACTCCGCAGCCGCCTTCGCTACAGTCGAACTGGCCGCTCAAGGCCCACCAATAGGCCAGGTGAAAGGCGAACAGGGCGCAAACCCCGCAGATCCCTGACCACGAGAGGAATTGCTTCAACCGTGTCATGCCGACCGTCCCTGCATACGCTGCCATCCAGGCCGGACGTATAGCACAAGTGCTTTCGCTATCGGCAGCGGCGCAGGCCCGCGTCCACGCATTGAATCGCGCTCACATGCATCGCTGCGCCATCGCTCGTTGACTCCTCCCTCAGCATGCACTTGCGATGCTGGCAGGCATCGACACAGGAGAGCGCGCGCAGTGATCAAGCTCGATATGACCAGACGCCTGTGCACGCTGAGCTGCCTGCTGCTGATGGCTTGCAGCATCTCCAGCTGCGCACCACGTCGTCCCGGCGAAGTGCCGGCACTGGTCCATGCACCCGATGCGCGTACCGACGTGGTACAGACACAGGCCGGACCGGTGCGCGGTGTTGCCAGTGCGCTGGGCCGGGCGTTTTTGGGCGTGCCGTTTGCGGCGCCGCCGGTGGGCGCGCTGCGCTTCCGCGCGCCGCAGCCGGTGGCGGCGTGGACGCAGGTGCGCGATGCCACGCAGGCCGGTCCGGCCTGCCTGCCGCGCTATCGTTTCGGGCAGAAGCATGTCTCCGAAGACTGCCTCACGCTCAACCTCTATGCCCCACCCGGCCCTGCGCCCGCGCATCCGCGCGCGGTGATGGTGTGGATCTACGGCGGCGCCCTGCAGTTGGGCAGCAATGTCGATTACGACCTGAGCGCATTGGCGGCACGCCAGGATGTGATCGTGGTGGCGCCCAACTACCGGCTGGGCGTGTTCGGGTTCCTTGCGCACCCGGCGCTGCGTGGCGAAGGCGAAGGCGCCTATGCCCTGCTTGATCAGCAGGCGGCATTGCGCTGGGTGCAGCGCAATATCGGCGCCTTTGGCGGCGATCCGCGCAACGTCACCGTGTTCGGCGAATCGGCCGGTGCCTGGAGCATCTGTTACCAGCTGGTGTCGCCAGGAGCGAGGGACCTGTTCCAACGTGCCATCCTGCAAAGCGGCAGCTGCCTGGCTGCCGATTCCAGCATCGCGCGCAACGCAGCCGAAGCCGGCGGCACGCGCATGGCGCAAACGCTGGGATGCGCCGGCGGTGCGGATGCGGCGACGTGCCTGCGCGCGTTGCCGGCCGATGCCATCGCCGATGCCAGGCCGCAACGGCGTGGCCTGACCGGCCGCGATGCCTGGGCACCGATGAGCGGCGGCGACGTGCTGCCTGTGCCGCCTGCTGCCGCCATCGCCAGCGCGCAACAGATGCAGGTGCCCGTCATGATCGGCACCAATCGCGACGAAGGGCGGCTGTTCGCGCAGCTGCTGTCTTATGTCGGCGGGCTCACGCTGCGCAGCGGCTATGCCGCCCGCGTGGAACGCATGCACCCCGACTCCAGCCATGTGATGGCGCAGTACGCGGACATCGCCGCGCAGTCGCGCTGGAATGCGTATGCCGACATCGTCACCGATAGCGGCTTCGCCTGCCCCAGCCGCCGGCTGGGACAGGCATTGCGTACGCAGGCGCCGGTGTATGCATATGAATTCGATGATGCGCATGCGCCCTACGGCCTGCTCCGCCTGCCGTTCTCGCCGCCGCTGGGCGCGTATCACGCTTCCGAGCTGGTGTACCTGTTCCAGCGCCCGTGGGTGCTGAGCGGCACCCCGCGATTCACTGCCGCGCAGCAGGCGTTTTCCACAACCCTGCAGGATTATTGGGGTGCGTTCGCGCGTACCGGCGACCCGAATGGCGATGCTCGTCCGCCGTGGCCGCGCTTCGATGGCGAGACCCCGTTGCTGCTGTCGCCGCAAGGAATCGGGCCGGCCGCGGATTTCGTGCAGCGTCACCGCTGTGCGTTCTGGGATGCGCACGCGGACGCGGACGCGCCCTCACCGGCACTGCCGTGATCTTCGCATCAGGATCAGCCGCACGTAACACGCCATGGGCAACCCTGTCCGTGCCGCCAGGGAGTTCGCACGGTTTGGTCTGTGTCTCATCCGGGCTGTCATTTGTGCATCGCATTCACCGTTACAGGAGCGTTCCATGACCACAGCCACGTCATCCCCCTGCCCCACCGTGCAACTACGCAACGGGCGGCAGGCTCCGGCACTGGGCCTGGGTTCCTGGAATCTGGGGCAGGGCCGGCATCCGCCGCAGCAGGAGATCGAGGCCTTGCAGACCGGCCAGCAGCTGGGCATGCGCCTGATCGATACCGCCGAGATGTATGGAAATGGCCGCTCCGAGCAATTGATCGGCCAGGCCATCGATACCGCGCAGCCGCCGTACCTGGTGTCCAAGGTGCTGCCGAGCAACGCCAGCGCACGCGGTATCGCGCGGGCCTGCGAGGCCAGCCTGCAACGGCTGGGCGTGCGCAGCCTGGATCTCTACCTGTTGCACTGGCGGGGTGGCAGCGATTTGGCCGAGGTGGTGGACGCCTTCGAAGCGCTGCGCGACGCTGGCAAGATCCGCGACTGGGGCGTGTCGAATTTCGACGTCGACGACATGGAGGAGCTCTGGGCCGTCGATGGCGGAGCGCGTTGCCTGGTCAACCAGGTGCTGTATCACGCCGGCAGTCGTGGGATCGAATTCGACCTGTTGCCGTGGTGCGCGGAGCAGGCGGTGACCGTGATGGCGTATTCGCCACTGGGAAGCCGTGCCTTGTTGGATCATCCGGTGCTGCACGCCATCGGCAAGCGGCGCGGTGTGGCCGCGACCACCATCGCACTGGCCTGGGCAATCCGCAGCGGCAAGGTGATTGCCATCCCGGAATCCGGCACGCCCGAGCATGTGCGTGCAAATGCAGCGGCTTGCAGCCTGCATCTGCAGGCGCAGGATCTCGAAGAGCTTGATCGCGCATTTCCTCCTCCTACCCGCAAACAGGCGCTGGACCTGTTGTAAGCCAGTTGACCGCATCATGTTCGGAGCTGTTGCGACGGCGCCACGCTGGCATGTGATGCCTTCAACGTGCAGTAGCGCACGCTTTGCACCGCTGCAAAGTGCACGCGCGTGAGTATTCGTTCGCATGCAGACACGCGCAATTAACGGCGGCACTCCCAGGCTCGATGAAATAGCTCGCCTCTCAAGCCCGCCAACGTGGAGTCCCCATGGCCAAGTCCCCCAAATCCGTACAGCCGACTGCTGTCGGCAATTCCGCAGCTGCGCACGACGTGCGCGGCACCGGCGACGAATTGCACCAGAAAGCAGGCGGTACGCATCCGCAGCTGACCACCAACCAGGGCATTCCCGTTGGCGACAACGAGAACTCGCTGCGCGCCACTGCGCGCGGGCCGACGCTGCTCGAAGATTTCATCCTGCGCGAGAAGATCACCCATTTCGATCACGAGCGTATCCCCGAGCGCATCGTGCATGCGCGCGGCAGTGCCGCACATGGCTACTTCGAGTTGACCAAGTCGTTGAGCCAGTACACCACCGCCAAGATCTTTACCGAGGTGGGCGAGAAGACGCCGTTGTTCACGCGCTTTTCCACAGTGGCAGGCGGCGCGGGCTCGGTAGATACGCCGCGCGATGTGCGCGGCTTTGCGGTGAAGTTCTACACCAAGGAAGGCAATTGGGATCTGGTGGGCAACAACATCCCGGTGTTCTTCATCCAGGACGCGATGAAGTTCCCCGACCTGATCCATGCGGTGAAGATGGAACCGGATCGCGGCTTCCCGCAGGCGGCCAGCGCGCACGACACGTTCTGGGACTTCATTTCGCTGTCGCCCGAATCCATGCACATGATCATGTGGGCAATGAGCGACCGCACCATTCCGCGTTCGCTGCGCATGATCGAAGGCTTCGGCATCCACAGCTTCCGCTTCCTCAACGAGAAGGGCGAAAGCACATTCGTCAAATTCCATTGGCGGCCCAAGCTCGGCCTGCAATCCACCATCTGGGACGAGGCGGTGAAGATCGCCGGCGCCGACCCGGACTTCCAGCGCCGCGACCTGTTCGAAGCCATCCAGAACGGCGACTTCCCGGAATGGGAATTGGGTGTGCAGCTCTTCACCGAGGCGGAGGCCGACGCCTTCCCGTTCGATCATCTGGATTCCACCAAGGTCATCCCGGAAGAATTGGTGCCGCTGCAAATCGTCGGGCGCATGGTGCTGGACCGCTGGCCGGACAATTTCTTTGCGGAAACCGAGCAGGTCGCGTACTGCCCGGCCAATATCGTGCCCGGCATCGACTTCAGCAACGATCCGTTGCTGCAAGGCCGTCTGTTCTCGTATCTGGATACACAGCTGAGCCGCCTGGGCGGGCCGAACTTCCACCAGATCCCGATCAACGCGCCCAAGTGCCCATTCGCCAACAACCAGCGTGATGGACATATGCAGATGGGCGTGCCGAAGGGTCGGGTGGCCTACGAGCCGAGCTCGTTGCAAGCCGATGCACCGCGCGAGGCGCTGCGTGGATTTCCCAGCCACGCCACGCCGGCCGAGAATGGCGCAAAGGGCCGCGTGCGCGCGGAGAGCTTTGCCGACCATTACAGCCAGGCGCGGCTGTTCTTCCGCAGCCAGACAGCGCCGGAACAGGCGCATATCGCTTCGGCCCTGGTGTTCGAGCTGTCCAAGGTGGAAACCGCGCACGTGCGTGAGGCCATCGTCGGCCACCTGCGACACATCGATGAAAGCCTGGCCAAGCGCGTGGCCGACGGCATGGGCATGACCCGCCTGCCGCCTGCCCCACCTGCCGCTGTCGCGCCCACCGACATGCCGTTGTCGCCAGCCCTGCAGCTGATCGGCAAGATGAAGGACACCTTGCAGGGCCGCACGGTCGGCATCCTGATCCACGACGGTTCCGATGCCGCCGCCATCAAGGCCGTGCGCAAGGCGGCCGAGGCCGCAGGTGCCACGGTCAAGATCGTCGCGCCCAAGCTCGGCGGTGCAAAGCTCAGCGATGGCAAGCAACTGGCGGCCGACGGACAGCTGGCCGGTACGCCATCGATCGTGTTCGATGCGGTGGCGGTGCTGTTGTCCTCGGAAGCGGCGAAACAGCTGACCAACGAATCGGCCGCACTGGATTTCGTCAGCAATGCCTGGGCGCATCTGAAAGCCATCGCCTTCGACGACGGCGCGCAGCTGCTGCTCAAGGCAGGCAATGTCGGCAAGGACGCAGGCATCGTGCCGGCCGCCGACACCAAGGCCTTCATCGCCGCGGCCAAGACCCGCCAGTGGGCGCGCGAGCCGAAGGTGCGCATGCTGGCGTAACCGCATCCGCAAAGGTGCTGCAAACTTGGGCGCGGCCGACTGTCATGTCGTTTCGCGCCCATTGCGTTTCATTCGCTCCTTATCAGTATCCCGTTTTGGCGAGGACACAGCGCGCACGACGCGCTCAGCGTTTGAGCGCTATCGATATGCCGCCATGACTCGGAAATCTTGCTCGCCGTGGAGTGATTGCGTGGATCGCGCGCGGAGAGATCGGTTGTGGAGCGGATATCTGCGACCAGGCTGCAGGGCCCTTGCCCGCCCACCATCACGGGACACGCTGCAAGTACGTCCATGTAAGCTCTTTGGCGGCATCCATGCCGCCAAAGGTCCCGCGACGGTGGGCGGGCAAGGACCAATCGCGATAGTCGGTGTCCAAGGCTGCAAGCCATGCCGGACGTACGTCTGATCGGCTAGGTATCGCTCCGCGACTCGGACCAGCACGCCAACGCGTCGCACGAGACTGCCGGCTTTTTTACCAAGCGACCGACCAACGTCCTGGCGCGGTGTCCTCGCCGCTTGCGGGACCGTGTGGCGGCATGGATGCCGCCACCGAGCCTCCATGGACGAATTCACGGCGTGTCCCGCAAGCGGTGGGGGCGCCGCACGCTCGACTCCGCAGGCTTTTGACTGCATCTGCCGAACAAGGATGCAACCCGGAATCCCGATGGATTCACGCAGTTCCCCGCAAGCATTACAGAGGAGCGGTGCTCGACCAATTCAGCAGCTGAGCAGTCGTCTTGTCGAATGCACTAAGAGCAACCAGCAAAACTACTGCGCGGCCGCCAGGCGGGCGCGGTCGGTGCTCGGTGCGGCATGTACCACGCGTACACTGCGGTTCCTCCGCGCCGTCCGCACCCACCTGACGGCCGCTCGCTACGTTTTGTTAGCCGCTCTAAGCCGGTTCGGCAGGAAACTGTGCAGCACTCGCCAGCGCACGATACTCGCGCGGGGTCATGCCCACTGCCAGCTTGAATTGCCGCGCAAATGCGCTCTGGTCGCTGAAGCCGCAGGCGTGGCCGATCTCGGTCAGGCTCTTGTCGCCATGCAGCAGATGCATGGCCATCTGCAGGCGCAACTTGGCCAGCACCTGTTGCGGGGTGAGCTGGAAGACCTTGCGAAACGAACGCTGCAGCTTGGACATCGAGAACCCGGTGATCTCCACCAGCGCCTGCATGCGCACGTTCTGCGCGTAGTTGGCGTTGAGGTAGGCCAGCGCCAGCCGCAGCTTTTCGTACTGCGATTCGTGCCCGTCCTGAGGGCCAAGATCGCGCGAGATGCCGATGATGCCCTGCACCTTGCCCTCCACCAGCAGGGGACGCTTGCAGGTCAGGCACCAGCCCGGCTCGCGGTTGGCGAACAGATGCAGTTCCAGCAGGTTGTCGATCACCTCGCCGGCCAGCACCTGCTCGTCCTGATTGGCGTAGTTGGCGCCCAGCCCGCTCGGGTAGACCTCGGCAACGCGCTTGCCGATCAGCTCCTTGCGCGATTTCAGCCCCAGCCGCCGCAGCATGGTCTGGTTGACGTGGGTGTAGCGACCCTCGCGATCCTTGACGAAGAACAGCACGTCCGGCACGGCATCGAACAACGCTTCCAGATCGGCAGGATCGATGCTCTTCATGCAGGACGGTGGGCTCGTGACCAGGAAAGGCGCGGCAATCGGACGGCGACGCCGCACTCCCTGCGAACACCATCAACGTGTGCGTGATGATACGCCGCACGGACCGCGCGGCCTGCAGGCGCTCAGCGCGGGTCTTCGGCCACGGTGGCCGTGGCGGCAGCGGGGCCGGCCTTGGCGCTGTCGAGCGAGGCACTGGTGGCACCCATACGATCGGCCGGCGTGCGCCGCGCCGCCCAGCCCTGCACGACTGCCGCGCCAGCCTGCGAACCCACCTGCACACGCAGGCGCGCGCCGGCGGTGGCTGCGACGAATTCGATCTCGCAATCGCCAGCCGCCATGCAGCTGTCGGCAGCCAGCGGGTCGACCGGCTGCCAGCCCTGTTCGGCGATCGCCTGCGAGAACGCGCGGTAGCTCATGCCCGACTTCAGCGACGCCGGCAGCGGCACCAGCAACTCGCTGTTGGCCGCATCGTTGGTCGAGCCGGCCACAGGTGGCGCGGCAACCTGGGTATGTGCAGCCGCGGCCGCTGCAGGCCGCGGTACGGCGCTCCAGGCAGGGCTGAACATCAAGGCGAGCGCCAACATGGCGGGGCGGGCAAACGTGCGCATACGCGACATCCTTGCGATCCTGGCAGGGATTGGAGAAGTTAAGGAAGCGCTATTTTGACACGTCCACATGACGTGCGGGAGATGACGCCGCTGGCCGATCAGCTGCCATTGCGTCGGCGGCACCCAATAAGCGAACTCATCTTCTTGCACTGCGCGCAAGGCATGCGCGGAGCAGGCGCGGCGTTTGCACGCTTCCCATGATGACGCAGCGCTGCGCCGATTGCAGCGCAGGAATGGCCCCGGCGCGCCGGGGTCCAGATTGCGGTGCGCGGTGCGGACAGCATGCTGGAACGTCGCTGCAGATCGATCCACATTGCCCGTAACGGCCGACCATCATCCCGGCACGCCGCACCGCGCGACATGCCGGGATGACACAGCTTACTGGCCGATATGCCGCTTCAACCAGCCATTGACGGTGTCGTGCCACAGGATGCTGTTGTCCGGCTTGAGCACCCAGTGGTTCTCGTCCGGGAAGTACAGGAACTTGGATTCGATGCCCTTGCGCTGCAGCGCGGTGAATGCGGCCAGGCCCTGCTCGACCGGGATGCGGAAATCCTGCTGGCCGTGGATCACCAGCATCGGCACCCTCCACTTGTCCACGTGCAGCACCGGGTTGAACTTCTCGTAGCTGGCCGGGTTCTGCCACGGCGTGCCGCCGTTCTCCCATTCGCTGAACCACAATTCCTCGGTGGCGTAGCCCATGGTGCGGTTGTCGAACACGCCGTCGTGGTCGACCAGGCACTTCCACGGTTGATTCCAGTTGCCTGCCATCCAGTAGACCATGTAGCCGCCATAGCTGGCGCCCAATGCACACGCCTTGTCGCCGTCGAGGAAGTCGTACTGCTTCTGCGCGGCAGCCCAGCCCTTCTGCAGGTCTTCCAGCGGGCGGTCGCCCCAGTGCTGGCTGATCGCATCGGTGAACTCCTGGCCGTAACCGGTGGAGCCGTGGAAGTCGATCATCACCACTGCATAGCCCTGGCCAGCGTAGGTCTGCGGATTCCAGCGATTGCTCCAGCCATTGCCGAAGCTGCCCTGCGGGCCGCCGTGGATCAGGAACGCCACCGGATAGGTCTTGCCTTCCTGGTAGTTGTACGGCTTGACCACATAGCCATACACGGTGTCGTTGTTCCAGCCCTTGAACTTGAACTGCTCGTAGTCGCCGAACTGCACGTCGGGCAGCTGCTCGGCAGCGCTCTGGGTGATGGCACGCACCCCCTGGCCTTGCGCATCGCTGACGAAGATCTGGTCGCCGCTCTTGAGCGAGCTGCGGGTAAACGCCAGCGTGCTGCCGGCCAGCGTCGGCGCATGCACGCTGCCCTCGCCCACCAGCTTGGTCACCTCGCCGCTGGCGATATCGATCTTGAACAGCGGATGCTCGCCGAGGTCGTCGGCACTGGTGTAGAGGCTGGTGCCGTCTTCGCTCAGCACGATCTCGCCGGCCGAGCGATCCCACTTGGGCGCAATCTCGCGGGTCTTGCCGCTGGCCACGTCCATCGCCATCAGGCCGAAGCGGTCGGCCTCGAAGCCAGGGCGCTTCATGGCGCGGTAGTACAGCGTCCTGCCGTCGGCGCTGAACACCGGGCCGGCGTCCCAGGCCGGGTTGGACGCAGTCAAATTGACCGGAGCGGACTTGCCGCTGGCATCCAGGCGGTACAGGTCGAAGTTGGTCTGCCAGGATTCGTCGTTGCCGGTGGGCTTGGCGCCGGCCTTGGCGTTCCTGCCCGCTTCCGGGCCATGCGGCTGCGGGATGCGCACGCTGGCCACCACGCTGGCGCCATCGGGTGACCAGGCGTAGTCGTCGTTGCCACCGAACGGCTTGGACGGCGCGTCGCCGGCCAGGGTGGCGCTGATCGCCGACGCCCCGGCCACGGCCTTGGCGCCGGCGGCGGGCAGGTCGGCCACGAACAAGGTATTGCGGCGGCCATCGTTCCAGGTGTCCCAATGGCGCACGAACAGCTGGTCGTAGACCACGCCGCTGGCCTTGCTGTTCTTGCGCTCGCCCAACTTCTTCTTGGTGCAGCCCAGGTCCGAACCGCAGTCCTGGAACACGCCGGCACTGAAGGCGATGCGCTTGCCGTCGGGCGAGAGCTTGTAGCTGTCCACGTCCACCGCAAAGGCGGTGAGCTGCTGCGGCGTGCCGCCGGCCAGCGGCTGCGCGTACAGCTGCTGGCTGCCGGACTTGCTGCCGAGGAAATACACGGTCTTGCCGTCGGGCGACAACGCCGGGCTGTTGACGTTCCATCCGTCCGGGGTGAGCCGCTTGGGCGGCGCCAGATCGCGGGTGCGCAGGTTGCGCACCCACAGGCTGGTGGCGGGCTTGCCATTGCCGGTCTTGGCCTGGCGTTTGGCGAACACGACCATGCTGCCGTCGGGGCTGAGCGTGGGCGAGGACACCCGGTCCAGCGCCACCATGTCGCGCACATCGAAGCCGCGCGCGGCGGCGAGGTGCGGCAAGGCGGCCAACAGGCACAGGGGCAATACGGCGTGACGCAGCTTCATCGGCGATTCCTGCAACGGCAAAACGTCGATGGTAGGCGTTGCTGCGGCGCACGTGCAAAGGCCTGCGCTCATGCACGCGGCGTATCGCCTGCACCCTGCCGCCTCGATGCGGCAGGGGCCGCTGAGCGATTCAGAACCGGTGCGACAGCCCCACGTAGATCTGGGTGTCGGGAGTGCGGTCGTTGAGGCCGAAATTGGCGCCCGCGTCCAGCTGCAGCAGCGGATTCAGCAGATAGGTGGCCGCGATATCGGCCGACGCCTGTTCGACGGTCTGCGCAGGGTCGCGATTGATCGAGGACCACAGCTCCACCGCCATCGAGAATCGGGGCGTCAGCGGCCGCGCCAGATTGATCAGGTTGATGATCGCCACGTGCTTGCCGCTGCCATCGCTGTCGGCCAGCCAGTCCAGCTCCGGGCCGAAGGTCAGCGAGAAGCTGTTGGGCAAGGCGAAGTTGATCGGCAATGCAACGCCCCCTTCCCATTCGTCATTGCCCAGGCCGGTGCGCGCGGTGGGCGCCTTGACGAATGGCAGTACCGCGACAGTGGCGGTATCGCTTTCGTAGAAGCGCGCCTTCATGCGCAGATAGATGTCGCCACCGCCGCTCAGACTGCTGCGCTCGCCGGTTGCACGATCGGTGCTTTTGACCTGCAGCTGCGGGGCCCAGTTGAGCTGCAGATCGATACGCTCGCTGATGCCGACCTTGAGCGTGGGATTGGTGAAGTACGCCGTTTCCGTGCGCGTGCCGGGCTGGGTATCGCGGATGTAGTTGCCGATATCGGTTTCCAGCTGCCAGGCGCCGGCTGGCACCGTGCAGGTGGCATTGGCCTTGGTCGGGCGGTCGGTGCACAGCGCGGCCTCGGTGGCGTCCTGCGCCTGGGCCTGAAAGACAAGACTGCCCAGCAGGCCGGCGATAGCGAGGGCGAGCAATGGGCGGCAGGTTGCGGTGGAAGCGCGTAAAGCGAAGAGTTGCATGACGGTGATCCAGGGTGAACCGCTGGAAGATCGAACGATCGGCCAGGGTTGAATGAGTAGGAAAATAAGCTGTATCGCGGCGCAAGGCAGCGCCGCTGCCGTGATGGGCAAACGGCGTACGCGCAGGCCAGGGTTGCATCGCGTCGTGCATGTCGCCGGCATCGCCGCGCGCACATCGGTGTGCGATGGGAATGCGCGATAGACAAACGAAGCGGTACTAGCGACAACGACGGCCTGCGTCGGGTTGTGTCATCGGGTCGGTCGAAGCATGCAGCCCCCTTGGCGCACCATGCGTGCGAGAGACGGCACGATACGGAGCAGGGGCATAAAGTCGCTATCCGCAGCGGCGGTGCCTGGCGTAAAGCCGGCGCAAAGTGGCGTGATGGCGCGTTCAACCCACGCTGCGGCAAACATCGATATCGCAGCGGCGCAAAGGCCGCCATGCCCGGCCCATTCGCCTGCATGGGGTGCCACATCGAGATGGCGCATGCAACCGGCATGCGCCATCTCCAACGCAGGCTCAGGCCGCCTTTTCGCCGCGCTTGCCCACGCGATACAGCAGCCAGCCGACCAGGGCCAGGATGGCCAGGCCGAACCACTGGTTGAGTTGCAGCGTCTCCGGCAATGCCAGCACATCGGCGCGGCTGGACAGCACGATCGGCACGGCAATGGCGATACCCATCAGCGCCTCGCCGGTGATCAGGCCCGCCGCGAACAGCACGCCGGGGCGATGCACGCGATCGCGGCCGTCTTCATCGTCGGCGCGGATGTTGTGGAAGCGCTCGACCAGATGCGCGATCAGCCCCCCCAGGAAGATCGGCACCATCAGCTCCAGCGGCAGGTAGATACCGATGGCCGCTGCCAACACCGGCACGCGGAAACGTTTGCCGGTGGCCTTCAACCATTCGTCCAGCGCGATGATGGCCGACCCCACCACCGCACCGATGGCGATCATGCTCCACGGCAGCTGGCCACCGAACAGGCCCTTGGCCACAGAGGCCATCAGGGTGGCCTGCGGCGCGCCCAGCGAATTGGGATGCTGCGGCGTGGCCGGGCCGATGCCGTAGGCCTGGGCCAGCAGGTTCAGCACCGGCGCCATGATCAATGCGCACGAAAACGCACCGATGCCCAGCATCAGCTGCTGCTTCCACGGCGTGGCACCGACCAGGTAACCGGCCTTGAGATCCTGCAGGTTGTCGCCGCCCACCGCCGCCGCGCAGCACACCACCGCGCCGATCATGATCGCGGCCACCGCGCCCAGCGGCGCGGCGCCGATGCCCACCGGCACCAATCCGCTCTTGCCCAACAGCAGCACCAGCACCGCCGAGGCGAACAGGATGGTGGAGATGGTGATGCCGGAGACCGGGTTGTTCGACGAGCCGATCAGCCCCGCCAGATACCCCGACACCGACACGAACAAAAAGCCGGCCACGATCATGATGATGGTCATCGGGATCGATACATGCCACTGCTGCACGATGGCCTGGTACAGGCCCAGCAGCGGCAAGGTGCACAGCACCAGCGCCACCAGCATCCACTTCATCGGCAGGTCGCGCTCGGTCTCGGCCACCACGCCGCCACCGCCCTTGCGCGCGGCGGCAAAGCCGCTCCTGACGCCGGACAACAGCGACTTGCGCAGCGAGAACAGCGTCCACACGCCCCCGATCAACATCGCGCCCACGCCCAGGTAGCGGATCTTCGCGCCCCAGATGCCGAACGCGGCATCGGCTGCCGGCGCACCGGCCAGGCTCTGCGCCAGTGCCGGATCGCTGCCCATGAAGAACTGCTGGTAGAGCGGAATGGCGATGTGCCAGGACAGGATCGAGCCGGACAGCACCACGATGCCTACATTGAGGCCGACGATATAGCCCACGCCCAGCAGCGCTGGCGACAGGTTGGTGCCGATATAGCCCACCAGCCGGCTGCTGCCCAGGTAGGTGGCCTGTGCCCAGGTATCGGGGATCACGCGCAGGCCGCTGGCCGCGCCCAGTTTGACCAGCGCGCCGATGGCACCGGACACCGCCAGGATCTTCAGGCCCGGGCCGGGATTTTCGCCGGCCTTGAGCACCTCGGCCGCAGCCTTGCCCTCGGGGAACGGCAGCGGGTCTTCGACGATCATCGAGCGCCGCAGCGGCACCGAGAACAGCACGCCCAGCAGCCCGCCCATGCCGGCAATGCCCAGCACCCACCAGTACTTGAAGTCCGGCCAGTAGCCCATGATCACCAGCGCCGGGATGGTGAAGATCACCCCGGCGGCGATCGACGACCCGGCCGAGGCGCCGGTCTGGACGATGTTGTTCTCCAGGATGGTGCCGCCGCCGAGCAGGCGCAGCACGCCCATCGACACCACGGCCGCCGGAATGGCGGTAGCGATGGTCAAACCGGCGAACAGGCCGAGATAGGCGTTGGCAGCCGAAAGCACCACCGCCAGCACGATGGCCAGCACGACGGCGCGGAAGGTGAGCTGGCGCGGTTGCGCGTCGTGGCGCATTGGGCATTCCCCTGTAGGCAAAAAATCCGCACCACGCTAGCGCCTGCGCCCAGCTGAGTCCAGCTGCGGCGCGGCGTGACAGTGTGCACGCTATGGCGTGTGGCGCACAGGCATCGACAGCGATGCCTTGCGTGGCGCAATGCAGACGCCAACAGGCGGCAGCCCGTGTGGATCGGTGCGCCCGTGGCGCCGCCGGTTCGCACACCGCGCCAGTCGGGACGCGGCGCTCGCTATCGTCGTGCACAGCAGCGCGTCGACACGAGCCTGTGCGCCCCGCTCCGGCCGATACGGCGTGCGCTGACCGCCAAGGTCGCTTTCATCGGCCATCCATTGCACACCGCGGCCGCGTGCCCGAAGGTCCGACACATGATCCGTTCACTGACACCGTTGATTCTGGCCGGCATGCTGCTGCCGCCTGCCGCAGCCAGTGCATCCGGCAAGCAGCCTGCCCAGGACCTGGCACGATGCCCGGCGCCTGAAACGGTGCACTACCAAGCTGGGCGCTATCGCGCCCCTGTCCGGCTCAACGTCGGCTCCGGGAACGGCGTGTGGGCCAGTACGCTGCAACCCAACGCGGGCAGCCCACGGCATCTGTCATCGGCGCTCTACTACGGCACCCTCGCCGCTGCGGCGCCCAGCACCGGGGTGCTGGTCAATTGCAGCTACACGTTGCGCGCCGGCACGCAGGTGGATCTGGCCTACTTCGACCGTCAAACGCCGCAGACGCAACGCAATCTGATCGTCACCCTGCAGGACCCATCCCGCTGGCAGCTCGATGAAGAAACGCCGGCCCCCGGGCGGGAGCAGTTCTATGCCTGTCCGCGGGGCGGAGAGATCCGGAGCGCGGCCGACTGCGCGTTCGAACCGCTGCGCCTGGAGTGACGCAGCGGCAGGCACTGTTCAGTGCAGCAGTTCGGCGAACGCGCGATCGGCCTCGATGACATCCGGCAGCGCGGTGAACAGCGCCTCCAGGTCCACGCCGTCCATCAGCGGCCCACGCACCGCTTCCAGCGCCGCCGGGGTGGCGCCGCCGTGGGCGTGCAGCGCGTCGGACACCTGCGCTGCCTGGGCGACCAGCAGCGGCATCCGCGCCCCATCCGGCGCGGCCGCGGGGCGCACCTGGTAGGCGATGGCGTCCTGGATCACGCTCGGCAACTGCCAGCGGCGCGCCAGCTCGGCACCCACCTCCGGATAGCCGAAGCCAAGTTGCAGGGTTTCTTCGGCGGCATGGCCGGCGGACGAGGTCTCGTGGTTGATGCGGCTGGCGTACTCCGGCGCGCCGGACTGGATCAGCAGCTCGCCGATGTTGTGCATCATGCCGCAGGTGAAGGCGGTCTCCGGATCGAGCCCGTGCTGGCGCGCCAGCAGGCGGCAGATGCCGGCCACTTCGAAACTGTGGCGCCAGAATGCCTTGAGGTCGAAACCCGGGCCGGCACGGAAGGCGCCGGTCATCGCCGAGGCCAGCACCAGCGTGCGCAGCGTATTGAAACCCAGGCGCATGGCGGCATCTTCCACGCTGGTGGAATCGCGCAGGCCATGGAAGCGCGCCGAGTTGGCGAGCCGCAGCACCTTGGCGGCGATCACCGGATCGCGCTCGATGGTGTGCGCCAGCGTATCGATATTGGTGTCCGGATCGTCGAACTGACGGATCAGGTCCTGCGCCACCTTGGGCACGGTGGGCAAGGTGTGCAACTGGTCGAACAACGCCTCCAACTTCATGATCGCCTCGTGGGTGAAGGAACAGGCCGCGCGGTGCGCGGGAGTGCATGGTGTAGCACAGACCGGTTGGTTCCCGGTGACTCGCGCGTGGCCGGATTCACCTGCGCGTGAGGCCGCTGGGCACGGCCCAGCATTGTCCGGCGGATGTAGCGGGATGCCCCCCGCCTTGGCGAGCTCGGCCGTCCATGGAAAGCCGGAAGCCTATCGGCGCCGGCGCCCGATGATGGCGCGGCAGGTGACTGGCGGCAATGCCGCGACAAAGCACCCACGCGCGGAACGCCCGCGTTATCCGGGTACGCGAGTGCGGGTGGTCGCCCTTACCCGTGATCGGGCGTGCATGTGCGGGGCCAGTTGGGCCGATGCCGGTGCGGCTGCGATCGGCGGCAATGTCGCAATGCAACGCGCCGGCACGGAACGTCCACGCAGCCTGACCGATGGCCGAGGCGAAGTGATCGTACTGCCCGGACCCGGGGCGACGCGTACCCGGGCTGGCAGGAACACGCCGGTCTTTTTGGGGATACGGGCGGCACCTGCCGATTCGAAGCACGGGCCTGGCCGTGGTGTCGGCGATCGGGAGTGGAGCAGCCAAGCACTTGCGCAGCTGCCGTCAGGTGGATACGCACGGCGCATATTCACCGCGGCGGTCAGCTGTGTCGCGTGCCGACTTGGAGGGCGCAGGCGACGTCGGCCTCGGCGCACACGCAGCAATCGTGTTGGTCGTCGTTAGAGCAGCTGGCAAAACGACTGCGCGGCCGCCAGGCGGGCGCGGTCGGTGCTCGGTGCGGCATGTACCACTCGTACACTGCGGTTCCTCCGCGCCGTCCGCACCCACCTGACGACCGCTCGCTACGTTTTGTTAGCCGCTCTTAGTGGAAATCGCGCGAAGGCAGCTGCATCTGGCCGAGCAATTGACTGAGGTCGTACAGATCGCCGGCGATCAGGTGCTCCACGCCGTCCACGCGCTCCCAGCGGCCGCGCACCGCGAGCAAGCGCGATTCCAGCAGTGCGCGGCGGCGGCGCAACGCCAGGTGCGCCCAGACGATGACGTTGATCATGCCGTGTTCGTCTTCCAGGGTGACGAAGATGGTGCCCTTGGCGGTGGCCGGACGCTGGCGCTGGGTGACCAGCCCGGCCACGTGCACGCCGCTGCCGTGGCGGCGACCCTGCAGCTCGCGCAGGCCCAGGATGCGCCGCTGCAGCATCTGCGGGCGCAGCAGCGCCATCGGGTGCTGGCGCAGGCTCAGGCCCACCGCGCGGTAATCGGCCAGGATCTCCTCGCCGGCGCGCGGCGCCTCGAAGTGCACCGGGCGTTCGGCCGGGCTGCCCGGCAGCAATGGCCGCCGCGCCTCCACCCCGGCCATGGCCCAGCGCGCGGCGTTGCGGTTGCCCACCATCGACTGCAGCGCGCCGGCTTCGGCCAGTGCCAGGCGCGCCTTTTCGTCGAGTGCGGCGCGCAGGCACAGGTCGCCGATATCGGCGAAGGCGCGTTGCGCGCGTGCGGCGACGATGCGTATGGCCGCCTGTTCCGACAGGCCGCTGACCTGGCGCATGCCCAGGCGGATCGCCGGTTGTTCGCCAGGATCAACGTCGCTGCGCCACGGCCGCCCGCCGACCAGGCTGTTGTCCCAGTCGCTGTGCAGCACATCCACCGGCAACACCTCCACCGGCTGGCGCTCCGGGCTGCCGCGGCGCGCGTCCTGCACGATCTGGCTGGCCGAATAGAACCCCATCGGCTGCGCGTTGAGCAGGCCGCAGGCAAACGCCGCCGGCTCGTGACGCTTGAGCCAGCAGCTGGCATAGACGAGCTTGGCGAACGAGGCGGCATGGCTCTGCGGAAACCCGTAGGAGCCAAAGCCCTTGATCTGTTCGAAGATCTGGTCGATGAAGGTGGAAGCGTAGCCTTTGCGCTCCATCAGGGCACGTATGCGCACGCGATGCGATTCCATGTCGCCGCCGCGCCGCCAGGCTGCCATCGAGCGGCGTAGATTGTCGGCCTCGTCAGGCTCGTAGCCTGCATGGATCACCAGTTCCATCACCTGCTCCTGGAACAGAGGGATTCCCAGGGTTGGCCCGAGAATCTTCTCCACGCCTTCGGAGGGATAACTGATCAGGCTGCTGTCTTTGCGACGTTGCAGATACGGGTGCACCATGTCGCCCTGGATCGGACCTGGCCGCACGATCGCCACCTCGATCACCAGATCGTAGAACACGGCAGGCTTGAGACGCGGCAGCATTGCCATCTGCGCGCGCGATTCGATCTGGAACACACCCACCGTATCGGCACGCTGGATCATCTTGTAGGTCGGCGCATCCTCATCGGGCAGCGTGGCCAGTGTGTAATCGCGACCACGGTGGCCGCGTACCAGATTCAGCGTCTTGCGGATGCAGGTGAGCATGCCCAGGGCCAGGCAATCGACCTTGAGCAGCTTCATGGTTTCCAGATCGTCCTTGTCCCACTGGATGATGGTGCGATCAGCCATGGCGGCGTTTTCCACCGGCACCAGCAACGACAGCGGCTCGTCGGAGATGACGAACCCGCCGACATGCTGGGACAGATGGCGCGGGTGATCGCGCAAGTGCTCGGTCACTTCAAGGATCTTGTCGATCAGCGGGTTGGCCGGATCGAAGCCGGCTTCTTCGATGCGCTGCTGCATCGGCGTATCGCCATTGCCCCAGCCATAGCAATTGGCCAGCAGGACGATCTGGTCCGGCGGCAGGCCGAAGGCCTTGGCCACGTCGCGCACTGCGCTTTTTCCGCGGTAGCAGATCACCGTGGCTGCCAGCGCGGCGCGCTCACGGCCATACTTGTTGTAGACGTACTGCAGCACTTCCTCGCGGCGTTCGTGCTCGAAATCCACGTCGATATCCGGCGGCTCGTTGCGCGCCTTGGACAGGAAGCGCGAGATCAACAATCGTGTCTTGATTGGATCTACCGAGGTGATGCCGAGCGCATAGCAGACTGCCGAATTTGCTGAAGACCCACGTCCCTGACACAGGATCTCTTTGGACCGGGCAAACTGCACCACATCCTGTACGGTGAGAAAAAATGCCTCGTACTTCTTGTAGGCGATCAGCTCCAGTTCTTTTTCGATGTCATCACGTATTTTTCTTGGCACCCCATCAGGCCAGCGCTCCCGGATGCCGGCCTCGGTGAGCTGACGCAAATAACTGGCAGGCGTATGCCCTTCAGGCACCAGCTCCCTGGGATAGGTGTACTCGAGCTTGGAAATATCGAACGTGCAGCGCTGCGCCAATGTCACGCTGGCCTGCAGCAAGGCCGGTGGATAGATATTGCCCAGCGCGCGCCGGGTACGCAGATGCCGCTCGCCATTGCGGAACAGGTGCGCACCGCACTCGGCCAGCGGCAGGGTGTGGCGGATGGCGGTCAGGGTGTCCTGCACGATGCGCTCGCGGCGTTGCGCCATATGCACATCGCCACTGGCCAATGCGGTCATGCCCAGGCGCTGGGCCAGCAGTTGCAGCGCCTGCAGGCGCGCGGCGTCGTCCTGTTCGCGATGCAGCTCCACCGCCAGGAACGCACGCTCGCCGAATACCTGCTGCAACCACGCGCCCTGCTCGGCCTGCGGCTGCACACCGGGCAACCACAACGCGAACACGCCCGGCACCCCGGCGCGGAACTGTGCCTCCACCTCGGCACACCCCAACCGATAGGCGCCTTTGCCTGCCGCGCGCCGCGCAGTGGTGATCAGCGCACACAGCTGCGGATAGCCTTGCGCATGTTCCACCAGCAGCACGAAGCGAGTGCCATCGACCAGGGTGAATTCGCTGCCGACGATCAACCGCACTCCGGTGGCGCGCGACGCTTCCAGGCCGCGCACGATGCCGGCCAGCGAGCATTCGTCGGTGATCGCCAGTGCGCTGTAGCCGCAGTGCTGCGCGCGGGAAAACAGCTGCTCGGCACTGGACGCACCGCGCAAAAACGAAAAGTCCGACAGGCAATGCAGCTCGGCATACGCAGGCAGGCCATCGGCATCCTGGGTGTGGGCGATGTCATCGTTGGCCGCGCGCAGCCGTGCGGCCACGTTCCAGGCACGCGGCATGCGCCCGCCAGGCGTCTCGCGGTCCACCCCATCGACGGCGTCATCCCAACTCATGGCCGAACGTCTTCGACAGCGCGCTTTGCCACAAGCACGTCTGCATGCGCGGCAAAGCGCTGCACAGACCCTGCTGCGGACCGCCTGCAGCGCTGGCAGCGACTGCCTGGATCATCGCCACCATCAGCAGTCGGCAAGGACGTGCCCGCAGACCGCACGCGCATGCACCCGATCACGCAAACCACCCATGCAGCATCCACCCTTCCACGCGGCCGGGCGCGGCAAACACCCAGGCGCGCCGGCCGCGCGCGGTTTCCACCACGTAGTAGTCGCGCCGCGCCTCGTCGTCGTCCCACCAGCCGCTTTCCAGGCGTTCCGGGCCGGACACGATGCGCAGCTGCGGCTCATGCAGCGGCACCGGTTGCGGCAGCAGCCAGGTAGGCCGCGGCGGGCGCGGCGGCGCGGCGGCTTCGTGCACCGCATCGCCGATGGCGCGGCGCCAGGCACGCTCCGGGCGCGGGTCGTCGGCAGGCAACACGCGGTACACCGCCTCGTCGCCCAGCCGCGCACGCAGCCGCTCGCGCAACTGCGGCCAGTCCACCGATTGCTGCGCGCGTTGATCGAACAGGTCGCGCATGGCCGGCACGAACGGCGGCAGCTGGCGCGCCAGCAGGCGCATCGCCACCACCGGGCGCGGAATCTCCACCCGTTCCAGCCGGTTGCGGGCCAGCTCGAACAACAGCGTGGGCGCACGCTCGGGCGTGAGCAGGCCGATCTCGACATCGGTGGCGCCTTCTTCGTGTTCCAGCCGCAGCAGAAACCGCTGCACGCCACCATCGCGGATCGACAGATAGGTGCACAGGTCGCCGATCAACCGGCGCAGCGGGAACAGCAAGGCCGGGTGCGTTTCCACCTCGTAGCCCAGCTCCACGCGCTGGTCGAAATGGTCCGGCGGCGCATAGCAGTCCAGCGGGTCATCGGCATCGCCGTAGAGACGGTCCAGATGTTCCAGCAGGCCGGCCCCGAAACGCCGGCGCAGGCCATCGCGCGGCAACGCACGGACTGCGGCGAGCGTGCGCAGGCCCATGTGCTGCAGGCGCTCGCCGGCATCGCCCGGCAAGGCCGCGCGGCGCACCGGCACGGTGTCCAGCGTTCGGTGCAAGGCCGGCAGTTCGGTCACCACCATGCCATCGCGCAGGCCGGCCAGCACCCGCGCCGCGCGCGGCGTGGGCGCCAGCGCAAGCCGGTGCTGGAAGCCCAACGCCTGCAGTTCGTCGCGCAAGCGGCGCTCGAAGCGTGGCCAGGGGCCGAACAAGCGGAAGCTGGCTGCCGCTTCCAGCACGATGGCGCGCGACCACTGCTGGCTCACCAGCGAGCTATGCCGGTATGCCCAGGCCGCAAGAAACCGCTGCGTGCGCGCTTCGTTCTGCGCGTCGTAATCGATGGTGCGCACCTGCGTCATCAGCGCATGCGCCGCCGACAACCGCATGCCCGCCTTCAAGCCGGCCGCGGCGGCCGCGGCATTGACCGAATGCAGGCTGCGCAGCTGCGCCGGCCCCTGCACCAGCACCAGCGGCGCCTGCGGTTCTTCCATGCGCCGCAGGACAGCGTCCAGCGCCAGCTGTGGCAGCAATAGGCAGGCCCACAACATGCGCGCCTCAATGCGCCAGCCGCAGCGGCTGCGAGGGCACCTGCCCGCCGCGGCACTTGCGCACCTGCCAGGCATCGCGCTCGGGCAGGAATTCCAGCCGCAGCGCCGCTGGCGATGCATTGACCGCATGCCGGCGGTCGCGCAACGCGAACGCGCAGCAGTTGCCGCTGTCGGCCGCCACCTGCAGGCGCCGCAGCGCGCGGGCATCGCCGGTCTGCGGCCAACCCAGCACCGCCGCACAGGCCCCGCTGCGCAGGCATTGCTCGAACGCCCACAGCGCTTCGCGCGGCTCGGCCTGTACCACCTCCAGCTGCTGCAGCACCACCCCACCCGCCTGCCAGGCCGGCGCATACGGAATGAACGGCGGCGCCACCAGCACCACCCGGCTGCCGGCACCGGTCATGCGCGCCAGCGTGGGCAGCAGCAAGGCGATCTCGCCGATGCCATGGGCGGGCAGCAACAGTTCGGTCAGCGCGCGCCGCGGCCAGCCACCATCGGGCAGCACCGCATCCAGCCCGGCATGTCCGGTGGCTTCGCCGCCGCCGACGGTGGCCGTGCCGTGGCCGGCCCGCCATACCGTGCGCGCCGCCAGCAACGCGTCCAGCGGCATCGCCACCGCCGCATTGCCGTGTTGTCGCAGTTGCACCGGCTCGCTCATCTCAACCCTGCCGGATCAGGCCGCAGTAGAGCCCTTCGATCGCGAAGTCGGCATCGGCCGGCACCACGATCGGCGCATGCGCGCGGTTGCGCGGCAGCAGGCGGATACGCTCTGCGCCACGCTCCAGCCGCTTGATGGTGATTTCGCCCTCCACCCGCGCCACCACGATCTGCCCATCGCGCGCCTCGTTGCTGCGATGCACGCCGACCAGGTCGCCGTCCAGGATGCCGTCGTCGATCATCGAATCGCCTTGCACCTTGAGCAGGTAATCCGGCCGCAGCGAAAACAGCGCGCGGTCCAGCCACAGTTGCCGGTCCAGGCCGATATCCGCGCCGATCGGCACGCCGGCCGCCACCCGCCCCAGCACCGGCAACGCCAGCAAGGCATCGCGCCCGCCACTGCCCGGCACGCGGATGCCGCGCTTCTGATTGGGCCGCAGTTCGATCAAGCCGGCCTCGGCCAGCGCCTGCACATGCTTCTGCGCCGCGGTGCGCGAGGCAAACCCGAACGCCTGCGCGATCTCGGCCAGGCTGGGAGAGACCCCTGCCATGGCTTGCTCCTGCAGAAACGCCAGCACGGCGGCACGTTGGGGGGTGAGCGGTGGCATCGGGGCGCGGCAACTGGATGGGACAAGGTGTACATTTGTACACCGATCGGTCGCAGCAGGCGAGATTGGCTTGCTGAGCCGCTTCAGCACGCCACTTGCGAGTAGCCGAGGCGCAAGTTATAACTCAAGTACTAACGCGAGATGCCGCCATGAAACTCAAAATCACTGCCATCGGCAATTCCTCAGGGGTCATCCTGCCCAAGGAACTGCTTGCCCGCCTGCGCCTGGGCAAGGGCGACGAGCTGTATGCGCTGGAAACCCCGGACGGAGTCAAACTGACTGCCTTCGACCCCACCCTGGCCGCACAGATGGAGGTGGCCGAGCAGGTGATGCGCGAGCGTCGCACGCTGCTGCACAAGCTGGCGCAGTAGCCCGCAGCCATGATCATCTGGATCGAACGGCCCCTGCTGCTGGCCATCCATGACCGCCAGCTGGCAGAGCATGGTGGCGGCAGCGGCGTGCGCGACGATGCCCTGCTCGACTCGGCACTGGCCAGACCCAGGCAATTGCTGTCCTACGGCGACCCGCCACCGGATCTGGCGGCACCTGCGGCCAGCCTAGCCTATGGTCTGGCGCGCAATCACCCGTTTGTCGACGGCAACAAACGCACCGCCGCCGTCGCTTGCGAAACCTTCATCGTGCTCAACGGCGCAAGCCTGGTAGCAGACGACCTGGAACTCTACGGGCTCTACATCGGGCTGGCCGACGGCTCGCTGGACGAGGCGGCCTGCGCGGCGTGGTTGCGGCCCCGCCTGCAAGTGCGGCACCCGCAGCGCGTCAACGAATCAACGCCCGACTACGGCTGAAGCGCACTGACCGATGCGCACCGTGTCGGGCATTGCACAAACGCCGTGTCTGGCCGACGCACGCAACCTGATCGATCGCCGCGCTAGCTCTTGCTGCCCTGGCCGGTACGCTGGCGTGTCGCCGCCGCCTTCTTCGCCGCTGCCTTGCGCACGGCCGGGCCTTTGGTTTTCGCAGCTTTCTTCGCAGTTGCCGAGCGGTCGCTGGCGCTGCGCTTGCTGGCGGCGTGCCCGGTCTGTGCCGACAATGCCTGCTTGCCCACCGTTTGGCTGGCCGTGGTCTTCTTGCTTGCGGTCTTCAGCGCTTTCTTTGCACCCGCTGCGCGCGTCGGCGAGGTCGGCGTGTCGGATTTGGCTGCAGCGCTGTCATGTGCGGCTTTCTTCCTGGTGGCCTTGGATGCGGTGTTGGAAGGCGGCGCGTCCACGCCATCACGGCGCGCCTTGGACAAGCCGATCGCGATCGCCTGCTGGGTGTTCTTGACCCCGTGCGTCCCCTTGCGCACGCGTTCGATTTCTTCCTTGACGTATTCGCCGGCCTGCGTGCTGGCCGACTTTCCTTCGCGCTTGCCCTTGGCGGCGGCGCGGCGTGTCTTGGCGTCTGGCATGGGAGCGTCCAGTGCGGGAGTCGTTGCACGGTGTAACAAGCGCGGCGTCAATGCGAGGTGGGTAACGTGCCTGTCCAGTATGGAAATCTCATCGTCTGCTGCTGGTACCAGTCCAGCGCGTGGTTGGAATGCGCATCTTCAACGCGCGCTGGAAGCTGACATCGCCGCAGTCAGCCCTTCCCCGCCGGCAACGGCTCACCCTGCGCATTGAAGTCTGCATGGCAGCACCTGCCCAGGATTTGCAGCGCTGCCCGCCTGCACTGCGTCACCGGCTCGCCGACCCGCTCACCGCGCTCCGCAATACCAGGCCCAGATCCGCTCGGGCAGATGCGGCTGCAGCGGCAGATCCATGGCGCGGTAGCCATCGAGCACATCGCGCAGCGCGCGTTGGGCCGGTGTCGGCCCGAGCAGGCCATCCAGTTCGTCCGGACTCAGCTGCACGGCCGACCAGTCGTACAACCGATCGATGCGCTGCGCCATCGCCGCGTGCAACCAGTCGCGCACTACGAACACGCGGTAGCCGTGGGCCTGCAAACCACTCACTGCCAGTTCCAGCGCCCCACTCACCCCACGGAACCACTCGGTTTGCCCGCCGGCCGCGATGCGGATCGCCATCGGCGCCGGTGCCTTGTGCACGCGCAAGGGACGACGCAGTTGCAGCTCCAGATCGCGCGCATCGCGCTCGCGTTCGGTTTCCACCAGCAGCCCGCGTTCGAGATCGAAGAACTCGAACCAGCGCGGGTGCAGGCTGCCGATGCGTGCCAATGGGTCGCGCGAAAAGCCGATCTTGCAATGGTCTTCCCATTGGCACGGAAACACGTAGGTGAAGCAGCGGCCATCGGTCGCCGCCGTCGCGCCACGGCCCTTGCGCGCCGTCATCGCCGCCCTGCACGCGTACGCGCTGGCAGCCATGATGCGGCCGGATCCGGTGCCGGCTCCCAGCCGAATACGCTGCGCCCGCCATAACGGTGCGCATCGCGCCGTTCCTGTGCGATGTACTCATCGACCGAGGGGCCGTGTGCGGTGGCTTCGAGCCGGCGCGCCTGTGCGTCCAGCCGCGCAATCGCCTGCAGGCGTTCGTCATTGCCCAGCCGGGCCTGTTGCATCGCCTGCTTGAGCACGCCGATGGTGTGGTCGAGCACGCGCGTGGGCACCGAGAACGGCTGCCGGTCCTTGCCGCCATGGGCCAGCGAAAAACGCGCCGGGTCGCTGAACCGGCAGGGCGTCCCGTGCATCACCTCGGCCACCATCGCCAGCGAGCGCAATGTGCGTGCGCCCACACCGGGCACCTGCAACAAGGCAGTGAAATCGCGCGGGCCAGCCTCTGCTGCGGCGGCCAGGCTGGCATGCAGGCGCCGCGCAATCACCGTCTCGCTGCGCACCTCATGATGGTCGGGCATGCACAGATGCGGTTGCTGCGCCGGGTCCCAGGCGTGACCGGCGAACAGATCGCCGGTGACCGGGGCCGGGGCGACAACCGCCGATGCAGGCGCTGCTGCATCGGCGATGCGTTGCCACTGGCGTGCCAACCGGTCCGGTGCGGTGCTGCGCAACAGCTCCACTTGCGCATCGCGCGAGGCAGCGGCGCGATGGTCGGTCAGATTGACGATAGCGCCCTGGTGCCTCCCGTCGATGGCCGCATGCGGTGCATCGACAAAGCTGCTCAAACCTTCCGACAGCCAGTGATAGCGGCGCGCCTGCTTGCGCTGCGTCTGCATGCCCTGCTGCAAACCACCCAGCGGCCATCGTCGCTGACGATGAAACCGTGCAGATACAGGTCGAATCCATCCTGTACCGCTGCGCTGTCCACCTTGGCCACCAGGCGGCTGGCCTGCGCCAGTGCCGCGCCGTCGATGCCCACCGCATCGCCTACCGCCAGCAACTCGGCGGGCGTGGCACGCGAATGCCGGCCGCGTCCGCCGCAGACATGGATCCCGAGCTCGCCGGCCAACGGCGTCAGGCCGCGCTTGAGCGCACCGATCACGCTGGTGGTGATGCCCGAGGAATGCCAGTCCATGCCCATCACCGCGCCGAACGACTGGAACCAATACGGATGCGCAAGCCGCCGCAACAATTCGTCGCGCCCGTAGCTGTGCACGATCGCCTCGCACATCACCGTGCCCAGCCGCGTCATGCGCTCGCCCAGCCAGTGCGGAACACGTCCGCCATGCAATGGAAGATCCGCACTGCCGCCGCGCCGGCTCATTGCTGCCACCGTGTTCTCATCGTGCAAGGATACCGGCGCGCGGTCGCAGCAGCCGGGACGCCGGCACATGCCGCAGCAGCGTCGCTGACGAATTCAGCTCGCGGACCATTGCGTGTTGCGCATCCACACAATGCCTGTCCACGCAAGCGTGCCACCGTCACAGTGCGGCACGTTGCCTGCAGCATCGCGTGGCAAACATCGCTTCGGTGTCGGTGCGGTCACTCTGTCTTGACTGCAGCGCGCCCAAGGTGGTGGCCCTCCTCAGCCATCGCCACGGGGTTCGCATGAATGCCACGCCCGCCACCGCCCATGACACGGCATCGGCACCCGCCACATCCGCGCCGACCTATCCGGTCAATCTGCGCATCAACGGCCAGCCCCATCACTTGCAGCTCGAAGCCTGGGTGAGCCTGCTCGACCTGTTGCGCGACCGGCTCGACCTCACCGGCACCAAGAAAGGCTGCGATCACGGCCAGTGCGGCGCCTGCACGGTGCTGGTGAACGGGCGCCGCATCAATAGCTGCCTGACGCTGGCGGTGATGCAGGACGGTGCCGACATCACCACCGTCGAAGGTCTTGCCGACGGCGAGCACCTGCATCCGTTGCAACGCGCCTTCATCGAACGCGATGCCTTCCAGTGCGGCTACTGCACACCTGGCCAGCTGTGCTCGGCCGCCGGCCTGCTCAACGAAGGCAAGGCGCATACCCGCGACCAGGTGCGCGAACTGATGAGCGGCAACCTGTGCCGCTGCGGCGCCTATCCGCAGATCACCGACGCGGTGATGGATGTACTCGATGCATCCGGCCAGGCAAGCCAGAGCACCAGCAAGACCTGGGAACCCGGGACGGTGCCGGCATGATCCCGCTCAGCTATACGCGCGCAGACAGCATCGACGCCGCGCTCACCGCCATCGCCCCGCGCGCCGACGAGGCGCACCCTGTGCCGTCGCAAGCGCCGGTCCGGCTGATCGCCGGCGGCACCAATCTCACCGACCTGATGAAACTGCAGCTGATGCGGCCCAGCCGCCTGGTCGACATCAATCGCCTGCCGCTGGACAGCATCACCGTCCAGCCCGATGGCGGCCTGCGCCTGGGTGCACTCGCACGCAACGCCGATACCGCCTATCACCCGGAAGTGGAAACACGTTACCCGTTGTTGAGTGCGGCGATCCTGGCCGGCGCCTCGGCGCAGATCCGCAACATGGCCAGCAATGGCGGCAACCTGCTGCAGCGCACCCGCTGCCTGTATTTCTACGACAGCGCCACGCCCTGCAACAAGCGCGCACCCGGCAGCGGGTGCTCTGCCATCGGCGGGCTCACCACCTACAACGCCATCCTGGGCACCAGCGCGCACTGCATCGCCACCCATCCATCGGACATGTGTGTGGCACTGGCTGCACTGGATGCGGTGGTGCATGTACAAGGCCCAACCGGCGAACGCGATATCGCATTAGCCGATTTCCACCGCCTGCCCGGCGACCACCCGGAGCTGGACAGCACGCTGGCGCCGGACGAATTGATCGTGCATATCGACCTGCCCGAGGCGCAGCGTTTCGTCGCGCATAGCGCCTACCTGAAAATCCGCGAGCGCCTGTCGTATGCGTTTGCGCTGGTCTCGGTCGCCGCCGCGCTGGATCTGGCCGAAGACGGCAGCATTGGCGAGGTGCGCGTTGCCCTGGGGGGCGTGGCGCACAAGCCCTGGCGCAAGCCGGAGGCCGAAGCACGGCTGGTGGGCCTGCCCGCCAACGCAGACAGTTTCGCGCGCCTGGCCGACGCGTTGCTGGAGGGTGCGCAGCCGCAGGGCGCCAACGCCTTCAAGCTGCCGTTGGCACGCCGCGCCATCGTGCGCGCGCTCGAGGTCGCGCGCGAGGGCAGCATCGACAACCGCGGGCGCCCCCATGCGCTGGAGGAATCGCCATGAACGCACGCAGCTCCGATCTATCCAACACCGAATTGACGCCACCGGTCGCCGATCGAGGCACCGGCTTTCGCCCCACCGGCACTGGCGTGCCGCGCATCGATGGACGCGCAAAAGTCACCGGCCAGGCACGCTATGCCGCCGAATGGCCGGTGCCGGACCTGGCCTATGGCGTGGTGGTCAGCAGCAGCATTGCGAAGGGAACCATCGTCGGCTTCGACCTGGCGGCCGCACGCGCGGTCCCCGGCGTGCTGGAGATCGTCACCCACGAGAATCGCCCGCATATGCGCGGCATGGATCTGTTCTACAAGGACATGACCGCACCGCCCGGCTCGCCGTTCCGGCCACTGTACGACAACGTCATTCTCTACAGCGGCCAGCCCGTCGCGCTGGTGGTGGCCGACACGTTCGAGGCGGCGCGGCATGCCGCGCATCTGGTGCAGGTGGAGTACGCGCAGGAACCGCATCAAACCGATCTGATGACACAGCTGGACCGTGCGCACAAACCCAAGGGCATGCGGGCCGGCTTCACGCCGCCGCCCAAGGACAAGGGCGCGCCGGACACCGCGTTCGCCGATGCCGCCTGCCAGGTGCAGGCCGATTACTACAGCGGTGTGGAGCACCACAATCCGATGGAGCTGTTCGCCTCCACCGTGATACGCGAAGACGACGGCAACTTCACCATCTACGACAAGACCCAGGGCTCGCAGAACAGCCGCTGGTATGTCTCGCATGTGTTCGGCCTGAGCAAGCGCAAGGTGACCGTGCGCAATCCGTACGTGGGCGGCGCGTTCGGCTCCGGGTTGCGCCCGCAATACCAGCTGGCGCTGGCGGTGATGGCGTCCATCCTGCTGGATCGCTCGGTGCGCGTGGTGCTCACCCGCCAGCAGATGTTCACCTTCGGCCACCGCCCGGAAACCGTGCAGCGGCTCAAGCTCGGCGCCGACCGCGACGGCACGCTGCGTGCGATCTGGCACGAGGCCATCGCCGAAACCTCGCGCATCGAAGACTACGTCGAAGTGGTGGTCAACTGGAGCGGGCAGCTGTATGCCTGCGACAACGTGCACCTGGGCTACAGCCTGGTCAGCCTGGACCAGTACAGCCCGATGGACATGCGCGCCCCCGGCGCCACCCATGGCATGCACGCGCTGGAAGTGGCGATGGACGAGCTGTCCTACGAAGTGGGCATCGATCCGCTGGCGCTGCGGCTGAAGAACTACGCCGAGGTCAACCCTGCCGACGACACGCCGTTTTCCAGCAAGGCCCTGCGCGAGTGCTACCAGCAAGGCGCCGAGCGCTTCGGCTGGTCGCAGCGCCCCCCGCAGCCACGCGCGCGCAAGGAAGGCCGTGAATGGGTCGGCTGGGGCATGGCCACCGGGCAATGGGATGCGATGCAGATGTTCGCGCGTGCGCATGCCGTGCTGCATGCCGACGGGCGCCTGGTGGTGAGCAGCGCCGCCAGCGATATCGGCACCGGCACCTATACGGTGATGGCGATGATCGCCGCCGAAGCGCTCGGCCTGCCGCTGGAACAGGTCACCTTCCAGCTTGGCGATTCCACCTTGCCGGTTGCTCCCATCGAGGGCGGCTCATCGCATGTGAGCACGGTCGGCTCGGCCGTGGATGGCGTCTGCCGTAAATTGCAGACCCAGCTGCTGCGGCTGGCGCAGGCGCTGCCCGATTCGCGCTTCGCACGTACCAAGCTGGACGATGTGGTGTTCGCCGATGGCAGCATCGCCTTGCGCGCCGACTCCAGCAGTGCCATCGCCTTGCCGGACCTGTTGCGGGCCGCAGGAAAGGAACAGATCGACGACAAGTTCCTGCTGCTGCCCAATGTGCTCAAGCAACGCAAATACACCCGCGCCACGCACGGGGCGGTGTTCGTGGAAGTGCGGGTGGACGAAGAACTGGGCACGGTGCGGGTGACGCGTGTGGTCAGTGCGATCGCCGCCGGGCGCATCCTCAACCCCACCACCGCGCGCAGCCAGATCATCGGTGGCGTGGTGTGGGGCATCGGCCAGGCCCTGCACGAGCACACCCAGGCCGATCACCGCTTCGGCCGCTTCATGAATCACGATCTTGCCCAGTATCACGTGTCCGCCAATGCCGACATCCACGACATCGAGGTGATCTTTGCCGACGAAGACGACCGCGTGGTCAGCAGCCTGGGCGCGAAGGGCGTGGGCGAGATCGGCCAGGTGGGCGTCTCTGCAGCCATCTGCAATGCCATCTTCCACGCCACCGGCAAGCGCATCCGCAGCACGCCGATGACGCCGGAGAAGGTCATGGCCGACTGATTGCCCGCGGTGGATCGGGAACGGTCCGTACCCTGTCGCAGATGACGGCGCACGAGCCCGGCACATGCCGGGCTCGTTGCGTCTCCACGATGGTGGCCCGAGATCCGCCATACGTGAAAGGCTCGGCTGGAGACATCGCCGGGCAGTGGCATGCCGATCTACCGCCCTGCACCGGTGTGAGTGCTTCATCGTGTAGCGCTGACCACGTCCCGATGCAGCGGGCCGACGCTCCAGGCCCTGTCTTTCGACCGTGGTGCGCATGCAGATGCGATAGCCATGTCGCCGATCGCTGCATGCAGCCCCGTCATCGACCGCGAGCCGGCGACTTCTTGGCCTGCGTATTGTTGCCCGGCGCCCGCCCCGCCCCGGCCTGCACCGTGGACAAGGCCATCGTGATCAGGCCGGCAATCAGGCGACGCAGCACCGCTTCGTTATCGGCCGAGGCCTTCAGGCTGGTGGTGGCAAGCCGCAGGATGTAGGCGAGATCGGCGGCCGACATCGCGCTGTCTGCCCGCACGTGCGGGCCGAGCAGGCGCACCAGCGTGTCCTCCATCTGCTGGTACAACGCGTCCAGCGCGGCCGGCGCGTAGACGCCGCAGTTGGCCACCAGATCCAGCCCATTGTCCGAGTCGATCACCGAGGCCATCGGCTCCAGCACCCAGATATCGAACAGGTGCCGCAATTGGGTGTGCAGATCCTGCGAGTCGCGCACGCGTTGCGCGGTCTCGGCCACGCAGGCATCGCGCTGGCGCGCCACCTGTGCCGCAAAGATCGCTTCCTTGTTGGGGAAGGCCGCATACAGTGACGGCCGCGACATCTGCGCGGCCTGGGCAATGTCGCTCATGCTCACCTTGCGGTAGCCGTGGCGCAGGAACAGCTGCAGCGCGGTGTCCATGACACGCGCTTCCTTGCCCTCGGCGGGTGCGGGCAAGGCGTCGACGGCCGCCCGATGCGACTTTACACTTGACATTATTTGTAAATAAGTAAATCTTACAGATTCAGCCAATTGTAAAGCATCGCCACCGCCATGACCTCAGCCCAGACCAGCGCCACCGGCTCCGGCCGCCTCACCCGTGCCTACGCCGCGCTCGAAAAGCGTGGCCCCATGCTGCCCTGGCAGTTCGAGCGCCGCGCCGTGCGCGCCACCGACGTGGCCATCAAGGTGCTGTACTGCGGCGTCTGCCACTCGGACCTGCATTCGGTGAACCAATGGGCCAGCGAATATCCGCTGGTGCCCGGCCACGAAATCGTCGGCGAGGTGATCGAGCTGGGTGCGCAGGTCGAAGGCTTCGCGCTGGGCCAGCGCGTGATGATCGGCACCATCGTCGATTCCTGCCGGCACTGCGCGCCGTGCCAGGCCCATGACGAAGTGTATTGCCATGCCTTTCCCACCCTGACCTTCGACGGCGTGGACCGTGTCGACGGCAGCCGCACGCGCGGAGGGTATTCGGAGTACTACGTGTCCGATGCGCGCTTTGTCTACCCGCTGCCCGAGGGCCTGGATCCGGCTGCCGCCGCGCCCTTGCTGTGCGCCGGCATCACCAGCTTTGCGCCGCTGCACCGCTACGGCATTGGTCCTGGCCATACAGTGGGCGTGGTCGGCATCGGTGGGCTTGGCCATCTGGGCATCAAGTTCGCACGGGCGATGGGCGCGCACGTGGTCGCCTTCACCACCTCGCCCAGGAAGGCTGCCGAAGCGCAGCGCCTGGGCGCACACGAGGTGGTGGTATCCACCGACTCGGTACAGATGCAGGCGCAGGCCTACCGCTTCGATTTCATTCTCGATACCGTCTCACGCCGCTATCCCATGAACGACATGCTCAAGGCGCTGAACCTGGATGGCACGCTGTGCTCGCTCGGCTTGCCGGACCAGCTGGATTTCCGCCCGGTGCTGTTGGCCATGGGTCGCCGCAAGGTCACCAGCTCCGGCACCGGCGGCACTGCCGACACCCACGCCATGCTCGCGTTCTGCCAGCAGCACGGCATCGTGGCCGACATCGAGCTGATCACGCTGCAGGACATCAACGCCGCCTTCGCGCGCGTGGACGCCAACGATGTGCATTACCGGTTCGTGATCGATCTGCAGGCATCGACCTTTTGAACCGGCGGCACGGGCAGCGACCGCGCGTGCTCCTCCGACACATCGCCCGGCCAGGCGATGTGCGGCAATGCCACCTCGGCCTGGAACGAGAGTGCGTGGCACCGTGCGCGCCTTCGGACTACCCAACCGGAAACCATGCCAAGGGCCTCTCTTTCCGCGCCTGTTGCGCACCAGGCGACTGGACCTGATCGGCGGGATCGCCAGCGATGCGCCGCAGCGCAGCGCCCACTCCACGCAGCAGCCATGCACATCAGGAGGCTGTCGCCATTGTCAGCAGCGCACGCTCAGCCCTGCGTTTCCTCACGCATCGCCTGCGCCAGAAACGGCGCGGTGCGGCTGCCACGCTGCCGCGCCACTACCTCCGGCGCTCCGGCCACCACCACGTTGCCGCCGGCATCGCCGGCACCCGGGCCCATGTCCAGCACCCAGTCGCTGCTGGCGGCCACGCGCATGTCGTGTTCGACCACGATCACCGTATTGCCTGCCTGCACCAGCCCCTGCAGCTGCGCCATCAAGGTATCCACGTCGGCCGGGTGCAGGCCGGTGGTGGGCTCGTCCAGCACGTAGACGGTATCGCGCCGTTGGGCGCGTTGCAGTTCGGTGGCCAGCTTGATGCGCTGCGCCTCGCCGCCGGAGAGTTCGGTGGCCGGCTGGCCCAGCCGCAGATAGCCGAGCCCCACCTCGCGCAGCACCTGCAGTGGCCGCAGCACGCTGGCATCGTCGGCAAAGAAGCCTGCCGCCTGGTCCACGGTCAGCTCCAGCACCTGCGCGATGGTGTGCCCGCGCAGTTCGATCTCCAGGGTCTTGGCGTTGTAGCGCGCGCCGTGACAGGTCGGGCATGGCGCATAGACGCTGGGCATGAACAGCAACTCCACCGACACCGAGCCCTCGCCTTCGCAGGTGGCGCAGCGGCCCTTGGTCACGTTGAAGGAGAACTGGCCCGGGTCGTAGCGGCGGCGGCGTGCGGCCGGGGTGGCCGCGAACAGCTTGCGAACCGGGTCGAACAGGCCGGTGTAAGTCGCCAGATTCGAGCGCGGCGTGCGCCCGATCGGTTTCTGGTCCACGCGTACCAGCCGGCGCACCCGATCCAGCCCGCCGACGATCGCACCATCCACCGGCACCTGGGTGCCGCGCTCCAGCGGGTCCAGTGTGTCCTCGTCGTCTGCGTGGCTCTGGCCGAGGTGGGCGGCAAGCAGTTCCACCAGCGCCTGGCTGATCAACGAGGACTTGCCCGAGCCGGAGATGCCGGTGACGGTGGTGAACACCCCCAGCGGCAGATCCACATCCAGGCCGCGCACGTTGTTGCGCGTGATACCGCGCAACTGCAGCCAACCACTGGCCTGCCGCGCATGGCGATGTACCTGCGGCGGCGCGCCGAACAGATAACGTCGCGTGGACGATGCCTCCACCGCCTCCAGCCCGGCGGGCGGGCCGCTGTACAGCACCTGCCCGCCATGCGCACCGGCGGCCGGGCCCACGTCCACGATCCAGTCGGCGTGGCGGATCACATCAACTTCGTGCTCGACCACGAACACCGAATTGCCGGCCGCCTTGAGCTGGTCCAGCGCGCCCAGCAGCGCCTGCGCATCGGCCGGGTGCAGGCCGGCCGATGGTTCGTCCATCACATACACCACGCCGAACAACTGCGAGCGGATCTGCGTGGCCAGCCGCAGCCGTTGCAGTTCGCCCGGCGACAGCGTGGGCGTGCTGCGCTCCAGGCTCAGATAGCCCAGGCCCAGGGCCTGCACCACGGCGATGCGCGCGCGCAGGTCTGCGGCGATGCGTTGCGCGGCGATGCGCTGTTCCGGATGCGCGGCTGCGCCTTTCTTGTTGCCCTGCGTGCGCAGGTCGGCGTCCGCCGCCGGGCGCAGCAACTCGGCCACTTCGTCCAGCGGGCGCCGCGACAACTCACCGATATCCAGCCCGGCAAATGTCACCGACAGCGCCTCGCGTCGCAGCCGCTTGCCGTCGCAGTGCGGGCATTGGGTGCTCACCAGATACTGCGCCACGCGCTTTTTCATCTGCGCGCTCTGGGTGCTGGCGAAGGTGTGCAACACGTAGCGCCGCGCGCTGGTGAAGGTGCCCATGTAGCTGGGCTCTTCCTTGCGTTTGAGTGCGCGCTTGACCTCGGCCAGGTCGTAGCCGGCATATACCGGCACCACCGGCTGCTCGTCGGTGAACAGAATCCAGTCGCGGGTCTTCTTCGGCAATTGATGCCACGGCACATCCACGTCGATGCCCAACGTGGTGAGGATGTCGCGCTGGTTCTGCCCATGCCAGGCACCCGGCCAGGCCGCCACCGCGCGCTCGCGGATGCTCAGGCTGCGGTCCAGCACCATGGTCGCCTCGGTGGCGTCGTAGATGCGGCCCAGGCCGTGGCAGGTGGGGCAGGCACCGGCCGGCGTGTTCGGCGAAAACCCGTCCGCATAGATGATCTGCTGCCCCGGCGGATACTGGCCCGCGCGCGAGTACAGCATGCGCAGCGAATTGGAGATGGTGGTGACGCTGCCCACCGACGAACGCGCGCTTGGCGCACCGCGTGCCTGCTGCAGGGCCACCGCCGGCGGCAGGCCATCGATGGCATCCACCTCCGGCACACCCACCTGGTCGATCAGGCGCCGCGCATAGGGAGAGATGGAGTCCAGGTAGCGCCGCTGCGCTTCGGCAAAGAGGGTACCGAACGCCAGCGACGATTTGCCCGAGCCGGACACCCCGGTGAACACCACCAGCGCATCGCGCGGGATGTCCACGTCCACGTTCTTGAGGTTGTGCTCGCGCGCACCGCGCACGCGCACCAGGCCGGAGAAAGATGAGATTGCGTTGGACATGACCACCAGACCGACATTCGACAGCGCCCTAGCCTAGCGCGGGACGCATGCAGCCAACGTCAGTGTTGCCGGCGAGCCCTGCAGCGCCTGGCGCTGATCGCCTTGAAATACATCGGTCGAGGGCGCGGTGCCCACACCAGACAATTGGTCGGCGCTCACTTGAAAAGCTATCCGTAGTGCGGCGCGCATCCGGCATGGTGACGATGCTCATGACCGAATAGGGCGCACCCGGCAGTGCTCTTCCATGCACACCGACCAACTCGCCTGGTCCTTGCTCGCCCCCCGTCGCGGGACCTTACGCAGCATGGATGACGCGTAAGAACTTACATGGACGTACTTGCAGCGTGTCCCCGCGATGGTGGGCGGGCAAGGGCGCTGCAGGCAGGGAGCAAATCAGTCGCCCTAATCGGCCATCCTAAAGCGCGATCAGCCCAGCGCGTGCGCCGGCACCGGCTGCTCGCCGGTCTCCGCCAGTGCCTGCATGCGCATGACAACGCCACTGAACAGCCGCGCAGTTGCCGCATCGCGGGTGCGGAAGATCTCTTCCAGCGCGGCGTAGTACCACAAGGTGCCGTCGCGGCCGGCGGTAAAGACCTTGAAGATGTCCTGGCCCACCG
Source organism: Xanthomonas sp. NCPPB 3582 (assembly GCF_041475735.2). Classification (NCBI taxonomy): domain Bacteria; kingdom Pseudomonadati; phylum Pseudomonadota; class Gammaproteobacteria; order Lysobacterales; family Lysobacteraceae; genus Xanthomonas; species Xanthomonas sp. NCPPB 3582. The sequence continues at coordinate 3,723,948 of NZ_CM192968.1, forward strand.
CAGGGTTTTCCAGGTCCTGCACGATGGTGCGTGCGTTGTAGAGCTTGTCGCAACCGGACACCAGCAAGGCGCGCTCCGGGGTCTTGCGCAGATGCTCCAGATAGGCCAGCTTGCGTTCGCGCCAATCGCGCTTGCGCGCACGCTCGCTGTTGTCCACCTCGGCCTTGTCTTCGGCGGTGGCGTCGGTGCAGGCCATCACGATGTCGGCCACGCTGTCGCCGAACTGCGCGCGGATCGACGCCTCATGCCCACCGCCACAGTCTTCCACCACATCGTGCAGCAGCCCGGCGATAGCCTGCTCCTCGTCGCCACCGCATTCCAGCACCAGCGTGGAAACGCCGAGCAGATGACTCAGGTACGGAATCTGCGTGCCCTTGCGCAGCTGCCCGGCATGGGCGATGCGGGCGTAATCCACGGCCTGGGCGTAGCGTTCGGTAAGGGCGGTCATGGGGCTTCCGATGCGGGCGATATGCCCAGTATCGCCGAGCCCGACCACCGGCAGGGTGAGGACGTTGCGATGGAGAAGGCGCGGGAGCCGCGGAGGCTGCGCTCGCGTGGCGCGCGCTCGCCGTGTACCAGAACCGGCACAGCGGGCGCGGCCTGCGGTGCAATGCCGCACGCGTGCGCCCCAGCTTGCCAGCCGCGGCGACACCGGACGCCCAGGGACTGTGCCGACTCCTGGCATTGGCCATGCCGGCCCTGCCTGCAACGCCGCAATCGGACTGGCCGCCCTCAATGACGCGCCATTGCGGCCGATAAGGCTAGGCTCGATCCAAGTCGCACGGTGATCCCGCCATGACCCAGATTCCTGTTTGCAACGCCTGCCGCGATGGTCAAGAGTTCCCCACCGCCATCACCATGGCCTTCCAGCCGATTGTCGATGTGGTCGCGCACACCGTCTACGCCGGCGAAGCGTTGGTGCGTGGCATCAACGGCGAGTCGGCCGGCAGCATCCTGGCCGCGGTGGACACCCACAACCGCTACGCCTTCGACCAGGCCTGCCGGATCAAGGCGATCGAATGCGCTGCGCAGATCGCCCTGCCGACGCTGCTGTCGATCAACTTCATGCCCAACGCGGTCTACAACCCCGAGCACTGCCTGCGCGCCACGCTTGCGGCCACCGCGCACTACGGATGGCCGCTGGAAGCGATCATCTTCGAGGTCAGCGAGCAGGAATACCTGACCGATCCGTCGCATCTGCTCGAGATCCTGCGCACCTACCGCGCGCGCGGCATGAAGACCGCCATCGACGACTTCGGCGCCGGCTATGCCGGGCTGGGCCTGCTGGCCGAGTTCCAGCCGGATCTGCTCAAGCTGGACATCGCACTGATCCGCGGCATCGACACCGACCGCAACCGCCAGGCCATCGTGCGCCACGTCACCCGCATGTGCGAAGAACTCGGCATCGCCGTCATCGCCGAAGGCATCGAACGAGCCGACGAATACCGCGCCCTGCGTGAGCTGGGCATCCACCTGCAACAAGGCTATCTGTTCGCCCGCCCGCAGATCGGAGTGCTACCGCAGGTGCACTGGCCGACTTGAGTGGCACGCGGTGCCAGGCGCATCCAACGATGCCCGGCAGATCAAGCGATCTCCACCAAAAGCAAGCACCAAAAATTTAGAGCAGCTAGCAAAACGACTGCGCGGCCGCCAGGCGGGCGCGGTTGGTGTTCTGAATCCTCATGTACCACTCGTACACTCCGGTTCCTCCGCGCCGTCCGCGCCCACCTGACGACCGCTCGTTACGTTTTGTTAGCCGCTCTTAGACGCGGACGCTTGGCTTGACGATTGTCCAATCCCGATTCCCGATTCCCGATTCCCGATTCCCGGCAGGACATCAGCGCGGCATTAAGCGATTCAAGTGCCGGTCGGCTCCTGGGTGGCAAGTTCGGACACCGGCACCGGTTCTGCCTGATGCGCCAGATACTGGTGAATCTGCGCGACCACCGCAGCGCCCTCGCCCACCGCCGCCGCCACGCGCTTGACCGAGCCGGCCCGCACATCGCCGATGGCGAATACACCGGGGCGATTGGTTTCCAGCGGCAGGCAGGCGGGCACGCCATCGCCGCGTGCGCTGCCGGTGATGACGAAGCCGCGCTTGTCGGTCTCAACGCAGTCCTGCAGCCAGCCCGTGTTGGGATCGGCACCGACGAACAGGAACAGGTGCCGCAGCTCCACGCGCGTGGTCGCGCCATCGCTGTGCGTGCGCAGCGTCGCCGCCTGCAGCCCGCGCTCGTGGTCGCCATCCAGTGCGGCCACTTCGGTGCCGGTATGCAGCTGCACGTTTGGCAGCGCGGCAATGCGCTCGATCAGGTACTGCGACATCGACGCTTCCAGGCCGTCGCCACGAATGATCAGATGCAACTGCTTCACCCGCGGCGCCAGGAACGCAACCGCCTGGCCTGCAGAATTGCCGCCACCCACCAGCGCCACCACGCCGCCCTCGCATAGCCGCGCTTCCACCGGCGAGGCCCAGTACGACACGCCATGGCCTTCGAAGCGCTCCAGCCCGTCGATCTGCGGGCGCCGGTAGCGCGCACCCGAGGCGATTACCACGGTGCTGGCCAGCACCTGCTTGCCGTCGGCCAGATCCAGGTGCAGCGCGCCATCGTCGCGCCCGCACTCCAGGGTGGCCGCCTCGATCGGGATCGCCAGCTCGGCGCCGAATTTCAGCGCCTGGTTATAGGCACGGCCCGCCAACGCCTGCCCGGAAATCCCGGTGGGAAAGCCCAGATAGTTTTCGATGCGCGCCGACGCGCCGGCCTGGCCGCCGATGGCGCGCTGGTCCATCACCAGCACCGACAAGCCTTCGGAGGCGGCGTACACCGCCGTGGCCAGGCCCGCAGGCCCGGCACCGACGATGGCCACGTCGTAACGCCTGTCCGGGTCGATGTCGGGTGTCATGCCCAGGCAATGCGCGGCTTCGGCATCGCTGGGCTGGCGCAGCACGCGGCCGCTGGGGCAGACCATCACCGGCAGATCGTGCTCCTGGATACCCAGTCGCTCGACCAGCGCGCGGCCATCGTCGTTGGAGATGTCCACCACCGTGTTGGGGTAGCCGTTGCGGGTGAGAAAGCCCTGCAGCCGCGTCAGATGCCTGTCGTCCGGTGCACCGATCAACACCGAGCCGGAGGCATCGCCCTCGATCAGGCCCACCCGGCGCAGGATCAGCGCACGCATCACCACTTCGCCCACTTCGGCAGAACTGATCATCAATGCGCGCAAGTGTGCGGTGTCGAACGGCAGTGCCAGGCAGCCCTCCGGTCCGGCCCGCCCGGCTGCCAGCGACGCGCGGCCGGCCAGCTGGCTCACCTCGCCGGTGAATTGCCCGGGCGTGTGCCGGGTGATCGGTTTTTCGTTGCCCAGGCCGTCGCGGCGTACCACCTCGATGCTGCCTTCCAGCACCACCCAGACCGGTGCGTGCGCATCGCCGACATCGAACACGGTGTCGCCGGCTGCAAACCGCTGCGCCGGCCCGCTGGCGAAGCGCCGCGTCATCGCCAACAGGCCCGCGTCCAGTTCGGGAAACATCTGATGGTGGCGGGTATCGTCCAGGGGCATGGATCGGCAACGCAGGTGGGGACTGCATGCAAGCATGGACAGGGGTGATGGCAATGGCAATCACCCGACAGAGGCAGCACACACCGCCTTGCGCACGCCGCGCGACGCACGCGGCCACCCGCGCAGGCGCCCTCGCGTCGGTGCGCGCCGACCCAGCGTGACGGCGCAGACGAACGCCACCGGCAGCGTCCGCGGCGCGCACATGACAGATGCCTCCGACGTGATCGCAACGCGCAGGCGCTGCAGAGCGAACGCGACCACTCGCGCGGAATACGCCACTGCAAACTGGCTCGCCGCCGCCGCTGTGCTACGGTCCGGCGCTGCATCCGCACGGAGCCGTCCCGCATGCCGCATCGACCGATCGTTTTCTGCCTGCGCTGGCTCGCAGTGTTTGCCGCCGCTGCCTGTCTCGCAGTTCCCGCCGCTGCACGCACGGCCGGGTCCGCCTTCGACGCGGTGGATCCGTTCATCGGCACCGGCGGCGAAGGCCATACCTATCCCGGTGCCACGGTGCCGTTCGGCATGGTGCAGCTGAGTCCGGATACGCAGATCAAGCCGCGCAAGGAGGCTTATGGCTGGGCCGCCGGTTACCGCCATAGCGACAGCACCATCGTGGGGTTTTCGCATACGCATTTTTCCGGCTCCGGGCATTCGGACCTGGGCGACATCCTGCTGATGCCGCAGACAGGCGAGATCAAGCTGGAACGCGGCGATGCCAGCAAACCGGGCAGCGGCTACACCGCGCAGTTCGACCACGCCAGCGAACAGGCGCAGCCTGGCTACTATGCAGTGACCTTGAAGGACCGCAATATCCGCGCCGAACTCACCGCCAGTGCGCGCGTGGGCGTGCACCGCTACCAGTTCCCCAAGGGCAAGCCGGCGCATGTGTTGGTGGACCTGCGCACCAGCCTGTACGACTACCCCGGCAAGGTGCAGTGGGCGCGGCTGCGCGTGCGCAGCGATGGCACCGTGACCGGTTTTCGCCAGACGCGCGGTTGGGCGCCCGGCCGGCAGCTGTATTTCGCCATGCGCTTCTCGCGCGCGCTCACTGCCACGCAGTTGCACGACACCGAGCAGGACATCCCGTACAAGGGCTTCCCGCCGCCGGGCGAGAAGAACCCCGCGCAGCGCGCGCAGATCGAAGGCCGGCAACTGGTTGGTGTGTTCGATGTCGCCAACGACGGCACGCCGCTGGTGGTCACCGTGGCGCTGTCGCCGGTCAGCGAGGCCGCGGCCATCGCCAACCTGCAGGCCGAAGTGCCCGGCTTCGACTTCGACCGCGTACGCGCCGATGCGCGTGCGCAATGGACGCAGGCGCTATCGGCGATCGACGCGCAGGGTACGCCGCAACAGCGCACCCAGCTCTACACCGCGCTGTATCACAGCCTGCTCGGCCCCACGTTATTCATGGACAGCGACGGCGGCTATCGCGGCCCGGACAATGCCGTGCATCGCGCCGATGGCTGGACCAACTATTCCACCTTCTCGCTGTGGGATACCTACCGCGCCCTGCACCCGTTGCTCACGCTGGTGCAGCCGCCGCAACGCAGCAGCGACATGGTCAATTCATTGCTCGCCGCACGCCGCGACAGCGCCTACGGCATCCTGCCGGTGTGGGCGTTCCATGGCCTGGAAACCTGGTGCATGATCGGCTACCACGCAGTGCCGGTGATCGCCGATGCCTACATGAAAGGCATCGGCGGCTTCGATGCCGACGCGGCCCTGCAGGCGATGGTGGCCAGTGCCAACTACGGCCCCTACGACGGTATCGCGCAGTATCGCGAGCTGGGCTATGTGCCCATCGACGAAGAGGGCGAAGCCGCCTCGAAGACGCTGGAATATGCCTTCGACGATTGGACCATCGCGCGCATGGCCGACAAGCTCGGCAAACCCGAGATCGCTGCCGATTTTTCCAAGCGCGCCGGCAACTGGAAGCACGCCTTCGACCCGTCCACCGGCTACATGCGCGCGCGCACCCGCGCCGGCAATTTCCGCGAACCCTTCGATCCCTCCGCCAGCGGCTACGGCAGCGACTACACCGAAGGCAATGCCTGGCAGTACTCCTGGTATGTGCCGCAGGACGTGGCCGGCCTGGCCACCGCGCACGGTGGCGAAGACAAGCTGCTGGCGCGCCTGGACGCCGTGTTCGATGCCAAGGTGGACCCCAAGGTATTCGAGCACATGGAAGACATCACCGGCCTGATCGGTTGGTACGCGCATGGCAACGAGCCCAGCCACCACGTGGCCTATCTCTACGCCTACGCCGGCCAGCCGTGGCGCACGCAGGCGCGCCTGACCCAGATCATGGACACGCAATACCACGCCGGCCCGGAAGGGCTGGCCGGTAACGACGACCTGGGCCAGATGTCGGCCTGGTACGTGTTCACCACCCTGGGCTTCTATCCGGTGGCGCCGGGCAGCAACCAATACATCATCGGCCGCCCGTTCCTCCCGCGCGCCACGCTCCACCTGCCCAACGGCAAACGCTTCAGCGTCATCGCCGATGGCCTCAGCAACGCACGCGCCTACATCGGCAGTGCCAGCCTCAACGGCAAGCCATTGCATCGCGCTTACCTTACGCACGAAGAAATCCAGGCCGGTGGCGAACTGCGCTTCCGCATGCAGGCCACGCCGAACACGCAGTGGGCCACGGACCCGGCACAGCGGCCGTATTCGATGTCGGTGCAGTAACGCTGCACCGTCAGTAATGGATGCCCATGCGCAACCCGCAGGCATCCAGCTCCCCCACCGCAGGCAAGTTGCTCCATCACCGCAAGCAAGTTGCCGGCGGCGCCCGCGGCGATGCGCTGCGCGCTCCAGATTCCTTCTCCCACCGGGAGAAGGTGGCGCGCAGCGCCGGATGAGGGTACGGGCGCATGCTGACTGTGAGTGCGCTCACAGCGATGCGAGCAAGTACACCAAGCCGTCTCCAACACGATCGAGCGATCGTACCCTCACCCCAACCCCCGCTCCGCGCCCCGGCCCGCGCTTGCGGCGCGGGCGCTCCAAGGCACACGCGCCAATGGCGCGTAAGCCGTGCCTTTTCGCCCCGACGGGAGAGGGGGCTATCTGCCCGCTGCGAACAAACGCGACAACCGATCCACGATTCCCGGCACTTCGCGCGGAGTTCGCTAAACGCTCGCGAGCACGAAAGTAGTTCCGAGGTTCCTTCTCCCATCGGGAGAAGGTGGCGCGCAGCGCCGGATGAGTGTGCGGGCGCACGCGGAGCATGCGTACGCAGCGATGCGATGCGAGTAAACATCAACCGTCTGCAACACGGTCGACCCATCGCACCCTCACCCCAACCCCTCTCCCGACGGGAGAGGGGCTATCTACCCGCTGCGGACACTCGCGATAACCGGTCCACGATTCCCGGCACTTCCAGCGGAATTTCTCGTGCCAGAAATCCCACCGTACCGATCCGCCCGGCCAATCGCTTGCCGGCCGCCGCATGCACAAACACGCCCCATAGCGCGGCAGTCAATGCATCGCTTCCGCGCGCGGCAAATCCCGCAATCAGTCCAGCCAAGGTATCGCCCGAACCGGAGGTGCCCAGGCCTGGCACCCCGCCACGGTGCACCCACAGCGCGCCGTCAGGCCCGGCGATGAAACTGTCGGCGCCTTTGACGATCACCACGCTGCGCATCTTCTTTGCAAAGGCCAACGCGTAGTCGCCAGGCGCCGCCTCCACTGCCGTCTTGTCGTCACCGGCCAACGCCGCCATTTCGCCAGCATGCGGCGTCAGCACGAACGGCCGCCCGGCCGGCGCGCGCAGGTTTTTCGATAAAGCGCCGGCATCCAGCACCAATGTGCACACCGCCTGCGCAATGGCGCGCCTGACCAGCGCCGCTGTAGTGCTAGTGGAGGACATCCCCGGGCCGATCACCGCTGCGTCGCACACAGCCATCGCCGCATCCAGCGCACGGTGCCCGCGCACGATCTCGCCTTGCCCGTTCTGCCCCAACCCCAGCACCAAGGCTTCCGGCACCGCCAAGGCCATGCCCGGCGCCACGCTTGCCGCCGTGGCGATCTGCAACTTGCCCGCACCCGCACGCAGCGCGGCTTCGCCCGCCAACAGCGCCGCACCAGGCACCCGCATCGACCCGCCCACGATCAGCACCCGCCCACGCTGCTCCTTGTCCCCACCGGGCGATGGCAACGGCATCGTGCGCAATGCGGCAGCCGTCAAGGTGCGTAGCCGCGGGGCGCTCATCTCAGCGCGCCCCGGCCGGGCGATCGGACTCGGTGGTCACCGGCTCATCGGCCAGTTCCGGCGGCACGAACTTGGTGCGGATCAGCTCCAGCGATTGCCCATCGGCAGCGGCCGCATACTCTGTGACGCCGCAATTGGGCACATCGCCTTCGCGATCGATGGCCAGGATGGTGGCCTCGTCCATCCGCTCGATCAGATAGCGGAAGCAATTGACGATCACCTGGTGCCCCACGATCAGCACCCGTGCCCCCACATGGTTGCGCTGCAGATCGCCCACGATGCTGCGCAGGCGAAAGATCACATCGCACCAGCTCTCGCCACCAGGCGGGCGGAAATAGAACTTACCTACCAGATTGCGTTGCTCGAACAAGGCCGGAAAGGCCTCGCGGATGCCCGAGGTGGTGTAGCGATCGAGCACGCCAAATTCCTTCTCACGCAAGCGTTCATCCACACTGACCGCATCGGCTGGCTGACCCAACGCTCGCGCAACCGCCGCTGCTGTCTGCCGCGCACGCACGTACGTTGAACTCAGAATCAGGGTTGGCCGCTCCTGTGCCGGCAACCCGGCAATCCATGCGCCCAGCGCATCCGCCTGGCGCTCGCCTAGCGGCGACAATGGAATATCCGCATCGCGATGCTCCAGCTCGATCAACGCCGCCCCATTGGACTCAGCCACATCGCGCGCCACGTTGCCCGCACTTTGTCCATGCCGCACCACCCATAAGCGCGCCGGCCATTGCGCCGACACGCCTGCAACTGCACTGTTCTCACTCACATGCATCTCCTGCAACCAGACCTCACGTGTCGCACAGCCGCCGTGAAAAATCGGTTGATCCATGCCCGCAGTACACAGTGCAGGTCGCCTTGCAAGCCCCCATGACTGATGGCACAGATGCAAGCGAACGCAACGGATGGGCAACGCTGCGCCGGTATACTGCAGCCCCCCGCCGATCTGCTGCCCCATGTCCAACGTTCTGCTGCTACGCACGGCGAAAGAGCGCGAAGAACTGCTGCTGGAAGATGTCCTGGACGCCACCGAACAGTGCATCGACGAAGTGGGCCTGGGCGCCACCAGCTTCGAACTGATCGCCGAACGCGCCAGGGTCAGTTGCGGCAGCCTGCTGCAACGTTTCGAAGACAAGGACGCGCTGGTACGTGCACTGCTGGAGCGCAACTACATGCGCGCTATCCGCCAGATGTGGCTGGTGGAGCGCCCGGCCAACGTGCACGTAGTGGATTTCATCGCCGGCCTGCTCGAAGAGTGGCTGTTGCAGGAAACCAGCATCAAGCGCACCCGCATCGACCTGGAACTGCACCTGGCCACCCTCCGCGACCCGGTGCTGGCCGCCTTCATGCGCAGGCAGAGCGCATCACTGATCGAACACCTCAGCGCCCTGCTCAAGCGCCTGCTCCGCGGCCACGCCGACCCGGCCAGCAGCGAACACGAATTCCAGGCCCGCGTCTTCGCCGTCGCCGCCATGTGCGGCGGCCTGCACAGCGTGATGACCAGCGGCATGGAGCTCAACCGCATGCATCTGCAGCTGATCCTGCGGGAGAGTCTGTCGGGCATTTTGAAGTCTGCGCCGGTGTAGGAGCGCTACTTCTCTCCGACTGATTCTTCCAGACTCGCCGGCCACTGAACTTGCTTCAGCGCATGGGTCATCTGATCGGCAAGCAGCTCCAGACAAAACGCCAGCTCGTCCATGCAGATGGCTGGCTGCCTCGCCTGCTCTTCGGCCTGCGTGCGCGGCTGCGCCAGACGCGCCAGAAAGCGCATATGGTCGCGCAGCTGCTGCAAGCGGTACTGCGCGCCTTCTGGCAGGTAGTAGCCCGGGTGTGACTGCGCATCACGTACAACGTCCGACATGGCCTGCTCCTCATTCCATGGAATCAGCCCGCCCGCCGCTAGGCGACGGACGGGAAGTCGGGAGGCTCGAAACCGCGTACAGCCGGCGGGCGTATTTCCCTTGCGGGTGTTGTATTAGCCGCCCTCCCGACGCAGGCATCGCGTCGGTTGCGCCCCTAAACAAGCAGGCACAAAAAACCCACCGGTTTGTCGGAGGTGGGTACCGCTGTACGGGGAGTTTCGAGGCTCCGTAGGCTGAGCATGCTACTCATCAAATCCAGCGTCAACCCCAAGGCACGCGTTGGAGCGGAGAGCCTGCACCCTTCTAGACTTGAGCTAGCAGCCGCCCTCGAATCGTCGCAGTGCGAGCAGGGCGATACCTGTCGGCTATGTCGCCAGGGGCAAGGCGTTGAGCTCAGCTCTTGCGTCTCGCCATCCAGCGTAGTGCTTGTCCAGCAAGGCAATGAAGCGTGCATTGTGCGTTGGCTCAAGCAGATGAATCATCTCATGCACAATCACGTATTCGAGCAAGTCACGCGGCTTCTTGACCAGCTCGGTATTGAGCCGGATGTGGGCGCGCAGGTGATTGCAGCTCCCCCACTTGGTTTTCATGCGCTGAAGGAAATAGCCATCCACCTTTACGCCGATACGGCCTTCCCAGTGCGCGATCAACGGCTGGATCGCTTCATGCAACAAAGACCGCTGCCAACGTTGATAGATGGCCTCGCGCCTGCCTGCATCGGTGCCGGGACGCACACTCAGGGTGATGCGCCGGTGGTCCATCTTGACGGCGGGCGGAGTATCGCGCTCCACCACAGCAAGCAGATAGCGCCGCCCCCAGATGTAATGACTCTCGCGGGTGACAAACGCCCTGGGTGTTTCACGTACCTGCGCCAGCAATTGCATCTGCTGTTGGCGAATCCAACGCAACTTTGAAATCACATAAGCGCGCGCCACTTCAAGCCGTGTGCCAGTCGGCGCCACCAGTGTCACCTCGCCTTGCGGCGGGTGAACAGACAGATGAACATTCTTCACGGCCTTGAAGGTGACCGCAATGTCCAACTCGCCCAAGCGAATGTGCGTCTGTTTCATTAGTAGACCGACTGACTCTTCAGCAGCTCGAACAGCTTGAGTGTGGCCTCGCGATTGCGCCCCGTCAGCGGATACAGGACATTTTGCACAATGCGTTCCTTAGCCTCATCTCCTCGCCATCCTGCCGGAGCCTCGTCACGCATCAGGCGATCGATGTTGAGTGCCAGGAAGGCCAGCCGGTTGCCGTAATTCACTTCCGACTCCTGGACAGCGCAATGTCCAGCTTGAGCATCATCAGAAATGATGTCCGGCAGATTGCGATAAATCACCAGCGCGCCGGTATTGCCACGCAGCATGGTGGGTTCATCACTATCGTGCTGTCTCTCATGCCAGGTCATCACCAACGCCTCTGCCTTCCTCAGAAATGCCTCGTAGGCTTCGGTGCTCTCGCGGCTTTGTTGGATCAAATCGTCGAGCAGCTTGGACATCTGCTCGTAAAACCGTGGATCAGTCAGGCGGTCGCGGATAATGGTCTTGCGGACATTGTTGATGATGGTTTCCGCAATGGCATTCTTTGACAGCTTACCCTTCTCGTTTAGCTTTTTGGCAATGGCGTCGTGGACACCGGTTTCGATGATCAGCTCAGTCAGCGAGAGCTCGGCCAACTGCCCCAATACTTGCGCCGGTTCGGCATGGACATAGGTGTTGATGAGATGTCGCATATCAGCCTCAAAGGGTTTGATATCCAGCTCCTCACAACTGCAATGCTTGATGGCAGACCTAACCTCGGCATAGAACTCGGTTTCTCGCCGCAAGGTGTCGGCCTCGCTATTGGGATAACCCGCCTCGGCCAAATCCTGGGCAATTTCGGCAAAGGCGCGCAGATAGGTCGCTACAGCTTTGTAGAAGGCAATACGTAGCGCCTCACTCTCCAGTAGCGCCTCCGGATCACCCGCATGGCCGCAAAAGTAGTGGATGAACTGTTCCACTTCGCGAGGGTGCTCGACCGGCTCGCACAGGTAGTGCAACGCCTCGCGCGCCTCATCCAACTGTTTACGACCTTCGCCCAGCCAATTCTTTAGCTGTATGTTGTTGTCGCCACCGTTACCGGCGTCGATATCCAATGCGTCGGAGCTGTACACCGCAATCGCCTCCTGCACATCGTCAAACAGCTTTTTGTAATCGACGATGTAGCCATAGCCCTTGTCCTCGCCGTCGAGACGGTTGGTGCGACAAATGGCCTGAAACAGGTTGTGGTCATGCAGTTCGTTGTCCAGGTAGATGTAAGTGCAACTGGGCGCATCGAACCCTGTCAACAGCTTGCTGACCACAATCAGCAGCTTCATGCTGGCCGGCTCTTCAATAAAGCGGCGCTTGGTTTCGTCTTCGTACTGCTTGGTTGTTTGGCCGGTGCGCAGCACATGCTGCTTATAGGTGTCGTACTTGTAGCGCTCATCGCTGCCCGATGACGCCTTCGAAATCGCCGCCGGGTTGGGCTCAAACGATGTGATGACACCCACATGCGGGCTAAAATGTGTGTTCTGGAAAAGCCGAAAATAATGGCATGCGTCGTAGATCGACGCAGCCACCAGAATCGCCGTACCACGATCGTTATCCAGGCGGGGCTTGAGGCTGAAATCCTCGATAATGTTGGCAACGATGCGGTCCTTGCGCTCTTTACCGCTCATCAACTCTTCCATCGTTGCCCAGCGCTTGCGCAGGATGGATTTCTGAAAGTTGTTCAACCCTCGCGTTTTCTTTTCGAACCAGGCATCGATGGCCGCACGCGAGGTCAACCGCTGCGGCACGTCGCGGGCCTCGTACTTCAAGTCCAACACCACCTTGTCTGCCACTGCCTGGTGAAACTTGTAGGTGTGGATGTAGGTCCCGAACACATCGCGGGTGGTTTGCCTATCCTTGCGCAGTAGCGGCGTGCCAGTAAAGCCAATGAAAATCGCATCGTCTAGCCAGCGCTTCATCTGCTTGTTCATGTTGCCACCCTGAGTACGGTGGCATTCGTCAACAAACACGTAGAACCGCCCATGGATCGGTGGTGGCTCGCCCTTGAGGTCCGCAGCATCAAACTTGTGGATCAGCGCGCACAGCAAGCGGGGAGCGGCCGCACTCAGTTTTCGCACGAAGTCCGCTCGGGAGGTGATGCGCGGCGCAGCGGATTCCGCACCAATCACACCGGCATTGCGCATGACACCTTCGATCTGCTTGTCCAGTTCGTCGCGGTCAGTGACCACCAGCACGCGCGCCTGCGGGTCGTGCTCCAGCAGCCACTTGGCCAGCAGCACCATCAAGATGCTTTTGCCACTGCCCTGGGTGTGCCAGATCACACCACCCTCGCGTTGGGCAATGCGCGCCTGGGCCGCCTTGATGCCCTGGTACTGGTGCTGCCTGGGCACCTTCTTGAAGCCTGCGTCGAAGATCACGAAGTTGCGGATCAAGTCCAGCAACTGCACCTTGCTACACATCTGTGCCAGTGGACGATCCAATAAGGCGCCTGCCGCTACTGCAGCCAATGGTTGTTCGTCTTTCCACTGCACGAAGAACTGTTCAGGGGTGCCGGTGGTGCCATAGCGCAGCCCCTGCGCGTCGCTTCCGGCCAGCAACACCTGCACCGTACTGAAGAAACCTTGGTTGAACGCCTCCTCCTGATTGCTGCGCAGCTGGCGAATGCCGTCGCCCAGATCCACCGAGCTGCGCTTGAGCTCAATCACCGCCACCGCCAGGCCATTGATGTACAGCACGATGTCCGGCCGGCGTGTGCTCCCGCCTCTCAGCGTCACTTCTTCGGCAAGGGCAAACTGATTCCGATGCGGCTGCACCCAGTCGATCAGCTGTACCGTCTCGTGCGATTTGCCGGCCGCAGTCTGCACCGGCACGCCATAGCGCAGCAATTGGTAGGTGCGTAGGTTAGCCTGATAGGGCGTGATGCCGGTGACATCCACCGCAACTTCCAGCTTCTGCAGCGCGGCGCTGATATGGGCAGGCGCGTAACCGCGCGCTGCCAGATTGACACGTAGCAGATCGACTTCAATGGCCCGATTATTCTCACGCTTGCTCCAATTGCCAAGGTGCTCGTACCCCAAGCCGCCCTTGTCTACGGGGTCAGCGAACAGGCGCGCTACGCGGTTTTGTGAGTTGCGCTCGGAGCGCGGCATGCTTTGGGTCATTGCATCATTCCTTGGTGCGTTCATTGACAGCGCTGGCCAGCTCCCGCTCGATCTGCTCGATGCTCGGCAGGCTGGTTTGCAGCTCTTGCGGCAGAGATTCCACTAGCTTGTATTCGGCAATGCCCATCGGCTGCGACTTGTCGCCCAGCGCGTATTCGGCCACCACCTTGTTCTTGCTCTTGCACAGCAGCAGGCCGATGCTTGGGTTGTCTTGCACGTGCTTCAGCTGCCGATCCACCGCCGTCAGATAAAAGCCCAGTTGCCCCAGGTGCTCGGGCTTGAACTTGCCTGCCTTGAGTTCGATTACTACGTAGCAGCGCAGTTTGAGGTGATAGAACAGCAGGTCGATGAAGAACTCCTCGCCGCCCACGTCCAGCAACACCTGCCGCCCCACAAAGGCAAAGCCCGCGCCCAGTTCCAGCAGGAAATCGGTCACATGCTGCACCAGCGCGCCCTCGATCTCGCGTTCCTGCGCTTGCTCGCCAAGGCCGAGGAAATCGAAGCGGTACGGATCTTTCAACGACTCCATGGCCAAGTCGGACTGCGGGGCGGGCAAGGTGGCCGGAAAGTTCGTCACGGCCGAACCGCTACGCTCCAACAGCCCGGACTCGATCTGCAGCACCAACACGTTGCGCGACCAATTGTGCTCGATGGCCTTGGCGGCATACCAGCGGCGGGTTTCAGGGCCGGGCAACTTGTCCAGCAAGGCCAGCTGGTGATACCAGGGCAATTGTGCAAGCACCGCTTGCACAAATGATTCGTCCGGCCAGGCCTCGGCAAAGGCCCGCATGTATTTGAGGTTGCGTGGCGAAAAACCATTCATCTCCGGGAAGGCAGCACGCAGGTCATGCGCCAGACGCTCGATCACCTTGGCGCCCCAACCCTGCTCGGCCTGCCGCGCCAGAATGTCGCGGCCGATCTGCCAGTACAGCCCCACCAGCTCCCGATTGACCGCCAGCGCCGCACGTTGCTGTGCGCCGTGGATGCGTCCCTTGAGCTCTACCAGCCAGTCGGCATAGCCCTGCGGGGTGGCGGCGAGGGAAGCTGGCTTGTCGCTCATATCAACCTCGTCTTCCCCGTCAACAGTTCCTGCATCATCGCCTGCTTGAGCACGCGGGTCTTGGCGCGACGGATTTCGAGCGCGATGATCTCGGCATTCATGTCAGTGAGGACGGTAGCGATGGCAGTTTGTTCATTTTTCTTTGGAAAAGATATCTCTAGGCGCTTCAACTCGTTAACTGAAATACCCTTAACTGTGCTTCCGCTACCAATATCGTCTATGCGCTCACCATAGCAAGAAAACCAGTGGAATAAGAAATCAACAGTCACGTCCGAATTCAAGAACAAAGCCTTCATGTCTTGATTGATTGCCACATCAACTTGATAGACCACTGCTTTACCAAGCGTCATACGAACTGAAGTTATCAGCGTTCCAGTCGGAATCAAATTTGATGCACTATTACATAAACCCAACCTTGTTATTCCCTCTTGCGCCTGAAACGGATTGAAGGTTGCAAAATCCTTCACGGTCACCCAGGGAATTTCATTCCCCCAATATGCGGGATTTGCCCGACTTGGTGTCCCACCCCCAACAAAATGGTCAACCACATCGCCAAGCGTCTTCACCTCCCATTCTCCGCTGAACCCCGGCAGGCGAATGTGGCCGGCAAGGATTTTCTGCATGGCGGACTGTTTGATGGCGCGCTTTTTGGCGATCAGGCGATCCAATCCGTCCAGCAGCGCATCCATATCACTCAGGACAGAAGCGATAGCGCGCTGATCTTCATACGGAGGTATAGGCGCTAAAACTTTACCCAAGCTCTGCTGTCCGATGTTTGCACGAACTGCACCTTGCCCCATCGGAACAATCTGAGAGCGAATAAATGGCGCGCGAAAAGCATAGCCAGAGTACAGAGGATCAAGAGCCTGAAAAATTGGTCGCCCACGAATAACAAAGCCACCAAACACAACAACCTCGGAATCAAGATAAGTCGCCGCCAAACCAATTTCAGATTCCGTCTCTGATGTACGATTAAAAATTACGTCACCCTTCTTGACGGCGTAATGATTAATAATGCGCTCCGGAAGAGACACCCTCCCAGGAATATCTTGGCCATGTAGGTGCGAATATGTAATAGGCTCCAGAACATTTATGAACCGAACACCCTCACCATATGCATTCTTATCGGCGTTAACTCCATTTCTAAATTCGAATAATTCGTCAAATGACTTAATCTCCCAATCCTCCGGAATCACTCCCACGTCCGTCAGCTTGTAACCCGGTTTCACTTCCATACCGCCCCCATCTTTTTCAGATGTGCTTCCACCTTGGCGCTAATGGTGGCCACGTCATCTTCCAGCGTGGGCAGCGGGGTCTCGTAGCGCTCGGCCAGTTCGCGGATGCGCTGGGCGAGGGTTTGCGAGATGCTTTCCAACTCTTGTTGCACCTTGGCTTGGAGGTGGGCCAGCCATTTGTCTTGCACCACCAGCGTTTTCACCTCAGCTTCGCCCAGGCTGGCGTACCGCTCGTAGGCTTGCTGGTCGAGTTCCCCTTCAAGCGCTTTGACGGTCTTTTTCAGCGCTGCTTCGCGGGCGCTGAGCTGCTGCCACTGCTGGAGCACGGCGCGTTCGTCAGCGCTGTCGGCGTCGTCGCCAATCTCGGCGATACGGTCTTTCACCTGCACGGCGTTGATTTTGTCGAAGCCTGCGAAGGCACCATCTTCGCCACTGTGTTCTTCCTGCAACTCGGCAAGCTGACTAGCAACGCTATCAAGCTCGGCTTGTTTGGCCTCCAGCTCGGCCTGCTCGGTGGCGAAGTAGCGGGCAACGATATAGGACTTCGGCAGCAGATCGCAGATCCAGCCCTTGTCCTTGGATTTGCCTTTCTTGTCGATTTCGACGATGCGCCGGGGCAGCGCCACCCAGCCGTCGGCAGCAATCAGGTAGGCGTCGTCCTGCATCACTTCCGCCCAGTAGTCCATCAGATGCTGGTAGATGTCATAAGGGTCAAGCAGGGGCGCAGCGTGGAAGGTTGCAAGCAGGGTTTCGGCCGCCTGCGTAATCAGCACCTTGGGTTTGTCGCCGGGCTGGATACCGGTGAGTAAGGGGGTGACAGCTTGTTGCCATTTTTCGAACAGGGTTTCGACCTTGCTGCGGAATCGCTGGAATTGCGGGTGGGCCAGGATGACGGGGCGCACTTCGGCTATCGGCTGGCGCAGCCGCGCATAGCCAGGGCGCTCGGCCTCGAACAGCGCCTGGCGCAGGGCTGGCATTTCCTCCCAGTCAGCGGCGAATGCGCCGATATCGCACTCGGGGATGCCGCCGTTGAGGTGCGCATCGATGTCGTGCAGGTCTTCCGGCTCGCTGCTGTCGATGTAGCGCGGCAAATTGAGGTTGTAGCTGTTCTTGTCGCTGGCGATTTCATCCAGCGGCACCATACGGGCATAGCGCGGCACATCCACGCCACGGCGGAAGGCATCGACGATGCGATGGATATCCTGCTCGCGCAGGCGGTTCTTGGGGCCGTCCTTGATGAAGCCTTTGCTGGCGTCGATCATGAAGATGCCCTTGCGAGCGCTGGCATTTTCCTTGTCCAGCACCAGGATGCAGGCGGGGATGCCGGTGCCGTAGAACAGATTGGCCGGCAGGCCGATGATGCCCTTGAGCATGCCGGAGCGCACAAGGTTTTTGCGAATGACGCCTTCCGCGTTGCCACGGAACAGCACACCGTGCGGCAGGATGATGGCACCCTTGCCGGTAGTTGCCTTCATGCTACGCATGACGTGCAGCAAATAGGCGTAGTCGCCCTGCTTGTCCGGCGGTGCGCCCCAGGCAAAACGTTGATAAGGATCGTTGGCGGGTGTCAGCCCGGTGGACCACTTCTTGTCCGAGAAAGGCGGATTGGCGACCACATAGTCGTAGCTACGCAGTTGCTCCCCATCCTTGAACCTGGGATTGGACAGCGTGTCCCCGCCAAGGATGGTGGCACTGGGGAAGTGGTGCAGGATCATATTCATCCGCGCCAGGCCGGCAGTGGTCACGTCCTTTTCCTGCCCTTCCAGCGTGATCTGCCGGCCGGCCTCGGCTGCCACTTTCAGCAATAGTGAGCCTGAGCCGCAGGTTGGATCGTAGGCGGTCGTAGATCCGCGGCTATTGGCATGCGAGATGCCGATCACCTGGGCGATGATGCTACTGACTTCGGAGGGGGTGTAGAACTGGCCCTTGCTCTTGCCGGAGTCCTGCGCAAAGTGGCGCATCAGGTACTCGTACGCATCGCCGAGCAGGTCGTCGTTGTCGGCCCGGTTGTTGGCGAAGTTTAGCTCGGGCTTTTCGAAGATGGCGATCAGGTTGCCCAACCGCTCGACCATGGCCGGGCCTTCGCCGAGCTTGTTGGGGTCGTTGAAGTCGGGGAAGTCGCTGCGCGCCAGCTTGGTGTTGGCGTCGATCAGCTTTTGAATGACTTGCGTGTTGATCCTGTCACCGATATCGGCCTTGCCCTTGAGCGCCACCATGTCCTTGAACGAGGCGCCAGGCGGGATGACGACAGGCGGGGCGAATTCGTCACTGTTACCGTACTTGTCGCTGATGTACTTGATGAACAGCATAAACAGTACATAGTCCTTGTACTGGCTTGCGTCCATGCCACCGCGCAGCTCATCGCAGGAGGCCCAGATGGAGCTATATAAGTCCGACTTTTTGACTACCCCGCTGCGCCTCACCGACGGTGCTGTGTCTGTCTCGATATGCGTCTTGGCTGCCTTTGCTTTAAGAACTTCCACTACTTTTTCTGCCTGTTTTGCACCAGAATCTCCGGCTCTGTTTTGCACCACAGCCGTCTCAGCAAGCGCGACGGAACCGCCGCGCCCTCGGCCAGACACGATGTCGCCTTGCTCGATCAACAGGTGTTTGATGCGTAGATACGTACTTTCCTGCCAGCCAAGTTCCTCTCGCAGCTTGCTGTTGCCAGCAGAGCCGCCGAGAGACTGCAACATGGCGAGAAAACGTTCGGTATTTTGCTCGGTGGATGTCACTGCGTCGTTCCGTACTGCTTGAGGGCCTGCATCACGCCTGCCAGTGAAGCCGCTTCAGCGGCACAAAGTAATTTTTCGGCATCGACAGCCACTTAGCCAGGGGTTGTTTCAAGCATGACGCGCACGATGCTCGGACCTACTTATTCTTTTCCGGCCAGAAACCAAACCGGCTTGAGCGGCAGACGGGCCCTGGCGGTGTCCTCAAGCTGTGAATAGTGCGTGGTCCATAGCTCCACCAACTTCCGCGCATCGATCAGATTGATGCGACGATGCGACTGCCGCGCTTCGTAGTCGGCGTCCTTGGTGAAACCTGACAACGCGACATACAGGCCGACGTCGCCCTCTCCCAGCACAGCCATAAAGCTGCGCAGGCCAGTCACATCGATCCGCGGTGAGTTGGCATTGCGCTTGACCTGCACCTTGATGCGCGGCGGACGGGTGCCGAGCGGGTCATTGTAGGCAATGATGTCGGTGCCACCGTCCTTGCCCGGCGGTGCGACCCAGGCGACGTGATACCCCATCGCCCGTAGCAGCGAGGCCACGAGTTCCTGGAAGTCATACGGCGGCATCGCGGCAAGGTAAGCCTCGATCTCGGCCCATGCCATTTCTTCGGCTTCTTCCAGCGTGATGCTGGCCGATTCCTCGGTAAGTTCGCCTTCGGGATCGTCGACCTCGTCGGCAACGGGCTGGGCACTCTTCCATTTCTTGTACAGCTGCCCCACCGCGCGAATGAACTCCTCTGGGTCCGGATACGCGTCAAGCGCCGCTTCCCCCTCTGGCGTGAGGGTCCAGATGCCTTTGTCCTTGACCAGCCAGCCGGCCTTGACCGGCGCCACGGTGCTGAAGCGCACAATTTTCTCGAAGCGACGGCCGCCGGTTTCGTAGTCGCCCGCTTCGTACTCGGTGAGCACGACCTGCTTTTCCAGCACGGCCAGCGCGTCTGCGGCGCGCATGCCTTCCGGCTGGGTCTTGAGGATATGGAACAGCGCACGGGTCAATTCCCCCGTGCGGCGCCTGCTGATATTGGCCATCTACTTCCCCTGTGGCGCGGCGTTGGCGCCGGCGCCGTGCTTAATGATAGTCGTCTTCACGCTGATGCCTGACTGCCAAAACGGTGACGACCTGATCGCTTTCCACCTCAAACAGCAGTGCGTAGCCGCCGGCACCTAAGCCGATCACCAGCTCCCGCAAGAACGGGTCTGCCACCCCCGCTTTGCGGCAGCTCAACGGGGCCAGTTCAAGCATGGTGACGCCATCGCGGATGGCCTGCAGCGCGCGCTCGGCCACGGTGAAGTCACCTTCGGCACGCTGTAGCAGCCAGTCGTAAAGACGCGCGAGATCCTCGCGCGCTTGCTGAGTGAAGCGGACAGAAAATCCCACCTTGGCTTAGCCCTTACGTGCCTTGCCCAGTTGGGACTGCAGCCCGGACAGAACATCGGTCGCGTCGATGTAGCGGCCAGACGCTTTGGCGCTGTCACGCGAGGCCAGCCCACGTGCAATGAAGGCTTCCTGCTGCTGGCGCTGCTGCACCTGGGCGCGCACGGAGTGCTCGACGAAGCTGGAAAGCGTCTCGCCCTCCTGTAACACAGCTTCGGCCGCTTCGCGCAGCGCCGGGTCTACCCGGAGCGATGGAAGAGATGCGGATTTCATGGCAGGCCCAGTGCGTTGCAATTGCGATGCATCATCGCAAGCGAGCGCCGGTGCTTCAAGGTTTTCTTTGCAGACCTAAGCCGAAGATGTGCAGCTACGCTGATGCAATGGTGCGTAGACGCTGAAGCACGACGCTTGCGCGATCCGGTTCGGCGACCAATCCCGGCAACGCGTTCACAAACGCCGGGTTATCCACTAGCTGTGTAAACCCACCACGTTGTTCAGTGGAATGTGGATGCGGGAGATGGGTGGGCGTTTTCCGAGACTGGCATGGGGCCGATGCCAGTTGTAGTGATGGAGCCAGGGCAATAGGTGCGCGGCACGTTGCTCGGAGTTGTCGTAGCGGTGGGCATAAGCCCACTCACGCAATGCCGTCTGGATGAAGCGTTCTGCCTTGCCGTTGGTGCGTGGGGTATAGGGACGGGTGCGGTAGTGCCTGAGGTTGAGGCGCCGGATGGTGCGGGCGAAGGCCTTGGAGCGATAGCAGGCGCCGTTGTCGGTCAACACCCGCTGGAAGGTCACGCCCAGGCTACGGTAGTAGCGCAATGCGGCGATCAACGCCCGGCAGGCACTAACACCGCACTCATCTGGATGCAGGCTGGTAAAGGCAACGCGGGAGTGATCGTCGATGGCGACATGGACATACTCCCATCCGGCGCCTCGGCTGGTCTGGGTACGGTCCCCCGTGACGCGATGGCCGGCTTGCTGGAAGCGCCCGAGCTTTTTGATGTCCAGATGCAACATGCCGCCAGGCTGGGGGTATTGGTAGCGCACGACAGGGGGCTTGGGTTCCAGTTCGGCCAGGCGATGCAGGCCGGCACGGCGCACGATGCGCGCGATGGTGCTGTGGCCCACGTTCAGGTGGGTGGCGATCTGCCAATAGGTGGCGCGTTGTCGGCGTTGCTGCAGGATCTGCTCGACCAGTTCCGGCGGCGTGGCATGCGGACAGTGTTGAGGGCGCGAAGAACGGTCCTGCAGGCCGTCCTCTCCCAGCAGGCGGTAGCGCGCCAGCCACTTGTAGGCGGTCCGCACGCTCACGCCACTGGCGTGCGCGGCCTCTTCCACTCGCAAGCCGTGCTCCACGATGCGCTGCACAAGCAAGGCTCGACCTCGTGGCGTCAAACGGGCATGTTTATGCAGGTTCATCCGGGGCTCCTGGGGGCTGGGTTGGTGTGGTAACCCCCATCTTCCAGATCGGCCCCGGATGAACAACCTACTGAGAGATCACAACTAGCCCCACAAACACGCCAGCAACCCACTGCCGGAGGTCTACATGCTCCACCGCGAGCTCTTCCACCAGCTCGGTACGGCCATCGACGACATTGAGGACGTCTTCCAGGTCGTGACTGGAAAGAAAGTCGCTGTTGCCTCGGGTGACGAAGGCTTCGAGCTTGGTTGCCACGAATGCTGTCGCTGTCACCAGGCGGATGGACAGACGATCGCTCAAGGCCACCACTTGGGCCGTCTCTACAGCATGGGCGTACCAGCGGTTTGAGAAGCCAAGCACGCCTTCATCCACCGGCATCAGGTCGAAGAGGACGCCTGACGCTTTGTGTACCCAGCGGCAGACGACGCCGCTCTGCATTTCGCGCGCGAAGCCCTGCGATTCCACACGCGCCTCGATACCGCGGAACCGGGACCAATCAAGATTGACCACCGCATCGACGTCATAGGTGGCGCGGACGTTTTCCGCCAATGGATCCGACACCAGCAGGCCGACGACTGCCCCGCCAAGGAAGACCACCTGGTCGCAAAGTTCGCCCAGTGCATCCGCAATCACCAGTAGATGCGGCAGATTAGGATCGTCAGGCCGCATCACCAAGCCCCAGCAACTGCTTGAGATAGCGCGCTGCAAGCGTGCGCTCGCGGGCACGCCCGCTGCGCAGGGCGTCCTGCAGCGCCAGCAATTGGTGCAAGGCAGGGTCGGCCAGCGCAGCGTTGGGCGCACCTGCCGACAACGGCGACAAGCTGGGGCCTTTGGCCGTGCCCTGCGCGCTTGGCCACACCGGTGCCTCCCCTGGGGAGCTGGCAATGGTAATGGACAGTGGGGGCACGCCAAAGGCCGTAGGAATGCCACGCTTTGGCGGCCCGATGACTGCGGGAAAGGCGTAACGCACGCCGTGGACCGCAAACTCGTGCAGCGCCGTGCGCACTGTCTCCCACCCGCCGCGGCTTTTTTCCAGCGCCAAGCCGGATGCCACCGCGCGCTTGACGCTGCGATGCACCTGAGAAGGGCTCATGCCCAGCGCTTCTCCAAGGGATGCATACGTCCAGGCCTGGCCCGCCTGAGCGACCTGCTTGTACAGCACCACCAGATCCTGGGGCTTCAGTTCCACAGCCGAGCCCGCCTTATTCCATATTCCGGAATATGGAATATCCAGCGAGCGAGCTGTTTTTGCAAGCAGTCTTCGCTAAGCGCTCTGACTAAAAGAGGGTCTACCACTCAACGGCAGAAGCCAGACACGCTCAACCAATTCCCCGCAGCGCCACCCGAAGCGCCTCCCCCGCCAACCGCGCACTCGCCAGCAGACGCTCCAGGCTCTGCCCATGCCGGGCGCTCGCGGACAGCCCGGCCATGGTGGTGCTAACGAAGTCCGCCAGCCGGTCTGCGTCGTGCGGGCACTGCTTGGCGATGTGGGAGCGGATCAACTCCTGGGCGGCGACATGAAAGCCGCAGGCGGCCTCGCGCGCCTGCGGGTCGTTGCTGCGTGTGCCTTCCAGCACCAGGCAGCCGGTGGCGGTGGGGTCTGCGGCGTAGCAGCGCGCTGCCTGCTCCAGTACATCGGCCAGCGCGTCGGCCAGCGGGCGGTTGGCGTCCAGAATTTGCGGCAACGGGATGGCCCCGGTCTGCGCGTAGCGGTCGAGGATGCGCGCATACAGGCCGGCCTTGCTGCCGAAGGCGGCGTAGAAACTGGGCGGGTTGATGCCCAGCGCCTGGGTGAGATCGGCCACGCTCAGTGCGTCGTAGCCGCGCGCATGGAACAGCTGCTGCGCGGTGGCGACCGCTTGATCCGGGTCGAATGCACGCGGCCGCCCGCGGGCCCGGGAGCTTTCTGTAGTCATTGTTACAAAATCCTTGACGGCGGACGAGATCTATTATGTATTGCTCGCTACATTAATTGCGAGGTGGGTGCATGTCAGCGTTCAAAGACAAGTCGGTGTTGGTGCTTGGTGGCAGCCGGGGGATTGGGGCCGCCATCGTGCGGCGCTTCGTGGCCGAGGGCGCACAGGTGACGTTTACCTATGCCGGCTCTGCCGAGGCGGCGCAGCATCTGGCCAGCGACACCGGCAGCATCGCGGTGCTGGCAGACAGCGCCGACCGCGATGCGGTCATCGACACGGTGCGCCTCAGCGGGCCACTGGATGTGCTGGTGGTCAACTCCGGCATCGCCTTGTTCGGCGATGCGCTGGAGCAGGATCCGGATGCGGTGGACCGGCTGTTCCGCATCAACGTGCACGCGCCCTACCACGCGGCCGTGGAGGCAGCGCGGCAGATGCCGTCCGGCGGCCGCATCATCGTGATCGGCTCGGTCAACGGCGACCGCATGCCGCTGCCCGGCATGGCGTCCTACGCGCTGAGCAAATCCGCGCTACAGGGGCTGGCGCGCGGGCTGGCCCGCGACTTCGGGCCACGCGGCATCACCATCAACGTGGTGCAACCGGGCCCGATCGATACCGACGCCAACCCGGAAAACGGGCCGATGAAAGACCTGATGCACAGCTTCATGGCGATCAAACGCCACGGCCGCGCCGAGGAAGTGGCCGGCATGGTGGCTTGGCTGGCGGGTCCGGAAGCGAGCTTTGTCACTGGGGCGATGCATACGATCGACGGTGCGTTTGGGGCATGACGCGGCGAGGTCTGCGTTGATGGCACTGCAGCTCGACACGTGCGACCGATGGCGGCAAACGCCCTCCTTCAACACACATGGCGAGCTGACGTTGCACGGCCAGCCTCCTGGTCCGCCTGTATATCCTGCCGGCAGCGCGTGATCGCATTCCCATGCCATGCGGCGCATGGCACGGGTCATCGCAGGCTTGGTCCTTGCTGTCGCGCTGATCCCAAGTTGCCTATAGTTACGGCGAACCCTGCAATGGATTGACCAATGCACATGATGTCATCCGGCCGGTGCCTGGCCCTTGCACTCGCCGTGGCTGTCACCGGCAGTGCGTGTGCACGGACGCCATCACCCGAACAAGAAAGGACTTCCCCCATGCCAGACAACGTCATCACCGGCCGCACCATCAACGGCCACACCTATTCGGACGCTCCGGTTGACGTAAAGCTGGGGCCGAACACCTTCCGCATCCCCGCCAACTACCTGGACAGCCAGATTGCACCGTGGTCCGTCGAGGTGGTGACGCTGGTCATCGAGTGGCCAGATATGACCCCCACCCCGCCCGGTGCGCGGGCGAACCCGCGCACGAATGATTTCCGCAAGGAGATCCATGCCTCGATGAATTATGTTGACCGCGTTCCCATTGAGGGATTGCTGGCACGCTATTCATCCAACGAAGCGATTACCGAGCCTGATTCGGTCGAACGAGGTGATCCCGTCGACAGACTCGATCTGCGTATCGCACAGCCTGAAACACTCGGATTGACGCCCTATGCCATCGATGAAGAAAAGATGGCCGTGTACGTTAAAGCGTACGAGGCCCACTATGGCAAGCCTCCAACACGCAACCCTGCGTTTGAGGACGACTGGTACGTCGCGCGCGACTCCAGCGGCAATTTGACCACATTCATCAAGTGCGACAGCAAAAAATTCCGAGCAGATGGCGTTCGGCTGGAGGGATCTGAAGTAGTTCATGAAAAAGGTGCCGTCGCTGCAAGTTGCGTCCACTACTTCTCCGATATCGAGAACAAACTTTCCATCAGTCTCAACTACAAGCGTGCATTCTTGAAGGACTGGAAACGCATGGAAGATGCAGTAAAAGAAGTACTGGCACGCACCAAGGTCAGGTGATCAGCGTATTGACAGGGAGTAAAACATGAGTGGACTGACTGGGCGAGATATCGAAATCCTTGCCAGCTATGCGGATAAAGGCAATCGCGAGTTGTATTGGAACTATCTTTCGCAGCTGGATGGTGCGGACGGCTACGGTACGCTGGCGCTGGGCGTGGTGCGCAACGACAGCTTGCCCGGCCAAGTGGCCAATAGTTATGCACAAGACTATGCCAGGACACAGCACGATACTGGCTCTCGTTTTGCCAATGCGGACTTGAGCGAGCGGCAGTGGGAGGAGTTTGGACAGACACTGCTCAAGAAGGATCTTGAACTTCGGCAAATCTGGTTCCGTCAAGATCGTCCGGATCTGGCGCTGAACCTGCCCGGGGCCTCCGTCATGCTGGCACACGATCAAGCCTTCCTGGACCATGAGCTCGACCCCAACTGCTGGACGCCCCGCGTGCTCCTGCAGGCAGCATTGGAAAAAAGCGGCCCCCAGAAGCTGGAACAGATCTGGACCAACATGCTCGACAACGGGTATGCCGGCGCCACCCGCATCAGCAACACGGGCTATGAGACCTTTGCGCAGATGGGCCTAGCGGCCGGTAGCGAGTACCTGGCCAAGCTCGGCACTACCGAAGCGATCCAGATGCTGGAGGGCCGCTCTGCCGTCGATCCCAATGTCATCGGCAGCAACAGCTTCTACGCGATGTACTTCGAAAAAGAACAGAAGTGGGTGAACGTCAGCGCAGGCGGCGGGCATCTTTCCATGCGCGAAGAGACCAATCCCGGCCGTATCGCCGAACTCGACGATGCCCGCGCCGTCCGCCTGGAGCGGCAGCAGAAAGCCACGCAGTTCCATGAAGACGACCCATACCGCTCCATCACCCGCAGCCCGTTCACCGCGTCGGTCGATGACATGCCTGATCGGATGCTGCCGCCCACCAAGCTGGCCGATATCGGCCCTGATCATCAGGACTACGCACTACTGCAGCAGGTGCGAGCGGGCGTAAGCGCGATCGATGCGCAGGCTGGGCGCACGCCGGACGAAAACAGCGAGCGCCTCATCGCCAGCGTGATGACCCTCGCACGCCAGAACAACCTGGACCGGGCCGACCATGTGGTGCTGAGCGCACAGACCGCCGACAGCCCGGCCGGCCGCAACGTGTTTGTGGTGCAGGGCGAATTGAACAATCCCGCGCACCTACGCGCCCACATGCCCACCGATGTGGCCGTGCAGACGCCGGTGGAGCAGTCGCTGCAGCGGCTGGAAGTGACCAGCGCGGAACGCCAACAGGCCTTGGCGCAGAGCCAGCAGCAGGAGATGGACAACCGGCAGCGTGAGAGTGCAGCAATCCGCATGGGGTAAGCGATGCTGCGTGTCGGCGCCTCCGAGGCAACGCCACCCCGGGGCCGCCCTAACGGGGGGGCGGCATCGCTGCCCTCCCCGTCAGGATCACGTGGCGCGCCAGGGTGGAGAAAGCTTTCCGGGAGTAGGCTTTGGGCTTGTCGACGGCATCCGATGCAGCCAAGGCTGCACAGCGCGCGTGAATCAAGCCTTGCGCGCCTGCAACCACGCCCTGATCTGCGGCACACGCTGATCACGCAGCCGGACCCGCGTCTGGATGGTGCCGATCGCGGTGTCCGCCTCGCGGCGCGAGGTGGGGGCGATGTACTTGTCCGCAAACGCCTTGATCCTGTTGACGGTATTGAGGTCGAACGAGCCATCCGCCAGGCCGGGGTAGTAACGCGCACGCGAGGTGGTGTCGACCAGTGCGTCGACTTGGCTGCGATGGGCAACGGCGAAATCGAACGCCAGCTCCGGGTGCTCCTCTGCGACCGCACGGATCATGCTGGCGGCATTGGTCGCCCCAGGTTCGCTGGTGAGGGCCAGCGCCAGGGCGCGCTCTGCCAGTGCCGGGTCCTTGGCCTGTGCAAGATAAAGATAGTCCTCATCGCGCACCATCGCGGAGGTTTCCTTTCTTGCCATTGCCTGCAGTACTTGCCAGGTGGCGGCATCGGCATGCCGGGCGACGATGCCGAGCACGGCACTGCGCAGCTCCGGCGACAGCGCGGCGGGCGTGGCCTGGAAGGCAACGAAGCGGCGCTGCGCTTCGGCGATCACCGCAGGGTCGTCCAGTGAGCTCAGCGAGGTGATCAATTGCGCGCGTAGTTGCTTGACCTGCGCCGAGTCGCCAGCGCGGTCGTCCCAGCCATAGCGGGCGAACACCGGCGCCAGCCGCGCCAATGCGTAGCTGCGCCAGGCGGTGCGGTCGGCAACACTGTCCGCGAACAGATCATCCAGATCCACGACGGTGCGGGACACGATCTGCCACAGGTCCGGTGCGGCATCGGCCGATAGGTTGGCGGTGAGGTCGAGCAGGTCCGCATCCGGCTGCAGGCCCACCTTGGCCAGTGCCGCGGTATCCAGCAGGACGCCGAGTTGGTCCACCACCGGCAGCGTCGGCAAGCGCGCGGCCAGCGCCTTGAACTGCGCGGGCGCATACAGCGTGCGGTAGTAGCCCTTCTGGCCGGCGTTGACCAGCACCGGGGCATCGCAGCCGGGCAGTGCGAGCTGCGCGGTGCGGTCCACCAACACGCGCTGGGTGTTGCCGGCGCCGTCGCGCACGGTGACCGGCACGCGCCATGTCAGCGGTGTCTTGTTGGGCCGATCCAGGGTGTATTCGCCCTGCTGCAAGGTGAGCGTGGTGGTGCCGGCATCGCAGCGGGTGCTGGCCTTGATCAGCGGCACGCCCGGTTGCTGGGTGAAGTCGTGCGCAATATCGATGAAGTGCTTGCCGGGTGCGACCTTGTCGATCTGCTGCCACAGCTGGCCGGTGACCGCATTACCGTACTGATGCTGCTGCAGATACTGCCGCACGCCGGTGCGCCAGTCGTCCGCGCCCACATAGTCTTCCAGCATGCTGATCACCGCCTCGCCCTTGTCGTAGGTGATGGTGTCGAAGGCCTGGCTGGCCTGCTCCACGGTGGCCACGTGCTGCACCACCGGGTGGGTGGTGGCATAGGCATCGAGCGTCATCGCGTTGCGGCTTTTGTAGGCCGGGCCGGTCTTGTCGATATCCCACTCCGGATGCAGCTTGGCGGTGGTGCGCGCCTCCATCCAGTTGGCGAAGCCTTCGTTGAGCCACAGGTCGTCCCACCAGGCCATGGTCACCAGATTGCCGAACCATTGATGCGCGATTTCATGCGCGGCGATAGTGAACACGTCCTGCCTGTCGCTGACGGTGGACACCGCCGGATCCAGCAGCAAAAAGCGCTCGAAGGTGAAGATGGCGCCCCAGTTTTCCATCGCACCGAAGAACTGGCTGCTGCCGGGCGCGGCGATGTTGTCCAGCTTGGGCAAGGGATAGGGAATGCCGAAGTAGGCGTTGTATTCGTGCAGCACATCGCGGCCGGACTCCAGTGCGAACTGCGCCTGATCCACCTTGCCCTTCTGCGCAATCACGCCGATCTCGGTGCCGTTTTCGGCAGTGACGGTGGCGCGCTCGAACTCTCCCATGCTGACGAACAGCAGGTACGTGGACATTTTCGGCGAGGTCTGGAATGCGATCCGGGTGCGACCATCGGCGCCCGGCGTGGACGATGCCACCGGCATGTTGCTCACCGCCATCTGCCCGGCCGGTGCATGGATGACCAGGTCGAAGGTGGCTTTGAAATCGGGTTCGTCCCACGCCGGCACGAAGCGGCGCGCATCGGAGTTCTCGAACTGGGTGAACAGCGCGCGACGGGAGCCCTGCGCGGTGGGGTAGTCCAGTGCGAACAGGCCATTGGCCTGGGTGCCGATGGTGCCGCTGTACTCCAGCGTGAGCAGGTACTTGCCCGGCGCCAGCGCGGCGCCGGTAGCGATGCTGGCGGTTTGCGCCTCCGCATCGGTGGTGACCTTGGCGACCGCCGGCTTGCCACCTGCCGCGGTCAGCGTGGCCTTGTTGAAGCGCAGATCCGCTGCCTGCAGCACGATGGCATCGGTGGGCACCAGCACGTCCACATCGATGCCGACCTTGCCGTCGAAGCGCATCGCCTCGGCATGCGGGGTGATCTCGATGGCGTAGTGGCTGGGCCGGGCGGTGCGCGGCAGCTGGGTGGTAATGGCCGCATCGGCCGGTGCCGCCGTCGTGGCCTTCGCGGTTTCGGCAGCATGGACCGCGCCCGTCAGGGCGGTGCCGGCGAGGGCCAGCGCGATGGCGGTTACCAGGGGAAGACGCATGGGCAATTCTCGCAAGAGGGCGTGTGGATCGACCCATCCATGATCCTCCTGCGGGCTCATCCGCGCGCACCGCCGAAAGTCATGCCAATGCGCAGCAAGGCTCAAACGCCAACGGCCCGGACAAGCCGGGCCGTTGGTGTGCCACTGCGCGGGGTCAGCCGATCAGGCGAACGGGTCCTGCAACACCATGGTGTGGTCGCGGTCCGGGCCGGTGGAGACGATGCTGATCGGGCAGCCGGCCAGTTCTTCCAGCGCGCGCAGGTAGGCGCGGGCTGCCGGCGGCAACTCGTCCCACACGGTGATGCCGTGGGTGTTCTCGGTCCAGCCGGGGAACTCCAGGTACACCGGGGTGCACTCTTCCCAGCCCTGCGCGTCCAGCGGGGCGTATTCGGTGCGCTTGCCGCGGTATTCGTAGGCGATGCAGACCTTGAGCTTTTCCATGCCGTCGAGCACGTCGAGCTTGGTGATGCACAGGCCGGAGATGCCGTTGATGGCCACCGCACGCTTGAGCGCGACGATGTCCATCCAGCCGCAACGGCGCGGGCGGCCGGTGGAGGCGCCGTACTCGGCACCGCGATCGCGGATGCCCTGGCCCACTTCGTCGTCCAGCTCGGTCGGGAACGGGCCACCGCCCACGCGGGTGGCATAGGCCTTGGCGATGCCCAGCACGTAGTCGATCGCGTCGGCACCCACGCCGGTACCGGCCAGTGCGCCGCCCACGGTGGTGTTGGAGCTGGTGACGTACGGATAGGTGCCGTGGTCGATGTCCAGCAGCGCGCCCTGCGCGCCTTCGAACAGCACGCGTTTGCCCTGCTTGCGCAGGTCGTGCAGGATGCCGGCCACATCCGACTTCATCGGCTGCACGTACTCGCCGAAGGCCAGCGCCTCGTCGAAGGTCTTCTGGAAATCCACCGCGTCCACGCCCAGGTACTTGGTCAGCACGAAGTTGTGGTAATCCAGCGCGGTGCGCAGCAGTTCTTCCAGCTGCGCCGGGTAATGCAGGTCGGCGATGCGGATGCCGCGGCGTGCCACCTTGTCTTCGTACGCCGGGCCGATACCGCGGCCGGTGGTGCCGATGGCCTTGCCGCCGGCGGCCTTCTCGCGGGCCTGATCCAGGGCGATGTGGTAGGGCATGATCAGCGGCGCGGCCGGGCTGATCTTCAGGCGCGAACGCACTTCCACGCCGGCCGATTCCAGCTCGCCGATCTCCTTGATCAGCGCCGCCGGGGAGATCACCACGCCGTTGCCGATCAGGCACAGCGCATCGTCGCGCAGGATGCCGGAGGGGATCAGGTGCAAGACGGTCTTCTTGCCGTTGATGACCAGGGTATGGCCGGCGTTGTGGCCGCCCTGGAAGCGGACGACCGCACCGATCTCTTCGGTGAGCAGATCGACGATCTTGCCCTTGCCTTCATCGCCCCACTGGGCACCGAGCACGACAACTGATTGACCCATGACGGGTGAACTCCTGAGTTTTGCTGCGGCCATCGGGGCCGCGGGATGGGACCGGTTCGGGGCCGACGGCGCCACCATGCGCGCGGCTCCATCGGGGAGCGTTGCGGCGGCCAGACGCCCGGACACGGAAAAAGCCGAACGGAGTGCTCTGGTTGGAGCGTGCCCGGCCGACTTTTGTGCATTATCCGGGTTTCGGGTGACGTGCACTACCCCTGGCGCGCGGGAACGCGGCAGTCTGGTCAATCAGGAGCTGGACCCAGTCCGCGGCCGCCCGGCCCGGCCGGCTGGCGACGCCCAGGCCTCTTCACGCCAATCCCAATGCCGCTCACCGCAGGCCGATCAATGGCGCACGATCCACAGCCCGATGACGGCCAGCGCCAGGGTCACTGCGCCGATGGCCCGCACCTGCGCGACCGGCAGGCTGAAAAGCTGATCGATCATGCGCTTCCAGGCGATGGGCATGGCAAACAGCAGCAGGCCTTCGATGACGAAGATCAGACACAGGGCAGTGAGCAAGTCTTGCATGGGCGATGCGGTATCAGGACGGAATTGTAGTGTGCCTCGATCCGTAGCCACACGCGCTCCTCGCGTAGGAGCGCACCCGGGCGCGACATGGCATTACCGGAAATGCCTTGTCGCGCCCCGGTGCGCTGCTACGCCCTCAAAGCCAGACAGCGTTCCAGAACGGATAATCCCCGATCCGGGTGACCAGTCCAGCCCGGAGCGGGTTGGCTACGATGTATCGCGCTGCTACCCGCAGATCGTCGTCCGTACGCAACGCGTGATCGTGATAACTCCGGCCCCACACCGGTGCGCTCGACTGGCGCTGCACGTTCACCGCTCGCGCTGAACATGCTTCCATGCGCGACACGGCGTCGGCCAATACGGCAACGTGTCCAAGTTGCATCAGAAAGTGCGCGTGATCCGGCATCAACACCCAGGCCAGCAGCGTGGCGTCGGATGGCGTTGCCGCGGTGAACGCGCGACAGGCCGTTGCTGCCAGCCCCCAGTCTGCGAACACGGCGCGACGCTGCCATGTGGCCGTGGTCAGCAGGTAACAACAACTGGGCACCGAATGCCTGCCATGGCGCAGCGCGCGATGTCCTGGAGCGTGGACGTCACCCATGAGGCGATGCTGACGCTCTTCAACATCACGCGCCATCAGTTATTGGTGCAGTGATTGGTGCATCCAGCCCTTGGGAAGTTGCACTGCGCATCATGCTTGAAACCCGCTGGAGACAGCGTTCGCGCCCAGGTGCGCTCCTACGCGATGGCAGCTCTGCATGTCTAGGGGTTTGGGAACCGGCCAGGCGCCTTGTCCATGCATGTTCGGATGCGATGGCATACCAAACGCCGGCATTCATGCTGACACCCGCTCAATGCGGCGGTCGCGCCCGGGTGCGCTCCTATGCACGGTGGCGGATCTTCCTGCCGATGCCAAGGCTTGCCTATGCATGCGCGGCTGCAATGGCGCACAGACAAGAACGCCCGCATGACGCGGGCGTTCTTAATCATGCAACGCGACTCAGCGATCGCTCTTGAGGTACTGCAGGAACGGGTCGTTCTTGTCCAGCACTACCACGCCGTTGCCATCGGTCATCGACTCGCGGTAGGCCTCCAGGCTGCGGTAGAAGGCGTAGAACGCGGGGTCCTTGGAGCCGGCCTGCCCGTAGATCCGCGCGGCTTGGGCATCGCCTTCGCCACGCAGCTTCTGTGCGTCGCGCTCGGCATCGGCCTTGATCACCGTGCTCTCGCGGTCGGCCTGGGCGCGAATGGTCAGTGCCTGCTCTTCGCCTTCGGCGCGCAGCTTGCTGGCTTCCTGCTTGCGCTGGGCACGCATGCGCTCGTAGACGTCGGTGATCACCTGGCTGTCGGTGGGCAGGTCGATCTGCTTGATGCGCAGGTCGGTGATCTGCATACCCAAGCCCTTGATGGCGGCGTTGATGCCCTTGAGCTGGTTGGCGATCAGCTCGCTGCGGTCGCCGGAGACCAGCTGCTGCAGGGTGCGCGAGTTGATCTGGTTGCGCAGCGAGTCGGTGATGATCGGGGCCAGGCGCGAGTTCGCCACGGCCTCCTCGCCGCCGGTGGCGCGGTAGAACGCCCGCACATCGGAGATGTAGCCGATGGCGAAGAAATCCACGCTCACGTCTTTCTGCTCGGCAGTGAAGTATCGCGCCGGGGCGGTGTCCAGCACCTGGAAGCGACGGTCGAACACGCGCACCGATTCCACCATCGGAATCTTGAAGTGCAGGCCGGGCTTGAGGTCGGCGCGCACCACGCGGCCCAGATTGAGCACCATGGCGGTCTGGTCCTCGCGCACCACGAACACCGAGCCCATCAGGCCCAGCAACACGGCGACGATCAGGCCGATGACTAGCGAATTCTTCATTATTCGGTTCCCTCACGGCCGGTCGGACGCGGGCCGCGATCCGGATTACGGATGGCCTCGCTGCTGGCACTCTGCGGCGGGTTGAGCAGCACGTCCTGCGGCACCATCGACGGCATGCCACCGTTGGTGTTGCCACTGGCGTTGGCAGGCTTGTTGGCATCGGCTGGCAGCGGCACATAGATGACCTGACGGCCATCGCTGCCGATCACCTTGCGGTTCTCGGCCAGCACCTTCTGCACGGTTTCCAGCCACAGCCGCTTGCGGGTGACCTCCGGGGCGCCGGCATACTGTTCCTGCAGCAGGGTGAAGCGGTCGGCATCGCCCTCGGCCTTGGAGATCACCGCCTGCTTGTAGCCTTCGGCGCCGGTACGGGTGCGTGCACCCTGGCCGCGCGCTTCCGGCACCACCTTGGCGGCGTAGGCCTGGGCTTCGTTGATCAGGCGCTCGCGCACCTGCTGGGCACCGTTGACCTCGTCGAAGGCCGGCTTCACCTCTTCCGGCGGACGGGCGTCGGGCAGGGTGACGGCAGTGACGGACAAGCCGGTGTTGTAGGCGTCGAGCGAGGCCTGCAGGCGATCCTTGGACGCGATCGCCAGCGGGCCGCGATTGTTGAGCACGGTATTGAGATCGGAACGACCGACCTGCTCACGCACGGCACTCTGCGCGGCCTGCTCCAGCACCAGGTCGGCATTGCGCGAACCGAACAGATACTTGCGCGGGTCGCTGATCTGGTACTGCACGTTGAGCGAGACGTTGACGATGTTCTCGTCGCGGGTCAGCACCGGCACCTGGTTGCTGAAGGTCTTGATCTCGGTGGCATTGACCTTGCGCACCGACTCGATCGGCCACGGCAGCTTGAAGTTCGGGCCAGGCTGCAGGATGCGCGAGAACTGGCCGAAGCGCAGCACCACGCCACGCTGCTGTTCGCCGATGAGCTGGAAGCTGGAGAACAGCACCATCAGCACCACCGCGACCAGGATCCAGCGGCCCACGCCGCCATCGAACAGCTCCTTCAATGGCGCCGGCAGATTGCCCCAGCCCCCGCCATTGCCGCCGCCGCGCGGCCCCCAGGACCTGCGACGGTTGGGATCCGGGCCATCTCCGCCCTTGTTGCCGGGTGTATTCCAGGCCATGCACGCTCCGTGATCGAGGGGCTGTGCGGGCCAGTCCCGCAGTGCCGCCGTGTTGTGTGATTCGCCGATTCTACTAGATGGGGCAGACCCGCCGTTTTGAAAGGCCCGGATCGGTGCATCGGCGGTTTAGCCGCTGGGGCGGATCGAACGCGAAGCGGGTGTCGGCACCGAGCGACCAGCGACATGCCTGCGCGGGCGGGAATCGGAGAACCAGGCGCGCGCCTGCCCCGCAGTGCGATGGCCGGGAGCGAACTACCGATATGTCGCCCGCCTGAGCGGGCAGCCCTGGCCTGCCGGCGCTGGGCTGGCGTGCGTGGGTGCGAGCGGGCGCATCGACGTGCGCCCCGGTCCAACCAAAGGGCGCGTAAGCGCAGATCCGACGTTTGGGGACGATGCGCGCTGCCACGCTGGGCAATGCGCCGACGCCGATGCCTCTGGCTCACCGGAGGCGTAGTGGTTGCGTGCGGGCAACCGCTGCGTCGGTCGCAGGCATGACGCCGCCTGGTGAGTTGACGCGGCCGTGCGCAGCGATGCATGGGGCGTTGCGCCGGCGGCCTTCAACGGCGCATCTGCTCGACCCGTGCACCGGCCGGGGCGAGGATCGCCATGCCGCTTATCCTTATCCCAGCCTGCTCCCATGGAAGCGGGGTGTGCCCCGCCCGCCTGCGAAGGACCTTGTCCGGCAGAGCCTTGCCGACGCGCTCAGGCCGCCGGCGGTTCGTCCTTCTGGTTGAACACGCGTTCCATCACTTCCAGCAGTTCGTCTTCGGAGAACGGCTTGGTGATGTAGGCGCGCGCGCCCTGGCGCATGCCCCACATGCGGTCGGTGTCCTGGTCCTTGGTGGTCACCAGGATCACCGGGATGTGCTGGGTGGTGGGCTCGCGCTTGAGCGTGCGCGTGGCCTGGAAGCCGTTGAGGTTGGGCATGACCACGTCCATCAGCACCAGATCCGGCAGCGACTCCTTGGCGGCTTCCACGCCGGCGGCGCCATCGGTGGCGGTAATGGTCTCGTGTCCCAGCTTCTCGACGATGCGCTGAATCCCCAGCAGCTGCGACGGCGAGTCGTCGACGATCAGAATGCGTGCCATGTGTTTCCCCTAGTGTGCGGCGAGTGTAGTGCGCCGGCAGCGCTTTCGGTAGCTGGGCCGGGCCAACTGCCTGATGCGTGCTGCCTGGCGCCTTGCAAGTGTTGCTGCACGCGAACGCACGGCGCTGGCGTGTGAACGCACGTCCCCCCATCCGCCCTTCGGGCACCTTCCCCCGCGAGCGGGGGAAGGGAGCGGGTGGATGGTCGTGCAGCGCAACCAACAGATCACACGCATCCAGGCGTCTCTTCTCCCGCTGGCGGGAGAAGGTGGCGCGCAGCGCCGGATGAGGGCGACACCGTCATGGCCACACAGCTGCAGGCATGGCAACGCACGGCGCTGGCGTGTGAACGCACGTCCCCCCATCCGCCCTTCGGGCATCTTCCCCCGCGAGCGGGGGAAGGGAGCGGGTGGATGGTCGTGCAGCGCAACCAACATGTCACACGCAGCCAGGCGTCCCTTCTCCCGCTGGCGGGAGAAGGTGGCGCGCAGCGCCGGATAAGGGCGACACCGTCATGGCCACACGGCTGCAGGCATGGCAATGCACGGCGCTGACGTGTGAACGCACGTCCCCCCATCCGCCATTCGGGCACCTTCCCCCGCGAGCGGGGGAATAGAGCGGGTGGATGGCCGTGCAGCGCAACCAACAGATCACACGCAGCCAGGCGTCCCTTCTCCCGCTGGCGGGAGAAGGTGGCGCGCAGCGCCGGATGAGGGCATGGCTACGATTCGATGGTGCAGATCGACGTCGACTGCTGCGGTGCTGGCCGAGCGTACCCTCCCCCACCACCTCGCGCGCCAATGGCGCGCAAGCCGTGCCTCATCGCCCCGTAGGGAGGGACTCCAGTTCCCGTTGTGGGGAACCTCACACCGTCTCGCCAAAGGCCTTGGCGAGATTGCGATACGCCTTCTTCTGCGCATCTTCGGTGGGCGCCGGCGCCAGGATTTCCAGTTCCACGATCTGGTCGCCCGGGGTGGTGCCCGGCAGCCCGCGCCCGCGCAGGCGCAGCTTGCGGCCGGCATCCGAATCCGCAGGCACCTTCAACTCCACCGACCCGCCCAGGGTGGGCACGCTGATGGTGGTGCCCAGCGCAGCCTGCCAGGGCGTGACCTGCAAGGTGTACAGGATGTTGCGCCCGTCCACCTCGAAGTGCGGGTGCGCGGCATATTCGATCTCCAGCAGCAGATTGCCGCCACCATTGCCCTGCCCGCTCAGGCGGATCACCTGGCCGGGCTGCACGCCCTTGGGCACGCGCACGTCCAGCTGCTTGCCATTGATGGTGATGCGCACGCTGTCGCCCGAATGCACGGCCTCCAGCGGCACCGCCAGCTTGGCGCGGGTGTCGCCACGCGCCTGACGGCCGGCTCCCGCGCCCGGACCGGCACCCGGGCCGCGTGGCCGCCCACCGCGCTGGCCGGCGAACAGGCTCTCGAAGAAATCGCTGAAGCCGCCACCGGCACCGCCGTTGCCGAACACTTCCTCGAAATCGAAGCCCTGCCCGCCGCCGTAGCCGGGGGGAGCCTGGAATTCGTCGCCCGGGCGATAGCCCTGCGCCTTCAGCTGATCGTAGGCCTTGCGCTTGGCCGGGTCGCGTAATGCCTCGTAGGCTTCGTTGATGGCCTTGAACTTGTCTTCGGCGCCGGCTTCCTTGCTGACGTCGGGGTGGTACTTGCGCGCCAGCCGCCGGTAGGCGGTCTTGATCTCCGCATCGCCTGCGCTGGGCTCCACACCCAGCGTTGCGTAGTAATCCTTGAATTCCATCTAATCACCTCTGGAAAAAAAACGGCCCGCAGCCAGGGCCACGAGCCAGTTCGAGGGGCGGCACCCGGTTGGCGCGGCCATGACTGCGGTGGCACCCGCTGCAGGGACATGCCGCCCCTGCAGATCCGGATACCCACCGCGCCGTGGCGCTGACGCAACTCAAGTGCCAGCCGATCCATTCGCAGCCGGGCGGGCGACCGCGCCTATTCTACGGCGCGACCGTCGCCGGGGAGCGAAGCCGATGGCTTCGCCCCAGGTCGATTGCCTTTCAGTGGCTCGCCGCATTGGCGCACAGGCGGCCGTCCGGTGCTGCCACGTTCCGGGCGCCGTACGCGGCCCGGAGCGTGGCAGTCAGCAGAATCGGCGGCCTTGCAGCCTCGCTGCGACCACGCGGCTTACTGCACCGTGCCGCCGCTGGCGTCCTGCCCGTTACCGACCTGAATACGACGCGGTGTCGCCGCCGGACGCTTGGGAATGCGGATCTCCAGCACCCCGTTATGGCCGGCCGCAGTGATGCCGTCGGGATCGGCACTGTCGGGCAGCGCGAAGCGGCGATGGAAGCTGCCGTAGCGGCGCTCGATGCGCGAGAAGCGCTCGGTCTCGGTACTGGACTCGCCCTTGCGCTCGCCCTTGATCGACAGGATGCCCTTATCCATCTGCACCTCGATCTGGCTCGGGTCGATGCCCGGCAGGTCGGCATACAGCACGAAGTGATTGGCCTCTTCCTTGATGTCCACGCGCGGCACCCACTGCGCGGTGACCACGGCCGATTCGTCGGTATCGCCGTTCTGCTCGAAGAAGCGGTCGAACACATGCTTGATCTCGTTTTGCAGGGCGTGCGTGGGCCACTGGGGATAACGAACGATGTTCATTGCAAGCCTCCAAAAGGTTGGGTGAGGGGCCGGCGGCGGTGGCGTGCACCGTTGCGCCGGCCATGTGCGTCAGATAGGCGTCGGGTTGCGGATTTCAAGCGCGTTGACGCGCTTTTCCCCTGCCCTTTTCTAGACTTCGTTCAGCCACAGGAGCCCCACCCATGACCATCGCCGTTGGTGACAGCATTCCCGAAGTAGTGCTCAAGCGCATGCGCGAGGGTATCGAAGCGGTCGACACGCATAGCCTGTTCGCCGGCCGCAAGGTGTTGCTGTTTGCGGTGCCGGGCGCGTTTACGCCCACGTGTTCTGCCAAGCACCTGCCGGGCTATGTGGAGCACTTCGAGGAGTTCCGCAAACGCGGCATCGAGGTGCTGTGCACCGCCGTCAACGACCCGTTCGTGATGCAGGCCTGGGGGCGCAGCCAGCTGGTCCCCGACGGCCTGCATCTGTTGCCCGACGGCAACGCCGAACTGGCGCGCGCCCTGGGCCTGGAGATCGACGCCAGCGGTTCGGGCATGGGCCTGCGCTCGCGTCGCTACGCGCTCTATGCCGACGACGGCGTGGTCAAGGCCTTGTTCGTCGAAGAGCCCGGCGAGTTCAAGGTGTCTGCCGCCGATTACGTCCTGCGGCACTTGCCCGACTGATCCACTGATTTCCCCGTCCACTCAGAAGGAGAACGGCCAGCCATGTCCACTCAGCCAGCCAGCCCCACCGCCGCCGGTATCACCGATACCGCCACCCTGCGCGCCCGCGCACGCAAGAGCATCGAAGACGGTGCCATCACCGAGAGCTACCATGCCGATCGCGAGAAGGTGATCGAGCTGCTCAACACCGCGCTCGCCACCGAATACGTGTGCACCCTGCGCTACTACCGCCACTACTTCATGGCCAAGGGCATGCTCGCCGACGCGGTGAAGGGCGAGTTCCTGGAGCATGCGCAGCAGGAGCAGGAACACGCGCACAAGCTCGCCGAACGCATCGTGCAGCTGGGCGGCGAACCGGACCTCAACCCGGATACGCTGACCAGGCGCTCGCACGCCGAGTACAAGGAAGGCAGCGACCTGCGCGACATGGTCAAGGAGAACCTGATCGCCGAGCGCATCGCCATCGACAGCTACCGCGAGATGATCGATTTCATCGGCGACAAGGACACCACCACCAAGCGCATCCTGGAAAGCATCCTGGCCCAGGAAGAAGAGCATGCCGACGAATTCGCCGACATGCTGGAAGGCTGGATCGGCGAGTGAGCCGAGCGGTGGCGATGCGTTTGATCGACGCGTTTGGTGTACCGCAGTAGCGACAGCGACGATGAAACAGACAGGGCGCTCGGAGCGCCCTGTTTACTGTCTGCACTGCGCAGTGGCGCGTGGATGACATCGTTCCGGCCGATGCCGCTGCGATGCGGCACGCCATGCCCTTGGCCATCGTTGGAACCCATATTGGCGCGACGGGATTTCCAGGCAACGCCCGTCGCGCCCGGGTGCGCTCCTACCCCGGCAGCGGTGTTCCTGCGTGGACGCCGCCACACGATGCAGAAAAAACAGCGTGCCGTTGAGCACCACGCTTCCATCCATCGCCGGTATGGCTTGCCAACTGAGCGGTGAGTTTTAAACACCATGCAGACAACCATCATTCCCTAGGAGCGCACCCGGGCGCGACGAGATTCCAGGCAGTGTCTGTCGCACCCAGGTGCGCTCCTGCCACAACAGTGCTGTGGCCCTGCCCGCTCAACGCAGGACGCGAAAGCGCACCTGGGTCCAGGCGCCGTCGGCGGCCATCGCGGTCAGCGTGTGCTGGCCTACCTCGGCAAAATCGCGCTGAAACCCCTGTCGCCCGCTGGTCTGGGCGATCCAGCGGCCATCCAGCAGCCAGTCGATGCGTGCTTCACTGCCCAGCGCGCGCAGTTGCAGCCGCACCGGGCGGGCGCTGTCGTTGGCGCGTGCCAGGGTGGCGCGGTCGCTCAGCCCGTCGATGCGCAGCACCCCGCCACCGGTCATGCGCCCATCGGGCAGGCAGTCGGCGGCCAGCGGCGGCAGTTGCGCAGCCGCGCGCTCGGCCGCGCTGAGCCATGGCGACACCAGCGCCGGCCAGCGCGCCAACGCACGCGGTTCCCGCTGATGCGGCTGGGTGCACTCCTGCGACAAGCGCTGGCCGCTGCGCGCGTCCACCTCGAACCGCAGCTGGCCGCTCTGCCATAGCCGCGCATCGCGTTCGGCAAAGGTGGGCGGCACCGCACCCTCGAGCGTGTAGGCCTCGGCCCGGCGCGCGCACAGCGGCGGCGGCGTCTGCTCGGCCGCACCGCCCAGCGGCCAGCAGATCTCCACCGGCTGCACCGTGGCAGGCATCGGCAGTGGCGCGCTGTCGCCGGCATTGCGCGGCAATGCATCGATGACTTCGAACATCAGCGGCAATGCAGTCACCGCGCCGTACTGCCCCGGCAGCGGCGTGCCGTCCGGTCGCCCCACCCATACGCCCACGGTGTAGCGACGCGTTCCGCCGATCGCCCAGGCATCGCGGTAGCCATAACTGGTGCCGGTCTTCCAGGCCACGCCCGGACGCGCGGCGGTGTCGAAGGTGCCGCTGCCATAGCCGGGGCGCGGGTTGCTCTGCAGGATCTCGCGCA
This sequence comes from Xanthomonas sp. NCPPB 3582, assembly GCF_041475735.2. Taxonomy (NCBI): domain Bacteria; kingdom Pseudomonadati; phylum Pseudomonadota; class Gammaproteobacteria; order Lysobacterales; family Lysobacteraceae; genus Xanthomonas; species Xanthomonas sp. NCPPB 3582. Next base: position 3,764,956 of record NZ_CM192968.1, read on the forward strand.
CGATCCAGGCCGCACCGGGCGACATCAGCCGGCGGTTGATCTGGGCATCGTCTGGCGTATAGCGCACATGCCCGGCAATGCCGCCGCGATTGAACGCCGCGAAGGCGCCGACCAACTCCTGCAGTTGCGCGCCGGTACCACCCAGTATCAACGCCAGCGAAGGCGGCGTGCCGCGTGGAAAATGCAGCGCGATCCCGGCATTGGACAGCCGCGCGGCAAAGCGTGCCGGGCCGATGCGATCGAGCAGATCCACTGCCGGCACATTCAACGACAGCCGTAATGCAGTGGCCGCGCTCACCGGCCCATTGAAGGCGGCATCGAAATTGCCAGGCCGGTAATTGCCGAAGCTCTGCGGCGCGTCCACCAGCAGGCTCTCCGAATGGATCAGGCCATCGTCCAGTGCCATGCCGTAGAGAAACGGCTTGAGCGTGGAGCCGGGCGAGCGCCAGGCCTGCACCATGTCCACATGCCCCAGCCGCCGACGGTCGCCGAAGCTGGCCGAGCCGACATAGGCGCGCGCTTCCATGGTGGCGTTATCGACCACCAGCAAGGCGGCCGAGGTACGTTCGGGCAATTGCGAGAAATAGCTGCTCACGCGTTCTTCCAGCGTGCGCTGCAGCTCCACGTCCAGCGTGGTGACGATGCGTGCGGCGCGCGGCTGTGCGCTGTGCAGGCGCTGCGCCAGCAGGGCCGCATGCAGTGGCGGTTTGAGCGACCGGGTCACCACCGGCTCGATGCGCGCATCGTCCACCTGCGCGCGCGACCACACGCCCAGTTCCACCATGCGATCGAGCACCTTGTCGCGTGCGCGCTGCGCCGCCTCCGGATGCCGGTCCGGGCGCAGCCGGCTGGGCGATTGCGGCAACACTGCCAGCAAGGCCGCTTCGGCCTGCGAGAGCGCCCTGGCCGGCTTGCCCAGGTAGGCCCAGCTGGCCGCCTCCACACCCTCGATGGTGCCGCCGTAGGGCGCGCGCTCCAGGTAGAGGGTGAGGATCTCGCGCTTGCTCAGATGCGCTTCCAGCTGCAGCGCACGCAGTAGCTGCTTGATCTTGCCCCATGGCGTTCGCGTATGCGGGTCCAGGATGCGCGCCACCTGCATGGTCAGGGTGGAACCGCCGGAGACGATGCGCCCCTGCCCCAGCCACTGCCCGCCGGCACGCAGCAGCCCCCACGGATTGATGCCAGGGTGGCGCCAGAACCAGCGATCCTCGTAATTCAGCAATGCCTGCAGATACAGCGGCGACACCGTCTGCGGGCTGGCCGGATAGCGCCACACGCCATTGCGATCGGCGAACGCACGCAACGGCGTGCCGTCGCGCGCCACCACCAGGGTGGAGGTGTCGCGAGATTTGGGTAGCGGCAGCGGGAAGGCCAGGTCCAGCACCAGCAATACGGTCAGCAGCGCGGCCGCGCTCCAGCGCAGCCATCGCAGCCAACGGCGGCGACGCTGGGCCGGTTGTATCAGCGCATGCGGGCGCGGCGGCGTCTGGTCCATCCCTGTCTGCGCCTGCGGTTGTTCGTCCATCGTGCAAAGCATGCAGGGCAAAACGCATTTCGGCCACTGCCACGCGGTGCGGGCGGTGGTATTGCCAGCGCCGGCTGACCAGCCGCGGCGCTAGGGGTGCGGCGTCCGGTCGGCAACGACAGCGCTGTGCGCGGGCCGGGCAGGCCTGACGAATGCCCGCAGCAATCCCATTGCCAGAAGCACCGCCGACAACCGCAGCGCCATCCCCAGCCAGCCACTGGCCGCCGAGTCGGACACCGCAAACACGGTCCACGCGGCATTGAGCGAGACATGCAGCACCCAGCCGCTCCAGATCGTGTAGCCATCCTGCGCATCCACGATGGCAAACAGCAGCGCCCCGATCCCGGTGATGGCAAAAATCAGCAGCGCCTCACCGCCAGCGCCGCTTGCCCCCAGCCAATGCACGCCGCCGAATACCAGCGCCTGCAGCAGCGCGGCCAACGCCGGGCGCCAGGCAAGCGCGCGGCAGGCGAACACGAAGCCGAACCCGCGGAAGACGATCTCTTCGGCCAGCGGAAACAGCACCGCCAACCACAGCAGTCCCAGCAAGTCGTCGGTACCGATCGCGGTGGCCTGCGTCCACAGGCCGATCCAGCACGGCAGCGTGGCAAGCAGCGTCAACAGCGGCCCACGCAGGCCATTGCAGCGCAGCCCCAGGCGCGCGAACAGATCGCCAGGCGTGCTGCGGTAGAGCAAGGCGGCCGTCGCCAGCACGACGACGACGCTGAGCCCGTTGTCGAGGATCGCGCCGCCATACGGCACCGGAATCCTGGGAATCGGCAGGCCGATGGCCTTGGCGATATCGCGCACCTGCAGCGCGACCAGCAGCACCGCCATCCAGACAAGATGCCGGGCCAACGGCCAGGCGCGGAACGCGAGCGACATGCAGACATCCTTGAGCGCAACCGTCGGAGCCCGACTGTAGCCAGTGCCGACCGATGCCCGCAATGGCTTCGACCTGGTCAAGCCGATAGCCGTGGCGCCAGACCCTGCGAGTCGGCGGCTCGCGTGCAGCATGCACCGTGGTCTTTGCACGCGACCGCTGCATCAGGCGGTCAGGCGCCTCTTGGTGCCCGCTGTACACGGTGACATGGTGACGCTTGATTGGGCAGCGCGCAGCTCAGTAGGTCCACTGCGCACTCCTGTCACGTACTCAACGTTTTTCCAGCATGGCGCGATAGCGCAGCAACGCTTCCGGCGCATCGGTCTGGATGATGCTCACCCCATCGCGGTACAGGCGGCCCCAGACCTGGTCCGGGTCGCGCAGCGCATCGGCATCGCCGCCATAGCCGGCGATGAAGCCTTCCCACAACGAGTTGACCATCAACCGCACGTTGTGTGCCTTGCTGACCGCTGCCAGGGCCGGCAATTGCTCCGCGGTCATCTTGGGCAACTCGAATGCCATCGGGCGTGCGTTGCGGGTCTGTGCGGTGGCGATCGCGGCCAGATCGGCGGTGCCGTGTGCATTGATCAAGATCGGGAAAAAATACACGGTGTTGAACGGCACCATCGCCGCCAGCGGCGGCGTGGCGATGCCGGCTTCGGCCTTGACGATCACCTGGTGATGCATGCCGGCGCGCGCGACCGCATCGACCACCTGCACATAGATCGCATCCTTGACATCCAGATTGAGCAGGATGCGGCCCTTGGACGCAGCCAGCATCTGCTCCAGCGTGACCACGCGCTGGTCGGTCAATGGCGCCTGTGCGCCGCCTTCGTCACTGCGCAGGCGCAGCTTCTGCAGGTCGGCCAGGGTCAGCTCGGACAGCTTGCCGGTGCCGTCGGTGGTGCGGTCCACGCTGGCATCGTGCAGCATCACCAGCGTGCCGTCGGCGGCGCGGCGCACGTCGGTTTCCATCACATCGGCACCGATTGCGATGCAGCGCTCCAATGCGGCCAGCGAGTTCTCCGGCGCGGTGTCGGCGAAGCCATGTTCCGGTGCCGGCGCGTGACAGCCGCGATGGGCCACCACCACGATGCCACCGTGCGGATTGCTCAGGCGTGCCTGGATGGCGGCCACGCCGCCCGACGCTGCGCTGGCTGCACTGGTCATGGCCGCACACACCAGCGCAGCGAGGACGGGGATAGATTGCAAGGACATCGGAACGACTCCAGGTGAAGGAAAGAACGCACTGCGCATCCGCCAGCGCAACAGACCGACTGCGAACGATCGGCGCATGCGCCCCCGTACAGGCTGGCACCACGCGCTGGAGACAGGCATGCCGCAGCGAACAAGGGCTTGCTGCGGCCGGATCAAAACGCTGGGGTGAACCGCAGACCAACCCAATAGGTGGTGGGCACCGAATAGCTGTCCTTGAGCAGGTTCTGCCCCGGGCCGGTCACGCTGGTGATGCGGCTATGGGTGAGGTTGCTGACCTGGCCGACCAGGCTGAGCTGCTTGCCGATGGCATAGGTCGCGCTGAAGTCCAACTGCGAGCGTGGCGACCAGTACAGATCCTGCCAATCGATATTGCTGACGATGGCGCGCAGCGCCTTGCCCTGGCGATTGTAGGCCGCGCGCAGTTCCAGGCCGCCGCTGTTGTAGAACACCGTGGCGTTGGCGGTGTAGTCCGGCTGGCCGACCAGGTTGTCGAGCTTGCGCTCGCGCTGGGTGACATTGCTGCCGCTGCCCACGCTGTACGGCACGTCGAGGCTGCCATCGAGCACGGCAACATTGGCACTGAAGCCCACACCGCTGAGCCACGGCGCAAGCGGTGCCAGCGTGTTGACGATGCCGTTGAATTCCACACCGCGGATGCGCGCCTTGGCGGCATTGGCCGGCGTGCTGATCAGCGCATTGGCGTAGGTGGTGCCGTCGAAGGTGTAGCTGTCGGTGCGCGAAAGGGTAAAGATTTCGTCCTGGATGCGCTTGCCGAACACCGCCGCAGAGGCGAACGCATCGAAATCTCCAGGCAGGCGCCATTCCAGCGACAGATCCAGGTTATTGGACACGCGCGGCTTGATATCCGGGTTGCCGATGGTGACGGTGACGCCTTGTGCATTCGGGTTGCCGGCGTCGGCGGTGTTGACGAAGCCGATCGAGGTGCGGGCGGCATACGCATCGTACGGCGGGCGGCCCAGCGTGCGGCTGGCACCGGCGCGCAGGTCCAGCGCGTCGGTCAGGTGGTAGGTCATGATGGCCGACGGCAGCAGATAGTCGTAATCCGCGCTGGTGGGATTGTCGACATACACATATCGGTTGGTGGCGGTATCCAGCTGCCGCTGGCGACCGACGGTGTCGAGCCTGGTGCTGTCCAGATGCACACCGGCCTGCACATTGAGCCGGTCGCTGCGATAACTCAGCAGGCCGTAGCTGCCGAAGATCTTCTCGGTGTGCGTGAAGTTGTCCTGGTTGCTGAAGGCCTGCTGGTCGGTGCTGTTGAAAGCGCTCAATGGTGTGTTGGCCAGCACGCGGTTGGCCTTGTCCGGATCGATGGTGAGCAGGTTCAGGCCGGCGTAGCGCATCGGCGCCGTGCCGGTGCCGGCCACGTCGGCCAGGCCCAAGACCGGCGCGCTGGCATTGGGCTGATATTCCACGCGATAGATGTCGTAGGACGGCTTGTCGGTGGTGTAGGACACGCCTGCCGCAACGCCAATGCCCTGATCGCTTTCGCCCTGATTGAAGCCGTAGTCGAGCCGACCGGTGAGGATGCGATCGGCGGCGGTGCGTTTGTAGTCCGGCCGCCAGTACGACAGACTGTAGTTGTCCAGGTTGTTGTAGGCCTGCGGCGACACGCCAAACCGTTGATCGAACCTGGAGGTGTCGTAGTTGAATGCGTAATTGGGCGTGGCATTGAGGGTCACTCCACTGCCGGTCTGCCCCACCGGCACCGGCGCGGCGCGGCTGATGCCGGTGGCGTACTTGATCATGCGGATCGGCTCGTCGTAGGTCGCATCCGACCACGCACCGCGCGCAGAGAATTGCTGCCGGTCGGTCGGCCGCCAGAGCGTTCCCAACTGCGCCACCTTGGTGCGCGTGGTGACGATCTGGTTGGAATAACCCACCTCGATATCGCCGCCGGGATAACGGCCGGAGGTGGCGGTCTGGTCGAACACCTGATTGCGGTTGCGCGGGTCGATGATGATCTCGTTGCGCTCCATATCGTCCTTGAAATAGTAGTAGCCGGCCATGGTATAGGCTTCCAGCGCCGCGCTGGGCCGCAGTTCGAACTTGCCGGTAACGCCATAGCGGTCGCGCTGGTTCTGCACGTACCAGTACTTGTCCTGCTGCGGCACCGCCCAGCCATTGCCGAGATTGGCACCGGTCTGCAGCACGCCATTGTTGTCGTAGAACCCGTAATGCACCGTATCGGTGGTCATATGGGTTTCGGTGTAGCTGCTGAGCGTCTGGTAGTTGGCCGACAGCGTGAGCCCGTACTGCTGCTCGCTGCCGAAGGTATGGCTGCCGGTGGCATTCAACCGGTAGCCGAGATCGTCCTGGTCGCGCGGCTTGCCCACGTCGTTGGCGTGGCCGAGCGCGGCTTCGGCACTGAAGAAGGGTTTGCCGCCGTTTTCGAATGCACTGCGCGTCTTGAGGTTGATCGCACCGCCGGTGGCATTGGGATCCAGATCCGGCGTAAAGGTCTTGACCACCTGCAGCTCGCTGACCATCGAGGCCGGCAGCAGATCCAGCCGCACGCCGCGGGTGATCGACCCGAGCGTGCCGTTCGGCGTGCCGGGTGATGCGATGGTGAGCCCATCGATGGTGACATTGTTGTACGACGGACCCAGGCCGCGCAGCACCGGCGTGGCTGCTTCGTCGCGCGGATGCTCGTTGTCGGTTGCCGGCAGTACCGACAACCCCGGAACGCGACGCAGCGCTTCCACAATCGTGCTGTCCGGCAATGCGCGCACATCGGTGGCACTGATCACATCGGTGATGTTGGTCGCCGCACGCTTGCTCTCCACTGCGGCGGCGTTGGCGCGCCGTACGCCGGTGACCTGCATGGCATCCAGCGTCTGCACACCGGTTTTGGTTGCGGCGGCTGGTGCATCGGCGTTGGATACGTCACCCGGGGACGCGGCGGATTCTGCGCCTGCCGCGTTGTCCGGTGCCGCGCTAGCGTCTGCAGGACTTACAGATGATGTAGGCGACGATGAGACGGTGCGCTCTGCGCTAGCAGACATCGCGTTGGTCTGCGCCTGCAACGCTGGTGAACATGCCGCGATGGCGACGGCGAGAACGGTCAAGTGAAAACGGCACGAATCGGAGCGCTGCATGGAATCCCGGGATCGCGCAGCAAGGGCGCCACGCCTGTGAGAAAGCACGCCACCGTAGCCAGTAGAAATGACCCTTGCGTGTCGCTTGCATCGCACCGCCAAGACAATGCGCAGCGGTGTCGCCAGATACGAAGCGGGTCGTTGGAGGCGCAACGACCTTCAGTGCGGCGCTTCAAAAGTCCCTCTCCCGGCCGGAGAGGGATTGGGGTGAAGGTACGGAGCGAAGCCACTTGGCCATCGATGACACCAGGCTTCGCACCTACCCTCATCCGCCCTTGCGGGGCACCTTCTCCTCCATGAAGGAGGACAATGTCCCGACGAGAGAAGGAATCGCTTACGGCACCGCTACGTTTGCGACCTTATCCCTCCTCACTCCTGCCGCGGGCGATCAAAGCCCCTCTCCCGGCGGGAGAGGGGTTGGGGGTAAGGGTGCGGGGCGAAGCCACTCAGCCATCGATGACATCAGGCTTCGCAGCTACCCTCATCCGCCCTGCGAGGCACCTTCTCCTCCATGAAGGAGGACAATGTCCCGACGGGAGAAGGGCCAACGCATCGCCTTATGGCTGCACCACCGTGATCGTCGCGGGCGCGGTGCGCCCCACCCCGCGCAATTCCGGCCGGTACATGTCTTCCACCAGCGACGGCGGCACGGTGTAGGTGCCCGGCGTGACTGCGCGCACCAGGTAATACAGCTGGGCCTTGCTGCCTTTGGAAAGCGCCAGCGCGGCCACGTAGCGGTCGTCGCGGAACTCTTCGTGCTTGATGTCGGCCGCGCTGGAACGCTCGCTGATGCCGATGCCGTCCACCACCACGTCGGCCCACTGCTTGGCATCGCCCAGGTTGAAGTTTTCGATCTCCAGGCCGGCCGGCAGCAGGTCGGTGAGCAATGCATCGGGCATCGATTCGTTGGCGGTGATGGTGACGCGCACGATCAGCGCCTCGCCTTCCTTCAACGCGCGCGGCGTCCACGGCTTGCCGTCGGTGGTGTACCAGCTGCGCTCCACGCTGAGGTGGCGCGTATCTGCCTCCGGTGCGCTGCGCGGGATGCCGGCCACTTCCAGGCTGGCGTACATCGGCGCCTCGCCCTGCGGTGCGAACTGCACACCGCGTGCAAGCGCGGCGCTGTCGAAGCTGCGCCCGAACAAGCGCACCGGAGCGATCTGCTGGGCGTCGCCGCCGATGGTCAACGTGCCGGACACCTGCTTGCCCTGGCCCACCATCAAGGCCTTGCCCAGGCGTGCCAGGGCGACCTGTTCCTGCGTGCTCAGCCACAGTGGGCCACCGGCGCGGCGTGCATCCAGCGCACGACCCAGCGCCACCGCGCGGGTGTCGTACTCGGGCTTGGACAGACCACGCTCGTGCAGCAGGGCCATCATCAAGGCATCGTCGCGGATCGCACTGCCGTAGTCGCCGAAATACGGCGGCCGCTCGGAACTGTCCTTGGCAAAGCCAGCCTTGATCGCCGCCGCGCCGCGCTTGGTGTCGCCCTGCAGCGACAGCGCCGCCCCCAGGTGCACCAGCGACAAGCCGGTCAGCGCCTTGTCGCGCTGGTTGTCGTACAGCGCGCGCAGCGTGCCCAACGGGGCGCGGTTGACGCGTGCCAGCACGTAGCCGGACCAGGCCTGGTTGGCGAACTTCAGATTGTCGCGGCGGTCCTGCCCATAGAACTCGTTGCCGCCGGAGAGCAGATCTTCGCTCAGGCGATTGAGCGCCTTCTGCAGCACGTTGTCGGGCACCGTGAAACCGGCATCCTTGGCGTCGAGCAGGAACTCGGCGATATACGGCGTCAGCGCCGGATTGACGTAGCCGTCGTCGCCCCACATCGAAAAATGCCCGCTGGCGATCTGCATCGACGCCAGCCGCCCGAACGCGCCTTCCATGCGTTCGCGGCGCTTGGCCGCATCGAGCCCCTGGGTGCCGAGCGCCTTGGCGGTGGCGTCGTCGAGCAACAGCGCCGCATAGCCCTTGCTGGTGGTCTGCTCGGCGCATCCATACGGATATTCCAGCGCGCCCTGCAGCGCGCTGGCGAAGGGAATCGGCGGCAACGGGCTGACCACCATGCGCGCGGTGACCGAGCCGGCCATCAGGCCATCGGCAAAGCCGCTGTCCAGGGTGATCGGCGCCAGCGGATCGAGCACGCGCGTCTGCGCACGCAGCACCTGCGGCCAGCCGGCACGCACTGGCAGCTCATAGCTGCGGTCGGCCTTGAAGCCGTTGCCGTCCACGCGCACGCGCACCTTGGCCACGCTATAGCCTTCGGTGGCGGTGAGCGGGAAGCTCAGCGTCTGCTTGGCATCCACGTTCAACTTGATGCTGCGCGTCGCCTCGGCAATCGCCAGCGGGCCGATGCCGTCCACGCGTACATTGAACTCGCCGGGCTTGCCGGTGAAGTTCTGCACGTCCAGCGTCACCGTGCTGCGATCGCCCGGTGCCATCACGCGCGGCATGCTGGCTTCGGCCAGGATCGGCGCACGCACGACGGTTTCCATGTCGCGGTTGCCGTAGCGCGAGTCCGAATACACCAGCGCAGACACCCGCAGGGTGCCGTTGAAATCCGGCACCGGCAGTTGCACGCGCGCATTGCCACGGGCGTCGAGCTTCACCGAGCCGGAGAACAGGTCCACGGTCTGCACGCGCGCAGTGGGGCGCTTGGCCTGCGGCAGTGCTTCCAGTGCCATGTCGCCACCGAACTTGAGCTTGCCGCTGGCGCCTTCGAAGCTTTCGATCACCCGGCCATAGATATCGTAGGCATCGGTACCCAGGCGCCGCTGTGCGAAGAACTGCGCATTGGCATCGGGCACCGGGAAGCGAGTGATGTTGAGAATGCCCACGTCCACCGCCGAGATGGTCACGTGTGCCGCCTTGCCTGCCAGCTCGGGCACGCTCACCGTCACCGGCAAGGGCTGCTCCGGGCGCATCTGCTTGGGCGCCGACAGACCCACTGCCACGCGGCGGCTCTTGCGTTCCATCGGCACGAACGCCACGCCCACCGCGCGTGCGGGCGTGATCTTGCTGGGGGCGGTGCCGCCGCGGAACACCAGCGCGGTGACATACACATCGTGACGTTCCCAGCTGTCGGTCACCGGAATCTCGAACGTGCTGCCCGGCTTGACGTCGATGTCCTGCACGTACAGCAGCTTGTCGCTTTCCACCAGCAGCACGCCCTTGCCGGCATGCGGCGGGGTCAAGGTGACCTTGAGCGTATCGCCGGCGCGGTAGCCGGTCTTGTCCAGGGCCAGCTTGACCTTGTCCGGGCGCGCGTCCAGGCCGCGATTTTCGTCGTTCCAGCTCCAGCCGGCGCGGAACGGATAGCGCGTGGTCAGCCCGGTGGCCGGGTCGAACACATCCAGGCGGTACTCGCCCCATTCCACCGGGAAATCCAGCTTGGCGTTGCCGCTGGCCACGTCGATGGTGCGCGTGTCCTTGTTCTCGAAGCGGCGGGTGAAGTCGTAGTCCCAATGGTCGTCGGTGTAGTTCCAGTGGTAGTCGCGCAGCTCGCGCACCAGCGTGGCCTTCAGGCCCTTGGCCGGCTGCGGCTTGCCATCGGCATCCACGCGGGTGATCTCGAAGCGCGCATTCGCGTTGGCATCGGCGCCGTCCTTGTCGTCGAACAACGGGCGCACGCCCACCAGCGCCTTGGCCGGCCACAGCACGCGCTTGAGCGTGCGGGTGACGGTACGCCCGCCGGTTTCATACACGCTGCCGGAGACCACCGCGGCAATCGTACTGACCGGCTTGGCCTCAGCCGGCAGCGCGATGTCTTCGCGCAGGATGCCGTCGCCGCCGAACTCGGTATCGATCACGTCCTTGGCCTCGCGCGGCAGCTCCAGCGTGGGGTCGCCGAAGAACCAGCCCGGCAACGACTCCAGCGGGTGCTGCTCCACGCTCACCGCCAGCTTGGCGGTGAAGCGGTTGCCATCGGCCGGCGCGCCGTACAGGTACGCGGCATTGGCCACCAGCTTGAACGGCTGGCCGGCGCTCAAGGTCTTCTGCGTGCTGTCCAGGTCCAGCTTCATGCGCTCGGGCAGGAATTCTTCCACGCGCACGGTCATGCCCTGCACGGCCTCCTTGCTGGCCGGGTCGGTGCGGAACTCCACCTGCCAGCGGCCGGTCGGCGCATCGGCGGGAATCTGCTGGGTGAACTCGAAATAGCCTTGCTCGCCGGGTTGCAGCTTGGTTTCGCGGAAGGTCTTGCCGTCGGGCTGCTTCAGGCGCAGGAACACCGGCTGCGGCTTGGTGGGCTTGCCGTCGTTGTCGCGCAGGATCGCCGAGACGCGCATGGTCTCGCCGGGGCGATACAGGTCGCGTCCGGCCCAGGCGAATACGTCGAACCACGCGCTCTGCCGCCCGGCCACCGCAAATTCGCTCAGGTCCAGCGCCGGCTGGTTGAACGGCAGCATGGACAGATCGGTCTTGCTGCGCGCCACCAGCACATGGCCGGCATCCAGCGTGTAGTTGAGCAGCGCATTGCCGTTGCCGTCGGTGGCACCCTTGAGGAACAGCTCGCCCTTCGCATCCAGGATGCGGATTTCCACGTTCTTGATCGCCTCACCGCTCTGCAGCGAGGCGGTGTGCACGAACAGCTTGTCCTTGTAGGCGCGCGTATGCAGGCCGATGTCGCTGACGGTGAAGAACGCGGTATCGAATTCGTTGCCGAAGCTGCCGGCGCGCTTCATCACCGCGAAGTACAGGCCCGGCTCCTGCAGCTCCTTGATGTCCTGCGTGGGCAGGTAGGTCAGCACGCGCTCGTTCTGCTTGCCGCCCAGGATGAACCGGTTGACGTAAACCGGGTCGGCCAGCTTGGACAACGGCTGCTTGCCGCTGTATTCGCTCTCCAGCTCCCAGCTGCCGCGGCGCCCGCCGCGCTGAAAATGCTGGAAGAACGCCGGCAGCGACTTCTCGCGCACGCGCAGGAATTCCACGTCCACTTCCGGCACGTTGACCGACACCACCGGCAGGCCGCGGCTTTCGCGCGCGGGCAGCACGCTGCCCTGCGAGGCGAACCCGGCCACCGGCTGCAACTGGCCGGTATAGACCTTTTGCTTGAGCGGCTTGCCCAGCCGGCTGCCGTCGGCGGCCAGCAGGTTGGCGTCGACCAGTACCGTGTAGTCCTTGGCGGCCTCGACATACGGATAGCGCAGGGTCTTGCCGTCGTCGGACAGCGACCAGCTGCTGTCGCCGTTGCCGACCTTTTCCTCGAAACGCACCAGCGCATCGAAATCCTGCGTACCGACCAGCGGCCGGGAGAATTCCAGCGCCAGCGACACGCCATCGCCGGTCTGGTCGGGATAGGCGCGCGCTAGCGCAAAACCGGTGATGGCCTGCGTGTCGCCCTTGATCGCCTCGCCGCTGGCCGCCGGCAGCTGGCCGCCCTCATTGCGCCTGCAGGCCACGCTGCCCAGCGCCACCGCCAGCAACACCACCCACAGCAGCATGCGCTGCATGCCCGACGCCCTCATCCCTGATCCCCGGCTGTCCATTCGTGCTATCCCATGACTGAGGCGCCCAGTATAGCGACGTGCCTCACCCGCATGCGTGGCGCGGCAGCACAGGCATCGCCCCTCTGGCGCTGCGCGTCCTGGTCTTCAGCGGCCTCGGGCAGGGAGTCCTGGCGGTTGCTGGATCGGCTGCGCGCAGGCGCATCGAGCCGGGCACCTGGACTCGATGCGTGGTGGGTGGGCTGACAGGGATTTCCCAACAGCCCCTCATCCGCCCTTCGGGCACCTTCTCCCGCACGCGGGAGAAGGAGTGCCGGGCTGGATGGACGTGCATCTGGCCCGCAGGCGTGGTGCCTGGCACCGCGCATTGTGTCGACGCACCTGCGCAAGCGAGTATGCACCTGTCCTTCGTTCGTCTGCCTCGCACGCGTGGAGGTTGCTTCCAGGCCTGATGCGTGCGGGTGTCGCGGCAGTGGGCAGACCTGGCACGCACGTCATTGCCCCAAGTGGCCAGCAACGCCACCAAGCTCATGCCTCTCCCTTCCCCCATTTGACGGGAGAAGGTGCGCGAAGGGCGGATGAGGGGGCGGTTCACGGGAATACCAAGGCTCCCAGCATCGCCGCGATGCTCGTGCCCTTCCCTTCTCCCGTTCACGGGAGAAGGTGCCCGAAGGGCGGATGAGGGGGCGGCAATTCACGCGAACACGAAGGCTCGCACCAGACACACCAGCAACACCACCAGGCTCATGCACCTCCCTTCTCCCGTTTGACGGGAGAAGGTGCCCGAAGGGCGGATGAGGGGCAGTCCACGCCGCCACGCCGGAGTTTGCAACAGGCATCTCAGCGCAGCAGTTGTCGCATGTACAACGCAATCAACGCCGGCTTGTCCAGGCGCAGGCACGCCTGCACGTTCGGTGCGCCTGGCATCTCGCGGGTGTAGCCCTGCGCGTCCACGTCCAGGTGCAGCGGGGTGGTCGGACATAGCTGCGGCTGCAGCAACCAGGCCACCGGCACCACATCGAACACCGTCGGAGTGGCGCTGGCCCAGGGCTGGTCGGTGTTGCGCCATTGGTAGTAGAGCTGGGTCAGCGCATCGGTCAGGCCGTCGCCATGCGCGAACAGCGCGATACGTTCGGGCTCTTCCAGCCCGACCTGGGTGGCATCCAGCGGTAGCAGCACGATGGGTACGCCCGCAGCGAACACCCGTTGCGCCGCAGGCACGTCTGCCAGGATGTTGTATTCCGGTGCCGGCGCACTGGCCGGGCGATACGCGGACTTGCCGTAGCCCGCCCGCACCGAGCCGCCCATCGCCACGATGCGCTTGAGCTTGGCAAAGCCGGCCGGATCGCGTTGCTGCGCCAACGCGGCATCGGTCATCGGGCCCAGCACCAGCAAGGTCACTTCGCCCGGATGACGCCGCGCCTGCTGCAGGATCATCGCCGCCGCGTCCGGCAGTCCGGCCGGCAGCTGGCCCCTGGCGGCCCAGCGTGCCTGGCTGAAGGGAATCGTGCTGGTCGTGGGTGCCCCCACCGCCAGCGCAATCTCGCCGCGCCCGGCCTGCTGCAGCAAGCGCTGCAGCAACTGTGCGCGCAAGCGGGTGTCACCCCAGGCCGAGGCAATACCCAGCACGTCCAGCTGCGGGCTGCGCAGCAACAGACCCAACGCGAAGGCATCGTCGATGTCGTCGCCGATGTCGGTGGAAACAATCACCTTCTCGGCCGCCAGCGGCACGGCTGCGTGCTGTTCGGCCGGTGCAGGACGCTGCGCCCACGCGGAGGTGGACGCGCACACCATCGCCATCATCACCCACACCCGTTGCCGGATCCGCTGCATGTCCTCACTCCTGCCGCCATAAAAAAACCGCCGGCAGGATCGCCGGCGGCTGGATGCTGCTACACGCCGGCGCCGATCAGAAATTGGCGCGGAACTGCGCACCGACGATGCGCGGGTCGTTGATGAAGCCGGTGAGGTTGTTGAAGTCGATCGCACCGGTCACGCGGATCTGGTTGGTGCAGTTGCGGCAGAACACCGACAATTCGTACGCACCGCCCCCCCAGTTGTAGCCGATCTTGGCGCCGCCTTCGACCAGCGGCGGGCCGGTGAATTCCTTGGAGTCGTACAGGAAGAAATTCACTTCGCTGCGGTAGGACCAGTCGGTGTAGAAGAACAGTTCACCGTCTTCGCCCATCGGGATGCCGTAACGCAGGGTGGCGTTGGCCATCCACTTGGAGGCCTGCGGCAGGTCGTTACCGTCGATCAGCGCGCGGCCGGCCGCGTTGAGCGGGTCGGTCACGGTGCAGGTACGGCACACGCCCACCGACAGGCTGGGATCGTCGATGCGGGTCCAGTTATAGGCGCCGCCGGCGGTCACGCGCAGGTTCTGGGTGAGCAGCGCCTCGAAATCGAACTCGGCGCCGCGCGCCTTGGTCTTGTCGGCATTGAGCAGGCGCACGTCGTTGGACGCGCCGCCCACCGCGGTGAGCTGCTGGTTCTTGACCCGAAAATCGTAGATGTCGAAGCTCAGGCGCGCACGGTTGTCGAACAGGTCGGACTTGATGCCGATCTCGAACGAATCCACCGTCTCCGGCTCGGCCACGGTCAGCGGCGCGGTGCCCGATGGCACGCCGAAGCTGGCTCCGCGGAAACCGCGTGCCGCGCGTGCGTACACATTGACGTCGTCGTTGATGGAGAACGTGGCCGCCAGGTCGCCGGTGACCTTGGAGTTGTCGGTCTCGCCGCTGGACGGGGTCTGCAGCACGACGCGATCCAGCGCCAGCACGTCGAAGGTCTTCTTGTCGTAGGTGTAGCGGATGCCGGCGCGCAGGTTCAGCCGATCGGTAGCCGCGTAGTTCAACGAGCCGAACGCCGCCCACGAGGTATTGCGCTGGCGGGTCAGCTGGTAGCTGGCCAGGGCGCCGCCACCGAAGGTGTTGTAGGTGTAGTTTTCGCCTTCCACATCGTCATGGAAGTAGTACAGGCCGGCCTGCCAGTTGAGCGGGCCTTCGTACTGCGATTCGGCACGCAGTTCCTGGCTGTACTGATCCAGGCTCTTGATGCCGCCGGCGGTTTCCACCGGGAACGGGATCGCGCCGGGGCCGGACGGCGGCGCGAACACCGCGCCGAAGCCGCCGTCGATATCGCCGCGGCTGTAGTACTTGCCAATGCCTTCGTAGGCGGTGATCGAGTGCAGCGCGATGTCGCCCAGGTCCCAGGTCAGGTTGGCGCTGCCGCCGTAGGTCTGCAGTTCCTGGGTATTGGCGCCGTCGATGAAGGATTTTTCCGCATCGAAGCCATCCACCAGCTGGTTGGTGCCGGGCTGGATGATGTTGGCGCGGAACAGCCGCGCGGTGCCGTCTAGGTGGCGCGCATGCGCATTGAACAAGGCGCTGAAATCGTCGCTGGCCTGGTACAGCAGCTGCAGGCGCACTGCCGAGTCGGTATAGCCTTCCAGGTCGCGGCCGTCGCGGTTTTCCACCCAGTCGTCGCGGCGCTGGCCCAGCGTGGACAGACGCGCTGCCCAATGTTCGCCCATGGCGATGCTCAGGCCGCTCTCCAGGGTCATGGTGCCGTAGGTGCCATACGACAGGCTGGCGTAGCCGTCGTTGGCGCCGATGGCCGGCTTGACCGAATTGAACTTGACCACGCCGGCCGGCGTGTTGCGGCCGAACAGGGTGCCTTGCGGGCCGCGCAACACCTCCAGGCCTTCCAGATCGAAGATCGGGAAGCCCTTCAGGAAGGCGTTTTCCTGCACCACGTCGTCATAGATCAACGATACCGGCTGCGAGGCATAGGTGTTGAAATCGGTGTTGCCGTAGCCGCGGATGTACACGCGCGGGAACACGCGGCCGTTGGACGATTCGATGTTCAGGCTGGGCGCCTTGCCGGCAAGCACGCGGATATCCGAGCCACTGGTGGCGATGGCATCCAGGAATTCCGGCCGCAGCACCGAGGCGGACACCGGCACGTCCTTGGAATCTTCCGAACGGCGCTCGACGGTCACCTTGACCGCATCCAGGCGCACGACACCGTCGTCGCCGGGCGCCTGCTGCGCGGCAGCGTGGAGCGGGAGGAAAGAAGCGACGGCAACGGCAAGCGCGCTGATCTTGAACGACCGGCTGGCTGACATGGGAAGACTCCGGATTCTGGTGGCGGGGCGGCTGCCTGGCCTGCATGCCGCGGTGCAACAGAATTAACACGATTTACACAATTATGGCAGAGCCCGTACGAAAAAGTTTTCATAATTCGACCTGGCGTTCGAATTAATGCAACACCCCAGTGCAATTCGTGCGCCAGGTCGATGCCAATCTCCCGGCCGCGCGTTCGCGTGACGGCGTCCGTAGCGGTCGCTCGTCCGCATCGGCGACGCGCGGCCGCCGCTCACTCACTGCGGCGCGGGCACCCGCACCCAGCCTTCCATCAGCACCCGCGCACTGCGGCTCATCAGCGCCTTGGTGACCTGCCACTGCCCATCGACCCGTGTC
The DNA here is from genome assembly GCF_041475735.2 of Xanthomonas sp. NCPPB 3582. Lineage (NCBI taxonomy): Bacteria > Pseudomonadati > Pseudomonadota > Gammaproteobacteria > Lysobacterales > Lysobacteraceae > Xanthomonas > Xanthomonas sp. NCPPB 3582. Next base: position 3,781,620 of record NZ_CM192968.1, read on the forward strand.
GCCTCGGCCCCCACCCGCAAGGTGCCCGATGGATGCCCGAACCGCACGGCCGAGCGTGCCGCGCCGCCGGCCGCCAGGTTGACCAGGGTGCCCGGCACGGCCGCCGCGGTGCCGATGGCGACCGCCGCGGTGCCCATCATCGCGTGATGCAGCTTGCCCATCGACATCGCCCGTACCAGCAGGTCGATCTCGGCCGCATGCACCGGCTTACCGCTGGAGGCGACGTAGTCCGCGGGCGGCGCGACGAAGGCCACCTTGGGCGTGTGCTGGCGCGTGGCCGCCTCTTCCAGTCGCGCGATCAAGCCCATGCGAACCGCACCGTGGGCGCGCAAGGTCTCGAACATGGCCAGCGCACGCGGGTCGCCATTGATGGCGTCCTGCAGTTCGGTGCCGGTGTAGCCCAGGTCGCGCGCATTGACGAAGATGGTCGGAATGCCGGCGTTGATCAGCGTTGCATCGAGCCGGCCAAGGCCGGGAATGTCCAGCTGGTCGATGAGGTTGCCGGTGGGAAACATCGCCCCGCCCTCGCCTTCGGCATCGTCGGCCGGGTCGAGGAACTCCAGCTGCACCTCGGCCGCCGGAAAGGTCACCCCGTCCAATTCGAAGTCGCCGGTTTCCTGCACCTGGCCATCGCTCATCGGCACATGCGCCACGATGGTCTTGCCGATGTTGGCCTGCCAGATGCGCACCGTTGCCACGCCATCGCGCGGCAGCGTTGCGGCATCGACCAGGCCGCTGGCAATGGCAAACGGCCCCACTGCCGCCGACAGGTTGCCGCAGTTGCCGCTCCAGTCAACGAACGCGCTGTCGATGGACACCTGTCCGAACAGATAGTCCACATCATGATCCGGCCGCGCGCTGGTGGAGACGATCACGCTCTTGCTGGTGCTCGAGGTCGCCCCGCCCATGCCATCGATCTGCTTGCCATAGGGATCGGGGCTACCGATCACCCGCAGCAACAGCGCATCGCGTGCAGCGCCGGGCTGCTGCGCCGCTGCGGGCAGATCCTGCAGCCGGAAGAACACGCCCTTGCTGGTGCCGCCGCGCAGGTAGGTGGCAGGGATGCGGAGTTGCGGAAGATGGGTCATGGGTGAGAGCCCGGGAGTGGGGATTGGGGATCAGCGCGGCGATATGACGCCGGTAGCCATTGACGTTAGTGCGCTCGCGCTGCCGATGTCGCTTGCAACGAATCTCGATTCCCGACTCCCGATTCCCGGCTCTCCAGAAAATCCTGCGCGAACCGTTGCAGCACGCCACCGGCTTGGTAGATCGAGACTTCCTCTGCAGTGTCCAGCCGGCAGGTGACCGGCACCTGCAGCAGCTCGCCATCGCGCCGATGGATCGACAGCGTCAGCGTGGCGCCTGGCGTACGCTCGCCGGTCACGTCGAAGGTCTCGCTGCCATCGATCCCCAGGCTCTTGCGATCGGTTCCAGGTTTGAATTCCAGCGGCAGCACGCCCATGCCGATCAGGTTGGTGCGGTGAATCCGCTCAAAGCCCTCGGCCACGATCACTTCCACGCCCGCCAGCCGCACGCCTTTGGCTGCCCAGTCGCGCGAGGAGCCCTGCCCGTAATCGGCGCCGGCAATGATGATCAGCGGCTGCTTGCGCGTCATGTAGGTTTCGATCGCTTCCCACATGCGCAGCACCTGGCCCTCTGGCTCCAGCCGTGCCAGCGAGCCGGCGACGACCCGCCCATCGACCACCGCCATTTCATTGACCAACTTGGGGTTGGCGAAGGTGGCGCGCTGCGCGGTGAGGTGGTCTCCGCGGTGGGTAGCGTAGGAATTGAAGTCTTCCTCCGGCACGCCCATCCGCGCCAGATACTCGCCGGCCGCACTGCCGGCCAGGATCGCGTTCGATGGCGAGAGATGATCGGTGGTGATGTTGTCGCCCAGCACCGCCAGCGGCCGCATGCCGCGCAGGGTGCGTGCACCGGCCAGCGCGCCCTCCCAATACGGCGGGCGGCGGATATAGGTACTTTGCGGGCGCCAGTCGTATAGCGGGCTCACGCGGAGCCCCTGCCCCACGCTGCGCTTGAACATCGGGTCGTACACGCTGCGGAAATGCTCCGGCTTGACGCTACGCGCCACCACCGCATCGATCTCCGCATCGCTGGGCCACAGGTCCTTCAGCGTCACCGGCACCCCGTCCGCATCGATGCCGAGGACATCCTTCTCGATATCGAAGCGCACCGTGCCGGCGATGGCGTAGGCAATCACCAGCGGCGGCGAGGCCAGGAAGGCCTGCTTGGCGTAGGGATGGATGCGGCCATCGAAATTGCGGTTGCCCGACAGCACGGCGGTGGCATACAGATCACGCGCGATGATCTCCTGCTGGATCTCCGGATCCAGCGCCCCGCTCATGCCGTTGCAGGTGGTGCAGGCGAACGCCACGATGCCGAAGCCCAGCTGCTCCAGTTCGCCCAATAGGCCAGCGTCTTCCAGATACAGCTGCACCGCTTTCGACCCCGGCGCCAGCGAGCTCTTGACCCATGGCTTGCGGGTCAGGCCGCGCGCGTTGGCGTTGCGCGCCAGCAGGCCGGCGGCGATGACGTTGCGCGGATTGGAGGTGTTGGTGCAGGAGGTGATCGCGGCGATGATCACCGCGCCATCGGGCATCTGCCCCGGTACCTCGTCCCATTGCCCCGCGATACCGCGTTGCGCCAACTCAGTGGTCGCCACGCGCTTGTGCGGGTTGGAGGGCCCGGCCATGTTGCGCACCACGCTGGCCAGATCGAACTGCAGCACGCGCTCGTAGCGCGCGGTCGCCATGTCGTCCGCCCACAGGCCGGTGTGGCGTGCGTAGGTTTCCACCAGCGCCACCTGCGCATCGTCGCGGCCGGTCAGGCGCAGGTAGTCGATGGTCTGCTGGTCGATATAGAACATCGCCGCGGTGGCACCGAATTCCGGGGTCATGTTGGAGATGGTGGCGCGGTCGCCGATGGTTAGCGCACTGGCACCGGCGCCGAAGAACTCCAGGTAGGCCCCCACCACGCGCTGCTGGCGCAAGAACTCGGTCAAGGCCAGCACGATGTCGGTGGCGGTGATGCCAGGCGCCGGCCGGCCGGTCAGCTCCACTCCGATGATATCCGGCAGGCGCATCCACGAGGCGCGCCCCAGCATCACGTTCTCCGCTTCCAGCCCGCCCACGCCCACCGCGATCACGCCCAACGCGTCCACATGCGGGGTATGGCTGTCGGTGCCCACGCAGGTATCCGGAAACGCCACGCCGTCCAGCGTGTAGATCACCGGCGACATCTTCTCCAGATTGATCTGGTGCATGATCCCGTTGCCTGGCGGAATCACTTCCATGTTCTCGAAGGCGCGCTTGGTCCATTCGATGAAATGGAAGCGATCGGCATTGCGGCGATCTTCCACATCGCGGTTCTTGGCGAACGCCTGCTTGTCAAACCCCGCATATTCCACCGCCAGCGAGTGGTCCACGATCAGCTGCACCGGCACCACCGGGTTGACCTGGGCCGGGTCGCCCCCCTGTTCGGCGATGGCATCGCGCAGGCCGGCCAGGTCCACCAGGGCGGTCTGGCCAAGGATGTCGTGGCAGACCACACGCGCCGGAAACCACGGAAAATCCAGCTCGCGCTTGCGCTCGATCAGCTGGCGCAGGTAGGCCTCCAGCATTTGCGGTTCGGCGCGGCGCACCAGGTTTTCCGCGTGCACGCGTGCGGTGTACGGCAATGCCGCATACGCGCCGGGCTGCAACGCATCGATGGCGGCGCGTGCATCGAAGTACTCCAACGACGTGCCCGGCAAGGGCTTGCGGTACTGGCTATTCATGGCTGGCGATATCACAAAGCGGGCGGGGTCTGTTGTTGTTGCTGTTGTTGTTGCTGTTGTTGCTGTTGTTGCTGTTGCTGTTGTTGCTGTTGTTGCTGTTGTTGCTGTTGTTGCTGTTGTTGCTGTTGCTGTTGTTGCTGTTGTTGCTGTTGTTGCTGTTGTTGCTGTTGTTGTTGCTGTTGTTGTTGTTGTTGTTGCTCCCATTCACGACGCATTGCATGCCGCTCCCCCTTCTCCCGCCGGGCGGGAGAAGGTGCCCGAAGGGCGGATGAGGGGCACTTGCAAGCAGCCGTCAGCCGCGCTGATCCAGCGGCACGAACACCCGATCCTCCGGACCCGTGTAATTGGCCGAAGGCCGAATGATCTTGCCGTCCACGCGCTGCTCGATGATATGCGCGCTCCAACCAGCCGTACGCGCCAGCACGAACAGCGGGGTGAACATCGCCGTCGGCACCCCCATCATGTGGTAGCTCACCGCACTGAACCAGTCCAGGTTGGGGAACATCTTCTTGATGTCCCACATCACGCTCTCCAGACGCTCGGCGATGTCGTACATCTTGCGGCTGCCCTGCTCCTCGGAAAGCTCGCGCGCCACGTCCTTGATCACCTTGTTGCGTGGATCGGACACGGTATACACCGGATGTCCGAAACCGATCACCACTTCCTTGCGCTCCACCCGCGCCTTGATATCGGCCTCGGCTTCGTCGGGCGTGTCGTAGCGCTTTTGCACTTCGAACGCCACTTCGTTGGCGCCGCCATGCTTGGGACCACGCAGCGCGCCGATGCCACCGGCAATGGCGCTGTACATGTCGCTGCCGGTGCCGGCGATCACGCGGCAGGCGAACGTGGACGCATTGAACTCGTGCTCTGCATACAGGATCAGGCTGGTGTGCATCGCACGCACCCACGAGTCCTTCGGCGCAAAGCCGTGCAGCAAGTGCAGGAAATGCCCGCCGATAGAATCGTCATCGGTCTCCACCTCGATGCGCTTGCCGTTGTGGCTGTAGTGATACCAGTACAGCAGCATCGAACCCAGCGACGCCATCAGCTTGTCGGCGATGTCGCGTGCGCCCGGATGATTGTGGTCGTCCTTTTCCGGCTGCAGGCAGCCCAGCACCGACACGCCGGTGCGCATCACATCCATCGGATGCGCCGACGGCGGCAATTGTTCCAGCGCCGCCTTCACTGCCGCCGGCACGCCGCGCAGCGAGCGCAGCTTGGCCTTGTAGCCGCGCAGCTCGCCGCTGTTGGGCAACTTGCCGTGCACCAGCAGGTAGGCGATCTCCTCGAACTCACTGGTGGTGGCCAGATCGAGAATGTCGTAACCGCGATAGTGCAGGTCGTTGCCGCTGCGCCCCACGGTGCACAGGGCCGTATTGCCGGCGGCAGTGCCGGACAGGGCAACGGATTTCTTCGGCTTGAAACCAGGATTGACGGTGTCGTTCATGCAATGAGCTCCCAGACTATGTCGTATCGCGGTGTGACTGACGAGGTGGCAACGAAGGTGATCAGCAGAACGCGATCATGCGCCTTTGCGTGCAAACAAGGCATCCAGCCGCTGCTCGTAATCGTGATAGCCGATGCGTTCGTAAAGCTCTTCGCGCGTCTGCATGCTGTCCAGCACGGCCTGTTGATGCCCATCGCGACGGATCGCGGTATAGACCGCCTCGGCCGCCTTGTTGGCCGCACGGAAGGCCGACAGCGGAAACAGCTGCATCGCCACACCGGCCTGCGCGAGCTGGTCGCGGGTGAACAACGGCGTCTTGCCGAATTCGGTGATGTTGGCCAGCACCGGCACCTTCACCGCATCGACGAAGCGCGCGTAGGTCTCCAGGTCGTAGGCGGCCTCGGCAAAGATGCCGTCCGCACCGGCCTCCACGCAGGCGATGGCGCGCTCGATGGCCGCTTCCACGCCTTCCATCTGGATTGCGTCGGTGCGGGCGATCAGGAAGAACGCCGGATCGGTCTTGGCATCGGCCGCCGCCTTGACCCGGTCCACCATCTCGCCCTGGCTGACGATTTCCTTGCCCGGCCGATGCCCGCAGCGCTTGGCGCCGACCTGGTCTTCGATATGGCAGCCGGCCGCACCGGCCTTGATCAGCGATTTGATGGTGCGTTCGATGTTGAATGCGCTTGGCCCGAAGCCGGTGTCCACGTCCACCAGCAGCGGCAATGCGCAGACGTCGGTGATGCGACGCACGTCGATCAGCACGTCCTCCAGCGTGTTGATGCCCAGGTCCGGCAAGCCGAGCGAACCGGCCGCCACCCCGCCACCGGACAGATAGATGGCCTGGTAGCCGGCTCGCTGGGCCAGCAGCGCATGGTTGGCATTGATCGCGCCGATCACCTGCAGCGGCGACTCGGCAGCCAGCGCCGCGCGAAAGCGCATGCCGGCGGTGGTGGTGGGCGAAGACGTCATGGCGATTCCTGCGGTGAGATGGGGGAGTAGGCGCAAAGGCCGTGCCAACGGCAAATAGTTGATTTTGCTATCGCAAACAGCCTTCAATGTTGCAAAAACGAAACATCCAGCGCAGCATGCAACACAACTGAAACATGGCTTGCCAGTGCCCAGAATCCCGCCGAACGACTCCTTGGAGTCCACCCCACCCACCATCTGGACCGTCAGCGTCTCGCGCCTGACCGGCCTGCTGGCCGACGTCATTCCCGAATTCGACCAGCGCGCTCGCATCGAGCAGATCAACCTGGGCTTTGCCGACGCGGTGGAGGTCATCAGCCAGCGTCTGCGCCGCGAGCGCTGCGACGCGCTGGTCGCCGGCGGCTCCAACGCCGCCTACCTGCGCAGTCGCCTGCCGTTGCCGCTGGCGCCGATCCAGGCCACCGGCTTCGACCTGATGGAGGCGCTGGCGCGCGCGCGCCGCATCTCCCCGCGTATCGGCGTGGTGACGCATGCCAGCGACGTTCCGTCGTTTCATGCCTTCCAGACCAGCTTCGACCTGGACATCGAACACCGCCGCTTCGTCACTGCCGAAGATGCGCGCGACTGCATTGCCGACCTGCGCACAGCGGGTATCCAGGTCATCGTGGGCACCGGCATGGCGATCGATTTCGCCGAACAGGCCGGCCTGCCCGGCGTCTTGCTGTATTCGGCCGCGTCGGTGCGCCAGGCACTGGAGCAGGCCATCGCATTGTGCAGCGCCTCCACTAGCCCGCCGCCGCGCACTGCGCGCAACGGCACGCGCCGCGTGCGCCGCAACGATGCCCTGCTTGGCGAGGACGCCCCCATGCTGCAGGCGCGCGACCTGGTGCAGTTGTACGCCCCCCATGCGGGGACCGTGCTGATCAGCGGCGAGACCGGCACCGGCAAGGAACTGGTTGCGCGCCAGCTGCACGCCGGCAGCCGGCGTCGCGGCCGCTTCGTCGCCATTAACTGTGGCGCCATCAGCGAATCGCTGCTGGAAGCGGAATTGTTCGGCTACAGCGATGGTGCCTTCACCGGCGCGCGCCGTGGTGGCCACACCGGCTTGATCGAGGCCGCGCACGAGGGCACCTTGTTTCTCGATGAAATCGGCGAGCTTCCCACGCCGCTGCAGACCCGCCTGCTGCGCGTTCTGGAGGAGCGCGAGGTGCTGCGTGTCGGCGCCACGGTTCCAGTGGCGGTGGACGTACGCGTGGTCGCCGCCAGCCTGCAGGACCTGCACGCCCTGGTCGAGCAGGGCCGCTTCCGGCGCGACCTGTTCTATCGCCTGGCGGCATTGCGCATCGCCCTGCCCCCGTTACGCAACCGCCCCGACGCCATTGCGCTGCTGCTTGCGCATTACTTCCAGCAATTGGGCAATAGCAGCTCGCCCCTGTCCGAAGACGCCCTGCAGCGGCTGCAACAGCACACCTGGCCCGGCAACGTGCGCGAATTGCGCAACCTGGTCGAACGGCTGTGCATCCATTGGAAAGCGCAGCCAGGCAATCGCTTGAGCCTGGAACAACTGCGGCGCTGGGCGCCCGAACTGTTCGAAGGGCATCCCCATCAACAGACCGCTCCGGGGACGCAAACGGACCTGTCCACCTCGCGCAGGCAACTCACCGACGCAGCGGTGCGCATCGCGCTGGATCGCGCCAACGGCAACCGCGCCATCGCCGCACAGGCACTGGGCGTTTCGCGTACCACGCTGTGGCGCTGGATGCAGGCAAACCGACGCACAGCAGACTCGTAGTCATCAGCTCGCGCACGCAGTCACGCGTACGACGCTTCTCCAGCAGCGTCGTCGGCAAGCGATGCGCCTGCACATGCATTGCCTCCCTGGGCAACCACGCCTGCAACGGCACCGCAGCGCCCCATCCCGGCGTCACTTGACCCGCGTGTATTCGGTATCGCCAGTGCTCAAACGCCCGGTCGCCTCATCGATCGCATAGTTGACGGTGCCGCTGCCACTGGACACCTGCAGCACGCCCTTGGTCAGCAGCGCCGGGTAGTTCCTGGTCTTGGCGCCATTGCCAAACAGTTCCGGCGTGGTGTCGCGGATGATGAAGCTTTCGCCATTGTGCTCGATGCTCAGCACATGCTTCTGCGACTTCACGTCCACCCACTTGCCCACGTACTGCTCGCCCACATCGCGCGCGCAACCAGCCAACAGCAACATCGCAACCAGCGCACTTCCCAGCAGCGTCTTCATCGCCACTCCATCTCGAACGGGGGGCTTTGCAGGATGGCAACTCCTTGTCGAGCTCGCAACAACCGGGGACCAGCTGGGCGATGGGCAACGCGCCGGGCCGCAGCCACCATTCAGACCGTAACTCCGTGCACGACGAGACCTGCGCCGACCATTGATCCTGATTGCCAATTTGCGGTAATGCGCGCTCCTGCCATTACCGAGCGACCCGATGACCGTCCATGCGTACCCACGCCTGCAGGCACTGCAGGCGATCGCCACTTGCATCTACGGACGTCGCTGGCGCGCACCCGCGGCACGCGCGATGGGGGTTTGGCTGGAAACGCTGGAAAGCTGGTTGCTAGACCGCACGATCATGCCCGCCGGCCATATCGAACTCATTGTGCGGCTTGGACGCATGCACGCCAGGCGCTGCATTGCGTACTGCGATGCCATTGAAAGGATTGAGCGCGACCCACTGCTCGACTCCTAGCAGACAGAAAACGCGGGCACAAAAAAACCGGCGCATGGCCGGCTTTCTCTTCGCGTCGAAATCCGTGGACCCGCTGGATTTCAATGGTGGGCGGTACAGGGATCGAACCTGTGACCCTTGCCGTGTGAAGGCAATGCTCTACCGCTGAGCTAACCGCCCGGTGACGCGAGCCGCACATTATAGGGCAGCGGCAGCCATCGTCAATAGTTGTTTACCTGGCCCTGTCATGCGACGACACGGCGGCTGCATCGCCCGACCCGACTACGGCGGCGAAGCGGATGCGCCTTGCGCCTTGCGTACCACCCCGCTACGCCAACGCCCCGTTTCACATGGTGTGCGTGGGCTTGTCCGAGGTGGTCAGGCCGGCCAGCAGGGTTTCGATCTTGTTGCGCACCGCCTCGCCTTCCGGGCCGTCCGGAAACTGCACGCCGATGCCGGCGGCGCGGTTGCCCTGCGCACCGGCGGGCGTGGTCCAGATGACCTTGCCGGCCACCGGCAGGCGCTCGCTGGAATCGGGCAGGGTCAGCAGTAGGAACACCTCGTCGCCCAGCATGTAGCGCTTGGGCGTCGGGACGAAGATGCCGCCGCCTTTGACGAACGGCATGTAGGCGCTGTAGAGCGCCGGCTTGTCCTTCAACGCCAGCGACAAAATGCCTTGGCGTGCATTCATTGCACTCATCGAGTTCCCCTAGAACGTGCCTGGCGCTCTCCCTCGCGCCAGGCCAGCAGCAATTCCGTCACTGCCAGGTCGGCGCGGACGGTGGTGCGCAACAGATCGCGGGTGCGATTGGCGGCGTCGAACCAGGTCGCCAGCTTGTGCAACCGCGGCGGATCGGTCAAGCCGGCCGATGCCTGCGCCAACGCCAGGTCGGCGGCATGGCGCAGGCGCTGATCGGCCTGGCCGTCGTTGGTCCAGCGCTGCGCGACATCCACCGCGCCGGCGCGACCACTGGCGATCTGCTCCAGGTCCTGCGCCACAGCGCGTCGCAGCGCCAGGCCGTCCTCGCGCACCCACTGTATGGCCAGGCCGGGATGACCGCGCGCGGCATCCAGCGCTTCCTGCGCGGCGCGCGCCTGGACACCTTGCGCCAGCAGCCACTGCAGCGCCTCCTGCGCGGGCGGCAGCTTGAATTCCAGCCGCTGGCAGCGGCTACGGATGGTGGCCGGCAGGCGTGCCGGCTGCGCGCTGATCAGCCACAGGTAGCGGCCGGGCGAGGGTTCTTCCAGCGTCTTGAGCAAGGCATTGCAGGCGGCGCGATTGATCGCATCGGCCGGGTCGACGATCACCACCTGGGCGATGCCGTATTGCGGCGTCAGCGCCAGCTTCTGCGAAATCTCGCGCACCTGCTCGATGATGATCTCGGTGCGCAGTTTGTCGCCGGTACGGTTGGGAATGAAGGAGATCAGCTGCAGGTCCGGATGGGTGCCGGCGGCGATCAACTGCCGCGTGCGCTGCGCCAGCGCCGGGTCTGGCGAGCTGGCCAGCACGTGCTCGGCCAGCGCCAGGGCCACCTCGCGCTTGCCCAGGCCTTCGGGGCCGCAGATCAGCAGCCCGTGCCCGAGCCGGCCGGCGTCCAGTGCCGCCACGGTCTGGTCGAAGGCGCGCCGCTGCCAGGGCGAAAACGCGGCGGTCATGGCGTGGGCTCCTTGTGCGGCATCTCGGGCAGGCGGCGGCGTTGCAGGTAGCGCGCCACCGCGGCGTTGTGCTCGGCCAATGTGGCCGAGAAGGCATGGGCACCGGTGCCGTCGCCCACGGCCACGAAGTACAGCGCATCGCCGGGAGCCGGGCGTACCGCCGCCAGCAGCGCCTCGCGGCCAGGCATGGCGATCGGCGTCGGCGTCAGGCCGGCGCGCGTATAGGTGTTGTAGGGCGTGTCGGTGGTGAGGTCGCGGCGGCGGATATTGCCGTCATAGCTGCTGCCGATGCCGTAGATCACGGTGGGGTCGGTCTGCAGCTTCATGCCCAGCTGCAGGCGGCGCAGGAACACCCCGGCGATCAGCGGCCGCTCGCTGCCCAGCGCGGTTTCCTTCTCGATGATGGACGCCAGGATCAGCGCCTGCTCCGGCGATGCCAGCGGCAGGTCGGCAGCGCGTTGTTCCCAGGCCTGCGCCAGCGCCTTGTCCATCGCTGCGTGCGCGCGCTTGAGCACATCCAGATCGCTGTCGCCGCGCTGGTACAGATAGGTCTCCGGCAGGAAGCGCCCTTCCGGATGCTGACCCGGGAATCCGAGCCGCGCCATCAGCTCCGCATCGTCCAGGCTGCCGATGGACTGCTGCAACGGCGTGGCGGTGGCCAGCGCGGCGCGCAGCTGGCGGACATTCCAGCCCTCCACGATCGTGAAGCGGTACTGGATCACCCGCCCCTGGCGCATGCGCGTCAGCAGCTCGCGCGGCGACAGTGCCGGCGCCAGTGCGTATTCGCCCACCTTGAGCTTGCCGGCCGCATCCACCTGGCGGGCCAGCAGCTGCCATTCCAGATCCATGCCCTGGGTGATGCCGGCTTGGCGCAGCTTGCGCAGCGTGGCCTTGAGCGAATCGCCGGGCGCCACCACCACGCTGGGCGCGGCGGCCTTGGCCGGCGTGTCGGCGAACTGCAGGTAGTGCCGCCATGCCACCAGCCCGGCAATCGCCACTAGTGCCACGAGCAGCACTGCCGTGCCCAGCACGGCCAGACATCCGCGTTTGCCAGTCACCGCCACACCCACCTCGTCATTGCCCCAGCGCCGCGCAGGATACCGCGCGCCGGTGATGTCCCGTTGAAGCGCTCACGCCGGATCCAGTGCGCGCAGTACACCGCGCGCCTTGGCGCGGGTCTCGTCCAGCTCGCGCTGCGGATCCGAATCCACCACGATGCCGGCCCCGGTGCGGAACCGCACCTGGTTGCCGGCCACCTCGGCGGTGCGGATCAGGATGTTCAGGTCCATGTCGCCATCGCGATTGAGCCAGCCGAACGCACCGGTGTAGGCGCCGCGTGCGGTCTGTTCGAGCTCGGCGATGATCTGCATGCAGCGCACCTTCGGGCAGCCGGTGATGGTGCCGCCCGGGAACACCGCCGCGATCACTTCGCCCGGGGTGACGCCGGCACGCAGGCGGCCGCGCACGTTGCTGACGATGTGGTGCACGTGCGCATAGCTTTCCACCGCCATCAGCTCGTCCACCTCCACCGAGCCCGGCGCGCAGATGCGGCCCAGGTCGTTGCGCTCCAGGTCGATCAGCATCACGTGCTCGGCACGTTCCTTGGGGTGCCCCACCAGTTCGCGGATCCGCGCCGCATCGTCGTCGCCGGCAAAGCGCGCGCGGGTGCCGGCGATCGGGCGCGTCTGCACCGCATCGCCCTGCACCGACACCAGACGCTCGGGCGAGGAACTGGCCACTGCCCGCCCGGCCGCAGCGAAGACTCCGGCAAACGGCGCGGGGTTGGCTGCGCGCAGCCGCGCATGCAGCGCCGCCGGGTCGACCGCCTCGGCGAACGTGGCCTGCCAGGCGCGCGAGATATTGGCCTGGAACACATCGCCGGCGCGCAGGTAGTCGAGCACCCGCAGCACTGCGTCGGTAAAGCGTTCTGGCGCGTCTTCATCGACCGCCACCGGCCCGACCCAGGCCGGCAGCGGCGGCAGCGCAGCGCACGCAGCGATGTCCTCGACGATGCGCGCCAGCAGATCATCACGGCCCGGTTCGGCCAGCGCGATGCAGCGGCCTTGCACACGGTCGCGCAACACCGCCGCCGGCGCGCGCAGCGCCAGTGCCGAGGGCAGGCCATCGGCGCGCGTGGGCAATTGCAGGATCGGCTCGACCTGGGCCGCCACCTCGTAATCCAGCAGCACCGCCCAGCCACCACGAAACGGCCACGGGCCGTGCGCATCATGCGGCACGCGCTCGGCCTGCCAGGCGGCGTCCAGCGCGGCCAGGAAGCTGCCTTCCAGCACCCTGCCCTCGCCATCGCGGGTGCGGCCATCGGCATCCAGCCGCAGGCTGTCGCCCTCGGCCAGCAACAGCACGTCCCAGCGCCCATGCTCGGTGCCGGAGGCGGTGGATTCCAGCAGTGCCGGATAGCGCTGCGGCGCCAGCCGGTGCAGCGCCAGCAAGTCGATGTCCGCGTGCAATGATCTGGTGAGCGTCATCGGTCCGGCATAGCGAGGGTACGGGAGTTCGCGGCGCTGCCGAGACTGCAGCGCGCACGGGAGTGAATCGGGAATGGATCAACGATCGATCGGCAAACGACGGATCGGCAGCAGATCGAACGACAACCGGGGGCGCCGGCGTGAGTGCCGCGCCTCGCCGTGCAGGCGCGCGCGGCACGGCGTGCAGCGCGACCGGCGCGCCGGCTCAGATGCGCTTGAACACCAGCGTTCCGTTGGTGCCGCCAAAACCGAAGCCGTTGGACATCACCGCATCCACCTTGGCCTCGCGCGCCACGTTCGGCACGTAGTCCAGGTCGCAGCCTTCGCCGGGCTCTTCCAGGTTGATGGTCGGCGGAATGATGCCGGTGTGCAGCGCCATCACCGAGAAGATCGCCTCGGCACCGCCGGCAGCGCCGAGCAGGTGGCCGGTCATCGACTTGGTCGAGCTGACCATGGTCTTGTAGGCGTGATCGCCCAGCGCGCGCTTCATCGCCAGCGTCTCGGCCAGATCGCCCAGCGGCGTGGAGGTGCCGTGCGCGTTGAGGTAGCCGATCTGCTCGGGATTGAGCTTGGCGTCGCGCATGGCGGCGACCATGCTGCGCGCCGCGCCTTCGCCGTCTTCGCTCGGCGCGGTCATGTGGAAGGCGTCGGAGCTGGCGCCGAAACCGACCAGCTCGGCATAGATGCGCGCACCGCGCGCCTTGGCGTGTTCGTATTCCTCCAGCACCAGCACGCCGGCACCGTCGCCCAGCACAAAACCGTCGCGCTGCTTGTCCCACGGGCGCGAGGCGGCAGCGGGATCGTCGTTGCGGGTGGACATGGCCTTCATCGCGCAGAAACCGCCGACCGAGCTCGGCGAGGACCCGCGCTCGGCGCCGCCGGCCAGCATCACGTCGGCATCGCCGTACTGGATCATGCGCATCGCCGTGCCGATCGAGTGGTTGGAGGTGGCGCAGGCCGATACCGCCGAGAACGTCGGGCCCTTCAGGCCTTTGATCAGGCTCACTTGGCCCGGCAGCATGTTGATGATGGTGCTGGGCACGTAGAACGGCGAAATCTTGCGCGCGCCGCCCTCATGGAATTTGATGGTCTGCTCTTCGATGCCGAGCAGCCCGCCGATGCCGGAGCCGAGGATGGCACCGATGCGTTCGGCATTGCTTTCGTCGATTTCCAGGCCGGAGTCGTCCAGCGCCATGAACGAGGCGCCGACACCGTAGTGGATGAACGAATCCATCTTCTTGACGTCCTTGGCGGACACAAAAAGCGTGGGGTCGAAATTCTTGATCTCGCCGGCGATCTTGGTGGTGAACTGCGAGGCATCGATCTGCGTGATCGGGCCGATGCCGGAGCGCCCGTGGATGATTCCATCCCAGCTGCTGGCCAGATCATTGCCCAGCGGCGACACCATGCCCATGCCGGTAACGACAACACGACGACTCATTGCAGATCTCCTCACCACGGAACGGACGGTGCTTGCGGTTAGCGGGTGACGCTTGAAAAACACAGGGCCGCATCAGCGGCCCCATGGATGTCTGACGCAGCAGCGGCATGACGCGCGCCACCGCCGTCAGGAACAACGCATCAGCTCTTGACGTGAGCCTTGACGTAGTCGATCGCCTGCTGGACCGAGGTGATCTTCTCGGCCTCTTCGTCCGGGATCTCGCACTCGAACTCTTCTTCCAGCGCCATCACCAGCTCGACGGTGTCCAGCGAGTCGGCACCCAGGTCATCGACGAACGATGCGCTGGTGGTGACTTCCTCTTCCTTGACGCCGAGTTGTTCGACGACGATTTTCTTGACGCGTTCTTCGATGGTGCTCATTGGGGATATCGCTCCAGCTGGAGTAGTGGTGGTTCGAGTTTTAGGATCCCCGCACATGGATGTGCGGTGCTCCTGTGAGGGACTCACAAACGCCATCGCCGCTGCGATGGCCGCGTTGGATAGTGTAGTGGAAGCGCCCGGGCCTTGCATTGCAACACAAGTCCCGGCCGATCAGCCACTTAGCGCCTCCCGGCGGCGCACGCTCACGGCATGTACATACCGCCGTTGACGTGCAGGGTTTCACCAGTGATGTAGCGGGCGGTCGGCCCCGCCAGGAACGCCACCGCATTGGCGATGTCCTCGGGCGCGCCCAGATGGCCGAGCGCGATCTGCTCCAGCAATGCCGCCCTGGACTCCTCCGGCAATGCCTTGGTCATGTCGGTATCGATGAAACCGGGCGCCACCACGTTCACGGTGACCCCGCGCGAGCCGATTTCCTTGGCCAGCGACTTGGAGAACGCGATGATGCCGGCCTTGGCCGCGGCGTAGTTGGTCTGGCCCGGATTGCCGGTCACGCCGACCACCGAGGCGATATTGATGATGCGGCCCTTGCGCGCCTTCATCATGCCGCGCATCACCGCCTTGGAGGTGCGGAACACGCTGGTCAGATTGGTGTCCAGGATGGCCTGCCAGTCGTCGTCCTTCATCCGCATCAACAGATTGTCGCGGGTGATGCCGGCGTTGTTGACCAGGATCGAGATGGCGCCGAATTCCTTGCCGATCGCATCGATCAGGCCGTCGACCGCGGCGGCATCGGTGACGTTGAGTTCGCGGCCGTGGCCGCCGCCTGCGGCCAGACGCTCGCCGATGGCCGCCGCGCCGGACGCCGAGGTGGCGGTGCCGATGACGGTGGCGCCCTGGGCGGCCAGGGTGTCGGCAATGGCCGCACCGATACCGCGACTGGCGCCGGTGACGAGGGCGATTTCGCTCTGAAGAGGCTTGCTCATGACTACTGTTCCTCGAAGGGGGACGTCGCGATCATCGCCGCGAACGTCGAGGGGGCCGGCATACCGCGTGCGTGCGCTGGATCAGTGCGTCCACGCGTCGAGCGCGCCGGCGTAATCGGCCGGAGTGGCGAGCGAACGCGCGTCCAGGGTCTTGTCGATCCGCTTGATCAGCCCGCTCAGCACCTTGCCGGGGCCGCATTCGGCGACGCGGGTGATGCCCCGGGCGGCCAGCGCCTGCACGCAGCCGGTCCATTGCACCGGCAGGTACAACTGTTCCACCAGCGCCTGGCGGATCGCCTCGCTGCCGTCGTGCACGCGCGCGTCCACGTTCTGCACCACCGGGATCTGCGGCGCCTGCCAGCGCAGCCCGGCCATCGCTTCACCCAGCTGATTGGCCGCATCGCGCATCAGCGGGGTATGCGAAGGCACGCTCACTGCAAGCTTGACCGCCTTGCGCACGCCGCGCTCGGCCAACAGCGCCAGCGCGCGGTCCACCGCTGCGGCATCGCCACCGATCACGATCTGGCCCGGCGAATTGAAGTTGGCCGGCACCACCACCTGGCTGCCGGACGCCTGCTCACAGACCTCCTGCACCACCGCATCCTCGGCACCCAGCACCGCCGCCATCGCGCCGACACCGGCCGGGGCGGCCGCCTGCATGAACTGGCCGCGCAGGCGCACCAGGTGGGCGCCGTCGTGCAGCGACAAGGCGCCGGAGGCGACCAGGGCGGTGTATTCGCCCAGGCTATGGCCCGCCAGCAGCGCCGGGCGTTCGCCGCGCTGCGCGTTCCACAGCCGCCACACCGCCACGCCCGCGGCCAGCAGCGCCGGCTGGGTGTACTCGGTACGGTTGAGCATCTCTTCCGGGCCGCCCTGCGACAGGGCCCACAGATCGACACCGGCGCCATCGGAGGCCTCGACGAAGGTCTCGCGGATCTGCGGGTGCAGTTCGGCCAGTTCGGCCAGCATGCCCAGGGACTGGGAGCCCTGGCCGGGGAACACGAAAGCGAGCGTAGATTCGGTCACGCGATGCTGCCTACAAAAATCGAGCCGGGATGATACGTGCGAAATCGCCCGGCCGTCTGTACTGCCGCGTATGCAGGGGCCACCGGAACGTGGCCAGACGTCGCAACGCTGCACACCGGTTCGGTCCCGAACGGGCACGCAACGGCATCCGCCGCGCAGGTGCGCGGCAGTCCGGAATCGATATCGAAAGCGCTGCCGGCGAATGCGGCAGCGCTCGGGGGCCTCAGTAGCGCAGCAGCGCCGAGCCCCAGGTGAAGCCGCCACCGAAGGCTTCAAGCAACAGCAACTGCCCACGCTGCACGCGGCCGGAGCGGACCGCCTCGTCCAGCGCCAGCGGCACCGAGGCCGAGGACGTGTTGCCGTGGCGATCCACCGTGACCACCACCTGCTCCATCGGCAGTTCCAACCGCTTGGCGGTGGCCTCGATGATGCGCAGGTTGGCCTGGTGCGGAATCAGCCAGTCCAGGTCGTGCTTGTCCAGGCCATTGGCGGCCAGAGTCTCATCGACCACCGAATCCAGCGCCTTGACCGCGTACTTGAACACGTCGTTGCCCTTCATCAGCAACGCACCGCCGCCATTCTTGCCTTCGCCGAAGCCGACCGACACGCCGACAGGGTCCCATAGCAACTCCTTCTTGCTGCCGTCGGCATGCAGGTGGGTGCTGAGGATGCCGGTCTCTTCGTCGGCCTTGAGGATCACCGCGCCGGCACCATCGCCGAACAGCACGCAGGTGGTGCGGTCGGTCCAGTCGACGATGCGGGTCAGGGTTTCCGCGCCGACCACCAGCACGGTCTTGGCGTCGCCGCTGCGCACGAACTTGTCGGCCACGCTGAGCGCGTAGACGAAGCCCGAGCAGGCCGCGTTGACGTCCATCGCGCCGCAGCCGACATTGCCCAGCCGCGCCTGCAACAGGCAGGCCGTGGACGGAAAGATCAGGTCGGGCGTGGTGGTGCCGACGACGATCAGGTCGATCTCGTCGGCGGTCACACCGGCCGCTTCCATCGCCTTGATCGAGGCGAAGTACGCCAGATCGCTGGTGGTCTGGTCGTCGGCGACGATGTGGCGCTCACGGATACCAGTGCGCGAGAAGATCCATTCATCGCTGGTGTCGACGATCTTCGACATGTCGTCGTTGGTCAACACCTTTTCGGGCAAATACCTACCCGTGCCCGCGATTCTGGAATAGATCCGCTTGCTCATACTGTTTCCTGGTGCAAGAGCCGCGGTGACCGGCGGCTCCGGAAGAATCGAGGGTCACCCGGCCGCGCGTGGCGCGGCGGGCGCCACGGATCAATCTTCTTGGACGGCCGACGACTTGGTCGTGATCACCTTCTTGCCACGGTAGTAACCGTCGGCGGTGATGTGGTGGCGCAGATGGATCTCGCCGCTGGTCGGGTCGGTCGACAGCTGCTTGGCGGTCAGGGCATCGTGCGAACGACGCTGGCCGCGGCGGGACGGGGTGACACGGGATTTCTGCACAGCCATGGGATTGCTCCAACTTTAGTTCGATAACTTGATCTGTTGAGTCGAACAGCACGCTCTACGCCCGCGTCGACCTGTCTTACCGCCCTTCACAGCGGCGGTTACTGTTTCTTCAACGCTGCCAGCGCCGCGAACGGACTGGCCTTGTCTTGCTCTTCCCGGGTCGGAACCCACTCGGCCTCGACCGCCTCGCTTCCCGGCGCCATCGGCACCACCGGTACCGACAGCACCAGTTCGTCCTCCACCAGATCCATCGCCCGCAGCATGCCGTCTTCGGGCACCAGCAAGGCCTCGTAATCGGGCGGCAACGCGGCCTCTTCGTCCTCGTCGCGGATCAGTCCAAGACGCTGCCTAACCTGCACCGGATACAGAAACCGCTGCAAGGTGCGCTGGCAGGCCAGTGGCAGCTCGACATCGATGCTGAGCTCGACATAGGCGACCTTGAGCAGAGCGTCCTGGTCGAATTGGAGCGAATAGACGCATTCGCCCTCGGTATCGACCAGACTTCCCTGCAAGCGAGTCATCGCAGAGAGCGGGATGCGGCCATCGAAGCGCCTGCGCGCTGCGACCATCCGCCAAGCATCCAGCATTTCGGGTACGTTCGCGGACATAAGCCGCAGAATGTTAAAGACCCGCCGAGGCCATGTCAAATGCACCCATTCACAGATCCTGCGACCCGTGCCGGCTGGCAAACTCCCCCTGCCCGTCCTTCGTCATGCCCATGATGCCACGCCTGATCCTCGCCTCCACCTCCGTCTACCGGCGCGAGCTGCTCGCCCGCCTGCAACTGGAGTTCAGCACCGCCCGCCCGGACGTCGATGAGCAGGCGCAGCCGGACGAGAGCCCTGAAACCCTGGCCAGCCGCCTGGCCGCCGAGAAGGCCGCGGCCGTGGCAGCCGGCGCGCCCGACGCCTGGGTGATCGGCTCGGACCAGGTCGCCGACCTGGACGGACAGATTCTGGGCAAGCCCGGCACCCTGGAGCAGGCGCGTGCGCAACTGGGCGCCATGGCCGGGCGCACGGTGCGCTTCCACACCGCCGTCAGCCTGACAGGCCCACAACGCAGCTTCCACGCACTGGATCTGACCGAGGTGCAGCTGCGCCCACTGACGCCTGACGACATCGCGCGTTACCTGGCCGCCGAGCCGGCACTGGACTGCGCAGGCAGCTTCAAGTGCGAGGGCCTGGGCATCAGCCTGTTCGACGCCATCCGCACCAGCGACCCGACCGCACTGATCGGCCTGCCGTTGATCGCGCTGGCTCGGTTGCTGCGACAGGCGGGGTTCGTGCTTCCTTGAAACCCGCTGCGGACGCAGCTTGCGACAGCAGCGCCGGCCTGAACGAACATCACGCCGGCATCGCCGCCGAGCCACCCGCGGCGATACCCCGCTCTCGCACCTGCCGCTCCTTGCTACGGATGTGCCAGTGCGCAGAACTGATAGGGATAGTCGGCCTGCCCGACCTGCGAGGACAAAATGCGGCAGCGCGCCGGATCCAGCGTCAGCCCATACGCAGCAAGACGCTGCTGCGCAGCCTCGCGCACCGCGCGGTCCGCAGCGACGGTATCCAGCGCCTTGCCCTTGGGCACCGTGAGCAGGCAGCGCCCCGGCGGCACCTCTTCCAGCCCGGCACGCAGCCCGCGCGCGATCAGCCACCGCAACCGCGTGCACTGCGGCTGGACATCCCAGCCCAGCTGTTGCGCCAGCTGGTTCATTCGATCGACCCGCAACTGCTGCTTGTCGCGCGCCGCACCCAACATCGCATAGAGCCGCGGCCGCTCGGCGATCAGCGCGCGCACTCGCTGGCGATACTGATCTGTTTCGGAGATGTTGGTGGCCACCCCGATGTAGCGCGCCTGCCGTGGCAGCAGCGGCACGCGCCAGGATTGCGGCTCATCGCCAACCAGCAACACGGTCGCGGCAGCCGCATCCCCAAGGTCCGGCTGCTCGACCCGAAAACTGTCGCGCGCCCAGGACTCGTGCCCCCAATCCTTCCACCCCACTACCGCCACCAGCGCGCACAGACCGATCAACCAGGCGGCCTTGCGCTCAGGCTGAGCGGTGAAGGCGCGTCGGCACACGATCCACAGCACCAGCGGTGCCAGCAGCTCCAGCACCACCAGGTAGCGATGAATGCTGAAGACCGCCTGCCACAGCGCGTAGGCGACGCCGAAGAAGACCAGCAGCACGACGGCGGAGCGATCGAGGCCATCTGTCCGCACCGGACGCCGCAGCACGCTGCGCCCAACTGCGAGAACGGCCACGACGTACAACACCGCCCAAACTGCCTGCACCAGACCGAGATCACCGATTCGCTGCGGCTTGAGCGTGAACAGCAGCGGCCAGATCAGCTGTTCGCCCAGGTTGCGCGGCAGCCAGCGCACATCGGCAATCGACACCGGCGCCGCCAGCGGCGACTGGAAGATGCCGTTGAATTGTGGAAACAGCGGGTTGCCCAGCTGTTGCCACACCTGCCAGTACCACGGGCCAGCCACCAGCGCCAACACCAGCAGCGCCGTGCCCGACACCACGGCGAGCGCGGTCACGCGCGAACGCCCAGGCCCGCCATCGCAGAGCATCGCCGGCGCCAAGGCCAGCGCGTACAACGCGTTGGTGAGCTTGAGCGACACCGCCAGACCGATCAGCGCGCCGGCCATGCCCCATATCCGCCCAACACGCGCACCGCCGCGCGCCCCGGCGTGTGCCCACAGCACGGCGGCCACGGCCCCCAGCACCGGTATCGCCCATGGTGGCGCCCAGTTCGGACAGGAACACCGCACTGCACATGCCGGCCAACGCGAGCAGCGGCGCCCACTGCGCGCGCCGGGGATGGTTGGACAGGACCCGCCACGCCACTGCCGCCACCGGAATGAAGACCAGCGCGTGCAAGGCACCCAGCAATGCTCCCACCAGTGGCGCCGGCAGCCGCAGCATCAACCCGGCATGCAGCACATCCAGCAACGGGCTGAAGTAGCTCTGCATCTGCGCAGGTGCCAGATCCACGCCCAGGCGGCCATTGACCCAGGCATCGCCGATGTAAAGGTGATAGTTGCGCAGATCCCAGTTGGCATCCTGGCCGAGACAAAGCGACAGCAGTGCGCCGAGCAGCACCACTGCACACGTCGCCGCGATGACATGGCGCGGCGAATGGAAGCCGAAACGATGGTCCGCCCAGTGCAAAAAGCGCTGTCGGCGGGTGATGGATGCAGCGGCGGTCGCAGTTGCCATCAGGTCGCGTCCCCGGCGCGCAGCATCGCACGCAGAGTTCCCACGCCCGGCTCGGCGAGATAGGCCAGATGCTTGGCTTCGACCCGCCCCCGCGTGACCGTGTCCAGGATCAGCCCACAGGCCAGCAACAGAAATCCCAGCAGCATCAGCGCCACGCACAGGATCGCCGTTGGAAAGCGCGGCACCAGCCCGGTCTGCAGGTACGTTTCAAACAGCGGGATCGCCAGCACGATCGACAGCGCGGCACTGAGCACGAAGCCGATCGAGAAGAACAACAACGGCCGTTCGGCCTTGAACAGCTTGGCGATGGTGGTGAGGATGCGCCAGCCATCGCGCCAGGTATTCAACTTGCTTTGCGAGCCTTCCGGGCGCACGCCGTAGGCGGTCTGCACCTCGGCCACCGGCATGCGCAGTTGCAGGGCGTGCACGGCCAGTTCGGTTTCGGTCTCGAAACCCTGCGCATGCGCGGCGAAGGATTTGACGTAGCGCCGCGAGAACACCCGATAGCCGGACAGCATGTCGTCGAAACTGCGACCGAACAGCAGCCCCACGCAACGCGTCAACAATACGTTGCCGACGCGATGACCGGCCGATAAGCGGCCTGCTGCTGATCGCGTCGCGCGCCGACCACCATGTCCAGCCGCTCGTCGACGAGCTTGCGCACCAGGATGGGCGCAGCAGCTGCATCGTAGGTGGCATCGCCATCGACCAGCACATAGATGTCGGCCTCCACATCGGCAAATCCACGCCGCACCACATTGCCCTTGCCTTTCAACGCCACGCGACTCACCTGCGCGCCCGCTGCCGCTGCGACCGCGGCGGTGGCATCGCTGGAATTGTTGTCCAGCACATGCACGACCGCGCCCGGCAGCGCCGCGGCGAACGCGCCGACCACCTCGGCCACGGTCGCCGCCTCGTTGTTGCACGGCACCAGCACGGCGATGCGAATCCCGGACGCAAGCGCGGGATGGGGAGAGGAGACGGTATCGGTCATCGCGGGATCTAGGGTGCGGAAACGGTGACGGGTTGCTCCCACCAGTCCTCGACGCTGCCGTCGCGGCCGTGCAGGCGCAGTCCCAACCAATGCGTGCCGGGCGGCAACGCCTGCGTGTCGAGCGTGGCGGAGAAGCCGACATTCGGATGCTGCGGGTCGGTGGAGATCTTCCAGTACGGGCGCACGTCCAGCACGCTGCCATACTCGGCGTTCGCCACCGGCCGCCCGTCGAGCAGCAGCTCCACGGCTGCCAGCCCGATGCCATCCTTGAAGGCCCAGCCGCGCACCTGCACCCGACCGGCGACGTTCGCATCCGGCAGTGGCGCATCGATCCAGGCCATCGCCGGGGCCACGCATGGACCGGGTGCGCGCTGGGCCGGCAGTGCGAACAGCAGGAAGCGCTGGTAGCCATGATCGGTGGAAACCACGGTGGGCGGCGGCAATGGCCCGACCATGTCGCAGACGGCGTGATAGCGCGCGAGCAGATCGCGATAGCGCTGATCGCTGGGCGACAGCACCAGCAAGCGCGGTCCGTCGCGCCTGCCGTCGCTGAGCAGCCCCCACTGCTGCAGTTGCGCGCTGCGCCCGTGCTTGTCGTTCAACTCGGCGTACAGCACCTCGATCTGCGCATTGCGCAACTGGAAACCGAGCTCGGCGCCGACCTTGAAATTCCCCGCCAGCACGCGCGTGCCCGGCGGCATCTGCGCCAGCTGGCGCTTGACCGCGCGCGCCAGATCGTTCCAGCCGGCAAAATTGCGCGGGTAGTATTTTTCGCCGGCCGCCTGCGCGCGAATGGAGGGCACCGACACCGCCAGGTAGTACCCATACGCGCCCAGCGTGCCGAGCAGCGCAAGCAGCCAGGCGGCACGCCGCAGCGGATGCGGCCAGCGCATCAGGATCATCGGCACCGGCACCAGCAGCGCGAGATAGCCGGGCAGCGGCCAATGGAAGCTGATGCGTTCGGCATCGCTGAAGAAGCCGAGCACGAAGATCGCCACGGTCGAGATGCCGCCCAGCAGGCCGAAGTAGCGCCATTGCGCCCGCGACCCGCCGCCGCTACGGGTGCCGGCCAGGCCCACCTTGAGCATCGCCCAGGCCAATAGCGGCGTCACCGCCACCGCCTGGATCAGCAGGAACCACAGGCCGCTGATCTGGAAACGCCACGGATGCCGATCGACCAGCTGGAAGCGCAGCCCGGCCTCGTCATGGTCGGTGTTCCAGAACAGCAGCGGCAGCCAGCTCATCGCACCTACCGTCAGCGCCATCCAGATGCGCGGGTCGCGCAGTACCGCGCGCCCCTGCGGAATGCACAGCAGCGCAATGCAGCCCACCCCGATCACGCCGACAAAGCGGTAGTGGCTGAGCGCACCGATGACCAGGCCGATGGCGAGCTCCAGCGCACTGGTGGCATCGACCTCGCGCAACAGGCGTGCGCCGGCGTCCATGCACAGCACCGCGGCCAGGGCCATCGGCACGTCCGGCACCGCCAGGATGCCCAGCGTGGCCGACAGCGGCATCAGCAGAGTCAGGCTGCCCGCCTGCCAGCCCAGGGTGGAGCCGAACCAGCGCGTGGCGATGTGCGCGATCAACCACGGCAGCAACGCGGCGATGGCCAGGAACGGCAGCCGCAGCGCCAGCAGGTGATGTCCACCGAATTCGACACCCAGTCGCGTCAGCCAGGCGGTCATGCCCGGCAGATCCGAATACGCCGCCGCCAGGTGCTGGCCTTCCTGCCAGTAGAACGCCTCGTCCACGAACAACGGCAAGCGTGCGGCGATCAACAGCTTGACGGCAGTGGCCAGTGTCCACAGGATCACGAAGGTGCGATGTGCGCGTTGGTCCCCCTGCATTGCCCTGTGCACTCTTCTTTTCACCTACGGAATTGTGATGTCGACACCGCTGCGTTCCACGGAAATGCTAACCGATGCGCTGCGCCAATCGCTGCGGCGTGCGCAAGACCAGGTCAATTCGCTGCTGCTGGGCAAGGCGCAGGAAGTGCGGCTGGCGTTCGTGGCACTGCTGTCCGGGGGACATTTATTGATCGAGGACCTGCCCGGCCTGGGCAAGACCACCCTGGCCCACGCCATGGCCTCCAGCCTGGGGTTGGGTTTCCAGCGCGTGCAGTTCACCTCGGACCTGTTGCCGGCCGATGTGCTGGGCGTGTCGGTCTACGATGCCGCCTCGCGCCAGTTCCAGTTCCACCCCGGCCCGGTGTTCACCAACGTGCTGCTGGCCGATGAAATCAATCGCGCCCCGCCGCGCACGCAGAGCTCGCTGCTGGAAGCGATGGCCGAGCAGCAGGTCACCCTGGATGGCATCACGCATTCCTTGCCCGAGCCGTTCTTCGTGATCGCCACGCAGAACCCGGTGGACCTGTCGGGCACGTTTCCCCTGCCCGATTCGCAGCTGGACCGCTTCCTGCTGCGGCTGAGCCTGGGCTACCCCAGCGCCGATGCCGAACGCGCCCTGTTGTCGGGGACCGACCGGCGCGAATTGATCGCCCAGGCCGCACCGCAGCTCAGCGATACCGACGTGGTGACGTTGCGCGCGGTGGTCGGCCAGATCCACACCAGCGATGCGTTGATCGCCTATGTACAGGCGCTGCTGCTGCGCAGCCGCCAGCATGCTGGGGTGCGCGTGGGGCTGTCGCCGCGTGCCGGCATCGCACTGCTGCGCGCCGCCAAGGCCTACGCGCTGCTGCTGGGGCGCGAGCATGTGCTACCGGAGGATGTGCAGGCGCTGTTCGTCGCCGTGGCCGGACACCGGCTGGTACCGGAAGCCGAATCCTCGTCCGGTCCGGCGCTGGCCAAGGCGCTGCTGCACAGCGTGCCGGTGGACTGAGACCGGTGCTTGCGTCATTGCGCGGCGTTGGCCGCCGACTCAGCCTGCTGGCCCGTCCGCGGGGCGCGGAAGCGTTGCCGATCGTGCTGGATCGGCGGCGGATCTATGTGCTGCCGACCCGCTTCGGCCTGTTCGTCGCCGCACTGCTGCTGGCGATGTTGCTGGGTGCGCTGAACTACAACAACAACCCGGCGCTGCTGTTGGCGCTGCTGCTGGCCACCGCCGGGATCGCCAGCAGCATCATGGCGCACCTGCAGTTGTCGGCGTTGCGCGTGGAAGCGGTGTCGGCCGAACCGGTGGTCGCCGGCGAACCGCTGCGCATGCGGGTCTCGTTGGCCCGCCGCGACACCCGCCTGCGGCGTGGCCTGCGCCTGGATCATCTGGACAGCAGCGGCTTCTGTTCGCTGCTCGACCACGACAACGCCGAGGTCGACCTGTTGGTGCCCACCACCCGGCGCGGCTGGCAGGACATCGAACGCATCCGCCTGTCCAGCACCCAGCCGCTGGGACTGGTACGTGCCTGGTCCTGGGTCTGGCCGGAAACGCCGCTGCTGGCCTACCCCCGGCCCGAGGATCACGGCCCCACCCTGCCGGACGGCGCCGGCGCGCCCAACCAGACCCGGCTGCACGCCCAGGGCGAAGAACTGCACCAGCTGCGCCCGTACCGCGCCGGCGATGCCCCACGCACGATCTCCTGGAAGCATTCGGCCCGCCGCGACACCCTGCTGGTGCGCGAGTACGAACAGCCCCTCGGGATCGAAGTGACCCTGGACTGGCGCACGCTGCACGCACTGCCCTACGAACGCCGCATCGCGCGGCTGGCACGCTGGGTCAACCTGGCCGAACGCGACGGGCGCCGCTATCGCCTGTTGCTGCCCGGCCAGCCGCCGCTGGGGCCTGCGCAAGGGCCCTCGCACCATCATCTGTGTCTGCGCGCCCTGGCACTGCTTCCCCATGACTGAGCCGGCCCTTCCCATTTCACAGGCCAGCCGTGGCTGGGTGCTGGCCACCAGCTGGCTGGCGCTGGCGCCGCTGCTGCTGCAGCTGCCCGGCCTGCTCGCCGCCACCATCGCGGTGGCCGCGGTGCTGGTCGGGGCGATGAGCTGGCGCGGCAGCCTGCTGGCGCCGCTGCGGCTGTTGCTGGTGATCGCGATGCTGGCGGCGGTGTACTGGCAGATCGGCATGCGTTTCGGCCGCGATACCGGCTGCGCGGTGCTGGCTGCGATGCTGGCGATCAAGGCCTCCGAACTGCGCACCCTGCGCGATGCGCGCAGCCTGCTCGGCTTTGCGTTGTTCGCACCGTTCGCTGCATTCCTGCTCGACCAGGGGCCGACGACGATGGGCCTGGCGCTGCTGGCCGTGCTCGGCGCCCTGCTCAGCATGCAGCGGCTGGCCGACGAAGAGCACCGCACCCCCACCCCCACCCTGCGCCTGCAGTTGCGCGGCATCGGCAAACTGGTGGCGATCGGGGTACCGCTGGCGCTGGCCACGTTCTGGCTACTGCCGCGCCTGAGTTCGCCGCTCTGGGGAGTGCCCGAGCGCGCGCTGTCGCGCCCCGGCCTGTCGGACAACATGTCGCCGGGCGAATGGATCGACCTGATGGCCGACGACAGCCCGGCACTGCGCGTGCAGTTCGCCGGCAAGGCGCCGCCCCCGCAGCAGCGTTACTGGCGCGGGCCGGTGATGTGGGATTTCGACGGCCGCAGCTGGCAGCGCGCGCGCTGGACCGGTCGCGGCCGCCCCGCCACGGTGACTTCCGGCCCGCAGACCTATCGCTATCGCCTGGATTACGAGCCCACCGACCGGCGTCAGCTGGTCTCGCTGGACCTGCCGACCCAGGGCGTTGCCAATGCCGATCTCTCGCCCGACTACGAACTGTTCGCGCAGCGCCCCTTGAGTGCGCTGACCCGCTGGGAGCTGCAATCGGCACCGCCGGCACGCTTCGACATCGACCTGCCCGAGCCGTTGCGCAAACGCGCGCTCGCGCTGCCGCCCGGCTTCAATCCACGCACGCTCAGCCTGGCCCGGCAATGGCGCACCGAAGCCGGCAGCAACGACGACGCCATCGTGCAGCGGGCACTGCAGTGGATCACCCGCGAATTCGCCTACACGCTGGACACGCCATTGCTGGGCCGCAACAGCGTCGACGAATTCCTGTTCCAGCAGAAGGCCGGCTTCTGCGAGCACTTCAGCTCGGCGTTCGTGGTGCTGATGCGCGCGGCCGGCATCCCTGCACGCGTGGTCACCGGCTATGCCGGCGGCACCTACAACAGCTTCGGCAACTATTGGGTGGTGCGGCGCATGGATGCGCATGCCTGGACCGAGGTGTGGCTGGCAGGCCGCGGCTGGGTGCGCGTGGACCCCACTGCCGCCGTGGCGCCGGAGCGCATCTACGACACCCTGGAAGA
This sequence comes from Xanthomonas sp. NCPPB 3582, assembly GCF_041475735.2. Taxonomy (NCBI): domain Bacteria; kingdom Pseudomonadati; phylum Pseudomonadota; class Gammaproteobacteria; order Lysobacterales; family Lysobacteraceae; genus Xanthomonas; species Xanthomonas sp. NCPPB 3582. Next base: position 3,809,380 of record NZ_CM192968.1, read on the forward strand.
TCGCCTGCAGACCGGTGGCGGCAACGACTTCGCCCAGCTCGGCGCCTGGGCCAGCCTGGGCCAGGTCAGCGACTGGCTGCGCCGCGGCTGGAACGACCTGGTGCTGTCCTTCAATGCCGACCGCCAGCAACGGCTGCTGCAACCGTTCGGCATCGAGCGCCTGGATCCCACCCAGCTGGCCGCCCTCTTCGGCGTGTTTGCCGTCGGTGCCCTGGCCTGGATGGGCTGGCTGCTGGCGCGTGGCGAACGCGAACGCGATCCGCTGCTGCGCGCCTGGCACCGGGTCAGCCACCGCTACGGCAAGCTGGGCCTTGCCCGGGAACCGCACGAACCGGCCATCACCTGGGCGCGACGCGTGGCCCGCACACACCCGGACACGACACTGTTGGCACTCAGCCAACGTTTCGCTGCCGCGCGATACGCTGGCGCCGATTCGGACAGCGCCTCACTTCTGAAAGACTTGCAGCAGCATCGCCCGCGAACCGGAGCTTCCTCATGAGTACCCGTTTTCTGATTCCCATTGTCGCTGTGCTCGGGCTCGCAGCCTGCGCTACCGCGCCCAAGCCGCTGCAGGGCCAGTTCCCCACGGTCAGCCCGAGCGATTCCACTGCCAGCGCGCAACTGGGCACCTCGGTGCGCTGGGGCGGCAAGATCATCCAGACCAAGCCCAGCCAGGGCCAGACCTGCTTCGAGCTGATTTCGCGTCCGCTCAATGCCAGCGGGCGCCCGGATCGCAATGCCGTGGATGCCAGCGATGGCCGCTTCCTGGCCTGCCGCGCAGGCTTCTACGACCCAGCGGTGTTCGAGCCGGGCCGTGAGGTCACCTTCATCGGCAAGATCGAGGGGTATGAAACCACCAAGATCGGCGAGTACGACTACAAGCTGCCCAAGGTGGCGGCCGACGTGGTCTATCTGTGGCCGGAAGTGCGCGATGTGGAGGTGATTCCGGCCTACCCGTATGGCCCGTGGGGCGATCCGTGGGGTCCGCGCTGGGGTGGCGGCTGGGGCTGGGGCCGCGGCTGGTGGTAATCCACCGCTGAGTCAGACCTGATGCAAAACGCCGCTCGCAGGAGCGGCGTTTTCGTTTGCGCGAGCGTGTGCGGAAGGCCGACGACCAGCCGTCCGGCGTGTGCCCGATGCCGGGTCGGCACACGGCGCCCGGCTCAGGGCGTACCGAATCGTCCCAGTGGCGCGCCGGCCAGCAGGTGCAGATGGATATGGAACACCGTCTGCCCGGCGTGCTCGCGACAGTTCATCACGATGCGGTAGCCATCCTGCGCCAGACCCTGCTCACGTGCGTATGCGGCGGCGGCGAGCGCCAGCTTGCCGATCAGCAGGGTCTGCTCGGGCAGCACATCGTCCAGGGTGGGAATCGCGTGCTGTTTGGGGATGAACAGCACATGCACCGGTGCCTGCGGCGCGATGTCTTCGAAGCCCAGCACGTCGTCGTCTTCGTAGACGATGGTGGCCGGAATTTCGCGGCGGATGATCTTGCCGAAGATGGTGTCGGTCATAGACGGGATCGGGAGTTGGGATTCGGGATTGGCCAAAGCTTACCGCGCGCGTCAGCCTGCTTTAGCGAATCCCAAATCCCAACTCCCCAATCCCCGCCCTCAAAGCACCTCACTGCGCGTGCCGAAGGCATGCGACAGGGTGCCACGGTCCACGTATTCCAGCTCGCCGCCCAGCGGCATGCCCTGGGCGAGCCGGCTGGGGCGCACGCCGTGCTGGCGCGCCAGCTGCGCCAGGTAGTGCGCGGTGGCCTCGCCTTCCACGGTGGCGTTGGTGGCGATGATCATTTCGGTCACTTCACCGGCAGCCAGGCGCTCGCCGAGCCGGTCCAGCCCCAGCTCGCGCGGGCCGATGCCATCCAGCGGCGACAGGCGTCCCTGCAGGATGAAGTACAGGCCACGGTAGCCGGTGGCGTGCTCGATCGCCAGGCGATCGGCCGGCGATTCCACCACGCACAGCTGCTGCCGATCGCGGCTGCTGCTGGCGCAGATCGCACAGATGTCCGATTCGGTGAAATCGCGGCACTGCACGCAATGCCCGACCTTTTCCACCGCATTGCCCAATGCCGCGGCCAGGCGACGCCCACCCTCGCGCTCGCGTTCGAGCACGTGATACGCCATGCGCTGGGCGGATTTCTGGCCCACGCCCGGCAACACCCGGAAGGCCTCGATCAGTTGTTCGAGTAAGGAAGACATTGCGTGGCCGGGATTGGGCATTGGAGATTCGGGATTCGCAGATGCAGAAGCAAACTCGCTTCTGGCCACTCCCCAATCCCGACTCCCCAATCCCACTCGTTCAGAACGGCAACTTCATGCCCGGCGGCAGCTGCATGCCGGCGGTGGCCGAGCCCATGCGCTGCTTGGATTCGGCGTCGATCTTGTTGGAGGCGTCGTTGAAGGCGGCGGCGATCAGGTCTTCGGCCATCTCCTGGTCGGAGAGGATGCTCGGATCGATGCGCACCTTGCGGCATTCCTTGGCGCCGGTCAGCGTCACGCTGACCATGCCGCCGCCGGCAGTGCCGGTGACTTCCAGCTTGGCCAGTTCTTCCTGGGCGCGCTGCAGGTTCTCCTGCATCTTCTGCGCCTGCTGCATCAATTGGGCGATATTTCCACGCATGGGTCGTTACTCGTCGTAAGGGCGGATGGAATCGGGAACCACCCGCGCGCCCTGCTGCTGGATCAGCTGCTGCACATGCGGGTCGTTCATGAAAGCGTCTTCGGCGGCGCTCTGGCGCTCGCCTTTCTGCCGGCTGGCGCGCTCGTGCAAGGTCTCGACATCGGCACTGCCGGTCTCGATGACGATGCGGGGCGTGTTGCCCAGCACCGGTGCCAGCGCCTGGGCCAGGTTGGCGATGGAACGCTCGGACGTGAGGTATTCGAAGCCCGGCGCCAGCGCCAGGCGCAAGACGCCATCGCGGTGACCGATAAAGGCCGCGTTGGCCGCGAGCTGGCGCGACGGGCCGTTCAGGCCACTGCGGGTGACAAGGTCCAGCCACTGCTCGGCATCGGCAATCTGGCCGTCATCGATCAACGCTGCCGGAGTGCTGGCCGGTGCGGTGGATACCGACGTGGAGACCGGCAACGGTGCAGCCAGCGGCACGGCCACCGCAGTCGCATCGGATGCGGCTGCAGGATCTGCGGCCTCGACAGGAGGCGCCATGGCCGCTTCCGGCGCAACCACCACCGCTGCCGAAGCGATCGCCGGCGCGGTGGCGTCGGACGCAACGGCCACGGTCGAAGAAGGCGCAGGCGCTGCGGACGTCCTGACCGGCGCATCGTCCACCGCCCAGGGCGGGGTATCGTCGGTGCGCGCCGTCGCTGCGCCGACAGGCGCTGCCGAGGCCGACAGCGAGACCACCGGCGCAGTAGCAGCGGCGGCCGGCGGTGCAGCAGGCACAGGTGGCGCAAATGCCGCTTCCATGGCCTGCGCCGGCTCTGTTGCGGGCACGGCGGCGGCGGCGGCGGCGGCCGGCGCAGCCGCCTGCACGCCGGCGCCCGGCGCACGCGTGCCGCCGCCGACCGTGGCTCCACGGCCATCGTCGCTGCTGCCGGCCGGCACCGCTGCCGCCGGCCGGAAGGCCAGCATCCGCAACACCGCCATTTCAAAGCCTGCGCGCGGGCTGGGCGCCAGATACAGATCGCGACGCCCGTTGAGCGCCATCTGGTACCACAGCTGCACCACTTCCGGGCGCAGCTGGGCGGCAAACGGAGTCGGGTCGATACCGTCGCCGACGAACGCCACCGACGGCACCAGCTGTTGCACCTGCACGCGGTGCAGGGCCTCGGCCAGCGCTTCCAGCACGCCACTCCAGTCCGGCGAGAATTCGGCCAGCGCGGCCACGACCTTGAGCAACTGCGCGCCATCGCCATCGGCCAGCGACTGCAGCATGGCGCCGACCTGGGTGCGGTCCACCGTGCCGAGCATCGTGCGCACCACGTCCTCGCGCAGCGCACCGCCGGCATAGGCGATCGCCTGGTCCAGCAGCGACAGGCCGTCGCGCAGCGAGCCGTCGGCCGCCTTGGACAGCTGCACGATCGCCGACGGGTCCGATTCGATCTGCTCGGCGGCCAGGATGCGGGTCATCTGGCCCTGGATCTGGTCTTCGTCCAGGCGCTTGAGGTTGAACTGCAGGCAGCGCGACAGCACCGTCACCGGCAGCTTCTGCGGGTCGGTGGTGGCCAGCAGGAACTTCACGTGCTCGGGCGGCTCTTCCAGCGTCTTCAGCAACGCGTTGAAGGCGGCCTTGGAGAGCATGTGCACTTCGTCGATCAGGTAGACCTTGAACTTGCCGCGCGAGGGCATGTACTGCGCGTTCTCGATCACCTCGCGCACGTCGTCCACACCGGTGTTGGAGGCGGCGTCGATCTCCAGCAGGTCGATGTAGCGCCCGGCATCGATGTCCAGGCAGGCCGGGCAGGTACCGCACGGGTCGGCGCTGGTGCCGGTCTCGCAGTTCAGCGACTTGGCGAAGATGCGCGCGATGGTGGTCTTGCCCACGCCGCGGGTACCGGTGAACAGGAAGGCGTGGTGCACGCGCCCGCTATCGAGCGCATTGCTGAGCGCACGGACCACGTGTTCCTGGCCTACCAGCTCGGCAAAACGCTTCGGGCGCCACTTGCGGGCGAGAACGAGATAGGACATCGGGCAACCGGCTTCTTCTGAACCGATATTGTGCCATGCCGTGTCAAGCCGATCGTTCAGGGGTTGCCGCCCGTCTTCACGCCGCCGACCATGCCGCCACGCCCCTGCCCAGCAGGTCCCCACTGCACGCGGATGCGCTGCCGCCTGGCGGGTGTCCTTGTTAACGGCGCGCGTGACGGCTAGAATCCCGCTCCTGCCTTCGACCTGGTCGTCCGGCAGGCACGGAGAGGTGTCCGAGTGGTTGAAGGAGCACGCCTGGAAAGTGTGTAAGCGTCTAAACCGCGCTTCGGGGGTTCGAATCCCCCTCTCTCCGCCAGATTCACGATGTGCGCGATGACACCGTCGCAGCAGATCCCGGGCCATGCCACTGGCCCACGTCTTATGGTGGCCCCGTCGGTCCCTCGCGACGCTAGATCGAAAATCCCGCCAGGGCCGGAAGGCAGCAACGGTATCGATTGATGCGGGCGCCGAGGTCAACCGGCGGGGACACCACCCCAACTTTCCACAGACGCCACGCAAAACAGCCGGAATCCTGGCTTGCATGCGATTGATCAAGCGGCAAGCAGCAGTCATCTCGTGCAGCGCTGTGCGCCCGTGTACAAAGCCAAGCAATCATTCGCACTCGCCGTGGCGACGGCGACGCATTCCCACGACGTCAGCGTCCTACGGCGCGCCGCGCCGGCCTCACGCATCAGCCAGCCTTGCGCTCGCGCCTGCCCTACTGCGATTCCGGATGCAGCCAACCCGCATCGCCGTCGAGGTAATGCTCGTGCTTCCAGATCGGTACGCGCGCCTTGACCTCGTCGATGATGAAGCGGCATGCATCGAAGGCAGCGCCGCGGTGCGCCGCACTCACACCCACCCACACCGCCATGTCGCCGATACCCAGTTCGCCCACGCGGTGCACGCAGTGCGCGTGCACAATGGAAAACCGTTGCATCGCCTCGTCCAGCACGCGCTGGCCTTCGGCCTGCGCCAGCGCGGCATACGCCTCGTAGCGCAGCCCGGCCACACTGCGACCGTCATTGTGATTGCGCACCCAGCCTTCGAAGCTGGCAAAGGCACCAGCATGCGGATGTTCCATCCCGGCACGCAACCGATCGAGCGGCAACGGGACATCGGACAACGCAAACACCGCGGCACTCTGCTCGCTCATGCTCAACCTCCCGACACCGGCGGAATGAACACCACTTCGCTGCCGTCGCGCAGCGCATCCTCCCAGCGCGCGAACGCGCCATCCACGGCCACCCGCAATTGCGCCGGTGTCCAACGCAGGCCGTGCCGCGCATCGAGCTCGGTGTACAGGCCACGCAAGCTCTGTGCATCGGACTGCACGCGTTCGTCGGCCATGCCCGCCGCCTCGCGCAGGCTGGCGAAATACAACACCGTCACCGTCGCACTCATTGCGCCGCTCCGATATCGCGCTTGCCACCACGCTTGCACACCAGCCTGGTCGGCCCGATCGTCATGGCATGCGACAAGGCCTTGCACATGTCGTACACCGTCAGGGCCGCCATGCTGGCGCCGGTGAGCGCCTCCATTTCCACCCCGGTGCGGTGCACGCAACGCACCGTGCACTGGATGTCCAGCACCTGCTCGCCAGCCCAGTCGATCTCGAACCGGCAGGCATCGATCGGCAACGGATGGCAGAACGGAATCAGCTCGTGCGTGCGTTTGACCGCCATGGTGCCGGCGATCACTGCGGTTTCCACGATGCCGCCCTTGGCGCTACGCAAGCCAGTGGCGCGCAACTGCGCCGCAACCGCTGCCGGAAAGCGCACCCGGCTGGTCGCCGTGGCGCTGCGCGCGGTGACGGCCTTGTCCGAGACATCCACCATGGTGGGAAGCCCGGCGGCGTCGATGTGGGTCAGGCGGGCGGAACGGGATTTGGCAGACATGGGAGGCGACGCGAAAACAGGCAGGCAGGATGCGGCATTCTCGGTGAACGGGGTGCCTTGATGGAACAGCAACCGGCATGCGTCAGCGTTCCTGCGCCACGACAAACTGCGCAAGGCCCGTCGCTCAACACCCTGACGGCGATCCATCGACCGCTAACGCAGCTGCGCAAGATTCGATGCAAGCCGCACGCACTCAGAGCCATCGGCGTGGCACTCGGCCGCGACACCGGGGGCGCGCCAGGCCTCGATCACCGCGCTGTGCGTGTACCGACGGCCCCGACGCACCGAACTCGGCAAACGCCGGTTCGGGCAGCGCTTCTACAACCCGCACATCGGCACACGGCTGCGCAGATCGAGCAGACGCAGTTCCAACGCGCACGGCTGAGCCAGCAGCAGGTTCTCGCTCATCCGCCGATCAAAAACATCTCGACCGGCTTGCCGCGCCGCGGCGCCGAGGCCCGCACTTCGCTGTAGCGGTCGCCGCGCAAACTCCAGCGCTGCCGCAGATGCGTCGCCAGCGCTTGCTCGCCTTCGGCCAGGGCCGGCTTGAGGTCATGGCCCTGGCTGGCGAACAGGCAGGTGTACAGATGCCCATCGGCCGACACGCGTGCACGCTGGCAGTCGCCGCAGAACGGCACGCTGACCGAACTGACGAATCCCACCTCGCCGGCACCATCGGCAAACGCGTGTCGCTGCGCGACCTCGCCGATGTAGTTGGCATCCAGCGCCCGCAGCGGCCAGCGCGCGTGGATGCGCGCATGCAGTTGCGCCGAGCTCACCACCGCCTCCGGCGTCCACCCGTTGCAGCTGCCCACGTCCATGAATTCGATGAAACGCAGCACATGCCCGCTGCCCCGGAAGTGCTCCACCAGCGGCAGCACCTGGTCTTCGTTGACGCCGCGCTGCACCACGCAGTTGATCTTCAACCGTTCGAACCCGGCGCGCTCGGCCGCGGCAATCCCGCCCAGGACCTGTGCGATCTGGCCGCGTCCGCCGCTCATGCGCTCGAACAGCGCAGGGTCCAGCGCATCCATGCTGACGGTGATTCGGCGCAGGCCGGCCTCACGCAACGCCTGCGCCTGCCGCGCAAGCAGGGTGCCGTTGGTGGTCAACGCCAGGTCTTCGATACCATCGATCACCGCCAGACGCGCAATCAGGCTCGGCAGGTCGCGTCGCAGCAGCGGCTCGCCGCCGGTCAGGCGCAGCTTGGTGACGCCCACGGCCACGAAGGAGCGCACCAGCGTCTCCAGCTGATCGAAACTCAACCGCTGCTGCGCATCCAGGCCGTAATCGTCGGGCACGCGGTCGGCCGGCATGCAGTAGCCGCACCGGAAGTTGCAGGCCTCGATCACCGACAGGCGCAGGTCGCGCAGCGGGCGGCCGTAGCGGTCCTGCATGGGCGCGCCGGCCAGCGTGGGCAGCGTCAGGGCACCCATCAGCGCACCATGGCGGCGGTCGGGTCCGCCAGCGTCAGATATTGCCCGGGCACGGCCACGCGGTGACCACGCGCGCGCAGCACGTCGCCGTCGGCATCGCTGGCATAGTGGTACAGCAGCATGCGGCTCAACAGGTCCTGCGGGTACTCCCGCTCCAGATCGTCCACGCCAGTATGCGACGGGTTGCCGTGAACGCCGCAGTCATGCGCAATCAGCTCGTTGTCGCCGGCATAACGCTTCAGCATCTCCGGGATGGGCCGGGTGTCGCCGGTCCACACCAGCGCGCCCTGCAGGCGCAGCCCGTAGGCGGTCTCCGGCCAGTGGTGGCGCACCGGAAACACCTCCAGCCGCACGCCGTCGTGCCAGAACGCATCGCCCACCGGCACCAGTTGGAATGCATCCCAGAAGTTGGCCCCGCCCTCGGCCAGCACATTCGGATAATCGGCGATGCGCCGCTGCAACAGGGGCACCACCGGCGCCGGCACGTACAGGCGCGTGCGCCCACGTCGCTCGGAGAAATAACTGTCCACGAACAGCCGCTCCAGCCCGCCGACGTGGTCCAGATGCACGTGGGTGATGAAGACTGACTGCGGTAGCTGGCCGTAGTGCGCCTGATAGGCAGTCAGCCCCTCGCTCCCGCAATCGATGGTCAGCCATGGCGCTCCGGCACGCTCGAGCGTGGCCATCGGCGAACCGAGCGCCACTGCCGACGCATTGCCGACTCCCTGGACACGCAAGCCCCATTGCATCAATAGCCCCGGCCCCAGGCCAGTTCGTAGGCGCGGTGCAGGCGCTCGTAGTCCTTGTCGACCTCCTCGCGGCTGCGGCTGCCACGCAGCTTCAGCAGCGAACGATGCAGCCGCTGGAGGTTGCGCTCGCGCCAGCGCGTGGCCGGGATGCGCAGCACGCCGCGGTCGAAATCGATCAACCAGCCATGCCCGCCGGCATCGAACAGGATGTTGTGGGCGTTGAGATCGGCGTGATCCAGCCCGGCGCGATGGAAGCGCGCAATCAGCTGGCCAGTGGCCTCCCACGGCGCACCGCGCCCGGCCACCTGGGCGTGATCGGCCAGCGAGCGCACGTTTTCCAGCCGCTCCATCAACAGCGCCGCGCGATAGCCCAGGCCTTCGCGCAGATAGCAGGCAGCCAGCGGTCGCGGCACCGGCAGCTTGCGCTTGATCAGTTCGCGCATCAGCCGGAACTCGGCAAAACTGCGCGTGCGTCCGGCGCCTTTCCACAGGTAGTGATCGCGGCTCACGCGCGCCGCCATGCCGCCACGCAGGTACTGCCGCAAGACGCTGCGGCCGAATGGCGCATCCACGAACCACGCCCCGCCACGCCCGCCCTCATCCACCGGCCGCGCCCTGTCGCCCCAGCGCTGCGGCGAAAACAGCCCGGCATCGGCTTGCCGCAGCCGTTCGCGGTCGAACAGAATGGCGCCATAGCCGCGGCCCTCGCGGTACGGCGTCAGCGCTTCGGTGGCGTCGAAAGAAACCATCTATCGAGTCTAACAACACCATGGCTGTAACGCCTGCATCGCTGTGTCTGCTGCGCCTGTCCGCCCTGGGCGACGTCACCCATGTGGTGCCGCTGGTGCGCACGCTGCAGGCGGGCTTTCCGCAGACGGCGCTGCACTGGATCATCGACAAGGCCGGGCTGAAGTTGCTCGACGGCCTGCCCGGCGTGCATTTCCACGCCTACGACAAACGCAGTGGCGTGGCCGGCATGCGCGCACTGCGCCGGCAACTGGTGCCGCTGGGTCGCTTCGATGCCCTGCTGCAGATGCAGGTGGCGTTGCGCGCGAACGTGCTCTCGGCCTTCGTGCCGGCGCGCCGGCGCATCGGCTACGACCGCAGCCGCTCCAAGGACCTGCACGGCCTGTTCGTCAACGAACGCATCGCCGACCGCCCCGGTATCCACGTGCTGGACGCCATCGGCAGCTTCGCCGAACCGCTGGGCCTGCAGCAGACCCGGGTGCGCTGGGATCTGCCGGTGCCCGAGGATGCGCACGCCTGGGCGCAGGCGCAGTGGCAGGACGATGGTCGCCCGGTGTTGATGATCTCGCCCTGCTCCAGCCACGCACGACGCAACTGGTATCCGGATCGGCATGCCGCACTGGCCGATCATGCGGCCGCGCAGGGCTGGCGCGTGGTCCTGTGCGGGGGGCGTAGCGATCTGGAGCGCAGCACCGCCGACGCCATCGTCGCCAGTGCGCGCGCGCCGGTACTGGACCTGGTCGGCAAGGACACGCTCAAGCAGCTGCCCGCCCTGCTCGCCCGCGCCGATCTGGTGGTGACGCCGGATTCCGGGCCGATGCACATCGCCAATGCGATGGGCACCAAGGTGCTGGGACTGCATGCGGCCAGCAATCCGCGGCGCAGCGGCCCGTATTCGGACGTGCGCTATTGCGTGGACCGCTACGACGCGGCTGCGCGCAAGTTCCTGCACAAGCCGGCCGACCAGCTGCGCTGGGGCACCAAGATCGAGTTCGATGACGTGATGGCGCTGGTCACCGTCGAAGATGCGATTGCCGCCTTCGAACGCTACCGCGCCGATCATCCCCGCTAGGCGCCAGACCGCGCCTGTGAGCGCTCGGGCCGTCGGCCAGGCACTGCCGTCGGTTGCCACCTTTCACACCGGCACCATGCGCAGATGCCAGCGACCGGCCCCCGAATCACAGCCGCGGGCATCGCGCCGCGGCAGGCGCCGCCCCTCCCCACACGCACTCGCTGCATCCACGACAGTGCACGCCAACCGGACGGCGGCGCGACCGGTCGGACAAGGATCTCAGGCGGTGGGCGCGCGATAGTCCTGGTAGGACTTCTCTTCCACATACGAAGAGCCCAACGCCAGGTTGATCTGCTTCTTGATCCGCGCACGCTCGTCGTTCTCGATATACACGCTGCGCGCGAGCTGCACGAAGGTGTCGTCGAAGGTCTGGGCCTGCTCCTTGAGCCGGATGTCGTCCTCGATCACCCACAGCCGCTCGTTGACGGCCTTCAGTTCGGCGCGCAGCCGCACGATGTCGTGGCCGGCGGCCGGGTGCGCCATCCAGCTGTTCTCCAGCGCGGACAGCTCGTTGCGCACGTTGGCCAGCTTGGCCGCGTCGCTCATCCGCTCGGACTTGATCTGCAGGATCGCGATCTTGTCGAGCAGCTCACCAAAGGACACGGGCACCAGGATCTCGGACATGACAGGCCTCCAACGGGAATCGAGCGGATTGTAGTCATCGCCGCAGGCAGCGATGGACACACATAAACAAAAGCCCCCTTGCGGGGGCTGATGCGAGTCTGGCGACAGAAGGAAATACCGCCGGCGAAACCCGCGCGGCACTGGCACACCTGTTCGCCTCAATCTGGCGGAGAGGGGGGGATTCGAACCCCCGAGGCGCTATAAACGCCTGCCTGATTTCGAGTCAGGTACATTCAACCGCTCTGCCACCTCTCCAGATGGTCCCCAGTGTCCTGGGGCCGTGCATCATACGGGCACACGGCCCCGGCCACAAGCGGCCCGGGCCGGCGCCAGGTAGCGCCAGGACCGGCCGGGCGTGAACCGGTCCTGCGCCGTTCGCCGGCCGCGTGTTGCTGCTGGCCGGGCGGGCCGCGATGATGGTGGCGCATCTTCTCCCTGGCGACCCGGCCCCATGCTCGAATTCGGACACCTTACCCACGTTGGCCTGCGCCGTGACCTCAACGAGGACACCTACTACGGCGACAGCGAACTGGGGTTGTGGCTGGTGGCCGATGGCATGGGCGGGCACGCCTGCGGCGAGGTCGCCAGCGCACTGGCACGCGAAACCATCGTGCGCGAAGTGCGCGCCGGCACGCCGCTGGCACAGGCGATTCGCATCGCCGACGAGGAAATCATCAAGACTTCGCGCCGCTGCAACGACACCTTGCCGATGGGTACCACCGTGGTCGCCGCACGCGTGCTGGGCCAGCGCTTCGAAGTGGCCTGGGTCGGCGACAGCCGCGCGTATCTATGGCGCGACGGACGCCTGGCCCAGCTGAGCCAGGACCACAGTTATGTGCAGGAGCTCATCGCCCAGGGCACGCTCACCAGCGAGCAGGCGCGCGCGCACCCGCATCGCAACGTGGTGACCCAGGCGCTGGGCGTCACCGACCCGGCGCATCTCAACGTCGCCACCATGCAGGGCGAACTCAAATCCGGCATGCAGCTGCTGCTGTGCAGCGACGGACTGACCGAGGAGGTGGACGATGCCACGATCGCGGCAACGCTGTCGCAGGCCGACTGCAGTGCGCAGGAGTGCGTCGAGTGCCTGGTTGCCGCAGCACTGGATGGCGGCGGCTCGGACAACATCACCGCCATCCTGGTGCGTAGCTACTGAGGCGCGCCCCCATCCTGATACATAGCGACTGAGGCGCGCTTCGCGCTGCTGAAGCACTTCGACAGCCCATTTGCCTCTCGATCCGCGCCGTGCGCGTGTCGAGAGCGCAGGACTAGGCGGGCCTGACCACATCGCCCCCCACTCGCCTATTGCTTATCGTCGCCTAGCCGGCGGCCGCGGCCTCTTCGACCGGCGGATCCCACAGCGCACGCCCGGCCTTCTTGCGCAGCTGTGCCAGGCGCGCCTCGTGCGCCTGCGTCTCGGAGACAGTCACCGCCACGCGCGGGCGCGGCAACAGCAACGCCGGATCAAAGGTGATCGCATTGTCGCCATCGCTGGCATGCTGTCCGGCATCGGCGCTGGCGAAGCCAATTTCTTCCTGCCCGGAGGTCAGCGCGATGTACACATCGGCCAGGATCTGCGCATCGAGCAAGGCGCCATGCAACTGGCGGTGCGAATTGTCCACGCCCAGCCGCTTGCACAAGGCATCCAGCGAATTGCGCTGCCCCGGATAGCGTTCGCGCGCCATCATCAAGGTGTCGACCACGCTGGCGCGGTCGATGATGCGGCCGTAGCCGTCGCCCAACAGCGCCAGTTCGTTGTCGAGGAAGCCCAGGTCGAACGCGGCGTTGTGAATGATCAGCTCCGCGCCGTCGATATAGGCGAGAAATTCCTCCACCACATCGGCGAACAGCGGCTTGTCGGCCAGAAATTCCAGGGTCAGCCCGGTCACTTCCTGCGCGCCGGGCTCGAAGTCGCAATCGGGTTTCAGGTAACGATGGAAATTGTTGCCGCTAGGGCGCCGCTCCAGCAGCTCCACCGCACCGATTTCCACGACGCGATTGCCCTTGCGCCATTCCAGGCCGGTGGTTTCTGTATCGAGAATGATCTGACGCATTGAATCCTCTTACGCGGTTGCACTGCCACTGCGCTGGGCAATGGCCTGGTTGCGGGCGAGCACGTCGACGCGTTCGTTGTCCGGGTCGCCATTGTGGCCCTTCACCCAGCGCCAATCGATGCTGTGCCGTTGCGTGGCCGCATGCAGCCGCTCCCACAGTTCGCGGTTCTTGACCGGATCGCCGCCGGCCGTCTTCCAGCCACGCCGTACCCAGCCGGACATCCACTCGGTAATGCCCTGGCGGACGTATTGCGAGTCGGTATGCAGCACGATCTGGCACGGTTCGGTCAGCGTTTCCAGCGCCATGATCGCGGCCATCAGCTCCATGCGGTTGTTGGTGGACACCGCTTCGCCGCCGGCCAGTTCCTTCTCGCGGCCGTTGTAGCGCAACAGCGCCGCCCAACCGCCCGGACCGGGATTGCCGAGGCAGGAGCCGTCGGTATGCACTTCAATTGATTTCATCAGATTCCAGGATTGCAACGTTACTGAGGATCAGATCGTGGCCACCGGCTGCGGCCAGCGCGACGGCAGCGCAATCGGGGTCGGCGCGATCGGGGCGCAGGCGCGCTTTTCCACTTCAAGCAGATACACCGCGCGCCAGGGCGCGCGACCGGGATCGGGCGAGCCACGCCCGGCACGCCAGATCGGCCCGAGGTAGCGCTCGGTTTCGACACCTTGCAGGCCGGCGCGCTGCGCCAGCACCCGCCAGCGATCCGGGCGCAGCGCCACCGGGCCGCGGCGCGCCCAGTGGAAGCGGTAAGGGCTCAACGGATTGAGCGTGAACAGCCATAGCCGGCCACCCGGCATCAACAGGCGCTCGCACTCAGCCAGAAAATCCGCCGCCCCGCCAACCACGGCATGCTGCACCACGATGGCCTGCAGGCTCTCGGTCGGTAGCGGAAACGGCATCGCACACCGGGCATCGCCGGCAAACCGCCCGGCATTGCGAAACAGGCGCAGGCCGCGGCCCTGCAGGCCCTCGCGCGGCGGCAGATCGCCGCTGGGCGTGACCCACAGCCAGGGCTGGGATGGTCGCGCCTGCAGCGCCTCCAATGCCAGTCGGCGCTCCAGCTGCAGCAGGCTGCGCCCCGCCCCCGTATCAAACCAGGTCGAGACACCAGCTTGACGGGAGAATGGCGTGGCAGGCATGGTCCCAATTCTATGCGACTGATCGCCCTGCCCGCATTCGACGACAACTATATCTGGGCATTGGTCGCCGCCGATGGCCGCGCCATCGTGGTCGATCCCGGCCAGGCCGAGCCGGTGATCGCCGCCGCAGAACGCGGCGAGCTGGTCCCCAGCGCGGTGCTGCTGACCCACCACCACGCCGACCATATCGGTGGCGTAGCAGCGCTGCAGGCGCGTTGGCCGCAGCTGGAGCTGTTCGGCCCTGCCGACGAACGCATCCCTGCAACTGCCCGCCAGGTGGGACAGGGCGAGCGCTTGCGTCTGCTTGAAACCGCATTCGAAGTGCTGGAGGTTCCCGGCCACACCCGTAGCCATATCGCCTTCGTGACCGACCGCCACCTGTTCAGTGGTGATACCCTGTTCAGCCTAGGCTGTGGACGCATGTTCGAAGGTACCGCTCCGCAGATGTTCGACTCGTTGCAGCGCCTGGCCCGATTGCCCGGCGAAACGCTTGTGTGTTGCGGCCACGAATACACCCTGGCCAATGCGGCCTTTGCGCTGCACGTCGACCCCACCAACGCTGCCTTGCAGCGCCGTCAACAGGAAGCCCAGGCCATGCGTCAAGCAGCCCGTCCTACCCTGCCGATTTCGCTCAAGAGTGAACTGGCCACCAATCCGTTCTTACGTACCAGCCGCCCTGAAATCCGCTCCGCGGTCACACCACGCGCAGCCGGTGCAGTTTCCTCTGAAGTAGACGTTTTCGCCGAACTTCGGCGCTGGAAAGACGAATTTCGCGCATGAGGCGCCTGGTTTTTGCAGTGCTGGCCGCCTGCGCGGCCACCGCGCCAGCGGCCGCCTCATCCACCGATGCCAGTCGCCCGACGTCGGCCGAGAGCATCTCCCCCTCGACCAGCGCACCCAGCATGCGCAACGGGCGCGAGATCTTTTCGTCGTTTCTGGAAGGCCGCGCCGACCCCGGCTGCGACAGTGAGCATAGCGACACCCGCTGGGAACAGCATTTCTCGCGCGCCCCCGCGCGCCTTGCCGACGACGCACAGGACGTCCTGCCGTTGTTCGGCTATGTCGTCGACGAGTTGCGTGCCGCCGACATGCCCACCGAATTTGCGCTGATCCCGTTCGTCGAGAGTGGCTACCGCCCCGGCGCGCGCAACGGCAGCGGCCCGGCCGGACTCTGGCAATTCATCGCCACCACCGCCCGCAACCACCATGTTCCGGTCGGCGCGCAGTACGACGGCCGCCTGTCGGCGGTGGATTCCACCACCGCGGCGGTGCGCTATCTCAAGACCCTGTACGGCATGTTCGGCGGCGACTGGCGCCTGGCACTGATGGCCTACAACGCCGGCGAGTACCGGGTGTTGCAGGCGATGCGCAGCGCCGGGATGAATGCCCAGAACGCGCGTCCGGCGGAACTGCCCGGCATGTCCAGGGTCACCTACGACTATGTCGAAAAACTGCACGCGCTGGCCTGCGTCCTCGATCATGCGCAGCAGCAGGGCAGTCTGTTGACGTCCCTGGACCGCCAGGTCCCGGTCCTCACCGAACATGCGCTGCCTGCCGGTACCAGCCTCAACACCTGGGCCGGGCAACGCGCGATCGAACCGCAGCTGCTGGCCCGCCTCAATCCGGCCGTGGCAAGCGCCCGTGCCGCGCCCAAGGGGGTGCATGTGCTTGCGCCCATCGCCCCGGCGCAGCCAGGATCCAGCACGGCGGTTGCCGCCGCCCAGACAGCTGCTGCCGACCCGCAGACCAGCGCCGCCACAGCGGCGGTCGCCAGCGTTGCGGTCGCCAAGCCATCCCGCGCCCCCGCCAGAACCCACACCGTCCGCAATGGCGAATCGGCCTGGGCCATTGCACGCCGCTACGGCATCACGGTCGCCACGCTGCTCGCCAGTAATGGCCTGGACAAGCGCGCCGTCCTCAAGCCCGGCATGGTGCTGTCGTTCAACGATACGCCCTGACGTCCGCACAGGTCGTCGCACCCGATCGTTCCCGGTGGCCCAGCGCCTCACCGCACATGCCCATCGCACCGCCCCGGCTTGCATATCTTCCGTAGGAGCGTGGCCCTGGCCGCGATGGGCTTTACAGATAGAGCCCTCACGGCCAGGACCGTTCCTACGACGGCATCGCGGTCGAGGTGGTCAGTCAATCGCGCCAGGCCGCCCTGCCCGGCACAGGTTTGCCGGCCGGAAGAGCGCCCGCAGTCGTGCCGCCCCGACGGGGTATACCCTTTGCCGCGTGCGCCCTTTCGAATTCGTGAGCGCCGGGCTGTCATGCGTCGATTCGTCCAGACCGCGCAGCCCATCAGCGCGCCCCGTGCCATGGACCAGCAGTTCAGGCAAAGAAAAAGCCCGGTTGCCCGGGCTCGTTCCTGACAGCAATCGTCAGCGCGGCGTTACAGCTGCGCTTCCTCGATCTGGATCTTGTAACGCTTGCGCATTTCCTTGACGTAGGCCTGCGCGGCGTTGTTTCCGTCGATCTGGCTCAGCTGCTCGCGCAGCATGGTCTGCTGTTCGGCCGGCATCTGCTTTAGGTCGCCCGGCGTCGCCTTGCTGATGACGAACACCGCAAAGCGCCCGCCGTCCAGCTCCACCTTGCCGACCGAAGGCTTACCCTCGCTTGGGCGAGGAGCGCTGAAAATTGCGCGGTTCGCGGCTGGCGTGGGGATCGGCGCGGTGCGCGGCAGCCCCGGGATCGGCTGCAGCTGCAGCTTCTCGCTCTCCGCCAGCGCCTGCAGGGTTTCGCCCTTCTGCACGCGGGCCAGCAGGGCGCCTGCAGCGGCGGCAGCAGCCTTCTCGGTGCGATCCGCATGCACGGCGGCAATCACCTTGTCGCGCACCTTGTCCAACGGCAACGCCTGTTCGGCGGTGTGGTTGGTCACGCGCAACACCACGCTGTGGTTGGGCGCGATGGTGATCGGATCGCTCACCATCCCGTCCTGCACCAGCGTTTCGGAAAATGCCGAGCGCAGTACCGCCGGATTGGCGGCAATGCCGCTGGCAGTGGTGCGCGAGAACGGGCCCAGGGCCTGTACCGGCAAACCGACCTGCTTTGCGGCCGGCTCCAAGGCGGTGGGGTTCTTGTAGATCTGATCCACCAGCTTGCCGCTGACATCGGCAAATGCCTTGTCGGCATCGGCCTTGAGCTGCTCGGCCGCGAGCTGGTCGCGGACCTGCTCGAACGACTTGCCCTGCCCGCCCTTGACCTCGCGCAGCTGGATCACGTGATAACCGAATTCGCTCTTGATCGGCCCGACCACCTCGCCCGCCTTCATCGAAAACAGCGCGTCTTCGAACGGCTTGACCATCGTGCCCTTCTCGACCCAGCCCAGATCGCCACCGGCATCCTTGGAGCCAGGATCCTGCGAGTTGGCCTTGGCCAACGCGGCGAAGTCGGCGCCCGGCTGCTTGGCATCGGCGGCCAGCTTGGCGGCCTTCGCCTCTGCTGCCTTCTGCGCAGCAGCATCGCTGCCGGCAGTGATCAGGATGTGCGATGCCAGACGCTGATCCGGCTCGACAAAGCGCGCCTTCTCTTCTTCGTAGCGCTTGCGCAGCGTGGCTTCATCGGCCGCCGTGGCCGGCGGCATCGTGGCGGCGTTGAGCTCCACGTATTCGATGCTTACCGTCTCCGGCTGACGGAAATCCTGCGTGTGTGCGTCATACCACTGCTTGATCTGCGCATCGCTGACCGGGGCAGTGTCGGCCGCGGGCGCCGGCAACATCGCCAGCTCCACGTCACGGGTTTCGCCCATCAGCTTGAGCAGGCGCTCGAATTCGGTCTTGGTCGCAAAACCCGATTCGGCCACGGCCTGCGGAATCACCGACTGCTGCAGGCTGTCGCGTACCAAGGCATCGAACTGCGCAGGGGTGCGCGGCGGAGTGCCCTGCGCCAGGGCGGCGCGGTACTGATCCGGACTGAACTTGCCATCGACCTGGAACGCCTGGATGTTGGCGATGTAGTCGCGCACCGTCGCATCGCCGATCACGATCCCGGCATCTTCCGCGCCCAACCGCACGACTTGCTCATCCACCAGCTGGTCGAGCACCTGCAGCTTGTTCTCGCGGGATTCGAACGCGCGCGGATCGAAATTCTCGCCCTGGCGCTGACGTTCCTGCATGCGCGCCTGTTCGAAACGCGCGCGGAAATCCTGCGTGCTGATTTCATGGTGCTGCCACAGCAGCGAGACCGGCCACCACGTCGGCGCAGACTTCCACCATGTCGGTGGCGCCTGCACCTTGGCCACGTTATTGGCGCCAATGCCGCCCAGGTAGCTGTTGTCGATGACGAACAGGAACGGAATCATCAGCAACCCCAGGATGGCGGTAGCGACCCAGCCTGACGTCTTGTCGCGAAGTTTCTGCAGCATTGGCAAATCACGGCCTGTGGGCGAGCCGCGCAGTGTAACCCGCCTGACGCCACGCACCCAGCCCGGGGCCGGTCACTCCGGGCCCGCAGTACAAAAACGGCCGATCTGGAGTGATGCAGGCGCATTCGGCGCATCGAGACGGACGCGCGCCCACCGCATGGTCGAGCGATGCCACCGCCGATTTCCACATGCGGCGCTGCACACCGTCTGGCTTGGAGCGCTGCCCGAAGGCCAAAAAAAAGCCCCCGGCACAAGGCCAGGGGCTTTGGTGTAACTGGCGGAGCGGACGGGACTCGAACCCGCGACCTCCGGCGTGACAGGCCAGCATTCTAACCAGCTGAACTACCGCTCCGCTTTAAACTTGGACATCTGCCCCACGACATTCGCAGCACGAATGTCGTGGAGAAAGCGAAGCCCCCAATCGCTCAGGGGCTTTGCGTGTAACTGGCGGAGCGGACGGGACTCGAACCCGCGACCTCCGGCGTGACAGGCCAGCATTCTAACCAGCTGAACTACCGCTCCGCGCTTGAAACTTTTGCCTGGTGCTTAGTGGTGGGTGCTGAGGGTTTCGAACCCCCGACCCTCTCCGTGTAAGGGAGACGCTCTACCGCTGAGCTAAGCACCCTAGCGAGTCGATTAGTTTACTGCATCCTTCAGGGCTTTACCAGCCTTGAATGCAGGATTCTTCGAAGCGGCGATCTTGATGCTGTCGCCCGTCTTCGGATTGCGGCCGGTACGCTCGGCGCGCTCGCGGACCTGGAAGGTGCCGAAGCCAACGAGGGTGACGGCGTCGCCCTTCTTCAGCGCCTTGGTGATTTCGCTCACAACCGCGTCGACAGCACGGCCAGCTTCAGCCTTGGAGATGTCAGCGGCAGCGGCAACGCCATCGATCAATTCGGTTTTATTCATTCTTGAAACTCCCTTTGCGGCAGATGCCGCGGAATCGACAATCGGCGCTCTTGCCGTTAGCGAAGAACCCGACACAAGTGGTATCGCGTGACGCATCACATTTTGCCGCGCCCACGAGTCGTGCATTTATACCAGCGCCCCCAACAGCACGCAAGCCAAAACCCAATAACGACGCGGGTTTTGGCTTGTTTCGGGACGTCTTAGACAGCGCACGTTAGTGCTTGACGCGGGCTCCCGGAGTGGTGCGCGACTTGCCGCGGACAGCCACGCGCGAAGCGGTCTTGCGCGCCTTTTCCTTGCCGACCTTCTTGGGCGCCAGCGGGCGCTCCAGCGCCAGATCCAGCACTTCGTCGATCCACTTCACCGGTACGATCTTCAGGTCGCGGGTGACGTTGGCAGGAATGTCGGCCAGGTCCTTGCGGTTCTCATCCGGGATCAGCACCGTGCGGATACCGCCACGTAGCGCAGCCAGCAACTTTTCCTTCAACCCACCGATGGCCGACACGCGGCCGCGCAAGGTGATTTCGCCAGTCATCGCCACATCGGCCCGGATCGGCACGCGGGTCAGGATCGACACCAGCGAGGTCACCATCGCGATACCTGCGCTGGGGCCATCCTTCGGCGTAGCGCCGTCGGGAACGTGCACGTGCACGTCCTGCTTCTGCAGGAAATCCACGTCGATGCCCAAGCGCTCGGCACGCGAGCGCACCACCGACAGCGCCGCCGATGCGGATTCCTTCATGACGTTGCCGAGCTGGCCGGTGAGGATCAGGTTGCCCTTGCCCGGCACCAGCGTGGATTCGATCTGCAGCAATTCGCCACCGACCTCGGTCCAGGCCAGACCGGTCACCAGGCCGATCTCGTTTTCTTCTTCGGCGCGCCCGAAGTCGAAGCGACGCACACCGAGATACTTGTCGAGATTCTTCGAGCCCACCGTCACCAGCGCCTTCGGCTTGCCCTTCTTGGCGACCGTCTTCTTGGCGGCCGGCTGCGGGCCGGCCAGCGCGATTTCCTTCACCACCTTGCGGCAGATCTTGGCGATTTCGCGCTCCAGATTACGCACACCCGATTCGCGCGTGTAGTAGCGCACGACGTCCTGGATGGCGTCGCCGCCGATCTCGATCTCTTCGGGCTTCAAGCCATTGGCCTTGATCTGCTTGGGCACCAGATAACGCATGGCGATGTTGAGCTTTTCGTCCTCGGTATAGCCGGGGATGCGAATGACCTCCATGCGATCCAGCAGCGGGCCGGGGATGTTGAGCGAGTTGGACGTGGCGACGAACATCACCTCCGACAGGTCCAGATCCACTTCCAGATAGTGATCGTTGAAGGAGTTGTTCTGCTCGGGGTCGAGCACCTCCAGCAGCGCCGACGACGGGTCGCCACGGAAGTCCATCGACATCTTGTCGATTTCGTCCAGCAGGAACAGCGGATTCTTGCTGCCGACCTTGTTGAGGTTCTGCACCAGGCGGCCGGGCATGGAACCGACATAGGTCCGACGATGGCCGCGGATCTCGGCCTCGTCGCGGATGCCGCCCAGGCTCATGCGCACGAACTTGCGATTGGTGGCCTTGGCGATCGACTGCCCGAGCGAGGTCTTGCCCACGCCCGGCGGCCCGACCAGGCACAGGATCGGCCCCTTCATCAGCTTCACGCGTGACTGCACCGCCAGGTATTCGAGGATGCGTTCCTTGACTTTGTCCAGGCCGTAGTGATCGGCGTCCAGGGTGTCCTCGGCCACCTTCAGATCCTTGCGGACCTTGGTGCGCTTCTTCCACGGCACGCCCAGCAACCAGTCCAGATAGTTGCGCACCACCGCCGCCTCAGCGGACATCGGCGACATCTGCTTGAGCTTGTTGAGCTCGGCCTTGGCCTTGGTTTCCACCGGCTTGGGCATGCCCGCCTCGGCGATCTTGCGGGCCAACTCCTCCAGTTCGCCCGGCGCGTCGTCCAGGTCGCCCAGCTCCTTCTGGATCGCCTTCATCTGCTCGTTGAGGTAGTACTCGCGCTGGCTCTTTTCCATCTGCGACTTCACGCGGCCACGGATGCGCTTTTCCAGCTGCTGCACGTCGATTTCGCCGTCCACCAGCCCGACCAGCAACTCCAGCCGCTCGCCGATGTCGGTGATCTCCAGCAGACGCTGCTTGTCGGCCAGGCGCACGCCGATATGCGCGGCAATGGTGTCGGCCAGGCGACCCGGCTCGTCGATACCGGCCAGGGTCTGGAGCAGTTCGGGCGGCAGCTTGCGGTTGGTCTTGACGTATTGCTCGAACAGCGACATCAACGAGCGCGCGATCGCCTCCACTTCGCGCGTCTCGCGCGCATCGCTGGCTTCCACCTCGATGCCCTGGCCCTGCAACGCGCCGTCCAGCTCGACCACCTTGTCGACGGTAACGCGCGACAGGCCTTCGACCAGCACCTTGATGGTGCCGTCGGGAAGCTTGAGCAGCTGCAGCACCTGCGCCAGGGTGCCGACGGTATACAGATCGGCCGCCGCAGGGTCGTCGGTTTCGGCCGACTTCTGCGCCACCAGCAGGATGCGCTTGTCCGCCTCCATGGCCTTTTCCAGCGCGCGCATCGACTTGTCACGGCCGACGAACAGCGGGATCACCATGTGCGGAAACACCACCACGTCGCGCAGCGGCAACACCGGCAGATCGAGAACTTCTGGTTGGGACTGGGCCATGGGGCGCTCCGCAGGAATGGGAATTCAAGGCGTTAAAAAAGCCGATGGCCCCGTTATGGGGCCATCGGCTGGACGTTGCAAGTAGCGCTCGGAAACCCTTTAGCCGCCAGCGAGGACACCGCCTGGCTGGCCGGCTGGCGGGGCTCAGTCCCCGGACGCGGCCTTGGCCGGTGCCGGTTGCGCCTGGTAGATCAGATACGGCTCGGACTTGTGCTCGATCACCGACTCGTCCACCACCACCTTGCTGACATTTTCCTGCGACGGCAGCTCGTACATGGTGTCCAGCAGCACCGATTCGACGATGGTACGCAGGCCGCGGGCGCCGGTCTTGCGCTTGAGCGCCTTCTTGGCAATCGCCGACAGCGCATCAGGGCGGAACTCCAGCTCCACGCCTTCCATGTCGAACAGCTTCCTGAACTGCTTGGTGATGGCGTTCTTGGGCTCGGTCAGGATCTTGATCAGCGCCGGCTCGTCCAGCTCCTCCAGCGTGGCGACCACCGGCAGGCGACCGACGAATTCCGGAATCAGGCCGAACTTGATCAGATCTTCCGGCTCGACCTCGGCCAGGATCTTGCCCACTTCCTGCTTGCGCTCGCTGCTCTTGACCTTGGCACCGAAGCCGATACCGCCGGCATCGTTGGACCGCTGCTGGATCACCTTGTCCAGCCCGGCGAACGCGCCGCCGCAAATGAACAGGATGTTCTTGGTGTCCACCTGCAGGAATTCCTGCTGCGGATGCTTGCGGCCGCCCTGCGGCGGTACCGACGCCACCGTGCCTTCGATCAGCTTCAGCAGCGCCTGCTGAACGCCTTCGCCGGACACATCGCGGGTGATCGACGGGTTCTCGCTCTTGCGCGAGATCTTGTCGATTTCATCGATGTAGACGATGCCCTGCTGCGCCTTCTCGACGTCGTAGTCGCACTTCTGCAGCAGCTTCTGGATGATGTTTTCCACGTCCTCGCCAACATAGCCGGCTTCGGTCAGCGTGGTGGCATCGGCGATGGTGAACGGCACATTGAGCAGGCGCGCCAGCGTTTCGGCCAGCAAGGTCTTGCCCGAACCAGTCGGACCGACCAGCAGGATATTGGACTTCGCCAGCTCGACGTCGTCGTTCTTGCTGCGGCTCTCGATGCGCTTGTAGTGGTTGTACACGGCCACCGCGAGCGTGCGCTTGGCACGCAGCTGCCCGATCACGTACTGGTCCAGGACCTCGAGGATCTCGCGCGGCTTGGGCAGGCTGGACCGCGCCGACTGCGCCTTCTCTTCGAGCTCCTCACGGATGATGTCGTTGCACAACTCAACGCACTCATCGCAGATGAATACGCTGGGACCGGCAATCAGCTTGCGGACCTCATGCTGACTCTTACCGCAGAACGAGCAGTAGAGAATCTTGTTGCTGTCGCCGGAACGACCTTGGCGGTCTTCGCTCATGCTTCTGTTACCCAGTTACCCCACCCGATGCACGGGGGTTCGATTTCGAGAATAGCACAGGGCCGGGAGGACATTCGCCCTGCCCGACCCTGCCGGATTTTCCTGCAATTTCAGCGACCTGGCGATCAAGACGGCTGGATCGACTCTTCCGGACGACGCTCCAGCACCTGATCGACCAGGCCATAGGCCTGGGCGTCGACGGCACTCTTGAAGTTGTCGCGCTCGGTGTCGCGTGCGATGGTCTCCAGCGACTGGCCGGTATGCTTGGCGAGGATCTCGTTCAGACGCGAACGCAGGGTCAGGATCTCGCGGGCGTGGATGTCGATGTCCGTCGCCTGGCCCTGGAAGCCGCCCAGCGGCTGGTGGATCATCACGCGTGAATTCGGCAGCGCATAGCGCTTGCCCGCCGCACCCGAGGCCAGCAGCAGCGCGCCCATGGAGGCCGCCTGGCCGACGCAGATGGTGCTCACGTCCGGCTTGATGTACTGCATGGTGTCGTAGATCGCCATGCCGGCGGTGACCACGCCGCCTGGCGAATTGATGTAGATGCTGATGTCCTTCTCCGGATTGTCCGCTTCCAGGAACAGCAGCTGGGCCACGATCACGTTGGCCATATGGTCGTCGATGGGACCGACCAGGAAGATCAGACGCTCCTTCAGCAGACGCGAGTAGATGTCGTACGCACGCTCGCCACGGCTGGTCTGTTCGACCACCATCGGCACCAGGTTCAGGGCTTTGGTCACAATGCTCATCAGTCTTCCTGTTGTGGCAGCGGCCTGTGCCGCTGCCCGTGTTCGATATCCGCGCCCCGACGACCGCAGGGCGCGGTTCTCTTGCTACCGCCTCAGACCCGGATGGCGTCCTGGAACGACAGCGACTGCTCGGTGTGCTGGGCGCGCTCGGCGATCCAGTCGATCACCTGCTCTTCCATCACACGGCTCTGCAGCCCACCCATCAACTGGGGATCGTTGCGGTACATCTCAATGACCTGCTCGGGCTCTTCGTAGGTCGAGGCGATCAGACGCAGCGTTTCGCTGACGCGCTTGGATTCCAGGCGCAGCTCGTTGCGACGGGCCACTTCGCCCACCAGCAGGCCGACCAGCACACGCTTGGCGGCGGCGTCCATGAAACTCTGGTAGGCGTCGTCCGGCACCTGGCCCGGATCGCGGCCACTGCGGCGCACCTGCTCGACCTGCTGGGCCAGCATCGAACGCGCTTCGTTCTCGACCAGGCGCGGCGGCATTTCGACATGCGCGTAGGCGGCGATCAGCTGCTCGCCCACTTCGCGGCGCAGGCGGTTCATCAGCGCGCCCTTGAGCTCGCGCTCCAGGTTGGTGCGGATGTCGGCGCGGAACTGCTCGGCATCGCCACTCTTCACCCCGAAGCTCTTGATGAACTCCTTGTCCACCGCCGGCAACACCGGTTCGGACACTTCGACCGCCTTGACGTGCACCTGCACGGTCTTGCCGGCCAACTGCGGCACGCGCCATTCGGCCGGGAAATCCACGCTCAGGGTTTTTTCTTCACCCTTGGACAGCCCTTCCAGCCCCTTTTCGATCTGGTCGAACATCACGCCCGAGCCCAACACGCTGCTGCCGGTCTCCACGCCTTCGGCGGGCAGACGCTCGTCGCCGGCCTGCGACCAGGTCTCCAGCGCCACCAGGTCGCCGACCTGCGCGCCGCGCGCGACCGGGTTCCAAGTACGGCGTTGCAGGCGCAGGTTCTCGATCATCTGGTCGATGTCGGCATCGGTCACTTCGGCGGTGTGACGCACCACCGACAGCTTACTCACATCGATGTCGCCGAAATCCGGCACCACTTCGAAGGTGGCGACGAAATCGAAGTCGCTTTCGCCCTGGTCGATGCGCGGGTTGCCGGCCAGGCGCAACGAGTGCTCACGCACCGCCGAATCGAAGGTCTCACGCAGCAGGCCTTCCATCGCTTCGGCACGCACCTGCTGCCCGAAACGCTGCTCGATCACCTTCGGCGGCACCTTGCCCGGACGGAAGCCCTTGATGCGCGTGGTCCGCGCAAGCTCGCGTAGGCGGCCACCGACATGCGTCTCCAGGCGCTCCTGCGGCAGGGTGAAGGTCAGGCGGCGTTCCAGATTGCCGGTGGATTCGATCGAAGCTTGCATGTTGACTCCTGCCACCGACAGCGCATGGCGTCGGCACGAGATGGAAGATGCGGGTTGACGGATGGCGAGAAAGCCGCCGAGCCTTGTAGTTTCGCCGATAACGGCGGCCGCTGCCAGCGGGGCGGGCGCCCCAGAGGGCAAAAAGCGAGGGTATGACAGGCGCTGTAGCGGCCGGAGTGCTCACGGCCGCACTGCAGTGGTGCGAAAGGGGGGACTCGAACCCCCACGCCTTGCGGCGTCAGAACCTAAATCTGGTGCGTCTACCAATTCCGCCACTTTCGCAATGCCGCAGGCACCCAACTATTGTTACAGGGACGCCGACAAAGAAAAAGCACCACTGCCTTCCGGGGCCCGGCTGCGCTACTCTGCGGAGCCTGGCGCTTCCTCGCGCCGCTGCTTACGGCGAACCCGGCACTGGAACCCGGTGAACGGTTCATTGTCGAGCCCGCATCAGGCGGTACCCGCAGATCGCGGCCTTGCCGCGGGACTGCCCCGGAGACATCGACCTCGAAGAGCGGATCATGTCAGTCAACGCCGATGGCTTGACACCTACCCTTGTCGCCCGCCACCAGGAGATGCTGGCGCACGCGCAAGCATGGCCTACCGACCGCATCGCACACCCAGCGCGCTCTGCAAGAGCGCACCGAAGGCGATCTAGACGTCGTGGGCGCAGCGCGGGGCGTTGCGGAAAAGAACGCCGATAGGCGCAAAGGGGCGATGTGGCCCGACAACTCCTGGCCTGCGTCGTTCACGAATGCGCTGCGACGTGCTGGACCAGAAGATAGCGCCCCACCGCCACCATCGGATGAATCGACGTCTGCGATGGTGTGCGGGACGTTCGCGCGGGGAGTGTGCGCTTCGTTGCTGCCGAATGCCGCCCCGATCTACAGGCACATAGTCTGCCCACCTGCACAGCCAGGCTTCGCCAACACCCATCTACTGGCTATTGCCGCGCAATCCACCGTCACGCGCGCCTTGATCCACGCGCCTTGCGGATTGCCTGCAGCCAACACCTTCAAGCGTCTCACCACTCCCCCACACGGCCGCATTCACCGCCGCTACCGTCCCGTTGAAGAACGCAACCACGGCCATCGCCGCCTTCAAACGTCGCGGCAGCACGCAGGTGTCGGTGGTGGATGTGGGAAGCGGCAATCCTGCCGACAACGATGCCCTGGCACATCTGGCCAGCAAGGAAAGCTGCATGATCGCCGTGCGCCAGCAGTTGCTGGACAAGCAGCGCTAAGAGGACCGACGACACCAAAGACGGCGCGCAGGATGTTGCCGCCGTCTGCAGGAGTGCGGGCCACAGAAGATCTGTAGCTCCATTGCGCAGCTGAGAGGACGCCGCCAGTGTCTGGCGCAAGACGCGCCCCACTTGCACTGGCAACAGAAGAACGCACTGGTCACGACTGCTTCGCCGGAAACACACATCAGCACAAAGAAAAACAGCCACTCAACTTGCGTTGAGTGGCTGCCTGTCTGGTGGGCCGTCAAGGATTCGAACCTTGGACCTATTGATTAAGAGTCAACTGCTCTACCAACTGAGCTAACGGCCCTGAAACTGGTCGCACATTGTATGCGCGTTTTTGCTTCGTTGCAACACCCGCGACGCATCGGGGCAAACTTTCCTGCAATCGCCTGTTTCAGTGGGGTGGCTGAGGGGACTCGAACCCCCGACATCTGGAATCACAATCCAGTACTCTAACCAGCTGAGCTACAGCCACCACTGAAAACCTGCTTCCTACCGTACCGCCGATGGCGCGCCCGACAGGACTCGAACCTGTAACCGCCGGCTTAGAAGGCCGGTGCTCTATCCGGTTGAGCTACGGGCGCCCGGACCGAACTTCGCATTCCCACGCCGCAAGGAGCTCGGAATGGTCGGGGTAGAGGGATTCGAACCCCCGACATCCTGCTCCCAAAGCAGGCGCGCTACCAGACTGCGCTATACCCCGGCGGGACCTTTCAATCCCGAAGGCTGGAAAGGTCGGCTATTTTGGGAATGATTGGCCTCGCTGTCAATCACCCTGTGTAAATTGGGAGATCACGTATCCTCCCACTATCGCTCGCCGGCAAGGCGGGCACCCTTTCATATGGAGAACGCGCATGCGTAGCGGTAACCCGGCTCTTCGGGAATCCACTTTCCTCGACCTCGGCTCCGGCTCGGTGGTCACCCGCGACGGCCAGGCGATGACCCTCAATGGCACCGTCAACAAGACCGGGCTGCTGTTGTTGATGGCGGTGGTCACCGCCGCGTTTGCGTGGTCGCAATCGATCGGCGCCGACGGCACACCGCTGCCGGCGGCACGCCTGTACATGATCGCCGGCGCGA
Organism: Xanthomonas sp. NCPPB 3582; assembly: GCF_041475735.2. NCBI lineage: Bacteria > Pseudomonadati > Pseudomonadota > Gammaproteobacteria > Lysobacterales > Lysobacteraceae > Xanthomonas > Xanthomonas sp. NCPPB 3582. Next base: position 3,837,617 of record NZ_CM192968.1, read on the forward strand.
TCGGCGGGCTGGTGTTCGCAATCACGACCTGCTTCAAGCCGACCTGGTCGCCGGTCACCGCGCCGCTGTACGCACTGGTGGAAGGCCTCTTCCTGGGCTCGATCTCGGCGGTCTACGAGGCGCGTTTCGACGGCATCGTGTTCCAGGCGGTCCTGCTGACCTTCGGCACCATGTTCGCGCTGTTGTTCGCGTATCGCAGCGGATTGATCAAGGCTACCGAGAACTTCAAGCTCGGCGTCGTCGCAGCCACCGGCGGCATCGCACTGGTGTACCTGGCGACCATCGTGCTGGGCATGTTCGGCGTGCGCATTCCCTTCATCCACGACTCGGGCCTGATCGGTATTGGCTTCAGCCTGTTCGTGGTGGTGGTGGCTGCGCTGAACCTGGTACTGGACTTCGACTTCATCGAAAGCGGGGTCGCGCAGGGCGCGCCCAAGCACATGGAGTGGTATGGCGCGTTCGGCCTGATGGTCACGCTGGTGTGGCTGTACATCGAGTTCCTGCGCTTGCTGTCGAAGCTGCAGTCGCGGAATTGAGCTGGGAGTCGGGAATCGGGATTGGGGAATCGTAAAAGCGGTTTTCTGCAGTCGATGAGCGGATGCGGCTTCTCAGCAACTTCCGAGCAAAACAAAAGGCGCCTAGGCGCCTTTTGTTTTTGTGCATTCGACCCACCCACTCAGAGGCGGCTGGCGATGGCCTTGGCGAAGCCCATGGTGTTGCCGGTGCCGCCCAGGTCGGGGGTCAGCGAATCCTTGGCTTCCAGGGTAGCCACGATAGCCTCGCGCAGGCGCTCGGCGTTCTGCGGCTGGCCGATATGGTCCAGCATCTGCGCGGCGCCCAGCAGCAGCGCACACGGGTTGGCCTTGCCCTGCCCGGCGATATCCGGCGCCGAGCCGTGCACGGCCTCGAAGATGGCCGCGTCGACACCGATATTGGCGCCCGGCGCCAGACCCAGGCCGCCCACCAGACCGGCGCACAGGTCGGAGATGATGTCGCCGAACAGGTTGGTGGTCACGATGATGTCGAACTGCTCCGGACGCATCACCAGCTGCATGCAGGTGTTGTCGACGATCATTTCCTGGAATTCGATTTCCGGGTATTGCGCGGCCACATCGCGGGCCACCTTCAGGAACAGGCCCGAGGTGGACTTGATGATGTTGGCCTTGTGCACCGCGGTGACCTTCTTGCGGCCGGTGGCGCGCGCCAGGTCGAAGGCGTAGCGCACGATGCGCTCGGAGCCCTTGCGGGTGATGCGGGTGCCGGAGAACGCGGTCTCGCCATCCTCGGACACGGTCTGGCCTTCGCTCAGGTACGCGCCTTCGGTGTTCTCGCGCACGGTGATCAGGTCCACGCCATCGGCGAAGCGCGACTTGGTGTTCGGGAATGACTTGGCCGGACGCACATTGGCGTACAGGTCGAACTTGCGACGCATGGCCACGTTGATCGAGCTGAAACCCTCGCCGACCGGCGTGGTCAGCGGGCTCTTCAGGGCGACCTTGTTCTTGGTGATCGAGGCCAGGGTGGACTCGGGCAGCAGATCGCCATGCTTTTCCAGCGCGACCAGGCCGGCATCGGCGTATTCGTAGGTCAGGCCAGCCTGCAGCGCGTCGAGCACGAACAGCGTGGCATCCATGATCTCCGGGCCAATACCGTCGCCGCGGATGACCGTGATTGTCTGCGTCATAACGTTGGGTTTCCGAACTTGAAGGGGGGAGCGCCAGCCGGAAGCCCGGCTCACCGGCGCAAGGAGGTTTCACAGGCAATTATGCCCGATGCCGGTGAAGGCGCCCAAACCGACCTTGGTCTAAGGCATGGACGGCATGCGGGCAGCCCGCCCGGGACCGACCATCCAAACGCAACGCGCCGCCTCGACTGCGGCGCGATCGGCCCTTCACGAATCCCCAATTCCCAATCCCGAACGTCAGTCACCCGCTCAGCCGCAGCCATCAACCATGCGCGTGCTGGACCGGTGGCGGTGCGCCGCCTTCGAGCTGGTCGAGGAAATCCACCGCGCGGCGCAGGTGCGGGATCACGATCGAACCGCCTACCACCAGGCCGACCGAGAAGGTTTCGAAGAACTCCTCGCGGCTCACCCCGGCCTCCTTGCATTGGGCGACGTGATAGCTGATGCAGTCATCGCAGCGCAGCACCATCGAAGCGACCAGGCCAAGCAGTTCCTTGGTCTTCACGTCCAGCGCGCCGGCCTGGTAGGTCTGGGTGTCGAGCGCGAAGAAGCGCCGCACGACCTGGTTGGGCTCGGCCAGGATGCGCTGGTTCATGCGCTGGCGGAACTCGGTGAACTCGCGCAGGCGGTCAGCGCTGCCCTCGTCGGAACCACTCATGCCTGACCGCCCGTGCCGGTGAACAGCGGCTCCAGCTTGCCGGCGCGATGCATGGCCATCATGTCGTCGTAGCCGCCCACGTGGACGTCGCCGACGAAGATCTGCGGCACGCTGGTGCGCCGCGCCAGCGCGACCATCTTCTCGCGCTCGGCCGGGTCCAAGTCGATCCGCACCTCGGTCCAGGTCTGGCCCTTGCTCTTGAGGAAATTCTTGGCCGCCACGCAGTACGGGCAGATGGCGGTGGAATACAAGGTGATCTGCGGGCCGGCGGCCGCGTCCTGCCCGGTGTTGTCTTGGCTCACGGGAAACTCCGTGGTTGGTCTGAGGTCTGACACATGGTAACGGGCGACTGGAATTTCCACCTCGCCACCGCAACACTGTGGATTAATAGCCGATTCACGCCGCCGCGCCTGCTGCCCGCATGCTCCGCGCACCACTTGGGAGTTCCACTTGCGCCTGCTTCCGCTCGCTACCGCCCTGACCCTGGCCTTCGCCATGGGCGTGGCACCCGCGCAGGAGAACCGCCTGCCCGATATCGGTTCGTCGGCCGGCGAACTGCTGACGCCGGCGCGCCAGGCCGAGTACGGCAAGATGATGCTGGCCGAGCTGCGCAACTACGACTACGTGCTGGACGACCCGTTGATCAGCGACTGGCTGCAGACCATGGGCACCCGCCTGGGCGCCAACAGCGATCAGCCGCAGCAGCCGTTCACCTTCTTCATGCTGCGCGACCGCCAGATCAATGCGTTCGCCACGCTGGGCGGCTACATCGCGGTCAACGCCGGGCTGGTGCTGACCGCCGAGCGCGAGGACGAAGTGGCGGCGGTGCTGTCGCACGAAATCGCCCATGTCACCCAGCAGCACGTACTGCGCGGGGTGGAACGCGCGCAGCGCGACCAGATTCCGATCCTGCTCGGCATGCTGGCCGCGGTGGTAGCGGCGCAGCAGGCCGGTGGCAACTCCAAGGGCGATGCCACCATGGCCACCATCACCAGCGCCATGGGGCTGATGCAGCAGCGCCAGATCGACTACACCCGCTCCAATGAATCCGAGGCCGACCGGCTGGGCATCCGCACCCTGGTACGCAGCGGCTACGACGTCGATGCGATGGCCGGCTTCTTCGAACGCATGTCGGTGGCGATGCGCGCCAACGAGGGCGGCTACAGCGCACCGGATTTCCTGCAGACCCACCCGGTCACCACCACCCGCATCAGCGAAGCCAAGGCGCGCGCCGAGCAGATGAAGAAGAACACCGTGGTGCTGACCACTTCGGTACCGGGCGGCACGCGCCAGGAACGCGTGGACCCGGCCGACCCGTCGCTGTCGGAGCCGTTGAGCCGCAACGGCAACGCACTGCTGCCCTACGCGCTGCGGTTGCCGGTGGACGCGCTCAGCCGCGGCGGCGACCAGCAGGGCTTCGATTGGGCCAAGGAGCGCCTGCGCGTGCTCAGCGCCAGCACGCCGGATGCGGCCATCCGCGAATACGAGAACCTGCGGCGCAGCGCCAAGCAGGGCCTGAGCGATGCGCAGCGCTATGGGCTGGCGCTGGCCCGGCTGCGCAACAGCGGCGGCCGGCCCGGCGAACCGGTGTCCGAACTGACCAGCCTGCTGGAGACGCACCCGGACAATCTGTGGCTGGCACTGGGCCTGAGCGAGGCGCAGGCACGCGTCGGCCAGCGCGAGGCGGCCAATGCGCGTTTCGATGCCTTGCTCAAGCGGTTGCCGAACAATCGCGCGGTGGCGCTGACCTACGCAGGCGCGCTCAACGAGCAGGCCAACAAGCAATCCGGCCAGCGCGCACGCCAGGTGCTGGAGCCGCTGCTGCATCGCAGTGGCGAGGACCCGTTGCTGCAGCAGACCTATGCCCGCGCCTGCGAGCTGGCCGGGGACCATCTGCGCGCCAGCGAGGCCTATGCCGAGTCCGCGTATCTGAACGGGCGCCCGGAGCAGGCCTTGCTGCAGCTGGAGGCGCTGAAGAAGAAGGATCTGGACTATGTGACACGGGCGCGGGTGGATGCGCGCATCGCCGCGATCACGCCCACGGTGCTGGAACTGCGCCGGCAGGGGATTCGCGACCCGGATCTGTCGACGCAGTGACGCCTGGGCGGGATTCGGGATTCGGGATTCGGATGACAGCGTGCCGTGCGACGTACTGGACCTTGTCACACCTTTACAGTCCAGTCCGCTTGCTAGGTCAGCGCGCCGCCGACGGGCTGCGCCGACCCTGTCACATTAGAGTCACAAAACCGTAGTCTACTGGCGACCACCAAAGCCAGACGGTACGCCCCGCGTGCAGAAACGCATTCTGATCGTCGATGACGAACCCGCGATTCGCGACATGGTGGCGTTCGCGCTGCGCAAAGGCGAGTTCGAGCCCATTCATGCCGGCGACGCGCGCGAGGCGCAGACCGCCATCGCCGACCGGGTGCCGGATCTGATCCTGCTGGACTGGATGCTGCCCGGCACCAGCGGCCTGGACCTGGCACGGCGCTGGCGCAAGGAACAACTGACGCGCGAGATTCCGATCATCATGCTGACCGCACGCGGCGAAGAGAACGACCGTGTCGGCGGCCTGGAAGCCGGCGTCGACGACTATGTGGTCAAGCCGTTCTCGGCCCGTGAGTTGCTGGCACGTATCCGTGCGGTGATGCGGCGTACCCGCGATGACGATGAGGACGGCAGCGTGGCAGTGGGCCGCCTGCGGATCGATGGCGCGGCGCACCGCGTGTTCGCCGGCGATGCGCCGGTGCCGATCGGCCCGACCGAATACCGGCTGCTGCACTTCTTCATGACCCATCCCGAGCGCGTGTATACGCGTACCCAGCTGCTGGACCATGTCTGGGGCGGCAGTGTGTACGTGGAAGAGCGCACCATCGACGTGCACATCCGCCGCCTGCGCAAGACGCTGGAACCGTTCGGCCTGGAAAACATGGTGCAGACCGTGCGTGGCTCGGGCTATCGCTTTTCCTCGGCAACCTGATCGTTGCCGCACAGCCGCCGGGCCGCCACATTGGCTGGCCGGGCAGCTGCCTACCTGACGCTTCGTGGTAACGCCTTCCATGCCTCAACATATCCGTTCCGCCTGGCTCAAGACGCTCGGCACCCTTGCGCTGTTGTTGGGCGCTGCCGTCGTGGTGGGCGTGTTGATCGAGCATGTGTGGATGGCACTGACGCTCACAGCGCTGGGCGTGCTGGGCTGGCATTACTGGCGGCTGCGCCAGGTGCTGCGCCGGCTCACCGCGCGCCAGCGTGCCGAACCCGCCGCCGGCGTCGGCGCCTGGAACGAACTGGACCGCCTGCTGTACCGCAGCCAGGCCGAAATGCGCGGGCGCAAGCGGCGCCTGATCGACATGCTGCGCACCTACCGCGCCGCCGCGCAGGCGCTGCCCGATGCGGTGGTGGTGGTAGACCGCAACAGCCAGCGCGTGCAGTGGTTCAACAAGGCCGCCGGCGGCCTGCTCGGCCTGCACCATCCCGGCGACATGGGCGTGTCGGTGGTGGAACGCCTGCAACCGCTGCCGCTGGCGCATTGGCTGGCGGCCGGGCGCAATGCAGAACCAATGCTGGATGCGGCCTCGCCGGTGGATCCGGACCTGCGCCTGAACCTGCGGCTGATCCCGTATTCGGACGATTACTGGCTGCTGGTGGCGCGCGATGTCAGCAAGCTGCTGCGCCTGGAGCAGGTCCGCCGCGACTTCGTGGCCAATGTCTCGCACGAGCTGCGCACCCCGTTGACGGTGGTGCACGGCTACCTGGACATGCTCGATCCGGAAGACTTCCCGGACTCGGGCCCGATGCTGGCGGAGATGCGCAAGCAGTCGCAGCGCATGGCGCAGCTGGTGGAAGACCTGTTGACCCTGTCGCGGCTGGAATCGCAGGAAGAACTCGGCGAAGAACACGTGGCGATGGCGCCGATGCTGTCCACCCTGCGCCGCGAGGCCGAGGCGCACAGCCAGGGCCGGCACACGGTGGAAGTGATCGACGAGGCCGGCGTGGATCTGCTCGGCTCCAACAAGGAACTGCACAGCGCGTTCTCCAACCTGGTAACCAACGCGGTGCGCTACACGCCCGGCGGCGGCACGGTCACGATCCGCTTCCTGCGCGAAGGCGACGGCGCGGCGCTGGCGGTGCGCGACACCGGCTACGGCATCCCCGCCTCGCATCTGCCGCGCATCACCGAACGCTTCTATCGCGTCTCCAGCAGCCGCTCGCGCGAGAGTGGCGGCACCGGGCTGGGGCTGTCGATCGTCAAGCACATCCTGGGCCTGCACCAGGCGCGGCTGGACATCGAAAGCGAGGTGGGACGCGGCAGCGAATTTTCGTGCCATTTCGTGGCCGCCCGTGTCGTGCAACGCGAACAGTCCCTGCCACTGTCACGCTCGGCGTGATATGTAAGAGGTGCAGGCCGCAACGCGGCGCGATGCACCGGCGCCATCCGTGTCGCATCGCCTGCGCCACGGCCCACGCGCCGCACACCACGCACACCTATTCGCCTTGATGACCGACTCCATGGGCCACGCCAAAGAACTGCACGACGTCAAAACCGGCGACGACATCGCCACCGATCCGCTGCGTGATCCGGCGCTGTACATCAACCGCGAGCTGTCGCAGCTGGACTTCAATTTCCGGGTATTGGCGCAGGCGCTGGACGAACAGGTGCCGCTGCTGGAACGCCTGCGTTTCCTGTGCATTTCCTGCACCAATCTGGACGAATTCTTCGAGATCCGCGCCGCCACCGTACGGCATGCACAGGAGTTCGGCTTGCCACCGGCACCGGACGGCTTGAGCCCCACGGCCATCCTCAATGCCGTGCACGATCGCGCGGCCAAGCTGGTTGAGCAGCAGTACCACGCCTGGAACGAGGTGCTGCGCCCGGCGATGGAAGAGGCCGGCGTGGCGGTGCTCAGCCGCAGCGCGTGGACGGCGCGGCAGAAGCGCTGGCTGCGCGCCTACTTCCGTAACGAGATCATGCCGGTGCTGTCGCCGCTGGGGCTGGATCCGGCGCATCCGTTCCCGAAGATCCTCAACAAGACCCTGAACATCGTGGTGGTGCTGGAAGGACAGGATGCGTTCGGACGCGCCGGCCACCTGGCCATCGTGCGGGCGCCGCGTTCGTTGCCGCGCATCATCCAGTTGCCGTCCAGCCTGTCGCCGGAAGGCGCGCAGAGTTTCGTGTTCCTGTCCTCGGTGCTGTCCGAGTTCGTGGACGAGCTGTTCCCGGGCATGCAGGTCAAGGGGTCCTACCAGTTCCGCGTCACCCGCAATTCCGAGTTGGTGGTGGACGAGGAAGAAGTCGAAAATCTTGCGCTCGCCCTGCGCGATGAGCTGGTCACGCGCGGCTACCGGCCGGCGGTCCGCCTGGAGATCGCGCACGATTGTCCGGCGCCGATCATGCGCACCCTGCTGCAGAACTTCGGCCTGAACGAAAACGCCGTGTACCGCATCGTTGGCCCGGTCAATCTCAGCCGCGTCACCCAGGTCTACGACCTGGTGCAGCGCCCCGAGCTCAAATATCCCTCCTTCAATCCGCGCACCCTGCGCGACAGCGAGGGCATCTTCGATATCATCGGCAAGGGCGATGTGCTGCTGCACCACCCCTTCGATGCGTTTACCGCGGTGCTGGACGTGATCCGGCAGGCGGCGGTCGATCCGAACGTACTGGCGATCAAGCAGACGCTGTACCGCACCGGCAAGGACTCGCTGATCGTCGATGCGCTGATCCTGGCCGCGCGCAACGGCAAGGACGTGACCGTGGTGGTGGAGCTGCGCGCGCGCTTCGACGAAGAAGCCAACCTGGGGCTGGCCGACAAGTTGCAGGAAGCCGGTGTGCAGGTGGTCTACGGCGTGGTCGGCTACAAGACCCACGCCAAGATGCTGCTGATCGTGCGCCGCGAGGGACGCAAGCTCAAACGCTATGTGCATCTGGGCACCGGCAATTACCACAGCGGCACCGCGCGGATATACACCGACATCAGCCTGATCACCGCCGATGCGGAGATCGGCAACGATGTGCACATGCTGTTCCAGCAACTGTCCGGGCTGGCCCCGCGCATGAAGCTGGATCAGCTGCTGCAATCGCCGTTCACCCTGCATGCCGGCGTGCTGAAACGCATCGAACGCGAAACCCGCCTGGCCCGCAACGGCCGCCCGGGCCGCATCATCGCCAAGATGAACGCACTCAACGAACCGCAGGTGGTGCGAGCCCTTTATGCCGCGTCGCAAGCCGGCGTGCAGATCGACCTGATCATCCGCGGGGCCTGCACGCTGCGGCCGGGCGTGCCGGGCGTATCCGACAATATCCGCGTGCGTTCGATCGTGGGGCGTTTTCTCGAACACAGCCGCGTGTACTGGTTCGGCAACGACGGCGCGGCCGAGCTGTATTGCGCCAGCGCCGACTGGCTGGAACGCAACCTGTTGCGCCGGGTGGAAACCTGTTTCCCGATCCTGGAGCCGGATCTGGCCAGGCGCGTGTATCGCGAGGTGCTGCAGAACTATCTGGACGACAACGTCAGCGCCTGGGAACTGGATGCCGAGGGCGTCTACCACAAGCGCACCCCTGCGCCCGGAGAACCGCCACATTCGGCGCAGATGACGCTGCTCGATCGGATCTGAGAACGCCGCGGCCGGGGACTCTCACGTGGCCAACGGCCCATCGGCTACCATGCGGCCCATGCCAACATCCTCCCCCACGATTGCCCCCCTGCGTGATGGCGATTTTCTTGCTGCCATCGATCTAGGTTCCAACAGTTTCCACATGGTCATCGCGCGCTACCTGATGGGTCAGCTGCGGGTGGTCGACCGCCTGCGCGAAACCGTGCGCATGGCCGATGGTCTGGATGGCAAGGGCGGCCTGTCCAACGAGGCGCGTCAGCGTGCGCTGGAGTGTCTGGCGCGCTTCGGGCAGCGCATCCGCGACGTGCCTTCGCTGCGCGTGCGCGCCCTGGCCACCAATACGGTGCGTCAGCTGCGCTCGCCGCAGACGTTTCTGATGCCGGCCGAAACCGCGCTCGGGCATGCGATCGAAGTGGTGAGCGGCCGCGAGGAGGCGCGCCTGATCTATCTCGGCGTCACCCACGCGCAACCGCCCAAGCCCGACCAGCGCCGGCTGGTGATCGACATCGGCGGCGGCTCCACGGAATTCATCATCGGCCGCGGCTTCCAGACCCTGGAGCGCGAAAGCCTGCAGGCCGGCTGCATCGCCAGCACCCGGCGGTTCTTTCCCGGCGGCAAGTTGTCCAAGAAGAAATGGAAGGACGCGCTGACCGAGATCGGTGCCGAATTCCAGCAGTTCGCCGGCCAGTACAAGGCGTTGGGCTGGCACGAAGCGATCGGTTCGTCGGGCACGCACAAGGCGATCGGCGAGATCTGCGCGGCGATGAAGCTCACCAAGGGCGCGATCACCGCGCAGGCGCTGCCGGCACTGCGCGAGGAGCTGCTCAAGGCCAAGCGTATCGAAGACATCCAGCTGCCCGGGCTGGCCGCCGAACGCCGGCCGATCATTGCCGGCGGCATCCTGGTGCTCGAAGCGGCCTTCCAGGCGCTGGGGCTGGAGAAGCTGATGGTCAGCAAGGCGGCGATGCGCGAAGGCATCCTGTACGACATGCTTGGCCGCGCCGGCCAGAACGACCCGCGCGACAGTTCGGTGGCCTCGCTGGTGCAGCGCTACGGCATCGACGAAGTGCAGGCGCAGCGCGTGGAGGCCACCGCCTGCCGCCTGTTCGACCAGGTGTGCGACTCCTGGCAACTGGACGGCGACGATGCACAGGTGCTGCGTCGCGCCGCGCGCCTGCACGAACTGGGCCTGATCATCGCGCACAGCCAGTACCACGTGCACGGCAGCTACATCCTGGAGCACTCCGATATCGCCGGCTTCTCGCGGCAGGAACAGCAGGTGCTGGCTGCGCTGGTGCGCACGCATCGGCGCAACGTGCCCAAGACCGCCTTCGACGCCCTGCCCGACCGCCTGCTGCTGCCCACCCGCCGCAAGGCCGCGCTGCTGCGCCTGGCGGTGTTGCTGCACCGCGCGCACGAAGCGGACCCGATTCCGACCCTGGAACTCACCGCCGAAGACACACGGCTGTCATTGATCCTGTCGCAAAGCTGGATCGACTCACGCCCGCTGCTGCGCGCCGACCTGATCGGCGAAGTGGAAAGCATGGCCGGCCTGGGTATCGCGTTCAAACCGTTTGTGACCTGAGGCCGGAGGCCTCAGGTGGGATTCGGGATTCGGGATTCGGGATTAGTTTGGCATTGGGCTCTGATGTCTTTGCCTGACCGTCAGCGGTCGCGCCAAACGCTGGCAGTGCACCGCTTCTGCGAATCTCCAATCCCGAATTCCCATCCCGTCGCGCTTGTCACTACCGCGACTTGTCGGCACACCATCGGTATCGCCTTCAAACCGTTTGTGACCTGAGGCCGGAGGCCTCAGGCGGGATTTGGGAGTGGGGATTCGGGATTTGTTTGACATGGGCTCTGATGTCTTTGCCTGACAGCCAGCGGTTGCGCTAAACGCTGGCAGTGCACCGCTTCTGCGAATCTCCAATCCCGAATCTCGAATCCCGAATTCCCACTCCCGTCGCGCTTGTCACTACCGCGACTTGTCGGCGCAACATCAATGCCATCGCGCTCCCGGAAGCTAGCGAAAACGGGAGAACGGGCATGCGCTACGCGATCGTTACCGAAACCTATCCCCCCGAAGTCAACGGCGTGGCACTCACGGTGCATGGCCTGGAAACCGGGCTGCGCGCGCGCGGGCACCAGGTGGACGTGGTGCGGCCGCGCCAGAACAACGATTCGGCCGAGGCCGCCGATGCCTTGCTGGTGCGTGGCGCGGCGCTGCCGCGTTATCCGGGGCTGAAGTTCGGGTTGCCGGCCACCCAGCGCCTGGTCCGCCACTGGCGCACGAGCCAACCGGATGCGATCTACATCGCTACCGAAGGCCCGTTGGGCTGGTCGGCGATGCGGGCCGCGCGCCGGCTGGGCATTCCGGTGGCCAGCGGCTTCCATACCCGCTTCGACGAATACCTGCCCGACTACGGCGCGGCCTGGCTGCAAGGCGCCGCACTGCGCTGGATGCGGCGCTTCCACAACCAGGCCGAAGCCACCCTGGTACCCACCCGCGAGCTGCAGCAGACCCTGCGCGATGACGGCTTCCAGCACGTGCAGGTGCTGGCGCGCGCGGTCGACAGCCAGCAGTTCGATCCGGCACGGCGCGATCCGGCGTTGCGGGCGCAATGGGGGATCGAAGGCGAAGGGTTTGCGGCGATCTATGTCGGGCGCATCGCCAACGAAAAGAACCTGCCGCTGGCCGTGCATGCATTCCGCAAGCTACAGCAGGTGCGCCCGAAGGCGCGCTTCGTCTGGGTAGGCGATGGCCCGGCGCGCGAGAAGATCGCGCATGAAAACCCCGACTTCATCTTCAGCGGCATCCAGCGCGGCGACGCGCTGGCGCGCCATTTCGCCAGCGGCGATCTGTTCCTGTTTCCCAGCCGCAGCGAGACCTTCGGCAATGTGACCCTGGAGGCCATGGCCAGCGGTGTGGCCACGGTCGCCTTCGACTACGGCGCCGCACGCGAGTACCTGCGCAATGGCCAGAACGGCGCGGCGGTGGAGACCGATGAGGCCTTCGTCCAGGCCGCCGTGGCGCTGGCCCAGGACGATGCACTGCGCCAGCGCCTGGGTATGGCCGCCGCGCAGGCGATGAAGAAACTGCACCCGGACACTGTGGTGTCCGACTTCGAGGCCCTGCTGCTGGGCATCACCGCTGCACGGGGGCGTTATGTCGTCGACGCGGCTTGAGGTATGGCGCGGTCACGAAGCGCGCTGGTGCCGGCGCGCCAACCACTGGTGCCGTCGCCACCCGGTGCGGCGCACGTTTGCCGCGATCAGCCGGCTGGGCGACGGCGTGTTCTGGTACAGCCTGATGGGGCTGCTGGTGCTGCTCGACGGCATGGACGGCGTGCGTGCCTCCGCGCACATGGCCGCGACCGGCGTGCTGGCGCTGACGCTGTACAAGGCGCTCAAGCGCTGGACCCGCCGCCCGCGCCCCTACGCGGCCGACGTGCGCATCCGCGCCTGGGTGGCGCCGCTGGACGAGTTCAGCTTTCCGTCCGGGCACACCCTGCACGCGGTGTCCTTCAGCATCGTGGCACTGGCCTACTATCCCTGGCTGGCTCCGCTGCTGGTGCCGTTCTCTGCAGGTGTTGCGCTGTCGCGCGTGGTGCTGGGGCTGCATTATCCCAGCGACGTGCTGGCCGCCACCGCGATCGGTGTGGTGCTGGCGAGCCTGTCGCTGTGGGGGCTGCCTGCGCTGCTGGGGTAAGCGATAGAGGCTTGCGTGAAAACCGGTTTTCTGACCGACCGGCGCAATGCGGGCGAACAGGGAGCCAAGACGAACTCAGCAAATTTCAGAGCGTCTCCGCTGTTCCTTCTCCCTGTGGGAGAAGGTGCCCCACAGGGGCGGATGAGGGTGCATGCGAGGCCTGGTGTTATCGATTGCCGAGTGGCTTCGCCCGTACCCTCACCCCAACCCCGCTCCCGCAGGAGAGGGGCTTGCTGCATTCCCGTCCCGTGCTCCCGCCGTACAATGACGCGATGACGACCCTGTTCATTTCCGATCTGCATCTGGATCCGGCCCGGCCGGCGATCACCGAGTTGTTCCTGGAGTTCCTGCGCACGCAGGTGCCCGGCAGCGATGCGCTGTACATCCTCGGCGACCTGTTCGAAGCCTGGATTGGCGACGACACCCCGTCGACCGCGGCCGATGCGATCGCGCTGGCGCTGCATGCGGTGGCCGATGCAGGCGTGCCGGTGTTCTTCATGGCCGGCAATCGCGACTTCCTGGTTGGCGAACACTATGCACAGCGTGCGGGTTTCCGCATCCTGCCCGACCCCACGGTGATCGATCTGTACGGGCACACCACCTTGTTGATGCACGGCGACCTGTTGTGCACCGACGACACCGCGTACCAGGCCTTCCGCGCGCAGACGCGCGACCCGGTGTTTCAGGCGCAATTCCTGTCGCAACCGCTGGCAGCGCGCGTGGCCTTTGCACAGCAGGCGCGTGCCGCAAGCCAGGCCCGCTACGCCGAACTCCAGCAAGGCGATCAGGCACAGCTGGAAACCGTCACTGATGTCTCCCAGACCGAAGTAGAGACCACCTTCGTGCGTTACGGTGTGGATCGCCTGATCCATGGGCATACCCACCGCCCCGCCATCCACACCGTGCAGGCCGGCGATCGCACCTGCACGCGCATCGTGCTGGGCGACTGGTACGAACAGGGCTCGGTGCTGCGCGTGGATGCCGACGGCGTTGCGCTGGAACAACTGCCACTGTAGTTGCGCCGCCGGTGTGTTGCGAGCGGCCGACACGTCGCTCACGCGCCAGCGGGCAGTGCCTTCAAGCCGCGGCCGGAATTCAAGATGCTGGTGTTGCTGCGCAGGCCTTATTGCAGGCTGCGCGCGCGCTCGGCGTAGTCGACGAAATCGGCGTTGACCACGTCGTACCACTGCACCGTGCCGTCGGCCTGCACGCGGAAGCGATCGCGCACCGGGCTGGTCTGCGGGTCGCCGGGGCAACCGTTGCCGTGGCGCTCGTGGACGGCAAATTCAAATGTACCCGCAGCAGGCGCATCGCCGGCTTCGGTGAGAATGCTGATGCAGTTGTCCGGATAGGCGTGATCGCGCTGCAGCTGCGCTTCGAGCACGTGCAGCGCGCGGGCCTCGGCATCGTTGCCGGTCACGGCCGCCGGCGCTGACGCGGCAGGCGTGGGCGTGGTGGCAGCGGGCTCGGCCGGCTGCTGCCGGCAGCCGAGCACCGCCAGCGCAACCAGGCACGCGACGGCATAACGCGAGGATGTAGACATGAGGACTCCGCTCGACAGGACGTGACCGGCTGGCGCCGGCGGGGCCTCTAGTCTGCGCGATCATCGCGTGCGGGAGTAGCGCCCCGTCCCGGCACCTGACGGTGTCGGGACGGGAGCTGCAGGCACGGCCTCAGCGGAAGCCGGCGATCGTGGCCTTGGTGTTGACCAGCACGCGCTGGTTGTCGGCGGTGCTGGCATTGCCCATCGGCACGCCGTTGTAGCTGATGTTGGGATTGGACCAGTAGTTCAGGCGCGGGCAACCACTGTTGCAGTCGTAGGCCATGATGGTGCGCCAGCTGTTGCCGTAGCGATACCCGTGGCCGTAGGCGTACGGCGAAGTGCTCGGGTCGTTGGTGGCATCGTGACGCGCGCTCTGCAAGTGGCCGATTTCATGCGCGAAACTGTAGTAGCCGGTGGCGCAATCCCAGTACACCGAGGCGAACGCACTGGCCGCATTCGAGCCGATGCCCGAGGCCAGGCCGCAGTAGCTGCTGTTGTCCAGCACGATCACGCCCACGTCCGCGGTGTAGGTATTGCGGCTGGTGTGGATGCTGTCCATGTAACCGTCGTTGGTCACGCGGAAGCGTTGCAGATCGGTGGTGAAGTTGCCGGATTCGGTGTAACTGGTGGTCTCGTAGCGCGCCAGCTGCAAGGTGATGCCGACGTTGCTGTTGATATAGCCCTGGTTGGCTTCGGCCACCGCCAGCTGCACCAGCGATTGCATGTTGCCGCCGTACGCATTGACCGCCTTGTTGGTGGCGACCACCAGCACGCGAATGGTGGCCGGGCTACCGGACGAGGCAGCCGCAGTGGTGACGCGCCCGTCGCCCGGCATGTCGAACTTGGGCAACAGGCTGTACTCGGCCGGATGCTCCTGCGGCATGCGCTGCTCGTCGACCTGCACCAGCACGTGGCGGCCATCGGCCAGCGGACGCAGGCGATACAGTTTGCCGGCATAGCGAATGGTGCCGGTGACGGTGTCGCCACTACGCACCAGGATGGCCGAGTTCAGCGGATCCACGCCGGACAACGTGCGCGCACGGGTGCCGGCACGCGGGCCGAGATTGCCGTACCAGACGCTGTCGCCGCCTTCCAGCGCGTCCACTTTGGCCTGGGTGGCGGTGATGGTCTGGCCATCCAGCTGCAATTCCAGCAGCTTCTCGCCCGCTGCCACCGCGCCGGCATCGAGCTGGACCACCTGGGCATTGGCGGTGGACGGTGCGCTCAACAGGCGTTGCAGCGAGGGTTCGGTGGTGACCGTGGCAGCGGCGCTGCGGCTGAGCGCCGGACCGGCCTGGTATAGCGGCTTGCCCGCGGCGGCGGCGGTGCCGGCCAGGCACATGGCAATCAGGCCCACCGTGGTGCACATCGACTTCGACTTCATCGTCTCTCTCTCCTAAGACATGGAAGTAACGGATGCAAAGCACCGGGCCCCTGTCCCCGGAACGCCATTAGGGCGCGCACGAATGTATTTTTTGCAAGTTGTTACAAAAGAAAATTACGTTTATGTGATGAATAGCGGCCACTGGATGCGATTCCGGCGGCGCCAGGAAGGGAACCAGCGCACAGTCCGGTCCGGCAGGCCGCGCTCGTCGCATGGCAGAGCGGCCGGGCAGCGCGCGATCAGGCAGCACGCAATCGCAGCGGGCAGCGTCCACACCGGCAGCGGTCTCGCCTTCGTGCCGGGCAGCTGGCGAGCGAGGCCCGGTGCAATGCCGCGTGCGCGTTGCCACGCGGCACCATCGCGATCCGGCGCGTGGTCCCGCACTCCGGCCTGCCCGTCGCACGGTCACGCGGCGCCACCGCGCGCAGCCGAAGCCGAATCGCCCTCGTGTAATGACCCATCGGTTTCTGCTCAGGTCATGCAGTTAATGTAGCGGCATAGGCCGCATCCGGGGTCATCATCTTCAGCGCCTGGTGAGGGCGCTGTTGGTTGTAGAAGGCGATCCAGTCAGCAATCACTCGCAGCGCGTGTGTGTGGCTCTCAAAGCGATGTCGGTGCACGCACTGTTCCTTCAAGGTCCGGATCACACGCTCCACCATCCCGTTCTGCTGTGGGCAATGCGGGGTGATGAACTCCTGCATCAGCCCATAGCTGCGAACCAGTCGGGTGTAGTCGCGGCTGGTGAACACCAGACCATTGTCTGAGCGAAGCAGAAATGGCTCCTGCACTCGGCCCAGCGTGCCGTAGCGTGTGATGAGCGCCTGCTCCAGTGCGGCAGATGCCGTGCTGGCTTTACCGGTCCGTGACAGGTGCCAGCCGAGCAGTTGCCGCGTGCTGCAGTCGATCACCAGCGCCAGACTCAGCCAGCCGTCCTTGCCGCCCCAAACGCGACACAGATCAGTGGCCCAGCGTTGATCCGGCTTCTCGGCGCGGGAGACCTTGGCTTCAATGCGCGGGCGCTGGCCAAGGGCACGCTTGCGCACCTGCCAGCCCTTCAGCTGGAAGATCCGCTGCACCGTGTTTTTGTTCATACCAAGCAGCGCAGCGACCGTGCGATAGCCGAAACTCGGCTCCGTCTCGATCATCTTCTTGATCGGTTCGGCCAGCTCCGGCTTCACTTTGGCTGGCGATCTGGTCGGCTTGTAGTACGTCGTGCGACGTGCCACACCGAACCATTGGCACAACTTGGTCATCGGAACCGAAACACCTTCGTCCTTCAGGCCCTGCTGGACCGAGAGCATCAGCTCTCGTCCTTTCCCAGCAGGGAGGCCAGCTTTTTTCGGGCGCGGATCTCCAACATCGCCTCGCCGTAGGCCTCCTGCAAGTCCTTCAGCTGCCGCTCGTACTGCTCGCGCACGTCCTCGGGCTTCGCCCGTAGGGCGTTCTTCATGCCTCGCTTGCCCTCCTCAACCCAGTTCTCGATCTCAGCCGGGGTCAGGTCGAACTGCCGGCTGGCCGCTGCTACCGTCGTCTTGCTCTGGATGATCTCAAGCACCAGCGCTGACTTGCGCCGGGCGGTCCAGCGCTTGATCTCTTCTTCCATCACTTCGCTCATCGGTGTCTCCTTCGGGGAAAGTAACACCTGAGCAGGAAATCAGTGGGTCATTACACTTGATCGTCGGCCTGCAGCAGGCGCAGCGCCGCAGCCGATTCATCCACACAGCGGACCGGCGTCGACCGCACGAAGGCCAGTCGCGTTGCGTCGCTAGCCGGCCTGCTCCACCAGGCTGGCCAACTCGTCCTCGTCGAAGCCGGCAAGCAGGCGTGCCTGGATATTGAACGGACCATGCAGATAGCCGCCGGCATACTCGCGCAGCAACGTCTTGAAGCGGGCACGCGGCTCGATGCCGGCCCGCTCGCAATACCAGCGGTACCAGCGCGAGCCGGCCGCCACGTGCGCCACTTCTTCGCGCAGGATGATGTCGAGCACGTCGGCAGTGGCGGCATCGCCCAAGGAGCGCAGCTTGACGATCATCGCTGGCGTCACATCCAGCCCGCGCGCCTCCAGCACGCGCGGCACCAGCGCCATCCGCGCCAGTCCGTCGTGTGCGGTCTTCTCGCACATCTCCCACAGCCCGTTATGCGCGGCGAAGTCGCCGTAGTCGCGAGCGTGCGCCTGCAATCGCGCGCGCAGCAGCATGAAATGCCGCGATTCGTCGTCGGCCACCGCCACCCAATCGGCGTAGAACGCGTCGGGCAGCCCGCGAAAGCGGTACACCGCATCCCAGGCCAGGTCGATCGCATTGAGTTCGATATGCGCAATGGCGTGGATGAAGGCGGCACGCCCGTCCGGCGTGCCCAGCCCGCGCCGCGGCAGCTCGCGCGGGTGCACCAGGATCGGCGCGGCAGGACGGCCCGGCATGCGGATCGGCGCCGGCGGCGGCGCCGCCGGATCGATCCTCAATTGACCATCGCGAAACGCCGCTGCGTAGTGCTGCGTCAACGCGACTTTTTGCAGCGGATCGGCAGCGTCCAGGCACGCGCATGCAGCGTCGAACAGATCCGTGATCATTTTGCCTGCCGCAGTGATGGCTGGCTCAGCGCTGCGAGCGATGCGGCACGCACCCGCTCGCACGCGTTTGCCTTGATCCGCAGCTCGCAGGCGGTGCGGTTGGCACACACCAGCCCGAACAGACGCGTGCGATCGGCCTGCGCAGGCGCCGGCACCGATGAAGACAACGCGCCGGGCAGGCCTGCACCAATACCGATTCCTGCACCGAGCAAGCGCGTCCGCTGGCTGCGGCAATCCACCGCGTACGTCCATTCCGCCAGGCCCGCTGGCGCTGCGCCCGCGGCCGCCGCCTCGCGCAGACGCACCACCACGATCGCCTCGCCCACGCGTGTGGCGCCGGCAAGATCCAGCCGCCGCGCGCCTGCAGGCGTGGCGAATGCGGGATCCAGCGCGGCCTGCTGCTGCCAATCCAGTTGCATGTCCAGCGTGGTGCTCAGCGCCACGGGCGGTTGTCCGTTGCCCAGGCGGTGGTCGTCTACCGAGCGCACTGCCGCCGTGTCGTTGGCCGCGCAACCCACCAGCTGCGCCGCCACTCCAGCCGCCAGCACGGCCAGCCGGCGGCAGCGCCGCTGGGATTCATGCGCGGCGACGCTTCTTGGCATCGTCCGAGCGCAGCTGCTGGATGCGTTCGAAATATCCCGGCTCGATGCCGGTGATGTACTCGCCGTTGAAGCACGAGGAATCGAACTGCTTGATGTCCGGGTTGCCTTCGCGCACCGCCACTTCCAGGTCTTCCAGGTCCTGGTAGATCAGCCAGTCGCAGCCCAAAAAGTCCTGGATTTCCTGCTCGCTACGGCCATGCGCGATGAGTTCTTCGGCGGCCGGCATGTCGATGCCGTAGATGTTGGGGTAACGCACCGGCGGCGCGGCCGAGGCCAGATACACCTTGCGCGCACCGGCATCGCGCGCCATCTGCACGATCTGCCGGCTGGTGGTGCCGCGCACGATCGAATCGTCCACCAGCAGCACCACGCGGTTGCGGAATTCCAGGTGGATCGGGTTGAGCTTGCGTCGCACCGACTTCTGCCGTTCGCCCTGCCCCGGCATGATGAAGGTGCGGCCCACGTAGCGATTCTTGACGAAGCCTTCGCGGTACTTCACGCCGAGCACGTTGGACATTTCCAGCGCCACGTCGCGCGAGGTATCCGGGATCGGAATGATGGTGTCGATGTCGTGATCCGGACGCAGGCGCAGGATCTTCTCGCCCAGCTTCAGGCCCATGCGCATGCGCGCCTTGTGCACCGAGATGTTGTCGATCATCGAATCGGGACGCGCGAAGTACACGTACTCGAAAATGCACGGCGCATGGTCGGTGGGCGCGGCGCAGACTTCCGAGAACAGCTCGCCGCGCGCGGTGATCACCAGCGCTTCGCCCGGGCGCACGTCGCGCACGCGCTGATAGCCGAGGATGTCCAGCGCTGCCGACTCGGAGGACACGATGTATTCGGTGCCTTCGGCGTGTTCGCGCTTGCCCAGCACCAGCGGGCGAATGCCGTGCGGATCGCGGAACGCGACCAGGCCCAGGCCCAGCACCACGCTGACCACCGCATAGCCACCCTTGCAACGGCGGTGCACGCCGGCCACGGCACGGATCGCCGCTTCCGGGGTGAGCATGCGCTGCGCGTCCAGCTCGTAGGCGAACACGTTCAACAGCACTTCGCTGTCCGAATCGGTGTTGATGTTGCGGCGGTCGGCTTCGAACACCTGCTGGCGCAGCGCCTCGGTATTGATCAGGTTGCCGTTGTGCGCCAGCGCGATTCCGTAGGGCGAATTGACGTAGAACGGCTGCGCTTCGTCCATGCCTTCCGACCCGGCGGTGGGGTAGCGGCAATGCGCGATGCCGACACGGCCCTCGAGCACCGCCATCTTCCTTTCGTCGAAGACATCGCGCACCAGGCCGTTGGCCTTCTGCACGCGCAACCGCGTGCCGTCGGCGGTGGCGATGCCTGCGGCGTCCTGCCCACGATGCTGCAGGACGGTCAAGCCGTCATACAGCTGCCCGGCGACGTTCTGGTTGCCGACAATACCGACGATGCCACACATGGTGCGTGTTCTCCGCTTCGGCTTGCGCCGTTACTGTGAAGGTGGCCGTGCCTGGCCTTGGGACTCGACCCGCGCGGGGTCGCTTTCTCCGCCGCGAACCTGCGCCGGATCGATATTGGCCGGCATCGCCTGCGCCGGATCGCGTCCGTCGCTGGCGGCCTTGCCGGGCTGCTTGCCGAGCGCACGCGTGATGGTGTCGCTCAGCCCCGAGCCGGCAAGCGCCTTGCCCAGGTCGGCATTATCGCCTGCCGAGGGCAACTTCCCCAACTCCGCTGGCAGGTTGCGCAATTCCATCGACGGCATCTCCATCGATGGCATCCGCCAGCCCGGCAGCTGCGCCCGCATCCAGCCCGCACCGGGCTCCAGCACCGGCAACAGCACCGACTGGCGCCATGCCGGTTCGCGCGGCAGCGGGGTGAACCCCATCAGCAACACCAGCACGCTGGCCAGGAATGCGCCGCGCACTACGCCCAGCCCGAACCCGAGCATACGATCGGTACCACCCAGCTTGACCGCGTCGACGCCGGCGCGGATCACCATGCCGGTCACTGCCACGGTGATCAGCACGCCGACGAACACCATGGCGTAACCGCCGAACGATTCGGTCGCAGACGGATGCTTGCCATCGGCCAGCCAGCGCGCGGCCGCCGCGCCGAACTGGAACGTGGCCCAACCGGCAAGCAACCACGACAAGGTTCCCACCACGATCGCGACGAAGCCGCGCAGCAGCCCCAGCAGGGCCGACACCAGGATGATGACGCCCAGCACCATGTCGATCATCGGCGATGTCTCCGCGCGGCATGCGGGCCGCTTGTGCAACGTGGCGAGCTGATCATGGCCTTCCCCTCCCTGGGCGTGAGGCTGTCGAACGATTCGGTGCAACAGATGCGTGCTGAACGCATGCATTGGTCAAGACGGCGTCTGCTTTACGTGGATAGCGTAGACAGCATGCTACGCCCTCGTGCCGCCGCAACCGCCGGGCGACGGCGCGACGCATTGCGCTGATCTCAAGGATGCGGGCGCACCATGCCGGAAATGCCGACCTTGGCCGCCACCTGCGCACGCAACTGTTCGGCATCGCCACGGTTGGCCACCGGACCGACGCGCACGCGATTGAGCGCACCCTTGTCGGTGCGGACCTGTTCGACGAACGCGCTGAAGCCGGCGGCGCGCACACGGTCGCGCAGCGCATTGGCGTCTTCGGCGCGGCCGAAGGCACCCAGCTGTACCGCAAACCCGACGCCGCTGGCGGCCGGCGCTGCCGGAGCCGTGGGGGCAGGCGCAGCGGGTTTGGCCGCTTCGGGCTTGGCCGGTGCCGGCGTTGCCGGGGTGGTCTTGGCGACCTCGGGCTTGGCCGGTGCCGGCTTCGGGGTCTCGGCCGGCTTGGGCGCGGCGGCGACCGGCTTGGCTGGCTCCGGCGGCAGGCTTTCGGTCCTGGGGGCGGCCGGCGTGCCAGCGGCAGTGGCGCTGCTGGCCGGCTTGGGCGCCGCCGCCGGGGTCGGGGTCGCCACCGGCGGTGGCGCGCTGGCGCTCGCATCCAGCGTCACTACCTGGGCATTGACGTCGCTGCGGACCTTCACCGCCTGCAGCCGGGCCGATTCGGCCTGCGCCTGATCGGCATACGGGCCCACGCGCACGCGCCAGGCCTCACGGCCGCTGATCTGGGTCTTCTCGCTGAAGCCGGGCAACTGCGCCTGCTTGAGCCGGGCGATCACCGCATCGGCATCGGCGCTGGTGGCGTAGGCGCCGAAATTGACCGCGTAGTTGCCGGCCGCCACTTCCGGCGCGGACGGCGCACTGGACGGCGTGGCCAGATCGGCGGCGTCGGGGTTGTCCTGCACCGCTGCCGGGGCGCCGGGGGCGCCGGCCATGCCCAGCGCACCACCGGCCGGGGCATCGCCCGGCGTCACCAACGGCAGCTCACGGGTTTCGAATTCGCCCTTGCCGGGCGCGGCGGGCGCCTCCAACGGAACGTCGGCCACGCCGCTGGACGGCGCAGGGCCCTTGACCAGCATCGGCAGGAAGATCACGGCAAGCGCCACCAGAACGATGGCGCCAATCAATCGCTGTTTCAGAGCAGTGTCCACAGAAGAGAGCTAGAGGCGGCGTGGCGGGGTGCCGCGGCGATTATAAGGCCGGCGCCCGCTTGCCGACCCTAACGGGCTGAACGAAGTGCGCTCAGCGCGTCGGCAACGGTATGGAACGAGCCGAACACCAGTATCCGATCGCCGGCCTGGGCGGCGGCCAGCACCGCCTGCAGCGCGCCAGCAACGTCGGCGTGGCAAGCGGCCTGGGCGGCGGCGGTGCCGTGCAGGCGTTGCTGCAGGGCCTGGGCCGATTGACCGCGCGCACCGTCCAATCCTGTCAGCGTCCAGTGGTCGACCTGCGCCGCCAGGGCCTCGACCACGCCTGGCGCATCCTTGTCGGCCAGCGCGGCGTAGACGGCGTAGGTGCTGCCGGCGACAGGCTGCGCGGCCAGCGCCTGGGCCAGCGCGCGCGCCGCCTGCGGGTTGTGCCCCACATCCAGCAAGACTTCCACGCCGGCCACATCCAGGCGCTGCAAACGCCCTGCCACCTGCGCCGCGACAATCCCCTGCGCCCACGCCGCCTGCGGCACCTCCACCGGCAGCGCCTGCAAGGCAGCAATCGCCGCGGCGGCATTGGCCAGCTGCACCGGCGCCTGCAGCGCAGGCATCGGCAATTCCAGGCTCACCGCCACATCGCGCCAGCGCCAGTGCTGCGCATCGACCGGTTCATGGAAATAATCGCTGCCGGCACGGATCGCATTGGCGCCCAGCAGGTAGGCGCGGCGCAGTACGCTCGATGGCGGGTCGATCTCGCCCAGCACCACCGGCTTCCACGCGCGGATGATGCCGGCCTTCTCGGCGCCGATCGCCTCGCGGTCCTCGCCCAGCCAGTCGGTGTGATCGATATCGACCGTGGTGATCACCGCCACGTCCGAGTCGACGAGATTGACCGCATCCAGCCGTCCGCCCAGGCCGACTTCCAGCACCGCCAGATCCAGCGCGGCGCCCTGGAACAGCCACAAGGCCGCCAACGTGCCGAATTCGAAATAGGTCAGCGCGGTGTCGCCACGCGCGGCCTCTACCGCAGCAAACGCATCGACCAGCTGCGCATCGCCGGCCTCCTCGCCATCGATGCGCACGCGCTCGTTATAGCGCAGCAGATGCGGCGAGGTGTAGGCACCCACCTTCCACCCGGCAGCACGCCCGATCGCCTCGATGAAGGCCACCGTCGAGCCCTTGCCGTTGGTGCCGCCCACCACGATGACGTGCCTGGCCGGCGTCTCCAGCTGCAGACGCGCGGCAACCTCGCGTACGCGTTCCAGACCCATCGCGATGGCGCTGGGATGCTGCTGCTCGATGTAGGCGAGCCAGTCGGAGAGAGAAGTGGTTGCGTTCATGGGGAGGGCTGCGCAAAGAGGGGCACATTATCGCCATTTGCGCGTGCGCATCGCACACCACGTCGGCGCTTGATGCCTCGCGAATGCTTGGTCAGACCGATGCACGGCACGGCGCGTCATCAATTCGTACAGGCGATATGCGCGCGTGGCCTTGGAAGGTTGTTTGGACTTACCGGCAGCAATCCATGCGGGGGACACCACTGCCAGAAAGACCACGCGTTCGACCACTCATTGCGGCCCGTAGATCTCAGTGACCCGCGCACCCAAGACCGAGCGTTGCCCTTTCAAGGTCACCGCGATCGGCTGCTCTGGGTAGCGGCGGTACAGCTCCTCCTTGATGCAAAGATAATTTGGAAATGCATGCTCCATCGGGCCACCGCGCAATTGATATTTGCAAAAATCGCTCGTCGATTGATGGTAGGTCTGCATGACATATGTCTCCTCGAACGTCGCCCCCACCAGCAATGTCACTCCCCAGGGAATGGCTTTTGCCAGAAACAACCAGGAGAGAAAGCCCATCATTGCCGGCATCCCGAGGAACATAAAGACTTTAAGAACGTGCCCGCCACCCTCCATGTCTGTTCGTCGACCCAAGCGACGGTTATGCCTACGCAGAAACATCGTTAGCGCGACGCCGATCGCCAAGGCTGGCCACTTCCAATAGCGCCCTTGCAGGAAATCGGCCGGGATAAATGTGGCAAGCGTGCTAGGCAGAATTAGTCCCAGCATCATGAAGATAGAGGCAACCTTCATCAAAGCGAACAGCTTTGTTTTCACCGAACTGGTCCCTCAGACGTATGCGCATGCTGCGCAGCGGCCAAGCAACGCTGAAGAGCGAGACCAAACATCCCTCTTCAAACATGCAAATTCAAAGAGGACACATGCATTGCAAGCAGCAACGCATGGAACTCCATCTCGATCACCTGAATGTTGGCAGCGTGAAGACAGTCAGAATTATTCCCGAGCGCAACACGCCACCACCAAGCTACAGCGCCCGATGCTTGGCTTCCCCGAAGAACGGCGTGTGGTGGGCGCAGTCGTTGAGACGCACCACGTCCAGATGATCGACGTCGTCGCCTTCGAGCAGGTTGAGCGTGGTCGGGGCCTGGCGGAAGGTCCACAGCCTGGACAACGGCAGGCCCAGGATCTTGCACAGGATGACGCGATTGACCGCGTCGTGCGCGACCACCAGCAGGGTGTCGTCGGCGCCCAGTCCGTCGGCGGCACGCGCCAGGCCGCGCCAGCTGCGGTCCAGCACCTGGCGCAGCGATTCGCCGCCGGGCATCAGCACGGTATCGGGTTCCTCGCGCCAGGCGCGCAGGCGTGCCGGGTCCTTGTCGTGGATTTCGCTTGCAAGCAACCCTTCCCATTCGCCGTGCGCGATTTCCTGCAGGTCGGCATCGGTCTGCAGCAGCGATGCGCGCGACGCGCCAAGGGCGGCCTTGGCCGTGGCCTGCGCGCGCGACAGCGGCGAGGCGACCGCACGGGTGATCTGCAAGGTCTGCAGCCGTTCGCCCAATGCACGCGCCTGGTCTTCGCCGACCGGCGACAGCGGAATATCGATCTGGCCCTGATAACGGCCTTCGGCGTTCCACGGCGTCTCGCCGTGACGAGCAAGCAGGATGCGCATGCGCTGAGAGTTCCTTGGGGAGGGGGCGGCTCGCAGCAGCGAAACCGGACCGCATCATAACCGCTCCCCGCCCCGCGCCCGGCCGACTCAGCGCACGCCCAGCTCCTACAGCAGCCGCGGCGCTGGCGCCACCTCGGTCATGATCCGGCGCAGGCCGCGGCTGTCCACGGCGATCGCGCAAAGCACGGCCGGGGCGACCATTCCCTTGCCGCTGCTCCACTCGCACCGCCATCCAGGCCCCGCCCGCATGTCCCGCATGTCCCGCGCATCCATCGCCGAGGAGCCAGAGTTGCCGCTGGCGATCTGCGGTTGAAGCGCAACTGGAAGCGCGCGATGCGGCCGTCGTGGCTCAGGCGCGCCCGAAGCTGGGGTCGCTGCGGCTGGGCCGCCCGGTTTCCAGGTGGCCGGCCAGGCGGCGGCGGAAGGCCGCACCCGGCTGCTCGACCACCAGGTCGTACCAGTGATCGCTCGCCGCCAGCGGCAGACGGATGCTCTGCCGCTGGCCGGCGGCCAGGCGCAGCGGCCGCGGCGTCGGGTCGCCATGGTCCAGCGCGCGCAATTGCAGCGCGCAGGACTGTGGCCCGGCGTTGCCGATCTCCAGCACCAGCGCCTCGCCGTCCTGTCGCGCTTGAACCCAGGGCCCGGCCTGCTGCGCAGCGTCGGGGTGGAGTTCGCCGGCGAACTCGCGCAGGAAACCGTTGGGCCCATGCACGCGCAGCGCGTACGTCCCCTCGTGCAGCGCACCTGGCGGGACATCGTCGAGCTGCGTGCCCGGCAGCACGGTGTAATACCAGGGGCCACCGCTGGGCTTGCTGGTGTAGACGTTGAACGCCGCCGCCGCGGTGCCGCTGTTGACGAACTGCAACTGCAGCGCGTTGCCGGCGTGCACGCGCGCATGCACCTGCAGGGCGTATGGCAACGCGCGCGCGGGGCGTTGGCCCGGCTCCTGCCGCGGCATGCCGGGGTCGCTCGGCGGCACCGGTAGCGGCTTGTTGCGCAACGCAGCGGTACGCGCGCGGTAGTCGTCGATCGCTGGCAACGCGCTCAGCGCCGAATCGTCCGGCTTGCGGAAATCGAACACGCTGGTCAGATCGCCGCTGACCGCGCGGCGCCACGGGCTGATGTTCGGCTCGGCCACGCCGAAGCGGCGCTCCAGCAGGCGCAGCACCGAGGTGTGGTCGAACACCTGCGAGTTGACCCAGCCACCGCGGGTCCACGGCGAGATCACCAGCATCGGCACGCGGATGCCCAGACCGACCGGCACGCCGTCATGGGCTTCGCCGCGCACATCGACATTGCTGCGCCCCATGCGCGCATCCAGCGCCGGCAACGGCGCCGGCACATGATCGAAGAAGCCGTCGTTCTCGTCGTAGTTGATGATCAGCGCGGTCCTGGCCCAGACCTGCGGATTGGAGGTCAACGCATCGATCAGCCGCGCCACCAGCGACTCACCGTAGGCCGGCGGCGCTTCGGGATGTTCGCAGTACGCGGTGGGTGGAATGATCCACGACACCTGCGGAAGGCGATTGCCCTGCACGTCGGCCGCAATCGCTGCGATCAGATGATCGGCCTGGGTGGTGACCGCGTTGTCTGCGCTGGATCCGGGCACATAGGCACGTGCGCGCCGATAACGTTCGTCGGCGGGATCGAGCCCACGGTAATGGGAAAAATACGCCAGCGAGTTGCAGCCGAAGTTGTCGTATTCCTGGTACACGCGCCAGTCGATGCCGGCCGCCTGCAAGCGCTGCGCATAGGTGGTCCAGCCCATCGCCGCGTAACCGGGTTTGTCGCGCGCCATGTCGGCGGTCCAGTTGCCGTCGTCGGCGTTGCTGATCACCTGTGCGCGGGTGTCGCCCACGGTCAGCCCGCTGGTACCGGTAAACAGATACATGCGATTGGGATTGGTGGGCCCATGCATCGAACAGAAGTAGCCGTCGCAGATGGTGAAGGCGTCGGCAAGCGCGTGGTAGTACGGGATGTCCTGGCGCTGGAAATAGCCCATCGTCAGCTCGCCCTTGTACGGCACCCAGGCATCGTATTCGGCCCAGCGTGTTGGGTCCTGCCCATGGCCGGCCTTCCAGGAGTGATCCAGGCTCTTGATCAACGGCGCGCTGGTGTTGTGCGAATCGAATGCGAACGGCAACAGCCGGCGTCCATCGGCGGCAGGCTGGCTCCAGACCGGGTTGCCGTCGCGCAGCTGCAGCGCGTGCGGGTCGCCGAAGCCGCGCACGCCGCGCAGCGCGCCGAAGTAATGATCGAACGAGCGGTTTTCCTGCATCAGGATCACCACATGCTCGATGTCGCGCAGCGTGCCGGTGCGCGCATTGGCAGGCAGCGCCAGCGCGCGACCGATCGACGACGGTAGCGCACCGGCGGCGGTGAGCGCGGCAACCCGCTTGAGGAAATCGCGGCGCGAAGAAGAAGACGTCATGACCAAAGCCTTGCCGAAGTCGGTGCGATGCAGCGCATGTCGCGATGCGCAGCGCACACGTATAGCCGCCGTGCACGACAGTTTTGCGACAGCGGCCGTCATCAATGTTTCATGAGCCGTTGACACCCTGCGTCGCGAAACGCCGGTCTTGCGCCGCGCGTCCGCCCCCAGCCGTGCTCGAACAGGATTCCCCCATGACTTCCGCTCGTCGTTTTGATGTCACTCCGTTGGCGCTGGCCCTGACTGCGCTGCTTCCCGTCATGGCGCATGCCGCCGAGCCGGTTGCCGCCCGTGGTGCAGATGCTCCGGCCGCCGTGGCCGATGCTGCAGGCAACGCGACCCAGCTGGATGCGATCAACGTGGTCTCGCAGGGCAGTACACGCCAGGTACAGCGCATCAGCCGACAGGACATCGAGCAGCTGACGCCGGGCAGCAGTGCCTTCAAGGCGGTGGAAAAACTGCCAGGCGTGCAGTTCCAGTCCGCCGATCCGTTCGGTACCTACGAGTGGTCCACGCAGGTCACCCTGCACGGCTTCGATCAGAGCCGCCTGGGTTACACGCTGGATGGTATTCCGCTGGGCAACATGAGCTACGGCGTCACCAACGGCCTGCACATCACCCGCGCGATCATTTCCGAAAACCTCGGCTCGGTGGAGATCGCGCAGGGTGCCGGTGCGCTGGGCACCGCCTCCAACACCAATCTCGGCGGCACCATGCAGTTCTACTCGGCCGATCCGCAGACCACGCCCGGTGCGCGGCTGGTGCAGACGGCGGGCAGCGATGCGACGCGCCGCACCTTCGTGCGCGCCGACACCGGCGATCGCAATGGACTGTCGGCGTACCTGTCCTACGCCAACGCCAGTACCGACAAGTGGAAGGGCTTCGGCGACCAGACCTCCGAACAGGCCAACCTCAAGACCGTGTACCAGTGGGGCGACGGCAATCGCCTGAGCCTGTTCCTGGATACCTCGCGGCGCAAGGAATACGACTACATGGACCTGTCCTTGACCAGCCAGCGCGCGCTGGGCTGGGATTTCGACTACCTGCAGCCGGATTGGGCCACCGCGGTGCAGATGGCACGCGCCTACCAGAGCACCGGCGCCACCAGTGGCGTGGCCAACGGGTATCCGCAATCGCTGTCCAGCCTGCCCAGCGACTACAGCTGGCTGGATGCCAGCTACTACGCCGGTGGCGGCCTGCGTCGCGACAATCTGGCTGGCCTGTCCGGCACCTTCGTGTTCGGCGGCGCCACCCTGGATGCCACCGGCTACTACCACGCCAATCGTGGCGAAGGCCAATGGGTGACCCCGTACGTTGTCACCTCGGCGCAGATTCCTCTCTCCATGCGTACCACCGACTACGGGCTGGATCGTTTTGGCGGCACCAGTGCCTTGAAGTGGTCGTGGGGCAATCACGATCTGGAAGTGGGCGCCTGGGCCGAGAATGCGCGCACCACGCAGGGCCGCAACTATTTCGCGCTCGGCAACGAGGGCTATACCTCGCTGTACAACGTGTACGAAGCGCAGATCCCGTTCCGCCGCGACTTCCTGCAGCGCTACACCACCCAGACGCGCATGCTCTACCTGCAGGACACCGTGCGCCTGCTCGATGACCGCCTCACGTTGAACTACGGCGCAAAAGCGCTCGACACCACCACGCGCGCGCAATCGCTGGTGCCGACCACCGCGCTGGCGCAAGGCCGCATCCGCGCCGAAGACGGCTTCCTGCCGCAGGTAGGCATCAACTACAAGCTCGACGAGCGCCAGGACCTGTACGCCTCCTACAGCAAGAACATCGCCGCATTCGGGTTCACCCCGTTCGCCACCTCGCAGGCCGCCTTCGACCGCAGCCGCGCCACGCTGGAGCCGGAACAATCGCAGACCGTGCAGGTGGGCTACCGTGTGCAGGACGCGCAGTTCCAGCTCTCGGCCGATGCCTACTTCACCAAGTTCTCCAACCGCCTGCTGACCACCTCGCCGTGTACTGCGGTGCAGACCTGCGCGGCGATACTGAGCAACGTCGGCGCCGTGCATAGCGCCGGTGCCGACCTGGCGCTGATGTGGCGCCCGGTCGAAGGCCTGAGCTGGTTGAACTCGCTGTCGTGGAATCGCTCGCGCTACCAGGACGATTACCTCAACAATGGCGTGGTCGCCACCTCGGGCAAGGACGTGGTCGGCATCCCCTCGCTGATGTTCTCCTCCAGCGCCAGCTACCAGATCGGCAACCTGCGCCTGGACCTGGACGGCAAGTACGTCGACAAGCGCTACATCACCTTCCTCAACGATTCGCAGGTGCCTTCGTACTGGCTGTTCAATGCCGGCGCGCGTTACGACTTCGGCCGCCTCGGCGGGGTGGCGGACGTGGCCCTGGCGCTCAACATCACCAACCTCACCGACAAGCGCTACTTCGCCAGCACCGGCACCAACGGCTACGTCGCTTCCGATCCGGATGGCTACAACCAGACCATGGTGGTCGGCGCACCGCGGCAGACCTTCCTGAGCTTGGATGTGAAGTTCTGAGCATCCGTCGGTGGCGCCCCTCATCCGGCACTGCGCGCCACCTTCTCCCGCAAGCGGGAGAAGGGTGAAGAAGGCAGTGATGACTTCCATCAGGCGCTGCACACTCCTTCCCCCGCACGCGGGGGAAGATGCCCGAAGGGCAGATGGGGGCAGCGCGCGAACGTGGCCCTAGCGCTCGACATCACCAACCTCACCGACAGATGTGAAGTTCTAAGCGTCTGCCGGTGGCGCCCCTCATCCGGCGCTGCGCGCCGCCTTCTCCCGCAAGCGGGAGAAGGGTGAAGAAGGAAGTGATGACCTCCATCTGGCGCTGCGCCCCCCTTCCCCCGCACGCGGGGGAAGGTGCCCGAAGGGCGGATGGGGGCGGCGCGCGAAGTCGCCCCCCTGCCCGGCTCGTGATTGCCCGCTCGTGCACCGCCTGCTCCCGCCTCCCGGCAGGCGCCGGAGCAAGGTGGACGGCCGTCCTGCACTGCCGCATGGCGGATGCGGCATCGGGCATATAATTGCCGACTTATTTCACTTAGCAGGCCTCGCCACATGGCGCAGACGATGAAGGCGCTGGTCAAGCGCGATGCGGGAAAAGGGATCTGGATGGAGCAGGTGCCGGTTCCCACCCCCGGCCCCAATGAGGTGTTGATCAAGCTGGAAAAGACCGCCATCTGCGGCACCGATCTGCACATCTACCTTTGGGACGAGTGGAGCCAGCGCACCATCAAACCCGGCCTGACCATCGGCCATGAATTCGTCGGCCGCGTGGCCGAGCTCGGTTCGGCAGTGACCGGCTACCAGGTGGGCCAGCGCGTCTCGGCCGAAGGCCATATCGTCTGCGGCCATTGCCGCAACTGTCGCGGCGGCCGCCCGCACCTGTGCCCGAACACGGTGGGCATCGGCGTCAACGTCAACGGCGCCTTTGCCGAATACATGGTGATGCCGGCCTCCAACCTGTGGCCGATCCCGGACCAGATCCCGTCCGAACTGGCGGCATTCTTCGACCCGTACGGCAACGCCGCCCATTGCGCGCTGGAATTCGACGTCATCGGCGAGGACGTGCTGATCACCGGCGCCGGGCCGATCGGCATCATTGCGGCAGGCATCTGCAAGCACATCGGGGCGCGCAACGTGGTGGTCACCGACGTCAACGATTTCCGTCTCAAGCTGGCCGCCGACATGGGCGCCACCCGCGTGGTCAACGTGTCCAACACTTCGTTGAAGGACGTGATGAAGGACCTGCACATGGAGGGCTTCGACGTCGGCCTGGAGATGAGCGGCAACCCGCGCGCGTTCAACGACATGCTCGATTGCATGTACCACGGCGGCAAGATCGCCATGCTCGGCATCATGCCGCGCGGCGCCGGTTGCGACTGGGACAAGATCATCTTCAAGGGCCTGACCGTGCAGGGCATCTACGGCCGCAAGATGTACGAGACCTGGTACAAGATGACCCAGCTGGTGCTGTCGGGTTTCCCATTGCAGAAGGTGCTGACCCACCAGCTGCCGATCGACGACTTCCAGAAGGGCTTCGACCTGATGGAAGAAGGCAAGGCCGGCAAGGTCGTGTTGAGCTGGAACTGATCGGCTGATCCTGCAGATACGCAAAAGGCGCCGCGAGGCGCCTTTTGTATGTCCATTGCCTGACGTCACCTGGATGCAGGGACCGAAGACGCTGCGCGCAACGCTTCGCTACGCACGGCGACGCAGCGAAGGTGAGGGAGTCGCTTCAGCCAATCGCACTTACGGCCAGGTGACCGTTGCCGTCGCCACCAGGTGGTTCTGCGAATTCTGCTGCCCGAAGCCGAATTCGGCCGCTTCGCTGGTGTCGTAATACCCAACGCTCAAGCCCAGCGGACCGAAGGTCTTGCCGACATTCACGCCGAAATCGTTGTAGTCGTGATCCACCTGCCTGAGCGCCGAGGTATAGATGCTGTGCCCGGCGTGCGCCCCGATGGTGAAGTTGTGCGGCAGTGACCAGTTGGCATCCAGCGCGTAGTAATACCCGTCCGTCTTCGAACCGTACAGATCGTTGGTGTACGCCAGGGTCAGGCTATAGGTTTTCAGGAACGTGGTCTTGGTGATCAGCTCGGCGTAGTTGGAGGCACCGGCACCGAGGTAGTGATAGCGGTTGACCATCACGTCCAGATTGAAATTCGCGCTGAGGTCGGTGTTGTAGCCGACAAACCCATCCACCTCCCAGTCCGGATCGCCCGCGCCGAAGTCGACGTTGGAGCCCCAGGTCCCGACGTAGAAACCATACGGCAGCTTGTAGGTCAGGCCCGCCTGGAACGCAGGCTCTTCGTTGGTCTGCGAGATGCCGCGGAACAGGTAATCGCTGGTCAGCGCGAACGTGCCGCTGAGCGGCGGCGCGGGCGCCTCTTCGTCCTGCGCCTGTGCCAGCGGCACGACGCCAGACAACAGCAACGACAGACAACAAGCGAGCGAGGACGGCTTCATGGGGCTTCTCCTGGAGCGGCGGGCGGTCGGATGGCGCGAAGCGGGGGCTGCAATGAATTCTTAGTCGAACTGTCGCTGCAGCGCAACATAAAAGTCGCGCTCGCTTGATCCAGCGCACATCCTTCGCCTGGCGATGCGCCGATCCGATAGGCGTTTCATCGACCACTGCTGTGGAATCTTGATGTTGGAGATTCGGGATTCGGGATTCGGGATTCGGGATTCGGGATTCGGGAGTCGGGAGTCCGCGTCCGGGACCTGGCGTCTGGAATGCGTACTGACAGTCTCGGGCAGGCCTGTAGAGATGTGTCGTTCGCAAAGCGCCCCCGCTCCGCACGCAGCGCGGCCAGCTGGCGCCGATCGCTTGCCGATCGGTCCTTGGGATTTCGCATTCACAGGCACGGCAAGCCGGGGGCTCTCCCAGCGATCCCCGGCACTTGCATCACGCACTGAGTGAGGCGCACCCGCGGCGACTTCTCAGGCCGGAAACACCCCGTAGTGGCGTGCGGCCAGTCGCAGCTGTTGGCCGGGCTGGAAATTGCCGGCCGAGGCCGGCAGTTCCACTTCCACCTCGTTGCCCGCCGGCTGCAGGGTGGCGCGCAGCCGCAGCCGTGGGCCGCTGCGCTGCGACCAGGCCACCGTGGCCGGCCAGCCGGCGTCATCGGGCACCAGATCCTCGGGGCGCACGTAGACTTCCACCGGACCGGCGGCCAGTGCCGCATTGGCCGCCGGCAAGGCATGACCGGCCACCTGGATCTGCCCCTGCTCCAGCACGCCGGGGATGCGGTTGACTGCCCCCACGAAGGAATACACGAACGGCGAGGCCGGTGTGTCGTAGATCGCCGCCGGGGTGTCGAGCTGTTCGATGCGTCCGCGGTTGAGGATGGCGACCCGGTCAGCCAGTTCCAGCGCTTCTTCCTGGTCATGGGTCACGAACACCGTGGTCAGGCCGGTACGCTCGTGCAACTCGCGCAGCCAGCGCCGCAGGTCGCGGCGCACCTGCGCATCCAGCGCGCCGAAGGGTTCGTCCAGCAACAGCACACGCGGTTCGATCGCCAGCGCCCGCGCCAGCGCCACGCGCTGTCGCTGGCCGCCGGAGAGCTGGGTGGGATAACGCTGCTCCAGCCCCTGCAGCTGCACCAGCGCCAGCAGCTCTTCAACCCGCGCACGGATGCGTGCTTCGGCCCAGCGCTCGTTGCCGCGCCGCACGCGCAGCCCGAAGGCGATGTTCTCGAAGACATCCATGTGCTTGAACAGCGCGTAGTGCTGAAACACGAAGCCGACCCGGCGCGACTGCACGCTCATACCGGTGGCGTCCTCGTCGCCGAACAGCACCTGGCCGCCGTCTGCGTGCTCCAGCCCGGCCATGATCCGCAACAAGGTGGTCTTGCCCGACCCGGACGGCCCCAGCAGCGCCAGCAGCTCGCCCTGGCGCACGTCCAGGCTGATGTCGTCCAGCGCGGTGAAATTCTCGAACTGCTTGCGCAGGCGGTGGATACGGATGCCCATGGTGACCTCAGTGGCGGTGGTTGGCGGCCAGCGAATCGCCGTGCCGCCATTCCAGATACGTCTTCAGCGCCAGCGTCAGCAGCGCGGTCAGAGCCAGCAACGAGGCGCACGCGAATGCCGCGCTGTAGGCGTATTCGTTGTAGAGAATTTCCACATGCAGCGGCAGCGTATTGGTGCGCCCGCGGATATGTCCGGACACCACCGACACCGCGCCGAACTCGCCCATCGCCCGCGCCGCGCACAACAGCACCCCATACAGCAGGCCCCAGCGGATATTGGGCAGGGTCACCCGCCAGAACATCTGCCAGCCATTGGCGCCCAGGCTCAGCGCAGCCAGCTCCTCGTCGCTGCCCTGCTGCTCCATCAACGGCATCAGTTCGCGCGCGATGAACGGGAAAGTGACAAACGTCGTTGCCAGCACGATGCCCGGCAACGCGAACACGATGCGTGGCAGCTGGATCAGCGTCTCGCCCAGCAGCGGCAACTGCACGCGCCAGCCCTCGTCGATCAGCGGCCAGGCCCAGCCGTTGCGGCCGAAAATCAGCACGAAGATCAGCCCGGCCACCACCGGCGACACCGAGAACGGCAGGTCGATCAGGCTGACCAGCAGGCGCTTGCCGCGGAACTGGTGCTTGCTCACTGCCCAGGCAGCGGCCACCCCAAAGACCAGGTTCAACGGCAGCACGAAGGCCGTCACCAGCAGCGTCAGCTTGATCGCCGACAGCGCATCCGGGTCGACCACCGCGCGCAGGAAGGTCTCCCAGCCGCCGCGCAGCGCTTCGGCGAACACCAGCACCAGCGGCAGCAACAAGAACGCCAGCAGAAATCCCAGTGCGCCCAGGATCATCAGCCACTGCACCCAACGCGGCTCGTTGGTGGCCGAATCGGTGATGCGGCGCGCCTGCTCGGTCATCGCACGGGTCTGCAGCATCGAGGGCAACGAGGAAACAGCATCGGTCATGCCGGCCTCCGTTGATAGCGCAACAGGCGTGCCTGCAACGTGTTGACCACCAGCAGGATCACCAGCGACAGCAACAGCATCGCCGCAGCGATCGCGGTGGCGCCGGCATAGTCGAACTCTTCCAGCCGGATGGTGATCAGCAACGGCGCGATCTCGGTGGCGTTGGGCAGGTTGCCGGCGATGAAGATCACCGACCCGTACTCCCCCACCCCGCGCGCGAACGCCAGCGCAAACCCCGTCAGCACCGCCGGCCACAGCCCCGGCAACACCACTCGCCAGACCGTCTGCCAGCGCGAGGCGCCCAGCGTGGCGGCCGCAGCCTCCATTTCACGATCGCTTTCGGCCAGCACCGGCTGCACCACCCGCACCACGAAGGGCAGGCCCACGAACACCAGCGCGATCACGATGCCGAGCTGGGTATAGGCCACCTTGATGCCGGCGGCCTCCAGCCAGCGCCCGATCCAGCCGTTGCCGCCATACAACGCGGTCAGCGCGATGCCGGCCACTGCGGTAGGCAACGCGAACGGCAGGTCGATCACCGCGTCGAAGAAGCGCTTGGCCGGGAAGCGATAGCGCACGAATACCCAGGCCACCCAGGTACCCATCACCGCATTGAAGGCGCCTGCCGCCAGCGCGGTGCCGAAGCTCAGCCGCAACGCCGCCAGCACGCGCGGTTCGCTCCAGACCTTCCACAACCCTTCCCAGCCCAGCCCGCTGGTCTTGATGAAGATGCCCAGCAACGGGATCAGCACGATCAGGCCGAGCCAGGTCAGGGTGATGCCCAGACTCAGGCCCAGTCCGGGCATCACGCGGCGGCGGCGCGCTGGCGACACCGGGCGGGGTGCAACCGAGGTCTGCATGCCTACTTCTTGGCCTGGATCTGGTCGAACAGGCCGCCGTCGGCGAAGTGTTCCTGCTGCGCCTTGTCCCAGGACCCGAACGCCTGCTGGATGGTCACCAGCTTGATGTCGGGGAAGCGGGCCAGATCCGCGGGATCGGCAAACTCCCGATGCCGCGGGCGATAGAAATGCCTGGCCGCCAGTTTCTGCCCTTCCGGCGCATACAGGTAGCGCAGATAGGCCTCAGCCACCTCGCGGGTGCCGTGCCTGTCGACGTTCTTGTCCACCAGCGCCACCGAGGGCTCGGCCAGGATCGACAGCTTCGGCACCACGATCTCGAACTTGTCCTTGCCCAGTTCCTCGCGCGCCAGCAGCGCCTCGTTCTCCCAGGCCAGCAGCACGTCGCCGATACCGCGCTGGACGAAGGTGGTGGTGGCGCCGCGCGCGCCGGTATCGAGCACCGGCACATTGCGGAACAGCGCCTGCATGTAGCGCAGGATGCGCTCGCGGTCGCCCTTGAAGATGTGGTCGGCATACGCCCAGGCGGCCAGGTAGTTCCAACGCGCCCCGCCGGAGGTCTTGGGGTTGGGCGTCACCACCGCCACGCCCGAACGCAGCAGGTCCGGCCAGTCCTTGATGTTCTTCGGATTGCCCTTGCGCACCAGGAACACGATGGTGGAGGTGTACGGCGCGCTGTTGTCCGGCAGCCGCTTCTCCCAACCGCTGTCGATCAGCTTGGCCTTCTGCGCGATCGCATCCACGTCGTAGGCCAGCGCCAGGGTCACCACGTCCGCCTCGATGCCGTCGATGACCGCGCGCGCCTGCTTGCCGGACCCGCCGTGCGAGGTCTCCACGGTGACCGTGTCCTGCGGGTGCTGCTGCTTCCACTGCGCTGCGAAGGCGGTGTTGAAATCGCGATAGAACTCGCGGGTCGGGTCGTAGCTCACATTGAGCAAGCCAATGTCGCGTGCGCCTGCCGGGCCGGCCAGGGCCAGCAGGATGCACACGAAGGAAACAAGGCGGAAGCGGGGGTGTGTCACAACGATCTCCTGGCCGGGGGCACAGCTGAACAGCAAGCATGCCATGCTGCGCAGCGGCACGCAGGCGGTGAAATGACATCCGCGCCGCTGCTTATGCCGATATTGCATGACGTAGTGGTATGCCATGGTGATCGTTAAGATTGCGCTTCTTCCTTGCCACTGCGACCGCCATGACCCGTCCGCCTGCCGCGCTCACCGCCCACTACGCCGCCGAACTGGATGCCATCCAGTCCCAGGGCCTGTTCAAGTCCGAGCGCATCATCACCGGCCCGCAGTCAGCACGGATCACGCTGGCCGACGGCCGCAGCGTGCTGAACTTCTGCGCCAACAACTATCTTGGCCTGGCCGACCATCCGGACATCATCCAGGCCGCCAAGGACGCACTGGACAGCCACGGCTTCGGCATGGCCTCGGTGCGCTTCATCTGCGGCACCCAGGACCTGCACAAGCAGCTCGAGCGCACCATCGCCGCGTTCTTCGGCACCGAAGACACCATCCTCTATGCGGCCTGCTTCGACGCCAACGGCGGCCTGTTCGAACCGCTGCTCGGCGAGCACGATGCGATCATTTCCGATGCACTGAACCACGCCTCCATCATCGACGGCGTGCGCCTGTGCAAGGCCAAGCGCTTCCGCTACGCCAACTGCGACATGGCCGACCTGGAGGCGCAGCTGCAGGCCGCCGATGCGGCCGGCTGCAAGACCAAGCTGATCACCAGCGACGGCGTGTTCTCGATGGACGGCTTCATCGCGCCGCTGGACGAGATCACCGCCCTGGCCCGCAAGTACAACGCGCTGGTGCATATCGACGAATGCCATGCCACCGGCTTCCTGGGCGCCACCGGCCGCGGCTCGGCCGAGGTCAAGGGCGTACTGGACCAGATCGACATCTTCACCGGCACGCTGGGCAAGGCCATGGGCGGTGCGCTGGGCGGCTTCACCACCGCCAGGCGCGAGGTGATCGAACTGCTGCGCCAGCGCTCGCGCCCCTACCTGTTCTCCAATTCGTTGCCGCCGCACGTGGTGGCTGCCGGCATCAAGGCGTTCGAGATGCTGGACGCGGCCGGCGAGCTGCGCACGCAACTGGTGGAAAACACCCGCTACTTCCGCGAACGCATGACCGCCGCCGGCTTCGACCTCAAGCCCGGCGTGCATCCGATCAGCCCGGTGATGCTCTACGACGCACCGCTGGCGCAGAGGTTCGCCGAGCGCCTGCTGGAAGAAGGCATCTACGCGATCGGCTTCTTCTTCCCGGTGGTACCCAAGGGCCAGGCCCGCATCCGCACCCAGATCAGCGCCGCGCACACCCGCGCGCAGCTGGACCAGGCCATCGACGCCTTCATCAAGATCGGCCGCGAACTGGGCGTCATCAAGGCCTGAGCATGCGGACAGTGCTGCGCCAACGGCTCCTGCTCGCGGCGCACACCGATGCCCAGGCGCGGCTGCTGGATGGCAGCTGGGAAACCCGCTGCCTGCATTGCCGGCGGCGCCTGCACGTCGGCATCGACGGCGAACCGCTGGGGCACACCACGCTGGAACACGTGGTGCCGCAGGCCTGGTTCGGCCGGCGTGCGGCCGCCGCGCTCTGCGCGCTGGTGGGTGACGACCCCAACGACGCGCGCAATCTGGCGCTGGCCTGTGCCAGCTGCAATCACGCCAAGGGCCGGCGCCATGACGCCAACGGCGCCGGCGACGCGCGCGCGGTGGAAGTGGTGAATGCCTTGCTCAGCGCGCGCCTGGCGCGCTGGCGCGAGCCGGCGTCAGCGCCAGGACTTCCGCCGCACTGAGCATCCGCCAGGCGCCCTTGCCCAGCTCGCCGATTGCCAGCGGCCCGATCGCCACGCGCACCAGCCGCAGCACGCCGATGTCCAGCGCCGCCAGCAACCGGCGGATCTGCCGATTACGGCCTTCGTCCAGCACGATTTCCAGCCAGGCATTGCGCTCGCCTTCGCGCAGCACCTCGACCCGCTTGGCGCGCAGCAACACACCCTCGCCTTGTGGATCGGGATCGACCACCCCGGCCTGCAACTGCGCCAGTTGCGCAGCGCTCGGGTGGCAATCGATCTGCACGTGATAGGTCTTGTCCGGACCACTGGCGGGATCGGTCACCGCTGCCGCCCATTGCGGATCGTTGCTGAACAGCAGCAGGCCTTCGCTGGCCTTGTCCAGCCGCCCCACCGGCGCGAGCCACGGCAGGCCCGCGCCATCGAAACAGCGGTACACGGTGTCCCTGCCCTGCTCGTCGCGCACCGTGGTGACCACGCCGCGCGGCTTGTTGAGCATCAGATACAGCCGCGAAGGTCCAGCCAGGGGTTGGCCATCGATGGCGATGGCCGCGTGCTGCGCGGTGCGGATCGGACATTCGGGGTCGCGGATCACCCGTCCATCGACGCTGACCCGGCCATCGGCGATCCATCGGGCCGCCTCGGTGCGCGAGCACACGCCCAGCTTGGACAGCACCCGCGCCAGCCCGTGTCGCGGCGCGGAATTGCCCTGTGCAGCGGTGGACGCGCGCGCGGCGCGCGCCGGCGGTGCCGGGCCGCGCGGGCGAGGCCGGGACGTCGCCGGCGGAAGCCGCCGGGTCATGCCGTCCCGACCGCGTGGATTACTTGTTCTCGACCGGCTTGGCGTCGGCTGCCGGCGCCGCTGCGGCAGGAGCCGCGACGGGGGCCGGACGCGCCTTGACCACGCGCACGCCGCGCGCCTTCATCCAGGCGTCGAATTCTTCGGCCGTCATGCGCTTGCCGTTCTGGCTCATGTCGAAGCGCCACGGAGTGTTGTCGAAGGCGGTGGTGGCCTTGTAGGCCGCCGGATCGTTAGGGTTGACCGCGCCACCCGGCGGGATCACCTTGGCCACGTCCTGGCAGCCTTCCACGCGCAGGCGCAGCAGCACGCGGTCCACAGACTGATCGCTGCTGTAGGGCTGGGCCAGCACGCCGGTGGGCATGCCCAGCTGCACGCTGCGGGTATAGAACTCGGCGGCGGCCGGCGCAATCACGGTGGCGGGCAACGGCAGCGGCTGGGACACCATGCTGCCGGCGCAGTTCGGAGCGGCGTAGGCGGCGGGAATCAGAGCGAGACAGAGCAGTCCTGCCGTAGCGGTACGCAGCATCGTTGGTTCTTCCAATTAAGAGTATGTGTCGACGCGGCGAGTGTAGGCAGCGATGAACGCTGTTTCAACAGGAACCGTGCCGGAAGCGCAACACAGACAGCATCGCAGCCTGTATGCGAAGGAACCAGGGGACGTTTGGTACACATATAGACAAAACCCGGCGCAAGGCCGGGTTTTGTATGAAGCAGACTGGCGGTCCGATTAGTTCTGGACGTTCAGCTCGGTACGACGGTTCTTCGCACGGCCTTCCGGGTTGTCGGAACCATCCGGGTTGGCGTTCGGAGCGATCGGACGGCTCTCGCCGTAGCCGATCGGGCCGACCAGACGCGACGCATCGACGCCGTTCTTGGTCAGGTAGTCGTACACGGTGGTCGCACGACGCTCGGACAGCTTCTGGTTGTACGCGTCGGTACCCTTCGAGTCGGTGTGACCGGCAACCTCGACCTTCAGGTCGGGGTAGCGCTTCAGGATTTCGGTCGCTTCGCTCAGGATCGACACGGCATCCGGACGCAGGGTCGACTTGTTGAAGTCGAAGTTCACGCCCTTCAGGTCGATCGACACAGGCACCGGGCAGCCGTCCGGACCGATGGTCTGGCCAGGCTGCGAAGCCGGGCACTTGTCGTCGCAGTTGTTGACGCCGTCACCGTCGTCATCCAGGTCTGCGCAGCTCGGGGCAACCGGAGCCGGAGCCGGCGGCGGAGCGGTCGACGGAGCAGGTCCCAGCGGGATCACGACGCCGACCGAAGCCAGCACGTCGCCGAACCAGTCTTCCTGCGGAGCGGCAACGCTCTGGTCGTTGAAGTCGGCGCGGTAGGCCACTTCGGCACGCACGGCAACGCGCTTGTCGAAGGTGGTCTGCAGACCCACACCAGCCTTGGCGGCAAAGTTGCCGTCCTTCTGCTGGCCCGGCGACACCGGGTTCGGGGTGGCGTCGAACTCTTCTTCCGAGCGCTGGTAGCCCAGACCGAACAGCAGGTACGGGTTCCAGCCGCGGCCTTCCTGGATGAAGTGACGACGCAGGTCGAACGAGATGCCGTACTGGCTCCAGTTCTGGTCCTGGTTGGCGTCGAAGTTCGGATTCTGGTAGTTCAGCTCACCGTCGATCGACCAGTTCGGGCTGACGAACTTGCCCAGGCCCAGGGTGACGAACGGAGCATCATTGGTCAGACGGTCGTTGTCCTGGAAGTTGAAGCCAGCGCCACCGGTCAGGTACCAACGGTCATCGAACTCCTGCGCGGAAGCAGCCTGGGCCACTGCCAGACCGCCGAGCAACGCGGCAGTGAGAATTTTCTTGTTCATTTATACAGCTCCTTCTTTGGGAGATAAAACCGATAGAGGCGGTGTTCTTGGTAAAGATGCTCGTCACATCCAGAGCCATCGGGGCGCAGATTAAGCCGGCCTCAGTGAAGATCGCGTTAACGGTCATATAACATGTGAAAGCAATCGCCAGGGCTGCAAACCCTAGCCAATACTACGTATACAGTTTCATGAAGAAAAGGACCGGGCACCCACTTCTGCCGATCGCGTGATATGAACGAGAGCCGAATCGAGCACATTGGAGACGGTTACAACACGGCCCGGTTTTGACCTTCCTGAGCGTTGGAAAAACCACATTGGTGAACGCCAGGCCCCGTTCGAGCTGAATTGTGGGGTCCATGGTTGCAGCCAACTTGCTTCACAACGCACCCTGAACTCCCCACCAGGAGCGTCCCGATGAAAGCTGTGGTCCTCACCCGTTATCTTCCGATCGACGATCCGGCGTCGTTGCTCGACATGGAGCTTCCGGCTCCCGGAGCACCGTCGGGGTATGACTTGTTGGTACGAGTGGAAGCGATCTCGGTGAATCCGGTCGACACCAAGATGCGCGCGCCCAGGCAACAGCCCCTGGAAGCGCCGAAGATCCTGGGCTATGACGCCGCTGGCGTGATCGAGGCGGTGGGTCCGGACGTCACGGCGTTTGCGGTGGGCGACGAGGTCTACTACGCCGGCGACATCAGCCGGCCGGGCAGCAACGCGCAGTACCAATGGGTGGATGCGCGCATCGCCGGCTGCAAACCCACCTCACTGAGCTTTGCCCAGGCCGCGGCGCTGCCGTTGACCACGCTCACCGCGTGGGAGCTGCTGTTCCAGCGCATGCCGTTCGCCTTCGACGGCGCACGCAACCGCGGCCGGCATCTGCTGATCATCGGCGGCGCCGGCGGGGTTGGCTCCATCGCGATCCAGCTGGCGCGGCATGCCGGCTTCACGGTGATCGCCACCGCATCGCGGCCGGAGAGCATCGAATGGGTGCGGCAGATGGGCGCCCAGTATGTGATCGACCATCACCAGCCGCTGCACCCACAGTTGCAGGCGCTGGGCCTGCACAGCGTGGATGCGGCGCTGAACCTGGCCGACACCGATCTCTACTGGCAACCGCTGGGCGAGATCCTGGCGCCGCAGGGGCATGTCGGCCTGATCGTCGAGCCCCGCGGTCCGTTGCCGATCGGCGACCCATACAAGTCCAAGTGCATCGGCATTCATTGGGAGCTGATGTTCGCCCGCTCGCGCTACGCCACCGACGACATCGTGGAACAGCATCGCATCCTCAACCGTGCGGCGAGCCTGATCGACGCGGGCGAGTTGCGCACGACACATACCGAAACGCTGTCGCCGATCAATGCCGGCACCTTGCGTGAAGCGCACCGTCGGCTGGAAAGCGGCAGCACCATCGGCAAGCTGACCTTGGCCGGCTGGTAGCCGTGGCA
The DNA here is from genome assembly GCF_041475735.2 of Xanthomonas sp. NCPPB 3582. Classification (NCBI taxonomy): domain Bacteria; kingdom Pseudomonadati; phylum Pseudomonadota; class Gammaproteobacteria; order Lysobacterales; family Lysobacteraceae; genus Xanthomonas; species Xanthomonas sp. NCPPB 3582. Next base: position 3,880,475 of record NZ_CM192968.1, read on the forward strand.
GGTCGCGTTTCGCTGCCGCCCCTGCACTGAAGCGGCCATCGGTCCGCAGCGAAACAGCAATGGCCCCGAGGCTCGCGCCTCGGGTTCATTGCACCTCGAAACCAGCTGCCACAGCAGGCATGGGCCGGCACTGCGCCGGGCAGCTCCTGGCATGGCAGGCGGTGTCACCTCGGCGATCCGGTGGCGGCGGCGCAGCCCTCACCCCGGACTTGGGCACCGGGGACTTGCCGCCACGCCCGTTTGCCTGCATCGTGCGCACTCCGTACGCCAGCGTATCCACATCATGTCGCCCGCCACCGGCCCTTCGCCCTCGCCCTTCCCGCACCTGTTCACGCCGCTCGATCTGGGCTTCACCCAACTGCGCAACCGCGTCCTGATGGGCTCGATGCACACCGGGCTGGAAGACCGTGCACGCGATTTTCCCAAGCTGGCGGCGTATTTCGCCGAGCGCGCGGCCGGTGGGGTCGGCCTGATCGTCACCGGCGGCTTTTCTCCGAACGTGGTGGGCTGGCTCAAGCCGTTCGGTGGCAAGCTGTCCTGGCCCTGGGAAGTGCGCCCGCACCGCCAAGTCACCCGCGCCGTGCACGAGCATGGCGCCAAGATCTGCCTGCAGTTGCTGCATGCCGGGCGCTACGCCTATCACCCGCTGTCGGTGGCGCCGTCCAGGCTGCAGGCGCCGATCAATCCGTTCACCCCGCGTGCCCTGTCTGCGGCAGCGGTGGACCGCCAGATCGCCGCCTACGCGCGGTCGGCGCGGCTGGCGCGCGAAGCCGGCTACGACGGTGTGGAGGTGATGGGTTCGGAAGGCTATCTGATCAACGAGTTCACCGCCGCACGCACCAACCAACGCAGCGATGCCTGGGGCGGCGATGCGGCAAAGCGCATGCGCTTTGCGGTGGAGATCGTGCGCCGCATCCGCGAGGCCTGCGGACCGGACTTCATCATCATCTACCGGCTGTCGCTGGTGGACCTGGTCGAGGACGGCAACCAGTGGCAGGAAATCCTGGCCCAGGCCCAGGCGATCGAAGCGGCCGGCGCCACCATCATCAATTCCGGCATTGGCTGGCACGAGGCGCGCATCCCCACCATCGCCACCTCGGTGCCGCGCGCCGCGTTCGCCAGCGTGACCGCCAAACTCAAACCGCACCTGCGCATTCCCGTGGTGGCGAGCAACCGCATCAACATGCCGGAGGTGGCCGAGCGCATCCTGGTCGACGGCGCGGCGGACATGGTGTCGCTGGCGCGACCGCTGCTGGCCGACCCGCAGTGGACCAACAAGTCGCGCACCGGGCAATCGCACACCATCAATACCTGCATCGCCTGCAACCAGGCCTGCCTGGATCATGTGTTCGAGAACAAGCTGGCCACCTGCCTGGTCAACCCGCGTGCGGTCCACGAGACCGAGCTGGTCTACACCCCCGCCGCCACGCCCAAGCGCATCGCCGTGGTCGGCGCCGGCCCGGCGGGGCTGGCCTGCGCGACGGTGGCGGCCGAGCGCGGCCACCACGTGACCCTGTTCGATGCGAGCAATGCGATCGGCGGGCAGTTCAACGTCGCCAGGCGCATTCCCGGCAAGGAAGAGTTCAACGAGACGCTGCGCTACTTCAGCCACCGCATCGAGGCGACCGGCGTGCAGTTGCGCCTGGATACCCATGTGCAGGCAGCCGACCTGACCGAGTTCGACGAGGTGGTTCTGGCCACCGGTATCGAGCCGCGCAAGGTCGACTTCCCGGGCGCCGACCATCCGATGGTGGTGAGCTATTTGGACGTGGTGCTGGGCCGCCATGTCGCTGCCGACAAGGTCGCGATCATCGGCGCCGGCGGGATTGGCTTCGATGTCGGCGAATTCCTGGTGCACGAGGGCGAATCCGTGTCGCTGGACCCGGCGCGCTGGATGGCCGAATGGGGCGTGGATGCGACCTTCGAGACCCGCGGCGCGCTGGTCAGACCGCAGCCCGAGCGCCCTGCCCGCCAGGTCTGGCTGCTGCAACGCAGCCCGGGGCGGCCGGGTGCGCGGCTGGGCAAGACCACCGGCTGGATCCACCGCGCCACACTCAAGGCCAAGGGCGTGAAGATGCTCGGCGGCGTGGAATACCTGGGCGTGGACGATGCCGGACTGCGGATCCGCGTGGAGGGCAGCGAGCAGTTGCTCGATGTCGGCACGGTGGTGATCTGCGCCGGCCAGGAACCGCGCCGCGAGCTGCAGGCCGCCTTGCAGGCGCTCGGCAAGCAGCCGCACCTGATCGGCGGCGCCGATGTGGCAGCCGAGCTGGATGCCAAGCGCGCGATCAACCAGGCCAGCCGACTCGCCGCAACCTTGTGATGTCTGCGCCGGTGCCGCCGCCCTGCGTTTGACGGCGTGGCCGCTGGCGCATGCCGGCTGACCAGGGCCGGTCGACGGGCAATCGTCGGAATCCCTTCGTTCTGGAGGGGCACTGGCCTCTGTCGCGCCATCGCCGCTCTGCGGCAACCGCTGCGGGTCGTGCCCCAGGCCGCATGCCGGTCGCGCACGCCCGGCCCGCCGCGGCGAAGCTGTTGATAGCGCCAGCGCGCGTACTGTGGATCGAAACAGATCCACGCCGCCGCGCAGCCCCTTGCCAACGCCCGAGGCAGGCGTCGCAACCGCGCGCGGCGGCGGCATCCTGCGGCCTTCTTTTTGTTGTCGCAGAACACGTCTATAACCGGCCCATGCCAGCCTCGACGACAGCGCCGCCGCCCCTCACCCTGCCGCTGTCGGCGATGCTGGCGTACGCAGCTGCGCACTTCGGCAAGAGCCTGCTCTGGTACACCGGCGAGCTGTTGCTGATCTTTGCCCTGACCGAATACGTACAGCTGAGCGCCACCGCCGCCGGCGTGTCGGTCGCAGCGGGCCTGGTAGTGAGTGCAGTGATGGGCGTGCTCGCTGCACGTCGCTGGCAGGCAAGCAGCAGCCTGACCTGGGCCGGTCATGCGCAATGGCGCGGCGTGGCCATCGCCGCCGTGGCGATGGCGCTGCTGTTCCTGGTGCCGTGGTTGCCTGCGCCCACGCGCCTGGCCTGCGTGTTGCTCTTCAGCCTGTTGTTCCGCGCGGCATACGCAATGGGAGATGTTGCGCAGAACACCTTGCTTGGCCTGGGCCGCTGGCCATGGCGGGGCGCCAAGGGCGTCAGCGCACTGCGGTTGGTCGGCAGTGGCCTGGCCGCATTGTCGGTCAGTGCGACGATCGGGATGCTGGTGCATTCCAGAGCGCATGCAGGCGCCTGCCTCGCGATGGCGGTGGTGGCTGCCGTCAGCACGCTGGCCATGCTGACGGCATGGCGGCTGCGCCAAGCACTATTGCCGCATGCGCAGCACATTGCAGGCCCGGCAGACATAGCGCGTGCAGTCCTGTGCAGCGCATCTGTGCTGCCACTGCTGGTGATCGCAGTGTTATCGCTGGCCCTGCCCACCTTTACCAAACTGGCGCCGTATCTGGCGCAAGCGCTGCTCCCTTCGCCAGGCTGGGGCAGCGCCGTTCTGATCAGCTACGCCGTCGGTACCGTGGCCATACAGCCGCTTGCGGCACGGTTGCAGACCGGCGCTGTCCAGCGGCTGGGATGCAGCGGGCTCGCGTTGGTCGTGTTCGGGCTGCTGTTTGCGATGAAGACAACACGCAGCGTATGGCCCGACGCCACGCTGGCATTCGGCATGGGGATGGCAGCCGGCGCAGCCGGGCAGTGGGCGTGGGCACGACATGCCGAACTGGCCACGCACTATGGCCCCGCGCAACAGGCACGCGGCGTCGCAATCCTGACGGCCGTCGCCCAACTCGCGCTTGCATCAGGCAGCGTGCTGATCGGCCTGTTGCTGCACTTGAATAACGATCATGCCGCCGGTCATGCACAGTTGGCATGGTCGATGGCGATCGGCCCTGTGCTCTGCGGTGCGGCATGCGTGTTGCTGGCCTGCGGCAACCCATCCCGCATGACGCCCCGACAGCAGCGGCATAGTGAAAGAGCGAACCTGCCGCAACGAGCCTGAACGCTGCTCGCCAGAGGCGTGCATACCTATCTTTTGACGGCCCGACGCAAGAGCGCGCATCGGTTGCAGCGAGCGGCCAACTCGAACGCATGACTGATCAGAAGACGCAGTCGTGGCCGAGTCGCGCCCTGCGCGTCATCTGGTGGTGACGAACTGGTTCAAACTGGGTGCGACGCCGATACAGCGCGAGCGGCGTCGGCGGCTTCTCTGCTCACGCTCGTCAGTCACGCGCAGGCACGAATGCGCAGCTGACGGCGTGTGTTGCCAGGCATCTGCGTGAGGCCGCGCATCGGTTGCCCGCTACACCTGTCCCACAACTGTCCAGCCGATACGATCGGCCTGCGACGCCTGGCAGACGCTGCATGCCGTCATGCCTGAATCCCTCCACCCATTGCCATGCGCGTTGCCAATGCAGAGATATGCAGACGGATGCGGCGACGCCACCGGTCCGTCGCTGTGCCGATGCGACGCGGCTGCGCTGCCGCAGTGCGTTGTGCACGACTGCGCAAAGCAGGCACAGCAGCCCCCTGCGCTGCGTCAACCCCGTCCATTCAGCCTCGATTGTGTGATCGCCGCCTACCTTGCGCCAACTTTTTGACCCACCCACTTGGTGGGCACCTTCGGCAACTCTCTTTCGCCGGAGACCGGGCGGCCCGTGACAGGTCGCCTCCCCATGACGCCAAGCCTTTCGCACTGGTGCATCCACCTTGGATGCCCTGCGGACCGGCCCATACGGAGCAAGGAGTTGTATGAAGATGATTTGGATTTTCTGGCTGGCGCAATTGATGCCGCAGCCAGCTGCGGATTCGCTGTGCTTGAGTACCACCGTGTACCTGGAAGCGCGCGACCAGACCTTGCGCGGCCAGCAGGCTGTCGCCGAAGTCGCATTGCGCCGGCTGGACAGCGGTCTGTGGGGCGATTCGATGTGCGAAGTGGTTACCGCACGCAAGCAGTTCGCACCGACCATCGTGGCGCCGGGCACGCAGCTGAAGAACGATGACGCCTGGAACAAGGCGCTCGGTGTCGCACTGGCTGCAGAGCGCAATTGGGCATTGCCGGCTGGTCAGCGCAAGGAAATCGTGCCGGGTGCCAGCCACTTTGCCGCCAGCGCGATTGCAAGCCCGAGCTGGCGCAATGCCTATCAGGTGGCCACCATTGGCGACCACACGTTCTATCGCGTGCAGAAGCTGCGTCCGCGCACAGCGTCGTAAGCGACACACCGCACCATGCTGCGGCGTGTCGCTACCGCCGTCGTCACGCCTCTGGAATTATCTGCGCTGTCTTTGCCCGCATTGGGCCGCGCGCAGTGCTTCGCACGATTTCCCTGGCGGCGCGCAGGCGGCCGCCATGCGCCGCGAGCAGGTCGCTACGCGTGATGATGCCGATGACACGCAAGGTCTGCCGCCCATCCACGACCACCAACCTGCCGACACCGGCATCGCTCATGTGATCGGCGGCTTCGCGGAGCGAGTGCTCTTCGCCGATGACCACCGGAGCACGCTGCAGCAGCGCAGCCAGCGGCACGTCATCGCCCAGACGCAGGTCGAGCAGATCGCGGCGTGTCAGCACGCCGCGCAGCATGCCCTCCGCGCCGGTGACCGGAAAGCCCTGGTGGCTGACCTCGGCACCGCCACCGCGCACCCACTGGCGCACCTCGCCCAGCGTCTGCGTTGTCTGCAGGCTTACCACGTCGCGACTGCACACCGTGCCTACTGCGATCTGATCCAGATGATCGGCACTGTAGTCGGATGGAACGCGAACGCCGCGGCGCACGATCTTCTCGGTCATGATGGTGTGGCGCATCATCAAACCGGAGACCAGATACGCCGCAGCGCAGCCGCCCAGCAGTGGCAGCAGTCCGTGCGTCTGCTGTGTCGCTTCGAAGGCAAAGATCACCGAGGCCAGGAACGCGCGCGATGCGCCGGCGAACATGGCCGCCATGCAGACCAGCGCTGCCATCCGTGGGTCGACGCCGAGCCAGGGTGCATGGCTCGCCACGGCAATCCCGAGCACGCCACCCAGCGCACCTCCGATGGTGAACAACGGCGCCAGTGTGCCGCCAGAGGTTCCACTGCCCAGCGCCACCGACCACGACACCAGTTTGGCCACGCACAGGATCAACATCGTGCCCAGCCCCACGCCACCGCCCAATACCAGAATGATGTTGTCGTATCCCACGCCCAAGGTCCGCGGCACCCAGTAGCCGACGACGCCCACCACCACGCCACCGATCGCCGGCCACCACATCCAGTGCAGCGGAATCCGTTCGAATGCATCTTCGATGCCGTAAGTCAGGCGTGTCACGCCGACGCTGATCGCGCCGACCACGGCTCCCATCGCCACATAGGCGAACAAGGCACTCAACGCCGCCGGCGGCAGCGTCGGCATGGGAAATACCGGGCCAGTGCCTTCGAATACGCCGTGCATCGCGGCCCCGACCATTGCCGCCAGCGCCACCGGAATCAGCGAACGCGCGCGGCGTTCGAACAACAGCAGCTCCACCGCCAACACCACCGCCGCGATCGGGGTTGCAAAGATCGCGGCCATACCGGCGGCAGCACCTGCGGCAAGCAGGGTCTTGCGTTCGTCGGCAGTGACATGCAGTCGTTGCCCCAGCAGCGATCCGAGTGCGCCGCCGGTGGCGATGATGGGTCCTTCCGCACCGAATGGCCCGCCGGTGCCGATCGCCACGGCCGACGATGTCGGTTTGAGCCAGGTCATGATGGGCGGAATGCGGCTGTCGTTACGCAGCACCTGTTCCATCGCCTCGGGAATGCCGTGCCCCCGAATCGCACGCGACCCGTAGCGCGCCATCGCACCGACGATCACGCCACCGACCACCGACACCGCAATCGCCCAGGCTCCCAAGGCGTGCTTTGCCGGGCTGACCATCTCCACGCTCAGACGCCCGAAATACGCCAGGTTGGTGACCAACCCGATCAGCGCCGTCAGCACCTGCGCAACGCCCGCCACGACGAAGGCCAACATCAGGCCGAGACTGGCGATCCAGACCACGCGGCAATCCAGCGGCCGAAACCGAGCCGGCATCTGTGCCTGCGCCAGTGCTGGATCCAACGATGGGGCGAGCGGAATCGCCACGCGCGAGTGCGTGCTGGAGGTGGAATCGATCAAGGGGAGGACGTCAGAAGTGGGACGCGGCAAAGGCTACGCCGATCGTCTCGCAGTAGCTGGCTCAAACTTAAACCCGTGCGTCATGCGTCTGTCGGGACAAGCGTGCCTGGAACGGTCCATGTGCATCCACCGCACCGCCACGATCGGCACTGCCGCAACACCGGCGGCGGCATCTGCGAAGGACCACATCGGCCTCGTCCTTGCCGCGCCTGTCGCGCCGCCTGCATCGAGGCACGCCGTCACGCCCGTCCGTCTCCAGTGGTGCGCCGCGCGTCGCCCGTCCGGCGCCACAGCTCGCAGGGCAACCCGGCTAAGCTTGTGATCCTGTTCCTCACTGGATTGACCATGAAGCTCTACACCAAGCCCGGCGCCTGCTCGCTCGCTGACCACATCGTCCTGCGCTGGTCCGGGTTGCCGTTCGACCTGGTGGTGGTCGATGCCGCCACCATGAAGTCGCCCGACTATCTGCAGCTCAATCCGGCAGGTGCCGTGCCGTTGCTGGTCATCGACGATTGGGCGCTCACGCAGAACGCCGCCATCCTGAATTACATCGCCGACATCGCGCCGCTGACCGGCCTGGGCGGCGATGGAAGCGCGCGCAACCGCGCCGAGATCAATCGCTGGATCGCATTTTGCAATGCCGATGTCCACCCCACCTTCAAGCCGATCTTCGGCAGCACCGCCTACTTGCAGGATCAGGCATTGATCGCGCGCAGCCACGACGATGCGCGCAGCAAGTTGCGCACGCTCTACGCGCGTGCCGATGCGCATCTGCAGGGCCGCCAGTGGCTGGCCGGCGACAGCCATACCGGCGCCGATGCGTATCTGTTCGTGACCTTGCGCTGGGCCCGCAAGGCCGGCGTGGACGTGAGTGGGCTGACGGCACTGGATGCCTTCTTCCAGCGCATGCAGGCCGATGCCGACGTGCAGGCTGCGCTGAAGGCCGAAGGCCTGGAATAAGAGCGACTGACAGAACGACTGCAGCCGTGAGGCCTACACGGCCGGTACCCGGTGCGGCATGTACCACGCGCACCCTCCCGAGCGCGCCGTCCGCACCCGCCTGCCGACGGCTCGCGGCGTCCTGTTATCCACTCCACGCGATAACGCGGCCAGGGCACGTAGCTGGGCCGCCGATTCACGGGGGCGTCGGCACGGCGCGTTGTCGCAGCGCGCAGTGCACTCCACGCGGCACCGCCGCGATGCCCACCCGCTGGTGTCACCGCTGGTGAGCAGACACAAAAAAACGCCGGGCAATGCCCGGCGTTCTGACTTGCGGCAACCGTGGTACTCAGCCCAGCAGATGCGACACGCCGCTGCGCTCTTCTTCCAGCTCGGCCAGGGTCTTGTCGATGTATTTCTGGCTGAAGTCGTCGATCGGCAGATCCTTGACCAGGGTGTACTGGCCGTTCTCGGTAGTGACCGGGAAGCCGAAGATCACGCCTTCGGGAATACCGTAGGAGCCGTCGGACGGCACGCCCATGGTCACCCACTTGCCGTTGCTGCCCAGCACCCAGTCACGCACGTGATCGATGGCGGCGTTGGCGGCCGACGCAGCCGAGGACAGCCCGCGCGCTTCGATGATCGCCGCGCCGCGCTTGCCCACGGTCGGGATGAAGGTGTTGGCGTTCCATTCCTGGTCGTTGATCGCATCACCGATGGATGCGCCATCGGCGGTGGCGAAACGGTAGTCCGGGTACATGGTCGGGCTGTGATTGCCCCATACCACCAGCTTCTCGATGCCGCCGACCGGCTTGCCGAGCTTGAGCGACAGCTGGCTCAGCGCGCGGTTGTGGTCCAGGCGCAGCATGGCGGTGAAGTTCTTCGGGTTCAGATCCGGCGCCGACTTCATCGCGATGTAGGCATTGGTATTGGCCGGGTTACCGACCACCAGCACCTTGACGTCGCGCTTGGCCACCTTGTTCAACGCCGCGCCCTGTGCGGTGAAGATCTTGGCGTTTTCCAGCAGCAGGTCCTTGCGCTCCATGCCCGGACCGCGCGGACGCGCGCCGACCAGCAGGGCCACGTCGATGTCCTTGAACGCCACTTCGGCGTCGTCGGTGCCGACCATGCCGGCCAGCAGCGGGAACGCGCAGTCTTCCAGCTCCATCATCACGCCCTTGAGCGCGGCCTGGGCCTTCTCGTTGGACAGTTCCAGCAATTGCAGGATCACCGGCTGATCCTTGCCCAGCATTTCGCCCGAGGCGATGCGGAACAGCAGGGCGTAGCCGATCTGGCCGGCAGCGCCGGTCACAGCAACACGAACAGGTGCTTTCATGGGGTGTTTCCTCTGCTAAAAAGCGTTGGTGGGGGTGGCGCGCTGGCGTGGCCGCAAGGCCTGGCGGCGCGCATTGACAAGCAAACGGCCGCACGAGGCGGCCGTTCGACGGGGGTGGCGATCAGGCGGCGAGGATCTTGTTCCACTCCGCAACGCGGTCGGCCTTGGCGGCCAGCACGGCGTCGGTATCGCCTTCGATGGTGAGCGTGTTGATGGTGTCGCCCTGGGCAACGCTGTCCACCACGTCCAGGCCCTGGGTGACCTTGCCGAACACGGTGTGCTTGCCGTCCAGCCACGGGGTGGCGGTGTGGGTGATGAAGAACTGGCTGCCGTTGGTGTTGGGGCCGGCATTGGCCATGGACAGCACGCCGCGCTCGTGGCCCACGCCGTTATTGGTCTCGTCTTCGAAGCGGTAGCCCGGGCCGCCGCGGCCGGAACCTTCCGGGCAACCGCCCTGGATCATGAAGTCGGCGATGACGCGGTGGAAGCTCAGGCCGTTGTAGAAGCCGCGCTTGGCCAGGTTGACGAAGTTGGCGACCGTCAGCGGAGCCTTTTCCGGGTACAGCTCGACAACGATCGGGCCGCGGGAGGTGTCGAAGGTGGCGATCAGGGACATGGAAATCCTTGCAGGTTCTGGGGTGATCAACAGCCCATTAGGATACACCCGGGCGCGTGGCCGGCCGCGCGGTTACGACCATGGTCCAACGCTCGTGGCCGCCTGGAGACCAGGCTCGTCACGCTGGCTGAATGGGCGATCTGAACCGACGTGCGCCAATCCGCAACGGCAACGCAACGAAACCGCTATAATGTCGGGCTTACCTCATCTCAAGACTGGCGCCAGACAGGGGCCCTTTCCGCATGTCCATCGAAAAACTCCGCAATATCGCCATCGTCGCGCACGTCGACCATGGCAAGACCACCCTCGTCGACTGCCTGCTGAAGCAGTCCGGCACCCTGTCCGAACGCACCGTCCTGGCTGAGCGCGTGATGGACAGCAACGACCAGGAAAAGGAACGTGGCATCACGATCCTGGCCAAGAACACCGCCATCACCTGGCAGGGCAACCGCATCAACATCGTCGACACCCCGGGACACGCCGACTTCGGCGGCGAAGTCGAGCGCGTGCTGTCGATGGTGGACTCGGTGCTGATCCTGGTCGACGCGATGGACGGCCCGATGCCGCAGACCCGCTTTGTCACCCAGAAGGCCTTCGCGATGGGCTTCAAGCCGATCGTGGTGGTCAACAAGATCGACCGCCCCGGCGCGCGCCCGGACTGGGTGATCGACCAGGTGTTCGACCTGTTCGACAAGCTCGGCGCCACCGACGAGCAGCTGGACTTCCCGATCGTCTACACCTCGGCACTGAACGGCTACGCCAGCCTGGATTCGAACGTGCGCGACGGCGACATGACCCCGCTGTACGAAGCGATCATGCAGCACGTCTCCGCCCCGGACGTCGATCCGGACGGCCCGTTCCAGATGCGCATCAGCCAGCTGGACTACAACAACTTCGTCGGCGTGATCGGCATCGGCCGCATCCAGCGCGGCGTGCTGAAGAAGAACATGCCGGTCAGCGTGATCGACCGCGAAGGCAAGAAGCGCCAGGGCAAGGTGCTGCAGGTGCTGGGCTTCCTGGGCCTGGAGCGCATCGAGCAGGACAGCGCTGAAGCCGGCGACATCGTCGCCATCTCGGGCATCCAGGAACTGACCATTTCCGACACCGTGTGCGCGCTCGACCACCCCGAGGCGCTGCCGGCGCTGACCGTGGACGAGCCCACCATCTCGATGACCTTCCAGGTCAACAACTCGCCGTTCGCCGGCAACAAGGACCTGTCCGGTGGCAAGTTCCTGACCAGCCGCCAGCTGCGCGACCGCCTGGACCGCGAGAAGGTGCACAACGTGGCGCTGAAGGTCGAGGAAGGCTCGGACGCCGACAAGTTCCTGGTCTCCGGCCGTGGCGAACTGCACCTGTCGGTGCTGATCGAGAACATGCGTCGCGAAGGCTATGAGCTGGCCGTGTCGCGTCCGGAAGTCATCATCAAGGAAATCGACGGCAAGCTGATGGAGCCGATCGAGCAGCTGGTGGTGGACATCGAAGAACAGCACCAGGGCGGCGTGATGGAAAAGCTGGGCACCCGCAAGGGCCAGCTGAAGAACATGGAACCGGACGGCAAGGGCCGCGTGCGCCTGGACTACATGATCCCGGCGCGCGGCCTGATCGGCTTCCAGAACGAGTTCCGCACCCTGACCCAGGGCTCGGGCCTGCTGTTCCACGTGTTCGACCATTACGGCCCGAAGGAACAGGGCGCCATCGCCAAGCGCCAGAACGGCGTGATGATCGCCAATGCACCGGGTGCAACCCCGGCCTATGCATTGGGGCCGCTGGAAGAGCGTGGCCGCCTGTTCGCCGCCGAAGGCGACAACGTGTACGAAGGCCAGCTGGTCGGTATCCACTCCAAGGACAACGACCTGACCGTCAACGCGATCAAGACCAAGCCGCTGACCAATATGCGTGCCTCGGGCAAGGACGATGCGATCAAGCTGACCCCGGCGATCAAGTACACGCTGGAACAGGCGCTGGACTTCATCGAGGACGACGAGCTGGTCGAAGTCACCCCGAAGGAAATCCGCCTGCGCAAGAAGCACCTGACTGAAAACGAGCGCAAGCGCGCCGGCCGCTCCGGCTAAGCACTGGCGTCCACGCTCGTGCAGCGCAAACCCTATAGCCCGGATCCGCGTGCGCATCCGGGCCTCCACGCGATTGCCTTGCTCGAGGCGGTCAAGGGAGCGCTTGCGCTGCTGGCGGCGACGGGCCTGGAAATTCTGGGCCCGCTCCCGCTGCAGCAGGCGGTCAGCACGCTGATCCGCCGTTTCAATCTGGATCCCGAGCACGGCGCATTGCCGTCGTTGCTCAAGACCATCAACCCCGATGCCGTGCATCTGGCCGCTGCCGCCATGCTGGCCTACGGCTTGCTGCATGTGGTGGAAGCCTGGGGCCTGTGGCGCGCCAAGGCCTGGGCCTCGTTGCTGGGCTGCCTGTCGGCCGCCATCTATCTGCCTTTCGATATCTACGCCATCGTCCGCCATCCCGGCTGGACCGCCTGGGCCGTGCTGGCGATCAACCTGATCGTGGTCGGCGTGCTGGCACGCGATCTGGTCCGGCGTCGCCGCTGACCCACCCTGCCCTGTCCACGCGGACGCGGCCATCCGTTGTCACCCCGATCCTGCGCCGTTAGCCTGCGCAGACTTCCCGGGGAACCCGCGCCGATGCGATCCACCACCTTGTCCCTTGCATTGCTGCTGGCGCTGTGCGGCTGTGCGCATGCCGACGCCCCGACGCGCCACACACCCGCCACGGCGGCCGGCGCCGAACCGCTCGATCTGGTCGAAGCCGATGTGGCCGGCCTGCAGGCGCGCATGCAGTCCGGCACCACCACCAGCCTGGACCTGACCCGCGCCTACCTGCAACGCATCGCCAGCATCGACCGCGCCGGCCCGCGACTCAATGCGGTGATCGAACTCAATCCGCAGGCCGAAGCCGAGGCGCGCCGACTCGACGAGGAACGCCGCGCCGGCCGCGTGCGCGGCCCGCTGCACGGTATCCCGGTGCTGCTCAAGGACAATATCGACGCCGTGCCGATGGTCAACAGCGCCGGCTCGCTGGCACTGGCCGCGTTCCGCCCAGCCCGCGATGGCTTCCTTGTGCAGCGCCTGCGCGCTGCCGGCGCAGTGATCCTGGGCAAGACCAACCTGAGCGAATGGGCGAATTTCCGTTCCACCCAGTCCAGTTCCGGCTGGAGCGCCCGCGGCGGGCTGACCCGCAATCCCTACGCGCTCGACCGCAACCCGTGCGGTTCCAGCGCCGGTACCGGTGCGGCCATCGCCGCCAGCCTGGCCACGGTGGGGATCGGCACCGAGACCGACGGCAGCATCGCCTGCCCGGCATCGGTCAACGGCCTGGTCGGACTCAAGCCGACCGTGGGCCTGGTCAGCCGCGACGGCATCATCCCGATCTCGGCCAGCCAGGACACCGCCGGCCCGATGACGCGCAGCGTCGCCGACGCGGCCGCGGTGTTGCAGGCGATCGCCGCGCCCGATGTGCAGGACCCAGCCACGCGCAATGCGCCGTCGTCCCCTCCAGACTATCTCGCCCACCTCAAACCCGATGGCCTGCGCGGCGCGCGCCTGGGCCTGCTGCGCAATCCATTGCGCGAAGATCCCGCGATCGCTGCCGCACTGGATCGCGCCGTACAGACCTTGCGTGCGGCAGGCGCGACGGTGGTTGAGACTGCCCTGGTCACGGATGGCAAGTGGGATGCTGCCGAGCAGATGGTCTTACTGGTCGAATTCAAGGCCGGCCTGAACGCCTACCTGCGCAGTCATGCCGCGCCGGTCAAGGATCTGGACGCGCTGATTGCCTTCAATCGCGCCAATGCGCAGCGCGAACTGCCTTACTTCGGCCAGGAGTTGTTCGAGCAGGCGCAGGCCGCGCCGGGCCTGGAGGACCCGGGCTATCTGAGCGCGCGTGCCAGCGCCAGACGGCTAGCCGGCGAACAAGGTATCGACGCAGCACTGAAGTCCGACCGGCTGGACGCGCTGATCGTACCGACCACCGGCGCTGCCTGGGTGACCACGCTAGGCAAAGGCGACACCTTTCCCGGTGCCGGCTACGGCGCCGCGGCAGTGGCCGGATATCCCAGCCTGAGCGTGCCGATGGGGCAGACCCAAGGCTTGCCGCTCGGGTTGCTGTTCATGGGTACCGCATGGAGCGAGGCGCGACTGATCGAACTGGCCTACGCCTACGAGCAGCGTAGCCACGCGCGGTTCGCGCCTGGCTACGCGCCGAGCGCATCGCCAGCGCCACCAGGCGCATCGCAACCGAAGACGGCAGACTGAGCGCACCGCAAGGCAGTACGCAGGCGGTGCAGGCATCGACGTCACGAGACAGCATCACCAGGATGTCGCGCTGCCAGCCGCAATGGCAGCTGCGCACCGCGAGCCGGCGATGTGCAGCATCACGCACCGGTTGACCGCCCGCGCGCACCGACGCGACCACGCACGCCTGCAGGCAACGCTAGAGCGATGCGGCAGGCTCGCCATCTTCTGCGCCCGGCGAACGCACGCCGTCCGGCGCGATCGGCGCTGCGGCGCGCAGGGCCGGCTTTTCCTGCGCGGCGATCTCTGCACGGATCCTGGGCAAGGCGTAGGGATGCTCGCGGGTCAGGAAATCGATCATGCGTTCGCGCACCAGGCAGCGCAGGTCGAAGGCATCGCCGGAGTTGCGCGCACTCACCAGCAGGCGCACCTGGATGGTGTTGTCGCTGGTATCGGTGATCTGGGTGACGCACACGCGCCCGTCCCATAGCGGCTCGCCCTGGCAGATGCGCTCCAGCTCCGCACGCACCGCCGCGATCGGGGTGCGGTAATCCAGCCACAGGAAGGCGGTACCCAGCAGATCCGCGCTGGCGCGCGTCCAGTTCTGGAACGGATTCTCGATGAACCAGGTGAGCGGCACCACCATGCGCCGCTCGTCCCAGATCCGCACCACCACATACGAGCTGCCGATTTCTTCGATCCGGCCCCACTCGCCTTCCACGATCACCACATCGTCCAGCCGGATCGGCTGGGTCAAGGCGATCTGCAGGCCGGCGATCAGATTGCCGAACACCGGCTTGGCCGCGATACCGGCCACCAGCCCGATGATGCCGGCCGAGGCCAGCAGCGTCTTGCCGATCTGGCGCACCTGCTCGAAGCCGAGCAGCACCACCGAGATGCCAAGCAGGATCACCGCGCCCATCACCACCCGGCTCAGCACCCGGGTCTGGGTCTGGATGCGGCGCGCGGTGAGATTGTCCGACACTTCGATCGGGTTGCTGCGCAGAATCGCCGCCTCGCCAGCCGCCACCGCGCGCACCAGCAGCCAGGTCACGCAGCCGACGATGCCGACATGCAGCAGGTGCTGCACCGCCGCCAGCGCCTTGCCGGTCAATGGCGTGGCCTCGGTGGCCACGCCCAGAAACAGCAGCGGCAGGATGAAGGCTGCCGGCAAGGTGATCACGCGAATGATGCGTGCGCGTCGGTAATCGCGTCCCTGCATGCGGCGGAACAGCCACAGCATCAGCGACCAGGTGACGACGCCGGCAAGCAGCGCGGCGCCCAGCGGAATTGCGTATTCGCGGATGACGTTCCAATCGGCAGTCAAACCGTTCCTCCTGTGGGGGGAAAGAGGGATGGCTGCAGCAGCATGCCGCAAGCGGCATGAGCATCACGTCATGCGCACAGTCCGGTCAGCTTCCCAGCGGCTGCGATGCGGCCTGTTGCTGCTTGCGCACGATCGCCATCGCGATCTCCAGCGACTGCTCGTAGTTCAGGCGCGGATCCACGCTGGAGCGGTAGGCACGCTCCAGATCGCGCTCGGTCAACTCGCGCGCGCCGCCGGTGCACTCGGTGACATCTTCGCCGGTGAGCTCCAGATGCACACCGCCCAGCCGCGTACCGGCAGCCGCATGCAGGTCGAACGAGGTCTCCACCTCACCGCGGATGTTGTCGAAACGCCGGGTCTTGTAGCCATTTCCTGTGCTTTCGGTATTGCCGTGCATCGCATCGCACACCCACAGTACCCGGCGCCCGTCGCGCTTGACCGCCTCCAGCAGCGGCGGCAACTTCTCGGCGATCTGCGCCGCGCCCATGCGATGGATGAAGCTCAGCCGTCCGGGTTCGTCCTCGGGATTGAGTACGTCGATCAACCGCAACAGCTGGTCCGGCTGCACCGACGGCCCCACCTTGATGGCGATCGGGTTGCGCACGCCGCGCAGATATTCCACATGCGCGCCATCCAGCGCCGCGGTGCGCATGCCGATCCACGGATAGTGCGTGCTGAGGTTGAACCAGCCCCATTGGCGCGGCACCTGGCGGGTCAGGCATTCCTCGTAGGGCAGCAGCAGCGCCTCGTGCGAGGTGTAGAAATCGATGCGGTTGAGGTTATAGACCTCGGCCCCGGACAGGGTTTCCATGAAGCGCACCGCATCGCCGATCGAGGACACCATCTTCTGGTAGTCCGCCGCCAGCGGCGAATAGCCCACCCAGTCCAGATTCCAGTATTCGGGGTGATGCAGGTCGGCAAAACCGCCATCGATCAGGGCACGCACGAAGTTCATCGTCATCGCCGAGCGCGAGTGCGCGGTGATCATGCGGCGTGGATCGGGCACCCGCGCGGCCTCGGTGAAAGCCGGTGCGTTGATCACATCGCCGCGATAGCTGGGCAAGGTCACCCCGTCGCGCGTTTCCGTATCGGCCGAGCGCGGCTTGGCATACTGCCCGGCAAAGCGCCCCACCCGCACCACCGGCAGCCGCAGGCCGTGCACCAGCACCAGACTCATCTGCAGCAACACCTTCAGGCGATTGGAAATGGTGCCCGATTGGCAATCGCTGAAATTCTCCGCGCAATCGCCACCCTGCAGCAGGAAGCGCTTGCCCTCCTGCGCTTCGGCCAGCTGGCGCTTGAGTGCGAAGATTTCCCACGAGGTCACCAGCGGCGGCAACTGACCCAACTCGTCCATTGCCGCCTGCAGCGCCACCTGGTCCGGATACGCTGGCAGCTGCAGCGCAGGTTTGCCACGCCAGCTCCCGGGTGCCCAGGTCGAGGCGGCGGGATCGCAGATGGTTATCGGGGCGGAACGATTCATGACGGATCTCCTGGACAGCCTGCGATGGTGGCAGAGCCGGCGCGCCACGCAAAGCGCCGCCGCCGTGGCCGGGGCTTCGGCAGGGCGACGCGGTCCAGTCGCCGTCTGGTGGGCGCGACCGGACGGCAAGCGGCACCAGGCATCGCGCCTCAGCGGTGCCCAGAACCGCGCCGTGCCCTGAAACCGGCGTACAGCGCCCACAGGGCCAATGCCACGAACCACAGCATGCTCCACATCGGCATGCTCAGGCCCAGGAAGCGCCAGTCGATGTTGCCGCAGTCTCCGGTACCGGTCAGCACGGTGCGGAACACCTCGAACGGCCCCATCGTCTCGCTCAGAAAACTCAGCGGCGGGCCGCATGAAGACATCATGTCCTTAGGCCGGATCTGTACCCAGACATGCCGCGCGGCGATGCCCATGCCCACTCCGGCGGCGATGAAGCTCAACACCCCATAGGCCTTGCGCCCACCAGCTGCACGCGGCCCATGCAGGGCACCGAGCAGGAACAACACCGCCAGTGCTGCAAACGCGATCCGCTGGAAGATACACAGCGGGCAAGGCTCCAGCCCCAGATGCAGCTGCACATAGATCGCATAGGCCAGCAGTCCCGCACAGGCCAGAAAGCCCAGTAGAAACTGCGCCCGAAACCCCCAACGCAATGGATTCATCGTGACTGCTTGCCTAGGATCGAATCCGGATTATCAATCATCGTCGCGGCCCTGACCACGCATGCCCGGCCCTGCTCCGTCGTATACCGCAAAGCGCCATGCACCACCGCGGCTTCGCACTGCCAGGCGATGAGCTGCATGACCATCGGACAGGAATCAACGCGACCACGCCGGCAAGGAACCTTCGCATCCACCATCATGGCAACGCCACCGCCCTGGGCTCGGCCGGCACCCCAGGCGAGCATTGGCCAGGACGCCCCCACTTCCCCGAACGGCCGGTCCGACTCGGTGCCGCGCGTAACAAAAAGCCCGGCAATGCCGGGCTTTTCGGGAATCTTGATGGAGCGATCCGATTACTCGGCCACTTCCTCAGCCACGACCGGACGGTCGACCAGCTCCACATACGCCATCGGCGCATTGTCGCCGGCACGGAAACCGGCCTTCAGGATGCGCAGGTAGCCGCCGGGACGGGTCGCGTAACGCGGGCCCAGTTCGACGAACAGCTTGCCCACCGCTTCCTTGTCGCGCAGGCGGGCGAACGCCAGACGACGATTGGCAACGCCATCGACCTTGCCGATGGTGATCAGCGGCTCGGCGACGCGACGCAGTTCCTTGGCCTTCGGCAAGGTGGTCTTGATCAGCTCGTGCTTGAACAGCGAAGCGGCCATATTGCGGAACATGGCTTCGCGGTGCGCGCTGGTGCGGTTGAACTTACGACCGGATTTCTGGTGACGCATGAGTGTGATTTCCTAAGGAATGTTGAGACTGCTTGAGAGACGTTGTCGCCATCCTGGCGCTGCTGAATGGACTGCGGTTGGTCCGAACCGGCCGTCCCTCGACCGGTGTCACCGCGGGCTTCGGCCCGTCGATGAGGGAAAACGGCATGGGCGCCCGAAGACGCCCATGCAGTGACGCATCAACCAAGCATGCCGTGCTGGGCGACACCGGCCGGCGGCCAGTTCTCTAGCTTCATGCCCAGTGCAAGGCCGCGCTGTGCCAGCACTTCCTTGATTTCGGTGAGCGACTTCTTGCCCAGGTTCGGGGTCTTGAGCAGCTCCACTTCGGTCTTCTGGATCAGATCGCCGATGTAGTAGATGCTTTCGGCCTTCAGGCAGTTGGCCGAGCGCACGGTCAGCTCGAGGTCGTCGATCGGGCGCAGCAGCACCGGATCCACGCCGCTGGCAGCCGGCTTGGCCGCACCGCGATCGCGGTGGGTGAAATCGCCGAACACCGACAGCTGATCGCTGAGGATGTCGGCGGCGGTGCGCACGGCTTCCTCGGCATCGATCGTGCCGTTGGTTTCGATATCGATGACCAGCTTGTCGAGGTCGGTACGCTGTTCGACGCGCGCAGCTTCCACGGCGTAGGCGACGCGACGCACCGGCGAGAACGACGCATCCAGCATCAGACGACCGATGGTACGGGTCTCCTCGTCCGGACGACGACGCGCAGCAGCCGGCTGATAGCCGAAGCCACGCTCGATCTTCAGGCGCATGTTCAGCGCGGTGTCCTTGGTCAGGTGGCAGATCACGTGGTCGCCGTTGATGATCTCAACGTTGTGATCGGTCCTGATGTCGGCCGCAGTGACCGTGCCCGGACCCTGCTTGGACAACGACAGCGTCGCGCTGTCGCCACTGTGCATGCGAATGGCCACGTCTTTCAGGTTGAGCAGGACGTCCAGCACGTCTTCCTGCAAACCCTCGACCGTGGTGTACTCGTGCAGCACGCCGTCGATCTCGACCTCGGTGATCGCAAAACCGGGGATCGACGACAACAGCACACGACGCAGGGCATTGCCCAGCGTGTGCCCGTAACCGCGCTCCAAGGGTTCGATCACGACCTTGGCACGGTTGTCGGTAAGACGTTCGATCTGCGGACCACGAGGGCGCAGAACCTGGTTGGCGGTAACCGTCATGTTGCGGGGTCTCCTGCGAACCTCCGGCAGTGCCGGAGGTTCTCCAATGTGAATTACTTCGAATACAACTCGACGATCAGCGCTTCGTTGATATCCGAAGGCAGGTCAGCGCGATCCGGAACGGCCTTGAACACGCCGCTGAACTTCTTCGAATCGACTTCAACCCACGACGGCGTCATGTCGTGCTGCTCAGCCACGGTCAGGGCTTCCTGGACGCGGAGCTGCTTCTGTGCCTTTTCCGACAGCGTGATCGCATCGCCAGCCTTGATCTGGTACGAGGCCAGATTCACCGACTTGCCATTGACCAGCACGCCACGGTGCGACACCAGCTGGCGCGCGGCCGGACGGGTGACGGCAAAGCCCATGCGATAGCAGACGTTGTCCAGACGGGTTTCCAGCAACTGCAGCAGGTTCTCGCCGGTGTTGCCCTTCTTGGTCGAGGCCTTCTTGTAGTAGTTGCGGAACTGACGTTCCAGCAGACCGTAGATACGCTTGACCTTCTGCTTCTCGCGCAGCTGGGTGGCGTAGTCGGAGAGCTTGCCCTTGCGAGCCGCGCCGTGCTGGCCGGGCTTTTGCTCAAGCTTGCACTTGGAGTCCAGCGCACGAGCCGGGCTCTTGAGGGAAAGGTCGGCGCCTTCGCGGCGGGCGAGCTTACAGGTAGGACCGATATAACGAGCCATTTCTTATCGCTCCCTTTAGACGCGACGCTTCTTCGGCGGACGGCACCCGTTGTGCGGGATTGGCGTCACGTCGATGATGTTGGTGATCTTGTAGCCCACGTTGTTCAACGAACGCACGGCCGACTCACGGCCCGGACCCGGACCCTTGATACGTACTTCCAGCGACTTCACGCCGTAGTCGAGCGCAGCGCGGCCAGCCTTTTCGGCGGCAACCTGGGCAGCGAACGGGGTCGACTTGCGCGAACCACGGAAACCGGCGCCGCCGGAGGTAGCCCACGACAGCGCATTGCCCTGGCGATCGGTGATGGTGACGATGGTGTTGTTGAACGAAGCGTGGACGTGAGCAACGCCGTCAGTGATGACGCGCTTGATCTTCTTCTTCGTTTTCTTTTCTGCTGGCTTGGCCATGATCTATCCCTTACTTCCTGATCGCCTTGCGCGGACCCTTGCGGGTGCGGGCGTTGGTACGGGTGCGCTGACCACGCAGCGGGAGACCACGGCGATGACGCAGACCGCGATAGCAGCCCAGGTCCATCAGTCGCTTGATCGCGATACCGATTTCGCGGCGCAGGTCGCCTTCGACGACATACTTGCCCACTTCGGCGCGCAGGCGCTCGATTTCGGGTTCGGACAGATCACGGATCTTCGTGGTCGAGGTCACACCTGCGGCTTCGCAGAGCTTCTTCGAACGGGTACGGCCGATGCCGTAAATGCTTTGCAACCCGACCCAGACATGCTTCTGGGCTGGCAGGTTGACGCCTGCAATACGCGCCATGACGCGATTCTCCAACTGAGTGATGGCCCGACGGCGCACAGGCGCCATCCGGCAGGATGGATCAAAAGTGAACTCGGAATTGTAGCAAGGCCTCGGATTGCTTTGAAGCCCGTGGAACCAGAGGTTCCATGGACCCGGCGTGGGGAGTGTGCCCTCGCTCCGGCGCCGGACGGTGTTGATCCAGAAAACCTCTCCGAATCGCCTGTGCTACTCCCGCACAAGACCACCCCGTCACACCCGCGCGCGAGACGTCGCGCGAGCCGCCCTTCTGATCGGAAGACCGTGGCCCGGGAACCAGGCCGTCTTCACGCAATGAAGATCTAGTGTACCACTTAACCGCGCGCAAGACCGCCGCGCGAGCCGCCCTTCAGGTTGGCCTTCTTCAGCAAACTCTCATACTGGTGGGACATCAGATGCGCCTGGATCTGCGCAATGAAGTCCATCACCACCACGACTGCGATCAACAGCGAGGTGCCGCCGAAATGGAACGAGGTACCGAGCTGGGTGCGCATGATTTCCGGCAGCAGGCAGACGATGACCAGGTACAGCGAACCGGCCGCAGTCAGGCGGGTCAGCACGCCATCCACGTAGTCGGCGGTCGCCTTGCCCGGACGGATCCCTGGAATCAGCGCGCCCGACTTCTTGAGGTTGTCGGCGGTTTCCTGCGAGTTGAACACCAGCGCGGTGTAGAAGAACGCAAAACCGATGATCAGCGCAGCAAAGACCAGCATGTGCACCGGCTCGCCCGGCCCAAGCGCGTTGGCGATCTTCTGCAGCCACGATCCCACCCCACCCGATGCCGCCTGGCCCGACCACATCGACAACGTCGCCGGAAATGCCAGGATGCTTGATGCGAAGATCGGCGGAATCACGCCAGCCATGTTGAGCTTGAGCGGCAGGAACGAGGTCTGGTTCATATACGCATTGCGACCGCCCTGGCGGCGCGCGTAGTTGACCGTGATGCGTCGCTGCCCACGCTCGACGAACACCACGAACAGGGTGAAAGCCAGAATGGTGATGACGATCAGCAGCAACGAAATGAAGCTCAGGTTGCCTTCGCGGAACGCTTCAACGGTCTGGATCGCTGCCGACGGAAGGCCTGCCACAATACCGGCGAAGATGATCAGCGACACGCCGTTGCCAATGCCGCGCTCGGTGACCTGCTCGCCGACCCACATCAGGAAGATGGTGCCCGCCGTCAGGGCGATCACCGCGGTCAGCACGAAGCCCATGCCCGGTGCATACACCACCGGAGCGCCGCCCGGGGCGGTCTGGTTCTGCAGTGCCAGCGCGATACTGCCGCCCTGCACCACCGCCAGCAACACCGCACCGATGCGCGAATACTGGGTGATCTTGCGCCGGCCCGACTCGCCTTCCTTCTGCATCGCCTTGAGGGCGGGAAAGATATGCGTGGCCAGCTGGATCACGATCGATGCCGAGATGTACGGCATCACGTTCAACGCAAAAATACTGAAACGGTGCAGGGCGCCGCCCGAGAACATGTTGAACATGTCCACGATGCCGCCGCCCTGCGCCTGCATCAACGAAAGCATGGCATCGGGATTGACGCCCGGCACCGGCACGTAGCAGCCGATGCGATAGACGATCAATGCCCCGAGGACGAACAGTAGCCGCTGGCGAAGTTCCGTGAACTTGCCGAGCCCGCCACCGAGGTTACCAATGCCAGCCTGCGCCATCTGCCGATTACTCCTCTACGCTGCCGCCGGCAGCTTCGATTGCTGCCTTGGCGCCTGCGGTTGCCGCAACGCCCTTCAGCACGAACTTTTTGCTCAGCTCGCCCTTCAGCACGATCTTCGCCTTCTTGGCGCGGCTCGGGACCAGATTGGCCGCACGCAGCGCTGCGAAATCGATGTCACCGGCATCCAGCTTGTCCAGCTGGTAGGACAGCACTTCAGCGGTATCGCGCGCCATCTTGGAGCGGAAACCGATCTTCGGCAGACGGCGCTGCATCGGGGTCTGGCCGCCTTCGAAGCCGGCCTTGATCTTGCCGCCACCCTTGCGGGCGAACGAACCCTTGTGACCGCGACCAGCGGTCTTGCCGAGACCCGAACCAATACCACGGCCGACGCGGGTGCGTTCGGTACGCGCGCCATCGGCGGGCTTGAGGTCATTAAGACGCAGAGTCATTGGATTACTCCTCAACCTTGACGAGGTAGTGAACCGTGTTGATCAGGCCACGCACCTGCGGGCTGTCCTTCAGTTCACGCACATCGTTGAGCTTATTCAGGCCCAACGCACGCACCGACAGGCGGTGACGCGACTGGGTTCCACGCAGGCCACGCACCAGGCGCACCTTCACGGTCTTGTTGGTGTCCTTAGCCATGGTTGAGCTCCTCCACCTTCTTGCCGCGCTTGGCCGCAACACGGGCCGGCGACTGCACTTCCGACAGACCCTTCAGGGTTGCGCGGACCAGGTTGATCGGATTACGCGAACCAACAGCCTTGGCCAGCACGTTCTTCACGCCAACCGCTTCGAGCACGGCGCGCATCGCACCGCCGGCGATGACGCCGGTACCTTCGGAAGCCGGCTGCATGTACACGCGTGCGGCGCCATGGCCGGACTTGACCGCATGCCACAAGGTGCCGTTGTTCAGGTCGACAGTGGCCAGGTTCTTGCGCGCCTGCTCCATCGACTTCTGGATGGCGACCGGCACTTCGCGCGCCTTGCCATAGCCGAAACCGACCTTGCCCAGACCATCGCCGACCACGGTCAGCGCGGTGAAGGTGAACTGGCGACCGCCCTTGACCGTCTTGCTGACGCGGTTGACCGCGACCAGCTTCTCGATCATGCCATCGTCGACTTTCTCTTCGCGGTTACGGTCGCGATCACGACCCCGCGGTGCACGTTCTTCTGCCATCTTGATTCCTTGATTGATTGAGTATGTACGGCTCGAAGCCGCTTATGGTTGTGGAGTGACGCGGTGTTGCCGAATACCGCTGCAAAAGAACGGGTCGGCCCGGCACTTACCTGCCGGCGGAACGCAGGGGCGGCCTGAGGCCACCCCTGCAGCAGTACTTAGAACTGCAGGCCGCCTTCGCGAGCTGCATCGGCCAGCGCCTTGATGCGGCCATGGTAGCGGTAGCCCGAGCGGTCGAAGGCGACCTTCTCGATGCCCGCCGCCTTGGCGCGCTCGGCGATCAGCTTGCCGACCTTGGTGGCGGCGTCGCTGTTCTTGCCGTTCTTCAGGCCTTCCTTCACGTCGGCCTGCAGGGTGTTCGCCGCAGCGATCACCTTGGAGCCGTCGGCAGTGAAGACCTGCGCGTACAGGTGCTGACCGGTGCGCAGCACCGACAGACGCGCGACGCCCAGCTCGCGAATGTGTGCACGGGTCGACTTGGCGCGACGCAGGCGGGCGATGTTCTTGTTGATGCTCATGATATTTATCCTACGGAAGCTGAAGGAAAACAGGCTTGTACATTGAAAAGTCCGGCCATGGATGGCCGGGCTCCTCGCAGAGGGACCTGCCTTACGCCTTCTTGGCTTCCTTGCGAATGATGACTTCACCGGCGTACTTCACACCCTTGCCCTTGTAGGGCTCCGGCGGACGGAAACCGCGGATCTTGGCGGCAACTTCGCCAACGCGCTGCTTGTCGGCGCCCTGGACCACGATTTCGGTCTGGCTCGGGGTCGACAGCGTGATGCCTTCCGGCGCCACGAACACCAGCGGGTGCGAGAAACCGAGCGCCAGGCTCAGGTCCTTGCCCTGCATGGCAGCACGGTAACCGACGCCGACCAGCTCGAGCTTGCGCTCGAAGCCTTCGGACACGCCCTTGACCATATTGGCCAGGATGGCGCGCACGGTGCCGGTGATGGCGATCTGCGAAGGATCATTGGCCGACAGGGTCGCAACGTCGCCGTCGACGGCGATCTCGACGCCAACCGGCTTCGGCAGGGTCAACGTGCCCTTCGGGCCCTTGACGCTGACCAGGTCGGGCTGGACCTTCACTTCAACACCCTTCGGGAGGGACACGGGCTTCTTGGCTACACGGGACATGTTCGATTCCTTCCCTTAGGCCACGAAGCACAGGACTTCACCACCAACGCCGGCTTCGCGAGCCTGCGCATCGGTCATGATGCCCTTCGACGTGGAGATGATGGCGATACCCAGGCCACCCAGGACCTTGGGCAGCTCGGTCTTGCCGCGGTACTGGCGCAGACCCGAGCGCGAGAAACGCTTCAGGGTCTCGATGACCGGACGGCCTTCGAAATACTTCAGCACGATTTCCAGCTCCGACTTGTTGTTTTCGGTGGCCGTAACGCGCAGGTCGGTGATGTAACCCTCGTCCTTCAGGACCTGGGCGATCGCAACCTTGATCTTGGACGACGGCAATTTCACCGTCTGCTTACCAACCGCTGCCGCATTCTTGATGCGAACCAGCAGGTCGGCGATGGGATCAGTCATGCTCATATGAGTACCTTTGAGTGCACCGATATCCGCTTTCGCGAAAATCTCGTGTTTTCCTGGGGACGGGCCAGGACCCTTGACGCAACGCCTGGCCCGAACGGGCAAGACAGAAGCGGAAGTATACGACAAAAGAGCCCGACTTGCGTCGGACTCCTTTGGTGAACAGAACAAACCTGTCCAGACCGGCCGCGAGCGGCCGGCGCGCTGTTACCAGCTTGCCTTGCGCAGCCCCGGAACGTCGCCGTTCATCGTGGCCTTGCGCAGCATGTTGCGACCCAGACCGAACTTGCGGTAGACACCGCGCGGACGACCGGACAGCTCACACCGATTGCGGTGGCGGCTAGGCGACGAATCGCGCGGCAGCTTCTGCAACTTGGTCGACGCGTCGATCTTCTCTTCGTAGGACGCATCCTGACTGGAGAGGATCTTCTTCAGCGCATCACGCTTGCCGGCGAACTTCTTTGCCAGCTTTGCACGCTTGATGTCGCGGTGGATCATGGAGGTCTTTGCCATTTCGGATGTCCTCTATGGTCAGTTACGGAACGGGAACTTGAACGCTGCCAGCAGCGCCTTCGCTTCCGCATCCGTCTTGGCGGTGGTGGTGATGGCGATATCCATACCGCGGATCGCGTCGACGGCGTCGAAGTCGATTTCCGGGAAGATGATCTGTTCCTTCACACCCATGTTGAAGTTGCCACGACCGTCGAAGGAGCGACCGGACACACCACGGAAGTCGCGCACGCGCGGCAGTGAGATGTTGATCAGGCGATCCAGGAACTCGTACATCTTGGCGCGACGCAAGGTGGTCTTGCAGCCGATCGGCCAACCATCACGAATCTTGAACGATGCGACCGAAACGCGCGACTTGGTGACCACCGGCTTCTGACCTGAGATCTTGGACATGTCGGCGACCGCATTTTCCAGAATCTTCTTGTTGGTAGCGGCCTCGCCCACGCCCATGTTCAGCGTAACCTTGACCAGCTTCGGCACTTCCATCGGATTGGTGTAGCCGAATTCCTTCATCAGGGCCGGCACCACGTTTTCCTTGTAAAACTTTTCGAGACGAGTGTTCATGATCTCATTCCTCAGGCGTCGAGCGCCTCACCGCTGGAGCGGAACACACGCAATTTGCGTCCATCCTCCAGCACCTTGAAGCCAACGCGCTCGCCCTTGCCCGTTGCCGGGTTGACGATATTGACGTTGGAGATATGGATCGACGCTTCACGCTCGACCACGCCGCCGGCGACACCCGCCTGCGGGTTCGGCTTGGTGTGGCGCTTGATGACGTTGGCGTTGGAGACGATCACGCGATCGCCATCCACACGCACCACTTCACCTTGCTTACCCTTGTCCTTGCCGGTGTTGATGACGACCTGGTCGCCCTTCTTGATACGGTTAGCCATGTGTATGTCCTCCGCTCACAGCACTTCGGGAGCGAGCGAGACGATCTTCATGAACTTCTCGGAACGCAGCTCGCGCGTCACAGGCCCGAAGATGCGGGTCCCGATCGGCTCCTGCTTGTTGTTCAACAGCACAGCGGCATTGCCATCGAAGCGGATCAGCGAACCGTCCGGACGGCGCACACCCTTGCGGGTACGCACCACGACGGCGTCGTAGACTTCGCCCTTCTTGACCTTGCCACGCGGAATGGCGTCCTTGACGGTCACCTTGATGATGTCGCCAATATGTGCGTAACGGCGCTTTGAGCCGCCCAGCACCTTGATGCACATCACTTCCTTGGCACCGGAATTGTCGGCGACATCGAGGTAGCTCTGCATCTGGATCATGATTCAGATCTCCCTTATTCGGCCGAACGGGTGACGATTTCGACCACCCGCCAGTTCTTGGTCTTGGACATCGGAGCAATCTCGGTCACGCGCACGACATCGCCTTCGTTGCAGGCATTGTCGGCGTCGTGTGCGTGCAGCTTGGTCGAGCGCTTGATGTACTTGCCGTACAGAGCATGCTTGACCTGGCGCTCCACCAACACGGTGACCGTCTTGTCCATCTTGTTGCTGACGACACGGCCTTCGACCGTGCGCAGCGTTTGCTTTTCGTTGTTGTCGCTCATCGCGGCCGTCCTTACTTGGTGCTGCCGAGCAGGTGCTTGACGCGAGCGATCTCGCGGCGCACCCGGCGGGTTTCGTGGGTCTTCGGCAGCTGGCCGGTGACCTGCTGCATGCGGAGCGAGAACTGCTCCTTACGCAGATCGGTCAGGTGGGCCTTCAGTTCGTCAGCCGACTTTTCGCGGAGTTGTTTGATATCCATCAGCGCACCGTCCGGGTCACGAAAGTGGTGGTCACCGAGAGCTTGGCGGCGGCCAGGCGGAACGCCTCGCGTGCGGTCTCTTCGGGGATCCCCTCGATTTCATAGATCATGCGGCCCGGCTGAATCTGCGCGACCCAGTACTCCACGTTGCCCTTACCGGAGCCCATGCGGACTTCGATCGGCTTCTTGGTGATCGGCTTGTCGGGGAACACACGGATCCACATCTTGCCGCCCTTCTTGACGTGGCGGCTGATCGTGCGGCGTGCTGCTTCAATCTGGCGCGCGGTCAGCTGACCGTGCGCCGTGGCCTTGAGGCCGTATTCGCCGAAGCTGACGGCGTTTCCGCTCCATGCCAGGCCGTCGTTACGGCCCTTGTGCATCTTGCGATATTTGGTTCGCTTGGGTTGCAACATTGCCGTTACCTCGCTTCACGGGCCGGGCGCGACGGGCGGTCACCACGGTCGCCGCGATCGTTACGATCGTTGCGCGGGCTGTCGTCCTGCTTTTCCTGGCCAACCTGAGAGAAGTCGAAGACTTCGCCCTTATAGATCCAGACCTTGATGCCGATGATGCCGTACGTCGTGGACGCTTCGGCAAAACCGTAATCAATGTCGGCACGTAGCGTGTGCAGCGGCACGCGGCCTTCGCGGTACCACTCCGAACGGGCGATTTCTGCACCGTTGAGGCGGCCAGCGACGTTGACCTTGATGCCCAGGGCACCCAGACGCATCGCGTTGCCGACCGAGCGCTTCATTGCGCGGCGGAACATGATGCGACGCTCCAGCTGCTGCGCGATCGACTCGGCGACCAGCTGCGCGTCCAGCTCCGGCTTGCGCACCTCGGTGACGTTGATGTGCGCCGGAACGCCCATCAGCTCGCTCACTTCCTTACGCAGCTTTTCAATGTCCTCGCCACGCTTGCCGATCACCACGCCCGGACGGGCTGTGTGAATGGTCACGCGGGCGGTTTTGGCAGGGCGCTCGATCAAGATCTTGCTGATCCCTGCCTGCGCGAGCTTCTTGCGCAGCATTTCACGCACTTTCAGGTCGGCAGCCAGATAACCGGCGAACTCGGCCTTGTTTGCGTACCACTTGGAATTCCAGTCCTTGGCGATGCCCAGGCGAATTCCAGTCGGATGAACTTTATGACCCATGGTCTTTTCCTTTCCGCTTACTTGGCGGCGCCCACAACCACAGTGATGTGGCTGGTGCGCTTGAGGATGCGGGTACCGCGGCCTTTCGCCCGCGCCATGAAACGCTTCAGGGAGGGACCTTCATCAACCATGATGGTCTTGACCTTCAGCTCGTCGACATCCGCGCCCTGATTGTTCTCGGCATTGGCGATCGCCGACTCCACCACCTTCTTGATCAGGTGTGCAGCCTTCTTGTCCGAGAACTTCAGCAGATTGACCGCACGTTCGGCGGACAAACCACGCACCTGGTCAGCGACCAGGCGGGCCTTCTGCGGGGAGATGCGCGCGGTGCGCAGGATTGCTTTCGCTTCCATCGTCATCTCTCCTTACCTGCCCGACTTCTTGTCGCCACCGTGACCCTTGAAGGTCCGGGTGACGGCAAATTCGCCGAGCTTGTGGCCGACCATATTCTCGTTGACGAGCACCGGAATGTGGTTCTTGCCGTTATGCACGGCGATGGTGATGCCTACCATTTCCGGCAGGATCATCGAACGGCGCGACCAGGTCTTGATCGGCTTCTTGCTACCCGCAGCGGACTCCACCTTCTTTGCAAGGTGGTGATCGACGAACGGGCCCTTCTTGAGTGAACGTGCCATGGTCGATTAGCCCCTACGATCGCGGACGATGAACTGCTGGGTGCGCTTGTTCTTGCGCGTCTTGTAACCCTTGGTCGGAACACCCCACGGGGTGACCGGATGCGGATTACCCTGGCCAGCCTTCGCTTCACCACCACCGTGCGGGTGATCGACCGGGTTCATGGCCGCACCGCGAACGGTCGGGCGAACACCGCGCCAACGCTTGGCGCCGGCCTTGCCCAACTTCTCGAGGTTGTGCTCGTCGTTGCCGACTTCGCCGATGGTGGCGCGGCACTCGACCGGCACCTTGCGCATTTCGCCCGAGCGCAGACGCAGCGTGGCATAGATGCCTTCGCGAGCGACCAGCTGGACGGCTGCACCGGCAGCGCGTGCGATCTGAGCGCCCTTACCCGGCTTCAGCTCGATACCGTGGACCGTCGTACCGACCGGGATGTTACGCAGCGGCAGCGTGTTACCGGTCTTGATCGGCGCGTTGGCACCGGCAATGACCTGATCGCCAGCTTTCAGGCCCTTGGGGGCGATGATGTAGCGGCGCTCGCCATCGACGTAGCACAGCAGGGCGATATGGGCGGTACGGTTGGGATCGTATTCGATCCGCTCCACACGCGCCGGAATGCCTTCCTTGTTGCGCTTGAAGTCGATAATGCGGTAGTGCTGCTTGTGGCCACCACCGACGTGACGCACGGTGATGCGGCCATGGTGGTTACGACCACCGGACTTGCTCTGCGAGTCGAGCAACGCCGCGTGCGGTGCGCCCTTGTGCAGATCGGGAGTAACCACGCGCACGGCGGAACGACGGCCGGGAGAGGTGGGTTTGAACTTCATCAATGGCATGGGATGGACCTCAGGCCTTGGCCGTTACGTCGATGGACTGACCATCGACCAGGCGGACGTACGCCTTGCGCCAATTGCCACGGCTGCCAGCACGGTTACGGAAGGACTTGCTCTTGCCCTTGACGTTGACCACGTTGACTGCCTTGACCTTGACGTCGAACAGCTGCTCGACCGCGGCCTTTACATCGGCCTTGGTGGCTTCGTTCGAAACTTCGAAGACATACTGGTTGGAGATTTCCTGCAGGCGCGCGGTCTTTTCGGAGACTCGCGGAGCACGCAGCACGCTGAAGATTTTTTCGTTGCTGCTCATGCCAGCCACTCCTCGACCTTCTTGACCGCATCGGCGGTGATCACGACCGTATCGGCCCCGACCAGAGCGACCGGATCCAGACCCTGCACGTCACGCACCTGCACATACGGCAGATTGCGGGCGGACAGATACAGGTGCTCGGAGGCTTCTTCGGTGACGATCAGCGGGCGCTTGCCCACGTCCAGTCCCTTCAGCTTCTCGATCAGACCCTTGGTCTTGGTCGCTTCGAGGTCGAACGCGTCGACGATCATCAGACGACCCTGACGGTTCAACTCGGAGAAGATCGCGCAGATGGCCGCGCGGTACATCTTGCGGTTGACCTTCTGCTCGAAGCTGCGCGGCTTGGCCGCGAAGGTCACGCCGCCGCCGACGAAGATCGGAGCCGTCAGCGCGCCATGACGCGCACCGCCGCCCTTCTGCTTCTTCGACTTCTTGGTCGTGCCCGCAACTTCCGAACGCGTCTTCTGTGCCTTGGTACCAGCGCGGCCGGCATTGCGATAAGCGACGACGACCTGGTGGACCAGATCTTCGCTGAATTCGCGACCGAACACGGCATCGGAGACCGAGACCTTGTTGTTGCTACCCGTGATAACGAGTTCCATCGTCATCTCTCCTTATGCCTTGCTCGCCGGACGGACGATCACGTCGCCACCAGCTGCGCCAGGCACGGCGCCGCGGATAGCAATCAGACCACGCTCGACGTCGACCTTGACCACTTCCAGGTTCTGCGTGCTTTGCTGCACGGCGCCCATGTGGCCCGACATCTTCTTGCCCGGGAAAACGCGACCCGGCGTCTGGCGCTGACCCAGCGAACCCGGCGCGCGATGCGACAGCGAGTTACCGTGGGTTGCGTCGCCCATACGGAAGTTGTAGCGCTTGATGGTGCCCTGGAAACCCTTACCCTTGGTGACGCCCTGGACGTCGACCTTCTGGCCGACCTCGAAGATGTCCGCCTTGATTTCACCACCGACGGCGAAATCGCCGAGCTGGGCGTCTTCAACGCGGAATTCCCACAGGCCGCGACCCGCTTCCACCTTCGCCTTGGCGAAGTGGCCTGCAGCCGGCTTGTTGACCAGCGCGGCACGACGGGCGCCAACGGTAATCTGCACGGCGCTGTAGCCGTCGGTTTCGACGGTCTTGATCTGCGCGATGCGGTTCGGAGTTGCTTCGATCAGCGTAACCGGCACCGAGCGGCCGTCTTCAGTGAAGACGCGGCTCATGCCAGCCTTGCGGCCCACGAAGCCCAACGAATATTTCTTCGTCATGGTCGTAGTCCTCAGGTCAACTTGATCTGTACGTCGACGCCAGCCGCGAGTTCGAGCTTCATCAGCGCGTCCACGGTCTTGTCGTTGGGGTCGACGATATCAAGCACGCGCTTGTGCGTGCGGGTTTCGTATTGGTCACGCGCATCCTTGTCGGCATGCGGGGATACGAGGATGGTGTAACGTTCGATCTTGGTCGGCAGCGGGATCGGGCCACGCACTTGCGCGCCGGTCCGCTTGGCCGTTTCGACGATCTCGCTGGCCGAACGGTCGATCAAACGATGATCGAACGCCTTCAACCGAATCCGGATCTTTTGTTCCGACATGACGGAAGCTTCCTTCGTTAAAAGAGCGACGGGCAAGGCCTCTGGGATACCTGCCCCGATGTTCCTGCGTAGATGAGCGCCGCGCATCCTGCCGGCGAGGGCATTCCTCCGCCCAAAAACTGAGGCAGCCCGGTAAACCGGCCTGCCCAGACGGAAAAGTATAGTGCGCAACAAGAGCACGGTCAACAACGCGTGAGTTGTTGAGTGCTCCATGCAACGCGACCTTCCCGGTCTGGCGAACACGAGCGGCATCCTGCCGTTCTTTTCGCTGTAACTCAGCGCCCTACCCAGGGACACCGAGCCGCGCATTATAGCGAGCGTGATTTCGCCGCGCAAGCACCCTTTCAGCAGCTTGCGACCGCCCGCCCGCCCGACTTTCCACGCAACAAAAAGGGGCCAGCTTGCGCTGACCCCCTTCGCTGCATCGACTGCCGAAGCCGTCGAATTGCAGATGTCTTACTTGACGATCTTGGCAACCACGCCGGCGCCGACCGTGCGGCCGCCTTCGCGGATGGCGAAACGCAGGCCTTCGTCCATCGCGACCGGGTTGATCAGGGTCACGACCATCTTCACGTTGTCGCCCGGCATCACCATTTCCACGCCTTCCGGCAGCTGGCAGGCGCCAGTGATGTCGGTGGTACGGAAGTAGAACTGCGGACGGTAGCCCTTGAAGAACGGGGTATGACGGCCACCCTCATCCTTGGACAGCACGTAGACTTCGGCTTCGAACTCGGTGTGCGGCTTGATCGAACCCGGCTTGCACAGCACCTGGCCGCGCTCGACGTCGTCACGCTTGGTGCCGCGCAGCAGCAGACCGGCGTTGTCGCCTGCCTGACCCTGGTCCAGCAGCTTGCGGAACATTTCCACGCCGGTGACGGTGGTCTTCTGCGTATCGCGGATACCGACGATTTCGATTTCGTCGCCCACCTTGATGATGCCGCGCTCGATACGACCGGTCACCACGGTGCCGCGGCCGGAGATCGAGAACACGTCTTCGACCGGCATCAGGAACGGACGATCCACGTCGCGGGTCGGCTCCGGAATGAAGCTATCCAGGGCATCGACCAGCTTCAGGATGGCCGGCACGCCGATCTCGCTCTGATCGCCGTCCAGCGCCAGACGGGCCGAACCGTGGATGATCGGGGTATCGTCGCCCGGGAAGTCGTACTTGCTCAGCAGCTCGCGCACTTCCATTTCGACCAGCTCGAGCAGCTCGGCGTCGTCAACCATGTCGGCCTTGTTCAGGAACACCACGATGTGCGGCACGCCGACCTGACGCGAGAGCAGGATGTGCTCGCGGGTCTGCGGCATCGGGCCGTCAGCGGCCGAGCACACCAGGATCGCGCCGTCCATCTGGGCCGCACCGGTGATCATGTTCTTGACGTAGTCGGCGTGGCCGGGGCAGTCGACGTGCGCGTAGTGGCGGGTCGGGGACTCGTATTCCACGTGCGCGGTCGAAATAGTGATGCCGCGCGCCTTCTCTTCCGGCGCTGCGTCGATCGCGTCGTACGCCTTGAACTCGCCACCGAAACGCTCTGCACCGATCTTGGTCAGCGCGGCGGTCAACGTGGTCTTGCCATGGTCGACGTGACCGATGGTGCCGACGTTCACGTGCGGCTTGTTGCGCTCGAATTTAGCTTTTGCCATGACTTGCTACCTCTAATTGGAAAATTTTTGAAGCGGCTGAGCGAACTCAGCCCTTCTTGGTGACGGCGTCGGCGATGTTGGCCGGTGCCTCTTCGTAATGGTCGAATTCCATCGAGAACGTGGCGCGACCCTGGCTCATCGAACGCAGCGAGGTCGCATAGCCGAACATCTCGCCCAGCGGAATCATCGCGTTGATGATCTTGCCCGACGGGCTGTCGTCCTGACCCTGCAACACGCCACGACGACGGCTCACGTCGCCCATCACGTCGCCCAGGTAATCCTCCGGGCTGACGATTTCGACCTTCATGATCGGCTCCAGCAACACCGGGCTGGCTTTCGCAAAACCCTGCTTGAACGCCATCGACGCGGCCAGCTTGAACGCCATTTCCGAGGAGTCGACGTCGTGGTACGAGCCGAACACCAGCTTGACCTTCACGCCCACCACCGGGAAGCCGGCGATCGGACCACTGGTGATCGTTTCGCGCAGGCCCTTCTCGACCGACGGAATGAATTCCTTCGGGATGATGCCGCCGGTGATGTCGTTGATGAAGAGGAAATCGTCCTTGACGTTGTCGCTCTTGCGATCTTCCTCGGTCATCGGCGACAGCTCGATCACCACGTGACCGTACTGACCCTTACCACCGGACTGCTTGGCGTGCTTGTAGTCGGACTTGACGTCGGACTTGCGGATCGTTTCGCGGTAGGCCACCTGCGGCTTGCCGACGTTGGCCTCGACATTGAACTCGCGACGCATGCGGTCGACGATGATGTCCAGGTGCAGCTCGCCCATGCCGGAGATGATGGTCTGGCCGGATTCTTCGTCGGTCTTGACGCGGAACGACGGGTCTTCCTGCGCCAGACGGCCCAGGGCCATACCCATCTTTTCCTGGTCCGACTTGGTCTTCGGCTCCACCGCCATCGAGATCACCGGCTCCGGGAACACCATGCGCTCCAGGGTGATGATCTTGTCCTGCGCGCACAGCGTGTCGCCGGTGGTGACGTCCTTCAGACCCACCGCCGCGGCGATATCGCCCGCGCGCACTTCCTTGATCTCTTCGCGGTTGTTGGAGTGCATCTGCAGGATGCGACCCACGCGCTCCTTCTTCGACTTGACCGGGTTGTAGACCTGGTCGCCAGAATTCAGGGTGCCCGAGTAGACGCGGAAGAAGGTCAGCGAACCCACGAACGGGTCGGTCATGATCTTGAACGCCAGCGCCGAGAACGGGGCGGTGTCGGTCGCAGGACGCGAATCGTCCTTTTCGTCTTCATCGATACCCTGGACCGGCGGACGGTCGGCCGGCGACGGCAGCAGGTGCACGACACCGTCGAGCATGGCCTGCA
Organism: Xanthomonas sp. NCPPB 3582; assembly: GCF_041475735.2. Lineage (NCBI taxonomy): Bacteria > Pseudomonadati > Pseudomonadota > Gammaproteobacteria > Lysobacterales > Lysobacteraceae > Xanthomonas > Xanthomonas sp. NCPPB 3582. The sequence continues at coordinate 3,915,807 of NZ_CM192968.1, forward strand.
CGCCCTTGTTCTTGAACGCCGAACCACAGAACACCGGAACGATCTCGACCTTCAGGGTGCGCTCGCGCAGGCCCGCCAGGACTTCTTCCTCGGTGAGGTCGCCCTCGTTGAGATACTTGTCCATCAGGTCTTCGCTGGCTTCGGCAGCCGCTTCCACCATGAACGAACGCGCTTCGGTCGCGATATCGACCAGATCGGCCGGAATGTCGCGGTATTCGAAGGTGGTGCCCTGAGAGGCGGTATCCCAATGGATCGCCTTCATCTTCAGCAGGTCGACCACGCCTTCGAAGCCGTCCTCGGCGCCGATCGGCACCTGCATCGGCACGGCATAGGCGCCCAGACGGGCCTTCAGCTGCTCAACGACCTTGTCGAAGTTGGCACCGGTACGGTCCATCTTGTTGACGAAGGCCATGCGCGGCACGGAATACTTGTTGGCCTGGCGCCACACGGTCTCGGACTGCGGCTGCACGCCACCGACGGCGCACAGCACGAACACCGCACCGTCGAGCACGCGCAAGGAGCGCTCCACTTCGATGGTGAAGTCGACGTGCCCGGGGGTGTCGATGATGTTGAAGCGGTGCTGCGGCATGGACTTGTCCATGCCCGACCAGAATGCGGTGGTGGCAGCGGAGGTGATGGTGATACCACGCTCCTGCTCCTGCTCCATCCAGTCCATCACTGCAGCGCCGTCATGGACTTCGCCGATCTTGTGACTCACACCGGTGTAGAACAGGATGCGCTCGGAGGTGGTGGTCTTGCCGGCATCGATGTGGGCCATGATGCCGAAGTTGCGGTAACGCTCGATAGGGGTGGTGCGGGCCACGGGGAGCCTCTCAATTTCTTGGATTTCGGATGGCCGAACGCCGCCTTTCGGCGGCCTTCGGATTGGATGCGACACCAAAGGCGTCGCAAACAGCACTCAGATGGTGCTGAAGGGCCCCGTTACCAAGGCCCCCGAGGTCACCAGCGGTAGTGTGCGAACGCCTTGTTCGCTTCCGCCATACGGTGAGTCTCTTCGCGCTTCTTGATCGCGCCGCCACGGCTTTCCGAGGCGTCCAGCAGTTCTGCAGCCAGCTTACGCGGCATGGTGTTCTCGCCACGCTTGCGCGCGGAATCGATCAACCAGCGCATTGCCAGCGCCATGCGACGGGAGGAGCGCACTTCGACGGGCACCTGATAGGTAGCACCACCGACGCGACGCGATTTAACTTCGACAGCCGGGGCCACGTTGTCCAGTGCTTTCTGCACCAGCTCGACGGCATTCGGATTCTTTTCGCCAATGACGTCCATCGCGCCATAGACAATTTTCTCAGCAACCGACTTCTTGCCACTTTGCATCACCATATTGATGAAGCGGGCAATGGTTTCGCTGCCATGCTTTGGATCAGGCAGGACGGTGCGCTGCGGAGTAGAACCTTTACGGGACATTTGAGTGTTTCCTTAGCTCTTCGGGCGCTTGGCGCCGTACTTGGAACGACCTTGACGGCGCTTTGCGACGCCGGCGGCGTCCAGCGAACCACGGACGGTGTGGTAACGCACACCGGGAAGATCCTTGACGCGACCACCACGAATCAGGACCACGGAGTGCTCCTGCAGGTTGTGGCCTTCACCACCGATGTAGCTGATGACCTCTTCCTGGTTCGTCAGGCGCACCTTGGCGACCTTACGCAGGGCCGAGTTCGGCTTCTTCGGGGTAGTGGTATAGACGCGTGTGCAGACGCCACGGCGCTGCGGACACTTGTCCAGTGCCGGGGAGGCACTCTTGTAGGTGGTCGCTTGCCGGGGCTTGCGGACCAGCTGATTGATCGTTGCCATCAGTCGATTCTTCTGATTGGAGGCCGAAACGGCCTTGCATGAACACGAAGGCAGGCCGCGAAACGGCCCACCGAGACAGAGAAGTATAGCTGGCAGGGCAAAACTCCGTCAACTTCACGGAAATCTAACTCTGCTGGCCCATCCAAAGGCCGGAAAACGGAGGGCGTCCTGCCCTCCTTTTCGCCTGGCTTACGACGGCCTTTCGGCCGCCGTCGGAGCGCTTACTCCTCGTCCGCGCCAGCGTCGGCCACAGTTGCGACCGGTTCGGCTGCCGCCGGCTTGCCCGACAGCGTTTCCATTTCCGAGTCGGTCAGACCCGAGGCCTTGCGACGGCTGGCGTGGTACGCCAGGCCGGTACCGGCCGGGATCAGGCGACCCACGATCACGTTTTCCTTCAGGCCACGCAGGTTGTCGCGGGTGCCGCGCACGGCAGCCTCGGTCAACACGCGGGTGGTCTCCTGGAACGAGGCCGCCGAGATGAACGACTCGGTGGCCAGCGAGGCCTTGGTGATGCCCAGCAGCACCGGGTCGTACTTGGCCGGCAGCTCGTTGCGCGTGGTCAGGCGGGCATTTTCCTCGATGACGCGCTGGCGCTCGACCTGCTCGCCGTTGAGGAACTTGCTGTTGCCCTGGTCGACGATCTCGACCTTGCGCAGCATCTGGCGCGTGATCACCTCGATGTGCTTGTCGTTGATCTTCACGCCCTGCAGGCGGTACACGTCCTGGATTTCCTTGACCAGATACGCCGCCAGCGGCTCGACGCCCAGCAGGCGCAGGATGTCCTGCGGGCTCGGCTCGCCGTCCACCACGGTCTCGCCCTTGGTCACGTGCTCGCCTTCGAACACGATGATCTGGCGGTACTTCGGGATCAGCTCTTCGTGTTCCGAACCATCGGTGTCCTTGATGATCAGGCGCTGCTTGCCCTTGGTGTCCTTGCCGAAGCTGATGATGCCCGAGCGTTCGGCCAGGATCGCCGGATCCTTCGGCTTGCGCGCTTCGAACAAGTCGGCAACGCGCGGCAGACCACCGGTGATGTCGCGGGTCTTGGACGCTTCCTGCGGAATCTTCGCCACCACGTCGCCCACGCCGACGGCTGCGCCGTCCTGCAGGTTGACGATGGAGCGCGGCGGCAGCAGGTACTGCGCCGGCAGATCGGTGCCCGGGATGGTCAGGTCGTTGCCCTTGCCATCGACGATGCGCACGATCGGCCGCAGTTCCTTGGCCTGTGCACCGCGACGCTTCGGATCGGTGATCTCACGCGATGCCAGGCCGGTCAGTTCGTCGGTCTTCTCGATGACGGTGACGCCGTCGACGAAGTCGATGAAGCGGATGAAACCGGCCACTTCCGACACGATCGGGTGGTTATGCGGATCCCAGTTGGCCACGCCCTGCCCGGCCTTGACCGCATCACCGTCCTTGGCGGTGATGGTGGCGCCGTACGGCAGCTTGTAACGCTCGCGCTCGCGACCATGGCCGTCGAGTACCGACAACTCGCCCGAACGCGATACCGCGACCAGCGAACCGTTGGCATGCTCGACCGACTTCAAGTTGTTGAACTTGATCGAGCCGGTGGTCTTGACCGTGATGTTGTCCACTGCCGCCGCACGCGATGCCGCACCACCGATGTGGAACGTACGCATGGTCAGCTGGGTACCCGGCTCACCGATGGACTGCGCGGCGATAACGCCGACCGCTTCGCCGATGTTGACCTGGTGACCGCGTGCAAGATCGCGACCGTAGCAACGTGCGCACACGCCAAACGAGGATTCGCAGCTGATGGTCGAACGCACCTTCACCGACTGCACGCTGGCGTCTTCGAGCTTGGCGACCCAGGCTTCGTCGAGCAGCGTGTTGCGGGTGACGATGGGCTCTTCGTCGTTGCCGGGCAGGTAGACGTCCTCGGCCACGACACGGCCCAGCACGCGCTCCTTCAACGGCTCCACCACGTCGCCGCCTTCCACGATCGGGGTCATGATCAACCCTTCGGTGGTACCGCAATCGACTTCGGTGATCACCACGTCCTGCGCCACGTCGACCAGACGACGGGTCAGGTAACCCGAGTTCGCGGTCTTGAGCGCGGTATCGGCCAGACCCTTACGCGCGCCGTGGGTGGAGTTGAAGTACTCCTGCACGTTCAGGCCTTCGCGGAAGTTCGCCTTGATGGGCGTCTCGATGATCGAGCCGTCCGGACGCGCCATCAGGCCGCGCATACCGGCCAGCTGACGGATCTGCGCCTGGCTACCACGCGCACCGGAGTCGGCCATGATGTACAGCGAGTTCATCGACTTCTGGTCGATGGTTTCGCCCTTGGCGTTTTCGACCTTTTCGGTACCGATGGTGTCCATCATCGCCTTGGCGATGCGCTCGTTGGTACGCGACCAGATGTCCACGACCTTGTTGTAGCGCTCGCCGGCGGTGACCAGACCGGACTGGTACTGCTCCTGGATTTCCAGCACTTCGGCTTCGGCCTCGGTGAGGATGCCCTTCTTCTCATCCGGGATCAGCATGTCGTCGATGCCGATCGACACGCCGGCGCGGGTGGCGTAGGCGTAGCCGGTGTACATCAGCTTGTCGGCGAACACGACGGTGTCCTTCAAGCCCAGCAGGCGGTAGCTGGAGTTGATCAGACGCGAGATGTTCTTCTTGGTCATCTCGGTATTGGCCAGCTGGAACGGCAGGCCTTCGGGCAGGATCTCGCTCAGCAACGCACGGCCGACCGTGGTGTCCACGATCGAGGTGCCGCTGGTGCGCTTGCCGTCGGCTTCCACGTCCACCTGGGTGATGCGGACCTTGACCTTGGCGTGCAGTTCCACCACGCGGTTGTCGTAGGCGCGCTTCACTTCGCTGGTGTTGGCGAACACCATGCCCTCGCCCTTCTTGTTCTCCAGGGCGCGGCTCATGTAGTACAGGCCCAACACCACGTCCTGCGACGGCACGATGATCGGCTCGCCGTTGGCCGGCGACAGGATGTTGTTGGTGGACATCATCAGCGCACGCGCTTCCAGCTGGGCTTCCAGCGAGAGCGGCACGTGGACGGCCATCTGGTCACCGTCGAAGTCGGCGTTGAACGCGGTACACACCAGCGGATGCAGCTGGATGGCCTTGCCTTCGATCAACACCGGCTCGAACGCCTGGATACCCAGGCGGTGCAGGGTCGGTGCGCGGTTCAGCAACACCGGATGCTCGCGGATAACTTCTTCGAGGATGTCCCACACCTCGGCCTCTTCGCGCTCGACGAGCTTCTTGGCGGCCTTGATGGTGGTGGCCAGGCCACGACGCTGCAGCTTGGCGAACACGAACGGCTTGAACAGCTCCAGCGCCATCTTCTTCGGCAGGCCGCACTGGTGCAGCTTGAGGTACGGACCGACGGTAATGACCGAACGGCCGGAGTAGTCCACGCGCTTGCCGAGCAGGTTCTGACGGAACCGGCCCTGCTTGCCCTTGATCATGTCGGCCAGCGACTTCAGCGGACGCTTGTTGGTGCCGGTGATGGCACGGCCGCGACGGCCGTTGTCCAGCAGCGCATCGACCGATTCCTGCAGCATGCGCTTTTCGTTGCGCACGATGATGTCCGGCGCATTGAGCTCGAGCAGGCGACGCAGGCGGTTGTTGCGGTTGATCACGCGGCGGTACAGATCGTTCAGATCCGAGGTCGCGAAGCGGCCGCCATCCAGCGGCACCAGCGGACGCAGGTCCGGCGGCAACACGGGAAGCACGGTCATGACCATCCATTCCGGACGGTTGCCCGATTCCAGGAAGGCTTCGATCAGCTTGATACGCTTGGTGAGGCGCTTGAGCTTGGTTTCCGAACCGGTGCTGGCGATTTCCTCGCGCAGGCGGGTCATTTCCGACTGCAGGTCGATCGTGCGCAGCAGCTCGTACACGGCCTCGGCGCCCATCGCGGCGTCGAAGTCGTCGTTGTACTCCTGGCGCGCGGTCAGGTACTGCTCTTCGGTCAGCAGCTGGCGGCGCTCGAGCGGGGTCAGGCCCGGCTCGGTGACGACATAGGCTTCGAAGTACAGCACGCGCTCGATATCGCGCAGGGTCATGTCCAGCATCAGGCCGATGCGCGAGGGCAGCGACTTGAGGAACCAGATGTGCGCGACCGGCGAGGCCAGGTCGATGTGGCCCATGCGCTCACGGCGCACCTTGGCCAGGGTCACTTCGGTGCCGCACTTCTCGCAGACCACGCCACGGTGCTTCATGCGCTTGTACTTGCCGCACAGGCACTCGTAATCCTTGATCGGTCCGAAGATGGCGGCGCAGAACAGGCCGTCACGCTCGGGCTTGAAGGTCCGGTAGTTGATGGTTTCGGGCTTCTTCACTTCGCCGTAAGACCACGAACGGATCAGGTCCGGCGACGCCAGCGCGATCTTGATCGCATCGAAATCCAGCGTCTGGCGCTGCTGATTGAAGAGGTTGAGCAGGTCTTTCATTTGATATCTCCGGGTCGGAGGAATTCGTATCTGAGATGGAACGCGCAGAGATCTGTTCGGGACCGGGGACCCGGGGCCGGGGACCCGGAAAAGCGAGGAGCACAAAGCCCTTGCTCTTCCGGGTCCCCGGTCCCGGGCCCCGAGTCCCGGCTCTTACTCTTCCAGTTCCATGTTGATCGCCAGCGAGCGGATTTCCTTCACCAACACGTTGAAGGATTCCGGCATGCCCGCGACCATCTCGTGCTCACCATCGACGATGTTCTTGTACATCTGGTTGCGGCCCTGCACGTCGTCGGACTTCACCGTCAGCATTTCCTGCAGGGTGTAGGCCGCGCCGTAGGCTTCCAGCGCCCAGACTTCCATCTCGCCGAAGCGCTGACCACCGAACTGCGCCTTGCCGCCCAGCGGCTGCTGGGTGACGAGCGAGTACGGGCCAGTCGAACGGGCATGCATCTTGTCGTCGACCAGGTGGTTCAACTTCAGGTAGTGCATGTAGCCGACCGTGGTCTTGCGATCGAACGCTTCGCCGGTGCGACCATCGAACAACTGGGTCTGACCGCTCTGCGGCAGATCGGCCAGTTCCAGCATGCGCTTGATCTCCGCTTCGCTGGCACCGTCGAACACCGGGGTGGCCATCGGCACGCCGTCGACCAGGTTCTTGCCGAGGTTGAGCAGTTCCTCATCGCTGAATTGCGACAGGTCCACGCGCTCGGCATTGATCGCGCCATCGTGGTTGTAGATGTCGTTGAGGAACTTGCGCAGCTCGCTCACGGCAGCCTGGGCTTCCAGCATGCGCTGGATCTTGCGACCCAGGCCCTTGGCGGCCCAACCCAGATGCACTTCCAGAATCTGGCCGATGTTCATACGCGACGGCACGCCCAGCGGGTTCAGCACGATGTCCACCGGCTCGCCGGTGGCCATGTACGGCATGTCCTCGACCGGCACGACATTGGAGACCACACCCTTGTTGCCGTGGCGGCCTGCCATCTTGTCGCCCGGCTGGATGCGGCGCTTCACGGCCAGGAACACCTTGACCATCTTCAGCACGCCCGGTGCGAGGTCGTCGCCCTGGGTGATCTTGCCGCGCTTGTCGGCGAAGCGTGCCTCGAATTCCTTCTCGTGCGCCTGGATCTGCTTCTGCGCGCGTTCGATGGCGTCGGCGGCGTCTTCGTCCTTCATGCGCAGCTGGAACCAGTCGGACTTCTTCAGCCCGTCCAGGTACGCGTCGGTGACGTTGTCGCCCTTCTTCAGGTTCGGACCGCCGTTGGCGACCTTGCCCACGATCTGCGAGCGCAGACGTGCGTAGATGGCCGCTTCCAGGATCCGGAACTGGTCGTCGAAGTCCTTCTTGACGCGCTTGATCTCGGATTCTTCGATCTGGCGCGCACGCTTGTCCTTCTCGATGCCGTCGCGGGTGAAGACCTGCACGTCGATGACGGTGCCGTCCATGCCCGGGGGCACGCGCAGCGAGCTGTCCTTCACGTCGGACGCCTTCTCACCGAAGATCGCACGCAGCAGCTTTTCTTCCGGAGTCAGCTGGCTCTCGCCCTTCGGCGTGACCTTGCCGACCATGATGTCGCCGGCGCGCACTTCCGCACCGATGTACACCACGCCGCTCTCGTCCAGACGGTTCAGGGCCTGCTCGGACACGTTCGGGATGTCGGCGGAAATTTCCTCCGGCCCCAGCTTGGTGTCGCGCGCCACGCAGGTCAGTTCTTCGATGTGGATCGTGGTGTAGCGATCTTCTTCCACCACGCGCTCGGAGAGCAGGATGGAGTCTTCGAAGTTGTAGCCGTTCCACGGCATGAAGGCGATCAGCATGTTCTGACCCAGCGCCAGCTCACCGATGTCGGTGGACGGGCCGTCGGCCAGCACGTCGCCGCGCGCGATCACGTCACCCACGTTCACCAGCGGACGCTGGTTGATGCAGGTGTTCTGGTTGGAGCGGGTGTACTTGATCAAGTTGTAGATATCCACGCCGGCATCGGTGCCGCCGCCGATTTCTGCTTCGTTGACCTTGACCACGATACGCGCCGCATCGATCTGCTCGATCACGCCGCCACGCAGCGCGTTGACGGTCACACCGGAGTCGCGCGCCACCGCACGTTCGATGCCGGTACCCACCAGCGGCTTCTGCGAACGCAACGTCGGCACGGCCTGGCGCTGCATGTTGGCGCCCATCAGTGCGCGGTTGGCGTCATCGTGTTCCAGGAACGGCACCAGCGCCGCAGCGACCGAAACGGTCTGCATCGGCGAGACGTCCATGAAGTGCACTTCGGCCGGCGGCTTCAGCAGCGACTCGCCCTGGAACCGGCACGGCACGAACTGCTCGGTGAGCATGTTCTTGGCGTCAGTCAGCGCGTTCGCCTGGGCGATCACGTACTCGTTTTCTTCGATCGCCGACAGGTACTCGACATCGTCGGAGACCTTGCCGTCCAGCACCTTACGGTACGGCGTCTCGAGGAAGCCGTACTGGTTGGTGCGGGCGAACACGGCCAACGAGTTGATCAGGCCGATGTTCGGGCCTTCCGGCGTTTCGATGGTGCAGACGCGGCCGTAATGGGTCGGGTGCACGTCGCGCACTTCGAAGCCGGCGCGCTCGCGGGTCAGACCGCCCGGGCCCAGTGCGGAGACGCGACGCTTGTGCGTCACTTCCGACAGCGGGTTGTTCTGGTCCATGAACTGCGACAGCTGCGAGGAGCCGAAGAACTCCTTGATCGCCGCGGCCACCGGCTTGGCGTTGATCAGTTCCTGCGGAGTCAGGCCTTCGGACTCGGCCATCGACAGGCGCTCCTTGACCGCGCGCTCGACGCGGACCAGGCCCACGCGGAACACGTTCTCGGCCATTTCGCCAACCGAACGCACGCGACGGTTGCCCAGGTGGTCGATGTCATCGACCACGCCGCGGCCGTTGCGGATCTCGGTCAGCACCTTGATCACTTCCAGGATGTCGGAGGTGTCGGCGTGCTCGGCGACCAGACGCTTGGATTCTTCGTCGTTACGCTCGGCGAAGTACTTCTTGTCGTACAGCACCGACTCGCCCAGCACGTCCTTGCGACCGACGCGACGGTTGAACTTCATGCGGCCGACCGTGGACAGGTCGTAGCGCTCGAAGGTGAAGAACAGGTTGTGGAACAGGTTCTGCGCCGCTTCCTTGGTCGGCGGCTCGCCCGGACGCATCATGCGGTAGATTTCCACCAGCGCTTCCAGCTGCGTCTTGGTCGGATCGATGCGCAAGGTGTTGGACAGGTACGGGCCACGGTCCAGGTCGTTCACCCACAGGGTGCCGACCGCATCGACGCCGGCCTTGCGGAAGGCAGCCAACTGGTCTTCGTTGATTTCGTCGTTGGCATTGGCCAGCAGCTCGCCGGTCGAGCCATCGACCACGTCATGCGACAGGATGCGGCCGACCAGGTAGTCGTCCGGCACGGCCAGCGCGGCAACGCCGGCGGCTTCCAGCTGCTTGACGTGGCGGGCGGTGATGCGCTTGCCCGCTTCCACGATTACCTTGTCGCCATCGGCCAGGTCGAAGTTCAGCGTTTCGCCACGCAGACGCTCCGGCACCAGCTCCAGCTGCACGCCTTCGTCCGGGTTGATGTGGAAGGTGTTGATCTCGAAGAACTCGGCCAGCATCTCTTCGTTGCTGTAGCCGAGCGCACGCAGCAGGATCGACACCGGCAGCTTACGGCGGCGGTCGATACGGGTGAACAGCGCGTCCTTCGGGTCGAACTCGAAGTCCAGCCAGGAACCGCGGTAGGGAATGATGCGGGCGCTGTACAGCAGCTTGCCCGAGCTGTGGGTCTTGCCACGGTCGTGGTCGAAGAAAACGCCCGGCGAGCGGTGCAGCTGCGACACGATCACGCGCTCGGTGCCGTTGACGATGAAGGTACCGTTGCCGGTCATCAACGGGATTTCGCCGAGATAGACCTCCTGCTCCTTCACGTACTTGATGGCCTTGGTCGACGACTCGCGGTCGTAGATCACCAGGCGCACGGTCACGCGCAGCGGCGCGCCATAGCTCATGCCGCGCTGACGGCATTCACGCTCGTCAAACACCGGCTGACCCAACTTGTAGCCCACGTACTCGAGCGCAGCGTTGCCGCTATAGCTGGAGATCGGGAACACCGACTTCAGAGCGGCATGCAGACCGAGGTCCTTGCGCTTGGTCGGTTCCACGTCTTCCTGCAGGAATTCGCGATAGGAATCCACCTGGATGGCAAGCAGGAACGGCACTTCGAGAATCGAGCGCTGCTTGCCGAAGTCCTTGCGGATACGCTTCTTTTCGGTGAACGAATAAGACGTCATGAGGTCTTCCACCCTGGGTTGTACGGGCCGCGCGCATCCGCGGCCGTGGATAACAAAATTGAACCCGCGCACATGGATGTGCGCTGCTCGTGTCGGACTCACATTCAAGTTGTCAGTTGGAAGTCGCTGGTATTGCCGGCACCAGCACGCCTTCTCCCGCTACTTCCAACTACCCACTCGGTGAGGCGAGGATTGGGATGACGGGATTGGGGATTGGCGAAGGTTGCCCTCGAATCCCGAATGCCGACTCTCAAATCCCGGCTTTCCATCAACGGCCAAAGGCCGGGGGCTTTACGCCCCCAGCCTTCAGTGCATCACCATGAAACACCGGCGATGCAAGGTGCTGCTTACTTGATTTCGACCGTTGCGCCAGCTTCGGTCAGTTCCTTCTTGATCTTTTCGGCTTCTTCCTTGGTGGCGCCTTCCTTCAGCATGCCACCGGCTTCGGTCAGGTCCTTGGCTTCCTTCAGACCCAGACCGGTCACGCCGCGCACGGCCTTGATGACGCCGACCTTGTTGGCGCCGCAGTTGACCAGCACCACGTTGAACTCGGTCTGCTCTTCGACCACGGCAGCCGGGCCGGCAGCAGCGGCTGCGACCGGGGCGGCGGCGGAGACGCCGAACTTTTCTTCGATGGCCTTGACCAGCTCCATCACTTCCATCAGGGACTTCTCGGCGATGGCGTCGACGATCTGTTCGTTGGTAAGGGACATTGTGATTACCTTTAGATGATTTTCTGGATTGGGGTTCTAGCGAACGCTAGGACATCAAGCTTCGGCAGTCTCGGCAGCCGGCGCGGCGGCTTCGTCGCCACCACCCTGCTTCTCGCCAACGGCCTTGACGGCACGGGCGAACATGGCAGCCGGTTCGGACAGCACGCGAGCCAACATGGCCAGGGCCTGGTCGCGGGTCGGCAGCGAGGCCAACACGTCGACGTGGCTGGCCGGGAACAGTTCCCCGCCGATTGCCACGACCTTGGCTTGCAGCTTCTCGTTGCTCTTGGCGAATTCCTTGATCAGGCGACCGGCAGCGCCGGGTTCCTCCATCGAAAACGCATACACCAAAGGACCAACCAGCTTGTCGGACGCGACAGCGAATTCGGTACCTTCGACGGCACGCACGGCCAGGGTGTTCTTGACGACTTTCAAGAACACACCGGTTTCGCGGGCCTGCTTACGCATCGCGGTCATCTGGGAGACCGTGGTGCCAGCGTATTCGGCGGCGATCAGGGAGTGGGCCTTGGCGGCGATGTCTGCCAGCTCGGCGACTACGTCTTGCTTCTGGGACAGATTGAGAGCCATTGCACTCCTCCGTTAAAGCCAGGATTAGGGATTGGTGATTCGGGATTCGCCAGAGCCGTGAAGCAGCCTGCAAATCCCCAATGCCGAATCTCGAATCCCCGCTTCAAACTACTCCGCTCGCGGCTCCTGCCGGTTGCGGTCCAGGGCAGCCTCCTTCCTGGAAGCCGGGAACATCGACCGATGTTCCATTGGTGGCCGTTCTAGACCTGGAGTGGACTCGATCCGGGATGTCCCAGACGCGCGTAAACCAGAAAGCTCCAGAAGGGCGACACCATCTACGCCGGCCAGTTCGAAAACGAACCGATTAAGCGATCCCGCTGCATCGACGGCGACTCCTTGCCAGTGCGAGCATCCCTGCCCGTCGTCGACCTGCGCTGACCGCGCCTGCGGTCTTTGACGGCTACCGCCGGACGTGCCGGCGATCGCCTTCAAAATGTCCGTTACCCCAAAGGAGGGAACGGACTCCCAGCACACGGTTGCCCGGGCCGGAAAAACGATGCAGTACTACACGAATACGTCAGGCGCATGACGCCCGACGCCTTCGATCACTTCAGCGACAGGCTCGACTGATCGACCGTCACGCCCGGACCCATGGTCGAGCTGACCGACACCTTCTGCAGGTAGGTACCCTTGGAAGTGGCCGGCTTGGCCTTCAGCAGATCGCCCAGCAGCGCCTGCAGGTTCGACTTCAGCGCTTCGTCGTCGAAGCTGGCCTTGCCGATGGTGCAGTGGATGATGCCGGCCTTGTCTGTGCGGTAGCGCACCTGGCCCGACTTGGCGTTCTTGACCGCTTCGCCCGGATTGGCCGACACGGTGCCGACCTTCGGGTTCGGCATCAGGCCGCGCGGACCCAGCAGGGTGCCGAGCTTACCGACGACGCGCATGGCATCGGGGGTGGCGATGACCACGTCGTAGTTCAGGTCGCCGGCCTGCATCTTCTCGGCCAGGTCGTCCATGCCCACGGCTTCGGCGCCGGCGGCCAGGGCTTCGTCAGCCTTGGCGCCTGCCGGTGCGAACACCGCAACGCGCACGCTCTTGCCGGTGCCGGCCGGCAGCACGGTCGAACCGCGCACCTGCTGATCGGACTTCTTGGCGTCCACACCCAGGCGCACGGCAACGTCGATGGACTCGACGAACTTGGCCTTGGTGGCCGTCTTCAGGATCTTGATTGCGTCTTCGAAGGCATAGGTCTTGCCCGGAACGACAGCGGCCGTAATGGCCTTAACGCGCTTGCTCTGTGCCATGTCTTAGCCCTCCACCGTCAAACCCATGCTGCGGGCGGTACCCGCAATCGTGCGAACCGCCGCTTCGAGCTCGGCCGCCGTCAGATCGGCTTCCTTGGTCTTGGCGATCTCTTCCAGCTGCTTGCGCGTCACCTTGCCCACCTTGTCGGTGTTGGGGCGCTTGGAACCGGAGGCCACACCTGCAGCCTTCTTGAGCAGCACGCTGGCCGGGGTGCTCTTGGTAATGAAGGTGAAGCTGCGGTCCGAGTACGCGGTGATGATCACCGGCGTCGGCAGACCCGGCTCCAGCTTGGAGGTCGCCGCGTTGAACGCCTTGCAGAACTCCATGATGTTCAGGCCACGCTGACCCAATGCAGGACCGACCGGCGGCGCAGGATTGGCCTGCCCGGCCTTGACCTGCAGCCTGATGTAACCCATTACTTTCTTAGCCATTTCGATACTCTCCGGGTGCTAGCGCCTGCATTGCAGGCTCCCCATCGGACCGGGAGAATCACGCGTCCCGGCTTCGCGTTTTTGACCACACGCAGATGGCCGCCATGCGGCAGCCATTATTTCCCGGCGGTCGCCAGGTCAGCGAGCCGCGCACTATAGCAGGATTTGGCACCGGCGCCTAGCAGGCGCCAGTCACGGTCAGCCCTTCTCGACCTGGCCGAACTCGAGCTCGACCGGCGTGGAGCGACCGAAGATGAGAACGGCCACACGCAGCCGGCTCTTTTCGTAATTGACCTCTTCGACCACGCCGTTGAAGTCGTTGAACGGACCATCGGTGACGCGCACCATCTGGCCCGGCTCGAACAGCACCTTCGGGCGCGGCTTCTCGACCCCATCCTGCACGCGCTGCAGGATGGCATAGGCTTCCTCGTCGCGAATCGGCAACGGACGATCGGCGGTACCACCGATGAAGCCCATGACCTTGGAGGTTTCCTTCACCAGGTGCCAGCTTTCGTTGTCGATGCGCGGAATGCCGGCCTCTTCGTGGGTTTCGATCTGCACCAGCACATAGCCGGGGAAGAACTTGCGCTCGGACCGGCGCTTCTGGCCGGCGCGCATCTCGATGACCTCTTCGGTCGGCACCAGCACTTCGCCGAAACGATCTTCCATCCCTGTGCGCACGATGCGGTCGCGCAATGCCTGCGCAACGGATTTTTCGAAGCCTGAATAGGCGTGAACGACATACCAACGCTTCACTGCTTGATTCTCCTCAACGAGCCAGGAACCACTGCGTGAGCTTCTGGATGACGAAATCGAAGCCGCCCAACAGCAAACTCAGAATGATCACAACAACAATGACGACCCAGGTGGTGCGGATGGCTTCCTGACGCGTCGGCCAGACCACCTTACGCAGCTCGAACCTGGATTCGGACAGGAATTCACGGGTGTCACGACCTTTGCCGGTACCCAGAAACACGAATGCACCCGCCACCAACCCCACAATGACTGCCAGCGCGCGCAATTGCGGCGTCCAGGCACCCAGCTGGGTGGCGCGCTCGGGCGCTGAAAACCAGAACCACACAAACAGCCCTGCAATCACCAGGATTGCAGAGATCACGTATTTCACGATATCAGCGCTGGCAGCAGACGCGCTTTTGGAGGGCTCGATTTTGCTATTCATCCGGCTCTAGTTACCGATCTGACCCGAATCGCTGGGCCGGAAAGAGGAGTGGCACGCCAGGAGGGACTCGAACCCCCAACCTGCGGTTTTGGAGACCGCTGCTCTGCCAATTGAGCTACTGGCGTATGTACTCGTTTACCGCACACCCTAAGACAACGAAGGCGGACCGCGGTTCAGCCGGCCCGCCTTTCCGCGAATCCGGTGGCCGAGGCCACCGGATCACAGGTTCTTACTTGACGATCTTGGCAACCACGCCGGCGCCGACGGTGCGGCCGCCTTCGCGGATGGCGAAACGCAGGCCTTCGTCCATCGCGACCGGATTGATCAAGGTCACGACCATCTTCACGTTGTCGCCCGGCATCACCATTTCCACGCCTTCCGGCAGCTGGCAAGCGCCAGTGATGTCGGTGGTACGGAAGTAGAACTGCGGACGGTAGCCCTTGAAGAACGGGGTATGACGGCCACCCTCATCCTTGGACAGCACGTAGACTTCGGCTTCGAACTCGGTGTGCGGCTTGATCGAACCCGGCTTGCACAGCACCTGGCCGCGCTCGACGTCGTCACGCTTGGTGCCGCGCAGCAGCAGACCGGCGTTGTCGCCTGCCTGACCCTGATCCAGCAGCTTGCGGAACATTTCCACGCCGGTGACGGTGGTCTTCTGCGTATCGCGGATACCGACGATTTCGATTTCGTCGCCCACCTTGATGATGCCGCGCTCGATACGACCGGTCACCACGGTGCCGCGGCCGGAGATCGAGAACACGTCTTCGACCGGCATCAGGAACGGACGATCCACGTCGCGGGTCGGCTCCGGAATGAAGCTATCCAGGGCATCGACCAGCTTCAGGATGGCCGGCACGCCGATCTCGCTCTGATCGCCGTCCAGCGCCAGACGGGCCGAACCGTGGATGATCGGGGTATCGTCGCCCGGGAAGTCGTACTTGCTCAGCAGCTCGCGCACTTCCATTTCGACCAGCTCGAGCAGCTCGGCGTCGTCAACCATGTCGGCCTTGTTCAGGAACACCACGATGTGCGGCACGCCGACCTGACGCGAGAGCAGGATGTGCTCGCGGGTCTGCGGCATCGGGCCGTCAGCGGCCGAGCACACCAGGATCGCGCCGTCCATCTGGGCCGCACCGGTGATCATGTTCTTGACGTAGTCGGCGTGGCCGGGGCAGTCGACGTGCGCGTAGTGGCGGGTCGGGGACTCGTATTCCACGTGCGCGGTCGAAATCGTGATGCCGCGCGCCTTCTCTTCCGGCGCTGCGTCGATCGCGTCGTACGCCTTGAACTCGCCACCGAAACGCTCTGCACCGATCTTGGTCAGCGCGGCGGTCAACGTGGTCTTGCCATGGTCGACGTGACCGATGGTGCCGACGTTCACGTGCGGCTTGGTGCGCTCGAATTTAGCTTTTGCCATGGGTGCAAGTTCTCGGTAATCGTTTGGAGTTAAGACGATTGAGTAATGGTGCTCACGAAAGGAATCGAACCTTCGACCTCCTCCTTACCAAGGAGGTGCTCTACCGACTGAGCTACGTGAGCGAGTTTTGCATTATGCCATGCATTTGCGTTCAATGGAGCGGGAGACGGGAATCGAACCCGCACCATCAGCTTGGAAGGCTGAGGTTCTACCGTTGAACTACTCCCGCGCCGGGAACTGCATGCCACAACGTGAAACTGGTGGAGGGAGGTGGATTCGAACCACCGAAGGCGTAAGCCAGCAGATTTACAGTCTGCCCCCGTTGGCCGCTTGGGTATCCCTCCAGCTTTTACTACCGGACCGTTGCGCCAGGAGGCGAATCGGTTCGGGGTGAAGCAGCCCGTTATTTTGTTGTGGGCGACGCCCGGTGTCAACAAAAATTTCGAGAAATCGTCACGACTGAATACGCACGCCGTGCAGGGCGGCGCGCTGCCGGTCAGACGTTGAAACGGAAATGCAGCACATCGCCTTCCTGGACGCGGTATTCCTTGCCTTCCAGGCGCAGACGGCCGGCGTCGCGCGCACCGGCTTCGCCACGGTACTTGATGAAGTCGTCGAAGCCGATCGTCTCCGCGCGGATGAAGCCCTTCTCGAAATCGGTATGGATCACCGCTGCGGCCTGCGGCGCGGTGGAGCCCGCCCGGACCGTCCAGGCACGCACTTCCTTGACGCCTGCCGTGAAGTAGGTCTGCAGGCCCAACAGTGTGTAGGCCGCACGAATGACGCGATTGAGGCCAGGCTCGGCCAGGCCGAGATCGGCCAGGAAGGTGTCGCGGTCTTCGTCGTCGAGCTGGGACAGCTCTTCTTCGATGGCAGCCGAGACCGGCACCACTTCGGCGCCCTCGGCAGCGGCGTGCGCACGCACCGCATCCAGGTGCGGATTGTTCTCGAAGCCGTCTTCCAGCACGTTGGCGATGTACATCACCGGCTTGAGCGTCAACAGGAACAGATCGCGCACCAGCGCCTTCTCTTCCTCGTCCAGACCGGCGGCGCGCCCCGACTTGCCGTCGGCCAGCGCTGCCTGCAGCTTGGCCAGCACCGGCTTGCGCGCCGCTGCGTCCTTGTCGCCGCCCTTGGCGCTGCGCTCGGCGCGATTGAGCGCCTTTTCCACGCTGTCCAGGTCGGCCAGCGCCAGCTCGGTATCGATAGTTTCGATATCGGCGATCGGGTCGACCTTGTTATTGACGTGGATGACGTCATCGTTCTCGAAGCAACGCACCACATGGGTGATCGCATCAACTTCGCGGATGTGCGCCAGGAACTTGTTGCCCAGCCCTTCCCCGCTAGCCGCACCGGCCACCAGGCCGGCGATGTCGACGAACTCGACCGCGGTGGGGATCAGCTTCTGCGGCTTGACGATCTCGGCAAGCTGGTTGAGACGCGGATCGGGCACCGGCACGATGCCGACGTTCGGCTCGATGGTGCAGAACGGAAAGTTGGCCGCAGCGATGCCCGCCTTGGTCAGCGCGTTGAACAGGGTCGACTTGCCGACATTGGGCAGGCCGACGATGCCGCATTTGATACCCATGGGTCACATCCGGGATTCGGGATTCGGGATTGGGGATTCGTCGCGACGCCTGGCCGCGAATCCCCAATCCCCAATCACGCGCCCCTGCTGGTATGCAGACGCTTCATCGCTTCGTTGAAATTGCCTTCCATTGCCAGCGGCAGCATGTCGATGGCTGCATCCACGGCCGCGCCGATCGCCGCGTCGTCCTCGCGCCCTGCCCGCCCCAGCACCCATGGCACCACGCGATCCTTGTGACCGGGATGGCCGATACCGACCCGCAACCGATGGAACTTGCCATGCCCGAGCAGGCGGATGGTGTCGCGCAGGCCGTTCTGGCCGCCGTGACCGCCATCGAACTTGAGCCGTGCCGTGCCCGGTGCCAGATCCAGTTCGTCGTGTGCGACGAGCAGCTGCTCCGGCTCGATCTTCCAGAACCGCAATGCGGCGGTGATCGACTTGCCACTGAGATTCATGAAGGTGGCCGGCCTCAGCAGCCAGACCGATTGCCCCGCAAGATCGACCTTGGCCGTCTCGCCGAACAGCTTGCTGTCCAGGCTCCAGCGGGCGCCACTGCGCTCGATGAGGGCATCGACGAAACGAAACCCGGCGTTGTGCCGGGTTTGCGCGTGTTCGGGACCGGGATTGCCCAGCCCGACGATCAGACGAAGTGCAGACATGCCAGTGACCGCAGCCGATTCCCCGCATGCGGCGAGGAATCGGCCAGCGGATTACTTGGTCTCTGCGCCTTCGCTGCCTTCTTCACCGGCAGCATCTTCTTCCTCGACGCGCACGTGCTTGGCGGCGACCACGGCAACGTCGTGTTCCTTGCCCAGCTTCAGCTCGGGGATCTCGACACCGGCCGGCAGCTTGATCTCGGACAGGTGGATCACGTTGCCCACTTCCAGGTTGGCCAGATCGATCTCGATGAACTCCGGCAGGTCCTTCGGCAGGCACACCACCTGGACTTCGTTGAGCTCATGGGTGACGACCACTTCGCTCGACTTGCCGGCCGGCGAGCTGGCTTCGTTGATGAAGTGCAACGGCACGGCGGCGCTGAGCTTCTCGTTGGCGCTGACGCGCTGGAAGTCGATGTGCATGATCAGCTGCTTGAACGGATGGCGCTGCATGTCACGCAGCAGCACCTGCTGCACGTCGCCATTGAGGTTCAGGTCCAGGATCGACGAGTAGAACCACTCGTTCTGCTGGGCGAGCCAGATCTGCTCATGGTTGAGCTGGATGCTGACAGGCTCCAGATCGCCACCGTAGACGATGGCCGGAATGACGCCAGCGTGACGCAGGCGGCGGCTCGCACCCTTCCCCTCGTCTGC
This sequence comes from Xanthomonas sp. NCPPB 3582, assembly GCF_041475735.2. Lineage (NCBI taxonomy): Bacteria > Pseudomonadati > Pseudomonadota > Gammaproteobacteria > Lysobacterales > Lysobacteraceae > Xanthomonas > Xanthomonas sp. NCPPB 3582. The sequence goes on from NZ_CM192968.1 coordinate 3,934,838, forward strand.
GCGGCGCTCGACCTTGATTTCGTGAGTCTTTGCCATGTTGTTTCACTACCTAGATTGGAATACCGCCTCGCGGCGATGAAGCGTCTCACCCGCGACCAGGAGAGACGTGTTGCCGGCGCCCGCGCCTGCGGGCACCGAATGGGGTTAGTCGACGTAGAGCGAGCTGACCGATTCGCCGAAGGCGATGCGGCGGATGGTCTCGGCCAGCAGTTCGGCCACGCTCAGCTGGCGGATCTTCGTGCACGTGCGAGCGGCGGCGCTCAGCGGGATCGTGTCGGTGACCACCAGCTCGTCGAGCTGCGAATTGTTGATGTTGTCCACCGCCGGGCCGGACAGCACCGGGTGGGTGATGTAGGCCACCACCTTGAGCGCGCCGCGCTGCTTGAGCGCTGCGGCGGCCGCACACAAGGTGCCGGCGGTATCGACCAGGTCGTCGACCAGCACGCAGGTCTTGCCCTGCACGTCGCCGATGATGTTCATCACGGTGGCGACGTTGGCGCGCGGACGACGCTTGTCGATGATGGCCAGATCGGCATCGTCCAGACGCTTGGCGACGGCGCGCGCGCGCACCACGCCACCCACGTCCGGCGAGACCACGATCAGGTTGTCGGTGCCGTAGGCGCGCCAGATGTCGGCCAGCAGCAGCGGCGAGGCGTAGACGTTGTCGACCGGCACATCGAAGAAGCCCTGGATCTGGTCGGCATGCAGGTCCACCGTCAGCACGCGGTCGGCCTCCATCGCGCAGATCATCTTGGCGGCGACCTTGGCGGTGATCGGCACGCGCGAAGAACGCATGCGGCGATCCTGGCGCGAGTAGCCGAAGTACGGGATCACGGCAGTGACCGACGCGGCGCTGGCGCGCTTGAGCGCGTCGATCAGCACCAGCAATTCCATCAGGTTTTCGGCGCTGGGCGCGCAGGTCGGCTGGATGACGAACACTTCCTGCCGGCGCACGCTTTCTTCGATCTCGACCTGCACCTCGCCATCGGAGAAGCGCGTGACCAGCGCCTTGCCCATGCGCACGCCCAGTTCCTTGCAGATGCTCTGGGCAAGCGGCTTGTTGGCGTTGCCGGAGAACACCAGCAGGTTACGTTGGTCTTGCATGGGATCTCTCGGGCGGCGGCGAAGAGCGTGCGATGGTGGAGCTGGACAAAGCCGACCCAATGCCGGGCTTTTTGTCCGATCCCCGCACATGGATGTGCGGGCTTTTGCAGAGGGACCTGCATCAACTACAGAGGGACCTGCATCAATGCATCAACAATGGCAGGGGCGGTAGGATTCGAACCTACGAATGCCAGGATCAAAACCTGGTGCCTTGGGCCTCTTGGCGACGCCCCTGCATCAAACCTGTCACGCGTCCAGTACGTCGAGCAAGGGCGAGTGCGCTGCACCCTCCACCACCCACGCCCGCAGGCTGCCCGGCAACTGCGCCAGCGCCTGCTCTGCAGCGGCGCGCGTGGCGAATTCGACGAAACAGCCGCTTCCCGACCCGGTCAAACGCGGCGTTCCGATCCTGGCCAGTGCCTGGAACACAGCCTCGACGGCAGGTTCCCGGCGCCGCAGGACCGGCTCGAACGCATTGTCGAGCAGAGAACCGGAAGCGAAGTCCGCTATTTTCGCGGGCGCGGCATCCCGCGTCAATTCCTGTGATCGAAATAGCGCCGGCGTAGGCACGTGAACGCCCGGATCCACCAGTACATAGGCCGCGTCCGCCAGCGCCATTGGAGTCAGCTGCTCCCCCACGCCCTCGGCCCAGGCGTTGTGCCCGCGCACGAACACCGGCACGTCCGCCCCCAGCTGCAAGCCCAGCCCGGCCAGTGCATCGACCGGCAAACCCAGGCCCCACAAGGCATTGAGCGCGACCAGCACGGTGGCCGCGTCCGATGAGCCGCCACCGAATCCGCCACCGGCGGGGATGCGCTTGTCGACGCGGATCTCGGCTCCGGCCTGGGTGGCGGCGGCCGACTGCAGCAGGCGCGCAGCCCGGATCACCAGATCGTCGTCTTCGGCGATGCCCGGCAGGCTGTCGCCGATACGCCGGATCTGGCCGTCGTTGCGCACACGAAGATGAATGGTGTCCCCCCAGGCCAGCAGCCGGAACACGGTCTGCAGCAGGTGGTAGCCATCGGCGCGGCGCCCGATAATCCGCAGAAACAGATTCAGCTTGGCCGGCGCGGGCCACGCCGACCAGTCGCTACCCGGCGCGTCCATCAAGGCGACACTGTCCACTGGTCCACCAGCAGGCGCACCTTGGCCTCGCCCTGGCGAGCCTCGATGCGCTGTGGTAGTTCGGGCAGACCGTCGCCGGCCGGTGCCCAGGCCAGGAAATCGATGGTCCAGCCGTCCTGCTGCACGGTGCGCGGGCGGCCGGCGGCGTCCAGGTCGACGCGCTGCGCGCCGGCCTCGGCGCTCCGCAGCGCGCGCACCCAGTCCGGCATCCGGTTGACCGGAATGGTCCAGCCGGTGGCCTCGCGCAGCACCTGCTCGGCATCCGGCCCGCTGCGCGGCCCGCCGTCCAGCCCTTCGATGCGACCGGCACCGGTGGCACTATCGCCGGTGAGCACCCAGCTCTGCCGGGTCACCGGCGCGCTGAGCTGGACGCGGTAGTGCGCGCCGTCCTGTTGCCAGTCGATGCGGCCACTGCCGCCGTCGCGGCCCTTGCTGATCGCCACCCGGCCCTGGAAGGACCACTGCGGATGCGCCTGCAGCCAGGCCTGGCGCGCCGCTTCCGCGGCGCGCGCCTCGTCGGAGACGCGCTCGACCACGGCCGCACCGCCGCCCTGCCCGCGCGGCACGCTGACGCAGCCGGACAACCCCACCAACACCAGCCCGCTCAGGGCCAGCGCCCGCAGCAAAACGCTCACAGGCCGAACTTCTCGATTGCGCGCTGCAAGGCGCGATTGTCCGGATCCAGCCGGCGCGCTTCGTCGAAGTAGCGCCGCGCCTCGTCCTGCCTGCCGCTGACCCACAGCACTTCGCCCACATGCGCGGCGATCTCCGGATCCTTGACCAGCGCCCAGGCGCGGCGCAGCTGCACCAGCGCCTCCTTGGTACGACCCATGCGATACAGCACCCAGCCGTAGCTATCGACGATGGCCGGGTTGTCCGGATCGGCGGTGCGGGCGCGATCGATCAGCGCCAGCGCCTCCTTGTAGCGGGTGGTGCGGTCGGCCAAGGTGTAGCCCAGCGCGTTTAGCGCCGCAACGTTCTCCGGTTCGGCCACCAGGATCTTGCGCAGGTCGGCCTCCGCTCGCGGCACGTCGTCGCGCCGTTCCCAGGCCAGTCCGCGGGCGTACAGCAGCGCGCCGTCGTCCGGGTACGCGGCCAGGCCACGCTCGAAGGCGTCCAATTCGCCGGCGGCATCGTTGGCGCGCTGGTGCAGCTCGGCTTCCAGCACGTAGGCATCGCGGCGGGCGTCGTCGTCGGCGCTGGCATCGCCCTGCAGCGCGCGCACCTCGGCCAGCGCCTCGGGTTTGCGGCCCAGTTCGTACAGTGCGCTGGCGGCACGCAGGCGCGCCTCGCTCAGCTGCGGGCCACCGGGCACGCCGCGGTACCACTCCACCGCCTCGTCGTAACGTTTGAGGAATTCGGCGATCTTGCCCAGCAGCAGGCGGCGGTCCGGGTCCGGCTTGGTCGCGTTGCTCCTGAGCTCGCCGTACAACGCTTCCAGCGCGCTGCGGTCTTTCTCCTTGGCCAGCATGGAGGCACGCAAGCCGTAGGTCTGGGTGTCCTGCGGGCCGGTGGACAGCACCCGCGCGGCCGCTTCGGTCTGGCCCATGGCGTCATAGGCGAAGGCCAGTGCGCCGCGCAGTTCGGAGTCCTTGACCGCCTGCGGCTCGACAGCCTTCAGCAGCGCCAGGGCCTCGTCGTTCTTGCCCTCCTGCTGCAGCTGGGTGGCGTGCAGCAAGGCCACGCGCGGCTCTTCGGGGAAGCGGCGCACCACCTCGTCGACGATGCGCTTGGCCAGCGCCGGACGTTCCATGCGCAGCGCCAGCCGGCCGAATTCCTGCCAGGCCTCGATCTGGTTGGGGATGGCACCCGCCTTGACCAGGTCTTCGAGCACATCGGCCGAGGCCTCCGGCTCGCGGCCGCCATTGGCCAGTGCGATCAGCGCAAAGCGCCAGCCGCGCGGGTCCGGTTCCTTGAGCAGGCCGAGCAGATCGCGGCGCGCGGTGCGCAGATCGTTGCGGCGCAGGGCCAGCGAGGCCTCGGTGCTGCGCATGGACATCGACGAGGGCGCGCGGGCGCGCCACAGCGCCAGGGCTTCGATGGCACGCGGATCGTCGTTGGCCAGCATGGCGATGCGGGCGGCGCGCTCGGCCAGGCCGGCATCGCCGGCTTCGGCCTTGGCGGCGTCCAGGTAGGCACGGGCAGCCTCGTCCAGCTGACCGGCCTGCAAGGCGAACTCGCCTGCCAGCACGGGCTCCAGCGAGGAGCTGCCGGCACTGCCGGCGGCGGCGGTGGGCGCCGCTTTCTTCGGTGCTGCAGTGGCACTGGCGGAGACTGCGACCAGCAAAAGAACACACAGGATGCGAATCGGTACAGGCATCGGGAGCAACCGGGCCGTAAAATGGGGCCCTGAATGGCCGCCAGCTTATCGCAAGCAACTGAACAATGACGTTGTGGGTGCTCGGACTGAATCACCAGACCGCCCCTGTGGACCTGCGCGAACGCGCGGCGTTCGCAGGTGATGCGCTGCCGCGCGCGCTCGAATCGCTGCGTGCGTTGCCGCATGTGCGCGAGGCCGCGTTGCTGTCCACCTGCAACCGCACCGAGTTGTACGCGATGGCCGACGACGCCCACACGCTGGCCGGCTGGCTGGATGCGCAGGCGCCGGGATTGGGCGGCCATCTGTACCAGCATCAGGACGCCGCCGCAGTACGCCACCTGTTCCGGGTGGCGACCGGGCTGGACTCGATGGTGCTGGGCGAGCCGCAGATCCTGGGCCAGGTGAAGGATGCCTGGGCCGTGGCGCGTGCGCACGGTGCGCTGGGCAGCGGGCTGGATCGCCTGTTCCAGCAGACGTTCTCGGTCGCCAAGCGCGCGCGCACCGATACCCGCGTTGGCGCCAATCCGGTATCGGTGGCGTCCACCGCCGTGCGCCTGGCACAGGAGTCGTTTGCCCGGCTCAACGAATCGACCGTGCTGCTGGTCGGTGCCGGCGAGACCATCGAACTGGCCGCCAAGCACCTGAGCGAAGGCCGGGTGCGGCGCCTGTTGATCGCCAACCGCACCCTCGCCCATGCGCAGACCCTGGCCAGCCAGCATGGCGGCTACGCGCTGCCGCTGACCGACCTGGAACGCCATCTGGCCGAAGCCGACGTGGTGTTTTCGGCCACCGCCGCGCGCGAGCCGGTGGTGACGCGGGGGCAGGTGGAGCAGGCGCTGCGCATGCGCAAGCGCAAGCCGATGCTGCTGTTCGACCTGGCGGTGCCGCGCGATATCGAAGCCTCGGTGGCGGAATTGAGCGACGCCTACCTGTATACGGTGGACGATCTGGAGCGCGCGGTCGAAGACAACCGGCGCAGCCGTCGCGAGGCGGCCGACCAGGCCGAGGCCATCATCGACCTGCAGGTGGCGCGCTATGTCGAGACCGTACAGGCCAATGCGCGTCAGGCTCCGTTGAAGCGACTGCGCGCCTTCGGCGACAACACCCGCGACGAGCTGCTGGCCAAGGCGCGCCAGCAATTGCACAACGGCAAGCCGGCCGACGAAGTGCTGGAACAACTGGCGCATGCGCTGACCAACCGCCTGCTGCATCCGCCCACCGCCGCGTTGCGCGATGCCGCGCTCAACAACGACCTGGAACTGACCAGCGCAGCCGACCGGCTGTTCCCGGAAAAGCCCGGTTACCAACATCCCCCTGTAGCTACCCCGATCGTGAGGACTGATGACGCCGACCCTGCGCCGTAAGCTCGAAGCGCTGGCCGAGCGCCGCGAAGAACTGCAGCACCTGCTGTCCGATCCGGACGTGGTGGGCAACAACGACAGGTTCCGCACCTTGTCGCGCGAACTGTCGCAGCTGGAGCCGGTAGCCGTGGCACTGGAAGAGGAAGCGCGCGCCAAGGCCGATCTGAGCGCCGCCGAGGCCATGCGCAACGACCCGGAAATGCGCGAACTGGCCGAGGAAGAGATCGCCGCCGCACAGGCGCGCCTGGACGAACTGGACGCGCAGCTGGCGCTGCTGCTGGTGCCGCGCGACCCGCGCGACGACGGCAACCTGTTCCTGGAAGTGCGCGCCGGCACCGGCGGCGACGAAGCGGCGATCTTCGCCGGCGACCTGTTCCGCATGTACGCCCGCTATGCCGAGCGGCAGGGCTGGAAGGTGGAGATCGAATCGGACAGCCCCGGCGAACATGGCGGCTACAAGGAAGTGGTGGCGCGGGTGGTCGGGCGCGGCGCGTATTCGCGGCTGAAGTTCGAATCCGGCACCCATCGCGTGCAACGCGTGCCGGCCACCGAATCGCAGGGCCGTATCCATACTTCGGCGGCGACGGTGGCGATCATCCCCGAGGCCGACGATGTGGAAGAGATCGCGATCAACCCGGCCGACCTGAAGGTGGACACCTTTCGCTCGTCCGGCGCCGGCGGCCAGCACGTCAACAAGACCGAATCGGCGATCCGCATCACCCACGTACCCAGTGGCGTGGTGGTGGAATGCCAGACCGAGCGCAGCCAACACGCCAACCGCGACAAGGCGATGAAGCGGCTGAAGGCGCAGTTGCTGGAGACCGAGCGCAGCAAGGCCGCCGCCGCCGAAGCGCAGACACGCAAACTGCAGGTGGGCAGCGGCGACCGCAGCCAGCGCATCCGCACCTACAGCTTTCCGCAGGGCCGCATCACCGACCATCGCGTGGAAGGGCTGACCCTGTACGACCTGCCCAACATCATCGAAGGCGACCTGGATGCCCTGATCGGCCGGCTGATCCACGAGCACCAGGCCGACGAACTGGCGCGGTTGAGCGACAGCCCGTGAGTGCGCAGGTCCCGCGCGAGCTGCTGCAGCTGCGCGAGGCGGTACAGCACCGGCCCGGCGATTTCGTGGCCTGGTTGATGCTGGCCGACGCCGAACTCGGCATGGGCGCCACCGCGGCCGGCGAGCAGGCGGTGCAACGCGCACTGCTGCTGCAGCCGGGCCACCCGGAAGCGGTGGCGCGGCTCGGGCGGGTGCGCTGGGCACAAGCGCGGCACGCCGAGGCGGCCGACCTGCTGCAGCAGGCGTCCGACCTAGTGCCGCAGCATCCGGGAATTGCACTGTGGCTGGGCCATGCATTGGAAGATGCCGGCCAGCCGGAACAGGCCGCCGCGGCCTACGCGCGCGCGTACCGGCTGCTTCCCGACGAGCCCTACATCGCCGCGCAACTGCTCAACTGGCGGCGTCGCCTGTGCGATTGGCGCGATGTACAGGCGCTGTCCACGCAGGTACGTGCGGCAGTGGCGCAAGGCGCTGCGGCGGTGGAGCCGTTCGCGTTCCTCAGCGAAGACGCCAGCGCGGCCGAACAGCTGGCCTGCGCACGGACCCGCGCGCAGGCCATCGCGACGCTGTTGCAGCCGCTGCCGCCGGTGGCGTTGCGCCGCCAGGGCGCGTTGCGGATCGGGTTCGTCTCCAACGGCTTCGGTGCGCATCCCACCGGCTTGCTGACGGTGGCGCTGTTGGAAGCCTTGCAGCAGCGTCAGCCGGGGCTGCAGGTGCATCTGTTCGCCACCAGCCACGATGACGCAAGCGAGATCCGTGCGCGTCTTGCGCGTGCCACCACGCTGCACGATGTCACCACGCTGGGGCACGTGGATGCCGCCCGGCACATCCGTGCGCAGGGGATCGATCTATTGTTCGACCTGCGCGGCTGGGGCGGCGGCGGACGCCCGGAAGTGTTCGCCTTGCGCCCGGCACCCCTGCAGTTCAACTGGCTGGCCTACCCCGGCACCTCCGGTGCGCCATGGATGGACTACGTGCTGGGCGATGCGTTCGCGTTACCGCCCTCGCTGGCACCGTTCTACAGCGAGCAGGTGCTGCGCCTGCCGCGCGTGTTTCAACCCTCGGATACCTCGCGCACGGTGGCCGCCCCGCCCTCGCGTGCGGAGTGCGGCCTGCCCGAGCACGGCGTGGTGCTGTGCTGCTTCAACAACAGCTACAAGCTCAATGCGCGCAGCCTGGCACGCATGCTGGCGGTGCTGCGCGCGGTACCGGGCAGCGTGCTGTGGCTGCTGTCCGGGCCAGGCCGGGCCGACGCGCGGCTGCGCGCGGCAGCGCAGGCGCAAGGCGTGGAGGCGCAGCGCCTTGTGTTCATGCCGAAGCTGCCGCACCCGCAGTATTTGGCGCGTTACCGGCACGCGGATCTGTTCCTGGACACGCACCCCTACAACGCCCACACCACCGCCTCCGATGCGCTATGGGCAGGCTGCCCGGTGCTGACCACCCCGGGCGAGACCTTTGCCGCGCGCGTGGCAGGCAGCCTGAATCATCATCTGGGGCTGGACGAAATGAATGTGGTCGATGACGCTGCATTCGTGGCCAAAGCCACCGCGCTGGCGAACGATCCGGGCCTGCTGGCTGAGGTGCGGGCGCGTCTGGCCGAGCAACGACAGCGCAGCGGCGTTTTCGATATGGATGGGTTTGCCGACGATCTTGCGACGATGCTGCGGGCGCTGGCGCGGGAGCATGGTTGGTTGGGGGTTTAGAGCAGCCAACAGCATTCCCTGTGCAGCTTCTATGCAGTTGCCAGGCGCGCGGCGGATGATCGAAATTCTCGTGTGCCACGCGCACTCGGAGTCTGAAAGCGCTAACCGCGCTACTGACAACTGCTCGCTACGGTGTCGGCTGCGTTTGATGCGTGGTTGGTAGCTGGTGAAAACTGGGCTGAAGCGGTGTTGCGGGTCGCCATGGCACTAGACGTCGCAATTGGCTACATGCAACCTCTGCGACGGTTGCGCGACTAGTTCGTCCAGGAAATTCTCCATGCGGCTTCGCCCGTACCCTCACCCCAACCCCCGCTCCGCGCCCCAGCCCGCGCTTGCGGCGCGGGCGCTCCAAGGCACGCGCGTCAGTGGCGCGCAAAGCTGTGCCTTTCGCCCCGCAGGAGAGGGGCTTTGGTCAGCGTGCTACTGCCTGGCACGAGGGAGGCTTTGGTTACGGCGCTGGTGCCTGACCCGACTTCACACCGCGGCGCTGTACCCGGCTCGTCAGCCTCGCTAGGCTTGGCGCATGCCATCGACTCCCGACTTCATTCCCCTGCGCCTGTGCGTGCTGACCGTGTCCGACAGCCGCAGCCTGGCCGACGATCGCTCCGGCGACTACCTGGCCGATGCCCTCACCCGGGAAGGCCATGTGCTGCACGAGCGCGCGCTGTGTCCGGACGACCGTTACCGCATGCGTGCGATCGTGTCGGCCTGGATCGCCGATACGCAGGTCGACGGCATCCTGGTCACCGGCGGCACCGGGTTCACCGGCCGTGACAGCACACCGGAGGCGATCACGCCGCTGCTGGACAAGCTGATGCCCGGCTTCGGCGAGATGTTCCGTGCGGTCAGCGTGGACGAAATCGGCACCTCTTCGCTGCAATCGCGCGCGTTCGCGGGGCTGGCCAACCACAGCTTCGTGTTCTGCCTGCCCGGCTCCACCTCGGCCTGCCGCACGGCGTGGGAAAAGATCGTGCGCGCGCAGCTGGATGCACGCACCAGACCCTGCAACCTGGCGACACTGCGTCCACGTCTGGGGCAATAGCCTGCGTGCTCTGCACTTTTGCCGGAACGCGCATGTCGCATCTCAAACGCAAGGCCTACAAGAAACTGCTGGCGCCGCTGCAACTGGAACTGGTCGGCATGGCGCGCTGGCTGCAGCACACCGGCCAACGCGCCCTGGTGCTGATGGAGGGCCGCGACACCGCCGGCAAGGGCGGTGCGATCCAGACCATCGCCAGCCACCTCAATCCGCGGCAGTGCCGGGTGGTGGCGCTGCCCAAGCCCAACGATCGCGAAAGCACGCAGTGGTACTTCCAGCGCTATGTCACCCATCTGCCGGCCGCCGGCGAGCTGGTGCTGATGGATCGCAGCTGGTACAACCGCGCCGGCGTGGAACGGGTGATGGGCTATTGCACAGACGCGCATTACGAAACGTTCCTGCAGCAGGCGCCTGGCTTCGAGCAGATGCTGGTCGATGACGGCATCCTGCTGTTCAAGTACTGGTTGTGCGTGGATCAGGCCGAGCAGGAACAACGCTTTGCCGAGCGGCACGAAGATCCGCTCAAGGGCTGGAAGCTGTCGCCGGTGGACCTGCAGTCGCGCGACAAATACGAGGCCTACACCGAAGCGCGCGAGCGCATGCTCGAGGCGACCCACACCCCGGCCGCGCCGTGGACCCTGGTGGACTTCAACGACCAGAAGCGCGGCCGGCTGAGCCTGATCCGCAACCTGCTGGACCGGCTCCCGGACACCTCGGTGCCCGAAGAACCGCTAGCGCTGCCGCCCTTGCACGGCAAGCCGCACAAGGAACGCTACGGCATGCTGGAACCGATCGACGATTACGCCGGCCAGTCCTGAGAGACTTCGTCGCTGGCCGCGGTGGCGCGCGGCAACGGATGCAGGCCGGCCTGACGTTCGGCCTGCTCGGCCTGCAGCACCAGCTGGCTCAGGCGCTGATTGAACAACTGCATGAAGCCGCGATGCAGCGGACGCATCGCTTCCATGTAATCCACGTCGTCGGCCTGCGGCCCGAGCGGGCTGCACGAGGACAGCAACACTTCGTCCAGGCGCAGCGCGCTGTCGGGCAGGCGCACCAGGGCGGCGCGGCGCAACCAGTCGCGCATGCCTTCGCGGTATTCGGCGGCCAGGATGTAGGCCACTTCGACCTGGTCCAGGTCCACGTCCGGGTTCCAGGCCAGCACCTGGATCACCTGCGAGCGCTCGTCCAGCACGCGGCTCTCGGCCACCAGGGCGTGCAGTTGCTGCAACAGGCGCCATTGGGTGCCGGCAGCATCGCGCTGCGTGGCCGGCATGGCCTCGATGGCCAGGGCCAGGCGGCGCGCGAACAATGCCGGCACATCGGCCAGCACGGCCGGGCCGGCGTCGGCGCCGAGCAGGAAACGTTCGGTGCGCAGCGCGGCCGTGTCGGGCAGATAACCGTCCTGCAGCGGACGCATCACGCCGTGATCGAGCAGCGACAACACCACGTCCAGCCAGTAGCGGCGCTCCTGTTGCAGCGCGCGGTTGGCGGAGGCGTTGTGCCAGGCACCACGTACCTCGTCCAGGCGGGCGATGCAGGCTTGGGCATCCATGCCGTCCCACGGCGTGCGGGTAGCGTCGTTGGGGTCGAAGCTTTCCGCGCTGAGCATACCGGCGCCGAAGCGATGCCAGGCCGCGCCGCGTTGGGTGCTGGTCGGGTCGAGCCTGGCAGCGCTCGCCGGGGCCGCAACCGCCGGGCGCAGCAATGCCGCGTAGGCATCGGCCCAGGACTCCGGCAGGCGCGCCGAGAGCGGATAGCTGGCGCTGGGCGCACCCAGACCATGCCGCGCCAGGCGCAGGCTCCACACCACTGCGCCGATCACGATCCCACCGAAGGTCCAGGCCAGCAGCCAACCGGCGGCCGCCTGCCCGGGGCGCAGCACCCGCGTCTGCGGCTGCTGGAACAACAGCCAGCCGATCCCCAGCAACGCGGCGAGATAGAGCCACGGCCCCCACTGCGCCAGAACCCGCGTGATGCCGTGGGCAGGCAGGTCGTGCCCGTGAGTGTGATCTTGAGATGGAGCAGCCATTGCATTCCCCTGAACGCCTGATCGCGTTGACAGGGTTATCGGCGAGGCGACCCAACTCTGTTGCCCCGCTGCGTTGGCGTGCGCTTAGCCAGTTACAAAGTCTTCAGACGGCGGCAGCGCACACGGCGTGCGCACCACCGTCGCCACGCTGGCCGCCGGTGGACCCTGCCACAGCCAGCGTTCCAGCGCATCCAGCGCCGCCGGGTCTCCGGCCGCGACGACCTCCACGCTGCCATCGGCCTGGTTGCGCGCATGCCCACGCAGGCCCAGCGCCCGCGCCTGCTTGCGGGTGGAAGCGCGATACCACACGCCCTGCACCACGCCGCTGACCACAAAGCGCGCGGCCTGCATCAGCCGGCCTTGCCGGTGATGCCCACCGCCGTTTCGATATCGCGTGCGGTGACCGGGCCGAGGAATTGCTTGGCCACCTTGCCGTCCGGACCGATCAGGTAGGTCATCGGCAGGCCGCGCGGCGTGGCGAAGTCCTGCGGCGGCTGGTAGGGGTCGAGGATCGCCACCGGATAGGACACCGGGTGGTCCTTCAGGAATGCCTGCATATCGGCGGTGGTGATGTCTTCGTAGGCCAGGCCCACCACTTCGACGGTGTCGCGCATGGTGTGCAGGGCCGACAGCTCCGGCATCTCCTTCAGGCAGGGCGCGCACCAGGTGGCCCAGAAGTTGACCACCACCCACTTGCCGCGATGCGCGGCCAGGTCGTAGGTCTCGCCCGAGACGGTGGGCAGCGACAGCCTGGGCATCTGCGCGGTCTGCTGCACGACCGAGCTGTTGGCGGCGCCGGCAGGCTCCGGGGCAGCGGGCTTTTCCGCCGGCTGGGCAGGGGCGGCCGGCGCAGTGGTCGCCGGGCCGGCAGCGGGCGTGCCCTCGCCGGTGGGCTTGCAGGCGGTCAGCAACAACAGCGGCAACAGCAGCGCACAGGCGCCGCGCACGAGGCGCACGGTCATGGAGGATCTCCGGGGAGGTGGGTATAGAGGTCGCCGACCGGTTGCGCCAGCACGCTGCGCAGGGGTTGGCGCAGCTGTTCCAGCGCGGCGGCAGCGGCCTGGCCATAGGCATCGTCGCGGCAGGGCAAGGGGCGGTCTTCGATCGGCACGCGCAACTGGCAGTTTTCGTAGAGTTCGGCCAGCGGCACAACGTCCAGATCGCGCGCCAGCAGCCATTGGCCGCGCTCGTCGCGACGCAGCAGGCGGATGCGTTTGAGCTCGCACAGCAGCTCCTGCATCACGGTATCGGTCAGCATCGGTTCCAGCGCCAGGATGCGGTCTTCGTCCAGGCCGTTGCCATGGATGCGCGCCTGCCGGAAGCGGCCCAGCAGACGCAGCAGGCCGTAGATCTCGAAGCCCGGCGGCAGGCGCATGGCCTCGGGCTGGTAACGGAAGGCGGACATCGACGAGGCCAGCGAGGCGCCCAGCAGCACCGACACCCAGCTCAGGTAGATCCACAACAACAGGATCGGCAGCGCCGACAGCGCGCCGTAGATGCGCTGATAGGTCTGGAAATTGCCCAGGTAGAAGCCGAAACCCCACTTCACGATCTCCATCAGGATCACTGCCAGCAACGCGCCCGGCAGCGCATGCCGCAGGCGCACCGCATGCTGCGGCACCACGCGGTAGATCAGCACGATGCAGACGAACTCCACCGCCATCGGCGCCAGCCGCCAGGCGAATTCGGCCAGCCATTGGCCTTCGGTGGTGCGGAACAGCGGCAGCGCGAACACGTAGGCGGCCATCGCCATCGCAGCGGCGGCCAGCATCGTGCCCAGGGTCAGCACCGTCCAGTAAATCAGGAACCGCGTCACCTTGGGCCGTGCGGCGGCCACCCGCCAGATGCTGTTGAAGGTCTGCTCGATGCTGTGCAGGGTGATCAGCAACGAGGCCACCAGCGCGACCATGCCGGCCACGGTGAACTTGCCCAGGTCTTCCAGCGAGCGGTTGAGATAGTTCTGCACCGAACGCGCTGCGCCGGGCACGAAGTTGTTGAAGATGAAGTCGGTCAGTGCGTCCTTCCACTCATTGAACGCGGGGAAGGCGGACAGCACGCCGAACACCACGATCGCCAGCGGTACCAGCGCAAACACCGTGGTGTAGGCCAGCGAAGCGGCGGCCTGGAACAGGCGGTCATCCAGGAAGCGGCGCCACAGGAAGCGCCCGAAGCTCACCGTCCGCGCGCGGTCGTGCAGACGTTCTTTCCATTGGTGGAGTTTGTTCACACGCGCCATCGCGCAAGGGTACCCGATGCGCCGTCATCGCGGCCTTGCCGCAACCGCGGCGTGCAGTGGGGCAGCGGCTTGGCCGATACTGCGGCAACTCACACAGGCGGCAGGAACACGATGGCGGAGATTCTGGTGCTGTATTACAGCCGTGGCGGTTCGGTGGCGCGGCTGGCGCGGCAGATCGCGCGCGGCATCGGCGAAGTGCCCGGCATGAGCGCGCGCCTGCGCACGGTGCCGCCGGTGGCCGCGGTGACCCAGACCAGCGCCCCGCCGGTGCCCGACGAAGGCGCGCCCTACGTGGACCGCGCCGACCTGGCCGAGTGCAGCGGCCTGCTGCTGGGCAGCCCGACCCGCTTCGGCAACATGGCCGCACCGATGAAGCACTTCATCGACAGCCTGGGTGCCGAATGGGCCAGCGGCACGCTGGCCGGCAAGCCGGCTGCGGTGTTCACCTCCACCGCTTCGATGCACGGCGGGCAGGAATCCACCCTGCTGTCGATGCACCTGCCGCTGCTGCATCACGGCTGCCTGATCGTGGGCATCCCGTTCACCGAGGCCGCGCTCAGCCATACCAGCAGCGGCGGCACGCCGTACGGCGCCAGCCATGTGTCCGGCGCCGGCGGCGACCCGCAACCGAGCGAGGACGAAGCCCTGCTGGCACGCGCGCTGGGCCGCCGGGTGGCCGATGTCGCGCGGCGGCTGGCCGCCGCATGAGCCTGCGCGCGGTGCACTGGTTGCTGACGACCGCCCTGCTGGCGCTGGCGGTGGTGTTCGTGGTCTGGTTTCACGACGATGCGCATCGCACCGCAGCGCTGTTGGTGTTCGCATTGCCAGCGGCGTGGATGGGCGTACTGGCGGTCCGTAGCGCGCGTGCGCGGTTCTGGGCCGGCGTGTTCGCGTTGGGCTGGTTCAGCCATGGCGTGATGGCAGCCTGGAGCCAGCCCGAGGCACGCGGCCTGGCCTGGCTGGAGCTGCTGCTGGCATTGCTGGTGATCGGGCTGGTGAGCGGGCCGGGCGTGGCCGCGCGCTTCGGCGGCAGGCGCAAGGCGCGCTGACCCGCACACCGCGCAGGCGGCCGCCGCCGACAGCCGCGCATGAGCGCACGTTTTCGACCTCCCCGCCCTGATGGCCGCAGCGTGCGCACTGCCAGCATCCCGGGCGGGCGGTATCATGACCGCCCTCGCGCGGTCTGCACCGCGTTGGCCCTACAGGATTGGCAGCAATGGAAGACCTTCTGATCGTCACCACCGGTGGCACGATCGACAAGATCTACTTCGACGACAAATCGGATTACCAGATCGGCGACCCGCAGATCGGGCAGATCCTCAAGGAACTGGGCGTGACCTTCCGCTTTTCGGTGATTCCGATCATCCGCAAGGATTCGCTGCACATCACCGATGCCGACCGCGAGCTGATCCGCGCCACCATCGCCGCCCAGCCCACCCGCCACGTGCTGATCACCCACGGCACCGATTCGATGGTGGAGACCGGCAAGGTGCTGCAGTCGATTGCCGACAAGACCATCGTGATGACCGGCGCGCTCAACCCGGCGCGCTTTCGCGGCTCGGATGCGGAATTCAACATCGGCTGTGCGGTGGGTGCGGTGCAGTCCTTGCCGGCCGGGGTCTATATCGCCATGAACGGGCGCGTCTGGAACCCGCAGAAGGTCCGCAAGAACGTCGCCGCCAACCGCTTCGAAGCGATTTGAGGCCATGAGCAAGGCGACCCGCGCCACCGGTGCGCTGGACGCGGCGGGCGTGGCATACGTGCTGCATCCATACGACTATCAGGCCGATGCCGATGCCAAGGGCCTGCAGGCGGCCACGGCGCTCGGCCTGGCACCACAGACGGTGCTCAAGACCCTGATGACCTGGGTCGACGACCAGGCGGTGTGCGTGGTGATTCCCTGCAACCGGCGCCTGTCGCTGAAGAAACTCGCCAGCGCGCAGGGCGGCAAGTCCGCCCGCATGATGGATGCGGCCGATGCCGAACGCCGCACCGGCTACAAGGTGGGCGGGATCAGCCCGCTCGGCCAGCAGCGGCAAGCACCGGTGCTGGTGGAAGCCACGGCGCTGGACGCGCCGGCGCTCTGGATCAATGCCGGCCAACGCGGCTTGCTGCTGGAATTGCCCGCTGCCCGCTTGTTGCAGGCCCTGGATGCGCGGGCCTGCACGCTTTGCGAATGCGCCTGATCGGCGCGTGCCGTCCACGTACGCACTGATGCTGTGCAGTCACTGCCGTGCATTGCACGGCGCACGCCGATCCGCGCGCTCCCGCGTCGGCGTCGAGCCGACGCGATGGTGCGCACGCCGCTGATGGCGCTTTGCCTGCGTGCGCACGCGGCACTCAGTACGCTGCAGTGACACTGACGCCCGAAAATGCCAGCGCCGCTTTCAACCGCACGTAGTACGTGCCGGCCGCCGGCGCGTTCACCGTGCAGCTGTCGGCATTGCCGGGCAGCATGCTGCGGCAGCTGTATGCGCTGTCGCTAGGCAACGCGCCTGCGCGCAGCGACAGATCGGCGTTGCCGCTGCCACCGCCCAGCGTCACCTTCAGTGCGCGCGTGCCGGCCGGGACGTTGACCTGGTAATACAGCACGTCCGACTGCGCAGCGCTCAGCCCGGTGCGCGCCACATTGCGGGCAAGCGTGGTCGATGCGATCACCGCTGCCAGCGCCCCGTCGGCGTTCACCAGGCCCGCGCCGCAGCCCTGGGTGCAGGCGACCGGCAACGGCCGTGCGCTGCTCTTGAGCAAGGCCTTCACCGTTGCCGGCGTGAGCGGGTTCAAGGCCACCGACTGCATCAACGCCACCACACCGGCCACATGCGGTGCGGCCATCGAGGTGCCGCTGTACGACGCATACGCCGCATTGCCCGGCACCGAGGTGCCGCTGTTGAGCGTGGACACGATGGCCTGACCCGGCGCCGCGATATCCACGCCCTTGCCGAAGTTGGAAAAACCGGCCTTCGCACCGGCCGAGGTGGTGGCCGCCACCGCGATCACGTTCGGGCAGTTGGCCGGCACGCTGGTGGACACATCCAGGTTGTTGTTGCCCGCGGCCACCACCACCGAACTGCCACGTGTCACTGCGGCGGCGATGGCATTGCTCATCGTCGCCGAGCAACTGCCGTAGCCACCCAGCGACAGATTGATCACCGTGGCAGGAGTCGGATTGGCAGGCAGCCCGGTCACCTTGCCGCCCGCTGCCCAGACGATGGCATCGGCGATATCGGACATATAACCGCCACACCTGCCCAGCACACGCAGTGGCAGCACCTTGGCATTGAACGCAGTACCCACCACGCCGGCGCTGTTGTTGCCGACGGCGGCGACGATGCCGGCCACATGGGTGCCATGCCAGCTGGAACTGGATGCGGACGCCCCGGAGCCGCACTCGTTCGCGGCTGACCAGTCGCCCTGGTCGGCTGCGTTCGCGTCGCGCGCATTGCCGTCGCGGGCGGTCGCCGGATCGGTGATGAAGTCGTAGCCGGGCAAGACATTGGCGGCCAGGTCCGGATGCGCGGCGATGCCGGTGTCGACCACCGCCACCACGATGCCCTTGCCGGTGGAACGGTCCCAGGCCGGACGGATGTTGAGGCCGGCGTTACTGGTGCCCATCGCCCACTGCTGCGGAACGCCAGGATCGTTGGGCACCAGCAAGGGGCGCATCAGCACATCCACTTCCACGCGTTTGACCGCCGGGTCGGCGGCGAGCCGCCGCATCAGGCTTTCGGCATCCACGCGGTCGAGCTTGCGGTCGGCCACCAACAGCATCGGGCCGGTGCTGAGCCGGCGCGTGGTCGACAGACCCAAGGCGCGTCCCTGCCGCGCGGGCACGGCGCTGGCAATCTCGCGCCACGGCGCAGACAGCCCGGTGGCGCGGCTGGTGCCGACGCGGTTGGTGTAGCTGACGATGAAGCGCTGGTGCGTGGTACTGGACCCCAGCCCTTGCAGACTGACCTCGCCCGCAGCGGCGTGGAACGTACAAGACAGTGCACAGACGAACACGGCGCGGCGCAGCACGCCAACCGATGCATACGACATGGATCAATCCCTCCCCAAGGACCTGAAACCCGGAAAGACAAGGCGCCGATGCCACTGGCGACGCACCCTGCCCGATCGTGTGGCGGCTGGTGCTCCGGCCATGCCTCACGTGCGGTGGCTATCGGCGTGCCGCACCCGGCGCTGAAGCGTCCTGAAGCAAGGCATCGGCGTGTTGTTCAGCCATCGCTGCGGCAGGCGGCCTGCCGCCCAGCAACGACCGGCGCCCCAAACGCACACTGCCCCGCCGAAGCGGGGCAGTGCGGAATTCAAAACACCGACAGACCGGTCGGGACCGGCCCGACGGCGATGCCGGCGGTCATGCCGGCATCGCCGCGCGAGGGTGGGGTCACGGGGTCTGGCTGACCGCTCCCGCCGCATTGACGATGCCGGCGCCGCAGCCGCCCGAGCAGGCGCCCGGCAGCGGACGGGCTGTGTTCTTCAGCAGGGTTTCCACTGCCGCCGGGGTCAGCGGACGGCTCGCCGCCGACTGCACCAGCGCCACCACGCCAGCGACATGCGGCGCCGCCATCGAGGTGCCGTTGTAGCTGGCGTAGCTGGCCGAGCCCGGGGTGGTGGTGCCGCTGTTGAGCGTGGACAGGATCGCCGAACCCGGGCCGGAGATGTCGATGGTGCTGCCGAAGTTGGAGAAGCTCGAACGCGCGCCGGCCGAGGTGATCGACGCCACCGAGATCACGTTGGCGCAGCTGGCCGGGGTGAAGTTGGCCACGTTGGCATTGCTGTTGCCGGCCGCCACCACCACGGTGGTCCCGCGCGACACCGCGCCGTTGATGGCATTTTGATAGGTGCTCGAACAGGCGCCGTTGCCGCCCAGCGACATATTGATCACCTCGGCCGGGTTGGCATTGGCCGGCACGCCGGACACGCTGCCGCCGGAGGCCCAGACGATGGCATCGGCGATATCCGACGTGGTGCCACCGCACAGACCCAGCACGCGGATCGGCACGATGCGCGCGTTGAACGCGGTGCCGGCCACGCCGCTGTTGTTGTTGGTCACCGCGGCGATGGTGCCGGCCACGTGGGTGCCGTGCCAGCTGGAATTGGCCGCCGGCGCACCGGGGCATTGATTGGCCGCACGCCAGTCGCCCTGGTCGGCCGGGTTGCTGTCACGGCCGTTGTTGTCGCGCGCACGCGCGGCATCGCTGATGAAATCGTAGCCGGGCAGCACGTTGGCGTTGAGGTCCGGATGGCTGGTGATGCCGGTGTCGATCACCGCCACCACCACGCCGGTGCCGGTGGCGGTGTCCCAGGCCGGACGCACGTTGATGCTGGAGGCGCTGGTGCCGAAGCCCCACTGCTCGGACAGACGGGTGTCGTTCGGGGTCAGCACCGGGTACATGATCTGATCGACTTCGACATAGTCCACGCTCGGATCGGCGGCGATGCGACGCATCAGCGTCTCGGCTTCGGCGCGGTCCAGGCCACGGGTGGCCTTGAGCACTTCCGAACCCAGCGCGGTGCGGCGCACATGGTTCAGGCCCAGCGCGCGGCCGGCACGTGCCGGCACGGCAGTGGCGACCGAGTTGAGCGAGGCGCGCATCGAGGTGGGGCTCACCGCCGGGCTGCTTCCGTCCTTGTACTTGACGATGAAGCGATCCAGCGTCGGCTGCGAATCCAGGCCGGACAGGTTGACCTGACCGGCGAACGCCGGCACGGCCAGCAGGGAGGTCAGCGCGGAAACACCCAGCACCACCAGTGCGCGTGCAGGTGCACGACGTTGCGACACATTGGACATCGATCGTTCCTCAGATTTTTTAGGAAGTACCGCGGTTGCGGCGAGATGGCCGGCCGTTACCGCAGACCGCGGGTCGGGCCGGAATGGACGGGCGCTGGCGCCCGTCGAAACGACTGACCGGTGTCCATCCCGGCCGAGCGGCAATGCGCCGCCTGCGCCGGCCGCAAGGGCAGACGTGGGCGAGACATCGCAGATGGGTGGCGCGGCGCCTGCGCTGCCTGGCGCATGCCCAGACAGCGCAGACCGCGCCGAGCGGCCGGCCTTGGAGCGGCTACCAAAACGTCGCGAGCGGTCGTCAGTGGGTGCGGACGGCGCGGAGGAAGCGGCGTGTACGAGTGGTACATGCCGATTCCGAATACCGGCCGCGCCCGCCTGACGGACGCGCAGTAGTGTTGTTAGCTGCTCTTAGTAGCTGGCTCGCAGGGTGACGCCGGAGAACGTGCTGAACGCCTTGACCCGCACGTAATACGTGCCCGACGGCGCACTGATGCTGCAGGTTTCGGTGTTGCCGGTGCGGTACGGGCGACAGGTGTAGGTGGCGTCGGTCGGCGCACTGCCGGCACGCACGTACAGGTCTGCATCGCCGGTGCCGCCGCTGATCGCTACGGTCAGCGTGCCGCTGCCGGCTGGCACGGCGATGGTGTAGTTGAGTTCCGCGCCGGTTGCAGCGCCCAGGCCGGTCACCGGGGTACCGTTGGTCAGGGTGTTGCCGCTGCCGCCACCTCCGCCGCCATTGCTGCCGTTGATTGCGGCGGTCACCGCGGCATCGGCGTTGACGATGCCGGCGCCGCAGCCACCGGAACAGGCACCCGGCAGCGCGCGGGCGGTGTTCTTCAACAAGGTTTCCACCGCCGCAGGCGTCAGCGGCGAGGGGGCCGCGGCTTGCACCAGGGCCACGACACCGGCCACGTGCGGCGATGCCATCGAGGTGCCGTTGTAGGACGCGTAGCTGGCGCTTGCCGGCGTGGTGGTGCCGGTGTTGAGTGTGGACAGGATGGCCGAGCCCGGCGCGGAGACGTCGATGCCGGCACCGAAGTTGGAATAGCTGGCCTTGGCGCCGGACGAGGTGGTCGCCGCCACCGCGATCACGTTGTTGCAGTTGGCCGGCAACGAACTGGATACGTTGGCCGACTCGTTACCCGCCGCCACCACGACCGTGGTACCGCGCGAGACCGCACCATTGATCGCGTTCTGCATGGTGGCCGAACAGGCGCCACCGCCGCCGAGCGACAGGTTGATGACGTCGGCCGCATCGGTGGACGACAGGCTCGGCACGCCCGAGACGGTGCCGCCCGAGGCCCAGATGATGGCGTCGGAGATATCCGACAGCGAACCGCCGCACTTGCCCAGGACGCGCACCGGGATCACACGGGCGTTGTAGGCCGTGCCGGCCACGCCGGAGCTGTTGTTGGTCACCGCCGCCACGGTGCCGGCGACGTGGGTGCCGTGCCAGCTGGAAGTTGCCGCCGGAATGCCCACGCCGCACTCGTTGGCGGCGTACCAGTCGCCCTGGTCGGCCGGGTTGCTATCGCGCCCGTTGCCGTCGCGCGCGGTCGCCGCGTCGCTGATGAAATCGTAGCCCGCCACGACATTGGCGTTGAGGTCGGCATGGCTGACGATGCCGGTATCGATGACCGCCACGCGCACGCCGGCACCGGTGGACTTGTCCCACGCAGAGCGGATGTTGAGGCCGGCGTTGGTGGTGCCGAACGCCCACTGCTCGGACAGGCGGGTGTCGTTGGGGGTCAGCGTGGCATGCAGGATCTGGTCGACTTCCACACTCTGCACATTGGGATCGGCGGCCAGCTGGCGCATCAGGGTTTCGGCTTCGGCGCGGTCCAGCGCCCGATCGGTCTTGACCAGTTCCGGCCCCAGCGCCAGCCGACGGACCGGGCTCAGGCCCAGCGCCTTGCCAGCCTTGGCCGGTACCGCGCGGGCAGCGGCGCGCAGCGAAGTGGTCAACGCATTCGGGCTGGCCAGCGCGGTGCTGCCATCCTTGTAGGTGACGATGAATTTCTGGTGGGTCTGGGCGGTGGCCAGACCGTCCAGATAGACCTCACCCGCGAAGGCGGGCGTTGCCAGCAACAGGGAGGTCAGCGCAGCGGCGCTGAAGATGGTGAGCGTGCGAGGACGCTTGCGAGACGCGTTCGACATCGAATTCCCTTCCAGATCAAAGAGAACCGCCTGGGCGGTGTATGCCGACGCCGCCTTCCGTAGGCCAGCGCCGGTTCCCCGGATCGAGCCCCTGTTATCGATCCGTTCAGCGAACCTATCTCACTAAAACCGAAGTGGACAATACGAGATCGACACTTTTGAAACTTAAATATCATTTTTGTGACACAGCGCACCCCTGTTCAGCCCGCTTGACACAGTTTTTGACCTGTTCAAGACGCTTTTTGCTGCACAGCAGGCCAAAAAAAACCCCCGTGCTGCCACACGGGGGCCATTTTTGACGATGTATGTCGGCTTACGACAAACGCACCAGCCAACCGTGACGGTCCGGCACACGACCGTACTGGATATCGGTGAGCTCCTGCCGCAGCGACATGGTCACCTCACCCGCCGGCGCTGCCGGGTCGCCCACCGCGAATCCGTCGCCCTTGAGCTCGCCGATCGGGGTGACCACGGCGGCAGTGCCGCAGGCGAACACCTCGGCGATCTCGCCGGAGGCCACGCCCTGCTTCCACTCGTCGATGGCGACCTTGCGCTCGACCACGCGCATGCCACGGTCGCGGGCCAGCTGCAGGATGCTGTCGCGGGTGATGCCTTCCAGGATGCTGCCGGACAATTCCGGCGTCACCAGCGTGCCGTCCTTGTAGACCAGGAACACGTTCATGCCACCCAGCTCTTCGATGTATTTGCCTTCCACCGGGTCCAGGAACAGCACCTGCGAGCAGCCCTGGGCCTGGGCCTTCTGCTGCGGCAGCAGGGAAGCGGCGTAGTTGCCGCCGCACTTGGCCGCGCCGGTGCCGCCCTTGGCCGCACGCGCGTACTCGGTGGACAACCAGATCGACACCGGCGCCACGCCCTTGGCGAAGTACGGGCCGGCAGGACTGGCGATCACGTAGTACGAGGCCTTGTGCGCGGCGCGCACGCCCAGGAAGGCCTCGTCGGCAATCATGAAGGGACGGAAATACAGGCTGGTCTCCGGCGCCGATGGCACCCAGCCGCCATCCACGGCCACCAGCTGGCGCAGCGATTCGACGAACAGGTCCACCGGCAGTTCCGGCAGCGCCAGACGGCGCGCCGAGCGCTGCAGGCGCTCGCCATTGGCCTGCGGGCGGAAGGTCCAGATCGACCCATCGGCGTGCCGGTAGGCCTTGATGCCTTCGAAAATCTCCTGGCCGTAATGCAGCACCGAAGCGGCCGGATCCAGCTGCAGCGGCCCGTAGGCACGCACCTGCGCGTCGTGCCAGCCCTGCTCGTTGCTCCAGGAAATGGCGACCATGTGGTCGGTGAAGTGCAGCCCGAAGCCGGGCGCGGCCAGGATCACGGACAGTTCGTCGGCACTGCGTGGCGACGGGGAACGGGTGGAAGCGAAGGACACGGACACCGGAAGATTCCTGTATGGCGGGCGGTAAGGACGCGGCGCCAGCCCGTGGACATGGCGCCTGGCGATCAGAGCATGCCGGTCTCGAGACGGGCCGCTTCGGACATCATATGACGGCCCCACGGCGGGTCGAACACCAGCTCGACATCGGCCTCGGCAATGGTCGGGATCATTTCCAGCTTGCTGCGCACGTCGTCGACGAGGATTTCGCCCATGCCGCAACCAGGCGCGGTGAGCGTCATCTTGACGTCCACCCGGCGCTGATTGTCTTGCTCGCGATGACTGACCACCGCCTCGTAGACCAGGCCCAGATCGACGATGTTGAACGGGATCTCCGGGTCGAAGCAGGTGCGCAGCTGCTGCCACACCAGGGCCTCGACCTCTTCGTCGCTGGCGTTGTCGGGCAGTTCCAGACCCGGCGGAGCCTCCTTGCCGATCGCGTCGCCGTCCTTGCCGGCAATGCGGAACAGATTGCCTTCGACAAACACGGTATAGCTGCCACCCAATGCCTGGGTGATATAGCCGTAACTGCCTGCGGGCAGGGTCACCGAATCGCCCTGCGGCACCATGACGGCATCGCAATCGCGTTCGAACTGGACGGGTTCGCTGCTACGGGAATACATGGGCTGGATATGGGGCCGCGCCGGACGCGCGCAAGTCGGCCATTCTAGCCGACCGCGGGCCCCGCTTCGGGCCGTCACTGGATGCGCAGGGCGACGCTGCATTCCATCCAGGCACCGCGGGCCTGGCAAAGCGCGGCATGCGCTCTATCATGTGCGCATTGTCAGGAGTTCCAATGCCGCCCACCACTGCGCCCGCCAGAACCGCCCACTGGCTCTGGCCCCCGCTCCTGCTGCTGGGATGCGTCACCGCCCTCATCGCCTGGCTGCTCATCGCCCTGGCACTTGGCAACCAGGCCGGCTGGATGGCGGTGCTGGTCGCCGTGGAAGTGGTCTGGATGCTGCGCCTGGGCACCTTGCAGGGTGGCCCATTGCGCATCGGCGTGGCAGTCGTGGCCACCGCGGCGGTCATCATTGCCACCAACTGGGGCATCGCTTCGGCGCACGTTGGTGGATCGCTGGGCCTGGACCCATGGACCTCGGCGCAGAAGATGGGCCCCGGGCTGGCCTGGACCCTGCTGCAACTGGCCAACAACGGTTTCGACCTGCTGTGCTATGCCACCGCGCTGGTGCTGGCGTGCTGGGCTGCGCGCTGAGTCGGTTGCGTCCCTTGCGGTAGCCAATGCAGGAGGAGGCTGACGCCGATGCGTCACCCGTGCCGTTTCGCGTGAGGCGGCTCCTCGATCGCCGTCGCTCTGGTTTGAGACAATCTAGCGATACCTGGAAAGCACTGCGTGTTTGCTGCGCGGTCCTTGCCCGCCCCCCATCGCGGGACACGCCGCAAGTACGTCCCTGTAGGCTCTTACGCGGCATCCATGCCGCGTAAGGTCCCGCGACGGGCGGCGGACAAGGACCTGTCAAGTTGATCGGTACGTCAGACTTTCAACAAGCAGCCAGCCGTCCGGCGACGCTGTAGCTTCGCTTTTCAACAAACCATCTGCCAACTCTCTGGCGCGGTGCCCTCGCCGCTTGCGGGACCGTGTGGCGGCATGGATGCCGCCACCGAGCCTACAGGGACGTACTTGCGGCGTGTCCCGCGAGCGGTGAGGACACCGCGCACTCGACGCACGAGACGTGTGATCCGAGAAGCATATGAGCGAACCTGGCAAAGCCACGGCGCACCACTGACCGACATGGCTTTTCACCTGCACATTCGAGCGCGACTGCACTACACCAAGCGCTCAATGCCCGCCGCCATCCAGCGCCTTCAATTCGCTGACCAGCGCACCGGCCGCCTCGGCCCCGTCGCCGTAGAGCATGCGGGTGTTGTCGGCGTAGAACAGCGCGTTTTCGATCCCGGCAAACCCCGTGCCCTTGCCCCGCTTGATCACCACCGTATTGCGCGAATTGACCACGTCCAGGATCGGCATGCCGTAGATCGGGCTGGCCGGATCGGTTCTGGCGACCGGATTGACCACGTCGTTGGCGCCGATCACCAATGACACATCGGTGCTCGCGAACTCGGGATTGATATCGTCCATGTCGGAGATCAGGTCGTAGGGCACGCCGGCTTCGGCCAGCAGCACGTTCATGTGCCCGGGCATGCGCCCGGCCACCGGATGGATCGCGAACTTGACCTTGACCCCGCGCGCGATCAGCCGCTGCGCCAGCTCCCAGATCTTGTGCTGCGCCTGCGCCACCGCCATGCCGTAGCCGGGCACGATCACCACCCGCTCGGCGAAGGCCATCATCGCCGCTACGTCGCCGGCTTCGATCGGCTTCTGCGTGCCGGCGATCTCCTGCGCCTGCCCGCCACCGCCGAAGTTGGAGAACAGCACGCCGCTGATCGGCCGGTTCATCGCCTTGGCCATCAACCGGGTCAGCAGGATGCCGGCCGCGCCCACCATCATGCCGGCGATGATCAACGCCTCGTTGCCCAGCACATAGCCCTCGAACGCCACTGCCAGCCCGGTGAAGGCGTTGTAGAGCGAGATCACCACCGGCATGTCGGCGCCGCCGATCGGCAGCGTCATCAGCACGCCCAGCGCCAGCGCCACCACGAAGAAGGCGATGATCGCTGTCGGCTGCAGGCTGCTCGCCGCCCACGCACCGAGCACCACCATGGCCAGCGCCACCACCAGATTGAAGGCTTGCTGGCCGGGGAAGGTCACCCGCCGGTCGAGCCGGCCGTCGAGCTTGGCCCAGGCGATGATCGAGCCGGACAAGGACACCGCGCCGATCGCCGAGCCGATCACCGCCAGCACCACGGTGGTGGTGTCCGGCCGCCGCGCGGCCAGTTCGGCGATCGCCTGCGCGCTCCAGTGCGCGGTGTCGCGGTTGACGAAGAACGAAAACCGCAGCAGTTCCACCGCGCCGATCGCCGCTGCCGAGCCACCGCCCATGCCGTTGTACAGCGCCACCATCTGCGGCATGTCGGTGATGGCCACCTTCCTGGCCGACCACCACGCCACCCCGGTGCCGATCGCCAGCGCCGCCAGGATCAGCGGCACGTTGTGCAGCTCGGGCAGGAAGAACGTCGCCACAGTGGCGATCAGCATGCCCAGCCCGGCCCAGCGGATGCCGCTGCGCGCGGTCAGTGGCGAGGCCATCCGTTGCAGGCCCAGCAGGAACAGGGTGGCGGCCACCAGGTAGCTGGATTTCACCAGCCATGCCAACAGCTCGGGCGTGAAGATGTTCACGGCGCCTCTCCGCCCGGCGGCTTGCGGCTGGACTTGAACATTTCCAGCATGCGCTCGGTCACCACGTAGCCGCCTGCGGCATTGCCGGCGCCCAGCGCCACCGCCACGAAGCCCAAGGCCTTTTCCAGCGTGGTGTCGGCATGCCCGAGCACCACCATCGCCCCGATCAGCACGATGCCGTGGATGAAGTTGGACCCGGACATCAGCGGCGTATGCAGGATCACCGGCACCCGCGAGATGATCACATGGCCGGCGATGGCCGCCAGCATGAAGATATACAGCGCTACGAAACCGTCGCTCATCGTCGATCGCTCCAGTGGCCGGTGCGGCCCGCCGATCATACCCATCCGGCGGGCATGTCAACCGAACCGGCACTCACACGTTGACGTCGTATCGTCCTCGCGGAAGCTACGCTGTGCTGGTGGGAACCCCTTTCGATCCGCAGCCCGCTGCCCCGGCCGCCGCCCCCGTGTCGCTGGATGCCTTCCTGGCCGGCATCGGGCCGCGTGCGTTCCGCTTTGCCGAGGCCGGCCTGCGTCACCGCGAAGACGCGCTGGATGCCGTGCAGGACGCCATGGTCAAGCTGCTCGGCTACCGCGAGCGCCCGGCCGAGGAGTGGACGCCGTTGTTCTGGAGCATCCTGCGCAGCCGCATTATCGATCTGCAGCGCCGGCGCAGTTTTCGCCTGAAATTCTGGGCACCGGCCGAGCGCAGCGACGACGAAGGCCCGATCGACTGGGTCGACCCCGGCGTCGGCCCGGTCGGCGAACAGCAACATCAGCAGGCCTACCAGCGGCTGGTCCACGCGCTGCGCGGCCTGCCGGCACGCCAGCGCGAAGCCTTCACCCTGCGCGTGCTGGAAGACCTGGACGTGGCCACCACCGCCAAGGCGATGGGCTGCTCCGAAGGCTCGGTCAAGACGCACCTGTCGCGCGCCCGCGACGCGTTGCAAAAACAGTTTGAGGATTTCCTGTGAAGCGCTCCCACGATCCGGCCCAGTTCGATGCGCAGCTGCGCCAGCTGCACGCCACCGCCCTCGACAATCTGCCGGCGCAGACGCTGGCGCGCCTGCGCCAGGCCCGCCAGGCGCCCGCCGCGCGCTCGCGCCGCGGCCATTGGCTGCTGGCCACCGCCTGCTCGGCGCTGCTGGCCGTCGGGATCGGACTGCAATTGCGCCCCGGCGATACGTCCGTACCGCAACCGGCGACTCCCCAGGCGATCGCCGGCAGTACGGCAAGCACCGAGACCGACGACCTTCTCACGCAGAACCCGGACCTGTATGTCTGGCTCGGGTCCGACACCGCCCTGGCCATGGAATGAGCACGATGACCCGCACCACCCGCCTGCTGTTGACCCTGTTGCTCTGCGCCGGGCCGCACGCGCCGCTGCTGGCGCAGGACCACCCACCGGGTCCGCCGCCACCGATGGACGGCCCCGGACCGCACGGCCCGGGAGCGCGCAACGAGAGGCCGATGCCCGAGTGGGACCGGCTCACCCCGCAGCAGCGCCAGGTCATGATCGACGCCTTGCGCGAGCGCTGGAACGACGTGCCCGAAGAGCGTCCGCGGATGTACCGCCATGCCCGCCGCTGGCTGGACATGACGCCGGAGCAGCGCAAGCAGGCCAAGGCCGGCATGGACCGCTTCCGCAACATGAGCCCGGAGCAACGCCGCGAAGCCAAGGCCTTGTTCGACCGCATGCGCACGCTCAACCCGCAACAGCGCAACGAGCTGCAGCAACGCTGGCAGAAGATGACCCCGGCCGAGCGCAGCGCCTGGTTGCGCGAGCATCCGCCGACGGACGATTGAACCTGCAGCCGGGCGCATGCCGGGCTGTGACGGTTTTCTTCGGCGGATTGGACCGCTGCATCCGCAGCGGCCAGGGCCGGTGGGTGACGGCAATGCCGCGACTCATGCGGTTGCAGTGCCACGCCTGCGCGCTTGAACACCTCGCGCGTGCTGACGCATAACGCGTGCTGACGCATCACGCGGCAGGCGCTGCCGACCAACGCGTCTTGGCCAGCAGTTCATCGTCCCAGTCGAACGACAGTGCGCCGTCCCTGATCAACAATGCCGCGAAGGCATACACGTTGCGCGCGAACATCTCGCTGGCGTGCACGGCCCCCTGGCTGGCCAGATTGAGTGGGCCGGCGATGGCCACGCCGTCCAGGTCGTAGGTCTCGCCCGGGCGTGTGGCCGCGCAGTTGCCGCCGGTTTCCGCGGCCAGATCCACGATCACGCTGCCCGGCCGCATGCCACGCACCATCTCGTTGGTCACGATCTTCGGCGCGGGCCGCCCGGGCACCGCTGCCGTGCACACCACCACGTCCACGCCCTTGAGGTGCTCGGCCAGGCGGCGCTGCTGTTCGGCGCGTTCGTCGTCGGTGAGCTGACGCGCATAGCCGCCTTCGCCGGCGGCGCTGACGCCAAGATCCAGAAAGCGTGCGCCCAACGAAGCGATCTGTTCGCGCGTTTCCGGCCGCACATCGAAACCTTCCACCTGCGCGCCCAGTCGTTTGGCGGTGGCGATCGCCTGCAGGCCCGCCACGCCGGCGCCGATCACCAGCACCTTGCACGGACGCATGGTGCCGGCTGCGGTGGTCAGCATCGGGAAGAAGCGCGGCGCCAGTTGCGCGGCGATCAGCACCGCCTTGTAGCCGGCCATGCCGGCCTGCGAACTCAGCACGTCCATCGATTGCGCGCGGGTGGTGCGCGGCAACCGCTCCAACGGAAACGCCACCAGCGCGCGCGCTGAAAACGCCTGCGCGCGTGCCGGGTCGGCCTCGGGCGCCAGCATGCCGATCACCACCGCCTTCGACTTGCATTGCAGCAACAACTCGGCGGGCGGTGCCTGCACGCAGAGCACCACGTCGGCCTGAGCCAGCGTCTGCGCATCGGCAGGCTGCGCGCCGGCGGCCACGTATGCGGCATCGTCCATGCTGCTGGCGCGGCCGGCGTCCGGCTCGATCCACACCTGGGCACCAAGCGCCACCAGCTTCTTGACCGTTTCCGGCGTCGCAGCCACCCGGCGTTCGCCCGCCGCCCGTTCTTTCAGCACCAGCACCTGCACAGCCATGCGTTGCTCCGGTCTCGCGCTCCAGTCGCGGCGATGCTAGCAGAGCGCGCCGCCCGCGCTGGCGATGCAGGCCGCAGCCAGCAACCGGCGGCCCGAGGCATGGACACCTGCGCTTTGCGGCCTCGGCATCGGCAGCCGCGACGCCTGTCGCCGCGCTAGGGCTCCAGCAAGCCCTTCAACAAGGGGGCCATCACGCTCTCCGGCGCGAAGGCGCGCAAGCGTTCGTGCCTGCCGTCGATCACCAGCGAGGCATAGCCATGCACCGCGCTCCAGCTCAGCAGGGTGCGCTGTTCCAGTAGCGCCGCATCCGGTTCGCTGCCATGCCGGGCGATCCACTGGGCGCGCAGCGTATCGCGCAGATAGGCCATCGCCGCCTCGCTGACCTGCACCAGCCGTGGCAGGCCGCTGGCACGCACGTCCAGCCCCAGCATCAGGCGGAATTGCTGCGGAAACTCGACGGCAAAGCGGATGTAGCCCAGCCCGCAGCCCAGCAACGGATCGTCCAGTTCCTGCTGGGTGGCGCGGATGCGCTCGAGCATGCGTTCGTAGCCATCGGCGGCCAGCTCCGCCAGCAACCCATCCAGCGAGCCGAAGTGGTGCGCGGGCGCGGCGTGCGACACGCCGGCCCGGCGCGCGCATTCGCGCAGGGTGAGTCCACGCAGCCCGGATTCGCCCAGCAACGCCCAGCCGGCACGCCGCAGCGCGGCCGGCAGGTCGCCGTGGTGATAGGCAGCAGGGGGCGCTGATCGCGGCATGGCGGTTCGCTTCTCGGGACCTCAGTGCAGCAGAGAATCTTGACGATGACAAGATCCAGGCGCCAGACTGAACGCACATCTTGTCATCGACAAGATGGCGATCGCCTCCACAAGGAATGCCCATGAGCTCGTCCTTCGCCAAGCTGCGCGCGCGTCTGCTGCGCGGCCTGCTGGCCAGCGCCAGCCGGGTAGCGCCCGGCCCGACCGGCCGCTACCTGGCGCGCCGCTTCGTCACTCCGGCACCTTCGGGCCGTCGGCAGGCCGCCGACATCGCCGCCACCCTGGACGATGTGCAGCGCCAGACACTGCGCATCGACGGCTTCGACATCGCCGTCTACCAGTGGGGCGATCCCGCCCGGCAGCCGTACGTCCTGCTGTCGCATGGCTGGGCCAGCTACGGGCTGCGCTTCGCCGCCTGGGTACCGCAACTGCGCGCGCTCGGCTATGCAGTGCTGGCCTTCGACCAGGCCGCGCACGGCCTGAGCAGCGGGCAGATCAGCAATCTGCCGCACTTCGTGAAAATCCTCGCCCAGATCGGCAGTCGCTTCGGGCGCCCCGCCGTCTTCATCGGCCACTCATTGGGCACCGCGGCGGTGGTCTTTGCCGATGATCCGGCGTGGCGGCCGCAGCGCTATGTGCTGATCGCCCCGCTGGTGGAGCCGGCCGGCAGCGCGAGGCGCCAGTTCCAGGCCGCCGGCATCGCGCCGGCGACGTTCGTGCCGTTCGAAAACTGGTTGATCCAGCTGACCGGCACCTGTTTTGCCGACTTCGATGCCAGCCCGCACCTGCCGCAGTTCGACCGCCCGGCGCTGGTCATCCACGACCGCCGCGATCGCGAGACGCCGTGGGAAGAAGGCGCCCGCTTCGCCGCGCTGTGGCCGGGCGCGCAGTTGTTCACGACCCAGGGGCTGGGGCATAACCGCATGCTCGATCATGCGTCGGTGATCGCGCGCGCCCTGGAATTCATCGGGCCGGCACCGGCTTGAGCTCCTGAGACCTTGACATTGCCGCAGATAGCGCGGCGATGCGCCCGTTGCATGCAGGACTGCGCACGCCGGCGCGATGCGACCTGCGCCGCTGCGGATGCGGATGCGGATGCGTTGAAGATGGCAGGTGCAGCGCACGTGTGCGTATCGACCCTCGCGCCGGCGCGGGCGCGCAACGGCGGCGCTCAGTGCACCGTGCTGTTGTTGTGCAACGGGTCCAACCTGTCGATCACGCCCTGCATCGCGCTGTCGAAGGCACCGTCGTTGATGTGCTCGCGCAAGCGGCCAAGGCGCACCATCACCGCCAGTTCTTCCGGCGAGGCGACGCAGAAACGCACGCCGCGCCGATTGACGAACAACAACCGCTGCGAGATCGGGCTCACCCATGACAGCTTGCCCGCCTGCACCTTGCCGTCCTTGTCGACAAAATCCAGCCAGGTGCCGATGTCCATGGCGCGGAAGCGCTCGGCATCGGCACTGTCGATACTCTGCGCCACCGCTTCGGCGCCCAGTACCACGCTGACGCTCTCGGCGGCCGGCGGCGGCAGGTTGACCTGCGGCAATTCCGGCAACGCCTTCTCCAGTTCCGGACGCGCCTCGGCAATGGCCTGCAGGGTGTCGTGCAGCGCGGTGATCGCCACCACCACCGCATCGCCATGCAAACCCACGCTGGCGAAGACGCGGTGCAGGGCCGGCTGCCAGACCTGCAGCCAGGGCTTGCCGATGATGTGGCGGCGCGCTTCGGCCAGTTCTTCCAGCACGCCGTCGGCCAGCGCCAGCGCCTCCGCCGTGCCGGGGCCTTCATCGCCGTCGCGCAGGATCGCCATGGTCAGGTGATGCAGCCACGGCTGGCGCAGGAAATCCTCCACCGCCTTGGGCAGGCCCGCCGCCTCCGGTACCCGTTGCTCCAATTCCGACAGCGCGCGGGTGCGCGCCAGTTCGAGTTTTTCCTGGCCGCGCTGGGTTTCGGTGGCGCGGCGCTCGGCGATTTCCACCCGGCGCCGGTGCTGGGTCAGGAAATCGCGGAATTCCTCTTCCAGGGTCAGGAAGATCGCCAGGTTCTCGTTGAATTCGGCCACCAGCCGGTCGACGATTTCCTCGACCTTGCCCATCAGCACGCGTTCGGCGGCACTGTCGCCGTTATTGCCTTCGCAGGCCTCGGCCAGCGAATTGAGCAGGCGCCGCGCCGGGTGCGTCTTCTGCACGAACATCTTGCGGTCCAGCAACGCCACCTTGACGAACGGCACCACCAGCCGGCCGATCATCTCGCGCGAGCGGCTTTCCAGGTCGCGTTCGTCCAGCATCACGTCGAACAGCATGCCGACCAGGTCGATGGCGTCTTCGTCCATCGGGTCGAGTTTTGCGGTGGCCGGGTCCACGCCCAGCCGCGTGGCGCTGTTGAGCACCTCGTTCTTCAGCCGCTGCGCAAGCGATTCGTTATCGTCGCCGATCGCTGCCTGCAGGGTCGCGCTGGGCGTGGCCTGCAGCAGCGACAACACCGACATCATTTCGCGCTGGCTCAGCGGGCGTTGCTGGCCCACCGCCACCGAGGCGGCCGAGGCGGCGCTGTCGCGCACGCTGCGGGTCTGCTGCAACAGCTCATGCAAGGCATCCAGCAGCACACCCTGGCTGCCACCGGGGTGGTCGGCGTCGCCGTCCATGCCACCGCCGCCGGCCCCTTCGGCGTGGCCGCGTTGTGCAGCCGCCTGCATGCGGCCGCGGCTATGCGCCCAGCGGTCCAGGAAGCGATTGGCCCAGGCTGGCGCGTACTGATCGCCCTGCTCGTCGCCGCCCATCTCGTCGTTGCCGCCCTGCGCCTGGTCCTGCGCGCGCCCTTCGGGCGTCTCGCCCCGCGACTGCATGCGCGGCGGCGGGCGCTTGGGCTGGGAGATTTCCGGCATCACCCCGGCCTTGGCCAGCGTTTCGTCCAGGCGCGCGTACAGCTTGCCAATCGGCTCGGCCAGATCGCGCTCGCACAACTTGATCAGCACCAGGCGCACTTCCGGCGCCAGGTCGCAGGTGGCGAAGGCTTCGTGGATCGCCACGCCCAGATGTTCCGGGCCGAACGGGTTGGTGTCGGCCACCAGCTCCAGGCCGCCGGCAATCCAGCCCAGGCGGCGATCCACGCGCGCCAGTACCTGCTTGAAATCGCGCAGCAGCACGGTGGCCAGGTTGCGCACCGCCAGCCGCGATTCCAGAACATGCTCTGGCACCAGGCTCAACGGCCCGGTGCCCATATCGCCGGCCAGCACCACTTCGGCCGACAACGGCGTGCCAAGCAGCAGCGCCTGCCAGCCGTCTTCCAGCTGCTGGCGGAACTGCGTGGCCACGTCCTCGCGCTTGCGGCGCAACTCGCGCATGCCATCGAGAAACAGCAACTGTGACGCGCCCGCGGATTCGGCGCGATCGAACAGGACATCATCGAAATGTGCCACTGCAGCTGCAAACACCTGTACGAGCGGCGGCACGAATGCGGCGTGCGCCTGTTCGAGCAAGCGTTGGTCACGGCCCGGGTGTCCCGACGGACTGGGCTGAAAAGTCATGCGCAAAGGCTCCCCGCCTCTGCAGGCGTGAAAATATTCAAACGAGGAATAACAGACGCGGCCCCAAATTCCGCCCCCGCATGGTAGGCGCTTCGCTCGTTTGTTAAGTGTGACGCAGCTCTCACTTTACTCGTGACTGCCCAGGGTTCGCCGATCGAGCCACCATCCTAGCTCGCAACGGCATGGTGGAGCCTGCCGCTGATCGTGATTGGCCTGCGAGGGTTAAGCCTTCAGCGTGGCAGGCGCGTCCAGCGCGTCGACCACGCCCTGCATCGCGCTGTAGAAGGCGTCTTCCTCGCGATGCAGGCGCAGCCGGTCCAGCCAGACCATCATCGCCAGCTCTTCTGGCGAGGACACGCACAACCGCCCGCCGCGCCGGTTGACGAACATCAGCCGGCCGGAAATCGGGCTGATCCATGACAGCTTGCCCGGCTGCACCCGTCCCTCGCGATCGACGAAATCCAGGCTGGTGCCGATCGCCATGGTGCGGAAGAACTCGGCAGTGATGCGGTCGAATTCCACCTGCGCGCCGGCGTCGAGCATCGGCGTCAGCGGCTCGGCGACCGGATCGACCGGGCTGGGCGCCAGGCTCAGCGCGGTCAGCGTGGGCGCCTGTCGGTCCGCGACGTCGGCAGCCGGCATCGGCGCCAGCGCACGCCGCAATTCCTGCAACGCCTGCTCGGCCTCCCGCGGTCCCAGGCCGGCCAGCGCGAAGGCCTGCAGCAAGGGCGCCTGCTGCGCCTCCAGCACCGCCGCATCGCGGGCGGGCGTCAGCTGGGCCAGTACGCTATCGCCAAGCGCGATGGCGGCGTCCACTGCCGGGCCTGCGCCGTCGGCGCGCAAGGCGGCCTGCTGCACGCTCGGGTGCCACACGCGTCTGAGAAACTGCTCCACCACCGGCGGCAACGGTCCACGCGCCAGGCGCTCGGCCAGCGCCTGGGCCGCACAGCGGCGGGCGCGCTCGCGGCGCTCCTCGGCGCGCTGCAGTTCGTTTGCGCGGCGTTCGGCGATCTCCACGCGGCGCCGATACTGCTCGTAGCTGGCGCCGAACTCGGCCTCCAGCGCCAGAAAAAGCGCCGGATGCTCGTCGAACTCGCGCACGATGCTGGCCACGGCCGCATCCACCTGCGCCAGCAGGGCCTGTTCGGCCGCGGTCTCGCCGCCGTTGCCATCGCAGGCGTCGACCAACAGGTTGAGCAGGCGCCGCGCCGGATGGCCGTCGCGCACGAACAGATGGCCGTCGAGCATCGCCAGCTTGGCCATCGGCACCAGCAACTGGCCGAGCGTGCTGCGTTGGGTGTCCGACAGCTGGCTCTGCACCAGGATCGCCTCGAACAACAGCGCGATCAGATCCAGCGCATCGGCATCGCTGGGGTCAAGGCCGGTGCTGGCCGGGTCCACGCCGAGCGAGGCCGCCGCGCGCATGAGGTGCTCGCGCAGCGCGCGCGGCAGCCCTTGCCGCGCCTCGTCGATGCTGTCGAATCCGGCCCGCGGCATGGTCTGCAGCAACGACAGCGCCGACACCACCTCGCGCGGCGACAACCGCCGCTGCACGGCCGGCGGGCCAGTCTCCGGCTCGCGCTGGCGGCGCGCCTGCAAGCGCTGGTGCAGCCCGGCCGGCAAGACCTCGCGACCGCTGCGCAGATGCACGTCGATGACCTCGACCCCGACCAGCGCGCCCTGCCCGCCCGACCAATCGGCAAAGAAGCGTGCCATCCAGTCCGGCGTGTCGGCCGCATCCTCGCCACAGTGCAGGCCCTGGCGCGGGATGCCGCTGCGGCGCTGCCGCGCCAGCGGCAACTCGCGCAGGCGCGCGACCTGCGCCAGTGCCTGCTCAAGCTCGGCATAGCGCTGGCCCACGCGCGGCATCAGCTGCTGTTCGCATACCTTGAGCACCGCCAGGTGCACCTTGGCCGTCAGCGTCACGCCCTGGAACGCCTCGTACAGCGCAACGCCCAGATGC
Source organism: Xanthomonas sp. NCPPB 3582 (assembly GCF_041475735.2). NCBI lineage: Bacteria > Pseudomonadati > Pseudomonadota > Gammaproteobacteria > Lysobacterales > Lysobacteraceae > Xanthomonas > Xanthomonas sp. NCPPB 3582. The sequence continues at coordinate 3,970,743 of NZ_CM192968.1, forward strand.
TCCGGACCGAACGGGTTGCTGTCGCCATCGATGCGCAGCCCGCCGGCGATGAAGCCGAGATAGCGGTTGAGCCGCATCAGCTCCGGCCGCCACTGATGCTGCAGCGCGCCGGCCAGATTGCGCACCGCCAGCCGCACCTCCAGATCGTGCTCGGGCAACAGGGTCAGCCCGGCAGCGCCGCGTGCCAGGGTGCGCTCGGCCGACAGCGGGCGCCCGGATTCCAGCCCCTGCCAGGCCTTGGCCAGATGCCCACGGAACCGTGCGGTGATCGGCTCGCGCTGCTGCCGCAAGGCCTGGATCGCCTCCATGAAATCGTTCTGGCCCGCGCCGGCATCGGCGGCCAGCGCGAACAAGGCCTGCGCCAACGCGTCCTGGACGTCGATGAAGGCATCGGCCAGCGGCACCAGCACGATGTCGCGCACCTGATCGAGCAGTTGCGCGTTGCGGCTGGGCAACGGGTCGGTGGAAACGAACTGGGTCATCGGACGACGCACGCAACGAGCACGAGGAAAGGCGGACACCCTGCACCACGCGGGGTCAGGTGGATGCGAACGGCGCGCAGGGATCGCAGTGTACGTGCGCCGCTACCGGTTGCGCGCCATGCCCTTGCCTGCGGCAGCGGCGCGGCCGCTGCGCCACGCACCTGCAATCACGACCGCCGGGGCATCCGGCGCGTCGTCGCAATGAGGCGGGCGTTGTGCAGCGCCTGTCTATAATCGGCGCATTCCCCCAGAACACCTACCTATGCACGCACCGTATTCGCTTCAGGCGCTGGATGCGCGTCGCTCGGTCCCCTCCAAGCAGTTGGGCGAACCCGGCCCGGATGAAGACACCCTGCTGCGCATGCTGACCTCGGCGGTGCGCGTGCCCGACCACGGCAAGCTGGTGCCGTTCCGGTTCCTGCGCATCCAGGGCGATGCACGCCAGGCGCTGGGCGATTTCCTCGCCGAGCGCACCCAGGCCGCCGATCCGTTGGCGCCGCCGGCGGCGGTGGAAAAAGACCGCAACCGCTTCAACGATGCACCAGTGGTGATCGTGGTGATCGCCACGCTGCAGCCGGACCACAAGGTGCCCGAGCAGGAGCAGCTGCTCACTGCCGGCTGCGTGTGTTTTGCGCTGCTGCAGGCCGCACAGGCGTATGGGTTCGGCGCGCAATGGCTGACCGCGTGGATGGCCTACGACCCGGCCGTGGGCGGCTATCTGGGCCTGCAGGAACACGAACGCATCGCCGGTTTCATCCATATCGGCACGCCGCGCCTGCAGGTGCCCGAACGCGAGCGCCCGGACCCGCGCACCCTGCTGCGCGACTGGACCCCATGAGCACGCTGCCCGGCGCCATTGCAGCGGCGCTGCCGGGCGGCCCGCGGCCGGAGCCGCTGTATCTGGTGGATGCCAGCCTGTACGTGTTTCGCGCCTGGCATTCGATTCCGGATGAATTCCAGGACGCGCAGGGCTGGCCGACCAACGCCGTGCACGGGTTCGCACGCTTCCTGCTGGACCTGCTCGAACGCGAGCATCCGCAGTACATCGCCATCGCCTTCGACGAGGCGCTGGACAGCTGCTTCCGGCATGCGATCTACCCCGCCTACAAGGGCAACCGCGAACCGGCGCCGGACGCATTGCGGCGCCAGTTCGCCCATTGCAAGGCGCTGTGCGCGGCGCTGGGGCTGAGCGTGCTGGCCCATCGCCACTACGAGGCCGACGATCTGATCGGCAGCGCCCTGCACAGCGTGCGCGGGCATGGCCTGCGCGGCATCATCGTCTCGGCCGACAAGGACCTGTCGCAGCTGTTGTTCGAACACGACGAGCAATGGGATTACGCGCGCAATCTGCGCTGGGGCATGGACGGGGTGAAGGCGCGCCACGGCGTGCATGCGCACCAGATCGCCGATTACCTGGCGCTGTGCGGCGATGCGATCGACAACATTCCCGGCGTCACCGGCATCGGCGCCAAATCGGCAGCGGTGCTGCTGGCGCATTTCGGCAGCCTGGATGCGCTGCTGGAGCGTATCGACGAGATCCCGTTCCTGCGCCTGCGCGGCGCCGCGCAAATGGCAGCGCGGCTGCGCGAACAGCGCGAACATGCGCTGCTGTGGCGCCAGCTCACCACCATCGCGCTGGATGCGCCGCTGGACCTCACCGCCACCGGTTTCACGCGTGCACCGGCCGATACCGACATGCTGACCGGGCTGTGCGACAGCCTGCGCTTCGGCCCGCTCACGCGCCGGCGGCTGCTGGCCGCCTGCACGGCTGCCACGCCGCCACTTCCCCCCGCATCCCTGTCCCAAGGCCCGACCCCATGAACCGACACGACACGCCGCCCACCGTGGTTTACGAAGGCAAATACCAGCGCATGGTGGTGCGTGGCACCTGGGAATATTCCGAGCGCGTGCATGCCGGCGGCCTGGCCGCGATCATCGTGGCGGTGACCCCGGACGATGCAATGCTGTTCGTCGAGCAATTCCGCGTGCCGCTGCAGGCGCGCACCATCGAAATGCCGGCCGGGCTGGTGGGCGACGTGCATGCCGGCGAGTCGATCGAACTGTCGGCCATCCGCGAGCTGGAAGAAGAGACCGGCTGGACCGCCGACAACGCCGAAGTGCTGATGATCGGCCCCACCTCGGCTGGCGCAAGCAGCGAGAAGATCGCCTTCGTGCGCGCCACCGGGCTGCGCAAGGTCGGCGCCGGCGGTGGCGATGCCAGCGAGGACATCACCGTGCACGAAATCCCGCGCGCGCAGGTCGGCGCCTGGCTGGTGCAGAAGATGGCCGAGGGCTACCAGATGGACCCCAAGCTATGGGCCGGCCTGTATCTGGTCGATCACGCACTGGATGGCACCCCGCGTGGTTGATGCAGCAATCGAGCCATTGCTCGGCGCCGGGGATCCGGCGCCGTTCACCGTGCACAACGCGCAGGCCGCATCGCCCTGGCTGTTGATTGCCGACCATGCCGGCCAGCGCGTGCCGGCACGGCTGACCAATCTGGGCCTGCCGCAGTTCGAGCTGGACCGCCATATCGGCTGGGATATCGGCATTGCGCAGGTTACCCGCCTGCTGGCCGAGGCACTGGATGCGATCGCCATCACCCAGACCTATTCGCGGCTGGTGATCGACTGCAACCGGCCCGATGGCGCGGCCAGCCGGATGCCGGAACGCAGCGACGGCACCACCGTTCCCGGCAATCTGCAGCTGACCCCGGCCGAGCGCCAGCAGCGCATCGATGCCATCTTCGCGCCGTATCACGACCGCATCGCCGCCGAGCTGGACGCGCGCGCCGCACGCCGGCAACCGACGCTGCTGGTGTCCATGCACAGCTTCACCCCGGTGATGGCCGGCCAGGCGCGCCCCTGGCATGCCGGCGTGCTGTACCACCGCGACACCCGGCTGGCACATCGCCTGCTGGATGCCTTGCGCGCAGAACCGGGGTTGGTGGTTGGCGACAACCAGCCGTATGCGGTCAGCGATGCCACCGACTACGCGATTCCGGTCCATGGCGAAGGCCGCGGCCTGCCGCACGTGGAACTGGAAATCCGCCAGGACCTGATTGCCGATACCGCCGGGCAAACGGCGTGGGCGCAGCGATTGGCGCGCCTGCTGCCGCCGCTGGCTGAGGATCTGCCGCCGCGGTGACCGTCCTGCGACACGCGACGACGAACAACACATTCCCAGGTAGGAGCGCCCCCGGGCGCGACGGGCCTTACCGACAAGGCCCGTCGCGCCCCAGAGGCGTTCCTACACAGAACGAGTCCTGCGCGAGCGACCCACCCTAAAGATCAGGCGACGCGCGGCCCGCGCAGGCAATAACCGCCCCCCGCGTGGCAGCGTGCGATCACGCAAACCCATCGGTCGCACGCACCAATGCATCGACATTTTCCGGCTCGAACGCCGAGTGCCCCGAGGCCGGGCTGATCTGCAGCTGCGCCTTGGGCCAGACCTTGTGCAGATCCCAGGCGCTTTGCAGCGGGCAGACCACGTCGTAACGGCCGTGCACGATCACGCCGGGGATGTCGGCGATGCGGTGCGCGTCGCGCAGCAACTGGCCTTCCACCTCGAAAAAGCCCTGGTTGACGAAGTAGTGGTTCTCGATGCGGGCAAAGGCCAGCGCAAAGTGCGCGTCCTCATGCCCGGTGACGAAGTCCTGGTCCACATGCAGGAAGCTGGTGGCGCCTTCCCACACGCTCCAGGCCTTGGCGGCGGCCAGTTGCGTGGCCTCGTCGTCGCTGGTCAGGCGGCGATGGAAGGCGGCGATCAGGTCGTCGCGCTCTTCGACCGGGATCGCATTGATGTAGTGCTCCCAGGCATCCGGGAACAGCCGGCTGGCGCCTTCCTGGTAGAACCATTCCAGCTCGAACCGGCGCAGCAGGAAGATCCCGCGCAGCAACAGCTCGGTCACCCGCTGCGGGTGGGTCTGCGCATAGGCCAGCGCCAGCGTCGACCCCCAGCTGCCGCCGAACACCTGCCAGCGTTCGATGCCCAGGTGCGTGCGCAGGCGTTCGATGTCGGCCACCAGATCCCAGGTGGTGTTGTCGGTGAGATCGGCATGCGGGGTGGAACGGCCCGAGCCGCGCTGATCGAACAGCACGATGCGGTACTTGGCCGGGTCGTGGAAGCGCCGCATCTTGGCGTTGCAACCGCCGCCCGGGCCGCCGTGCAGCAGCACCACCGGCTTGCCCTGCGGGTTGCCGCACTGTTCGAAATACAGCGTGTGGCGGTCGTCGACCTTCAGGCTGCCCTGCTCGTAGGGGGTGATCTCGGGATAGAGCGTGCGCATGCGTCGGTCCTGGGCGAAAACCCGTAGTGTATCGGCCGGCGGCGATGCATCGTCTGCTTCTACCGCATGGCGCGCAGCAATACATTAGGCGGCATGGGCTGCCTTGCGGTCGCCAACCGGCTCAGGCCGCGCCGTCGTCCTGCCAGCAGCCCAGGCTCACCCGGTCGCGCTGCTCCAGGTCCTGTTGCGTGGCGACCTGCACAAACCCACGCGCGCGCAGCAGCTCGGCCACCGCCTCGCCCTGATCCCAACCGTGCTCGAGCAGCAGCCATCCGCCGCTGCGCAGATGCATCGGTGCATCGGCCACGATCCGGCGGATGTCGGCCAGCCCGTCGTTGCCGGAGGCCAGCGCGCTGGCCGGCTCGTGGCGCAGATCGCCCTGCGCCAGATGCGGGTCGCCGGCGGCGATATACGGCGGGTTGCTGGCGATCAGGTCGAAGCGCTCGCCTGCCAGTGGCACGAACCAACTGCCGTGGCGGAACTGCACGTTCAATAGGCGATGACGATCGGCGTTGCGCCGCGCAATGGCGAGCGCGGCCGCACTGGCATCGGTGGCGATCAGCTGCGCCTGCGGGCGCTCGCTGGCGATGGCCAGGGCGATCGCGCCACTGCCGGTCCCCAGATCGGCCACCCGCCGGCCAGGGGCGTGGTCCAGCCGCTCCAGGGCCAACTCGACCAGTGCTTCAGTGTCCGCGCGCGGGATCAGCGTGGCCGTCGAGACCTCCAGATCCAGCGTCCAGAAGCCGCGCGAACCGGTCAGGTAGGCCACCGGCTCGCCGTCCACACGCCGCTGCACCAGGGCCTGGAACTCCGCAGCCACCGTCGCCGTCACCGGATCGCGGCCATGCGCGAACAACCAGGCGCGATCGCGGCCCAGCGCATGCAGCAACAGGGGCTCGGCATCGCCACGATTGATCCGCTGGCATGCCTGCCGCAACAGGTGCTCGGCGGAGGCGGCGGACTCATCGCTCATACGGATCATTCACTCGTGCGCAACGTCGGCCGGCCATTATCGGGGCTGGAACCGCGCGCCGCATCGGCAGATGCCATCTGCGGAATCGATAGTCACAGACTATCTATGCAATTCCAAAAATCGATTTGAGAAATCTATTGATCCTGCCTACCATGGCGCCTGTTCCATCCCCCGCCCCCCCTTTCATCGCACGAGGAAACTCAATGTCTCTCATCAACACCCAGGTCCAGCCATTCAAGGCGAATGCGTTCCACAATGGCAACTTCATCGAAGTCACCGAGGCCAGCCTGAAGGGCAAGTGGTCGGTGCTGATCTTCATGCCGGCCGCATTCACCTTCAACTGCCCGACCGAAGTGGAAGACGCCGCCGATAACTATGCCGCGTTCCAGAAGGCAGGCGCCGAGGTCTACATCGTCACCACCGATACGCATTTCTCGCACAAGGTGTGGCACGAAACCTCCCCGGCCGTGGGCAAGGCGCAGTTCCCGCTGATCGGCGACCCGACCCATAAGCTGACCCGCGCCTTCGGCGTGCACATCGAGGAAGAAGGCCTGGCCCTGCGCGGCACCTTCATCATCAACCCGGAAGGCGTGATCAAGACCCTGGAAATCCACGACAACTCCATCGCCCGCGACGTCACCGAGACGCTGCGCAAGCTGACCGCAGCGCAGTTCGTGGCCAACAATCCTGGCCAGGTCTGCCCGGCCAAGTGGAAGGAAGGCGCCAAGACCCTGGCTCCGTCGCTGGACCTGGTCGGCAAGATCTAAGCCGCCGCGCATCCCTGGCCCGATATTCCGGGCCGGGGGTGAACCGGAGCCGGTGCCGGGCTGCCCGCCCGCCATCGCCAGCACGCATCCCGACCCCGCGCCGGCTGCGGTTCATCCCTTCCTCCCCAGGCGAGCTGCGCATGCGCAGCGGCGTCACGCCCTCCCCTTGCCCATTCCCAGGAGTTTTCCATGTTGGATGCCAATCTCAAGACCCAGCTGACCGCCTACCTGGAACGGGTGACGCGCCCGATCCAGATCCACGCGTCGATCGACGACAGCCCCGGCTCGCGCGAAATGCTCGACCTGCTGGAAGACCTGGTGCTGCTGTCGGACAAGATCAGCCTGGAGGCGCATCGCGACGACGACCAGCGCAAGCCGTCGTTCGCGCTGACCACCCCGGGCCAGGACATCTCGCTGCGCTTCGCCGGCCTGCCGATGGGCCACGAGTTCACCTCGCTGGTGCTGGCGTTGCTGCAGGTGGGCGGCCACCCATCCAAGGCCACCGCCGAGTTGATCGAGCAGGTGCAGCACCTGGATGGCGACTACCAGTTTGAAACCTATTTCTCGCTGTCCTGCCAGAACTGCCCGGATGTGGTGCAGGCGCTGAACCTGGCCGCCGTGCTCAACCCGCGCATCAAGCACGTTGCCATCGATGGCGCGTGGTTCCAGGACGAGGTCGAAGCCCGCCAGATCATGTCGGTGCCCACCGTGTACTTGAACGGCGAACTGTTCGACCAGGGCCGCATGACGCTGGAGCAGATCGTCGCCAAGCTGGACACCAATGCCGCCAAGCGCGATGCCGCCAGGATCGCCGCCAAGGAGGCCTTCGACGTGCTGGTGGTCGGTGGTGGCCCGGCCGGTTCTGCAGCGGCCGTGTACGCCGCACGCAAGGGCATCCGCACCGGCGTGGCCGCCGAGCGTTTCGGTGGACAGGTGCTGGACACCATGTCGATCGAGAACTTCATCTCGGTGCCGGAAACCGAAGGCCCGAAGATGGCGGCTGCGCTGGAACAGCATGTGCGCCAGTACGAGGTGGACATCATGAACCTGCAGCGCGCCGAACAGCTGATCCCGGCCGGTACCGATGGCCTGATCGAGATCAAGCTGGCCAATGGCGCCTCGCTCAAGAGCAAGACGGTGATCCTGTCCACCGGTGCGCGCTGGAGGCAGATGAACGTGCCGGGCGAAGACCAGTACAAGAACAAGGGCGTGGCCTATTGCCCGCACTGCGACGGCCCGCTGTTCAAGGGCAAGCGCGTGGCGGTGATCGGCGGCGGCAACTCGGGCGTGGAAGCGGCGATCGATCTGGCCGGCATCGTGGCGCATGTCACGCTGGTTGAATTCGACGACAAGCTGCGCGCCGACGAAGTGCTGCAGCGCAAGCTGCGCAGCCTGCACAACGTGCGCATCATCACCAGCGCGCAGACCACCGAAGTGCTGGGCGACGGGCAGAAGGTCACCGGCCTGGTCTATACCGACCGCACCGGCGGCGACACCCAGCACATCGAGCTGGAAGGCGTGTTCGTGCAGATCGGCCTGCTGCCCAACACCGAGTTCCTGCGCGGCACGGTGGAGTTGTCGCCGCGTGGCGAGATCATCGTCGACGACCGCGGCCAGACCAATGTGCCGGGCGTGTTCGCCGCCGGCGATGCCACCACGGTGCCGTACAAGCAGATCGTGATCGCGATGGGCGAAGGTTCCAAGGCTGCCCTGAGCGCCTTCGACTACCTGATCCGCTCCAGCGCCCCGGTCAGCACGCAGGCTGTTGCCGAAGCCGCGTAAGCGCGGCGACGAACCGCCGCCCGACACCGGGCGGCGTAAGCTGTCACCACGCCGGTCTCAACCGTCACCGCAACGAGGGCTGCTGCACATGAATCTGCGTGACCTGAAGTATCTGGTCGCCCTGGCCGACCACAAGCATTTCGGCCGCGCCGCCACCGCGTGCTTTGTCAGTCAGCCCACGCTGTCCACCCAGATCAAGAAACTCGAAGACGAGCTGGGCGTGCCGCTGGTGGAGCGCGCACCGCGCAAGGTGATGCTGACGCCGGCCGGCCGCGAGGCCGCCATGCGCGCGCGCGGCATCGTTGCCGAAGTGGAGCAGATGAAGGAAGCCGCACGCCGCAGCCAGGACCCGGAAGCGGGCACCGTGCGGCTGGGCATCTTCCCCACCCTGGCGCCCTATCTGTTGCCGCATGTGGTGCCGCGCATCCGCGAACGGTTTCCGCGCCTGGAACTGCTGTTGATCGAAGAAAAAAGCGACCAGTTGATGCACCAGTTGCGCGAAGGTCGCCTGGACGCCGCGCTGCTGGCGCTGCCATTGCAGGACGATCAGCTGCATGCCGAGTTCCTGTTCGAAGAACCCTTCGTGCTGGCGGTACCGGACGGCCATCCGCTGGCGCGCCACGACAGCATGACGCTGGACGATCTGTCCGAGCAGCGTCTGTTGTTGCTGGAAGATGGTCACTGCCTGCGCGAACAGGCGCTGGATGTCTGCCATCTGGCCGGCGCGCTGGAAAAGTCGGAGTTCCAGGCCACCAGCCTGGAAACCCTGCGCCAGATGGTGGCGGCCAATGTCGGCGTGACCCTGCTGCCCTTGCTGGCGGTCAAGCCGCCGGTTGCGCGGTCGGAAAACATCCGCCTGATCCGCTTCCGCGAAGACAAGCAGCCCAGCCGCCGCATTGCGATGGCCTGGCGTCGCAGCTCCGCCATGACCGCGTTCCTGGAGCAGCTGGCGCAGTTGTTCAAGGAACTGCCGTCGGACCTGTTTGCGTTGGAACAGCCTGCGACCGGACCGAAGGCGGTGGCCGCTTAGGGATTTGGGATTCGGGATTCGGGATTCGGGATTCGGGATTCGGGATTCGGGAAAGCGCAACACGGCTGCGGTTGGTTTGTGCCGGGTTGCCGGGAATCGAAGAAGCGGCGCGGGAGCGTCGCTTTATTTTCAGCTGCAGGCAGATCGCATGCGGTAACGCGACGCAGTCTTGCTGCTGCGCTGGCCGCTCACCTTGCCGCTTTGCGGTTGCGTTCGTCGTTCGCGCCACTCGCTTGGACTTGCCATCCGGATCTGGTGGTCGATTGCGTACGGCGCCGCTCCTGCAGCGGGCTCAGCGACGATCGTCGCTGCTTGCGGCATTGCAGGCGAGCATTCTTCAGGCGCTGCATTGCGAACGATCCGGGGCGCCCTCATCTTGACCATGCTGCCTGCCATTCGGGCGGGCCGTACTCGTCAGGAGAGTGCCATGACCTCGCAACACCACAGCGGCTTGCCGCCATCCATCCTTGTCTCCAGCCACGACCTCGCCCGGCTGGAGGCCTTGCTCGATTCCCCCGCGTTCAACAAGCATCCCGCCGCCACTGCGCTGAGCGATGAATTGGGCCGCGCACGCGTGCTGCCGCCCGACCAACTTCCCGGCGATGTCGTCACCATGCACTCGCGCATCGAATGCGAAGACCAGTTGCACGGCGAACGGCATACGCTAACCCTCGTGTACCCGCAGGAGGCCGATATCCAGCAGGGCCGCATCTCGGTGCTGGCACCGGTCGGCAGCGCGCTATTGGGCCTGTCGGTCGGCCAGAGCATCGACTGGCGCACGCCGGACGGGCGCAATCTGCGCCTGCGCGTGCAGGCCGTGCACGCTCAGTCCGCCGCCGCGGGCGACTTCCAGCGCGCGGCGCGCTAACGTAGCGCGCTGCGCCATCCCCGACCCGTTCCACGATTCGAGAGAACCCGCATGACTGCATCCCCCTCCAAGCTGGCCCAACTGCGCGAGCTGTCCGTGGTGGTCGCCGACACCGGCGATTACGACGCCATCAAGCGCCTGAAGCCGGTCGACTGCACCACCAATCCCACCCTGGTCAAAAAGGCGCTGGACCTGCCGGTCTATGCCGACCTGATCGAGCGCGAGCTGGCCTGGGGCCGCGAGCATGGCGGCGACGACCGCACCGCCACCGTCCACGAGGTGGCCGACCGCCTGACCATCGGCGTAGGCGTCAAACTGGCCGAACTGGTCCCCGGGCGCGTGTCCACCGAAGTCGACGCCGATCTGGCCCACGACACCCAGGCCACCATCGCCAAGGCGCGCAAGTTCATCGCGATGTACGCCGAGCGCGGCGTGCCCAAGGACAAGATCCTGATCAAGATCGCCGCCACCTGGGAAGGGATCGAAGCCGCGCGCCAGCTGCAGCGCGAAGGCATCGACTGCAACCTGACGCTGATCTTCAACCACTCCCAGGCACTGGCCTGCGCCGAGGCCGGCGTGTTCCTGATCTCCCCGTTCGTGGGCCGTATCCTGGATTACTACGTCGCCCACGGCCAGACCCCGTCCAGCATCGATGAAGACCCGGGCGTGGTATTCGTGCGCACCGTGTACGACGCGTTCAAGCGCCGTGGGTCGTCCACCGTGGTGATGGGCGCCTCGTTCCGTTCCACCGCGCAGATCGAGGCGCTGGCCGGCTGCGACCGCCTGACCATCTCCCCGGACCTGCTGGAAAAGCTCGACGCCGAACACGGCGAGCTGCCGCGCAAGCTCTCCCCTGCGCAGGCCGACAATGCGCAGATCACCCCGATCAATGCCGACAGCTTCGCCACCGACCTGGCCGGCGATGCGATGGCCACCGAAAAGCTGGCCGGCGGCATCGAAACCTTCGCCAAGGACCTGCAGGCCCTGCGCAAGACCATCGCCGACAAGCTGGCCGGCTGATCGCCGCAGCGAACAGATGCGACCATCCACGCCCGCAGCCGATGCTGCGGGCGTTGTCGTTTTCGGAGATGCCGCGGAGATCGCACTGCGGTGTTCACGCCTGATCGGACCCGGCAGCCCGCGCATCCGATGCAGCGCCCGCACGTCGCTGCCGGTGCTTCACGCCCGTGTCCAGCGCTGACCCGTGCTGTCGCTCGAGGGAAAGCAGCTAACGGGACGGAGCTGGATCGACACTGCGCCTCGCGCCAGGTTGCCATTCGCCACGACCCCGCGTATCTCACAGGCCCCGCGTTCGAGCAGCCGAGGGAGGCCGCGATGCCCGCCGCTCCACCTGCCGGTCTCCACACCCTGCTTACAATCGCCACGCGCGCAGTGCCTAGAATCCGGATACCTCAACTGGCGTAGCGGACGATGGCAAACATTGCAGTGGTGATGGTCGACGGCGTGGCCGACTGGGAGATCGGCGTGGTGCTGCCAGCGGCGCGCGAATGGTTCGGCGACCAGGTGGCCATCGCCAGCATCGATGGCCAGCCGGTACAGTCCATCGGCGGGCTGCGGATCACGCCGGACTTCGCCCTCTCGGATCTTACGCCGCTGGAGGCGGATCTGTGGATCCTGCCCGGCAGCGAGCGTTGGCAGGCCGGCGAGATCCCGGGCCTGAGCGGCTTGCTGGTCGAACGCGTCCAACAGCAGCGCCCGGTCGCGGCGATCTGCGGCGCCACCCTCGCACTGGCCTACGCCGGCCTGCTCGACGAACGCGCCCACACCAGCAACTCGCTGGCCTTTCTGCAGGAAAACGTGGTGCCGTACGCGGGTGCCCAGCAGTTCCGGCACGAAAAAGTCGTGACCGCCGACAGCGTGATCACCGCACCCGGCACCAGCCCGGTGGGATTCGCGCTGGCCTGCATGCGTCTGCTGCATCCGGAACGCACCGATACGCTCGCGCAGCTGCGCGGCATGTTTGCCGGCGAATTCGTCTGACGCAGCCCATGCAGTCGGCGCCCCGGCGCTGCAGCGAAACGGCCAGGCCACGCTGCCGATGTCTCGACTGCAACGCCCGTTGACTGGAAAAAAAGATGGCCACGTCGTCTCCGACGTAGCCATTCAAGTTGCCTGGCATGCACTCCCATGCGCTGCCTGATCGTGATAACGCTGCCGGTCACTATTGGCCATCGGCGCGCTGCCACGATCACGTGGTTAGCAGCGTTTCAATCCGGCCCGCCTTTCCGTCAGGCATCCAGCCCGATCGGGCAGCTCACTCCCGTTCCGCCAAGCCCGCAATACCCATTGGGATGCTTGGCGAGGTATTGCTGGTGATCGTCTTCGGCGTAGTAGAACGTCGGTGCCGGGAAACGGATCTCCGTGGTGATGGCGCCATACCCCGCCGCGGTCAGCTGCTGCTGGTAGGCATCGCGGCTGGCAAGCGCCGCGTCGTATTGCTCCTGCGTCGTGCAGTAGATGGCCGAGCGGTATTGCGTGCCGACGTCGTTGCCCTGTTGCATGCCCTGGGTGGGGTCGTGGCTTTCCCAGAACGTGCGCAGCAACTGCGCAAACGGCACCGACGCTTCGTCGTACACCACCAGCACCGCTTCGGTATGCCCGGTCTGCCCGGAACACACTTCGCCATAGGTAGCATTGGGCGTCTGGCCACCGGCATAACCCACTGCCGTGGTGTACACCCCTGGCACGCTCCAGAACTTGCGTTCTGCGCCCCAGAAGCAACCCAGACCGAACTGCACCTGGGCCAGGTCAGTGAAGTCGCCACGCAACGGATGCCCATGGATCACGTGCGTGTTGTGCAGCGGTAGCGCTTGCTCGCGCCCGGGCAGTGCTTCGCCCGGACGTGGCATGCGTTGTTTGAAGGCGCCGATTCCCAGCATGGTGCAACTCCGCAATCGTAAGGATTGCCTGCTGGATGGCGCCGGCCGGAGCGGCTTTCAAGCCTTCCCGGCCGGCGCACGCCGCCTTGCACGGCACTTACTTGGTCTTGGCGACGGCCGCGCGCGTATCCACTTCCGGCATCGCCGAGCTGTGGTGATTGATGATCAGCCACTTGCCGTCGCGCTTTTCGTACACGAAGGTGTAGCGCGCCTGCACATCGCTCGTCTTGCCGTTCTTGTCGGTCAGCGTGAAGGTGTACACGCCGGCATCCACCGCGCTGTCGTCATCGAGCACGCGCACGGTGCGGTAGTTGACCACGCCCTTTGGCTTCTTGGTCAGGAACATCTCGAAGTACTTTTCGATCTGCTCGCGCGAAGCGCGCACCTCGTTGGACACCGTCGGCAGCAGCACGCCATCGGGCGCGTACAGGTCGGCCACCTTTTCCGGGTCACCCGACGCCAGGGCGGCGTTCCAGGTATCGAACAGCGCGGCGACTTCGCGCTCTTCGCCGCCGGCCGGCAACTTGGCCTTGTCGGTGTAGTGCATCACGCCGCCAGCCAGGGCCGGGGTGGCAGCCAGAGCCAGAACCAAGGAAGACAGTGTGCGACGCATGTGGAATCTCCTTGTGGATTGTTGGGGGGTGCCTCGGAGGGCGAGCCCAGTATCGACATCGAGCAGCCCCAACAATTCCGCCGACTGGCATATACTCAAATATGCTGATCGGCCTAGAGGAACCCAATGGATACCCCTATCAGTGCAGGCGATTGGCGGCAGGCCCTGCGGCGCGAGGCCTCCGACGGCGCGCGTTGGCAGGCGCTCTGGGAGGCGGCCGTGGCATTGCGCCATACGCAGACCTGCGAACAGGCCTGCGATGCGGTGCTGGGACGTGTGCTGGCGCTGCTGGGGCTGGAGCACGGCGCGGTGCTGGCGCAACGCGGCCCGCGCGTGCAGCTGCTGGCCAGCCGCGGCCTGGCCCTGCCCCCCGGCGCCAGCGCTGCAGGGGACAGCCACGAGGCGAGCTGGCTGATGCCCCCGCGGCCGGCCGATCTGCGCGAGGCCAGGGTGCCTGTCCATGCGCTGGGCACCACCCACGGCATGCTGTGCGTGGCGTGGCACGACCATCGCCCCGCCCCCGGCAACGACGACGTGCAGGCACTGCAGGCCTTCGCGTTATTGTTGCCGGCGATGGTGGCCGAACCCGCCAGGCCGATCGCCACGCGCCGGCGCAAATCACCGCAGGACGACCGCCTCAATGCGCTGAGCAAACGCGAAAAGCAGGTGCTTTCGTTGCTTCCGCGCGGGCTTACCAATGCCGGCCTCGCAGCTGAACTGGGGATTTCTCCGGGCACGGTGAAAGTGCATGTGGAGCGCATCCTGCAGAAACTTGAGGTAAAAGATCGCACCCAGGCCGCGGTGTACGCGGTTCAAGCCGGACTCGCGCTATGACTACAATGGCGGTGCGTTGGAACGATTGGCCAATCACCCGCAAGAGCCTGGCGGTGGTCACCCTGCCGTTGCTGTTGCTGGCCGTGGCACTGATGGCGATCTACAGCGTGGAGCGGCAGAACATCGCCGCCGAAAACGATGTGCGCCGCACGCTGGAAGTGCTGAGCGACCTGTACGAGGCGCATGCGCTTCTGGCCGAAACCGCGGCCGGCGTGCGCGGCTACCGGCTGGTGCGCCGCGATGAATTCCTCGCTCCGTACCGCTATGCAGAGCCGCGCCTGCAGCCGGTGGCCGACCGGCTTTCCAAGCGCATCACCGACCCAGTGCAGGCCAAGCGTTTTGCGCGCATCAAACCGTTGTTCGCCGAGAAGATGCAGGGCTGGCGTCGCCTGCTGGCGCCGGACCTGAGCCGCGAAGAGGAGATCCGCCAGCTGTGGGACGGCAAGTACAAGCTCGACATTCTGCGCGCAGAACTGCGCGAGCTGCGCGATTACGAGACGGCGCAGTTGCAAGTACGCACCGCCAAGGCGCAGGGCTTGCGGCAGCGCAATCTGATCATCACCCTGAGCGCGGCCATGCTTGGTGGCCTGGGTGCGGTCTTTGCAGTGGCCTGGTTCGCCTCGGCGCTGTCCGGGCGCCTGCGCACGCTGGCCGCCAATGCCGACCGGCTCGGCGAAGGCCTGCCGCTGGACCCGCAGCCCCGTGCCGGCGATGAACTGGGCCAGGTCGGGCAGCGCCTGGCACAGGCCAGCGAACTGCTGGCCGCCCGCGCAGCCGAAGCCCAGCTCGCGCGAAGCGAGGCGGAAACGGCCAACCGCGCCAAGACCGAATTCCTCTCACGCAGCAGCCACGAACTACGCACGCCGCTCAATGCGATCCTGGGCTACGCGCAGGTGCTGGACATGGACCTGCCCGAACCCGGGCACCGTCGCCATCTGCAGCACATTCTCGGCGCCGGCCGCCATCTGCTCGGGTTGATCACCGAACTGCTGGACATTGCGCGTATCGAGGCCGATCAGCTGGATCTGAGCCCGGAGCCGGTTGCAGTGGACGCGGCTGTGCACGAAGCGCTGGGCCTGATCGCACCGGATGCCGAAAAGCATGGCATCCACCTGCAGCCGCCGGCCATCGAGGGCGCGTGGACGGTACGCGCCGATGCCCAGCGGCTGCGTCAGGTCTTGCTCAACCTGCTGTCCAATGCCGTCAAGTTCAATCGCCCCGGCGGCCATGTGCAGGTGAGCGCGCAGGCCGATGGCGGGCAGGTGCGCATCACCGTGGCCGATCAGGGCCAGGGGCTGACACCACCGCAGATCGAGCGCCTGTTCACCCCGTTCGAGCGGCTGGGCGCCGAGCGTTCGGCGGTGGAAGGTACCGGCCTGGGGCTGGCGCTGAGCAAGAAGCTGATCGAGGCGATGGGCGGGCAGATCGGTGTGGACAGCAGCCGCGATGGCGCGCGCTTCTGGATCTCGCTGCCGCAGGGCGAGCCGCAGCGCAGCGAACCGGCGCGCACGCTGTTGCCGCCCAGTAGCAGCGGCAGCGGCGTGTGTCGCTTGCTGAGCATCGAAGACAACCCGTCCAACCAGGCCCTGATCCGCACGCTGACCGAGCGCCGCCCGCAATGGCAGCTGCTGGAGGCGGCCAGCCTGGCGCAGGCGCGCGAGCTGCTGCAGCACGGCTTGCCGGACCTGATTTTGCTGGACCTGCACCTGAGCGACGGCAACGGCGAGGAACTGTTGCGCGAGCTGCAGGCGCAACCGGCTACCGCGCAGCTGCCGGTGGTGGTGATCAGCGCCGATGCCACCCGCGCCACGCTGGCGCGGGTGGGCGACCAGGGCGTACGCGCCTACCTGACCAAACCGCTGGACGTGGCGGAATTCTTCACCGTACTCGACAGGTTGCTGGCATGACACGCGACGATATCCTCGGCTCCCGCATCCTCATCGTCGACGACGAGCCGGCCAATGTGCGGCTGCTGGAGGACCTGCTGCAGCGCGAAGGCTTCCAGCAGGTCATCGCCACCACCGACCCGCTGCGCGTGATGGGGCTGGTGTCGGCGTTCGCGCCGGATCTGATCCTGCTGGATCTGAAGATGCCGGAGCTGGACGGCTATGCATTGCTGGAACAGCTGGCGCGGCTGTCCGACCCCGGCCGCTTCCTGCCGGTGATCGTGCTCACCGCCGACCCCAGCCGTAGCGCACGTCATCGCGCCCTGGGCCTGGGTGCCAAGGACTTCCTGACCAAACCGCTGGACACCTTCGAGGTGGCGCTACGGGTGTGGAACGTGGCCGAAACCACCGTGCTGTTCAAACGCCTGCGCGCACTGGCCGCGCCAGACACCGTGCTGCCTGGATGGCGTCAGCCGGAATGATGTCTGGGCATCGCAGGAGCGCACCTGGGCGCGACGTGGCGTTTATCGGCAAGGCTTCATCGCGCCTGGGTGCACTCCTGCGACTGGCGCTGGGCAGCTTCAGCCCTACAGCGCGCGGGTGACCTGCCCGCACAGGCCGATCTCGGCCAGCACCGCCTGGGCCTGGCCCAGGTGCGCGTCGGCCACGCAGACCTGTAGCACGCCGAAGGCCGGCAATTCGCCGGCACCGCCCAGCAGCGATTCGCCGAACACGAAGGCGGTGATGCCAGCATCTTCCAGTGCATGTTTGGCCAGATGCGCATCGATGATGTGGCTGGCGCGATAGGCGATCTGCATCAGCCGCGCCCCGCGCGTTCGCGCTCTGCTCCATGGCGCCACTCGCGCAGCGCCGGCAGTGCGTCCAGCGCGGCCAGATAATCGCCGGCCGCTTCGAACAGCGGCACGCCATAGCTGGCAAAGCGCAGCGCCACCGGCGCGTACATCGCATCGACGATACCGAAGTCACCGCACAGGAAACTTCCTGCATGGCCATGCTCGGCGCGCAGGCTGGCCCACAGCGTCTGGATGCGGGTGATGTCGCGCTCGGCCGCGGCATCCCATTGCGCCGGGCCTGGCGCGCGGGCGAGATCCATCGGCAACTGGCTGCGCAAGGCGGCAAAGCCTGCATGCATCTCGGCTGCGGCCGCACGCGCCTGCGCGCACACCGCCAGATCGGCCGGCCAGCCGCGCCCGTCCAGCCAACGCTCGTTGACGTATTCGCAGATCGCCAGCGAGTCCCACACGTGCAGGGCATCGTCCCACAACACCGGCACCTTGCCGGTAGGCGAGTAGCCGACGATACGCGCCTGGAATTCGGGCGTATCGAGCGGCAGGCAGACTTCCTCGAATGGAATCCTGAAATGCCGCAACAGCAACCACGGCCGTAACGACCAGGAAGACAGGGTCTTGTCGCCGATCACCAGGCGGGGCAATGGCATGCGGGGCGCGCTCCTGACGGGGTCGGCGCAGCGTACGCGGGGCGGCCGGTTGTCGCCAGCGCCGTCAGACCGGCCACGCCCGCACGTGACCATCGCGCGATGAGGCCGGCGGCGGCGCGCAAGCGCAGGGGGATCCCTGCAACGGCGGATTCTCCGGCGCACCCGGAGATGCTCGGGACTCGCCCGATCAGGCTTGCCGCCCCATCCCCGGGCCGGCCGCCTACCCCTAACCGGTGCCACCGCCTAAACTTGCGGTTTACCTATTGCCGATGCCCCGCATGTCCGAGATCCCAGTCACCGACGCCACCGCCCCGGCGGAGAAGAAAGACTTCATCCGCCAGATCGTTCGCGAGGACCTGGCCAGCGGCAAGCACACGGTCATCCGCACGCGCTTTCCGCCCGAGCCCAACGGCTACCTGCACATTGGCCACGCCAAGGCGATCTGCCTGGACTTCGGCCTGGCAGCCGAGTTCGGCGGGCTGTGCAACCTGCGCCTGGACGACACCAACCCGGCCAAGGAAGACCCCGAGTTCGTGGTCGCCATCCAGGACGACGTGCGCTGGCTGGGCTATGAGTGGGCGCAGCTGCGCCATGCCTCGGACTACTTCGAGGTGTATTACCTGGCCGCGGAAAAACTGATCCGCGACGGCCATGCCTTCGTCTGCGACCTCTCTGCCGAGCAGGTGCGCGAGTACCGCGGCACGCTCACCGAACCGGGCCGCAACTCGCCGTACCGCGAGCGCAGCGTGGACGAAAACCTGGACCTGTTCCGGCGCATGCGCGCGGGCGAGTTCCCCGATGGCGCACGCACGCTACGCGCCAGGATCGACATGGCCAGCGGCAACATCAACCTGCGCGACCCGGCGCTGTACCGCATCAAGCATGTGGAGCACCAGAACACCGGCAACGCCTGGCCGATCTACCCGATGTACGACTTCGCCCATTCGCTGGGCGATGCGGTGGAAGGCATCACCCACTCGTTGTGCACGCTGGAATTCGAAGACCATCGCCCGTTGTACGACTGGTGCGTGGACAAGGTGGACCTGGCCGGTCACCCGGAACTGCTGCAGCCATTGCTGGACAAGGGCCTGCCGCGCGAAGCCGCCAAGCCGCGCCAGATCGAGTTTTCGCGCCTGAACATCAACTACACGGTGATGAGCAAGCGCAAGCTCACCGCGCTGGTGGAAGAACGGCTGGTGGACGGCTGGGACGACCCGCGCATGTACACGCTGCAGGGCCTGCGCCGCCGCGGCTACACGCCGGAGGCGATGCGGCTGTTCGTGGATCGCGTAGGCATCAGCAAGCAGAACTCGCTGATCGATTTCTCGGTGCTGGAAGGCTGCCTGCGCGAGGATCTGGATGCCGCCGCGGCGCGCCGCATGGCGGTGATCGAGCCGCTCAAGCTGGTGCTGACCAACCTGCCGGACGGCCACACCGAGACGTTGCAGTTTTCCAACCACCCCAAGGACGAGAGCTTCGGCACGCGCGAGGTGCCGTTCGCACGCGAGCTGTGGATCGAGCGCGAGGATTTCGCCGAAGTTCCGCCCAAGGGCTGGAAGCGTCTGGTGCCGGGCGGCGAAGTCCGTCTGCGCGGCGCCGGCATTGCGCGCGTGGATGAGGTCATCAAGGACGCTGACGGGCAGATCGTCGAACTGCGCGGCTGGCTGGATCCGGAATCGCGTCCGGGCATGGAGGGCGCCAACCGCAAGGTCAAGGGCACCATCCATTGGGTCAGCGCCGCGCATGCGGTGGAAGCGGAAATCCGCCTCTACGACCGCCTGTTCTCGGTGGAAAAGCCCGACGACGAATCCGAAGGCAAGACCTACCGCGACTATCTCAACCCCGCGTCCAAGCGCAGCGTGCGCGGCTATGTGGAGCCGTCTGCCGCGCAGGCTGCGCCGGAACAGGCGTTCCAGTTCGAGCGCACCGGCTATTTCGTCGCCGACCGCCGTGACCACAGCGCAGCAACGCCGGTGTTCAACCGCAGTGTGACCTTGCGCGACACCTGGGCCACGTAGTGCCCAAGGATGCAGCGGCCGCGTCCACCGCACGGTGTGGCGTGGCCGGTATGTCAAATGTTTCGATGGCGCAGGATGGCTCGCCCGCTGCGTGCACGCTCGTATCGATGGCGGCGTCGAGTTCCGGCCCGCCTGCGCAGCCATGATCGCCCTATGGTCGTGAGGCCTGCACTGCTGCAGCGCCGGCACTGCATGTCCACCTGCCAAGCTTGCTCATCCCGCGGCCGCACTGCACGCTGCCGGGCATGACAGGCAGGGAGAGGCGCGATGCGTGAACGTTTGACGATGGGCGTCGCCTGCGGCATTGGCGCGGGCGCGCTGTGGGGGCTGGTGTTCCTGGCACCGCAACTGTTGTCTGCATTCACGCCGATGCAGCTGGCGGTGGCCCGCTACCTGTCCTATGGCGTGGTGGCCGCACTGGTCCTGGCCCCACGTGCGCGCCTCACCGCCGCCCGCCTGGGCCGCGCCGAGTGGTGGGCGCTGGTGCGCCTGAGCCTGATGGGCAATCTGGTCTATTACGTGCTGCTGGGCAGTGCCGTGCAGTGGGCCGGCAGCGCCGCCACTGCGCTGATCATCGGCCTGTTGCCAGTGGTGGTGACCGTGATCGGCACGCGCGCGGCGGGCGCGGTGCACCTGCGGCGGCTCGCCGCACCATGCGTGCTCTGCGTCATCGGCGTGGCCTTGGTGGCGCTGGACACCGTACACGACGACTCCGGACAGCAGGCTGGCGATCGTCTCACCCGCATTGCCGGGCTGCTATGCGCCGTGGGCGCCCTGGTCTCGTGGTCGGCGTACTCGATCGCCAATGCGCGATGGTTGCGGCGCCGCCCCGATCTCTCCGGCGGCGACTGGTCGCTGCTGACCGGTGTGGTGACCGGGGCGCTGGCGGCACTGCTGGCGCCGGCGGCACTGATCGGCAGCGCCACCCATGCACCGATCGACTGGGCCGGCTTCTGGGGTATCTCGCTGTTGCTGGGCATCCTGGCCTCGGTCATCGGCAATGCGCTGTGGAACCGCGCGAGCCGCGTGCTGCCACTGACCTTGGTGGGGCAGATGATCGTGTTCGAAACGGTATTTGCGCTGATCTACGGATTCGCCTGGGAAATGCGGCTGCCCACGCCGCTGGAACTTGCCGCGATCGCCTGCCTGCTGATCGGCGTGCTGTGGTGCGCAGCACTGCATGCGGAAGCGACTTGACCACGACCACTGGCGTGTCATCGCCTCTGGATTGCAGTGCGCATCGGGTGGAATGCCGCCACGTGCCGCCCAGGATCAGGGCCTTGGGCCCTGTATGGAGCGAAATTTTCGCTCTGGACCTGCATGTCGGCCTGCTCGCCGCCTCCACCACGCGCTTCTATCGCAACAACGTCTCCGCCCCGGCATCCACTACCACAGCGCAGCCAGCGCCCCGGCCGCACCCTGGCGCTGCCCACGGCCAGCGCGGCTCCGACTGCATCGGATTGGGCGACGCGACTGCAGCTCGGGGTGCCGCACGCAGCGCATCCAAAGGCTTACCATGACCATTCACCTGTCATGATCGGAGCAACCGCATGTCCCGAGCCTTGTCCTGGTATCTGAGCAGTCTGTTGCTGATGGCGTCGGTCTTTCTGATCGGCTGTGTGGCCGCACCGCCAACCGACGCGGCCACGCCGCCGGCAACCGCCAAGCCGATCACCGTCGTCACCACCTGCAAGGTCGACGCCGATTGCGCGGTGAAGAACGTCGGCAACTGTTGCGGCGCCTACCCAGCCTGCGTCAACGTCAACAGCCCGACCGACCCGAAAGGCGTGATGGCGCAATGCCAGTCCAGCGGCATGATGAACGTCTGCGGTTTCCGCGAGATCAGCGCCTGCCAGTGCGTATCCGGCCAATGCGCTGCAAAGTAGATCCCTCGTCATGAGACGACTATGCGCGCCTGGCGGCGCGCCTGCGCGCGACGCGCCGCCACGACGCCGCCTGAGCACGCCGGACGACCGCCGGCGCTAGCTGTGTAAACCCACCACGTTGTTCAGTGGAATGTGGATGCGGGAGATGGGGGGGCGTTTTCCGAGACTGGCATGGGGCCGATGCCAGTTGTAGTGATGGAGCCAGGGCAATAGGTGCGCGGCACGTTGCTCGGAGTTGTCGTAGCGGTGGGCATAAGCCCACTCACGCAATGCCGTCTGGATGAAGCGTTCTGCCTTGCCGTTGGTGCGTGGGGTATAGGGGCGGGTGCGGTAGTGCCTGAGGTTGAGGCGCCAGATGGTGCGGGCGAAGGCCTTGGAGCGATAGCAGGCGCCGTTGTCGGTCAACACCCGCTGGAAGGTCACGCCCAGGCTACGGTAGTAGCGCAATGCGGCGATCAACGCCCGGCAGGCACTAACACCGCACTCATCTGGATGCAGGCTGGTAAAGGCAACGCGGGAGTGATCGTCGATGGCGACATGGACATACTCCCATCCGGCGCCTCGGCTGGTCTGGGTACGGTCCCCCGTGACGCGATGGCCGGCTTGCTGGAAGCGCCCGAGCTTTTTGATGTCCAGATGCAACATGCCGCCAGGCTGGGGGTATTGGTAGCGCACGACAGGGGGCTTGGGTTCCAGTTCGGCCAGGCGATGCAGGCCGGCACGGCGCACGATGCGCGCGATGGTGCTGTGGCCCACGTTCAGGTGGGTGGCGATCTGCCAATAGGTGGCGCGTTGTCGGCGTTGCTGCAGGATCTGCTCGACCAGTTCCGGCGGCGTGGCATGCGGACAGTGTTGAGGGCGCGAAGAACGGTCCTGCAGGCCGTCCTCTCCCAGCAGGCGGTAGCGCGCCAGCCACTTGTAGGCGGTCCGCACGCTCACGCCACTGGCGTGCGCGGCCTCTTCCACTCGCAAGCCGTGCTCCACGATGCGCTGCACGAGCAAGGCTCGACCTCGCGGCGTCAAACGGGCATGTTTATGCAGGTTCATCCGGGGCTCCTGGGGGCTGGGTTGGTGTGGTAACCCCCATCTTCCAGATCGGCCCCGGATGAACAACCTACTGAGAGATCACAGCTAGCCGCATTCAGATCCGCCTGCGGCGGCGTTTTGCGCGCCGCGCCCGGGCCGATACACTGCGCCGCTTGGCTTCTTCTCCGCTACCGGTCGTCCAGTGATGCTCTACGCGCAAGTCCACCTCACCCTGCCCGCCTGGATCCATGACTTCGTGGATGCCAGCCGCGCCTATCCCGGCGACGACGACAAGGTGGCGCTGGCCATCGCGCTGTCGCGGATGAATGTGGAAGCCCGCAGTGGCGGTCCGTTCGGCGCGGTGGTGTTCGGGCCGGATCATCACATCGTCGCGGCCGCGGTGAACCGGGTGGTGCCGCAGACCACCTCGCTGGCGCATGCCGAGAACATGGCCTACATGCTGGCGCAGCAGCGCCTGCAGACGCCTCGCCTGAACGATGTGCTGTCGCCGATCACGCTGGCCACCTCCGCGCAGCCGTGCTGCCAGTGCTATGGCGCCACGGTATGGGCCGGCATCGATCGTCTGCTGATCGGCGCCCGCGCCGAAGACGTGATGGCATTGACCGAATTCGACGAAGGCCCACTGCCCACCGACTGGGTGGGCGAACTGACCCGCCGTGGCATCGAGGTGGTGCGCGATGTGCAGCGCGAACAGGCCTGCGCGGTGCTGCGCAGCTACGGCGAGGGCGGCGGTGATCGTTATTGACCGCTCACCGGGCGCGCCGCGATGAGCGGGCTTCTCTGTTATTGCCGCCAGGGCTTCGAACCTGAGCTGGCGGCCGAACTGAGCGCGCGCGCGGCATTCGTCGGCATTGCCGGCTATGCGCGCACCCAGCGCAACGACGGCTATGTGCTGTTCGTCTGCGACGCCGCGGCGCAACTGGCTGCCAGGCTGCAGTGGCGCGAGCTGATCTTCGCGCGCCAGAAACTGGTCGTGCTTGCCGAACTCAAGGGCATCGATCCCACCGACCGCATTGCACCGATCCTGGCCGCGCTGGATGGGCAATCGCGCTTTGGCGATCTGTGGGTGGAGCATCCGGATTCGGATGCCGGCAAACCGCTGGCGGGGCTGGCGCGCAGCTTCGGTAACGCACTGCGTCCGGCACTGCGCAAGGCCGGCCTGTTGACCGACAAGCCGCAGGCGCGGCTACCGCGCCTGCATGTGTGCTTTCTGGATGGCGACCACGCACTGCTGGCAGTGGCCGATGCCGACGACAGCGCCCCGTGGCCACTGGGGATTCCCCGCCTGAAACTGCTACCCGAAGCACCGTCGCGCTCGGCGCTCAAGCTCGACGAAGCACTGCTGACCCTGCTCACATCCGAAGAACGCGAGCGCCTGGTCAAACCCGGCATGCGTGCCGCCGATCTGGGCGCCGCCCCCGGCGGCTGGACTTGGGTGCTGACGCGCCAGCATGTACACGTCACCAGCGTGGACAACGGCCCGTTGCGCGAGCACGTGCTGGCCACCGGCCTGGTCGAGCACCTGCGTGCGGACGGCTTTCATTGGAAGCCGGCGCAACCGCTGGACTGGATGGTCTGCGACATGGTGGAGCAACCGCGCCGCGTTGCCGAGCGCATGGCCACCTGGGTGCGCGAAGGCTGGTGCCGCCACACCATCTTCAACCTCAAACTCCCGATGAAAAAACGCTGGGACGAGACCCGGCTGTGCCTGGACCTGTTCGAACAGCAGGCCGAAAAATCGCTGACCGTGCGTGCCAAGCAGCTGTATCACGATCGGGAAGAGATCACGGTGCTGGCAATGCGGGAATGAGGCTGGGAATCGGGAATCGGGAATCGAGATTTGGGAATTGGGAGTTGGGATTCGTAAAAGCGGTTGGCCGGCTCGGCTGTATGTGCTGCCGTCGATTCCTTCAACCACCGCGCGACGTTCACTGACCGTTTGCATCATTCCTGCACAGCGATGCTCTGAGCGTTTGAAGCGCGCCTGCGGCGTGGAGGGAGAATCATTGCAGGCGTGGTATGTGCGGCTCGTTGGCCGCTTGTTCGCTCCACAGTCCCGCTGCCTGTTGCCGCTGTGTGCTGCCATGCCCGGCGGCCCTGGCCATTGCCTGCTGTTTCGACGGTTCCGGCGGCACCTGGCCGCCGGAACCGGCTGACTTAGAGCACGATGCGTTTGCTGCCTTCCCGCGCGGAGCGGTAGATCGCATCGACGATGCGGATGTCGCGCAGTCCTTCTTCGCCGGGCGCGCGCAGCGGCGTGCCATTCATGATCGCCAGTGCGTCCTCGTCCATCTGCAGCGCCTGCTGGTGCGGCACCTTGGCATCGAACACGCGGCCATCGCTGGCCTTGCCGGTCACGCCCTGGTAGCTCTGGAACGGCGATAGCTCGTACCAGCCACGTTCGCACTCGGCGCGCAGCACGTTCATGTTTGCGCCGAAGCTGGTCTTGCATTGCGCACGCACGTCGTTGGGGAACTCCAGCGTGAAGTCCATATGCTCGTCCACTTCGTCGAATAGCTCGGGACGGTCGGTCCAGCGCTTGGCGGTCACCGCCAGCGGTTCGGCACCCACGGTGTAACGCGCGGCATTGAGCGGATACACCCCCATGTCGTACATCGCACCGCCACCGAACTGCGAACGCAGGCGCCACGGCCGATCGGCCTTGGTGGTATCGCGGTAGCCGTTGTAGCCGGCCTCGGCACGCACACGCTGCATCGCACCGAACGGCTTTTCGCCGGCCATCGCAATCAACCGTCGCGTATTGGGCTCATGCTGCATGCGATAGCCGATCGTCAGCGCCACCTTGTTGCGCTTGCAGGCAGCGATCATCGCCTCGCATTCGCCCGCATGCATGGCCATCGGCTTTTCGCACCAGACATGCTTGCCAGCCGCGGCCGCGCGCAATGTCAATGGCGCATGCAGATGGGTCGGCGTGACGACATACACCACATCGATGTCGTCGTTGTCGGCAATGCGGTCGAAATTCTCGTAGTTGTAGACGTTGCGATCGGCAATGCCGTACTTGGACTGCCACTGCGGAATCTTCGACGGCGTGCCAGTGACGATGCCCGCCAGCTTGCAATGCTTGGTCAGGGCCAGGCCCGGGGCGAGTTGTTCGCTGGCATAACTGCCCAGACCCGCCAACGCGACATTGAGCGGCTTTCCAGGCTTTTTCTTCGGCAGTGCCCATGCGGGTGCGCCGAGCAGGATGCCTGCACTGCCGAAGGCGGCAAGCAGGCGGCGACGTGTCAAGGATTCCACGGACATGCAAACCTCCTTCAAGTAAGAGTGGCGACCAGGGCGCGCAGGCAGCATCAGACCGGCGTAACGCCTGTCGCGAGTCGCGCGTGACAGGGGCATGTCTTCGAATCATCAAGCCGACCAGCACTACCGATCGCCGATCGCCGATCGCTCCAGGCTCATGCTGCCGCGCTACTGCAACACTGCCCGCGCACCTTACTTGATCGCGCGTGATCACCGCCATGGCTGCTACGCACGTTCTGGCACACTGCTGGCGATCCCATCCGGAGCGTGTTGCATGAACGCCGTTACCCGCCTTTGCCTCTTGCCGCTGGCCTTGCTGCTGTCCAGTTCGCTCGCCATCGCTGCCGACACGCCATTCGTCGCGCGCGACCTGATCGGCGATGGCGCCTTCACCCACAATGCCGAGGGTCCCGCCTTCGGCCCGGATGGCGCGCTCTATGCCGTCAACCTGGGCAAGGACGGCACCATCGCGCGCATCACCCTGCACGCCGATGGCAGCGCGAAGGCCGACGTCTTCCTCACCCTGCCGGCGGGCAGCACCGGCAATGGCATCCGCTTCCGCGACGGGGTGATGTACGTGGCCGACTACACCGGTCACGCCTTACTGCGGGTGGATCTGAAGACACGGGCGGTCAGCACCTTCGCTTCGCTTCCCGAGGCCGATGGCCCCAACGATCTGGCGCTTGCGCCCGATGGCAGCTTCTACGCCAGCGATCCGAACTGGAAGGACAACAGCGGGCGCCTGTGGCACATCAGCCGCACCGGCGCGGTGCGTTTGCTGGAAGCCGGCATGACCACACCCAACGGGCTCGACGTCAGCCCCGACGGCAAGCATCTGTACGTCAACGAAAGCATGTCGCGCAAGGTGTGGGTCTACGACCGCCAGGACGACGGCAGCCTGCGCAACAAGCGCCTGCTGATCGCCTTTCCCGATTTCGGCATGGACGGCATGCGCTGCGATGCCGACGGCAATCTCTACATCGCCCGTTACGACGCCGGGCAGATCGCCGTGGTGTCGCCGGCCGGCAAGTTGCTGCGCACCATCGCGCTGAAGGGCCGCAAGGCCAGCAACCTCGCCTTCGGCGGCAGCGATGGCAAGCAGGTGGTGGTGACGTTGCAGGATCGGGGCGCAGTTGAAACGTTCAGATCCGATCGCCCGGGGCGCGAAACCGGACGCTGAAATTGCTGTGCGCGTCGCATCGGTTCTCAGGCCGCGCAACAGCGTCCTGGCATCCTGCAGGTCACCCGTGGAGGACTCCCCATGCAACCGATCGAACTCAAGGACGCGGCCGCCTTCGGCAGCGAATTCCTGCGACTGACCCTGTTGCAGGGGTTCCAGTCATTGACCAAGCGCGACCTGGAATTGCTGATCTTCGTGCTGCTGGAACGCGACGGCGCCATCTCGCGCAACAGCTCCAATGCCGCGGTGGCGCTGCAGTTGCGCGTGACCTCGGCCAAGGTCAAGGCATTGCGTCGCGATGGCTACGCACGTTGGCGCGCGCTGGTTCCCGAAGAAGGCGATGCGGCCATGCAGCGCATCGTGGCCAACGTGCTCACCGAAGACAATCTGCGCTCCGGCGCCAAGCACGTCAGCGAGCGCAGCCGCAAGGAAGGGTTCCTGGCCGTGCGCATCGAACACCCCGACGACGCGCAGCAGTTCGAGCAGGCCATTCTCGATGTCGGCGCACTGCCGGTCTACGAGCGCAATCGCGAAGTGGTCGCGGTGCGTTTCGACACGCTGCTGAAGATCGCCGAGCGCTGGGGATACCTGCAGCCGGATCCGCAGGCCACCGTGCGCGAACTGCAGAAACTCACGCCCACCGCGGAAGAAGTCGCCGACCTGCTGAAGAAGGACATCGCGCAACTGCGCTGGGAGGATGTGCGCCGCGCGCTCAACAGCCTGGGCGCCAAGGCGGTCGCCAGCACGGCAGAAGGTGGCCTGAAAGGATTGCTCAAGATCGTGTTTCCGTTCATCCCCGGCTGAGCGGCGCGCAGGGCGGCGGCAGAGTGCCGTCGTCCTGGCGTGGCGGACAACGCCGCCACTACAGCGCCGCATCCACGCCGTACCCGGCACTGCCCGGGCCGCCGATCGTCCGCAACGCCGGCATCGGGCATCCCTCAATCCATCCCACACGTTCTATCCTTACGGGCTGTTCCACATCAGGGGGATCTGATGACCACCCGTCGTATCGCCACACTCGCTGCCCTGTTGCTCATCTGCGGCGCGGCCTCCGCACAGCAGGCACCCACGCCGGCCAGCAGCATGCCGCTGATCGATGTGCCCAGCGCCATCCGCACCCAGCCGCTGGCTGCAGGCGAGGTCACCCACCAAACCCAGCTCGAACGCCCGCGCGGCCAGTCCAGCGTGATCGTGCGTTCGATCCAGCCCAGCAGCGTGGTCGGCAGCTACCGCATCGATTTCCAGGCCATGGACACCGATGGAGATGGCCGCATCAGCCGCGCAGAAGCCCAGGCAAACCCGGCACTGGCCGATGAATTCGATGCGCTCGATACCCGCCACAGCGGCTATCTCAGCCGCGAACAGCTGGCCGGCTGGCTGATCCAGTAAATCCGCCGTCAGCTGCGGTCGCGCGCCCGCCATGGCCTCACGCGGGCGCGCGCCGGCGGGTGCTTTTTAACGGCGGCACCTCTTGCAGCGCCTGCTTCGGTCGGCTAGATTGTATTTAACGGATACAATCTGGATGGATCGATGACCGCTCGCCCGACACTTGCCGCAGACCTGGGCTACCAACTGCAATTGGCCGCACTGGCGTCCAGCCATGCCGCGCGCCAGGAACTGGCCGAACTACGCCTCACACCCGCGCGCGTCACCGCGTTGATCCACATCCGCGACCAGCCCGGCTGCGACCAGACCGAACTCGGCAACCGCCTGCTGGTCAACCGTGCCGCCGGCATGAAGATCGCCAATGCCCTGGCAGAGCAGGGTCTGATCGAACGCCTGGCCGGCCGCGACCGACGCAGCAAGGGCCTGTATCTGACCAAGCATGGCCAACGCACCCTGGACGTGGCGCAGGACTGCCTTGCGCGTGCCGTCGAGCGCACCTGCACCGGCCTGCAGGCAGGCGAGCAGCAAACCCTGCTGCGCCTGCTGTGCAAATTGAACGACAGCGCCACCCTGGAGCGGTCGAACGTTCCAGACGCTGCGCTGGCCGAAGAGTTCTGATCCCCGCAGCCCCCGACTTGAAGGAGACGCCGCTTGAACGAGCATGACGTGGTATCGGTCCGTATCGAAAACCGCATCGCCTGGGTGAAGTTCGCACGCCCCGACAAGCGCAATGCGATGAGCCCGGCGCTCAACCGTCGCATGATGGACGTGCTGGACGAGCTGGAATTCGACGACAACGTGGGCGTGCTGGTGCTGGGTGGCGAAGGCACGGCCTGGTCGGCCGGCATGGACCTGAAGGAATACTTCCGCGAGACCGAAGCGCAGGGCCTGCGTGGCGTGCGCCGCTCGCAACGCGAATCCTATGGCTGGTTCCGCCGGCTGCGCTGGTATCAGAAGCCGACCATCGCGATGGTCAACGGCTGGTGCTTCGGCGGCGGTTTCGGCCCGCTGTTCGCCTGCGACCTGGCCATCGCTGCCGATGAGGCGCAATTCGGCCTGTCGGAAATCAATTGGGGCATCCTGCCCGGCGGCGGCGTGACCAAGGTGGCGGTGGAGCTGCTGTCCATGCGCGATGCGATGTGGATGACGCTGACCGGCGAAATGATCGACGGCAAGAAGGCAGCCCACTGGCGTCTGGTGAACGAAAGCGTGCCGCTGGAGCGCCTGGAAGCACGCACCCGCGAAGTGGCCGAGCTGCTGTTGCGCAAGAATCCGGTGGCGCTGAAATACGCCAAGGATGCGGTCCGCCGCGTGGGCACCATGACCTACGACGAAGCCGAGGATTACCTGGTGCGCATGCAGGAAGCGGCCAACTCCTTCGACAACAACGCGCGCAAGGAAGGCATCCGTCAATTCATCGACGAGAAGAGCTACAAGCCCGGCCTGGGCGAATACGACCTGACCAAACACCGCGCCTGAGTCTTTCCGCTGCGTCCGGCGCGATGCGTGCATCCCACGCATCGCTGGCGCTGCCAGTGGTTTTCTGCACCGAGGAGGGAGTATGGAAGCCTTAAACGCTACGCTGCGCGGGATCGCCGCACGTGGACCCGATGGCCTGTTCATCGATGGCCAGTGGCGCGCCAGTAACGGTGATCGCGTTGTCGATGTGATCGCCCCGCATACCGAGCAGCGCCTGCTGCGCTACACCGAGCCGTCGCCTGCAGATGTCGAGGCTGCCGTGGCTGCCGCGCATCGCGCCTTCGATGGCGGTCCCTGGCCGCGGCTGTCGCCGGCCGAGCGCGGGGCCGTGCTCAAACGCGTCGCCGAGCAGCTGCGCGCACGCCTGCCGGAGCTGGCCGAGGCCTGGACCGGGCAGGTGGGTGCCACCATCGGTTTCAGTCGTCGCGCATCGCAACAGGCGCCCGGCCTGTTCGACTACTACGGCGATCTGATTGCGACCCACCCGTTCGTCGAATCGCGCGCCCGCGCCAACGGCGGCCTGGTGCACGTGGTGCAGGAGCCGGTGGGCGTGGTTGCGGCGATCACGCCCTGGAACGCACCGCTGGTACTGCTTTGCTACAAGGTGGCCGCAGCGCTGGCCGCCGGCTGCACCGTGGTGGCCAAGCCGTCGCCGGAAACCCCGATCGATGCCTACATCCTGGCCGAGTGCATCAGCGCCGCAGGCGTCCCCGATGGTGTGTTCAACCTGGTGCCGGGCGGTCGCGAGGTGGGCGAGCAGCTGATCCGTCACCCGCTGGTGGACAAGGTCAGCTTTACCGGTTCCACCCAGGCCGGACGGCAGATCGGCATTGCCTGCGCGCAGCGTCTGGCGCGATGCGGCCTGGAACTGGGCGGCAAGTCGGCTGCCATCGTGCTCGAGGACGCCGATCTGGCCAAGGTGCTGCCCAGCCTGGTGCCCTACTCGATGCCGATCACCGGCCAGGTGTGTTTTTCGCTGACCCGCGTCCTGGTGCCGGTGCAACGCCGCGAAGAAGTCCTGCAAGCGTATTGCGCGGCCCTGGGAGCACTCAAGCTGGGCGACCCGTTCGCTGCCGACACCGGCATGGGTCCGCTGGCATTGGGCAGACAGCTGGAGCGCGTGCAGTCCTATATCGCCAAGGGCAGCGCCGAAGGCGCGCGCCTGATCATGGGCGGCGGTCGCCCGGCGCACCTGCCACGCGGGTTCTTCATCGAACCGACGGTTTTTGCCGGGGTCACGCCGGACATGACCATCGCACGCGAAGAAATCTTCGGCCCGGTGGTGAGCTTCATCGACTATCACGACGAAGCCGACATGATCGCCAAGGCCAATGCCAGCGACTATGGCCTGCACGGCACCGTCTATGGCGAAGATGTGGATCGCGCGTATCGCATCGCGCGTCGCGTACGCAGCGGCAGCCACGCGATCAATGGCATGTGGGTGGATATCGACATGCCGTTTGGCGGCTTCAAACATTCAGGAATCGGCCGCGAAGGCGGCATCGAAGGACTGCAAGCGTTTCTCGAAACCCAGACCGTCTATCTCCGCTAGTCCGTCGCGGATCGCCACGTTGCCAACGCATTTACGCAAGCGCGATGCGTGGCGATGCGCGAGGTGTCGGTCGATGCCTGCTGCAGATCGACCATAACGCATCAATGGGTCACCGCCGCCAGTCAGCCAGGCAAGCAAACCTTCTGCCGTCACCGTCGCACTCACCACCGTCACGCCCCACTCCACTCTCGGAAGACAGTGTCATGACCATGCCGACCGACTCGATCTCGTTCCATGCCCGCCTCACGCCACGACGGCTCGCCGCCCGCGACCTGCTGCTGGAGCAGCAATGGACGTATGCCGAACTGGACGACCTGATCGGCCGCCTGGCTGCCTTGCTGCAGACGCGCGGCTGCGTCGACGGCGAACGGCTCGCCGTGATCGCGCGCAATTCGGTCTGGCAGGTGGCACTGCACTTCGCCTGTGCACGGGTGGGTGCGATCTATGTCCCGCTCAACTGGCGGCTGAGCGCCAACGAACTGGACGCGCTGCTGCAACGCGCAGAACCGCGACTGCTGCTGGGCGACGAGGTGGCCGCAGGACGCGCACAGGTGGAGACATTGGCCGACTTCATCGATAGCGCCAGCGCGCTCACGCCTGCCCAGACACCCTATATTCCACCCGAACGCGTCAGCCTGATCCTGTTCACCTCGGGCACTTCCGGCCAACCCAAGGGTGTGATGCTCAGCGAACAGAACCTGCAGCAGGTGGCGCACAACTTCGGCGTCACCACGCGCGTGGATGCGGGAAGCAGTTTTTTGTGCGAAGCGCCGATGTTCCACATCATCGGCCTGGCCACCAACGTGCGTCCGGTGCTCGCGGTCGGCGGCTCGATCCAGGTCTCCAGCGGTTTCGAACCCGAACGCACGCTCGGATGGCTTGGCGATCCGGCGCTGGGGATCACCCACTATGTCGGCGTGCCGCAGATGATGCAGGCGTTCCGCACCCAGCCGGGCTTCGATCCTGCCTCGTTGCGTCACCTCACTGCGCTGGTCAGCGGTGGCGCGCCGCATGCCAGCGACGATCTGCTGGGCTGGCTGGAAGACGGCATCCCGATGGTCTGCGGCTTCGGCATGAGCGAGGCCGGCACGGTGTTCGGGATGTCGGTGGACTGCGAGGTGATCCGCAGCAAACTCGGTGCGACCGGCATTTCATCGCCGACGGTACAGACCCGGGTTGTGGATGGCGACGGAAACGAGTGTCCTCCGGGCACGCCCGGCGAGCTGTTGCTGCGCGGTCCCAACCTCAGCCCGGGGTACTGGCGCGACCCGCAGGCAACGGCAGAGATGCGCGATGGGCAAGGCTGGTTCCGCACCGGCGATATCGTCAGGCGCGATGCCGATGGCTTCTTCTGGGTCGTCGATCGCAAGAAGGACATGTTCATTTCCGGCGGCGAGAACGTCTACCCCGCCGAGATCGAAGCAGTGTTGGCAGATCACCCGCAGATCCGCGAATGCGCGGTGGTGGGCATGGCCGATCCGCAATGGGGAGAGGTGGGTTGCCTGGCGATCGTGCCGGCCGTCGAGGAGCTGGATCTGGAACAGATCCGCAGCCATCTGATCGAGCGCCTGGCCAAGTACAAGGTGCCCAAGCACCTGCGCGTGGTCGAGGCACTGCCGCGCACCGCCACCGGCAAACTGCAGAAAGCGCGCCTGAGGGATGCACTGGCGAGTGAATCCTGATCGCATCGGCGGGTCCGCAAGCGTGGGCAGGCCGATTGCTGCACACGCTCGCCTCGAACTGTCGAGCTGGCCCGAGGCATCGCGCCGACCACACCGCCGCTTACGCGGACGCGTCCAGCAAGATGTCGTCTTCGCCAACCTGGTTGTCCACCCATACCGCGCCCTGCTCGGCCATCAACGCGAGCTGATGCTCCAGCTCGCGCATCAGTAGGCGCACGCCCGGCTTGTGGATGGCGCTGCTGTCGCGGTAGATCACCCCACCGGCGCGCGCCTGCGAGGGTTGCTGCAGTTGAAACGCACGCAACTCGCCACGTGCGATATCGCCGGCCACCATCATGCTCGGCATCACGGCGATGCTGTCGGTACCGAGCAGGATCTCGCGGGTGAAGCTGGCCGAGCTGGAACGCAGCTGATCGCGCGTGGCCAGCCCATGTTCGCGCATGACCTGCGCCACGTCGCGCTCCACGTGCTGGCTCAACGTCGGCAACACCTGCCGATAGGCCGCCGCTTCGGCAATCCGCACCGGGCCATTGGCAAACAACGGGTGATCGCTACGCGCCACCAGCGCGATGGGATCCTGGTACAGCACCTTGCGAACCAAGGCGTCGTAGCGGGCCAGCGGATAGAGCCGGCCGACCACCAGGTCGACTTCGTTGCCCGCCAGCTTGGGCAGCAGCTCATCGGTACGTCCATGCAGCAGGCGCACGCGCAGCGTGGGTTCGGCGCGGTAGAGGGCAGCCAGTACGGCGGGCAGCAGGCCGCTCGCGGCCACCGGCAGCGCGCCTACGGTGATCGTGAGCGCGTCGTCCTGCAGCAGGCCTTCGAAGGTATCCTGCGCGCGGCGCAGTTGGCCCAGCACCACGTGCGCAGTCTGCACCAGCACCTCGCCCATCGCATTGGGCCGCACGCCACGCGAATGGCGCTCGAACAGGGGCGCGCCGACGATCTCCTCGATCTCCTGCAAGGCGCGCGTGAGCGCGGGTTGGGTGACATTCAAGACGCGTGAGGCGCGGAGCAGGCTTTTTTGCCGGTCCAGCGCCTCGATCACACGTAGATGCCGGACCTTGATGCGGTGTTCGAAGAACACGGAGGACATGGTCATGGGGGTGGGCCTTACGTTGGGAAGTCGGGAATACGGCGCCCGGGCCGACGGCCGGGGCGCGCAGCTCAGCGCGCTTCTGGAACCCGCCGCGTCTGCATGAATTGTTCGAAGGTTTCTCCGCGCATGATGGCGTAGACCTGGAGATTGGTCATCCGTACCACGCGGGCGAATTTCTCGATGACGAAGAAGTTGGCGCCATATTGCACCAGGCCGAGCCAGTCGCGCGCCCGGATTAACTGCTTTTCCTCGTCGGTAAGTTCGGCTTCCTGCATCAGGGTTTCTGCGTCCTGCAGGAAGCGGTCGCGCCATGGGGCACGGATCATGTGCCAGAAGAAACGATTGAGGCGCAGCGCGCGGTTGCTGGTGCGCAGATCGAACACGTAGGTGCCGTCGATCTTCTCCATCCCGTCTACTTGCGGATTCATCTGCCTCTCCTCATGCCGCGTCGGCGGTGCGTGCCAGCAGCTCGGCCGAGCGCGGCGCATCGGCGGACTCGATGCCGGGCTCGTACAGCACCACGGTCATCGCGGTGGTCGTCATCAGGTAGTAGTTCTGATGCAGCTTGCGGATCGGCCCATCCAGCGCGCCGCGCATGGCCAGCCACATGATCTGCTCCACGCTTTCGGCCCCGCCCAGGCGCACATAGTCGGTGTGGGTGAGATCGGTCAGCGTTTCCGGGGCATGCTGGAAGCGATCCAGGAATTCCATGTCCCACTCGGTGTTGTTGAAACCGGTGCGTTCGCCGTGGATCTGATGCGACAGCCCGCCGGTACCGACCACCACCACCCTGAGATCCTGCGGATACGACTCGATCGCCCGGCGCACGGCCTGGCCCAGCCGGTAACAGCGACGCGCGGTCGGCAGCGGATATTGCAAGACATTGATGGCAATCGGAACCACCGTGCCCGGCCAGTCCGGAACATGTGGCCACAGCAGCGGCAACGGCGCGGCGCAGCCATGGTCGATCGGTTTGTCCTGGAACACGGTCAGGTCGAATTCGTCGTTGACCAGGCATTCGGCGATATGCGCCTGCAACTGCACGTCGCCACGGATCGGAGGCAGGTTGCGCAACCCGGCCCCCTCGTCGGCCACCGGAAAGCGCTCGCCCACGCCCAGCGCGAAGGTGGGATACAGATCGAAGAAGAACGTGGTGCAGTGGTCGTTGTAGAAGAACACCAGCACGTCGGCACGCTGTTGCGCCAGCCAGGCAGCGACCGGCGTGTAGCCGTCGAACAGCGGCTTCCATATCGGATCCTGCTGCTTGCCCTTGTCGTAGGCCACCCCGATGGTGGGAACATGCGAAGTCCCGATGCCGCCGATGATGCTTGCCATGCTGCACTCCTGCGACGCACCTCGGCCGACCGGCTGAGCGAGCGTCTTTGATTGGGTCAGGATCCACCGCAATGGATCCCAACGAGGACGACCAACGACTCCGGATCGCCAAAACGGTATCCTTGGGATCCAAATTGCCACCAAGCGCTCTCATCCGCAAGGTTTTTATACAGGTATTGCGAGTTTTCCCCCTGGAAGGAACGTGCGCTGCGGTACGGCGCGAGAGAATGGAGCCAATGGCGAACAACCACCGATTGCAAGCGGTTCAGCAGTTACGCGAATTGATCCTGTGCGGCACGTTTGCCCCGGGCGAACGCATCACCGAGGCGGCGCTGGCCGAACGTCTGGCCATCTCGCGCACGCCCATCCGCCAGGCATTGCCGGCGTTGTGCCAGGAAGGACTGCTGGCGCAGGCGGGCAACCGTGGCTATGCGGTCCGCCGCTTCAGCCAGCAGGAGAGCCTGGACGCCCTGGCCGTACGCGCCCTGATGGAAGGCATGGCTGCGCGCACGGTCGCCGAACAGGGAGCATCGCCCGAGGTGCTCGCCACCCTGCATGCCTGTCTTGGCGAAGGCGACCGGTTGTTCGCCAAGCGCAACCTCGATGCCGGCGACGAGCAGACCTATGCCGCAATGAACGCCCGTTTCCATCGGACCATCGTGATTGCGGCCAACAAGCCGATCCTCACCGAGACCGTCGACCGCTGCACGGTGGTGCCGTTCGTCAGCCCGGCCCATGTGGTCTTCGGCCAGCGCTCGGCCACCGTGGCCTACAACGATCTGTACTACGGTCACCGGCAACATGGGGCGATCGTCTCGGCGATCGAGCAACGCGATGGCGCGCGCGCAGAGCTGCTGTTCCGCGAGCATGCGCACACCCAGCGACACAGCATGGGGCTGTGAGCGGGATAGCCTCGGCGCCAGGCTCCGGCCAGCCACCCGACACTGCAGAAGCACACCATGCGCCAACCGGGGAACAGCCGCCGGCCGGACACGCTGCGGCGGGCAGCAACGACAACCTGCCCGCCACGCACGGCCACCCACCGCAGGCGCCGCGCGTGGCAGGTAGGGATCCCTACAACGAATGCACGAACATCAGGTTGAAGTTATTGCCGGCGACCGAATTTTCCACATCCACCGGCAGGTACACATTGAAGTTGAACAGGTTCTTTTCATCCATGCGCCATGACAGGCCCGGCCCGATATAGAACTGCCTGCGCTTGCTGTCCGGCACGCGCTGGTCGTTGGTGCGGTTGTCCTTCAATTGCTGCAGGTAGTAGCCGTTCAGACCCACCCGCCACTGCTCGTTGAGCTTCAGTGACGAGGCGAAGTTGAGCCAGAGCACGTCGCCGGCCTGCCCGTTGCGGAAACGAAAGCCCGGAATGGGCGGCACGCCGCCGGCGCGGCTGGTCCGGAAGTTGTACAGGTAATTCAGGCGCGCACTGACTTCCCAGTTGTCGCTGGGTTGCACGGTAAATGCCCAGTGCGGTGCGATCGACCAGAAACCGGTGCTTTGATTGATCGCGATGTCACGATCGAACTTGCCGACCGGTGCAAACGCGTCGATAGCAAATCGCTGGAAGAAGAACACGCGGCCGTTGCGCATCACCGGTGGAAACTGCAGCGCAGGCCCGAATGAAATATCGCCCATGCCGAACCCATTACTGCTCAGCCGCACGGGACTGTCGGCAGCGAAGGAAGTATCGTAGTTGACCAGCGGCAAGATGGCATTGAAGCTCAACGATGCGCTTTTCCAGGTGTAGGGCGTGACATAGATCAGCTGCGTCAGCAGCACGCTGACGTCGACTTTCGGATCGCGGAACGCAGGCGAATCGTTGCCGCTCGCGTCCTTGATCGCATTGAAATTGTAGTAGCGCGGATATGCGATGACGGTCCAGCCAGGCGTCAGCGAGCCAAACCCGTCCATGAAACTGGTTCCCCCCAGGTTGATGCCTTGCGGGGGCGCCGCCGTTTCCGGCACGGCCTGCGCCATCGCCGTGCCTGGCAGCACCGCGGCGAGCGTGGCGCCGACAATCCATGACCATTGCCGACGCGACACCGCGCGCAGCAACACCGAACGACAATGAGCGGATGAACGGACGCGTTCCACTAGGCGACTCTCCAATGCGGAAGGATGGATGACAGCAGGCGCGGCATGGGGGGAGAAAGCGATACGACAGCACTGCTTGCCGATGGCGGCTGCAACGCTTGTTGCGATCCAGCGGCTCCGGCTCAGTTGCCGATCTGCAGCAGCAGCGATCCAAGCCGCTGCTTGAACAGCCAGCGCTCCTGATCGAAAACCAGCACATCGTCGAAACGGCCGAGCAAGGCCGGCGACTGCGCAGCCCATGGCGGCGCTGCAGAGGTTTCGCTGGCGGTGTAGAGCAGCACGTTGCTGTGCGCGTGCGCCAGGATCGGCGATCGAATGGTGACCAGGGTATTGAGCATCAGGTGGCAGGTGGTGCGCGGCGGACGCGCGCGAAACGCCTGCAGGATTGCCTCGCGCCCCTGCACCGGCGCATCAGGCGCACTGGGCCGCGCGAACACGCCATCGGCAGTGAACAAGGCCGCAAGACCTTCGTGATCATGGCGATCGTTGTAGAGCGCAAACCGCCGGATCAATTGCTCGCAGGCAATGATGATCGATGCGTCTTCGTGCATGCAGCCTCCTCGAGTTTTTCAGCTACCGCGCAGCGTGGATGGCGAGGCCACAGCCTCCATGCGTGTCCAGGCGCGACGGCGCTCACGCGGCCTGCAACCAGTCGCGCAACGCCGCAGTCACCGCCACCGGCGCCTCCACCGGCGCCATGTGCCCGCTGTCTTCGAACACCACCAAGCGGGCGCCCGGTATCTGCCGCGCCATGTCCTGATGCCGTGCCAACGGGCTCCAGGCATCCTGGCGCCCAACGCCCAGCACGACGGGACAGCGGATCTGCGCCAGCACCGGCGTGGCATCCGGACGCTCCAGCAAGGCAGTGACCTGGCCGGCGAAGCTCTGCGCGCTTTGCCGGCGCACCATCGCGACCAGGCGTTGCATGAGACTGGCATCGGCAACGCGCGCCGGGTGCAGCATCGGCGGCAGCCAGGTCAGCGCAAGCGCCTGCATGCCCTGGGTCTGCGCCAGGTCCACCAGTGCCTGGCGCTCCTCGCGTTCGCCCTCCCGACGCGGCGCAGTACCGGTGTCGAGCAAGGCCAGCTGTGTGACCCGCTCGGGCGCCTGGCGCATGATCTCCAACGCCACCCGCCCCCCCATCGAATGCCCGGCCAGCGCAAACCGCGGCGGCGCCAGGGTCAGCGCATGGGCAGCCATCTTCGGGATGCTGTCGAAACCGGCGAAATCCAGCACCTGCACGTCGGCCAGATCGCCCAGCGCGTCGCGCTGCGGCTGCCAGATGGTGGCGTCGCACAGCAAGCCACAGAGCAGCAGCACGGTGGGCCTGGGTGGATGCGTATGCGAGGTCATGGATCGACTGTAGCTAGGCCGGCAGCATCCGTCGTATGGAAGATGCTGCCTCCGCTATAAGCTCTGAAACATAGAACAACGCGACCGCAGGTTCCCCGCGCGCAGCCCGGCACGCGCGGTGCCGGCTACGCCTTGCCGGACGCGCGCTTCCACAGCAGGTCCACCAGCGGTGGAAGCCTGCCGGCCAGGCCGAGCACCGACCCACGCAGCAGGGTCAGGTGCATGTCATCGTTGGAAAACACGCTGTTGATCGCATCGAAGCCGTAGGCGGCAACGGTGTTCTCGCTGCGCCGGGTGCGCGCCCAGCGCTGCAGGCGGTGCGGCGCCGCCCAGTCCGCACGTCTGGCGAGGGCGTTGCGCACCGTGTCGCGCAACGCAGCGACATCGCGCAAGCCCAGGTTGACACCCTGGCCGGCCAGGGGATGCACCACATGCGCGGCATCGCCCAGCGCCAGTACGCGGCCACTGACGTAGCGCTCCACCAGCTGCCGCTGCAGCGGGAATGCAGCGCGTGCAGAAACCACGCGCACCTCGCCCAGGCGCTTGCCGAAGGCCTGGGTGAGTTCACGCGAAAACGCCAGATCGTCCAGTGCGAGCACGCGCTCGGCCTCGGCATCGGGCAGGGTCCACACGATCGAGCTGCGGCCATCGACGAACGGCAGGAATGCCAGCGGCCCGGTGGTCAGAAAGCGCTGCCAGGCGGTGGACTGGTGCGGCTGCCCGGTCTCCACGAAGGCGACCACACCGCGTTGCGCATAGGCATGCCGCGAGACCGGAAACCCGGCAAGTTCGCGCAGCGTGGAGGACGCGCCGTCGGCGGCGATGGCAATGGCCGCTTCCAGCCGGCTGCCATCGTCCAGGCGCAGCCGCACGCTGCCGGCGTCCTGCTCCAGTTCGACCACCCGCGCCGGGCAATGCACATCGATTCCCGCCGTGTGCACGGCGGCCCACAGCCGATCCACCAGCAGCGCGTGTTCGACGATCCAGCCCAGCTGCTCGCGTCCCAGCGTATCGGCATCGAACCCCAGCTCGCCGCCGCCACCGGCGTCCCATACCCGCATGCGCCGGTAAGGCTGCGCGCGCGCTGCGCGGACTGCGTTCCATACGCCAAGGCTGTCCAGCAACCCGGCGTTGTCGGCGGCGAATGCATAGACGCGCAGATCGGGCTGCCCGGCCTGCCAACGTGCAGGCTCGCGCCCTTCCACCAGCGCCACGTGCAAGCCGGCATCGGCCAGCGCCAGCGCGCAGGCCGCGCCGACCACACCGCCGCCGACGATCACCGCATCGCGTCCAGGGCGCCGGCTCATGCGATCCCCCGGCACAGCTGCGGCACGTCGCCGCGGAAGCCCATCGCGCCGCCGACCAGCATCGACTGCAGCGGCGCGGCCTGCGAGGTCACCAGCAAGCCCAGGCTGCGCAACGGCCGCAGCAACGGCGCCGGGTTGCCGGTCAGGCGTGCCAGGCCACTGGAGAACGCAATGGTCTGTTCGCGATCCACGCGACGGCGCGCCAGATAGTCGGCCAACAATGCGCCGGCGCCGGCATCGCTGCGATCGTGCTCGATCAGTTCGGCCAGCGTCAGCGCATCGCGCAGGCCCAGGTTGAACCCCTGCGCGCCGATCGGGTGCAGCGTCTGCGCCGCATTGCCCAGCAGCACCACGCGCTCGGCGATCAGTTCGTTCGCCAGCACCTGCACCAATGGATACGCGCTGCGTTCGCCACTGGCGACAAAGCGACCGGCGCGCCAGCCGGCGGCGCGCTGCAGCCGTGCCAGCCAGCCGGCGTCGTCGAGGGCGGCTACCGCCTCGGCCTCGGCGCGCGCCACGCAATGGATGGCGCCGTAATGGCGGTCGCCCCGCGGCAACAGGGCGGTGGGCCCATGTTCGCCGAAGCGTTCCCAGGCGGTGCCGTCCGGCGGCCGGGAGGCGCGCACGCGCGCCACGAACAGGGTCTGCAGGAAATCCTGCGCGTCGCTACCGATGTGCAGCAGCTCGCGCACCGCGCTGTGGCTGCCATCGGCACCGACCACCAGCCTGGCCTGCACACGCTGTTCGCCATCGGCGGTTGCCAGGCGCACCGCGCGCATGCCGTCCTGTACCGGCTCCACACCGATGCAGCGCGCCGGGCGATAGCGGCGCACGCCGGTCGTGTCGTCCAGGCGTACCTGCAAGGCGTCGCCGAAGTCGCGCGCCACCACCACCTGGCCAAAGCTCTCGCGGCCATAGTCGGTGGCGTTCAGCTGCACCCGGCCGAAATCGCCGGCGCGGCTGACGTGGATGCGCCGGATCGGGCCGGGCGGGCTACGCAGCTTGGCCATCACCCCCAGCACGCCGAGCGCGTTGACGGTGGCCGCGGCAAAACTCAGGTTGCGTTGGTCGAACACCGCCGGCGGCGCGCCGGCCGGGGTGGCTTCGACCAGCCCGACATCCAGGCCGAGGCGGTCCAGTGCGATCGCCAGGCTGGAGCCGACCAGGCCGCCGCCAACGATCAGAACGTCATGTGGGAGTGTCATCCGGCCATGATAAGCCCTCGCCCACGGCCCGGTGGCGCCGCTGCATGGGACATCTTGCCGCGTCTGCCAGCGCGCGTAGCTGACGCAGGCATCGCCCCTCGCACCGCCCAGCCCGGCGCCGCTCAGGCCGCGGCGCGGGCACGCCGGCTTCCACGCTACACTCCCCGCTCTGCAACCCGGCCTTTCTCGCACATGACGCCTCGCTCCCACGACACCTGGATCCTGAGCCTGCTGGCCGTGCTGATGGCGGCCACCCGGATCAATCACTTCGCCCCGGTGCCGGATGCGTCGTGGGCGGTGTTCTTCATCGGCGGATTCCATCTGGCGGCACGCACCCGGCTGGCATTCCCGCTCTTGATGGGGCTGGCGGTGGCGGTGGACTGGCTGGTGATCACCGGCCAGGGCATGAGCTTCTGGCAGCACTACTGCGTGTCGCCGGCGTACTGGTGCCTGATCCCGGCGTATTTCGCGCTGTGGGCCGGCGGCGTCTGGCTACGCCGGCATTACCACGGTGCGCAGTGGAGCGCGTTGGCCTGGCTGGTTGCCACCCTGCTGGTCGCCGTGGCGGTGTGCCAGCTGATCGCCCAGGGCAGCTTCTACTGGATCAGCGCCAGCGTCAGCGAGCCCACCGTGGCCGGCTGGTTCAAGAACTATACCGACTGGCTGGGGCCCTACCTGCGCAGCGCTGCGCTGTACGTGGCTGCGGCAGCGCTGGTCCAGGTCGTTGCCGAGCGCCTGGTCGCCCCAGCGCGCCAGACCCACGCCGGCTGACGTCATGGGCAACCGGCTTTCTCGTATCTATACACGTACCGGCGACGATGGCAGCACCGGGCTGGGCGATGGCAGCCGTACCGGCAAGGACGCCTTGCGGGTCAATGCCTACGGCACCGTGGACGAAGCCAATTCTGCCATTGGGGTGCTGCTGGCCGCGCCCGGGGTCCCGACTCCGATCGCCGAGCTGCTGACTACCGTGCAGCACCAGTTGTTCGATCTGGGCGGCGAACTGTGCATCCCCGGGCATGCGGCCATCGCCGCGCAGGACATCCAGGCCCTGGAAGAGCAGCTGGATCATTTCAACGACAGCCTGCCGCCGCTGCAGGAATTCATCCTGCCGGCCGGTGGCGAGGCGGCCGCACGCTGCCACCTGGCCCGCACCATCGTGCGCCGGGCCGAGCGCGAAACCGTCGCCCTGTCGCGCCAGGAAGCGGTGCGCAGCGAGGCGATCGGCTATCTCAACCGGTTGTCGGATCTGCTGTTCGTGCTGGCGCGGGTACTGGCCCGGGTCGATGGCCAGCAGGAAGTGCTGTGGCGGCACGACCGCCGCCGCGCTTGAGCATGTGCCTGGCGCTGCGGAGAGGCTAGAGTTGCCCCATGCTGGTCTTTACCCACCCCGCCTGTCTCGGCCACGACGCCGGCCCTGAGCACCCCGAGAGTCCTGCCCGCCTGGAGGCGGTGGTCGACGCCTTGCGCGCCGCCTTCCCGGACCTGGACTGGCGCGAGGCGCCGCTGGCCAAGCTGGGCGACCTGTGCCGCGTGCACGAGCGCGAACAGGTCGATGCCGTGCTGGAAACCGCCTTCGAAGGCTACCGCCAGCTGGACGTGGACACCCGCATGGTGCCGGCCTCGCGTGCGGCCGCCCTGCGCGCGGCCGGTGCCGGCATCGCGGCGGTGGATGCGGTGATGCAGGGCCTCAGCCGCACCGCCTTCTGTGCGGTCCGCCCGCCGGGCCACCACGCCACCGCGCAGGTGTCGATGGGCTTTTGCCTGTTCAACAACATCGCCGTGGCGGCCGCCCACGCCCGCGACCGGCACGGGCTCGAGCGCATCACCATCGTCGATTTCGACGTGCACCACGGCAATGGCACCCAGGCGATCTTCGAACGCGACCCGGCCGTGCAGTACCTCAGCACCCACCAGTCCGGGCTGTACCCGCATTCGGGCAGCGTCCACGAGCGCGGCGTCGGCAATATCCACAATCTGCTGCTGCCGCCGGGCAGCGACGGATTGCGCTTCCGCAATGTCTGGGAAGACGAAATGCTGCCGTTGATCGATGCGTTTCGTCCGCAACTGATCCTGATCTCGGCCGGCTTCGACGCCCATCTGCGCGACCCACTGGCCGACCTGCTGCTGGACGACGACGATTTCGGCTGGCTTACCGCCGCCCTGCGCGCCCTGGCCGAGCGGCATGCGCGCGGGCGGGTGGTGTCCATGCTGGAAGGCGGCTATGACCTGCAGGCCCTGCGCGAGAGCAGCGTAGCCCACGTCGCCGCACTGCGCTGACCGCCACGAGCGCCCCCGGCCGCACCGCTGCCGGCGATGAACCTCGCCCTCTCCACGCGGGCCCTCTTCATTGCCCCTATGCGGGGTATGCGGCAAGCTAGCGGCCATTTTATTGGTTGAACCACGCGTGCGCCGAGCTCTCCGTCTGCTGCCCCTGCCCTTGAGCATCGCCATCTGCCTCCCGGCCATGGCTGCCGACAAGCCGTTGAACTGGGGATTGTGCCCGGCCGTGGACCCGCTACCAGGCTTCGACGGCGCTCCCGCCGCCGACCCCAAGGCGGCCGAGATGCGCCAGCAGCTGCCGACCGACATCGAAGGCGACCAACTGTCCGGCACCAGCACCACCCCGCAATACCAGGGCAACGTGGCGCTCAGGCGCGGCGACCAGTTCCTGGGCGCGGACAACCTGCGCATGGACACCGAAACCGGCAACTACATCGCCGAAGGCAATGTCCGCTACCAGGACACCTCCTTCCGCATGGTTGCCGATCGTGCCGAAGGCAACCAGGATACCGACAGCCACAAGGTCACCAACATCCAGTACCAGCTGGTGGACCGGCGCGGCAACGGCGGCGCCGAGTCGGTGGACCTGCAGGGCCAGGTCGGCCAGATGCACCGTTCGACCTATACCACCTGCGACCCGTCGCAGCCGATCTGGCGCGTGCGTGCGCCGGAGATCGACGTCGACAACGAGGAAGGCTTCGGCACCGCGCGCAATGCCGTGTTGCAGATCGGCAAGGTGCCGGTGCTGTACTTCCCGTGGTTCAAGTTCCCGATCGACGACCGTCGCCAGACCGGCCTGCTGTTTCCGCAATTCGGCCTGTCCGGGCGTAATGGCTTCGACTACCTGCAGCCGATCT
The DNA here is from genome assembly GCF_041475735.2 of Xanthomonas sp. NCPPB 3582. Taxonomy (NCBI): domain Bacteria; kingdom Pseudomonadati; phylum Pseudomonadota; class Gammaproteobacteria; order Lysobacterales; family Lysobacteraceae; genus Xanthomonas; species Xanthomonas sp. NCPPB 3582. The sequence goes on from NZ_CM192968.1 coordinate 4,015,667, forward strand.
ACCTCAATCTTGCCCCGAACTACGACGCCACCCTGCTGCCGCGCTACATGAGCAAGCGCGGTTTCATGTTCGGCACCGAATTCCGCTACCTGTACGAAGGCGGCCGCGGCGAGATCACCGGCAATTACCTGCCCAGCGACAAATTGCGCGACAAGGACCGCGGCAGCGTTTTCTACAGTGGCTATCACAACGTCAATACCCACTGGCAGGCGCGCAGCAGCATCTCCTGGGTCAGCGACACCCGCTATGTGGAAGATTTCACCAGCCGCGTGAACGGCATGGGCTCGGCGTCCAGTCTGCAGAGCACCATCGGTATCTACGGCACCGGCGAAACCTGGACTGCCGGCCTGATGGCCGACCGCTGGCAGCTGACCGACTACACCCTGGACGAGCGAGCCCTGCCCTACAACCGTCAGCCGCGTGCGTATTTCACCTGGGAAAAGCCGTTCGGCATTTTCGAAGCCGGTGTCTATGCCGAGGCGGTGCGGTTTACGCATGACGATTCGTACCAGGTGAACTTCGTCCCGAACACCAACGGCAATAACGACAACAACGGCGACGAATACGTCCGCACCAACATCCGCAACCAGGACTACGGCAGCGGATCGCGGCTGGACGTCAAACCCTACATCTCGATGCCGTTGTCGGGCGCGGCCTGGTTCCTGACGCCCACGGTCGCCTGGCGCTATACCGCCTATCAGCTGGACTCCACCGTGGCCACGACGCCTCCGCTCACCGGCGGCCGTACGCCCTCGCGCAGCCTGCCGATCGCCTCGCTGGATGCCGGCCTGTATTTCGATCGCGAAACCTCGCTGTTCGGCACCAACTATCTCAACACGCTGGAACCGCGCATGTACTACCTGTACGTGCCGTATCGCGACCAGGACGACCTGCCGGTCTTCGACACGCGCCCGTTCACCTTCAGCTACGGGCAGTTGTTCCGTGACAGCCGCTATACCGGTGCCGACCGCCAGAACGATGCCAACCAGCTGACCCTGGCGGTCACCTCGCGCTGGCTACGCCAGGAGGATGGACGCGAAAAACTGTCGCTGAGCGCAGGCCAGATCCTGTACTTCAACGACTCGCTGGTCACCATCAACAGCTCCACCGCCAATAGCGAACAACCCATCGAGCAGGGCAAGTCGGCCTGGGTGGCCGATGCCAACTACATGATCAACGACCGTTGGTCGATGGGCGCCACCTACCAGTGGAACCCGAACTCGCGCAAGGAAGATCTGGCCAGCCTGCGCACGCGCTACCTGCTGGGCAACGACGGCATCGTCAATCTGGCCTATCGCTATCGCCGCAACCTGATCGACGATAGCGACCAGCTCAAGCAGGCGGATTTTTCGTTCCTGTATCCGATCAACCCCACCTGGAGTGCGGTCGGCCGGTATTACTACTCGCTGCTGGACCGCAAACCGCTGGAAATCATCGGCGGCGTGCAATGGGACAGCTGCTGCCTGGCCGTGCGCGCGTTGGTGCGCCGGTTCGTGCGCAACCGCGATGGCGACATGGACAACTCCATCCAGTTCGAGTTCGTGCTGAAGGGCTTGAGCTCGTTCGGCCAGAACACGGACCGCACTTTGCGCCGTGCTATTCTCGGCTATTACCGCGACGACCTGTACCTGGTCCCGCCCAGCAACACCACGACCAATCCGGACGATTACGATCCGAACCTGATTCCATGACCAAGCCTTTCTCCGTTGTTCTTGCCTCGTTGCTGGCGATCACCAGCACGGTCTCGCCGCTGGCATCGGCGCAGCAATCCCAGCCGCTGGATCGGATCGCCGCCATCGTGGACGAAGACGTGGTGTTGCAGAGCGAGCTCGATCGCGCTGTACGCAACGTCAAGTCGCAGTACGCCGGCCGCGAGAACCAGCTGCCGCCGGACGATGTCCTGCAGCGCCAGGTGCTCGAGCGCCTGGTCCTGGTCAAGTTGCAGGTCGGCCGCGCCGAGGGCAGCGGCATCCGCGTCAGCGACGAGGAACTCAACCGCGCCATCGCCAGCATCGCCCAGCAGAACGGCACCAGCGTCGATGGCCTGCGCCAGAAGCTGGCCGCCGACGGCATGGGTTACGGCGATTTCCGCGCCTCGGTGCGCGATGAAATCATCGTGCAGCGCCTGCGCCAGAGCTTTGCGCAGAGCCGCATCAGCGTGAGCGAGGGCGAAGTGGACAGCGCACTGGCCCAGCAGGCCACCACCGGGAGTCAATACCACCTGGCGCACATCCTGATTGGCCTGCCGGAAGGCGCGACCGCCGATCAGATCGCGACCGGCCAGAAGAAGGTGGATGGCGTCAAGGCCTTGATCGACAAGGGCGAACTGGATTTCTCCGCGGCGGCGGTGCGTTATTCGGACAGCCCGAATGCACTGGAAGGCGGCGACCTGGGCTGGCGCAGCCTGGACGAAATTCCCAATGCCTTCGCCCAGCTGATCCGCGACATGCAACCCGGCCAGGTCGCCGGCCCGCTGCGTGGCCCGAGCGGGTTCCAGTTGCTCAAGCTGGTGGAAATGCGCGATGCCAATGCCGGCGGCGAAAAGAAGATGGTCACCGAGTACAACGCCCGGCACATCCTGATCCGCATCGGCGACAACCAGACCGAGGCCCAGGCCAAGGCCAAGATCGACACGCTGCGCGCGCGCATCATCGGCGGCGCCGACTTCCAAGCGACCGCCAAGGAAGCGTCCGAAGACACCAATAGCCGTGGGCAGGGTGGCGATCTAGGCTGGTTCCCGGCCGACGCCTTCGGCCCGGATTTCGGCAAGCAGGTCGAGAGCCTGGCCGACGGCGGGGTCTCCGAACCATTCCGCACCCAGGCTGGCTGGCATATCGTGCAGCGCGTCGGCAGCCGCCAGACCGACGTCAGTGCCGAGAACCAGCGCGCCCAGATCCGCGAGACGATCGGCCGCCGCAAGCTGGAAGAGGAATACAACCGCTACCTGCAGGAACTGCGCGGCGAAGCCTATGTGAGCTACCGCACCGGCGATCGTGCCGACGGCAATGCCACCGCCGAACCGACCAAGCCGGCAGAACCGGCTGCACCGACCCCGCCACCGGCACAGCCGGCGCGCTGAGGTCATGCGGGTCCCGTCGCTCGCGCTGGTGCCAGGCGAGCCGGCCGGGATCGGGCCGGAGCTGTGCGTTCGGCTGGCCCAACGGCCGCGCTCGGACGCACATCTGATCGCCTACGCCGATCCGGATACCTTGCACAGCGCCGCACAGGCGCTGTCTTTGTCTGTGCGGCTGCTCGACCCCGACCAGCCCGCGCGGGCACCGGGCGACCTGCCGCTGTTCCCGATTCGCCAGGCCACCCCGACCCGCTTCGGCACGCCGGACCCGGCCAATGCTGCGGCGGTGATCGCCGGGCTGCGTACCGCTGCCGGCGACTGCCTGGCCGGCCGCCTGCAAGGCATCGTGACCGGCCCGGTGCACAAGGCGGTCATCAATGCCGGCGGCATCGCCTATACAGGCACCACCGAACTGCTGGCCGAGCAGGCCGGCTGCCCGGTGGTGATGATGCTGGCCAATCACATCGTGCGTGTCGCCCTGGTCACCACCCACCTGCCGCTGCGCGCGGTGGCCGATGCGATCACCGCCCCAGCGCTGGCGCAGTGCCTGCGCATCACCCACGCTGCGCTCGGGCGCGACTTCGGCCTGTCTGCGCCACGCATCGCCGTGCTCGGGCTCAACCCGCATGCGGGCGAGGACGGGCATCTGGGCCGCGAGGAACTGGATGTCATCATTCCGCTGCTGGAGCAGCTACGCGGCGAAGGGCTGCACCTGATCGGCCCGTTGCCGGCGGACACCGCCTTCCTGCCGCAGAAACTGAGCGGCTTCGACGCGGTGGTGGCCATGTACCACGACCAGGGCCTGCCGGTGCTCAAATACAGCGGCTTCGAGCAGGCGGTCAACATCACCTTGGGCCTGCCCTACCCGCGCGTGGCGGTCGACCACGGCACCGCGCTGGAACTGGCCGGGCGCGGCATCGCCGACCCGTCCAGCCTGATGGCGGCGACCGCGCTGTGCGCGCGGCTGGCGGCGCGCGGCTGAGCTGCCCGCGCGGCGCGGGAGGCCACAGCGGTGGCCCGGTTAGCCGTTCGCTGCACGCCGCGCAACCGGCGCCGATACCGCGTGCGGCCGCCGGCTCCGTTAAACTGCGCGGATGAATTCTTCCTTCAGCGCACCGGCCAAGAAGTCGCTTGGCCAGCACTTTCTTGCCGACCGGTATTACATCGACCGGATCGTGCAGGCGGTGGACCCGCGCGCCGGCCAGCACCTGGTCGAAATCGGCCCCGGCCAGGGCGCCATCACCTTTCCGCTGCTGCGCAAGCACGGCGCGTTGACCGTGATCGAGTTCGATCGCGACCTGATCGCCCCGCTGACCGAGGCCGCCGCGCCGATCGGCACGCTGAGCATCATCCATCGCGACGTGCTCAGCGTGGACTTCACCGCGCTGGGCGAAGGCAGTCCGATCCGCCTGGTCGGCAACCTGCCCTACAACATTTCCTCGCCGATCCTGTTCCACGCGCTGGACCATGCCGGCGCGGTGGCCGACATGCACTTCATGCTGCAAAAGGAAGTGGTCGACCGCATGGCCGCCGGCCCGGGCAGCAAGGTGTATGGCCGGCTCAGCGTGATGCTGCAGGCGTACTGCGAGGTCACCGCGCTGTTCGTGGTGCCGCCGGGCGCATTCCGGCCGCCACCGAAGGTGGACTCGGCAGTGGTGCGGCTGGTGCCGCGCGACCCGGCCACGGTGATGATCACCGACCGCCGCCGCTTCGCCGACGTGGTGCGCGCCGGCTTCGGGCAGCGCCGCAAGACCTTGCGCAATGCCCTGTCCGGGGTGTGCGAGCCGGCGCATTTCGAGGCTGCCGGGGTGCGCCCGGATGCCCGCGCCGAACAACTCGAGGTGGCCGATTTCATCCGGCTGGCCAATGTCCAGCTGGCGTGAGCGCCGCTCCCACACCGTTTTATCTAGAATTTTCGCATGCACGATGATCCACGCTATCGGGTCGAGGTCGAGGTGTCGCCACGCTTCCTTGCCCAGCAATCGACCCCGGAAGAAGGCCGCTATGCCTTCGCCTACAGCATCCGCATCCACAACGCGGGCGCCGTGCCTGCGCGCCTGATCGCCCGCCACTGGCAGATCACCGACGCCAACGGCCGCACCGAGCGGGTCGATGGCGAAGGCGTGGTCGGCGAGCAGCCCTGGCTGCGCCCTGGCGAGGCGTTTCATTACACCTCCGGCGTGCTGCTGGAAACCGAGCAGGGCCAGATGCAAGGCCACTACGACATGGTGGCCGACGATGGCACCGAATTCACCGCCCCGATCGCCGCCTTCGTGCTGAGCGTGCCCAGGACGCTGCACTGATGACTGCTGGACTGATGGAGCGCACGCGATGAGCGTCTGGGCGATTGGCGACCTGCAAGGGTGTTACGACATCACCCAGCGATTGCTGGAGAAGATCAATTTCGACCCGGCGCAGGACACGCTGTGGTTCTGCGGCGACCTGGTCAACCGCGGCGGTCAATCGCTGGAAACGCTGCGGCTGGTGCATTCGCTGCGCGCGCACAGCGTGGTGGTGCTGGGCAATCATGACCTGTCGCTGCTGGCGATCGGCGCGCGTTCGGAAGAGGAGCAGCGCAAGGTCAACCCGGACCTGCAGCGCATCGTACTGGCCGAGGACCGCGACGTGCTGCTGGACTGGCTGCGCATGCAGAAGCTGGCGCACGTGGACCGCAGCCTGGGCTGGATGATGATCCACGCCGGGCTGGCGCCGAAGTGGACCACGCAGATGGCCGAGAAGCATGCGCGCGAGGTCGAGCAGCAACTGCAGGGTGGCGGCTACCGCAAGCTGCTGCGCAACATGTACGGCGACCAGCCCGGCTGGTCGCCGGGATTGAGCGGCTATGAGCGCAGCCGCGCCATCATCAACCTGTTCACGCGCATGCGCTATTGCACCCCGCGCGGGCGGATCGCCACCGAAGACAAGGGCACGCCGGGCACGCAGGCACAGGGACTGTACCCGTGGTTCGAGGTGCCGGGCCGGGTCGAGCGCGACCTGAAGATCGTCTGCGGGCACTGGTCGGCATTGGGGCTGACGATCACCCAGGGCGTGCACGCCATCGACACCGGCGCGGTCTGGGGCGGCAAGCTCACCGCGCTGCAGCTGGACACCGACGAGCTGCGCGTGGTGCAGGTGCCGGGACGTGAAGTCACCGCCCCGGCGGCGCCAGCCGCGCACGCCCCCCGGCGTCCACGCGAAGGCCAGGGCCGCCAGCGCGGGCGCGGCCGTGGGCGCGGCAATGGAGGAGGCAACGCGGGGAATGCTGGAACTGCGGGCAACGGCAATGCTGCGCCGGCCAAGCCGCAAGGTGGCGGCGTTCATGAGTAAGCCGCATTGAACCTGGCGCGCCGATCGCGCGCTGCGTCCGTGCCGGCTCAGCGCCGCAGGTAATCCACAAAGGAAAACGCAAACGCATGGCGGTCATCGGGCGCATGCGCCTGGCGATGCGCTGGAACCCACACCGCCGGATCGATGGGCGGAAAGTGCGTATCGGCATGTTCGACCGCAGTGTCCACCTCGGTGACAGCCAGCAGATCGGCGCGTTCCATCGTCAGCCGATAGACCTCGCCACCACCGATCACGCACAGCTCCTGCGCGCCCGCCTGTTCGGCGCACTCCAGCGCCTGCTCGACCGACGCCACCGCCTGCATGCCGGCAAAGGGCACCTGCCCCGACCGCGTCAGCACCAGGTTTAAACGCCCCGGCAGTGCACGCCCCAGCGATTGCGCCGTCTTGCGCCCCATCAGGATCGGCTTGCCCAGCGTCAGCGCCTTGAAGCGCTTGAGATCGTCCGGCAGCTTCCACGGCAGGTCGTTGTCGCGACCGATGGCGTTGTTGCGGTCGAAGGCGACGATCAGGGTGATGGAGAGCCGGGACCGGGGACCCGGGACCGGGGACCCGGGAAGCAGATCCACGCAAATCTCCGACGTTGCCGTTGCCGTTGCCGTTGGTGCTGCAGCTGCTGTTTCCGGGTCCCCGGTCCCGGGTCCCCGGTCCCGCCTACTCACACCGCCACCGGCGCCTTGATCGCCGGATGCGGGTCATAGCCTTCGATGGCGATGTCATCGAAGCGGAACGCAAACAGGTCGGTCACTTCCGGATTCAGGCGCAGTGTCGGCAACGCGCGCGGGGCGCGCGTCAGCTGTTCGCGCGCCTGGTCGAAGTGGTTCGCATACAGATGCGCATCGCCCAGCGTATGCACGAAGTCGCCCACGCCCAGGCCGGTGGCCTGCGCCACCATGTGCGTCAGCAGCGCATAGCTGGCGATGTTGAACGGCACACCCAGGAAGATGTCGCCGCTGCGCTGGTACAGCTGGCAGCTGAGCTTGCCGTCGACCACATAGAACTGGAACAGGCTATGGCACGGCATCAGCGCCATTTGCGGCAGCTCGCCCACGTTCCAGGCGCTGATCACCAGCCGCCGCGAATCCGGGTTGCGCTTGATCTCGTCCACCAGCCATTGCATCTGGTCGATCTCCACGCCGTCCGGGCCGGTCCAGCGACGCCACTGCTTGCCGTACACCGGGCCGAGGTCGCCGTTGTCGTCGGCCCATTCGTCCCAGATGCGGACCTGGTTGTCCTTCAGATAGCCGATGTTGGTGTCGCCCTGCAGGAACCACAGCAGCTCGTGGATGATCGAGCGCAGGTGCAGTTTCTTGGTGGTGACCAATGGAAACCCGGCATTGAGGTCGAAGCGCATCTGCCAGCCGAACACGCTGCGCGTGCCGGTGCCGGTGCGGTCGGACTTCTCGGCGCCGTGCTCCAGCACATGCTGCAGCAGGTCCAGGTACGGCTTCACTTGACCGCCTCCACGGTGACGGCAGCCGGCAGCACCGGCTGCAGCACCGGGGCGCGGCGCGACATCGCCAGCAGTACCAGCCCCACCACGATCAGCGGCAGGCTCAGAATCTGCCCCATGGTCAGCCAGTTGAAGGCCAGGTAGCCGATCGGCGCATCCGGCACCCGCACGAATTCCACGATGAAGCGGAACACGCCGTACAACAATGCAAATACGCCCGACACCGCGTAGCGGGCACGCGGCTTCATCGAAAACGCCCACAGCACCACGAACATCACCACGCCTTCCAACGCCGCTTCATACAGCTGCGACGGATGACGCGCGAACCGATCCAGCGCCCCGGCGGCGTATTGCGCCTGAATCTGTGCCGGCGCCATGTTGGCCAGCTCCGGCGCATGCGGAAAGATCACACCCCACCCGGCCTGGGTGAACTTGCCCCACAGCTCGCCGCCGACGAAATTGCCGAGCCTCCCGAAGCCAAGGCCCAGCGGGACCAGCGGCGCGACGAAATCCATCACGTCGAAGAAATGCAGCCGGTGGCGGCGCGCCCACAGCCAGCAGGCCAGCAGCACCCCGAGCAGGCCACCGTGAAAACTCATGCCGCCTTCCCACACCTTGAACAGAATCAGCGGGTTGGCCAGGAAGGTATCGAACGCATAGAACAGCATGTAGCCGATGCGCCCGCCCAGCACCACACCGAGCATGCCGTAGAACAGCAGGTCGGAGAAACCGTCCATGTCCACGCCAGGCAGGCGGCCGCGCAGGATGCGCGAGCGCCCCAGCGCCCAGGCCGAGAAAAAGGCCGCCAGGTACATCAAGCCATACCAGTGCACCTGCACCGGGCCAAGCGAGAAGGCGATGGGGTCGATGGCGTGCAGATAGATCATGCCGAGCGCGGATCACGTAGAGCGAGATCGCTATTCTGACATCTCGGGCGCCTTCAGCCTAAAAGCTGTGGCCGGTTGGGCAGCTCGTCTTCATACGGCGCGTCCGCGCTGCGCGGGAAGTGCGCGACCAGCAGCTCGGTCACCGCCTCGATGCCCGCCAGCACCGCCACCTCGTACTGCCCCTCGCGCAGGAACTGCTGCATGCGCCGGCACACCTCCGCCCACTGGGCATCCGGCACCAGGCGGCGCAGGCCGCGGTCGGCCACCACCTCGATGGCGTGGTCGGCCAGCAGCAGGTAGATCAGCACCCCGTTGTTGGCCTCCGTATCCCAGGTGCGCAGGTGGGCGAAGGCCTGTTCGGCGCTGTGCCGCGCGCTGTGACGGCGCCACAGCGCGGCAAGCGGCAGGTCCGCCTCGACCGCCACCATGATCTGCCCTGTGTGGCTGCGCTCGCTGGCGGCAACCGCCGCGGCGATCGTCTCCATGCAGGAGGCTGGAAATCTGCGCTGCGCCGAGGGCGCGAAGACATGCCTGAGCCACCGCATTACCAGCTCCCCGAGGCGCCACCGCCTCCCGACGATCCGCCACCACCGCCCCAGCCGCCGCCGCCGAAACCACCGCGGCCACCGCCCCCGAATCCTCCAAAGCCACCGCCGCCCCAGCCACCGCCGCCGACGAAGCGTCCCGGCGACGCCGAGGCCAGCCCGGCCAGCAAGCCGATCACGGCCGCGCCGACGCTGGCCAGCAGCAGGGAGGTGAACAGCAACGCCGCGCCACCGGCCGCAATGGCGGTCAATAACGCGCGCACCGGGCGTGGCAAGGCGCCCAGGATGCCGCGCGCCACCATCGCGACCACGAAGCCGATGAACAGCGCCATGATCCAGCCACCGCCGCCGGCGCCCTGACCGGCTCCGCCCTCATGGCCGCTGACCGGCGGTGGCAGCGCCTCGCCCTCGATCAGGCCGGCCAGCGTCGCAGTGGCGTCGCGGATACCGCCGCCATAGTCGCCTTCGCGGAAGCGCGGCGCCAGGTATTCCTGGATCACGCGATTGGCCACGATATCGGGGATGGCGCCTTCCAGGCCGTAACCGGGCTGGATGCGCACGCGGCGATCATCCTTGGCCACCAGCAGCAGCACGCCATCGTCGACGCCCTTGCGCCCGATCTTCCAGGTGTCGAACACGCGCTGGGTGTATTGCTCGATCGTCTCCGGCTGCGTGCTGGGCACGATCAGGATCTGCAACTGCGCACCCTTGCGCTGTTGCAGCGCCAGTGCCTGTTGCTCCAGCTGCTGGATCTGCACCGCATCCAGGGTGCCGGTGACATCGACCACCGGCGAACGCAGCGGCGGGATGGCCGCCAGCTCCTGCGCCAGCAGCGACGCCGGCAGCAGCAGCAAGACCAGCATCCACACCACTCTCAAAGACGTTGGCCGCATTGCCGACTCCTAGCTGATGCGTACTGGATTCAGTCGCTTCCTTCTCCCACCGGGACACTGTCTTCCTTCATGGAGGAGAAAGTGTCTCGAAGGGGCGGATGAGGGTGCGAGCGAAGCCACGTGCAGTTGGAAAACACGGCAGCTTCGCGCCGTACCCTCACCCCAACCCCTCTCCCGAGGGGAGAGGGGCTCGTGATTACTGCGCAGGCTGTGGTGCAGGCTGTTGCTGCGGTGCCTGCTGATTGCCGAAGTCCACCTGCGGCGCGCGCGAGATCTGCGCTTCGTTCTCCACGCTGAAGTTCGGCTTGGGTTGGTAGCCGAAGATCTTGGCGGTGATCACCTGCGGAAACGAGCGAATGTAGGTGTTGTAGTCCTGCACGGTCTGGATGTACCGACCACGCGCCACGGTGATGCGGTTCTCGGTGCCTTCCAGCTGCACCTGCAGATCGCGGAAGGACTGGTCGGACTTGAGCTGGGGGTAGTTCTCGCTGACCACCAGCAAGCGCGACAACGCACTGCCCAGCTCGCCCTGCGCCTGCTGGAACTGCTTGAGCGATGCTTCGTCGTCGGCATTGACCTGGATCTGCCCCACGCGTGCACGCGCGTTGGTCACTTCGGTCAGCACCTGGCGTTCCTGCTGCGCATACCCCTGCACGGTGCGCACCAGGTTGGGAATCAGATCGGCGCGGCGCTGATACTGGTTGAGCACTTCCGACCAACCAGCCTTCACTCCCTCCTCCTTCTGCTGGATCGTGTTGTAGCCGCAGCCGGACAGGCCGACGGCCAGGATCAGCACCACCAGGGCGCGCATCAGGACAGACATGCAGGCGATTCCGTTGAAAGAGAGCCCCAGCATGCCACGCGCCAGGTCAAGCCCCCATGCACGCGCCGGCGCCTGACAGCGGCTGGATCGGCAGCGAAGCAACAGATCGCTGGCGTGCAGCGGCGTCAAGCCATGCCCCACGCTCGCTGCCCCACCGCAAGCGTTGCCTCAGACAAGCCGCGGCAACAGGATCAGCCCCCAGCACAGCAGCACGTTGAGCAACAGCAGGAACACCGCCGCCGAGCCCATGTCCTTGGCGCGACCGGCCAGCACGTGATGCTCGGGGCCATAGCGTTCGATCACCGCTTCGATGGCGGAATTCAGCAGTTCGGCCGCCAGCACGATCAACAACGGGGCGATCAACGCGATGCGCTCCAGCGGCGTCTGTCCCAGCCACGCGCCCAACGGGGCCATCACCGACGCCAGGCAGACTTCGAGCCGGAACGACGATTCGTGCAGCCATGCCGCGCGCAGGCCCTGCCACGACCAGATCGCCGCCTTGAGCATGCGGCGCGGGCCGCGCGGCACGTGTCCCAGTTGATCGGCCATGCGTCAGGACGTCCGGCCGCACGGGCGGATCTGGGGACAGGAAGAACGCATGGCGTGGTCGCTGCTGGGGAAAGTGCGAATCTTGCACCGTGACGCGGCGCATCGCCAGCCACGGTCCGGTTTGCCCTCAGCTTGCAGACTGCTGCACCATGCCAGGCCCGCTCCATCGTTGCAGGATTCTCATGCTCCCACATCGCTTACGCGCACTGCTGTGCGCACTTGTGCTGGTCTCCAGCCAAGCCATCGCCGAAGCCCCGCGCACTGCGCCCGTGATCCCTGCGCAGGTGTCCGATGCGGCCTGGGAGCAGGACATGCAGCGCTTCGCCGCCAGCGATGCGCGCCAGCCGCCACCCAAGCACGGCATCGTGTTCGTCGGCAGTTCCTCGATCCGCTTCTGGGACACGCTGGGCAAGGACTTTGCCGGCAAGCCGGTGATCAACCGTGGCTTTGGCGGCTCGCAGGTCCGCGACAGCACCTGGTACGCCGACCGCATCGTGATTCCGTATGCACCGCGCCAGGTGGTGCTGTATGCCGGCGACAACGATCTCAACAGCGGGCGCACGCCCGAGCAGGTGCGCGATGATGTGGTGGCGTTCGTGACGCGTATCCGCCGCGACTTGCCGGACGCGCGCATCAGCTATCTGTCGATCAAACCCAGCCCGGCGCGCGCGCAGCTGCTACCGTCGGTCATTGCCGCCAATCGCCTGATCAAGGACGCACTGGCGGGCTTTGCGCGGGTGGATTACGTAGATGTCTACACGCCGATGCTCGATGCCAGCGGCAAGCCGCGTCCGCAGCTGTTCCGCGAAGACAGGCTGCACATGACCGTCGACGGTTACGCGCTATGGCGCAAGGCCGTGGCCCCGGTGCTGGAATAATCACCGCCGCGCCATGTGGACCGATCCGCGCAGCGTTGCCGGGTCGCCCACGCTGCGCGGGTGGCGGCGACATGCCTGGCTGACCACCTGCAGCCTTGCGAATGCAGCGGTCACTGCGGAAATCGCGCAGGACGGTTCGCTGTCCGCTGCAGGGTGAGGATCGTCGAGACGTTTCACGCGGCCTGGGCGAAAGCCGTGCCGTCGCATCTGCGCGCAGCGACACGTCAGCATGTCATCCGCATGGTCGCTCCGCGCGCACGCCGGAGCGCATCACGCGACGTCGGCCAGGCAGCGCTCTGATGCGGCAGCGGTGCCTGCCACACCCAGGCGATCCACGAGCGCTCGCAGCGGCCGGCAGCGGCCAGCCTCAGGCCACCACCACCGCCACCGACGTGCCCACGCCCGCTTCGCTCTCCAGCTCGATGCGCCAGCCGAAGCGGTCGCACAGCCGGCGCACGATCGACAACCCGAGCCCGGTGCCCTGCGGGCGCGTGGGGTCGGCGCGGAAGAATGGCTCGAATGCCCGCGCGCGGGCTTCGTCGCTCATGCCGATGCCGGTATCGCGCACCACGACCCGGTCGCGGGCGACCTCCACCTCGATGCTGCCGGTGTCGGTATAGGCGCAGGCATTGCGCAGCAGGTTGCTCAGCACCACCCGCATCACCCGCGGTGGCGCGAACATCTGCAGGTGGCGGTCGCCGACCATGTGCAGCGACACCGGCTTGTCGCCCAGCAGTTCGCGCGCGATCTCGACCTCCTCGCTGGCCAACTCGGCCACGTCGAAGGTTTCGCTCTGCGGGTCGATCTCCGCTTCGCGGGCCAGGATCAGGAAGGCGTCGATCACCGCTTCCATGTCGCGGCCGGCGCGCTGGATCCGGCGCAGGCTGCGCTGGGTGCGCTGCGGCAGATCGTCGTCGGCCAGGGCCATGTCGCTGGCCACGCGGATCACCGTCAGCGGTGTGCGCAGCTCGTGGCTGGCATCGCGGGTGAAGTTGCGTTCGCGTGCCACATGCTCGCTGACCCGTTGCCCCAGCGCATGCAGCGCGAGCGCCAGCTGCCGGGTTTCGCCCTGCAACTCCGCCGGCAGGCGCTCCGGCGCCAGTTCGTCCACATCCGGGTTGCGCGGGTCCCACTGCGACACGCGCCGTGCCAGCCAGCTGATCGGCGACACCAGGCGTTTGGACACCCGGTAGGTGAACCACGACACGCCGTAGATTCCCAGCAGCACGATGATGGCCGGCACCACGCCGAACCACAGCGTGAGGTGCGCCGCGCGCGAACGCGGGAACACCAGGTACAGGCGCCCTTCCGGACGCTGGTCCACATAGACCATGGCATCGGCGGCGGCAACTTCGCTGAAGCCCGGCGACAGGCGGCGCAGCGCAGCAGGCGCCGCATCGGCGGCGGTTCCGGCCGGCGAGAAATACCCCTGGATATTGCGCGTGTTCGGCGGCCGGTTGTCCGGCGCGCTCTTGTGCATCTGCCAGAAATGCACGGCCTCGTCGGCGAGCACGGTGCGCACCAGGCTGTACTTGATGACGAAGGAGATCAGGTACCCGCCCAGCACGATCGCCAGGCTCGCCAGCGCGACCTGCAACAGGAAGGCAAGACGTATTTTTCTCGGGAGCCCGTGTGGCATTGCTGCATCCAGGGGAGAGCGCCGGAGTATAGGCAACGCTTCCGTGATTCCGTCGTGCAACCGGTCAGCAGCACGGGAGAGCGAGCGGCGCGGGGGCGCCTGCAGGAGCGGCCGGCCACCTGACGGCGGCCGGCCGGAACATCAGGTCAACGGCCGGTCAGGTCATCGGCTGGGCGATGTCGGCGATGCGGTAGCCGGCGCTCTGCACGGTGTGCAGCAGCGGGCGATCGAACGGTTTGTCGATGATCTTGCGCAGGTTGTAAAGATGGCTGCGCAGGGTGTCCGAGTCCGGCAGGCCATTGCCCCAGATCTCGCGCTCGATTTCCTGGCGGGTCACCACCCGCGGCGACTCGCGCATCAGGATGGTCAGCAGGCGCAGGCCGATCGGCGAGAGCTGCAGCTCGGTGCCGGCACGGGTGGCGCGCATGCTCACCGGGTCGAGCACCAGATCGGCCACCTTGAGCACTTCCGAGCCCACCTGGCGACGCTCGCGGCGGATCAGGGCACGCAGGCGCGCCTCCAGCTCCTGGATCGCGAACGGCTTGGTCAGGTAATCGTCGGCTCCGAAACCCAGTCCGGTGAGCTTGTCGTCCAGCGTGTCGCGGGCGGTCAGCATCAGCACCGGCGTGGACTTGCGTGCGTCGTTACGCAGGCGGCGACACACTTCGATGCCGTCCAGACGTGGCAGCATGAGGTCCAGCACGACCACGTCGTAGCTGTTCTCGGCGGCCAGACGGTAGCCGTCCAGTCCGTCCTGCGCATAGTCGACCTCGAAACCACGGCCTTCCAGGTACTCGCCGATCATTTCGGAGATATTGCGGTTGTCTTCGACGACCAGCACGAGGCCGGACGTTTCCTTGGTCTGACGCATGGACTTTCCTCGGTCTTCAGCTTTGTGAAACATGCCGGATCGCCGGTGCAAGCGACGTGAAGGCCGAATAACGTTTCATCTCATCCGATCAACGCCCAAGCAGTGGCCGCAGTGCCGGCCACACCGTCTCCAGTACCTTGGGCTGGGCGGCCGCAGTCGGATGCAGGCCATCGGCCTGCATCAGGCCCGGCTGCAAGGCCACCTTTTCCAGGAAGAACGGCACCAGGGCCGTGTCGTACTGCCTGGCCAGGTCCGCATAGGTCGCCTTCAGCCGCTCGCGGTAGGCCGGGCCGTAGTTGGGAGGTACATCGATGCCCAACAGCAGCACCTTGGCACCGGATGCCTGGCTGAGCTTGATCATCTTCTCCAGATTGCCTTTGAGCTGGGCCGGAGTCAGCCCGCGCAGCGCATCGTTGCCGCCCAGCTCGATCACCACCACCCCCGGTGCATGCTTCTGCAGCAGCCCGGGCAGCCGGGTCAGCGCGCCGGAGGTGGTCTCGCCGCTGATGCTGGCATTGACGACCGCCGGTGGCGTCGCCATGTCACGCTTGAGGCGCTGGTCCAGCAGGGTCACCCAACCGGACTGCACCGGGATATTGTGCGCAGCGCTCAGGCTGTCGCCCACCACCAGGATCGGCGCGGCCGTAGCCGGACTTTTGGCAGAGGCAATCCCCGGCGCAAGCAGGGAAAGTGTCAGCAGCCACAGGACCAGCGCGCCATATCGCAGTGTTCTTTCACGCATTCGGAGATTCCTCATCGACAGTCTGGCCCCCCGCTCCAGCACCCGTACCGCCATCGATGTTCGCGAGGTCGGCAAATCCGTCAGTGGCCCGGAGGGAACGCTCCACATCCTCGACAACATCAGCTTGACGGTCAGTGAAGGCGACAGCATCGCGATCGTTGGCGCCTCCGGTTCCGGCAAGACCACCCTGCTTGGCCTGCTGGCCGGGCTGGACCTGCCCAGCCGCGGCAGCATCGCACTGGCCGGCCAGGAGCTGGGCCAGCTCGACGAGGAAGCGCGCGCCGCGCTGCGTGCCCGCGAGGTGGGCTTCGTGTTCCAGAGCTTCCACCTGCTGCCGGCGCTGACCGCCGAAGAGAACATCGCACTGCCGCTGGAACTGGCCGGGCGCGAAGACCCGGCGCGGGTGCGCGAGGTACTGGAGGCGGTAGGCCTGGGCGCGCGTGCGCGGCACTACCCGCGCCAGTTGTCCGGCGGCGAGCAGCAGCGCGTGGCGCTGGCGCGCGCCTTCGTGGCGCGCCCGCGCATCCTGTTCGCCGACGAGCCCACCGGCAGCCTGGACCAGGCCACCGGCGCGCAGATCAGCGACCTGCTGTTCGCGCTCAATGCCACCAGCGACACCACCCTGGTGCTGGTCACCCACGACATGACCCTGGCGCAACGCTGCCGGCACATCTACCGCATCGACGGCGGCCGCCTGCACGCGCAAGCGTCCGGCGCGGCGGCATGAACGTCGTCAAGCAGGCGGCGCGCGCGGTACGCCGCGAATTCCTGGCCGGCGACCTGCTGACCGTGTTCGCCGCACTGGTATTGGGCGTGGCGGTGATGACTGCCGTCGGCACGCTGGTGGACCGGGTGACGCTGGCACTGACCTCCAGCGCGGCCGAGGTGCTCGGTGGCGACCTGGGCGTGACCGGACGCCAGGAGATTCCGGCCGACTTTGCCGCCGAAGCGCAGCGCCGCGGGCTGCAGAGCACGCGCATGGTCAGCTTCCCCAGCGTGCTGTTTCATGGCGAGGCCAGTCAGATGGCCAATATCCGCGGCGTGGCCGCCGGCTATCCGCTGCGCGGGCAGTTGCTGGTGTCCAGGGATGGCGGCGGTGCGGAAGGCACGCCGGCCACCGCACCGCCGCCGGGCCAGGCCTATGCCGACCCGCGCCTGCTCGAAGCCCTGGGGCTGCGGGTGGGCGAGCAGCTGGAATTTGGCGCCGGCCACCTGACCATCGCCGGAGTGCTGCGCGCCGAACCGGATGCCTCCGGCGAGCTGATGCAGCTGTCGCCGCCGCTGCTGGTCAATCGCGCCGACATCGACGGTGCCGGCCTGCTCGGGCCCGGCAGCCGCGCCTCCTACCGGTTGATGTTCGCCGGTGCGCCGGATGCCATCGCCGACCTGCGCGCCTGGCTCAAGCCGCGCGCCAGCGAATACCGCCTGGTCGGCATCGAAGATACCCAGCGCGGCATGCGCGCGGCGTTCGACCGGGCCGGCCGCTTCCTGGCCTTGTCGGCCTTGCTCGCCGTGCTGCTGTCGGGCGTGGCGACCGCGCTGGCGGCCAACCGTTTTGCGATGCGGCGCATCGACACCGTGGCGGTGCTGCGTTGCCTGGGCGCGAAGCAGCGCGACATTTTGGCGATGTTGTCGCTGCAGTTGCTGTTCACCGCGATTCCGGCCTGCCTGGTCGGCATCGGACTGGGCATGCTGGCGCAGGAAGGCCTGGTGCAGGCGCTGGGCAGTCTGATTCCCAACCGATTGCCGCTGCCGCAGGCCACCCCGGCCCTGGCGGGCGCAGGGATCGGCCTGGTGCTGTTGCTGGGCTTCGGCCTGCCGCCGCTGCTGCGGCTGCGCAACGTGCCGCCGATGCGAGTGCTCAACCGCAGCTTCGCCGCAGTGCCGCCGAGTTCGTTGCTGGTCTACGCCGCTGCGCTGGCCGCAACGCTGGCGCTCACCGTCTACGCCACCGGCAACCTGGTCCTGGCGGGTTGGGTGCTGGGCGGCCTGGCCGCGCTGGCGCTGGTGGCGATGCTGCTCGGGCTGGGCCTGCTGGCCCTGCTGCGGCCGATCCAGCACCGCCTGCGCGGCGCCTGGAAACTGGGCCTGGCCTCGCTGACCCGCCGGCGCGGCCTGAGTGTGGTGCAGCTGGTCGGCCTGTCGCTGTCGTTGTGCGCGCTGTTGCTGCTGGCGGTGGTCGGCCCCGGCCTGCTCGGCCAGTGGCGCGACCGCCTGCCGGCCGATACCCCGAACTATTTCCTGATGAACATCCAGCCCGAGCAGACCGCGCCGGTGCTGCAGACGCTGCGCGGCCTGGGCGTGGACAACGCGGCGGTGGAGCCCTTCTCCACCGGCCGCCTGGTCGCCATCAACGACAAACCGCCGGTGCGCGGCGACCGTGACCCGCAAGACGATGGCGATGGCGACAACCGCCCGGTCAATTTTTCCTGGCGGCACGCGTTTCCGCCGGCCAATACGCTGCTGCAGGGCAGGTTCTGGAGCGCCGGCAGCACCGCCGCCGAGGCCTCGGTGGAAGAAGGCTGGGCGCAGCGCTACCAGCTCAAGCTGGGCGATCGCATCACCCTGCTGCTGGGCGAACAGCAACGCAGCTTCACCGTCACCAGCATCCGCAAGGCCGATTGGGATTCGTTCCGGGTCAACTTCTTCCTGCTGCTCAACGAAGGCGCGGTGGGCGATGCGCCGTACAACCTGATTTCCGCCTTCCACCTGCCCCCCGGCAGTGCGCCCAGGCTGGCATCGCTGAGCCGCGACTACCCCAACATCTCGGTGCTGGATATCGATGCCATCCTGGGCCGGGTGCGCGAGGTGATCGACCAGGTGGCGCAGGCGGTGCAGCTGGTGATGGGCTTCAGCCTGCTGGCCGGGGTGCTGGTGCTGCTGGCGGCCTTGCAGGCCACTGCCGGTGAGCGCCGCTACGACAGCGCCGTGCTGCGCACATTGGGTGCACGTCGCGGGCAGCTGCGCGGCGCGGTGCTGGTGGAATTCGGCGCGCTGGGGCTGCTGGCGGCCGGCCTGGCGGTGACCGCGGCGGCCGTGATCGGCGCGGTGGTGGGCCAGCAAGCCTTCGAGATCGCACTGGCACCGGACTGGCCGCGCCTGTTGCTGGGCGGCGCCTTCGGACTGGTACTGAGCCTGTTGGCCGGCTGGTCCGGCACCCGGCGCATCCTGTCCACGCCGCCTGCATTGGCGCTGCGTACCGAGTGAGCAGGCAGCGCTGGCGCTGGCGTTAACTTGTTTGTCACCGTCCTGGAGTGCCGCTCGGCATTCCGGGCGGTCGATTCGCCATGACGCGCGTTACTGCCCGAGCGGAAACCATCTTCGGTTCTGCTGGCGCCGCGCGCCTGGGCCCCTGAAACAGGCGTCTGACCCAGGCAATCCGCAGCCAGCAAAGCGGATGCAGCCTCAACGTGCGCGGTGAGTGCGGATGACAAACACCGCGTGACCGTCAGGCACGTGCGCGGTGTTCCGGATTCGCCTTGTACCGCACAGACGCCGTGCGTTCTTCGGGCAATTCGTGCTCATGGCTGGCGCTTGCAGCGTCTTGCCGGGTGTTGCGGACCAGGCAGCCGTCTGACACTCAGCTTGTCGATGTCGATGTCGATGTCGATGAGACGCTGCATATACCCGCAGCGCATAAGCACCTTGCCAATCGTACGTTCGCAGCAGCAACGCGACTGCCTACAGTGACCAGTCCGGTCGCCGTGTCAGGCGACCTTTGCTGTTGTCGAGGTGCAAGCTCGTGGCCAATCTCAGTTCTGCAGCGCGCGTGCAGCCGCCGCACGCCGATGCCAACACGGGACACACCGCCGGCGTGCGGATCGTGCCCTTCGATGCGCCGCTGGGCGCGGAAGTGATCGGGCTGGAGTTGTCGCAGCCGCTGGATGCGGACACCTTCGCGCGCATCCATCGCGCGCACCTGGATCATCATGTGCTGGTGTTTCGCGATCAGCGCATCACCCCGGCCCAGCAGGTCGAATTCAGCCGGCGCTTCGGCCCGCTGCAGATCCATGTGCTGCGCAATTTCCAGCTGCCCGATCATCCGGAAGTGCTGGTGGTGTCCAATATCAAGGAAAACGGCCAGCCGATCGGCCTGGGTGATGCCGGGCATTACTG
This sequence comes from Xanthomonas sp. NCPPB 3582, assembly GCF_041475735.2. NCBI lineage: Bacteria > Pseudomonadati > Pseudomonadota > Gammaproteobacteria > Lysobacterales > Lysobacteraceae > Xanthomonas > Xanthomonas sp. NCPPB 3582. Next base: position 4,035,481 of record NZ_CM192968.1, read on the forward strand.
GCATTCGGACCTGTCCTACAAGGACACCCCCAGCCTGGGCTCGCTGCTGCATGCGCAGGAGCTGCCTGCCGAGGGCGGCGATACCTTGTTCGCCAACCAGCACCTGGCCTGGCAGACCCTGCCCGAGGATCTCAAGCGCACCGTGCAGGACCTGCGCGCCGAGCACAGCTACCTGGCCAAGTACGAGGAATTGCGGGCGCGCAATCCGTGGCGCCCGGCGTTGACGCCGGAGCAGATCGCCGAGGTCTCTCCGGTGCAGCATCCGGTGGTGCGCACGCATCCGGAAACCGGGCAGAAGGCCTTGTTCGTCAGCGAACATTTCACCACCCGCATCGTCGGGCTGCCCGCCGACGAAAGCCACGCGCTGCTGCAGACCTTGTTCGCGCACAGCACGCGCGCGGCGCTGGTGTACCGGCACCGCTGGCAGCCGCACGACATGGTGTTCTGGGACAACCGCTCGGTGATGCATCTGGCCGCCGGCACGCCCGACCACCTGCGGCGCCGGCTCAACCGCACCACCATCGAAGGCGATGCGCCGTTCTGAGCGCCGCTGGCCTCTCCCCCTTGTATCCGGAGCACTGCATGCGCCTGACCGTCACTTCCCACGCACCGTTGCTGCGCCGCCGTTTTTCGCAACGCGCGGCCGTCCTGCTGCTGGCGGCCCTGCCGCTATTGAGCGGCGCGGCGCAGGCCGAGGGCACGCTGCGCATCGCCAAGCAGTTCGGCATCGTTTACCTGCTGCTGGACGTGGCGCAGGATCAGAAGTTGATCGAGCAGCAGGGCAAGAAGGCCGGCGTGGAGATCGACGTGCAGTTCCTGCAGCTGTCCGGCGGTGCGGCGGTCAACGATGCCTTGCTCACCGGTTCGATCGATATCGCCGGGGCCGGTGTCGGGCCGCTGTTCACCATCTGGGACCGCACCCGTGGCCGGCAGAACGTGCGTGGGGTGGCGTCGCTGGGCAATTTTCCGTACTACCTGATCAGCAACAACCCGCGCATCAAGAGCATCGGCGACTTCACCCCAAAGGACCGCATCGCGGTGCCGGCCACCGGCGTTTCGGTGCAATCGCGGTTCCTGCAGCATGCCTCGCAGCAGCGCTGGGGCGACAAGGGCACCCATCAGCTGGACCAGCTGCAGGTGGCGCTGCCGCACCCGGATGCGGCCGCAGCGATCATCCGCGGCCGCACCGAGATCACCGCGCATTTCGCCAGCCCGCCATTCCAGGAGCAGGAACTGGCGCGCAACCCGGCCGCGCATATCGTCACCAGTTCCTACGACATCGAGGGCGGCCCCGCGTCGGCCACGGTGCTGTATGCCACCGAAGCATTCCGCCGCGACAATCCCAAGACCTATCGCGCCTTCGTCGCCGCACTGGACCAGGCCGCGAAGTTCGTCAGCGCGCATCCGGAGCAGGCTGCGGACATCTTCCTGCGCCGTAACGGGTCGGGCATCGACCGAGCGCTGGTGTTGCAGATCCTCAAGGACCCGAAGGTGCAGTTCACCGTGGTGCCGCAGAACACGCTGAAGCTGGGCCAGTTCATGCAGCACAGCGGTGCGATCAAACAGGCGCCGGGCAAGGTGGGCGACTACTTCTTCGACAACCCGCTGATTGCGGGCGGGAGCTGAGCGATGGCCACACCCTTGCTGCAGGTCGATCACGTCAGCCTGGAATACGTCAACGCACAGCGCGTGGTGCGGGCGACCCATCGGGTGCGCTTCGATGTGCACGCAGCCGACCGCTTCGTGCTGCTGGGGCCGTCCGGCTGCGGCAAGTCCACCCTGCTCAAGGCGGTGGCCGGCTTCGTGACGCCACGCGAGGGACAGATCCGCCTGGAGGGGCAGGTGGTGAGCGGGCCGGGGCCGGACCGGGTGGTGGTGTTCCAGGAATTCGATCAACTCGCGCCGTGGAAGACCGTGCGCGAGAACGTGGTGTTCGGGCTGCGCGCAGCGCGCAGGCTCGGCCGCGCCGAAGCACGCGAGCGGGCCGACGAGAGCCTGGCCCAGGTCGGGCTGAGCGGATTTGCCGACGCCTATCCGCACACTTTGTCCGGCGGAATGAAACAGCGCGTGGCGATCGCGCGTGCGCTGGCGATGCGTCCGCGCGTGCTGTTGATGGACGAGCCCTTCGCCGCACTGGATGCGCTGACCCGCTCGCGCATGCAGGAACAGGTGCTGGAACTGTGGGAGCAGGCCCGCTTCACCCTGTTGTTCGTCACCCATTCCATCGAGGAAGCGCTGGTGGTCGGCAACCGCGTGCTGCTGCTGTCGCCGCATCCGGGCCAGGTCCGCGCCGAACTCAATGCGCATGCCTTCGGCCCGCACAGCGCCGGCAGCGTGGCCTTCCAGCAGACTGCCCAGCGCATCCATCGCCTGTTGTTCGACCTGCCCGACGACACCCTGGCCGACGACAAGGTGGCGCCGCTGCGTCGCACCGCCCCGCTGCAACGCGAGGCGCTGCCATGAGCCGCTCGCCCACCACTGCGCTGCCGCCGGTTCCGCCGGTGCGCCCGGAATACGAACTGGCGTTGCAGCCGCTGGATCCGGCCCTGCTGCATGCCGCCGCGCCCAGCCGCTGGCAGGCACCGGGATGGCTGCGCAAGGCCGTGGTGCTGGTGGTGCTGGCGGCGGTGTGGGAGATCGCTGCGCGCGTGGTCGGCGACGACCTGATGCTGCCCAGCGCCGTGCAGACCGCGCGTGCGTTCTACGACGGCCTGCTGTCGGGCGAATTGCTGCGCCGGGTGGGTGCCTCGCTGCGGGTGCTGGGCCAGGGCTATCTGCTGGGCGTGCTGTCGGCGTTCGCGCTGACCGCGGTGGCCGCATCCACGCGCTGGGGCCGCGATGTGCTCGGCACGCTGACCGCGATGTTCAATCCGTTGCCGGCCATCGCACTGTTGCCGCTGGCACTGCTGTGGTTCGGCCTGGGCAGCGGCAGCCTGGTGTTCGTGCTGGTGCATTCGGTGCTGTGGCCGCTGGCGCTGACCACCTATGCCGGCTTCCAGGCGGTGCCGGAGACCTTGCGCATGGCCGGGCGCAATTACGGCCTGCGTGGGCCGCGCTACGTGGCGCAGTTGCTGATCCCGGCCGCGCTGCCGGCGATCCTGTCCGGGCTGAAGATCGGCTGGGCGTTCGCCTGGCGCACCCTGATCGCCGCCGAGCTGGTGTTCGGCGCCACCTCCGGCCAGGGCGGGCTGGGCTGGTACATCTTCCAGAACCGCAACGAGCTGTACACCGACCGCGTGTTCGCTGGCCTGGCCATGGTGATCGTGCTGGGCCTGCTGGTGGAAGCGGTGGTATTCCAGGCGATCGAACGGCTGACCGTGCATCGCTGGGGCATGCAGCGCTAGCGCGATGACGTGGCGCGGCGGTGCGTGGCCTAGGCAACTGCCCGACCGTACTGCGGGCAAATGTTCGCACCGGCATCGAGCCCCCGACGCCGCATGCCAGGCTCATCGCCATGGTCGCGTGCGCTTAACGGAGCTGGCTTATGCTTCCGGCCCCTGTCCAACCGCCGCCGTCATGCCCACCGCTTCCTTCACCGCTTACCTGTACCCGGTCCTGCTGCTGATCGCCAGCAATGTCTTCATGACCTTCGCCTGGTATGGGCACCTGAAGTACAAGAGCACGCCGCTGATGATCGCGATCCTGGTCAGCTGGGGCATCGCGTTCTTCGAATACTGCCTGCAGGTGCCGGGCAACCGGCTGGGCAGCGCGGTGTATTCGGCGCCGCAGCTCAAGGGCATGCAGGAAGTGATCACGCTGCTGGTGTTCGCCGGCTTCTCGACCTTCTACCTGGGCCAGTCGCTGAAGTGGAACCACTGGGCTGCGTTCGGGCTGATCCTGGTGGCGGCGTTTTTGATGTTCAAGGAATAACCGCCGTCTCGCCCGTAGGAGGGCCCCCGGGCGCGATGGGCTTTATCGGTAACGCCCATCGCGCCCGGGGGCGCTCCTACGGCACGGACGCCTCTAGTTCGCTGGTTCCACCCACTGCGCAAACACCGCATCGATCTGCGCGTCCTTGATCCGCTTGCCCTGCTGCGCGGCTTCGGCCTGTTCGAACATCGGCATGATCATCGCCATGCCGTCGGGCTTGGTCTTCAGGTGCAGGCCCGGTGGCGTGTCGAGGAACCTGGCCCAGCGTGCGCGCACCTTGGCCCAATACCCCTGCGTGCCCTTCCAATACGCGTAGGCCGGGGCGAAATCCACGTCGGTAGTCTTGCGGTAATCGTTGAAGCCGAATTCGCGTGCGATCGGTTCCTGGCTGCCGTCGGGCTTGCGCAGCACCTTGGTGTTGAACTGCTCGTGGGTCCAGCCGTTGGGCGTTAGCGTGTGCCGGTTGATCACCGACAGCGCGTTGTAGTCGCTGCGCTTGGTGTATTCGCGGCGCGGCAACGGGCGCCAGCTCAGATCGCTGGTCCAGGTCGGGTGACCGTCGGCATACTCCCAGCGCCCGGTGCCGCAGTAGCGCGGTGCATCGCTGACCTCGAACACGCATTGCGTCCATGCGCCCTGCGTGGCCGATGCCGGCAGCGCACGCACCTGCCAGGTCTGGTCGGCGGTGAATTCGAAACGCTGCGGCGCCTCGTACACCCAGTCCTGGCGCCAGTGCTTGGTCACGTGCTTGCTCTTTTCGTCGACCAGCAAATGTTGCAGCACCAGCTTGCGTGGCGAATCCTCCACCACGATGACCACCTCGTTGGCACCGCTGCGCATCGCCGGGGCGCGCTCGTAGCCGGGCTTGAGCAGCACGGTTTCGTCGAAGGCGAAGTCCACTGCGTATTCGCCCTGCATCGCCAGGATGCTCTGCCGATCGCGCTCGGGATCGGCAGCGGCGGCGGCCAGGGGCAACAGGCTCAGGGTGACGGCGATACAGCGTGGCAACAATCGGCTCATTGGAACTCTCGTTTGTGGTATCGGGAACATCAGCGGCGTAGCCGCAACAGGGCAGAGGTCATGGCGGCCGGGTCGCTGCCGGCGGTGATCGTGCCGGATCGCAGCGCCGCGGCACGCGCGCAGCAGCAATCATCCACCGCCACCCGCGCCTCGATGCCTTCATCGTGCGCCACTCGCGCGGCCACCACCGCACCCAGCGCCGAGACGGTGGCCAGGCTGGCCGCCAGCGGCGGCGCGCGACCACTGCCGGCGCTCAGGCGCAGCGCGCTCAGCCGCCAGGTTTCGCCACGCATGCGTCCGGCCAGGCGACGCCACAGGCGCTCACCCAGGCCCATGCCCGCACCGGTTGCCTGGGCGTCCATCGACAACGGCGGCAACCGCGACACCAGCCGATCCCAGTCCAGAAAATCGCTGTCCGGCAACAGGTAGAGCCGCCAGCAGCAATGTCCTTCGGCATCGAAGAACCAGATGCCCTCGCGCACACCGTCGCTATCGAGCTGGCGGCAGGCCGCTGCCTCGACCGCATGCTGCCATCCATCGAGTTCGTGGCCGAGTGCGGGGCGATACAGGCAGAGCACCGTGCCCAAGGCCGCCAGCTGCGACGGGCGTGGCAACGTGGTACCGGTGGCACGCGCGCGCGACGACGATGGCAGCGGGCGGGCGATCGGCATGGCCGCTACCAGCTCACGGCCAGGCTGACCGAGGCGGTGCGCCCGGCTGCGGTGAAGCGGTCCACCACCGTGCTGCTGGCAAGCGTGCCGTTGGGCAGCGCATTCCAGTCCACATAACGCCGGTCGGCCAGATTGAAGATGCCGGCGGTGACCTTGGCGCCGGGCGCGAACTCCCAATGCCCCATCAGGTCCAGCGTGGCGTAGCCGGCCGGCGTGTAATAGCTGTCCAGCTGCGGGCGGCGCTTGCGCGCGACGAAGGTGCCGATCAGTTCGGCGCCCCATTGCTCGCCGTCGAATGCCACGCCCAGCGTGCCGCGCAGCGGGTCCACCGAATTGAGCGGCATGTCGTCGGTGAGGTTGTCGCCTTCGGAGTAGGCCACTGCGCTGTTCAGCGACCAGCCCTGCCAGCCAGCCAGCACGCCCAGATCGAGCCCGCCGCGCGCTTCGGCGCCCTTGATCACCACATCGTCCACGTTGCGCGACTGGAACACCAGGAAGCCGTCGGCATTGGTACCGGCCGGCGCATTCGATTCGATGAAGTCGCGGTAATCGGTGTAGTACACGGCCAGGCCGAGATAACCCACCGCATCGTTGAAGCGCAGCCCCAGCTCGCCGCCGCGGCTGGTTTCCGCCTTCAGGTCGGGGTTGGCGATGGCGGTGTAGCGCGACTGCAGGTTGGTGAATCCGATGTTGACGTCGTTGTACGGCGGCGCGCGAAAGCCATGCGCGTAGTTGGCGTACGCCGACCACGTATCAGAGAAGCGCCACACCGCGCCGAACTTGGGCGAAACCTGGGTCTGGTCGATGGTCGATACCGCCACGCCCGGATTGTCCTCGCGGAAAATGTCATCCACCTGCGGCGACAGGCGGAAATAGTCCACGCGCACGCCCGGGGTCAGCGACAGCCGCCCATCCAGCAGGCCGATCTCGTCCTGCGCGTACAGGCCGAGCTTGGTGGTTTCGCTCTTGGGGAAATCGCGCACCGGAAACACGTCCTGGCCGACCCGGTTGCTGATCGCGCCGTTGGCAAGAGTCAGCGAATAGCCGTCGCGCTTGGCGCGGGTGTCGGTCCAGGTACCGTCCAGCCCATAGGTGATGTCGTGTTGCATCGCATCGGTGGCGATGGCCTTGTGCGCATTGACCAGCACCCCATACACGCGCTGGTCGAAGCTGTGTTCGTTGTGGCGGCGGGTGTTGTTGCCGCGTAGCTCGTTGGTGCGCTGCAGGCTCTCGCTGTCCTGGCGATACAACAGCCATTGCAGGTCGTCGGCGAGCGCGCCGTCCAGCGCGTCCAGTTCATGCCGCAACGACACCCGCGCGCGGGTCTGATGGTCGCGCCCCTGCTGCGACAGCACACGCAACGACGGTGTCGGCGAGCGCGTATCGATGCTGCTCAAGGCCTCGATGCTGCCGTAGTCTTCGTTGCCTTCCACCGTGAGCTTGAAGCGCTGTTGCGCGCTCGGCGCGTAGACCAGCTTGGTCAGCACGCTGCGGCCATCCACAGTCTGCGGGTTGGCGGCGGTGCGGGTGAAATTGCGGCTGCGGTTGTCGCCCTGGTTCTGGGTTTCCTGCCCCTGGCGATGCGCCACTGCCACCATGCCGCTCCAGCGCTCGCCGCCGAATGCGCCGGTGGCGCCGGCGAACAGGCCGTTCCAGTCGCCTTCGTAGCCGAACTTCAGGCCGAGGTAGCTGTGCTTGTCGTCGCGCAGATAATCGGCCGGGTCCTTGGTGACGAAGGCCACCACGCCGCCCAGCGCATCGGAGCCATACAAGGAACTGGCCGGCCCGCGCACCACTTCCACGCGCTTGAGCGTTTCCAGGTCGACGAAATTGCGGTTGGCATTGAGGTAGCTGCCGAACGCAAAGGTGTCCGACACCGGCACGTTGTCCACCAGGATCGCCACGCGATTGCCATCCAGGCCGCGGATGCGGATGCCGTTGGCGCCGGTGAAGCGGCCGTTGGTGCTGGTCACCGACACCCCCGGCGTATAACGGAACAGGTCCTTGAGCTCGCGCACCAGCTGGTTGTCCAGTTGTTCGCGATCGATCACATCCACCGTGGCCGGCACGTCCACCAGCGCGCGCTGGGTCCGCGTGGCGGTGACCTGCAGACGGTCGAAGTCGTGCACCTCCCGCGCAGCTTCGCCGCCGGCATCGGATTCTGCGGCATGGACACACAACGGGGCGGCAGGCAGCGCGAGCGATAGCGCGACCACCAGCGGATGCAGGCGAATCATCAAGCAACCTTTGTGGAAGAACCCCCGGCAGCGCGCACAGCGAACCGGCCGCGCACGGCTACCGAGGGTGGAGAGATGGGTGGCGGACGGCGGCGGCAACGCCCGCGGCGAACGGTCGGCGCCCCCCTGCAGAGCAGCGCCGATGGAGCGAGTGCAATGGCTGCGGAACCCTGCCGCCAGCGGCATCGCACGCGGCGATGTCTGCGGCTTGCCGCGCCGGCCGATGGCGACCGTTGCGGCATCTGCGCCCGGTCGATCAGGGCGCAGCGGTTCCCTGTGCCGGGATGACGTGGGGGACGCGCATTACTTGGTCAGGATGAGCTTGTCGTTGCTGGTGTGGCGCAGGCGATAGACGCGATCGCCATGCTGGATCAGCACTTCGCGGCGCCCCTTGAGCAACGCCTCGCTGCTGATGAGGTCTTCGGCGGGAACCACGCGCGGTACGGCGCGGTCGCGCAGATTGACCGGTTCGGAGCGAAGCGGCACGGGATGAGCGGTCATGATCTGGATCTCCAGTCGGTTGGCCTGACAAATAATAACCATTCTCATTTAATGATCAAGAGCCATTCTCATTTGAACGGCGGAATATTTGCATGACCTCCTGCCTTTCGATCGATTCCATCAATCGAACTGCCCGTTCGCCAGCACCGTTGCGGCTGCGGGCTTGCGACAGCCGGGCCACGCGCCGGGGCATCGATGGCCCGGCCACTCGGCGATGCCCGGTCCGAGCAGCCACGGTTGGAAGGCCGCCGGAGGGGTGTCGTAACGGTCCTCGCAACGGCTGCCGTGGGCCGGTTCCTGAAGGCGCAGGACGGCGCTGATGCGTCCTGTCGCGCCGGTCCACGGGTCCGCGCAACGACATCGCCACGCGCGCCGCAGTCACCACGCGCGGGACACGCCGTGCCCCCTGCGTGGATGCTCCGTGGCAGCCTCCATGCGCCCCAGGTCTCGCCCGCGATGCGACATCGCCCGAGGCAGGCCGCCGGACACGCGCCCTGACGCAGACCGCAGCCTGTGTCTTTCGCGTTGAGGACGCCTGGACGTCCCGCGCCAGCGCATCCTGCAGCATGCTCAACGACCGCGCGACCGGCTATTGCCCTTGCCCATGCATCGTTGCAGGAGGTCCTGCGGCATGGACGCCGTACCAGCGCCTGCTGGAACCTACCTGCGGCGTGTCCTGCGATGATGGGCGGGCAAGGTCCGCAGCCAGATGCAAGGCCGTAGTTCACACCCGCAAGAGATGAACGGTGGCCGGGCTACGCTCCGGCTGCCACTGCTGTCGCGCTAGCCAAACCTTTCAATCCAGGCACCGCACGCCGCGCACTGCCTGCACCCTGCGGGCCGCACGTACTCGACGATCCCTGCCCGCTCAGCGTGTCGCCGCTTCCACCTGCGCCCAGCCCGCTGCATCCACCTGGTCCAGCACATCGAGCGCGGCCAGGTTCTGTTCCAGCTGCTCCACCCGGCTGGCGCCCAGAATCACCGAGGACACGTGCGGGTTGCGCAGGCACCAGGCGATCGCCAATGGCGCCGGCGCATGCCCCAGCTCGGCGGCCACCGCGCAGAACGCACGGGCGCGCTCGAGACGGCGGGATTCCGGCGTGCCCAGCACCTCGTCCTGCAGCCAAGCATTGTCGGGCTGGCCCAGCCGGCTGTCGGCCGCCACCCCCGCGTTGTACTTGCCGGTCAGCAGGCCAGAGGCCAGCGGCGACCAGATGGTGGTGCCCAGCCCGGCCTCGCACAGCGGTGCGTACTCGTGCTCCAATCGCTGGCGGTGCAGCAGGTTGTACTGCGGTTGCTCCATCGACGGCGCATGCAGATGCTCCTGCTGGGCAATGGCGATCGCCGCGCGCAGCTGCTCGGCGCTCCATTCGGAAGTTCCCCAGTACAGCACCTTGCCCTGGCGGATCAGCGCATCCATCGCCCGCACGGTTTCCTGGACCGGCGTGTCCGGGTCGGGCCGATGGCAGAAATACAGGTCCAGATACTCCACGCGCAGCCGCTTGAGCGCGGCGTGGCAGGCGTCGGTGACATGCTTGCGCGAGAGCCCGCGCTGGGTGGGACGCGGGCTGTCCACCGCGCCGAAGAACACCTTGCTGGACACACAGTAGCCGTCGCGCGGCAGGCGCAGGTCGGCGATCACATCGCCCATGACCTCCTCGGCGCGGCCGCGCGCGTAGACCTCGGCGTTGTCGAAGAAGTTGATGCCGTTGTCCCAGGCCGCGGCGATCAGGTTGCGCGCCTCGCTGCGGCCGATCTGCTTGCCGAAGGTCACCCAGGCCCCGAACGACACGGCCGACAGCTGCAGCCCGGTGGAACCCAGACGACGGTAACGCATGGCGAACTCCTGCACCCTCCGTGGCACCTGCCCCGGACCGGATTGCGCAGTTTAGCGGGCGGGGCGCTGGCACGAGCCAGTGGCGGCCGTCTGAATGCCGCTCGCCTTGCCCGCCGACACCCCCTGCTCTAGGCTTCTCGTTTTGCCGTCAGCAGCCCTGGGGATAGGAATGGTCGAAGGTTTGGGAAGGATCGGTTTCGGCCTGTTCGGTCTGGCGGTGCTCATCGGCATCACCTGGCTGTTTTCGACCAACCGCCGTGCGATCGACTGGAAGCTGGTCGCCACCGGCCTGTTGCTGCAGATCTCGTTCGCCGCACTGGTGCTGCTGGTGCCGGGCGGACGCGACGTGTTCGATTCCCTGGGCAAGGGATTCGTGAAGGTGCTGAGCTTCGTCAATGAAGGCTCCACCTTCATTTTCGGCAGCCTGATGAACATCGAAAGCTACGGCTTCATCTTCGCGTTCCAGGTGCTGCCCACCATCATCTTCTTCTCTGCGCTGATGGGCGTGCTCTACCACCTGGGCGTGATGCAGATCGTGGTGCGGGCGATGGCCTGGGCGATCACCAAGGTGATGCGCGTGTCGGGCGCGGAAACCACCAGCGTGTGCGCCAGCGTGTTCATCGGCCAGACCGAGGCACCGCTGACGGTGCGCCCGTATATCCCCAAGATGACCCAATCCGAGCTGCTGACGATGATGATCGGCGGCATGGCGCATATCGCCGGCGGCGTGCTCGCCGCCTACGTGGGCATGCTCGGCGGCAGCGACCCGGCGCAGCAGGCGTTCTATGCCAAGCACCTGCTCGCGGCCAGCATCATGGCCGCGCCGGCCACCCTGGTGGTAGCCAAGCTGCTGGTGCCGGAGACCGGCACGCCGCTGACCCGCGGCACGGTCAAGATGGAAGTGGAGAAGACCACCAGCAACATCATCGATGCGGCCGCGGCCGGTGCCGGCGATGGCCTGCGCCTGGCGCTGAACATCGGCGCGATGCTGCTGGCCTTCATCGCGCTGATCGCGCTGATCAATGCACCGCTGACCTGGCTGGGCGAAGTGACGGGCGCGGCCGCGGCGCTGGGTCGGCCGACCAACCTGTCGACGATCTTCGGCTACCTGCTGGCGCCGGTGGCCTGGGTGATCGGCACGCCGTGGGCGGACGCGACCACGGTCGGCTCGTTGATCGGCCAGAAGGTGGTGATCAACGAATTCGTCGCCTACACCGAGTTGTCGCAGATCGTGAAGGGCCAGGTCGCCGGCGTGAGCCTGAGCGAGGAAGGCCGGCTGATTGCCACGTATGCCCTGTGCGGCTTTGCCAACTTCAGCTCGATCGCGATCCAGATCGGCGGTATCGGCGGGCTGGCACCGGAACGTCGTCACGATCTGGCCAAGTTCGGCCTGCGGGCGGTGCTCGGCGGTTCGATCGCCACCTTCATGACCGCTACCATTGCCGGCGTGCTGTCGCATTTCGGCTGAGGCGGCGCGGGTTCATCGGTGTCGCGGTCTAATCGCCCGACGCCAGGTTTCATTCAAGTCATTCACGCAAGCAGGTATTTATGAGTTCGGTCGTCGTTGTCGGGTCTTTCAATGTCGATCACGTGTGGCGTTGCGACGTGCTGCCTGTGCCGGGCGCCACCATCGCCGGCCGCTACAGCACCGGCCCGGGTGGCAAGGGCTTCAATCAGGCGGTGGCGGCGGCACGTGCCGGTGCCAGGACGCATTTCCTGTGCGCACTGGGCGACGATGCCGGCGGTGCGCTGGCGCGTTCGCTGGCCGCGCACGACGGCTTTGCGTTGATCGCCGAACCGAGCAACGAACCCACCGGCACCGGCGGCATCTACGTCGATGGACACGGCCGCAACACCATCGTGATCGGTGCCGGCGCCAACTCGGTGCTGAGCGCGGGTTTCGTTGAAAACCAGCGCGCGCTGGTGGCGTCGGCGCAGGTGTTGCTCGCACAGCTGGAATCGCCGGCAGAGACGGTCGAAGCAGCGCTCGCGCTGGCCCACGAATGCGGCGTACTGACCGTGCTCAACGCCGCACCCGCCAACGCGCCGACCTCGATCGGCCTGCTCAAGCTGTCGGACGTGCTGACCCCGAACGAAACCGAATTCGCCGCGCTGCTCGGCCGCCATGTCGGCGAGCGTATCAACGCCGACGATGTGGCCGCGCTGGACGGCAACACGCTGCATTCGCTGTGCCGCAAGTTGCTGCCAGGCGGCACGGTTGTGGTCACGCTGGGTGCAGTGGGCGCCTTCATCTCGCATGCCGACGAGCAGTTGCGTGGCGACACGGCCGCGCATTACCGGGTAGGCGCCGAAAGTGCGCAGACGGTGGACACCACCGGCGCCGGCGATGCGTTCAACGGTGCGCTGGTGGCCTCGCTGGCGCAGTCGCCCGGCGCCAGCTTCATCACCCACGTGCGCTTTGCCACCCGCTACGCCGCGCGCTCCACCGAAGTGGAAGGCGCCGCCACCTCGATGCCACGGATGCTGCCAGAGGCGTTGTAACCACCTCTGGCCTGCAATGCCGCTGCACCTGCAGCGGCGCACCGGGTGGCGGCGATCCCGTCCGGCCCAGCCGATGACGTCACAGCGCCAAGGCTTGAGTCCTTGGCGGCGCGTCTTTGCGAAGGAATTCGGCGCGCCTTTTCTAGGCGAATAAGAGCAGCTAGCAAAACGACTGCGCTCACCGCCAGGCGGGCGCGGTCGGTGCTCGGTGCGGCATGTACCACTCGTACACTGCGGTTCCTCCGCGCCGTCCGCACCCACCTGACGACCGCTCGCTACGTTTTGTTAGCCGCTCCAAGCAGACGCCGCCGCCTTTCACTCGAGAATGCATCGCATTAACATGCGCAACCTTCTCCGCGCCTGGATGCCCGATGCATCGCCACGCCCTGTTTGCGCTCACCGTTCCGCTGCTCGGCCTTGCCGCAGCGGCACATGCCACCGACCCGCAGGAGGGCGTGGTGGCGCTGGATCGGGTCAACGTATCGGCCAGCACCAGCCGCATGCCGACCTCCGATGCCGCGTTGCCCAACACCATCACCGTGATCGATCGCCAGCAGCTGGACCAGCAGCTGGCGCTGACCCAGGACCTGTCGCAGGTGCTGGCCAACCTGATCCCCTCCTTCGCGCCGTCGCGGCAGAAACTCACCAACGGCGGCGAGACGCTGCGCGGGCGCAAGCCGCTGTATCTGGTCGACGGCGTGCCGCAGTCCACTCCGCTGCGCGAGGGCGGCCGCGATGGCCATACCGTCGACCCGGCGATGATCGAACGCATCGAAGTGATCCACGGCGCCAACGCGCTGCAGGGCCTGGGCGCGTCCGGCGGCATCATCAACATCATCACCAAGCGCGCGCCGCGCCAGGACGGCGACAGCGTCCATGAGCTCAATCTCGCCGCCAGCAGCGCGCTGCCGCACAAGCACGACAGCGTCGGCCAACGCGCGGCCTACCTGTTCGGGACACGGCGCGGCGCCTTCGACGTGGTGGCGGGCGCCTCGTATGCGCAGGAGGGCCTGTACTACGACGGCGACGGCCGCGCGATCGCAGTCAACGACGTGCAGGGCGATCTGATGGACGCGCGCAGCAGCAGCCTGTTCGCCAAGCTGGGCTGGAATGTTGATGCGCAACGGCGGCTGCAACTCACCGCCAGCCGCTACCAGCTGCAGGGCGACAACGACTACGCCACCGTCAACGGCAACATCGCCACCGGCCTGCTGGCGACCTCGGCGCGCGGCAACAAGCCAGGCGAAGGCCCGCGCAACCGTTCCACCGGGGTGAACCTGGACTACACCGATCAGTCGCTGGCCGGCGGCTTCCTGCAGGCGCAGCTGTACTGGCTGGACTTCCAAGGCCTGTACGGCGGTTCGAGCTGGCAGAACCTGCGCAACGACGGCATCACCCGCTTCGACCAATCGCAAAATGCCTCGGAAAAACTCGGCGGCAAGTTCAGCTGGTCGCGCGGAGACCTGTTCGGCCTGCGGCTGCGCGCCACCGTTGGCCTGGACCTGGCCCAGGACCGCACCTACCAGGAGCTGGTGGTCAGCCAGTTGAAGTGGGTCCCGGCCACCACCTACGTGTCGACCTCGCCGTTCGCACAGGCCGAATGGTGGGTCAGCGACAGCGTGATGCTCACCGCCGGGCTGCGCTACGAACACGGCAAGCTGGAGGTGGACGACTTCACCACCCTGCCGAGCAACAACGGCGGCCAGTTCGTGGAAGGCGGCACGCCGCGCACCAACGAAACCCTGCCCAATGCCGGACTGGTCTGGCAGCCCAACGAGGCGCTGAAACTCTACGGCTCGTATTCGGAAGGCTATACGGTGGCCGACATCGGCCGCGTGCTGCGCGCCATCAGCGTGCCCGGCCAGCGCGTGGACGCGCTGGTGGACCTGTCGCCGGTGATCTCGGACAACAAGGAGATCGGCCTGGACTACGACGATGGCCGCTGGCTGCTGCATGCGGCGATCTACCGGTCCGACTCGGACCTGGGCTCGCGGCTGGCGTTCGACAACGCCACCCAGAGCTATTACGTGGTGCGCGAGCGCACCACCATCGACGGCTTCGAAGGCAGCGCCGCCTTCCAGTTCGACGACGCCACCCGCCTGGGCGTGGCCTATGCGCGCACCAACGGCCGCTACGACAGCGATGGCGACGACCGCGTGGACAGCGACCTGCCCGGCGCCAACGTCAGCCCGGATCGCATCACCGCGTTCTGGAACCAGCAATGGAGCCCGGCGGTGTTCACCCGCCTGCAGGGCAGCCATGCGCTGGACCGCCAGTTCGAGCTGCGCGGCGCCGAGGTGGCGCGCTTCGAGGGCTACACCACGCTCGACCTACAGGCGGCCATCACCCTGCCGCTGGGCCAGCTCAACCTCGGCATCGAGAACCTGCTGGGCGAACAGTACGTCACCTATTTCTCGCAGACCACGCCGCGCAACGATACCTACGTGGCCGGACGCGGGCGCGTGCTGACGCTTGGCTGGTCGCACCGCTTCTGAGCCGTGCCCTGGCGGCGATGAGGCCGGCCACGCGCCCGGCTACAATAGGCGCATGCGCATCGGCCCCTACACCATCGCCCCCAAGGTGATTCTCGCGCCCATGGCGGGCGTGACCGACAAGCCGTTCCGGCTGCTGTGCAAGCGGTTGGGCGCCGGGCTGGCGGTGTCGGAGATGACCATTTCCGATCCGCGCTTCTGGGGTACGCGCAAGTCGCTGCACCGCATGGATCACGCCGGCGAGCCGGACCCGATCAGCGTGCAGATCGCCGGCACCGAGCCGCAGCAGCTGGCCGAGGCGGCGCGCTACAACGTCGACCACGGCGCGCAACTGATCGACATCAACATGGGCTGCCCGGCCAAGAAGGTGTGCAACGCCTGGGCCGGCTCGGCACTGATGCGCGATGAGGCGCTGGTGGCGCGCATCCTGCGCGCAGTGGTGCAGGCGGTCCAGGTACCGGTGACACTGAAGATCCGCACCGGCTGGGATTGCGATCACCGCAACGGCCCGGAGATCGCGCGTATTGCGCAGGATTGCGGCATCGCCGCGCTGGCGGTGCATGGGCGCACCCGCGACCAGCATTACACCGGCAGCGCCGAGTACGCGACGATTGCGCAGATCAAGGCCGCGCTGCAGATCCCGGTGATCGCCAACGGCGATATCGATTCGCCGCACAAGGCCGCGCAGGTGCTGCGCGCCACCGGCGTGGATGCGGTGATGATCGGCCGCGCGGCGCAGGGCCGGCCCTGGATCTTCGGCGAGGTGGCGCATTACCTGGCCACCGGCGAGGTATTGCCGCCGCCGTCGCTGGCGTTCGTGCGCGACACCTTGCTTGGCCATCTGGAGGCGCTGCACGCCTTCTACGGCCAGCCGCAGGGGGTGCGCATCGCGCGCAAGCATCTGGGCTGGTACGCCAAGGACCACCCGCAGAGCGCGGACTTCCGCGCGGTGGTCAACCGCGCCGACACGCCGGAAGCGCAGCTGGCGCTGACGCGCGATTACTTCGATGCCTTGATCGCCGGCGTGGCGCCCGCAGTGCCGGACGCCGCCTGAGGTTTTTCTGCTTGCTGGAGCCGCACGCATGAGCGCACCGAGCGACACCCCCACGTACCTGCACGGCTTCTCGGCCACCGAACAGGCACGCCTGCTCAAGCAGGCGCGATTGCTGGAAGCCACGCTGTTCAACGAGGTCGACTACAGCGGCGCGCGGCGCCTGCTGGAAGTCGGCAGTGGCGTCGGCGCGCAGACCGAGATCCTGCTGCGCCGGTTTCCCGAGCTGCATGTCACCGGCGTGGACCTGAGCGAGGCGCAACTGGGTGCGGCGCGCGCCAACCTGGAGCGGCTGGCCTGGTGCCGCGAGCGATACAGCCTGCAGCAGGCCGATGCGGGCGACCTGCCCTTCGAGGCCCGCCAGTTCGATGCGGCCTTCCTGTGCTGGGTGCTGGAACATGTGCCCTCGCCGGCACGCGTGCTCAACGAGGTGCGGCGCGTCCTGCTGCCAGGCTCGCCGGTGTATGTGACCGAGGTGATGAACGCCTCGTTCCTGCTGCACCCGTATTCGCCCAACCTGTGGCGCTACTGGATGGCGTTCAACGACTTCCAGCACGACCAGGGCGGCGACCCGTTCGTCGGTGCCAAGCTGGGCAACCTGCTGCTGGCCGGCGGCTTTCGCGATGTGCAGACGCAGATCAAGACCCTGCACCTGGACAACCGCGAGCCGGGCCGGCGCAAGACCATGATCGGATTCTGGGAAGAAGTGCTGCTGTCGGCGGCCGAGCAGTTGCTGCATGCCGGTGCGGTGGACGCCGACACGGTGGACGGCATGCGCCGCGAACTGGCGCAGGTGCAAAGCGACCCGGATGCGGTGTTCTTCTATTGCTTCGTGCAGGCGCGCGCCACGGTCTACTGAGGCGCCGAGGCCTGGGCCGGTGCGCTTGCCGGCGCCGCATCGTGTTCCAGATCGCCGGTCAGCGCCTTGCCGCTGGGCGCGTTCCAGATGCGGTGCCACATCTGCGCCAGCACCGCCCAGATCTGATCGCGGGCCACCGGCGCACGGTACGCCGCCTGGACCTGCCGCGGCACGATCGGCTGCCAGATTCCGTCTTCGCGATGGGCGACCACGAAGTTGAAGTTGTAGTCCGGCTCCAGGCCCATGCGCAGGTCGCTGAGCATCAGGTCGTCGTCCACCAGGCGCGCGCGCATGAAGCCGCGGTTGAACCAGGTCAGCCGGCGCACCGAGTCGAACGCGGCCACCTCGCCCAGTGCCTGGGTGTTGCTGGAGAAGCCGCGGAACTGCATCGGGCCGCTATCGGCCACCAGCGAGCGCTCGCCGATGACGTAGCCGCTGGGCGTCATCGCCACCACGCGCCACAACAGCGTATTGAAGGGCATCGGCACCGAGAAGCGCGGCGCATCGGCCAGCCCCATCGCGGCCAGCGCGCGATCGGCCTGTTGATCGACCAGCTGCTTGGCGATCAGCGACCAACCCAGGTACGCGGAACTTGCCACCAGGCCGATCACCAGCACCCGTTGCGCCAGCGGGCGCTCGCGCGCGAACCAGGCGATGGCGCACGCGCCCAGCAGCCACAGCGTATAGGCCGGGTCGATGATGAAGACGCTGGACCACATGCTCGGATGCGGTTGCAGCGGCCACCACAGCTGGGTGCCGTACACGGTGAAGGCGTCCAGCAGCGGGTGGGTGATCAAGGCCAGCTGGATCGCCCAGAACCAGCGCGTTGGCGCGCCGGCCACCCGTCCGTTGCCGTAGCGGCGGAACAGCCACCAGATCAGCCACCCCAGCAGCGGCAGCACGAACAGCGAATGACTGAAGCTGCGGTGCACCGTCATCAGCGTGACCGGGTCGTCGGTGAGCGGCAGCAACACCAGCGAATCGAGGTCGGGCAAGGTGCCCAGGGCCGCGCCGGCGAGCAAGGCGGCACGTCGCTGTCCGGGCGGCGCGATGGCGGCAGCGATGGCGCCGCCAAGAACGATCTGGGTCAATGAATCCATCGGCCGATGCTAGCAGGCTGGACATGCATGCATGGGGATATCGACCGGTGCTTTCGTTCGGTATCGCCACAGAGGCACCGTCCCCGGTACGGGATGCGCCCGATCCGCCGACATCGACTTAACCCCACGCCGCCGCGTTCAGGCGCACAATGCAACGGTCACCGCGGGCGTGTATCATCCGCACCCATCTTTTCATCCGAATCAAGGGATATAAGCCTGATGTCCAGCTACCTGTTCACCTCCGAATCGGTCTCCGAAGGCCATCCGGACAAGATCGCCGACCAGATCTCCGACGCCGTGCTGGATGCCATCCTGGCCCAGGACAAGCGCGCCCGCGTGGCCTGCGAGACTATGGTCAAGACCGGTGTGGCGATCGTGGCCGGCGAAGTGACCACCAGCGCCTGGATCGATCTGGAAGCGCTGACCCGCAAGGTGATCCTGGACATCGGCTACAACAGCTCCGACGTCGGCTTCGACGGCGAGACCTGCGGCGTGCTCAACCTGATCGGCAAGCAGTCGCCGGACATCAACCAGGGCGTGGACCGCAAGAAGCCCGAAGAACAGGGCGCTGGCGACCAGGGCCTGATGTTCGGCTATGCCACCAACGAGACCGACAGCTACATGCCGGCGGCGATCCACCTGTCGCACCGTCTGGTCGAGCAGCAGGCCAAGATCCGCAAGAAGAAGAACTCGGCGCTGGCCTGGCTGCGTCCGGATGCCAAGTCGCAGGTCACCCTGCGCTATGAAGACGGCGTGGCGACCGCGATCGATGCGGTGGTGCTGTCGACCCAGCACGACCCGGGCGTCAAGCAGAAGGACCTGATCGAGGCGGTGCGCGAGGAAATCCTCAAGCCGGTGCTGCCGGCCAAGTGGCTGCACAAGGGCACCAAGTTCCATATCAACCCGACCGGCAAGTTCGTCATCGGCGGCCCGGTGGGCGATTGCGGTCTGACCGGCCGCAAGATCATCGTCGACACCTACGGCGGCTGGGCCCGTCACGGCGGCGGCGCGTTCTCGGGCAAGGATCCGTCCAAGGTCGACCGTTCGGCCGCCTATGCCGCGCGCTACGTGGCAAAGAATGTCGTGGCCGCCGGCCTGGCCGACCGTTGCGAAGTGCAGGTCTCCTACGCTATCGGCGTGGCCGAGCCGACCTCGATCTCGGTCACCACCTTCGGCACCGGCAAGATCGCCGACGAGCAGATCGAGAAGCTGATCCGCAAGCACTTCGACCTGCGTCCGTTCGGCATCATCCAGATGCTCGACCTGATCCACCCGATGTACCAGCAGACCGCGTCCTACGGCCACTTCGGCCGCAAGCCCAAGGAGTTCAGCTATGCCGACGGTGCCGGCACCAAGCACACCGCCACCTCGTTCTCGTGGGAAAAGACCGACCGCGCCGACGCCCTGCGCGCCGATGCGAAGCTGAAGTAAGCACGCCGCTCCTGCAGGAGCGAGCGCGATGCACGACGACTGGGCCGCCGATGCGGCCCGGTTTCGTTTCGGGGTCTGTCGGTGGTTGCCCAACTCAGGAAGTGGCAGCTTGCGAAGGCTTCGGCCTACGGCGGGCCCGCCGTGTACGGGCGTGACGAAATAGAGCCGCTCTCCCCGCGGGGCAAGAAGGCACGGCTTACGCGCCACTGGCGCGTGTGCCTTGGAGCGCCCGCGCCGCAAGCGCGGGCCGGGACGCAGAGCGGGGTTGGGGTGAGGGTACGCGGCGAAGCCACTCACCTGCCCAATAGCACGTGGCTGCGCACTTACCCTCATCCGCCCCTACGGGGCACCTTCTCCCGCAAGGCGGGAGAAGGGACAACGACGCCAGCCACTGCTCAAGCCCCCCCTCCTGCGAGAGAGGGGTTGGGGTGAGGGTGCGAGGCGAAGTCACATGCCGTGAAGACCAGCGCAAGACAGTTGCCGCGAACCTGTTGCTAGCGATCCAGCTGCAACTGCTGTTCGAGCGCCGTGGCAAAGTCTTCCAACGGGCAGGCCATGCGTTGCCCGGCCGCACACAGGCCCAGCGACAGCTCCTGCTGCAGCGGCGGATGGGCCAGATCCAGCGGTGCCAGCGTGCGCAGCTGATCCAGCGATTGCGCCAGATAACGGGCACGTACGACCCGGCTGCCATCCGGTTCTCGCCAGAGGCCGAGCAGCAGTGCGCCGCCTGGCGGCGGGTCGTCGGCGCCGTAGCCGGGCAAGTGGAAATGCACGTCCAGCAATCCGCTCAAGGCGGCGATATGGGTGTCGCTACCGACGAAGACCGACAGCCTGGGGGCATTCGCATCGCCGAAGCGCTGCATGACCTGGCGTGCCAGCGGTGCGCCCGAGCGCTGCGCCATGTAGTGCGGCCGTGCGTAGATATCGAACAGCAGCGCATGCAAGCGCGAGACCTGCGCCAGGCGCTCCGGTGTGGCGCGGCCCCAGCCGACCTGCGACAACGGCAAGCCATCGGCGTACTGCAGCAGCAGCACTTCGCCGGTGCCGGAGGTCAGATCGATCGGCCCGCTCAAGGCCAGGCCACGCCCGTTGGGCGACGGCGTCAGCGTGGACGTCATCTGCACAAAGTCGCACGGCGTCTGGGTGCATCCCAGGATCTGCTGCATGGCCTGCAGCTCGGCGGCATGGCCTTGCAATAGCGCGTCCGGGCCACCGGTTTGCTGCGCGATGGCAGCCACCGCTGCCGTGGCATCGAACGGCACGGCGCCGGCTTCGATCGGCCGGAACAGCGGGTCGTTGCTGCCCGGCGAACGGTGTCCGGCAACGAGGCCGCAGCCCGGCGCGAGCGCATCGGCCAGCAGTGCGCCGCTGTCGATGGTGCGCTGGTCGGTATTGGCCCAGACCGCCACTGCACCCGGCGACGGGCACCCCGCCGCCGGCAGTACGCCCTGCTGCGTCAGCCACTGACGCAGGTAGTGGCCACTCAATCGCACCGCCTTGCGGCCGCGCGGGGTGAGCAGGCTGGCCGGTGTGGACCACTGCGGCCAGGGTTGGTCGGCATAGCGCGCCGCAGCGGCCTCGCCCTGCAGCGGCGCACGCACGCCGTGGCGGAAGATCATCACCACACGCTCCAGCTGCGCTGCCGGTGCAGCGGGCAACGCTCCGGCGACGGCATGCGTACGCACGTCCACAGAGGTGTGCGATGCACTGCGCGCCGATGACGCGCAACCAGCCAACAGCGCGGCAGCCAGCATCGGCGTGCACCATGCGCTAGCGGCCAACTTCGACGGCGCGCGGAAATGCCGCCCGCACAGGTCGGGCGCTGACCTGTGCGCTGGCTGCCCAGGGCGCGCCCCGCAGTGCAGCGGGCGCAACGCGATCCCCATCGCATCGCGCCCGCTGCGGCGAGCAGTCGCGGACCGCAGCGATTCCCCTTCGCCAGCGAACGCCGCCTGCCGCCATGCCCCCTGCTCCACATCGTCGCGCTTGCGCACACCTACGCTGCCCCGGCGATACACGCGCAAGACGGCGTCACAGCCCGCGTGCAGGTGCCCAAGACAGCACTGCGAACGGTGCAGCAGCCAACCACGATCGATCATGCGTCATCCAGGTGCGGCGCGTCGTTCACGGTGACCGCGCCAGCGCCACTGCGAACACCGACAAAGCGATGCAGCGCTCCGCATCGCACCTGCAAGCAGGCGCCGCGGATGGTGGTGAAGAGGTGTTGCACTTCGATGACGCTACGGCACTCCCCGATATCCGCATGCGCAAGACGCGCAAGTCGGCATAGTCGCTGGAGCATGGAAGGCGCAATCACGGCCGTGCTGCGCAGACCAGCAGTGCTGGCCACCGGCGCACACCGGCATACACCATCGCCCCGCCGGTCAGCGACGACGCAGCGACGGCAACCAGCTCGCGCTCACGTCCGAAGAAAGATCTCGACCCGTCGATTGAGTTGTCGCCCGCCGGGGTTGTCCTGCCCGTTGACGGTGTTGGGGGCCACCGGCTGCGTTTCTCCGTAGCCCTTGGCGCTGGCGGCCTGCGCGGCGCCGCGCGTGCGCAGCGCTGCCAACACCGCAGTGGCGCGGCGTTCGGACAGTGCCTGGTTGTAGCCGTCCTCGCCCTTGGCATCGGTGTGCCCACGCACTTCCATCTCCCGGGCGGTCACGGTGCCAAGCGCTGCAGCCAGCGTGTCGAGCACGCGTGCGGCATCGGGGCGGATATCGGACTTGTCGAAGTCGAACAGGATGCGGTCGTTCAAGGTGATCAGATAGCCACACGGCGCACCGGGAGGAGCGAACTTCTGCAGTGGCGGGAAGCGGCCGGCCGGCGGCACCTTCGGGAGCGGCGGCATGCGCACTTCGCGCGGCGGGGTGCCCACCGTGCCGGTGCCATCGCCACGGTTCTGCACCAGGCCATCGGGGCCGTTCCAGGTGCCCGAGCCGTCGGCATTGATGGTGACCAGGCCGCGCGGTCCATTCCAGGTGCCGCTGCCATCGCCGCGATTGTCGATCAGCCCGCTCTTGTCGCTATTCCAGGTGCCGGCGCCCTTGCCATCCAGGCTGATCAGCCCGGCCGGGCCGTTGTAGGTGCCGCCGCCGTTGGACTGCACGTCGATCAGCGCATCGTCGCCATCCTGGCCGGTAGCATTGATGGTGCCGCTGCCATCGGCGTTGACGCTGATCAGGCCACCGGCGAAGTTGGCGGTGCCGCTGCCGTCGGCCTTGAGATTGAACAGACCTCCCTGGCCGTTGCGCAGCAGGTTGCCGTTGGCATCGACGCTGGTGATGCCGGCATCGTTGACCAGCGTACCGCCATCGCCGCAGCGGGCCGCTACCACGCTGATGCCCTCGACCGGGTCGAGCACCTCCTGCAGCGAGGCTTCCAGCGCGCGTTGCGCCGGGGTCACGCCAAGGATGTCGGGCACCACGATGGTGGGAATGGCGGGGAATTCCGGCACGGCGTCAGCCGCCGCTGCAGGCGCGCCCACCGCGCGCACCGCAACCTGCGGTGCGGACGCTGCGGTGCCGCCAGCACCTGCATCCTTCGGCGCTTCGCCACGACCGCAACCGACCAACACCACCGCGGCCCACAGCACTGCCGACAGCTTGCGCATCGCGTCTTCCTTGTTCGAGCCTGTTCGAGAGGTGACCTGATACCACGAGCGGGATCAACACGGCGGTAACGGTGCCGGACATGTGCCGCCCCCCCCCCCCGGGCGCAAGGCCAACTCACAAGGCGGCGGACACAGACACCGGCGCAGGTTCCGGCGATTGCATCGGCGCCTGCACCTCGCCAGCTTCGGCCTGCAACTGCGCATGCAGGATGCGGCGGATCTCCAGGATGGCCTGCGGCGTTTCCTGCACGCTGTGCCAGGAGGTCACCACCAGCTCGGACACGGCGCCGTCCAGGTGTGCGCTGCGGTACGGCACCAGGCCATCGTCGGAGTCGGCCAGCGGTATCTGCGGTTTTTCGCGGCCCACGATGGTGTGGTAGCGCACCTGCGGGGAGATCGGCAGATCCATCGTGGCGCGCACGAACGGGTCGGTATCGCGCAGGTTGTCGATGCTGGTCGGCGGCAACAGGCGACCCTTGCGACGCGGCGGCCCGCCCTGCCCGTTCTGCTCGCTGTCGGCGAGGTCCTGCAGCACATCGCCGAAGCGGTCCAGCAAGGCGATCGGCAGGCGCACCATGCGGCCGACGAAGCGCCCCAACCCGCCCTCGGCCAGCGGCGTGCCGCGATGCGGCGCGGCGATGAAGATGGCGCGGTCGATCTGCGGCATCGGCGAAAAATGCAGCAAGGGCGACAGCGTCGCGCGCACGCGCGCACCGCGTTCGCCTTCCAGCCGATAGTCCTGCAGCAGCGAGTTCCAGAGTCGCTCGCCGGACGAAGACACCAGCAGGCGTCCGATCACCCCGCCCATGCTGTGGCCGATCAACACCATGCCGTGCGAGGCGGGTGCGGTGCCGGCCGGGTCGAAGTGCTGCAGGCTGCGCTCCACCAGCGCCTGGATCTGCGCACGATTGACCGCAATCGGCGCGTTGGTCGGGTAATACACCTGCCAGATCTGATAGTGCTGGCGCAGGGTTTCATCGCCCATCACCTCGTTGGCCACATTGACCCAGGCCTCCGGGCTGCTGGCCAGCCCATGCAACATCAGCAGCACGCGCCGGTTGGGATCGTAGGGCTGCATCAGATACAGATGCGGGCGATCGATGCCGCGGGCGCTGCCCAGCATGGACCGCAGCGACTGCGCGGCAAAGCCCGACCTGGCCAGCCACAGCCCGTAGGCCGCCGTGAAGTTGGCCGCCAGCGGCACGCGCTGGCCGTGCAGCACCACCTCGTTCTGGCGATACGGGTCGTACGGCACCACCGTCACTAGGTCGGTGCGCAGCACCGCATCCAGGCTATCGCCCTCGAAGCGCAACAGCAGCGTTGCTGGTGCATACGGCATTTCGCTGAAGGTCGGCAGCGCGCGCCCGGGCGCGGTGCTGGCGGCCGCAGCCTGCTGCACGGCCAGGCCGGCCGGGTCGCCGACCACCTGCGGGTCCACTTCGGCCACCAGTTCGGCGCCGAAGCCGTCGCGTCGATACGTGCTGCGCAATCCGTCAAAGTGCAAGGCCGAGGCCGCGAGGATCGCGCGCGGTGTGTTGCCGCCGCCCGGCAGCCGATACGCAGACGTGTCGATGACGATCTGCCAGCGGCCGACAGCGGTCGGTGTGGGGGCGATCTGTCCGGCTTGCTGCGCACGCGCGAACAGGCGTTCGACCACCTGCTGCACGGCGTAGTTGTAGTAGTCGCGCACCTGGGTCTGGCGGTTTTCGAAGGCGCGCGCACCGGGCGCACGCGCAGTGAAGAACAGGTAGGCATAGGCATGCCGCGCGGCTTCCAGCCAGGCTTCCACCGCCGTGTCGCTCATCTGCGCCTGGTTGCGACTGCCCAGGTCGATCGCATGCGCGGTCCACAGCTCGGCCTGGGTGGCCAGACGGCACTCGTCGCCGATGCCCGCCACCGTGGCCAGGTGTTGCACGCAGGGCAGTGGCTGCTTGCGGCAGGCCTTGGGTTGCAGGCCGGCCACCTGCAGGGTCTCGCTGCCGGACTGGCTGAGTGCACCGGTGTTGAGCACATCGCCGCGCGTCTGCGCGATGTAGTCGCCGCTGCTGCGCGATTGCACCGTGACCATGGCACAGCCGCTCAGCCACGTTCCCAGCAACGCGGCCGCCAGCAGCGCAGCGCTGCCGCGCAGGCGTGCACGCGGGATCACTGCGCCGCGCTCGCCGAGGCACCGGGTGCCGGTGCCTGCGGCATGCCGGCGCGGATGCGCTCGGAAAAATCCGCGGCAGTATCGGCGGCGATCGCACGCGCAGTGAAATGCCCGCGCTGCTTCAGCGTGGCGAAGTCGTAGCCCGGCATCAGCCCCTGGTGGTCGTAGGCGTATTCGTCGGCATAGCCGGACAACAGCAGGCGGTGATCCAGCGGCAGGGTGGGCCGTAGCTGGCGTACCAGGGCGAACACGATCGTGGTGCAGTTGCTGGTCAGCGTGTTGTAGAACGCCGGCTTGCGATTCAGATCGTTGGCCAGCCCGACATAGCCCATGAACATCCGGCGCAGCCCGGCCTTGGGAATCGCCAGGCGATACAGGTACATGTCCTCGCCGCGCACGTTGGTGCGCACGCGCAGGATGTCGCGCTCGTCGGCGGCCACCAGGGTTTCTTCGAAACTGCGGAAGAAGCCGCCCACGGCCGAGAACGACTCGCCGCGCTCCTTGCGGATTTCCAGCGAAAACACCACGTGCGAGCCATCGTCGAAACCGAACGACACCAGGGTGTGCGCGATCGCCGGGCCCATCCAGTACGACAAGGCCAGGTCGGCACTGACCAGCCGATCCAGATCGTACTGGCGCGTTTCCCAGCGCGGAACGTAATTGGTTTCGCCACGCCAGTCGAAATTGCGCACGTTGTGCAGGGTGACGATGTTGCCGCGCACCTCCGGCTGCAGGCGCTGGGCGACATCGTCGGCCCAGTCGCGGTCCTGGCTGGGCTGCATCATCGCCCACGACACCGCCAAGGCCACGAATGCCGCGCCGAAGATGCCCACCAGCGCCCAGTTCTCGCGGCCACGGCGCAAGCCCCACAACGCGGCCAGCGCCATCGCGCACCACGATGCCACCCAGCCGATGCGCACCAGCGCATTGCCGGTGAGCGCGAAATGGATCGCCAATGCACCCCAGGTCGCGGCCAATACCAGCGCAACGCGCAATGCCCAGCGGCCGATGACCGCACGGGTGGCCGGTGTCATCGCGTGCCGCCTTCGGGCACCTGCATGCCCAGCGCATGCATCAGCAGATCGGCCGAGCGATGGGCAAGCCGCTTGCGTTCGGACTCGTCATTGCCGCGCAGGCAACTGCCCAGCATGTCGATCACCAGCAGCAGTTGTTCGTCGTCGACGTCGGACCGGCACAGGCCGGCATCGCGGGCGCGCTGGACGAACGGCAGGAAGATCGCCACCACGCGCCGGTCGGCGGCTTCCACCGCCGGGTGCGCGCGTTCGATCGAGCGCCAGAAGTCCACCAAGGGCGCCGACTGGGCGATGTGCTCGGCCACGTCATGCAGCAGCACGGCCAATCCATCCGGGCGGTCGGCCAGGTCGGCGGCCAGTCGCTCCAGGCCGTCCAGTCCACGCGTCATCAGCGCGGTCATCAAGGCGAGCCGGTCCGGGAAGTTGCGGTACAAGGTGGCGCGGCCCAGGCCGGCACGCTCCACCACCAGTTCCAACGGGGCATTGACGCCGTATTCGCTGAATACTTCGTCGGCGGCATCGAGAATCTGCCGGCGGCGCAGCGCGGCATCGGGGCGGGAGGTCATCATGCCGGCATTATCGGACAGATTTGTCCGATTATGCCAGAGCCCGCTTGCCGATTGCGCACATGCGCCGACCAACGGTCGGATCAGCCGGTGTTCTGCACCCCTTGCGAGACGCCGTTGACGCAGGCAACCAGCGCGCGCAGCAGGTCCTCGTCTTCGCCATCAGTAGCCCGCCAGCGCTGCAGCAGGTCCACCTGCAGCACGCTGATCGGATCGATGTACGGGTTGCGCAGACGGATCGACAAGGCCAGCCGCGGGTCGTGCTGCAACAACGATTGCTGCTGCAGCAGCGCCTTGACCCAGCCCTTGGTCAGCGCCAGTTCGTCGCGGATCTGCGGGAAAAACCGCGCGTGCAGGTCGCCCGACAGCCGCGAGAACAGCTCGGCAATGGTGAGGTCGCCCTTGGACAGCACCATCGCCACATCGTCCAGGAAGGTATGGAAGAACGGCCAGTCCTGCGCCATCTCGCGCAAGGTATCTTCGTGCCCGGCATCCACCGCGGCCTGCAGCCCGCTGCCTACGCCGTACCAGCCCGGAATCACCGCACGCGCCTGGCTCCAGGCGAACACCCACGGAATCGCGCGCAGGTTCGACAGCGCGGCATCCTGGCCCAGCCGCCGCGAGGGCCGCGAGCCCAGCGTCATGCGTTCGATCACATCGATCGGCGTGGCCAGGCGGAAGTACTGCATGAAATCCGGCGCACCGACGAAGGCGCGGTAGGCCACCGTACTGCGTTCGGCCACCAGATCCATCACCGGCCGCCAGCGCTCCTCGCGCGGTTCCGGCGCACGCGGGCGCAGGCTGGACAACAGCACCGCACCGGTCATCTGCTCCAGCGAGCGCAGCGCCAATGCGCGGATGCCGTACTTGCGGTGGATCACCTCGCCCTGCTCGGTGACGCGCAGGCGGCCATCCACGCTGCCGCGCGGGGCGGCATCCAGCGCACGGCTGGTCTTGCCGCCGCCGCGGGCGATCGAGCCGCCGCGGCCGTGGAAAAACGTCAGCCGCACGCCCAGCTCGGCAGCGGCTTCCAGCAGTTCCACCTGCGCGCGTTGCAGGCCCCAGCGCGAGGCGGCAATGCCACCGTCCTTGCCGCTGTCCGAATAGCCCAGCATCACCATCTGGGTGTCGCCGCGCGCGGCCAGATGCCGGCGGTACACCGGGTCGGCCAGCAGGTCCTGCACGGTGCCGGTACCGCCACGAAGATCGTCAACGGTTTCGAACAGCGGCACGATGTCCAGCGGCACCGCACCGGCGTCGTCGACCAGCCCGCCGCGGCGCGCCAGCGCCAGCACGGTGAGCACGTCGGCGCGGTTGTGCGCCATCGAGATGATGTAGCTGCCCAGCGCATCGGCACCGTGGCGCGCACGCGCATCGGCGAGCGCGGCAAACACCGCGTCCAGCCGCGCATTGCCTTCGTCGTCCACGCGCGGCAGCGCCTGTTCGCCAGCGGCATACGGACCGAGCACGGCGGCGCGCCGTGTCGCATCCTGCCCTTCCCAGTCGCCCTGGCCCAGCGCAGCGGCGACCGCGCGGGCATGCACGCTCGACTCCTGGCGTACATCCAGCCGCGCCAGATGAAACCCGAAGCTGCGCACGCGCCACAACAGGCGGCGCACCGCGAACCAGCCGGCATGCAGGCCCTTGTTGGCCTGCAGGCTGTCCAGGATCAGCTGCAGATCCTGTTCGAGTTCGGACGGTGCGGCATAAGCGCCTTCGGCATCGTCCAGCGTGGCCTGCAGGCGCGCGCGCATCAGGTCGTTGAGCAGGCGGTACGGCATGTCGCCGTGGCGCGGGCGCGAACGCGCAGCCGCGTCCGGCAGCAACGCGCGATAGCGCTCCAGCTGCACGGTGAGTTCGGGGCTGACCTGCACCAGCGTGGTCGACTGGCTGAGCAGGCTGGCCAGTTGCCAGAGCTCCTTCTGGTAACGGTCCAGCACCGCGCGGCGCTGCGCATCCAGGGTGCCGGCGATGGTGGCGGCATCCACATTCGGATTGCCGTCCATGTCCCCGCCCACCCAGGTGCCGAAGCGCAGCAGGCGCGGCAGCGGCGGCACGCTGCCGTAGGTCTCCTCGATGGCGTGTTCCAGGGTTTCATACATCACCGGGATGACGCGGTAGAGCACCTGGGTGAGGTAGAACCCCACGTGTTCGCGCTCGTCGTCCACGGTGGGCCGCACCGGCGAGGAATCGGCGGTCTGCCAGGAAGCGGTCAAGGCCATGCGGAAGCGTGCCGCATCGCTGGCGCGCTCGTTGGGCGTGCGCATGCCATCGAGATTGTCGACCAGGCTGGCGACCATCAACTGTTCTTTTTCCAGCAGCGCGCGGCGCACCGCCTCGGTGGGATGGGCAGTGAACACCGGTTCCACATCGATGCGCGGTAGCCAGGCGCTGAGTTCCTCCAGCGTGACACCCTGCGCCTTGAGCCGGCGCAGCGCATCGTGCAGGCCATCGGGCTGCGGCGTATCGGTGCCGCTGCGCTGATAGTCGCGGCGGCGGCGGATGCGATGCACGCGCTCGGCGATGTTGACCACCTGGAAATAGGTGCTGAAGGCGCGCACCAGCGCCTCGGCATCGCGCGGCGCGCGCCCGGTCAATTGTTCGCTCAACGTGGAAGGCGGCGCATCGCTTTCGCGGCGCGAAATGGCGGTGGTACGGATGCGTTCGATTTCATCGAGGAATTCCACAGACACCTGCTCGGCGAGCAGGTCGCCGACCAGCGCGCCGAGCCGGCGGACATCGTCGCGCAAGGGCAGATCGGGGGTAGCGAACACAAGACTGCTGCGGTACTCGTTCATCGGAAACGCACACCCTCTTCAAGCGCAAAGTCGTCGAAGACTAACCCAAAAGGATTAGAGGGTTGCGTTGCGCAAGACGGTTTCAGAGCGAACCATCCTGCGCCGGTCCCACTCGCATTCGTACATGCCACTAAAAACCTGTCGCCCGACGCCAGCATCAATGCGTAGGAGCGCAACCCGGGCGCGACAAGGTTTTACCGGCAACGCTCCATCGCGCCCGAGTGCGCTCCTTGTATCTGGACATGGCCGCATAACAGCGTTATGTCTTCCGACTGATCATCGGAGCAGATGCAAGAAGCCCATGCGCTCCTTAAGCCTCGAGCTTGTATCGTAGATCGGCTCTGCATCTGCAACTGCTGGCCCTCGGTGTCCGGACGGTATCAAGAGTCCGCCACAGGCGTGAACTCGCATCACAAGGCAGGACCTGGACCAGCGCTGATCGTCGTCCATCTGATTTCAGGAGGTTTCCATGTCCCCCATCGTGGGCATCGACGTCGCCAAACACAGCGTGGATCTGGCCATCGAGCTGGCCAATGGCAAGCACCGCACCAAGGCCAAGCTCGCCAACGATCCCAAGGGATTTGCTGCCCTGCACGCGTGGCTGCGCACCCACGCGCAGCCGGATAGCTGGGTGGTGATGGAGGCCACCGGCAGCTATCACGAAGCGCTTGCCGAGTTCCTGCACGAGTGCGGCTATCGGGTGTGCGTGCTTAATCCGGCGCAGGTGGCACTGTATGCGCGCAGCCAGTTGCGGCGGGTCAAGACCGACCGCAGCGATGCGAAGCTGATCGCCAGTTACGGGCTGCGCCATCGCGACCAGCTGCGCGCCTGGCAGCCCGATCCACCGGCCCTGAAGACGCTCAAGGCGCTGGTGCGTCGCCGCGATGACCTGCTGGAGATGCTGCTGATGGAGCGCAACCGGCTGGAGGTTGCCCCCGCAGACGTGCAACCCTCGATCCAGGGGCTGATCGCGCATCTACAAGCTCGGATCAACGAGATCCAGCAGGCCATCGACGATCACATCGACCAAGACCCGGACCTGCGTCAGCAGCGTCATCTGCTGACCAGTATCAACGGGATCGGCGACATCAGCGCTGCGCTGCTGTTGGCCGAGCTGGGCCCGGTAAGCCGCTTCGCCGACGCGGGCGCGGTGACGGCCTTCGCCGGCCTGAACCCGCGCCTGCACGAATCAGGCAGGTATCAGGGCAAGGTCTGCATCTCCCGCACCGGCTCGGCGCGGCTGCGCGCCGGACTGTACATGCCAGCCCTGGTCGCCATACGTCATAACCCGGTGATCACCGCGCTCAAACAGCGTCTGCATGCACGCGGCAAACACGGCAAGCAGATCGTCTGCGCCGCCATGCGCAAGCTGCTGCATCTGGTCTATGGCGTCCTCAAATCGGGCACCGCATTTGACCCACAGAAAGCCCTTGCCAGGTGAGGGGCAAGACGGTATC
The DNA here is from genome assembly GCF_041475735.2 of Xanthomonas sp. NCPPB 3582. Taxonomy (NCBI): domain Bacteria; kingdom Pseudomonadati; phylum Pseudomonadota; class Gammaproteobacteria; order Lysobacterales; family Lysobacteraceae; genus Xanthomonas; species Xanthomonas sp. NCPPB 3582. Next base: position 4,066,672 of record NZ_CM192968.1, read on the forward strand.
TACCTGCGAGACGCTGATCCGACATGCTTTCGCACACCATTGTGTGCGACGACGCTCATCGCGTGGACGGCGCTGCAGCCGGCGCGGACGGATCGCCGACATTGCTCTTCAACCACTGCTCGCTCTCGGCCAGCATCTGCAGGATCGATTGCCGCGCGCGGTAGGCGTGCGATTCGTTGGGCAACATCACCAGCCGCGCGGTGCCGCCCAGCCCCTTGATCGCAGCGAACATGCGCTCGCTCTGGATCGGGAAGGTGCCGGTGTTGTTGTCGTCCTGGCCGTGGATCAGCAGCAGCGGGTCCTTGATCCTGTCGGCGTAGTTGAATGGCGACATCGCCTGGTACACCGACTGCGCCTGCCAGTAATTGCGTTCTTCGGCCTGGAAACCAAACGGGGTGAGCGTGCGGTTGTAGGCGCCGCTGCGTGCGATGCCGGCCTTGAACAGGCGCGTGTGCGCGAGCAGATTCGCCGTCATGAAAGCGCCATAGGAATGCCCGCCGATGGCGATGTGCTGCCGGTCGGTGACCCCGCGCCGTACCACTTCGTCCACCGCCGCCTGCGCATCGGCGATCAGCTGCGGTACGTAGGTGTCGTTGGGTTCGGCATCGCCTTCGCCGACGATCGGCATGGTCGGGTTGTTGAGCACCACGTAGCCGATCGCCAGGAAGGCCTGCGGCCCCCAGTAGCTGATGGCATTGAAGCGATACGGCGAGTCGGTGACCTGGCTGGCGGTATCGGCGCTTTTGAATTCCCCGGGGTAGGCCCACATCAGCAGCGGCCGCGGACCGTCGCGTTTGGGGTCGTAACCGGGCGGCAGCAGCAGCGTGGCGGTCAGGTCCACGCCATCGGCACGCTTGTAGCGGATCTGCTCTTTCTGCACGCCGCGCAACTGCGGCAATGGATGCGAGAAGTGCGTCAACGCACGCGGTGCAGCGGCCGCATCGCCCAGCGACTGCACGAAATAGTTGGCCGGTTCTTCGGGCGATTCGCGGCTGAGCAGCAACTGCGTGGCTTGCGCATCCAGCAGCGCCAGTGGCGCGGAATAGCTGGGTGCCTGCGAATGGAACAGCCGTGTGGCGCGCTTGCTTTGCAGATCGAAGCGATCCACGAACGGCCGGTCGCCTTCCGGCGAGGCGCCCTTGCCGAGCAGGAACAGGCTGTGGCCATCGCTGCTGGTCTGCAACAGCGCGCGCCCCTTGCCATCGGCAACGGTTGCCGGCGTGCCCGGGTCGTTATAGCGGTCTTGCGAGGAACGGTCCCACAGCAGTTCCGGCGCACGCTTGGGCTGATCGGGGGCGATGCGCCATTGCTTGATGCGGCGGGTCTTCCACCAGCTCTCGCTGAGGATCGCCAGATCGCCGCGGCCCCACAGGATCCCGTCGAAGCGACTGCCCAGCTGCGCCAGCGTGACCGGTGCGCGCGTGAACGGCGCGGCCTGCATCCGCACCGCATCGCGGATCTTGCTCTCGCGCGCCGGGTCGCCGCCATCCTGCGCTTCAACCCAGACCAGCGTGGCCGGCGCATCGTGCCGCCAGGTGATGTCGCGCACACCGGTCGGCACCGCATCGTTGCCGGTGGGCAGGCCTTCCACCAGCGGCAGCTGCGCGATCTGGCGCACCAGCTTGCCTTGCATGTCCAGCACCTCGATGCGACGCGGGAAGTTGTCCACCGGCACCAGATACGAGAACGGCCGCTCGCTGCGTTCGCTCAGGATGTAACGGCCATCCGGCGACACCGACAGGTTGAGATGGATGCCGGGCGTGGCGATCGGGCGCACCTGCCCGTTCACGCCCACGATGATCGGCTGGCCGGTGGCGTAGTACTCGAACACGCGTGCATCGGCTTCGTTGCGCAACAGGTCCTGATAGGTCGGCAGCGAGCGCACACCCGCCGCCGCGACGGTGTGCTGGACTGCAGGGCCTTGCGGCGTGGCATCGCGCGGCGGTGGCGTGCCCTGCCCTGGCATCTGCTGCTGCACCAGCAGGCCACTGCTGTCGGGCAACCAGCGCAGCTCGTCGTTGACGGTGCTGTTCAAACCGGCCACCAGCCGCCGCGCCTGCGCGGTGGCCACGTCCACCAGCCACAGCTCATTGGCGCCGCTGGCGGCATCTTCGCGGCGGAAGGCCAGATAGCGTTGGTCCGGCGACCAGTTCAACGTGGCCAGCGACAACGGCGTGGGCAACCCGGCGATCTGCCGCTCGCGACCGTCGCCGATCGATTGCAACCACAGCTTGCCGGCGAAGGAAAACCGGCTGCTGGCGAAGGTTTTGGGATGGATGCGCACGCCGGCCAGCTTGAGCTCGGGCTGGGCCACCTCGGCGATGTCCGGCAGCGCCGGCAGTTGCAGCATTGCAGCCAGGTCACGCTGCGGAGACAGCTGCAGCAGCGGGGCGCGGGGCGCATCCACCACCGCCTGCAGCGGCTGGGAAGGCACCTGATAGCCAGTGCCCGCGGTAGCCACCTGCCCCGCCGGCACACCCGCCGCGCAGGCCAGCGATGGCAGGCCCAGCACGGCCAGCAACACCGCACGCGCCATTGGAAGAGCGCCGGCTGCACTGCGATCGGCCTGCCCGCGCCACGGGTCGGTCGGCGGCGCGGCGATCGCCGCAACATCACTCGTCGATCTGGTTTCGTGCTGCAACCTGTGATGCGCCTTGCGTTTGGCCTGCATTGCCGCTTCCCCGCTCTGATCGAGCCCGGACCATAGCAGCCGCCCGCTGCCCGCTCCCCTGCCGTTGGTTGGGGGCATGCCAATCAAGCAGGCCAATTCATGCCGGAGGGGAGTGCTGTCGATATAATCGGCGCTCTCGTCGAGGGGCGCTGCGACCGGTAAGGCGGACTGATCCGCCATCTGCACCACAGGTGCGGGGCATACGGCCAGGCTCGACCAGCATTCACCGTTCAACGGCGCCCGGCATTGCAGACATTCGTTTGCCTACCGGAGCCATTGCATGAACGCTGTGACCAAGATCGATCCGCATACCGATTACAAGATCGCCGACATCTCCCTGGCCGATTGGGGCCGCAAGGAGCTGGACATCGCCGAGCACGAAATGCCGGGCCTGATGTCGATCCGCCGCAAGCATGCGCAGACCAAGCCGCTGAAGGACGTACGCGTCACCGGCTCGCTGCATATGACCATCCAGACCGCGGTGCTGATCGAAACCCTCAAGGACATCGGCGCCAACGTGCGCTGGGCCTCGTGCAACATCTTCTCCACCCAGGACCATGCTGCCGCCGCGATCGCCGCCACCGGCACCCCCGTGTTCGCCTGGAAGGGCGAGACGCTGGAAGAGTACTGGGACTGCACCCTGGACGCGCTGACCTTCACCCTGCCCGACGGCACCCTGACCGGCCCCGAGCTGGTGGTGGACGACGGTGGCGACGTCACCCTGCTGATCCACAAGGGCTATGAGCTCGAAAACGGCAGCACCTGGGTCGACGAGCCGGCGGCCTCGCACGAGGAAGGCGTGATCAAGGCGCTGCTCAAGCGCGTGGCGGTCGAACGCCCGGGTTACTGGGCGCGTGTGGTCAAGGATTGGAAGGGCGTCTCCGAAGAGACCACCACCGGCGTGCACCGCCTGTACCAGATTGCCGAAGCCGGCAAGCTGCTGATCCCGGCCATCAACGTCAACGACTCGGTCACCAAGAGCAAGTTCGACAACCTCTATGGCTGCCGCGAGTCGCTGGCCGATGGCCTCAAGCGCGCGATGGACGTGATGCTGGCCGGCAAGGTCGCCGTGGTCTGCGGCTACGGCGACGTGGGCAAGGGCAGCGCCGCCTCGCTGCGCGCCTATGGCGCCCGCGTGATCGTGACCGAGATCGACCCGATCTGCGCCCTGCAGGCCGCGATGGAAGGCTTCGAGGTCAACACCATCGAATCCACCCTGGGCCGTGGCGACATCTATGTCACCACCACCGGCAACAAGGACATCATCACCGCCGAGCACCTGCAGGCGATGAAGGACCAGGCCATCGTCTGCAACATCGGCCACTTCGACAACGAGATCCAGGTCGATGCGCTCAATGCCCTCAAGGGCGTGCAGAAGATCAACATCAAGCCGCAGGTGGACAAGTACGTGTTCCCCAACGGCAACGCGATCTTCCTGCTGGCCGACGGCCGCCTGGTCAACCTGGGCTGCGCCACCGGCCACCCGAGCTTCGTGATGTCCAACTCGTTCGCCAACCAGACCCTGGCCCAGATCGACCTGTGGGAAAAGCGCGACAGCTACGAGAAGAAGGTCTACATCCTGCCCAAGCACCTGGATGAAGAAGTCGCGCGCCTGCACCTGGAAAAGATCGGCGTGAAGCTGACCACCCTGACCAAGGACCAGGCCGACTACCTTGGCGTGCCGGTGGAAGGCCCGTTCAAGCCGGATCATTACCGCTACTGATCTATTGGCAAACCATCGCCATGCACACAAAAAACGGGCGCCTTACGGCGCCCGTTTTTTGTGTGATCAGTGGACAAGACGCGCCTGATGTTCTGCCACCGGCGCTGCCCCATCAGCTGAGGATGCCGGCGGCCCGTTCGCTGCGACAGTGCCCGCCCGATCCGAACCTGCCCCCCCTGCCCGATGTCGCTGGAGACACGAGCCGAACGATTCATCCAGACCCTGGAGGTACTGGCTGGCTCTGCAGGCAACGGCAAACTGAGAAGCGCGTTGGGCTGAGCGAGCAGCCTCTCCGGCCAGCTGACCTGACGTTCTTGCTTGGTCCGGCCGCCTGTATCACAACTGTGCTACAGTGCGGGCAACCCATCGTTGGGAGGCCAGCATGAGCACCACCACCATCCGCCTGCCGGACGCGCTCAAGGCCCGCATCGCCAAGGCCGCGCAAGCGGCCGGCACCACCTCGCACAACTTCATCCTGGAAGCCATCGCGGAGAAGGCCGAGTTGGCCGAACGGCGCGCCGACTTCCATGCAGAGGCCGAACGCCGTTGGGCCGAATTCCTCGATACCGGCGAGAGCATTCCCTGGGACGAGATGCGTCGCTATCTGATGGGACGCATTCAGGGCACGGACACTCCACTTCCCGTCCCCCGCAAGTTCGCCAAATAGCATGGCGCGCGTCGAGTTCCTACCCTCTGTCAACGAGGACCTGCGGCGCATCATCGGCCACCTGGAACAGCACGAGGCGGCGCACATCCAAGAGCGTCTTGGCGGGATCGTCAGCGCATTCGATGTGCTCACGAACAATCCGCTGATCGGGCGCCTGACGCACTACGATCTGCGTGAACTGGTCATTGGCCAGGTCGCTCGCGGATATATTGCCCTCTACCAGTATGTAACGGCGCTGGACACCGCATTTGTCCTGGCGATCCGCGCGCAACGCGAGACGGGCCATGCACGCGATGCATGAACCGAGGCCGACATCCGCGCCAACCGCATCGACCCGGTGCTGCGCGATGCCGGCTGGGGCGTCGCGGACGCAGCGGGTGCAGTCAGTGTTGTCTACCGGCCCTGGAGGATACGAGCGCGAGATGCGTTCGTTCCTGGAGTACGTGCTGGGCAATTACGCACGCAACGGCACCGGGGAGCTGGCCAGCAGCCGGATCGGCGACGTCCTGCGGATTCGCTACGGCGGGGTCAACGACGCCAAGCCGATGCTGGGCAGCGTTGCGGATATCCGCAGTGCATTCGTGGGGATCCAGGCGCACGTGTTCCGCTGATCCACGAACGCTTGAAACGCAGCGGAGCGATCACGATCAGGCTCACGGCCGCCAGTTCGCATTGACCTCCCAGAACGCCACGCTGCGCCGGTAGGCCTCCCGGTCCAGCGGCACGCCGGAGCCGCCTTCTTCCACGCCCAGTGCGTTGCGCAGCATCGTGATCGGCGCCATCGGGATGTCGCCGGGCTCGGCGGTGTACAGGCAGCCGACCACGCCCCAGTCGGCATCGATCGGTGAACCTTCCTTGGCCAGCTGATCGCGGCTGTACAGGATCGGCACCATGTACTGCGCCACCGGCGGCTCGACGCCTTCAAACCAGCGCACCAGGACGGGAAGCTCCTGCGTATTGCGCGCTTCGTAGCCAGAGCGCAGCAGATGCTGGTTGTCGGCAGTGATCGGCACCGTCAGGCAGCGCGTGCTGGTCCAGTTGCGGTGTACATGCAGCTGGCAGAACGGTGCATAGCCTTCGATCACGCGCAACGGTGGGGTGTCGTTGAGATGCTGGATGAATTGCTCCGGCGTGCAGTCCTGGATCGCGTTGCGACGGCCATCGCGCGGGAAGAGACGGGGGCGGGCAAACGCAGTCAAGACGATGGACATGGCAGTGCGGGCAGCGGCTGGGCCATCAAGGGTACCCCTGCGCGCGGCATTCATGCACAGGTCCAGGCTTGCTGGCAGCGATACATGGTGCGTCACGCCGCTATCGACGCATCGCGGCGCACCCCGGGCGATACACCGAGTGATAGCCCTTCGCGTGCGGCCTCACCAGATCAGATCGTCCGGCACCTTGAACTGACTGTAATACTCGTCGTCGCTGTCCGGTGCTGGCGCGGCGCCAGTGCGGCCATGATCCAGCACCACGGTCGCCGCATCGCGGCTATAGACCTTCTCGGCGGCCGCACGCGGAATCAGCTCGAAGCCCTCGCCATGCCGCACGATCACCAACGCACCGCTGGCCAGCTGGCTACGCAAGGTGGGATTGACCAACACGCTGCGAATGACGCTGCCATCGTTGAACCGGTAGTCGATCTCGCCTTCGCGCTTGACCTTGCTGGTCTCCACGATCTGCCGCACCTGGGCCAGCATTTCCTGCTTGCGCAGCTGCGCATTGCGCTCTTCGGCCAGCGCCCGATCGCGCTCGGCGCGCTCGGCCTGCAAACGCGCCGCATCCACCTTGTCGGCATCGGCCGGCATGGCCGCCCCGCCCTTGGCATGACGCTGCTTGACCTGCTCACGCGCCACCTTGTCCACCTGGGCCTTCTTGACCAGCCCGGCCTTGAGCAGTTGTTCTTGCAATGGATTACGCATGAGAAGGATCGGCAATGAACTGGCCGCTAGTCTAGCGCGCCAGGCCTGCGCTGCCGGGCAACCGGCCGCAAGCGCGCCGTTCGTCGTCGGCCCGGCCAGGAATCTGCCCAAATGCCCGAACACCCACTATCATGCGGCGCTCACAACCACTCAAGGACGAAGGATGATCATCTGGGGATCAGGCGGCGACGTGATCGCGCTCGGCGCCGCCGATGGCGCACATTGCAACCAGTGCGAACAGCAGCGCAGCTTCCGGCATGTATTGCAGTACCGCTATGCGCACCTGTGGTATGTCTTCAGCTGGGTGACCAAGAAGCAGTACCTGCGCGTCTGCGACGGTTGCAACCAGGTAACCCCGCTGGACACCAAGACCTTCGAACAATCGCGCGGCAAACCTCCCATCCCGGCGTACCGCCGATTCGGCGGGCTGGTCCTGCTGGGCCTGATCGCGGCCGTGGTGGCATTTGGTGTCTACAGCGACTCGCAGACGTCCAAGCGCGACGACGCCCTGCTGGCACAGCCCGCACAGGGCGACCGATACACCGTCGATCTGCAGACCGTGGCACCCGGGGCCTATGAAGGACATGCTTACGGCGTGGTGCGGGTCGATCGTGTCAACGGGCAGACCATCACCCTGGCGCTGCCGAGCAAGGGCTACGACAAGTGGAAAGGCGCCGAGCGCGATGCAGGCGGCAGCAGTGCCAGGCAGCCGGCTTACTACACCGACGATCAGGTCGAGGTACCGCTGTCCAAGCTACAGTCCCTGCACGCAAGCAATGAGCTCCGCCACGCCTATCGCTGAACACGCAGCTGCTGTCGGCGCAGCACACGCTGCGCCGGCATTCCGTGCGGCGATGCCTGCCGTGGGCAACACTTCGCGCGTGCGTTTCACTGCGTAAGCGGCCAGACACGCGCCGGTCGCTTGCGGCCGGATTGCGAGCCTGCCGTCGCTTGCGCCGGCCTTTGCAGGGTATCTGCAGCGCCAGCGACCCGGATCGGGCGCACCCACGATCTCCACGCGCCATCCCGTCGGAAGCGTCGGCCGCCGAAAGTCGCCGGCCAGACGCCCCTCAGCGACGCCCCCGCCCCCGTGCAATGTGCGACCGGCCACGCGATTGCCGCCGAACACCGCGCGCACTTCGGCGGCGCATTGCAGTGAATACGTATGCACAACCGCGATGCTGCGCCGCGATGCGCGCTTAGCATCACCGCGCGCTGCACGCCGTGCGCGCGCTTTCCGGAACAGGGGCCGGAGGCCTTGCTGCGGGCAGCGTGATGCACACGCCGGCCTGCGCCTACCACTGGAGAACCACCCGATGCGCACCACACTTGCACACGCTCCACGCTCGGCCCTGCAACGCGGCGCCCGTGCATTGCTCACGGCACTGGCACTGCTCTTGGTGACAGCCAACGTACAGGCCGATGTCATCCTGCATGCGTTCAACTGGCCGTATGCCACCGTGGAAGCACGCGCCAAACAAATTGCCGATGCCGGGTATCGCAAGGTGTTGGTTGCCCCGGCGTACCGTTCCGAAGGCAGTGCCTGGTGGGCACGCTACCAGCCGCAGGACATCCGCCTGATCGACAATCCGCTCGGCGACACCATCGCGTTCAGGCGCATGGTGCAGGCGCTGGCCAATAACGGCGTGGAAACCTACGCCGACATCGTGTTCAACCACATGGCCAACGAAGCGGCCACCCGTTCGGACCTCAACTATCCCGGCAGCGCCGTGCTGGCGCAATACGCCGCCAATCCGGGCAGGTACGATTCGCTGCGCCTGTTCGGCACCTTGCAGTCCAACTTCCTCAGCGCCAGCGATTTCGGCCCGGGCCAGTGCATCAGCAACTACAACGATGCCTTCCAGGTCCGCAATTACCGCATCTGCGGCGGTGGCAACGACCCGGGGCTGCCCGATCTGGTCGGCAACGATTGGGTGGTGCAACAGCAACGCGCGTACCTGCAGGCGCTCAAGGGCCTGGGCGTGACCGGCTTCCGCGTGGATGCGGCCAAGCACATGAGCTTCGACCACCTCAACCGCGTGTTCGACGCCGGCATCCGCTCCGGCGTGTACGTGTTCGGCGAGGTCATCACCGGCGGCGGTACCGGCAATGGCGATTACGACCAGTTCCTGGCGCCGTACCTGCAATCCACTCCGCATGCGGCCTACGACTTCCCGCTGTTCAACGCAGTGCGCAACGCCTTCGCCATCGGTGCCAGCCTGCAGCAGCTGGTGGATCCGGCCGCGTCCGGGCAGGCCTTGCCGGGCAACCGCGCCGTGACCTTCGCCGTCACCCACGACATCCCCAACAATGCCGGCTTCCGCTACGCCATTCTCGACCCGGTCGATGAAACCCTGGCGTATGCGTATTTGATCGGACGCAACGGCGGCATGCCGATGATCTATACCGACAACAACGAAAGCGGCGACAACCGTTGGGTCAATGCCTACCAACGCGACGACCTGCGTCGCATGATCGGCTTCCACAACGGCGTGCAGGGCACCGACATGCAGGTGCTGTCGTCCAGTTCCTGCCACATCCTGTTCCGTCGCGGCAGCCTGGGTATCGTCGGCATCAACAAGTGCGGCAATCCGGTCACCACCACGGTGGGCATGAACAACAGCGTGCTGTACTGGAATGCCGATTACATCGACGCGCTGGGCTCCGGGAATGTAGTCCGCATCACCAGCAGCTCGTACACCTTTACCCTGCCGGCGCGTGGCGCGCGCATGTGGCGTCGCTGAGCGATCGCCATGGGCAGTTGAATCGCCGGCGCTCAGGTGAGGTTCGACTGAGTGGCTAAGCGCCTGCGTCGCTGTCGTACCAGATCATCACCTGCTCGACAGAAGGCCTCCGCCGCGGCAAGCGTGCGGAGGCCTCCTGCATTCAGGCGTCCATCCGTGTGATGTCAGCACGCGCCGTTGCGCCGCGCGGCTGCCGCTTCTTTATTCAATGGCTTTATCCAGCGGCCATCAACACAAACTTGGACACACACTGAATTGATCCGAGAACGACAGTCTGTCGATGCAACGAATCCTGCTGCACCCCGCACCTACGTGGCAGCCACCCGCATGCCCTGCCACCGGCACGCGGGCGGGCTGAGCGCAGTGAATGGCGTTGCCACGCAAGCCGGCAACGCTCTCGATCATCCACCAATCGAGCCACCGGAGCAGCCCGATGCCTTTGTACTTCGTCCGTCATGGCGAGTCGCTCGCCAACGAGCAGAACTATTTTGCCGGTGCACAGAACTCGCCACTGACGCCGCTGGGTCGGCGACAGGCAAGGCAGGCAGCCGATGTTATCCGGCAACGTGCGCTGCGCTTCGACGAAGTGCATGTTTCGACACTCGAACGCGCGCAGGCGACCGCGGCGATCATCCTGGACGGCGCTCCCAACGAACCCCGGGTGATCTACAGCGACGCACTAAAGGAACGCGACTTTGGCATCTTCGCCGGCAAGAACAAGACCCTGATCAAGAAATCGATCGGCCATCGTCTGTTCGACGCCTGTTTTCACGACGCCAGTGGCGCCCCGCCCGATGGCGAGCACTGGATGGACATGTATACGCGTTGCAGGCAGTACTACGACACGGTGCTTGCACCGCTGGACCGCCAGGGCAAGCAGGTGCTGGTAGTGGCGCACAAATACATCGTCGAGGTGTTCGCCTTGATCGCCTCGGGGCTTCCGCCTGCAGACTACATCGATTTTCGCTTACCCAATTCGCGCCCATTGTCGTGGGACGAACTCAAACGCATGACCGCGCGCAGTTCCTCGCGCCTGAATTATCTGAGCGAGCAGACCGAAATCCATTTGCTGCAATGGATGCTGATCGCCGCCGTGGCCGGCTTTGCACTCTCCTGCCTGGGCGTTGCGCTACCGCACGCCCTCACCTCCACCGCCATCGTGGCGCTACTGGCGGTGAATGCGTTTTTCCTGTCGGTGCGCATCGAGCCGGGCGCGTTGCGCCTGACCGGAGGGCCGGAGAACCTCGCGCTGAGCGTGATCGGCATTGCACGCGCCGGCCTGGCGATCATGCTGCTCACGCAGTTTCACAACGCGTGGGTGCACGTCCTCGGTCTGCTGCTGATCGTGCCGCCAGCGCTATCGGTACCGACCTTCTCGCTGGCGCGCGGCGGCGACTACTTCTTTGCAGCGCGCTACACCCTGATATTGTCGATCCTGCTGCCGGTGGCATTGTTGTTATTGTTCCTGGATCGCCATGATGTGCTGGGCAGTGCGCATGCGCTGGAACGCTACTTCGTGGTGTTGCTGCTCGCACTGGCGTTTCCGTTTCTGCTCGCACAGGGCTGGCGACATGCGCACCCGATCGCAGCCGGCAAACTGGCCACCAACTGGAGTTGGGTGGGTGCGCTGACGATGGTGCCGATGGCATTGCTGGTGGCGCTGCGCGCGGGAGGGACGCCGTTGGCAGATGCAGTGATGCATGGCCGATGGCAGGCATGGGCGGCCTTAGTGTTGCCATTTGCGTTACTGCTGACTTGCCGCCTGGGAAGCGTGGCGTATCTCTCCATCCACCAGCGCCTGACGGGCAAGGCCATTCCCGCCGCGATCGCCTCGGATATCCACCTGCTGCAGACCTCGCCGAACATCTTCCTGTGGCTGAGCCTGTTGCTGCCGGGCACGTTCGCACATGCACCCACGTTGGTGGCAGGCACACTGCTGGGGTTTTTCGCCTTCGCGCTGCTGGACGAGGCATGGGTGGTGCGGCGCTTCCGCGCGCAGATCACGCCCGCACTGCGTCAGCATGCAGCGCGCGCTGCAACGTCGGCCCGGCCGCTGGACCCGGACGCCGTAACGTCTGCCAGCGTGGCGCTGGATAGCCGGTAGACCACGCCGCACCAGGCGCATCGCTGGATGCGTCCGGTGCCGTCGCATTCATCGGGCCATCCAGACGTAGAGCGGCTCACAAAACGTAGCGAGCGCTCGTCAGGTGGGTGCGGACGGCGCGGAGGAACCGCAGCGTACGGGTGGTACATGAGAATTCCGAGCACCGACCGCGCCCGCCTGGCGGGCGCGCAGCAGTTCTGTTGGCTGCGCTTACCAGGCAAACGGCGCGGTGACCTTGCGTGCGCCCAGCAGGAATGCGTCGGCCACATGCACGAACGGCGCCACATCCACCTCCGACTGGCCGGCGCGTACCAGCTGCACGAAACGCTGGTACAAACCGTCGTATTCGCTGGACGCTGGCAGCGCCTGCGCTTGCCCATCGATGTGCAGCTTGGCGCCGCCCTCGCTGAGCACCAGCTGTCCCTGCGTGGTGTCCACCTCGATGTCCCAGCGCTGGTGGCCGGTCTGCAAAAAGTCGAATTCGGCCGTCACCGGCACACCGGCGGTATCGACAAAGGCCAGCCTGGCGTACAGCGGTGCCTGGCGATTTTCCGGCGTGTGCAACTCGGCCTCGCGCAAGGCGAACGCGCGCGGCAACACGTGGGTGGCGATGGAAAGCGCATTGATGCCGGGATCGAACACGCCCATGCCGCCCGGCTCCAGAATCCAGTCCTGGCCGGGGTGCCAGTGGCGAATGTCTTCCTTCCAGGTGATGTGCGCGCGCAGGATCTGCTTGTCCGCCAGCCACGCGCGCGCAGGCTCCACGCCAGCGGCGCAGCGCGAATGCCAGCTGGTGAACAGGCTGCGTTGCGCCGTGCGTGCCACCTCGCGCAGATCGTCGATCTCGGCAAGCGTGGCCGATGGCGGCTTTTCCAGGAAGACATGACGGCCGGCGCTCAATGCCGCCTGCGCCAACGCATGCCGCCCGACCGGCGGCGTGCACAAGGCCACTGCTTCCAGCTCCGGATGCGCAGCAAATGCTTGCTCCAGCGTCTGATACGCCGGCACGCCATCGACAGTGCCATGCCGGCTGACGGTGGCGACCAGTTGCACATCGGCGCGCGCGGCAATCGTGGGCACATGCTGGTCGCGGGCGATCTTGCCGATACCGACCAGGGCAATGCGCAATGCATCTGGATGCTTCATCGAAACCTTCATGCTGATGAGTGAAGTGAGCGTGCCCACGCGATTGCCGCTGCGATCTGCCGGGCATGCGATGCCACCGCAGCCGCGACCCGGAGGCAACCACGGCCGGCGCGATCGCAGTGTACGGCGCCCCCCTGGCTGGCTGCGAGACATCGCTCCTGCTTGTTTTGCTATACCTGCGCGCGGCCACGCCGGGCAGTTGGGTGATCGGCTCGCCGGGAGCGCGCAGCCCGACGGTGACCGGCGACAGTGCGGCTGCCCGCGCAATCGGCAGGACGGGCATGCGCAGCTGCACCGGCCTGCCGATTGACGCGCACCCGCGACGCGGCACACTTGCGCCTCCGGCACGCGGGCGTGCCGCTGCACAGGGCTGCACCGATGCTGCATCACGTTTGCCTGGGGGTTCGCACGATCGAGACATCGGCCGCGTTCTACGATGCCGTCCTCGGTGCGCTGGGCTATGTGCGCGTGTGGTCGGACCTGGAGCCGGGCACGCTCGATCAGGCCATTGGCTATGGCAGGCCGGGGGGCGAGGACTGCCTGGCCCTGAAGCAACAGCAGGCCGCGCAGTGCGCTCCCGGCGCCGGCTTCCATCTGGCATTCACCGCCAGCGACGCGGCCGCGGTGGGTGCGTTCCACCTGGCCGCGTTGCAGCACGGCGGGCGCTGCAACGGCGCTCCCGGTCCACGACCGGACTATGGCGATGCCTACTACGCCGCGTTCGTCATCGACCCGGATGGGCACCGGATCGAAGCGGTGGTCGAGCGCGCGGCCTGAGTGCGCCTGGCGCCACGCGGCGCATGACACGCCGCACGGCTTCGGGCGCTTCGTCGACAAGGCCAACGCAGCCAGCTACATCTCCAGCACCACCTTGCCCAGGTGGCTGCCCTGCTCCAGGTAACGATGCGCCGCAGCCGCTTCGCTCAGCGGGAAGCGCTTGTCGAGCAGCACGCGCAGCTTGCCCTGCTCGATCCATGGCCACACCACGCGTTCCACTTCCGCGGCCAGCCGGGCTTTTTCATCGGCATTGCGCGGACGCAGGGTAGACCCGGTGAGGATGGCCTGCTTGCGCATCAGTTGCGGAATCGGCACCTGGAGGGTGGCACCGGCTTGGGACGCGATATAGACGATGCGCCCACGCGGGTTGAGCGCTTCCAGCGTGTCGGCGAACACCGCAGCGCCCACCATGTCCAGCGCCACATCCACCCCGCCATGCGCCTTGGCCACTTCGACGAACGACTCGGCGGTGGAGTCGATCGCCACATCGGCGCCCAGCTCACGGGCCTGCCCAGCCTTGCCGGCCGAACGGGCGGTGGCCAGCACGCGTGCGCCGGCGGCCTTGGCCATCTGGATCGCGGTCACCCCGATGCCGGAGGTGGCGCCGTGCAGCAGCAACCATTCGCCGGCCGCGAGCTGGCCGTGCTCGAACAGGTTGGTGTAGGCGGTGAACATGGTTTCGGGCAGCGCTGCGGCGTGGACAAGATCCAGGCCGGCCGGAATCGGCAACACGTGGCGTGCGTCGACGGCCACGTACTGCGCGTAGCCACCGCCGCCGAGCAACGCGCAGACGCGGTCGCCCGCCTTCCAGCGACCGGCCGGCTCCACGATCTCGCCGGCCACTTCCAGGCCCAGCGTCTGCGGCGCACCTGGCGGCGGCGGGTAGTGCCCGGCGCGTTGCAGCAGGTCCGGGCGGTTGATGCCGGCGGCGTGCACGCGGATCAACACCTGACCCGGTGCAGGACGCGGGCGAGGTTGCTCGGTCGCGTACAAGGCGTCGGCGTCGCCCTTGCCATCGCGGATGGCGATGGCGGTCATGCTGGTGTCGCTCATGCGAACGCTCCGGTGAGAAAGCAACCAGTGTAGGCATGCGGGTGTGATGTCTGGCGCAGCGGGTGCGTACGAGGCGTAGACCGTCATTGACGCGCGCCGGACTGTGGCAGACGCGTGTTGCGAGCAGGTTGCTCCGCCGGGACCGGCGACCTGATCGCTGTCGGCGGAACGTTTCGGCTAGCGTGGACGTGTGCGCGTCCTGGCTCCGCAACAACGGTGCCGCCAAGTCGCTCGGCAACGTGGCACCATCCACGCCCGGCTGCTTGCGCAAGCGCAAGATCGCCGACGTCCCCCGGATGCGGCACCACGCTTTGGCGATGACGCCCTTCTCCGTTCCCGACGCTTGCGCCATGACGTGGGATGGCAAAACCCACCCTCATGCGCAACGGGTCGTCCATCATCTTGCGCATGCCCTCGTCGCAGGTGGCGTCGAGGCGCCGGCCCAAGCAGACCCGAGCGCCTGCCTTCAGCCAGGGCGCACCACAGCGAATCGGGACACCCGCAACCAAATATGCATTCATCGCGATGAAGCGATATTATGCCGGCACGATCCGCCGGACCCGCCGCGATGACGCATCTCAGTTTCGAGTTCTACCCACCCAAGACCGACGACCAGCGCGCGCAACTGGACCGTACCGCGGCCAGGCTCAAGGGCTATGCGCCCGAATACGTGTCGTGCACCTTCGGCGCGGGCGGCTCCACCCTGAGCTACACCTCCGAGACGGTACGCCACCTCAAGCAGAAGCACGGCTTCGAAGCCGCACCGCACCTGTCCTGCGTCGGTGGCAGCCGCCAGGAGATCCGCGAACTGCTCAAGCTCTACCGCGCCATCGGCTGTACCCGCATCGTCGCGCTGCGTGGCGATCTGCCGTCGGGCATGGGCCATCCCGGCGATCTGCGCTACGCCTCGGACCTGATCGCCTTCATTCGCGCCGAACATGGCGATGCCTTTCGCATCGAAGTGGGCGCCTACCCGGAGACCCATCCGCAGGCGACCGACGCATTGAGCGACCTGCGCCATTTCAAGGCCAAGGTCGATGCCGGCGCGGATGCGGCCATTACCCAGTATTTCTACAACGCCGACGCCTACTTCCATTTTCGCGATGCGGTGGAGCGCCTGGGCGTGGCGGTGCCGATCATTCCCGGCATCATGCCGATCTCCAACTTCTCGCAGCTGCGGCGCTTTTCCGAGCAATGCGGCGCCGAGATTCCGCGCTGGATCGGCAGGAAGATGCAGGCCTACGGCGACGATGCCGAAGCGGTGCGCGCCTTCGGTGCGGAAGTGGTGGCCGCCCTGTGCGAGCGCCTGATCGCAGGCGGCGCGCCGGCGCTGCATTTCTACACCCTCAATCTGGCCAAGCCGACCACCCAGGTATTGCAGCTGCTCGGACGTTGAGCGCGGCCGGCAAGAGCCGCCACTGCCACACCATCGGGGGCGCGAATGCCAGAACCGCGCGCGCAGCACGCATCTTCCTCGCCAGCTCACGCCTGCCCGGCTACGCTGCGCCGATGCCTCGCCTTTTCTTGACCTTGCTCGCCTTGCTGCTGTGCCTGTGCCCCACCATGCGCGTGCAGGCGCAGGAGATCCGCCGCTGCGTCACCCCGGATGGGCAGACCATGTTCACCGACCGCCGCTGCGAAGACGTGGGAGCCGCCACGCGCGCGCCACCGGCGGTGCGCAGCCAGGGCAACACCGGTCTGTATCGCTACGGCTGCCCACGTCGGCTGAGCGAACTGGTGTCGCTGCTGCAGCTGGCGGTGGACAGCCGCGACGTCAATCGCCTGTCCAGCCTGTACCTGTGGAGCGGCCAGTCCGATGCTGCCGCCAACCAGGTGCTGAGCCGGCTGGAGGCCATCGTGCAACGCCCGCTGCTCGACATCGTGCCGATGTACCCGCAAGCCGATATGCCTACCTGGGAGACCGGCGACGACGCGGCAACGCCGTCGCTGGATGGCAGCCCGATCGACGCACCGCTACCGGCTCCCACGCGTCCACGTCCCTGGGGCCTGCGCCTGGAACAGAATCTGGCCAGCGGTACGCCGGCGCGCAGCGTGTTGCGGCTGCGCCGGCAGTACAACTGCTTCTGGGTGACGTTCTAGCGGCGCCGGGCACCGCGCGGCGCGCGACTGCCGACCGCGTTCTGCTCATTCCCTGCGCAGTACCTGCATGACGCCGGCGGCCATCGGCAACGCCGACCTGTCGTCGCAAGGATCTCTGGCATCGATCCGCCTGCATCGCCGGGCGACGATTCCCTGCGCAATTCACCCACCCGCCTGTCGGTCGCATCGCCAGTCGGCAACGCGATCGCCGCAAGCGCCGCCATCAGGCCGGCCACAGCCCGCGAATGGCCGCAATGCCCTGGGCTCCGTGCGCGCGCGCTTCGCGCAGGTCATCGACGCCCATCCCGCCGAGCGCGTAGATCGGCAACGACACCTGCTCGCGCAGACGCTCGAAGCCGTCCCACCCCAGCGGCGTGGCGCCCGGATGCGACGCGGTGGGCTGCACCGGTCCCAGCACGGCGAAATCGCAACCGAGCCGCTGGGCATGGCGCAGGTCGTCCACCCCGTGGCAGGACGCGGCCACCAGGTGCTCGGCGGAAAGCGGGCGCTCCTGCAGGCCGGCCAGTTGCTCGGCGCCCAGGTGCACGCCGATGCCCAGTTCGATGGCCAGGGCGATATCGCGATTGAGCAGCAACTGCGCACGGTGGCGGCCACGCAGGCGCATCACCTTGTGCAGCAAGGCCTGCCAACGCGCCGGCTCGCAGTGCCGCGCACGCAACTGCAGGCGCGTCGCGCCGGCCTGTAGCGCCCGCTCCAGGCCGTCCAGCCAGTGCGCTTCGTCGTCGGGCTCGGGGGTGATCAGGTAGCGGTCGGGCTGGCGCAGCACGCCCACCACCGGCACATCCGCCGGCGGCATCGAATAGCGGGCCAGCTTGTCGGCCGCCACCCAGGTCATCGCCTGGCCTTCGCGCCCACGCGGGCTGCCCTTCCAGCCAGCGATGTGGCGCACTTCCAGGCGCAGGCGCTTGTCCGGATACAGCTGCGGTACTTCCATCACCCAGTCGCCCACCTGCGCCTCGATGCCCAGCTCTTCGTAGAGCTCGCGCACCAGCGCCTGTTCGGAGGTTTCGCCGGGCTCGCGCTTGCCGCCGGGGAACTCCCAGAGGCCGGGCATGTCGCGGGTTTCGGTACGGCGGGTCAGCAGGATGCGGCCGCGGGGGTCGGTGATCACGCCGGCAACGACGTGAATGGATCTGAGGGAGTCGGGCATGGGCGCAAGAGTGCCGCGAGTGCGCGGCTCAGCGCAATCGCTTGGGGGCTGGGATTGGTGATTGGGGATTCGGGATTCGTCAAAGCGCGGCCTGTGCTTTTGCCAATCCGATTCCCGAATCTCCGATCCCGGCCTACAACGGATGCCCGATGCGCCAGAGCACCCCACTGGGATCGTGCAGGGTGAAATCGCGCGCGCCCCAGGGCCGGTCTTCCGGCGCGCTGTAGCTCACCCCGAACTGCGCGTCCAATCCCGTGTCGTGGATGTGCTGCCACCAGGCATCGGCATCGTCCACCCATAGATGCAGCATGAGATTCTCGGCCAGCTCGCGTACATAGAAATCCTGCAGCAAAAACGCACAGTGCTCGCCGTGGCGGAAGCAGCTCACGTTGCCGACCTCGTCTTCCTGCACGAATCCCAGCGCGCGATAGAAACGCTGCGACAGCGCGTAGTCACGTGCAGGCACGAACACCTTCAATTGCTGGCTCGACAACTGCGCCATGACGCACTCCACGCCGGATGTGGATCGAGCATACGCCCGCAGTGGCGCAGGCGGAGAAGCCTGGGTGCCACGGCACAGTTGGCGCCCGCGCGCGACAAGCAAGCGCGTGGCGAACCGTGCCAGGCCGAGGCTGATCGAATCGCACTCATCGAGCTGGTCGACCTCTTCTGGCGTCCATGCCGTGATTTGCAGACATTGCCTGGCAACGATGCAGGCCTCGCGGTTGCCCGGGAATCGGCAAAACGTACGCGACCCCACCGTGGCATTGCACCCAGCCGCCGCCATTCCACGCGCAAGCATCAGCAACCCCAACCAATCGCCCCGAATGCAAAGCTCCCCTTGGTAAGGGGGCGCGCCGAAGGCGCGGGGGATCGGAAGCAACACCGTGAGCCCGCTATCCGCGTTGCGGATAGCGGGTGGGCCGCCCGCGTTGCGGGCGGCTCCACGGTCAGCTCAGCATCAGCTGAGCTGACCGTGGCAGTGCTTGTACTTCTTGCCGCTGCCGCACGGGCAGGGATCGTTGCGACCGACCTTGGGCTCGTCGCGGGTGACCTGCGACACCGGTACCGGTGCGTTGCCGCCCTGCATCTGTTCCACTTCCTCGTCGGCGCCGTAACCGCCGGCATCCTGGTGCTGGAACTGCGAGGCCATCAGGCGGGCTTCGGCCTGGCGGCGTTCCTGCTCTTCCAGTTCGGCCACTTCTTCCTCGCTGCGGATGCGCACGCGCGCCAGCAGGTTGATCACCTCGCGCTTGACGTTCTCCAGCATCTCGGAGAACAGCTCGAAGGCTTCCTTCTTGTATTCCTGCTTGGGCTGCTTCTGCGCGTAACCGCGCAGATAGATGCCCTGGCGCAGGTAATCCATCTTGGCCAGATGCTCCTTCCAGCCCTGGTCCAGCACCGTCAGCATCACGTGCTTTTCCAGCGCGCGCATGGTGTCGTTGCCCACCGCCGCTTCCTTCTCGGCAAAGTGCGCATCCACCGCGGCCTGCACCTTGGCGGCGATCTGTTCGGCATCCAGTTCTTCCTGCGTGCGCGCCATCTCGCGCAACGCCAGCTGCATGCCCAGCTCCGATTCCAGCGTGGCCTCCAGGCCTTGCAGGTCCCACTGCTCGTCCACCGAATTGGGCGGCACGAAGCGCGCGACCAGGTCGTAGATCACATCGCCACGGATGCCGTCCACGTTGTCCTTGACCGATTCGGCATCCAGCAACTCGTCGCGCTGGGCATAGATCACCTTGCGCTGGTCGTTGTTGACGTCGTCGAAGTCCAGCAGGTTCTTGCGGATGTCGAAGTTGTGCGCTTCCACCTTGCGCTGCGCCTTCTCGATCTGCCGGCTGACCAGGCGGTCTTCGATGACGTCGTCTTCCTTCATGCCCATCATGCGCATCGCCTTCTGGACCCAGTCCGAGGCGAAGATGCGCATCAGGTTGTCTTCCAGCGACAGATAGAAGCGCGAGGAACCCGGGTCGCCCTGGCGACCGGCACGGCCGCGCAGCTGGTTGTCGATACGCCGCGATTCGTGGCGCTCGGTACCGATGATGTGCAGGCCACCGGCGGCCTTGACCGCGTCATGGCGGCGCTGCCACTCGGTCTTGACCTTGAAGCGCGCATCGTCGCTGGCGTCTTCGCCCAGCGCGTGATATTCCGATTCGAGCGAACCACCCAGCACGATGTCGGTACCGCGCCCAGCCATGTTGGTGGCGATGGTCACCGCGCCCGGCTGGCCGGCATTGGCCACGATGGTGGCTTCGCGCTCGTGCTGCTTGGCATTGAGCACTTCATGCTTCACCCCGGCCTTGCGCAGGTGCTCGGACAGCATTTCCGAGGTTTCGATCGAGGTGGTGCCCACCAGCACCGGCTGACCGCGCTTGGCGCAGTCTTCGATATCGGCCAGCACCGCATTGAACTTGCCCTTGCGGTTGAGGAACACCTGGTCCGGGTGGTCCTTGCGCACGGTCGGGCGGTTGGTCGGGATCACCACCACTTCCAGGCCATAGATGCTCTGGAATTCGTAGGCTTCGGTGTCGGCCGTACCGGTCATGCCGGACAGCTTCTTGTACATGCGGAACAGGTTCTGGAAGGTGATGCTGGCCAGGGTCTGGTTCTCGCGCTGCACCGGCACGCCTTCCTTCGCTTCGACCGCCTGGTGCAGGCCGTCGGACCAGCGGCGCCCGCTCAAGGTGCGGCCGGTGAATTCGTCCACGATCACCACCTCGCCATCGCGCACGATGTAGTCCACGTCGCGCTGGTAGATCGCATGCGCACGCAGCGCGGCATTGAGGTGATGCACCACGCTCAGGTTCTGCGCGGCGTACAGGCCATCTTCGGCGTTTTCCAGGATGCCGGCCTGCATCAGCAGCTCTTCGGCATGGCCCATGCCCGCCTCGGACAGATGCACCTGCTTGCCCTTCTCGTCGACCCAGAAATCGCCCTCGCCCTCTTCGCTCTCCTGCTTGGTCAGCTGCGGCACGATGCGGTTGACGCGGATGTACAGCTCCGGCGATTCGTCGGCCGGGCCGGAAATGATCAACGGGGTGCGCGCTTCGTCGATCAGGATCGAGTCCACTTCGTCGACGATGGCGTAGTGCAGCTTGCGCTGGTAGCGATCGGCGCGCGACAGCGCCATGTTGTCGCGCAGATAGTCGAAGCCGAACTCGTTGTTGGTGCCGTAGGTGATGTCGGCGGCGTAGGCGGCGTGCTTGTCGCTGTGCGGCATGCCCGGATACACCACGCCCACGCTCAGGCCCAGCCAGTTGTACAGCTTGCCCATCTGCGCCGAGTCGCGCCGCGCCAGGTAGTCGTTGACGGTGACCACATGCACGCCTTGGCCTTCCAGCGCGTTGAGGTAGACCGGCAGGGTGGCCACCAGGGTCTTGCCTTCGCCGGTGCGCATTTCGGCGATCTTGCCCAGGTGCAGCACCATGCCGCCGATCAGCTGCACGTCGTAGTGACGCATGCCCAGCACCCGGCGGCTGGCCTCGCGGCACACCGCAAAGGCTTCGGGCAGGATCTTGTCCAGGGACTGTCCGTCGGCAAGCCGCTGCTTGAACTCCGGGGTCTTGGCTTGCAGCTCGGCGTCGGAGAGCTTCTCGATCGTCGGCTCCAGCGCGTTGATCTGGGTGACGAGGCGGTTGAGCTGGCGCAGCTGGCGTTCGTTACGACTGCCAAAGACACGGGTAAGCAGACTGTTGATCATTGAAGAAACCGGTTGAAAAGGAACGGTTTGACCGACGCCGGTCCCCACAGACCCGACCGCCGTAAACGAAACAGGGCGCACTGCGCCCTGTCGATGGCAACACCCTATTGTAGCTTGGGGCGAGCCCTCACGAATCAAGCACCTCCGCCGGAGCGTGCCATGCCTTCGTCAACCGCGCCCGCGGCGTCCCACCGGCGTATTGGTGTCGCCCAGGAACTTGCGTGGATTGACCACGTGCCCGTCCGCCCATACCTCGAAGTGCACGTGCGCACCGGTGGAACGACCGCTGGAACCGGCCCTGGCCACCTGCTGCCCGGCGCGCACCAGGTCGCCCACCTTCACCACCAGCCGCGAATTGTGCGCGTAGCGGGTGACATAGCCGTTGCCGTGATCCACTTCGACCACGTTGCCGTAGCCGCCACGCACGCCGGCGTAGCTGACCACGCCGTCGGCCACCGACAGCACCGGATCGCCCACGTTGGCATGGAAGTCCACGCCCTTGTGGAAGGCCGAGCCACCATCGAACGGGTCGGCACGACCGCCGAAGCCGGAGGTGATGTAGGTATTGCGGATCGGCATCCGCGACGGCACCGAATTCTGCTCGAGCTGATGATCGAACATCAGCGAGGCCAGCACGTTCAGCTGCTGCCCGGAGGCGGAAAACTGCTGCTCCACCTGCCCAAGGCTTTGCTTGAGCGATTCGACCGGCATGTCGCTGACCGGCTCATCGCCGCCACCGACGCCGACCGGTGCGTCGAAGTCGAACTCGCCATCCTTCAGCTTGCCCATTTCGGTCAGCCGCTCGCCCAAGGCATTGAGACGGGTAGCCTGTGCCTGCAGCTCACCCAGCCGGGCAGCCAGGGCATTGACCTGTGCCTGCGACGCGCGCTGCGCCTGCGCAAGCTCGGCCTGCTGCTGGGCGACCTTGGCCTGCAGCGCGGAATTGGTCACCATGCCGGTGGCGGTGCTCGCACCGACGCCGATCAGCATGCCCAGGCCAAGTACGGCCCCGAGTACCAGCATCGGCCGATCTGCCGCAAAGCCCTGGATCTGTTGGGCCACGCGCTGGGCCCGGGTCTGTCGAGATTTGATTACAACTTTCTTCAACGCCATATGAGTGTCATGTCCAAGCCCAAGTCCAACGCACGCAACCCTTCCGCTCCACAGCCGGCGATCGACGCCGCGCTGGGTGAAAAGGCTGGCGACCCCTTGCGTCGAGCCTTGTGGCTCGATGCGCTGGACCGGCAGTTGCGCCCCCTGTTACCGCCTCATCTGGCCACCCGTTGCCGGCTGGCCAATGTCCGAGGCGAACAGCTCGTTTTTCTGGTTGATTCACCGGTCTGGCATGCCAAGGTGCGGCTTGCCGAGACCCAACTACTCGATGCCGCCCGATCCATCGGGCTGAAGGCCACCGCAGTGACCGTCAGAACTGCAAGCGCCGTGCCGCATTCCCCAACGCAGCACAGCCGCAGCCAGCAGCGGCCAGTGTCCGAGGCCACGCACAGGGGACTGCGCGATGCGCTCGCCTCCCTGCAGGACGTCCCACCGACCAAGCGCTGAGACCGGCGGCGTTACGTGACGGCAGTCACCGCGTGAAACACTTGCGAAGACCGCATTGGCCGCAGGCATGCTAGCGGGCTGGCGCCATCGGGAAGTTAGATAAGCCTTAAATAAAAGTTAAAAATCGACCCTAAACCTGATGGAATTCACACTTTGCCTGCCGATGGCGGCATTCCCCGACAGTCGTCCGGCATGCGACCACAGGCAGACGCTCCAGCAACCGGGGGCGCCGGGGGATCGGACGGACTGATGGTGGTAGCGGTAGCGCCCGCCAACGCGGCGTTGGCTGGCCGATGGGTCGCTCAGGCGTAGACGGGGCTGGCGTAGGTCACCGGCGGCGGCTCGGCACCCTCGGCAAAGCTGACCCATTCCCAGGCGCTCTGGTCGGCCAGCAGCGCACGCACCAGCTTGTTGTTGAGCGCATGGCCGGACTTGAAGCCTTCGTAGGCCCCCAGGATCGCGCCGCCGGCCAGATACAGGTCGCCGATGGCATCGAGGATCTTGTGGCGCACGAATTCGTTGGTGTAGCGCAGGCCGTCCTCGTTGAGCACGCGGAACTCGTCCAGCACGATGGCATTGTCCATCGAGCCGCCCAGGCCCAGGTTGCGCTCGCGCATGTACTCCAGATCGCGCATGAAGCCGAAGGTGCGGGCGCGCGAGATTTCCTTGACGTAGGCCGAGGTGGAGAACTCGATTTCCTGGCGCGACTGCTTGGCCGGGATCATCGGGTGATTGAATTCGATGGTGAAGCCGAGCTTGTAGCCTTCGTACGGCTCGAAGCGCGCGATCTTGTCGCCCTCGCGCACTTCCACCGGCTGCTTGATGCGGATGAAGCGCTTGGCCTTGCCCTGTTCGACGATGCCTGCCGACTGCAGCAGGAACACGAACGGGCCGGACGAGCCGTCCATGATCGGCAACTCGGCCGAGGACAGCTCGACGATGACGTTGTCCACACCCAATCCGGCCAGCGCCGACATCAGGTGCTCGACGGTCTGGATCTTGGCGCCGTTGCAGGTCAGGCCGGTGCACAGCGTGGTCTCGGTGACCAGCTCGGCATCGGCGGGCACTTCGACCACCGGCTCCAGGTCCACGCGCCGGAACACCACGCCGTGATCGACCGGGGCCGGTCGCAGCGTCATGTACACCTTGTCGCCACTGTGCAGGCCGACGCCGGTGGCGCGAATGGTGTTCTTGAGAGTGCGTTGCTGGGTCATAGGACGAAGTCTGGGGGAACAATGCAGACAGACGCTGAACAGGCTGTCTAATTCGCTGAGGTTAGCCGAATTTTAACAAGTTACGCGTGACGAGAGCTGTAATGCCGCGGTCACGCCACTGCAAAAGCTGCCGGAGCGTGACCGATCCGGCAGAAAGGGACATGGCATGGCGGCCCCGACGGAGTCGTCGGGGCTGGACGGGCTGCGCCGCCGTGGCGACGCAGCCGGCGCCCGTCAGTCGGCCTGGCGGCGCAGGAACGCCGGGATATCCAGGTAGTCGTTGGGCAGGTCGGCCGCCGCCGGCGCCGAGTTGCCCGCAGAACTGCCGCCGACCGAGTCGCTGCTCGGACGACGCAGGCCCAGGCCCATGCTGCCGCCGACGGCCTTGGACACCGCATCGCCGCTGCTGGTGTCGAAGTCGCCAAATTCCGGTTGGCCGGTGGTGGCATTGCGCACCAGCTTGATCGGCGCGCGCTGGTCCGGACGCTGGGTCTGGCGGGCAACCGCACGGTTCAGGCCGGTGGCCACCACGGTCACGCGCACTTCGTCCTGCATGTCCGGGTCCAGCACGGTGCCGACGACCACGGTGGCATCTTCGGAGGCGAACGCTTCGATGGTGCGGCCGATCTCGTCGAACTCGGACATGGTGAAGTCCGGGCCGGCGGTGATGTTGACCAGGATGCCGTTGGCACCGGCCAGGTTCACATCGTCCAGCAGCGGGTTCTGGATGGCGGCTTCGGCGGCGGCCTGCGCGCGGTCGTCGCCGCGTGCCGAACCGGTACCCATCATGGCCAGGCCCATTTCCGACATCACGGTGCGCACGTCGGCGAAGTCGACGTTGATCAGGCCCGGACGCACGATCAGGTCGGCGATGCCCTGCACGGCGCCCTGCAGCACGTCGTTGGCAGCGCGGAACGCCTGGATCATGGTGGCGTTGCGGCCCAGCACGGTGATCAGCTTTTCATTGGGGATGGTGATCAGCGAGTCGCAATGCTGGCTCAGTTCCTCGATGCCCTTCAGCGCCACCTGCATGCGGCGGCGGCCTTCGAACGGGAACGGCTTGGTGACCACGGCCACGGTCAGGATGCCCATTTCCTTGGCCAGCTGCGCAACGACCGGTGCCGCGCCGGTGCCGGTGCCGCCGCCCATGCCGGCGGTGATGAACACCATGTCCGCACCCTGCAGCGCGTCCATGATGCGCTCGCGGTCTTCCAGCGCGGCCTGACGGCCGACTTCCGGATTGGCGCCCGCGCCCAGGCCCTTGGTGACGTTGGTGCCCAGCTGCAGCTGCAACTTGGCGCCGCAGTTCTTGATCGCCTGCGAATCGGTGTTGGCGGTGATGAATTCCACGCCATCGACATTGGTGTTGACCATGTGCGCCACCGCGTTGCCGCCGCCGCCGCCCACGCCAACAACCTTGATGACCGCGTTGGGAGCCATTTTTTCAATCAGTTCGAAATGTGCCATGTCAGTGTCCTCTTGAGCCGGGATTGGGGAGTGGGGATTGGGGATTCGCAAAAGCGCTGGTCCCTGCCCACTTCGCACCACGGCGAGTGTTGTTGTTTGAAAGTCGGGATTCGTGTGGCGGGGCCGTAGATTCGCTGTTGCGCTCCACGGCTCGTGCCACCTACTCCTCGACGCAATGCCTGCAAAAATTTTACCGCCTGCCCGCTCACCGCTCTCCACTTATCTTCGCCGCCGCCCTGCTTTTCTTTCGCTCTTGCCAATCCCAAATCCCGAATTCCAAATCCCGGCTCCTCAAAATTCGCCGCGATACCAGTTCTTCAATTTCTTGAACAAGCTGCCCGCGCGCCCGGTCGGGATCGATGGACGACGCGGATGTTCGATCTGGCTGCCCATCAGCAACAGGCCCACGCCGGAGGCGTGTACCGGGTTGCCGACGACTTCACCCAGGCCGGTGACGTGCTGCGGAATGCCCACGCGCACCGGCATCTGCAGCATTTCCTCGGCCAGCTCCACCACGCCTTCCATCTTCGAGGCGCCACCGGTGAGCACCATGCCGGCGCGCACCATTTCCTCGAAGCCGGAGCGGCGCAGTTCGGCCTGCACCATCTCGAAGATTTCCTCGTAGCGCCCCTGCACCGCCTGCGCGAGCGCGTGGCGCGGCATCCGGCGCGGCGGGCGGTCGCCGACCGACGGCACCTGGATGCTCTCTTCGGCGGTGGCCAGTTGCGCCAGTGCGCAGGCGTAGCGGACCTTGATCTGCTCGGCTTCCGGGGTCGGCGTGCGCAGCATGTGCGCGATGTCGTTGGTGACATGGTCGCCGGCGATCGGCAGCGAGGCGGTGTGGCAGATCGCGCCCTGCACGTAGACCGCCAGGTCGGTAGTGCCGGCGCCGATATCCACCAGCACCACGCCCAGCTCGCGCTCGTCGGCGGTCAGCACCGCCACCGAGGATGCCAGCGAGGACAGCACCAAATCGTCCACCTGCAGGCCGCACTTCTGCACGCACTTGGTGATATTGGCCGCAGCCGACTGCGCGCACACCACCAGGTGCGCGTGCACCTCCAGGCGCACGCCGGTCATGCCGACCGGGTTGCGGATGCCTTCCTGCGAATCGTCCAGCACGTATTCGCGCGGGATCGCATGCAGGATGCGCTGGTCGGCCGGAATGGCCACCGCCTTGGCCGCATCCAGCACGCGTTCCAGGTCGCTCCAGGTCACTTCGCCGTCGCGGATCGGCACGATGCCGGGCGAGTTCTTGCACTGCACGTGGTTGCCGGAAATCGAGGCATACACCGAACGGATCTCGCAGCCGGCCATCAGCTCGGCCTCTTCGACCGCGCGCTGGATCGACTGCACGGTGGACTCGATGTCCACCACCACGCCGCGCTTGAGGCCGCGCGACTCATGCGAACCGATGCCGATCACTTCGATCGGATTGCCGGGCGAATACTCGCCGACCAGCGCGACGACCTTGGAGGTGCCGATGTCCAGTCCAACGATGAGGGATTTGTCGCCTTTGCGGTTCATGTCTTAAAGCCGGGATTCGAGATTCGGGATACGGGATTGGGAAAACGCGGAAATGCCAGGGCGACGGGAGGTGCGGAAGGTGCTGCGCGATGCCGGGGCTGCGCTTTTTCCAATCCCGAATCCCCACTCTCCAATCGCTGCCGTTCAACGGTAAATCCGTTGGTGTAGCGCAGGTCGGCGCGCGCGATCGGGCGCTGCGGGTCGGCCAGTTGCGGCAACACGCGCGCGAAGCGCTGCAGGCGGGCGCGCGCATCGTCGCGGCCGATCATGATCTGCAGGCCATCGCTCAGCTGCAGCGACCAGCTGCCGCGTGCGTCCATTTCAAGACGCTCCACGTCCAGCCCGGTCGGTGCGAACAGCGCGCGCGACTCGTTGTACAGCGCCACCACATCCTGGGTCTTGCTGTCCGGGCCGCCGAGCTGGGGCAACTTGAAATCCTTGAGCAGCGGCGGGGTGCGGAACAGCCGGCCCTGTTCGGACAGCATGCGGTCGGTGCCCCAGCGCGCAAACGGCTTGTGCTCGGTCACGTGCACTTCCAGCACATCCGGCCAACGCTTGCGCACCTGCGCGCTTTCCACCCACGGCAGCCGCGCGATGGCATCCTGCGCCTGCTGCAGCTTCACCGCGAAGAAGCCTGCGCGCGCGTACGGCAGCACCACCGCGCGCAATTGCTCGGCCGGCACCCGCTTGAAATCGCCGGACACCCGCAACTTGGCCAGCGGCCAGCGCTCGGCACCGACCCAGCCATTGAGCACGGCCACCACCGGCAACGCGACCAGCGCCACCGCGAGCAGCCAGGCGAGGATGCGCAAGGTGGCGTTCATTGGTGTGCTCCGCACACGGGATTGGGCATTGGGGATTGGGGATTCGTCACGGCGCGCGCTGCGCGCGCGGGATTGGAAATTCGGGATTGGGGATTCGCCACAGCAACGGCAACCGCGCGCATGGCGTCGCTGTCAGCCAATCCCGAATCCCCAATCCCCAATCCCGGCCTCACAGCGTCTGCTCCAGCACGCGCCAGACCAGCGTTTCGAAATCGATGCCGAGCTGGCGGGCGGCCTTGGGTACCAGCGAGTGGCTGGTCATGCCAGGGGCGGTGTTGACTTCGATCAGTTGCAGGCCGCGCACGCGGTCGCGCATCACGTCCACGCGCCCCCAGCCGCTGCAGCCGGCCGCCTGAAATGCCGCCAGCGCCAGTGCGCCGATCGCGGCCTCCTCCTCGCCCTGCATGCCGGGGCAGAGGTATTGCGTATCGTCGGCCACGTACTTGGCGTGATAGTCGTACCACTCGCCGGCAGGAACGATGCGGATGGACGGCAGCGCGATCTCGCCGAGAATGCCGACGGTGTATTCCTCGCCCTGCACCATCTGCTCGACCAGCAGTTCGCCCGCATAGGTCCGCGCAAAGGCGATCGCCGGTGCGAGATCGGCTTCGGCCAACACCCGGAACACGCCGACGCTGGAGCCTTCCTTGGATGGCTTGATGAACACCGGCAGGCCCAGCGCCTGCGCGGCCGCATGCAGATCGCCGCCCGCAGGCACACGCACGAATTCCGGGGTGGGCAATCCGGCGGCGCTCCAGACCTGTTTGGTACGCACCTTGTCCAGGGTCAGCGCGGAGCCGAGCACGCCGGCGCCGGTGAACGGCACCTGCAGCGCGCACAGCAGTCCCTGCAGCACGCCGTTCTCGCCGTCGCCGCCGTGCAGGATGTTGAACACACGATCCACCGTGCCGGCGTCGATCGCCGCCAGCAGTGCCGGAATGCCGTCCACCGGCTGCGCATCGACGCCGCGCGCGCGCAGCGCTTCCAGCACATTGCTGCCGGAATTCAACGACACCTCGCGCTCGGACGAGGTGCCGCCGAGCAGCACCGCAACGCGGCCGAAGGTTGCCGGATCGCTGGTGCGGGAAGATGCGGGGCCGGAGACCTGGGACAAGGCGGACTGCACGTCCTGCTCTTCACCGGTCCCGGGTCCCGGGTCCCGGGTCCCGTTAGAGGGCGCGCTCATGCCTCACCCCCAACGAACCCGTTGTTGATGATGTGCTGTGCCACATAACCGATATCGCCGGCGCCCATCATCAGCAGCAAGTCGCCATCCTGCAGCACGTCCGGCAATACTTCGGCCAGGCCGGCGATCTGGCCCACGACCACCGGCTCGCTGCGGCCGCGCGCGCGGATGGCACGCGCCAGCGCGCGCGAATCGGCGCCGGGGATCGGCGCTTCGCCAGCTGGATAGACCTCGCTCAGGACCAGCGCATCGACGGTGCTGAGCACCGCGGCGAACGCATCGAACTGATCGCGGGTGCGGCTGTAGCGGTGCGGCTGGAACGCCACCACCAGGCGCTTGTCCGGCCAGCCACCGCGGGCGGCGGCGAACACCGCTTCCAGCTCGCGCGGATGGTGGCCGTAATCGTCGACCACGCGCACGCGTGCGCCGTTGCTGGTGGTGACTTCGCCCAGATCGTTGAAACGGCGGCCGATGCCGGCGAAGTTTTCCAGCGCGCGTGCGATGGTCTGCGGCTCCACGCCCAACTGCCAGCCGATCGCCGCAGCGGCCAGGGCGTTGAGCACGTTGTGGCGGCCCGGCAAGGCCAGCGTCACCGGCGTGGTGGTGCCTTCGGGCAGGCGCAGGGTGAAACGCATGCGCGGGCCATCCTGCACCACGTCCTCGGCGCGCACGTCGGCAGTCTCGCTGATGCCGTAGGTCATCACATGGCGCGGCGTCTTGCCGGCCAGCGCAGCCACTTCCGGGTCGTCGATGCACAGCACCGCCAAGCCGTAGAACGGCAGGCGCTGCAGGAATTCGGCAAACGCGGCCTGCACGCGGGCGAAATCGTTGCCGTAGTTTTCCAGGTGGTCGGCGTCGATGTTGGTGATCACCGCCATCAGCGGATTCAGACGCAGGAAGCTGCCGTCGCTTTCGTCGGCTTCGGCCACCAGCCACTGGCCGCCGCCGAGTTTGGCATTGGCACCGGCCGCCAGCAGCTGCCCGCCGATGACGAAGGTCGGATCCAGTCCGCCCTCGCTCAACACCGCGGCCGCCAGGCTGGTGGTGGTGGTCTTGCCATGCGTTCCGGCCACCGCGATGCCGCGACGGAAACGCATCAGCTCGGCCAGCATCGCCGCGCGCGGCATGATCGGAATGCGCTGGCTGCGCGCTTCCATCAGCTCGGGGTTGTCTTCGCGGATCGCGCTGGAGACCACCACGCAATCGGTGCCCAGCACGTTGGCCGCCGAGTGGCCGCGCATCACCCGCGCACCGAGCTTGGCCAGCCGGCGCGTCGCCGCGTTATCGGCATTGTCCGAGCCGGAGACTTCATAACCCAGCGTCAGCATCACCTCGGCAATACCGCTCATGCCGGTGCCGCCAATCCCGACGAAATGCACGCGCGGAAACGCGCGCACCAGATCGCCACTGTCCTGCAGGCGGCGGATCACGCTGCACCTCCTGCGGAGGTGCAGGGATTAGGGAGTCGGGATTGGGGATTGGTGGCGATCAACTGCGCCGAGCGGTCGCCATTTACGGATGTCTGCATGCTGTCCTGCTTGTGCGTTTGCTTGTTACGAATCCCCAATCCCGAATCCCCATTCCCGGCTTCTTGCAGAATGATGTCGGCAATGCGCTCGGCGGCATCCGGCTTGGCCAGGGTGCGGGCGGCCTGGGCCATGGCCAGGCGGCGTGCGGGGTCGGCGAGCAGGGTCTGCAGGACCTGCTGCAGGCGCACCGCCAGGGTGTCGTCCTGCTTGAGCAACACCGCGGCGTCGGCGCCGACCAGGTATTCGGCATTGCGGGTCTGATGGTCGTCCACGGCGGCGGCGAACGGCACCAGCACGCTGCCGACACCGGCCGCGCATAGTTCGGCCAGCGTGGATGCACCTGCGCGACACACCACCAGATCGGCCCAGGCATAGGCGGCGGCCATGTCGGCGATGAACGGTTCGACGCTGGCATCGACGCCGGCCTGCGCATACGCCGCATCGGCTTCGCCGCGCAGCTTTTCGCCGCACTGATGGCGCACCTGCACGTCGGGGTGACCGAGCGCGGCCAGCGCCGACGGCACGGCTTGATTGAGCACGCGGGCGCCCTGGCTACCGCCCAGCACCAATAACCGCACCGGGCCACCGCGGCCGACCAGGCGGACTGCCGGATCCGGCAGCGTGGCGATTTCCGCACGCACCGGATTGCCCACTGCCTCTTCGCCGGCGAAGCTGCCGGGAAAGCCGGTCAGCACGCGCCGCGCGAGGCGCGACAACACCTTATTGGTCATGCCGGGCGCGCGATTCTGTTCGTGCACCAGCAACGGCACGCCGAGCAGACGCGCGGCCAGGCCACCGGGGCCAGCCGCAAAGCCACCGAAACTGACCACTGCGCGTGGCTGGCGCTTGCGCAGCACGAAGCCGGCCGCGCGCACCGCGCGCATCACCCGCACAGGTGCGCCGAGCAACTTGACCATGCCCTTGCCGCGCAGGCCACTGATGGCAAGGGTGTCGATGTCGATGGCGTGCTGCGGCACCAGCCGCGTTTCCATCGCACCGTCGGCACCCAGCCAGGTCACCGGCACGCCACGCGCGCGCAGCACCTTGGCCACGGCCAGGCCCGGAAAGATATGCCCACCGGTACCGCCGGCCAGAATCATCACCGGTCGATTCCCCACACCTGGATGTGCGGGCGTTTGCGGGGGATTGGCATGAGCGCTCACGCGATCCTCCCGAAGGTCGGTTCCACCCGCGGCTGCATGCGGCTGGTGCCACGCAGGATGGCCGACGCCGGCGCCACCGAAGGTGCTGCTGTTGACGGCGCTGCCACCGGTGCCGGCGCTGCCGCCGTCTCGCGCTGCGGCCTGCGTCCTGCCGTATACGCCGGCGGAACCGGATCGACCGCCGGCTCGGCCGGCTCGGAGGGTGCGGTGCCCGCACCCTGCGGCGACAACTTGCTGCGCAGCCGCTCGGCGCGGTCCATTTCATAGGACACCCGCAACAGCAGGCCCATCGCCACGCAGGTCATCAGCACCGAGGAACCGCCGGAGGAAATCAGCGGCAGGGTCAGGCCCTTGGTCGGCAGGATCCCCAGGTTCACCCCGATCGACACGAAGCTCTGCATCGCCACCCACAGGCCGATGCCGAAGGCGACGTAGCCGGAGAAATGGCGCTTCATCTCCACGCAGCGCATGCCCAGCCAGAACGCCCGGCCGACCAGCAGCGCATACAGGGCCACCACGCCGCACACGCCGATGAAGCCCAGCTCTTCGGCGATCACCGAGAAGATGAAGTCGGTATGCGATTCGGGCAGGTAGTTGAGCTTCTGCACCGACGCGCCCAGGCCCACGCCGGTCCACTCGCCACGGCCGATGGCCATGAGCGCGTTGGACAGCTGATAGCCCGAGCCGAGCTGATCGACCCACGGGTCCATGAAAGAGGTCACGCGCCGCATGCGGTACGGCTCGAAGATCACCAGCGCCACCAATGCCGGCAGCAGCAACAGGATCGGCAGGATGATGCGCCCGATCGGCGCGCCACCCAGCACCAGCATGCAGGCGGTGACGCTCAACAACAGCATCGAGGAACCGAAGTCCGGCTGCAGCAACAGCAGGGCCACCAGGAAACCGACCACGAACACCGGCTTGAGCATGGCCTGCCAGGTCGCGTTGACCTCGTCGCGAAAGCGCACCAGGTAGCTGGCCAGCCAGATGATGTAGAGCACCTTGACCGATTCGACCACCTGGAATCTGGACACGCCCAGATTGATCCAGCGCTTGGCGCCGTTGACGGTGCTGCCCAGGCCCGGCACGAACACCAGGATGAGCATGACAAAGCAGCCCAGCAGCAACATCTGGTTGTGCTGCTCGATGGTCTTGAGCTCGGTGCGCATGGCCCAGAAGGCCAGCCCGATGCCGACGCCCAGGAACAGCAGGTGGCGGGTCAGGTAATAGAACGGGCTGGCTTCCAGCTCGATCGAACTGGAGGCCACCATCACCACGCCCAGCGAGGCGAGCGTGACCGCGGCCCCGAGCAGCCACGGATCGTAGCGGCCGCCGATGGCGTCCAGTCGCGTGGCCTGGCGGGACATGTCGTTCATCAGCGCACCTTCAACGTGGCCAGGCCGATCAGTACCAGCACCACCGAGATGATCCAGAAGCGCACGATCACGCGCGGCTCCGGCCAGCCCTTGAGTTCGAAGTGGTGATGGATCGGCGCCATGCGGAACACGCGCTTGCCGGTCAGCTTGAAGCTGGCCACCTGGATCATCACCGACAGCGTTTCGATCACGAACACGCCGCCCATGATCACCAGCACCATTTCCTGGCGCACGATCACCGCGATGGTGCCCAGCACCGCGCCCAGCGACAGCGCGCCGATGTCGCCCATGAACACCATCGCCGGATAGGTGTTGAACCACAGAAAGCCCAGCCCTGCCCCGGCGATTGCCGAGCAGATGATGATCAGCTCGCCGGCGCCGGGAATCAGCGGGATCTTCAGGTATTCGGCGAACACCACGTTGCCCGAGGCGTAGGCGAACACGCCCAGCGCGCAGGCCACCAGCACGGTGGGCATGATCGCCAGGCCGTCCAGGCCGTCGGTGAGGTTGACCGCATTGGAGAAGCCGACGATCCAGAAATAGGCGATCACCACGAAGCTCACGCCGGCCAGCGGCAGCGCGATCGACTTGAACATCGGAATGTAGAAGGTGATCGCCGCCGGGACGTCGGCGGTGTAGTACAGGAACAGGCCGGCGGCCAGGCCGAAGACCGACTGCAGCAGGTATTTCCAGCGCGACTTCAGGCCATTGGGATCGCGTTTGACGATCTTGATCCAGTCGTCGTACCAGCCGATCGCGCCGAAGCAGATCATCACCGCCAGCACCAGCCACACATAACGGTTGCGCAAGTCGCCCCACAGCAGCACCGACAGGGTGACGGTGAGCAGTATCAGCGAGCCGCCCATGGTCGGCGTGCCGGCCTTGGAGAAATGCGTCTGCGGGCCGTCCTGCCGGATCGGCTGGCCACCCTTGAACTGGGCCAGCTTGCGGATCACCGCAGGGCCCATCCACAACGACAGGAACAACGCCGTCAGCGCCGCCAGGATGCCGCGGAAGGTCAGATAGTTGAACAGCCCGAACAGGCTCTCCAGTTGCTGCAGCCAGCGCGCCAATTCAAGCAGCATGGGAGGCATCCTCCGCAGGTGCGAGCAACGCGGCGACGATGCGGTCCATGGCGCTGCCGCGCGAGCCCTTCACCAGGATCGTGGTGGAGCCGGGACCGGGGACCGGGGACCGGGGACCCGTAAAAGCGGGCGCGGACTGCGACTGTTGTTGTTCAATCAAAGCGTGTTCCTGCGTATTTCCTGATGCGTCTTGCTGTTGCTGTTGCTGTTCCCGGGTCCCCGGTCCCGGGTCCCCGGTCCCGGCTTCGGCAAGATCCGCCTGCAACGCATCGATCAACTCCGCATGCGTGGCGAACACCCGCCCACCGGCGCCGAACGCCTGCGCAGCCGCGGCACTGAGTTCGCCCAGCGCATACAGGCGCTGCAGCTTGGCCGCGCGGGCGCGCCGACCGGCAGCGGCATGCAATGCGGCGCCTTCCGGGCCGAGTTCGCGCATGTCGCCCAGGACCAGCCAGCCCTCGCCGGGTGCGGCCGCCAGCGCATCGATGGCCGCATCCAGCGAACCAGGGTTGGCGTTGTAGCTGTCGTCGATCAATACCGCCCCGCCGGGCAGGCGATGGGCGATCTGCCGGCCGGCCACCGGACGCGCCTGCGCAAGGCCAGCGGCAATCACCGGCAATGCGATGCCCGCACCCAGCGCCAGGCCAGTGGCGGCCAGCGCATTGAGCACGTTGTGGCGACCCGGCAACGGCAGCGCAATCTGCGCCTGGCCCTGCGGCGTCACCAGGGTGAATTGCGCGCCCTCGGCATGCAGCCGCAGCCCGCGCGCGGTGATCTCGGCACTGGCCTGCAGGCCGAACCGCAACACGCGACGGCCCTGCACCGGCTGCGCCAGCAGCTGCTGCTCGAACCACGCACCGAAGGCGTCGTCGGCATTGATCACCGCCACGCCATCGGCCGGCAGCGCGGTGTAGATGGCGCCCTTGGTCCGTGCAACGCCGAGCAGGCTACCCAGGCGCTCCAGATGGGCCGGTGCGATGTTGTTGACCAGGGCCACGTGCGGCCGCGCGATGTCGGTGAGATAGGCGATGTCGCCGGGCTTGCCGGCACCCATTTCGTAGACCGCGATATCCGCATCGTCCGGCGCGGCGATCACCGCCAGCGGCAGGCCGATTTCATTGTTGCGATTGCCCGGCGTGGCGTAGACGGTGGTGCCCTCGACACGCCCGGCCTCGGTCAGGATGGCCAGCAGCAGCGCCTTGACGCTGGTCTTGCCGTTGGAGCCGGTCAGCGCGATCACACGGGTGGCACGGTCGCGCTGCAGGCCGGCGGCGATGCGCGCCAGGGCCAGTTCGGTATTTGTCACCAATACCTGCGGCACGCCCAGCGCCGGCAACAGGCGCTCGACCAGCACAGCGCTGGCACCACGCGCCACCGCGTCGGCCGCGAAGTCGTGCCCGTCGAAGCGCTCGCCGCGCAGCGCCACGTACAGGCTGCCGCTGCCGAGCGTGCGGGTGTCGTTGCCGACCGCATCGATCATGGCGTCTTCGCCATGCAGTTCGCCACCGGCAAAATGCGCGATCAGCGACAGCGGGGTGAGCTTCATGCGCGCACCCCCAGCCCGGTGCGCGGCAGCAGGGCTTGCGCTGCCACCGCCGCATCGTCGAAGGGATGCTGCACGCCGGCCACTTCCTGGTACGGCTCGTGGCCCTTGCCGGCGATCAGCACGATGTCCGAGGCGCCCGCCATGCCGATGGCCTGGAGGATGGCTGCGGCGCGGTCGCGCTGCACGAGGGCCGCATCCGGGCGCGCGAAGCCGCGCAGGATGTCGGCGACGATCGCATCGCCATCCTCGCCGCGCGGGTTGTCGTCGGTGACGATCGCCACGTCGGCATTGAGTTCGGCAATGGCCGCCATCTGCGGGCGCTTGCCGGTATCGCGTTCGCCACCGCAGCCGAACACGCAGATCAGCCGGTCCTGCGCATGCGAGCGCAGGCTGGTCAGCGCCTGCTCCAGCGCATCGGGGGTGTGTGCGTAGTCGACCACCACCAGCGGTGCGCCATGCGCGCCGCCGAGGCGATTCATGCGGCCATGGATCGGCTGCAGCTGGCCCAGCACCTGCGCGATCTGCGCAGGCGCGATGTCCATCGCATGCAAGGCGCCGGCCACGGCCAGCAGGTTGTCCACGTTGAAGCGGCCCAGCAGCGGCGAGTGCACCGGATGCACTTCGCCCTGGATGTTCAGTGCGAAGTTGATGCCGTGATGGTCCAGCTGCAAGGCCTGCGCGCTGACCCCGGCGCCGGCCTGGGCGCGCGAGCTCACGCCGACCGCGCGCAGTGCCGGATCGAGCGAAGCGAACAGGCTGCGGCCGAACGCATCGTCCAGATTCACCACCGCTGCCTGCAATCCGGTGCGTGAGAACAGCTTGGCCTTGGCCGCGCCGTACTGCTCCATGTCGCCGTGGTAGTCGAGGTGGTCGCGGGTGAGATTGGTGAACACCGCCACGTCGAAATGCACTGCGTCCACGCGGCCCTGGTCGAGCGCGTGCGAGCTGACTTCCATCGCTACCGCCTGCGCGCCTTTCTCGCGCAGCTGCGCCAGCAACGCGTGCATGGGCAGCACCAGCGGCGTGGTGAATCCAGTCGGCACCGCTGCGCCGTACAGGCCCACGCCCAGCGTGCCCAGCGTGCCGGTCGGCGTGCCGAGCAAGGTCAACGCCTGGGCAAGCAATTGCACGGTGGAAGTCTTGCCGTTGGTGCCGGTGACGCCGACCATGCGCAGCGCGCGCGACGGGTGGCCATGGAACTGATCGGCCATCGCGCCCAGGCGCGCACGCAGGCCGGGCACCGCGATCGCATCGGCAGGCGCCGGCAGGTCGGCCGGCGCCGGTGGTTCGAACAACACCACCGCCGCGCCATTGGCGCGCGCCTGCTCGGCATAGCCCAACCCATGTGCGCCGAATCCGGCGATCGCCACGAAGGCATCGCCCGGACGCACCGCACGGCTGTCCATCACCAGGCCGCAGACCTGCACATCGCGCGCAAGCGTCAGGTCAGGCAATAGCTGCGACAGCGGCATGCTGCGGCTCACTGGCGGCTCTCCTGCAACGGTGCCGGCTGCGCGGGCGGGGTCGGCGGTGCGATCGCGGTCGGAATGCCGGCAGACACTTCGTCCACCGGGTCCGGCACCAGCGCCGGATCGGGATCGGCCGGCTGCGGCTTGGCGATCGGCTGGCCGGTCTTGCCGGCCGCCTGCGCAGCCAGCCACGACTGGATGTCGTCCGGCGGCACATCCATCAGGCGCAGCGCCCCTTCCATCACCTTGTGGAACACCGGCGCCGACACCAGGCCGCCGTAGTACACCTTGCCCTGCGGATCGTTGATCACGATGACGGTGGCAAAGCGCGGGCGGCTGGCCGGCACCAGTCCAGCGAACAATGCATTGTAGTGGCCGCGTTCGTAGCCGCCGGCGCCGTTCTTGCGCGCGGTGCCGGTCTTGCCGGCCACGTGGTAACCCAGGATCGCTGCGCCCTTGGCGCCGCCCTGGGTGACCACGGTTTCCATCATGTCGATGACTTGCCGCGCCACCTCCGGCGTGACCACCTGGCGCGAGGCGTTGTGCTGGCCGCGCACGAAGGTCGGCGGCGTCAGCTTGCCGCCGTTGCCCAGCGTGGCATAGGCCTGCGCGATCTGCAGCGGCGTCACCGACAGGCCGTAGCCGTAGGACATGGTGGTCTTGGACGGGCCGCTCCATCGCTGCGGCTGCAGCACCACGCCGGACGATTCGCCTGGAAACCCGCTGTGCGGCGCGCTGCCGTAACCGAAATTGCGGATCGACTGGTAGAAGGTCTGGTCCGGCACCTTGGCCGCGATCTTGGCCGCGCCGATGTTGGAGCTGCGGGTGATCACGCCGGTGACGTTGAGGACGCCGTTGTTGCGCGGCACATCGCGAATGGTGAAGCGCCCCACCGACATGTAGCCGGGGTTGGTGTCGATGACGGTGTCCTTGGTCACCACGCCGGCAGTCAGCGCGGTGGCCACGGTCAGCGGCTTCATCGTCGAACCCGGCTCCACCAGATCGGTGACCGCGCGGTTGCGGCGCGCCGACGGGTTGATGCCGGTCACCGAATTGGGGTTGTACGTGGGCAGGTTGACCATCGCCAGCACCTCGCCGGTGGCCACGTCCATCACCACCATCGACCCGCCGGCGGCGTTGTTTTCGACCAGCGCGTTACGCAGCTCCTTGTAGGCCAGGAACTGGATGCGGCGGTCGATGCTCAGGGTCAGGTCCTTGCCCGGCTGCGCCGGACGCACCAGGTCCACGCTCTCCACGATGGCGCCGCGCGCATCGCGCACCACCTTCTTGGAGCCGGGCTTGCCACGCAACCATTCGTCGAAGGCCAGCTCCAGGCCTTCCTGGCCGCGGTCGTCGATATTGGTGAAGCCCAGCACGTGGGCCATCGCTTCGCCCTGCGGATAGAAGCGGCGGAACTCGCGCTGCGAGAACACACCGGGAATCTTCAGGTCCACGATCGCATGCGCCTTGTCCGGGTTGATCCGGCGCTGCAGGTACATGAATTCCTTGCTGGCCTTCTGCGCCAGCCTGGCGTTCAACTCGTCCAGCGGCTGGCCGAGCGCGGTGGCGAGCTCGGGGATGCGGTCCGGGTTGCGCAGCAGTTCCTGCGGATTGACCCAGATCGACTCCACCGGCGTGGACACCGCCAACGGCTCGCCGTTGCGGTCGGTGATCATGCCGCGCGAGGTGGCGATGGGCAGCTCACGCAGGTAACGCGCTTCGCCCTGGCGCTGGTAGAAGTCGCGGTTGATCAGCTGCACGTACGCCGCACGGCCGATCAGTGTGACCGAGCACAGGCCCAGCGCCACGCCGACCAGGGTCAGGCGGCCGCGCAGGTTGAAGTTGCTGCGGGGACGGTTGCGGCCGGTTTTCATGGCGCACCTCCGTGTGCGCCACCCTGCGGGCGGCTGCGCCGTGCAAAACGGCTGTCCTGCCGTTTTGTCGATGGCGCACCTGCGTGTGCGCCACCCTGCGGGCGCCTGCGCCGTGCAAAACGGCTGTCCTGCCGTTTCGTCATTGGCGCACCTCCGTGTGCGCCACCCTGCGGGCGGCTGCGCCGTGCAAAACGGCTGTCCTGCCGTTTTGTCGATGGCGCACTTGCGTGTGCGCCACCCTGCGGGCGGCTAGACCGTGCAAAACGGCTGTCGTGCAGTGGTGTCATGGGCGCACGACCACGATGTCGTTGGTCTCCGGGAACTTCATCCCGATGCGCGCGCGTGCGACCTGATCGACCCGGTTGCTTTCCGCCCAGGTGGCCTGCTCCAGCTGCAGCCGGCCGAATTCGATATTCAACTCATCGCGCGTGTGTTCGAGCTTGGACAACTGCACGAACAGCTTGCGATGCATGTGACGCATGTACACCACCCCGATCGCCGAGGCGATGCTGCAGGCCAGCAGCACGATGAGCAGCAGGCGGCTCATGCAGCGTCTCCGTTCGGAGACGCCGGGATTGGGGATTGGGGATTCGGGATTCGCTCAGGGCGCTCATCCAATCCCGAATCCCGACTGCCGAATCCCAGCTTCTCAGCCACCCGCAACACCGCGCTGCGAGCGCGGGGGTTGATGTTCAATTCGGCGTCGTCGGCCTTGATCGCGCCGCTCACCAGCTGCAGCGTGGGGACGAACGGCTGCGCTTCGGGCAGGCGGCGGTTGCTCGGCGGGGCCTTGGCGTAGCGGGCCATGAATTGCTTGACGATACGGTCTTCCAGCGAGTGGAAGCTGATCACCGCCAGCCGGCCGCCCGGCTTGAGCGCGTCCAGCGCAGCGTCCAGCCCGGCTTCCAGATCGGCCAGCTCGCGGTTGATGTGGATGCGGATGGCCTGGAAGCTGCGCGTGGCCGGATGCGTCTTGCTGTCGCCACGCGGCATCACCGATGCGATCAGATCGGCCAGTTGGGCGGTGCGCAGCAGCGGCTGTTCGGCGCGACGCGCCACGATGGCGCGCGCGATCCGCCGGCTCTGGCGTTCTTCGCCATAGGTCCACAGCACATCGGCGATTTCGCGATCGGTCGCCTGCGCCAGCCACTGCGCTGCGCTCTGGCCGCTGTCCGGGTCCATGCGCATGTCCAGCGGGCCGTCCTTGCCGAAACTGAAACCGCGCCCGGCCACATCCAGCTGCGGCGAAGACACGCCCAGGTCCAGCAGGATGCCGTCCACCGTCGCGGCCGCGACCACCTGGCCAAGCGTGGCGAAACTGCCGCGATGGATGGACACGCGCGCATCGCCACCGAAGCTCTGTTCGGCCACCGCGATCGCTTCAGGGTCCTTGTCCATCACCAGCAGTCGACCTCCCGGTCCAAGGTGTTCCAGCACGCCACGTGCGTGCCCGCCACGCCCGAACGTGCCATCGAGGTAGGTTCTGTTGTCGGTCACCTGCAGGCCGTCCAACACCTGCGTGTACAGCACCGGCACATGCGCCGCCGGCGGCTGCGACACCGGGTGACCGGGCTGCGCTTCACCGCGCATCCGGGCACCCCGGCTCACAACCTGAGATCGAGCAATTCATCGCCCAGATCCCCGTCAGACAATGTCTGCTGGATCAGTGCGCGATGTGCCTGCTCGCTCCAGAGTTCGAACTTGTCGCCCATGCCCAGCAGCACGGCCTTTTTTTCGATGCCCACCGCATTGCGGTGGCTGGCCGGAATGCTCAGACGGCCATTGGCGTCCAGCTCCAGCACCGCGGATGAGCCCACCAGCTTCTGCTGCAGCGTGCGGACCACGCGCTGGGTGTTGGGCTTGGACATCACATCGTCGCGCACCCGCTCCCACTCCTTTTCCGCATACAGCCACAGACAGCCGGCCTCGAACGGGTTGTAGGTGAGCACCAGGCGATTGCCGCTCACGCGCGCAACAAGGTCGCGGTATGCGGTGGGTACCGCCATGCGCCCTTTATCGTCCACCGTGATGGCAGTTTCGCCCTGAAACACCGAATGCAACCTCGAATACCCGCTGGGGGATCATTGAACCACGAAAAACCACAAAACACCTGGTTTTCCCTCCGATGCCCACCTTAGCAGCGCGTCAAAGGTTGTCAACAACTTTGACAACCCCAAATCGCCAGTCACATCAATGAGTTGCAGCACTCTTTAGAGACTTGTTCAAAGCTTATCCACAAGTTGCTGTTTCCTCTCAGATTTTGAGATTGAACGAAAATTCAGGGCCGTGAAGGCCATGTAAACCCGACCGCGGTCTCACTTCACGCTGCGCCAGCGGCGCGCCGCAACTGCGCAAACCGGCGACAATCGACGGCATGTGCCTGGTCGCTCTTGCCTGGAAAACCCACCCGCGCTGGCGCCTGCTGCTGGCCGGCAACCGCGACGAATTCCATGAGCGACCGACCGTCCCGCTCGCGCGATGGGCGGCGCCTGCGGACAGCGTGCTGGCCGGACGCGACCTGCGCTCGGGCGGAAGCTGGGTCGGGCTGGGCGACGATGGCCGCGTTGCGGTGGTCACCAACGTGCGCGACCCGCTCGCCACCGCCTCGGGCCGCTCGCGCGGACATCTGATTGCGGACTACCTGTCCGGCAGCCTGGACGCCGCTGGCTATGCCCGCGATCTGGCAGGCGCCGGGCATGAGTTCCCGCCGTTCAATCTGCTGCTGTGCGACGCAGACCGCTGCGAGCACCTGAGCAACCACCCACCGCTGACGCGCCAGCTGGAGCCAGGCATCCATGGCATGTCCAATGGCCCACTGGACGCGCCCTGGCCGAAGACGCGCGCGTTGACCGGCGCCCTGCACGACTGGTGTGCCCACGACAGCGACGACCTGCAACCGCTGTGGGATGCGCTGGGCAACCCCGCCATCGCGCCTGACCACATCCTTCCCAGCACCGGCGTGGATCTGCCCACCGAACGCCTGCTCTCGGCCGCCTTCATCGCCGGCCCCGGCTACGGCACCCGCGCCAGCACCATCGTGGCGGTGGACCGTCACGGCGGCGGCTTCATCCACGAGCGCCGCTTCGGCCCGGATGGCATCTTCCAGGGCGAAACCCGGCTGGACATCCCCGAACACGTTGACAACCCACAATCATGCGCATAGCGTGCGCATGATCGAGGAGCCAACGCATGAACCGCTATTACGACGCTTCTGCACAGAAGAAGCCGCTGAACCTGACCATCAACGCTGACTTGGCCTCCCAGGCCCGCGCGATGACCGGCAACCTGTCGGCCAAGGTCGAGGAACTGCTGGCCGAGTATGTGGCCAGGGAGCGCGACACCCACAGCGCCAGGGCGATGGAATTGCAGCGCGCCGCGAGCGAATGGAAGACCTTCACCGACGCGCACGGTTCCTTTGCCGACGAGTTCTCCACGCTATGACCGACCAGTTCGATGTCTACGCCAACGTCGGACAGAACAAGCACATTCCGTATGTGGTGGTCGTGCAGTCGAAGATCTTCGATGCCTCCCCGCGCCGCGTCGTCGTGCCATTGGTCAGCACATCCGCGCACTCCCCGACGCCATCCCGCTTCACCCCCGAATTCGTGGTCGCCGGCCACCGCGTCATCCTGCAACCGCTGGAAATGACTTCGGTCCCGCTCGCGGTACTCACCCAGCCGGCTGGCTCATTGAAGGACGAAGGGCAGCGCATCGTCGACGCCTTGGACGAGCTGTTCACTCGCTCGTTTGGTTAGGCAGCACGCTGGCATCTGCAGCGTGAGCGAGACGCCCATGACGCAGGTCGCGGCAGGTTGCGCACACCGAAGCATCGGCTGATCCAGGATCGCAGCGCGTGACGCCCGATTCGCCGCCAGGACGGCCAGAGCGAAAAGCTCGCCCCCATCCGCCCTTCGGGCACCTTCCCCCGCAAGCGGTGGAAGGAATGGACCGCGCATCGCGCGTTGAGCCACGCATCGTCATCGTCCTGCAAGGAACAACGCGACAGCGAGCGCATCGCGCAAGCACCCTCAGCCACCCCCTATCTGCAAGCCCCCTTGAGTCAAGGGGGCGCGGCGACAGCCGCGGGGTTGTGGCATGCCCGGAGCGGGACCCGCGTTTTGTACTACCGCAGCCGGTACGAACTGCTCACCCCCATCCGCCCTTCGGGCACCTTCCCCCGCAAGCGGTGGAAGGGAGTTGATCGCGTAGCGAGAGCCCCTCGACCAACCACCTACCTGCAAGCCCCCTTGAGTCAAGGGGGCGCGGCGACAGCCGCGGGGTTTTGGAATGCCCGGAGCGGGCCCCGCGTTTTGTACCGCCTGCGGCGGTACGAAGCGTGGGCGCCTTTTTTGGGCCTACGCCCAAAAAAGGCGGCGGAGCCGGCCGATAAGCCGGGTTCTGTCGTGGACAGTCATTCGTCTAGGCGCTACGTCACCGCAGCGCTCAAGCAACCTACCCGGATCCAGCGCGGGCCACGCCAATGGATCCCTATTTGGTCTTGCTCCAGGTGGGGTTTGCCGTGCCGGTCCGTTACCGGACTCGCGGTGCGCTCTTACCGCACCATTTCACCCTTACCGGCCCCTCGCCACCCCTCTGCGGCCTCCGAACGCACTTGGCGATGCTGCGCATCGCCGACACGCATTAGTGGCGGCAGAGGGGTGACGAGGAACGTAGGCGGTATCTTTCTGTTGCACTTTCCGTCGGCTTGCGCCGCCCAGGCGTTACCTGGCACCTTGCCCTATGGAGCCC
This sequence comes from Xanthomonas sp. NCPPB 3582, assembly GCF_041475735.2. Taxonomy (NCBI): domain Bacteria; kingdom Pseudomonadati; phylum Pseudomonadota; class Gammaproteobacteria; order Lysobacterales; family Lysobacteraceae; genus Xanthomonas; species Xanthomonas sp. NCPPB 3582. The sequence goes on from NZ_CM192968.1 coordinate 4,111,016, forward strand.
GGACTTTCCTCGGCACTCTTGCGAGTGACGCGACTGTCTGGCCGACTCCGCCGGGACGAACTATACGCTCTATCGCCAGATCATGCCCTGCCTGCCGTTTTCTTCGGCGTAAAGAACGACGCGTTCAAAATCGTGTACGAACGACCATCCTGTCGCTTCCGCCGGTATCGCGTGCTGCGCGAGCGAAGGAGTCATCGGGCAATAGATCAAGAGTGCTACGGCGTCGGCGTGCGCGCGATATCCGCTAATCTGGCGATGCTTGCGGCCTATGCAGTCCGCTATCTGCTCCTTGATCAGCGCAGTTACCTTGAAGTCGCCGCCTGATCGGAGCCCTTGCTGATCGGATGGCCACAACTGCACATGGTTGATGAATGGAGGAAGCCCGTCTCTGATAACAACCTGCGGCTCCTTCGTTTCTGCGTGCGTGCGAAGCAGACACTCGATCCGCTCGACGGCCTCCGCAAGTGCGGGAAGTGGTCCGTCGGCAAAGCTCAGGCTCACTTGCACCTGCGGCAAAAGTCGCGCAAGCCGAGGCCTTAGTGCGACAAGCAGCTTTTCTCTCGCACGCATCCGCTCCTGACCTTCGGAGCGCAACAACCGTGTGATCTCGACAGCGTAGCTCGAGCCATCTGCGAGATGAAAAAGAATATCTGCGGCTGGTTCCTTGGGCTGCTCCAGGTCACTGGCAGGAGCGGGAAATGCCTCTGGCCACACATCCAGGACACACTGGAACTGTTTCAGTTCCAGTGCCTTCTTTTTGCTCTCCGCAGTCTGCAGCTCAGCCATTGCCGCCATACAACGCCTTACGCGGTGCACCGGTCAGCTCGGCGGCCAGCTTGGCGGCGGTGGAGGGCGGCAGGTGCTCGGCGAGCTTGGCGTAGACGCGGCGGCCTTCGGCCAGCTGGCCATCGGCGGCGTCGGCGGCGCCCTGCACCATCACCACGAACTCGCCCTTGCGCTGGTTGTCGTCGGCTTCGACCTGGGCCTGCAGCTGCGCCAGGCTGCCGTCGAGCACGGTTTCGAACAGCTTGGTGAGCTCGCGGGCGATCACCGCCGGGCGGTCGTCGCCGAAGGCCAGGCGCAGGTCGGCCAGCGATTCGACGATGCGATGAGAGGACTCGTAGAACACCAGCGTGCGGGTTTCGCCGGCCAGGTGCGCCAGGCGCTCGCGGCGAGCGGCACTCTTGGCCGGCAGGAAGCCTTCGAAGCCGAAGCGGTCGCTGGGCAGGCCGGCCACGCTGAGCGCGGCAATCGCCGCGCAGGCGCCGGGTACGGGGCTGACCTTGATGCCGGCGGTGCGGGCGGCACGCACCAGCTTGAAGCCGGGGTCGCTGACCAGCGGGGTGCCGGCGTCGCTGACGATGGCCAGCGATTCACCCTCGCGCAGGCGTGCCACGATGCGCTCGGACATGGCGTCTTCGTTGTGGTCGTGCAGGGCCAGCAACGGGCGATCGATGCCGAAATGGCCGAGCAACTGGCGGGTATGACGGGTGTCTTCGGCGCAGATCGCGGCCACGCCACGCAACACCTCCTGCGCGCGCGGCGACAGGTCGGCCAGATTGCCGATCGGCGTGGCGACCACGTGCAGGGTTCCAGGGGACATCATCAGCGGGCTTCCGGGAGCAAAGGGTAGAATCGTAGCGGTTTTCAACGGACCGCCCTGGCGGCCCCTGTCCAATGGATCTGAAATGAACAAGCGTGTTGCAAGGATCTCCGCCCTTTCGCTGCTGGTCATGCTGGCCGCCGGCTGCGCCACCAGCAGCGTCACCCAGACCGCCTCGCCGACGCAGAGCGCAGCGCTGGCGCTGCTGGACCAGGGCAAGCCGCGCGAGGCAGCGCAGCAACTGGAAGCCGAGGCCGCCGGCGCCAGCGGCGCGCAGCGCAGCCGCCTGCTGGCCGCCGCCGCGTTCGGCTGGCACGACGCCGGCGACGACGCGCGTGCGCGCACGCTGCTGGCGCAGGTCAACGCGCGCCACCTGGGCGGCGAAGACCGTGCCCGCTTCGGCCTGCTGACCGGCGAGTTGGCGGTGATCGACAAGCAAGGCGCGCAGGCGCTGCAGGCGCTGGGCGACAGCCCGCAGGGCCTGCCGCAGCCATTGCAGACACGCTGGCTGCTGGCCCACGCCGCCGCGCTGGAGGCCACCAGCGACCTGTTCGGCGCCGCGGCAGCGCGGGCGCGCGCCGATGCCAGCCTGACCGGCAGCGCGCGCAGCGAGAACCAGCGCGCCATCGTGCGCCTGCTGGCCGCACTGGACGACACCACGCTCAAGAGCCGCACCGCCGCATTGCCGGCCGGCGACCCGCTGTACAACTTCGCCGGGCGGGCATTGATCAGCCGTGGCCTGGCCCTGCCGCGCGCGTTCGAGCGCGATGCGCAATGGGGTTTCGACACCAGCAAGCGGCCACCGGCCGAGCGCGATGGGTATCGCCCGCCGGTCAAGCTGGGCGTGCTGTTGCCGCTCACCGGCACCCTGGCCACCGCCGCCGCGCCGGTGCGCGATGGCCTGCTGGCCGGCTATTACGCCGAAACCCGCCGCCGCCCGGAGCTGCAGTTCTTCGACACTGCCGGTACCGCCGCCGGTGCCAATGCCGCCTACGACAAGGCGGTGAGTGCCGGCGTCGATTACGTGGTCGGCCCATTGGGTCGTGACGAGGTCAGCGCGTTGTTCGCGCGCGGCCAGCTGGCGGTGCCGGTGCTGGCCCTCAACCGCCCCACCGACAACAAGGCACCGCCTACCGGCAGCGCGGGCTTCTCGCTGGCGCCGGAAGACGACGGCATCATGGCTGCCGAATACCTGCTCTCGCGCGAGCGCCGCAATGTGCTGATCGTCGGCACCGGCGACGACAACGGCAAGCGCACCATCAAGGCCTTCCGCGACCGCTTCAGCGAACGCGGCGGCACGGTGGCCGGCAGCATCAGCGTGGCCGAGGCGCCGGGCGACATCGGCGCGCAACTGCGCAACTACGGCACCGCCGATGCGGTGTTCCTGGCAGTGCGCGGCAACACCGCGCGCGCGCTGGCGCCGCAGCTGGCGCTGGCCGGATTCGCCGGCAAGTCGCGCGTGGGCACCTCGCAACTGGTGGCCGGCACCGGCAAGGTCGAGGACGACCTGGCCCTGGACGGCATCGTCTATCCCAGCGAAACCTGGACTGCGCTCGGCGTCTCCGGCCTGCCGGCGGCCAGCCAGGTGGCCAGCACCCTGCCCAGCGCGCGCGGCCCGGCCGCACGCCTGTTCGCATTCGGCTACGACGCCTGGAAGATCAGCGCGTATCTGGAAAAGCTGGCCACCGGCACCGATGGCGGCCTGCGTGGCGCAACCGGCACCCTGCATCTGGACGGCTTCGGCAACGTGCTGCGCACTCCGGCCTGGTCCACCTTCAACGGTGGCCGCCCGGTGCCGATCGCCGACGGCCGCTGAGGCCGATGCCGGCAGCGCGCCAGCAACGCGGAGCGGCGGTGGAAGCCGCGGCCTGCGCGTTGCTGGAGCAGGCCGGCCTGCGGCGGGTGGCAGGCAATGCCAGCTACCGCGGCGGCGAACTGGACCTGGTGATGCGCGACGGGCAGTCGCTGGTATTCGTGGAAGTGCGCTACCGCCGCGATACCCGCTTCGGCGGCGGTGCGGCCTCGGTGGATCTGCGCAAGCGCCGCAAGCTGGTCCTGGCCGCGCAACTGTTCCTGGGCGCGCACCCGGCACTGGCAGCGCTGCCGTGTCGCTTCGATGTGGTGGACGCCAGCGGCGAACCGCCGGTGCTGCACTGGATCCGCGACGCGTTCCGCGCCGACGATTGCTGATTCTTCCAGACGCTCGCCCCGACCTCCGATGCCGACCATCATGACCCACGCTGCGGTCCCGCTTGCGCTCTGGTGCGCCAGCGAACGCGGACGCATTTCGCCGCGCCTGCTCGGTGCCGGCATCGTGGCGGCGATGCTGCCCGATGCGGATGTGTTGGCATTTGCGCTGCACGTTCCCTATGCCGATGCGTTTGGCCATCGCGGTGCCAGCCATTCGTTGCTGTTCGCCAGCGTCGTCGCACTGCTCGGCGCGGCGGCGCATCGCAGCCTGCGTGCGGATGTCGTGCAGGCAGCGGTATGGCTGTTTGTCTGCACTGCATCGCACCCGTTACTGGATGCGATGACCTCCGGCGGGCTGGGCGTGGCGCTGGCGTGGCCATGGAGCGAGGCGCGCTGGTTCGCGCCGTGGCGGCCGATTCGCGTGTCGCCGTTCGCCAACGGATTCTTCAATTCGCGCGGTCTGGCCACGCTGCTCTCCGAGCTGCGTTGGGTCTGGCTGCCGCTCACCGTCGCAGCGTTGGGATTCAGATGTCTCCAACGCACCCCGCCACAGGATCCACCGTCATGACCGATGTCCTTCCCGCCACACTGTCCGAGCACTTGGCTGCACGCCTCGGTGCCGATGGCTGGCTGACCGGCACCGAGGCGCGCCGCCGTCATGGCGAAGACGACTCGCGCCGCTGGGCATTGCCCGCCGCCGTCGCCTTGCCGCGCGACACCGACGAGGTGGTCGCCATCGTGCAGGCCTGCCGCGCGCATGGTGTGCCGATCGTGGCGCGCGGCGCCGGCACCGGCACCACCGGCGCGGCGGTGCCGTTTTCCGGCGGCGTGGTGGTGTCGATGGCGCGCATGAATCGCATCGTGGCCCTGCGCCCGCAGGATCGCTGCGCGGTGGTACAGCCCGGCGTATTCAATGGCGATCTGCAGCAGGCCTTGCAGCCGCATGGCCTGTTCTGGCCACCGGACCCGTCCAGTGCGGAGATCTGCAGCGTCGGCGGCAATCTGTCGACCAACGCCGGCGGCCCGCGCGCAGTGAAGTACGGCGCCACCCGCGACAATGTGCTCGGCCTTGTCGCCGTCACCGGCACCGGCGAGGTGATCCGCTGCGGCGGTGCGTACACCAAGAATTCCACCGGCTACGACCTCACCCATCTGCTGGTCGGCAGCGAAGGCACCCTGGCGATCATCGTCGAAGCGACGCTGAAGCTGAGCCCGCGCGCAGTGGCGCAGGCCGGGCTGCGCGCGCTGTACCGCGATGCGGCCAGCGCGGCGGCGGCGGTGTCGCGGGTGATGGCGCAACCGACCACGCCGACCATGCTGGAATTCATGGATGCCAGCGCGATCGCGCTGCTGCGTCGCAACGGCAGCGATGTACCCGATGCCGGCGCGATGCTGCTGATCGAGGCCGACGGCGATCACGACACCCTGCCCTACGCGTTGCAGGCACTGCACGACGCGGCCGATGGAGAGGGCGTGTTGAGCCTGGACGTGGCCGCCGATGGCAGCGCGCGCGACAAACTATGGGCTGCGCGCCGCGCGCTCTCGCCGGCGTTGCGCACCATCAAGCCCGGCAAGATCAACGAGGACGTGGTGGTGCCGGTGTCACGCATCCCCGAGCTGGTCGCAGGCGTGGAAGCGCTGGCGGCGGAATGTGCGTTACCGATCGTGGTCTTCGGGCACGCCGGCAACGGCAACCTGCACGTCAACATCATGTACGACCCGGACGATGCCGATGAAACGTCACGCGCACACGCCGCCTTGCCGCGCGTCTTCGCGCTGGTGCTGGCGCTGGAGGGCACGCTGTCCGGCGAGCACGGCATCGGTGTGGCCAAACGCGACTTCATGACCCAGGCCTTCAACCCGGCCACGCTGGCCGCGATGCGCGCGATCAAGGCGGCGCTTGATCCGGATGGGATCTTGAATCCGGGCAAGCTATTGCCTCCCCCGCCCGCGGAATGACCGTGCCATGGATGCTCACGCGATAAACCACGTTAGGAACGCACTCGATCCACAGCGCAACCGAGCGATGGGACGACTGCTGATCGCACGCGATGCTTTGAGAGCGTGGCCGCCACCTGTGACTACGCTGTAGGCAAAGAACGAGTTCAAAGAGTTGCGTGATCAGGACTGGTTCGCCTTCGCGATACGCCTGCGCAATGCCTTCAGCCACAAAAATGCGTGGAAATTCGGCAACAGAAGCAAGCTTCCTGTTCAATGGCGCAGCTTTACCATTGACGCTGCAATGGCGGGACTTCCACTCAACGACTTCCTTCCCTGGTATCACGGACTGCTGCTATGCGCGCAGATGATCCTGTACGTCGAAGGCGTTGTCGATTGTCGGCAAGAACACGTCCAGTGACACTCAGAGTCACACATGCCTCGCGCGCTAGACCTGCTCAGCGCGCCACACCGATAAACCGCAGGCCCACGCCCGGTTCGGTGACGATGTAATGCGGGTCGGCCGCATCGTCATGCAGTTTCTGGCGCAGCTTGCCGACCAGGATGCGCAGGTAATGGGTGTCTTCTTCGTGGGTGGGGCCCCACACCTCGCGCAGCAACTGCGGTTGCGTCACCACCCGGCCGGCGTGCTTGAGCAGCAGCGCGAGCAACGCGTATTCCTTGCGGCTCAGCGGCACCGCTTCGCCATCGAGGGTGACTTCGCGCAGGCCCAGGTGGATATGTAGGCGGCCGTCGTCGAACACGCTTTCTTCCAGCATGCTGCCGGCGCCGGACTGGCGCAGCAGCGCGCGAATGCGCGCCATCAGTTCCTGCACGCCGAACGGCTTGGTGACGTAGTCGTTGGCACCGGCATCGAGCGCGGCGACCTTCTCGGTTTCGCCTGCGCGCACGGTGAGCATGATCACCGGCACGCTGGACCACTGGCGGATCTCGCGCAGCACCTCGTGGCCATCGCGATCGGGCAGGCCGATATCCAGCACCACCAGTTCGGCGCCCTGCCCGGCCAGCGTGGCCAGGCCCTCCTCGGCGGTGCCGGCCTGCAGCACGCGGTAGCCCTGCGCGCGCAGGCTGATGTCGAGAAAACGGCGGATTTGCGGCTCGTCGTCGACGATCAGCACACGGGCGGGCGGGATGGCAGCGGGGTCAGTCGGCATCGGTGCGGGGTGGCGCGGCAGGGAAGAGCAGCGGCAGCGTAATGCGAATCGTGGTGCCCTGACCATGCGCCCCGGCCAAGGCTTCCACGCTGCCGCCATGCGCGCCGATCATGCCCTGGCAGATGGTCAGTCCCAGGCCGGTGCCGTGGCGGCCGCGGTCGCCGCGCTCCACGCTGTAGAACATGTCGAAGATGCGCGCGCGCTCGTCTTCGGGAATGCCCGGGCCCTGGTCGCCGATATCGATCTGCAGCGCGCCACTGCGCAGTTGCGCCTGCACCGTGACCGCCATGCCGGGTGGCGAAAATTTCGCCGCATTCTCCAGCACGTTGAAGATCGCCTGTTCCACCAGCGCCGGATGCACCCAGATCGCCGGCAGGTCGGGGGCCAGGTCCAGTTGCAGGCGCACCTGTGGCTGGTAGCGCTGCAGCCGGCGGGTGGCCGAGCCGATCAACTCGTCCACGCCGATCCAGTCGCGATTCAAGGTCAGCCCGGTGTGACCGAGCCGGGTCATGTCGAGCAGGTTCTGGATATAGCGGTCCAGCCGCTCGCCTTCGAGCTGGATGGTGTCGAGCAGGCTGTGGCGGTCGTGCGCGTCCATCGCATCGCCATAGCTGGCCAGGCTGCTGGCCGAACCGATCATCGAGGCCAGCGGCGAGCGCAGGTCGTGCGAGACCGAGGACAGCAGCGCCGAGCGCAGCCGCTCGGTTTCGCCGCTCACCCGCGCGCCCTCCAGGTCGGCGACCAGCCGCGTGCGCAGCGCGGCCTGGCCGATGTCGTCCACCATCGCTTCGGCCAGGCGGCGCTGCTCCAGGCCGGGCCGCTGCACGCCCTGGCGGAAGCGCAAGGCCGCCACGCCCAGGGTGCCGCGCTCGTGCCGCACCGGCAGGCACCACCACTGCGCGCCGGCCAGGGTATCGGTGAAGCGTCCGGCCGGCTGGCCGTGGCGCTGGGTCCACTCCGCCGCGCTGCGGTCGAGCGCGCCGAAGCCGGGTGGCGCCTCGCTCTCGCGCTGTTCCAGGCGCAGCCAGACCTCGGCATCCAGCGCGGTGGTCAGCGCGCGCCGGCCGGCTTCCAGTACCTGCCCCAGATCGGCGGCGGTACTGAGCTGGCGGCCCAGCGCCTGCAGTGCATTGGCATGCGCATTGGCCGCACGCAGCGCCAGCACCTGGCTGCGCAGGCGCGAGGCCAGCCGCCCGGCGACCAGTGCGGCAATCAGGAACAGGCACACCGTCACCACGCCCTGGCGGGCACTGATGTGCAGGGTGAAACGCGGTTCGATGAAGAAGAAGTTGTAGGCGACAAAGCTCAACAGCGCCGCGATCACCGCCGCGGCCATGCGCGTGCGCGAGGCCACCAGCACCACCGCGACGATGAACACCATCGACAGGTCGTCGATCTCGGTCCAGCGCTGCAGCAGCCACGCCACGCCGACTGCGCCAGCCGCTGCGATCGCCGCAAAGGCCAGGTCGTAGCGCTGCAGCCACTGGCGCGGATTGCGCCAGCGCTGACGCGCGCGCGCGCGCGCATCGGCAGAGCTGACGATGACCAGTTCGTAATGCGCGCCACGCTGCAGCAGTTGCTGGGTCAGGGTGCGGTTGAACATGCGCGCCAGCGGGCGTTCGCGCGTGCGCCCCAGCACCAGCGTGGAAACGCCGTTTTGCGAGGCGAAATCCAGCAGGGCCTCGGCGACATTGGCCCCATGCAGCAGCGCGGTGTCGCCGCCGAGCCGGCGCGCGAGCGCGAAGGCGCGGTCGATCTCCAGCTGCCAGTCCGCGTCGGCGACGGTACGCGTCTGCACCGTCGCCACTGTCCACGGCGCATCGCGGCGCTCGGACAGGCGCCGCGCCACCCGCACCAGATACTCCGAACTGCCGCGGCCATCGATGGCCACCACCACGCGGCGGCGCAACGCGGCCGTGCCGGGCAGCCCGCGTGCGGCCTGGGTGTCGCGCAGGTCGCTGTCGACACGGTCGGCGGCGGTCTGCATCGCCAGTTCGCGCAGGGCGGTGAGGTTGGAGGGAGAAAAGAACGCCTGCAAGGCCTGGGTGGCCTGTTCGGGCAGATACACCTTGCCCTGCTGCAGCCGCTCGATCAGTTCGCGCGGCGGCAGGTCCACCAGCACGATGTCGCGCAGGCGGTCGAACACCGCATCGGGCACGGTTTCGGACACGCGCACGCCGGTGATGCGCAGCACGATGTCGTTGAGGCTTTCCAGGTGCTGGATGTTGACCGTGGTGTAGACATCGATGCCGGCATCGAGCAATTCCACGATGTCCTGCCAGCGCCGCTCATGCCGGCTGCCGGGCACGTTGCGGTGCGCCAGTTCGTCGATCAGCGCAAGCCGCGGCTTGCGTGCCAGCAATGCATCCAGATCGAGCTCTTCCAGTACCCGTCCCTGGTAGTTCACGCGCATGCGCGGCAGCAGCGGCACGCCGTCCAGCAGCGCCGCGGTTTCGCTGCGCCCGTGGGTTTCCACCACGCCGGCCACCACGTCCATGCCCTGCCGCAGACGCTCGCGCGCCCGCGACAGCATGGCGTAGGTCTTGCCCACGCCGGGCGCCGCGCCCAGGAAGACCGTGAGCCGCCCGCCGTGTTCGCGTTGCAGTTCGCCGATCAGCGCGTCGGCGTGTTGGGTGCGGGCATCGGACATGGAGGCCGGGATTGGGGATTGGGGATTCGGGATTGGGGACCCGAGTCCCGGGTCCCGCGAAAGCGTACCGCGCAGTGAGTGCGCATGACGTTCATTAGCTTGCGAGCCATCGCAGTGCTCGGCTGCGTTGGCTGCTGTCTTTAACGGGTCCCCGGTCCCGGGTCCCGGGCCGCGGCTTCATCCAGCGCCAGGTTCAGCGCCAGCACATTCACCCGCGGCTGCCCGAGCAGGCCGAACTGGGGTTGTTCGGTGGCGGCCCGCAGCAATGCGGCGACGCGTCGTTCCGGCCAGCCGCGGGCGGCGGCGACGCGGCGCACCTGTACCTGCGCGCCGGCTGGGCTCAGGTGCGGGTCCAGGCCGCTGCCGGACTGGGTCAGCAACTCGCCGGGCACCGCATCCGGGGCGATGCCATCGCGCGCGGCGACCTCGGCACGGGTAGTAGCGATGCGCGCCTGCAGGTCCGGATTGGAGCGCGCCTGGTTGCTGCCGGCGGCGGCGGTGAGGTCGTACTTGGCCGCGGATGGGCGCGGCTGGAAGTAACGCGCATCCGTGAAGGGCTGGGCCACCAGTGCCGAACCGACCACCTTGGCCTCCACGCGCAGCAACGAGCCCTGCGCCTGCGCCGGAAACAGCGCGCCGGTGATGCCGGTGGCGACCAGCGAATAGGCCAGGCCCAGGCCGAGCAACGTGAACGCGGCAAAGGCAAGGGAGGCGCGCAACACGCCATCGTCGCGCAATGGCAGGGAGGTGGACATGGCAATGCTCCTGGAAGAAGTGGTCATGACTCAGGCCCCCAGGGTGGCGGCCAGCGCCAGGTCGATCAGCTTGATGGCCGCGAACGGCAGCAGCACGCCGCCCAGGCCGTAGATCAGCATGTTCCGGCGCAGCAGCGCGGTGGCGCTGGAAGGACGGAAGCGCACGCCGCGCAGCGCCAGCGGGATCAGGGCCGGAATGATCAAGGCGTTGAAGATCAGTGCCGCCAGCACCGCATGCCGCGGGCTGGAGAGCTGCATCACATTGAGCGCGGTCATCGACGGAATTGCCGCAGCAAATAGCGCCGGCAGGATCGCGAAATACTTCGACACATCGTTGGCCAGCGAGAACGTGGTCAACGCACCGCGCGTGATCAGCTGCTGCTTGCCCACTTCCACCACTGCCAGCAGCTTGGCCGGATCCGAATCCAGGTCGACCATGTTGCCGGCCTCCTTGGCCGCCTGCGTGCCGGAGTTCATCGCCAGGCCGACGTCGGCCTGCGCAAGCGCCGGTGCGTCGTTGGTGCCGTCGCCGACCATCGCCACCAGCCGCCCGCCGGCCTGCTCGGCACGGATGCGGGCCAGCTTGTCTTCCGGACGTGCCTGCGCGATGTAGTCGTCCACGCCGGCTTCTGCGGCAATTGCGGCAGCGGTGAGCGGGTTGTCGCCGGTGATCATCACCGTCTTGATGCCCATCGCCCGCAATTGCGCGAACTTTTCCTTGATGCCCTGCTTGACCACGTCGCTCAACTCGACCACGCCCAGCACATGCCGGCCTTCGGCCACTACCAGCGGCGTGGCGCCGCCGCGTGCAACTTCCTCGATGCGGCCCTGCAGTTCCGGCGACACCGTGGCGCCCTGCCCCTGCACGTACGCCACGATCGCATCGCCAGCACCCTTGCGGATGCTGCGGCCGGCCAGATCCACGCCAGACATGCGCGTCTGCGCGGTGAAGGCGATGAAATGCGCGCCCTCCGGCTCGACAGCCACCGCCCCCTGCTGGCGCGCCAGCTTGACGATGGACTTGCCTTCCGGCGTGGGGTCGGCCAGCGAGGCCAGCATGGCCGCGTCACGCAGCTGTGCGCGGTCGATGCCAGCCAACGGATGGAACGCGGTGGCCTGGCGGTCGCCGTAGGTGATGGTGCCGGTCTTGTCGAGCAGCAGCACGTCCACGTCGCCGGCCACTTCCACTGCCTTGCCGGATTTGGCCAGCACATTGGCCGACAGCGCGCGGTTCATGCCGGCAATACCGATCGCCGGTAACAGCCCGCCGATGGTGGTGGGGATCAGGCACACCAGCAGCGCGATCAGCAGCAACGGATCCAGCGTGACGCCGACGAAGCCCGCAATCGCCGGCAGCGAGGCCACCACGATCAGGAAGGTCAGCGTCATCGCTGCGAGCAGCAGGGTCAGCGCGATCTCGTTCGGCGTCTTCTGCCGGTTGGCGCCTTCCACCAGCGCGATCATGCGGTCCAGGAAGCTGTGGCCGGGCTCGGCGGTGACCTTGAACACGATCTCGTCGGACAGCACCCGCGTGCCGCCGATCACGCCACTGCGATCAGTGCCGGCCTCGCGCAGCACCGGTGCCGATTCGCCGGTGACCGCCGCTTCGTTGATGGTGGCAAGACCGCGCACGATTTCGCCATCGGCGGGAACGAATTCGCCCTCGGACACGATGACGTAGTCGCCCGGGCGCAGCTCGGCTGCCGGCAGCCGCGTTTCGCGGCCACCCAGCGCGGTTTCCACCCGCCGCGCCACCAGGTCCTTGCGTGCGCGGCGCAGCGAGGCGGCCTGGCCGCGGCCGCGCGCTTCGGCGATGGCCTCGGCGAAATTGCCGAACAGCACCGTCACGAACAGGATCGCGGTCACCGCCCAGCCGAAGCCGGCATGGTCCTGCCCGCTGGCGGTGATCACCGCCGCCAGCACGGTGCCGCCCATCACCACCGCCATCACCGGGCTGCGCAGCAGATGCCGTGGCGACAACTTGACGAAGGCCGCACGCATCGCCGCGACCAGCACACCAGCGTCGAACAAGGCTGCATCGCCGCGTTCGCGCTTCTCATTCAATTGGATCGTAGACATTGTTCGGTCTCAGGACGCCGCCAGGGCGAGGTGTTCGGCGATAGGGCCCAGCACCAGTGCCGGCATGAACTGCAGCACGGTCAGCACGAGCACGATCGCCATCAGGGTCAGCGCAAAGGTGGGCGTTTCAACTTGCAGGCTGCCGGCCGACTCGGGCGCGCGCCGCTTCACCGCCATGCGCGCAGCCACCATCAACGGCAGGATCAATGCCGGGTAACGGCCCAGGGCCAGCACCACCGCGCAACTCAGGTTCCACCAGTACGTGGCATCGCCCAGCCCCTCGAAACCCGAGCCGTTGTTGGCGAACGCCGAGGTGTACTCGTAGAACACCTGGCTGATGCCATGGAAGCCGGGATTGGAATTGGCAGTGAACGAAGGCACCGCCAGCGCCACTGCGGTAAAGCCCAGCACCACCAGCGGCTGCAGCAGGATCAGCACCGCCAGCAGCTGCACCTCGCGCGCTTCGATCTTGCGGCCGAACAGCTCCGGCGTGCGCCCGGTCATCAGCCCGGCCAGGAACACGCTCAGCAGCAGATACACCACGAACTGCTGCAGACCGCAGCCGATGCCGCCCCAGATGGCGTTGATCAGCATGTCCACCAGTGTGACCAGGCCGCTCAGCGGTGCCAGCGAATCGTGCATCGCATTGACCGAGCCGTTGGAGGTCTGCGTGGTCAAGGCCGCCCACAACGCGGAGGCGTCGGCGCCGATGCGCACTTCCTTGCCTTCCATCAGGGCCGGCGAGGTCGCACTGCCCGAATGCGCTTCGGACCACAGCAACAGCGCGGTACTTGCCGCCGACAGCGTCAACATGGTGCCGAACACCAGCGCCGTGAGCCGTTTGCGTCCGGTCAGGTAGCCGACCATGAACACCACGCTCATCGGCAGCAGCACCAGTGCCAGGGTTTCCAGCAAGTTGCTCAGCGGCGTGGGATTTTCCAGCGCCACCGTGCTGTTGGGGCCATACCAGCCGCCGCCGTTGGTGCCGAGCTGTTTGGCCGCCACCATGGCCGCCACCGGGCCCACCGGAATGGTCTGCCTGGCCATGCCGGCGCCGCTGTCCAGCGGCACGGCAGTGGCCGCGCCCTGCAGCGTGGACGGCACGCCCTGCCAGCCCAGCAGCACCGTCCACAGCAGGCACAGCGGCAGCAACACGCGCACGCTGGCGCGGATGACGTCGGCCCAGTAGTTGCCGACATCCGCGTCGGCAAGTGCCTCCGCGCCGGAGCTTTGCGGTTGCCCGCCGTGGCGCGCCAGCGCCGTCTCCGCATCGTCCTGCCGCGCACTCGCCGTTGCTTCCGCTGTCGGCAAGGCATCGGGCACACCTGCGATGGCGCGCCCACCGAACAACGCACGCAGCGTTGCCACCGCCAGCGCCAGGCCCATCATCGGCGTCGCCACCTGCAGGCCGACGATGCCGGTCATCTGCGCCAGGTAGGACAGCTGCGACTGGCCCGAGTAATGCTGCTGATTGGTGTTGGTAAGAAACGACACCATGGTGTGCAGCGCGGTATCCCAGCGCATGTTGGGAATGGCATCGGGGTTGAGCGGCAACCAGGCCTGGGTCATGAACACCGCCCAGGTCAGCAGGCCGACCACCAGGTTGCTGACCAGGAACGCCATGGCGTAACCGCGCCAGGACATGCCCTGCTGCGGGCGCGTGCCGAGCAGCGCGTACAGGGGCCGTTCGATCAGCCCGAACACGCCATCGCCCCGCATCGGGGCGCCACGCATCACCGCCGCCAGGTACCGGCCCGCGGGCCACGCCAGCACGATGGCCAGCGCGTAGACAAGAAAGGTTTCAGTCATTGCAGCGCACTCGCATCAGAAGTCTTCGGGCCGCAGCACCACGTACAGCAGGTACGCGGCGGCAACGAGTACGGCCACGCCGCACAACAGGGACAACCAGGCAGGCATGTCGGTCACTCCCCGAAACGTGCGCAGGCACGCGACAAAGTGAGGCTGCCTGCATCTTCAGGCAGCCGGGACACGACAACAGGGCAAGGCGCCGCCGCACCGCGCGCGCAGCGCCGGTGGAGCAGACAGAGCAAGGGATGCATCGGAATCGTCCACGGCGGAACCGCTCCGCCAACCCGCGCAGTGTCTTCCTGCGCTGCGTAAAGTCGCTATGGACCTGCTGCAGCCGGGGCGTAAATTCCGCATAAAGCCGCTCGATGGCTGTCAGCGGGAAAGCCGGATAAACGCTCAGCCGATTGCGCTTGCGGCGGATTGCTCCGCGATGACGAATGTCCAGGGTCTGGATCGATCCTGTGGTTGACGGCACCCAGAGCGTGCCGCGTGATGCCTCTGCGCATACCGGCGACGTACGGAATCCAGGGCTGCTTCGAGATAGCAGGCTCCCTTGCTGGGTTCAAGCCGCGGAGACTTGCGGAAAGGCGAGGACATCCAGCGGCTGCGTGGCGGGGCGGCTATGTTCGCGCTTGATCGCCATGCGGCCGGAGCACGCCTCCCGGCACACGGCGCCGCGGCTGCCTGTCAGTGACATCGAGCGACAGCGATGTCGAGCTGCGCCTTCCGATTGCAAGAACAGCATTTGATCGGTGGCGGGATGCCCTCGCCGCTTCCGGGACACGCCGTATCTCCGTCCATGACGACTTCCCGGCGGGCCCCACGCCGCCAAGGCTCTCGCCACCGGCGAGGACATCCCGCCTGTGGCGTTGGCCGCGTGCGGTGGAACGGAGATGGATGGAACAGCGATGGTCGGTGATGGACTGCACGCAGCGCTGCCCGGCTGACTGTCGGTGGATCGGTGGTTGAGGAGCCCGATTCGCCGCCAACGCTGTTCACTGCGGTCGCTGCAGTCATCGGTGCCGACTGAGCGCGATCGAGCTGGAATGCGTGATCAGGGCATCACCCGTCCTGGATGCGAACCGCCACCTGATCGGCGCAATCACCGGCTGATTGCGCCACCAGAATGCGCTGTGCCTCACCGGCCGGGCGTATCACCGCAGCGGCACGTTCAACACCGATGGGGTGGCGACCGGCGAGGTGAACGTCACCGTGCCGCCGCCATCGCTGGCATCGGTGTAGCGCGCATCGCGGGTATCGACGACCAGCACCAGCCGCTGTCCGGCCGGGATCTCGGTCGCCGCTGCCTGCAACGGCCAGTCCAGCGTCACCGCACGGCCGGCGGTAACACCACGCAGCGAGTACGGTGCATGCGTGATCAACTGCGCCACCCCCAACGCGTCCATGCGGTACAGATACGCAAACAGGCTCACGTTCGACTGGCTGGGTACCACGGTCACGCGCAGCGACGGGCTGCCCGCCAGCCGGCGCACGCCATTCGACGGCGAGCCTACCCAGACCGCGGCAGCGGCGCGACTCACCAGCGGGATCGAGGTGGTCACCGGCAGCCCGATGCCCTGCAGCAGGCCGCTGACCAGCACCACCCCGGAGTCGGCCACGGTGGGCACATCGGTGGCGATGCGCGATTGCCAACCGCTGGCGCTGCCGCCGACCAGGCCACCGGTGGGGATGAGCGAGCCCGTCGGCGCGGACAGACCCAGCCGCGTGCTGCCCTGCTGTACTGCCGCCCAGTCCGGATACTCCAGCCATTGCCCGGCGCGCGGCGACAGCCGCACCGGCGCTTCGGCATCCACCCCATTGTTGCGTTGCTTGAGATGGCGGTCGAACCAGCGCGTGGCCGCGGTGTAGATCTCATTGGGCAACCCCAGGGCGCCCGGCAATTCGGTCGTCGCGTGGTCGCCCTGGCTCAGCAGCAATTGCTTGGGCCCGCGCAATCGATCGAAGAACGCGATGGTCTGGTTGGGCGGGAACAGCCCGTCGTTGAAGGCATTGCCCAGCAATACGGCGGTGCGGTTGCGGTTGAGCGCGTCCACCCCGCTCGCCGGGCTGCGCGAGGCGGCCTGCGGCAGGAAGCCCTGCACTGCGCCGTCGTAATCGCCAACGGCGACCTGCCGCCCGATCTGCGCCAGGTCAGGACCGGGCCGGCCGGTCAAGGCCCCCGCGCCCACCAGCAACCCGACGCCCTGCTGGCTAACCGTGCGATTGGAATACAGCGCCGCTTCCAGGTCGGCCCAGCCGCTCAGGGCGGCCACTGCCTTGATGCGCGGATCGCGCTCTGCCGCGAGCAGGCTGATACCGGCTCCGTACGAGATTCCCGACGCGCCGATCGCATTCGGGTTGGCTGGCGTATGCGCCAGTGCCCAGTCGATCACCGCGCTGACGTCTTCCACCGTGTCCGGCCCGGCGATATCGATCTGCCCAGCCGAATCCCAGAACCCGCGCGAGGTGTAGCTGACCACCACGTAGCCGTCGCTGGCCAGTTGGGTGGCGCGGCCCAGATATTCCAGGTTGGGCAACGACCAACTGGCCGGCATCACGATCAAGGGAAACGGCCCGGCGCCCTGCCCCTGCGGCACCAGCACCAGGGCCCCCATCTGCGCGCCATCCCAGCCGGGGATGCGTTCATAGGTCTTGCTGAAGGCACCCGCCACGGCCGACGCCGAGGCCATCAACAACGCCAGTGCGGCGATGCCACGAATCCAACGCTTGCTCATGCTGCTTCTCCCATGCAAGGCCGGGCCGGGATGGCCCAGCGGCAGTTGCCATGCATCTGTGGTTCGGGGGAGAACGCCAAGCGAACGTACCAGACGGTACGGTATGGCTCAAGGGCTGGGATTCGGGATTCGGGATTCGGGATTCGGGATTCGGGATTCGGGATTCGGGATTCGGGATTCGGGATTCGGGATTCGGGATTCGGGATTCGGGAGGCGGGAGGCGGGAGGCGGGAGGCGGGAGGCGGGAGGCTTGCCTTGCGGAGGTGGACAGCGCGGCACATCAGGCGCGACCCGATCCCAACCGGCAAGCTCCCTTCTCCCGCTGGCGGGAGAAGGTGCCCGAAGGGCGGATGAGGGCAGCCGGCAACATCCGCAAGTCCCGGAGACAGCATCAACCCGACCTTGCACAAGGCGCCACCGCCTCGCCTGTAACGCGCCCAGCGATCAGCTCAGCCGCGCCGTCCCGGCGGCGCGCCAACCCGCCACCACCACATGGCATCCCGCTACACACGCTCCAACCCACGCATCAGCCAACGAAATGCTGATACCCGCGCTGCGTCGGATGCCAGGGATTGCCATCTGCGTCGTGCACCACCACACCCGGTGTGGCCACGATGCGGCCGATACGCGTCGCGGCCACACCAGCGAACGCCATCGCCTGCTGCACCGCATCGCGGTGCTGCGCGGCGGCGGTGAAGCACAGTTCGTAATCATCGCCGCCACCCAGCTGCCAGCCCAGCCACGTCGGCGCGTCGAGATCGGCGCCGCGCGGCATTGGCGGCAGCGCCGCCGACAGGATCTGCGCACCCACACCGCTGCGCTCGCACAGATGGCCCAGATCGGCAAGCAGGCCATCGGAGACATCCACGCAGGCATGCGCAAGCCCACGCAGACGCAAGCCGGCCTGCACGCATGGCCGCGGGCGCAGCAGACGGCCGCGCCAGGCTTCATGCAACGGATCGGCCGCCACCTGCGTGACATCCAGCCGGCCTGCCTGCCATAGCGACAATGCCGCGGCCGCTTCGCCTGGCGCGCCAGTGATCCACACGTCATCGCCCACGCGCGCAGCATCGCGACGCAGTGCCGCGCCTGGCGGCACGCTGCCGATGGCGGTCACTGCACACGACAACGGCCCGCGCGTGGTATCGCCGCCGACCAAGGCGATGTCATGCGCATCGGCCAGCGCAAAGAAGCCATCGGCAAACCTGTCCACCCAGGCCAGATCGTCGCTGGGCAGCGACAGCGACAAGGTGCACCACCGCGGCTGCGCGCCCATCGCGGCCAGATCCGAGAGATTCACCGCCAACGTCTTCCAGCCGACATCGGCGGCCTGCGTCTCGTGCGGGAAATGCACTCCGGCATTGAGCGTGTCGGCGGTGATCGCCAACTGCTCACCGGCCGGCGGCTGCAACAATGCCGCATCGTCGCCAATGCCCAACGGCACATCGGCACGCGCGGCAATGCGGGCGCGCAGACGGGCGATCAGATCGAATTCGGGCATTTGCAGGGCCGGGAGTGGGGATTGGGCATTCGGGAGTGGTAACAGCAGGCTGTGTGAGCAGCTGGCCAGCCGTCCTGTCGAAGCATGCGACAGCACAGCCACGGCGGATCAACTCAAGGCTGCGTCATTCGAGCAAAGGCGCTCGCACCTTGCATCAGCGGGACCGCCGCTAGCTGCCAATCCCGAATCACGAATGCCGAATCTCAGCGCCTCAGGCGCCCGACTCGATCTTGCGCCACTCCACCGCAGCGCGATCCAGCACGCCGTTGACATAGGTGTGGCCATGTTCGGAGCCGAAGCGCTTGGCGGTTTCGATCGCTTCGTTGATCACCACGCGGTACGGCACGTCCTGCCGATACAGCAGCTCGTAGGCGGCCAGGCGCAGCACCGCGCGCTCGATCGCATCGACTTCTTCCACGCCGCGGTCCAGATACGGCGTCAGCGCGGTATCCAGCTCGGCGCGGTTGGCGATCACGCCATCGACCAGGCTTTCGAAGTACGCCAGATCGGCCACTTCGTGCGCCTGCTCATGCGCGAACTGGGCGATCACCTGCTTGGCGAATCCGCCGGAAATCTGCCAGGCATACACCGCCTGCAAGGCACGCCGGCGCGCGCGCGAACGCAGCACCGGGTCGATGCCGTCGCGACGGCCGTGGCGGGCATGTCCACCGGACTTGCTCATGGCAACAACTCCATCAGATTCACCAGTTCCAGCGCGGCAAGCGCGCATTCCTCGCCCTTGTTGCCGTGGCTGCCGCCGGCACGCGCCTCGGCATCTTCCACGCGCTCGACCGCCAGCACGCCATTGAGCACCGGCACGCCGGTCTGCAGCTGCACGCTCATCAGGCCTTCGGCGCACAGGTCGGCCACGTGTTCGTAATGGCGGGTATCGCCACGGATCACGCAGCCCAGCGCGATGATCGCGCCATGCTGGCCGGACTGCGCCACGCGGTTGGCGGCGATCGGGATTTCCCAGGCGCCGGGCACGCGGATCACGTCGATGGCGTCCTCGCCAATGCCGTTGCCGGCCAGGCTCTGGCGCGCGCCGGCAACCAGCACGTCGGTGATGCGGGCGTTCCAGCGGCTGGCGATGATCGCAAAGCGCGCGGTGGTGGGGCGAAGATCGCCTTCGTAGTGGGTCATGCGGGTCGGCAACTCGAGGGGGCGGGAAGTTTAACAGCTGCCGGGGCCGGCCCCGGCGCGCATCGGCACGGCGCGGCCCGGCAAAGCAGGCCCTGCCTTGGCGCCGAGCGCTTGGCATTGGGCGACGCTGCCGTGCGGGCAGGCGACGGGCAGGCGGCAACCGGGCGCCGCCTGCGGACGGCGCGTTGTCGCCGGACTGCGCCAGCGCCACGCGACAGCGCGGCGCTGGCGCAGCAGCATGACCTACGGCACCGCGTCCGGCGGTACCGAGCGCACGCCCTGGCCCGGGTGGCATTCCAGGTACTCCACCACTTCCAGCCCGAAGCCGGCCAGGCCGACCTGGCGGCGCGGCGTCCCCAGCACCCGCAGCTTGCCCAGGCCAAGTTCGGCCAGGATCTGCGCGCCGGCACCGTTGCGCCGCCACTGGCTGACGTCCTTGGCGTTGGCGGCGGCCTCCGGCTGCTGGCGCAAGCGGGCCAGCAGCGACTCGCTGTCGCGCGGGGCCGACAGCACCACCATCACGCCCTGCCCTTCGGCGGCGATGGCACGCAAGGCGTCGGTGGCGGCCACGCCGAAATCCTCGCGCTGCCAGTGCAGCAGGTCGGCCAGCGGGTTCTCCACCTGCACCCGCACCAACGTGGGCGTGTGCGGATCGGCCGTGCCGCGCACCAGGGCGAAGTGCAGGTCGTGGGCGATGCGGTCGCGGTAGGTCACCAGTTGGAACGGCCCGAACTCGGTGGCGATCTCGCGCGCGTCCACCCGCTCGACGGTGTGCTCGTTGGCCAGCCGGTACGCGATCAGGTCGGCGATCGAGCCCATCTTCAGCCCGTGCTCGCGCGCAAACACTTCCAGCTGCGGGCGACGCGCCATGCTGCCGTCCGGGTTGAGCACTTCCACCAGCACCCCGGCCGGTTCCAGCCCGGCCAGCATCGGCAGGTCGCTGGCCGCCTCGGTATGTCCGGCACGGGTCAGTACGCCACCAGGCTGGGAAATCAGCGGGAAGATGTGGCCCGGCTGGCTCAGGTCCTGCGGCTTGGCATCCGGACGCACCGCCGTGCGCACGGTGTGCGCGCGATCGTAGGCGGAGATGCCGGTGGTCACGCCTTCGGCCGCTTCGATGCTGACGGTGAAGTTGGTCTGGAACTGCGCGGTGTTGTTGCGCACCATCGGCGCCAGGCCCAGCTGCGCGCAACGCTCGCGGGTCAGCGACAGGCACACCAGGCCGCGCGCGTGGGTGACCATGAAGTTGATGTCAGACGGCTTGACCAGCTCGGCGGCCATGATCAGGTCGCCCTCGTTTTCGCGGTCTTCGTCATCGACGATCACCACCATGCGCCCTGCGCGCAGTTCTTCGATCAACTCGGGAACCGGTGCGAAATTCATGCCGCACCCCGCGTGCCGAGCAGGCGTTCGACATAGCGCGCCACCAGGTCGATCTCCAGGTTCACCGCCGCGCCCACCGCGGTCGCGGAAAACGCCGTGTTTGCCACCGTATGCGGGATCAGCGCGACCTCGAAGCCGGCATCGTCCACCGCGTTGACGGTCAGGCTGACGCCATCGACGCAGATCGAGCCCTTCTTGGCGACATAGCGCAGCACCTGCGGCGGTGCGGCAAACCGCCAGCGCTGTGCGCGGGCATCGTCATGGACCGATTGCACCTGGCCCAGGCCATCGACATGTCCGCTGACCAGATGACCGCCCAGCCGGTCGGTGGGGCGCATCGCGCGTTCGAGATTGATCAGCGCACCTTCGGGCAGCGCGCCCAGCGTAGTCAGCGCCAGGGTTTCGGTGGATGCATCGGCCTGGAAGCTGGTTGCATCGAACCCGATCACGGTCAGGCACACGCCATTGACCGCGATGCTCTCGCCCAACTGCACGGCGTCGAACGGCAGGCTGCCGGTGGCGAAGGTGAAACGCACATCGCCGCCCTGCGGCTGGCGCGCGGCCAGGCGGCCGACGCCCTCGATGATTCCGGTAAACATCAGTGCGCCCCCTTCTGCAGCGGGCGCTGCGTGGACGTCGGGCGGTGAACAGGTGCAGGACAGCGCAGCGGGTGATGCAAAGACATAGTCGTTTCTCGCAGGAGTTGAGCGAAAAACGCCACAAGGCAAAGCAAACAGGCGCACGCACAGCCGCAAGGCTGCGCATTGGCCGTCTTCTTTCATCCGGACTATACCGTCGGCTCCGGCATCGGACCGGATCTGCTGACCTTCGCCGCCGTGTCCGCACGGGGCGGGTCGACGGCGAAGCGCTCGCGGGCTCGCACGCTTGCGCATGCCTACCGCCGGTGGGGAATCGCACCCCGCCCTGAAGACGTTCGTGAGTGCCGGCGAACCGGCCCGGAGAGTTTAACAGTGCCTCGCCTGGGCATTGCTGGCCGCAGCACGCGCGCTGGCAGGACGCTGCGTCATGTCGGGAATTCCCCCATAGCCAGCATTGTGAAGGCTCTGTTAAATTGCGCGCCGCGACGGGAGACGTCGCTCGCCGTCCCGCAACGGGATGGACTTACGGATATCACTGGAGAGAAGTACATCATGCGCAACACCCTCATTCTGGCCGCCTTGCTGGCCGCCGCACCGTTCGCTGCGTCCGCTGAAGGCTTGAGCTACAGCTATGTCGAAGGCGGCTGGAATCGCACCGAGATCAGCGTGAACAGCGATTCCGACGACCTGGACGGTGGCTACATCCGCGGCTCCTGGCAGATCGCCGAACCGGTCTACGTGTTCGCTGGCTACCAGCGCGCCGAAAAGGACTTCAACCTCGGCTCGGGCTTCGTGCTCGAAGGCACTCTGCAGCAGGCGAATCTGGGTATCGGCTACCGCCAGGAAATGACCGAGCGGGTCGAGTTCATCGCCGACATCAGCGTACTGCGCTCCAAGGTCGAATCCGAACTGCGTCGCGGCAATAGTTCGCTCGGCGATTCGTCCGATACCAGCACCCTGGGTTTCGGTAATCTGGGCCTGCGCGGCAAGCCCTCGCCGCGCACCGAAGCGTGGGTCAAGGCGGGCTACATCGACGGCAGCGACGTGGACGAAGGCGAATTCGTCGGCACCCTCGGCGGTCAGGTCAACTTCACCCGCACCTGGGGCCTGGTCGGCGAAGTCGAGTTCATCGACAACGCCAACCAATACAAGGTCGGCGTGCGCGCCAGCTTCTGATCGGCGGCGTCATCGCATCACCGAGGCCCCGAATGCGGGGCCTTTTTGTTGTCTGAATCGAGGCTGCGTGGTGAGACCTGCACGCCGCGTAACGACGATCGGTATACGCCTGCGACTGAAGTTCTCGCGATGCGTCAACGCCAGCGTGTGATCGCACATCGCAACCCATGAGATGTGCAGCAGGCCAGCTCGCGCGCAAGCCCAGACGATATCCGGCGCGCGGGAGTACGCACCGGCATGCTTGAATCGCCCTGGTACACCTCGCAGCCGTTCGCATCAACCGCCTGGCACAGGCGGTGACGGCCTTGCTGCGCGACTCAACTGCTGTGGCTCGAACGGCGCTTTGCCGGATGTCAGCCAGCCGTCACGGGCGCGTAGCGCAGGCGCAGGTCCTGCCCCAACTGACGAACGTCGAGCAACTGCAGCTGCTGGCGTTGCGCCAGCGTCTGGATGTCCAGGCCCGCCACCAGCGGCCTTGCGCTATCGCCCAGCAGCACTGGCGCCAGGTAGACCAGCAGCTCGTCGACCAGTCCGGCCTGCAGGAGAGCGCCACTCAGGGTGGCACCGGCCTCCGTATGCACCTCGTTGATGCCGCGCTCGGCAAGCACCGCCACTACGGCCTGCAGATCGAAACGGCCATGATGCAATGGCATGCCGACGAACTCGGCAGCGTCGAGCGGCGGCGGCGCCATCTCTTCGCCATGCAGATACAGCGTCGATGCGTCGCCCCGGCGGATGTTGCCGCATGCAAGCGTACGCAGGCCCGCATCCAGCACCACCCGCAGCGGCGGCACGAACGGCGTATCGTCGCCCAGCCGTAACGTCATCGACGGATCGTCGGCCAGCACCGTGCCGGCGCCGGTGAGGATGGCGCCGGCGCACGCGCGCCAGCGCTGCACATCGGCACGCGCATCGCCGCCGGTGATCCATTTGGATTGGCCGCTGGCCAGCGCAGTGCGTCCATCCAGGCTGGCGCCCAGCTTGACCCGCATCCACGGCCTGCCCCGCTCCACCCGCGAGAGGAACCCGCGATTGAGCGCGCGCGCCTGCGCCTGCAGCACGCCGCTGACCACCTCGATTCCGGCCTCGCGCAGCAGCGCGAATCCGCCGCCGTTGACCTGTGGAAACGGGTCGGCCATCGCAGCCACCACACGTGCCACGCCGGCCTCGATCAAGGCCAGGGCACAGGGCGGGGTGCGCCCGTAATGCGCGCACGGCTCCAGGGTGACATAGGCCGTGGCCCCACGCGCCTGCTCGCCGGCAGCGCGCAGTGCGAACACTTCGGCATGCGGACCACCAGCGCGCTGATGGAAGCCCTCGCCCACACAGAGGCCATCGCGCACGATCACGCAGCCCACCATCGGGTTCGGCCGGGTGGTGTAGGCACCACGCTCGGCCAGGCGCAGCGCCTGCGCCATCCAGCGGTGGTCGTCGGCGGTGGCGGCATGATCGGTCACGCTACTGTCTCCTGCGGGGCGATGCGCATCACCACGATCTGCATCGGCCCCAATAAAAGTTCGGTGTGCGTCTGCCATCCCAGGCGCTGGTAGAACGGCACCAGCGCCGGTTGGCAGTACAGATACAGCAGCCGCACCTTCAGGCGTGCGGCTGCCTGCACGCAATGCACCACCAGGGCCTGGCCGATGCCCCGCCCGCGCGCCTGCGGCCGCACGTACAGCGAGGCCAGCCAGGGCGTCCAATCCCCGAGACGGGCATCATCGGTGTCCAGCAGGCTGACCGATCCCAGCCAGTGCGCGCGATCGAGCGCGATCCAGGTGGTGGGAATGACGTCGTCGCGCATGTGGCTGCGCAATTCGTCCAGCGCCTGGTCCAGGGTCCAGTCGGGCAACAACGCGCCGAACGCCTGCAGCTGCGCCTGCGCAATGGCCGGCAGATGCTCCGGCGTTTCCGCCACGCAGGCGATGCGCACCGCGCTCAGCGCTTGCCGGGTTTGCCGGCGCGTTCCAACGCCGCTTCCAGCAACGGCAGCTGCTCGCTGCCGACCGGAAGCTCGCGTTCGAGCTTTTCGATTTCCTCGCGAAAATCGGCCACGTCCTGAAAACTGCGGTAGACCGAGGCGAAGCGCACATAGCCGACATGATCGAGCTTGCGCAGCTCGACCATCACGTATTCGCCCACCCGCAGCGAGCCCACTTCGCGCTCGCCGGACATGCGCAGCTGGTGCACCACCGAGCGTACCGCCGCCTCGATCTGCTCCTCGGCCACCGGCCGCTTCTGCAGCGCACGGTCGAAACTGGTGCGCAGCTTGCGCGCGTCGAAGGCCTCGCGCCCGCCATCGCTCTTGACCACGGTGGGCAACTTCAGTTCGATCGTTTCCAACGTGCTGAAGCGCTCGCCGCACGCCTCGCACTCACGGCGCCGACGAATCGTCGTTCCGTCTTCGGACACGCGCGAATCGATCACGCGGGTGTCGTTGTGCTGGCAGAAGGGGCAGTGCATCAGAGGGCCGGGATTGGGGAGTGGGGATTAGGGATTGGCAACAGCAGGAGCAAGGACGCGCTTGCCGCGCATCCCCAATCCCGAATCACCAATCCCGGCACCTCAGCCATACACCGGATACTTCCTGCACTGCGCGGTCACCGCGTCGCGCACCTTCGCCAGCACGGCCTCGTCGCTCGGGGCGTCGAGCACGTCGGCGATCCAGTTGGCCAGGTCGATGCTGTCCTGTTCCTTGTAACCGCGCGTGGTGATCGCCGGGGTGCCCAGACGCAGGCCCGAGGTCACGAACGGCGAGCGCGGGTCGTTGGGGACCGAATTCTTGTTGACGGTGATGTGGGCCTTGCCCAGCGCCGCTTCGGCGTCCTTGCCGGAGACATCGCGGCCGATCATGTCCACCAGCATCAGGTGATTTTCGGTACCGCCGGAGACGATCTTGTAGCCGCGCGCGATCAGCGTGTTGGCCATGGCCTGGGCATTCTTCACCACCTGTTGCTGGTAGGTCTTGAACTCCGGCTCCAGCGCTTCCTTGAACGCCACCGCCTTGGCCGCGATCACGTGCATCAGCGGGCCGCCCTGGATGCCGGGGAACACGATCGACTGCAGCTTCTTCTGCAGTTCCTCGCTCGCCCCCTTGGCGACGATGATGCCGCCGCGCGGTCCGCGCAGGGTCTTGTGGGTGGTCGAGGTGACCACATGCGCATGCTCCATCGGGCTGGGATACACCCCGGCGGCCACCAGGCCGGCGATATGGGCCATGTCCACGAACAGAATCGCGCCGACGCTGTCGGCAATGGCGCGGAAGCGCGCCCAGTCGATCTTCTGCGAGTAAGCCGAGAAACCGGCCACCACCATCTTCGGCTGGTGCTCGGTGGCCAGGCGCTGGACCTCGTCGTAGTCGATCAGGCCCTGCTCGTTGACGCCGTACTGCACCGCGTTGAACAGCTTGCCGGAGACGTTGACCTTGGCGCCGTGGGTCAGGTGGCCGCCGTGCGCCAGGCTCATGCCCAGGATGGTGTCGCCGGGCTGCAGCAGCGCCAGATACACCGCCTGGTTGGCCTGCGAGCCGCTGTGCGGCTGCACGTTCGCATAGTCGGCGCCGAACACCTGCTTGACGCGGTCGATCGCCAGCTGCTCGGCGATGTCCACGTACTCGCAGCCGCCGTAGTAGCGCTTGCCCGGGTAGCCTTCGGCGTACTTGTTGGTCAGCTGGCTGCCCTGCGCCTGCATCACCAGCGGGCTGCAGTAGTTTTCGCTGGCGATCAGCTCGACATGATCCTCCTGGCGGCCAGCTTCAGCGGCGATGGCCTTGGCCAGTTCGGGGTCGTAGGTTTCCAGTCGGACGTCGCGCGAGAACATGCAAAGCTCCGGAGCAGCTGCAGCCAGTAGGGCCGCCGATTGTATGCCTCCGCCGCACGGGTGACCAATCGGGGTAACTGCGCTCGCGCCGCACACATGGCAAGGGCGCACCCGTAGGTGCGCCCTTGTGTGATGACCGGCGCGATTACGCTCCAGCGGCTGGAAGCCGCTGGCCGCAGCGCTTTAGTTGTTGAGCACCAGGTCGGCAATGATGCCGGTGGCGATGGCGACCAGCAGCAGGTTGCCGCGGTCGTCGCGCTGCCAGCGGTAACCGTACGGCGGGCGGCGCAGGTCGTAGCGGTCGTAGTCGTTGATCACATAGACCGGGCCGTGATAGCGCTGGCCGCGGGCCCAATACGGACGCGGCGGCGGGCCGGCGCGGTAGTAGGACGGGCGATCGTAGACATACACCCGATTGCCGTAGCGGCGATCCTGGTAGCGCGCGTCGCGATAGCCCTCACGGTAGCCGTTGCTGTAATGGCGGCGGTCGTCGCGCCATTCGCGCCGGTCGGCCCGGCGATCGTCTCGCCAGTCGCGGCGGTCGTTGCGCCAGTCGCCGCGGTGGTCGCGGTCATGGCCGCGACGATCGTGGTCGCGGTCCCAGTCCCCGGCAAAGGCAGCCGGAGCCACGGAACCCAGCGCCAGGATGGAGGAAAGCACAACGGTAACGATGCGTTTGCGGTTCATGACCAGCTCCTGTTTGCGATGTCGCAATTTCATTAAGGCGCTGCCCGCCTTAACGCATTATTGCTGGAATCGGTTACGAAATTCCCTATTCAGGTCATAGGTAGGCTGCTGTTTAGCTCCAGATCGGCACACCGCGGCTCCGGGCAGTTGCCGGTATAATCGACGCAATCCCTTTTCCGCTGCCTCCGGCCTCGGCCGGCGGGCTGCCTGCGTCCACGGAGCACCCATGTCGCAATACATCTACACCATGAACCGCGTCAGCAAGGTGGTCCCGCCCAAGCGGCAGATCATCAAGGACATCTCGCTGAGCTTCTTCCCGGGCGCCAAGATCGGCCTGCTGGGCCTGAACGGCGCCGGCAAGTCGACGGTGCTGAAGATCATGGCCGGCGTGGATACCGACTTCGAGGGCGAAGCCCGCCCGCAGGCCGGCATCAAGGTCGGCTATCTGGCGCAGGAACCGCAGCTCAACCCCGAGCACACCGTGCGCGAGGCCGTCGAGGAAGGCGTGGGCGACGTGCTGCAGGCGCAGGCCGCGCTGGATGCGGTGTATCTGGCCTATGCCGAGGAAGGCGCCGACTTCG
This sequence comes from Xanthomonas sp. NCPPB 3582, assembly GCF_041475735.2. Classification (NCBI taxonomy): domain Bacteria; kingdom Pseudomonadati; phylum Pseudomonadota; class Gammaproteobacteria; order Lysobacterales; family Lysobacteraceae; genus Xanthomonas; species Xanthomonas sp. NCPPB 3582. Next base: position 4,138,836 of record NZ_CM192968.1, read on the forward strand.
ACGCCCTTGCCAAGGAACAGGAGCGCCTGGAGGCGATCCTGGCCGCCGGCGATGCCCACACCCTGGAGAACCAGCTGGACGTGGCCGCCGATGCGCTGCGCCTGCCGCCGTGGGATGCGGTGGTCGGCAAGCTCTCCGGCGGCGAGAAGCGCCGCGTGGCGCTGTGCCGGCTGCTGCTGCAGAAGCCGGACATGCTGCTGCTCGACGAACCGACCAACCACCTGGATGCCGAGTCGGTGGAATGGCTGGAGCAGTTCCTGGCCCGCTATACCGGCACCGTGGTGGCGGTGACCCACGATCGCTACTTCCTGGACAACGCCGCCGAGTGGATCCTGGAACTGGATCGCGGCCGCGGCATTCCGTGGAAGGGCAACTACACCGACTGGCTGACCCAGAAGGACGAGCGCCTCAAACAGGAAGACAACCAGGAGAAGTCGCGCCAGAAGGCGATCCAGAAGGAACTGGAATGGTCGCGCCAGAACGCCAAGGGCGGCCGCACCAAGGGCAAGGCGCGCCTGGCCCGGCTGGAAGAGCTGCAGTCGGTGGACTACCAGAAGCGCAACGAGACCAACGAGATCTTCATCCCGCCGGGCGAGCGCCTGGGCAATGCGGTGATGGAATTCAAGAACGTCTCCAAGAAGTTCGGCGACCGCCTGCTGATCGACAACCTGTCGATGATCGTGCCGCCGGGCGCCATCGTCGGCATCATCGGCCCCAACGGCGCCGGTAAGTCGACCCTGTTCAAGATGATCACCGGCCAGGAGAAGCCCGATTCCGGCGAGATCGTGGTCGGCCCGACCGTGCAGCTGTCCTACGTGGACCAGAGCCGCGACAAGCTGGAAGGCAACCACAACGTGTTCCAGGAGATTTCCGGCGGGCTGGATATCCTCAACATCAACGGCACCGAGATCCAGTCGCGCGCCTACATCGGCCGCTTCAACTTCAAGGGCCAGGACCAGCAGAAGATGGTGGGCTCGCTGTCCGGCGGCGAGCGCGGGCGCCTGCACATGGCCAAGACGCTGCTGCAGGGCGGCAACGTGCTGCTGCTCGACGAACCGTCCAACGACCTGGACATCGAAACCCTGCGTGCGCTGGAAGATGCCTTGCTGGAATTCCCCGGCAATACCTTCGTGATCTCGCATGACCGCTGGTTCCTGGACCGGATCGCCACGCACATCCTGGCCTTCGAAGGCGATTCGCACGTGGAGTTCTTCCAGGGCAACTACCGCGAGTACGAAGAAGACAAGCGTCGCCGCATGGGCGACGATGCCGGCCCCAAGCGCCTGCGCTTCAAGGCGCTGAAGTAAGGCCGACACGGACGACCGGGGCGCCGCAAGGCGCCCTTGTTGTTTCCGGAGCGGGGACAGCGTGTGCACCGGATTCCGCGCAACCGGTGACCTCACGCCGGCGGATGGACGCGCTTGCACGAGCGCAGGCGCGCCGGTGCCGCGATGCGCCTGATCGAGCGCGCGATGCGCCCGCCGATACGGGACACCGCCTGCATCCGCCCACGACCACGGGTCTGCCGGGCGCGTGGCTACAGCTCGTACGACAACACGTCTTCGAAGCCGAAGGTAGCGAAGTTCTCGATGCGCGAGGGATACAGACGACCGATCAGATGGTCGTACTCGTGCTGCACGACGCGGGCATGGAAGCCTTCGGCCTGGCGATCGATCGGGCTGCCGTCGGGCGCGAAACCGCGATAACGGATGCGGCGGTAGCGCGGAATCACCGCGCGCAGCCCCGGGATCGACAGGCAGCCTTCCCAGCCGTTTTCCATCTCCTCCGACAACGGCTCGATCTGCGCATTGGCCAACGCCGTACGCGGCACCGGTGGCGCCTCGGGATAACGCTCGCTGGCCTCGAAACCGAACACCATCAATTGCAGGTCCACCGCGATCTGCGGTGCCGCCAGGCCGACGCCGTGTGCGTGGTCCATGGTCTCGAACATGTCGGCCACCAGTGCCTGCAACTCGGCGCTGCCGAGGTTGGTGACCGCAGGTGCGACACGCAGCAGACGCTGGTCGCCCATGCGGATGATCTGGCGAATCATGCGGATGCTCCCGAAAACGATGACGCGATCTTAGAGCCTGCGATGCATGTCGAGGTGAGCGCGCAGCGGCCGATTGCCTGCCCCGGGGAGCCTGCGTTGCCCCCGCTGGCCGCCCGGGCAACGCAGGCTCCCGGGGCAGCGCGCCAGTCCAACGTCCGGATGGCGGGTCCGTCACCGCCACCGAGCATGCGCCGTGCTGCAAGACAGCGCAGCGGTCAGCCGCCGAGCGGCCGCCCGGTATCGTCCAGCACACGCTCGCCGTCTTCCTTTTGGAAGGCGCCGGTGGCGGGCGGCAACACGGCCAGCACCTGCTCGGCGGGGCGGCATAGCCGGGTCCCCAGCGGCGTCTGGACGAACGGGCGATTGATCAGCACCGGATGCGCCAGCATCGCGCTCAGCAAGGCGGCATCGTCCAGCTCCGGATCGTCGAGCCCCAGCTCCAGATAAAGCGTTTCCTTCTGCCGGATCGCCTCGCGTACCGACAGACCCGCCTGGGCAATCAGCTGCTGCAACTTCTGCAGGCTTGGCGGGTGCTGCAGGTAGTGGATGATCTGCGGTTCGATGCCGACATGCCGGATCAGCGCCAGGGTGTTGCGGGACGTGCCGCAGGCGGGATTGTGATAGATGACGGCGTGCATGCAGGTCCTCGAAGGTGCGACGGAGCACGCGTGCAGGCGTGACTGCTCACGCCCCCGCCGCGACGCGTGGCGCGCAGTGTACGAGCGGATGGATCGAGTGCGCACACGCACCGACCGGCTCCGTCCTGCGGGGGCAGGTTTTCCGTGCCGCCCTTGGCGCACCCCGCCAGGCGACCAGCGGCGACCGGGTCGTCCACCACCGCCTCCATCATGCCGCACCTCAAGCCCCTCCCGCGCCGATCACGACGACATCGATCACTTCCCTGCAGCGCGCTGGCCCACGGCTGCGCGGCAAGCGCGGGCCAGGCACGAAACGCCAGTGTGACGCACCGGCGCGCCATGTGCCGGCGCACGACCCACGCAGCGTCGCCCGCACCGCATCCGCCCATGTCGGCACCTGCCCGAAGACGGCGGGCGGCCCCCCTCTTGGCGCCGCGTCGGATTTCTGACTGAGGCCGGCGCCAGGTGGGGTCTTTGAACCAAACAAGCAGCCGAGCACAAGCACAAAGCTGACTTTTTCAGGCCATTGTTCGCATGAGACGTCCGACCTGTCAAAAGATTGACACAAGTCACGGATTCATGATTCAGTCATGAACAGACTAAACCGGAAGGATTCTCCCGAACGCCGGGATCTCGCACGGCGTTCTTTCTGCAGTTGGACCCAAGGAAACCCCAACGATGATGAGCTTTCGCAAGCCCGGATGGATGTTGTCCGGCGTGCTGTGTATCGCCTGCCTGCCGGCGCTAGCCGGGGCGCAGGATGTCGCCGCCAGTTCCAAGGTCGGTATCGATCCTGCCACCGGCAAGCTGCGCCCGCTGACCGACGCCGAGAGCGCGGCACTGGACCGGCAGGCCGGCGCGGCTGCGCGCAGCGCCGCGACCCGCACGGCGATACCGCAAACCGAGGCGGCCGCCCGCGCCACCGAGCGTCGCCTGCCAAACGGCACCGTGGCGCGCAAGTTGCCGGCCACGCAGATGAGTTCGCTGACCGCCACCCGTCAGGCCGACGGGCGGATCGTGATCGAACATGGCGACGACGCCGACACCCAACCCGCCCACGCCGAGCACGGAGCGCTGCCGCATGAATAAGCCCTTGTTGCTGTTGTCCCTGGCCGTGGGCGCCGCACTCGCGCCGCTGCACGCCTCGGCTGCCAATGTCACGCTGATCAATGGCGATGCGGGCACCGTGGTCGGCTTGAACGACCCGACCGCCGCTGCCCCGCTGGGCGGCAACCCCGGGCGCTCGGTGGGCGAGCAGCGTCGCATCGCCTACCAGTACGCAATGGACCTGTGGGGCGCGGTGCTGCAGAGCAATGTCGAGATCAAGGTCTACGCCTCGTTCGCGCGACTGACCTGTACCGCCACCGGCGGCACCCTGGGCCAGGCCGGCCCCAACTGGATCGTCAACAACTTCCCCGGCGCCAAGCCCAATACGCTGTACCCGTCTGCATTGGGCGATGCGATCGCCGGGCAGGACCTGGTGCCCGATCCGGCCGATCCGGCCGACGTGTTCTCGCAATTCAACGGCGACCTGGGCAAGGACGACTGCCTGGCCGGCTCCGGCTGGTACCTGGGCCTGGACGGCAAGACGCCGGAAGGCCAGATCAACTTCCTCAACGTGGTCATGCACGAGATCGGCCACGGCCTGGGCGCTGCCGGCTTCCTCAACAAGACCACCGGTGTGCTCGGTTCGGGCAGCGGCCTGACCGACGTCTACACCTCGCAGGCCTACGACAACGTGCAGAACAAGCGCTTCGACGATCCGGCCATGACCAACGCCCTGCGCGCCGAAGCGATGCGCACGCCGGGCCGCACGGTATGGGCCGGCACGCGCGTCAACCGCGAGGCGGCGTTGATCCTGGATCCGCGCACCCTGCTGCAGGTCACCGCGCCCAGCACCGCCGCCGGCAAGTTCGAGGTGGGCTTTGCCAGCTTCGGCCCGCTGGCCACCGCCGGCAATTTCCCCGCCCGCGCGGTGGTGACGGTCAACGATGGCGTCGCCGCCGCGTCGGCCACCGATGGCTGCGAGACGCCGTTCGTCAACGCGGCCGAGGTGGCCGGCAAGGTGGCGCTGATCGACCGCGGCACCTGCGCCTTCGCCATCAAGGTCAAGAACGCCCAGCTCAATGGCGCGGTGGGCGTGATCGTGGCCAACAACGCCGCCGGCGTGCAGACCATGGGCAACGCGGCACCGCCGATCACCGACATCACCATCCCGGCGATCATGGTGTCGCAGGCCGATGGCGCACGCCTGAAGGGCAGCACTGCGGTCGTGGCCGGGCTGTACGAGGACCCGGACCTGCTGCAGGGCACCGACAGTGCCGGCCGCACGCGCTTGTACGCCCCCAGCGTGGTGGCGGGCGGCTCGACGTTCTCGCACTTCGACACCGACCTGCAACCGAACGCGTTGATGGAACCGTTCGATACGCCGGAAGTGCAGGCGCATCTGAACATCGACCTGACCCCGGCGATGTTTGCCGACATCGGCTGGACCTTGAACCGCGGCCTGACCCGGCTGGGCAACTGCAATACGCTGGTGCCGACCGTGGAGACCGGCGGCCTGATCGCCGGCGCCAATGTCACCGCCGAGAGCAGCCTGTGCAAGACGCAGAATGCAGGCAACCGCTTCGGTTACCTGAGCTGCATGAACGACCATCTGCGCGAACTGGAAGGCCAGGGAGCGATCAGCCGCGTGCAGCAGGCGGCGACCTTCATCTGCGCCACCAAGGTTCGCCCGTAAGGCGAAGTGCACCAGGTGATGGGGATGCGAACGGCGCCGCGAGGCGCCGTTCGTTTGTGCGGTGCCCGGCGGTGCGCCGCAGGCCGGCCTGGGCATCCATGCATGTGTGCATGCATGCATCGCCGGCACAGGCCGCAGGCCCCGATCGCTCTGGCTCGCATGCAGCGGCGACGGCCGGCGGGGTGGAGCCCACCCCACTGCCTCAACGATCGGCGGCGTACGGCGAGGTCAGCACCTGCGGTGCGCGGCCCAGCGCGGCACCCAGGCGGTCCATCACGAAACGCAGATAGAGATTGCTGCTGAACTGGTTGTAGTCGCGCGCGTTGTTGAAGGTCATGCGCCCGCCAAGGAACAGCTGCGGCGCCACCTGCCATTCGGCCGCGCCGCTGAGGTTGTAGGACACCCCGGTGCGGCTCTGGCCGGCGTACACCGGATCGGTGTAGCGGTCGACCAGGCCGAGCAATGCGGCCAGCGATGCCGCATCGTAGGCGGCCTGCTGCAAGGTCGGGTCGGTGGGGAAGTACGGTGAGGCCTCGGTCTTGAAATGCTGCACGCCGATGCTGGCGTCGACCTTCCAGTTGACGGTCTGCCCTGCGCTGCGGCCGCTCCAGTGCACCGGGAAGCCGAGATCCACGTAGTCCTGCGGGCTGAAGTAACCGCCGTGGCCGTAGGTGAAGCCACTGAGGTTCTTGTCGTACTGCATGGCGGTCAGGTTGACGCCGGCGGTCAGCGACTGGTTGCGGGTTTCCAGCGCATGCACGTAGAAGCCCAGGTCGGCCTGGCGGTGGTCGTTGTCGGCCACGTTGTTGCCCCTCAGGCGATGCGCGGCCAGGTTGGCGTAGCCACCGAGCAGGCCGTTGTCGGCCGTGGCCGACAGCGCGATGCCGCTGCTGGTGACCCCGCCCCATTCGCGCCCGCTGCGGCCATCCTGCGTGCCGGCGAACGACAGCACGCTGTCGGTGACCGCACGCCGCGAGGCATCGGCCGACCAGCTCACCGTCTCGCCGAGCTCGCCGCGATAGCCGACCCCGCCGACGATGTTCTGCTCCTGGAATCCGATCGGCGTGCTGCCCACATCGGCGCTGAACCCGCCGTTGCGGTAGCGCACGCCGACACCCACGCCGGTGTCGTCCTGGCTGAGCCGGCGCGCACCGTTGCCGGTGGCGGCCATGCTGTTGAGCGTGGCGGCCAGCGTGGTGGGCGTCTGCTGCGCGGCGGCATCGCTGCTGGCCAGGGCCTGCAGCGCGGCGCCGTCGCCGGCGGCCAGCTGCTCGCTGATGGCGGTGTTGCCGAGGATGTCGCGCGCCAGCTGCGCGATCGGGGTATTGGCGGCGTTGACGCTGAGCAGGTACGCCGGCAACGGTTCGTTGGCCAGCGCGGCCACCGCGGCCGGCGTGCTGTTGTTGTTCTCGGTCAACAGCTCGCCGAACAGGCCGGTGTTCAAGGCATAGCGACGCAGGCGTTCGCGCGTGGCGGGGGTGTTGCCTTCGGTGGCGAGCAGTTGGTAGACCGATGAGTTGGTCAGCGTGTCGATCGAGCTGCGGTCGGCGGCGAGCGCGTCGTTGACCGCCGTCTGCGGGCCGCTGCCGAAGCGGCTGGCGGTGGCGTAATCGGAGGTCACGGTACCGGCATCCACCACGGTGGGCGTCAGCGTCAGCCCGAGCTTGCCTTCGCCGACCGCGAACTCGGCCTGCACCGGCATTTCGATGTCGTCCAGGCGGCCCAGGCCGTCTTCGCCATCGCGCGAGCGGTACAACGCGCCACCGGCGAGGTGGTCGCTGTTCTCCGACTGCACGGCGCGCAGTTCGTCGAGCACGCTGTTGCCGCTGCCGACCGGCGGCAGCGCCTGGGCGGCCGGCCTGGTCAGGCGTGGGCCGGCATCCGCGCCGATCGGCGCAACGGTGCGCGTGGCCAATGGCGCATCGTCGCGCGAGGACGCGCGCGTGCGGCTGCCGGGTGCTGGCAGCATGGTCGGCGCAGCGCTGGCGCTGACCGGTTGCGGCAGCATATCGGTGCCGTCGTCGAAGGAGGGAGCGAGCGGCGCGGCAGCGGCCAAGCGTGCCGATGCCGGCGGCGCGGCGAGCGCAGCCTCGCCGTACGCGTCACCGGCCTGCATGCGCTCGGACAGCACCGCCGGCGAGCGCGGCATGCCGCCGGTCATGCCGGAGAACGGATTGAGCGGGCGACCGGACGAGGCCACCGCGGCGGGGCCGCGTGCGGCCGGCAGGCCGTTGTCGAGCTGGCCGGCCTGGCGCTGCTGCGCAGCCAGCGAGGCGCGGAAATACTGCTCGGCCTTGCGGTTCTTGCCGGCGCTGCGATACACGCGGCCGGCCGCGGCCAGCACTTCCGGCGACTCCGGTGCCTGCGCCAGCGCGCGTTGCAGATAGCTCTCGGCATTGCGCAGATCCGACTGCGCGGCGGCGCTGTTGGCGGCGGCGGTGAGCGTGTCCAGATCGTTGGGATGGCGCTGCAGGATCTGCTGGTACAGCGCCAGCGCCTGCGGCTGGTCGCCGGCGGCGGCATACAGCCGCGCCAGTGCGGCCTGCGCGTCGCGGTTGTCCGGCTGCTGCGCCAGGATCGGCGACAGCGCGTCATAGGCGCCTTCCAGATTGCCCAGCTCGCGCAAGGCATCCACCTGCCGCAGCGTGTAGGCGCTGCGCAAGCCCTGATAGCGGCGCAATTGTTCCGGCGTCATGGTGGTGGATTGCAGTTGGCGCAGCACCGCCGACAGCTCGGCGTCCTGCTGCGCACGCAGCAGCACGCCGGCATATTGCAGGCGGTCTTCAGTGCGCGGGTTGGCGCCGGTGACCAGGCGCTGGGCCAGCACCAGCGCGCGCTGGGTGTTGCCGGCGTCGGCATGCGCACCGGCCAGCGCGGCCAGCAATTGCGGGTCGTCGAGCTGGTTGCCGAGCGCGGTTTCGGTCCGCGCCAGCAACTGCTGGGCCTCGCCCACCCGCCCCTGCTGCACCAGCCCGCGCGCCTGGCGCGCCTGTAGTTCGATCCAGGCGGTGGTGCGCAGCTGGGTCATCTCCGGCGTGCGCGCAGCCACCGGGATGCGGTCCAGGCTGTCGTAGGCGCCCTGCCAGTCGCCGCTTTCCTGGGCGAACAGCGCATTGGCCTGCAGCGCTTCGGGTTGGTCGGCATGCACGGCAAGCAGGCCGTCCATGACGCTGCGGGCCTGATCGGGGCGGCCGGCCTGCCGGTACAGGCGCGCCAGATCCAGGCGGATCCAGGCATCGCCGGGACGTTCGACCATGGCTGCTTCCAGCTCGGCCTGTGCGCTGACCGCATCGCCCGCCTCCAGCGACTGGCGGGCACGCGCACGCTGCACGTTGGAACGCAGCAAGGCCTGCCCACCGGACTTGGCGCGTTCGGCGGCCGGCAGGCGGTTGAACAACTCGGTGGCTTCCTGCATGCGGCCCTGGCGGCTGTACAGCCCGACCAGGCCCTGCAGGGCGCCGGCATTGTCGGCGTCGCGCGACAGCGCCTTGCGATAGCTGGCCTCGGCGGCGACCGGGTCGCCGGCAGCCTGCAATCCGCCCAGCGCCACGTGCCCGGCCGGCTCGTTGGGCAGCAGCTGCACCGACTGCTCCACCAGCTGGCGTGCCTGCGCCAGGTCGCCGCGCGCGCGCGCGGCCTCGGCCTGCTGCAGCTGCTGCCAATAGCGCGCGCTGTCCAGCGCGGGCTTCCATTTGCCATTGCTGGCCGCGGCCGGGCGCAGCAGCTCCTGCGCTTCGGAAAAACGTTGCTGGCGCAGGCGCACCGAGCCCAGCCCACCCAGTGCCTCGGGGTCGCGCGCGCGCGCGCGCAGCACCTGGGTGAAGCGTTGTTCGGCCACGCCGAGGTTGCCGGCGTTGAGCGCGCGGAAACCTTCGCCGAGCGCAATGCCATTGGGGTCGGCGGGCGTGGTCTCGGCGCTGCGGCGGTTGCTCAGCTGGCCGAGCTTGGCGGTGACTTCGGCATCGTTCGGGGTGCCGGCCAGAAACGCCTGGTACAGCGGCGCATCGGCGCTGCTGGCGTTGAGCCACAGCAACGCCTGGCGCCAGCTGGTGCGCGCCGGGCCGCCCACGTCGGCGCGCTGCGCCAGCGTGCGCAGCTGCGCGATGCCTTCGCGGCGGGTGGGTTCGCGGTAGCTCAGCACCTGGGCCAGGGCCAGCTGCAGCGACGGATTGCCCGGCTCGCCGGCCTGCAGCTTGCGCAGACCGTCGCGCGCACGCTCCCAGCCGGTGGGCGTGCCCGCCAGCGATTGGTAGTACTCCAGCGCCAGGTTCGGCGGCGGTGCCTTGCCGGCGAACACGGCCTCGTAGTTGCGCGCGGCTTCCACATACCGCCCGGCGGCGGCGGCGCGGCGCGCGTTGCGCAGGTTGGGGTCTTCGCCGGCGCCGGCGCTGCCGCGCGCGCCGATCGCCACGCGCAGGCGCTGGGCCTGCGGCGATTGCGGGTGGGCCGCCTCCAACTGCTGCAGGCGCTTGCGCGCCTCGGACTGGCGGCCCTGGGCCAGGTCGATCTGGGCCAGGCCGAGCAAGGCATCCGGCTGGTCCGGGTCGATGCCGAGCAGCTTCTTCCAGGTGTCGGCGGCCAGATCGTCGCGGCCCTGGTCATGCCAGTAATTGCCCTGCCCGACCAGTTGCTGGGTGGCGCTGGTCTGCGCATGCACCGGTGAGGCGAGCAGGCACAGGTCGATCATGCCGGCGAGGTAGAGCGGGGTCAGGTTTTTGCGGAGCATGCAGGCGTTCTCCAGGCGGGCAACAGGCGCCCGTCTGCGGCAAAGCGGTAGCGGTTCTCAAGCCAGCCCTGTCCGAACAGGGCCAGCGTGCGTTCGTAGTACGGCAGGGCGGCGGCCGCGGGCTGGGCGGCGGCGGGAATGCGCTGCGCCTGCGCCTTGAGCAATGCAGGCTGGCCCAGGGCGCTCAGGTAGGGCAGCAGCGCGGCGGAAAAGCCCACCGGCACCGCGCCGGTGCCCACGCCGCGCGCGGTATCGATCTTTTCGGCGAAACCGGTGCCTGCCGCCAGCAGGTCGGCCGGTCCGGACAGGTCCTGCAGCAGCCTGGCGCGCAGCGGTTCGCCGGCATCGAGCATGCCGGCCCACAGATACACGCGGATGGCGTCGTAGCTGCCGACATTGCCGCGCTTGGGATCGGCGCTGAAGCTGGTGCCGTCCCATACCGTCCAGTCCGGGGCGAATCCCACCGGCGCACTGTCGCGCAGCACGCGCGCGCTGTTGGCGGCGATGGCGGCCCATGGGCCCTTGGGATCGGCACTGGCACACCGACGCAGGGCCTGGATCGGCAGGTAGCTGGGGTTGAGCGTCCAGCGGCCCTTCTCGACGAATCCGTTGCGGCCGGGCAACAGCATCGGCCCGAGCCCGGGCAGTGTGGCCACTTCCTGCGCGCGCATCAGCTGCAGGATCTGCTGGCCGGCCTTGACATAGCCGGGGCGGTTCCACAGCCGGCCGGCTTCCAGCAGCGCGTAGGCGATCCACAGCTCGCCGTCGCTGGCGGTGTTGGGGTCGAGCACCCGCCAGGTGCCGCCCTCGTCGCGGCCCCACAGCCAGGCTGGCAGGTTCAGGTCCGGACGGCCGCCGCACAGGTTGTGCCGGGTCCAGCCCAACACCTTGTCGAACAGCACCTGGTCGTTGGCCACCAGCGCGAAGAACAGCGCGTACGACTGGCCTTCGGAGGTGGAGCGCTGGTCGGCATTGAGAAAATCCACCACCCGGCCATCGGGCTGGATGTGCCTGGAGACGAAGGCATTCCACAACGGCCAGCTGCCGCACTGCGCCGGCGCCGGCTTGGCGCCCGCCGGCAGGACCGCCGCCAGGCCGGCCAGCGCGCCGGCGCGCAGCAGGCGGCGGCGGGTCATGGCACTGCCGGTGTGATGTGCGCTCATGTGCCCTGCCCTTCGTTGAGACGCTGCGCAGTATGCCGGCGCAGCAGCACGCGGGCGGCCAGGGCCAGCAACAGCGCCAGCAGGACCACGGTGAACGCCAGCCACACCGGATGGTGCGAGAAGTACCAGCGCAACCAGGTCGGCAGCGGCAGGTGGCCGACGTAGTAGGTCTGGTTGCCGACCAGGCTGGTGACCTTCTTCTGCTGCAGCAATACCACGCTGCCCTGGAAATCCTTGAGCAGGGCCGGGTCGAACCAGGCATCGAACAGGCGGCTCATGTTGGCCGGGTCTTCGGTCTGGAATGCGACCACGCTGCGGCCGGATGTCAGCGGCGATTCGAAGCCCATCAACAGCACATCGTCCGGCTGCGGCTGCAGCGCGATCTCGGCCGTGGTGGGCAGGTCGGTGCGGCGCGCATCGAAGGACAGGAAGCCAGGGAGCTTGTCGAACAGCCAGTCGGTCAGGCCGATGCGCCGGCTCTGCCCGTCCTGGCCAATGGGAAGCTGCGCGCGCCACTGCTTGAACAAGGGCTGAGAGGTGGCGCTGCCGAGCAGCAGCAGATCGCGATCGGCGTGCTGCTGCACCGCGCTGGCGCCGATGATCTGCGCATGCAGCGCCGGGTAGCCGGTGGTCGCACCGAACCGCCCGAGCAGGGTCAGTACGTTGCCCAGGTCCTGATCGCCCGGATTGTTGGGCAGCACGATGGTCGATTCGGACAGGTCGGCCAGCCGCGTGAACGGATAGCCGGCGTTTGCGAACGCGGCCAGGTTCGGCATCGCCATGTAGTGATGGAAGCCGCTCAGGTCGATGGTGGAATCGGCATCGATGGCGCCGGACACGTCCGGGAAGGTGTTCTTGCATTCTTCGCCCTGCGGGCGATCGAAGAAGAAGTGGAAGCGCAGCTGGCTATTGGCCGAGAACGCGCCTACCGGCAACTTCAGGTCCTGGTGCACCGGCATGCTGCCGCGCGCGCCCAGGCTGTTCCACCAGCGCATCGGGGTGGACTCGGCGAACGGACGGCCGGTCAGCGGCAGCGTGGTCACGAACGACTCGTTGATGCTGACGTTGAGCGCGGACTTGTTGTCCACCTCCGGCACCGTGTAACGGTATTTCAGCGCCACCGGGATGCCGTCGCGCTCCCACACGAACAGGTCTGGCGGCAGCTGCAGGCCGACCCGGATCAGGTCCGGGTGGTAGCCGGTGACATTCAGCGCACCGGGCTGGGTGACCAGGTCGCCGAAGCGCACCGGATGTTCGCTGGACACCCACTTGGGCGCGTCGTAGGGCTGGCGCGGCGCCGGCGCGGACATCTCGCCGATCCGGGCCACCGCGCCGGTCAACGGCGCACGCAGCGCCAGTGCGGCGGCGGCGCGCTGCAGTTCCTCGCTGCTGCGGCCGAGCACCAGCAGCAGCTTGCCGTTGGGATCGGTGGGGTTGACCGCCACCGCCACGGTGGGGCCGCGGATATCGGCCACGCCACTGTCGGCGGTGGCGAACTGCGCCGGCAAGGTGGCCGGGGTGGCGAACACCACGGCGTTGCCGCTGGCCGGCAGGCTCGCGGTGGACGCGGGGAAGACCGCGCCGCGATACCCGGCCAGGGTGCCGAACCACGAGGCCACCGTGCCGGCCGCCTGCAGCGTGGCCATGTCCGGCTGCTGCGGGAAGTAGAACGGCAACTCCAGACGCCGCGTGTCGCGGACGTCGAAGAACGGCACCGGCAGCAGCGCCAGGTTGTTGGCCAGCGCCAGCGGCGTGGTGGTCAGCGACAGGCTGGTGGCCGCGTCCACGTTCGCCCACAGGCTGCTGTGGTCGGGGTCTTCGCACTCGCGCGTGTAGTGGCCGATCAGCTGCAGGTTGAGCTGGTTGTAGTCGGTGATCAGGCGCGGGTCGATCGGCAGGTCGGCCGAGAGCAGCTTGCCGGCATTGGCCTTGTCGGTGGGCAAGGTGGCCACGGTGACGCCGTTGATGGTGACCTTGAGGTGCGACAGGTCCGGCAGCAAGGAGGGCGAGTAGCTGTACTTGAGATTGAGCGTGGCGGCGGTGACGATCTCGTCGCTGCGCACGCTGAAGGGCACGCCGGCACTGCCCTGCACGCCGCGCAAGGTGATTTCGTAATCGATGCCCAGATCGCGCAGCGTGGCCGCACGCGCGCTGCCGGCGGGCAGCGGCGCCTCGGGCACGGTCGCCGCGGCGGCCTGCGCATCGGCTGCGGGCGCGGTCGGCGCGAGCTGCTGCGCCTGCGCCAGGCCAGCCAGGAGGGTGAGCGCGCAGGTCAACACGGCGGGGGACATTCGCATCAATGGCTTCTTGGCAAGGGAAAGGGACACAGCACGCATCACGCTCACGACTCCAGATCCACCGGGCGCGAGGGGCGAAAGCCCTGCCGCGCACTGTCCACCATATGCCGGCCCAGCCGCCCGAAGCCGCGTGCACTGGCTTCCAGCACCTGGCCCATCGAGCGCCAGAACGAATCGCGGTCGTGCTGGCCCCATTGCGAGAGCCAGATATCGGCGCGCGCGAAGGTGGATGCCACCAGCCAGCGTTCCTGCTCCATCGACATCTGCGTGAACTGGATGCTGACCTGGCCATCGCGATCCTGCCGCACCACCGCCGGCAGGGTCTGTTCGATGCCGCGATGGCTCAGGCCGATCTGGACCGGCAGGCCGGGTTCGATCGGCTGCGGCCGATCGAGCTTGATCGCCATGCCGCCGGTGGAGAAATTCAACGAGCGGCTGGGCAGCACGTTGCCGTCGGGCAGGTACAGGTTGACCGGGATATCCAGCGGCACGCGGTGTGCGCTGCGCACCTGGCGGGTTTCGCTGGCAGTGGCGATCGTGGCGCCCAGCAGCACCATGTTGTACAGCGTCCAGGCCAGGTTGAACCAGATCGTCTGCTGCTCGCCGCTGCCGCCGACATAGATCAGCCGCAGCACGCCGGCCACCACGCCCACCACGTTGAGCAGCAGCAGGAACAGATAGGGCTTTGCGATCTGCGCGTCGAAATAGCTGCGCGCCACCAGGCCGCCCTTCGGGGTCACGTTGAACTTGCCCAGCTTGGGGTTGATCAGCGCCACCAGCGTCGGGCGGAAGATGTACCAGGCCAGCGTGGTCTCGTAGACCTCGTTCCACAGCAGATGGCGGAACCGGCTCTGCACGCGCAGGTTGGTCAGGTTGGCCTGCAGGATGTGCGGCAGCGCATAGGCCAGGATCATCAATGCCGAGGCCTGGATCACATGCGCGCCGAAGAACAGGTAGGCCAGCGGCGCGGTGAGGTAGATGATGCGCGGCAGCCCGTAGAAGAAGTGCAGCATCGCGTTGAGATAGCACAGCCGCTGCGAGAGCTTGAGCCCGCGGCCGAGCAAGGGGTTGTCGATGCGCGCGATCTGCGCCATGCCGCGTGCCCAGCGGATGCGCTGTGCCACATGGCCGGACAGGCTTTCGGTCGCCAGCCCTGCGGCCTGCGGCACCGCCAGGTAGGCGGTGCGGTACCCGCGGCGCTGCAGTTTGAGCGCGGTGTGCGCATCTTCGGTGACGGTTTCCACCGCCACCCCGCCCACTTCTTCCAAGGCGGTGCGCTTGATCACCGCGCACGAGCCGCAGAAGAACGTGGCATTCCACTGGTCGTTGCCGTCCTGCAGCAGGCCGTAGAACAGCTCGCCCTCGTTGGGCACCTTGCCGTGGGTGTCGAGGTTGCGCTCGAACGGATCCGGCGAGAAGAAATAGTGCGGCATCTGCACCAGCGCCAGCTTGGTGTCGCGCAGGAACCAGCCCATCGCCACCTGCAGGAACGAGCGGGTCGGGATGTGGTCGCAGTCGAAGATCGCCACGTACTCGCCGCTGCACTTCTTCAAGGCCGCATTGATGTTGCCGGCCTTGGCGTGCGCGTTGTTGGTGCGGGTGACGTAATTGATGCCGACCTCGGCGCAGAACTCGCGGAACTCGTCGCGGCGGCCGTCATCGAGCAGGTGGATGGTGATCTTGCCGGCCGGCCAGTCGATCACGCTGGCGGCCAGCACGGTGGTGCGCACCACCGACAGCGGCTCGTTGTAGGTGGGAATGAAGACATCCACGCTCGGCCACAGGCTCTGGTCGGCCGGCAACGGCACCGGCTTGCGGTTGAGCGGCCACAGCACCTGGAAATAGCCCAGCACCAGGATCACGAACGCATACAGCTCGGCGCCGAGCAGGCCCAGGCCGAGAATGAAATCCACCGCGCTGCCCACGCCCATGGTCTGGGTAATGCGCCACCAGATGTAGCGGCACGACACCGCCAGCGACATGCCCATCATCATCAGGATGACCACCCGCCCGCCACGGTTGCGCACCGCCAGCGCCACGGCGAACAGCACGCCGGAGAACACCAGCTGCTGGTTCACGTCCATCGGCACGGCCACCACGAACACCAGCAGCAACGCACCCAGCAGCCACAGCGCCCAGGTCGCCAGCCTTGGCAGCGGTGATGCGGAACGGACACTGGCAGCGGTCATCGGACAAATCCTTTCAGGCGTGGCGGCATGCGGCAAAACGGAAACGAACAAGCGCGCGGGCGCTTGCCGGGGGATCACTCTGCTACGGGAATCAACGCGAGCGCAGCCGCTTGAGCGGGCTCTGTGCCGAGGTGCGCGCGTCGGCCTGCAACAGGCGCTGGAACAGGCGTTCCAGCGGCGTATGCGCCGGCCGCTCGGGCGTCGGCAGGCCGCGCGGGCCGGCCTCGTCGAGCTGGCGCAGCTTGCGCAGCGGCGCCAGCGCATCGGCCGGCGGCAGCTCGGGAACCGCGTCGGCCGGTGCTGCGGCCTGCGCGGTACCCGGCGCCTGCACGGCTGGCGCGCGCGGCGCCGGGACCGCTGTCGGCAGGGGCGGCATCACCGCGTCCGGTGCGGGCGTCACCGCCTCGGCCGATGCAGGCGCATCGGTCGGCTTGCGTGGCGGCAGCTGGGTGTAGGCGAAGTCGTGGTAGCCCTCGCTCGCCTGCGTCCCCAACCGCGCGAACAGGCCCGAGACATCGTCATGCCCAGGTGCATTCTTGGTGTCCTTCGGTGCCATCACTGTCCCCTTGCCCGATCACACATGCTCATGCCGTTCGCGCCAGCACGAACTGGCGCAGATCGACGGTCTCGCCCGGAACGGTCTGCACCGCCAGGCCTGCCAGCATCCCCAATTGCTGGAACCACCCTTCATACACACCTTGCAAAAACCCATCGCTCCACGCCGCGCCGTCCAGGGCCACGCCCAACGGCGCGCCGCCATGGCGGATCCGCACATGGTCGGCCTGTTCGTCCATGGTGCACTGGCCCCAGTCGCAGCCGTCCCAGATCGTATTGGCGGCTTGTTGCACCTCATCCAGCGTGGTGCAGGGCGCAAGCCGGTGCTCGCGCGCGAAACGGCGGCCGATACGCGCCATCAGGGTGGCCAGATCGTGCTCGGGCAACTCGGCACCGAATTCCTCGGCCATCGCCCGCACGAAGCCCAGCCACTGGCGCGAGCAGCTGCGGGTGCGGTAGAGCGATAGTGGATCGAGTGCGGACATTCGACAGGCTTCGCGAGGGAGGGACGTCACATACGACGCATGCGCCAAAAGTGATGCAAGCGTGATGCCAATGTTAACGTTTGCCAACTGGCAATTGAGAGATGCATCTCACTTTTCCGGGCATTCCCTGACAGCCGCCGGTCCTTTTCGGCAGTTACTGCCAGCCTGCGTCAGTGGTTGCCGCCACCGGTCAGGCGCCTTCCGGCATCGGCGGCAGGCCGAACACGTCGCGCAGATAGCGCAGGTAGCCGGCGTCCTCGCACATGCTCTTGCCGGGCGAATCGCTCAGCTTGGCCACCGGCTGGCCGTTGCAGCGGACCATCTTGATCACGATCTGCAGCGGCGTCGGCCCCAGGTCGTTGGTCAGGCTGGTGCCCACCCCGAACGCCAGCCGGCAGCGGGTGTGGAAGTGCTGGTACAGCCGCATCACCTTGTCGATATTGAGGCCATCGCTGAACACCAGCACCTTGGTCCTGGGATCGATGCGATGGGCTTGCAGATGCGCAATCACCCGCTCGCCCCATTCGAACGGGTCGCCGGAATCGTGGCGCATGCCGTCGAACAGCTTGCAGAAGTACAGGTCGAAGTCGCGCAGGAACGCGTCCAGCCCCACCACATCCGATAGCGCGATGCCCAGGTCGCCGCGGTACTCGCGCGCCCACGACTCCAGCGCGGCCACCTGCGAATCGCGCAGCCGCGGCCCCAGCGCCTGGAACGCCTGCAGGTATTCGTGTGCCATCGTGCCCAGCGGGGTCAGGCCGTAATGCTTGGCGAAATACACATTGCTGGTGCCCACGAACTGCTCGCCCAGCCCGTCGCGCAGCAACGGCAGCAGCTCGCCGTGCCAGTGCCGCGAATAACGCCGCCGGGTGCCGTAATCGGCGATCTTGCAGCCGGCCGGCATGCCGCGCAGGCTGCTCACCTTGGCGCGCAAGCGGCTGCGCCCCTCTTCGAAATCCGGCTCGGAAGTGTTGCGGAACCACACCTCGTTGACGATGGCCAGCAACGGCACCTCGAACAGGATGGTGTGCAGCCACGGCCCGCGAATGGTCAGTTCGATCTCGCCCGGGTGGGTGCTGGACGCCGCCAGCTGCAGGTATTTGCGGTCCAGGTGGAACAGCGCCAGGAAGTCGGCGAAGTCCGGCTTGATGAAGCGCAGGCTGCGCAGGTAGTCCACCTCGTCCTCGCGCAGGCGCAACCGGCATAGCGCGTCGATCTCGCGCGAGATCTCATCGATGAACTGCGCCAGGTCCACGCCAGGCGTACGGCACTTGAAGCGGTACTCGACCTGGGCGGCCGGGTGCTGGTGCAGCACCGCCTGCATCATGGTGAATTTGTACAGGTCGGTGTCGAGCAGCGAATGGATGATCATGCCGCCGGATTATGCCCGCAGCGGCAGCGCGCGCGCGTGCAAGTGGGCATAACCGGACCGCTGGCTGCGCCACGCTGACCCATCGCCCGGCACGACCGCGCGTTCAGCGTCTCAGCGCGCCAGCACCTGCAGCGCCGGCTTGCCCTGCACGGTGAAGTCACTGTCGCCCGGGCCACCGGCGGTGGGGTTGGTGTACCAGCACCACAGCGCGATGCCGTCCATGCCGTGCGCCTGCAAGACCGTGCGCCATTGCTGCAGCACCTGCAGCTGCAGACGGGTATCCACCGCCGCGGCGCGCTGCTCCGGGCTTTCCCATGGCGCGGCCAGGCTGCCGCGCGCCGAGCGCAGGCCCAGCTCGGCCACCCACACCGGCTTGCCCACGCGCTGCCCCAGCTGCTGCAGCCGCTGCGCGGCGGCGTTCATTTCCTGTGTGCGCGCCTTGGCTGCCTCGGACAGGCGCGGATACAGGCTGGTGCCCACCGCATCGAACAGCGACCAGTAGCGAAAGCGTTCCGCGTACTCCATGCCGTCGGCCACGTACAACAGCTTGCCGCGATAGACCTCGCGTACTGCCGCCACCAGCCCGGGCCATTGCGGCGCGTCCTGCAGCTTGCGCAGCTCGGTGCCGACCACCAGCGCCTCGGCGTGTTCGTCCTCGGCCAGCCGTGCCAGCGGCAACAGCGCCTTCCGGTACGCGGCGAACCAGGCCGCCTGGTCGCCGGGCGCCACTTCGCCAGCCCAGTGGCCGGGGATCCAGACATGCACCTTGAGCGTCGGACTCAGGCCGGCGCGATGGCTCTGTCGCAGCGCCGCCCGCATCGCCTCCAGGCTGCTGTCGCTGCCCAGCACCGGGTCGCTGGATTGCGGTGTGGCCTGCCACACGAACGCCACCAGCAAGGCCTTGCTGGCACCGGTGGCGGCCAGGGATTGCAGCGACTGCGCCGCGGCGGGGCTTTCCCAGGGCGCGTTGGCCGAGACCTTGACGTTGGCGCCCATCCACATCGGCGCGGCCGCATTGCAGCCATGGGCCAGCAGGCACACGCCCAGCACCGCGACGAAGGTCAGAACGCGCTTGAACATGCGGCCGCTGCCTCGCTGGTCGACGCTGCCGTGCCCTGCACGCAGTGGGCCGCGCCCAGGGTCGCCTGCGTTGTGTCCGACGGTGCCCTGCTGCCGGTGGTCGGGCCTGCGGCCGCGTCGGGCGCGCTGGCCAGCGTCGATGCATCGAGCACGGACGGCGTCTGCGTTGCGTCCTGCGACACCACCGGCGCATTCACCGGCTGCGGAACCGCGCGCCCCAACGGCAGCGAGGCCGGCGCCGTCATCACCACCGCCTCGCCCTGCAGCAGCGCCTGTTCGTCGGCCGGAACCGCGCGCAGCCAGCTCCCCCAGCCCTGCGGTTGCACCCAGGCGGCACCCAGCAGGCCAAGCAGCAGCAAGCCCGCAGCCTGGCTGCGCTGGTCCGGCTGCAAGGCGCGCAGCAGCAACGCGGCCGGCACCCATAGCAGCACCAGTGCATCGAACCCAGCCCAACCCAAGGCGAACGACAGCGCCGCCGCGCAGATCACGGTGCCGGCACTGGCAACCACGCCACGGGCCAGCGCCGCGCTGCGCGCACGCACCACCAGCGCCAGCACCGGGAAGCAGGCCAGCGCGGCCACGCCCCAACGCACTGCCGGCAGCCAGTCCTGCGCCTGCGCGGCCAGCGGCAACGGCAGCGGATGCGCGCCCTGCGCAATGCTCGACAGCGTCGGCCACGGCGCGTTGAACACGATCAGATTGACGTAGGCCCACATGCCGACCAGAAACACGAACGGCAGGTAGCACACCAGGTAGAACGACCCCGGCGCCTTGCGCAGCAGTTGCGCCGGCATCACCAGCAACAGCCACGGCGCCACCATCGTCGACAGCGCCAGGGTCTGCAGGTCCAGGCACAGCAAGATGCACAGCCAGCCAGCGATGCGCAGATAGGTGAACGCTTCCACCGGTGCCTGCAGGCGGCGCAGCGTGCGGCACAGGCCATAGAACGCCAGCAAGCCCACCGCCTGGCTGCCACCGACAGCGATTGGCAGCAGGAACAGCGGGTTGCAGCCCACCAGCAGGGTCAGGCCGCTGGCCCAGCCACGCCCGAACACGCCGGCCAGGTCGCGCCACAGCAGCGACAGGAACAGCGCATTGGCCGCCACCGCCAAAAACGGCCAGACCTGGAACGGCAGCTCCCAGCGATGCAGCGCCAGCTCCACCGCCCACGCCAGCAGCCCGCTGGCCGGCACGCCCACGCCGGGGGCGGCCACCGGTGCGGCGGCGCCCAGCGACTGCACCAGCAATGGCTGGCTCAGCAGCGACAGCGCCACCACCGCCACCAGGAACGCCGGCAGGCCGCTGTCGCGACGCGCGGCAGGCGGCTCACTCTTCGAGTGCGGCGCGGCGCTCGTCTTCCGAATGCTTGCTGATGCCATGCGTGGTCTTCTCCCAGTAGAACGGATTGTGGATCAGCTGCCAGAGCCCCTTGTAGCCGGCGATCGATTGCAGCACCCAGTAGAACGGCACCGTCAGCGCATACGGCGCCAGCTTGAAGTAGTCGCGCTTGAACGCGGCCACCAGCGTGATGTAGATGAAGAACGCATTGGCCAGCAGCAGATTGACCAGCGACACCGCAGCCAGCCAGGGTGGAAAGATCGCCTCGAAGAAGCGCGCGCCGCTGACCACGCTGATCAGGCACAAGGTCCACATCAGCGGCACGCCCAGCGCAATGAAGAAATTGCCGCCGATGAAGAACTGGAAGCCCCAAAAGCCCTTGAACCCGGTGCTGCGATACAGGTGCAGCGGGTCGCGCATGTGCACCAGCCAGGTCTGCATGTAGCCCTTGAGCCAGCGCGAGCGCTGCCGGATCCAGTTGGGAATGCTGACGTTGGCTTCTTCGAAGGTGGTGGAGTTCACCACGTTGACGCGGTAGCCGTTCTGGATCAGCCGCACGCCCAGGTCGGCGTCTTCGGTGACGTTGTACGGATCCCATGCGCGCACCTGCCGCAGCACATCCAGCCGGAAGTGATTGGAGGTACCGCCCAGCGGAATCGGGATGCGCAGGTATTCCAGCGCCGGCAGGTAGAAGTCGAACCAGAGCGTGTACTCCAGCGTGAACATCCGCGTCAGCCAGTTTTCGTCGGCGTTGTAGTAGTTCAGCCGCGCCTGGATGCACACCACGTCCTGTTCGGCCTTGCGGAACGCCGCCACCACGCGCTTGAGCTGGTCCGGCTCGGGCTTGTCTTCGGCGTCGTAGATGGTGAGCAGCTGGCCGCGGGCGAAATGCAGCGCGTAGTTGCAGGCCTTGGGCTTGGTCTTGGGCTGCGAGGGCGGCACCCGGATGATTTCGAAGAACGCTTCCAGGCCGAGCTTCTTGGCCGCCTCGATGGTGTCCACGTCGTCGGCTTCCAGCACCAGCTTCACGTCGAGCTTGCTGATCGGGTAATCCAGCTTGCGCAGCGCGTTGGCCAGGATCGGCAACACCTCCGGTTCCTTGTACATCGGCACCAGCACGGTGTAGACCGGCAGCTCGTCGTCGCGCAGCGCGGCCACTTCGTCCTTGGTGACCTTGATGTCGATGCGGTGGCGCGAGCCGAACCACACCAGCAACAGCTTCAGGCCGAAGGTGGCCAGAAAGCCCAGCGCCACCAGCACGTTGACGGCAATCAGCGCCGGCACCGGAAACGCCGCCAACGTCACCACCAGCAGCGCGGCCAGCGCCCACAACGCGATCTTCTGCCGGTGTGTGACCACCTGGCGCGCCGAGTAGGTCGGCGCATGCGCGGCGAGCAGGTTCAGCGCGTTGTCGGTGAGCTGCTCGTCGGCGTGGCGTTGCAGGCTCCAGATGATGTCGAACTTGGCGGTGCCGACAAAGCGCACCTCCTCGCCATAGTGCGCGCGCGCCCAGGCGAACAGCGCCGGGTCCGGGTCGGCCACCGCCAGCACCAGCACGCCGTCCTCGCGCCGCCACGGCAGCAGCAGGCGTTGCGCGTAGCTGTCCAGATCGGCCGCGACCAGCAGCGCCGGATCCGGCGGCTGCTGCACCAGATCGATGAACTCCAGCCCGAAGTGCGCCGCCACGATGGCGTAGAAGCGCTGCGCCGGCACCCCGCGCTGGGCCAGGATCACATCGCCCAGGCGCGAATTCCAGCGCTGCTGCAGCGCCAGCGCCGCACGCAGTTGCTCATCGGTGATGACGCCTGCCGACACCAGCGCACGACCCAGCAGCCCGCGTTCGCGGCCGATGTCCGGCGCCCGTCCCAGCGCATCCATGTCGCAGGTGACCGTCATGGCGTGGCCTCCTCAGAACCGCCACCAGGCGGCCACGAAGGGCCCGCCTGCGGCGCCGGTATTGCGGCCCATCACCGGCTGCTGGTAGCCCAGCTGCCACTGGCTGCCGCCCGGCGCGGTGTACAGCGTGGACAGCTGCAGCTTGGTGAGGTCGTAGTTGGTGCCGGTGGCGACGAAGCCGACGCCGCCGGCCGTGCCGGCCACATCGACGTTGCCACGACCATTGCCCAGGCCCTGGATCACGTTGAGTTCGCCCAGCAGCAACCAGCTTGGGGTCAGGCTCAGGCCCGTGGACGCATCCACCCGCACTTCGTCCGACGCCGCGCTGCCGCGCAGGCGCACTGCGCCGCCCAGGTCGACATAGCCATTGCGACCACCCAGCGTGTAGCCACGGCCGCGGCTGTAGCGCAGCTCCAGCCCATAGTCGCCCAGTCCAAGCGCAGGATCGGAATTGGCGTCGGGATTGTCCGGATGGTAGGTCTTGCTGCGGCCATAGGCAGGAATGCTCACCAGCGCCTGCACCGAACTGCGCCAGACATCGTTCTGCCCGCTGGGCAACGCATACCGCAGACCGACTTCCTGATCGGCAAAGCCGGTCGTCGAGGTCTTCTGCCGCCCGTTGACGGCATCGTGGCTGCTGAAACCCACATCGCTGAAATAGAAATTGCCGATGAAGCTGAGCCGCTCGGTCAGCCCATGCTCGACATACACATTGAGCTGGTCCTGGCGACTGCGCCCGTTGCCATCGAATTGCTGGCCATCGCCAAAGGTGGTGCGGTGGTGGCTGTCGTCGAACCATCCGCGGCCATCGCTGTGCAACGCCTTGACGATCACCAGGGTGTCGCCTTGCGGCTGGGTCCAGGCACCGGCCGTGGCGGCGCCCGACAGCGCACAGCCCACGACCAGGGCCGACATCGTGGCCAGTGCCAGCCGGCCAGATGGACGCGACAGACCGGCTGCCGGGACAACCGGACGCGACTGCAGACGGGCAGGACACGACTGACGTACCCGCGAGCGCGGGTCGTTCCTTGGAGACATTTGTACGATTCCTGATGGGGGACCCGTTAGGGACAGGAAGCACGGGCTAGATCACACTTCGTCGCGCAACGTATCACAGTTGCGAACGCTTCCCCATCACGAAATTATCACCAATTTAACGCGCCAAAATTCATTTCGCGCGCAACAATCTCGGCACCTGGACAACGGCGTGGGTCCAGATCGCCAACCACACGCCCACCCGGGTCGGCAGGCCGCGCTGGCCTGCCTCGAACTTGCGGAAATAGCGCCACAGGCCGCGATGCTTGTGCCACTCCACGAAGAATGGCCGCGCACGGCTGGAGACGCCGCGCACATGCACCACCTGCAGATCGTTGGCCACCGCAACCAGCGCACCGGCCTGGCGCGCGCGCCGGCACAGGTCCAGGTCCTCGGCATGCAGCCGGTAGCGGCCATCCCAGCCCTCCAGCCGGTCGAACAGGCTGCGCTGCATCAGCATCAATGCGCCGGAGATGGCATCCACCCGCTGCAATGCCGTGGACGGGTCGGCCGGCACCGCCAGTTGGGCGGCGGCACGCGGCGCGCGCAGCATCGCCGCGAAGTCGGGGTCGCGCCGACGCACGGCCGCATCCGGCCGGCCCTGTTCGTCCACCTGCTCCACCCCCAGCAGCACGGCGGCGTGCCCGGCGGCACGCGCGCACAGTTGCACCAGCGTGTCGGTCTCGACCATCAGGTCCGGGTTGATGAAGACCAGCCAAGGGGCGTGCGAGTCGCGCGCGCCCTGGTTGCAGGCCGTGGCAAAGCCGGGATTGTCCGGGTTGGCGATGAAATGCACGCGCGCATCGGCCAGGGCATGCCGCTGCACCACGTCCAGGGTGTCGTCGCTGGAGGCGTTGTCGACAACGCGGATTTCGCTGATGCCCTCGGCCGCACGCAGCCGCGACAGGCAGGCATCGATGGTGCTGCTGCTCTGGTAGGTGACGACGACAGCGGCGATCTGAACAGGGGTCATGCGCGCATTATCCGGTGACCAGGCGTTGCCGCGCCATGGCATGCGCGCGCAGCGCCCACAGCACACCGGCATGGCGGCCGGCACCGGCAGCGGGCATACTGCGCGCCCGACGGCCGCCCAGCGGCCCGCGTCGGTGCCGTTCGCGGCGCCCCTCTACTCGATCCAAGTGATGACAGCCAGCAACCGCACGGTTTGCCGCTGCCTTTTCACCTTCTGCCTCGCGGCGGCCTGATGCGGCCAGCGCGGCAACGACGGCCCGGCAGCGCCGTCCTTCGTAGCGCCGGCCTGCATACCGGTCCCGCCCATGCGCTTCCACCAGGCTGGTCTATACCACCTGCCGCTCGTGCAGGCAGCGCGTACGCGCCCGGGGGTGCCCGATGAGTGCCACCCATCAGGTCCACGGCATGAGCCTGGAGCTGGCGCTGCCGGACTGGCCAGCCTTGACGGTGGACGAAATCCAGCGCGTGCTGCAGCGGTTCGCCGGCATCGGCGGCGGCGAGGTGGTGCGCTGGCACAGCGCGCGCCCGTTCTCCGCGGCGGCCTGCGTACAGACCGCCGCCGGGCCGGTGATCGTCAAGCGCCACCACTGCAGCGTGCGCAGTGTCGCGGCCTTGCGTGAGGAACACAGCTTCATGGCGCATCTGCGCTGGGCCGGCGCACCGGTAGTGGAGGTGTTGCATGCGGCCGGCGGCCAGACCGCACTGGCGCAGGACCAATGGGTCTATGAAGTGCAGCGCGTCGGTCACGGCCAGGACCTGTACCGCGATGCCTTGTCGTGGACGCCGTTCGCCGACCGCGCCCATGCGCAGGCGGCAGGCGAGGCGCTGGCACAGCTGCACAGCGCGGCGCAGGGCTTCGATGCGCCGCCACGCTCCACCAGCGTGCTGGTCGCCAACCTGCAGCTGTTCTCGCAGGCCGAGCCCTTGCTGGCGCTGCAACGCGCGCTGCCGACGCGGCCGCACCTGGCGGCGGCCCTGCAGCGCTTTGCATGGCAACGCGACCTGGCCACACACCTGCTGCCCTGGCATGCCAAGGCCTGGCCGCTGCTGTCTGCGCCGGGTGCGATGCCGCCGCTGTGGACGCATGGCGACTGGCATGCGTCCAACCTGCTCTGGACCACCGACGCCGACGGCCACGCCACGGTCAGCGCAATCTTCGACTTCGGCCTCAGCGACTGCAGCAGCGCGCTGTTCGATCTGGCCACCGCCATCGAACGCAACCTGGTGCCCTGGCTGCAGCTGGATGCCGGCGCGCGCGCGCGGCCCGAGCTCGCCCAGCTCGATGCCTTGCTGGACGGGTACGCCCTGCACCGCCCATTGACGGGTGCGCAGCTGCGTTGCCTGGCGGCGCTGTTGCCGATCGTGCATGCGGATTTTGCGCTGAGCGAGATCGACTACTTCGCCGGCATCACCCGCTCCGCCGACAACGTGGACATCGCCTATCACCGGTACCTGCTCGGCCATGCGGACTGGTTCGCCAGCGCCGACGGCCAGGACCTGCTCGCGCATCTGCACGCGCGTGCGCACCGCGCGCCATGAGCGCCTTCTTCTCCTCTCGAGTCTTTCGCATGCCTGCATTGCGCCCCACCCTGCTCTCCCGCTGCCCGCTCACGCTCGCATTGGCGCTGTGGCTGGCCACCCCGGCGCTGGCACAGCAACGCCCCGACGCCGACGACGCGGTGGAACTGGACGCGGTGAATGTGCGTGGTCAACGCAGCGACACCGCCACCGCGCTGGGCGGTTTCGGCGCCACCGGCCTGCTCGATGCGCCCGCCTCGATCGCCGTGATCGAGCGCGCGCAACTGCTCGATCGACAGGCGCGCGTGCTCAGCGAGGTGCTGCGTGCCGATGCCTCGGCCGGCGATGCATACGCGCCGATCGGCTATTACGAAAACTTCGTGGTGCGCGGCTATTCGCTCAATGCCGCCAACAGCTACCGCATCAACGGGCTGAGCGCGGTGGGCGAACAATCGATCGCGCTGGAAAACAAGCAGCAGGTGCAATTGCTCAAGGGCCTGGCCGGGCTGCAGTCGGGCGTCAACGAACCGGCCGGGCTGATCGACTACCGCACCAAGCGGCCAGAGCACGTGCGCAGCGTGACCCTGGGCACCGACGAGCAGGGCTCGCGCTACATCGCCGCCGATCTGGGCGACTGGTTCGATGCCGGGCGCACGCTGGGCCTGCGCGTGAATGCCGCGCGCGAAGAGATCGACAGCTATGTCGATCACGCCGATGGCTACCGCAACTTCCTGTCGCTGGCCGGCGACTGGAAGATCGCCGCGCACTCGCTGCTGCAGCTGGACGTGGAATACCAGCATCGTCAACAGCGCTCGGTGCCCGGCTATCAATTGCTGGGCGGCACGCAGGTGCCCCGCGACATCGACGTGCGCCGCCTGCTCGGCTACCAGCCGTGGGCACGCCCGGTGGAAATGGACACGCTCAACGCGCAACTGCGCTATGCCTACCAGTTCAACGACGACTGGCGCGCCACCGCCGAAGCGTCGCGCAGCCGCTCGACGATCAACGATTTCTCCGCGTTCGCCTGGGGCTGCTATGGCGCCGCCAGTTGCGCCGACATCGCCACACCCAACTTCTTCAGCGCGCAGGGCGAGTACGACATCTACGACTACCGCAGTCCCGACGACACCCGCGTGCACGACCAGCTGCGCGCCACGCTGGAGGGCCGCGTGGTCACCGGCGCGCTGGAACATCGCCTGAGCATCGGCGGCGACTGGCTGCGCCGCACCATCGACCGCTTTGGCTCGGTCAACGAATTCGTCGGCAGCGGCCACATCGATCGCGACCCGGACGTCTTTGCGCAGACCGATGTCGCCCTGGACCCCAGGCAACGCCGCCTGGATAGCCGCCAGCGCGCGCTGGTGCTGGCCGACCGCATCGGCCTGGGCGCCGCGTGGGAACTGTCGCTGGGCGCGCGCGCCGTACGGTTGGACGAGCGCGCCTTCGATCGCGACGGCCTGCTGGAACGGCGCACGCGCAAGGACGCGGTCTTGCCGCAGGCGGCGCTGTTGTTCAAACCGCAGCAACACGTATCGCTGTACGCCAGCTACGCCAAGAGCCTGGCCGCCGGTGGCACCGCGCCCTGGTTTGCCGACAACGCCGATGAAATCCTGCCACCGACCAACGCCTACCAGCTGGAAACCGGCGCCAAGCTCGACCTGGACGGCCTGCGCCTGGGCGCGGCGCTGTTCGATATCCGCCAGGCGTATCAGTTCACCCAGCCCCAGACCGACGGTGGCCTGCTGTTCGTGCAGCAGGGACGCCTGCGCAACCGTGGGCTGGAATTGTCGGCCGATGGCGCGGCGACCGAGCAGCTGCGCCTGTTCGCCAGCGTCGCGGCCATCCGCGCGCGCGCCGAAGACACCGGCATTCCCGACTACGAAGGCCACCAGGCCATCAACGTGCCCAAGCTGCGTGCCAGTCTGCAGGCCGACTACAGCGTGCCCGGCATCGATGGTCTGGCGGTGCTGGCGGGCGTGCAGTACAGCGGGCGCAAGTTCGCCGACCGGCTCGGCAACGCCAGCGTGCCGGCCTATACCGTGGCCAATCTGGGTGCCCGCTATGCCACCACCGTCGGCGGGCTGGCGACCACCTGGCGGTTGAACGTGGACAACCTGTTCGACAAGCGCTACTGGCGCGATTCGGGCGAATACCAGGGCGATGCCTACCTGTTCCCGGGCGCGCCACGTACCGCGCGCATGACGGTGCAGGTGGATTTTTGAGCGCTGTCGCCCCCATCCGCCCTTCGGGCACCTTCCCCCGCACGCGGGGGAAGGACGTGACGTCTGGTAGCCGCTCCAAGGCAGGAGCTCAGCGACGAGGGCGCTGTGGCGTTTCCATCGCACGCAGCTTCGGGGCATCGCACGGCATCCACTTCCGCATCACGGTGTTGCACGGGTTGCAGCTCTCCCACCGCTTTCCGCTTTCCGCTTTCCGCTCTCTACTTTCCATCAGGCATTGCATGTCGTTGCTCGAATCCATCGCTGTCGTAATCAACCTGCTGGGCGTGTGGCTGACCGCGCGACGCATCCGCTGGTGCTGGCCGGTGGGTATCGTGGCGGTGGCCTTGTACGCATGGTTGTTCTACCAGTGGAAGCTTTACTCGGACATGCTGCTGCAGGGCGTGTACGTGCTGACCCAGCTGTATGGCTGGTGGCAGTGGCGACAACACAGTGGCGTGCAGGCACGCATCCGCCCGGTGCCGATGCCGCAGCGGGAGCTGTGGCTCTGCCTGTGTATCGGCGCGGTCTTCGCGGCCGCGCTGGGCGGCTACATGCACCACCGCACCGATGCCGCACTGCCCTGGCTGGACGCGGCGCTGGCCAGCTTCAGCCTGGTCGCCAGCGTCTGGGCCGCGCGCAAGCGCATCGCCAACTGGGTGCTGTGGATCGTGCTCGACTGCATCTATGTGGGCGTGTTCGTCAGCAAGGGGCTGTATCCCACTGCCCTGCTCTACGCCGGCTTCGTGGCGCTGGCCGTGTACGGATGGCGTAGCTGGAAATCCCAACAGAACCGGAATCTGTCTGCGCCACATTGAGCCGGGGGCGGTTTGCCTGTGCATTTGTCTTTACCATCGCCGCATGCACCACTTCCCATCTGTCGTCCTGCCGATGTTCCAACTCCCAGCCTGGCGACGTACCGCATGAGTGCGTCGCGCCAACACGCCATCACCGAAATCATCTCCGCACAGATCACCGCCGGCGAATGGGGCCCGGACCAGCGCCTGCCGGTGGAACGCGCGCTTGCCGAGCGCTTCGGCTGCACCCGCATCACCTTGCGCGAGGCCCTGCAGCAACTGGAAGCGCAGGGGCGCATCTACCGCGAAAACCGCCGCGGCTGGTTCGTCAGTGCACCGCGCGTGCGCTACGACCCCACCAGCATCGCCGGCTTCATGCAGTACGTGGCCGCGCAGGGGCGCAAACCGCGCACCGAGCTACTGAGCGCGACCCGGCAACCCGCAGGCGCCGCATTTGCCGCCACCCTGCGGCTGGAGTCGCCGTACGAGGATGTGTTCGTGCTGCAGCGCCGGCGCTGGATCGACCGCCGTGCGGTGCTGCTGGAAACCAACGTGGTGCTCGCCGCCTGGGCGCCGAGCCTGCTCGAGCACGATCTGGCCGGCTCGCTGTCGAGCGTGTTCAACCAGAAGCTCGGGCTGTTCCTGAGCCGCGCACAGCTGTCGATGCACCCGGCCGGACTGGATGCCAACCAGGCCATGCTGCTGCAGTCCACCACCGGCACGCCGTGTTTTCGATTGCAACGCATCAGCTTCGCCGAAGACGGCCGCGCGGTGGAGCTGGATATCGAATCCTGGCGCCACGATGCGCTAGAAGTGGTGGTACGCACCGATGCGCCAACGCATGCCGTGCGCTAGCGCGCGCCGCATCCGTCGCTAGAGTGGGCCGAACCCTGCCTTTTCCAGCTCCGCCGCAACAGCGGGTGTCGCCAGATAGGCGATCAACGCCGCAGCCGCAGCCGGTTGCCCGGCACGCTCCGCGATCGCCGCGGCAACCACGTTGGCGCGTTGCAGCGCTTCGGGCAGCGGCCCGACCACCTGGATGCCGGGAACCGCCAGCAATTCGCTCATCTGCTGCAGACCCACCTGCGCCTGGTTGCGCAGCAACGCCTGGCCGACCAGTTCCGGCGCTTCGATGATCCGGAGCTTGCCGGCCAGCTGGTCGGCGATACCCAACCGGGGCAGCAGGCTCTCGGTGACATATCTCCCGCTGATGCCATCCGACAAGGCCACCGAGCTGGCGGACAGCAGACTGCGGCGCGTGCTGTCGACGGTGCCGATGTCGGGCCTGTGCGCGCCCTGTCTCACCGCCAGCCCGATACGCGAGGTGGCAAGACCCACTCGGGTTTTGGCCCGAAACCGACCGCGCCGGATCTGGGTCTGCAGCGCATCGTCGATCATGATCGCCACATCGACCGGCTGCCCCCTGCCGATGCGCACCGGCAGGGAATCCTGCGCCGATCCATAGGAGGCGCCCCAGGAAAACAACAGACGATGTCCGGTGGATCGCTCGAAATCCGGGGCGATCCGCTCCAGCACCGGTCGCATCGCGGTGGTGGCCAGCACCTGCACCTCTGCTGCATTGGCGTTGGCATCGGCGATCAGCAACCACAGCGCCGCGACGGCTGCGGCGCGCGCGGACCGCATTGCGAAGTTGCACCAGCCTGCCATCGGCGTGTCGGTCATCGTTGCCCCCTGATCACGCGCCGCGTGCGGCGATTGCCTCCAGGTGTGCCGAACGCCAGGCACGACGGACGGGCGATACCGGCACGGATAACGCGCCGGCCTGCGCACGTCGCTGCACGGCGCATCAGCGCCCACGCAGCGCATTGACCACCGCCTCGCCCACCCCCTTGGCCGATGCGGGGTTCTGCCCGGTGATCAGGCGGTCGTCCACCACGACGCGGGACTCGAAGATCGAGGCTTGCTCGAACCTCGCGCCGGCATCCTTCAAGGCCTGTTCGAGTTCGAAGGGAACGATCGTGTCGTAGTGCCGGGCGGCCTCTTCCTCCGCGGTGAACGCGGTCAGGCGGCGCCCGTCGATCAGCCGCGCGCCATTTCCCAACCTGACATCGACCAGCCCGGCAGGACCATGGCATACCGCGCTGACGATGCCGTGGTTGTCGTAGATGGTGCGCACGAGGGCGCCCAGCTCCGGATTGTCGACGAAGTCCCACATCGGGCCATGCCCGCCGACCAGCAGGATCGCCGCATAGTTCGCCGGGTCGACCGTCGCCAGCCTGAGCGTGTTGCCCAGCTTGTTGCGATGCTGCGGGCTGGTCCAGAAGTCCAGGTTCGCCTGATCCTTCAGATCGAAGCCGTCGAACGGCGCCAGGCCGCCCTTCGGGCTGGCGATGTCGTAATCCACTCCCGCGTGATCGAAGACTTCCACAGGGTGGGTCAGTTCCGGAAACCAGAATCCGCCCACCAGGTTCGGCGCCTTCTTGTCCAGGCTGGACACCACGATCAGGACGCGTTTTTTTGCCGGACCTGGTGCCGTGGCATTGGCCGCTGCCGTGGCATTGGCCGCCACGGCGGTGCCAGCGGCCAGCAACGACAGGACGATGACGATGGTTCTGAGAAAGACATGCACGCGTGGACACTTCTGCTGGGTGGTCGTCGGCCAACCGGTGTCGGCCTGGAAGCAGGCTAGTTGCAGCCACCCGGACGGATAAGGCGCAAAGTTCCGAATCTTTTGCCCGATCCTGCAAGCACGCGCAGCAAACGGTTGCGGCACCGCGGGCCGCACGCCTACAGTGCGACCATCTTCAGCGGTGATGTCCCGATGGCGCCTGGCCGGCACGCGTTGCACCTTTCGACGCAGATGCAGGAGATGGCCAGGCGCATCGGCGCGCTTGCCACCAGTGACGGATTTCTGCCGTCGGCGTTGCCGGAGGTGCGGCTGATGCGTTCGGGCAGGCATCTGTCCCGCAGGCCGATGATCTATGCGCCCAGCGTCGTCATCATTGCGCAGGGAAGAAAGCTCGCCCGCTTTGCCGACCGGACATTCACCTACGATCCCGGTCACTGCCTGACGCTCAATGTTCCATTGCCGTTCGAGAGCGAAACCTTCGGCACGCCGTCCGAACCGGTGCTGGGCATGGTGGTGAGGATCACGCCCGCCCTGGTCACCGAGCTGCTGCTCCAACTGGATGCGCCGCCGCCGGAATCGGCGCTGCATGCCATGCAGGCCTGCCCGATGGATGACGCACTGGCGGACGCGGCGCTCCGCCTGCTGGCCTGCATGCGGCGTCCGGAGGAGGCACGCATCCTCGGGCCGGCACTGATCCGTGAGCTGACCTATCGGCTGCTCGACAGTGCGCATGGCAGCAATCTGCGCGCGCTCGGCCATACCGGCAGCCGGTTCGGCCAGATCGCCAAGATCCTGAACCGGCTGCACACCGACTATGCGCAGGACCACGACATCGAACGCATGGCGCGCGACGCCGGAATGAGCCTGTCCTCGTTCCATGCGCATTTCAAGCACATCACCGCCTCAACGCCATTGCAGTACCTCAAGACGATCCGGCTGCATCGCGCCCGCATGTTCATGGTCAACGAACGCATGAGCGCGTCCCAGGCGGCCGCGCGTGTCGGCTACGAGAGCGTGTCGCCATTCGGCCGCGAGTTCAAACGGCTGTTCGGCGATACTCCCGGCAACATCACTGCGCAACTGCGCGCGATCCTCAGCGAACGCGGTATCGCGCAGTTGCATGGCACACCGGAATTTTTCGACTGACCCGTTGCCCCTGCGCTACCGAACGTCGATGTCCTGTTGCGCAGCTGGCGTGTCCTTTTCCAGTGCAAGGTGTCTACCTGGAGTGGAGGCGGCCTAACCGAACAGCCGGTGCTGCGGATCCGGCGGTGGCAGCTCGGCCAGCAACTGGCTCAGCTGATCGCGCTGCGCGCGTAGCGGGTCATGCATGAGGAAACCGGCCAGCCGCGCATGCCAGGCTGGCCAGCGGGTGGCCAGGGCATCCATGTCGCCGTCGGCCGGATACCCTTCGTGCGGCGAGCCGACGAAGGCGCTCTCGCACAGCACATTGCGCCAGCCCAGGCCGCCCATGCGCAGGCTCAGGTCCACCAGCGCGGCGTACCACGAGCCGTAACTGCTGGCATCCAGGCCGCCGGCCTTGCGGCGCGCACTGCCGCGCAACAGCACCGCATGGCCGACCGCCGACGGCAGTTCCGGGTGCAGCGGCGGCATCGCCGCGCAGGCACTGGCAAGCCGTTGCGGCGCCTCCGGCATGGGGTTGAGTTCACCCAGCCGCGGCCAGCTGCAGGCTTCGCCCACATTGCTCCATGGCGTGGCGGTGGCGATGGCGGCGTCGCGCGCGAAACATGCGCTCAACTGGCCCAGCCAGCCCGGAAACGGGCAGGCGTCCACGCCCAGCACCGCAACATCGGCATCGCCGCAGGCGCTGAGCATTTCATCCAGATGCGCCACCTCGCCCAGCATGCGCTGGCGGCGGGTGTGATGTGCCTGCAACCGCGTGCGTGCCAACCAGTGTTCGATCACCGCGCGTCCGCGCGGGCCGGCCTGCGCATCGTCGGCCAGCCACACCCGCGTGCCGGCCGGCGTGGCGGCATCCAGCGCGCCCAGGCAGGCATCCAACGCCTCGTCGTCGGTGCCCACCGGCACCAGCACGACGGGCAGCGCCGCACTCATTGCGGCTTCTGGCTGGGTTTCAACGGCTCCATGGCCTTGAACTTCTGCCCGTACTCGTCGGTGAGATTGCGCGCTTCCTGCGGGTTGCGCACGATCGAGGGGGTGATTAGCACGATGACTTCGCGGCGGTTGTTGTCGCGGGTTTTGCTACCAAACAGGGCCCCTACAACTGGCAACTTACTTAGGAACGGCACGCCGGAGCTGCCATCGGTCGTGCTGTCATCGATCAGCCCAGCCAGCATCATGGTGTCGCCACTCTGCACCGCAGCTTCAGTCTTTACGCGACGTGTATTGATATCGACGTTGCAGGCAGCGCTATTGACTGTGGTAGTTGCCACCGCCGTACACGCTGCAGGTCGTGCACCGGGTGTGCTGACTTCCTGCACGATATCCAGGAACACCATGCCGTCCTTGGTGACCCGCGGACGCACTTTCAGGATCACACCAGTATCGATGTACTGCACCGAAGAGAAACTGCTGTCGCTGCCCAGACCGGTGTTGATCGAAGTGGAATTGATCGGAATTCGTGAGCCAACATTGAGTGTGGCCTCGGCGTTGTTACGCACAAACACCGATGGCGTCTGCAGCAAGCGGACATTAGTCACCCGGTCGAGCGCGCTGATGACGGCTGCGGCATTTTTGCCAAGGAATGTCCAGCCAACGCCGTTGCCAGTCACGCTACCAGCAATGTCGCCCCAGATATTACGGCCCGCAGCCGGTGGCAAGGCAGGTCCGCCACTGCCATCGGCATTGAACGGTGTTGTCACCGCATTCTCGAAGTACCAGTTCACGCCATAACTTAGCTCGCCGGTCAGATTGACCTCCGCAATCTGCGCCTCGATATGCACCTGCATCGGCATCACGTCGAGCTTTTCGATGACGTCGCGGATGGAATTCCAGGACTGCGGGGTGGAGCGCACCAGCAAGGTGTTGGTTTCGGCCACTGCCGACACGCCGACCTTGTCGCCCTCCACTTCCAGCGTCACCGCGCCGTTGCCGTTGCTGCGCGGCGACAGCTGCAGGCTGCCGTTGCCCAGGCCGCCGCCGGTACTGCCGCTGCCCATGCCGCTGCCGCCGCCGAACTCGCCGCCCACCGTGCCGCTGCTGCCACCGCTCTCGCCGATGCTGCCTCCGGTCAGGCCGGAGCTGCCGCCCATGCTGCTGTCGCGATTGCCCAGCTGGCCGCCCAGCACGCTGGTTTCCGCCCCCGGTGCCAGCGAGGCGTTCGAGTCGCCGCTATTGCCACGCCCGCCGAATACTTCCGCCAGGCGATCGGCCAGATCCTTGGCCTTGATGTATTTGAGCTCGTAGGAAAACAGCCGCACGCCGCCACCGGCACTGTCGATGCGGTCCAGCCACTGCTGGATCTGGTCCAGGTAGCGCGGCTGCGGCGTGATCACCAGCACCGCATTGGCGTTATCCAGCGGCATGAAGCGGAACATGCCGGCGCTGGGCGTCTTGCTCTGTTCGCCGAATACCTTTTCCAGATCGGCGCTGACCTTCTCGGCCTTGCCGGACTGGATCGGGAACACGCCCACCGACATGCCCGACAGCCAGTCCACGTCGAAGATCTGCACGGTGCGCAGGTAGTTTTCCAGCTCGGCACGGGTACCGCCCAGGGTGATCACATTACGCGCCGGGTCGGTGCCGACGATGGCGTTCGGGCGCGCGTAGGGTTCGAGCACCTTCTTCATTTCGCTGGCGGAAATGAACTTCAAGGGCACCACGCGCACCTCGAAGCCGCGTGCGGCCGAGGGCGATGCGGTGCTGGGCGCCACCGTGCCGGCCAATGCCTGGTCGGCCGGCACGATGTTGTAGCGGCCACCGCTGAACACCATGCGCGCATTGTTCCAGCCCAGCACCATCTCCAGCAGGTTCAGCGCCTGCGCGGGCGAGACCGGGTTGGGCGTGGCCAGGGTCACGGCGCCCTGCACGCCGGGCGCGATGACGTAGTTCTGCCCGAGCATGTCGCCCAGGATCGCCTTGACCACCGCCTGCACCGATTCGCCTTCGAAGTTGAAGGTGGCGCTGCCGCTGCTGGCCATGCCCAACGTGGGCGCCGGCGCGCCAGCCGCGCCCTGGTTGATCATGGTGCCGCTGCCACGGCGGATCACCGGGCTGGGCTTGGCGCTGGCATTGCCGTCGGCACGCTGCTCGGCGGGGGTCTGGGTGGCGCCGGCGGCGCCGACTTGCGGGTCCAGGCGCGCATTGCGGCGCACGTCCGGCGGCGGAGTGGTGGCGCAACCGGCCAGCAGGCCAATCAGCAGGGACACGGGAAACAGGCGCGGCGTCATGCGTTCACTCATTGGGTCTGACCGGGGGTAGAGCCGCTCTGGCGCTGCTGTTGCAGCTGGCGGCGTCGGGCTTCGATGCGTTCGCGGATGGCCCGCATCTGATCGTCGGAGGGGCGTGGGGCTTCCTGTGCGCCATCGCTGCGCTGCGGCGGCACCGTCGGCGGTGCCTGCCCGCCGGGCTGCTGCGGCGGCGTGGACGGCTGCGGCTGCGGCTGCTGTGGCGGTTGCACGGTCGCGGCGGCATCGGGCGGCGGTAACGGCGGGGTGCCAGCGGCGGCGCCACGCGCGGCGGCGTTGGCAGTGGGCGGCTGCCCGCCCTGGCCGTTGAACACGTGCAATTCCAGGGTCTGGGTACCGCCGGGGCCTTCGATGGTTGCGCTGCGCGGCTGCAGCGCCAGCAGGCGCCAGCCCTTGACCGCCTCGCCGCCCAGCTGCACGCGCACCGAATCCTGTGGGTCCAGGGTCAGCGTGGCCATCTTGAAGTTCTCGGTCAGCAGCACGCCGGTCAGGCGCACCGTCGACGCCGCGCCGCTGCCGTCGTTGCCGGACAGGAAGAACGGGTGCGGCAGGCGATCTTCGGCGAAGGCCGGGTGCGCGGCGATCTCCGAATACTTCTCGAAGGCCCCCAGGCGCTCAGGCGCCGGCGCCGGCAGGGTGGGCAGGCGTTGCACCAGCGCCGGGTCGTCCGGCAGCAGGTCCACCCGCTTGCCCAGCCCGGCCACCGCCAGGATGCACACCAGCAGCGCCCAGCCGACCACGGTGGCCAGCAGCCAGGTGCGCAAGCCGATCAGGTCAAGGCGCATTGCTGGCCTCCCCGGCGTCGGCGGCAGCGGCGGGCGCGGCATCGGTG
The DNA here is from genome assembly GCF_041475735.2 of Xanthomonas sp. NCPPB 3582. Taxonomy (NCBI): domain Bacteria; kingdom Pseudomonadati; phylum Pseudomonadota; class Gammaproteobacteria; order Lysobacterales; family Lysobacteraceae; genus Xanthomonas; species Xanthomonas sp. NCPPB 3582. Next base: position 4,175,719 of record NZ_CM192968.1, read on the forward strand.
TTCAACGGCGCGGCGCTGGCGCCCGGGCGCAGATAGCCGGCCAGTTCGAAGGCGATATCCAGGCCGTTGCCGCTTTCGTTGGGCGAGAGTTGGTAGCGCTGCGCCATCACGTTGAGATTGTCCACGAACAGGCGCGGGGTGCCGTTTTCCAGGCTGTACAGCACCGAGGCCAGCTCCGGGGTGCCGCAGCGCAGGCGCACCTGCACCGCCACGCGGGTGAAGCGGTCCTTGCTTTCCGGCTGCAAGGGCGAGCGGTTGCTGATGGCGCAGCTGCGGTTGCCGGGGCTGGCTTCCACCACCGCGCGTTCCAGCCGCTGCACCAGTCCGGCCGAGGCCAGCTCGGCGGAGGTTTCCGGCAGGAAGCCGGGGCGGCTCTCCAGGGTCTGGCGCGCCTGCTGCAGCCGTTTGCTGACTTCCGGTGCCTGCTGCAGCTGCACGCGCACGCGCAGCTCGCGCTCGCGCAGCGCTTGCAGTTCGTCCTGCACGGCGATCATCGGCTGGGTGAACCACGGGTGCACCAGCACCAGGTAGGCCACGCCCAGCACCAGCAACAGCAGGCCCAACGCGATCCAGCGGTCGCGTTTAACGTTGCGTGGCATCGGCCGCCTCCTTCGCATCCGGGCCGGCCAGCTCGGCGGTGATGGTAAAGCGATCGACATTCCGACCGGCATCGCTCTGCAGCACGCCGGTCAGCGAAGGCGTGCGCCACAGCGGCGAGCCTTCCAGACGGCGCACCAGCGAGGAGGCTTCGTTGCTCAAGCCGATCAATTGCAATTGCCCGCCTTCGACCGAGAATTTTTCCAGATAGGTACCGCCCGGCAGACGCCGGCTCAGCTCGTCCCAGATCTCCACCGAGGTCGGGCGCGTGGCACGTTGTTTCTGGAAGAAGTTGGCGCCTTCGACCAGGTCCATCAGTTGCTGGCGTTCGGCGGCTACCTGGCGCGCGCGCGCGGCATTGGCCTGCACCTTGGCGCGCAGGTCGTCGGCGGCCTGGCGGCGATTGTCCAGCAGCAGCCAACCGGCCACCGCCAGCAACACCACGGCGGTAGCGGCAAGCAACAGGTTCCAGCGCTGCATCGGGTCGCTGCGCCGCAGGCGGCGCGCCGGCGGCAGCAGGTTCACGCCCAGCGGCGCGCCCTGCGCATCGGCCACGTCGATGCCGGACAAGGCCGTGGCCCAGGCATCGGGCACACCGGCCGGGCCATCGATCATGCGCCGCGGCACCACCACCAGTTCGGCATCGAGCTGGCCGTCTTCGCGCACGTCGAGCACGCGTGCATCGAAATACACCTGGTCGGCAGTGAACGGGGTTTGCCGGTCGATCTCGAAACGCGCCACATCCTGCAGCCGCGCGGCGGCGGCGGCCGGCAGGCGCAAGGGGCGCCGCAAGGTGTGTGCGGCCGGCAGCAGCCAATGCCGCGGCAGTCCGTCCAGCGCGGTCGGCAGCACGGCGTTGACTTCCTGCGGCTGCACCGGCCAGGGCAAGCTGGCGATCGCCTCGCGACTGTGATCGCGCTGGCGCACCAGGTGCAGGGTTTCGCCATCGAGCTGCAACAGCAGACGCGCCTGCGACAGGCCCAACTGCCATTGCCAGCGCTGCGGCAACCACGCCAGCAGCGAATGCTGCCACCAACGCCAGAAGCCTCCGGCTCCCGGCATGGCGCGTACGCCGATACGACCCAAGGTATCCCGCCATGCGGTCATTGCACTGCTGCTCCCTCTTCCCAACGCAACACGGTGTAGGCCGATCCCGGCAAGGCAGACGCGCTGGTGGACACCACCGCCCGCAATACAGCCTCGCGTCCCTGACTCAGTCGCGCCCGGCTCTCGATACTATAAGTGTCAGAGCCACCGACCGTCGCCTCGCTGCCCGGCAAACCCAGCGGCGCGTCACGCTGCGCCAGCAGTTGCTGCGCATCCAGCCCCATCGCGGTCAACACCGGGCCAGGCGCAAAGCGCGCTTCCGGACGCGAGCGCCCGCTGTACAGGGTGATGTTGGGCAGCAGCTTGCGATACAGCTCGCTGTCCATGCCCAGCACCAGACGCAGTTCGCCCAGGGTTTCGAACGGGCTGTCCTTGGCGCCGTACGGCAGGCCGGCATCGGCATAATCACGGTCTTCGGCGCCGCCGCCGGGCTGGCTCAGCGAATCGCCATCGCGCCAATCGACGATGGCGCCGGCAATGCGCGTATCGCGGCCCTGTTCGCCGCCAACCGCACGCACCAGCCCGGCCAGCAGCGCCGGCTCGGCCATGTTCAGATCCACCTTGCCGCTTTCGTCGGTGATGCGGATTTCCACCGTGGCATCGTCCATTCGCCAGCGATAGCGCCGGCCATCCGCGCGCCAGCGCGCCTGGGTGTCGGTGCTTTGCAAGCGCGAGAGTGCGTATTCCAGGCCGGCACGCGCATATTCCTGCGCCTGTGCGCCGTTGCGCAGCATGCTACCCTGCAGGGCTTCCACCCGTGCGGTCAGCGCAAATGCACCGATCATCGCGGTGAGCAGCGCGATCAACCACAACACCAGCACCAGCGCGGCACCGCGCGCCCGGCTCATTGCCCCGCTCCCGGGTTGCTGGATTGCGGCAGCGCCACCACCACCGGCGGCCACGGCGCATCGTTGCTGCGGATCTCGATGCGCACCATCAGCGGCAGCCGGTCATGCCATTCCCACTGCGGCAGCCAGGCGCTGAGGCGGCCATTTTGCGGGTCCATGCCGCGATAACGAAAGCTCACCTGTTGCACGCCGTCGGCCAGCGTCTCCGGCGGCAAGGCGGTGCCTTCTTCGATCGACTTGCCCGATTGCAACATGGTCAGCGCAATCTGCAGGCGGCGCTGCTCGCCATCGCCAACCACCGACAGGTCGTGCAGATACGGGCCGCCACGGCCCAGATAATCCGGGATGTCGGCGGCAAAGCGCATGCGTTGCGGCTCGCCGACGAACAGCATCGGCTGCTGGCTCTGCGGATCGATGCCCATGGCCAGCGGCAACGCGGCCGCCAGCCGTCGGCGCAGGAATTCTTCCACCGCACGTACGCGCTCGCTGCGCTGGGCGATCGCTTCGCCACGCTGGCTCACTGCGCTGGCCGAGCGCAGCGTGGCGAAGGCCAGCGTCAGCCCGCCGACCAGCAACATCGTGGCCAGCAACACCTCGATCAAGGTGAAGCCTGTATTGCGCGAGCGGCTCACAGCGTCCCGTCCTGCGCGCTGGCCGCGACCAGGCGCAAGGTGCGCCATTGCAGCAATTGGTTGGGCGCATCGCCCCAGCGCACCACCAGGGTCAACTGCAGCAAGCGGTGTCCGCCCGGCGCAACCGGCGCCTGCGGATTGCGCCGCGGCTCGTCGTAGGGGCGCACGTCCATCGACCAGCGGAAGTGCCCATTTTCAAAAGTGCCCTGCTGCTGCTCGGGAACCAAGGGTTTTTCCATGCCCTGCATGGCCAGCAACGACTGCGCGTGCAAGGTGGCACGCGTGCTTTCATCGGCCGCACGCACCTGGCGCGCCGCACCGGACAACGACCCCAGCAACAGGCTCAGCGCCAGCGCGAGCAACGCGAAGGCGACGATCACCTCGATCAGGCTGTAACCGCGCTGCCGCTTCATGGCGCCGACGTCCGCAGCGGGCCGGAACGTACTTCGCCGGTGATCCAGCCCACATCCACGCGCCAGCGCGCGTCCTTGACCTGCAGGTCGATCCGGCCGCCGGTGGATGCACCATCGGGAAAGAACTGGATCGCGCCCTGGTCCTGGCGCGATTGCACCTGGCGCGCGCCGGTGAAGCGCACCTCAAGTGACGCCGGCAGGTCGCCGCGGTGGCCGCCGGGCGCTTCCCAGCGGCGTTGCTGCGGATCGATCAGAAACCGCTGCGGCGTGCCGGTGGCGATGGCCTGGGTGCGCGTATAGCGCAACTGCGAGGCGATCGCCTTGCCGGCAGTGCGCAGCCGCATGCCGTCGATACCACCGTTCAACGCGGCGGCAGCCAGCACGCCGGCCACGGCGATCAACGCAATGACCAGCAGCATTTCCAGCAGCGAACTGCCACGCGTGCGCCTGCCCCCAGAGCCGACCACTGCATGCGGGCAACGCAACGGCGGACGCGCAACGCGCATGTCGTAAGGCTTATTGGTACTTGATGTCCGCGTCGTAGCTGCTGCCACCGGGGCGGCCGTCCTTGCCCAGGCTCATCAGATCGAACGGCTGGCCATCGCCGGGCACGCGGTATTCGATGGTGTGGCCCCACGGGTCGTTGAGTTCGGCCGGCTTGGCGTACGGGCCCAGCCAACCGCTGCTGCCGCCGGGCTGGGTGACCAGGTCGTCGAGCTTGCCCGGCAACTTGCCGGTGTCGAGCTGGAAATTCTCGATCTTGCCGGCCAGGGTCTGGATCTGCGATTTGGCCAGGTTGGCCTTGCCGCGATCGGCGCCGCCCAGCACACGACTGCCCACCAGGGTCAACACCGCGCCGATCAGCACGATGACGATGATGATTTCCAGCAGGCTCATGCCGGCCTGGGCTGCACGCGACGGACTGCGGGTAATGGAACGCTTGATCATGAACGATTTCCTTGCACGTCGATGAAGGATGCTGCCGCCAGCAGATGACACGGCGACCATTGCATTGGTTCCCGCGTGGGTGTTGAGCGGTCACCTGAACGTTGTGGTGGATACCCCGCACAGCTGAACGCACTGCGCGACGCTACCGAAGTGTACGAGCGATACCTGCCGATGCCGAGCCCCGCTCGGGTCCGGCTGACGGCAACGCAGCGGTGTGGGTCATTGCACTCAGCCGATCGCATTGGTGAGGTCATACAGCGGTACCAGCACCGAAATGATGACAAGCCCCACCACCGAGGCCAGCACCAGGGTGATCAACGGCACCAGCGCCGCCAGTGCGCGATCGATGGCCTGCGCGGTTTCCAGCTCGAAAGTGTCGGCGGTCTTGAGCAGCATGGTGTCCAGGGCGCCGGATTCCTCGCCCACCTGGATCATCTGCAGCGCCAGCCGCGGGAACCGCTTGCCGCGTGCCAGCGACACCGACAAGCCATGGCCGTTCTTGACATCGTCGGCAGCAGTGGCCACGTCCTCGACCAGCGCGGTATTGGACATCACGTTACGCGCGATGCCGATCGCCGCCAGCAGCGGCACGCCATTGCGCAACAAGGTGCCCAGCGTGCGCGTGAGCCGTGCGGTTTCCAGTCGCGCGATCAGGCTGCCGATCACCTTCTGGCGCAACAACCATTCGTCCAATGCTGCACGGAACGCCGCATTGCGACGCTTGCGATCCAGCCACAGGCCCAGCACGCCCGGCACCACCACCAGCACGATCCACCAGTCGCGCACCAGCAGGCCCACGCTCAGCACCGCCTGGGTGAACCACGGCAAGGCGACATCCAGGCTCTCGTACATCTGCGCGAACTGCGGCACCACATAGCCGAGCAGGAACAGCAGCGCGCAGCCCACCACCGCCAGCAGGATCGCCGGATAGATCAGCGCGTTGATCACCTTGCCCTTGAGCGCGCGGCTGCGCTCCAGGTAATCGGCCAGCCGCTGCAAGGTGTCCTGCATGCTGCCGCCGGCCTCGCCGGCGCGCACCATGTTGATGTACAGCTTGGAAAACAGCCCGTGCTGGCGCTCCAGCGCCGAGGACAGCGGCGCGCCACCGCGCACGGTGTCGCGTACATCGGCGATCACGCGCCGGCTTTTGTCGTCGTCGGGCAGGTCCATCAGGATCGACAGGGCGCGATCCAGCGGCTGCCCGGCGCCGATCAGGGTGGACAGCTGCTGGGTGAACTGCACCAGCGCCGCGTTGTCGAACGGCTTCTTGCGCAGCAGCATGCGCAACGACGGCGAGTCGTTTTCGCCGGTAGCCAGGCGGGTTTCCACCGGCAGGTGGCCCTGCTCCTGCAGCCGCAGCGCCACCTCGGCATCGTTGGCCGCTTCCATCTGGCCATCGAGCATTTCGCCGTGGGCGTCGAGCGCTTTGTAGCGGTAGAGGGGCATCAGTAAACGCCGGGACCGGGGACCCGGGACCGGGGACCCGGGAAAGGCAGCACAGTGCAGCACTGCAACCTGGCAGCGCACTGGTCAGCGCATGCGACGTACCGCGCCGCGCCCTTGCCTCGGCTGTTCCCGGGTCCCCGGTCCCCGGTCCCCGGTCCCGCACAAAGCGACTCGCGGCAAGGCTGAGCCGAAGCCGCAGCCCTGCCCTTGCCTTGGCTATCCCCGGGTCCCCGGTCCCGGGTCCCCTGTCCCGTCGCCCCACCGATCACGCATCCTCCGTGACGCGCAACACTTCCTCGATGGTGGTTTCGCCACGCAGGGCCTTGGACAGGCCGTCTTCGTACATGGTGCGCATGCCGGCCTGGCGGGCCAGCTGTTCGATCTCGCCCATGCCGGCGCGGCGCATCACCGCACGCCGCAGCTCGTCGTTCATCACCAGGAATTCGACGATGGTGGTGCGACCCAGATACCCGGTCGGCGCCGCCGCCGAGGGACGCGGGCGATACAGGAAGATCTCGCCATCGGGCTGCAGGCGGCGCAGGTTGAAGCGTTCGATCTCCTCCGGCGATGCGGCATAGCGTTCGGCGTTGGCCAGATCGAGCTTGCGCACCAGGCGCTGCGCCAGGATGCCGTTGATGGTGGAGGTGAGCAGGTAATCCTCCACCCCCATGTCGAGCAGGCGGGTGATGCCGCCGGCAGCGTTGTTGGTGTGCAGCGTGGACAGCACCAGGTGGCCGGTGAGCGCGGACTGGATCGCGATACGCGCGGTTTCCAGATCGCGCATTTCGCCGATCATGATGATGTCCGGGTCCTGGCGCACGATGCTGCGCAGCGCGTTGGCGAAATCCAGCCCGATCTGCGGCTTGGCCTGGATCTGGTTGATGCCCTCGATCTGGTATTCCACCGGATCTTCGACGGTGATGATCTTGACGTCGGCGGTGTTGAGCTGGCTCAGCGCAGTGTACAGCGTGGTGGTCTTGCCCGAGCCGGTGGGGCCGGTGACCAGCATGATGCCGTGCGGCTGCTCCAGCACCTTGCGGAACTGCGGCAGGAATTCTTCGGTGAAGCCGAGCTTGTAGAAGTCGAACACCACCGTTTCGCGGTCCAGCAGGCGCATCACCACGCTCTCGCCGTGCGCGGTGGGCACGGTGCTCACGCGCAGGTCCAGCTCCTTGCCCTGCACGCGCAGCATGATGCGCCCGTCCTGCGGCAGCCGGCGCTCGGCGATGTTGAGCTTGGCCATGATCTTGATGCGGCTGATCACCGCGGCGGTGAGCTTGGCGGGCGGGCTTTCGCCTTCCACCAGCACACCGTCCACGCGATAGCGCACCTTGAGCCGGCTTTCGAACGGTTCGATATGGATGTCGGAGGCGCGCAGCTCCACCGCGTGCTGGATCACCAGGTTCACCAGCCGGATCACCGGCGCTTCAGAGGCCAGGTCGCGCAAGGCCTCGATGTCGTCGCTGCTGTTGGCGTCGCCGTCGGCGGTTTCCACGATGGTGCCCATCGCGCTGCGGCCCTGGCCATACCAGCGCTCGATCAGATCGTCGATTTCCGAGCGCAGGCCAACCTGCAGGAACAGCGCACAGCCGGTGGCAAGACGGACCGCATCGATGGCGTAGTCGTCGTACGGGTCGGCGATCCACAGATCCAGCCGGCCATCGCGTTCGCCCACCGGGCACAAATGGAATTGCTTGAGAAACCGCAGCGACAGCCCCTGCACTTCGGGCAGCATTTCCGGCGGTGTGTCGCCGAGCTGGCGCGCGTCCACCAACGGCAGGCCGAGCACGTCGGCGCAGGTCTCTGCGTGATCGCGTTCGGACACCAGGCCCAGACGGCCGAGCAGGGCCAGCAGGCCCATGCCCGATTCGGCCTGCAGCTGGCGCGCGCGCAGCAGATCGGTGTCCTTCAGACGGCGGCGTTCAAGCAGCGCTTCGACGATGCGCATCTCCGCGCTTCGATGCTCAATTGGATCGACGGCAACCGCGTTCACACTCGTCTCCACTGGTCCGGCGCCGACTGTAGCAGTTTGCCGCGACGATCAACCGCACGCATCTGAATCGCCCTGAAAAACGATGCCCCCGGTGATGAGCCGGGGGCATCGGTCACACTATTGTCCGCACTTACTGTCGCGCGACGAGCGTCACCTTCGCATAGTCCATCGCACCCACCAGCTTGATGTAGTAAGTGCCCGCCTTGGGCGCGGTGAAGCGCACGGTCTCGCTGTTGCCCGGACGCGTGGACTTGGCGTCGAAGCTGGTGGCGCTGGGCTCGGCCTCATGGCTGACGTAGACCGACACATCGCCGGTGCCGCCGTAGGTCATGAAGCTCAGCACCGCGCCGGCCTTGGCCTCGAAGCTGTACAGCGTGGAGCTGCCATACGTGCCGCTCAGGCCGGTCAGCGGCACCTTGTTGGTCAGCGCGATGGCGGTCGGGGCGCAGGTCTCGGTGTCCGGATCGCACGGCTCTTCGAGCACCGCTTCCAGCGCGGCCTTGGCATCGACGATGCCGCTGCCGATCGGGGTGCTGGCCGGCGGGGTCACCGGGAAGCGGCGGCTGGTCTGCTTGAGCAGGGCCTCGACCGCGGCCGGGGTCAGCGGGCCTTCGCCCAGGCCGATGGCCGCGCTCTGCACCAGGGCCACGATACCGGCCACGTGCGGGGATGCCATCGAGGTGCCGCCCATTCCCATGTACGTGTAGGAACCGGAGGTCGGAGTGGTGGCGCCGGTGTAGCCGGACTGCCAGACGTAGCCGCCCGGGTTGCCGTCCACGCTGCCGCCACCGCCCGGGCCGGACAGATCGACCTTGCTGCCGTAGTTGGAGTAATAGGTGATGCCGCCATTGATGCGGGTAGCACCGACGGTGATGGTGTTGTTGCAGCTGGCCGGCGAATGGTTGGCCGCATCCTCGCCATCGTTGCCGGCCGCCACTACCACGGTGGTGCCGCGCGACACCGCGCCATTGATCGCCAGCTGGGTCGCCGAATCGCAGGCACCGCCGCCGCCCAGGCTCATGTTGATGACTTCGGCCGGGTTGGTGTTGGCGGGAACGCCCTCGACCGTACCGCCGGAGGCCCACACGATCGCATCGGCGATGTCGGAGGTATAGCCGCCGCAGCGGCCGAGCACACGCACCGGCAGCACGGTGGCCTTCGGCGCCACGCCTGCCATGCCGACGCCGTTGTTGGTCGCTTCGGCCACGGTGCCCGCGACATGGGTGCCGTGCCAGGAGCTTTCCGCCGCGGTCGAGCCGGGGTAGCAGACATTGTCGGCTTCTTCCCAGTCGCCGTAATCCAGCGCACCAGGCACGCGGGCATCGGTCGGACGGCGCGAGACTTCCGCATCGGTGATGAAGTCATAGCCCTGCAGCAGGTTGCCGGCAAAATCCGGATGACCCGGCAGGATGCCGGTATCCAGCACCGCCACCACCACGCCGGCACCCTGCGACAGGTCCCAGGCGGCCGGCGCGTTGATGCCGCCGTTCGGGTTGCTCAGGTGCCACTGGTACTGCGCGTACAGCGGGTCGTTGGGAACCAGCTGCGGGCTCACGTCGGTGGCGGCAACGCTCTTGTTGATCTCCACCGGGCGCAGCATGCGGTCGATCTGCACGTCGGCCACGGACGGATCGTTGCTCAGTTCGACCACGACCTTGTCCACCTGCGCGGCGGTCAGGGTGCTGGACAGCTTGATCAGGTCCGAGCCGATGCCCAGCTTGCGCACGTACGTGGCCTTGGCAGCGGCAGCGCTGCTGCGTGCGCCGGTGCTGGCGCCAACGCGGCCGACTGCGGCCTGCACCGCACCCAGCTTGCTGCTGCGATCGGTCGCAGCGGCGGTATTTTCCTTGTAGCGCACGATCAGGCGGCTACTGAAAGCGGCGCCGGCCGGAGCTGCCTGGGTCGGTTCCTTGACCAGCAGTTTCGGGGCGGCTGCCAGGGTGCCGGAGGCACCGAGCGCCATCATCAGGATGGCGCCGGTCAGCGGGGTGAGGCGGAAAGTCTTGTCGATCACGGTGAAGTCCTCTTCGTGTTTTTCGTGAATCAGGCTTGGAGCAGCGTCGAAAACGCCGTGCAGCCGCTGCGCGGCCTGCGGTGCTTTCTCGATCGCCCCTGGTACGGCCATTCCTCCATGCGAATCCGTTGGCTGGCCTAGCCACGGTCCTTGCCCGCCCCCTCAGGCCCTGCCCTGCCGCGACGGCGCACATCGGCGCCGCCGCGTTTGATGCAACCGCTTACCAGCCGAAACCGGCACCCACGCCGATCGAACGGTCGTCGCCGCTGAGCGCACCGCCCACGGTCAAGGTGGCGCGCGGGCTGATCGCACGCTGGTAACCCACCGACAACGCCGATTCGCCGTTCTGGAAACCGACACCGGCACCGATGCGGTTGGGCGAGGCGATACCCGCCACGCTGGCGGACATGTTCAACATCGCCGAGCTCATCGCACCCTGGCGATCCAGGCGACGGTTCTGCCTGCGCAGACGGTCCTCGATATCGCCCTGGTAGCTTTCGAAGCTATCGGCCATCGCGCTGTAGCGGCTGTCGGTGTAGCTGTTGGCCGCGGCAACCCCGCTGTCCAGCTGGCCCTTGTTGACCGCATCGGTGGCACGCGTACCGGCGGCCACATTGGCCACCTGACGCTCGCCGCCCACGCTGCCCACCGACACCGTATTGGCGCGGTCGGCGACCGAGCCCTGGCCCAGTGCCACGGCACCCTGCGCGGTGGCACGGGCGCCCTGACCGATCGCGGTGCCGGACGCAGCGGTCACTTGCGCGCCTTCGCCCATGGCCACCGCATTGGTGGCCACTGCCGCGATCTGCGTGTTGGCGCCCACCGCCGTGCTGCCATCGGCATTGACGCGTGCGTTGGAGCCGATCGCGGTGTCGTTGGGGCCGTGCGCATAGGCGCTGCCGCCGATGGCCGTGCCGGTCACGTGATTGGCCACCGCGGCGGTACCGACTGCCGTGGAGGTCGCCGCCGGGGTGATGCTGCCAACCGCTGCCGTGGTCGGCGTGCCCTGCACGCCGGCGGTTGCGCCGCTCCCGTTGCCTGCAGCAGCCGCCGGCACCGGCGCATTGCCCGGCGACACCGGACGTGCAGGAGTACCGGCAATCGCAGTGCCAGTGCGCACGTCCAGCTCGCTGACCTTGCTGTCCAGCGCGGTCAATGCAGCGCCCACGTTGTTGTAGCTGGCACCCTGGATCACATAGGTCGGCGCCACGAACACGCCTTGCGCACCGATCGCCGCGCCACCGCCGAGGAAGCTGGCCGCATTGCTCAGCGCCTGGTACAGCTGGCCACCGTTGATCGCATCGGTGCTGACATCGGTGATCGCACCGGCACCTACATTGACGATGCGACGCGTAGCCGGGCCACCGCGGCCATTGCCGCTGCCCACAGACACGGTGTTGGCGTCGTAGGTGCGCGATCCCGAGCCCAAGGCCACAGAATCCGAACCGCTGGCACCGGCATTGGCACCCAGTGCCACGGCATTGCTGCCGCTTTCGCGCACGAAGGAGTTGTAGCCCAATGCAACGCCGTTCTCGCCGATCGAGTTGGTCTGACGGCCCATCGCGGTGCTGTTCACGCCGCTGGCGCTGCTGTCCACGCCCATCGCGCTGGCACCGGTGGCCGAGGCCTTGCTGCCGGAAGCGATGGCGACGCTGCGTGCGCCAGTGGCAGCGGCACCTGCGCCGGCGGCAGTGCTGCGATCGCCCTCGGCCGTGGCCACGCCATCGCCGGTGGTCTTGAACTTGCTGCTGGTGTTCTGCACATCCGCAGACAACGCATCCAGCTGGCCCTTGTTCACCGCGTCGGTCGCCGCCTGGCCATCGCTGACATTGACGATGCGACGCGTGGCCGGACCGCCGCGGCCATTGCCGCTGCCGATCGACACCGTGTCCGCGTCATAGGTACGCGAGCCGGCGCCCAGGGCCACCGAGTTGGCACCGGTGGCGCCGGCATTGGCACCGAGCGCCACGCCATTGACCGCGCTCTGCCGCACGAAGGAGTTGTAGCCCACCGCAGTGGCGTTTTCGCCGATCACATTCACCTGACGACCGACACCGGTGCTGTTGATGCCGGTGGCCGACGCATCCACGCCGACCACGCTGGCACCGATCGCATCGGCGCGGCTGCCGCCGCCCACCGCCAGCGTGTTGTCGGCCAGCGCGGCTGCGCTCTGGCCCAGTGCACTGGCGTTGAGGCCATCGGCAAAGGAATTCCAGCCAATCGCCGTGGTGTAGTCCGCCGTGGCCCACGCACCCGCGCCGAAGGCCGCCGCGCCGGTACCCGACGCGCGCGCCGGAATGAAGCCGAAGAACGTGCTGCCGCCGACGGCGACGCTTTCATCGCCGGTGGCTTCGCTGAATTCACCCACGGCCACGGCGCTGGCGCCGGAGGCCTGCGCTGCGGCACCGACTGCGGTGCTGTAGTCGCTGGATGCCACTGCGCCGTAGCCCAGTGCAGAAGACAACCGGCCGGTGGCTTCGCTGTAGCCACCGAACGCGGCGCTGCCGACATCCGACGCGGCGCTGCGGAAGCCCATCGCCGTGGCCTGGTTGGCCGAGGCAACTGCCTCGTTGCCCACCGCCGTGGTGTAGGTGGAACTGGCCTGTGCGCCGGCGCCGTTGGCGGTGGCGCCCACATCTGCGGCAAGCGCGTCGCTGCCGAACGCGCTGCTGTTCTCGCCCAGCGCCTGCGCATTGCTGCCCACCGCTGCACCGCCGATGCCGCTGGCCAGTGCATTCAGGCCGACCGCCGTGGCCGTATCGGCAACGGCTTGCGCGCCGGCACCCAGGGCGGTGGTGCCGCTGCCGGTGGCATTGGCGCCCTCGCCTGCTGCCAGGGCGTTATCGCCCTCGACATACGCGCCGGCATCGCTGTCATCGCTGCCGCTGGCCTGGAAGTACTTGCTGGTGGCCGCGCCGGCCTCGGCAACGGCGTTGAGCTGATCCAGGTTCACCGCATCGGTGCCCTGCGTACCGGCGGCGACGTTGGTGATCTGCCGTTCGTTGCCGGCACTGCCCACCGACACCGCGAAGTCGCGGTCGGCGACCGAATCGGCACCCAATGCCACGCTGCTTTCGCCGGTGGATTCGGCGAAATTGCCGAGTGCGGTGCTGTTGAGGCCCGGCGCCCATGCCGCGCCGCCCACGGCGGTGGAGTAGTCGCCGGAGGCTTCGGTCGGCAGCAGGCCGAGCAAGGCGCCGCCAACCGACACGCTGTGGTAGCCACTGGCCACACTGCCCTGGCCTGCGGCGACGCTGTAGGCGCCTGTTGCGGTGGCATCACCGCCCACGGCCACCGTGTTCGAACCGCTGGCGGTGCTGAAATTACCCAGCGCAGTGCTGTTGAAACCGCTGGCGGTGGAATACCCACCCAGGGCGGTGGAGTAGTTGGACGTGGCTTCGGCGCCGAAGCCGAACGCCGCGGCGCTGGTGCCGTTGGCGACACTCTCCGCGCCGACGGCGGTGGCCGATTCGCCGCTGGCGCTGGCGAAATACCCCATCGCGGTGGATTCGCTGCCCTGCGCCTCGCTCAACGCGCCGACCGCCAGCGAACCATCGCCATAGGCGCCTGCCGCTGCGCCGAGCGCGGTGCTCTGCGCGCCGGCCGCTTCGCTCTCGCCACCCACGGCCACGGCGTAATCGCCGCTGGCCTGGCTGAAGGCACCATGGGAAACGCTGCCGAAACCGCTGGCCGCCGCGTTGTAGCCGGCGGCATTGGCGTATTGCGCGGTGGCGCTGGCACCGCTGCCGATCGCCACGGCACCGATGGCGGTGGCCTGGCTGCTGGCACCGAAGGCGCTGCTGTAATCGCCATCTGCGGTGGCATCCGAGCCGGCGGCAGTGGCATCTTCGCCCTGCGCCAGCGCGGTGCCTTCACCGGTGCCGGAATACAGGCGCGCGGTATTTTCGGCAGCGCCAGCCACGGCGTTGAGCTGGTCCAGATTCACCGCGTCGGTGCCTTCGGTGCCGGCAGCGACATTGGTGATCTGGCGCTCGCCGCCGACCGTGCCCACCGACACCGTGTTGGCGCGATCAGCGAGCGAGCCTGCACCCAGCGCAACGCTGTTGTCGGCAGGGGTATACGCACCGCTGCCAAGGCTGACGCTCTGCGCGCCCGAGGCGTTGGATTGCCAACCCAGCGCGACGCTCTCGTTGCCACCCGCATAGGATTGGCCGCCAAGCGACGTGGCGCTCTGGCCAGCCGCGACTGCATAGGTGCCCACAGCGATCGACGCGAGGTTGGTTGCAGACGCATTCGCGCCCAGCGCCGTGCTGTCATCGCCGTAGGCGACACTTTCCGTACCGATCGCGGTGCCACCGTCACCCCACGCCACACTGGCAAGGCCCAGCGCGGTCGACGCGGTTCCGTTGCCGATGCTGTCGTAACCGATCGCCGTTGCACCGCGCTCGTTGGCGACGCTGTAGCCGCCGACGGCGGTGCTGGAAGCTCCCAATGCCCTGCTGTCGGCACCGAGCGCGGTAGCGTGGATACCGCTGGCGCTGCTGTAGGCCCCCATCGCCGTGGCGTAGACGTCGCTGGCGCTGGCGTAGCTGCCAACGGCAGCGGTACCCGTCGCAGCGGCCTGACTGCTTGCACCGAATGCAATGCTTTCGTCGCCCGACACGTTGCTGGAGACGCCCAGCGCAACGCTGTCGGTGCCGCTGGCGTTGCTCTGCGCACCGATCCCGATCGCGCGCTCACCGCCGCTCAAGGCGGTGTTGCCGATCGCGATGGAGCCGGTGCCACCGGCACCCGAACTGAACCCCAGCGCCACGCTACCCTCGCCGTAAGCAGTGCTTTCCGCACCCACCGACGTGCTCAGATCGCCCCATCCCACGCTGGCGAACCCCAGCGCGGTGGATTCGAGCCCGTTGCCGATGCTCTCGAAACCGATCGCAGTGGCACCGCGGCCTTCGGCCACGCTGGTGCTGCCGACCGCCGTGCCATAGAAGCCCGACGCCGTGCTGTCCGCGCCCAGCGCGGTGGCGTAACGGTCGCTGGCAACGCTGTTGAAACCCACCGCGGTGGCATTGTTGAAATTGGCCACCGCACCGCTGCCGACGGCGGTGGTGTTGATGTCCGACGCCAGGCTGCTGGAGCCCAGTGCGGTGCTGTAGTCGCTCAGCGCCGATGCGTTGGAGCCGGCAGCCACGCTGTCGACACCTTCGGCCAGCGCGCTGCCGTTTCCGGTGGCAGCAAAGCTGCGCGCGGTGGCCGAAGCCACATCGGACACAGCGGTGAGCTGATCCAGGTTCACCGCATCGGTGCCTTCGGTACCGGCAGCGACGTTGGTGATCTGGCGTTCCGCACCGGCAGCGCCCACCGACACGGTGTCGGCGCGCGTGGCCACCGAATTGGCGCCCAGCGCCACCGAGTTGGCGCCGCGCGCGGTGCTGTAGTAGCCCAGCGCCGTGCTCAGTTCGCCGCTGGCCCAGGATTCCGGGCCAACCGCGGTGGCGCCCTCGCCAGGCGCGTAGGCGAAGTAACCCACTGCGGTGGCTTCGCTGCCGGAGGCTTCGCTCAGCGTGCCCACCGCGGTGGTGTAGGTGCCCGAGGCGATCGCACCGGCGCCCAGCGCCGTCGACGCATCGCCACTGGCCTGGGTCTGCACGAAGAAGCCCAGCCCCGGAATCAGATCCACCGGGCCGCCCACGGCGGTGCTGCTGGTGCCACTGGCGCTGGTCTGGGTGCCGACGGCGGTGGCGTAATCGCCAGCGGCGTTGGCCACCGCACCGAACGCGGAGGACTGCGCGCCGGCGGCATAGGCACCGACGCCGAACGACGAGGCGGCAAAGCCATCGGCATTGGCGCTGGCACCGACGGCGGTTCCGCCAACGCCGGCACTGGTGGCGCCGGTATCGACCGGCACGCCGCCGTTGGTGATCAACGGCTGGCCGTCTTCGTCCACTGCCGCGCCGCCAACGGCCACGCTGGCGGGGCCATTGGCCTGTGCGTTATGGCCGAATGCCGCGCTGTTCTGTCCCGATGCCAGTGCGTTGGATCCCACTGCCGTCGCGTTCTCGGCCACCGCATTGGCGCCGGTGCCCAGCGCGGTGGTGGCGGTGCCCACTGCATTGGCACCGTCGCCTGCGGCCAGGGCGCGCTCGCCTTCGACATAGGCGCCGACGCTGTCTTCGCCCGGGCTTGCCTTGAAGAACGTTGCGGTGTCTTCGGCCACATCGGCCACGTCCTGCAACTGCGCCACGTTCACCGCATCGGTGGCGTTGACGCCGGCGCTGACGTTGGTGATGCGGCGCGTGGCCGGGCCACCGCGGCCATTGCCGCTGCCCACCGAGACCACGTCGTCTTCGTGGGTGCGCGAGCCTGCGCCCAACGCGACCGAATTGGCGCCGGTGACGCCGGCATTGGCGCCCAGCGCCACGCCGTTTTCGCCTGCCTGGCGCACGAAACTGTTGTAGCCGATCGCCACGGCGTTCTCGCCGATGGCATTGGTCTGGCGCCCGATCGCGCTGCTGTTCACGCCACTGGCGCTGCTGTCGGCGCCGGTGGCCACCGCGCCGGTCGCACTGGCATGGCTGCCGGCACCGATGGCGGTGGCCTTGGCGGCAGGTGCCGACGCACCGCGGCCGACTTCGACCGATTGCGCGCTGGCGGGGAGAGGGGTGACGAAGCCGGCGCTACCCAGCGCCAAGGCGATGGCAGCGGCCAGTGCCAGGCTCTGCCGGCGGTCGATGAGCGAGGCCTGCGCTACTGCTCCAGGGCTGTCGCCGCTGGCCAGTTCCGAGGCCACCGCCCACACACCCAACGATTTGTTCCAGACCTTGCGATAAATCCGATTCATCGACGTACGACTCCTGAGTTGTTGGGACTGGTTTTTGTCGAACCCCCACCATCGAATGGCCCTGCGAGCCAGGCGATTCCCCGTGGTTGTTGGCGCCATGTGCCGATCGGCGGTGCGCGGCGAACGCCTGCACCCTGGATAGTCAAAAAGTGAACGCTACCCAACCATAGAACTGCGCAGAGTGTTAACAGCCGTCAAATCGGGCGTCAAGTTTTTGACAGGAAGCGAAGTTAAGTGTGTTTTTTGTCACACTTCTGCTTGCTTTTATTATTTTTTTGATAATTCTTTGGAAAACATGGACCTAGATCATGTCCTTGGAGACATTTCCAGACTGAATGGCTGGAACCGCCAGGGACAAAAAAAGCCCGCTGGCAGGACGCCAGCAGGCTTGGTTGCGCAAAATTGCAGGTCAGCGGCCGGTCAAACCTCGGCCCAGGACTGCCCGCGCGGTGCCCCCGACCCGTGGGGGCGACATGCGCCAAAGAACCGGCGTGGCGCCGGTGTCCGTGCGCGGCGGCGGATCATTGACGCGCCATCACGCTCACCCCACTGAAGCGCGGCCCCTGCAATTTGACGATGTAGGTGCCGGCGCGCGGCGCGGTGAAGCGCACCGTCTGGCTGGTGCCTACGCGTGTGGAAGCACCGTCGTTGTCGGTGGCGCTGGGCTCGCGCCCCAGGCCCACGTACAGCGACGACTGGCCGCCCCCGCCAAAGCTGATGAAGCTCAGCACCGCACCGGCCGCGGCGTCGAAGCTGAAGATCTGCGCATCGCCGGCAACATTGGACACCCCGCGCTCGGGCACGTTGTTGCGCAAGGCCACGGTGTCCAGGCGGCAGCCGATATCGCCGGCGGCGCAGCGGCGCAACGCACGCGTCACCGCTGCACCGGCATCGACGATGCCGCTGCCGGCAGGCGTGGCGGCCGGCACGGGCACCGGGAATGCACGCGCGCTGCGCTTGAGCAGGCGTTCCAGGTCTGCCGGCGGCAGTGCCGCGCGGCCGTCGGCGATCAGCGCGCTCTGCACCAGCGCGGCTACCCCGGCCACATGCGGTGAGGCCATCGAGGTGCCGGCAAAATCCACGCCGAGATAGGTGAACTGGCCCGATGTCGGCGTGGTCAGCCCGGTGTAGCCGGTCTGCCAGACCCAGCTGTCGATCGGTCCATCGAGCGGGGTACCGCCCTGGGTCAGGCTCGCAGCGCCGCCGGGCCCGGCAAGATCGATCTGCGCGCCGAAATTGCTGTAGAAGGCCAATGCCCCGGTCGCACCGGTGGCCGCCACGGCGACGACATTGGCGCAACCGGCTGGCGATATATCGGCCACATCGACAGCGCTGTTGCCGGCAGCCGCCACCACGGTGGTGCCGCGCGCCACGGCGCTGTCGATGGCGAGCTGCATGGCCGTCTCGCAGCCGCCTCCGCCGCCCAGGCTCATGTTGATCACCTCGGCCGGCGTGGGATTGTCGGGCACGCCATCGACGTGGCCGCCGGATGCCCAGACGATGGCGTCGGCGATATCGGAGATGTAGCCACCGCAATGACCAAGCACACGTACCGGCAGGATCTTCGCCTTGTAGGCCACGCCCGCGCCGCCAATGCCATTGTCGGTCACCTCGGCGACCGAGCCGGCCACATGCGTGCCGTGCCAGGTACTGGGCTGGGCCACCGAGAAGATCCCGCAATCGCCGTCCTGCGCCACCCAATCACCGCGATCCAGGGCACCGGGCACGCGCGCATTGCTGGGGCGCCGCGACACCTCGGCATCGGTGATGAAGTCGTAGCCCGGCAACACGTTGGCCGCCAGATCCGGATGCGTGGGCAGGATGCCGGTATCCAGTACCGCCACCACGATGCCCTCGCCCTGGCTCAGCGCCCAGGCGGCCGGCGCATCGATACCACCCACCGGATCGATCAGATGCCATTGGTTGGTCTGCAGCAGCGGGTCGTTGGGCAGGCTGCCGCCGCTGCTCTGCAGCGGCACCTTCATCCGATCGATCTCGGCGTATTCCACCGCCGGGTCGGCACGCAATTCGCCCAGCACGCGCTCGGCGTCGCCACGGTCCAGCGCGCGCGGCAAGCCGATCACCTCCGCACCCACCGACAGCGTGCGCAGGCGCAGCGGTTGTGCCGGTTGCGCACCACCGCGCGCAACCGGCGCCAGCTGGATCGAGGCGCGGTGGGCGGCCGCCGTGACGCTGTTGATCGACGTCGATGCACTGCGCGTGACAGCGGGATTGCGATATTTGACGATGAGCCGTTGCACCGGCGCATCGTCGATGGCCTGCTGGCGCCGCTCGCCGGCATCGCTGGTACCAGGGTCGGCAGCGGATGCCGCGCCGCCGAGCGACAGCGCGAACGCAGCGCAGACCACGGCCAGGTGTTTGGAAACATGCGAATGGATCACGGGAATATCCTTGTGCTGGGAAAACTGCCAATGAGGGAGAAAGCCGCACCACCTGCACGGCAAGCGGTGCGTACGCTGCTGCCGGCCGGTTACCAACCGAAGCCCGCGCCCATGCCGATCGAACGGTCGTCGCCACTGAGCGCACCGCCCACGGTCAAGGTGGCGCGCGGGCTGATCGCACGCTGGTAGCCCACCGACAACGCCGATTCGCCGTTCTGGAAACCGACACCGGCACCGATGCGGTTCGGCGAGGCGATACCCGCCACGCTGGCGGACATGTTCAACATCGCCGAGCTCATCGCACCCTGGCGGTCCAGGCGACGGTTCTGCCTGCGCAGACGGTCCTCGATATCGCCCTGGTAGCTTTCGAAGCTGTCGGCCATCGCGCTGTAGCGGCTGTCGGTGTAGCTGTTGGCCGCGGCAACCCCGCTGTCCAGCTGGCCCTTGTTGACCGCATCGGTGGCACGCGTACCGGCGGCCACATTGGCCACCTGACGCTCGCCGCCCACGCTGCCCACCGACACCGTATTGGCGCGGTCGGCGACCGAGCCCTGGCCCAGTGCCACGGCACCCTGCGCGGTGGCACGGGCGCCCTGACCGATCGCGGTGCCGGACGCAGCGGTCACTTGCGCGCCTTCGCCCATGGCCACCGCATTGGTGGCCACTGCCGCGATCTGCGTGTTGGCGCCCACCGCCGTGCTGCCATCGGCATTGACGCGTGCGTTGGAGCCGATCGCGGTGTCGTTGGGGCCGTGCGCATAGGCGCTGCCGCCGATGGCCGTGCCGGTCACGTGGTTGGCCACTGCAGCGGTCCCCACCGCCGTGGAGGTAGCCGCCGGAGTGATGCTGCCAACCGCTGCCGTGGTCGGCGTGCCCTGCACGCCGGCGGCTGCGCCGCTCCCGTTGCCTGCAGCGGCACTGGCGGCCGGCGTTGGGACAGGCGCCGTCTCGCCGGCGACCGAAGTCGCCGACACCGCACCGGCATCATCGGCAGCGCTGCCAGCACCGGTGCTTCGTGCACCGCTCATCCGCGTTGCTGCAGTACGTAGTGCAGACACCCGCGAGGCGGTCGCCGTGCCTGCACGCGCATCCAGTTCGCTGACCTTGCTGTCCAGCGCGGTCAATGCAGCGCCCACGTTGTTGTAGCTGGCGCCCTGGATCACATAGGTCGGCGCCACGAACAGGCCTTGTGCACCGATCGCCGCACCGCCGCCGAGGAAGCTGGCGGTATTGCTCAACGACTGGAACAGCTGGCCGCCGTTGATCGCATCGGTACTGCTGCCTGCGAGCGCGCCGGCACCCACATTGACGATGCGCCGCGTGGCCGGGCCACCGCGGCCGTTGCCGTTGCCCACCGACACCACATTGGCGTCGTAGGTGCGCGATCCCGAGCCCAAGGCCACCGAATCGGCACCGCTGGCGCCGGCGTTGGCACCCAGCGCAAGCGCATTGCGCGCGCTCTCCCGGGTGAAGGCGCTGTAGCCCATCGCCAGACTGTTGTTGCCGAGCGCCCGCGCCTGCACGCCCAACGCGACCGCGGCACTGCCCACCTCGCCGACGAAGACACCAACGCCGGCATCGCGTCCGATTGCGATCGCATCGGGCGCATCGGCCTTGGCATTGGTCCCCAAGGCGATGGTGTCGCCGTAGATGATCGAAGTATCGGCGCCACTGCCGATCGCGATGCTGCGGCTGGACGCAGCACGCGCGTCGTAACCGATGGCGATCGCCTCCGCCGCCTGCGCCGACGAAGCGGCACCCAGCGACACCGTGCGCGGCCCGAATGAGCCGGCGCTATGCCCGATGGCCACCGCGTCGACGTTGTTGTCGTTGCCGAACACATTGGCGTTGTAGCCCAGGGCGATGGCGTAGTCGGCCTCGCTACGCGCGCCTGCACCGATCGCCACGCTGCCCAGACCCGAGCTCCCCGCACTGAACAGCGTGTTGCTGATCAGCGAGAACCCACCGATGGTGATGCTGCGCTCCCCGAACGCCGCTGCACTGCTGCCAACCGCAACGCTGCTCTCGCCATTGCCAAGCGCAGCAAATCCCACGGCGGTGGCCAGCCTGCCGGTGGTCACCGCATTGAATCCCAATGCCGAAGACGCCGCGCCACGCGCCGCCGAGAAACTACCCAGCGCGGTATTGGTCTCTTCCAGCGCCTGCGCGGCGAAGCCCATCGCCGTGGACTGCGCGCCGCGTGCCGATGCACCGGTGCCCACCGCAGTGGCAAAGGTCTGCATGGCCTGCGCGCCACCGCCCAATGCCACCGCGCCACGCCCTTGCGCTGTGGTCGCCTGTTCCTGTTCGCCGACGATGAAGCCGGTCGCATCGAACAACGGCACGCTGGCCACACCGCCCAGTGCCACCGCCGACGCATCCGAAGCGCTGGCGTTGCGCCCTACCGCCACGGTGTCGCGGCCGACTGCCGCGCTACCGGAACCCAGCGCATTGGCACCATCGCCCAATGCATTGCTGGCGCTGCCAAGGGCAATGGCATCACTGCCTTCGGCAAAGGCATCCGGCGCCTCGGTATCGGATTTGGCCAGCGCCAGATGACGGTCCAGACGCGAAGCCCAGATGACGGTCCAGACGCGAAGCGATGGCACCAACGCGATCGAGCTGCGCCAGGTTCACCGCATCGGTGGCCTCGGTACCGGCGGCAACGTTGGTGATCTGCCGAGTCAAGCCGGTCTGCGCGTTGCCCACCGACACCGTATTGCTGCGGTCGGCATACGAATACGCACCCAAGGCCACGGCGCTGGACGGGGAGCGGTTCCAGGCATCGTCGATCAGATCGCCCACCCGTGCGCCATACCCGATCGCCAGCGCATCGACGCCGTTGGTTTGCGCATCCGCACCGATGGCGGTGTTGTTGCCGTTGAACCACGAGGTCGCAGCGCGCGCACCCACCGCGACGCTGTTCTCGGCGTAGGTGACGCTCTCCTGGCCGATCGACACGCTGCCATCGCCCATCGTCAATGCAGAGCCGCCCAGGGCAACGGTATGCGGCGCGAAGGTTCCGGCGGAATGACCGATCACAATCGCATCGGTATTGCCCGGCTGATTGGGGAAGACGTTGGAGTTGTAGCCGATCGCGATCGCGTAGTCGGACTGGCTCTGCGCGCCGGCACCCAGCGCGATGCCACCGAGCCCTGTCGCCGCATTGATCGACCCCTGGGTGCTTCTGCTGGCACCGCCGATGGCCACGCTATCGGCACCGCTGGCGAGCGAGCTGTCGCCCATCGCCACCGTGCCGGTGCCGGTGCCGCGTGCGCCGAAACCCACCGCCGTGGCGAAATCGCCGCTCGCATTGGCGCTGTAACCCAGCGCGGCACCGCCAAAACCCGACACCTGCGACAAACCACCCACCGCCGTGGCGGCATCCTGCGCAGTGCGTGCGTGATACCCCAATGCCGTGCTCTGTATGCCGCCGGCAATGGTGCCGGTGCCCACCGCCGTGGTCAGCGGATCGACCGCCTTGGCACCGCCACCGATGGCGGTGGACGCAATGCCGGTGGCCTCGGTGGCTTGCTCGCTGCTGCTGATGATGAAGCCAAACGCGTCGTACTCGTAGACCGTCGCCACCCCGCCGATGGCAACCGCAGAGGTTCCGACGGCCACCGCATTGCGCCCCACCGCCGTCGTGTCGCGTTCCAGTGCCAGGCTGCCGGCTCCCAGCGCACTGGCGCCATCGGCCAACGCATTGCTCGCGGCCCCCAGCGCGATGGCATCGCGTCCATCCACAAACGGAGGAACCTCGCCGTCCTCGTCCGCCGCTGTCGTCGCCCCCCCGCCGGTGGTCGGCACGGCTGCATCGGCGAGCGCATCGGCACCGGTCATGGCCGCCATTGAGGACGCAAGGCAGCTCTGCCGACCGTCGAAGACGGCGCAGCGTTCGGTGGCAATGCGGGCCTGGGCCGCCGCAGTTGCCGGCATGCCCCCGCCGGCCAGCACGATGCAGACGGCAATCGCCAGCCCGCTGCGTGCCTGCGCTCCCACCCAGACGTGGAGAGTTGAGATAATCCGGTCACGCTTCGCCGTACCGGAGGGAGAATTCCCTCCGGCATGTCTGATATTTTTCATTAACGACTTACTCCCCATTATGGTCAGGCGTATAAGAACCGACCACCGTGCGCCACTGTGGCGCAGGGTCCCCCTGAGGTTTTATCGAGCGCAGCAACTCCCGTTCGCCTTTATTTCCCGGCGAAAACAGCAATCGCGAGTGTCCAGCAGCAGTGCGAACTGTACGGATATGTAACGCACAAAGAATTTATTGAAAATCCGAATGACTAAAAGCGAACCATGTCACGTGGATAAAAAAAAAGAACTCCGCACCGAATAACTATTATTTTTTATAGTTGCCATAAGTAAACCTTATGGTTGTTTCGTGACTTTGTGGCGACTGCGAGGCCGGGGCAGCCCGGGACTCGACAACGCAGCGGGCAGTCCGGGACTCAGCGCGACGAATAAACGTCTGTAGAGCCGCCAGGCGGGCGCAGCCAGTGCTCGCAATCGATATTTGCCGGCCGAGCACTGCTGACCCGAGCGCACCGCCCACACCCGGCTGCCCACTGCTCGCTACGTCCTGCCAGCCCCTCAGCGGGACCGGTCAGTCGCATGCAGGCAATGCAAGCATCGGTTGCCGTTGTTCACACCCGCAGCTGTCACAGCAGCGTCTTTTCTGCGGCAGCAGCGCTGCAACGATGGTTGAGCGCGGATTCCGGCGCCCCGTGCGATGCGACGTCCTCGCAGGCATGACCTGATCTTTCGGCACCGCGGGTAAACCGCCTGCAGTCTGTCATGCCTCGCCGGCCAACCTGCGATGGTGGCCAGGGCCACATGGCAGGCGTTGCGCGGGTGAGCCGGGCCAGGCGACTGGAGAACCGTGCAACGCAAGGCACACGATACCGACCGCCCACTCGGGCCGGAGCCGGCGATGGCGCGTAGAGGCCTGTGCAAAACCCGCTGCGTGCGACACCGGGCGGGCGGGCTCCCAGCCACCCGGCACATGCCTTTCCCGGCACGCGATAGCACGCTTTGCATTCACCGCAATGTACACACCACGCGCCAAACGCGAACGGCCGCGTGCATCGCTGCACACGGCCGCCAGCACAAAAGCGCATGGTGCAGTCAGCGCATGCGGCTCCTGCGCATCCGGCTCAACCGCACCAGACGCGCGCGTTGCGGAACATCCGCAACCAGGGCGACTCCTCGCCCCAGTCCGCCGGATGCCAACTCAGGTTCACCGTGCGCGGGGTGCGCTCGGGATGCGGCATCAGGATGGTGGCGCGGCCATCGGCGCTGGTCAGGCCGGTGATGCCGTCCGGCGAGCCGTTAGGATTGAGCGGGTAGCGCGAGGCCGCCACGCCATCGCCATCGATGAAGCGCAGGGCCACCCGTGCGGCCGCCTGGTCCACGGCGGTATCGAATTCGGCGCGGCCTTCGCCGTGCGCCACCGCCACCGGGATCCGCGAACCGGCCATGCCGCGCAGGAAGATCGACGGCGATTCCACCACCTCCAGCAGCGCGGTGCGTGCCTCGAACTGTTCGCTGCGGTTGCGCAAAAAGCGCGGCCAATGCTCGGCACCGGGAATGATGTCCTTGAGCTGGCTGAGCATCTGGCAGCCGTTGCACACGCCCAGCGCGAAGGTGTCGCTGCGCGCAAAGAATGCGGCAAAGGCATCGCGCAAGGCCGAGCGCTCCAGGATCGAGGTGGCCCAGCCGCGGCCGGCCCCCAGCACGTCGCCGTAGCTGAAACCGCCGCAGGCCGCGAAGCCGGCGAACTGCGCCAGATCCACGCGCCCGGCGATCAGGTCGCTCATATGCACGTCGAACGCGCGGAACCCGGCGCGCTCGAAGTTGTAGGCCATCTCGATCTGCCCGTTGACGCCCTGCTCGCGCAGGATCGCCACCTTGGGCCGCGCACCGGTGGCCACGAACGGCGCGGCCACGTCTTCGGACGGATCGAACGCCAGCTTCGGACGCAGACCGGGCGCCTGGAAATCCCGCGCCAGCGCGCGCTCTTCGTCGGCGCTGTCGGGGTTGTCGCGCAGCTTCTGCATGGCGTGGGTCACCGACCACCAGGCATCGAACAGCTCTTCCCAACGCCATTCGGCCAGCACCCGGCCCTGCCCGCTGACCCGCACCCGCGGCGTGCCGGTGGGGCGTGCGATGCGCTGCGCGCATTCGGTCAGCGCATGCCGCTCGACCAGATCGGCGAACGCGGCGCGATCTTCGCTGGCGATCTGCACCACCGCACCCAGTTCCTCGTTGAACAGGCTGCGGAACGCGTCCTCGCCCCAGGCATCGAGGGTGATGTCCAGGCCCTGGCGCGAGGCGAACGCCATCTCGCACAGCGCCGCAAACGCGCCGCCATCGCTGCGATCGTGATACGCCAGCAGCAGCCCGCTCTGGCGCGCATCGCGGATCAACTCGAAGAAGCTGCGCAGCCGCTGCGCATCGTCCAGGTCCGGCACGTCACCGCCGAATGCCGGCAGCGCCGCAGCGTCGGCGTACACCTGCGCCAGCACCGACCCACCCAGACGCTGCTTGCCGCCGCCGAGCCCGATCAACCACAGCTCGCTTTGCTCATCGTTGCGCAACAGCGGCGTCAGCTGGGTGCGGACATCGCTTACCGGCGCAAACGCACTGATGATCAGCGAGACGGGGGAAACGCTCTTGTGGGTGGTGGGATTGGGCATTGGGGATTGGGGATTGGCAAGAGCGGAGGGCTCCGGTGTTTCGCCAATCCCGAATGCCGAATCACCAATCCCGGCCTCAACCCACTGCGCCTGCATCGACAGCGAATCCTTGCCCACCGGGATGCTCAGCTCCAGCGCCGGGCACAGTTCCATGCCGACCGCGCGCACCGCGTCGTACAGCAGCGCGTCTTCGCCGGGGTGACCGGCGGCGGCCATCCAGTTGGCCGACAGCTTGATGCTGTCCAGCGCTTGCACCGGTGCGGCGCACAGGTTGGTGATCGCCTCGCCGACCGCCATGCGCGCGGAGGCGGCGGCATTCAGCAGCGCCAGCGGGGCGCGCTCGCCGATCGACATCGCCTCGCCTTCGAAGGTCTCGAACCCGGCCAGGGTGATCGCGCAATCGGCCAATGGCAGCTGCCACGGCCCGATCATCTGCTCGCGTGCGGTCAGCCCGCCCACGCTGCGGTCGCCGATGGTGACCAGAAAGCTCTTGGACGCCACGGTGGGATGCGCCAGCACGCGCAGGCCCGCCTGCTGCAGATCCAGCCCGGCGGTCTGCAGCGCCGGCCACTTGGGCGCGGCCGGATGCACGGCATCGCGATGCATCTTCGGTGCCTTGCCGAACAGGACGTCCATGGGCAGGTTGATCGGGAGCTGGGATTGGGGATTGGGGATTGGGGATTGGTTGGAAGCAGGAGCGACTCCAGCACCCGAGGAAGCGCCGTTGCGAATCCCGAATCCCGCATCTCCAATCCCGGAGTCGAAGACTCCATACCCCACCACCAGCCGCTCCTCGGCCGTGGCCACGCCGACGGCGGCGAACGGGCAGCGCTCGCGGGCGCAGATGGCGGCGAATTGCTCCAGGCGCGCCTGCGGTACGCCCAGCACGTAGCGTTCCTGCGATTCGTTGCACCACAGTTCCAGCGGTGACAGCGAGGGGTCGTCGCTGAGCACGCGGCCCAGGTCGATGATGCCGCCCACGCCCGAGTCGTGCAGCAGTTCGGGGATGGCGTTGGACAGGCCGCCCGCACCCACGTCATGGAACCAGCGGATCGGGTTGTCGGTGCCCAGCGCCACGCAGCGGTCGATGACCTCCTGGCAGCGGCGCTCCATTTCCGGGTTTTCGCGCTGCACGCTGGCAAAATCCAGCGCCTCGGCGCTGTCGCCGGCAGCCACCGAACTGGCCGCGCCGCCGCCCAGGCCGATCAGCATCGCCGGCCCGCCGAGCACGATCACCGCATCGCCCGGCTGCAGGCGCAGCTTTTCCACCTGGTTGCGATCGATCGCGCCCAGGCCGCCGGCCAGCATGATCGGCTTGTCGTAGGCGCGGGTCAGGCCCTGCCCCTCGGCAAGCTCGAAGCTGCGGAAATAGCCGAGCAGGTTCGGCCGGCCGAATTCGTTGTTGAACGCGGCACCGCCCAGCGGGCCGTCGAGCATGATGTCCAGCGCCGGCGCCATGCGCGGGTTCAGCGCGCGCGGCGCTTCCCACGGCTGCGGCAGGGTGGGAATGCGCAGGTGCGAGACCGAAAACCCGGTCAGGCCGGCCTTGGGTTTGCCGCCGCGGCCGGTGGCGCCCTCGTCGCGGATCTCCCCGCCCGCACCGGTGGCCGCGCCGGGGAACGGCGCGATCGCGGTCGGGTGGTTGTGCGTTTCCACCTTGATCGCAAATGCCGACGGCAACACCGCTTCGCTGCGGTACTCGCCGCTGGCAGGGTCCGGGCGGTAGCGCGCAGCCGGCACGCCTTCCACCACCGCCGCGTTGTCGCTGTAGGCCGACAAGGTGTGCTGCGGGGTCTGCTGGTGGGTGTGCTTGATCATCCGGAACAACGAGCGTTCCTGCGGCTTGCCGTCGATGGTCCAGCTGGCATTGAAGATCTTGTGCCGGCAATGTTCGGAGTTGGCCTGGGCGAACATCATCAGCTCGACATCGGCCGGATCGCGGCCCAGGGCGGCGAAGCGTTCGCGCAGGTAGTCGATCTCGTCCTGCGCCAGCGCCAGGCCCAGCTCGCGGTTGGCCTGCTCCAGCCCGTCCAGCGGCACGCGCTGCAGCTGGCCCGGGTCGGGCACGTTGAACAGCGCCTCGGCCGCAGCGGCCGACCCCAGCAGCGACTGCGTCATCGGGTCGTGCAGCAGCCTGGCCACCGCGGCCTGCGCGGCGGCATCGGCCGGCCAGCCGACCAGATCGATACGGGTGCCCCGCTCCACGCGCTGGATCGGCTGCCCGGCCCCACGCACCAGCTCGGTGGCCTTGCTCGACCACGGCGACAGCGTGCCCAGGCGCGGCACCACATAGCGCGAAGAGGCGTCCTGGTCGCGCGGCGCCGGCTCTGCGCCGGCCTGCAGGATCCGCTGCAAGGTCACCTGATCGGGCGCTTGCCCGGCCTCGGCGCGGACGAAGTAGACGTGCCAGGCGCCGGTGATGCGCAGCGCGGGAACGAGGGTTTGCAGGCGGGTTTCGAGCCGAGCGCGGCGGAACGGCGAAAGGGCGGAAGCGCCCTCGAGGACCATCATGTCCGGGGAACCGTGTCAGAAACGGGGCTGCAGATTGTAACGGAGCCGATGGGTCGGCGTCGGTCGCGCGTGCGGCGGCAGGCAATCGGCCAGCGAATCAGGCCGAAGGCCACCAGTCCACGTTCGTTCGACGCGGCCACCATGACGGGCGGACGAGCGAAGCGAGCTGGCGCTTGGCTGTCTGGCTGTCTGGCTGGCGAGCTGGCGCCTGGCTGTCTGGCTGTCTGGCTGTCTGGCTGACGCGTTGGCGACCAGCCATCGGGCTAACGCGCTGGTTGGCAGCGCCCTGTCCTGCCCACCTGTCTTCGTCCACTCCCCCATCGTGGCCCTGCAACCGGCGCAGTCGCGCGACCTGGCAGTGGCGACATCTGCGCGCAGATGCAGCCGATCCACACCACCGCCTGCGCAAGCCGGCTGTCCGACACCACCCGGCCGCTCGATCAAGCCAGCCATTCCATCCCGAAACGCAAAAGGCCGGAATGCAGACGCATCCCGGCCCTCCAGCGAGCGCCCGGCCATCGAGGGCCAGCGCCAACGCGGCATCACACGACCGCGTCGCTATGGATCAGCGGCTGCCGCCCGCCGTGGTGACGGCGCGCTTTTCCAGCGCTTCACGCAGCTGCGCCGGCGGCAGGTAGCCGCCGAGCTGGGTACCGTCGGGCGCAAAGATCGCCGGAGTACCGTTGACGCCAAGACGCTGACCCAGGGCGTATTCCATCGACACCGGGTTCTTGCAGTCCTTGGAGTTGACCGGCTGGCCCGACTTGGCCGCCGTCAACGCCTGCTTGCGGTCGGCCGCGCACCACACCGCAATCATTTCCTTGTGGTCCTGGCTGCCCAGACCCATGCGCGGGAAAGCCAGGTATTCGACCGCAATCCCCTGCTTGTTGAGCTCGCCGATCTCGCTGTGCAGCTTGCGGCAGTAGCCGCATTCCACATCGGTGAAGACGGTCACGGTGTACTTCGGGTTGGCCGGCGCGAACACGATGCGATCGGCCTTGGGCACCGTCTCCAGCTGCTTGCGGCGGTAGGCCAGCAGGCCCGGGCTGGCCGCGAACTGCTTGTTCTGGATGTCGAACGGCTGCGCCTGGATCAGATAGCGGCCGTCGTCGCTGACGTACAGCACCTGCCCGCCGACCACCACTTCGCGGAACCCGGGAAACGGCGCGGCACCGATGTAGTCCGGCTTGAAGTCCGGGTCCAGCGCCTTCAGCGCACTGCCCACGCGCTGGTCGACATTTCCCGACGCGGCGGCGGCAGGAGCGGCAGCGGGCTTGGTTCCGGCAGTGCTTGCCGCAGGCTGCGAGGACTGCGCGCAGGCAGTGAGGCTGAGTGCGCCCAGCAGCGCGGCGATAGCAAGACGATACATTCACGCATCCAGTGGAATGGGGTCGCACGATTCTCGCACAGGGCGGATGAAGCCTGGCAGCGGCCGCGACGGTTTGTTCGCGTGCGCGCCGGCAAGTGGCGATTCCCAGGACTTCGGCGCATCGGAATGCACGTTGCACCGCCATTCGTGCGGCGGTAACGACGGGGTGGCGCCCACCGCACCGTCATTGCCCGGGCTGCACCCGGAACCTGATGCCTGCCGCTCCCGCCTGTCCTAGCCGCGCGGATGGTGCCGGGCATGCAGCGTCTGCAGGTGCTGACGCGCCACGAGCGTGTAGATCTGGGTGGTCGAGAGCGAGCTGTGGCCCAGCAGCATCTGCAGCGCGCGCAGGTCGGCGCCATGGTTGAGCAGGTGGGTGGCGAAGCTGTGCCGAAGGCCATGCGGGCTGACCGTGGCCGGATCGATGCCGGCCAGCGCCGCGTAGCGCTTGACCAGCGTCCAGAACTGCTGGCGGCTGAGCGGCTGGCGCGCGGCATCGATGAACAGCGGCACCTGCCCGTCTGCGGCGGGCACTGCCTTGCCGTCGGCCAGCAGCGGGCGCGCCTCGCGCAGATAGCGCTCCAGCCAGTGCTGGGACTCCTCGCCCAGCGGCACCAGGCGTTCCTTGCTGCCCTTGCCGGTGACGCGCATGACGCCCTGGCGCAGATTGACTCCCACCGCCGGCAGCTCGACCAGCTCGCTGACGCGCAGCCCGGCCGCATACATCAATTCCAGCATGGCGCGGTCGCGCAGGCCCAACGGCGTCTGCACATCCGGCGCCGCCAGCAAGGCATCGACCTGGGTTTCGGTCAGCGCCTTGGGCAGGGAACGCGGCAGGCGTGGCGGGTCCAGCAAGGCGGTGGGATCGTCGCTGCGCACGCCATCGCGCAGCAGCAGCCCATAGAAGGCGCGCAGGGTGGACAACAGCCGGGCATTGCTGCGCGGGGAATAGCGCGCCTCGGTGCGCCAGCGCAGGTAGTCGAACAAGGCCGGACGCTGCATTCCCGACAGGCCGCCACCGGCACCGTCGCACCAGCGCGCCAGCCCTTCCAGGTCGCGTCGGTAGCTGTCCAGCGTCTGTCGCGCCACGCCGTTTTCGGCCCAGAACCGGTCGACAAAGCGTTCGATCGCCGCCGCATCGGCCGTCTGCAAGGGCGGCAGCTGCCGGGCGAGTTGGCGACGTTCGGCGGGGCTGCTGGCAGACATCGCCACAGCATAGAACGTGACCGACGGCATGCGCGAGACGGGGACTGCCTTCGGCAACGCGCATCCAGCGCTTGCCCGGCTGGTTGGTCACCGCACAGGCACGCCACACCGACGCCTGCCATGCACTGCCGCAGCGCGGCGTTGCCGTTGCGCTGGCGCCGGCTATGCTCGCGGCATGACGGCGATTCCTGCACCCCGCACTGCGCGCCCGCCTGCCCTGCTGGGCTGGCGGATACTGTCCCTGTGTTACGACGTCTGGCCGGCGCTGGCGCTCTGGATGCTGGTGTCCACCGGCTTCACGCTGGGCTTCACCCTGGCCGGACACCCCGCCCGCCAGAACATCGCTCCCTTCAGCGCCTGGCAGTGGCTGCTGTGGCTGTGCTGCTGGATCGTGGCGGGCGTGTACGCCACGGTCAGTTGGCGCCGCGGCGGGCAGACCCTGGGCATGCGTCCGTGGCGGCTGCGATTGCGCGAGCCGCGCCCCAGCTGGCGACAGGCCTGGACGCGTTATGCGGTGGGCACGCTGTCGCTGGCCCTGGCCGGCGCCGGATTCTGGTGGGCCTGGGTGGACCGCGACCGGCTCACCTGGCATGACCGCGCGAGCGGGACCGGCCTACAGCGCATTCCCAAGCCCGCCCGGTGAACAGATGGCAGTTCAGGTGCGGACCGAGCCCGACTGAGAATGAGTCGATGGCGACGTCGTCGAGCAGGCACGCTCCAGATCCGCCCGGACAGTGTCGTCTACCGTGAAAACGGCGACGGGCGCTCGATCCATGCCTGTATCAGACTGCCCAGCAGATACAACACGACCAGAAACGGCGGCACCAATACGAGGTAACTCGCCAGCCAGGACAGGCCAGATGCCCAGGAGCCGGCACCGACCGCATCCAGCAGCGCGAGCTGTGGGGTAAGCGGCAATTGCAGCATCACAAACCGCCCCTTATCGTCCCCACCCGCTTGCTGAGCGATCCACAGGCAGAGCACCGTCGGCATCGCGTACAGCACGCACAATGCGATGCCGAACACGCTGGGACGCCACCGGTGGATCAACTACTGCGTCGCCGGAACAACCACGCCGCCACGCCCAGCATCACCATCGGCGGCAGCGCGTAGGCGATGCGGTAGTCCAGCTTGAGCGCGCCGGCCATGCGGCCGAAGAACAGCTGCAGCAGCCAGAAGCCCAGCGCGAACAGGATGCCCAGGAACAAGCGCTTGCCCAGGCCGCCGCTACGCAGCGAACCGAACGAGAACGGAATGGCCGCCATGCACAGCGCCAGCACGTTGAGCGGGTAGAACCAGCGGCTCCAGTACTGGTCTTCGTAGTCGCGTGCGTCCAGGCCGTTGCGGCGGCGGTACTCGATGCTCTGCTCCAGTTCGTGTGCGGAGAGATTGCGCGGCTTGGCCAAGCCGGCCGCCAACGCAGCCGGACTCAGCTGCGATTGCCATGCCAGTTCGGGAAAGGTCTCGCGCTGCACCGAGCGTTCCTGGAAGGTGTCGCGGCGTACCTGCCGCAGCGTCCAGCGGCCATCGCGGTGCTCGGCCACCGACGCATAGGTCAGCTGCTGCATGCGGCCGTTGGCATCCAGGTGATACAGGCGCACGTCGTGCAGATCCAACGCAGTGCCGCCGCTGTCGAGCAATTTTTCCTCGCCACTGAGCGCATTGAGGAAGGTGTCGCCTTCGCGCGCCCACAGGCCGGAATAACGCGACGAGGCCATATTGCTGTTGTAGCGGGCGCTGGCCTTGAGCGTGTCGGCCTGGTTCTGCGCCCACGGCCCCACGGTCTCGCCGCTGATCACCATGCTGGCGGTCAGCAAGGCCATTGCAGCGACCACCGAGGCGGACATGCGCTTGCGCGACACACCCAACGCACGCAGCGCGGTCAATTCGGATGTGGCCGCCAGCTGCCCCAGACCCATCAGCGCACCGATCACCGCGGCGGTGGGAAACAGGGTATAGGCGCGACGCGGCACCGTGTAGGCCACATAGGCCACCGCATGCCCGAAGCTGTAGCTGCCCTGGCCGATGTTCTTGGCCTCGCTGGCAAACGCATTGACCAGGTCCAGCCCCAGCAGCACCGCCCAGGTCAGCAGTACGGTGAACAGCACCGCACGGCCGACGTACCAATCGTGTACCCGTGGCGTCAGCCTCATGCGCGCGCCCTCGGCCGGCGCACGCGTCCATCGCGCGCATAGGTCCAGATCGCCACCGCCAGCAACGGCAGCGTCAGCCACCACAGCCCCAGCGCGGCCGGGGTCTTGCCGTTGGCGATCCACTGGGTGCCGACGATCATCAGGTTGGTGCCGACCATGTAGGCCAGAAAGGCCAGCATGATCCGGCCGTAGCGCTGCTGCCGCGGCGCGCTGCGCGACAGTGGCAGGGTCAGCAAGGCGAACGCCAGCGCCAGCAGCGGCGGCGCCAGCCGCTCATGCAGTTGCGCGCGGGCAGCCGGGCGTTCGTCCGACAGCAGCTGCGTGGTCCACATCACTTCCGGGTCGTTGGCATCATGCACGCGGGTACGGTCGGGCAGGGCCACGTCGTTGCTGGCGAACTTCATCAGGCGGTAGTCCAGGGTGTCGCCGGCCGCCGGGCCCTCGATGCGGTAGCCATCCTCCAGGCGCAGGTAGCGGTCGGTCTTGCCTTCGAAGAACATCGCGCCGCGCTCGGCAGTGACCACATCGATGCGGTCGTCCTTCTGCCGCTGCAGGAACACCTTGCCCAGGTTCTTGCCGTCGGCGGAAATGGTGGTCAGGTAGACCACGCCACCGCCGGAGAGCGGGGTGAACTTGCCCGACTCCAGGCCGGCCATCAGCACGCTGCGATTGGCGTCTTCCAGCATGGTTTCGGCGGTGCGGCTGGCCCAGGGACCCAGCCACAGCGAGCACAGCCCGATGACCACCACCACCGGCACCACCAGCATCAGCATGGGCCGCAGCATGCGTTTGGGGCCCACACCAATGGCGGTGATGACGGCCATTTCTGAATCGCGGTACAGCCTTGCCAGCGCCAAGAGCAGGCCCAGCATCAGCGCCAGCGGCAGGATGATGGGCAGATAGGCGACGAATTGCAGCCCCACCTGCGACAGCAGCAGGCGCGCCGGGATGCGGCCATCGGCGATATTGCCGAGGATATCCACCAGCACACCGCCGACGCTGACGACCAGCAGCACGATCAGGGTGGCCAGGAAGCTCTGGGTGAAATCGCTGAGCAGGTATCGATCGAGCTTCGGCATGGGGTGGGCTTGTTTTAAACTCTCGGATTCGTTCGCGGCGCCGCCAGCCTAACCAGGCCGGCGTAAACGGCCCGCGATTGTACGGATTTGCCTACGGAATCTGATCAATGGCCCTGCAATTCACCCTGAACCAAGACGCGCCGGCAAGCGCCGCGGTCGACTGCATCGTGGTTGGCGTGTTCGCCGACAAGACCCTCTCGCCCGCTGCCCAGGCGCTGGACAGCGCCAGCCAGGGCCGTCTGACGGCCTTGGTGGCACGCGGCGATGTGGTTGCCAAGACCGGCTCCACCACCCTGCTGCACGACCTGCCCGGAGTC
Organism: Xanthomonas sp. NCPPB 3582; assembly: GCF_041475735.2. Classification (NCBI taxonomy): domain Bacteria; kingdom Pseudomonadati; phylum Pseudomonadota; class Gammaproteobacteria; order Lysobacterales; family Lysobacteraceae; genus Xanthomonas; species Xanthomonas sp. NCPPB 3582. The sequence goes on from NZ_CM192968.1 coordinate 4,210,260, forward strand.
ACCGCCCCGCGCGTGCTGGTGGTGGGCCTGGGCGATGCCGGCAAGTTCGGCGTGGCGCCCTACCTCAAGGCGGTGGGCGACGCGACCCGCGCGCTCAAGACCGGCGCGGTGGGCACCGCCCTGCTGACCCTGACCGAGCTTCCCATCAAGGCCCGCGATGCCGCCTGGAACATCCGCCAGGCCGTGGTGGTCAGCGACCATGCCGCCTACCGCTACACCGCCACGCTGGGCAAGAAGAAGGTCGACGAGACCGGCCTGACCGCCCTGGCGATCGCCGGCAACGACGCCCGCGCGCTGGCCGTGGGCATTGCCACCGCCGAAGGCGTGGAGTTCGCCCGCGAGCTGGGCAACCTGCCGCCGAACTACTGCACCCCGGCCTACCTGGCCGACACCGCCGCCGCCTTCGCCGGCAAGTTCCCGGGCGCTGAGGCCGAGATCCTGGACGAGACGCAGATGGACGCGCTGGGCATGGGCTCGCTGCTGTCGGTGGCGCGCGGATCGGCCAACCGCCCGCGCCTGATCGTGCTGAAGTGGAACGGCGGCGGCGACGCGCGTCCCTACGTGCTGGTCGGCAAGGGCATCACCTTCGACACCGGCGGCGTCAACCTCAAGACGCAGGGCGGCATCGAGGAGATGAAGTACGACATGTGCGGCGGCGCCAACGTCATCGGCACCTTCGTGGCCACGGTCAAGGCCGAGCTGCCGATCAACCTGGTGGTGGTGGTGCCGGCGGTCGAGAACGCCATCGACGGCAACGCCTACCGTCCGTCGGACGTGATCACCAGCATGTCCGGCAAGACCATCGAGGTCGGCAATACTGACGCCGAAGGCCGCCTGATCCTGTGCGATGCGCTGACCTACGCCGAGCGCTTCAATCCCGAGGCGTTGGTGGACGTGGCCACCCTGACCGGCGCCTGCATGGTGGCGCTGGGCCACCAGACCGCCGGCCTGATGAGCAAGCACGACGACCTGGCCAACGAGCTGCTGGCCGCCGGCGAGCATGTCTTCGACCGCGCCTGGCGCCTGCCGCTGTGGGACGAATACCAGGGCCTGCTGGATTCCACCTTTGCCGACGTCTACAACATCGGCGGCCGCTGGGGCGGCGCCATCACCGCCGGCTGCTTCCTGTCGCGCTTCACCGAAAACCAGCGCTGGGCGCACCTGGACATCGCCGGCGTGGCCAGCGACGAAGGCAAGCGCGGCATGGCCACCGGCCGCCCGGTCGGCCTGCTGACCCAGTGGTTGCTGGACCGCGCCGCAAGCGGCGCGGCGTGATTGGGGAGTGGAGATTCGGGATTCGTGCCGCCGCACGCATCCCGCCGTCCTTAGCAACTTGCAGGCAGACAGTGACCGGCTGTCGCCAATCCCGAATCCCCCTCAACGAATCCCTGCCCTGATGCCCCGTGCCGACTTCTACCTGATCGCCAAGCCGCGCTTCCTCAACGAACCGCTGCGGCTGGTCTGCGAGCTGGCGCGCAAGGCCAACGACGCCAACCTGTCCACGCTGATCCTGGCGCGCGATGCGCAACAGGCCGAAGCGCTGGACGACCTGCTGTGGGCGTTCGACGACGAGGCCTATGTACCGCACCAGATCGCCGGCACCGACGACGAAGACGAACTGGCGCCGGTGCTGATCGCCGCCCCCGAGTTCGCCGCGCCATCACGCCCGCTGGTGATCAACCTGCGCGACGATCCCTACGTGGGCGCCTGCGACCGCGTACTGGAAGTGGTGCCGGCCGACCCCGCCGCCCGCGAACCGCTGCGCGAACGCTGGAAACAGTACAAGGCCCTGGGCCTGGAACTCACCAAGTACGACATGTGAGTGCGGCGGGGATTGGGGAGTTGGGATTGGAGATTCGTCACCACGGGTTGTCGCGCTTCCACAGCGCTACAGCCAACGACGAATCGGAAATCGCCCCCCTCGGTTCCACAGCACCATCGTTGTCATTGATGCGTGGGTTGCCAGTGATCACCACAGGCCCCATGACGCAACAAATCCCGAATCCCGAATAACGAATCCCAGCCCTTCTATGACCACCCTCGCCTCCAGCTACGACCCCGCCTCCTTCGAATCGCGCCTGTATGCGCAATGGGAGGCGGCCGGCTATTTCGCGCCGTCCGGCAAGGGTGAGCCGTACACCGTGCTGCTGCCGCCGCCCAATGTCACCGGCACGCTGCACATGGGGCATGCGTTCCAGCAGACCTTGATGGACGCGCTGGTGCGCTACCACCGCATGCGCGGCTTCGACACGCTGTGGCAGGTGGGCACCGACCATGCCGGCATCGCCACCGAGATGGTGGTCTCGCGCAATCTGGCGCTGGAAGGCAAGGGCGAGACGCGCGACACGCTCGGCCGCGAAGGCTTCATCGCCAAGGTGTGGGACTGGAAGGCGCAGTCCGGCGACACCATCGAGCGCCAGATGCGCCGGCTGGGCACCTCCAGCGACTGGTCGCGCAGCACCTTCACCATGGACCCGCAACCGTCGGCGGCGGTCAACGAGGCCTTCGTGCGCTGGTACGAGCAGGGCCTGATCTACCGCGGCCAGCGCCTGGTCAACTGGGACCCGGTGCTGAAGACCGCCATTTCCGACCTGGAAGTGGAAAACGTCGAGGAAGACGGCTTTTTGTGGTCGATCCGTTACACCCTGGCCGATGGCGTGAGCTACGAACACGTCGAGCACGACGCCGACGGCAACGAGACCCTGCGCGAAACCCGCGATTACCTGGTGGTGGCCACCACACGCCCGGAAACCCTGCTCGGCGACACCGCGGTGATGGTGCACCCGGACGATGCGCGCTACGCCACCTTGCACAGCGCACGCATCGTGCTGCCGCTGACCGGCCGCCAAGTGCCGGTGATCACCGACGATTATGTGGACCGTGCGTTCGGTACCGGCGTGGTCAAGGTCACGCCGGCACATGACTTCAACGACTACCAGGTGGGCGTGCGGCACTCGCTGCCGATGATCAACATCCTCACGCCAGAAGCAAAGATCATTGGTCTTTCTAGCTATCGTAAGCGTCGTGATGCTGAAAACCCCCGTGACCCAATTCTGACTCTGGATCGCGATGCTCTGCCTTCCGATATAGGAATTCCGGAGAAATACTGGAACCTCGATCGCTACGAAGCTCGCAAGCTTGTCCTAGCTGATTTGGAGGACGAAGGTCGATTGGCCGAAACCAAGCCGCACAAGCTGCAGGTGCCGCGTGGCGACCGCACCGGCCAGGTGATCGAGCCCTATCTCACCGACCAGTGGTTCGTGAAGATGGACGCGCTGGCCAAGCGCGGCCTGGAGCTGGTGGAAAGCGGCCAGATCCAGTTCGTGCCGCCGAACTGGATCAACACCTATCGCCACTGGATGGAAAACATCCAGGACTGGTGCATCAGCCGCCAGCTGTGGTGGGGCCATCGCATCCCGGCGTGGTTTGACGAAGGCGGGCGCTGCTATGTGGGTCGCGACGAACGTTCGGCCTACGAAAAATATCTTGAGTCCAATATTTCTCTTCCAGAGGAAGTACGGTCCAAGCTACTTGCTTGCATCAAGCTTGTGCGCAATGACGAATTCATTCTGGCGATTCAGGAACAAGTTCCTGCTCAGTATCGCCTAAGCCAGGACAGCGACGTGCTGGAAACCTGGTTCTCCTCGCAGCTATGGCCGTTCTCCACCCTGGGCTGGCCGGATGCGAGCGCGATGGCCGAGCGCGGTTTCGGGCGCTATCTGCCGTCGTCGGTGCTGGTCACCGGCTTTGACATCATCTTCTTCTGGGTGGCGCGCATGATCATGGCCACCGACAGCTTCACCGGCCAGGTACCGTTCCGCGATGTCTACATCACCGGCCTGATCCGCGATGCGCAGGGCCAGAAGATGTCCAAGTCCAAGGGCAATGTGCTCGATCCGCTGGACATCATCGACGGCATCAGCATCGAAGACCTGGTGGCCAAGCGCACCGGCGGATTGATGCAGCCGCGCATGGCCGAGAAGATCGAAAAGGCCACGCGCAAGGAATTTCCGGACGGCATCATCGCCCACGGTGCCGATGCGCTGCGCTTCACCATCGCCGCGCTGGCAACCCATGGCCGCGACATCAAGTTCGACCTGGGACGTGCAGAGGGCTACAAGAACTTCTGCAACAAGCTGTGGAATGCCACGCGCTTCGTGCTGATGAACAGCGAAGGCCAGGACCCGGGATTCGCGGCCCGGGGCCCGGGCCAGCTGCAGCCGGTCACCGATGCCGAGAAGTGGATTCTTGCGCGCCTGGACAAGGTCACTGCAGAAACCCACGCGCATTACGCCAACTACCGTTTCGATCTGCTCGCGCAATCGCTGTACGAGTTCGCCTGGAATGCCTTCTGCGACTGGTTCGTCGAACTGGCCAAGCCCGCACTGAACGGCCAGGACAGCGAAGCTGCCGCCAGCACCCGCCACACCCTGCTCTACGTGCTCGAAGCCCTGCTGCGCCTGCTGCACCCGCTGATCCCGTTCGTGACCGAAGAGTTGTGGCAGCAGGTCGCTCCGCGCCTGGGCATCACCGACGCCACCATTTCCCTGCAGGCCTTCCCTCAGGCCAGCGACCTCGATACCAGCGGCTATGCCGGTGCGGAGGCCGATGTCGAATGGCTGAAGTCGATGGTGTCGGCGCTGCGGCGCGTGCGCAGCGAATTGAACGTGCCGCCCTCCAAGCAGGTGCGCCTGTTGCTGCAGGCCGGCAATGCCGACGACCGTGCGCGCGTGGCGCGCTTTGCATCGCAGCTGTCCTTCCTGCTCAAGCTCGAGGCGATCGACTGGCTGGCAACCGGCCAGGACACGCCGCCCTCGGCCACCGCCATCGTCGGCGAACTCACCCTGCTGGTGCCCCTGGACGGTCTGGTCGACATGGATGCCGAACGCACCCGCCTGGACAAGGAAATCAAGCGCGTGGAAAGCGAGATCGGCAAGTGCAACGGCAAGCTGGGCAATGCCACCTTCGTGCAGAACGCGCCGGCCGCGGTGGTCGAGCAGGAGCGTGCACGCCTGAACGACTGGACGGTGCAATTGACCGGCCTGCGGGAACAGCGCGCCAAGATCTGACGCAGCGGATCGTCTCGGTGCGCTGCAACTGCACGGTCACGCATCCGTGCAAGCGGCACCGATGCGACGGCAACACCGGGCCGGGCACTGGGCGGATCGCTCACAGCGATGAAGGCACGCACTGCTTGGTGGTGCACCGACCATCGTGACCGGTCCTTGGCCCTGCAGCCAAGTCTCAGACCAGACGCCTGGCGCATCATCCATCCGCAGCAACCGCTTGCAGACACCGATATCTACGCGATGCCCCCGCCGGGCACCACACCCAAGCAAAACCCGACAGCGCTGGCCGCGCGTTGTTTCGACGCAGCACCGCATCGGGCACCATGTGCGCATGAAGATCTATCTCGTTGGCGGCGCCGTCCGCGATGCCTTGCTCGGCCAGCCGGCCGGCGACCGCGATTGGGTGGTGGTCGGTGCCGATCAGGCGCAGCTGCAAGCGCAGGGATTCAAGCCGGTAGGCAAGGACTTCCCGGTGTTCCTGCATCCGCGTAGCGGCGAGGAATATGCGCTGGCGCGTACCGAGCGCAAATCGGGCCGGGGCTATCGCGGCTTCGTGGTGGATGCCGATCCCTCGGTGACACTGGAAGAAGACCTGTTGCGGCGCGACTTCACCATCAATGCGATCGCCCGCGACGAAGACAGCGGCGAGCTGGTGGACCCGTATGGCGGTGCGCGCGATCTGCAGGCGCGCATCCTGCGTCATGTGGGGCCGGCGTTTATCGAAGATCCGGTGCGCGTCCTGCGTGCGGCACGCTTCATGGCGCGGTTCGCCCCGCTTGGCTTTACGCTGGCGCCGGAAACCGCAGCGCTGATGCGCGAGATGGCGGCCAATGGCGAGCTGGACAGCCTGGTCCCCGAACGCGTCTGGCAGGAACTGCGCCGCGCCCTGACCTGCGCGCGACCGTCCGCCTTCCTGCGCACGCTGCACGACACCGATGCACTGCGCATCATCCTGCCGGAAATCGATGCGCTGTACGGCGTGCCGCAACGCGCCGACTTCCACCCGGAAGTGGATACCGGCATCCACCAGGAGATGGTCAGCGACATGGCCGCACGTCTGGCGCCCGGCGATGCGCTGATCGGCTTTGCCGCGCTCACCCACGACCTGGGCAAGGCGCTGACGCCACCGGAGCAGTGGCCTCGCCACCTGATGCATGAGCAGCGCGGTGTCGACCCGCTGCTGGCGCTGTGCGAACGGCTCAAGGTGCCGCAGGACTATCGCCAGTTGGCCGTCACCGCCTGCCGCGAGCATCTCAACGTGCACCGCCTACCCGAACTGCGCAACAGCACCGTACACGACTTGCTGGTGCGTTGCGATGGCTTCCGCCGGCCGGAGCGCATCGCACAACTGGCGCTGGTGTGCGAGGCCGACAAGCGCGGCCGCCTCGGCAGCGAAGAATCTGCCTACCCGCAAGGCGACCTGCTCAAGCGTCTGCATGCAGCAGCACTGGCGATCAATGCGCGCGACCTGGCCGCGACCGGCCTGAAAGGCCCGCAGATCGGCCAGGCCCTGGCGAAGGCGCGGATTGCCGCGATCGCTGCGGTGCGCAACCACCCCAGCTGAGAGCTACCGACCGGCTGCGGCACGCAGCCCCTGGATCGATGAGCGCACACGTGACACGCGCAACGCCTGGCACCCACGCCACATCGAGACCGAGTCCCCGGCCCTATCGACCGAAGCGGCTGCACCACGCAGCCGCCCGTCACCCGTCACAGTTTGAAGTTCAGGCTCAACATGAAGGACCTGCCGTTCTTGTAGAGGTAGTACGGCTGGTTCTTGTTGCCGATGTAGCTGAAGTAGGTTTCGTCCAGCAGGTTGGTGGCTTCCAGCGCCACGCGCAGCCGCTCGGTGGCCTGGTAGCCGAACGAGGCATCGACCTGGGTGAAGGCATCGGTCATCTGCTGGCCGTTGAGTCGGCCGATCTGGGTGAAGTATTCCGAGCGCCAGCCCAGGTTGACCCGCGCGCTCCACTTGCCCTGCTCGTAGTACGGGCTGATGTTGTACGCGTTGCGCGAGTTGTACGGCAGGCTGTAATCGCCGTCGGTATTGGAATCGGAATAGGTGTAGTTGGCGACCACGCCGAAGCCATTGCCGAAATTGTGCTGCAGGTTGAGCGCCACGCCCTGCACCTTGGCATCGCCGGCATTGGTGGGCACCGAGGTCTGGTAGGTGCTCGGTCCACCGGTGGCGTTGTTGAAGAACACCCGGTCTTGTACGGTGGTGAGGATGTAGTTGGAGATATCGCGCGAGAAGAACTCGGCGCTGAGCAGGCTGCTGTCGGCGAAATACCATTCCAGCGACGCGCCCAGGTTGGTGGATTCGTACGGGCTCAGGCCGGGGTTGCCGGTCGACGCGGTCAACGTGGTGTCGTCGGTAGCCACGTACGGGGTCATGTTGGTGTAGCGCGGCCGCGCGATGACCTTGGAGGCGGCAAAACGCAGCATCAGGTCATCGCGCAGGTCGTAGGCGATGTTGAAGGCCGGCAACCATTTGCCGTAGCTGCTGAGAAAGTTGACCGGCGTGTAGCTGCCGCCCGGCGCATAGCTGAAGCCATCGGTGGAATCGCGGGTATGCACGTAGCGCACGCCGATGTTGCCGCGATAGCGCTCGCCGGAGAAGTTGCCCTGCAGGAACCAGGCGCGGTTCTGCTCCTCGATGCTGTAGTTGCCTGCGTAGCTGATCGGTAGGCCGGCATCGCCTTCCAGGCCGCCGATGTAGCGGCTGATCGCGCCGCGACCGATGGTGGACCAGCGCTGCATGTCGGCGCTGGTGGACAGGCCATCCAGGTAGCCGGATGGCGTGGTGCCTGGCGAAAAATCCGCCAGCGTACTGCCATCGTTCGGCGCCCAGGTCCGGCTATAGGACGACTGCCCGGTGGCGTGATTGGTGAGCTTGATACCGGTGAGGATCTGCGTGAACGGCCCCCATTCCACCGCATGGTCGAAATCCAGCTGCAGGTAACGCTCCTTGTCGTACTGCGGGCTGTGGCTGGCCGAGGCGTTGTTGAGCTGCATCGCCGCGGTATTGGTCGGCTCGGTGCTGTAATCCATCGCGGTGCGACGCCCGTCGATGGCGTAGCTGTAGCCGGCCTGATTGCGGAACTGGATGCCGTAGATGCGCTCGGCACCGCCTTGCGAGCTGGTGTAACCGACCTGGCTGGAGGCATTCCAGCCGTCGCCATGCCAGTCGGCGCGCAGATGGATGCTGCCGGTGCTGACATCGCTGTTGCGCAGGTACCCATCCAGGAACGTCGTTGACTGATCGCCGAAGGTGCCGGAGGTGGCCACGCCGTCCTCGAAACCCAGCGCCTGTGCATCGCCGGGGTTGGATCCCCAGTAGCCGTAGCGGCTCTGGTTGTAGTTGTCGAAATTCTCGGTGACGTATAGGCCGGTCAGGTTGAGCTCGAAGTCCGCATCGGGTTTCCACTGCAGCGCCGCGCTGATGCCATCGCGTTTACGCGTCTGCTGGAACAGCGCGGTGTTGATCGAGGTCGGAAACACGCCGGTGTTGTTGCCGACCACCGCAGGTGGAAACGCGGCGCCGGCGACATCGTCGTAACCGAAGATCTCCACGCCCTCGCGGCGCAGCACGCGCTGGGAGTGCATCACCGAGGTCAGTATGCCGAAGGTTTCGTCCTGGTTTTTCCAGCTGTAGAGCGCGGAGGCGTTCGGCTTGCCCTCGTCGGAGCGATCGTTGTACCCGTAGCTCACTGTCCCGGTGAGCGTATTGCGATCGAGCTCCAGCGGCTTGCGCGTGTGCACGATCACGGTGCCGCCGATGGAGCCTTCGTCGATCCGCGCCTCGGGGGTCTTGTAGACCTCCATCAGGCCCACCACTTCCGGTGCCAGCGTGCTGTAGTTGAACGAACGGCTGTCCGGGTCGTTGGGATCGCCACCCCAACTGGTGGAAGCGATGGTCTGGCCGTTGAGCAGCACGCGATTGAGCGCCGGATCGGTCCCCAGAATGCTGACTTTTTCGCCTTCGCCGAACTGGCGATCCACGGTGATGCCGGACAGGCGCGACAAGGATTCGGCTACGTTGGTATCGGGGAACTTGCCGATATCCTCGGCGCTGATCGCATCCACGATCGCGTCGGCATTGCGCTTGACGTTGAGCGCCTTGCCCAGGCTGGCCTGGTAACCCACCACCTTGATTTCGTCCAGCGTGGAGACCGAAGGATTGGCTGGCGGCTGTTGTTGTGCAGCCGCCGCTGCGGGCTGCGATGGTGCGGGCGTTGATGCGGGCTGCTGCGCAGACGCCGGAAGCGCCAGCGCGCCACTCAGTGCGGCGCCCCCGATCAACAGCGCGCGGACCGCTGCGCCCAATGGCGCGCGTTGCGGCGATCGTTTTCGCATGACAGCGCGCGAAGGCGCGCCCGTGCCCTGCATCGGACAGGCGATCGCGGCGATTGTTGATACACGATTAGCGGGGACAGTGGGCAGCGCGGAAGCGCAACGATCACGCGCGGCGATCGGCCGCGCGACGGCGGGACAGATGGCATCGACAGACAACGACAACAGACGGGGAAACAGCATTGCATTGACCTCGTGGCGAAGACGTCAGGCCGCAACCGATGGGTTGCACTGGAGCGCGGTGCGCGCGGTGCTGCATTCCGTCCCCTGCGCCGGAATGCAGGCAATGACCCACACGCGCAGTCCGCGTGCAGATCGGGGCTACCAGACCGCAGCATGGGCGGCTGGCAATGAAGCGATCGAATGGAACAGGCTCCTGTTCGCTGACAACGTTATCAGCGAAGGTGCCTTCCGACAGTGGCACTGTCAACCAACTGCCGGAAACGCCTGGATTTATGCGAGATACGCTGTGGTCGCCGTCGATAATGGAATAGCGGCGTGACCTGTATCGCAGTCCTGATGACTGCATATGCAGACCACTGCGCTAGGCAGCATGACGTGGAAAGGCTGCGCAGTGAAATGTTGCGATGCAAGGTACGGTGGTTGCGGGGTGTGGTACACGCGCGTCAGCACGCCGGTCGTCTGTCTTGATTGACCTCACCCGAAACAGACGAAGGCGGCGGTGGAACGCGCGGCGTCAGTCGCGCTGCCCGGCCACCCAGGTGTTCACGACCTGCACGTCGGCGTCCACCAGCACCAGGTCGGCCTGGTAGCCGGGTGCGATGCGGCCCAGGCGTTCGCCCAGGCCGATGCATTGGGCCGGATAAGTAGAGGCCATGCGTGCGGCTTCAGCCAGGTCCACGCCCAACCAGCGCACGCTGTTGCGCACGGCGGTGGCCATGTCCAGCGCCGATCCGGCAAGAGCGCCGTCGGCATTGCGCACCACGCCATCCACCGCCGTGATGGTTTCGCCGTAAAGGTCGAAGCTGGGGCTGTCGCTGCCGACCATCGGCATGGCGTCGGTCACCAGCAGCAGCTTGCCGCGCGGCTTGGCCGCCAGCGCCACGCGCAAGCTGGCCGGATGCACATGCACGCCATCGACGATGACACCGCACCACACATCTGGATCCTCCAGCGCGGCGCCCACGGCGTTGGGCTCGCGCCCGGCCAGTTGCGACATCGCGTTGTACACGTGCGTGAAGCCGCTGACGCCAGCAGCGATGCCATCGCGCGCCTGCTCGTAGGTTGCCGCAGTGTGGCCGGCGAACACGATTGCACCGCCAGCCACGAACGCGCGGATGTCCTCCAGCGGCACGCGCTCGGGGGCGAGCGTGATCAGGGTGACGCCGTTGTCCAGCGATGTGTCCACCGCGATCTCATACGCGTCCGGCAGACGGAACTTGCGCGCGTCGTGGGTGCCCTTGCGCGCGGGGCTCAGGTAGGGCCCTTCCAGATGGATGCCAAGCACGCCGGGCACGCCTTGCGCGATGGCGGCGCGTATCGCCTCGATCGCTTCGGCCATCACCTGCGCGGTATCGCTGATCAGCGTCGGCAGCATGCCGGTGGTACCGAAGCGGCGATGCGCCGCCGCAATGGTGGCCAGCGCCTGCGGGTCGCGTGCGTTGTTGAACAACACCCCGCCGCCGCCGTTGACCTGGATGTCGATGAAGCCGGGCAACAAGGTGGCGCCGCCCAGATCCACGCGCGTGTGCGCCTGCGCCACGCGTGCATCATCGGCCGGCACGATCGCCTGGATCTGCGCACCGTCCAGCAGCACGGCCAGGCCATCCTGCAGACCGTCGTCGGTCAACACGCGCGCATTGCACAGCGCTTGAATCGGGGAAGCATCCATGTTCAAACGGTTTCCGTAACCTTGTTCAAGTGCGGCGGCAGATCGGGATTATGGCCGCGCTGCAGTGCCAGCGCATTGATCGCGCGATAGAAGCTCTGCACGGTCAGCAGCGGCGCACACGCCGGGTGCGCGGCATCGGCCAGCGGCAGATCGCCATCGGGCGCGGCCAGCCACACTTGCGCGCCACGTGCACGGAATTCGTCTGCCAGTGCGCGCGTGCCTGCGCCGGTTTCATCGGGCTGGGCGAACACCAACACCGGGAATCCCGGGCCGACCAGCGCCATCGGTCCGTGCTTGACCTCGGCCGAGCTGTAGGCCTCGGCGTGCAGGCCGCAGGTTTCCTTGAACTTCAGCGCCGCTTCCTGCGCCGCGCCCAGGCCGAGGCCACGCCCGAGCACGAACAGGTTGTGCGCAGGCACCAGGCCGGCGGTGAGCGTGGACCAGTCGGCCTGCCAGGCGCTACGCAGTTGTTGCGGCAACGCGTCCACTGCGGCGAGCAGTGCGGGGTCGTTCTTCCACACGGCGCCCAGCTGCAGCACTGCCGCCAGCGAGGCGAGATAGCTCTTGGTCGCGGCCACGCTCTTTTCCGGGCCGGCACCAAGCGCAATCACCACATCGGCCAATTGCGCCAGCGGCGAATCCTCCACGTTGACCAGCGCCACCACGCGTGCACCGGCGGCCTTGGCCGCTTCGGCATTGCGCAGCAGGTCCGGGCTCTTGCCCGACTGCGAGATCACGATGTACAGCGCGCCACGCAGCTGCAGCGGCGCGGCATAGACCGATCCAACCGAGGGCGACGCCGAAGCGGTGACGATGCCCAGCTGCGTCTCGAACAGGTACTTGGCATACGTTGCCGCGTGATCGGAACTGCCACGCGCGCAGGTCACCACGAACGGCGGCGGGTTATCGCGCAGCGACTGCGCCAGCGCGGCGATGGTATCGGCGTTGCGCGCGAACTGGGCGGCCACCACGTCGGCGGTCTGTGCCGCCTCGCGGAACATCAGGGTCTCGGTTTCGAGGGGGAGGCTCATCTGGACTCAGGCGGATTCGGGGGGAAGAGGTTTGCTGGCCGGCGTCTGCGCCGGAGCGGTGGAGCCGCGCACCACCAGTTGCGGCACGAAGCCACGGTTCTGCAGTTGCGCGGGCTGGTCGTCGTAGGCATCGCTGCGCAGCTGGCTGATCAACAGGCGTGCGGCATGCCGCGCGATGTCGTCGGTGGCCTGCTTGGCGGTGGTCAGTGCCGGCCACGATTGCCGCGAGAACGGGCTGTCTTCGAAACCGGCAATCGACAACTGGTACGGCACGTTCATGCCGGTGGACTTGGCCGCGGCCAGCACGCCGGCGGCGATTTCGTCGTTGCTGCCGAAGATGGCGGTGGGCGGTTCGCGCAGCGACAACAGCCGGCGCGCACCACGAAAGCCGTCGTCGAAGGTGTAGTCGCCGGGAATCACCAGGTGCTTGTCCAGGCTGATGCCGTAATCCTTCAACGCGGCCTCGTAACCAGCATAGCGCTCGCCGCTGGAACGGTGCTGCGGGCCGCCCCACAGGAAACCGATGCGCTGATGGCCGAGCTGGATCAGATGCTCGGTGATTTCATACGCGGCATCGCGGTCGTCGATATACACACAAGGGCCATCGCCCGGGTCGTCGGTGGCGGCGATGATGCGCACGCTCTTGATGCCGCGCGCGGCCAGACCAGCCAGTAGCTCGGGGCGCTCGGACATCGGCGCGGTCAGCACCACCCCGGCCAGGCGCGAACGCTGCACCCATTCGGCCAGTTCCTCGGCCAGCAACGGCGAGGTGGAATCGCAGGGATGGATCTGCAGGCCAAAGCCGGTTTCGCGGCAGGCGGCCAGCACGCCGTTCTGGATGCCGATGATGTGATACGGATTGGGATTGTCGTAGACCAGGCCGATCACGAACGGCGTGCCGCTACGCAGATTGCGCGCGGACGGATCGGGTTCGTAGTCGAGATCGGCGATGGCACGCAGCACGCGCGCGCGCGTGGCCTGCATCACCGAGGGCTCGTTGTTGATCACCCGCGACACGGTCTTCAATGAGACCTTGGCGCGCTCGGCGACGTCTTTGATGGTGGGCCTGCGCATGGGTGTGCCTTGGTCGTCGGAACGCATCATGCCGGCGCGCTCACTTGGCCTGGGCCGGCAGGCCCACGCGGTGACCGCGCAGCGAATAGAACAGGATGTACAGATAGCACGGCACCATCAGCGCAGCGAACACGACCTGGAAGTCGTAATGCTGTTTGAGGATGGCGAACAGCTGCGGAATGATCGCGCCGCCGGCGATGCCCATGACCAGCAACGCCGAACCGATTTCGGTGAAGCGGCCGAGCCCGCGGATGGCCAGCGGAAAGATCGCCGGCCACATCATCGCGTTGGCGAAGCCGAGCGCGGCGACGAAGCCCACCGACACGTAGCCATGGGTGAACAATGCGCCCAACGAGAACAGCACGCCCAGCACCGCCGACACGCTCAGGTAGCGCGCCTGCGAAATGATGTTGGGGATCAGCACCAGGCCGGCGATGTAACCCAGCAGCATGGCACCCAGCGTGTAGGAGGTGAATAGTTTGGTGCTGTCCAGCGGCAGGTTGAAGCCATGCCCGTAGGTGCCGATCGCATCGCCGGCCATCACTTCCACGCCCACGTAGACGAACAGGCACAACACGCCCAGCCACAGGTGCGGAAACTGGAAGATGCTGTGCTTCTGCACGCCGGTCTTGGCGCCGGGCGTGGCATTGGCCTCGGCGGCCCGGAGTTCGGGCAGTGGCGAGAACAGCACGCCGATGGCCAGCAGCAGCAGCACGCCGGACATCACCAGATACGGTGCGTGGATCTTGGCGGCGAATGCAGTGAGCAAGGTTTGCTTGGTCGCGGCATCGGCGCTGGCGACCTGCGCGGACAGGTCGCCGATGCCGTGCAGCACCAGCGAGCCGATCAGGATCGGTGCCAGGATGCCGGCGACCTTGTTGCAGATGCCCATCAAGGCGATGCGGCGTGCGGCGCTTTCGATCGGTCCGAGGATGCTGATGTAGGGGTTGATCGCGGTCTGCAGCAAGGCCAGCCCGCTGCCGATCACGAACAGCCCGCCCAATGCGCCCGGATACCAGCGCTGGGTGGCGAACTGGCCGAAACCGGCCGCGCCCACCGCCATCACCACCAGGCTCAGCGCCAGGCCCTTCTTCATGCCGGTGCGCCTGAGGATCCACGACGACGGCAGCGCCAGGAAGAAGTACGACAGGTAGAACACCATCAGCACCAGGAAGGCGTTGACCTCGTTGAGATCGAACGCCAGCCGCACGAAGGTGATCAGCGGCCCGTTGATCCAGGTGAAAAAGCCGATGATGAAGAACAGCACGCCGACGATGGCGATCGAGACAACGGGATTTGCGGGCCTGGCGGTAGTCATGGATCGGCTGGCTCTGAAGTTGGCGTGGGGGAGGCCGTTGGCGTCAGCGGCGCAGTTCGGCGACGAAGTCGTAAAAGTCGTTGTGGCAATAGGTATCGGTCAGTTCGATCGCGCTGCCGTCGCGGGCGTAGCCCACGCGCACCACGTGCAGGATCGCCTCGCCGGTCTTCATGCGCAGATGCTCGGCCAGCCGCGCCGGCAGGTTGATGGCGCGAAAGTACTGCAGTGCGCGCACCACCGGGGTGCCTTGCGCATCCAGATAGCTGTAGAGCGAATCGCCTACCTGCTGCGGGTCGGCCACGATGCGCTGCGGCAGCACGGCATGTTCGTAGGCCATCACGCGGTCGTCGGCGCTGCGCAGGCGCGTCAGCGAGGCCACCGATGCGTCCGGCGACAGGCCCAGCCGCAAAATCTCTTCGCCGTGGGCCGGGCGCAGGCGCCGCTCCAGCCAGCGCGTGCCCGGCTCGTAGCCCTTGATGCGCAGCGTCTCGCTGAAGCTGGTGAGGCCGCTGAGCTGGTGCTGGATCTGGGTGGTGACGAAGGTGCCGGCGCCCTGCCGGCGCGACACCAGGCCTTGTTCGACCAGCACGTCCACTGCCTGGCGCAAGGTCACCCGCGAGATCTGCAGGCGCTCGCACAGCTGGCGCTCGGCCGGCAACGCCTCGCCGGCCTTCCATTGACCACCGCGGATGGCATCGGTGAGCTTGCCGGCCAGTTGCAGGTAGAGCGGCGTCGGCGCGGATGCGTTCAGGTGCAACTCGTCCAGTCGCTTGTCGGCGTCCGTCTTGGGCTTGGCCATTGGTTGTTTCCGCCCGCCTGAATTCGATAGGTCCAATATAGTACCAATCGACGGCAGCGCACCAGCCCCCGGCACGCCAGGGGCAGATGAGGCTTGGATTCGGCGAGGAATTCAATCTCGGGCTGGCCGACGCACTGGTATGAAATTTCGGGACGATCGCGCAGTGGTCTGCCTGATGCCACGGCGGCAGGGCCGGACGAGACGCCTTGCCAGGACCGCGGCAATGGCGTGCCGAATCGGGATTCAGACCGATTGCATTACGGGTCGGCCGCAGCGTGCCCGATCGGTCCTGCCGGACAGCGCGCTACGCCATGGACGTGTCGCTGTCCCCCACTGCACCGGTGGCCCATCGGCCCTGCAAACAGATCTACAGCTGCCCTTCGTCGCGCCGTACCAGCCAGCGCTCCGGCGTCTGCGTGAAGCCGAGCAGTTGCAGGCCCAGCTGCAGGGCGGTGTCGGGGCCTGGCTCGACCTGGGTGCGCCACTGCCAGCGCCCATCGCGCTGCAGGCGCAGTTCGGCATTCAACTGCACGCCATCCGGCAGGCCGCCATCGGGGGCGAGTGCCAGCACCACTGCATCGTCCACGCAACGCGGGCTGCCGCGCAGGCGCAGCGGCAGCAACCCGGCGGCCTCGCCACCCTCGCTGGGTACGATCTGCAAGGCCACATCGCCGCCGGCCTGGATGCAGCGGGTGTCGTCGAAGACCGCGCGGACATCGCGCAGATCGATCGACAGATCCATCAGACTCACCCCGCCGGGCTTGCGGAGCAACAGCCGGCCATTGGCCTGTTCCACGCCTTGCCGTGCGCCCTGCAGTGCAACCGCTTGCACGGTAGCCGAACGCAGCTGCACCTGGCGTTCGCCACGCAATAGCGGCACCGCACGCAGGCGCACGCCGACATCGCCCAGCTGCAGGCTGTTCCAGCGCAGCTTGCGCAAGGTGCCGTTCCAGATCGAGCCCTGCGCTTCCAGCGCGGAAAACGGCAGGCGCTGCGCCGACAACAGCAGGCGCAGCGGCAAGGTGGCGATCACAGCCGTGGCGAGCAGCAGCAGGCCCAGCAGCGTCCAGCGCAGTGCCCTCATGGCGCGATGCCCGGCAAGGTGATGTGCGCCTGCAGTTGGCCGTCGCGGCGGGTGATGTCGAGTTGCGTCGGTGCCAGATGCTCGCGCTGGCGCAGCTGTTCCAGCCAGGCAAACAGGCTGGCACTGCTCACGCTATCGATCTGCAGCTCGAGCGCTCCCGTTGGGCTCACGCGGTGATGGGTGATGACGATGGTGGCCTCGCGGGCGCTGCGCAGAATGCGCTCAAGGGGGACCGCGGCTACTGTAGCGGCGCGTTGTGAAGCGCGCGCAGCGAGCAGGGCTTCGGCGGCCTGGTCATAACGGGACTGCGCACCGTCCTTCCAGTGTCGCAGTGGCACCAACAGTGCGTACCACCCCACGAAGGCCGCCACGGCCACCAGCATGATCGCCAGCATGCCGCGCTCACGCGGCGCACGCGCCTGCCACCATGCCTGCATGCGTTGGCTCATCGTGGCGGCTCCAGCTGCAAGGTGGTACGCAAGCGCGCATCCTCAGATTCGCTGGGCGATGGTTGCAGCTGCCAGCCGGCATCGCGCAGACGAGAAGTAACATTCTGCAGCTGCGCCGCATCGGCATGCAGCACCGCGATCCGTATTGCGCCGGTGTGCCGGTAAGACAGCGCATCCAGTTCCACGCCTGGTGCCGAGTCCACTGCGGAGAACACGGTTGCCAGGCGCGTAGCGAATGCGTTCGGCGCTGTAGCGGCGGCCTGTGCGGCCGCATCGGACGGACGGTTGGCACCGCTGCTACCGAGCAGCGCGGCAGCGCGCCGCTGCAGCAGCTGCGCACCGATCTCGTAGCGCAGGGTCTGCGCGAGCAGCAGCAACACCGGCGACAGCACCAATAGCGCAACCAACAGTGTCAGCGTGCGCGTGCGCAGGCCGGCGCGCTGGCGGCTGACCAGCGCAAAGCCTTGCTGGCGCAGATCGATCGGCGCGCTGGCCGCATGCCGGGCGAACTGCGCGATGGCCGGCTGCGGATCCGGATCCGGCGGCAGCACGGGCGCGACGGCAAGCGAGGCAATCAACACCTGCGCAAGCGGCGGCTCCAGGCTGCAGGCCAGACGCGGGCCGCGCAACAGCCAGCGCCCGTCCCACTGCAGCAGTGTCGGCGGCTGCTCGGCGGCCGGCACGGGCAGCAGCAGGCAATCCGGCACCACCGCATCGGGAACGATGCCAACGCCTGCAGCGCGCTCCAGCCACTGCTGCATCACCGCCGTGTCCACCGCCGCGACCAGGTGCATGCCGTCGGCATCCGGCTGCGCAGCAATCGCCACGTGCAGGGACTGCGCGTCTGCCGCCAGGTGCTCGGCCAACTGCAGGCGCGCGGCCGCCACCGATTGCGCCCTGCTGCGCCCGGGCAAGGCCATCCAGCGCAGCTGCACATCGGCGCCGGGCACCACCAGCACGCTGCGTCCAGCCGGCGCAGGCCGTGCGCTGCATTCGCCCTGCCAGACCACCTGCCCGTGCGCATCCACATGCACGGCAGTTGGCGGCATTGCGGTGTCGGCCGGCAGCAGCACCAGCGTGGTCATCATGCATCGGGGCTCCATTGACGTGCCACCAGCCGCACGCGGCCGGCCGGGTCTTGCTGCAGCAAGGCTTCGAGCATGATCTGCGCACCGGCATGCTCGACTTCGCTGAAGAGGGAAAAATACGTGGTGCGCAACTGCACCTGCTGCAGCACGGCGTTCGATGGTGCCGCTTGCAGCAGGGCCGGCATGTTGAAGAACACCGCCGGATCGCGCCATCCGCCGGCCGGGCGCGCGGCGATCACCCGGCGTGCGGCGGCCAGTTCCAGCCGGCCTTCGGTCAGCGCCACCAGCACCGGCGCATCCTGCAGGCGCAGCGTGTTGATGTTGAGCGGCGACAGCCGCCCTTCCGGCAGCGCGCACAGATAGGGCTGCAGCAACGTGATGCGCTCCGGGGTGTAGCCGGCGATGGCGGCCAGCTCGCTGACACCGGCCAGCAGGGTCGCACCGGTCCGCAGCGGCACGGCCGATTGCAGATACTGCTCGTCCTCGGCGCCATGCGCGCCGGGTTGGCTGTCGCTGTCGATCCAGTCCACCAGCACATCGGTCAGCGCCTGCGCCTGTGGCGGCGTGACGCCCAGCGCCTCCAGTAGTGCCTGATATTGGCGCGCACCGTCGTCGCTGCGCTGCCATTGCTCGGGCGCGCCGGCGACCACGCTATTGAGGTTGAAACAGCTGCCACGGTCGCGCAGCCGTACGCTCACCATGCCGTCGTCCAGCGGGAAGGTGACCGGCTGATCGTTCCAGCCGCCATCCAGCGTGGTGCGCAGCGGGTCGCGCCTGGCCAGTGCCTGCAGGCGTTGCCGCGCGACCGTTTCGCTGCCCAGTGCATACCACTGCGCCTGCGTCATCGCCTCGCCATTGCCGCTGCGGCGCAGGCCAAAGCGCAGATCGTCCAGCACCGCGACCATCAGCAGGGTCATCACCGCCACCAGCAGCAATACCGTCAACAATGCGACGCCGCGTTGCCGCGCAGGTGCATACAGCGCCCTCATGCGCGCCCCTCCGGCAGCAGGAACACTTGCCGCACACGTCCCCATTGCTCCAGGTCCAGCTCCAGCGAGATCGCATCCGGCAGCGCTTCCAGCCCGCCGCTCCAGCCATCGCTCCATTGCGCACGGTAATGAAACGCCACCACCGCCGAGCGCACGCCACGCAATAGCACCTGCGGCGTTGCGGCCGCCGTGCCATCCAGCGCCGCGCGTGCGCTGCGCTCCAGGCGTCCTTCGACCAGGCGGTACTCCACATATTGCAACGAGGCACGCGGCGCCCGATCCGGATTGCTCCAGCCACGCCGCACGAAGCCGAACAACGGCCCCTGGGTTCCCGGCGCACTGGCGATGAAGGCCGTGCGCGCGGCACTGCCATCGCCATTGCGCGTGCGCCGCACCGCGGCCTGTTGCAGATCGCTGCGCAGCAGGCCATGGGCCAGCTGGAAATCGCGTACCTGCTGCAGCCGCTCACGGACCGCATCGCGTTGATCGATGCTCTGGCGCATCGCCACCACCGCCGCAGCTGCCACCAGCGCGAACACCGCCAGCGCCACCAGCAGTTCGATCAGGGTGAAACCCGCCGCGCGACGTGGGCTGCTCATTGCACGCTCCGCAACACGCTCAGGCTGGCGATTTCCTGCACCTGGCCTGCGGCACGCACCTGTACTTCGATACGCACCATGCCGGCGCTGGCCGGCATGGCCTGGCGCTGCCAGTCCCAGCTGCGGCCACCCAGCCGTTCTTGCCCGCGCGCAGGCGCCAGCGCAGCGGCGGTGGGGGCAAGCATTGCCTCGATCGCCTGGTTTTCCGCCACTACCGCCGCCAGTGCGCGTTCTTCCAGCACCACCGCCGTGCGCGTGCTTTCGCCGGACAGGTTCAACAGCCCCACCACCGCCATGCCGAAGATGGCCAGGGCGACCAGCAGCTCCAGCAGCGAAAAGCCGGCCGCGGCCTGGCGATTACCGGTGCGGCGCATCGACCCGTACTCCGCCGGCGGCATCGACCAGCACCTGTAGTTGTTGCTGCCCGTCGGCCAGGGCGATGCGTTGCGGCGTAGCCGCACCGGTAGGATCGAAGCGCACGCTCAGCTGCGTGGCGCCGGCTGGTAGTTGCGCCCGCACACCGGCCGGCCAGCGCGTGGCGACGAACGGTTTTTCGTCCAGCACCACCCACTGCTGCCGCGCCTGGCGACGGAATGCGTAGCCGCCGCTATCGACGATCACCTCGACCATGCGCAGGCTCAGGATGGCGTCATCGCGCGCGTTGATCAGTGCGCTGGCCAAGCCGTCGGCCTGGTCGTGCAGATCGCGCCGGGTGTCCGGCAGCGTCATCACCACCAGCGTGCTGGCCAGCGCGGTGATGACCAGCAGGGCCAACACCTCCAGCAAGGTGAAACCACGCGTGCCCGCACGCCGGTGGCGTCGTGCGCATCGCTGCACGATGACGGGTGCGATCGGCACGCGCGTCTCAGCGCCAGTTGCCGATGTCGGCGTTGTCGGCATCGCCGCCTTCGGCACCGTCGGCACCGAAGGAATAGACGTCGAAGCCGCCATTGCGGCCCGGGCGGCGATATTGGTAGGCATGCCCCCATGGATCTTCCGGCAGGCGGCGGATATAGCCGCCCTGCCGGTAGCGCTCCGGCCGGGCCAGGCCGCTCGGCGCGGTGAGCAGGGCCTGCAGGCCCTGTTCGGTGCTGGGATAGCTGAGGTTGTCCAGGCGATAGGTTTCCAGCGCCTGCTCCAGCACCGCCACATCCGCGCGCGCCTTCTCGACCATGGCGCGGTCCTGGCTGGGCATCACGTTGATCATCACCACGGTGGCGAGCAGGCCGATGATGACGATGACCACCATCAACTCGACCAGGGTGAAGCCGCGCGCGCGACCACGCAGCGGACGCGCGCCGGCAGATGCAAGAAAGTGGATGGAGTGCATATGGATCTCCGAAAGGACGGCTGCGCTCAACCAAGCGCCAGGGTGTTGAATTGCAGGATGGGCAACAGGATCGACAGCACGATCACCGCCACCACGCCACCGAGCAGCACGATGATGGCCGGCTCCAGCAGGCTCATTGCTGCGGTGGTGAAGGATTCGAACTCGCGTTCGAGGTAGTCGGCGGCGCGTTCCAGCATCGGCGCCAGCCGCCCGCTGTTCTCGCCGCTGGAGGCCATGTACAGCAGCGTGGGCGGAAACACGCCCGCGCGCTTCATTGCCGCCGCCAGGCTGCCGCCTTCGCGGATGGCAGTGACCATGCTGTCGGTGGCCAGCCGCAGGGCGCGGTTGTCCACGGTGCGTGCGGCGATCATCAGCCCTTCCATCAGCGGCAGGCCGCTGTTGACCATGATCGCCAGCGTGCGTGCCATGCGCGCAGCGTGCAGGTCGCGGATCAGCCGACCCAGCAAGGGCGCGCGCAGGATGGCGCGATCCGCGGCCAGCCGCGGCGCCGGCCGCTTGAGCAGACGGGCCGCCGCGAACCCAGCGATCGCCATGGCGATCAGCAACGGGATGCCTGCCTGCAACAAAATATTGGATACGCCGATCACCGCCCGCGTCAGCCAGGGCAAGGCGCGGCCGATCGAATCGAACTGGTCCACCACCTTGGGCACCACGAAGGTCATCAGCACGATCACCACCGCCCCGGCGGTCAGGGCCAGCGCCGCCGGGTAGACCAGCGCAGACTGCAGCTTGCTGCGCACCTGCGCCTGGCGTTCGAGCAGGTCGGCCAGGCGTTCGAGCACCTGCGGCAGGGCGCCCGCACTTTCGCCGGCGGCCACCATGGCGCGATACAGCGGCGGGAATGCGTTGCCCTGGCGTGCCATCGCATCGGACAGGCGGAATCCTTCCACCACCAGCGCATGGGTCTGGCCGGTGACCCGGCGCACGCCGCGGCGCTCGGACTGGGTGCCGATGGTGCGCAAGGCTTCCTCCAGCGGCGCGGTTTCCACCAGCGTGGCGAGCTGGCGGGTGAACAGCACCAGGTCCTTGCCGCTGAAGCGCGCTGCACGCACGGTGATCGACGTCGTCGTGGCGGCGGCGGCCGGATCGACGCGCACCGGCACCCACTGCCGCTGTTCCAGCTGCACCCGCGCGCCCTGCACGCTGTCGGCGCTGATCACGCCCTGGCGGCTGCGCCCCTGCAGGTCGAGCACGGTGTAATCAAACCGCGGCATGCGCATCCTCCTGCTGGCGGGTGACGCGCATGGCTTCTTCCAGCGTGGTGAGGCCTTGCAGCACGGCTGCACGCGCGGCCTCGCCCAGGCGCGGCGCACGCGCGAAGGCCACCGCCGCCAAGGCGTCTTCATCGGCGTTGTCGCCGATCAGCCGGCGCATCGCATCGTCCACCGCAATGGCTTCGTAGATGCCCACGCGCCCGGCGTAGCCGCTGTGATGGCAGGCGCTGCAGCCCACGGCCGCATACACGCTGGCAGTGGGGTCGCACCCCATCAGCTCGCGCGTGGCGGCGTCCAAGGGGCGCGGCGTGCGGCAGTGCGTGCACAGCCGCCGTACCAGCCGCTGCGCCAGGATCAGGCGCAGGCTGGAGGCGAGCAGGAATGGCTCGATGCCCATGTCGCGCAGGCGCGTGACCGCGCCGACCGCATCGTTGGTGTGCACGGTGGAGAGCACCAGGTGGCCGGTGAGGCTGGCCTGCACCGCGATCTGCGCGGTCTCGGTGTCGCGGATCTCGCCGATCATCACCACGTCCGGGTCCTGGCGCAGGATGGCACGCAGGCCGGCGGCGAAGGTCATGCCGACGCGTGCGTTGACCTGGGTCTGGCCGACGCCGTCGATGGCGTATTCCACCGGGTCTTCGACGGTGAGGATGTTGCGCGAGCCATCGTTGAGCAAGCTCAGCGCCGCATACAGCGTAGTGGTCTTGCCCGAGCCGGTGGGGCCGGTGACCAGCACGATGCCATTGGGCACCTGCAGGGCGCGCTGCACGGTGTGCATCACCGCCGGCGGCATGCCCAGCTGCGCCAGCGACAAGGTGCCCTGCTCCTTGTCCAGGATACGCAACACCACCCGCTCGCTGCCGCGCGTAGGCAGGGTGGACACGCGCACATCCAATGCCTTGGCGCCCATCACCAGCGACACGCGGCCGTCCTGCGGAATGCGTTTTTCGGCGATGTCCAGCCGTGCCATCACCTTGACCCGCGACACCAGCAAGGGCGCGATACGGCCGGGCAACGTGGCCGCTTCGCGCATCACGCCATCCACGCGCAGGCGCACGCGCAGACGCGATTCGTAGGATTCCAGGTGTACGTCCGAGGCACCCAGCCGCGCTGCCTCGGCGATGATGCCGTTGATCAGCCGAATGATCGGCGCATCGTCCTGGCTGTCGAGCAGGTCGGCGGTGGGGATGTCGTCGATCAACGAATCCAGGCTGCCGTGCAGGTCCAGGGCCTCGACCTGCACGCCCTGTTCCAGCCCGGCGTCGGCGTAGATCTCCGACACATGCCGGTCGAACACCGCCGGGGCCAGGGTGCGCACCTGCAACGGCATGCCGAGCGCGCGCCGCAATTCGATCAAGGCCTGCACGTCGCCGCCTTCGCGCAGGCCGATCTGCGCGCTGTCGTGCGCGCCGAGCAGCACCACGCCATGGCGCTTGGCGAATGCATAGGAAATGGCGGTGCGTGCGGTGGTCATGGCCTCAGCGCTGCATCGGACGTGCGCCAGGCGCAGGCGTCGCTGCCGGTGCCGGTGCCGGCGCAACCGACGACGGACCCGCCGGCAGCTGCGGCGGCTGCGCGCGCAGATAGTCGCGCACCAGCGCATCGAGCGCGGCTTCCGGGTCGCCATCGGCCAGCTGCCGATCGCGCAGGTAGTTGTAGCGCGGCGCGGTCATGCGCTGCGCATCGGCCGCATCGCGGATGATGGTGGGGCGGATGAACACCATCAGGTTGGTCTTGTCGCGGTTGCGCGACTTGTGCCGGAACAGCGCGCCCAGGCCCGGCACGTCGCCCAGCAACGGCACCTTCTCCACGGTCTGACGATCGTTCTGATCGAGCAGGCCGCCGAGCGCGACGATGGCACCGTTTTCCACCACCACGCGCGTTTCGATCTGGCGCTTGTTGAACACCAGCTCGGAAGACTGCGTGCTCACCGGCCCGGCGATGGCCGAGACTTCCTGCTTGATCGCCAGCGTGATGCCGCCGGCGGTATTGATCTGCGGGCGCACTTCCAGCTGCACGCCCACGTCCTGGCGCTGGATGGTACGGAAGGGATTGTCGTTGGCCGCCCCCAGCACCTCGCCGGTGGTGATCGGCACTTCCTGGCCCACCAGGATGCGCGCCTGTTCGTTGTCCAGGGTCATGATCGAGGGCGTGGACAACAGGTTGGAGCCGGTGTCGCTCTTGACCGCATCGATGATCATGCCGAACACCGCATCGTTGCTTTGCCCGGCCAGCCCGATCAGGCCGCCGCTCAGGCCCAGCAGGGATTGCGCGGCCACGTTGCGCGCCTGCTCCAGCGCCGAATCGTCATCGTCATTGCCGCTGCGCGTGCCGGCCGCCGCTGCGGCCAGCGGCACGATGCCGGGCGAGGCACCGCTGTACTGGGTAGCGATCAGGGGCACGGTGCCGTTGCGGCCGGCCAGCAGCAGCTGCACGCCCAGGCGCTTGGCGGCGGTGTCGGAGATCTCCACCACGATCGCCTCCACCAGCACCTGCTCGCGGTGCACGTCCAGCTGGCGGATCACATCCATCAGGGCGCGCTGCGTCTCCGGGTCGGCATTGATGATCAAGGCGTTGGAGCCGGGGTAGCGCACGATCACCGGGCGTTTGCCGCCAGCGGGCGCGATCACCTGCGTCTGCGCAGCGCCGCTCGCCCCGGCCACATCCACCGCAGTGGAACGCGTGTCCTGCCCGGGCTGCGCCTCGTTACCCGGCGTCTGCCCGACCAATTGCTGCAATACCGGCAGCAATTGTTCGGCACTGGCGTGCTGCAGGCGCACCACGCTGACATCGCCGCGGCGCTCGGCGCGCCCGTCCAGATCCACCGCGGTGCGCACCACCCGCTGCACCAGCGCCGGGTCGCCGCGCACGATCAGCGAATTGCTGCTCTCCACCGGCAACACCGACAGCACCGCGCTGCGCTCGCCAGCCTGCCCGTACAGCGAGGTCAATGTACGCGCCAGTTCCTGCGCCGAACTGTTGCGCAGCGTCACCGTGTCGATGGCGGCGCGGTCGGTATCGATCTGCGCCACCAGCCCGCGAATGCGCCGCAGGTTGTCGGCGTAATCGGCGATCAGCAGGCTGTTGCCTTGCGGCATCGCCATGATCACCCCGCCGCGCCCGACCAGTGGCTTGAGGATTTCCGCCGCGCTGCGCGCATCCACCCGTTGCAGCGTGAACACCTGGGTGGCGAACCCCAGGTTGCCGTTGGCCGCGCTGCCCGGCTGCTGCGCGGCGGTGTCGTCGGGAATGATGCGATAGGTGGACGGGCCACTGGACACCGCAATCAGGCCATTGGCCCGCAGCACCGCCAGCAGCATGCCCAGCAGATCGGCCTCGGACATGGCCTGCGCGCGCGCCACGTTCACCGTGCCCTGCACGCGCGTGTCCACGATGAAGGTGATGCCGGTGGCACGCGAGACATCCTGGATGAAGGCGCGCAGATCCACATCCTGCAGGCGCACCGCCGGCGCATCGGCCGCGCGCAGCGAGACCGCCGGCATCACAGGCAGTGCAAACAACAACGTGGCCGAGATCAGCCATAGGGGGCGAACGGCAGTCATTGCGGGCGCTTCAAGGTCATGGTGTGGGTCTGGCCATTGCGGCGATAGGTCAGCGTGGCCGCCTGGCCACCGCGCAGTTCGTCCTGCAACTCGCGCAGGTGTTCGGCATCGAGGGTGCGGCCGTTGATCTGGGTCAGTACATCGCCGGCCGCCAGGCCGGCCTGGCGCAGCAGCGCGCCATCACCGCGCGGCATGATCGTGAAGCCGCTGCCGTCCTCGCTTGCGCGCAGCCCGGCAGTGCTCAACAGCTGCTGCGGGTCCACGGCAGCGGCGGCGGCAGCGTCGGCCGCGTTGCCCACGTTCGACATCACCGCAGCGGCCGGGCCTGCCGCTGTCGTGCCCGCGACCGGTGTCGTGGAGGCGGGCACCTGCGGCGCGGCCTCGATCAACGCCAGCCGGCGCATGCCGCTGCCGGTGCGCAGCAGCACGTGGTCGGTGGCGACCGCCTGCAGCACCACGCCGGGCCGCACCGCATCGCCCACACGGTAGGCACCCTGCCCACCCTCGCCGTCACTGAGATAGGCCGCCGCGTGCATGCCGCCGGCACGTACGCCATGCAGCACGATGCCATCGCTGTCGAGGTCGCCGACATTGCGATGGAACACGTCGCGACGCAGTGCCGACAGATCCGATGTCGGCTCGCTGACGGACGCTTGCGTGCCCAGCGGGCCGATCGGCGTGACCACCAGCCACACCAGCCGCAGCGCCTGCACCGCCAGCAACACGGCCAGCACGCAGAGCACGGCCGTGCGTGCGCCGCGCAGCGACATGACGGTATTCAACGAGGGCAACACACGCTGCAAAACAGACATCCGTCTCACGATTGCGATCGGATGACAGAATGCGGCAGCAATGTGTCAGTTATAAGAAACCGATGACATGGGCCGACACAAACCGATGTGCGGCAAAACGCAAACGCCCGCCGTGCCAAGCACAGCGGGCGTTTGCGGCCCTTCCCGCGCGCTGCGGATCAGAAGCGCGCTGTCACACTGATGTCATAGCTTATGCCGGGCTGGTAGCTGTACAGGTCCACCCGGCTGCTGCCCACCTGCTGGTATTCCTGGTACTTGGTCTTGAGCAGGTTGCGTGCGGCAAAGTTCACCGACAGCGTATCGCCCGACCACACCAGGCCTTTCCTGATCACCAGATCCAGCGAGGTGCCCGGCTTGTCGATGTAGTCCGGCTGGCCGGGGCGGCCGCGCGCCGACACCCGCTCGCCCACGTAGTTGGCGATCAGGGTGGCCTGGCTGTTGGTGCTCTCGCTTTCCACGCCGATCTGCAGATTGGCGATATCGTCCGACTGCCCCTGCAGTGCCGAGCCATCGCGGATGAACAGGTTGGCCTGCACCGGCGCACTGAAGCCGAACGGCTGCACGGTGTCGCTGGCGCTGGCGCTCACCTTGGACTTGGTGCGCGTGTAATTGCCGGACACGAACAGACGCTTGTCGCCCCACCAATCGGCGGCGATCGGCAGGTCCAGATACTTCTTGGCTTCCAGCTCGATGCCGTAGAGGTTGGCCTTGGGCGCATTGATGAAACTCTGCACGATGCCGCCACCGGGCGCGTCGTTGACGATGGCTTCGATCGGCTTGTCGATGTCCTTGTAGAACGCACCGACGGTGACGTACTGGCCCGGTTCGAAGAACCATTCGTAGCGCGCATCCAGATTGACCAGCTCGCTGTCGACCAGGAACGGGTTGCCGAAGAACTGGCGGTCGATATCCGGGTCCAGATACTGCTGCGGCGCCATTTCGCGGAACTGCGGGCGCGCGATGGTCTTGGACGCACCAAAGCGCAGCTGCTGGTTGTCGGCGAAGTTCCAGGTCACCGTGGCCGACGGCAGCGCGTAGCTGTTCTGCAGCGGCGCCACGCTGTCCTGGCGTGTGCCGCTGAAGATGTCGTACGGATGCACCGCCTGGGTGGCATCTTCGTAACGCACGCCGACGGTGGCACGCAGGGTCGGTACGATCTCGCCTTCGGCCTGCAGGTACGCTGCCTTGACCTTCAAGGTCGCATCGTAGGCCGCCGCACCGAAGCTGCCGGTGGTCTCGCGCAGCCGCAGCAGATCGTTGCTGAGATTGTAGTCGGAGAGCAGATAATCCACGCGCTGATACTGGTTCAGGAACGGCAGCGGGCCGTCCAGCGCCAGGAAGCGGAACTCGCGGTTCCACGCGCTGCGGTCGTTGTCCAGATAGGCCAGACCGCCCTTGACGGTGAGATCGTGCTCGATCGGCAACCGCCAGGTCACGTCCACGCCGCCGCTGGCGACGGTGTCGTCGACCTTGCTGAAACGGGTGTAGTTCTGCACGCGCGAGGCATCGTGCGCCCAGTAGCCATCCAGCAACTCATAGCGGATGCCGGTTTCGTACGGCACGTCGCGGCTGGCATTGGCCACTGCCGCGCGCCATTGGATCTTGAGATCGTCGTATTCGCCGAACGCGTGCGAGCCCAGCAGCTGGTTGTTGATCAGTTGGCGCTCGTACCATTCGGTGTTGTCGTCGCGCACATCGAAACCGGCCAGCTCATCGCGGCCGGCACGGCTGCGCGCCACCTTCAATGCATCGTGCACGTACAAGGTGGTCCAGCCGATCTTGTGACGGCCATATTCCCAGCCCAGACCCAGCATGCCGTTGCTGCGCACGTTGTTGCGGGTGGTGGCGAAATCGTAGTTGGAGTTGAACTCCACGCTGTCGCCGACGAAGATGCCGTCCTGCTGCTTGCCGGTGCGGGTGCGCCATTCGTTGTCGTAGCTGGCAACGGCCAGGATGCCCAGCTTGGCCTCGCCGATGTCCATGCTGTAGCCGGCGCTGGCGCCCACATTGACGTCCGGGTCGATGCTGTCCTTTTCCTGCAGCACATACAGGTTGGCATTGTTCATGCTGCGCCCGATGCGGCGGATGTCCTCGCGCGAGAAATTGCCCAGGTCCACACGGCGCCCGCTGGCGATGGCATCGCGCAATGCACCGGGCTGCTTGCGTGCGCCGTCGTCATAGCCCCACTCGTCATCGCCGGAACCGTAGTAGGTCAGGCCCTTCTCGCCGGTGCTGACGCTGTTGGCGCCGCCGCCCACGGTGAGCGAGAGGAACGGCTTGTCCGGCACCGTCATCGATTGCAGATCGATCACGCCGCCACCGAATTCGCCCGGGTAATCGGCCGAATAGGTCTTCTGCACGGTCACGCTCGCCAGCACATCGCTGGGAAACAGATCCAGCGGCACCACGCGCTGCATCGGCTCGGGGCTGGGCAACGGCGAGCCGTTGAACAACGCCGACGAGTAGCGCTCGCCCAGGCCGCGCACATACACATATTTGCCGCGCGACAGGCTCAGGCCGGTGACACGCGTCAGCGCCACCGCGGCGCTGCTGTCGCCGGTGCGCTCCATGTCCTCGCGGGTGACGAACGAGGCCACCTCGGAGGTCTGCAGCATCGGTTCGGGAATGTATTCGCCACGCACCACGACCTGGTCGAGCTGCTTGGGCGCAATGGCGGCACTGGAACTGCTGCCGCCGGCAGCATCGCTGGTGGTCGACTGCGCCAGTGCGGCGCCGGACATCAGCAAGGTGGAAATGGAAAGAGACAGGCCCGTCCGCGAGAGACGGGCAACAGTGGAGGTTCGCATCGTGTGAGCCCTGGCAACAGAAAGATGAAGCGGGACGCATCGCGCGGCGGCATCGGGCCACCGCGCGATGCCGTGCCTCAGCAGGGACGATCGGCGGTCAGGCCGCAGGTCCAGCCCTGCCACCAGGTGTCGTTGGCATCACGCACGCCACCGATGTAGTTCACCTGCTGGAAGAAGCTGCTCACCCCGTTCAAGCCCTGGAATGCCGGCACCGCGCTTTCGTTGGCGCCATTGACGAACGTGTTCTGCAAGGTGGACACGCCGTTGGCGACGTTGTTGGTACCGGCCGCGAACTGAGTGGCCGCACGCGGATCGCTGCCGAACGCAGTCGGGCAGGCGAAGAACACCGAGTTGAAGGTACCGAGCGTATCGGTATCGGCCAGGTTGAAGCACACCAACCCATCACCGGTGCCACCGGCCGGACGGGTGACCACCGTGTTGTAGAACGCGGCCTGGGTGCCCTGGTTGAGCATGATCGCCGCACCGGCGCGCGCATTGCCCACATAGGTGAAGTTGGCCACCTTCGGGCGCGAATACGGTTGGCGACGCAGGCTGCTCCACTCGTTCATGCGATCGCCGCCACCGGCGCGCTGCACCACGATGCCGAACTGCAATGCACCGCTCCAACCCGCATCGGTATCCAGCGAATCGTCGTCGGCGCCGGTGATGACCACGTGGCTGCCGTTGACCGTGCCGCCGAACCATTCGATGCCGTCGTCGGAGCTGTTGTGGATCTGCACATAGTCCAGACGCGTGCCGCTGCCCACGCCGGCCAGGGTGATGCCCTGCAGCTCGTTGTTGGGCGAAATTTCGAAGCCCGAATACATCACGCGCAGGTAGCGCAGCGAACCGCTGTTGTCGGTGGCGCTGTTGCCGCCGTAGAACGCGTTGGTGCCTTCCACCTGCGCCTGACACTCCGGCGTGCCCGACACGGTAGCGCCCGGGCAGTTGTTGATCGCCGCGCGGCCCAGCACCACGATGCCGCCCCACAGACCGATGGTGTTGGCGCTCACCGTGCCGTCCAGCGCCTGGCGTGCCGTGAACACGATCGGTGCGGTGGCGCTGCCTTCGGCAAAGATCTGCGAGCCCCGATTGACCACGATGTAGTCGCTACCGGCCGAACCATACAAGGTCACGCCCGGCTCGATGGTCAGAATGCCCTGCACACTGCCGGCCGCCGGTGCGGTGGCATTGCCGCCGCGGTCGGTACCCACATTGACGCGACCACTGATCGAATACGCGGTGCCTGCACGGGCCGGCACCACCAGGTTGCCGGTGATGGTTTCCGGCAACTGACAGGAGCGCAGCGTATTGTTGGCGATGGTGCCGACGTTGGAAAAACCGGTCGGGCAATCGGCGGCCGGGCCGCTAGGTGCCGGTGCCGGCGTGGGTGCCGGCGTCGGTGCGGGCGCCGGTGCAGGCGGAAACGCGCCTTCGCCCGGCGAAGCCACACGGTCGGCACCGCCACCGCAGGCAGACAGCGCCAGGGCGGTACCAAAGGTCATGAGAAGTGTCTTGCTGCTGTTGCGAACGGCCATGTGGCTGATCTCCAGGTCAAAGGTCTGGTATGAAGAGGAGTCGTCAAGAATTGGTTGCGTTCCGCGCACCGCAGTGGCGAGCACGTTCAAGATCCCCGTCATCTTTATAGGGGCCGTCTGTTGCATTTGTCTTACCGCGACACATTTGACATATCGCTGACACACGCCAGCATGCACTGTAGCCG
This sequence comes from Xanthomonas sp. NCPPB 3582, assembly GCF_041475735.2. Lineage (NCBI taxonomy): Bacteria > Pseudomonadati > Pseudomonadota > Gammaproteobacteria > Lysobacterales > Lysobacteraceae > Xanthomonas > Xanthomonas sp. NCPPB 3582. The sequence continues at coordinate 4,241,435 of NZ_CM192968.1, forward strand.
GATGACATCCACCGCAATTCCCACCCCATTGGCCGACTGGATCCTGGCGCAGGCCTTGGCCGGCCAGCCGCCCGAACAGGCGCTACAGCCGCTGATCGATCAAGGCTGGACCGAGCAGGACGCCATCGACGCGGTCGAGGCATTGGTGCGCGACCACGTCCAGCGCCATGCCCAGGCCAATGGCCTGCCGCTGCCGGTCCGCGTGCCGGCGCTGCTGCAACACGACGATGCCTCGCTATTGGAGCTGGGCGACCGCCAGGTGCGCGTGCTGATGAGCCTGCTGCTGCCGCGCGTGGTGGTGTTGGGCGGCTTTCTGTCCGATGAAGAATGCGATGCCTTGATCGCGCTCGCACAGCCGCGCCTGGCGCGCTCGCGCACGGTGGACAACGGCAGTGGCGCGCAGATCGTGCACGCCGCACGCACCAGCGACAGCATGTGCCTGCAGCTGGGCCAGGATGCGCTGTGCCAACGTATCGAGGCACGCATCGCGCGTCTGCTCGACTGGCCAGTGGATCACGGCGAAGGGCTGCAGGTGCTGCGCTACGCCACCGGCGCGGAGTATCGGCCGCACTACGATTATTTCGACCCCGATGCGGCCGGCACGCCGGTGCTGCTGCAGGCTGGTGGCCAGCGCGTCGCCTCGCTGGTGATGTACCTCAACACGCCCGAACGCGGTGGCGCCACGCGTTTTCCCGATGTGCACCTGGACGTCGCGGCGGTCAAGGGCAATGCGGTGTTCTTCAGCTACGACCGCCCGCATCCGATGACGCGCAGCCTGCATGCCGGCGCACCGGTGCTTGCCGGCGAAAAATGGGTGGCGACCAAGTGGCTACGCGAGCGTGCAGTGCGCATGCCTGGCTGAGGGCGGCGATCAATGCGTACACAGTTGCCAGGTGCTTGACGATTTCGCTGAAGATGATCCGTCCAAGCTCTTGGATCAGCTCCTTGCGACAGGATGTCGACTCATGATGGCTCTCAGAGACAGTCAAGAGCTAGGTGCGTCGAGCGCGCGGTGCCCTCACCGCTCGCGGGACACGCCGTTAACCCATCCATGGGGGCTCGATGGCGGCATCCATGCCGCCAACGGTCCCGCAAGCGGCGAGGGCACCGCACCAGAGAGTTGGTCGGCAGCTAACCGAAAGCGGTCACACCACATGCCGCGTGGGCTTGCTGCTACGGCACTGGTGTACGACAGCGAGAAAAGCAATCGAATGAATCTGATCAGCAACGCGCTCATGCATTGCTCTCACTTGCACACCCACCAACTCCACTAGCCCTTGCCCGCCCACCGTCGCGGGACCTTACGCGGCATGGATGCCGCGTAAGAGCTTACAAGGACGTACTTGCAGCGTGTCTCGCGATGGTGGGCGGGCAAGGGCCCTGCAGTGAATCTGCAGCCCCACACCCACCGTCTTGCCAAACAATCAGCGTGCACCAAACAAGCGCTGATCCACGCGCAACATCACCCAACGCAACGGCGTCCACGCCAGGCACAGGCCGGCCAGGATGCCCAGCGTATCGGCCAGCGCATCGTAGGGATCTGCGCTGCGGTTGGTGGTCAGCGCGCCTTGCGCGATCTCGATCCCGACCCCCAGCAGCAGCAGCCCGAACGCAGCCAGCAACAACGCGCGACCGGTTGCGAACAACTGCACCGCTCCCCAGCTCAGCAGCGCGAAACTCAGGAAGTGCTCGGCCTTGTCGCTGTTGGAGGGCAGCTCGGGAAATTCCGGCGGTGGCCCCAGGCACACCGCGATCAGTACCCCGATGGCCGCGATCCACAGCCCCACCCACAGCGCCGGCCGGTGGAACGGCCGCAGCGCCGCCCTCACAGCCGCCACGTCAGATCGCCGGCCAGGAAGGCAGGGGCGAAATCCACCTCGCGCGAGAAACCCATCACCTGGAAACGCTCGCCCATTTCGCTGGGCAAAGTGAGCTGCTTGACCTGCTGACGCAGGCGCATGCGCCCGACTTCATCGGTGCGCGCATCGGCCTGGGTCAGCAAGGTATCCAGGCCATTGCCCAGCAGGAAGCTGGCCTGCGTGCAGTAACCGGCCAGTTCGAAACCGGCGCCGGTGCCCGCTTCGGCCAGGGCGGTGAAATCCACCGAGGCAGTCAGGTCCTGCAGACCCGGCCAGCGATACAGATCCTCGTGCATGCGGTGGCGATAGAACGCGCGCAAGGTGCCGTCCTCGCGCTGCGCACGATAGAACTCGCCACGCGGGTAACCGTAGTCGACGAACAGCATGGCACCGCGTTTCAGTCCGCCGGCCACCGCCTGGATCCAGTACGGCAGCTGCGGCAGCAACTCGGAGCGGTAGCCATCGGCGAACGGCCGTTCCAGATAGCGTTCCAGATGCCGTACCGCCGCGCTCAACAAGGCATCGGCCGGCTGCTCGCCGCGCGCGAACTGCTGCTGCGCGTCCAGCACCACGGTTTCCTCGTACACCTGCCCATCGCGCATCGCAAAGCGTGGCGTGGGCAAGGCGTCGATCACCTCGTTGGCGAACAGCACCCCGTCCCAATCGTCGGGGAACGGTGCGTCCAGCCACTCGACCAGCTCGAACACCGGCGGAATCAGGCTGCGCCCCAGCCGCTCGCGCTGACGTTCGCGCAGGTCGGCGCTGGGCTCGAGAATCGCATAGCGCTCCGGCAGCGCATCCAGTTCCAGCAAGCGCTTGAGCGTGACCTCGGCAAACGCACCACTGCCGCCGCCCACTTCCAACACCCGCGCCTGCGGCCCCAGTTGCTGCAGCACCGGCGCCAGCGCGCCGGAGACGGTGGCAGCGAACAGCGGCCCCAGCTCGGGCGCGGTGACGAAGTCGCCGGTCTCGCCGAACTTGCTCGACCCGGCGCTGTAGTAGCCCAGGCCCGGCGCATACAGCGCCAGCTCCATGAAACGCGAGAACGCAATCGCCCCGCCGGTCGCCTGGATTTCGGCACGCAGATGTGCGGCCAAGCGCTCGCTATGCGCCAGGGCGTCCGGATCGGGGGTGGGAAGGTCGGCGTGCATGCGGGCACCGGTTGCGAAGACAATGCACAGGATAGCCGAGCCCTCCGCAACACCGAGCGAGTACGCCATGACAGACAGTTCCAAGGTGGTGTTGATCACCGGTGCAGGCCGCCGCATCGGCGCGCAGATCGCCACCACGTTGCACGCCGCCGGCTACCGCCTTGCGCTGCATGCGCACCGCTCCGGCCAGGCGCTGAGCGCGCGCGTGGCTGAGCTGTGCGCGCAACGTGCAGGGAGTGCGTGCGCCCTGCAAGCGGACCTGCGCCTGCCGCAAGCGCCCGCCCAGCTGGTGGACGACTGCATCGCCGCCTTCGGCCGCCTGGATGCGGTGGTCAACAACGCCTCGGCGTTCTATCCCACCGCGCTGGGCCAGGCCACACCGGCGCAATGGGACGAACTGTTCGCAGTCAACGCACGTGCGCCGTTCTTCATCGCCCAGGCCGCCGCCGCGCAACTGCGCCTGCACCGCGGCGCCATCGTCAACCTCACCGATCTGCACGCGCGGCAGCCGATGCGCAATCACCCGCTGTACGGCGCCTCCAAGAGCGCGCTGGAGATGCTGACCCGCTCGCTTGCACTGGAGCTGGCGCCGGAGGTGCGGGTCAACGCAGTGGCGCCCGGTGCGATCCTGTGGCCGGAAGAAGGCAAGGCCGCCGAGGCCAAGCAGGCGTTGCTTGCGCGCACGCCGCTGGCGCGCATCGGCACCCCGGAGGAAATCGCCGAGGCGGTGCGCTGGTTGCTCGACGACGCCAGCTTTATCACCGGCCACACGCTGCATGTGGATGGCGGCCGTCGACTCAGCTGAGAACGGTTGGCCGCACAATTGCGCTCACCGCCAGGCGGGCGCGAACGATGCTCGGAGAGAGGGGCGCATGGCGACTCGTACGATCCTGAGCGCGCCATCCACACCCGCCTGCCGACTCCTGGATACGTCTGCTGCGCGAAGACGGACCAAGCACATTGCGTCGTGCGACTACATCGTCGGCGATCGGCATACGCCTGCGCACAAGCCAATCTGCACAGAGCCCGGCTTGAGTGCGGCACGGCCAGCTGCGCTGCACACCTGCGCTAAAGCGCAGCATTCAGCGCAGGCGCATCCAGCTCCACTGTGGCGAACGCACTGCCATGCTGCGGATGCGCCTGCCATAGCGCGGCCAGCGTCTGCCCGCTCAACGGGTCCACGAAGTCCGGCGCGATATCGGCCAGCGGCTTGAGCACGAAGGCATGCTTGAGCTCGGGCCGCGGGATGCGCAACTGCCCTGGCCCTTCGACGATGCAATCGCCGAAGAACACCACATCCACATCCAGGGTGCGGTCGCCCAAACGCGGCCCGCTGCGATCGCGGCCGTGCGCATCTTCCAGCGCATGCAGCCACTGGTCCAGCGCGGGCAACTCCAGCTCGGTCTGCAGCGCCACGGCGTTGTTGACGAAATCCGGCCCATCGAAGCCCACCGCCGGCGTGCGGTACGCCGGGGACACGAGGAGCGGGCCAAAGCGCGCGTGCAGCGCCGCCACGGCCAGGCGCAGGTAATGGGTCGGCTGGACGTTGCTGCCCAGGCTGAGAAGCACGGTGGTCATGCGGTATTCGCGCATGCGGCCGGCGTCAGCGTCAACTGTTGCAGGCGTGCCGGCTGCCGATCGACGCGCAAGCCGCACACCGCACTTCAGCTCAGGCCACTTCGAGCGCGTGCGCCACCGCGCGGAACACCCGGCGCATTTCCAGCGGTTTGCGCAACACGTGCACCGGAATGTCGGGCGGAAAGTGCACCCGCTGCAGCGGCGACCCCATGTCTTCCAGCAAGATCGCCGGCCCCTGGTAACCCAGCTCCTGCATGCTCAGCAGCACATTCACCGCAGACAGCTGGATGATGTCGCTGTCGATGATCACCAGGTCCGGCATGGCATGCTGCTGCACCAGCTGCAACGCCGCAAAGCCATCGGTGGCGAGCTGTGGCTGATATCCCTGGCTGGACAACGCATTGCCCAGCAGCGACAGGCGCGTGGCCTCGCCATCCACCAGCAGGATGCGCTGCCCACGGCCCAGCGCAAGCGGCAGTTCGGTGTCGGCGATCGTCACTGCGGCCGCACGCATGGGCACGATCATGTCAAAGCGCGTGCCTTCGCCCAGCCGGCTATCGACCTGGATGCTGCCGCCGTAGCTTTCCACGATGCGCTTGCACGAAATCAGACCCAGTCCGGTGCCATCGACCTTGGTGGTGAAGAAAGGGCTGAACAAGCGCGCGCGGGTTTCATCGCTCATGCCCACGCCGGTATCGGCCACGCTCATGCGCACGCGCGTGGCATCGAAGCGATCGGCCGACAGCATCAAGGTGCCGCCGCCCGGCATCGCCTGGATCGCATTCAAGCCCAGGTTGAGCAGGCATTGCTGCAGCTCGGTGAAGTTGGCCTCGATGGTCAGGTCCGCCGCGATCGGGTCCATCTGCAGCCGCACGCCATCGGGCAGGCTGCTCTTGAGCAGCATCTGCACGGCCGAAAACAGGCTGGCGATGGACACCTGCTCGCGCGGCTTGTTGGAGCCGCGCACGAACGACAGCATCGACTCGGCCATCTCGTGCCCGCGTCGGCCGCACTCGGCCACCACGTTGGCCAGCTGGCGCAGCTGCGGGTCGTCGGTGCGGCCGGCCAGCAGGTCGGGCACGATCAGCAAGGGTTGCAGGATGTTGCGCAGGTCGTGGCTCAAGCCGGCCGCCAGCATCGCCAGGCTCTCCAGGCGCTGCGCACGCATCAGTTCGCTTTCCACCCGCTGGCGCTCCAGATCCGCGCGCGCCTCGCGGATGGCCCGCATCACCGCGCTCGGCAGGCGGGTGGGATTGTGCTTGATGATGTAGTCGTTGGCGCCGTCCTGCAACGCCTTGACCGCGGTCTCCTCGCCCATGGTGCCGGAGACGAAGATGAAAGGAATGGCGCCGTTCTGCCGCACCAGGCGCAATGCCTGGTGACCGGAGAACCCGGGCATGCTCAGATCCGACAGCACGATGTCCGGCTGGAACGCGTCCAGCGCACCGCGCAGGGACGGCTCGCTGTCCACGCGCTCGAACGCCGCATCGATGCCGGCATCGAGCAACTGATCGGACAACAGCTCGGCGTCTTCTGGCGAATCTTCCACCAGAAGGATCTTCAGCTGCTCCAGTTTGCCCCCCTCATGCGGCATGGCTCAATCCAGCTCCGGCGCCTGGTTGATGACCGCCCAGAAGGTACCGAGCGTCTTGACCGCGTTGAAGAACTGATCCACATCCACCGGCTTGACCACGTAGGCATTGACGCCCAGGTCCCAGCTGCGCGCCAGGTCGCTCTCCTCGCGCGAGGACGACAGGATCACCACCGGCAGACGCTTGAGCGTTTCATCGCTGCGCACCTGCTTGAGCACTTCCAGCCCGTCCAGGCGCGGCATCTTGATGTCCAGCAGCAGTACCGCCGGCAGACCTTCCTCGCGGTTGGCATAGGCACCGCGGCGCAGCAGATAGTCCATGGCTTCCACGCCGTCTTCGACGTGCACGATGGGGTTGGCCAGGCGCGCATCGCGCAGGGCGTCAACCGCCATCTCCGCGTCGGCCGGGCTGTCTTCTGCCAGAAGAATGGTACGAATGGCACTCATACGGTGAACTCTTGGTTGGGCGCCTCATGCGCAGGGGGAAGCTCGAAATAAAACGTGGCGCCTTCATCGACGACGCCTTCGGCCCAGATGCGGCCACCGTGACGCGTCAGCACCCGGCGCACGCTGGCCAGGCCGATGCCGGTGCCCGCGTACTCGCTGGCCTTGTGCAGCCGCTGGAACACGCCGAACAGCTTGCCGCTGTACTCCATGTCGAAACCGGCGCCGTTGTCGCGCACGCTGAACTGGTGGCCGCCCTCAGGCGTTGGCACATAGGTGATCTCGATCCTGGCCACCTCGCGCTTGGCGCTGTACTTGACCGCATTGCCCAGCAGGTTCATCCACAGCTGGCGCATCATGTTCTCGTCGGCCACCAGCACCGGCAGTGGCGCGATCTGCCACTCCACGCGGTGACCGGTGTTCTCGCTCTTCACATTGGCATCCAGGATCGCGCGCGTTTCGGCGACCAGCGACTGCATGTCCACCGCCTGCAGTCGCAGCGCACCACGGCCCAGGCGCGAGTACACCAGCAGATCGTCGATCAACGACGCCATGCGCCGCGCCGAACTGCTGATCACTTCCATGTAATGGCGCGACTTCTCGTCGGCGGCATCGCCCAGATGGCGCGCCAGCTTGTCGGAGAAGCCGGCCACATGCCGCAACGGCGCGCGCAGGTCGTGCGAGACCGAATAGCTGAAGGCCTCCAGTTCGCGGTTGACCTCCGACACCTGCTCCACCTTGCCCTCCATCTGCCGGTTGAGCTCGGTGATACGCAGCTGCGAGGCCTTCTGCAGGCTGATGTCGCTGACCGTCATCAGCACCACGTCTTCGTCCACCGTGTCCGGCAGCGGCATACGGCGCGCATTGATCAGCATGGTGCGCATCACGCCGTCGGCAGCGCGTTGCTCGTGTTCGAAATCCCACAGCTCGCGGCCGCGCAGCAACACGTCGGCCAGCCGCTGGTGGATCTGCTGGTCGCGCCACACGCCGTCCCCCACGTCCTCCAGCGCCATCAATTCGTTGCCGCGCTCTTCCAGGCCGTAGAGCTCGGCGAAGGCGGGGTTGTGCAGCACGATGCGCTGGCTGGCGTCCAGCAGCACGATGGGCTCGCGCACGGTCTGCAGCACCGAGCTGGCGCGGCCATTGGCACGCAGGTATTCCTGTTCGGCCGCCAGCCGGCGACGGATCTGCCGCTGCAGCAACCAGATCACCGTGGTCAGCAACAGCAACTGCACCGCCAGCGCGGCCCAGCTCAGCATCGTGTAGTGCATGCGCTCGGTTTCCGCGCGCGCGTTGCGCTGCGCCAGCAGCCGGCCCTCTGCACCTTGCAGTTCGTCGATCAACACGCGGATCGGGTTGTTCACCGTCATGTCGTTGATCAGCGTGCGGATCTGCTCCGGCTCGGTCGTCACGGCGATCCGCTCGGCCAGCAGCAACCGGCGCTCGATCGTGCTCTGGATCCGCCCGACGCGCAGCAGCTGCGACGGGTTGTCGTTGGTGAGTGCAATCAGCCGCGACACCGCGGACATGGATTCGCGCCGGCCCCGACGCATGCGCTCCAGCAACGCGGGGCGGTCCACGCCATGCGAACGCATCAGCGCGGCCGACTCGGTGTCGCGCATCGCCGCTTCCAACCGCTGCGCGGTCTCCTGCACTTCCTGGCTGTGCGACACCCACACCGCGGCCCGGTTGGCGTTGTGCGCCATCTGCTGCAGCAACAGGGACGGCACCACCACGATCAGGCACACCGCCACCGCCAATGAAGGCAGGCGCCAGCGATCCCATTTGTCTGCTTGGGCCGTTGTCTGCATTACCAGATCTGTATCCGCTCGCTGCAAGTCCCCGGGTCGGCTCGACATTGTCTCCGATCGCGCCCCACACCAGATTAATGATTCAGCAAATTTCGGTTAGCTCCGTGACATTGCTGAATGGGCATATCATAAGTGCAGCAAACGTGAAAACGGCGAGAGCGCCCGCCGCCTGTCGGCTTGCCGGTCAACTGGGCCAGACGAAAAAAGGCGCACTCCGGAGAGTGCGCCTCGTGCTCGGGCCAGCCGCCTCGCCTCGGCCGGCCCGGCATTGCCAGTGGCTGCGCTTACTTCTTGGCAGCGACGACCTTCAGGCCGGTCGACTTGACGCTCTTGACGCCTTCGATGCCCTTGGCCACGGCCACGGCCTTGTCGTGCTCGGCCTGGGTTGCCACCGAGCCGGTCAGCGTCACGATGCCGTTCTTGGTCTCGACCTTGACGTCGGTGCCGGACACGTTGTCGGTCGCCAGCAGGTCGGCCTTGACCTTGGTGGTGATCCAGGTGTCGGTGACCGGCTTCTTGGACTCGTTCATGCCGGCGGCATGGTCCTTGTGCGCACCCATGTCCTTGTCCTGCGGCGCGGCGAATGCCTGCGTCGCACCCAGGGTCAGGCCCAGCGACAACGACAGCGCCAGCAGCTTGCGTGCATGTTTCATGTTCTTCATTCGAGCCACTCCTGTTGAACGTGGCTGCAGCTTGCGGCGGCGCTCGTCGAGCAGACGTGACCGCAGCATGCAGGCGCCGTGAACCCGGCGAACACGCGTGGGTGCAATACCATGCGGGTTCCTTCCGTCGTTGCGATGAACCGTTTTCAATGCCTAAACCGTTCAATCTGGCCGTCGTCGGCTACGGCTATGTCGGCCACACCTTTCATGCACCGCTGATCGCCAGCACGCCGGGCCTGCAGTTGCACAGCGTGGTGTCGTCCAAGCCGCAACAGCCACAGGCGGACTTCCCGGGCATCGATGTCGTCGCCGACCTCGACACCGCGCTGGCCGATCCCGCGCTCGATGCGGTGGTGCTGGCCACGCCCAACCAGACCCATGCGCCATTCGCGTTGCAGGCGCTGGCGGCCGGCAAGCACGTCCTGGTGGACAAGCCCTTTGCGCTGGATGCCGCGCAGGCGCGCAGCATGGCGGCCGCCGCGGCCGCCGCCGGGCGCATCGTCAGCGTGTTCCAGAACCGCCGCTGGGACGCGGACTTTCTGACCTTGCGCCGGCTGATCGACGAGGGCCAGCTGGGCGAGGTGGTGGAATTCCATTCGCACTTCGACCGCTATCGCCCGCAGGTGCGCGACCGCTGGCGCGAAAGCGATGGTCCCGGCGCCGGCCTGTGGTACGACCTGGGCCCGCATCTGCTCGACCAGGCCCTGCAACTGTTCGGCATGCCGCAGGCGATCGGCGCGGACCTGCAGCGCCAGCGCAGCCAGGCGCGCAGCGACGATTATTTCCACGTCACCCTGCACTACCCGCGGCGACGGGCAATCCTGCACGCCGGTTCGCTGGTGGCCGACAACCGCCTGCGCTTTGCGGTGCATGGCACGCGCGGCAGCTATCTCAAGCATGGCCTGGATACGCAGGAAGATCAGCTGCGTGCCGGGCGGCGCCCCGGTACGGTCGGTTGGGGCGTAGACCCGTTGCCGGGCACGCTGACGCGCGTGGACGACGAAGGCCGCGTGCACACCCATCAGCCGGACAACCTGCCCGGCGATTACCGCCAGTGCTACGCCGCCTTCCGCGACGCCCTGGCCGGTACCGGTCCGGCGCCGGTGGCTGCTGAGGAGGCGGTGCAACTCATGCATTTGCTGGAGCTGGCGCAGCGCAGCGCGGCGACCGGCCAGGTGCAGTGGCTGGAGGACGTGCGCACGCCGTGATGCAGACCCGGCCGCACCCGCGTTGCAGCGGGCACGGCCATGCAAAGCCGCTTATGCGTCCTTGCTGCCGATCGTCGGCGGGGCCGCGGTGGCGGACATCACCGCATGCCCGCCGAACTGGTTGCGCATCGCCGCCAGCAGCTTGTCGGTGAAGGAGTCCTTGTCGCGCGAACGCAGCCGCTCCATCAGCGACAGGGTGATGATCGGCGCCGACACTTCCAGATCGATCGCCTCGGCCACCGTCCAGCGGCCTTCGCCCGAATCGGCCACGAATGGCGCAATGCCGCCCATGCTGGGGTTGTGGCGCAGCGCATCGGCGGTCAGGTCCAGCAGCCACGAGCGCACCACGCTGCCGTCGCGCCAGATCTCCGAAACCTGATGCAGGTCCAGCGCGAAATCGGTCTTGTGCTGCATCAACGCGAAGCCCTCGGCGTAGGCCTGCATCATTCCGTACTCGATGCCGTTGTGGACCATCTTGGTGAAGTGGCCGGCGCCACTGGGACCCACGCGCCCCCAGCCCTTGTCGGGTGCCGGCGCCAGGGTGGCCAGGATCGGATGCAGCGTGGTCACCGCCGCTTCCTCGCCACCGACCATCAGGCTATAGCCTTCCTTCAACCCCCACACGCCGCCGCTGGTGCCGCAGTCGACGAAGGCGATGCCGCTGGCCTGCAATTGCGCGGCGCGGCGCTGCGAATCCTTGTAGTACGAATTGCCGCCATCGATGACGATGTCACCGGCCTGCAACAGCGGCAGCAACTGCGCCAGGGTGTCGTCGACGATCTTGCCGGCCGGCACCATCAGCCACACCACGCGCGGGCTCGGCAAGGCGGACACCAACGCGTCCAGCGCATCGGCCGTCACAATGCCCTTGGCCTGCGCACCGCTGCGCGCGCTGGCGCCCGGATCGTAGCCATGCACGCGGTGCCCGCCGTGCACCAGGCGCTCGGCCATGTTGGCGCCCATGCGGCCCAAACCCACCATACCCAGTTCCATAACCACTCCTCATGCTCTGATCAGTGCAGGGTGCCACGCCCGGCGTACGTCGGCGTGGCGGAATTCTCAATGGATCGTTCCGCGGCGGTGCTGGTGGCGCACTGTTGCAGCTGCCAGTCGATCCAGCGCCAGTACAAGGTGGTGTGCAGATTGTGCAGGGTCAGGTCGATGGCATAGGGCGTGCGCGGATTGCGGTCCAGCAAGCGCGCCACGTGATAGCCGATCGGCTTGATGCCCTTGGGATGCACGTACACCAGAAAGCCCTGATAGAACGGATCGTCCAGCAGCGTCTGCAATGCCTGCAGCTGCGCCTGCTGCTGCGGCTCCAGGCTGGCGCGCAGCGACGCATCGCGTTCGTAGAGCAGCCGTTCGAAGCGTCGCTTGCCCGGCCCGCGCAGTGGCTTGGACAGTTCCCAGATCCGCCGGTTGAGCGCGTCGTAATGCGCAAAGCCGCCATGCCGGGCCAGCGCCTGCGCCGCCGCATCGCTGACATCCACCACCACGAAGTTTTCGGCCTGGTTATGGATATCGTCCAGATAGGCCTTGTCGAACACGTGCGCGATGAAACCCGGCGCACCGACGAAGGCCTGCCGTCCCAGTCGTGAGGTCTTGACCGCCTTGCCATCGGCAAAGAATTCACCAGCGTGCGCGCCGAGCAGAATGCTGTCGGTGTCGTGCAGGGTGAGGAAAGTGCCGATCGACAGCTCGCCAGGCGTGAACACCTGGTCGAATCCGGCATCGCCATACAACTCGCGTTGGGTGGCGAGCTGGGCCACCTGCCGCCCCACTCCGCATTCGGAGCGCACATGCCCGCGGTAGAACGCATCCAATGCCTGCGCATTGCCGGCACGCGGCCGATAGCCGCGGCCGAAGCTGCGAAATCCGCTCCAGCCCTGCGCGGCCGCACCGCGCCAACCGAAGCCGATCCAGCCCAGTTGCAGCGCCGAAAAACGGTAGTTCGGATTGTTCTGCAACTGGGTCACCGCACGGCGGGTTGCCGCCCCAACCTCGAACCCATAGGCGCAGTGCGTGGCCGGTTCATCCAGCAACGCCTTGAGCGCGGCGCTGCGTTGGGACGTGTTCCAGCTCGACGGCAAGGTCGCCTGCAGATCGCCGGCTGCCTGCGCCTGCGCCCGCGAGGCGCGTGTGCACGGAGCGCCTCCGGCGATGACCGGCGCCTGGACCGCAGCCTCGCGAATGGTCCAACCCAAGCGTTGCAACAGCGCCTGCACGCAGTCGGCGCTGGCTGCGCCTGCTGCATCGCTGGGCGCAGCCGTCGCTGCCTGCAGCAGCTGCGCAGCGACCAGCACCGCGGCACAGCACAGCGCCGCCACACGGGCGCGCACGCCATGCCGCGTGGCCACGCAGCTGGAGGGCAATGCACGCTGAGGGCACGGTAGCTGGGGTTTGCTCATTCGCACGACGGCGGGGATGGAAGGCGTTGCTCTCTCGACCACAACAGAAAGCCCCGGCATGGCCGGGGCTTTGCGGATTCACTGCATCAGGTTCAGCGGCGTTCGCAGACGCGCTCGACGCGGCGGTTGCCGTTGGCCTGCTGGCGGTTGCCCTGGATGGTGCGGCCTGCCGCGCCGCCGGCCACTGCACCGGCGACCGTTGCCAGCTTCCTGCCGCTGCCGTCACCCACCTGGTTGCCCAGCAGTCCGCCAATGGCCGCACCTGCCAAAGTGCCGCCGATACGATTGGGGTCGGTCGAATTCTTCTGCACTTCCACGTTGCGGCAGCGCACGCGCGTGCCGTCGGAAAACTTGCGGCCCTCGTCGGCTTCCGTATACGACCCCTGATGCGAGTAGCGCTGTGCCTGCGCAAAGGGACTGGTCGCCATCAGGCCGATCATGGTCAGGCCCAGCAGGGATGTCTGGATTTTCATCGTCGCTCTCCATCGTTCTCGCCCGCTCGGGCAGTCATGGCCCGCACTCTGTTCGCCTGGTCGAGAACATTACGTGAAGCGCGCTTGCGGCTATTCAGGCACTGGCGCGGAGCATGAACCGATCGTCACGGCTGCGTGGACGGTTCGTGTTGCGGCTCCTTTGCCGGCGCCGGCGGCGGGTCCTGCGCCTCCACCGGCAACGGCGCCACCGGAGGCTGCGCCACCGCCGCCGGGGGCGCAGTGGCCGGTGCTGCCGAGCCCACCGGCGCATTGGCAGCCGATGCCTGCGCAGGTGGCACTGCGGGCGCTGCGGGCGCCGTGGGTGCGGCAGGTGCTGCCGGCGGATGTGTCGGCACCGGTGCGGGCGCTGGCGCCGCGGCGGCGGGGACCGCTTCGGTCACCCTGGGCAAATACGAATTCAGGCGCTCGAAAAAACGCTTGTAGAAGGCCGCGTCCTGCACCGTGGTGCTGGACACGCGCACCAGCGAATCGCCGCTGCTGCCCACCGGCAGCGACAACGAGCCGAGGACGCCCACGCCGACGCTGGCGGAGGTCGAACTCTTCTTCAGCGCATACCGGTCCTGCAGCGCACTGACGAACACCTGCGCCTTGCCGCCGTCCTGGGTGGCGCAGGAGATGCGCAAGTTGAGTTGCTCGCTCTGCTCGGCTTCCTTCAACTGGAAATTCTTGCTGCCTTCCACCGCCGCCGCATCGGCACGGGTGACCGCGTAGCCCTGGCTCAGCAGCACGCGCCGAGCCGCTTCGCAGGCCTGCGGCGAGCTGGCCGCCACGCTGCGCGAATAGGTGTCGTCGGAATTGAACGACTCGCGCATCAGCATCGTGTCGCCCTTGCTGCCACCGCAGCCGGCCAGGGTTGCCAGCGCGCCCAGCAGTGCGCCATGCGCGATCAGGGAAGTACGAGACATGGGAAGATTCCATCATCCAAAACCGGCCAAAGCATAGCCGCAACCCATGTGCGCGCGGTGTCGCCTTGCCTGCTCAGGGCATCGGCGGTTCATCCGCTGGCAGCTGCAGGTCTACCTGCAGGCGGCTGCCGTCGGCGCCGATGCGTTCGGCGCGCAGGTAGTGATGGGTGCGGACCGCCGCCAACGGCACCGGTGCCCGGCACGGCTCGCCCCACAGGCTCAGGCGGAAGCCCTGCGCCTGCAACCAGGCGGTCAGCCGGTCCCATAGCGGCTGCTCGGCGCACAGCTCCAGGTCCAGGTCCGCCGGTCCGTCAGGCACCAGGGTAGGCGACTGCAGCCAGCGCGCGTAGCTGCCATGTACCCGCACCGGTATTCCCAGCGCCTGCACGGCCTGCAGCAGCTGCGCGGTCTGCGCCAGGTCCAGTCGCGCCCGGCAGTGCTGGAAGATCAGCGCGTACTCGTGGCTGCGGTTGCTGTCGGTGCGTGCATGCGCGATCGCATCGGCTGGACGCCGGTAGCACAGCACCCGCTCTTCGTGCAGCGTGAACAGGCTACCCAGGATCCGGCCCAGGTCCCAGGCCTGCGGAATCAATCGTCCGCCAAGACAGATGTTTTCCACCATCGCCACGCCGAATGCGTTTGGCCGCAGCCACCGTCGCAGCGCATGGAACACCGCGCGCATGCCGGCCAGATAGCCGGCGTAATCGGCACTGGCATACAGCTGGCCTGCCTGCGCCTGGCCCCGCCACTGGCAGCCGAAATACGGCACGTTGGTCAGGCACAGATCGATCGCCGCTGCGGGCGCGGCCTGCACCAGGCTGCCGAACACCACCGGCGCATCCACCCCATGCCGCCGCAGCCGTGTGCGCGCGGCCTGCGCCCGCGCGACATCGATTTCCATGCCGTGCGCGTTGCGCCCTTCGAGCGCAGCAGCGAGCAAGGTGGTGCCGAATCCGCAGAACGGGTCGAACACCTGCTCGCCCGGCAGGCTGAAGTGGCGCACGAACGGGCGCATCTGATTGACCCAGCCGCAGTCGCGGCCCTGCAGCGGATCTGCGGCGCGCAGATCCTGCGGCAACGCCCAGGCAGCATCGTCGGCGCTCGGTGTCCACCAGCTGCGCCGATCGAACTCATCCATCGGCCGGCTCCCACAGCACGTCGGCGTCGGGGTCCCAACCCGCGCACAGGCGACCGTTGGCGAAGAACACCAGCTTGTAGATGTCGCCGGTGGCATGACGCGCGTGCATGGCCGCGTAATCGGCACTTTCGAACACCACCTGCAGGCCGTCGTCGCCGCGCAGGCGCACGTTCCAGAAGTAATACCCTTCGGTCATGCCATCGAGCTGCCACTGCGCCCACCAGGGCTGCTGCATGCACTCGGCCAGCAATGGCTCCACGCCGATGCGCTGCTGTTCGATGTAGCGCCAGGTGCCGTTGCTGCGATACGCCTCGTCCAGGCGCGACAGCTCGCGGAAGATCACCTGGCTGGCGCCGCAACGACGTGCCCACGCGATGTACTGCGCCACGTCCTCGGCACAGCAGATGCCATCGCGCTGCACGATGCAGACCAGCCGCACCGGCAGGCGTTCGGCAATACTGCGCGCGGTGCGCATGAAGGTGGCCGCATCGGCAATGGGCTCGCCCGCCCGAAACCGCATGATGGCATCGTTGCGCGCCTGCAACGGATGGTGGCGCGACAGTTCGATCCACGACAGGCCGAACGCGCTCAGCGCATCCAGCAGGCGCCCGCCCTGCGCACGCGCCAGGCCCGCACCGTTGCTGTAGAGCACGCGCTGCTCGACCTGCGGGCCATCCGGTGTCTGCGACAAGGTCTGCAGCAGGGTCTGCAGCCAGTGTGCGTCGTCGGTCATCTCCAGACCCGACAACGAATACGACAACGGCACCGCGTGCAGCAACCGCAACGCAGCGCGCAGCTGATCGAAATACGCCGGACCCGGCCGCAGCATGGACGCGCTCAGGCCACCGCCATGCTGGCGCAGGTTTTCCGAACAGAACCCGCAGCGCGCCGAGCAGGGCCGCACCGACGCATACGGGGTGAAGGTCACCGGCAGCGCGATCCGATAGCTGCGTTCGCCCAGACGCACGCGATGCCAGCGGTGGCCCTCGTCCTGCAGCGGCACGCGCCGCTGCAGGCTGGGCACGGCGGCGCGCAACTGCGCCAGCAGCGGTGAGGCGGACGATAGCGGCGCGTTGTCGAAGGAGGCGGGCGTGTCCATGCCTGCGTGCTGCCGGTCAGCGGCGCGCGGCGTCGGCGCGCGCACGCACCTGCTCCAGCGTCCACTCCTGCCGCATCGCCCCGTTTTCCCACACCGTTACCAGCGCATCTTCGCTGTCGGCGCTGGCGGCCACCTCGTCGAGCAGGGCACTGCGGTAGCTGCCATCGCGACGGTCGCGCAGCAGGGTCAGCCGGCCACGCTTGCTCTGCTTGCCCTGGTCGGTGATCGGATCCTTGTAGACATCGATCCACTGCCCGTCCACGCGCACCGCCGAGCACTTGAGCGCGAACTTCTGGGTGTCGCGGTCCACCTTCTGCAGCAGGGCGCCGCCCATGCCGAAGGCGACGTTGTCGGCGGCATAGCCGGCGGCGGTGATGCGCTCCAGAATCGCGCGCAACGACTGCGGATTGATGCCATCGCCCTGGATCACGCGCACGTGGTTGAGCACCTTGTAGCCCTTGCCATTGACCTGGTGGCCAAAAGCTTCGTCCAGCAGCAGCAGGCACTGTTCGACCACATCCACCGGGTCGCCGGAATCGGGGCGGATCACCACCGTGGCGCCGGAAGCGATGATCTGCTCGCGCAAGGTGGTACCCCAGTGTTCGCGGATGGCGCGATAGATGTCGTAGCTGTCCGACACCACCGCCACGATGGAACCGGGCCGCGCGAACTGGGCGAGCATGTTGCGGTACGCATCGACCTCGCGCTCGCGGCCCCAGCTGGTGATGGTGCTGTGTTCGGCGGCGGGAATCGAAAAGCCCGCCACCGGTGTGTGGTAGTGCGCGCGTGCCAGCAGCAGCGCCGACAAGGTATCGGTGCCGAGAAAGTTCACCAGATGCGCTGCGCCACCGAGGGCAGCCGAGCCCAGGCTGGACACGCCGCGCGCACCGAAGTCGTGCAGCTTGAACGGCAACTGCCCTTCCGGATCGTCGCTGCTGCGCTGCAGGTAATCGCGCACGACCTGCTTCACCTGCCAGCTCACCGTGGCCACCGTCACCGGATACCACACGCGCAGCAACAGGGTTTCCAGGTACGACGGCACCCAGAACGCCTGGGCGTCGGTGGACTCGATCGTCATCAGCACGTTGTGCGTGGGCACCACCGTGCCTTCGGGCACCGCACGGATGCGGATCGGCAACTGGCCACCGAGACGGTCGACGATATCGCGCCAGCCGGCTTCGTTGAACGGCTCGCCATGCGCGGCCAGCAACGCCTTCGCATCGTCGATGTCGGCGTGCGTGACCGGCCGGTTGATGGCTTCCTTCAGGATCGACTGCAGGCCGAAGAACACGGTCTGGTCGTACACGCCGCCACGCGATTCCACGTAGAAAAACGCGGCATCGGTGCCGGGCGGATACTGCAGCCAGTGGCTGGCCTTGTAGCTATCGGTATTGAGCAGCAGGTTATCGAGGTAATGCATGACGGAAGCTCCTTCGCGTCGGGGAAACCGGCGGTCTGTCCGCCGGCGGGAGGCCGTGCCGCAAGCAACGCCACGGGCCATGCGGCCAACACCGAGCGGTGCCGGCACGCAGGCGCAGGGCGCTGCCTTCAACCACGGCCCAGGAAGAATTCGAGGATATGCAGGTGGTCTTCGTACAGCCGCGGGCCCATCGCCATGACTTCGGCGATCGGAATCCAGCGCGCCTTGTCGGCATCGTCGCCACCGCGCACGACCGGCAACTCGCCGGCCGGAAATTCGAAGTGGAAGGCATGGGTGATGGTGCGCCCGCGCAGGCTGCGGTCGGGATGGTCGAACACCTGGCGCGCACGCAACGAGCCTTTGAGCACCGGCACCGGCAGCTTGAGCCGGGTTTCCTCGCGCAGCTCGCGCAGGCAGCTGTCCAGCAGCCCCTCGTCCTGTGCGACAAAGCCGCCCGGCAACGCCCACAGGCCCTTGCCCGGTTCGGCACGACGGCGCACCAGCAGCACGTGGCCCGAGTGCACCACCACCGCATCGGTGGTCACGAAGGTCGGCGCATACGGCGCATCCTTCCAGGCAGCGCGGTACTGCTCGATGAAGCGGTATTCGGCCACCAGCTGCGCATAACTTGGCGAATTGCGCCGGAACGCTTCGAGCATGTCGTACACCGGCGCCGGCACGTTGCCGCGCAGCATCAGCAGCCCGCCATGGAAACCGATGTCGCCGGCCTCGAACAGATAACGACGCAACTCGGTGGCCGACAAGGTGGCGGTGTGCTGCACATCTTCCAGCGGCCACTGCGGGAACTCGCGCAGGTAATAGCTGCTGGCATCCTTGTCCATGCCGATCAGGCCGACCCGCGCATCCGGCACGCCGCCATCGGCTTGCACCGCTTCGGCGACCTGGCGCTGCACCTCGGCGATCCACAGGCTTTCGTTATAGAGATGATCGCGCAATGGACGCAGGATCAGTCGCGCATTCTCGCCCGGCAATGCCGATTCGATCATCACTGCGCGCTCGGCGACGGTCCAGGGGTTGCGAATGGTGCGTGGCGTGTCGGCCGAGCCGATCAACACGATGAGCTTGCTGGCCTTGCCCAGCGCGTGGCGGGCGACGGCGGCGTGGCCGTTATGAAAGGGCTCGAAACGCCCGATAAACACGAGATAATTGTACTGCGATGCCATGAGAATCCCTCACGGTTGGTGGGTAGCCAGCGGTCTGTCCGCTGGCTTGGCGCAAATGCTACGCCGATGCGCGACGGCGTCAAGCAGGCAATGCGGTTGCATACGGCATCACGGTCGTGACGCAGCGGTCATCATTGCTGGCTAGACTCGGCACTCTCGTTTCCCAAGGAGTTCGCCTGCATGCCACGTTCGATCGCGCAGGCGCTGCTGCGCAGTGTGCTGGTCGCTATCGCCATGCTGGGCACCGCCCTGCCGGCGCTGGCGGCAACGCCGAGCGCGCCACTGCGGGTGATGTCGTTCAACGTGCGCGTGCCGGTGGATACCGACGGCGACAAACGCTGGCAGGCGCGTCGCGATGCCATGGTCGCGTTGATCGCGCAGACGCATCCGGATGTCGTCGGCACGCAGGAACTGGTGCAGGAGCAGGCGCAGTATCTTGCAACGCACTTGCCGACCTACCGCTGGTTCGGCAAGGGGCGCCGTGCCGACGGCGGCGATGAGCACATGGGCGTGTTCTATGACAGCGGTGCGCTGACGGTGATCGAATCGGGCGACTTCTGGCTGTCCGACACCCCGGAGGTGGCCGGCAGCATCACCTGGGGCAACGTGTTACCGCGCATGGTGACCTGGGCGCTATTCGAACGCCGCAGCGACAAGCGCCGTTTTTACCTGTTCAACACGCATTTCCCCTATCGCGACGAAGATGAACCTGCCCGCGAGCGCAGCGCGCAGCTGATTCTGTCGCGCATTGCCCGCTTGCCGGCCGACATACCGGTCGTGCTGACCGGTGATTTCAACAGCGATCCGGACAAGCTCACCTATTCCACGCTCACTGCCGTACTGGGCGATGCACGCGCGCGCGCATCCGAGCGCAGCGGGCCGGAAAACACCTTCCAGGGTTTCAGCACCCGCCCCACCCGGCGGATCGACTGGATCCTGTTCCGCGGCCTGAGCCCCACCCGCTTCACCACCCTGGACGATCGGCCTGGCGGCATCCTGCCTTCTGATCATTATCCGGTGCTGGCCGAGTTCGGCTGGCCGCGCTGACCGCAGACGCGCCGTCGTTTCCCGGACAACGACGGCGCCTGCCAGAGCCGCTACCACGATCCGATCCACGAGGACGCTGCGCCACGTGAGACGGCTCTCATGCATCGCGAGCAAGCATTTTGCCGGTAGGCAAGGCGCACATGCATCGATGGGTGAACCGATAAAACATTGAACGTCCGCGCAGCGACCACGCAGCGATATTGTCGGCGGCTCAAGCCGTCTGGATACCGGCCTGTGCCGCGCTGGCCTGCAGCCATTCCAGCAAGGTCTGCAGGATCGCCGATGGCGTGTCGCGCCAGACGATGGACAGCTCGCGCCGCGCCCAGCTTTCGTCCAGCGGCACCGCCGCCAACTGCTGCCTGACGCTGGAGCATGCCAGCGCCGCATGCGGCACGATGGCCACGCCCACGCCGCGCGCCAGCATGCGGCACAGCGTTTCGATGCCGGGCACGCGCGCGCGGATGCGCAGGTGCACGCCGGCCCTGGCCAGATGCGTGCGCAGGTGACGCTGCAAGGCGTTGTCGGCCGACAAGGCCAGCAACTGCATCTGGGCGATATCGGCCAAGCGCACGCTGCCTGCACCAGCCAGCGGATGGCTGGCGGCCATCGCCAGCACCAGGCGATCCTGCCGGAACGGGCGTCGCTGCAGGCCGGTGAAGTCCGCATGCCCCGCCACCACGGCCAGATCGGCACGTTCATCGCGCACCGCGTCGGCCGCCTCCTCGCTGCCCCACTCGGCCAGGGTCAGATCCACCCGCGGATGCGCCAGCAAGAAATCCGCCACGCATTCGGGTAGCCACTCCGAGAGTGCGGCGGTGTTGGCGGCCAGTCGCAGCGTGACCTGGCCGCCGATGCCATAGTCGCCAAGTTCGCTGCGCATCGCCTGCTCCTGCCGCGCCAGCACCCGTGCGTGGCGCAACAACACCTGGCCGGCGGCGGTGAGCGTCACCCCACGCCGACCACGCTCGAACAGCGCCGCCCCGACCTGCAGCTCAAGCGCGCGAATGCGCGCACTGACGGCCGCCAGCGACAACGCCACGCGGTCGGCGCCAGCCGTGATGCTGCCGGTGTCGGCCACTGCGACAAAGATCCGCAGATCGACGAATTCCACCTGCATGCGCACTCCCAGCCTTCGGTGTGGCCGAAGTCTGCCTCAAACAAAGACAGCTTGCCGGGTCGGCATCGCCGCGCGGATCCTGGCCGCCATGAGTGGACATGTTTCGCAGTGGCTGCTGGTTGCAGCGGTCTTCCTGCTGGCCGGCGGCGTCAAGGGCGTGGCCGGCATGGGGCTGCCGACGGTAGCGATGGGGCTGCTCGGGCTATGGCTGCCGCCCAGCCAGGCCGCTGCACTGCTGGTGCTGCCTTCGCTGGTGACGAATCTGCAGCAGGCCTGGGGGCCGGCGCCGGCGGCGCTGCTG
This sequence comes from Xanthomonas sp. NCPPB 3582, assembly GCF_041475735.2. Classification (NCBI taxonomy): domain Bacteria; kingdom Pseudomonadati; phylum Pseudomonadota; class Gammaproteobacteria; order Lysobacterales; family Lysobacteraceae; genus Xanthomonas; species Xanthomonas sp. NCPPB 3582. Next base: position 4,262,852 of record NZ_CM192968.1, read on the forward strand.
CGGCGCCTGTGGCCGGTCTTGGCATTCGTGGTGGCGGGTACCTGGCTGAGCGCCGGGGTGATGATCGGCGGCAACCCGCGCGTCCTGCGCGCCACACTCGGCGTGCTGCTGGTGGCCTACGCCCTGCTCGGGCTTGCGCGCCGGCAGTGGACGCTGCCGCCACGCCACGAACGCTGGGCCAGCCCATTGACGGGACTGGTCGGTGGCCTGCTCAACGGCGCCACCGGCGTGCTGGTGCTTCCGGTAGTGCCTTACCTGTCTGCGCTGGGCCTGCCGCGTGAGCTGCTGATCCGCGCACTGGCGGCGTGCTTCGGCACGGCAACGCTTGCCCTGGCCATTGCGCTGGTCTGGCATGGCGGGGTGCCGCTCTCGGCCGGCCTGCCATCGCTGTTGGCGCTGGTACCTACCGCAGCTGGCGTATGGGCTGGCACGCGGGTGCGCCGCCGCATCTCTGCCGAGCTGTTCCGCCAGGTATTTTTCGGCACCTTGCTGCTGCTCGGCCTGCAGGCCTGCTGGCAGGCGCTGGCCTGAGACCCTGCTGACAGCGGATGCCGCACACAAACGAAAACGCCACCGGCAAGCGGTGGCGTTCGTCGATGGGACAAGCAGCGGTGATCAGTCTGCCCAGCGCCCCGGGGCCGTGGATTGCGGCAGCACCTGCGCCGACAGCGGTTGGTCCTGCGACAGCAGGCCCAGCGCATCGGCCAGGATGGCGGCCGACTCGTGCAACAACGGGTCCGGACGCTTTTCTGCGGCCTTTTCGCGTGCGGTGTCCTTGACGATGTCGCGCTCGCTGCCGGTCAGGCCGTCATCGGTGTCGTCGGCAAGCGGATCCAGCGGCAAGCCGAGCTGCTTGCGGATCTGCTGACGATCCTTGCGCTGCTGGTCCTGCTTCTGGCGCTCGGCCAGGCGCTCGGCCTCGTTCAAGGAAATGTACTTCTTGGCCTTCTCTTCGCGGAACTGTTTGACGTCCTCTTCCCACCACTGGAACTCCTTGTCGGTGGCGATGCGGGCGGTGTGCAGGGTCTGCAGTTTGGGCAGCAGCGGCGCGAAGTTGCCGTACTGGGTGTGCGGCGCGGCAGCGATGCGCGTCCACGGCAGTGCGTTGTCGTAGGTGCTCTCGCCGAATTCGGTGGCGTCCACGCTGGCCGGGAAGGCGATGTCCGGCACCACGCCCTTGTGCTGGGTGCTGGAACCGCTGACGCGGAAGAACTGCGCAATGGTCAGCTTGACCTGCCCGTAGCGCTGGCCTTCGGCGGCTGGCCAACGGTCCAGGTCCACGATGTTCTGCACCGTGCCCTTGCCGAAGCTGGTTTCGCCGATCACCAGGCCACGGCCGTAATCCTGGATGGCGCCGGCAAAGATCTCCGATGCCGATGCCGAGCCGCGATTGATCAGCACGCCCAGCGGGCCATCCCAGGCGACCTTGGGATTGCTGTCGCCATTGACGGTGACCCGGCCGCCGGATTCGCGCACCTGCACCACCGGGCCCTGTTCGATGAACAGGCCGGTGAGCTCGATCGCCTCGTCCAGCGAGCCGCCGCCGTTGTTGCGCAGATCCAGCACCACGCCGTCGACCTTGTCGGTCTTGAAGCCTGCCAGCAACTTGGCGACGTCGCGCGTTGCAGAGGCGTAATCGGTCGCATTGCGACGACGCCCTTCGAAATCCTGGTAGAAGCCCGGCAGCTTGATGATGCCGATGCGGCGTTCCGGCTGACCGCCCTGGGCCGGCAGGGTGATGGTTTCGCCCTTGGCGGCCTGTTCGGCCAGGCGCACCTTCTGCCGGGTCAGCGTGACCGTGCGGTGCTTGCCGTCGATGCCCGATTCGGCCGGGATGTATTCCAGGCGCACCTGGGTGTCCTTGCTGCCGCGGATCTTGGCCACCACGTCGTCGATGCGCCAGCCGATCACGTCCTCGATGGCGCCATTCTTTGCCTGGCCCACGCCGACGATGCGATCGCCCGGCTTGAGCGTGCCATCCACCGCCGCCGGGCCGCCCGGGATCACCTCGCGGATCACCACCATGTCGTCCTGCTTCTGCAGCTGCGCACCGATGCCTTCCAGCGACAGCGACATCTGCTGATTGAACGTCTCGGCAGTACGCGGGGTGAAATAGTCGGTGTGCGGGTCGACCGCATTGGTATAGGCGTTGACGAAGAACTGGAACACGTCCTCGCCCTTGAGCTGCTTGACCGAATCGGCAAGCGCGGCGTAACGCTTGTCCAGCGTCTTGCGGATGTCCTCGGGCTTCTTGCCGGCCAGCTTCAGGCGCAGCCAGTCGTTCATCACCGATTGCCGCCACAACACATCCAGCTGCTTGTCATCCGATGCCCACGGCACATCCTTGCGGTCGTACTCGAACTTGTCGCTGCCGTTGAAATCGAAGTCCTGCTTGAGCAGGTCGCGCGCGTATTTGACGCGCTGGTCGACCCGCTTGCGGTACACCGCAAAGACCTGGAACGCCGGTTCCAGATTGCCGCCGCGCAATGCGTCGCCCACACCGGCCTGCAGTGGCGCAAAGCCGTCGATGTCGGCCTGGGTGAAGAACTGCTTGCCGCCATCGAGCGTTTCCAGATACCGCTTGAAGACGTCCTTGGCCATCGCTTCGTCCAGCGTGCGCGGCCGGTAGGCGTAGCGGCTGTCGGACAGCAGGCCATAGACGAGTTTGGTCGCGGTCGCCTGCTCGGGCGTGGCGGCCGCCGGCAACGCGGTATCGGCGCGTGCCAGCAATGCCATCGGAGTGGTCAACACCAGCGCCAGCAGGCCGGCCTTCATGGACGCAGAAACGTTGTAGGTCATCGAATGGCTCTCGGCACGGGGCCGATGAAAGAAAGGCGTTGATCGGATCAGACAGCATGACAGTGCCGAAAGTTGCTGGCGTTGTCATCCGCCGGCTGAATCAGCCTAGCGCCGGGCATGTAGCGGATTGTGAACGAGACCGTACCTCGCTCGGCCGGACGCCGCCGCCGGATGCAAGACGGCCCCATGCAGTGCACAGGGCCGAATCGGGCCAATTCGTCGAGGCCGAATCAGCGGAGTGGACGCACGCTTGCGCTCCCGGCGTTGATGCTGGCCGCGCCGAACAGCAGGACGCGACGGCAATCACATGCCGACCAACGCTACCGCCACTCAGGCGGCGACGCCGGCGCCTGCGGCCTGCCGGTCGGCGTGATACGACGAACGCACCATCGGACCCGATGCGACGTGGCTGAAGCCCAGCGCATTGCCGTACTCCTCCAGCGCCTTGTATTCCTCCGGCGTCCAGTAGCGCATCACCGGGTGATGGTGCGGCGTTGGCTGCAGGTATTGCCCGATCGTGATCATGTCCACATCGTGCGCACGCAGATCGCGCAAGGTGGCCTGCACCTGCTCCATGGTTTCGCCCAGCCCGAGCATGATGCCGGACTTGGTGGCGATGGACGGATGCTGCGCCTTGAAGCGCTGCAGCAGGGTCAGCGACCACTGGTAATCCGCACCGGGGCGCACGTTCGGATACAGGTCCGGCACGGTTTCGATGTTGTGGTTGAACACGTCCGGCGGGCTGAGCGCCAGGATCTCCAGCGCACGGTCCATGCGGCCCTTGCCGCGGAAATCCGGGGTCAGGATCTCGATGCGGGTGTTGGGCGAACTGGCGCGGATGGCGGAGATGCAATCCACGAAGTGCTGTGCACCGCCGTCGCGCAGATCGTCGCGGTCGACGCTGGTCACCACCACGTATTTCAGGCCCATGTCGGCCACGGTGGTGGCCAGGCTGGCCGGCTCGTTGGCGTCGGGCGGCTTGGGCCGGCCGTGCGCCACATCGCAGAACGAGCAGCGCCGCGTGCACACCTCGCCCAGGATCATGAAGGTGGCAGTGCCGTGGCTGAAGCACTCGTGGATGTTCGGGCAGCTGGCTTCCTCGCACACGGTGACCAGGCGGTTTTCGCGCAGCTTGGCCTTGAGGTTCTGCACCGCGTTGCCGGATGGAATGCGCACGCGGATCCACGACGGCTTGCGCAGTACCGGCGCATCGACGAACTGCACCGGCGAACGATGGATCTTGTCGCCACCGATCTGCTTGACGCCGGTCTGCAATGGCGCAGGCGCAGCGGCGTCGCCGGAGACGACCTGCAAGGGGATGGAACGGGCGATGGGCTGGGTCATGACGATACGGGCGCTCAGGCCGGAAGCGAAAGGTCGGGCAATGCGGAAACGGGCTGCAGCACGAGGCCGAACTGGCGTGCCAGTTGCTCGAGCAGCACCGCCTTGACGGCGTCCATCCCGGAAGGGCCGCCCAAGTCTAGCACCGAGGTCACCTGCAGACCCTGGTAGCCGCAGGGGTTGATGCGGTGGAACGGCTCCAGGTCCATCGCCACGTTGAACGACAGCCCATGGAACGTGCAGCCCCGGCGCACCCGGATGCCCAGCGCGGCGATCTTGGCCGCACCGACGTAGACGCCGGGGGCGCCCTCGCGGCGCTCGGCCACGATGTTCCACTCCTCCAGCGTGTCGATCAGCGCCTGCTCGATCTTGCATACGTAATCGCGCACGCCGATCCTGAGCCGGCGCAGGTCCAGCAGCGGATAGACCACCAACTGGCCGGGGCCGTGATAGGTCACCTGCCCGCCGCGATCGACCTGCAGCACCGGAATGGCGCCCGGCGCCAGCACGTGCTCGGGCTTGCCGGCCTGTCCCAGGGTGAACACCGGCGCGTGCTCGACCGCCCACACCTCGTCGGCCGTGTGCTCATCGCGCGTATCGGTGAAACGCTGCATTGCACGCCACACCGCGGTGTAGTCCTGCTGACCCAGGTCGCGCAATTGCGCCGGCGGGATGGCACCCGGAGCCACGACCGGTTCGGCCGCTACAGCGTCCACTTCACTTCCGGATGGTCGCGCAGCGCCTGATGCGCGGCGTCGAACTGTTCCCGGCTCTCGGCACGGAAGCCGATCTTGACCGAGACATACTTGCCGCTGGAAGAGTGCTTCCAGCTGACGCTTTCCTGCAGCAGCTCCACGCCGGTGGCGGCGAGCAGGCGCGGAAGCTCCGTCTCCAGGCCACGATCGGCCGCGCCCATGGCGCTGAGCTCGAAGGTGCCGGGAAACTGGAAGCCGTGATCGGGGTTGTCGGTGCTGATATCCATCGCCCCATTATCGGGCCGGTGGCGGGCAAACCCAAGTCCGTCGCAGGCCGCTGCGGATATCGGCCCATCGCTTACCACCATGCACCGGGTGCGTGTACCGGAGCTCGGTGATTACCTTCTCCAGCCAAACACAGTTATGCAGCAGCGCGCCAGCTGCGGTAATCGGACTCGACAGACACTACGTCGGTGCCTTGCGAAATTCACATGATGCAGCAGTGGTGGAAGGCACCTTTGCTGAACCTAGTCCCTCCTTCACTCCCCCAGGCCCTCCATGCTCCGACCGCGCGCGTTGTCTGCTGCCCTGCTGCTTTCTTTCACCGGGTTGTCGATGCCCGCCCTGGCGGCGGATCAATGCGACTCGAGCCGGCTGGGGCGCACGCCGCCGGCGGTGAATTTTCGTGTCGATAACGACCTGTTCGGGGGCGAAGACCAGGACCAGGGATACTCCAACGGGGCGATGCTGACCCTGGTATCGCCCAACCTGGTGGACTACACCGACGACCCCTGCCTGCCGCGCACCGCGCGCTGGGTGAACAGTTATCTGGAACGCCTGCATCCGGGCGAGTTCGACCAGCAGAACATGGTGTTCTCGATCGGCCAGGCGATCTTCACCCCGACCGACTACACCCGTCGCGACGTGATCCCGGACGACCGCCCGTACGCCGGCATCCTGTTGGCAAGCTTCGGTTACAACGCGCGTAACGATGCACACCTGCGAACCACCCAGTTGCAGCTTGGCGTGGTCGGCCCGTGGGCCTTCGCGCAGGAAGCGCAGGATGCGATCCACGACATCCTGGGCGACGAGAAATTCCAGGGCTGGGACAACCAGTTGCATAACGAACCTGTGATCAACCTGGTCCACGAGCGCATGCGCCGCTGGCCATCCGATGCCAGCGGCAATGCCGGCGGTTTTGGCTGGGACTTCATTTCCCATTGGGGCGGGGCGGTGGGCAACATGGCCACGCATCTGAATGCAGGTGGCGAAGCGCGCTTTGGCTGGAAACTCCCCGATGACTTCGGCAGCACCCCGACGCGCCCGGCCGGCGAAAACACTGCGCCCAGCCGCCTGGGCCGTGCCAGCGGCTGGTCGGGGCATCTGTTCGTGGCCACCGACGCACGCTGGGTGCTGCGCGACATCACCCTGGACGGCAACACCTTCCGCAACAGCCACAGCGTGGACAAGCGCCCGTTCGTGGGCGATGTCGGTTACGGCCTGGCCATCATGTACGGCCGCTGGAAATTCGCCCTGGCCCGCTACCACCGCACCCGCGAATTCGAGACCCAGCGCGAGACGCCGGTGTATGGGAGTTTCACCATCAGCCGGATGCTTTGAGGGCTGGGATTGGGGATTCGGGATTGGGGATTCGCAAGAGCGGGCTGTTGGGGCCTTGCAGCTGCTGTTGCTGGTGCGAATCCCTAATGCCCAATCCCCAATCTCCGCCAACAAAAAAGCCGGCTTTCGCCGGCTTTTTGTTGAATCGTTACGATTGCTGCCGCATCCAGATGATCAGCGGCCGGATAGCGACATGTGTCCGAGCTGGGACTGGAGATCGAAACTGGGGCATTGATCAAAACGGGCTTCCAGGCGCCGCACCCGCTCTTGCTGTTACAAATCCCGACTCCCCAATCCCCAATCCCCGCCAACAAAAAGCCGGCTTTCGCCGGCTTTTCGTTGGCATCACTCCGATTCCCACCACATCCAGAACGCATCCCAGAGGCGTTTGAAGAACCCGCCTTCCTCCACCGCGTTGATGGCTACCAGCGGAGCCTGGGCGATGAGCTTGCCGTCCAGGCTGACCTTCACGGTGCCGACCTGCTGGCCCTGCTTGATCGGCGCCTGCAGGTTCTTGGCCACTTCCATGCTGGGCTTGAGGTCGTTGTAGCGGCCGCGCTGCAGGCTGACCAGCAATGGCTGGGCCACGCCCAGCTGCACTTCGTCCTGCGCACCCTTCCAGACCTTCTGCTTGGTCACCACCTTGCCCGGTGCATACAGGCTGTGGGTCTCGAAGAAGCGGAAGCCCCAGTTGAGCAGCGCCAGGCTGTCGTCGGCGCGCTGGCGCTCGGAGCTGTCGCCCATGACCACCGCGACCAGGCGCTGGTCGCCACGTTTGGCCGAGCTCAGCAGGCAGTAGCCGGCCTCGGAAGTGTGGCCGGTCTTGATGCCATCCACGGCCGGGTCGCGCCACAACAGCAGATTGCGGTTGTTCTGCTTGATGTTGCCGACCTGGAATTCCTTGATCTTGTTGTAGGCGTAGGTTTCCGGGTAATCGCGCACCATCGCGCGGCCCAGCAGGGCCAGATCGTAGGCGGTGGAATGGTGGCCCTCGGCGCTCAGACCATGCGCGTTGACGAAGTAGGAGTTCTTCATGCCAATCTTGGCGGCATAGCTGTTCATCAGCGAGGCGAAGGCTTCTTCGCTGCCGGCCACATGCTCGGCCAGCGCGATCGCCGCGTCGTTGCCGGACTGGATCGCCATGCCCTTTTCCATGTCTTCCAGACGCGCGGTCTGGTTGACCGGGAACCCGCTGTAGCTGCCATCGGTGCCGGCGCCACCTTCGCGCCAGGCGCGTTCGCTCATCATGACCTGGTCGTCGCGGGTGACCTTGCCGTTCTTGATCTCGGCGGCCACCACGTAGGAGGTCATCACCTTGGTGATCGAGGCCGGTGCCAGTTGCTGGTGGATATTCTCACCGGCCAATACCTGCCCGGTGGCGTAGTCCATCAGGATCCAGGACTTGGACACGGCCGGCGCGGGCGCGGGCGGAACCGGCAAGGCAGCCGGGGCAGCAGGCGCGGCGGGCGTCGGCTGCGGCGCGGGCGTCTGGGCGCAGACCAGGCCGAAGGCGAACGTGGCCACGGCAGCGGCGGCGAAGCGGAATTTCATTGAAGAACGACTCCTGACGGGCCCGAAGGCTGGGTAATCGGAAATTGTAAAGGGCTGCAGCAATGAGGGCGACGCATCAGACCACGCAGGCGCCCGCGCAGTTCAGCGATGACTGCAGGCCGCGCGCCGCCCCGGCCTGGGGCGGCGATCCCACAGAGCGGTTGGCTCATCCACCCGCAGACGGTGGCAGACGGGGATGGATGCAGGGGCAGTCATCGGTTTCAAGCTGGCCCGCCAGTGACCTGGCAGGCCCGGCCGCCATGCTCAATTGGCAACGATCTGCGGGCGCCCGAAGCCCAGACCGGCAATGCGCTGCGCGATTTCGGACGCGTTGGCGTGATCGCGTGCATTGACGCGCAGGCGCCACAAGGTCCGCCCACCGCTGACGATATCGCTGACACTGGCTCCGACAATGCCGGCCGATGCCAGCTGCGACAGCGCACGATTGGCATTTTCGCGGCTGGCGAAACTGGCAACCTGCAACAGGATGTCGCCCAGCGCGGATTCGGCGGCGCTGGGCGCCTTGGCCGGAATCGGATCGACCTTGACCGGCCGTGCAGGCGCGCGCTCGGGCGCCTTGACCACCGCGACGGCGACCGGTGCGGCGGCCGCCGGGCGCGGTGCGGCGGCGGCCGGCTTGCCGGTGGCCACACGCACGCCCTGCGATTTCATCCAGGCATCGAAATTGTCGGCATTGCCGGGCTGGCGCGAATCGGCCACGCGATAGCGCCACCGCTCGCCGGCCGGAAGGACCACAGCGCCATTCGAGGCAACGGCAGGCGCGGCAGCCGCCGTACCCGCGCTCGCCGCCGCACGTGGCGGGACGGTGCGGGTGGGCAGGCGCTGCACCAGACCATCGATCTGGCTGCTGCCCGCAGCAGGCCGCGCCGTGGCAACGGCCGTAGACACCGGCTGGCCGCTGCGGCGCTTGGCCAGCAGGTTGCCGTTATCGGCTTCGGTGAGCCCACGCACTTCGACATTGCCGGTGCCCTTGCCGGTGATCCCCAGCTTGACCGCAGCGGCGTAGCTCAGATCGATCACGCGCCCGTCGTGGAACGGACCGCGGTCGTTGACCCGCACCACCACCGAATCGCCGGTGTCGGTATTGGTGACCAGTGCAAAGCTCGGCAGCGGCAGGGTCTTGTGCGCGGCGGTGAAGGCGTACATGTCGTAGACCTCCTTGTTGGAGGTGAGTCGGCCGTGGAACTTGCTGCCGTAATACGAGGCAGTGCCGCGTTCGACATAGTCGCCGGGGCTGTCCATCACCACGTAGCGCTTGCCCAGCACCTCATACGGCGAGCGGTTGCCCACCGCCGAGCGCGGCTCGTTGGTGACCAGGGGTTCGGGAATGCAGGCCACGTTGGGCACGTGGTCCGGGGTGCTGTCCTTGACGCCGGGTTTGTACAGGCCGCCGGCGGTGTAATCGCCGCGTGTGGACGGGTCCTCCTTGGCTGCCGCGTACGGCGACGTGGAAGGGCATCCGGTCGCGACGTAGGCCGGCCCCTTGCCGTCGACCTTGACGCCCTTGATGGCACCGCTGCCGGTGCTGCCGGCACCTTTCTTCGGTGCGCTGCTGCAGGCCGCCAGGCCCAGCATCAGCGCCATCGGGATCAGCCACTTGGGACCTGTCATGCTGTTCATGCCGGTGGTAACTCCTTGCCGGCGATGGCCTCGGACAGCTGGAACACGGCCATCGCATACATCTTGGAAATGTTGTAGCGGGTGATTGCGTAGAAGTTCTGGAAGCCCAGCCAGTACTGCTTGCCGTTGGCGTCGTCCAGGCTGATCGGGGTGGCGGTGCTGCCGGCCACCACCGGCGCGCTGGGGTGGTAGCCGCGCGCGGACAGATCGGCCAGCGTGTACACCGGCGACCAGTCGGTGGGATTGAATTCCTCGTGGCCGGCGGCCAGCGTGGCCGGCACCGCCACCTGCCCGTCGCGCACCCAGCCGCCCTTCTTGACGAAGTAATTGGCGATCGAGGCGAACACGTCGTTGTAGTCGGTGAACAGGTTGCGCTTGCCGTCGGCATCGCCATCGACACCGAACTGGCGGTAGCTCGATGGCATGAACTGGCCCATGCCCATCGCACCGGCGTAGCTGCCGATCAGCGCGGTGACATCGAGCTGCTCTTCCTTGCCGAGCGCGAACAATTGACTAAGTTCATCGCGGAAAAACAGCTCGCGCCGCACCTCGCGTTCCAGCTTGGCCGGGTCGCCGCTACGTGGATAACGGAACGCCAGCGTGTAGAGCGCATCCAGCACGCGGTATTTGCCTGCGTTGGTGCCGTAGCTGGTTTCCACCCCGATGATGGCCACGATCACCTGTGCCGGCACGCCGGTGGCAGCCTCCACCTTGCTCAACTCGGCACGGTGTTGCGCCAGGAACTTGCGCCCGCCATCGATGCGCGCCTGGGTGATGAACATCGGCCGGTATTCGTTCCACGGCTTGACCCGTTCGGCCGGACGCGACATCGCGGTGACGATGGCGTCCTTGAACTGTGCCTGCGCCAGGGTCGCCTCGATCTGCGCCGCATCGATGCCGTACCTGGTGGCGGTGTCGCGCACGAAGTTGGCGCGGGCGATCTCGAACGGCACCGGGGTCAGATCCACGGGCGGCAAGGCGGGCGCCTCGGCAGCAGCACTGGCGGGCGTCGCGGACGCGACAGGGGGAGCGGGCGGCTTGGCCGGGGGCGCACTGGCGGCCGGCGGCGGGGACGGAGGGCTGGGCTGGGTCGCGCAGGCGACAAGGCCGAGGGTGAGCAGGCAGGTCAGAGTGCGTCGAATCATCGGCCGAGGGTAACAGACATCAGATGAACTTCTGGCAATAAGGCCATGAAACGCAAAGACTTTGGATCAAGTCAAGAGGTGGTGCAGCAAATTCGGGATTCGCGATTCGCGATTCGCGATTCGCGATTCGGGATTCGGGATTCGGGATTCGGGATTCGGGATTCGGGATTCGGGATTTGAAGGCAGGAAGAGTCGGAAATAGAAGCGGAGGATTGGGTTTGCGGTTGAGGCCGTGACGCGGGAGCGGACTTGGCGGGCTGCTGCGGGCCGAGCCATGCGGTCTGGCTTTGGCGGGCTGATGGCAGAACCCTAGAACGGCAAACTCGTCAGCGCGGTGGTCGCCTGCGCTTGTCGAGGTCATGGAGCGACGACTCCCCGCACGCGACTCATGCAGCTGCGTCGCAGTTGCGCATGCGGCGTGGATTGGCTGAACGGGGATTTCGCAACTGCGCCGCCTTGATGGGTGCAGCGCTGCGCGGTAGCCACCGGTCCGGCGCGGCCGTTGGAGGGCCGCGCCGGGTGCTTCACAGTGCCGGGAAGCGGGGTGCGCCCGAGCAGGTGGGAATGGCGCCGCTGACCTGCACCGGGCCGGTGGTGACGCCGGTGCCGGTGGGCGTCACCGCGCTGTTGCTGAGTCCGATCTGCGCATTGCTCGCGGTGACCGTGGCCGGCGCGCTTCCAATGGCCACATTGGCCAGCACCAGATCCAGCGGCGTCTGCGCGTCGTAGCCGCGCAGGATCCACCCCTTGCCGCCGGCGTCGTTGCTGCTGCGCAAGCCGTCCACCACGATCGCGCTGAAGGTCGGCTTGGTGCCGCTGTTGCCGCCGGCATAGAACGGGTTGATCACCACCGGGCTGGTCACGCCGTACAGGCAGGTATTGCGATAGGTGACCTGGCTGACCGGGCCGCCCTTGACGATGCTGGTCTTGATGCGCAGGCCGTTGTTGTCGGTGCTGCGGTTGCCTGCATCGTCGGTGGACACCAGCGCGTTGTTGTCCACCAGCACGTTGCTGACGCCGAACATCACCTCGCTACCGATCGAGATGCCATGGGTGCCGTAGCAACGGCTATTGCGCACGGTGATGTTGGCCGATTTGGAGGCGATGGTCTTGATCGCCACGCAGTCGTCGCCGCCCATCACGTCGCTGTCGTGGATGGTGGCGTTGACCACGCTGTCCAGATCCAGGCCGTCGGTGTTGGGGCTGCTGGCCGGCGATTTCACCCGCACGCCCCAGATGGTGAGGCCATTGACGCTATGCGAGAAGAAATGGAAGTACGCCGCATTGATCAGATTGATGTCGTAGAGCGTGAACTCGCTGGAATTCTGCACCTTGATCAGGTCCGGGCTGTTCTGCACCTGGCCGACCTTCTTGGCGTTCTCGCCGAACTCCCACCAGGTGGTGCTCTTGCCCAGCATGGTCTGATCGCCGCGCCCATCGATGGTGCCCTGGCGACCGCCGGTGCGGATGCCCATGACGCCTGCATTGTTGCCCTTGACGCTGATCAACGGCGTGCAGACACCGCTCTTGGAACCGGCAGTGCCGCAACCGGTGCCGTAGTCGGCCGGGTTGCGCGAGCCGTACAGGGTGACGCCCTGGTCGATGACCAGGGTGACGTTGGCCGGGATGGACAACGGCCCGGTCAGAAAGGCATTGCCGCTGCCGCTGGTCAACAGCACGCTTCCGTTCTTGCAGGCGTTGAGCGCGGCCTGGATGGCCGCGGTATCGGGGGGCGCGCTTTCCAGCGCGGCGTCGAATTGCCGTCCGGCCGGCGTGTGGCTGGCCTTCAATGGCGGCTGGCAACTGGCGGGAATCGACGGTTGCGCGACAGGGCGGCTATCGCCGTTGGCGAAGGTGACGGCGCCGGCCTGTGCGCAAAGCGACAGACAGACACCGCCGATGGCAGCGTTGAGCAGTTTCATGGAAGAGATCACCCGAATGAGGAATGGCGCGGGCCAGTGCAGGCAACGCGAGGCGGCCGCCAGCACTGCAGCGGCGTGGCGCACTCTACGCAGCGCCGCGCCGGTCTGTGGTGGACGCGCGAACCCGGCGCCGCATCAACGAAGCCGGCCTGCGCCGGCGTGTCGTGGTTGCAATGCACTGCGCAAAACCACCACGCACTCCAAAGATTGTCAGCGTTTGACATAGGCGATTCGCACACGCTGCCGCATCGGGTGCGCGCGTGACGCTTGGCGCGCAACGCGGCCCTAAGAAACGTGCCAGGCGCAATCGCGTCAGTAGCCGTGCACCGGTCGGTGCGATTTCACTGCCATGACCAGCCCCAGGCCCGCCAGCAACGACACTGCCGAGGTGCCGCCGTAACTCAGCAGCGGCATCGGCACGCCCACCACCGGCAGCAGGCCGGAAATCATGCCGCCGTTGACCAGCACGTAGACGAAGAACGCCAGGCCGGTGGCGCCGGCGATCAGGCGCGAATAGGTGTCGCGCGCCTGCGAGGCGATCCACAGGCAGCGGCCGATCACGATCAGATACAGCGTCAGCACGATGGCCACGCCGATCCAGCCGAATTCCTCGCTCAGCACCGAGAACGCAAAGTCGGTGGTCTGCTCGGGGATGAAGTTCAGATGCGATTGCGAGCCCAGCCCCCAGCCCTTGCCATCCAGTCCGCCGGAGCCGATGGCGATCTTGGACTGGATGATGTTCCAGCCGGCACCGAGCGCATCGCTTTCAGGGTTGAGGAACATCATGATGCGGTCCTTCTGGTACGGGCGCAGCAGCCAGAACCAGGCCACCGGCGCGGCCGCGGACACCCCGCCGATGCCCACCGCCACCCACCACCACGGCAGGCCGGCCAGCAGCAGCACGAACACCCCGCTGGCGGCGATCAGCACGCCGGTGCCGAAGTCCGGCTGCAGCATGATCAGGGCGGTCGGCACGCCGATGATCATGCCAGTCACCAGCACGGTGGAGATCCGTGGCGGCAACGGCATGCGATGCAGATACCAGGCCGCCATCATCGGCAGGCTGATCTTCAGCAGCTCCGCCGGCTGCAGATAGAACACCTTCAGGTCCAGCCACTGGCGGCCGTACTTGCCGGTGCCCAGCACGAAGACCGCCAGCAGCGGCAGCATCGACAGGCCGTAGATCCACGGCGTCCACGCGCGCAGCCGGAGCACCGACATGCGCGAGATCGCCCACATTGCGCCCGTACCGATGACAAAGCGCACGCCCTGCGCCATCACCAGATGATCGCCCTCGGCGGCGCCGCCGGCGCTCTTGAGCACCGACAGGCCGATCACCATCAACGCGCCCAGGGCCAGGCACAGCACCCAGTCCAGGCTGCGCGTAAAGCGCGCGGCCATGTCCACCAGCCAGCGCAGGATGTCACTCAATGGTCGGTCTCCTGCACCGCATCCGGCACGTCCGGCACCACCGGCTGCGCCGGGGTATTCGGGTCCAGCGCCACGGCGGTCTGGCCGATCACCACCGGCAGGTCTTCCAGCGTGGCGGCCGCCGCGTCGCCGGCCTGGCGCGCGTCGGTGGCGCCGGCGTCGAACTGGTTGATGCCCACTGCGGTCATGCCCAGTTCGCTGTCCAGCGGCAGGAGGCCGGCGGGCATCTTGCCCAGCAGCCAGGCATCGAAGATCTTGCGTGCGATCGGCGCCGCCGAGCTGGTGCCGAAACCGCCACCCTCCACCGCCACCGCCACCGCGATGACCGGGTTGTCGGCGGGCGCAAAGCCGACGAACAGGCCGCGGTGACGCAGATGCAGCGGCAGGCTGCGCGGGTCCACCGCGGCCACGCCCTTGCGGCTGACCACCTGCGCGGTACCGGTCTTGCCGGCCATCTGGTACGGCGCGCCGGGGGTGATCGCATAGCCGGTGCCACCCGGACGCATGGTGTCCATCATGCCCTCGCGCACCACCTGCAGGTGCGCCGGGTTCGGGCTGATCGGCTTGCCCGGCGGCTGGATCATCGGCTGCCAGGGATGGTCGAAGCCGGTGCGCTGCTCCAGCACCAGGTGCGGGCGCAGCAGCAGCCCGCCGGCGATGGCCGATACGCCGCGTACCAGCTGCAGCGGGGTGACCTTCCAGTCGCCCTGCCCGATCGCGATATTGACCGTGTCGCCGGGATACCAGCGCTCCTTGCGGGTTTTGTATTTGTAGGCCGGCGACGGCAGGATGCCGCCGATTTCGCCGAGCAGGTCCACCCCGGTGGGCTGACCGAAGCCGTAGTCGGCCATGTAGCGGTCGAAGCGCTCGATGCCCATGTCCACCGCCAGGCGGTAGTAATAGGTATTGACCGACTGGGCGATGGATTTGCGCAGGTCGGTCCAGCCATGCCCGCCGCGATGCGAATCGCCCCAGCCGCGGCTGACCCCGGGCAGGTAGAACATGCCGGTGGACAGCACCCGGTCCTCGGGCCGGCGCAGGCCGCTGTCCAGCCCGGCCAGCGCGATCAGCGGCTTGAGCGTGGAGCCCGGCGCCACGCCACCGAGCACCAGCCGGTTGAACTGCGGCCGCGACGGGTTGTCGTTGAGCATCTTGAAGTCGGTATGCGAGATGCCGTTGACGAACAGGTTGGGGTCGTAGCTGGGCAGGCTGACCATGCCCAGGATCTCGCCGGTGCGCGGGTCCATCGCGATCGCCGCGCCTTCGTGCTCGCCGAACGCAGCCACCATCGCGCGCTGCAGGTCGGCGTCCACCGACAGCCGCAGATCGGCGCCGGATTGCGGCGCCACCCGCCCCACGGTGCGGATCGCCCGCCCCTGCACGTTGGTCTCGACCTGTTCGTAGCCGACCTGCCCGCGCAGATCCTGCTCGTAGTAGCGCTCCAGCCCGGACTTGCCCATGTGGGTGAGCGCGGCATTGCCCTCGCCCAGCACCGCCAGGTCTTTTTCGTCGATGCGGCCGACGTAGCCGATGATGTGCGCGAACAACGGCCCGAACGGATAGCGCCGGGTCAGGTAAGGCTCCAGCTCCACGCCGGGAAAGCGCCAGCGCTCCACCGCAAAGCGCGCCATTTCCTCGTCGCTCATGCGCAGCTTGAGCGTCACCGGCAGGAAGCGGCGGCGCGCCTTGCGTTCGCGATTGAAACGCTCCAGGTCCTCCGGCGCGATCGGGATCACCTTGCCCAGCGCGGCCAGCATGGCATCCATGTCGGCAACCTTGTCCGGGGTCACGTCCAGGCGGAAGGCCGGCACGTTCTCGGCCAGCAGCCGGCCGGTGCGGTCGTAGATCATGCCGCGCCCCGGCACCACCGGCTTGGGCTTGATGCGGTTGGCCTCCGAGCGGGTGGCATAGACCTCGTGGTCGAGCACCTGCAGCTTGAAGTACCAGCCGCCCAGGCCGACCAGGCAGATCACCACCATCACGAAACCCAGCACCGCGCGGCGGCGGAACTGCTCGGCCTCGGCATGCGGGTTCTTGGGCTGGCGACGGCCGTGCATGACCTACTTCTTGCTCCGCTTGCCCAGCCGTACCGCGTCCAGCAACACGAACAACGGCGGCCACAGCGCCATGCCCAGCAGCGGCGCCCACCAGTAGCTCCACGGCAGGGTCGGCTCGCCGACCGCCAGATGCACCGCAGAGGACACGATCCGGTCATTCAGCAACAGCCCGCCGATCGCCAGCGCCTGCTGCGACACCGGGAAGAAGCGCAGCCGCGCGCGGAAGCGCTGCAGGATGAAGGTCATGATCACCAGCCGCAGCGCCTGCTCGCCAAGCAGCCCGCCATACAGCAGGTCGGCCAGCACCCCGGCCACGAAGGCGATGCCCAGTCCCACCCGGTCCGGCTCCTCGATCACCCAATAGGCCAGCACCAGCGCCAGCCAGTAAGGCCGCAGCGGCTGCACCACCGCCGGCAGCGGCAGCAGCCCCAGCAGCAGCGCGATGAAGATGCTGACCGGCAAGATCCAAGTGTTGCGCATGCGGGTCATTGGTCCGTCTCCTGCGGAGCCGGACGGGATTGGGGATTGGGGATTGGGGATTGGTTGGAAGCAGCGCCCTGTGGCGGAGCCGGACGGGAATCGGGATTGGGGCCGTTGGATGCGGTCGATGCGGGACGCCGGGCGGGCGTGCTGGCAGGGCGGCCGGACGCTGGCGCACTGGACGGCTGCGCGCCGGGCGCGGCAGGTGTCGCTGCGGACCGTGCAGGCGCCGAGGTACCGGTGCCCGATGCCGCGGCGGCCGTCGGGCGCGCGGTATCAGTCGCTGCGTTGGAAACACCGCCCGCAGGCGTGCGCGGTGTTGCAGTCACCGGCGCGCCGGCCGCCGCCGCGACGCCGTTGCTGTTGCCGTTGCTGTTGCTGTTGCTGTTGCTGTTGCCGTTACCAATCCCAACTCCCGAATCCCCAATCCCGACCCCAGGCACCACCCGCAACGGCTTCCCCGCCCGCAACAAAAGCACATCGCGGCCGCGATCGAGCTTGGCTGCCGGGGTCAGTTCACCGACCAGGAAGGCATGGGTGTCGTCGGGGTGCAGCTCGGACACCTTGCCGACCGGGAAGCCGGCCGGGAAGCGGCCGCCCAGGCCGGAGGTGACGATCTCGTCGCCCACCTGCACGCCGGCGCTGAGCGGGATATCGCGCAGTTCCAGGCGATCGCCGCGGCCGTAGACGATCAGGCGCACGCCGTTGCGGGCCACGCTGACCGGCACCGCGTGGTCGGGGTCGGTGAGCAGCAGCACGGTCGAATGCAGCGGGGTCACTTCGATCACCTGGCCCATCAGCCCGCCAGCATCGATCACCGCCTGGCCCAGCAGCACGCCATCGCGGCTGCCGGCATCCAGCAGCAGGCGCTGGCGGGTGGGGTCCAGGTCGATGTCCAGGATCGGCGCCAGCTGCACGTCCAGGCCACGGCGTTCGGCCACGTTTAGCAGTTCGCGCAGCTGCGCGTTGTCCAGCGCGGCGGTCTGCAGCCGGGTCAGCCGCGCATTGGCCACCAGCAACTGGTTGCGCAGCTCGCGGGTTTCTTCCACCAGCTGCGCATGGGTGGCGGCGTTGTCGCGCACCTGCGAGCCGATTCGCCCCGGCAACCCGGCCACCGCCCAGATCGGCTGGATCAGCAGGTTGGCCTGCGACCGCAGCTGGCTCAGCCAGCTGCCCCGGCTATCGAGCGCGATCAGCACCACCGCCAGCACCAGATAGACCAGCAGCCGCAGCGTGGAGGTGACTTCGCCCGGACGGGAGGCGACGGGTGGACCGGCGTAGGAGGGCACGTTCAGGGCCGGGATTGGGGATTGCGAATTGGGGATTCGGGGAGCGGTCGGCTGCCCCCGATACGGATGCGGCTAAAACGTGAACTCGCGGAACTGCGGAGCAGTCCTACCGGGCCGTAGGCAGGAACCGCTTTTGCGAATCCCGAATGCCGACTGCCCAATCCCGAACGCCTCACTCCGGCGCGAAGAACTCGTTGCCATGCATGTCCACCAGCTCCAGCGCGCGGCCGCCGCCGCGGGCCACGCAGGTGAGCGGGTCGTCGGCCACCTGCACGTGCAGGCCGGTTTCCTCGGAGATCAGGCGGTCCAGGTCGCGCAGCAGCGCGCCGCCACCGGTGAGCACGATGCCGCGCTCGGCCACGTCGGCGCACAGTTCCGGCGGGGTCTGCTCCAGCGCCAGCTTGACCGCCGAGACGATGCCGGACAACGGCTCGTGCAGCGCTTCGAGCACCTCGTTGGAGTTGATCTTGATCATCTTCGGCACGCCCTCGGCAAGGTTGCGGCCGGAGATTTCCATCTCCTGCACCTCGTCCTGCGGGTAGGCGCAGCCGATCTGCAGCTTGATGCGCTCGGCGGTGGCTTCGCCGATCAGCATGCCGTGGTTGCGGCGCACGTAATTGGTGATCGACTCGTCGAAGCGGTCGCCGCCCACGCGCACCGACTGCGAGTAGACGATGCCGTTGAGCGAGATCACCGCCACTTCGGTGGTGCCACCGCCGATGTCGATGACCATCGAACCGCGCGCCTCGGTCACCGGCATGCCGGCGCCGATCGCTGCGGCCATGGGTTCTTCGATCAGGTACACATCGCGCGCACCGGCCTCTTCCGCCGATTCCTTGATCGCACGGCGCTCCACCTGGGTGGAACCGGCCGGCACGCAGACCAGCACGCGCGGGCTGGGACGCAGCACGCGCGACTTGTGCACCTTCTTGATGAAGTGCTTCAGCATCGCCTCGGTGTAGGTGAAGTCGGCGATCACGCCGTCCTTCATCGGGCGAATGGTGGTGATGTGACCGGGGGTGCGGCCCAGCATCTGCTTGGCCTCGGCGCCGACCGCGGCCACCGAACGCGTACCGCCGATCGCACGGTCCTGACGCACCGCCACCACCGATGGCTCGTTCAGCACGATGCCCTGCCCGCGCACGTAGATCAGCGTATTGGCCGTGCCCAGATCGATGGACAGGTCGTTGGAGAACATGCCGCGCAGTTTCTTGAACATCGAGGGAGTTGTTCCTGGATAAGTCGCGTGCCCTGCCGCCAGCGTGGCGAAATTTTGGGCAGAAAACGAAGTCGGCTAGCCTAGCAATCCCCCCCGGGGTGAGCAAGGAAAAATCGGTTATTCCGCCCCCGTTTTCATGTGCCGGTCACGCCGGCCGTGGCATGCGGCTGTGGCCCTGATCGGTCGCAGCCGTTACCCTTTGCGCCGCGGCGCTCGCGCCGTCCCGCTGCCATGCCCGGCACCTGGCGGGTATTTCCCTACGCAAAGGCCTGATTCGATGTCCGCACTGATCTGTGGTTCCCTCGCCTACGACACCATCATGGTGTTTCCGGACCAGTTCAAGAACCACATCCTGCCGGACAAGGTGCACATCCTGAATGTGTCGTTCCTGGTGCCGCGCATGCGCCGCGAGTTCGGCGGCTGCGCCGGCAACATCGCCTACAACCTGCATCTGCTGGGTGGGGCGCCGATCCCGATGGGCACGGTGGGCCAGGATTTCGGCCCCTACCGCGAGCACTTCGAAACCCTGGGCATCGACCTGTCGCGGGTGAAGATCATCGAGGACCTGTTCACCCCGCAGGCCTTCATCACCACCGACCACGACAACAACCAGATCACCGCCTTCCATCCGGGCGCGATGATGCGCAGCTACGAGAACCACGTGAAGGACGTGCCGGGCGTGACCCTGGGCCTGGTCGGCCCGGACGGGCGCGAAGGCATGATCCAGAACGCGGAAGAGTTCGCTGCCGGCGGCGTCCCCTTCATCTTCGATCCCGGCCAGGCGATGCCGCTGTTCAACGGCCCGGAGCTGCGCCAGTTCATCGAGCAGGCCGACTACGTGGTGGTCAACGACTACGAGTCCAACCTGCTGCAGGAGCGCACCGGCTGGGACGAGAAGGACATCGTCTCGCGCGTGCAGGCCTACATCACCACCCAGGGCCCCAAGGGCGCGTTGGTGCACACCCCGGACAAGACCTACGACATCCCGCCGGCGCACGAGCGCCGCGTGGTCGACCCGACCGGCTGCGGCGATGCGTTCCGCGCCGGGCTGATCTACGGCATCCAGCACAACTATGACTGGCTGACCATCGGCCGCATGGGCAACCTGATGGGCGCATTGAAGGTGGAGCATCCGGGCACGCAGAACCAGCGCTTCGACTTTGCCGAGTTCAACGACCAGTTCAAGCAGCAATTCGGCTACGCGCTCTGAGGCGGCCGCGGGCTCCGAGTCCGATGCCTCCCCGGGCCGGCGCTAACCCCTGAATCGGGTACGTGCTCCGAGCTGGTCCGCAGCTGCGACACGCAGGCCGCAGCCTTCGGCCTTATCCCACCAGACCAGTGCAGGACCGTCCCTTCTCCCCCCCGGGGGAGAAGGTGCCCCGCAGGGGCGGATGAGGGGATAGGCGAAGCCACGTGCAGGTTGGAAAGACATAGGGCTTCGCCTCGTGCCCTCACCCCAACCCTTTTCCCGGCGGGATGGGGCTTCAGCCACAGCAGCGCAGGACTATCCCTTCTCCCCCTGGGGGAGAAGGTGCCCCGCAGGGGCGGATGAGGGGATAGGCGAAGCCACGTGCAGGTTGGAAAGACATAGGGCTTCGCCTCGTGCCCTCACCCCAACCCTTCTCCCGGCGGGAGAGGGCTTCAGCCACACCAGCGCAGGACTACCCTTCTCCCCCCGGGGGAGAAGGTGCCCCGCAGGGGCGGATGAGGGGACGGGCGAAGCCACGTGCAGGTTGGAAAGACATAGGGCTTCGCCTCGCACCCCATCCCCCTGCGCCGCACGCCGGCGCGTGCTTCTAGCGCGGGCGCACTCACGCACGCGCGTCCGTGGCGCGCAAGCGGTGCCTTCTCGGCCCGCAGGGAAAGGCGCGTCATCATCGTCACACGTTTGCTGCAATGCAGTTTGAGCATAGACCCGGTTTGTGTCTCTACTGACGCCTCGCGTCCATCGAGGAACGCTGGCCCATGTCCGAGCCAGTCGTCGCCGCCGCTTCCATCGTTACGCCGGAGATCGAACCGGATGCCCTCCGGCAGATCAGACGGCTGCGCGACATCGCGCCGCTGGCCGCGCCACTGTCGCGCTCGTGGCGACGCTGCCTGGACGACTATGCGCTGCTGCCCGAAGCGACACCCGAGCCACTGGTGCACGACGCCCTGCACGTGCGCGAGCGCCAGCAGCGCCTGGGCGAGGTGCTGCGCATCGCCAGGGTGGAAATGGAAAACCTGTACGAGCAGATCGCCGGCAGCGGCTATTCGGTGATTTTCGCCGACACCGATGCCACCGTGCTGCACAGCGTGCAGGACTCCTCGCTGCTGCGCGAATTCCGCCAGGCGGGCCTGTTCTGCGGCGCCAGCTGGGCCGAGTGCCATCAAGGCACCAACGGCCTGGGCACCTGTGCAGCCGAACGCACCGCGGTCAGCGTGCATCGCGGCGAGCATTACCTGACCCGCCACCTGCCGCTGTCGTGCAGCGGCGCGCCGATCCTGGACCCGCACGGCAGGCTGCTGGCGGTGCTGGACGCCTCCACGCCCAACGCGCAGGACAGCAAGCAGATCCAGCGGCACACCATGGCCCTGGTCAGCATGTCGGCCGCGCAGATCTCGCGTTCGCACTTCCTCAACCAGTTCGGTCACGCCTTCATCCTGCGCTTCCACAGCCGCCCGGAATTTGCGGGATTGCTGCACGAGGCCTTGATCGCGATCGGTGCGGACGGGCGCGTGCTGGCGGTCAACGAAGCAGTGCTCGAACAGCTGGGCAAGCTGGACCGCAGCCAGCTGGTGGGCCGTGATATCTCGCAGGTGATGCAGCTGGATTTCGACACCCTGGAACACCGCGCCGGCAGCGACGCAGGCACCTTGTGGTCGATTCGCTGTGCGTGCCATGGACGACGCTTCTACGCGCTGGTGCGGCCGCCGCGCGCGCGCGCGGCACCGGCGGTCGTCGGCGCTGCCGGACAGGCGGCGCCGGAGTGCGAACTGCAGCCGGGCGAACATGTCGGCTCTGATTCGCGCATGCGCCACAACCTGGCCAATGCGCTGAAGCTGGCCGCACATCGCGTTGCGATCTTGCTGCGCGGCGACACCGGCACCGGCAAGGAAGAATTCGCCAAGGCGGTGCATCGCGGCTCGCCGTGGGCCGGCGGCGCCTTCGTGGCGATCAATTGCGCGGCGATCCCCGAGGCGCTGATCGAAAGCGAATTGTTCGGCTACGCGCGCGGCGCATTCACCGACGCCGCGCGCGAAGGGCGCCACGGCAAATTGCTGCAGGCCAGCGGCGGCACGCTGTTCCTCGACGAAATCGGCGATATGCCGTTGCCATTGCAGAGCCGCCTGTTGCGCGTGCTGGAAGAACAATCGGTCACCCCGCTCGGCAGCGAGCGCGCGGTGCCGCTGGAGCTGCACGTCATCAGTGCCAGCCACCGCGATCTGGGGCAACGCGTGGCCGCAGGCGAGTTTCGCGAGGATCTGTATTACCGCCTCAACGGCGTGGTGCTGCACCTGCCGCCGCTGCGCGAACGCAGCGACAAGGCCGAGCTGATCCGCACGCTGCTGCGCGAGGAAAGCACCGAACGCAGCGTGCGCATCAGCGAAGAGGCCATGCACAAGCTGCTCAGCTACGCCTGGCCCGGCAATCTGCGTCAGCTGCGCAACGTGCTGCGCACCGCCGCGGTGCTGTGCAGCGATGGCGTGATCCGGCTGCCCAACCTGCCGCAGGAAATCGTCGATGCCGGCAGCGCGCCGTGCCTGGTCGATGGCCGTGCGGTGGCAGCCGACGACATGCCCGGCCGCGCCGCACTGGATCAGGCCGAACGCGTGGTGCTGCAACAACAACTCGAACGCCATCGCTGGAACGTCAGCCGCACCGCCGATGCACTGGGGATCAGTCGCAATACGCTGTACCGCAAGCTGCGCAAGCACGGTCTGGATACCGGGTGATGGGGGGGCTGGGATTGGGGATTCGGCATTGGGGATTCGTAAACGCCGGCACAGCGCTGATGCCAGCGTTTGATGTTGCCAATCCCCAATCCTTAATCCCCAATGCCCAATCCCCTCTTCAAAGCGCCCACCGCACCCCGATCAGATACTGCCGGGGCACCCCCGGTGCCAGAAAGCGGGCCGGTCCGGTTTCCACCGGCGATTGCTGCGGGCGGGCGAGTTCGCCGTCGGGGAACACATCCTCGGCCACCGCGGCATAGGTGGCGTACTGGCGATCGAACACATTGTCGATGCGTGCGAACAGCGACACGCGCGCAGTGATGGCCCAGCGCGCCTGCAGATCCACCAGCGCGTAGCCGGCGGTGCCGATGTCGATGCGCCCGGGCGCGGTCTCGCCGTCTTCGGCGTTGTCGACCTGGCCGTCTTCGTTGCCGCTGGCGACCCGCCCGGAGACCGCGCGCATGCCCACTCCCAGCGTCAGCGCATCGCGCTGCCACTCCACCCCGAGCTTGAGGTTGTGCCGCGGTAGCGCGGCGATCCGCAGGCCCGGCCGCAGGGCGATCACGCGTTCGCCGGACAACAGTTCGCCGCTGCTGCGATAGGTAGCGTCCAGATAGCTGTAGCCGGCCGACCACTGCCAGTCGCCGCTGCGCAGGTGCAACGCGAGATCGGCGCCCTGGTAGCGGGTACGGCCGACATTATCGAAATAGCCCAGCTGCGTATCCGGTGCACGCAGGAACAGGATGTCGTCGCGATTGTCGGCGCGGTACAGCGACAGCGTGGCGTGGCTGTCGGCCGATGGCGTCCAGCGCGCGCCCAGCTCGTAGGTGCGCGAGACGATCTGCTCCAGGCGCGGGTCGGCCTGCAGGCCGGTGGGCAACCGGCATGGCTGGGTGGGATCGGCGCAGCCCAGCTCGATGGCCGTGGGCGCGCGCGTGTTCTGCGCCACCGAGCCGTACACGGTCAGGCCTGACTCCAGCCGATGGGTGAGACCCAGCGAGGGGTTGGCCTTGGCGTAGACGAAGCGCTCGCGCGGGCGGTCGCCGTCTTCGGCGGTGGAGAGGATGTTGTCGACCACCACGCGGTTCCAGCGCACGGCGGCGGTGAGATGGGTGGCCGCGTCCAGCTCCCAGGTATCTGCGACAAACGCACCCAGCGTCTTGGTGCTGCCACGCACGCCGGAAAAGAACGCACGCTCGGCATCGGGGTCTGCCTGCACCGAACGGTCTGGCTGCACCCAGCCATCACGGGCGAATTGCAGGTACCGCACATGCCCGCGATCGAAGGTGACCCCGGCACTGAGCGCATGCGCGCCCCATTGCTTGCTCAGATTGATCGCAAGCCCCTGCGCATCCTGGCGCATCTGGGTGGTGTTGAGCGCGCCGGTCGGCAGCGTGTCTGCATCGGCGCGCGCCACATCGCACTCGGCGTCCAGGGCCGTACCATCGGCCGCGTAGCCGGAGGCGCATTCTTCGACGAACTCTTCGTACTCTTCGCCGATATCGCCGTTGACGGTATCGCGCCGGCCTGCCCGCGAGTACGCCACGGCATGCAGCGCAGTGTCGGCATCGAAGCGATGATCCAGTTGCGCGGTCAGCAGCGTGTTGCGATTGCGGGTGAGGTCGGGCGAGGTGTAAACCGCGCGGCGGTCGGCGCGATACAGCCCGGGCTCTGGCCCTTCGTCGGTATAGCGCGTCTCCGGCAGCAGGCCATTGCCGATCAGGCGGCTGCGTCCGTGCAACAGCGACAGGCTCCAGTCGGTGTCCTCGCCCTGTCGCCCAAGCTTGCCGAACAGCGTGCCCAGGCGCCCTTCGGAGGCATCGCGCCAACCGTTCTCGTCGAATCCGGTCACCGCCACATACCCATGCCAGCCATCGGCGCCGGCAACGCCATAACCGGCATCCAGCCGCTTGCGCGCACCACTGCCGATGCTCAGTTCGCCTTGCACTCCGGGCGCGGTCAGGCCGGAGGCGGTGGTCAGCACCACCGCACCGCCGAGCGTGTTCGGCCCGAACAGGGGGTTGGAACCGGGCATCAGGGTCACCGCAGTGATGGCCGCTTCGGGCAGCATGTCCCAGCTGACGATGTCGGCGAACGGTTCGTTGACGCGTACGCCATCCAGGTACACCGAGACCCCTTGCGAGGCACCCGGCAAGGCCGAGGCGCGAAAGCCGTGGAAGGTGAGATCGTTCTGGAACGCGCTGCCCTGCACGTCGTTGCCGTCCACGCCGACGAAGCGCCGTTGCAGCAGGTCGCCGAGATTGTTGCTGCGCCCGCGCGACAACTGCGCGTCGGTGGCCGACTGCACCATGTACGGCAACTGCGCCGCGTCGATGGTGGTGCCGGGGATCGGCGTGGCGGTGACCTCGATCCGGTCCAGCCAGGTCGCCTGCGGCGCGTCTGCCGCCGCGACCTGCGCACTGCCGGCAAGCAATGCCAGCGTACAGGCGCCCACCAGTGCGCGACGTCGAAGTAGCGTGGTCCTGCAGTTGCCGGCTGCCATAGCTGTCTCCCTCAATAAAGCACGATCGATTTGATGCCGCGCGCTGCACGCAGATCCGCCAGCGCCTGATTGATGTCGTCCAATGCAAGCGTGCGGGTGATCAGCGGTGCCAGCTGGAGATCGCCACGCAGATAACGCTCCACATAGCCGGGCAACTCGCTGCGCCCCTTCACCCCGCCGAACGCACTGCCGCGCCACACCCGCCCGGTGACCAGCTGGAATGGACGGGTGCTGATTTCCTGCGCATCGTCGGCCACGCCGAGAATGACGCTTTCGCCCCAGCCCTTGTGGCAGCACTCCAGCGCCGCGCGCATCGCGCCGACATCGCCCACGCATTCGAAGCTATGGTCGGCACCGCCATCGGTGAGGTCCACGATCACCTGCTGGATCGGCGCGCCGTAGTCGCGCGGATCCAGGCAATCGGTGGCGCCCAGCGCGCGTGCCAGCGCGAATTTTCCAGGATCGATATCCACCGCGATGATGCGCCCGGCCTGCGCCAGTACGGCGCCCTGGATGACCGACAAGCCGATCCCGCCCAGACCGAACACCGCCACGCAATCGCCGGGCCGCACATGCGTGCTGTTGAGCACCGCACCCACCCCGGTGGTGACCGTGCAGCCGAGCAGGCAGACCTGATCCAGCGGCGCATCCGGGTGGATGCGCGCCACCGCGATTTCCGGCAGCACGGTGTATTCGGAAAACGTGCTGGTGCCCATGTGGTGCAGGATCGGGCGCCCATGCAAGGAGAACCGGCTGCTGCCATCGGGCATCAGGCCGCGCTCCTGACTGCTGCGGATCGCCTGGCACAGGTTGGTGCGCCCGGAGCGGCAGAACTTGCACACCCCGCACTCGGGCATGTAGAGCGGGATGACGTGATCGCCGGCACGCACGCTGGTGACGCCGATGCCGACGTCTTCGACGATACCGGCCCCCTCCTGCCCCAGGATCGCCGGGAAGCTGCTTGCCTGCCCGTGCGCCAACGCATGCGCGTCGCCATGGCAAATGCCCGTCGCGACCAGGCGCACCAGCACTTCACCGGGGCGCGGCGGCTGCAGGTCCACTTCTTCGATGGTCAGCGGCTGATGCGCAGCCCAGGCCACCGCAGCGCGTGTCTTCATCCCGCCTCCCCGGCGCGTGTCGGCATGGGCGCCACTCAGCGCGCGATGACCACGCCCCACGGCAGTTCGCCGACAGGGATCTGCTTGAGTTCGCGCAAGCTGGCGGTATCGATCACGCTCACCGTATTGGAACGCCCGTTGGCCACATACAGCTTGTCGCCGGCCGGTGTGAGCGCCGGGTTCCAGGGCCGCAGGCCGACCGCGATCTCGGCCACGCTGCGGCCCTGCCGGGTGTCGATCACGCTCACCGTGCCGGCGCCGCCGTTGGATGCGTACAACCGCGCGCCATCGCCCGACAGGGCGACCCCGGCGGTGCGCACGCCGGCCGGCAGGCTGGCGCGGCGCGTACGGGTCTTCAGATCGATCACATCCACCGCGTTGGCGGTTTCCTGCGCGATGTAGACGCTGTGTCCGTCCGGGGCGAACGCCATCCCGCGCGGGTGCCCGCTGGTGGCGACCACGCCACGCGACCGGTGCGTGGCCAGTTCGATCATGTCCATGTCGTTGGAACCTTCGTTGCTGGTGAGCAGCCACTGCCCGTCCGGCGTGTACGCACAGTGTTCCGGTGCCTGCCCGCGCGTGGCGATGACCTCCTGCACGCGGAACCGCGCCGCATCGATCAGCATCACCTGGTTCTGCCCTTCCACGCACACGGCGAACTGGGTGCCATCGGGCGAGCGGGCGATGCCTTCGGCGTTCTCGCCGATGTCCACCTGGCGCAGCACCGTGTCCTTGGCGGTATCCAGTTCGATCAACCGGTGATGCTGCGCATCGATCAGATACAGCAGCCCCTGCGGCCCAGGCAGTACCTGCTGCAGGCGCTTGCCGAGCTGGCCCTGCGCGCTGAGCGTACGCACCACGGTGTCGCTGGCGGTGTCGATCACCGACACCGTGCCGCTCCGCTGATTGGGCACATACGCAAACACCGGCGGCGTTGCAGGCACCGGCGCGGCATCGGTGGCGCCTGCCGGTGCGGGGACCGCAGGCGCCGCCGTGGAGGCCGTCGCCGGCGCGTCGCGCTGGCAGCCGGCCAGCAGAAGCAGTGCGCCGAGTACCCCGCCAAGAGGCAGGCGCAGCCAGGCGCCGGAGGCCGCTCTCGGTGCGCCTGGCCTCATTGCGCCTTGCCCGCGGTCTTGTTGATCGAATGGATGAAGGCCAGCAGTTTTTCGGTATCGCAGGGCTTGAGTACCGGTGCGAACGGCGGCATCTGCCCGACGACCTTCTCATGCCCGATGCGGGTCTTGCCGTGGGTGATCATCGCAGCGGTGCCTTCGCTGATCAGCGCGCGCAAGGTGTCGTCGTCGCCGCCGTACACCCACACATCGTTGGTCAGCGGCGGGCACATGCCACCGCCACCGGTGCCGCCATGGCAGGCGTTGCAGCCGGCCGAGAAATAGATCTTCTTGCCTTCGGCCACCAGCTCCGGGGTGACCTTGACCTCGGGTCCCTTCGGAATCGGCACCACGGTGGCCGGCGGGGCGGGCGGAGTGGCCGGATCGGGCGCAGGCCCGGCAGCGGGATTGGACGTTGCCGGCGGTGCGGCAGCGGGCGCGGGCGCTGTGGCGGCTGGTGCGGGCGCTGGTGCGCTGGCGGCGGCGGGCGTTGCCGCATCCGGCGCCGGGGCGGGCGGTGGCGCTTCTTCCTTGCCGCATGCCGCCAGCACGGCACTGAGCAGCGCGCCGCACAGCGCTGCGCGGACAGAACGATCGATACAACCCACGGTGGACTTGCGCATGAACGAACCTTTCTGATCGGAGGGAACACCGCGCACCCGTGCACGCAGTGGATAAAACAGTCAGCGTCTGGAGGGACGCCCGGCGTCGCTCAACAGCGCGGCCAGCGCGGTATCGCCACGGTCCTGCGCCAACGCTGCGGCAGTCTTGCCTTCGCGATTGCGTGCAGCCGGGTCCGCGCCGGCGGCGAGCAGGCGTTTGGCAACCTGTTCGCGTCCGGCCGCCGCGGCCAGCATCAGGGCGGTGACACCGGCCTGGTTGGCGTGCCCCACGTCGGCGCCGCGCGCGAGCAGCGCGTCGAGAATGGCCGGGTCGTCGCGTGCCACTGCAAACATCGCCGGCGTAAAGCCGGTGGCGTTGGCGCGCCGTACATTCGCGCCGGCGGCGAGCAGCGCCTGGAGCACTTCGGCATCGGCGTAGGACACCGCCAGATCCAGCGCGCTCCAGCCATCGCCGGACACGGTGTCCACCGGTGCGCGCTTGCGCAGCAGGCGGCCGACACTATCGGCATCGTTGGCCCAGGCCGCCTTCATCAACGCGGTCCAGCCGCTGGCATCGCGCGCATCCAGCCGTGCGCCGGCATCCAGCAGCAGGCCGACCAGATCCGGTTCCTGGTTGCGGATGGCCTGATGCAGTGGCGGCTCGCCGAGCAGGTTGGGCGTGTTGGCATCGGCACCATGCCGCAGCAACCAGGCCGCACGTACCGCATCGCCGGCATCCAGCGCATGCGCCAGTTCCTGGTTGGGGTCGGCACCATCGGCAATGCGCAACTGCAACTGCGCCAGCTCCTGCGAGGAGGCGGCAGGACTGCGCGCAGTCGATGCGGCGGCCGGTGTGGCGTAAGGCCCATGCGACGGCAGATCGCCAGCCACGATGCAGTCGCTGCAACGGACCAGCGGCACGTGATAGTCATGCAGGATCTGCGCGATCCTTGCCGCGTTGTCCTGCAGCGCCTTGTTCAATGCATCGCGTAGCGGCGCGTTCTTGCGCGACACCGCCCACGCCATCGAGTACTCCAGCACCGCATCGTCGATGGTGTTCAACGGCACCATGCCCAGCCCGCCACGTGCGGCGTAGTAGCCGGCCACCGGCCCCCAGGATTCGGCCGCATCCAGCTGGTTGGCGGCCACCCGCTCCACCAGCTTGCCCGGGTGCTCTTCCGGTGCGGTGGCCGAGTCGTAGAACAGGTATTGCACCTCACCGCTGATGCCATGCTCGTACAGCGCCTGGCGCGCCGGCGAACTCTGGAACACGCCCAGCTTGATCGATTTGAGCGCCGCATCGTCCAGCGAGCGCGGCCTCAGCTCCAGGCCCTTGCGCGTCACCAGCACATAGGTGGAACGGTATACCGGGCGCGTGGTCAGGCCTTGCTCGAAGTCGCTATTGAGATCCATCAGCAGATCGCAGCGGCCGGCATTGATGGTGCTGCGCGCCAGTCCGCGCTGGTAATAGGTGCGCCATTCGTATTCCAGCCGCCGGCCCATGGCATCGGCGACGACGTGCGCAATCTTGTTCTGGAAGCCTTCGCCGGCCTTGTTGGACAGCGGCATGTTGCCCGGGTCTGCGCAGACGCGCAGCACTGTGGGATCGGGCGCAGGTGGCGGCGTGTTGGCCGGCGTCTGCGCAGCGGCTGGCGCTGCGGTGGATGCCGTGGATGCAGGTGTCGCTGTGGACGCCGCCCCGGAATCGGAAGCGCGAGCCGCCGGTGAGGACGGCTCGCGTGTGCAACCTGCGGCGACGAGTCCGAGGCTGCAAACCAGCAGCACCGTGTGCAGGTGCCGGTGGGTACCGCGCAGGCCGGCAGCGAGCTGCCGACCTGCGCGTCCAACGCCTTGCGTGGATGTCATCGTGCCGTCTTCGCTGCAGCATTGGCGGTGCCGCCACCGGCGGAGGCGGTGGCCGTTGCAGTGGCGGACACGGTCTTGCCGGCCCCATCGATGCGGAAGGCGTGCACCATGCCGCCCAGCGGGATCTTGTCGAAACCGGCGCCAAAGGCCAGCCCGGCCGCACCCAGCGCGCCGTACGGATCGGACGGAT
Organism: Xanthomonas sp. NCPPB 3582; assembly: GCF_041475735.2. Lineage (NCBI taxonomy): Bacteria > Pseudomonadati > Pseudomonadota > Gammaproteobacteria > Lysobacterales > Lysobacteraceae > Xanthomonas > Xanthomonas sp. NCPPB 3582. The sequence continues at coordinate 4,293,369 of NZ_CM192968.1, forward strand.
CCAGACCTGCGGTGACCGGCAGGCCAATCCAGCCGCCGATCCCGGAGAACACCGCAATGTACTGGTGTCCGTTGGCCTTGTAGGCGATCGGGTTGCCGATGATGCCGGACGGCAGCTTCATCTCCCACAGCTTCTTGCCGGTGTCCTTGTCCACCGCACGGAACCAGCCATCCAGGGTGCCGTAGAACACCAGCCCGCCATCGGTGACCAGGGTGCCGCTCCACACCGGGAATTTCTCCTTGATCTCCCACTTGGACTTGCCTTCCACCACGTCGAAGGCCTTGACGATGCCCAACGCGCCGGGCTCGTTCGGCTTCATCATCACATTGGCGAACACATACGGCAGGCCCATCATGGTGTTGCCGCGTTCCTGCGGCTCCAGCTCCATGTGCCAGTTATTGGTGCCGCAGAAGAACACGGCCGAATTGGCCGGATCCACCGAACACGGCTGTTGATCCTTGCCGCCCATCGCCGACGGAAACGCCTGCACTTTCTTGCCGCGTTCCAGCGGCGAATGCGCAGCCACCTTCACCGGCCGGCCGGTCTTCATGTCGATGCGTTCGGCCCAGTTGGCCGGCACGAATTTATGCGCGCGCAGCAGCGTGCCATCGCGACGATCGAGCACATAGGCAAAGCCGTTGCGGTCGAACTGCACCACCGACGGGACCTGCTTGCCGTCGATGCTGAGGTCCACCAGGATCGGCTCGTTGATGCCGTCGTAGTCCCACTGGTCGAACGGGGTCTTCTGGTAGCCCCATACCGCTTCGCCGGTATCGATCTTGCGCGCGAACAGCGTCATCGACCACTTGTTGTCGTGTTCACCGTTATTGCACTCTTCCTGCGTGGTCTTGCCGCAGCGATACGACGGGCTCCACAGGCCAGGATTGCCGGTGCCGTAGTAGACCAGCTTCAACTTGGGGTCGTAGCTGTACCAGCCCCAGGCCGCACCGCCACCGCGCTTCCATTCGTCGTTGGGGAAGGTCTTGACGCCCAGGTCGCCGAGTTGGCCGTGCTGCGGATTGGCCTTGTTGAAATCCGGACCCAGGCAGATCGCCTTGTCGGTGCCGGCCGCGTCGCAGGACCAGGCCTGCTTGCCGTCGGCCAGGTTGTAGGCGGCCACGCGCCCGAGTACGCCGAACTCGTTGCCGCTGATGCCGGCCACCACCTTGCCGTCGGCGATGATCGGGGCCATGGTGATGGTTTCGCCCTTGTCCGGGTGCGCGAGTTTCTGCTTCCACGCTTCCTTGCCGGTCTTGGCATCGAGTGCGATCACATCGCCGCTGAGGCTGCCGAACACCAGCTTGCCATCGGCATACGAAGCGCCGCGGTTGACCGTGTCGCAGCACGCCACCGCCACCGAACGCTCGTCCTGTTGCGGGGTGTATTTCCACAACACCTTGCCGCCGTCTTCCTGCGCAGCCAGGTCGATGGCGAACACGTTGTTGGGATACGCGCTGACCATGTACATGATGTTGCCGATCACCAGCGGCTGGCCTTCGTGACCGCGGGTGGCATCGGTCTTCATTTCCCACGACATCTTCAGGTTCTTGACGTTGTCGCGATTGATCTCGGCCAGCGGGCTGTGCCGGGTGAGCGCGAAATCGCGACCGACGCCGCCCCAGTTGTCCGCATTGCTGGCATTGGCGGCGAATTCGCTGTCGGTATCCACCACGGCAGCGGCTGGCGGCGCCGCCGGGGCCGCTGCAGGTGCCGGCGCGGCGGTTTCGGCCGGCGTGTCCTTCTTGCAACCGGATAACACGGCGCTCAGCGCGAGCATCAGCAGCGCGCCGCTGCGAACGCTGCGACAGGAAGATTGGTGCATTGCGTCTACCCCTCTCGGTGGAAGTCCAATCGAACGAAGAGCCACTGGCGTTTGGTGCGCGCGACTACGGCGCAAACGGGTGGGTGCGGCAAAGACGCAGCACAGCGCGTGCCAGCGCACTGTTGCGGCGCAGCACCCTGATGGAGAAAGGAGTTGTGAGCATGGCGCCGGCACGGCGCGAAAAGTGTCACGCATTTGGCACACTTTGCGCCTTACGTGCTGTCGCGCTGGTGGAGCACTGCGCACGCCTGCGTGTGGAGATGGGTTTGCTGCGCGTGCCCAAGCAGGTCATGCCGACTGTGCGTTGGTCGTCGGAACGTTGCTTGCCTCGGTCTGCCCGGAGTGGCGCCCGCTGAAGGATGAGAGCGGGTGTCGCAATGTTGGAAACTCGGCATTACCCATCGACGCTGCACGCACCGCGCAGCGTCTTTGCGCGATCCACTACGGATGCGCCAACCGCGCTTGGTCCCTGCCTCAACCCCAACCCCACCCCTTGCGATGAACAGAGCCCTTAGCGGCTGACAAAGCGTTGCGAGCGCTTGTCGGGTGGGTGCGGACGGCGCAGAGAAGCCGGAGTGTCCACGTGGTACATGCCGCACCGAGCAGCGGCCTCGCAGTAGCGTTGAGCTGCCCGTCAATGACCGGCACTGGCCTGCCAGTGGTGTAACAGTTCAACACAATCGCGCAAGCGCCAATCGGCCAGGCCCGGCCAGGGGTCGCCGGGGGTATTGACCAGCACGGTGCCTGCGCCAGCGGCGCGGCCACAGGCCAGGTCGTTGTGGTGGTCGCCGACCATCAGCAACGCTGTGGCATTCACTTCCCAGCGCCGCTGGAAATACTGCAGGCCGTCCGGCGCGGGCTTGGGCGCGGCCTCGTCGCGGCCGACGATGTCGTCCCATGCGAAGACATCGCCCAGGCCGATCGCCTCCAGCGTCACCTGCGCCAGCACACGCGCATTACGGGTCAGCAGGCCGAGCCGGCAGCCATCGGCCTGCAGTGCGCGCACCAATGCCGGCGCGCCCGGCGCAGGTTGCGCGGCCTCGGCCAGTTCGCGTTCGTGTTCCAGCAACCAGGCGTGCTTGGCCTGCGCCTGATCGGCAGGCAATGCAGCCAGGTGATGCAGGATGTCGTGTTCCGGCGGGATCTCCAGCGCGCGCCGGATCAGCGCGAAATCGTGCGCCGGCAGCGTGAGCGTACCGTCCATGTCGAACACCCAGTGTCGGCAGGCAGACAGCGGCAGGCGTGCGGCGATCGCGCCGTCCATGCGCTTATTTCCAGCCCGGCATTTGCGTGGTATCCAGGCCACCGACCTCGAACTCGGCCGTGCGCGTGCCGCCGGCCTTGACCGGGAAGGCGATGCTGATGCGCTTGGCATTACGCACCACTTTCCACAGCGCCTTGTCGTCATCGATGAACATGGCGATCGCTTCATCGGTGTCCGGGCGGTGGGCGGCCATCGCACGCGGTGCGCCACCATCGGCGGCGACCTGCACCTTGCAGCCGCCGTAGCAATTGAAGTCGCCGGCCTTGAGCACGAGATAGCTGTGGCGCTTCCACTGCGGGTGATCGCGGAACACCAGGCTCACCGGCTTGGGCCCGCTGCCGTCCACATCCACGCGCTGCTTGGCATCGATCATCGCCGAGCGCTGCGTGCCGCCCTTGGCCGGTACCTGCGAGTACTGCCAGAGCGCCTGCATGCGACGTAGTTCGCGCGCCTGCTCGCCCTTGGCCTTGATGTCGGCATAGCCGGGTTCGATGCGCGTGGCGGCCGCGGTGCCGGCATAGCCTTCGAGCAGGGCCGCACCGTGGGCGCGCGCCATGTCCCAGTTCTGCGCCTTGACCGCTTCGTCGTATTGCTTGGCGAGCGCATCGGCCTGGGTTTCCTTGGCCTGCGCCTGCGCGGTTTCCTGCGCCTTGCGTTGCGCCTCGCGGTCGGTGCAGGCGCTCAGGGCCGCAACGCACAAGGCCGCGCTCAGCAGATACTTCATCGTCGACTCCGGAAGACATGAAAGGCAGCGGCAACGATACCAGCCTGCCCGCGACAGCCGCGATCAGACTGCGGCACAGCGTAGGAGCGCACCCGGGCGCAATGGAGCATTCCCGGTAACGCCACGTCGCGCCCGGGTGCGCTCCTGCAACGGCGATTGCAGGGCGCGGTGCCGCCTGCACGATGCAGCAAGGAAAGCGGCGGGAGGGCGTCTGCAACGCCCTCCCCTGCCATTACGGCTGCGGCTGTGCCGGCGGCGCCGCCTTGGCCTTGGCGATCATCTCGGTCACCGAGGCGGTGGTGATCGGGTGATAGCCGGGCTTGGCCTTTTCGAAGGCCTGTTCTGCAAACGCGATACCGTCCGGGGTCTTCAACAGCTCGGCATAGATCGGCAGCACCAGCTTGCGCCGGCCCACGCGCTCGATGAACTCGCCGGCCGCCGGGCGTGCGTCGGTGTAGCCGCTGCGGATCGCCAGCGGATACCAGCGCATGGCGATCTCGCCGTTCGGGGTACCGGTGAAGTGATACGCATCGTCCAGCTGCTTGAGCTGCTCGGGCTTGAGCGTGGCGCCCATGCCGCTGAGGAAATGCACCCACTCCTGCGTGCCCCACTCGCCGGTGACCTGCTTGCTGGGCAGCGTGCCGCTGCCGCTCCAGGCGATGCGCGCGGTGTCCACGATGGAGAAACTGCGCGAGCGCGCCTTGGCCGCAAACGCCGGGATGCCCGGCTGGTTCAACCACGCATCCACTTCGGCAGCGGTCACCGCGGTGGGGTTCTTGGCCAGCAGGTTCTTTTTCAGGTAATCGACGAACTGGTCGGTGGTGGCGCTCTGGAAGGCGTGGTCGTCGAACCAGCCGCGCAGGAACGGGTCGAATACCTCGCGGCCGAAACGCTGCTCCAGGAACTGCAGGAACCAGGCGCCCTTGACGTAGGCCACCTGGCTCAAGGCTTCGTCCGGATCGCGCTGCGCCAGCGGCGGCAGTGCCAAGGCCTGGTCGGCCGGCGCCATCTCCTTCACTTCGGCCAGCAGATCGCCCTGGTCGATCTCGCGCTCCATCTCGGCCATCTCGGCGCCGTACAGCGCCTCGGTGATGCGGCCCTGCACGTAGGTGGTGAAGCCTTCGTTGAGCCAGATGTCCTTCCAGCTGGCGTTGGTCACCAGGTTGCCGGACCAGCTATGCGCCAGCTCGTGGGCGACCAGCGACACCAACGACTTGTCGCCGACGATCACGGTGGGCGTGGCGAAGGTCAGGCGCGGGTTCTCCATGCCACCGAACGGGAACGACGGCGGCAGCACCAGCATGTCGTAACGGCCCCAGCGATACGGGCCGTAGAGTTTTTCGGCGGCACCGATCATCTTCTCGGTGTCTTCGAACTCCTTGGTGGCCTTGTCGGCCATCGCCGGCTCGGCCCACACGCCCGAGCGCGCGGAGATCGGCTTGAACACCACATCGCCGGCGGCGATGGCCAGCAGATAGGACGGGATCGGCTCGGGCATCTTGAAACTGTAGTCGCCGTCGCGCGCGGCCTTGGGGTCGTTGTCGGCGCTCATCAGCACCATCACGTCCGGGCGCGAGGTCACATGCGCGCTGTAGGTGAAGCGCACGCTCGGGGTGTCCTGCAGCGGCACCCAGCTGCGCGCGTGGATGGCCTGCGACTGGCTGAACATGAAGGGCAACTGCTTGCCCTCGGTCATCGACGGCTCCAGCCACTGCAGGCCCGAGGCGGTGGGTGCGGTGTGATAGGTGATCACGACCTTGGCGGGCTGGTTCGGCGTCTCGATGGTGAGCTTGCTGCCGAAGGTCTTGTCGGCCGGCGCCAGCGCGAACTGCAGCGGCGCCAGGCCGCCCTTGCCGTCGTCGGCCTGCACCTGGGCGATGCTCAGCTCGCGCGTGTCCAGCACCAGCTGCTTGGCGGCCTTGTCCTTCCATTCCAGCGTATAGGTGGCGGTGCCACCGATCTGCTTGCTGTCGAAATCCAGCTTCAGGTCCAGCGCCAGATCCTTGATGACCACCGCCTGCGGCTGGGCGTAGGAGCTTTCGTCGTGGTTGCGGGCGTCTGCTTTCACGGGGGCCTTGGCAGTGGCGGCCGGCGCGGCAGCGGTGGACGCCGGCGGCGTGGAGTCATTGGAACAGCCGGCCAACGCAATGGACACGGCCAGGGACAGCGACAGGAACGGGAAGCGCATCGACGGCACCGCAGCGAGAGAATTGGCCATTTTAGCGCCCCAGGCCATGACCTGCCCGTGCCGCCGCGCGCGGGCGTGCCGCCGGTGGCCGCCGACAGCTAGTGCCTGCTGACAGTGCGCGCTGGCGCAGCGCCGGCGGTCATGTCACCGGATGATCGCGCGGGGTGTCATGCCCATCGCGCACCAGGCGCCGGCCACCGGAGAACTTGGCGCGGTACATCGCCGCATCCGCACGCCGGTACAGCTCGGTGGCATCCACATCCGCTGCGTATACCGCGCTGCCGGCGCTCAGGTGCAACGGCGCTTCCTCGCCGTCTTCTCGCTCGAGCATGGACAGCCATTGATTGAGCTTGAGCGTGGCCTCGTCCTCGCCAGCGTGCACGCCGATCAGGAATTCGTCACCGCCCCACCGACCGATCCAGTCCTGCGCGCCCAGCCAGCCATAGGCCGATTCCACCAGCCGCACCAGCACACGGTCGCCGGCCAGATGCCCGAAGCGGTCGTTGATCTGCTTGAGGTTGTCCATGTCCAGCACGAACAGCACGAACGGCCAGCCTCCGCGCTGCGCGGCAGCCACCGAATCGCGCATCGCCTGTTCGCAGCCGCGGCGGTTCAGCGCCTCGGTGAGCGGGTCCAGCAGCGCGTGCTTCTTGAGATCGCGCATGCCGGCATCGATGCCGCGCAGGCTGCGGTTGATTCCGCGCAACAGCCGGCCCAGTTCGTCATCGCCATGCTCGGGCAGGCTGGGCAGGCGCTGGTCGGCGTAATAGGTATCCAGCGCGTCGGCGGCGATACGCAGTGGCGCCAGCAGCCGGTACAGGGCCGAGAGCGTCAGGGCGGTGCCGGCCAGCGTCGCCAGCAGCGCCACGACGATCACCGACCACAGCAGGTGTCCGCCCAACTCGCTTTGCGAGGCCAGCCACGCAATCAGCAACAGCAGCGGCAGATGGATGCCGACAAAGGTCACCGCCAGCAGCTTGGCGCTGAAGGAGCGGGGAAACACGCGCGAGAGCCCGGCATACAAGCGCATCCAACTCTCCGGCAAGGGGGCGCCTAGTGTCGCCGACCGCTGGTGGAGCCAACGCGACGGAAGTCGCAGAACCTGGCGGTGCGCACGCCGATGCAAACAGCAACCGGCGCAAAGCGAACCCGAGCACCCGGGCTGGCATGCAGCACGCAATGCGCCGCATGCAAGCCCCGGAGGCGCGACGTCAGATCTTGTAGCCGGAGTGGATCGCCACGATGCCGCCGGTGAGGTTCTTGTAGTGGCAGCGTGCAAATCCGGCCTCGCCCATCATGCCCTTGAGCGACTCCTGCGGCGGATGCTTGCGGATGCTCTCGGCCAGGTACTGGTAGCTGTCGGCATCGCGCGCGAACAGCTGGCCCAGCCTGGGCAGGATCTTGAACGAATGGAAATCGTAGATCGGCTTGAACCACTCGGCGGTGACTTCGGAAAATTCCAGCACGCGCGCCTGCCCGCCCACCTTCAGCACGCGGTACATCTCGCGCAGCGCGGCATCCTTGTCGGTGACGTTGCGCAGACCGAAGGAAATCGTGACCAGGTCGAAACTCTGGTCCGGGAACGGCAGCGCTTCGGCATTGCATTGCACGTAGTCGAAGCCGGCCACCAGCCCACGGTTGGTCAGCCGGTCGCGGCCCACCGACAGCATGCCGGCATTGATGTCGCCCAGCACCACCGCACCCTCATCGCCCACGCGCTCTTTCAGCAGCACGGCGATGTCGCCGGTGCCGCCGGCCAGGTCCAGCACGCGGTCGCCCGGCTTCACCTGCGCAGTGGCCACGAAGTAACGTTTCCAGGCGCGATGCACGCCCAGGCTCATCAGGTCGTTCATCAGGTCGTAATTGCGCGCGACCGAGGTGAACACTTCGCCGACCAGCTTCTGCTTGTCCTTGGCAGCGACATCGCGAAAGCCGAAATGGGTGGTACCGGAGGTATAGGGGGATTCGCTCATGGGGGGATTATCGCACTGCTGACACCACCGTGACCGCCACCGGACCACACTGCGACCTCTTCCGCAACCGGCCCCGCGAGCATTGCGTGCGCGACAAGTACGTTCAGCGCGACTGGCAGCCCCATGAAAAGCCCACCCTGCCCGGGTCGGCCTCCACGCCCCTGCATCCGACCCGGCGCCGCATCCAGTACGGCCTGGTGGGCGTGGTGGTGGCGCTGACCGGGGGCCTGAGCAATGCGCTGGTCACCGCCAACCTGCCGTATCTGCAAGGCACGCTGGGCGCCTACGGCACTGAAATGGCGTGGCTGCCGGCCGCCTATGTGATGACCAACATGTCGGCCAACCTGCTGCTGGTGAAGTTCCGCCAGCAGTTCGGGCTGCGCCGGTTCACCGAGATCTTCCTGGCGCTATACGCGGCCATCGCCTTCGCCCACCTGTTCGTGCACAGCCTGAGTTCGGCGATCACCGTGCGTGCGGCGCATGGGCTGGTGGGCGCGGCGCTCAGCTCGCTGGGGCTGTACTACGTGATCCAGGCGTTCCCGGCCCGGTATCGGCTCAAGGCGGTGGTGCTGGGCCTGGGCATCACCCAGCTGGCGTTGCCGCTGGCGCGGGTGTTTTCCACCGACCTGCTCGAATTCGGCCAGTGGCAGGGCCTGTACCTGTTCGAGTGCGGGCTGGCCGTGTTCGCGCTGGCCTGCGTGCTGGCGCTCAAGCTCCCGCCGAGCGATCGCTATCGGGTGTTCGAGCCATTGGATTTCCTCACCTTCAGCCTGTTCGCCGCCGGGGCGGCCGGCCTGGCGGCGGTGCTGTCGCTGGGCCGGCTGCTGTGGTGGACCAGCACTGCGTGGCTGGGCGTGGTGCTGGCCGCCTCGATCGTGCTGCTATGCGCCGCCACCTGGATCGAGCACAACCGCCGCAACCCGATGATCAACACGCGCTGGCTGGCCAGCGGCGACATGCTGCGGCTGGGCCTGGCCATCCTGCTGATCCGGCTGGTGCTGTCCGAACAGAGCACTGGCGCGATCGGCTTCTTCCAGACCCTGGGGCTGGCCAATTCCCAGCTGCAGACCCTGTTCGCGCTGATGCTGCTGGGCGCGGTGGTCGGCGTGGCCGCCAGTGCGTGGCTGATCGATCCGGCGCGCATCGCCGAGCACCTGATCGTCGCAGTGGCGGCCATCTGCGTCGGCTGCTTCATGGATGCCGATGCCACCAGCCTCACCCGCCCCGAGCAGATGTATGTCAGCCAGTTCCTGCTCGCCTTCGGCAGCACCTTCTTCATCGGCCCGGCGATGGTGGCCGGCATCGGCCGGGTGATTGCGCAGCCCGGCAACCTGATCAGCTTCATCGTGCTGTTCGGCATGGCGCAGAACATGGGCGGCCTGCTGGGCAGCGCGCTGCTGGGCACCGTGCAGGTGCTGCGCGAGAAATACCATTCCAGCCGGTTGGTGGAGCACCTGGTGCTGACCGACCCGCAGGTGGCCGCGCGCGTGCAGGCCTATGCGAGCGCGTACGGCAGCAGCATTGGCGACCCAACCTTGCGCCAGGCCCAGGGCGTGCGCGCACTGGGCAGCGTGGCCACCCGCGAAGCCAACGTACTGGCCTATAACGACGTATTCCTGTTGATCGGCTGCATCGCCATCGCCACCGGGCTATGGATCCTGTCCGTGCTGGTGTGGCGGCGCTACGTGCGCCCTGCCGTTTCCCCCTCCTCTCCTGCTTCCAGCGCACGCCCATGAGTACATCCGCAGACTCCTCTCCTGCCACCGACCGGCAACGTCGCCGCCGCCGCTTCACCGGCGCGATCGGGTTCGGCGGCCTGGCGCTGATCGGCGTGGCGTTGGTGCTGTATGCCTGGCGGCTGCCGCCGTTCGTCAGCGCCATCGAACGCACCGAGAACGCCATGGTGCACGGGCAGATCACGGTGATCGCGCCGCAGGTCAGCGGCTATGTCACGCAGGTGTCGGTGCAGGATTTTGCGCACGTCAAACGCGGCCAGCTGCTGGCTACCATCGACGACCGCATCTACGCCCAGCAACTGGAACAGGCCAAGGCGCAGGTGCAGACCGCGCAGGCAAATCTCGCCAATTGGGAGCAGCAGCGGCATGGCGCGCAGGCCGCCATCGCCGAACAGCGCGCTGCGCTGAGCAGCACCCAGGCCCAGCGCGACCGCACCCGCTCGGCCTATGCCCGCACGCAGCAACTGGCCGACCAGAAGCTGGTGTCCGAGCAGGACCGCGACACCGCCTTCGCGGCGCGCGCGCAGGCCGAAGCGGGCGTGACACAGGCGCGCGCCGCAGTGCAGGCGGCCGAAGAAAACGCCCGTAGTGTCACCGTCAACCGCGCCGCGCTGCAGGCCGCGGTGGCCAATGCGCAGGCCGCGCAGCAACTGGCGCAGATCAACCTGGACAATACCCGCATCCTGGCCCCGCGCGATGGTCAGCTCGGCCAGCTCGGCGTGCGCCAGGGCGCCTACGTCACCAACGGCACGCAGCTGATGGCGCTGGTACCGGACACGCTGTGGGTGGTGGCCAACTTCAAGGAGACCCAGATGGCGAAGATCCGTATCGGGCAGCGCGCCAGCTTCACCGTGGATGCGTTGAACAACGCGACCCTGCGCGGCCGCGTGCAGGAGATCTCGCCAGCCGCCGGCTCGGAATTCAGCGTGCTGCCGGCCGACAACGCCACCGGCAACTTCGTCAAGATCGCCCAACGCATCCCGCTGCGGATCAGCGTCGACCCCGATCAAGCGCTGGCCGCGCGACTGCGCCCGGGCATGTCGGTAGTGGTGGCCGTGGACACCGGCAGCGCCGTCGACTGAGCACCGCCATCGGCATGCCCGCGGCGCGCACCTGCGCGCGAAGCACCGCTATCATGCGGCGATGCCTTCCTCGATGCGCCCCGACCTGCAGTGGCAATCACTGCGTTTTGCCGAGCTCGGCACCGTGCAGCTGTATGCGCTGCTGAAGCTGCGCAGCGACGTGTTCGTGGTGGAGCAGCGCTGCGCCTATCCCGAGCTGGACGGCAAGGACACCCACCCGGGTGTGCTGCATCTGCTCGGAACGAGCGCCACCGGCGAGCTGGCCGCCTATCTGCGCGCCCTGCCGCCGGGGCTGAGCTATCCCGAGCCCAGCATCGGGCGCGTGGTGATCGGCAGCGCGTTCCGCGGCAGCGGGTTGGCGCATGTCTTGTTGCAGCATGGCCTGCAGCTGGCGCATGCGCATTGGCCCGGCAGCGCGATCCAACTCGGCGCGCAGGCGCATCTGCAAGCCTTCTACGCGGCGCATGGATTTGCGCCAGCCTCTGCGCCGTATCTGGAAGACGGCATCCCTCACCTCGACATGCTGCGCCCTGCCGGTGCAGCCCCTCTGGAGTCTGCATGATCACCACCCCCGACTATCGCGCCCTGCTCGACACCGCCATCGCCGAAGCCCGCCAGGGTCTGGCCGAAGGTGGCATCCCGATCGGCGCGGCGTTGTATCACACCGACGGCCGCCTGCTCGGCTGCGGCCACAATCGCCGCATGCAGGAGAACGACCCGTCCGTGCACGGCGAAACCGATGCCTTCCGCAAGGCCGGCCGCCAGCGCCGTTACAAGGACACCATCATGGTCACCACGCTGGCCCCGTGCTGGTACTGCAGCGGGCTGGTGCGCCAGTTCAACATCGGCACCGTGGTGGTGGGCGAATCGGTCACCTTCCAGGGCGGCATCGCCTGGCTGCGCGAGCATGGCGTCAACGTGATCGACCTGCACAGCCAGGAATGTATCGACCTGCTCGGCGGCTATATCGCCGCTCATCCGGACGTATGGAACGAGGACATCGGCGAGGATTGAGCGCGCGCGGAGATTCCCGCGACAGCTGGCCTGGCGATCGCGATGCGTACTGTCGGCACCTTGCGGGCTGGCGGTGACGCATTGCCCATTGCCGACGTCAACGCGCCTTGACATGCACGACGCTAGTCTCGCGCTTTGCCCACGGGGGGATCGTTCAATGGCAGTGCCAGATGTCGTAATACCCGGCCGCGTCACGGCGCAGCCGGTCATGGAAGTGGCAGGTGCGGCCGCGGGCGTGCTGCCGGTGGCGCCGGTAGATGCGTGGGCTTCAGGGTTGCTCGCAGTGGACCAGGCGCGCTGCCCTCATCCGCCCTTCGGGCACCTTCTCCCGCAGGCGGGAGAAGGACAGGCGGCAGGTGTCGGATTGAACGTCGGTGGCCTGGTTGCCGCGTCTGCGCTGGCTGGCAATGGTCTTGCACAGGCGGCAAGCGGAGCGACGCAGGGATCTCCATTGGACATGACGGCCCCATTGCGCAAGCCGCTGCTGCAGGCACCTGTGACGCAACCGGCTGCCAGACCCCCAGCGGCTAGCTGGAGCCGGCTTGATACGCCGCAGCAGCCTGCACTGACGGATCCCGCAGTCAACGCCCGTGCGCACCTTGGCGCCGTGTTGATCCAGCGCTACAGCGCCAGTCTGCGCTGACTGACGACGGCGAACGTCGCGTCGCTGGGGGGCCAGCCACTGGCAGGTCGACGTATGCGGCGCGGCACAGCTGCAGCGCACGATGTGACCCATGCCGCTGGTGACGACTGCCTCCAGGGCGACCACTCACATCGGCCTTGAGCAGTGAAGAAACAAGATCGCCACGACAAGAAGACCCGCCATTGGCGGGTCTTTTACGCTACCGCTGCATGCTTGTATGTATCACCGCAGGCACGCAGACGGTGGACGATCACAGGATGTAGCGGCTCAGGTCAGGATCCTGCACCAGCTCGCCCAGCTGCGCGTCCACATAGGCCGCATCCACGCTCACGCGCTGGCCATCGCGATCGGGGGCTTCGTAACTCAAGCCATCCAGCAAGCGCTCGAGCACCGTGTGCAGTCGGCGTGCACCGATGTTTTCCTGGCGCTCGTTGACCTGGGCGGCAATCTCGGCCAGACGCTCCACCGCATCGGCACCAAAGCTCAGCGACACGCCTTCGGTCTGCAGCAGCGCTTCGTACTGCTTGATCAAGGCGGCCTTCGGCTCGGTGAGAATGCGCACGAAATCGGCCTTGGTCAGCGCGGTCAGTTCCACCCGGATCGGGAAGCGGCCCTGCAGTTCCGGAATCAGGTCGCTGGGCTTGGCCAGATGGAACGCGCCCGAAGCGATGAACAGGATGTGGTCGGTCTTGACCGTGCCGTACTTGGTTGACACGTTGGAACCTTCCACCAACGGCAGCAGGTCGCGCTGCACGCCTTCGCGGCTGACATCGCCACCGCTGGAGCCGGCTTCGCCACGCTTGGCCACCTTGTCGATCTCGTCGATGAACACGATGCCGTGCTGCTCGCAGGCCTCGATCGCCGCCGCGCGCACATCGTCTTCGTTGACCAGCTTGCCGGCTTCTTCTTCGATCAACAACGGGCGCGCGGCCTTGATGGTGAGCTTGCGCTTTTGCGACTTGCCGCTGCCGATGTTGGCAAACATCTGCCGCAGCTGCTGGCCCATTTCCTCCATGCCCGGCGGGGTCATGATGTCCATGCTGGCATTGACCGCCACGTCCAGTTCGATCTCGCGCTCGTCCAGTTCGCCGTTGCGCAGCATGCGGCGGAACTTGATGCGGGTATCGTTCTCCTGCGACGAAGGCTCGTTGCGTGCAGCTTCCGGATCGAAACCGATACCGGCAGCGCGACGTGGCAGCAGCGCATCGAGGATGCGGTCTTCGGCGCGTTCTTCGGCCTGGTTGCGCACGCGCACCTTGGCCTGCTCGCGGTACAGCTTGACCGAGGTATCGGCCAGATCACGGATGATCTGCTCCACGTCCTTGCCGACGTAGCCGACCTCGGTGAAGCGGGTGGCTTCCACCTTGACGAACGGCGCATTGGCCAGGGTAGCCAGGCGTCGCGCGATCTCGGTCTTGCCCACACCGGTCGGGCCGATCATCAGGATGTTCTTGGGCATGACCTCGTTGCGCAACTCTTCAGGCAACTGCATGCGACGCCAGCGGTTGCGCAGCGCGATGGCAACGGCGCGCTTGGCATCGTGCTGACCCACGATATGACGGTCGAGCTCCTGCACGATTTCGCGCGGAGTCATGGTTGTGGTTTGGGGATTTGACATTGGGGATTGGGGATTCGTAGAAGTGGAGTAGGAACGATCGATGCGTGTCCGGCTACGGGGAGAGGAGCGCTGTTGCCAATCCCCACTCCCCATTGCCGAATCACAGCTCCTCGACCACCACGTTGCGATTGGTATAGATGCAGATATCGCCGGCGATGTTGATGGCCTCGGTGGCGATGGTCCTGGCATCGAGCTCGGTATGCGCCAGCAGCGCGCGCGCAGCAGACAGCGCATACGAACCGCCAGAACCAATGGCGATGATGCCGTCCTCCGGCTCGATCACATCGCCGGTGCCGCTGATGATCAGCGAGGTTTCCTTATCGGCCACCGCAAGCAAGGCTTCGAGCTTGCCCAGGCGGCGTTCGGTGCGCCAATCCTTGGCCAGTTCCACTGCTGCACGGGTCAGCTGGCCATGCTTGTCCAGCTTGGCTTCGAACAATTCGAACAGCGTGAATGCATCGGCCGCAGCGCCTGCGAATCCGGCCAGCACCTGACCCTCGCGACCAAGCCGGCGCACCTTGCGCGCATTGCCCTTCATGACCGTATGACCAAGGGTGACCTGGCCATCGCCAGCGACGGCGACGTGTCCACCACGCCGCACCGAAATGATGGTGGTGGCGTGAACGATATTGGGGTTCTGGCTGGGGTCCATGGATCCTCCGGGGGTTTCCAAGGAGGTGGGGACGCCCCTGCCGGGTTCAAGCGCGCTGCGATGAAGCGACGCGGGGACGCGACGCAAGGCCCCGCTCACGCGTCAGCCATCTAACCCCTCTCAGCCTCACAGCGTTTTCGAAAGAAATTAGCCTTAGAAATCGAGGCTACTAGCGCACGTACCCTCACCCCAACCCCTCTCCCGAGGGGAGAGGGGCTTTGAGCACCTCCCCAGAACGCGCCCACCGCTGCATCAGTTGCATCATGCGGCGATCTCGCTGACATCACGCACACGCCAGCTCACTCAGTCGCTTTCTTGCGTCTGGCGCGCGGATGCGCGGCGTCGTAGACCTTGGCCAGGTGCTGGAAATCCAGGTGTGTGTAGATTTGCGTGGTGGCGATATCCGAATGACCAAGCAATTCCTGCACGCCGCGCAGATCGCCGGACGATTCCAGGATATGGCTGGCAAAACTATGCCGCAGCATATGCGGATGCACGTCCTTGAACATGCCCTGGCGCACGCCGAGCTGCTTGATGCGGATCTGCACCGCGCGCTGCGAGATCGCGCCACCGGCGCGCCCCGGAAACACGTGCATTTCGGCACCTGCGCCGCTGTCGCGCTGCCACTGCCGCAAGGCGGCAACCGCATGCGAACCCACCGGCACCAGCCGCTGTTTGCCGCCCTTGCCCAGCACCATCACCAGCCCGCTGACCAGATCCAGGTCGCGCCAGCGCAGCGCGCACAACTCGCTCAGGCGCAGACCGGAGGAATAGACCAGCTCCAGCAGGGCACGGTCGCGCAGGCCCAGCGGTGCATCGGTTGGCACTTCGACCAGGCGCACGGCTTCGTCGGCATCGAGCACCTGCGGCAGCTTGCGCGGCGCCTTGGGCGCACGCAACGCCGCCGCAGGGCTGACCGCGATGCGTCCATGCTTGAGCAACCAGGCGTAGTAGCTGCGGCAGGCGGACAGGCGCCGCTGCAGGCTCTTGGCCGACAGCCCGCGTCGGTGTTCGTCAGCGACGAAGCGGCGCAGGTGTGCGCTGTCCAGGCCTGCGACATCCCGCGGTAGTGCCGCCTCGGCCGGTTGCTGGTCCAGCCAGCTCACCAGCGCGGTGAGGTCGCGTCGATAGGCGTCCAGCGTATGCGCAGACACCTGCCGTTCGACCTGCAGATACGCCAGGAAGTCGTCTACCGAAGACACGTCACAGATCCTGCGGCCGCACCACCACGACAGCGGCGCAGCGCATTCGGTCCAGCGGCCGCGTCGCCGCCGCTATCACGCCTCAAAACGCTGCAGCGCCACGCTCAGCGACTCGCCCATCATGCGCAGGAACAAGGTCCCCATGCCGGGATAGAAGCGGTTGGCGTCGTGGCTGCCGACCGCGATCAGGCCGATGCCTGGCAGCGGCAGCAAGGCCGTGGACTGCACCTCGCCGGCCTGCTCGCCATACAGCAGCGCGTGCTTGTCGGCCTGCAGGCGGCCACAGATCGGCTCGCCATCGCTCAGACAGTCGCGAAACGGCGCCAGGCGTGCGTCGTCGGCGGCCACGGTCTGCAACCAGTCGGCTTGCAGACCGTCCACCGGCGTCAGCAGCACCAGCCGCACCAGATCGCCGTTGAAATCTTCCGCCAGCGACGCGGCCATGGCCTTGAGCGTGTCGGCCGCGGTGCGTTGGCGCATCAGCGCCAGCGTCAGCTGGTGGGTGCGCACCGCCAACCGCTCGTTGACCTGGGCGTTGCTGCCCAGCTCGTGCAGCCGCCGCGACAGCTCGCGGTTCTTGTCGCGCAGCACTTCCAGCTGGTAGGTCGCCAGCGAGGCGGTGGGGCCATCGTCGCGCGGCACCAGCAGGCTGACCGCCAGATCCGGAAACTGCTTGAGGAAGGTGGGATGACGGCGCAACCATGTCGCCACATCGTGCGCGCCCAGCTTGTCGGTGGTGTCGCTCATCAGATCCATTCTCCATCGAAGACGAACACGGCCGGACCGAACATCACCACGGCCTGCCCGGCACCGGGCCAGCGGATCCGCAGCTCGCCGCCCGGCAGCGACACGCGAACATCGCGCTCCACGCGGCCGCGCTGCATCAGCACCACTGCCGCCGCACAGGCGCCGCTACCGCAGGCCAGGGTTTCACCCACGCCGCGTTCGAACACGCGCAACTGCACATGCGTAGGGTCTACGACCTGGGCAAAGCCCACGTTGACCGAATCGGGAAACGCGGGGTTCTGCTGCAACAGGCTGCCCACGCGCTCCACCGGCGCGGCCTCTACCCGACCGACCTCCAGCACCGCATGCGGGTTGCCCATCGACACCGCGCCGAAGCGCACCGTCTCGCCGTGCACCGGCAGCGCGTATTCCTCGCGCGCATGCGCAAAGCCGGCCAGCGGAATCTGCGGCGGCTCGAACTGCGGCACGCCCATCGCCACCGCATAGGTGCCCGCATCCACCCGCTCCACCGCATGCGCAGTGACCGGGCTGTCGATGATGAAGCGATCGCCTTGCGCCGTGCCGTCGCGCACCAGCCAGGCCGCGACGCAGCGCGCACCGTTGCCGCACTGGCGGGCGGCCGATCCATCGGAATTCCAGATGCCGTAGGCGGCCACGGCGCCATCGCTGCGCGGGGCTTCGATGGTCAGGATCTGATCGCAACCCACGCCGAAATGCCGGTCGGCCAGCCGCGCGGCCAGCGCGGCGTCCGGCGGCGGCGAACCGTCGCGCAGGTCCAGCACCACGAAATCGTTGCCTGCACCATGCATCTTGGTGAAACGCAGGCGCCCGTTGCGGCCGTCAGCGCTCATTGCCGCTGCTAGCGGGCTGGTCGGTGCTGGATGCGGGCGGCGTATCGGTCTGCACCGGCGCAGGCGCGGGCGTGGACTCGTCCAGCGGTTGCGGTGCATCCGGCGGCTGCGGCACGGGCTGCGCTTCCACCGGCACCGGCTTCTGCGGCATCACCAGCGGGCCCTTGTTGCCGCAGGCGGCAAGCAGGACAAGGCTCGCACCAACCAGTGCGAGACGAACGAAAGGTCGGGACATGAGGCTCATGAGCCCGAGTATAGCCAGAACACCCTGACTGCCGTGCGCTCAGTGCGGCGCGGGCAACGTGCGCGGCGGCGGTTCCGGGCGCAGCCACAGCCAGATCGCCACCACCGCCATGCTGCCGATCGACAGGCACTTCACCCACAGCACCGGCACGCACCACAGCATGATGCCGGCACACACGGTCATGGTCAGCGTGGCCATCCACTTGGCCTTGCGGCTCACCGCCCGATAGGTCTGCCATTCCACGATGGCCGGGCCGAAACGCGGATGCGACAGCAGCCAGCGATGCAGGCGTTCGGACCCGCGCGAGGCGGCCCAGGCCGAGATCAGGATGAACACGGTGGTCGGCAGGCCGGGCACGAAGATTCCGACAATGCCGGTCGCCAGGCTGGCATACGCCAGCAACCACCAGGCCCAGCGGAATCGGTTCGGTCGCGTCATGGGCAAATGATACGGCCAGCAGGCACCGAGATGGTCTGTGCATCCCCCTTCGCCCACCGTGCGAAGGAGCCCGAAGGGCGGATGAGGCGACGCCTACAGGCAGGGATGGAAGACCTGCCCTTACGAATCCCCAATCCCAACTCCCAGCCCTTGAGCTACTTGACCCCCAGCTGATCCAGCACGAAGGCATACGACTCGGCCAGCTCGCGGTAGCGCCGGAACCGGCCGGATTTGCCGCCGTGGCCGGCTTCCATGTTGATGCGGAACACGATCGGCAAGCTGCCGGTGTTGTCGTCGCGCAGCCTGGCCACCCACTTGGCCGGTTCCCAGTACTGCACCTGCGAATCCCACAGACCGGTACCGACGAACATCGCCGGATACGCCTGCTTGCGCACGTTGTCGTACGGCGAGTACGACAGCATGTAGTCGTAATAGTCCTTGTTTTCCGGGTTGCCCCACTCGTCGTATTCGTTGGTGGTCAGCGGAATGCTGGCATCCAGCATGGTGGTCACCACATCCACGAACGGCACCTGCGCCACCAGCACGCGGTAGTCCTGCGGCGCCATGTTGGCCACCGCCCCCATCAGCAGGCCACCGGCGCTGCCGCCGGACGCCGCCACGCGGTCCTTGGAGGCATAGCCCTGCGCCACCAGGCCGCGGGTGACATCGATGAAATCGTTGAAGGTGTTCTTCTTTTGCAGCAGCTTGCCGTCGTCGTACCACTGGCGACCCATTTCCTGGCCGCCGCGGATGTGCGCGATGGCGTACACCACGCCGCGGTCGAGCAGGCTGACGGCAGGCAGGTTGAACGCCGGATCCATCGACATGCCGTAGCTGCCGTAGGCGTACTGGAACAGCGCCGCCGAGCCATCCTTCTTGAAGCCCTGCCTGTACACCAGCGACACCGGTACCTTGACCCCGTCGCGTGCGCTCACCCACACCCGCTCGGTGACGTACTTGGCCGGGTCGTAGCCGATCACCGGCTGCTGCTTGAGCAGCTTGCGTTCGCCGGTCTGGGTATTGAGTTCGTAGGTGGTGGCGGGCGTGGTCAGCGAGGTGTAGCTGTAGCGCAGCCACGGCGTGTCCGGCTCGGCGTTGATCGACAGCCCCATCGAATATGCCGGCTCATCGGCCTTGACGTACTCGTGGCTGCCATCGCGCTTGAGCAGACGCACGCGCTCCAGCCCGCCGGAGCGTTCTTCGATGGCGGTGAATCCGTCGAACAGCTCGAAATTCTCGATGTACACGCCATCGTCGTGCGCGACCCAATCGGTCCACTGCGTGCGCGTGGTCGCATCGGTCGGCGCGGTCACCAGCTTGAAGTTCTTGGCGCCGTCGGCATTGGTGCGGATCACCCAGCGGCCATCGAAATGGTCGGCGTGGTATTCCACGTCGCGCTCGCGCTTGGCCAATACCTTGAACGTGTCCGGCTTGGCGGCGGAAGCGTAACGGGTCTCCGAGGACACCGTGCTTTCCAGGCCGATGGTGATGTACTTGTCGTCGCGGGTACGCCCCACGCCCATGTAGAAACTGTCGTCCTTTTCTTCGTAGACCAGCACGTCGTCCTTGGCAGGCGTGCCGAGCACGTGCTTTTTCACGCGCACGGTGAGCAGCGTTTCCGGATCGTTTTCGACATAGAACAGCGTCTTGTTGTCGTCGGCCCAGACCATGTTCGGGGACACGCCTTCCACCGTGTCGGGATAGACCTCGCCGGTCTCCAGGTTCTTGAAACGGAGCGTGTACTGGCGGCGGCCGATCGCATCGTCGGCCCAGGCCAGGATACGGTTGTCCTGACTGACCTCCGCCTCGCCGACGCTGAAATACCCCTTGCCCTGCGCCATCTGGTTGACGTCCAGCAGGATCTCTTCCGGCGCCTCCATGCTGCCCTTGCGGCGCGCCTGGATCGGATAGTCCTTGCCGGCTTCGAAGCGGGTGTAATACCAATAGCCGCGCTGCCGGTACGGCACGCTGGCGTCGTCCTGCTTGATACGCCCCACGATCTCGGTGTAGAGCGTGTCCTCCAGCGGTTTGAGCGGCGCCATCACGCTGTCGGTGTAGGCGTTCTCGGCATTGAGATAGGCCAGCATCGCCTTGTCTTGCCGCTTGTCGTCGCGCAGCCAGTAGTAGTCGTCATTGCGCGTGGCGCCGAACGGTGCCTTGACCACATGCGGATGCCTGGCGACGTCCGGCGGCGTTGGGAGAGCGGCAAGTGCGGGGGTGGCGGATATGGTCATCAGGCTGGCGATCAACAAAGGTCAGGACAGGCTTCATCAGATTGGGGTCCGTTGGATGAACGCAATGCCATCCCAGCGCCCGAGTGTGGAAGAGCCCGTCGCCGAGCGTCATGTGTCCTAGGCCATGCTGGTCTATCATCTTGGTAATGGATTCCACGCTTCCGCTCCCCAGCGGCTATAGCCGCCGCAGCCAGGACATCGCCCCGTTCCATGTCATGTCGCTGCTGGCGCGCGCCAATGCGCTGGAGCAGGCCGGGCACGATGTGATCCACCTGGAGATCGGCGAACCCGACTTCACCACCGCCGCGCCGATCGTGGCGGCCGGGCAAGCCGCCCTGGCTGCCGGCCACACCCGCTATACCGCTGCTCGCGGGCTGCCTGCGCTGCGCGAGGCCATTGCCGGCTTCTATGCGCAGCGTTATGGCTGCAATCTCGATCCGGAGCGGATCCTGATCACCCCCGGTGGCTCCGGTGCGCTGCTGCTGGCCAGCAGCCTGCTGGTGGACCCTGGCAGGCACTGGCTACTGGCCGACCCCGGGTATCCATGCAACCGCCATTTCCTGCGCCTGGTCGAGGGCGCCGCGCAGCTGGTACCGGTCGGGCCAGACAGCGATTACCAGCTGACCCCGGCACTGGTGGATGCGCGCTGGAACCCCGACAGCGTCGGCGCGCTGGTCGCTTCGCCGGCCAATCCCACCGGCAGCGTGTTGTCGCGCGAACAACTGGGCGGGTTGTCCCACGCGCTGCACGCCCACGGCGGGCATCTGGTAGTGGATGAGATCTATCACGGCCTGACCTATGGCCTGGACGCGCACAGCGTGCTGGAAGTGGACGACAGCGCCTTCGTGCTGAACAGTTTTTCCAAATACTTCGGCATGACCGGTTGGCGGCTGGGCTGGCTGATCGCGCCGCCCGCGGCAGTCCCCGAGCTGGAAAAACTGGCGCAGAACCTCTACATCAGCGCCTCCACGATCGCCCAGCACGCCGCACTGGCCTGTTTCACGCCCGAAAGCATCGCCATCTTCGAAGCACGCCGCGCCGAATTCCAGCAGCGCCGCGACTATCTGCTGCCGGCGCTGCGTGCGTTGGGTTTCAATATCGCCGTCGAACCGCAAGGCGCGTTCTACCTCTACGCCGACATCAGCGCATTTTCGGACGATGCGCAGGCGTTCTGCGCGCATTTCCTGGAAACCGAACATGTCGCCTTTACCCCCGGCATCGACTTCGGCTTCCACCGCGCCAACCAGCATGTGCGTATCGCCTACACCCAAAGCCTGCCGCGGCTGGAACAGGCGGCAGCGCGGATTGCGCGTGGGTTGCGGCGTTTTTGATCACACCAACTGCGAGTTGCGCTGCGCTTAGCGGCAGCATCGCTTGCTGCAGTTGATGAAAGAGCAGCCGCCCCATGCTTCTGCGCTTGTACCGTTGCACTCAAGAACAGCCAGGCCTGCGTGCGACCGCACCCTCATCCGCCCTTCGGGCACCTTCTCCCGCAGGCGGGAGAAGGACGAAGGCGGCAATGCGATGCAGATCGCCGAGGCGGCGCAGAAGATTGGCATCCGCGATTTGCGGCAGTCGGCGTTGATGAAGGCTGCGCATGGGGTGACCAGCCTGGCCGAGATCAATCGGTGTCCAAGGACCAGGCGCCCTCATCCGCCCTTCGGGCACCTTCTCCCCCATGAAGGAGGACACTGTCCCGGGGGGGGGAGAAGGGAATAACAAAAAGCCCTGGACCACGCGGCCCAGGGCTTCTTCTTCCAGGCACCGTATGACCAACGCAATCGAGTTGCCGATTGCGTTCGATCAACACCGGATCAATCCGCCAACCGCTCCCACAGGAAGCTATAGGCCAGTGCCGCCATATGCGCGGCCTGCGCGTTGTTGGCCGCGCCACCGTGGCCGCCTTCGATGTTCTCGTAGTAGGTCACGTCCTTGCCGGCCTCGATCATCTTGGCGGCCATCTTGCGGGCGTGGCCGGGATGCACGCGGTCGTCGCGCGTGGAGGTCAGGAAGATTACCGGCGGGTAGGTCTTGTTCGGGTCGAACAGGTGGTACGGCGAGAAGGTCTGGATGAAGTTCCAGTCGTCGGTGTCCGGGTTGCCGTACTCGGCCATCCAGGAGGCGCCGGCCAGCAGATGGCTGTAGCGCTTCATGTCCAACAGCGGCACCTGCACCACCACCGCACCGAACAGGTCCGGATACTGGGTGAGCATGTTGCCGGTCATCAGGCCACCGTTGCTGCCGCCCTGCACGCCCAGGTGCCTGGTCGAGGTGATCTTGCGTGCGACCAGATCCTTGGCCACCGCGGCCATGTCTTCGTAGGCCTTGTGGCGGTTCTGCTTGAGGGCGACCTGGTGCCAGCGCGGGCCATACTCGCCACCGCCGCGGATGTTGGCCACCACGTACACGCCGCCCTTTTCCAGCCACGAGCGGCCCAGGGCGCCGGAGTAGTTCGGCGTCATCGAGATCTCGAAACCGCCGTAGCCGTACAGCAGCGTCGGCGCGCTGCCATCGAGCTTCAGCGCCTTCGGGCGGACCAGGAAATACGGCACGCGGGTGCCGTCCTTGCTGGTGGCGAAGTGCTGCTCGA
Source organism: Xanthomonas sp. NCPPB 3582 (assembly GCF_041475735.2). NCBI lineage: Bacteria > Pseudomonadati > Pseudomonadota > Gammaproteobacteria > Lysobacterales > Lysobacteraceae > Xanthomonas > Xanthomonas sp. NCPPB 3582. Next base: position 4,316,391 of record NZ_CM192968.1, read on the forward strand.
TGGTGTCCTTGCCGGCATCGAAGAACGCCGGCATGGTCTTGAGCGGCTGCGGCGCGCTGCCTATGTCCACCCACGACAGCGTGGTGGGGGTCAAATAGTCGGTGACGGTCAGCCACAACGCATCGCTGTCGTCGCTGTCCACGGCGCTGACGTCCACGGTTCCGAGCGCCGGCGCACCGACGAAGGTGCTCTTCTTCCAGCCGTCCTGCGAGGGAGTGATCACGCTCAGGCGGTTCTTGACGTCGTCCAGCACGTTCAACACCAGGTGCGACTTGGTCCATGCCATCCCGGCCAGCGAGGTGGTGTCGGTGGGTTCGAACAGCACCTCGATGTTGCGCTTGCCGGCCATGAATTCGTCAAAGCGCGTGGCCAGCAGCGAACCGGGCTTGTAGGTTTTGCCACCCACCGTCCACGGCTCGCGCAGTTCCAGGGTCAGCCATTGCCGCTTGACCGCCTTGCTGGCGGAATTGGGCACATCCACCTTGGTCAGCTTGCCGTCGGCGCCCTTCAGATACAGCTCGTCGTTGTAGAAGGCCAGGGTGCGGCTGACGAAATCACGCTCGAACCCGGGCGTGTCGTCGTGCATCGCGGCGATGTACATGTCGGTCGGCTTGCCCTCGTACACCACCGCAGCGGCGCTGAGCGGGGTGCCGCGCTTCCACTGCTTGGCGATGCGCGGGTAGCCGGAGGTGGTCATCGCGCCGGGGCCGAAATCGGTGAACACGTAGACGGTGTCCTGGTCGATCCAGCCCAGCCCGCCCTTGGACTCGGGACGGAAGAAGCCGTCCTTGACCCACTGCTTGCTGCCCAGGTCGAACTCGCGGGTGACATCGGCGTCGGCACCGCCGCGCGACAGCGCGATCAGGCAGCGCTGGTAGTCCGGGCGCAGGCAGTCGGCGCCGTGCCAGACCCAGTTCTCGCCCTCGGCCTTGTTGAGCGCATCCAGGTCGAGCACCGTTTCCCACTTGGGCGCCGGCTTGCGGTATTCGTCCAGCGTGGTGCGCCGCCACAGGCCGCGTTCGTGCTGCTTGTCTTTCCAGAAGTTGTAATAGAACGCGCCGATCTTCTGCACGCTGGGAATCTTGGCGTCCGAATCCAGCACCTCGCGGATGCGGGTTTCCATCTGCTTGAACGCCGGCGTGGCGGCCAGCCGCGCCTCGGTCTTGGCGTTCTGGGCCTTGACCCAGTCCAGCGGCTTGGCGCCGGTGACATCTTCCAGCCAGGCGTAGGGATCGTTGGACACAGCGGTTTCCTCTGCAGAGACGGCGCCAGCGGTGATCAGGCCGGCAACCAGGCAGATCGAGGCGAACTTGGACATGAAAATTTCCGGAGAACCCAATTGCCGGAACCTATCATGCCGCCCTGCCCGCTCGACCCTGCCGAAGGTCAGGCCGCCCGTGCCGGTGTCGCTGCCGGCGAGGCGGCGCGCCGGCGCTGCGCCTGCGGCCTGCGCCGGCGCGGCACCGTGCGGCGTGCACCCGGCCGTGCCAGGGTTGGCAACGCAAACCGGTACAGGCTCCACCAGGCCAGCATCGGCATGCCGACCAGCCACAACGGCAGCCATCCGATCCATTCGCTATGGCCGCGCGCGGCCGGCCACACCAGCACCAGCGCAAGCCCGGCCAGGGCGACCTGACGGACCGGGCGCAGCACGCGCGGATCGGGGCGTTCGGAACGGGAGGAAGGACGATGCGACATGGCGGCACTCCGTGACGGGAAGGATCAGGACAGGCCGGCAGGATTGCCGGCGCCCATCTCACCGATTGCGACCTTGACGCCGGCACTGCGGCAGCGCGCGCTGCCGCAGCCGCGCATGGGCCGCTGGAGAGCCGTGGCTGCGCACTGCCTTGCAGGAGGTGATCGGTGGCGACAAGCGGTGGCCCTCGCAGCAGGCGAGGGATCTGCGACGCCGCATCTGTGCTGCGGTGCGCCCACGCCAGCGGCCAGTGCATGCCGTTCCGAACGCCTCGCATACGGCACGCCCCGCCGGAATGGACACGCGGCGTGAGGGACACAGGCAGGGCGGCGAGATTCACGCGGCCCGTACGGCACCTCCCACAGCCTCACTTGGGCGACCGAACGCGCGCCACCCATCCGGCGCGCGGCAATGCGGCGCCAGCTCGTCGCCGGTCGCACGCCGCGGCCGGCAGCGATCGGCCGCAAACATCGCTGGCGCACACGCCAGGCCCGACCGTTGACGCGAACTTGCCCCCTGCATGCGGTAGTGTGCTGCACCTATTGCCCCTTTGTGATGTTGCGATGCGCCTGACCGTTACGATCGCCCTCGCTGTCCTGCTCGTCCTCGGCCTGCCGGTGGCGCATGCCAAGGACGCATCCACCACCGAGCCGGCGATCGATCTGTCCAAGATCATGGGCACCTGGTATGTGATCGCCCGCATGCCCAACCCGGTCGAGCGCGGCCACGTCACCAGCCGCGACGAATACACCCTGGTGGAAGACGGCAAGGTGGCCGTGCGCTATCTGTACCGCGAAGGCTTTGGCGAGCCGGAAAAGGAAGTCACTGCACGCGCGTCGGTGGATGCGGACAGCGGCAACCGCGACTGGCGGGTGTGGTTCTACAAGGTGATTCCGGCCAAGCAGCGCATCCTGGAAATCGCCCCGGATGGCTCGTGGATGCTGATCTCCTACCCCGGCCGCGACCTGGCCTGGATCTTCGCGCGCAAGCCGGATATGAGCCGCGAGCAGTACCGCACCCTGGTCAACAAGATGCGCGACGACTACGCCATCTACACCGACAAGCTCAAGCGCGTGCCGCAGTTGCGCGAGCAGGTGGACCGTTTGGGATTCGAAGTGCCGAACAAGCGCTGAGGCCTGGCGCGGTCACTGGCCGCGCCCGCCGTCGATAGCCTCCGCCGCGGGCCTGCCCAGCAAGGCGACGCGATACTGGCCTTCGCGCTCAGTCGTAATTGCTCAATGCCAGCGACAGCAATGCCTTGGCCTGTTCGCGCAGCGAGATGGGCTCGACGATCTCCGCATCCGAGCCGTAGTGCAGCACGTCCATCAGCAACTCGCGCGAGTTGCTGTACGGCAATTTGAGCTCGTAACGGCCATCGGCCAGGAAGCGGCCCTGCTGCTTGGAATGCCAGTGCTCGTCGGCCACCCAGCGCGCGGCCTTGGCGCTGAACACGATGGTGGCCCAGCCCTTGGGTGCGCCGGAAAAGATGCCGTAACTGGCGGCGAGCTGTTCGTCCAGCTCGCTGTCGGGCACATCGCGCGGCGCCGCATCGAGCAGGCGCGCGTGGTTGATGCGGTCCACCGCGAAGCTGCGTACGCCATCGCGGCCATGGTCCCAGGCATCCAGATACCAGTTGTCGCGGTAGTGGGTGATGCGCTGCGGGGAGACGGTGCGCTTGGTGGATTCGTCGGTGGAGCGGGCGCGGTAGTCGAAGCTCAGCTGCTTGCGCTCCAGCACACCGGAGGCCACGGTACGGAAACTGGCCTCGTCCAGCTTGCGGCCGCGGTGCGGGATCACCCGGACCCGGTCTACCGGCCATTGCGAGACCCCGGCCTGGGCAGCCAGCAACCCTTCGATGCGTTGCTGCAACGGCGCCAGCATCGAGGACAGCACCCCGCCGCCGGTGCGCGAGAGCAGTTGTTGCGAGGCCAGCAGCGCGTGCAGCTCTTCCGAACTCAGCCACAGGCCAGGCAGCTCGAAGCGGTCGCTCTCGCCGGACAGGTAGCGGAAGCCGGATTCGCCGTCGCCTTCCACCGGCGCCATCAGCGCATCGCGCAGAAACGCCAGGTCGCGGTACACGGTGGCACGGGAACAGCTCAGCTCATCCTGCAGCCGCGCCACCGTGACCGGATAGCGTGCCGATTTGAGCAAGCGATGCAGGGAGTTGATGCGTTCATAGCGGTCCATGCGCCGATTATGTCCGGTTCTTCGCGCGACGGGGTGAGCATGCGCGCCGTACACGCTCGCCGGTGCCAAGCCAGCGCGCTTGCGGCATAGCGCGCGATGCCGCAAGCGATGCTGACGTCCCGGCACAAACCGGACTCGACTGCATGGAGCCGGTGCACCGCCCGAACCGACACTAAAGCGCAGCGTTCACCCGGTCATGACGGAGCGCACAGTCCGTTATCATGAAATCGCTTTCACGCATCGCCCTCCCGCCCTGTCCTCAAGCGAGCTGCCCATGTCCCGCCGTGCCCCGTTGTCCGTCCTGTTGCCGCTGCTGTTGATCACGCCTGCCGTGTGGGCCCAGTCGATCGCGGTTGCGCCGACGCCGGTTGACCCGGCCGCCGCGCTGGTGCCCTCGCCCTGGAGCGGCAGCAGCGGCGAGCTGGGCTATGCCTCGGCACATGGCAACAGCACCACCGACAGCCTCAATGGCCGCATCCGTCTGCGCTATACCGACGGCGACTGGATCCACAGCCTGGATGCCACCGCGCTGCGGTCGAGTTCCGAATACACCAACACCAACGACGACGGCAGCACCACGCGCGAGCGCCAGACCACCGCCGAGCGCTACACCGGCAGCGCCGGCAGCGCGTTGCAGTTGGGCGAACACCGCCAGCTCACCGCCACCGGCCGTTACGAACACGACGACTTCGCGACCTACGACCGCCTGGCCACCTTCGGCATCGGCTACGGCACGCGGCTGATCGATGCGCAGCGGTTCTACCTGGATGCGCAGGTGGGCCCGGGTATCCGCCGCGCGCACAACAGCGAAGACGACCGCAACGAGACCGGGCTGATCGGGCGCGGCCTGTTCGATCTCAAGTACACCGTCACCGACAACACCGACCTGATCAACACGCTGCTGGTGGAATCGGGCGAGTACAACACCTACGCGCAGAACGATTTCGGCGTGCAGGTCAGCATGAACTCGCACTTCGCGCTGAAGGCCGCCTGGCAGATGCGCCGCAATAGCGATGTCAGCGAAGGCGACAAGAAGACCGATACGCTGACCACGGTGAACCTGGTCTACACCTTCAAGTAAGCGCCTGCGTCTGCACGCGTAGGAGCGGACCCGGCCGCGACGGCTTTCCCGGTAAGGCCTGTCGCGGCCTGGGCCGCTCCTACGAAACTTCTCTCGTGGCCTGGGCAGCTCCTACGTGCGGGGCGGCCGTCTTGCGGCGGGTTCAGGTCCCGACCAGCCGGGCGTTACAGCTCGGCCAGCAGTTGCGCGGCGCCCTTGTCGAACAGGCCCTGCGCGACGCGGCGGCCGAGGTCTTCGGTGTCATCGGCGCTGCCGTGCGCGTCGGCGTGGATCAGCCGGCCATCGCTGGCGCTGCCGACCATGCCCTGCAGGGACAAGCCCTTGCCTTCCCAGCGCGCGAAGGCCGCCACCGGCACGTGGCAGCTGCCGTGCAGCGCGCGATTCATGGCCCGCTCGGCTTCCACGCAGACGCGGGTGGTGGGCGCGTCCAGCACCGCCAGCAGCGCGTGGATGCGTGCATCGTCGCCGCGGCATTCCACCGCCACCGCGCCCTGCGCCGGTGCCGGCAGCCACTGCGGCGCGTCCAGCCGTGCGCTGATGCGCGCGTCCAGGCCCAGCCGCTGCAGGCCGGCACAGGCCAGCACGATGGCGTCGTAACCGCCGTTGTCGAGCTTGGCCAGACGCGTGTTGACGTTGCCGCGCAGGTCGATCAGTTCCAGGTCCGGGCGCGCGGCGCGCAGCTGCGCCTGCCGACGCAGCGAGGAGGTGCCCACGCGCGCGCCCAGCGGCAGCGCCTGCAGGCTGGCGTAGAGGTTGGAGACCAGCGCATCGGCCGGGTCGCCGCGCTCCAGGATCGCCGGCAGCACGAACGGGTCGTCCAGCTCCATCGGCACATCCTTGAGCGAATGCACGGCGCAATCGGCCTCGCCGCGCAGCATCGCCAACTCCAGCTCCTTCAGGAACAGGCCCTTGCCGCCGATCGCCGCCAGCGAGCGGTCCAGCACTTCGTCGCCGCGGGTACTCATCGGTACGAGTACGACATCCAGGCCGGGATGGTGCTGGCGCAGCGCGGCGGCGACATGTTCGCTCTGCCAGAGGGCAAGCGGGCTTTTGCGGGTGGCGATGCGGAGCGTGGTCATCCCGCCATTATCGCGGAGCGGGCCGGCAACTCATACATGGCGCAGCTGATCGCGCAGGCTGGCCACGCAGCGGCGGCTCACTTCCAGGGTCTGCGGCACGTTGCGCAGCACCGCATGCACCTGGCCATCACCGCTGCGGCGCAGCTCCACCAGTTCGTCGCGCGCAACCAGGCAATTGCGATGGATGCGCACCAGGCGGTCGGAGAATTCGTCTTCCAGCGACTTGAGCGACTCTTCGATCAGGTCCTCGCCACGGGTATGGTGGACGATGACGTACTTCTCTTCGGCCTGCAGATAGCGGATATCGCCGATGGCGATCAGCCGCAGGCTGCCGCGCAGGCGCGCGCACAGATGGGTGCGCAGCGGCGCCGGCGCGGCGCTGGGCACGCGACCGGCCAGGAAGGTGGCCACCCGTTCCAGCGCCGCGGCCAGGCGTTCCGGGCGCACCGGTTTCATCAGGTAGTCCAGCGCGGCCGCATCGAAGGCCGACAGCGCGTGCTGGTCGTAGGCGGTGCAGAACACCACCGCCGGCTGCGGCTGGCACTGGCGCAGCAATCGCGCGGTTTCCAGGCCGTCCACGCCGGGCATGGCGATATCCAGCAGCACCAGGTCCGGGTGCCATTGCTCGCATTGCTGCAGCACCTGCTGGCCGTTTTCGGCCTCGCCGATCACCTGCACCTGTGGATGGTCGGCCAGCAGCATGCGCAGGCGCTCGCGCGCCAGTGGCTCGTCATCGGCGATCAACACCCGCACTTGCGTGGTCGTCATGGACATCCCCCCCTACGCTGCGGCGACTCTCCCTCACGGCAGCGGCAATGTGATCTCGCAGGCATAGTAGCCTTCGGCCCAGCTGGCCGCCATCCGTGCCCCGGCACCGAACTGGAACGCCAGCCGATGCGAGATGCTGGCCTGGGCGTGCCCGGCGCCGGCGAGCAGCGGCGCCTGGGTGCCCGGCTGCGGGGCCGGGTTGACGATACGGATCTGCAACTGGCTGCCGCGCTGGCGCAGCGACAGGTACAGCGTGCCCCCCTCGGGCATGCGCGAGACCCCGTGCAGCACGGCGTTTTCCACCAGCGGTTGCAGCACCAGGCGCGGCATCGGCAGGTCCCAGGGCAACGGCTCCTGGCGGTGCCAGCGCACCTGCAGGCGCTCGCCCAGGCGCAGGGACTCGATCGCCAGATAGCGCTCGGCCAGTTCGCATTCGGCGCGCAGGGTGGACACGCCCTCGCCGGCGCCGAGCGCGGCGCGGAACAGGTCCGACAGGTCCAGCACCGCCTGCTCGGCCACCACCGGGTCGCGGCGCAGCAGGCTGGCGATCAGGTTCATGCTGTTGAACAGGAAATGCGGGCGGATGCGCGCCTGCAGCGCATCGGCCTCGGCGCGGGCATTGGCCTGTACCTGCGCTTCCCAGCGGTCGCTGACATAGAAGTAGCGCAATGCCAGCGCGGTGATCAGCACCACGGTGGCCGCGCTGCCCAGGGTGAACCGCCAGAAGCCCACCAACGGGCCCAGCGGGGCCTGGTCGAGCGCCGCATACAGCGCGTGCACGATGCCCGCACCGAGCATCGCCACCACCGCGGCGATCGACAGCGCGGCCAACCCACCCAGCCGTGGCGGCAACCGCGACAACGCGGGCCGCAGCACGCACAGCAACACGCTGACCGCCAGCGCCAGCCATAGCGCCAGGCCGCTGGCCGAGACGAAGCGCGACAGGGTGATGCTGCGCGCCGCATCGGCGTCCGGTACCAGGGTCACCACCAGCACCACCAACTCGGCCAATCCCAGCATCGCGCCCAGCCGGGGCAGCCGGCACAGGTCCGGCATCCAGGTGATCTGGGGGGCGCTGGCGGCCATGGGCTCAGGCGGCGGTCAAGCGCGCCTGCATCCAGTCGCGCAGGGCATCGATCTCTTCCAGGCAGACCTGATGGCCCATCGGGTAGGTGTGCCAGTCCAGCGCGAAGCCGAGCGTGCGCAGGGCCTGCATGCTGGCCTGGCCGGCCGCGAACGGCACTACCGGATCGGCGCTGCCGTGGGCCATGAACACCGGTTGCGCAGTGGCGGCCGGCTGCAGCTGGCTGGCCGCGGCGGCCGGGTCCGGCAGATAGGTCGACAGCGCGATCAGCCCGGCCAGCGGCACGCTGCGCTGCAGGCCCACCGCCAGGGTCACCGCGCCGCCCTGCGAGAAGCCGGCCAGCAGGATGCGCCCGGGCGCGATGCCGCGGCTCTGCTCGTGGGCAATCAGCGCTTGGACCTGGGCCACCGATTCGGCGATGCCGGCCTTGTCGGCACGCTGGGCGAAATCCATGCCCACGATGTCATACCACCCGCGCATGCGCACGCCGTTGTTGATGGTGATCGGACGGATCGGCGCATGCGGGAACACGAAGCGCAGCGCCGGCCAGTCGGCACGCACCAGCTCCGGCACCAGCGGCGCGAAATCGCTGCCATCGGCCCCCAGGCCATGCAGCCACAGCACGGTCCATTGCGGGTTCGGTCCGGTCTCGCGTTCGATCACTTCCAGCATCATCCAGCTCCGTTCGGGGGCCGGGCATTATGCCTTGCGCGCCGGACCTGCCCGATCACGCCGGGCACGGGGCGCGGCGATGCCGCTCAGATCAACGGCGGTTCCAGCGCCGCGGCACGGCGCAGTTCGGAGGCACGCACCAGCACCTTGGGCGGGTCGAGTTCTTCGGGGATGCAGAAGATGCCGGCGCGGCGCAACGCCAGGCCGGAACGGCGCAGCGAGGTCAGCGCCACCACCGGGATCGACAACGCCATTCCCACGATCACCGGCGCCATCCAGGCCGCCAGCGACGGCGACACCGTGTAAGCCACCGCGCCCATGAACAAGCCGAACACGGTCAACCCGCCGTAGCTGCGCAACAGCGCCGGCCAGGACAGCTTGCCGTCGTCGCGCACCTGCGCATCCCAGCCCGAATCCTTGCCGGCCAGCACCTCGAACACGCCGCGCGACTGCAGATACATCACCACCGGCGCCATCAGCGCGGCCAGCACGGTTTCCAGCAGGATGCTCAGCGCGGCGCGAATGGCGCCGCCACAGGCGCGCAATTCGCGCGGATTGAGCAGCAGCGCGATGTAGCCCAGCAGCTTGGGCGCCAGCAGCACGAACATGGTGCAGACGAAGATCCAGATCGCATTGCCCTGGCTGCTGCCATGCCAGTAGCGCGCCGGCGAGAACGGCAGGTTGCCGGCCAGGTCGATGCCGCCGCCGGCCAGCGGGATGCCGATGCCGATCAGCATCAACAGGCCCCACATCGGCGCGGTGAAGTAATGCCCGATGCCGATCAGCATGTGCATGCGGCTGATCCAGTGCAGCCCCTTGGCGCTGACCACCTTGGCGTGCTGCAGGTTGCCCTGGCACCAGCGGCGGTCGCGGATCAGCAGGTCGGTGAGCGTGGGCGGGCCTTCTTCGTAGCTGCCCTGCAGGTAGGGCACCATGTGCATGGCCCAGCCGCCGCGCCGCATCAGTGCCGCCTCCACGAAGTCGTGGCTGAGCACATGGCCGCCGAAGGGCTTGCGTCCGCGCAGCGACGGCAGGCCGGCGTGATCGGCGAAGGCCTGGGTACGGATGATGGCGTTGTGGCCCCAGTAGTTGCTCTCGGCGCCGTGCCACCAGGCCACGCCGAAGGCGATGATCGGCCCATACACGCGCCCGCCGAACTGCTGCATGCGGGCGAACAGGGTCTGGCCGTTGACCACCGCCGGCAGGGTCTGGATCAGGCCCACGTCCGGGTTGTTTTCCATGCCGGCGACCAGCCGCACGATGGTGTCGCCGGTCATCACACTGTCGGCGTCCAGGATCAGCATCTGCGGATAGCTGCCGCCGAAGCGGCGTACCCAGTCGGCCACGTTGCCGGCCTTGCGCGCGGCATTGTCGGCGCGGCGGCGGTAGAAGATGCGCCCATGCCCGCCGACGCGATCGCACAGTTCGTGATAGACCAGCTCTTCGGCGCGGCCGATATGCTCGCGGGTGGTGTCGCTGAGCACGAAGAAATCGAAGTGCTCCAGCTGGCCGGTCTCGGCCACCGATTCGTAGATGGCCTGCAGCCCGGCCAGCAGCCGGCGCGGGTCCTCGTTGTAGGTGGGCATCAGCAGCGCGGTGCGCGAGCGCAGCGTGGGCAGTGGCTGCTCCGGATCGATACCGAGCTTGCGCCCGGCACGCGCCACCACGGTGACGAACCCGGCCACCGCGCTGGCGAAGGACATCGCGATCCAGGCGAACAGCAGCACGAACAGCCCAAGCAGGCAGCCTTCCAGCACGCTGATGCCGTCCGGCCACAGCACGCTGAGCATCACCCACACCGCGATCGCGGTGGTGGCCAAGGTACCGCCGATCAGATAGAAGCGGCGCAGCCCGATGCCGGGCGGCGAGGTGCGCTGGTGCGGCACCTGCAACTGGCCTTCGCGCAGCGATTGTTCGGGCATCGCCAACGGCGCTTCCGGCGGCAGCGTGGGCTGGCCGGCATCGAGCGCGGAGACGGGGAGCAAGCCGGTTGGTGCGGGGGAAAGGGTCACGGTACCGTCCATCAGGGCTGCCCGTCGCACGAGCGCGACAGTGTGGGCGGAAACAGAAGATGCATCGCGGCCACGCATGGCGACAGCGAGCTGGGCGCGACGACGGGAGCGAGCCTTGCGCTGTGCAGGCACAACGCGGGATGGGCAGCTTTGGAACCACTCCGATGCACAAACTCTCCTGGCGGCGACGCAACGTCGCGGCTCATCCTAAAGAATCGTCCGTTAAAGGAAACGAAGACCATTGTGCGGTCTTCGCCCCTCCCGACGAGGACCGCGCGGCAGACTACGCCGTGACAACCGAACGCAACCCCAACAGATTGCAGGCTGGCGCACCCGTTGTCACGGCTGCTGGCCGGGCTGTACAGCAAGTGGTGTGCCATAAGGTGCGATCGGCTACGTCGAAGGGCGCTGGCGTTGGGTCGTCAGGTTTTTCGATGCGGCCAAGGCCGGGAGCTAAAGCCTGGGTGGTCGAGCGCGCGGCGCCCTCACCGCTCGCGGACACGCCGTTAACCCGTCCATGGGGCTCGTTGGCGGCATCCATGCCGCCAACGGTCCCGCAAGCGGTGAGGACACCGCGCCAGCCAGTTGGCTGGTGGCTTCATCGAAGAACGGAATCGGCGCACCAGACAGTTTGCTGGCTGCTTTTATTGAACGCTCTGCACACCGACCAACTCCACTGGTCCTTGCCCGCTCACCGTCGCGGGACCTTTGGCGGCATGGATGCCGCCAAAGAGCTTACAGGAACGTACTTGCAGCGTGTCCCGCGATGGTGGGCCGGCAAGGGCCCTGCAGCAAACGCAAACAAGCCGAGGGCGCGGCGCTCTGCGCAGCAGACAACCGCAACGCCCGCGCGATCATTGGGCAACAATGCTGTCAGACGTTGTCACTTGCGTGCCGCCTCGCTGGCATCGCGGGTGGCGCGGAACTCCGAATCGCTGCTCCAGTTCGGCCACTGGCGCGAATCGGCCAGCTGCTGGCCCAGCGTGTACAGCACGCCCAAATCGCGCGCGGCACCGGCGAAGCTCCAGTCCGGCTTCCACTCATCGCCCTGCTGGTGATAGCGCTTGGCGGTGTAGTCGTCGGAAGCGGCCTTGCCTGCCGCCACGCCGCCCACTTCCCAATCCTGCCCGGCCGCATACGACAGCGCCGGCACGCCGCGCTTGGCGAAGGAGAAGTGATCGGAACGGAAGAAGTAGCCGGCCTGCGGCTTGGGATCGGGCGTGTAGCGCAGCTTGGACTGGGCGGCCACGGTCTTGAGCTGGTCGAGCAGGTCGAGCTTGGCGGTGCCGTAGATGCCGAAGTCGCGCGAGGGCACGAACGGGTTCATGCCGTCCATGTTGATCACCGCCACCGTGGTGTCCAGCGGGTACAGCGGCTTGGAGGCGTAGAACTCCGAGCCCAGCAGGCCCTTTTCCTCGGCGGTGACCGCCAGGAACACCACCGAGCGCTCCGGCCTGGGCGCTTTGGCGAAGCCGCGCGCCAGCTCCAGCAGGGCGGCGGTACCGCTGGCGTTGTCCAGCGCGCCATTGAAGATGGTGTCGCCACGCGCATCCGGCTTGCCCACGCCGATGTGGTCCCAGTGCGCGCTGTAGATCAGCGTCTCGTCGGGCCGCTTGCTGCCCTCCAGCCGCGCCACCACGTTATGCGAGGTGATCACGTCGGAGCTGACCTGGTAGCTGGCGCTCAGGCGCTGGCCCTTGAGTTCCACCGGCGTGAAGCCGCGGGTCTGCGCCTGCTTCTTCAAGGTGTCGAAATCCAGCCCGGCGCGCTTGAACAGGTCGGCGGCCAGATCGCGCTGGATCCAGCCCTCCAGCGTGGGATGCGCGCTGCGCGGGTTGTCGCGCACCACGTCGAACATGGTGTTGGTGTTGGAACTGGCCACGGTGTCCCAGCCGTAGGAGGCCGGCGCGGTTTCGTGCACCACCAGCACGCCGAGCGCGCCCTGGCGGGCGCCCTCTTCGTATTTGTAGGTCCAGCGGCCGTAGTAGGTCATGCCGGCACCGTCGAAGGCGCCCTTGCCGGTCTCGAAATCCGGGTCGTTGATCAGCACCACCGCGATCTTGCCCTTCAGGTCCACGCCCTTGAAGTCGTCCCAGTCGCGCTCGGGCGCCTTGACGCCGTAGCCGACGAACACCAGCGGCGCATTGGCGATGTCGACGGTGGACGATCCGTCCAATGCGGCGCGGATGGCGATCTGCTTGCCCTGGGTCAGCGGCTGCGACTTGCCGGCATCGGCCAGCGCGATGGTCGGTGCACCGACGATATCGGCACGCCGCAGCGGCACCGCCTGGGTCCACAGGCGCTTGCCATCGGCGAGATCGCCGCCAGGCTGCAGGCCGGCATCGGCGAACTGCTTGCTCAGGTAGGCAATGGTCTTCTCTTCGCCGGCGGTGGCCGGGCCGCGGCCTTCGTAGGCGTCGGAGGCCAGTTCCCTGACATCGCGCGAGATGCGCGCGCCATCGAACGTCGGCGCCTGCGCCATCACCACGGTCGAGACCGCCATCGCCAGCAAGCCCATCGCCACGGTCTTGCCGGCACGCTCGATCGCGGCACGCTTGATCACAACTCGCTTCACTGCAGCACCCCAGGTGTTGTCCGAACAGCCCCGGAGTGTAGCCACTGCGGCCGGGACCTGCTGGCGGTGCAAGGTGGGGCGCGATCCGTGCCGCCGTGCCTGCTGCACGCGGACACCGCTTGGGTTGCCGGCGTGGCGGGATTGCGCGCAGGCGTCAGGATGCCGCACGCCGCGCGGAGCAGACGCTGCACGCGCCATCCAGGCCGATTCGGCGCACGTGTACCGGCGCGAAATGCGCAGCGCGCCCGGTCCTCGCGCTCAGAACAGGTCGACGCTGCCGACCTGCGGGGCGAGCTGCTGCATCTGCCCGCTGGCGATCAGTTCGGCATACACCGCCGCGCGATTGCGGCCGTGCTGCTTGGCCCAGTACAGCGCCTTGTCGGCCTCGTCGAGCATCTGGCTGATCAACCGGCCATGGGTCAGTTCCACGATGCCGGTGCTGAGGGTGACCTGGCCGACCTGCGGGAAGTCGTGCCCGGCCACCGCCGCGCGGAAGCGCTCGAACAGGCCGACCGCGACATCGCGATCCACCCCGCGCAGCACGATCACGAATTCCTCGCCGCCGAACCGGAACAGCAGATCGTCCTGGCGAAACGTACGCTGCATCAGCTGCGCCACCAGCAACAGCACCTCGTCGCCGTACAGATGGCCGAAGGTGTCGTTGACGCGCTTGAAGTGATCGATGTCCACGATCCCCAGCCACACGCCCTGCGCCGCTGCCGCCTCGGCGCTGCCGGCGAACAGCTGCAGGATCACATCGTCGAAGGTCTTGCGGTTGCGCAGGCCGGTCAGCGCGTCGCGCTGGGCATCGTCGAGCAGGCTGCGGTAGTTCTGGAAGAAGCGTGCGAAGCCCTGCAGCATCGCCTGCTCGGCGGCACCGGGTGCGCGTGCGCTGCCCACCCGCAGGCAGGTGCGGATACCGCGCGCTTCCATCATCGGGTAGACCAGCAACGCGCGGCCGTCCTGGTGCAACTGCACCACATCGCCGGCGCCATGCACCTCGGCCAGCTGGGCACGCAGCTGCGCATCCTTCAGCTCGGCCACCGTCAACTGCAGCCGGCCATCGTCGCGCAGCCGGGTTTCGGCCATGCTGCGGCCGTCCGGGGCGATGCGCAGCAGCGACAGCTCGTCGGCGGCACAGACCTCGCGCATGGTGCGCAGCAGGCTCAGGTCGAGCAGATCGGCATCACGGATGGCCGTCATGTCCACCATCCGCTCCAGCAAGGGCGTGGCGCTCATCGGCGCCTCGGTCCACACGCAGATGCCGACCTGGCGTGGCGGGCACGGACGGCTGGCAGACAACGGCAGTGGCAACGCACAGGCTTCACGACGGCGACCGGCAATCAGGATGCCGGTTCATCGGCGTGGGCCCCACAAACTTGAGGCCGCTGACCGGCCGCCCTCAGCCACCGGCCAGCCCGCCTGCGCAGCGGACAAAAACGCCCGCCACGCCCGGCATTCGCAGCGCCCGCGCCGGCTCAGGGCAGCGCGGATTCCAGCGCGTCCTCGCCCAGCGCATGCGCCTGCATCAGGCGCCGGCTGCCGGCGTTCAAGCCCCTGACCTGCACCTCCAGATCGTGGTGCCGCAGCCGCTGCACCACCTTGTCCAGGGCGGCCACGGCAGTGATGTCCCAGAAGTGCGCACGGCTGACATCGATCACCACGCTGCGGCCGGGCACCTGGCGCGCATCGAAGGCATCGATGAACACGTCGGCCGAGGCGAAGAACACCTGCCCGCGCACGCTGTAGGTCCGCACGCCGTCTGCGCCATCGTCGTGCGCGATCTGCAGCAGCCCGGCCACCTTGAAGGTGAAGAACACCCCGCTCAACACCACCCCCACCGCCACCCCGGCGGCCAGGTTGTGGGTGGCCAGGGTCACCGCCACGGTGGCCAGCATCACCACGCTGGAGGTGCGCGGATGGGTGACGACGGTGCGCAGCGAACGCCAGGCGAAGGTCTCGGCCGAGACCATCACCATGATCGCCACCAGCGCCACCACCGGCACCTGCGACACCCACGGCTTGAGCAGCACCATCAGGATCAGCAGGAACACCCCGGCAAACAGCGTCGACAGCCGGCCACGGCCGCCATACTTCACGTTGCCCACGGTCTGCCCGATCATGCCGCAGCCGGCGATGCCGCCGAACAGGCTGGCCGCCGCGTTGGCGATGCCCAGTCCGGTGCACTCGCGGTTCTTGTCGCTGGGGGTGTCGGTGAGCTCGTCGACCACCCGCGCGGTCATCAGCGATTCGAGCAGGCCCACCATGGCGATGGCCAACGCCGGCAACGCGATGATGCGCAAGGTCTCCAGCGTCAGCGGCACCGACGGCCACTGCAGGACTGGCAACGCGTCGGGCAGTTTGCCCAGGTCGGCCACGGTCTTGAGCGGCAACTGCAGCGCGCTGCCGGCGATGGTCAGCAGCGCGATGCACAGCAGGGGCGAGGGAATCGCCGACAGCCCGGGCACGCGCAGGCGCGGCAGGCCGTAGATGATCGCCAGGCCCACCCCGAGCATGGCCCAGGTGGCGAGGTTGGCGCCCAGCAGATGCGGCAGCTGCGCGGCGAAGATCAGCACCGCCAGCGCGTTGACGAAGCCGGTGCGCACCGAACTGCTGACAAAGCGCATCAGCACGCCCAGCCGCAGCAGCCCGAACGCGATCTGCACTACGCCAGCCAGCAGGCCGGCGGCCAGCAGGTACGGCAAGCCGTGCGCGGCCACCAGTGGTGCGGCCACCAGCGCCACCGAGCCGGCCGCGGCGGAAATCATCGCCGGGCGCCCGCCACAAAACGCGATCACGATCCCGATGACGAAGGATGCGAACAGACCGACCTGCGGATCCACCCCAGCCACGAAGGCGAACGCGATCACCTCGGGAATCAGGGCAAACGTGGCGACCGCACCGGCCATGAGTTCGCGCGCGGGCGACGCGCGCCACTGCGCCAGTTCGGCACGCAAAGGGGACATCGGGAGACACTCCGGGGACAGAAAGGACAGCCTGCGGACAGTGCGCAGCGGCGATAGTGTGCGGGAAAGCGACCGCGCCCGCAGCCCGCCTGTGATCTGTGCGCCAATGCGCTTTTCTGTGGCAGCGATCACGCCACGCAACGCGGCTGCAGACCAAGATGCGCCCCCCGGGCTCGGGTGTCGAGCTCGGTCATCTAGGGAGAAAACCATGTCGATTCTCAGGACCGCAGGCAGGCTCGCACTCGCCACCGCGCTGGCCATGGCCGCCGCACCGGCGTTCAGCTATTCCATCAGCAACAACAGGGTTGTCGACGACAGCGGCAAGGTGGTGCAGCTCAAGGGTGTCAACGTGTTCGGCTTCGAGACCGGCAACCATGTCATGCATGGTCTGTGGGCGCGCAACTGGAAGGACATGATCGTGCAGATGCAGGGCCTGGGCTTCAACGCCGTGCGCCTGCCGTTCTGCCCGGCCACGCTGCGCAGCGGCCAGATGCCCAGCAGCATCGACTACAGCCGCAATGCCGATCTGCAGGGCCTGACCTCGCTGCAGATCCTCGACAAGGTGATCAACGAATTCAACGCACGCGGCATGTACGTGCTGCTGGATCACCACACCCCCGATTGCGCCAGCATCTCCGAGCTCTGGTACACCGGCTCCTACTCCGAAGCCCAGTGGCTGGCCGACCTGCGCTTTGTGGCCAACCGCTACAAGAACGTGCCCTACGTGCTCGGCCTGGACCTGAAGAACGAACCGCACGGCGCCGCCACCTGGGGCACCGGCAACGCCGCCACCGACTGGAACAAGGCCGCCGAACGCGGGTCGGCCGCGGTGCTGGCGGTGGCGCCGAAGTGGATCATTGCGGTGGAAGGCATTGGCGACAACCCGGTGTGCTCGATAAATGGCGGGATCTACTGGGGCGGCAACCTGCAGCCGCTGGCCTGCACCCCGCTGAACATTCCGGCCAACCGCCTGCTGCTGGCGCCGCACGTGTACGGCCCGGACGTGTACGTGCAGTCGTACTTCAACGACAGCAACTTCCCCAACAACATGCCGGCCATCTGGGACCGTCACTTCGGTCAGTTCATCGGCAAGTACGCATTGCTGCTGGGCGAATTCGGCGGCAAGTACGGCGAAGGCGATGCGCGCGACAAGGTCTGGCAGGACGCGCTGGTGAAGTACCTGCGCAGCAAGGGCATCAACGAAGGCTTCTACTGGTCGTGGAATCCCAACAGCGGCGATACCGGCGGCATCCTGCGCGACGACTGGACCACGGTGCGCCAGGACAAGATGACCCTGCTGCGCACCTTGTGGGGCACCGTGTCCAACACCACTCCCACGCCTACGCCCACTCCGACTCCGACTCCGACTCCGACGCCAACCCCGACTCCCACGCCGACGCCGACGCCCACCCCGGGCACCAGCAGCTTCAGCACCAAGGTGATCCTGGACAGCAGCTGGAACGGTGGCTCGTGCAACCGCGTGCAGGTCACCAACACCGGTACCGCCAGCGGCACCTGGGCAGTGACGGTGCCGGTCACCGGCAAGGTCAACAACGCCTGGAACGTGGTGTGGTCGCAGAGCGGCAGCACCCTGAGCGCCAGCGGCGTGGATTTCAACCGCACGCTCCCGGCCGGCGCGACGGCCGAATTCGGCTTCTGCTCGGCAACCTAAGTGAAGAGCGGGGGCGGATACCCTGCGTGTCCGCCCTACCGGCCATGCGGTGATCGAGCGATCACCGCATGGCCGGATTGAAGACTGCATGCCGACCACGCGCCGTGGTCGGCATGCCCGGCATCGGTGCGATTCCATCACTGCATCTCGTCCGGCCAGGATCCGTCATGCGGAACCGCCGGCGCATCGCATCCACACCACGACCGTTGCGCGCAGTTGACATCACTGCGTGCAGTGCGACGCAAGCAGCGAACGCCCTTGCACTTCTACGCGTGATTCATCGCCGCGCAGTGCCAGTGTCGCTGGCCGCCCGGCATGCAGGCAGCTGCGATGCATCGACATGCCGCAACTACAAGCAGGCGCTGCCGCAGATAGCGCTTCATCCCCTCTCGCCGCCGCCGATATCCCGTAGGTAGCGCCCTGCGCCTTCCTGGATGTCGTTGCCATGCCTGTCGTTTCCCTGTTGCGTCGTCACGTTGCCAATCTCCCGCTCACCCGCAAGTTCGTCCTGTTATGCACGCTCCTCACCGTCGGTGTGATCCTGCTGGCCGTCGCCGCCGCGCGCCTGCAATACCTGGACCTGATCGAAGCGCGCAAGCTCAGCGTCAAGACCGAAGTCGAGATGGGGCTGACCGTGATGCAGCACTACGCCGACAAGGTCAAACGCGGCGAACTCACCGCTGACCAGGCCAAGGAGGCTGCACGCTCCACCCTGGCCGACATGCGCACCAACGAGGGCGTGGACTACTTCTTCATCGTCGATCCGCAGATGCGCATCCTGATGCATCCCAAGCGCGCCGTCGGTACCGATATGAGCGACTACAAGAGCGATGCCGGGCAGTACGTGTATCGCGACATCAAGACCGCCATCGACAGCGGCGACGGCTTCAGCTACTACGACGCGCCCAAGCCGGGCAAGCAGGAACAACTTCCCAAGATCAGCTATGCCAAGACCTTCCCGGCCTGGAACTGGGTGTTGGTGATGGGCGTGTACGCCGAAGACATCCAGGTGCAGGCCTGGGGCTTCACCCGCACGCTGACCCTGATCGGCGCCGCACTGGTGGCGATGGTGATCGGCGTGTGCTGGCTGATCGCCTCGGCCATGGCCGCGCCGTTGCGTGCAGCAACCCGCACTGCCGAAGCGATCGCCTCGGGCCGCTTCGACAACGACATCCGTGTCGAGTCGCGCGATGAAACCGGCCAGCTGATGCACAGCATGCAGCAGATGCAGACCCAGTTGCAGCGCTTCAATGGCGAGATGCAGACCATGATCCGCCTGCAGCAGGGCGAGAACATCGCGCACCGTATTCCGGAAGATTTTCCCGGTGATTACGGCACGCTGGCGCATGGCGTGAACACCGTGGTGTTCGAGCACCTGGATGCCATCAACGAAGCGATGGATGTCATGAGCGAGTATGGCCGTGGCGATCTGCGCCGCGACATGCGCCGCCTGCCCGGCCAGCGCGCGGCCCTGCATGACGCGCTGGATACGGTGAAGCGCAACCTGTCGGCGATCAACGGCGATATCGCGCGCCTGGCCGATGCGGCCGCGCGTGGCGACTTCTCCGCACGCGGCGAGCAGGGGCGCTACCAGTTCGCGTTCGCCGAAATGGTGCAGGCCTTGAACCGGCTGATGCAGCAGGCCGATGCCGGCCTGGACGATGTGGGCCGCATCATGGCCGCCATTGCCGATGGCGACCTGTCGCAGCGGGTGGAATCGCATTACGAAGGCGCGTTCGGCCGCCTGGCCGACGCCGCCAACCGCACTGCGATCCAGCTCACCGGCATCGTGCAGGGCATCCAGCATTCGGCCGAGATGATCAATACCGCCGCCGGCGAGATCGCCAGCGGCAACGCCGACCTGTCCACGCGTACCGAGAACCAGGCTGCGAACCTGGAAGAAACCGCCGCCTCGATGGAAGAACTGACCTCCACCGTACGCCAGAATGCCGACAACGCGCGCCAGGCCAACCAACTGGTCAAGGGCACCGGCGAGGTGGCCGAAAGCGGCGGACGCGTGGTACAGGACGTGGTCACCACCATGCAGGCGATCACCCAGGCCTCGGCGCGCATTTCCGACATCATCGGAGTGATCGACGGCATCGCGTTCCAGACCAACATCCTGGCCCTGAATGCAGCGGTGGAAGCTGCGCGCGCCGGCGAACAGGGCCGCGGCTTTGCGGTAGTGGCGACGGAAGTGCGTGCGCTGGCGCAGCGTTCGGCCGGTGCGGCCAAGGAGATCAAGCAACTGATCTCCGACTCGGTGGAAAAGGTGGAACAGGGCTCGGACCTGGTGCAACAGGCCGGCAGCACCATGACCGAGGTGGTCGGCTCAGTGAAGCGCGTGACCGACATCATGGCCGAGATCACCGCCGCCAGCACCGAACAGAGCGCCGGTATCGAGCAGGTCAGCACCACAGTGATGCAGCTGGATGAGATGACCCAGCAGAACGCCGCGCTGGTGGAAGAAGCCACGGCGGCCGCACGCAGCCTGGAAGACCAGGCCGCGGACCTGGCACGCGCGGTGGCCGTGTTCCGGCTGGCGCCGGCGCAGCCTGCCGCGAAACTGCGCCACGGCGCCGCTCAGGCAGCGTAAAAAAACGGGCGGATGCCATCACCACATCGGCAGACGCACCCTCATCCGCCCTTCGGGCACCTTCTCCCGGGGGAGAAGGAACAGCATCCAACGCGTGCCAAGGCCCCTCTCCCGCCGGGGCGAGAAGGCACGGCTTACGCGCCATTGGCGCGTGTGCCTTGGAGCGCCCGCGCCAATGGCGCGGGCCGGGCGCGGAGCGGGGGTTGGGGTGAGGGCGCCCGGCAGCAGGGAGGCTTCGAGCACCAGATGCATTACTAAACGAACGAGATGCATCGACGAACAGGCAGGCGTACCGCCGGTAGGCGGGAATCGGGAATCGACGCGTATTTATCGCTCGTCAAAACACGGGCGACCGCCATCACCATCGGCTGACGTACCCTCATCCGCCCTTCGGGCACCTTCTCCCGTGGGGAGAAGGATGAGCGATGCACCGCCAATTGACACACTCTTTCAACGTGTCGCGTCGCGGCCGTTGGTCGCGGCGTTCTTGCTGCCGCGCGCGTTCTTTGCGGCATACATCGCTTCGTCGGCGGCATGCATCAGGCTGGCGGCGTCGGCCTGGTTGCCGTGCTGCCAGGCCACGCCGATGCTGGGCTGGATCGGTAGCCGCTGCTCGCCAAACATGGCGCCAGCGGCGGCGGCATGGCGGATACGCTCGGCCACCCTGGCGCAGTCCGCCTCCGGTGCCTGCAGATTGTCCAGCAGCACCACGAATTCGTCGCCAGCCAGGCGCGCCACCAGGTAGCGCCCCTCCACCGCGCGTTGCAGGCAATGACCGAACGCCACCAGCACCGCATCGCCGGCGCGGTGGCCGTAGGTATCGTTGATGCGCTTGAAGCCATCCAGGTCCAGGAACATCACTGCCACCGCGCGCTGCAGCTGCTGCGCCTGCACCACCGCAGCCTGCAACGCCTCGGTCCAGGCGTGGCGGTTGGGCAGGCCGGTCAGCGCGTCGCGGGTGGCACGCTCGTGCATCAGCCGATGTAGCGTCTTGTGCGCGGTGACGTCCTGCGCCATCAGGAAGAAGCCTTGCGTGCCCGCATGCGAACGACGGGCTTCCGGCACCAGGGTGATCTCCACATCGCGCGGCGTACTGCCCACCTGCAGCACATGCTCGAAGCTGGCGCGCTGTCCGGCCGCCACCTGTGCCAGTGCGGTGCGGGCGGGAACGCTGAGCGCCGCGCCGAGCAGATGGGTGATGGGCGTACCGACCAGACTGGCCGGCTCCACGCCCAGCCAGTCGCGGTGTGCTTCGTTGGCAAACAGGCAGCGCTGGCTGGCGTCGAACTGGCTGACCAGCGCCGGCGTGGCATCGCTGATGGCCCGCAGCCGTGCTTCGCTTTCGGCCAGGCGCTCGGCGGCGACATGGCGCTCGGTGACATCCTGGATCTGCGAAACGAAATGCACCGGCGCGCCGCTGCCGTCGCGCACCAGCGACACCGACAACTGCGCCCAGATCACCGCGCCCTGCTTGCTGATGTAGCGCTTGGCCAGGCTGTAGCTGTCGCGCTTGCCGTCGATCAGTTCCTGCACCAGCTTCAGGTCCATATCCAGGTCCTCCGGATAGGTGATCTGCTGGAACGTGGTGCGCAGCAGTTGCTCGCGCGGATAGCCCAGGATGCTGCACAGCGACGGGTTGACGTCACGCCAGGCGCCTTCCAGCGACACGATGGCCATGCCCTGCGGCGCGGTTTCGAAGGCGCCGGCAAAGCGTTCTGCCGCCAGTTGCGCGGCGGCCTGCGCCTGCAGTTCGGCGGTCACGTCGATGGCCATGGCCAGATAGCCGGCCAGGCCCTGCTGCGCGTCATGGATGATGTTGAAGCACAGCCGCACCCGCCGCAGCTCGCCGTCCTTGCGCACCAGGGTCCACAGTTCCTCGCGCAGCACGTCGCCAGCCGAGGCCGCGGCCAGTTTCACGTACGACGGTGGCGACAGCGCCAGGGTGGCCATATGGCGTTCCAGCTCGGCCTGCAGATGGAAGCGTGCCGGGCCGCTGCCCAGGACCTCCTCGGCCGTATAGCCCAGCAGCTGTTCGGCACCGGGATTGAACAGCTCGGTCCGGCCCAGCGGATCGAAGGCGATGATCGCCACGTCCTGCGAGGCATCCACCAGCGCCTGCAAGCGCGCGCGCTCGGCCGACAATGCCGCCGACGCATTCTTGAGCTCGGTGATGTCGTGCATCACGCAGACCGCGCCCAGTGCGGTGCCCTTGTCGCCTACCACCGGATCCGCATTGCACAGCACGCTGCGCGCCGGTTGCCCGGTGGCGCGGATCACCAGCTCGGCATTGCGCACATGCTCGCCGCGCCAGGCGCGCAGCAGCGGAATGGCTTCGGTAGGCAACAGGCCGTTGCCATCGGCGGTGTACAGGTCGAAGTGCTGCGCCCATTGCGCCGGCGGCAGTACGCGCGGATCGGTGCCGTGCCATTGCCGCGCAGCGTGATTGAACTCGCGCAGCAGGCCATCGGTGCCGCAGGCCACCACGCCATCGGGCATGGCTTCCAGCAACATGCTCAGGGTCTGCCGCTGCGCCTGTGCGGTCAACCGGTCGCGGCGGGCTTCCAGCTGGCTGACCGCCTGCCGCGCCAACCGGATCAGCGCCTGCTTTTGATTCTCCTCGAGCACGCGCGATCGGGTGCTGAGCGTGCACAGGGTGCCGTAGGCGTAGCCTTCGCGGCCGATCAGCGGCACGCCCACATACGAGCGTACGCCCGGGGCCGCAGTCACCAAGGGGTTGTTGACGAAGCGCGGGTCGGCCTCGGCATCGGGCACCTCCATCAGCTCGGTGCCCATCACCGTGTAGGAGCAGAACGACACGCTGCGCGGCGTGCCTTCCAGGTCGGTACCGCAGCGCGCCTTGAACCACTGCCGGTCGGCATCGAGCAGCGACACCAGCGCCATCGGCGCACCGGTCACGTGCGCGGCCAGCCAGGCGATGTCGTCGAACTCGGCTTCGGCTTCGGTGTCCAGCACCTCCAGCCGGCGCACCGCTTCCACGCGCAGGGCATCGTTGGCGGGGATCGGCACGGGCGGCAGCGGGGCGGTCATGGCGTGGTCGGCGAGTGGCGTCGGGTCAAGGTAGGTCGCCCGAAGTAACGGCGAGGCGATGGCCAACTTAAGCATCCGCGGCCGCGTTCGTTGACGCGGATCCGTCGGCATCCCGGTACAGCGGGTTCGACTGCGGTCCCCCAGGGCGCGTGCGAACTCGGGCTGCGAACGCGGCACGGACCCACCCTGCCTGGGCGCCTGGAGCGGCTGGCAAGACATGGCGAGCGGTCGTCAGGTGGGTGTGGACGGCGCCGAGGAACCCCAGCGTACACGTGGCACATGCCGCACCGAGCACCGGCCGCGCCCACCTGGCGGTGAGCGCAGTCGTTTTGGCTAGCCGCTCGTAGGTCGGCATCGCGACGCCTGCGGACCATCGGCATGGGCCGGGCTCGCCCGCCGGCCAGGGCAGCACACCTTGGCCGGTGCTGTGCGTCTGACCTGCCCGCAGCGCGGCCCCACATCACCTTCCAGCAGCGCGACGGCAAGCCACGAGCGCGGCCCACGCCCAGGCCCGCCCCTACCGCCGGCCCAACGGTGCCGGCGTCACCGCCCTGCCGCGACCGGCCGCCACCCTGCCGGACCGCATTTGCGGCCTCGCCAGGCAGCCACTACCCTCGGCCGATTGTCCCGTCCTGGAGTGTCACATGCTGCGTCCGCTGTCCCTGTTGATCGCCGGTGTGCTCGGCGTTGCTGCCGGATCCGTTGCCCCCGCCGTCGCTGCCGCCCCGGCCAGCCTGTCCAAGCCTGCGGCCAGCAGCGCCATTCCCGACATCGCCTACACCCGCTTCACCCTGCCCAACGGCCTGACCGTGGTGGTGCATGAAGACCACAAGGCGCCGGTGGTGGCGGTCAGCATCTGGTACCACATCGGGTCCGGCGACGAGCCGGCCGGCAAGACCGGCTTTGCGCACCTGTTCGAGCACCTGATGTTCTCCGGCTCGGAGAACAACAAGGGCAGCTTCTTCGCGCCGCTGGAAAAGGTCGGCACCACCGACATGAACGGCACCACCTGGTTCGACCGCACCAACTACTTCGAGACCGTGCCGACCACCGCGCTGGATACCGCGCTGTGGCTGGAATCGGACCGCATGGGCCACCTGCTCGGTGCGATCGGCCAGCAGGAACTCGATACCCAGCGCGGCGTGGTGCAGAACGAAAAACGCCAGGGCGAGAACCGCCCGTATGGCCGCGTGGAACAGAACATCCTGTCCAACCTGTTCCCGGCCAACCACCCCTACCAGCACGACACCATCGGCTCGATGGAAGATCTGGACGCGGCCTCGCTGGGCGACGTCAAGCAGTGGTTCAACGACAACTACGGCGCGGCCAACACCACCCTGGTGCTGGCCGGCGACATCACCGTGGCGCAGGCGCGGGCCAAGGCGCTGCAGTATTTCGGCGACATCCCGTCCGGCAAGCCGGTGCCCCGCCAGCAGCCGTGGATCACCCCGCTGGCCGCGCAGAAGCGTGGCGTGCAGCACGACCATGTCTCCCAGCCGCGCATCTACCGCACCTGGGTGGCACCGCAGCTCGGTACCGACGATGCGATCCAGCTGGACCTGGCCACCACCGTGCTGGGCGGCGGCAAGACCTCGCGGCTGTACCAGCGTCTGGTCTACCAGGACAAGTTGGTCGACGACGTCTCCGCCTCGATCCAGCCGCTCGCCCTGTCCAGCCAGATGCAGATCCAGGCCGACGTGAAGGACGGCGTGGACCCGGCCAAGGTCGAAGCGGTCATCGACGAAGAACTCAAGAGGTTCATCGCCCAGGGCCCGACCGCCGACGAACTGCAGCGCGCGCAGGTGGCCTACCGCGCCGGCTTCGTGCGCGGGCTGGAGAAGGTGGGCGGCTTCACCGGCAAGGCGGTGATCCTGGCCGAGGGCCAGGTCTATCGCGGCGACCCGGGCGCCTACAAGAAAGATCTGCAGCGCGGCCAGGCCGCCACCGTGGACAGCGTCAGGCAGGCCGCCGCCACCTGGTTCGGCAAGGGCGACTATCTGCTGACCGTATTGCCGGCCGGCAAGGACTTCGACCCGGCGGCCGAGGACAAGGCGGTGGTGGCACGCGCCGCCGAGCCGGGCAAGCCGGCGCCCAAGCTGCCGGCCGCCGCCCGCTACAAGACCGTCGCCAGCACGCTCGATCGCAGCAAGGGCGTGCCGCAGACCGATCAATTCCCGGACCTGAGCTTCCCGCAGTTGCAGCGCGGCAAGCTGAAGAACGGCATCGAAGTGATCCTGGCCGAGCGCCACACCATCCCGGTCACCCAGGTGGAGCTGCTGTTCGACGCCGGTTATGCCGCCGACCAGGGCAAGAAACTCGGCACCGCCAGCTTCAGCGCCGCGCTGATGAACGAGAGCACCGCAGCGCTGGATTCGGTGGAAGTGGCGCAGCGCCGCCAGCGCCTGGGCGCGATCACCTCGGTGGGCTGCGACCTGGACAGCTGCAGCGCCTCGCTGGACGCGCTCAACGATCGGTTGCAGCCCTCGCTGCAGCTGTTCTCCGACATCGTGCGCAACCCGGCGTTCAAGAGCAGCGATATCGAACGCGTGCGTGGGCAGTGGCTGTCCGGCATCGCGCAGGAGAAGACCCAACCCAACAGCCTGGCGCTGCGTGCGTTGCCGCCGTTGCTGTTCGGCAACCAGCACCCCTACGGCATCCCGCTCACCGGCAGCGGCACCGAGGCGGCGATCAAGAGCCTCACTGCGCAGGATCTGCAGGCTTTCCACAGCCAGTGGCTGCGTCCGGACAACCTGCGCATCCTGGTGGCCGGCGACACCACCCTGGCGCAGATCATTCCGCAGCTGGACGCGGCGTTCGGCGACTGGAAGGCCCCGGCCACCCCGCTGCCGAAGAAGAACCTGGTCGAGGTGGCGGCGCAGCCCAGGCCGCGCGTCTACCTGATCAACCGCCCGGACGCGCCGCAGTCGGTGATCCTGGCCGGCCTGCTGGCCCCCTCCACCAAGACACCGGACAACCTGGCCATCGGCGTGGCCAACGGCGCCTTCGGCGGCACCTTCACCTCGCGCCTGAACATGAACCTGCGCGAGAGCAAGCGCTGGGCCTACGGCGCCGGCACCCGCATGATAGACGCGCAGGGCCAGCGTCCCTACATGTTCTCCGCGCCGGTACAGACCGACAAGACCGCCGAGTCGGCCAACGAGATCTTCAAGGAAGCCAGCGCGGTTATCGGCGCCAAGCCGCTGACCGGCGAGGAGATCGAGAAGATCAAGAACCAGCGCATCCGCGCCCTGCCCGGTAGCTTCGAAACCACGGACGCGGTGATGGGCGCGATCGAAGGCATCGTGCAGTTCGACCGCCCGGACGATTACGTGCAGACGCTCAAGCCGCGCCTGGAAGCGATCGATCAGGCGGCGGCGCAGAAGGCCATTGCGCAGATCATCAAGCCCGAGGCCATGACCTGGGTGATCGTCGGCGACCTGAAGAAGATCCAAGCCCCGGTGCGTGCACTCAAGCTGGGCGAGGTGCAGGTGCTGGACGTGGACGGCAAGCCGGTCAAGCGCTGAGCACCGCCGCATCGGCCCCCGCAGCATGCAGGGGGCCGATGATGCGGCCAGCCTGAGCGGCCTGCGCCAGCCGCAGGGACACGCTGGCGACGACCTCCCCCCGCGGCGGTACTGCCGCAGGAGGCCGCAGGCCCGATCCAGCGCGCAACCGTACAGTCGGATGCAGCCTGCCTTTCCACGCTGCGTTATCGGCCGGCCCGGTTAAGCTTGGGCACTCTCCTCGACAGGTGCTTGGCTCATCCGATGAAAGAGATGCCGAAGGCAGACGAAGCTTCCCGCCAGCAGGTGCTCGACGGTTATCGCATCGTCGACAGCCTGCCCGAAGACACCTACCAGGACATCGTGCAGGTGGCCGCGGCGTTGTGCGAGACGCCGATCGCGCTGATGTCGCTGGTGGACCGAGACCGCCAGTGGTTCAAGGCGCGACTGGGCGTGGACCTGCAGCAAACCGACCGTAGCCAGGCGGTATGCGATCACGCCATCCGCGAGCCCAGCAACCTGATGGAAGTGCCCGACCTGACCCAGGACCCGCGCTTTCGCGATATTTCCGTGGTGACTGGCGACACCGGCGCGCGTTTCTATGCCGGCATGCCGCTGGTGACCGACGACGGCGTGGCCCTGGGCACCGTCTGCGTGCTGGACACCGAGCCGCGCCGGCTCAACGACATGCAGCGCACCGGCCTGCAGGCATTGGCCCGGGTCACGATGAACCTGCTGGATGCGCGCCAGCAGGCGCTGCAACAGGAACGCGAGGCCATCCTGCAACCGGCCGCCGATGCGGCGGTGGGAACCAGCCAGGCCAGCAGCGACGATCCGTATCGCCTGGTGATCCTGGAGGTGCAGGAACTGGCTGCCCTGGCCGAGCGCCAGAGCGAGCGCCTGCTCGGCCGCGCCTTGCAGGACCTCGACCAGTCCTTCGCCACGCTGGTGCAAGGCCCCGGCAACAGCATCGACCGGGTCACCGACAGCGCCGAATTCATCGCCGTGCTGCGCGGCCCCGATGCCGAGCGCACCCTGCAGGCCCTGCGCGAGGTGGCCCAGCAGCAACACCCGCTGGGCCTGACGGTGTTGCTGGGCGAGGCACGCGCCAGCCGCGCGGACGAACCGATCGGGCAGGTGTTCCTGCGCGCGGAAATCGCGCTGAGCGCAGAGAAGGACCGTTACCGCCAGCATCTGGCGTAGGCATCGCTCCGCAGGCGTACCCTCACCCCAACCCCCGCTCCGCGCCCCGGCCCGCGCCATTGGCGCGGGCGCTCCAAGGCACATGCGCCAATGGCGCGTAAGCCATGCCTTCTCGCCCCGGCGGGAGAGGGGCATGAATCGATTCTCCGGCGGAACAGGGGCTTGAAGTGCTCGCCCGGCGGGAGAGTGGCTCGAATTGCTTCAGTCTGGTCTGCCATTGAACCCAAGCGGCCAAACAACAACTCCAGCACGCAACAGCGTCCGTCGCGTCTGAAGCCCTTTCCCGCCGAGATGGGATGGGGTGAGGTGCGGCAGTGCTGCGGTGCTCGACGTCACGATGACGGTACCGCGCTCCCAACTGCTTTGAGACAGCAACGAAAACTCAGCACTCACCCCACCGCGCACTGCTTCAGTTGCCGGTCCGCGTACCACAGCGCGCGGCGCGCCATGTCGTAGGCGTTGTCGGCCTGGCGCGGCAGCAGTTGCGCGGCCATCACCGGATCGGCGCCGTTGTTCAGTGCGTGCTCGGCGCGCTCCAGATCCGACAGATGCGTGCGCACCGGCGACAGCAGCGAGGTGCGCCGGGATGCATCGCAGCGTGCGCTGCGTTGCTCCAGCGATGCCAGGGCGTCGCGGATGCGGCGGCTGGCTTCTCCCTTGAGGTCGGGCGGGCTTTCGTGCGCGATCGGTGCGGCCTTGTAGGCATCGCCGGTCGCCTCGCTGCCCAGATCGGCCTGGTTGCCGGCCAGTGCGGGATTGAAGCGCACATCCGGCGGCGGACGCGCCTTGGCTACCTGCGTCTGCGGCCCGTTGAGCATGTCGTTGAACTTCTTCATGCCGCGATCCATTTCCTGCATCGCCACATCGCCCAATGTGCCATCGCTCTTCCAGTCCTTGGCAAAGCGCGTTTGCTGGTACTGCACCGGGTTGACCCGCTCCATCACGCTGCGTGCTTTCGCTTGCGCGCGCGCGTCGGTCATGCCCGGCGGCACCGCAGCGCCTGGCGCCAGCGGATCCAGCCGGGTGTCCGGCGGCATGCGCAGGCGGCCTTCGCGGGTGTACAGCTGGGCGGCCATCGCATCGTTGGCCGATGCATTGGCCGCCGCCACCTGGCGCTGCGGCGGTGGCGTGCGTGTGGGCGGCGGCGCAGCACGTGCGGTCGATGCGGCGGCGGGCGGCCGTCGCTCGGCCTGCGTTGGCGGCACGGCCGGAGCCGGCTGCGTGAGCGGCTGGCGTGGCAGGAAATACACCTGCAGACTTTCGTCGTGGCGTACCGACTGACGCGGGGCTGGCATGTACAGCAACAGGCAGGCAAGAAAAAACAGGATGGCGCCCGTGCATGCGGCTGCAGCCATATGCGGGACAAGCGCTTCCTTCCTGCGGGTAATCACTATGCGGGAGACCGGTGAGGTGGGAGGGTTGGCAATCGCTTCTGCAGTCACGGTGCCGAGCGCACAAATCTAGCGGGCCCGGCGTTTGCGCGCGTTCGAAATTCGTTGTCCGGCCACTCAGCCCCAGCCGCCATTCACATTCGCTGGGCATGGCCGGATCGGAGCGCATGGAGCGGGCCTGGTGGCGTGCAGTCACTCGTCGTGGGTGGGCATTCCGAAGTCGACTCGCGATGGTTGGCTCATGCCGCATCACGCGCAGGCAGTGCCCAGATCGGATCGCAGGCTCGCTGTCCTTACGCGTCGTCGGGCAGATACAACCGCTGACAAACCTCGCAGAAGAACGCGCGCCGGCCGGCCTTGCCCAAGTGCTTGCGATACTGCAACGGCGCGCCATCGCGCGGGCAGCTGCTCTTGGTATGCACCTGGAAGTGCTTCTTGAGCACCGCTGCCTTCTTCCACGTATAGAAATCGAAACTGTACTCGCGCGCCTGCGTGACCAGTTCGCCGAGTTTGCGCGCCGGCAAGGCACCCACCCGGCTTTCCGGATGCACGCCAATCCGATGCAGGACCTCGTCCTTGATGATGTTGCCAACCCCGGCAAAGATGTCCTGGTTCAACAAGGCATCGGCTGAGAGCATCGCAGGGGCGGCACGTAGCTTGCGGCGCGCCTGCGCTGGGTCCCAGTGGGGGCTCATGACATCCGCGCTCCAGTCGTAGACCGTATCCAGCGGACCTTCGACGAACTGCACCGAGCACGCATAGACGTTCAATCGCTCGCCCTTGGAGAACTCCAGCCGTAAGCGCGGCACGGCATTGGGCTTGTCTTCGTTGATGCGGTAGCTGCCAAACAGCAGGAAGTGGATGCGTACGCTGAACTGCGCGCATTCGATCAGCAGATGCTTGCCCCAGCTGCGCACGGCCAGCACCTTGCGATGTTGCAGGCGCGCGATGTCCAGCTTGCTGTTGCCGGACACGCGCAGCATCTTGCGGCCCACGAAACGGGCCGCTTCTTCGCGCAGGATGACCAGTGAGGGGCCTTCGGGCATGCCCCAGTATCGAAGCGGCGCGTGAGTCGGTCGTGATCGCTGCGCACACGCAATCCTGACGTGGGCACCGGCATACCGTCGTGTCAGCCAACACCGTCGATGCCATGCCTGCTCGCGCTTCCCTCGCAACTGAGTGCCTCCGGTGTGGCTGCGCAGGCTGGTCGATTCCCGCTGCCGAGCGTGCCGCCTTCGGCGCGGGCGCCAACGTGCTGCAGCGCTACGCCACCCGCTTCAACGCGGTAGAGATCAACTCCTCGTTCCATCGCCCGCACCGCCGCGACACCTATGCGCGCTGGGCCGACAACGTGCCCGAGGACTTTCGGTTCTCGGTCAAGCTGCCACGCAGCATCAGCCACGATGCGCGGCTGCACGCTGCCGGACCCTTGCTGGATGCCTTCCTCGCCCAGGCCGGTGCGCTCGGCGCACGCCTGGGCTGCCTGCTGCTGCAATTGCCGCCCAGTGCGGCATTCGAGGCGCGCGTGGCGGCGAGCTTCTTCGCCATGCTGCGGCGGCGCTGGGATGGCAGTGTGGTCTGCGAGCCGCGCCACGCCAGCTGGTTCACACCGCAGGCGCACGCGGTGATGATCCGTCACCGCATCGCACGTGCCGCCGC
Source organism: Xanthomonas sp. NCPPB 3582 (assembly GCF_041475735.2). Classification (NCBI taxonomy): domain Bacteria; kingdom Pseudomonadati; phylum Pseudomonadota; class Gammaproteobacteria; order Lysobacterales; family Lysobacteraceae; genus Xanthomonas; species Xanthomonas sp. NCPPB 3582. The sequence continues at coordinate 4,347,583 of NZ_CM192968.1, forward strand.
CGACCCAGCGCCGCACCCGTCCGCAATCACACCGGACCCCACCACCGGCCCGTCTTACTGGCGTTGGCATGGGAGTCCGCGCGTCTACTACAGCAGCTACGATGCGCCGGCGTTGGCTGCGCTGGCGGCAGCCGTGCACGCTGCGGCGCGGCCCGGTAACGACCGCTGGGTGATCTTCGACAACACCGCCGCCGGCTTGGCCGTGCCCAATGCCTTGCGGATGCGGACCCTGCTGGGCATCGAAGCGGTCGGTTGACGCGCTTCACTGCGTTCGCCGGCCATGCCGTTGCATTGCCGGGCCGCGCATCTAGCTGCCAGGGCGGCTGCGCCGGTGCAACGGCCAAGCTGCACTTTACCCTGACGCATGCCGGCGTGGTGTCGCGCCTGCCGACGCCTGCGCCCGCACTGCATCAACGGTGCCACGCGCCGCAACCGGCCAAGCCGGCTCTGGCGCATTTCTTGCAGTTCCACTGGCGATCCAAGGCGACGCCGCGGCGCTCAAGCTGCTCCGATCCGCGCCGATACGCCAGGATTGGCGCACGTTGCGGCGGCGCGCCGGATCACCTTGCTGAATCCTGTTGCCACCACGCGAAGTGCGCCGGCGTTCCGGCCACCCGCGCGGTCCCGCCCGCCACTTCGGTCGTTTACCATGCCACACGCCACTGCCCGTTCTGGAGATGCCATGAGTTCTGCCGCGCCCCCGTGCTGCACGTCGCTGCTTGGCCTGTCGCTGAGCATGTTCGTCGCGCCGTGCACGCTGACCGCCGCGCCGCTGGAAACTCCGGTTGTCACTGCGCCCGCCTCGACGCCGCCCACGCCGGACCTGGCCTATCCCGAATTGTTCCAGGCGGTGCAGAACGCAGACCTGTTCGAGGACCAGAAGCACTTTGTCGACTTCCTGCCGCTGCGCGACCCGGCGCTGATCAACGCCGACTATCTGGCGCAGCACGACCACCCCGGCTTCGACCTGCGCCGCTTCGTGGACGCCAACTTCGAAGAATCGCCGCCGGTGCAGACCGACGTGATCCGCCAGGACACCGCACTGCGCGAACACATCGACCTGCTGTGGCCCAAGCTGGTGCGCAGCCAGACCCAGGTGCCGGCGCACAGCAGCCTGCTGGCGCTGCCGCATCCCTACGTGGTGCCGGGCGGGCGCTTCCGCGAGGTGTACTACTGGGATTCCTACTTCACCATGCTGGGCCTGGTGAAGAGCGGGCAGACCACGCTCAGCCGCCAGATGCTGGACAACTTCGCCTACCTGATCGACACCTACGGGCATATTCCCAACGGCAACCGCACCTACTACCTCAGCCGCTCGCAGCCGCCGTTCTTTTCCTACATGGTGGAACTGCAGGCCGGCGTGGAAGGCCAGGCCGTCTACCAACGCTACCTGCCGCAGCTGCAGGCCGAATACGCCTACTGGATGCAGGGCAGCGAGGGTCTTGCGCCCGGCGAGGCCGCACGCCACGTGGTGCGCCTGGCCGACGGCAGCGTGCTCAACCGCTACTGGGACGAACGCGATACCCCGCGCCCGGAAGCCTGGCTGCACGACACCCGCACCGCCGCCGAAGTACAAGACCGCCCGGCTGCCGAGGTCTACCGCGACCTGCGCGCCGGTGCCGAAAGCGGCTGGGATTATTCCAGCCGCTGGCTGGCCGACGGGCAGAACCTGCGCACCATCCGCACCACCGCCATCGTTCCCATCGACCTCAACAGCCTGCTCTACCACCTGGAGCGCACCCTGGCCCAGGCCTGCTCGCAACCCGGCGCCGACTGCACGCAGGACTACGCCGCACTGGCGCAGCAGCGCAAGCAGGCCATCGATGCGCACCTGTGGAATGCGGCCGGCTATTACGCCGACTACGACTGGCAAACCAGGACCCTGAGCGACCAGGTCACGGCGGCCGCGCTGTATCCGCTGTTCACCGGCCTGGCCTCGGACGCACACGCCCAACGCACCGCCACCACGGTGCGCGCGCGCCTGCTGCGCCCCGGCGGCCTGGCCACCACCGCGGTGAAGACCGGCCAGCAATGGGACGAGCCCAATGGCTGGGCGCCGCTGCAATGGGTGGCCGTGGACGGCCTGCGCCGGTATGGCGAAGACGCACTGGCCCGCAGCATCGGCGAACGCTTCCTCGGCCAGGTGCAGGCGCTGTTCGCACGCGAGCACAAGCTGGTGGAAAAATACGGCCTGCACGCCGATGCGGCCGGCGGCGGCGGTGGCGAATACGCCTTGCAGGACGGCTTCGGCTGGACCAACGGCGTCACCCTGATGCTGTTGAACCTGTATCCGGGCAAGGACGCCGCGCTCGTCAAGCGCGTGCGCAAGCCCGAGCCGGCAGCGCGCTGACCCTGCGCACGCTGCCGGGCACTGTTCGGCAGCGCTGACGGCCCTTGCATCCCTGGCAGGCAGCAGCACAGGCGGATGACTGCAACACGCATCGCCTGCGTGTTGCGCCAGTGCAGGGCGTACCGGCGCGCTGCAGTGATCGTTGGTTACTGCACCACCGGCCAGCCCTTGCTGTCGTAACCCAGGCGGTTGATGCCCAGCCGCGCATCGCCGCGATCGTCGTAGTAGTGGTAGACCAGGATGTCGCCATCGCCATCGCGGAACACCGATTGCCCGCCCGGCCCATGCATGCTGCCCTGGCCGGCATGGATCACCGTGCCGCCGCCGTTGCGCATGTCCACCCCGGCACGATCCAGATACGGCCCGGTCACCGACCGCGCACGCCCCACGGCGATCCTGTAGGTGCTGCTGGCGCCCTTGCAGCACGCATCGAAGGACACGAACAGGTAGTACCACCCGTTGGCCTGCTGGATGAAAGGCGCCTCCACTGCGCCGGGCGAAGGCCGGCTCGCCAGGCTGTAACGGAACGTATTGCTGGCCAGCTGCTTGCCGGTGCCCGGGTCGAGCTGGATCAGCTTGATGCCCGACCAGAACGAGCCGAACGCGAGCCACCATTTGCCGCTGGCATCCACCACCAGGTTGCCGTCGATGGCGTTGTAGTCGTCGCCGCTGCGTGAGGCGTAGACAATGCCCTGGTCCTTCCACGAGCCCGGCTTGCCGGTGCTGCTGCTGGCCAGGCCAATGGCCGATGCATTGGAACCAAACGACGATGCGGTGTAATACATCAGGTACTTGCTGCCGCGCAGCGAGACATCCGGCGCCCATACCTCGTTCTTCGGGTTATAGGTCTTCACCCAGCCCGGCATGCTGCCGAAGATCGCACCTGCATTACTGAATCTGGTGCGGTCGGTGCTGGTGAGCACGCCCACCGTGGAATAGATGTAATAGCGCCCATCGCCGAGCTTGAGCATCGACGGATCGTGCACGATGGTATCGCCGGTCACCACGCCCGGGCCGGTGGCTGCCCATGCCGCCGTGCCATCCACACCAGACACCGCAACCGCCGCTGCGCACAGCAGTGCAAGCGCACCCACACGCAACGCGCCTGCAGTGCGCACCGGCTCCCATCGATTGCCGCGACCTACACGCATCGTCTTTCTCCTTCGATTCTCGAGATCCCCTGCCACGGCAATCTAATCCGGTAAGGTCTGCTTGAACCCGACGCCGTTCGCAGAAGCGTGCAGGGTGCGGTGCCGACGTGCGCGGTCGTGGTGAGTCGTGGAGCGCCGATGGCCACCGATACATCGCGAATCGTTCGATGGCAGCGCGGCGTTAAGCACCTGCAGGCGCCGAGTCGCGTAACGCCGATCCGCACGCTGCGACGATCAACTTTCTGCAGCGGCGCATTGAATCGTGTTGCAACACACACGCAGTGCCACCGGATCAGCGTGGGTTACCGCGCAGCAGTCCACCGGTCGTTGCTATGTCACCGCACAACACTCGCAAGCGTTTGCCTGCCGCCGCATCGCTGTACGTATCGCTACTCCGCACGCAGGCGCAGGTCGCGGTGACCGATCGCTTCGTTGCCGCTGTAGTCGCGTGCAACGATGCGCAGGACATAGTCGCCCGCCGGCAGCGCGCCAGCCTGCCAGTGGCCGCTGCCGATGCGCCCATCGCGCACGGTGTTGCTGACCATGTAGCGGAAGCGTGTCACCGCGCTGCCGTGCACGGTGATCCCGCTGTCGGGCGCATAGGCGACCAATACCGCATCCGGATCGGCCGGCATGCGATTGAAGACGATCGTCATGCGTGGTGCGTCCTCACCCGGCAATGCCACGCCCTGCGCATCCAGCACCTGGTAGCCCAGCGCATACAACCCCAGCCGGCGACGCGGCAGGTTGCCATCCACTTGATCCCAGGCGTCGACCAAGATCTGCACGCCTGCCGCGCGCGGCACCTGCACCACGCCCTGGATCACCGGCAACGGCTGGCCACCGGCATCGAGCAAGCCGATGCGATCGATGCGTGGCGCGACGTGATCGGCATATCCGGTAAAGCCCAGCTGCACCGCATTGCGCTCGAAGCCATTGGCGCCGGCAGTCAGATGCACATGCGCCATGCCGTTGAGCGTGCCCAAGGCATCGCCGGCATGGAAGCGCGTACCGCGCAGCACCCGCACGCGCTCGGGTTCGCCGTGCTCATCGCGCAACAGGTGGAAGCGTTGCGGATCCAGCACTGCGCCCTGTGCGGTGCGGCCTACGCGCATGTGGATGTAGCCCAGCGTGTCCAGCGCCATGCCCTCGCCCAGTTGCCCCAGCCCCCAGCTGGCATTCGGGCTGAGCACCTTGGCATCGGCGATGGCGACCACCCGCTGGCCGACATCGCCGGCGATATCCAGGCCCGCGTGCAGGTGATCGCGACTGAGCCCCTGGTAGTTGCCGCGCACTTCGCCCAGCGTGCCCACCACCTCGTGCCAGCCATCCTGCGGCTGCAGCGGCCAGCGGCCCTGCGTCTGCGGCAGCGGCAGCGGTTGGGTCGGCGCCGGCCCCACCACCGGCGATGGCTTGGCGATGGCCTCGCTCGCCGGTACCAGACGATGCACGCGGGCACTGCCGGCATCGCCGACATACACCGCACCGCGTGCATCCACTGCCACCCCGGCCGGCCGCGACAGCCGCTGGTCGACGTCCTCGCCACCCAGCATGACGACATGCCCGGCCCGCGACACCTGCAGCACGCGGCCGCTGGCATCGGCGACGTAGAGCACCCCGTCCCGGGTGATGGCCATGCTCGTCGGCCGATGGATCAACCCACTGGCATCGGTGGGCCGACCGCCCAGCAGCGTGGTCACCGTGCCGTCCGGCGCGATACGACGGATCGCATCGTTACGCATGTCGGCCACCCACACGGTGCCATGCGCATCCACAGCCAGATCGGTCGGCGTATCGAAGCGCGCCTGCGCGCCGACACCGCCGGCCATGCCCGGTCGCGTGCCGCCAGCCAGGGTGCGCACCTGGCCGCCGGGTTCGATCACGCGGATGCGATCGTTGTAGGTGTCGGCCACGAAGACGCGCCCGTGCGCATCCACTGCCACGCCGATCGGCCCATTGAAGCGCGCCTGCGCTGCAGCACCGTCGCGATCGCCGGCAACGCCATCACCGGCCAGGGTGGTCACTGCGCCCTGCGGCGTAAGCTTGCGGATCGCATGGTTGCCGGTGTCGGCAATGTAGAGATTGCCGGCTGCATCGAGCGCGATTCCCGACGGCGTATCGAAGGCCGCCGCCGCACCGATGCCATCGGCAAACCCTTCGCGGCTGCCGGCCAGCGAGTGCACGGTGCCCTGCGCGTCCATGGTGCGGATACGGTTGTTGTCGCCGCCATCGGCGATGTACAGCCTGCCCTGCGCATCGATCGCCAGGCCGTAGGGTTCGTCGAACTGCGCATCGGCCGCGCGCCCATCCCGTGCGCCCCGCACCCCGTTGCCCGCCACCCACTGCAGCTGTGCCCTCCAGCCCAGCGGCGTGGCAGCAGGCTCCTGCTTCTCTGCCGCTATGCGCGGCCTGGACATCGACCACCACGCCAGCAACAACGCCGTCGCGGTTGCTGTCAGCAGGATGCCGATCCATCGAATGCGGGGATTCGCCATGCGGTGCGCAGTAGGTTGAGAGAGCGGCACTGTAAGCGGGTTTGCCCTGCTGCGGGGAGCGCGCCGGACCCACGGACGCCGCACGCGGCGCATGCAGGCATGCATCGCCCGCTGCGCAGGCCTGCGCGTATCATGCGCACTCTTTCACTCCAGGACGGAACGCATGGCCGTACGCACACTCAACGAGTTTCTCGCCCACTCCAAGGAAAAGGACGTCAGCCCCGATCCCTTCGAGCTGGAAAACCCGCATCTGCTGGAAGTCCGCCTGGACGGCATGGTGTGGTCCAAGGCCGGCGCCATGGTCGCGCGCACCGGCAACGTCAAGTTCACCCGCGAAGGCCTGCTCGAGCAGGGCCTGGGCAACCTGCTGAAGAAGGCGGTCAGCGGCGAAGGCATGCAGCTGATGAAGGCCGAAGGCCAGGGCCGCGTGTATCTGGCCGATGTCGGCAAGCTGGTCACGCTGCTGCGCTTGAATGGCGAGTCGATCTTCGTCAACGGTAACGATGTGCTGGCGTTCGAATCCGGCATCGAGCACAAGATCACGATGATGCGCAAGGTGGCCGGCATGCTCTCCGGTGGCCTGTTCAACGTGCGCCTGAGCGGCCACGGCATCGTGGCGATCACCTCGCACTACGAGCCGTTGACCCTGCCGGTCACCGCCGCCAGCGGCCCGGTGTTCACCGACCCCAATGCCACCGTGGCCTGGTCGGGCACGCTGACCCCGGAGCTGGTCACCGATGTGTCGCTCGGCACGCTGTTCGGCCGCGGCTCGGGCGAGAGCCTGCAGATGCGCTTTGCCGGCGAAGGCTGGGTGGTGGTGCAGCCGTACGAAGAAGCCAGTTTCCAGGCCAAGGGCTGATCGTGCATGCCCGGCTGCGCGTTGCGTGGCCGGGCAACGTGCCGGCACTGAGCTCATGCGCAACGCGGCGCATATCGCGCTGATCCCGGGACTGCGCCTGGCGTTCGCCGACGCTGTACTGGCCGTGCGCGTAGCCTCGGGACATCAGCGATGGACGTGCAGCTGCGACGGTGCAGATCACTGGCATGACCTCGTGTCGAGGGGATCGCAGAGGGCAGTTCGCAGTTCGACGCCACCAGACACACCACATCCTGCACACGCATGGATCGCGCCGTTTAGATCGACGAGCGCGTGTACGGGTTTCTCTTTTCGGACCTGAAGATCTAGCGTGCCGGTCCAGTCGAATCGGCCTGGATACGCTGCAGGATCGCAAACGCAGCGACCGGTCTCACACCCAGCCACGCTTGCGAAACCACGCCAGCGGAATCACCACGCTCAGCGCGATCACCCCCAGCGCCCAGAAGTAGGCGTCGTGCCACTTGAGCTCGGGCATGTAGGCGAAGTTCATGCCCCAAATGCCGACCAGCACGGTGGGCGGAATGCCGACCACCGAGGCCACTGCCATCACCTTCATCACGTTGTTCTGGTCCATGTTGATCATGCCCAGCACGCTGTCGAGCAGGAACTCGATGCGGTCGTCCATGTGCTGCTGGAATTCGCTCAAGGTGGTCAGGTCCTTGTGCAGCAGACCGATGCGCCTGGCCGCATCGGCACCGAACCAGTCCGGCGTGGCGCTGTCCAGATAGGTCACCAGCCGCAGCATGCCCTGCCCCGCATTGTGCAGGCCGCCCAGCTGCCGGCCCATGCCACCGACCTGGTGCAGCATGCGTTCCAGATCGCGGGTCTTGTGCGGGTTGTCGAATACCTGCCGGGTGGTGTCGGTCACCGCCGCTTCCAGGGCTTCCAGCCGGTCTGCCAGTCGCCCGACCAGCTGGTCGAACATGCGCAGCAACAGATCGTCGGAACTGTGGCAGGGCTCGTGCTCCAGCCGCGCGGCTACCGCCTCCAGCGAGCCGATGCGCTGCTCGCGCAGGGTCACCAGCATGGTCGGCGACAGCGCAAAGCCCAGCGGCGCGGTGGGGCCATCGTCGTCCTGGAAACGCGGCACGTTGAGGAACAGCACCTCGCCCTGGCGGCGCACCCGGCTGGAGAATTCGATCTCGCCGATCGCCGCACGATCCGGCAGCGCGAAGCCCACCCGTTCGGCCGCCTCGGCCAGCTCCTGCGGACCGGGCTGACACAGGTCCACCCAGCACCCCTGCGCGTGGTGGATTCCGGCAATCGGGTGGATCGTGATCATGCGGCAGGCCATGGCGATAGATGGCCGCGAGCATCGTGCCCGGCCTGAGCCGCGTCAACGCTGCGCGCAAACGCGCTCAGCTGGCAGTGGCCTTTATCGCGGTGTTGTGCAGCCAAGAACACAAAGGCCCCGCACTGCGGAGCCCTTGCAATACAGCCAACGCTGCGGCACTTACCCTGTGCGCGTCTGGGCACGCTTCACGACATAGCCGATCGCCAGGATCAGGAACCACACCGGGCTGGCCAGCAGGGCCTGGCGCGTATCGGCCTGCAGGGTCAGCAACACGATCACGAAGGCGAAGAACGCCAGGCACACGCAACACATCACCACCCCGCCAGGCATCTTGAACTGCGATGCTGCATGCTGCTCCGGGCGCTTGCGGCGATAGGCGATGTAGGCGCACAGGATCAGCGACCACACGAACATGAAGAGCACCGCCGACAAGGTGGTGACCAGCGTGAACGCGGTGACCAGATTGGGGATCAGATACACCAGCATCGCGCCCAGCAACAGGCACATGCAGGAGAACAACAGGCCACGTGCCGGCACCGCCGCACGCGAGAGCCTGGCAAATCCCTTGGGCGCATGCTGCTCCTCGGCCAGGCCGTAGAGCATGCGGCTGGTGGAAAAGATGCCGCTGTTGGCCGAAGACGTCGCCGAGGTCAGCACCACGAAATTGATCAGGCTGGCCGCGGCCGGCACCCCGGCCAGCACGAACAGCTCCACGAACGGGCTCTTGTCGGCCACCACCTGCCGCCACGGCGTCACCGCCATGATGGCGATCAGCGCCAGCACGTAGAAGATCAGGATCCGCACCGGAATCGAATTGATCGCCTTGGGCAGATTGCGGCGCGGGTCGGCGGTTTCTGCTGCGGTGGTGCCTACCAGCTCGATCCCGACGAACGCGAACACCGCGATCTGGAAGCCGGCGAAGAATCCGCCGATGCCCATCGGGAACATGCCGCCGTCGTTCCACAGGTTCGCCAGCGAGGCCACATTGCCCGACGGCGAACGGAAGCCCCACGCCACCAGCCCCGCACCGGTGATGATCAGCGCGCAAATGGCGATGATCTTGATCAGCGCAAACCAGAACTCCATCTCGCCGAACAGTTTTACCGTCACCAGATTCAATGCCAGCAGCAACAGCACACACGCAATCGCCGGAATCCACGGCGCCAGGCCGGGAAACCAGAACTGCGCGTAGGCGGCAATGGCGATCACGTCGGCGATGGCGGTGATGATCCAGCAGAACCAGTACGTCCAGCCGCAGAAGAATCCGGCCCAGGGGCCGAGCAGATCGGTGGAGAAGTCGATGAACGACTTGTAGTCCAGGTTGGACAGCAACAGCTCGCCCATCGCACGCATCACGAAGAACAGCATCGCGCCGATGATCAGATAGACGAACAGGATCGACGGCCCGGCCAGACTGATCGTCTTGCCCGAGCCCATGAACAGGCCGGTGCCGATCGCCCCACCGATCGCGATCAACTGCAGGTGGCGATTGGAGAGACTGCGTTGCAGATGATCGGGCGCGGACGGATCGGACATGGGCACGGCACCGGCAAGTGAACAATCCGTCAAAAATACGAGATCGCGCCGGCCGGCACCAGGGGGCTGCAAGAGCCGGCGGCACGGGGCGGCATGCGTCGTACGACGCCGACATGGTGCGTATGGTGGAGGTGTGCGCGGCGAAGCGCTGTCCGCCCGTGCGCGGGCCAGACGCGTTTGGCAACTCGCTCGCCGACGCAGCTCCCGGTCCGGCGCCAGACGGCCAAGACCGCTGCCCCCATGACGCCGGGCCATCCATTGCGCGCAATGGTCGGGCATTCCAGGCCCGGTGTGCGCTCCGCGGCAACCCCATGGCGCGCAGCTGACAGCAGCGCGCGCAGCACGCCGTGCTCGATTGCATCATGGCGGCGCGGCATCTCGCACGAACAGCGACTCCCATTCCAGTGCCCACGTCCGCCCGTGGTTGCATGCATGCTCCCGCCCGCTTCCTTGACTGGGCGCACGGATCGCGGCCGACATAGCTGGTTTCCTGCGCAGCCGTCACTCAGGAGACTTACATGCATTCGCGCTCTCATGTCTTTCTCGCGCTAGCGCTGCTGGCCCCCGTCACCGCCTCGGCCGTCCAGGTCGACACGCGCGGGCAACTGATGGACACGCAGGGTCGGCCGCTGCAGATCCGCGGGACAACCTGGCCGGGATTTGACCGCGCCGGACTGGCCGCCACCGGCTTGCGCGACAACACCCTGGCACATCTGCTGGACCAGCTGCAGGCGGCCGACATCAATGCCGTGCGGCTTCCGATCTGCGCAGCGGTGCTGCAGAGCAGGCCCATCACCGCCTCGGAGGTCGCCGGTGACCCCGCACTGGCCGGCTTGAATGCGCTGCAGCTGCTCGACGCGGTGGTGCGTGCAGCCAGCGAACGTGGGCTACAGGTCATGTTCGCATTCGCCGATGGTCGCTGCGATGACGGTGCACCGCAGCTCGGCACGCAAGCTCAAGCCTGGATGCAGGGCCTGGCCACGCTCGCGCGCCGCTACGGTGCAAACCCTGCGGTGATCGGCATCGATCTGGGGAGCAGCGGGTATCGCAATGCCAGCTGGGCAGGAAATGACGCCCAGGCCGACTGGAACCGGGTGGCATCGCGCGCCGCTGCGGCGGTGCTCGCACTGGCGCCGCGCTGGGTGGTGGGTGTCGAAGGTGTCGGCAGCACTGCGCTGTGCAGCGACACCGCACGCAAGGCCGCGGGCAGCAATCTGCAGCCGCTGGCGTGCGTGCCGTTGCGCGTTCCGGCGCGGCAGCTGGTCCTGATGCCCAAACTGGCCGGGCCGGATCGCGACGCGGCACCGGCGTTTGCAGCACCGGACTTTGCCCAGGCGCTGCCAGCCACCTGGCAGCGCGATTTCGGCAGGTTTGCGGCCGATCACGCGGTGGTGCCGGTCAGTCTCGGCGGCGGCCTGGGCGATGGCGATCCGCGCGACCCGGCATGGCAGGCCGCGTTGAGCGGCTATCTGGCCAACAGCGGACTGCGCAGCGCGTTCCTGGGCAGCTGGGAAGTGGGCAATGCCAACAACGGCGGGCTACTTGCGCCAGATGGCAGCCCGCGGACAGACAAACTGCAGCTGCTGCACCGGGCGTGGGGAACGGCGCCTGCGGCAGGCGTCGCCGCATCGGCGAACACAGCCGCTGGCAAGAACGCGAGCAAGGCGACCGCCTGGAACAGCACCTTCACCGGTACGGCGACGTACACCGGTTCCGGCTACTCGGGCGGTGCGCTGTTGCTGGACCCGATCCCCAGTACCGCCTTCATCACCGCGCTCAACCCGACGCAGCTGAACTTCGGCGGCGTAAAGGCGGCAATGGCTGGCGCCTACCTCGAAGTGACCGGCCCCAAGGGCAAGACCACGGTCTACGTGACCGACCTGTATCCGGAAGGAGCCTCCGGCGGGCTGGACCTGTCGCACAACGCATTCGCCGCGATCGGTGACATGGTGGATGGGCGCATCCCGATCAGCTGGAAGCTGGTGCGCGCACCGATCACCGGCAACGTGCAATACCGCATCAAGGAAGGCAGCTCGCGCTGGTGGGCCGCGATCCAGGTGCGCAACCACGCCTATCCGGTGGTCAAGTTCGAAGTCAAGCAGGGCAACACGTGGAAGAACCTGCAGAAGATGGACTACAACCACTTCCTGGGCGAGCAGTTGGGCAACCAGCCGCTATCCATTCGCATCACCGACATTCGTGGCAAGACCCTGCTCGATACGATTCCGGCGCTCTACGAAGACGGCAGCCATCCGGCCTATTTCCAACCGGGAAACGTGCAATTCCCCTGAGCCATCCTGCCAGGCGGACTGCGTGCCGCCTGGCGCCCGGTCCGGCATCCCATTGCTACGCCGCGCGTTACGTAGATCGCCGATTCGGATGGGGACTCTCGTGCAGCAGGTCTGGAGAAAGCGCGCAGAAAGGTCGATGCCAGCGTCTCACCACTGGCTGTCACGCGTGGCATCGGATACAGGCGGCGGCGACCGATTACCCGCCCGCAAGACCTCCGCCGACACGCCCCGGCAGGGCGCTGTCATCAGTCCTCTCAAGTTCGCCGACCTCATCGCGCAAGCCGCCTTTCTGGGGAGGCCGCTCTTCCAATGGAATCTCGTCTTCGTTCGTATCTGGATCTGGTGTGCCATGCATCGACATGGCGAACGTAAATATCTGGCGATCGATGTATGGAGTAAGCTGCATGGGTGGCTCCGTGGACGCGATGGGTGGGACCACGCTAGGCCGGCTGACGCTACCCGGCTGTGAGCCAGGCAGCCTGCGCCGTAACGTCGTGTTGACAGGCCATCGGGATTGTTGCGCCCTCGGTGCGTGAAGCTGGCGCCGTTGCACCTGACACCCACTGGCGCGATAGCAATTGCAGAACGTGTGGCCAAGCCGACAGCGGCCGTTGATGGGCCAACACTTCCACCGGCACTGCAGGGTGCACGACAGCGATGGCCTTCGCCTTGCGTCACTCCGCCTGCGCCGATCTGCAAGGCTGTCGCACCCACACATATCGCTATCATGTGCCTCCCTCTCGGAGCCATGCCATGCGCGCTCGCATCTTGATCGGATTGCTGCTGACCTGCGGCGTCGCGCACGCGGCTCCGCCAGCCTCACGCCTGGATGCAGTGCTTGCCTCCGGTGTGTTGCGCGTGTGCACCACCGGCGACTACCGCCCCTATTCCTTGCTGCGCGCCGACGGCACGTTCGAAGGCAGCGATATCGCGCTGGTGCAGTCGCTGGCCAATAGCCTGGGCGCGCGGATCAGCTTCGTGCGTACCAGCTGGCCGCAGCTGTTGCCCGATCTGCTTGCCGACCGCTGCGAGATCGCCGTTGGCGGTATTTCGGTGACCCTGCCGCGGCAGCGCCAGGCCAGCTTCAGTGCGGTACTGGAGGTGGATGGCAAGATTCCGCTGGTGCGCTGCACCGACCAGGCCCGCTACCGCAGCATTGCGCAGCTCAACCGGCCCGAGGTACGCGTGATCGAACCGCCTGGCGGCACCAACGAAGCCTTCGCACGGCGCGAGCTGCCGCGCGCGCAACTGCGCCTGTTCGCCGACAACACCGCCATCTTCCAGGAGCTGGTGGAGCGGCGCGCCGATGTCATGATCACCGACGCCTCCGAAGCGCTGTACCAGCAAAAACGCCTGCCCGGCCTGTGCGCCATCGCTCCCGAGCAGCCGTTGCAATACAGCGAAAAGGCCTTCCTGCTCCCGCGCGACGACGCTGCATGGAAAGCCTACGTCGACCAATGGCTGCACCTGAGCAAGGCCAGCGGCGAGTATGCCGGTCTGGTTGAGGCCTGGCAGAGGCCTTGATTGGGGATTCGGGATTCGGGATTCGGGATTGGGGATTCGCAACAGCACTACTGCGCTCACGTCGCGCTGAGCCGAAGCACTTGCTCTTGCTTCTTGCAAATCCCCAATCCCCAATCCCAAATCCCAAGGCGCAAAGCGCCGCCTAAACGATCTTGGTCCGCCGCCACCAGCGCGAGACCTGTTCCTCGCGGATCAGCGTGAACAGGCCCGCGCCCAGGATCAGTGCGATGCCCACGCCCATCGGCCAGTCCAGATGGTCGTGGAACAGCAGGTAGCCGAAGCCGATCGCCCACAGCATCTGGCTGTACTGGGTGGGCGCCACCACGCTGACCGGCGCCAGGCGCGTGGCGTACATCATGCAGATGGCAGCCAGGCCGGCGAGCAGGCCGTAGCCGGCCAGCAGGCCCCACTGGTAGAGCGAGGGCCAGACGAAGCTCGGCAACATCAGGATGCCGCCCATCACCAATGGGCCGATGACGCCGGCGCCGTACAGCGTCAGGCGCTTTTCGCCATGCCCGGCCATGCGCAGGGCGATCACCGAGATGGCGCCGACCAGGCCGCAGACGATCGCTGCCACATGCCCGTGGGTGAGATGCCGAAACCCGGGCCGCAGCACGATCAGCACGCCGATGAAGCCCACGATCACCGCCGTCCAGCGTCGCCAGCGCACTTCTTCCTTGAGAAAGACCACCGACAGCACGGTGACGAAGATCGGCATCAGGAAGATCAGCGCAAACGCTTCGGCCATCGGCAAGGTGGTGAAGGCGATCACCGAGGTGAGATTGCCGATGGCACCGGTCAGCGCGCGCAACAGCCACAACGCAGGCTGCCTGGCCATGACCAGCTCGCGCAGCCGGTCGTCGGGCTTTTTCAGGAACGGCACCGCCAGCAGCATCAGCAAGGCGCCCAGAAACAGCACCTCGTAGACAGGCAGGCTGCCTTCCAGCAGCTTCACGAATGCATCGCTGATCGAATAGGCCGCATAGCAGGCGAACCCCAACAACACACCTTTCAGCATTGCCGACACTCCACGGTTGATGCCGATCCAGACCAGCCGTGGATGTGGGCAGCCCGCAGTATGCGACCGGACGGATGTCAGCGGAACCGCGCCGGGTTCGCACGGCGGCAGCGCCAGGCAAGGCCTGCAGGCAGCCGGCCATCTGCCGCATCGGCAAAGGGCGCTGCGTACCAGGCAAGGTAGCGCGTCGGCGACGTGCCGCAGGCGGCCGCCACCATGCACCTGCGGCAGGCGCACTCGCCCACTGCTGCCGCGCAAGCTGGCGCGGCAGGATCCTGCCACTGCACAGGTGCGCTCACTCTGAACGCTCGCCACGCTGGCGCGACGCGGGCGGTCCTGCCGCGGTGAGCCGGCCGCACCGCTACGGCGCGATGCAGGCAACGGCGCAGGTGCCGCGGTGCAATGGGTCGGTTACGATGCCGTTCCTTTCACGCAGCGGCGCGCAGACCCGTGCCGGCCCAGCAGACCCTGACGCGTGCCCCACTATTCCGGACCGTTGCTCACTCTTTCCGATGCCCAGGCGCTGCTGGCGGCGCGTAGTGCGGGCCTTGCCGCGTGGACCGGCTCGCTGGATCTGGGCCGCAGCACCGACACCGCACAACTGGATATGCAGACCTGGCAATGGCGTGGCCGCGGCTACCCCTACCCGGGCAAGCTCAAGGACCGCACGCTGTACTTCTGGGACAACGACGACTTCGCGCCGATCTCGCGTTTCGGCAGTGCGCTGATCAAGCTGGTGCCCACCGAATGGGGCGCGCCCACCTTCGAGATCGATGGCATCAAGATGCTGCCGTCGGCACAGCTGTCGCCGTTCGAGGATGCGCGCCGCAAGGTGGCGCTGGTGAATCCGCGCGGCAAGAGCGTGCTCGATACCTGCGGCGGGCTGGGCTACTTCGCGGCGTGTTGCCTGGAAGACGGCGTGGCGCAGCTGCGCTCGTTCGAGAAGAACGCCGACGTGCTGTGGTTGCGCACGCTCAACCCATGGTCGCCGGACCCGGATGCGGCATCGGCCGCTGGGCGCCTGCAGCTGGTCCATGCCGACGTGTCGCAGCAGATCGACACGCTTGCGGACGACTCGGTGGACGCTATCCTGCATGACCCGCCGCGCTTCGGCATTGCCGGCGAGCTGTATTCGCAGGTCTTCTACGATCACCTGGCGCGTGTGCTGCGCCGTGGCGGGCGGCTGTTCCACTACACCGGCGCGCCGAACAGGCTCACCAGCGGGCGCGATGTGCCCAACGAGGTGAGCAAGCGGCTTGCCAAGGCCGGCTTCAGTACCCAGCTCGCGCTCGACGGCGTGCTCGCCATCTTGCCCGCGCGCCGGTAACGCGCGCGGCGTACTGCCTGGCCGCGCAACGGATCTGCGATGCCGCCCCTTCGACACCACCCCGTGCGCGTAGTCCATCGTGCACAAGCGTCCGCTGCAGCAGCCGCGTCGCCGGCAGTGAGCCATGTACGGTAGCGGGCAGTCGTCAGGCGGGTGAGGACAGCGCACTGGCAATCGGCGTGTCGGGATGGCCCTGCCGATTCGCAGCACCGGCCGCACCTTTCGGCCGCTGCGCAACAGTTGTGTCGGCTGCTTCTGGAAGCAGAGTCATTCGCACCGGTGTGATCGCAGCGCTGCTGCAATCGCTGGTGGCTGTGCGGCGTGATCGACGATCGCTGCACAGCTATTGCGGTCTTGGCGCCACGACCGTGGTGTTTCAGGCGACGATTCGCTGCCGCTAGCCATCCAGGCCAAAGATCAGCGTGCGATGCGCCGCCACGCCGGCCATTGCACCGCTGGCGACGGCGAAGGCTACCGATGCGGCGGGGTTGGCGACATCGCCGCAGGCGAATACGCCTTGCACCGTGGTGGCCTGCAGCGCATCCACCGCGACGTGGCTTCCCAAGGGACCATCGTTGCTGCCACAGCCCAGCTGCGCGACCAAGGGGCTGAGGGTGGTACGCGGGGTGACGAACACGCCATCCAGCGCAAACGCCTGGCCATCGCACAACACCAGTTCCAGCGACTCGCCCTCCCCTTGCAATGCGGCCACCGCACCGCCGACCACTTGCACACCGCGCGCCTGCAGCTGCCGCTGCTGCGCAGCGTCCAGCACCAGCGTGTCATTCAAGAACAGGCGGGTAGCGCCCCAGTCCGGCAGCATCGCCGCCTGGTGCGCCGCAAACGCCGAGGTCGCCAGCACCCCGATGTTCCCCCGCTGCAACTCGTAGCCGTGACAATAGGGACACACGAAGACCTGCCTGCCCCAGCGCTCGGACAGGCCGGCGACCGCGGGCAACTGGTCGGCCACGCCGGTGGCCAGGATCAGGCGGCGTGCGGTGTGGCCGCTGCCATCGGCCAACGTGACCTGGAAGGCATCGGCCTGCCCACCTAGCTGCGTCACCTGCCCGTCGACCCACTGCACGCTGGGATACGCCAGCAGCTGCGCGCGCGCTTCGGCGGCGATCTGCGCCGGCGATTCGCCATCGCGCCCCAGAAAACCGTGCGAGGTCGCCGCGAAGCGGTTGCGCCGCTGGCCGCCATCGACCACCAGGACCGTGCGCCGGGCGCGCGCCAATTGCAGGGCGGCGGAAAGCCCCGCGTAGCTGCCGCCAATGATGATCACCGCGTGCTGCATGTCCGCTCCCGGTCGCTACGCCATTTATGTAATTTTCAATGTTACATGAAAAGACGCACAGCTCAACCCCGGGGCAGTGCCGCGCACTGCGCCGGATATGTGCGGGATCAACGCTGCAGCGTGCGGCTGCGCTTGCCTGCGGCCTTTGCCGGCGTGCCTGGCGTTGCCGTGCCGGCGCCGCACATCGCATCGAAGTCGCTGGCCAGGGCGGCCAGCGTCACCGACCCCAGGCGATGCAGCAGCAGCGCTTGGGCATCGGCCAGCGCATCGGCGATCGCCGCGTTCACCACGCGCTCCACCCCGCACTGCGGGTTGGACTGATCGGCGCCGATCGCAAACAGGTGCGGGCCGCCGACCGCGCGATGCACATCCAGCAGCGTCACCTGCGCCAGATCGCAGGCGATCTGCCAGCCACCGTTGTGGCCCTTGCTCGATTGCACGTAACCGGCACTGCGCAGCCCGGCCATGGTCCGGCGCACCACCACCGCATTGGTCGACAACATGCCGGCGATCTGCTCGGAGGTCATCGGCTGCGCGCTTCTGGCCATGTGCAGCAGCAC
Organism: Xanthomonas sp. NCPPB 3582; assembly: GCF_041475735.2. Classification (NCBI taxonomy): domain Bacteria; kingdom Pseudomonadati; phylum Pseudomonadota; class Gammaproteobacteria; order Lysobacterales; family Lysobacteraceae; genus Xanthomonas; species Xanthomonas sp. NCPPB 3582. Next base: position 4,365,303 of record NZ_CM192968.1, read on the forward strand.
GTGCAACATGCGGGAGAGACGGCTATCGGTGCGCATGCGGTCCTGGGGTGGTCGGTCGGTTCACGGCAACGACCTGTCGTCGTCGCTGCACGATTGTGCCGCAGCACCACGCCATTATCGCAGCACGTCGCTGCGCCGCAGGCTCAGCACACCGCCCACTGATCGCGCCCGGCGGTCTTGGCGGCATACAGCGCCAGATCGGCCTGGCCCAGCAACACGTCCAGCCCGCTCCCCGGTGCGACGCTGACCGCGCCCATGCAGAACCGCACCGGTTGCTCGGCGGGCAGGCCGGGGATGGCGATGGCAGCCACGGCGTTGCGCAGGCGTGCGAACACCGCCGGCAGTTCGTCCGGGCTGCATCCGGGCAACACCAGCAGGAATTCCTCCCCGCCCAGCCGCCCCAGCCGGTCCTGCGCGCGCAACGCCAGCTTCGAGGCGCTGGCCAGCGCCTTGAGCACCGCATCGCCGGCGGCGTGGCCATGCACGTCGTTGATCAGCTTGAAATGATCCAGGTCGATCAGGGCCAGCATGCAGGGCGTCTGCGTACGCAAGGCGTGGTCGATCTGCTGCTGTGCCTCGACGCGGATGGCACGGCGATTCGGCAGGCCGGTGAGTTCGTCGCGCATGGCCAGGCGCGACAGCTGGCGGCGATGGCGCGCACCGAACGCCAGCACCACCAATGCACCGACCAGCAGCAGGCAGGCCGCGCACAGCGCGATCCAGAGCGCGCGCTGGCCGGCCTCGCGTGCCTGCAGCGCCAGCCGTGCGGTTTCGCTGCGGCGGCGCAGCTCGGCGGTTTCGGCGTCGCGGCGCGCATCTTCGTAGCGCGCCTGCAGCCGCAGCATCACGGTGTCGCGCTGGCGGCCCAGGTTCTGCGCGCGCAATGCGTTGGAGCGTTGCAACTCCTGGTAGGCCTCGGCGTGCCGGCCTTCGGCGGCCAGCGCCTGGGCGATGGCATCGACCAGCTCGGCACGCCCGGTCAGGGCCAGATTCGGGTCGTCGGCGGACTTGGCCGCGGTGATCGCACCGCCCAGCTCGGGCGATTTCAGTGCGGTGAGCGCCTGCAACAGCACGGTATGGCAGGCCGCCACGCGGCCAACATTGCCCTGTTTCTGCATCAGAGGCAGCGCTTCGCGCGCCATCGTCAAGGCTGCCTCGGCATCGCCGGTCCTGATCAAGGCCTCGCTGGCATTGGTCAGCGCCGCCGCCACGCCGGCCTGATCGCCCAGCTCGCGGCTCAACGCCAGCGCGCGCCGGAAATGCAGCAACGCCGCCGCCGGTTGCTGCAGCGCCAGCGCACTGCCGTATTCGTATTCGATCAGGCTGCGCTGGAAGCGCGCCGGCTGGTCGTGCAGGCGCGCCAGGGCGCGCTGCAGGTAGTCCTGCGCATCGTTGTCGTCGGCCACCTTGCCGGCGACACGGCTGGCCAGTGAGCCGAGCTGGGTCAGGCCATCGACCTCCAGGCCGAGCAGCCCTTCGCGCGCGGCGCACTGGTAACTGGTTTGCGCCGCGCTCCAGGCTTCGTCGCTGCTGCCGGAGGCCAGCATGCTCCACATGTCGATCGCTTCGACCTCGCACAGCAGATCGCTGCGCCCCAGCGCGCGTGCCTGCTGCCGCAGGCCGTTCAAGCGCGCCACCACGCTGCGGTTGGGGTTCTCGCGCACATCGCTGAGCGTCTGCACGATGTCCAGCCAAAGCTGCGCCTGCGCCGCACTGCCGTGCACCTGGTCCAGCAGGCCGCGCGCCCGGGTCAACGCCGCCTGGCGCGCCTCGTTGTCCTCCAGCGAGATCAGCACCCGCGCCTGCGCCAGCGACGCCCAGAACTGCGCGTCGCTGTCGTGCTCGGCCCTGGCCCTCTGCAGCGCCTGCTGGGCGATCTGCAACGCGCCGACCGGGTCGTCGAGCGTGGCCGACTCGATGGTTTTCCACGGCTGCGGCTGCGCACAGGCCACGGCGCTGATCGCCAGCAACAGGCACGCGATGAGCACGCCCCGCCAGACCGTCGCAGGCATGCTCAACGATCGCTCACGGCGAAGCGGGACCACAGCGCTGGCGCGCCGCGCCCACGACCACCCGGCCGACCTGGGCACTGGCTGTTTGCTGCGGCATCTCAGGCACTCCCGTGGTCGCACAGCGGTGGAATCCAGTAAGCGAGACAGCAAGGCCTGCGCGCTCGAGGTGATGCGGCTGCCATCATGACCGGCGCAGCTCGCCTGTAACGTGATCGCCAGCAGTGGTCGAGCCCGTTATCGGCCCGGCTACAGAAGACTTGAATCGCCGCGCCGCGCTCACGCGCAGGCACGACGCCGCCACTGCCCGGGGACGTAAACTGCGCATGGCCGCTGCCGCCCCCGACCCTGCTGGAGATGCCGTGAGCTTGCCCCTGCGCCGTGTGCCGCCCCTGCTTGCCGCCGTGCTGTTGTCGGCCTGCGCGACCCAGACCCCGCGTGCGCCGCAACGCTCGCCGGAGGTGGTCAAGGCCGATATCGTCCGCCGCCTGCCGGCCACGCTGCCCGACCGCGCCGGCTGGGCCAACGATGTGTATGTGGCGCTGTCCTCGCAGGCGCTGGACACCAGCGCCGACCAGATCTGCGCGGTGCTGGCGGTGACCGAGCAGGAATCGACCTACCAGGCCAACCCGGTGGTGCCCAACCTGGGCAAGATCTCGCGCGCCGAAATCGGTCGCCGCGCCAGCGCGCACCACGTCCCCGCCTTCATGGTGGAAGCGGCGCTGCGGATCACCTCGCCGGACGGCCGCAGCTACGCCACCCGCATTGCCGCCGCGCGCACCGAGCAGGAACTGAGCCGCATCTTCGAGGACTTCAGCGGCAGCGTGCCGCTGGGCGCGCGCCTGTTCGACGGGCTCAACCCGGTGCACACCGCCGGCCCGATGCAGGTGAGCATCGCCTTTGCCGAACGACATGCCGAGCGCTATCCGTATCCGCTCGACGGCTCGATCCGCCACGAGGTGTTCACCCGCCGCGGCGGGCTGTGGTTCGGCACCACCCATCTGCTGGGCTACCCGACCAACTACGACGCGCTGTTGTACCGCTTCGCCGATTTCAACGCCGGCTGGTACGCCAGCCGCAACGCCGCGTTTCAAGCCGCGCTGAGCAAGGCCAGCGGCATCGCGCTCGCGCTGGACGGCGACCTGCTCACCCCCGGAGCCAGCCTGGACGCACCCGGCGGTACCGAACGCGCCGCACGCGCGCTTGGCAGCCAGTTGGCAATGAGCGACCGCCAGATCCGGACCGCCCTGGAAGCGGGCACCACGCTCGAATTCGAAGACAGCGCGCTGTATCGCCAGGTCTTTGCGCTGGCCGACGGCGCTGCCGGCACGCCATTGCCGCGCGCGGTACTGCCGGGCATCACCCTGGACAGCCCCAAGATCACCCGCACGCTCACCACCGCCTGGTTTGCGCAGCGGGTGAACGAGCGCTGGAAGCGCTGCATGGCCAAGTAGGTGCACCCGCCGCAGGACGCGCGGCACATGCCGCGCCACGTCCGACACCTTCGTTGCGCGACAAGGCACGACCTTTGGCAGGGTCGCGTGCCGCGCGCGCGCACGTAGCATGCGAGGTTGCGCCGCCGTTGCCGGCGGGTGTCCTTTCGATGAGGTCCACATGCCCACCCCGTTGCCGCTTCGCCGCCTGCTCGCCACCCTGTCGATCGCCTTGCTGCCTGTCGCAGCCAATGCGCAGGCCCCCAGCGTGACCGAGGCCGACTACGCGCGTGCCGAACGCCTGATCTACTACGCCGCCCAGCCCCTGGTCGACCATGCCCCCACGCGCGTCAGCTGGCTGGATGCCACCCACGTGGTCTACGTCGACCACGATGCCAAGGGCGACCAGCTGTTGCAGCTGGACACCGCCACCGGCAAGACCGCACCGCTGTTCAAACCCGCCGCACTGGCCGCCTCGCTCAATGCCTTGCTCAAGACCGGCGACAAGCCGCTCAAGGCCGCCACCCTCGCACCCAAGGTCAGCCTCAGCGCCGATGGCCGCTACCGTTTCAGCGTGCGCGACACGGCGGTGCTCTGCGATGCGCGTGCAAGGTGCAGCAAGCTGTATGCGAAGGACAAGCCCGAACCGGGCGTGCTGTCGCCGGACAAGCGCAGCGAAGCGTTCATTCGCAACTGGAACCTGTGGGTACGCGAGCTGGCGACCGGCAAGGAGACCCAGCTCACCCGCGACGGCGTGGAAAACTTCGGCTACGCCACCGACAACGCCGGCTGGCAGCACAGCGACAACGCCATCGTTGCGTGGTCGCCGGACTCGCGCAAGATCGCCACCTTCCAGCAGGACCAGCGCAAGACCGGCGACATGTACCTGGTAAGCACCAAGCTCGGGCATCCGGAACTGCAGTCGTGGAAGTATCCATTGGCTGGCGACAAGGACGTGACCATGATCGAGCGCGTCATCGTCGACGTGCCCGGCGCCCGCGTGGTGCGGCTGAAGATGCCCGCCGACCAGCACCGCTCCACGCTGTGCGACGACGTGAGCTGCTCGACGGGCCTGTGGGACGATGTGAAGTGGGCGCCGGACAGCAAGACCCTGGCGTTCGCCTCGACCTCGCGCTTCCACAAGCAGGTCTGGTTGCGCATTGCCGATGCCCAGACCGGCGCCGTGCGCACCGCCTTCGACGAAACCGCAAAGACCTACTACGAAAGCGGCCAGGTCGCGGCCAACTGGGCCTACCTGCCCGGCAGCAACGAGGCGGTGTGGTTCTCCGAGCGCAGCGACTGGGGCCAGCTGTATCTGTACGACCTGGCCACCGGCAAACCCAAGCGTGCCATCACCACCGGCCAAGGCAATGTCACCGAACTGCTGCGCGTGGACCCGGTGAGCCGCACGGCGTGGTTCGTCGGCGTGGGCAAGCTGCCGGGCGTGGATCCGTATTACCAGCAGCTGTGGAAGGTGAGCCTGGACGGCGGCGAGCCGGTGCTGCTCACGCCCGAGGTCGCCGACCACAGCATCGCGCTGTCGCCCGATGGCAAGCGCTTCGTCGATACCTATTCCACCTCGGTCACGCCGCCGGTGAGCGTGCTGCGCGAGGCCGCCGACGGACGCACACTCAACACGATTGCGACGGCCGACATCAGCCGCCTCAAGGCGGCCGGCTGGGTACCGCCCGTGCCGATCACCGTCACCGCACGCGATGGCAAGACCCCGCTGTACGGGCTGATGTTCAAGCCGAGCAACTTCGACCCCGCACGCAAGTACCCGGTCATCGACTACGTCTACCCCGGCCCGCAGACCGGCTCGGTGCGCGGGCGCAGCTTCCTCGCCGGCCATGGCGACAACCAGTCGCTGGCCGAACTGGGCTTCATCGTCATCGCCATCGACGGCATGGGCACGCCGTGGCGCTCCAAGACCTTCCACGACACCTGGTACGCCAACATGGGCGACAACACCTTGCCCGACCAGGTGGCGGCGGTGAAGCAACTCGGCCAGCGTTACCCGTGGTTCGACACCAGCCGCGTCGGCATCTGGGGCCACTCAGGCGGCGGCAATGCCTCCACCGCCGCGATGCTGCGGTATCCCGACCTGTTCAAGGTGGCCTGGTCGGAAAGCGGCAACCACGACAACCGCGGCTACGAGGACGACTGGGCCGAGAAGTATCACGGCGAGCACATCGTCAACAAAGACGGCACCTCCAACTACGACGACCAGGCCAACGCCACCCACGCCAGCAAGCTCAAAGGCAAGCTGATGCTGGTGCACGGCACGCTGGACGACAACGTGCCGCCGTACCTGACCTTGCTGGTGGCCGATGCGCTGATCAAGGCCAACAAGGACTTCGACATGCTGATGCTGCCCAACGCCAAGCACAGCTACGGCGATCTCACACCCTATGTCGCCCGCCGCCGCTGGGACTACTTCGTGCAACACCTGCTCGGCGCTACCCCGCCGGCGCAATACCAGATGAAGCCGATGCCGGAGAAGTGAGCGACGCGGGAAGCGACATCGTCGACCATCGACGCTGCCGCGCTCGCGTCGTTGATGCGGGAGTGCATGCACCGTCACCGCAGGCGCTCTGGAGCGTGCGCCCCATCAGGCAACACCTGATGGGGTGCCTGCCTTATTTCGCAGTCCCGCCACCCAGCTGCTTGCTCAAGAACGCCAGCAGGCGCGTGTAGTACTCGCGCCGATGCGCTTCGGTGTAGAAACCATGGCCTTCGTTGGGGAAGTACAGCGCTTCCACCGGCACGCCGGCGCCCTTGAGCGCACGCTCCATCGCCTTGGTGTGCTCGATCGGCGCACGTTCGTCCTTGCCGCCGGCCGCCAGGAACACCGGCGCCTTGATCTGCCGCGCCAACGTCACCGGCGAGCGTGCCGCCAGGGTGTCGCGCGCACCCAGCCAATCCACCGTCCAGTTCTTGGCCCAGCGTGCGTGACGACCGGTATCGCGCGACATCATCTCCAGGTCGTACACACCGACGTAGCCGGCTGCGCAGCGGTACAGCGCAGGCTCCTTGGCCACGCCCATCAGCGCCGCGTAACCGCCATAACTGGCGCCATAGATGCAGATGCGCGAGGCATCGGCAATGCCTTCAGCGATGGCCCAGCGCGTGGCATCGGTGACATCGTCCTGCATGCGCCCGCCCCACTCCCTGGCACCGGCCTGGGTAAACGCGTACCCATAGTTGGCCGACCCGCGATAGTTGACGCGCAGCACCGCATAACCGGCAGCCGCCAGCAACTGGGTATCGTCGTCGAACTGCCACTTGTCGAAGATCCCGAACGGCCCGCCGTGCGGCATCACGATCAACGGCAACGGCTTGCCGGGGTCGGCGTGCAAGGGCTGGGTCAGGTAGCCGTGCAATACCAGCCCATCGCGCGCCTTGAAGCTCACCTGCCTGCTCGGCGGAACCGCATCGGGCGCAAACCACTCGCGGCTGCCGAACACGCGGTCGGCCTTCTTGCTCACGGTGTCGAACAGGTAGTAGTCGCCGTTGTTGCGGTCGCTCCACACATAGACCATTGCAAGGCGACGGTCGCTGGTGGCCGAGGTGATATAGATCGCATCGCCGTTGAAGGCCTTCTCCAGGCTGCGATACAACTTGGCCGTGGGCGACGTCTCGTCGAAGAACCGGTTGCGCACCCGGTCGCTCATGTAGGACGCGCCGATCGGCGTGCTGCCGTCCAGATCGAACAGGATGCGGTACGGATCCACGGTTTCGTCGCGCAGCAACGGCGCGCTCTTGCCGGTAGCCGGATCCCAGGACACCAGCACATCCGGGCCGACCGCCTGCTCCACCTGCAGGTAGGCCAGCGTGCCATCGGCAGAAAAGCCCAGTGGAAACTCGCGATTCTTGCTGCTGGCGGCGTCGTGGATCAGCCGCCACGGCGCATCATCGTTGTCGCGGTAATACAGCTTGCTGGCGTTGCTGACATCCAACCCGCGGGCAAAGCGGATCCGGCCCTGCTGGTCGGTCGCAAACTGCGCGCGCCGCACCGGCGAGGTGGCCACGGTGCTGCGCCGGCCGGTCTGGACATCCAGCTTGTCGATGCGGATGCTGGGGTCGCCCACGAATGGCACCGTGGACACCAGGATGTTGCGCGGGTCCTCGCGCAAGGTGTCCAGCACGAAGGTGGCCGGATCCAGCTCCATCTTCAGCTGCTGCGCACCGTTGATGTCGGGATTGGTGCCGTAGGGGCTGGCCAGCAGCCGGCTGTTCTTGCCATCGGCATCGATGGCGTGCAGCTGGCCGATCGCCACCGGCTCGTCGCGCGAGCCCAGCCGCTGCGCCATCGACACCACCATGCGCTCATCGCTGGCCCACCAGAAATCGTCCACCACGCTGTTGGCGCCACCGGTGACCTTGGCGGTGGCGACCTTGTCCTGCCGCCGCACGATGCCCAGCACGGTGCGGTCCTCCAGCGGCATGGTCAGCGCAAAATAGGCGCCCGACGGTGAAATCTTGATGCGTTCGAACTGATCCCGCTTGAGGTACGGCGCCAGGTCCACCGCTTCCTGCGCCTGTCCCGGCATCGCCGCGGCCAAGGCAAGCACACACACCACACCCATCTTCCAACACCGCATATCGCCCCCCCTGCGATCATGCTTGAGGCCGCCATGGTGGCAAACGCCAGACGCGGCGTCCATGCCCTTCGGCAGGCGGCGTCGGACCGACCAGCCGGCGCAGGCGCGCAACGACACGCCGCCCGCGGCAACGCCCGCACCTGTAATGGGCTGCACCGCCGCTGCACGCGGCGCTGCATGCCTCCCCCATCAACGCGATCGGTCAGCGCGCGGCAGCGCTCCGCCGGCCCAGCAAGCCGATCCGCCGGAACCACAGCTCCAGCGGCACCGTCACCAAGGGCGGCAGCGCCGCCAGCAGACTCAATGCCCACGCCCACCATGGCCAGCGCAGCCGCAGCGCGGCGAGCACGCTGACCACCACGTAGAACACGAACGCCGCCCCGTGGGCGCGACCGAACAGCCATACCACCGCCTCGGTGGTCTGCGTGCCGTACTTGAGAAACATGCCGAGCAACAGCCCGGCCCAGGTGATGCCCTCGATCAACGCAGCGACCGCAAACAGCCGGCCCATCGGCGACAACGCAGAGAACGACGCACGCATGCACACCTCCAGACGGAAAAAGATTGCCGCGACACGTTGGCGGCGGCGACGCCCGCTGGCATGCGCAGTCTAGCCCCGATGCCGCGCGCCGCGCAGCGGGCTTCGGATGCACGCAGCGGCCGCATCCTGCAGCGGCTGCCCACGAGGGTGACGTACCTGACGCATATCCCGGCGATAATGCAGGTCCTGCTGTCTGCTCGGGTTCTCGCCGTGCGTATTGCCTTGCTGCTCCTTGCCTTCTTCGTACTCCTGCCGGCATCGGCACATGCCCTGCGTGTCCAGGATGGCGACCTGCTGTTCGTCACGGCAGCACGCACCGGTCTGAGCGGCGCCATCGACGATGCCACCGCCCGGCAGGGCGCTCCCAGCTTCGATCACGTTGCACTGCTCGCACACGACGGGCGTACGCAGGTGGTGCTGCATGCCGACCAGAAGGGCTCGCGACAACAGCCGTTGCGTGAGTTCGTCGAGGAAGCGGTTGCCAAGCATCGGCAGATCGTGGTGTACCGGCTCACGCCCGCGCATCGGCCTGCCATTGCCGACGCCATCGCCCAGGCGCGCGGCATGTTGGGCAAGCCGTATAACGACACCTATGTTCCGAACGAGGACAGCTACTACTGCTCGGACTTCATCGAACGTGCGTTCCGCGCTCACCACGTCTTCGCCCTGCAGCCGATGAACTTCAGGAACCTGCAAACCGGCACCATCTCGCCGTACTGGACCGAGTTCTATCGCAGCCGCGGCATGGCGGTTCCGCAGGATGTACCCGGCACCAATCCCAACGATATGGCGCGTGCGCCGGCGCTGGTGCGCGTCGCCGTCTTCCCGGGAACGTGATCGCCCGTTGCGGCGTGCGGTGGAAGCCCGTGCCGGCCTGCGCGCGCGGCAGGTTCGCAGACGCGTCGCGTGTGTGGCTGCGCGCACGGCAACCTTGTACGCTCACGCACCGATCGTCCTCAAAGGAGTTGAGATGCAACTGTCGCAAGGCCAACGCGTCCCGCTGTCCAGCCTGATCCAAGAGCGTGAGTTCACCCTGTCCATCAAGATCGGCACGCAGCGCACCGTCGATTACGTGTGCTTTGGCGTGGATGCCGCCGGCAAGCTGTCCGACGACCGCTACATGGTGTTCTTCAACCAGCCAGGCAGCCCGTGCGCAAGCGTGCGGCAGGGGCCGGCCGATACCTTCACGCTGAACCTGGCGAGCCTGCCGGCAACGATCGACCGCCTGGTGTTCACCGCGTCCATCGATGGCGCCGGCGAAATGCGCGATATCCAGGACAGCTATTTCGCGCTCGCCAGCGGCGGCATCGAAGTGGCACGTTGCACGTTCTCCGGCGCGAGCTTCGCTGCCGAAAAGGCCATCATGGTGGCCGACATCTACCGCAGCAAGGGCCAGTGGCGCATCGTCGCCAACCTGCAGGGCTTCAATGCCGGCCTGGATGCCCTGGTGGTCCACTTCGGCGGTGAAGTCACCGACGCCCCATCGCCGCCGCCACCGCCACCTGCTGCCGTGCCCGATACGAAAGTCTCGCTGGAAAAACGTGTGGCCAGCGCCGCGCCAAAATTGGTGAACCTGGCCAAGAAGGCCCAGGTCAGCCTGGAGAAGGCGCAGCTGCTGCACGTCAAGGCGCGCGTCGGGCTGGTGCTGGATGCTTCAGGGTCGATGAATTCGCAGTACAGCCGCGGTCATGTCCAGGAGGTGATCAATCGGCTGATTCCGCTTGCCGTGCACTTCGACGACGATGGCACGCTGGACTGCTGGGCATTCGGGGCCTCGCCGACGCAATTGTCTGCGGTGTCGTTGCAGAACTTCGCGGGCTTTGTCGAACGCGATGCCGGCGGCTGGAAGAAGTGGCCGGTGGGCATGCGGATCAACGACGAACCCAAGGCCATGCGCATGGTCATCGACTACTACAAGAAGAGCGGCGACCGGACGCCGGTCTACATCCTCTTCATCAGCGACGGCGGCGTGCACCAGGATCGCGAAATCACCAAGCTGATGATCGAAGCGGCAAAGCTGCCGATCTTCTGGCAATTCGTCGGACTGGGCGGCCGCGGCTACGGCATCCTGGAGAAGCTGGACGATATGGGCGGGCGTGTCGTGGACAACTGCAATTTCTTTGCTCTCGATCGCCTGGATCAGGTGCCCGAGGAACGGCTCTACGACCTGCTGATGGAAGAGTTCCCGCAATGGCTCAAGGACGCCAAGGCCAAGGGCATCCTGTAATCGCCAAGTGCATTTGCTCGCTGGCTGCTGTGCCCGCGTGAGTGCGGGCACACGCCGGCCGCGGCGGCCTTGCATCGCCGCGCGGTTGGCACTGCGCTGTGGGCGGGCATGACTAGCGACGCTTTCACCCGCACCACGACAGGGTGACCGATGCACGGGCGATGGCGCTGGACCCGTTCAGCGCATCGGCGCGCGCAGCCAACCAGCAGCCATCACCGGCACGGCGCAGTCCGTTGCCGTCCATCCGATCCCCGCTGGCGCCAAGCCGCCACCGGCTCGCGCACTGCCCCCCCGACTTCCGGCACATGGCGTAGATACAACAGCGCTTATACATTTGCGCCATGAGCACGCGCACTCCCACATTAGGCACCCTGGTCCGGCACCTGATCGAGCTGCTGGACGGCGATCTGGAAGCGGTCTACGCGGCCTCGGGGCTGCCCTGGCGGCCGCGCTACACACCGGTGTTGCGCGTGCTGATGCAGCTTGGCCCGGCATCCATCAAGGTGCTGGCACAGCAGATCGGCATTACCCACTCCGCCGCCAGCCAGACCGTCGCGCAAATGGCCAAGCAGCGTCTGGTCGTGCTCAAGCCCGGTGCCGATGCACGCGAACGCATCGTCGTCCTCACTGCCAGGACCCGTCGCCTGGTTCCCGCCCTGGAGCAGCAGTGGGCGGCGACCAATGCGGCGGCGGCACAGCTCGATGCCGAGCTCTCCATGCCGCTGTCGGCCGTCCTGGCCGAAGCCATCGCCGCATTGCAGCGGCGCCCGTTCGCAACCCGCATCGCCGCAGCCACTGATGTCGTCCCCCGCAGTTCCGACCAATGACCGGTGTATCCACAAGGAGTCGCACATGCATGCAGTGACGCAATCCACGACGCGTATCGCGGTGACCGCCACGCACACGCCCCACGCCATTGCCCTGGGCGAGCAGGGCATCCTGGCTCCTGGCCGCCTGCGCTGGCTGCGCGCATGCAGCTGGGCGATCGTGCTGTTCTTCCTGGTCGCCATTCCCACCGGCGTGTTTAGCCGGTTTTTCGGCGGCCTCTGGCCGAAGAGCGACGAGCCGCTGCAATTTGTCGTCAGCGTGCTGGGCGCGTTGCTGGCGCTGGGCATCTACGCGCTGGCCGTTCGCCTGGCCGAACGCCGTACGCCGTCCGAAATCGCATTGCGCCCCATGCTGCCGCAGCTGGGAATCGGCCTGTTGGCCGGTGCGGCGATGTTTTCCGCCGTCATGGGCGTCATGGCGTTGTTCGGTCTCTACGATATCCAGCTGATCGGCCCGGCATCGGCATGGACGCCGCTGCGCAAGGCCCTGCAGGCAGGCGTCGTGGAAGAGCTGATGATGCGCGCGGCAATCCTGCGTCTGTTGTGGCGCGCCTTCGGCCCCTGGACGGCGTTTGCGGTGTCCTCTGCGGTATTCGGGCTCAGCCATCTGGGCAACCCGAACGCCACGGTCGTGGCCGCGATCTGCATCGCCCTGGAGGCCGGTGTCATGCTGGGCGCGTTCTATGCGCTCACCGGCCGCCTGTGGGTGTCGATCGGTGTGCACATCGCCTGGAACTTCACCCAGGGCTATCTGTTCGGCGCTGCCGTCTCGGGCATTGCACCAGGCCAGGCGATCGCCCGCAGCACGCCGAACACCGCCATGGCCGACATGCTGACCGGCGGTGTGTTCGGCCCGGAGGCATCGCTGCCTGCGGCATTGGTCTGTCTTGCGGTAGGCCTGGCGGTCGTCTGGAAGGCATGGCGGTCGGGCGGGTTCGCAGTGCGCTGATTGGGGATTGGGGATTGGGGATTGTCCCAGGCTTCGCTGGGTAGCTTGTCTGGAGCTGCTTTGTCGTTGTCGCCGCAGCGGTAACGTACGACGGTCTCGACAATGGCAGCGCAGCCTCTGCGCCATGCGACGCGCTGCCAGTCACCTGGCGGCACGTCCCCAGTGCCGGGCACTGCGGTCTCCACACGCTGCGTGCAGCGCATCTTGCCAAGGCCCACACATGCCACCGCCTAGGCTGCCGGTATCGGTAGATCGTGCCGGCACGCAGCGCATCCCGCCTGCGGCCGTGGTACGCGCAGAGGTGTCTATGGCTTTGATTCATTCCATCCTGATGGGCGCGGTGGCCGGCATGCGCTCGATGACGCCACTGGCCGCGGTCACCAACGCCGCGCGTAGCGGCAAGCTTCCGCGCGACAACGGTGCCCCGCGCCTGCTCGCCAATCCGCTGGCATCGGCCGGCATGCTCGCCTTGGCCAGCGGCGAGATCGCCGGCGACAAGATGAAGACCGCGCCCGACCGTATCGTGCTGCCGGGCATGATCGCGCGTGTTGCCACCGGCATGATTGCCGGCGCCGCGCTTGCGCCCCGCCACCAGCGCGGCCTGGCTGCCGTGCTGGGCGCCACCGCTGCGGTCGGTGCCGCCTATCTCACCTTCAATCTGCGCATGCGCGCCATTGAACGGTACGGCCAGACCAGCACGGGGGCAGTGGAAGACGCCATTTCGGTGGGCGCGGCAGCGCTGATCGTGCGCAGCGCCGCCGAGGAATGATCGAACCGGGGACGCGCCGGCGCGCCGTTGGCAGTTGACTGGCGATCAGGCGGCACGATGATGCCGGATCAGCCGTCGTTAGGTCTGCCACGTCCATGTGGCGCGTCCAGGTCCAGCGCTGGCCCGATCGGCACGATGCCAGTGGGGTTGATCGTGGCGTGGCTTTGGTAGTAATGCCCCTTGATGTGGCGGAAATCGACGGTCTGCGCGATCCCTGGCATCTGGTAGAACTCGCGCAGGAATCCCGACAGATTGGGGTAATCGGCAATGCGCCGCACATTGCACTTGAAGTGCCCCACGTACACCGCATCGAAGCGCACCAGCGTGGTGAACAGCCGCCAGTCGGCTTCGGTCACGCTGTCGCCGCACAGGTAGCGTTGCTGGCCCAGGCGCGCCTCCAGCCAGTCCAGCGACGCGAACAGTGGCACCACCGCGTCTTCGTAGGCCTGTTGGGTGGTGGCAAATCCCGCCTTGTAGACGCCATTGTTGACGGTGTCGTAGACGCGCGCATTGACCGCATCGATCTGCGTGCGCAGCCGCTCCGGATAATAATCGCCTGCGCACGCGCCCACCGCATCGAACGCGCTGTTGAACATGCGGATGATATCGGCCGACTCGTTGCTCACCACCGTCCTGCGCTCGCGGTCCCACAGCACGGGCACCGTCACCCGACCGGAATACTGCGGGTCGGCCTTGAGGTACACCTCGTACAGACGACGCGCGTGATTGACCGGGTCTTGCACCACACCCGGGCCCACGTCGAACGTCCAGCCGTGTTTGCCCATCAGCCAGTTCACCACCGACACATCGATCAAGGACTCCAGCCCTTTCAGCTGACGGAAGATCAGCGTGCGATGCGCCCACGGGCAGGCCAGCGAAACATACAGGTGGTAGCGCCCTGCCTCCGCCTGGAATCCACCTTCGCCATGCGGGCCCGGAGCGCCGTCGGGCGTCACCCAGTGACGAAACTGCGATTGCGAGCGTTCGAAGCGCCCATCGCTCTTGTCGGTATCGTACCAACGGTCTTGCCACTTGCCTTCGACCAGCAGGCCCATGCTGCTTTCCCATGCGCATCAACAGGCGCTCACCGTAGCCCAGCCGGTCGGGAGAGCGCGTGAGTCGCCACGCTGCTCGGCGCGGATGCAGCCTGCAGCAGGCACTGCATGCGCCGGGACAGGCCATGCGCGGCCTGTCCCTCATGGGCGTGCTATCTGGCAATCACAGAGGTGCCGGACGGCACCATGTAGCAGGCCTGCGCCTTCTTGCAGGCCTCGGCATTGAGCTCGGCGATCTGGCTGGCCAGATACTGCTCCGGCGTCAGCCCCATGCGGTTGCGATAGGCATTGTCGGCATCGGCCTTGGCTACCTGCTCCTGCTCGCGCTGCCGCTCGGCGGTGGTGGCTTCGACCAGGGTCTTGACCCGCTGCTGCTGCGCGGCAGTCAGGTTCATCTGCTGCAATACATCCGGATTCGGCCGCGCACGGCCGAGCGTGATGTTCTGGATCTCGATCGGCAGCCGCTGTTGCTTGACCAGCGCGCGCACATTCTGCGTCACTGCATCGTCGATCTTACTGGCCGTCTCCGGATCGCTCATCATCCTGGTCATGTCGTAACGCTTGACCTGGTCGCGCACGATGGACGCGTACTGGCTGGCGACATTGTTCTTGAACCAGTCCGGCCCGAATCCGGACAGCAACGGCGCCGGCGCAGTGATGCGATATTGAATCTGCGTTGAGAAATCCAACAGGATGTTGTCGCTGGACGAAAAATCGTCGAAGGCCACCTGCACGGTCTGTGGTGTCACGTCCACATACGTGGCCGAGCTGGTCAGCCACGTATAAGAGCAGCTAGCAAAACTACTGCGCGGCCGCCAGGCGGGCGCGGTCGGTGCTCGGAATCCTCATGTACCACGCGTACACTGCGGTTCCTCCGCGCCGTCCGCACCCACCTGACGACCGCTCGCTACGTTTTGTTAGCCGCTCTAAGTCCTGCCCGGCTCACGCACATCGTTTAGCCGGATGCCGCCCTTGCCGAACAGCAACGGCTTGTCCACCAGTACCGCCTTCTGGCCCGGGTCGGGCGATACCACCGTACACGCACACAGCACACCCGCCAGCCCAAGCGCCAGCCCATACGTCTTCATCGATTTCCCCCTGTTCGGTAGGCACCCTTGCCCTTCCGATAGCGGCGAACAATAGCCAGGCGGCGAGCCGTCGCGCCAGTGGCATGACGTCCGCCCCATGCCCTGCCGGCAGCTGCCCTTGCCTTGCCCAGCCGGCCTGTTCGCTGCACACCTGCCACAGGTGGGCGCTGCACCCGGAAGCGCGCGCAGGCGGTTGCTCCGGACCGGCGCAGGGCGTCGCCTCTCGGGCTGCCTGGTGCGCTGTCCGGCCGCTCGATTGGCGCCACCACCCCACAATCGGCGAAAATGTCCATGCGACGGCCTGATCGCTGGCCGCCAGCCGGCAGCACTGCCGTCCTCACCTGTCGCCTTCGCGCTTTCCCGGCTGCCCGCCGTCGCTGCTACGGCCCGTACCGCTTCTTCCCGGATCTGTCTTGAACACCACCGCCCCGCCCTCGCCCGCCGACGACCTGCCGCTCACCGACCGCCTGCGCGCCGCGCTGGATCTGCTGGAGGCCATCGACGCCGACCGCAGCGTGCTCGATACCCTGCCCGAGGCCGACCGCGTGCGCCTGCACCAGGTGGTGGCACGGGTCTACCACCCCGAGCCCAAGGCGCGCCGTCAGCTGCTCAAGCAACGTGAGCGCGAACGCCATCAGGAGAAGGTGCGCAAGGCCGAAGCCCTGCTCGAACAGCGCGGCATCCGTGCCCTGCGGCGCAAACCGGTGTTCAGCACGCCCAATTACTTTCCGCCGCATGCCGCCGGCCTGCACGACGCGCACAACGGCGAACATGCCAGCGCTACGCCGGAGCCGATGCATTCGCCGGAGCTGCGGCACTGCTACGTGTGCAAGCAGAAGTTCACCCAGCTGCATCATTTCTACGACCAGATGTGCCCGGCCTGCGCCGAGCTCAATTTCTTCAAGCGCACCGAAACCGCCGACCTGCGCGGACGCGTGGCCTTGCTGACCGGCGGGCGGGTCAAGATCGGCTACCAGGCCGGCCTGAAACTGTTGCGCGCCGGCGCCGAGCTCATCGTCACCACGCGCTTTCCGCGCGATTCGGCCGCCCGCTATGCAGAAGAGCCGGACTTTGCGCAATGGGGCCACCGCCTGCAGGTGTTCGGTCTGGACCTGCGCCACACGCCCAGCGTGGAAGCGTTCTGCAGCCAGTTGCTGGCCACCCGGCAGCGGCTGGATTTCATCATCAACAACGCCTGCCAGACCGTGCGCCGCCCGCCGCAGTTCTATGCACACATGATGGCCAACGAAACCGCCGCACTGCACGAACTGCCGGAAACCGTGCAACGACTCGTTGGGCATTACGAGGGCCTGCGCACCCCCGAGCTGCTGCGCGACGCCTCGGCCACCGCGCTGCCGGCGGTACACGGCCGCGGCCTTGCCGATGCCGATGGTCTCACCCGCGCCGCCGAGCTGTCGCAGATTGCCTTGCTCGACGATGAGCTGGTGGGGCAAGAGCATTTGTTCCCCGACGGCCGGCTCGACCAGGACCTGCAGCAGGTGGATCTGCGCGGGCGCAACTCCTGGCGTCTGCTGATGCACGAAGTGCCCTCGGTGGAACTGCTGGAGACGCAGCTGGTCAACGCCGTCGCACCGTTCATCATCAATGCGCGTTTGAAGCCGTTGATGCTGCGCACGCCCGAACGCGACAAGCACATCGTCAACGTCTCGGCGATGGAAGGCCAGTTCTACCGCAACTTCAAGACCACCCGGCACCCGCACACCAACATGGCCAAGGCTGCGTTGAACATGATGACGCGCACCTCGGCGGCCGATTACCAGAACGACGGCATCCACATGAACAGCGTGGACACCGGCTGGGTGACCGACGAAGATCCGGCCGACATCGCCGCGCTCAAGGTGCAGCAGGAGCGCTTCCACCCGCCGCTGGACATCGTCGACGGCGCCGCGCGCATCGTCGACCCCATCATCCACGGCTTCAATACCGGGCAGCACGTGTGGGGCCAGTTCCTGAAGGACTACGCGCCGACGGATTGGTGAGCGCCGGCGCAGTGGCGCGGTAACGCAGCGGCATCGCCTGCCGCAGCCGGCCGCACGCGCAGGTCGGCACTGGTGGCCTCAGCACACCAGGCGGCCTTGAGGGCCGTCCCGGCCGGCATCGCCGCGCGTGCAACCGCAGCCCGGGTGCCGGCAGCGCGCCCTTTGGGTGGGTAACTCCTGCATCCGGCGCTCATGGCGCTTCTGCTTCTGCTTCTTCTTCCGGTGGCGGCCCGTAAACGATGCGCCCGGCAGGCAGGTAGAACAATGCGATGACCCGCCCGCCCCTGGCCTCCGGGTAATGGTGCGAGCCCGGCGCGGGCGCCGTCCATCCGGCCTCGCACCAGCCGTTGGGGCCCATCAACGCCGCCCCCGGATCCAGCGGAACCACCATGTTGAATTCGCCGTAGGTATGGGTGTGGTACTGCCCGCGATACGTGTGGTCCGGCGTGTTCTGTGCGCTGCCGCTGTCCATATAGACCGCGGTGATGCTGAAGTAGTGCGTGCGCTCTGAGGGCGCGGCGATCCGGCTGCGCCGATAGACCGCACCGTCGAGTTCCTCGTTGGCTGCCCAACCGGCACGTACGCCGTGCGTCACCAGCTCGGCCAGGGCCTGGAACAGCGCCGAGTCCGGACCATAGGTGCGGTTCAACCAGCGCTCGACCTGCGTACCGGCCGTGCGCTCCTTGATGGCATCCAACAGCTCGATGCTGCGCTGGATAAGTGCCTCGCGATGGTCTTGCATGGGGTCCTCATCGATCCGATCCGCATCGGAAACTCGTGTTCCGGCCTGCACGGCGGTGGCCTGCGCAAAGCCAGGGCAGAACGCCGGGTATCGGCGTACATGTGCCTGCTGTGTCTGACGCAACGGATCATGGGTGTTCGGCAGGAGACAGGGAACTGGCGTGTTTTCAGGTTTAAGATGCAGCAAATTCATTTTGCGGTAGGTGACGCGCGTGCCCATCGGCCAGGTGGACCTCAATCTGCTGAAGGTCTTCGACGCGATCTACGAACATCGCAACCTCGTCGCCGCCGGCCGCCGTCTCCATCTGAGCCAATCGGCGGTGAGCCATGCGCTATCGCGCCTGCGTGCGGTGATGGGCGACGACCTGTTCGTACGGACCGGCAAGGGGATGCTGCCCACCGCACGCGCCACGGCCGTTGCCCCGGAGCTGCGCGATTGCCTGCGCCGGGTAGAGGCGGTGCTGGGAGCCGAACGCTTCGATCCCGCCACCACCACACGTCGCTTCGTGTTCGCGGCCAACGACTACCTCACCGCCACGATCATGGCGCCCCTGCTGCGCACATTGCGGCAGGCAGCGCCGAACCTGGACGTCGCCATCCTGCCGTCCACGCGACTGGATCTGGCCGAGCAGATCGACCTGGGGCGTATCGATCTGGCGATCGGCATCTTCGCCCAGGTGCCCGAGCGCATGACGCTGACGCATCTGATCGCACAGGACGAGGCGCTGCTGCTGCACAAGGCGCATCCTGCCGCGGGTCGTCGGCCCACGCTGAAGGACCTGGCCACCTATCCGTTGGCGGTGGTGTCGGTCGGCGGGCGCGAAGAAGGTGCGGTGGACGGCTTCCTCCTGGAACGCGGGCTGGCCCGGCATTCGGAAATGTTCGACCGGCATGCCTTGGAAGCCGCGCTGGCCGGTATCGGCGCACGGCCGCGGCTGTGCGTCACGATGCCGCACGCGCTGGCCATTCCCGCGCTGCTGCCCGGCAGCGACATGATCGCCATCGTGCCGCAATCCCTGGCCCAGGCATTGGCCCAGGACGCCCAGCTGCAGGTGTCCCCGTTGCCTTACGCGACCACCAGCGTGGCGACCAGCGCGCTCTGGCACCGGCGCAACGATCACGATGCCCTGCACCTGTGGATCCGCGGCGTGCTCGCCTCGACGGTGGACGCGGGTCAGCCCGGCCTGCAGCTGCCGTAGGCTGTCCTGCACATTGTCTGTCTTGCGTGCCGCCTGCCGCGCAGGCGTGGCTCAATACGCACGCCGCGTCTCAGCGCGCACGCCGGCATCCTTGTTCGCTTGCGCGCGGGCAAGCGCGTCGGCTTTGGCAATGACCTCCGGCAACGCGTTCCAGAACGCGTCCACCTGGTCGGCCGCAATCACGCCTTCCAAAGCGGCGCCGTCGAAGAGCGGCCGGGCCTGCAGGAACAACCCGTCGCGGCCCTGCAGGACGAAATGGAAACAGGCCTGCCAGCGCGGATCCGGGTGGGCAGACAGGTCCACGACCACCTTGCGGATCTTGCGATCGACATCGCTGGGCACGGCCGTGATCGTGCGTGCAGTAATGGTGCTTCCGGTACTCATGGCTGCCATGATCGAGGCGAGCGCGTCGCCGTTGCGTGATCCACGCCCGCCCACGCGCGCGTTCCAGCCACGCACATCCCCTTGCCCGACGCCAACCTCACGACAACGTCACCCGGCCGGCGACAACGCCACATGCCGCATGATCGGTCTTCGTATCGGCGCAGCAACGCCCGCCTCCTGTCCATGCGCATCGGCGTCCCGCCCCACCAGTGCCTTCCAACGCGCACCGCGTGTCACACGATGGGATTGGCTTCCACATGCCTGCACCGACCACCGGACGCGTCCTACACATCCCGCTGACACCCGCACGGCGGGTTGCTGGCATCCTTGCGCCAGGATCCCCACCACCGACGCAGAGGACGCGGCCGTGTCGCAACACGCCATCGAGGAACTGATCGAACGCTGCATCCATCTGGTCGATGCCAGCGCAATGAAGAACTCGCGCAAGGCAGCGCTCATGCATGCTCTGCTGCGCCTGCAGGCGCGCTACGACACCGGCGTGACCTGGCTGCGCATGCGCACCGTCCTGCTGCGCCATGGCGTGTTGGTGCGCAGCCTCGCCCACGACATGGACAACACGGCATTGCGCGCCGAAGCCCTGGCCGCCGACGCCCCGGGCTGGCTCCATCATGCGCACGGCCCCGCCTATCTGGAATGGGAAGGCGACACCCGCGTGGTCTACCACCTGGCCGAACCGGCCACCGACGTGCCGCTGGCCGATCTGTTCTGCGAGGTGCTGACGCTTGCCGACCAGGCGGGCGACGGCGCGCTCTTCGTCGATGGCTATGGCCTGCTGGTGAACGGCTGGCTGGACGAAACCTTCGACGCCAACGACGGCATCGCCGCCACGCTGGACGGCCTGCTCGCTTCCGATGCGTTGCAAAGCATCCGTGCGCTGGCCGCGCGCCAGGGGCTCAAGCGCCGCCGCGATGCACCCGAGGATCTGGCCCTGCCGCGCCTGGACGACAGCGGCACCGCGGACGACATCGAGCGCACTGTCGGCCTGCGCTTCTTCCTGCAGCCAAAACGCACGCCGGCGGCGCTGCGGGCCGCGCGCGCCAAGGCACAGCGCCAGCAGGCACGCGTCTACGAGGTCCTGCCACAGCTGATCGATCGACACCTGGGCACATCGCTGCGCGCCGCAGGCTGGTCGCCCGTCGCTGTCGCGGCGCCCCTGCAATGGCACTGGATCCGCGATCTCGACGGCAGCCGTCAGCATCTGTGGGCCAGCTACGACGCCTCCCTGGGCGAGCTGATGCTCCAGGTGGGCATGCAGCATGCACGCCTGCTGGCCTGGCAGCAGCGTGTGCCCACCACTCACTTGCACGATCTGCATGTCGTCGATGGTGCAGCCCCTTTTCTCGGCGAAGACCTCCTGCGCAGTGCGGATATCGGCAACTACGGCGGCTGGGTGGTGAATCCGGCAAGCAGCGATGCCACGCTCGAGGCTGGCCTGGATCGCCTGGCAGCTGCGCTCCCCGCGCTGGACGCAAGCTATTTCGGTCGCATTGCCGCGCAGCTTGCCGGCCCCTGGTTCGAACGCCCTGCCGACGCCTGGCTACAGGTGCTGGAAGCAGGCGACGACACCGGCGCGGTGCCGCCCACGGTGCTGTTCGCCAGCCCCGACAGCCTACTGCTCGCCTTCGTTTTCTTTCATCTGGAAGCTGGCGAAACTGCGCGTGCAGACGCACTGGTGCAGCAGTTGCGCGCACGGTTGGATGCACGCCCGCGACCAAGCGCCTGGCATCGCCTGGCACTGGCACCGTTTCTGCAGCAATGGGAACAGGGGGCGCGCAGCATGCCGATGCCTGCGGTGCTGCACCCACTGCTGCTCGGTCATCTGCGCGCGCAGGAGGGCGGCTGATACCCTCGCCACGGTGCGCTGCGGCAGCACCGGATCGCTACCGGTATTGGGACTCGTGTCGGCGTCATCATGCTGCGCATGAGCCGCACGCGTACGCAGCATGGGGGCATGCCACTGATCGCTGCTGTCTTGCCAAGTGGTGAAAGCTGCTCCACAGGCCCGATTCAACGAGTGCCCCTACGAAAACGTTCACGCGCCGATGGCTTGGTGGGAGTTTCCTGCAGGTTCCGAAGATGCCATCGAATGCCGTCCCACGCTGCGCGTGTGGTGCTCAGTAGCGTCGTGCAGCGGGTGTGGGCGCCAGCGGCGCAAAGCGTGCGCTGTTGAAATCGTGCAACAGCCGCACTCCCTGCTCGCCGTCTTGTGGATAGCGCGCAATGGCGCTCTTGCACAATCGATACAGACAGCCAGCACGCGCGAATAACAGATCGCCACCATCCCAATCGGCCCAGTCGGTGCAGGGTAGCGCTGCCAGCACATTACCCTGGCCATCCAGTACGCGATGGTCCAGCGCATACCACGCATCGTTCCGGCGCCCCACTGCCTGCAATAACGACTGCAACACCTGCCCGGCCTCGCTTTTCTTCTCCCACACACGTGGACGCACAAAGCGATAGAGCACGCCGCTGCGCAGCCCACCGCTCTCGCCTTCGCCGGCATCGCGCTCCCGCCACCCATCGCGACGCCGTAGCGCATCGTCGATGGGCGCATCCTCGCCACCGCCAGACCATTGCCCGAATGGCCGCACCTTCATCTCGTGCGGCACCGCAAACCCGGTGGGCAGCGGAAACGGCTCGCGGCCGTCCTGTGGGCGGTGATTCAACAGCAGCGTGCGCTCGCTCTCGAACAGGCCGCCACCGCCCCAGGTATCGCCCTTGGGCCACAACGCCAGCGCGGTGAAGAACGGGGGCCGCGACAGCGCTGTCCAGGTGCCGAAGTCGCCCTTGTGCTTGGCCGCGAAATACACCAGCAACCGACCCGACGGCGACAGATCGCAACGCCGCTCGTAGATGCGCCCCTTGAACCATTGCCCATGCGCGAAGGTATCGGTGCGCAGGTCCCAGGCAATCAACTGCACCTGCTTGCTGGGCCCACGACGAAAGATCACCCCGGTCCTGGCCTCGCGCGCCAGCAGTGCATACAGCCGCGTAGCCGGGGTGAACCTGTCTTCCGTGAGAGATGTCGCCTGCATCTGCTTGCTCATTGGGCGGTTGGGATCCAGCACGAAGGGACGTCTCATGCCGGCGTGCAGACAGTCTGCGATCGCAGGCCGGTCAGGGTTACCGTCTGCAGGCAACATACTGCACGATCAGCGGTGCAGACACCCACAAACCTCCTCCCGCGCGGCAGCCACGCATCGCCCGCTGGCAGACTCTTGTCGCCCCAGCCATTATCCTGACCAGCGCCAGCAGCCTCACTACGCTGCCTTTCGCAAGGAGCCGCCCCTGAGCAAGCTCACCCGTCGCCAGTTTCTCGAAGCAGGCCTCATGACCCTGGCCACGGCGGGCATGCTCGGCGCCTGCACCACACAGGACACCACCATGCAGACACGCTGGACGCACTGGCAGGCGCAATGGCGCTGGATGGAAGCCATCGCCCGCAAGCGCCACTGGCAGGTGACGCCGTTGCTGATCGCCCCGCCGGCGACAGAGCGCCAGCTGCTCGCGCTCGAAGAGCGCCATCGCCTGTCCGTCCCCACTCAACTGCGCCGCGTCCTGCGCGAGTTGTCGGCGGATGTGACCTTCGGCTGGCATATCCCCTCGCACCTGCACGCAATGGAACAGCAGGACATGCCATCGATGAGCGTCAACCGCGATGCGGTGTGGAGCCTGACGCATATCGACACGATGGCCCTGCCCATTTTCCTGGAGTGGAAACGGGATCTGGCCTCGCGCGACCTGTCCGAAGCGCCGAACCGCCCGGAGATGTGGGAAAACCAGTTCGCCTTCTACAACCTCATCAACGGCGACTGGCTGACCATCGACACCGGCCATCCCGATCCGACCCGGCAGCCGGTGCGCTATTTCTCGCACGAACTGGAAATGCTGCACGGCCTGGCACTGGCGCCGGACTTCTTCACGTTCATCGACCAGATGTCGGCGCTGGGGCTGGCAGGCACCGAGTGGGCCTCGTGGATGCGCTTTGGCAAACGCCAGGATGAAGACCGTTTCTATCTCGACGCAAGCAGCGACGGCGCCAAGACATGGCTGGCCTGGCTGCAGCGCGACCCGGCGCAGCACGGCCCGGACACACCGCCACTGCCCATCGTGGAACGCAGCGTCGCCGACCGCGCACTCCTGGACGCAGCGCGTGCCAACGCGCTCGACGACGTTGCCGCGGCATTGCTGGCCGGTGCCGTGCCCGACTGCACGCCGGACAGCGACTGGCTGATGGAACACACGGCCTCCGATCAGGAGTTCTCCACCGCCATCAACTACGCCACCCGGCACGACAACACCGCCATGATAGAGCGCCTGCTCAAGGCAGGCGCCACGCTCAACACCCGGCTGCTGCCACTGAACACGGCGGTCAAGTACAGCACGTTGGCCACGGTACGCTGGCTGATCGACCACGGCGCGCGCGTCAATGGCTGGCAGCATCAGCGCTACTGGCCACTGCACGACCTGGTAGTCACCCGCGGGTCGATCGCCGCGATGACGCGCGAGCAATACCGGCAGCAGCTGATCAACAACTTCAGTATTGGCAGCCTCGATACGCTGGATGCAATGATCGCAAGCGCCAAGGATGCCGAAATGCGCGAGCGCTACCTGGCTGCAAAACACGCCTTGCAACAGGCCAGCGAAGAGGCGTTGAAGGAAGTCGATGGCAGGCTACGCAACCACATCAGCTTGCAGGAGTATCTGGACATGCTGGAGGCGCTGCTCGACGCTGGCGCCGACCCCGACGCGCCCTGGGACAACGGCAACACCATGCTCAGCTGGTGCGGCGCGGCCACCGCACGCGTGCTGCTGGCACACGGCGCAGATCCCAACGCACGCAATATCCACGGCAGTACCACGCTGCACACCGCAACCACCGGAGAGAAGGTGCGTCTGCTGGTCGCCGGCGGCGCCGACATCAATGCATGGGCCATCGCGCAGGACCCCGACGACTCGCAGCATTACACCCCACTGCAATCGGCGCTGCTCAGCTGCACGCTGGAAGGCGACAGCCCGATCACTGCGCTGCTGGAACTGGGCGTAGATGCCACCCTTAACTCGGCCGATGGACGTTCGTCGCTGGCCTATTGCTTCCAGCCCGACCTGGTCCGCCTGATCATGAGCAAGGGGCTGGACCCGCTGGCCCTGCAGCCAGGCCGGCAGACCCTGCTGCACAACCTCACCGCCCGCCACTGGCTACCGCGCCACACCTTCCCGCAGGAAGTGGCGTTCCTGGATTTTCTGCTGAGCCTGGGAATCGACATCAACGCACGCGACGCCCGGGGCCGCACCCTGCTGCACTACGCCGCCGAACAGGAAAGCAATGATGAGAGCGCGCCCAACTACGCACTCGTGCTGGCCAGGGGAGCCGACAAAACCATCGAGGACAACGACGGCAAGCGCGCCATCGACCTGTTTGCCACCTCGCTGCGGAGCGTGCGCGCGGCATTGCGGTGATGCGTCTCAAGGGTGATGGCAATGTCCATCGCCCCATCCCCTCCGGAACGCTGGCGCCGGCGAGGTACCCCTCTGCTGTTCGTCATGCCGATACGCTTCCTGCGCGTCGGTAGCGGCCTCGTACGCGGCAGGCGCTACGTGTTCGTCGCTTGAACTTCCATGTTCGCCACAAGGGCAGCGCTTTCACCGGCGCGGTAATCCCGGTCCAGATGGCCTGCCTACCACGTAAGCAGGTGTCCACCCGGCGGACACTTCCGCCGCAGGTGGGCAGCGCAGCGCACGTCACATGCGCGCCACGTGCCGACTGCCTGGCACAGGTGTGCCACCTTCTCCTGACGCCGCCCTGCAATGTTCCAGGACGGTCCGCCGCCGCGCATGGTCAACCTGCACCGATCGCAGCGACGAACGGATCCTTGGTGGAATCCTCGTTCCACACGTATTCCGCAATGTCGGCCACGTTCTTGGCAGCGTCGCGGCCGAAGAGTTTGGCGATCAGCGCCAGCGTCATGTCCGTGCCAGCCGACACGCCGGAGGAGGTGAAGAGATGTCCATCCTCCACCCAGCGCGCCTGCTTCACCCACTCCACCTTCGGCCCTTGCGTCGTTACCCAGTGGAAGGCCCGCTTGTTGGTGGTGGCGCGCCGCCCATCCAGCAGGCCGGTACGCGCAAGCAATGCGGCGCCGGTACAGATGCTGGCCACATGCGGCGCGGCACGGGCCAGGCGCGCAATGCCCCCGATGAGCGTGGCGTTGTCCACCTCGCGTCGCGTGCCCATGCCGCCGGGCACCATCAGGATGTCGACGGTGGGCGCCGCATCCAGCGTGTACTCCACCGCGACCGCCGGCCCCGCACTGCTGGCCACCGCACCGATGCGTTCGCCGAGCATCACGATCTTCACCTTGCCCTCAAGATTGCCGAACATGTCCAGCGGCCCGAACACGTCCAGCAGCTGAAATCCCTCGAACACCACCATGCCCAGCGTCAGGTGAGGCGCGTTGCCGCCAGCTTGGCCGCGCCGCGCACTCGCCGGGCGCGTGTCGCTGGCCACCGCGCCAGGCGAGATCAGCGCCGCACCGCTCAGCAATGCCGTGCGCAGCACCATGCGGCGCGTGGGGTCGGCGTGGGTCTGCTCCAGTTCGGTGGACATGGCAGGGTTCCTTGTGTGCGGATGAAAGCCGGATGGCGCGCACATGGATGAGTTCGCAACGCCGCGCAGGCGCTCACCGATGGCGCGCTGGCCACTGTATGCACCGCTGCGCAGCACAGCGTGAGGACGCCAGTATCGGCGCGACCGTCACCTGCTACATTGCCGCTACTGCGGATCGACACGGGGATCTCCATGACGCCAGACACGCTCAGTGGCCGCTGCCACTGCGGAAGCGCGGGATGGCACCTGTCCGGCGACCCGGGCTCGATCACCGCCTGCAACTGCACACTGTGCCGCCGCTATGGAGCGCTATGGGCCTACGACGTCGAATACGGACGCATCGCCCTGCACGGGCCGACCCAGACCTATGTGCGCCACGACGCCCGCGACCCCGTGCTGGAAATCCACTTCTGCCCAACCTGCGCCAGCGTCCTGTGCTGGCGTGGCCTGCATCTGGAAGCGGACGGCCGCCGCCGCATGGCAGTCAATCTCCGGCTTGCAGATCCACAGGCCATCGCCCACCTGCCCATCGACCACTTCGACGGCCTGAACAGCTTCGAGGATCTGCCATCCGATGGAAAATGCGTACGGGATCTGTGGTTTTGAGTTGTGTGGACAGATGGCTACTGCCGCATCAGTGAGATCGTTTGCATGCATGGGGGGAGGCGCCGACGCGAGCCGAGTCGGCGCCTCCTAGGACGTCCACCTTCTGGCAAACGGCCCGAACTATCGCCGCCCGCCGCCTGGATTCTTACACCATCCGAGGGTGCGGAGAGACTGATTGCTCGTGTTGCTGTTCCTGCTGTTGGGAGTATTGCTGGCGCTGCGTCTCGCTCAAGGCTTGGAGCTGCGCCAAAGACTGCTCGACCGGCTGTGCGATGGCGTCGGTCGTCTTCATGTGCGCCCTCTTGTGTGCGGGGTCGTTCAGCGCTCCCTCCACCACAAAGACGTTTTCGCCGGCCCTTACAGACTTGTAGCTCTCGCTGAGCACGACATGATCGATTCGTGACAACCCGTTCTCTTTGGCAAGATACGCGCTGCTCGCGGCCAACCGTTCGCTGTTGGCGTCGTACTCTCTGCCAAGACCTTGCTCCAGGCGGCGCACCACGTCCTCGGCCCGGCGCACTTCACACCACGCCTCGGAGCGGTCGACTGCCACTACGGCATCCCAAAAAGGCTGCATGTCCGCGTTATACGATCCGCGCCATGATTGTTGAACAACCACACGAGCCCAGCACGTTCTCGCGAGATTGGCATGTTCGACGCATTGATCGGCCGCTCGTACTCAGGCATGGACGCAGCCAGCAGCTGGTCCCCATCTGCAGCATTGCGCCTACAATCAGTGCAGCCCAAGTCTCGTGCGATCTGCAAGGGCTGCGGCATCGATCATTGCCAACTGTCTACGCTGCGCATCCGTTAGATTGATACCGGACTGACCCCAGATCGCAGCATTGTTTGAGCGATTGAATGTATAGCCATAGTGATACGCCCAGAGTTCCGTAGACACTCAAGACCCTCGTTGCGCGTAGCGCCGTTCAAACTCTACAGGGGACAGGTCACCAGTTGAACCGTGGCGGCGGTTGGGGTTGTAGAACATCTCGATGTAGTCGAATACCTCGGCGCGTGCGGCGTCCTTGGTGGGATAGATCCGTCGCCTGATCCGCTCGCGCTTGAGCAGGCCGAAGAAGCTCTCCACGGGTGCGTTGTCGTGGCAGTTGCCACGCCGACTCATGCTGCACACCAAGCCATGGGACGCCAGGAAACTCTGCCAGTCATCGCTGGTGTAGACCGACCCTTGGTCCGAGTGAACCAAGCAACCAGCGTTGGGTTTGCGCCGCCACACCGCAGACAACAAGGCCTGCACGACCAACTCGGTGTCGGCCCGATCGCGCATCGCCCAGCCGACGACTTGCCTGGAAAACAGATCGATCACCACAGCCAGGTACATCCAGCCTTCGTGCGTGCGAATGAAGGTGAAATCGCTCGCCCAGGCCGTGTCCGGCTCGGTCACGTCGAACTGCCGATCCAGCAGGTTGGGTGCCGCCTTGCACGGCGTTCCGCCATGGAAGCGCGGTTTGCGACCATAGCCCACCTGGGCACGCAGTCCCTCGGCGCGCATCAATCGATGCACACGATGGCGACTGCAACGCTCACCCAGATCGCGTAGATCCTTGGCGATCTTGCGATGCCCATACACACTGCCGCTAGCCAGCCAGTGGTGCTTGATCAGCCCCAGCAGGCGTTCGTCTTCCTTGGCGCGCTCACTGTCGGGCGAGCACAACCAGGCGTAATAGCCCGACCGGTTGACCCGCAATACCCGGCACATCGCACAGACCCTGAATTCCCTGCAGTAGGCTTGCATGAAGGCGTACTTTGCCTTTACCCCTTGGCAAAGTACGCGGCGGCCTTTTTTAGGATGTCGCGCTCCTCGGTGACGCGGCGCAACTCGGCCTTCAGGCGCCGAACCTCGGCGCTCTGGTCTACCTCGGCGCGCTGTACCACGCCGGGCTTGCCGAACTTGCGCAGCCAGGCGTACAGGCTGTGCGTGGTGACACCCAGCCGCTCGGCGACTTCTGCCACCTTGAACCCACGATCGGTCACTTGCCGGACCGCCTCGATCTTGAACTCATCCGTATACCGCTTGCTGCTCATAGACACCTCCGAATCGACCATTTTCCATGGCCATGAGATGTCTAGGAAACCCTGGGCGTATCAATGTGATTGCGGGAAGCAGTGTAATCTGCCGGGATGAGATGACCGAGTCGGTGGACACCGAGGCGTTTCAGAAACGGCTCTGGGACATGTTCCCTGCCACATTTTCATGCCAGCTCAGCTTGCCGCAGATAGAGCGGATTCGCTGGCATCTGTTTCCGCAGCTACGTATCGTTCCTCCTGAGCAGGTGCAGTTGTTTGCCTCACCTCAGCCGGACAAGCCCATTGCCATCCCTGATTTGATCAAGGTGATGGATCTGCAACAAGAGCAACTTGCTCGCTCGATGGGGGACGGCCACCGAGTGATCCATGGCGTGGCAGGCTCTGGCAAGACAATGATCCTGGGCTACCGATGCGTTGAGATTGCGAAGCGTCAAGGCAAGCCGGTGCTAGTGCTCTGCTACAACAGAACACTTGCCGGCCGCCTGGAACACATTATTCACGCGCATGGTGTGCAGGACCGCGTGAGTGTGCGTCACTTCCACGGATGGTGTGGTGAGCAGCTGAAGGCCTACGGCATCAAGCCTCCGTCCGCACAGCCAAACGCCCAACAGTATCTGGACGCATTGGTCAGCAAAGTCATTGCAGCAGTGGAGTCGCAGCAGATTCCGCGAGCACAGTACGCGGCAGTGATGATCGATGAAGGCCATGACTTCGCACCCGAATGGCTGCAAATCGTCACGCAGATGGTCGACCCGGAAACCAACTCGCTGTTGCTGCTCTATGACGACGCGCAAACCATCTACAGCACAGGTGGACGTCGAAAGTTCAGCTTCGCCAGCGTTGGCATCCAGGCCAAAGGGCGCACCACGATACTGCGTCTGAACTACCGCAACACCTTGGAGATCCTTTCCACGGCAAAGGCCTTTGCCCAGGAGCTCTTGGCCGGGGAAGATGCGGATGAGGACAACGTGCCCGTGATCGCGCCAGAGAGCGCAGGACGCCGAGGCGCCGTCCCCGAGCTGATACAGGCGAGCAACATTTGGGAAGAATCACGCATCATCGCCCAACAGGTACGCGAAGCACTCAATAACGGTGCAAGCGCCAACGACTTTGCGGTTCTTTGCCGCAATAAAGCGCTAGCCACGCATATAGCCTCGCGGCTCCGGATTGCAGAACTTCCAGTTGTATTAGCGGAAGAAATCAACAAGCGACACCTATTTGACGGCGCGCCTGCAGTTAAGGTGCTGACAATGCACTCCAGCAAGGGCCTGGAATTCGAGTCGGTGTTCATTCCCGGTATCTGCGAGATTGGGCAACGTCTGCAAGCCGACAGTGAGGAAATGAGGCAGGAGGCCAAACTGCTATATGTCGCAATGACTCGAGCTCTTGGCTCCCTGACAATGCTGCATCATTCAGAGACAGTACTAACCGAGCGGATTGGACAGGCCGTAGAGCAGATACGGGCCAGACTCGCAGCGTGAGATCTCGACGAGACTTGGAGGGCGCTTGACCTGAGATGCTACTTGCGTAGCGCCCCCCCCCCTGAGCAACGATCATCGTGCTGGTTGTCTGACCATGATGCCCGCTAACGCGCACGATAAGACGCTGATCCATACCAAATAAATGAAACTGCTCCCGTCAACTCGACCCCGTCAGTTCACACCATGCCCCGCTGTTGTTGATGGTCGCGCTCGTGCTCCACGGTCGCACTTTGAGATTGCTGGACCTGTGCTTCACCAATTTCCCGTAGACGAGCTGCATGCTGCTCAACCAGTGTATTCAGCACCTCATGCATGCTTCCATGCGCTCGAAGATGCGCGGGGTTGTTCAAGTCACCTTGGACCACAAAAAATCGCTCACCTCTTGCTGCCGAGCCGGTCGCCTCGTTCAGCAAAATATGATCCACGCGCTGCAAGTTGTGATTTGCGGCCGCTACTGCAGCGCCATAGGTCAATCGCTCACTGCTGTCGTCGTACTTCCTGCCAAGTCCTTCTTCCAAGCGGCGAACCGCTCCCTCAGCGCTCTTCTGGATGGATTCGTACCAATCGGAGGCTTTCTCACGCAGGTTCTGCGGCTTAAGGGAATCTAACGAGCCTGGCTCTTTCTCCGCCGCAGGCAGTGGATTGCCTGGCGCTGTCGGCTGCTGAGCTTCCAGCTGGCGAATGGTTTTGACCAACTCTCTTGGCGTCTCGATCGACAAGAACTCAGTAGCGTCCAGCTTATTCCCCGTAACGCTGGTGACAGTATCGCTAGCCCAGCCTGCGCAGGTTGTCGTTGGACCCCACGTCACGTTCTGCTGGAGCGCTATCTCAAGCTCTTTGGCCTGTTCGGGAGTAAGTGCGTAATAGCGACTCGCTGTCACATCGGAGCCGGCTTCCCGCCCCTCTCGTATATCAGTGGCTTTGGGATCACTCTGCCCTCGCCGAACAATGTCCGGGTGACTATCCGGCCATAATCCGTAATAACTTACTTCTCCGTTTCGCGAGACAGTCAGCCACGCATGGCCGTCGGTGAACTTATCGAACGCACCTCCATTCGCCTGCGTGTTTGGATCAACCCAGCTGTGCACTCCTAGCACGATCCGGTCAGCCATTTCCCACTCCTTTAGATGTCAAACGACTGGATACCGTCACCGTGCACAATGCGCACGCGATTTCCCGTGAATGGAATGACCACCCTTCCCACAGAAGGTGAAAGCCCCGGCATCAAGTCGACCATCGCCTTGCATTGCTCGTGGATGGAGCACCGAAGAATCCTCACCGACAAAGAGCCATTCCCCACCTCATAGTCAGCACCCGCAACGTAATACTGACTCTCCAGTGGCACCTTGAAATCTATCTGCACATTCTCAGTGTCCTGCCTATGAACCGTTAGAGGAGACAATGACGACTGAGAGTATTGAACCGGCAAGTTGTTCTCCGCACATGCAGTGGTTGACACAGCCAGCACGGCCATCATCAATAAATTTGAATTTGTCATATCTTGCGTTCCATGTCGTAGATCCAATGCAAGTGTGCATTGTTGGTGAAACGACGTTAACGATTCATCAGCAGCACTGGCTGCAACTAACGCTATTCCTTGGTAGCTCAGAACGTGTTGACAGCGGCCATATAATTGATTCAACGAAGAAGTTTCGACTTCCTAACTACGTTCTGCGGAATGAGAATACCAGCAACCCGGCCCATTCTACGCAGCCACCTAGCCCAAGAAGTCAGGCCAACTTTAGTGAACCCAAGCCCGAGGCTTCCGGCACGCTATGGGAGGGCGCTACAAAGCTTGTCTTAAAGATCGTGCTGACTACGTCCTTCATTGCTATCGCTACATTAACTCAATCCGGAGCGTGCTCGCCTGATCGACGACGCGGCGGCATATCGCTGATCCCGTTGCCCAGCTAATCTGGATCAGCGTGGGCACTCTGCGCTAAGACCACATCCCTTCTGGCTTGCGCTTGGCAATGACCCGACTGAGCGATCCAACGCCTACCGCGCCTGCTCGATGAAGTTCTGCCCGACAAACAGCTCGCCAGCATCCAACTTCATCTACAGCAGCAGCGAGCTCTGGGCCACGATGCCTTCCGCGCGATGGTCGAAACCAAGACCCGCCGCTTTACGGGCGTCAGGCCCGCGCATCGGCCGCACAAGCCGAGAGCGATCGACTGATAAGTGAACCTGACCCCGTCACTCCGCCCGCTTCACGATAAAATTATGTATTCAACAGCCTTTTTAACAGGGCTTTTCCGCAGGCAGAGAATGGTTGGCTATTATGAACTTCACGCCACGCCCTTTCTATAAGCACTTGCTTGACCGGCTCGCTCTTTCCATCGGCAGAGTCTAATAGCCTACGAATAAGAGCAGCTAACAAAACCAAGGAAGCATGCGTAAGCAGATGATGGAGCATGCGAGCGAGAGCAACGCTAAGTGGATATCGATGCTGCGCTCGAAGCGGATGCGCAGCTTGCCCATCCCGGCGAACCAAGCGTGCGTGCGCTCGACAACCCAGCGATGCTGGCCCAGGCGGTCGTTGCGTTCGATGCCCTTGCGTGCAATCCGCGCAATGATGCCGCGCTGCTTGAGGGCATTGCGGCAACGGTCGATGTCGTAGGCCTTGTCGGCATGCAGTTTGCTTGGCCAGCGTCGCGCGCGCCCTGGTTTTCCACCGATCGCAGGCAATGCATCAAGCAACTCCTCGAAGACAACCGAGTCGTGTCGATTGGCACCGGTGACGCACACAGCCAGCGGCACGCCGTTGCGATCGACGATCAGATGCCGTTTGCTGCCGAGCTTGCCGCGGTCGGTTGGGTTTGGCCCTGTATACGAGCCCCCCGGGGGGAGGCCACGCTGGCGGCGTCCAGACTTGCTCGGCTCATATCCAGCTTGTCGGCGCGACGTAGCTCGGCCAGCAACACCTGATGGAGACGATGCCACACCCCGCTGGCTTGCCAATCACGCAACCGCCGCCAGCAGGTCATGCCGCTGCCATAGCCAAGTTCCGAAGGCAGGTCTTCCCACGGAATGCCCGTACGTAGCACATAGACGATGCCGTTGAGGGCCTGCTGATCACTGAGACGAGGCCGTCCACCTTTGGGGGAAGGCTTGACCTGCGGAATCAGTGGTTCGATGCGCTTCCACAGCGCAATTGGGATCTCGTTGCGACGTGCCATGCAGGCAATGTTGCCACCGACTCAACAAAATTCAAGGGTTTTGTTAGCCGCTCTAAGCTCCATCCGCTCTTTGCGCCGTTCAACCAGGCCAGGCCGATTTAGCTCTAGGACTTCCTCTGTAATTTTAGCAGCGTCGCTACTGGAAGCAGCCCACATCAATGGTCCGTGAAAATTAAAAAGTTCTTCGGGATCACACGCGTACGGATCTAAAACACCGAGTTTATCTGATTTTTTTGGTTGCAAATATCGCAAGCAATAGTGAGATTAGCCCATGAAAAACGAAGCGATGGATCAGCTGCTTTTGGCACTATGTGCTCGACATCGCCAAATGTCACGTGCATAAATGCACTTTCGCAATACGCACACTTCCCATTTGTTTCCGAGATAAGCGCCGCTTTAACTTCGGGATGCGAATATCTGGTCAAAAGATATTCAGTGATTTTTTCTCCTTCAGCTATCTTGCGCAGTAGCTCTTCTGTCCACAGGCGCCCTTTTCTGACCAAAATAGCGGGCTCTTTCGTCTTAATCAAGGCTATCAAGAGTTCCTCCCAACACTCAAGCCATCAACAGCATCAGGTAGAAAATCTGAAAGACCCCGTTCGGCTAGATCCTTATCTAGATCCCGTACAACCTGCTCTGTCAGGGGCATGCCCCTAAATTTATCTATACTAACTTGGAGTTCATGAGATGCCCAAACCGGAATCGTGGTGTCTAGGCCCAGAACATCTCGCAAAACCTCATTAGCAGAACCGGCCTTGTTTACGTGATCTAAGACTCGTGAATAAACACTAAGTTCGGGCGCAAGACCTGCAAGCGATGCTTCCAGTTTATTACTACGATAAGCCAGAACATTAACCACTGAGTCCCTAACCGCGGTAACAATAAATGGACTATGAGTAGCCACTACAAACTGCACATTGGGAAACGCTTTCAGCAGATTGGGAAGCAACTCTCGCTGCATTGAAGGGTGCAGGTGATTCTCGGGCTCATCAATAACAACAACAAATTCACTAGCCTGATCGGAGTATGTAAATATTTGCCAAGCTAGGAAAGGTCTGATCAACTCACCACAGATGCGCGACACTACCGCCTCATGTAGAGGATTCATCCATGCAGCTGACGTTCGGTGACGCTGAGGGCCTGGGCAAGCGCAAGCAGACCCGGCGCGAGATCTTCCTGGCCGAGATGGAGCAGGTTGTTCCGTGGCAGCAACTGCTCGGACTGATCGTGTCGCACTACCCGGTGTCGGGGCGGCCCGGTCGGCAGCCGTACGCATTGGCGACAATGTTGCGGATTCATCTGTTGCAGCAGTGGTATGCGTTGAGCGATCCGGCGATGGAAGAAGCGCTGCACGAGATCCCGACCTTGCGGCGTTTTGCCCAGCTCGGTGGGTTGGACGATATTCCCGACGAGACCACGATTCTCAACTTTCGGCGCCTACTGGAGACCCATGGCCTTGCCGCACGGATGCTGGAAGCGGTCAATGCGCATCTGGCGCGCAAGGGTCAGAGCCTGCGGTCGGGCACGATCGTCGATGCGACGCTGATCGCTGCGCCCAGTTCGACCAAGAACGCTGAGCATGCGCGCGACCCTGAAATGCATCAGACCAAGAAAGGGAATCAGTGGTATTTCGGGATGAAGGCGCACATCGGCGTGGATGAGTTTTCCGGGCTGGTACACCATGTCCATTGCACAGCGGCTAATGTCGCCGATGTCACTGTGACGCACGCATTACTGCATGGCAAAGAAGACAGCGTGTTCGGCGACAGCGGCTATACCGGCGCGGACAAACGCCAAGAACTGCGGGACTGCGAAGCAGCATTCTTCATCGCCGCCAAGCCCTCGACGATGCAAGGCATCGGCAACAAACGCGAGCGTGCTCGGGAACAGCGTTGGGAACACTTCAAGGCCAGCGTGCGCGCGAAGGTGGAGCATCCATTCCGGGTGATCAAGCGCCAGTTTGGCTACACCAAGGTCCGCTATCGCGGTCTGGCCAAGAACACGGCACAGGTGCTGACCTTGTTTGCGCTGTCAAACCTGTGGATGACGCGCAAGCAGTTACTACCTGTGATGGGGAGCGCGTGCCTGTAACCCGGGCGATTCCCAAGGAAAACGCCATAAATGGCGAGAACCCGAGGCTCCAAACGCGACTCTCCGGAGCGATGCCACATTCCGCCCTGTCAGGTATCGTTGTTCAGACCTTCCCTAGATCTACTACTGCCCCAACCCCGCCAGAAACAGAATCAAGAAGAAACTCACCGCTCCTAGTAATTAATACAACGTCAGGGGTTCTGATCTCCAGGGAAATAAACCCAAGTGTACTGTGAAGTACAGCCCTGAGCACTTCTATAAATCCAAGGTAAGACTTAAGTAAGTCAGGCCTACCCCGCACATAATCATTCCCTGCGCCGAAGGTGGCCATAGATATTAAGGCTTCCTTCATACGAAACATAGGTGAAACGCCGGAGTGGGCATGCCCGTGAACGTAGCGATTCATCTGCTCATTATAGTAATTATGAAATGCTTGAACAGCACCAATACCTGTGGTCGGAATTGAACCTATCTGCTGGTATCTAGAAGCTACACGGTGCGAAGGAATACTAATTCCTTGAATATGGGACTGCGGATTAATTGTTATCCCGTACTCCACCCCACCGGTTGGGCTGACTGAGAGAACAGCCTTTTGTCCGTTTGAATATGTGACGTACCCAAATTCAGAAGAAGCTTCGCTCTCCCCTCTTAGCCAACTAAACATACCCCTGATAACACCCGAGAGATAGCTTATTGAGCCGTCCCTGCCTTGACGAGGACTGGCAAGGTATGGACGAGCCCACCCAAGATGCTGCGTTAGCAATGAGAGGAGAGTGGTTTTTCCGGCTCCATTAGCGCCGGTTATTACCGTCAAGCGAGGGTGAATCTCAATATCGACATCATCGAACTGTCTCCACCCTTTTACAGCAAGCCTAGTGAACTTCATAAAATTCCCCTTTTCTCGCCAGCCTGCTTTCGCTGCCTGTAAAAGTGACTACAAAGAAGAAGGGGAGCTATGCTCCCCTTTCTGGCTCAAACCCCAACCGGATTCGCCTTCTCAGGATCGATCTTGTACTGCTTGATCGCCCGGGCCACATCCTTGCCGGTCATCTTGCCATCCTTCGCCAACGCGGCAATCGCCGCATGCGCGATGTAGTAGCGATCGACCTCGAAGAACCGACGCAGGTTCGCACGCGTATCCGAGCGACCGAACCCATCCGTGCCGAGCACGGTGTAGGTCATCGGCACGAACGAGCGGATCTGATCGGCGAACAGGCGCACGTAGTCGGTGGCGGCGATCGCCGGGCCCTGGCGGCCTTCCAGCAGCTGGGTGACGTAGGGCTTGCGCTGTTCGGCTTCGGGGTGCAGGCGGTTCCAGCGTTCGGCGTCGAAGCCGTCGCGGCGGACTTCGTTGAAGCTGGGGCAGGACCAGATGTCGGCGGTGACGCCGAAGTCCTTGTCCAACAGCTCGGCCGCGGCGATGGCCTCGCGCAGGATGGTGCCGCTGCCCAGCAGCTGCACGCGCAGTTCGCCCTTCTTGGGCTTGCCGGCGTCCTTGAGCAGGTACATGCCCTTGATGATGCCCTCGGCCGCGCCGTCCGGCATGCCGGGGTGGGCGTAATTCTCGTTCATCAGGGTGATGTAGTAGTACTCGTCCACCTGGTCTTCCATCATCGCCTTCATGCCGTGCTGCATGATGACGGTGACTTCATAGCCGAAGGTGGGGTCGTAGCTGCGCACGTTGGGGATGGAGCCGGCGATGACCTGGCTGAAGCCGTCTTCGTGCTGCAGGCCTTCGCCATTGAGCGTAGTGCGGCCGGCGGTGCCGCCGAGCAGGAAGCCGCGCGTGCGCATGTCCGCTGCCTGCCAGGCGATGTCGCCCACGCGCTGGAAGCCGAACATGGAGTAGTAAATGTAGAACGGCAGCATCGGCACGTCGGACACCGAGTAGCTGGTGCCGGCGGCCATCCACGAGGCGATGGCGCCCGGCTCGCTGATGCCCTGCTGCAGCACCTGGCCGGTCTGGTCTTCGCGGTAGTACATCAGCTGGTCGGCGTCGACCGGCTTGTACTTCTGGCCGAACGGGGCATAGATGCCGATCTGGCGGAACATGCCTTCCATACCGAAGGTGCGCGCTTCATCGGCCACGATCGGCACGATGCGCGGGCCCAGTTCCTTGTCGCGCAGGGCGATGTTGAGGCTCTGCACGAACGACATGGTGGTGGAATAGCTGCGCTCGCCGCTGTCCTTGAGCAGGCGCTCGAACTTGTCGAGCGTGGGCGCGACGAAGGACTTGCTGGCCTTGGGACGGCGCTGCGGCAGGTAGCCGCCCAGGGCACCGCGGCGCTCCTTGAGGTACTGCACTTCCGGGGAATCGTCGCCGGGGTGGTAGAACGGCACCTGGCCGTCTTCCAGCTGGGCGTCGGTCACCGGGATGTTGAAGCGGTCGCGGAAGTGCTTGACCGCCGCGTCGTCCAGCTTCTTGGTCTGGTGGGTGGGGTTGAGCGCCTCACCGGCCGAACCCATGCCGTAGCCCTTGACCGTCTTGGCCAGGATCACGGTGGGCATGCCCTTGGTGTTCACGGCCTGGTGGTAGGCGGCGTACACCTTGTGCGGGTCGTGGCCGCCACGGTTCAGGCGCCAGATGTCGTCGTCGGACAGGCCGGCGACCATGGCCGCGGTCTCCGGGTACTTGCCGAAGAAATTCTCGCGGGTGTAGGCGCCGCCGAAGGCCTTGCAGTTCTGGTATTCGCCGTCGACGGTTTCCATCATCAGCTTGGCCAGCACACCGTTGGTGTCCTTGGCCAGCAGGGCGTCCCAGTAACCGCCCCAGAGCAGCTTGATGACGTTCCAGCCGCCGCCACGGAACACGCCTTCCAGTTCCTGGATGATCTTGCCGTTGCCGCGCACCGGGCCGTCCAGGCGCTGCAGGTTGCAGTTGACCACGAAGATCAGGTTGTCCAGGCCTTCGCGGCCGGCCAGCGCGATGGCGCCGAGGGTTTCCGGCTCGTCGCTCTCGCCGTCGCCGATGAAGCACCACACCTTGCGGTCGGACTTCTCGATCAGGCCGCGGTTCTCCAGGTAGCGCATGAACTGCGCCTGGTAGATCGCGCCCAGCGGGCCCAGGCCCATCGACACGGTGGGGGTCTGCCAGAACTCGGGCATCAGCCAGGGGTGCGGGTAGGAGGAGATGCCCTGCCCGTCCACTTCCATGCGGAAGTTGTCCAGCTGCGATTCGCTGATGCGGCCTTCGAGGAAGGCGCGGGCGTAGATGCCCGGGGCGCTATGGCCCTGGATGTACAGGAGGTCGCCCGGGTGCTGGTCGCTGGGGGCGCGCCAGAAGTGGTTGAAGCCCACGTCGTACAGGGTGGCGCTGGAGGCGAACGAGGCGATGTGGCCGCCCAGGTCGCCCGGCTTGCGGTTGGCCCGCACGACGGTGGCCATGGCGTTCCAGCGGATGATGGAGCGGATCTTCCACTCCAGCGCGGCATCGCCGGGGCTCTTGGCCTCGTTGGCCGGGGAAATGGTGTTGACGTACTCGGTGGTGGGCGAGAACGGCAGGTAAGCGCCCGCCCGGCGGGTCTGCTCGACCATGCCTTCCAGCAGCTGATGGGCGCGCTCAGGGCCTTCGACATCGATGACGGCCTTGATCGATTCGAGCCACTCCTGCGTCTCGAGCGGGTTCGGATCGTTGTGCAGCACTTCGTTCAACCAGTTCATTAGCGCTCCCGGAGGGGACACACCCCGCGGGTGTGTCGACATCGTGAATTCGTGAACCCCCAAGTGTACCGCACGCACCTCTTGCCAATCCTCGCTACGGTGGCGTACGGAACGGGACGGTGTCGTGCGTAGGTGGGGTGTCGATGCGGGCTGAGGCGAGGACCAGGCGCAGCGGGCGCGGCCGGCGTACGACCAAAGGATGAGGGCCACCACACGGCGGCGGCGCCGCATGCGCCCTTCTCCGATCGGGGCATTTTCCTCTTCATGGGGGAGACGGTGCGTCGCAGGGGCGGATGAGGGGCGCCTCCGGTATCTGCCAATGCCTGGAACGACAAACGCGTCGCCACGCGCCTTCAGAAGCGAAGCGACGACTTCTTTGCTCGTATCCCAACCCCCGCTCCGCGCCCCGGCCCGCGCTTGCGGCGCGGGCGCTCCGAGGCACGCGCGCCAGTGGCGCGCAAGCCATGTCTACTCGCCCCGCAGGAAAAGGGGCGCTTGATCCTTGCTTCGAGAGCTTCCCTCCTCCCGCCGGGACATTGTCCTCCTTCGTGGAGGATGAGGTGCCCCGCAGGGGCGGATGAAGGTGCGGGCGAAGCTCGCGCAGTTGAGACATCGTGAGTGGCTTCGCCCCGTACCCTCGCCC
Organism: Xanthomonas sp. NCPPB 3582; assembly: GCF_041475735.2. NCBI lineage: Bacteria > Pseudomonadati > Pseudomonadota > Gammaproteobacteria > Lysobacterales > Lysobacteraceae > Xanthomonas > Xanthomonas sp. NCPPB 3582. The sequence continues at coordinate 4,405,466 of NZ_CM192968.1, forward strand.
CAACCCCCGCTCCGCGCCCCGACCCGCGCTTGCGGCGCGGGCGCTCCAAGGCACGCGCGCCGGTGGCGCACAAGCCGCGCCTTCTCGCCCCGCAGGAGAGGGGCTTTGGTGCACCCGATCAGAAGGCTTGCAGCGCTTCGGTGAGCTGGCCGTTGGTATTGACTGCGCCCTTGGTGTAGTGCTCCCAGCCGGGATAGGCGTTGGGTTCCCAATAGAACACGCCGAGCACGCGCGAGCCGATATTCGTGCTGCGGTTGAGCAGGTTGGTCAGCATGGCGCGGGTGGTGGCGGCCTGCTGCCAGTCCATGCCGACCTCGGCCACGATCACGTCACTGTTGTAGCGGGCGATCATGTCGCGCATGTTGGTTTCCAGCTGTGCGTTGGTCTGCTGCCAGCTGCCCGGTTCCGGGTAGTGCGACATGCCGATGACATCCCACTTGCCGCCGGCCGAGCGCAGGTTGTCGAAGAACCAGCGGAAGTTGCCGTTGTCGTAGCCATTGGCCAGATGCACGATGACCTTGGCGCTGGGGTACACCGCCTTGGCGGCGTCGTAGCCACTGTTGATCACCTGCGCCATGGTGGCGAAGTTCACCGGCGGTGGGCAACTGCCGCAGAACATGCCTGCATTGATCTCGTTGCCTACCTGCACCCAGGTGACGGTAATGCCGTTGTCCTTGAGGTACTTGAGGATGCCCTGGGTATGGCTGTAGACGTCGGTGTTGAGCTGGGCCTGCGAGTGGTTTGCCCAGGCCGCAGGCCGGAACTGCTTACCCGGGTCGGCCCAGCTATCGCTGTAGTGGAAATCGATCATGATGCGCATGCCCTGCGCGGCGGCGAGCTTGGCCTTGTACAGGGTGTCGCGTCCGTCGTTCCAGCCACCGGACGGATTCACCCACACCCGCAGACGGATCGCGTTGCCGCCGACATCCTTGAACAGTTTGAAGAAGCTGGTGTCGTGCCCTGCCGCATCGCGGAATGTCTGGGGTGGGTTATGCGCGGCCTGCTGGGTGATCCAGCTGACATCGGCGCCCTTGGCAATACCCTGCGCGTAGGCGCCGGCACTGAAGACAGACAACAGCAACACCAACAGCACGCGGCCGTAGCCGAATTGAAAAACACTCATGAATTGCTCCCTTGATCGATGGATGTCGCGCCAGGCGGCGCCCTGTCGGGTCCCCCAGATCCCGTTACGCGTTTGCGGCAACGCAGGCGTTGGATCGCGTCTGCCCTGCCTCACCGCAAACCGGCGGCGATTCAAACATGGCGCTGCAACACGCTCGAGGTCGCTATAGCTGAGCCGCCATTGCGGCATATATCAGTGCAGGAAAATGCTGAGCGGGCGGTGGCCGCGTTACCCCGACGTTGTGCGGGTGCAGCAGGAAACCCGTGCACGACTGCGCGAGCGAATGAAAAAACGCCGGGCTGGCCGGCGTTGTTCTTGCAGGTCTGAGTGGCGCAACGGCATGGCCAGCACATCGCCAGGACGACGCGAAGGAGGACTGGCAAAGGCCTGAGCCTCCATCGCAGCGGCTACCTCAGCCCATTGCGCGTGCGCCCTGCTGCTGTTGCTGGGTCTGCTGTTGCTCAAGGGCCACCGACTGACGCGCGGCATTGTCGGCCACGCGCTGGCTGCTCTGCTCGAGCGAGGTGTTGATGGCGGTCATGGTGTCCACGCTGACGCGCAGCTGCCCGGGATCGTCCACGCGCCCCTGCACGGCAAACGTGCGCGCAGCGTCCGGGCTCATCATCACCGCATCGATGCGCTGGCCGCCGGCGGCATGCATTTCCGAGGCCAGTACGCCGGCCAACTGGGTACTGTGCTGATCGGGACTGCGGCCGGTACGCGCATCCTGCGCATGGACGCCGCGCTGCGCGTCCTGGAACAGCGCATTGCCTGGGTGCCCCGGCTGGTCGATGCGCAATGATGTGTGGTCGTTGCCATGCTCGCGCGCATCGCGCCTGGCCGGCTCGCCAGGAGCGAGCGGGCCGCGGATGGCATCGATGGCGTCCTGCCCGAAGCCCCGCGCGCTACGCGTGAGGATGGTGGTGCCGGTGCGCAGCCCATCTATGTCGCTGCGGTATTCGTCGATCATGCGCGCGTTCTTTTCAGCGAGCGGACGCGCGTTGGGATCGGTGAGCGCAGAGTGCTCGCCGAGAAAGTTGCCCAGCTTGTGTGCACCCAACGACGCCGTCGCGGCCGACAGCGGCTCATCCGGAATCAGGAAATTGGCTTTGCTATTGCTGTAGCCAGATGCGCTCAAGGCGATCATTTCAGTAGGCTTGGCATAAATGCGCACTTGGCCGAAATGCGGTGATGCCGCGCTCACCGGATCGGAGGCCATGACGTGATTGATCACGCTGTTGCCGCCTTCGGGAATCCGGTAGCTCAGGCTGGCGGCGCCGTAGGCGTTGAAGGTCTCGCCCTTGAGGTCGTAGTGATGCGCAGAGATCTGCGCGAGCGCGCCGCCGAGGGAATGGCCAGTGACGGTGACTTGGGGTGTACGCCCCTCTTCCTTGCCAATTTCCTTTGCATAATCCAGGGCATGCTTGGTCAATGCCAACGCATCGGCGGCCTGCGGGTTGGTCCGCGAGGTAACCATGGTTGCATCGGTGAGGATGTCATTGAGTGCGCCCTGGGTACCGCGATGCGCAACCACAATCTCGCCGGTGCCCTCGCGTTGGTAGATCGTGCCCTGGTAGCCATTGGCCTTGTTATTGACATGCTCGACAACAGCGTAGCGCTGTCCTTCGATCGTCACGATCTCTTCTTGCCCAGGAGCGCGACGGCCTACCGCGCGATCCTTGTAGACGTCATCGGATAGACCGGCATATTGCGGGGACGGGATGGTCATGGCGCAACTTCCTTGGCGGCCAGCGTGATGGTGAAGAGCTTGTCGCGGATCTCTGGCTTGAATTCCTCGGCATGCTGCTTGCCCATATCCGGGAAGTTGCTCATTTCGGAGCGCGGATAACGCTCGCTCCAGTAGTACTCCATTGACGCCTGCTGCGCAGTCACCGTCTTGGCATCGATGAACGACAGGAAGCGGGTTTCTTCCTCGGCGCCGGTGGCCTTGAGCATGACGCTGGTGCCGCTGAATTCCCAATGGCAAACGCCGCGGCCGTAGTAGTCCTCATCCTGCATGAGATCCAGATAGACGGTGCCGCGATACTCGGTATCGGAGACTTTCTTCAAAGCGACGTCTTCCTGGCTGGTGATGCGTTCGCCGGTACCGGTGGCAGGATTGATCTTGCCGCACGCCTGCTCGTTGCTGACATCGTATTGCGCCGCCGCCTGCACCAGGCCGAACGCGCCCGGGGCGTTGTCCAGCGTAAGCGTGATCTCGAAGGCCTTGCGCGGGCTTGGGTTCACCTTCGCCAGGCCGCGGCCGCCGGCCTCCACATCGGCTTCTGCGGCGGCTTCGGTGGCGGGGGATTGGGTCTGGGTCATGCTGGTCTCCGGGGCGTTACAGGCCGTGAGCAATAGGGCCAGCAGGCTGGGGGTCAGAATCTGGCGCAAGGCCGGCCTCCGTGGCAGTTGGGCCGCCAATCTAGTTCGGCTGCGTCTGCAGGGTCAATGAAGAGCAGGTGAGGACGAGGCCGCTTGGAGACCTTGTCGCGCCGGGCAAAAGTGCCATGATCGGCGGCATCGACCGACAGGGAGCGCGTGTCATCGTCACCTCCGTCCCCCGCCCCGAGGCCAGCGCCCAGCCACCCCCGGTGACCCCGCGCGTGCACTGGCGCAACAGCCTGCGCGTGCGGGTGCTGCTGGCCGCCACCGCGCTGCTGGTGGTGCTGCTGGCGGTGCTGGGCACGGTGTTCTACCTGGGTGCGCGCGCAGAGCTGGTGGAGGCGGCGCGTACCGAGGTGGACGGGCTGACCGAGCAGACCGCACGCAGCCTGGCGGCAATGCTGGATTCGGTGCAGGTCAGCGGCCGTACGCTGGCAGCCAGTAGCAGCGCGGTCGGGCTGCAGCCGTTCAACCTGCGCGCACTGCTGATGGCCACGCTCAGCGGCGATCTGGATATCGGTGCGGCGCGCCTGATCATCGAGCCACGCACGCAGAAGGCCGACGACACCGGCTTTGTCTGGAACGTGCACCGCGATGGCACGCGCATCGTGGAGCGCTCTGCGCTGGAGGTAGGCTACGACTACCGCGCGATGCCGTGGTACCAGCGCACCCAACGCGATGGCCGGGCGTGGTGGTCCGAGCCGTATCTCAACAGCAATGGCGGCAATGCGCTGTACACCAGCTACAACCTGCCACTGCGGCGGCCCGGCGATGCGCCGGACGCAGCGCCGGTGGGCATGGTGAGCGTGGACCTGCCGCTGCAGCATCTGCGCGAGATCATCGACCAGCTACCGCGCGATATCGGCATCCAGCCGATGCTGCTGTCGCCGGAAGGCAGGCTGGTCTTCAGCCCGGACCCGGCGCTCAACCTGCATCACACGCTGGACAGCTATGTCACGCGCTCGCGGCCGGACCTGCGGCCGTTGCAACGCGCGGTGGCGGCCGGCCAGCCGATTTCGTTTTCGCACACCGCGCCCGATGGCGAACGCTTCCTCACCCATAGCGCAGCGGTGGGGCGCAGCGGCTGGACCTTCGTGCTCTCTGCCTCCGAAGCCTATGTGCTGTCGGGCCTGAACTGGCTGGCGGCGTGGGTGGCGGTGGCGGCCTTGCTGGGGGCGGTGGTGTGGTGGTGGCTGATGCGGCGAATCACCCGCTCGCTGACGCGGCCGATCGAAGAATTGACCGACACCGCCGAGCACTTCCGGCGCGGCGAATTCGAGTACCCGCTGCGGCATATCGAACGCGAAGACGAAGTGGGCGTGATGGCGCGCGCCTTCGACAGCGCACGCGATGCGATCCGCCAGCATATCGGGCAGATCGGCGAGATGACCGCCGCGCGCGAGCGCATGCACAGCGAGCTGCAGATCGCGCGCGAGATCCAGCAGGCCATGCTGCCGTCCGGGCGCACCTTCGACCGTGCCAGCTCGCACCTGGAAACCTGCGCATGGCTGGAGCCGGCCAAGGCGGTGGGCGGCGATTTCTACCATTTCTTCGAGACCGAGCCGGGCCTGCTGTGGTTCGTGGTCGGCGATGTCTCCGACAAGGGCGTGCCGGCGGCGCTGTTCATGGCGCGCGCGGTGAGCGTGCTGGAAATCGCCGCACGCCGGCACACGCGCCCGGACGGCATCCTGATTGCCGCCTCCACCCGCCTGGCCGAGAACAACGACACCTGCATGTTCGCCACCGTGCTGTGCGGGCTGATCAATGTGGTGAGCGGCGACTACTGGCTGGCCAGCGCCGGGCACGAGCCGCCGCTATTGATCGATATCGATGGCAAGGCCTGCCCGTTGCCGCTGGAAACCGGGGCCCCGCTGGGCATCGAGCCGCAGCTGGCCTACCCGGTGCTGCAGGGGCGCATGAGCGCCGGGCAGACCCTGCTGGGCTATACCGACGGTGTGACCGAGGCGATGGACGAGCAGGGCGCCAGCTATGGGCTGGAGCGCCTGCTCGGTGCATTGCGGCCACGCCGCAGCGCGGCGGCGCAATGCAAGGCGGTGATCGCCAATATCGCCCACTTCACCGGCAAGGCCGACCCCTACGACGACATCACGCTGCTGGCGATCCGGCTACGGCAGGAGCATGCTGGGCGGGTGGCAGAGGCTGGCCGGGAACATCCCGGAAAGGCAACGACCCCATGAAGCTCGATCTGGCCATCGCCCCGTCGCTGGCCCAACTGGCCGGCGCCAACGACGCGCTGGAAGATTCGCTGACGCGCGAAGGCCTGCATGCCGAGCGGATCGGCCAGGTGCGGCTGATCGTGGAAGAGCTCGGCTGCAATGCGCTCACCCACGGCCAATGCGCGGAGCAACCGCTGCGCCTGCAGCTGCAGCTCGACCCGCAGGCGCTGGTGCTGGAGATGCACGACCCCGGCACCGCCTTCGACCCCTGCGGCGCCGCCATGCCCAATGTGACCGGCGAGCTCGACGATCGGCAGATTGGCGGCCTGGGGTTGTTTCTGGTGCATCAGTTCGCCGATCACATCGACTACCGCCGCGATGGTGCATACAACATCGTGCGCATCACCCTGCTGCACCCGTACGCCCCTGTCCCCGAGGCTTTGTCATGACCACGCTCGCCATTCAGATCGACCCGCCGCAAGACACCCGTCAACGCGTCATCCTGACCGGGCGGCTGGACACCCACACCTACCAGGACCTGGATGCGGCGCTGTCGCCGCTGCTGGGCACCCGCATCACCACCCTGGTGCTGGACCTGGCCGCACTGGAATACATCTCCAGCGCCGGCATCCGCAGCATCTTCAAGGCGCGCAAGGCGCTGGCCACGCGCCACGGCAAGGTGCTGGTCTCGCACCCGCAGCCGCAGATCCGCAAGGTGTTCGACATGGTCAAGGCCGTGCCGCTGAGCGATGTGTTCGCCTCCACCGAAGAGTTGGACGCCTACCTGGCGGCAATGCAGCGCAAGGTGATCGAACAGAGCGCGCAGAGCGACGCGCCGATCGTGCCGCATTTCGCCGAGGCCTAGGCTTGCATCGCCTGCGCATACACGTGGGGACGTGTGCGCGCAGGAGTTGCAGCGCGGGTTGGTTAGGCTATGGCGCCCCGCCCTGCGCGTTGCCATGCCTGCGCTGATCATCTTCGATTTCGACGGCACCCTGGCCGATTCGTTCGGTTTTTTCCTGGACGCGCAGCGCGAGCTGGCCGCGCGGCATGGGTTCCGCGCGGCCGAACTGGACGAAGTGGACGCCGCGCGCCAGCTGAGCACGCGTGCGCTGATCAAGCGGTCCGGATTGCCTGCCTGGAAGGTTCCGCTGGTGGCGGCCGACTTCATCCGGCTGATGCGCGCCGCGCCACCGTCGGCGTTGTTTCCCGGCATTGCGCAGGCAGTGAACGCGCTGCATGCCGCTGGAACGCGGCTGGCGGTGGTGTCGTCCAACTCGGTGGAGAACGTGCAGCGCGTGTTGGGAGAGGAGCTGAGTACGAGGTTCGCCCTCATCGAAGGCGGCGCGCATCTGCTGGGCAAACAACGCGCCCTGCGCCATGTGCTGCGCGCCACCTCGCACACTCCGGCACAGGCGATCTACGTGGGCGATCAGGTTGCCGATTGGGAAGCGGCCCAGGTGCTGGGCCTGCCGTTCGCTGCGGTGGCCTGGGGCTATGCGCATCCGGAGGTGTTTGCCGGATTAGCCGGCACGCAGCTGATCGAGCGGGTGGAAGAGCTGCTTGCGCTGGGCGTGCGCTAGCTGTGATCTCTCAGTAGGTTGTTCATCCGGGGCCGATCTGGAAGATGGGGGTTACCACACCAACCCAGCCCCCAGGAGCCCCGGATGAACCTGCATAAACATGCCCGTTTGACGCCGCGAGGTCGAGCTTTGCTCGTGCAGCGCATCGTGGTGCACGGCTTGCGAGTGGAAGAGGCCGCGCACGCCAGTGGCGTGAGCGTGCGGACCGCCTACAAATGGCTGGCGCGCTACCGCCTGCTCGGAGATGACGGCCTGCAGGACCGTTCTTCGCGCCCTCAACACTGTCCGCATGCCACGCCGCCGGAACTGGTCGAGCAGATCCTGCAGCAACGCCGACAACGCGCCACCTATTGGCAGATCGCCACCCACCTGAACGTGGGCCACAGCACCATCGCGCGCATCGTGCGCCGTGCCGGCCTGCATCGCCTGGCCGAACTGGAACCCAAGCCCCCTGTCGTGCGCTACCAATACCCCCAGCCTGGCGGCATGTTGCATCTGGACATCAAAAAGCTCGGGCGCTTCCAGCAAGCCGGCCATCGCGTCACGGGGGACCGTACCCAGACCAGCCGAGGCGCCGGATGGGAGTATGTCCATGTCGCCATCGACGATCACTCCCGCGTTGCCTTTACCAGCCTGCATCCAGATGAGTGCGGTGTTAGTGCCTGCCGGGCGTTGATCGCCGCATTGCGCTACTACCGTAGCCTGGGCGTGACCTTCCAGCGGGTGTTGACCGACAACGGCGCCTGCTATCGCTCCAAGGCCTTCGCCCGCACCATCCGGCGCCTCAACCTCAGGCACTACCGCACCCGCCCCTATACCCCACGCACCAACGGCAAGGCAGAACGCTTCATCCAGACGGCATTGCGCGAGTGGGCTTATGCCCACCGCTACGACAACTCCGAGCAACGTGCCGCGCACCTATTGCCCTGGCTCCATCACTACAACTGGCATCGGCCCCATGCCAGTCTCGGAAAACGCCCCCCTATCTCCCGCATCCACATTCCACTGAACAACGTGGTGGGTTTACACAGCTAGCACTAGGCGTAGCCCTCATCCGCCCTTCGGGCACCTTCTCCCACAAGTGGGAGAAGGAATCTGCGACAGCTGGTAGCCGACCGCTGAGGTGGGGCTGTGCTCGATGCGCTATTGCCGCATCGACGTCGACGCGTCTTTGCCGGGAAGGCCGCGCTTCGCCGCGTGTTGCGTACCACCTCATGTAGTACGGCACAGGCAATCTCTGTGGGCGATCGAGCTGCCGTGGAAAGCGAGCCAGGTCCTGGAGTCGCCGTTCGTTTCCTGTGTTGCTGTTGCTGATTTGCTATTGCTGTTGTTGCTGCTGCTCTTTTTGCTTCTGCTTTTGTTGGTGTTGTTACTTTTTTTAGTGTTGGTGTTGATGGTGCTGTTGATGCTTTTGCCGTTGTTGCTGGTGTTTCTATTGCTATTGCTATTGATGTTGCTGTCGCTGTTGCCTGAGCATTTAGCCTCATCCAAGTCGCCTTAGAGCGGCTAACAAAACCCTTGAATTTTGTTGAGTCGGTGGCAACATTGCCTGCATGGCACGTCGCAACGAGATCCCAATTGCGCTGTGGAAGCGCATCGAACCACTGATTCCGCAGGTCAAGCCTTCCCCCAAAGGTGGACGGCCTCGTCTCAGTGATCAGCAGGCCCTCAACGGCATCGTCTATGTGCTACGTACGGGCATTCCGTGGGAAGACCTGCCTTCGGAACTTGGCTATGGCAGCGGCATGACCTGCTGGCGGCGGTTGCGTGATTGGCAAGCCAGCGGGGTGTGGCATCGTCTCCATCAGGTGTTGCTGGCCGAGCTACGTCGCGCCGACAAGCTGGATATGAGCCGAGCAAGTCTGGACGCCGCCAGCGTGGCCTCCCCCCGGGGGGCTCGTATACAGGGCCAAACCCAACCGACCGCGGCAAGCTCGGCAGCAAACGGCATCTGATCGTCGATCGCAACGGCGTGCCGCTGGCTGTGTGCGTCACCGGTGCCAATCGACACGACTCGGTTGTCTTCGAGGAGTTGCTTGATGCATTGCCTGCGATCGGTGGAAAACCAGGGCGCGCGCGACGCTGGCCAAGCAAACTGCATGCCGACAAGGCCTACGACATCGACCGTTGCCGCAATGCCCTCAAGCAGCGCGGCATCATTGCGCGGATTGCACGCAAGGGCATCGAACGCAACGACCGCCTGGGCCAGCATCGCTGGGTTGTCGAGCGCACGCACGCTTGGTTCGCCGGGATGGGCAAGCTGCGCATCCGCTTCGAGCGCAGCATCGATATCCACTTAGCGTTGCTCTCGCTCGCATGCTCCATCATCTGCTTACGCATGCTTCCTTGGTTTTGTTAGCTGCTCTTAAAGCAAGCCGAGCACCGCAGTCACGCGTGGCCGAAGAGGCGCCCTTGTCTGAGCGCAGCGAGTTTGGGCGCCGTGCCGCGCGTGGCGAGGAGCGCAGGGGACCGGCGCGGCTGTATCGCGCCGGATTGCGTCGGCGACAGCGGTTTTGGTGACTTTTGCCAAGACAAAAGTCACCCGCGCCGCAAGGCGCGGAAGCCTTTGCTCTTGCTCCAGAGCTCTTTACTCTACAGCCCTTTGCGCCAACATCCTTTGCCCGAAGAGCTCCTTGCGTCAAAGTACCCGCACCTGCACCAAAAACCCTGCCTCACCCCTCTACGTCAAGCGCACGCTTCCAGGCCCTCGACAAGATCCCCACCACTACACCCCACCCGAGCGTGGCAACGGCGCCGGCACGTTCAACATCCCACCGGCCGCCACATAGGCTGCCAGCGCCTGGCCCTGGCTCAGCAGATGCCCGTGCATGGTGCGCTCCGCGCCTTCCGCATCGCCGCGCCGCACGCACTCCATCAGCTGCCGATGCTCGGCCAGCGATTGCGCCATACGCCCTGGAGTCAGCAGCTGACGTCCGCGATGCATCTTGAGGATGCGGTGCAGGTCGTGGGTGACGCGGATCAGCCATGGATTGCCGGCGTAGTGCTGCACCGTTTCGTGGATCAGATAATTGTTGCGGTAGTACTCGGCCAGATCGCCGGAAGCGGCCGAGACCTCCATCGCCGCATGCAACTCCTCCAGCCGCTGCACACCGGCTGGGTCGATGCGCTTGACCGCATCGTGCGCGCAGCGGCCTTCCAGCATCGCCATCACCGGAAACAGCTGGTTGAGGTCTTCCAGCGTCAGCCGCGTGACCCGGCTGCCGCGACCGGCGTCGAGCTGCACCAGGCCTTCGGCCGCGAGCAGCTTGAGACTCTCGCGCAAGGGGGTGCGGCTGATGCCGAGCTCTTCGGCCAGCGCAGGCTCGTCGATCCATTCGCCCGGCGGCAATGCGTAGTCGTAGATCTTCTGGCGCAGGCGCTCGGCCACTTCCTCGTACAGCGGTACGCGCTTCTTGGCGCTGCGCGAATCAGGGGCGAGGGTCATGGTGAGCAGGTCGTCGGCAGCGGAACGGAGGCCCCCATTCTAGCGGGGCGCCCCCGGACCCTGCCCGATGCCGCCTGCGTCACAGCCAACCCGGCACCACGAACACCAGCCACGCTACCAGCGGCCCCAACACCACCACCAGCCCGCTATAGACCAGGAAGCGGCGGAACAGGCCATCGCGCTCTTCCTTGGCGGCCGAGGCCACCACCAGCGCGCCATTGGTGGAGAACGGGCTGACATCGACGATGGTGGACGACACGGCCAGCGCGCAGATCACCCCGGCCGCGCCGAGCTGGCCCTGCATCAGGAACGGCACTGCCAGCGGAATGGTGGCGCCCAGCACCGCCGCCGACGAGGCGAATGCGGACACGATGCCGCCCACATAGCAAACCAGCAGCGCGCCGAGCAGCGGCATGCCGATCTGCGAGACGCCGGTGCCGATGTAGTCCACCGCCCCGGCTTTTTCCAGCACGGCCACATAGGTCACCACGCCACTGATCAACAGCACCGTGGACCAGCTGATGCCGTCCACCGCGCCCTTCTGCGCATTGGGCGAGATCAGCGCCAACGCCACGGCAACGGTGATCGACACCAGGCCGACATTGAGGTTGTAGACCAGCGCGGCGATGCCCAGGCCGAGCAGGCCGATCAGGGTGATCACCCGGTCGCGGGTGATGGCCACCGCCTCCAGGGCCAGTGGGTCGGTGGACAAGGTGCCGCCACCGGCAGCGACCAGCGCACCATGGCCTTCGATGGCGAAGCGGCGTTGCGAGGCCTGATCGCCGGTGACCGGCACGTACTGCGCATCGGCCAGCGACATCTCCTGCCGGCGCATCAGCTTGAGTCCGCCGAAGGCGCAGAAGCAGATGATCGCCATCATCAGGTTGAAGCCCAGGCTGGTGAGAAACACCGCCATTTCGGTGACATCCAGCCCGGCCTTTTCCACCACCTTGTTGGTGATGCCGCCATACACGCTGATCGGCGAGAAGCCGCCACCCTGCGCGCCATGGATCACCAGCAGGCCCATCATCAGCGGATTGATGCGGTACTGCTTGGCAAAGCGCAACGCGACCGGGCCGATGATGGCCACCGCCGCTGGCCCCAATGCACCGAAGGCGGTGAGCAGGCCGGTGATGACGAACATCACCCATGGAATGGCCACGATGCGCCCGCGCACCGCACGCACCGCCCAGTGCACCAGCAGGTCGATGGTGCCGTTCTTCTGCGCGATGGCGAACAGATAGGTGATGCCGACCAGGGTCAGGAACAGGTCGCCGGGAAAACCGGCCAGCACCTCCTTGCCGTCCAGCCCCACCCACACCCCGCCGACGATGAACGCCAGCGCGAAGGCCACCGCACCCATGTTGATGGGCAGTGCGGTCGCCACGACGAACATGACAACCAGACCAAGAATCGTTGCAATTTGCGGGGTCATGCGCCCTCCCAGACACCTGATTCGCGTACAGCACGGATGGCCACCCGCCATCCAAGGGTCACGCCGCGGATGCCACCTGCCAGTTCTTCATGCCGCGCGCTCGCAGGCGGCGGCGACCCACTGCACGACGCCATGGGTGCTGTGGAACTCATCGACCGAGCGCGCTTCGCACTCGGGCACGACCTCGCGCACCATGCGCGCCAATGCGCTGCCCGGGCCGAGTTCGAGGAACACGCGCGCACCGCGTTCGGCCGCCTGCACCAGCACGTCGCGCCAGCGCACGGTCTGCGCGATCTGTGCCGACAGGCTGTCGATGACCAGTGCCGGCGTGGTCACCGCGCGCGCATCGATACCGGCCAGCACGCGCAGCGCTGGCGCGCGCAGTGCCACCTTGTTCAATTCGATTGCGAACGCATCGGCTGCCTCGCGCAGCCACGGCGTATGCGCGGGCACGCTGACCGGCAACACGGTGGTGCGCGCACCGCGTGTCTGCGCCTCTTCGCCCAGCGCCTGCAAGACGGCGCGTGGGCCGCCGAGCACGGCATGGTCGTCGCCATTGATGATGGCAAGTGCGGCGCCATGGCTGTTGCAGAGCGATTCGAGCGTGGTGAGCGGCAGGCCGACCACCGCCATCAGCCCGGCGTGCGCGGGGCTGGCGGCATCCATCAGGCGGGCGCGGGTGGCGGCCAGCTGCAGGCAGGTGGCGATCTCCATGCTGCCGGCCACGGCATGCGCGGCGAGTTCGCCAACGCTGTAGCCCAGCGCCATCGATGGCGTCGGCAGCTGCTGGCGCAGTGCCTGCCACTGCGCCAGCGTCCCTGCGCACACCAGCGGCTGGGCGATGGCATTGGCATAGCGGCCGGGGTCGGCCGCCAGGTGCTGGGACGAAGTGCCAAGTAGCTTGTCCGCGAGCACGACGACGTCGGCTGCAGCCGGCGTCTCCGCTGCCCGCGCGAACATGTCCGGCTGCTGGCCGCCTTGGCCGGGGCAGAGGACGGCCAGGCTCATGGGGTTGCTCGGTGGCATGTGGTCGGATGATGGCTGCGAGAGCTGCCCTCATCCGCCCTACGGGCACCTTCTCCCGTGGCCGGGAGAAGGATAGTCATCTGCGTGGGAGCAGACGCTGCGGCGCGGCTGCATGCGCTTGTTTGCTGGGCGAACGTTACGACCGCCGCAGCGCTGCCCTCATCCGCCCTTCGGGCACCTTCTCCCGCGGCTGGGAGAAGGATGGTCATCTGCACGGCGGCGGACGCTGCGGCGTGGCTGCATGCGCTCGTGTATTGAGCGGACGTTACGACCGCCGCAGCGCTGGCCTCATCCGCCCTTCGGGCACCTTCTCCCGTGGTCGGGAGAAGGATGGTCGTCTGCGCGGCGGCGGATGCTGCGGCGTGGCTGCGTGCACTCGTGCGTTGAGCGGACGTTACGACCGCCGCAGAGCTGCCCTCATCCGCCCTTCGGGCACCTTCTCCCGTGGTCGGGAGAAGGGTGGTCGTCTGCGCGGCGGCGGATGCTGCGGCGTGTCTGCGTGCGCTCGTTTGCTGGGGGAACGTTACGACCGCCGCAGAGCTGCCCTCATCCGCCCTTCGGGCACCTTCTCCCGTGGCCGGGAGAAGGATGGTCATCTGCGCGGCGGCGGGTGGGGGGCTGTGGCGATTCATGCGTGCTCCTGGCAGTGCACAAACCACGCGCAGGCCAGCAGATCGGCACTGCCGCCGGGGCTGAGCCGGCGCTGGACAAAGCCATCGCCGATGACAGCCAGCTGCTCGCGCCAGTTCGGCTGCGCGGTGCCGCCATCGGCAAGAAAGCGATGTGCCTGCGCCTTGGCATAGGCCAGTCCCTCTGCACCACCGCGATGCAACAGATTGAGATCGTCCACCTGTGCGACCAACTGCATCAGAGTATGCGCGAGCGCGGCCTCTCGCGTGGCGCCGGTGGCCAGCCGGGTACGCAAGGCCGGCAGCGCCACCTCGTGCAGCAGCGGATAGCCCATCGCCGCCTGCTCGCGCACGCCGCTGACCTTGTGCTGCGCACGCATGCGCTGGCCGTTGCTGCGCGGATCCAGCGGTGCGGCCAGCAAGGCCTCGCGCCAGAGCTGCACACCGTGGCAGACAGCGTCGGCTGCCGGCGCGCGCGCGTGGGCAGCGCGCAGGCGCGCGGCCTGCGCGATGAGCAGGCCAAGGCTGAAGATGGCGCCACGGTGCGTATTGATGCCGCCGGTGGCGCGCAGCATTGCTGCCTCGGCGGCAATGCCAAGATCGCGCAGCCGGGCGAAGGGCGCGTTGTCGATGCCGGCCTGAGCGATGGCGACAAAATAGCCACGCAGTGCAAACAGGCTGCGCAGGAAGGTGGATGCGTCCATGTCAGTGTGGCTGCCGCTATCGAACGGCGTCACCAGGCCAGGCTTGGGTGCACACGCCAGCTCGGCATGCAACGCGCCAACCGCAAGCCGGCCAAGGCGATGTGCCAGCGGGCTGGCGTGGACCTGGCCACAGGACGATGGCGGGTGGCGGAATGCTGCGTGCGCTGCGTGATCGCGCGCCAGCGTGCGCAACACGCGCGCTTGCAATGGCGCGCCGTTACTCGACTGCAGCCACGCCGCGGCAGTTGGCGCTGCGACGGGCTGATGCCGGTCATCCGCATGTCCAGGCTCAACGTCGTTACGTTCGGCAGTGGGCGTGGAGGCCTTGGATCGTTCCGTCATCGCATGCCCTGCAAGGCGCAGCGAAGGCAGCCGACCGATCGGCTGCGCATCATCGCGCTGTGCGGCTGCACGTTGGGCATCACGCCTGCCTTGCAGCCGCGTCTTCATGCCGCGCTCCAGACCGGAAACAAGGCGGCCCGCGGCAGCAGGCGGCAGCCGCTGCTGGACTTCACCAGCACCTGCTGCGCACTGCTGGCGTATTCGCGCCAGTTCACGGCCAGGTCGTCGGGCAGCAACAGCTCACCGTCGGCGCGTTGCCCATGGCGCTGCTCCCAACGCTGCAGCAGCGCGACCACGGCATGCGCCTGTTCGGGTGTTTCGAGCGTCCATAGCAGGTCCAGATCCGATTGCCCATGCACATAGCCCAGGCCGGTCACTGCCTGCCAGGCGAAGCTGCCGAACACGCGCGGTTGCAGGCCATTGGCCTGACATTGCGTCAGCAGGGCCTGCAAGGCCGGTTGCGCCGTCTCCGGAGCGTGCGCGAGCACCGCCTCCAGTGCCAGCGGCGCAGTGCAGCGCGCAATGTCCTCGACACGCGCGCTCAGCGCCAGGCGCTGCTTGTCTTCTGCAGGCGACAACGGCACGCCCAGGCGCAGCGTGTCCGGCGCCTGCCTGGCGTCGCGGCGCGCCACCACCGCCGGCAGGCCGGCGGCAAACCACTGCTGCAGCCGCGGCTGCGCGCCGGGCGTGAGCGCCTGCCACTGCGCGGCAGGGCGCAACCACACCAGGGCGTGGCGGCCGATCATGTCAGGCCTGCCCCGCCGCCACGGCGGCAGCGACATCGCGTGCGAGGGTGCGGCCACCGCGTTGCGCGCCGCGTGCGCGGCGCTGGTCGCCATCGACAGGTGCGGCCAGTGCCTCGGCCAGCGCCTGTGCCAGGTCGCCTTCCCACAGCGAATCCACCGCGCCCATGCGCACGTAGTTCTCCACGCCCGGCGCGAACACCGGCGAGCGCTCGCTCAGTGCCTGCAAGGTCTCCACCGGCTGCTTGGTGACCCGCGCCATCGCACGCAGGTCCATCACCCGCACCTGTGCCTCGCGCAGCGCGTGAATCCGGTCGGCCATCAGGCCGAAGGAGAGGAAGCCGCCGCTCACCGATTCGCCATAGACCAGGGTGACCAGCCGCGCGCCGCGCCTGCGCGCCAGATCCAGCGTGCGCGCCAGATGGGCGAAATAGCCATTGATGCCCAGCAATTCGTCGCGCCGCGCAAGCCGCTGCCCGGCGGTGTCGACCAGCATCACGATCGGCCGCTGCGGATGTGCGCGGGTGCTGGCCAGCACCGTGGCGGCCAGCGCCAGGGCATGGTCCACGCCCACCTCCAGCTTGTTGGCAGTGCCGATCACCGTCACCTCGCCTGCAGCGGTGGTGGCGCTGCCGGTGAGCACATCGTCGTTGCGGACGATGGCGTGGCCGAGCGGAAACAGCTGGTCGAGCAATCGGCTCAGTTCCATGGCGTGCTCCGGTCCGCAGTGGCGGCAAGAAAGGCGTCGGTGTCCAGCAGCGGCAGGCGCTGCGCATCGGCGATGCCCTGGCGGGCCCAGATCTCCAGGCCGTCGCGGCAATCGCCATATGCATCGATGCGCGCGGACAGGTGTTGATGCGCGCGCTCCAGCGCCTGCAATGCGGCATCGCCGTCGGGTTCGGACAGCGTGTCCAGCATGCTGGCTGCAGCGTCGGCAAAGGCGGCGATACGGTCGGCCACCAGGGTCTGCGCTTCGCCGAGCAGGTAACGGTGTTTCCCGCCGGTGACGCGCCACACCAGTGCGCGGTCGCGCGCGTCGAACTCCTCCACGCCGCGCACGGTTTCGATCACGTCCGGGCCGGACAGCGACAGGCGGCCCTCTTCGGACATCATCACCGCGCTGCAGCAGCGCGCCACGATGCCCATGCCACCGAAGGCGCCGTTGCCGCTGCCGATCAGTGCCAGCACCGGCACGCCTGCGGCACGGGTGGCCAGGGTGGCGCGCATGATCTCGGAGATGGCGATCAGGCCGGCATTGGCTTCGTGCAGGCGGACGCCGCCGGTGTCGAGCAACAGCAGTACGGCATCCGGGCGCGTGGCGGTTGCGCGTTCGAGCAGGCCGGTGAGCTTGGCGCCGTGCACTTCGCCGACGCCGCCGCCCATGAAGGCGCCCTGCTGTGCGGCGATCAGCACATTGCGGCCTTGCAGCGTGCCTTGGCCCACGATGACGCCGTCGTCGAAGGCGCCCGGTACGTCGAGTTGGGCCAGGTGCGGGCTGACCAGGCGGCGGCGCGGGCCGACGAATTCGCCAAAGCTGCCGGCATCCAGCAGCCCGTCGATGCGCTCGCGCGCATCGGCTTCGTAATAGCTGCGCTCGGCCATGGGAACGGTGGTGCTCATGTGCGGCTCCGGATGGCTTGCGTAGGAGCGCAGCCGGGCGCAACCGAGGCGTTACCGGCCAAGCCCGTCGCGCCCGGGTGCGCTCCTACGCGATGCGTGGGGTGTGCTGGAGGGTGCTGGCTCATGCGGCAGCTCCCTGCAGCACGTCGATGGCCTGGTCCAGGCGCAGGCTCACCACTGCCGGGGTGGCACCGACGTCGTTGATGCTGATGCGCACATCGCGCAGCGGGTGGCGTGCGGCGAAGTCGTCCAGCACCGCCTGCCAGATCGTGCCGAAGCCACGCGCGGCGGTGAGGATCTCGATCTCCATCGCGCCATCCAGCGGCACGCGCTCCACCAGCACTTCCAGGTTGCCGGAGGCGACCACGCCCACCAGCGCATGCTCAAGACCGGTGCCCGCACTGCGCTGGCCGTCAAAACGATAGCGAAGGGTTTCCATGCTCTGTCCCTACCAGTTGCGAAAACGTTTCGGCGGGTCGTACAGCCCACCGGACCAGCGCACCAGATCCTTGACCGTGCGCGCGGCAAGCAGGTCGCGGGTGGCATCGCGCGGGCGTATGCCCAGGTCGTCCGGGCGCTTGATCACGCCGCGGTCGCGCAGGTTTTCCACCATGCGTTTGTCGCGCGCCAGGCCCACCGCGGTGTAGCCGGACACGCCGCGGATCGCCTGCTCGCGTTCTTCCGGCGTGCGGCACAGCAACAGGTTGGCGATGCCTTCTTCGGTCAGCACATGGCTGACGTCGTCGCCGTAGATCATCACCGGCGGCAGCGGCAGGTTGGCGCGCTCGGCCAGTTCCCAGGCATCGAGGGTGTCGACGAAGGCCGGCGCCATGTGCTCGCGGAAGGTTTCCACCATCTGCACCACCAGCTTGCGCCCGCGCGGCATCTCGCCCGGACGCGCGGCCTCGCGCCCGGCCTTGAGCCAGGCAGCGCTGGCATGCCGGCGACCGCGTGCGTCCGAGCCCATGTTGGGCGCACCACCGAAGCCGGCAATGCGGTCGCGCGTGGCAGTGGAACTATTGCCCTGCAGATCGATCTGCAAGGTGGAACCGATGAACATGTCGCAGGCATACAAGCCGGCGGTCTGCGACAGCGCGCGGTTGGAACGCATGCTGCCGTCGGCGCCGGCGAAGAACACATCCGGGCGTGCGGCGATATACGCCTCCATACCCAGCTCCGAGCCGAACGAGTGCACCGATTCCACGAAGCCCGATTCGATCGCCGGAATCAGTGCCGGGTGCGGATTGAGCGCCCAGTGCCGACAGATCTTGCCTTTCAGCCCCAGCGATTCGGCATAGGTGGGCAGCAGCAGTTCGATCGCGGCGGTATCGAAGCCGATGCCGTGATTGAGGCGCTCCACGCCGTACTCGGCGTAGATGCCCTTGATGGCCATCATCGCCATCAGCACCTGGATCTCGGAGATCTGCGCCGGGTCGCGGGTGAACAGCGGTTCGATGTAATTGGGCTTGGGCGCCTGGGTGACGAAGTCCACCCAGTCGGCAGGGATGTCCACGCGCGGCAAGGTGTCGAGAATCTCGTTGACCTGCGCAATCACGATGCCGCCCTTGAACGCCGTGGCTTCCACGATCACCGGCGTGTCTTCGGTGTTGGGGCCGGTGTAGAGATTGCCGTGGCGGTCGGCTGCCTGCGCGGTGACCAGCGCGATGCGCGGGGTGAGGTCGATGAAGTAGCGGCCGAACAATTCCAGGTAGGTATGGATGGCGCCGATCTCGATACGCCCTTCGCTCACCAGCCCGGCCAGGCGCGCGGCCTGCGGGCCGGAAAAGGAGAAATCCAGCCGCTTGGCGATGCCGCGCTCGAACACATCCAGATGCGCGGCCAGCGACAGCACCGACTGCACCATGTGCAGGTCGTGCACACGCGATGGGTCGACCTCGGTCAGGCAGCGCGCCAGGAAATCGGCCTGCTTCTGGTTGTTGCCCTCCAGGCACACCCGGTCGCCGGGTTCGATCACCGCCTCCAGCAGCGCCACCACATCGTCGGCGGCCACCACCCGCCCGTGGGGCGCGAGCGCGGCGGCACGCTGCAGGCGCTGGCGGCGGCTTTCGGCCTGGGTGTCCCACTGTCGACTCATCGCATCGCCCCACCGGGCCAGGCCCGTAATGTCGAAGTAATTACATCGTAATTATGAAGATTCGAGGTGTCTAGTCGCATCGCAGCATAGGCGTGGGCGGTGACGTCTGCCGGTCAGCGGGGCGACAGCCGGGCGCTTGCGATACCCACGAGTTCGATATATCGTTTTCGCAGGATTCGATATATCGAACACAGATGCACTCCCGTCGTCATGGCCCACCCGAGCTGGACCCGTTTGCCGGCCGCGCACCTGAGCGCGGCAGCGGCCGGGTGCGCCCGCTGGAGCATGGCGATCTGCGTCTGCTGCTGCTGGCACTGATCGAACAACAGCCACGCCACGGCTACGAGTTGATGCGACAGATCGGCGCGTTGTTCAAAGGCCTGTACGCGCCCAGCGCCGGTGCGATCTATCCGGCACTGGCGCAGCTGGAAACCGATGGCCTGGTGCAGGCGGATCTGCAGCAGGGCCGCAAACGCCACCACCTCAGCGCGGCAGGGCGCCGCTACGCCAGCGAGCACCGCGATGCGCTGGACGCGGCGCTGGCGCGCAGCCAGCAACGTGCGCGTGCGTTGATCAAGGCACAGACACCTGCCCCGATCCGCGAGGCGATCCACCGCATCAAGCACGGCCTGTTCGCGCGGCACGGGCAGTGGAGCGACGCCGAAACCGCACGCATCGCCGCCCTGCTCAACGCCGCCGCCGACGCCATGGGGCAGGATGATGAGTGAGTGCGTGTGTTTGCCGCTTATAGCTTTCCAGCCTGCGCTGGTCCGGGATGCGGTCGGCTGCTGCTGTGGCCCCCCTGGCATGGGAGGCGCGCACGACGCGCTCCGGTGTGAAGTGATTGCCGCAAGCGGTAGCGCAGCCAGCAACAGATCACTGGAGTGGAAGTATCACGCGAGGCCTCTGCATCGCTCCAACCGCATGAGGCGTCGCGCGTACCCTCATTCGCCGCTGCGCGGCACCTGCTCCCCCATGAAGGAGGGCAATGTCCGGAGAGGAGAAGGGATGGGCACTGCCTCGGCTGCTGCACCTGTTACGCCTCGGATTTCGATCCGTCATCGCGCTTCACCCACAACTCCCCAACGCCGTATCGCGACACGGTACCCACAGGAATCGCACTTCATGGCAACACATACCAACACCCAACTGCGTCGCGACTCGCGCCTGCGTACCGTGCAAGTGGTGCGCTGCGAGGCCATCACCCCGCAGATGTGCCGCATCGTGTTCGGCGGCAGCGAACTGGCCGGTTTCCAGAGCGAGGCCCCGGACGATCACGTCAAGCTGTTCTTCCCCAATGCCGACGGCGCCTTCGTGCTGCCGACGATGACTGCCGACGGCCCGCGCTACGACGCAGGCGCCCTTCCCTCGCCCGGCCGCGACTACACGCCGCGCCTGTTCGATCCGCAAACCGGGGAACTCAGCATCGACTTCGTGCTGCATGGCGACGGCGTGGCCTCCAGCTGGGCCGCACAAGCGCAGCCGGGCGATACGCTGTGCATCGGCGGGCCACGCGGCTCGTTTCTGGTGGCCGACGATTTCGATCACTACGTCCTGATCGGCGATGAAACCGCGCTACCGGCGATCGGCCGTTGGCTGGAAGCGATGCCGGCGGACATGCATGCCGAAGTCTTTATCGAAGTGGCCGATGCCAGCGAGCGTCAGGAGCTGCTGAGCGCCGCCGATGTGGAGGTGTACTGGCTGGAGCGCAATGGCTTCGACGCAGCCAGCAGCACGCTGCTGGAAGACAGCCTGCGCGACTACGAGCCGCACGACGGCGACACGTTCTATTGGATCGGTACCGAATCGATGCGCGCCCGCGCCATGCGCATGTTCATCGAAGAGCATCTGGGCGTGGACAAGGAATGGGTGCGTGCGAAGGGGTACTGGAAGGCGAACCCGGCAGCGCAGTAATGGCTTGCGTGCTCACCGCAATTCGTCGCGTGCTACCTCGCGTAGGAGCGCACCCGGGCACGAAAGGCTTTCCCGAGATAATCGCACTCGTCGGCACGTCTGTCGGTAACGCGTTCGCGGCCAGGGCCGCTCCTACGCACGGCGGATTGCTACGACGACCGTTGAACGCGGTGGCTGGCAATGGCTGCATGCGTGCATGCGAAAAAGCGCGGCCGGCACACGCAGCACCGGCGTGTTCGGTCTGGCGCATACGCAAAAGCCCGCCGATCGGCGGGCTTTTGCATTGACGCGCCAGCGCAATCACTCGCGCCGGCGCCCCACCTATCGGGCGATCACTTCGCCGCAGCGGCCTCACCCGCCTTGGCCTGCAGGGCTTCGGTGGTGATGCGGATCTTGACCTCGTCGCTGACGTTCGGAGCGTACTGGCCCACGCCGAAGTCGCTGCGCTTGATCGTGGTGGTGGCGTCGAAGCCGGCAGCCGGCACTTTCTTCATCGGGTGCTCGCCGGCACCGTTGAGGGTCACGTCCAGCACCACCGGCTTGGTCTGATCCTTGATGGTCAGATCGCCGGTGACGGTCAGCTTGTTGTTGCCGGCCGCTTCGACCTTGGTGCTCTTGAAGGTGGCGCTCGGGAACTTGGCCGCGTCGAAGAAGTCGCCGCTCTTCAGGTGCTCGTCGAACTTGGCGGTGAAGCTGTTCAAGCCCGACAGCGGCAGGGTGACCTGCACGGTGGACTTGGTCACGTCGGCGGCGTCGTACACCAGGGTGCCGTCGACATTGCCGAAGTGTGCGCTGGGATTGGAGAAGCCGAAGTGGCTCCACTGCGCGATCACGTCGGTATGGGTCGGGTCCAGGGTGTAGGTGCCGGAGGCAACCTGCACGGCCGGGGCGGTCGAGGCCGTCGACTCGGCAGCGGCCGGCGCCGGCGCTGCGGCGGTCTCGGCCGGCGCGGTGGCGGCCGGGGTTTCTGCAGCCGGGGTGGCGGCGTTGTCGGCCGGCTTGGAGCAGGCGGCAATGGCCAGGGTCAGGGCGAGCGGCAGCAACAGCGTGTGGGTGGTCTTCATTGGAACTCCATGTGATGAGAGACGCGTTGGATCAACGCGGATGGGACAAAACGCAGACGGACGAGGACTGCAGGAAACTGGAAACGGCACACCTATCTTGCACGGCAGTGAGCAGACGGCGAAGGACGGCAGGCCCAGAACACGCAGTGGAGGTGACATCCCCCGCTTCCGGGCATCGACCGCGCTCATCTGTGGGTGAGCGCAGTCGCGTCATCGACGACATACGGCCATGCAGCAACACACATCGCCAACGACACCGGGCGGCTCCCATGGCGACGCTCATTCACTTCCGGGCAGACGCGCCGCAGCGTTGATGTCAGCCCGGATGCATCACGCGCGGCGCGGCGCACTGCCGACAGTCACTCAAAGCGCGCCGCCTCATCGAAGCTCAGGCGCGGCGAGCGCGGGAACAGCCCGGCCGGGTCGCCGTAGCCAAGGTTGATCAGGAAGTTGGACTTGATCGGCGTGCCGGCGAAGAACGCCGCGTCCACCTTGGCATTGTCGAAGCCGGACATCGGGCCGGCATCCAGGCCCAGCGCGCGTGCAGCCAGGATCAGGTAGGCGCCCTGCAACGAGCCGTTGCGGAACGCCGATTCGGCGCGCCCTTCGCGCGGGCCGTCGAACCAGCTCTTGGCGTCGACATGCGGGAACAGGTACGGCAGCTTCTCGTGGAAGTCTTCGTCGTGCGCCACGATCACCGTCACCGGCGCGGCCAGGGTCTTGGCGGCGTTGCCTTCGGACAGCGCCGGTTTCAGCTTGGCCTTGCCTTCGGCGCTGGTCACGAACACGAAGCGCGCCGGCCCGCTATTGGCCGCGGTGGGGCCCCACTTGACCAGCTCATAGAGCTCGCGCAGCAGGTCCTGGCTGACCGGCGTATCGGCAAACGCGTTCTGCGTGCGGGCGGTGCGGAACAGCTGATCCAGTGCGGCGGCGTTGAGCGAGTCGGACATGAGCACTCCAGAAGAAGGGATGGCGCAACGGTAGGCTGCGGCGTCGGCGCCAGTGTGAAGACCCGCAGTGTAGAGTGGCGCGATTGCCGCCACACGCGTTCAATCTGAAACAAATCTATGTCGGATCTGAAACGATGGGGGCTGACCTGGGCGCTGAGCGACGGCCGCGCCGGCAATGCGCGCCAGGCCGAGGCGCTGGCGCGTGCGTTGCACCCCGATGCCTTCCAGCCCATCCACCTGCAGGCCAACGCGCCCTGGCGCTGGGCGGCGCCGCGTCTGCTGCCCGGCGCGCAGCAGGCATTTGGCGCGGCGTTTGCCCTGCAGCTGCAGCAGCCGCCCGCGCTGGCCATCGGCTGCGGGCGGCAGGCAGCGCTGGCCACCCGGCTGCTGCGCGCCGGTGGCAGCCGCAGCGTGCAGATCCTGGATCCGCGCCTGGATCCGCGCCACTGGGACCTGCTGGTGGTGCCCGAGCACGATGCGCTGCGCGGCGAGAACGTGCTCACCCTGCTCGGCAGCCTGCACCCGGTGGACGATGCCTGGCTGGCGGCCGGGCGCGCCATGTTCCCCGCGCTGCGCGGCTTGCCCGGCCCGCGGCTGGCGCTGCTGATCGGCGGGCCCACTGCGCAGGTGAGCTGGACGCCAGAGGCGCTGGCGGCGCTGTGCGCCCGCTTGAGCGCGCAGCTGCGCGCACTGGGCGGCAGCCTGCTGGTTACCCTCTCGCGCCGCACGCCGGCCGACACCGTCGCCCCGCTGCGCGCGGCCTGCGCCGGCCTGCCGCATCTGCTGTGGTGCGACGAGCGCGATGGCCCCAACCCGTATGCCGGCCTGCTGGGCTGGGCCGATGCGATCGTGGCCACCGCCGACTCGGTCAACCTGCTCTCCGAGGCCTGCGCCACGCGCGTGCCGGTGGCCGCCGCATTCGGCAACCTGGCAAACGGGCGCGTGGGCTCCTACCTACACACGCTGCGGGACCGCCAGCGGCTACACGACGCCGATGAAGTTCTCGGCGCCGGAGCCGATATCCCCCCGGTACGCGAGACCGCGCGCATCGCCGAACAGGTGCGTGCGCGCCTGTCGCCCTGACCCATGCGCCTGACGATGGCGCCCGATACAAGGATGCTGGTCGATGAAGAAGCCAAGGAGCAGACCGACGATGAGGTGGGCGATCGGGTTGGTATTGCTGGCCGCAGCGCCATGGGCCGCCAGTGCAGCAACGCCGCAGTGCGTGCCGCGCTACCCCTCGCCGCATGCCACTGCGGCAATGTTCGACATGGCCGCCTCCACCGCGCAAGCGCTGGATGCTCTGCCCGGCGCCAAGGTGGTACTGCTGGCGCGCGGCGGACAGGATCTGAGCCGATACGGGCTCAAACATAGCCACATGGCGTTTGCGTTGCGCGATGACGATGGCCTGTGGCGCGTGCGGCATCTGCTCAACCGCTGCAAGAGCGATGCATCGCAGCTCTATGTCGAAGGCCTGAGCAACTTCGTTGGCGAAAGCGCGTTGACCAGCGATCTGCGCGTGGGCGTCCCGACCCGTGCCGTGCAACAACGCCTGCATGCCTTGCTGGCCGGCAACGGCGAGCTGGCCCATCGCCTGCATGAACCCCGCTACAGCATCGTGGCGTACCCGTTCTCCACCGAGTACCAGAACTCCAATCAATGGGTGCTGGAAGTGCTGGCCGTGGCATTGGCCGCAGATACCCAACCGCCGCAGACCATTGCCGACCGCCGCGCAGCGCAGGCCTGGTTGCGTGGCGCACGCTATCACCCCAGCATCCTGCATCTGGATCTGCGTCAGCGTCTGGGTGCGCGTTTTGTCGCCGCCAATGCCGCAACCACCGACCACCCTGGTGGTGAGCGGGTCTCCGGCGATTATTCGGTGGTCACGGTCGAATCGGTGTTCGACTTCCTGCATCAACGCGACGCAGTGGACAAGGAACTGTCGATTGCACGCACCGTCACCTCTGCTGGAGAAATGCCGTGAACCGTGCCGCGTTGGCCGCAGGCCTGTTGCTCGTCGCTGTGACACTACCTTGCGCGCACGCTGGTGAGATGACCACGCCCGGCGAGAAGTCGGAATTCTATTCGGCCCTGGCGGTGTCCACGCCAGTGCTGGTCGTCGGTGGGGCGCTGGCCTCTGTGCTCTACCCTGCCTCCATGGCAGTGCAGGCAGCGCGCGAAGCCAGCAGCCCACCACACGCCGGCACACTGGCGCCCATGCGGGTGCAAGCCGTGCAGACCTTGCCAGAGGGCACACGCGAGGTGCAGCTGCAGGACCCGCAGCAGACCGACGCCACCCTGTCGCTGCGCTGGCCCGCGCGCCAGGACGACCCGGCCAGCGGATTCCGGGTGGGCGACATGGTGTCGTTCCAGCCCAGCCCGGCCGGCAGTGGCTGGACTGTGCAGGATCCGCAAGGCCAGGCCCTGGCGTTCCTGCCGACCGGCGAGGCGGCGGCTCACACCAGCAGCCGCATCTGGTGACCCCGTCGCGCTGCCGTCGCAGCGCGCAGATGCTTGGCCGCGACGCTGCAGACGTGGCTCCGCGCCACGGGATGTCGCGGGTCACAGCGCCTGCAGCGACACACCCGCCGCCTGCGGCGAACCGATATCCAGGCCCGCCGACCGACGCTTTGCCGCCGCACGGGACACAGGTGAGCGCGCGTCCATGCCGCCAACCGATCGCCAGCGACTCCGCGACGCGACACGCCCTGCCAAGACCGCACGCGTGCAAGCCGTCATGACCGATGACACTGCCGCCGCGTTGGCCGGCATGCGAACACTGTACGCACCCTGGTGACGGAACCGATCATGCAGCCTGCGCCGATGCCGTTGTCACGCCTGTTACCGGCCTCGCTCGCCGCCGGGGCGGCGCTGTGGTTCGGGGTCGGTCTCGCGCCTGCATGGTGGTGGGCGTGGCTGGCACCGGTACCGTTGCTATGGCTGGCTCTGTCGATCGAACGCAGCGGCCAGGCACGGGTGGCGGTGGCGATCGCCACGCTGCTGGCCGCCACGCACTACGCAGCCTACTTCGCCGTGGTGATGCCGCTGCCGGCTGCAATAATCGCCACGCTGGGCATGGCAGCGCTGTGGCATGTGGTGGTGATGGGCACGCGCGGTTTGGTGCGGCGTTTACGCAGCGGCTGGAGCGTGCTCGCCTATCCGCTGCTGTGGGTGATGCTGGACTTGCTGATGGCGCGGCTGCTGCCCGATGGCAACTGGGGCAGCCCTGCCTATACCCAGGCAGCGGTATTGCCGTTATTGCAGCTCACCGCGCTGGCGGGCGTGTCCGGGCTGCTGTTCGTGCTGTGCCTGCTGCCTTCGCTGCTGGCGTTGCTGCTGTGGCGTGGCAACCGGGTGCGTCGTCCAGCATTGCTGGTTGGAACCGTAGTGCTGCTGGTGGCGTCGGCCAGCGGCTACGGCCTGTGGCGGCTGCAGACGCCAGCGACCGGCACGCCGATGAAGATCGGCCTGGCCTCCATCGACGAGTCCATCAACGCATCGGCCACGCCGGCGTACTGGCAACCGATCCGCGACCGCTACGACGTACTGGTCGGCAAGCTGGCCGCGCAAGGCGCACATGTCGTGGTGCTGCCGGAAAAGATCGCGGTACTGCCACCGGCGGAGCTGGCGCGCTGGCAGGCGCATTTTGCGGCGCTGGCGCGCACGCACCGGCTGTGGCTGGTGGTCGGCATAGGCGAGCACGGCGTGCATCCGCGCAACCTGGCCTGGTTGTTCGACCCGGACGGCCAGCGGGTGTTGAACTACGACAAGCACATCCTGGCGCCGCCGGAGCGCGCGCAGCAGTACGCCACCGGCACGCAGTACGCGCTGCACACCATCGGCGATGCGCGGTTTGGCCTTGCCATCTGCAAGGACATGCTGTTCGCGCGGCTGGCACGCGCCAATGGCCAGCGCAACGCGGCGATGATGCTGGTGCCGGCATGGGACTTCGACTACCGCGATGCCTGGATGTCCGCGCACATGACGGTGCTACGTGGTGTCGAAAACGGCTACGCGGTAGTGCGCACCGCGCGCGAAGGCTGGCTGATCGTCAGCGATGCGCAAGGCCGCGTGCTGCTGCAGACCGACAGCGCACCGATGCCCGGCGCCAGCGCGCTGGTCAGCCTGCCGGTGGGGGCGCAGCTGCGTACGCCGTATACCCGCGTGGGCGATCTGTTCGGCGGGATCTGCGTGCTGGCTGCACTGCTGCTGGTTGCGGCGGCGTATCGCCGCAGAGCGTCTTCACCATTGGCATCTGTGCGCTGAGTAACGCAGGCATCGCATTTCACCGCAGCCGCTGCGCTGGCCCGACGGCAGCGGCACGCGGATAATCGGTGCACCACCTGCATGAAACCGCCATGTCCACTGCCCCCACGCCGCAGTTCGCACCGCTCACCGCCCGCGCAGTGACCTGGGCGGTGTTGGCGATGGGCGCGGTGGTGCTGCTGTCCAACATCCTGGTGCAGTACCCGATCAACGACTGGCTGACCTGGGGCGCGTTCTCGTATCCACTGGCATTTCTGGTCAGCAATCTGATCAACCGTCGCTTCGGGCCGCAGGCCGCGCGTACGGTGGCCTGGTGCGGGTTCGCGCTGGCGGTGCTGCTGTCGGTATGGCTGGCGACGCCGCGCATCGCGGCAGCCTCGTGCACCGCGTTCATCGCGGCGCAATTGCTCGACATCACCGTGTTCGACCGGCTGCGGCACGGCACTTGGTGGCGCGCGCCGATCGTGGCCACCACCTGCAGCACCACGCTGGACACCGCAATTTTCTGGAGCATCGCCTTCGCCGGTGCGTCATTGCCCTGGCTGAGCTGGGCCGCGGGCGATCTGGCGGTGAAGCTGGGCATGGGCGTGTTCCTGCTCGGGCCGTTCCGCGCATTGCTCTGGCGCAGTGCGCCGCGCCCGCAGGCCTGACACGCGATGCAGCGGCGTTTGCATGGCGGCCCGCGTTCGGGCTCCGGCGGCTCTGCGCAGGCATCTGCGACACCCGCGGTAACGGTTGCCTATCGCTGCTGCCGCCGGCGGAAAAGCCGGCTGAAGAACAGACGGGAAAGCCCCCGACCACAACACGCAGCTACAACGCAGCCACATCCTTGCCGATGGGAAATTCCAGCCCCTGCGCACGCGCTGCGTTGAAGATGCTGCTGCGCGCGTGCTGGATGGCCGGCGTGGGCGCGATCAGCCGCGGGCGCCGGTCCAGCGTGCAGGCCAGCCCGGCCTCCACCAGCGTGGCGTGCGCATCGTGCAGCGCTTGCGCGGCGGTGCCGGGCAGCCACTGCGCCTGCACCAGTGCATCGATCAAGGCGGGCGTGTCGCACACCTGCAGCAATGCCGGATGCTGCGCGGCCTGGCCCAGCACACCTGCCTGCAGCACGAATTCGAGATCCACCAGGCCGCCGGCGCCCTGCTTGAGGTCCAGCCGGCCGGCATCGCTGCGATCCAGCTCCGCACGCATGCGCGCACGCATCTTGCGCACGTCCTCGTGCAGCAGCGCGATATCGCGCACGCGGGTGAGCGTGTCGCGGCGCACCTGTGCGAACGCATCGCACAGCGCGGCATCGCCGGCGACCGCGCGGGCACGCACCAGCGCCTGGTGCTCCCAGGTCCAGGCGCGCTCGCGCTGGTACTCGCGGTAGCTGGCCAGCGACGACACCAGCGCACCCTTGCCGCCGTCCGGGCGCAGCCGCACATCGATGTCGTACAAGCGACCGGCGCCGGTTTCGGCAGCGAGCAATGCCATCACCTTCTGCGCAAGTCGCGCGAACCAGCGCCCCGCATCCAGCGGCCGCTTACCGTCGGAGTGTTCGCTCTGCCGCGGGTGGTCGTAGAGAAACACCAGATCCAGGTCCGAACCGAAGCCCAGCTCCAGCCCGCCCAGGCTGCCATAGCCCACGATGGCGAACGTGCCGCCTGGCACCTGCCCGTGCGCGGCCACCAGTTCCCTGCGCGCCAGCTGCAGCACCGTCTGCACCACCGCCTCGGCCAGCCAGGCCAGCTGGCGGGTGCTTTCCACCGCCTGCTGGCGGCCGTCGAGCGTGGCCAGCGCAATGCGGAAGCTCAGCGCCAGCCGGCGTTCGTTGAGCTCGCGCAGGGCCGCTTCGGTGTCCTCGATATGCACTGTGTCGGCGCAGGCGGCCTGCAGCGCGGTGCGATCGGGCAGCGCGCCGCCGATGCGGGTGTCGAGCAGTTCGTCCAGCAGCAGCGGATAGGCCGCCAGGCGCTCGGCCAGCAGCGCGCTGCGCGAAAGCACATCCACCAGCCGCGCCAGCGCGCTGGGCTGTTCGTCCAGCAGCGCCAGATAGCTGGTGCGGCGCAAGGTGGCCTGCAACAGGCCCAGCATGCGCCGCACCGCCGCGTCGGGCTGGCTGGCCCGGGCGGCGGCATGCAGCAGCGCCGGCACCACGCGGTCCAGCCGTGCACGTGCGGTATCGGACAGGGCACGCACGCCGGAGGACTGCGCGAAATCGCCCAGCACCTGGTGCGCGCTGCCGGGATCGTGCAACCCGATGCCCAGCAGCGGCGCGGCATCGCCATCGGGCAGCGCGCGCCAGTAATCGGCCAGTCCATCGGGGGCGCTGGTGCGCACGCGTGGTGCCAGCAGTTCGGCGAATTCGGCAGCCACCTGCGTGCGATGCGGTGCCAGTGCGTCCAGCACTGCCTGCCAATCCGCGTAGCCCAGGCCCAGCGCGATGCGCTCGCAGTCCAGCGGCGTCTGCGGCAGGGCATGGGTCTGCGCATCGCGCAGCATCTGCAGGCGGTTTTCCAGCCGGCGCAGGAACCGGTACGCCGCGGCCAGCGCCGCGCCGGTATCGGGTTCGATCTGGCCCGCGGCGACCAGCGCCGCGAGCGCGGGCAACAGCCGACGCTCGCGCAGCGCCGGCTCGCGCCCGGCGCGGATCAGCTGCAGCGATTGCGCCAGAAATTCGATCTCGCGAATGCCGCCCGGTCCGCGCTTGATGTCGTCCAGCCGGTCATGCCGCGCGACCTCGGCGGTGATGGCGGCCTTCATCTCGCGCAGGCCATCGAGCGCGGTGAAATCCAGATAGCGGCGGTAGACGAACGGCCGCAGGGTTTCCAGCCAAGCCTCGCCGGCGGCGATATCGCCAGCCACCGCGCGCGCCTTGAGCCAGGCATAGCGCTCCCAATCGCGACCTTCGCGCTGGAAGTACTGGTCCATGCCGGTGAACGACAGCGCTACGCGCCCGGCACTGCCGAACGGACGCAGGCGCAGATCCACGCGGTGACTGAAACCCTCGGCGGTGGTTTCGTCCAGCAGCTTGGCCAGTTGCTGGCCCTGCCGCGCGAAATATTCCTCGGCCGCCAGCGGGCGCGGTCCATCGGATTGCCCGCCCTGCGGGTAGGCGTACACCAGGTCCACGTCCGACGAAAAATTCAGCTCGCCGCCGCCCAGCTTGCCCAGGCCGAAGACCACCAGCCGCTGCACGCTGCCGTCGTCGGCAATCACCTGCCCATGGCGGCTGGCGAATTGCTGCTCCAGCGCCTGCAGGCCGAGCTGCAGGCAGGTTTCGGCCAGGTGGGTGGTGCCGGCCAGGGTGGCCTCCACGCTGTCCAGGCCGAACACATCGCGCCACACCAGGCGGGTGGACGCGGCGGCGCGGTAGCGACGCAGCTGCGCCGGCCAATCCTGCGGTTGCGCCGGATCCAGTACCGGCAGCGGCAATGGCGGCGGGTCGGCCTGCGCCAGATGCGCAAGCAGCGCCGGTTGCCGCGCCAGGGTCTCCATTGCGAAATCGCTGACGAGCGCGAGCTGCGCCAGCTGCTGGCCGACAGCCGCATCGGGCTGCGGCTGCCCGGCGGGCAGCGCCTGGCGGACTCGCGCCACGGCCCGTTCGATCAGGGCGGTGAGCGCAGGAGAGGCGGATGCGGTGGAAAGCGACATGTGCCGATTCTGGCATCCCCACCCTGCAGCAGCACGTCTACATCACTGCGTGGATGTCTGGTCGTCTGCAAGCACTGCTCGCAATGGGATGGATGCAGGAATGCAACGAGACGCCTGAGCGATACAGCATGCTCGCCTGCACCGTGCATCGCGCGACACCTGCGGCCGATGCCAGCGCAGACTGCGATGGCTGTTCCTGCAGTGATGCGGCTGCAGGCGCAGCGAACGGTATCGCAGTCCCGGCACCAGACGCCTTGGCCGCCTGCAACGCAGAATGCAGCCAGATCAAACGCAGGGTCGCAGCGTCACGCGAATTTTCGCTGCATTGAACAGATCGCTTACGCCGCCCTGACAATGCCCGTGGTGCACTGCGTTTTTCGCACGAGGCCCTGCCATGCCCACGCTATTGCCTGCCGCGTTGCTGCCGTCGCAGATCCCGCTGGACAACGACGGCAACGATCTCGATCTGCCGCCCAGCCTGCCGTTCCTGCACCTGTGGACCGGCCCGGACGGCAACAGCCGGCTCAATCCCTCGCAACTGCCGGGCTTTGGCAGCAAGAGCGTGGGTGGCGGTGCGGCGCCGCAATGGCTGCGGCCCTTTCCCGGCGAGGTGCTCGGCATCCAGTTCGCGGTGCTGCCGGTGGGCTGGGTCGGCGACTGGCATGAGAGCCCGCATCCGCAATGGGTGATTCCGCTGCGCGGCCGCTGGTTCATCGAAACCGGCGATGGCACGCGCGTGGAGATGGGCCCGGGCGATATCCACTTCGGCCAGGACCAGGGCACGGCCGATGCACGCGGCCACCGATCCGGCCAGCTGGGCGACACCCCTTGTCTGCAGATGCTGGTGCAGTTTGCGCAACCACCGGCTGCGGCGGCTGCGCATCCGTTCGGCCATCCGGCACCGCGTTGATGGAGGCGCACTGCCGTGTGCGTGCACCTGGTCCGGCGCAGCCCACGCACTGCCCACCGCCACATGCGCACGATGCGGCACTGGCCGCGCGCCTGTGCGATGCGCGGCTGTACACCCTTTACGACCAGGCCACCTGGTCCGAGGGCCCGGCGTGGTGGGAAGCGCAACGCACCCTGGTCTGGAGCGATGTGGTCGGCCGCCGCGTATTGGGTTGGCGCGAAGACGGCGCAGTGGACGTGTTGCTGGATGCCACCGCCTTCACCAACGGCAACGCCGTGGATGCGCAGCAGCGGCTGGTGCATTGCGAACACGGCCGCCGCGCGATCACCCGCAGCGACGCACACGGCCGCGCGCACCTGCTGGTGGGCCGTTTCGACGGCAAGCGGCTCAATTCGCCGAACGACCTGATCGTGGCGCGCGACGGGGCGATCTGGTTCACCGACCCACCGTTCGGCCTGCTCAAGCCCAGCCAGGGCTGTCCTGGCGAGCAGGAGCTCGATTTCCACGGCATGTACCGGCTGCCGCCCGATGGCGGGCCGTTGCAATGCCTGGTCCAGCTGGACCACCCCAACGGGCTGGCGTTTTCGCCCGATGAACGGGTGTTGTATGTCTCGCAGACGCCAGAGCACGGGCCCGGCACACCGCAGATCACCGCCTTCGATTGGCGCGATGGTGCACTGCACGATCCACGCCGCTTTGCCGTGGTGCCCGATGGCATTGCCGATGGGTTCTGCGTGGACCGTCAGGGCTGGCTGTGGAGCAGTTCCGCCACCGGCATCTGCATCTTCGATCCCGCCGGGCGCCTGCTCGGGCAGGTACCTACGCCGCAGACCGCCTCCAATTGCACGTTCGACCCACCCCAGCGGCGGCTGTTCGTCACCGGTGGCAGTTCGCTGTGGATGCTGCAATTGCAGGGAAAATAAGCGGAAATCACGCGGCGTGGCCGCCCTGCGCACGCTTGACCCGGCAACCGCCAGGCAATAAAAAAGCCCGCTTGCAGCGAACTGCCAGCGGGCTTTGCTCCCTCCCCCACGTCGGGATGCAGGATCATAGTGCGCGCCCCGGATGCGACTTGCACGCTGCACTGCAAAACAACACCAGACAGTACAGAACTGGCTCAATTGTCTTCACATGATGCTGGCGCTGCAGGTACTCACCGCAGCAGATCCGGCTGCGCCCGGTACCACTGCGGCGCACGCAACAGATGCCATTCGGGCGTGTCGTTGCGCAGGCCCACCGCCGCACTGAGCATGCCCCAGCGTGCGAGCAGGCTGCCGCTGCGCTGGCGGCCCTGCAGACGCAGGCGCGCATCGACCTGGAAGCGATCGTTGCGCGCCTGCAGCCGATCGACGATCACCGTCTCGCCCTGCCAATGCACGCGCCCAGTCACCTGCGCCTGGCCTGCATCCACCAGCCGCAACATCCAGTCCGGAATCGAGCGGTCGCGCGCATATAAAGCAATCAGGAAGGCCAGGTCGCGTACCTGGATGCGCACCCGCCCATCCACGCCGATCGGCTGCCGCCATTGCATGCGCGTGTCGTCCAGCACGATGCGCGCCCACCATCCATCGCGGCGCTGACCATCCGGGCCGGTGAAGCCAACATTGCGCAATTGCACGGTACTGGCATCGAGGCGAAAGGTTTCCTCGCGCAGATCGCCGCGCTGCAGGCGCAGATCCGCATCCACATCGCCACGCATCGCAAGCCCGGCAAATTGCAGCCGCGCCGCACGCGCACCGATGCGCAAACCACCGGTACCGATCCGTCCACCCGGTTCGATCTGCAGGTTGCCGCTGAGCACGCCGTTGCCGCCATCGAAGCGCAGTTGTTGTTGCGGCAGATAGCGGTTGTAGGCACGCAGATCAGGCACGCGTGCGTTGGCAAAGGTCAGGTGCGCGCGCGTGGCATCGCGCAGGCTGGCCAGGTTGCGCGCATCGAGACGTGTGCTTAGGTCCAGCCGCAGATCGTGGCCTTGCACGAACGGACGTGCCGGTGCATCGGTATGTGCAATCGAAAACTGCTGCATCTGCAGTGCGAGCGCGGGCAGCAACTGGCCGTTGGCATCGGCGGCCACGCGCAGATCGGCACTGGCCTGGCCCGCGATCGCATGGCCCATCACGCCGACCTGCGCACGCACATGCGGCACCTGCAGGCGGCTGCCGGCACCGAGGCGGCCACGATCGATCCGCAGATCCGCATCCACCAGGCCATCGCCTTCCAGGGTGAGCCAATCCACATCGGGAAACAGCGCCGGAATCCAGCTGAGCGAGGCCAGCTGCCAATGCAGGCGGGCATGCCCGGAGGTGCGCGGCAACAACGCGCGCAGACCGTCCAGCGGTACCTGCCTGCCCTGCACGCGCAGATCCGCATCCATAGTGAGTCCGGCATCGGCCGGCTCGGGCATGGCGATCTTCAGGCGCATGTCTTCATCCACCTGCAGCTGCGCGGTGAGTTCGCCCAGCAAGTCTGCCGGTGCGCGGGTGCTGTCGTGCAAGGGGGCGCGCCAGTGCCACTGGCTGCCTGGCTGCAGGGCACCGCGCGCCCAGCGCAGCTCGCCGTCTGCGCGTCCCTTCCCCGGCCGGGTCACGACGCGGTGGCGCCCCTGCGCATTGCGCGTGACATCCAGCGCCGCGGTGTCGCCGTGCACGGCCAGCAAGGCATCGGTGAGCTGCAGCAACGCCACCCCACGCGCCTGATCGGGCCTGTGCCGGGCGATACTGGCGTCCAGGCGAAGCTGTCCGTTGCGCAGCATTTCGCTCTGGCCCCATCGCACACGCGCACTGTCGAAGCTGGCGCGCGAGGGAAACAGCTCCATCGGCCCGCCGCGCAGCTGCTTGAACACCCCCAACTGCACCTGCCCCTGCCCTTCGATGTGTAGCTGGTGCAGCGACAACGCCTGCACCTGCTCGGCATCGATGCGGTCGAACTGCAGCGTCCACGCGCGAGCCACCGGCTGCTGGGCCGCACGCGGGCGCGTTCCCGGCCGAGCAGTTGTAGTTGACTGCAAAGCAGCGCCATCTGCCCGATCGAAGGTTGTGCTGCCCGATGCCGTTGGCATTGCAGCGACAGCGGATGCCGGAGGTGCGGCGGTGACGGTGGTGCGCGCTTGCCCGGCGGATCTCTCCGACGTTGCGCCTGCGGTAGCGACGGGCCGCTGTGTAGAGGGTGTGGCGCCAGCAGATGCGTTTGCCACAGCTGCCGGCAGCGTTGTGGCCTGCAATGCGGCGCGCACGCCATGCACCTGCAACTCCGGCACCAGCAGTTGGCGGTGCAGCAGCGGCAGCAACCGGATCTGCCCGCGCATGCGCCGGGCGCTGACCGTCCAGCGCTGACGCGTGGAGCGCCCCTGCAGCGCCACGTCCCACAACACCAGCCGACCCGGCCACCAGGTCAGCGCCGTCCCCCACTGCATGGCGAATGTCTCCGGCTTGCGATTGAGCGCAGCCGGTCCCAGCGGGGTATTGAGCAGCAGGTTGCCCAGCAACAGATAGCCCGCGTACAGCGCGATCACGGCCAGCACTGGCCAGCGCAGCGCGCGCGGCAGGGCGCGCCAGCGGGCGCGAGGCGGCATCGTCATGACGGCAGGCTCCTCAAGGGCCGCGCACGCGGCGCCGCGCAGTGTGGCAAGCGCGCCGTGAGTGCGGTGCGCAGCGGGCCGGCCCGCATGAGCTCGCCCGGCTTGCATGGTGGACGCGTGCATATCGCCGGGCGGGCTGGTGGTTGCGGCCGACGACACGGCGAGCACCCACCGATGCATCGATCGACCATTGCCGTGCCCGTCCAGCCCACCACGCCCACGCGATGCGTGGCGCCACCTTCAATACGCTGCAACGCTGCATCATCCGCACGAACATCGATTCCATGCCGGCCTGCCAGCAACCGCCCTACACGGATCGCGCTCGGGGCGAAGCGGACATGCGCGCGTCACTCGATCGAGTGCGCCTTGGAGCGGCCAACAAACCGTAGCGAGCAGTCGTCGGGTGGGTGCGGTCGGCGCGGAGGAACCGCAGTGTACGCGTGGTACATGCCGCACCGGGCACCGACCGCGCCCGCCTGGCGGCCGCGCAGTCGTTTTGCCAACTGCTCTCAGTTGCTCGTGGACACCGCAGGCAACAGGCCAGGTTGCGATTCATACCACTGACGCGCGCCAGCCAGATGCCATTGGCGCTGCTTGCCGTCGAGTTCGATGCCGGCACCGAGCACGCCCCAGCGCAGGTAGAGATCGCCGCGTCGCTGTGCGTCCTCGAGCGTCAGGCGGGCACGCAAGGACAGGCGCTGGTTTTCGGCATGCAGATCGTCGACGGTGAGTTGGCGCTTGCGCCAGCGCACTCGCCCGGTGGCATCGAGTTGCCCCGAGTCCAGCAGGCCCACCACCCAGCGCGGATAATCGCTGCGCTGTGCGAACACCGACAACAGCGGTGCGGCATCGCGCATGTGCAACGCGGCATCGGCATCCAGCTGGAACGGCGCGCTGGCCTGGATGGTGCCGGCACCCACCTGCAACTCGCCCCACCAGCCGGCGTCGGCGCTGTCTTCGCCCACTCGCATGTTGCGCAGGCGCACGCGGGTGCCGCTGAGGTCGAAGAACTTGTTCTTGAAGTCGGCACGCTGCAGCTGCGCCTGCAGTTCGGCGTCGCCGCGCATCTGCACGCCGGCCAACGCCAGATGTGCGCCCTGGCCGCGCAGATGCGCATGACCGCTGCCCACATCGCCGGAGGCGTTGAGCGCGACATCGCCGGTCAGGCTGCCGCGCCCGCCGAGCAGGCGCACGTTGTTGCCCGGCAAATAGCGGTTGTAAACGGTCAGGTCGGGCACCTGCGCATCGCTGAAACGCAGCTGCGCCTTCAGCGTGTCGCGCAGGCGCGCCAGCTCGGCGTCGCCATGCATGGCCAGCTGCAGGTCGCGGCCGTCCAGCAACACCTGCCGCGGCGCATCGCGCGGCGCGGCCTTGAAGGTGGGGATGCGCACGTCCAGATGCGCCTGCGGCGTGGCGGCGTCGTCGATGCGCCCACGCGCGTTGGCGACACCCGCCAGCCGCGTATCGAACACCTGCGCCACCGCTTCGACGCGCGGAATCTCCAAACTGCTGCCACTGGTCAGCCGCCCCTGCGCCAGCCGCAGGTCGGCCTCGACCAGCCCGCCGCCTTCCAGCTGGAACCACGGCTTGCGCACGAACAGCTCGGCGATCCAGTTCAGCGATTCGAACTTCCAGCGCCCCCGCACCTGGCCGGACAAACGCGGCAGCAGCTGCGCCGGCTGCTCGAACGGAACGCTGCGGCCGGCGATGCGCAGGTCGGCGTGCAACTCGCTCCCCGTGTCTTCATCGCGCGGCAGACGCGCCTGCACGCGGATGTCCTGTGCCACGTCCAGCTGCAGCGCGAGCATGCCGCGGTCGGTGGCCCCCACGCCGGCCATCAACGGCAGCCGCCACACCGCATGGCTGCCCGGCTGCAGCGCGCCGTTGGCCAGCGCGATGTCGGCCTCCACCCGCGCCGCGGACGGCCCGCTGCGGATGTCCACATGCGGTGCACCGGT
The DNA here is from genome assembly GCF_041475735.2 of Xanthomonas sp. NCPPB 3582. Taxonomy (NCBI): domain Bacteria; kingdom Pseudomonadati; phylum Pseudomonadota; class Gammaproteobacteria; order Lysobacterales; family Lysobacteraceae; genus Xanthomonas; species Xanthomonas sp. NCPPB 3582. The sequence continues at coordinate 4,443,048 of NZ_CM192968.1, forward strand.
GTCGATCTTCAGCGCCACCGTGCTGGCTTTCAGCTGCAGGCGCGCCTGGGTGATGCCGAGCTTGCGCAGGCCGGGCGCGGTGTCGCGGTAATGGCGCGGAAACTGGAATTGCGCATCCAGCTGGGCGCCATTGAAGACCTGTACGCCGTCGTAGCTGACCACCGCATCCTCGAAACCGGCGTCGGAGGGAAACAACTCCGATGGCCCGCCCTTGAGCTGCTTCAGGAAACCGACCTTGCCGCGCCCCTTGCCGGCGATCAGCAACTTGCCCAGGCGCGCGCTGCGGATGCTGTTGCTGGTGATCGCATCGAAGCGCAGCGTCCAGCCCCGGTTGCCGCGCGGCGGTGGCGGGATGGGGGTGTCGGAGGTTTCCACTTCCGCGCTGACATTGGTGGCATGCAGCCATGGCAGGCGCACCTCGCGCCGGAACAGGGCCAGCAAGGCGATGCGCGCATGCGCGCGATCGGCGTGGAAGACGTACACGGTGCGGTTGGCCTGCCCGCGCATGCGCACGTTCCAGGCCATCACCTCGCCCGGGAACAGCGTCAGTGCCGGGCCGGTCTGCATGGTGAACTTGTGCGGCTGCCGGTTGGTGCTGGCATCGAACAACGGGGTGTTGAGATAGATGTTGCCGGCCAGCAGGTAGAGCAGGTACAGCGTCGCCATCACGACCACTGCAAGGCGCCACGGCCGGGGCCAGCGCTGGAAGCGGTCGCGAAGAGAGGGCATGGGCACAGGCGCAAGACAGGTCTGCGCGCACTATCGCGGGTGCGCCGACGCCGGAGCGTGAATGCGGGCGCAGGCTGGCAGCTCTCGGGTGCGCCCGCCCGATCGCGGTGCGGGGCACGCCTGCACGGGATCCCGGGCCTGCAGACCTGGTGCGCAGCGGCGGCGTCCACCGCATGGCGTTGCTGGGCGCGAGGTGGGCGATTCACCCTTCTGCAACTGCATGTCCTTGTGCGCCACACAGCGACATGCGCAGGTCATGTACGCAGCGGATAAGGTTGCCACCTGTTCGTCTGCGGCGCAGACGGCGCCCTCCCTCCTGGCCGCCGCAGCGACAGGTCACCGTGGGTGGTGTGTTCGATCCGCCGGGCCGGCTCCTGGAGTCGGCCCGGCGTTTTTTTAGTCGGCGCGGACCGTCCATCCGCTCGGCGCCTGCACGACCTTATCGGCGCATCCGGCACCCGCGACGCACCCTGCACCCTTGCCTCATGCGGCCTCGTCGATGCGGCGCGCCCGACGCGTGCGCACCGCCGTCGCCAGCCGGTCCAGTACCTGCACCGAGGTGTCCCAGTCGATGCAGCCGTCGGTGATGCTCTGGCCATAGGTCAGCTCGCAACCCAGCACCAGTTCCTGGCGGCCGCCGACCAGGTGGCTTTCGACCATGACGCCGACGATGCGCGTTTCGCCGCCTTCCAGCTGCGCTGCGATGTCCTCGACCACCTTGGGCTGGTTCTGGGGATTCTTGCTGCTGTTGGCGTGGCTGGCATCGATCATCAGGCGCGCCGGCAGGCCTGATTTATTCAGCACCTGGCTGGCCGCTTCCACGCTGGCCGCATCGAAATTGGGCACCTTGCCGCCGCGCAGGATCACATGGCAATCCGGGTTGCCGGCAGTGGCCGCCACCGCGGTATGGCCGTCCTTGGTCACGGCCAGGAAATGGTGTGGATGCGAGGCCGCGCCCACCGCGTCCACCGCAATCTTGACGTCGCCGCCGGTACCGTTCTTGAAGCCCACCGGGCACGACAACCCCGAGGCCATTTCGCGATGCACCTGGCTTTCGGTGGTGCGCGCGCCGATCGCACCCCAGGCCACCAGGTCGGCGATGTACTGCGGCGAGATGATGTCCAGGAATTCCACGCCGGCCGGCAGGCCCAGGTTGTTGATGTCGCGCAGCAGGCCGCGTGCCACGCGCAGGCCCTTGTTGATCTGGAAGCTGCCATCCAGGTCCGGATCGTTGATCAGGCCCTTCCAGCCGATGGTGGTGCGCGGCTTTTCGAAGTACACCCGCATCACGATCTCCAGCGCATCGCCGAACTGGTCGCGCAACGGGCGCAGGCGTTGCGCGTACTCCATTGCGGCCACCGGGTCGTGGATCGAGCAAGGCCCGATCACCACTGCCAGGCGGTCGTCGCGCCCCTGCAGGATGGCGTGCAGGGCGGCGCGCGATTGGGTCACGGTCTCGGAGGCACGCTCGTCGCAGGGCAGCAGCGACAGCAATTGGGAAGGGGGGGCAAGCGCTTCGATCTTGCGGATACGCAGGTCATCGGTCACAGGCGGCATAACGTTGTCTCGGGTCGGCGGTGCATCGGGGAAGCCAGGCAAAGCGGCAACAAAAAAGCCGCCAGTGTGCGCTGGCGGCTTTTCGGGAATGCTGCTGAAGTCTCCTTCAGGGTAAGCGCACTCCTTCCTCCGCCAGCGGCATCGGAAAGCCGTAGTACCAAAAATAAAACTGGCTGCGGGGTGCGTTCATGGGATGCATTGATACCACGCGTTTTTGCGCGATGCCACTGTTTCATCGGCAACGAGCCCTGTGCGTCGGAGCAATCAGATGCGTGCCGCGGCAGGTAGCGGGAGATATGGCATCGACGGCTGACCAAGCCAACCTGACGCACGCCGACCGCTGCTGGCATGCCGATGGCCTTACGTGCGGTGGCAGGATCACGGGATGTTGCTGGGCGGTCCAGGCCAGATCCTGGCGGCAAGCGGAACTCGTCTGGAGTTGCGACATGAACAGCGCCGCGCTGCGCGCTGTTTTCCCAAGGCCTCGCTGCCGCCTTGGAGCCCTGCCCGGGGCTGCGCTCCCACCTCTGTCTCCGGTTCGGGAGCATCGAAGTATCGTTTCACCCCTGATGTCTCATTCAATCCCATGGCCTGCTATTACCCATGCAATTCAGTAACTTGCTGGGCAATTAGTCCTGAAGTATCGTTTCATAAATCGTTTCACAGGTGATCTGCATGCCCCTGCCCGAAGCAGTAGAACGCCTGGTCGCCACGCTGCGCGTCAACGGCCCGTTGCGCGGCGCCGATCTTGCCGCACGATTGGGCGTGAGCAAGGCAACCCTTTCTCGTCTTGTTGCCGCCGCAGGAACGGCGGTGCGGCGCTACGGCAGCGCGCGCGCTACCAGCTATGCCGCCGCGGGCGAGGTGCGAGGCGCGCGCGCCTGGCCGCTCTACCGCATCGACAGCCATGCCCGCGTTGTGGCGCTGGGCCAGCTGCATGCACTCCATCACGACCATTTCTTCGTGGAGCTGCTGCAGGAAAACCCGGTGCTCCTGCATCCGCCGATGCAACTGGGTGTGTTCGAGTCGCTGCCCTGGTTTCTGGATGACCAACGCCCGCAGGGATTTCTCGGGCGCAATCTGGCACGTCGCGTCTCCGGGCCGTTGCGGCTGCCTGAAAATCTCATGCTGTGGTCGCCCAGTGACACACTCGTCGCGCTGCTGTCCGATGGTCACGACCAGCTCGGCGACCTGCTCGTTGGCGAGCATGCGCTGACTCGCGCACTGTCGTCGATCGATCAGCCCGAGTGCATCGACATCCAAGCGCGTCCGCAGGCGTATCTCAAGCACGCCGATGCCGCACTGCGCGGCGAGGACGTCGGTTCGTCCGCTGCAGGCGAGCAACCGAAGTTCACTGCCGTGCTGCGCGAACATGACGTGTATCGCCCGGTCATTGTGAAGTTCTCCGACCGGATCGATCAGCCGGCCGGGCGGCGCTGGGCGGACCTGCTGCAGATGGAGCATCTGGCCAACCAGGTGCTGCTTGCCGGTGGCATCGCGGCCGCAACGACACAGCGGCTGCAGGCCGGTGAGCGCGTCTTTCTCGAATCCACACGCTTCGATCGCACCCCCACGCTGGGCCGCCACGGCTTTGTTTCGTTGATGGCGATATTCGCCGCGTTCTATGGGCAATCGGACATCGGAACCTGGCGCGCGCTTGCGCCGCTGCTCCGGCGCGACGGTTGGCTGAGTGCGGAAGATGCTGAGCGTCTTGAGGTGATCAGCTGGTTCGGCACGCTCATCGGTAACACCGACATGCATCTCGGTAATGCAGCACTGATTCTTGCCGACACGTTGCCGCTGCGGCTCGCGCCGGTGTATGACATGTTGCCGATGGCGCTGCGGCCGGCGTCCAGTGGCGAAATCGTGCCGAGGGATATCGAGAGTCCACCCCCCACGGTCGGTCAATTCGCACAATGGCGACGCGCGGCGGAGATGGCCGAACAGTTCTGGCAGCGCTCCATCGACGACGCGGCCTTGAGCGATCAGATGCGTGGCATCGCCACGCGCGCGTTGGCAAGCCTGCGCCGAACCGCATCGCGTCTTGCCTGATCGCGGCGCCACGCAGGCCACGGCGACGATGCCGTGGCCTGCACCTGGCAACTGCACGCACTCAGAACGTAAACACATACTCCGCCGCCACTTCGCGGCCGATCGGGTTGAACAAGGTAGTGTTGTAGAAGCCGTAGCCGTAGAAGCGTTCCTTGTTCTCGTAGCCCACTTCGTTGAACACGTTGTTGATGTAGAAATTGACCTTGGCGTGGTCGGTGATCCTGTAGCCGGTGCTGAGGTTCCAGTAGATCGCCGGACCCACGCGGCCGAAGTAGCGCTTGCTGGTCTGGCCCAGATTCACGTTGCCGGTATCGGTGACCAGGCACTGGTCCGAAGCGCTGGGCTGGTAGCCGTCGTCGAAACGGGCGCAGGTGCCCCAGTTGACCGCGCGCATCGAACCGAGCCGGCGGAAGTACACGGTCCAGTCCCAGGCGCCGCCGTTGTCCCAATGCACGCTGCCACGCACGCGGCTGCGCACGCGTTCGTCGCGGCGGTTCTCGTCGCTGTCGGTGCGGTAGATCTGCTCGCGGTAGGCGATCAGATTGTTGTAGTCCAGCGACAGCTGGAAGTTGCCCCAGCCGGCCGTGCTCAGCCGGTATTTCAACGACGCGTCGATGCCGGAGGTTTCCATCTGCGCGAGGTTGATCGGTCCGCGTTCGATGCTGGCGATGGTGCCGTCGGCATTGCGCGCCACGCGCGAGGTGATGGTGTCGCAGTAGCCGGCGCCGCCGGGATTGTTCCAGGCGCCGCCGCTGATGGTGGTACCGGTACGGCAGCCGGCCTCGGCCGACAGGATCTCGTCGCGATCCAGGTCCTTGATCATGTCCTCCAGCCGGATGCGGTAATAGTCCACGCTCAGCGACAGGCCTTGCACGATGTCCCACACCACCCCGCCGGTGAACGAGCGGCCGGTTTCCGAGCGCAGGTCCGGAGTGCCGCGCCGGTTCACGTCCACGGTGTAGAAGATGTTGCTGTTCTCGTCGTTGCAGCCTCCGGTCTGGTACGCGCCGGAGGTGATGCAGCGGTACTGGTCGATCACCGTCTGATTGGTGGAGCTGGGTTCGCCCAGCACGTAGTGCATGTCCGGCGCGCGAAAGCTGGTGGCCAGGGTGCTGCGCACCAGCAGGCTGTCCACCGGCCGCCACTCCAGGCCGGCGCTCCAGGTGGTGTCGCTCTGTTCGCCCACCTCGGTCTGGATGGCCGCAGACGAACGATAGTTGCTGTAGCGGTCGTAGCGGCCGGCGATATTGGCGCTGAGCGTGGACAGCAACGGGATCTGGAACTCCAGCCCGGCCGAGCTGCGCAGGCGCTCGCCGCCACCGCTGTCGACCACGTCCACCGGGTAGCACTCGTTGGCGCACGGGTCGGGCGAGAGCTGATAGCCCTGCTTGGCGACTTCGGCCACGGTGGCGAAGCGGATCGGCCCGGCCCAGCCCTGCACCACGTCGCCGCTGAGGCTGAGAGCGGCCTGGTTCACCCACGAATAGGCCGAGTTATGCGACTTGGCAACCAGCTCGTCGTACGCGTTGCCGGACAACGGCGTGTACCAGCGCGCTTCGTTGACCGCGTAGATCGGATTTCCGCTCGCACCGGTGCCGAGCGGGCTGCCGAGAAAATACTCGGTAGCGCGCGCGGTATCCACGGTGCGGATGTACTCGTCCACGGTGTAGCGCGAACGGCCCACGCTCAGTTCCCAATCGAAGCGGTCGGCCCACACTCCGCGCAGGCCGGCGCCCAGATCCCAGGACTGCTCCTTGTTGTAGTTGGCCAGGCGATCCCAGCCACCGGCTTCGCGGCGGGTGAGCTGGCGGATGGCAGTCAACTGGCGCCCGGTGCGCGCATCCTGGAACGGCCCGATCAGCACATACGGCGGGTCGTAAGTCCAGCGCCCGATGCTGCGGTTGGCCGACAGCGTGGCCCAGGCCTCGGTGGCCTGACCGAACTTCCAGGTGCCGTACAGATAGGCCGAGTAATCCTCGCTGCCGGTGACCAGGCCCCAGTCGCCGTAATCGCGCGCCATGCCGCAGTAACTGCCGGCGTCGGTGAGCGCACCGGTGTTCTGGTTGTAGCTCAGCCGTTGGCCGTCGATGAACTCGCCGCCGAAGCGCGCGCAGGTGCCGGCCGGCGGCGCCAGGCGCTCGTTGGTGGTGGCGTCGACCAGGCTCAGACCGGTGAACGGATTGAAGCCATAACGGCGGTTCTGGCCGGTCCAGTTGGAGTAGGACATATCGTCCGAATCGTCCATCTGCGGGCGATCGCGCCCGCTCAGCGGGTCGCGCCGGGTGGCCTGCAGCGCGTAGGTCACGCTCCAGTTCTCGCCGGTGCGTCCGCCGGCCCAGGACGCGTCGAAGGTATCGCGCCCGCCCTCGGTGGCGGTACCGCCGCGCAGGCGGAATTGGTCGCCCTGGTAGTCGCGCTTGAGGATCACGTTGATCACGCCGGCCACCGCGTCCGAACCATAGATCGCCGAAGCGCCGCCGGTAAGGATGTCGATACGCTCCACTGCGGCGGCGGGGATGTTGCTGTAGTTGGAGAAATTGCTTTCGCCGCCATAGGGCAGCGGGTAATCGGCCACGCGGCGGCTGTTGACCAGCAGCAGCGTGCGGCCCGGCCCCAGGTCGCGCAGGTTGATCGGCGAGGCGTTGGGCGTGTGCGATCCCCACTGCGTGTCGGCTTCCACCGAGCCCTGCTGGTTCATGCTGTTGAGCACGTCGTAGACGGTGGCGAAGCCTTCCTGCTGGATCTGCTGCGCGGAGATGGTGACCACCGGTTGCGCGCCTTCGACCTGCGCGCGTTTGATGCGCGAACCGGTCACGCTGACCGCATCCAGCGTGGATGTGGCACGCGGCGCATCCGTTTCGGTTTGCTGGGCCATGAGCGGCGGCGCGAGCGCGGCGGTCGTGGCAAGGGACACGGAAATCGACAAGGCAAGGCGATGACTGCGGCAGTTCATAAGATCCCCGGGAGAAGCCGGACACGGCCGGCGTGGCGGTGCACTGCAACGACGCCTGCCAGCGATGCATGCACCGCTGCCCCTTGTCCGACGGCCCCCCGACCGCTCGGCGCAAACGCCTGCGCAGCGAGGCTAGAGCCGATATGACATCGGTGTCAACGCCCCGTTATGTGAGGTTGCCTTTGGGAGGGCCTTGGCTCGCAGTGTTCCCTTTTACAGGCAAGCGCGAGCGGCTCATCCTTTAACACGCGTGTTCGGTTTTGAAGTTGCTGGGGACCATAGTACAGGGAGCTGGCGCATTTGATTCTTGAGATCGCCCCTCATGCCACCTTCGCGGCAATCAGCGGGGGCCGCGAAGTCTTCGGCAAAATTGCCGACGTCGAAATTGCTGGCCTGTTTCCATCAACGCGAAACATCAACTGGTTTAAATTCAAGCAAAAAGAGTCCTCTCAGCGTACCTGCTTTGAAAAGCGCCGCATCCGCGAAATCGAAGCTCATGCCATGTCCTCCAGAATCTTCCGGTAACGCATGCGCAGCGCCTGCTCGCCGCCCTCCATGATGGTGCAGATGGCGTTACGGGTACCGCGCTCGGAGACGGCGCCCACACCGGCGGCATCCATCCCGATCTGGCCCTTGTGGAATTGCATCGGGATGACCCATTCGGCATCGCCGTTGACTACGACATTTGGGTTGTGGGTGACGACGATCAATTGCCGGTGCGTCTTGTTGGCACGGATCTGGCTCACAACCAGGTTCATCACCATGGCATTGTCCAGATCGTCTTCGGGCTGATCCACGATCAACGGCTCGCCGCCGAACGCCAGCAGCAGCGAAAGCACGGCCGCACTTTTCTGCCCTGCGGACGCCCCATCCACCGAGAGCAACTTGCCACTCTGCATGAACCTCAGGTCGAGACCGTCCTCCGGAAACCATGTCAGCAGTTCGTCGACGTCGGATTCGACGAGCCGGGTTTCGAGATGTGTGCGCAAGCGCTTGTTGACCTTCTCACCCAACAGATCCTCGTGCTTGGCGGGCGTCTGACGCATGCTTAGGATCTCAGCTTTCAATGCACCGAGTTCGCTCTCAAAGTCCGCCGGCGCGCTGAACAACCGATGCAGAACACCGCGCTTGGCACCGCCATCGAGCACCTCATAGATGTCCTCGGTGAATGCCGTAGGCTGCTTGATCAATTCGCGAAAGCGGGCCTCGGCGCCAGCGGGCTTTCCGAAGCGGGACAGGCTCAGGCTAATCCTGTCCCCGGCGCGTTGGTTGATCGTTTCAATGAAGGCCTGCCGGGTGTCGCTGAGTTGACGGCGCAACTGCGCCAATTCTGCCATCACATCATCCGCTTGCCGTTGGTAGCTCGCCTGTTCCTGCTGACGCGCGTCCAGGCGCGCGAGCTCCTTCTGCAGCTCTTCCCGCCGTGCGACCAACGCCGCATATTGATCAGGCGATTCCACCCCCTGGGATTTCAACCGCTCCAGCAGGGCCTGATAGTCGGCCTGTGCCTGCGCGATCCCCTTCTGCAAGCCAAGGGCGCCGAAACGCATGGGTGCCGCCGCCAGCGTCGCCTCAATCTGCGCCACCGCTTGCTGAATCTGCTGATACTGGCGGCGCAGCTCTGACCCGACCTGCTCAACCAGCCTCAGAAACTCGGCTTCCTCGGCAATGCCGCGGTCAAACCCCTCCAATTGGATGCGCCGGAACAGATCGGCGTCTTCCATCACGGGGCGCATGCCGTCGAGGTCGCGTTGCCACTGCGCGAGCAGGTTCTGCTGTGCGCTAAGCTGGCGCCGTGCACGCTGGTAGGCTTGCAGGCTACTTGCATGGTGGGAGAGTTCCAGTGCTTTGAGCTTGCGCTCCGTATCGCGCAATTCGGCTTCCAGCGCCGGGCGCTGACTCAGATCCGGTGCCAACTGCCGCGCCTGTGCACGCAGGCCAAGGAAGCGCTGGTGCGCCGTGTCGAAGCACCGCTGCCATTGCGCTTTATCGACCTGCGGCTGGCGGTCGAGCAACTCGAGCAGGTAGCCGCGCTGTTCGGCCAGCGCGTAGATCTGCTTCTGGCTCAGCACCGTCACCGGGAAGCGACTGCGCACATAGTCATCGCCGATCGCTTCGGGCACCGGCGACCAGACGCCGTCGGCACGCTCTTCGACAGTCGTAAGTCCGGAGCGCTTGTCCCAGTTCACTGCCAAAGCCTGGCAGTCCTTTTCCAGTTCGACACGGATCTGGGTGTCCGAGCGCAGCGCACCACGGCCATCCTTGTCATTGGCAAGTACGAAATTCTGGAATACCTCGTGGATTTGCGTGAGCGGCCCTTCGCGATCGCCGGCTAGGTCCACATCCCGACGGAGCGCGATGCGCAACAGTTCCACCAGCGAGGACTTGCCGCTGCCGCGGCCACCGATGACGGCGTTAAACCAAGGGTTGAACGCAACATTCAGCGGCCCGTGTTGCGGATTCTGACGCAGCTGCAGCGGGCCGGCGGTCGCGCCGCGCACCCACAACGACGGCGTGCGGTTCGGATTTTGTAGCATTGGGTCGAAGCGCTTGACGTTACCCTTGTGGTCCACCAGCGCCATCCGCAATGCCGGCAGGCTGGGATGGCTCATCTTGACCCAGGTGCTGGCCGACCCCGCATCCGCAGGCTTGTGCGCATCGGAACCGGCCACGATCGCAACCCGCTCGCGCAGCGCGGGCAGATGAGCGGCGATGGCGAGACTGTCTTCGTCGACCACCTGGGCCGCATCGATTCCGGCCAGGATTCCGATCAGTGTTCTTGGTTTCATGCGTGTCTTGTAGACCGTCGCCCCACTAGCCGAGCTCGCCGCCTGCACCTCATACAAGCCGTTGTTTCTATCGATATGCGCAGCAATGACCAAGCCGCCTTCCTTGCGAATCGCCTCGATGGTATCCAGCGCATTCTTTCCGCACTGCTTGTCGTGGTTCTTGACGCCCTTCGGGCACTCGATGCGGATCAGCACCCGACCGATGGTGTCGGCAGGCTCATCCACGTCGAAGATCGCCAGCAGGTGCAAGCCCTCCGAGGTTGTAATTTCCACGCCCGGTAACAACACTAGTGGTCGGTAATCGCTGTGCGCGGGTTGCTCGGCGGCCAAGGCCAGCAGTGCGTCGCGCAAGGCATCAATGCGGTCGCCGCAGTTGTGGTCAGTGATCGCAACGCAGTCGATACCGGCACGCATATAGTCCAGAAGCCAATCACGATCCGAGTAGGCGAAGTTGCCACGGTAGTCACTGGATGCCGGCGTGTGATTATGGAAATCACAACGCCACCAGCGCGCTCCTGGGAAGTCTGTCATATGGGCTCTCCTTGGCTAATGTGTCGGTTTGTGTTGTATTTCAACCTATATCCGCCTGCCAGCGCAGGCATAGCTCTTGGAACAAGAGCTCACTCCGCTTACTTCTATCGACGGCAGATCAGTTCTTCAGTCATCGTTGCGGACAATGACCGCATGGGCGAGGCCCGCACTGCCTCTGCCGGCTTAGTTCAACAACGGGCTCGTTTCAGGATCAGCCGCGTACAACGTCACACGTAAAGCATTTTCACCCAGCAACTCGAACTTTGGCCGATGTCCAGAAAGGCGTTCGCTACGGTTGAGGATCTGCGGCACGCCCTCGCCACGCTTCTCCATCACGCGACTCCGGCCGACACCTTCCATTTCGACCGGACAACGCGCCAGCAGATTGGTCAACAGTTCATTACGGGTGGCGGTGCGCAGGGCCATCGACTCCACCGATTGGGAGTTGGGTAACGCACCGGGCGAAGTGATCTCCAACCGGTCGGCGAACAGATGCACCTGCACCGGCGCCCCGCTGATCGAGTAGTCGCGATGCGCACCGGCGTTGGCAATAGCCTCGAAAACAGCCTCCGGATCGAACTGGGGCACGTCGATCCGGCCCAGCTGTTTGCGTGCGGCGGTGCGCATGCCGCGTAGCACGAAGGCCGCCGCCTGACGAATCTGCTGATCCAGCGGCCCCTGGATATCCTGCGCATCCAGTTGCTCCTGGGCAGTCTTCTCGGTGCCGGCGTAGTGCACGCATTGCACATAGGCCTGGGGCAACCAGTCGCTTGGCGTGACTGTGGCCATCAAGACGCCGGCGACACTGGCCCATTCCTCGCCTGGCTCTCCCGGCACCAGCAGCTTCAGCTTGCGTAGGCGCAGCTCCTCAGGTTCATCGGTTGTACCGAGAAAGCGACCATACAGCGCAGCGTCGAAGTCCACTTGCGTACAGCCCAGCACGGGCATCTCATCGAAGCCCAGCGTTCCGGCGCGCTGCCGCGACTGCATGAGACGCAACAATTCGTTTGGCGGCAATTCGTGCTTGGAACTGCCCTGGCGGCGGAAGTAACCGCCAGGAGCAAGGTGGACATACAACGAACGCGGTACATCGATCACCAGCACGGCATGTTCAGTCCCCGTCCGATCGGGAACCAACCGCCGCCGCAGATAGACAGTGGGTTCCGGCTTGATGCGATCGCGCACGCAGTTCTCGACCCAGATGCTGACTGCATCGAGCTGCTCCAGCGGGATGCCGACCACATCGCGGGTTTTGTCGTCTACGCCCAGGATCAGGCGCCCGCCGATAGCGTTAGCGAAGGCCGCAATCTCCTGGCAAAGGCTCTCTCCGTTCGGCCCCTTGATCTTGTCGTTCTCGAATACGACACGCTTGAATTCCAGCTGCGAATCTTCGCCCAGACGGATCTGCTCGAGCAGATCGCCCAATTCACGTGAGCTACTCATTGATCCGGATGCTCCAATGCCCACTCCACATCAAACAACACCTGGACGGTGTGCTGCGTACGCAGCGCATTCTCAACCCGCTCCAGCATCGCGTCCTGGCTACGCTCGATGCGCTTTCTCCCTTCGAAGAAATCCAGCATGGCGTCATCACGCTGCTGCTCGATCCGCTTGATCTCACGTTTGAGCTGGGCTTTTTGCTCCAAAGTTTCGAGCTGGCGCAGCGTGCGCTTGGCATCGCGCACCTGCAGGTCCAACTCATCGATACTTTGCTGCAGCAGCAGCCGTTGATCCTCGCCCCACCGGTCAAGACGTTCAGATTCCTGTAAAAACCACTGTTCGTTTCGCCTGCTTGCCTCAGCCAGCACGCGTTCCACTGATGCTTCAAACGCCGGCAGCGGACGATCTTCAGCCACACGATGCCTTGGCACAAAACGGGCAGGCACTTCCATCAAACGCGCAGCGGTCTCGTCCGGCACGACACGTCCATCGCTACACAGTGCACTGCACACCAATTCTTCCAGCACTTCCTCTGCGGTCTGGATGGTGACCACAGCCACCCGTAGTTGCCCACGGCTTCCCAACCATTGCCGCACATCGGCACGCTGCGCATCCACAGCGGCGTAATCGAAATGAAGCGTGCCAGGCGGAGTCGGACGGTCTTTGGCTTGGCGACAAAGCCGCTCCCCCAACCCCTTGTCCGGCCTCAACAAGCCGGCATTGGCTTCTTCGGCCGGTGGCCAGCTGACCGCGTAATCGCCCTCCTCCAACTGAACCAGCTTGTCACTGATCAGTGCATTAGGCCGTTCGGCCGCGATCAGGTGGAGAAACTGGCTTTCATACTGATTGATCTTATGCAGCATCCCTGCGCGGCGTGAGCGCAAGTTGCGCACGACGTCCTCATCGAAATGCTCTAGCAGCATGCGCCGCGCACTTTCTTCGCGTCGGCCGATGCTCTCGTCAAGCTCAGACTGCAAGGCAGCAAACTCGGACTCGATCTGGGCGGCATCGCGACAGTTCTGATAGATGCGCAGGATCCGCTGTTCGATATCCACACCGGATTCGATCGCACCCAATATCTCGTCGCTGGCGCCAAATACGCCGTCGAACAACTTGAACTTCTTTTCCAGGAGCTCAAACACCAGTTGATCAGCGCGATTCTTGCGATTGACAAAATTCACCACAACCACGTCGCTCTTCTGACCATAGCGGTGGATACGTCCGATCCGCTGCTCGACACGTTGCGGATTCCAGGGCAGATCATAGTTGACCAGCAACGAGCAAAACTGCAGGTTGATGCCTTCGCCACCTGCTTCGGTGGTGATGAGAATATCCCGTTGATCACGAAAGGCTTCGACCACTGCGGCTTTCATATCTGCCGTCTTGGAACCTGAAACGACCGCAGAGCCGGCATGACGCTCCAGCCAATCGGCGTACAGCTGGCGGGAATCAACGTCGTCGTTGTTTCCATTGAGCAGCACGGTTCGTCCCGCATAGCCATGCTCTTCTAGGAGCACGCGCAGGTACTCCTGTGTGCGCCGCGACTCGGTGAAAATCACTGCCTTGCGCTGACCGCCAAGCTTTTCGGCCATCCCGAGCGCTCGCCCGAGGACCAATAAGAGTGCATCGCCTTTACGATTGCTTTGAATCTGCTTGGCCAGATCACGGTAGCCGCGCAGACGATCGATTTCTTCCGCACGGCAGAACAGCTCTGCCTGCAAGGCATCGCTATCCGGCACCATCTCATCGGAATCCAACTCATCGCTCAGCTCGTCGACGGTCTCGAAATCTTCGATCTGCTTGGCAGTAAGTGCCTGGTTGGACTCGAGTCGACCGATGATCGTGTCGAGCGTATCGGCGATGGCGAACGTCGAGGAGGCCAGAATCTTGCGCACCACCAATGTCACCAGATGCCGAGCTGTCGGCTTGATAGCAAGGATGGAAGGATCCTGCAGGTAAGCCGACACCTTATCGTAGAGCTCGAGCTCCTCGTCGGAGGGCGTGAAGTCCTGAGTGATCGAAAAGCGCTTGGTGAAGTTGATGCCACCTTCAGCCTGTACCTGACGACGCAAGGTACGGTGGCAAATCGGCTTGAGCCGATGCCTTAGGTCATTAAGACGAGCTTCGGAACTTCGACCAGAGGCGTACTGCATCTGAAACGCCTTCTGGCTGCCAAAGAACTCGTCGCTGATGAAGGACACCAGCCCATACAGTTCCATCAACGAATTCTGGAATGGCGTGGCGGTCAGCAGGACCTTTCTCCTTCCACGCAGCGCTTCGTTCAAGGCGACAGCACGCTTTGACGCACTTTTGCCTTTATACAAATTGCGCAGCTTGTGCGCCTCATCGAGCACGACCAGATCCCAGCTGACCGCAGCAAGCTCTTTTTGCTTGCTTGCGGCAAATTCATAGGACGTCACGATGATCACGTCGTCGATCTGAAAAGGATTGCTTACGTCGATTTGACGAAAAGCGTTGAACGATTTGCCCTCAAGGATGAAGGACGGTAGTTGAAACTTATCTTCGAGCTCCTGTGTCCACTGCTTGCGCAGCGTTGCAGGGACGATCAACAGCAAACGGCGACGGCGCTGCGCCCAATGCTGGGCCAGCACCAGACCGGCCTCAATGGTCTTGCCAAGCCCCACTTCATCGGCAAGCAACACACCGGCCTCGACAGGGGATTTGAGCGCGAACAGAGCGGCATCCACTTGATGTGGGTTCATATCGACTCGCGCAGCGGACAACGCCCGTGCAACTGCCGATTCGTCGCGACTGCGCAGCGTCAACCAATGGGCGAAGAATTTGCCCTGGTGGTGCGAGTAGCAATGCAACCCCGGCTGACCACTGGGATAGACACTGCCGCCCGATGGCGCTGGCAGGGTGGACATGGAGGATGCCTCTATGAAATGCGTCAGAACTCTCGTCAGAGTATGCCGAGTGACGCAAAACTTCGCCAATATGCGCTCACTACGCAAACTTGCAGGGACAAAAAACCCCGCCTTTCGGCGGGGTCCTTTTTGCTGCAACAGCCGAAGCCGGCTGGATCAGAAATCCATGCCGCCCATGCCGCCCATGCCACCGCCGGCCGGCATTGCCGGCTCGTCCTTCTTCGGTGCATCGGCCACCATGGCTTCGGTGGTGATCATCAGGCCGGCGATCGAGGCGGCGTTCTGCAGCGCCGAACGGGTGACCTTGGTCGGGTCCAGGATGCCGAATTCGACCATGTCGCCGAACTCGCCGTTGGCGGCGTTGTAGCCGTAGTTGCCGCTGCCTTCCTTGACCTTGTTCAGGATCACCGACGGCTCTTCACCGGCGTTGGCGACGATTTCGCGCAGCGGGGCTTCCATCGCGCGCAGGGCGATCTGGATGCCGTGGGTCTGGTCTTCGTTGGCGCCCTTCAGCTCGCCCACGGCCACCAGCGCACGCACCAGGGCCACGCCGCCGCCCGGGACCACGCCTTCTTCGACGGCTGCACGGGTGGCGTGCAGGGCGTCTTCGACGCGTGCCTTCTTTTCCTTCATTTCGATTTCGGTCGAGGCGCCGACCTTGATCACCGCCACGCCACCGGCCAGCTTGGCCACGCGCTCCTGCAGCTTCTCACGGTCGTAATCGGAGGAGGTGTCCTCGATCTGGGTCTTGATCTGGCCCACGCGCGACTCGATCGCGGCAGTGTCGCCGGCGCCATCGATGATGGTGGTGTTTTCCTTGGAGACCTGCACCTTCTTGGCGCGGCCCAGGTCCTTGATGGTGGCCTTCTCCAGCGCCAGGCCCACTTCCTCGGAGATCACGGTGCCGCCGGTCAGCACGGCCATGTCTTCCAGCATCGCCTTGCGACGGTCGCCGAAGCCCGGTGCCTTGACGGCCACGACCTTGACGATGCCGCGGATGGTGTTGACCACCAGGGTGGCCAGCGCTTCGCCTTCGACTTCCTCAGCCACGATCAGCAGCGGCTTGCCGGCCTTGGCCACGCCTTCCAGCACGGGCAGCAGGTCGCGCACGTTGGAGATCTTCTTGTCGTGCAGCAGGATGAACGGGTCGTCCAGGTCGGCCGACTGGCTCTGCTGGTTGTTGATGAAGTACGGGGAGAGGTAGCCGCGATCGAACTGCATGCCCTCGACCACGTCCAGCTCGTTTTCCAGGCCCGAGCCTTCTTCAACGGTGATCACGCCTTCCTTGCCGACCTTCTGCATCGCTTCGGCAATGATGTTGCCGATCGACTCGTCCGAGTTGGCCGAGATGGTGCCGACCTGGGCGATCGCCTTGTCGTCGGTGGTGGGCTTGGAGATGTTCTTCAACTCGACCACGGCAGCCTTGACGGCCTGGTCGATACCGCGCTTGAGGTCCATCGGGTTCATGCCGGCGGCCACGGCCTTGGCGCCTTCGCGGATCAGGGCCTGGGCCAGCACGGTGGCGGTGGTGGTGCCGTCGCCGGCGTTGTCGTTGGTCTTGGAAGCGACTTCCTTGACCATCTGCGCGCCCATGTTCTCGAACTTGTCGGCCAGTTCGATTTCCTTGGCGACGGAGACGCCGTCCTTGGTGATGGTCGGGGCGCCGAAGCTCTTCTCGAGCACGACGTTGCGGCCCTTCGGGCCCAGGGTGGCCTTCACGGCATTGGCAAGCACGTTGACGCCACGAACCATGCGGGTACGTGCGTCTTCACCGAAACGAATGTCTTTAGCAGCCATTGTCTGAAACTCCGGAATTTGAGATTGGGGATTGGGGATTGGCTAGAGCGGGTTCCGGGGGGATGCGGGATCGGCTGCGCGAAGCGCACTGACCAATCCCGAATCTCGACTCCCGAATCCCGCCGGCAACGGCTATCAGCCGATGACGGCCAGGATGTCGTCTTCGCGCAGCACCTTGTACTCGACGCCTTCGGACTTGTAGCTGCTGCCGGCGTACTGGCCGTAGATGACCTTGTCGCCGACCTTGACCACCGGCGCGCGCAGGCTGCCGTTGTCCAGGGGCTTGCCGGCGCCGATGGCGACGACTTCACCCTTGGTGGACTTTTCCTTGGCCGAGTCCGGGATCACGATGCCGCCGGCGGAAACTTCGTCGGCTTCGATCGGCTTGACTACAACGCGGTCGTGAAGCGGCTTGATGCTCATAGAGAAAGACCCTCTTAAGTGATTGATTGGTCTGGAAATTATCGGCGATGTTAGCACTCGCACATGACGACTGCCAGCACAGCGCGCGGAAAAAACCCGACAGAGCGGGTGCGGGCCAGAGATAGTGCTGGGCGGGCGGGTTTCAAGGGCCGGGCGCAAAAAATTTTCATCCGCTCGACACGCCGGGGCCACCGTGCAGCCGGGAACTGGGTGAAGGTTCGGGCCGAGCACGCGGGCCGCGCCATCGCGAACGGAGCCATGGGGCGATCGCCTGGGCCGGGGCACGCTCCACCGACCGGAGCGAGGCGGGCGCACCGCACCGGCAGCGCGTCGCGCCATGGCACCCTGCCCTCCCGAGCCGACATTGCCCTGAAGTGGAACCAGGTTCCACCGACTGTCATGCGCAGGCTCTACAGTCGGCGACGCATTCCCCGATCACAAGGAGCTGTCGATGAGGTTGCCGTTCCGTAGTCTTGCCCTGGCCTGCGCCGTCGCCCTGGCCGTCCCCACCGCCCACGCCGCGGTGTTCATCAACGAACTGCATTACGACGACGCGGGCGCCTCCGGCGACAGCGGCGAAGGGGTGGAAGTGGTGGCCACTGCCGGCGAATCGCTGAGCGGCTACCGCATCCAGCTCTACAACGGCAGCACCCCGGGTGCGGCCACGGTCTACTCCACCACTGCGGTGCCGGCCGGCAGCCTGGTCAGCTGCGGCAGCCAGGTGCGTATGGCCACGGTGAGCTATGCCAGCAACGGCGTGCAGAACGGTCCCAACGACGGCGTGGCGCTGGTCGACCCCAGCGGCCAGTTGGTGCAGTTCCTCAGCTACGAAGGCGCCATCACCGGCAGCGGCGGCGCGGCGGCCGGGGTCGCCAGCCAGAACCTGCCGGTCAGCGAGAGCAACAGCAGCGCGGTCGGCAGCTCGCTGCAGCTCACCGGCACCGGCAGCAACGCGGCCAACTTCAGCTGGGCCGGCTCGGCGGCGCAGACCTTCGGCGCCTGCAACCGCGGCCAGAGCTTCAACGGCAGCGGTGGCGGCATGACTGGCGCGCCGACGATCACCAGCACCACCCCGACCCAGGGCGCCACCGGCTTCCCGGCCGCCGGCGATCTGGCGGTGGGCTTCAGCGAGGCGGTAACGCTGAGCAGCGGTGCCTTTGCGCTGAGCTGCGCCAGCTCCGGCAACGTGGCGCTGAGCTACGCAACGACCGGCACCCGGTTCACGCTGTCCACCAACACTGCCCTGGTCGGCGGCGAGCGCTGCACCCTGGCGATCACCGCCAGCGCCATCCGCGATGCCAGCGGGCTGAGCCCGGCGGCCAACCAGTCGATCGCCTTCACCGTGGCCACCGCCAGCGGCGGCGGCACCGGCTACTACGCGCGGGTGAACACCGCCAACGCCAGCCAGCTGCGCTGTTCGCTGCATGCCACCATCAAGGGCCACACGGTCTACCCGTACAGCGGCACCGGTACCAGCACCTGGACCATCCTGGAGATGGCCGACGAGGACCCCAACAACAGCGGCCGCATCCTGGACGCCTACCGCAACCGCAGCTACGCCAAGGTCAGCGACCGCGCCGGCACCGGCAGCGGGCTCACCTACAACCGCGAGCATACCTGGCCCAACTCGCTGGGCTTCGGCAGCGCCACCGGCGACCGCGGCTTGCCGTACGCGCCCTACACCGACACCCACATGCTGTACCTGACCGACACCGCCTTCAACGCCGACCGCGGCAACAAACCCTATGCCACCTGCACCAGCAGCTGCGGCGAGCGGGTGACCGAGGTCAACGACGGCAGTGGCGGCGGCAGCGGGCGCTATCCGGGCAATTCCAACTGGGTGCGCACGCCCGACGGCAACGGCGGCAGCTTCGAGGTGTGGGGCCGGCGCAAGGGCGACATGGCGCGTGCGGTGATGTACATGGCGATCCGCTACGAAGGCGGCACCGATGCAGGCACCGGGCAGTCCGAGCCGGACCTGGAGCTCACCGACGACCGCAGCCGGATCGTGCAGACCTCGGCCTCGCCGGCCTACATGGGCCTGCTGTCCACGCTGCTGGCCTGGCACCAGGCCGATCCGCCGGACGATGCCGAGCGCGCTCGCAACCAGGTGATCTTCAGCTTCCAGGGCAACCGCAACCCGTTCGTCGATCACCCCGAATGGGCCACTGCCAGCCTGTTCAACTCGGCCAAGCCGGCCAGCTGCCAGCTGGCCAACTGAGCGATACCGGCCCGGCGCGGGATGCGTCGGGCCGGGGCGCTGTGTCTGCAGCGACGCGTGACGGCGACCGCATCGCTGCCCAGGCGGCGGCGCCCTCCACCCTGTCGCTGACGACCGGCACCATGGCCGCTGCGCGATCTGCGCCAGCAGTCGCCCGAGAGCTGCCGACGTCCGGCCCGGCCTGGGGTGAGGCACCGACCCGGCACGCGCCGCGGTCACCGCAACGCCCACCTCGGCGCCTTATCCGATGGCACCGTCCGCGCAGTGCCGCGGGGCCGGCTGTATCGAAGGCGGATGCCGCGCGCGGATCCGGCGCTTCGTCCAGCCAGCGCGGGTCATGCCATGGTTCAGAAGGCGAGGGCCACCCCAACCTCCCGCGACCGCCATCGCGCCTTGCAGGCACGCCGGCCGTGGGGCGAAATGGATGCCGCGTTCCGGAATCCCCGGTCGATCCCCCGCAGGCAGGGGATTACACTGCCGGGTCCGATGACTGCCTCTTCCCTCCACCTGTTGCTCAGCACCTGCCCGGATGCCGACAGCGCCGACCGTATCGCCCATGCGCTGCTGGACGAACGCCTGGCCGCCTGCGTGACCCAACTGCCCGGCGTGCAATCGCTGTATCGCTGGAACGGGGCGATCGAGCGCAGCCAGGAAGTGCAGTTGCTGATCAAGACCTGGGAAGACCGCCTGCCGGACGCCATCGCGCGGCTGCAGGCGCTGCATCCGTATGAACTGCCGGAGGCGGTGGCGGTCCAAGCCAGCGCCGGGCTGCCGGCCTATCTCGATTGGGTCCGCACCGAAACCCGCTAAGGAATCCTCAACCTCCATGAAGTCCCTGTCCCGCTGGATCGCCCGCCGCGTACGGTTGGCCGCCCCCCTGTTGGCCGCGTCGCTGGCGCTGCTGGCGCCCGCCGCGCAGGCGGTCAGCGAAGCCGACCTGCTGCCGGTGGACCAGGCCTTCGTACTGAGCGCGCAGGCAGACAGCCGCGACAGCATCGCGCTGCAATGGAAGATCGCGCCCGGCTATTACCTGTACCGCCACCGCATCAGCGTCAAATCCGGCCAGGGCTTCAGCGCCGGCGAACTGGCCCTGCCGGAAGGCCAGAGCAAGCACGACGAGTTCTTCGGCCAGGTGCAGACCTACCGCAAGCTGCTGCAGGCCACCCTGGCCGGCAAGGCCGAGCCGTCCCTGCAGACCGCGGTGCTGCAGGTCCAGTACCAGGGCTGCGCCGACGCCGGGGTGTGCTACCCGCCGCAGCGCCGCGAGATCCGCGTCGCCCTGCCCGACGCACAGGCCACCGCTGCCGCCCCGCCGCGCGAGAACCTGGGCGCGCTGGTGCCGCGCAGCGCCTCCGGCCCGCGGCTGTTCGGCGCCGCCGGCCAGGCCGCCGGAATGGAGGCGCTGCCGCTGCCGGCCGAGCAGGCGTTCACTTTCGAAGCCATCGTCGGCGACGGCAACAGCCTGCTGCTGCGCTTCACCCCGGCCCCGGGCTACTACCTCTACCGCGACCGCACCTCGCTGGCGGTGGAGGGCAGCAGCGGCGTGCGTACCGGCCTGCCGCGCTGGCCGCAGGGCAAGACCCACCGCGACGAGCACTTCGGCGATGTGGTGGTGTATTTCGGCCAGGCCGAAGTCACCCTGCCGCTGCTGCGCGAGCGCGCCGAGCCGGCGCGGGTGACCCTGGTGGCCACCTTCCAGGGCTGCCAGACCGACGGCATCTGCTACCCGCCGATGACCCGCCGCGTGGCGCTGGACCTGCCTGCCGGCACGGTGTCGCCGCAGAACCAGGCGCAGGCCGCGCCGCTGATGATTTCGCCGCTGGCCGCCGGGCAGACGCCTGCCGAACCGGCCCCGACCCAGGCCGCGCAGGGCACTGCGCGTGCGGCGGCCGACGCCTCGGCCGACAACCCGCAGCGCACCCAGCCGCCGCATACCGACAAGGGCCTGCTGGCGATGCTGGCGCTGGCGCTGCTGGGCGGGCTGGTGCTGAACCTGATGCCCTGCGTGCTGCCGATCCTGTCGCTGAAGGTGCTGGGCCTGGCGCATAGCGGCGAGAGCCGCAGCCACGCGCGCAGCCATGCCATCTGGTATTCGCTGGGCGTGCTGGTGTCCTTCGCCGCCATCGGCGGGCTGGTGATCGCGCTGCGCGCGGCAGGGCAGGCGGCCGGCTGGGGCTTCCAGCTGCAACAGCCGTGGTTCGTGGCCGCGCTGGCCTATCTGATGTTCGCAGTCGGCCTGAGCCTGTCGGGCGTGTTCACCCTGGGCAGCAACCTGGGCGGCATCGGCCAGTCGCTGGCCGCACGCAACGGCCCGCTGGGCGATTTCTTCACCGGCGTGCTGGCCTGCGTGGTGGCCAGCCCCTGCATCGCCCCGTTCATGGGCACCGCGCTGGCCTATGCGTTCACCGCACCGGCGCTACTGGCGATGCTGGTATTCCTGACCCTGGGCCTGGGCCTGGCGCTGCCGTTCCTGCTGATCGGCTTCATCCCCTCGCTGGCCCGCCGCCTGCCCACGCCCGGTGCCTGGATGGAAACGCTCAAGCAGGTGCTGGCGTTCCCGATGTACCTCACCGCGATCTGGCTGCTGTGGGTACTGGGCAAGCAGCGCGGCGTGGACGCGGTGGCGCTGATGCTGGTCGGCGCCACCTTGCTGGCGCTGGGGCTGTGGTGTTTCGAGCGCAGCCGCTGGAGCAGCAATCGCCCGGGCATGCGTCTGGCCGCGGTGATGCTGGTGCTGGCGATCGTGCCGGTGGTCGGAGTCACCCGCCTGCGCCTGCCCGCGGCCACCGCCGCCAGCGAAGGCGTGGTGGCGTTCTCGCCGCAGCTGCTGGACCGCCTGCGCGCCGACAACCGCGTGGTGTTCGTCAACATGACCGCCGACTGGTGCGTGACCTGCAAGGCCAACGAAAAGAACGTGCTGGGCAGCGCCGAATTCCGCGACGCGCTGCGCCGCGTGGATGCGGTGTACATGAAAGGCGACTGGACCAATGTCGACCCGGCCATCAGCACCTTCCTGGACCAGCATCAGGCCGTCGGCGTGCCGCTGTACGTGGTCTACGGCCCCGGCGCTCCACCGGCGATCCTGCCCACGGTGCTGACCGGCGCGATCACCGAGGATGCGCTGCTGCGCGCGGCGCGCTGAGGCGGCATCTTCGAGGCCCCAATGCGTCTGGCGGGGGGCTGCACCGGTGTACATTGGGCCTGCGGGGCGATCCCAGGAACGTGTGCGCCTTGCTGTCATCGGCAACCTGCCCGCTTGCCGACGCACCGCCGGACGCCGCACGATGTCCACGACCATCATTTCGTCGCGTCCGAGCCCACACGCGATTAACTCGACAGCATCCAGTCATTTCCTTTCCTAGAAAGTCGCCGCAGCGTGAAGCGCTTTCTCAGAGCGCATTTCTCAACATTACTCACCGCGCGGTCGCAGCGCGATATTCGACTTTATGCTGTCGCCCCCTCTCGGCGATGGCGACATAATGGCCCCCACGTCCACCCGCATCTTTTTCGGCGCAGCGATGCTTCTTGCCGGCATTGCAGGTGCCGATGCAGCACCTGCGACGCCCGGCATTGCGACTGCTGCAGCCGCCACGGCCAACACAGACCCGTATCTCTGGCTGGAGGATGTCACCGGCACAAAGGCGCTCGACTGGGTGAAGCATCAAGATGCGCGCACCGAGCAACAGCTGGCCGGCACCGCCAAATTCCAGCAACTGGAAACACGTATCCGTGAAGTCATGGACTCGGATGCGAAGATTCCCGACGTACAGAAAATCGGCGACAGCTATTACAACTTCTGGCAGGACAGACAACACAAGCGCGGCATCTGGCGACGGACCACACCGGCCGAATACCGCAAGCCGTCACCGAAGTGGGAAACCGTGCTGGATCTGGATGCCCTCAACCAGAGCGAGGGCAAGGACTGGGCATGGCAGCACAAGGACATCGATTGTCTGCGTCCGGCCTATCGCCGCTGCCTGATCACGCTGTCGCGCGGCGGTGCCGATGCCGATGTCACGCGCGAGTTCGATCTGATCGACAAGCGGTGGGTGGAGGACGGCTTCGTCCGGCCCGAAGCCAAGGGCGAGCTGTCCTGGATCGATCAGGACACCGTCTATGTCAGTACCGATTTCGGCGCTGGCACCACGACCGATTCGGGCTACGCGCGCGTGGTCAAACAATGGAAACGCGGCACTGCCCTGGATACCGCCACGACCGTCTACGAGGGCAGCCCGCAGGATATGCGCGTGAGGGCCTTCCATGACCACACCCCGGGGTTCGAACGGGATATCGTGATTCGCGAATTGGGCATCCGCAACAAGCGCTGGTATCTGCGCGACCGCAACGGACGCCTGGCCCAGATCGAGGTACCGGACTCGGCGACCAAGCAGTTGCATCGCCAATGGCTCACGCTGGAGTTGCGCGAGCCGTGGAGCGTCGCCGGCAAGACCTATGCAGCCGGCACGCTGCTGGCCACCCGCTTCGACGATTTCATGGCGGGCAAGCGCGCGTTCGAGGTGGTCTTCCAGCCCACCGACACCGCCTCGCTCAGCAGTGCCGTCTGGACCCGCTCGCACCTGGTGCTCAACATCCTGGATGACGTCAAAACACGGCTGAGCGTGCTGACCCCCGGTGCGCACGGCTGGAAGCGCAGCGCGTTCGTCGGTGCCCCCACTTTCGGCGCTGCGGAGATCAAGGCGCTGGACGACGTCGACAGCGATGCGGTCTGGCTCACCGTCGCGGACGACCTCACTCCGCCCACGCTGTCGCTGGCGCAGATCGGCAAGCAACCGCAGCGCCTCAAAGCGCTGCCGGCGTTCTTCGATGCCAGCCGGTTCCTCATCGAGCAACACTTCGTCACCAGCCAGGATGGCACCCGCGTCCCGTATTTCCTGGTCCGCCCGAAGGCGCTGGCATTCGATGGCAGCGCACCGACCCAACTCTATGGCTACGGCGGTTTCGAGATCCCGATGCTGCCGTACTACTCGGGCGTCATAGGACGAGCGTGGCTGGAGAAGGGCGGGGTCTTCGCACTGTCCAACATGCGTGGCGGCGGCGAGTATGGCCCGCGCTGGCACCAGGCCGCACTCAAGCAGAACCGGCACAAGGCCTACGAGGACATGGCCGCCATCGCGCAGGACCTGATCGCACGCAAGGTCACCTCGGCCAAGCATCTGGCCGTGCGCGGCGGCAGCAACGGCGGATTGATGGCCGGCAACATGCTGACCCAGTATCCGCAGCTGTTCGGGGCGGTAGTGATCGAAGCCCCGCTGCTGGACATGCGCCGCTATAACCACCTGCTGGCCGGCGCGTCATGGATGGACGAGTACGGCAACCCGGACACTGCGGACTGGTCGTTCATCCAGACCTTTTCCCCGTATCACCTGTTCGATCCGAACAAGACCTATCCGCCCACGCTCTTCCTGACCTCCACCCGCGACGATCGCGTCCACCCCGGGCACGCACGCAAGATGGCCGCCAAGATGCTGGATGCGAGCAAGGACGCGGTGTTCTACGAAAGCATGGAGGGCGGCCACGCCAACCCTGGCGACAATGCCCAAGCTGCGCATCGTGCTGCGCTGATGTACGCCTTCCTGTGGCGGCACCTCGGGCGCGACACTGCGGCAGCCGAAGGCCGGTAGGGCCCGCCCGTACTGCCATCGGGCCGGCAACTGCATCGATCGTGCACGGTGGTCACGAGCAGGCTGCGTGGATGCCACCCACTGCGGCGGGCCGGCCGGGCACGCGCGGCCTGACTCAGGACACCTCGCGCCCGTTGGCCGGGACGGCCGAACTTGTTGGCACGGACACGGAATCCCGACGCGAGGCAGCGGAAGATGCGCCTGGACCGGCGCTGCACACCGCCGATGTCTGCGCCCGCTGCGCACTGGAGGCGAGCATCCGAAAAACGCGCCCCGGCAGCGGCAGCGGCAGCGGCAGCGGCGCGGTGCCGGCACTGCGGAACGCCACGGCATGCCGCTGCATCGGCACCGGCCGATGCCCGTCGCGCCTGACCCGGCCGGCACCCATCGCAAGAATTCAATCGCTTGTTTAAAACAGCTATAACTTCTGCTATCTGGACAGCATCGCCAGCATCGCGCAGACTTCCGGCCTTTCCGCTCTGCTGGATGTCATGGCCCACCTGCTGCTGCTGCATGGCCCCAACCTCAATCTGCTCGGCACCCGCGAGCCGGAGGTCTACGGGCGCACCACGCTGGCGCAGATCGATGCGGCGCTGGTGGACCGCGCGCAGGCCGCCGGCCACGCGCTGAGCTGCCTGCAGTCCAATGCCGAGCACGTTCTGGTGGAGCGCATCCACGCCGCGCGCGAGGACGGCACCGCCTACATCCTGATCAACCCGGCCGCCTTCACCCATACCTCGGTGGCGCTGCGCGACGCGCTGCTGGGGGTGGGCCTGCCGTTCGTGGAGGTCCACCTGTCCAACCCGCATGCGCGCGAGCCGTTCCGCCACCACAGCTATCTCAGCGACAAGGCCGACGGAGTGATCTGCGGCTTCGGCGCCGACAGCTACCGGCTGGCGCTGGAAGCGGTGATCGCGCGCCTGGAGCGCGACCCATGATCCCCGCCTTGCCGACGCCGGCCACCGCGCCGACGGCCTGACCCCATTCCGCCGGCAGCCGCCGGCACTCTCCACCGATTCACCTCAAGAGGCCCTCATGGATCTCCGCAAAATCAAGAAACTGATCGACCTGCTCGAAGAATCCAATCTCGCCGAAATCGAGATCAAGGAAGGCGAGGAAAGCGTGCGCCTGGCCCGCGTACCCAAGGGCACCCAGGTGATGGGCGCGCCGGTGCAGTCCTACGCCCCCGCGCCGGCCGTGCAGGCGCAGGCACCGGCGGCGGCCAGCATGCCGATGCATTCGCCCACCGAGGCCTCCACCGGTGGCGCCAAGCACGCCGCCGCGCTGCCGGAAGGCCACGTGTTGCGCGCCCCCATGGTCGGCACCTTCTACACCTCCCCGTCCCCGGACAAGCCGGCCTTCGTCAGCGTGGGCCAGGCGGTCAAGGCCGGCGACACCCTGGCGATCATCGAGGCGATGAAGATGTTCAACCCGATCGAAGCCGACGTCTCCGGCACCATCGTGGCCATCCTCGGCGAAACCGGCCAGCCGGTGGAATTCGATCAGCCGTTGTTTGTGATTGGCTGAAGCGCGGGGATTAGGGAATCGTGATTCGGGATTCGCAAGAGCGACCGCACGAGCGCCTGACGGTGTGGCGCGATGCGATGTCGCTTGTCGAAGCGGTCTATCGCCTGAGCCACGATTTTCCTGATTCCGAACGCTTTGGACTGACGGCACAGATGCGACGCGCCGCGATCAGCGTTCCTTCCAACATCGCCGAAGGCGCTGCGAGGCGCTCTACTGCCGAGTACCTGCGTTATCTGTCGATGGCGCGCGGCTCATTGGCGGAGCTGGACACGCAACTGCAGATTGCAACGCGACTGCAGTTCACCTCGCCCGATGCGGCAATTGCCGACCTGCTCAATCGCACGTTTGCCAAGCTCAACGCATTGATCCGCACGCTGGACGAATCGCGACATGTCCGCGAGACCGGCGCCTTCTACGAATCCCCAATCCCTAATCCCCAATCCCATGCTAGATAAAGTCGTCATCGCCAACCGAGGCGAAATCGCGCTGCGCATCCTGCGCGCGTGTCATACGCTCGGCATCCGCACGGTCGCGGTGCATTCCACGGTCGACCGCAACCTCAAGCACGTGGCCATGGCCGACGAGTCGGTGTGCATCGGCCCGGCTGCCTCCAGCGACAGCTACCTCAACATCCCGGCGTTGATCGCCGCGGCCGAGGTGACCGATGCGCAGGCCATCCATCCCGGCTACGGCTTTTTGTCGGAGAACGCCGACTTCGCCGAACGGGTGGAGGAATCCGGTTTCATCTTCATCGGTCCCAAGGCCGACACCATCCGCCTGATGGGCGACAAGGTGGAGGCGATCCGCGCGATGAAGGCCGCCGGCGTGCCCTGCGTGCCCGGCTCGGGGGGCCCGCTGGGCGATGACATCGTCGCCAACACCAAGGTGGCGCGCGAGATCGGCTACCCGGTGATCATCAAGGCCGCCGGCGGTGGCGGCGGGCGCGGCATGCGCGTGGTGCATTCGGAAGCGGCGTTGAAGGCGGCGATCGAAACCACCAAGTCCGAAGCCAAGGCCGCTTTCAGCAACGATCAGGTCTACATGGAGAAGTTCCTGGAAAATCCGCGCCACGTGGAAATCCAGGTGCTCGCCGATGGCCAGGGCGGTGCGATCCATCTGGGCGAGCGCGATTGCTCGATGCAGCGCCGCCACCAGAAGGTGGTGGAAGAAGCGCCGGCCCCGGGCATCACCGAAGAACTGCGCAACGAGATCGGCAAGGTCTGCGTGGATGCCTGCATCCGCATCGGCTACCGCGGCGCCGGCACCTTCGAATTCCTGTTCGAGAACGGGCGTTTCTACTTCATCGAAATGAACACCCGCATCCAGGTGGAACACCCGGTCACCGAGCGCATCACCGGCATCGACCTGGTGTGCGAGCAGCTGCGTATCGCCGCCGGCCACAAGCTCAGCATCAAGCAGAGCGACATCGTGCTGCGCGGGCATGCGATCGAATGCCGCATCAATGCAGAGGATCCGGAAACCTTCATGCCCAACCCGGGCCTGATCACCGCCTTCCATCCGCCGGGCGGCCCAGGCGTGCGCGTGGATACGCACATCTACAGCGGCTACAAGGTGCCACCGAACTACGATTCGATGATCGGCAAGCTGATCGTGCACGGCCCGGACCGCGAGACCGCCATCGCACGCATGCGCGTGGCGCTGAGCGAGATGGTGGTGGACGGCATCAAGACCAACATCCCGTTGCAGCAGCGCATCATGCGCGACAAGGGCTTCCAGGCCGGTGGGCAGAACATCCACTATCTGGAGAAGCGCCTGGCCGAGCGCAAGAACAAGTCGATCGCCTTGACCTGATCGCCAGCGCCATGGCACGCAACGAAAAGCCCGGGAAACCGGGCTTTTTCGTTGCTCCCAGGTGCATCGGGCCGACACTGCGTCGCGCCATCAAGCCAGTCCCTGCGTAGGAGCGCACCCGGGCGCGACGGGGCTTTATCGGTAGAGCCCCGTCGCACCCGGGTGCGCGCCTGCAGAGCCCGAGGCTTCGACGCCCGGATGGCGCAAGCCAGCGCCGGATCCGATATGCAGGCCTTCGATTATCTGCACACGTGAGAGTGGTCAAGCTGCAGCCGCACCTACCCGCCGTTGCCGCCTGCGCTACCGGACGTGCAGCGGCCGCGCCCCATCGGCGCGCGGCAGCGCTCAACGCTGCGGCGCGGGCCCCTGCTGGCTGCCCGGCACCGGCACGATGCCGCTGGACGAGGCTGGATCGACCACGGTCATGGTTTCGGTGGAACCATCCGGCCACACCACCTGGAAGGTGGCGCCCGCCGGCAGCGTGGAGAACGGCATCGCACTGCCTGCGCGATACACCGCCGCCACCTGGCTGGCGCCATGCCGTCGCTGCTGTTCGTCTGCGCCGACGGTGGTGGACCTGATCGACAAGGGCTGATACCGGTGATCGGCGGTATCGATCATCACGATGCCCACTGCCGCGGCCGAATACGCCACGAACAAGGCCACCCACAACCAGAACTTGGCGCCGTGCGCCCATCGACGGTAATTCATGACTGCGCTCCCGGCTCGGACACCAGCGTATCGACCATCTCATCCACCCTGTCTGCTCCCTGCCGCGGTACCGCGGCATCGAATACGAACGACACAAAATCCTGTGCGCCTTCGCGCGAGCAGATGCCCGCATTGGCGCAGTAACTGGTGACCAGCGTGCTGTCGGCACTGCAGTCCAGGCCCAGCCGGCATGCCGCCACCTGCCAGGCGAGTTCGGCGAACTGGTCGCCGGCCACGTAGCCTTCCAGAGTGTCGTCGCCGCTGGCGCGCGCGCCCATCGCAGGCGACAGCGCCAGATACGCCTCCGGGTCGCGCGAAGCCAGCACGCGCTGCACCAGCGCGCGCTTGTAGGTGGGCGTTGCCTGCAGCGGCTCGCCCTGGGCCAGCAAGGCCGCCTCGGCGGCCAGGCTGCCGCCGCGCGCTGCGCGCAGGCGTTGCTGCGCCACCAGACGCGGGCCGAGCCCATCGCTGGGCGCGAAACCGGCACAGCGCTGCGCCACGCGATCGCGCGCGGCACGCATGGCCGCCACGCCCGGCGTGGCGTGCGCGGCGATCCACTCGCTATCGGCGGCATAGCCGGCCGGGCTGTCGGCATAGGGTGCGCAGTAATCGGTGACCCGGCTCAAGCGCCACCCGGCCTGTGCATCGCCGGCGCGCACCTGCTGCTGCAACCGCTGTGCGTAGCGGTACAGATCCGGCTGCGCATCCACCGCATCGCGATATGGCAACTGCAGGGCGTTGCCGTGCTCGAACGGCGCCCGCGAAGGCGCGGCAGCCGACACGCGCATGACGCCGCCCCCCGCCGGCGCCGCATCGGCGGCCACCGCGGGTGGTTGCGCGCGCAGCTGCCACCACCCTGCCGCCGCGAGCGCGACGGGAGCGAGCAACAGCCAGAGATGGCGGGCACGAGCAAGCGGCATGACAGCGGCGACCCAGCTGCGGACACACCCGCAGCGACGGCGCGGAGTCTAGCACCCGGCCGTGCAGCCGGCCGCGGCCAAGCGAGCGCTGCTGCGCGGTCCGATGAGGAGGGGCACTCCATGCGGTGAGGATCTGCGCGAGATGCGTGTGGGTGGCGCGCAACGCGTGTTTGGTTGCGCGGCAAAGCGGATGCAGCGATCGGCCTGCCGGTGCTGCGATGCGGGTGCCATTGCCTGGCCTGGATGCCCTGGCCTGGATGCCGACGCATCGGGCATCGCCCTGGCCTGCGCGATACCCGATGCGTGCAGCGGCTTGCATGGATCGAACAGCTCCCCGGCTGGACAGGCGATTCCGGCGTCGCGCATCTGCCCCTGACACCCTCGTGCAACGCCGCCATCCTCACCTGCCACAGCAACCGGCCTCTGGCCGGACAGCCGCGCCGCCACCGCCTCGCGCGGCAGCGGGCCGGCGCGAATGGTCTACGATGCACGCCTTCACTGTTGCCGATCGCCACGATGCCGTTTCTTGAACTGACCCTGCCCTGCTCCGATGCCACCCAGCCCCGCTTCCAGACCGCGCTCGAAGAGGTCGGCGCGCTGGCGGTGACCCTGCTCGACGCCAATACCGATGACAGCAACGAGCACGCCATCCTGGAGCCGGGCGTGGGCGAAACGCCGCTGTGGCAGGAACTGGAAATGACCGCGCTGTTCGATGGCCAGAGCGATCCGCTGCAGGTGCTGGTGGACCTGGAAGGCTTCGATCCGGAGCTGGACTGGGGCCGGGTGTCGTTTCGCATGGTCGAGGACAGCGACTGGATCCGTGCGTGGATGGATCTGTTCAAGCCGATGCAATTTGGCGCGCGCACCTTCGTCGTACCCTGGGATCACGACCTGCCCGACGCCGCCAACACGCCCGAGGCCGCGGTGGTGCGGCTGGACCCGGGCCTGGCGTTCGGCTCGGGCACGCACCAGACCACCGCGCTGTGCCTGCGCTGGCTGGACAGCCTGGCCGGCAGCGGCGAGCTGCAGGGCCGCCAGGTGCTCGATTTCGGATGTGGCTCGGGCATTCTTGCGGTCGCCGCGCTGAAGCTGGGCGCCATCGACGCCGTCGGCGTGGACAACGACCCGCAGGCGCTGCTGGCCACCGCCGAGAACGCGCAGCGCAACGGCGTGGGCGCGCAGCTGGCCGTGTACATGCCGGAGGACGAGCCGGTGCAGACCTATCCGGTGGTGGTTGCCAACATCCTCGCAAAGGCACTGGACGCGCTGGCCGAGCTGCTGGCCGCGCGCGTGGCCCCGGGTGGCCGCCTGGCGATGTCGGGCATCCTGCACGGGCAGGAGGACGAGCTGCTGGAGCGTTACGCCCCCTGGTTCGAGCAATTGCGCTGCGAACGCGATCAAGACTGGATGCGCATCGATGGCGTTCGCCGCCACTGAGCCGACTGCGGCACGCATCTGCCTTGAGGTGAGTGTCCCGAGGTAGGTGTCCCGGGGTCGGGTGCGCAGCGTGCCGTGGCCGGCGACGCCAGGCCTACGCTGGCGCCCGTGCTCGCCCCCCGGGGCAAGGCGCGCAACGCAGGCTCGGCACATCACGGCCCGCTCCCCGGGTGGGTACTCCCCCGATGGGTGGGCCATCGACGGCTTGGAACGGCGCCGAGCGCGCCGGCCGCTTGCCGTTGCGCCAGCCATGCCGGTGCAAGGCCGCCCCGCTCCACTGCGCCTACGGCGGCGCCTGCTTCGATGGTGTCGCATCCCAGCCCGCCCGGCGTGCGCCGGGCGGTTACCGCTGCGGGCGGCCGGCGCGGATCCGCGCCGTGGTCACCGCATCGGCCACGCTGATCGCGCGCAGCCGGGTCACCGGCTGCCAGCCGGCGCGTCGCAGGGCGTCGCTGCGCGAGCGCCCGGCATGCCGGCCCGCCCGCACACGCAACACCAGTTCGGCCACCAACAGCACCGCCCAGGCACTCAGCGACCACGCCTGGGCACCGGCGAGCGCCACGCCGGCGGCCAACACCGCCAGCAGGCCGCCCATTCCCAACAGCGGCCACTGCCGATGACGCAGCGCCCAGCCACGCGGCGCCAGTGCCGCTGACCAGTGCGCGCCCTCGGCGACGGCGGTCCAGTGCTGGCCGCGTTGCCACACCT
This sequence comes from Xanthomonas sp. NCPPB 3582, assembly GCF_041475735.2. Lineage (NCBI taxonomy): Bacteria > Pseudomonadati > Pseudomonadota > Gammaproteobacteria > Lysobacterales > Lysobacteraceae > Xanthomonas > Xanthomonas sp. NCPPB 3582. Next base: position 4,475,185 of record NZ_CM192968.1, read on the forward strand.
GGTAGCAGGTGGCGCCGCGGAACCGCTGCACCGCCGGATCCAGCGGCGAATCGGCCCGCCACGGCGCCTGCGTCGGCGGCATGTCGGCCGACACGCGGTCGGTCTTGGAAGCAACAGGCTCGACCATGAACACGCTCCTTGAGTTCGCTGTGATGTCGTCGTCAATGACACGAGGACAGTATCGCAAACATATGGAGATATGAAAGGCATACGAACTATCCCCCAGCGCTGCTAGGGCTATATCTCCCGGCCCTGTCCGCCTTCCATCCGGTGCCGTGTGAGCAAGCTGTACGAACGAGTACGCGAAGCCCGCAGCTTCACCAAGCTGACCCAGGAAGCCCTGGCCGGCGAGCTGGGCGTCACCCGCAGCGCGGTCGCGCAGTGGGAGATGGCCGAAGGCACCGCGCCGTCGGTGGAGAACCTGATCGGCCTGGCCAAGCGCAGCGGCATGGCCTTCGAATACCTGGCCACCGGCCGCGGCGAACGCGTGTTCGGCCCGCCGGTGTCGGCCATTGCCGAAGAGCCGGCGCAATACCGCCGCCTGGACGACCAGCAGCGCGTGCTGCTGGCGCGCTTCGACACGCTGGCACCGCGGCAGCGCAGTGGACTGCTGGACCTGCTGCTGGCCGACGGGAAGACGCGGCGGCGGCGGTAGTTTCGGGAGTCGGGAGTCGGGAGTCGGGAGTCGTCGAGAGCCTGCGCCGGCGCGTTGGATGTTGCTGGTAGTGCCTCGGTCTTCGTGCCTCGAAGAGCTGTGCGGGGAACGGTCTGTCAGGACGACGATCGGCGGGCTCAGGAAGACGATCTGCGCGGCGTTTCCGACATGTTTTCGGGTGTTCGGCATTTCCGGAGTTGCCGTGCGTCGGTGCCGTGCGTCCTGCCGCACAGGCGCGAGGCGGTACCTCCAGGCAAGGTTGCGTGCCCCAGCAAGGTGACCTGCGGCCTGTCAGGCGAGGCAGTACTGCGATCAGGCCGGCGCCGGGACGCAGACGTTCGCGCCTGGAGGCGCGCGTGGTTGAATAGGGATCTTCTTCGCTGCACGCCTGCCGATGTCCGAGACTCCGCCACCGCGCCGCCCCCTGGCCACGTTCCTGCGTGCCACGCCTGCTGCCCCAGTGCTGATTCCGACCCCGGCAGTGCCGCCCACCGAGCCGCCGGAACAGGCGCCGCCAGCGCCGTTGGCCGAGCTGCCGCCAGCGCCTGCCGTGGAGCCGGTACCGGCACCGCGTTCGCCCCTGGTACCCGCACCCGGCGCCGGCGCGCCTGACAGCGCGCGCGGTGACGGTGCGCAAGATGCGCCCATCGTCGGCACCGCTGCGGGGCCGCTAGCGCAGCACCAGGCAGCCCCTGCAACACCGCCCACGGCCACCCAGGCGGCGCCTGCGGTGCCCGCCGTTCCGGCGTCGGCCTCGACCCCGTCCACGGGCCCGACCTCTGCCGCGCCGTCGGCTTCTGCCGCCCCCCCCACCCCGCCGTCGGCTTCTGCGGCGTCGCTGGCGTCTGCATCGCCAGCAACCTCGGCCCAGCGGTCAGCATCGGCCGGGGATGCCGCCACACCGGCGCTGCCGGCGACACCTGCCACCTACAGCGCCGCCAGCGCTGCCGTAGCGGTGGAAGCGGATGTCGCCCCCCTCGGCGCGCACGCGCCCGGCGCAACCCCGCTGCTGCCGCTGCCCGCATCCAGCGCCCCGGCGTTTGCGCGACGTGATCTCAGCCGGCCGCGGCTGCGCGCCAGCGGCCGGCAATGGGCGCTGCTGGTCGGCCTGGTGGGCGTGCTCGGTCTGCAGATCGTCATTGCCGACCGCGCGCACCTGGCCGGCGATGCCCGCTGGCGGCCGCTGGTGAGCGCCGCCTGCGCGGTGCTGCGCTGCAGCCTGCCGGCCTGGCGCGAACCGGCCGCGCTGACCCTGCTCAATCGCGAGGTGCGGCCACTGCCCGGCATGCCCGGTGTGCTGCAGATCCAGGCCAGTTTCCGCAACGATGCCCGCTGGGCGCAGGCCTGGCCCTGGCTGCAGCTGTCGCTGTCCGACGTCGATGGCCGGGTGATCGGCACGCGCGTGCTGGCCCCGCAGGAGTATCTGGGGCAGGCGCCGGCCGAACAGGACACGCTCGCTCCCGGCCAGGCGGTGCAGGTGGCGTTTCGCGTGCGCGAACCGGCCGCGAGCACGGCCGCCTTCAGCTTCGATTTCCGCTAAGCGACCGCAACCTGCGGCCGCTGGCCACATGGGCGTGGCGAGCGGGGAGGTCACGCGCTAGACTCACTCCCCCTCGCCGGCCACGCGTCCCGGCTTCGTGACACTGGGAACTTCCTTTGAACGCAGCCCCCTCTCGTCCTGACAGCAGTCGTGGCGCCCCCAAGTCGCCGCTGCGCGAACACGTGGCGCAGTCCGTGCGCCGGTATCTGCGCGACCTGGACGGCAGCGATGCGGACGACGTGTACGAGATCGTGTTGCGCGAAATGGAAATCCCGTTGTTCGTCGAAGTGCTCAACCATTGCGAAGGCAACCAGAGCCGCGCGGCGGCGATGCTGGGCATCCATCGCGCGACCTTGCGCAAGAAGCTCAAAGAGTATGGGTTGAGCTGAGGTGCGGGATTCGGGATTCGGGATTCGAGATTCGAGATTCGAGATTCGTAAAAGCGTGCCGCCGCGAAGCGTGGCGTGCACGAGGTTGCCGATGCGATGGATGAGTCGATGCGGTTCGACGTTGCGGTGGGCAAGACGCTGTTGATGGCCGATCGGCGGACTATGGATCCAACACTGCGCGCGATGCACGCACCGCGCCGTGCTGATGATCGGGTTTCAGCGCCTGGCTGGCGCCAACGTGCAGCCGCTCACGCCCAGCCGTAGCGGATCAGATGGAAGAACACCGGGGCGGCAAAGCACACCGAGTCCAGGCGATCGAGTACGCCGCCATGGCCTTCGATCATGTGGCCCCAGTCCTTGATGCCGCGATCGCGCTTGATCGCCGACATCACCAGCCCGCCGAAGAAGCCCATCAGATTGGCCACCAGCGCCAGCCCGAATGCATGCCAGGGCGCGAACGGGGTGATCCACCACAACGCCATGCCGAGCAGGCCGGCCGACAGCACGCCGCCGATGAAGCCTTCCACCGTCTTGGACGGCGAGAGCCTGGGCGCGATCAGGTGCCGGCCGGCCAGCTTGCCCCAGACGTACTGCAACACGTCCGAGGACTGCACCACGATCACCAGGAACGCGATCAACAGCAGATTGCGTCCGGCATAACCGGGAATTTCCAGGTTCAACAAGGCCGGCACGTGCGAGATGCAGAACACGCAGATCATCAGGCCCCACTGCACCTTGGCGGTACGCTCCAGATAGCGCGTGGTGTCGCCGCCGATGGTGGCCAGGATCGGCAGCACCAGGAACGCATAAACCGGAATCAGCAGCGTGTACATGCCGTACCAGCCGGTCCACACCAGCCCGTACTGCCACGGCAGCACGATGTAGAACGCCGCCAGCAGCGCGTAGTAATCGCCGCGCCGGGTGGGCGTGAGCGTGATGAACTCGCGCAGCGCAAACAGCGACACCAGCGCGAACAGCACGATCACCCCGGCGCGGCCGAACACGAACGCGATACCCACCACTGCCGCCATCACCCACCAGGCGCGAATGCGTGCGACCAGGTTGTCCAGCACCGCGCTCGGGCGTTCGCGTGCGCGCCAACGCAGCGTTTCGGCAATCAGCGTGGCAACGATCAGCACCAGCGCAATGCCGCTGAACAACCACAGCGTCTGCTGATGCATCGAGGATTGCTGCAGCTGCCCGCTGTACAGATACAGGCTCATGCGCGTGCCTCCAGCTGGTCCGGCGACAACGCCAGCAGCGCCTCACGCGCACGCGCCAGGAACGCGTCCTTGTCTTCGTCGGCATCCAGCCGCAACGGTGCACCGAAGGTGGTGGTGCACAGCAGCGGCAGCGGCAGCCACTTGCCCTTGGGCATCACCCGCTTGAGGTTGTCGATCCACACCGGCACGAACTCCAGTTCCGGGCGCTGCCGCGCCAGGTGATACAGCCCGCTCTTGAACGGCAGCACGCCTTCGTCGGGATTGCGCGTGCCCTCGGGAAACAGGATCAGCGAATCGCCGGCATCCACCGCATCGCACAGACATTCGATCGGGTCGCGGGTCCGCCGCGCCGCATCGCGTTCGATCAGCACGCCATTGAACACCGCATGGATCAGATAACGCCGCAGCGCCGTGCGTTGCCAGTAGTCGGCCGCGGCCACCGGGCGCACCTGGTGTCGCAGGCTGGCCGGCAACGACGACCAGATCAGCACGAAATCGCCGTGGCTGGCGTGGTTGCCGTAATACACGCGGCGCTCGTTGGACGGCGCGCAGCCGCGCCACAACGCACGGGCACCGGTGAGCGTGCGGATGGCGCCACTGCAGGCGCGTGCGATCAAGCGGGCAATCATGTCTGCTCCAAGGTGCGCACGATCGCGCGCAGCCGTAACACCACCGTCAGCACCGCACCGGCGATCAACACCGCCAGCGCGCCGATCAGCAACCAGGCCGCGCTGCGCGGCTGGCCCATCCATTGCAGCGGCACCGCCAGCAGGGCCGCCAGCGACAACCAGTGCATGCGCTGCACGCGGCTCATCGGCCCCTGCCGCGGCTCCGGCGTGCCGCAGGCCAGGCCCAGCATGCGCACATACGCGGTGGCCACGCAGCACAGCGCCGCCGCCCACCCCAGTTGCGCAGCCCACGGCAGGCCCGCCTGCAGCCCATACCCCAGCCCGACGCAGACCAGCACATCGGACAGGCGGTCCGGCGCGTCGTTGTAGACCTCGCCCGCGCGCGAGCGCATGTGCGCCTGACGCGCCAGCACGCCGTCCATGCGGTTGCACCACAGCCGCCCCTGCAGCCCGAGCACGGCCAGCAGCAATGGCATCGCCCCTTCGCGTGCGGGCGCGCTCAGGCCCACGTAGAACATCAGCCCGGCCAGTGCGGCAAACGCGATGCCCACCCACGACACGCCATTGGGCGTGGCCCCGCGCCCGCGCAAGGCGCGCGCCCAGCGCAGCCGTCGTTGTTGCTGTCGTTGCCTGCCCTGCATCAGTCGCCTCCCCCGCCGCAGCCACCACAGCCACCACCACCGTCGCTGCCGCCATCGCCATCACCGCCGCTGTCGCCACCACCTCCACTGCCGCAACTGCTGCCACTGCCACCGCCGTGACCATGCGGCGCACGCATGCTGTGATAGTCCGCCCAGGGCGTGCCGATCAGCACCGCCGTGCCGTACAGCGCCAGTGCGTCGCCAGCATCGCCGCCGGTGCGCGCCGCATCGCGCGGCCGTGCCTGACGCAGCGCCTCCAGGTGCGCGTCGCCGGCCAGGGTGCGCCGCACCGGCACCAACGCAAATCCCAGCACCAGCAGCGTGACCAGTACCATCAGGCAGAGCAGATACCCGACCGGGTGATGGCCCTGCACGCCGATGATCAGCTTGCACAGGCCGAGCAGCCACACCAGCGCCACCGGCACGGTACACGCCAGGCGCAGCCTGTACGATGCCGCCGGGCTCAGCCACAGCCCCTTGTCGATCAGGCGCTGTCGCAGCGGTGCGGCCAGCACGCGCAACTCGCGCAAGGCCAGCACCGGGTCCTCGGTGCCGCGCAGGATCTGCAGCGCCGGTTCCAGCGCAGGCGGCACTGCCACCTGCGGTTGCCAGCGCACCCGTTGCCGGGCCGGTAGCGCTTCATCGCGATCCAGATACACGGCATCGCGCACCAGCAACTCGGTGAACCACAGGTCGGCCACGCGGTCGGCGCCGCCGCTCAGATGGGCCAGCTCGCCGGGCTCCAATGCGGCTGCGGTGCGACCGCGGCGCAGCACCCGCCGCAACCACGCCGCCATCGACCAGGCCAGGCCAATCAGGGTGATGAACACCGGCAGGAAATAGGCGCCGCGCCAGTGCAGCAGCGACACGGCATCGCCATTGGCCGAGCGGCAGACCATTCCCACGATCACCGCGGCGATTGCCCACCCGATCACCGCGCGCGGCGAGCCGCGCCGCGGCCCGGACCGCCGCGGTGCGCCGCGCAAGGCCTGTAACGTGGTTTCGGCGGTGTCATCGTGCGCCGGGGCCGCAGTTGGCTGCTGCAGGCGCGCTGGCGGCCACCATTGCGCCGGCGGCTCGCCGAAGTGCAGGCGATAACGCTCCAGCGTCTGCCGGTATTGCGCCTGGAACTGCGCCTGCTCGCCCGCGCCCCCGCGACCGGGTCGATGATGCAGGGTGGTCTGCAGCACCTGCGGGCAGAACCGCTGCCAGTACTCGCGGGTGTCGGTCAGATGCGTGTGCCAGACCTGATCGACCAGCGGGCTGGGCGTGACATCGTGGGTGTCGGTGCAGGCCAGAAAGCAGAACCGTCGGTACTCGTCCACCAGTTCCTGCGCCTGCGCCACGCTGCAATGCGCCTGCCTGGCCACGCGCCGTATGAAGGCCGGCAGCGCTTCCTCGTCCTCGCCGAAGCGATAACCGTCCAGCCGTTGCCAGAGCGCCAGCTGCGCCGGCGTGGCCTGTAGCGGCTCGCGCTGACCGGGTCCTTGCGCGCTGCTCATCGGAGGATCCTCAAGGCCAAGGCCACCGCGAACAGCAGCAATTGCACCAGCGTGCTTGCCAGCTGCCAGCGCAGCAGGCGGCGCATGCCGTTCCAGCGCGATGCCCAGTTGCGGCCGGATGGCGGTGTGGCCATCAGACCGACGGCGTGCATCGCGGCATCGAGCTGCTGCGCAGCGTCCTGTTCGCTGCCGCCGTGCCCGAGATGCGCGATCGTGCCCTCCAGCAGGTCCGCATCCAGACCCACCCGAAACGCCCAGTAGCGCTGCACCACGCCGGCCATGACACTGAGCGCGTAGCTCAACTGGATCAACGGCGGCGCCTCGGCCACGCCGAGCAGGGCGATCGCCGCAGCCAGCAGCAGCGAAAAGCGATCCAGCGGTGCGCCCTGGCGCAGCACTGCGCGCATGGTGGCCAGCGTCATCAGGGAAGTGTTCATTGCGGTCTCCGTAGGCGCACAGTGTCGTCGCTGTCATGGCCACTGCACGCCGCCATGATGGCTGCACGATGGGCGTGCCCAAGCACGATCGTCGGGCGCACCGCGCGCAGCTGCGCAATGGCCGCATCCACGTCCCGGGCGCGGCCGCTGCGCACCAGCCAGCACGCGACGCTGGCTGCACTGCGCGAATAGCCCAGCGCACAACACACCAGCACCGCCCCCTGGGTGCGTGCGGCCTCGATGGCAGCTGCGGCCGCCGCCAGGCTGGCGGGTGACGGCGCCACCAGATCCAGCATCGGAATCACCTGGTCGTGCCGGCGCGCCGCGTGCAGCGAGAGTTCGGCGCTGAGATCCACCACGACAGCAAACCCGGCGCGCTGTGCGGGCAGCGGAATGCGGCCCAGCCAGACCTCATCGCAGACCGCGCGCGGCAGCGGGTCGCGGCGCGTCCACACCCGCGAGTTGCACCAGGCGGCCAGCAGGTAGGGCGCGAACAACCAGCGCGCGGCCAGGCTCAGCCGCCCGTCGCTGCGTTTCTGGAAGCCGAGCGGGCCAAGCGCTGCATAGTTCAACGCGACCAGGCCCAGCGACAGGCTCAGCCACAGCGCCCACCAGCCCACGCCGCCGACCGCGATCGCCAGCGCCGTGCTGACGAGGGCACCGGCCAGGTACGCCGCAGCCAGCTGCCAACGGCGTGCCTCGCGCGCCAGCCGTGCCTGTGCGAAGGGCGCGGCAATGCGTTCCGGCCACAGCCACACGCACAGCCAGCCGGCCGCCAGCCCGGTGGGGATATCCAGGAAATGATGCTGATACGTGGTCAGCACCGATACCCCGATCAGCGCGAACCATCCATGCAAGAGCCAGCGCCACAGGCCGGAAAGATGCTGCGCATAGCGCACCCACAACACCACCAGCAGCACGATGTGCAGCGATGGCGCCTGGTTGAAGGGTTTGTCGAAGCCCAGCAACACCGCGAACAGCCAACCGAATACGCCGTCGGTGTCCGGCCGCACGAAGCTGTAGCGCAATGGCCACAGCAAGAAGCAGGCAACGCAGACCAGCTGCGCGCTGAGCAGGCGCAGCGCATGCGTATCCAGTTCGCGCCGGGTGCGGCAGACGAAGAACGAGGCGGCGTAGAACAGGTCGATCGACCAATACGGCACGATGGTCCACGGCCAGAACGGCATGCCGTGTTCCCAATCAAATACCACCGAGGGCACGCTGCCCGCGCGCCCGGCCAGGGTATTGGCCAGGCCATAGCTGAGGAAGAACAACGGCCCCAGCAATGCCAGCCACAGCGCGGCACGTGCGGTGGGGCGCGCGCCTGGGGTCATGCGTCGACCCGCTGCGCCAGCGACACGGTGAAGATGCCGAAGGCATCGATGCGCTGCGCCAGCTTGCGAAATCCGGCCGCTTCCACCAGGCCATCCATCTCCTGCTGGCTGCGCCGGCGCATCACCCACGCCACGCCATCGCGGTGGCTGGTGAGCGCACGCGCGATGAATTCCAGCTGCGGGTGCCACGGCTGGCCGGTGTAGAGCAGATAGCCACCCGGCTGCACCGCGGCGGACAGGCCGGCGAGCGAACGCGCCACCTGGTCGTTGTCGGCAAACAGCTCGTACAGGCCCGACACCACCGCCAGGGTCGGCGCCGGCCGCACCGCCGCCAATGCCGCCGGGTCGAAGGCATCGCCCTGTTCGAACCGGGCGATGTCCTGCGCGCCCAGCGTGCGGATCAAGGCACTGCCCTGGGTGACGTTGAGCGGGCTGAAGTCGCGCAGCACGATCGCATCGGCCCGTTGCGCGCCGCTGCCCAGCGCTTCCAGCACGTAGCGGCCATGGCCGGCCGCCACGTCCAGCACGCGCACCGGCTGGCCGGCCTGGCGCAGCCGGCCGGCCGCATCGCGCAGCAACTCGCCCAGGTGCGCGCCACGGATGCGGATACCGCGCCAGCCGATCGCATCGAGATAATTGCGGTCGATCAGCCGACCCAGCGGCCCGCGTCCGCGCGCCTGGTTGCGGTAGATGTAATCCAGCGTGCTGCCGGAGTCGAAACCGGTCTGCAGGCCGAGCGCGATGCCCTCGGACAGCGTTCCGCCCAGGCGCAGCCCGGCGCGTACCACACGCCAGCGCAGATCCTGCAGGCTGTTGCGTTGCGGCGGCCAGGCCAGCCGCTCGGCTTCGTCGAAACTGGGCCCGGCACGATGCGCATCGCGCAGGTCGGCGCGCACTGGCGGCTGTTCGAAGCGTGCCTGCACGAACGCGCGGATCGGCGCGATCGCCAGCGCGCGGTCGCGCTCGCCCAGGGTGTCGTGGAAAAACCCGGGCAACCAATGCCGCTGCTTGATCGGCGAGCGCAGGTTTTCGTAGAAGCGGTCCTGCGGGCCGCGATGCACCACGAAGTCCGCGCCGGAGACCAGCAGCTGGGTGGGCACGGTGATCGCCTGCGCATCGGCCACCACGCGCTCTGCCGCCGCGTACAGGCCCAGCAGCACGCGCACCGAGATCGGGCGGGTGATCAACGGATCGCTGCGGTAGCTTTCCACGCGCTGCGCGTCATGCGTCAACCACTGCGGCTTGACGTAACTGTTGACGAAGAAATTGCCGCGTAGCGCATGCATCAGCTTCAGCCCGGCGCGAGCGAACGGCACGTACAGCTTGACCTTGAACGCCGGCGAGGCCAGCACCAGCGCACGCAGTGGCGGCGCGTAGTCGTGCACCCAGGTGGCCGCGACCACCGCGCCCACACTTTGCGCGATCACCGCGATGTCCTGTACCGCAATGCCATGCGCGCTGCCGAGATGGGCGATGAAACTGTCCAGGTCGCGCACCAGCGCTTCGAAGCCGGGCGCATCGCCGCGCGCGCCCGGCGAGCGGCCATTGCCGCGCGCATCCCAGGCGAAGAACTGCGCATCGGGCAGATCCAGCTCCTCGGCCAGATGCAGCACCCGGCCGGAGTGCTCATGCCCGCGGTGTAGCAGCACCACCGCCTTGGGCGCGGCGCCCGCCGCCGCTGCCGGCCAATGCCGATAAAACAACTGCACACCATCGAAACTGGCGAACTGCCGCTCTACAACCTCACGCATGGGATCATCCTGAAAGAGAACAGTGGTGGTGCAGCGGTCGTGTCGATGACGGCGCGGCCGCAGATTGTGTGGGCAACCGCGGCGCGCTCAGCCGGCCGGCGCCTCTGCCAGTCCGGCACGCACCCGCCGCCACACCGTGGCCATGCAGGCAAGACTCAGCGCGATGGCGATCCAGGTGACGCTGCGCGCGCCCAGCACGCCGCAGGCCAGGCCCAGCCCCACCACGCCGATGACGAAGGCTCGGTCGCTCTTGCCCATCGGCCCGTCGTAGCGGCGGCTGGCACCGACCATCAGGCCGAGCACGCCGGCGTATTCGGTCAGCGCCGCCAGCAGCGCAAACAACCATAGCCAGTGCGCGCCCACGCCTGGCACGCCGAGCAGGCTCAAGTACAGCGCTGCATCGGCCACCACGTCGCACACTTCGTTGAGGTAGGCGCCCAGCCGCGATTGCTGGCCGAATTCGCGCGCCAGCATGCCGTCGATGGCGTTGAGGCCCATGCGCAGCAGCATCCACGCCGGCAGCAGCAGATACAGCCAGGGCCAGCCGGCGCCGGCGCGATAGACCACCGCGGCCACCAGCAGCGACACCGCCGCCGCCGTGAGCGTCACCTGGTTGGCGGTGATGCCGCCGCGGTAGAGCGCGCCCACCATGGGCCGCAGCAGCGCCTGGAAGCGTCCCTTCAATGCATAGATCGAGGCCATACGGGGTGGTGAGTCCATTCGAGCGCTGGCGCAGCCTACAATATCGGCTGTTCCGCTTCGACATCCCCCACCGATGGCCACTGATTTGCTGCCCGTGCGCCGGGCCCTGCTCTCCGTTTCCGACAAGACCGGCCTGATCGACCTGGCCCGCGCGCTGGCAGCGCGCAAGGTCGAGCTGCTGTCCACCGGCGGCACCGCCAAGGCGATCCGCGAGGCCGGCCTGCCGGTCACCGATGTGGCCGAGCTCACCGGCTTCCCGGAAATGATGGACGGCCGGGTCAAGACCCTGCATCCGCTGGTGCACGGCGGCCTGCTGGGGCGTGCCGGCGTCGATGAGGCGGTGATGGCCGAACACGGCATCGTGCCGATCGACCTTCTGGTGCTGAACCTCTACCCGTTCGAGTCGGTCACCGTGAAGGCCGATTGCACCCTGGCCGAGGCCGTGGAGAACATCGACATCGGCGGCCCGGCGATGCTGCGCAGCGCGGCCAAGAACTTCGCGCGCGTGGCCGTGGCCACCGATCCGGCGCAATACGCCGACCTGCTGGCCGAGCTGGAGGCCAACGATGGCCAGCTGTCGGCCGCCAAGCGCTTTGCGCTGTCGGTGGCCGCGTTCAACCGCGTGGCGCAGTACGACGCGGCGATCAGCAACTACCTGTCGGCCGTGGCCGACAGCGCCGAAGCGGTACCCACGCGCAGCCCGTTCCCGGCACAGATCAATTCCAACTTCGTCAAGGTCATGGACCTGCGCTACGGCGAAAACCCGCACCAGGCTGGCGCGTTCTACCGCGACCTGTATCCGGTGCCGGGCACGCTGGCCACCTTCCAGCAGTTGCAGGGCAAGGAACTGAGCTACAACAACCTGGCCGATGCCGATGCGGCGTGGGAATGCGTGCGTCAGTTCGACGCGCCGGCCTGCGTGATCGTCAAGCACGCCAACCCCTGCGGCGTGGCGGTGGGCGCGGGCTGCGGCGATGCCTACGAGCTGGCCTATGCCACCGATCCCACCAGCGCCTTCGGCGGCATCCTGGCCTTCAACAAGACGCTGGATGCAGCCACGGCCAAGGCCATTCTCGATCGCCAGTTCGTCGAAGTGCTGATCGCGCCCGACTACGAGGCCGGCGCGCTCGACTACGCCAGCAAGAAGGCCAACGTGCGCGTGCTCAAGATTCCGCACGGTAATGGCCTCAACAACTACGACACCAAGCGCATCGGCTCGGGCCTGCTGATGCAGTCGGCCGACAACCGCGGCATGTCGCTGGGCGAGTTGAGCGTGGTCACCCAGCGCGCGCCCAGCGAGGCGGAACTGGGCGACCTGCTGTTCGCCTGGCGCGTGGCCAAGTACGTCAAATCCAACGCGATCGTGTATGCCAAGGACAGCCGCACCATTGGCGTGGGCGCCGGGCAGATGAGCCGCGTGGTCAGCGCCAAGATCGCCGCGCTCAAGGCCGAAGAGGCCAAGCTCACCGTTGCCGGCTCGGTGATGGCCTCGGATGCGTTCTTCCCGTTCCGCGACGGCATCGATGCCGCAGCGGCAGCCGGCATCAAGGCGGTGATCCAGCCGGGCGGCTCGATGCGCGATGGCGAAGTGATCGCCGCCGCCGACGAACACGGCATCGCGATGGTGTTCACCGGCGTACGCCATTTCAGGCACTGACGAACCGGGATTGGGGATTCGGGAGTGGGGAGTGGTGGCACCGTCCCTTGCTCGCTCCGATCCGTGATCCCGCTTTGACCAATCCCTAATCCCGACTCCCAAATCCCCGCACTCACATGAAAATTCTCGTCATCGGCTCCGGCGGCCGCGAACACGCCCTGGCCTGGAAGATCGCGCAATCCGCGCGCGTGAGCGAGGTGCTGGTGGCACCCGGTAATGCCGGCACCGCCAGCGAGGCCAAGTGCCGCAACGTGGCGATCAAGGTCGATGATCTGGATGGGCTGCTGGCGCTGGCGCAGCGCGAGGCCGTGGCGCTCACCGTGGTCGGGCCGGAAGTGCCGCTGGTGCTGGGCGTGGTCGACCGCTTCCACGCCGCCGGCCTGCGCATCTTCGGGCCCACCGCCAAGGCCGCGCAGCTGGAAGGCAGCAAGGCCTTCGCCAAGGACTTCCTCGCCCGCCACGGCATTCCCACCGCCTACTACGCGGTGCATACCGACGTAGACGCGGCACTGGCCTACGTGCGCGACAAGGGCGCGCCGATCGTGGTCAAGGCCGATGGCCTGGCGGCCGGCAAGGGCGTGATCGTGGCGATGACCCTGGCCGAGGCCGAAGACGCGGTGCGCGACATGCTCTCGGGCAATGCCTTCGGCGATGCCGGCGCGCGCGTGGTGATCGAGGAATTCCTCGATGGCGAAGAAGCCAGCTTCATTTCCATGGTCGATGGCAAACACGCCCTGCCGATGGCCACCAGCCAGGACCACAAGCGCGTCGGCGATGGCGACACCGGCCCCAACACCGGCGGCATGGGTGCCTACTCACCGGCGCCGGTGGTCACGCCGCAGGTGCATGCACGGGTGATGCGCGAGGTGGTCGAGCCCACCGTGCACGGCATGATCGCCGACGGCGTGCCGTTCACCGGGTTTCTGTATGCCGGGTTGATGATCGATGCGCACGGCGCACCCAAGGTGATCGAATTCAACGTGCGCTTCGGCGATCCGGAAACCCAGCCGGTGATGCTGCGCCTGCAGTCGGACCTGGTGGACCTGGTCGAAGCGGCCATCGACGGCACGCTCGACCGCGCGCAGGCGCAGTGGGACCCGCGCCCGTCGCTGGGCGTGGTGATCGCGGCGAAACCGTATCCGGAAGCACCGGTCACCGGCGAGGTCATCCATGGCCTGGATGCGGTGCCCGCCAGCGCCAAGGTCTTCCACGCCGGCACCGCGCTCGATGCCGACGGCCAGGTGCTCAGCGCCGGGGGCCGCGTGCTGTGCGTGGCCGCGCTCGGCGACAGCGTGCAGGACGCGCAGCGTGCCGCCTATGCCGGCCTGCAACCGATCCATTGGCCCAACGCCTTTCATCGCAGCGACATCGGCTGGCGTGCGATCGCGCGCGAACGGCAGGCGCAGGGCTAAGGCCGCGTCCTTCCCCCGCTTAAGCCGCGGGCTTCCCCCACTGGCGGGGGAAGGTGCCCGAAGGGCGGATGGGGGCAAGCACGGACATCCGCGGGTTGTCGGCCGAACAGAGCAACGGCTCGCTGGCGGTGTCCGAGAAGGCGGTATTCAAGCTCGCAACCACAGGTTGCCAGGTCGCCAAGCGCGATGGGCGGCCGTGCAGCGGGGCTGCGGCGCAATTGCGCACGCCGCTCCAGTCCGCACCCATGCCGGCTACTGACAAAGGACTAGGGAGTGTCATCAATTGAGCAAGATGACGGAGGCGATCCAGTAGATCGCTCCAAGGAAGTTGCAGGCGGTCTTGTCGTAGCGAGTCGCAATGGCGCGGTACTGCTTGAGTTTGGCAAAGAAGTTCTCAATCAGATGTCGATCCTTGTACAGCACCCGGTCGTAGTCGCGCTGCACCTTACGGGTCGGATGGGAGGGGATGACGATCTGCGTCCCCCGCCGCTGCATCGGTTCGATGACCCGTGCACTGGCATCGTAGGCTCGATCAGCGAGCAAGGCTCCCACCGACACGTGCGGCAACAAGACATCTGCACCTTCCAGATCCGACGCCTGGCCTGCGCTCAGATGAAACGCCACTGGATTGCCCAGCGCATCGACCACTGCGTGGATTTTGCTGCTCAGTCCTCCGCGACTACGTCCGACGGCTTGTGGCTCCCCCCTTTTGCCCCGGCGCTGTGCTGATGCGCCCGGACGATGGTGCTGTCGATCATTGCGTATTCGTTGTCGGCGTCTTCGGACAGCGCCTGGAACACCCGTTGCCAGACGCCGGCCCGACTCCAGCGGCTATGTCGCAGGTGGATCACGCGGAAATCACCGAAGCGCTCGGGCAGATCCCGCCAAGGGATGCCGGCTCGGTAGCGGTACAGCACCGCTTCGACAAAGAGCCGGTTGTCTTTGGCGGTGACACCGACGTATCCGACTCGGCCAGGAAGCAGATCGCGGATGCGATCCCATTGATCGTCTCGCAGAGCGTAGCGACGTGCCATTGCAGGAGAGGGCGAAAAAGGACAGCAAGCATCGCCTATTCGATCAATTGATGACACCCCCTAGCCCCTGTCCACACCGGCGGCGCGTGCCTGCGGCAATAATGCCGGTCACGCCTGCCCTTGCCGAGACCGTGGCCGCCACGTCCTTCGAAACCCGCCTCAGCCGCCTGTGGGCCCACGAAAAGGCCAGCTACGGCCTGCGTGTGTTCATCGCACTGGCGGTGGCGCTGGGCGTGTGCTGGTACCGGCAGGAACTGACCGCGGTGCCGGCGCTGTTCCTGGGCATCATCGCCAGCGCCATCGCCGAGACCGACGACAACTGGCTGGGCCGCACGAAATCGGTGCTGCTGTCGTTGCTGTGTTTTGCCGCGGCCGCAGCGGCGGTGACGCTGCTGTTCCCCTACCCGCTGCCGTTCGTGATCGGCATGGCGCTGGCCACGTTCTCGCTCACGTTGCTGGGCGCGCTGGGCGAGCGCTATGCCTCGATCGCGCAGGCCACGGTGGCCTTGTCGATCTACGCCATGATCGGTATGGATCAACATGGCAGCCACGATCCGCGCATCGCCTGGCAGGGCGCGGCGTTGCTGATGATCGGCGCCGGCTGGTACGGCGTGCTGTCGATCCTGTGGACCATCCTGTTCGCCAACCGCCCGGTGCGCGAGCGATTGTCGCGGCTGTTCTTCGAGCTGGGCCTGTATCTGCGGCGCAAGGCCGATCTGTTCGAACCGGTGCGGCAAAGCGACCTGCATGCGCGCCGGCTGGCGCTGGCCGAGCAGAACGCCCGCGTGGTGGCCGCGCTCAACGCTGCCAAGACCGCCATCATCAGCCGCTTCGGCCGTTCGGGCCGGCCGGGCGTGCAGTCGGGCCTGTATTTCCGGCTGTATTACATGGCGCAGGAATTCCACGAGCGCGCCAGTTCCTCGCATTACCCTTACGAAGCGCTGACCGAGGCGTTCTTCCATAGCGATGTGCTGTACCGCTGCCAGCGTCTGCTCGCACTGCAGGGCAAGGCCTGCGCGGCACTGGGCGAAGCGATCCGCCTGCGCCAGCCATTTGACTACGGCGACAACAGCCGCCTGGCCACCGAAGACCTGCGCCAGTCGCTGGATTACCTGCACGCGCGCGCCGATCCGGCGCTGGCGCGCCTGCTGGGCGCACTGGAGCTGCTGGTGACCAACCTGCAGACCATCGAACGGCGCCTGTCCGAAGCGGCGCAATCCGATTCCACCAGCGACAACCTCGATACCCGCCTGCGCGATTCCTCGCCGCACACCCTGCGTGAAATGGCCGCGCGCCTGGGCCAGCAACTCACCCCCGGCTCGGTGCTGTTCCGGCACGGGCTGCGCATGGCCATCGCATTGGTGGTGGGCTATGCGGTGATGCAGTCCATCCATGCCGACAACGGTTACTGGATCCTGCTCACCACCGCGTTCGTCTGTCGCCCCAACTACGGCGCCACCCGCCTGCGGCTGGTGCAGCGCATTGCCGGCACCCTGATCGGCCTGGTCGCCACCTGGGCGCTGATGCAGTTGTTCCCCGGCACGCAAGTGCAGCTGCTGCTCGCATTGGTGGCCACCCTGGTGTTCTTCATCGCGCGCACCGACCGCTACATGCTGGCCACCGCCGGCATCACGGTGATGGCGTTGTTCTGCTTCAACCTGCTCGGCAATGGCTTCGTGCTGATCTGGCCGCGCCTGATCGACACCGTGATCGGCTGCGCCATCGCTGCGGCGGCGTCGTTCCTGATCCTGCCCGACTGGCAGGGCCGCCGGCTCAACCAGGTGATGGCCACGGTGCTGGCCAGCTGCGCGCGTTACCTGGGCCAGGTGCTGGAGCAATACGCCAGCGGCATGCGCGACGACCTGCCCTACCGCATCGCGCGCCGCGACATGCACAACGCCGATGCCGCGCTCTCGGTCGCCCTGTCCAACATGCTGCGCGAGCCGGGCCGCTACCGGCGCAACCTGGAGGCGGGGTTCCGCTTCCTGGCGCTGTCCAATACCTTGCTCGGCTATCTCTCCGCGCTCGGCGCGCACCGCGCCGCGCTGGAGGGCGAACACGATGCCAGCATCGCCCGGGCCGGCGAGTATCTGCAGCGCACGCTGGGCGCGCTCGCCACTGCATTGGGCCAGCGCCAACCGCTGCCGCTGCACGACGAACGCGAAGAACTGGCCATGGCCGAAGCACTCGAACAGCACGCCGTGCAGCTGCCGCCCAAGCAGCGCCTGGTGCGCGACCAACTGGCGCTGACCCTGCGCCTGCTGCCCACACTGCGCGCTGCAGCGCTGGCGGTCACCGAGGCACCGGCCGACAACGCCGCCGCCAAGGAACTGCAGCGCGCATGACCCGCGCTCCGGGTGGCAGCATGCCGAACCGGCGCTACCAGGCCGGCTTGCATCACGGCCTTGGCACGTCAGCACCTGTCTGAAGATTGCTGGCGCTGCGTGCGCACGCTGCCTGGTCCGTTGCGTTGTCGGCACCCGATGCAGGCGTGGCTGCATCGAATGGCTTGCGCCGCGAACGACCGCGCAAGCCGGTCATCCTGTGCCGACGCCACCACCTGTCCGCGCCCCGGCCGGCACACCGCGGCGCTGCTCACTTCCAGGTGCCCCGCGGCACGCTGAGCGCCACCCATCCCAACGCCGCCAGCGCCAGCAGCGCGCCACCGACCACGACGCCCGGCCAGCCGGCCTGCGCGTAGGCCGCCGTGCCCAGCGTCGAGCCCACCGCGCCACCGATGAAGTAGCAGGTGATGTAGGCCGAGGTGATGCGGTTACGCGCCTGCGGATTGCGTTGATAGATCACGCTCTGGTTGGCGATGTGCACGCCCTGCACCGCGATATCCAGCAGCAGCACGCCAACGATCAGCATCGCCATCGATTGCGGCGCGAACGCCAGCAGCCCCCACGACAGCAGCAGCATCCCCAGCCCGCCCCAGCTGACGCGGTCGCCATGGCCATGGTCGGACCAGTGGCCGGAGCGGTTGGCGGCCAGCGCACCGGCCGCACCGATCAGGCCGAACATTCCGATCACCACCGTGCCATAGCCATACGCCGGCCCGGACAGCAGGAACGCCAGCGTGGTCCAGAACATGCTGAAGCCTGCAAAGATCAGCCCACCCAGCACCGCGCGCGAACGCAGCACCGCGTCGTCACGCAGCAGCGTCAGCACCGAGCCCACCAGATGCGGATAGGACAGCTGCGCATTGCCCGGATGCCGCGGCAGCCCACGCCACAGCAATCCCGCGGTCACCAGCAGCAACCCGCACGCGATCCAGTACACGGTCTGCCAGCCGCCCACGCCGGCCAGCAGGCCGGCCGCGGTCCGCGCCAGCAGGATGCCCAGCAGCAAGCCGCTCATCACCGTGCCGATCACCCGCCCGCGCTCCTGCGGTGCAGCCAGGGTGGCGGCAAACGGCACCAGGATCTGCGCCGCCACCGAGCTGGCGCCGGTCACGATCGTGCCAACCAGCAACATCGCGAAACTGTGCGAACCGGCGCTCACCAGCAGGCCCAGCGCGCTGAGCACGAACAACCCCACGATCAGCCCGCGCCGCTCCAGCCGGTCGCCCAGCGGCACCAGCAACAGCAAACCGGCCGCATACGCCAGCTGCGCGGCGGTCACCACCGCGCCGGCGCTACGGACCTGGATCGCGAACGCCTGCGCCAGGGTGTCCAGCAGCGGCTGCGCGTAGTAATTGCTGGCCACCGCCAGCCCGGTGGCGGCGGCCATCAGCAACACCAGGCGGCGCGGCAGCGGTGGATGGACGGTGGAGTCGACGGTCATGACGAAGGCCTGGGCAAGCAATGGGCGCAATGTGGGCAGCGCACCGACATCGTTCCAATGTAGTGTCTTCCCTGTGTCCATCGCGTTTCGAGATTGCGTGCTGACGACTCTGCGCCCACTGGAAGTTGCCGTGGCCCTGGCCGAGGAAGGCGGCTGCACCGCCACCGCGCGCCGCGGCACTACCATGCAATCGGCACTCAGCCACCGGGTGGCCACGATCGGGCAGGCGCTGGGCGCGCGGCTGTTCGAGCGCGGCCCGCGCCGGGTCCGCGGCAGCAGTCTCCACGGCCTCGGCCCGGACATCCCGGCGAGCGCATCGCCCATCCACCAGCACACCGTCCAAGCCTGCTAGGCTGCGCGCGTTCGCAAAGGAAACTGCATGTCCGGTCACAGCCAGTTCGCCCTGCTCAGGCAGCGCCGCTTCTTGCCGTTCTTCGCCGTCCAGGCGCTGGGCGCGTTCAACGACAACGTGTATCGGCAGGCCATCATCGGCCTGCTGTTCTATCTGGGCATCGACGCGGCGCAACGCACGCTCTATACCAACCTGGCGCCGGCACTGTTCATCCTGCCGTACTTCCTGTTTTCCGCGCTGGCCGGGCAGATCGCCGAGAAGCTGGAAAAACAGAAGCTCATCGTGATCACCACCACGATGGAGATCGCCATCATGTCACTGGCCGCGGTGGGCTTCATCACCGAGAACATGGTGATCCTGCTGGTCGCGCTGTTCTGCACCGGGCTGCAATCCACGCTGTTCGGGCCGGTGAAGTATTCGATCCTGCCTTCGGTGCTCAAACCGGAGGAACTCACCGGCGGTAACGGCCTGGTCGAGATGGGCACCTCGATCTCGATCCTGTGCGGCATGATCTTCGGCGGCTTGATCTTCCAGATCGCCGGCAGCCATGGCCCGGAGGCGGCGGCCACTGCGGTGATCGTCATCGCCGTCACCGGCAACCTGGTGGCGCGACTGGTGCCCAAGGTCGATGCCGGCGCGCCGGACTTGCAGATCAACTGGAACCCCATCCCCGAATCGCGCGCCATCATGCGCCTGACCCGGCGCACGCCGGCGGTGCGCAACGCGGTGCTGGGCGTGTCGTGGTTCTGGTTCGTGGGCACCGTGCTCACCGCGCAGTTGCCCACCTATGCGCAGCTCAATCTCGGCGGCCGGCAGGACCTGTATGTATTCGCGCTGGCGCTGTTTTCGATCGGCACCGGCGTGGGTTCGCTGCTATGCGAACGGCTGTCCGGGCGTACCGTGGAAATCGGCTTGGTGCCGCTGGGCGCATTCGGCATCAGCGCGTTCCTGCTGGACCTGTATTTCGCCCGCCCCGGTGCCGCGCCGGTGAGCGAGCTGTCGATCGGCCAGTTCGTGCAGCAGGCAGGCAGCGTGCGGTTGATCATCGATCTGGTCGGCATCGGCCTGTTCACCGGACTGTTCGTGGTGCCGTTGTTCGCGCTGATCCAGAGCCGCACGCCCAAGGCCGAACTCTCGCGCGTGATCGCCGGGCTCAACATCCAGAACTCGTTGTTCATCGTGGCCGCGGCCGTCATCGGCGTCGCGCTGCAGTTGCCGCAGCTGGTGCTGTTCGGCGTGCGTATTCCGATGCCCGGGCTGAGCATCCCGCAGGTGTTCCTGGCGCTGGCCATCGCCAACACGCTGGTGGCGCTGTGGATCTTCACCCTGGTGCCCGAGTTCCTGATGCGCTTTCTCAGCTGGGTGCTGGTGAGCGTGCTGTACCGCCTGCGCGCGCGCGACATCGACACCCACGTGCCCGACGAGGGCGCCGCATTGCTGGTGTGCAACCACGTCAGCTACATGGACGCGCTGATCCTGTCGGCGGTGATCCCGCGCCCGGTGCGCTTTGTCATGTACTACAAGATCTTCCGCATCCCGGTGATGCGCTGGATCTTCCGCACCGCCAAGGCCATTCCGATCGCCGGCGCGCGCGAAGATCCGGCGCTGATGCAGCAGGCCTTCGACCGTATCGATGCGGCACTGGCCGACGGCGAGCTGGTGTGCATCTTCCCCGAAGGCGCGTTGACCAAGGATGGCGAGATCGCCGCGTTCAAATCCGGTGTCGAAAGGATCCTGCAGCGCCGCAACGTGCCGGTACTCCCGATGGCGCTGCGCGGCATGTGGTCGAGCATGTGGAGCCGGCGCGACACGCGCCTGGGCCGCATGCGCGTGCCGCGGCGAATGCGCGCGCAGATCGAGGTGGTGGCCGGCCCCGCCATCGCCGGCGACCAGGCCAGCGCCGCGCTGCTCGAGCAACAGGTGCGCGCGCTGCGCCAGGACCGTCCCTGAGCCACCAGATGCGGGCTTTGCGTCCATCGCGCCCCGCGAGTAGCCTGTGCGCCACTGCACGCTTTACCGCCGCACTCGCCAAGCGGGCGCGGCCGGTCGTACCGGGGGACGTCGTTGTGCTCAACATCATCGCGCCTGAGGCGCCTGCCGTGATCGGCTGGCGTCACTCCTTCCAGCGGCTGGCTGCCATGCCGGCAGCGATTGGCACGCCGATGTGCGCACTTGCCGTGCGGCTGCGGAGCGCCAGGGCGATGACGCATGCAAACGTCCAGCCCGGTGCTGCGCGACAGGCATGCTCGGAGGCTGCCGGCCCGAGCGCGGCGCACGCCCACCGCACTTTCGCTTCAGGCCCCTGCGGCCATCGCCAGCGCGCGCCGCGTAGCTTGCTGCGCCCGGCACCCGATAACTCACCCCACTCACCCATCAGTTCGCTGTTGTTTACCACCCAAGGAGCTTCACCATGAGTGCCATCCCGCCGCCGATCCACCCCTCGTCCAGCGCCGCGCCCGGCCCGGTACCGAACCACCTGATCTGGGCGATCGTTTCCACCGTGCTAGGCTTTTGCCTGTGCTGCCCGGCCCTGATCACCGGCATCGTGGCGATCGTGTTCTCCAGCAAGGTCAATGGCCTGCTCAACATGGGCGACATCGACGGCGCGCGCCGCGCCTCCAATACCGCCAAGACCTGGTGCATCGTGACCAGCGTGCTGGCCGTGATCGGCCTGCTGATCAACATCGGCATGGTTGCCACCGGCGGCATGCAGAGCTACATGGAATACATGCAGCAGTTGCAACACATGCAGTGATGCAGCTGCGTCCACGCCATTGGCTTGGGCTGGGGGCGGCCACCGGCGTGGCCGCCTTCGGCGTGTCACTGCTGTACCGCTTCGATCCGAACGCAAGCAACAGCCCGTTCCCGCCCTGCGTCTTCCGCGCCGTCACCGGTTGCTACTGCCCCGGCTGCGGCATGACCCGCGCGCTTTATTCACTTGATGCATTTCGACCTGCCCGGCGCCTTCGCCATGAACCCGGCAGCGGTCCTCGGCCTGTTCACCCTGCCCGGCCTGATCGCCTGGAAAGCCGGCTGGCGCGCGCGCTGGTTCGCCCCCGTGGTAACCGTGATGTCCGAGCCGAAATTCTGGTTATGGGCATTGCCCACATACTGGATTGTACGGAATTTGCCGTGGTTTCCGTTCACGCTGCTCGCGCCGGGTTAAATCGAAAAAGGGCGTTGCGAAGCAACGCTTCATCGAGAAGCCCTGCTGACGAACCAGCCAAAGCGATGCCACTTAGCGACGCCGCCCGATGTGGCACCAACCATTAGCCCTTACGTGGAGTAGGTTATGGAAAACAGTCAATTTTGGCGGCTAATGAAACTTGTTGATCGCGTTGCGCTGGAGGATGAAGACGAAGATCGCGCCCTGAGCTCTCTTACATCGGCCTTAGCTGCCATGGAAGTTACGAGCATCGAAGCTTTCCATGAGCATCTTTCGCAGCATCTTTTTGCGATCGACGGAAAGAAGTACGCAGAACATGCCGGCGCCTCTGGGCAGTCCGACGATGGCTTTCTTTATGCCAGATGCTATGTGGTCGCTTGTGGCGAGGAGTACTATTCCCGCGTAAAAAGGACTCCGACCGAAATGCAGCGCTCGGCTGACCAATGGTGCAAGTCATTGCTTTACGTCGCCCCAAATGCCTGGGCAGCAAGTAGCGGTTGCGACCCATCAGACTGGGCATTCGAGGCAACTGTTCGCTATGAGTCGGGCAGCAACCCCGATCTTTGGGCCAAGGCCGGTGCATGACACGCTACCGAAGCCGACACGCCTCACGTGTCGGTTTACTTCGGGCGTCGAACCGTCGCGGACGCTCCGGCGGGCACGTGTTTAACGCGCAAGGCCACGCGCGCAGCGATATCACTGCTGGGCCTGGATTCAAGAACTACGCCGAAACGAGCGAAACGCTGTGCCAGGACGAGAAGCAGTACGACGCTTGCAACTACTTTGGCGTGGCACGCAACGTCACCGCACCCACCCCGCAATCACCAGCAACGCCAGCACTACCATCCACAGCAGCAGCACGCGCCAGACCAGGCTCATCGCATCGCGGACTTCCGGCAGGCGGCGCCACACCGGCACCAGGCCCGAATCGGTGTAGTCGTGCGCTTCCTCGCGCAGGTCGGCACTGACGTTGGCGCGCGCCACCGCGCCCAGGAAATGCGGCTCCAGCGTCCAGCGGTTGCCGTGCGCTTCGCGCCAGGCCCGGAACACCGTGTCGAAATTGCCCACCAGCGCCATCGACACCGTGATCAGCTGCGCCACCGGCCATTCCAGCGCGGCCAGCAGCCAGCGCGCGCCAGCCAGGTTGCGTGGCGGCAGCAGCACCGCCAGCGGGCTTTCCACTGCCAGCGCGGTCAGGCGGTACAACACCGCGCCGAACGGCCCCAGCAGCAGGAACCACCACAGCACCGCGAACCAGCGGCGCAGGCCATTGACCACCACCGCCTCCACCAGCGACGGCGCGTCCTCGTGCACGCTGCCGCCGGCCGCCTGCAGGTGCGAAATCGCCTCGCGTCGCGCGCCGGGCTCGTCGGCGTCGATCACCGCTTCGACATCGCGATCCAGATCGCGCGGGCCCCAGGTCCAGGCCAGCACCGCCACGCCGAACAGCAGCGACAGGAAGCCGTGCCACACATCGTCCAGCGCCCATTGCAGCAGCGCCACCACGACCAGCACCGGCAGCAAGGCCAGCAGCACGCCGTAGCGGCCCTGCCACGCCCCGCGCCCGGCAGCGTAGCTATCCAATCGGCGCAGCCAGTGGCCGAACCAGCCGAAACGCCGCAGCCTGGCCACCTGCGCCGGCACCAGATGGCCCAGCGTGAGTGCGACGACGACGGCAACCAGGGTAGTGAACATGGGTGTCCCTCCTCAGCCGAGTCTAGCCGAGCAGGCGCAACCGGACCGCAACGACGGCTGCGCACCGTTCGCGGGCGCGACAGCACGCTGCGCAGCGACCGCCCCGGCGAGCGGGCCGCAGGATGCGAGGCCTGGGCACTCAGCCATGGGTGCGGTACCAGTGCTCGATCAGCGCACGCGCGATCGAGATGGGCGGCGGCAGCCCCATGCCCTCGTCTCCTCCCTGCCCGGCCAGCGCCGCACCGACCTCGGCATGGCTGACCCAGCGCGCGTCTTCCAGCTCGCTGGTGACCTGTGGCACCTCGCTGGCGGCCGCATGCGCACTGAAGCCCAGCATCAACGCGCCGGGAAACGGCCACGGCTGCGCGCCCAGATAGCGGCAGTGCTGGACCCGCACGCGGGTTTCCTCGTGCACTTCGCGCGCCACGGTCTGCTCCAGCGATTCGCCCGGCTCGACGAAGCCGGCAATCACCGAATAGCGCCGCGGCGCCCAGCTGGCCTGGCGGCCCAGCAGCAGCCGCTGCCCGTCGCTGACCGCGACGATGATGGCCGGATCCACACGCGGATAATGCTCGGTCTGGCACTGCGTGCAATGGGCGATGAAGCCGGCACGGCGGAACACGATCGCCCCGCCGCAGACACCGCAAAACCGCGTGCGCGACTGCCAGTGCAACATCGCCCGCGCATACGACGCCACAGTGGCAGTGTCTGCCGGCCATTCGGCCGCCGCCTGGCGCAGGTCCACCCGTTGCGGCGCCTTCAGGTCCAGCGGATCGGCCGACAGGCAGAACCAGCCCTGGCCATCGCGCACCCCCAGGAAGATCGCCGCCTCCGGCCCGTCGGCAAGCGCGGCGCCCTGCAGCAACAGCGGCTGTCCCTGCGCATCGGCCAGGGCGGTGCCCTTGGCATCGATCAACAGCACATGGCCCTGCGCCCACAGCTGCGCCAGGGCAGCCGGGTCGTCACGCAGCGCATCGCCGCGATCCAGTGGCGTGTGGGCGAAGGCGAAACCGGACAACGGAAGAGTGGATTCTGACATCGGCGCAAGCCTGCCGATAATCGGCGACACCCGCAACCATGCGGCGCACGGTTGTCGAACGATCCAAGGCTGCAGATTCAAATGCCCGACGCGGAGGCTGCCGGCCATCGATGCATCGCAAGCGTCGTTGGCCTCGCGCCCCTACCGCGAGCCGATGCACAGACCAGCTGATGCACGGATACCCACTCAGATGCCGCAGGCCCGCATCGACCAGCGGGTTCGTAGAGTGAACCCAGCCACCGGATCACCGCGGTGGACACTTGCCGCCTGCGTCCACGCCAGCACGCGTGCCTTCCACACTGAAGCTCTTACACGCTGAAGCTGCTCCCGCAGCCGCAGGTGGTCTTGGCATTGGGGTTGCGGATCACGAACTGCGCACCGGTCAGGCTTTCGGTGTAGTCCACCTCGGCACCCATCAGGTATTGCAGGCTCAGCGGGTCCACCAGCAACGTCACCCCGTCGGTGGCCACGGCCAGATCGTCCTCGGCGCGGTTCTCGTCGAACTCGAAGCCGTACTGGAAGCCGGAACACCCGCCGCCCTGGATGTACACGCGCAACGCCAGATCGGCGTTGCCTTCCTCCTGGATCAGCTCGCGCACCTTGGCGGCGGCAGCGCCGGAGAAGTTCAACGGCCGGTCGATGGACTGGTAGTCCGGCGCCGGGGCGGCAGTGGGAAGCGAAACGAGCGTGCTCATGCCGTCAGCATGGGGGCCGGGCGGCTCCACTTCAAGCCGCAGGTGCCGACCACAGCGTTGCGCTCCAGCCGCGTCGCGGCTCAGGCGTCGGCGGTTTCGGCCTGCGCGGCCTTGGCCGGCTCGGCGCGCTGGCCTTCCGGGGCCGGCAGCGCCGCGGTGGCGCCTGCGGCGGCGGCATGGATCAGGCGCCCGGTGAGCTGCGCGCCGGCGCTCATCTCCACCACCTGGTAGTGCACGTTGCCCTGCACGCGCGCATTGGCGGCCAGCTCGACCCGCTCGGCGGCATGCACATCGCCGGTCAGCTGGCCGTTGATGATCACCACCGGTGCGCGCACTTCGCCCTCGATGCTGCCCTGCTCGGCCACCGTCAAGGTGGCGCTCGCACCGTCTTCGGCGATCACCTTGCCCAGGATGCGGCCTTCCACGTACAGGCCGCCGCTGAAGGTCAGGTCGCCGCGGATGACCACCTGCGGCCCGATCAAGGTATCGACCACGGTCTGCGCACCACGGTTGGACTTGTTTCCGAACATGAGCTACTCCCCCGCGCCATTGCCGGCGACTTTCCAATCGAATGTCTGATTGACCGGCGCCCCATCGCCGCTCAGGGAGATTTTGACACGTTGCGGGGTGAAATCCTTCGGCAGGATCACGCTGCCGTCCAGCTGCTGGAAATAGCGGAACGAATACGGCTGGCCGGCGGCATCGGGCTTCTGATGCAGCTCGTTCCAGCTCACCGTCACCAGCTTGCCGGCGCGCACGCCTTCCACCGCAAAGCGCAGCTGGCCCTGGCTGATCGCGCCACGGTTGAGGTTCTGGGTCAGCACCACGCTGTAATTCCAGGTGCCGCCGGCCTCGGCGGTGAACTGCACCGAGTGCGCATTGAGCCCCTTGCGCTGCGCGGTGGAGCCCACCAGGCGTTCGTAGAAGGCCACGTCGGCGCGCAACGCGGCGATCTGCTCGTCGCGTTCGGCCAGCGAGGCCTGCACCTCCGTGTTGGCGGCGCGGCTGATCTTGTCGGACATCGCCAGGTTGACCTGGCGCTGCTGCAACTGCTCGATCTGCCGCCGCTGCTGGGCCTGGCTGCGCTGGGCCTGCTGCAGCGCCGCCTCGGCCTGGACCAGGCGCGGTGCGGCCGTCCGCGTGGCCATCCACCACACCCCGCCCAGCGATGCCAGCCACAGCAGGGCGATCGCACCCCATAGCCAGCGGCCGCCGGAACGGCCGCCGCCCGACTCCCGTTGGACGATCTGAACGCGTGCGGCTGGTCTCATGGGCATCGGGTCCGGACGGGCCGGCGCTGGTCGGCGGCGTAGTGTGCCAGAGCTTGGTCGGCCGTCGCGCTGGCGTTGGACCGGCGGTTATCCGATAGTTCCGCATTGTTCGCAGGAAGCAGCGCCATGAGCGAGGCCCATCTGTTCGTGATCGGCATCCTGCTGGCCTGGCTGGCCGGCATCCGCGTCTACCTCACCGTGTTCGGGGTCGGCCTGGCCGGCCTGCTCGGCTGGATCGAGCTGCCGCCTGCCCTGCATCCGGCGCAGTCGTGGTGGGTGCTGGGCACCTCCGGCGCGCTGGCGGTGGCCGAATTCTTCGCCGACAAGATCCCCGGCGTGGATTCGGGCTGGGATCTGCTGCACACCCTGGCGCGGGTGCCGGCTGGCGCATTCCTGGCCGCGGCCACGCTGTCGCCGGACGGCGACCTGAGTGGCGGCGCGCTGGCGGCCGGTGCCGGAGTGGCGCTGACCAGCCACGCGCTCAAGGCTGGCAGCCGCGCCTTGCTCAACACCTCGCCCGAGCCGGCCAGCAACTGGATCGCCTCGCTGGCCGAGGACACTATCGCCACCACCGCACTGGCCTTGGCGCTGGCGCACCCATGGCTGGCGTTGAGCCTGGCGGTGGGTTCCAGCGTGCTGGCCGCGCTGCTGGTGTGGTGGGTGTGGCGATTGTTGTGGCGGGGCATGCGCCGGCTGGTGGCGCCGATGCGCGCGGCAAGCACGCCGGCTGCACGCCGCTCCCCGCTATCGTGAAGTTCATCGCATAATCATCGCGACTGCTGGGAGTATCGATGGCCGCCCGAGATCCGGTTCCTTTCACCACCCGTGACGACACCGCCACGCGTAATCGCCCGTTGCGCGCCGAGACGCCGCCGGCCGACTACTGGCGGCGCTGGGCCGACGAGGCCGCCAGCGCTGCGGAGCGCGCAGCGCCGGTAAGCGCAGCGATCATTCCCGCGCCTGCCGCGGCCGCAGCGCCCAGCCTGGCGACACCGGTTGCGCCGGCGCAGTCAGCGGCCGCGGTGGTCACACCGCGCGGCCCCGCTGCAGCACCGACGCGCGCAGCGGCGCCTGCCAATACACCCGACGGTGGCGACACCATCGCGGCCGATGCGCCGTATCGCGTGTTGATCGTCGAAGACGATCGCTCGCAGGCCTTGTTCGCGCAGAGCGTGCTGCATGGCGCCGGCATGCATGCGCAAGTGGAAATGACCGCCGCCAGCGTGCCGCAGGCGATCCAGGACTATCGCCCGGACCTGATCCTGATGGATCTGCACATGCCGGAGCTGGATGGCATCCGCCTGACCACCCTGATTCGCCAGCAACCCGGCCAGCACCTGCTGCCGATCGTGTTCCTGACCGGCGACCCGGACCCGGAGCGTCAGTTCGAAGTCCTCGACAGCGGCGCCGACGACTTTCTGACCAAGCCGATCCGCCCACGCCATCTCATCGCGGCGGTGTCCAACCGCATCCGCCGTGCGCGCCAGCAGGCACTGCAGCAGGCCGGCGAGCAGATCAGCGCGCGCAGCAATCCGGAAACCGGCCTGCCCACGCGCGGCCACGTGATGGACCTGCTCGGCGAGGCGCTGCAGCGCAAGCAGGCCGGCGGCCTGTTCTTCATCGAGATCGCCAGCGCGCTCGGCCTGCGCGAGCGTTACGGCTACGCCGCCTACGAGCGCCTGATGACCCAGGCCGGGCATCGCCTGGCCACCGCCGCACAGCCTTACCCGCTGGCCCGCCTGAACGACAACAGCTTCCTGCTGCTGGCCGTGGAGATGGACGAAGCCAGCCTGGAGCAGCGCGCGCTGGACATCCGCGAGCGGCTCTCCGCCAATGCCTTTGCGGTACGCGAAGAAGAATCGGTGCACGTGCGCTGCGCCATCGGCGCCGCGCCGTTGAGCCTGGGCTTCGACGATACCGGCAGCGCGCTGGAGGCGGTCGAACGCACGGCGCTGCAGGCGCGCCTGCGCAGCGACGGCGTGCAGACCTATCTGGCCCCCAGCCAGGCCGAGCAGCAGGAACAACTGCGCCTGGTCGAAGGCCAGCTGGAACTGGCCTACCAGCCCATCGTGGCGGTGGCCGGCGGCGACACCGCGCAGTACCAGGTGCTGCTGCGGCTGCGCCAGGCCGATGGCACGCTGCTGTCGGCCGGCCAGGTCATTCCCGCCGCCGAAGCGGCCGGGCGCATCGCCGACCTCGACCAGCAGGTCATGGACCACGCGCTGGGGCTGCTGCACCTGTACCAGCACGCCAGCCCGCCGCTGCGGCTGTTCGTGTCGCAGTCCCCGCGCACCCTGGCGCGCGACGCGTTTGCCGACTGGCTGCTCAAGGCGTTGGCCGAACGCGGCGTGGCCGGGCAATCGTTGATCGTGGACCTGCGCCTGGACGATGCCCTGATCCATGCGGTCACCGTGCAGCAGTTCTGCGCCAGGCTGATGCCGGCCGGTGTGCAGTTCTGCCTGAGCCAGTTCGAGCCGGGCGACGAAGCCAACGCCCTGCTCAGCCAGTTGCCGCTGAGTTTCGTGCGCATGGCCAATCGCTTCGCCGATGCGCATGGCAATGCCGCGGTGCGCGACGAGCTGCGCGGCGTGATCGACATCGCCCACCAGCGCGGCCTGCTGATCATCGGCCAGCGCATCGAAGATCCGCAGGCCGCCGCGGCCATGTGGATGAGCGGGGTGGATTTCATCCAGGGCAACCTGGTGCAGACCGTCGGCAAGGAACTGGACTTCGACTTCACGAACGCGGTGCTCTAAGTGACGGCGCAGGCAGGAGGCCTTCGCGCCTGGAGCAGCTTGGCCACCGTGGCGGCCATCGCCACCTCTGCTGGCGCCGCCCTGCAGTGGAGCGGCGTGCAGGGGCCCTGGCGCAGCGTCGCCGCCGCTGCCGCCGCCTTGACCGTTGTGCTGGCGGCGTGCGCCGCCGTCGCCGCGCACCGCAGCCTGCGCGCGCAGCGGCAGCTGTCGCAGCATCTGGACGAGACCGAACTCGCCCGTGAGCGCCTGCAGCAGGAGCTGCAACGCCATGGCGAACTCGAACAGGAACTACTGCGCGCCAAGCAGGCCGCCGAAGCCGCCGCACTGGCCAAGGGCGAGTTCCTGGCCACCATGAGCCATGAGATCCGCACCCCGCTCAACGGCATCATTCCGATGCTCGAGCTGATCTCGCGCGGCCAGCTCAGCCTGGACCAGCGCGACATGCTGCAGACCGCGACCGGCAGCTCGCTGCAGCTGCTGCGCATCGTCGACGACATCCTCGATTACTCCAAGCTCGAGGCCAACAAGCTCGAACTGGAAATCACCACCTTCAACCTGCGCGAATTGCTCGACGGCGTGGTGCAACTGCTGCAACGCACCGCCGAAGGCAAGCAGTTGCGCCTGGGCCTGGACATCGAGCCCTCGGTGCGGCTGCTGGTGCGCGGCGACCCGATCCGCCTGCGCCAGGTGCTGGGCAACCTGATCGGCAACGCGATCAAGTTCACCGAACGCGGCAGCATCGATATCCAGCTGCGCCGGCTGGGCGAAACCCGCGCCCAGCACCTGCTGCGCTTCCAGGTGCGCGACACCGGCATCGGCATCGCGCCCGACCAGCAGGCCCGCCTGTTCCGCTCCTTCGCCCAGGCCGATGCCTCCACCACGCGCCTGTACGGCGGCACCGGGCTGGGGCTGGCGATCTGCAAGCGCATCATCGACCTGATGGGCGGGCGCATCGGCGTGGAGTCCGAACCCGGGCGCGGTTCCACGTTCTGGTTCGAGATCCCGCTGCTCAAGGTCATCGGCGACCTGCAGCAGGCCACCGGCGCCGACGCCGCGCGGGTCATGGTCATCAGCTCCGATGCGCGCCTGCAGCAGCGCCTCAAACGCCTGCTCGACGGCTGGGGCGTGGCGCATGTGCTGATGGAGACCACCCAGGAGGCGCTGGAGCGCGTGCGCCGCCACAGCGAGACCGAAGCCTTCCGCTGCGTCATCGCCGACCACGACACGCTGCGCTACAGCGCGCGCGCCGTGCATCGCGCACTGGCCCGGCCCGAGGACCTGGGCGGTTCCCGGCTGGTCTGGCTCTACGGCGACGAACCGGTGCCCGGCGAGCTGCAGGAACACGCCACCCTGGTGCCGCGCCAGAGCCCGGACGAGGTCTTGCGCACGCTGGTGCTGCCGCCGGAAACCCGGCCCGTGCATGCGCCGGCGCCTGCGGCGGCGATGATTCCCGAACCGCTGCCGCCGCCGATGGCCAACGCACGCGACGTGCGCATCCTGTTGGTCGAGGACAACCCGGTCAACCTGCTGGTCGCGCAGAAGCTGCTGGCGGTGCTGGGCTTCGAAGCCGACACCGCCACCGACGGCGAAGCGGCGCTGAGCCGGATGGAATCCACCCGCTACGACATGGTCTTCATGGATTGCCAGATGCCGGTGCTGGACGGCTACGCCGCCACCCGGCGCTGGCGCGCGATGGAAACCGAAAGCGGCGGCCGCCCGATCCCGATCGTGGCGATGACCGCCAACGCCATGGCCGGCGACCGCGAACGCTGCCTGGCCGCCGGCATGGACGACTATCTCTCCAAGCCGGTCGCCCGCGAGCAACTCGATGCCTGCCTGCAGCGCTGGCTACCGCGCCAGCCGTTGCTGCCCGGCTCCACCAGCGGCGCCACCCCGGCCGACCCCGAGAGCGCCAGCGCCGGCGCCCAGGCCCGCGCGCTGCCGATCCTGGACAGCAGCGTCATCGACGAGCTGTACGAAGTCGCCGGCGCAGACACCATCACCATCCTGCAGCTGTTCCTGGACGATGCCCCGGGAATCATCGAGCAATTGGAAGCGGCAGCGGCCAACCGCGACAGCATGCAGCTGCGCGACCTGGCCCACACCCTCAAATCCTCCAGCGCCAACGTTGGCGCCCAGGCCGTTTCCAACGCCGCACGCCGGATCGAACTGGCCGCCCGCACCGGCACCATCGAGCGCCCCTCGGTGATGGTGGCGCTGGTGATCGCCGAATACGCCCGTGCCCGCCTGGCCCTGCTGGGCCAGGTCGCCCGCCTGCAGGCTGCCACCCGCGCAGCCGATTGAGCGATCGCCGACTACTACCGCACTCAGCCTGCGTAGCACTTCGATCAGAACCACCTTCAATCCAGAATGCGGTTGAAGTCAGATGACGGAGAGCCGGCATCCCTCTGGCCCGACACAAGCAGCAGCCCAAACTCGGGTTTTCGAACTGGATGTTCCGGAAATGATCCCGGATCGCATTGAACAGGATCGCAGCTCGGATCCAGGATCCAGGAGCGGAAGCGGAGCATATAAGCCCCTCTCCCGCCGGGAGAGGGGTTGGGGTGAGGGTAAGGAGCGAAGCGATAAACAGCGCGTCCCGCCTCGCTGTGGCGCTATCCGCGCAACGCCATCCGCATCCAGCGCGCGACATCACACCGCAGGTCCGGCAGCGCGTCAGGTCGCAGACACCTCATCGCCGCACTTGCGGTTGTCCCGCGCGAGCATCCACATCCAACGCGCCGGGGCTTGGAGCAGCGCAAAGGCGCCAGACAGCAGCCGAAGCATCGAAGCCCTGTTGCCAAGGAAATCGAGATTGGAACGACGCTACCGGCAACCGCACCTGCACGTCGCACGTCCCGCCGGACGGCCACGGCCACACCAAGCACGCGCAGCCGATCACCCGTCCCCGCCCCAACCTGCCATCACCAACCTGGCCCACTGCACCGACAGCAGCACAGCGCCTACCGCGCTCAGTCGTCCAGCTTGGTCAGCAGGTAATTCGGCTCGCCGATGCGCGCGACCAGATCCAGCTGGGTTTCCAGCCAGTCGATGTGCTCTTCTTCCGACTCCAGGATGTCCACCAGCAACTGGCGGCTGACGTAGTCGTTGACGGTCTCCGCATAGGCCACCGCTTCGCGCAGCACCGCCACCGCCTCGCGCTCCAGCGCAAGATCGCAGCGGAACATCTCGGTGGGGTTCTCGCCGATGCGCAGCTTGCCCAGCGCCTGGAAGTTCGGCAGCCCTTCGAGAAACAGGATGCGGTCGGACAACTTGTCCGCATGCTTCATTTCGTCGATGGATTCCTTGTACTCATGCTCGGCCAGTTCCTTCAGGCCCCAGTTCTTCAGCATCTTGGCGTGCAGGAAGTACTGGTTGATCGCAGTGAGTTCGTTGTAGAGCACCTTGTTGAGGTACTCGATGACCTTGGTATCGCCCTTCATGCGATGTCTCCGAGACAGTGAGCCGGACGCACTCTAACGCGTTGCCGCGGCACATGAAGGAACGCGAATCGTGATCAGTTGCGTGATGCTGGAGAGACCACCCTGACCGCAGTGATACGACCGGAACCGTTTCGCAATCTACCGCAGCGCAGCCATCACCGGGCAGGCAGGGCGTGCCCACCCAAGCGCCGGCCGAGGGAGATGACAGGTAGGGCATAACCATGGTGCCAGCATCGGCATAGCAGTTCGACGGAGACGCCGGGTGGCGCAAGTCTTGGATCGTCGTCGCGGGTAACGCCACACCGCAACGAACGCGCCTCACGCTGTGCGAGGCGGCGCCTCAGGCAGCGGCCAGCCCGAGCAACGGCAGCGGCACTGCGCGCGTGGCGTGTGCCTGGCTCAGCAGGTCGGCCGCCATGTCCAGGCAGGAACCGCAGTTGGACCCGCAACCGGTCCGCATGGTCAGCTCGGCCAGGCTGGCGCAGCCGTTTTCGGCCGCTTCGCGGATCTGGTGGTCGGTGACCCCATTACAGATGCAGACGTACACGGTATCGGTCGGTGCTGGCGATCCGGAGAGGACCGGTGCTGATTGCACCGCAAACGAGAATGGGTGTCAATTCCAAACGTTAATCATTATTAATCCGCACCTGCCGAGGGCCGCCCCGCTTGCGTGGACGCTTGCGCGGGCTGTCGTGACCGGCTGCGCTGCTGCCCGGCAGCCAGGCTTCCAGCGCACGCTGCGGCATCACTCCCACCGCTGCCGGCCCTGCCAGATTCTGCGCCAGCGGCGCCAGATGACGCAGCGCACGCGCGTAGACGCCGCGCTTGAACATCACCACATGCTCGACCGGGTACCAAAAATCCACCCAGCGCCAGTGATCGAACTCGGGCGTATCGGTATGGTCGAGCCTGAGATGGGAGTCGTCGCCGGTGAACTGCAACAGGAACCACACCTGCTTCTGCCCGATGCACACCTGCCGCTCGTTGCGACGCACCGCACGGCTTGGCAGGCGATAGCGTAGCCATCCGGGGGTGGCACCGAGCAATTGCACATGCTCAGGCAACAACCCGGTTTCTTCGCGCAACTCGCGGTACATGGCTTCCACGGGGGTCTCGTCGGTGTTCATGCCACCTTGCGGGAACTGCCAGCCGTCCCTGCGCACACGACGTGCCCAGAACACCTGACCGTCCTTGCGCATCAGCACGATGCCGACGTTTGGCCGGAAACCGTCCGGATCGATCACGATGCGGACTCCTGAAAATCTACTGTCACCGACTCTGCCACGGCGACGCCCGGCTCACAAGCTGAAAACGAAACGCTTGACAACACACGCATGCATCGTGAGAATTGCCGGCTCCCTAGGCTATGTAGCTCAGCCGGTTAGAGCACAGCACTCATAATGCTGGGGTCGGTGGTTCGAGTCCACCCATAGCCACCACGGTATCCAGGCCTGCACAGGCATGCGATACTTCGGGACAGCACAGTTTTTATTGCCCCGTCGCCAAGCGGTAAGGCACCTGACTCTGACTCAGGCATTCGGTGGTTCGAATCCATCCGGGGCAGCCAGACACCAAAGGCCCGATCGAAAGATCGGGCCTTTTTTGTTGCAAGCGGCCCCACCCCGGCCGATCGGATCACGGCGCCACGGGCGCCCTACTGCATCCACCACCGTTCAGGCGCTGCCCGGACAGGCATTGCGCGACCGTGCGAGCGGATAGTCCTCGCATCGAACCAACGCCACGCACCGAAGGCCCGCCATTGGCGCAACTGCAGCCCGGACAGCAGCGCCCACCACGCCGTGAGGCGCATCCGGCGCCAGCAGCTCAACGGCACCCGCGAGCGATGCCGCCCTCAATTCCCGATCCATCCCGCCCGCAACGTCATTGCCGCCCACACGCCATCGGCATGACGCCACCTGGCTGCCCTGCCGGTGGCGACCCGAGCGCAGGATGCACCGCAAGCCCCAAAACGACAAAAGCCCGGCATGGCCGGGCTTTTGAAGCAGGCATCCCGGCGAACCGGGACGCACCAAACGCGATGGATCAGCGCTTGGAGAACTGGGTCGCGCGACGGGCCTTGTGCAGACCGACCTTCTTACGCTCGACTTCACGGGCGTCGCGGGTCATGAAGCCGGCCTTGCGCAGCTCGGACTTCAGGGTTTCGTCGTACTCGACCAGCGCACGGGCGATGCCCAGACGGATCGCACCGGCCTGGCCGGTGGTGCCGCCGCCGGACGCGGTGACCAGGATGTCGAAGCTTTCGGTGTTCTTGGTGAGCTCCAGCGGCTGACGCACGATCATGCGCGCAGTCTCACGGCCGAAAAACTCGTCCAGCGGACGGTCGTTGACAGTGATCTTGCCAGTGCCCTTGCGCAGGAACACGCGAGCGGTGGAGGACTTGCGGCGGCCAGTGCCGTAGTTTTGCGTGATAGCCATGATTAGATATCCAGAACTTGCGGCTGCTGGGCGGCGTGCGGATGCTCGGCACCCGAATAGACCTTGAGCTTGCGGTACATGGTGCGGCCCAGGGGGCCCTTCGGCAGCATGCCCTTGACGGCGATTTCGATCACGCGCTCCGGGTGGCGCTCCAGCGCCTGCTCCAGGCTCTCGGTCTTGAGGTTACCGATGTAGCCGGTGAAGCGGTGATACTTCTTGTCTTTCAGCTTGTTGCCCGTGACGACGATCTTCTCGGCGTTGATCACCACCAGGTAATCGCCGGTATCGACGTGAGGGGTATAGACCGGCTTGTGCTTGCCGCGCAGGCGGCGGGCCAGTTCGGTGGACAGACGGCCGAGCGTCTTGCCGGCGGCGTCGACGAGATACCAGTCGCGCTGGACGGTCTCGGACTTGGCGGTGAACGTAGTCATGAGAAAACTCTTGAGTGGTCGGGCGGATTGCAGCGGCAATGACCGCTGGAACTTTGCCACGCGTTGTGAAGGCGAAACAGAAGAGGCGGGATTGTACGGGACGGCCCGGGGCGGCGCAAGTTGCCCGACCAGGCAGCGGCTGGCGGTTGGCAGCGGCACGGTCGAAGGCCAGAATCCGGACATGACCCAGACCTCCCCTATCCGACAGCAGAACCCGCTCGACCGGCTGCTGATCGAAGCCCAGCGCGCGCTGGAGACGGTGTTCGGCAACCCGCCGGCGCAGCGCCCCAACCCCGCTGCCGACACCCCGGACGCCGACTTGACGGCCCCGCAGCGTGCGCACGCCGCCGGGCTGATGCGCATCAACCACGTCGGCGAGGTCTGCGCGCAGGGCCTGTACTTCGGCCAGGCCGCGGTCGCCCGCGACGCGCATACCCAACAGCACCTGCTCGAAGCGGCGCAGGAAGAGACCGACCACCTGGCCTGGTGCGCCGACCGCCTGCACGAGCTGGACAGCCGCCCCAGCCTTTTCAACCCGCTCTGGTATGCCGGCAGCTACGCGCTCGGCGCCCTGGCCGGGCTGCGCGGCGACGACTGGAGCCTGGGCTTCGTGGTGGAAACCGAGCGCCAGGTGGAAGCCCACCTGGACGAGCACCTGGAAACCCTGCCGGAGATCGATCAGCGCAGCCGCGCCATCCTGCGCGTGATGAAGATCGACGAAGCCCGCCACGCCGACCACGCAGAACAGGCCGGTGCCCGCATCCTGCCACCCCCGATCCCCAGCGCCATGGCCCTGGCCTCCAGGCTGATGAAGACGGTGGCCTATCGGCTGTAGCCGGGAATCGGGAATCGGGAGTGGGGAATCGGCTGCGGGCTGCAAGCGCTCAAGCCCGGCAACCAACCTGCGCACGCACCAGGGTGAAAGCCGGTAAGGCGCAGGCTGAAAGTGACTGCACGCCTGCTGACGATATCCAGGCAGACAGCCGGAAACACAGCTCTGTCCGGCACGGCACCAAAGGCGTCCAGGCTGCAGCGCAGGACAGCGGCGGGCCACATTCGGCCTGGGAGCCAGTGAAACCGAGGAACACACTCGCCTCAACCCCATGTCGCCCCCGCCCCCCGCCTATCACCCCCTGGGGTAGAGCCCCTTTGTAAGCGGGCGTGTCGATTGGGGGGGGATTAGGGGTGCCAAGGAATCGGGGCCCACGGTTCGCGAAGCAAACCGCCTGGCGGGCGCGGCCACGGCCGAAGGCGGGGCTCAGGGTGCCGCGCAGCCGGGGCCCCAGGTTTGCGCAGCAAACTGGGGGAGCAGGCCCGCACAGCGGGGCCGACTAACCGACCAGCTTCAAGCCGATCACACCCGCCACGATCAGCCCGATGCAGGCCAGGCGCGACCACGAGGCGCTATCGCCGAACAGGGCGATGCCGGCGATGGTCACGCCCAATGCGCCAATGCCGGTCCAGATCGCATAGCCAGTACCCACCGGGATGGTCTTCAACGCCTGGGTCAGCAGCCACAGGCTGATACCGGCCAGGCCAACCGTGAGCACGGTGGGCCACAGCCGCGTAAAGCCGTCGCTGTATTTCAGGCCCATGGCGAAGCCGATTTCGAACAGGCCGGCCAATAGCAGATAGATCCAGGGCATTGCGGTACTCCTCGACAGAAAAAACGGACAAAAAAAAAGCGACCCAGTGTCTGCACACTGGGCCGCCGTCGGCTGTGGAACGCGAGGTCATCGCGTGGCGGGCCGTCCCGCCTTGCATGTTGGGCACGCCTGCGAGCAGGCGGGCCAGAACGTCAGCTGCGCTTATTCGCTCAGGTTGCGTCCGTGGAACAGCTCTTCGATCTCGCGCTTGAGCAGCGTCTCGATCTTCATGCGCTCCTTGAACGAGAGGTTCTTGGCGCGCTCTTCGAACAGATATTGGTCCAGATCGAAGTCCTTCAAGTGCATCTTGGTATGGAAGATGTTTTCCTGATAGACGTTCACATCGAACATCTCGTAACGCGACTTGACGTTCTTGGCCAGGAACTGCTGGATCGAGTTGATCTTGTGATCGATGTAGTGCTTCTTGCCCTTCACATCACGCGTGAAGCCACGGACGCGGTAGTCCATGATCACGATGTCCGACTCCAGGCTTTCGATCAGGTAGTTCAGCGCCTTCAGCGGCGAGATCACGCCACAGGTGGCAACGTCGATGTCGGCACGGAAGGTGGCGATACCTTCCTGCGGATGCGTCTCCGGGTATGTATGGACAGTGATATGACTCTTATCCATATGGGCAACTACGGCATCGGAGATCAGCTCCTTGCCGGCCTGCTTCTTGTCGATCACCGGCTCTTCGGAGATCAGGATCGTCACCGACGCACCCTGTGGATCGTAGTCCTGGCGTGCGATATTGAGGATGTTGGCGCCGATGATCTCAGCCACATCGGTCAGGATCTGCGTCAGCCGGTCGGCGTCGTACTGCTCGTCGATGTACTCGATGTAGCGCTGACGCTCCTCTTCGGTACGCGCGTAACAGACGTCGTAGATGTTGAAGCTCAACGCCTTGGTGAGGTTGTTGAACCCCTGTAGCCTCAGGCGAGGCAACGGCTTGACCACGTCGGTCTGTCCTTTTGGAAGGCGGGAAAGGAGTCAATTATGAGCCAAAGATCCCAGCAACGAAATGCCGTCATTGAGAATGGTTTACCTTGCATGACTCATGCCGTTAAGCTTCAGGAATTACACGCGGAACTACCATGAGCCCAGGAAACACGACGGTTGTGACTACGACGGTACGTAACGCTACCCCCTCGCTGGCGCTGGACGCAGGCACGATCGAGCGTTTTCTGGCCCACAGCCACCGCAGGCGCTATCCGACCCGGACCGATGTGTTCCGGCCCGGAGACCCGGCCGGCACCCTCTACTACGTGATCAGCGGCTCGGTGAGCATCATTGCCGAGGAAGATGACGATCGTGAGTTGGTGCTGGGCTACTTCGGCAGCGGCGAGTTCGTCGGCGAGATGGGGTTGTTCATCGAATCCGATACCCGCGAAGTGATCCTGCGCACCCGCACCCAGTACGAGCTGGCAGAGATCAGCTACGAGCGTCTGCAGCAGCTGTTTCAGACCAGCCTGTCGCCGGACGCCCCGCGGATTCTCTACGCGCTCGGCGTTCAGCTTTCAAAACGACTGCTCGACACCACCAGGAAAGCCAGCCGACTGGCCTTCCTGGACGTGACCGACCGCATCGTGCGCACCCTGCACGATCTGTCCAAGGAGCCCGAGGCGATGAGCCACCCGCAGGGCACCCAGCTGCGCGTGTCGCGGCAGGAGCTGGCACGCCTGGTCGGTTGCTCGCGCGAAATGGCCGGCCGCGTGCTCAAGAAGCTGCAGGCCGACGGCCTGCTGCACGCACGCGGCAAGACCGTCGTGCTGTACGGCACGCGCTGACGGCTGAAGACCAACGGTCGATGCGGCTGCCGCATCGACCGTTTGCTTGATCGCAGTCGCGCCTGGAAGGTGCCACCCAGGCACAGGCGTGGCCGTGGCCCGCCTACACGTCCAAGCCCAGCTACCTCCCGTGGGCGGACAGATACGCGGCGGGCGAACGAGTTCTGCGGGACGTGCCATTCCTGCCCGCCGACCGGGGCCACCGCGCGTG
Source organism: Xanthomonas sp. NCPPB 3582 (assembly GCF_041475735.2). Classification (NCBI taxonomy): domain Bacteria; kingdom Pseudomonadati; phylum Pseudomonadota; class Gammaproteobacteria; order Lysobacterales; family Lysobacteraceae; genus Xanthomonas; species Xanthomonas sp. NCPPB 3582. The sequence continues at coordinate 4,514,805 of NZ_CM192968.1, forward strand.
GTGGCCGGCCAGTGGGCAGGCACGCGCCGACCGTCGTGCAGCGGCCATGTCGCCGCTTGCGCTGGCTTGCCGATGGCGGCACTTGCGCCCGCTGCGACACCCGAGCGTATCGCGGCGCTGTCTTCGCTTACGCCCGCTCGAGGCGTCCGGGCGGACTAGAGCGCCTTGCCACCACGGTCGCGGCAACCCCAGTTGAGGATCGGCGTGCCGGCCGGCAGCACCTGGCGGAACAGGTCTTCGCGATTGGCCTTGGGATTGACCACCACCGGTGCGCGCGCCGCCTTCAGCAGCGGCAGGTCCGCGGTGCTGTCCGAATAGGCGATGGCGATATCGGCATAGCCGCGCTCGCGCAACATGCGCATCTTTTCTTCGTTGTGGCAGTGGCGCCGCGCAGTGACCGCGCCCAGGCGCGGGCCGACCAGGCTGCCGATCACCGGCACGTCCTGATGGGCCACGAAGCCGAGGATGGCGCGCGCCAGCTCGGGCGGTGCGCCGGTGGCGACCACCACGCGGTCGCCCGCGGCACGATGTTCGGTGAACACCTTCAGCGCATGCGGCAGCAGGCGCTGACGGATCTGCGCCTCATGCTTGAGCACGTAGGCATCGATGAAACGATTGAATTCGCGCGCGCGGTGCAGGCCGAAGGTGGCAATCCAGACATAGCCGGACACGCCGCGGCGGCGGGTGGGCAGCATGGCCACCATCGGGCCCAGGACCGGGGAGGCCAGCAGCGCCACCAGCAGGCGCAACGGGTTGCGCTTGATCAACCAGGCAAACAGATGGCTGCCGGAGTCGCCGTCGTACAGGGTGTGATCGAAGTCGAAGACCACCAGCGGTGCGTCTTCGCGCGGGGCGGGAAACGAGTCAGTCATGCGCAAAGAATAGCTGACGCAAGGACTCGCCCGGCTCGGCTGCGCGCATGAAGGTCTCGCCGACCAGAAACGCGTTCACACCGTTGCGGCGCATCAATTGCACGTCGTCGGGGGTAACGATGCCGCTTTCGGTGACCAGGATGCGGTCGCGCGGCACCGCCGCGCGCATGTCCAGCGTGGTCTGCAGCGAGACCTCGAAGGTGCGCAGGTTGCGGTTGTTGATGCCGATCAGCGGCACCGGGACCTGTACCGCGCGCTCGAGCTCGTCGATATCGTGCACTTCCACCAGCACGTCCAGCTCCAGTTGCATGGCCAGGCCGGACAGCTCGGCCAGCTGCGCATCTTCCAGTGCCGAGACGATCAGCAGGATGCAGTCGGCCCCGAGCGCACGCGCTTCGTAGACCTGGTAAGGGTCCACGGTGAAATCCTTGCGCAGCACCGGCAGCGTGCAGGCATCGCGTGCCTGCCGCAGATAGGCATCGGCACCCTGGAAGAAGTCCACGTCGGTCAGCACCGACAGGCAGCTGGCGCCGCCGAATTCGTAGCTGACCGCGATATCGGCGGGGTGGAAATCGGGCCGGATCACGCCCTTGGACGGGCTGGCCTTCTTCACTTCGGCGATCACCGCCGCATCGCCGGCCGCGATGCTGGCCTGCATGGCCGCGGCAAAGCCGCGGGTAGGCGGCAGATCCGCGCAGCGCGCGACCAGCTCGGCCAGCGGCACGCGCGCGCTGCGCTCGGCGACTTCTTCGGCCTTGCGGGCAAGGATGGTGTTGAGGATGTCGCTCATCGTATGGGGTCCTGGCGGGCCGGCATTATCGGTCAAGAAGGCCACGGCGCGCTGCGCTGGTGCGCCGGCGCATGCGGCGTACCCGGTGGATGGCAAGGATGTGGCCGTAGACCTGACCTTTGCGGTAGCACGCGATCACGGCTGCACGGCGATCTGGCGGGTGAAGGCCACATAGGCCTCCAGCCTGGCGCGGGCCGAGCCATCGGCCAGCACGGCGCGCGCGCGCGCGACACCGTCGGCGATGCTGTCGGCCACACCGGCCACATACAGCGCGGCGCCGGCGTTGAGCGCGACGATGTCCAGCGCCGGGCCGGGGATGTTGTCCAGCACCTGCAGCAGCATCGTGCGCGATTCGGCCGCATCGGCCACCTTGAGGTTGCGGCTGGCCGACATCGCGATGCCGAAATCTTCCGGGTGCACTTCGTACTCGCGCACCTGGCCATCGCGCAGTTCGCCGACCAATGTGCCGGCGCCGAGCGAGAGCTCGTCCATGCCATCGCGCCCCCACACCACCAATGCGCGCTCGGCGCCCAGCTCCTGCAGCACGCGCGCCTGGATGCCGACCAGGTCCGGATGGAACACGCCCATCAGGATGTTGGGCGAGCCGGCCGGGTTGGTCAGCGGGCCGAGGATATTGAAGATGGTGCGCACGCCCATTTCGCGCCGCACCGGCGCTACCACCTTCATGGCCGGGTGATGCACCGGCGCATACATGAAGCCGATGCCGGTCTGCGCCAGCGATGCGGCCACCTGCTCGGGTTGCAACTCGATCACCGCGCCCAGCGCCTCCAGCGCATCGGCGCTGCCGGACTTGGACGAGACACTGCGATTGCCGTGCTTGGCCACCTTGGCGCCGGCAGCGGCGGCCACGAACATCGCGCAGGTGGAGATGTTGAAGGTGTGCGAGCCATCGCCGCCGGTGCCGACGATATCCACCATGTGCCGGCGATCGTTCACCTCCACGCGGCGCGAGAACTCGCGCATCACGGTGGCGGCGCCGGCGATCTCGCCGATGGTCTCCTTCTTGACGCGCAGCCCGGTGAGGATGGCGGCGACCATCATGTCCGAGACCTCGCCACGCATGATCTGCCGCATCAGCTCGACCATTTCGTCATGGAAGATTTCGCGGTGTTCGATGGTGCGCTGCAGTGCTTCTTGCGGGGTGATGGGCATGGGGCGACCGTGGAGAGCGTGAAGGAGGAAAGCTGCGTGCGGCAGTGGATCAGATCGCGCCGGTGACCCGTGCGCGCCGTGCGCTGCAGGCATGGACAAATGCGAACCCTGCCAACCGATTCATTGGCCCGGGCGCCGCATCCGGAAGCGCGCCTGCGGCAGCACTTCGAAATAATCGGCCGGACCACCGGCCCGCAGGATGGTCTGCACGGCGGCCGGATCGTAGACCCCGTCCTGCAGCGCAGCGCGCGCCAGATGCACGCCGATCACCTCGCCCAGCACCAGCCAGGTCTGGATCGATTCGCCGGCTGCGGTCTGCAGCGGCACCAGCTGGCTCAGCCGGCATTCGAAACTGACCGGGCTCGCCGCGACGCGCGGCACATCGATCAGCCGCGACGGTGCGGCCTGCAGGCCTGCCAGCACGAATTCGTCGACCTGGGCCGGCACCATCGCCGCGCTGGCATTCATCGCCTCGGCCAACGGGCGCGTGGCCAGGTTCCAGGTGAACTCGCCGGTGGCCTCGATATTGCGCAGGCTGTCCTTGCGGCCGATGCTGGCGAACCCCACGATCGGCGGGGTGTAGTTGAACGCGTTGAAGAAGCTGTAGGGCGCCAGGTTGACCACGCCGTCGGCGCTGCGCGAACCGATCCAGCCGATCGGACGCGGGCCGACGATGGCATTGAAGGGGTCGTGCGGCAGCCCGTGGCCCTGGGCCGGCTCATAGAAATGGATGCTGTCGTCGAACGTGCTCATGGGGATGCGGATCCTGGCACCAACGTCCGAGACGGTAGCGACATGGTCATTCGCCGCCGGCGCAGCATTCGACGCGGCGATGTGCCGGCGGCACGGTCGCCGGTCTTCATTGCATCGACACGACCGGACGCTGCATCGCCGTGGCTGGCAGCTGCATACACCATCGCGATCAGCGCTCCAGGAAGTTTTTCAGCAGGGCGTGGCCGTGCTGGGTGAGGATGGACTCGGGATGGAACTGCACGCCTTCCACCGGGAACTGGCGATGGCGCAGGCCCATGATCTCTTCGATGGAGCCATCCGGATTCTCGGTCCAGGCGGTGACTTCCAATGCCTCCGGCAAGGTGGTCTTGTCCACCACCAGCGAGTGGTAGCGCGTGGCCTCGTAGCTGTCCGGCAGGCCGGCGAACACGCCTTTTCCTTCATGGCGGATCGGCGAGGTCTTGCCATGCATGATGTTGCCGGCACGGATCACATCGCCGCCATACACCTGGCCGATGCTCTGATGCCCCAGGCACACGCCCAGGATGGGCGTGGTCTGGCCCAGCCGTTCGATCAGCTGCAACGAGATACCGGCCTCGTTGGGCGTGCAGGGGCCGGGCGAGATCACGATGCGCTCGGGCCTGAGCGCGGCGATCTGATCGACGCTCATCGCATCGTTGCGCACCACCGTGACCTCGGCGCCCAGCGCCTGCAAATACTGCACGAGGTTGTAGGTGAAGCTATCGTAATTATCGAGCATCAGCAGCATGGCAAAGGACTCATTGCGCGATCAGGAAGACCGCATAGATGTTTTCGGTAAGGGTGAGGCTGCCGGCTTCGAGCGACTCTGCCGTCCGCGCTCGCTGGGCACCACTCACCTGGACAGCATCTAGCGAATTGGAATACGCCGAATTTCGGCGCTCGTTTTGCCAGGTACCTGCCTGGATCCCATAAGCAAAGTTGGGCGCGACCTCGGAAATCGTATATAGCCCGCCTAACGACACGCCGTAAGCGCTGGCCAGCTGGCGCGCGGAGCTACGCGTACGCTCGACCGCTTCACGCTTGAGTTCAGCACGTACTTCGGCTTCCTTGGTATAGGCCGGAACTATTCCGGACACCTGCAACGACTGGGAGGTCTTCAAACCAGCCAGAAACTGACGCACATCGTCCAACGTCGAGAAGTCGGCAGACAAGGTGCGCTCCACCTTGGTGCCCTTAAAGATCTTGCGATCGTCCTCGTACTGATATTCAGGCTCTACTGACAAAGTAGACGCCTGCACGCTCTGGCTTAGCGCATTGTGTTGCGCAAATGCCGTCAAGACCGATGCGGCATCAGTCTGCACACGCGTGCGTGCCAGATCGGGCGATTGATTGGTCGCTTCCAGCGCCAGTTTGACGGTGAAGCGATCAGGGATCACCTCACGCTCGGCCTGCCCCTTTACCAGTAGATGTGGCTGCGACGGCAGGCTATTAACCTGTGCCGTCGCAAGCAACGGCGATGCAAACAACGCGGCCAGCATCCAACGAGCGACCTGCTTCATCTATTATTCCCCTGATGATTGATGCGCATACTTACGGTATGCAGTGATGAAGCGCGGCAATATCCGCGCACAGACGATCGACAGCATCGGCCGTGGTCGCCCACGAGGTCACGAAGCGAATGACCAGCCGGCCATCGCTGCGCGTTTCCCAGCGTTCGAAGTCGTAGCGGCGTGCGAGTTGCTCGGCGTGCTGGGCGGTGACGGCGATGAATTGCTGATTGGTCGGCGAGTCGCTGGCGAACTCCACGCCCGCGGCCAGCAGGCCGGCGCGCAGGCGCTGCGCCATGGCATTGGCGTGCGCGGCCAGTTCGAAGAACAAGCCGTCTTCGAACAGGGTGGCGAACTGCGCGCCGAGCACCATACCCTTGGCCAGCAGCGCGCCGCGTTGCTTGATGAGGTAGCGCAGGTCGGCCTGCAGGTCAGGATGGATCACGACCAAGGCCTCGCCGAGCAACGCACCGTTCTTGGTGCCGCCGATGTAGAACGCATCGGTGAGGGCGGCAATGGTCGGCAGATCCAGATCGTTGCCGTTGGCAGTCAGCGCGGCGCCCAGCCGCGCACCGTCCAGATACAGCAGCAGATCGTGTGCGCGACAGAAACGCGACAAGGCTTCGAGTTCGGCACGGGTGTAGATGGTGCCGCTCTCGGTGCTGTTGGAGAGATAGACCAGCCGCGGCTGCACCATGTGCTCGTTGCCGTGCACCGCAAGCACCGGCGCGATCAAGGCCGGCGTCAGCTTGTCGTGCAACGCCGGCACGGTGAGCACCTTGTGGCCGGTGGCTTCGATGGCGCCGGTTTCGTGCGTGGCGATATGCCCGGCTTCGACCGCAATCACCGCCTGATGCGGGCGCAGGAATGCGCTGATCGCAATCAGGTTGGTCTGTGTGCCGCCCACCAGCAGATGCACGGCGGCCTGCGGTTGCGCGATGGCATCGCGGATCAGTGCGGCTGCACGTTCGCTATGCCGATCGGTGCCATAGCCGGCATTCTGCTCGGCACTGGCCTGCACGATCGCCTGCAGCACACGCGGATGCGCGCCTTCGCTGTAGTCGTTACGAAAACCGATGCGCGCAGCGCTGCCCTGCCCGTCCATCACAGCCCCTTGGCGGCCTGAGCCACGGCGCGAAACAGCGCGCGGCCTTTGTTCATCGTTTCCTGCCATTCCAGGTCGGGGTCGGAGTCGTAGACCACGCCGCCGCCGGCCTGCACGTACAGGTAACCGTCCTGGATCACCGCAGTGCGGATGGCGATGGCGGTATCGGCGTCGCCATGCCAGCCGATGTAGCCGACTGCGCCCGAATACACGTTGCGCTTGACCGGCTCCAGCTCGCGGATGATTTCCAGCGCGCGGATCTTGGGTGCGCCGCTGACGGTGCCGGCCGGGAAAGTGGCGCGTAACACGTCGCTGTAATTGAGCCCGGCCTTGAGCGTGCCGGTGACCTCGCTGACGATGTGCATGACGTGGCTATAGCGCTCGATCACGAACTGCTCGCCCACCTTGACCGTGCCCGGTTCGGCCACGCGACCGACGTCGTTGCGGCCCAGGTCGATCAACATCACGTGCTCGGCGCGTTCTTTCGGGTCGGCCAGCAATTCTTCTTCCAGCGCCTTGTCCAGCTCCGGCGTGGCGCCGCGCGGGCGGGTGCCGGCGATGGGACGCACGGTGACCACGCCATCGCGCAGCCGCGCCAGGATTTCCGGCGAAGAACCGACGACTTGCGTGCCGCCGACATCAAGGAAGTACATGTACGGCGAAGGATTCAACGCACGCAGCGCGCGGTACACATCCACCGGGCGCGCACGGAACGGCACGCGCAGGCGTTGCGAAGGCACCACCTGGAAGATGTCGCCGGCGCGCACGTATTCCTGTGCCTTGCGCACCACCGCGTGATATTCCTCGCGGGTGAACGAGGAATGGAAATCGGCTTCGTCAATGGCATCGGAGATCTGCGCCTGCGGGTATCCCGCGCCGCCCTGACGCAGGCGATGCGCCAGTTCGTCCAGGCGCCGGTTGGCGCGTACATAGGCCTGCGGCTGGCGCGGGTCGGCATGTACGATCAGGTACAGCCGCCCCTTGAGGTTGTCGAACACCGCCAGCTCTTCGGAGAGCATCAGCAGGATGTCGGGCGTGCCCAGTTCGTCGGGCTTGTCGCCGCTGCCCAGGCGCGGCTCGATGTACTGGATGCACTCGAAGCCGAACCAGCCGACCAGCCCGCCGGTGAAGCCGGGCAGGCCGTCGAGTTGCGGCACCGAATGCTCGGCACGCAGTGCATCCACCTCGGCCAGGGGGTCGGCGACGTCGCGGGTTTCGATGACTTCGCCGTGTTCGCTGACCTCCAGCGTGTGGCCGCGGAAGCTGTACACGCGCCGCGCCGGCAGGCCGATGATGGAGTAACGGCCGAAGCGCTCACCGCCTTCGACCGATTCGAACAGATAGGTGTAGGCGCCGTCGGCGAGCTTCAGATAGACCGACAGTGGCGTGTCCAGGTCGGACAGCACTTCGCGGACAACGGGGATACGGGTGTGGCCTTCAGCGGCCTGGCGCTGGAACTGCTCTGCAGTGATCAAGACGACTTTCCTTCCGGGACTCTGTGGCGGGGCGGACGACGGCAACGGGCCACCATCGCCACCAGCGGCGAGCGGAAGAGAAGGAGCGTGGGGTCGTCAGGCGGGACACAGGGCTACTGTAGCGCAACTGCACGCCCAGGGCAGCAGCCGGCACCAAACAACCCCACTCAACCGCGATGGCGCGAAGCGCAGCGCAGCGCTTGCGCCTTTGCGATTCCCGATTCCCGATTCCCAGCCTCATCCACCCAGCAGCGGGCAATGCTCAGGCAGATGCATCCGCAACCGCGCCGGCACGCAGTCGATGCGGAACTGCAATGCGGTTTCCGGTTCGCCGTCCAGGTTCAGCGTGAGCGGCTGATGCGAGGCGATCTCCAGCCACGGCAGCCGGGCGCGCACGGCCACACGTTCGAGCGCAGCCTGCTTGCCGCTGGTCACCAGGGTGCCGAGCGTGGCGGCCACCTCGCCGTTGAGTGCGGGCACGATGGTGACGTCGAGCAGGCCGTCGTCGATCAGCGCGTCCGGGCACAGCGCCTGGCCGCCGCCGGCCTGGCGGCCGTTGCCCAGGCCGAGCGCGATGAACTCGCCTTCCCAGCCGAAGTCCGGGCCGCTGAAGCGTGCGCTGATCGGGTCGATCCGGCCCAGCCGCGACATGCCGGTGATCAGGTAGGCCAGCCCGCCGAGCATCTTCTTCAGGCCTTCGTCGGTTTCCACGGTGACCTGGGTGCCGAACCCACCGCTGGCGATGTTGGCGCACCAGTGTGGCCCGTGCGCGGTGTCCAGGCGCAGCAGGTCGATCGCCTGCGCCGGACGGCTGGCGATCAGGTCGAGCGCGTCGAGCGGTTCGATGGGGATGTTCGCGGCCGTGGCGAAGTCGTTGGCGGTGCCCAGCGGTACCAGACCCAGCGAGGGCAGCGTGGCGGCGTCGCCCTGGCGATGGGCGAGCGCGGCGGCCACCTCGCTCAGGGTGCCATCGCCGCCGGCGGCCACCACGGTGTGCACGCCGTCGGCCACCGCTTCGGCAACATAACGCTCGGCGTCGCCCTCTTCCCAGGTCACCCGCACCTCCAGCAGGATGCCACGCTTGCGCAGGCGGCCGACCGCCTGGCGCAGGTCCTCGTTGTCGGTGGACTTGCCGTTGAGGATCAATCGCCAGTGGGACGGGGCCATGCGCACTGCCGATGGTGGGGATGGGGGTGGTCAGAGGCTAGCAGCGGGTCGATGGGTGAATCGTGAATACGCACATCTGGCGGGTTGTCATGCCCGTGTCATCGCCGACCAGGAGCATGGAAGGCCATAGCAGGGACGACGGGCGGAGGCAGGATCAGCCTCCAATTTTCTTGAAGGCCGCTCCGATGGAGCGGCCTTCCTTTTGTGGCCGCCTACCGGCCTGCATGCCTACTTGAAGAAGATGTGCCCGGTCTTGAAGTCGATCACGGCGGCGTTCTCGAACATCAGGCCCGAGGCGAGCACACCGTGGTAGGAGGATTCGGAGCTGGATGAATCGTAGGCATTGCGGTCCCAGGCCTGCAGTGGGGACGGGCGCAGACGCTTGCCGTCGAGCGTCAGTGTGGCCGGGCCGACGACGTCGAAGACCGGCACGACCGCGCCCGCCGGGCCAGCCTGCTCGTCGCGCCGGGCCTGGAGAGTGAGCCGGTATCTGTCCTTGAACGTGACGTCCACCGCATCGCCGCCCACCGTGCTGACCAGCATCTTCGCCGGCACCCGGTTGATGGACGCCAGCACGTAATAGAGCTTGCCCCCATCGTCCCAGTGGAGGGCGTGCTTGCTGTAGCCGGCCTTGACCAGACCGGCATCGAACGCCTGAGCGACGGCGGCGTTTGCAGGGACGGCCAGTCGCTGGCGCCGGTAATCGATGATGGCGCCGCGGTCGTTCAACCACAGGTTGCCAAGCATGCCATCCTTGCGCTTGCCGTCCGCCGCGTTCTGCGGCACTTCGAAGATTTCCACGCGCTTGCCCCGTGCCACATCGTCGCCAACCGAAAGCTCGCTGGCGTGCCCGTATTGGCGGCCAAGCGCGCTGAGCTTGCCTTCGGACTCGATGCCGAACTTGCGTGTTTCGCCCTCCAGCGCGATCCCCGCCAGGGCCGCGTTGGCGTGCGTGGTCTGCATGTAGAACGACGCCAGCGAGTGCACCATCAACGACACTGGCTGCCCGTTGAGACGCGCAGGCACGAAGGGGCGCATACCCGACGTCTGACGGGTGTCGAACGTGATCCATTGCAGCGGCGCGGCGACGGCGGCCTCGGGGGCTGGCGTGGAGGGCGTCGCCGGCGCTGCCTGCAGCAGGCCCGGCCCGGCGAACAGGCCGACGCCACACAGCGCGGTGACGACACAACAGGTCTTGAAAGCGTTCATCTCGGCAACGGCGGCATGCTTGGGACGCCGATGCTGGAAGCGGGCCGATGCAAGTTCAATCGGTCGAAAGTCACCTGTTCAGGCCGACAGGCATATCCATCGTTCGCGACCACGGCCATGCTGGCGCTGCTCGCGCCGGCACGTACCGCACCGCCAGGATCGTTCAGCCAACCGCACCATGAGGCTTCGCTGCTGAGGCCATCCCTGCGCGTCAGCGCAAGGGTCGAACGTTCCTTGCCGCGTCGACCGCTGCGCTCAGGCGCCTGCGGCAAAGGCTGCCAGTCGCTCGCCATCGAGCCGATACACGGTCCACTCGTCCATCGGGCGGGCGCCGACTGCCTGGTAGAAGTCGATCGCCGGCTGATTCCAGTCCAGCACCGACCACTCGAACCGCCCGCAGCCGCGCTGCACCGCCAGCTGCGCCAGGTGCCGCAACAGCGCCAGGCCTGCCCCCTTGCCGCGCGCCTGCGGGCGCACGAACAGGTCTTCCAGATACAGGCCGTTGCGGCCCAGCCAGGTGGAGTAATTGAAGAAATACACCGCAAATCCCAGTGCCTGGCCGTCCTGCTCGCAGATCAGCGCATGCGCGGTGGCGCCGTCGCCGAACAGGCTGGCGCGCAGATCGTCCTGGGTGGCCGTGACCGCATCGGGCTCGCGCTCGTAGACCGCCAGCGCGGTGATCAACTCATGCAGCAGCGGCACATCGTCTGGCGTGGCCGTGCGGATCTGCGGCGCAGCCGGGCTCATCGCACGGCGTCCACCGCCGCGCGCATCTGCGCGATGACCTGCGCATAGTCGGGCGCGTTGAAGATCGCCGAGCCGGCCACGAAGGTATCGGCACCGGCGGCGGCAATCGCACCGATGTTGTCGGCCTTGACCCCACCGTCGATCTCCAGCCGGATCGGCTTGCCGGTGGCGTCGATCTTGCGGCGGATGGCGCGCAGCTTGTCCAGCGCCGACGGAATGAAGGCCTGCCCGCCGAAGCCGGGATTGACCGACATCACCAGCACCAGATCCAATTCCGGCAGCACCCAGTCCAGAATATCCACCGGAGTGGCCGGATTGAGCACCAGGCCGGCCTGGCAGCCATGCGACTTGATCAGCTGGACGGTGCGGTGCACGTGGCGGCTGGCTTCGGGGTGGAAGCTGATGGTGGTGGCGCCGGCGTCGGCAAAGTCCGGCACGATGCGGTCCACCGGCTCCACCATCAGGTGCACATCGATCGGCGCGACGATGCCGTGCTTGCGCAGCGCCTGGCAGACCATCGGGCCGATGGTCAGATTGGGCACGTAGTGGTTGTCCATCACATCGAAGTGCACCCAGTCGGCGCCGGCCTTCAGGACGTTGTCCACTTCCTCGCCCAGACGGGCGAAATCGGCGGACAGGATGGACGGGGCGATGGCCGTCGGTTGCATGGGCAGCTCGGAAAAATGCAGGAGGCCCATTGTCGCAACCGTGGCCCGGCGAGGAAAGCCGAGCGCGGCGGCAGACGGCCTGAGGCAGCCATGGCGCGACACAGGGGCAACCGCCCTGCCTGGCATCCCGGCATCCGGGGATATGCGCGCCGCAGCGCTGACAGCGCCTACCTCGACGCAACCACGGCGAACGGGGGGAGGAACCCGCCCTGCCCCGCATGGCGACCGGGCCGACGGCGCCGCCGGGCGTGTGCGCCGGCATTGCCTGCCGCATTGCCGCGGCCACTGCCTGGCGGCCCCAGCAGGACGACCACTGCTCAAAACATCATTGCCAGTGCATCCGTAGCGGACCCAAGCGCGTAGGTACTGAACCGGCGCACTGCGTCAGCTGCAAGGAGACTGCATGAAAACCACCCCGCTCGCTTCCGTCGCCACCGTGCTGTTGGCGCTGTCGCCCGCTGCCTGGGCGCAATCCGGCCCGGCCGACTGGTCCGGTTTTTCCATCGGCGCCACTGTCGGTGGCGCCGATCCGGCCGGCGTGTCTGGCGGCCGCTTCGGCTTCGATACCGACCTGGATGGCCGCGATGGCGACCAGGTCAGCACCGCCACCGGTGCCGATGCCTTCTCCCCGGGCTTTTGCGGTGGCGCAGCGGCCGGGCGTACGCCGGCCGGCGGCTGCAGCAAGGACAAGGGCGGCGCCGAATACGGCGCGCGTCTGGGCTACGACTGGCAGGCCGGCAACTGGGTCTATGGCGTGGTGGCCGAGTACACCCGCAACGACATCCGCGACAGCGTCAGCGCGTTCAGTACGACGCCTGCGCTGTACACCTTCACCCGCCAACTCGATCGCACCGCCGCGCTGCGTGGCCGCATCGGCTATGCCTTCGGCGCGCAAGGCGATTACCTGGCGTATTTCACCGCCGGCGTGGCGCGCGGCGAGTTCGACCACAGCTTTGCCAGCAGCAACACCGCCAACAGCTTTACCGGCCGCGGCGGCGACAGTGCCGATGGCTACCAGGCCGGTGTTGGCCTGCAGCGTCGGCTGAGCGAGCATGTCTCGGTCGGCGTGGAATACCTGTTCACCCGCCTGCAGGACGAAGACACCCGCGTGCGCGTCGGGCCGGGCACGGCGCCGGCCAGCAACCCGTTCCTGCGCGTCAATCCGGCCGGCACCGACCTACGTCGTACCGATACCGATTTTTCGACCAATGCGATTCGCCTGACCCTGGGCTACCGCTTCTAAGCCACGCAGCCGGGCCTGGCCGCCATGGTCAGGCCCGATGACGCTGCAGTGGCGCTTGCCCGCCTGCGGCGACTGACGGCCGTTTTGTCCGGAGTGCGGCGCTCAGCGCTTGCGCATCCGCTGGATGCGGTCGTAGGCGGCGTTGATCTGGCTGGCCTTCTTTTCGGCCTGGCGGCGCGCCTCCGGCTCGGCGTTGGCCACCTTGTCCGGGTGGTAGCGCGACATCAGCCGGCGATAGGCCAGGTCGATCTCGGCGGCGGTGGCGTCCGGCTCCAGCCCCAGTGCTTCGTAGGGATTGTCGGCCCGGCGCTTGAACCAGCCGGCATCCACCGCATGCCCGATCGCCAGGCCGATCATCAGCCCCACGATCGGCGCACCGCGAAACAGCAGGGCGCCGGCCAATGCGCCGAGCAGTTTTCCGTACCAGGACATGGGCGATCGGGGGTGGGGAAGACGGGTTGGCGATCTTACCCGAACCCCCGCCCGGCCTGGCTGACACGCCGTCCACAGCGCGTTTGCGGCGGCAGCCAGATAAATCCAGCGGGGCGCGACGAAGCGCCGTACACTACGCGGCCCGCTGCCCACCCGCGGGCCCGCCGGGTCCCGGGGACAGCGTCATTGCGACGTCCTTAGGAGTGCCTGTGTCGACCACGCTGTTGCAATCCGATCTGCCCGGCCTGCCGTTGCGTCACCGTGGCAAGGTCCGCGATGTCTTCGATATTCCCCGCGATCGCCTGCCCGCCGACGCCCCTCCGGGCGACTACCTGTTGATGGTGGCCACCGACCGCCTGTCCGCGTTCGACGTGGTGCTGCCGGACCCGATTCCGGGCAAGGGCGAAATGCTCTGCCAGGTGTCCAACTTCTGGTTCCACAAGACCGACCACCTGATGCCCAACCATCTGGTCAACATCGGCGTCGAACAGGTGCTGCCCGACGGTGTGGACCCGGCGCTGTACGCCAGGCGCGCGGTGGTCACGCGCAAGCTCAAGCCGGTGCCGGTGGAAGCGATCGCCCGTGGTTACCTGATCGGCAGCGGCTGGAAGGACTACCAGCGCACCGGCAAGGTCAGCGGCATCGAACTGCCCGACGGCCTGCGCCAGGCCGAGAAGCTGCCCGAGCCGATCTTCACCCCGTCCACCAAGGCCGCCGTCGGCGACCACGACGAAAACATCGACTTCGATGCGATGGTCAAGACCGTCGGCGCCGAGCTGGCCGAGCGCGTGCGCGATGCCACCTTGCGCATCTATCGCTTCGCGGCGGACTTTGCCGCCGAGCGCGGCATCCTGCTGGCCGACACCAAGTTCGAATTCGGCACCGATGCCGATGGCCGCCTGTACATCATGGACGAGATGCTGACCCCGGATTCGTCGCGCTACTGGCCGGCCGACCAGTACGAAGTGGGCACCAGCCCGCCGAGCTACGACAAGCAGTTCGTGCGCGATTATCTGGAGACGCTGGACTGGGGCAAGACCGCACCGGGCCCGCGCCTGCCGGCGGAAGTGATCGACCGCACGCGTGCGAAGTACGCCGAAGCATTGCAGCGGCTGGCAGGCATTTCGGTCGATTGATGCGGTAAAGCCCCGACTGCGGGGCTTTGATTTTTTGCGGTCGTCGATCATCGGAGCCGGCACTGGAGCTGCCGGTAACGCATCGATCGATCATGCGCGCTTGAAACAGGACAGTGTGCGCGCTTGATGATGTGCGAGAGGTCTTCCGACGGCTTGTTTCAACAGTGATTACCTACCCAGCAGCCAGGCTTTGACGATGTCGCGTCCTTCAAATGACCGCCTCACTCCGTTGCCTGGCGCCATGCTGCCTGCGCTGTTGTTTGCAGCGATGGCCTGCAGCGCTGGCGAGCCCAATGCGCAGGCCGCAGCGCGCGGGTTACCGGCGGCTCCTGCGCCGGTTACTGCGGTCGGTCAGCAATTGGCAGCGGTGATCCAGGCCAGTGGCGTGACGTGTACCACTCCACTCTCTGGCACAGGCTGCACGGCAGGCAATGTCGATGCAGGCGATTTCTACGATGTGGAGCTGCTACCGGAGTGCGGGGATAAAGGATTCTTCGCAGGCGTTGCGCGCACAAGCGGCGCCGACATTCTCGATGCCGTGCCAGCCACGGGCAGCACTGCAACGGCCACTGCCCACCTGGCGCAAGGTCAACTCATCTGCATACAAGGCATCGCTCGCGCCGGACAGCACCCGCGTTATTACTACGTCGTCGCGATCCCGGCGAGCAGCGTGGCAGCGTGCAAGAACGCGGCACTGTGCCAAACGTATGGCGACAGGCCGATCAAACGTTTGCAGCCCACTGCCGGCGCGGCCTGCCGGCCTGCTGCGCAGGGCCGCGATGCAGGCGACTGCGCACGGGGCTGGGTCGATGCAGCTGCATTGGACGTTTTTTCGAACGGTATCTAGGGCAGCTGACAGAACCACTGCCCTCATCGCCAGGCGGGCGCAGCCGATGCTTGATCAGGCATGTACTACTCGTGCAGTCCGATTCCAAGCGCGCAGTCCACACCTACCTGGCGACTGCTCGCTACGTTTTGCTAGCCGCTCGCAGGTACGTTCGGCACATCGAGAGGTAGAGGGGAGCATGCTGCGCGCGTGTGCCGACATGAGGTGCCACGACACATCCGCTCGGCCGCTGAGCGTGCGCGGCGCACCGGAACGAGCGTGTACCTTGGGACCACGGCTCCGCGCGTTGATGCGCAGCGCCTTCACTGGCACCGATGCTTCGACTGAAGGACGTTCACACACCACAACCTGGCCGCCGATAGACTCTCGCCGCGCTGATGCTGCCCCGACACGATCAGGAGGATCGATTGGCTGGTTACCGTACTACTCTGACGGCTCTAGCATTGAGCCTCGCGCTTGCGGCTTGCTCCGCGCAGGCGCCGCCGGCAGCTCCAGGCGCGCCGACAGCCGCCGCGTCGGCGACCACCGCCGCAGCTGCGGCGCCGGCGCCGGTAGCGAATTGCCCGGATGCCGACTTCTCCTCGTTCTTGAAACGCTTCGGTGCGGAGATCGCGGTGCAGGAGAAGGCCACCGCCGATCCGCTCACCATGATCCAGCTCGACCTGGAGGCGCAGCCTGAGCCGGCACCGGTGGTGCGCGAGGTCCCACTCGCGACGGTCGAGTGGCCGGTCATCCCTAACCTGGATGCTGCCCGCAAAGGCGGCCGCGAGGTCGTCGTCTCCGAGGACGCTGGCGGTCGCCAGGTGCTGGTCCGTACACCGGACACCGGTGGCCAGCAGGTCTACCATTTTGCACAGCGCCCCTGCTGGACGCTGGTCAAGGTGGACGACCAGTCGCTGTAAATCCGGCAGGCCGATGGAATCCGCGTTGGCGAGGTCAAACTGGATACGTCGACGGAACTTCCGTGGCCAAGTGAACCGCCAGCATTCGTTCCGATGGAGTGGGCACAGGGGCGCAGCCACTTCGATGAAATCTCCAAGGAGGCCAACTGATGCGATGCGACATGTTTCTGCTACCTGTGCTCGCTGTGCCTATCGGCCTGCGGTGACAAACCGATGTCTGAAACGAGTGCACCAAGCGCGCCAACGACGGCGCCGCCTCGACGTCCTGCGGTGGAGCGTTGAATTCATGGAACCGTGTCATTCACCGCGATCGTCTGCCGCATTGCCCACGCGTCGGCGCATCACCCACGCAACCTGCTGAGCGCATCAGAGGGATTGCGCATCCGCAAGCCGGCTGATGCCCTGTGCGCAATGGGATGGGCACATCTCTGCGATGCGGTCCGCAGCGCAAAGCGGCCGGGCGCACAGAACGCGATACATCTGTAATTTTTACTACTGCCCAGTTCGGGACTGTGCAAGCGTAACTGCCGGCACCGAGGTGCCACCGGCGACCGGCCGTCGGGGGGGGGTGCGGCAGGTCTTTGCATTGCACGTTTTCTGGGAGAGAGTCGTCATGCAATTTCATGTATTGGGCGCGGCGATCTGCTGCGCGCTGTCGTTTTCTGCTGCCGCCACGGCGGCGGACCTGTCTGCCAACGCGGCGGTGTCGCGTGCACAGGCATTGCTCGGCAATTCCGCATCGGCTATGGCACATCGCGCGCCGGCCGATGTCTTCATTGCGCGCGAGAGCATCGTCGATGCCGATGGCAGCGAGCACGTGCGCTTCGATCGCACCTACCGGGGCTTGCCGGTGATTGGCGGCGACGTGGTAGTGCATTCGCGGCGCGGGGTGATGCGTCAGTTGAGCCAGACCCTGGACACGCCGGTGCGCCCTAGCCTGGTGCCCGGCATCGATGCCGACACGGCGATGCGTGTGGCCGGCGCGCAGTTCGACGTGCCGCAGGATGCGCCGCCGCGTGCCAGCCTGGCGCTATACGCACGCCAGGGCGCCCCACGCCTTGCGTATGAGGTGATCTACAGCGGCATCAAGCCCGATCAGACGCCGACCGAGATGCATTACATCGTCGATGCAGTGGATCAGCGCATCCTGGAGGCCTGGGATACGGTGCATACCGCCTGCGCGGGAGGCACCAGCGCCGCCGGCAGCGGACGCTCGCTGTACGCGGGCAGCGTGGCGCTGGCGACCACGCGCTGCAGCAACGGGTTCGAACTCACCGACCTCGGGCGCGGTGGTGGCGCCACCTACACCATGCGCAACAGCACTTCCGGCAACGGCACGCTGGTCACCGATGCCGACAACGCCTGGGGCAACGGCGCCAACAGCGATACGGTGACCGCGGCGGTGGATGCGCATTATGGCGTGGCGTTGACCTGGGACTACTTCAAGAACACCCATGCGCGCAGTGGCATCGCCAACGATGGCAAGGGCGCACGCAGCCGTGTGCACTACGGCAGCCGCTACAACAACGCGTTTTGGCAGGACAGCTGCTTCTGCATGACCTTCGGCGATGGCGACGGCAGCACGTTCACGCCACTGGTGTCGGTCGACGTTGCCGGGCACGAGATGACCCACGGGGTGACCAGCCGCTCGGCGCGCCTGGTGTATTCAGGCGAATCCGGCGGCTTGAACGAAGCCACGTCCGACATCATGGGCGCGATGGTGGAGTACTCCGCCAATAACATCGCGCAACCGGGCAATTACCTGATCGGCGAGAAGATCGTTCCGGGCAACAGCAGCGGAACGCTGGCCTTGCGCTACATGTTCAAGCCCAGCCTGGATGGCGACTCGCCCGATTGCTATCGCAGCAACCTGGGCTCGCTCAACGTGCACTACAGCTCCGGCGTGGCCAATCACTTCTACTATCTGCTGGCCGAAGGTGCGGTGGTGCCGGGCGGCTTCGGTGCGGGCACCAGCTACAACCTGACCCCGGCCAGCCTGGTCTGCAACGGCACTACCGCATTGACTGCGATCGGTCGTGCCGCGGCCAGCCGCATCTGGTACCGCGCGCTCACGGTCTATATGACCTCCTCCAGCAACTACGCGGCCGCGCGCCGGGCCACGCTGAGCGCGGCCACCGACCTGTATGGCAGCAACTCCACGCAATACCGCGCCGTGGCGGCGGCCTGGAGTGCGGTATCGGTGAACTGATGTACTCCGGCGCTGCCACGCAATCGCCGCGTGGCAGCGTCCGGTATCTCGCACAGTGCCACCATGGCCGTTCGCACGCGTATGCTTGGGTCATTCCTGGGAGGGAACATGACCGAACGCACCACCACCACCGCACGCGTGATCGACCGCTATTTCGCCAGCTACTCCGACGACCATCGCAACGCCACCAACCAGCACATCCACGTGGTGGCGGTGCCGGCCATCCTGTGGTCGGTGGTGGCCTTGCTGTGGTGCATCCCGGTCGGCGGCACCTGGTTCAGCAGCGGGGTGTGGGCAGCGCTGGCGATGTTTGCGGCATGGTCGTACTACAACCGGCTCTCTCGCCCGTTGGGGCTGGGCATGCTGGCGATCTTCTTTTTCTTCGGCTGCCTGTGCCGGCTGATCGAAGGCCGGGTCGGGCTCAACGGGCTGTTCGCCGCCGGGATCTCGGTGTTCGTGGTGGCCTGGATCGCCCAGTTCGTCGGCCACAAGATCGAAGGCCGCAAGCCGAGCTTCCTGACCGACCTGACCTATCTGCTGATCGGTCCGATCTGGGTGCTGGCCAAGGCCTATCGCCAGCTGGGCTGGCGCTACTGAGCGTGGCCGACGACAGCACGCGGGCAGCGCCCGCGCGTTAGGCCGCTCCCGTGCCGGTGCAGGCGGGTCTCAGGCAACGCCAGGTTGACCTGTCCGTGCATCGGGTAATGCGCGCAAGCAAGGGCCCGAGCACGACGGAAGCCACCACGGCGTGATATCGCCCGCATCACCGCGCAAGGTTGCAGGTACTCAAGCAATCGCTGCGATTACCGACAGCTGGGCAGAGGCAGAGGCCGCGCCCATTCCCGCCCCACCTGCTGCATCACTCGCCGATGCCAAGCTCTTCCGGCAGTGGCTGGAACGCGCGTGGTGCGTAGCCGAAATCGCGACGCGCCGGCTCCAGATCGAAGACCAGGTCTTCGCGCATGCGCTGCAACGCGGCGGCATTCATGCCACGCAGGCGGCCCAGGCGATGGGCGGCCGTGAGCGCAAACCCGAACAGGCCCGGTGGCACCTGGTATAGCCGCGCCGGCCGCGGCAGCGCGGCCAGCACACGCTGCACCATCTGCGTGTAGGCCAGCACTTCGCCACCGCCAACGGCATAACTGCGTTGCTGGGTCGCCGGCTGGCCGATCACCGCCAGCGCCGCGCTGGCCAGATCGTCCACATGCACCGGCTGGCGCAGGCCGGTGGCATCGACGGGCAGCACGAAGGCACCGGTGCGCTGCGCCAGGCCTGCGATCTGGGTCAGGGTCTTGTCGCGCCCGGCGCCATACACCAGGGTCGGGCGCAGCACCGTGGCCGTGGCGCCGCGCGCCTGCGCGGCCGAGAACAGCGCTTGCTCGGCGTTCGCCAGCCGCTGCGCCACGTCCCGCTCAGCGGCATCGACCGAATGCTGCTTGACCTCCAGGCTGGTGGAACCGAACGCCACGATACGCGGCGCACGCACCGGATTTTCGGCATACCAGCGTGCGAAGTGGTCCAGCGGACCGCAACTGAAGATCGCTTCGAAGGTCTCGCCTGGCGCTGCCGGCACCGCCAGATCGCCTTGCCGCCAGATCAGGCCCGGGCGCGCGGCGCGCGGCTGGCGCGACCATGCGGTGACCTGCCAGCCGCCGCTGAGCAGCCGGGCCAGCAACCGCTCGCCAATCTGCCCGCTGCCGCCGAAAACCAGGGCGCGTGGCGCGGATGCAGCGGCGGTTGGGGCGGGATTGGCAGCGGTCACAGGACGGAAGAGACGAGTCACGGTGACTGCAGCATACCGAGTACGCCATGCCAATGCGTCGCCGTTCGGCCACGTCGGCAGCGCGGACGCAGTGCCGACGTTGACACTGGCGTCAGTCAACGATTTGTTAAGCTCTCTGGCCTGCTCGCGAATCTTGTGTTCCCTGCATGTCTTTCCCGCTGGAAATCCTGCTTGCGCTGCCGTTCCTGATGGCCGCCGCCGCTGCGCTGTCCTGGCGCGCGCGCCGTTCAATCACTGCGTGGTTGGCCGCGGCCGCGCCGTTGGCCGGATTGTTGGTGCTCGCCTCGCTGACGCCGGCGGTGCTGCGCGGGCAGGTGATCGCCAGCGCGCATGCATGGTTGCCGCAGATCGGCTTGCTGTTCTCGCTGCGGCTCGATGGCCTGGCCTGGATGTTTGCGCTGCTGGTGCTGGGGATCGGCGCGCTGGTGGTGATGTACGCGCATTACTACCTCAGCGCGCGCGACAGCGCATCGCGCTTTTTTGCCTATCTGCTGCTGTTCATGGGCGCGATGCTCGGCATGGTGCTGTCGGGCAATCTGTTGCTGCTGATGGTGTTCTGGGAACTCACCAGCATCAGTTCCTTCCTGCTGATCGGCTTCTGGTCGCAGCGCCGGGATGCGCGCGAAGGCGCGCGCATGGCCTTCGTGCTCACCGCCGGCGGCGGGCTCGCCCTGCTCGGCGGGGTGCTGATGATCGGCCGCATCGTCGGCAGTTTCCAGCTGGACGCGGTGCTGGCCGCCGGCGATGTCATCCGCGCCAGCCCGCTGTATCCGTACGCGCTGGGCCTGGTGCTGCTGGGCATCTTCACCAAGAGCGCGCAGTTTCCGTTCCATTTCTGGCTGCCGCATGCCATGGCTGCGCCCACCCCGGTGTCGGCGTATCTGCATTCGGCCACGATGGTGAAGGCCGGCGTCTTCCTGCTGGCGCGCCTGCATCCGGCGCTGGCCGGCACCGATCTGTTCTTCTACACGGTCACCAGCATCGGGGCGATCACGCTGTTGCTGGGCGCGTGGCACGCGATCTTCCAGCACGATCTCAAGGGCGTGCTGGCGTATTCGACCATTTCGCATCTGGGCCTGATCACCATGCTGTTCGGCCTGTCCACGCCGATGGCGGTGGTGGCGGGGGTGTTCCACATCCTCAACCACGCGGTGTTCAAGGCTTCGTTGTTCATGGCCGCCGGCATCATCGACCATGAAACCGGCACGCGCGACATGCGCAAGCTGGGCAATCTGCGCCGCTTGATGCCCTTCACCAGCGCGCTGGCGATCACCGCCTCGCTGGCCATGGCCGGCATTCCGCTGCTCAACGGTTTCCTGTCGAAGGAGATGTTCTTCGCCGTGGCGCTGGAGACCGATGCACCGCAGCTGATGCGCGTGCTCGCCAGCATCGCCGCGCTGCTGGCCGGCCTGCTCGGCGTGGCCTACAGCCTGCGCTTCGTCCACGACACCTTCTTCGGCGATGGCCCGCTGGATCTGGACACCACCCCGCACGAGCCGCCGCGCTGGATGAAGATTCCAGTGGAAGTGCTGGTGCTCATCTGCGTGGCCGTCGGCATCGTGCCGGCATGGACGGTGGCACCGGTGCTGCGTGTCGGCGCCGGCGCCATCCTGGGCGACAGGTTGCCCGACTACAGCCTGGCGCTGTGGCACGGCTTCAACTGGCCGCTGGCGATGAGCATCGCCGGCATGGTCGGCGGCACGCTGCTGTACATGGCGATCCGCCGCACGCTGGACCTGTATGCGGTGCAGAACCGTTCGCCCGGCAAGGCGCTGTTCCACTGGAACCTGCGCGCCCTGTTCGCGGCCACCGCACGCATGACCGACGCGGTGACCAACGGCAACCTGCAACGCATGCTGATGCTGCTGGTCCTGAGCGCGGTGGTGGTGGCGCTGCTGCCGTTCCTGCAGGGCGGCGCGCTGCCGGCCTGGCCGGCGCCCACGCCGATGCCGCTGCTGGGCTGGACGGTATGGCTGCTGTTGATCGCCTGCGCGCTGGGCAGCGTATTCCTGTACAGGCAGCGCCTGCTGGCGGTGCTGGTGCTGGGCGGTACCGGCCTGGCGGTCAGCCTGACCTTCGTGTTCCTGTCGGCTCCGGACCTGGCACTGACCCAGCTGCTGGTGGAAATGGTGACGCTGGTGCTGATGCTGCTGGCGATGAACTATCTGCCCGAGCGGTCGCCGCCCGAGCGCGCGCGGCTGCGCAAGATCCGCGATATCTGCCTGGCGGTGGTCGGCGGTGCCGGCCTGGCGGCGCTGTCGTATACCTTGATGACGCAGGCCAGCCCCACCATGGCCGGCGAGCTGCTGCAGCGCGCCTTGCCCGAGGCATACGGGCGCAATGTGGTGAACGTGATCCTGGTGGATTTCCGCGGCTTCGACACCTTCGGCGAGATCACCGTATTCGCCATCGCCGGGCTGGTGGTGCACGGGCTGTTGCGGCGCTCGCGCATGGCGCCGGAACGCACCATGCCGGGGCCACCGATCAAGCTGCCGGTGCCGGCCGATCTGGCGCAGATCATGTTCCCGCTGACGCTGACGGTGTCGTTGTTCCTGTTCCTGCGCGGCCACAACGCGCCGGGTGGCGGCTTCATCGCCGGTCTGGTGCTGGCGGTGCCGTTGCTGATGCAGTACGTGATCCAGGGCACCGCCTCGGTGGAGTCGCGCTTCGGCTTCGACTACATCCGGCTGATCGGCATCGGCCTGCTGTGCGCGCTGGTCAGCGGTGCGGGTGCGTTTGTGTTCGGGCGCCCCTTCCTGACCAGTGGGCACCTCGATCTTGCGGTGCCGCTGCTGGGCGAGCTGGAGCTCGCCAGCGCGCTGGGGTTCGATATCGGCGTGTATCTGGTGGTGTTCGGTGCGGCGATGTTGATGCTGTCGATGATGGGCACGATCAAACCGTCTCGCACGCGCGCCTCGCAGCGCGGCGAAATCGATCCCACCCAACGTTCGACACGCACCGCGGAGCAGCATTGATGGAACTGGCAGTGGCAAGCGCGATCGGCGTCCTCACCGCATTGGCGATCTATCTGCTGCTGCGTGCGCGCAGCTTCGATGTGATCCTGGGCATGACCTTCCTGTCGTATGCGACCAACCTGCTGATCTTTGCCGGTGGGCGGCTGCGCAGCGGCCAGCCGCCGGTGCTGCGCGAGGGCGTGCCGGTGGATCTGCAGCACTACACCGACCCGTTGCCGCAGGCCCTGGTGCTGACCGCGATCGTGATCGCCTTCGCAATGACCGCGGTGAGCCTGGTGCTGGCGATCCGCAGCCGCAACGACAACGGCAGCGATCACGTGGACGCGCATGAAGATGACATCAGCGGCGCCGACACGCGGCAGGCGCGGCGATGAATCATTTGCTGATCCTGCCGATCCTGATCCCGATGCTGGGCGCGTCGGCGTCGCTGTTCGTCGAACACCGTCGCTACGGGCCGCGCGTGCAGCGCAGCGTGGCGTGGACCAGCATGGCGGTGCTGGCGGCAGCGGTGATCGCGCTGTTCGCGCGTGCCGCCGAGGGTGGCGTGCTGGTCTACCTGCTCGGCGACTGGCCGGCGCGGCTGGGCATCGTGCTGATGGGCGACCGGCTCTCGGCATGGATGCTGTTGACGAGCCTGATCCTGGGCGCGGCCTGCCTGCTGCATGCCTGCGCCGGCTGGGATCGGCGCGCACCGCACTTCCATGCCCTGTTCCAGTTCCAGCTGATGGGCTTGAACGGGGCCTTCCTCACCGGCGACATCTTCAACCTGTTCGTGTTCTTCGAGGTGATGCTGATCGCCTCCTACGGGCTGCTGCTCAGCGGCGGGCGCGGCCTGCAGATGCGGGTGGGCCTGCATTACGTGGTGTTCAACGTGTGTGCGTCGACGCTGTTCTTGGTTGCGCTGGGCTTGCTGTTCGGCGTGTTCGGCACCCTCAACATGGCCGAACTGTCGCAACGCATCGCCGAGCTGCCGGCGCAGGACGTACCGCTGGCCAAGGCCGCATTGGGCTTGTTGCTGCTGGTGTTCTGCAGCAAGGCGGCGCTGTTGCCGCTGTATCTGTGGCTGCCGGAAACCTATTCGCGCGCACCGGCCGCAGTGGCGGCGCTGTTCGCGATCATGACCAAGGTCGGGCTGTATGCGACCTTGCGCGTGTCGGCGCTGTGGTTTGGCGCCGGTGCCGGCGCGCTGCAGGGCTTTGGTCGGCATGCCCTGCTGTGGCTGGGCATCGCCACGCTGTTGATGGCGGCGTTCGGGGTGATGGCCGCATCGCGGCTGCGAGTGATGGTGTCCTACCTGGTGGTGTTTTCGGCAGCGACCTTGTTCATCGCGTTTTCGCTGGACGATGCGGGCGCGCTCGGCGCCGGCCTGTACTACCTGCCGCACAGCAGCTTCGTGGCGGCAGCCTTGTTCATGGTCTCGGACCTGATCCGGCGCCGCCGTGGCAACGCCAGCGACCGCAAGGAAGTGGTGGCGCCACTACCCGGGCGGGCGATCCCCGGCAGCATGTTCCTGATCGCCGCGGTCGCAGTGGCCGGCCTGCCGCCCTTGTCCGGCTTCCTGGCCAAGGCCGCCTTGCTGCAGCACGTGCCCGCCGGCCTGGTGGGCCCGGTGTGGGGCGCGGTGCTGGGCAGCAGCCTGCTGGTGGTGATCGGATTGACGCGCGCCGGCGTGCGCCTGTTCTGGCGCGTGCCCGCCGCGGTGGAGGATGCGCCCGAGCTGCAACCGCCGCGCCGTGGCCGCATGCGCCCGGTGGAAACCGCCGCCACGGTCGTGCTGCTGACCGGGCTGGTGGCGATGACGGTCGGCGCCGAGCCGCTGATGCGCTACACCGATGCCGCCGCCGCGCAGTTGCGCGATCCCGGCGCCTACGTCGAGCAAGTGCGCGCCACCACCCCGCTACGGAGGCAGCCATGAACGCACGGGTTTCATGGCGACGCCGGCTGTTTCCCTCTGCACCGCTGAGCGTGACGGTCTTCGTGTTCTGGCTGCTGCTCAGCGACAGCTTCGGGCCGCAGCAATGGGCGCTGGGTGCGCTGCTGGGCGTGGTGGTGCCACTGTTCGCGGCGCGGCTGGACCGCGAGTTCGCGCGCATCGGTTCGTTGCGCTCGGTGCCGCGCATGCTGCTGGTGGCGGCCGGCGACATCGTACGATCCAACATCAAGGTCGCCATCCAGGTGCTCGGGCCGGAATCGCGCATCCATCCCGGATTTATCTGGGTGCCGCTGGATATCGCCAACATCCATGGCATTGCCGCGCTGACCAGCATGATCACGCTCACGCCGGGCACGGTGTCCGCAGCGTTGTCGGACGACCGCAAGTACCTGCTGGTGCACGTACTGCATCTGGACGACCCGGACGCGCTGATCGCCGAGATCAAGACCCGCTACGAGAAGCCCCTGATGGAGATCTTTCCATGACCGGTCACATGTTCATCGAATCGACCATCGTCATCTGCATGCATGCGGTGGGGCTGGCCATCGTGATGGCGCTGTGGCGCCTGTTGCGCGGCCCCACGGTGCCCGACCGCATCCTGGCACTGGATACGCTGTCCATCACCGCCATCGCAGAGTTGATGCTGTTGGGCATGTACCTGGATTCGCCCATCTACTTCGAAGCGGCGCTGGTGATTGCGATGCTGGGTTTCGGCAGCACCGTGGTGCTGAGCAAGTTCGTGCTGCGCCGGGATATCGTCGAATGATCGCGCTCACCGAATATCTGCTCAGCGCGCTGTTGCTGATCGGCACCTTCTTCATCCTGATCGGTGCCTTCGGGCTGGTGAAGCTGTCGGATTTCTTCAAGCGCCTGCATGCACCGACCAAGGCCAGTACGCTGGGCGTGGGCTGCGTGCTGCTCGCTTCGGTGGGTTACCACCTGTTCCTGGGCGTGGACCCGCAGCCGCGCGAATTGCTGATCACCGTGTTCCTGTTCATTACCGCGCCGATCAGTGCGCACATGATGGCCAAGGCTGCGCTGTCGCTGATGATGGAAGATCGCCCGGAAGTACCCAACCACGGCCAGATGAAGAAGGAAGGTCTGCCAACACCGGCGGCCGAGGGCGATATCGGCGAGAACGAAGAGACCGCACGAGAGCATGAGCGCCCGTCTTCGGGGCAATGAACCCACGCGGCGGTGTGCTGCGAGCGCGCTGCATAGTCGATCGCATGCGATGCATGGTTGCAGGGGTCCAGCTCACGCCATCCTACAGCTCGCTACACGTGGCGAGATTGCAAGCGCAGCACTGGCATGCAAGCGCTGCGATGACGGCGACACTCAGCCGCACCCCTCCACATAATCCACCTGCGGCGCCTGCCCTACCCGCCAGCTGCTGACCTTGCCCTCGGCATCGGTCTCGAACACCAGCGCCGACTGGGTGGCAGCGTCGGCGTGCCGCAGCGTCTGCGCGCCGGGCACATATTTGTGTGGCTGCGCCTGCAGACCATCGGGGTACAGTGCGCGCAGCCGGTCCAGCGTCATGCCGACCTTGCCGCCGCCAGGCGCCACTTCCTTCGGCTCGCTGGTCTGGTAGCGGACCAGGCGATCGCCTTCGAACATGAAACCGAATTGGCGCGCATCGTCTGCCCACTGCGGGCGCAACAGATAGCAGCCGCCATCGTTGGCCGCATCGCCGCGCAGGTCGCCACCCCAGGCTGCGCGCGCTTGCGCAGCGTCCTGGCCCAGGCGCAGGTCGCCGTAGCCATCCATGCGCGCCAGCGTGGTCGGCTGCTGCCGCAGATCGGGCGGAAACGTGCCGGCCGGCGCCGTGGCCGGTGGCACCGCGCCGGTGGGCTGATCGCTGGCCGAGGCGGGCTGCGCAGCGGCGGATGCGGGCGCCGCTGGCGGCTCATCGGCGCGATCGCAGCCGGCCACGACCAGCATCAGGCCCATCACGCCAAGCAGTCTGGATGTCATCGAAGCGCTCCCTTATGCGAACGTGAAGCCTACACAGCCGGGATCGCGGCGGTGTGCAGGCCGCCATGACATCGCGTCGCACCGATGTCATCGGCGCTTCATTGGCAGCGGTCACCCTGTCGGCTTCGCAGGACCGCCGCCATGACCCCACGCAAGACCGAACTCGCCCTTGCCGCGCTGCAATCGCACCGTAGTCCGCTGACCCTGCTGCAACGCCGTGCCCTGATCCTCGCCGACGGGCAGCGCGATCTGGCCGCGCTGACAGCGCTGCTGGGAAACGCGGGCGGTACGCTGGTGCAGACGCTGTGCGCGATGGGCTATCTGGAACCCGCTGGAGGCGATGCGAGCGATGCAAGACGCGGCAGCGCGCCCATTGCGGCAGTGGCGCCGGCTGCAGCAGCTCCGGCCACGGTGCAGGCGCCACCGGAGCCAGCCAGCGAGGACGACCTGCAGCGCCTGCGTCGTCGCGCAACCACCAATGCCCGGCTCTATCTGCTGGACATCCTGCAGTTGCAACGCAATCCGGTGGCCGTAGTGCTGCACCGGCAACTGCAGGCCGCACGCGCCGAAGACGCGATCGCCACCGCGATCAATGCGGCTCTGCGTGAGCTGCCGCAGTTCACCTCGCCCTCGTATGCCGAGCGCGTGCGCACGCGCATCGGCGAGCTGCTGCCGGACACGTTACAGGCCGCGTGAGGCAGCAGGCGCAGGTCGCTGATGATCGCGCCCCGCGCGCTGGCATCGCTCGGCTGCGGTAGCGAGGCAGTGTCGTGTCCATGATCGGCGGCGACGCACCGCCGTCGCCGATACCGACACTCTGGCACACCCGCGCCATGCGACAGCACGCGCCGGCAGTGTGCAACTGTGGTGCGTCGCTGGCTGGAGTGTCGCCCTTGGTCGTTCAGTCTGCCTAGCCGATTGCCGGCGCCTTGAACCCGGCACGCAAACCCTCCCAGCAGCGCTGATAGTCGGCCTGTCGATGCGTGGCCTGCAGTGCCTGCTGGGTGGGCCGCAGCACGGCGCGGGTTTCGAACATGAAGGCCATGGTGTCGACGATGACGTCCGGGCGCGACAGATCGGCCTGCGAGGCCTTGTCGAAGGTCGCTGCGTCCGGGCCGTGCCCGCTCATGCAGTTGTGCAGCGACGCGCCGCCCGGCGCGAACCCCTCGGCCTTGGCGTCGTAGACGCCGTGCACCAGGCCCATGAACTCGCTGGCCACATTGCGATGGAACCACGGCGGGCGGAAGGTGTGCTGCGCCACCAGCCAGCGCGGCGGGAAGATCGCAAAATCCATGTTGGCGGTGCCGTGCGTGTCGCTGGGCGAGGTCAGCACGGTGAAGATGCTGGGATCGGGATGGTCGAAGCTGATCGAGCCGATGGTGTTGAAGCGGCGCAGATCGTAGCGATACGGCGCGTAGTTGCCGTGCCAGGCCACCACGTCCAGCGGCGAGTGATCGATGTCCGCCCGCCACAGATGGCCCTGGAACTTGGCGACCAGCTCGAACGCACCGTCGCGCTGCTCGAACGCCGCATGCGGGGTCTCGAAGTCACGCGGATTGGCCAGGCCATTGGCACCGATCGGCCCCAGATCCGGCAGCCGTAGCAGGCCGCCGAAGTTTTCGCAGACATAGCCACGCGCTTGGCCATCGAGCAGTTCCACCCGGAACCGCACACCGCGCGGTATCACGCCGATCTGCTGCGGCTCCAGGTCGAGCACGCCCAGTTCGGTGCAGACCCGCAGCCGGCCGAGCTGCGGCACCAGCAGCAACTCGCCATCGGCGCTGTAGAAGAACCGTTCGTGCATGGACGCGTTGGCCGCATACAGATGCACCGCCACGCCGCTCATCGCCTCCGGGCTGCCGTTGCCGGCCATGGTGTACAGGCCATCGACGAAATCGGTGGGCGTGACCGGCAGCGGCAGCGGACTCCAGCGCATCTGGTCCGGCGGCACCGGGCCGCTGCCGAAGTCGTTGTGGCATCGGGAGTGATCGATCAGCGAGAAGCGGCCATGCACCGCTGCCGGACGGATGCGGTACAGCCAGCTGCGTCGGTTCGACCCGCGCGGTGCGGTGAAGGCGGTGCCGGACAACTGCTCGGCGTACAGGCCATGGGCCACGCGCTGCGGGGAGTTCTGCCCGAGCGGCAGTGTGCCTGCCACCGCTTCGGTGGCGAACTCGTTGCCGAAGCCGGTCATGTAGGAAGTCTGGTCATGCATGGGCGTGGGCTCTTCGGTTGTGGCACCACCGTTGCAGGGAGGTGCGATATTGGAGAAGCGCAATGCTCAAGCCCCTCTCCCACCGGGAGAGGGGTTGGGGTGAGGGTACGGCGGCGCGACTATCGTGGAGATCGCCTCAACCACAGCATCCAGCGACAGCAGTACATCGTTATTCCAGAAGCGCAGCACGATCCAGCCTTTCGATTGAAGCCACCGCGTTCTTGCCTGATCGAAGGATGCCTGATGTTGCGATCCGTCCAACTCAACAATCAACTTGGCTTCAATGCAACAAAAATCTGCGATGTACGGCGGAATCGGATGCTGCCTTCGGAACTTGAAGCCTTTGAGCTGATTCCCACGCAGACGGCGCCATAGCGCACGCTCTGCGTCGGTCATGTCGCGACGCAATGCGCGTGCGTGGGCGAGTGCACTCGTGGGTAACGGCGGTTTGATTTTCATCGCTCCACCGTACCCTCACCCCAACCCCTCTCCCGTCGGGAGAGGGGCTTTATTCGCGTGCTCTTTCAGCGTTTCATCGCGTCAGACATCTGGCGCGCAAGCAGTGCCTTCTGGATCACGGAGGATTGACTTCCGCGCTGAGTTTTCGCAACACATGCTTTCAGAGATAGCGCATCGCTCAGTTCCTGTCCGTCCAACCACTCGCACCAATCACCAATCACAACGCACCGCTTTAGAACCAATCCCGAATAACCAATCCCCAATCCCAGCCCTCAAAGCACCCCACGCTTGATCTGGTCGCGCTCGATGCTTTCGAACAGCGCCTGGAAGTTGCCTTCGCCGAAGCCCTCGTTGCCCTTGCGCTGGATGATCTCGAAGAAGATCGGGCCGATGCAGTTGGTGGTGAAGATCTGCAGCAGCTTGCGCTGCTTGGTGTCCGGGTCGGCGTCGATCAGGATCTTGTTGCGGCGCAGGCGCTCGACATCTTCGCCGTGCTCGGGGATGCGCAGGTCCACCACGTCGAAATACGTATCCGGGGTATCCAGGAAGCTGACGCCGGCCGCGCGCATCTTTTCCACGCTGGTGTAGATGTCGTCGGTGAAGCAGGCGATGTGCTGGATGCCTTCGCCCTGGTAGGCGTCCAGATACTCGTTGATCTGGCTCTTGGGGTCGGAGGATTCGTTGAGCGGAATGCGCACGATGCCGTCCGGGGCGGTCATCGCCTTGGACACCAGCCCGGTCTTGGCACCCTTGATATCGAAGTAGCGGATCTCGCGGAAGTTGAACAGCCGCTCGTAGTAATCGGACCAACGCTGCATGTTGCCGAAATACAGGTTGTGGGTGAGGTGGTCGATGAAGGTCAGCCCGAAGCCGGCCGGGTGCTGGTCGGCGCCTTCGATGGGCGCGTAGTCGGCGTCGTAGATGCTGCCGGCCTCGCCATAGCGGTCCACCAGATACAGCATGCAGTCGCCGATGCCCTTGACCACCGGCGCCGGCACCGCGCGGGTGTCGGGCTTGTTCTGCACCGCTTCGCCGCCGTTGCCCAGCACGGTCTGCAGCACGGTCTCGGCCGGGGTGCGGAAGCGGATCGCAAACCCGCAGGCGCAGGGGCCATGCGCGGCGGCGAAGTCGGCAGCGAACGAATCGGGATCTTCGTTGAGCAGGAAATTGACCCCGCCCTGCCGATAGACGGTGATGGCGCGGCTGCGGTGACGCAGCACCGCGGTGAAGCCCATCTGGCGAAAATAGTCGTGCAGCTGCGCCCCCTGGCCGGCCGGTGCGGCAAATTCGACGAATTCGAACCCGTCGATCCCCATCGGATTGTCGAAGGTGGTGACCTGCATGCCCGGGTCGGGCCGGTGTGCAGTGGTGTTCGGTTGTGCGCTCATCGTCGTTTCTCCACGCTGGGGTGTCCGCAGGGCTATGCGGAGTGGCAGAAGACCCGCGAGAATGCGCAGGCCACCCTCGGTTTGTAGTTGCAAATGAAACCAAAATCAAGTCACAGCGCAACATGAGCGATCTCGACGCCCCCCCGCCGCCGCACCACCCTGTCCTGCTCAACCTGGAGCAGTTCCTTCCGTATCGCCTGAGCGTGCTGTCCAACCGGATCAGCAGCAATATCGCCAAGGTATACGGCGACCGTTACGGCATGGCGATTCCCGAATGGCGGGTGATCACCATCCTGGCGCTGTATCCGGGCTCATCGGCCAGCGAGGTCTCCGATCGCACGGCGATGGACAAGGTGGCGGTCAGCCGCGCGGTGGCCCGGCTGCTGGAGCGCGGCTTCATCCGCCGCGAGACGCATGGCGACGACCGTCGCCGTTCGATGCTGGCGCTGTCGCCGGCCGGGCGCCAGGTCTACGAGACCGTCGCCCCGCTGGTCAACGAGATGGAACAACGGTTGATGTCGGTCTTCAGCGCCGAAGAGCAACAGGTGCTGGAACGCCTGATCGACAGGCTGGCCAAGGACGGGCTGCCGCGCATGGCCGACAAGGACTGACGGAACGCGCAGCGCCCCCCGTCCGCCCTGCGGGGCAGTCTTCCGCAGGCGGGGAAAGGTAGCGAAGAAGCGAGCGAAGCATTACGCAACCGGACGCATTCTGCTTTTCAGCGCGCGGCAGAAGGCGGTGAAACGCCCCCCATCCGCCCTGCGGGCACCTTCCCCCGCACGCGGGGGAAGGAAGCGAAAAAGCGAGCGAAGCATTACGCAACCGGGCGCATTCTGCTTTCCGGCGCGCGGCAGAAATGGGAAAACGCCCCCCATCCGCCCTTCGGGCACCTTCCCCCGCAGGCGGGGGAAGGAAGCGAAGAAGCGAGCGAACCATTACGCAACCGAGCGCATTCTGCTTTTGTGCGCGACGGCTGCACTCCCTTCTCCCACCCAGAACAATGCGCAACCGACCACACTCCCTTCTCCCGCGTGCGGGAGAAGGTGGCGCAACGCGCCGGATGAGGGCTGCCTTTGACGCGGCAAACAGACGCACCCACCGGCCCGGCCACCTGCTCACACGCACGCAGGCCGCGCCTTGGTCTCACTCAGGCCTGCGGCGGGGCCCACTGCTTGAGGAAGTCGAACAGCTTCTTGCGGTCGAAGCCTTCGCCCTTGCGCAGCTCCGGGCCGGCCTGGGTGGTCAGCAGCTTGCCGTCGTTGTCCAGCACCAGCAGCGAGGGATACTCGTTGAGCTGGGCGAACTGCGCCAAAAACGCGGTGTTTTCGTTGGCGGCGTCGCGGTTGACCTTGACCACCACGAAGTTCGCATCGCGGAAGCTGCGCAGCTCCGCATCGCCCCCCATCACCTCGTCCAGCGCCTTGCATGGCTCGCAGGCGGCGTTGCCGACATTGAGCACGATGCGCTTGCCACCGCGCTTGGCTTCGACCTTGGCCGTTTCCAGGTCCGCCGCCGGATCGCGCGAAGGGTCGTATTGCGCGTTGAGCGCGGCGGCCGCGGCGATGTCGGCGGCGGTTGGCGTGTTGCCCGAAGACACCGGCTGGCTGGGATCGGCGCTGGGCGGCTTCTGCATCGAGGTATCCAGCGGCCGTGGCGCTTGCTGTTGCTCGGAAGGCTGCCCGCAGGCGCTCAACAGGCCGGTCAGCAGCAGGCCACAGACAAGCGGTTTGATCGGCATCGCTCTTCTCCTCACTTCACACCATGCATGAGTTTGTTGATCAGCGGCGCGATCAGGAACAACAGCGCGCCAGCGCCCACCAAGGCCCAGAACCCGAAGGTATACCCGCCCAGCGCCGAGGACACGCTCATGCCTTCGTTCCCGCTGACATGGCCGGCGAAGATCCCCGACAGATTGTTGCCGATGCCGGTGGACAGGAACCAGCCGCCCATGCCGAAACCGACCAGGCGCACCGGCGCCAGCTTGGTCACCATCGACAGACCGATCGGCGACAGGCACAGCTCGCCCACCGACTGGATCACGTAGACCATGAACAAGGTCCAGAACGGGATCTTGCCGGCGTCGTCGACCAGGCTGGACAAGGCAAACATCAGCAGCAGGAAGGCCAGGCCATTGAACAACAGGCCCAGGCCGAACTTGCGCGGAATCGACGGATTGAAGCGGCCGGACTTGACCCAGATCCAGGCCACGACCGGAGCCAGCGCGATGATGGCGATCGAGTTGACCGACTGGAACCAGGCGGTCGGGAAGGTCCAGCCGCCGAGATCGCGGTTGACGATGTTGTCGGCCAGGAAGGTGAACGAGCTGCCGGCCTGTTCGAAGAACATCCAGAACAACACGTTGAACGCGAAGATGATCAGCATCGCGATCACCTTGTCGCGCTGCACCTTGCCTTCGCGGATGCCCTCGACCAGCAGCATCACCGACAGGCCGATGAACAGCACGGTCAGCACGATCTGCAACACGTCCGCACCCACGGCGAGCAGGAAGTACACGCCCGGAATCGCCAGCAGGCAGCCCACCAGCACCATCAGCACGCGGCCCAGGCCCTGCGCCCCCGGCGCCGGCGCGCCGATGCCCTTGAGCTGGACGCGACCGAACCAGAACCACACCAGGCTGATCAGCATGCCCACGCCGGAGGCCATGAACACCATCTTGTAGGACGGCATCGCTTCGGTGCCGAACACCTTTTCGGCCAGCAGCTGGGTCAGCACCGGCGAGATCATCGCGCCCAGGTTGATGCCCATGTAGAAGATGGTGAAGCCGCTGTCGCGGCGCGGATCGGCCACCGAGTACAGCTTGCCCACCATGGTGGAGATGTTGGGCTTGAACAGCCCGTTGCCGACCACCACGGTGGCCAGGCCGATCTCGAACATGGTCTGGTCGGGAATG
Organism: Xanthomonas sp. NCPPB 3582; assembly: GCF_041475735.2. Lineage (NCBI taxonomy): Bacteria > Pseudomonadati > Pseudomonadota > Gammaproteobacteria > Lysobacterales > Lysobacteraceae > Xanthomonas > Xanthomonas sp. NCPPB 3582. The sequence continues at coordinate 4,548,682 of NZ_CM192968.1, forward strand.
GCGATCAGGAACAGGCCGGTGGCCATCACCGCCGCGCCGACCAGGATCGAACGCTGGTAGCCGAGCACGCGGTCGGCCACATAGCCGCCGAAGATCGCCGCCGCATACACCAGCGCCAGGTAGGCGCCGTAGGTGCGCCCCGCCGGCGCCTGCCCGGTGGCGTCGCCGCTGAAGAACTGCGCCACGATGTACAGCACCAGCGCCCAGCGAATGCCGTAGAACGCGAAGCGTTCCCAGAATTCGGTCATGAACAGCAACCACAGCGGCCGTGGATGGCCCAGCAGCGTGGGGAACTCGGGAGGCGCAGGCGGCTGCGGCGGTTTGGAGGCGGATGTCGGCGCGGCAGCGTCAACGCTCATAGGGATCCCTTGCGTATTCAGTAATGGCTGGGGCACCAGGGCGAACCCCGGGGCGACGCGCGAGGATCACTTAGACGTCATGTACGCGTCAAATTCGCCGGAGTCGGCGGCTTGATGACGGTAGAGGGGAAGTGCGGGTTTTTGTTGGGGATTGGGGATTGGGGGTTGGGGTCGGGGGTCGGGGGTTGCATGAGTCCTGAGCTGGCTTGCCGGCAGACCAAGGATGACGCTGCCCTTCCGCATGCCCGGCGTCTGGCCCCGGCCCGCACACGACCGGCAGGCTGCCGGACACGATTCAACCTCTGCACCGCCTCCCTTCTCCCGTCGGGAGAAGGTGCCCGAAGGGCGGATGAGGGGGCGACGTCGCCGGGCGGCCCTGATCAGTCCTTTGCAGCGTCCGCATTCCCCTGCGGCGTCCGGCTTTCCATACCCACCGAGGTGCGCACGTCGAACAGTTCCGGGAAGAACGTCAGCGCCAACGCCTGCTGCAGGAAGCCCACGCCGCTGGAGCCGCCGGTGCCGCGCTTGAACCCGATCACCCGCATCACCGTGCGCATGTGGCGGAAGCGCCAGAGCTGGAACTGGGTTTCCACATCCACCAGGTCCTCGCACAGCGAATACTCGCGCCAGTAACAGTCGGTGTTCTCGTAGATGCGTTCGAACACCGGCCGCAGGCTGTCGTCGGCCACATGCGCGGCCGTCCAGTCGCGCGCCTGGTAATGCTGCGGAATCGCATGCCCGAAGCGCGCCAGGTAACGCAGGAATTCCTCGTACAGGCTGGGCGCTTCCAGCACCTCGCGCAGCCGCGCCTGGCCCTGCGGGTCGTAGGCGAACACCTGCAGCATCTGCGGATTCTTGTTGCCGAGCAGGAACTCGATATAGCGGTACTGCAACGACTGGAACCCCGACGAGGGACCGAGCACGTCGCGAAACCCCATGTACTCGCTGGGCGTGAGCGTCTCCAGCACCGACCATTGCTCGGTGAGCTGGCGCAGCACCTGCTTGCTGCGCGCCAGCACCTTGCGGCATTGCCAGACCTCGTCGCGCTGCAGGTGCACGATGGCTGCTTGCAGCTCGTGCGCCAGCAGCTTCAGCCACAGCTCCGAGGTCTGGTGCTGGATGATGAACAGCATCTCGTCGTGGTGCGCCGGCTCGGACAAGGGCTGTTGCGCCGACAGCAGCTGGTCCAGCCGCAGATAGCCGCCATAGGTCAGCCGCCCCTGCAGATCGGTGTGGATGCCGGGTTCCAGGTCACGCAGGTTGTTGTCGACGGGCATGGCGAGGGCAGATGGATCGGGCCGACCAGGGTAGCGCGCTTGGCAGCCGCCGCGGATTCGGGATTCGGGATTCGGGATTCGGGATTGGGGATTGGGGATTGGGGATTGGGGATTGGCGGAGGGCGGAGGGCGGAGGGCGGAGATGATCGTGGCGCGTCGCCGGTTGGATGCGGCTGGAGCACGGACGTCGTGCCTGGATGGATATCGATCTCGGGAGGCGGGCGCGGCTGTTGCGCCGGGTGTCGGCATCGCTGGGGTGGCGGGGACCGTTCGGTAATCGATGGCGTTCGGACGCGGCGGGTCCGATGGCTGCCGGAGTTGTTGCGCCCGGTTCGCAATCGCCTGGGGGTTGGCCGCCTGTCGGCCGCCTGCTTGTTTGCTCGCGGCCGTGGGTCGGCAGGTGCCGGGCCGGTGGGTGCTTGCGTCGGTAGATGCAGAGTCATCAACCCGTCTGCTGCCGCTCCCGGGCCATGGGCCGCCGGCCAACTCTTTCACCCCTGAACCACCTGGCGTGCCGCCGACGCGGTCTCAGCCGCTGCGCCGCTGTCACCTTATCGTCAACCTAGGTCTGCAAATTCATGCAGAATTCAACGGCGCTGCCGGCCAGGGACGTGGCCGGACCAGGGGAGCGCTTCACGTCTCACGGATCAGGGGACTCTTATCTCATGCATGTGTTGCAGCGTCGTGCAGCCTTACTTCTGTGCGGGCTGGCCTGTGCCGGCCACGCCCAAGCCCAAGTCGTCATCAGCCAGGTCTACGGCGGTGGCGGCAATAGCGGCGCCACCCTCCGCAGCGATTTCGTCGAGCTGCACAACACCGGCACGACCACGGTCAGCCTCGATGGCTGGTCGGTGCAGTACGCCTCGGCCGCCGGCAGCAGCTGGCAGGTCACCCCGTTGGCAGGCAGCGTGCCGGCCGGCGGCTATTACCTGGTCAAGCAGGCCGATGGCAGCGGCGGCAGCGTAGCGCTGCCCACGCCCGATGCCACCGGTACGCTGGCCATGAGCGGCACCGCCGGCAAGGTGGCGTTGAGCAATGCCACGGCCGCACTGAGTGGCGGCTGCCCCACCGGTTACGCCGATCTGGTCGGCTACGGCGGCAATGCCAGCTGTGCCGAAGGCAATGCGCCCACCTCCGCTCCCAGCAATACGCTGGCGGTGCTGCGCGGCGGCGACGGCTGCACCGACACCGACAACAACGCGGCCGATTTCGCCACCGGTGCGCCCACCCCGCGCAACAGCGCCAGTGCGGCGCGCCTGTGCAGCGGCGGCGGCCAGCCGGTCGCCACGCTGGCCGATGTCAGCCAGGCCGAGGGCAATAGCGGCAGCCGCAGCTTCGTGTTCACGCTGAGCCTGAGCCAGCCGGCCGGCGCCGGCGGGGTGAGCTTCACCGCCGCTACCGTCGATGGCACCGCCACCGCCGGCAGCGACTATGTCGCCTTGCCCGCGACCACCTTGCGCATTGCCGCAGGCGAGCGCACGGCCACCATTGCGGTGGATGTGCTGGGCGACACCATCGCCGAGCCGGATGAAAGCTTCCGCTTGCAGATCAGCGGGATCACCGGCGCGCTACCGGCCACGCTGAGCGCCGCCGGCACCATCGTCAACGACGATTTCAGCCTGCTGCCGATCCACGCCATCCAGGGCAAGGGCGCACGCTCGCCGCTGGACGGCCAGGTCGTCGCCACCTCAGGCATCGTGACGGCACGCCGCAGTGCCGGGTTCTTCCTGCAAGCACCGGATATTGAGGCCGACGCCGACCCGTCCACCTCCGAGGGCGTCTATGTCTACACCGGCAGCGCGCCGCCGGAAGCCGCCGCCGTCGGCAACCGGGTGCGCGTGCAGGGCACGGTGATCGAATACGTGCCCAGCGCCGACCCCACCCAGCCGCCGCTGACTGAGATCGGCGGCAATCCCACCGTGCTGGCCGATTCCACCGGCAACCCGCTGCCGATGCCAGTGGCGCTCAGTGCGAACTTCCCCAACCCCAACGGTGCCTTCGATCAGCTCGAAGCGCTGGAAGGCATGCGCGTGGCCGCCGCCAGCCTCACCGTCAATGCGCCCACCGGCGGCAACGTCAACGAAACCAATGCCACTGCCACCAGCAATGGCGTGTTCCATGCCGTGGTCACCGGCGTGCCGCGTGCCTACCGCGAACCCGGCGTGCAGTTGCCCGACCCGCTGCCTGCCGGCTCGCCGGCAGGCGTGCCACGCTGGAATACCAACCCGGAAGTGATCGCCGTCGGCAGTGCCGGCGTGGGTGGCGAGCGGCTGGATCTGGCCGCCGGCTGCCAGGTGCTCGACGTGATTGGTCCGCTGGACTACGGCTTCCGCCGCTACACGCTGTACCCGGAACGCACCCCGCAGGTGAACTGCAACGGTGCCGACCAACCACGCCCCGCGCCGCTGCCGCAGGCCGACGACGTGGCCGTGGGCACCTACAACATGGAGCGCTTCTTCGACGACCAGAACGACCCGGCGATCGGCGAACCGGTGCTCACCCCGGCCGCGTTCCAGGCCCGCCTCAACAAGGCCTCGCTGGCGATCCGCAACTACCTGCATACGCCCGACGTGCTGGGCACGGTGGAAGTGGAAAGCCTGAGCGTGCTGCAGACCCTGGCCGCGCGCGTCAATGCCGACGCGGTAGCCGCCGGCCAGCAGGACCCGCGCTACGTGGCGTATCTGCAGGAAGGCAATGACGTCGGCGGCATCGACGTCGGCTTCCTGGTCAAGACCGCCGAGGTTGCCGGCGGCGTGCCGCGTGTGGAAGTGCTCTCCATTGCGCAGGAAGGCAAGACCACGACCTGGACCGAGCCGGCCGGTGGTGTCAGCCTGCTCAACGACCGCCCGCCGCTGGTGCTCACTGCCAACGTGCACCAGGCCGACGGCCGCGTGCTGCCGTTGACCGCCATCGTGGTGCACCAGCGCTCGCTCAACGGTGCCGAAACCGACGATGCGGCCGGTACCCGCATCCGCGCCAAGCGCCAGGCCCAGGCCGAGTATCTGGCGCGCCTGCTGCAGGCACGTCAGCAACTGAACCCTGACGAAAAAGTACTGGTGATGGGCGACTTCAACGCCTTCGAGTTCAACGACGGCTATGTCGACGCGATGGGCACCATCACCGGCAAACCGGCGCCGGATGCGCAGACTGTGGTGGGCGGCGATGGCACCGATCTGGTCGACCCGGACTACACCGACCTGACCTGGTTCAACACGCCCGACCAGAGCTACTCGTACGCCTTCGACGGCAACGTGCAATCGCTGGACCACATCCTGGCCAGCGATGCGCTGATGCGCACGCCGCAGATCGCCTCGCTGTTGGTAGGCCATGCGCGCATCAATGCCGACTTCCCCGGCACCGCGCGCAACGATGCCAACACGCCCACGCGCCTGTCCGACCACGATCCCACCGTGGTGTTGTTGCGCATGCGCAAGCAGGTCAATGCAGACCTGGGCGTGGCGGTGAGCACCGCGCGTCCCGAGGTCACCGAAGGCGAGCGCATCGAGTACACGGTGGACGTGGACAATCGCGGGCCGGAGAGCGCCGCGTTTGCCGCAGTGGCGTTGGCATTCGATGCCGCGGTCAGCCCGCGCGTCAGCGCTGCGCCGGGTTGGGTGTGCCAACCGCCGCAGACCGGTACGCAGACCGTGGTCACCTGCACCATCGCGTCGCTGGCGCCCGGCAATGTGCAGCGTTTTGCGGTGCAGGTGGAGGCCGGCGCCACACTGGCCGGCCGCGCGTTGCTGCTGGCGGCATCGGTGGCTTCGCAGACCCCCGATCCGCAGGTGGACAACAACACCGACACGGCCAGCGTGACCGTGCTGGCGCAGCTGCGCAGCGATCTGGCAGTGCGGCTCGATGGCCCGGCCAGCCTGCCGACCAGCGCCTTCAATGCCAGTTACCGGGTGCTGCTGGACAACATCGGCACTGCCCCGGCACAGCGCCCCAGCGTGGTGATCGAAGGCAATACCGTGTCTGCACTGTCGCTGCTGGTTCCGCCACGCGGCTGGCGCTGCGACAAGCAGCTGCAATCGCTGCGTAGCGCACGCTTCGTCTGCAGCAGTGCGGCGTTGATGCAACCGGGTACGCAGGCGGTGTTCCAGCTGAGCGTTGCAACCCGGCCCGTCCCGGCCGCGGGCGCGGTCCGCGTGCAGGCCAGCGCCACGTCCGCATCGCCGGACGCGAACCCGGCCAACGATTCGGCGCTGATCGTCACTCCGATCGGAGGTGGTGCGGGCCGTCGCTGATCGCACTGCACCACGTCACAGTTACCAATAGTGACAAAGGGCGCGGCCTGGTCCGCGCCCTTTTTTTTGTGCATCCCAGCATCATTGTGTGTTGCGGTGCAGGACGGGGTTTTGCTCCACCGTCCTTAACATGGCAACTCATATCATTTGAAACTTCTTGGTGAAGGTGTCGCCGCAATGAGCGTAGCCGCGCAGTTCCAGATCGACTATCTGCAATACATGGACGCGGACGGCAAGCTCGTCCGCGACGACCTGCCGGCCGACGCCGCCAACCCGCAAACCCTGCTGGCGCTGTTCAAGCGCATGCTGTTCGTGCGCACCTTCGACAGCAAGTCGGTGGCGCTGCAGCGCACCGGCAAGCTCGGCACCTACGCGGCCAGCCTGGGCCACGAGGCCACCCACGTGGGCATCGGCGCGTCGATGCGCAGCGGCGATGTGTTCGCGCCCAGCTACCGCGAATACGGCACCATGTTCGAACGCGGCGTGCGCCCGCGCGACGTGCTGCTGTACTGGGGCGGCGACGAGCGCGGCAGCGATTACCCGCGCAATGCCGATGCGGCGATCGACTTCCCGATCTGCGTGCCGATCTCCACCCAGTGCCTGCACGCGGCCGGTTCGGCGCTGTCGTTCAAGCTGATGGGCAAGCCGCAGGTGGCGGTAGCCTGCTGCGGCGATGGCGGCAGCTCCAAGACCGACTTCTACGCCGCGCTCAATTCGGCCGGCGCCTACAAATTGCCGTTGATCCTTTGTGTGATCAACAACGGCTGGGCCATTTCGGTGCCGCGCGCCGCGCAGACCGGCGCGCAGACGCTGGCGCAGAAAGGCCTGGCCGGTGGCCTGCATTGCCTGCAGGTGGACGGCAACGACCTGATCGCGGTGCTCGAGGCGATGCGGCAGGCGCGCGAGCGCGCCCTGGCTGGCGACGGCGGCACGGTGATCGAGTTCATGACCTACCGCCTCACCGACCACACCACCGCCGACGATGCGCGCCGCTACCGGGGCGAGGACGAGGTCAAGCAGGCCTGGACCCGCGAACCGCTGCTGCGCCTGCGCCGCTATCTCACCGCGCAAGGCCTGTGGGACGAAGCGCAGGAAGACGCCTGGAAGGCCGAGTGCAGCGCGCGCATCGACGAAGAGGTCAATGCCTACCTGAACACCCCGGTGCAGCCGGTGGAAGCGATGTTCGATTACCTCTACGGCGAGCCGCCGGCCGAGTTGCTGGCCCAGCGCGCCGAGGCGATGGCCCTGGAGGCGCGTCATGGATGAGCTCAAACATGTGCCCGCCGATACCTCGCAGCACGCCAGTGCCCCTTACCACGCCGCTGCCACGCGCGGAGAGATCGCCATGAGTTCGCCCATCACCCTGATCGAAGCCATCACCCAGGCACTGGCCTGGGAGCTGGACCACGACCCCACGGTGCTGGTGCTGGGCGAGGACGTCGGCGTCAACGGCGGCGTGTTCCGCGCCACCGCCGGCCTGCAGCAGCGCTTCGGCAGCGAACGCGTACTGGATACCCCGCTGGACGAAACCACCATCGCCGGCCTGAGCGTCGGCCTGGCCGCACAGGGCATGAAGCCGGTGGCCGAAGCGCAGTTCGACGGCTTCGTGTATCCCATGGTCGATCACCTGATCTGCCACGCCGCACGCCTGCGCAACCGGACCCGCGGCCGCCTGCATTGCCCGATGGTGCTGCGCGTGCCGTGGGGCGGCGGCATCCGCGCGCCGGAGCATCACAGCGAAGCCAACGAAGCCATCTTCACCAACGTGCCCGGTTTGCGCGTGGTGTTGCCGTCCTCGCCGCAGCGCGCCTATGGCCTGTTGCTGGCCGCGATCCGCGACCCGGATCCGGTGATCTACATGGAGCCCAAGCGCATCTACCGCCAGTACAAGGAAGTGGTGGCCAACGATGGCGAAGCGCTGCCGCTGGATGTGTGCTTCGTGCTGCGCGACGGCACCGATGTCACCCTGGTGGCCTGGGGCGCGCAGGTCAAGGAAGCGCTGGAAGCGGCCGACAAGCTCGCCGGCGAAGGCATCAGCGCCGAAGTGATCGACGTGGCCACGCTGCGCCCGCTGGACTTCGACACCATCGCCGAATCGGTGGCCAAGACCGGCCGCTGCGTGATCGTGCAGGAGGCCCCGCGCACCGCCGGCTTTGGCGCGGAAATCGCCGCGCGCCTGGCCGAGCAGTCGATGTACGACCTGGTCGCGCCGGTCGAACGCGTCACCGGCTACGACACGCATATCCCGCTGTTCCGGCTGGAAATGAAGTACCTGCCGAGCGTGGAGCGGATCGTCACCGCCGCGCGGCGTGCGGTGGCTGCCGGCTGACATGCGCGCCCGTCTGCTCTGCGAGCACCGCGCCGCCTACGCCAACCCGGTCCGCTTCCACGCTGGTCAGCGGGTCAGCGTCGGCGTGCGCGACGAAGAATGGCCGGCGTTCGCCTGGGTCACCACCGATGGCGGCCGTGCCGGCTGGGCACCGCTGGCCTGGCTGCGCCCGCTGGGCGAGGGCCTGGCCGAAGCGCTGCGCGATTACGACGCACGCGAACTCGATGCCCAGGCGGGCGAGGACGTGTTGCTGCATCACGAACACGGTGGCTGGTGGTGGTCCGAGCGTGCCGATGGCGCGCAGGGCTGGCTGCCGGCGGCCGACCTGGAACTCCTCGAAGACACCCTGCCGCCATTGCCGGCGGCACAAGAGAATCTGCCATGAGCCAAAGCAAGACGTTTCACCTGCCCGACCTGGGCGAAGGCCTGCCCGACGCCACCATCGTCGAATGGTTTGTCAAGGAAGGCGACAGCGTGCGCCTGGACGAGCCGCTGGTGTCGATGGAAACCGCCAAGGCGGTGGTCGAGGTGCCCTCGCCGTTTTCCGGTACCGTGGTCAAGCTGGCCGGTGCGGCCGGCGATGTGATCGTGACCGGCGCGATGCTGGCGCAGTTCGCGCTGGATGCCTCGCAGCCGCAGCGCGCCGATGGCCAGGACACCGGCCACGGACATGGGCACGGTGGCGCGCAGGCGCAGACGCCCAGCACCGGCCAGAGCGCGGCCGGTCCCAGCGAGCGCGTGGTCGCATCCGACAATGGCGGTGAGATCGCCGATGCGGATGCCGGCGCCGATGCACCGGGCGAGCGCGACGATGCCGGCACCGTGGTGGGCGCCATGCAGAGCTCCAACACCGTGCAGAGCGAACAGGCCATTGCCGTCGGCGGCGTACGCGCCATGCCGGTGGTACGTGCGCTTGCGCGCAAGCTGCGCGTGGACCTGGCGCAGGTGCACGCCACCGGCGCGGACGGCACGGTGACGCTGGCCGATGTGAAGCAGGCTGCAGCCGCAGGCACCGCGCGGCCCTCACCCGGCGCGCAGGGCGCGCCGACCTCTCCCGCAAGCGGGAGAGGTGGTCTGGTCGGTGACGGTGGGAGAGGTGGTCTGGTCGGTGACGGTGGGAGAGGTGGTCTGGTCGGTGACGGTGGGAGAGGCGGCCTGGTCGGTGACGGTGGGAGAGGCGGCCTGGTCGGTGACGGTGGGAGAGGCGGCCTGGTCGGTGACGGTGGGAGAGGCGGCCTGATCGGTGACGGTGGGAGAGGTGGCCTGGTCGGTGACGGTGGGAGAGCCAACGGAATTGCTGCAGACGGCAGAGATCGATCGGCAACGACGACCCTTCTCCCGCCTGCGGGAGAAGGTGCCCGCAGGGCGGATGAGGGCAGCACTACCCGCTCCACGCTCTCGGCCAGCGGCAAGCCGATGCGCACCCAATCGCCCGGCACCAGCGTCAAGGGCCAGCCCGAACAGCTCAAGGGCGTGCGCCGCAACATGGCGCGCGTGATGGCCGATGCGCACAGCAAGGTGGTACCCACCACGCTCAACGACGACGCCGACCTGCACGCCTGGCAGCCCGGCAACGACGTCACCGTGCGCCTGGTGCGCGCCATCGTGCGCGCCTGCCAGGCGGTGCCTGCGCTCAACGCCTGGTTCGATGGCGACGCGCTCAACCGCACCCTGCACCACCAGGTCGATATCGGTATCGCGGTGGATACCGAGGAAGGCCTGTTCGTGCCGGCGCTGCGCAATGCCGACATGCTCGACGCCAACGGCATCCGCGAGGGCATCAACCGCCTGCGCCAGCAGGTGGAAACCCGCAGCATCGCCGCCTCCGAACTCAGCGGCTACACCATCTCGCTGTCCAACTTCGGCATGTTCGCCGGCCGCTATGCCACCCCGGTGGTGGTGCCGCCGTGCGTGGCCATCGTCGCCGCCGGCCGCGCGCGCTACCAGCTCGTACCGGTGATGGGCGGCGTGGAGACCCACAAGGTGATGCCGCTGTCGCTGACCTTCGACCACCGCGCCGCCACCGGCGGCGAAGCCGCACGCTTCCTGCGCGCGATGCTGGACGACCTGGCGCTGGCGCAATGATCTGATGCCAGTCGTCGCGGTGGCTCGGCGCCACCGCGACGTGCCACCACATGAATAGCGCCTGCGCCATCGCATCCCGTCGGCGATGGCGCAGTTCTCTGTTCGATTGTTCGATTGTTCGACGGCCGGATTGCCCACTGTCCAAGCGCGCGACGCGAGCCACCCATTACGCGGGGCTCGCTGGCGCAACCAGCGCGATGACGGCTACGTCTGACGCAAGCGCGGTCGTCGTGTCGGCCATCTCGCCCCCAGGGGCCACGCTGCGGGTGCGCCAACGCCCGCTGCCGCGCGAATGCCTGGATAATCGCCGCATGTCATTTGCCCAACTCTCGCTGTCGCCACGGCTGCTGCCGTTTTTCGAGACCGCACTGCGCCAGGCCGGTCATCGCACGCCCACGCCGATCCAGCAGCAGGCGATCCCCCCGATGCTGGCCGGGCGCGATCTGATTGCGATGGCGCAGACCGGCTCGGGCAAGACGCTTGCCTATGCGCTGCCGTTGCTGCAGCAACGCCTGCTCGCCCCGGACGCCGCCCCGCGCGTGCTGGGCGCGCTGGTGCTGGTACCCACCCGCGAACTTGCCGCACAGGTGGAGGCCACGCTGCGCCAGCTGGCTGCGCACCTGCCCCGGCGGCTCAAGATCGTTGCCGCCACCGGCGGCAGCTCGATCAACCCGCAGTTGCTGGCGCTGCGCGGCGGTGCCGACATCGTGGTGGCCACGCCCGGCCGGTTGTTGGACCTGGTGGAACACAACGCGCTGCGCCTGGGCGAGGTCGCCACGCTGGTGCTGGACGAAGCCGACCGCCTGCTGGACCTGGGCTTCGGCGCCGAGCTCGATCGCATCCTTGCGCGATTGCCGGCGCAGCGGCAGAGCGTGCTGGTGTCGGCCACGTTTCCGCCCGCCATCGCCGCGCTGGCCAAGCGCCGGCTACGCGACCCACTGCGCATCGCCGTCGAAGCCACGCCCGAACAGGCGCCGGCGATTGCGCAGCGAGCCATCAGCGTGGATGCCGCCCAGCGCACCCAGCTGCTGCGCCAGTTACTGCTCGATCACGGCTGGCCGCAGCTGCTGGTGTTCGTCGCCAGCCGGCACACTGCGGAAAAGGTCGCTGAAAAGCTGGAAAAGACCGGTATCAGTGCACAACCGCTGCACGGCGAGTTGAGCCAGGGCCGCCGCGAACGCACGCTGTCGGCCTTCAAACAGCAGACTGTGCAAGTGGTGATCGCCACCGATCTAGCAGCACGCGGCATCGATATCGTGCAACTGCCGGCAGTGATCAACTACGACCTGCCGCGCTCCACCGTGGAGTACACCCATCGCATCGGCCGCACCGCACGTGCCGGCGCCAGCGGCGTGGCGATCAGCTTCGTCACCGCCGACAACGCGCAGCAATGGCGGTTGATCGAAAAACGCCAGGGCCTGCGTGTCGCCGCCGAGGTGATCGCCGGCTTCGAACCCACGCCCAGCGATGCGCCCGCCGCGGGCACGCCAACACGTGCCGCCGGCGACAACGGCGGCATCAAGGGCAAGCGGCCCAGCAAGAAGGACAAGTTGCGCGCGGCCGCGCAGGCCGCGACCAAGCCCGACTGACCTGCGCAGCGGGCGCGGCACATCGCGGTGCGGATGACGCCCTTCAAGTCGCTGGCAGCGCATGGTCGCCAGAGGCGTACCGCGGGGCTGGCGCGCTGCTTAGGCTCGTCAAACCACGCAATATGGCCGCAGGCGCCACTGTGTATGCAGACTGTACTGGGATGGCGGGCAACGCCAGGCGAGCAATCGCCCGGCAGGTGCGGGCGACACGGACAGGACACGATACCGGCGGAGGACGGCAGATTTCAGCAGCCGGCTGCGCCTGCCTGGCAGCGGCGCCGTCATCCAGTCATGGGGTCATCTGAAAACCGCGTTCAGTCCTGCTCGAAATCCAGCTCGCCACCGGCCAGCGCCTCGCCATCGGCACGCGGGGTGCGCTTGGCGGGCTTGCGCAGGATTTCCACGAAGAACTGGTCGCCACCGTCGCCGGTGAGCGCATTGATCGAGCGGATCAGCTCTGCCGGCGGCAGCGGCTGCGCACTGGCCTCGTCCACGCCGAAGCGCATGTCGAAGTCCCAGTAATCGGCTCCTTCCGGCAGATCCTTGCGGCGCTCGCGGCGGATGTACTTGCGGATATCGTGCTTGCTGGCTTCCAGCAGACGATCGCGATTCTTGCCTTCGAGGTTGAGCTGGTAGGTCTTGCGCATGGCGACTTGGTTCCGGAACTGGCCGCCTATTGTGAGGCCATGCGCCGGTTCTGGGCGAATCGTCGGCCTTTGCGCGGCTCGAGCCGGCACCGGCGCGCGAATGCGTTGGATTGGGGAGTTGCAGTTGCATTGGCGCGCGTAGCGGTGCCCGCAGGGACTGGCGGCAACGCCGCGCCGTCCCAGTCGCTCCCGACCGATGCAAGAGGATAAGGAGCGTCGCCAGCTCAACCCGGCAGTGCGCGCATGCGCGCACGCCACTCACCCAGCCCGGCCGGTGGTCAGCACGGGAGTCTGCTGTTGCATGGTGATTCCTTCCGGGAGCGCGCAAGACGATCGCAGGCGCAGCCGCGGGCTGCGCGTCGTGCAATGGCGATCGACGAATGCGTGCCGCCCTCCATCGGCAACGGCGGCTGGCCCGCCGTTGCCGGTCCAGCTCAGGTGTGTTGCGTCACCGCAGGGGCGTTGCCGGTGGCGGGCCGGATCTTGAACCAGATCGAATACATCGCCGGCAGGAACACCAGGGTCAACACGGTGCCGGCCAGGGTGCCGCCGATCAGCGTGTACGCCAGCGTGCCCCAGAACACCGAGTGGGTGAGCGGGATGAACGCCAGGATCGCCGCCAGCGCGGTCAGGATCACCGGCCGCGCACGCTGCACCGTGGCTTCCACCACGGCATGGAACGGGTCCAATCCTTCGGCCTCGTTGTGATGGATCTGCCCGATCAGGATCAGCGTATTGCGCATCAGGATGCCCGACAACGCGATCAGCCCCACCAGCGCATTGATGCCGAACGGCTGCTGGAACAGGATCAGCGTCGGCACCACGCCGATCAGGCCAAGCGGGCTGGTGAGAAACACCATCACCATCGCCGAGATCGAACGCACCTGCAGGATGATGATGAGCAAGGTGGCCGCCAGCATGATCGGGAACAACGGCAGCATCGCGGTGGTTGCCTTGCCCGATTCCTCGATGGAGCCAGCCTGGGTGATCCGATACCCGCCGGGCAGGTTGTCGATGATCGGCTGCAGCTGCCTGGTGATCGCCGCCGAGACATCCGGCGGCTGCAGCTGGTCGTCGACATCCCCGCCCACCGTGATGGTCGGCACCCGATCGCGGCGGCGCATCACCGGCTCTTCCATGCGCACATCCACCTTGCCCACCTGCGATAGCGGCACGCGCTGGCCATTGCCACCGGCCAGGGTGAAGTCGGCGATGCGTGCCGGATCCAGGCGCGTGTCGCCGGCCGAACGGGCCACCACCTGCACGCTGCGGATATCTTCGCGCACCAGCGTGATCGGCACTCCGGTCAGCAGGAACTGCAACTGCTGGGCGACCGCGGCCGAGGTCAACCCCACTGCCTGCAGGCGGTCCTGATCCAGGCTGAAGTGCAGCGTCGGCGTGCGCACGCCCCAGTCGGTATTGACGGTGCGCAGCATCGGGCTGTCCTGCATGACCTGCGTGACCTGCGCGGCGATGCCACGCAGCACCTGCGGGTCCGGACCGCTCACCCGGTAGGCCACCGGGAAGTGCGAGTACGGGCCGAAGGTCAGCTGCGTCACGCGCACGCGCGCTTCCGGTGCCAGGCCTTGCGCGATCGCCTCACGCAAGCGCAGCTTCAGCGTATCGCGCTCGTGCCGGTCGTCGGTGCGCACCACGATCTTGGCGAACGAGGGGTCCGGCAGTTCCGGGCCCATCGCCAGGAAGAAGCGCGGCGCACCCTGACCGATGTAGGCGGTCACGATCTTTGCTTCCTTCTGCCTGGACAGCCAGGCTTCGACCTTGGCCGCCGCCGCACTGGTCTGGGTGATCGAGCTGCCGTACGGCAGCTGCACCTCGACCAGCACTTCGGGCCGGTCGGAGATCGGGAAGAACTGCTTCTTGACGATGCCCATGCCGGCGATCGCCAGCACGAACAGCCCTACCACCGAACCGGCCACCAGCCACTTGCGGGCAATCACGCGGCCCAGCGCATCGCGGAAGCGGTTGTAGCGCGGCGTGTCGTACATCGCCGCGTGGCCGCCTTCGATCCTCTTCAGGTCGGGGAGCATCTTGACGCCCAGGTAGGGCGTGAACACCACCGCCACCACCCACGACACGATCAACGCGATGCCCACGATCCAGAACATGTTGCTGGTGTATTCGCCGGCGGAGGAGGCGGCAAATCCGTTCGGCATGAAGCCGACGGCAGTGACCAAGGTGCCGGACAGCATCGGCGCGGCGGTATGGCTCCATGCGTAGGCCGATGCGGCGACGCGGCTGAAGCCTTCTTCCATCTTCACCACCATCATCTCGATGGCGATGATGGCGTCGTCCACCAGCAGGCCCAGCGCCAGGATCAGCGAACCCAGCGTGATGCGGTCGAAATTCTTGCCGGTGGCCAGCATCACCACGAACACCGCGGCCAGCGTCAGCGGCACGGCTGCCGCCACCACGATGCCCACCCGCCAGCCCATGCTGACGAAGCACACCAGCATCACCACCAGCAGCGCGACGAAGAACTTGGTCATGAACTCGCCCACCGACGCGTCGATGTTGACCGCCTGGTCGGTGACCTTGCTCAGGCGCATGCCCAGCGGCAGCTCGGCATTGATTGCGCGCACTTCGCTGTCCAGCGATTTGCCCAGATCCAGGCCGTTCCAGCCATCGCGCATGATGATGCCCAGCAGCAACGCCGGTTCGCCGCCGCTGCGGATCATGAAGGTGGACGGATCTTCGTAGCCGCGTTTGACGGTGGCGATATCGGACAGCTTCAACGTGCGGCCCTGCACCACCAACGGGGTATCGCGGATCTTCTGCAGGCTGTCGAGCGCGCCATCCAGGCGAATGAACACCTGCGGGCCGCGCGTTTCCACCGACCCGGCGGCATTCAAGGCGTTCTGTGCGTTGAGTGCGGCAAACACGTCCTGCGGGCCGACACCCAGCGTGGCCAGACGCTCGTGCGAGAACTCCACAAAGATGCGCTCGGGCTGCTCGCCGATGATGTTGACCTTCTTGACCCCCGGCACGTGCAGGATGCGCTGGCGCAAGGTTTCCGCATCGCGTGCGAGCACTCGTTGCGGCTCGCCCCTGGCCTTCAGCGCGAACAGCGCAAAGGTGACGTCGGCATATTCGTCGTTGATCATCGGCCCGATCACCCCGGCCGGCAGGTTGGCCACTTCATCGCCGGCTTTCTTGCGCGCCTGGTAGAACTGCTCCTGCACCTCACCGGGCGGGGTGCTGTCCATCAAGGTCAGCGTCGTGAACGCAAGACCGGGGCGCGTATAGGTCTCGGTACGGTCGTACCAACGCAGCTCCTGCATGCGTTTTTCGAGCTTCTCGGCCACTTGGTCCTGCATTTCCTGCGGCGTGGCGCCCGGCCAGGCGGTCACGATCGTCATCACCTTGATGGTGAATGCCGGGTCTTCGGCACGCCCGAGCTTGAGAAATGCCACCAGGCCGGCGAGCGATATCAGGAAGATCAGAAACAGCGTGATGGAGCGCTCGCGCACGGCCAGCGCCGACAGATTGAAGCGGCCCTCGCTCACGGCTGCGCTCCTGCCGCCTTAGCGGTGTTGCCAGCGCTGCCGGCAGCGCTGGCAGCGGCGATGCGTACCTGCTCGCCATCGCGCAGCAGGTGTGCACCCAAGGCCACGATGCGCTCACCGCGCGCCAGCGTGCCGGTGACGTTGGCATGGTCATCGTCCAGGCCCAGCACGGTGACCGGCCGCCAGCTCACCTTG
This sequence comes from Xanthomonas sp. NCPPB 3582, assembly GCF_041475735.2. Taxonomy (NCBI): domain Bacteria; kingdom Pseudomonadati; phylum Pseudomonadota; class Gammaproteobacteria; order Lysobacterales; family Lysobacteraceae; genus Xanthomonas; species Xanthomonas sp. NCPPB 3582. The sequence goes on from NZ_CM192968.1 coordinate 4,564,934, forward strand.
GTCGGGTTGCCGGCAATCACCCACACCCCCGGCCCCTTGCCGGCATCGAACAGCGCGGCCAGCGGCACCTGCAGGCCGGCCTGGGTACCGGTTGCGGGACTGCCGGGGACGCGCACGCTGACCGTGGTACCGAGCGGCGCCTGCGCCAGCGCGCCGTCGAGCACGTAGCGTGCCTCGAAGGTGCGCGTCAGCCGGTCGGCACTCTCGGACAGCTGGCGCAAGGTGGCCGGCACGCTGACGGCGGCGTTGCCGAACAGCGTGGCCTGGGCCACCGAGCCAATCGGCGGGCGCAGCGTCTCCGGCAGCTGGATCACCGCCTCGCGCGGGCCGGCATGCGCCAGCCGCACCACCGGCTGCCCAGCCGCGACCACCTGGCCCGGTTCGACCAGGGTCTCCATCACCACGCCATCGGCATCGGCCAGCAGGTCGGAATAACGGTTGGCGTTGCGCGCCACATCGGCCTGGGCCTGGGCGGCGCTCAGTTGCGCCTTGGCCGCATCGGCGGCGGCCTTGATCTGGTCGTAGGTCGAGGCGGAGATGGCACCGGTGCCGCGCAGGTCGCGGTACCGGGCTTCATCGTCGGCGGTCTGCTGGGCGCGGGCGCGGGCAGCGGCCACCGCATTCTGCTGCGCACGCGCGGCCAGCTGCAGATCCACCGGGTCGATGCGCATCAACGCTTGCCCGCGCTTGACGCTCTGGCCGGCATCGACCAGCCGCTGGGACACCTTGCCGGCTACCCGGAAGCCCAGGTCGCTCTGCACCCGCGCCGCGACGGTGCCGGAGAAGCTGCGCGCTGCACTGCTGGCATCGCCCAGCGTGGCCACCCGGACCAACGGGGTGGCGGTGCGTGGATCGGGCTGTGCCTGTCCGCCGCAGGCACTCAGTGCCAGCGGCAGGACAGACAGAGCGGAGCTGACAACAAGGCGGTGCCGAAGCATGGGAATCCCGAAGCGAGCTGATGAAGGCTCGCATCCTGGGACTTGTGACCATATCAGTCAATAGTCACAAACGAATTCATGGCGACAGGCTGCGCAGCACCAGACCCGACAGCAGCACCGGCATCTCTTCGACCTGCTCCAGGTTGTATTGGAGCACCGCCGGATTCATGTACGGGCGCAGCACCGCGTAAACCGCCTGGGCGGCCTCGTCCAGCGGCGTCTTGCGCTCGAAATCGCCATTCAACCGCCCCTGCTGCAGCACGTCGTGCACCAGCTTCTGCATGCGGACCTCATAGGCAACCACCGACTGCCAGCGCTCGGTGGCGGCCGACGCCGCAATTTCGTAAAGCTTGCGGTCCTGGAAGCACAGCCGCAGGCTGGCCTCGGTAATCACCTTGAAAAGCCTACGGATTTTTTCTGGCGCCTGGTCGGTTTCGTCCATCGCGGCACGGACCTCGGTTTCGATCTGGCGCATGCAGTTGGTGCAGATCGACTCGCCGATGGCCTGCTTGGACTCGAAGAACTTGTAGATATAGGCCTTGGAGAACCCGATCGCCTTGGCCAGATCCGAGACAGAGGTCTTCTCATAGCCATAGCGGCTGAAATGGTCGGTGGCGGCGATGACGATCTGGTCGCGCACGTCGTGGTCGACCGGGCCCCGGCCGGAAACTGGATAACTGGATGTCGTGCTCATTCCAACAGCTTAGCGCGGTGGCCCCCGACTTACAAAAGTGACCATTTCGTACTACAGTCACTCACCGTCCTGCCACTCTGGTTCCGTCATGCCCTCACTCCGCACCCTTGCAGCGCTCACTGCCGCCAGCCTCGCCGCAGGCTGTGCGGTGGGCCCAGACTATGCTCGTCCCGATGCTCCCCTGCCCGAGCACTATCTCGGGCAGGCCGCCGTGGCTGAACGCCAGGCCAGCACGCAGGCCGACCTGGACAGCTGGTGGGTCGGCTTCAACGACCCGGACCTGAGCCGCTACGTCACCGCCGCGCTGGCGCAGAACCTGGACCTGGCCCAGGCCAGCGCGCGGGTGACCCAGGCACGCGCCGGGCTGAGCGCCGCCACTGCCGCCTTGCTGCCTTCCGGCAACATCAACGGCAGTGCCACGCGCGCCTATCAGTCGCTGGAGACGCCGCAGGGCCAGGTGCTGAACAGCATCCCCAGCTTCGAGCGCTATGCCAGCATCTACGAAGCAAACCTTGGCGCCAGCTGGGAGCTGGACCTGTTCGGCGGCCTGCGCCGCGGGCGCCAGGCCGCATTGGCCGACTACCAGGCAACCGACGCCGGTGCGGCGGCCACCCGTCTGGCGGTGGCCGCGCAGACCGCCGACATCTACATCAGCATCCGCGGCCTGCAGGCGCGGCTGGACGTGGCGCAGCGTCAGGTCGCCACCCAGCAGGGGCTGGTGTCGATGGTGACGCTGTTGCACGGCAAGGGCCTGGCGGCCGAACTGCAACTGCAGCAGGCCCAGGGCGCGCTGGGCCAGGCGCAGGCCACGGTGCCGGGTCTGGAAGCCGGCCTGGTCGCGGCGATGAACGCGCTGGACGTGATGCTGGGCGCGGTGCCCGGCACCCACCGCGCCGAGCTGGCAGCCAGCAAACCCATCCCGGCGGCGCCGCAGATCGCCGACAGCGGCGCGCCGGCCGACCTGCTGCGCCGCCGTCCCGACTTGATCGTGGCCGAACGCCGGCTGGCCGCGGCCAACGCACGCATCGGCGTGGCGGTGTCCGAGTACTACCCCAAATTGTCGCTGAGCGGGTTGCTCGGCAGTGCCACCGCCATCTCCGGCGCCAATCTGTTCACCGGCGACGCCGCGCAGGCGTCCGGCGTGCTGGGACTGCGCTGGCGGCTCTTCGATTTCGGCCGCATCAACGCGCAGATCGCCCAGGCCAAGGGCCAGGAGGCCGAACAGTTGGCTGCGTACCGCTTGGCTGTCCTGCGCGCTACCGAAGATGTGGAAAACGCCTTCACCGCACTGGTCAAACGCGAGCAGCAAGCCGCAGTGCTGTCGCAGGCCGTGGATGCGCTGGGCAAGGCGCGCGGCGCCTCGGCACTGGCCTATGAAAAAGGCACGGTCAGCCTGATCGAAGTGCTCACTGCCGACGACAGCCTGCTGCGCGCCTCCGACTCGCAGGTGCAGGCACGCACGGATGCAGCGCGCAGTGCGGTGGCTACGTTCAGGGCCCTGGGTGGTGGTTGGCAGACTGGCGGCGGTGAAGGGGTGGCGGTGCAGTAATAGCAGTAGCAGTAGCCGCTAACGTCATGACCTACAACGCCGACGATTGCCAGCGTTCGTGCAGATGATGCTTGCATGCTTCTGTATCTGCTCGCCAGACGCCATGCGTGGCTGCGCCCCGTACCCTCACCCCAACCCCTCTCCCGCAGGAGAGGGGCTACGGCTATGCGCACTCCTCACGCACAGTGAAGAGATATCCCTTATCCCGCCGGGACATTGTCCTCCTTTATGGAGGAGAAGCTGCCCCGCAGGGGCGGATGAGGGTGCGGGCGAAGCCTCGATCGCCTGCGTAATTTGTCGTTCTGTTTGAGCGACGCCACACACTTTGGTACGACATCGCAAGTCCGCACGCGTCAGCGTCTGGCGACCAGCGAACTCAGAGCGGCTAACCGAGCGTAGCGAGCAGTCATCAGGTGCGTATGGAAGGCTCACTGCGAACCGCAGTGTCCGAGTGGCCATGCCGAGCACCGGCATGACCCGCATCACAGCTGCGTAGTCGTGTCGTTAGCCGCCCTTGGCTCGCCGCTTGCTGAGCCCCGCTCAATCAGCGTGGAAACGAATGCCCTGATTGATCTTGCATTGATACGCCAGCATCGGGCCGCGTTGTTGCAGCGCTGGCAGGTCGTACATGTAGGTGGTGAACCGCACACTGCCGTCCGGGCGCAGCTGGTACCGCATGAACTGCTGGATCGGCTTGCCGTCGTTGGCCACGGTGAAGTGCGAGCCGGAGAATGCGGCCGTGCCGTCCTCGGTGATGCGGTAGGCATCGATATGGCGGCCGCCGCGGGTCTGGCTGGCAGGCGTGCCTTGTTCGGGCGTGCAGAGACTGAGATTGGTGGTCAGGCTGACGTCGTAACCGGCGTCGAGTGCGGCAATGACGTCGGCGCGCGAATTGAGCGATTCGCTGGCCATGGCCGGTAGGGCACAGGCACACAGCGCGGAAGCAACGATGGCGGAAGCAAGACGGGGCATGGCGAACTCCAGGCAGACGAGGGAATCGAGCGCCCTGGACATCGGTGAGTCCAGGGCCTACACCATGACCCGGTCCTGCCCAACACCGTGCGCTGCACTACGCATCGCGCTGCATGTTTGCGTTGTTCGGCAACGCGCGTGCACGGGCGCACAGTTCTGACCATGCCTGCATGCGCAGATCCGTTCTGCACTTGCCCGGGATGGCCTGCGCGCAGTGCCACCGCCCCCGTCACGCCGTACGAGACCGGCGAAGACCTGCCGGACGAGACCACGATCATCACGCTGCAGACCTGGATCGACACGAACCGCGAGCAGGCTTGCCCAAGCCCGCCAGCAGCCCGCCGCCCTGCCAGGTGGAACGCCGCCGCGCTTGGCCGTGCACAGCCAAGCGCAGCCCGCCTGCCCCGTGATCGCCGGATGGCAGCGCAGGCACCCGATCAGCAAGCGGACAGCCCCTTGCGGCTCATCTGCGCGAACCAGGCATGAGGGTCAAACACGGGCTGCCTATAACCGGCCGTTGACCTCGCGCGGCACCTGTTCGGGTTCCGGCTGTAACGCCGGAGTGGCGCCCAGCAGCAGTCGGTCGGCCAGTGCGCGCGTGGCCACGCGCAGCTCGGGAACGGCGGTGATTTCCCAATAACGCCCGCGCAACAGCGGCCCCACGCAGTACAGCCCCGGCACGATCTGCCCGGTACCATCGCGCACGCGCAGTTGCGCATCGGTGTCCACGCCCAGCCCGAGCGGGTCGGCACGCAACAGGCCTGCTTCGCGCATGCCGGCGATCAATGGGTCGCTGGTCCGGTCGATATCGGTATCCAGGCCGGTGGCGCGAACAACCGCGTCGAACCGCAGCGTCTGCGCATCGGCCGCGCCGCGCGCGCGGATCACCGCTTCCACGCCATCGGGAACCCAGCGCGCACGCAGCAGCCGCGCGGCCACCACCTGCAGCTGGCCGCCGGCCTGCAAGTGCGCCAGTTGCTCCGCCGCGCCCGGCGCCACCCGATGCCGCGCCACTTCCCAGTACGGCCGCAGATGGCGCAGGAAGCGCGCACGCTGCGACAGTTGCAGGCGTTGCCACAGCGGCTGCAGATGCGGGCGCAGCGCATCCACCACGCGCCGCCAGTCGTCCACCACCGCGCTGAGCTGGCGCACACCGCGCAACAGGCCGCGCAGGTCGGCATCCTTGAGCGCGCGTTGCAGGTGCGGCGGCAACTCGAGCGGCGCGCCGGGCTGGCGCAGATGCGCCTGCGGCGCGAGCCCGCGCCGCGAGATCGCCAGCAGCCGTCCCTTGTGCCCGCGTGCGTGCAGGGTCAGCGCCACATCGACCATGGTCAGGCCCGCGCCGACGATCAGCACATCGTCATCCGGCGACAGCCGCGCCAGCGCATCGCCCTGCCACGGCCAGCCGATATAGCGCGGATGCACGCTCAAGCGCGGGCCGATGCCGGCCAGCGCCTGCGGCTGCAGCCCACCCACCGCCAGCACCACGCGGTCGCTGTGGAAGGCATCGCCATTGGCCAGGAACACGCGGAAGCCCTTGCGCATCCGCTCCACTGCCACTGCCTCCTGCGACAACCGCACGATGGAGGCCTGCGCGCCGCTTACCGCCGCATCCAGTTCGCTGCGCAGATAGTCGCCATAGGCCAGCCGCGGCAGGAATTCCAACCGCCCGCTATCGCCCAGGTGCAAGGACTCGGCGAACGCAGCCGGCGCCTGGGCATCGATGCCCAGATCCTTGGCACGCACGTTGAGCAGGTGCTCCGGCCGCGCGGCACCGTAGGCGATGCCGCTGCCGAAGGTGTCGGCCACGCCGACCAGCGTGATGCGCACCTGTGCGTCGGCCGTCTGCGCCAGTGCACGGACCAGCGCGGTGCCGCAGAAACCGGCCCCGATGACGGTGATATGGGTTTCCATGTGCAACTCCCCACTGAATGACCCGCACGTTGTGCCCGCAGCAGGCCGCCAGTGTGTAAACGTTTGGTTAGCGACGAGCAGCCAGAAAGGCATGAGCTGATCGCCAGCGGTGATGAGGCTTGCCGGACAAGCGGCGCTCGGCGCAGATGGCAGCGAAATGACAGCGGCCGCCACCGCATTCGACATCGCCAATCGGAGATATGGACAGCGGGTAGGCCCGCTGCTGCGCAAGGCTGCCTGCGTCCGTGCTGCCCAACGCGTGCGGGCGATGCGCCTGAAGCGCCAGGGGCCGACGCCGCGGATCTTCGCCAGCCCAGACCAGCGACGCCTATGCAGCGGTGCCGGTCGGCGGCTGCGACGGATTCCGCATCGCTCACCGCATGGAGCGGCATCGCATTTTCGCGATACCGCGTTGGGTGCCGATCTACCCGCACGGTTCAACCGAGGCGAGTCGTGCAGTGCCAGCTGTTCGATAATGCGCAGATGTGTTCTCAGGTCTCTGTCATGTCCGACTCCGCATCGCTTCCGCAACGTGTCCTGATCGCCGGAGGCAGCCGCGGCATTGGCCTGGCGATCGCCGACGCCTTCGTGCGCAATGGCGCGCAGGTGTCGATCTGCGCGCGTAACCCCGACGGCCTGGCACAGGCGGCGCAGACGCTGGCGGCGCGCGGTACGCCGGTGCACACCCTGCCCTGCGACCTGGCCGACGCAGCACAGATCGAGCACTACGTGCAGGCCGCCGCGCAGGCATTGGGCGGCCTGGATGTGGTCGTCAACAATGCCTCCGGCTACGGTCACGGCACCGACGATGCCAGCTGGCAGGCCGGCCTGGAGATCGACCTGATGGCGGCCGTGCGCTGCAACCGCGCGGCCTTGCCGCATCTGCGCCGCAGCGCGGATGCGGTGATCCTCAACATCAGCTCGATCAACGCGCAGCGCCCGACGCCGCGCGCGATTGCCTACTCCACCGCCAAGGCCGCGCTGAATTACTACACCACCACCCTGGCCGCCGAGCTGGCGCGCGAACGCATCCGCGTCAATGCCATCGCACCGGGGTCGATCGAGTTTCCCGACGGGCTATGGGACCAGCGCAGGCGCGAAGAGCCGGAACTGTACGCACGCATCCGCGACAGCATTCCGTTCGGCGGTTTCGGGCAGGTGCAGCACATCGCTGACGCCGCATTGTTCCTGGCCTCGCCGCAGGCGCGCTGGATCACCGGGCAGGTGCTGGCGGTGGATGGCGGGCAGTCGCTGGGGGTGTGAGCAGCTGCCTCACCAGCGAAGGCGCCACTGCACACGCATTCGTAGGAGCGCGCCAGAGCGCGACGAGGCTTTACGAGTGAAGCCTCGTCGCGCTCTGGCGCGCTCCTACCAAGACACCCAGGCTTGCATCTCTCGCCCTGCGAACACGCGCAGGGAGCTGGTCAGCCAACCAGTTCCGCCGCCTCCACGCTGTGCTCGCCGCGCGCCGGTGCCAACGCTGCGCTTACCATCGCCGCGGCAATGCGCTCGGCCGGGTTGATGCGGAACCGGCGCGGCAGGATCGGGCCCAGTGCGCCCAGTACGAGGCTGCCGAGCTGTTCGCCGGTGCGGCGCTCCTCGCGTTTGCCGCCGATCAGGCCCGGGCGTACGAAGGTGAGCGACGGAAAGCCGACCTCGCGCAGATCGCGTTCCAGCTCGCCCTTGACCCGGTTGTAGAAGATGCGCGAGCGCGCGTCGGCGCCGGCCGCCGAGTTCAGTACGAACACCGAGGTGCCCCGCGCGCAGGCGGCGCGCGCCAGCGCCATCGGGTAGTCGTGATCGATGCGATAGAAGGCCTCGCGCGAGCCGGCCTGTTTCATGGTGCTGCCCAGCGCGCAGATGGCCGCTTCCATGCGCGGCGCGGTCCAGCTGGACAGGCGTTCGAAGTCGATCACCTGATTGCGCAGCTTGGGATGGATCTGGGTCAGCGGCCGGCGCGTCACCGCCACCACGCCGGTGCAACGCGCATCGGCCAGCAACTGCTGCAACACCTGCCTGCCGACCAACCCGGTGGCTCCTGCCAGCAATACGTCCATCAGGCCATCCTCGCCATCAGCGCGCCCCTTCGGAGACGATGCGCGCACTGCTGGCAATGCGGTCGCGTTCCACCGCCAGCAGCGTCAACGAATGCGCCGGCGCCTTCCACTCGCTGCCGCCAGCGACCACGCGTCCGCCGTGGCGCGCGGTGTCGACCAGCACGCGCCAGTGTTCGTCGTGCATCGCCGGCAGAATGAACGACACGTTGGTGGATGCGGCATTGATCAGCATCAGCAAGGTGACGTTGGCGGCGATCTCGCGCAAGCCAGTGGTCGGCGAGCGGCCATCCAGGCGCAGCATCAGCGCGCGCGCCTCCGGGTCGTGCCAGGCGGCTTCGTCCATCTCCACGCCATTGGGCGCCAGCCAGGTGAGATCCTTCAGGCCCAGCGCTTCGTCGAACTTGCCGTCGAAAAAGCGCGCGCGATGCAGCAGCGGATAGCGCTGACGGATACGGATCAGCCGCCGCACGAACGCGGCCTGGTCGGCGGCGGCGGCCTTGGTGGCAGCGGTCCAGTCGATCCAGGTCAGCGCGTTGTCCTGGCAATAGGCGTTGTTGTTGCCGTTCTGGCTGTGGCCGAATTCATCGCCGGCCAGCAGCATCGGCGTGCCCTGCGACAGCAGCAAGGTGGCCAGCAGGTTACGCATCTGCTGGCGGCGCAGCTGCTTGATCGCCGGGTCGTTGGTATCGCCTTCCACCCCGTAATTGGCGGAAATATTGTGGTCGCTGCCGTCGCGGCCGTCCTCGCCGTTGGCCATGTTGTGCTTGCCTTCGTAACTCACCAGATCGCGCAGGGTGAAGCCATCGTGCGCGGTGACGAAGTTGACCGAGGCAGTGGGGCGGCGGCCGCTGTGATTGAACAGGTCGGCCGAGCCGGTGAGGCGGGTGGCCAGTTCGGCCAGCTGGCCGGCATCGCCGCGCCAGAAGGCGCGCACGTTGTCGCGAAACTTGTCGTTCCACTCCACCCAGCCGGGCGGGAAATTGCCCACCTGATAGCCGCCGGGTCCGATGTCCCACGGCTCGGCGATCAACTTGGTCTGGCTCAGCACCGGGTCCTGCCGCACCGCATCCAGGAAGCTGCCCGACGGATCGAAGCCGTAGCGCTCGCGCCCGAGAATGCTGGCCAGATCGAAACGGAAGCCATCCACGTGCATTTCCTGCACCCAGTAGCGCAGCGAATCCATCACCATGCGCAGCGCGCCGACGTTGGTCAGGTCGAAGGTGTTGCCGGTGCCGGTGTCGTTGATATAGAACCGGCGGTCGTCGGCCAGGCGGTAATAGCTGGCGTTGTCGATCCCCTTGAACGACAGCGTGGGCCCGAGTTCGTTGCCTTCGGCGGTGTGGTTGTAGACCACGTCCAGCAGCACTTCCAGCCCGGCGTGGTGCAGCCGCGCCACCATCTGCTTGAATTCGGCCACCGTGCGCGTGGACATGTAGCGCCCTTGCGGGGCGAAAAAGCCCAGCGTGTTGTAGCCCCAGTAGTTGCGCAGGCCTTTTTCCAGCAGATATTGATCGTCGACGAAGGCATGCACCGGCAATAACTCCACCGCGGTGACGCCCAGGGAGCTGATGTGGTCGATCAACTCGTCGGTCTTCAGCGCCGAGAACGTACCGCGATTTTCCGGCGGTACCGCCGGGTGCAGCATGCTCAGGCCACGCACGTGCGCCTCGTAGATCACCGTGCGGTTCCACGGCGTCTGCGGCGGGCGGTCCTGGCCCCAGGTGAAGGCCGGGTCGATCACCGCGGACTTGGGCATGAACGCGGCGCTGTCGCGCCGGTCGAAGCTCAGGTCCTTGTCGCGATGGCCGATGATGTAGCCGAACAGATGCGGCGCCCATTTGAGTTCGCCGACGATCTGCTTGGCATACGGGTCCAGCAGCAATTTGTTGTGGTTGAAGCGGTGGCCGGCATCCGGCGCATAGGGGCCATGCACGCGGTAGCCGTACAGCTGGCCGGGGCGCGCGTCGGGCAGGTAGCCGTGCCAGACCTCGTCGGTGTATTCGGGCAGTGCGATGCGTTCCTGCTCGCGGCCGCGCTCGTCGAACAGGCACAGCTCCACCCGCGTGGCGTTGCGCGAGTACAGCGCAAAGTTGACGCCCAGGCCATCCCAGGTGGCGCCTAGCGGGTTGGGACGGCCTTCGCGGATGCGCGAGCGCTGGGTGAACTTGCGAGTGGCCATCGATAACTCCTTGCTGCGGTGAACTCGGATACGGGAATCAGCACTGCGGGTCTATGGGCCTACGCCGGTGGAGGCGCACGCCGATCCTGCGTCAGGCACGTCGAAACGGTGACAGAGGCAGCGTTACTGACGTGCAGTGATCGGCGTGACCGCGTGCTCGGCGGCCTGCTCGGCCGCGCGCTCTTCGGCGGCCACCAGCCGCTCGGCCATCGCCCAATGGCGGTCCGCATGCCCGTCGGGACGGCCTTCGGCCTCCCAGATCTCCTGTGCCAACTGGCGAAGCCGTGCCTGCCGTTCCATGTCATTCATTGCGTGCGTTTCTCTCAGGGGTCTGGGGATGACGGGGTCGACAACACTGCCACCGGCGCACGTGCAAACAGCGTCGACAACGGCACGCGACCGCGCTGGGGCTGCAGCATGCTGCCGTCGAGCACATTGCGGTAGGACGCTTCCGGCAAGGCCAATGCCGCCGGCCCCCAACTGGCCGGCGGCACCAGCAGCGGGAGGTCTCCATCGCCCGACGCACCGGCGCCCAGCCGGGTCACCGCCACCACCAGCGACTGGCCGCGGTAGTGACGACGGAAGGCCAGCACCTGCGCATCGCCGCTGACGGCAACCTGCAAGGCTTGATAGTCGCCCTTCGCAAACAGCGCCGGATGTTCGCGGCGCAGTTGCAGCAGCACCGCAGTCAGGCGGGCCTTGACCGCGCCATCGCGCCAGTTACGCAGCAGCGTGGTCCAGTCGCGCGCCTGGTCCAGCCACTGCTGGCGTTGCGCATAGTCCACCGGGCGGCGGTTGTCCGGATCCACCAACGACAGGTCCCAGCCTTCGGTGCCCTGGTACAGATCGGGCACGCCCGGCACGGTCAGGCGCAAGGTGGTTTGCACCAGCGCATTGCGCGCACCGGCCGCGGCGATGCGGTTGCTGGCGCGCAGCAACGCGCGCCGCAGCGGCAATCCGGCGCGGCTGCACAGCACCTGCTCCACGGTGGCCTGCACCGCCTGTTCGTAGGCGGCCGAGCCATCGGTCCAGCTGGTATGCAGCTTGGCTTCGCGCACCGCCTTGAGCAGCCACTGCGCCACGCGCTCGGCAAAGGCGGCCAGCGGCTCGGCTTGGTCGGCGCCCAGTCCGATCGGCCAGGCCGCCACAAGGGTCTGCCACAGCATCTGCTGATCGCCACCAGCCAGGGCCGGCGCATCCAGCGTTTCGGCCAAGGCATCGAACTGGGTACTTTGCTCGATCCACCAGCGCGGTTGTTCGGACAGCACGGCCAGCCGCATGCGCAGGTCTTCGCCGCGCTTGTGATCGTGCGTGGCAGTGGCCAGCAGCGCGCGCGGATAATGCCTGGCGCGCTCGAGGTTCTGCGCGTGGAACTGCGCCGCCTCATTGGCGAAGTGGGTCGGGTGGCTGCCCACCTCGTTGCGCGACAGCAGCACGCCATGCCGATAGAACGCGGTGTCTTCCACCGCCTTGGCATTGAGCGGCGCGGAGAGCTGTTCGACGCGGCGGCGCAGGATGCGCCGCAAGGCGATCTGCGCGCGATCGGCGCCGGTATCGTCCAGCAGCCAGCGCTCGATGGCGTTCACTGCCGCCACGATCGATTCGGGCATGCCCTCGCGTGCACGCGCGGCGGTGGCGCGCAGGCGCTCGGCTTCGCTGCCGCCGATGCCCTTGGGGCCGGCGTAGGTGCGGTACACCGGGAACCAGCGCAGCAGCACGCACAGCCCGCGTGCCAGCATCTGCGGGCTGAACTCGCGGGTGGGCGGGTCCAATCGCGCCAGCGCCGACAACGCACCCACGGCGCGATTGAATTCGGTCTGCAGCGGGCCACGCAGCATCTCGTCGCGTGCGTTGCGCTCTTCCTGCGCAAAATCGCCGCTGCGGCCGCTGGTCTTCTGCCAGGCGCGTGCCAGCGGCTTGAAGCCGGCCGCGTCGTGCAGCACGCCGCCCACCTGGTCCATGAAGTCGTAGCCGGTGGTGCCATCGCACGGCCAGTCGGCCGGCAGGTGTTCGCCGGGGGCGAGGATCTTTTCCAGGTACAGGCCCAGCGTGCCGGGCTTGAGCCCGCGCGCGCGGCCGGCCGCATCCAGCCGGCTGCGCAGCTTGCGCACGTAGCCGGTGGGGTCGGTGAGCCCGTCCACGTGATCGATGCGCAGGCCATCCAGGTGGCCTTCGGCCACCAGCCGCAGCGGCAGCGCGTGCACGGCGTCGAACACCGCCGGCAGCTCCACCCGCAAGGCCACCAGCGAAGTGATGTCGAAGAAGCGGCGGTAGTTGAGCATGTCGTTGCCCACGCGCCACCAGTTCAGGCGATAAGGCTGGCGTTCGATCAGCTTGTGCAGACGGCCATCGCCACGCTTGGCGCCGTCGTTGTAGTCGCGCAGCCACTGCGCGCGTGCGGCGGGTTCCGGCACGTCCAGGGTCTGCGGGCGAATCGGGTAGCGCTGGTCGTAGTGCGCCAGGGCGGCGCTGCCGTCTTCGTCCACCACCAGGGTGATCAGGCCTTCGGCCAGGGCGCTGGCATACGGGCGATCCAGCACCGCCAGCCACAGCTTGCCGTCGCGCCCCGGGGCGCGCCAGTCGATGTCGAACCAGTCGGCATGCCTGGCACTGCGGCCATGCCGCAGCACATCCCACCACCACGCGTTGTCTGCATGCGTGGCCATGTGGTTGGGCACGATGTCGGCGATCAACCCCATGCCGTGTTCGCGCGCGGCCTTGGACAGCGCAACCAGCGCTTGTTCGCCGCCGAGTTCGGGGTTGACCACCGTTGGGTCGATGTTGTCGTAGCCGTGCGTGGAGCCCGGCACCGCCGTGCCGATCGGCGACAGATACAGATGGCTGATGCCCAGGCCGGCGTAGTACGGCACCTGCGCGCGTGCATCGTGCAGGGTGAAGCCGGCATGCAGCTGCAGGCGGGCGGTGGCGCGAAGCTCGATCATGACTGGGAGTCCGAAACGGCCGCGACGCGACGCGCCTCGGCAACGCCGTGCAGCGCCGTGGTCAGGCGCGCATGCGGCAAGGGATCGGGCAGGCGTCGGCGCCAGTTGGGATGGACCTCGACGGTGCCCGGCAGATTGGGTTGTTCTTCCAGCGCCAGCGCATCTTCCACCGGCACCAGCATCAGCGGAGACACCCCGCTGGCGGTGAAACGCAGCGCGCCCAGCAACCGGTCCTCGCCGTGCAGGCCGGCGTGCTCCACCGCGGCATCCAGGCGCGCCAGGTCCTGCGTGCGCGCCTTGGCGTCCTCGGCCGCCTGGGCGGGCTGGATCAGCTCCAGCTGACGCCGCCAGTCGATATCGCGGCCTTTGCGCCAGCCGGTGAGCGTGGGCAGATCGTGGGTGGTGGTGGTGGCCACCGCATCCGGGCGCCACAGCGCCGGGGCGATGAATGCACCGTGCCTGTCGCGGGTGAACATCAGCACATCGATGCCCATCACCCCGCGCTCGGACAGCTCTTCGCGGATGCCCGGCGGCACCACGCCCAGGTCCTCGCCGATCACGATCGCGCGGTGGCGCCAGGATTCCAGCGCCAGCAGGTTGAGCAGGTCGTGCAGCGGATAGGACAGGTACGCGCCTTCGTTGGAGCCGGCGCCATCGGGCACCACCCACAGCCGCAGCAGGCCCAGGATGTGATCGATGCGGATGCCGCCGCGCTCGCGCAGCACCGCGCGCAGCAGCGCGATGTACGGTGCGAAGCCGCTGCGGCGCAGGGCGGTGGGCGAATACGCACCGATGCCCCAGTGCTGGCCGTCGGCATTGAAGGCGTCCGGCGGCGCGCCCAGCACCAGCCCACGCAACACGGTATCGCCGGCTGCAGCCGCTTCGGCGCCCTTGGGGTCGAAGCCCACTGCCAGGTCGGCGATCAGGCCGATCTTCATGCCGCGCTCGTGCGCTTCGCGCTGTGCGTCGGCCCAACTGCGCGCGGCCAGCCACTGCGTGAACACATGCAGCTGCGGATCGTTGTCGCCGAAATCGCGTGCGGCAAACCGGGCGAATCCCTCCAGCTCCGCGCCACCTGCCGTGCGGAACGCCAGCAGATCCGGATGATCCGGCGACACCCGCGCGTGGAGCTCGCGCAGCAAGCGCCACTTGGCCTGCGCCGAGGCCGGCCAGTCGATCAAGGCATGGCTGTGCAGTGCGTCGAAGTGCTCGCGCAGGCCGGGCACGGCAGCGAGGGCCTCCAGCGCGGTCTCGCCGAGCACGCGCACCGGTGCGGCGTGCAGCGGGTCGGAGAAGCGCCGGTCGCTGGGCGAATACGGGCTGTAGCCACCGGTGACCGGGCGCGAAGCGTGCACCGGGCTCAGCGCCAGCGCATCGGCGCCGGCCAATGCCGCATGCCGCAACCATTCGACCGTGCCGGCGGCATCGCCTATGCCGGCATCGTCGGGGCTGCAGGCCGAATACACCTGCAGCGCCATGCCCCAGGCCCGTGGTGCGGCCTGGCCGCAGGCATCGGCCACGCTGAAACAGCGCTGCGGCGCAACCGCCACCTGCTGCGTGATTCCGCCGATTTCCAGTGTCCAGTAACCATAGCGTTGCGGCGCACGCAGCTGCCCCTGCGCATTGGCCTGCGCCGCTTCGCTGGCGCCGCTGTCGTCGGTCCAGCGGCCACTGGCATTGGCGCCAACGCGCAGCGCCAGGGGCGCGCCCACCTGCGCGGTGAGCAGGGCGGCCGGTTCGGCCGCTTGGGCCTGACAGCGGCGCAGGCTGTCCTCGCGCTGTGCGGCGGTGGCAGCCGGCAACTCCAGCGCGGTGAGTACCGCCTGCAGCGACGGCTCGGATACCTGCCGCGGTTGATCGCTGGCATCCACCCAATCGACCATCACCCCGGCCGCGCTGGCCAGGGCGTGCAGGGAATTGGCGCTCATGCCTGCGCCTCGTGCCAGGCGATGAAGCCATCGACCGGCAACAGCTGCGCGGCGGCATCCACGTTTTCGGCATGCACCACCTGCCCACGCCGCGGTGGCAGCGGCACGGCGGCGGCGCCGACATTGAAGGCGATATGCCACAACCCGCCCGGCAATTCCCAGGTGGCGGTGAGCGCGCCATCGGCCAGCACGCAGGCACGCAGCGCGCGCGCCTGCGCCAGGCCCGGCACCAGCCACTGGCGCCGCACGCCCAGCAGCGCAGTGAACCAGGCCGCCCATTGCGCGCCCTCGCCGTGCGCGGCGTCTTCGATCGGCGAACGCGAGGCAGCGAAGGTGGCCGGGCTGTTCGGATCGGGAATGGTGGCGCGCTGCGCCGGATCGGCGAACGCGGCAAAGTGCGCGAACTCGCGGCGGCGGCCTTCGCGCACCGCCTCGTCCAGCGGCGGGCCGAAATCGGTGAAGAACAGGAACGGCTGGGTAGCGCCCCATGGTTCGCCCATGAAGAACAGCGGGATCATCGGCGTCAACGCGGTCAGCGCCAGTGCCGCACGCAGGCGCTGCGGCGAAACCAGCACGCTCAGCCGCTCGCCGCGCGCGCGGTTGCCGATCTGGTCGTGGTTCTGCGCGAACACCACGAACTTGTGCGGCGGCAAGGCCCCGCTCGGCTCGCCGCGCACGTGCCCGCGCGGGTCCGGCTCGCCCTGGTAGGCGAAGCCTTCGCCCAGCACGCGTGCCAGGTGCGCGGTCGGCTTGTCGGCAAAGGCGGCGTAATAGCCTTCGGTCTCGCCGGTCAGCAGCACATGCAGCGCATTGTGGAAGTCGTCGTCCCACTGCGCCGTATAGCCGCGTTGCAGCTGCGAGGCCTGGTTGGCTTCGTTCTCCAGCACCAGGTGCACGTGGCGACCGGCGGGCAGGCTGGCGTCGATGGTCTCGCGCAAGGTATCCAGGAAGGCGTTCGGGGTGATCGCGTGCACCGCGTCCAGGCGCAACCCATCGAAGCGGTACTCGTGCAGCCACATCAGCGCGTTGTCGAGGAAGTAGCGCTGCACCGGCGGCTTGCGGAAATCGATCGCCGCCCCCCAAGGGGTGGGCTTGTCTTCGTTGAAGAAGGCGCCGGCGTAGCTGTGCAGATAATTGCCGTCCGGGCCGAAGTGGTTGTAGACCACGTCCAGCAGCACCATCAGGCCATGCCCATGCGCGGCGTCGATCAAGGCCTTCAGTTCGTCCGGGGTGCCATAGGCCTGCGCCGGCGCATACGGCAGCACGCCGTCGTAGCCCCAGTTGTGCGCGCCGGGGAAGGCGCTCAGCGGCATCAGTTCGATCGCGGTGATGCCCATCGCCGCCAGCTGCGGCAGTTGCGCCTTCACGCCTGCATAGCCACCGCAGGCACCTACGTGCAGTTCGTAGATCACCGCCTCGTCCCAGGGCCGGCCCTGCCATTGCGGGTGGCTCCAGCGGTAGCCATCGGTGGGCTGCACGGCGCTGGCGCCATGCACGCCGTCCGGCTGCCAGCGCGAGGCCGGATCCGGTACCGGCTCGCCCCCGTCGATGCTGTAGCGATAGCGCGCACCGGCGGCACAGGCCAGCACCGCACTGAAGAAGCCGTCCGCCCCCGCCTGCAGCGCAGCGCGCGCGCCATCGGCGAACACCACCTCCACGCGGCTGGCCTCCGGCGCCCAGAGCGCGAAGCGCACCTGTCCTTCACCCGCTGGCCATGCGCCCCAGGCCGGGGTGGTCGCGTCGCGCTCGTTCATTGTCAGTTCTCCGCTTGCAGGTAGATCGTGGCCAGCGGCGGCAGGGTCAGGCGCAGCCGTTGCGCATGCCCATGCATGCCCATCGGCTCGGTCGCCAGGCGACCGCCGTTGCCGAGGTTGCTGCCACCGTAGTGGGCGCTATCGGTATTGAGGATTTCGCGCCAGGCGCCGGCACGCGGCACGCCCACGCCGTAGTCGTGCAGCGGTTGCGGAGTGAGGTTGCTCACCGCCAGCAGCGGCACGCCGCCGCCGTCGGGATCGTGGCGGATGAAGGCCAGCACGCTGTTGCGCGCATCGTCGGCCACGCTCCAGTCGAACCCCTCGGCACGGTGGGTGCCGCGGTACAGCGCCGGCACGCGGCGCAGCGCGGCATTGAGATCGCCCACCAGCCGTTGCATGCCGCGATGCGGGGCGCCATCGAGCAGGTGCCAGTCCAGCGACTGGTCGTGATTCCAGTCGGCCCACTGGCCGAATTCGGCGCCCATGAACAGCAATTTGTCGCCCGGGTGCGCCCACATCAGCGCCAGGTAGGCGCGCAGGTTGGCAAAGCGCCGCCAGTCATCGCCGGGCATCTGCCCGAGCAGGCCGCCGGTGCCGTGCACCACTTCGTCGTGCGATAGCGGCAGCACGAAGCGCTCGGAGAACGCGTACACCAGGCCAAAGGTGAGCTGGCTGTGGTGCTGGGCGCGCTCGGCCGGATCGCGCTGCATGTAGCTCAGCGTGTCGTGCATCCAGCCCATGTTCCACTTGTGGGTGAAGCCCAGCCCGCCATCGGCCAGCGGTGCGGTCACCCCTGGCCAGGCGGTGGATTCTTCGGCGATGGTCAGCACGCCGGGAAAGCGTGCGGCGATCTCGCCGTTGAGCTGGCGCAGGAAGGCCACCGCTTCCAGGTTCTCGCGGCCGCCGTGCGCATTGGGCACCCACTCGCCCTCCGCGCGGCCGTAGTCGCGATACAGCATCGAGGCCACCGCATCCACGCGCAGGCCATCGAGGTGGTAATGGTCGATCCACTCCAGCGCACTGCCCAACAGGAACGCGGTCACTTCCGGGCGGCCGTAGTTGTAGATCAGCGTATTCCAGTCGCGGTGCATGCCTTCGCGCGGGTCGGCGTGCTCGTACAGGGCCGCGCCATCGAACTGCGCCATGCCGTGTGCGTCATCGGGAAAGTGCGCGCTGACCCAGTCCAAGATCACGCCGATGCCGGCGCGATGGCAGGCATCGACAAAGGCGGCAAAACCATCCGGGCTGCCATGCCGCGCGGTGGGCGCATACAGGCCCAGCGGTTGGTAGCCCCACGATCCACCAAACGGGTGTTCGGTGATCGGCAGCAGTTCGATATGGGTGAAGCCGAGCTGCTGCACATACGGAATCAGCTGCCCGGCCAGGCTGGACCAGTCCAGCGGCTGATCATGCCCGTCACGGCGCCACGAGGCCGCATGCACCTCATAGATGGACATCGGCGCCGGCAAGGCCTGCGCACTGCGCCGACGCATCCACTCGGCATCGGTCCAGGCGAATGCCGCGTCACCGGGCACCACCGAGGCGGTGGCCGGCGGCAGCTCGCTCTGGCGCGCCACCGGGTCGGCCTTGAGCAGCACGCGGCCATCGGCCGCGGTGATGGCGTATTTGTAGCGGGCGCCGGCTTCCACGCGCGGCAGGAACAGCTCCCAGAAGCCACCACTTCGCTGGCGCATCGGGTGCCGCCGCGCCTCCCAGCCATTGAAGTCGCCGACCACGGCCACGCGCTGCGCGTGCGGTGCCCATACCGCAAAGCGCACACCCGGCACCTCGCCGCAGCGCATGTGCTGGGCGCCCAGTGCGCGGCGCAGCGCCTGCCCGTCGCCGGCGGCGATCTGCAGCAGCAGCGATTCGTCCAGGATCGGGCCGAACGCGTAGGGGTCTTCGATCTCCTGCACCACGTCCGGCCACACGATGCGCAGCCGGTACGGGCCGTCGCCGGCCAGTTCGCCTTCGAACAGGCCATCGGTCTCGGTGGCCTGCATGCGCGCCAGCAGCTTGCCGCGCGGATCGATCAAGCCCATCGCCTCGGCGCCTGGTGCCAGCACGCGCACGCGGCGGCGGCCGTCGGCCTGCGGATGCGGGCCCAGCACCGTGAATGCATCGGCGGGCAGCCCCTGGGCCAGTGCCTGCAGGGTCTGCGCAACATCGGACATGCCTTCCGTGGTCACCGCGTCAGTTTCCGTCTCCTGGACCTGCCCGCCCAACCGTTCGCTCATGACACCGTCGCAAGCGCGGGCGCGGTGGCGGCGGTGTGTTCGTAAAGGGAGAGATACTTCTTGCCGGCCACATCCCAGCCGCTGGGGCGCAGCATCGCCGCCCGGCGCATCGCCGCCAGCAGGCTGGGCAGGCGGAAGGTACGGAAGGCGCGTTCCAGGCAGCGGCGCAGCGCCTCCACGCTGGCGTGCTGGAACAGGAAGCCGGTGACGCCATCGTCCACGGTGTCGATCAGCCCGCCAGTGGCGTGGGCGATCGGCAGGCAGCCAAAGCGTTGTGCATACATCTGGCTCAGCCCGCAGGGCTCGAACCGCGACGGCATCAGCAGGAAGTCGGCACCGGCGAACATGCGCCGTGCCAGGCCTTCCTCGAAGCCGATGAAGGCGCCGACCTGGCCGGGATAGCGGCGGGTCAGCTCGGCCACCTGCTGCTCGATCTCCGGCTCGCCACCGCCGATCACCGCGATCTGGCCACCGGCGGCCACGATCTGCGGAGCGACCTCGCAGATCAGGTCCAGGCCCTTCTGGTGCACCAGCCGCGAGACCACCGCAAACAGCGGGCCGTTGCTCTCGCGCAAGCCGAACGCCTTGCGCACCTGCCCGGCGTTGGCCTGACGGCCCTGCCAGTGGTTCACGCTGAAATGCGCATCCAGGTGCGCGTCGGTGCGCGGGTCCCAGCTGGCATCGATGCCGTTGACGATGCCGGTCAGCGCGCCCATGGCGGCGCGACCGGCCAGCAGCCGGTCCAGTCCGCAGCCCTGTGCCGGGCCGGTGATCTGCTTGGCATAGCTGACGCTGACGGTATTGACGTGATCGGCATTGACGATGCCGCCGCGCAGGAACGACATCTGCCCGTAGAACTCCAGCTCGGCCACGCGCTCGGCGGGAATGCCCAGCGCCGCAGCCATCGAATACGGCACCAGGCCCTGGTAGGCCAGGTTGTGGATGGTGAGCAGACACGGGGTGGTGCCGCCGGACCAGCGCACATAGCCGGCCGCCAGCGCACACGGCCAATCGTTGAGATGCAGCAGGCGCGGCTTCCAGCCCAGCCCGGCATGGCCGGCGGCGATCTGCGCGGCGGCATGCGACAAGGTGGCGAAACGGATGGCATTGTCTTCGAACTCCGAACCGCTGGTGCTCACGTACGGCGAGCCATCGCGTTCGAACAGTTCCTTGGACAACAGGATATAGATCGGCAAGCCGTCCGATTGCACGATACGGCCGATGTCGCAGGCCGGCAGCGCGGCATGCGCCAGCACACGGCCCACGATCTCGACCTTGCCGGCGCGCTCGAGCACCGCGCGATACCCGGGGATCAACACGCGCACGTCATAGCGATGACGCAGCGCGCGCGGCAGTGCGGCCGCCACATCGCCCAGACCACCGGCCTTGATGAAGTCGGCCATCTCCGACACCACGAACAACGCACCGCGCGTGTCGGCCAGCGACACCGGCAGACGCTCGTGATGGCGGATGAAACGTCCGCGCGCGTCGCGCGGCCGCCCGCTCTTCTTCAGCGTGGGGATCAACGCGCTGCGCTCGAGGCGTGCGCTGGTAGCGTGGAGCGGCATCATGGCAACCATCTAAACGTCCGTCGTAAAGTGGGTGGAGACGGAAAACGGCGAAGCGACAACCATCGTCTGCCGATCGGGCCAGACGACATGCAACGAATGAGGAGCGGGGCCAACGCGCGTACTCCACGTCGTCCTTGTCGATGAATCTACACCCCGACCAAATAAAATATGCGTGAACATGTGCTGACTTTTCTGCGACAGCCACATTCCATCGCGCACGGTTGCGCATGCCGACAGGCATAAGCGACGCATCGCAGTGCAACGACATCCCCGCATCGGTGCACTGGCACTGCGATGCACCGAATGCGGGAGAACCTGGCCGCGCTCGTCGTCATCTGCGTGACTTGTTCATGCCTGGGTTCACGACGTTCTCGGCACCGCCCTTCGCGAGGGAGCCATGCCGTGCCGCGACGCTACGGTCGGGCCTGCTCAAGCGGCCTGCGCCTGCGCCGATAAGGAGCGTTAGCACGTCGACCTTTTCGAGATCTGGCATGGCAGACCAGCCTGAACTTCCAAGCCGCCCGCGTGGCGGGCTGCGCCGTCTGTTGCCCTGGGGTGGCGCGGACAGCGCGCGCCCGGCGGCCGCCCTGCCGAGCGTGCGCAGTTCCGCGCACGGCGCACAGGCCATGGCTGCCCACCAGCTGGTACCGGCCAAGGCCAAGTCCGGCACGCACGATCCGGCCGCTGCCACGGCCATGCTGATCCGCCTGTTCTCGCATGCCGCACATCCGGAAGCCCTGCTGCTGGCGTTCGCCGACGGCATGGCCAGCCTGCATGGCGAACTCGGCGACATGGGCGTACGCCTGAGTACGGCCTACGCCGCCGGCGACTGGCTGGGCTATGGCCGCACGCTGCGCCAACTGATCGACAAGTACATCCGCACCATCGATATCGGCGACTCGCTGGCAGAAGGCCGTACCGAAGCCGAACAGCTGCGCGACCTGCTGCGCCATGCGCTGGGCAATGCCCTGGCCACCTTGCTGCAACGCAGCCCGGAGCTGGCCGAAGAGGCCCAGACCCTGGCATCGGCCCTGCGCCACTGGCGCCCGGGGCATGAGCTGATCACGCTGGAGCAGCGCCTGCGCGAGCTCAGCCACCAGATCGGCCTGCGCGCCGAAGACGCCAGCGAACAGCAGAACCTGTTGCTCGGCTTGTTCGACCTGCTGCTGGAGAACGTCGGCGAACTGCTGGACGATCGCAGCTGGTTGCAGGGCCAGATCTCGGTGGTGCGGCAGCTGCTGGCCGGCCCGCTGGACGGGGAGTCGATCGAGCAGGCGCGTGGCACCCTGCGCGAGGTGATCTACAAGCAGGGCCTACTCAAGCAGGGCATCGCCGACTCCAAGACCGCCATGCGCGAGATGATGGTGTCCTTCGTCGACCGGCTCGACGGCATGGCCACCAGTACCGGCGAATATCACGACCGCGTTGCCGGCTATTCGCAGGCGATCGGCGACGCTCGCAGCATTCCCGATCTCAATCGCCTGCTGCAGGACGTGCTGCAGGACACCGCCGGGGTGCAGGCGCAGGCACTGGCCGCACGGGACGAACTGCTCTCGGCACGCCGCCAGGTCGAAGAGGCCGAACAGCGCATCGCCTCGCTGGAACAGGAGCTCAATGCGGTGGCTGGACTGGTCCGCGAGGATCAGCTGACCGGCGCGCTCAACCGGCGCGGCTTCGAAGAACTGTTCCAGCGCGAAGCGGTCCGCACCCAGCGCAGCGGCCAGCCGCTGTGCGTGGCGATGCTGGACCTGGACGACTTCCGTCGCCTCAACGAGGCCCATGGCCATGCCGGCGGCGACGCGGCGCTGCGCCATACCGTGGACGTGGCCAAGGCGGTGTTGCGCACCACCGACGCCATCGCCCGCTTCGGTGGCGAGGAATTCGTGCTGTTGTTACCGGACTCGACCATCTTCGAAGCCAGCGCGGCGGTGATCCGTCTGCAGCGTGCACTGGCGCAGCGCTCGCTGTTGCACGAGGACGTGCGGATCTTCATCAGCTTCAGTGCCGGCGTGGCGCTGCGGCATGCCGACGAGACCCAGGACGAACTGATCCGGCGCGCCGACCGCGCCATGTACGACGCCAAGGCCGCGGGCAAGAATCGGGTGATCAGCGCCGATTAACGGTAGTGATGAGTTGCCCCTGAAAATCTTCTTAAAGTCTGTTCGAAGTCTTCCCCCAATGACCCGGTCAGATAGAGCGATCTCTATCTCGCTAGCGCCGATGGCAACGTTCATCAGGTTGGTCAGGCGGTTGGCGCCGTCGTAGTAGTAATCTTAGCTGTTGCCCCCGGTGACGTGCGTGCGCCGATTGTCCTGCGCGTCGTAGGTATAGCGATGCGCGCCGGTGCCGCCAAAGGGGTGGTGGTCTCGCTCCTGGCGGACAGGCCGTCGGGAGTGTAGGTCCAGCGCTGATCGCCGTTCTTGTCGGAGAAGGGCAGTCAGGACAATCGATCTCGCACATCGTAGTTGCTTAGCACCACGCACCCGGGGAGCTAATGCGTCTTCCCGGTTGCAACTGTGCGCGTCCGGTAGCGACGGGCCGCTGGCAGTGCAGAGTCGTCCAGACTTGCCATTCCTCAAAAGTTTGCGAAGGCCGCATTATTACTCAAATACCGTTTCCTTTTGCCACATCAAAACTTTTGATGTTATTTATTATAAAAACAATACCTCCGCCTTGGCTTCGACGATCAACCACCCCCCCGGACACCTTAACCTTTATCTCGACATTGTTTTCCGGAGTCCACTGCTTGTATCCTGACTCGATTAAAGCTTTTCCTTTTTTTGATTTTTGGACCTTTTCTGAAATTTCGACGGGAAGCAATTTTGCCGGATCGGCACAATCATAGAGTGAAGCACCATGCCTATCACTCTTAATGCAAAAATCAAAAAAAATCTGCCTTCCTATACTGCGATCTGGATTTTTTTCACATCGGCCACTTTACTAATTCGCTCCATATTATCGCAGCCAGAAATCATAATGATGGCTATAATTAAATTTACTTTAATATAATTAAAATTCACGGCACACATCTCCCCGACGCACAGGTTGTATTACTGATTGCAACGCCTGATTTTCAATTTCAGAATTATTAGTCCCGCCATTTATCGTCCACAGGCCCCACGGGGAATTGGCACTTAAAGAATTATAGAATGCAGCTTCTGCCCTGTATGCACGACGCTCCCCCTGAAGGAATTCGTGACGACTGCGAGTCATTGCTTTAAATCCATTGCTTTCTCGCATCCGTTGATCATATCCATGGGAACCCTCATGAATTATTGTCGAATCAACCAAGTCTTGATAAGAAAATCCTATAAAGTTCTTTGAAGCAGACTTGAGCCCAGCAAAGTTAACCGAAATGGTCGTTTTTCCATTCGCAGTTAGCGCATTACCCGCACTCCCCAGCGCTCCATTCTGCACTACCACACCGTTATCGACGCCCTCTTTCCCGTAGAACCTGGAGATAGAATCAGATCGCCCATATCTAACATTAGATCCGATCTGCTTATTTCCAGATCTAGAGAGCTTTTCCATAGCCTTGGATACAGCTGAACAAGCTTCTTTACCAGCGCTGCATAGATACCTACCATCAGGATCGATGCTTTTTATTGGGTTGTTTTCCACATACGCATATCGATTGAAATTTTTACCTGATGAGAGGTTGACTGGGACCGGGTCAGAGCTGAGAAACCGCCCGACCACCGGATCATAATACCGCTGCTGCATATAAATCAGCCCGGTGCCGCCATCCATTGCATGGCCGGTGTAACCCACGCCATCCACGGTCTTGCCGATTGCCGCGCCGTAGGGTTCGTACTGGGCGCGCTCGACGACCTGGCCTGCGGCGTTGGTCGTTGCCACCGGGCTGCCCAGCGCATCGGTGTGCTGGTAGGTCACGGTCTCGGCGCCGCCCGCGGCCGGGCGCGTGCGCAGGGCCAAGACGCTGCCGGCCAGATAGACGTAGTCGGTGTTGACGCCTTTCCTGGCGTCTTGCGTGTAGAGCAGCTGGCCCAGCTGGCTGTAAAGCTGATAGTTGCAGGCAGCGCTGCCGCAGGCGATCACCCGCCGGCCGTAGCCGTCGTAGGCGTACCACTCCTTGTTCGCCACCGAACGCAGCCAGTTACCCTGCGAGAATGTGTAGGCCTGGCCGTTCTTGTTGGACAGGTTGCCCTGCACGTCGTAGCTCAGTCCTACCACGCTGGCGCCGGTGGCGACGTTCATCAGGTTGGTCAGGCGGTTGGCGCCGTCGTAGTAGTACTCGTAGCTGGTGTCCCCTGTGACGTGCGTGCGCAGGTTGTCTTGTGCGTCGTAGATATAGCGATGCGCGCCGGCGCCGCCGAAACTGGGCGATGCGGCCACCCGTAACTGGTCGCTCACCTCCCACCCCATTGGCAAACGCTGAATTCAAGACAAGCGTGTTTTGATGCCCATAACTACCGAATGTATGTAACGATCACGAGCCGTGCACTGCCTTTGTACTAGTAAAAGTAATTTCTCAACCTCATTCGCTGCGTGCTCCCCTACAGTAGTCAAATATATAAAAATTGCAGGTTCATAGTATTCCGATTTGCGGCGCATGAGCCCGTAACACTCTTCGATCTCAAACTTATCACCCAAATCAGCCCAAGCAATATACTTTAGCCAAAACTGAAATTCCGGGTCTTCAGAAAAATTCGACGGCGGACTATCCAGAATTTCCGCAAGCCTATCTCCTGCAAATTTTACGAAAGATGCTGGCAATCCAGCCGATGAAGAAAAACCATAATCTGTTGATTGCCAATAAAGAACCAGAAGATTAATAAATGCTGTGATGTTATCCGGGCAGTCATTCAAAATCATCTCGTAACATTCAGCAGCTCTTATAAATTCATCAGAACACTCAAGATTTACCGCATCATCAATTCTCATTTAACTGCTCCAGCTGCATTTATTCCTGCGTTCATAATTTCACCCTCACGAACAGTAACCCATATTTGTTGACCGTTTCGTGCAGTGAATGTGTATGCCGAAACTCCAGCACTAGCTGCCTGTTGGGTAATTATACCTGCCTGCACAGCGTCGCTTCGGAGATAATTTGGATTTGAGGCAACCGCCCTAAAAATTTGAGCGAATCGCATCCGAGATGAGATAGTAGCAGGATTAGCGTGACCCGCCGCAACTCTGAAGATATGGCCTGAACGAGCCCAATTGAATGCGGCGCCAACAGGTACCGGCAAAAATTTAAACCCCGCTGAAAAAGCCCCTCCCTGTGGCGAGTTGAGAAACGGAATACCAACATCATGAGCAATCGCTCCGAAGTCAGTGAGACTACCTGTCCCTGTTAACCAATTTCTCTCACCAATATTTCGATCAAACCAGGTTCTTTCACTAACTTGATTGGGCGCCGACGTAGCGCTACCGTATGAAGTACTTGGAGCCGCTGGCACAGTGGATGAACGTGCTGACGCCGCCTGAATTGTTAGTCCGCCCGTACTTTTGCACATTCCGTCGTTGCTTTCTATGCGCGATCCTGTGCATCGCCCATCAGGATCGAAAAATCGGTAAGGATTATTTGCGGCGTACATATAGCGATTAAACAGTGCGCCGTTACTCATGTCAGCGTCGACCGGATCCACGCTCAGGAATCTTCCAGCGCTTGCATCATAATATCGCTGCTGCATATAAATCAGCCCGGTCCCGCCATCCATCGCATGGCCGGTATAGCCAACGCCATCCACGGTCTTGCCGATTGCTGCGCCGTAGGGCTCGTACTGGGTGCGCTCGACGACCTGGCCTGCGGCGTTGGTCGTTGCCACCGGGCTGCCCAGCGCATCGGTGTGCTGGTAGGTCACGCTCTCGGCGCCGCCCGCGGCAGGGCGCGCGCGCATGGCCACGACGCTGCCGGCCAGGTAGATGTAGTCGGTGTTGATGTCTTTCCGGGCGTCTTGCGTGTAGAGCAGCTGGCCCAGCTAGCTGTACAGCTGATAGTTGCAGGCCGCGCTGCCGCAGGCGATCACCCGTCGGCCGTAGCCGTCGTAGGCGTACCACTCCTTGTTTGCCACCGAACGCAACCGGTTGCCCTGCGAGAACGTGTAGCCTGTCCATTCTTGTTGGGCAGGTTACCCTGCACGTCGTAGCTCAGTCCCACCACGCTGGCGCCGGTGGCGACGTTCATCAGGTTGGTCAGGCGGTTGGCGCAGAAGCATTATTTAGACGCGGAAATAGCTTTTTGATGCCTCTCGATGCGCCGAAATGTCTTGATCTGCTTACCCAGATCGGGATCGTCTCGCAACTCAAGCAGCGTCATCTTTGCCTTGGACGATTTGGACCGAATTAACGCAAGCAGAAGCGGAGCGCGATCCATACCAAGACTCTTGTCGCCGAGCAGCCGAATCACGTCATCCAGCACCGTATCGTCCGCTGCGCCACTCAAGGCAAGCGCTGCCACATATCGGATCTTTGGCGATAAATGAAGGCTGTTTTTTTCAAAAATCTCTACAAGCTGATCCCAGTGCGCGCGTGCGTAGGGGGTCGCCAATCCCCGGAGCATTTCCTCCCTTACACTATCTGAATAATCGTGCGTCAATTGCTCAATCAATACCGGAACTGCTTTTTCATCAAATCTACCGTCTTCACTCAGTTCCCAGATCGCATTTACTTCGACACCCGCCAAATTCAGTGCAGCCACGACAGGAGCAGACTCCTTGGCATGAGCTACAATTGAATTCTCATGAGCAATATCTCGTGCGCGACGCATTTCCAGATATTCATTATCTACATTCAATTCAGCCATCAACTCTGCAGCCGTCTTTCTACCTTTCATGGAATATCCTTCAGAACTATATCGCCAGATTTAACTGCAGACTCAAGCGGAGCAGAAAGATTAGCTCCAGGCCTAACATAAAGATTAAACTGGAGCCCTTGTGATTTTGCAAAATCCACGTAATCACGGAGTTGTCTAGTATAGCTCAAGGATTGTGTGTTTTTTACTTCACTGAGCGTCTTCAGCCCTCTATTCAACCCATCAGCTATCCGGAGCCTTCCGTTTACAAAGAAAAACTCCTTTCCACCTATGTTATAGGAAGCACGAACCGCATCTTCGCCCATTCTACCCAGCCTGACCGCCATCAACCCGCTTCCTGCCAACTTGAATCCAGCCCCTTCGGGCATATCGAGCAAGGGATACATGACGTCATGTGCGATGGCGCCGAAATCTGTAATACTCCCGTCACCAGTCAGCCAGTTCCTATCGGGAAAAGCAGAAACAAAACCAATAGCAAATGAAGAGACTGCGGATGATTCACTGCCTCACCGGCTCGTTTGCTCCCAATGGGAACACCCCGAATAGCCGGCCCCAGGGAACCGCTACCCGCATAAATTTTTGACCCGGTAGTCTTTTCACATCGCCCATCTGGATCGATAAATTTGTAGGGATTGTTTGCTGCATACCAGTACCGGTTAAAATTTCCGCCAGTGGTCGTATCAGCGGTCACCGAGTCCATTGACGGAAACCTCGGAATCGTCGGATCGTAATAGCGCTGATCTTCGATGCCAGCGCCACCTACGAGGTCAGTGCCTACCTGGGCGAGCAGTACGGGTCGCTGGACACCGGAGCCGGCAGCGGCAACCCGCTTCGCCACGGCGACTTCCTGCGCGAGATCGACGCCGCCCTGTCGCGCACTGTCGGCCCCGGCGACCGGCCCACCGCCGCCGAAGTGGTGCTGCAGGTCTATCGCGACGTGGAAGAGGCTGACAAGTTGCACCTGTGCGTCTGGCGTGACAACACCGTGCGCAGGGAACGCGTGAGCGACGCCAACCTGGCCAAGACCCGCCGCCTGCTCGGCGAGAACGCCTACGCTCTGTGCAGACGGCGCAAGCTCAGCACCTGCTGGACCGACGATCCCAGACGCGCCATCGCCGCTGCCTTGCCGACGCTCTAGTCACAAGCCGACTTCAGCCCTGTCTAAGAATCGGTTCCTCGAAGTCGATTCGGCCAGCGTCAGCTTCTACCTGAAGATACGTTTGAACATCTTCCAAGCTGACGCTGAAGGGAATGCTCACCGCCATGAGATTGTGTCCACGTGAATACTCCGTGTAGCACCCCATAGTCACAAGACGTTCACTGACAGCATCAACGCAATCCCGATCAAAGAACACAACCCTCACCAGAGAATTTTTTGACCGGTGCACCAAACTATCGAACCAGCGATTTCCATCTTCTTCACGCACCCGCACAGTATCCCCGATTGTCGCAATGCGGACAAAAAATGGAACGTTGTCGATCACGTATTCATTGGGCTGTGCACTAGGCTCAGCCCACAAAGACTCCACCGCAATAGGAGGATAACCATCCTCATCCTGCTGCAATTGAAAATGGACCCTAACCGGAACAGTCACAGCTTGTCTCCCTTCTGTAAATTGCATTCGCGGCAAAGCACCTGTCCGTTATCAGGCGATCCATTCCCGCCCTTGGACTGCGGGATTACGTGGTCGACATGAGTTTCGTTCTTCGGCGGAGTCACACCAGCACGACTTTGCTGAGCGGGCACTGTTGCCTGACCACAATTCGAGCATTTCGTTTGTCCGCCGCTCTTTGCTGCGTTATCGGCTTTGACTTCGGCTTTACCCGCACGAGTGAACGGCTTACCTGCCCTCTCGCCGCCAGCAGCCCCCTTTACTGCATCACCAACCTTATCGGCAGCTTTAGCCGCGTCTGCTGCGTGGGAGCCCGCTCTAACAGCAGTTCCTAATCCCGTCGCGAATGGCACCACCGCACCGACAACATCGGCCCCCAATGCACCAGCATTCGTCCAACTCGGTTCTGTCGCCAGCGCATAAATGTCGTAGGCAATAAACCCGATATCGGCAATGGTGTCGATGATCCGACCATCGGGGTCCTTGAACTTATAGGGGTTGTTCGCAGCGTAGTTGTAGCGGTTGAAATTCCAACCGTTGTGCGTATCAGCGACAACCGGATCAACCGACAGGAACCGTGGAATCGTTGGATCATAATACCGCTGCTGCATATAAATCAGCCCGGTGCCGCCATCCATCGCATGGCCGGTGTAACCCACGCCATCGACGGTCTTGCCGATCGCCGCGCCATAGGGCTCGTACTGGGTGCGCTCGACGACCTGGCCTGCGGCGTTGGTCGTTGCCACCGGGCTGCCCAGCGCATCGGTGTGCTGGTAGGTCACGCTCTCGGCGCCGCCCGCGGCAGGGCGCGCGCGCATGGCCACGACGCTGCCGGCCAGGTAGATGTAGTCGGTGTTAATGCCTTTCCGGGCGTCTTGCGTGTAGAGCAGCTGGCCCAGCTGGCTGTACAGCTGATAGTTGCAGGCCGCGCTGCCGCAGGCGATCACGCGCCTGCCGTAGCCGTCGTAGGCGTACCACTCCTTGTTCGCCACCGAACGCAGCCGGTTGCCCTGCGAGAACGTGTAGGCCTGCCCATTCTTGTTGGACAGGTTACCCTGCACGTCGTAGCTCAATCCCACCACGCTGGCGCCGGTGGCGACGTTCATCAGGTTGGTCAGGCGGTTGGCGCCGTCGTAGTAATACTCGTAGCTGGTATCCCCGGTGACGTGCGTGCGCAGGTTGTCCTGCGCATCGTAGGTATAGCGATGCGCGCCGGTGCCGCCGAAACTGGGCGATGCGGCCACCCGCAACCGGTCGCGCGCGTCGTACTCCATGGTGCGGCTATACCCATCGCCACGGGTCTGATCCAGGATGGCGCTGACGTTGCCGTTGGGATCGTACTGATATTGATACTGCTGCGCGCCCGCATCCGACACCATCGCCGGCAGCTGCCGCGCGTTCATGGACATGCTGTGGACGACCCCGTTGCCGTAGGTGAAGCGTGCTATCGCGCCATTGGGGTGATAGCCGACTCCAGTGGCATAGGCGCCGACCCGGGTCGGCTGGCCAAGTGCATTCGGGGCGTAGTCCAC
Organism: Xanthomonas sp. NCPPB 3582; assembly: GCF_041475735.2. Classification (NCBI taxonomy): domain Bacteria; kingdom Pseudomonadati; phylum Pseudomonadota; class Gammaproteobacteria; order Lysobacterales; family Lysobacteraceae; genus Xanthomonas; species Xanthomonas sp. NCPPB 3582. Next base: position 4,595,592 of record NZ_CM192968.1, read on the forward strand.
CGATAACCCACTTGGATACACCTGGCTGGCCAAGGCGCCATTGGCGTCGTAGCCGTAGCCCACGCTCCAGCTCGTCCAGCCTCCGGTTCCTTCGCCGATCAGCAGCCTGCGACGGTTGTACTGGTAGGTGTTGACCACCGTCTTGCCGCCACCGTCAGTGGTGGTAGTCTCGATCCTGGCGGGCAGGCCATCGGGCGTGTAGGTCCAGCGCTGATCGCCGTTCTTGTCGGGAAAGGACAGCCAGGACAAGCGGTTGCGCGCATCGTAAGTGCGCAGCACCACGCGCCCGGAAGCCAAGGCCTCTTCGCGGTTGCAGGCCTGCGTATCCGGCAGCGACAGCCCGCTGGCCGTCCAGCCGATGTTGCCGGCAGCGTCGTAGTCGACCACCGTGGCGCCTGTCTCGGGTTCGATGGTCTTGCACAGCCGCTGATACTCGTCATACACATAACGACGTGCGATCGACACCGGCGGCGGAACACGGAACGCGCCGGAGTTGGCGATCAGGTTGTTTGCCGCACCGACTGGCGAGATCCCGTGGATGTAGATCAATTGGTTCGCGTAGCGTTGGCGTGCTGCCGCATCTAGCGGAATCGAAAAACGGTACGCGCCGCCTTGTGCGCGACATGCGCTGGCGACTCCGGCTTCACTAGCTTGGTTAGCAGACACAGCTGCAAAGAAAGTACCACTGCCCGCCGGGCCGCCGAGGTAGGCATGCACATCGATTGATGCGTTGCGTCCGGTCGAGCACGCCCAGCCCATGATGGTATAGGTACTGCCTTGACCTGCCCCCACCCCGTCGATATTGCCGGTGATGACAGATTGCTCGACGTTGACCGTCAATGGCGCGGAGGTGGTCTGCTTGCCATTGTTGTCGGTCGCACGGGCGGTGATGCTGTGGTTTCCCACAGGTGCACCTGTCCATGCGATCGCATAAGGCGCAGCGCCGCTGCTGCCGATTGCAGCGCCATTGGCGAAGTACTCGACCTGGGTGACGTTGCCGTCGCTATCGGAGGCATTGGCGGAAAGACCGACCGTGGCCGGCGCAAAAAAGGGAGTGCCAGTCGCAGCGTTCAACGCGACGCTCGGCGGCTTCTCGCCCGCAGCCACCACCGTGACTGCCGTGGTGGGGCTTGTTTGGGCACCGCCAAGATTACTGGTGGCACGCGCGGAGAACTGGTGTGTCCCGGCCTGCACTCCGTTCACAACAAACGAAATTGCTTCCTGGTTATTCACACGCGCGATGACAGCGCCATTTTGGTAAAGCGTGATACTCGAAACGCTGACGCCGTCGTCGATGGTACCAGCGGAGGCGCTGACCACAATACTGGCCGGCGCGGTTAGCGTCATGCCTGCTGCTGGAGCGTCAAGTTGAACCCAGACATAGGGGTTTGCTTTTTGCGCATACACGGCCGAGGACAGCAGCATCCAGCCGCATACGATAAGGAGAAAACGCAACATTCGGCTCGCCTTCAAAGTTTGGCCAATGCGTGCCGCTACGCCTATCCAGGCCTAGCGCCATTCTGATTCATTCGATTGCGGCCTGACTAACGGCCAGGCCCGGAGCGGACCAGCTCCAGCGGTTTGCCGAAGACATCGCGGGCGATCGTCGTCGAAACGCCTTCCGGTTCGTCGATTCCTATAGGCGCTGCATAGCTGGGCTGATCGAAGACCTGGAAGCGCTCGGTTGTCGCATTGCCGCGCGGATTGGTGGTTCTGCGCTGAAACCCCGCCAGGTACGCGGTGGTACTTGCCAGCACACCGCCCTCGGCGTCGTACTCCACACGGATCGCCCGCCCCAATGCGTCGTACTGGGTTCGCGTTCCGGGGACGGACTGGTTGTACGCAGAGATGCCCCGTTGCGGATAGGACTGGAACGCCATACGCCCCGCTCGGTCATAACGCTTGATGACCTGCACCGCTGTTCCAACCGGATCCGCCTGATCCACTGTTTCTTCCAGCACGGGACGCCAAAGCGCATCGAGATAGCTGGTGACCCGCTTGTTTCCCTGGGTGGTGATGACCCGCCAATGTCCGGCGGGAAGGCCAACCTCTGCGTTGGCAACGATGCGAAAATCAGAGACGGCAGGATTCCAGGCGATGCTATCGCCAGCGGGATAGCCCAGACGCGCTAGCCGCCCCATCGCGTCATAGCTATACGAGGCCGAATAGCCATTTTCATCGGTTGTGGCGTTGATCCAGCCCATGTCATCAACCACTGCCGACTCGGCAGCACCGTCCGCGTAGCGAATGGATTCGGGAATACCGCGTTTCCACGATGGGATCGCCGTGGTGTTGCCTGCACCGTCGGTCACGCTCGCGACCATGCCATTGGCATGGTAGGCAAGCGTCTGCTGTAGCTTGCCGAAGGCATAATGTCGCAGCGGGAGCGCGGTAGCGGCATCATAGTCTGTATTGCTGACGACTCTTCCGGTGGTGTTGTTGAGCTGACGCAGCGCTTGCCCCATCACCCAAAGCGCCGGCTGGTCATAATAGGTCACCGTGTCTTGGCGACTGAAACCCAGGCTGCTCCATCTGGTCGTTGTCAGCGGGCGAGCCATCGCATCGAACGCATCCACCCTGCGATTGAAAACGACGCCATCCAGGGAAACGCTCGTTGCACTCTCAGGGCGCAGGTACTCGGAGGAGAAACCATCGCCACGGTCCTGCTGCGTGCTGCCGATTTTGGCAGCGAATGGCTGGCCTTCGAACGGCCAGAGATAGTTGGTGGTCTCGACCTGCTGAATGGCAGCGGGACCCGCGCCGCGCTCCACCTTGAGAAGCTTTCCTTCGTTGTAGCGGTAGCTGTTGCCGAAGGTATAGCGGACCCAGATGCCTTCGGGCTCGGTGACCTCGGTCACCTGGGTGCCCGAACAGCTCTCCGACTTGCACACCACCGCCGCACAGTCGCCACTGGTACAGGTGGGACCAGTGCCCGGGGCAAACGAGGCGACACCGCCATATGCATAGTTCCATTCCGCCGGATCGATGCCAGGGCCGGACAGGCGCTTTTGTGTGAGCGCGAAACTGTCATAGGTCATCGCGTAGCGCGCAACGTCGTCGTTGGGATTGTTGTTCGGGGTGGTGTAGTTGTTGCAGACACGGGGAACGTTCGAACGCCCCCGACCGATCACAGAGACCGTGAACTCGCCCACCGCGCCGGAGGGATGAGTGATCGCCCCCCTTGCATCTGGAGGACTGACGATGAAACCAGGGTAACCGCACGTACGGACAATATCTTCTGGGGACACCGCTTGCTCGTAGACGATTGCCGCCGCTCCCAAGGCAGCCAGGTCAAACGACCAGCGACTGCCATCGGGCAGATCAATTGCAGTCAGATAGCCAACTTGGGCTGAAGGATAGGTGTAGCTGTAAATCCATGTCTGCGTCCCGCTGGTGACGCGAGAGATATGTCCACGCTGGTTGTAGGTCAGCGCAACGGATCGGCCATCGCTACTGGAAATGGAATTGAGCCGCGCGGGTGCATTTGCGGCATTGCTATAGCTGTAAGTGACCCAATTCCCGAAACGGTCTTCGACACGGGTCGCGTAGAGAACGGCTTGGCGCCGACCCAGATCGCTGGTGCCACCGCTCGTGGGACGCTGGAGCGTAGGCTCCATGTACTGCGCCTGCCAGTCGAACCAGTACCTCACACCGTCCGGACTGATCGCCAAAAACCCTTCGCCGGATGCATTCTTCTGCTTGGGAATGCAGGAAAAATAGGTGAAATCGGGAGTGACCCAGGTGTAAGGCCCCCCGCTCGCCGGCTTGGGCAAATTGGTGTTGTTGGCGACAAGCATGTCTTGTCGCCCGCGCCCAGGGATGATGAGTTGATTGCCATGCCAATACTCACTCGCCTGGAACACCGCCCCTTTTGCCGATGAAGCAGTGGGAGGCTGGCCGTTACCGTTGTGAGTGCACGCACTTGCCCAACCGGTTGTACTAGCAAATACGCCGGACAGGCGCGGTACCTCGAGGTCCCAATCGGCGAAGGAGAGATCTGTGAGAATATACCCCTGACGGTTGGTAACCGTCAGGCTACGGCCTATGCTTACATCCAGTGCATTGCCTGGCACATTCACATCGACATTCGAAAAACTCAATGTGCCGCTGTAGAGATCAACCTGATCGCCAAACAGCATTGGGCCCAACGCAGTCAGCGCTTGTCGGTTATGTATCAGTTTGTCGTACTCTTCCCAAGGCGCTCTGGCGGTGGATTGAGCACTTACCCAGCCACAGAAAAATAGTCCCAAAACCAGCGCAATCCCTGCCCGGCTAATGCACATTGCATGTCTCTTAAGGCGCCCTTGACTTTCTGATCATCCGAGCATGAAGTGATGCTTGTCAAGGAAAAACGCAAGTTTCGACCCAATGGCCTGCCCTCTTAAACCTGGAGGCGGAATGCTTCATGTCGTGCGTTGGCCCTCAGTGCGCCGCCTTCCTCCCGCGCAGCTTCTGGAAGCCGGTCACCACTGCCAGCACCACCGCGCCGGCCACCACGCCCACCAGCATGTTGCCAAGCGTCTCCACCAGCCAGTCCATGCCGCCGGCGCCCTTGGCCAGATCCATCACCACGTGATGCAGCGCGGGGATGTTGTGCACCAGGATGCCGCCGCCGACCAGGAACATCGCCAGCGTGCCGGCCACCGACAGGAACTTCATCAACCACGGCGCGGCCACCAGGATGCCGCGGCCCAGCGCGGCAAGCGACGCGCCTTTGCGGGTCAGGTACAGCCCCAGGTCGTCCAGCTTCACGATCGCCGCCACCAGGCCGTAGACGCCGACGGTCATCGCCAGCGCGATCGCCACCAGCACCGCCACCTGCTGGCCGAACGACACCTCCGCCACCACGCCCAGCGACAGCACGATGATCTCCGCCGACAGGATGAAGTCGGTGCGGATCGCGCCCTTGACCTTGTCCTTCTCCAGTGCCACCACGTCCACGCTCTCGTCGGCCAGTGCGCGGGTGCGTTCGGCGTGCCGCTGCGCGTCCTCGTCTTCGCTGTGCAGGAATTTGTGCGCCAGCTTCTCCACGCCCTCGAAGCACAGGTAGGCGCCACCGATCATCATCAACGGCATCACCAGCGGAATGGTGTAGCCACGCCCGCGCAGCCAGGCCTCCAGTGCGCTGATCGCCAGCGCCGCCGGCACCAGGATCACCTTGTTGACCAGCGAGCCCTTGGCCACCGCCCACACCACCGGCAACTCGCGGTCGGCGCTGACGCCGGTCACCTGCTGCGCGTTGAGCGCAAGATCGTCGCCGAGCACGCCGGCGGTCTTCTTGGCCGCGACCTTGGTCAGGATGGAAACGTCGTCCAGCAAGGTGGCGATGTCGTCGAGCAGGGTGAACAGGCTGGCACCGGCCATGCGCAAGGTCCTTCGTGGGTGGCCGGGGATTCTCGCCGATCCGGCGCCCGCGCGGGGTGATGGCAGGCCACTGCGCGTTGATTACCCGCCGATGCGCGAGCGCTGCCGGCACTGCCTCGCAGCCATGGCCAGCGCGTGCTGCCGGGCTCGCAAGCGATGGCGCGATGGCTCCGGATTCACCACCCGACGACCTGTCGCTGGCCACACTCGCCGCTTGCACGACGCCCGGAGAAGGCCTTGAGTCCCAACGATCCACAACGCAGCACGGCCCCGGCCGCACACCCGGCCGACCACGCCGTGGTGGGCGGCATGAGCCGGCGCACGCAGATCCTGCGCCTGCTGTTGCGGTATCGCGGATCGGGCGTGTTTGCCGGCATGAACCTGGATCCGGCGGCCATCAACGAGTACGAGGTGCCTGCCGAGGGCACGCCGGACCAGTTCGTCTCCGACCTGGAGGCGCTGGGCCCCACCTTCGTCAAGCTGGGCCAGATGCTGTCCACCCGCCCGGACATCGTGCCGCCGGAGTTCGCCACCGCGCTGGAGCGTATGCAGGAGAACACCAGCTCGGTGCCGGTGGAGCGCATCCGCCAGATCATCGAAGACGAGCTCGGTGTCTCGGTCAACAAGGCGTTCTCGCATTTCGATCCGGTGCCGCTGGGCTGCGCATCGCTGGCGCAGGTGCACCGTGCCGCCCTGCGCGATGGCACCCCGGTGGCGATCAAGGTGCAAAAGCCCGAGGTGGCCGCACAGGTGCGTTCGGACCTGGACGTGCTCAAGAGCTTCGCCACCGCCGCCGATCGGCTGACCGGCATCGGTCGCCGGGTGCGCTTTGCCGACTGGCTGGGCGAATTCGGCAAGACCCTGCGTGCCGAACTCAATTACCAGGACGAAGCCGAAACCCTGGTGCGCTTCGGCAAGCATCTCAAGCCCTTCCCGCTGCTATGGGTGCCGCAGCCGATCTGGGATCTGAGTAGCCGGCGCGTGCTGACCATGCAGCTGGCCGAGGGCGTGCGCGTGGACAAGATCTCCGGTCTGCGGCGCACCGAGCAGCCGATGGACGATCTGGCCGCCGAACTGGTCAAGGGCTACCTGGATCAGATGTTCGTGCACGGCGAAATCCATGCCGACCCGCATCCGGGCAACCTGCGCGTGCTGTCGGACGGGCGCCTGGCCATCTTCGACCTGGGCATGGTGGCGCACGTGCCGCCGCGCCTGCGCGAGCGTTTGCTCAAGCTGTTGTTCGCCGCGGTCGATGGCCGTGGCGAAGAGGTGGCCGAAGAGACCATCGCGCTCAGCACGCGGCTGGAGGATTACGACGAAGACCGCTACCAGCGCGAAACCGGGCAGATGATTGCGCGCTACGCCGCGCACGATGCCACCTCCGAAGGCCGCGTGGTGCTGGATCTGGTGCGCATCGCCACCTCCACCGGGCTGCGCACGCCACCGGAGCTGAGCCTGCTCGGCAAGACGCTGCTGAATCTGGAAGGTGTGTGCCGCGCGCTGTCGCCACAACTGGACACGCGCCGTATCGTCGAACGCCATCTGCAGCATGTGATGCGCGCGCGCCTGAAAAAATCCATGTCCGCCGCCAACCTGGCCAGCGAGGCGATGGAGCTGCAGCACCTGGTACGCGAAGGGCCGCGGCGCATGTCCGAGATCCTGTCGCTGGCGGCGGAAAACCGCCTGCAGATGCGCGTCACCGGGCTGGAAGAATCGCATCTGATGGAGAGCCTGCAGAAGATCGCCAACCGTGTCGCGGCCGGCATCGTGACTGCGGCATTGATCATGGCGTCGGCGCAGATGATGCGCATCGACACCGGCTTCAAGCTGTGGGGCTACCCCGCCATCGCGATGGTGCTGTTCCTGCTGGGCGTGGTGCTGGGCCTGGGCATCGTGGTCAGCGCGCTGCTGTTCGACCGCCGCGTACGTGCACGCGAGGAACGCGGCCACCGCTAGCGCTGCGCTCGATCATGCCGCGAGAATTTTGCTGCACGACATACGCATGGCTGCATGACAGTCCTTACTCATGCTGTATGGCCTTGTTGTGCTGCATAGCCTACGTCACTCGTGCTGCACAGTCTGCGTTATCTGCAAGGATGTAGTGCACTGCCGCCATTAAGAGCGGCTAACAAAACGTAGCGAGCGGTCGTCAGGTGGGTGCGGACGGCGCGGAGGAACCGCAGTGTACGAGTGGTACATGAGGATTCCGAGCACCGACCGCGCCCGCCTGGCGGCCGCGCAGTAGTTTTGCTAGCTGCTCTAAACACGTGCTACGTAGGTGTCCCACAGGTCTCGCAGCCACCTGCAGCAAGCCCCTCTCCCCGCGGGAGAGGGGTTGGGGTGAGGGTACGGAGCAACACCACGCACCAACACGTCGCCCAAGCACCAGGCGTCTTCGCACCACCGCCGGCCATACGACAAGCAGCAAGGCACAAGCAGGCTCTGACGATGATGCTGACCACGCCCATTGCCTGCAGCTTCGCGCTTGCACGCTGTGTGCGTGCTTTCGGACCGCCAGCCAAACAATGACCAGATGCACACGGCGAGCGCACTTGCTAGGTGCGCGCATCAGCCAACGCACCCGGTGGCCCGTCTCCAATCCCAACAAACATTTCAGTCAGCTTCGGCGCGGCATAGTCGGTCATCCGGGTGTCACATTGCGGTGATGCACAGGACATGGCGAGCCAGGCGTCCGCTACGCGCTCCCACCATTCCCCCATGGACGCTGCGCATGCATTGGATGTTGTTGGTTTCGTTGCTGCTGTTGTTGTGGCTGTTGGTCGCTTCCCCGCGCCTGGCATGGCTCAAGGCCGGCCTGTTGTCGCTGTTCCTGCTGCTGCTCAGTAGCTGGGGCCTGATCGACCGCCTCAGTGGCGACGGCATCAATGCGGCCACGCTCTATCACCTGCGCGCCGACATGGAGGGCGCCGGGGTCAGTGATTTCTCAGGCTACATCGCCGTGTTCGTCGGCATGCTGCTGCTCTCGCTCAGCCCGCTGCTGCTGGTGAAGGTGCGCCGCTTCCAGCGCCCGCGCGGTGGCGGCGCGGTGTTCGCGGGCTTCGTGGCGATGCTGCTCGTCGGCCTGGCGGTCAGCCCGCTGTATCGCGACGGCAAGCGGCTGTACTACCAGCTGCGCCCAGTCGACTATGCCACCGTCGTGCCCGAATACCAGGTGCCGCAGCAACCGCTGCACAAGCGCCGGAACATCGTGTGGATCTACGCCGAGAGCCTGGAGCGCACCTACTTCGACGAGGCGGTGTTTTCTGGATTGATGCCCAACCTGCGCGCGCTTGCCACCGAGGCGGTGGACGTGCGCAACCTCGCCTCCACCGAAGGCAGCGGCTGGACCATCGCCGGCATGGTGGCCTCGATGTGCGGCGTACCGCTCACCACTGCGCCGGGCGATGAAAACAGCATGGACCGCATGGGCCTGTTCCTGCCCGAAGCGCGCTGCCTGGGCGACTATCTCAAGGATCAGGGCTACCGCAATCACTATGTCGGCGGTGCCGACGCCAGCTTCGCCGGCAAGGGCCGTTTTCTGTCCAGCCACGGCTTCGACGTGGTGCACGACCTGCACCATTTCCACGACAAGGGCATCGCCCCCAAGCATTTCTCTGCCTGGGGCGTGCACGACGACGTGCTGCTGGAGGATGCCTGGGACAGTTTCCAGACGCTGTCGCGCGCCGGCCAGCCGTTCATGCTGACCACGCTCACCATGGATACCCATCACCCGGCCGGCCATCTGCCGCTGGCCTGCAAGGGCCAGGCATACGACAGCCCGCTGGGCGATATCGGCCTGTTGCAGGCGATCAAGTGCAGCGACCGGCTGATCGGCGAACTGGTCATGCGCATCCGCAACAGCCGCTACGGCAACAACACGGTGATCGTGATCGCCTCCGATCACCTGGCCATGCCGAACGACCTCAGCGAGGTACTCGCCAGCCAGAAGCGCGAAAACCTGCTGCTGTTCCTCGGCAACGGCATCGCGCCCCAGCAGGTGGTCACCCGCGCAGGCAGCACGCTCGATTCCGGCGCCACCTTGCTGCAGCTGCTGGAACCGGGCATACGCACCTTGGGATTCGGCCGCTCGCTGCTGGCCAACGATGCACCGCCCAGCGCCAGCGTGGCGGCCAGCCGTGACAGCGGCAAGGATTACCCGCGCTATCTGGCCTACGCACGCACGTTGTGGACCGGGCAGAGCACGCGCCTGCTGCGCGTCAACGGCAATGGCGATGTGGTGGTGGGCGTGCAGCAGGTCCGCCCGCCGGTATTGCTGGAATACGACGAAGACACCAATCTGAAGACGGTCTACCTGGAAAACACCTCGCGCCAGTTCGACCGCACCCGCAGCAAGGGCGCACTGGCCTACGTGGACCGCTGTACCGCGTTCGAGGATGGGTCGGCCGACGGCGACTGGTGCGCGCTGGTGGTGGACCGCGACCAGCACATGAAGCTGTATCGCGACCCGGACCTCAACCGCGGCGTGGCAGTGGATGCGCCGCTGGATGTCGTCCCGCAGGGCCCGCGCCCGCGCGTACGCCAGCCGATCATGCTCACCCAGGCCGCACGCAAGACCGAGGCCGGCCGCTACATGCTGGAGGTCTATGCCAAACGTCGGCCCAGCCGCGCCTTCTGGGTCGAAGCAGTGTCCTCCGAGCGCAAGGTGGTGCTGGCGCAGCAGTGGGTGGTCCCCGATACCGCCGGGCGCATCCGCATGCCGGTGGGCCTGGAGCATGCCGTGGACGATCTGGAGATCCGCGCCTGGCTCGACTACACCGAAGACGTCAGCGTGGACGACCTGGCATTGGTCAAGCAGGGCGAGGGGACCGATCGCTCCTGACCCGGGCCATCGCCTCCGGCGCACCCACCGGGTGGTGGCAACGCCCGATTGCCTGCCGACGCTAGCGCGCCGCTGCGGTGACACAGCTTGTGCCCGCGACGTCTCCGGCCGCTGTCATGCCGGGGACGGCCCGTGGTTGGGCGCGGACGTCGGCCGGCCTGGCCCGACGTCGCGCCCGCTGCCTGCTCAAGCGTCGCCGCTGGCGACGTCCAGAAGGTCTTGCATGCCCATGATGCCGAACACCCGCGCCGTCTGCGCCTGGACCACGGCATTGACGGCTTCGGCACCGTAGTCGGCAAAATCCACCGTCGTGCGCAACGGCCTGCTCCCCTTGGGCAATGCCAGGACCCGGGCGATCTCGTCGGCCACCGCCTGCACCGGCGCCTGCTGTCCGGCGCGATACAAGCGACGCAACCCGGGTTCGTAGTTGTCGAACTCCGCCTGCACCGCAGCGTAGCCCTGCGCGGCATCGGTATCGGCCGGGCGTACCGCGGTCTGGAAATGCGAGGTGCCATCCATGAAGGTACCGGGCATGACGATGACGGTGTCGATGCCCAGCGGACGCACTTCGTAGGCGGTGGTTTCGGCCACTGCATCGAATGCGTACTTCCCGGCCACGTACGGCATCATGAACGGCGCCACGATGCGCGTGATGGTGCTGCCCACGTACAGCAGCAGGCCGTCGCCCTGCTTGCGCATCTGCGGCAATGCGGCGCGATTGAGCCGATGCGCGCCCACCGCATTGGTGTTGAAGCTCTCGCTCAGTTGTTCGGCAGTGAATCCTTCGGCCATCCCGATGTACAGGTGCGCGGCATTGTGGATCACCACATCCAGCCGCCCCTGCTCGGCCACGATCCGGTCCACTGCGTGCTGGCACGAAGCCTGGTGATGGATATCCATGTCGACGACATGCACGCGCGTGCCATGGGCCTGCGCATGGCGTTCCAACGCCTCCCTGCGCGCCTTGCTGCGTCCATCCGGGTCGCGTACCCCGGCGTAGACGACATCGCCGCGGGCGATCAGGGTCTGCGCAGTGAGCAGGCCCATGCCGGAGCCGGCTCCGGAAATCAGTACGGTCTTCATCGCTCTCTCTCCCATGAAGTGTGGTCTGGTCGCAAGCGGGGCGCACGCGGCAGCATGCCGGCGCGGGCGCTTGCAGGGGGGACTGCAGGCGGGGAATGTCGCCGGCGCGGGCCAGCGGCAGGGGCTCCATCGCCTGGTTGGCATGCCGAACGCGCGCAGCGCGTTGCATGCGGCGCGCCGCTAGCTCGCGGACGCGGCCTTGCCTTGCCGGTGGAAGATGCGTCCACCGTGATGCAGTTCATTCGAACCGACGAAGATTCCCTCGGCGAAGGAACCGCGCGCGTCCAGGAAGCGGATCCGGTCGCGTTCCACCACGTAGCGGCCCTGGCCAGACTCGCCACGGCCGCCGGCCTGGGCGTGATATCCGGTCGGCAATAACTCCCGCCGCATGCTGCCGTCGGCGGTGACCCAGGTCCCCAGATAAGGATGCGCCTGCCGCCGCTGCCCGCCGCGTGCGTCGGTCGCATCGTCGCCTGCACGCAGTGACGGATCCAGCGACGCTGCAGCAGTGCAGAACACTGCCGCTCCTGCACCCAGGGCCACTGCCACTGCCAACGTCATCCGCGCATCGCTCATGTCCCTGCTCCGCCGGCAACCTGCGCGGGGCCACCTTGCAGCGCCTCGCCATAACGTGGCAGATCCAGGAATGCATTGACCTGCACCGCCTTGCCTTCGTGCATGCGCATGATCCAAGCGTAGCGGTTGCGGTACTCGCCGCCGGCGCGCACGCGGCCAGCGCCTTCCCATTGCACGATGACATGTGCGCCATCGGCCCAGACCTGCCACTGCAGCGGACGCAATGGTGTGGACAGGCGGCTGGCCAGCGGCTGCACCGCACGCGCCATCAGCGCCTCACGGCCATGCAGCGTACCCGCATGCGGTCCGGACCCCTCGATGGTCCACACCACCTCCGGCGCGAGCACGCGATCGAAGAAGCCGCGCCCGCCGCTGGCCCATTGCCGGAATGCGCCATCGACGATACAGCGGTTGCGCTCGGTCGGTGTGGTTGCCTCGGCACAATCGGTGCCCGCGGCCATGCCCGCGGGCGCGGCGGCCACCACCTGCGCCAGCAGCGCGGCGGCGACCCACAGCAGTGCGTAACCAGAGACGTGCATGCGGTTCTCCTCCAATCAGCGGCGCGGTTCCAGGGTCGAGGTTCCATAGATGAGCTGCTGCGCCATCGGGCGGCCGATGAAGCGCTCCGGAAAGATCGGCGCCACCGCACTGGCCTGCTGTAGCCGCTCCAGCTGCGCCTCGCTCAGCGCCAGCGACAGCGCACCGAAATTGTCCTCGGCCTGTTCCAGCGTGCGTGCGCCCATCAACGGCGCCACCACTGCCGGATTGCGCAGGGTCCAGGCCAGCGCCACCTGCGAGCGCGAGGCACCCAGTTCGTCGGCCACCGCGCCCACCGCATCGGCGATGTCCAGCGCCCGCGCGTTGAGGTGTCCGGTCGAGGCGATCACGCCCTTGCGGCTGGCTGCGACCTCTGCCCCGTTCTCGTCGGACAGGTCGTCGCGGCTGTATTTCCCGGTCAGGATGCCGCCACCCAGCGGTGACCACGGCAGCACGCCCAGCCCCAGTTCGCGCGCCATCGGAATCAATTCGTGTTCGACGCTGCGCTCGACCAGGCTGTATTCGATCTGCAATGCCACCAACGGCGACCAGCCACGCAGGTCGGCCAGGGTCTGCAGCTGCGCCACCCGCCAGGCCGGTGTATTGCAGATGCCCAGATAGAGAAGCTTGCCCGCGCGCACCAAGTCGTCCAGCGCCCGCATCACTTCATCCGGCGCGGTGGTGAAATCCCAGGCGTGCAGATAGAACAGGTCGATGCGATCGGTCGCCAGCTGGCGCAGGCTGGTCTCCACCGAGCGCACCAGATTCAGGCGATGATTGCCACCGGAGTTGATGTTGCCGGCATCGCGCGCCATCGAGTACTTGGTCGCCAGCACGATGCGTTCGCGCTTGTCCTTGATGAGCTCGCCAACGATGCGTTCGGAAGCGCCGTTGGTGTAGTTCACCGAGGTGTCCAGGAAATTTCCGCCACGCTCCACATAGGCGTCGAAAATACGCTTGGCTTCGCCTGCATCTGCGCCCCAGCCCCAGTCCTGCCCGAAGGTCATGGTGCCCAGCGCCAGCGGCGACACGCGCAGGCCCGAGCGGCCAAGCAGGCGGTAGCGATCCAGCGACGTGGTGTAAGGCATGCGTTTGCTCCTTGGGAAAATGAAGGGAACTCAATCGGTGCTGTGTGCAACGGCGATCAGCGTGCCTGCCGCCGGCAGTCGGGCGGTAGCCGTATCGTCTGCCATCCTTGCCTGATCGACCGGCCCTGCAGAGCTCGCATCGCGAGGTCCCGACGGCTGGCCCGCGTTCGGACGGCAGCCAGCGTGCCGTTGCACCGGCTAGGATGGAAGTATCGAAATTCCACCAGCGGCTGGATCAATTTTTATGAGCGAGGACATCGCCTGGGAAGATCAGCGGATCTTTCTTGCCGTGCTGGACGAGGGCAGCCTGTCGGCCGCCGCGCGGCTGCTGGGCGTGACCCAACCCACGGTGCGCACCCGCCTGGCCGCACTCGAACGCATGCTGGGCACCACGCTGTTCACCCGGTCGATCACCGGTCTGACCCCCACCGAACAGGCACGCGCCTTGGCCGAGTCCGCCCGCAGCATGGCGCGCGCGTCGGCGCAGTTCGTGCGCCTTGCCTACAGCCCACCGGGCGAGATCGCCGGCAGCGTCCGCATCGGCGTTTCCGAGTTCGTCGGAATCGAGGTGCTGCCTGCCATGCTGGCCAGCCTGCGCGCAGCGCACCCGCGCATCGTGGCGGAGGTCTCGCTCAGCAACAACGCGGCCGACCTGCTGGAACAGGAGGTCGATCTCGCCGTGCGGATGCATCCGCCAACGCAAAGCGCCCTGGTCGCACGCAAGGTCGGCGCCATTGCGCTGGGCCTGTTTGCCCATCGCGACTACCTCGCACGCCATGGCGTCCCCGGCTCGGCGGACGCCCTGCTGCAGCACGCGCTGATCGGCCCGGACCGATGCCGCGCCGACCTGGCGTTCGCCACGGTGCTGCATCCGGAGCTGGGGCGCGCGCAGCTGAGCGTCCGCACCGACAGCCACCCGGCACAACTGGCGCTGGCGCGCGCCGGGCTGGGCATCGTGGTGGCGCAGTGCCCGGTGGCACGCGCGCACCCGGATCTGGTGCAGGTGCTGCCCGGGCTCGTCCTGCCCGCGCTGGAGACATGGATCGTGACGCACGAGGACCTGCGCAACGTGCCGCGCGTGCGCGCGGTATTCGATCATCTGGCAGGCGCCTTTCAGGCCTACCTGCAGTCATGACGCCGCGCTTACGATTCGCCACGGTGGCACCAGCCCGCACGCGCGCGTGCGGCAACCACTGCACCACCGGCCACCAGGCGCTGTCGGTCCGCTAGGTCGGCGAGGTCGGCGCGCTGTCCTGTCCGTCGCGCGCTTCGGCCACACCGGCGCGGCTGAAGCGGATTTCCTGCGGCGACTGCAGTGCGATGCCGGCACTGGTCATGCGCTGCAAGAGCGCGAAGAACAGCTCGCTGCGCACGCCATAGGCATCGCGTGGACTGCTGACGTAGGCGAACGAGTTGAAGTTGATGTGGCCGCCGGCCAGCGAATCGATGAACACCGAGGGCGCCGGCTCGGCCAGCACCTTGGCGTGTTCGGCAAACAGGGTCAGCAGCATGTCGCGCACCTTGGCCGCATCGGCTTCCAGCGGCACGGAGAACTGCAGCTGCACCCGACCCATCGGGTTGGAGAGCGTCATGTTGCGCACGCTCTTGGTGATCAGCTCCGAGTTGGGCACGATCAGGGTGGAACGATCGCCCACCTGGATCTCGGTCGCGCGCACGCTGATCCTGCGCACATCGCCCTCCTGGTCGCCGATGCGCACCCAGTCGCCGATCTTGACCGGCCGCTCGGCCAGCAGGATCAGGCCGGAGACGAAGTTCTGCGTGATCGCCTGCAAACCGAATCCGATACCCACCGACAACGCGCTCAACACCAGCGCCAACCGCTTCAGGTCCAGGCCCAGCGCAGTCAGCCCCCACACCACCACCACCAGCCAGCCGAGATAGCGCGCCACCGTGCTGATCGAATTGCGCGCGCCCGCATCCAGCTCGGTCTTGGGCAGATAGGTGTTGAGCAGCCACTGCTGCACCACGTGCACCACGCCCAGCCCCAGGAAGAACACCAGCAGCGCGCGCGTCACCGCGGCCGGCGTGATGGTGAGCTCGTTGCCGATCTTGATGCCGTGCGAAACGTTTTCGACCCAACCGGTCACCGCCGACAGATTGGCGCCGAAAGGCGTCACCAGGGCCGCGATTCCCAGCAGGATCAACAGCACGCGCAGCACCGCCGACAGCAACAGGCCCAGTTGCACCAGACGCCCGCTACCCACGCCGGAGGCATGCGACAGCGCGCGACTGAAGCGACCCTCGGGCTTGAAGACCCAGGTCAGCAGATCGTCGGCGAACACCACCAGCAGCCCGAGCAGGCTGCAGATCAGGGTGATCCAGATGATCTGGCGCGCGATGAACAACGACAGGTTGAGATAGCCGAACAGGGCCGCCAGCAGCGACACGATCACCGCCACATGCCCCAGCAGGCGAATCAGCACGATGAACCCGCCGCCACGCGACACCACCGGCGGCGGCTCGCTGCTATCGGGGTCGGCGGCCCCGGCGCTGGCGGCGCGTGCGCGCAACGACAGGCTCAGGCCAGCCAGTGCCGACAGGATCAGGCCCGCATACAACAGGGCGGCGACCGCGTCGGTCGCAGTGGTCGCCGCGGCACTGGTGCGTGCCACCTCGTTGAACTTCATCGCCATGCCGCTGAACCAGATCACCGCAGCGGTGGCCAGGCAATGCACGCGCAGGCGATCGACCGTGGCGTCGTCCAGCGGGAACAGGCGCCAACTGGGCTGATGCTTCATCAGCAGGCTGGCGCTGAGCGAACCGACAAAAGCGGCGACGAAACTGATGATGACCAGCGTATCGAGCAACTCGTCCAGATCAGGTGGCAGCGCGGCGATCGCGCGCACGCTTTCGGCCAGTGCCCAGGCTGCCGTGCCCAGGCTGAGCGTGCCCACCAGCAGAAACCACAAGGCCAGTCCGGAACGTCGCAACCGCCCGCCCGGCGCGCGCGAGGCGGCGTAGCGCCGGCCGAGATGGCGCAGAAAGATGCGCAGCGGAAATGCCAGCAGCAGCGCGATCATCGCGCCGGTCACCAGTCCGCCGACGCCTTGGGCGGCGATACCGGCGTTGAGCACCTGGGCGGCCTCGTCGTTCACGGCCTGCAACCGCGCGCGGTCGTCCGGCCATTGCCGGGCGATCTGGCTCCATAGCGCCGGCGACAACGGCGAGGCGACGCGTGTGGACAGCTGCACACTGAACAACTGTGCGCGCCTGTGTTCCAGGCGGTCAGCCAGTTCACCGGCTTCGGAGGCCAGCAGATTGGCGCGCTTGAGCTCCGCGTCCAGCTTGTTCTTTTCGTTCGCCAGCGCTTTACGCTGCTTTTTCAGGTCGCTCGGGTCAGTGGCCTGCTCCACCCCCAAGCCATCCAGACGCACGCTCAGCTGCTTGAGCGGCGCATCCAGCTGACGTGCCAGGTCCTGTGTCTGCCGTTGTGCCGCGGTGACCTGGTCGGTCAGCTTGCGCAGCAGGTCGGTGTCGGCTTTCTCCAGCCCGGCCTCGCCCTGGTCCAGCACCTTCTGCGCGTCATCCAGCTGGGTCTGCGCGGTCTCCAGCAACGTGACCTCGTCCTGGGCCAGCACGCCACCGGCGCAGACCAGCCAAAGGCCACAGCACAGCAACACACGCAGCAACGAACCCGAGCGGACAAGCGGAGCGAAGCGGAATTCGGACACAGGCAGGCATCTGGCAGGCGCGCGGCCGCGCGGTGCCGGCATCTTAAGCCACCCTCCCGGCCGGGCCGAGGCCTGCGGCGGCGGCGATTCATGCAGACGCAAGCGGCGCGATCACACTGCGTACGTCCTGCGCCACACTGCCGCCTGCCGCCACATGTTCGCAAGGCAATCTTCAAGGCGGGCATGGCAACACGACCAGCCGCAATGCGCGATCCAGGTCGCCCCTCGCCCCGCCAGGCGGCGGGCGCAGCCGCTGCCTGACGTCCCAGACACCCTTGTACACTGCAACCTCGAGCGCGCTGTCGACGCTCGCCTGACGATCGCTCGCTACATCCAGTGAGCCACGTTCGATTGCCACCGCGCAGCCAACCCGCGCATGAACATGCGACGCCTTGTCACCTTGCGGCAACACCGGGCTATCGCAGAATCGAGCTACCGCTGCGGCAGACGCAGTGGATGACCGCGAAGGAGACACTCTATGCAGATTCAGATCCAGACCGACAAGCACGTGCCGCACGACCCGTCCGTCGTGCAGCATGTCGAGAAGACCTGCACCGCCCAACTGGCGCATTTTGCCAACGACATCACCCGCGTCGACGTGCATCTGCGCGACGAGAACGGCCAACGCGGCGGCGCAGCGGATCGAACCTGCAGTATCGAAGCACACGTCGCCGGCCTGCCGCCGATCGCCGCGACCAACAGCGCCGAAACCACGGCCTCGGCCGTGACCGGAGCAGCACGCAAGCTCCGCACCGCCATCGAACACGCACGCGGCAAGCAGCACGCACGGGCCACGGCGCCGGCACCCGACAACCTCTGATGCGCCGCACCGGCAGGGCACGACAGAGTGCCCTGCGGTGCACATGCACTTGCGCCGCCAACTCGCCCGCATACTCACCGCACCAGCGCAGCAAGCACTCCCATCGACGCGGCCGGCATCCAGGGCCGTTGCTCAAGACAACCGCATCCCGGTTCGCGGGTTGATCCTGCAGTGGCGTCCTCTAGTCACGGCAGTGCCGACACCTGCTGCCAGCACCGCGCGCCCAGGCAGGGCAAGGGCCGGCCATCCAGGCGGACGCAGGATCGGATCTTGAATCGCCCTAAGGTTGCTGCTGGCGCCATGACGCATCGCGGGCCGACGATCATGATCGGCGGCGATTTCAAGCCATTCGTGCCGGTCGACGTCCGGACCAAACATCCGGGACGTCCAGCCTGAGTCTCATGCGTGGTGCCATGCGCATGCCGATGCCATGCGAGCCCATCGCCTGCGGGGTCCATCGCTCCCGGACAGGCCGGTGCGCGAGCGTCTTAAGGGCTGGGGCCATCAAGCATCCTCGTGGGAGCGCCGGCCCAGCCGCATGCGCGTCCCTGCGTCATGCCATCGCACAGGACACTGGTTGCACGTTGCTGCGGGATCCTGGCTGCACCAGACGTCCTGCATCCACTGCCCGCCGATCAGACGCGTGAGGTTGAAGCACGTCAGTGTCACCTCGTCGATGGAACCTGCCCACCACGCGGACGCAAGGGTTAGCCCGCCGGGAGCGGTGCGCATGGAAACAGCCAGCCGTGGTGTTCCCTGTGCAGTGGCGCGACAACTGTTATAGAATAACAATCAGGGGTTACAACATAACATTGCCGCACAGCGTCCAGCTGCGGCCACTCGCCTTGCACAGACACCACCTTCCCGTATGAAAAATCGTTCCGTCATCAGGTCGCCCGGGTTGCTGGCGGCAGGCATCATCGCCCTGGCTTGCACGGCGGCACCGCTGCAGGCGCAGCAGCGCGACAGCGTCGATACGAGCGATCTCGGCCAAGACACGGATGCGGCGTCTACGGATACGGCGTCCAGCGAGCAGGCAACCACGCTCGCACCGGTGCTGGTGACAGGCAGCCATATCCGCCAAGGCGCGGCAGGCGGCGCGTCACCAGTCATCGTGTTCGAAAAGCAGGCCATCGAGCGTGTCGGCGTTGCAACACTGCAGCAGTTCTTCGAGAAGCTTCCGCAGAACTTCGGCGGCGGCGCCAACGGCGCCAATGTCGCCAACCTGGGGCTGGACCGCGACACCGGGAGCAACTTCGGCCAAGGCACCTCGATCAATCTGCGCGGTCTGGGGACCGGTACCACCTTGACGCTGATCAATGGTCACCGGGTGGCGTCGTCCAACCGCTATCAGTATGTGGACGTGTCGTTGATACCGCTCAGCGCGGTGGAGCGCGTGGAAATCCTCACCGATGGTGCGTCCGCCATCTATGGTGCCGATGCGGTCGGTGGCGTGGTCAACATCATCTTGCGCAGCGACTTCACCGGATACGAAACCGCAGTGCGTGCCGGCACGACCACATCCGGGGGCATGCAGGAATACCAGGCGTCGCAGGCCGGTGGCTGGGCCTGGGATGGTGGCCATTTGCTGGCTACCTACGAATTCCTGAAGCAGGACAACCTGTCGGCAACTGATCGCGATTTTTCCAAGGACGTGACCGTCACGCCCTACGATCTGTATCCCGGGTCCAGGCGGCATAGCGTGTATATCGATGCGGGCCAGCAACTGAGCCAGGCGCTGTCGCTTGCGGTGACAGGCTCCTTCGCCAAGCGCGACATGGACACCACCATTTCCGGAACCGCCGATGAAACCCACCTGTTTCCCCGGACACGGCAGTTCGACCTGTTCGCCGGATTGACGCTGGACCTGCCACGCCAGTGGCAGGCCCGCCTGCAGGGCGGATGGGGCAGGAATACGGTGCGCTACGAGCGCACGACCATTGCGGGCACCTCCGCCATCACGGCGCGCCCGACGGACATGCGCTCTGACACACGCTATCTGGAACTGATCGCCGACGGCGAACTGATCTCCCTGCCCGCCGGTGCCGCGCACGCGGCCGTGGGTGCCAGCGTGCGACGCGATGGCTACGATTTCTACGATTACCGCGGCCTGGAGAAACCCTTCGACGTGCATCGCACGATCCGGTCGGCGTTCGCGGAGTTGAACGTGCCGCTGCTGAGCGACCTGCCTGGCGTCCGCGCGCTGTCACTGACGGCCGCAGCGCGCTACGACGACTACAGCGACGTCGGTTCCACCCTCAATCCCAAGTTCGGACTGCTGTGGGAGGTGGCCGATGGGCTGTCATTGCGGGGCACCTACGGACGCTCCTACCGCGCCCCGGTGTATCAGGACATGCAACCCAACAACACCGCCGTGGTCGCCCGTATTCCCAATCCCGCTGCCACCAGTGGACGTACCGTGCTGCTGATGCTCGCCAACGGTAACCCCGATCTGGGCCCGGAACGCGCCAGGACCTGGACCGGTGGCGTGTCGTTTGCGCCCCGCGCCGTCCCCGGGCTGAAGATCGATGCCAACTACTACCGCATCACTTACCAGGACCGCATCGATAGCGGGTTTGCGGGCAGCTTTCCTTCGCTGTTCCTGGGGCCTACGGCGGCCTACGCCGATATTCTGACCTTTGCGCCGACGCAGGAGCAGATCCGCAACGCCAGCCAGATCGGCCTGGACGGGCTTGGCTTGTTCCTCTCGCAGGTCGGCCCGTTCGCGCTTGCCCCGGGAACCGACCAGACCAGTACCGAGGTCATACTCGACAACCGCTTCCGCAACAACGCCTCCACTGCACAACGCGGAGTCGATCTGGATGCGTCCTATGCCTTCGATGCCGGCCAGACCAGCATGGCGATCAACCTGGCCGGGCAGTACATCATCGACTCCACGCGCCGGGTGACCAGCACCGCGCCGGAAGTGGAGGCGTTCAACGCCGTCTACCTGCCGATCGATCTGAAGCTGCGCGGCGGGCTGACCGCGACGCGGCGCCAGGCATCGGGCGGGGTATTCGTCAACTACGCCGACGACTATCGTGACCCGGCCAACCTGCGCGATCGGCATGTGGCCTCCTGGACCACGGTGGATGTGAACCTTGCCTACCGGTTTGGCGCCGCGTCCGGCATGCAGGACCAGACCCGTGTGGCCCTGAACGTGCAAAACCTTCTTGATCGCGATCCGCCCTTCGTCGTCAACGGCATCAATACCGGTTATGACCCGACCAATGCCACTGCCTTGGGGCGCTTTGTGTCCCTGACGCTGACCCATCAGTGGTAATGCACGCAGGAGATGCGCATGGCCGCCCGCGCTGCCGATGACACCATGAGGGTGTCCGCGCTGTCGCAGACACGCGGTGTCCTCGCAGCCCAGCTCACCGTGATGTGGCGCGAGCGACGCGTGGCGTGGCTGGCGCTCGTGGCGGTGATCCTGGCCTGCACCTCGGCGGGTACCAGCGCTGTCCACCTGGCGGCGCAGGCGCGCGAGCGGCAGGCCGTGGCCGCAGAAGAAGCCCGCTTGTGGAACCACCAGGGCACGATCGATCCGCATGCGGCCGCGCACGTCGGCCGGGCGATCCCCGCGCCGGTCCGGCCGCTGGCAAGCTTCGATCCAGGGGTGTCGAAGGTGGTTGGCACCTCGGTGTTCATCGAAGGCCATGCACAGAACCCGGCGCGTCACCGGCCGATCGAGCAAGGCGCCGCGCTGAGCCGCTTCGATGGATTTTCCGCCGCATGGGCGTTGCAGGTGATCGCACCGCTGCTGCTCATCCTGGCCGGCTTTTCCAGCATGTCCGGCGATGTGGCCCGCGAACGCCTGCGCCAAGAGCTGGCGGCCGGCGGCGCAACCACCGCCCTGGTCGGCGGCCGGCTGCTCGCCCTGGCTGCCGTCGGCGGCCTGCTCGCGCTTCCCCTGCTCGGCGCTAGCCTGCCTGCCATCCTCCTGCAGGAGGCCGGCGCTGCCACAGTGAGCGCCGTGCTGGCCATGGCGGTCGGCTACCTGCTCTACCTGCTGGCGTTCTGCGCGTTGACCACTGCAATCTCGGGGTTGTGCCGGTCGGCACGCACGTCGCTGATGATCTTGCTGTGCTTCTGGGTCGTGGCCACCCTGCTCGCACCCCGGATGGCGCCCGCGGTGGCCGAGAGCCTGGTGCCCACCCCGTCCGCGCCGGCATTCCGGGCGGCGGTCAGCGAAGAAGCCGAACGTGGGGTCGATGGCCACGACCCGGCCGACGTGCGCCTGGAAGCCCTCAAGGCCGAGTTGCTGGAACGCTACGCCGTCGACAGCGTTGACAAGCTGCCGGTGAACTTCAGGGGCGTCGCGCTGGAATTTGCCGAGAACAATTCCACCCGGACCTATGCGCGGCATTTCGAACGTCTCTACACCGCGTATCGGCAGCAGGAGCAGGTGCAGCGCGCGCTCGCCGCCCTGTCGCCGACGCTCGCGTTGCAGCCGTGGTCACGCGCATTCGCCGAAACCGACTTCGCCGCCCATCTGACCTATCTACGCGGCGTGGAAGACTATCGCTACCGGCTGATTCAGGCGCTGAACCATGAGGTCAAGGCCCACAAGCCCGCACCAGGCGCGCGCCACCATGTGGCCGATATCGCCAGCCTCACGCGTGCGGTCGCCTATACGCCGAAGGCGCAGACGCTGCCCGGCATCGCCGTGGCGCAGTTGCCCAATCTGCTCATCCTGCTCGGCTGGACGCTGTTGGGCCTGTGCCTGACGCTGCTGGCCGCTGCACGCCTGGGAGCGCAGCCATGAGCAGCCTCGCCGTGGCCGGCTACGAGATGCGCCGGCTGCTGCGCGACCGTGCGCTGTTGGGCCTGCTGGTGCTGCTCGGCGCGCTTGCAAGCTATGCCGCCTGGAACGGCCGCGCGTGGGTGGACCAACGCATGGCGGCCATCGGGCTGCTCGCCGCCGAAGAGCACCAGATGCTCGCGCGTGCACGCAGCTTCGTCGGCACCGCGCCCTCGGTGCTGCCCCGTGTGCAGCCGGTGCTGCCACCGCGACCGATGGCCGCGGTGTCGGTCGGCCAGGCCGATGCCTATCCGTTCACCGCCGATGTGGTCGCGCTGGGAGATGCCACCACCTTGTTCAAGCGCGTCTGGGCCGATATCGGCAGCCCCACCGCCCGGGCGGCCGGACCGTTCGACCTGGCCTTCGTCATCGTCTTCCTGCTGCCGCTGGTCGTACTGGCCACCAGCTACGACCTGTGGTCGCGGGAGCGCGAACGCGGTATCGACGCCATGGTGCTGTCGCAGCCGGTGGCGCTGGGCAGGCTGCTGGCGGTCAAGGCGCTGACGCGCGGGATGATCGTGCTGCTGCCTGCCACGACGATCGTGCTGGCCGCCGCGGCGTGGGCGGGTGCGCGCGATCCGCTCGGGCTGGCCTGCCTGGCCCTGATCGTGTTGAGCTACGGGGCGTTCTGGCTGGCGGTCTCGGTGCTGATCGGCCTGCGCGCGCGGCGATCCACCCAAGCGGCGATTGCCGCAGGGGCGATCTGGCTGCTGCTGGTGGTCATGGCGCCATCGCTGACCTTGGCCGGGATCGATCTGCTGGCCCCCGCGCCGTCGGACCTGCGCTTTTCCACCGAGATCAAGGCGCGACTGACAACCCTGGCCGAACGCCAGCGCCTGCACCGCGCGGCCCATCCCACCCCGGTACGCTCGCCGGCCCCGACCCTGCCCGACCAGTTGCGCGACAGCTATGCCGACCTGCTTGCGACCGACCGCGCGTTGGCGCCGTTGCTTGCCGAGCACCGGCGCGCACAGGACGCACATCGCCAGCTGATGGATCGCGCACGGCTGCTGTTGCCGTCGGTGGCCGCCCAGGATGCGCTGGACCGCCTTGCCGGCGCCGATGCCGATCGCGCGCTCGCCTTCCAGGAACAAGTCACCGTGTTCTGGCAGCAACGTCGGCGTCTGCACCAGGCCTATCTGGATCGCGATGCTCCGCAGACACTGGCCGAATACGACACGTTGCCGCGTTTTGCCTTCCATGATCCCCCCGGCCCGCTGCGCCGCGGGCTGCTCGCCGACCTTGCAGCGCTGTGCGGTGCCATCGGGCTGCTGCTTGTCGCCGCCTGGGCCATGCGCGGCCAATCTACCACGCCGTAAGGAGCACCCTATGCTCTGCGCAAAACGTCTGACCAAGCACCACGGCACCCAGCGCGCACTGGACGATGTGAGTTTCAGTGTGGCGCCCGGCGAAATCTACTGCCTGCTCGGCGCCAACGGCGCCGGCAAGTCGACCACCATCAAGTTGTTCCTCGGCTTCATGACCCCGACCTCGGGTGTGGCCGAAGTGGATGGTCTCAATGCCCAGGATGCGCCCCATGCAGTCCGCCGCCGTCTGCTTTACATTCCTGAAACCGTGGCGCTGTATGAAGAGCTGACCGGCTACGAGAACCTGGATTATTTCGCGCGTCTGGCGCAGGTGGCCGATCGCACGCCGGCGCGCCTGCGCGATGCCCTTGCCGCGGCGGGGCTGACACCGGGCGTGTTCGACCGCCGGGTCGGCCATTATTCGAAGGGAATGCGGCAGAAAGTCGGCATCGCCCTGGCCATCGTCAAACAGGCCAAGGCCTTGCTGCTCGACGAGCCGACTTCCGGCCTGGATCCGGAAGCATCGGCCGAGTTCCACGAGCTGCTGGTGCGCCAACGCGACCGTGGGGCGGCGATCCTGATGGCCACCCACGACCTGTTCCGTGCGCGCGAGGTGGCCACCACCATCGGCCTGATGCAGGCCGGCCAGCTACGCCGCACGGTAGACGCGGCAACCATCACCGCCAACGACCTGGAAGACCTCTATCTGCAGGAAATGAGCCGGCACCGTTAGACCGCGATGGCGGCGCCAGTGCCGGTACTCGCCGACCAGCGCCGCAGCCAGGCTTCGATGTTGAGCTGCGGGCCGAAGATCCCCAGCGCCTGCAGGGAATGGTCCGGGCTCACGCGGCCGATGCCGGCGTCGGCAAGGCGGCTATCGATCAGTCCGCGCCGGGCCAGATGTCCATCGACCAGCAAGCCACGGATGAAGTCGCGGTGGTGCTGGATGACGGCCACCGAGTGATCGTCCAGATAGGACTTGATCTTGCGCGACAGCAAGGCCGTCGGCAGCAGGCCCTCGAAGGCGCGGCGCGCCACCGTGCGATCTTCTGCATCGGCCATGAGCAGGTGCAACGGGATGCGCGCAAACAGCTCCACCATCGGCTGCGCGCTGATCGGCGACACGCCCTGCCACGGCCCCGCGCCTTCGAACGGGTCCAGCACGCTCAGCGGAAACACCATGCGGCCGATGTGCGCCATCTTGTACGGAGAGATGCGGTGCCCCTGGGCGATGGCATGACGCATCCACGCGGGTTGCCCAATGCCATGCGCGCCGGCATCGGCCAGCACCCATTCGCAGGGATTTCCCCAGTTCTCGTTGATGCGCGCCGGCTTCTTCAACACGCCATGGCGCAGCGCGTCCTTGATCACGCCGTAGAACGAATCACCCGACTGCGCGGTCTCGAAGGCCACACGCAGGAAGGTGCGATCGATACCCTGCCGCCAGGCGTAGTCGATCGCGGGCGCATTGCCCTTGAAGCGCAGGAAGACCCCGTCCCCGCCGACGCCGGTGAACTGCACCGGCTCCCTGCCCGGATCCTTGCCAAGGCCGGCACGGCGGTGCAGAAGATATCCCGAACAGTGCGCCGGGCGCGCCGTCACCGGAAACGCCATGATGTCTTCCAGCGCGCAGTGCGGTGCCCGCTGATACTCGATGAACTCGCAGCTGCGGCCGGCAGACGCGCTCGCCCCTGCCACCGCCATGCGCGCGAATGCCCTCTCATCAGCGCCAATCCCGGAATCGTAATGGTGGACGCACTGCACCTGTGGGCGCGAGGGAGCGTGCAACAACCCGGCCAGCAGGATCGACGAATCCAGGCCGCCGGACAGCTGCAGCTGCACATGCCCATGCTGGCTAGCCAGGGCGCCGATGCAGCCCAGCAGCGTCGAACGCGTGAGCTCCACGGCTTGGTCCAGGTTGGTGATCGGATCCTCCACCGCCTGCCTGACCACGTCCCAATGGCACTGTCGCGCGATCGGTCTGCCCGCGCGGAGCGTGAGGCCTTCGCCGCCTTCCAGCGACTGGACCTGCGCAAAGCCGGTCTGGCTGGTGTCGCGGAAGGGAAACAGCAGGGCACTGGTCACATAGGACCAGTGCAGCGAAAATTCCCTCAACTGCAGTTTCAGGCAGTCTTCCATGCAGGAAAAGATCAGCGTCACGCTGCCGACCTCAGTGACGAAGCACGGAAGTTCCGCAGTGGGATCGCGCACGGCGAACCAGCTACGTGCCGATGCGTCATGACCGAAGGCCACGTAGCGTCCCCAGTAGCGTTGCACAAGACTGGCGCCGCCGCTCGCGCATACCGCATCGGCCGCATCGTCGTCGAAGCGGGCAGGTTCGGGCACGTTGCCGTTTGCAAACGCCTTGGGAAAGAGCTTGCCAAGAATTACCAGCGAACCGACCCGGGTGCACTCAAAAAATCCCGGATCATCGCTCTGCCAATAGATCGCCGCGCCCTGTTCGCGCAGCGCGCAGCGCACCCCTGCAAGCTCGGTCTCGATGCGAGCGATCGCCCGCGCTGCCTGGTCTTTGGATCCAGGCGACTCCTCGTTCCAGAACACGGCGACATAGCGATACATGGGCAGGCGCGTCACAGCACCAGGATGGGAACCATCCGGCGCAGGTTGAAGGGAATGTCGGTCAGCACGTAATCACCGTATTGCAGCCAGCAGTGGGCGGCGAACGGAGACGTACGCACAGCAAAGACCCAGGACGGAAAAAATCCATAACGCGAGAGAAACTCGCTGAGCGCAAGGCAATACAGGAAGCACTCGTCGGTCTTCTTGAACGCAAACGGGCGCAACCAATCGAATACCCGCACCAGCCAAGCCAACCGATCCAGTTGTGATTCCTGCAGGGATTGATCTGTCGCCCGCTTCTGGACCCTGGCCACGATTGTCTTGAGGGAAACGCATTTTTTTGCGCAGGCAGCAACCGCCACCGCCCACGCAAACCTGCGGACATCGCGTGGCGTGATGGTGGGGCATCCACGCGGCTCACCCTCGCGTAACCAGCGGCGCGGCAATGCGATCGTCACGCTGGTCGCGGGCCGCCCCAGTCTTGAATCCCGGGTGAGGAGACCGCGTGCAACCAGGGTGTCCAGGATCGGCGTCCGCTTCTGACTGCCGGGCGGCACGGGCCACCCCAGAATCTGGCTGCCCAACGTGGCTGACTGCTCCCTGCCGATGGCCAAATACTTACCAGTGGCCACGTCCAACAGCACGACGACTCCACCGGCAACACACACATGCGCATCCATGGACAACAAATACGGCTGTGACGATGCCAGATCGCGCATGCAAGCTCCCATTGGTGACAACAAGGCGGTGCGTGCACTGCACGCACCGCCGACCTTCAGTGCCGCCGGTTACGGCGAGGTGGTCGGGAAGATCCCGTCCCACAACGTCCCGTGGCTGTGCGCCTTGGTCTCGGACACCACTGCACCCAGCTCGATGAGATCACTGCTGCCATCCTCTTGCTGGATGGAATGGCCCGCCAGTTCCAGGTCGATCGACTCGTTCATGCGTGTTTCCTCTGGTCAGTAAGTGGACGCATCCAGAACCCAATGGATGCGTTCGAAACAACCGCGGTATGCAGTCCGCACCGGCAATTGCATGCGCGCCAGACCGATGTTACAAGGTAACAATTGAGAATGTGTCGATTTATTTTCAGACGCGGAAAGATACGCGTGACATTAATCACATAATCGATCACGCCAGCCTCGTCGGGCGAACCCATCCGCAAGTTTCTCAGGGGAGTTTTCATGGAGGTCGAAGAACGGGACGACGCGTGTGACCCGACGCTTCTCGTGCACGGGTGGTATCCCGTCTCGCGGCTGATCCGTTTTATTCGCGAGCGCTGTCCGCCTGGACACGTGGACGAAGCAGTCCAACTTCAGCAATGGCGCAGCGCGCATGCAGTAACCATGGAGTTGGCCAGCCAGGAAGCCGGTCACGCCGAGGCGGTCGGCATCCAGGCGCTTGCGGACGAGCTGCAGCCGCTCGCAGCCGCAGCGCTACGCCAACCATCGATGCATCGGATCACCAGCCAGGTGCCACGTACCTGGTGCATGGTGGAGGTCGACCGGATGATCGTGTTCCAGGAGTCGCTCAACCTGCGCCATCTCGCTGCGCTGAAGCAGCGCTTTGCTGCGGTGCCAAGCATGCACGAGGTCATGGCCCTGGCAACGGGCCAGGGCGCAGGTGCGCATCCGCCGGTACGGTACGCACAGGCCGATGGCGACCATGCCTTCGCCTCGGCCTCCAACGACCTGCGCTTCCTGGATGTGGCGGTGATGGACCCATCGGCGATCCAAGCCTATGAGCCGTTCGGCGCCGCCAGCCACGCCATCGTCATCTATCTGGGTTTCAGCGATAACGTCATCAGCGCAACCCGGGTCGGCAAGCGCATCATCCTCACCAATGGTTCCCACCGCGCCTACCTCCTGCGGTCCCTGGGCATTCGTTTCATTCCCTGCCTGGTGACGGATGCCAGCGATGGCGACATCGCCGACATCCTGCTGCCTGCAGCGGTGAAGCAGGACCGTGACCTTTACCTGCGCGCTCCCCGGCCGCCCCTGTTCAAGGATTACAACGATGCGCGCCTGACCCAGACGGTGTCGGTCATGAGGAAGAACTACGTGCTGCGGGCCAAGCTGGATCTCAAGCGGACCACCGTGCCGGCAGTCTGAGGCCCGACGCACGCCGCCGCCAGACCGGCAGGCCTGGGCCTGGTACCGGGGTGGCGGTCGCTGTCGTATCGCTGCTGGCCGCGCAACCAGGCGCCATGACGACTGCATCGCGCATCGGCCCCGACGCCACCGGCAGGAGATGCCATGCATGTGCATGCCAAGGCACAGGTGCGCAAGCAATCGATCTGCCGTCGACGCGGGCGCACGCGGCTTACGCAGATGTATCGCGAACCGGCCGCGCATGACTGTTTGGGACCGCGCCGGGCGATGACCGCGCATGCTGGCTGTCGCCGTCCAGCCAGATCACCCGATCGGTGGGCGCAACGCCGCTCCGGCGATGAGTGATGGCAAGAATGGTGACGTCGGCGGCAACGGCACGCAGGTGCATCATCACCGCATGTTGGGTGTCATCGTCCAGCGCGGAACTGGCCTCGTCCAGCAGCAGCACGGCGGGACGGCCATACAGCGCACGGGCGATCGCAATGCGCTGGCGCTCGCCACCGGAGAGCTTGAGGCCGCGCTCGCCGACGACGGTGTCCAGCCCGTCCGGCAGCGCATCGATGAGCGGCAGGATCGCTGCATTGGCCGCCGCCTCGCGCAGGCGCGTGTCCTCGCGCGGGCGGCCAAGCAGGATATTGTCGGCCAGGGTTTCGTTGAGCAGCATCACTTCCTGTGGCACCACCGCCACGCAGGCATGCCAGTCGGCGCGGTCGACGTAGGCAAGGTCCACTCCGTCCACCAGGATCCGCCCGGCATCCGGTTCGATGCTCTTCAACGCAAGCCGGAAGATCGTCGACTTTCCTGCGCCGGTGTCGCCCATCAGGAAAGTGATGCCGCCACGCTCGACCTGGAAGCTCACTCCAGCGACGCCTCGCCCATTGTCATAACGATATCCAACCGCATCGAACTCAATACGCCCATGACCGGGAACAAAGCGCCGTGCTCCATGCAGGCGCGGCTCCTCAGGCGCTGTCCAGAGCGCCACGAGCGGGACCAACATTGCCTTAGCGCGCGCAACGTCGTCGATGGCGCGGGCAATCGCTTCGAACGGCGTGTTGAGCTGCAACAGCAATAGGTTGAACAAGACCAGGTCGCCGATACTGACCGTACCAAGCTGATAGCGCGGCAGCAACAGATGGAACGTCACGCCGAACTGCAGCGCCAGGCCGAGCCCCAGCAGCGCGATATAGCCCAGACGCTGCAGCACATAGGCGCGCCAGTTATCGCGCACCTGGCGCGCCCGTTGCTCGAAGCGCCGGGTCATCCACGCATGGCTGCCGAACTGGCGCAGCGTCTCCATCGCATTCATCGCATTGCCGATAAAGCGGGCATTCTCCTGCCCGGCGTTGGTCGCCGCCTCAAGATACACGCGCGCACGCCGCGTGGCGAAGGACGACAGGCCGATGGCCACCGCCCCGTAGACCACCACGACCACCACCAGCTGCAGATCGATCAACGCACCCAGCGTCAGGAGACTCAGCAGGATCTGCAACACCCCGGGAATGAAGGCCACCAGCGCCAGCTGCACCAGGATCTTCAGCCCGCTACGCCCACGCTCGCCGGCAGCCTGGATCTCCGCCGGATTGTGTTCGACGAAGAACGCCGCGGTCTTCTTGAGGATCGTGGCGAAGTAGCGGGTGCTGGCGATGAAGCCAAGGTTCTCCGAGCTCAGGAAGGAGAGGTATTGCACCATCTGCTGCAGGGCCGCGCTCGCGCCCAGCAGCGCTCCATATCCGGCGAATGCCCAGGCCAGCGCAGGGGCGCCATCCAGCGGCAGGCGGTCGATCAGACGCGAAAACAGCAAGGGCGCCGCCACGGTCGCGAGGCTGGCCACGACGACGACTCCAACCACGCGTAGCACCGCCCAGCGATCCGAGCGCCAGTACGCAGCCAGGACTTCAGATGCAGGAGAGATCATGCAGACCGGCCGCGTGGTGAATGGACGTCTGGCCGGCCGTCCTCGATGACCGGCCGACTTTTGCCACTAACGATGACATCCACTGCAGCTTGGGACGGGCGCAAGTTGGCGACCGCAGGCGCCTCATGCATGTCGAGCGAGCTGGGCGACTGCATCGACCAGTCGATGTATGTCGGCCACCGGGGTGAAGATCTGCGGTGTCACCCGCAGACAGGAGCCGCTGTGCAAGTCGCTGCGAACCACGGTGAAAATGTCGAACGCGTGCTGCAGGCGCTGTTGCAGCGCATCGACCTCTGCCTTGGACGATCGGCCGCGCAAGCGGAACGCACCCATGCCCGAGGCATTGTGCTCGCTCGCCGCTCCCAAGACCTCCACCGCCTCCATCGCCCCCAGCGCGCTGGCCCAGACCTGGCGCAGGTAGCGCAAGCGTGCCTGCTTGTTGGCGCCACCAATTGCCTGGTGGAACTGCACAGCGGCCGGGACCGTCATGAATGCGGCAAAGTCGCTGGTAGCCAGGTGAACCCGGGTGGTGATGTCGGCATCGGAGTCCGGCTCACCGGGGAACGGCCTGACCGGACTGAGCGTGCCGCGCCGCATATACATGGCACCAACGCCTACCGGCGAACCGATCCATTTGTGCAGGTTGAACACCGCCCAGTCAACGCCCAACGTCTCGATGGTGAAATCGAGCAGGCCCCATGACTGCGCGCAGTCGCAGATGACCTGGATGCCGCGCTGTCTGGCAAGCGCTGCGATCCGGCGCACCGGCAGCACCAGCCCGTGCTGGTTGCTGACATGGGTCAGCAGTAGCAGCTTCAGGCGGGGGTGCGCATCAAAGGCCTGTGCGTAAGCGCGCACATAATCGTCGTCGGTGCCGCTACTCGGCAGTGCCAGCATGTGGCCGTCCACCTGCCGCGCGCGGGCCAGCCACGACATCATGCGTTTGAACTCCGGATAATCCGCATCGGCCCATGCGATTGCATCGCCCGGCGACAATCCGTCGTACTGCGTGATCACGTTGACGAACGATTCGGTGGCGTTGCGGGTCAACATCACCTCTTCAACGCGCGCTCCAAGCGCATCGGCCACGACCGTCCGCGTGTGCAGGAAATCCGCCTCGTACTCACGCCTGGCGTACCAGGACAGCTCACGATTGACGCGGTGCGTGTTGCGCGCCAGCGCCTCTTCCACGGCAGTGGACATTTTGCCCCAGTAGCCGTGTTCCAGATTGATGATGTCGTCCTGCACCGGATACAGGCGCCGGACTGCCTGCCAGTGCGCCTCCTCGCGCGCCAACGCCTCCGGTGCCTGGCGGCTGACCGGCACGACGCTCGCGACCGGCGTCGCGAGTGCCGGAACAGCCTCGACCATCGCCATCGCGGCCGCCGAAGTGAAACGCATCAGGAAGCGCCTGCGGTCGTGCATGCCACGAGTCCGTCATGTGTTATTTAATAACAATAGCCGACCTGGGGCGCTACATCTAGCACCGCAGTCGACGTTGGGCACGCCTTGCATCTGCATGCTTGCCGTGCAGTGCAGTGCAGCGCTAGCACAGCCGACACCGGGCGCAAGCGCGATGCCGCCGGACCGAGAGACACAGCACGGGGTCCGGAGCCGGCTGCTCCATGCTGCTGCACCCACCCAGCCCAAGACGCACCTTCGATGCGCTGCCGTGAGCACCGCCGCAGGAATGCGTGCGTTGCGAGGCGCTTTACGGTTGCGAGACGCTTTACGGAAGTCTCGCGCGCTCGCTTCAACCCACCGACGTCGGCCCCTGCCCCAGGCATGCGCGATCTCAGGACCACGCGGCCCAAGGTCCCAGACATCCGCCGCGTGACCCTAGGTCGGAAATGGATCGAATCCCCCCGAGTTTTGGAGCCGACGGCGACTCAAGGCGACAGGACATCGCACGACAGCCTTCAGGATCACCGGCCCATGCCTGCGTCATCTTTCCACGCTGGGTGAGCGTTGCGGGCGTCGCGCTGCGCACCGCAGAGTCACGTCGGGGCAGGGAGGTCTCCGTATCCGTGCAGGGAGCGCTGATACCGCGATCCACGCTTCCGCGACGCGGCTGGATTTCAATCGATCAGGGGATAAACCAGGGAATCTGCTGACAACAAAAAAACCCCCGGTGTCCCGGGGGTTTTCTGGATCTTCCCGGATGGTCCCGGAAGATGTATCTGGTGCGCCCGGAGGGATTCGAACCCCCGACCAATGGCTTCGGAAGCCACTACTCTATCCGGCTGAGCTACGAGCGCCTGGCCGCACAGTATGCCAGAACCCACGCCGCCGCGTGATGCCTGCCTCGGCAGCGTGGCCGGTAGCGAAGGGGCCGATCGCTGGCAGCGCCACTGACGCACCGCAAGCCGGCGCGTTGTTCCATGTGCGCCGCCCGACAAGACTGCCAGGCTCCCTCGGCACCCAAGTGGCACGCGGTGACTTGAGGCATCGCCCCTGCTGACCATGCAAGGTTCGGTTCGCACCCCACCGCTGCGCCGGCCTGCGCATGGCCGCATCCAGAGCGCGCTGCTACCCTTTGCAGCATGAGCAAGCATGGTTTCGAACAGGCCCCTGCGGCGCCCGCGCTGAGCTGGTCCGAGCGGCTGGGGCAGTACTGGAAGCTGGTGCGCGGCGACCGCCCGATCGGCAGCCTGTTGCTGCTGTGGCCCACGTGGTGGGCGCTGTGGCTGGCCGCCGACGGCCTGCCGCCGTTGTGGACGCTGTGCGTGTTCACTGCCGGGGTGTGGCTGACCCGCTCGGCCGGCTGCGTGATCAACGACTACGCCGACCGCTGGCTGGACCCGCATGTGGAGCGCACCAAATCGCGTCCACTGGCCACCGGCGCGGTGTCCGGACGCGAGGCGCTGTGGGTCTTCGTGGCGCTGATGCTGATTGCATTCGCACTGGTGCTCAGCCTCAACTGGCTGACCGTGGCGCTGAGCGTGCCCGGGGTGTTCCTGGCCGCCAGCTACCCGTATCTCAAGCGCCATACCCACCTGCCGCAGGTCTACCTGGGCATGGCCTTCGGCTGGGGCATCCCGATGGGCTTTGCCGCCGTGCAAGGCAGCGTGCCGCTGTTGGGCTGGCTGCTGTACGCGGCCAACATCCTGTGGGCCACCGCCTACGACACCTGGTACGCCATGGTCGACCGCGACGACGACCTTCGCATGGGCAGCAAGTCCACCGCCATCCTGTTCGGCAGCTACGACTTGCTCGCCCAGGGCGCGTTGTATGCATCGATGTTTGCCATCCTGGCCGCGGTCGGCCTGCGTG
Organism: Xanthomonas sp. NCPPB 3582; assembly: GCF_041475735.2. Lineage (NCBI taxonomy): Bacteria > Pseudomonadati > Pseudomonadota > Gammaproteobacteria > Lysobacterales > Lysobacteraceae > Xanthomonas > Xanthomonas sp. NCPPB 3582. The sequence continues at coordinate 4,629,585 of NZ_CM192968.1, forward strand.
CCGCTCTCGGCCCAGCCTATTGGGCCGGCCTGTGCGTGGCGGCGCTGCTGGTGGCCTACGAATTCCGCATCGCCCGCCACCGCGAACGCGGCCCCTGCTTTCGCGCCTTCCTGCACAACAACTGGGTCGGCCTGGCGATCTTCGTTGGCATTGCGGTAGCGGTGGGCGGGCGCTGAGGGGCGGGGATTCGGGATTCGGGATTCGGGATTGGGGATTCGGAACTGCGGACTGCGGACTGCGCAGTCGAACTCGCTGCGATAGCGTTGCAAGGCTCCCACGTCGACCTATTCCTCGACAGGGAAAACGTCGCGCCTTGCCCGGCTGCGCCTTCCGGCGACAAGCCCCTCGCCTGAGTGAAAGAGGAACCGGGCCCAGGCAACTAGCCGTCCCCAGGCACCGACGCACCGGTGCCTTCAACGCTGCAGGGGGCTCTACCGATCCGCTCTACCGTCCTACGAGACACCTTCTCCTGCGGGAGAAGAGGAACCGCGCGTCACTTCCGCACTTCCGTCGAGACAACCGCCGATCGATCCAATCAGCCATATAGCCAGATCCGCAGCCCTGACGCGGAGCGCCAAACCACGCCCGCATTGCGCGCCGGCCCTGTCGTATCAACGCGATCGGCACCGGTGACGTACAAAGCCCCTGCCGAAGCCTGCCCTCATGGCACCCGCGCGCAGACCCAGGCATCCACCCGCTGCACGCCGGCCCGGCGCAGGGCCTGGGCGGCGGCGTGCAGGGTCGCGCCGGTGGTCATCACGTCGTCCACCAGCGCCACGTGGGCAGGCAAGGCGCCGCGGGCGATGAAGGCATCGCGCAGGTTGCGCTGGCGCTCGGCGGCATCCAGCTCCGATTGCGGCGCGGTGGCGCGCACCCGGCGCAGCAATGGCAGGCACGGCAGCTGCAGCGCGCGGCCCAGTGGCCTGGCCAGCTCCAGCGCCTGGTCGTAGCCACGCTGACGCAGCCGCTGCCGATGCAGGCTCACCGGCACCAGTGCCTGCGGCCGTGGCAACTGGGCACAGCGCCGGGCCATCAACTCGCTCAGCAGGCGACCGGCCGCCAGGTCCTGATGGAACTTGAAGCGTCGCAGCAGGCCATCCACCGGCCAGCGATAGGTGAAGCAGGCATGGACCCGCTGCAATGGCGGCAGCCGCTGCAGGCATTGCCCGCAGAGCGCCACGCCATCGGAGGCGAACAACGGGGTGGCACAGCACAGGCAGGCATGGCCGTGCTCCGGCAGGGCGGCGCGGCAGGACGGGCACAGGTCGCAGTCGGCCATGCCCGCTTCCGCGCACACCAGGCACAGGCTCGGCAGCAGCAGCCGCAGCACCCGCTGCGGCCACCTGTAAACCGAACCTACCGCATTGAAGTTGACAGCCTCGTCCATGCTCACCAGACTGCCTGGCTTCCAAGCCGCTGACTGTCAGGAAACTCCGATGTCCGTTGTCGTCCGCCATGACTGGGATCGCAAAGACGTGCAGGCGCTGTTCGACTTGCCTTTCCCCGAGTTGCTGCATCACGCGGCCAGCGTGCACCGCGCACATTTCGATCCGGCGCAGGTCCAGGTCTCCACGTTGCTGTCGGTCAAGACCGGCGGCTGCCCGGAGGATTGCGCGTACTGCCCGCAGGCACAGCGCTACGACACCGGCGTGAACGCGCAAAAGCTGATGGACACCGATGCGGTGGTCGCCAAGGCACGCCAGGCCAGGGATGCCGGCGCCTCGCGCTTCTGCATGGGCGCGGCCTGGCGCTCGCCCAAGGAGCGCGACATCCCCAAGGTGGCCGCGATGATCCGCGAGGTCAAGGCGCTGGGACTGGAAACCTGCGCCACGCTGGGCATGCTCGACGCCGGCCAGGCACGCGCACTCAAGGACGCCGGGCTGGACTACTACAACCACAATCTGGACACCGCGCCGGATTACTACGACTCGATCATCCACACCCGCCAGTACCAGGATCGGTTGAACACGCTGGAACATGTGCGCGACGCCGGGCTGAAGACCTGCTGCGGCGGCATCGTCGGCATGGGCGAGACCCGCGAGCACCGCATCGGCCTGTTGCTGGCCCTGGCCACCCTGCCCGCGCACCCGGACTCGGTGCCGATCAACCAGCTGGTGCAGGTGCCGGGTACTCCGCTGCACGGTACCCAGCAGTTGGATCCGTTCGAGTTCGTGCGCATGATCGCCGTGGCCCGTATCACCATGCCCAAATCGATGGTGCGCCTGTCCGCCGGCCGCGAGGCGATGAGCGACGAGTTGCAGGCGCTGTGCTTCCTGGCCGGTGCCAACTCGATCTTCTACGGCGAAAAACTGCTCACCACCGGCAACCCGGACACCGAACGCGACCAGGCCCTGTTCCAGCGCCTGGGTCTGCGCCCGATGCAGATCACTGTCGACGCCGCCGGGCACGACCACCCGGGCACCGTGCATGCGGACATCACCTGCGGTACGGCGTGCGAGCACGCGGCATGACGACGGATTTTCCGCGCAGCATGGGATCGTGATGCAGCGACGTCGTTGCGGTGGCCGGACGGAGTTCCACCGCTGCGGAGCAACTCCCTGACCACCCGCCGGAGATGCTGCTGCCAGTCGGCGATGATCGGCACGGTGCGATGACCCGATCGTGCCGGTAGATCTGTGACCGGTCTCGCTGCAGCCCCGTCACGCAAGTCCGCTGGCGCCTGTCGTTGCAGGACGGCCATGATTCGTCGATGCCGAATCACAGCCGCAGGTCTGATCCACTGGCGTTGAAGGCCATCCCCGCCACGCATGCACGCCGCCGATGCGCGAAGCCCCCTGGGGTCGGTCGGGCTGTTGAACCATCCGATTGGTGGACATCGCCGGCATCAGGCGGCACAGCATTCCGTCGGCATCCAGCAGCTGGCACGCGGGCGAACCCGGCATCGCCGGCACCGGCCGTCGGTACCAGCTGGGCGGCGCAGGCGCGGCACGCTACGCTAGCGGCCCTTTCCGTGACCGAATTCCCCATGACTCGCCCCGATCTGCACGAACGGATTTCGTCGCTGCGCAAATTGCGCGTGGCCCAGGAACGGGTGCGGGTGCGGCGGCAGGTCGGCCGCCGCGACGGAGTGCGGCTGGAGATCGACGGCCGCTGGCTGACCGGATTCTGCTCCAACGACTATCTGGGCCTGTCCCAGCAATTCGAAGTGGTCGCCGCGTTGCAGGATGCCGCTGCGCGCGATGGTGCCGGCGCCACCGCCTCGCACCTGATCTGCGGCCATCACACCGCGCACGAAATGCTGGAGCGCGAAATCGCCGACTGGTTGGGCTACCCGTCGGCCCTGCTGTTCGGCAGCGGCTTCATCGCCAACCTGGCCGTGCAGCAGGCCCTGCTCAGCGAAGAAGACGATGTGTGCGTGCAGGACCGGCTCAATCACGCCAGCCTGCTCGATGCCACGCGCTTGGCCGGCTGCCGGCTGCGGCGCTATCCGCATCTGGACGTGGAAGGCGCGATGCGCCAGCTCAAGGCTGCGCCCGAGGGCGCGGCGATGCTCGCCAGCGATGGTGTCTTCAGCATGGACGGCGACGTGGCGCCGCTGCGCGCGTTGAGCCTGGTGGCGCGCATGCAGCAGGCGCTGTTCTATGTCGACGATGCGCATGGCGTGGGCGTGCTGGGTCCGCAAGGGCGTGGCTGCGTCGCCGATGCCGGGCTGGGCGTGGCCGAAGTGCCGCTGCAACTGGTGACCCTGGGCAAGGCGCTGGGCGGCTATGGCGCCGTGGTGGTCGGCGAGCAAGCGCTGGTGCGCCACCTGGCCGAAACCGCGCGCCCCTACATCTACACCACCGCCCTGCCACCGGCACAGGTGGCCGCCACCCTGGCCGCGGTGCGCCTGGCACGCCGCGACGAGTGGCGCCGTGCGCGCCTGGTCGAACTGATCGGCACCTTCCGCGACGGTGCACGCCGGCACGGCTTCGAACTGATGGCCTCCGATACGCCGATCCAGCCCTTGCTGTGCGGCGAAGAGGCCACGGTGATGGCGATGTCGGCCGCGCTCGAGCAGGCCGGCTTCATGGTCGGTGCGATCCGCCCGCCCACGGTGCCTGAGGGCAAGGCGCGCCTGCGCGTGACCTTGTCGGCGTTGCATACCCCGCAGCAGGTGCAGGCGCTGGTCGAGGCCATCGTGCAGGCGCGCGATGTGGTCAGCCGGCAACCGCTGCGCGCGTCGGCCTGACGGTGGGCGACAGCGCGCCGGGGGGCTGGCCGGTGCCGGACTGTCGAGCGCCTCGCCGACACATCGATCCATCGCCCCGGCATGCGGGAGACGCTGCCCGAACGGAGGTTGGAACATGCCTATGGATGGACGAACACGGCCACGGGCGGTCCACCTGCGTGCTGGCTCCGGCACGTTGCTGACACCCGCATGAGCCGCGCGCGCGCCAGTTCGCCTGGCCCTTCCAGCCGGCATGTTGGAAACCGTTGCGTCTGTGCCAGGCGGATGGGCGAACCGTTTCGCTGTTTGCACGCTGTCCGCGCAAGCTACAGGCACCACGCGTCACCACATCCCGCGGCGACGTGGTTGCCACTGTGACCTCCGGCGCGCCCGATCCAACCGCCGCCACACCGGCACAACGCCGTGTCTGGGAAGCGCTGTCCTTGCTGTACCTGGACAGCGCCGGCGAGGACGAACATACCGGTATCGCGCAGGCACTGGCCGCTTCGCCATTCACGCTACCGCAGTTGCGCACGATGCTGCTGCATGAGGTGCATCCGGCGTTGATCGGCAATCTGCGCAGCGTGGCGGGCGTGTGGGATGCGTTCGATGCCGACTGGCTGGCGGCGACGATCGCCGCGCGTCGCGCGCGCCGCTGGCGATGGCCCGACCGCTGGTGCCGGCGTGGCTACGCACGCGCGCAGTGGGCAGTGCTCGCACCCAGGATCGAGGCGCTACGCGCCATCGACAGGCACTGACCCGAGCACACCACACCGGGCACCCTGCGGCGTCCACCGATCGGCGACAATGCGCGCATGCATATCGATGTTGTCGGCCACGGGCCTGCGCTGGTTCTTCTGCACGGTTGGGCGCTGCACGGCGGGGTGTTCGCACCGCTGGTGGAACGGCTGTCGCCGCACTTTCAATTGCATCTGGTGGATCTGCCCGGGCACGGTTTCAGCCGGCAGGAGCCCACGCCGCTGGCGCTGCCCGATGTGGTGGCCGGCGTAGCCGCCGCCACGCCGCCGGCGGTATGGCTGGGCTGGTCGCTGGGTGGCCTGTTCGCGCTGCATGCGGCTGCCACGCTGCCGCAGGTGCGTGCGCTGGCGATGATCGCCGCCACGCCCCGCTTCGTGCGCGGCAGCGACTGGCCGGAGGCGGTCGAACGCGAAGTATTCGTGCAGTTCAGCCACGACCTGGCGCGCGATTATCGCGGCACGCTGGAACGGTTCCTGGCACTGGATACGCTGGGCTCGGCGCATGCGCGCACCGAGTTGCGCAGCCTGCGCCAGACGCTCACCGCGCGCGGCGAGCCGGCTACCGAGGCCTTGCAGCAAGGTCTGCAGCTGCTGGAGCGCACCGACCTGCGCCGTACGCTGCCGCAGCTGACCCGGCCCAGCCTGTGGATCGGCGGCCAGCGCGACCGGCTGGTGCCGGCGGCCGGCATGCAGGCCGCTGCCGCACGCACGCCGCAGGCACAGACGCTGACCATCGCCGGTGGCGGTCATGCACCGTTCCTGGGCCACGCCGACCAGGTCGCCGAGGCGCTGCAACGCTTCGTTGCGTCCGTGCCCTGAGCAGATCGTCGATCATGCGGCTTCGCTGATCGAGGACGCACTGCATGGATTTGGGAATCGCCGGGCGCTGGGCACTGGTGTGCGCCGCCAGCAAGGGCCTGGGACTGGGCTGCGCACGCGCGCTGGCCGGTGAAGGCGTCAACGTGGTGATCGTGGCGCGTGGCCACGCTGCGCTGGAACAGGCCGCCGCGGCATTGCTTGCGCTCCCCGGCGCGGGGGACGTGCGCAGCGTGGCGGCCGACATCGCCACCGCACAAGGCCGCAGCGCCGCGCTCGCCGCCTGCCCGCAGGTCGACATATTGATCAACAACGCCGGTGGCCCGCCGCCGGGGGATTTCCGCCAGTGGGAACGCGAGGACTGGCTGCGCGCGCTGGACGCCAACATGCTGGCGCCGATCGAGCTGATTCGCGCCACTGTCGACGCGATGCGCGCGCGCCGCTTCGGTCGCATCGTCAACATCACCTCCAGTGCGGTGAAGGCGCCGATCGACATCCTTGGCCTGTCCAATGGCGCGCGCGCCGGCCTCACCGGTTTCGTGGCGGGCGTGGCGCGCAGCGTGGTGGCCGACAACGTCACGATCAACAACCTGCTGCCCGGCCAGTTCCTCACCGACCGGCTGCACGGCAATTTCGCTGCCATCGCCAAGCAACAGGGCGTTGCGCCCGAGGACGTCGCCGAACGCAAGCGCGCCGGCATTCCGGCCCGGCGCTTCGGCGAGCCGGATGAATTCGGCGCCGCCTGCGCGTTCCTGTGCGGCGCACAGGCCGGCTACATCACCGGGCAAAACCTGCTGATCGATGGCGGCAATTATCCGGGCACGTTCTAGCGCGCGTGCGCCTTGCCAGTGGCCGGCGCAAAGTGGGGCGGTCAGCTGAGGCCGCGCGCCCACCTTCGCGCACATGTCAGCGCTGCATGAGATGGCGGACTGCTGGCTGTGGACCATGCCTGGCAGGACGATGTGGCGAGGACCGACATGCACTGCGAACCGTGCCAGCGTGCGCACTGCAACCGCAGCCCCTCACCCGATCAGCCGGGCACGAGAGTCGTCACAGGACCGCCTTGGCAGGCCCGAGCGCGGCGCAGACGCGCAGTTGCATCGATGCAACCAGCGTATCGGCACGCGGCATGCCATAGCGAGCACGACGCAGTGATCGGTCGAACGCGCTGCACGCAACCCGGCGCGTCGCAGCACCTGGCCAGTCTCCATCCAAACCTTGCTCGACTGGCCCCTGGCCACAGTCAGATCTCCAGGCAAACGCGACACCAAAAACCCGCATCGATTCCCTCCACACCGGCCACAGGCGACAATAGCGCCGCAATGAACAGCACTTTCGACCCCCGCCACGTCCGCCGCGCCTTCGCGCGCGCCGCCAGCAGTTATGCCGCCGCCGCCGCGCTGCAGCGCGAAGTGGAAACACGTCTGCTCGAATCGCTGGATTACCTGGGCGACCAGGTGCCCAAGGTGGTGCTGGATGTCGGTGCCGGCCCGGGCAATGCCAGCAGCAGCATCAAGAAGCGCTGGCCCAAGGCCCAGGTGATCGCGCTCGACCAGGCCATGCCGATGCTGCGTCAGGCGCGCAAGGCGGCCGGTTGGTGGAAGCCGTTCGCGCAGGTCTGCGCCGATGCCCGCGCGCTGCCGGTGGCCGATGGCAGCGTGGATGTGATCTTCAGCAATCTGTGCCTGCAGTGGGTGGAAGACCTGCCGGCCGTGTTCGCCGGGTTTCGCCGTGCGCTGCGTCCGGGCGGGCTGCTGCTGTGCTCCACCTTCGGCCCGGAGACCCTGATCGAGTTGCGCGAGGCCTTCGCCCAGGCCGATACCGCCCCGCACGTCAGCCGGTTCCCGCCGATCGCCCAGTTCGGCGACGCCTTGATGATGTCCGGCTTCCGCGACCCGGTGCTGGACCGCGACCTGTTCACCCTCACCTACAACGACCTGCCCGCGCTGATGCGCGAGTTGCGGGCGATGGGCGCGACCAACGCGCTCAGCAACCGCCGCGCCACCCTCACCGGACGCGGCCGCTTCGCTGCCGCCAGTGCCGCCTACGAGCCGCTGCGCCGCCCGGACGGCACCCTGCCCAGCTCCTGGGAAGTGATCTACGCGCAGGCCTGGGCCCCGGCCGCGGGCGCGCCCATCCGCGAACGCGGCCAGGACATCGCCAGCGTCCCGGTGGCCTCCATCCCGATCCGCCGCCGCAACGACTAACCGCGGCTACCAACACCTCGCGAGCGGTCGTCAGGTAGGTGCGGACGGCGCGGAGGAACCGGAGTACGAGCGGTACATGCCGCACCCAGCACCGGCCGCGCCCGCCTGGCGGTGAGCGCGGCCCTCTTGCCAGCTGCCCTGAGCGGCGGTGCACAGCGGCCGTCAGCGTGCGCCGGTACCCGGTGACACACACTATTGCGCCGGCGCTGTTGTGCAGCAGGCAGGTGCGGCCGCCGGAGCCGGTAGAATTCACTAGTTGATGACAGCGCCCCCGCGCTGGCCTCCCCTTTCGTTGCGGCCCCCGCCCCAATTGGCGTTTCCCATGTTGAAGTGGCTTCTCATTGCGCTGTTCATCGCATCGGCGCTGTACATCCATTACCGCGGTCGCGTGCGGCACCGGCTCAGCCGGCAGCTGCTGGACCATTCCACCTTCATGGCGCCGATCAACACGCTGATGTACCTGTGTTCGCGGGTGCCGACCACGCCGTTCATCGACCCGGGCCGGGAGTTTCCGGAACTGGCGCCGCTGCGCGCGAACTGGCCGGTGATCCGCGACGAGGCGGTGGCGCTGCAGCAGATGCAGAAGATCCGTGCCGCCGACGGCTATACCGACATCGGCTTCAATTCGTTCTTCCGTCGCGGCTGGAAGCGCTTCTACCTGAAGTGGTACGGCACCGCGCACCCGTCTGCGGCCGAGCTGTGCCCGCAGACCACCGCACTGCTGAAATCCATCCCCACGGTGAAGGCGGCGATGTTCGCCGAGCTGCCGCCGGGCAGCGAGCTGCGCCCCCATCGCGACCCGTTCGCCGGCTCCATGCGCCTGCACCTGGGCCTGGCGACGCCCAACGACGACCGCTGCTTCATCGACGTGGACGGCCAGCGGCATAGCTGGCGCGACGGCGAATGGACCATGTTCGACGAAACCTATATCCACTACGCGCGCAACGATACCGATCAGGACCGCATCATCCTGTTCTGCGATATCGAACGCCCGATGCGCTGGCGCTGGGCCGGGGCGGTGAACCGCTTCGTCGGCCGCAGCCTGCTGTCGGCCGGCGCCTCGCCCAACCAGGAAGGCGACAAGACCGGCGGCATCAACCGCGTGTTCCGCTACTTCTATGCCGCACGCCTGAAGGCCAAGGCGCTGAAGGAGCGCAACAACCCGCTGTATCAGGTGCTCAAGTGGAGCATCTTCGTGCTGGTGGTGATCGGCATCGTGCGGCTGTAACGCCCGACCACCACGTAAGAGCGCGTCTGAACGTGCATGCCGATTGGCCCAAGCAGGCCATAGGCACCGTATTGCTGTAACACCGGACCACCCGCGTAGGAGCGCCCCCGGGCGCGATGAGGCGTCACCGGCAATGCCTGGTCGCGCCCAGCTGTGCTCCTGCGCAGCGGCAGTCCGTGTCCATCGATGCGATCAGCGCGAGACCTGCGCGATCCATTCCTGCAGGTTGTAGTAGTTGGTGACGCGGGTGATCTTGCCGTCGTGTATGTCGAAGAACGCGCCACCGGGCAACACGTAGGTCTGACCGTTCGCTTCCGGCAGACCTTCGTCGGTGGTGTGGTAGACCCCGTGCACCACGTATTCGGCACCGACACGCGTACCGTCTTCGTTGGCGGTCACCACGATGTCGTGCAACTGCTCGCGGTAGCTGTCGTTCATGCGTTGCAGGAAGGCCGCGAACTCCGCACGGCCGATCTCGCGCGGCCCCTGATTGAGGTCGTGGGCCACATCGTCGGCCAGGAACGCCAGCATGCCGTCCCAATCGCCGCGATTGAAGGCCTCGTAATAGGCCTGGACCAGGCCGGTGGCGCGTTGCCGGTTGCTCTCGCTCATGCTCGAACCTGCCGCTGGGAAAGCCGCATCATAGAGCGGCTTTTGCATGCGTGCGAAGACGCCGCCAGTGGCTGCATCGCAGTTCTGTACGCGGTCGGAGGCACCGAACCGAGAACGATCACCGCCAGCAGCGTCTTGCATCGTGATCTGCTGCGATGCAAGACCCATCATCGAAAACAACGCTGGTACCGCGTCCAAACGCCATCGCCGATGGACTACCGTGCGCGCAGCGCGCCGCCCGGCTCAGGGGCCTTGCACCACCAGATCGCGGTGGAAGTAATAGACCTCCTGCAGCAGAAAGCGCCAGCTGGTGTGGAAGCTGCGAAAGCGCGTACTGGGCGTGGACGAGGCCAGCGCATCCACACCCAGCTCCTGGCTCAGCCGCAGTGCGCGCGCCATGTGCAGCGGGTCGCTGACGATGATGGCCCGGTGCAGGCCGTGGCGCTCCATCAGCGCGCGCGCCTGTTCCAGATTCTGGCGGGTCGTCCGCGACCGGGTCTCGATCATGATCGCCTCCGGCGGCACGCCATGACGCAGTGCATAGCGCCGCGCCACCTGCGATTCGGAAAAGCGCGCGCCATTGCCGAAGCCGCCGGTGAACAACAGGTGCGGCGCGTAGCCTTGCGCGTACAGATCCAGCGCGTGCCGGATGCGTTCTTCGAACACTGGCGAAGGGCGTGCATCGTAGGCGGCCGCTCCCAGCACGATGATCACGTCGGCCGGCGCGGCCTGGTCGCGGTCGCCGACCCAGACGATCCAGCCGGCCACCGCCACCAGCCAGATCAGGGCCAGCATGCACAGTCGCCAGCCCCAGCCCCACAGGCCGAGCCCACGCGAACGCCTGCTCACGCGACAACCCACGGCAAGGCATCCAGATCGACATTGCCGCCGGACAGGATCAGCCCGACCCGGCGTCCGGCAAACCGCGCCGGGTCGGCCAGCACCGCCGCCAGCGTGATCGCCGACGACGGCTCCACCACCTGCTTGAGCACCTGCCAGAGCAGCCGCATCGCCTGCAGCACGGCTGCATCGTCCACCGTGATCACCTGTGCGCCGGCAGCCTGCAGCAGCGAGAAATTCGGCGCGCCCAGCGTGCCGCGCAGGCCATCGCAAAGGGTGTCGGGCACGAAGTCGACCAGGCGCTGCCCGGCCGCCAGCGACCGCGCGGTATCGGCCGCCCCCCGCGGCTCGGCCAGCACCAGCGCACAGTCTGGCGCCGAGTGCAGCGCCAGCGCCGCGCCGGCGGCAAGCCCCCCGCCACCGACCGGCGCCACCAGGACATCCAGCCCGCCGCTTTGATGCAGCAGCTCCAGCGTGGCGGTGCCCTGGCCGGCGATGACTGCCGGATCGGTATAGGGATGGACCAGGGTGGCGCCGCTGGTCTGCTGTACCTCGGCACACATCTGCTCACGCGCGGCAATGGTCGGCGCACACCGCCACAAGGTGGCGCCGTGACGGGAGATATTGGCCAGCTTGGCGGCCACCGCGCCCTCGGGCACCACCACGTGGCAGCCGATGCCCCGGGTGCGCGCCGCCAGCGCCAGCGCGGCGCCATGGTTACCGGAGGAATGGGTGACCACGCCACGCGCAGCCAGGTGCTCCGGCAGCGACCACACGGCATTGCAGGCACCACGAAACTTGAAGGCGCCACTGCGCTGCAGGTGTTCGGCCTTGAACAACAGCTGCGCACCGCAGAGCGCATCCAGGTTATGCGAGGTCAGCAACGGTGTCGGCGCGCAATGCGGCGCGATGCGCGCGGCCGCTTGCAGGACATCGGAATGGGCAAGAGGGGCCGTTTCGGTCATGCCCCAAGATTAACGTATCGTCCCGCTCTTCACGGCCAGCAGGCAGTCTGCCTGCGCATGCTGGATCGATGAAGAAGCACCCAATTGCCGCGCAGTTAAGGACCGATTCAATGCAGCGGTTCGAAAGTGAGAGCATGGTTGCAGGAGGGCACCATCCATGAAATTCCGTCTGATCCTTGCCGCCGGGCTGCTCGCCCTGGGTGGCTGCGCAACGTACGACTACACCGGCGCCGGGTCGGGCGGCTATTACCGGGGCGCCCCCGCCGTGCAGTATCGCTATCCGCCCGGCTACTCGCCGTTCTATTACGGCGCGCCGTATGGCGCTGGCGCGATCGGGCTATACGATTATCCGGTCTATCCGATCTACCGCGGCGGCGGCTATTACTACCGGCAGTACGATCGCCGTCCGCAGTACCGGCCGCCCCGTCACAACGGGTCGTTCAATAACGGGCCGCGACCAGGTGGACCGCGTCCGCAGCCGCCCAACCGCCCCCCGGCGAGTGCCCCGGCACCGGCCAGGCCGCCCGCCAGGATCGGTGCCCCGCCGCGGGTGATCCGCGAAATCCAGCGCCAGACCGCGCCGCGCAACCCGCGCCAGCAAATTCCATGACATGCTGACTGCGACGCACCCCACAATTGGCAAGATTGGGGGCTTGCGTTCAGCCGGCACTTGGTCGCAAGCTAGGTGCTCTGTGTGACCCGCTGCGTCATCTACTGACACGGCCCGCCCCACTGACCGACTTATGTCGATGTCCGACAGGGAAATCTGGATCCCCCCTGTTCCGGCCCTGTCGGATATCGGCGCCTCCAATGCATAAAGCCCCGGCATGCCGGGGCTTTATGTTTTCCGGGATGGCCGCCCGGACGATGCAGCGCCGGCAAACGGTGAAGGGCTTGCGACGCGGGCGTTGGCGGCCAAAAAAAAACCAAAAAAATAAGGGTCGGCAGTCCCCCGACTACCGACCCTTACGCTACCCCGACGCACGCGCGGCTGGCCCCTGTTCCAATTCCAGCCTTTGCGCCCATGTCGCAATGCCACGACGGGTGCAGTAGGGATATCCGCACGAAACATGCCAACTTGAGTACCAATATTCCTTAATGTGATTTGCATCACATTTTTAGTGATTTAGTGACCGCATCGGCCCTTCAGCCGATACTTGCCCGGCCGTTTCCTTCTTTCCGCTTCCAGTTCACGCCCATGTCCGACTCCTTCTATCGCTTCGATGTCATCGTGATCGGTGGCGGCCACGCCGGCACCGAGGCGGCGCTGGCGTCCGCGCGCGCCGGTGCCCGCACCCTGCTGCTGACCCACAACATCGAGACCGTGGGCGCGATGAGCTGCAACCCGGCCATCGGTGGGATCGGCAAGGGCCACCTGGTCAAGGAGATCGATGCGCTGGGCGGCGCGATGGCGCACGCGGCAGATCTGGCCGGGATCCAGTGGCGCACCCTCAACGCCTCCAAGGGGCCGGCAGTGCGCGCCACCCGCTGCCAGGCCGACCGCAACCTCTATCGCAACGCCATCCGCCGCATCGTCGAGGCACAGCCCAACCTCACCGTGTTCCAGGCGGCGGTGGACGATCTGGTCATCCACAACGGCGCAAGCCAGACCGACAGCGTGCGCGGGGTGATCACCCAGACAGGGCTGCGCTTCGAGGCGCCAGCGGTGGTGCTGACCGCCGGCACCTTCCTGGCCGGCAAGATCCATGTCGGCCAAACCCAGTACGCGGCCGGGCGCATGGGCGACCCGCCGGCCACCGCCCTGGCCGCACGGCTGCGCGAGCGCCCGTTCGCGATCGACCGGCTCAAGACCGGTACCCCGCCGCGCATCGATGGGCGCTCACTGGACTATGGGGTGATGGTCGAGCAGCCGGGCGACGACCCGCTGCCGGTGATGTCGTTCATGGGCCAGGTCGGCGGCCACCCGCGCCAGGTCAGCTGCTGGATCACCCAGACCACCGAGCAGACCCACGACATCATCCGCAGTGCGCTGCATCGCTCGCCGCTGTATTCCGGGCAGATCGAAGGCATCGGCCCGCGCTACTGCCCGTCGATCGAAGACAAGGTGGTGCGCTTCGCCGAGAAGACCAGCCACCAGATCTTCGTCGAGCCCGAAGGCCTGGAGGTGACCGAGATCTATCCCAACGGCATTTCCACCTCGCTGCCATTCGATGTGCAGCTGGCGCTGGTGCGCTCGATCCACGGCTTTGCGAACGCGCACATCACCCGCCCCGGCTATGCCATCGAATACGACTTCTTCGACCCGCGCGGGCTCAAGGCCTCGCTGGAGACCAAGGCAGTGGGCGGGCTGTTCTTCGCCGGCCAGATCAACGGCACCACCGGTTACGAAGAGGCGGCCGCACAAGGCCTGCTGGCCGGCCTCAATGCCGCACGCCATGTGCAGGGGCTGCCGGCGTGGTCGCCGCGCCGCGACGAGGCCTACCTGGGCGTGCTGGTCGACGATCTGATCACCCACGGCACCACCGAGCCGTATCGCATGTTCACCAGTCGCGCCGAGTACCGGCTGCAGCTGCGCGAAGACAATGCCGATGCGCGCCTGACCGGCGTTGGCCGCAGCATGGGGCTGGTCGATGACGCGCGCTGGGCACGCTTTTGCGCCAAGCAGGAGGCCGTGCAGCGCGAAAGCGCGCGGCTGTCCGCGCTATGGGCGACGCCGGGCAATGCGCTGGGACGCGAGGTGACCCAGACCCTGGGCGTGTCGCTCAGCCGCGAAACCAATGTGCTGGACCTGATCAAGCGCCCCGAACTCAGCTACGCCACCTTGATGCGCGTGCCGACCCTGGGCCCGGGCGTGGACGATACGCAGGTGGCCGAACAGGTGGAAATCAGCGTCAAGTACGCCGGTTATCTGGATCGCCAGCGCGACGATATCGCCCGCCAGCAGCGCCAGGAAACGACACCGATTCCGGACGGCTTCGACTATGCCGGCGTGCGTGGGCTGTCGATCGAAGTGCAGCAAAAGCTCGAACGCGTGCGCCCGCAACACATCGGCCAGGCCCAGCGCATTCCCGGCATGACGCCGGCTGCGATCTCGCTGCTGCTGGTGCATCTGGAGCGCGCACGCCGCAGCCAGGTGGCGTAGCCGGCCGCCCTGCGCACGGACGCCTTTGCGCGCGCTGGTTATCATGGGGCACGTCGTACGCAAGGACAGCCACGCATGGACATCCATCCCATCGCAGCGGACAAGCGCGAAGCCGTGCTGTCGGCGCTGCGCGACATCGAGCAGCAGCATGACGTGCGCATCCTGCTGGCCTGCGAATCGGGAAGCCGCGGCTGAGGATTTTCCTCGCCGGACAGCGACTACGACGCACGGTTCGTCTACGTCCATCGTCGCGATTGGTATCTGACGGTCAACGAGAGCACCGGCCCCGGCGAGCCGCAGCGCGACGTGATCGAACTGCCGATCTCCGACGATCTGGATGTCAGCGGCTGGGATCTGCGCAAGGCCTTGCGGCTGGTGTCCAAGTCCAATCCGACCCTGCTGGAGTCGCTGCATTCGCCGGTGGTCTATCGGCAGGATGCGGTGGCCGTTGCGCAGTTGCGCGCCATCTCCGCGCAGTTCTATTCGCCGCTCGGCATGTGGTGGCATTACTTCAACATGGCCAAGAGCAACTATCGCGGCTACCTGCGCGGCGAGCGCATTCGTACCAAGAAATATCTCTACGTGCTGCGCCCGATCCTGGCCTGCCAATGGATCGAGCGCAGGCAGGACATGCCGCCGATGGCGTTCGAAGTCTTGCTGGACGCGCTGTTGCCGAACGGCGAGCTGCGCCAGGAGGTGGATCGTTTGCTGGCGCTCAAGCGTGTCTCCACGGAGGTGGAAGACGGCCCGCGGATTGCCGCGATCAGCGATTTTCTCGAAGCAGAACTGGACCGCATGGGAGCGACGCAACCGCGCCTGTCGGCCGGCAGCGGACGCGCGGACGCCCTGGATACGCTGTTTCGGCAGATGCTTGCAGCCGACGCCGCATCGATCTGACGCAGCGTGCCGGGCTGCCCGCCCTGTGGCAGAGGACTGGCGGATGCAGATCGCCATCGCCTTGCGCCTGGCCAGAAGGTACACGCAACCCCACGCCTGTCGGACCGGGTGCTGCGCACGGTGCCACCGACTGCACTGAAACGATGGCATGTCGCGATTAACGAAGAAATCGGCACCGACCGGCGTGATGCGTCGACCAAACGGTCGAAGGAAGCACAAATCCTGTTGCTATGATTTGCCAACGACACCACAAAAAAATAAATGAACGCACTGAGCTTGTTCTTGGGCAAAACGTTTCGCATCGCCTGCCCTGTTCTGTTGTTGACCCTGGGAGCCCTGTCCACCGCGCGCGCCGCGACCGAAGAAGACGGCCGCTATTGGTTGAGCGTCTACGCGCAGGGCAAGTTGCCGGTCGAAAACCTGTATTGGAGCATGGATGTGCATCCGCGTTGGCGCGAGGAAGGCGAGCAGTTCGATCAACTGATCCTGCGCCCGGCGGTGTTCTACCGCCTCAACCCCAAGGCCAGCGTCTGGATGGGCTATGACACCATCATCAGCCATCCGGCCGGCCAGCCCTCCAACCGCGAAAATCGTTGGTGGGGACAGTTCCAGTACCAGTTCGATCCCATCGCCGACATCACCATCACCAGCCGCACCCGCCTGGAGCAGCGCCACCGCGAAGACTTCAGCGATGAGGGGTATCGGGTGCGGCAGATGCTCCGGGCCACGCGCCCGAGCGGATTCAGCCCGCAGCTGTCCTGGGTGCTATTCAACGAGCTGTTCGTCAATCTGGATCAGACGCAGTGGGGCGCGCGGCGCGGCATCGACCAGAATCGCGTGTTTGTCGGCATCAACTGGAAGTTCAATGCCATCGCCAATATGGACGTCGGATACCTGAATCAGTTCGTCAACACGCCTGCGGTGGATCGCGAGAACCACGTGTTGATGACGACCTTCCGGTTCAATTTCTGACGCGCGTCGGCGGATTCGGCAGCGCGCTGCGGCGCGTGTGCCGCCGGCAGCCGCCGTGACGCTGCCTTGATGCGGTGCCACGGCCAGGCGTGGATCGACCGCCTGCGCGATTGGTCCACCCAGGCGTCACATGGGTGAGGCAGGCGCACCGACCTACACCGGCAGAAGCTGTTTGCGCAGCATCTGGGCAAACAGTTCCATCGTCGTGTCGGCCGCCTGGATGACTCCCCCCATGGTGATGAAGCCGTGGATCATGCCAGGCAGGGTGTGCAGGGTGACCTCCACGCCAGCCGCACGCAGGCGTTCGGCATAGCGCGCCCCTTCGTCATGCAGGATGTCCAGTTCGGCCAGTACGATCAGCGCCGGCGCCACGCCGGCCAGATCAGGGGCCAGTAGCGGCGAGATGCGCCAGTCGTGCACGACGGCAGGATCCTGGAAGACATGCCGATTGAAGAACCGCACTGCCTCGCGGGTCAATGGCGGAACGTCGGCATTGGTCGTGCGCGAAGCATGTTCTGCGATGTCTTCGCGCGCATCGGTCAGCGGGTAGAGCAATAACTGGCAACGCAGCGCAATGCCGGCATCGCGTGCGACCAGTGCAACGACGGCAGCCATTGCTCCGCCGATGCTGTCGCCAGCCACCGCCAGACGCCGCACGTCCGCGCCGACCTGCTGCGGATGCGCGGCCAGCCAGTGCAAGGTGGCGATGACGTCCTCTACGCCCGCTGGCGCCGGATGTTCCGGGGCGAGGCGGTAATCCACCGCCAGCACCTGGCAACCGGCACGCGCGGCCAACTGTCGGCAGACGTCGTCATGCGAGTCCAGATCGCCCACGACGCCGCCGCCTCCATGCACGAACAGGCAGGTCGGCGCGGGATCGTCGGCCAGGCCGGGCGGGCGATACAGCCGCAGCGGTACGTTGCCGCTGGCGGTGCTGGCGTGCAGATCGCGCACCTGCATCTGCAGCACCGGAAAGCCGAGCTGCGCGCTCATGCCGCGCATTATGGCGCGCGCCTCCACCAAGGGCAGCGCTTCCATCGGCGGCGCGCCGCTCTGCTGCAATTGTGCGAACAGGCGAACGACATCTGGATCGAAGGACATGGCGGCTCCATCACGTGAGGACGATCCGCGGAGCTTGCCAGATTGTTATTGACAATAACCATTAATTTCAATAAACAGCTGCGCGGGACGCAGGAGCAGCTGGCAACACTCCGTTTGCGCGACTCCGCCCCCTGACCTGTCCTGTCGGATAAACGTGGATTGCTGCATCGCATCGCAAGCCTGCGCGCGGACACGCCTACGCCCTGCGCGAGGCAACGTCTGATCGGTCCGACGTGAATGAATCTCGGGCGAGCGCCCCATGACCGCGCGTGACCAGGCTAACCGACAAGCGATGCGATGCCTTCATCCCGGATGGTGCGCAGCGCCTCATCGAAGGCGGCTTGATCGCTTGCGAACAGATCGTCCCATACCGTGGAGTTGTCGAATTCATCGACAACCTCCAGCGTCCAATCCGTATCGGGCCCACGATAGATCTCCAGGCGAACGGTGTGCCCGTCGTGCGTGACCGCTCGACTCAGTGGCGAGATGACAAGCTGATATTCGCGCATAAAATTTTCGGTTGGGACGATATGACGCCAGCCCGCCGGCTCAGTCGTCTTCGGCAGCGGCTTCGCGGCCCTGCTGGCGGATCAGGTTTTCCTGTCGCGCGTCCTCGATCGAGGCGCGCACGGCGCGCACGTCCGCGCGCCGGGTATCGAACTTGAAGCGGCCGGTGAGCGCGCTGTCCGGGCGCAGCTCGCCCTTTTCGAACAGCGCCCACATCTCTTCGCCGTAGTGGGTGTCCAGCAGCTCGGGAGCGAAACGGCCCAGGCAGTCGCGCAGGTTGTGCACGTCGCGCAACAGCATCTCGCGCGCGGCATTGTTGCCGGCGGCGCTGACCACCTGTGGGAAGTCGATCACCACCGGGCCGTCGGGCGACACCAGCACGTTGTATTCGGACAGGTCGCCGTGCACCAGGCCCAGCGACAGCATCTTGACCACGTCGCCGATCAGGCTGGCATGGAAGGCGCGCGCCTGCTCCGGTTCCAGCTCCACCTCGCCCAGGCGCGGTGCGCTGTGACCGGCGTCGTCGGTGACCAGGTCCATCAACAGCACGCCGTGGAAATAACCGCGCGGCCTGGGTACGTGCACGCCTGCATCCACCAGCTGGTAGAGCGCGTCGGCTTCGGTGTTCTTCCAGGCAGTTTCGGCCTCGCGGCGACCGAACTTGGTGGCCTTGCCCATCGCCCGCGCCTGGCGGCTGCCGCGGACCTTGCGCCCCTCCTGGTACTGCACGCGCGCCTGGAAGCTGCGCTGCGCCATGTCCTTGTAGACCTTGGCGCACAGGATGTCCTCGCCGGCGCTGACCACGTAGACAGACGCTTCCTTGCCGCTCTTCAGTGGCCGCAACACTTCGTCGATGACACCGTCGTCGATCAGCGGCTGCAGGCCGGTGGGGGTTTTCATGGACGAAGGGGACCGATCCGAAACAAGTCAGCCGCGATTATGCGGCAACCTATGGTGAAGCGTTTACATGCGGTCGCATACACGGCGCCGGCGGCGTGCACCGGCACAAGCGCTTACCATGGCCGGACCTGTCCAGCACGCAATCCGATGCCCGAGCCCACCACCAGCCGTCGCAAACGTCCTGTCGCCATCGCTGCGGCCGGTAGCGAGCGCAGCCTGCCGCGCGAGCTGATGCAGCAGATTGCCGCCGCGCAAGGAGATCCGGACTTCATGACCTCGCTGGGGCGCGGGCTGGTGGTGTTGAGTGTGTTCGCCCAGCACGCCCGCGAGGTGACGATGTCGCAGATCAGCCTGGAAACCGGCATTTCGCGCGCGGCGGTGCGGCGCGTGCTGCACACGCTGGCCAAGCTGGGCTATGTGGGCGAACAGGGACGCGGCTATGTGCTGTTGCCGCGGGTGCTGGGCATTGGCGGTGCCTATGCGGCCTCGTCGTCGATGACCGCGGCGGCGCAGCCGGTGCTGGACGGCTTGCGCGACCAGCTGCACGAATCCTGCTCGCTGGGCGTGCTGGACGGCGACGATCTGCTGTACGTGGCGCGCGCGGAGACGGTACGGATCATGTCGATCGGGCTCCGGCCGGGCACGCGGCTGCCGGCCTATTGCACGTCGATGGGCAGGGTCCTGCTGGCCGCACTGCCCGGCGACACCTTGCAGGCGTACCTGGAGCGCACCACGCTGCGCCCGCGCACCGACCGCACGCTGACCCAGGCATCGGCGCTGCTGGAGGTGCTGGCGCGCACGCGGCGCGAAGGCATGTGCCTGACCGACCAGGAGCTGGAGATCGGCCTGCGCTCGATCGCGGTGCCGGTGCGCAACCTGCGCGGCGAGGTCATCGCCGCGCTCAACATCGGCGCCCAGGCCGGCCGCGTGAGCCTGCAGACCATGCAGACGCAGCTGCTGGACCCGCTGAAGCAGGCCGCGCAGCGCCTGGGCGCCTTGTTGAGTCAGTAGCTTCGCAGCGGGCCATCCGTGGATGCAGATCCGCACGCGTTTGCCGGGCAACCGCGCGCAACAGCGCAAACGCCGGCCCCGGACCTCTATCGATCGTTTCCGTCACGCCCGGGCGCCTGGCGCGGCCGGCGCAGAAAGCTGACCACCGCATCCACCCAGGCGGCATGGGTGTCTTCCACCTGCGCCACATGATCCGACTGCGGCAGGGTGACCCAGCTGCGGTCTGCGCTGCGCAGGCGTACGTACAGATGCGCGTAGTCGGCCTGGGTGGCGATGGGATCGTCGACCCCGCGCAGCAGCAGCACCGGCAACGCACTGATCTGCTCGGGCCGGAACGCGAATTGCTCCATCGCGCGCCAATCGGTGCGTACCGGGTCGGCGGCCAGCGCCTGCGCCACATAGGAATCGCGCACACGGGCCGGCGCCGCATCGGCGGTGATGAAATCCTCGCCGGCCGCCGCGGCCGTGGTGCGTTCGCGCTTCGGCTTGGGCGGCGATGGCGTTGCGGCGGCCGGGGCATCGACGTCGTCCGGGAAGCCATACAGCACCAGCGCCGATACCGAGCGCGGGTATTGCTGGCCGACCAGCAGCGCCACCCGTGCGCCGTTGGAGTAGCCGATCAAGGCGGGCGCCGGCAGTCCTGGATGCTGTCGGGCAGCCCAGGCCAGCACCTGCTCCACATCGCTGACCGCGCGCGCCGGGGTGTTCCAGCCGCTGCCATCGCGCGCACTGCCACCATAGCCACGCAAGTCCACCGCGTAGGCGGCGAATCCTGCCTGTGCCAATGCCGCCAGCACCGAGCGGGAATCGGGGCTTTCAGCGGGCACCTGCAGGTCGAAATTGGGCAGGGAACTCCAGGTGCGGCCGTGCACCAGCACGATCACCCCGCGCGGCTGCGCCGGGATGCGCGACCACACCGCCAGGCGCTGGCCATCGTCGGCGCGCACCTGCGCCAGCACAGTGCCTGGCCCGGGCTGCGGCTGTGCGCCGGCGGCCAGTGGGAGCAACAGCGACAGGAGCAGACAGGCAAGTCGTCGCGTCATGCGGTGCCTTGTGGTGGGCGCGATGGAATGCAGCATGGCAGGCGCGTGGCCCTGCGCGAAGCGAAGGCCGCGCATCAGGCTTCGGCAGCCTGTTCTTCCAGGATCGGCTTGGCCAGCGCAAAGGCATGGTTGGCGGCGGGCACACCGCAGTAGATCGCAGCCTGCAGCAGCAGTTCCTTGATCTGCTCGGCAGTGACGCCGTTGTTGCGCGCCGCACGCACGTGCAGCTTGAACTCTTCGTCGTGGCCGAGCGCGACCATCATCGACAAGGTGATCAACGAGCGGGTGTGTGCAGGCAGGCCATCGCGGGTCCAGATGGTGCCCCAGGCATAGCGCGTGATCAGCTCCTGGAATTCGGCAGTCAGCTCGGTCCGTGCGGCCAGCGCGCGCTCGACATGCGCATCGCCCAGGACGCGCCGGCGTTCGCGCATGCCGGCCTGGTAACGCTCGTCTTCGTGCATGAGGTGTCCTTCGGTACGGTTGAATCAATTGGCCTGCAGAAAGCCCAGCACCGCGTCATTGAACGCGGCCGGCGACTCCAGGTTGCACAGATGCCGGCCGGGCACCTGCGCGTAGTGGCCATCGGGTGCGGCATAGGCGATCTCGCGCAGATTCGGCGGCGGGCAGACCGGGTCGTCGTCGCCGGCCAACGCCAGCAGCGGCAGGGCCAGGCCATCCAGCGCACCACGAAAATCCGCCTCGGCCACCGCCTGACAACAGGCGATGTAGCCGGCCGGCGAAGTGGAGACGAACGCGGCGGCGATCATGTCCAGCCGCTGCGCGTGGCTGATCGCGAAAGCCGGCGTGAACCAGCGCTGCAGGGTGGCGTCGATCAGCACCGGCAGGCCTTCGCTGCGCACCGTCTCAATGCGCGTTTCCCAGGTATCGGTGCTGCCGATCTTCTGCGCGGTGGCGCACACCACCAGCCGCCGCAGCCGCTGCGGTGCGTGCAGGCCCAGCCACTGCCCGGTCAGTCCGCCGATCGACAGCCCGCAGAAATCGCTGCGCTCGATCTGCAGGCCATCCCACAGCGCCAGTACATCCTGGCCCAGGTCGGCGACGCTGTAGGGACCGGGCGGGGTTTCCGAATAGCCGTGGCCACGGCGGTCGTAGCGCAGGATGCGGAAATGCGGAGCGAAGGCCTCGATCTGCACGTCCCACATGTGCAGATCGGTGCCCAGCGAATTGCAGAAGGTCAGCCACGGCCGGCCTTCGGTGCCGTCCAGGCGATAGTGCAGGCGATGGGTGGGCAGTTGGAGATAGGCCATCGGAGCACCGTCAACGGGAAGGGGAGCCGGCCAGCACGCGGTCGATCCAGGCCGAGGACAGGCCGCGCCAGCTGTCGCTATCGAACACCGCCTGCAGTTGCGCGTGCGTGAGTACCGCACTCACCTGCGGATCATCGCCCAGTACCTCGCGCAGATGCCGCTGCTGGGCCTGCGCCTGCGCCACTGCCTGTTCGACCAGCGCGTGCGCCTGCGGCTTGCCGAGCCGGGTGGCCAGCGCGAACACCGCCGCTTCGGCGTAGAGCACGCCGCCGTGGCTGTCCAGGTGCGCGCGCATGCGCGGGCGGTCCAGTTCCAGCCCGGCCAGGCAGGCCTGCATCTGCGCCAGGCTGCCGGCGGTCAGCCGCACGATCTGCGGCAACGTGTCCCATTCGGCATGCCATTGGCCGGCAGCGCGCTCGTGCGGCTGCAACATCGCGCTGAACAAGGTGGCGACCAGCCCGGGCACGCGCGTGGCCGCCGCGACCGCCGCCACGCTGGAGACCGGGTTGCGCTTGTGCGGCATCGCCGACGAGCCGCCCTTGCCGGCCGCCGAGGGTTCGAACGCCTCGCCGACCTCCGATTGCATCAGCAGCACCACGTCGCCACCGAGCTTGCCCAGCGTGCCGGCCAGCAGGCCGAACGCGCAGCCAACCTCGACGATGCGGTCGCGCGCGGCATGCCAGGGGACGGCCGGCAACGGCAGCGCCAGCGTGGTCGCCAGCGCCTGGGCCACGTCGAGCCCGCGTGCCTGCAGCGAGGCCAGCGTGCCGGCCGCGCCGCCGAACTGCAGCACCAGCGCATCGGCGCGCAGCGCCTGCAGGCGCCGATGGGCGCGTTGCAGCGCATCCAGCCAGCCGGCCGCCTTGAGCCCGAAGGTCACCGGCACAGCCTGTTGCAGCAAGGTGCGCCCGGGCAGCCCGGTATCGCGCTCGCGCGCGGCCAGCTCGGCCAGTTCGGCGCACAGCTGTTGCAGGCGCGGCAACAGCAACTCCAGCGCCGCGCGCAGCTGCAGCACCGTGCCGGTATCGATCACGTCCTGGCTGGTGGCGCCCCAATGCACCCAGCGCGCGGCGTCGGCATCGTGCGCGCTCACCCGCGCGGTCAGCGCCTTGACCAGCGGGATGGCGGGGTTGCCGGCCAGGGCGGTGGCCTGCGCCAACGCGGCCAGGTCGTAGTGCCGCACATCGCAGGCCGCGGCGATGGCATGGGCTGCATCGGCGGGAATCACACCGCACTGCGCCTGCGCACGGGCAAGCGCCGCTTCGAAGTGCAGCATGGCCTGCACGCGCGCCGCATCATCGAACAGTGCGTCGCACGCGGCGTCGCCAAACAAGGAATCCAACAGCGAGGACGTCGCACTCATGCATTGCATCTCTTGGCGTGCCGGCAGCATGGCACCGAAGCATGGGGGTGCCAACTAGACGATCGGGCGATACGCCGGCGGCAGCTGACCGGCATGGTGGTAGCGATGGTCGGCTCCCGTGCCTGCACTCGGCACCACGCAGCCATGCGCCTGCGTGTGCCTCTCCAGCCTGTCGGCATGGCGCGGCGGCGTGGCATCGCAGCGTATTGCCGCCACCGGCTGCACATCGGCGCATCGGCGCGACGCGTGCAGGCAGGCAGGCGTCGGTGACTCAGTACTGGAAGAACACCGTTTCCGCATCGCCCTGCATGTGCACGTCCCAGGTATAGGCGCCGCCACCGCGGGGCTGGGCCAGCAAGCTGCCGCGGCGGTCGGCCGGCACCAACTCCAGCACGGGGTCGCTGTCCAGTTGCGGGTCGTCGGCAAAGTACAGCCGTGTCGATGCGGCACGCAGCAGCCCGCGCATCAGCACCAGCACGGTCAGGTGTGCGGCCTGGGGCCGGCCATCCGGCCCGGCCACGGTGCCCGGCTTGACCGTGGCGAAGCAGAACCGCCCCTGCGCATCGGTGGGCACCCGGCCCCAGCCATCGAAGGCGGCATCGTGCGCCTGGTGGCGCGCGTCGGCGGCGTGCGCATAGATGCCGGACGCATCGGCCTGCCACAGTTCCAGCACGGCGTCGGACACCGGCGCACCGGCGCCGTCATAGATGCAGCCGCTGATCTGCACCGGCGTGCCGGCCGCCTGCGGCGGCGCCAGGCGATCGCGGTAGAGCGGTTCCAGGCCGAGCCGGTAATACGGGCCCACGGTTTGCGACGGGGTGGCATTCAGGCTCATCGATTCACTCCCAGACCGTTTGCTTGCGGCCGCGCAGCACGATGTCGAAGCGGTAGGCCAGCGCGTATTCGCTGACCGCGTTCTCCCAATCGAGGCTGGACACCATGCGCTCGCGTGCCAGCACGTCGTCGACGCAGTTGTAGATGGGGTCGTGCGCCAGCAGCGGGTCGCCGGGGAAATACATCTGCGTGATCAGGCGCTGGCCGATGCCATCGCCATGCAACGAGAAATGGATGTGTGCCGGCCGCCAGGCGTTGTAGTGGTTGCGCCACGGGTACGCGCCAGGCTTGACGGTCTTGAACGCATAGCGCCCGTGATCGTCGGTGAGTACCTGACCGGTGCCGCGGAAATTGGGGTCCAGCGGCGCGTCGTGGCGATCGCCTTCGTGCTGGTAACGGCCGGCGGCATTGCATTGCCATACTTCCACCAGGCTGTTGCGCACCGGCTTGCCGTTTTCGTCCAGCACGCGGCCGGACACGATGATGCGCTCGCCCAACGGCTCGCCGCTGAAGCCTGCGGTGAGATCGGCTGCATGTGCGCCGAGGGTCAGCCGGTCCAGGCGTGGGCCGGTCACTTCCGACAGGGTCACCGGGATCTGGATCGGCGCGCGGCGCGGTCCGCGCAACGCCGTGGACGCATAAGGCGGATGCAGATAGGGCGGCTGCGTGCCGGGTTGGCTGCGGCGGTAGCCGAGCAACGGATCGGCAGCTGGCGCATCGACGGGGGTATCGCGCATCGTGAGGTCTCCCTGGCCGCATTGCGGCCTGTTCAGGCCAATGAGTGTGCAGGTGCTGCGTGATCGGTTGCCACGGCCAGGCTCACAGGCGTTCGATCGCCAGGGCCACGCCCTGCCCAACGCCAATACACATGCTGGCCAACCCGAACCGGCCGTCGACGGCTTCGAGCTGGCGCAACAAGGTCAGCGCCAGCCGCGCGCCGCTCATGCCCAGCGGATGACCCAGCGCGATGGCGCCGCCATTGGCATTGACGTGCGCAGCATCGTCGGCCAGCCCGAGCTGGCGCATGCAGGCCAGCGCCTGGGCGGCGAAGGCTTCGTTGAGTTCGATCGCATCGAACTGCTCGATGCGCAGGTTCAGCCGGGCCAGCAGGCGCTGCGTGGCGGGTACCGGGCCGATGCCCATGTAGGCCGGTTCGACGCCTGCTGCCGCAAAACCGAGCACGCGCGCACGCGGGGTCAGGCCATGCGCCTGTACCGCCTGCGCCGAGGCCAGAAGCAAGGCGGCAGCGCCGTCGTTGATGCCGGACGCATTGCCGGCGGTGACGGTGCCGGGCTGGCGGAAGACCGGCTTGAGCTTGGCCAGCATCTCGGCGGTGGTGTTCGGCCGTGGCGCCTCGTCGTGTTCGACCGTGACGGCTTCGCCACCCTTGCGCGCGGCCACCGGCACCGGGATGAGTTCGCCATCGAAGAAACCGGCCGCCTGCGCCGCTGCCACGCGTTGCTGGCTGCGCAGGGCGAACGCGTCCTGGTCCTCGCGCGAGATGGCGTGGCGCTGCGCGAGGTTTTCGGCGGTTTCGCCCATCAATTCGGTGCCGTAGGCGGCCTGCAGGCGCGGATTGATGAAGCGCCAGCCCATGGTGGTGTCTTCCAGTTGCTGGCTGCGGGCGAAGGCACTCTCGGCCTTGCCCATGACCCACGGCGCGCGCGACATCGATTCCACGCCGCCGGCGATCGCCAGCCCCAGTTCTCCGGCGCGGATGCCGCGTGCCACGGTGCCCACCGCATCCAGCCCGGAGCCGCACAGCCGATTGAGCGTGCTGCCCGGCACCGAACTGGGCAGACCGGCCAGCAACAGGCTCATCCGCGCGACATTGCGATTGTCTTCGCCGGCCTGGTTGGCGCAACCCAGATAGACATCGTCGATGGCGCCCGGGTCCAGCGAGGGGTGCCGCGCCAGCAATGCCGCCAGCGGCAGCGCGCCCAGGTCGTCGGCGCGCACGCTGGACAGCGCGCCACCGTAACGGCCGATCGGCGTGCGGATGCCATCGATCAGATAGACCTCGTTCATGCCTCGGCCCCGGCGGACTGGGTGCCGTGCGCGGCATCGGTACGTGCCTGCAGCGCGCGCAATGCCTGCAACTCAGTCGCGGTGGGCGGCGGGGTCTGGGCAAGCACGTCGGCAAAGCGGATCGGCCAGCCGGTGGCCGCAGTCACCTGCTCGCAGGTGATGCCCGGATGCAGCGCGGTGACCGTGAGTTCGCGGGTCACCGGATCGGGCTTCATCACGCACAGGTCGGTGACCACCACCGTGGGACCGGCGCCGGGCAGGCCGGCGCGCGCACGCGCATCGCCGCCCTCCAGATGCCCGACGGTGGTGATGAAATCCAGTGCCGGCACGAAGCTGCGTCTGGACTGGCGCATGATGATGAAGACCTGCTTGGCGCTGGCGGCGATTTCCGGCGCGCCGCCGGCCCCGGGCAGGCGCGTCTTGGGCGCCGCGTAATCGCCGATCACGGTGGTGTTGAGGTTGGCATGGCGATCGATCTGCGCCGCGCCCAGGAACCCCACGTCCACGCGGCCGCCCTGCAGCCAGTAGCGAAAGATTTCCGGCGTGGAGACCACGGTATCGGCGGTTTCGGCCAGCTCGCCGTCGCCGATCGACAGCGGCAGCACGTCCGGGCGGGCACCGATCGGGCCGGATTCGTAGATCAGGGTGACATCCGGCGCATGCGTCAGCCGGGCCAGGTTGGCGGCGGTGGACGGCAGGCCGATACCGACGAAGCACACCGCGCCGTCGGGCAGCCGCCGCGCCGCGGCCACGGTCATCATCTCGTTGGTGCTGACCTCGCTCATGCGGCCACCTGCTGCTGCGAGTGCGCGTACACGCGCTGGAAGTCGGCGAAATCCTGCGTGTCGAGAACGTGCGTCTGGATCCACTGCTGGAACCGCGCACGGTCGCGTGCAATCGCATCCCAGCCCAGATAGAAACGGTTGTCGCGCGCGTAGTAGCCATGCGCGTACGACGGTGCGGCGCCGCCAGGCACGTGGCAGACCGCATCGACCACCCAGCGCGGCAGGATGCAGGCGTTGGGCGGTGCGTCGAGCGTGTCCACGATCTGCTCCACGGTCACGATCACCTTGCGCGCGGCCAGCGCGGCTTCCTTCTGCACGCCCAGGATGCCCCACAGCAACACATTGCCGCGTCGGTCGGCCTGCTGGGCGTGGATCACGGTGACATCGGGGTTGACGGCCGGCGTGGCGGCCAGCGTTTCGCCGGTGAACGGGCACTGCAGGAACTTGATGCTGTCGTTGACGCGCGGCAGATCCGAGCCCACGTAGCCGCGCAATACCGCAAACGGCAGCCCGGAGGCGCCGGCGACGTAGGCATTGGCCATGTCCGCGTGGCTGTGCTCGCGCAACTGCAACGGCTGCGGCCAGGCATGTTCGACCGCATCGCGCAGACGGTGCAGCGACCCGACGCCGGGGTTGCCGCCCCACGAAAACCGCAGCGCCGCCGCGCAGCCGGCGCCGATCAGCTGGTCGTAGATCAGGTCCGGGGTCATGCGCACCAGGCGCAGGTTGCGCTTGTGCTGGCGGATCACCTCGTGCCCGGCCGCATGCGGAATCAGATGGGTGAAGCCCTCCATCGCCACGCAGTCGCCATCGACGATCAGATGGGATACCGCCTCTCTCAGGGAAACCACTTCAGCCATGGCAGCACGCCTGAATTGCGAACGAGCCATCACGGTAGAGCCGGCCAGACGACGCGGTCAATCCGATTATCGGCTTTTGCATTCGATAAACGCACAACTTCGCGAATAGGGTGATGCCTCGACATTGTCTCCGGTGTATACATAACTTCGCCTGCAAGCAGACGCCAGCGCTGGCATGCGCGTCAACTGACGGCCAGCCGCCACGTCGGCACCGCTTCGTACCCCAGGTTGTATACAAAAAACCCCAGGAGTCACGGTCATGTCCCAGTCCAAGCCGCTGTTCCCCCTCAATGCGTGGTACGCCGTCGCCTGGGACCACGAGATCAAGCATGCACTCACCCCGCGCAAGGTCTGCAAGCTGGACGTGGTGCTCTACCGCAGCACAGCCGGGGCGGTGGTGGCGCTGGAAGACGCCTGCTGGCACCGCCTGGTGCCGCTGTCGATGGGCAAGCTGCGCGGCGATGACGTGGTCTGCGGGTACCACGGGCTGGTCTACAACACCCAGGGCCGCTGCGTGCACATGCCGTCGCAGGAAACCATCAATCCCTCTGCCTGCGTGCGCAGTTTTCCGGTGGCCGAGAAGCACCGCTACGTATGGATCTGGCCGGGCGACCCGGCCAAGGCCGACACCGCACTGATCCCGGATCTGCACTGGGCGCACGACCCGGCCTGGGCCGGCGATGGCCGCACCATCTACGCCAAGTGCGACTACCGGCTGGTGCTGGACAACCTGATGGACCTGACCCACGAGACCTTCGTGCACGGCTCGAGCATCGGTCAGGACGAAATTGCCGAAGCGCCGTTCGACGTGGTGCATGGCGATCGCTCGGTGGTGGTGTCGCGCTGGATGCGCAACATCGACGCGCCGCCGTTCTGGGCCAGCCAGATCGCACGCCATCTCGATTACCGCGGCAAGGTGGATCGCTGGCAGATCATCCGCTTCGAAGCGCCCGGCACCATCGCCATCGATGTCGGCGTGGCCATCGCCGGCACCGGCGCGCCGGAGGGCGACCGCAGCCAGGGCGTCAACGGCTACGTGCTCAACACCATCACCCCGGAGACCGATACCACCTGCCATTACTTCTGGGCGTTCATGCGCAACTACGCGCTGCATGACCAGTCGTTGACCACGCTCACGCGCGCCGGCGTCACCGGCGTGTTCGGCGAGGACGAGGCGGTGCTGGAGGCGCAGCAACGCGCCATCGATGCGCACCCGGACCATACCTTCTACAACCTCAACGTCGATGCCGGCGGCATGTGGGCGCGGCGGGTGATCGACCGCATGATCGCGCACGAACTGCGCGCACAGGACCTGTCGCTGCGCATGGTGGGCTGAGCGCATTGCGCAGGAGATCAGCATGCCCCCGACCACTCCGTTCCACAGCAGCGCCGGGCAGACCACCCGCGCGCTGCTCACGCTGCGCGAACTGATCCTGGATGGCACCCTGCCCGCCGGAACGCGGCTGTCCGAACTGGCCGTGGTGCAACGCCTGGGCATGTCGCGCACGCCGGTGCGCGCGGCACTGCAGCGGCTGTGCGAAGAAGGCCTGGCCAGCGCCTTGCCGGGTGGCGGTTATGCGGTGCAGGCCTTCAGCGAACGCGATGTGCACGATGCGATCGAACTGCGCGGCACGCTCGAAGGCTTGGCCGCACGCATCGCCGCCGAGCGCGGTGTGTCGGCCGCGCAGCTGGCCCAGGCACGCGCGTTGCTGAGCGAGATCGACACCATCATCGGTGCGCCACGCCAGGGCGTCGACTTCTCGGCCTACGTGCAGGCCAACGCGCGCTTCCATGCCCTGCTGATGGCGATGGCCGGCAGCGATGTGCTCGAACGTACGCTGACGCGCGTGGTGCAGCTGCCGTTCGCCTCTCCCAATGGCCTGGTCATGGCGCAGACCAGCGATGCCGATGCGCGGGTCATCCTGACCCTGGCGCAGGAGCAGCATCGCGAAGCGATCGCCGCCATCGAACAGCGCCAGGGCAGCCGCGCCGAAGCGCTGATGCGCGAACACGCGCGTCTGGCCCATCGCAATCTCCGCCACCTGTTGCAAACCCCTGCGGCGGTCAGCCAGGTGCGCGGCGGCGCCCTGATCGGCCGCGCCCATGCATCCACCGCCGGCACCGACCGGCCTGCCCTTCTGCCTGGAGCCCCTCATGCGTAAAGACACCCAGTGGCATCGCGCCCATGTCGTCAGCGTTGCCGACGCCTGCCAGGGCGTGCGCGAAATCGTGCTCGATCCGGGCCCGGCCGCACGCAGCTTCGAGGTGGGCAGCCATCTGGATTTCCGCGTGCGGCTGCATGGCCGCGACGATGTGCGCTCGTACTCGCTGGTCGGCGAGCCACGCAAGGACGGGCATTACCGCATCGCCGTGCGGCAGATGCCCGACAGCCGCGGCGGCTCGCTGCACATGTGGTCGCTGCAGCCCGGCGACGTGGTGGAGATGTCGCCGCCCAGCAACAACTTCGCGCTGGATGAAAGCGGCGAGGAGATCCTGCTGATCGCCGGCGGTATCGGCATCACGCCCATCCTGGGCATGGCGCAGCGGTTGGCGCAGCGTCACCCCGCCTTCCGCCTGCTCTACGTCGGCCGCACGCGCAGTGCGATGGCCTACGTGGATGAACTGGAAGAACTGCTCGGCGAGCGCCTGCACCTGCATTGCGACGACAGCGCCGGCCCGGTCGACCTGGCCGCCGCCCTGGAGCCGCTCTCGCCCAACGCCGAGGTGTATGTCTGTGGGCCGCTGGGCATGCTGGAGGCGGTCCGCCAATGCTGGCATGCGGCCGGGCGGCCGCGCGCGCGGCTGCATTTCGAAACCTTCGGCAACAGCGGCCGAGTGCCGGCGCAGGCGTTCGTGGTCAAGCTGCCCGGGCTCGGCCTGGAGGTGCCGGTGGCGGAAAACGAATCCATGCTCGATGCGCTGGCCGATGCCGGCGTCGAGCTGATCGCCGAATGTCGGCGGGGCGAATGCGGCCTGTGTGCGGTGGAGGTGCTGGATACCGCAGCCGACATCGATCACCGCGACGTCTTCTTCAGCGACGAACAACGCCGCGAGAACCGCAAGCTGTGCGCCTGCGTGTCGCGTGCGGTGGGCGGCAGCATCAGCATCGATACCGGCTATCGCGGCGAGCTGGGCTGACAGCCGTGGCCAGCGCGTGCGCCGGCAGTGGACTGGCGCACGCGCTGGTCGGGGCCGCAGGCGCCGACAGCGCACCATCGCACCGATCAGCCCGCTCGATCGGCGCTCGGCCGATCGCCGTGTTTGCATCCTCACGCGCATGCGCGATCATCTGTGCATGGAGTCGACTCACTACAGGACTGTCCCGGCGCCGGCCTTGAACCCGCGCCAGGAGCAATTGGTGGCGCTGGTGCGGCAGCAGGGCTTTGCCGAGGTCGAAGGGCTGGCAACGCGCTTCGAGGTCACCCCGCAAACCATCCGCCGCGACCTGACCCTACTCTGCGACGCCGGCGTGCTGCGCCGCTATCACGGCGGCGTCAGCATGCCCTCGAGCGTGGAGAACCTGGCCTATACCGCGCGCAAGGCGCTGCAGGCCAGCGAGAAGCAGCACATCGCCGCGCAGGTGGCGCGTTTCATTCCCGACGATGCCTCGCTGTTCATCAACCTCGGCACCACCAACGAGGAAGTGGCGCGCGCACTGCTGCAGCATCGCGGCCTGCGCGTGATCACCAACAACCTCAACGTGGCGGTGATGCTCAGCGCCAACCCCAGCTGCGAGGTGATCGTGGCCGGCGGCGTGGTGCGCGGACGCGACCAGGGCGTGACCGGCGAGGCCACGGTGGAACTGATCCGCCAGTTCAAGGTGGACTTCGGGGTGATCGGCATTTCCGGCATCGATCTGGACGGCACCTTGCTGGACTTCGACTACCAGGAAGTGCGCGTGGCCCAGGCCATCATCGAGCACTCGCGCCAGGTACTGCTGGCCGCCGACCACAGCAAGTTCGGGCGCAATGCCATGGTGCGGCTGGGCGCGCTCGCCCAGGTGCACGACTGGTTCACCGACCGCGACCCGCCACAGGAGCTGGCCGGGGTGCTGGAAGAGGCCGGCACGCGGGTGCATGTGGCGGGTAAGAACGGCGCTACCTAGAGAGACCGGCATCGCCCCGGCGTGGCGCTGTCGATGCGCGCGGGCCGCCTAGCGGCTGAAGCCCAATGCCATGTTCGTTTTTGTGCGTTTTGGCATGGGGACGGCGCTACCTTGAGTATATCAATAGGCCTGGAAAATCTTATCTAGATTTTTGATAGCCTTGAAATTCCCATATCTCGCTATCGACAGGCGATTCAGTTCTTCACGCGCCCGCAAGGTGCTATGTTCGAATATGTTCGAACATGACAACTTGGGTTCGCTATCGCGAATCTGGACGGAGACCCCGATGAGCGAGACGTACGATCTTCTGGTGGTAGGCGGCGGCATCAACGGGGTTGGCATCGCCCGCGATGCGGCCGGGCGCGGTTTGTCGGTGTGCCTGTGCGAGCAGGACGACCTGGCCGCGCACACCAGCAGCGCCAGCACCAAGCTCATCCACGGCGGCCTGCGGTATCTGGAACAGTACGAATTCGCCCTGGTCGGCAAGGCGCTGGCCGAGCGCGAAGTGCTGCTGCGGCTGGCACCGCACATCATCTGGCCGCTGCGCTTCCTGTTGCCGCACCAGCCGCATCTGCGCCCGGCCTGGATGATCCGCGCCGGTCTGTTCCTGTACGACCACCTGGGCGGCAGCAAGCGAAGCCTGCCGCGCTCGCGCCGGCTGTCGCTACGCACGCATCCGGTCGGCGCGCCATTGCAGGAATCGTTGCGCACCGGCTTCGTGTATTCCGATGCCTGGGTGCAGGACGCCCGCCTGGTGGTGCTCAATGCGATGGATGCCGCCAGGCGGGGCGCGCAGATCCACACCCGCACCCGCTGCGTCGGCGCCTGGCGCGATGCCGGATTCTGGTACGCCGAACTCGAAGACCGCCAGGGCCGCCGCCGCACCGTGCAGGCGCGCGCCCTGGCCAATGCGGCCGGCCCATGGGCGGTAGCGTTCCTGGACAAGGTGGCCGCGGTACCGCACCAGCACGCATTGCGCCTGGTCAAGGGTAGTCACATCGTGGTGCCCAAGCTGTTCGATCACGACCACGCCTACATCTTCCAGCAACCGGACCGCCGCATCGTGTTTGCCATTCCCTACGAGCACGACTTCACCCTGATCGGCACCACCGATGTCGACTATGAAGCCGACCCTGCCGCGCCCAGGATCGATGCGGCCGAAGTGCAGTACCTGTGCGATGCGGCAAACCTGTATTTCCAGCAGCAGATCGGTCCACAGGACGTGGTCTGGAACTACAGCGGCGTGCGTCCGCTGTTGGACGATGCGCAGGACAATGCCGCCGAGGTCACGCGCGACTATCAACTGGAAGTGGTCAACGACGGCGCGCCGTTGCTCAACGTGTTCGGCGGCAAGCTGACCACCTATCGCAAGCTGGCCGAAGAAGCGGTCGACCGGATCACGCAGGCCCTGGGGACCCGCAAGCCGGCGTGGACCGCGCGCGGCGATGCGCTGCCCGGCGGCGAGCAGCGCGACATCGCCAGTCTGCTCGAGCGGGTGCGCACTGCGCGTCCCTGGTTGCCTGCCGCTACCGCGCAGCGCCTGGTGCGCAACTACGGCACCTGCGCCGAGCAGCTGCTGGGCGATGCCAAGGACCTCGCCAGCCTGGGCACCCACTTCGGTGCGGACCTGTACCAGGCCGAGGTGGACTACCTGCGGCAGCACGAATGGGCGCAAAGCGCAGACGATATCCTGTGGCGTCGCAGCAAACTTGGCCTGCGCATCGATGCAGACGGCCGCCAGCGCCTGGAGGCGTATCTGCAGATGCAGCCGGTGCCGGCCATCGACACCGCCGCCGCTTGAAAACACACCGCGTTGCCGGCGAGGACGGGTCGTCCGGCAACGTATCCTGGCGCACTGCCGGCATCATGACGATCCATGTGGAGGGCACACCCGATGAGCACCAAGCAATTTCCCTGCGCGCCAAGGCGTGCATCGCGCCCGCTTGCGCACAACCGTGACTGCGACGCGGGACTGCCCGCATGAACCGTCAGCTCGTGGGTGAGTTGATTTCCGAAGCGGTGGCGATGTTCATCATCATCGCGCTGGGCGATTCGGTCGCGGCGATGTATGTGCTGTACGACCCAAGCCCTTATCAGAACGCCTACTGGGGAGTGTGCATCGCCTGGGGCCTGGCGGTCACGCTGGCGATCTACGTCACCGGCGCGGTCTCCGGTACGCATGCCAATCCGGCCGTGACCCTGGCGCTGGCGCTGTTCCGCGATTTTTCCTGGAAGAAGGTGCTGCCGTACTGGATCGCGCAGGTGATCGGTGCATTCCTGGGCGCGGCCATCGTCTACCAGCTCTACGGGCCGGTGATCGATCACTACAACCAGGTGCAGCAGCTCACCCGCGAAGCCGGCGGTGCCGCCGGCGTGTTCTTCACCGCGCCGGGTCTGGCGGTCACGCCGATGCATGCCCTGGTCGACCAGATCATCATGACCGCGTTCCTGATCTTCGGCATCTTCGCCATCACCGAGCGCTTCAACGAAGCCGCACCCGGCGCCAACTCGGGCGCGTTGATGATCGGCCTGCTGGTCGCCACGCTGGGTGCCTCGATGGGATATCTGGAAGCCTGGGCGATGAATCCGGCACGCGATTTCGGGCCGCGTCTGTTCGCCTACTTCGCAGGCTGGGGCGAAGCCGCCCTGCCGGCCAAGGATAACTACTGGTGGGTGCCAATCGTCGGGCCGTTGATCGGCGGGCCGATCGGCGCATTGGCGTACCAGTGGCTGATTCTGCCGTTCCTCCCCGCACGTGTGCGGCACCTGCAGGGCGACACGCCGCCGCTGGATCCGCGCTGACCGCCGCGCCTTGCCGCACGCCCGACCGCATGCACGGATCGCCGCCGCCGGCGCGCCATTCGTGCAGCGTCACCCAGTTGCACCGACCACTCTCGCCGTGCGCCAACGCCGGCATTGTTTGAGGAATCTTCGATGGAAAAGCAATACGTCCTGGCGATCGATCAAGGCACCACCAGCTCGCGCGCGATGTTGTTCGATCGCCAGGGCAAGGTGGCCGGCGTGGCGCAGCGCGAATTCGGACAGATCTTTCCGCAGCCGGGCTGGGTGGAACACAACCCGCGCGAGATCATGACCAGCGTCTACACCACCATCACCGAGCTGCTCAACAACGCGCAGATCGATGCGCGCGCGATCTCCGGTATCGGCATCACCAACCAGCGCGAAACCGCGGTGGTGTGGGACAAGGCCACCGGCCAACCGATCTACAACGCCATCGTCTGGCAATCGCGTCAGACCAAGGACATCTGCACCCAGCTCAAAGAAGCCGGGCACGAGCAGATGGTGCGCGACAAGACCGGGCTGCTGATCGATGCGTATTTTTCCGGCACCAAGGTCAAATGGATCCTCGACCATGTGGAAGGCGCCCGTGAGCGCGCGCGCAACGGTGAGCTGGCCTTCGGCACCATCGACAGCTGGCTGATCTGGAACCTCACCGGCGGCAAGGTACATGTGACCGATTACACCAATGCCTCGCGCACCATGATGTTCAACATCCATACCCTGGAGTGGGATGCTGAGCTGCTTAAGATGCTGGATGTGCCGGCGCAGATGCTGCCGGAGGTGCGCTCCTCCAGCGAGGTCTATGGCACGACCCAGACCCAGTACTTCTATGGCGAACAGGTGCCGATCGCCGGCATTGCCGGCGACCAGCAGGCAGCGTTGTTCGGCCAGGCCTGTTTCGAGCCGGGCATGGCCAAGAACACCTATGGCACCGGGTGTTTCATGCTGATGAACACCGGCGACAAGGCGGTGGCCTCCAAGGCCGGCTTGCTCACCACCATTGCCTGGGGCATCGACGGCAAGGTGGAATATGCGCTGGAAGGGGCGATCTTCGTCGCCGGTTCGGTAGTGCAGTGGTTGCGCGATGGCCTGCGCATGCTCGGTAAGGCCAGCGACTCGCAGGCCTATGCCGAGCGCGCCGGCGACAACGATGGCGTGTATCTGGTGCCGGCCTTCGTCGGCCTGGGCGCGCCCTACTGGCGCAGCGATATCCGCGGCGCGGTGTTCGGCCTGACCCGCGGCACCAGCAAGGAACACTTCGTGCGCGCGGCGGTGGAGTCGATGGCCTACCAGACCCGCGACGTGCTCACCGCGATGCAGAGCGATTCGGGCATCGAATTGAAGGAACTGCGCGCCGACGGTGGCGCCATTGCCAACGACTTCATGGCGCAGTTCCAGAGCGACATCCTCAATGTGCCGGTGCTGCGCCCGGAAGTGGCCGAAACCACCGCACTGGGTGCGGCCTATCTGGCGGGTCTTGCAACCGGGTTCTGGAGCAGCCGCGAGGAAATCGCCAAGCAATGGGCGGTGGATCGTCGTTTCGAACCGGCCATGGCCGAGGACAAGCGCGAGCAGCTGTATGCCGGTTGGCAGCAGGCGGTGGAAGCGACGATGGGCTTCAAGATCAGCTGACCCGCTCTGGCCGCAAGGCTTGCAGTGAACGTCTCATCTTGCGCGATCTGGCACGGCAGCTATGCCGCCATCACGCGCATGACGCTGGCCTGCGGTGACGCAGGCCAGCGCCGTTTCAAGCGCTTACTGGCCGCCCGTGCTTGCCCGGCCGGCGATGGTGTCCGGATCCCAGTGTTCCTTGATCAGGCCCTTCTCGATGCGGAACATGTCGAACCACGTAGTGGTGTAGGTCTTGCCGGGATTACGCGGGTCCGGCAGCGTGCGCACCGACACCAGCGTGACCAGGTCATGGTCGGCGGTGATCGCCACCAACGGCAGTTGCACCCGCGGCTGTACCTTGGTCGGCGGCACAAAGGCTGTCAGGAAGGCGATGAATGCATCGCGCCCATTGGCCACATTCGGATTGTGCTGGATGTAGTTCTTGTCCATGTACATCGGCGCGTACTGCACCTGGCCTGCCTCGAACACGATGCGCCAGAAGTCGTAGACCAGACGCTTGTTGGCGGTTTCGTACCAGTTGGAGCCGATCAGCAACTTTTCGTGGTTGGGGTTGGCGGTCACCGCAGTCTGCGCAAACGCAGCCACGGGTGCGAGCAGCATGATCAATACCAGGGCGCGAGAGACGAATTTCTTCATGGGTCACTCCAGGGATGAAGCGGTCCGTGCGCTTGCAGGGGTGTCGGCGTACGGCACCGCAGTTGGGGGAATGACGCGTCCTTGCTTACGCATACTGCTACGCGTCGGGACAACCCTACCCAGCACGTCCGCGCGTACGCTAGCCACCCGAAAGTGCACCTGGGCACCTCGAAAATTCCAGGTGATCAAATGATTACCCTGTGCGGCGCACCCTCAGGGGTCGGGAAGGCCGACCATCGGCAGGCCCGCATAGTTCTCGGCAATGGTCGCGCGCCCGGCCTCGCTGCCCAGCAGGTACGCAAGCTCGGCCTGGCGGAGGCGCGCCGTAAAGGGATCTTCGTCATCGAAGGTGTGCAGCAGCGTGGTCATCCACCACGAAAAACGCTCGGCCTTCCACACCCGCTGCAGCGCCAGCGCCGAATATTGCTGCAAGACGTCGGCATTACCAGAGACCTTCCAGCGCGCGAACAGTTGCGCGAGCAGGCCCACATCGGCCAGCGCCAGATTCAGTCCCTTGGCACCGGTGGGCGGCACGATATGCGCGGCATCACCGGCCAGGAACAGGCGCCCGTACTGCATCGGCTCGACCACGAAGCTGCGCAACGGCGCAATGCTCTTCTTGATCGAGGGACCGGTGACCAGGGAGTGCGCCAGCGCAGCCGGCAGCCGTGCCCGCAATGCATCCCAGAAGGCCTGGTCGCTCCATGCCTCCACGCGTGCGTCGGCCGGCACTTGGACGTAGTAGCGCGTGCGCGTAGGCGAGCGCATCGAACACAGCGCAAATCCCAGGCGATGGCGTGCGTAGATCAGCTCGTCGTGCACCGGCGGGGTGTCGGCAAGCACGCCAAGCCAACCGAACGGGTACACCCGCTCGTACAGGCGCAGACGGTCGGCAGGGATGCTCGCGCGGCTGACGCCATGGAAGCCGTCGCAGCCGACCACGTAATCGCAATCGACCCGCAGCCGTGCGCCGTCGTGGCTGAATTCCACGCTGGGCGCGGTGCTGTCGACTGCCTGCAATCTGACATCGTGCGCGCTGTAGTAGCTGGGCGCGCCACTGTCCCGACGCGCCTGCATCAGATCGGCCGTGAGCTCGGTCTGGCCATACACGGTGACCCCGCGCCCGCAGCCGCGCAACAGGTCGATCCGCTCGCGCTGCCCGTCGTACAGCAGGTCGAAGCCGTGGTGTATCAGGCCTTCGCGCTGCACGCGCGCTCCGACCCCGGCGCGCTGCAGCAAGTCCACGCTGCCCTGTTCCAGGACACCGGCGCGGATGCGCGCCATCACATGCTCCGGTGTCTGCCGCTCGATCACCAGCGTATCGATGCCGACGCGCTGCAGCAGCTGGCCCAGCAGCAGGCCGGAAGGGCCGGCACCGATGATCGCAACCTGGGTTCGCATGAAGCGCTCCTGCCAAGAACCAGGCTCGCAGTGTCGGTAGCCAACCGCGGCCATTGAAGGGATGATTGCGTGCAGTGCTTGGACTTTTCGACGATGCCCACACGCGCGCGCCAGACCGCTGCAACCACCGCCGTTCCCGCATTCGGCCTGTACGGCGAGCAGCACGCCGATCCACCGGAGCTGCTGCATTGGGAATCGATCGCCGCACGCAGCCGATTGCACGACTGGCAGATCGACCCGCATCGGCACGAAGACCTGGCGCAACTGCTGTACGTGCAGCGCGGGCCGGCAACGCTGCAACTGGATGGGCTGACACGGCGCCTGCATGGCGCCACCGTGGTGTGGCTGCCGCCGCTATGCGTACACGGATTCGCGTTCGACCCGCGGGTGCGCGGGCACATCATCACCTTGTGCATGCCGCTGGTGCGCAGCGCGCTGGACACGGCACCCGCGCTGCAGCCGGGCCTGGCACGGCCGGCGGTGCTGCTCGCCAGTGGATCGCGCAGACTGCTCGACGTGCTGTTCGACAGCATTGCCAACGATCATGCGCACCAGCGTATGGGACACGCAGCCGCACTGCAGGCGGCTGCGGCGCACCTGGTGATCTGGACCGCACGCACGGCCTTGCAAGGCCTGCACGAAGAGGCGGAGGCCAGCCCGCAGGCAGACCCGGCGCTGCGCCACCTGCGCGCCTACCGGGCATCGATCGACCAGCACTATCGTGCGCACTGGCCGATCTCCCGCTACGCCGACCAGTTGGGCCTGACCCCGGGCCATCTGAACGCACTGTGCCGACGCCTGGCCAATGCATCGGCGCTGGAGCTGCTGCAACGCCGGATCATGCTCGAAGCCCGCCGCAGCCTGCGCTACACCAGCCTGAGCGTGCAGCAGATCGCCGCCACGCTTGGATTTTTCGATGCAGCCTATTTCAGCCGCTACTTCGCGCGGCATGCAGGGTGTTCGCCAACGCGTTTTCGCGCTGGCGAGTGACTACGCTCGTCGTGCGACTGCGTGCGATGGATAGGAGTGCGAAGGCGCCGGCCTGGCGATGACGCCAGACCTGCGCCCGGACGCTCAGAACGGGTACTGCGGCACCTCGCTCTTGACCGTCAGCCACTGCCAATGCGTGTACTGCTCCCAATCGGCCGGGCCGCCAACGCTGGTGCCGTTGCCGGATGCCCCGGTGCCGCCGAACGGGTTGATCACCTCGTCGGCCACGGTCTGGTCGTTGATGTGCAGCAGGCCGGTGTGCAGGCGTTCGCCGAGCGCCATCGCCCGCGACACCGACGCGGACAGGATGCCCGCCGCCAGGCCGTACTCGCCGTGGTTGGCCAGTTCGGCGGCTTCTTCGTCGGTGTCGAACACGCTGATGTTGACCACCGGCCCGAACACTTCCTCGTCGAACGCGCGCATGCCCGGCCGCACGTTGGACAGCACGGTGGCGGCATAGAACAGCCCCTCATTGGTGCCGCCAGCTTCCACGACCGCACCGGCAGCCACGCTGTCGCTAACGATATCGATGATGCGTTGCAGCTGGCGCTGGTCGATGATGGGCCCCAGCGCCACCGTGCCGCTGACCGGGTCGCCGACCGGCAGATGCCGCGCCTTGTCGGCCAACCGCTGGATCAAGGCCTGGGCCACGTTACGCTGGACCAGCACCCGGCCGGTGGCCATGCAGATCTGGCCCTGGTGCAGGTAGGCACCGAAGGCGATCGCCGATGCGGCGCGGTCCAGATCGGCGTCGTCGAGCACGATCACGGCATTGTTGCCACCCAATTCCAATGCCACTTTCTTCAGGTGTCGCCCGGCGATCTCGCCGATACGGCGGCCGGCAGCGGTAGAGCCGGTGAAGGCGATCATCGGGATATCCGGCGCCTCCACCAGCGCCTGACCGATCTGCGCATCGCCGTGCAGCACGTGCAGCAGGCCCTTGGGCAAGCCGGCTTCTTCCAGTACCTGCGCGATGATCACGCCACCGGTGTACGGAGTGCGCGGATCCGGCTTGAGGATCACCGCATTGCCCATCGCCAGTGCCGGCGCCACCGAGCGCAGCGACAGGATCAGCGGGAAGTTGAACGGCGAAATCACCGCGATCACGCCCAGCGGCAGATGCCGGGCAAGGCTGAGTTGGCCGGCGGCGGTTGGCAGCACCTGGCCCACCGCCTGCAGCGGCAGGCCGGCGGCCTGTTGATAGAACACCACCGCCTCATCCACTTCGCGCTGGGCCTTGGGCAGGATGCCGCCGGTTTCGCGCGCAATCAGCAACGCGGCTTCGGCGCTGCGGGCCTGCATGACCTGTGCAGCGCGATGGAAGATCGCGGCGCGCTCGCGCGGCGGGGTGGCGGCCCAGGCGCGCTGCGCCTGCTTGGCCTGTGCCACGGCGGCCGCTACATCGTCCAGGTCGGCCTTGCTGACCTCGTGCAACAAGCCACCGGTCGCCGGCTCATGGATCGGCAAGCTGCCGCCGTGGCCCGGCACCCACTCGCCATTGAAGATGCAGCCGTGCCACGCGGGCGTATCGGTCGCAGCGACCGCTGCGCTGGAAAGAGCATTCATGGTCTAGCCTCCTGCTAAAACAGTTGGGGAGAGTGACGGGTGGGAGGAACTACAGCGTGGTCGATGCCAGCCCGCCATCGACCGGCAGGGTGATGCCGTTGATCCAGCGCGCCGCATCCGATGCCAGGAACACGATGGCGTCGGCCACCTCGTCGGCATACGCCGGGCGGGTCATGCGCTTGGCATCTTCCTTGACGCGCTCCTCGCCCAGCATCGCGGCGAAGTCGCCCAGGATCGGGGTGAACACCGGCCCGGGAGACACGTTGTTGACGCGGATGCCGCGCTCGGCAAACCACGGCCGCGATTGCAGCAACGTCCACACGATCAAGGCTTCCTTGAAATACTGGTAGCAGGTGTCGTGGGCGACCGGATGCGCAGCCAGCCAGGCGGTGCCGGCCTGGAAACTGTCGGCGGCGGCCAGCTGCTTGTGCAACTCCAGCCGCTGCGGCCACTCTGCGCCAAGGATCGAGGCGACGTTGATGATGGCACCGCCCGAGACGATGCGCGGCAGCAGCGCCTGGCTCAGATGGCGCAGGCCCAGGTAATTGACGCGTGCCACCACATCCAGCGGCACGGTGCCGGGTACACCGGCCACGTTGGCCAAGGCATCGATCCGCTCCGGCAAGGCGGCGACCAATGCGTCGATGGACGCCGGGTCGCCCAGGTCGGCCTGATGAAAGCCGTGCAGGGTCATCTGCACCGGCGAGCGATCCACCCCGATCACCGTGGCGCCATGAAACCGCGCAAGCCGTGCGACCTCCGCGCCGATGCCCGACGCCACACCGGTCACCACGATCGTCTTGTTCTGCAAATTCATTGCCACCCTCCAAAGAAGCCGGATGCACCGGCGTTAGAACACATGGACGTACTGCAGGTTGACGTTGTTGCCGGACGCTGCATTTCTGACCTCCACCGGCAGATAGAGATTGGCGAACAGGATGTTGTTGGCGTCGAACCGCCACACGCCGCCCGGGCCCGCATAGAACACGCGCTGGCGGGTGTCGGGCACGCGCTCGCCGTTGGTACGGTTGTCGCGGAACTGGGTGAGGTAATACGCGTTGACGCCCAGCCGCACTTGCGGCGCGACTTCCCAGGAAGTGGCGACGTTGACCCATCCCGCGTCGCCGGCCTGCCCATTACGGAAGGCGAATCCGTCGGGAAGATTCGGCCGGCGCTCGCTGCGAAAGTTATAGATGTAGTTGAGGCGTGCACTGACTTCCCACTTGGGCGTCGGCAGCACCGTGAATGCATAGTTCGGCACCAGCGACCAATAACCGGCACCCTGATTCAGGTCGCGATCGCGGTCGAACTTGCCGATCGGTGCGACAGCGTCGAGTTCGAAGCGCTGCGAAAATACCGGCCGCCCGTCACGCATCACCGGCAGCATCTGCAGGTACGGACCGAAGGTCAGATCGCCGACGCCAGCGTCGTTGTCGCGCAGGGTGGCGATGCTGTTCCGACCGAAGGACGCGTCCAGGTTGATCAACGGCACCAGCGTGTTGATGCCCAGTGCCCCACCGAACAACGTGTAGGGCGTGACGTAGGCCACCTGGGTCAGCAGCAAGGTCGAATCGATGCGTGGATTGTCGAACACCGGCACATCGTTGCCGCGCGCATCCTTGATCGCATCCAGCGAGGTCTGGCGCAGGTAGGTGACGACGGCCCAACCGGGCGTGGTGCGGGTGAAACCGTCCAGAAAGCTGGTCCCGCCGGTGTTGATTCCGTTGGTCAATGCAGCGCTCTGTGGCACTGCCTGTGCACTTGCAGCCCCGGTCGCACACAGGCCCCCCAGCCCGAGCAGCACGGTTAGCGCCCATCCTGCTTGCCTGTCCTGGCCACCGCTAACCGACGATCGATTCACTGCGAACACTCCTATGGTGAGAGGGAACAGCCGGACGTGCGATCGTGCGTGCGTCAGGCAGGGCCGAACGCCGCGCTGCAGACAGCACGTGACATCGCAAGGTGATGAAGGCATGCCGCCTGGCCCACGCCAGGCGAAGGCGGACTAGAGTGTGTCCAGACGATCCAGGCGATCGAGCGCGCGCACCAGCGGCGCCTCGCTGGTGCCGAGCACAGCGCTGAGCTGCCGTTCCATGCGCAGCACT
This sequence comes from Xanthomonas sp. NCPPB 3582, assembly GCF_041475735.2. Classification (NCBI taxonomy): domain Bacteria; kingdom Pseudomonadati; phylum Pseudomonadota; class Gammaproteobacteria; order Lysobacterales; family Lysobacteraceae; genus Xanthomonas; species Xanthomonas sp. NCPPB 3582. The sequence goes on from NZ_CM192968.1 coordinate 4,673,091, forward strand.
TCGGCTTCGGCGTCGGTCAGCAGGGTGACGCCGGCCGGCGTCAACGACAGATGCTGCATGCGCCGGTCCTGACGCCCGCGCACCTGCCGCAGCAGCCGGCGGTTGACCAGCCGCGCCACCACGATGGCCAGGTTCGGCGGCGACACATGCAGCACATCGCCGATCTGGCGCTGGTTGATGCCCGGGTTGCCGTCCACCAGCATCAGCAAGGAGAAATCGACCGGCTTCAGATCGAAGGCCGCCACGCACTCCTGGAACATCCGCCGCACCAGCAACTCGGTGCGGGTGATGCGGTACCCCAGCAGCCGCAGCAGGCGCGCCTGGTCCACCTCGGTGATGGAATCGGGCAACGGTGCGACAGGAGCGGTAGCGGGCATGACGGTTCTCGCGACGAAGGCAGCGGGCGGACCGGTACGCGCTGCGCACCCCATCCACAACGCCGATCCCCGGCGTGCACCACATTGTAGACGCGGCCAGGCCTGCCGATGTGGAGGCGCAGGCCGCTCTTGCATGCCATAAGCGCGTGGCGTGCCAACACTGCGCCAGCCCGCGCTTGCACGCCCGCCAGCTGTGCGACAGCGCTGCGGCATGCGGGGGACGGCGGTGATCCAGGCACGAAGTGAACATGGTTCCGGTCGGCAAGTGATTGCGTTCCAGAATAGTTATTGAACATAACTACATTGCCAAGCTGCAGCGCAGCATGGTCGCGTTCGCTAGGCGGTGCCGGATCTGGGCCGGGACAGCGACCGGCAGGCCGCATGGAGCCACGCGGTGCGATGTGACCGGCCGCCAGGCGTGGCCGGAATCAGCCATCAGCGGAGTGCCGATCAGCAAGGGCACGCAGCCGGGCACGCGCCACCTACCGGACGCGCCTGCGGCGCAGCCCCCACGCGACACGGCCCGATCAGGGCAGCCAGAGTTTCTCGAGATCGCGAAAGCCCCAGTCGCTCGGGCTTTCCATCTGCGCGATCCGGTCCTGGCAGTCCGGGCGCGCCAGGTCGATGTCCTGCACCAGCACGTGGCTGCGCAGCTTGGCCGAGTAGAACACCCGCACCTTCGGCTTGAGCAGCGCGTCCGGGGTCTGTTCGATCACCACGGCCAGCTTCTGCGATTCCAGCCGCACCAGCGAACCGACCGGGTAGATCCCCAGCCGGCGCACGAAGGCCTGGAAGATCACCGGGTCGAAATGGCCTTTCCACGAGGCCATCTGCTTGAGCGATTCGGCCGGATCCCAGCCACGTTTGTAGGGGCGGTCGGAACTGATGGCGTCGTAGACATCGCACACCGCACCCATCCGCGACATCAGCGAGATCTCTTCGCCGACGAGCCGATTCGGATACCCGCTGCCATCCATCTTTTCGTGATGATGCAAGGCAATTTCCAGCACCACCGCGTTCTGCACGCCGCCGGCCACCAGCAGGCGATGACCATCCAGCGGGTGCTGGCGCATGATCTCCATTTCTTCGTTGGTGAGCCGGCCCGGCTTGTTGAGGATGTCCAGCGGCGTCACCGCCTTGCCCATGTCGTGCAGCAGGCCACCCATCGCCGCTTCCACCACCTGCGCATCGGGCAGGCCGAGCTGGCGGGCAAGCCCGCTCATCAGCCCGGCCACGGCCATCGAGTGCAGATAGGTGTAGTCGTCGGCGGTCTTTAGCCGCGCCACGCTGATCAGCGCCTGCGGGTGACGCAACACCGAATCGTTGATGGCTTCCACCAGCGGCATGGCCGCCTCGGTGTCGACGGTGCGGCCGAGCCGCACGTCGCGAAACATCTCCTCCACCGTGTCGCGCCCGTCTTCGAAGATGCGCCGCGCACGCACCACCTCGGCCTCGATGCCGACCTGCGCGGTGACGCTGTTGGTCCGTACCGTGCGCGTGCTGGATGCCGGCTCCGGCGGCTCCGGTGCCGGTGGCGTGGCAGCGGCCGCCTCGGCCTCCGGCGTCCCCGCGTCCACATCCAGCCCGCGTGCGGTGTCGATCACCAGTTGCTCGATCCGGCTGCCATGGATCTTGTCCACGTCTTCCGAATCGACCAGGAACGAGGTTTTCCAGAACGGATGGTGCACCCACGCGCCCAGCAGCTTGTAGACGTACATGCCGGGGCGAAGTTGGTCGGAGTCGATGGTTCTGAGCATGCCGGCGCTGGTGTGCACGATGTTCGCGGAAGAGTCCGCCACGGGCATGGCGGTCTTCGGAGGTATCGGCAGCCGGCACGATTTCTTTGGTCCGCCGATCCGTCCTCGACCGGCGGATTCACGCCGTCGAACGCAGCCGGCTGAGCAGTTCAGCGATCCGGCAAGCGCATCGCCACCACGGCGGCGGCGGCGAACAGCAGCGGCACGGCACAGCCCAGGTACAACATGACCGGCGTCCACCCGGCATCCAGCAACGCCCCCGCGCACAGTGGCGACAGGATCGCGCCGAAGCGGCCCACGCCGATCGCCCAGCCCATGCCGGTGGAGCGTACGGCCGCCGGGAACACCACCGGCGCCACCGCATACAGCCCTCCCATGGCGGCTGTCAGTGCCGCCCCGGTCAGCAATGCCGTCACGAAAGCCCAGCTCAACACTGCGCTACTCAACCCGAACGCGAGCATCGCCACCGCCACCAGGATCAGCGCCCCCGCGGTGAGCCGTGACAACCGCGCGCGCAGGGCCAGCCAACTGAACAGCGTGCCGCCCGCGATACCGCCCAGATTCAGCAGCACCCCGCCGGTCACGCCCTGGGCGGCCGACAGCCCGGCCGTCACCAGCAGCTTGGGCGTCCAGCTGAGCACGAAGTAGAACGAGAACATCAGCAGGAAGAACGCCAGCGCGATCAGCAGCGACTGCCGCCGCACTGCGCCGACGAACAGCGCGGCATAGCCCTGCCCGGCCGCCTGTACCGATGGCATCGGCAGGTGCGGCGCAGCCGGCATCCCCATGCGCGCCAGCACCGCGTTGAAGCGTGCATGCGCGTTCGGCGGCCGGCGGGCCATCAGGAACTCCAGCGATTCCGGCAGGAAGGCGAGCACCAGCGGTACGCACACCAACGAACCCAGCGCGCCGAGCACGAACACCGACGGCCACGACCAGTGCTGCAGCAGCAGCGCGGCGATCGCCCCGCCCACCGTCGCGCCTACCGGGTAGCCAGTGGCCTGCAACACCGTGGCCGTGCTGCGCCAGCGCGCGGTGGAATACTCGGCAGCGGTCACTGCCACACAGGCCAGCATGCCGCCGATCCCGATCCCGGTGAACGCCCGCAGCGCGCCCAGTTGCCAGGCGTTGCCGGCCAGCGCCGAGGCGCCCATGCCCACGGTGAGGATCGCCAGGCAGATCAGGATCAGCGCGCGGCGGCCGATGCGATCGGCCAACGGCGCCAGTACCAACGACCCCACTGCCATGCCCACCAGTCCGGCACTGAACAACCCGCCCAGCAGTTTTCCCGACAGTTGCCAGTCCGCCGACACATGCGGCGCGGTGAACGCCATCGCCATCACGTCGAAGCCGTCGAGCATCGTCAGCAGCACGCACACGGCCACCGCCCGCCACTGGAAGGGCGTCATGCGCTCCAACACGAAGGACGCAGGCATCGAGGTGCTTTGGAGCATCGGGGTGTCCTGTGCAGTAGGGAGTGTTCCTGCAAAGCGGAATGCAGGCGGTCTTGCATCGACAGCGACCGACACGACGCGGCGATGACTTCGCGCGGCAAAGCGCCAGTTTTTTGCATTGCCAACGCGGCCGCCGCCACGCCACTGCACGCACGCTAGGCCGATCGCAGATGCTGTTCAAGCCGCATCGCCGCAGTGCTGTGCGCTTATCGGACGTGGCGGGATTGCGCTTCGCCTGGGCAACCACGCGTTCGGGCACGCCGGCGCCTGCATGCCGTGGCGGGCGACGTCGACAGATGCGTTGGCCGACCACCGCCAGCCCCGGGGCTCTCACACGCGGCGCCCGGAGCGCGCCGGTGACGGTGCCCATTGCATGTCCGATCGCGACGCAATGCGATTGGCAGTCAATGCCACGGCGGTACGTGCATGCCATTGCCAGGACACGACAGTGCAAGCGCGGGCAGTCTGCATTCGCGACCTTGGCCAGCAGCGGCACGCCATCCAGCGCATCGCGATGCCGCTGACATGCCGGCGGCTGTGGGCAGCGCACCACTGCGCCGGCAGATGCACGTCTGCCTCAGAGGCTGGGCTCTTCCGCGGCGGCCACCACGGCCCGGGTATCATGCATGCCGTGTCCGCACCTGGCGGCACGCTGACTTGCCGGAGAATGCCGTGACCCCGATTCGCCCGTTTCTGGACCACACCCCGCAACTGGGCGCGCGCGTCTATATCGACCCGGCCTGCACCATCATCGGCAAGGTGAGCCTGGGTGACGATGTGTCGGTGTGGCCGGGCACGGTGATCCGCGGCGACGTCAATCATGTGCAGATCGGCGCACGCACCAACGTGCAGGACGGCGCCATCATCCACGTCAGTCACCACAGCCCGTTCAACAAGGCTGGCTACCCGACCATCATCGGCGCCGATGTCACCGTGGGCCACGGCACCATCCTGCATGCCTGCACCATCGAAGACCTGTGCCTGATCGGCATGGGCGCCTGCGTGCTCGACGGGGCCACCGTCAAGCGCTACGGATTTGTCGGTGCCGGTGCCGTGGTCGGACCGGGCAAGGTGGTCGGCGAGGCAGAATTGTGGCTGGGCAACCCCGCCCGCCCGGCGCGCACGCTCAGCGACAAGGAAATCGAAAGCCTGCATTACTCGGCCCAGCATTATGTGCGGCTCAAGGATCAGTACCTGGGCATTGCCGGCGCGCGCTGACCCGTTGTCTGCCGTGTGAACGCATGGCAGAATCTGCGCCCTGCGGCGTGGGGACGCTGCCATCGAATGGATTCGACCTGATGCACACTTCCGTTGTCCTGCGCGGCCTGCTGGCCGCCTGCCTGCTTGTCGCAAGCCCGCTGCTGCTCGCCGTACCGGCCGAGGCCGCGGACGAGGCGCAAGTGCTCTCTGCGCTGCAGTATCACGACGGCCATATCGCGCTGCCGCAGGCCAGGGCGCACTTCGATCTGGACCCGGCCTTCCGTTACCTCGACAAGGCCGATACGCGCCGCGTGCTCGAGCAGCTATGGGGCAACCCGCCTGACGACAGCGTGCTGGGCATGATCGTGCCGCGGACGCCTGCGCTGGATGCACCGGACAGCTGGGCGGTGGTGGTGACCTATAGCGATGAGGGCTATGTGTCCGACGAGGACGCCGCCAAGATCGATTACAGCGAACTGCTGGAGCAGATGCAGCAAGGCACCGCCGAGGACAACGCCGCACGGCGCGAACAGGGCTACGGCACGGTGGACCTGCTCGGCTGGGCCGTGCCGCCGCGCTACGACGCCGGCAGCAAGAAGCTCTACTGGGCCAAGGAACTGCGCTTCGATGGGGCCCAGCAGCACACGCTCAATTACGACATCCGCGTCTTGGGGCGCAGCGGCTATCTCAGCCTCAACGCCGTCGCCGGCATGGGCCAGCTCGAGCAGGTGCGTCAGGGCATGCAGCAGCTGCTGCCGATGACCGAGTTCGACCAGGGCGCGCGCTATGCCGACCACAACCCGTCCACCGACAAGATCGCCAGCTATGGCCTGGCCGGCCTGATCGGCGGCGGCCTGGCAGCCAAGGCCGGCCTGTTCGCCAAGCTGGGCCTGCTGCTGGCCAAGGGCTGGAAGCTGGTGCTGTTCGGCGTGCTGGCGCTGGGCGCCGGCATCAAGCGTGTGTTCGCCGGGCGCAAGGCCAACGCCAACGGTTGAGCGCGCGTCGGCGCCGCCTTGCCGATCCACATCGGCATCGGCTTGGCGCCAACCAGGCGAGCCGGTCGCAACGCATGGGTGCGATGAACGCAAGGCCTGCATCGCCTTGGCCGACAAGGTCATCAGCGCGATGCCCTGCTCGATCATGTTTGCCGGCATGGTATCGATCGGCCTGCACGCGACAAGCCACGCACTTGAGCACGCGCGATTCTGCCGACACCTGGCGCCACGCCAGCGTTGGCCGCAGGCAAGGGCGTAGCGCCCGGATTTTCAAGGCTGCGTCGCACGCTCCAGGGCAGCCAGCATCGCCAACGCCTGCGTGCGCGAGCTGCCACACATTTCCATCGATGGCCGCAGGCTCGCGCAGACCGCCGGGCGGCTCGGCTGCCCGAACAGGCGGCAGCCCAACTGCGCATCCAGCTGCACGCAGGGCACACCGGCCGGCTTGCCCTGCGGCATGCCGGGAATCGGCGAACTGATGGAGGGGGCAATGCAACAGGCGGCACAGCCCGCGCGGCAGGACACAATGGCGCTCATGCGCACAGTCTAAACCGCCCGCGCTGACGGGCGATGGCAACGCATCACCAGCATTGCGCACAGCAATGAACCGTTCGGCGCAGGATCGATGGCCGGTCACTCGACGATATCGCCCGTGCGTCAGCCATTTCTTGCCGCGCGTGAGCGTGACAGCTGCGTGCTACCGTGCGGGATCATCCGAGCGCGTCTTGACGGTTGCAGCAGCAACAGTCCAGGCGCGGTCTAATTGCCAGCCACCGCTCGCCCTTGTCGTTGAATCCGCCATGCCCGACTACCGCTCCAAGACCTCCACCCACGGCCGCAACATGGCGGGCGCGCGCGCGCTCTGGCGCGCCACCGGCATGAAGGATGGCGACTTCCACAAGCCCATCATCGCCATCGCCAATTCGTTCACCCAGTTCGTGCCCGGGCATGTGCACCTGAAGGATCTCGGGCAGTTGGTGGCGCGCGAGATCGAGCGCGTCGGCGGGGTGGCCAAGGAGTTCGACACCATCGCCGTGGACGACGGCATCGCGATGGGCCACGACGGCATGCTGTATTCGCTGCCCAGCCGCGAAATCATCGCCGACTCGGTCGAATACATGGTCAACGCGCACTGCGCCGATGCGCTGGTGTGCATTTCCAATTGCGACAAGATCACCCCCGGCATGTTGATGGCCGCGCTGCGCCTCAACATTCCCACCGTGTTCGTCTCCGGCGGGCCGATGGAAGCCGGCAAGACCAAGCTGGCCGAGCACAAGCTCGACCTGATCGACGCGATGGTGATCGCCGCCGACGACAGCGCCTCCGACGAGAAGGTCGCCGAGTTCGAACGCAGCGCCTGCCCCACCTGCGGCTCGTGCTCGGGCATGTTCACCGCCAACTCGATGAACTGCCTGACCGAAGCGCTGGGCCTGTCGCTGCCGGGTAATGGCACCGTGGTGGCCACGCATGCCGACCGCGAGCAACTGTTCCTGCGTGCCGGACGTGTGGCGGTGGAACTGTGCCACCGCTGGTATGGCGGCGAAGATCCCACCGCCCTGCCGCGCGGCATCGCCACCTTCGAAGCGTTCGAGAATGCGATGACCCTGGACATCGCCATGGGCGGCTCTACCAACACCATCCTGCACCTGCTCGCCGCCGCGCAGGAGGCCGACGTTCCGTTCGGCATGCGCGATATCGACCGCTTGTCCAAGCGCGTGCCACAGCTGTGCAAAGTGGCGCCCAACACGCAGAAGTACCATATCGAAGACGTGCACCGCGCCGGCGGCATCATGGCCATCCTTGGCGAGCTGGCACGCGGCGGCTTGCTGCATACCAACGCCGCCACCGTGCACGCACGCACGCTGGCCGACGCCATCGCGCAATGGGACATCACCCAGACCGACGATGAAAAGGTGCACACGTTCTACAAGGCCGGCCCGGCCGGCATTCCCACCCAGATCGCCTTCAGCCAGGCCACGCGCTGGGACACCCTGGATGCCGACCGCAGCGACGGCTGTATCCGCGACGTGGCGCATGCGTTCTCGCAAGAGGGCGGCCTGGCGGTGCTGTACGGCAATATCGCCCGCGACGGCTGCGTGGTGAAAACCGCCGGCGTGGACGAATCCATCCACGTGTTCGAAGGCACTGCGCGCGTGTACGAGAGCCAGGACGCGGCGGTCAAGGGCATCCTCGCAGATGAGGTGGTTGCCGGCGATGTCGTGGTCATCCGCTACGAAGGCCCCAAGGGCGGCCCCGGCATGCAGGAAATGCTGTATCCGACCAGCTACCTGAAGTCCAAGGGCCTGGGCAAGCAATGCGCCCTGCTCACCGACGGCCGTTTTTCCGGCGGCACCTCCGGCCTGTCGATCGGCCATGCGTCGCCGGAAGCGGCGGCAGGCGGCGCGATCGGGCTGGTGCGCGACGGCGACAAGATCCTGATCGACATCCCCAAACGCTCGATCGATCTGCTGATCTCCGACGAGGAACTCGCCCTGCGTCGCGCAGAGCAGGATGCCAAGGGCTGGAAGCCGGCGGAGCTGCGCCCACGCAAGGTCACCACGGCGCTGAAGGCGTACGCGTTGCTGGCGACCAGCGCGGACAAGGGCGCGGTGCGGGACAAGGCGTTGCTGGATGGTTGAAGCTGGCTGCTACGATAGATCGAGCAGGCGTCAGATGGCCGCATAGCGCAGTTGTGCAGGAGTGATACGTCGTGGCTCACGGATGCATTCGCGCCCATCTGCGAATGCGCGCAATGTTGGGTGGGTCGCGCTCGGCCAGTGCAGCAACTGGCTGCCGTCATCGCGCACAATCGAGTCTGAAAAGCGTGTCTCAGGCGCAATCATGGTGGCTTGCTTGGCAGCAAGCGGCCATCCGCTGCATCAGTCGCGCGGCAGCTCACGCTTCATCACCAACACTGCCCAGCCCATCCAATGGGCTGCGAACCGCCGACGCACCGCGTCCCAGCACATGCGTGTAGATCTGCGTGGTGGTCATGTCCTTGTGCCCCAGCAGCTCCGGTCCGGTGCGGATATCGTGGCCGTCCTTCAGCAGATGCGTGGCGAACGAATGCCGCAACGTATGGCAGGTCGCCGGCTTAACGATGCCAGCCTGCTGCCGTGCCGACTGCACCGCACGCTGCAGAATTTCTTCGAAGACATGGTGCCGGGCAGGCCTGCCGCTGCGCGGATCCCGCGACCGGCGCGCAGACGGGAACAGATAGTGCCACCCCGGCTCAACGTCGGCATTGGGATCCTTGCGCGCCAACGCGTGCGGCAAGAAGACCCGACCGGCACCGGCAGCCAGATCCGCCGCATGCACTAACAGTGCGCGTTCGCGTTGCCGCTGTAGCGCCTCCCGCAGGCTGTGCGGCAACGGCACCCAGCGGTGCTTGCCCCCCTTGCCATCGCACCACGATCTCGCCACGCGCGGCATCCACGTCCTCGATGCGCAGGCGCAGGCCTTCCATCAACCGCATCCCGCTGCCGTACAGCAGGCTGCCGATCAGCCAGCACGGCCCCGCCAGCACCGCCAGCAGACGTGCCACCTCCTCGCGCGAAAGCACTACCGGAATGCGCCTGGGCCGCTTGGCGCGCACCAGGTTTTCCTTCCACGGCAGCTCGATGCGCAGCACTTCGCGGTAGAGGAACAGCAACGCGGCCAATGCCCGGTTCTGCGTCCCCGCAGACACCTGCCCATCGGTCGCCAAGCGGGTGAGGAACGCCTCGACCTCCGCCTGCTCCATCTGCGCCGGATGGCGCCTGCCGCTGGCCAGGATGAAGCGCCGTATCCAGCTCAGGTAGGCCTGCTCGGTGCGTAGGCTGTAGTGCCGAACCCGCAGGCGGTCACACACCTGATCGAGTAGCCGAAGCGGTGGAGGTGCTGTTATGCCGTTGTTCTTGAGGGTGTATCTCATACGCCTGCGTCCTTGCTGGATAACACTGAAAGCATCCGGATGGTCGCGGCCGCTTGCCATCGTGCAATCCCGTGACCCCGGCTAGGAATTCCCCGTTCACAAAGTGCCAGCAATCGAAGATACTCAGCGAAACACCGAATTTCGGCGGTTCAATAGTTGTTAGGCAGCTTGTGAAGCATCAATCCCACTCATGGCAACAAGCTGGCTCGGTTGCGCTTTGGCGCTACACGGAGAATCAGCGCAATTACCCTGGTTGGAACCTCTCGGCGGATGTGGCGGGCTGTGTCTCCCTGCTCGCCTTGCTTGATGCGCTTGAGGCAGACGGAGTTGCCGCCTCTCGTACCCTAAGCGTCACACGGCCTACGGCAGCAATTCTTCGCGTTCCAGACAATCGCTCATCCGCTTGGCTTGCCCCATCAAAGTTCCTCTTATCGTTCTCGCCAGATCAAGCTAAATGGACCTTCCCTGAGTCACTGGATCCGGCCATGCTCACTGTGGGCGCAGATTGGCTGGCTCCGCTTCGGCAATGCGTCGCGGGCATTGCTCGTGGTGAAGGTGACTATTCCATTGGAAATTCCGGCAATAACAATCTTCAACTCTGGTTTTGGTGGCAGCCGGCCGCTGCCTAACAATTCATTCAAGCCGACGTCGCTTCGCGGCGCGGCTTAATTCAGGCGTTAGGCTTCAGAAAAGCATGGGTACTACATACCGATTCATTGCCGCTCCATCCGAACCATCCGAAGTGCTCGGATGGTTCAGGTCGCTGCCGTCGCCGCCCGAGGAAGTGTCCACAGGCCGCGGGTCTACCCTCTACTTTAGGGAGTGCGGTCCGCTCATCTACGGCGCAAACGGAAGTATTGATCCAATGATGTCTCCCGTTGCGACGGTCTTCCTACCGCAGACGCGTCGCGGCTCACTATGGACGGTTGGTGAAGTTCACTTTTTGGCAACGCCGTTGCGCCAGCAGTTCCCTGGGCTTCACAAAATCAGCTCCGCGTTCTCAGAATGGCTCGCACACTTTCCATGCATCTACACAAACAAGAACAAAGAAAATGAGTTCGGCTACTATCTAGGGAAGGTCTGATCAACTCACCACAGATGCGCGACACTAGCGTCTCATGTAGAGGACTCATCCATGCAGCTGACGTTCGGTGACGCTGAGGGCCTGGGCAAGCGTAAGCAGACCCGGCGCGAGATATTTCTGGCCGAGATGGAGCAGGTCGTTCCGTGGCAGCAACTGCTCGGGCTGATCGCGTTGCACTATCCTACGTCGGGGCGGCCAGGTCGGCAGCCGTACGCACTGGCGACGATGTTGCGGATTCATTTGCTGCAGCAATGGTATGCGTTGAGTGATCCGGCGATGGAAGAAGCGCTGCACGAGATCCCGACCTTACGTCGCTTTGCCCAGCTCGGTGGGTTGGACGACATTCCCGACGAGACCACGATTCTCAACTTTCGGCGCCTGCTGGAGACCCATGGCCTTGCCGCACGGATGCTGGAAGTGGTCAACGCGCATCTGGCGCGCAAGGGCCAGAGCCTGCGGTCGGGCACGATCGTCGATGCGACGCTGATCGCTGCGCCCAGTTCGACCAAGAATGCCGACCATGCGCGCGACCCTGAGATGCATCAGACCAAGAAGGGCAACCAGTGGTATTTCGGGATGAAGGCGCATATTGGTGTGGATGAGTTTTCCGGTCTGGTACATCACGTGCAGTGCACCGCAGCCAACGTAGCCGATGTCACAGTGACGCATGCATTGCTGCACGGGAAGGAAGACAGCGTGTTCGGCGACAGCGGCTACACCGGTGCGGAAAAGCGCGACGAGCTACAGCGCTGCGAGGCTGCATTTTTCATTGCCGCCAAGCGCTCCACGATTCAGGCCATAGGCAACAAGCGCGAGCGTGCTGGGGCAGAACGTTGGGAACACTTCAAGGCCAGCGTGCGCGCAAAGGTGGAGCATCCATTCCGGGTGATCAAGCACCAGTTTGGCTACACCAAGGTCCGCTATCGCGGCTTGGCCAAGAACACCGCGCAGGTGCTGACGTTGTTTGCGCTGTCCAACCTGTGGATGAAGCGAAAGCAGTTACTGTCCGCTGCGGGGAGCGTGCGCCTGTGATCGGGAGATGATGTCCGGATCGCGCCGAAAATGGTGCAAGTTTCGACTATTCAAACGCAGATCCTTGGAGAAATGCACCTCCCGCGTCCTCAGGCCTCATTGATCAGACCATCCCTAGAAGGCTCTATAAAACATTATGACCCGCCTGTGCATGCGTTTGACTCAGGGTTGAGCGCACTTGAGTCTGGTCGCTACTTCGTCGGGGATGATGACAATGACCATACGCTTGACTCTTTGTGCAAAGCACTCCGGCTCCGGGGAGTTGACTGTGCTTGGGCCTAACAACTCATTCAAGCCGAACCCGCTTCGCGGGTCGGCTTAATTCAGGCGTTAGGCGCCGTGTCCAACAACTACGTTGTTAAAATTACGTCACCTGGCCCGCGCCCCGAGTTCTATCGGATCGCCGAGTACTTGTGGGGCGTCGGCTGCAACATCGACTCAGACGGTGATAGCAGCTCCGCCGACGACCGGAGCTGGACAGAGCTATCATTGTCGCTACGCGGCTCGCCTGGGCAATACTTAGACATTGATCCAATCTCCCTAGAGCCATTGGTGCTGGCAATCCGCTCTCCGCAAGAGTCTCTTTGCGCAAAGGCAGCAGAGTTCATCGTTTTCTATTCGGGCGGTATTGCAGAGTCGCTGGCGCCTACCAATTCATCCAAGCCGAACCCGCTTCGCGGTTCTGCTTAACTCAGGCATTAGGCCACGCAGATGCAGCTATCGACAATCCCGATGAAGAACTTCCAAGCTAGGATTCAGTTGCCATCAGGCGAATTGGTCACGCGCTGCTTCAGGCCGCAAGCAACGGGTCGTTAGTCGTGGTACTTCACGGGCGCAGTGTTGCAGATTTCATTGGAAGAGGATGGGTTAGATGCCATCCATCCGTGCACCAAGCAATTGCAGCACTCGAACAGGCTCTTGAACGCGAAAGGCCAGACTAACCATTCACTCAAGTCAGACTCCCGCCACTCTGGTCGGCACATTGCAGAGTTAGGTGCCCATGGAGCAACCGTGTACATGTGTAGAATCTCAGTGCACTCATATACCTCGCTATCGCCCGGCAGGCGTCTTCGCGCGCGTCCTGGCCCATCCAATCCAGGCGAAATGATTGCGGGCATTGATGCAACGCCGACCTTTGCGGGCACCTGTAGCCCAATACCTCAGTCAGCCAGGTTCCACCTTACCGCATGCCTTAAGCCGGACTCAACCGCATGAGTATCGATCATGTCTTCCAGGTCTTGTGCTCATCGCTTCCGGCTGCAGTTTTCTGTCCGATACCGTTACAAGCCAGTACGCAACATTGGCCGACGCACGTGCCAATCGAATTTTCGAGCGTGGATGGTTACCAGATGTCCTTCCAGGCTCATCTTACAATATCATCACTTCCAATAACCTGGATCTCGACACATCTACCGGCGAGTTCTCTTTTGATCCAAGCGACGGGCAAGAACTCCGTAGCCGTCTCAAGCCAGGGGCACCTCTTCGATCCAGGTTTGCAGGCTGGCCAGGCATCACTTCGAATTACAAACGCGATGGATTCTCTGCATTTTCTTATCAACAAGAGCAGTGCACGTGGTCCTTCTTCTGCCGCCTGGAACGCGGTGAATGCATCTATTTCATGTGGTGAATCCTCATATTTCTAGCATTCATTCACCGAGGCCTTTCGCCTGCTTTTTTTAATCAGGCGCCAGTTTCTGAAAAGCATTCCCCACATCTCCGACATCGAAGTAGCATTTTAACCATGCAAGCACGCCACCTTCGGTGGCCATTGGATACCGCGCGAGTAAAGGCTGGGCATGAAAGCGACCTCGGCTAGCATAGGTTTCAAGAACTGGTTCAAGCTTGATCGGCTTCGCAGTCCGGTATCATGATAGGAGGCGCGCGGTTATCATTGCTTATGATGGAGGCTTGTGTGACCACATCACGCCTTAAGAGCATTACCTTGATGGCCAGCATATCTTGCCTGGTGATCGTCGCCGCCGGCTATGCGTCGGCACGCGCAGCGCTGGCCGGTGTCGAACAAGACCTGCGTGCATACGTCATCACCCACGCAGTATCCGGCGTCGATCTCGACGGGCGGGCACCACCCAGGCGCATCGAAGTGTCTTCGGAGGTTTCCTGGCCCTTCGTCGTAGTCGGTTCTTACTCCGTGCCCCGCGACCTTCATTTTCGTCGCCATCAGACGATTTATCTTGTTGCCCCATGGGGCGTCCATGTGCTCAGAAAGTGAGTTGATGCTATTTGATCCGCTTCCAAACGAATTTCTCACGCACGTCCTGGCCTGCCACGCGAGACCATGGCGACCACTCATTCCACCAGGTAGTAGCTAGCATGACGAACGACGAAAAGAGCAAGGGTCCCGCATCTTACTTTCCATCGATTGAGAAGACCTACGGGAAGCCAGTGGCGCATTGGCTCAGCATTCTCGACAGTCTTCGCGACAAAAAGCACATGGAACAAGTGGCCATCCTAAAAGCTGACCACAAGATCGGTCACGGGCATGCCAATGCGCTGGTTGCTCACTACCGTAGCCAGGCCAAGGATTGATCTTGTCATCGACCACAAATCCTGTGGATTCTCGCTACAATCACCAGACGCACGAGATCCAGACGCACGAGATTTTCGGCGAGGCAGGATGCATCGGCGCAGCCGGCGTGCGCTGGTACTGGCGCTGATAGAGCTCAACCACGGGTAGCAACGCCGGACACGTTTGGTGGTATCACCTGCCGGGTCGCGTGGGCGTATGGCGCTCGCTGACGTGGCTTTGCGCAGGCGTAGCAACCATTGATAGTTCACAGGAGTGTGTATGAGTGCAGTTGCACAACCGGCCCCATGTGCGATCAGTCCGCGCGACAAGAAAGCGCAGGCCACATCAGCCAGAGCGATCTTCCATGCGAGATCAAGCATCTGTTTGGCTGGAAGCCGGTAGCGCCCTGGAGTTTATCGACTCGACAGGCGAGGTGCGCCGGCATGCACTTGGTGCCGTGTCGGGGTGGTTTCATTTTTTCATTCGGGTCCATGCCGATCTTGGCTGCCAGACGGACTGCGTGATTTCCCAGACCGAGCAGCTCGACCCAGATGCGTTTGTCGCCGGCAATGCATCGGGGATCATGTTTCAGCCGTTCTTCCTGCCCGGTGCGGACATTTCCAACTCGGTCCTTGCCAGCAGGGGCTGTTCACCAGGGGACTGCACTTCAGCGGAATGGTCACCAATGGCAACGTGCTGCTTTCCTGCGCGTGCGAGCGTTGCAAGGGTTCTTTCATGATCCGCTCCTACCACAGCGGCTTTAGCGAGGCGGGTTACTTTTATTCCGGTTCCGGCAGCTACACCATCACCGTCGACAGCCATCTGCCTGGCAGCCCGGCGGCGTTGTCCGAGCCCGATGCGCAAGCGCTTGCCGCGCTGGAACAGGCACTGCCCCTGGCACCGGACGGGTCCAGCTACGCCTACCTCAACCCCTTTCGTTGCCCACATTGCTCCCGGCCCTACATCGATTTCGAGGCGAACCCAGGGTTGCGGCCGAACGAGTACTATGGGAATGACTTCGAGGGTTCCACACTGCTGCGATACGTTGCCGAGCCTGTCTAACGCGAGGTGGGATATCTGGCGTATGGCGGCGAGTCTGTCTGCCACTTCGAGGGCTGTCGCTCACCCTGGCGGCAGGAACGCGTCACGATGCAGTAAGAGTGGCCGCATGAGCGAGCCCATGCTCTCTGCAGACAGCGTCAATGCCATGGGCCGGATTCATGCCGCCGTTCGTGGCAAGCTGAGCGCCATCGGGAGTGAGGATGGCCTTGCGATGCAAGCGTGTTCTGGACATGCCAGAGAGTGTCGAGGTATCAACCATGCGCAGCCCCGATGGCTGGGCAACTGGCCAGGAAGTTCTCGGTTCGACCCACAAGGCTAGGTCCTTATGACAGACATGTGGATATGCCCGGCATGCAGTCGACAGTTCACGCGCAAGGGGCAGCGTCACGTCTGTGGCACCGGCGATTCGGAAAGTGTCTTGCGCGATCGGCCAGCCGTGCTGGTCGAACTCTACGCCGCACTCGATCACTTCGTAACGACCCTTGGACCGGTCGAGCGTGTGGCACGGGAGCGCTATGTGCTGCTGCGCAGTCGCCGCGTGTTTGCGGATGTGATCGTGATGCGCGATGCCCTACGGCTGGCCATCCACCTGGATGGCCCGACGGACCACGCGCTCTTCATCAAGCGGGTGTCGGACGGAACGCGTTTCACCGTGGTCGCGAAGCTGCGGTCGCTGGACGAGCTTGACGCCATGAGGCCGTTCCTGGCGCAGGCGTATGAGCAATCGGTGGCCTGAAGTCGTCGGTCGCTCTTGATCCATCGATCGACGGCCGGGTTGAGGTGTAATGACCCATCGGTTTCTGCTCAGGTCATGCAGTTAATGTAGCGGCATAGGCCGCATCCGGGGTCATCATCTTCAGCGCCTGGTGAGGGCGCTGTTGGTTGTAGAAGGCGATCCAGTCAGCAATCACTCGCAGCGCGTGTGTGTGGCTCTCAAAGCGATGTCGGTGCACGCACTGTTCCTTCAAGGTCCGGATCACACGCTCCACCATCCCGTTCTGCTGTGGGCAATGCGGGGTGATGAACTCCTGCATCAGCCCATAGCTGCGAACCAGTCGGGTGTAGTCGCGGCTGGTGAACACCAGACCATTGTCTGAGCGAAGCAGAAATGGCTCCTGCACTCGGCCCAGCGTGCCGTAGCGTGTGATGAGCGCCTGCTCCAGTGCGGCAGATGCCGTGCTGGCTTTACCGGTCCGTGACAGGTGCCAGCCGAGCAGTTGCCGCGTGCTGCAGTCGATCACCAGCGCCAGACTCAGCCAGCCGTCCTTGCCGCCCCAAACGCGACACAGATCAGTGGCCCAGCGTTGATCCGGCTTCTCGGCGCGGGAGACCTTGGCTTCAATGCGCGGGCGCTGGCCAAGGGCACGCTTGCGCACCTGCCAGCCCTTCAGCTGGAAGATCCGCTGCACCGTGTTTTTGTTCATACCAAGCAGCGCAGCGACCGTGCGATAGCCGAAACTCGGCTCCGTCTCGATCATCTTCTTGATCGGTTCGGCCAGCTCCGGCTTCACTTTGGCTGGCGATCTGGTCGGCTTGTAGTACGTCGTGCGACGTGCCACACCGAACCATTGGCACAACTTGGTCATCGGAACCGAAACACCTTCGTCCTTCAGGCCCTGCTGGACCGAGAGCATCAGCTCTCGTCCTTTCCCAGCAGGGAGGCCAGCTTTTTTCGGGCGCGGATCTCCAACATCGCCTCGCCGTAGGCCTCCTGCAAGTCCTTCAGCTGCCGCTCGTACTGCTCGCGCACGTCCTCGGGCTTCGCCCGTAGGGCGTTCTTCATGCCTCGCTTGCCCTCCTCAACCCAGTTCTCGATCTCAGCCGGGGTCAGGTCGAACTGCCGGCTGGCCGCTGCTACCGTCGTCTTGCTCTGGATGATCTCAAGCACCAGCGCTGACTTGCGCCGGGCGGTCCAGCGCTTGATCTCTTCTTCCATCACTTCGCTCATCGGTGTCTCCTTCGGGGAAAGTAACACCTGAGCAGGAAATCAGTGGGTCATTACAGAGGCGTCATCCGGGGATCTTGTCGGCCTTGCGCGTCCAGCACGCCACGTTGCCGGGGGCTTGCCATACGCTGGAGCCCGTGGCGACGAATCATCTTTCCCGATTCGGGATGTCGTGCTTGAATGCGCAACAGGGTGCATGCCTGCAACTGCAGGTTGATACCGCAGCAAGCACCGACTTCGTGACATGCCGCGCTACGTCCTTGAGAGATCGTTAGACGATGGATCGTTTCAATGCTGAGGCAATTGCCCGTGCGGTAACCCTGCAGGACGTTGCGGAGCAGGAAGCACGGCGCGTCCAACGTGCCAAGCAGGCCAGACGGCTGATCGAGCAACGCAAGGTAGCCGGTCTGTCGCTGGCTGGCTTCGTGGTGGGGGCGCTTGGCGCACATATGGTCGGCGAACGCTGGCTTGAAGGCGCACTGGTCTGTTACTTGTTCGCTTCGGCGATGGGTTGGTGCTGGATGCACTGGCGCAATCCGGACCTGCGATAGCGCAACAGCTGGGTAGCAGGGTCACCGCCACCATCGCACTCACGCTGCCAAGACGCGGGAAGCATCGGCCGCCGCAGGTGCAACGGTGTCGCACCTATGCAATACCGTTGGCTACCTTGCGCAATGCGCTGGCTTGAAGCCAGACCTCCTACCCGGTCGCATAGTGTTGCCTGCTCTACGGGCGTGATGCCCGAACCGAGCAGGCGCTTGGCGGCAGCGTCAAAGCGCGATACTTGGCCGCGACGCGACGCGCAATCGCCAGGCTCAGCCCTCAGGCCATCGCCTCGTCGGCATCCAGTGCGGTCACCGGCTGCTGGGCGCGATCGAAACGCTCGCGGGCAGCACGGATTGCGGCATGGTTTTCGCCGGCCCAGTTGAGCAGCTGCGACACCGGGCCCAGCAGGGCGACGCCGAGCTTGGACATCGCGTATTCCACGCTGGGCGGCTTGGTGGCGTAGACCTTGCGGGTGATCATGCCGTTGCGCTCGAGGTTACGCAGGGTCTGGGTCAGCATCCGCTTGGAGATGTCCGGCACGGCGCGCTGGATGGCGCTGAAGCGGGAGGGGCCGGGGATCAGCGTCAACAGGATCAGCAAGGTCCACTTGTCGCCGATCTGGTCCAGCACATCGCGCACCGGGCATTTGGTGGCATCGAAGGGACCTTCCAGGGAAGGCGGTGGCGGGAACAGGGCAATCGCATTCACGGGGTATCTCACGGTAACCAGGGGGAGTAAAACTGCCTCCTTGCGAAGGACCGGGCGGTCCTGACAATAGGCTCGCGGACCACAAGGTCTAAATACTAGACCAAACCTCTTCTCTAAACCTATTGGAGCGCACCATGGCACATGCTTCCCCCCTGATCCTTGTCACCGGCGCCAGCGGGCAACTGGGCGCGCTGGTCGTCGACGCGTTGCTAGAGCACGTGCCTGCCAACCGCATCGTAGCAACGGCCCGTGATACTGCGTCACTCGCCGGGTTCGCAAAACGCGACATCACGGTGCGTCAGGCCGACTACGCCGACCCGCACAGCCTGGATCAGGCCTTTGCCGGTGTCGGTCGAGTGCTGCTGGTGTCGTCCAATGCCGTTGGCGCACGCGTGCCGCAGCATCGAAATGCGATCGAAGCGGCCAAGCGCGCCGGGGTCGAGCTGCTCGCCTACACCAGCATCCTGCATGCCGATACCAGCACGCTGTCGCTGGCCGAAGAACATGTGGCCACCGAAGCCCTGCTGCGCGACAGCGGCGTGCCGCATGTGCTGCTGCGCAATGGCTGGTACACCGAGAACTACACCGGCGCGATTGCGGCCGAGGTGGAACACGGCGGCGCGATGGGCAGCTCCGGCGAGGGCAGGATCAGTGCTGCCGCGCGCGCGGACTATGCGGCGGCGGCGGCGGCAGTGCTGGCGTCGGACGCACCGCAAGCCGGGCAGGTCTATGAACTGGCAGGCGATACCGCCTTCACCATGGCCGAGTACGCGGCAGAGGTGTCGCGGCAGTCGGGCAAGCCGGTGGTCTATCACGACCTTCCCGAGGCCGACTACGCCGCGGCGCTGGTGCAGGTGGGCGTGCCGGCCGGGTTCGCGCAGGTACTGGCGCAGTGCTCGGCATCGTCGCGCGGCGGTAGCCTGTTCGATGACAGCCATACGCTGAGCCGGCTGATCGGGCGCCCGACCACGCCATTGCGCGAGACGGTGGCGGCGGCGCTGGCGGCTCGGTAAGTACGCTGCAGGTAACCGGCGGCCGGCAGCCTTGGCCGTTGGCCGCCGGGATGAGCGCTGCGCTGCGCGATCGCGCGTGGCCGGTGACTGCAAGCAAATGCCGACCTGCTTGCGGCAGCATCTCTGACTAATGGCCCGCCAGTCCCTGACCTGTAGTCGCCCAGCCGGCGGCGGCCCCCAATCCGCGTGATGACGACGCGGGCCGTCGCTTGAGCGACGCGCCCCGCCCCAGTGGCGGCCCTGTGGAGAGCCGGTAGCCGGGTGCGACCGATCGGCGAGGCGTGCCGGTGTCAGGAAGCCTTGCGGCTGCCCCCTGTCGTTCCCGGCCCTGCCGCTCAGGGATGCAGTACGGAACGCTATGCGGCGCGACCGCCACAGGCTGTGACCTCCCCGCCCCGATGGCGGCACTGTTCCCGCACGCTGCCGGTCCGGCTGGAGCGGACGGCGCGTCTTGCGCTGGTCGCATAACTGACACCGCACGGACACGCTGGTGACACAAGCGCCCCAAGGGATGCGCTGGGCCTGTCACCAAACTGACATCAAATCTAAATATAACTACTGCCATTGCCGCGCCGTCAGGGACGACCAGGCATCTGGGTAGAGGGTCCACTGCCGTGTCTGCAGCCCGCTGGCGCACCGGCCTGACCGCTCCACCGCCCTCGATTTCCCTTATACGAGCCGGATCCATGAAAAAACGCAATCTCGCCACCGTCCTGTGCGCCCTCAGCGCGACTGCCAGCGGCAGTACGCTGGCCGCCGAGCTGGAGCTGTACGTCGACCGCAAGACCAAGCAGATCTTCGCCGAGCCGGCGCCGGGCCGCGACAAGCTGGGCAAGTTCGTGCAGGTGGACGAAAACGGCAAGCTGCCGGTGTCGGCAATGCCCGCCGCGCCCGCCCAGCCGCTGCCACCGGCGCCGGGTGCCACAACGCCGGCCGATACCGCCATCGCGCAGACCGCTCCTGCTCCCGCTGCAGCACCGGCGCCCGTACCGGCCAAGTCGGCCGACGCCGGCAAGAAGTGGTACGACAAGCTCAGCCTGCGTGGCTACACCCAGATCCGTTACAACCAGGGCATCGGTGGCGATGCGCAGGACCTGCGCGCGCCGGGCGACCGCTTCATCGGCAACGACCAGAGCCTGGGCATCCGGCGTGCACGCCTGGTGCTGAGCGGCGATCTCAATGATCACGTGTCGCTGTATTTCCAGCCCGACTTTGCCAGCACGCCCTCCGGCTCGACCACCTCCAACTTCGCGCAGCTGCGCGATGCCTACGCCGACATCTTCTTCGACAAGAAGCGCGAATACCGCGTGCGCGTGGGCCAGTCGAAAATGCCGTACGGCTGGGAAAACCTGCAGTCCAGCCAGAACCGCCTCACCCTGGACCGTGCCGACGCGCTCAATTCCGGCCTGCGCGACGAACGCGATATCGGCGCGGTGTTCTACTACAGCCCCACCGTGGCCAAGGGCCGCTTCCAGGACTTGGTCAAGTCCGGCCTGAAGGGTTCGGGCGACTACGGTGTGATCGGCGCGGGCGTCTACAACGGCCAGGGCGCCAATCGCGCCGAGCGCAACGACAGCATGCATGCGGTGGTGCACGCCACCTACCCGTTCAAGTTCGCCAACGGGCAGTATCTGGAAGTGGGCGCCGACGCCTACAGCGGGCGCTTCGTGCCAACCGCGGCGGCAGTGAACATCGGTGGACGCAGCTTCACCCCGGCCATCACCGACCCCAACGGCTACACCGACCAGCGCGTGGCCGCGCACGTCATCTACTACCCGCAACCGTTCGGCCTGCAGGCCGAATGGACGGTGGGCCGCGGCCCGGAGCTGGATGTGGCGCAACGTCGCATCCGTACCCGTTCGCTGAGCGGCGGCTATGTGCAGGCGATGTTCAAGCACGACTTCAACTACGGCACCCTGCTTCCGTATCTGAAATGGCAGACCTACCGCGGCGGCTCCAAGTTCGACACCAACGCGCCGCGCATGCGCCTGGACGAAGTGGAAGCCGGCGTCGAATGGCAGCCGATGGATGCGCTGGAGTTGGTGTTCGCCTACGCGAAGATGAAGCGCACCGATGTCACCACTGCGCCCTATCCGGTGGTGGAAGGCGATCTGCTGCGGCTGCAGCTGCAGGTCAATTACTGAGCCACGTCACGTGGCCTGCGTCGCGCGCGCGATGCAAGCATCGGCATGAGGCAACGCTGCCGTGCCGATACCGCAAACGCCCCGCTCAGGCGGGGCGTTCGTGTTGTGGCCTGTCATCGTCTCGCTGTGCTGTCGACACTCGCTGCGCGTGGAGTGCATGCATCGCGGTCGATTGCTGCCGCAAAAAGGAACCGTTCCATAACGCACAGCGTGTCAGCTACAGGCGCAAGACGCGTTGTACGGCGCGTCTTGCGTTGCGGTTGTCCTCGCCTGCCAGGTCCTCGCACGTGTGGATGCATCGCCACGCATTTCGATGCCTGCCATCTGGCATCGCAGCGACACTGTCCATGCCTGAGCTGCATACCGCCACAGGCATGCCATGCTGCCTACCGCCACATCGGCGCCTACGCCGCTTCGCGGTCGAATGCTTCCCGCGCCTGTGCGATGGCATGCTGATTGTCGAGCGTCCAGGCGCATAACAACTGAATCGGCTCCTTCAACCGCAGACCGAGCGGAGTGATGCGGTATTCCACCGCGATTGGCGAACGCACGATCACCGTGCGCGCAATGATGCCGTTGCGCTCAAGCCGACGCAGGCATTGGGTCAACGCCTTCTGCGACACGCCTTCGAGATTGCGCTTGATGGCGTTGAAGCGCAGCGGCATCACCAGCAGGCAGGCCAGCACCATCACCGACCATTTGTCCGCAAGTTGCTCCAAGGTTTCACGGCCCGGGCAGTCGAATTTGAAGGCGGGTTGCATCGCTGTATTCATTGCAAGTGTCTCGTGGGATACCTAGTGGACAACTGGTGTCTGATTGACATCAGGTTTACAGAATATACCTTGTGATGCGTCCCTCGACGATCGGCTGTACAGCCTTGCGCCCGGGACAGCATCGCCTGCCGATCCCCGATTGCGGCAGGCGGCTCCGGCCAGCCGGCCTCCTGACACAGCGAGCATGCATCATGAAGGCAGTACGGTTTCACCAGCACGGCGACGCCAATGTGCTGGTCTATGAAGAGATTGCGCAGCCGCAGCCCGGCAAGGGCGAAGTGCTGATCAAGATCGAAGCGGTCGGCCTGAACTTTGCCGACGTCATGCGCCGGCGCGGCGATTACATCGAGTCGTCTCCACTGCCGTACACCCCCGGGATCGAGGTGGCCGGTACGATCGACGCCCTCGGCGAGGGCGTCACCGGGCTGGAAGTCGGCATGGCGGTGCTGGCCACGCCGGGCGTAGGCGGCTATGCGCAGTACATCGCCTTTCCCGCTGCGCTGGTGATGCCGTTGCCGCCGGGCGTCAGCGCGATACAGGCCGCCGCCGTGGTCGCGCACGGGCTCACTGCAGGCGTTGCGCTACGGCAAGCCGCGCGGCTTGCGTCGGGCGAGACGGTGTTGATCGAAGCGGCGGCCGGCGGTGTGGGCTCTTTCGCGGTGCAACTCGCAAAGCTCTACGGCGCCGGCAAGGTGATTGCCGCCGCCAGCACCCCGGAAAAGCGCGCACTCGCCGAGCGCCTGGGCGCCGATGCGTCGGTGGACTACACGGCGCCAGGCTGGGCCGACCAGGTGCTGGCACTCACGGAGGGCCGCGGCGTGGATGTCGTCCTGGAAAGCGCCGGTGGCGATAGCGTGACCGAAGCCCTGCGCGCATTGGCTCCGTTCGGCCGCATGGTGTTCCTGGGTCAGTCCAGCGGTGAGAACACCTTGCTGGACCCCTGGCAACTCACGTTGAAGAACCACACCGTCACCAGCTTCTATATCGGCGGCTACATGGCGCTTCCACAGCTGATGCAATCCACGCTGGGCGAGATCATGGGGTTCATCATGGGTGGCAAACTCGCGCTGCAGATCGGCACCGTATTGCCGTTGTCGCAGGCCGTCCAAGCGCATCGCCTGTTGGAAAGCCGTCAGACTACGGGCAAGGTGGTGCTGCAACCCTGGGCGGAATAAGAGCAGCTAGCAAACCTACTGCGCGGCCGCCAGGCGGGCGCGGTCGGTGCTCGGTGCGGCATGTACCACTCGTACACTGCGGTTCCTCCGCGCCGTCCGCACCCACCTGACGACCGCTCGCTACGTCTTGTTAGCCGCTCTAAACCCCCGCTGACAGGACGACCGCGCCGGCCATCGGCTGCGGTCTTTGCCGGCAGTCGCCACGCAACAGGGCTGCATGGCGAAGCTGCCGCTGAGCTTCGACCTCATTGCAAGACTGGACGCAACTTGGGCATGGGCGACGGCACCGTAGCACGGTTGCTTGTACGACATGACGCCCGCAGCAACCGTCAGATGGGGGTTGCTGCGCATGTTGCGTATTGCGTCTGGCACGCGTCATCCGTACTGCACTGCGCGAAGGGCGACAAGCTGTACTGGAGTGTTGCGCGGCTGACGTGCTATCCGAAAGCAACCCGGCGTCGCTGCGTGTGCATCGGCAGCTGTTGCCCAAGCAGACCGCTGAGGTGACGGCCTTTGGCGCGCATTGCTGCAGAAGTGGCTCGCCTGGCGACCAGGGCGCAACACGCAGGCACGACGCGCGTGCAGCGAAGACGCACACGGCGTGGATGAATGCCTACGCCGTCATCGATGTCCATGTCCATGTCCATGTCCATGTCGTCATGTTTGCCGACACACTTCCAAAACCCTGTCTCCGATGCCGCACCGCAAGGCCCCGCCACTACGCCAAGGTGACCACGACCTTGCCCTTGGCGCGGCCGGTATCCACGTGCGCAAGCGCATCTTGCGCGCACGCAAGCGGATACACCGAGTCGATCACTGGACGAAGCGCACCGCTGTCGAGCAATGCCGCCAACGTGCGCAGCTGCGCGCCATTGCCGCGCATGAACAGGAAGGTGTAGGACACCTGGCGCTTTCTGGCCTGCGCACGCACCTGACGGCTGAGCAGACGCATCGCCAGCCTGAGCGGAAACGCCAGCCCGAGCTGCTGCGCAAATGCCGGCGTCGGCGGGCCGGACAGCGATATCAGCGCACCGCCGGGCTTGAGCACCTGCAGCGAGGTGAGGAGCGTCGGGGTATCCAGGCTGTGCAGCACGACATCGTAGTCGCGCAACAGCGTCTGGAACTCCTGCTGCTTGTAGTCGATCACCAGATCGGCGTCCAGCGACCTGACCAACTCCACATTGGCAGTGCTGGTGGTAGCGGCTACATACGCTCCCAGATGCTTGGCCAGCTGGATCGCGATGGTGCCCACCCCACCGGAGCCGGCATGGATCAACACCTTCTGCCCGGGCTTGAGCGCAGCGGTCTCCACCAGTGCCTGCCAGGCGGTCAGACCGACCAGCGGAAACGATGCGGCTTCTTCCATGCTCAGGCTGGCGGGTTTGGGCGCCACCACCGCCGCATCGATCGCCACATACTCGGCCAGAGTGCCGATGCGGCCCGGCTCGGTCTTGGCGAATACCGCATCGCCAATCGCGATGTCGCGCACTGCGGTGCCGACCTGCGTCACCACGCCGGCCACATCGTTTCCCAGCACGAACGGGGTCTTGAACGGCAGCAGCAGTTTGAATTCGCCATCGCGCACCTTGGCGTCCAGCGGATTCAGGCTGGCGGCGCTGACCTTGATCAATACATCGTTGGGGCGCAGCTGCGGCATCGGCATGTCGCCGATCCGCACCGGGCCATGTTTCTTGTACTGGTCGACCATGACGGCTTTCATGCGTGTCCCCGCCAGGCGCGTGCCCCAGGCTTGGTATCGGTGCGATCGGTCCAGTGCATCACGCGCGTGCTCCTGCAGCAGCCGAGCCGCTGCCGCGAGCTGGCGATGCGACCTGATCCAGCTTGAGTTCCTTGCGCAGCGCATTGCCGAGCATGCGATTGGGCAACAGGCGACGCAGCAGGCTCATCTGCCTGGCCACCTTGCCGGCGGTGTAGCGCACCTTCGGTCGTGGGTCCTGCGCTGCCTTCAAAACGACCTCGGCTACGACGCTCGGTGCATCGGCCTTCTGCATCACGTCAGCCACGTGTGCGGCCAGATGCGCGCGCAGGTCACGGTAGATCTCCAACGGTGCGTCCGGCTGCAGCGAATTGGCGTCGAATGGCGTCCTGGTGTACGCCGGCTCGATCACCGAGACCCGGATACCCCAATCGCGCAGTTCGTGATCCAGCGATTCGCTATACCCCTCGATCGCATGCTTGCTGGCCACATACAGCGCCGTATACGGAATCGGCACCAACCCTAGCACCGACCCGATGTTGAGGATGCGTCCACCGCCTTGCTTGCGCATCTGGCCGATCACCGCGTTGGTCATGCGCACGGTGCCGAAGAAATTGGTGTCGAACACCGACTGTGCCTGCGCGATGGAGCTTTCTTCTGCCGCGGCGGGCGCAACGCTGAAGCCGGCATTGTTGACCAACAGGTCCAGGCGGCCCTGCTTGCGCAGCACGGCGTCGATGGCGAGGGCCACCGACTCGTCGTTGGTGACGTCCAGCGACAGCATCTGCACGCCGGGCGTGCTCGAGCGGCCACCACGGCGGCTGGTGCCATAGACGGTGTAGCCGGCCTTGGCCAGGTGGGCGGCGGTGGCTTCGCCGATGCCGGAGGAGGCTCCGGTCACGAGTGCGATCTTGCTGTTCATAGGTGCCTCTTTCTCGGGGTTTGGGGCTCCGGCAAGCCAGTGAGTGCTGCCGTCGCACGCGGTGATGGTGAGAAGCCGCGGCTGCGGCGGACTGCGATCTGCATGTCTAAATATTACGCACATAATATTTTTGGACAGCACTCGATCCGGGCATTTTGCTCAGGCTGCGCCGAAGTGTTCGAGTGCCGCCTTGCGCATCGCAGCCGACAGGGCGGGGTCGTCCACGGCGCGTGCCAGCATCAAGGTGCCCGTCATGGCGCAGACTGTCACCAGTGCCCGAGCATGCGCTTGTGGTGTTCCCCAGTCCGGCGACTGGCGGGCGGCCAGGTCGATCATTTCCTTGATGCGACGCGTTGCCGCCTGGCGCACTTCCGGTGCCTGACGCGGCATCTCCGAACCCAGCGCAGCGATCGGACAGCCGGATTCGACGTTGCTGACGTGCTCATCGGACAGATACGCCCGCATCAACGCCCGCGCCGCCTGCTCCGGCGGCACTGCAGCCACGATCTGCGCGGAGTTGGCAACCGTCTGCGCGCCCGCGTGGTCGGCAGCCTCGGCCAACAATGCATCGCGCGATGCGAAGTGCGCATAGAAGCCGCCATGGGTCAGCCCGGCCTCTTTCATGATGTCGGCCACGCCGGTGCCGTCGTAGCCGGTGCGCCGGATCGCACGTGCAGCGACTTCGACGATGCGTGCATGGCTGTCAGCCTTGCGGCCTGACAATGTGCGAGAGCGTGGCGAGGTCTTTTTCATGATGGTCATCATACATGAGCGCTGCCGCGATGGAAGCCGCATGGCCTGCTGTCCGACGAGCGGTAATCGCCTAGGGCGGGGTCCCGCCTGCTTTCGTGGCCCAGCGGCGCCGCTGCTCGCCGCCTGCCACTGGCGCATCCTCAAACGTACCGCAACCACGGGGGCCTCGCCGGGCTGAGCGCCACATGAAATGCGCCGCTCTCCCTTTCTTCAGGCCCCTGATCTACGCAGGCACAGGCGCGTTATTGCGCCGACAGCTCCGCACGAATGATGTTTGCACCTGCACTGAGCGCCTTGAGCTTGCCGCGTGCGACCTCACGCGCAAGCGGTGCCATGCCGCAGTTGGTGGACGGGTAGAGCTTGTCGGCGTCGACAAACCGCAGCGCCTTGCGCAGCGTGTCTGCCACCTCTTGCGGGGTTTCGATCGTGGAGCTTGCCACATCGATGGCGCCGACCATCACCTTCTTGCCGCGGACCAGTTCGATCAGATCGATCGGCACGTGCGAGTTGTGGCACTCCAGCGAGATGATGTCGATGCTGGAGGTCTGCAGCTTGGGGAACGACTCTTCGTACTGGCGCCACTCCGACCCCAGGGTCTGCTTCCAGTCGGTGTTGGCCTTGATGCCGTAGCCATAGCAGATATGGACGGCAGTCTCGCATTTGAGTCCCTCCACCGCGCGTTCCAGCGTCGCAACGCCCCAGTCGTTGACCTCGTCGAAGAAGACATTGAAGGCCGGCTCGTCGAACTGGATGATGTCCACGCCGGCGGCTTCGAGTTCCCTGGCTTCCTGATTGAGGATCTTGGCAAATTCCCAGGCCAGCTTTTCGCGGCTCTTGTAGTGCGCGTCAAACAGCGTATCGATCATGGTCATGGGACCGGGCAGCGCCCACTTGATGGGCTGGACGGTCTGCTCACGCAGGAATCTGGCATCGTCCACGAACACCGATTTGGGGCGGCTGACTGCACCGACGACGGTCGGCACGCTGGCATCGTAGCGATTGCGGATCCTGACCGTCTGGCGCTTTTGAAAATCGACACCGCTGAGATGTTCGATGAAGGTGGTGACGAAATGCTGGCGGGTCTGCTCGCCGTCGCTGACGATATCGATGCCGGCGTGCTGCTGTTCCTGCAGCGACAGGCGCAAGGCGTCCTGCTTGCCTTCCACCAGTGCGTCGTCCTGCAGTTTCCAGGGCGACCACAGTGTTTCCGGTTGCGCGAGCCAGGACGGCTTGGGCAGGCTGCCGGCGGTTGAGGTGGGGAGCAGCTTTTTCATGATGGGTGATGTCTTGCCTTGGGGGGTGATCAGGACGCGTGGCGGGATGCCCATTGCGCAAGCAGGTTGCCGTAGGGCTGGATGAAGTGCTCCTGGGTGAACCTGCCCTGCGTGACGGCCAGCCGGCTGCGCTCTTCGCGGTCGTAGACGATCTGGGTGGACGAATAATCCTGGTGCTTCAGGCTTGGCTGATAGCTCGCCCCCGCCGCGGAATTGGCGTTGTAGATTTCTGGCCGGTAGATCTTCTGGAAGGTCTCCATCGTGCTGATGGTGCCGATCAGCTCCAGGTTGGTGTAGTCACCGAGCAAATCGCCGAAGAAGTAGAACGCCAGCGGGGCAACGCTGTTGGGCGGCATGAAATAGCGCACCGTCAGGCCCATCTTTTCGAAATACTGATCGGTCAACGAAAACGCATCCTGCCTGTATTCGATACCCAGGATGGGGTGCCGGTTCCCGGTGCGGTGATAGGTTCTGCTGGTGGAGACGCTGATGCAGATGACCGGCGGCTTGTCGAAGCGCGCGGTGTACGCATCCGAGTGCACGAAGTGCTTGAACAGGGTGCCGTGCAGGCTGCCGAAATCCTCGGGGATGTTGAAACCGGAGCTGTCCTGGTTGTGCGCTGGCAGCAGCACGCTGAAATCGTAGTCGCGCACGTAGGACGAAAAATTGTTCCCCGCAATGCCGTCGATGCGCGCACCGGTGTGTCGATCGACGATGGTGGGCTTCAATATCTCGATCAACGGAAAGGCATCGCCCGCGTCACGGCCGCCGATGTGCATCTCGGCGGAGACGATTTCGAGTTCGACACCGTAGCGGTCACGCGCGGGGTTGTCCCAATGCGCCAGGTCGTTGAAGCGGTTGTTGATCATCGCCAGCGTGTTGCGCAGATTCTCCTGGCGGCGCTGGCCTCTGGCCAGGTTGGCGAAGTTGGTGGTGTTGCGCGTCGTGGCCGAGGGTTGGTAGTCCTCGTCAAACTTGAGGCTCTTGATGGTGAAGGTGAAGTCCTGAGTCATTGCGACTGACGCCTGGTTTCGTTGAATGAGACGCGCGCCCTGCGGCGCGGCGGGTGTTGTCGGCTGTGCACGCGCCTGGCATCTGGATCGGCCGGCATGCCCCAACCAATCCGGTCGCGGCGGGCACAGGTGGCCCGCACGCAGCCGTGAAGCGGAGGGCGCTCAGGCCGCGGCGACCGCGGTGGCGGCGCTGGCGCGTGCCTGCCGCGTCAACGCGATCAGCGGCAGTGCCCGTTGCACCGCCAGCCTGGCCCGCTCGGCCAGTGCTTCGTTGTGCACGCGGTAGTCCAGGAAATCCCGGTCGGTGGCGTAGACGCCCAGCGGCAACGTACGTGCCTGGAAAAAACTGAAAAGCGGCCGCAGTTGATGGTCGATCACCAACGCATGGCGTTCACTGCCGCCGGTAGCCGCCAGCAAGACCGGGACGTCGATCAGGGCATCCTGGTGGACGAAGTCGAAGAAATGCTTGAACAGCCCGGTGAACGAACCGCGATACACCGGCGTTGCCACCACCAGCACGTCGGCCTGCTCCACGGCGGCAAGTGCCTGCTCCACCGTGTCATGCAGCTGCGAGCGCCACAGCGCGCCGGCAAAGTGCGGTGCCAACGCCCCGAGTTCGACCAGCTGTGGCTCGCACGCCATCTCGTCGCCGATCAGGGACATCAGGTGCTGTGCCAACGCGGCGGCCTTGGAAGGGCGTTGCAATCCGCCGGACACGGCGACGACGCGGAGCGGGTGTGGCGGGTTTGCAGTCATGGGCGGAGACCTGAGCGGTGGGGAAGCGTATCGCCGCCGGACATGCAGGCCGGCTCCAGAGGATCCTGGCGCAGGCGTGTTCACACACGGACCAACGACGACGCAATCGATGCTAGGGGTCGCATCCAATGAAGTAAAATGGTGTTATTTCACCAATCCATGAATTCGGATCATCTGAATGCTTGAGCGCATCCACCTCACCATCGTCCAACAGGTCGAGCAGCAAGGCTCGCTGACGGCCGCTGCAGGCGTGTTGAACCTCACCCAGTCCGCGCTGAGCCACAGCATGAAGAAGCTGGAGCAGCAGCTGGGCACCGACGTGTGGCTGCGCGAGGGGCGCAGCCTGCGGCTGACCCAGGCCGGGCAATATCTGCTTGCGGTGGCGAACCGGGTGCTGCCGCAACTGGATCTGGCCGAAGAACGCCTGCAGCAGTTTGCGCAGGGCGAGCGCGGCGCGCTGCGCATCGGCATGGAATGCCATCCCTGCTACCAATGGCTGCTCAAGCTGGTGTCGCCGTATCTGGCCACGTGGCCGGATGTGGATGTGGACGTGAAGCAGAAGTTCCAGTTCGGCGGCATTGGCGCGTTGTTCGGCTACGAGATCGATCTGCTGGTCACGCCCGACCCGCTGTTCAAGCCCGGGCTGCGGTTCGAGCCGGTGTTCGACTATGAGCAGGTGCTGGTCGTGGCCAAGGGCCATGCGCTGGCATCGGCCGCCTACGTCAAGCCGCAGCAGCTGACCCGCGAGGTACTCATCAGCTATCCGGTGGACCTGGAGCGCCTGGATATCTACAGCCAGTTCCTGCTGCCGGCCGGTGTCACGCCCCGCCGCCACAAGGCGATCGAAACCACCGACATCATGATGCAGATGGTGGCCAGCGGCCGCGGCGTGGCCGCCATGCCGCGCTGGCTGGTCGAGGAATATGCGGCGAGGATGGACGTGGTGCCGGTCCGGCTGGGTGCGCGCGGCATCCCCAAGCAGATCTTCCTGGGCGCGCGCGAGGCCGATCTGGGCATCGACTATGTGCGGGCCTTCATCGAACTGGCACGCCAGCCAGCAAACGCCTCCGCCCGTCCGCCGGCAGCCAACTGATGGGTGCTATCGCCCGGTGTAGGCCGTATCTCCTGCCTCGCCGCCACGCCGCGATGGGTTGCATGACTGCTGCGCCGCGCTCTGGTGCTGCGATGACAAGGCCGCTATCCGGCGGCGTTCAATCCGCGTGCGCGTGCCGGAGCCTGCCGCTCTTCGAAGAACGGCACAACCGTTGATGCATCCAGACATCTCCAGACCTGCAAGCGCACGCATCGACGCCTATTCGTTGGAAGTGGGCGCGAACGACATCGACGCATTGGCCGCAGTGGCAGCGCGGATCATGCCCGGCTCCCTCATCGCCATCCCGTCCCTGCCCGGCCAGGACAACGCGACGCGCCTGGCGGCCGCACGCAGGATACGCGCGCTTGGCTTTGCGCCCATGCCGCACCTGGTGGCGCGGCGCATCGCCTCGCTAGAGGACTTGCGCGCCATCGTCGGGCGCGCCGTCGCTGACGCCGGCGTCGAGCGCTGCCTGGTGATCGCGGGTGATCCGTCGACCTCGATCGGGCCGTTCCAGGACAGCCTGTCGCTGATTGTGACAGGCGTCTTCGAGCGCGCAGGAATCAAGTGCATCGGCGTGGCCGGACACCCGGAAGGCCACCCGGCCCTGCCTGCAAGCGCTCAATGGGATGTCCTGGAACGCAAGTGTCGCAACATCGCCGAGCGCGGCATGGCGCCGCTGATCGTTACCCAATTCGCGTTCGATGCCGATCGTGTGTTGAAGTGGTTGGAGACGCTGCGCGCGCGTGGCATCGACCATCCGGTGCGTGTGGGCGTGCCTGGTCCTGCCGGGGTTGCGGTACTCGCCCGCTATGCCGCCAGGTGCGGTGTTGGCGCAAGCGCGGCAATGCTCTCCAGCTACGGCGCCTCGATCGGCAAGCTGCTTGGAACGGCAGGGCCGGACCGCTTTGTCGATCGCCTTGCCGCCGGCCTCAGCAACGCGCATGGCGATGTCCGCCTGCACCTGTTTCCGTTCGGCGGGATCGCGCGCTCCATCGGATGGGTGGAGCAGTACCGCTCCCGGAGCAACCCCACGCATTCCACCGACCTGTAGACGCGTCGGCCAAATGGCGCGAGTCCCATAGAGCCGCCGAACGCACGCCGGGCGCTGTGCTAGATGTGTAAACCCACCACGTTGTTCAGTGGAATGTGGATGCGGGAGATGGGGGGGCGTTTTCTGAGACTGGCATGGGGCCGATGCCAGTTGTAGTGATGGAGCCAGGGCAATAGGTGCGCGGCACGTTGCTCGGAGTTGTCGTAGCGGTGGGCATAAGCCCACTCGCGCAATGCCGTCTGGATGAAGCGTTCTGCCTTGCCGTTGGTGCGTGGGGTATAGGGGCGGGTGCGGTAGTGCCTGAGGTTGAGGCGCCGGATGGTGCGGGCGAAGGCCTTGGAGCGATAGCAGGCGCCGTTGTCGGTCAACACCCGCTGGAAGGTCACGCCCAGGCTACGGTAGTAGCGCAATGCGGCGATCAACGCCCGGCAGGCACTAACACCGCACTCATCTGGATGCAGGCTGGTAAAGGCAACGCGGGAGTGATCGTCGATGGCGACATGGACATACTCCCATCCAGCGCCTCGGCTGGTCTGGGTACGGTCCCCCGTGACGCGATGGCCGGCTTGCTGGAAGCGCCCAAGCTTTTTGATGTCCAGATGCAACATGCCGCCAGGCTGGGGGTATTGGTAGCGCACGACAGGGGGCTTGGGTTCCAGTTCGGCCAGGCGATGCAGGCCGGCACGGCGCACGATGCGCGCGATGGTGCTGTGGCCCACGTTCAGGTGGGTGGCGATCTGCCAATAGGTGGCGCGTTGTCGGCGTTGCTGCAGGATCTGCTCGACCAGTTCCGGCGTCGTGGCATGCGGACAGTGTTGAGGGCGCGAAGAACGGTCCTGCAGGCCGTCCTCTCCCAGCAGGCGGTAGCGCGCCAGCCATTTGTAAGCGGTCCGCACGCTCACGCCACTGGCGTGCGCGGCCTCTTCCACGCGCAAGCCGTGCTCCACGATGCGCTGCACGAGCAAGGCTCGACCTCGCGGCGTCAAACGGGCATGTTTATGCAGGTTCATCCGGGGCTCCTGGGGGCTGGGTTGGTGTGGTAACCCCCATCTTCCAGATCGGCCCCGGATGAACAACCTACTGAGAGATCACAGCTAGACGTCAATCCACGCGGCCGTTCGATATGGAATAAACCGCAATTCCAGGCATGTCCGCGACTCGTATCACAGTCTGTACTATTCATTACTGACGTTTCTTGCTGCATGCGTTGGGTGTTGCGGCGCACAGCAGGCTTGTCATACGAGCGATGTATAACCTTTGGCGAATCGCGGCGAGGGGGCGCCGCATCCGATGCCGTTGCTGCGCGCGATGGCATCGCATCCGCAACGTCCAAGGAGAGATGTCGCCATGCCCAAGCCCTCGTTGTTGTCCGTGATGTGCGCCCTGTCGCTGGTGTCGATGCCGCTGGCGGCGGCCGAGTTGCAACCCAAACAACTGGCCGGCCCGCCCGAGGAATTCGCGCAGATGCGCGCCCCCGATCCGGCCGAGTCGGCAATCCTGTCAAAGAGCGCCTTGTTGCCGGTGGAACTGACGCCAGCCGGTAACGCCGCGCGTTGGCAGGGCACGCTGCCGGTGGAAAATGGCAAGCTGCGCTTCATGGTGCTGGCCGGCGACCAGGCATGGGACGCCGCCGTGGCGGCACCACGCGTTGCCGGGGTACGCGCCGCCGCCGCGCCGCAGGTGCAGGCACAACGCACCGTGCTGGGCACGGCAGACAACGGCACCGCCGGCATGCGCTACGCGGTGGACGCCGCACAGAACGGCAACTGGTCGTTGACGCTGCAATCGGCCTCGCCGCTGACGCAGCGCGGCTATGTGCTGATGGAAGGCGATGCCCGTACGCAACTGGCCTCGTATCCGCGCGACCGCCAGCACCTGGTAGGCAAATCGCTGACGCTCAATGCGATGCTCAGCGGCAGCGATGCACGCGGTGCGACCTTGCTTGCCAGTCAAGCCGGGCAGATCAATACCGCCAGCCTGCGGGTGATCGATCCGCAAGGCGCAGTGCGCGTGCTGCCGATGGCCGACGACGGCGCACACAACGATGGCGCGGCCGGCGATGGCGTGTATGGCGGCAGCTTCCAACCGGGCCGCGAGGGCACCTGGATTGCGCAAGTCATCGTGCGCGGCCGCGATCAGGCGGGGCAACCCTTCGTGCGAACCAGCGAACATGTGATGCCCGTGCTGGATACCTCCCTGCGCCTGATGGGCAATGCGCTCAGCGCACGCGCGGCCGATGGCACCCGGCTCACGCTTGCATTGCCGGTGGCTGCGCGCGGAAAGGCACCGTCGCACTATCGTGTGTTCGGCCAGGTCTGGGGCACCGATGCCAAGGGCCGCGACGTGCCGGTGGCGTGGATCGGCGGCATGCTGGCACCGCAGCAGGGACAGCTGCCGCTGAGCCTGGACGAGCGTTGGATTGCACGTGCCGGCGCACGCGCGCCGTTCTCGCTGCGTGGGCTACGTATCGAAGACCCCGATTACTACATCCCGTTGGCGCAGGCCGACAGCTTGCCGCTGCAAGTGCCTGCGTTGCGGCGCGCCAGCATCGCGCGTGCCACCGGCGCCATCGACGAAAGCATGCGCATGGGGCCACGCCCATCGACGCTGGCCGCTGCGATGGCACAGCCGCAGGCGGCCGGCTCGCAACTGGTGCTGGTGCACGGCTATTGCTCCAACGGCGTGTGGCCGCAGGCGCAGTTCACCAACGCCTCCACCTTCCTGGACGCCAAGCAGAACCGCAGCAACGACCAGTTCGCACAGCGCATCGCGCAGTTCGCCAGCCAGTGGTCGTCGTTTTCCACCGTGGCGCACAGCCAGGGCGGCATGGCCGCGCTCCACCTGTACACCTACTACTGGAGCGGCCTGGATAACGCCAGCGGCGGGCGCGTGATGCAGTCGGTGGGCACGCCGTATCAGGGCACCAACCTGTCCGGCATCCTCGCCGCGGTGGGTTCGTGGTTCGGCGTTGGCTGCGGCAGCAATACCGACCTCACCTACGACGGCGCCAAGGCCTGGCTGGCCGGCATTCCCGCCGACGCACGCGCCAAGGTCAACTACTACACCACCTCGTTCGCCAAGACCAATTGGTACACCAACGACTACTGCAATGCCGCCTCGGACCTGGTGTTGAACGACCCGGAAGACGGCACCGTGGAGCAGGCCAACGCGCAGCTGCCCGGCGGCGTCAATCGCGGCCACACCACCGGCCAGTGCCACACCACCGGCATGCGCGACCCGGCGCAGTATCTGGACGCCAGCCGCAACGCAGTGATGAATTCCAACGCGGCGAGGTGATGGCAATTGATACGGAGATGGTCGGCCTTTTGTGCCGGCCATCTCCTTGGTAGATCCGTTGACAAGGCAAGTTTACGGTGATGCGCGTTTTCAACGAAACTGCCGCCACGCGGATAAGCCGACCGTTTCGGGTGGTCGACGTATGATTTGATTACATGGCAGCAAACTCTTTGGATAGAGCGGCCGTAAGAGATGGGCTTATGGAGCAAATCTTTCGAGTGAATCCGTCGTAGTAATCGAAGTTTGAGGCCATCCATGAAACACGACCCGCACTGCTGTTGAAGTAGATCAGTACACGAAGATCCATGTCACTGATCTGCCTCGGCGATGCCTGGCAAGGCGCGCTTACCAGTAAACGTATCCGCTTCAGCCGCGCCCCCTCGGTGATGTGAGCATGGGTACCGGCTGAAGTGACCATCGAGGCTTCGGTCAATCGTATGATCGAAGTGGCTTCAAATGGCCTGAAGTAGACGTCAGCGGATCGTGTGGTATCCGGCTCTGTGCACGCCGAAAGATAAAGTGCCGCAAGGGCCGCCAAGCATCTCTTCTTCATGCTGAAGCCTTCTGTTTTTTGCTCCTAGTATCGCAAGCTAGCCGCACTTTAAGGCGCTGCGGGCTTGCAAGTTCACTAGTGCTGCACTCTGATTCGTTTTACTCGCTTGCAACTGTGGTCGCCGGGTCCGATCGATGGGCCTATGCGGAGATTGTCACGCCGCACCGTCAGCGAAACACCACCGTGCGGTGGCCGTTGAGCACGATGCGATGCTCGACGTGGCGGCGCACGGCGCGGGCCAGCACCAGCGATTCGGTGTCGCTGCCCACGCGCACCAGGTCGCGCGGGGTCATGGCATGGTCCACACGGGCGGTGTCCTGTTCGATGATCGGGCCTTCGTCCAGGTCTTCGGTAACGTAATGGGCGGTGGCGCCGATGATCTTTACCCCGCGCGCGTGCGCCTGGTGATACGGCTGCGCGCCCTTGAAGCTGGGCAGGAAGCTGTGGTGGATATTGATCGCACGGCCGGCCAGTGCGCGGCACAGGGCGGGCGAGAGGATCTGCATGTAACGCGCCAGCACCACCAGGTCCACGCGCAACTCCTGGACCAGCGCAAGCAGCTGGGCTTCCTGCGCAGCACGGGTGTCTGGGTTGACCGGCAGGTGGTGGAAGTCGATGCCGTAGGACGCGGCCAGCGGCGCGAAGTCGGCATGGTTGGAGACCACGGCCACGATGTCCACTGGCAGTTGCCGGCTGTGCATGCGAAACAGCAGGTCGTTGAGACAGTGCCCCTGCTTGCTCACCAGCACCAGCAACCGCGCGCGGCGGCGCGCATCGTGCAATTGCCAGGCCATCTGGAACTCGTTGGCGAGCAGTGCGAACCGCTGCTCCAGGCTGGCGATCCCAGTGCCGGGCGGCTTGTCGAAATGCACGCGCAGGAAGAAGCGGCCGCTTTCGTCGTCGCCGAATTGCTGCGCGTCGAGGATGTTGCAGGCCAGGTCGAACAGCAGGCCGGTGACGCGATAGACGATACCGGTGCGGTCGGGGCAGGAGAGCGTGAGGATGTAGTCGGAGCGCATCGGGCGATGATAGCCAATGCATGTGGCCACCGGCGCAGTGCTTGCGTCGGTAACTTTTGCGACAAGCAGAGGCGCGGCATGCCATGCAGCGGAGCTGCAGATGGGGGCACGGCCGCGACCTGCGGCGTTATGGTCAATCCCGATCGCGGCGGTTGGCACTGTGTAGACCGCGTGCGCAGCGACTTGCGACAGGGTCACTCGTCGGTCGGGTGAGTCAGCGCGGCGGCAAGCGCAGCATCAGGCGACGGTTGATTTCTTCCAGCTGCGCCAGCGAATCCTCCACCGAGGTCTCCATCGCATCCTGGGTGGTGATGTGCGCACGCAGGTGCGCCGGGTCGGACAACTCGCCACGCACCAGAAACACGTTCTCGCCCACTTCGCCGACATGCCGGCTGAGTACCACATGGTCCACCTGATCGAAGCCATGCTGCTTGGCCAGCGACAACAGGCGTGCGGTCATGCGTTCGCTGGCCGCGTCGGTGGGTTTGTTCAATTCGGCATCGAGCACGGCAACCGCCTCGCGGATCTGCGCGAACAGGTAATGGTCCGGATGCTCGGGATGGTCCGGGCCGACCTGGCCTTTGTCGATGACTGGCGGGGTGGTCATGATGCGTCACCGGCATAGGCCGCTACGCGCGATGGGCGCGCTGAAGAACCGGGCCTGATGTGCAGGTGTCGCATCGCATTCTCCCTGAAGGCGCTGGTGGTGGCTGCAACGCCATGCGCATGGCGCAGATCGTTACCGGACCGAATCGAGCAGGCACCTTAGCCGCTTGCGGAGATTGCCTCAAGCCAGCCGGTGCCTGGAGCACGCCATCAAGCTGCCACGGCCCTGCGATGCGCCGTGCGGCGGCGTTCGTTCATCTCGTGCGCCTCGTATGGTGGCTTGGGTGCCAGCGTAAGGGGACGCTGCATGGAGGGCTTGTGATGGGTGGCAGCAGCGGATGGCGCTCTGCTTTGAGGCAGGCCACCGCAGGACCGGATTGCCATAGGCCTGCAAGTGACTGCGCGCGGACTGCGCACCTGTGCCTGTGTGTTTAGCTGTGCAATAGGCCCGCAGCGGCGTGATTAGCTTGCCGCTCAACGCAGATGGTGGGCTGCGCTTCAGTTGTGTCGGTTGACGTACCCTCACCCCAACCCCTCTCCCGCGGGGAGAGGGGCTTTATTCAACAGCTGGCGTCTTGCCGACGTGCACAAGCTGTGGCTTTGCTCGCTCCATCGCCAGAAGGCGCTGCATCCGTCGCTGCGTCATGGCAACGTAGTGAGTGTTACTTGAACGCGGGCATGGAGTGGGCGTTGGACGCAAGGCGGCTCCACAGCAACGCCTACGTTCTTCGCGCTGCCGAACTCGCACCGGCAAGACGCTTCGCCACAAGCACACTGCCGCCATCGTCTCTCACTTGCGCTACGCCTGCCCCGCCCGGCGCGCTGCCACCTCGGCCAGTACCGCCCAGTCGGCATCGCCGTCGCCATCGGCGATCGCCTCGTCCAGGCTGGCGCGCAGCAGCTCACCCAGCGGCATGGGCACCTGCTTCCCGGCGCCGGCCTGGATCGCCAGATCCACATCCTTGCGCCCGAGAGTGGCGGTAAAACCGGCGGGGCTGTACTGGCGCTGCATGATCAACTTGCCGTAGCCCTGGTACGCCGGCGCGGCGAACAAGGTGCTGGTCAGCATGCCCAGGAACTGGGTGGTGTCCACGCCATGGCCGCGGACCAGCGCGCTGGCTTCGGCCATGGCGCCGATGGCGCTGGCCAGGCAGACGTTGGCCGCCAGCTTCACCGCATTGGCCTGCTCTGGCGCGCGACCGATATGCCAGGTCTTCTGCCCCAGCGCATCGAACATCGGCTGCACGCGTGCCAGCGCGGCATCGTCGCCGGCGGCCAGGATGTTGAGCTTGCCCGCTTCGGCCGCATCGACACGGCCGAGCACCGGTGCCGCCACGTAGGCGATACCGCGCTCGGCGTGCAGGGCGGTCAATTCATGCGCCAGCGCCACCGAGATGGTGGCCATGTTGACGTGCACGCTGCCGGCCGGCAGCGCATCCAGCACCCCGCCTTCCAGCATGGTCTGGCGCACCGCGTTGTCGTCGGCGAGCATTGAAAACAGCAACGGGCCATGCGCGGCCGCCTGCGCGGCCTCCACCACCGTGGCACCTGCAGCGTGCAGCGGCTGCGCGCGTTCCGGCGAGCGGTTCCACACGCTCAGCGCGAAGCCGGCGCGCAGCAGGTTATGCGCCATTGGCAGGCCCATCGTGCCCAACCCCAGAAATCCTATCGGCATGCGTGTCCTCTTCGGTATGGCCTGCGTGTCGGGCGTCAGCTGGCGAACACGCCGCGCGCCTGACGCGGCTCGCTGCGCAGATATTGCGGTGCCGGCGTGACGCTGGCACCCAGTGCCGCGGCGGCATGCCAGGGCCAGCGGGGGTCATACAGGATGCCGCGCGCCAGGGCGATGGCGTCGGCCTGGCCGTCCTGCAGAATTGCCTCGGCATGCGTCGGCTCGGTGATCAGGCCGACGCCGATTACCGGCGTGCCCACCTGCGCGCGGATCGCCTGCGCAAACGGGATCTGGTAGCCGTCCTGCAGTGCGATCTGCTGGCGCGGATCCAGCCCGCCGCTGGAGACATGGATGTAGTGCGCGCCGCGTGCATCCAGTGCCTTGGACAGCGCAATGCTCTGCTCCAGATCCCAGCCACCGTCCACCCAGTCGGTGGCCGAGATGCGTACGCCCACCGCCATCCGTGCCGACACGGCCGCGCGCACCGCGTCGAAGATGCGCAGCGTCAGCCGCATGCGGTTCTCCAGCGAGCCGCCATAGGCATCGCTGCGCTGGTTGCTCAGTGGCGAGAGAAACTGATGCATCAGATAGCCGTGCGCGGCGTGCAGCTCGATCAACTGCAGGCCCAGCCGTTCGGCACGGCTGGCCGATTCGACGAATGCGGCCACCACCGCGTCGATGCCGGCCTCATCCAGCGCCTGTGGCGAGGGCTGGCTGTCGCGGAACGGCAGCGCCGAGGCGGATACGGTCTGCCAGCCATTGGCATGGTCGGGCGCGATTGGCGCGCCGCCGTTCCACGGCAGGTCGGTGGAGGCCTTGCGCCCGGCATGTGCCAGCTGGATGCCGATCGGCATCGGCGACCAGCGGCGTACCGATTGCAGCACTTCGCTCAAGGCCTGCTCGGTGGCGTCGTCGTACAGCCCCAGATCGGCGTAGCTGATGCGCCCTTGCGGCAGCACCGCAGCCGCTTCCAGGATCAACAGGCCCGCGCCCGATTGCGACAGGGTGCCCAGATGGATGCGATGCCAGTCGTTGGCGCAGCCGTCCTGTGCGGAGTACTGGCACATCGGCGCGATGACGATGCGGTTGGCGAGCGCAAGCGGGCCGAACGCGATGGGAGTGAACAACTGGCTCAAGGCAACATCCAGGCGCAGCGGGGGGCGCCCATTGCACTGCGTACCGCGCCGCCGCACAACCGCTGCAATGGATCACTGCGTCATGCGCAGCGCGCACTGTCGTCGCTGGCCGCTGCGGTGTGCAGCGGATCAGGCGGTGGCTGCAGAAAGGCCAGCGCATCGGCGCAGGAGCGTTCAACCTTCAGGCTCAACAGCGCATCGGCGCGCGTGCGCCCGAAATTCAGTGCCGCGATCGGCACCCCGTTGCGTGCCGCGGCCTGCACGAAGCGGAAGCCGGAGTAGACCATCAACGACGAGCCCACCACCAGCACCGCATCGGCGGCCTGCAGATGCGCGAACGCACGTTCCACCCGCTCGCGCGGCACGTTCTCGCCGAAGAACACCACGTCTGGCTTGAGCACGCCGCCGCAGGCCGGACATGGCGGTACCACGAAGCTGTCGAACGCCACATCGTCCAGATCCGCATCGCCGTCGGGCGCCTGGGCGGCCTCCAGGTCGGCCCAGCCGGGGTTGGCCTGCTCGAGTAGCAGCTGGAACTCGGCACGCGGCATGCGACGTTCGCAGCCCATGCAGCGCACCACGTCCAGCCGGCCGTGCAGGTCGATCACCGCCTGGCTGCCGGCGGCCTGGTGCAGGCGGTCCACGTTCTGAGTGAGCAGCAATTCCAGTTGGCCACGCGCTTCCAGTGCGGCGAGTGCGTGATGGGTGGCATTGGGCTTGGCCAGCCCGAAGCGCGGCCAGCCCACCAGGCTGCGCGCCCAATAGCGCTGGCGCGTGGACAGCTCGCCCATGAAGGCCTGGAACGTCACCGGTTGCGGACGCTTCCAACCACCTTGCAGATCCCGGTAATCGGGAATGCCCGAATCGGTGCTGCACCCGGCGCCACTGAGCACGAACAGGCGTTGGTGACGCTCGATGAACGCCTGCAGCGCGTCGTCGGCTTGGGCAAGGACAGCGGTCATCGAACAACTCCAATTGCCATGGGATCACCTTGCAGACACAGCCTGAGCGCAACGCGCGACGCACTGCAAACTCTACCGGACCGACTGCAGCGCACGCTCGCTCGATGCTGCAGCGAACCGCGTGGACGCAGCGCGCAAGGTCATCGCGCATGGCCCAGCATCCAGTACGCACCGCTGATGGCGTTGGATGCATCCGGACGGTAGCGATCTGCTACTGCGGGCCAGTCATGACATTGGGGCCGGGGTGGTCGATTCCAAGCAACCGCCTGGAGGGTGGCGCGTCGTCATGGGAGGGGCCGCCACCCAGAAGTGCAGCAGTCGGCCGGCGGCGTTGCGATCACCGACAGGCCGGTTGTACGAGCGTGACGCAGCATCCTGGAGATGTACTCCAGAACCAGGGAGTGCGCATCTTCGTGCCCGACACCAATGTGAGGGTCAAGCGTGGCGTGCCGCATATGCTCGACAGATGGTGACCTCTTCCACATCGACACCCACGCTGCGGATCGGCGCGCCGGCGCGCGTGTCTGCTGGCCACCCTGGCGCAGCAACCATCTGCGGTTTCCGCGCCGCAACGCGCGCGCGGCAAGCGCGTCAGCTCGTCCGGCTAGTGCACGCCGCCGAGGCGTGCCGTGGGTGCCGCTGCTGCGATCGCTGCACTGCCCTGTCGGCCTGGATCATCGGCCACGTGCTGGATGCGGCGCGAAGCGGCCGTAGGGGCGGGCATCGTCCGCGCGTTGGCGCAAGACACGCGCCGCAGCAAACGCCAGCGCCAGCAGCGTCAGGCACATGCCGACCAGCCCGGCCCACCCACCGTGCTGCCAGAACCAGCCGCCCAGCGCACCGATGACGCTGGAGCCGGCGTAATAGGCCAGCAGATACAGCGACGCGGCATGGCTGCGGTGCGCGCCACCGAGCCGGCTCACCCACGCGCTGGCCGCCGAATGGGCGATGAAAAAGCCGATCGTCAGCAATACGATGCCGGCCACCACCAGCGCCAGCACAGGCGCCAGGGTCAGCGCCACGCCGACCACACAGCACACGATGCCGGCGCTGACCACCGGCCCGCGACCGAAGCGATCCGACGCCGCGCCGGCCACCGACGAGCTGACGATGCCGAACACATACGCGCTGAAGATCAGGCCGATCTGGCTCTGGCTCAGCGCGAATTCCGGCCCGCCCAATCGGAACCCGGCGTAGTTGTAGAGACTGACGAACACGCCCATCAACAGGAACGGCAGCGCCAACAGCCACGGCAGGTTGCGGTCGCGCAGATGTCCGGCCCAGGCACGCAGGTGGAAACGCAGGTTGACCCCATGCCGGCGCACGAAATGGCGCGAGGGCGGCAACAGCCCCAGAAAGGCGAACGCGCACAGCAGGTCGAACCCGCTCAGCAGTGCCAGCGCGGTGCGCCAGTCGCTGTGGTCGGTCAGCACGCTCATCACGATGCGCCCGGTCATGCCACCGAATGCATTGCCGGCCACATAC
Source organism: Xanthomonas sp. NCPPB 3582 (assembly GCF_041475735.2). Taxonomy (NCBI): domain Bacteria; kingdom Pseudomonadati; phylum Pseudomonadota; class Gammaproteobacteria; order Lysobacterales; family Lysobacteraceae; genus Xanthomonas; species Xanthomonas sp. NCPPB 3582. Next base: position 4,716,108 of record NZ_CM192968.1, read on the forward strand.
AGGCCGGTGGCCGCGCCCAGCTTGCTGGCGGGCAACTCTTCGCCCAGGTAGACCATGGCCACCGCCGGCACCCCACCCAGCGCGATGCCGGACAAGCTGCGCACCACCACCAGCGCATGCCAGTCCGGCAGGAAGGCCGCCACCAGATTGAGGACCGCGGCCAATGCGATCGAGGCGAACATCAGCCCGCGCCGGCCCAGGTTTTCCGACACCGCGCCGGCACAGAAGATCGCCAGTGCCAGGCCGCCGGTGGCCAGCGACAGCGGCAGCGAAGCCACCGCCGCATCCACGCCGAAACTGCGCGCAAATTCCGGCAGCACCGGCTGCACGCTGTACAGCAGCGAGAAGGTGGCAAAGCCGGCCAGGAACAGGGCCAGCCGGATGCGGCCGGTGGCCGGCGCGGCGGCATCGAGAACCGCGGCAGCGCTACGCAATGGGCGGGGATCGGACGAAGGCACGCGGACTTGGGGGAAACGTGGGACGGCGAGTATTCGCCCGCCATCACCCCCTGTCCAATATATGATGCTTGCAGTTGCCATATATGAAACAGATGCCATGGAGCTGCGTCACCTGCGCTATTTCCTTGCGGTTGCCGAAGAGGGCAACTTCACCCGAGCGGCCGTGCGGGTCGGTATCGGCCAGCCGCCGCTCAGCCAGCAGATCCAGACCCTGGAGCGCGAACTGGGCACGCCGCTGTTTCGCCGCACCCACAGTGGTGCCGAGCTGACCCCCGCCGGCGAGGCCTTCCTGGGCGAGGTGCGCCGGGTATTGGCCGATGTGGAACACGCCGCCGAAACCGCCCGGCGCGTGGCGCGCGGAGAATCGGGCCGCTTGCGCATGGGCTTCACCGCCTCGGCGGCCTTCAGCCCGGTGGTGCCGCGGCTGATCCGCGATTTCCGCCGGCAGTGGCCGCAGGTGGAGTTGCTGCTGGAAGAGACCAACACCGCCAGCCTGCTGGTGGGGCTGGCCGAAGGCCGCCTGGATGCGGCCTTCGTGCGCTATGGGTTGAGCACCCCGCCGGACCTGCACCTGCTGCGCTTTGCCGATGAGCCGATGAAGATCGCGGTGCCGGCCGCGCACCCGCTGGCCGCCCGCAACAGCGCACCGCTGGCCGCGCTGGCCGGCGAACCCTTCATTCTGTTTCCGCGCAGCTTCGGCTCCAGCCTGTACGACGAGATCCTGGCGGCCTGCCGCGAATCCGGCGTGACCTTGCGCATCACCCAGGAAGCACCGCAGATGTCCTCGATCATCAACCTGGTCGCTGCCGAACTGGGCGTGTCGGTAGTGCCTGCCTCCACCGCGCAATTGCAGCGTCCGGGCGTGCGTTACCTGGATATCGATGGGCGCATGCCGCTGGCGCGGCTGGCGCTGGCGGCGGCCCCCGGCGCGCTGGAGGATGCGCCATTGGTGCGCCATCTGTGGGCGTTAGCGGAAGCGATCTGAGCGCTGCTGCGCCGGCGACGCCACGCCCCAGGCACTAGCATCGCGACCGAACACCACGACAACGGCGCGCCGTTGCAGGACTCACCACGCGCCTCTTGACCTCAACTGCGATTGAGGTTGTCCAATGCAGGCCCCTCCCATCGACTTGACTGCCATGCATCTTCGTCATCTCGTCCTGCCCTGCCTGGACCCCGATCTCACCCTGCGTTTCTATCGCGACGTGCTGCAGCTGACGCCGCACGGCAACAGCGTGCGCATTGGCTGGAGCACGCTGGAATGCGTGCAGGCGCAACATCCGGTGGGCAGCATGCACCTGGCCTTCAACGTGGCCCCGTCGCGGTTCGAAGCCGCTGCGCACTGGATCGGCGCACGCGCCACGCTGTTGAGCGACCCGCAGGGGCGGCAACGTTTTGCGCTGGATGGCGTATGGCAATCGCAGTCGGTGTATTTTTCCGGCCCGGATGGTGCGGTGCTGGAGTTGATCGCCCGCAACGCGTTGCAGCAGGCAGCCACCGGCCAGGGCGCGTTTCATGGCGAAGAATTGTTGTGCCTGAGCGAGATCGGCCTGCCCAGCAACAACGTGGCGACCGTCATCCGCAGCCTTGGGCATCACTTCGGCGTGCAGCCCTTCGCACCCGCCGTGGACGGCTTCGCCGCGCTGGGCGACGACCATGGTCTGTTGATCGTGGTGGACCAGGCGCGTCGCTGGTTTCCGCAGCAGCGTCAGCTACCCTGGGCAGACGGCGTGCGCGTGAGCGTGGATGCGCCCCAGCCCGGCCTGCATCTGCGCGATGCGCAAGGGTGGGAGCTACTGGCGGCTTAGAGCGGCGAGCAAACCATGCATAACCATCAGCCGCATGCGGCCGATGCCCGCAATTGGCATTCACCATGCAAAGGCATCGGTTTCTGTGCGTCGCCCCTCCTGGCTGACGACGCCTCGTCAGGCTCTGTCAGACGGCGCTTCATGCGGCCAGTCCAGGTGGATGGCCCCAATCACAGCCAGACCCACGCTTGGGCACTGCTGTTGTGATGGCGCTACAAGGCCACATGCGAGATGGCGGAACCCGCCTGGCCGGTCGGGCATCCAGGGCTCGCGTCGGGCAAGCATTGCGCCGCCTCGATCGTCGAGGCGACGCAATCCACGCCCCGTCCTCGCGTTACAGGTAGTACCAGCTCACCCGGGCGGTCATCCCTCCGGCGCCGTACGACTCCACCGCCACCGTCATGACCGGGTTGCCACGGGCACGGCCACCAACGTAGAAACACTTGACGTATTGGAAACCGCGCTTGGCCGGACATTGGCCGTTCGCGTAGCCGACACGCTCGCCAACGATCACCATTTCGTTTGCGGCAGTCAGACGCATCCGGTCCCAGTAAGCATCGGTGTCGGCATTGTTGCAGCCGCTGATCTCGCCCCCGACCTTGGAGTCGTTGTACCAGCTCGTTGCCGCGCAGTTGGCGAGGCGTTTGACGGCGGTAGCCCGATAGGACAGGTCTCCCTTGACTTTCAATGTATCCGCATATGCGGCGGTCACGCCGCCTAGCGTGAGAGTGAGCACTGCAGCCACGGCGAACACGCCGCGCTTCAGATAGCGGGAGGTGCGCATGATCTCTTCCTTTCAGTGCGATGGGCCGATTGCCCGGCAGTGACGTTGGACATGCGCCGTGACCGCACGAAGACCGGGAAATGACCGAGCCATCTCATCCGCTTGCGGCGTTTCGATCCTGGCCACGGACCGCACTGCATATCCCCTTTCATATCGGGAACATGCCCAATCTCGAACCGCACCTTGATATCTGCATGCATCCTGGTCTCTCCACCGGCAGGACCAATCGCCAACACCGATGCCGCACTGCGCGACGATTGGTGAATACGGCGGCATGCATAAGCCGCCATGTCAGCGATAAATGCATTGCGTGCTGCTCCACGCTGCAGCGCGTGCGCCATCGGCAAGCCAAGCGGCCATCGCCTCACTGCGCACGGATGGAGAAGTATACCTGCGGTCCTGTGCTGCCGCTGGTAGCTCGCTCGCTCAACACCACATCGCACGAGCGCCGTTTCGCGCCATGCATGGCAAGGCCGCTGGACTGCCGCCCGCATTGGCAAACCGATGCATGGCGCGTCACTGTATCGATGTTCGGGGCATCTTCATCCCGGCATTGCACTTGCGCAGTGACGCGGCCGCTGCGCATGGCCGCTGACTCAATCGGCTGCGACAGAGACCGGCAGACGGAAGAAACTGCGCGCCGCCGCCGTGCTGTTGGCGGCGGTCACGGCGACCGTTTCGCCACGGTCGCGTGCCAGCTCCTCGACGATATGCGACAGGAACATCGGCTCGTTGCGGCGGTCCTTGGGCATGGGCTTGAGCGTGCGTGGCAGCAGGTAAGGCGCGTCGGTTTCGATCATCAACCGGTTGGCGGGGATGTTGCGTACCAGTTCGCGCAGGTGCGCGCCACGGCGCTCGTCGCACAGCCACCCGGTGATGCCGATGTAGTAATCGCGATCGAGATAGGCGAACAGTTCTTCGCGCGTGCCGGTGAAGCAATGCACCACGGCCGCACCCAGCTTGCCGTCGAAACTGCGCATGATCGACAGGAAATCCTCGTGCGCATCGCGCTGGTGCAGGAACAGCGGCTTGCCGTTGTCGGCCGCCAGCTGCAGTTGACGTTCGAAGGCCTTGTGCTGGGCCGGGCGCGGCGCGAAATCGCGAAAGTAATCCAGCCCGCATTCGCCCACGGCCACCACCTGCGGATGCGCGTGCAGGGTACGCATTTCCGTTTCGCATTCGGCGGTGAATTCCACCGCATGATGCGGATGCACGCCGGCGGTGGCATACAGGAAACCGGGATGCTGCTGCGCCAGCTGCAGCGCCAGCGGCGAATGCTCGCGACTGGCGCCGGTGACCACCAGCTGCGACACCCCGGCCTCGCGGGCGCGTTGCAGCACCGCTTCGCGATCGCGGTCGAAGGAGTCGTGGGTAAGGTTCGCGCCGATATCGATCAATTGCATGGTGCGGGTGTGGCCTGAAAGAGCAGAGACGATTGTACTGGGTGGGCATTGCCCTCATCCGCCCTGCGGGCACCTTCTCCCGCAGGCGGGAGAAGGAACAGCTGCTGCGGCATCTGCATGCTGTTGGTGGTATCGGCAGCTGTGGGTGGTATCGGCAGCTGTGGGTGGTATCGGCAGCTGTGGGTGGTATCGGCGGCTGTTGGTGGTCTGCGCGCGCGGCAGGCAATGTCTGCAGACTCTCGTCAGCGTCTGCACGCTCTGTACGTACCCGAACACGGCTGACAGCACTGCATGGCACCCGCAGCGCCTGCACACCATCGCCCTGCAGCGCGTGCGTCGTCGTTCCCCTCTCCCACCCGCAGGAGAGAGGCAGGGGTGAGGGCCGCTTGCACAACACACTCACCCCACCGCCGGCACCGCCATCGATCTTCGCCGCCAGCATCTGGATCACCATCTGCGCCGAGCGCGACAGCCGTTGCGGCGGAGCCACGCACAGCGCCAGCGTCCACGCCATCGGCCTGCACGAACGCACCGCCGTTCCCCTCTCCCGCCTGCGGGAGAGGGGCAGGGGTGAGGGCCGCCTGTACAACACACTCACCCCACCACCGGCACCGCCATCGCATCGATCTTCGCCGCCAGCGCCTGGATCGCCAGCTGCGCCGAGCGCGAGAGTTGCCGTTGCGGGGCCACGCACAGCGCCAGCGTCATCGGCTTGGTCAGGTGCTGGCGGAATGGGACGAAGGCCAGGCGTCCGTCGGCCACGTCGGGTGCGGCGTCCAGCCACGACATCAGGCCCACGCCGGCACCGGCACGCACCAGGCCGCGCAGGGTGCGCACGTCGTTGCAGTGGGTGAGCCGCTTCACATCGATGTGTTGGCGCTGGTACAGCACCTTGGCATGCTCGCCCACGATCAGCGGCGCGGCCGGCAGCAGCAGGCGGTGCTCCAGCGTTTCGCTCAGCTGCAAGTCGTTGCGGCCGCTCAGCGGGTGACCTACCGGCATGGCAATGCCCAACGGAATGTCGGCGAATGCGCGCACCTCCAGGTCCACGCTGCTCACCGGGTCCAGCAGCAGGCCGATGTCCACATCGGCGGAAGTCACCATCTCCATCACCCGCTGGTTGCGCGCGGTGGACAGGTTGAAGGTGATGCCCGGGTACTCCTGCACCAGCGATGCGACCGCCTCCGGGACCACGCCCTCGCTAAGCGCGTCGATCATGGCGATCTCCACATGGCCGCGGCGCAGCCCCTTGAGCTCGTCGAAGCGCTCCAGCGTGCGCGCATACGCCTTCTCCCAGCCGCGCACATCCACCAATAGCAGCTCGCCGGCGGCAGTGAGCCGCAGCCGCCCGGGCAGGCGCTCGAACAGCTGCGCACCCAACTCTTCCTCGGCCTTGAGGATCTGCCGGTCGATTGCCGAGGCCGAGACGTGCAGCACCTCCGAGGCCTTGCGGATGCTGCCGCAGCGGGCCACTTCGATGAAGTAACGGGTGAAGCGGGAGAAGGTCAGCATGGGGTGGGACTCGCGTGGCGTTGCATTTTTTGCAATGGCTGGACGGAAAAACGATGTTTGATCACACACCCCCGGCTTCCTAGAGTCAATCCAGGCCCCTGCGACGGGTGCCGCTCCCGCCTCACGCCAGAGACCGCCCCATGGATGTCGCCGTCCCCGCCCTGCCCCTGCACTGCACCTTCGCCGCCGCCGACTGGCAGCGCCTGGCCCAGCACTGGCACGCGGTGGCGCTGAGCAGCGAGGTGGGGCAGGCGCCGTTCAAGGCCACCCTGCTGGACGAGCCGCTGGTGCTGTACCGCCTGGGCAGCGAACTGGTGGCCGCGCGCGATGTCTGCCCGCACCGCGGAGTGCCGCTGAGCATGGGCACGGCCGATGGTGGCGGCGTGGTCTGCGCCTACCACGGGCTGCGCTTCGGCGCGGGCGGGCGCTGCAATCACATTCCGGCCAGTCCCACGCAGAACATCCCGGCCCGGATGCGCCTGCACACCTATGCGGTGGCCGAGCGCTACGGCCTGATCTGGGTGTGCCTGGCCAAACCGGCCGGGGTGGGCGAGGCCGAGGTGCAGATCCCGCCGATGCCGGGTTGGGACGAGGACGGCTTCCAGCAGATCGTGTGCCCGGCCTTCGACATCGCCGGCAGCGCGGCGCGGCAGCTGGAAGGCTTCATCGACGTGGCGCACTTCGCCTTCGTGCATACCGCCACGTTCGCCCAGCCGGACAAGCGCGAAGTGCCGGCCTACACCACCACCGAAACGCCGACCGGCTTCAACGCCGATTACCTCAGCAGCGTGGCCAATTATTCGGTGGACATGCCGCTGCCGGACGTGGACCCGAGCTTCCAGTGGCTGCGCCACTTCGAGGTGCATCTGCCGTTCACCGCCACGCTCACCATCCACTTCCCGGTGCCGGGTAAGCGGCTGGTGATCATGAATGCCGCCAGCCCGGTGTCCAAGCACAAGACCCGCCTGCTGGTGCCGATCGCGCGCAACTTCGACACCCATCTGCCGGTGGAGGACGTGCATGCCTTCAACCTGCGCGTGTTCGAGGAAGACCGCGCCATGGTGGAAGCGCAACGCCCCGAATACCTGCCGCTGGACCCGCTGCTGGAGGTGCATATCCCGGCCGACCGCAGCTCGATCGCCTACCGCCGTGGCCTGCGCAGCCAGGGCTATAGCGATTTCTTCCTGCGCTGACCGCCAAAGGAGCGCGCCATGAGCCTGCATGAAGTGCGTGTTGCCGCCGTGGCCGAGCAAGGCCACCGCCAGCGTGCGATCCGCCTGGAGCCGATCGGCAACGAGTTGCCCGCGTTCGAGGCCGGCGCGCACGTGGACCTGCATCTGCCGGATGGCTTGATCCGCCAGTATTCGATCGCCAGCGCGCCGCATGTGCGCGATCACTATGTGCTATGCGTCAAGCTGGCCGATGCCTCGCGCGGCGGCTCGCGGCATCTGTGCGAACGGCTCAGTACCGGCGACCGGCTACGCATCTCCAGCCCGCGCAACCTGTTTCCGCTGCATCCGGGCGAGCGGCATGTGCTGCTGGCCGCCGGGATCGGCATCACCCCACTGCTGTCCATGGCCGAAGCGCTGGAAGCGCGCGGCGAGGCCTTCGTGTTGCATTACTACGCGCGTCGGCACGCCGACGTGGCCTTCAGGCAGCGGCTGCAGCAAGGCTTCGTGCACGGCCAGGTACATCTGCACCTGAGCGATGGCGGGCAGAGCCCACGCGTGCATGTGCCCGAGGAACTCGGCCAGGCACGCGCGCACGATCAGCTGTACCTGTGCGGGCCGGCCGCCTTCATGGATCACTTCACGCAGCTGGCCCGGGCGCATGGATGGAGCGCTGCGCAGCTGCATCGCGAACACTTCGCTGCCACCGATGCCAGTCACGGCCACACGGCGGATCGCGCCTTCGAAGTGGAGCTGGCCGCCAGCGGCCGCGTGCTGCAGGTGCCGGCCGATTGCAGCATCGCCAACGCCTTGCTGGATGCCGGGATCGAGGTGCCGCTGTCCTGCGAGCAGGGCATGTGCGGGGCCTGCCTGACCGGTGTGATCGCCGGTGTCCCCGATCACCGCGACAGCGTGCTCGGCGATGCCGAACGCGCCAGCAATACGCAGATCACCCTGTGCTGCTCGCGCAGCCGCTCGCCGCGCCTGGTGCTGGATCTTTGAACCGGCAACATCGTGCGCGCACCGCATGCGTTGCACAGGTCCCGGCAGGCCGCGCACCGCTCCCCGGCCCCGGCCATCCCGATGCACGACGGCGATCACGCGCGGCAATGGCCCACGGCGCTGGCAAATCCGCACGCACAAGGCAAGATGGGCAGCCTGCATCCACGGGCCGCGCTCTGGATGCCCTGCGTTGAAGAGAGCCTTGCCGATGCCTGCCTGCCATGAGATCCCCTTGTTCCATCGTGAGGCCGCACGCTGATGCGCTGGCCCGGATTCGCGCTGGCCGCCAACGGCAGCACTGCGCGCACGGAGCTGCTGGCCGGCGCCACCACCTTCCTGACGATGGCGTACATCGTCTTCGTCAACCCCGACATCCTGGCCACCACCGGCATGGACCATGGCGCGGTGTTCGTGGCGACCTGCCTGGCCGCGGCGCTGGGCTCGCTGCTGATGGGCGTGCTGGCCAACTACCCGATCGGCATGGCGCCGGGCATGGGCCTGAATGCGTTCTTCGCCTTCACCGTGGTGGGCGCGCTGGGTTACAGCTGGCAACAGACGCTGGGGCTGGTGTTCGTTTCCGGCTGCCTGTTCCTGCTGCTGACCGTCACCGGCGCGCGGCGCTGGTTGGTGGACGGCATTCCGGCCACGTTGCGCAGCGCAATCGCGGCCGGCATCGGCCTGTTTCTGGCGCTCATCGGCCTGCAGAAGGCCGGGCTGGTGGTGGCGCATCCGCAGACCTTGCTGACGCTGGGCGACCTGCATCGGCCCGAACCGCTGCTGGCGTTGGCCGGGCTGCTGTTGATCGGCGTGCTGGAAGCACGACGCGTGCGGGGGGCGATGTTGCTCGGCATCCTGGCCGTCACCACCGCGGCGCTGGCGCTGGGCCTGGTGCGCTACCAGGGCGTGCTGTCGCTGCCGCCCAGCCTGGCGCCGACGCTGCTGCAGCTGGATATCGCCGGCGCGCTGCACGGCCATGGCGGCAGCGGTGCGCTTGCGGCGGTGCTGCATGTGGTGCTGGTGTTCGTGCTGGTGGAGATGTTCGATGCCACCGGCACCTTGATGGGCGTGGCGCAGCGCGCCGGCCTGCTGCGCACGCAGGCGCAGCGCCGGCAGTTCGACCGCGCGCTGCTGGCCGACAGCACCGCCATCCTGGCCGGTTCGTTGCTCGGTACCTCCAGCACCACCGCCTACGTGGAAAGCGCCGCCGGCGTGCAGGTGGGCGGGCGCACCGGCCTGACCGCGCTGGTGGTCGCCGGCTTGTTCCTGCTGGCGCTGCTGTTCTCGCCATTGGCGGCCATGGTGCCGGCGTATGCCACCGCGCCGGCACTGATCTATCTGGCCTCGGTGATGCTGCGCGAGTGCACGCAGATCCAGTGGGACGATGTCGGCGAAGCGTTGCCGGCGGCGATCTGCATGCTCGCCATGCCGCTCACCTACTCCATCGCCACCGGTCTGGCGCTGGGCTTCATCACCTACGCAGCGCTCAGGCTGGGCAGCGGCCGCTGGCGCGGTGTGCACCCGGCCACCTGGGCGATCGCCGGCTTGTTCGTGCTGCGCTATGCGCTGGAATGAGCCGATGCTGGCATGCGCAGATGCGTGCTCGCGCAATCGCGCCGCATATGGTCGTCACGGGCGCTGCATGGCACGCGCGACCGTGATTGCCTGGCGCGCGAACAAGGCTGCCGGCAGCGTGGTGCGGGGCGTCGGGCAGCGCCTGCGCAGGGTCGGTGATGCGGTGTGCGCCAGCCCTCCGGCTGGCATCGCGCACGCCATCGTGCCGGCATGGCCGCATGCCTGTCTCCGCCTTGCCTGCGGGCCGTCGCCTGCGCTTCACTGCATGGCGTCGTTGCGCAGACGCCTGCAGCCACCCGGCCCCCTGATGTCTTTATCGAGTTCATCCCGCATGTCGCCTCTGCATCGTTATCTGATCCTGAGTCTTTGCGCGTTGTTGCCCTGCATCGCCCAGGCACGCACGGTTCCCGCTCCTGCGCAGCAGCGCGAGCAGCAGGTGGCGCAGCTGTTCCACGCCGCCGCCGCGCAACCTGCACAGCTGCGCGCCTGGCTGCAGGCCATGCCCAAGGGCGGCGACCTGCACAACCACCTGTCCGGCTCGGTGTATGCCGAGGACTACCTGCAGTGGGCCAGCGAAGACGGCGCCTGCGTGCAGCTGGATGACCTGAGCCTGCATGCGCCGCCCTGCGGCAAGGGGCAGGAGCCGGCCAGCGGCCTGGCCGCCCGCAATGCAGCGTTGTACGGGCGGGTGGTGGATGCCTTGTCGATGCGCCGGTTCCTGCCCACTGCCGCGCAGCCCAGCGGGCACGGCCAGTTCTTCGGCAGCTTCGGCAAGTTCGATGCGGTGGTGCGGGCGCGTGTGGCCGATACCGTGGCCGCGGTACTCGACCAGGCCGCGCGCGATCGCGTGCCCTACGTGGAAATCATCGCCAATCCGCCGCAGATGGAGCAGGCCGCACAACGCATGCAGGCACTGCCCTGGCACGGCGATGACGACAGCGCCAACCTGGCCGCCCTGCAGCAGGCGTTGCCGCCGCTGGTGCAGGCCGCACAGGCGGCGCTGGCCGACACCGATGCGCAGGTGCGCCGCGTGCTGCGCTGCGACCAGGCCGATGCGCGCCCCGGCTGCCGGGTCGCCTATCGCTATGTGCCGTATGTGTTGCGCGTGCTGCCGCAGCCGGCGGTGTTCGGGCAGATGGCGCTGGCCCATGCGCTGGTGACCGCCGGTGGCAGCCGCGCGGTGGCGGTGAACATCGTTGCGCCCGAAGACAACCCGGTGGCGCTGGCCGACTACACGCGGCATATGGCGATGTTCGGCTTCTTCGCCACGCGCTATCCAGGCGTTGCGCTGTCCCTGCATGCTGGCGAGCTGACCCTGGGGCTGGTGCCGCCGGCACAATTGCGCTCGCATATCCGTCAGGCGGTGGACGTTGGCGCACGCCGTATCGGCCATGGCGTGGACCTGCCCTACGAGGACGATGCCGAGGCGCTGCTGCAACAGATGCGCCGCAAACAGGTGGCGGTGGAGATCAACCTCACCAGCAACGATGTGATTCTAGGGATCAAGGGCGCCGCGCACCCGTTGTCGATGTATCTGCGCGCAGGCGTGCCGGTGGTGCTGTCCACCGACGATGCCGGCGTGTCGCGTGCGGACATGACCCACGAATACCAACGCGCCATGCAGGAACAGGGCATCGACTACCCCACGCTCAAGCAGCTGGCGCGCAATGGCCTGACCTACAGCTTCCTGCCCGGTGTCAGCCTGTGGGCTGCCGATGGCAGTGCCGTGCAGGCCTGCCGCAACGCACTGCAACGCGAGGCAGACGATGCCGGCTGCCGCGCCTTTCGCCAGGCCAGCGAGAAGGCGCGGCTGCAATGGCAGCTGGAACTCGACCTGGCGCAGTACGAGCGCTCGCTGCTGGCGCAGCGCAGCTAGCGCTGGCAGCGGCACCCGTCACTCGGGAGCGCGCCCTTGCGCGAACAGGCTTCACCCGCGAACGCCACCTCGCGCGCAGGCATGTTCCTCCTCACGCAACGTCCGCTCCATCTCCGCTGCACCACATTCCACTCCACGACCGAAGCGCAATGACCGACCCCAACGCCGCCCCATCCAGACGCCGCGTCATCCTCGAAGACGACATCGATGGCTTCACGCCTGCGCATGTCCTGCTGTTGCAATCGCCCGAGGTCGAGGTGCTCGGCATCAGTGCGGTGAGCGGCAATATCTGGCGCGACGAAGTGCTGGCCCATACCTGCCGCCTGCTGGAACTGGCCGGCCACCCGCAGATTCCGGTGCTGCCGGGTCCGGTGCATCCACTGCTCAACAGCGAGGCCGCCACCGAGCGCTGGGAAGCGCTGTACGGCAAGCTGGTCTGGAAAGGTGCGTGGACGCGGCAGTGGGTGGATGGGGATACCGTGCAGAGCGCGCCGCGCTACCACGCGCACGACGTGGTGCCCGACCTGGCATTGGGCAATCCCAGCGTGGTGCGCCCGGCCGACGAACCGGCCGCGTTGTCCATGCTGCGCATGGTGCGCCAGTACCCGGGCGAGGTGAGCATCGTTGCCACCGGCCCGTTGACCAATCTGGCGCTGGCGCAATCGCTGGACCCGGCGTTCGCCACCCTGGCACGCGAACTGGTCTACATGGGCGGCAGCCTCAATCCAAGGCAGCAGCGCAACAGCGTCAGTGCGCGGCAGTTCGCGCGCGAGTTCGTCCATTCGCCCCGCCGCGAATTCAATATCCGCTGGGATCCGGAAGCGGCCCGCATCGTCATGCACGCCCCGTGGCGCAGGATCACCATGGTGCCGGTGGATCCTTCCACCGCCACCGAACTCACCCCGCACCTGCTCGCGCGCATGAGCGCCGCCGACACCGTGATCGGGCAGGCGCTGCGGCGGCGCGAGCCGGGTTTTCCGATGTGGGACGAACTGGCCACGGCGTTATGGCTGCGCCCCGAGCTGGCAACCCGTACCGAAACCCTTTACGTCGACACCAACACCGCCTTCGACGCCGGCTATGGCGACATCCTGTCATGGGCACCGGGCTACCAGCCGGGCCTGGGCGAGCAGGCGCAACGCGTGGTGCATGCGGTGGATGTGGAGGCGTTCGAGCAGTTGTTGATCGACCGCCTCACTGCGCCGCAGCCGCCAGCAGTCGGGTTGCCGCTCCCCCTTCTCCCGCCGGGAGAAGGTGCTCGAAGGGCGGATGAGGGGACGCCAGCCGATAAAAATGCGATGCCCGCTGAGTACGACAACGAGCCAGCGGCATGAGCCGCTGACACACCTCCAACTCCCGGGGCACCCTCACCCCAACCCCTCTCCCGGCGGGAGAGGGGCCCGACCCGCACCAGCACCAGCAACCCAAGGTGACCCATGCAACTCCCAGCGCAGTGGCAAGCCGGCATCGATCGCAATACCGACATCCTGCGCGGCCATGCGCACCTGTTGAGCAGTTTCAACCCACCACGTGCCGCGGGCCATGACACCGCCGGCCCACGTGGCCAGATCGCGGCCATCGTTGCCACCTCGCGTAGCCAGCCCGCGCAGATCGCGCGCCTGGCCACCCAGACACTGGCGCGCATCCACCAGGCCAACGACCGCCTGTGCGCGATCACCCGCCTGCTGCCGGCACGCGCCGCCGCCGATGCCGCGCGTGTGCAATCGGCGCTGAGCGGTGGCGGCGATGGCGGTGCGCTGGCGGGCGTGCCGTTCGTGGTCAAGGACCTGTTCGATGTCGCCGGCCAGGTCACCACCGCCGGCGCGGCGGTACGCGCGCACTGCGCGCCGGCCCACCGCGATGCGGCGGTGGTGCAACGCCTGAGCGATGCCGGTGCGGTGCTGGTCGGCACTGCCAACATGGACGAATTCGCCTACGGCTTTGCCACCGTCAACGCGCACCACGGCACCACCGCCAATCCGCACGACTACCAGCATCTGGCCGGCGGCTCCTCGGGTGGCTCGGCGGCAGCGGTGGCGGCGGGGCTGGTGCCGTTCGCGCTGGGTTCGGACACCAACGGCTCGATCCGCGTGCCCGCCGCGCTGTGCGGCGTGTATGGCCTGCGCCCGACGCATGGCGCAATTCCGCTGGAGGGCGTGTTTCCCTTCGTCGATGCGCTGGACGTGGTGGGGCCGTTCGCGACCTGCGTGGCCGACCTGCGCCGCGTGCAGGAGGTGTTGCTCGGACAGCCGATTGCAGCCTGCACTGCCAACACCCTGCGCATCGCCCGGCTTGGCGGCTGGTTCCAGCGCAATCTCGATCCCGAACTGGAGGCTGGCCTGGGCGCGCTGCTGCAGGCCTGCAACAGCAACGCGGTGGTCGAATTGCCGGAAGCCGAGCGCGCACGTGCGGCGGCCTTCGTGCTGACCGCCGCCGAAGGCGGCCACCGTCATCGCGCCGCCCTCGCAACGCAGGCCGAGCAGTTCGACCCGGCCACGCGCGACCGTCTGCTGGCCGGGCTGCAGCTGCCGGCCAGCGCGGTGGCCGATGCGCAGGCCTTCGCCCGTTGGTTCGCTACCGCGATGCGGGCGCTGTGGGACGAGGTGGATGTGTTGATCGCGCCAGCCACGCCGTGCGTGGCGCCGCGCATCGACCAGGACACCATCCAGATCGACGGCCTGTCGGTCTCGGCACGCGCCAACCTGGGCATCTTCACCCAGCCGCTCGGCCTGGCCGGATGCCCGGTGCTGGCCGCGCCACTGCCGCGTCCGGGCCGCCTGCCGTTAGGCGTACAGCTGATCGCCGCGCCCGGCCGCGAAGACCGCCTGTTCGCCCTCGCCGCGCAGCTCGAACGCGATGGGCACCTGGCCTTCAGCCCGCCGGCGGAGGGCCAGTGATGCTGCAGACCTTGCGCGCCTGCCGCGGCATGGTGGTGGCACCGCATCACCTGGCCGCGCAGGCCGGCCGCGATGTGCTGCGCGACGGCGGCACCGCCATCGAAGCGGCGGTTGCCACCGCCGCCTGCCTGGCGGTGGTGTATCCCCACATGACCGGTATCGGCGGCGACGGCTTCTGGCTGATTCGCGAGCCGGATGGCCACGTCCACGCCATCGACGCCTGCGGCCGCGCCGCGCGTGCAGCGACCCTGGACTACTACGCCGGCCAGGCCGGCATCCCCTGGCGCGGTCCCGCTGCGGCCAATACCGTGGCCGGCACCGTCTCCGGCTGGGCATTGGCGCTGCAACGGGCCGATGGCCGGCTGCCGCTGCAGCGCCTGCTCGCCGATGCCATCCATCACGCCGCCGCCGGTGTTCCGGTCACCGCCGGCGGCGCCCAGATAGCGGCCGACAAGGGCGGCGAACTGCGCTGCCAGCCCGGCGCCTACGCACGCATCTTCGAACCCCACGGCGTGCCCCTGCGCGAGGGCGTGCTGCTGCAGCAACCGCAGCTGGCAGACACCCTGCAGCGGTTGGCCGACGCCGGCCTGGACGGTTTCTATCGCGGTGCACTCGCCGCCGACATCGCCGCCGACCTGTATGCGCTCGGCAGCCCGCTGCATGCCGACGACCTGGCCGCGCACAGCGCCGATCGCAGCGTGCCGTTGTCGGTGGGCATTGCCGGCGCACGCGTCTACAACCACGCCCCACCCACCCAGGGCCTGGCCTCGCTGCTGATCCTGGCGTTGTTCGACCGCCTGCAGGTGACCCAGACCGACAGCCTTGCGCATGTGCACGGCCTGGTCGAAGCCACCAAGCAGGCCTTTCTGATCCGCGATGCGCATATCGGCGACCCGGCGTGGATGACGCTGGACGCGCAGGCACTGCTGGACGACAGCGCCGCGCTCGACGCGCTGGCCGCACGCATCGACATGACCCGCGCCCTGCCCTGGCCGCAACCCTCGCAGGCCGGCGACACGGTCTGGTTCGGCGCCATCGATGCCGCCGGGCGTGCGGTCAGCTGCATCCAGTCCACCTACTTCGAGTTCGGCTCCGGCCTGGTGCTGCCACGCACCGGCATCACCTGGCAGAACCGCGGCTGCAGCTTCCGCCTGGCGGCGGACGGCTGGAACGCGCTCGCCCCGGGGCGCAAACCGTTCCACACCCTCAACCCGGCGCTGGCCAGCTTCGACGATGGCCGCGTCATGGCCTACGGCACCATGGGCGGCGAAGGCCAACCTCAGACCCAGGCCGCGCTGTTTTCGCGTTACGCCCGCTTCGACATGCCGCTGCAGCAGGCGATCACGGCGCCGCGCTGGTTGCTCGGCCGCACCTGGGGCGAGAACAGCACCACGCTGAAGCTGGAAGACCGCTTCGATCCGGCGCTGGTGCAGGCCTTGCGCGAGGCCGGGCACGCGGTGGAACTGCTGCCTGCCTACACCGCGGTGATGGGGCATGCCGGTGCCCTGGTGCGGCAGGCCGATGGCGTGATCAGCGGCGCGAGCGATCCGCGCTCGGACGGCGCCGTTGCAGGGTGGTGAGCACGGCGAGCGGTGTGCCACACGATGGCATGGCCTGCCGAAGCGATCCCGCGCGCATCCGGGGCAGGCGTCGATCCATCACAACACGGTGCTTTCGTCGCTGCCCGAGCGAACCCGGCCGCAGTCACTGCAGGAGGACGTGTGCCATGCTTGCGCACACCATGGCCGGTGACCTAGATCCGGCATGGACATGACGCGTCGTCGAATCCACCTAGAGGAGAGCAACATGACAGACCAGGATCAACATCAACCGTCGCTGGAAGACGTCAAGCTGGCGTTCGACGGCCAGAGCGTGGATTGGTACCTGCAGAAGCTGGTCGGCATTGCCAACGCTTCCAATACGCAGTTCGGCATCACCCTGTTCGTGGAGGGCGTGGTCGTCTCGGGCCAGCTGGTGAGCGGCAAGCAATACTTCGAAGCCTTCGCGCAGGAATTTTCTGCGGCGTTTCCCGGCAGCGACGAGGAGAAGGAAGACATTCGTCTTGCATTCGCCAGCCATGCCAGCATTTACGACGCCGCCGCCGACGATGACGACGGCCAGCAGAGCAGCGCACCGCCGCAGTTCATCCACCTGATCGATGCGCGTTGCTTCTCACCCGGCGGCCAGCCGCTGCCCAGCAACCGTGGCGTGCTCTGGCGCGGCAAGGTCAATGCGGTGTCCGGTTTCACCCTGGGCTCGCTGTCCGCCGACTAAGAGCGGCTAACAAAACGTAGCGAGCGGTCGTCAGGTGGGTGCGGACGGCGCTGAGGAACCGCAGTGTACGAGTGGTACATGCCGCACCGAGCACCGACCGTGCCCGCTTGGCGGCCGCGCAGTCGTTTTGCTAGCTGCTCTAAGAGGGTGATGCGGCCCCAGGTGATGCGAGGTACCGATCACGTCACCCGGCGGCCAAGGCATCGCTGCGATCGCATTGCTGCAAGCTCGGCTTTCCGCAGCCTGGCGCACACCCGCTGCGCAGCGCATGGCCGGTGGCATCACCGGCCATGCGATGGCTCGCGACCAGGCGCGCGCCCTGCAGATGGGCCAGGAGCGCGCCTTGACCAGCAGCATCGGCGCGCAAGCAACGCCCCACTCCCGCACCGACGCCATCGCGGTGTCAGTCAGCCTGCTCCAGGGTAGCGGGCCTAGCGATCCTGCGTGCTGCCGGCACCGCGTGGCGGCGCATTCTTTACGTAACGGTCAAACCAATCCAGCATCTCGGCCACCACGTCTTCTGTGGATTCGCGTGCGCTGTACCAGTGCGGCTCGAAGGGCAGCAGCACCAGGCGCGCGGTGCCACCGTTGCCGCGGATGGCCTGAAACAGGCGTGGAGCCTGGGTGGTTTCGGTACCGGGGTTGGCATCGTCCATGCCATGCACGATCAACAAGGGCTCGTCGATCTTGTCGGCGTGGAAGAACGCGGAGGCTTGCGCATAGACCTCCGGTGCGGCCCAGAACGAACGACGCTCGTTCTGGAATCCAAATGGCGTCAGCGTCTTGTTGTAGCTGCCGCTGGTGGCGGCACCTGCGCGGAACAGATCGGTATGCGCCAGCAGATTGGCCGTCATCAACGCGCCGTGGCTATGTCCGGTGACGCCGATGCGTTGACGGTCGACGACCCCCAACTCCACCGCCTTGTCCACCGCAGCGGTGGCATCGTCCACCAGCTGCTGCAGATAGGTGTCGTAGGCGGTCTTGGGGTCGCCCACGATGGGGAAAGCGGCATTGTCGATGATGGCGTAACCGGCCAGCAACAAGAGCTGGTAGTAGCCCAGACGGGTGAACTCGCGCTCGCTGGCGCCGCTGACCTGGCCGGCCTTGGAGGGGTCGGCATAGTCGAGCGGGTAGGCATACAGGATCGCCGGTACGCGCGTGCCTTCCTGGTAGCCGGGCGGCGTGTACAGGGTGAACGACAAGTCCACGCCGTCCTTGCGCTTGTAGCTCACCAGACGCTTCTTGATCTGCCGCACCAGCGGGGTCGGATCGGGGAACCGGGTGATCTGCGTCGCGGTGGACGCAACGACAGCCTCGCCTGCGGCCGCAGCCGATAGCGGTTGGCCCAGGGTGCGCAGATACACGTTGGGCGGATCGGTCAGCGACTGATGCCAGGTCAGCAGGCGCGACACATCGTCGCCGGCAAATCCGAAGAACACCTCGTCCACCTGGGCATCGCTGCGGAACAGCCGCCGGGTCTTGCCGGTGGCAAGCTCATAACGATCCAGGAACGGCCGGTCGCCGGCCGGCGAGGCGCCTTGCCCACTCAGGAACAACGCGCCCTGGGTCTGGCGCAGCACGGACTGGCCGTTGGCGAGCACCTGCATTTCAGGCAGGCCGGGATCGGCGTACAGATCGTCGGTGGACAGGTCGAACAACACCCGTCCGCCAGCGGCAGGGCGGTCGACATCCACCAGCGTGGTCCGCCGCCAATGGCGGTTTTCGTCGTACTCGTCCAGTAACGCCTGCCCGCCGTCGGCGAACCAGGACAGGCCTGCATACCGCTGCTGCACGCGCCCCAGCTCGCGCGGCCTGGCGGTAAACGGTGCCGCCAGCGTCATCAACCTGTCGCGTGCGGGCACGCTGGTTTTCCAGTCGCCGCCGTCCAGTGCCTCGGCCCACACCAGCGTGGCCGGCTGATTGGCGCGCCAGGAGTAGGCGCGGGGGCCGGTCGCCACACCCTGCACCGGCACCCGGTCTGCAACCGGCAGAGTGGCCAGCACACGTTCACCGCCAGTTTCCAGATCCAGCACCGCGATAGCGTGGGCGAACCGCGTATAGGTGGTGACATAGGAATACGGCGCCTTCAACCGTTCCACCAGCACATGCCGGCCATCCGGCGCGCCGTCGACCGTGTCGTACACCGCCGGGGTCCCAAGCTTGCGTTGGCGACCGCTCGCCGCATCCACCGTGACGAGTTGTGCGGTGGCGTAATAGGTGAACAACGCCTCGTCCTCTGGACTGGACAGCGTATCGCGGGCTTCGTAGGTACTGCTTTCACCCTTGCCCTGGATGGTTTCCTTGACCTCCGGGCCCGGCGGCAGCGCAGGCTTGCGTGGTGCGGGGCCCAGCTCGCGCGGCACGGTCTTCAGCAGCAGGGTGTCGCTGCCGCCCAGCCATTGGATCTCGCCCCCAAGCACAGGGTTGAGCTGCACATCGTCGATCCTGCGGACCTGTCCGGTGGCGGTGTCTCCCACCCAGAGTTCGACACGGTCGGCGGCGGTGTTGTTGAAGGCGAAGCGGCGCCCGTCGGGCGACCACACCGGCAACGCCGGGCAGGCGTCGGCCGGCAGGGCCACGGCCGTCTGCGTGCCGGTGGCAATGTCCATCAGGCTGAAACCCTGCAGGCAGGCGCGAATGCCGTAGCCGTTGGACATGTCGTGGCGGCTATGCGTGCGCGGCTCCACCCGCACGCCGGCGAGCTTGAGATAGGGCTCGGCCAGCCGTGCGATCGGCGGATACGGGTTCCGCTGCACCAGCAGCAAGGTCCTGCCGGTGGGATCCAGCCGCGGCGATGGATTGAGCGGTGCACGCATCACGCTCAACAACGGCTCCGGCGGCTGTCGGTAGCCGCCCTCCGCGGTGCCTGCGAACGCAGGTGCTGGCAAGAGGCTGACGAGCAACAACCCTATCCATCGGTGCGAGGTGGCCATGCGGGACTTGTCGGAGGAGAGTGGCGGCACGCTAGCACGCACAACTGCCACCTCCCTGCGCGCGTGCGCACCTCTGTCGCCGCTTTCGCATGCCAGGCACCGGTGCCCGGATTACGCCGATCCACCGAGCGCACGCGACAGGAAATCACGCAGGTACGCCGCAATCTCCGCCGCATGCGTTTCCAGCGCGAAGTGGCCGGTGTCCAGCAGGTGCACTTCGGCGTTCGGCAGATCGGTGCGATAGGCCTGCGCGCCGGCCGGCACGAAGGCCGGATCGTGCCGGCCCCACACCGCCAGCAACGGCGGCTGATGGGCGCGGAAATACGCATGGAACGCGGGGTAGGCCTGCAGGTTGCTGCGGTAGTCCAGGATCAGGTCCAGCTGGATTTCTTCGGCACCCGGGCGCGCCATGTAGGCGATGTCCAGGGTGTAGCCGTCGGGCGAGAGCCTGCTCGGATCGGCACCGGTGCCGTACTGCCACTCACGGATGGTCTGCGCCGACAGCGAGGCACGGCAGGCCTGGCGGTTGGCGTCCGTCGGCTCGCGCCAGTACGCCTGCCAGGCATCCCATTGATCGCTGAAACCCTCCAGATAGGCATTGCCGTTCTGGCTGACGATGGCACTGACCTTGTGCGGGTTTGCCGCTGCCAGCCGCAGGCCCACCGGCGCGCCGTAGTCGAAGACATACAGCGCATAGCGGTCCAGGCCCAGCGCCTCGGTGAAGCCTTCGATCACCTTGTAGAGCGCCTCGAAGGTGTAGTCGAACTGCCCACGCGGCGGCGCCTTGGTCATGCCGAAACCAGGCAGGTCCGGCGCGATCAGGCGGTACTGGCTTGCCAGCAACGGCATCAGGTCGCGGAACATATGGCTGGCGCTGGGAAAGCCATGCAGCAGCAATAGCACCGGTGCATCCTGGCGCCCGGCTTCGCGGTAGAACACGTGGACATCGCCGACCTGTTGGGTGCGATAGCGGACACGCTGGGTGGGATCGTGGGACATGCTGTCTCCTGCAAGGGGTGGGACATGGCGGCCAGGCGTGTCGGCCGCCCGCAGTACGCCGGCACCCAAGGCCAGCGCGGTGCCGATCCAGGACGCGCGCAGGACACTGCGGCGCTCGCGCAGTGCCGGAACGTCGTGTGGAGTGAACGCGGTGCGTGACTCGGCGGGCATGGGATCCGGCAAGGGCGTGTGGAATGGTGGCCATGCTAGGTGCGCCGGCATGGCGCGAGAACCACCGTGGGGTTGAATGGAGCATTGCGTGGCGCGCAATGCCGCGCCCGGCGGTTGCGCTCGCATGCATGTAGGGCAGACGCACCTTGGCGGCTCGCTCACTGCGGGCTGCTAGGCTTCGCGCCTTGTCGAAGGTGATGGTCGAGCGCGAGGCATCGGTGGATCGCATCCAGGAAATGACGCTATTCGCGGCGCTGGCCGAGCAGGCGAGCTTTGCCGGGGTGGCGCGCAAGCTCGGCATTTCCACCGCCACGGTCACCCGCACCATCGCGCAGCTGGAGCGCCGTCTCGGCGTGCTGCTGGTGGTCCGCAGCACCCGCAGCATGCGGCTCACCGAAGCCGGCCAGCAGTACGCCAGCGATTGCCGGCGCCTGCTGAGCGAGCTGGACGAGCTGGAGACGCGCGCGGCCGGGATGCACGCACTGCCTGGCGGCGTACTCACGGTGACCGCACCGCAGATGTTCGGCGCCCTGCACGTGATGCCGGTGGTGACACGCTTCCTGCAGCGCTACCCGCAGGTGCAGGTGCGCGCCGTCCTGCTGGATCGGGTGATGGCGCTGCTGGATGAGGGCATCGATGTCGCCGTGCGGATCGGTGCATTGCCCGACTCGTCGCTGACCGCCATCCCGGTCGGCAGCGTGCGCCGCATGGTGTGCGCCACGCCCGGTTATCTGCGCACGCACGGCATTCCGCTGCATCCGGATGCGCTGATGCAACACGCCACCGTGGCGATCTCGTCGGCCGAGCGCGCACCGCGCTGGCCGTTCCGGGTGGATGGCCGCGAGCATCTGGTGGATGTGGGCGCGCGGCTCAGCGTCAGCGCCTCCAACGCCGCCATCCACGCCGCACTGCAGGGTTGGGGGCTGACCCAGGTGCCGTCCTACCAGGTGCGCGAGTACCTGCGCAGCGGGCAACTCGCCTGCGTGCTGGAAGGGTTCGAAATCGCGCCGGAACCGGTGCATGTGGTGCATGTGGAAGGACGTCGCGGCTCGTCGAAGGTGCGCCGCTTCGTCGACGAGTGCGTCGACGCATTACGCCAGGAACTTGGCGAGGCGCCTCCGGCCGGAGGGACGTAACGCTGCATCGGGCTGCAATCAACAGCGCCACGCACAGCGACATCGAACCCACCGCGCCCCAGCGCTGGCGCGTATCTGCAACCGCATCACGCGGTGCTGTATCGGTGGCAACGGTATTGGCTGGCATCACGGGGCCTCACAAGAACGTGCAGAACGACCTCGCGCCACCGGCATGACGGATGGCCGGGGACGAGGTCTGGGAATGGAATGGCAGCCGATGTCGGGCATCGGCTTCGGGCCGGCAACAGGACGACCGCGCAGTCTGGCTGTGCTGGCGCGCGGCGTGGTGGAGGCGAAGATTACGTAGGCCGCCGCCGGCGATAAAGATCGATCAGCCGCACGGGCCTATGAGGCGCACTCATGAGCCGTGCCTTGTCCTGACCGGTACGCGCGCCGTTGCGATGCTGCGCGCGGCATCACCCTTTGTAGCGCAGCGCGTCCAGCACCAGATTGAATGCCGGCGAAGAGTGCCGGCGGCTGGGATAGAACGCATGCAGGCCCGGCCAGGTCGGCGACCAGTCCTGCATCAGCCAGCGCAGCCGCCCGGCCTCCAGATGCGGGCGCACCAGGTCTTCCTGCACGAACGCAATGCCGAAACCGTCCAGTGCCGCATCCAGCGCTTCGTAGATCCCGTTGAAGATGAGCTGCCCCTCCACGCGCACGATGACTTCGCGGCCATCTTTTTCCAGCTCCCAGGCATACAGCCCGCCGGCGCTCTTCATGCGCAGGTTGATGCAGGTGTGGGCGGTCAGATCCTGCGGCGTGGTCGGCACCGGCCTGCGCGCAAGATAGGCAGGCGAGGCCACCAGCGCCATGCGCATGTCCGGCGCGATACGTGCGGCAATCATGTCCTTTTCCACCTGGTCGCCCAGGCGCACGCCCAGATCGTACCGGTCGGCCACGATATCGGTCAGGCCGTTGTCCACCACCAGCTCCAGCTTGATGTCCGGGTACTGGCGCAGCAGCACGGCCAGCCGCGGCCACAGGATTTCGCGCGCAGCATAGTCGGTGGCGGTGATGCGCACGCTGCCGGACGGGGTCTCGCGCATCACGCTCAGTGCCGACAGCGCTTCCTCGATCTCGGCGAACCGCGGTGCCACGGTCTGGATCAGGCGCTCGCCCGCCTCGGTCGGCGCCACGCTGCGGGTGGTGCGGGTGAGCAGTCGCAGCCCCAGCGTTGCTTCCAGCCCGCGGATGGTGTGGCTGAGCGCCGATTGCGATACGCCCAGCGTGGCCGCGGCACGCGTGAAGCTGCCTTCCCGCACGATGGCGATCAGCGCCAGCAGATCCTTGAAATTATCGCGTGCCATTGGTGAATCCGATTCATGCTCTGCAGGACTGTAGCAGCCTGGTCGTGGGCTACCCGGTGTTCCTGGCGATGGTGACGGTTGTCCATTCTCCTTGCCGCAGATCCGGCCGGCGCCTGCGCTGTCGCGTTTTTTGCAACGCCACCCTCGAAAAAAACCGCTTTGGGGCGACACGCCTGCCTTCGTATAGTCGAAACGACCGCCCTCCCGCCGTGGATCGGCCCCACGCCTTCCCTTTCAAGGACGCAGCATGTTCCCTTCCGCCACTGCGTTGGCCCTGCCGTGTGCAAGGCATCCGGATCGTTCCAGCCGGGCTGGCGCATGCTGAGTACAGCGGTTGCCGTCGATCAGGCAGCGTCCGGACAGGCGGCATCCGGCGCGCGCGCGGTGGCGCGTTGCGACCGGCTGGGCGCAGCGCCTTTCAGCGACACACCCGGTGGCCTGTTCCGCGCCTGGCTCAGTCCCGCACACCGCGCCGCGGTGGCGCAGGTGGGCGAGTGGATGCGCCAGGCCGGGATGCAGGTGCGGCTGGATGCGGCGGCCAACCTGATCGGACGCTACGAGGGCATGCACGCCAATGCACCGGCGCTGCTGATCGGCAGCCACCTGGACAGCGTGCGCGATGCCGGCCGCTACGACGGCCCGCTGGGCGTGCTGCTCGGCATCGAGTGCGTGGCCGCACTGCAGGCGCAAGCGCGCCGGCTGCCGTTCGCGATCGAAGTGATCGCCTTCGGCGACGAGGAGGGCTCGCGCTTTCCGGCGTCCATGTTCTGCAGCCGCGCGGTGGCCGGCACGCTCGATGCGACCACGTTGACGGTGAGCGACGCGGCCGGCATCGATGTCGCCAACGCGTTGGCAGAGTGGGATCTGGACATCGCGCAGATCCACCACGCCGCGCGCGCGCCGGGCAGCGTAGTGGCGTATCTGGAGACGCATATCGAACAAGGCCCCGTGCTCGAAGCCGAAGGCCTGCCGGTGGGTATCGTCACTGCGATCGCCGCGCAGCGTCGTTTCGCGCTGCGCTTCGACGGCCGCGCCGGGCATGCCGGTACCACCACGATGGCGCTGCGTCGCGATGCCTTGAGCGCTGCGGCCGAAGCGCTGTTGGCGATCGAACGCATCGCGCGCGATGGCGGCAACGGTCTGGTCGCCACCGTCGGCAAACTGCAGCTCGCCCCCGGTGCGGTCAACGTGGTGCCCGGCCGGGTGGACTGCACGCTGGACGTGCGCGCCGGCGACCACGCCACCCGCGACGCCGCGGTGCACGCGATCGAACACGCACTGGACCGCATCGGCGGCGAACGCGGCATTGCGATCGCCATCGAGTCGCTGCAGACCCTGGCCGCCAGCCCCTGCGCACCGGCGCTGATGGCCCGGCTCGAACAGGCCGTCGCCGCGCAAGGCATCGCCCCACGGCGGCTGGTCTCCGGCGCCGGCCACGATGCGATGACGATGGCCGCGCTGTGCCCGACCGCCATGCTGTTCGTGCGCTGCGCCGGCGGCGTCAGCCATCATCCGGACGAACACGTCGACCCGGCCGACGCCGAGGTCGCGCTGGCGGTCATGCGCCACTTCATCGATCACCTGGGAGCGCCCCTTGTCACCTGACCTGCGTCACCTGCACACCTTCGCCGAACTCGATCCGCCACAGCGGCTGCTGATGGGCCCCGGCCCGGTCAATGCGCATCCGCGCGTGCTGCGCGCGATGGCCGCCGACCTGCTGGGGCAGTTCGACCCGGAGATGACCGGCTACATGAACGAGGTGATGGCGCTGTACCGGCCGCTGTTCGGCACCGATAACCGCTGGACGTTCCTGGTCGACGGCACCGCTCGCGCCGGCATCGAAGCGGCGCTGGTGTCGCTGGTGCAACCGGGCGACCGCGTGCTGGTCATCGACTTCGGCCGCTTCGGCCTGTTGCTCACCGAAATCCTGCAGCGCCTTGGCGCGCAGGTGCACAGCGTGGACGCGCCCTGGGGCGAGGTGGTGCCACAGCAGGCCATTGCCGAGGCGATCGAACGCGTGGCACCCAGGCTGGTGGCCACCGTGCACGGCGACACCTCCACCACCATGGCGCAGCCGCTCGACGGCCTGGGTGCGCTGTGTCGCGCCGCCGGTGCGCTGAGTTACGTGGATGCCACCGCCACCCTCGGCGGCATGGAGATCGCCGCCGACCGCTGGGGCGTGGACGTGGTCACCGGTGGCCTGCAGAAATGCCTGGGCGGGCCCTCCGGCTCGGCGCCGATCACCGTATCCGAGCGCGCGGCCGAGGCCATCTTTGCGCGCCGCCATGTCGAGCGTGGCATCGTGCGGGCCGACATCGCCAATGGCAGCGGCCCGCGCATCGCCTCCAATTATTTCGACCTGGCGATGATCATGGATTACTGGTCGGACAAGCGCCTCAATCACCACACCGAAGCCACCACCATGCTCTACGGCGCACGCGAATGCGCCCGCGTGGCATTGCAGGAAGGCCTGCCCGCACGCTTCGCCCGCCACGCCGCCGCCGGCCGCGCGGTGAGCGCGGGCGTACGCGCGATGGGGCTGGAGGTGTTCGGCAGCGATGCGCACCGCATGACCAACGTCACCGGCGTGGTGATTCCGCCGGGCATCGACAACGATGCGGTGCGCCGGCGCATGCGCGAGGATTTCGAAATCGAGATCGGCACCGCGTTCGGCCCGCTGCAAGGCAAGATCTGGCGCATCGGCGCAATGGGCTACAACGCGATGAAGCACAAGGTGCTGATCACCCTGGCCGCGCTGGAAGCGGTGCTGCGTGCCGAAGGCTACGCCTGCACGCCGGGCCTGGCAGTGGAGGCCGCGCTGGCGGCCTGGCACGCGGAGCCTGTGGCATGAGCGCCGCGCGCGACCTGGTCGGCTACGGCGCCACGCCGCCGGCCGCGCACTGGCCCGCTGGCGCGCGCATTGCCGTGCAGTTCGTGATCAACTACGAAGAAGGCGCGGAGAACTGCGTGCTCAACGGCGATGCCGGCTCGGAGGCGTTCCTGTCGGAAATGGTCGGTGCGCAAGCGCAACCCGGCGCACGCGCCATGGCGATGGAAAGCCTCTACGAATACGGCAGCCGCGCCGGCTTCTGGCGGCTGCACCGGCTGTTCGCCGCGCGCGGCGTGCCGGTCACCGTGTTCGGCGTGGCCAACGCGTTGGCGAGCAATCCCGAGGCGGTGGCGGCGATGCAGGCCGCCAACTGGGAAATCGCCAGCCACGGTCTGCGCTGGATCGACTACCAGCAGGTGGATGAGGCCACCGAGCGCGCGCATATCGCCAAGGCCATCGCCGTGCACACCCAGGTCACCGGCAGCCGCCCGCTGGGCTGGTACCAGGGCCGCACCAGTCCCAATACCGCGCGCCTGATCGCCGAGGAAGGCGGCTTCTTCTACGACGCCGACAGCTACGCCGACGATGTGCCGTACTACGACCGCCGCCACGGCCGCGCGCAGTTGATCGTGCCGTACACGCTGGATGCCAACGACATGAAATTCGTCGCCTATAACGGGTTTGCCGATGGCGAACCGTTCTTCCGCTACCTGCGCGATGGCTTCGAGCAGTTGCGCAGCGAAGGCGGGCGCATGCTCTCGATCGGCCTGCACGGGCGCATCGCCGGCAAGCCGGCGCGTGCCGCGGCGCTGGCACGCTTCGTCGATCACGTCTTGGCCAGCGGCGATGCGTGGGTGGCGCGACGCATCGATATCGCCCGCCATTGGCTGCAGGTGCATCCGGCATGAGTATCGATGCATCGCAGATCGATCTGCCCGAGGTGATCGCGCAAGTGACTGCTGCCTTCCACGCCTACGAGGACGCCTTGATGCGCGACGACATCGCCGCAATGGATGCGCTGTTTCATGCCGCGCCCAGCACCGTGCGCTACGGGGTGGGCGAGGTGCTGTATGGCATTGAGGCGATCCGCGCGTTTCGCATCGGCCGTGGCGGCTCGCCGCAGCGCCGGCTCACGCATGTCGAGGTGCATGGCTTCGGCCAGGATCTGGCCACCACCCATGCCGAATTCGAGCGCGAGGGCAGCAGCGCGCGCGGCCGCCAGAGCCAGAGCTGGGTGCGCTTTGCCGATGGCTGGAAGGTGGTGGCCGCGCACGTCTCGCTGCAGGGGAGCCACGCATGAGCGTGACCGACGATCCCGTGCTGGACGATGCGGCGTTCGTCGCGCGCTACCGCGAGCTGTTCGAGCACTCGCCCTGGGTGGTGGAGCGCGCGGCGCGCCGGCGCCCCTTCGAGGACCTGCACCGCGGCTTGATGCAGGTGGTGGTGGAGGCCTCGGCCGAGGAGCAGATCGCGTTGATCCGCGCGCATCCCGAACTGGCCGGCAAGGCCGCGGTCGATCGCACGCTCACCGCCGCCTCCACCGCCGAACAGGCCTCGGCCGGGCTGGATCGGCTCAGCGAGGCCGAGTTCCAGCGCTTCCACGCGCTCAACCAGGCCTACCGGCATCGCTTCGGTTTTCCGTTCGTGATCTGCGTGCGGCTGCACGACAAGGCCGGCATCCTGGCCGCGCTGGAACGCCGCCTGGATGCATCGCGCAACGAAGAGATTTCCACCGCCCTCGCCGAGATCGGCAAGATCGTGCAGCTGCGCCTGGAGGCATTGCCATGAGCCTGGCCCAGCTCGAACGCGACCTCGCCCGCGACCTGCAACGCCTGGCCCACGGCGGCGATGCCTGGGTGGCCCCGCGCGTGCATCCGGCCGGGCATGTCTACGACGCCATCATCGTCGGCGCCGGCCAGAGCGGCCTGGGCGCGGCCTTCGCGCTGCAGCGCGAGCGCGTGCACAACGTGCTGGTCATCGACGAAAACCCGGCCGGCCAGGAAGGCCCCTGGGTGACCTACGCGCGCATGCAGACGCTGCGCACGCCCAAGCAGATCACCTCGATCGACCTGGGCGTGCCGTCGCTGACCTTCCGCGCCTGGTGGGAAGCGCAGCACGGCGCCGCCGCCTGGGACGCGCTGGACAAGATTCCGCGCGGCAGCTGGATGGACTACCTGCGCTGGTACCGCGCGGTACTGCGGCTGCCGGTGCGCAATGCCACCCGGCTGGTGCGGGTGGAGCCGGACATCGCACCCGGCATCCACCGCCTGCATCTGGCGATGGGGGCACCGCTGCTGACCCGCAAGCTGATCCTGGCCACCGGCATCCAGGGCGGCGGCCAATGGGTGGTGCCCGACTGGATCGCCCACGCCCTGCCCGCGCATTGCTACGCGCACACTTCCGGCCACATCGATTTCGCCGCGCTGGCCGGCAAGCGCGTGGGCATCCTGGGCGGCGGCGCATCGGCGTTCGACAATGCCTGTTTCGCGCTGGAGCAAGGCGTCGCCAGTGCCGAGGTATTCGTGCGTCGCAGTGAGCTGCCGCGCATCAACCCGTTCCGGCACATGGAGCAGGCCGGCATCATTCCGCGCTTTCTCGCCCTGCCCGATGCGGACAAGTACCGCATGATGGCCAGCTTCTTCGCGCACAACCAGCCGCCCACCAACGACACCTTCCAGCGCGCCTGCGCGCATACCGGCTTCGCCCTGCACCTGGGCGCGCCGTGGCGGGAGGTGGCCGAGCGCGACGGCGCGGTGGTGGTGCGCACGCCGCAGGGCGACCACCGCTTCGATTTCCTCGCCATCGCCACCGGCCTGGTCACCGACCCGCAGCTGCGCCCGGAGCTGGCCGCGCTGTCCGGGCGCATCGCCTGCTGGGCCGACCGCTACCAGCCGCCGCCGGGCCAGGCCAATCCGGTGCTGGATGCCCATCCCTACCTGGGGCCGGGCTTCGAACTGCTGCCGCGCACGCCAGAGGATGCCGCGCTGCTGCACGGCCTGTTCGCCTTCAACTATTCGGCGCTGATCAACCACGGCCCCTCGGCCGCGGCGCTGTCCGGGCTGAAGGTGGCACTGCCGCGGCTGGCGCGCGCGGTGGCCGACCAGCTGTTCCTGGACGACCGCCAGGCCATCGTCGATGGCTACCTGGCCTACGACCAGCCGGAATTCGTCGGCCAGTGGCCGCAACCCACCCAGGCGGTGGCATGAGCACGCTGTCCACCCACGTGCTGGATACCGCGCTCGGGCGTCCGGCCGCTGGCGTGCCGCTGCGCCTGTTCGCCGGCGACACGCTGCGGCTGGAGGCGGTCACCAATCCCGATGGACGCTGCCCGGCGCTGGCGGCGCTGGCGTTGTCGCCCGGCCGCTATCGGCTCGAATTCGATGTGGCCGCCTATTGGCGCAGCCTCGGCACCCCGCTGGCCGACCCGCCGTTCCTGGAGCAGGTACCGATCGCCTTCGGCATCGCCGACGACGGCCATTACCACGTGCCGCTGCTGCTCTCGCCCTATGGCTACTCGACCTATCGCGGCAGTTGAGCGCGCGGTGCGCAGCCGACCGGGCACTGCCGTGCCCGCGCCGGCGTGTAAGGCTTGTTTCACTCCGGCCCCGTAGACTATGCGCTTTCCGGCCACGGGCCGGGGCTCCGGAATGGTCATGATCCACAACGATGTACTGCGCAGCATCCGCTACATGCTCGACCTCAGCGACGACAAGGTGGTGGAGATCACCCACCTGGCCGACCCCGGGTTCGCGCTCGACAAGCCGCAGGTGCAGGCCTGGCTGAAGAAGGAAGACGAGCCCGGTTTCGCGCCCTGCACCGATGCGATGCTGGCGCGCTTCCTCGATGGCCTGGTGCTGCGTTTCCGTGGCCGCGACGAAAGCCAGCCGCCACGCCCGCTGGAAACCCGCGTCGGCAACAACCTGGTGCTGAAGAAGCTGCGCGTGGCCTTCGAACTGAAGGACGTGGACATGCACGCCATCTTCGCCAGCGCCGGCTTCCCGCTGTCCAAGCCGGAACTGTCGGCGCTGTTCCGCCAGCCCGGCCACAAGAACTTCCGCCCCTGCGGCGACCAGCTGCTGCGCGCCTTCCTCAAGGGCCTGACCGCGCGGGTGCGCGAAGCCGGTTGAGCTGTGAAATGGAGATTGGCCTGATGCGGCGGGCCTGACGGCACCGCGGTGCGATGTCCTGGTTGTTCGATTAACCACCCGCCACTCTCTGCTGCGGCGTTCTCGTCGATTGCAGGACCATTGGCGGTCTGGATGCCGCCATCGAGCCGCCACGGATGGATTTACCGCGTGTAGCGCAAGCGGTGAGGGCACTGCGCCCTGGACGCTGCGCGTTTGCTGCAGGGCCCTTGCCCGCCCACCATCGCAGGACACGCTGCAAGTCGCTCCATGTAAGCTCTTTGGCGGCATGCCGCCAACGGTCCCGCGACGGTAAACGAGCAAGGACCAATGGAGAGTGCCGGTGTGCACGGTGGCAAGCACTGCACGAGCTGCTTCCGATCAGCTGGCTGTCGTGTCGCTCTGCGACCGCCACCAGCAAGGACACGCAGCCTGCAAGGCGCTCGGCCTTTTGCTTAGCGACCGACCGACATTCGGTGTGCGTTGCCCTCGACCAACCAGCGACCAACCAGGCGTTTGACCTGGCTGTTGGCTGCATCCAAAGGCATGGCGGGCGTGCATGACCTGTGGTCCTGTGTCATGCCGCAGCCGCCAGGCGCGGTGTGCGTGCATCCAGGCGGAACACCGCTACCGCTTCGCTCAGCTCCACTGCCTGTTCTTCCATCGCACGCGCGGCCGCCGAGGCTTCTTCCACCAGTGCCGCATTGCGTTGGGTGGTCTCGTCCATGTCGTTGACCGTGCGTGCAACCTGTTCGATGCCGGCCGACTGCTCGCGCGAGGCGGCGGAGATCTCCGCGATCAACGTGGTGACCTGCTGCACCGACTGCACGATGTCCTGCATCGTGCGTCCGGCCAGTTCCACCCGCGCGCTGCCGCGCGCCACGCTGTCCACCGAGGCATCGATCAACTGCTTGACCTCCTTGGCCGCGCCGGCCGAACGCTGCGCCAGCGCACGCACTTCTGAGGCCACCACGGCAAAACCGCGGCCCTGTTCGCCGGCACGTGCGGCTTCCACCGCGGCGTTCAAGGCCAGGATATTGGTCTGGAAGGCGATGCCGTCGATGACGGAGATGATCTCGGCGATCTTCCTGGACGAGCCTTCGATCTCGCCCATGGTATCGACCACGCTGGCCACCATTTCACCGCCACGGCCGGCGATCTCGGCCGCGGCCTGCGCGCCCCGGCTGGCCTGCTGCGCGGTCTCGGCGTTCTGCCGCACGGTGGAGGTCAGTTCTTCCATCGAGGCCGCGGTTTCTTCCAGGTTCGCCGCCTGCTGTTCGGTGCGCTGGGCCAGGTCGTTGTTGCCGGCGGCGATTTCCGCCGATGCGGTGCGGATGGTCTGCGCCGCCAGCGTGATGTCGCCGACGATATCGGTCAGGCGCTGCACGGTGGCATTGGCGTCGTCGCGCATCCGCGCGAACACGCCCTGCTGGTTGCCGTGCATGCGCGCGGTCAGGTCGCCATCGGCAATGGCCTTGAGCAACTGCGACAACTCGGCCAGGTTGAGGTCCACGTTCTGCATCAAGCCATTGAGGCCCTCGACCATGCCGCGGAATTCGAACTGATACGCGTCGGCGTTGCCGCGGGTGGCGAAGTCGCCAGCGGCGGCGGCGTCCACCAGGCCGCGGATTTCGCCATTGATCGCGGCCAGGTTGCGCTTGGTGGTGTCCATGGCCTCGGTGATCTGGGCCTTTTCGCCGGGCAGGCGCGGCATGTCCACCGACATGTCGCCCACCGCGTAATGCTGCATCACCTGCAGCATGGTACCGATCAGGCCGACCTGCGCACCGATCAGGCTGTTGGTGTTGTCCACCATGCGGCCGTAGGCACCAGGAAAGGCCTGTGCATCCATGCGGTAGCTCATCTGCCCGGCATCGTGGCGCTGGGCCATGTCCGCCTGTGCGCTGGAGACATCGGCCAACGTGGTGACCACCTGCCCCATCGCCTGGCCGAGCAGGCCGATCTCGTCGCGCGTGGCGACCGCCGCGCGCGCCGACAGATCCCCGGCCGCCACCAGGCGCGCCGCCTGTGCAACGGTTTCGATCGGACGCACGATCGCGCGGCGTATCCACCACCCCAGCACCACCACCAGGCACAGCGCTGCGGCGATGGTGGCAACAGCCGAATACACCAGCTTGCGCTGCGCCGACTGCGAGCCGGCCAGCACCGCCGCATCGGCCAGCATCTTGCTGCGCTGGACCAGCGCTTCGAGCGTGTGGCTGGGCGCGCGGTCCTGGCCCTTGACCAGTTGGTCGCCCACCTGGGTGTCGTAACCGGCGGCAGCGAACTTGCCCAGCGCCGCTTCGTAGTTGGCCTGCAGGCCCAGGTGCGCGGTGGCGAAGTCCTGCGCCAGCGCGCGGACCTGCGGATCCTGCGCCGCCTTGGCCAGCGCCTCGGTGCTGGCTTGTACCTTCTTGCCCTGCTCGCGGAAGGCTGTCAGATGCTTGTCCAGCTGCGCCGGGTCGCGCCCGCGGATCAGCACGTTCTTCCACTCCTGCACCTGCAGGCGGAAATCGCGGGTGATCTCTTCGCTGCTGGAGGCTTGCGCGACCTCTGGCGGCACCTTGCCCGACAGGCTCAGCCAGGCCGTACCCAGGCCGCCGAGCGCGCACAGCAGGATGACAGCCAGGCCCAACGCAAGCGCGCCCAGCAGTTTGCTTTGCAGGCTGACGAACTTCGGCATGGTGGAGGACATGGTGAATTCAGTCGGAGGAGTTGTGAGGGTTATCGACGTGCCGGCCCGGCTCTGAAGCCGGCACAGGACCGGGACGGGCGCGATGGCGACGGACCGGCGCCATCCGGTGCGCATTCCCCGACAGCCTTCACCCGCGTACCCGACCATCGTGCAGGCGGCCACCCGCGGCGTATCCTGCCGCGCATGAATGACCCCGCGTTTCCGATCGCCCCACTGCTGCCCCAGCTGCTCGGCAGCTTGAACACGCATCCGCGGCTGGTGCTCGAGGCTCCGCCCGGCGCCGGCAAGACCACCCAGGTGCCGCTGGCGCTGCTGGATGCGCCCTGGCTGGCCGGGCGCCGCATCGTGATGCTGGAGCCGCGCCGGGTGGCCGCGCGCAGCGCCGCGCTGTTCATGGCGCGCCAGCTGGGCGAGCCGGTCGGCGAGACCGTGGGCTACCGCATCCGCTTCGAGAACAAGACCTCCGCACGCACCCGCATAGAAGTCGTCACCGAAGGCATCCTGACTCGGATGATCCAGGACGACCCCATGCTGGAGCGGGTGGGCGCGCTGCTGTTCGACGAATTCCACGAACGCCATCTGGCCGGCGACCTGGGCCTGGCGCTGGCGCTGGATGTGCAGGCGCAGGTGCGCGATGACCTGCGCATCGTGGCGATGTCGGCCACGCTCGATGGCGAACGCCTGGCCGGCTTTCTGGACGCGCCCCGGCTCAGCAGCGCCGGGCGCAGCTTTCCGGTGGAGATCGCGCATTTTCCGGCGCGCCGCGACGAGGCCACGGAGCCGCAGGCACGCCGTGCGGTGGAACATGCGCTGGCGGCCCATCCCGGCGATGTGCTGGTGTTCCTGCCCGGCCAGCGCGAGATCGCGCGGGTACAGGCCGCGCTGGACGACGTCCTGGACCCGGCCATCCAGGTGCTGCCGCTGCACGGCGAACTCTCGGTGGAGGCGCAAGGCCAGGTGCTGCAGCCGGACCCGCAAGGCCGTCGCCGCGTGGTGCTGGCCACCAACGTGGCCGAATCGTCGGTGACCCTGCCGGGGGTGCGCGTGGTGATCGACAGCGGCCAGGCGCGCGAGCCGCACTACGATCCCAACAGCGGATTCTCGCGGCTGGATGTGGTGACCATCGCTCAGGCCTCGGCCGACCAGCGCGCCGGCCGCGCCGGGCGCGTGACCAGCGGCTGGGCCTACCGGTTGTGGCCGCAGTCGCAGCGGCTGGAGCCGCAGCGGCGTGCCGAGATCACCCAGGTGGAGCTGGCCGGGCTGGCGCTGGAACTGGCCGCCTGGGGCAGCGATGCGCTGCGCTTTGTCGATGCGCCGCCCGCCGGCGCCCTGGCCGCCGCACGCGAACTGCTGCAGCGCCTGGGCGCCCTCAGCGACGGTGGCGGCGTCACCGCGCTGGGTCGCCGCATGCTGGCGCTGGGCACGCATCCACGCCTGGCCGCCATGCTGGTGCAAGCCGGCGACGCGACGCGCCTGGCCCTGGCCTGCGATCTGGCCGCGTTGCTGGAGGCGCGCGATCCGCTCCGGCAGGGGGGCGATGGCCTGCCCGCGCGCTGGCGTGCCCTGGCCGCGTTCCGCCAGGGCCGCAGCGCGCCCGACGCCAACCGTGGCGGCCTGGCCGCCATCGACAGCGCCGCCAAGCAATGGCGCCGCCGGCTGCGCTGCGACACCGCCCCGCCGGCCAGCGTGGAAGCGCATGTGTTGGGCGACCTGCTATCGCATGCCTTCCCCGACCGCATCGCCGCCCGCCACCCGGCCGACCCGCTGCGCTACCAGCTGGCCAATGGCCGCAGCGCGCGCCTGTTCGACCATAGCGACCTGCGCGGCGAACCCTGGCTTGTGGCCAGCGAACTGCGTTACGAGGCCAAGGACGCCTTGCTGCTGCGGGCCGCACCGGTGGACGAGACCTACCTGCGCGCCAGCCTGCCCGAGCGCTTCGTGCAACAGGACGTGGTGCAGTGGGACGCGGACAAGCGCGCCCTCATCGCACGCCGGCAGTCCAGCTTCGACCGCATCGTGCTGGACAGCCGCCCCGCCGGCCGCGTCGACCCGGCGCAGGCCGCCAGCGCCCTGACCGAAGCGGTGCGCCAACTCGGCCTGGACGCCCTGCCCTGGACCGAGACCCTGCAGCAATGGCGGGCCCGCGCGCTGTCGCTGCGGGTGTGGATGCCCGAGCTGGACCTGCCCGACCTCACCGATGCGGCGCTGCTGGCCACGCTGGACAGCTGGCTGCGCCCGGCCTTCGCCGGCAAGACCCGGCTCGACGCGCTGGAGGACGCCAGCCTGGGCGAAGCGCTCAAGGCCGCCCTGCCCTGGGAGCGCCGCCAGGCCATCGACCGTCACGCCCCCACCCGCATCCCGGTACCATCGGGCATGGAGCGGCAGATCCACTACGCGCTCGACCACGCCCAGCACCCGCTGCCACCGGTGCTGGCGGTCAAGTTGCAGGAACTGTTCGGCCTGGCCGACACCCCGCGCATCGCCGACGGCCGCATCCCGCTCACGCTGCACCTGCTCTCCCCGGGCGGCCGTCCGCTGCAGGTGACCCAGGACCTGAAGAGCTTCTGGGCCACCACGTATCCGGATGTCCGGAAAGAGATGAAGGGACGGTATCCGCGGCATCCGTGGCCGGACGATCCGTGGACCGCCACGGCCACCCACAGGGCAAAGCCACGCGGCACCTGATGTGAGCCCTTCTCCCCTGAGGCGAGAAGGCGCGGCACGCGCGCCACTGGCGCGTGTGCCTTGGAGCGCCTGCGCCGCACGCACGCGCGGGCCGGGACGCAGAGCAGAGGTTGGGGTGAGGGTACGGGCGAAGCCGTAGTAGCGTCACTTCTGAAGGCGCGTGACGACGCGTTTTTCGTTCCAGGCACTGGCAAATGCCTGAGGCGTACCCTCATCCGCCCCTTCGGAGCCCTTCTCCCCCAGGGAGGGGGACAATGTCCGATGGGGGAAGGGACTTTCAACGTCGACACCGGTCAAGTTTCAGACCTCCGTCGCTTGCGGGACAAGCACCCGTCGCAGCGGTGTACAGCGTCCTTCCTAACCGCGAGCCAAACAGCGCCCGATCCCGCTAACACCGTCTATACGCACCAGCCCACAGACTGCGTCCCACGTACTCAGAAAGGAAACGCCCCCAATGAGCAAGCTGACTGTCATCACCGAACGCGCCCTGGAGCGTGCCCTGGAACTGGCAGGCAATGCCGGCGACCATCTGCGTCATGCCGCCTCCAATGCTGGCGACCAGGCCCGCCATGCGGGCAGCAGCCTGCGTAGCTTCGGCCCCGGCGCCAGCGAGTGGCTGAAGACCGGCGCCGCCCTGGGCGCAGTGCGCACCGGCGGCAAGGTCGCCAGCAAGCTGGTCAAGCGCAACCCGGCCGTCACGGTGGCTGCCGCCGTCGCAGGCCTGGGCCTGATCGGCTATGCCGTCTACCGCAAGCGTCAGCGCGATCAGCAGACCCTCGGCGGCAACGTGCACCGCCTGGATCGCGAACACGCCAGCAATGCCAGCGCGCGTCGTGCGGCCTACCAGCGCCGCGCTGCAGTGACCCCGAGCGACGGCATCGAGTAACACGCCAGCCTCGCGCGTTCCCCGACGCCACGGCGCCCTGCCGTGGCGTTTGTGTGTGTAACGCCTGTGTGTAATGCCCGCTTCGCCGCGCAGGATGGCTGTCTTGCCGTCCCGGTCAGTGGCGGCGGCAGGAGGCAGTGCAACACGGCGCCGCCGACGGAGTGGCCGGCCACATGCACCTTCGGCGCACCGATGCCACGGATATGGGCGGCTACATGATGGGATTGATCGAGCAGCGTCAGGCCGTCGAGATCGCGGTCGCGCTGCTGGTCATAGCCGATGAGATCCGGCGCATGGACCTCCACACTGGCGAACCGGGCGAGGATCATCGGATCGCGGAGGTGGCCGAACAGCCTGTGTACGAGAACGATCGGCTGTGAGATGGGGAGCGTCATGCAGCCGACTCCATGCGCGCGATGGCGTGAGCGCAACGCGTGCACCGATGCTCGCGCTTGAATCGGGCAACAGTCGCGCAACATCGGCAAATTGCGCAGCCGTCTGCCGGGCACGCGCAGCGGCCGGAACACGCCGCCGGAGCGTGGCGCGGTACCGGCGATTGCCAGCGCCCGACAGCACTGGCGGCAGGGAATGCTAACGGGCCGCCGGCTCCAGCTGGCGCCATTGTCCCGGTGCCAGGTCGTCCAGCCGATAGCCGCCGATCGCCACACGCACCAGCCGCAAGGTCGGCAATCCCACCGACGCGGTCATGCGCCGCACCTGGCGGTTGCGTCCTTCGGTGATGCGCAGCTCCAGCCATGCATCGGGCACGGTCTTGCGCACGCGCACCGGCGGATCGCGCGGCCATAGCTGCGGCGCCGGCTCCAGCCTGCGCACCTGCGCCGGCCGGGTGGGTCCGTCGTTGAGCAGCACGCCGTCGCGCAAGGCCTGCAGCTGCGCCGCATCGGGATCGCCTTCCACCTGCACCCAGTAGGTCTTGGGCTGCTTGTGGCGCGGGTCGGTCAGCCGATGCGCGAGCGCGCCGTCATCGGTCAGCAGCAACAGGCCTTCGCTGTCATGGTCCAGGCGGCCTGCCGCATACACATCGGCAGGCAGGCCGAATTCGGCCAGGGTGCGCTTGGGCGGTTGCGAGCGGTCGCTGAATTGCGACAGCACGCCATGGGGTTTGTTCAACAGCACCAGCATGGACAGTCCGTTACGAAAGCGCCGCAGAGGCGGCTGCGCCACCATCGCAGCACCGCGCCGCAGCCTGCATGCCGTTCGCAGGTTGCGAACGGCATGCGGGCCCAGCGATCACTGCTTGACGAACTTCAGCGTCATGCGGTCGCTTTCGCCGATCGCCTTGTACTTGGCATCGTCGGCGGCATCGTGGTTGTTGCTCGGCGGCAGCGTCCACACGCCACCGGGATAGTCCTTGGTGTCGCGCGGGTTGGCGTTGAGCTCGCTCTCGCCGGCCAGTTTGAAGCCGGCCGCTTCGGCCATCGCAATCACCTGCGCCTGGCCCACGTACCCGCTCTTGTCGTCGGCCGGCACATCGGCCTTGGCGCGATGCTCGACCACGCCGAGCACGCCGCCGGGCTTGAGCACCTTGTAGAAGCCGGCGAACATCGCCTCGGCAGTGCCGGCCATGCGCCAGTTGTGCACGTTGCGGAAGGTCAGCACCAGGTCGGCCGAGTTGTCCACGCCGAACGACGGCGATTTGGGCACATACGACACGAACGACGGCTTGCCGTAGATGTCCGGCTTGGCCTTGAACTTCTTTTCCAGCTCGTCGCGGGCGCGCTGGGCATAGTCGCTCGCGCGCCCCTCGGCAGCGGACGCCGGATCGACCACGGCCGCCACGTACTTGCCCTTCTGCCGCAGGTAAGGCGCCAGGATTTCCGAATACCAGCCGCCGCCCGGGGTGATCTCGATGACGGTCTGGGTGGGCTTGATGCCGAAGAACGCCAGGGTCTGGCCGGGATGGCGATACTGGTCGCGCTGCACGTACACGCGGTCGCGCCAGTTGCCGTCGATGGCAGCCTGCAGCGCGGCATCCGGCGCAGGCAGGCTGGCGCTGTCGGCCGGCTTCATCGCCATCGCCAGCGGCGCACTCATCGCCACCATGACACCCATCACACACGCACAGGCCAGCTTGTTGCCGATCATCGCAGCGCCCTCTTCCAGGTAAAAAGTAGCGCGAGCCTAGCATGCGGCCCACGGCCTGCCATGTGCCCGAATCGCAGCGCTCCACACCGACGCCTGCGAACGCGATCGCCGAGTTGTTCAAATCCTGTGAGCCGACCGCTGCGATCGGCGGAACGCTGAATCCACATCGGTGTCACACGCATCATCGGCACGCATGACTATCCTGTCGGCAGTTCGAATCAGGAGCATCCGTGATGACTCACCCCCGCGCACTGGGCCGCTCCGGCCTGCAGGTTCAACCCATCGTCTTCGGTGGCAATGTGTTCGGCTGGAGCGCCGATGAGGCGACCTCGTTCGCGTTGCTGGACGCCTTTGTCGATGCCGGCTTCAATCTGATCGACACCGCCGATGCCTACTCCGGCTGGGTGCCCGGCAACCGCGGTGGCGAATCGGAAACCATCATCGGGCGCTGGCTGGCACGCAGCGGCAAACGCGACAAGGTGCTGATCGCCACCAAGGTCGCCAAATGGAGCGAACACCCCGGGCTGTCGCCGGACAATATCGCCGCTGCCGTGGAGGATTCGCTCACCCGCCTGCAGACCGATGTGATCGATCTGTACCAGGCGCACGAGGACGACGAATCGATTCCGCTGGAAGCCACGCTGGCTGCGTTCGGGCGGCTGATCGAACAAGGCAAGGTGCGCGCGATCGGCGCGTCCAATTATAGTGCCGCACGCCTGCGCGATGCGCTGGACATCTCCGAGCAGTACGCCCTGCCGCGCTACGAGAGCCTGCAGCCGGAATACAACCTCTACGACCGCGCCGGCTACGAAGCGGAACTGGAACCGCTGGCACGCGAGCGCGAACTGGGCGTGATCAGCTATTACTCGCTGGCCAGCGGCTTTCTCACCGGCAAGTACCGCAGCGCCGACGACGCCGGCAAGAGCAGCGCGCGCGGCGCCTCGGTGGTCAAGCAGTACGTCAATCCGCGTGGGCTGCGCATCCTGCAGGCACTGGACGACCTGGCCGCCACCCATCGCGCAACCCCGGCGCAGATTGCGCTGGCCTGGCTGATCGCACGCCCGGGGCTGACCGCACCCATCGTCAGCGCCACCAGCGTGGACCAGTTGCACGACGTGCTGGCGGCCGCGCAGCTGTCGCTCAGCGCCGAGCAGATCGCACAGCTGGACAGCGCCAGCGCGCCGGAACCGGCGGCGGCATAACGCACCGCCTCATCACGCACTCCCGCGCGCAGCCGCCCCGCGGCTGTGCGCCCATTGCCGCGCTCGCGCGGCACCGTTGCGAGGAACTCCCATGTCATCGATCACCAATCGCCGCGTCGTGCTGGCCTCGCGCCCGCAGGGCGAACCCAGCGCAGACAACTTCCGCATCGAAGAGCTCAGCCTGCCGCCGACCGGGCACGACCAGATCCTGGTACGCAACCGCTTCCTGTCGCTGGATCCGTACATGCGCGGGCGCATGGACGACGGCCCCTCCTACGCCGCACCGGTGGCCATCGATGCAGTGATGGAAGGCGGCACCATTGGCGAAGTCATTCAATCGCATCATGCCGATTACCAGCCCGGCGATCTGCTGGTCCTGCCCGGCGGCTGGCAGACCCACACGCTGCTGACACCCGCCACACCGCTGCGCAAGCTGCCCAAGGACGACAGCCTTCCGCTGAGCACCGCGCTCGGCGTCTACGGCATGCCCGGCTTCACCGCGTATGCCGGCCTGCACGAAATCGGCAAGCCACAGGCCGGCGAAACGCTGGTGGTGGCCGCAGCCAGCGGGCCGGTCGGCGCCACGGTGGCGCAGCTGGCACGGCTGCAGGGCCTGCGCGTGGTGGCCATTGCCGGTGGCGAAGAAAAAGTGCGGTATCTGCGCGAATCGCTGAAGGTGGACGTGGCGCTGGATCACCGCGCCGACGACTTCGCCGCACAGCTGCGCGCGGCCACGCCCGACGGCATCGATATCTACTTCGAGAATGTCGGTGGCAAGGTGTTCGATGCGGTGCTGCCGCAACTCAACGATTTCGCACGCCTGCCGATCTGTGGCGTGATCGCCACCTACAACAGCCGCGGCCAGGTGCTGCCGGGCCCGGATCGCCTGCCCGAGTTCATGGGCCTGATCCTGCGCAAGCGCCTGACCGTGCGCGGCTTTATCCAGCACGATTTCATCCGTCTGATGCCGGCCTTCCTGCGCGAGATGGGTCAATGGCTGCGCGAGGGCAAGATCCAGTACCGCGAACACGTGCTGCACGGCCTGGACAGCGCCCCGCAAGGCCTGATCGACGTATTGCGCGGCAAGAACTTCGGCAAGGCCGTCGTCGCACTCGACTGACATCGCCTCGGCCACGCCGGGCGCGCGCGTCCACCAATCCCCAATCCCGTTACCCAAGGAACACAATGACTGTCCCCGCATTCGGCCTCGGCACTTTCCGTCTCAAGGACCAGGTCGTCATCGACTCGGTGCGCAATGCACTGGAACTGGGTTACCGCGCCATCGATACCGCACAGATCTACGACAACGAGGCGCAGGTGGGCCAGGCCATCATCGCATCCGGCGTGCCGCGCGATCAGCTGTACCTGACCACCAAGATCTGGGTCGATAAATTCGCGCGCGACGCGCTGATTCCCAGCCTGCAGGAAAGCCTGCGCAAGCTGGGCACCGACCATGTCGACCTCACCCTGATCCATTGGCCTTCGCCAAAGGACCAGGTGCCAATGCGCGAGTACCTGGAAGCCCTGGCCGATGCGAAGGCACAAGGCCTCACGCGCGCCATTGGCGTGTCCAATTTCACCATTGCGTTGATCAGGCAGGCCATCGAGATCCTGGGCGCCGAAGCGATCGCCACCAACCAGATCGAGGTGCATCCGTATCTGCAGAACCGCACCCTGATCGCGTTCCTGCGTGAGCAGGGAATCCACGTCACCTCCTACATGACGCTGGCCGTGGGTGAGGTGTTGAAGGATCCGGTGATCCTGGCCATTGCCGCGCGCCACGCGGCCACGCCGGCGCAAGTCACGTTGGCCTGGGCCCTGCAGCAGGACTATTCGGTGATCCCGTCTTCGACCAAGCGGGCAAACCTGGAGAGCAATCTCAAGGCGCAGGCGCTGCAGTTGAGCGAGCAGGACATGGCCGAGATCGCCGCACTCGATCGCGGGCAGCGCCTGGCCAATCCCAAGGCCATTGCACCCGATTGGGACTGACAACGCGCAACACCGCGCCACCACTGCGTGGCGTGAGTCGTCCGGCAGTGCACAGCGCAAGGAACGCCCGATTGGCCATGTACGCGCGTCCGGGGCGTCTGCCGAGCCCGTCTGATGGCAAGGCGATGGGACTACGGCGGTGCTGCTGCCGGCCCCATCCATGGCCCGACAGGCGCCAGCGTGCGATGACCGCTCGTCGTCGCACGTTGGTGAGCGAGGACAGGCGCTGCTACGGTGCCGGCACAGGGGTCGTCTGGCTCACGGAGTCCTGCCCATGCATCGCGCATCCGTTCTGACCCGCCGCGACATCGACGTCGACGCAGAGATCGCCTACTGGCGCGATGTCCACGCCGAAGGCCATCTGGGCGGCTACAATTTCGCCGATTACGCCCGCGTGCTGACCCTGGGCTACGACATCTACCTGGCCTACCCGCGCGCCACCGAAGCGCAGCTGTATCGCGTACTGCAGGACGGGTATTACCACTACCAACCGGTGCTGTCGGTGCCGTGGGATCAGGCGCGCTGGATCGTGCGACATGCCTGGCGGCATATGGAAGAGGCCAGCGCGCTGCATTGAGCGTTGATCGAAGCCGCTGTCGTTGGCAACGGTGCAGTGGTACTGCCCCGGGCTGCGCACGGAGGCAACGGAGGTCGTGGAACAGGCTGCCCGATGCCGCCTGCGCGTCGCCGGGGCGTCCGCACAGCCGTTGGTCGGCGTGCCTAGTTCAACTGCACCGGCGCCACTGCCTGCCGATCGATGCGGTGCTTTTCCGCCAGGGCCTGCATGCCCTGCAGTGTGGAGGCAATCAGGCTCGCGTAGCGCAACCGCCACAGCGTGGCGCGGTCGTTGTCGTCGTGGGTGCTGCCCAGTCCGTCCAGGACCTGCGGCAGGCGGCGGTCCGCCAGCGCCGAGGCGGCCAGATAGGGCTTGTCGGGCGCAATCACATCCACCGGCGCGCGCCAGTCGTTGGCGACCTGGCGGGCGATGCCGGCCAGGTGGGACAGCTGGTGCATGCCGATCAGCGTCTCGTGCAGCATCTCGCGGCACGCCCATTGCCACAGCGCCACCTTTTCCGACGGGTCCTGGGCAATCTCGGTCAGCGCCAGGT
This sequence comes from Xanthomonas sp. NCPPB 3582, assembly GCF_041475735.2. Taxonomy (NCBI): domain Bacteria; kingdom Pseudomonadati; phylum Pseudomonadota; class Gammaproteobacteria; order Lysobacterales; family Lysobacteraceae; genus Xanthomonas; species Xanthomonas sp. NCPPB 3582. The sequence goes on from NZ_CM192968.1 coordinate 4,759,038, forward strand.
CCACCTTTTCGATACGTGAGTCGAGCATTGCTGAGCTCCGATGCTGCTGTGCAACATAATTCACACCATCGGCCGTGAGAATCAAGTGAGCCGGCCGTTCGAAAGATGTCAGCGTGCGGATGCTCGACCCGGTTCACGCTTCGGATGGACCGTGATCGGCTGGCACCGCCGGCCTCCTGACTTCCTGCCCATGCACTTTGCCTGGCCGTGCGTGATGCTGCAGTCCCCGTCCAGCGGCCACCCGCATGCGCCTTGTTCTCGTGCCGCTTGTGCTGCTGGCCACCTGCGCGGCGCATGCCCAGCCGGCCGCGCCGATACTGTCCTCCCGCCAATGCGCGGTGAGCACGTCTTACGACGTCCTGGCCGATGGCGGCGGGATCTGGCTGCGTCGCAAGCAGGGCGCACCGCGCGAGATCTTCTTCCATGGCGGAGAACTCAACGTGGACCGCCAGCCGCAGCCGGTCAGCGCCGCCGACGCGCAGCGCTTGCGCGAGCTCGAACAACGCACCCGCGCTTTGATGCCGGCGGTGACCTCCATTGCGCATTCGGTGGTGGACATCACCTTCGATGCACTGGGCGGGGTGGTGCACGTGCTGTCCGGCAGCGCGCGCCAGCAGCGCAAGGTCGAGCGGCTGCGGACCGGCGCGCTGGCGCAGGTCGATGCCAGCCTGGGACGCGGGCGCTGGGAACAGGAGCTGTTCGATGCGCGTTTCGAAGCCAGCGTCGAGCACGCCGCCGAAGACCTGGCCGGCAGCCTGAGCCGCAGCGTGATGTGGACGGTGATGACCGGCCGCACCGCGCAGCTGGAGCAACGCAGCGCCCAACTCGACACGGGGCTGGAACAGCAGATGCAGCAGCGCAGTCAAGCGCTGGAGGCACAGGCGCAGGCGGTGTGCGTGCAGGCGCAGGCGTTGTACGCCATCCAGCAGTCGCTGGACTATCGCTTTGGCGGCGAATCGCTGCAGATGCTGGAACTCACCCCGCCTGCGCACGGCGACGACGCGCCAGCAGCGGGCACCATCGTGGCCGCAACCGCGCAATAGGCGCAACGCAGGTGGGTGGGTGGGTTGCCGTGTGCAGTGGCGCCACGCGCAAGACTGCGTTGCAGATCCTTGCGGGCACGCTTCACTGATGGCCTGACCAGGAATCGAACCCGGCCCCGTGCGCCGCCGCCTAGCGCAGCAGCCACTCCCGCAACGCCTGCGACACCGCCTGCGGTTGCTCCAGCGGCGACAGGTGTCCGCACATGGGCAGCTGCACCAACTGTGCCTGTGGCGACAGTGCCGCCATTTCTTCATGCAGGGCCGGTGGGGTGATCGCATCGTCCGCACCGCACAGGACCAGCATCGGCCCGGCATAGGCGCGCAGCACCGCGCGGCCATCGGCGCGCTGCAGGCGGTTCTGGCGCAGGAAGACCTCCACGCCCAGCCGCTGGGTCATGCCGCGCACGCGCTCCAGCAGGGCCTCGTCCTGCCAGCGCGAGGGATGCACGTAGCGGCGCATCAGCCGTTCGCCGAATCCGTGGAACGCGCTGCCGGCACGGACGCTGGCTTCCTGGACACGCCGCTGCGCGATGCGCTCGGGCGTATCGGCACGTGCCGATGTATCCAGCAAGGCCAATCGCTCGATCCGCTCGGGCGCGATGCGCAGCAGTTCCTGGGCGACATAGCCGCCCAGCGAAAAACCGGCCAGCGCAAACCGTGCAGGTACCTGGTCGAGCAACTGCAAGGCCAGCGTGCGCATGTCGTCGGCGCCGGTCAGGTCGCCGACCACGCACTCGGCCAGATCGGCCAGCGCAATGCGCTGCGCCTGCCACAGGTCGGCGTCGTTGAGCAGCCCAGGCAGCAACAGGAGGGTGGGACGTGCTGCGCTCATGCGACGGCAGGTCCGGACGATGGCGGGACTGATGACGGTGTCATCGTTGCAGTGTGACGCGCCTGCACGGCCGACGAAATGGCCAAGGCGTCAATGCCAACGGCCCGACGCATGCGCCGGGCCGTTGGCTGACATCGCCGTGCGCATGGCGCACGGCACAGGCCCGCATCAGGCCAGGGTCAGGGTGACGTCGATGTTGCCGCGGGTGGCGTTGGAGTACGGGCAGACCTGGTGCGCCTTGTCGACCAGCGCCTGCAGCTCGGCCTTGTCCATGCCCGGCACGGCGATACGCAGTTCGACCGCGATACCGAAACCGCCCGGGATCTGGCCGATGCCGACGCTGCTGTCGATGCTCACTTCGCCCGGCAGCTTGAGCTTGTCCTGCGCCGCCACGGCCTTCATCGCACCGATGAAGCAGGCCGCGTAGCCGGCCGCGAACAGCTGCTCGGGATTGGTGCCATCGCCGCCGGCGCCGCCGAGTTCGCGCGGAGTGGACAGCTTGGCATCCAGCGCCTTGTCCGAGGACACGGCACGGCCTTCGCGGCCGCCGGTGGCAGTGGCGTGGGCGGTGTAGAGGATCTTTTCGGGTGAGGCCATGGTGGTTCTCCAGGGTTGAGCGCAGTGCGCGTTGAAGACAGTGAAGAGGGATGACTGCAGGTGCGTGAGCGTCTGCGGTCCAGGGTGGATGTGCGGTGCTGCCGGTGACCGGCTAGGCCGTGCCAAGGCCGGTCCGGAGCTTTTCCAAGTCGTGCTTGAGTTGGCGCAATTCGTCCAGCGAGCAGGCCGAGGCGCACAGCACCTGCTCGGGCACGCCGCCGGCCTTGCTGCGCAGCGCGCGCCCAGCGTCGGTCAGCGCAATGATGACCTGGCGTTCGTCGCTGGCCGCACGGGTGCGCGTCACCAGGCCGGCGGCCTGCAGCCGCTTGAGCAAGGGCGTCAGCGTGGCCGAATCCAGATACAGCCGCTCGCCGATCTCCGACACGCTGCGGCCGTCGGTCTCCCACAGCACCAGCATCACCAGGTACTGCGGATAGGTGAGATCGAGCGCCTTGAGCAGCCCGCGATAGAGCTTGTGCATCGCCAGGTTGGCCGAATACAGCGCAAAGCACAGCTGGTGGTCGAGCTGCAGCAGCGCGTCGGTGCGGGCGGCCTTGGTGGGTGCGGTGTCCATGGCTGCAATTTACATAGCGCGCTATTTAATTTCAAGCGACTTTTTGACTGGGACCTGAGCGGAAGGCCCGCCGGATTCGTCATCCCTGGACCATAGGCCACGGTGCGTTATTGCGCTGGGTGCAGCAGATTTACATCGGTCGCCTTGGGCCATGCCCGGCATGCAGTCAACGATGGTGCAATGCCCAGGTTGCGGCCGCCTGTCGCGGCGGCCACTCGCTGCCGGACGCAACGCCCTCACGCAGGTGCGTCGTCGCAGCCGAAGCCGGCCACGCCTGCCGATGTCCTGGCCGACCGGGCGGCTCCCGGCCTCGGCCAATGCACCGAACGCCGCAAACCAGGCGGTGCGACCACGAGACCGCAGCCGCCAGCTCGAACGCCGCTTACGCCCGGTGCGCGGTGGCCAGATACTCCGCGCTCTGCATCTCGATCAGGCGCGAGGCGGTGCGCTCGAAGGCACCGGCCAGACGCTGGCCGCTGTACAGACCCGGCGGAGCGTCCTGCGCGGTGCAGACCAGGTTGACGTGGCGGTCGTACAACTCGTCGATCAGGTTGACGAAGCGGCGCGCGGCATCTTCGTTCATGCGGTCGAAGTGCGGAATGCCGCCCAACAGCACCGTGGTGAACTCGCGTGCGATCTCGATGTAGTCGGCCGGCCCGCGCGGGCCTTCGCACAGCGCGACGAAATCGAACCAGGCAATGCTCTTGCCGCGTGCGCGCACCGGGATCTTGCGCGCTTCGATCTCGATATTGCCCGCGCGTGGCTCGGCATTGCCGCTGAGCTCGCTCCAGCGCTGCAATAGCCAGTCATCGGCCTGCGCATCCAGCGGCGCGCGGTACACCGGCGAGCGCGTCAGCGCGCGCATGCGGTAATCCTCGGTGCCCTCGGCGTAGAGCTCTACGCAGAATTTCTGCAGCAAGCCGATTGCCGGCAGGAAGCTGTCGCGCTGCAGGCCGTTGGCGTAGAGATTTTCCGGCGCGGTATTGGAGGTGGTCACCAGCGTCACGCCTTCGGCGAACAGGCGTTCCAGCAACCGTGCCAGCAACATCGCATCGCCGATATCGGTGACGAAGAACTCGTCCAGCACCAGCACGCGCAGGTTCTCGCGCCATTGCTGGGCAATCCGGGCCAGCGGGTCGCTCTGCCCGGCGTGCTCGCGCAACTGCTCGTGTACGCCGCGCATGAAACGGTGGAAATGCGTGCGGTACTTCTGCTTGATCGGCAGGCCGTCGTAGAACAGGTCCACCAGGAAGGTCTTGCCGCGCCCCACTCCACCCCAGAAATACAGGCCACGCACCGGCTCGGGCTTTTTCCAGAAGGCCGAGAGCCGGTCCAGCCAGCCGTCCTGCGCGCTGTCCAGCAGCGCCTCGTGGATACGGTCCAGTTCCGCCAGGGCCGCCTGCTGGGCGGGGTCGGCGCGCCAGTCGCCACGTCGTACGCCGGCGGCGTAACGCTGCGACGGGGTCATCTCACTCATTGCGGTTCTCCGCGGACGGCAGCTGCCATGCCCGCTCAACGGCGCATCGGCAGGCGATGCGCATGGGCCGTGCCGCGGTCAGACAGCGGCCGGCAACCAGCGCCGGACACCATGCTGGATCGCACCGCGCAGGTCGATCAATTTGCGGTGGAAGAAGTGGCTGGTGTCGGGCATGCGCACCAGCTCGGGCTGCTGTTCCAGCGTTTCCAGCCAATCGTACACCGCCTGCGGATCGACGATCTCGTCGGCATCGCCCTGGATCACCAGCCACTGCGCCGGCGGCTGCATGTCGCTGAAATCCCAGCGCCCGGCCGGCGGTGCGATCGAGATCAGCGCCTGCGGCGCCAACGCGCCGGCCGCGCGCAGCGACACATATGCACCGAAGCTGAAACCGGCCAGCCACAGTGTGTCGCCGGGCCGCTGCGCACGCACCCACTCGGCCACCGCGCGCAGATCGTCCTGCTCGCCTTCGCCGTGATCGAACGTGCCGGCAGAATTGCCGACGCTGCGGAAGTTGAAGCGCACCACGGTGATGCCGAGCTCGCGCAGCGCGCGCGCGGCCATGGTGACGACCTTGTTGTGCATGCTGCCGCCCTCGGTGGAGAGCGGATGGCAGACGATGGCGGTGACCGGTTGCGCGGTGACATCGGTCTCGGGCAGATCGACGGCGACATCGAGCGGGCCGACCGGGCCGTCCAGCGTCAACGCAGCCGATTCGGTGGGGAATGGGGGATTGGACATGCCGTCATAATAGCCGCCCCGCCGGCCGCGTTCATCGCCCTGCCTGCACACTTCGTTGCGTTGCCCATGCATTTTCTGCTGTTTGCCGTTGTCTGCAGTGTCCTGGTGTCGGTGGTTCTCAAGCTGCTGCCGCGTTATCGCCTGGACGCGGCACAGGCGATCACCTGGAACTACGCCACCGCCGCGCTGCTGGCGTGGCTGACCCTGCATCCGTCACTGGACGCGCTGCGCGCGCCGACCACGCCCTGGCTGGCACTGGTCGCATTGGCGGTGGCATTGCCTTCGGTCTTCATGCTGCTGGCACGCGCGGTCGCCACCGCCGGCATCGTACGTGCCGACATCGCACAACGACTGTCGCTCTTGCTCTCGCTGGCGGCGGCCTTCACGCTCTTCGGCGAACCGGTCAATGCCTGGAAGCTGGCGGGGCTGTGCCTGGGCCTGCTGGCCATCGTCTGCATCCTGCACCGGCCACGTCACGACGCCGGTGCGGATGCAGCGCCGGCCTCGATCGGCTGGCCATGGCTGGCGGGAGTGTGGATGGGCTTTGCCCTGATCGATCTGCTGCTCAAGCACATCGCGCAGGCCGGTACGCCGTCGTTGACGTCATTGACGCTGTGCTTTGCCCTGGCATGCGTGCTGATGCTTGGCATGCAAGGCATCCGCAGGGGCGGTGCTGCGCATTGGGGCTTTGGCAACCTGCTCGCCGGCGTGCTCCTTGGCGCGCTCAATTTCGGCAATATCCTGTGTTACGTGCGCGCCCACCAGCTGCTGCCGCATAGCCCGGCCACCGTCTTCGCCAGCATGAATCTGGGCGTGGTCATCCTGGGAGCGCTCGTCGGCAAACACGGATTCGGCGAGCGCATCGGCCACCGCGGATGGGTGGGGCTGTTGCTGGCGGCGCCGGCAATCGCTGCGATCGCCTGGGGGATGCGTTTGGGCTGACGAAGACATTCGGTCGGCGCGACTCCGATTCGCGACTCGCCTTGAGGGATAGGCAGCGATGCCTACCATGGAGGTGAACCATGGGAGAGTGTGATGCGCTTTATTCCGATATTTAGCAGCCGCCATCGCGTCGCGCCGGAACCGCACAGCCCCCACTCGACCGATACGACGCCGTTGCTTCCAACCGCCTCACCACAGCACCCGCTGTCTCACGCCCCCAAGCCCACGGCAGCACAGGGCGCGTCGACATCCCATCGCGGCATGCTCGCCTCCGCGCGCAGATCGCTGGCATCGTTGCGCAAGCAGCTGCCGTTGACGTGCATGGGCTCTCCAACCCTTGAAGCAGTGGGCAGCCCACCCGCGCGCACGCCAGCGGTGACGCCCGGCCGCACGCAGCAGATGCACGGGCGGCAAGCACGCGTCGATCAGTATCGCCAGCCGTCCATGCCGGACAGAACGGATCACGCGCATGCGCAGCGACCGCGACCGCGGCAGGCGCCGCCCGCAAGGCAGGGGGCATGGGTTCCGCCCCAGCCCGCGCGTGCGCAGCAACCGCACGGGCCACAACGCCCCGTCGATCGGAGAATGCACCCTCCCATCCCCGAAAGAATGCGCCGGGACGAGGACCAGCCATTGCAGCACGGCAAGCCGGCATCGCATTCGGTGCCGATCACGTCCAAGCCCTCGCAATCGTCGGAGTCATCCCCGGATCTACGGCTCGGACGGCGTCCCTCGTTGCGCAGCCTGAATCGGGAACTGGAGGAGATCACCAGGCAGTGCAGCGATATTCAAAAGCAGCTGTTCATGGAGGACCGCGAGGCAACTCCCGAGGAGCAACAACTGCTCAAGACACGTGCGGCCCTGATCGCCCTGCGCAACGAGGTCCGCGATAGTCAGCTGGAAGCGCTGCTGGTCGCACTGGCACCAATGGAAGACATCTGCGCACCGCAGACCACCACCAGCCGCCTGGCTATCGTCCAGATGGACGTCATGCAGCACAACCGGCGTGAAGTGCTCAAGGCACGGAGCAAGCTTGTCGACGCCGACGCCCTGGCCAGAAACTACGCACGCGCGGAGCGGCGACTGGAGTCGCTGAAGCAAAGCAACGCACCCAAAGACCAGGTACGACGCCTGCAACGCATGATGCAGGGCTACCAGAACATGCTTGCGTTGGAACAGATCGTCAGGAGCACCGACGATCAGTTGGAACGCCTGGGAGCGCCGCGCCTGATGGCCAGCATCCCCACCACTGCCGACGAGCGTCGACGGTCCCTCGAAGAAGAAAGAGATGCCCACCAGGAGGCACTCGACAACGGTTACTACTGACGATCCGCACAGCGCCGTGTGGAGGGCGCCCTGCATGGCGGCCAGAGGCAAGTCATGCGGCGCCAGCACGTGGCGACGCATCCGCAGCCCGCGCTGCAGATGCGGATGCAGGCCTGCGGCAAACAACGTCGGGAACAGGAGCGAACGGCTGTCCACCGCATGATCCGCACCGCCATCAACGCTGCCAGTGCGGAAACGGGTCGTCCAGCAGTTGCCAGTGCGCCGGGCCCTGGCGCAATTCCTGGTCGCTGAGCAGGCAGGCATCCAGCGCCGCGCGCGTGCGCGGCGCATCCATCTCCACGCCGATCACCGCCAGCTCCTGGCGGCGATCGCCCCACAGCGGGTGCCACAGCCGCTGCATGGCGGCGTACTCGCTGGCATCGCCGACTTCATGCGGCTGCGGCAGCGGTGCGGTCCAGCACCGGATCTGCTGCCGCTGCCAGCCGATATCGGTATACGGCAACGGCGTCATGCCAATCGCCACCGGCTGGCCCTGCAGGTGCGCATCCACGCGGTGGCGCGCGGCAAACCAGAACCCGGCCGCATTGGTCTGGGTGGTGCCGCCCACGCTGGACAGCTCGCCGACCCAGTCCATGCGGCTGGCCAGCCAGAAGAAGCCCTTGCTGCGAATCACCTGCGGCAGACCGCTGTGCACCACGCGCGCGAAGCGCTGCGGATGGAACGGCCGGCGTGCGCGGTACACGAAACTGCTGATGCCGTACTGCTCGGTTTCCGGGGTGTGCTGGCCGCGCAGTTCCTGCATCCAGCCCGGCGCCAGCTGCGCGCGGGTGAAGTCGAACCTGCCGGTATCGAGCAGGTGGTGCAGCGGCACCTCGCCATGGGCCGCCTCCACGATCTGCGCCTCGCGGTTGAGCGCACGCAGCACCGCACGCAGGCGTTGGCGCTGCGCCGCATCGATACGGTCGCACTTGCTGATCACCAGCACGTCGGCAAATTCCACCTGCTCGCCCAGCAGTTGCACCAGCCCACGCGTGTCGTCCGGGCCGGCTTGCTGGCCCAGCTCGGCGAGCGTGGACGCCGAACCGAAATCGCGCAGGAAGCCGCTGCCATCGACCACGGTCACCATGGTGTCCAGGCGGGCGACGTCCGACAGGCTGAAGCCGTCGGCATCACGCACCGCAAAGGTGGCCGCCACCGGCATCGGCTCGGCGATGCCGGTCGATTCGATCAGCAGGTAGTCGTAGCGGCCATGCCCGGCCAGGCGTCGCACCTCCTGCAGCAGATCGTCGCGCAGCGTGCAGCAGATGCAGCCATTGCTGAATTCCACCAACGTCTCTTCGGTGCGGCGCAGGGCCGCCCCACCGTCGCGCACCAGCTGCGCGTCGATATTGATTTCGCTCATGTCGTTGACGATCACCGCCACCCGCAACCCGTGGCGGTTGTGCAGGATGCGGTTGAGCAAGGTGGTCTTGCCGGCACCCAGAAAGCCGGACAGCACAGTGACGGGAAGACGCGAATCGCGGACGGAGGACGATGACATCCGGACAGCCTCGTGGAAATGAAGTGTTACTATATAACACTTGATCGCCGAGACCGATGCCATGCGGGCCCCCACTTCCTTCTTCGACAGCTCGGCCATCGCGCTGTCCAGCCTGTGCCTGCTGCACTGCCTAGCGCTGCCCCTGCTGGCAGCGGCTCTTCCGCTGTTGGGGGCCTGGAATCAGGCCGAGTGGGTGCACCTGGTGTTTGCCACGGTCGCCGTGCCCCTCAGCGGCTACGCGCTATGGAGCACGCATCGGCGCCATGCGCTGCCGACCGCGGTATGGGCCTTGGCCGGCTGCGGGCTGGCCGGACTGGTGCTGGGCGCCAGCGGCCTCGCTGGTGAACGGCTGGAAACACCGATCACGGTGACCGCCAGCCTGCTGCTGGCCAGCGCGCACGTGCTCAATCTGCGGCTGCGCCGTCGCCGTGGCAGCTGTGCTGCGTGAGCAGGGCAGCGCGATCGATCAGGCGCCCATCGGCACCTGGCGGTCGTATGCGAAGAGCAGCACCTACACAGGCGCCCGCACCGACCCACCGACTACAGCGAGAATCCCAGCAGCACAGGATCGTGATCGGAGCTGCGCCACGGGCCGGGCAAGTTGCGCTTGGCATAGCCGGCCTCGTCCATAGCATCGGCGTTGACATGCCATTCGACCGCGCCACGCAGCTGCTTGGCCATTGCCGGGCTGAGCAAGGCATGGTCCAGGCGCCCGCTCATACCGTCGTAGACGTAGCTGTAGGGCTGCTTCACCCCGGCCACCGCAAACGCGTCCTGCCAGCCGCTGGCGCGCAGGCTGCGCATCGGCGTTTCCATCGCATACGCATTGAAGTCGCCCAACAGCACCGCCAGCTTGGTCTGCGCGCCAGTGGGGTCGGTTTGCAGCCATTGGTGCAGGCGCTTGGCCGATTCGGTGCGGGTGGCGTTCCAGCAGGCCTGGCCGTCGTGCTGGTCGGCGTCGGCGCCGCTGGCGTTGCCGCAGCCCTTGGATTTGAAGTGATTGGCGACCACCACGAACGTCGCCCCGCGGGTGCTGCGAAATGCTTGCGCCAGCGGGACCCGGCTATGGCCGTCGAACGGCCCGCCGGTCAGCGTGGCCGGCTTGCCGACCGGGGTGAGCTGGCTGCTGCGGTAGATGATGCCGACCCGGATCGCATCGTCGCCGGGGCCACTGCCGGTATCGACGAAGCGCCAATCCTTGTCGGTACCGGCGGCGTTGAGCGCAGCCACCAGTTGCGCCACCGCGGTGTCGCCGTCGTTGCCATCGTTTTCCAGCTCCATCAACGCGGCCACATCGGCGCGCAACGGCACGATGGTGGCGACCAGCTTGGTCAGCTGCGCCTGGAACTGCTCGGGCGTGCGGGCGCCGCGCTTGGTCGGGAAACCGCCGCCGCGGCCATTGCCGTTGAAGAAGTTCTCCAGGTTGAACGAGGCGATGCGCAGATCCCCGCCCACCTGCGGCGCCACTGCGGCCGGCATGGCCGGCAGGGTCAGCGGAGCCAGCACCTGGATGCGGTACTGCCCGTCGTAGCGCTGATCGACGATGCCATCGACCGATTTGAGCAGGCTGCCGCTACGCAACACCGCATCGGCGGGCAGATAGGACACCGTCTTGGGGTTGCGTCCGTTGCGGGCGTCGTCCAGCAACACCCGGCGACGCGCGTTGTCCGCCTCCACCTGCGCGAACGCCGGCGTGCCAGCCGCGGCCAGCTCGGTCGGCTGCCACAGCCGCCCGCCGAAGCCGGCAATCAGTTCACCGTAGGTGTCCAGCCGGTCGCTGCCGTTGAGCGTCAGCGCCGCGATGCGCACATGCTCGCCTTCCAGCACCTCCCAGTTGGCGGGCGGCCCGCTGAGCATGCGCACCGGCACTGGCTGGCCACTGGCGAGCTGCTCGATGCTGCTGGCGTCCACGCTGGTCAGGCTGGCCTGACCACCGGCCGACACTTCGCGCACCGTGCCGACGATGCGCACGCGATCGCCCACACTCACCTGCGCATCGCCGGCGCCGGTGACGAACAGCCCATGCGAGCGCCGTGGCTCGAAGCCGGGCTGCTGCACGAACAGGCCAGCCAACCCGACGCGCGTATCGGCAGTGACGATGCCCTCCACCTCCACCACGCGGCCGTCGTACGGGCTGCGGCTGTCTTCGCCCTGCACGTCGGCGATCGAGAGCCGCTGCGCGGCGCCATCGGCGGCGCTGCACAGCAGTGGAGCCAGTAGACCGACCAGACCGAGCACAACCAGCGGGCGAAGCGACATCGAACGACTCCATCAAGGGTGGACCAAATACAAACGCCGCCCGAAAGGCGGCGCGTGACAACGAAAGCGCGGAAACAGGCTAGCAAACCGCGATGAAGTGACGCCAGGCGGAATCTCCACACGAGCGCGAGGCAACGGCGTCGCGCCTGGTCGCTCGAGCCTGCACCACCGTCTGCGATCACCACGCCCACTCTGGCGAACAACAGCCAGGCCGCTCGCCAGGCAATGCAGCGCAACTGCAGCCCTGTTCCCCAAGGCTCCCCGCCGGCCGGGGGGCTTAGAGCGGCTAACAAAACGTAGCGAGCGGTCGTCAGGTGGGTGCGGACGGCGCGGAGGAACCGCAGTGTACGAGTGGTACATGCCGCACCGAGCACCGACCGCGCCCGCCTGGCGGCCGCGCAGTCGTTTTGCTAGCTGCTCTTACTTCAGATTGCCCAGCATCCAGTCGACGGTGGCGCGCACCTGCTCTTCGGTCAGTGCCGGGTTGCCGCCCTTGGGCGGCATGATGCCGCCATCCGGGCCGGTGTAGCCCTCGATCGCGTGCTTGTACAAGGTGTCCTTGCCCTGGGCGATGCGCGCATCCCAGTGCGCGTGGTCCAGCGTCGGTGCCTTGCCCACACCGGTGGTGTGACAGGCGGTGCAGAGGTTGTCGTAGATGGTCTTGCCGTCGGTGGTGCCGCCGTAGGCGGACTGCGACGCCGCCTTGGCCAGCGCTGCGGCCTGCGCCGCGGCCTGCGCGGCCGCACCGGTGGTGCCCGCATAGACGGCGCCGGCCGGCGCGATGCGTTGCTGCACGCGTTTGGCGGCAGTGGGCGAGACCTCGTCGGGAATGGCACGTTGCAAATAAGCTGCCAGGGCGATCAGCCCCAGGGTGATCACCACCAGTAAACCGATCACCATCGAGAATTTTTTCAGGAACTCGAGGTCGTAATTCCGCACGCGCTCACCCCTGGCTGTTGGTCGAAGACCTCTGCTAGCGCCGGAGTATAGAGCACAGTTCAGGCCAGTCTGACCAGCGTGCATGACAGTTTCGACTCCGATGTGCGCTGCACCCCCGGTGGGCCGGCGCTGCTGTCGGCACCCACGCTCGCGCCCGCTGGAGAATTGCCGCAACGCCGCATACGCGCATTGGTCTGCATTGTGGGAATTGCGTATCATTCCCAACAACACTCGGCGGCGCGGATCTCGCCTCGCCGGTCCCGCCCTTGAGGAGTCGCCGCCATGAAGTCCTTCCTGCTGTCCTGCCTGGCCTTGGCCAGCATCAGTCTGTCCGCCCAGGCCCACGAAATCTGGATCGAGCGCGATGGCAGCGGCCCGGTACGCATCTACTTCGGCGAGCCGGCGCAGGAAACCCTCGACCACGGCCATGACGAGATCAAGCGCGTGGTCAAGCCGAGCGTGTTCGGCACCGCCGGCAAGGCCGGCGCCCTGCAGCGCGGCAGCGAGTTCCTGACCGCGCCGTTGTCCGGCAGCGGCGATGCCTGGCTCAGCGACGACAGCGTGTTCGAACCGTGGAAGGGCGAAGCCGGTGGCTTCGAAACCGTGAGTTATTACGCACGTGCCGGACGCGCCACCACCTCGGCCAAGCTGGATCTGGAACTGGTTCCCACCACCGCCAACGGCAACACGCTCACCGTGATGTACCGCAACAAGCCGCTGCCCAAGGCCGAAGTCACCGTGATCGACCCGCAGAAGTGGCAGAAGACGCTGACCTCCGATGCCAAGGGCCAGGTCACCCTGCCGACGCTGCGCCCCGGCCGCCACATCCTGGTGGTCAACACCAAGGAACCGGTCAAGCGCGAGATCGCCGGCAAGCAGGTCACGCTGGTGCACCACATCAGCACGCTGACCTTCCAGGCCGAGTAACGGCTGCCACGCCGTTCCCCGCATGACGACCGCCGCCCGACCGCTGGCCTGGTTCAAACGCCCCTGGCTGGGCGTGCTGTCGCGCACCCTGGCCGCCATCTTCGGCGGCTATGCGCTGGCCAGCGCCACCAATCTGGTGCTGGCGCTGGTGCTGCCGATGCCGCGCAGCGAGGCGGTGTTGACCAGCATGCTGCTCGGCATCGTGGTGTGCGCCTGCGCGCCGCTGTGGGCATTTTCCACCGCCAGCCTCTGGCGCGCCTGGGCCGGCATCGCGGTGCCGGCGGCGCTGCTGTTCGCGCTGGCCGCGTGGCTGCAACGGGGCGCGGCATGAAGCAGGGGTTCCGCCAGTCGATGGCCTGGCTGCACACCTGGACCGGCCTGCTGGTCGGGTGGGTGCTGCTGCTGATCTTCATGGGCGGCACCGCCAGCTATTACCGCGACGAAATCAGCCGCTGGATGCGCCCGGAGCTGCCCACCACCACGGTGAGCACGGCCACCGCGCTGCGCAGCGCCGAGCAGTACCTGCAGACCCATGCGGCCGATGCGCTGAGCTGGAACATCAGCTTGCCGGATGCACGCACGCCGGTGGTCAGCATGTACTGGCAGAATCCCGCGCCCGCCGACGGCAAACCTGCCGGACGCCGGCAACTGTACGGCAATGCCAACATCGACCCGGCCACCGGAAAGGAAATCGCCGCGCGCGATACGTTGGGCGGCGAATTTTTCTATCGGCTGCATTTCGACCTGCATTACGTGCCGGTCGTGTGGGCGCGCTACATCGTGGGGTTCTGCGCGATGTTCATGCTGGTGGCCATCATCAGCGGCGTGATCACCCACAAGAAGATCTTCAAGGACTTCTTCACCTTCCGCCCGGGCAAGGGCCTGCGCTCGTGGCTGGATTTCCACAATGTCAGCGCGGTGACCGCGCTGCCGTACCACGCGATGATCACCTACACCGGCATCGTGACCTTGATGTTCATGTACCTGCCATGGGGCATCAAGGCCCGCTATGCAGGCGATGAAATGCGCTTCTACGACGAGTCGGCCAACCGCGTGGCCGACTCGCGGCAGGCGGCCGGCACGCCGGCGCGCCTGCTGCCGCTGGAGCAGTTCGCAGAGCGTGCGCGCCGCGACCTGCACGGTGCCCAGATCGGCAACGTGGCGGTGTCGCTGCCCAACGATGCGCATGCCGCGGTCGGCGTCAGCCAGGTCTCTGCCAGGCTCTCCAGCAACGCGCCTTCCATCCTGTACGATGGCATCACTGGCCAACCCCTGCAACGCAGCGGTGCGCCCGGTGGTGCCAGCGAAACGCGCGGGGTGATGGTGGGCCTGCATATCGCCCACTTCGCCGGCCCATGGCTGCGCGTGCTGTTCTTCGGCTCCGGCCTGCTGGGCTGCCTGATGGTGGCCAGCGGCGTGGTGATGTGGGCGGTGAAGGAACGGCCCAAGCATCTGAAGGCCGGGCGGATCGGATTCGGCCTGCGCCTGGTGGATGCGCTCAACATCGGCACCGTGGCCGGCCTGCCGATCGCCTTCGCCAGTTTCTTCTGGGCCAACCGGCTGCTGCCGGTGGCGCTGGACGGGCGTGCGGCGATGGAGGCGCATGTGTTCTTCGCCGCCTGGGCGACGGCGCTGCTGGCAGCCTTCGTGTGGCCGCGGCGTGCGATGTGGAGCTGGCAGCTGTATCTGGGCGGTGCCTTGTTTGCGCTGGTGCCCCTGCTCAACGCGATCACCACCGATGTGCATCTGGGCGTGACGCTGCCGGCCGGCCAATGGATGCTGGCCGGGGTGGACCTGGTGTGCCTGGGGCTGGGCGGCTGCCTGGGCATCGCCGGCTGGCGGCTGCAGCACTGGACCGCGCCGCAATCGGCGGCTGCACGCCGCCAGCGCGCGGCCGCGGTGCCTGCGCCGGAGAGCCGCATGCCGGTGCAGGAGGGCGCATGAATGTGCTGCTGTTGCTGGCGCTGAATTTTTCCGGCTTCGCCGCGTTATGCCTGGCGATGGAGAAGCATCAGCACGAGGTGCGCGGCCGCGGCCTGGGCGCTGCGCGCACGCGCCAGTTGCGGGTGATCGGCTGGCTGCTGTTGCTGCTCACCTTCGGCCTGGCCGTGCACGCACAGGGCTGGGGCATCGGGCCGGTGCTGTGGCTGGGCAGCCTGACCGCTGCCGCGGCCGTGCTGGCACTTTGGCTGCTGCCGTATCGGCGCGGGCTGATCCTGCCGGTGGCACTGCTCGCGCCGGTGCTGGCGGGCATGGCGCAGCTGCTGGCAGGTTGATCGGTTGCGATGCACTCGCGCTCTCGGCGCAGTGGTGTGCCGGGAGCCTCGATGCCTGCATCACGCGTCACACACCGCGCTGCGCAAGCACAGCCCACGCAGTCTTCCAAGCGCGGTTTGCGGCATGCCCTGGGCATCGCAACCGCAGACGCCAGGGGCTGTTCGACGAGCGCGCCGCAACTGCCGTACATGCGGCGCACACCACCGCTACCCCGCGGCGGGCGGGTCGCCCCAGCTGCGCCCATCGCGCGGCAGGCGGCCGTCGTCGAGCACACGCAGCACCTGCTCGGGCTGCAGCATGTCCAGGAACAGCACCACGTTGACGCCCTCCGGCAATGCCATGCTGGGGAAGATCACCCCGGAGATCTGCGCCTCGCGCAGCAGGTCGCCGAGCACCCAGCCCACCGGTTCGACCTTGTTGACCAGGGCCTTGCGCCAGTCGTCGGTCCAGTCGGCCCACAGAGCGTCCCAGCTGGCGTCGAGCAGGCGCAGGTCGGCCAGCGCCGGAAGCTGCGCGGCATAGCTGACCAGCGTGAACGGCGGCAGGAACGGCGCCGCCTGCGCATATTCGGCCGCGGCGGTATCCAGTTGCAGCGACAGATACAGCGCCGGCTGGCCGAAGCGATTGAAACGCCCGCCCGAGCGCGCGGCACCGGCGCCGCTCAACGGCTCGGCGGCCCAGCGCGGGGTGAAGGCGCGATACAGCGTGCAGTGCGCCGGGGCGCTGAGCTTCAACCAGCCGCCCCGGCGGCCACGGTGCGCAGGTAGGTCAGTGCATCGTCGGTGCGGCCCTGCTTGACCACTTCCAGCAAGGTGGCGAATTCGAAGGCGGGGATCGGGGTGTTCTTCAGGTGGAAGACCAGCTGGCGCTCGTCCGGCTGGAGTTGCGCCATGGCCACCAGCAACCGCGACAGGTTGCGCAGCAACTCCTGCACGCGCGGGCTTTCCGGGTGCACGCGCAGGCTGTTGCGATGCACGCCGGCCAGCTCTGCCAACTCCTGCTGGGACAGTTCCAGCAGGCCGGCCATGGCCGAAGGCGACAGGATCGTGCGGTCGGGCGCGCGCAACCGTTCGGTCAGGGACAGCGGATTGAGGACGGCGACCATGGGTGTGCCCGGGCAAGAGACGTTGCACAGTATATGCACAGTCCTGCGCATCCATCCAGCACAGTGAATGCAGGGTCAGCCGGTGTCAGGCCTGCGCAGGGGCCCCTACCGCGCGCAGGCAGAAGCCGCAGATCGCCTCCACCAGGTGCTCGCCCTGCTGCGGATCGCCGCGGCTGGGCGCGATCGGCCCGACCAGGGCCTCGGTGAAGGCGCCGACGATGCAGGCGGCCGCGGCATCCAGGGACTGTTCGGGAAGCTCTCCGGCGGCCACGCCTTCGGCCAGCAATTGCCGGAACACCTCGCCGAACAGGCGACGGCCCCGGATGCGCTCGGCGTCCACCTCGCCTTCCACCGGCTCGGCGATGAAGGCGTAGGCCAAAGCCGGGCCGGCCAGCGCACGCCGTATGAAGGTGGCGATGGCACTGCGCAGGCGCTCGCTCGCCGGGGCCGGGGTGCTGGCAATGGCGCGCAGGATGGTCATCTCCCGCTGCACGGCGGCATGCAGAACTTCCACGAACAGCTCGGCTTTGGACGGGAAATGCCGATAAATCTGCCCGGTCGAAACACCTGCGGCCGCGGCGACGGCGGTGATCGGGGCGTTGCGGTAGCCGCCCTCGGCGATCAGCACCCGCGCCGCCTGCAGGATGCGTTCGCGATTGCCAGCCAGGCGTTCTTCCATCAGGGCGGAGCGTCGATATGCCATGGTGTGATTCTGGGTTCAATAGTTGAATTTTAGTTCACTTTTTTGTCACAGACCGCTAGGCTGCCCACATCCGCCGCGCGGCCCGCCCGCTCCCACCCGGCACGTCCCGATCCCTGTGGAGTTGCTGCATGCATGTGCCGTCCTTGAATTTCGAGCTTGGCGAAGAGATCGATCTGCTGCGCGAGAGCGTGGCCGCCTTCGCCAGCCACCATATCGCCCCGCTCGCCGCTGCGGCCGATCACGACAATGTCTTTCCTGCGCAACTGTGGCGACTGTTCGGCGAGCAAGGCCTGCTGGGATTGACCGTGGAAGAAGCATACGGCGGCAGCGGCATGGGCTACCTGGCGCATGTGGTGGCGATGGAAGAGATCTCGCGCGCCGGCGGCGCGATCGGGCTCTCGTATGGGGCGCACTCCAACCTGTGCCTCAACCAGCTGCGCAAGAACGCCAGCCACGAACAGAAGCAGCGCTACCTGCCCAAGCTGTGCAGCGGCGAGCACGTGGGCGCGCTGGCGATGAGCGAGGCCGGCTCCGGCTCGGACGTGGTGTCGATGAAGCTGCGTGCCGACGCGCGGGGCGACCGCTTCGTGCTCAACGGCAACAAGATGTGGATCACCAACGGCCCCGACGCCGATGTGCTGGTGGTGTACGCCAAGACCGACCCGGACGCCGGCGCACGCGGCATCACCGCCTTCATCGTCGAAAAGGGCATGCCGGGCTTTTCCACCGCGCAGAAGCTCGACAAGCTGGGCATGCGCGGCTCCAACACCTGCGAGCTGGTGTTCAGCGATTGCGAAGTGCCGGCCGAGAACGTGCTGGGCACGCTCAACGGCGGCGTGCGCGTGCTGATGTCCGGGCTGGATTTCGAACGGGTGGTACTGGCCGGCGGCCCGCTGGGGCTGATGGCTGCGGCGATGGACGTGGTGCTGCCGTACGTGCACGAGCGCAAGCAGTTCGGCGAGCCGATCGGCACCTTCCAGTTGATGCAGGCCAAGCTGGCCGACATGTACGTGGGCCTCAATGCCTGCCGCGCCTATGTGTACGCAGTGGCGCGCGCCTGCGATGCCGGGCGCACCACGCGCCAGGACGCAGCCGGCGCGATCCTGTACGCCGCCGAAAAGGCCACCTGGCTGACCGGCCAGGCGATCCAGGTGCTGGGCGGTAATGGCTACATCAACGATTATCCCACCGGGCGCTTGTGGCGCGATGCCAAGTTGTACGAGATTGGCGCGGGCACCTCGGAGATCAGGCGCATGCTGATCGGCCGCGAGCTGTTCGAACGCACCGCCTGACGGAGCCACCATGAGCGTGATCACCAGCCAGCTGCAGATCAGCAGCGACAGTTTCCAGGCCAATGCCGCGGCCATGCGCGCAGTGGTGGAGGATCTGCGCCGCACGTTGACGCAGACCGCGCTTGGCGGCAGCGACGCCGCACGCGCCAAGCACACTGCGCGCGGCAAGTTGCTGGTGCGCGAGCGCATCGATGCGCTGCTGGATCCGGGTAGCGCCTTGCTGGAAATCGCGCCGCTGGCCGCACACGGCATGTACGACGACCAGGTGCCCTGCGCCGGTGTGGTGGCGGGCATCGGCCGCGTGTCCGGCATCGAATGCGTGATCGTGGCCAACGATGCCACCGTCAAGGGCGGCACCTACTACCCGATGACGGTGAAGAAACACCTGCGTGCGCAGGAGATCGCGCAGCAGAACCGGTTGCCGTGCATCTACCTGGTCGATTCCGGCGGCGCCTTCCTGCCGCTGCAGGATGAAGTCTTCCCCGACCGCGATCACTTCGGGCGGATCTTCTACAACCAGGCCAATCTCTCGGCCAACGGCATCCCGCAGATCGCTTGCGTGATGGGCTCGTGCACCGCTGGCGGTGCGTATGTGCCAGCGATGAGCGACGAGACGGTGATCGTGCGCGAGCAGGGCACGATCTTTCTGGGTGGCCCGCCGCTGGTCAAGGCCGCCACCGGCGAGCAGGTCAGCGCCGAGGAACTGGGCGGCGCCGACGTGCACACGCGTATCTCCGGTGTCGCCGACCATTTCGCCGACAACGACCTGCAGGCATTGGCGCGCGTGCGCGCCATCGTTGCCAATCTCAACTGGCGCAAGCCGCCCATGCCGCTGGCACTGCGTGCACCGCTGCCGCCGCGGCATGCGGCCGATGAGGTGTATGGGGTGATTCCGGCCGACACCCGCAAGCCCTTCGATGTGCGCGAGGTGATCGCCCGCATCGTCGACGACTCGCGCCTGGACGAATTCAAGCCACGCTATGGCAGCACCCTGGTCACCGGCTTTGCACATCTGCACGGCTACCCGGTGGGCATCATCGCCAACAACGGCATCCTGTTTTCCGAGTCCGCGCTCAAGGGCGCGCACTTCATCGAGCTGTGCGCCCAGCGCGGCATTCCGCTGGTGTTCCTGCAGAACATCACCGGCTTCATGGTGGGCCGCAAGTACGAACATGGCGGCATCGCCAAGGACGGGGCCAAGCTGGTGATGGCGGTGGCCTGCGCCAAGGTACCCAAGTTCACCGTGGTGATCGGCGGCTCGTTCGGCGCCGGCAACTACGGCATGTGCGGCCGCGCCTATTCGCCCAATTTCCTGTGGATGTGGCCGAACGCGCGCATCGGCGTGATGGGCGGCGAACAGGCCGCCAGCGTGCTGGCCACGGTGCGCCGCGACGGCATCGAGGCCAAGGGCGGCGCCTGGTCGGGCGAGGAGGAAGACGCTTTTAAGGCACCGATCCGCGCGCAGTTCGAGCAGCAGGGCCATCCGTACTACGCCAGCGCACGGCTGTGGGACGACGGCATCATCGACCCGGCCGACACCCGCCGCGTGCTGGGGCTGGGCCTGTCGGCGGCATTGAATGCGCCGATCGAACCCACGCGGTTCGGCGTGTTCCGGATGTGAGCGGGCGCGTGCGCAGCCGGGCACGGCGCATGCAGGCGCGCGAGCCGACCCGCATCGTTTCCTGGCCTGTGCCGCAGGTGTGCAGCGGTTCTGGGCCACTGCCAGCACATTCGGTCGCGCTGGAGGCGTGCCGCAGCAACGCCCTGCCCCCCTCACGCACAGACACCCGTTTTCCATCGCACCCCCTGATTGCACGACCACCCGCCACGCCGGCGATGTGCAGAGACCGAACCGATGACCCAGCAGCCTTCCATCGCCACCGCGCGCCAGCGCCCCTTCGACAGGATCCTGATCGCCAATCGCGGCGAGATCGCCTGTCGGGTCATCGCCACCTGCCGCCGACTGGGCATTGCCACCGTGGCGGTGTATTCGGACGCCGACCGCAACGCGCGGCATGTGCGCCTGGCCGATGAGGCCATCCACATCGGCGCAGCGCCCGCGCAGCAGAGCTATCTGCGCAGCGAGGCGATCCTGGAGGCCGCACGCGCCAGCGGCGCGCAGGCGATCCATCCCGGCTATGGGTTTCTTTCGGAGAACGCCGGCTTTGCCGAGGCCTGCGCCCAGGCCGGCATCGTCTTCATCGGCCCGCCGGCAAACGCGATCCGCGCGATGGGCGACAAGAGCGCGGCCAAGGCCTTGATGCAACGCGCCGGCGTGCCGCTGACGCCCGGCTACCACGGCGACGAGCAGGCGCCGGACTTCCTGCGTGCGCAGGCCGACGCGATCGGTTACCCGGTGCTGATCAAGGCCAGCGCCGGCGGCGGTGGCAAGGGCATGCGCCGGGTCGATGCCAGCGCCGACTTCGCGCAGGCGCTGGCGAGCTGCCAGCGCGAAGCGCAGTCGGCCTTCGGCAATGCGCATGTGCTGGTGGAAAAATACGTCGAGCGTCCGCGCCACATCGAGATCCAGGTGTTCGGCGATACGCAGGGCGAGGTGGTGTATCTGTTCGAGCGCGACTGCTCGGTGCAGCGCCGGCATCAGAAGGTGTTGGAAGAAGCGCCCGCACCCGGCATGACCGATGCACGCCGTGCCGCGATGGGCAAGGCGGCGGTGGATGCGGCGCGCGCGGTGGGCTATGTCGGCGCCGGCACCGTGGAGTTCATCGCCGGCCCGGATGGCGATTTCTATTTCATGGAAATGAACACCCGCCTGCAGGTGGAGCATCCGGTGACCGAGCTGATCACCGGCACTGACCTTGTGGAGTGGCAGCTGCGCGTGGCCGCCGGCCAGGCGCTGCCGCGCCGCCAGCACGAGCTCCAGATCACCGGACATGCACTCGAAGCGCGGTTGTATGCCGAAGATGCCGACCGCGGTTTCCTGCCCTCCACCGGCACCTTGCGCCAGCTGCAGTTGCCGGCCGCCAGCGCACACGTGCGCCTGGATGCCGGCGTCGAGCAGGGCGACACCATCAGCCCGTACTACGACCCGATGATCGCCAAGCTGATCGTCTGGGATGTCGATCGCCCCGCCGCGCTGGCGCGCATGCGCACTGCGCTGGCGCAGGTACACGCCGTCGGTGTCACCACCAACAGCGCCTTTCTCGGGCGGCTGATCGACACCGCCTCGTTCGCAACCGCCGACCTGGATACCGGCTTGATCGAGCGCGAGCAGGCGGCGCTGTTCCCGGCTGCGGTGGCACCGGATGACGCCTGGTGGTGCGTTGCCGCGGTGTTGGTCGCCGCGTCACGGCCCCAGCCCGCGCCCGACCCGGCCGACCCGTTTTCGCCGTGGCAGGCCGGCGATGGCTGGCGGATCGGTGCGCATGCGGCGCAGCGCGTGCAGCTGGAAGCCGCCGGCGAGCGCCGCGACCTTGGCGTCCGCCGGCACGGCGACGCCTGGCAGGTGACGCAGGCAGACCAGACCCACACGCTGCGCTACCACGCGCAGGACCAACACGTCCGCGTGGAAGTGGATGGCCGGCAATGGCAGGTGCAGGCGCTGCGCGATGGCACCACGCTGACCCTGATCGGTGCCATGCAACGGGCCGTCTTCCACCATCACGACGCGCTGGTCGAGGCCGATCAACCCGCCCACGATGCCGGCGGGCTGACCGCACCGATGCCCGGCCGCATCGTCTCGCTGGTGGCCGCGGTCGACCAGGCAGTCGCCCGCGGACAGGCACTGGTGGTGCTGGAAGCGATGAAGATGGAGCACACCTTGCACGCTCCGAGCGACGGCACGGTCAAACGCTACCTGGTTGCCGAGGGCGAACTGGTGGCCGATGGTGTCGCGTTGGTGGAATTCGTGTCCGCATCTGCGTAGCGCGGCAGCCGGGATGACCAACGGCAGGTAGGCAAACGTGACGCGTGCCTCTAGCGTGCGATGGCGGCTGGCCTGGCCGTGTTCCCACCGGAGGCTTCATGCAACGCCTGCTCCTCGTGTCCAGCATGCTGCTGGCACTGTCCGCCTGCAACGACAAGACCGCCCCCACCGAGAAGCACCCCTCTCCCGCACCGGCGGCCAGCGTAGCTGCGACGCCACCGGCGCTGATCACCCGTGAGGCGCTGTTCGGCAACCCCGAGCGCGCCAACGTCAGCATCAGTCCGGATGGCAAATACCTCAGCTGGGTGGCACCGCTGGACGGCGTGCTCAATGTCTGGGTCGCGCCGGTGGATGCGCCGGACCGGGCGCGCGCCATCACCAAGGACACCGCGCGCGGTATCCGCGCCTATTTCTGGACCCATCGGCCCGATACGCTGCTGTACCTGCGCGACACCGGCGGCGACGAAGACTTCCATCTGTATGCGGTCAATCTCGCCGATGGCAGCAGCACCGATCTCACCCCGTTCAAGAAGACCAATGCCGAGGTGTACCGGATCAGCGCGCAACACCCGGACGCGATCATGGTCGGCATGAACGACCGCGATCCCAAGTGGCATGACCTGTACCGGGTGGACCTGGCCTCGGGCAAGCGCACCCTGGTGCAGAAAAACACCGACAGCCTGGACTCCTATCTGCTGGATGGAAACTTCCAGCTGCGTTACGCCACGCGTGCCACCGACGACGCCGGCCGGGAACTGCTGGTACCCGATGGCAAGCGCTGGAAGAGCGTGGACCGCATTCCGTTCGAGGATGCCCTCACGACCTTGCCCGCTGGCCTGACCGACGACGGCAAGACGCTGTACATGCAGGACTCGCGCAATCGCGATACCGCTGCGCTGTTTGCCATCGACACCGCCAGCAATGCGCGCACGCTGCTGTTCGAAGACCCGCACGCCGATGTCGGCACCACCTTGAACGACCCGAAGACCGGCGCGGTCCAGGCGGTTTCCAGCGAATACCTGCGTGAGCAATGGAAGCCACTGGACACCGGCATTGCAGCCGATCTCCAGAAGCTCAAGTCGCTCGGCGACGGCGATGCCGACGTGGCCGCCCGCACCCTGGACGACCGCATCTGGATCGTCAGCTATTCGGCGGCGGAAACTCCGCTGACCTACTATCGCTACGATCGCGCCGCCGGCGGCAAGCTCACCAAACTGTTCTCCGCGCGCCCGGCGCTCGATGGCAAGCCGCTGGTACCGATGTGGCCGCAGGAGTTGACCTCACGCGACGGCCTCAAGCTGGTCAGCTACCTCACCCTGCCTGCTGAAGCCGACGCCAATCACGACGGTAAGGCCGACAAGCCGGTGCCGCTGGTGCTGTCCGTGCATGGCGGCCCGTGGGCGCGCGACAGCTATGGTTACGGCCCTTATCAGCAATGGCTGGCCAACCGCGGCTACGCCGTGCTGCAGGTCAACTTCCGCGGCTCCACCGGCTTCGGCAAGGCCTTCACCAATGCCGGCAACGGCGAGTGGGCGGGCAAGATGCACGACGATCTACTCGATGCGGTGCAGTGGGCCGTCAAGCAGGGCGTGACCACCCCCGACAACGTGGCGATCATGGGTGCCAGCTACGGCGGCTATGCCACGCTGGTCGGCATGACCTTCACTCCGGACAGCTTCAAGTGCGGTGTGGACATCGTCGGCCCGGCCAACCTCAACACCTTGCTCGGCACCGTGCCGCCGTACTGGGCCAGTTTCTACAAGCAGCTGACCCGCCGCATGGGCGACCCGGCCACCGCCGCCGGCAAGCAGTGGCTCGCCGAGCGTTCGCCGCTCTCGCATGTGGACAAGATCAGCAAGCCGTTGTTGATCGGCCAGGGCGCCAACGACCCGCGCGTCAAGCAGGCCGAGAGCGACCAGATCGTCAACGCGATGAAGGCAAAGAACATCCCGGTGACCTATGTGCTGTTCCCCGACGAAGGCCACGGCTTCCGCCGCCCGGAAAACAGCAAGGCCTTCAACGCGGTGACCGAAGCCTTCCTCGGCCAATGCCTGGGCGGCCGCGTGCAGCCGATCGGCTCGGATCTCGACGGCTCCAGCATCACCGTCCCGGAAGGCGCGGAGAAGGTGCAGGGCCTGCCCGAAGCGCTGAAGACGCATACGCAGGCGATTCGGCAGTAGCCGCTATAAGAACAGATCCTTCATGGACGATGTACGCTGAATACCGATACCGGCGGAACTCCGCCGGCATCGATGCCGGGCTGGATGACAGCCGCGGAAAGCGCTTCGAGGCTTGAACTTGAGGCTTTCGCGGCTATCGTAAGCGGACGAAGCCACCGCGCCCTTATCCGACCGACGTCTCCGATGAAGAATGGGCCCTCGCTGCGCCCTACTTGACGCTGATGGATCCACAGGCACCGCAGCGCAGGTATGACCTGCGCTTGATGTTCAACGCATTGCGCTGGATGGCGCGTGCTAGAGCGCCCTGGCGCTTGATTCCCCACGAGTTTCCGCCGTGGGAGGCGGTCTACCAGCAAACCCAACGGTGGTTGCAGGCTGGCTGCTGCGAAAGCGGACCACGTGCCTACAAGCGCAAGAATGGCAGCAAGGTGCACATGGCGGTGGACACGCTCGGCCACCTGCTAGCAGTGCAGGTCACCCCAGCCGACGAGCAGGAACGCGCCCAAGTGCGATCGCTGGCGCAGTAAGTTCAGCATGTCACCGGCGAGACGGTGAAATTGGGGTTTGTCGATCAAGGCTACACCGGCGAAGGGCCAGCCGAAGCCGCACAGGAGGAAGGCATCGAACTGCACGTCGTCAAACTGCCGGAGGCTAAGAAACGCTTTGTATTGCTACCGCGCCGTTGGACTGTGGAGCGCAGCTTCGGTTGGGTCACTCGGTTCCGACGCCTGGCCCGTGATTACGAACGCCTACCTGAAACCCTGGCCGGACTCCACTTCGCCGTCTTCTCCATCCTCATGCTTGGAAATGCCGCGTCTCTATTTCAGAGTTCATAACACGCTCTAAGAGCAGCTAGCAAAACTACTGCGCGGCCGCCAGGCGGGCGCGGTCGGTGCTCGGTGCGGCATGTACCATGCGTACACTTCGGTTCCTCCGCGCCGTCCGCACCCACCTGACGACCGCTCGCTATGTTTTGTTAGTCGCTCTAAGCTTACTGATCCCTGCCACTCTACGAGCAATGGGATTTCGTCAGATGCGTATGGACGCAACGTTTAAGAGGCCACAGCAGAAGTGGACCGGCGTTCAGAAGCGCAAAATCCAGACCCGATCGCTGCAGCGCCAGAGAATCTCCCAGCTATTCGCCCAGCAATACGTACGTCACCGCGTACAGGTACAGCGTCACAGATATTCGGTTCTGGCGTCGCGATCGACTATGTTTGAGCGACTGCGCTGCTCAGCGATGCTCATCCAGTCCAGCTGATCGTCTATTTCTGATGCTTATCGGCCTGATTACGCCTAGCGACACATCTTTCTCAGCAGGTTCAGAGCGGACAGCGAGCCTAAAGGAGCGAGACCTAGGCTTCGCAACTACACTATAGTACGAGGGCATTGCTCACGCTCGGGCCGCAGCATAAGCATGTCCATTTCCTAGAAACATGCCCTGATTGAAATGAAGATAAAACGTAGAGAACTCTGCTTTTTTCAGATCCAAGATAATGTGCAACCCGACTTGAGTGGGCTCCTCCGCGGAGAGGTACGGCTCACGCAGAAAACGACGGTCACTCTACTCTGTCCGATCAATGGTGAGCGCATCCCACTAACGGCGGAAGAGCTTCACTTTATTGCCTCCCTGCCTGTTGGCTGGACTGAAGTGGCGACACCATCGAACCTGAGCATTTCCGGAAGCTCGCTTTCTAGATTGGTCCGTTTAGGGATACTTATTTCTGACGATACAAATGACGGCAGATCCATCGCACTGGCCGCTTCCGAAGAACTTTGCAAGCAAATTGGCTGGCATCCCCTAGCGCAGCTTTATCACAGCATGACCAGATGGAGCGACAAGAGCACACCCGACGCGACGGAAGACATGGGAAAAGAGCACCGTCAGGCGCAACTGACGCAACACGCAGCTATACATGGGCCAATTCCAACCCATTTCCCAGACCATCCAGGAGGCCTCGGAAAGATCGCCTTACCCGAACCGGCTGACTACGACACATTTGATGAAGTGCTGCTAAAACGAAAAACGACTCGTCACTTCGATACGTCGCGCGCGTTGCCGGAATCCATCTTCGGCACGATTTTACATCGAACGTTCGGAGCGATGGGCACCGAAGATCTTGCTCCTGGGATGACGGCAATCAAGCGTACCAGCCCTTCGGGAGGGTCTCTACACCCTATTGAGGCCTACCCCTTGGTCATGAATGTCGAAGGATTGAAGCCTGGACTTTACCACTACGAGAGTAGCCGCCATCATCTTAACTACCTTAAGCCGATGTCTCTCGAGGAGGCACGAAGGACCGCAAAAATCTTGGTGATCGGTCAGACCTACTTTTCGGACGCAGCTGCACTGGTTTTTCATGTGGCGCGCCTGGACAGGCATCACTGGAAGTACCGCAACCACCCCAAAGCCTATCGTGCAGTCACGCTCGACTCCGGCCATCTCAGCCAGACATTCTATTTGCTAGGATCCCATCTCGGACTAGGTACGTTCTATACTGCAGCCATCAATGATGCCAATTTGGAAGAGTTGCTTTGCTTGGACAACCTCAAAAGTATGGTAGTAGGTGCCAATGGGGTTGGCATCATTGATGAATCTCAAAACAGCTTGCATCTCTCGCCCACACGGATGCCCAAGCGGGCCACCGTCTAGATCATTCAAATTTCTAACAGGGGATTAAATGTCTACACTTGAAAATTCAAGGAACCTTTTGCAGCGCCTCGCTTCAGACGATAAATTTCGTACGCTGATGGAAAGCGACCCGGTTACCGCATTTGCTGAGTATGGATTTACTTTTGACAAGGATGAAGCGCCCGTTGAAGTGGACCTTCCGAGCAAGGAAGAGATCAATAGTGGCTTGGAAGAAATGGCTAAGCGAATTGAAGGCAGTTGTGGATTTGACGTTTTTCGTCGTTAACGGTTCTGGTGAGGCCGACTTCGGCCTCACTCCTACACCCTCACTCTCATGGCGTGACCCCACGCGATGCAGCACTCAGTGAAGCAACAATGCATCGATCACTGGCGGTCGATCTGGCAACCATTCTGCGTAAATGCGAGCACGTGCACGTATCTCTGCGCCTTCATCCTTCGATTTTTCCAGAGATCTTCCGAGCGCCTGCTTGGCACGAGTCCGCTCCACCTCAGTCAGGGAAAGAGCAGCCGAGTCGGAATACGCTTCAAGCAGGTCTAGAGCAGCCTCAGGTCTATTTGCGACTGTTTCCATCCTTGCTCTTAAGATAGCAGACAAATTGCTCAAGGTTGCAAAAGGGGAAGATTGCTCGTCCTTTGCAGCCAGACGTAGCGCCCGCAGCGCGAGCGTAGGGTCGCCGTCTCCGGCTGAGACGTAAGCGGAATACAAGGCAGCGACCAGGATGCACTCACGTGTGCGGCCGGTGCTTGAGCCTATCGAATTCTCCGCCAACCGCAACAGCTGCCTGGACTCTCTAAGGCGCACGACTTGATCTGACTCGTGCCCAATGACTGCTAACGCTGTCGCACGTGCAAGCCAATCGTAAGGCAGCTTCGGGGCTTCGATGGTGTTTACCAGAGTCTCTGCCTCACTCTTTGCCTCATCCCAGCGACCCGAATCAGCCAAGACCGTCACTTCTGCGGCAGCCCGCGCAACGGCAAGGAACGATTCTTCCTTGGCTACTGGATGGAGCTCAGCAAGTGCATCTTCGGGCATCCGCGACGCCGCTTTTATCAGAGCACATTCAACGGAGTTCGATCTAAATCCAAGCCGCTTTGAGGCCTGACAGTCGGCGGCCGCCAGGTCAAGACGACCCAATGCCATCTGAGCCATCGCCCTGTACTGCATTGCGAGGGGCAACGTAATTGCCTGGGGACTCGCCGCACGTTGACTGTATTTCAGCACTCCCGAGTAATCATTGGCCAACCGCATTCCTGATGCGGTATTAAATGCAGCCACATCGAAGTCGGGGTAGAGATCAGACAAAGACTTCCATTTTTGCAAATAACCTTTCTCGCTTAAAAATAACGACAATTGCGCGTCGGCGTAGAGTCGTTCGCGATTTGTTAGCCGAGGAGCGCCATCCAGAGCGTGCCGCATTTCTTCCTGTGCGCGCGAGACATCTGTTCGCGAATAAGCTACACGAGCAATCGCAATTCTTGCCATCGCGAAGCTGGGGTCCAAGGTAAGCGCGATAGTGAAGTATTGCTCGGCAGCACCCAAGTCCTTCAGGGCATATGCCCGCTGCCCCAGAGTGAATGAACGCAACGCATCAATATTCTTGGTTGTGACCTTTTCAAGAGGTGCAGAACTACGCCCGATCAGATCCGGCTGCTCACCTAGCGATTTTCGCAACGCTGCCCCGACATCCCCAATTGAAGCGACTACGCTATCTGCGCCTCTTCCTGAAGCAGACAATGCGAGGACGGTAGCTGAGGTCTTAGGGTTGATTACCTCAAGATCGACGCGAATATTCCCCGCAAACTCTGAAATCGTTGGCAGCAGCAGCGCTCTCGCACCCAGTCTCTCAGAAACTTCCGAGCCTAGCTGTCTGCCCATGCTCATTTCGGGTTTCCCCATCATCGCAAGCACATTTTGCGCACGCTCCGCGGGCACGACATTAATGTAGCGAGATTGTTCGATGCTCGTACGCAGAGCCGCCTCGACCGCTCCCTGATAACGGCTGTCCTTCAAGGTATTCTGCAGGTCTCCCACCACCACCCAGTCGCGCTCGGCAAAGGCGATCGCCGGCTGCGGGCGAAGGAACAACCACACAGCGATTCCCACCGCCAGTACCACGCAAACCTCGGCCAACAACGCCGCCGGCCGGCGCCAGAGCGGCACGTCGCGCCAGGCCTTGGCGGAGTTCTTCGGCATGCGCAGCGGGGTCAGGCCGACTTCGCCGACTTCGTAGATCTCCATCGGCGTGGGCACGCCCTTGAAGCGCCAGCGGCCGTGCGATTTCCACAGGATGCGCTCGGCGCGCTCGCCCAGTTCGCGTGCAGCGCGATGCGTCAGCGATTCGGCGACGGCCGAGATCAGGATCTGCCCCGGCCGCGCCATCGACATCAGGCGCGCGGCAGTGGGTTTGGCCAGCCCTTCCACTTCCAGGGGTTTGGCGCCGATGCTCACCGCCTCGTCGCTGTTGCGCCAGGTCAGTACCTCGCCGACGTGCAGGCCTTGTCGGGCGCGCAGCGTCTGCGCATGGCTCTCGCTCATCGCCTTCAGGCCGCGGGCATAGTCCAGCGCGAAGCCCAGCCCGTCGATGGGGCGGTCGAACAGCAGCAACAGGCCATCGGAACGGTCGATCAGGCGGCCGCGCCACTGCTGCTGCAGCTTGAGCACCAGGCGGTCATGCTCGCGGAACAGCACGGCGGCGGCATTGTCGCCGATGCGTTCGACCAGCGCGGTCGAATCGCACAGGTCGGTCAGCAGCA
The DNA here is from genome assembly GCF_041475735.2 of Xanthomonas sp. NCPPB 3582. Lineage (NCBI taxonomy): Bacteria > Pseudomonadati > Pseudomonadota > Gammaproteobacteria > Lysobacterales > Lysobacteraceae > Xanthomonas > Xanthomonas sp. NCPPB 3582. The sequence continues at coordinate 4,789,043 of NZ_CM192968.1, forward strand.
GGGTGCGCAGGCGCGGCGCCTGGATCGCCTCCGACGACGCGTCCTTGCGTGCGTGGGTGCGGGCGCTCATGGCTCAGCGGGTATCCGGTTCACGTGCAAGGCCGGGAAGCGGCGCGGTGGTCATGGCGAGCGCGTCGTGCGTGCACAGCACGTTGCCGCCTTGACGCTTGGCTTCGTACAACGCGCTGTCGGCAAGCGTGTACCAGTCGTTCCAGGCCGCATCCGCATCGATCATGCACAGCCCGACGCTGACCGAGCAGCCCTGCTCGCCCTGGCCGTTGCACAGCCGCGCTTCCACCGCGCGCACGATGCACTCGCCGATGTGATGCACCAGCTCCGGAGTTCCCTGCGCCACCAGCACGCAGAATTCGTCGCCACCTAGGCGGCAGGCCAGGTCGCCTTCGGCGATCACCGAACGCAGCGCATGCGCCACGTTCTGCAGCACGCGGTCGCCGGCCAGATGGCCGAATTCGTCGTTGATGCGCTTGAAGCGATCGCAATCGATCAGGATCAGCCCCACGCCGGGCACATTGCCGGCGCGCCGGCATTCCTGCAGATGGAGCGACAGCCCGCGGCGGTTGTGCAGGCCGGTGAGCTCATCGGTGCGGCTGAGTTCTTCGGTGTGGTTGAGCTGGTGCGAGGTGACGTAGAGATTGTCCAGCGCCGCTTCCAGATCGTGGTTGCGACGGCGCAGCTGGCGGATCAGCAATTGCTCGTTGTTGACCACGCGCACGATCGAGCGGCGCAGGAAATGCGCCACCATCGATGGGTCGTGATCCACGAGCCGTTCAAAATCGGTGTGCGCCAGTTCGATCAGGCGGCTGTCCATCGAGGCGCTGGCGCCGGCACTGCGCGCATGGTCGCCGATCAGCAAGCCGAGTTCGCCGAAGAATTCGCCAGGCCCCAGATGCTTGAGCATCAGGTCTTCGCCGAAATCCAGATCGATCTGTCCGCTGATCACGATGAACATCTGCGTGCCAACCGCACCGCGCTCGAACAAGGCCTGGCCTGCCGCGATATCGCGGGTACGACCGAAGCGGGCGAAGAACGCCAGCTCGTCGGCTGTCATCGACGCATGCAGCCCGTCGGACAGCGTTTTGGCAACGCTTCCGGTCGGTTCGACCGCACCTGCGGTGTTATGGCAAGTCATCCCTCTTCCTTAGGCCGGCCTGCAACGTTAGCCCGTGGACAAATCCTACCGTAGCCGTCTGTTCAGCACCACATCACAGTACTTCTCATCAAGTAAGAGACGAAATGACGGGTATCGGAAGCAAAAAGGGACTCGGTTTCCCGAGTCCCTCCCCCTCCCAGGGTGGCGACATGCGGTGGCCTGCTGCAGGCTAGGCCGCCTTCTCGCCGTGGAACTGCTCCTCTTCGGTGGAGCCACGCAGCGCGGTGGTGGACGACTGGCCCTGCTGGATGGCCTGGGTCACCGCGTCGAAATAGCCGGTGCCAACCTCGCGCTGGTGCTTGACCGCAGTGAACCCCAGGTCCGCCGCTGCGAACTCGGCCTGCTGCAACTCGACGAACGCGCTCATCTGCCGCCGCGCATAGCCATGCGCCAGCTGGAACATGCTGTGGTTCAAGGCATGGAAGCCGGCCAGGGTGATGAACTGGAACTTGTAGCCGTAGCTCGCCAGCTCTTTCTGGAATTTGGCGATGGTGGCGTCGTCCAGGTTCTTCTTCCAGTTGAAGCTCGGCGAGCAGTTGTAGGCCAGCAGCTTGCCGGGGAATTTGGCGTGGATGGCCTGTGCGAAGGCGCGCGCGAATTCCAGATCGGGCTTGCCGGTTTCGCACCAGATCAGATCGGCATACGGCGCATAGGCCAGCCCGCGACTGATGGCCTGGTCCAGTCCGTTGCGGGTCTTGAAGAAGCCCTCGACGGTACGCTCGCCGGTGGTGAATGCACGGTCGTTGGCATCCACGTCGCTGGTGATCAGATCGGCCGCTTCGGCATCGGTGCGGGCGATCAGCACGGTCGGCACGCCCAGCACATCGGCGGCCAGGCGCGCGGCGTTCAGTTTTTCGATCGCCTCGCGGGTGGGCACCAGCACCTTTCCGCCCATGTGCCCGCACTTCTTGACCGAGGCCAGCTGGTCTTCGAAGTGCACGCCGGCGGCACCGGCCTCGATCATCGCCTTCATCAGCTCGAAGGCGTTGAGCACACCGCCGAAACCGGCTTCGGCATCGGCCACGATGGGCTGCAGGAAATCGATGCTGTCGTCGCCTTCGGCGTGGTGCAACTGATCGGCGCGCAGCAAGGTGTTGTTGATGCGCTTGACCACCGCCGGCACCGAGTCGGCCGGGTACAGCGACTGGTCCGGATACATCTGCCCGGCCAGGTTGGCGTCGGCGGCCACCTGCCAACCGGACAGGTAGATCGCCTTCAGGCCGGCCTTGACCTGCTGCATGGCCTGGTTGCCGGTCAGCGCGCCCAGGGCGTTGACGAAGGGCGTGGCGTGCAGCGAGGTCCACAGCTTGTCGGCGCCCAGCCGGGCCAGCGAGTGCTCCACGTGCACGGTGCCGCGCAGGCGCACCACGTCGGCGGCGGTGTAGTTGCGGGTGATGCCGGCCCAGCGCGGGTTGCTGGCCCAGTCCTGCTGCAGGTGGTCGGCGCTTTGCAGTGCAGTGCTCATCTTGCGTTCTCCTGAAGAGGTACGACGGATGGAACGGGAAAGGAAACGCGTGCATGACGCGGCACGCGGCATGGCGAGGCCTTGCGTTGCGCGCAGGTGCGCAACGGGCGGTGTGGAGCGTGGAGGTGAGCGCTGCAGCGTTGAGGCGGCTGCAGCGGGCGATCAGTCGATCAGGCGATAGGCCGGCACGGTGAGGAAGTCGGCCAGTTCATCGGCGCGGCTGAGTTCTTCCAGCAGCGCGATCGCCTCATCGATGCGCGCAGCGCCGGGCAGCGTGCTGGCGCTTCCCAGCCGCGCCGGCAGCGCGCGCAGGCTGGCCTGCAACAGTGGCTGATCGATGGCGGTGCCATCGTCCAGGTGCTGACCGTGATGCAGCCATTGCCACAGCTGCGCGCGGCTGATTTCGGCGGTGGCGGCGTCTTCCATCAGGTTGTGGATCGGCACGCAGCCGTTGCCATCCAGCCACGCGGCCAGGTAGCGCACGCAGACTTCGACATTGCCTTCGAAACCGGCGCGGGTGATGGTGCCGGGGGACGGGGCGATCAGCATGTCGCGCGTCACCTGCACATCGTTGCGCAGCACGTGTTGCTGGTGCGCGGTGGGCATGTGTTCGTCGAACAGCTTCATCGCCACCGGAATCAGCGCCGGGTGCGCCACCCAGGTGCCGTCGTGGCCGGCGCTGACTTCGCGCAGCTTGTCGGCACGCACGCGGGCCATGGCCTGTTCGTTGGCGGCCTCGTCGTGGTTGATCGGGATCTGCGCGGCCATGCCGCCCATCGCATGCGCACCGCGGCGGTGGCAGGTCTTGATCAGCAGCTCCGAGTAGGCCTTCAGGAACGGCTGGGTCATGGTGACCTGGCCGCGCTCGGGCAGCACGCGGTCGCGGTGCGCGCGGAAGGTCTTCAGGTACGAAAAGATGTAGTCCCAGCGCCCGCAATTGAGCCCGACGATGCGCTCGCGCAGCGCGTGCAGGATCTCGTCCATCTCGAACACTGCCGGCAGCGTTTCGATCAGCACGGTGACCTTGATCTGGCCATGCGGCAGGCCCAGCATCGCCTCGATATGCGACAGCGCGGTCTCCCACAGCGCGGCTTCTTCCATGCTCTGCAGCTTGGGCAGGTACAGGTAGGGGCCGCGGTCCTTGGCCAGCAACGTGCGGGCGTTGTGGAAGGCGAACAGCGCCGCGTCGAACAGACCGCCGGCCAGCGGCTGGCCATCGATGTGGACGTGTTTTTCGTCCAGGTGCCAGCCGCGCGGGCGCACGATCAGCACCGCGCGCTCGGCCTCGGGGCCCAGTGCGTAATGCTTGCCGTTGGGGGCATCGAAGCTCAGATCGCCACGCACCGCAGCGGCCAGGGTGCGCTGGCCGGCCAGCAAGTTGCGCCAGGTGGGCGCGGTAGAGTCCTCGAAATCGGCCATGAACACCTTGGCGCCGGAGTTCAGCGCGTTGATGACCATCTTCGGATCGGTGGGGCCGGTGATCTCCACGCGGCGGTCCTGCAGCGCCGCCGGCAGCGGGGCCACGCGCCAGTCGCCGGCGCGGATGGCGCGGGTGTCGTCGCGGAAGTCGGGCAGCTGGCCGGCATCGAAGGCGGCCTGGCGCGCGCGCCGCTGTGCCAGGCGCTGCTGCCGGCCGGGTTCGATGGCGCGGTGCAACGAGACCAGCAGGGCCAGCGCGGCCGGCGGCAGCAGCTCGGCCTGCCCTGCAACCTGGGTGGTCAACGACAGACCGGGCGTGGCGCGGTCGGTGGGGCGTGAGGCGAAAGCGGTGGCAGACATGTGGGAGATCCTTGTGCATCCGGACCTGCACCGTGCGCCGGCAGCCAGTATTTGACAAAGCAGTTTTATCAATGCTGTAAATAAGCTGGACTTATACTCGACTGATCGGCAGCTGACAGATGGCGCCAACCCCGCGTTTTTCCTACAAATCCGACCGGCTCAAGCCCCTGCGTGCGTTTTGCCAGACCGTGCGCTTGGGGTCTGTCTCACGGGCCGCTGAGGCGCTGTATGTCAGCCAGCCGGCGGTGACGCTGCAGTTGCAGGCGCTGGAGCGCGATCTCGGTGTGGCCTTGTTCGAGCGCTCCGGGCGGCGCCTGGCGCCCAGCCGCGAGGGCCAGCTGCTGTACGACATGACGCTGCCGCTGGTGGAGAGCCTGGACGGGCTGGAAGCCAGCTTTCGCGAAAAGGTGCGCGGGCTGGATGCCGGCGACCTCACCATCGCCGCCAACAGCTCCACCATCCTGTACCTGCTGCCGCGCATCGTGGAGAACTTCCGCGCGCGCCACCCGGATGTGCGGCTGACCCTGCACAACGCCATCAGCGCCGACGGCACCGACCTGCTGCGCGAGGATGCGGTGGACTTGGCGGTCGGCTCGATGCTGGATGTGCCGGCCGACCTGTCCTACGCGCCGGTGTATCGCTTCGAGCAATTGCTGATCACCCCGCCCGATCATCCATTGGCGCGCAAGGCCAATGTGACGCTTCAGGATCTGTCGCCGTATCCGCTGATCCTGCCGCCGCGCCGGCAGGTCACCTACCGCCTGGTCGACCTGATCTTCCAGCAGGCCCGCGTGCCATACACGGTGGCGCTGGAGGTGGGCGGCTGGGAGGTGATCAAGCAATACGTGGCGATGGGCATGGGCATTTCCATCGTCACCGCGATCTGTGTGACCGATGCCGATCGCGACCGGCTTGCCACGCGCTCGCTCAAGGATTTTTTCCCCACCCGCAGCTACGGCGTGGTGGTGCGCAAGGGCAAGTACCTGTCGCCGCAGGCACGCGCCTTCATCGAACTGATCCAGCCGGATCTGTTCACCCCGCGCGGCTACGACGAAGGCGGCGATTCGGAGCGTTGAGGCAATGGCGCTGCCGCGGCGCGACCACCGCGGCATGTCTGGACACACCGCGTCCTCCAGGTGCATCGACGCGTTTTGCCGCAGACTGCCGCCATGTCCTCAGACACCCAATCCCGCTACACGCAACTGCCACCGCCACCCGAGTTGCGCACCCAGCTAAGAGCGGCTAGCAAAACGTAGCGAGCGGTCGTCAGGTGGGTGCGGACGGCGCGGAGGAACCGCAGTGTACGCGTGGTACATGCCGATTCCGAGCACCGACCGCGCCCGCCTGGCGGCCGCGCAGTAGTTTTGCTAGCTGCTCTAAGTTGCAGCTGGCGCTATCGGCAAGGTGCGGCCAGTGCGCCGGTGCGGGTATTGCCCGACGGCTGTGTCGACCTGATCTGGGATGGCGCTTCATTGTTCGTCGCCGGCCCTGACCATGCCGCAGCCATGGCCTGCGTGGACGCCGGCAACGTGCTCACCGGCGTGCGCTTGGCCGCAGGCGCGGCTGCCGGGGTGCTCGGTCTTCCGCTGCACCACATCGCCGACCAGCGCGTGGCACTGGATGCGCTGTGGGGCCGCCATGCGGGCGACTGGCAACAGAAACTGCGCGATGGCGCCGACGCGGTGCAGACATTGCACGCGCTGTGTCTGCAGCGCGCAGCGCCAGTGGATCGGCAGATGGCGTTTACTTTCGCACAGCTGACCGGCGCAGCGGCGCCGCGCCTGCCTGCGTTGTGCGCAAGCCTGGAAATCAGCGAGCGTCAGCTGCGGCGGCGCTGCCACGCCGCGTTCGGTTATGGCCCCAAGACGCTGGAGCGGATCTTGCGGCTGCAGCGTTTCCTGCGGCTGGCAGTCAGCCAGCCCACGCTGACCGCCGCTGCACTGGAGGCCGGGTATGGCGATGCGCCGCATCTGGTGCGCGATGCCCGCCAGCTGGCCGGTCTGAGTCCCCGCGAGCTGGTGCAGCAGCACGCGCAGTGATGGCCGTTTTCGCCAAGCCGCAGGGGCGCTGCGCGAGGCACGCTGTGCAACCACCGACCGCGAGGACATCGCCATGCAACACAGCGCACAGCACCGTATCGACTATCTGGAATTTGCCGTGACCTCCATCGCCACCGCCAAGGCGTTCTACGCCGCGGCGTTCGACTGGACGTTCCAGGACTACGGCCCGGACTATTGCGAGTTCCGCGATGGCCGCCTGAGCGGCGGCTTCTTCCACGGAGCGCCGCAGCCCGGTGGCGCCCTGGTGGTCCTGGCCTCCGACGATCTGGCCGCCTCCCAGGCACGCATCGAAGCCGCTGGCGGCACCATCACCCGCCCGGTGTTCGCATTCCCGGGCGGGCGGCGTTTCCACTTCACCGACCCGCACGGATACGCGCTGGCGGTGTGGACGCAGGATGCTGCCGGCGCGTGAGCCGCGCCGACACGATTACCGCCGACTGCGCGTAGACAGACGTTCTCAGCCTTCCACGGTGCAGGTACGCAACCAGCGACAGGCACGTTGGGCATTGCCGGTGCGCCTGCGGGCACGCAGCGTGTTCGAGCGCCATGTCGATGCTGGACGATGCCTGCCGGTGCGCACGGCTGCATTGCAGCGGCAGGCAGAACATCGCAAGTCAGACAGCGGCGCATGGACGGCACGAACAGCGCGCAAGGTAGGAGCGGCACGGCCGCTTTCGGGCAGAGGGCCGCACCCGGCTGCGCACGCGCCGCCATGTTGCAAAAGGCGCTTACGTGCGCCCGTACAGCGCCAGGAACATCGCCACCGCCGATTCGGCCACCTGCGCCTGCTGGGCGGCCGACAGCGGCGGCTGGCCGAAGGCCAGCTGCGGCCAGAACGCAAACCCCTTGATCAACGACTGCAGCTGTTGCGAGGCGAATTCCGGGTCCACCGGCGCCAGGCGGCCATCGGCCTGCGCGGCGCGCAACCAGGTGGTGGTGCCCTCTTCCTTGCTGCCCAGTTGGGCCAGCAGCGCGCGTGCGCGCTCGGGCGAGTGGATGCCTTCGGCAATGGCCACCCGCGACAGATCGATGAAGGCCGCATCGTCGAGCAGGCGCAGCTTCTGCTGCAGCAATTGCGTCAACTGCGTGCGCAATGATTGGTCGGCGCAATAGGCCAGATTCACCGCTTCGGCACTGCGTTGCCATAGCCCGCGCAGGATCTCGCCGAACAAGGCGTCCTTGCTGGGGAAATGGTTGTAGACGGTGCGCTTGGAGACACCAGCGGCGGCGGCGACCCGATCCATGCTGGTGGCCTCGAACCCGTGCTGGCGGAACTGTGCGATGGCTGCCTCGAGGATGGCGTGGCGCTTGCGGTCGGTGAGCCGCTGCGGCGCCGGGGCCGAATCGGATGAACTGGACATGGCCGCATGTTACACCGGCCAGTTTACATTTTCAGAATAAAACTACACTGTGTAGTGCAAGTAGAGCCGTTGCTGATGCCGGCTCCCCTCTACCCCAACGATGGAACCGTCGTGCTCGCCAAATCCCACCCGCTCTCCCAGGCCGCATCGCACGCGGCTTCGCCGCAATTTCGCAACGGGCGGTTTCGCAACGCCTTGCCGACCTCGCTGAGTTCGCCCGGCTTGCTGGGTGGCCTGCGGCTGCTGTGGGAACTGCTGTTCAACAAGCCCGTCCACACGGTGCCGTCCCAGGCGCTGCCGGTCACGTCGTTGACCGCGGCGCAGTTGCAGGCCGCGCCGGATCGCAGCCTGTTCCGGCTGGGCCACTCCACCGTGCTGATGAAGCTGCGCGGCGGCCTGTGGCTGACCGACCCGGTGTTCTCCACGCGCGCCTCGCCGTTCGCGTTTGCCGGGCCCAAGCGCTTCCATGCGCCGCCGATCGCGCTGGACGCGCTGCCACCGCTGGCCGGGGTGATCCTCTCGCACAACCATTACGACCACCTGGACCGCACCACCATCCGCGCACTGGCCGACCGCGTCGGCGTGTTCGTCGCCCCGCTGGGCGTGGGCGATCTGCTGGTGCGCTGGGGCGTGGATCCGGCCAAGGTGCGGCAGCTGGACTGGTGGCAGTCGGTGCAGGTCGATGGCCTCACGCTCACCGCCACGCCGTCGCGGCATTTCTCCGGACGCGGGCTGTTCGATCGCGACCGCACGCTGTGGTGCTCGTGGGCGATCCAGGATGCCGACCTGCGCGTGTTCTTCAGCGGCGACGGCGGTTACGGCCCGCATTTCAAGGCGATCGGCCAGCGCCTGGGGCCGTTCGATGTGGCGCTGATCGAAAACGGCGCCTACGACCCACTCTGGCCGGATGTGCACATGCAGCCGGAGCAGAGCCTGCAGGCATGCATGGATATCGGCGGCCGCATCCTGCTGCCGATCCACAACGGCACCTTCGACCTAGCCATGCATGTCTGGTCCGACCCGTTCGAGCGCATCGTGGCGCTGGCAGCAGCGGCAAACCTGCCGCTGACTACCCCGCAGATGGGCGAGCGGGTGGATCTGCGCCAGCCGGCCACCGGCGCGCGCTGGTGGCGCACGCTGCCGGAAACGCGGGCGCTGGCGCAATGAGCGGCTGGACCCTGGCCGACCTGCCGCCGCAGCGAATGCGCGTGGCCGTGATCACCCGTGCACTCCCGGCGAGCTGGATTACGACAACGCACTAAGGGGTGTCATCAATTGAGCAAGATGACGGAGGCGATCCAGTAGATCGCTCCAAGGAAGTTGCAGGCGGTCTTGTCGTAGCGAGTCGCAATGGCGCGGTACTGCTTGAGTTTGGCAAAGAAGTTCTCAATCAGATGTCGATCCTTGTACAGCACCCGGTCGTAGTCGCGCTGCACCTTACGGGTCGGATGGGAGGGGATGACGATCTGCGTCCCCCGCCGCTGCATCGGTTCGATGACCCGTGCACTGGCATCGTAGGCTCGATCAGCAAGCAAGGCTCCCACCGACACGTGCGGCAACAAAACATTTGCACCTTCCAGATCCGACGCCTGGCCTGCGCTCAGATGAAACGCCACTGGATTGCCCAGCGCATCGACCACTGCGTGGATTTTGCTGCTCAGTCCTCCGCGACTACGTCCGACGGCTTGTGGCTCCCCCCTTTTGCCCCGGCGCTGTGCTGATGCGCCCGGACGATGGTGCTGTCGATCATTGCGTATTCGTTGTCGGCGTCTTCGGACAGCGCCTGGAACACACGTTGCCAGACGCCGGCCCGACTCCAGCGGCTATGTCGCAGGTGGATCACGCGGAAATCACCGAAGCGCTCGGGCAGATCCCGCCAAGGGATGCCGGCTCGGTAGCGGTACAGCACCGCTTCGACAAAGAGCCGGTTGTCTTTGGCGGTGACACCGACGTAGCCGACTCGGCCAGGAAGCAGATCGCGGATGCGATCCCATTGATCGTCTCGCAGGGCGTAGCGACGTGCCATTGCAGGAGAGGGTGAAAAAAGGACAGCAAGCATCGCCTATCCGATCAATTGATGACACCCCCTAGCTGGTGCCGAAGCCAGTCTCGTACTGACCACGTGCAACCTCGACAAGGGCGAAGCGGCGCGACAAGCGCTGTGTGTCAGGTATGCGGATGCTGGCGTGCGTGTCGAGTGGTCAATGGAATGAGGGACGTCCGCGGTATGCGCTCTGCACCACTGCACACCGCGCATCACCGGGAAAGCAGACGCTTTTCATTGCCTTACCATGGCCGAAAAATGTCAGTTCGCCGATGCGGGAGCCAGCTTGCGAAGCCCGCTTGATAAACCTTAGTATCGGAAGAGGAAGACTGCCGACAGGTCACCTACTCAAGGAGAGATCCGCACATGGAAGAACTGTCGGCATCGGACCTCAAGACCATCCTGCATTCCAAGCGCGCGAACATCTACTACCTGCAGCACTGCCGCGTCCTCGTCAACGGTGGCCGCGTCGAGTACGTCACCGACGCAGGCAAGCGCGCGCTGTACTGGAACATCCCGATCGCTAATACCACCACGGTCTTGCTCGGCACCGGCACATCCGTCACACAGGCGGCGATGCGTGAACTGGCCAAGGCAGGCGTGCTGGTGGGCTTTTGCGGTGGCGGCGGTACGCCGCTGTTCTCGGCCAACGAAATGGATGTGGAAGTGGCCTGGTTCTCGCCGCAGAGCGAGTATCGGCCCACCGAATACCTGCAGGCTTGGGTGTCTTTCTGGTTCGAAGACGACTTGCGGCTGATGGCCGCCAAAGCATTCCAGCAAGCGCGCACCCTACGCATCAGTGAACAATGGCAACAGCGCGCGCTCAAGGAAGCGGGTTTCGCGCCGGATGGCGCCAGACTGGATGCGTTGCTGGCGAAAACCCGCCGCACTATCGAGCAGGCCCAGGACAACACCGCATTGCTGACCGAAGAAGCAAGGCTGACCAAAGCATTGTTCAAACTTGCCGTCGATACCGTCGGCTATGGCGACTTCACCCGCGCCAAGCGCGGCAGCGGAACCGATCCGGCCAATCGTTTCCTCGATCATGGCAACTACCTGGCATATGGCTTGGGCGCCACCGCCAGCTGGGTCCTAGGCCTGCCGCACGGACTGGCTGTGCTGCATGGCAAGACCCGACGCGGTGGCCTGGTGTTCGACATTGCGGACCTGATCAAGGACGCCAGCATCCTGCCGCAGGCTTTCCTGTCGGCGATGCGCGGCGACGATGAGCAGGCCTTTCGTCGCAACTGCGTCGAAGCCCTCACCCGCAGCGAAGCCTTGGACTTCATGCTGGATACGCTCAAGGCCATCGCATTGCAGACCGCCGCGACGAAGAGCGCGGGACCGACGCGGTGAACATCCTGCTGATCTCACAGTGCGACAAGCGCGCCCTGACCGAAACCCGGCGCATCCTCGACCAATTCGCCGAGCGGCGCGGCGACCGCACATGGCAGACGCCGATCACCGAAGCCGGCCTGACGACATTGCGCAGACTGCTGCGCAAGACCGCGCGCAAGAACAGCGCCGTCGCCTGCCACTGGATCCGCGGCCGCGACCATTCCGAACTGCTGTGGATCGTGGGAGACGCCCGCCGCTTCAATGCCGAAGGCGCGGTGCCCACCAACACCACCACGCGCAACGTGCTGCGGCGCGAAGACGAAAACGACTGGCACACCGCCGAGGATATCCGCCTGCTCGCGCAACTGGCGGCCCTGCTGCACGACATGGGCAAGGCCAGTATCGCCTTCCAGGCACGGCTGCGCGGGCAGCTGCAGGAGCGCAACCCCTATCGCCACGAATGGGTATCGCTGCGCTTGTTTCAGGCCTTCGTCGGCAACGACGACGATGCGCAGTGGCTGCAACGACTGGCCGACCCGGACGCTTGCGACGAAGCCGACTGGTTGGCCGACACGCGCTACCAGCGCGACGGCATCAACGCGGTGTCCCACTTTCCCTTCCGCGAGCTGCCACCGATTGCGGCGGCCGTGGCGTGGCTTGTGCTCACCCATCACCGGCTTCCGGTGGTGCCGGTCATCCAGGACAACGGTACGCAGGCAAGGCTGGGCAAGCGCGCGCCCACCTTCCATTCCGCATGGCTGGAGACGCCGCTATCGCTGCTGGCGCACGACTGGAACGAAATCCGCCAACCGGCCGACCCCAGCAGGATCCAGCCGTACTGGACACCCGCGGGCACCCTCCCGGTGATGGAAACGAAGTGGCGCGCACAGGCCGCGCGCCTGGCCAAACGCCTGTTGAAACGACGTGCGGGCCGCGCGGACAATTGGCTCGACAATCCATACGTCATGCATCTGGCCAGACTCAGCCTGATGCTGGCCGACCATCATTATTCGGCGCTACCCAAGGCCTCGCCGCAGCGCTTGCACGGCGATGGCCAAACGCAGCTGTACGCCAATACCGACCACGACGGCAACCTGAAGCAACCGCTGGACGAGCACTTGCTCGGAGTGGCCCGCGATGCTGGCCTGATCGCGCATGCGCTACCGAGCTTCGAACGCCATCTGCCAAGGCTTGCCAATCATCGTGGACTGCGCAAACGCAGTGCCGATCCACGCTTTTCCTGGCAAGACAAGGCATTCGATGCGGCCGCCTCGTTGCGCGAGACGGCGCGTGACCAAGGCGCCTTCATCGTCAACATGGCCTCGACCGGTTGCGGCAAGACGCTCGCCAACGCGCGCATCCTTTACGCCCTGGCCGATCCCCAGCATGGATTGCGCGCCACCTATGCCCTGGGCCTGCGCACGCTGACCTTGCAGACCGGCCGCAGCTTCCGCACCGATCTGCATCTGGACGAGGACGAACTGGCGATCCGCGTGGGCGGCTCGGCCAGCCGCGCCTTGTTCGAGTTCTACGAACACAAGGCCGAAGCGCATGGCTCGGCATCCGTGCAAGACCTGATCGAGGAAGACAGCCATGTCCTGTACGAAGGCGTCACCACCGATCACCCCTTGCTAGCGCGGGCGCTGCATGACCCGGAAATCGGCAAACTGCTGTCCGCGCCCATGTTGGTCTGCACGGTGGACCACATGGTGCCGGCAACCGAGTCGCTGCGCGCTGGCCGCCAGATAGCGCCGATGCTGCGCTTGATGAGCGCAGACCTGATCCTCGACGAACTGGACGACTACGATCTCGACGACCTGCCGGCCCTGACACGCCTGGTGCAATGGGCCGGCATGCTCGGCACGCGCGTGTTGCTATCCTCAGCCACGCTGCCGCCGTCCTTGGTTACCGGCATGTACCAAGCCTACCGCGCGGGACGCCAACACTACCGGCGCAATCGTGGAGAAGACGGCGGTCGGGCGGACATGGAGCTGGCGGCCCCTTGCCTGTGGAGCGACGAATTCAGCGTGCAGGTCGGCACATGCACAAGCGGCAGCAGTTTCCTCGACCAGCACTCGCAGTTCGTCGAGAAGCGCGCCACGCGGCTCGCCAAGGCCACGCCATTGCGACGCGGCGAACTGCTGCCATTGGACCTGCCGTCTCATCTACAGGATGCGTCACTGCATGCCACATTCGCCACGCATGTCCGCGATGCCTGCCTGCGCCTGCATGGTGCGCATGCGGAACACGATCCCGTCAGCGGCAAGCGCATCAGTTTCGGCCTGGTGCGCATGGCCAATATCGACCCCCTATTCGATGTCGCGCAGGCCTTGTATGCCGCTGGGGCGCCGCAGGACACGCAGATCCACCTGTGCGTCTATCACGCCCGCTTTCCACTGCTGCAACGCTCGGCCATCGAGCACCAGCTCGACGCGGCCTTCAATCGACGCGGCGATGGCAAGGGCGTCTACCACCTACCGGCCATCCGTGCGCTAATCGACGCCCACCCGCAACGCGAGCAGATGTTCGTGGTGCTGGCATCCCCCGTGTGCGAGGTCGGTCGCGATTGGGACGCCGATTGGGCGGTGGCCGAACCCTCGTCGATGCGCTCGCTGATCCAGCTCGCCGGGCGCGTGCAACGCCATCGTGGCACCACCGGCGACACCCCAAACGTACTGATCTTCGACACCAACCTGCGGCATTTCCGCCATGGCAACCAGGGCCGTCCGACCTATCTCAAGCCTGGATTCGAGAAGCAAGGAACGGACAGATCCGCAAAGCGGTTCCAATTGACCAGCCCATGGCTGCGAGATTCCCTGCTCACGGACGAATACCGCACGCTCACGGCCTTGCCACGCATCCGGCCACGGCCCAACGCGCAATGGCAACCGTCCAGCCGCTTCGTCGACCTGGAGCAGGCCCGCATTGCCACCTGCATGCTGAAAGACCTGACGTTGGATGCATCCAGCGGCTTGTCCACTCCACTGGAGACCGATCAGGCCGCCGTCGCCTGGAAGTATCCGCAAGCTGCCTTGACCGGTGTGCTGCCCCAGCAACAGCCGTTCCGTCACGATAGCCAACCCAGCACCACGTTGGCGTTCCTGCCGGACGAGGACGAGGCACTGCGCCTGCACAGGGTCGAACAATCGCCAGGTGGTCGCGGCACCGACCTCTATGTGCGCATCGAGCAGAGCCAACGGCGCGAGATCGTACTGACTCCCGCCCCCGGCATCGGCCCATGGGGCAGCTTCGAACTGGCAAGCCTGCTAGCCGAGCAGGCCGAGTACCTCGATCTGACGCTGGAGGCCTGCGCAAAAAAGCTGGCCACGGTGAAGGTCCCGGCCAACGACCAAGGCTGGCGGTATCACCCGTGGTTGGGGTTTGCCCTAGCGAAATAAGGGCGTCCCTGCCCTGCACTGCCTATGCGGCAGTAAGAGCGAACCGCAGTATTGACCTAGATTTCCTGAGCTGCGTATTCCGCAGTGACTTGCAAGATGACTTGCCAGTCGTATAGTAGCAGGACGCGGACTGAATTTTTTCGAACTGGGGTTTTGACATAGATGGTTAAAAACCCGGAATTGCTGGCAGGCAATTCCGGGTGGAAAGCAGAAGCCGGGTGCGAGTCCGGGCCTAGCACTGAGATTTGAAGTGCAAAGGAGGATATGAAGTGTTTAATCGACGCTTGGGAAGAAGAGTCGCATGAGGGATTGACCCTCCCAACACCCCACGACAGCTTGCTGCCGTGGGGATTCTACACGCGCGACTTATCAAAGGTCGAACGAAAGGATTCTCAATGAATGCAGAGCCAGGACAGACATTACGTTCCGAACGCTTCCGCACAGCCATCGCCGCTTTCATCGAAGCACGACGGCAGGCCAAGCTGAAGGACGAGGAAGGCGAGGACGCCACCGGAGCGGCGTCGAAATACGACTACGGGACCTGGTTGGCCGACGCCGCGCGCCGGGTGGGCCAGATCCAGGCCGTCACCCATGTGCTCAAGGCCACCCATCCCGATGCGCGCGGCAGCAGCCTGCACGTACCGCCCGGCGACCTGCCGCGGCATGCCGAGATCGGCAGCCACCTTCTGGGCGATGACTATGCGCAGGACGTGGTCGGCAACGCCGCCGCGCTGGACGTGTTCAAGTTCCTCAAGATCGAGATCGAGGGACGACGGCTGCTGGGCTGGATGCAGGCCGGCGACAGCGACCTGCGCGCCGCCCTGCACGCCGACGCCGAAGTCGCCGACGGTTGGATGCAGGCATTCGGTGCCTTGGTACGTAGCGATCCGCAAGCGCTTTCGCACGCGCAGGCCAAGCAGGTCTACTGGCTGGTAGGCGACCAGCCGACCGACGATACGCAGTACCACCTGCTGCAGCCGATGTTCTCCAGCACACTGGCGCATGCGGTGCACGCGGACATCCAGGATGCCCGCTTCGGCGAGACGAACAAGCTGGCGCGCCAAGCATGGCGCGCCAGGGAGCCGCATGCCGGCAGCTACCGCGATTACCGCAACCTGGTGGCACGCAAGCTCGGCGGCACCAAGCCGCAGAACATTTCCCAGCTCAACAGCGAGCGTGGCGGCGTGAACTATCTGCTGGCGTCGCTACCACCGACCTGGACGCAGGATCGGCCACGCAACCTGCTGAAGATCGGTTCGGCCATCGACCGGCTCGGCTATTTCAACGGCGTTCGCGCCATGGTGAAGCAGCTATCCGATTTCCTGCTGACAGAACCGCCGTCCAACCAGCAGACGCGCGGTACCCGTGAACGGATCGAGCAAGAACTTGGCGCGCAGCTGGCACTGTTCGCCGCAGAAACCCACGCCCGCTTCCCACCCGGCTGGACCCGCGATGCTGACTGCCAGCTTCCGCTGTACGAACGGCTGTGGCTGGACCCGGAGCGAGCCGAACTACCCGTTCGCATCGATCCACAACACCCCGAATGGACCCAGGACGATGAAGCCTTCAACGCTGCCCACACCTTCGGCGACTGGCCGGACGCGGTCGCCGATCACTTCGCCAACTGGGTCAACGCGCGGCTGCACGCAGCCGGGCTGACCAGCGTCGGCGACAGCGAACACCGCCACTGGGCCAGACAGGCGATCGTCGACGCAGCTTGGCCAGTGCCGCTGCAACGGCGCCCGCTCGCGGGGAGTCACCCATGAATGCCTGTCCCGCTTTCAGTCATCTGCTGGTGTTGCCCCGCCTGCAGGTGCACAACGCCAACGCCGTCTCCAGCCCGCTGACGCATGGTTTCCCGTCGATGACCGCGCTGCTGGGAGTCATGTGGGCGCTGCAACGCAAGACCCATGCTATCGGTCTGGACCTGGCATTTCGGGCGGTTGGAGCGATTTGCCATGACCACCAGGAGCACGTGACGCAGGGCGGCTTCGTCAAGGCGTTCCATCTGACGCGCAACCCGGTCGGCAAGGACGGCAAGACCGTCGCCATCGTCGAGGAAGGCCGTATCCATCTGGAGCTGAGCCTGTTGCTTGGCGTGCAAAGCAAGCGCTGGATGGACGACCCGCATGCCCATCAGGGCGACACGGCCAAAGTGGCCGAGATTCTCGCCGGCATGCGCATCGCCGGCGGCAGCGTGCAGCCACCGGCGATGCCATCGCGGCACCGCTACCAGCCATGGACGCTGGACCTGACCGGCACCGAGGACGACCGTACCGCGCAATTCCGCAAGACGCGCATGCGGCTGCTGCCCGGCTTCGCGCTGGTGGAACGTGGCGACCTACTCGACACCCGTGTCGCCGAACTGCAGGCCATCAACCCTGCCGCCACCCGGCTCGATGCGTGGCTATCGTTGTCGCGCATCAATTGGCACCACCGCCCGGGCGAGCACCCGAAAGACGACAGCGCATGGAGCAACGACCGCAGCGGAAGCGGCTGGATCGTACCTATCCCGGTGGGCTACGGCGCGCTGAGCGATTTACATGCGGCTGGCAGCGTGGCCAACGCACGTGATGCCAGCACACCGTTCCGCTTCGTCGAAAGCCTTTACTCGCTTGGGCAGTGGATCAGCCCGCACCGCCTGGACACCCCGCAACAGTTGCTCTGGTACGCAAGCAACTCCCCGGACCGGGGGCTATACCGTTGCCGCAACGACTTTGCCACTGCAACAACCGTGTCCGAACTGCACGACGATTTCAATTTCGCTCTCGACTGACCGACCTCACGACAAGGAATTCCAACATGGCAACCGAACTCAAGACCGCCTCTGTTCTCGCCTTCGAGCGCAAACTCGACCCGTCCGACGCATTGTTGTTTTCCGGCAGCTGGGCCTCGCGCGCCGCATCCGACGATTGGAAGCCCGTCAAGTTGCGCGAGAAATCCGTGCGCGGCACCATCTCCAACCGGCTCAAGACCAAGGATCAGGATCCGGCCAAGCTCGATGCGGCGATCGAGAATCCCAACCTGCAGACCGTGGACGTGGCCGCCTTGCCGCTGGAGGCAGACACGCTGAAGGTACGATTCACCTTGCGCGTGCTTGGTGGCACGGGCGATCCCTCGGCCTGCAACGATGCCGACTATCGCAAGAAACTTGCCGCCACGGTCGCCGGCTACGTGCAACAACACGGCTTCGACGCTCTCGCCCAGCGCTATGCAGCCAATCTCGCCAATGGACGCTTCCTCTGGCGTAATCGCATCGGCGCAGAACAGGTGGAGGTTCATGTGGCGCACCTGAAGAACGGGACACCCGCCGCGCAATGGACGTTCCAGGCACACGCACACTCGTTGCGCAGCCTGCAGGCTCCAGCGGCTGAAACCGCGGATCTGGCTGCTTTGTCCGCGCTGGTCGCCTCCGCGCTGGCGGGCAGCACACATGTGCTGCTGCAGGTTACCGCCTTCGCCCGCGTAGGCGCGGGCCAAGAGGTATTCCCCTCCCAGGAGTTGATCCTGGACAAGGGCAGCAGCAAGAAGAGCAAGACGCTTTACCACGTCGGCGAGGGCGACAACGCCGTGGCCGCCATCCATTCGCAGAAGATCGGCAACGCGTTGCGCACCATCGACACCTGGTACCCGGAGGCTGAAGAGAATGGCCCGATTGCGGTCGAACCGTATGGCTCGGTCACCACGCAAGGCAGGGCCTACCGGCAGCCCAAAGCCAAGCTGGATTTCTACAATCTGCTCGACGGCTGGGTGATCAAGGACAAGTTGCCGGAGCCAGAACAACAGCACTTCGTGATCGCCACGCTGATCCGGGGCGGCGTCTTCGGCGACGCGGGCTGACGCTATGGACCACTATGTGGATATCCAACTTCGCCCCGACCCGGAGCTTGCGCCGCATCAACTGCTCAGCGGCCTATATGTTCGCCTGCATCGGATGCTTGCGCAGCACGGGCGACAGGACATCGGCGTCAGCTTCCCCCGCTACGATTTGCGCAAGCCCACCCTGGGTACCCACGTGCGCCTGCATGGATTACTTGCTTCGTTACATACAGTGATGGCCCTGCCTTGGCTGCAAGGCATGCAAGATCATCTGGCGGTATCGGACATCAACGCGGTGCCGGCTGACGCACAGCATCGACAAGTGACGCGGGTACAGGCCAAGAGCAGCCCGTCGCGCCTGCGCCGCCGGGCGATGCGGCGTCACGGACTGGATGCCGAAGCAGCGTTGCAGCGCATCCCGGATTCGGCCGCCGAACAGTTGCAACTGCCCTTCGTGGTTCTGGGCAGCCGCAGCACAGGGCAACCGTCGTTCCCACTCTTCATCCGGCAGGGCCCACTGTCGTCCACAGCACTACCGGGCATCTTCAATAACTATGGCCTGAGCCAGGACGCCACCATCCCCTGGTTCTGACCCTTTTTTCAGGAGCGGCACGCAGATCCTGAAAATCAACGACTTGGCGGGCCTCCCGGGAAAAGGGGCCCGTTCTTTTTGAGGGGTGCTTTTTCCGTAGCTTCAATGGGTTGAGTGATTTTTTGTCTAGTTCACTGCCGCGTAGGCAGCTCAGAAAAAGCTCGCTCACGCGCGCGCGCAACAGCACCAGTTCACTGCCGCGTAGGCAGCTCAGAAACGCATCCAGCAGCTCCTGCACCTTCGCCAGCGCGTTCACTGCCGCGTAGGCAGCTCAGAAATACGCAACCGCTTCGACGAGATGCGGCTGGACGTTCACTGCCGCGTAGGCAGCTCAGAAATGTCCAAGGTCGACAAGCACTCATCTGGGTGCGTTCACTGCCGCGTAGGCAGCTCAGAAATATGGCTCCGCGTCCGGCAAGGGTAGATTGGCGTTCACTGCCGCGTAGGCAGCTCAGAAAACCAGCGCAGACACGGTGCGCATCCTCATCAAGTTCACTGCCGCGTAGGCAGCTCAGAAAATGCCCATGCGGGTTGCAATTGCCAGGGCGGCGTTCACTGCCGCGTAGGCAGCTCAGAAATCATGGACGGACGCAATATACGCGCGTCGAGAGTTCACTGCCGCGTAGGCAGCTCAGAAAGTCATGCGACGCGTCTGGATGCCCAGGTTTACGTTCACTGCCGCGTAGGCAGCTCAGAAATCCGCCAGGAATGTTCTGGTATGCATGGGGCGGTTCACTGCCGCGTAGGCAGCTCAGAAAAAAGGCCGAAACATCCAGGCTGGTGCGCGCATGTTCACTGCCGCGTAGGCAGCTCAGAAAACGCGAGCAAGGCCATATCCAGGCAATGCATAGTTCACTGCCGCGTAGGCAGCTCAGAAATGGGTTTCCAGTAGCGCCGGGCTGCCGAGTCGGTTCACTGCCGCGTAGGCAGCTCAGAAAACGCCGGCACGCGCATGACGGGCCTGCCCACGGTTCACTGCCGCGTAGGCAGCTCAGAAATGGCCGTTGGTGAGGCGCATGCGCACGATGTGGTTCACTGCCGCGTAGGCAGCTCAGAAAGTCCTGCGAAAGAGCGACGACGACAGGCGCATGTTCACTGCCGCGTAGGCAGCTCAGAAAGCCTTCGAAGCGCACCTGCAGCGGCGCGCCGCGTTCACTGCCGCGTAGGCAGCTCAGAAAGGCGCGGAGATCCGCTATACCGCGGCGCCGGAGTTCACTGCCGCGTAGGCAGCTCAGAAATTGGTCGCCTTGCGGTACATCGCCGCATTGATGTTCACTGCCGCGTAGGCAGCTCAGAAAATGCAATCCCTCGCGAAAGCGCTGCCGAGCGGTTCACTGCCGCGTAGGCAGCTCAGAAAATGTTGACCACGCCCGAGAGCGGCTGCTCGTCGTTCACTGCCGCGTAGGCAGCTCAGAAATACTGGGAAGCCAAGGCAAAGCAGCTGGAGCTGTTCACTGCCGCGTAGGCAGCTCAGAAATGGAGGCCCACCGGTTGGAGTGGATCTTCGGTGTTCACTGCCGCGTAGGCAGCTCAGAAAATCGGGGACAGCGGCCGAGGCGCCGAAAACGTGTTCACTGCCGCGTAGGCAGCTCAGAAAAAGTGGTGCCCGCGCCCTTAGATGCGTCCGCGGTTCACTGCCGCGTAGGCAGCTCAGAAACCATTCGCGGGTTCCCGAATGGCTATTGGTATGTTCACTGCCGCGTAGGCAGCTCAGAAATTCAGCCCATTGATGCGCGCATAGGCGGCACGGTTCACTGCCGCGTAGGCAGCTCAGAAAAGCACGGGACCACGTTCAAAGCCAAGATTCCAGTTCACTGCCGCGTAGGCAGCTCAGAAAAAGATCGTTGCCGCCGCCGGCCAGGCCGCAATGTTCACTGCCGCGTAGGCAGCTCAGAAATCCTTGGCGATGCCGCCGATCACGTCCTCCACGTTCACTGCCGCGTAGGCAGCTCAGAAAAATCGATCTTGTTGCTGATCGACCATGATGCGGTTCACTGCCGCGTAGGCAGCTCAGAAAACCACCGACACAGCGCAGCAAGCCGGAGCACGGTTCACTGCCGCGTAGGCAGCTCAGAAATAATTGAGATTTGGGTATTGTGTGGTTGTAGCGTTCACTGCCGCGTAGGCAGCTCAGAAATGGGGCCGCAGCTGGTGGCGGCGAAGGTGCTCGTTCACTGCCGCGTAGGCAGCTCAGAAATGTACGGCATCAGCACGCCGCGGCGGATGGCGGTTCACTGCCGCGTAGGCAGCTCAGAAAAATACCGGCATCCCGGTGCTGGAAACGGTCATGTTCACTGCCGCGTAGGCAGCTCAGAAATCAGTAGGTGGTCGGTTCGACCATAGGTTCGCGTTCACTGCCGCGTAGGCAGCTCAGAAAGCACAGGGGCGGTGGTAGAAAACGACGATATTGTTCACTGCCGCGTAGGCAGCTCAGAAACTGCAGGTCCGCGATTGGGTCGGAAGGCTGGTGTTCACTGCCGCGTAGGCAGCTCAGAAATACTAGGAGAAGATCATGAAGGAACGTGTTTCGTTCACTGCCGCGTAGGCAGCTCAGAAATTGCAAGCTACCGCGTGCATAGCATCCACATCGTTCACTGCCGCGTAGGCAGCTCAGAAATACATCGAGCCCACGGAGGGCTGATCATGGAAGTTCACTGCCGCGTAGGCAGCTCAGAAAGCAGAGATTCACAGGCGATACCGCCTGCCAGCGTTCACTGCCGCGTAGGCAGCTCAGAAAACGCGCTTGAGCGCCACGACGTTCGTTCCAGCGTTCACTGCCGCGTAGGCAGCCCAGAAAATCAACATCGGCGCAGCTGTGTCGGGCACGACGTTCACTGCCGCGTAGGCAGCTCAGAAAGCCCCGAAGATCCTGCCCAGCGATCGGGCGCAGTTCACTGCCGCGTAGGCAGCTCAGAAATTTCCAGCCACAAGCGATCTGGAGCGCGCTGGGTTCACTGCCGCGTAGGCAGCTCAGAAAATTTCAGACGGCGGCCAGTGGAAGATGGCCGCGTTCACTGCCGCGTAGGCAGCTCAGAAAGCAAAATCCAAGGCCTCTCGTCCCGTCATCGTGTTCACTGCCGCGTATGCAGCTCAGAAAAGTGGAATCGACGCCTGCGCCTGAGTGGTTCGGTTCACTGCCGCGTAGGCAGCTCAGAAATTGGTAATGCCGATCTGGAGCTGTCCCACATCGTTCACTGCCGCGTAGGCAGCTCAGAAATCAACGCCACCACCTCTTCGGTGCTCGACTGGGTTCACTGCCGCGTAGGCAGCTCAGAAATCAACCGGGCCAAGACCCGCGGTACCCAGTCCGTTCACTGCCGCGTAGGCAGCTCAGAAATTGTCAAAGCCAAGGATCTTGGTCAATTGCGCGTTCACTGCCGCGTAGGCAGCTCAGAAAACGCAGCAAGGTCTTCGTGCATGTCAACGCAGGTTCACTGCCGCGTAGGCAGCTCAGAAATCGAGGAAGCCCTGCCGGATCTCCTCGGTGGTGTTCACTGCCGCGTAGGCAGCTCAGAAAAGCTGCACGGAGCGCAGCACCCCGGAACTGGCGTTCACTGCCGCATAGGCAGCTCAGAAAATGCACCACCGCCGACGGAATGGAGCTGCAACTGGGCAGCAACTACCTGGCACATTTCGTGCTCACCGCACGGCTACTGCCCTTGCTGCGCGCCGCCTCGGCACCGCGCGTGGTGAACCTGTCCAGCATTGCCCATCGCTCGGCGCGCATCGACTTCGACGACCTGCAGGGCGAACGCCCCTATCGCGCCTGGAAGGCGTACGGCCAGTCCAAATTGGCGATGCTGATGTTCAGCAGGCAGCTGCAGCGGCGCAGCGATGCGCACGGCTGGGGCCTGCGCGCAGTCGCCGCGCATCCGGGCATCGCGCAGACCGCCTTGATCGCCAATGGGCCGGCGGCTGGAGGTCGCCGCACGGCGATCGACCTGCTCACCCGATGGCTGGGTCCGGCCATCAGCCAGAGCGCAGCGGCCGGCGCCCTGCCCACGCTGTATGCGGCAACCGCGCCGCAGGCACAGGCCGGCGGCTACTACGGCCCGGGCGGGCTGTTCGAGCTCAAGGGCAGCCCGGCCCCGGCCAGCGTGGCCCGCCAGGCACAGGACCCGGACGTGGCGGCACGCCTGTGGGAAGCCTCATGCACGCTGACCGGCGAGATGTTCTGACCTGGGGCGGAGCCGTGCGCGCCCCCCTTGCGCGCACGGCATGGATGCGCAGGACGGCGCGGTGAAACGCGGCCATCGCTGCGCCGCTTACAGCCGGATCCACTCCAGCCCGTCGCCGCGCCGGTAATACACCGCCACCACCTTGCCATACACCGATGCGGCATCGACGAACCCGAAGTAACGTCCATCCAGGCTGTTGCCGCGATGGTCGCCCACCACCAGCAGCTTGCCCGCCGGCACCTGCACATCCTGCAGATCCGGCCCGCCGCCTGCATCCAGGTCCAACTGCGCCATGCGCGTGCCGAAACGTTCGCGCGTGGGGTCGTCGTCGATCTGCAGCGGCTGCCCGTTGATCGACAGATGCCCATCGTGCAGATCCACGCGGTCGCCGGCCACCGCCACCACGCGCTTGATCAGGCGGGTGCCGTCGCGTGGCGAATCGAACACCGCTACCTCGCCGCGCTGCGGGTGTGCGCCCTCGATGAGGACGTGGTTGCTCAGCGGCAACCGCCAGCCATAGGCATGCATGTCGACCACCACGCGATCGCCTGGCTGCAGCGTCGGCTGCATCGAGCCGGTCGGCACCTGGTAGTGATTGGCGAACGAGGAGCGCGCGGCGGTCAGCAGCACCAGCATGACCAGCAATGGCAATAGCTCCTTGCGCGACCAGCGGGCAGCGCGCTGCCAACGGCAGGAAGGGGAATGCGATAAGGGCATGACAGACCTGTCGGGCGGCAGCGAGCCACGTCGGCTCGAGGCGACGATGCGCCTGCATGGCAAGCGGCGATGGTGACGAAAGGCATGGCAGCGTGGGCGGCATCGGTCGCTGGCCTGCCTCTTCCTGGCTCACGGCGATTGCTGCCTGCGTTGTGTCTGCCGCCGGCATCGCCGCAACATGCCCGCTCGATCCGCACACCCGAAAACGGGATGGCGCATGGCCATCCCGTTCCGGTGTGCAGGCAACAGGTCGTGCATGCGGCCGGCCTCGCAGCAATGCAACGCTGACTCGGTCGACCCACGGTTTTCCAGCAGCGTCTTCACGCTGGGAGCCTTGCCAACGACGCAAGGAAAACGGGATGGCCGCAAGGCCATCCCGTCTTGGTTCATCGCTGGCAGCCGCGTGCGTCGCGCACGCAGGTGCCTCATTCGGTCAAGCCACGGTTTTCCAGCAGCGCTTTCACGCTGGGATCCTTGCCGCGGAAATCGCGGTACAGCGTGGCCAGGTCGACCGTGTTGCCGCGCGAGAGGATCTTGGCGCGGAAGGTGTCGCCGTTCTTGCGGGTCAGGCCACCGTTTTCCTTGAACCACTCGAACGCATCGTCATCGAGCACTTCCGACCAGAAGTACGCGTAGTAACCGGCCGAGTAACCGCCGCCCCAGATGTGATCGAAATAGGTGCTGCGGTAACGCGGCGGCACTTCGGCCAGGTCCACCTTGAAGCGCTTCAGCGCATCGGCTTCGAACTTGCTGACGTCCTGTAGCGGCGCATCGGCCGGCTGGGTGTGCCAGGCCAGATCCAGCAGCGCGGCCGACAGGTATTCGGTGGTGGCGTAGCCGCTGTTGAAGGTCTTGGCCTTCTTGATCTTTTCCACCAGCTCGGCCGGCATCGCTGCGCCGGTTTGATAATGCTTGGCGTAATTGGCGAAGACCTTGGGATCGGAGGCCCAGTGCTCGTTGAACTGCGAGGGGAATTCCACAAAATCGCGCGAGGTGCTGGTACCGGCGATCGAGGGGTACTTCACCTTGGAGAACATGCCGTGCAGCGCGTGGCCGAACTCGTGGAACAGCGTGGTGACGTCGTCGAAGCTCAGTAGCGCCGGCTGGCCGGCGGCCGGCTTGGTGAAGTTGCACACATTGTAGACCACCGGCTTGGCACCGGTGAGGCCGTCCTGTTCGACGAACACGTCCATCCAGGCGCCACCGGACTTGCTGTCGCGCTTGAAGTAGTCGGTGTAGAACAGCGCCATCGAGCTGCCGTCGGCATCGAAGACTTCATACACCTTCATGTCGGCGTGGTAGGTCGGGATGTCGGTGCGCTGTTTGAAGGTGATGCCGTACAGCTGCGTGGCCGCATAAAACACGCCGTTCTGCAGCACATTGTCCAGTTCGAAGTACGGCTTGATCTGCGATTCGTCCAGGTCGTACTTGGCCTTGCGCACCTGCTCGGCGTAGAAGTCCCAGTCGGAGGCGGCGAGCTTGAAATCGCCGGTCTTTGCATCAGCACGCTGCGCGTCGATGACCTTCTGCATCTCGGCCGCTTCGCGGCGTGCCTTGGCGGTGGCGGCCGGCACGGTGTCGGTCAGCAGCTTGAGCGCCGCTTCCGGGGTCTTGGCCATCTGGTCGCCCAGGCTGTAGGCGGCGTAGTTGTCGAACCCCAGCAGCTTGGCCTTTTGCGCGCGCAGCTGGGCCAGGCGCTGGATGGTCTGGCGGGTGTCGTTGGCATCGCCCTTTTCGGCGCGGGTTTCAGAGGCCTTGAGCACCTCGGCACGCAGCTGGCGGTCCTTCAGCGAGGCCAGCACTGGCTGCTGGGTGGTGTTCTGCAGGGTGAGCAGGTACTTGCCGTCGAGCTTGCGCGCCTTGGCGGCATCGGCGGCGGCGGCGATATCGCCCTCGCTCAGGCCGTCGAGCCGGGCCTTGTCGTCCACGACCACCGCACCGGCGGCCGAGGCGGCAACCAGACGGGTGTGAAACTGGGTGGAGAGGGTGGTTTCTTCCACGTTGAGCTTGCGCAGGCTGTCCTTGTCGGCATCGGACAGTTGCGCACCGGCGCGCACCAGTTCTTCGTAATCGCGCTCGAGCAGGCGCTTTTGTTCCGGCTCCAGGTTCAAGGTATCGCGCTGGTCGTAGAGCGTCTTGACGCGCGCGAACAGCTTGGGATCGAGATTGATCTCGTCCTGGTGTGCGGCCAGCTTGGGCGCGATCTCTTCCTGGATCTTCTGGCGTGCGTCGCTGGTATCGGCCTGGACCAGCCCGAAGAAGATGCGCGACACGCGCGTGAGCGTCTCGCCGCTGCGCTCCATGGCTTCGATGGTGTTGTCGAAGGTGGGCGGCTCGTTGTTGTCGGCGATCTTGCGCATGTCGGCCAGGTGCTGGCGCATGCCCTCCTCGAAGGCCGGCAGGTAATCGGCGTCCTTGATCTTGTCGAACGGCGGCGCCTGGAACGGCAATGTGCTGGCGGTCAGCAGCGGGTTCGGCGCGGCATCGGCGGCGGGGGTGACGGTGTTCTCGGACACGGGGGTGGACTCCTTACCGGACGGCTCTTTTCCAGAACATGCGGCCAGTGCCAGGGTGATGGCAGCGGCCAGAACGACGGTACGCGACATGGCGTGTAATTCCTGAGTGGTTGGTACGGCAGCCGGTCACGCTAGCGGGTTTGCGCGGCGGTGGCATGTGCCGTTGGCTGGGGCCGCTGAACGGCGCCCTCATCCGCCCTTCGGGCACCTTCTCCCGCAGGCGGGAGAAGCGTGGAGCCACGAGCGGGAGCGGGGAAGCTACGGCGAGGTTGCGGTGCGCGACTTGCGGGCAGAGTGGCTGGGCGAGGTCGTGCGGCTGCAGGCGAGGTGGGGCTGCCCGCCGGGGTGGGGCTGCCCGCGGCGGCTGCCCGCGCACGCAAGGCAGCCGGCGGGCGGGCGGTCGCTGGAGACCGCCGCCGGCTGGAGGTCGTCGGCACCAGCTGCGCCAATGCTGCCGGGCGGCGAGCGCCCCGCACCGGTACGCAGCGCGTCCTTACAGCGTCTCGTCCTTGAAGATGGCCACATGCGGGGTGCCGTCCGCGCCGATCCAGCCGCGGTACATGCCTTCGGTATTGAACGGAAATGCGATGTTGCCCTGCGCGTCCAGCGCAATGGCGCCGCCATCGCCGCCGGCGGTGGGAATCTCCTGGTCGATCACCGCCTCGGCCGCCTGCTGCAACGAGTGCCCGGCGTATTTCATGCGCGCGCAGATATCGTAGGCCGCCACCGCGCGGATATAGAACTCGCCCCAGCCGGTGCCGGAGACCGCGCACTGCGCATTGGCGTAGGTGCCGGCGCCGATGATGGGCGCATCGCCGACGCGGCCGTAGCGCTTGTTGGTCATGCCGCCGGTGGAGGTGCCGGCGGCCAGATGGCCGTCGCGGTCCAGCGCCAGTGCGCCGACGGTGCCGAAATGCCTGGCGGTTTCCAGCTCCAGCGCGGCCTGCGCCTGGCGGTCGCCGGCCTCGGCCTTGAGCGCCTTCTGCAGCTGCTGCCAGCGCTTGTCGGTGCGGAAATAGCTTGGATCGACCAGGGTGACGCCCTGCTCGCGCGCGAATTGCTCGGCGCCGTCGCCGACCAGCATCACGTGCCTGGAGCGGTCCATCACGCGGCGCGCCAGCTGGATCGGGTTCTTGACCGTGTGCACGCCGGCAATCGCCCCGGCCTTGCCGCTGGCGCCATCCATGATGGCCGCGTCCAGCTCGTTCTTGCCGTCGTGAGTGAACACCGCACCGCGCCCGGCATTGAACTGCGGCGCATCCTCCAGCACGGAGATGGTGGCTGCCACTGCATCGACCGCACTGCCGCCGCGGTTCAACACCGCATGCCCGGCGCGCAGCGCGCGTTGCATCGCCTCACGCGCCTGGGCTTGTTCGTCGGGCGAGAGGCTGGATTTCTCCACGCCCGCACCACCGTGGATGACCAGCATCGGCGTGGCCGCGAGCGCCGGGCCGGTACACAGCAACAAGGACAGGCAGAGCGCACGGACGGATAAGCTGATCATGGTGTTTCCTCCTTGCAAGTGATCAAGATACTCGGTGGGGCGGGCACGGGCCGGCTCTCTGTCGCAAGCGAGCAGGACATGTTCGGCTTCGAGCGAGACGTTCGGTTGCAAGTAACCGCAGCGCCAAAGTGGGGTGCTGCACGAATCACGCAAGAGCTGAAGCAGCCAACCGATGAACAACATCTGGCCTGCGCGTCTTTCAGGGAAGATCGCGCATTGCATGGGACAGTCGTTGCTGAAACCTCGTCCCCAACATGCGATCCACCGCGCCGAGCCTGGTGACCTCACTCTCGGGATCGAACGACCGGCCTTGCAGCACCGCCTCCGCATCGTTGTGCAGTGCATACGCCAGGTGCGCGGCGGCACGCACCGATGGAGGCGATTCACTCTGGCTTCCGAGGTGCCCGGCCAGCATGCGCCGGAGCTCATACAACGCGAATGCGAACAACTGTTCCAGGGTGATGTTCATTCGAACACTCTCTTCCTGTGCTCGTAGGCCTGATTGCCTTGCCGCGCACCGCATCGTGTTTCCAAGCAGCCGCGGCACTGGGTGGACTCACACGCACGTGCCGCGACTCGTCCGCGTCCTACAACGTATCGCGGTGCTTGCCGCGCCACGGGCGGTACCAGCTGCGGATGGCGGCGATGTCGGCCGCCATGTCGGTGCCAGTCCAGAACGGCTCGCCGATGCCCACGGTCTTGCTGGGGTAGTCGAAATACACCGGCAGGATCGGCACCTGCGCGTCGGAGGCGATCTTCCAGAAGCCGGCCTTCCACTGCTCCACCCGCTTGCGCGTACCTTCGGGGGTGATCACGTACCACATCTGCTCGGAATTGCGGATCAGCCGCACCGCCTGGCCGATGGTGCCCTGGGGCGAGCTGCGGTCCAGCGGGATGCCGCCGAGCTTGCGCAGCAGCGGGCCCAGCGGCCACCAGAACAGCTGCGCCTTGCCCAGCACGCGCACTTCGAAGCCCAGCGCGAACTTGGCCGCAAAGCCCAAAAAGCCGTCCCAGTTGGACGAATGCGGCGCCACGATCATCACCAGCTTGGGCTCGTCGGGCAGCCGCCCGAGCAGGCGCCAGCCGGTCAGACGCAGCGCTGTGCGGCCCAGCCAGCGGCCGAAGCGGCCGTGCGCACGCGGCATTCTGGGCGGGGATGGCTGCAGCAGGATGTTGGCCTGTGTTACCGGTGGCAACGACGGGTCGGGTTGACTCACGCTTACTCCCAGTGGGACGCCGAGCGTCCACGCTTGATCTGACTGCGCTCACGCTTGGCATCCAGCCGCCGCAGCTTG
The DNA here is from genome assembly GCF_041475735.2 of Xanthomonas sp. NCPPB 3582. Taxonomy (NCBI): domain Bacteria; kingdom Pseudomonadati; phylum Pseudomonadota; class Gammaproteobacteria; order Lysobacterales; family Lysobacteraceae; genus Xanthomonas; species Xanthomonas sp. NCPPB 3582. The sequence goes on from NZ_CM192968.1 coordinate 4,818,280, forward strand.
GCGCCATGACTCGGTTTGGTGGCGACCCGGCGCTTTGGCACCGACAGGCACGCACTGATGATCTCGGCCAGCCGCTCGCGCGCATCGTCGCGGTTGCGGTCCTGGGTGCGGAAGCGCTGTGCGTCGATCACCAGCACGCCCTCGGCGGTCATGCGGCGGTCGCGCCGCGACAGCAGCCGCGCACGCAACGGCTCGGGCAGCGACGGCGATCCAGCCACGTCGAAGCGCAGCTCCACCGCGGTGGAGACCTTGTTGACGTTCTGCCCACCGGCGCCGCTGGCGCGCACGAAGCGTTCGACGAGTTCGCTGGGCGGAATCGTCAGGCTGGGGGTGATCTGGATCGGGTCGCTGGCCATACGCGTCGATTGTATCGGCAGCGGCATGCATGCGCGCGCGAACGCCGGCTTCCCGTATGCTGCGGCCGGTTCCCACTGCAGGATGCTCCGATGACACCCGATTCGCTCGCCGCCGTACGCGCCCTTGCGCGCCGCCTGAGGCTGCTCGCCTTGCTGGCCCTGGCCGCCCCGGCCGCGCTGGCGCAGGCGCCCACCGATGCCGACGTCAACCGCCTGCTGGCCGCCTCGCGCGCGCAGACCATGCTGGACACCATGTTGCCGCAGATCGAGGCGATGCAGCAGCAGCAGTTCGCCCAGCTCACCGCGCAGCGCCAGCTCGATGCCGCCCAGCAGGCACAGCTGCAGCGCATCCAGGAGCGCACCCGCCAGACCGTGCGCAAGGCGCTGTCCTGGTCGGAGCTGCGGCCGATGTACGTGGACATCTACAAGCGCTCGTTCTCGCGCGAGGACGTGCTGGCGATGGCCGAGTTCTACGAGAGCTCGGCCGGCCAGAGCCTGCTGGACAAGACCCCGGCGCTGACCCAGAACCTGATGGGTGCCATCCAGCAGAAGATGCTGCCCCTGTTTGCCGATCTGCAGAAGGATCTCGAGCAGATCGTCAATACGCCTGCCCCGGCAAGGAAGCCTTGAGGGGCGGGATTGGAGAATCGAGATTTGGGAGTGGGAACCGCGTGATCGCTGCGACGGGTGTGGGCGTGGGATTGGACTGCGTTGTTGGTGACGGCAGTGCTCTACCTGTTCGGTGACGGAAGAACACGGTGCGTTCTTCTCTTTGCGGGAGAGCGCCTGTTACGAGCCGACCCCCATCCGCCCTTCGGGCACCTTCCCCCGCAGGCGGGGGAAGGAAGCAGCACGGGGAGGCGAGCATTGGGCGTCGCGCTCGAGCGCCTCTTCCGCCCGCGCGCCCGAGCCCCTTTCCCGCTCGCGTGCTCAAGCCCCCTCTCCCGCTCGCGCGCCCGAGCCCCTATCCCGCTCGCGTGCTTGAGCCCCTCTCCCGCCCGCGGGAGAGGGGTTGGGGTGAGGGACGCTTGCGCGGATGTCCAGCGGACTGAGTGGACGTCTCGATCTCCGAACCAGGCACGCCACATCACGCAGGCTGCATGACTCCCAACCCCGCCATCTCCCACCCGAACAACGCACACGCCTTGGAAAATTCCACATCCAGCGGTGCGGTGACGCTGATACGCCTGCCGTCGGCCGGGTGCGGAAATTCCAGGCGTTCGGCATGCAGCAGCATGCGGTGGATGCCGAGCATGCGGAAGCTGCGGTTGTGGCGGCCATCGCCATGGCTGGTGTCGCCGATCATGTGATGCGACAGGTGCTTCATGTGGCGGCGGATCTGCCGGAAGCGGCCGGTCTGTGGCTGGCAGCGCAGCAACGCATAGCGCGAAGTGGTAAACCCGGTGGACGGGATGTCCAGCTCACCGGTGGCAAGACGTTGGAAATGGGTCACCGCCGGCTTTTTCACCGGTTTGCCCGGGCCGCCATCCAGGTCGTGGTCGACGACGAACTGCGCCTCGGCCGGCCAGCCGCGGCATACGGTCAGGTAGTGCTTGTCCACCTCGCCGGCCATCAGCGCCTTGCCCAGCGCGCTGGCGCTGTCGCGATCAAAGGCCAGCAGCAGGCAGCCGCTGGTGGCGCGGTCGAGCCGGTGCACCAGGAAGATCGGCCGGCCCAGCTGTTCGCGCAGGCGGTCGGCCAGGAAGTCGTCTTCCCCACGCGCCAGCTTGCTGTCGTGGACCATCAGGCCCGCGGGTTTGTCGACGACGGCCAGGACCTCGTCCTGGTAGAGAATCTGCAGATGCTTGGGGGATGTGCTCACCGGCGGATTATCCGCATCGCTGACACCGCGTGCCACTGCGTCGGCACTGCCCCGCGCTGGCCCATGCCGCTCTCCGGCAGCGCACTGGCGCCGCGCACCGCAGGGCGTGCGCGGCGCAGCCAACGCGCCGCCTAGCGGCGCAGCCAGGCCACCAGCAATGCGGCCGAGCCGGCGCCGCCGCTGATCCAGCTCCACACCGGCACCGTGCCCAGGTACCAGCCGTCCGGATGCAGGCCGTACAGCACCGCGGCGACCACCAACAGCCCGCTGCCGGTGATGGCGGTGACCACGCGGGTCTGCAGCTTGCGCAGACTCAATTCCAGCGCGCGCAGTTCGGTGGAGCGGATCTCCAGCTGATGGCGGCCTTCCACCTGCTGTTTCAGCCAGCTGTGCACCAGGCGCGGCATGTCCGGCGCATGGGTCATGATCTCCGGTAGCCGTTTGCCCAGCTCGCCGAGCACGCGGCGCGGGCTGTAGCGCTCGCGCAGGATGCGTTCGAGCACCGGACGCGCCACCGCCCAGATGTCCAGCTTGGGGTCGAGCTGGCGGCCCACCCCTTCGATGTTGAGCAAGGTCTTCTGCAGCAGGATCAGCTGCGGCTGCAAGGTCAGCTCGTAGCGCTGCGCCACGCGGAACAGCTTGATCAATACCTGCGCCAGCGAGATTTCCGACAGCGGCCGGGTGAAATACGGCTCGCACACCGAGCGCGCTGCCGCTTCCAGTTCGTCGATGCGCACGTTCGAGGGCATCCAGCCCGCTTCAACGTGCAGCTCGGCCATGCGGCGGTAATCCTTGTGGAAGATCGCCATGAAGTTCTCGGCCAGGTAGTACTGATCTTCCTGCGAGAGCTGGCCCATGATGCCGAAATCCAGCGCGATGAAGCGCGGATTGAGGCGGCGCTCCGGGTCCGCATCGACCCAGATGTTGCCGGCATGCGCATCGGCGTGGAAGAAGTTGTCGCGGAACACCTGGGTGTAGAACACGCGCACGCCCTTGGCCGCCAGCGCCTTGCGATCGATGCCGGCCGCATCGAGCCTGGCGATGTCGTCGGAGGGAATGCCGTACACGCGCTCCAGCGTGAGCGCGCGCTCGGCGGTGTGCGACCAGATCACTTCCGGCACGTACAGATCGTCCGAGCCTTCCCAGAACCGGCGCAGCACGCTGGCGTTGGCGCCTTCGCGCTGCAGGTCCAGTTCGGCAGCCAGGGTGCCTTCGATCTCGGCCACCACTTCGCGTGGGCGGATCTTCTCGGCGCGCGGATGGGTGCGTTCGACCAGCGTGGCCAGCGAGTGCAGCAGCGCGATATCGGCATCGATCTGGCGCTCGATGTCCGGGCGCAGCACCTTGACCACCACCGCGCGGCGCACGCCGTTGGCGTCGGGCGGCAGCGTGGCCGCATGAACCTGCGCGATGGAGGCAGATGCCAGCGGCACGGTGTCGAAGGAGGCGAACGCCACGCTGACCGGCAGGCCCAGCGCAGCTTCGACGATCAGCCGGGCGGCCTCGCCGTCGAACGGCTTGACCCGGTCCTGCAGCAAGGTGAGTTCTTCGGCCACGTCGGCCGGAATCAGGTCGCGCCGGGTCGACAGGATCTGCCCGAACTTGACGAAGATCGGCCCAAGCTCCTGCAAGGCCAGCCGCAGCCGCGCACCGCGCGATTGTGCGGCGATTTCGGCACTGGCACGCGGCACGAACGGTTTGGCCAGGCGCAACCAGCGCTCGGCCGGGGTGCCTTCGAGCAAGGCATCCAACCGGTAGCGCAGAATCACACGGCCGATGCGGCTGGCCCGCAGGATCGCCTTCATGCCGCGCCTCCGGCGGCGCGCAGGCGGGTGACGCGTGCAGCCAGGCGTTCGACAGCGTCGCGCAGCTCGTCCACGTCATCGTGGAAAGCCTCAAGCTCGGCACGCGGCACCACATCGCGCGATTCTTCGGTGACGAATTCGGCCGCGCTGTGCGCCAGATCCACCGCGCTGCGCCGTACCTGCTGCAAGGCGGCACGCACCGCGCCGGCGATCTGCACGCCCAGGATCTCGCCAAACACCGCCACGAACGGCAGCTGCCAATCCGGATCGAAGCGCCCGGCCAGCTGCTGCAGCTGACGCGCCAGCTCCGCATCGCCAGAGACCTTGAGCCGCCCCGCCGGCGCACCGCTGCGGCGCGCGTTGGCCAGCAACGGCAATTGCCCAAGCAGGCCGGCCAGGCTGCTGCGCACCGCCAGGTCCGGTTCCTGCGCCGGGTCGACCGGCCCAACCAGCAGCCGGCGTTCGTGCACGCGGATCTGCAGCGCCAGGGCGGGCGCGTCCAGGGTCAGCGCGATGCGCTGGCCTTCCAGCGGCAGCAGGGCGTCGCGGGTATCCGGGTCCAGTGCCAGCGCGCGGTTGAGCGCTGCCTGCAGGGCCTGGCCGGCGAGGGGCTTGAATGAGTCGAAGAATGATCCGGGCATGGCGGCATTCTACCGCCACCGCATGTCGCAGCCGCCTGACGGCGGTCTGCCTGCCGCTGCTGCTGCCGCTGCGTGCCAGGTACGAAGGCACGACCATGATATCGACGTCTCAAGCCGGCTGTGGCCGGTGCCAACTCCGCCTGGCTGGCCGAACGCTTGCGCACATGGTCCATGTCGACCGGAGCGTGAGGCACGCGCATGCGCAGCGGCGCCTGGCGATCCGGCCGTAGGACGCTCTCATCCGTAACGTGCACCAAGCAGCAGCCGCGCGCAGTGTGCGAGGTGAAGCGTGTGCCGCCCAATCCTGCATCGCTCGCTCTGATCGGCAGCTTGGACGTATCGCCATCGGCGAGGCATCGCTGGCGGGCGGCGACGCGGGCGCGCTCTGTGGAACGCCTGTAGCGCGCATCCCAGGCTTGGCGGAGTGCCACAACGCAGATGGCCCGCCTCCTTGCGGAAGCGGGCCATCGCGCGCCGATCGGCAGCGCCGCTGCCGGGACGTAGCGTGCGTGAGGCGTTATACCTTGCCGCGACGGAACATCGAGATCACTGCCAGGATCAGGAACACCACGAACAGGATCCAGGCGATGTTGGTCGCCGCACCGGCGATGCCGCTGAAGCCCAGCACAGCGGCAATGATGGCGATGACGAAGAAGATGATGGCGTAATGCAGCATGGCAATGATTCCAAAAGTTGTCGTGCCGAATCGGCGCAGACGTATCTTGTGGATGCAGCAGTCTTTATCGGGTGATGGCAATGTCGTTGGAAGATGAGGATCGCAAGCGGTTGAGTCCCTCTTCGATGCTGATGCGCGGTACATAGCCGAAGTCGCGGCGCGCCGGCTCCATGCTGTACCAGTGCGGCGTGCACAGCTGCTCCACCAGAAATCGCGTCAGCGGCACTTCGCCTGGCAGACGCAACAATGGCCACAAGGTCTCGCACACCGCGCCGATCCGGTAGGCGGTCTTGAACGACAGCGAACGCGTCACCGCCGGCGCGTCCACCGCAGCCAGCAGGCGGTTGAGCAACTCGCGCATCGGCAGCGGCTCGCCGTTGGAAATGAAGTACGCCTTGCCGGCGCAGGCCGCGCCCGGCGCAAGATGTTCGAACGCATCGAAGTGGGCCTGCGCAGCGTTGTCGATGTAGGTGCTGTCCACCAGGTTGCTGCCATCACCCACCATGCGTAACCGCCCGGCACGTGCGCGCGCCGCCAGACGCGGCAGCAGATGATTGTCGCCCGGCCCCCAGATCAGGCGCGGGCGCAATGCCACCGTCGCCAGCTGCGCGTCGTTGGCCGCCAGCACCGCGCGTTCGGCGATCGCCTTGGTGGCGGCATACGCGGCGCGCAGGTCTTGCCCATACGGCACTTCGTCGGCGCCCAGTCCTTCCACCGGGTTGGTGGCGCGATGGGTGACGCTGGGCGTGGAGGTGTAGATCAACCGCGGCACGCCGTTGGCGCGGCAGGCATCGAGCACGTTCTGCGTGCCCACTACGTTGGCCTGGTGGTAGCTGTCGTAGCTGCCCCACGCACCGGCCTTGGCCGCGTTGTGGAACACCGCATCGATACCGGCGAATGCATGCCGCACCGCCTGCGGGTCGGCCAGATCGCCGCGGATCTGGCCCACGCCCAGCGTCTGCAATACCGGGTAATCGCCACGCTGGAAGCTCACCACCTCATGCCCGCGCGCGCGCAGGCCGCGGCACAGCGCCTGGCCCAGGAAGCCGCCACCGCCAGTCACCAATACCTTCATCGCGCCATACCGTTCATTGGAGGGAGCACACCATAGCCGGCCGCCATCGCCTTGGCGAATGGCCCGCCGACACGCCGCCAGTGGGTTTGCTGCAGACCGTTATCCACGCTGTTGCGCCGCCCACACCGCCAAGGTCTCGCGGCCGATCTTGGCGTTGTGGCGGATATCCACCGGAAAGCCCGGATGGCGCAGGAAGCGCGTGATGCCGGCGGTGTGCGCCTGCGCCGCGCCCAGCGCGCGCAACGCGGTTTCCACCTGCGCAAATGCCGAGGCCGGCACGCCCGGCTGCAACTCCACGCACAGCACCGGCTGCTGTTGTCCAATCGCACCGACGCCGACCAAGGCGGTGCGACGCACCTGTGGGTGCACGTTGAACACCGGCTCCACCTGTTCGGTGTACAGCGGACCGGTGGCGGTTTCCACGCGGTGGGTCTTGCGGCCGCAGAACCACAATTGGCCTTGCGCATCGAAATAGCCGACATCGCCCATGCGATGCACGACCCGCTCGCTGCCGTCGCTGCAGCGCTCGCGAATCTTGGCGATACGGGTGGCCGCATCGCGGTTGAAATAGGTATCGGTGGCAGTGGGCCCGGCGACGGTGATCTCGCCCACCTCGCCCGCTGCCAGGACGCGTGCGCCGCTCCACTCGGCGATCGGCGCATCGTCGATGGCGATGATGCGCACCTGGTTGGGCGCGACCACCTGGCCGACACAGGTGCCGGCACCGGCCTCGGTGGCCGCACGCGTGGCATCCAGGGTGCGGCCCTCGATCGCCGCCACCGGCAGGCATTCGGTCGCACCGTATGGCGTCCAGAATTGCGCATCGGCAGGCAGCAGCGCGCGGATCTTCGCCACTACATCCGGCGGCACGGGCGCACCAGCGGAGGTGGCCAGGCGCACGTTGGGCAGCGGCTGTCCGTAGTCCGCGAGTACGCGCATCAGCGCCGGCGAGCCGAACAGCTGGGTCACACCGAAGCGTGCGATTGCGTCGTGCAACTTGCGCGGGTCGGCCGTGGCCGGGCGGGTCGGATCCATGTCCGGAATCACCGAGGTCAGCCCCAGCGCCGGGTCGAACAAGGCGAACGGCGGAAAGGTCGGCAGATCCACGCCGCCAGGCTGCATGCCGAAGGCGTTGCGCAGCAATTCGATCTGTCCGACGAAATGCCGGTGCCGGTACACCACGCCCTTGGGCACGCCGGTCGAGCCGCTGGTGAACAGGATCGCCGCCACATCATCGGCCGCGGTCTCGGCCAGCTGCGCCGCGGCGCCAGCCCCATCGCGCTCCACCCGCGCCAGGGTCACCCCGCCCCAGCCGTAACGGCCGCCGACGGTGACGATCCGCTGCGCGGACCGCGCCCAACGCAACAATCGCCGCGCCAGCTGCGCCAGCGCAATGCCGATGAAGGCCTGCGGCTGCGCTTCATCCAGGCATTGCTTGAGCGCGCGCTTGTCGATACCCGGGTCCACCAGCACCGGTACCGCACCGGCCTTGAACAACGCGAACATCAGCAGGAAGAACTCCGGCGACGGCCGCACCATCACCACCGTGCGCATGCCGCGGCCGATGCCGTGCACCGCCAGCCCGGCCGCAATCGCATCGCTGCGCGCGTCCAGTTCGGCATAGCTCAAGGTCACATCGTAGGCCGCAAACCCATTGGCGCCGCGGCGCCCCGGGCAACGGATGGCAATCTGGTCGGGGCGCTCGCGCGCCAGCTGCGGCAGCGTGGCCGCGATATTGCAGGGACTGGTCATCGCGTGATTATCGCGGATAACGCGGCAGTTACGGGCCTGCGTGCGAAAAACTTGCACAGCCTTTTCTGCCTGCGCTGGGAACGATCGCCCTGTGCGACGGGCAAGCCGCAACACAGGTAGGAGCGTGGCGGTACTCATGCACGAGGCCTGGATGTAGACGCGATGGAGACGCGTCGCACGGCTCTCGGCACCCCAACACGTGACCGCAGCTGCGCAAGCAGGGCGTGTCGTTGGACATCGGTAATTCATTTGCACGCTCTCCATGCGCACCCATGGGAGCAGGCGCTCGGCGCACGGCGTGTGCGTCGCTCCGGGCTGGCCACGTGCTGCAATCAGCGATGCTGCAACGACGATGGCACCATTGCAGAGCATGTCGCCGTCCACACTGCTGGCGAACGCGGCAAGGCGGCGCGGTGTCGCAGGGCAAGCGGCAGATCGGCGCTGCCCGACCGCCGCCGCGGATGGCGGCCCAGCCGAACCCCGTTCTGGTCCTGCCCTCGGCAGGCAGGCCCTTGCCACGCCGCCGCCCAATGAACCGCTAATGGGGCCACGCAGGCGCCCCTTGTGTCAGCGCGCAATTCGGTCAGAATGCCGCGCTCTCCACGTTTGTTTTGCCGCGCAAGGCCCGGCATGCCATGGCACATCCCTGCCTTACCTGCGGCGCCTGCTGCGCCTATTTCCGCGTCAGTTTCCACTGGAGCGAAGCCGATCCCGCGCTGGGCGGCAGGGTGCCGATCGAATTGACCGACGCGCTACGCACCCACGAACGGGTGATGCGCGGCACCTCGCAGTCGCAGCCGCGCTGTATCGCGCTGGATGCCGACATCGGCCGCTACAGCCGCTGCAGCATCCACGACCGCCGCCCGTCCTCCTGCGCAGCCGTGCCGGCCTCGCTGGAATTCGGCCAGCGCAGCGCGCAGTGCGACAAATCGCGCCTGGCGCATGGCCTGCATGCATTGACCGAAGCCGACTGGGTCGGTGTGGACGACGCGCAGCGCAATCCGCTGCCGACCCTGTAAGGTTCAGCGCGCCGCGCCGGCGCGCGCTTTTCCAGTGCGGGAAGCTGGCGCTCTACGGGCACAGCCTTGGCCGCGCAGCATGCACTGCAGTGCGGCTCCCCGCACAGCCCCGGCCGTACGGCTCAGCGACGAGCCGCAGACACCTTGAGTGAAGCACGGCCCGGGCAGAGGCGGCGACGCGCGAAAGGCCCGTCGTCGTCTTCGATGCACACGTGCGTGCGGTGCGCTACACGCGCTGGAGCGGATTGCGCTCAAGGAACGCCCGGATCGCCGGCACCAGTACCTCATGCTTGTCTTCCAGCACGTAGTGATTGGCATCGTCGAACGCGGTGACCTCGGCCTGCGGCAGCGCACGGCGGAAACCGTCCAGAAAGTGCTTGTCGAAGCAGATGTCGCGCAGGCCCCAGGCAATGAACGCAGGGCGGTCGGCGAACGAGGGCAATGCCTGCGCCGAGCGTTCCAGCAACGACCAGCCCTTGTCGGCCGGCGACAGCGGGATGTCCTGCATGAAGCGGATGGTGGAAATGCGATTGCGCCAGCTGTTGTACGGCGCCACGTAGGCGCGGCGCACGGCCGATGGCATGCGTCGCGACACGCCCAGCCAGGAGGCGCCGGACGAGAACGCGTTGAAGGTGCGGATGAACCATTCGCCCGGCCGCCAATGGCGTCCCATCGCGATCTGCCAGGGCATCGGCTTTTCCGGCGGCAGCGGAAAGGCCGCCGTGTTGGTGATCACCAGCCGCTTGACCTGCGCATGGTGCGACAACGCCCAACCGAAGCCGATCATGCCGCCCCAGTCGTGCACCGCCAACGTGATCGGGCCGGTGATGCCCAGGTGCCGCAACAGCGTGTCCAGGTCGTCCACGCGCGATTGCAGGGTGTAGTCGTAACGCGGCTGCGCGTCAGGCGCATCGTCGGGCTTGTCGGACAGGCCCATGCCGATGTGGTCGGGCACGATGCAGCGGTAGCGATCGGACAAGCCGCTCACCAGATGTCGCCACAGATAGCTCCACGACGGATTGCCGTGAAGCATGACAATCACCTCTGCAGACGCCACCTCGCCATCGCGCGGGCCTTCGTCCAGGTACGACATCGCAATGCCGGGACGCACCTCAAGGCGCTTGGGGGTGAAGGGATAGCCGGGGTAGTTCATGCCAAAAGGATCCGATTTATTTCGAGAAGAGCCAGATCGCGCTGGCGTTGGCCCGGGCGATGCGGATAAAGACTCCTGCAGCGATCACGTGTCCCTCCACATCAAACGGCAGCGATTGGCATACATTTGCAGGAATCGTAGAGATCATTGTGCTTCTTGCGGGCTTGCTCGGTAAGGCGGCAGTTGATGACTGTCGGCAGAGAGTAATTGCAGGAAGGCAGGATGCAGGAACAACTTCTCCTTGCCCAAGCGCTGCTCCTTGAGCACGCCGATATCCACCAACTCCTTGAGATGACGCGCTGCTGTCTGACGCGTCACCCTGAGCGCATCCACCACGTTCTGAATGCGGCAATAGGGTTGATTGAAAATCACATCGACAAGCTCGCGGCTATATGCCCTGGGTGCAAGAAGGCGAACGTGATCGCGCGCCTGTGCCTCCAGGCCGCGGATCGCCTGAATTTTCGCAGTTGTCCAGGCAGCGGTCTCCGCGACGGCAGCAAGCATGTAATCAATCCACTCGGCCCAGTGCCCATGCCGCGTCACGTCCAGCAGCAGGCGGTAGTAATCGCTGCGGTGGCGGAGGATGTAGCGCGACAGATACAGCACCGGAACATCGAGCAACCCCTGTTCGATCAGCATCAGCAGATTCAATACTCGCCCGGTGCGACCGTTGCCATCGGTAAATGGGTGGATTGCTTCGAATTGGTAATGCGCCACTGCCATCCGGATCAGGGGATCAACCTCGGTGTGGTCGTGGATGAAGCGCTCCCAGTTCGCGAGTTTGTCGCGCAGCAGCGTTTCGCCCACCGGCGGGGTATAGATGATCTGCTGAATCTGGTCGTTGGCCAGCGCAGTACCCGGTACCCGACGAATCTGCATTTGCACCGCCTTGATGCGGCTGCATACCACTACTGCAGTGTCAGTACATAGCGGCCGCTGCTGAAGCGATTGAAATCCTTCGTGCAGCGCACTGCGGTAACGCAGCGCTTCTTTGGTCGCGGGATTTTGGGCGCGCTCCTGATCGTCTGCGTACCGAAATAAATCGTCAGTGGTCGTGACGATGTTTTCGATCTCCGAACTTGCTTGCGCTTCCAGGACCGGAATCGTGTTGATCAACACCGTTGGGTTAGGCAACAACGCCGTGGCTTGTTTCAACTCGGCCAGGGCGGTGCGGGCAACAATGCAAGCCTTGAGCAGGCTGCGGGTTTCGATGTCTCCCGCCGGCGGCAGCGGCGGAAGCGCATTGTGGGGCTTGGTCGGATCGAAAGCGGATGTGTCGTCCATGTCACCTGCTCATGTTGCGGGAACGAACATGATGCAGAGACGAGTTCTAAAAATCCATTTTTTTTAACACGTCCCTACAGCATTTACCAAACCACTTCCGCCATCGAGCAGTTCAGTCCAGAACCAATCCCCATCAGGGCGATACGGTCGCCCTTCTTCAGGCGGCCCAGCTCCTTGAGCTTGCTCAACACGATCGGCACCGAGGCCGGCCCGATGTTGCCGTGCTCGCCGAAGATGGTCATGACCTTGGCCGGGTCGATGCCGAACGACTTCACGAACGAGGCGGTGTGCGGGCGGCTGACCTGGTGGATGACGAACTGGTCCACCTCGTCCACCGCCCAGCCCAGCACCTGCTTGGCGGCCAGGAAGGTCTTCTGCGCCAGCTTGATGCCTTCGATCAGCAGCAGGCGGGTGTCGGTGACCATGCGGTCCAGGTTGCCCCGGCACAGCTTGTTCCACTCGGTGGCCGAGCGGGTCACCCCGCCCTTGTAGCGCGGTGCGTCCGGCACCAGCTCCGAGCGCGCCATCACCATGGCGGCGGCGCCGCAGCCCAGGGTCAACGCGGCCAGCTCGTTGCGGAACTCCTCTTCGGTGACGTCCGGCGAAGTCATGCGCTCCAGGGTCTTTTCATAGACCAGGTTGGCGGTCTCGCCATCGACGACCAGCGCGTAGTCGATCTCCCCGCGCTCGAGCATGCGCGCGGCGATGTCCATGCCGTTGATGAAGGCCAGGCAGGCGTTGGCGACATCGAACGTCATGCAGTGGTCGCCCACGCCCAGGTTGCCGGACACGATGGAGGCCGTGGACGGCTCCAGGTAGTCGCGGCTGACCGAGGTGTTGACCAGCAGGCCGATCTTCTCGATCCCGATCCCGGCATCGACCAACGCCTTGCGCGCAGCCTGGGTGGCGGCGTCGGATGCCTGGACATCCTGATCCCACAGCCGCCGTGCATGGATGCCGGCAACGTCGCCCAACACGTCGGTCTTGATCCCGAGACGGTCGTAGGTCGGTTGCAGGCGCTCGTTGATTTCCTTGGAAGTCAGCGTGTGCGGCGCATCAATGTGCGCCAGTCCCGCGATGGAGACATTCTGGAAGAGCATCGAAGTAGCGCCATGGCGTCAGGCGAGGGGGCGCTAGTCTAGCTGCTGGCCGGTTTTACCGCATCTTTACAATTGAATCGCCCCCGCCCCAGCCCAACGGTTCAGCGCGGCGGGCAGCGGAAAGCGGTGAAGCGCTGGCTTCCGTCGGCCGGTTGACCCTGCGCCTGGACCGCATTGGCATTGGCGCCCGGGGCCTCGTTGCGCGCCAGCGTTTCCAGTTCTTCCTGCACGCGCAGGGGGTTGCGGTTGTAGAAGCCGACCTTGCTCTTGACCGACACCACCACCTCGCCCTGCTGCTGGCAGCCTGCCGGGACCGGCCCTGCGGGCAGCACCTGCACGCCTTTGCCGCTCTGCTCGATCGGCACCCAGGTGCATGCCGCGGCGGTGGTGGCAAGCAGAACAGACAGCATCAGCACGCGCATACGTCGTCACACCTGAGGGCAAAACCGGATTGTGCCGCAGTTGCCCGGTCGCCAAGCGCGCGGCCGGGCGCAGGCCGTAAGCCGCATTCAGCACGTTCGAACACGCCGGCCCGCTTCGCGCGCCACCACCGTGGCGCCATCGGTTGCCGGACGCCGCGTCCGGGTGTCCGGACACGGACACCATCGCCTCTCAAGAAACTCATTGAAAACAAATACATAAAGCTGGCACGCCGTTTGCTCCGGTTATCGGGCAACCGCGTCATCGGCTGAAAAATGAATTTCTGCTGAATCTTAGAAAAAGAAACGCGAAAGTTCTTGCGCTTACCGAAACGGTGTACTACCTTACTACCACACCACTTATCACACACACCAAGAGACCCCGCCATGAACGCTCAGACCCTGCGCATCGCCCTCTCCGCCGCCCTGCTTGCCGGCACCTCCCTGACCGGTTTCGCCCAGGCCGCCACCGTCACCACGCTGGACACCGTGCAGGTGCGCCCGGCTGCCGACCAGATCGCCCAGCAGACGCTGGAACGCAACAGCGACATCCGCACCCTGGCCGCCGTGCAGGTGCGCCCCTCGGCCGAGCAGCTGGCCGCCCTGGCCGCCGAACAGGCTGGCCCGCGTGTCGTCACTCTCGCGGCAGTGCAGGTGCGCCCCTCGGCCGAACAGCGTGCCGAACTGGTCGTGCGCAGCAGCGCAGCGACCGCCCAGGCCGCCTCCAGCCAGGCAGCTGCCGCGATCGGCGCGCTGATGGGCCAGGTCATCGTCAACCTGCCGGTGCCGCAGCTGCAGCCCTCGCCGGCCGAACTGGAAGCACTGGTCGGCGCCGCCATCAGCCTCTGAGCACGCGCGCGGCTACACTTGCGCGCATGCCAACACCTGTCCTCGATGTCATCCTGTTTCAACCGGAAATTCCGCCCAACACGGGCAATGTGATCCGCTTGTGCGCCAATACCGGCGCGCGCCTGCACCTGATCGAGCCGCTGGGCTTCGACCTCAGCGACAAGCAGCTCAAGCGCGCCGGCCTGGACTATCACGAATATGCGCCGCTCAAGGTGCATGCCGATCTGCCGACGGCCCTGGCGGCCATCGCGCCCCGGCGCGTCTTTGCGCTGAGCACGCGCAGCACCGTGCGTTACGACACCCCGCAATTTGCCGATGGCGATGCGTTCCTGTTCGGCCCGGAAACCCGCGGCCTGCCGGCCGAAGTGCTGGAGTCGATCCCGCCGCAGCACCGGCTACGGCTGCCGATGCGCCCGGACAACCGCAGCTTGAACCTGTCCAACACCGTGGCGGTGATGGTGTTCGAAGCCTGGCGGCAATGGAACTTTGCCGGCGGCCAGTAACCACACCCGGCAACAGCGACCAGCACGCAGCGGCTGGCATCGGCATCCATTACGCCCCGGCGCCGTTTCCAATGTACCGCGCATGCTGCGCCGACCATTGCAGACTTTGCGTGGAAGGGCATCCGCAGTGTTGCCCCTGCATGTCTCAGCATTTCCTGGCCCTTCGCGAGTTTCCTGCGCGAATGCATTCTTGTTGTCTGTCGCCGCCAGCACCGGATCGACGCTGGCCAGCGTTGGCGTCGCATCGCCTTGAACAAGCGCTGGCCGCCGCGCACCTTCCTTCAGCGTTGCGCCCCGCGTGAGCGCACGCGCGCATCACGCTGCCGGCTGCAGACCGGTGGCCGCCTGCACCATGCCGCGGCAGCCGGCCCATAGCGCCACCGCCAGCAACGCGATCGCGCCCAGGGTCAGGAACGCGATGCGATAACCGAAGGCATGCGCCAGCCAGCCACCGAACGCCGGGCTCAGTGCTGCGCCAATCCCCTGCACCGTCATCACCGCGCCCTGGCCGACATTGACCCGGCCGGTGCCTTGCAGCAGGCGCGCCACCAGGGCCGGCACCACCACGCTCTGCAGCCCGGCGCCCAGACCATCGAGCACCTGTACCGGGAACACGCCCCAGCCATGGATCACCGAGGCGGCCACCAGCGCGCGCAGCGGCAAGGCCAGGAAGGCCACCAACAACACCCACCAGTGCCCGTGCACCCGGATCCAGCGCATCGCCAGCAAAGCCACCACCACCATCGTGGCCTGCGCCACCACGATCGTGGTGGCGGTCAGCGCGCTCGGGTCGCCGGCGTGCGCCGCCACGATCGCCATGCCGTACAGCGGCAGCATCGCGGCGTTGCCGAGATGGAACAGCCCCAGCGTGACGGCCAGCAGCGCCAACGGGCGGCAGGTCAGCAAGACCCGCCAGCCGCCCAGCGTGTCTGCGCCGTCGGCATGGCGCAGGCCACGTGCGGCACGGTGATCGATGGCATTGGCCGGAATCGCCAGCACTGCCGCCAGTGCCAGCACACCAAACACCGCCGTCAGCGCAAACACCGCACCAAATCCGTAGCGCCACCCCAACCATCCGGCCAGCACTGCGGCCAGCATGTTGCCGGCATGGTTGGCGACCTGGTTGCGTGCCAGCTGATGGTCGAAGCCGCGCGCGTGCACCAACCCCAGGGTGATCCCGGTCAATGCCGGGCCGATGCCGGCCGCCGCAAGCGCCGAGGCGATCTGCGCGGCGACCACACCGGATGAGGTGGGCCGCAGCCAGATCAGCGCGGTGGCCAGCAGGATCGCCACGCAGCCAATCACCACCACCGCGCGCTTGCGCCGGGTAGCATCGACCAGCGCGCCGGCCGGCGTGGTGGCGAGCATGCCGGCGATGCCACCCACGCTCATCACCGTGCCGATCGCCGCCACCGACCATCCCCTGGACTGCAGAAACACGCTGAGAAACGGCCCCAGCCCGTCCTGCACATCGGCCACGCTGAAATGCAGCGCTTCCAGTGCGCGTGTACCGCGCGGCCTGGCCTTGGTCATCGGCATGGCAGTGCTCGGCCATGCGATGCAACGCCGGCACACAGGCCGGCGTGCGTGACCGACCGGAGGGCAACCATCTCGACCGAACACGGTGGCTGCATGTCCGGCTCCTAATGCTTGGGCTTGGGCTTGGGCTTGGGTTTGGGCTTGGGTTTGTGTGCAGGGCCGTGCGGCGGATGCGCGATTTGCTTCAGCGTCGCCGCCTTGCCGCCCAAGGCATGGGCATGGATCAGCAGGCCGTGCGGGGTTGCCTTGGTATCGCCTTCGGCAACCAACGGTTTGCCGACCACCAATTGCCTGGCGAACTGCGCGCCGGCGTGCGGCGGAAACCGCACCGTCACCTCGTCGTCGAGCAACACGCCATGCACCTGCCCGTGCGAGCCGTGCAACAGCCGCGCGATGGTGCCGGCGTGCTGGGTGAGCTGCGGCTTGGGCGGCTTGCCGGCCGGCGGCTTGGGCGTGGGTTTGGCGTGCGGCCCGTGCGGGCCCTCATCGACGATGCGCTTGCCACCCTGCGGGTCGATCGCCAGCGCCACCAGCATGTGGACATCGCGCGGCTTGAGGCCACGCACGGTCAATGCGCTGCCCGGCTTGAGCGCCTTGAGCAGGGCCGCCGACAGGTGCGGCGGGGTGTGTACCTCGGTGCCGTCGGTCAGCAGCAGGCCATCGATATCGGCCTTGGGATTGAGCAGGAAACGCGCCAGGGTGCCGCGGGTTTCGGGAAGGAAATCAGGATCGACCCAATGCATGGAGGACTCCAAAAAAGCGACCGGCACGGCCGGTCGAACCGCTGGCCGCGCAGGTGCGTGGCCAGCGGAGTTACGAACGAGGAACCTGCCGGCTCAGCGAACGGCCGGCGGCACCGGAGCGCCCGGCGGCGGCAGCGGGCCGTCCGGACGCGGCGCGGTGAACAACGCGCGCAGCGAGGCGCGGTCACGGCCCAGCTGGGTGGCTTCGATGGCGCGGCCGTCCGCGGTGGCCACGCCGAAACCGTTGGCGCTCAGCGGCGCGCCCACGCGCAGCAGGTCGGTGAACTGCAGCGCCCGGTGCGGCGGCATCCGGACCACGCTGCCATCGCTGACCAGCGCGCCATGGACCTCGCCGGCAGGCCCGTACACCAGGCGCTGGATGGTGCCGTGGGACTGCAGCGGCGTCAGTTGGCCGGGAGTCGGCGGCGGCGGTGGCGGCGCGCCGAAGGTGGGCGGGCGATCGACCACCTCGCGGCCGCTGCGGCTGGAGCGGATCGAGCTGGCCTGCAGCACCGGCAAGTTGCCCAGCCGGAAGCCCTGCACCACGACGCTGTCGCCGGCACGCACGGCAGTCTTCACCTCGCTGGACAGGTGCGGCGGGAAGCCCACCTGGGTGCCATCGCGCAGCCACAGGCCGTCGATATCGCCATTGGGATTGAGCATGAAGCGCTCGACGCTGCCGTTCACGCTCACCGGCGCGGCGGCGACGGGCGGCGGCGGGGGTGGCGCACCAACCTGGGCGGCAGCGGCGCCGATGGTGCAGGCCAGGGCGAGTGCAAGAACGGTCTGACGCATCATGGGAATGTCTCCGGCGCGGCGGAAAGGGGCCGCGTGCCAATACCACAGCAGCAATCGTGCCAACCGATAATTGGCTGTTTTATAAGGGAATTGCTGCACAAGTCAGCGAACGCAGACGTCTTGATTTCATCCACCTTGTCCGCTTTGGGGACACCCCGGAGCCGACGGTGGAGCGTGCGCAGGCGTCACAACCCGTATTCCTCCAGTTTGCGATAGAGCAGCTGCCGGTGGATGCCCAGCCGACGCGCCGCCTCGGCCCGGTTGCCCAGGCTCTGTGCCAGCGCCGCCTGGATCATCTCCCGCTCCAGGCGCGCCACCGCCTCGGGCAGGCTCCCGACCGGCGCCGGGGTCGACGGTGGCGATGGTTCGCCGGCATCGGCCAACGCCTCGTCCAGGTCGGGCGCATCGATGCTGGTACCGCGCACCAACACCTGGCTGCGCTGCATGACATTGCGCAACTCGCGCACGTTGCCCGGCCAGCGGTGCGCCAGCAGCCGTTCCTGCGCCGCCGACGACATCCCCTGCCCCCGCCTCGTGCCGCCGCGCAGGAAGTACTGCGCCAGCAGCAGGATGTCCTGGCCCCGCTCGCGCAACGGCGGCAGTTCGATCGGCACCACGTTCAGGCGATAGCGCAGGTCGCTGCGAAACCGCCCGTCGGCCACGCAGGCCGCCAGATCGCGGTGGGTGGCGGCCAACACCCGCACGTCCACCTTCTGCGGGCCACTGCCCCCCAACGGCGTCACCTCGCCTTCCTGCAGGAAGCGCAGCAGCTTGGCCTGCATCGGCAGCGGCATGTCGCCGATTTCGTCCAGGAACAGGGTGCCGCCATCGGCCTCGCGAATCAGCCCGAGCCGGTCACTGCCGGCGCCGGAGAACGCACCCTTGCGGTGGCCGAACAACTCGCTTTCCATCAACTCCAGCGGGATGGCCGCGCAATTGACCGCAACGAACGGCGCGTTGGCACGCGCACTGGCGCGATGCAGCGCACGCGCGGCCAACTCCTTGCCGGTACCGGTTTCGCCGGTGATCAGTACCGGCAGGTCGGACGCGGCCGCCAGCCCGATGCGCTTGTGCACGGTGCGCATCGCCGGGCTGTGCCCGACCAGGGCATCGTCTTCCTCGGCCGGTTGGGTGATCTCATCGGTCTCAGCTGCCGTGTCGTGCACGCGGCTCAGCAGCGCGCGCTGTACCACTTCGACGATGTCTGCGCGCCCCACCGGCTTGACCAGATGATCGAAGGCGCCCAGCGTCATCGCCTCGATGGTGTTGCCGCTGGACACATGCGCGGTGAGCATCACCAGCGGCACCTGGCGCGCCTGCGCATCGCCCAGGCGCGCCCGCAGGACCTCGATGCCATCCATGCCGGGCATGCGGAAATCCACGAACGCCATGTCGATACCGCCTTCGCTCAGTCGCGCCAGCCCGTCCGGCCCATTGTCGGCGGCGACCACGGTGTGGCCGAGCGAGCGCAAGGTGGCCTGCAAGGTCGTGCTAAACGCCGCATCGTCGTCGATGATCAGGATGCGCGCCATGGCAGCTCCACGATGAAATCGGTCAGCCCGTCGGTGTGTGCGTAGCGCACCTGCCCGCCGTGCGCGCGCACGATCTCGCGCACCAGCGCCAGCCCGAGCCCGTTGCCGTCGCTGCGCCCGCTGACGAACGGCTCGAACAGCTGCGCGGCGATCGGCTCGGCGATCGCCGCGCCACGGTTGGAGACCCGCAGCTGCAGCACGCCATCGGCTTCTGCCGCCTGCAGCGTCACCTCGCTGCCCGGCTCGGCGTGCTGTACGGCATTGCGCAACAGGTTGTGCACCGCGCGCCCGAGTTGCTGCCGATCCAGTGTCCAGCGCAGCGGCGCCGCCGGCACCTGCAGGCGGGGCGGTGGCATGTCCGGTGGCAACAGGTCCGGGGCCAGCAGCGCACCCAACCAGGCCTGCACCTCCACTGTCTCCAGTTGCAGACGGATCGGCTGCACCATGCCGAGCAGGCTCTCGACCACTCCATCCAGGCGCTGGATCTGCGCCAGCATGATCTCGGCGTGGGCGGCCGCGTCGGGCGTGGCATCACGCTGGGCGATCTCGTTCTCCACCGCCAGCCGCATCGTGGCGATCGGGTTGCGGATCTCGTGCGCCACCGTGGCCGTCATCCGGCCAAGCGCGGCCAGGCGTTCATGCCGCGATAGCTCGTCGGCCAGGCGACGCGTCTGTGCCAGCGCCTGTGCGTTGCGTTGTGCGTAGTCGTTGACCGCCGCGCCCAGCCGATCCAGTTCCGGCGCGCCGGTGGGCGGGATGTGCGGCGTCTGCGCATCGGCCGCCAGTGCCTGCTCGATACGCCGCAAGCGCTGGCTCCAGCGCCGCACCACCAGCCCCAGCGCAATCGCCGAGACCGCCACCATCGCGAAGATCAACAGCATGCCGACGACCAGCGGGCGCCAGGCATCGGCCTTGCTGGCCGGTACCCGCGTCATCGTCCATGCCGCACTGCCCGACACCAGCGGACAGGCGCTGATCAGCAGCACTTCGCGGCGACCAGCCCGACGGTACTGAACGGCAGTCCTGTCCTTCACCGCCTGCTGCGCCGTGCCCACGATGGTGGTCCATTCGGCCGCGGGAATATCGGTCTTGTGGTCGCTCCCATCGTAGGTGGGGTACGCGTAGGCGATGAAGCCCCGGTGCAGGTCCCAGACGCCACCTTCGACACCCGGCGCGTCGGCCAGCACCAGCTGCACCACCACGGCGGCCAGGCCGATTCCATCGTCGCCGGTGCGCGCCGCCTCGCTCGCCCCGGCATACCGCTGCACGATGCGCGCGCATTGCGCGCTCACTTGCTGGCGCGCTTCCTCCAGCCGCACGCCCTCGGTCTGCTGGTACAAGCCGTACAACATCGTGGCCACGCCCACACAGGCGGCCACGATGACCACCCAGATCAACAGCAATTGCCGCAGCAGCGAACGAGGCATCGAACGACCCCAGGAAGATCAGGCGGTAATGTGCAGCGCGGCCGCTGCCTCAACGCAGATTGGTCTTGACCAGCTGCAACACCTCATCACCGCGCCCGCTCATCACCGCCTTGAGCATGTACAGGCCCATGCCCTTGGCCTGTTCGAGCTTGATAGCCGGCGGCACCGCCAGCTCCTGGCTGGCGATACGCACATCCACCAGCGCCGGCCCGGAATGCGCAAATGCCTGCCGCAACGCGCGCTCCAGCTGCGAGGACTCATCGACACGGATGCCCAGGATGCCCATCGCATTGCTCATTGCGGCAAAGTCCGGATTACGCAACTCGGTGCCGGTATCCAGATAACCGGCCGCCTTCATCTCCATCGCCACGAAGCCGAGCGAGGCATTGTTGAACACCACCACCTTCACCGGCAGATTCAGTTGCGCCAGCGAGATGAAGTCGCCCATCAGCATCGCAAAGCCGCCATCGCCGGACAACGAAATCACCTGACGCCCGGGAAACGCCGCCTGTGCGCCCAGCGCCTGCGGCATGGCATTGGCCATCGAGCCATGATTGAAGGACCCCAGCAGGCGGCGCTTGCCATTCATGCGCAGATAACGCGCTGCCCACACGGTGGGCGTACCGACATCGCAGGTGAACACCGCATCCTGATCGGCGATCTGGCTGATCAGCCGGGTGACGAACTGCGGATGCAGCGGTTCGCCCGGATCGGCGGGCACTGCCAGGTCATCCAGTCCGTCGCGTGCGCTGCGATAGTGCTCCAGCGATTTTTCAAGAAAGCGGCGATCGTCCCGGCGCTGCAACTGCGGCAACAAGGCCGCGATGGTTTCGCCCACATCCGCCGCAATGCCTAGTTGAAGCGGCGTGCGCCGCCCCAGCGCGCCCGGGTCGCGGTCCACTTGTACGACGGTGGCATCCTTGGGATAGAACTGCCGATACGGAAAATCCGTGCCCAACATGAGCAAGGTGTCGCAGTTGAGCATGGCGTGGTAGCCGGAACTGAAACCGATCAAGCCGGTCATGCCCACATCGAAGGGATTTTCCCACTCCACGTATTCCTTGCCGCGCAGCGCATGCACGATCGGCGCGCCCAGCGTATCGGCCAGCGCCACGACCGCGTCGTGCGCATCGGCACACCCGCTGCCGCACAACAGGGTGACCGCCTTGCTCTGCTGCAGCAGCTCGGCCAGCTGCTGTACATCCTCGGCAGCCGGCAGCACGCGCGGCGCACGCAGCGCCGGCCACGCGCTGGACATGTGCTTGTCCACCTCCAGCAACGCGATATCGCCGGGAATCACCACCACCGCCACTCCCTGCTGCAGGATGGCCGTACGCATCGCCCGGTGCAGCACTTCCGGCAGCTGCGCCGGGTTGGTGACCAGCTCGACGAAGTGGCTGCACTCGCCGAACAATTCCTGCGGATGGGTTTCCTGAAAGTAACTCAGGCCGATTTCGGACGAGGGGATATGCGCGGCGATCGCCAGCACCGGCTGGCGGCTGCGATGGCAGTCGAACAGCCCGTTGATCAGATGCAGATTGCCCGGCCCGCAACTGCCCGCGCACACCGCCAGTTTGCCCGTCACCGCCGCCTCGGCGCCTGCGGCAAACGCGGCCACTTCCTCGTGGCGCACATGCATCCACTTGATCGTCTGCATCTCGCGCAAGGCATCGGTCAACCCATTGAGGCTGTCGCCGGTCACGCCCCAGATCCGCTCCACGCCCGCGCTCTGCAGCGTCTCGGCCAGCAACCGCGCCAACGTCTTCTTCTTGCCCACGATGCAGCTCCGCTGTTGGTTCAACGAACTGCAATGCTCCCAGCGACCATGTCACTGCAATGTGCTGGTGGACCGACGACGCGCAAGAATTGTCGTTTCTGCGGCTTTTTCAGCCTTCTGCCGATCCATGGTCACATAAGCACCAGCACGTCACGCTTTGCCTGGGCACTACGCGCATCGACAAGCCACCACAAGAAAGCGCAGCTGAATCTGGCGCGATGATTCATCAACTGCTCAGTCCAGAATTCATGTCGCGTTCCATCGAATAACGGAGAATTTACATCTCGGCAGCGAACGGCATCCGCCTCAGCGCCGGCCCAAACCAATAAGTACAGGTATCTCGATCATGAAGACTTCTCTGCTGGCCCTCGGCCTTCTTGCAGCCCTGCCGTTTGCGGCCTCCGCTGCCGAAAACCTCTCCTACAATTTCGTCGAAGGCGACTACGTGCGCACCCCGACCGAAGGTCGCGATGCAGACGGTTGGGGCCTGAAGGCTTCGTACGCCGTCGCTCCGAACTTCCACGTGTTCGGCGACTACAGCAAGCAGAACGCCGACGACAACGACAACGTGTTCGAAAGCTCCAACTCCGACTTCCAGCAGTGGGGCGTGGGTGTGGGCTACAACCACGAGATCGCCACCAGCACCGACTTCGTTGCGCGAGTTGCGTACCGCAAGCTGGACCTGGATACCCCCAACATCAGCTTCGACGGCTACAGCGTGGAAGCCGGTCTGCGTAATGCCTTCGGCGAACACTTCGAAGTCTATGCCCTGGCTGGCTACGAAGATTTCTCCAAGAAGCGTGGCATCGACATCGGCGACAACTTCTACGGCCGCCTTGGCGCCCAGGTGAAGTTGAACCAGAACTGGGGCATCAACGGCGACATCCGCATGGATGGCGACGGCAACAAGGAATGGTCGGTCGGCCCGCGCTTCAGCTGGTAAGCCGCACGTTTGACTGCAGCGCGACTCTCTCTCCCGCGCTGCATCGGAAGCCCGGTCCCCCGACCGGGCTTCTTTCTTTTGGGCGATCGGTGGCGGTGCGCCTTGGCGCGACGGTCGGCCATCGCTGGCATTGCCGGTCGATCAGCGATTGGCCACCCGCTGGCATGTCGCATGTCGGCCATATCGATGCGCCAAGACGATCGTGGCGACACCGCAAGGCGCAGCGCGGGACCACCTCGGCGCACAGGCATCATGGATGCGCGATCACCACCAAGGCAATGCGGTACTGCGCCAAGGCGCACTCCTGCTGCCCTTGCGGGTTCGACGCAGCGGCGAACGACGCTCCCCCTCCAACCAAAACGCCCGGCAATGCCGGGCGTTTTGGTTGCTTCAATCACATTGCCGCCATCGGCATGCGAACGATCAGGTAAACAAGGTCTGCGGATACTCGGGCTTGCGCTCGCGTGCCAGCAGGCCCTGCAAACCGGCCTCCGGGGTCATCTCGCCATGCAATACCGCGCGCACGGCGTTGGAGATCGGCAATTCGATACCGTGCTGCTCGGCCTGGCGCATGACCTCGTCGGCCGTCTGCACCGATTCGACCACCTGACCGATCTCGCGGATCGCATCGCTCAGGCTCTGCCCACGCCCCAGCGCAAGGCCCAGCCGGCGGTTGCGCGACAGATCGCCGGTGCAGGTGAGCACCAGATCGCCCAACCCGGCCAGTCCCATCAAAGTCTCCGGACGGGCACCGATCACCGCGGCCAGGCGCAGCATCTCGTTCAAACCCCGCGTGATCAGCCCGGCACGGGCGTTGAGACCAAGCTGCATGCCGTCGGCCACACCGGTGGCCACGGCCAGCACGTTCTTCATCGCGCCACCCAGTTCGGCACCCACCATGTCATCGCCGGTGTAGGCGCGGAACGTGGGGCCATGCATCGCATCGGCCACGACCTGCGCGAACGCGGCGTCCTCGCCATGCACGGTGATGGCGGTCGGCAATCCGAGCGTGACCTCCTTGGCGAAGGATGGCCCGGTGACCACGGCCAGCGGAACCGCCGGGCCGAGCAGATCGCGCGCCACTTCATGCAGGAAGCGTCCGGAACCGGGTTCGAACCCCTTGGTCGCCCATGCCACGCCGGCGTTGGCCGGACGCAACGGGGCGATCAGCCGGATCGTTTCGGTGAAGGCATGCGAGGGCACCACCACCAGAATCCAGGCGGCGTCGGCGACGGCCGTCTGTAGGTCGGTGGTGGCGCGCAGACTGTCGGGCAGCGCAATGCCGGGCAGGTAACGCACGTTCTCGTGGGTGCGGTCGATGGCATCCACCATCGCCGCATCGCGCCCCCACAGCACGGTCGGGTGACCGTGCCTGGCCAGGAGCGCGGCCAGGGCCGTGCCCCAGGAACCGGCGCCGAGAACGGCGATCTTGTGGGTCGAATCGCTCATCGGCGCAACCGCAGCTTAGGCGTTGCCGGCCGGCTCGGAATCGGCCAGCGAGGTGCCTTCGCCCTGCGAACGCTGACGCAGGGTCTCGGCGTACAGCGCTTCGAAGTTGATCGGCTGCAGGTAGAACGGCGGGAAGCCACCGGCCTGGATCAGGTCGCTGACCAGGGTGCGCACATACGGGAACAGGATGTTCGGGCACTGGGTACCGAGCAGCACGTCGATCGCCTGCGGCTCCAGGCCGACCAGGCCGAACACGCCGGCCTGCTGCACTTCGGCCACATAGGCGGTCTTGCCACCGGCGGTGCAGGTCAGGGTCACGGCCAGCACCACTTCGAACGCGTTGTCGTTGAGGCGCTGCACCTTCTGGTTGAGGTTCAACTGCAGCTCGGGCTGGTTGGCGTCGTTGAACACCGCCGGGGCGTTGGGCGATTCGAAGGACACGTCCTTGACGTAAATCTTTTCGATGGTGAAGGCGGGACCAGCAGCAGCGGCGTCGGCCGGCGCAGCGGCGCCGTTGAGGATTTCGTCGGACATTCCTAACTCCAGAAACGGTTCGGTGGATGCAGCGTTGAGTGATGCAGACGTGAAAGCGCGAGTATCTCATGCAAGCAATGGGGGCTTGCCAGGTGCCGCACAAGGCGGATCAGCGGCCCTTGATCAGAGGCAGCTCGGCCATTTGCCAGGCGGCGATGCCGCCTTCGAGCCAGTAGACCTTCTCGAAGCCGGCTTTCTTCAGCGTCTTGGCCGCACCGGCAGAGGTGTTGCCGCTACGGCAGACCACCACCACCGGCGATGCCTTGGCGTTGGCCAGCAGCTTGCTGGCCGGGTCGAACTTGGCCAGCGTCACGTTGCGGCTGCCGGCGATATGGCCTTTTTCGAAATCGGCGGCGGGCGACAGGTCGATCACAAGCGCGTCTTCGCTGTTGATCAGGCGGGTCAACTCGGCCGGCTTGAGTGCGCGGTAGCCGCGGAACAGGCGCGCAACCTCGGTGACGATCAGGGCGATGGTCAGGCCCACCAGGGCCAGCGACAGCATGGGGTTGCGGCCGACAAAGGCCTGCAGCTCTTCGAAATTCACGGGGTCAGGGTCAGTCGAGCGGGCGGGAATTGTCGCACGCACGACGGCCAGCGCACACCGGCCTGGCTATTGGCCCTGCCACAGGTCGGGCAGGCCGCTGGCCAGCCACCAGCGTTTGCGCTCGGCATCCCAGCGCCAGATCTCGATGCTGCGCACCAGCCGTTCGGCCTGGGTATTGCGGTTGATCACCCGCAACTCCACCTCGCGGCGCAGGTCGCCGTTGGCGTCATCGCCGGTGCGCAGCTCGCGGTAGCCTGAAATCTGCACCTGCTCGTAGCGCGAGCGTTCCAGGTCGCTGACCGGGTGGGCCTGGGCATAGGCCGGTTCGACAAACCCCTGCGCGGCGTCGAAATCGCTCCAGCGCACCGCGGCCGCATAGGCCGCCTGGGTGGTTTCCAGCGCACGCGCCTGCGCCCGGCTGCCGGCCGAGGCCACCCCGCTCAGCAGCGCCAACCCCAGCACGAGCACCGCTCCAATGACTGCACGCATCCGCATTCCCCCCGATCCAGCCCGCATCCTACCGTTTCGGGAACGCCACGAAACGCCCGCTCAAGGTGGCTGCGGCCGTTCCCGAACCTAGCGCGATCTGCGCGCGCATGCCGATCCGCGCCTTGCCGCGCTGTTGGAAGGTGGCCAGAAACGCCTCCCAGCCGCCCAGCTCGGAGGGCGCCGCGTCGGCCACCAGTTCTTCGTACACCGGCGCCACGTAACGCAGCTGGCTATCGGCCACATAGACGTCGGCGTCGTGCCCGGCCAATTGCAGTTGCAGCGTCAGCCAGCCCCAGCCGGCCAGCGTCATCAGCGATGCCAGGCTGCCACCGAACGCATTGGCCTTGTCGTTGACATTGGCCTGCAGCGGCGCACGCAGGCGCAAGGCGCCGTCGTGCAGTCCATCGACGGCGATGCCCATCGACAGCACCGGCGGCATGGCGATGAATTGCTGCTGCAGCGACTGCAGGGCGGATGCGAGCGTGTACGAAGGAGTCATCGACGAAGGCTGGAAGACGGCGAAGGGCGGCATCATGCCGCAATGTCCGGCGAGCGTCTTGTGCATGGACATGACATGCGGTACCGCATGGTGAACGCATGCGGTATCGGCATCGCCACTGGTGGTGCCGATACCGCAGCACACCGGCGCGCTGGTCGCTGGCCAATCGCAGCTCAGGCACCGCCGACCGCGCGCGCGAGTGGCCTGCCTTGCGCACTGCCGGCGCAGGCGCGATGACTCCGGCGTTGGCAGCGCGCAGGCGCTGCGTCGGCGTTTTCAGGGGGCAAAGACCACCTTGCGGTAGCCCTGCGCCACCCGCAGCAGTGCGGTGGCCTTGGCCTTCCATTGCGCGCTACGCTGCTTCTGTGCCTGGGTCAGCGGCGCGTCGATGGTGCTGGTGAACACGATCTGCTCCGGTGCTGCATGGAAGAACTTGTCCTGGATGCAGGCCGCCGGGGAGAGCTGGTAGGTGGCCAGCCGGTGCGCCACCGGCGACTCGTTCCAGCCGAACAGAAAGATATCGGCCATGGTGTGCCAGCGCGCATCGGCGGCAAGCAGCACCCGCGCCGCCTCGCGGCTGAGGATCAGCGCGCCGGCGCACACCGGCCAGCAATGCTGGTGGCGCGATGGCCGTACCAGGCGCAATTGACGGCCGGCAATCTCGGTCACCTTGGCATCGAGCTTGATCCGGTTATAGGACGGTTCCAGCCGCACGATGCTGGTGCCGGGCGGGAGCCAGTCGGTGCTGCGCAACAGCGCCGGCAATGCATCGGACAGATGCATGTCGTCTTCGAAGATGGCGATATAGGCATCGTCGGACTCGGCGGCGATGCGCCAGGCCGCCTGGTGGCTCAGGAAGCAGCCGATGTTGGAGGCGGTCCAGCGACGCGGGCCGCTGCTGTAGCCATCGCCGGATCCTTCCAGCGGGCGCTCACGCACGAACGCGGCGATCTGCTCCGGCGTCAAGGTCGCGCCATCGACCGCGGGCAGCCGTTCGAACGCCAAACCCAGCGCCTGGAACCGCGCCGACATCGCCTGCAGCCGGTCACCGCTGCGCTGCATGTTGATGAGGTAGGACTTGATCACGGCGCCACTCCAGCTCGGTTGTCGTGGCGGATCGTGGCGCGATCGGGCGGATTTGCAAGAGGGGATGAAATGAGATGCTGGTCTCACACATGCTCCGCACTGCGCTGGACCGCTGTGCACACCTCGTGCGCCTGTGCCGGCCCGGCTGGTGGTCACCCGAATGCCCAGCGCCCAGGCGCGCACGACAGCGATGCTCTCGCATAATCGCGGCATGACCCGTACGTCCACCGCCAGCTGGACCCTGATTTCGCTGCGCCCCAGCGGCGAGCATGCGCCGCTGCGGCGAGCCGCCGCGCGCCACGGCGGGCGCGTGCTCGCGCTGTCGCCATGGAGGCTGCAGACCAACGACACCGCGCCGGCGCGCAGCGCGTTGCAGCAGGCCTTGCAGGCACCTGTCGTGGTGTTCACCAGCCCCGCCGCGGTGCAGGCGGCGCAGCGGCTCGCACCCTTGCGCCGGCCGCCGCAGGCGCACTGGGTCAGCGTGGGCGAAGGCACCGCACGCGCGCTGCATGCCTGCGGCGTCGAGGCGGTGGTGCGCCCGGCCCGCATGGACAGCGAAGGCCTGCTCGCGCTGCCGCTGTTGCAGCCGCCGCTGCACACGGTGGGGCTGATCACCGCACCCGGGGGCCGCGGCATGCTCGCGCCGGCGCTGGAGCAGCGCGGCGCCCGCATCCTGCGCGCAGAGGTGTATCAGCGTGTTGCGTTGCCTCTGCGCCGCGCGGCGGTGCAGGCGCTGGTGGCGGCACTGCCGCGCAGCGTGCTGGCGCTGAGCAGTGGCGAGGCGCTGGCGCTGGTCCTGCAGCAACTGCCAGGCGCGCTGGTGGACACATGGCGGCAACGTCCGGTGGTCGCCTCCAGCGAGCGCATGTGCGCGTCCGCGCTGGCAGCCGGATTCGATCATGTGGTGCGTGCCGACGGCCCCCTGCCAGCGCAGTTGGCCGAAGCCGCCGCTGCAGTCATGACACGGCCGCGACCTTGCTGAACTGCGAACTCGAGCGCGGCTTGCAGGCGTCCGCCGACGCACGCCATGCTGTGGCCGATGACTGCGGCGCCCGCGCCTGTGGCGACCATCCGAGGATGTGCGAATGACCGAAATGCCCGCTCCCGCGCGACGCGTTCCCTGGGCCTGGCTGCTGCTGGCGATCGCCGTGCTGGCCGTGGGCGTGGCGCTGTTTCTCGGCTGGCGTGCATGGCAGGGCTATCACGCCGCGCAGTTGCAGGCGGCACAGGCGCAGCAACAGCGCTGGGACGGTACGCAGCAGCTGCTGGAGACGCTGCGGCGCGACCAACGCCTGGCCAACGAGCGCCTGCAGGATGCGGCTGCCACCAATCGCGTGTTGCGCGACGAAATGCTGGGCCTGAGCCAGCGCAGCGCGCTGCTCGAAGAGACCGTACAAAAACTGGCCGATCCCAACCGCCACGGCGCCCAGGCACTGCGGCTGGATGAAGTGGAACTGCTGCTGCGGCTGGGCCAGCAGCGGCTCAGCATTGCCGGCGACGCCGATGGCGCACGCCGCGCGTACGCGCTGGCTAACGGCGCGCTCAACGGCATCGACGATCCGGGCTATCTCAATCTGCGCCAGGCGCTGGTGCAGGAACGCGACGCGCTAGATCGCTTGGGTGCCGGCCCGCAGGCGCAGGTGGGGCAGAACCTGGACCGCATCGCTGCCGATCTGCAGCGCCTGCCCGAGCAGACCGCGCAGGCCAGCGACGCGGCGCGGCCGTGGTGGCAGAAAGTGCTGGCGCCGCTGGTGGAGATCCGTCCCAGCCGCGGCGATGCGCTGCTGACCGGAGGCGAGCGCCATGCGGCCGGCGACGCGCTGCAGATCGAACTCAGCCTGGCCCGCGCGGCCGCCGAGCGTGGCGATGCGCAGGGCCTTGCCCAGGCGCTGCGCCGGGTGGACACCTGGGCCACCCGGCTGTGGCCGGATTCACCGCAACGCAGTCAGGTGCGCTCGCGCCTGCGCGCCTTGCAACAAGCGCCGCTGCGTCCGCAATTGCCGGAACTGGGCACCACCCTGCTGCAACTGCAGGCCATGCGTGAAGGGAGATCCACCCAATGAAAGTGTTGCGTACCGTGTTGATCCTGTTGGTTGCCGTGGCGCTGGGCGTGCTCGGCGCGCAATGGCTGTCGCACCAGACCAGCTACGACCTGGGCAATGTGGTGGTCAGCGTCGGCGGTAACGACTACCGCGCCGCGATGCCGCAGGCGGCATTGATCCTGATCATCGCGTTGCTGGTGCTATGGCTGCTGTGGACCTTGATCAGCCTGCCGTTCCGTGTGTGGGGCAAATATCGTCGCAAGAAGGGCCGCGCGCGCCTGATCGAAGGCCTGCGCGCCGCCGATCACGGCCAGTGGCAGCGCGCCGAGCGGCTATTGGTCAATGCCAGCGAAGACGAGGAAGTCAGCGGCATTGCGTTGGCCGGTGCGGTACGGGTGGCCGATGCACGCGGCGATGAGGCGGCAGCCAATGCGCTGGCCCAACAGTTGGCCGAGCGCGATCCCACCGCGCATGCCCTGCTGCAGGGCGAGCGCCATCTGGCACGACAGCACCCGATCGAGGCAATCAATGCGCTGGATGCCGCCGGTGCCCAGCCATTGCCGGCGCGCGGCCTGCTGCTGCGCACCCATGCGCTAACCCAGATCGGGCGCGCCGACGAGGCCTACGGCCAGCTGGGCGCGCTGCGCCAGCAAGCGGTGCTCGCGCCGGAGGCCTACAGCGCGCTGGAGGCCACGCTGGCCGAACAGACCCTGCTGCAGGCCGGCGATGCCAACGCGCTGGCCGAACGCTGGGAAGCGTTGCCCAAGCCGCTGCGCACCCAGCCGGCGGTGGTCGGCGCCTATGCGCAGCGCGCCGCCGTGCTGCATTGGGACGACGCCGCCGTGCACAGCCTGGAACAGGCGCTGGAGACGCAGTGGGACGAATCGCTGGTGCGCCTGTACGGGGTGCTGCCGCTGGAGAAATATGATTCGCGCCGTGCCAGTGCGCAGCGTTGGCTGACCCAGTATCCGGACAGCCCGGGCTTGCTGTTGACGCTGGCACGTCTTGCCCGCCACCAGCAGCAGTGGTCGCAGGCCGAAGAGTTCCTGCATCGCGCGCTCGCCAATGGTGCCGGCAGCGACGCCTGGGAAGAGCTGGGACACGGGTTTGCCGCTGCCGGCGATCTGCTGTCGGCCCAGCATTGCTACGCCAATGCGTTGCGCGCGGCGCGCGGCGAGCCGGTGATCGAGGGCATGCCGCAGCAGTCGCCGCGCGGGCCGCTGATCGCGGTCGGCACCACGCCTGCGTCCGATCCGCTCGCATCGGACGATCGCCTGCCTTGACCGGCTTGGCGTGTGCCGCTCCCGGCCGGGAGCGGGGAGCGAGGCGCTGGCTGGCGATCACCGATACGCCGACCCATGCGATGGGTTGGCCGCTGCGATAGCGCCCTGTACAAGCACTCGCGCAGCCAGTGCGCGCGCGTGCCTGGAAAACGACGCGCCATGTGCAACCGTCAACAGCCGTAGGGCCCTGGCGCTACATCCGATCAGTTGCCGCGCCAGGCCGCGGGCGGTGGCGGCGGCAGTTCCTGCAGGAAGGCGTCGCAGGCCCCCAGATACCGCGCCTGCCGATGACCGATCGATCGCGGCGACAACACCCGCGACCCCAGCCTTCCCACCAGCAGCATTGCCGCCATCACCGCACTGCCGATCACCCAGCGGAACTCGCTATGCAGCGACAGGCCGCACACCAGCAGCGCCGACACCGAGGCCAGCGCCACAGCGACATAGCGCACCCGGCGGCGCTCGTGCAGGCTGCACAGGGTCAGCACATGCCCGCTGCGCTTGCGCAGCGCGATCGCCAGAATCAGATACGGCAGCACGCCCAGCAGCAGCGCGGCGTAGATCACCGGGTGGTGCCAATGAAAGATGTAGCGGCGCGGCGGCATATCCGCCGGCGCATTGCACTTGACGCAGCGTGGCGGCAGGTTGGCCCCTGGCGTGCACACCAGCTCATCGCCCTCGCGCCACACATCGCCCTGCACTGGCGTCAGGTACAGGCTGGGTGGCTCGTGCTGCGTATCGTTCGACATCCATGCGTCCTTGCAGGTTGGGGATTCGGGATTCGGGAGTGGGGATTCGCTAGAGCGGGTTCGCGTTTGCGAATCCCGAATCCCGAATGCCCAATCCCACGCTGCGCAGCAGCCTAGCGCTCGACGATCGCCACCACGCCCATGCCACCGGCGGTGCAGATCGAAATCAACGCACGGCCGCCGCCGCGTTCTTCCAGCTGCTTGGCGGCGGTGGCCACCACGCGGGCGCCGGTGGCGGCGAACGGGTGGCCGGTGGCCAGCGAGGAGCCCAGCGGATTGATCTTGTCCGGATCGATCCGGCCCAGCGGCGCATCCAGGCCCAGCCGGTTGCGGCAGTAATCCTCGCTTTCCCATGCCCGCAGCGTGCACAGCACCTGCGCGGCGAAGGCTTCGTGGATTTCGTAGATGTCGAAATCCTGCAGGGTCAGGCCCTGGCGCGCGAGCATCTGCGGCACCGCGATGGTCGGGGCCATCAGCAGGCCTTCGCCGTGCACGAAATCCACCGCCGCCACCTGCGCATCGCGCAGGTAGGCCATCGGGGTATGGCCGTGCGCCAGCGCCCAGGCCTCGCTGGACAGCAGCACGGCGGCGGCACCGTCGGTGAGCGGGGTGGAGTTGGCAGCGGTTAGCGTGCCGCGCCCGGAGGTCTTGTCGAACGCCGGGCGCAAGGTGGCGAGCTTCTCCAGCGAGGTGTCCGCGCGCAGGATGTTGTCGCGCGACACGCCACGGAACGGGGCGATCAGCCCATCGAAGAATCCGCGCTCGTACGCCGCCGCCAGCTTGTGGTGCGAGGCCACCGCCCACTCGTCCTGCGAATCGCGGGAGATGTTCCATTCCTTGGCCATGTCCTCGCAATGGTCGCCCATGCTCTTGCCGGTGCGCGGCTCGGCCACGCCGGGAAACTCGGGCTTGAGCTCGCTCAGCTTGAAGCCGCGCAGCAGCGCCTTGAGCTTGTCGCCGGTGGCCTTGGCGCGGTTGGCGGCCATCAGGCGCGCGCGCAATTTCTTGCCATAGACGATCGGCACTTCGGAGGTGGTGTCCGAACCGCCGCCGATGCCCGAATCGATCTGCCCCAGCGCGATCTTGTTGGCGATGGTGATCACCGAATCCAGGCTGGTACCGCAGGCGCGCTGCAGGGTGATGCCGGGGGTCAGCGGCGACAGGCCCGACGACAGCGCGGCCTCGCGGGCCAGGTTCCAGTCGGAGGAGTGCTTGATCACCGCGCCCATCGCCACTTCGCCCAGCTGCTGGCCGTGCAGCCCGAAGCGCTCGACCAGCGCGCCCAGCGTGCGCACCGACATGCCCAGGTTGCCCACGTCCGCGTATGCGGTGTTCTGACGACAGAACGGGATACGGACGCCGCCGAGGATGGCGACGGGACGGGCTGCGGGCATCGGTTGACCTGGCATGAAGGACTCGGGGACATGGCCTGCACAGGGCCGGCAGGCATAATGGCGGCAGTGTAGCTTCGACCCCGTGATGGGCCAACCGCGAATCATGAGCAAGACCGAACACGGCGTGACCGCCATGGGTGTGCTGGCGCTGGAACTGACCGGCGGCACCGCCCCCGAGCGCGGCGCCCTGGCGCCCGAGCAGGCCGGCATGCTGGCCGAGCGGATCGGCCGCGACCTGGCGCAATGGATCCCCGAAGTGCGCGAGCTCGAGCTCAGCGTGGCCATGGCGCACTTCGACCCGGCTGAAGTGCTGCGCCCGGGCTGGCCGCTGCACCGCCGGCTGGAAGAACTGCATGCCCGCGCCCCGGGTCGCGAGCAGGGCCCGCGGGTGCTGGCCTTCGGCGCCGATGCGCAGGGCGAGGTTCCGCTGCCGTTCCAGGCCGACGCGCAGCTCACCGGCGGCGGGCTGCGCGTGTTGCCGTTCCTGCTCACCGGCGATGCGCAGATCGTGGCCACCGTGGCCGAGGCGATGGAAGAGGTGCTGCTGGCCCAGGGCATGGCCCAGGCCGACACCGCGCTGCTGGCGCAGGAGAGCTTCGGCGCGCGCATCGAGCATGCGCGCTACCTCACCGCCCACGATCTGGCGGCGATGATCTCGATGCAGTACGACAACCAGGGCCTGGCACCGCTCTGGCCGTTGATCGAGGCCGCCCTGCTCGCGCCCACCAGCGAAGAATGGCTGGAGCAGGCGCCGGAGCCGGTACTGCGCTATGTCGATGGCGAAGTACGCATCGCCCTGTT
This sequence comes from Xanthomonas sp. NCPPB 3582, assembly GCF_041475735.2. Classification (NCBI taxonomy): domain Bacteria; kingdom Pseudomonadati; phylum Pseudomonadota; class Gammaproteobacteria; order Lysobacterales; family Lysobacteraceae; genus Xanthomonas; species Xanthomonas sp. NCPPB 3582. The sequence goes on from NZ_CM192968.1 coordinate 4,852,363, forward strand.
CGATCCGGCCGGCTGGTGCGACTACTACGCGCACGACCGCGAACACTGCGAGCGCCTGCGCGGGGTCTACGAACAATTCCTCTCGCGTCAGCGGCAGATGGCCGCGGTGCTGGAGGCACACGGGCTACCGGTGCTCTACGTGCATGTGGAGCCGGACCAGGATCCGCGGCAGGCGCTGGCTGCGTAAGCCCGACGACCCGCTCTATCGCTCCCGCATTGCGTGATTCTAGAGGCGGGATTTACGTGGCCGATGCAGCGAAGCACGCATGGCCGCCTTCGCGGCTGGGTCTGGCAAGGTATTGCAGCTCTCGTGCAGGCCGGCAACGCTGCCATCGTCACTTCGCGCGGCGGCACGATTCCGCCACAGGATCAGCCAGGACGGACGCGGGACGGGCCGGGCGGCGTCCACCGATGCTTCGCCTGCACAGGAAGCGCATTCGCAGGCCCGCAACGTACCTATCGGAGCCCGCATACGGTAACCCGGTGGCGGCGATGGCGTGTATTTCCGATACCCAATCGGCACCTGGTCGCATCGGCGACGCCAGGCGCGGACCAAACAGCTAAGCGTTCGCGCGAATGATGACGCTGACATTGCGCGTTGCAACGCTGGCTGCATCTGTTGATGACGTCATGGAAGCATGGGTAGGATCGCCCGCCGACACGGCTGCGCGGGGATCGCCACGCGTAGCAGGTGGAGTTGCAGACAGGCGTTGCAAACCACGCTCTGCAACTCTTTGCACCTGGAGCGCCCGCGCGCATTGCGATGACCTGCGCAGCGCACTTCGACGCTTGCCATCTCCAGCATGGCTCATGACCCACCAGCAAGCAGTCGTCAGTGCTGGGGCGGACGGCGCGCAGGAATCGAAGTAGACGCGTGGCACATGCCGGTTCCGAGCACCGGCACGCCCTTCTGGCGACCGCAAAGTAGTTGTTGGCTGCTCTTAGCCGTCGAACGATTCCAGATGGGGCGATACCCATCCTGATCTTCAATCTCCCTACCTGCATGTCTTGGTCGATATCACGCGTGCATGGCTCTGCCGGGCCGCGGTAGATCGCTCGACCGGATGCGACAGATGCCCCTCAGCGCACCTGCTCGTTTACGACATCACGTCTTCGCAGTGGAAATGGATGCGCGCCTAAGCATCAGGCACAGTCGTTACGCGATTCGACGGAAGCAGCCCGCATGGCGCCACGCTCAGATTTCCGATGCTGTGATCACCACTGCGCGCATCATCGACATTGCCGGCCGACATATCGAAGCGGCTTCAGCACTCCGCAACGACGCGCGCGACAACCCAAACCATGACGTAACTGCACGCTGATTGGCGGCCGTTCTCTGCTGATGACCCAGCGCGAATCAACGTTACCGGGAACACGCAACCGCACATCGCGACACTCAGCTACTCGACCAACGGCCCTTTCGTCGCGATGCTTCGCCGAGTCTCGACTCTCAACCAGTACAGCTGGTCTCTATTCTGCATCGAGAGGACACATCATGCGCACCAAGACCACACAAACATTGACCACCCTTCAACGGCATCTTGTCCCCACCTCCTCGCCAACGCAGCACCCGCCTGCAGCGTCACTCACATCGCCGGGCCCCAACGAGGCGACCGGTTTGCTGGGGGCCCTACCCGCCCGAAAAGCCCGGCAAGCAGCGCAAGAAGGCCCACACCAGGAAAACGGCGGACGCGTTAGAAGCTGGGCCTCTCGGGCCGCCAAATATGCGCTGGGAATCGCGGGCGCCGGTTATGTTGTAGACAACTTTTTCTTGTCCACGACCGCACTGGTCGATGGCAAAGCCGGATTTACCAGCAATGAGCGCCTGGAAAAGGCATGTGCAAAAGCGGAGAAATATTACGCTCGGTACCACAGCGCCACCGAGGAAGAACGCGTATCTCATGGCCGTCCTTTCGTACCGATCAAGACATGCGGTTCCAACCAGTTCGCCACCATGAGCGACTACCGCGCGGCAACCAAGGTCCATGTCAGCCATCTGTTCGACACCAAGAATGCACGGGAATCGCTGCTGACCAACCTCAGCTGTCTCAAGGGCGAGCGGATCAAGCAGGAGTGCATCGCCAAATATGCGCCTGCGCAGGTGCCGGCCGACCCGGACCTGAGCAAGAGCCAGATTTACGACAAGAAGAACAAGTATTCGCTGACCGGCGTAGCCAATGCCGAAACCGGAGCGAGTGGATATATCTCGCGCTCCATCACCCACCCCTTCATCAACCGCGGCATGCAGCACTTCAAGCAGGCTTCCAATAGCGATAAAGCGCTGTCTCTCAAGCAATGCATGGAGTCGCTTCAACGCGCATTGGATGGTAATGACACGCTCGGCGCGCAGGCGCAGCATGCCGCCGGCCAGGCAATCCTGAATTTTCGGCAAGTCTATGCGGCCGACGAGCATTGGGGCCACCCCGAAAAAGTGATCATGAAGACCCTGATCGCAAACGGGCTGCTGTCTCAGGAGCAGACCGACAGGATCGATGCGACCCTGATGTTCGAAGATCCCTCCACCAGTATCCTGAAGAGAAACACCAGCATCGCCGGGCCGTTTCTTCAAAAACTGGACACGAAGATTCAGTCCAGGCGCCTGCAGGATCAGCCCGAAGCGCTTGCGGACTTCATGGAGATGGCAAAGCAGAAGAACATGGAAGGCCTGCCGATCGCGCACTTCAAACTCAACGCCGAAGGCACCGGCTTTGAAGACTGCTCCGGCTTGGGCGACTCGTTCACCAGTGCAAACGCCGTTGCGTGCATCAACCATGCACGCTTGATGAGCGGCGAGCCACGCCTTTCGAAACAGGATGTCGCGGTGGTGGTTGCCTGCCTGAATGCCGTATACGACGACGCCAGCAGCATCCGGCATTCGTTGCATGAAATCGCACGCGGATGCTTCGTGGGCGCTGGCTACTCCACCGAGGACGCCGATACATTTTATGAGCAGATTTGCAAGGATGCTGCGCAGGCTTTCTACGCAGGAAAATCGATGATTAGCAGCGACTAGAGCTATTTGACCAAGCTCTGCCCACGCATCCGCACTGGATGCAACACAACGCCGGGTGAGCATTCCAGAGTCGCGATGGTGTGCCACTGACGCATTGCGCCGCGGCGTGAACCGCCGCGCAATGCGTGCGCGCTTACTTGGTGGCAGCCTGCGCGTTGTCGGTGGTGATCACGCCACAGGCCAGGCGGCCGCCGGCGTTGCCGGTGGGCTGGGTTTTGTAGTCGTCGGCATCGGCATGCACGATCACCGCGTGGCCTGCAATGTCAAACTGATCGGCCTTGCCCAGGTTGACGTTGCTCGACACCGGTCCGTCGATGCTGGCATTGCCCTGTGCGTCGGCCTTGATGTTGGGCATGTCGCCGCCGTGGTGCGGATCGGCCGTGACGCTGCCATGGTCGGACTGGCCCGGATTGAAGTGGCCACCGGCGCTGCTGCCGTCCGGCGCGCTGCAATCGCCTTTTTCATGGATGTGGAAGCCGTGTTCGCTGTCGGGCTTGAGGCCGCTCAGCTGGCCGGTGACACGCAGTGCGCCGTCGACGGTCTTGAAGGTGACCGTGCCGGTGACCTGGCTGTCCTTGGTCGGCTTGAGCTCGGCGGTGGCGGTAGTAGTGGCCGCCGCTTCGGTGACCATGGCCGCGGCATGCTCGCCACCGTGCGCCGCTTCGGCCGGCGTGCCTGCCTGCGGCGCGGGAGCGGGATCGGCCGGTGCGGGCTCCTCGCGCTTGCATGCGGTCAATGCCAAGGCAGTGGCCAGAAACAACGTGGTGGGAAGAATGCGCATGGAAAGCTCCTGTAGGGACCGCGAATGCGGCCATGGATGCCCCGACTCAGGGCTGCGAAGGGGATGAGCGCCACTTGGTGACGCGAATGACGCCGCAGGCCAGCCGTGCGCCGGCGTTGCCGCTGGGCTGGCTGCGGTAGTCGTCCGGATCGGCATGCACGACCAGTGCCTTGCCGACCACGTCGCCGGGCGCACCGTCACCCAGGCTGATGCCGGAGACAATCATGTCCAGATGCGCGACGCCCTCGGCATCGGCGCGCAGGTTGTCCATGTCGCCCAGATGGTGCGCGCCGTTGCCGGCCCGTCCATGCGGGGCATTGGCGGGATTGAAATGCGCACCGGCGCTGCTGGCATCGGCAGCACTGCAATCGCCGCGCTCATGCGCGTGGAAGCCGGCCACTGCACCGGCACGCAGCCCACCGACGGTGCCGGTGATGCGGATGCCCTGCAAGGCAGGCACCAGCACCACACGGCCGCTGACCAGGCTACCCGAGGCCGACGCGAGCGCGGCCTCGGCCTGCTGCACCGAGCGCGCGGGCACCACGCGCGCTGCCGGGGGCGGCGGCGGAGGTGGTGGGGGCGTGCTGCTGCAGGCAGCGAGCGCCAGAGCGGTAAGAGCAACGATCGTGGACGACCGGTAACGCATCGAGCTGTTCTCCTGATCAGGCTGGAAACCTATGCGGGCGCATGTTCACGTGTCATGAAATGCGCTTGGGCAGCCCAGGAGTTTACGAGGCTGGTGTCGCGAGCCGGCATATGTGCAAAAGCGCCCCTCACCCCAACCCCTTATCTCTTGGCGATCTGCCAGATTAGGCGTCGAGAGCCGGCGTGGTCGACCGATAGCCCACAGGTCTGAGTGACCGCGGGAGAGCGAGGTCGCCACGCCGGAATCTCCTGGCAAACGCCCGAACAGTTGCTCGAGTAGGCGCTCGTAACGATAAGGCTGGGCTGCACAGGAGAGCTCTCGACCCTTGGAGCATAGCGGAGTTATCCATGAACGACAGTGCAGGAATCGATGTCTGCAAGCAGTGGCTGGATGTCCATATTCACCAGCTGCGTCAGGGGCGGCGCTTTGCCAACAACGCTGCGGGCCTGCGCCAGGTGTGCGCCTGGCTGGGATCCATGGAGCTGCATCAGGTGGTGCTGGAGGCAACCGGCAACTATGAGCAGATGGCGCTGGACGCATTGCATGCGGCCGGCCTGCCGGTGGTGCGCATCAATCCTCGGCAAGGGCGCGACTTTGCCCGGGCAACCGGGCAACTGTCCAAGACCGATCAGCTGGATGCACGGGTGCTGGCGCAGATGGCAGCAGCAGTTGAGTGAATTGGACGCGCGCATTGCCCAGCAGGTGGCTGCACGTGCGGAGCTGGAGGTGCTGCGTCAGGTCAAGGGGGTCGGCCCGGTCCTGCTGGCGAGCCTGGCGGCGCAGTTGCCGGAGTTGGGCCGCTTGACCGGCAAGGCGATCGGCAAGCTGGTCAGGGTGGCGCCGCTGGCACGCGATAGCGGCCTGATGCGCGGGGTCCGCCACATCTGGGGTGGACGGGCCTGCGTGCGCCAGGTGCTGTACATGGCGACGCTGGTGGCGGTGCGCTTCAACCCGGCACTGCGCGACTTTTACCAACGGCTGCGTGAGCGCGGGAAGGCCGGCAAAGTGGCCCTGGTCGCGGCAATGCGCAAGCTGCTGGTCATCCTCAACGCCAAGATGCGAGATCAACTGGCGGCTGACGCCGCCGGTTGATCAAGACAGTTGCTCTCCCGCAGGCGGGAGAGGGGCTCGACTGCGAAGTTTTATGCCTGCCTTGCCTTGCCCGCCTTGCCTGTCTTGCCTTCCCCCGCGTGCGGGGGAAGGTGCCCGAAGGGCGGATGGGGGGCGTCGTGCGCCGCCAGATAATCGAGACAGTGACGCGTGCGAGCACACGGCCAGCCCATGCACGCTTACCGTCGTGATGCTCATCAAACTCACCGGTTCGCTACATGTTTCCAATACCTGCGCGCAGTACGGCTCTTCGCAGGCGCCCCGCCCCCCCAACCCCTTTCCCACCGGCGGGAGAGGGGCTCAACTCCGCGTGCGGGCTAATCAACGACGCTTGCGTCCTGGCCCGAGCTTGCGGGTGATGGTATTGCGGCCCAGCCCCAGGCGGGCGGCGGCTTCGGCGCGACGGCCCTGGGTCAGTTGCAGGGCAGCTTCCAGAAGCGTCTTGTCCAGGCGTTCGCGCGCTTCGGCATGCAGGCCCTGCGCGCCTTCGCTCAGGCGTTGCGCGGCCCAGCTGGACAGCATGTCGTCCCATTGCCCGACGCTGCTACGGCCGGCGCGCTGGCGGCCGCGCGCCAGGGCAGCGTCCACGTCGACCAAGTCGATGATATCGGCCGTGGCCAGCGCGGCCAGGCGCCAGCAGACGTTTTCCAGCTCGCGCACATTGCCGGGCCAGTCGTACTGGCGCAGCGCTTCCAGCGCCGGTGAAGACAGCCGCTTGGGCAGCATGTCGAGCTTGCGCCCGGCCATGGCCAGGAAGTTTTCCGCCAGTTGCGCGATGTCGCCGCGGCGTTCGCGCAGCGGCGGCAACTGCAGGCGCACCACGTCCAGCCGATGCAATAGGTCGGCGCGGAAGCGGCCCTGTTCGACCAGCGCTTCCAGGTCCTGGTGGGTGGCGGCGATCACGCGCACATCGACGCGGATCAACTCGCGGCCGCCGACGCGGAAGAACTCGTTCTCTGCCAGCACGCGCAGCAGGCGCGTCTGCAACGGCAACGGCATGTCGCCGATTTCGTCCAGGAACAAGGTGCCGCCATCGGCCTGTTCGAAGCGACCGATATGGCGTTTGGTGGCACCGGTGAAGGCGCCGGTTTCGTGGCCGAACAGTTCGCTTTCCAGCAATTCGGCCGGGATGGCAGCGGTATTGAGCGCCACGAACGGTTTGCGCGCGCGCGGCGATTCGTTGTGCAACGCGCGTGCGACCAGCTCCTTGCCGGTGCCGGTTTCGCCGTTGATCAATACCGACAATGGCGCCTGCGCCAGCCGGCCGATGGCACGGAACAGCGCGCGCATTGCCGGGGTGTCGCCGATCAGCGCGGCCGAGCCTTCGGCCAGTGGAACGACGCTGTCCTCGACCGCCGCATCGGCATCGGGCAGGGCGCGGGCGGCCAGCGCCACCGCATCGTCCAGGTCGAAGGGCTTGGACAGGAATTCGTGCGCACCGCCGCGGAAGGCGCCGGCGGTGCTGGCGACATCGGTGTAGGCCGACATCACGATCACCGGCAGCTGCGGGTGCCTGGACTTGAGCTTGTCCAGCAGGGTCAGGCCGTCTTCGCCGGGCATGCGCACATCGGTGAACAGCAGGTCCGGCGTGGGCCGCATCGCCAAGGCCTGCAGCGCGGCGGCGGCGCTGTCGAAACCGTCGACGGCGTAGCCGGCATCGCGCAACGCGGTGGACAGCACGAAGCGCACCGAACGGTCGTCGTCGACCACCCAGATATGGTGGGATGCGGCGGCGGCCTCAGCCATGCAGGTGCTCCTTGTCGTGGTCGCCGGCCAGTTCGGGCAGCAGCAGGGTGAAAACGGTATGGCCCGGACGCGAGCGGTAGGTCAGCGTGCCGTGGTGTTCGCGCGAGACCTGCTGGGCCAGTGCCAGCCCCAGGCCGCTGCCTTCGGCGCGGCCGCTGACCAGCGGCAGGAACAGGTGCTCGGCCAGCTCTTCGGGCACGCCGCCGCCGTCGTCGATGATCTCCAGCCGCAGCGACATCGCATGCACGCGGTCGCGGATGCGCTGGCCGTGTTCGACGCGGGTGCGCAGCGTGACCCGGGTGGCGCCGGCCTGGAAGGCATTACGGACCAGATTCCACACCGCCTGGGTGAGCCGGTCCACGTCGCCGAGAATGTCGGGAATGCTGGGGTCGTAGTCGCGCTGCACCTGCACCGACCAGCCGCCTTCGGCCTCGGCCAGGCGCAGCACCCGTTCGAGTACCACGTGGATGTTGAGGCCCTCGTGCGGGCGCAACGGCGAGGGCGAGAGCAGGCGTTCGAGCAGGGTGTTGAGGCGTTCGATCTCGGTGCCGATCAATTCGATCAGCTCGCGCTCGTCCTCGTCGCGGCCGCCCGAGCGGCGCGCCAGCAGTTGGGCGGCCCCCTTCAGGCCGGCCAACGGGTTACGCAGTTCGTGCGCCAGGCCCTTGAGCGCAGCGCTCAGGGCGTTGGGCAGGGCATGGGTGGGATCGAGCGCGGGAAATTCGTCGACCGGATGGGTCTCCAGCAACCAGCCACCGTCGTCCAGCCGCGACAGCCAGCCTTCGGCAAAGCGCGGGGCGTCGTTGGGCAGGCCCAACGCCAGCCGATGCAAGCGCAATACGTCGCGCTCGTCGTTGAGCAGGAACCGCGCCAGCGCATCGCCCTGCACTTCCAGGGCGGCCAGGGGCTGGTCGACCAGCCGCCGGGCGCTGACCCCGAGCCAGCGCGCAAAGGCCGGATTGACGCCCAGCACGCGGCCCTCGCGATCGGCCCAGGCCACCGGGGTGCCCAGGCTGTCGAGCGACGGGGTGGAGGTCGTCATCGGCATTGCACCAATTTAGTGCAAGCAGCGTCGGCGTGCGCGAATGGCCCGCCGAACGATGCTTGCGTTGAAGACGGTGGCCGGGCTGGCCGGCGGTGGGCTGCTCCGACCCGGCGTGCATCCGCGCCAACCGTGACGGGCGAGAAGCTGGTCATGCAGGCACCTTTTCAGTGGATCCGCAGCCCCACCGGCCGCGGGAGACACCGACCCGGCACAGGCCGCGCCGGCCGGGTCGTCACGCCACCCGCGGCAACGTCGCCGCGGGCGCTCATGCTCAGGACTCGTACGCGGCTTCGCCGTGCGAGGTGATGTCCAACCCCTCGCGCTCGGCCTCTTCGGTCACGCGCAGGCCGAACACCAGCTTGGCCACCAGGAACCCGACCACCGACACCACGCCGATCCAGCCCACGGTGATGCCCACGCCCAGGGCCTGTATACCGACCTGGTGCACGATGTCGTAGTCGCCGCCCTTCTGGCCGCCCAGCGAGGCCGCCGAGAACACGCCGGTGAGGATCGCGCCGACGATGCCGCCCAGGCCATGCACGCCGAACACGTCCAGGCTGTCGTCGGCACCCAGCAGGCGCTTCAGACCGGTGACGCCCCACACGCACAGCACGCCGGCCGCCAGGCCGATGACGATCGCACCGAACGGCCCCACGGTGCCGCAGGCCGGGGTGATGCCGACCAGGCCGGCGACCATGCCCGAGGCCACGCCCAGCGCGGAGGACTTGCCCTTGATGATCTTCTCGGTCAACGACCAGCCCAGGATGGCGGCCGCGGTGGCCAGCAGCGTATTGAGGAAGGCCAGCGCCGCACCGGCATTGGCTTCCAGGTTGGAGCCGGCGTTGAAGCCGAACCAGCCCACCCACAGCAGCGAGGCGCCCACGAAGGTCAGGGTCAGGTTGTGCGGCTTGATCGCCTCACGCCCGAGGCCGGCGCGCTTGCCGACGAAGTAGGCGCCGACCAGGCCGGCGATACCGGCGTTGATATGCACCACCGTGCCGCCGGCGAAATCCAGCGCGCCCAGCCCGAACAGGTAACCGCCGGTGGCCCAGACCATGTGCGCCAGCGGCAGGTAGCCGAAGGTGAACCAGATCACCGAGAACAGCAGCACCGCAGCGAACTTCACCCGCTCGGCGAAGGCGCCAACGATCAGCGCGCCGGTGATGCCGGCAAAGGTGGCCTGGAAGGCGACGAACACGTACTCCGGCAGGCTCACGCCCTTGGTGAAGGTCGCTGCCAGGGTCTCGATGGTGACGCCCTTGAGCAAGGCCTTGTCCAGATTGCCGATCCACGCGCCTTCGCCCGAGAACGCCAGGCTGTAGCCGTAGACCACCCACAGGATGGTCAGCAGCGAAAAGACCGTCGCGATCTGGATCAGCACCGACAGCACGTTCTTGGCGCGCACCATGCCGCCGTAGAACAACGCCAGGCCTGGCACCACCATCATCAGCACCAGCAGGGTGGAGGTGAGCATCCAGGCGACATCGCCCTTGTCGACCACCGGTGCGGCCTCGGCGGCCGCCGTCGGCGCCGGCGGTTGCGCGGACGGCAGCGGTTCGGTGGTGACCGGCTCGGTCGGCAGCGGGGTGATCTGCGCACCGGACTGCGCCTGCGCGCTGCCCATGCCGCCCACCACCAGCGCGCTGAACAGCATCAGCATGCACACGCTGTAGAACCGGGCTTTCCACCCGGCAAAAAGAGCTGTCTTCATACGAACTCCGGAGGGGGTGGACTCAGAGCGCATCGGCGCCGATCTCGCCGGTGCGGATCCGCACCACTTGCTCGATCGCGGTCACGAAGATCTTGCCGTCGCCGATCTTGCCGGTGCCGGCGGCGTTCTGGATCGCCTCGACCACCGCGTCCAGCCGGTCGTCGGTCACCACCGTTTCGATCTTGATCTTGGGCAGGAAATCCACGACGTATTCGGCGCCGCGATACAGCTCGGTGTGGCCCTTCTGGCGTCCGAAGCCCTTGACCTCGGTGACGGTGATACCCGACACGCCAGCGGCGGACAGGGCCTCGCGGACCTCGTCGAGCTTGAACGGCCGGATGATGGCGGTGATCAATTTCATGCGCATACCCCGAAAGGTGGAAGGAACCGGCCGGCATTGCGCCGACCGGCGGTGTCATTCACCTGGATGCCAACCCCGGCATCCAATCGTTCGCAGAGCGCGCAGACCTCGGCCGATGCCATGCATCGGCCACGTGGGAGAGGTCAGGACCGCGCAGTGCGAACGGTGTGCTCTCTCGTACCCCTGGACTCCCCGGCGGTGCCAGGGAGCCATCGAACATGAGCGGCGATGGCGGAGGTGGGAGGGGGGGCCTCCGCCATCACCGCGGTGGAACTCAGTTGCCGTAGTACAGCTGGTATTCCAGCGGATGCGTTGCCGCACGGAACTTGGTGACTTCCTGCATCTTCAGCGCGATGTAGCCATCGATGAAGTCGTCGCTCATCACGCCGCCGGCCTTGAGGAACTCGCGGTCCTGGTCCAGCGCTTCCAGTGCCTGGTCCAGGCTGGAGCAGACCTGCGGGATCAGCTTCTCTTCTTCCGGCGGCAGGTCGTACAGGTCCTTGTCGCTGGGAGCGCCCGGGTCGATCTGGTTCTTGATGCCGTCCAGGCCGGCCATCATCAGCGCGGTGAAGGTCAGGTAGCCGGACTGCAACGGATCGGGGAAACGCATTTCGATGCGACGCGCCTTCGGATTGGTGACCCACGGAATGCGGCACGAGGCCGAACGGTTACGCGCCGAGTAGGCCAGCATCACCGGTGCTTCGAAGCCCGGCACCAGGCGCTTGTAGCTGTTGGTGCCGGAGTTGGCGAAGGCGTTGATGGCGCGGGCGTGCTTGAAGATGCCGCCGATGTACCACAGCGCCAGCTGCGACAGGCCGCCGTAGCCGTCGCCGGAGAACAGGTTGGTGCCGCCCTTGGTCAGCGACTGGTGCACGTGCATGCCGCTGCCGTTGTCGCCGACGATCGGCTTGGGCATGAAGGTGGCGGTCTTGCCGTTGCGGTAGGCGACGTTCTTGATGATGTACTTCATCGTCAGCAGCTCGTCGGCCTTCTGCACCAGCGAGGAGAACTTGGTGCCGATCTCGCACTGGCCGGCGGTGGCCACCTCGTGGTGGTGCACTTCGGTCTCGATGCCGACCTGCTCCAGGGTCTTGATCATTTCCGCACGCAGGTCGTGCAGGGTGTCGGTCGGCGGGACCGGGAAGTAGCCGCCCTTCACGCCGGGGCGGTAGCCGCTGTTGCCGCCGTCGTACTTGGCGCCGGTGTTCCAGGCTGCCTCTTCCGACCCCACCTGGAAGAAGGTGTGGCCCATGTCGTTGGCGAAGCGGACCGAATCGAAGATGAAGAATTCCGGTTCCGGACCGAAGAAGGCCTGGTCGGCGATGCCGGAGGACTTCAGGTAGGCCTCGGCGCGTTTTGCAATCCCGCGCGGATCGCGCGTGTAGGCCTGCATGGTCGCCGGGTCCAGGATATCGCAGGTCAGCACCACGGTCGGGTCGGCGAAGAACGGATCCAGGTAGGCGGTGCCGGCATCGGGCAGCAGCACCATGTCCGACTCGTTGATGCCCTTCCAACCCGCGATCGAGCTGCCATCGAACATCTTGCCTTCTTCGAACAACGCCGGCTCGATGATGTTGGCCGGAAAGGTCACGTGCTGCTGCACGCCACGCATATCGACGAAGCGCAGGTCGACGAACTCGACCTTGTTGTCCTTGATCAGCTTTTCAACATTTTCCACGGACATCGGAAGAAACCTCGGATTGGAGTGAAGTGGCTCGTGGGCGGAACTACAGCAGGGACCATGCCAAGCCGCAGGGCTTCACAAGTCGTTGATTTTGCTAACCTCGGTCGAGATCGCTGGCGGGGCGAAAACACCGAATTGGTGCAAATCACCGCCATCGTGCACCGATATGGTGCATGCCGCAATGCACTATCCTCTCGCCTCCCCCGCACTCCTTTCCCGCCCGATGTCCGACCTCATTTCCGCCCTGTTGCTGGGCATTCTCGAAGGCCTCACCGAATTCCTGCCGATCTCCAGCACCGGCCACCTGCTGATCGCCGAACAATGGCTCGGACGCCGCTCGGACTTCTTCAATATCGTCATCCAGGCCGGTGCCATCCTGGCCATCTGCTTGGCGCTGCGGCAGAAGCTGTGGACCCTGGTCACCGGCCTGGGCGAGCGCGCCAACCGCGACTACGTGCTCAAGATCGGCGTGGCCTTCCTGGTCACCGCGGTGGTGGGCCTGATCGTGCGCAAGGCCGGCTGGCAGCTGCCGGAAACCATCCAGCCGGTGGCCTGGGCGCTGCTGATCGGCGGTGTGTGGATGCTGGTAGCCGAGCATTTCGCCAGCAAGCTGCCCGAGCGCGACGTGGTGACCTGGAAAGTGGCCATCGCGGTGGGCTTGGCGCAGGTGGTGGCGGGCGTGTTCCCGGGCACCTCGCGCTCGGCCTCGGCGATCTTCCTGGTCATGCTGCTGGGCCTGAGCAAGCGCTCGGCGGCGGCGGATTTCGTGTTCATGGTGGGCATCCCGACCATGTTCGCGGCCAGCGGCTACGCGCTGCTGGAGATGTACAAGGAGGGCGGCATCGGCAGCGAAAACTGGACCGACGTGGCAGTGGCCTTCGTGGCCGCCACCCTCACCGGCTTCGTGGTGGTGAAGTGGCTGCTGGGCTACATCAAGAAGCACCGCTTCACCGTGTTCGCGGTATACCGCATCCTGCTCGGCGCGGCCCTGCTGCTGTGGTTGCCGGCGGTGGCCTGAGGCATCAACGCCGCCTTGCCCCTGTCGGTTGCCGCGTGCGGCCGATAGGGCGCATGCGCGAGCAGTGACGCCGGTCATTGCCCTGGCGGCGGGCTGGCAGTATCACTGAGGCATCGACCACCGGGAGCCACCCATGCGTGCCGTGTTCTTCGCCCCGGCCCTGCTGGCGGCGGGCATGACGGCCTGCGGCTCGGGCGCGCCGCCCGACGTTGCCAAGGCCGGCCATTCCGGACCGGACACCGCCGCCGCGCCGGCGGCCGTGGACGCAGCGGTTGCCGAGGCCGCCCCGTTGCGCGCGGCGCTGCAGGCCCGCCACTGGCAACTGCTGCAGGCCAGCGATGCGCACGGCACCGCGCTGGCCAGCCTGTTCGTGGCCGGCAGCGCGCCGCTGCAACTGGATTTCGGCGATCGACGCATCCAGGTCAGCCAGACCTGCAACGCGCTGGGCGCCCACTACAGCGTGGCAGCCGCGCAGCTGCAGATCGGCCGGGTGGTGTCCAGCAAGCGGCTGTGTGCGCAGCCGCGGAAGATGGCGCAGGAACAGGCGGCCAGCGCGTTGCTGTCCGGCCGGTTTGCCGTGGCGCTGGACACCACCCAGGCCGCCCCGCAGCTGCGCCTGACCCGCAGCGATGGCACCCGCCTGTTGTTTGCCGGCATGCCCACGGCCGACACCCGCCACGGTGGCCCCGGGCAGACGCTGTTGCTGGAAGTGGCGGCCGACACCGTGCCCTGCCCCGCCGACCCGGCACGCGCGTGCCTGCAGGTGCGCGAGCAGACCCCGCAGGGGCGGCCTGCGACCGCGCAATGGACACCGCTCGACGGCAGCATCGAAGGCTTCGAGCACGAGACCGGCATCGGTACCTTGCTGCGCGTCACCCGTTACCCTGCCACCCCGGGCTCGGAGGATGCGCCGGTGTATGTGCTGGATCAGATGATCGAGGCGAGGGGGTAGTTCGGGATTCGGGATTCGCAGGAGCAGGTCGCCGGGCGGTCCGGCGGCAAGAGGTTGTGTAGATCACTCACAGGCGCATCGGATCGGATGCGACTACGCAGCAGAACACCAGGACGCGTCCAGCGATGAGTCCGGGTCTTCGCAATCGACGATCACATAGCGAGAGCGACCGCGTAGTCGCTGCGCGGCCGCACTACCGCTCTTAGAGCGGCTAATGGTCGTCAGGTTGCGCACGGCGCGGAGGAACCGGGTGTACGTGTGGTACACCTCGCACCGAGCACCGGCTGCGCCCGCCTGGCGGCAACGCAGTCGTCTTGTCAGCTGCCTTGGCGCAGCGACGGATTCAGCGTGTAGGTGCCGTGCAACGCGGCCTCGGCCAGCACGTGGCCCTGCATCGCCGACAGCAGCTCAGCGGCGGTGAACGGGGTCGGCAGCTGCAGCTGCGCCACATCCAGCGCGAACACGCGGAAGAAATAGCGGTGCACGCGCAGGTCGTTGAACGGCGGGTACGGGCCGTCGTAGCCCAGATAGTCGCCGGCCATGTCGGGGTTGCCGGCAAACCACTGCGTGTAGGAGTTCAGGCCCTGGCGAGCGCCCGCCGGGCCAGCCGGCTGCTGCTTGCCCTTGGGCACGAAGCCGTCGCTGCAGCTGCCTGCCGCAATGGCGTGCACGTTGGCGGGGATATCGGCCATCGCCCAATGCACGAAATCGGTGCGTGGCTGTTCGACCGGAATCTGCACGTCCGCGCGACCCACCGTCTCCGGCACCGTAGGTACATCCGGGTCCAGGCACAGCAGCGCGAACGACTGCGTGCCGGCCGGGACCTCGCTCCAGGCGAGCTGCGGATTACGGTTGGGGGCGAAGCCGTCCGGGGTGCCGGCGGCAAATTCCGCCGCGATCGGCTTGCCGTTTTCGATGCTGGTGCTGGTCAAGCGCATGCTCAAGTCTCCGTGGATCGGGGTGCCTCAGCGTGCCTGGATCGACGCGGCAGCGGAAGCCGTCACCGTGGAACCGTGTGTGGCGCGGAGCTGAGCGCATGCATTGCCAGACGCGCCAGCCGGGATAGCTGGACATCCGTAGGAGCGGACCTGGCCGCGACAGGCTTCACCGGCATCGGTCATGCTGCGTCGCGGCCGGGGCCGCTCCTACGACTGCCGTGCGCATCGCAATCGCCTGTTCCTACGACTGCCGCGTCGCTTGCGGAACGGCAAGCGACAGGCCGTGCGTCAGTCCTGCGGGTAGCCGAAGCGCACCGCGATCAGGGTGAGCAGGTCGAACTGGGCACCAAGCACGCTGCGGTAATCGCGCCAGCGGCCTGCGGCCAGGCGCGCCGGGCCGCGCGGTTCCACCAGCGGGAAGCGCAGTCCGAAGGCCTGCTCCAGCGCGTCGGATATGCCCTGCGGATCGCTTTCGATACCGTCCAGCCGGATGATCCGGTGCGGGTACAGATCGCGCTCGTGCAGCACCGCCAGTTGTTCCAGTGCGGCCAGCAGCCAGTCGGCGGCCTGCTGCGGCGATTGCAGCGCCAGCGGTGCCGGGGCACCGGCCGAGAGCCAGTCCAGCAGCATGTCGCGCGGGTCGCGCAATGCGATCGCCAGGCGCCCCTCGGGCAGGTGCGGGCGCAGCGCGGCGAGCAGGCTGTTGTCCCACCACAGCAGCCAGTCGATCACATTGCCGTCGTCGATGCCGCGACGCGGCAGCTGGGCCTTCCAGCCTTCCACCAGCGCCATCGGCGCGAGCTCGCCGGAGGCCAGCTGCTCGACGGTGCGGTAGCTCTGCAGCGCGTCCGACGGCGGGGTGGTGCCGTAGCGATCGCCGCGTACCAGCGGGGTGGCGGCGTCCATCACCGCGATCAGGCGCTCGACATGCGAGCCGGGCACGCCCCAGACGAACAACGGGCGCGCGGTGACGCTCTCGGGAATGGTCCCCAGCGCCGGCCACTGCATCGGCTGCCTGGCAGCCTGCGGCGGCAACGGCAGGCGGTGCGGGGCCTGTTCGCGCTGGAACTGCATCCAGGTGGCCAGGGCCGCGTCGGGCTGGCCGGCGCGGTCCTGCACGTTGCCCAGCCAGGGCCGCAACACGGTCTGCTGCGGGGCGGGCAGGGATTCGATCAGCGATTGCACGCAGGCGATCGCCGCCGGCGGGTCGCGCTCGAGCAGGGCTTCGACGATGCGCTGCTCGCCGCTGATGCGGCCCGGCTCCACCGCCACGATCTGGCGCGCCACCATTTCTGCGTCATCGGCATGGCCCTGCATGTCGTGCACGCGCATCAGCGCTTCCAGCGCCGGCAGGTGCTCGGGCATGGCCAGCAGCCAGCGCTCGATCACCGCCTGCGCCTGCGGCCCGCCGACCGGCTCCACCGCCAGGCGGGCCAGCCACAGGTCGTGCGCATTGGCCGAGGTGGCCAGCGCCGCGTCCAGGGTATCGCGCGCATCGTCCACCGCGCCCAGCCGCTCCCAGGCGGTGAGCAGCGCATGCAGGGTGCGGCGGTCGGTCGGCCAGTGCGCCAGCGCCAGGCGCAGATGCGCCACGGCCTGGTCCGGGCGACCGGCCTGCAATTCCATCTCGCCGGCGAGCCGGCGCATGGCCGGGATGTCGCCGCCGGGCTGGGCCAGCACGCCCTGCATCGCGGTCAGTGCATCGTCCAGGCGCCCCTGGCGCTGGGCCAGCTGGGCGATGAAGGCGCGCAACGCGGTGCCGGGCGGATTGAGCTCCACCACGCGCTCGAACGCGCGCTCGGCAAAGGCGAAATGCTCTTTCTGCAGGTAGGCAAAGCCCAGCGCGAACATCACCCGTGCATCGTCGGGCAACTGCTCGGCGGCGCGGGTGAGCAGCGCCAGCGCGCGGTCGGCCTGGCCGCGACGCATGTCCACCACGCCATCGACCGCCAGCAACTGCGGGTGCTCCGGCGCCAGCCGCGCAGCGGTGCGGCTCAGCCGCTCGGCTTCGTCCAGGTCGCCGCGCGCCACCGCCAGGTGCGCCTGCATCACGTAGGCGTTGAACTGGTTGGGGTCCAGCGCGGTGCTGCGCGACAGCGCGGCATCGGCGGCGGCCAGATCGCGTGCGGCCAGCAGCAGGCCGGCGCGCAGCAGGTGCAGATCGGCGTCTTCCGGGGTCAGCGTCAGCGCGGTGTCGATGCTGTCCAGCGCCAGCGCCGGCTGACCTTGCTGCTGCAGGGCCAGCCCGAGCCAGCGGTGCGGCTGCGCATCGTCCGGCGCACTGGTGGCCCATTCGCGGGCCAGCGCCACCGCATCGTCGGCCGCGTTGCGGCGCAGGGCTTGAAGAATGGCGTCTTGCATGGCGGCGGTGTGTCCCGGACAAACCGCTATTGTAACGATGCGCGCCGCAGCGCCGACCTACCGGGTGGCGGTCAGCCGCTCGGCCACCCAGCGCTCGGCAAAGCCGTCGCCACGGGCGTTTTCCAGGAAGCCGCAATGGCCGCCCCAGCGCGCGATCTCCAGCTGCGCGTGCGCCGGCAGGCGCCAGGCGGCGAAGTCTTCGAACGGGATCACCGGGTCGTCTTCGGCCATCAGGATGTCCGAGGGCACCTGCAGCCCCGCCAGGCGCTCGCCGGCGATCGAGTAACTGTCGAAATAGGCCTCCAGCGAGCCATGCCCGGTGTGCTGCACCGCCAGCCAGGCCATCAGCTCGCGCATGTCCAGCGCCAGGGTGGCGTCGTCGTAGCCGTGCTGGTCCGGGAACAGGGCGCGCTTGCGCAACAGCGATTCGCGCCATTTGCGGCGGAAATACCAGTCGTAGAACTGCGGGCCCTTTTCCAGCCGGGTCATCGTCGCCGCCGGATCCAGCAACGGACATACCGCCGCCACCCGTGCCAGCGGCAGGCCGGCGGCCGGCGCACGCAAGGCCAGCCGCAGCGCGAAATTGCCGCCCAGCGAATACCCGGCCGCCAGCAGTTGCGCCGACGGAAAGCGCTGCCACAGATCGCCCGCGGCGTTGACCACCTCGTCGATGCGGTCGGAGTGGAACAGGTCCACGTTGAGGTGATGGGTGCCGCCGTGGTCGCGGAAATTCAGCCGGAACACCTGGTAGCCCAGGCCGAGCAGGCGCGCGGCGGTCAGCCGCATGTAGTTGGAGTCGGCGCTGCCTTCCCAGCCGTGCAGCAGCAACACGGTGCCGCGCACCGGCGCATCGCCGGGCGGCACGCTCATCCAGCCCTGCAGGCGCACCCCGTCGCCGCCGTCGAGAATATGTTCGCTGGTGACCGCGCCACTGGCGGCCAGCAGCTGCCGGCTGCGCAGCCGGCGCAAGGCACTGCTGCCCAGCACCGATTGCACGTGCGGGTTACGCAGCCAGCGCGGCGGCTGGTAGTCGGAGGCGTTCATGCGCGCGCCGGGCCGGACAGTGGCGTGGTGACCATCGGGGCGATGCGCGCATGCATTGCCGGCTCAGGACTCCATCGCGGCGATGATGCGCTGCCGCGAGGTCTCGGCCAGACGGCGGCGGCCTTCGATATCGAACGCGCCGATCGGCTCCAGGAAGTGCACCTCCGCCAGCCGCGACGGCTCGCCCAGCAGGCGCACGATATTGGCGAAGAAGCTCTCGCGTTCGCCGAAGGCCACCACCGCCTGCGCATCGCCGCGCACGCCATAGCGCAGCGCCACCGGCTGCACCGGCACGCCGGCTTCCACCGCGGCCTGGAAGATGCGCGCATGGAACGGGCCCACTTCGGTGCCGCCGCGGGTGCGCCCTTCCGGAAACACGCCGACCGGCTTGCCGCTGCGCAGGCGCTGCAGCATTTCCTGCAGCACGCCGCCCAGCGATTCGGTGCTGCCGCGCTGGTGGAAGATGGTCTGGCCCTTGGTCGCCAGCCAGCCCACCAGCGGCCAGCCGGCAATCTCGCGTTTGGCCACGAAGCCCATCACGCGCTGGCTGTGCAGCATGGAGATATCCACCCAGCTGACGTGATTGGCCACGAACAGCGTCGCGCCCGACAGCGGCGTGCCGAAGCGGCGCAGGCGGAAGCCGAAGATGCGCATCAGGTTGCCCTGCCACCAGCGGATCATCACCTCGTCCAGGCTGTCATCGCGCCCGGTGCGGATGCGCGCCAGCGGCGGCGCCACCACGCACAGCATGGTGACCGGCAGGCAGAGGCACAGATGCAGCAACAGCAACGGCACCCGATACAGGTACCGGAACCAACGCAACGCGCCGCGAGCGTCGCGCGTGGCGTCCAGGGATGACTCGCTCATTCGACCAACGGGACCGGTAACAGGGGAAGAAGGCACAGCTATTGTGACAGCAGCTTGGCGGCGGCGCAGTGCCGGCGACGGGTGGCGCTGTTCCACCCATGCCGTTGCCGGGCCTGCTCAGCCATGGGTGCGTGCCACCACCGCCAGGGTCAGCCGCGACACGCAGACCCGCTTGCCGGCCGGAGTTTCGATGACGATATCCCAGACCTGGGTGCTGCGCCCCACGTGCACCGCGCGCGCGGTGCCGATGACCAGGCCATCGGTGGCGGCGCGCAGATGATTGGCATTGATCTCCAGCCCCACGCACATCTGGCTGGTCATATCCACGCACAGATTGCCGGCGCTGCTGCCCAGGGTTTCGGCCAGCACCACCGAAGCGCCGCCATGCAGCAGGCCGTACGGCTGTTTGGTGCGCGTATCCACCGGCATGGTGGCGCGCAGCCAATCGTCGCCGGCCTCGGTGAACACGATGCCAAGATGCTCGATCAGGGTATTGCGGCTGGAGGCGTTGAGGGTGGCAAGATCGACGGGTTCGCGAAAGGTCATGGGCTGGGAATCGGGAATCGGGAATCGGGAATCGGGAATCGGGAATCGGGAATCGCAACAGCATCTGCGGCGTCGGGGCCTGATGCAACGACAGCGACGGGTTGGCTCACGCGGTGACGGTAACAGGCCAGGAAGGTGGTTGCTTGTCGGACGCTGGCGGAATCGGCCCCACGCACGGTGGCCTCGAGTCCAGCGCCCGGCACTGGTGCTGCAAGCGGCGCCGGCATCGCGTTGCGGTACCGTGCCGCCCAGGCTCAGAGAATCGGCACCAGGCCGGCACCGAACGCGGTGAGCATGCGCACCAGCAGCCACTTCGGTCCCACGTTGACCTCGGGGAAATCGCCGACCGCCACGTAGCACTGGCGAAACTGCGGGTCCTGCCGCTTGAGCGGGAATGGGCAGTCCGGACCGGGCTGGAACTCGTAGTTGGTGGCATAGCGCCAGGGCCAGAAGTCCAGCACCGGCAATGCCTCGGAGACCTTGCCTACGCTGTAGTTCAAGCCGCTCAGCACCGGCGGTTTTTCGCGCGGGGCCACGGTCCAGGCGTTTTCCGGGCTGATATCGCGCTCGATGCTGGCCGCCAGGGCCTGCGCAAAGCGCGCATCGTCGATCACCACCGCCGCCTCGGTGTTGTAGTTCTCGCTGCGCGGGTCGAAGTTGTGCGTGCCGATTACGCCGATGCGGCGGTCCACCACCAGCGACTTGGCATGCAGGCCCATGCGTGCACCCACGCGCGTTACCGGCAGCGGCTTGTTGACCGCGCGCGTGCCCAGGAACGAGGGCCGGGTTTCGGTACGCAGCACGCGGCGATCGACCTCGCTGCCACCGCGCGCACGGCCGCCACCGCTGCTGCCGCGCAACGTGCTCGCCGGCGCCCGCGCTGCGTCGCCGTCGCCACCGCCACTACTGCCACGCATCGCATTGCCGGCGGCGCTGCCACCGATCAGGCGGTTGTCGCGGCTGTCTTCGTTGGTCTCCGATGCCGGGTTGAGCGGGTCCGGCACCAGGTTGGCGTAGTCCACCGGCGCATCCAGCGGAAACGGCTTGAACTCGTAGACGTTGAAGCCCAGCTCGCGCATGTTGCGGCGTTTGAACTTGTAGGACAGCGCATACACGATAGGGTTGTCGGTGGCGGCCAGGCTGTTGGTGGACACCACGATGCGCGGCGGCTGCGGGCGGGCGCGCAAGCTGCGGAAGATCGCCTGGGCTTCGTCGGACAACACCAGATAAGGTGTCTGCAGCAGCACCTCCCGCTGCGCACCGGCGATCAGGCCATCGAGCTCCGGCGCGGTGGACACCGCCTTCGAGGCGTGCTCGCGGCGATGCTTCTGCGGCAGGTCGGCCACGTACACCACACGTTGCACCGGCATGGCCGGGGTGACGAAGACATCGCGCACGAACTGCGGATCGCTCGCCTCCTGGTCCACCCGCGCCACCCGGTCCGGGCGCCGGAACTGCGCCGGCGGCATCTGCGGGGCGCCCTGTTCCAGCAGCAGGCGGCCAACATCGTTCAGGCGTTCGGCCGGCACGCTGCGCCGCGCGCGCCAGAACGCATCGAAATTGGCGGCCATGGCGCGCACCTCCGGCCCGGCCAGGATCACGTCGCGGTCGCGGAAGTTGTACTCGCTGTCCCAGTCGTAATAGTCGTCCTGGTAATTGCGCCCGCCGACCACGCCCAGCACGTCGTCCACCACCAGCAGCTTGTTGTGCATGCGCTGGTTGAAGCGCCGGAAACAGCACAGCACGCTGCCGGCGTAGTCGAAGTAATTGAGCTTGACCTTGCCGAAGGTGGGGTTGTAGATGCGCAGCTGCAGGTTTTCATGGCTGCTGGCGAGCGCACCGAGAATCTGCAGGTCGGCGATCGCCGAGAGCTGGTCGATCAGGATGCGTACCTTGACCCCGCGCCTGGCGGCGTCGGTCAAGGCATCCAGCACCATGCGGGCGCTGTCGTCCTTGTCGAAGATGTAGGTCTGCAGGTCGATGCTGCGGGTGGCACTGCGGATCAGGTTGAGCCGCGCCACCAGCGATTGTTCGCCATGGTCGACGATGGTGGCGTAATGGCGCGGCAGCGTCGGCGTGGAGGCGGTGATGGCCTGCCCGCCCAGCGCGCGCAACGGCGAGGGCTGGGCACAATGATTGGCCTGGGTGCACTCCACCACCGTGCTGCGTGCGGCGGCAGCGACACCGGCAGCGCGGTTGCGCTCGGTTTGCGACAGGCCGGCGCATCCGGTGCCGAGCAACAGCGTTGCCAGCACCAACCCCCTGAACAAAAACTTCACGGGCGCCGCGCCTCCTGCAACCGCCCACGCAGAATGAACGTCACCCTGTCGCCCAGGGCCATCTGCCACGCATTCATTCCGTAACGTCCACGCAGCACCGTACCTCGGCTGATCACGTCGCAATCATAGCCCGGTCGTGCGCATTCAGCTGGCGCCACATGCAGCGTCTCGATGTGGGTGATTCCGCGAATGGTCAGGTTGCCGGTGATGTCCCCACCGTCCTTGATCGCCTCTTCGGTGTACGGCAGCGATTCGAATTCCACCACCGGGTAGCGCGCGACATCGAAGAAATCCTCGCCGCGCATCCAGCCGGTGTAGCGGTCCTTGCCCGGGATCTCCACCTGGGTGGCATCCAGCCGGAAGCGCACCTGCTGGCGCTTGTCCGGCAGCTCCACCACTTCACCGCGAAAGCGCGGGAAAAACCCCTCGATCTTCATCCCGAAGCGGGTTCTGATCTCGAACCCGAAGCGCGATTGCGCCGGATCGATGGTATGCACCTTTTGCTGCGCCAGGCAGGGAAGCGTGACCCAGAGCGCGAGCCAGGCGAACCAGCGCAGCGACGATGACACGGATCAAGGCCACCAGAAGGCGGTCAGGCGGGCGATGCCCGGCTCGATGGTGGCCTCCAGCGGCAACGCCAGCAATGCGATCGAGGCCGTCGGCATGCCGCGGTAATCGCCGGTCTGGCCGCTGTGCATCAGCGCGGCCAGCCGCTCCAGGCCGGGGTTGTGGCCGACCAGCAACAGGCGCTCGGCCTCGCGGTGCTCGTCCACCAGGCTGGCCAGGGTGCCGGGGGTGGCCTCGTAGATGCGCTCGTCCAGGCGTTGTTCGATATAGCCGGTGAGTTCGAGTACCGCCTCCAGGGTTTCGCGCGCGCGCCGGGCCGGCGAGCACAGCACCCGGTCCGGTACCAGCCGCTGTTCGCGCAGCCAGCGCCCGGCCGCCTCGGCCTCGGCGATGCCGTGCGGCGACAGCGGGCGATCGAAATCGGCCTGACCGGTGTCGGCCGGCTCGGCGTGGGCATGTCGCAACAAGATCAATTCGCGCATGGGAACTTTCCGGTTCTAGGACTTCTTGAGCCACTTCAACAGCGGCTCCCAGTCCTGTTGATGGTCGCGCACCTGCGCCGAGCGATAGTCGAACAAGCTGCGCCCCAACCCGGCCATGACCACATAGGCCTGGGTGTCGCGCAATTGGGTCACCAGCGGATACGGCCAACTGCCGATCATGTCGGCGGCCTGTTGCGAGGTCTGGGTCCATGGGCGGGCGCGGTTGAGCACCAGGCCCACCGGCAGCTTGCGCTGGTGCACGCGCGGCACCTTGGCCAGCGTGTTGAGAAAGCCCACCACCGCTTCGATATCCAGCGCCGAGGACAGCACCGGCACCACGATGGCATCGACATGGTCCAGGAAACCGCCCAGGTCGTCTGCCATGGCACCGGCCGGCGCGTCGATGATCAACGTATCGGTGCCTTCGGGCACGGCGGCCTGCCAGTTGCGGCGTTTGGTGGCGTCGATCGGCAATACCGCGCTGTCCAGACCGGCCCGGCGCTGCGCCCAACGCGTGGACGACCCCTGTGGATCGGCATCGGCCAGCACGGTGCGCTGGCCCTGCAACGCCGCATGGGCGGCCAGATTGGTGGCGATCGTGGTCTTGCCGACGCCGCCTTTGGAGGCGGCCACCAGGACTGTCTTCATGCACGCCTCGCTTCCGGGAGCTGGTCCGCAGCGTACACCGCGCCAAGGTGAGGAAGTAGTCGAAACGCGTTAAGCGCGGCGACCGAGCGTCAGCGCACGAGGTTGCGGCAGCTGCGTCGCGCAGACGAATGCCGCCATGGCGAGCGCTGCGCGCGCATGCCTCGCGCTGGCCAAGACCGCTGCGTGGTGTGGCTGACCGAGGCCGGGCATGACCGACACGGTGCGGTCATCGCAATGCAGCATCCGAAGAGGACGCGCGACAGCGCCAGGTCCGCATGCTGGACAGGCAACCCCAGCACGGCGAACAGTCCTGGCCGTGCGCGGTGCGCCCCGCTCACGCCACCAGCCGCGCCAGCAGCCAGGACCAGGCGGGCAAGGTCAGCAGCGACAGCAGGATGCTGTAGCCGACCATCGCGGCGGCCAGGCGCGGCGCCAGCCGGTGCGAGATGGCCAGCGCGGCAGCGGTGATCATGGTGGGCATGGCCGATTCGAGCACGGTGGTCTGCAACATCAGCCCGTGCAGGCCCAGCGCCCAGGACAGCGGCAGCGCCAGCATCGGCATCACCGCCAACTTGAAGGCCAGGCCCAGCGCCAGCGGCCTGAGCTCGTCGGCGGGCAGACGCAGTTGCAGCGAAAAGCCCACCGCCAGCATCACCAGCGGCAGCATGGCATCGGCCAGGCTCTTCAGGCCCGAGCCGATCCAGGCCGGCGGCTGCGCGGGCATCAGGGTCAGCGCGAACAGCAGTGCCCACAACGGCGGGAATTTCGCTACCCGGGCCAGGATCGTCATGGCGCTAGGCGGGGCGTCGCCGCTGTACCGGGCCAGCACGTACAGGCCGAAGGTGGACAGCAGCACGAAGGTGCCGAACTGGTCGTAGACCACTGCGTAGGGCAATGCCCGATCGCCAAGCATTGCGCGCACCATCGGAAACCCGATGAAGCTGGAGTTGGTGAACACCACGCACATCAGCAAGGCGGCGTAATCGGCGCGACCGATGCGCAGCAGCCGGCTGCAGCCCCACAGCAGCGGCACGATGAGTGCGGTCAACAGCCACGGCATGGCGATCACCCCGCCCAGCGAGGCGTCCAGATGCAGCCGCGGCACATAGGTCAGCACCGAGGCCGGCAGGCAGATGTACAGGACGATGCGGTTGAGCACATCGGCGCTGTTGTCCGGCAACACCTTCAGTCGCGCGAATACCAAGCCCAGGCCCAGCATTGCCAGGATCAACGCAAATGCATCCACCGCCATGGAGTGATCGTGTCCGTTGAAAACCGGGTGCAGGATCGCATGGCACGCTCTCACCGGTGCGTGGCGGCGCCTGGACCGGTCATGCGCAACCTGCGATCCGCAGCAGGGATCGTCGAACCGAACGGACCGGTCGCTCACGCGCAGCGCGCCACAGGCTCCCGCATGCAGAAAGGACAGCGCAGCGTGAAGTTGAGCTCAGCGTTGCGAACGGCGGTACGCCGTGATGACGGCGTCCCGCAGCGGCTCGCCCAGAAGCTGCAAAGCCGACCGGGCCCGATCACCCAGCCAATGCATGCAAGGCGAGGCTTGCACATGCACATCGGTGATCTCGGCAGCGTCCTGCAGCGTTTGCCTGGCCGCTCGCCATCGACCGGGTCGTCGACCGCATGGACGCCGCCGACACGCCCACGACCGTCCTTGCGGCATGCCCCGCCACAGTGCCTGGACAACGGCCCTGCCACCGACCAGGCCAATGGCCGGCCGCTATGGCCACCGCATGCAGCGCCCGCGCTGCGGGCTATCCCCACAGCGCGGCGCCTTGCTTACGGAAACGCCGGCGGGTTGGCCTGCCAGGCGGCATGCACCTCGGCCAGGCTGGCGCGCTCTGCCTCGCGCCAGTCCGGCAGCAGGCTGGCGTAGTTGGCGGTACTGCTCCAGCGGTCCGGCCAGGTGCGCACGGCGGCGGCATACCATTCGGTCGCCTCCTGCTTGCGTCCGGCCCGCCACAGGGCCAGGGCGGCCGCGGTCGGCAGCCATTGCGGCGTGGCCGGGCGGCCGTTGGCCAGATTGGCCCATTGCTGCAGCGCCTGGTCCGGCTTGTCGGCACGCAACAGATCCCAGCCATAGTTCCAGGTGATTGCGCGGTATTGCTGGCTGCCGTTGGAGACCAGGGCCAGCGCACCCTGGTACAGCTCGTCGCCCAGCTGCGTGCGTCCGCCGGCGTAGGCCAGCGAGGCCAGCTGTGCGCGTGGCTCGGCGGCACGTGCGTCGCGTTGCACCATCGCGGCCAGGCGATCGACGACGGCATCGCCCTGGCCTTGCACGGCCACCACCGGTTTGGTCGTGGCACGGTCTTCGTCGAAATAGAACTCCTTGGGCTTGGGCAGGTGTTGCGCCTGCGCCAATGACCACACGCCTCCGAGCAGGGCCAGTGCGGCCCATGCGTATTTCCTTTTCACTGTGTTTTCCCCTGACAGCAAACGACCCTTCCCGTTCCCATCCTACCCGCAGCACGGCGGCTGCGCATCCGCATGCGAACGGGCGCGTGAAGGCTGACTGTTACACTTTGCGCCGCCGTTTTGGAATCCGACGGGCAGGTCAGATGGTTTCAGATGACACGCACCGGGTCCCAGCCACCCTTTCCGGGCACGCCATGACCAGTACTGCTGCACTTTCCTCTCCCGACTCTGCCAACACGCCGGAGCTCGGCCGGGTGGATGCGGACTACACGCTGGAGCACAAATACACGCGCGCCGATGGCCGCATCTACCTGTCGGGCGTGCAGGCGCTGGTGCGGCTGCCGCTGATGCAGCGGCTGCGCGACCAGGCCGCCGGCCTGGATACGGCCGGCTTCGTCAGCGGTTATCGCGGCAGCCCGCTGGGCGGGCTGGACTTGGAACTGTGGCGCGCGCGCAAGCATCTGGACGCGGCCCGGGTGACCTTCACCC
Organism: Xanthomonas sp. NCPPB 3582; assembly: GCF_041475735.2. Taxonomy (NCBI): domain Bacteria; kingdom Pseudomonadati; phylum Pseudomonadota; class Gammaproteobacteria; order Lysobacterales; family Lysobacteraceae; genus Xanthomonas; species Xanthomonas sp. NCPPB 3582. Next base: position 4,879,081 of record NZ_CM192968.1, read on the forward strand.
CCGGTCTCAACGAGGATCTGGCCGCCACCATGGTCTGGGGCACCCAGCAGACCAACCTGTTCCCCGGCGCCAAGGTGCAGGGCGTGTACGGCATGTGGTACGGCAAGGGGCCGGGCGTGGACCGCAGCGGCGACGTGTTCAAGCACGGCAATGCCGCCGGCACCTCCCCCTATGGCGGCGTGCTGGCGCTGGCCGCCGACGACCACGCCTGCCGCAGTTCGACCCTGCCGCATGGCTCGGAAGACGAATTCGTCAGCGCGATGATGCCCATCCTCAACCCGGCCGGGGTGCAGGACATCCTGGACATGGGCCTGCTCGGCTGGGCGATGAGCCGCTATACCGGGCGCTGGATCGGCTTCAAGACCATCGCCGAGACGGTGGAATCGTCCGCCTCGGTCGAGGTGAACCCGTTCGCGCGCAGCATCGTGCTGCCGGAGGACTTCGCGCTGCCGCCGGGAGGCCTGAGCATCCGCTGGCCTGACCCGCCGGTGGATCAGGAAATGCGCCTGCATCGCTATGCGGTGGCCGCCGCGCAGGCGTTCGCGCGCGCCAACGGCATCGACAAGGTGGTGCTGGATTGCCCGCAAGCGCGGCTGGGCATCGTCACCACCGGCAAGAGCTACCTGGATGTGCTGCAGGCGCTGGAATATCTGGGCCTGGATGCGCGCGCCTGTGCGCAGATCGGCATCCGCGTCTACAAGGTCGGCATGACCTGGCCGCTGGAGCCGGTGGGCATCGGCGCGTTTGCGCGCGGGCTGGAAGACATCGTGGTGGTGGAGGAAAAGAAGGCCTTCATCGAGCGGCAGATGAAGGAGCTGTTCTACAACTGGCCGGCCAGCGCCGGAGCGCGGCCGAGCATCGTCGGCAAGTACGACGAGCATGGCGCGTGGATCCTGCCTTCCACCGGCGAGCTGACCCCGGCCACCATCGCCGCGGTGATCGGCAAGCGCATCCTGCGCCTGCTGCAATCGAGCACGATCAACACCGATTCGATCGAGCAGCGCCTGCGCTGGATGGATGCCAAGGAAGCGGAAATGGCGCTGCCGCGCGCACAGTTCCCGCGTGTGCCGCACTACTGCTCCGGCTGCCCGCACAACACCTCCACCGCGGTGCCGGAGGGCTCGCGTGCACTGGGCGGCATCGGCTGCCACTACATGGTGACGTGGATGAATCGCGCCACCGACACCTTCACCCACATGGGTGGCGAAGGCGTCACGTGGTCCGGGCAGGCGCCGTTCACCGACACCGCGCACGTGTTCCAGAACCTGGGCGATGGCACCTACTTCCACAGCGGCTCGCTGGCGATCCGGCAGTCGGTGGCCACCGGGGTCAATATCACCTACAAAATCCTCTACAACGATGCGGTGGCGATGACCGGCGGCCAGCCGGTGGACGGCACGCTGACCGTGCCGGACATCGCGCATCAGTTGCGTGCCGAAGGCATCCACGAGATTGCCGTGGTCAGCGACGACATCGGCAAATGGACGCGGCGGCGCGACCTGTTTCCTGCCGAGGTGGCCTTCCACGACCGCAGCGAACTGGAGGCGGTGCAGCAGCATCTGCGCACGGTCAAGGGCGTGTCGATCCTGATCTACGACCAGACCTGCGCCACCGAAAAACGCCGCCGCCGCAAGCGCGGCAAGCTGGTCGATCCGCCCAAACGCGTCATGATCAATTCGCTGGTGTGCGAAGGCTGCGGCGATTGCGGCGAGAAGAGTTTCTGCGTGTCGGTGTTGCCGAAGGAAACCGAATTCGGCCGCAAGCGCCAGATCGACCAGTCCAACTGCAACAAGGATTATTCCTGCGTCTCGGGCTTTTGCCCGAGCTTTGTCACCGTGCACGGCGGTGCGCCACGCAAGGGCAAGCGGCGCGACGCCAGCGCGCTGCTGGACAGCCTGCCCGAGCCGCCGCAGCGCACTACGCTGGAGCATCCCTGGAACATCCTGATCACCGGCGTCGGCGGCACCGGCGTGGTGACCATCGGCGCGCTGCTGGGCATGGCCGGGCATCTGGAAGACAAGGGCGCCACCGTGCTGGACCAGACCGGGCTGGCGCAGAAAGGCGGCGCGGTGACCACGCATATCCGCATCGCACGCCAGCCCGACGACATCCACGCGGTGCGCATCGCCGCCGGCGAAGCGGATCTGGTGCTGGGCTGCGACATGGTGGTGGTCAACGACTATTGGGCGCTGTCCAAGGTGCGCGAGGGCCGCACCCAGGTGGTGCTCAACACCTACGAGGCGATGCCCGGCACGTTCACCACCCAGCCGGACCTGCAGTTCCCCGCCGCGCAGATCATCGCCGGCGTGCGGACCGCACTGGGCGGGCGCGATCCCTTGCTGCTGGATGCCACGCAACTGGCCACCGCACTGCTGGGCGATGCCATCGCCAGCAATCTGTTCGTGCTGGGCTATGCCTGGCAGCATGGGCTGGTGCCGCTGTCGCATGCGGCGCTGATGCGCGCGATCGAACTCAATGGCGCGGCGGTGGCGATGAACCAGCAGGCTTTCGCGTGGGGCCGCCTGGCTGCGATCGATCTGCCTGCGGTGCAGCGCGCTGCGGGCCTGGCCGGCGCACCTGCGCCGGTGCACCTGCAGGGCGACACGCCGGCGCCACACGCGCCAGGCAGTTGGGAAGACCACGACCTCAGCGGCCAGAGTGCGCCGCGCGCGTTGGCGCAAACCGATGGCGGCACGCTGCATCGCGAAGTCGATGCACCGGCCGCGCTGCTCGACGACGAGCAGCTGGCAGCCTCGCTGGACGAAGCCATCGCGCGTCGCATCGCGTTCCTGACCGACTACCAGGATGCGGCCTACGCGCAGCGCTATCGCGCACTGGTGGACCGCGTGCGCAGCCACGAGGCACAGCGCGTGCCCGGCAGCAGCGCACTGACCGAAGCGGTCGCCCGCTACGCCTTCAAGCTGATGGCCTATAAGGACGAATACGAAGTGGCGCGGCTGTACACACGCGGCGATTTCCAGCGCCGGCTGCAGCAGCAGTTCGAGGGCGACTACACGGTGCGCTTCCATCTGGCGCCACCGTTGCTGGCAAAGAAGGACGCGCAGGGCAACCTGATCAAGCGCGAGTACGGGCCGTGGATGTTCACCGCCTTCAAGCTGCTGGCGCGGTTGAAGTTCCTGCGTGGCGGCAGGCTCGACGTGTTCGGCTACACCGCCGAGCGGCGCGGCGAACGCCAGCTGATTGCCGACTACAGTGCGACCGTGGCGCTGCTGCTGGAACGCCTGGATGCCGACAACGTGGGCCTGGCCGCACAGATCGCCAGCATTCCCGAACATATCCGCGGCTATGGCCACATCAAGCATGCGCATCTGCAGGACGCCAAGGCGCGCGAAGCGGCGCTGCTGGCGCAATGGCGCAATCCGAAGGCGCTGCATGTGGTGCAGATGGCCTGATGCGATGCTCAAGTCACAGGGGCTGCGCCAGGGCCCCTCATCCGCCCTTCGGGCACCTTCTCCAGCAGGCGGGAGAGGGAAGGGATAAAAGCAATCTATAGATTGCTTTTTGGTAATGCAACTTATAAATTGCTTTTTAGCAAGGAACGTCATACGTTGCCAATTCCTGACGCCCGTCATTCTCTATGGCTCTTTCCGCCTTCCCTATCCAGACGCCGCATCAACTGGGCCCGCTACTCAAGGCAATCCGCAAGCAACGGGGTTTGACCCAAGACCAGTTGGCAGAGCAGCTGGGCATTACACGTCAGGCGGTTGGCGCCCTGGAACGCATGCCCGAAGCGGCTACCTTCGAGCGTCTGATGCGCGTCTGGGCCATCCTCGGCGTGGAGGTGTCACTGGCCGTGCGCAACACCGATCCCCGCATGCCTCTCGAAGAAGATTGGTAAGCCATGGCCGACTTATATGTCTGGATGAACGGACAACGCGTCGCGCAGTGGCGTGAAGATCCACAGAGTGCACGACTGACCTACTTGCCAGAATGGCTGGATTCCTCCCTGGCGCGTCCCCTCTCGTTGTCGCTACCGCTGCTCCCGGAAGGCCAGTCGCATCGCGGCGATGTCGTCACGCACTATTTCGACAACCTGTTGCCTGACAGCACGAACATCCGGCGTCGCATGCGGGAACGCTTTAGGACCGACTCGGCCAGCACCTTCGACCTGCTGCGGGCGGTCGGCCGCGATTGTGTCGGTGCGATCCAGTTGCTCGCAGTCGATCAAGAGCCCGAGCATCTGCGCACCATCCAGAACAGGCCACTGACCGAGCTCGGCGTCGCCGATATGCTGCGCGGGGTCACCGCGCCCACGTTGCCCGGGCACCATGGTGATGGCGACGAATTTCGGCTGTCATTGGCTGGCGCCCAGGAGAAGACCGCTCTGCTATTGCACCAGCGGCAATGGTGCGTGCCGTTGGGCAGCACGCCGAGTACGCACATCTTCAAATTGCCGCTGGGTCTGGTCGGCAATATGCGTGCCGACATGCAGGAATCGGTGGAGAACGAATGGCTGTGCGCGCAATTACTGGCTGCCTTCGGTATTCCCGTTGCAGCAACCACGATGGGGCGGTTCGAAGATCAGCGCGCTCTCATCGTCGAACGGTTCGACCGACGCCTTTCGTCGGATGGACAGTGGTGGATGCGACTTCCGCAGGAAGACCTGTGCCAGGCATTTGGCGTGTCTTCGTCCAAAAAATACGAGAGCGACGGCGGCCCTGGCATTGTGGAAATCATGGAGTTACTGCGCCAATCGAGTGAGCCCTCCGACCGCGCGACCTTTTTCAAGTCGCAAATCCTGTTTTGGCTACTCGCAGCCACCGACGGGCACGCAAAGAATTTCAGCCTGATGATCGAGCCTGGTGGCCGGTTCCGCATGACACCGCTTTACGATGTTCTATCGGTTTATCCCATCCTTGGCCGCCGCCCCCAGCAATTGGATCCACATCGCGCGTCGCTGGCGATGGCCGTCGTTGGTAAGAACCGGCATCGCCGCCTGAAAGATATCCGGCGTCGCCACTGGAACGACACTGCACGGGCCTGCGGAGTGCGTGGCGGTGCAGAGTCCTGGATCGAAGAACTGTTGGGGCAGGTGGAAGGCGCATTGGATCGTGTCGCCAATACGCTTCCACTGGAATTTCCGAGTCTCCTCGCAGAAACCGTCTTCGGCGGCATCAGACAAGCGGCCAAACATCTGCGTGAGATGCCGCCAGACCGCTGATAGCAGCCAAATACATCCTCGACCAATCGTAGGCTTGCCTGGCAACCCTACGCAGGACGCAGCAAGCGCAGACCGAACCAGTCCTTGGCATCGTTCCAGCCGTGGGTGACCTTGAGCCCGGCCGCGGCGGCCAGTTCGGCGAAGCGCGCATCGGTGTACTTGTAGCTGTATTCGACCTGCATCGCCTCGCCCTCGGCGAAGGCAATGTCCTGGCCACCCACCTGGACGCGCTGGTCGCGCTGGCTGACCAGGAAGGTCTCGATGCGGCCGCGTTCGCGCGCATAGACCGCCTTGTGACGGAAGCCATCGAGATCGAAATCGCTGCCGATCTCGCGGTTGAGCCGCGCCAGCAGGTTCAAGGTGAACTCGGCGGTGACGCCGGCGGCATCGTTGTAGGCCGCCTCGATCAGGCCGGCGTCCTTGTCCAGATCGATGCCGATCAACGCGCAGCCGTCGCTGCCCATGGTCTGGCGCATCGCATCCATCAGCGCGATGGCGGCGGTGTCGGTGAAATTGCCCAGCGTCGAGCCGGGGAAGAACACCAGATGCCGGCGCGCCGGGCGCTGCGCATCGGGCAGGCGCAGCGGCTTGGTGAAGTCGGTGCAGACCGGCAGCATCTGGATCTGCGGAAACTGCTGGGCCAGCCGTGCGGTGCTTTCCAGCAACGCGGTGCGCGAGATTTCCAGCGGCGTATAGGCCACCACATCGCGCAGGCCCTGCAGCAGCAGCTCGGTCTTGCGGCCACTGCCGCTGCCGTATTCCACCACGTGCACACCGGCACCGATGGCCTGGGCGATCGAACCCATGCTGGCTTCCAGCAAGCCCAGTTCGGTGGCGGTGAGGTAATACTCCGGCTGCCGGGTGATGGCCTCGAACAACTGCGAGCCGCGCGCGTCGTAGAAATACTTGGACGGCAGCGTCTTGGGCGTCTGCGCCAGCCCGGCCAGCGCGTCGGCGGTGATGTCGTCCGGCTGCGGACGCAGGTCGGTCAGCGCGGCATGGGCGCGTTGCATGGCATGGGCGGCAGCGTTCACGGCAGATCCTTGGCAAGGCGCACACCGGCAAACTGCCAGCGCGCGTCGGAGGGGAAAAAGTTGCGGTAACTGGCGCGCATGTGGCTGGCCGGCGTGGCACAACTGCCGCCGCGGAGCACCCATTGCGCGTTCATGAATTTGCCGTTGTATTCGCCCAGCGACCCCGGCCACGGCGCAAAGCCCGGATACGGCAGATACGCGCTGCCGGTCCACTCCCAGACATCGCCAAACAACTGCTGCAGGCCGGTATCCACGGCCTGCGCGCCGCGCGGATGCAAGGCATCGCTGTCGACAAAGTTGCCCTGCACCGGCACGCCGGTGGCAGCCAGTTCCCATTCGGCTTCGGTCGGCAGGCGTGCGCCGGCCCAGCGCGCGAAGGCGTCGGCCTCGAACAGGCTCAGATGGCAGGCCGGCGCGTGCGGATCGCGCACGCGCCAGCCATCGAGCGTGAACTCGCGCCCCTGCGCGTCCCAGTACAGCGGGTGCTCCCAGCCCTGCGCCTGCACCATCGCCCAGCCGTCGCTGAGCCAGGCGCCGGCGTTGCGGTAGCCGCCGTCGTCGATGAACTGCTGGAATTCGGCATTGCTGACCACGCGGCTGGCCAGCGCATGCGCACCCACCAGTACGCGGTGACGCGGCGACTCGTTGTCGTAGGCGAAGCGCTCGCTGTGCGGCCAGGCAGGCGCACCGATCTGTGCAATCTGCTCCTCGCGCGCATGCCAGCGCACCGCACTGCCAACGGCCGGCGGCGCTGCAGGCGTCTGGCGGTAGGCAGGCTGCAACGGGTTGCTCCATAGCGCGTGCTTGATGTCGGTCAGCAGCAGCTCCTGGTGTTGTTGCTCGTGCTGGATGCCCAGCTGCACGATGGTGCAGGCCTGCGCATCCAGCAGGCCGTCGCGCAGGCGTTGCTGCATGTGCGTATCCACCGCCGCGCGGTAGTCGCGCACCTGCTGCAACGACGGTCGCGACAACACGCCGCGGCGCGCGCGGGCATGCATCGGGCCAACGCTCTGGTAGTAGCTGTTGAACAGGAAGTCCCAGGCCGGATCGAACACGCGGTAGCCCGGATCGGTCTGCAGCACGAACCGTTCGAAGAACCACGTGGTATGCGCCAGATGCCATTTGCTGGGGCTGGCATCGGGCATGCTCTGCACCATGGCGTCTTCGGCGCTCAGGGGTGCGGCGAGGCGATCGCTGAGCGCGCGGGTCTGCGCATAGCGGTCCAACACGCTGAGCTGCTGGTGCTGGTGCTCGACCAGCAAGGGTGAGAGTGCAGACATCGCCGTATGCTTGGGGAGCGCCCGTGAACGCTCCGTGTCGGCGCGATGGCAGCCGGCGGTAAGCTGTACGCATGTCATCGTCCCTGTTGTCCAGCCCGCTCCCCGCTCCTCTGGATTGGGCACACCGCCAGCAGGCGTTCGTGCTGCCCGGCGAGGTCGTTTATCTGGATGCCGCTTCGCGCGGACCGTTGCTGCATGCGGTGCAGCAGGTGGCACACCAGGCCGTGGATGCGCTGGCCGCGCCCTGGCGCTTGCCTTTCGATGCGTGGCTGCAGCAGATCGAACATCTGCGCGCACTTGCGGCCGGCCTGTTCGACCATGATGTCGATGCGGTGGCACTGCTGCCATCGGCCGCGCATGGCCTGGCCACCGCCGCGCGCAACCTGCCCTTGCAGCGCGGCGATGCGGTGCTGGTGCTGGAGGGGCAGTTCCCGTCCAACCTGCTGATCTGGCAACGCCGCTGTGCGGAGGTGGGTGCGCAGGTCGTGGCAGTACCGACGAGCACCGGCAGCGTGTTGACCGATGCCGTGTTGCAGGCCATTGCCGACACTCCGGCGCTACGTATCGCCAGCCTGCCGCAGGCGTACTGGCTGGATGGGCGGCAGCTGGATCTGGACCGCATCAGCGCCGCGCTGCAGGCACGCGGTGCAGCGCTGGTGCTGGACCTGAGCCAGAGCCTGGGCGTGCTCCCTACCGACCTGCCGCGCTGGAAGCCGGAGTTTGTGGTCAGTGTCGGCCACAAATGGCTGCTGGGGCCGATGGGCCTGGCCTGGCTATGGGTAGCGCCGCGGTGGCGTACACAGGGCGTGCCGATTGAAGAACACTGGATCGGCCGCGATGCCGGTAGCAGCTGGGAGTTTCCGGTTGCACAGTCTCCGCAGTATCGCGACGGAGCACGCCGCTTCGATGCCGGCGGGGTGGCCGATCCGCTGCGCATTGCGATGGCGACGGCCGCGCTGCAGCAGGTCAGCGCCTGGCAGCCGGTGCGCATCGCACAGGCGCTGGGCAGCCTGACCACGCGGTGGGACGCCGCCTTGCATACACGTGGCCTGGGCCACTGGTGCACGCCTGGACATGCACCGCATCTCACCGCCCTGCAGCCGCCCGCCGCTGCGCTGGATGCGGTAGCAACGACGCTCGGCGCGCTCGGAGCGATCTGCACGCGCCGGCACGGGCGCTTGAGGATTGCGCCGCATTTGAATGTCACCGATCACGCGCTGGACCGCGTGATCGCAGCGCTTGCGGGTGAACGCTGAGGTATGGGCAGCGTTCCCGGTCACCTGCGCCCCGACGCGTAGGAGCGGACCTGGCCGCGACCGGGCTGGCCCGAAGGCTTCGCGCTGAGCGAGGCGGACAGGGGCTGTGCCAGGGCCCCTCATCCGCCCTTCGGGCACCTTCTCCCGCACGCGGGAGAAGGAGGTGACTGACGCTGGTGGGAGAAGTGAGGTGACTGACGCTGGTGGGAGAAGGACGTGTTCGGTGCTGGCGATGGCGGGCGGATGCAGCTGGGACAACGCTCGATGACGGCAAGCCCAGACCCGCAGGCTGCGTCTTAGCGCTGCTGGCCGATTCGCACACCGCGCGGCGTCGCCCAGCGCTCGAGCCCCTCGAATACCGCCTGCACCAGCAACGCCAGCAGCGCGGCCGGGATCGCGCCTTCCAGGATCAAACCGATATCGTCCAGGCGGATACCGGTGAGGATGGGCTGGCCATAACCGCCCGCGCCGATCAGTGCGCCCAGGGTCGCGGTGCCTACGTTGATTACTGCGGCGGTCTGGATGCCGGCGACGATCGTGCGGCGTGCCAGCGGCAGTTCGATGCGCCACAACCGCGTCCATGCCGGCAGGCCGATCGCTTCGGCGGTCTGGCGCAGCTCGCGTGGGATCGAGGTCAGCCCGGCGTGCGTGTTGCGCACGATCGGCAGCAGGCTATACAGGAACAGTGCCGCAATCGCCGGCCTGGCGCCGATGCCGAACAGCGGGATCATGAAGACGAACACCGCCAGTGAGGGCAAGGTCTGCAGCACGCCGGTCAGCGACAGCACCAGCTGGCCCAGCCGTGGCCGTCGTGCCGCCAGCACGCCCAATGGCAGGGCGATCAGCAATGCCAATCCCAACGAGCTGCCAACCAGTGCCAGATGCTCGCCGGTGTAACGCCATAACCGGCTGATGCGCGAGGCGGTGTCCGAGACGGGCTTCACGCCCAGCCATTGTGCGGCCACTGCAGATTCGCTCTTGCGCTCCAGCTTCACCTGCGCATTGAGTTGCTGCATGGCCGCTTCGTCGATGCGTCCCTGCAGGCCGTGCAAGGTCTGCAGCATCTTCGGCGCACGCTGTGCCAGATCCTTGCGGTACAGGAACACGGCCTGGTACTCGGGAAAATAATGAAGGTCGTCGCGCAGCACTTGCAGCTTGTAATACGGAATTTCCGCATCCGTGCTGTACAGATCGGTGACCTCGATGGCGCCGCTCTCCAGCGCGCGATAGGCCAGATCGTGATCCAGGCCGGTGGCGGCCTGCGGCAGGGCATAGGCGGCGCGCACGCCCGGCCAGCCGTCGGCGCGCTGCATGAATTCGTTGCTCAGCCCGATCTTCAAATCCGGGTGGCGCGCCAGTTGCGACAACGTGGTGATGCCCAGCGCCTGCGCGCGCGCGCGCCGCATGCCGAACGCATAGGTGTTCTGAAAGCCGAGCGACTGCGTCATCGCCAGTCCGCGCGCGTCCAGTGCAGCGCGCAGCTCGGCCTGGCTGGCCTTGGGCAGTTGCAGCAGTTCCTGCGCCAGGGTGCCGGTATATTCGGCATAGGCATCGATCTGCCCGGTTTCCAGCGCACGCCACAGGATGCGTGTGCCGCCGAGCTGGGCGCGATGCTGCACATCCACCCCGTCGCGCTTGCCGGCAGCGGTGGCGATTTCGCCCAGGATCACCGCTTCGGTGAAGTTCTTCGAGCCCACGGTGACCTGCGCCGCGTGTACGCCCAGGCTGCACAGCAACAGCAGCACTGCCACCACCGCACGCGCGCTCATGCGAACTCGCCGATGCTGCGCTGGGCAGTGAGAAACCGCTGCACGAACGGGTCGGCCGGGTGCTCGAGCAGCGCGCGCGCACTGCCCTGCTGCAGCACGCGACCGGCGCGCATCAGCACCAGGGTGTCGGCCAGATACGCCGCCTCGGCGACATCGTGGGTGACCAGCACCACGGTCTTGCCGAGCCGAGCGAACAGCGCGCGCATCTGTTCCTGCAGGTCGTAGCGCACGATGGGATCGAGCGCGCCCAGCGGTTCGTCCAGCAACAGCGCCGGTGGGTCGAGCATCAGCGCGCGGATCAGGCCCACGCGCTGGCGCTGACCGCCCGACAGCTCGGCCGGGTAGCGCGCCAGCAACTCCGGCGGCAGCTGGCACAGCGCGCACAGCGTCTGCAGGCGCGCATCGATGCGTTCGCGCGTCCAGCCCAGCGTCTGCGCCAGCAACACCACATTGCTGTGCGCATCCAGATGCGGAAACAGACCGCCCTCCTGGATCACATAGCCGATGCGCTGACGCTGCGCCTGCAGCCGCTCGCGTTGCAGTGGCGTGCCATCGAAGCCGACCGTGCCACTGTCGGGCCATTCCAGCCCGACCAGCAGGCGCAGCACGGTGGACTTGCCAGCGCCGCTGGGCCCGATCACCGCGGTGGTGACGCCGCTGGCGAACGCCAGGCTGACATTGTCGAGCGCGAGGGACTGGCCGTAGCGCCGGCTGACCTGATCGAGTGTGAACATGCGCTCGAGCTTGCCGAAGGCGACGTCAGTCGAGCGCGAAGGCGTGCATCAGCGCGGCGGCGCCAGCAGCTCGCGTGCGCTCAGGTAGCCGTCGCCGTTGGCATCCTGGCGCGCGAAGCGCTCGATCAAGGTGGCGCGATGCGCGGCACGGGTGATCGGCTTGCCGCGCCGACCAGGCAACTCCTCGCCCTGCAGCACGCCGTCGCGATCGGTATCGCGCTGATCGAAGGCGTAGCTCATCCAGGCCAGATATTCGTCGCGACTGACCCGGCCGTCGCCATCGCCGTCCATGCGCTTGAGATACTCCTGGCTGTCCTGCACCTGGGCGTGCACGCTGCCTGTGGCGGCGCACGCCAGGCAGAACGCCAGCAGCAGGCGCGCGCCCGATCCGCTCGGCGCACTGACCCACTTGGCCGCCAGCGCGCCGCTGCGCTTACGCACCACTCAGCGCATACCCCTTGAGCCGTGCCGCATAGGCCTGCAGCGCGGCATTGCCGCTGGCTTCGGCTTCGTGGCACCACTGCTGCAATTGCTTGAGCCGTTCGGAGGCGTCATGGCTGCGCGCTTCCAGCACCGCGGTCAGACGCGCGCGATAGTCCACCAGCGTGCGCATGCGCGGGCGTTGCGCCACCCAGGCCTGCAGCTGCGCGCGTGCATCCGGCTTGAGCCAGCGGCCATCGTCGACCAGACCCTTGCGCAGGCGCCGCGGCAACAACTCGCGCAGCTTGGCGCCGGTGGCAGCGGCCTCTTCGCGCAGCGCCGGCTTGAGCACGTTGCGCTGGTAGTCGGTCATGGCCTGGAAGCGATGCGACAGCAAGGCCTTGAGCGTGTCCGCATCGGGCACGGCGATGTTGGGGCGGATATCCAGCGACGGCGCCACCCGCAACACCTTGGCAAGGCCCAGCGCCTGCAGGCCGACAATGGCGATCCAGCCGATATCCAGCTCCCAGCGCCGCATCGAGAAACGCGCCGAACTGGGGAAGGCATGGTGGTTGTTGTGCAGTTCTTCGCCACCGATCCACAGCGCCCACGGCGTGAGGTTGGTGGAGGTGTCGGCCGATTCGAAATTGCGATAGCCCCACCAGTGGCCCAACCCGTTGACCACGCCGGCGGCCCAGAACGGAATCCACGCCATCTGGATCGCCCACAGCGCGATGCCGGGCAATCCGAACAGCACCGTGTTGATCACGCCCAGCGCGATCGGGCCGGCGTTGGCATGCGGGGTATACAGATGCCGTTCGATCCAGTCCGACGGCGCGCCCTTGCCGTATTGCTCGATGTCCGCACGCTCGGCACGCGCCTGGCGATACAACTCCACACCGCGCCAGAACACCTGACCGATGCCCTTGGTCTGCGGGCTGTGCGGGTCTTCGTCGGTTTCGACCTTGGCGTGGTGCTTGCGATGGATCGCCACCCATTCGCGGGTGATCATCGAGGTGGTGAGCCAGGTCCAGAACCGGAAGAAATGCGCCAGCACCGGGTGGAAATCCACACCGCGATGCGCCTGGCTGCGATGCAGGTACAAGGTCACCGCAAAGATGGTGAGCTGGGTGAACACCAGCAGCACCGCAAGCATGCCCCAGACACCTAGACCGGCAACGCCGGCGGTCAGGAAGTCGATGATCGGGTCGGGCAGCATCGGCAAGTCCACAGCGGCGGCGTCTCGTTGGTTGATGCAGACATGATGGGGGCGATCGCGGCAAACTTCACCCTTCGCTTGCGTAGGGTGTTGGCTACCTTCCTAAGCGATTCACACGTCTCCCCATTGCCGATCTTTTCCGTATGACTGTTGCTGTCTCTTCTTCCGCCGATACGAACGCATTGATCGAACTCGACCAGGCAACTGTGATGCGCGGCCAGGTTCGCGTGCTGCACAGCTTGTCCTTGCGCATCGCGCTGGGGCAGCACACCGCCATCCTCGGACCCAATGGCTGCGGCAAGTCGTCCTTCATCAAGCTCATCACCCGCGAGCTGTATCCGCTGGCGCGCGGCGATGGCCAGGCGGCAGTGAAGGTGCTGGGGCAGACGCGCTGGCAGGTGGACCGGTTGCGCTCGCAGCTGGGCATCGTCACCGGCGATCTGAGCGTCAACCTGGCCGACATGCCGGGACTGGATGTGGAAAGCGCGGTGCTGTCAGGTTTCTTCGCCAGCTACGTGGTGCCGCCGCATCGGGAGATCGACGAGGACATGCGCGCCCGTGCGCGCGAAGCGCTGGCACTGGCGCGCGCCCTGCCGCTGCTGGACCGCCCGTTCGCCGAATTGTCGGCCGGCGAAGCCCGCCGCGTGCTGATCGCCCGCGCCCTGGTCAACCGTCCACAGGCGTTGCTGCTGGACGAGCCTTCCACCGGCCTGGATCTGGTCGCCCGCCAGCACCTGATCGATACCATGCGCGATCTCGCCCGGCAGGGCATCACGCTGGTACTGGTGACCCACCACATCGAAGAGATCGTGCCGGAGATCGCACGGGTGATCCTGCTGCGCGCCGGCAAGGTGGTAGCCGATGGCAGCCGCGATGCCTTGCTGACCGATGCCAGCCTGTCGGCGGTGTTCGATGGCCCGGTACGCGTGCAGCGCGATGGCGAGCGCTATTGGGCCACGGTAGGCGCATGACGCGCTGCCCGCCGTGAGCAGCGCGGCGCGTTGCCATACCGGCGTCCTTCGCAGCTGCAGCCCGACCGCCGCGTGAGGTCGTGACCTTGGACAGGGGGCGCAAGCGCTGCCGCTAAGGCTAGACTCCGCACACACACAGACAGGAGTCGTCCCGATGGCCCAGTGGTATTTCCATGTTCCCGGACAGGCCGACCGCATCGGTCCGCTCGACGATGCCAGCGCGCGCGCGCACGCTCAGCGCCAACCCGACGCATTGGCCTGGCGCGACGGACTCGATGGCTGGACCCCGGCCCGGCAGCTGGCCGAGCTGCACAGCGGCGGCAGCGCCCCGCCGCCGCTGACCGGCGCGGCCGGCAACGCCGACGAGATCGATTACCGCATCGTCGGCAACGACATGCAGTTCGTCGAAGTGGAGCTGGACCCGGGCGAAAGCGCGATCGCTGAAGCCGGCGCCCTGATGTACAAGGATTCGGCCGTGCAGATGGACACCGTGTTCGGCGACGGCTCGCATGCCGGCCAGAGCGGCGGCGGCGGACTGATGGGCAAGCTGCTGGCGGCCGGCAAGCGCGTGGTCACCGGCGAAAGCCTGTTCACCACCGTGTTCACCCATGCCGGCAGCGGCAAGGCCAAGGTGGCGTTCGCCGCGCCCTACCCGGGCACGGTGCTGGCGCTGCGCCTGTCCGAACACGGCGGGCGGCTGATCTGCCAGAAGGACAGCTTCCTGGCCGGCGCGCGCGGGGTGTCGCTGGGCATCGCGTTTCAGAGGAAGATCCTCACCGGCCTGTTCGGCGGCGAGGGCTTCATCATGCAGAAACTCGAAGGCGACGGCTGGGTGTTCGTGCACGCCGGCGGCACCGTGATGGAGCGCGAGCTCGGCCCGGGCGAACGCATCGACGTGGACACCGGCTGCGTGGTCGCCTATCACGCCGGCGTGGACATGGACGTGCGCCGCGTCGCCGGTCTGAAGAGCATGTTCTTCGGTGGCGAAGGCGTGTTCCTTGCCACGCTCACCGGCCCTGGCAAGGTGTGGCTGCAATCGCTGCCGTTCTCGCGCATGGCCGGCCGCATGCTGCAGGCCGCCCCGCAGGCCGGTGGCCAGCAACGCGGCGAAGGCTCGGTGCTGGGCGGCCTGGGACGGCTGCTGGATGGCGACAACCGGTTCTGAGGGCTTCGGCGCGGTCGGGCCGCGTTTGCCGCGTTCTGTGGAACAAGCGCCATTCGGTGAACGCCCAGAAGCGGCGGCCAGATCCGGCTTGCCTCGGAAGTGCGCCTGTCCTGGGCGACTGTCGCCCCCGCTGCCCCCATCCGCCCTTCGGGCACCTTCCCCCGCAGGCGGGGGAAGGACATGCATGGCGTCGAGGTCTGGGGGAAGTCGATCTGCGCGAGCATGTGTGGCGTCGAGATCTCGGAGAGTCGGTCACTGCGCGAGCGGGGGTTGCGTTGCGCCGTCGCTCACTGAGCGGTACAGACATGCGCAATGGCGCTACTGCACGGGCTGAGCCGGCACGCTCGGGCTGAACCGGCACACTGTCCGTCCCCCGTAGACGGCCCCTCTCCCGCCTGCGGGAGAGGGCTGGGGTGAGGGCAGCAGGTTCGCCCGCTGGCGCGATTGGCGACGCCTGGACGCTGCTGGAACGGCCTCCCCCCCATCCGCCCTTCGGGCACCTTCCCCCGCAGGCGGGGGAAGGACATGCATGGCGTCGAGATCTGGGGAAGTCGGTCCCTGCGCGAGTAGGGGTTGCGCTGCGCCGTCGCTCACTGAGCGGTACAGACATGCGCAATGGCGCTACTGCACGGGCTGAGCCGGCACGCTCGGGCTGAACCGGCACACTGTCCGCCCCCGCAGACTGCCCCCTCTCCCGCCTGCGGGAGAGGGCTGGGGTGAGGGCAGCAAGCAGGCACCGTATCTGAAGCGCGCACCGTCCTCGCCCGTTGGCGCGATCGGCGACGCCTGGACGCTGCCGGAACGGCCTGCCCCCATCCGCCCTTCGGGCACCTTCCCCCGCAGGCGGGGGAAGGACATGCAGGGCGTCGCCCTGTCCGCGAGGCGTGTATTCTCCCTCGCCTTTCCCAACACGTTTCCGCCATGACTGCGCTCCACTGCCCCCGCTCGCTTACGCTGTTGTGCATGCTCGGTCTGCTCGCGGCCTGCGGTGGAGAGCCGCGCGCGGCCGCACCGGCGCCGGTCGTGAAGCCGCCCACCACCGCCGCGCCCAAGCCGGTGAAGATCGGCATCGCCCTTGGCGGCGGTGCGGCCAAGGGCTTTGCGCATATCGGCGTGATCAAGATGCTCGAGGCCAACGGCTTCGCACCAGTGGTGGTGTCGGGCACCAGCGCCGGCAGCGTGGTCGGCGCGTTGTATGCCAGCGGCATGGATGCGTTCCAGATGCAGGAAAAAGCCGTCGCGCTCGACCAGACCAGCATCCGCGATGTGCGGCTGTTGTCCGGCGGCCTGGTGCAGGGGCAGAAGCTGCAGGACTACGTCAATGCGCAACTCGGCGGCAAGCCGATCGAGAAGTTGCGCAAGCCGTTTGCGGCCGTGGCAACCCGCCTGGAAGACGGCGAACGCACTGTGTTCGTGCGCGGCAATGCCGGCCAGGCGGTGCGCGCGTCCAGCAGCATTCCCGGCGTGTTCGAGCCGGTGACCATCGGCAAATACCACTTCGTCGATGGCGGCGTGGTCAGCCCGGTGCCGGTGGATGCGGCGCGCCAGCTTGGCGCCGAGTTCGTGGTGGCGGTGGATATTTCCAGCAAGGCCAGCGGCAAGAATCCGGGCGATCTGCTGGGGACGGTGAACCAGTCGATCTCGATCATGGGCCAGCGCCTGGGCGAGGCCGAACTCAAGCGCGCCGACGTGGTGATTCGCCCCAAGGTCAGCGATATCGGCTCGGCCGATTTCAACCAGCGCGGCACCGCGATCCTGGAGGGCGAGCGCGCGGCGATGGCGGCGATGCCACAGATCCGCGCCAAGATCGCGCAGTTGCAGGCCGCACGCAGCAGCGCCGTGCGCAACGCCGCCGAACAGGCCGCCGCCGCAAAACAACAGGCCTACCAGCGCTGCCTGGAACAGCGCTCGCGCTGGGACAAGCTGCGCGGCAAGGACGAGGACTGCGTGGCACCGTGAGGCCGCTGCAGGTGCGATGGGAGGCCTGATGGCACCGCGCGATAGCGCCGCTGCCGCGCAGCGCGCGTAGCACTGCAGTCGTACACGCACACGATCGACATCGCCGGCCATGTGGCATCGCGGGTAAAGCTTCTCGCCTGCTTGTGCAAGGACCAATCGAAGGCAACGCAATGACAGTGGATGCTGGCGCCGGATGACCGATGCGGCGCGAGATACGCCTCGGCTGGGTTGATCGGTACGGCATCGCGGCCAGGGCCGCTCCTACAAGAGCAGGCGCACTTTTCGTGTGTGCTGCGTGGCCTTGGCGTGTCGTCAACCGCTGGAAACCGCTCCCCGTCGGAACGGCCCCGGCCGCGAAGCTCTACCAATGGCTCCGCACGCGCTCAATACCGCCAGCGCAACGACAGGCTGATGAAGCGCGGTTCGCCGTAGTTCTGGTAGTCCAGGTTCGCCCAATAGGTCTTGTCGAAGGCGTTGCGCACCGCCAGCGTGGCAGTCCACTGGTCGCTGATGCGGTAGTTGGCGTTGAAGTGCACCAGCGCGTAGGGGTTCTGCACCACGGTGACCGGGGTGGTGGCGCCGCTGCCATCGCCGGTGGGCCGCGCGATATTGAAGCCGCGCACCGCACTCTGCCAGCTCACGCCGCCGCCGATGCTCAGCCGGTCCCACGCACCCGGCAGGCGCCACTGGGTGGAGAGCTGCAGATAGTCTTCGGGCAGGTTGGCGTAGATGGCGTCGGTGGGCGCGCGGGTGACCTTGACGTGGGTATAGCCGGCATTGATCGTCCAACCGGGCAGCACTTCGCCGTTGAAGTCCACTTCCCAACCGCGGCTCTTGGTGCCGTCCACGCCGATGAAGGCCGAGGTGCCGTCCGGCAGCGAGCCTTCCGGCTGGGTCATGTCGCGCACCGCGAAGTTGTCCTGCCTGGCTTCGAACACCGCCGCGGTGGCCATGGCGCGGCCATCGAGCAACTGCGCCTTGATGCCGGCCTCCAGGTTGGAGCCTTCCACCGGCGCGAGCAGGTTGTTGTCCTTGTCGCGGTAGTTCTGCGGGTTGAAGATTTCGGTGTAGCTGGCATACACCGACACGTCCGGCACGATGTCGTAGACCAGGCCCACATACGGGGTGACTTCATCGCTCACCTCGTAGCGGCCGCTGGTGCCGGTGTAGGCACCGGCCGCATTGAAGGACTGGGTGCGGGTCTCCCACGAGCTCAGGCGCGCGCCGGCGATCAGCGACAGCGGATCGGCCAGGCGAAACCGCGTCGAAGCGTACACGCCGCGCTGGGTGGTCCGCGCTTCGTTGCGCCGGCCGGTGCGTGCGTAGGTCACTTCGGAAATGTCGCCGTCCCAGTTGCGGATGTTCGGAATGAAATAGCAGCGCTCGCGCACGCCGGTGGGGCTGACGCAGGTGGCCCAGTCGGCGGGATAGGTTTGCGCGGTGGGATAGGCGGTGGACTGCAGGTCCTGCCAACTGCCGCCGATGACCACGTCGTGCTGGCGGCCGAACAGCGAGAAGCCACCGGACAGATACACGTCCACGCCGTCGCGGGCGTCTTCGGTTTCGCCGGCGGCGGTGCGCAGGAACACGCCGCTGCCATCGGCCGCTGGATAACCGGTGCCGTAGACGCGCATGTTCTGCACCTGGCCCTTGGTGTGCGCGTAGTTGACGCGCAGCAGCCAGTCCTCGCCGATGCGTTGCTCGAGGTTGGCGAACGCGGTGCTGGTTTCGCGCTGCCAGCGCGTCCACTTCGGTGCCATGTTGGTCGAGCGCGCCAGATTGGCGAAGGAGCCGTCGGCCGCGAAGAACGGCACCGTGCCCCAGGTCGAACCGACCGGGGTGTTGTCCTGGCGCTGATAGCCGACGGTGAGCGTGGTGGCCTCGGTCAGGTCGCCTTCCAGTACCGCCATGCCGGACATCTTGCTGTCGTGATAGCGGTCGTAGTAGTAATCGCGGTCCTGCCAGGCGGCCACCACGCGGCTGCGCCAGCGCCCGTCGCTGCTCAGCGGCGCATTGACATCGGCCTGCATGCGACGGAAATCCCAGCGACCCGCACTCACGGCGAACGAGGCATCGAACTCCTTGCCGGGGCGCTTGCGCAGCAGGTTCACCGTGGCCGAGGGGATGCCCGCACCGGTGAGCAGGCCGTTGGCGCCGCGGATCACTTCGATGCGGTCGTAGAAGACCGTGTCGTATTCCTGGTTGGTGGCGCCGCTGTAGGTGGGCAGGCCGTCGACCTGGAAGTCGGTGATCTGGAACCCGCGCGCGAAGTACAGCGGGCGCTGGGTGTCGTAGAACGAGACGTTGACGCCGGTGACGTTGCGCATCACATCGTCGATGCTGAACAGCGATTGTTCTTCCAGCCGCTGCAGGCCGATCACGCTCACCGACTGCGGGGTTTCCTGCAAGGTCAGCGGCAGCCGCGTGGTGGTGGCCGGCTGTGCGCGGCTCACCGTCCCGTTGACGTTGACCTGGTCAAGGGTGGTGGCGTCGGCCAGGTCGGCGGCGTGGACGGCGGGCGCCAGGCTCAGCGCGCACAGCAGTGCGACAGACAGCGGGGTCGGTGACGGGGTGAGTGCAGGCATTGGTTTCTCGTCGAACGGGCGCGCACGCCAGGCGTGGGCGGCACAGGGGGTCGGGGCGGCGTCGTGCTCAGGCGATGGACTGGCTGGCCTGGCAAGGCTGGCGGATCGACGAGAAGGACATGGCTGGAACGGCCAGATGTTACGCAAATGTAAATCGTTAGCGTTTGCGAGGCAAGGTTTTGCGTGAATCGGCGGCGGCGGGCGATTGCGATGTCCGCGCCCGCTCCCGCGGGTCGCGCTCAGGCCAGGTGCGACAGCGGCAGCCCCTCGGGCGCCTTGACCGTGCGCAGCACAAAGCTGGAATTGACGTCGGACACGCCGGTGGCGTTGAGCAGGCGGTCGAGCAGGAAGCGCGAGAAGTGTTCCAGGTCGCGTACCTGCACCTGCAGCAGGTAGTCCATATCGCCGGTCAGTGCCCAGCAGGCCACCACTTCATCCCAGCCACGCACGCCATCGGCGAACAGCTCGATATCGGCCTGGCCGTGCTGTTCCAGTTGCACCCGCACGAAGGCCTGCAGCCCCAGCCCCAGCGCACGCGCATCCAGCCGCGCGCCATAGCCGGCGATGATGCCGGCCGCCTCCAGCCGCTGGGTGCGGCGCAGGCAGGCCGAGGCGGACAGATTCACCTGCATGGCGAGTTCGGCATTGCTGCTGCGCCCCTGCGTCTGCAACAGGGCGAGCAACCGCAGATCGGTGCGGTCCAAGGCGATGGGTTGATCCATATGTTGCGCAGCAGCAGACCAAGACGCATGAATCTTGCGCGCCAGCGGCCGTGCTGCGCAAGATTCGCAACCCTGTTGCGCAACTCTCCGGTTAAGGTGAAGCCCTGCCGCCACGGACCTTCTGCACGCATGAATACCGCCCCGCGCCGCGTCGAAAACCAGCTCACCGACAAGGGCTACGTACCGGTCTACACCACCGCGGTGGTCGACCAGCCGTGGGACGGCTACAGCGCCGACGACCACGCCACCTGGGGCACGCTGTACCGGCGCCAGCGCGAGTTGCTGGTGGGCCGCGCCTGCGATGAATTCCTGCAGGCGCAGGACGCCATGGGCATGGACGACACGCAGATCCCCCGCTTCGACGCACTCAACGCGGTGCTGCAGGCGGCCACCGGCTGGACCCTGGTGGGTGTGGAAGGCCTGCTGCCGGAACTGGACTTCTTCGATCACCTGGCCAACCAGCGGTTCCCGGTGACGTGGTGGATCCGCCGTCCGGACCAGATCGATTACATCGCCGAACCGGATCTGTTCCACGACCTGTTCGGGCACGTGCCGTTGCTGATGAACCCGGTGTTTGCCGATTTCATGCAGGCCTACGGCCGCGGCGGGGTCAAGGCGCATGGCATCGGCGCGGACGCGCTGCAAAATCTGACGAGGCTCTACTGGTACACGGTGGAATTCGGCCTGATCAACACCGCGCAGGGGCTGCGCATCTATGGCGCAGGCATCGTGTCGTCCAAGGGCGAATCGCTGTATTCGCTGGAATCGGACGCGCCCAACCGTATCGGCTTCGACCTGCAGCGCATCATGCGTACGCGCTACCGCATCGACACCTACCAGAAGACCTATTTCGTCATCGACAGCTTCGCGCAGTTGATGGACGCCACCAGCCCGGACTTCACCCCCATCTACGCCGCGCTGGCGCAGCAGGCGCAGCTGCCGGCCGGCGATGTGCTGGACAGCGACCGGGTGTTCCAGCGCGGCAGTGGCGAAGGCTGGAGCCGCGACGGCGACGTGTGAGGGCGCAAGGCGCCACTGCTGTGGCACGCGGCACGCGGCACGCGGCACGCGGCACGCGGCACTGCAGCTTACGCGCCAGCGCTCTGCCGGCAAGCTGACGCCAGCTGGGCGCGCACGGCGCCTTCGCGCCACGCGTTGACGGTCGCATGCGGGACAGGTCCCGGCGCCTGCTGGTTGCCGACGCCGCGCGCGCTGACGCATGCGGAGTCGATCGTTTGCAGACACCGGCCCTGCCGTCTTCCCTGGGGAATTGGACATCGCGTGCAGGCGCAGCGGCTCGACAGCATCGCCACTGCGCACTAAGGTCGGGGTTCCCCACATCGCCTTCGCCCAATGGACCTGACGCATCTGCGGATCCGGCGCCTGGAGCTGGACGACACCCGCCTGCTGTTCACCCTGGCCAATGGCATGCGCATCGATGAGCCCATCGCGGCCCATCGCCTGCTGCAGCGGGCCGCGCCACCGCAGCGCGCGCACTGGCAACTGACCGACGATGGCTTCGGCGTGAACTGGCCGGCGATCGCACCGCCCACGGCCGACGGCCTGCTCAACATGCCAGAGCTGCTGTGGCGCCGCCGCGCCGCGCGCGCGCAGGCCAAGCTCGTCAGTCTGCGCGGGCGTCCGGATGCGCTGTCGCCCGGCGAGCGCGAACTCATCGCGCTGGCACGGCTGGAGGCGGACATGAGCGAGAGCGGCTACGCCCGCTATTTCGACCGCTGGGATGCGGCGACCCGCAGCGATGCGTTGCGCGGGCTGGCGGCGATGGGCGCGACGCAGACGCGGCAGGCCATCGAGGGCCTGGGCGCGGTGTTCGAACGCCTGGAAGAAGACCCGGACCTGCTCAGCATCGAAGACATCCTCGATGCGATGAACGAGACCGACCGCCAGCGCGTGCAAGGCTGGGAAGAGGTGTATTACCGCCGCCTCGGCGACCTGGCGCGGCTGGGATTGACGCACTACGGGGTGGACAAGGCCTGAGCGGCGCAGGCACTGCGGGTAACGCAGCGTGCCTGCAGATCACACGAGACAGCTCGCGCAGCGCAGGCAGACAGCGCACGACGCTCCTGATGCAAGCGCGGGTGTGATCGCACGCAGGCACCCGCCCCACTTGCGTGCCAACAGCGGAAGGCACGTTGGATGGCGGCGGTGGATACAGCCAAACGCGAGGCATCGGCAGTTCGTAGCGCCACGCACTCCCACCAGCAACGTCGTACGCATCATGCATCCTGCAAGACGAACATGCTGCAGGCAGACAGCGCATGACGCTTCTGGTGAAAGCGCCACGTGTAATCGCACGCAGGCATCCGCTCCGCTGTACCAACATAGAGCATGTTCGATAGCGGCGATGGGGTAATCCCCCCGCTTTTAGCGGTCGACAAAAGTGGAGCTAAGGGGCCATCGCAAATTTCATCGCTGGCGTGATGCCGCCGAGCGCCATATTGGGGCGCTCGTGGTTGTACGTCCATAGCCAGCGTGTGGCTTTGTCCTGAACCTGCTCGATGGTGTCGAACAACGTTGTGGCCAGCCAGGCATAGCGGACGGTGCGGTTGTAGCGTTCGACGTAGGCGTTCTGTTGCGGCTTGCCGGGCTGGATGTGCTCGATCCGAATGCCTCGCTGCTGTGACCAACCTAACAGCGCGCCACTGATGTACTCCGGGCCGTTGTCGCAGCGAATGGTTTTTGGCTTGCCGCGCCACTCGATGATCTGCTCCAGCGACCGGATCACCCGGGCCGAGGGCAGCGACAGGTCGACCTCAATGCCCAGGCCCTCACGGTTGAAGTCGTCGAGCACGTTGAACAACCGGAAGCTGCGACCATCAGCCAACTGGTCATGCATGAAGTCCATCGACCAGACCTGGTTGATCGTCTCCGGCACTGCCAACGGCTCTGGCCGCTCGCGCACCAGCCGCTTCTTCGGCTTGATCCGCAGGTTCAACTCCAGCTCCCGGTAGATGCGGTACACCCGCTTGTGGTTCCAGCCAAAGCCCTTCACGTTGCGCAGGTGCAGGAAGCACAAGCCGAACCCCCAATCCCGATAGGTGGTGGTCAACCGGACAAGCCAATCGGCAATCCGGGCGTTCTCCTCGCTGGCCTTGGCTTGATAGCGAAAGCAGGTCTCGCTCACCGCAAAGGTCCGGCAGGCATGCCGGATGTTTGTGTGGCCACCATCTACTGCCCATTGGGCCATCTCCCGGCGTTGAGATGGCCTCACCATTTTTTTGCCATCGCCTCCTTCAGCAGATCGGCACTGAGCTGGGCATCTGCGTACATCTTCTTCAAGCGCCGGTTCTCGTCCTGCAGCTCCTTGAGCTGGGACATCAGTGATGCGTCCATGCCGCCGAACTTACTGCGCCACTTGTAAAACGTCGCCGAGCTGATTCCGTGCTCGCGGCACAGCTCCGGCACCGGTGTGCCGGCCTCGGCCTGCTTGAGCACGGCGATGATCTGGCTGTCGGTGAAGCGGGATGTCTTCATGGAAACTCCTCGGAAAAGGGTACGAGAAAATTCCACTTCTGGCGTCAGCTAACCTGCGGGGGGATTACCATGGCGGCGGATACCAAACGCGGGGCATCGACGGTGCGCAGCGCCATGCGCTCCAACCGGCAGCGTCGTACGCATCGCGCATCCTGCGCGACGCATACCGTGCAGGGCTCAGCCCGCTGGCTTGACCGTGTATGCCAGCAGCACGACCAGGTCCTCGTCGCCGGTCTGCTGCAGCGCATGCGTGCTCCCCGGCCGCGTGAGCAACGCATCGCCGGCAGCGACCTCGTATTGCTTGCCATCCAGCGCGTACAGGCCCCGGCCGCTGACGATGTAGTAGATCTCGTCCTTGTCGTGCAGGTGCAGGCCGATGCCGGCGCCCTTGTGCAGCACGCGCTTGCGCAGGACGAACTTGAGGTCGGGCGCGTCGGCGAAGAACGGATACGCCGTGGTGGGGCCGGCACCGCCGTGCGGGCCGGGTTGTTCGCGGGCGAGGTCGCGCTCGTGCACCACCAGCGAGGGATGCGCCTGCGCGGCGCGGCGTGCCGCTGTATCGGGCGCTGCACCGCAATCGGCATCGCGGCGCAGCTGCGGTTTGAGCGCCGGTTGCAGCTGCACCCAGCCGTGCACCACCAGGCAGGCGATGGCGGTGGCGCCAGCGCGGCTGAAATGGGTGCCGTCGGCCATGTTCTTTTCGGGCACGAACAGGAAATACGGTTTGGCGGCCTGCTCGCCGAGCGCGCGGATCCAGTCGCTGGAGCTGGCGTTGAGATCGATCATGCCCACCTGTTCTTCGGCAGCCAGGTGCTGCATGGCCAGGGTGTAGCGACCGTGCGTGTCGAGCAGCGCGCCGAAGTCGTAGAGCAGGCGTGCGGCGGGGGTGATCAGGATGGGGGTGGCGCCGGTGTCGCGTGCGGTGGCAATAAAGCGGCGCAGGAACTGCACGTAGTCGGTGTTCGGATCGGTGTAGCGGCTAGGATCTTCGCGCTTGGCGTCGTTGTGGCCGAACTGGATCAGCAGGATGTCGCCGCGTTGCAACTCTTTTGCGATGGCATCAAGTCGCCCTTCGGCGATGAAACTGCGGGTGCTGCGGCCGCCCTTGGCATGGTTGTGCACCTGCCACTGCGCAGGGTCGAACCAGCCTTGCAGCAGTTGCCCCCAGCCGGCCTGCGGCGCGCGCTCGGGCCCGTACTCGGCGGCGGTGGAATCGCCGGCGATGAAGATGCGTTGTGGCGCGGCCTGAGCAAGGCCGGTGCAAAGCAGCAGCAAGGCAAGGAGCAGCAGACGCATGGTGGCTCCGGGGAGGTGGTAAGTACACAGCGCTGTTCCTTCTCCCTTTGGGAGAAGGTGCCCGGAGGGCGGATGAGGGTGCGGGTGTACTGAAAATCCTGGACCGCCTTACTGTCGTCTCACGTCTTTATCCGTTTGAGGCAACCGTCTTGCGCCGTACCCTCACCCCAACCCCCCGCTCCGCGCCCCGGCCCGCGCTGGCAGCGCGGACGCTCCAAGGCACGCGCGCCAGTGGCGCGCAAACAGTGCCTCCGCGCCCCGCAGGAGAGCGGCGTTAGCCGTTACGCAGCTGCGGCTTCGGGCTTGCCCAGTACACCGGCGACGAAGGCGCGGATCTCGGCGTCCTGGGCATTGTCGAAGAAGCACTGCTGGAAACGCTCGCCGCCGATGGCCTGCTTGATCAGTTCCGGGTCGATGGCGCGCAGGCCGTCCAGGTACGACTTAGCGGTGGCCTGCTTGACTTGGGTCAGGATGCCGGCGTTGGCGACCTGCGATTCACGGCGCTCGGCCGGGTAGCCCATGCCGCGCTCGCCACTGAAGGCCTTTTCGAAGATGTAGCGCACGTTGATCTCCGCGCCCCAGCCGTAGCCCTTGGCGAACGCCAGCGACAGCGCGTTGCCGTTGTTGACCTGGGCGAACAGGTAGGCGTCGGTCGGCTCGATGCAGTAGCCGCAGAACACGCCCGGATGCGCATTGAGCGACATCATGGCGCCCTGGCCGGTGCCGCAACCGGCGACCACGAAGTCCACCGCCTTGGAGTTCAGCAGCAGGCTGGCGACGATGCCCAGGTGGATGTAGGTCAGGCGGTGGTCGTTGTCGCCGTCCATGCCGACGTTGAACACGCTGTGGCCCTGTGCGCTGGCGACGTCGTTGAGCTGCTGCAGGATCACCGGGTTCTTGGCGGCCTGGCTGAACTCATTCATGAGTGCGATTTTCATGGGAATGCTCCGATTGGGTTGGGGAAGAGTGGTTCGGAAAAGATGGAAGCGATGATGCTGCCGCGAGACGGTTCGATTGCGGTGCCTGTGCGGGGTGCGCTGGAGGTGACCAAGACGCTGCGCGCCGTTGATTGCGGTTCCGGGCGGGGCTGCTGCCCTCATCCGCCCTTCGGGCACCTTCTCCCGCAGGCGGGAGAAGGACACCACATCGCGGCGGCGGCACGCGTTGGACGCTGCGCGCCATCGCCGTGCGATCTGGATCAGCGTGCCAGCCAGCCGCCGTCGACCGGAATGATGGCACCGTTGACGTAGTCCGAGGCACTGCTGGCCAGGAACACCGCGGTGCCGCCGAGGTCGGCCGGTACGCCCCAGCGCGCGGCCGGGATGCGCTCCAGGATCGACTGGTTGCGGGCTTCGTCGGCACGCAGCTGCGCGGTGTTGTCGGTGGCCATGTAGCCCGGTGCGATGGCGTTGGTGGTTACGCCCTTGCTGGCCCATTCGTTGGCCAGCAGGCGGGTGATGCCGGCGATGCCGGACTTGCTTGCGGTGTAGGACGGCACGCGGATGCCGCCCTGGAACGACAGCATCGAGGCGATGTTGATGATCTTGCCGCGGCCTTGGGCGATGAAATGGCGGCCGGCGGCCTGCGCCATGAAGAAGGCCGATTTCAGGTTGACGTTAAGCACGTCGTCCCAATCCTGCTCGCTGAAATCGACCGCGTCGGTGCGGCGGATCAGGCCGGCGTTGTTGACCAGGATATCCAGCCCGCCCAGGCCGGCGAGGGTTTCCTCGACGATGCGCTGCACCGGCTCGATGCTGATCAGGTTGGCTTCGATGGCGATGAAGCGGCGGCCCAGCGCCTTGACCTTTTCCTCGGTCTCGGTGGGTGCCTGGATGCCGGCGGCGGCGATGTCGGCACCGGCCTCGGCCAATGCCAACGCGATGCCCTGGCCCAGGCCGGTATTGGCACCGGTGACCAGTGCGACCTTGCCTTCGAGACTGAACGGATTGCTCATTACCTTATCGCTCCTGCTGGGTGTATCACGGTGTGAGGGATGGACCGCGCAGCGCGCGGCAGAGTGCGTTGATGCGTTTGGACTGCGGCGTCGCCAACGCCCAAGGTCGAGCGCGCCGACGGTGTCGGTGCCGGCCTGGATCGCAGGCCTCACCGACGCGAACGAGGGAAAAAATCTGGTTTATTTGAGCTGGCAGATATCCAGCACGTGCATGTCGGTGTAATCCAGGTTTTCGCCGCCCATCGCCCAGATGAAGGCGTAGTTGCTGGTGCCCGCGCCCATGTGGATGGACCACGGCGGCGACACCACCGCTTCGTTGTTCTGGATCACGATGTGGCGCTGCGCGTCGGGCTCGCCCATGAAGTGATAGACGCGGTCGTTGGCACCGAGATCGAAGTAGAAGTACACCTCGCTGCGGCGGTCGTGCAGGTGCGGCGGCATGGTGTTCCAGACGCTGCCCGGCTTGAGTACGGTCAGGCCCAGCAGCAGCTGCGAGGACTGGCAGGTGGCCGGCACGATGTACTGGTAGATGGTGCGCTCGTTGCTGGTTTCCAGCGCGCCACGCTCCAGTGCCACCGCGTCCTTGATCGACAGCTGCTTGGTGTCCAAGCGCGCATGCGCCGGCGTGGAG
Source organism: Xanthomonas sp. NCPPB 3582 (assembly GCF_041475735.2). Lineage (NCBI taxonomy): Bacteria > Pseudomonadati > Pseudomonadota > Gammaproteobacteria > Lysobacterales > Lysobacteraceae > Xanthomonas > Xanthomonas sp. NCPPB 3582. The sequence goes on from NZ_CM192968.1 coordinate 4,906,753, forward strand.
GCCAGGTAGAACTGCGCCGGGTTGGCCGCATCGGCCGAGGCGAAACTGACCTCGGTGCTGCCCATTGCCACGTACAGCCCGTCCTTCGGCCCCAGCGTGTAGACGGTGCCGTCCACGGTGACCGTGCCAGTGCCGGCACCCACGTTGATCACGCCGAGTTCGCGCCGTTCCAGGAACGGGTGGCCCGCTGCGGACGCCGGTTCGGTCTGCCTGGGCAGCTCCAGCGTCTTGCCGACCGGGGCGGCGCCACCGAGCACGAAGCGCTCGTAGTGGGTGTACTTGAGGGTCACCGCATCGTTCACGAACAGGCCGTCGAGCAGATAGAGCTCGCGCAGGTCGTCGTTGCTGGCGCCCTTGATGGCGTCGGGATGGGTGGCGTAATGGGTTTTGCAGTACAGGGACATGCGCCTCTCCGGTGACAAGCGGGTGGGGTCGTGGGCTTGCACCAGGCCATTCTACCGACTCTGGTTAACCGGTGTCATTGCGCAGTGCACGAAAGACGGTGTCGGTGGCTTTGGTCCCTTCTCCCATCGGGAGAAGGTGGCGCGTAGCGCCGGATGAGGGTGCGAGGCTGCGCACGGCGTTGGATGTGCGGCTTGATTGGTCGGGTAGAAGCTCATGTGCGCCTCCTCCGTCAGCTCGTGCCTGAGCTTTTTGGATGGCTGTCTGCCGCCGTACCCTCACACCCTCACCCCAACCCCTTTCCCGCAGGCGGGAGAGGGGCTTCACGGCAGCGACCGGCGGACTGCCTTCCCCCGCCTGCGGGGGAAGGTGCCCGAAGGGCGGATGGGGGCAAGCTGTTGGCCGATCGAGCCAGCTGTTCTCACCCTGTCGGGCACGACGCCCTGCAAGGCGGAGCAGAAGGCCGGCACCGTGGGGCGCGGCGCGCGGCCCTCACTCTTCCGGCGCGGCACGGCGCAGCGCTCAATCTTCCGGCGGTTGGCAGGAGTCGCGCACGATCAGGTGCGGGCGCACGCTGGCGGTGGGCAGCTGCGGGGCGTTGTCGGGCTGGATCAGCATCGCGGCGGCAGTACGCCCGGTGTCACGGGTGTGTCGGCGCACCGAGGTCAGCGGCGGCCACAGGCGCGAGGCCAACGAGCTGTCGTCGTAGCCGATCACCGACAGCTGGCGCGGGATGCTGATGCCGGCGCGCAAGGCCACCTTGTAGATACCGGCGGCCATTTCGTCGTTACCGGTGAAGATGGCGGTGGGGCGCTTCTTGCCCAGCAGCAGCTTTTCGGCCGCGGCCACGCCCGATTCGAAGGTGTAGCCCGCCTCCACGATGCGTTCGGGCGGCAACTCAATGCCGCGCCGGCTCAAGGCGTCGGCAAAGCCGGAGGTGCGCTCGATCGAAGACCGGTAGGCGCTGGGACCGGTGACCAGGGCGATGTCGCGATGGCCGAGCGAGAGCAGATAGTCGGCCGCCTCGGCGGCGCCATCGCGGTCGTGGGTGATCACCGTCTGCGAGGTGGTGTCCAGCGCGATCGAGGCGATGCGGGTGTAGCGGCAGCCGATCTCGGCGAGCATGTCGGCCAGCGCCTGGTCTTCGGAGGCACGCGGCACCAGGATCACCCCGTGCAGCTTCTGCGCCTGGGCGAAGCGGCGCACGCCTTCGATGTAGCCGGGGCTGCGGCTGTCGCAGGGGTGCACCACCAGCTCGAAACTGGAACCGCGCAGCGCGTCCAGCGCGCCGTACTGCATGTCCACGATGTATTGCGCGGTAGGGTTGTCGTAGACCATGCCGATCAGGAACGAGCGCCGGAAGGCCAGCCCGCGCGCCAGCGGGTCGGGTGCATAGCCGACCTCGCGCATCAGCGCCTCGACCTTTTCGCGGGTGTCCTGCCGCACCAGCGGCGAGTTGTTGATGATCCGCGAGACGGTCTTCTTCGACACGCCCGACATCCGCGCGATGTCGTTGATCGTGGCGACCTTGCCCTTCGGCAGGCCGGGCATTCCCTCTTCAGGCATCTTGCGGGCGGGCATAGCGGTCAACCAGTGAAGTTGATTGGATTCTACCGGCCCTGGGGCCGGCAGACCTGAGCGAGGCCTGCCGCTGCACCGCACCTGCCGCAGCCGGCAGCGCGGCGGCAGGCCCGGCGGTGCAGGACGGTCAGTCCAGGGCGCGGTAGCGGAAGTTGCGGAACTCCACCTGGCCGTTACCTGCGGCATACAGCGCCGGCTTCAGGGCCAGGAACTTGCCGGCGACATTGTGGTGGTAGCCGGACACTTCCATCTGCACCGGGTATTTGGTCCAGGCCTTGCCGTCGGTGCTGCTGTGGATGGTGACGATGTGGCGGTTGTTGGTGACCCGCAGCCACAGCGTGCCGCCGGTGCTGCTGGGCGCCAGCTTGGCCGGGCGCTCCTCGCCGTAGCGGTGCATGACGAAGTGTTCGCCATTGCTGCCCACCCCTGCGTAGAGCTTGTCGCTGTAGAACAGCAGCGCCCCACCCTGGCCGCCCGGGCTCACCGTCATCTGCACCTCGAACTGGTAGGCCGGGTCGGTGGCGATCACCGTCAGCGGCGAGGCATCGCGCGGCGCGCTGCCCTTGCCTTGCAGCCGCAATACGCCATCGCCCACCTGCAGGCGCCTGGCCTCGTCGGCGGCCGGATTGAAGAACGCCCACTGCGGGCCGAGCGTGCTGGCGCGGAAGTCGTCCGACAATGCCAGCCCGTGTTGCAGGGCCTGGCCGCTGGGCTTCTTCAGCGGTTTGCCCAGGTCCCCACCCTTGGCGACGAACCAGCCATCGGGCGTCCATTCGATCGGGTCCAGCAGCGCCTGCCGGCCCAGCGTCCAGAAGCCGTTCTCGTAGCCGTGGTAGAGCATCCACCAGCGCTGGTCGGTGCCTTCCACCAGGGTGGCATGACCACGCGACCACCATGGCTCGTCGGCGCTCTTGGTACGAGTGATCGGGTTGTTGGGCGCGTTCTGCCAGGGGCCATGGATGGAGCGCGAGCGCGCAGTGATCACCATGTGCCCGGTGGGCGGGCCGGCGGTGCCGCCCACTGCGGTGGTCATGTAGTACCAGCCGTTGTGGCGGGTGATCTTGGGGCCTTCCTGCGCATAGCCTTCCACGTCCCAGCTTTCCGGGTACTTCCAGCCGTCGTAGACGTGCTTGGGCGTGCCTACCACCTTCAGGCCGTCGTCGGAGAGCTGCACGTAGTCGCCGCCACTCAGGAACAGGTAGCGCTTGCCGTCTTCGCCCACCGCATGGCCAGGGTCGATGTACTTACCAAGACCGATGTCGATCGGCTTGCTCCACGGGCCGGCGATGTCATCGGCCCAGACCACGAAGTTGCTGCGCTCGCCCTGGTCGCCGCGCCGGGCCGGGAAATAGATGTAGTAGCGCTTGCCGTGCTTGATCAGGTCCGGCGCCCAGATCGCGCCCACGTTCTGGGTGATGGCGTGGCCCAGCGGCTGCCAGTTGACCAGATCGCGCGAATGCCAGATCGGCAGGCCAGGATAGGCATCGAACGACGACAGCGTGAGGTAGTAGTCGTCGCCGTCCTTGAGCACCGAGGGATCGGGGTGATCGCCGGCCAGCACCGGATTGAGGTAGGTGCCATTGCCCTGATCGGCGATGCGTTGGTTTTCGATGCCGCGCTTCCAGTCCGCCGCGCCGCTCAGGCCCGCGCACAACAGCAGTCCGCCGGCCAGCAGCCAACGCCATCGGGGTGAGGTGGTACGTACACGCATGCTCTCTCCTGGTCCCCGCGCTGCGGGGCGATACGGTTGCCGGTGGCAATGCCACCGGTTAACCAGATGAGGCGGAACCCTCCCGCCGGCAGCGATGCCATGTGCCCTGGACGCGGCATCGCACGCGGCCGGCAGACGGCGGGACCGCAACGGCGCCCAGGCCGCCGCGATCGCCCGTGCACCGGGCACGCAATCGCTCAGCTCCTCATGCGCGCAACGCGCGCGGCAACCACAACGACAATTCGGGGAAGAACGCCACGATCAGCAACACGCACAGCGCCGCCAGCCAGAACGGCCAGATGGTGCGCATGCTCTGGGCGATGGTGATCTGCCCGATCGAGGTGCCGATGAACAGCACCGAGCCGATCGGCGGAGTGATCAGGCCGATACCACCGGCCAGCACCATCACCAGACCGAAGTGGATCGGGTCGATGCCATAGGCCTTGACCACCGGCAGGAAGATCGGCGTGCAGATCAGGATCTTCGGCGCCAGGTCCATGAACATGCCCAGCAGCAGCAGCATCACCACGATCATCAGCAGCACGGTGTTCTTGCTGTCGGCGATGGCCTGCAGGAACTTCACCGCCGCTGCCGGCACCTGCAGATAGGCCAGCAACCAGCCGAACACGGCCGCGGTGGCGATCACGAACAGGATCACGCCGGTCGTGCGCGCCGCATGCGTCACCGCAGCGAAGAACTCGGCCCAGCGCAGCTGGCGATACAGCAGCGCGGTGACGATCAAGGCGTACACCACCGCGATCGCGGCGCTTTCCACCGCGGTGAAGATGCCGGCGCGAATACCGATGAAGATCAACGCCACCAGGCCCAGGCCCGGCAATGCACCGATCAGGCGCAGGGCCACCGCACGCCAGCCAGGAAACGGCTCGGTGCCATAACCGCGATGGCGCGCCACCGCGTAGCCGGTGACCATCATCGCCGCGGTCATCAGCAACGCGGGGACGATGCCGGCCGCGAACAGGTCGGCGATCGACAGGCCGCCACCGGCCGCAGCCGAGAACAGGATCAGGTTATGCGAGGGCGGCACCAGCAAGGCCACCAGCGCCGCGGTCATGCTCACGTTCACCGCGTAATCGCGGTCGTAGCCGCGCTTGATCATCTGCGGAATCATCGTGCCGCCCACTGCCGACACGTCGGCGATCGCCGAGCCGGAGACGCCGCCGAAGAACAGCGACGACAGCACGCTGACCTGGCCCAGGCCACCGCGCACACGCCCCACCAGGGACGAGGCCAGCGCGATCAGGCGTTCGGAAATGCCACCGCGCAACATCAGCTCGCCGGCGAAGATAAACAGCGGAATCGCAATCAGCGAGGCCGAGCCGCTGCCGGCGGAGATCTGCTGCACCAGCACCACGGTGGGCAGGTCCAGATACAGCAGCGTGGCCAGTGCAGCCGCGCCCAGCGCGTAGGCGACCGGCACGCCGATCAGCAGCAGCACCACGAAGGTACCCAACAACATCGCGATACCCATCAGCGCACTCCTCCGACATGGACCGGGCGCAGCACACGCCACAACTTGTACAAGGCAAACACCACCATCAGCGCACCGCCGATCGACAGCGGCAGGTAGTTGATGCTCTGCGGCATCTGCGCGCCGGCCATCTTGATGTCCAGGCCATCGAGAAGCAGCGCCGCGCTCCACCACGCCAGCACCGCACCGATGGCGATGATCATCAACGGGCGTATCACTTCGAAGATCCGGCGCACCAGCGGCGGCACGTGCTCGCCCAGCAGGTAGAAGCCGAAATGGCGGTTGGTATGCACGCCGGCGGCAGCGCCCAGGCTCAGCGCGGTACTCAGCAGCAACAGCGTCACCGGCTCGGTCCAGCTGGGAGAGTCGTTGAGCACGTAGCGGGTGAATACCTGCCAGCCCTGCACGACCACCAGGCCCAGCAACGCGATGGATGCCACGCCAACGGCGGTATCGGAAACGCGGTCCAGCGCGCGCTGCAACGGCGCGACCGGGACAGCAACGGTATCGGGTTCGGTCATCGGGACACCTCTATGCAAAATCGCGAATGCGGCGGTACAGCGCTTCGATCTCCGGCTGCTTGCGGTATTCGGCCAGCAGCGGCGCGGCGGCGGCGCGGAACGCCGGCATGTCGACCTGATTGAGCTTGACGCCGTAATCGATCACCTGCTGGCGCGCGACCGTCTCGGACGCATCCCACAACTCGCGCATCACCGGCACCGACGCGCGCGCCAGTTCCACCACTAGGCCGCGATCGGCCGCGCTCAGCGACTCGAAGCTCTGCCGCGACATCACCAGGATGTCCGGCGCATAGGAATGCTCGCTCTGCGACCAGTACCGTGCCGCTTCGAAGTGCCGGCTGGACTGGAAGCTGCGCATATTGTTTTCCGCACCGTCGATCATGTGCGTTTCCATCGCCGAGAACGTCTCGCCCAGCGACATCGGCGTGGGGTTGGCGCCCAGCATGCGCATCAGCTTGAGGAAGATGTCCGACGAGGCCACGCGCAGCTTCAAGCCCTTGAGGTCTTCCGGGCGGTGCAGCGGATGCTTGGTGTTGTAGAAGCAGCGCGCACCCGAATCGTAGATCGCCAGGCCCACCAGGCCGCGCTGTTCGAAGCTGCGCAGCACGCTGTCGCCCACATGCCCGTCGATGGCACGGCGCAGATGCGGCACCGAATCGAACACGTACGGCAGGCACAAGGCCTGGGTCAACGGAAAGGTGTTGTTCAACGCGCCCGAATAGACGCGGGTGATATCGATGGCGCCGAAGCGCGCCATGTCGATCGCTTCCGACTCGCGGCCCAACTGGCCTGAGTGGTACTGGCGCAGCTTGAGCCGGCCGTTGGTGCGGGCTTCGAGCTGCTTGCCGAACCAGCGCACCGCTTCCACGGTGGGGTAGTCACCCACATGCACATCGGTGGCGGTCAGCAGCTGGCCGCCGGGAATCGGCGTGGTGGCGCCGGCGCCCAGCCAGGGGCCGGCAGCGGCGGCACCGAGCCCGGCACCGAGGAAATGTCTGCGTGTGATCATTGGCGCCCTCCCAAGCGTCTGGTCACGGGGTCCGCGCTCAGCTGGCGGACACGGCCGTACAGGAAATGTCGCCGATGCCGGCGAAGCGAATCAGGGCATGCTGTCCCACTTCGATGTCGTGGATACCGGTGGCATTGCCGGTGGCAATGAGATCACCTCGCTTGAGCGGACGCCCGCGCTGGGCCGAACGGCTGAGCGCGAATGCGTAGGCCGCGCGCAATCCACCGGGCAGCGTGGTGGCGCCTCCGGTCCCGACGACCTGGTCGTCGATCAGCGTTTCGGCAGTCAGTGCGGTCTCCTCGCGGCCCAGCCAGTCGGTGACTTCCGGCCCCAGGATCAGCCCGTTGTTGTTGCCGAAATCGGAGATCACCACGCGCGGTCCCAGCTTGTTGATGGTCGCCAATGGGCTGCTGGCGATCTCGACCCCGATGAACAGCTTCGCCGGCAGTGCAGCGGCCTCGTCCGGGGTGTATCGCGTCTTGCCGCCGGGTGCATCGGCTTCCAGGCGCAGCACGTATTCGGCTTCCACCGCGCCGAAGCCGCCGACATAGATCGGGAACTCGGTTGTTCCACCGGTAGCATTCCAGAGCTTCTGAGAGAAGATCGGACCCAGCAGCCGTTCGTCGCCGGAGGCATCGCGGCGCTCGGCGGCGATGTAGCCCACCTTCCAGCCGACCACCTGGTCATGCCACTGGCTGATGGCAATGTCCTGCACCTGGTAGGCGGTGACCAGGTCGGCGGGGATTTGCCCGGGAAAATCGGCTAGCGATGCCCCGGCACGGCGTGCCTCCACAAAGCGCTGGGCGATGTCGGACAGCGCGGATGTGGACGTTGGCGGGGTGGCGGCGTCGTTGCTCAAGGGTGTCTCCCTGATGGATGTTTTGTTGCACTGCCAATCGACAGCGGCACGGTGTGCTGTATATGGTAAACCGGTGTCATTGGCAATGTGCAGTGCGGCATTGTGACCGCGATTGCGAAGCGACCCTGGGAGGGGCGATGCGACAGACAAGCCATCAACGCCATGGCCACGAGCCCTTACGCCGGCTGCGCCGGAGCCTTGCGCTGATCTTGGGTGCCCTGATGCTGACCGCCATGCCCGCCTGGGCGGACGAGGCAGCCAGCGCCGATACGCCGGCCGAGCTGGCCAGCCGGATCGCACTCTGGCCGGCCGGCATGGCACCGGGAGACACCGCGCTGGCGCAGCCGCAGCGCATCGTGGACCGCAGCAGCGATGCCGCCCGCCCCGACCGCTACATCCAGTCCATCAGCCAGCCCTATCTGGTGGTGTACCGGCCCAGGCAGCCCAACGGCACCGCGCTGCTGGTCACCCCGGGCGGCGGCTACCAGCGCATCGTGCTGGACAACGAAGGCAGCGCACTGGCGCCTGGCTTTGCCGACCAGGCCGGCATCACCCTGTTCGTGCTGCGCTACCGGTTGCCGGGCGAAGGCCATCCGAACGGCGCCGACGTACCGCTGGCCGACGCCCAGCGTGCGCTGCGGCTGATCCGCGCCAACGCGGCGCGTTACGGCATCGATGCGCACCGGATCGGGGTGATGGGGTTTTCGGCCGGTGGCCATGTCGCCGCCAGCCTGGGCACGCGCTATGCCGCACAGGTGTACCCGGCGCAGGATGCCGCCGATGCCTTGAGCGCCCGGCCGGACTTCCAGCTGCTGATCTACCCGGTGATCGACATGGACAGCGCCAACGCGCATCCGGGCTCGCGGCAGCGCCTGCTCGGCAGCGCGCCCAGCGCTGCGCAGGTGCGCGCCTACTCTCCGCAGCTGCACGTGGACGCGCGCACGCCGCCGGCCTTCCTGCTGCATGCGCAGGACGACAGTGTGGTGCCGGTGCGCAACAGCCTGCTGATGCACGACGCACTGCTGCGCGCCGGGGTGCCCAGCGAGCTGCATGTGTTTGCGCAGGGCGGCCATGGCTTCGGCACCGAGCGCATCGCCGGGCTGACCCTGGCCGCCTGGCCGCAGCTGGCGCAGGCCTGGATTGCCCATCTCACCACGCCACCGGCATCGGCGGCATTGGCGGCATCGGCGAAGAAGGATGTCGGGCGATGAGCGCACCGCGCGCGCCCGACCCGCGCCGCCGCACGCTGCTGCGCGGTGGCCTGCTTGCAACCGCCGCAGCCGCCCTGCCCGGCGTTGCCGCAGCCGCCGCGGCGCCAGCGCCACCACGCCAGGACAGCGCGCCGCTGGCACACCTGCGCAGCGGCACCGTGCGCGGCCTGCGCGATGCCGGCATCTGCGTGTTCAAGGGCATCCCGTACGGCAGCGACACCGGCGCGCGGCGCTTCCAGGCCCCGCTGCCGGAAGTGCCCTGGCAGGGCGTGCGCGATGCCACCGGCTTCGGCGCCGCCGCCCCGCAGTCCAAGGCCAGCGAACCGAGCAGCGAAGACTGCCTGTTCCTCAACGTGTGGACGCCGGCCCTGCGCGATGGCGGCCGGCGGCCGATCCTGTTCTATATCCACGGCGGCGGCTACACCACCGGCTCGGGCAGCGACCCGCTCTACGACGGCGTGCGCCTGTGCAAACGCGGCGATGTGGTGGTGGTCACGGTCAATCACCGGCTCAACCTGTTCGGCTACCTGTCGCTGGCGCAACTGGGCGATGCCAGCTTTGCCGATTCGGGCAATGCCGGCCAGCTGGACCTGATCCAGGCGCTGCACTGGGTGCGCCAGCATGCGGCCGAATTCGGCGGCGACGCCGGCAATGTCACCGTCTTCGGCCAATCCGGCGGCGGCGCCAAGATCGCCACGCTGATGGCGATGCCGGCCGCACGTGGCTTGTTCCACCGCGCCTGGACCATGAGCGGCCAGCAGGTCACCGTGGCCGGCCCGCGTGCGGCCAGCCAGCGCGCGCAGCTGCTGCTGGACGCGCTGAAACTGACACCTGGCGACCTGCCGCGGCTGCGCACGTTGCCGGTGGCGCAGCTGTTGGCCGCCGCCGCGCAGGTGCGCGACCCCTCGCGGGTGGAAAACAGCGCGCTGTATTTCGGCCCGGTGCTGGATGCGCGCAACGTGCCGGTGCATCCGTTCTGGCCCACCGCGCCGCTGCAGTCTGCGGGCATTCCGATGGTGATCGGCAATACCCGCGACGAGACCCGCGCGTTTCTCGGCAACGATGCGAAAAACTTCGCGCTGAGCTGGGACGAATTACCGGCCAGGCTGGAAGCCCAGCAATACGTGGACCTGTTGCCGCAGGTGGTGATCGCCGAATACCGCCGGCTGTATCCACACTACACGCCGTCGCAGGTGTTCTTCGCCGCCACCACGGCCGGACGCTCCTGGCGTGGGGCGGTCGAGGAGGCCGAAGCGCGCGCACGCCAGGGCGCGCCCACCTGGGTCTATCAACTGGATTGGGGCTCGCCACTGGATGGCGGCAAGTTCGGCGCCTTCCACACGCTGGATATCCCGCTGGTGTTCGACACCATTGCCCAGCCCGGTTCGCGTACCGGCAACAGCCCTGCCGCGCAGCAGATGGCCGAGCAGATGAGCAGCGCCCTGCTCGCGTTCGCGCGCCATGGCGACCCCAATCAACGCGGCCTGCCGCGCTGGAAGCAATATTCGCTGGAGCGTCGCCAGACGCTGCTGTTCGATGTGCCGAGCCGGCTGGCCAACGACCCGCGTGGCGGCGAACGCGTGTTGTATCAGCAAGCCCCCTTCATCCAGCGCGGCACGTTCTGACCGCCTTTCCTCGACGGTGATCCCATGCGTTTGTGTTCTCTTGTTGCGCCGCTGTTGGTGTTTGCACTGGCTGCGGCCAGCGTGCCGATTGCTGCCGCTGCCGCCGGCATGGGCAGCACAGCTGCGGTAGCACCTGCGTTCGCCGCCAGCAAGATCGTGCTGGTCGGCGATTCCACCACCGCCGTGCAGGGTGGCTGGGGGCCGAGTTTTTGCGCGCAGCATGTGACCTCGTTCCTGAGCTGCGTGAACCTGGCACGCGGCGGGCGCAGCACGGCCAATTACCGTGCCGAAGGCTCGTGGGAGCTTGCGCTCAAGGAGTTGCGCAGCGGCGGGTACCGGCAGGTGGTGGTGCTGATCCAGTTCGGCCACAACGACCAGCCCGGCAAGCCGGGGCGTTCGACCGACCTGGCGACCGAATTTCCTGCCAACCTGCGCCGCTATGTGGCCGAGGCGCGTGCCGCCGGCGCCATGCCGGTGCTGGTGACGCCACTGACGCGCCGGCAGTTCGAACGCGGCCAGCTGCTGGACGACCTGGGCCCCTGGGCGGAGGCCACGCGTGCGGTGGCGCGCGAACTGCAGGTGCCACTGATCGACCTGCACGCGCGCAGCCGCGCGCTGGTGCAGGGCATGGGCCCGGTGCTGGCCATGCGGCTGGCGCAGCGCCCGGCTGACCCGCAGCAGGTGATCGCAGCGCAATCGGGCACCACCATCGGCAAGACGCCGGCGCAAACGCCGCCGTCATCGTCATCGTCATCGTCATCGTCGAAAATGCCTGAAGCCGCCAGCGTGCCTGCAGCCACCGCGACTGCCACTGCACAGGACAATGCCAGTGCAGAACCGATGGGCCAGGCCAAACTTGCCTTCGACTACACGCATCTTGGCCCCGAGGGCGCGGATGTCTTTGCGGCGATCATTGCCGACGAGTTGGCAAGACACGTGCCTGCCTTGCGGCCGCTGTTGATTCCGTGATGCGTGGCGGCCAGCTGCGCTTGGCATGATCGGGAACTTGACGCGCAATGACGCTAAGGTCGTTCCCGGGCCTACAGAGCAGGGTTGGCGCAATCGACTGCTCATCGCGGGCGTGGTCGCTTGTTCCGCACCCTCATCCGCCCCTTCGCTGCACCTTCTCCCCGATGAAGGGGACACTGTCCCGGTAGGAGAAGGAAATGCAGCGAGGCTGCGCCTTGTTGGACGCATCGCACGAGCACCTGCCACGCCCACCCCGCTCGCCCTGGCCGCCACGCAGATGTTTGATCAGGCGGTCCAGGCATCATCCCTCAACGCGCAACGGGCACCGGCGCATCCGCCTCGATCACGCCTTCGCGCTTGAGCTCCTCCCACACCGCCGCCGGAATCGCCACGCGCATCGATGCTGCATTGGCGCTGGCCTGTTCGGCCGTGCGGGCACCCGGAATCACCGCCGACACCACCTTCGGGGCAGCCGCGAACTGCAGCGCTACGGTACGCAGATCCACACCATGCCGCTCGCAGATCGCCATCGCCTTCTGTCGTTTGGCCGGCGCCCATTGCGGCACGGTGCCATCGTAGAGATAGCGTTCGCGCCCGGCCAGATAACCGGCCAGCAGTGGCGCACCCACCACCACCGAGGCGCCATGCCTGGCGATCTTCGGAAAGGTGTCGTGCAAGGCCTGCGCGTGGTCGAGCAGCGAGTACTGGCAGGCCAGCAGGAAGATGTCCGGGTCGGCCTCTTCGATCGCGCGTAATGCAGGCTCGGGGCGATTGACGCCAAAGCCCCAGGCCTTGATCAGGCCCTCCCTGCGCATCCTGGTTAGCTCCGGCATCGCGCCCCTGGCCGCTTCGGCGAAGCGCTGCTCCCAGGGCATGCCCAGATCTTTTTCGTTGTCCGGCGACAGGTCGTGGATGTAGACGATATCGATCTGCGACACGCCCAGGCGCTGCAGGCTGTCTTCGATCGAACGCCGCACGCCGGCGGCACTGTAGTCGTAGCGGTAGTCGAATGGCGAGGGCTGCACCCACATCGTCTTGGGCGGCTTGCTGGTGGCGGTGAGCAGCCGCCCGACCTTGGTGGAGAGCACATAGTCCTCGGCACGATGGGTGTGCAGATGGTGGCCCATGCGCCGTTCCGACAGGCCCAGCCCGTACCACGGCGAGGTATCGAAGTGACGCACGCCCGATTCCCACACCGCCGCCAGGGTCTGCTCGCTCTGCGCATCGCTGGTGGGCGCAAACCCATTGCCGATCGCCACACCGCCGAAGCCAAGCCGCGTACCCGGTCGATAGCGCACGGTCTTGTCGGGCGGATTGGTCGGCAGCGACGCGGCTGTGGCCTTGCCACGCGTGGGCATCACGCTGCCGGGTGCAGATGGCTTGGCCATCAGCGGTGCGGCGGCCAGGGCCGCGGTGCCGGCAACGGCGGCGGAGAGGAATTGGCGACGGGTGTTCATGGAAACTCCTGGCAACAACGCAAGGCCGCAGGATGGCCCCGCCAGCGTGCAGGCCAGGTCAGCGACCTTTAACGCAGCGCCAGCACCTGCAATTGCGCACGCGGCGCGCCATCGCCCAGCCACAGCTGCGCCACGCTGACAGGCAGGCTGAAGCGGCGCGGACCGGCGCTGCCCGGATTGAGGTACAGCACGCCTTCGCGCGTGTGGATTGCCGGCTTGTGCGAATGCCCGCTGACGATCACGTCCGCCTGCACCTGCGGTGCCAGTGTCTTCAGATCGTGCAGCACGTGGAGACGCACACCCGCGATCTGCAGATCCAGCGTCTGCGGCAGGCCCGCCGCCCAGGGCTGGTTATCGACATTGCCCGCGATGACATGCAACGGCGCCAGCGCCTGCAACGCCTCGAGCACCTGCGGCTTGCCGACATCGCCGGCATGGATGATCTGCGCGCAGCCGCTGAGCGCGGCGAGCGCCTCGGGCCGCAACAGCCCGTGGGTGTCGGAGATCACACCGATGCGCGTGCCGGCGGACATTGCGTCAGTACCTAGTGCGGATACGGCGGCCGCATTTTACGGACGCTGCGTGGCAGTGGACGTGATGTCGGCGCCGTCGCACCTCCTGCCACGCGGTGCACCGATGCCGCCACTCAGGCGGCGGCGCGCTCCCACGCCCACACACTGTTCGGATCGCCGCGCAGACCGCGTCGCTTGCCGGCACGCGCCATCTGCCAATACGCCCACGCCATGACCAGGGCGACCAGATCGACAACCAGCGTTACCGGATCCTGCCAGGGAACGGTGCGGCCTTGCACTGTAAAACAGCTGGCCAGCGGGATCGCTGCAGTCAACACGGCGCAGGCCAGCAGCACCTCATACGCGCCACGCGCAGTCGGGCGCAGCGCGGCCCACACCACGCTGGCGCCAAACACAGCGTAGTAGACATGCCGCTCCTGGCCCTGCGGCAGAAACCGCGCCGCGATGAACAAGGCGGAGATGCCGGCCACGCTACCCAGACAGACGCCGACCGTGAGCCGCGCCATCGCATGTGTGCGGCGTGGCTGCGCGGGTTGGCGGCGCTTGCGCCGGGTTTCGATCCACAACAGGTTGCCGCTGTAGAACAGGAAGGCGCCGCCCAGGCCGAGCAGGAAGTACAGCCACTGCACCGCCACATGCCCGAAGTTACCGAAGTGCAGTGCCTGCAGCCCGCGCAGGGCGGCGGTGCCGGGCGACATCGTGGCCGGCTCCAGCACGCGCAGTACCTGGCCGGTGGTGGCATCCAGCGCCACCCCGCCCAGGCTGTTGAGCCGGCGCTGATCGTGATGGCCATAGACCTCCACCCGCGCGTTGGCATCGCCGGCGTCGTGGTAGGCCAGGCTTTCCGGCACGAAGCCCGGGCTGGCCGCGCGCGCGCGATCGAGCAGCGTTGCGATCGGCAGCAGCGGCGCGGCGCGCTTGGCCGGCGCCACATGCGGTGCCAGTTCGAAATCCGGCTCCAGGATCTGCATCAGCTTGCCGTCGAACACCAGGAACTGGAACGGCGCCAGCAGCAGCACGCCCAGGCATAGCACCGCGCCGGACCAGGCGAAGATCACGTGGAACGGCAGCGACAGCATGCCCACCAGATTGTGTGCGTCCTGCCACAAGCGCTTGACGTTGGCGCCCAGGCGCAGCGCAAACAGGTCCTTGAAGAACACCGGCGCATACAGCACCACGCCGCTGACCAGCGCCAGCCCGTACAGCACGCTCACCACGCCGAACAGATAAGTGCCGAACACGCGCGGCAGGCCGGCGGTGAAGTGCAGGTCGTACAGGAAATCGGCAAAGCCGGTGCGTTGCGGCAGTTCCAGCAGACCGCCGTCGGGTGCGTGTTGATACTGGCGCATGCCGCCACTGGCATCGGCCTGGGCGCCATACCAGTACAGCCGCGCCAACGGCCCATGCTCGCCGGGCAGCAACACCAGGAACGACTCGGCCACCTGTGGATGCGCAGCGAGAACGCGATCGAGCAGCGACTGCGCGGCGGCGACCGGTTCGGCCGGCGATAGCGACGACGCGCGCGGCGCCACTTGCCAGCCGCTCAATTCGTGGGTGAACACGGTGAGGGCACCGGCATAGAAGGCGATGAACAAGGCCATGCCGGCGAGCAGCCCCATCCAGCTGTGTGCCGACAGGAACGCGCGCAAGGTGGCGGCCTTCATGCGGGAAGCTCCGTCCAGCCCAGCGCCTTGATGGCGGCCAGTGCGAGGTAGCACAGCAGGGTCAGCCCGCCCAGGCACCACCAGGCACGCGCCGCACTACGGAATGCGAACGGCCAGGCCATCGCGCCGATCCAGACCGGGAACATCAGCAGCAGCCACGCCAGCGTGTAGGACTGCCGCGGCCCCGGCAGCAGCAGCGCGCACAACCCCACCAGCGCCACCGCCAATGGCAGGCCCAGCACCACCGCTGCCAACCATCTAGCCCACATGCCGCACCTGCCTGCGCTGCGCGCGCGCCTGACGCCAGAGATCCACACACGGCAGCACGATGGCCGCCAGCATCAATGCAGTCAGCGCCGCGAAGATGCCCGCCCACACGCCCAGCGCAGCGATGGCGCAAGCCAGCGACAGCGCAAACAGCGCAAGGCCGCCCGCACGCAGCGGCCGTCTCCAGCGTGGAGTGCGCTGCCACAGGCGCTGGTGCACGGTGGCCAGGTAGAACAACGTTGCCGCCACGGCGGCCGCCAGCAGGTAGACACCGGTCAGCAGCATCGGGCGGCACCGGTGTCTGCGATTGCAGGTGTGCATGCCCCGCACGCAACGAAACAGCCATGCTCGTGCGCACGCTGGCGTGGCCGCACAAGCTGCTGCACGCTGGCGTTCGGGGCCACGCAATCAAGGTGCCCACGCCATACTGCGGGCGCTGCACATGGCGCAGACCCGATTTCGCTCACACACTTCACCACAGGCACGCACGCTGCTCCGGCAAGGACGGTCACGGAAGGCATGGCGGCGGCTGTGCCTTGCCGCCCTCCCCGGGCGGCGAAGGCGCGAATCTAGCAGGTGTCGCACCGCCGGGCCAAGCGCCCGGTGGTACGACCTTGTTTCAACCAGAAACAGCCAATCCGGCAAGCGTGGCGGCCAAACCGACTGCGCATCTGCCAGGCGGACACGGCCGGTCCTCGTACTCGGCAGGGATCGCTCGAACACGCAGGACCTTGCGCGCCTTCCATCCTTGCCTGACAACTGCTCGCTCGGCTCGGTTAGCCGCTCCGCGTAGCATCAGCCCTGCGGGGTCAACACGATGGCGCCCAGTGGCGGCAGCAGCAGCGGCAGCGATTGCGCGTGCCCGTGCATGGATTGCTGCTCGGCGCTCACGCTGCCGCCGTTGCCCAGGTTGCTGCCGCCGTAGAGCCCGGCGTCGCTGTTGAACACTTCGCGCCACTGGCCACCCTGCGGCACGCCGATGCGATAGCCGTGCTGCACCACCGGGGTGAAGTTGACCACCACCAGCACCGGCGCATCGCCGCGTTTGCCCTTGCGCAGGAAGGCGACCACGCTGTTGGCGGCATCGTCGCCCACCACCCAGGCAAAACCGGACGGGTCATCGTCTTGCGTGTGCAGCGCGGGGTATTCGACATACAGGCGGTTCAAGTCGCGTACCAGGGTCTGCACGCCGCGGTGGCGCGGCTCGTCGAGCAACTGCCATGGCAGGCCAGCGTCGTGGTTCCACTCGGTGGGTTGGCCGAACTCGCAGCCCATGAACAGCAACTTGCGGCCCGGGTGGGTGAACATGAAACCCAGGTAGGCACGCAGGTTGGCGAAACGCTGCCAGTCGTCGCCCGGCATGCGGCCCAGCAGCGAACCCTTGCCGTGCACCACTTCGTCGTGCGAGATCGGCAGCACGAAGCGCTCCGAATACGCGTAGACCATGCTGAAGGTCAGCTCGCCATGGTGGTAGCGGCGATAGATCGGGTCCAGCCCCGCGTAGTGCAGGGTGTCGTGCATCCAGCCCATGTTCCACTTGTAGTGAAAACCCAGGCCGCCGTGCGCCACGTCGGCGGTGACACCGGGAAAGGCCGTGGATTCCTCGGCGATCATCACCGCACCCGGGGTGTGCTCGCGCACCACCGAGTTGAGCCGGCGCAGGAAGGCGATGGTTTCGTAGTTCTCGCGCCCGCCGTGGATGTTGGGCACCCACTCGCCGGCGTTGCGGCTGTAGTCGCGATACAGCATCGAGGCCACCGCATCCACGCGCAGGCCGTCCACGTGATAGCGCTGCAGGAACTCCAGCGCACTGGCGATCAAAAAACCGGACACCTCGCGGCGGCCGTGGTTGTAGATCAGCGTATTCCAGTCGCGGTGGAAGCCCTCGCGTGGGTCGGCGTGTTCGTACAGCGCAGTACCGTCGAAATGCGCCAGCCCGTGCGCGTCTGTAGGAAAGTGCGCCGGCACCCAATCCACCAGCACGCCGATGCCCTCGCGGTGGCAGCGGTCGACGAAGCGGGCAAAGCCATCGGGCGAGCCGAAGCGCGCAGTGGGCGCGAACATTCCCAACGGCTGGTAGCCCCACGAACCGCCGAACGGGTGTTCGGCAACCGGCATCAGCTCCACATGGGTAAAGCCCATGTCGGCTACATAGGGAATCAGACGGTCGGCCAGGCCGTCCCAATCCAGATCCACACCTTCTTCGCGCAGCCAGGAGCCGGCGTGGATCTCGTAGATGCTCATCGGCGCGTCGTGCGCCTGGCGACGCGCGCGCGTGGCCATCCAGCCATCGTCGCTCCACTGGAACGGCGTGGGGTCGGCCACGATGGAGGCAGTACCCGGCGCCAGCTCTGCGCGCCGCGCCACCGGGTCGGCCTTGGCCGGCAACTCGTGGCCATGCGGGCCGCGCAGGTGATACTTGTAGTGCGCACCCGGGCCGACATCGGGGACGAACAGCTCCCACACACCGGACTGGTGGCGCAGCCGCATCGGGTGGCGCCGCGCGTCCCAACTATTGAAATCGCCCACCACCGCCACGCGCGAGGCGTTGGGTGCCCATACCGCAAAGCGCGTGCCGCGCACGCCGTCCACCTCCACCACGTTGGCGCCCAGCGCATCGGCCAGCTGCAGGTGGTGGCCTTCGCTGATCAGGTGCAGGTCGAAGTCGCTGAGCTGCGGCCCAAACGCGTACGGGTCGGCGGTGTCCTGCTCGCCGCCCGGCCAGCCGATGCGTAGGCGGTAGCCGCCCTGCGCCGGAAGCTCGCCGGCGAACAGGCCCGGCTCCGGGCCGGCCTCCAGCGCGATCGTCTGTCCGTCGTCCAGCACCGCACTGACGCGCTCGGCGCCAGGCAGATAGGTACGCAACACGCGCCCGTTGTCGCCCGGATGCGCACCCAACACGGCGAATGCATCCCCATGGCGCGCCTCGGCCAGGGCGCGGATAACGCCGGGATCCCATCGATTACTCACTGCTGTCATTACTCCACTCATCATGTGTCTCCTGCACCGGCGCGTGCGCGCTGCAGGATGCGTCGCAACCCTTCGATCGGCACCATCAACCAGCCGGGCCGGTTGGCGGCTTCATAGCGCACCTCGTAGCAGGCCTTCTCCACCAGGAACAGCAAGGTGGCGGCGTTGAACGCCGCCGGCGCGATCCACGGGTGGGCGCTGGCGTCGAGCACGGCATGGTAAGCGTCCAGGAAGGCCTGTGTGGAGCGGCGGCGGAATTGCACCAGGAATTGGTCCAGATGCGTGTCCACGCCGACCCCGGCGCGCGCGGCCGTGCCCTCCTCGCCGCGCGCCGACACTTCACTGGCGTAATCGAGCGAGCGCAGGAAGCCGGCCACGTCGCGCAGCGGGCTGGCCTTGGCGCGCCGCTCGGCCAGCGGCTTGGCCGGTTCTCCCTCGAAGTCGATCAGCACCACATCGTCGAAGGCCACCAGGATCTGGCCCAGGTGGAAGTCGCCATGCACGCGGGTCAGCAGCGAATCGGCCAGCACGCTGGGCGCCCGGGCAAGCAGTGCATCCAGCTGCGGACGTTGCGCCAGAATGGCCTCCAGCGCCTCGCGCTCGGCGGGCTCCTCGCTGGCGGCCAGGCGCGCGTTGACCGTGTCCCACATCTCTTCGACCTGTCGCGCCACCCCGGCCACCACATCGTTGGCGGTGGGCAGGTCGATGCGCTGCGGGGCGAAGTCGGCATCGTCGGTGTCGCGCGACAACGCTTCGTGCAGCTCTGCCAGGCGCTTGCCCACCACCGCCGCGAACGCGTCGTAACCGGCGATGGCTTCGGCGCGCGCCTCATCGGTCTGCGCGGTGGCGTACTCGTCGAAGCTGCGCGCCAGATGGTCCAGCGTCCAGCGCCAGGCATCGCCCTGGTTGCGGATGAAGCCCTGCAGCAGCGCGATAGTGGTCACCGTGCCCTGGTTGTCGATACGGCTCACGCTGCCCAGCAGGGGCGCGGCATTGGCGTAGCCCATCTCGGTGAGCCGGCGGCCGATCTCGATCTCGGGATTGGCGCCGGTGGCCACATGCCGCAGCAGCTTGAACACCGCCTTGTCGGCCACCACCAGCGAACTATTGCTCTGCTCGGCCGACAGCCAGCGGATCTCCGGGTCGTCCGGGATCTCCAGCGCGGCCAGCGCCGGGGTGGATTCGAAGCGCACCTGGCCCTGCTGCGCGGCATCCTCGCCGTCGTGGAAATCCAGCGTGGCATTGCGGCGCAGCGCATCGATCACCCCGCGCACCATCGGCTTGAGCGCGAACCCGTCGGTGAGGTAGCCCACCTCGCGGCCCTGGCGCACACGCGCCAAGGCCAGCTGCTCGGCCAGCGTACTGGGATGCTCGCGCTCCCACACGATACCCACCGGCAGCATGTAGCACTCGTGGCGGCCGTCTTCCAGCTCCACCGCCAGCTCCAGCAGGCTCATCGGCTCATCGCCGGGCAGCGGCGTGCGACGTGAAATGCGCACGCTGCGCAGGGCCTGGTCCTTGGCCGAGAACCAGCGCCGCGCCGACAGCCAGGCCGGCAGGATCTCGCCTTCCAGCGTAGGCAGGTGCGGCAGCAGCGCATTGCTTTCGTCGGTATCGCCGCGCAGCACCAGCGTGCGGTAGTCCGGCAACGGCACCGGGCTGGGCACGTGCCAGTCCGGCAGGGTGCCCTCGCTGACCAGCTGGAAGGCATAGAAGCCGAACGGCGGCACCGTCAGCAGGTAGGTCAGCCGCCCGATCGGCGGGAAGCTGCCGCCGCCGATGATGTCCACCGGCACGCGGCCCTCGAACTCGGACAAGTCCAGCTCCACTGCCTGCAGCGTATGCGACAGGTTGGCCACGCACAGCACCGTCTCGTCCTGGTAGCAGCGCAGATAGGCCAGCATGCGGCGGTTACCCGGGTACAGGAAACGCAGCGCGCCGCGGCCGAAGGCCTGGTAGCGCTTGCGCACGCTGAGCACGCGGCGGGTCCAGGTCAGCAGCGAATGCTGGTCGCGCACCTGCGCTTCCACGTTCACCGCCTGGAAGCCGTACAGCGGGTCCATCACCGGTGGCAACACCAGCTGCGCGGGATCGGCGCGCGAGAAGCCGCCGTTGCGGTCGATCGACCACTGCATCGGTGTACGCACGCCATCGCGGTCGCCCAGATGGATGTTGTCGCCCATGCCGATTTCATCGCCGTAATACAGCACTGGCGTGCCCGGCATGGTGAGCAGCAGGGAGGTCATCAACTCGATGCGGCGGCGGTCGCGTTCCAGCAATGGCGCCAGCCGGCGACGAATTCCCAAGTTGATGCGGGCGCGGCGGTCGGCGGCGTAGGTCTGCCACAGATAGTCGCGCTCGGAGTCGGTGACCATTTCCAGCGTCAACTCGTCGTGGTTGCGCAGGAAGATCGCCCACTGGCAGCTCTCCGGGATCTCCGGGGTCTGGCGCATGATGTCGGTGATGGGAAAGCGGTCTTCGCGCGCGATCGCCATGTACATGCGCGGCATCAGCGGGAAGTGGAACGCCATATGGCATTCGTCGGCGTTCTGGCCGAAATACTGCTGGGTGTCTTCCGGCCACATATTGGCCTCGGCCAGCAACATGCGGTCCGGGTATTCGGCATCCAGGGTGGCGCGGATCTTGCGCAGGATGGCGTGGGTTTCGGGCAGGTTTTCGTTGGAAGTGCCCGAACGCTCGATCAGATACGGCACCGCGTCCAGGCGCAGCCCGTCGACCCCGCGGTCCAGCCAGAAGCGCATCACTTCCAGCACCGCTTCCAGCACTGCGGGGTTGTCGAAGTTCAGATCCGGCTGATGCGAATAGAACCGATGCCAGAAGTATTGGCCGGCCACCGGGTCCCAGGTCCAGTTGGATTTTTCGGTATCGCAGAAGATGATGCGCGTGCCGGCGTATTCCTGGTCGGTGTCCGACCACACGTAGAAGTCGCGCTCCGGCGAGCCGGCCGGCGCATTGCGTGCGCGCTGGAACCAGGGGTGCTGGTCGGAGGTGTGGTTGATCACCAGCTCGGTGACGATGCGGATGCCGCGCGCATGCGCCTGCGCCACCAGCTGCTCGAAGTCTTCGATGCTGCCGTAGTCCGGATGCACCGCCATGTATTCGGCGATGTCGTAGCCATCATCGCGGCGCGGGCTGGGGTAGAACGGCAGCAGCCAGATGGTGTCCACGCCGAGCTCGGCGATGTAGTCCAGCTTGGAGATCAGCCCGGGAAAGTCGCCGATGCCATCGTCGTTGGAGTCGAAGAACGACTTGACGTGCACCTGGTAGATGATGGCGTCCTTGTACCAGCGCTGGTCGGCGACCACCGCCGACTGCTCTGCATCGGCCTGTAACGCTGCAACTGCATTCATGCGACCTCTCCTGCGCGGATGCGCCATAACGCGAACGGCCGCGTCGCCTCTAAGCGGATGTGCTGGTGTTTGCCGTACCACGTGAAGCGATGCCCATCCCATAGATCGTCCACCGCGACGCTGGCGTGGTCGGGCAGGCCCAGCTCCCAGAGCGGGATTTCGATATCCGCGTCCTGCCCCGCGTGCGGGTCCAGGTTGATCGCCACCAGCACCATGGTGCGGCTGCGCGACAGGTAGCCGGCATCCAGGAACTTGCCGAAATACAGCACCTGGTCGTTATGCGCCTGGTAGAAGCGCGTGCCCAGGTGCGACTGCAGCTCCGGATGCATGCGGCGCAGCTGGTTGAAGCGGGTGATCTCATCGACGATGTCGCCGGGCGCACGCTCGGGCCAGGCGCGCAACTGGAACTTCTCCGAATCCAGATACTCTTCCTTGCCCGGCGCCAGCGGCGTGGCCTCGCACAGTTCGAAGCCCTGGTACATGCCCCATAGCCCCGACAAGGTGGTTGCCAGCGCCGCGCGGATCAGATGGCCGTTGCGTCCGCTGGTCTGCAGGAAGAACGGGTTGATGTCCGGCGTATTGACGAAGAAATGCGGGCGGAAGCACTCGCTGGGCACGCCTTCGTTCAACTCCTGCATGTAGGCCTGCAATTCGTGCTTGTGGTTGCGCCAGGTGAAGTAGGTATACGACTGCGAGAAGCCGCACTTGGCCAGCCGGTACATCATCTTCGGTCGGGTGAAGGCTTCCGACAGGAACACCACGTCCGGCCGGCGCCCGCGCACGTCGGCGATCAGCCACTCCCAGAACGGGAACGGCTTGGTATGCGGGTTGTCCACGCGAAACAGCGTGACGCCTTCGTTGACCCAGAACAGCACCGCATCGCGCAGCGTGTTCCACAGCTCCGGCA
The DNA here is from genome assembly GCF_041475735.2 of Xanthomonas sp. NCPPB 3582. Taxonomy (NCBI): domain Bacteria; kingdom Pseudomonadati; phylum Pseudomonadota; class Gammaproteobacteria; order Lysobacterales; family Lysobacteraceae; genus Xanthomonas; species Xanthomonas sp. NCPPB 3582. The sequence continues at coordinate 4,929,299 of NZ_CM192968.1, forward strand.
CCGCCCCGCTGGCATAGAAATCGACGTTGACGATGTCCTGGTATTTCTTCGGCGGATTCTCCGCATAGGGAATGGAGCCATCGGCGCGCCAGGTGAACCAGTCCTTGTGTTCCTTCAGCCACGGGTGGTCGGGCGCGCACTGGATGGCAAAATCCAGCGCCACTTCCAACCCCTGCCCGCGCGCAGCCTGGATCAGGCGGCGGAAGCCCTCGAGCCCGCCGAGCTCGGCATGCACCTCGGTGTGCCCGCCATCGCTGGCCCCGATCGCATACGGGCTGCCCGGCTCGCCGGCGACCGCGGTCACCGAGTTGTTGCGCCCCTTGCGATTCCTCAGGCCGATCGGGTGGATCGGCGGCATGTACAGCACATCGAAATTCATCGCGCGGATATGCGGCAGCCGCGCGATCACATCGTCGAAGGTGCCGTGCCGCGCCACATCGCCGCTCTGCGAACGCGGGAACAACTCGTACCAACTGGCAAAGTGTGCCGCGCGACGCTCCGATTCCACCCGAAAGGTGACCGGGTACTCGGAGCGGAACGGTTTGTCGTCGGCCAGCGCCATCGCCTGCGCGGTGTCCGGTTCCAGCACGATGGCCAGTTGCTGCAGCGGCTCGCCCTGTGCGCCGATGCGGGTAAGGATGTCCTGCAGCCGCGCTGCCAGCTCGCCCTCGCTGCGTGCATGCGCCGCCTCGACCACCGCAACGGCTTCCTGCACGTCCACCGGCAGCACCGTATCGGCCGCGCGCTTCTTCTCCAGATCCGCGTGCAAGGTGGCAAACACATCGCGCCACGCCTCCACGCGAAATTCGTAGGTGCCGATGCGCTCCAGCGGAAACTCCGCGCGCCAGCGGTCGTTGCCCAGTGCGCGCATCGGTGCGCTGGCCCAGCTCTTGGCATCGGCCGCACGCCACAGTACCGCCACCGCGATGCGGTCGTGCCCATCGCAGAACGCATCGGCCTCCACGCAGATGCGGTCGCCCACGGTGCGCTTGACCGGGAAGCGGCCGTGATCCACCGACGGCGTCACCGACTCGATGCAGACGCGTGGCCAGGTGCCGGCGGTCTGCGCGCGCGGACGCATGCGCGGCACCGCCAGCACATGCCGTGCCGGCACGCTGCGATACACCCGCACCTCGCCCGGCTCCAACGCGTCCAGCGTCGCGCCCGACAGCGTGCGCCCATCCTCGGCCACCAGCGCCTCGGCATCGCCCAGCAACCGCAACAGGTCGGAGGCCGCCACCGGCACCACATGCCGGGTATCGCTATTGATCAATAACAAGGACGGCAATCCGCCCAGCGGCTCCACCGCCACGGCGGTTAGCCCGGTCGCCTCGCGCAACAGCGGACGCAGCCGCAGGCCGGCGTTGCTACCCGGCAGCCGGTCGCGGCTGCGCAGGGACGCCGGCAAGGCGTGCAGCTGGGTCTCGTCCAGCAACCATGCCCCACCCAGCGCCAACGCCAGCTGCCAGTGCTGTTCCGGCGCTGCGGCACGCTTGCCATCGGGCGCATCCAGCACCGCCACGACCTGCGACGCCAGTGCGCGCAACGCCGTATCTTCCTCGAAGAACCAGCTGCCGCGCCCATCCCACCAGGCCAGCGAAGAGAACGCCGCATCGAAGCCCGCGCCGGACAGCTGCTGCAAGGCGTCCAGGCCCAACCCGGGCGTCCATGCGGCAAAGACCACCTCCGGCACCTGCGCATGCAAGCGTGCAATCAACTCGCGCCAACGCTGTGCCGGCACCTGCTGCGGCTGTAACAGGCGGAAGCCACCCACGCCCTGCCCGGCCCACTCCAGCAGGCGCGTGCTCCACCATTCCACCAGGGCCGCACCTTCCTGCGCATAGCTGAAGCGGGCCTCGGCCACCTCGGGCGTGGCCCGCGGCTGACGCGGGTCCGGCACCGCCGTGCTGCGCGCCCGAAACCACTGTGGATTGTCGCGCACCACCGCGCTGGCGCCACCGACCTCGTCCAGCCGCACGTCGATCAGCAGCTGCACGCCGGCCTGCTGCGCGGCCTTCACCGCCTCGCGCAGCCGCGCTTCGTGTGCCTCGCCGCCGCCGGTGGGCTCCATCAGCCGGCCTTCGGCGTCGCGCGCGAACGGCGCTGCCATCACTACGTAGTCGCAACCGGCATCGCGGGCGGCCACACAGCGCTGCTCCAGCCCGCTGGACGCCACGGTTGCGTCATTGAGAACACAGATCCGCATGACGCCCCCTAGCAGGCAACGGCGCGCGAACGCACCGTGACGGAAGACCCCACGCGGTACACCCCGCGTTGCACTGTCGCAGGCGCTGCCACGCGGCGCGCCAGTCCACCACCTGCCCGGACCACCCCCTGCCCACACGACACCGGGACGCCCCTGCCTACCGTGACTGCACTCATGCGCAACTCCGCAACGATTGTTGACCCATGCAGTCAAGCACCCCCGTTGCGAAGTTCATGTGTCGGTGGAATTGACGAAAATCCAACAAGCGTGAAATGGCGGTGACGACCGCGGCCGCATGGAGCGGCGCGCCCCCCATAACCCGGCGCGCACCGATGCAGTATGCTGCCCACTCGTTTGCAAGGAGCGCACGGATGCGGAGTTATGTCGCGATCGCAGCGATGGTCGTCGCCGCGGTTGCACAGGCCAGGGAGCCCAGGCTGAAGTTGGAGCGCGCGCACGAAATTGCCATGCTCTGGCAGGATTTCAGCGTCAACGACGACATCGTGAAGGAGGACTACGTAGGCTCCCTGCGAGTCGCCGACCTGGACCAGGACGGTACTCATGAAATCGTCTACCTCAGCGCATCCTATTGCTCAGCGTCCACCGCAGACTGCCCCAACGGCATCACGGTCCTCAGCAAACTCATTCCCAGAAAGACGTCCGCTCGTCCTATCACGGACCAATGGGAAATCAGGGCGCGCAAGACCGGCTACACCCCGGATGCAACCGAGCACATTCCTGGCGAAGTCATGGATCTGGCGATTTCCGGCAATCGCATCGACGTGGCCTTTGTCGTACAGAAGCAGTCTTCCATCTGCAAACGGGAATTGCGCAATGCGGACGGATCGGAGCGCTGCCCTGCACCGGGCCGCTACACTTGGGCCTACACCTGGAAGCGCGGCAGCCTGACGCGGGTCACGCAGGGCGAGCGCTACGAGCGAAACGCCTCAACGGGCAATTTTCCGGTGCCGGTGCTGGGCACATGGGTCACTGCCGGCGTTGCGTGCGGCGATCCGGACATGGCCGATCCCAAACACACCCTCACAGTGGAGTGGAACAGCATGGTCGGCAAAGGCGAGGAACTGTGGCCTGCCGCGGTCACCTTGCTGGCGCGCACTCCCTGGACCTGGCGGATCATCACCACCTCGGCAACACCGCCACACAAGGAAGTCCCCGCCGTCTTCATGCTGAGCGAAAGGGAATCACGCCTGATCATTGCCGACCAGACGCGGGTCAGGACGTTTGATCGCTGCCGCTAGGTGCCGCATCAGCATGGCCTGTCTAGCGCAGTCACCGCGTTGAAGCGGTAACTGATGTCACTGGAGTGGACATGCCGTTCAAGGAAACGCGTGCTCATGCTCGAATGCGCGTTGCGGAAGTGGCTGACCACACCAAGGGCAGACCCGCGCGACCACGGGCTCACCGTTGATCGACCAGCGTGGATCGCCCAGGAACGCCGCAAGGCAAAGCGGACGTCGGCCCCATCGTCTGTCACCGATCGGAGCATACGGATACGGCACTCACCTGTCGGGTCGGGCACACCGCGTTGCTCGCTTGGAAGAGCAGGCATCCAACCAGGCACCGTGCCATGGCTGGCAAGGCGAACATGGACGTAATCGATCAGCCACAGAGTGCACGCTACCACCGCGCCCAGCGCACTGCCCCTGCCAGCAGCGGATAGACCACGCGCCACGCGATGGCCGAGGCTGCCACCACCAACAGCCCGAACAGCGTAGGCAGCACGGCACCAAAGACGAAGGTCATTCCCAGCACGAACCCGAACAGGTACTCGGCACGATACGCGGGCACGACCAGGCTGGTCGCTACGATGCACAGGAACACGGCCGATGCCGCCGATTCGCTTCCTGTCACGAAGGCCACCGAGAGCACGATGCCCGCAGCCATCGCACCAACAGCCCCCAGCACCGCGTACCGGATCGCGTCAGGCGAGCCAGATGCGCGGCGGCTCACCAGATCACCGGCCAGCGCTCCCAACCCCGGCAGGACCAGCAAACCCCACCAGTTGGAAATGGTCGGCAGATCCGCGCGATTGAGCAGATGATGGCTCCTGACGCCGCCATGCAGGAACTCCCAACCCAGATGCAGCCCGGCCACGGCGATGGCAAGTGCCACGGGCCCCCATCGCACCCCAGCCTGTCCCTGTCTTTGCATGTTTTGTTCCTTGTCGGTAGCGGCCCTGCCGCACACGTGCCTGCGCCAGGGCCCCAAGCTGCGCTGCGCAGAATGATCATAAGCGGGGGGTAAGGCGTCGAAGGCTGTGCCTGGCGGCACCATGACTTCTGGCAGCGGCGCTGTGTGGCAACGACATCATGCAGTCGAATGAGGCATCGGCCCGCTCACGGTCGTCAGCCTCACCCTGGCTATCGGAACCGATCGCCAAGGAAACAGCTTATCTGGGCGAGCGAGCCGAACGCGCTGGTCCCGAGGGATCAGGACTGGCTGCGGTAGCGCTGATGGATCCAATGTTCGATGGCCACTGCCACATCGGCACAGTTCAACCTCGCCGCAGTAACGATGTCCTCGCCCGTCGGGGGGCAGATGATCCCCAGCTCGGCTTCAAGCCAGGCACGCAAGCCGGCGGCGGAATCGGGATCCGCTGGACGCTGGCTCAGGTCATCGAAGCCGAGCTCGTCGTAGCCGATTCCGAACAGCTGGAGAAACTCGCGAAAATTACGTGCCAGGACGCTATTTCCGTTTCCCTCCGAACCGAGATGCACAATCGGCACAGTGCCCGCGTCCAGGCTGTCGCGTAACCAGAAGGCCAGGATCGAACCGTCCGGCCCGGCGCCGAAGTAGGCGAACTGCGATGCCATCGCCTCATCGCCGTCGAACCAGGCCTGGACGCCACCGAAATCGTCCGGCCTGATCTTCATGCAACCGCTGATGGGATAGCCGGTCCTGTCCAGGTAATCGCACACCATGCGCAGCTCCACGGGCAGCACCGTTCCGACGGGCACGTGTGCGGCGATGCGTTCGAACTTGGTCATCGTTCAAGACCCTCCAGCTGCATGCAAGCGACCTGCCCGATCCTCGCCGGCGCGCCGATATCCGTCAATCCGAACAGTGGGTAGCCCGAACTGAGCGGCACGCCTGTCCCAGGCAGCCAGCCTGGCAATGCAGGCCATCGGACAGCCCGCGAACTTGTGCAACTGCGCGTTCGAGCCACAGGGTCAAGCGTCGAAATAGTCCGGGTAGTAACGTGGGCTGATGCAATGCTTGTTGTCGACTGGCGGATCGATCGGCTCGAGGCCTAACGCCATCAAGGCCGGCTCGATACGCGCTGCATGCGCGACGTTGGCGTCAGTCACCCCATAGCCATCCGCCACAGAGAAGCGGATCTCGTCCGCGCCGCACCAGACAAACACCGGCCCGCCATGCATCTGCTGCCACCCAGGCTGTTCGATCAGGGAACCGGGAATCAACGAAGCAAGTGCGGCAAACACATCGCCCGCGTAGGCGCGCCCCACTTCCGGCTGTGGCGGCACCACACGATGCCGCACCGGCGCAATCCCCAAGCTCGCGAACGCATGCTCCAGCGTCTGCAGCGACGGATAGCCGAACGCAGCAAGCAAGCGGTCACCGTCATTGGCATGCCCACCCGCGGCCCTGACAAACCGAAACACACGCAAACGCCTCGCCCAGGCGCGCAACTGCATCTCGGCATGTTCTTCAAACAACCAACGCGACCAAGCGTCCATACCGTCCTCGTTGCCTTGAAGCGTATCGCCGCCCACCGGCCAGACCCATCCGTGGATGGGCACTGTGTCCTTGCGGCGACGGGATGTCACATTCGTAGCAGTGGCTGACGCCAAGCTGCTCGAGCCAGCGCTCGCGTCGGCATAGGATGGCATGAACCGGTCAGCGACAAGTGGCGCCGTCGCCCAAGCTGCAGTGTTGCGGGGGTCGGCAGGTGATCCCAATTCCGTCGCCGTGAGCGCCCTCGTTCAACGCACCTGAAGTTTTGGCCTGAGATCTTCCACCAAGCGCTTGCGACTGCTGCGCGGATACTCCAGCGGTGAGAATGGCATCGCGGCTGCTTCGTATTGGCCGATAGTATCCAGGCACTGTCGCCTTTGCTCCGCCGAATACACGTCCTTCGATCCGTTGTCGCTCATCTGTATCAATACTTCCTGCAAGATCTCCTTTCGCGCGATGGAGGCTTCCGACGAGACGTCCGCGACGCAGAGACTGAAGACCCCTTTCAAGAAGTGGTGCCAGCCACTCTCGGTGCGCTTGTCGAGACCTTCGGCAATGACGCTACCCGTCTCGGTAAAACTGTCGGGCAAGCGATACACCGTCTTGTCGAGTTCCATGAGCGCGGCTGCGAAATTGCGCCTGAAGCGCTCTTTCAGGGCGGTATGCGCCCGCTGCGCACCCTCGCTGGCTCTCGCCTCCAACGCCAGCACCACCCAGGCGGCGTTGCCCGGATGGAAGTATCGCCCGGGCGCCAGCGCGTGCACCTGAAATTCGCCAAAGGCCTGCGAGATGAATCGACCGTCCTCGGTGACCGTGTAGGAGGGCTCGGGCACGAGCCTTTCATTCACCAGCAGGGTCAGTGTATCGGGCGAAATCGCACAGGCCGCAGCCAACTGCTCGGCGGTCCAGTAGTGATGGTCCAGATACGCTTCCAGATCGCTCATGCGATGAACGGTGCTCCATGCAAGACACGTCGCCCCAACGCGACATGCGGCCATCCTCCCAAAGTCGTTTGCGGCCGTCAATCGCACCTTCGGCAGACACACTCCATCGCTACACGGAATGCCATATTCCGTTAACGAATGATCATTTCGCAGTTGAAGCGCCCCGATTCTCCGGCTTGATGGCATTTTCGAGTCACTGACGACGATGACGCATGCCTCACAAAGCGGCCATGAATGCGAGGGCCCGCCCGAGCACTTCGATTGCACGCAGAAAAGTTCGCACTGTGTTTACCCGAACCGCTGATGGCGGCATGCAAGACGGTGTCTGCGTGCCGCACGTCGACCGTGGGCTCGCGTTGATCGAGGCATAAGCTCTGGCGCCAGCGATCCGTGCGCTGCAATCGCGGCTGGCACCGCTATGCGTCCAGTGAATGATGTGCCGGCCATCAACGCCGCACATCAACAACCCCGCAAGCCGAGGCGGCGGCACGCCGCCATTTCTCCCCCAGCGAGGACATGCCGTGACGAAGATCCCTTCAGCTAGCACTTCCCAGCCAACGCGATCGACAAATGAAGAGGTGGCGATCGAAATGCCACCACTACAACAGCTCAACGAGACACCGTCACCTGCGGCGGGCCCTGCACTGTCGGGCCTGGCTCGTAGGCCTTCCGGACGACGCAGCAACTCGGAACGCAGCGAAGGATCTGGCGACACTGCCGACAGACACCAACACACCGGTGAGAGCCCGCTGCTGCATACCTCAGGCGCGTCGCTGCTGCATGGCAACGAGAGCAGCAGCGAGCACTTCTTCGATGCCGACGAGTCCTTTTCGTCGGCAGGCTCTTCTTCCATTCCGCACCAACACCCTGCGCCACCAGATCCGCAAGTGCACACATCTGCAATCACCAGCGCAACGACACGCACCGAGCGCTTGGGTGCACTGGCTGCATCGATCGGAACCGGCGCAGCGCATGGCGTGCGCACCATCCTTGGACCGACCGCCACCGCGGTGATGGCTGCAGCGCGCGGCGCACTACCGCTCAGTTTTGACAAGCAATACCTGGGCGCTGCGTTGGGGCACCTGGTGCACCAGTCCACTTCAGTGGGGCCAACCACATTCGCGCGCGAGTTGCTGGGCGAGGGATTGTTTGCCGCTCTTCGCCAGCTCCCGCCTGAAGCGGTCGTCGCCCTGCAGGCTGTGTCGGGCACGCTGCAGATGGCGCTGCATACACTGCGAAGCAACCGCGAGAAACGCAACCCAGACGCGGCAGCGCGAGGCTTCCACAATCTCAGTCTCGAACAATGGGATGCCTTGTCCGAAGACGAACGCAACGACAAGAAAGCCGAGCAGCAACATTACTCGGATCTGGTCACCCGGCTTGCGCTGGGCGGCATCCTGAGCAACATCGCCGTGGGTGCGGCCGGCAAGGCATCCGGCCAACCGGAGATGGCGGCCAGGCTGCTGGCCAGTGATCTGAAGATCGCCGCTTATGCCGCAGCGCGCGACACGATCCAGGCGACTTTCAAGATGGTGGGAACGGCCGGACCCACTAATGGCGGAATCAGCGATCCGCACATCACCAGCGCCGGCAGGTTCTACGGCATGGCCAACGTGCTGACCAACCTGGCATCGAACGAGCTGGCATCGCCGGACTTTGCAGCGGCCAGGCAGCGCTGGGCAGGGCTGAACTCGCCTTTCAACAAAGGGGAGGCGACCCGCGTCATCTTTCGTCAATCGGCAGTGAACACCGCCTTGAACGTCGGCCTGGAGACATTGGACTGGATCAACGTCACCCAGCACGAAGCCGACGAAGCCGGGACCAAGCAAATCTGGGAACCAGCGTGGAAGGGCAAGCGCGAGGATTACGAGCGGGTGATGGATCACTCGGTCGCACGCACGGCCGCCATCAACTCCAATATCGCGCTCGGTACAGCCATCAACATGATTGGCGCCTGGGTCGGGTTGTCGCCTGCACGCAGCGGATTGCTCGCCAATACTGTGTCTGGCGTAGTTGCCGGCATGCAATACAAGACCATCGGTGCCACCTGGCAGGCCGAGGCAGCAGTTCGCGGCGCCGAAGCATCTCGCGCGCAGCCTGAATAAGCACAGCGCTCAAACCGCCGCGCTCGCCACCCGGTGAGCGCGGTGATGTACGTCGCTACACCCTCCACGGCTGCCGCGACAGCGTCATTCGACAACCACACCGCGCCTGATCAGAATCGCATGAATGGCGTGCGCATATTTATCGCGCTCCGCGGGTGTTTCGGAATGATAGGCGCCCACAGCGGCCCAGGTATTTCCGTATTTATTGGTCATCTCGCGTAGCCGCCAAGCCGCCACATACACGCTGACGCAAGGATGCATCAACGCGTCCTTGGAGATACCGTAGTTGGAGAGGCGTCGTAGGTGGATCGAATTGATCTGCATGCTTCCATAATCGATCGTACCGTTGTTGTTGCGATGGATCGCATCGGCACGGCCACGCGGCTCCTGCCACGCAATGGCGCCTAGCACACATGGATTGACATGTTGATAACTGGCGGCTTCTTCAAAGCAGTCTGCCCGTGCGAGCGGCGCGGCGCATAGCAACGCCACTGCAATCAACACCCGTCGCCGAGGCGCGGCAACAGGCCAGGGCTGTGAGCGGCTACAGATCCTGTCGTTGCTCGATACGCAGGCCACCTTCGCCAGTTGGCTGGCAGGACTGGGCTGCGAGGCCGCCGGTATCGCCCAGTGGCGATCGCCGCGCAACAGCACACGCAAGCTCTATTCGACGCTACGCGTCGGTCGCGAGGCGCTGGTCAGAAGATGGCCGATGGAACCTGTCTCACGCTGGCTGGAACGCTTGCGCACACTGCCCGACGCAGTGCGCGAGCAGATGACGCAAGTGCCGTAAAAACGTGGGGATACCTAAGTTTATTACTCCCTTCCTCTTTTAGGCAGCCCGTAAATTTTGTCGAGAACTGCGGACTAATTCTCATAACGAAGCAGTGAGCATCCCACGATGAGACGTTTTGTCGGCTTGGATCTGCTGAAGCCTGCATACACTGCGCCGCGAAACCCGATATCGCTGATTTTAGGAAACTCCGTAGGTGCAAGCAGTCTTTCTTGGTGGAAAAACAAGAGCCCAACCGCACTTAACATTGTAAATGAATTTCACACCATCAATATCTGGAGCCACAATGATCATTAACTCTATGGCCGACGGCCAAGTGACGTCCAATCAGCTTGTTGAATTCACGTTGCGCCCGATTTCGTACAGCTTGAAAGGCTCAAGCGGCACGCTCACTGGCACGGTGAATGCTGGCGAATGCAAGAATGTGGACGCCTCCGCTGTTGGCAAAGGCCCTTACAAGGTCACTTTGGGGTATGTAAACCACTCGTATCAGGCACAGCCTGTATCGGTGGATGACAACGACGCGCTGGTCACCTTCTGGATGGCGTTTCCTGCCGGGCCGAACGGTCCGCAGAGTCTGGTATTTCCGCTTCAACAGTAGAGCGGGCTGCGGCTTTGTGAGCATAGACAGTCACCCAGGAGCAGCCCGAGCTGATCTCGAGGCGCAAGGCTGATACATTTAATGGCGATTACATACGAACGCACGCCGCCGATCGTCACCGTAATAGTCTGTGCGGCCTCGGGTCCATGACACCCGAGGCCGTTCTGGGCATCGCTGCATCGCTGGCCAACACGGGCCGCTTCACCGAAGCGACCGAACTGGTCCGACCGCTCGCGCAGGCCACCCCTGATCATTGGCCCTATGCCTCTGCCCTCGCCGATCTGCTTGAAGCGAGCAACATGCAGGAGCACGCGATAGCGTCGCTTCAGAATTTCGTCGTACGCTCACCACACACAACCGAAGCATGGTCCCGGCTTGCCGGAATGCTTCATCAGGCTGGACAATTCCGCGCGGCGGTCGATGCCGCACGCCAGGTGACGTGGCAACGGCCAGATTTACCCCAAGCGCACAATCGCCTTGGTTGTCTGCTGGAATCGGAGGAGCCCGAGCTGGCACTGGCTGCATTTAGCTGTGCGAGCGCGCTTGCCGAAGATTGGACCACTCCGCGCCTCAACCAGTCACGCCTCCTGCGCGAACAGGCAAAGTGTTCGGAGGCGATCGCAATGCTACGCGACATGCTGGCGCGAGGACACGACCACTATCAGGTACATGTTGCGCTGGCGGAAGCACTGCTCGAAGACGGCCAGTACGATGAAGGATGGCAAGCCTACGAATGGCGTTTTGACGCAGGCGGACACACGCCAGCCTTTCCAGGCACGCACGCTCCTATCTGGGACGGCAGCCCACTCCACGGACGCATCCTCATGGTGTGGCTAGAGCAGGGTCTGGGCGACCAGCTGCAATTCTGTCGCTACCTCCCCTACATCGCCGCCTTGGGTGGACGTGTATGGCTGCAAACGCCACGCGTGTTGCAGCCGCTGTTACAGTCGCTAGGTGTGGTGGAGCGCTTCTTCGACGAAGGCGACGCCGCAGAAGGGTTCGATCTGCAGATTCCGCTACTCAGCCTTCCTCGCGTGCTTGCGAAGGTACTGCCGACAGTGCCCTGCAACGTTTACCTTTCCGCCAATGAGGTGCTGCCCGCCGCCACTGCTGCGCTGATCTCCACCCACTCCGCCACATTGCGGGTGGGATTGGTGCACGCCAGCCGTGCCGACCATCCTAGTGCGGCGCGGCGCGACTGTCCTCTGCAGTTGCTCAGCGGATTGGCGGAAATACCCAATGTCCGCCTCTACGGCTTGCAATATGATCCTGACGCTCCTCAGCCACTCTCCGACAGCTCGCTGGTGAACTTGGGCTCTGTGCTCGGCGACTTCGCGCAGACTGCAGCAATCGTGCGTGAGCTGGACCTTGTCATTACCGTTGACACCGCCATGGCGCATCTCTGCGGTGCCATCGGGCACCCGGTCTGGACGTTGCTTTCCCGGCCATGCGATTGGCGTTGGCAGGGGCATCGCAGTGCATCGGTCTGGTATCCGTCGATGCGCCTCTATCGGCAAGCACGGCGCGGCGACTGGTCATCGCCGTTGAACAGAATGGTTCGTGATCTCGCAGCGCTTGCCCAGCAAAAGGCTCATCGTGTCGGCCTTCCCCAATGAGCGTGGTTGCAGGGAGCAGAACGCCGACAGGGGAGCTGCCGTCGCTCTTCGTGGTTGCGCTGCCACGATCCCTGTCGACATGGGTCTTCGAAAGTGCCCGCGCCGCGCTGAACCTGCGGTCGCCCTCATGGACCAGTGCTGGCGAAATTCTCAACGTAGAGCGATGGGCCATGCTCTCGCAACAATGCGACGGCGGCCGCTTCACGCAGGAAAGCGACAGGGCGCGCTTCGAACGATGGTCTTGTTTCTTGGACACGGTGGTGCGCCCCTGCGATCATGCTTACAAGGATGTCGTTCAGCCCTTCGTGACCTCACGCTGGCTGTCGGAGGCAAACGGACAATCTTTGCGCCTGCTTCGGGTGAACCGACCATTGGCCGACGTCGCGTGGTCGATGTTGGAGGCCGGTTGGCACTATCCCGGTGTAGCCGCAAAGGTCACACTCACCAACGTAGATCGCGTCCTGTGCGGGCTGTTACAGGCCCGTGCCGCCTTGGCGCAACTGGATGCAATCGATATCGATTTCGACGCGCTGATACAAGGGTCCAGTGCCCTAAGCGAGGCACTTGAGCGGCTGTATCCGGAAGCCTCGATGCATCGCATTGCGCAAGGCAACAAGGATTTCCGCGCTCACTCGTATGCCATCCTGGAGCGCCGGTTGACAACTCAATGGCGTGCGTTAGCTGCTCGTATCGAAGAGCTTTCCTCGCCCTGAAGACGGCTTCACTACAAGAGTGTGGCTTGCGCTCAGAGGCGACCCGACTCTAGTTGCACCAGAGTGGTGTCGGCTGGGCCGTGTTTCAACAATAATCTGGATCGGGTCTCGTGTTGATTTTTCTCTGGATCCACCGACGTAATCACTCCAAGCCCGATAACTCGACAGCCGACGCGCATGAGCCATGCGCAGGTGAGTGGCGACGGGTTGGTCGGTCGTGTGCCACGCTGACGACCAGCTCGCCGTTGCGCATGCTTATGTGGAGTTTGCTGCCGATGGTGAAGCCGAGTTGTTCCAACCAGCGGCCGCGTAGGCGCAGCGTGGGGATGCGTTGGTGGCTGTCGGGGTAGTAGCCGTAGCCGACGGTGCAGTGTTGCGGGGCACGCGGGTGGCCTGGGCAACGCGGCTTGCTGGGATCGGGGCGGGGCTCGGGGATGGGGGTGCGCTCGACGTACGGTGGTGGCTTGAGTGTGGGGTCGAGGGTGCGCCAGACGACCTCGGTGGGCGGCGGCACCGTGGCGCGCTTGCGCGCTGGCTTGGGACTGGACGTGGATCGACGCATGGCAAAGCCCTCCTTGACGAACAGGCCCCGCCGCCGGGTGGCGACGGGATGTCGGGAGGTTAGAAACCGAAGACAGACGGCGGGCGTATTTCCCCGAAGGGTGTTGTATTAGCCGCCCTCCCGACGCAGGCGTTGCGTCGGCTGCGCCAGCAGGAAGCTGCAGGCACAAAAAACCCACCGGGATTTCGGAGGTGGGTACCGCTGTCTTAGGAGTTTCTACGCTCCGTGGCCAAAAGACTGCTACGCGCTGCGTGACATGTCAACTGGTTGATGCTGGCAATCTGGAAAGCGTTGATGGAAGATCTTGCTTACCGTTTGAAGCAGCAGAGGCAGAGTTGGATTGGAGAACGGAGAGTGCTACCACCCGCGCGCACTCATTGCTTCTCTTTCCAAGCAATGACCAAAACGGTCGACAAGAGTGCGTCAATGGCGTCAAGATCGATGGAGGCAGGCCATGAAATGGGGTCCTCGAAGCGTAGAGCCTGTGGATACCAAGCACGTAAGAACAAGAAGAAATTTCTTTTTCCTGTTATTGATGCTCCTTGCGGCTGGACTTCAGGGCGCATGCGCCGATCCTAGAGGAGATTCCACTACGCCATCTGCGTCAGCACCAGTCACTGCGCAGCATACGACTGCAGGCGATCGCTCGGAGTCAAGCAAGCCCAGAATTAGCTCTCAAGAGCTGGAAGCCAGGCTGCTTCGGTTTGTCGATGGATTCAAGTCATCAGCCGATATGAATTACATGCGCCTGGAGGCCGCACTGGGCGCAAAGTTCGGCGGCACCTCATACTTTGTGCATCCTTTTCACGTCATGAAAAATGTTCCCCTGAGTGACGGGTACACTTTTTACGCAACACATATACCCGCAGAAAAAATCTTCGCGAGCATGGAAGTCGCAGTCGGTTTCCCCGAAGGTATCGACCCAACCCGTACGCCTACCTCACGTTGCGTTTGGGATGCAACAACGCTGTCACGGAAACTAGAGGAGATCGGTTACAAGCGTGGTGGACAAAGGCCTTTCCAGGGAGGATGGCTGCGCCAGCATTGGCGCCCGCTCAACGACGGAACGCAGGGCTTCTCCGTCGCGTTGCTGATCTACCGAACCAGTGAAGACAGTGGCTCGCGCGAATGCGCTTACGGCATGCAGATCGATGGGGGCAAGTCATGATACGTGTCGACCCAAGAATCGAGCCCCTGCTGGCACAGATGGCAAACGATCCGCGCCTTCCCAAAGATGCTGAGTCCAGTATTCGTCAAGCGCTATCGGAGTCGCCCTACCTATCGAACTTGCTTGGCAATGCGATCGAGAAGGGGCATATCGGATCGATCGCGGTCTCGCACGGTCAGAACAACGGCGGTCATTTCCAGGATGGCAAAAATGGGAGCGCTGGCACGCTCAACATCAGCGCAGCAGCGTTCAGCGATTTCACGGGCGCGCAGCGTCTTGATTACATCACCGAAGTACTTGGGCATGAAACGATGCATGGTGTGCTGGCAGAGCATCGTGCTCAAGCACTGGCAGAGTTCGCAAAGACAATGGGCAACCGGATGCAGGAGGCGCACGAGAATCGCGAGGGTCAGGTCGACCTTACTGGGCCAACACGCGCGTATCTGGATAGCACCCGGGAGGATGAGGCGCTCTCAGAGATCTCAGGCATGCGTGCACTTCACGACCGCATCAAGCATCAGAACCCTGGAATGCCAGATGAAATGGTCGAACTTCGGCTGCTCCAGCGCTCGACCACACGTTGTGTAGATAGAGGGGTCGTTCCACCGCAGTTTGCCAGCGGATTGACGTATGAAAAGCTAACGACGCGCCCGTTCTCACGTAATGATGCGCTGACAAAGTCCGTGGAACAGTGCTTCTACGACGGTCGCGGCACGCTGGGCCCGCATGGCGACTCCGATTACCGGAACTACTATGGCGTCAATCCGATCAGTCACATCGCGCAGAGCTACGCGCATCTGGCGCAGGATCGCCAACCTCCGGAAGTTCGCATCGATCTCAAATCGTTGGGCCTGGACCCAAGACAGCTGGAGCGCAATGGGCTGGACCTCGGTTCTGCAAAGACCTTCAACATCGTTGACCTTGGCAAGGACGGCTATGGCATGGTCCAGCTCAAAGACACTGGCGCACGCGGCGTCAGCTCTCCCAATCTTGCGACACCGACCGGGCCAAGCCGCGCACTGACGCCTGCAGAAGCGGGGCACCCGGACCATGCCATGTATCAGCAGATCCGAAGCAAGGTGGAGCAGCTAGATGCAGTCAACGGCCGCACGTTTGATACCACCAGTGAACGAATGACAGCCAGTCTTCTGACGCTAGCCAAGGACAACGAGTTGAGCCGGGTGGACCACGTTTTGCTCAGCGAAAAAACCAAAGATCTTACGGCTGCACAGAATGTCTTCGTGGTACAGGGCAGACTGGATGACCCAGCGATGTTGCGTGCACATATGCCCACTGTCGAAGCAGCTCAACGCCCGGTGCAGGAAAGCTTTTCGCAACTGGAATCCGTCAACCAACGCCTGGAACAAGATCGCGCGCGGGGACAATCGCTAGAACAGCAGCGCTCGCAGGAGCAACAACAGCGCGGGCCGACTCCTTCGCTGTGAAGATGACCCAGCAGCCGAAGAAGGTTATCAACATGCTCAAATTCATCTGCTGATCGTCTACCAAAAACTCAACCTGATCAACCTGACCCCGTTCTTCATGATGATCTCTAACACCTGAGTTAAGAGCGGCTAACAAAACCCTTGAATTTTGTTGAGTCGGTGGCAACATTGCCTGCATGGCACGTCGCAACGAGATCCCAATTGCGCTGTGGAAGCGCATCGAACCACTGATTCCGCAGGTCAAGCCTTCCCCCAAAGGTGGACGGCCTCGTCTCAGTGATCAGCAGGCCCTCAACGGCATCGTCTATGTGCTACGTACGGGCATTCCGTGGGAAGACCTGCCTTCGGAACTTGGCTATGGCAGCGGCATGACCTGCTGGCGGCGGTTGCGTGATTGGCAAGCCAGCGGGGTGTGGCATCGTCTCCATCAGGTGTTGCTGGCCGAGCTACGTCGCGCCGACAAGCTGGATATGAGCCGAGCAAGTCTGGACGCCGCCAGCGTGGCCTCCCCCCGGGGGGCTCGTATACAGGGCCAAACCCAACCGACCGCGGCAAGCTCGGCAGCAAACGGCATCTGATCGTCGATCGCAACGGCGTGCCGCTGGCTGTGTGCGTCACCGGTGCCAATCGACACGACTCGGTTGTCTTCGAGGAGTTGCTTGATGCATTGCCTGCGATCGGTGGAAAACCAGGGCGCGCGCGACGCTGGCCAAGCAAACTGCATGCCGACAAGGCCTACGACATCGACCGTTGCCGCAATGCCCTCAAGCAGCGCGGCATCATTGCGCGGATTGCACGCAAGGGCATCGAACGCAACGACCGCCTGGGCCAGCATCGCTGGGTTGTCGAGCGCACGCACGCTTGGTTCGCCGGGATGGGCAAGCTGCGCATCCGCTTCGAGCGCAGCATCGATATCCACTTAGCGTTGCTCTCGCTCGCATGCTCCATCATCTGCTTACGCATGCTTCCTTGGTTTTGTTAGCTGCTCTAAGCCGCGCCGCCAAGCGGCGTCGGCTTGAATGAATTGTTATAACTCATTACGCAAAGACTTTTATGCCACTTTAATCCTGGCTAGTCAGGTTGACGCCGACAATATCTACATCCATACGAACACTAATTTCAGAGCTGCTGATATCGTGAGAAGCTGGCAAAATTTTTACTCGAGCCTCTACCTCTATGTTCCAGTCACTATCGTGGTCGTCGCCGTCTGAATCGATGTACTGCACAACGCACGCGCCCTTGATTCGAATAAAAATAGTGTCGGGTGCTTCTTCGCAAGAGTACTCGATCTTTTCTTGGTCAAGGCTTATGACGCTCCCTTCGTAGCTCCCGCGGTCTCCGTCGTCAACCTGGTGGCCATGTCCGATAACACGCTTGCCGATCTCCTCCACAAAAACTTCTTCAATTGATTTTGTAAACATCGACACAACTCCTTGTGAGGCATGACCCCTGAATTAAGCCGACACGGAAGCAACTTCGGCTTGAATGAGTTGTTAGCCCTCAGTGCCGCAGATTGAGTTGGCTCTGCTGAGCTCATCGGGCGCGAGATGGGTCTTGAATTCTGAAACTGCGTCTCTGAGCTTGCGAAAAGACGAGTGACTTACGTCCAGGCGTGTCTCGAACTCAGCCAGTGTGGCCTCATTAGCGTCTCGCAGCTTATGAAGGGTGCTCACAAGGTTATCCAGATTGGACTTAAAGCCTCCAAACTCCTCAAGTCCGTGCCGCGTATTTGTTGCCTGGAAGAGGCAAGTGACCTGGCTGTATGTGCGTCGATGAGCCTCAAGTGTTGCAAGTGCGTCGCTCCGAAACGCGGACCATCGCGCTTGAACTGAAGCCCTCCGACTCTCAACAAGGGACCAGATGGAAACAAGCAGCGCAATGGCAGAAAGCGTAAGCGCTAGCTTTTCTCCAACGGATACCTTTGATCGCTTCATGAGGGCTAGTGCCTGAATTAAGCCGGCCCGCGAAGCGGTTCGGTTTGAATGAATTGTTAGGCCCGCTTGGACGGAAACTTGAGAGCTACATCTTGTATGTCCATAGGCGATGCACTGTCCTTAAAGAATAACCTTCCACCGTCCTCGATGAAGTAGGTGAGCGACTGCTGGATGAGCGCAATGGCCAGCGTGAGAGATTGCCAGCTATCAACGCCGATTATTGTAAGGGGCTTGCTGGTAAAGCCCTCCATCCTAATGGTGCAGCCCCAACTCTCATCATCAATTTGGTGTGGTGTATTCAACGCAAAGTGAAAGGCCACCTTCTCGCCCTTGTCGGACTCTCCATCGCGTTCACTACTGGCAATAGCGTTCATGGTTGGTAGTGGGCCTAACACCTGAGTTAAGCAGTTCCGCGAAGCGGCGTCGGCTTGGACGAATTGTTAGGCCTCATCGCGGACCGCCACAAGGGCACCGCTGGCAGACCCGAGGAGGATGAGCCGCTCCTGTCGGTGCACGTACACCGACAGGAGCGACCGAGCGCGAGCGGCCGGTGGGCTCTCTGAGACGGAGACGGTGCAGCTAGAGTCTGCGGCCGCCAAAAACTGTAGCGAGGCGGCCGAAACATTCAGTGCGCCAGAATATTGCCGCTTTGCCGCAGCAATATTCTGCTCCGACGCCGGAAACCTATGTTTGTCGTGGCGGGTGCCGTCTTTGTTCCAGGAATACTCGCCTTTGAGACCCTTCCGCGTAATGTGTACGTGCTCTTGATGATGAGCTTCCCTTCCGTGCGGCTTGTCTATGCGGATGCTCCACGGTCCCTTCTGCGTGGCAGGCGTGTAGCAAACGAAGACCTCGGACATGATCCTCTCCAATGAGGCCTAACTACTGTTGGACCGCCTAAGCACGGCGTAACACAATCCTCGCCGACTCCCCGACCGTGGTAAATCGTCACGAGCACTTGAAGCTCACCGCTTTTCAGCTATGTCCGTCTGACGCCAGGTGTTATGCCGCATCCCCAGTGCGGCCACACTCAGTGCCACGATGCTCCATGCCTTGCTCAACATTGTTTCTTCCCCCTGAAGAAATGTGTGGCTTTGCGGCTGCGTTACATACTGCGTGTCTTGATCCTCGCCGAGTTTTTGGGTTGCGTCAATGTGTTTACGCGATTGAGCGCTGGCTTTGTCGGGTTTGCCCTCATCCGCCCTGCGGGCACCTTCTCCCGCGTGCGGGAGAAGGGACTCACGTGCGGGAGAAGGGATTGGTGTGTTGGGTTATTGGCTGTTTTTTGCGGTTGCCGGCTTGGCTGGGGTGGGTAGAGCGAGTTTATTGTTGAGTTCGGTAATCTCTGGGGCGTTGCTTTCGGTCACCACACGCACCTGCGCGGTTTTTGGATTTGCTGCGTTGGTTAGCGGCAGGCGTACCTGGGTGGTGATTGGCTGCAGATTGCGTGGCGCGGCGAGCGCCGGAAACGCGCTCCGCGCCAACTCCTTGCCACGCGCATCCTCCAGCACCACAAACCCCGCCGGCGCATCGGCGTGGCCGAGGCTGTGCACGGTCACTTCGATGGCGTCTGCAGTCACGCGCACATCGCCGTGGCCAATGCCCAGGTCCGGGCGCAGTTCGACCGGGGTGGTGGCTGCGATGCGTTCGAGCTGCAGCACGGTGGTGCGACCTGCGGGGAAGTCGATGTCGATGGATGCGCTTTTTTGGAAGGTGCGCTCCTGCGTCTTGGCGTTGCTGTCGAGCTTGCCGTCATTGGCTTTGCTTACGCCCTGGGTGATGCGCCATTGGCCCGGGGCGACGTTCCAGCCGGTCATGCTGGCGCGCTGCGCTTTGTTGGACGTGTTGTAGGCGATGACAGTGAAGCGGTCTTGTTGGGGTGCGGGGATGGCGATGGCGACCTGGGTGGCAGCCTCCGGGTCATTAAAGCGCCAGCTCACGGTGTGGCCGGGGTAGGTCTGGTTGCGCTTGAGTGCCACACCGCCTAGGCGTGCGCGTTGCAGGTTGACCGTGGGGGATTCGACGCGGTCGCTCCACCAGTGGCCTTCGGTGTTCATGTAGAAGTTCTGCAGTTTCTCTCTTGCCTCGCTGCGGTAAATGGCGGCGAGATAATCCAGATTGCCGGTTTGCTCCCAGGCCACGTGGTGCGGGAAGTCCGGGGCGCTGCCTTCGTCTTTATTTGCGGCGTCGATGAGCTTGCCACTCCAGTCGCTGCGCTTGCCCATGACGTCGAGGAAGTTTTCGTTGAGCAGCGATAAACCATTGGGGCCGCTGTTGGCGACGCGGTAGTCGATGGGTTTGAGATAGCGCTGCTCGCCGGTGAAGCGGTAGGCGGCCCAGAAGGTGTGCAAGGTGTCGGCGCCGCCGCTGCCTTCGAACAGTTCGCCGCCGCGGGTTTTGCCGGTTTGCCAGTTGATCTCGTTGGGCAGCGCCCAGTTGCCCTTGGCGTTGGTGTAGGCGTGTGCGAGATAGCCATCTGCTAACCCTGTGACGATGCGGCGGCTGTTGGGGTCGGCGTTATAGGCTCCCAGCAGGATGGCCGGGTGCACGATGGGGAAGGAGTACGGTTTTTGCCATTGCCAGTTGGGCTCGCGGTAGATCTTGCGGCCGCCGAACCAGTTGCTGGCGAACAGCAGGTGGTCTTGCGGGTTGACCTGGATGACATTATCGAACGCCTTGACGGTTTCCATCAGGCGCTCGACGGTGCGCGGGTCGCCCCAGTTGAGATACAGCAGGGCGCTGTTGAGGTTGATGCCCTCCTCATACGCATGCAGCTCGTCGGTTTCGATGGTGGACAGGCCGTTGGTAAACATGCCGTTGCGGTAGTTGGCATCGGACAGCGCCAGCATGGAGGCATTGAGCAGGTCCGGGTCCACGCCCATCAGGGCGACGCCGGGCCATTGCTGCACCAGGTCCGAGTCGTCGGAGATGCCGCCGCCGAAATCGCCGTAGGCCACCTGGCGCTGCTCGATCCACCAGCGGATGTAGCGGCGGGTGGCGCTGAGGTCTTGCAGTTGCCAGAACGCCCAGGCGGGCACGCCCTTGGGCACGCTGGGCAGCTCGACAGGCAACGCGCCCTGGTTGGCGTAGCTGATGTCGTTCCAGTACTGGCGGCCGAGCGCGTGGTCCGGGTCGACGCGCAGCAGGTCGGTGATGTCGGCGTCCAGGCGCTTGTAGAGCAGCTGGCGCTTGGAGGTGGTGTGTTCTTCTACCAGGAAGCCCCAGTTGTCCTTGACCTGGTTGAAGCGGTCGGCCACGTGCTCCTTGATGGCCTCGTTGCGCGGCTTGAACACCAGTTGCAGCTGGGTGCCGTCCAGCGCGTTGGCATCGAAGCCGGGCGCGGCGGCGGCGATGCTGAGCATCAGGCTGTCGTTGCTGAGGATTCTGTCGCGCAGGTCCAGCCACAGCGTGCGGGCTTGGCCGGGGGCGACGGCGACCGAGACGTCGATCATGTCGCGCGCGGGCCAGATGGGGTCCTTGATGCGGATGTTGAGCGGGATGCTGCCGTTGTGGGTGGCCGGCAGGTTCAGCGCCGGCAGGGTGATGGCGATGCCGTCCAGGCCGTCGTGCATGTTCTCCCAGCCGTAGGACCAGCTGCGCATCAGCGCCTGATCCGGGGGCGGGTCGCCCAGGCTGGAGGGCACCAGGATGTGCACGATGGGTTGCTGCGCGCGTGCTGCGGCCTTGTCGCTGGGGCGCTTACGGGCAGGCGCCTTGGTAGGCAGCGCGATCACGGTCTGGCGCTCGCTTACCGGATAACGGCCGGCGATGACGGCACGCAGCGCGGCGAGGTTGTCGTAGTCGGGCTGGATGTCGCTGCGCACGGTGTAGCTGAGTTGCGCGCTGCCCTTGGGCACATCGCCCGGTTGCACGTTGTAGGCCCAGATTTCCTGGATGGGGGTTTCCTGCGCGGTGTTGGCAAAGCGCAGGGTGCCGCCGCGGCGCTCGGGGAACTGGTCCACGCTGCGTACCACGCCCTGGCTGCGTGCGAACAAGGGCTGCGGCTGGGCGTCGGATGTGGCGTACGTGGCCTGGCCATAGGCGGCGCCGCGCAGCTCGATGCGGTTGACCGGCTCGTCCGGCAGGGTGAGGTCCAGCGCCTTGCCGCCTTCGACGTAGGTGTTCCAGTCCGGCAGCTGGAAATAGTCGTTACGCCCGGGCAGGCGCGAGCGGTTGTAGACGCCGGGCCAGGTGGTTTCGGCGATGCCGTCGGTGGCCTTCCACATCCATTGCTTGAGGTCGCGTGCGTCGGTGAATTCCACCTTGCGAATGCGGGTGACCGGTGCGTCCAGCAGTGGCGGTGCGTGGCCGTTGTCCCAGCCGTAGCGGTGCAGAAAGGCGGCATGCTGGGCCTGCGCGGTGGGTGCTTCGGCGCTGGTGGGCTCCTGCAGGCGTGCGAGCGCGGCGGCGCCGCTGGCGTCGAGCATGCGGTCGTAGATGCGGAGTTCGTCGAAGTCGCTGCCGCGCAGGAAGTTGTAGCGGCTCTGCACCTGGTGCGGCGACATCACGCGGCCGGCCAAGCCGAACTGGTCCAGCGCGGCATCGTAGTCGAGCGCGCCGCCATTGGCGCAGGGCGCACCGCAGTCCACGCGTGCGGCTTCTTTCCCATCGACATACAGGCGCACGCCACGGGTTTCGTCCCAGGCGAAGGCGATATGCGTCCAGTCGCTGGCAGTGGGGGGTTTATCCAGCTTGAAGGAGACGCGGGTGCGCGCGAGATTGGCGTCGGTGACGAAGGCATCGAAGCCGTGGCCGTTCCAGTCGATGCGCAGCCAGGCCATGTCCCAGCTGGTGTGGTCGGCGTAGCCGACGCGGAAGATCACGAACGGCGCTTCGCCGACGGGATAGCGCGAACGCCAGAAGAAGCTGAGCGTGCCGCGCTGGGTGTAGAGGTTGCCGGGCGCATTCCACGACAGCACGCCGTCGTCGGCCCATTCGATGGCGTTGCCACGCTTGCCGGTGGGCACCAGGGTGATCTTGTCGCGGAAGTTGGGCACGCCGTCGCCGCGGGCCACGTCGGCTTCCAAGCTGCGATCGGCGGACACGCGGAACAGCAGTTCCGGTGCAGCCACGGACGCTGCGCTTGCCGGCAACGCGATCAGACACACCACACCCATCAAAAGCTTCAGCACGCTTACCTCACTTCTTGAAAAACATCGCCGCGCGGGGGCGCCGCGCGGCGGGTACCGAGAGCAGCCAACAGCGCATCGCGCGCTGTTGCCAGCTGGCGTGGACGGCGTACCCGCAACCGCAGTGTACGAGGGGTACATGCCGGTTTCGTGCACCGGCCGCGCCAATCTGGTGGCTGCGCAGTCGTGTCAGCTGCCCTGACGGCTACAGCCCGTTGGCTGCCCTCCACTTGGGAATCTCGTCCTTCAGCAGCTTGTCCGGCCAGGTGCCGTGCCAGGCATAGCCGACGCGGCGTTCGTTGGGCACCTGCATGTAGTCGGTCAAGGCCTTGCCCTCGCGGTTGGCATACAGCGGGCGTTGATTCTGCAGGTCGTAGAAGCGTGCCCACAAGGAGGCGCCCGGTTGCGCGACCAGGATCACGTCCTTGCCGGTTTCCTGTTTGGGGTCGTCGATCTTCTTGGTGGCCAGATCGCGCATGCGGTGGGTGTCGAACCAGACTGCGGCCGCCTGCACCGCGGTCTTGATCTTGGCCGAGGGATTGGGCTGGCGCATCAGAAAGCGCACGATGCTGACCGATTCGCCCGAGGCCAGCGAGGCAAGCTCATACGCGCGCGCCTTGGCCGGCTTGAGGGTGACCTCGTCGTATTGCGCACCCCAGATGGTGAGGGTGCCGCCAATCTTGACCTGGGTGGCGAGCACGCATTCCAGGCCCTTGGCCACGGCCTGGGTGGACTTGGCGCCATGGCTGCCGCGCAGTTGCGCGCCGGTGTCGCCCTTGCCCTCGCCGATGTCCTGCAGCAGGTTGAGCACGCGCACCATCGCGTCGTCGTTGTAGGTGATCTGGTGATGGTAGGACGACAGGTCCGGGTAGAACTGTGGCCAGCCGCCGTTGGCGTACTGCGCCTTCAGCAGATAGTCCACGCCACGACGCGCGGCGGCGATGTACTTGGCGTTCTTCTCGTTCTTGAAGGCGGTGGCCAGGTACGTGATTTCGTACGTGGTGGCCTTGTTGTCGATGGTGGCATCGTCCTTGCGGCCGGGTTGCTGCAGCTCGGCGATTTCCGCGGCGGTGAAGGTGCGGGTGTAATCGACGGCCACGCCCTTGTACTGCTTGGACCAGCCGCCGGAGGCGGTCTGCAACAGCAGCATGTTGTCGGCGATCTTGTCGGCCATGGCCGACAGCGGGGCCAGCAGCAGTGCGCCGCTGAGCGCTAATGTGGAGAACTTGATCATCAGAACGGCCTCCAGTTGCCAAGAATGGTGTTGCGGTCCAATGCGGCGGCCTGCGCGGCGGTGAGCTGGCGCGACCACTTCACGCGGCGCGAGGGGTTGGCGCCGTCGCCACTGCTCTGGTATTCGCTGTAGCGGGCGGTGGCCTCGTTGGCGGCATTGCCCCAGTTGTTCCAGCCTTCGGGCACGATGTGCTTGCCCAGCTGGCTGCTGATGAAGCTGACGCTGGCATAGGGGCGCCATGGGCGGCCCAGGAACACCCGAGACACGCCGCTGGCGGCGGTGACGCGCGCATTGCGGAACACGAAACCGCGCGCGGCTTCCTGCGGGGTGGAGGCGGCGGTGAGATAGCCATCGCCCAGCGAATGCAGCTGCACGTTTTCGAACAGTGCGGTGCCGGCACCGAACACGAAGTCCACCGTGCCTTCGACATAGCAATCCAGGAAGTACGACAGCTTGGCGCCACGCAGGTACAGCGTGTCCTGGTAGCCCAGGAAGCGTACGTTGCGGAACGCGGCGCGGTCGCCATCCACACGCACCGCCACCGCCTGGCCTACCGGGCCGGCGTGGTTGCCCAGGCTCAGCTGTTCGGCGGTGAAGTCGTTGCCGGCGATGATGACGCTGGACGAGCCGGAGGTGCCATATTCGGTGCCGGTGGCCGGGTTGATGCGCGAGGCGTAGTTGTCGTAGGTGATGACGGTCTGGGTAGCGCCGGCGCCGGTGAGCTTCAATGCGGGGGCATTGGCCGGCACCACGATCAATTCCTGATAGACGCCGGCACCGACCTTGATCTGCGCGCGTTTGCCGCCCTGTACCGCGGCGTCGATGGCGGCCTGCACGGTGCGGTAGCCGGCGTTGCCCTGCTTGGCCACGGTATAGACCGGGTCGGCGGCGATGGCGATGCCACTGAGGGAGAGCCCCGCCGCCACAGCGGTGGCGGCGAGCGTACGTAATACCATCCTGCGATGCAGTTGCATGGGTTGCTCCTGTCAGAACTTGTAGCGCGCGCCGATGTAGTACTGACGCCCGGTCACGGTGTACTTGTCGGGCAGTTCCAGCGTGGAATCGACGTAGCGGCGATCGGGGGTGTCGAGTAGGTTGATGGCCTCGAAGGTCAGCGACAGGTGGTCGTTGAGCTTGTAGGACATGTTGAAATCGACGTTTTCAACACTGTATTTACCGGTGACATCGGCCGTGGCCAGGCGCCGACCATCCAGGTCGTAGACGTCTTCCTGGGCCAGGATGTTGTTGATGTAGCCGTCGCGATAGCTGGTGGACACGCGCGCACTGAAGCGGCCGTCGTCGTAATAGACGGTGGCGTTGTAGGACTGCGGCGAGAGATTGAGCAGGTCGCGTTCGGTGGTGGTGGTGGTGATGCTGGTATTGCTGTTGCCGGCGGTGCTGAACAGGTAATTGATCTTGGAATCGACCTGGGTGTAGTTGAGCTGCACACCGAAGTTGCGCCAGAAGCCGGGCAGGAAGTCGAAGGCCTGCTGGTAGGTCAACTCGAAGCCCTTGAGCGGGCCGCCGGGCGTGTTGAAGTAGCTCTGTACGTTGAAGATGGTGTCGGGCGTGAAACCTGCGGGCAGCAGGTCCAGCGAATAGCCCATCGCTTCCCAGGTGGTGAGCACGCGGGTGCGCTGTACGTAGCTGTCGATGTCCTTGTAGAACACCGCCGCCGACAGCAGCGAGCCTTCGCGGAAGTACCATTCGGCGCTGAGGTCGTAGTTGGTGGAGCGGAACGGGTCGAGCTTGGGGTTGCCCAGATTGATCGAGAAAAAGCGCCCATCGTCGAAGAACTGGGTGGGGCCGCCGCTGACGCTGGGCGACAGATACGCCAGCGTGGGCCGCGCCATGGTCTTGGCCGCACCGAAGCGCAACACCACCTCTTCGCCGACATCCCACGACAGGTTCAACGAGGGCAGCACATCGCGGTAGTTGTGGTTGACCGTGGTGGGCACCAGCAGGCGCTCGCCGGGCGCGGCGGTGGCGCTGGCCACGCCGAAGAACGATTGGCAGTTGGGCGAGATGGCGCCGGCGGCGGTGGCCGTGCATGGCGCATAGCCGCTGGCGGCGATCTGGGTCTGCACGTAGCGCACGCCCAGGTTGCCGCGCAGCGCGCGGCCCCACAGGTCGGTGTTGAAATCCAGCTGCAGGTAGGTGCCCAGGCTCTTTTCGTTGACGGCGAAATTGTTGTTGGACGAGCCGAAGTGGCCCACATCGGCCAGGCGGTAATCGCCGCCGGGCACGCCGGTATCGCAGTTGCAATTGATGTTGAGCAGGTCGGCGACCTTCTGGAAATCCGGAATCACCCAGGTGGTGGGGAAGCTGCCGTTCAAGCTGCGGCCGAATCCATCCAGGTTGGTGCTCAGGTCGGCCACGCCCACGCCGGCGGGCAGTGCCTGCGCCAGACGTCCGTAGGAGATGTTGCGCGACTCCGACGTATCCATGTCGTAGTTCTTGTAGGCCAGCCCGGTGCGGAAGGTGAAGGTGGGGCTGATGTTGAATTCCAGATCCAGCTTGGCGGTGTCGAAGGTATTGCTCACCGATTGCGGATTGAGCCGCACTTCGCTGATGTTGGTGCCGCGTGCGGTGCCATTGCTGTTGACCGGTACCGCGCCATAGCCCAGCCACTGCCAGTTGTTGGTGCTGCCGGCATCGAACGGGAAGGTCATGCTGGGGTAGTCGCCACCACCGCGGCGGTCGAGCACGAAGCCGTCCAGGTTGGTGTTGTCGAAACTCACCATCGAAAACTCGGGGCGTTCGTAGTCCGAGGTCGAGTGGCCGACCAGGGCATTGACGCGCACCTGGTCGTTGAAGCGGTGCTGCAGGTCCAGGCTGAACTGCTTGAACTCGGTGGATTCTTCGATGTTGCTGGATTCGGTGCGGAAGTCGACGTTGTCGAACACGCCGTAGGTGAGCCGGTTCTGCTCGTCCACCTGTGCCTGCCGCACGGCGATCTGGGTCTTGCCGCCGAAGTTGGCGGTGCGGTGCAGGTTGGCGCCGACCGAGTCTTCGCGCTGGTCCTTGTCCAGCTTGGAATACAGCAGGTCGAAGTTCAGCAGGGTGTCCTCGCTGACCTTGAACTGCAACGCGCCGGTGACGCCCAGCCGCTCGATCTGGTGATCGGTGCGGATATAGCGCGGGTAGCGCGGAATCCACGCATCGGTGGCGGTTTCATAGGCCTGGATGTTCTCCGGCGTATTGGCCGGGCGCGCGATGCCGGTGCCGCAGGTGGTGGCGCTGATGCCGTAGCTGCCCCAGCCGTTGTTGCGGTCCTGGTTGGCCTGCGAACCGACCCCGGCGCGGGTTTCGTTGGACAGCGGGTTGCGCGGGGTCTGCGGGTTGTAGCCCACCGGCGAGCAGAAGCCGTAGGTGCCGTTGTTGGTGGCGGTGCTCTGGTTGGAGTTGCGATAGTTGCCGTGCTCCCAGCGCACCGGGTTGTAGCCTTCCTCGCGCAGATGGCGTTCGCTGTAGGACACCGACATCAGCGCGCCGAAGCGGCCATCGGCCCAGATGTTGCTGATCAGGCCGGACACGCGCGGATCGTTTTCGCGCGAGAGATCGTTGTAGCCATACTGGGTGGAGGCGGCCGCCTCGAAGCCGTCGAAATCGAACGGCCGCGAGCCGCGCAGGTCCACCGTGGCGCCGAGCGAGCCTTCGTCGGTCTGCGCCGACTGTGTCTTGCTGATGGTGACGCGGCTGAACAGTTCCGAGGCGAAGGTGTTGAAGTCGAAACCGCGGCTGCGGTTGACGCCATCGCTGCCGCTGCCGGCGGTGGCCAGCGCTTCCAGCCCGTTGATGCGCACGCGGGTGAAGTCCGAGCCCAGGCCGCGCACGGAGATCTGCTTGCCCTCGCCGCCTTCGCGGTCGATCGAGACGCCGGCGATGCGCTGCATCGATTCGGCCAGATTCAGGTCGGGAAACTTGCCGATGTCTTCGGCATGGATGGCATCCACCTGCTCGACGCTGTAGCGCTTGGTGTCCAGCGATTGCTGCAGGCTCTCGCGATAGGTGGCCTTGACCTGCACGCGGTCCAGATCCACCGCATCGGTGGTCGGCGCCGGCGCGGTCTGCGCGGCGGCGGCGGCCGCGTGCAAGGCCAGGACGATGGCCACAGACAGACGTGCGGTGGGCAGACGGGCGGCCGCCATACGGGCGGGACGGCACGAACGGACATGCATGATGCGGCTCTCTCCATGGCACAGCTGCAAAGACGCTTGCGGCCTCCCACGGGCCACGGGCGCGAACTCGTTACATCGCCGGCCACCGCGCGGCGCGCCGTTCTGTGGCGCGATGCGGTGCTGCGGCGTGGATCACGCCCACCGCGTTGCATGCGCGCACGGAACTGCGGCGCAGGCGGCAATGCGATCAGGCGTTCAAATGGGGCCCGCTGCGCCTGTGCGCAGCGGGCGGGCAATACTCAGAACTTGTAGCGCAGGCCCAGCAGGTACTGGCGGCCGGTTTCGGCGTATTGCAGCGGCAACTGGCCGGTGCGCGGCGAGGACACCCACTCGTCCTGGGCTTCGTTGGTGAGGTTGATGCCTTCCAGGCTCAGCTCCAGCTCCTTGCTGATCTTGTAGCGCAGCGAAGCGTCGATCATGGTGGTGCCGGTCATGCCGTGCACGCCATCGACGTTGAAGCCGGCTTCCGCACCCGGTGCCTGGGTGAGGTAGTCGTCGCGGTTGGTGGCCGACACGCGGCCTGCGAAGGACTCGCCTTCGTAGAACAACGTGGCGTTCCACGACGAGCGCGACAGACCCAGCAGGTCGTTCTTCATCACCGGCGCGCCACTGCTGGCCAGGTACTGGATCTGCGAATCGACCCAGGTGTAGTTGAGCTGCACGCCCAGGTTGGCCCACTTGCCCGGCAGGAAGGTGAAGGGTTGGGTGTAGTTGGCTTCCACGCCCTTCAGTTCGCCGCCCGGGGTGTTGAGCGGGATGCTGAAGGCGAAGTCGTCGTTGACGGTGGCGCCGGTGCCGTCCAGCAACGAGGCCGGCAGGCCACTGCTGGAGTACGGACGCACTTCGCGCGCGGTCTGGATGAAGCTTTCGATGTCCTTGTAGAACAGGCCGACGCCGAGCATGGCGCCTTCCTCGAAGTACCACTCCAGGCCGAGGTCGACGTTGGTGGCTTCGATCGGGTCCAGGTCCGGGTTGCCGCCGGCCACGGTGCGCGCACCGCCGGCCACGGCCACGGTGACGCCCGGGGTGAGGCTGCCCAGGCCGGGACGGCTCATGACCTTGGCTGCGCCAAGGCGCAACAGCAGGTCCGGTGCCAGCTCGGCGACCAGGTTGAACGAGGGCAGCGTGTTGTCGTACTTGCGGCTGACCGTGGTCAGTGCCGGGGCGTTGTTGATCAACGCATAACCGGTGGACTCCTGCTCGGTTTCCACGTAACGCACGCCGAAATTACCCGACAGCGGGATGGATCCCAGATCGGTGGAGAACTCGCCCATCAACCACACGCCGCGATCCTTTTCTTCGACGCTGCGGCTGTTGTTCACGCGCGGCGCCACGGCGAAGGTGCCGCTGTTGCTGTAGATGCCGAGCTGGTTGGCCACGGCATCCAGGTTGGGCACCACCCAGTCGGCCGGGCTGCCGTTGATGCCCTTCAGCCCGGCCTGTTCGGTCAGGCCCACCGGCATGATGGTGCTGCCGTTGGCGAAGGTGGGCACGGCCAGCTCGTTGGCGCGGCGCAACTCGACCGTGCTGAAGCTGTAGTTCTTGGCCAGCACGCCGCCCTTGAGGCGGAAGCCGGGGCTGATGTTCCAGTTGAAGTCGACCTGGCCGGTATCGAAGTCGTTATCGACCGACTGCGGGCGCAGGCGGATTTCGGCCAGTTCCCAACCGGTGGGATCGGTCGGGTTGATGCCGTAGTTCAGCACCGGCGCGCGGCTGTTGCCACGGTAGTCGTAGCTGTACCCGTCGACGTCGTACTTGTCCATGATGATGGTGGTCTGGATCGGGTTCTCGTGCGCCGAGCGCGAGGTGCCGACCCGGGCATTCATGCTGAAGGCATCGTTGAAGCGATGCTCCACATCGAAGCTGATCTGCCTGAACTCGGTATTCCACTCGTCGTGGCGGTTTTCCGAGCGGATATCCACGTTGTCGAACTCGCCATAGACCAGCGCATTGTTGCGGATCTCGCCATTGCGCACGATGGTGCCCGGCTTGCCGTCGCGCACCGCACGGCGCGGAGTGAGCCCGTCGCGGTTGCGGCTGAAGGAGATCGCTTCGATGTAGTGCTCGTCGCGCTTGGCATCGATCTTGGAATACAGCATGTCCAGCGACAGCGTGGTGCGGTCGGAGGGCTTCCATTGCAGCGCGCCGGTCACGCCCAGGCGCTGCTGGTCGTGGATCTGCTGGGTGTAGCGCGGAAAACGCGGGTGGTAGACATCGGCCGAGCGCGCGGCGGCGAACGGCGAGGCCGCATTGAAGCCGCCGTTGCTGGTGCCGTTGGCCCAGCGGCCGGTGTTGGCGCCTTCTTCCAGCACCTCACGCTCGGTGAAGGCCACCGACAACAAGGCGCCGAAGGTGTTGTCGGCCCAGGTGTTGGCGATCAACGCGGCCACGCGCGGGTTGGCCTTTTCGGCCATGGCGTTATAGGCCGCCTGGCCGCTGGCGGCGAAGGTGAAGCCGCTGTAGTCGAACGGACGCGCGGTGCGCAGGTCGACGGTGGCGCCCAGCGAGCCTTCTTCCACGTCGGCCGAGGCGGTCTTGCGCGCGATCAGCTGCGAGAACAGGTCCGAGGCGAACACGTTGAAGTCGAAGCCGCGGCCGCGGTTGGTGCCGCCGCTCTGGTCGCCGGCGCCCACGGTGGTGAGTGCCTCCATGCCGTTGATGCGCACGCGGGTGAACTCCGGGCCCAGGCCACGCACCGAAATGGCGCGGCCTTCGCCGGCTTCGCGGGTGATCACCACGCCGGGGATGCGCTGCAGCGACTCGGCCAGGTTGAGGTCGGGGAACTTGCCGATGTCCTCGGCGACGATGGCATCGACCACGCCGGCTTCGCCGCGCTTGATGTCCAGCGCCTTCTCAACGCTGGCGCGGTAGCCGGTGACTGTGACGGTATCCAGGTCGACAGCGGGCTCGGCAGCCGATGGGGCGGCGTCTTGCGCGCCAACCTGGCCGCTCAGCGCCAGGCCGATCGACAATGCCAGCAAGGTAACCGGTGTCTTCCGGTTGGTGGTCCGAAATTGCATGTCCTCCCCTCCCAAGGGTCCATGAACAACATGAATGTCTGGTTGTGAGCGGCAATGACACCGCTGGTCAAAACGACGTTACCAGCTGAATCGTCGTTCAACATCTTGCAGCGCAGCAGAAATGCATCCGGATTTCGCCTAAATGGGGCGCAAGCCGTCACCCCGTGTCGCATGCTGGGCCTGTCCGAGCGTCTCCAGGCAAGGCTAGAATGACACCGATGGTCATCTTAACGCGCTGCGGTTCCCCCACCCCGTGACGCACCACACAGCCGAGGTACTGCCGCATGAGTCGAGCCCGCATCCTGTGTTTTGGTGAGTTGTTGTTGCGCCTGGGGGCGCCTGGGCACGAGTGGCTGCTGCAGCAGCCGCGACTGGATGTGCACTGCGGGGGCGCCGAAGCCAACGTCGGCGTCTCGCTGGCGCACTTTGGCCATGACGTGGCCATGGTGAGCACGGTGGCCGACAATCCGCTGGGTGCGGCGGTGCTGGGCGAACTGCGCCGGCATGATGTCGACACCCGCCACGTGCGGCGGGTGGAGGGCCGGATGGGTCTGTACTTCCTGACCACCGGCGCGATCCACCGCCCAAGCGAAGTGGTCTACGACCGCGCCGACTCGGCCTTTGCGCTGGCGCCTGCCGATGCCTACGACTGGCCGGCCCTGCTCCAGGGCGTGCAGTGGCTGCACCTGTCCGGGGTGAGCCCGGCGCTGGGCGCCGACGTTGCGCAGGCCACGCTGGCGGCCGCGCGCGCCGCGCGTGCGGCCGGGGTCAAGGTCTCCTTCGACGGCAATTACCGGCCCAAGCTGTGGCAGCGCTGGCAGGGCGATGCGCGCGGCATCCTGCACCAGCTGTTTGACTGCGCGGATGTGGTGTTTGCCGACTACCGCGACATCGGCGTGGTGCTGGGTGGGCAGTTCCCGCAGGACACGCTGGAAGCGCGGGTGGAAGCGGCCGCGCAGCAGGCGTTTGCCGCCTTCCCGCAGCTGCAGTTGATGGCGTGCACGCAGCGTGTGGCGCACAACGTGGACCACCACAGCCTGGGCGCGATGCTGGTGCCGCGCGAAGGCGCGCTGGCGCATGTGCCCAGCGAAGAACTCACCCCGATCATCGACCGCATCGGCGGCGGCGACGCGTTTGCCGCCGGCGTGCTGCACGGCCTGATCGAGGGCTGGCCGCTGCAGGACACGGCGCGCTTCGGCCTGGCCGCCGGGTGTTTGAAGCATTCGATTCCGGGCGATTTCAATCCGCTGTCGGTGGCCGAGGTGCAGGCCTGCGTGGGGGATGCGCGGTTCGATGTGAGGCGCTGATGCGCTGGGATTGGGGATTGGGGATTAGTAGGCGGGAGTCGGGATTTTGGAATTCGGCAAGCGGTGCGTGCTGCGCGCGTTTCTCCCTTCTCCCCTCGGGACATTGTCCCCCTTTACGGGGGAGAAGGTGCCCGAAGGGCGGATGAGGGCACGGCCGCTGCAGGGAATCCTCATGGATCACGCAGACGCCGCGCTTTCTGCATGCACCTTCCAGACACCAGGCGACTTACCCACGCCGTTCTGTCAGCCGCTCCAGGCCACCGGCAACCGCAGCGCACCCGGCAGCAATGCGCCATGTCAGCGTCTCGATCGCACAACACGCCGCAGAGCCAAGCGCCGACACCGACGGAAACGGCCGGTATTGCCTACCGGCCGTTCTCGAGTGCAACAGTGCGGGAACTCGAAGCGCCAGGCACCGGCTCCTGCGAATCCCAAATCCCGGCAATCACCCCAACTCGATGCAATCGAACTTCACGTCCGGATCCACATCGGCGTCGTAGTCCACGTCGCTGCGTTCGAAGCCGAACAGCTTGAGGAACTCGTGCTTGTAGCCGGCGTAGTCGGTGAGCTGGAACAGGTTCTCGGTGGTGACCTGCGGCCATAGCGCCTTGCAGGCGTCCTGCACGTCGTCGCGCAGCTCCCAGTCGTCCAGGCGCAGGCGGTTTTCGTCATCCACTTCGGCCGGCTGGCCGTCTTCGCGGTACAAGCGCTCGCGGAACAGGCGGTCCAGCTGCTCGATGGTGCCTTCGTGCAGGCCCTTTTCCTTCATGATCTTGTAGACCATGGAGATGTACAGCGGCATCACCGGGATGGCCGCGCTGGCCTGGGTGACCACCGACTTGAGCACCGCGACATTGGCGCCACCGCCACGGCTGGCCAGGCGCGCGTTCAAACGCTGCGCGGTGCGGTCCAGGTCCACCTTGGCCTTGCCGAGCGCGCCGTGCCAGTAGATCGGCCAGGTGATCTCGGTGCCGATGTAGCTGAAGGCCACGCTGCGCGCGCCCTCGGCGAGCACTCCGGCGCCGTCCAGCGCATCGATCCACAGTTCCCAGTCCTGCCCGCCCATCACGGTGACGGTGTCTTCGATCTCCTGCTCGGTCGCCGGCTCGATCGAGGCCTGGATGACGGTGTCCTTGTTGGTGTCGATGGCGGTGGCGGTATAGGTGTTGCCGATCGGCTTGAGCGCCGAGCGCTTCACTTCGCCGCTGCCGGGCAGCTTGCGCACCGGCGAAGCCAGCGAATACACGACCAGATCGACCTGGCCGCCCATCTCGGTCTTGATCAGCTCGATCACCTTCGCGCGCGCCGCGTCGGAGAACGCATCGCCATTGATCGACCTGCTGTACAGACCCGCGGCCTTGGCGTGTTTGTCGAACGCGGCCGAGTTGTACCAGCCGGCGGTACCCGCCTTGGTGGGGCTGCCGGGTTTTTCGAAGAACACGCCCAGCGTGTCGGCGCCGAAGCCGAACGCGGCCGTGATGCGCGAGGCCAGGCCGTAGCCGCTGGATGCGCCGATCACCAGCACCTTCTTCGGGCCGTCGGTGCGCACGCCGCGCGCGCGGGTGGCGGCGATCTGTTCGAGCACATTGCGCTCGCAACCGATCGGATGCGTGGTGGTGCAGATGAAGCCGCGCACTTTGGGATGGATGATCAACGTGGACTCCTGGTCAGCAAGATGCTGGCGGCATCTTAGAGCGTGTGGCGCATGCGAAACAGCCTGATGCGCAACACACGCTACTGTATGGATGCGCGTGGCGGCCGCCGGCCACGCACCGTTGGCCGCACCATCGCCGGCCCACGCCGCCGCGAACAGCGACCGCAATCGAAGTCCACCGGCGCCGGCTATGCTACGTTTTCGTCCCTGCCGTGCTGCGCTTGGCCGCGCCTGGTGGCGATCGTCAAGGCCCCTTCCAGCTGTGCGACCGGTGTCCGAGTGCATGTCCCTTCGTAGCGAGCGCGTCACGCAACTTGGCTCGGTGCCGCGCTTCCGCCTGGGCGCGTTGCTGGTGGAACCGGAACGGTTGCTGGTGATCGACGACGGCCAGACCATCGCGCTGGAACCGCGCATGATGGAAGTGCTGATCGCGCTGGCCGAACGCGCCGGCGAGGTGGTCAGTGCCGAGCAGTTGCTGATCGAGGTGTGGCATGGCAGCTTCTACGGCGACAACCCGGTGCACAAGACCATCGCCCAGCTGCGCCGCAAGCTCGGCGACGACAGCCGCCAGCCGCGCTTCATCGAAACCATCCGCAAGCGCGGGTACCGGCTGCTGCCGAAGGTGGTGTTTCCCGAGGATTACCGCGGCGCGGTGCTGGGTACGCAGACCTGGAGCCACGGCAGCCCGTACGTGGGCCTGCAGGCATTCGACCCGGCGCATGCGCAGGTGTTCTTCGGCCGCAGCCATGCCATCGCGCAGGTGGCGGCAGCGCTGCGTGCGCAGTTGCACAGCCAGCGCGGGCTGGTGCTGATCAGTGGCGCCAGCGGCTGCGGCAAGACCTCGTTGCTGCGTGCCGGCGTGGTGCCGCTGCTGACCCAGCCGGGCGGGCTGGACGGGCTGGAAGCGCTGGCGGTGGCGTATTGCAACCTGGCCCAGTGCCGCGGCGGCGATGTGCTGGACACCCTGGCGCGCGCACTTGCAGGATGGGAGCCGGGCCAACGCGCGGTGTTCTCGCCGGCGCAGATGGCGCTGCTGCCGGACTGGCTGCAGCGCCCTGCACCGCTGCATGCGGCCATTGCCGAAGCGATGCGTCACGCTGCACCGCCACGCGAAGGCGCAGCGGCGCAACGGCATCTGCTGCTGGTGATCGACCATGCCGAGGCGATGGTGGCCACACCCGGCATCACCGATGCCGACCGCGCCGCACTGGCGGCGGCATTGCAGGCCTTGTGCGGCGGCACGCAGGTGGCGGTGCTGATGCTGACGCGCAGCGACTTCTACCCGCGCCTGATCGATGCGGTGCCGGAGATCGTGGAACGCAAGCGCGGCGACGGGCACGTGGACCTGTTGCCGCCGCGCGATGGCGAGATCGGCCAGATCATCCGCGTGCCCGCCGCCATGGCGGGGCTGCGCTTCGAGCAGGACCGCGACAGCGCCAGCCACCTGGACGATGTGCTGCGCGATGCCACTGCACGCCAGCCCGATGCCTTGCCGTTGCTGCAGCACTTGTTGCATGCGCTGCATGCGCAACGCAGCGAGGACGGCTTGCTGACCTTTGCCGCCTACCGCGCCCTGGGCGGGCTGGAAGGCGCGCTGGCGCATCACGCCGAGCGCACCTTCGGCGCATTGCCGGCCAGTGCGCAGGCCGCCTTGGGCCAGGTGCTGACGCTGCTGAGCGTGATCCACCCCGACAGCGACGCGGTGACCGCGCGGCGTGCGCCGTGGTCGGCGCTGCCCGATGCCAGCGGCGCGCGCACGCTGGTGGATGCCTTCGTGCAGGCGCGCCTGTTCGTCAGCGAGCTGGTGGCCGGCGAACCGGGCTTCGCGGTGGCGCACGAAGCGCTGCTGCGGCAGTGGCCGCGCGCGGCCGAGTGGATCCATGAAAACCGCCGCCTGCTGCAGGCGCGCAAGCGGTTGCAACTGGCCGCACAGCGTTGGGCCGCCGAAGGCCGGCGCAGCGATCACCTGCTCAACAGCGGGCGCCCGCTGAGCGAAGCGCGCGAAGCGGCGCGGCGCATGCCGCAGGATCTGGACGCAGCGGAGCTGGCCTTCCTGCGTGCCTGCGAGCGCTCCCAGCAGCGCCGTCGCGGCCTGTATGGCGCCGCCGCCGGCTTGCTGGTGCTGCTGGCCAGCGCCTCGCTGCTGCTGGGCTGGCAGGCGCGCCAGGCGCAGCAGGCGGCAGAAGAACGCCGCGACCAGGCGCAGCAACTGGTGAGCTACATGCTGGGCGACCTGGCCGAGCAGTTGCGCACGGTGGGCAACCTCAAGCTGCTCGACAGCGTGGGCAGCCGCGCGCTGCGCTATCTGGAAAACCTGCCGAGTATCGGCATGCAGCCGACCGAGCTGGTCAACCACGCCCGTGCCCTGCGCACCACCGGCGAGGTATTGATGAACCAGGGCAAGCTGGATCAGGCGCAGGCGGCGTTCCTGCGTGCCTCGCGCATCGCCGAGCAGGCGGTGCAGCATGCTCCGAACCTGCTGGAAGCGCGCGCAGAGACAGGGCAGGCCGCCTATTGGCGCGGGTATCTTGCGTACCAACGCAAGCAACCGGCAGTGGCGCGCGAGCACTGGTCGCGCTACCTGGCCATTGCCGAGGCCCTGCAGCGCACCGCCCCGCACGACCCGCGCTGGCAGCTGGAGCTGTCCTACGCGCTCACCAATCTCGGTTCGCTGGCGCAGAACCAGGGCGCTGCGGCCAGCGCCATTCCCCTGTTCACCCGCTCGATCGCGCTCAAGCAGCAGGTGCTGGCCGCCACGCCGGGCAACACCAGCGTGCGCTATGAGTTGATCAATGGCCTGTCGTGGCGCAGCTCCGCACAGGAAACCCAGGGCCTGTTGGCCGATGCCGAAGCCGGGTACCGCGAACAGATCGCAATGCTGCGCACGCTGGTGGCGGCCACGCCGGATGCCGACACATGGCGGCGGCGGTTGGCCACCTCGTTGCTGCTGGCATCCAACCTGGCGCTGGCGCGCGGTCAGACCGCACAGGCCCAGGCCGATGCGCAGGCCACCGTGGCGATCCTGCAGCCGTTGGTCGCCCTGCAACCGGACAACCTGCAATGGCAGCGCGACCTGTCCCATGCCTACGCGCAGATCGGCTGGGCGACGGCACTGGATGGACGCCCTGCACAGGGCCAACGTGCGTTGCAGCAGGCCCGGCAACGCCTGGCACCGTTGCTGCAGCAAGGCCAGGCGCTACCGGAATGGCAATGGCTGGATGCGGTGATCGGCCTGCGCCTGGCGTATCTGCAGCCGGCCGCATCGCCCGCGCGCGCGGCAGCCCTGCAGGCCAGCGTCGCCAGGCTGGAGGCGCTGCATCGCGCGCGGCCGCAGGATCCGCTGGGGCCGACCACCCTGGCGCACGCACTGGTGTGGCAAGGAGAGCAACACGCCGCAACCGGCCAGGCCGGTCCAGCGCGCCAATGCTGGGAACGCGCGGTGGCGGTGCTGGGCCAGGACGCCGGCGCCAGCCACAACAAGGCCTTGCTCGATCCCTGGATCCGCGCGCAGATCCATCTGGGTCGGCAGGCGATAGTCATGCACCAACTCGGGTGGCTGTATCAGGCGGGCTACCGTCATCCGGGGTTCGTTTCCTTCTATGCCCCGCTCCCCAAGGAACAGACCTCGTCATGACGGAACAGGAAACCAAGTGCCACCCCGAGACGCACATTCATTGCGACATGTCGGTGGCGTATGTGGAAATCGGCGGCAACACCGGCCACGGGAAGTACCAGTACCACTTCAGGCCAGGGCTGATGCTGGTGCCCGGCGACCAGCGCAATGTCACCATGTGCTACCGGTTCGACGACGCGGTGGGATTCAACTTCAAGATTCGCAACCTGATCAGCTCCGATTCGCAGAACCAGATCAGCAACATCAAGTACGACCGCGACGGCCGCTGGGTCTCGTTCCGCAATGCCAACGATCGCTCCACGCTGATCTTCTTCATGGTGGTCGTCGAGGACCTTCAACGCCACGAAACCTTCAGCTGCGACCCCGAGGTGGGCAACGATCCGCAGATCACCCCGTGAACCTGCCCTCGCCGGGACGGGGATGTGCATCCTCCACCGGCGTCGGTCCACGCAGCACCGCGAGGGCCGCCGACGGCGGTCCTCGCCTGCCCATTTTCTGCCCAAGCATTGACCACGGTCCAGCACGGCATCGGCGTCCAGCGTTCGCATCAGCGGCGGCGTGCAGCTCCCTCGACCGGTCGTCTCTGCTGTGGGTGTCGGCAACCACGCTGCTGCCTCAACCCTGGGCTTGAGCCAGCAGAGCGGCCTGGACCCACGGGCCGGGCAATTCGGCCTGGGTCGGGAACGACCAGACGACCATGACGGCCACGATCAACCGCAAGGCAAGGTATCGGAAGGGGCGCATGACGGGCTCCGCAGCAGGCCGGAGCGCGACGCGGTTCCGGGCGGCTCCAGAGGCCGCCGGACGACCTTGCTGTCTGGGGCGGCGCCTGACCTGACGGCAACCTTACGGTTGCTGCCTGATGCTGATTGACGCTTTAAATTTCATATAAAACAAATAGATAGCTCAGCCCCATTTGGTGATCAACAGGTGTCCCGAGTGGCTTCGCCCCGTACCCTCACCCCGACCCCCGCTCCGCGCCCCAGCCCGCGCTAGCAGCGCGGGCGCTCCAAGGCACGCGCGCCAGTGGCGCGCAAGCGGTGCCTTCTCGCCCCGCAGGAGAGGGGCTTGATGCTTACCTCCTCCCCTCGGGACATTGTCCCCCTTTATGGGGGAGAAGGTGCCCGCAAGGGCGGATGAGGGTACGGGCGAAGCCTGGTGTGATCCATCGCTAGGTGGCTTCGCCCCGTCCCCTCACCCCAACCCCCGCTCCGCGCGCCAGTGGCGCGCAAGCGGTCCCTTCTCGCCCCGCCGGGACAGGGGCTCTTTCCTGCGAGCATCGGCGCCCAATGCTTGCATCGGCCCCTGACTTCATGCCGCCCCGGGGTCGCGCTTTTTACGAATCCCCACTCCCGACTCCCAAATCCCGGCATCAAATCACCCGCAACGTAATCGCCTTCAACACCGCCCGGGTGCGGTCGCGGGTGCCGAGCTTTTCCAGGATGGTGGAGACGTAGTTCTTCACCGTGCCCTCGGCCAGGAATAGGGTGCGGGCGATCTCCTTGTTGGAGTAGCCGCCGGCCAGCAGGCGCAGGATGGCGACCTCGCGTTCGTTGAAGGTCTCGCGCGGGGCCTGCTGGTCGCGGAACTGGTAGCGGGCGCGCACCGGGTCGGTGCTGACCGGCTGCAGCAGGGTGTCGCCGGCGGCGACGCGGGCGATGGCGTCGCGCAGGTCTTCCGGGGCGGCGTCCTTGAGCAGGAAGCCCTGCGCGCCGGCCTCGCTGGCGCGCAGCAGCAGGTCGCTGTCGTCGAAGGTGGTCAGCAACAGCACCGGGGTGCGGTCGCCGCGGGCGCGCAGCTGCTGCAGCGCCTGGATGCCGTCGATGCCGGGCATGCGGATATCGCTGAGCACCACGTCCACCGTGGTGGTGGCCAGCGCGTCCAGCAGGCCCTGCCCGTCGTCGGCCTCGCAGACCACCTCCACGCCTTGCTGCTGCAGCAAGGCGCGCAGGCCGGCGCGGACCAGGACCTGGTCGTCGGCCAGGGCGATGCGGAGTGAACTCATCGCGGCAGTGTAGCAATCAGATGCATGCCGCCCTGCGCGGTGCGCTCCAGTTGCAGCTGGCCGTGCAGGGCCGCCAGCCGCTCGCGCATGCCGGTGATGCCGTTGCCCTCGCGGATGCGCTCGGCGCGGTGGCCGTCGTCGTGGATGTCCACGCGCAGCTGCGCGTCCTGGCACTGCAGGTGCACGGCCACTTCGTTGGCATCGGCATGCCGCACCGCGTTGGTCAGTGCCTCCTGCACCAGCCGCAGCAGCAGCTCGGCCACGCGGGCGTCGGTCACGCGCACGTCGGGATCGATCTGCAGCCGCAACGCCGGGCGCGGGAACGGTGCGGCCAGCGCGCGCAGGGCGGTGTGCAGGTCCAGGCCCTGGTCATCGCGCAAGGACTGCACCACGTTGCGGATGTCCGACAACAGGTCGGCAGACAGCTGCTCCACCACCCGGATGTCGTCGCGCCCTGCCAGTGCCGGGTCGGCGGCGAGCAGGCGCAGATTGATGCGCATGGCGGTGAGCTTGTGCCCGGCCACGTCGTGCAGCTCGCGCGCCAGCCGCAGGCGCTCGGCATCGCGCGCGCTGTCGGCCAGCAAGGCGCGCGTGGCCAGCAGATCGGCGTTGACGTAGGCCAATGCGTCGCGCGCGCGCTCGGCACTGCGCGCGTAATAGGCGGTGAGCGCGGCAAACGCCTGGAAGCTGGCGTAGACGACGACCGACAGCAGCGCGTTGTCGAAGCCGGCGCGCACGAACAACGCATACATGATCGCGTTCATGACCAGCGCCATCGCCACCACCCGCAGCGGCGGCCACACCATCGCCAGTTGCGCCACCAGCATGACCAGCAGCACCGGGGTGGTGCCGGCACGCGGCTGCAGCGCCGTCAGGCCCAGCGCCAGTGCGGCCTGCAGCAGCAACGACACATTGCGCACCACGTGCTGGCGCGGCAGCAGGTCGTGCAGCAGGAACAGGACGGTAAACCCGGCCAGTCCCACCCAACGCCAGCCACCGTGCGTCGATGGGATGGCGTTGAACGACAGCGCCACCGCCGCGATCGCCAGCAGCCCGGCCAGGCTCAGGGGTTGGATCAACTCGCGCAGGACATGTTTCATGCGGCGATGCTGACCGCCGCGCCGCTGCCCGGCAATGGGGCGCGCGCAGAAGGTGACTTCTGGCAGGTGGGATCGATGACCTGCGGCTCCTGCGGGTCGCACCGGCGCTGGGCACACTGGCATCACTGGCCGCGGGACACCGATGCCAGGTGAGACAGCCCAGCGCCTGGCATGGACCACGCGCTGGATGGCAGCCGGGCTGCCGCCATCTCAACCGCCTGCTGTCTGCTTCCTGCTGGCTGTGTCCTTGCCGATCCATCCACCACGTATCCCACCACTACCGGAGCTCTCCCATGCCTGCATCCCCTCTGCTCACCGCACTCAGCCTGCTGTGGATCGGTTACGAACTGTGGCTGCGCCAGCAGCGCCGTGCGGCCGATGGCGGCGCGCATGATCGCGGCACCCTGGGCCAGCTGTGGCGGGTGCTGTCGCTGTCCATTGCGGCGGCAGTGGGGTTGGCGTTTGCCGGCGTCATGCACTGGCCGCATGCCTGGCAGGAACCGCTGCGGTGGGCGGCGTGTGCGCTGATCGGCGGCGGGCTGGCGGTGCGCGTGTGGGCCATCACGGTGCTGGCGCGCTGGTTCACGGTGGACGGCACCATCCAGGCCGGTCATCAGCTGGTGCGCAGCGGCCCGTATCGCTGGCTGCGGCATCCGTCCTTCACCGGCGCGCTGATGGCTTTTTACGGGCTTGCGCTGGGCATGGGCAATGCCGCGTCGCTGCTGGCGATCGTGCTGCCGGTGACCTGGGCGTTCCTGCGCCGCATCCGCATCGAAGAAGCCGCGTTGCAGCGCGCCTTTCCCATCGTCTACCCGGCGTACGCGGCGCACAGCCATCGCCTGCTGCCGCTGGTGTGGTGAAGCCGCCGCGTCCTGCGAGCGAAGCCACTTCGCCGGCTCGCACACAGGTTCGGCCCCGTACGGCGTGGGATCGATCGCCTGCCGCAGTGTGTGGGCAGGCTGCGTATGGGCCGATCTGCGACCGGCGCCACCGCCACGGCCGTGACCCGCTGCGTACCATCGGCCCCAGCCTTCGCCGTCCAACACTGTCAGGAGCATTGCATGCTTGCCCGCACCCTTGCCTGTGCCGCCGCCCTGGTCGGCCTGCTCGGCAGCGCTGCCGCCTACGCCGCCGAGCTGGATGTGGGCATCACCGGGCTGCGCTCGCAGCAGGGCACCTTGCGTATCGCGGTCATCGCCAGCGCCGCGCAACTGGATGGCAGCCAGCCGCCGGTGCAGGCGCAGACAGTGCCCATCGCCAGCACCGCGCCGCATGTCCAGTTCAAGAACCTGCCGCCGGGGCGCTATGCGGTGATGATCAATCACGACGAGAACGCCAACGGCAAGCTGGATACCAACCTGATCGGCATGCCGGTGGAAGGCTACTGCTTCAGCAACAACCCCACCGGCATGCGCAAACCCGGCTTCGACGAGATCGTGTTCGCGCTGCCGGCCGCCGGTAAACGCATCGCCGTGCAGATGCGCTGAGCCTGCCACCCGAAAGGAGCACCGCATGCACCGCCGCCGCTTCCTGCAATCGGTGCTGGCTGCCGCCGGCAGCGCCGCGCTCGGCAGCCTGGCACTGCGCAGCGCGCCGGCCGATGCAGCGGACGCTGCCGCGTTTCATGCGCAGTTGCAGCGCACACCGTGGCTGCTGGGCTGGCGCAGTGTGGACAGCGCCACCTTGGGGCCGACCAGCGTGCCGCTGCAGGGCACCCTGCCCGACGGGCTGGCAGGCAGCCTGTATCGCAATGGACCTGCCTGGACCGAGCGCGCCGGGTTCCGCTACGAACACTGGTTCGATGGCGACGGCATGCTGCATCGCTGGCAGTTGGGCGGCCCCCAGGTGCGGCACCTGGGGCGCATGGTGGCCACGCATAAGTTCACCCAGGAGCAACAGGCGGGGCGTTTTCTGTACCGTGCCGCCGGCACCGCGGTGCCGGACATGCAGCCGGCACGCAACAACGACGACGTCAATACCGCCAATACCTCGGTGATGCGGCTCAACGGCCGCCTGTTTGCGCTGTGGGAAGCCGGTTCGGCGATCGAGGTGGACCCGGATGCACTGGGCACGCTCGGCCCGGTGACCTGGCGCGAGGATCTGGCAGCCATGCCGTTCTCGGCGCATCCGCTGATCGATGCCGACGGCAGCGCCTGGAACTTCGGGTCGATCAGCATCGTGGGCGCCACCGGTGTGCTGCTATGGCATCTGAATGCCGACGCCACGCTGCGCACCGTGCAGTTGCTGCAGACCGACGCGCCCGGCTACCTGCACAGCTTTGCGATGACGCAGCGGCATCTGATCCTGGTGCTGGCGCCGTATCGGCGGCTGGATGGCGACGGCGCGTTCTTCGAACAACTGCGCTTCACGCCCGAGG
Source organism: Xanthomonas sp. NCPPB 3582 (assembly GCF_041475735.2). Classification (NCBI taxonomy): domain Bacteria; kingdom Pseudomonadati; phylum Pseudomonadota; class Gammaproteobacteria; order Lysobacterales; family Lysobacteraceae; genus Xanthomonas; species Xanthomonas sp. NCPPB 3582. The sequence goes on from NZ_CM192968.1 coordinate 4,972,744, forward strand.
CGCCGTGCCGGATTGCGGTGGTGCCCAAGGATGCGCTGGACCAGCCGCGCTGGTTCGAGGCCGACTTCGCGGTGGCCTACCACTTCGCCGATGCCTACGCGCAACGCGACCGCATCGTGGTGCGCGCCATCGTGCATACCGACCCGGAACAAGCGCGCTCGCCGATGCGTGCGGCCATGCACGGCGACCCGGCGGCCGCGCCGGCCCCGGTGCAGCTGCGCAGCCTGCATCTGGACCTGGCCAGTGGCCGTGCGCACTGGCAGGCGCATCCGGTGGACGACCTGGAACTGCCGCTGTTCGACCGCCGCACGCCGGGCACGCAAGGTGCGCGCCTGTACGCGCCGTGCATCGACGGGCCGAACCAGTCGCCGTTCCTCAATGCCGTGGCGGCCTACGACCTGGAGCGCGACCGGCGCCAGGTGCATCGCTATGGCGCGCATGTGCTGGCCGAAGAGCACGTGTTCGTGCCCCGGCCAGGCAGCGACCGCCCCGACGATGGCTGGCTGGTCGGCACCGTGCTGGACACCCGACGTGCACGCACCGGGCTGATGGTGCTGAACGCGCGCCACGTCGATGCCGGGCCAGTGGCGCAGGCCTGGCTGCCCTACGCAGTGCCGCTGGGATTCCACGGGCAGTTTGCCTTCGACGCCTAGCTGTGTAAACCCACCACGTTGTTCAGTGGAATGTGGATGCGGGAGATGGGTGGGCGTTTTCCGAGACTGGCATGGGGCCGATGCCAGTTGTAGTGATGGAGCCAGGGCAATAGGTGCGCGGCACGTTGCTCGGAGTTGTCGTAGCGGTGGGCATAAGCCCACTCACGCAATGCCGTCTGGATGAAGCGTTCTGCCTTGCCGTTGGTGCGTGGGGTATAGGGGCGGGTGCGGTAGTGCCTGAGGTTGAGGCGCCGGATGGTGCGGGCGAAGGCCTTGGAGCGATAGCAGGCGCCGTTGTCGGTCAACACCCGCTGGAAGGTCACGCCCAGGCTACGGTAGTAGCGCAATGCGGCGATCAACGCCCGGCAGGCACTAACACCGCACTCATCTGGATGCAGGCTGGTAAAGGCAACGCGGGAGTGATCGTCGATGGCGACATGGACATACTCCCATCCGGCGCCTCGGCTGGTCTGGGTACGGTCCCCCGTGACGCGATGGCCGGCTTGCTGGAAGCGCCCGAGCTTTTTGATGTCCAGATGCAACATGCCGCCAGGCTGGGGGTATTGGTAGCGCACGACAGGGGGCTTGGGTTCCAGTTCGGCCAGGCGATGCAGGCCGGCACGGCGCACGATGCGCGCGATGGTGCTGTGGCCCACGTTCAGGTGGGTGGCGATCTGCCAATAGGTGGCGCGTTGTCGGCGTTGCTGCAGGATCTGCTCGACCAGTTCCGGCGGCGTGGCATGCGGACAGTGTTGAGGGCGCGAAGAACGGTCCTGCAGGCCGTCCTCTCCCAGCAGGCGGTAGCGCGCCAGCCACTTGTAGGCGGTCCGCACGCTCACGCCACTGGCGTGCGCGGCCTCTTCCACTCGCAAGCCGTGCTCCACGATGCGCTGCACGAGCAAGGCTCGACCTCGCGGCGTCAAACGGGCATGTTTATGCAGGTTCATCCGGGGCTCCTGGGGGCTGGGTTGGTGTGGTAACCCCCATCTTCCAGATCGGCCCCGGATGAACAACCTACTGAGAGATCACACCTAGCGCGGCGCGCCGCGTCGGCCGATGCCCTGTCAGTCAGCGCGCCGCCGCGGCCTGTGCGCGCAGCTTCAGCGCGTGCGCCCACAGCATGTCGTACAGCTTCACCTGCGCCTTGGCGTCGCTGCCGTCCAGCGAGGTATTGCTGAGCATCACCAAGGCGTTTGCGTGGTCCAGATCCGAGAGCATCTCTGCGCGCACGCCCGGATCAGAGCCGCCATGCCCGATGCGGGTGACGTTGAACTTGGTGGACCAGAAGATGCCGGCATTCTTTTCGCTGACGACGACGATGCCGGCATTCTTTTCGCTGACGACGACGTTGTCGGGCACGTTGCTACCGGCGCACTGAAAACGCAGCATCTCCGCGGTGGTGGCCGCATCGAGAATGCGGGTGCCCTGATAGCGCCCACCATCGAGCAGCGCGATGAACAGCCGGGACAGGTCGTTGACGCAACTGCGCAAGCCACCGTCCGGATAGGTCACCAGTTCGTACGGTCGCACCGGCACACTCAGGCCCATGTGGCCGACATACAGCATGGCGTGCGTGCCGGCCGGCAGTTCGGCCACATGCCAGGCGGTGCGCTGCATGCCCAGCGGCGCGAAGATGCGTTCGCGCGTGTAGGCTTCGAACGGCTGGCCCACCGCCCGCTCGACGATATAGCCCGCCAGGCCCGCGCCGATGTTGGAATACGCGCGATGCGTACTGGGCCGGTTGGGCAGATAGTTCTGCGGCAGATCGTCGCGCCCGCCCGGTGCCAGATAGCCGCGCAGGAAGTCCGAAAGCGGTTCGGCCGTGGCCCCTTCCCAGCGGTAGGTGTCGCGGTAGACCTCCCAGCGGTCGGTCAGGCTGGAGGTATGCGTGGCCAGCTGCCGCAGCGTGATCGGCACCTGCGGGAACTGCGGGTTGCGCACGGCGAACGGCAGGTAGGAATTGATGTCCGCATCCAGCTGCAGCCTGCCGTCCTGCACCGCCTGCATCAGCGCCACGCCGGTGACGGTCTTGCTGACCGAGCCGATGTTCATCACCGTGTCCGGCGTGAAGGCAAGGTTGCGTGCGCGATCGGCGAAACCGAAGCCAGCGCTCCACACCACGCGATGGTCGCGGATGATGGCCGCGCCCATGCCGACCACGCCGGCCTCCTGCATGCGCTGCTCGATGCGCCGCTCGAAGCTGGATGGCACGCTGGCCGCCATCGGTGTTTCGGCTGCCAGCGCGTCTGCGATCCAGGCCAGGGCCAGGCTGGCTGCCAGCCATGCAGACGGTCCGATCGTTTCCGCTGCGCGCATTGCCACTGTCTCCCGGATGGCCGCCCTGCAGCCTGCGATGTCCGATGCGGACAGGACCGCATTGGCGTGCGGGCCACGACTGCATCCTGCTGCCCGCAGGCACCGGAGACCAGCGCCATGCGACCAAGCCCTGCCAATGGCGACGAAACCGGCGATGCACGGAGCAAAACCCCGGCATGGAGCGGATGACCGGCCGGGCGCGCGATGCCCTCGCATGCCGATCGCCTTACACTCGGCCGCTCCCCTGCCTCGCCTGGTCTTCGATGATCATTTCCGCCGCTTCCGACTACCGTGCCGCTGCCCAGGCGCGCTTGCCGCCGTTCCTGTTCCACTACATCGATGGCGGTGCGTATGCCGAGCACACCTTGCGGCGCAATGTGGCGGACCTGGCCGATATCGCGCTGCGCCAGCGGGTGCTGCGCAACATGTCCGACCTGAGCCTGAGCACCGAGCTGTTCGGCGAGACGCTGGCGATGCCGGTGGCCCTGGCACCGGTGGGGCTGACCGGCATGTACGCGCGGCGCGGCGAAGTGCAGGCCGCCCGTGCGGCGGCGGCGCGCGGTATTGCGTTTACCTTGTCCACGGTGTCGGTCTGCCCGATCGAGGAAGTGGCGCCGGCGATCGAACGGCCGATGTGGTTCCAGCTCTATGTGCTCAAGGACCGTGGCTTCATGCGCAACGCGCTGGAGCGTGCCAAGGCCGCCGGCGTCACCACGCTGGTGTTCACCGTGGACATGCCCACGCCGGGCGCGCGCTATCGCGATGCGCATTCGGGCATGAGCGGGCCCAATGCAGCGCTGCGGCGCATGCTGCAGGCGGTGACGCATCCGCGCTGGGCCTGGGACGTGGGCCTGCTCGGCAAGCCGCACGACCTGGGCAATATCTCCGCCTACCGCGGCAGCCCCACCGGCCTGCAGGACTATATCGGCTGGCTGGCGGCCAATTTCGATCCGTCCATCTCGTGGAAGGACCTGGAATGGATCCGCGACTTCTGGACCGGGCCAATGGTGATCAAGGGCATCCTGGACCCGGACGATGCGCGCGATGCGGTGCGCTTCGGCGCCGACGGGATCGTGGTCTCCAACCACGGCGGGCGCCAGCTCGATGGCGTGCTGTCCAGTGCGCGTGCATTGCCGGCCATTGCCGATGCGGTGAAGGGCGAGCTGAAGATCCTGGCCGACTCGGGCATCCGCAGCGGGCTGGACGTGGTGCGCATGCTCGCGCTCGGTGCCGATGCGGTCTTGCTGGGCCGCGCCTTCGTCTATGCGCTAGCCGCAGGCGGACAGGCCGGGGTGGAAAACCTGCTGACGCTGATCGAAAAGGAAATGCGCGTGGCGATGACGCTGACCGGCACGCATTCCATCGCCGAGATCAGCGCAGATGCCCTGAGCCGGGTGACGCGCGAGGGGGTGGTGTCGCCTTGATGCCGGGATTTGGGATTTGGGATTTGGGATTTGGGATTCGGGATTCGGGATTCGTCAAAGCGTCGCGCGTTTACTATTTCGATTCTTGCGGTTGCTGACGCGTCAGATTTATCGATACACGCAATCACGTCGCACTGACGTGTGCCGCTTTCTGCGTAGGAGCGCGCCCGGGCGCGACCGGGCTTTACCGGGACAGCTGTCGCGCGCAGGCACGCTCCTACGGGACGTGCGCTGCCGTGAGCAGCAGCTAGCTGGGCAGTGATTGCTTGAGCGCCAGCACGCTGGCCCAGGGGTCGCGGCGTTGGCGCCTGGCACGCTGCACGGCCTTGTCCAGCGCAAACGCATCCGGGCCGCTGAGCTTGCCCAGCTCCTCCCAGCGCAGCGGCACTGCCACGGTGGCAGCGGCGCGTGCGCGCAGCGACCACGAGCACACGCTGGTATTGCCGCGCCCGTTGCGCAGCCAGTCGATAAAAATCACGCCTTCGCGCTTGGCCTTGCTCATGGTCGCCACGTAGCGCTCCGGCGCCTGGGTGGCCAGCGCCTGCGCAAACGCCTCGCAGAAGTCGCGCGCCTGCTCCCAGCTCGCCTCCGGCACGATCGGCACCACGACGTGCAGGCCCTTGCCTCCGGACAAGCGCACCGCGCTTTCCAAGCCCGCTGCCCGCAGCTTGGTGCGGATGTCGCGCGCTGCCGCCACCACCTCGCTCCAGGCGACACCTTCGCCCGGGTCCAGATCGAAGACCAGGCGGTCCGGGTGTTCCGGATCGTCGATGCCTGCGCCCCAGGGATGCAGCTCCAGGGTGTTCATCTGCACCAGTTCGAGCAAGCCCGCCGCATCGTCGATGTACAGATAGTCCTCGGTGCCGCTCTTCTGCTGGAGCGCGACCGTCTTGATATGCGCACCCAGCTGACGGGCCTGGTGCTTCTGGAAGAAGCAATCGCCGCCCACGCCATCGGGGCAGCGCAGCAACGACAGCGGCCTGCGTGCCACTTCGGCCAGCACCAGCGGCGCCACTGCACGGTAGTAGGCGGCCACCTCGCCCTTGCTGATGCCCTGCGCAGGAAACACCACACGCTCGGGATGGGTCACTGTCACGCCGTCTGCGGATACACCGGTCGCCGCACGGGACGTGACTGATCGTGCAGCGGACGTGGCGACTGTCGCTGAGGTGCTACTGCGCCTGGAGCGCAGATGAGTCACGCGTTCCTGCGCAGGCCCGTCGGCTGCACTGGACGTGGTCACTTGGCTGCTCGTGGCCTGGCGCGCGACGCGCTGCTTGCGTGTGGTGGTGCGCGCTGCAGTGCCGGGGCTGCCGCGGTCGCCACCCAGGTCCCTCACCGGCTTGTCCGGTCGTAGACGCTTGAATGCGGCCTGCCGCAGCAGGCCCTGCCGCGCCCAGCCGCGGAAGGCGATCTCGGCGATCAACTCCGGCCGTACCCAATGCACATCGCGTGGGCGACCAGGCAGATGCGCGGGCAATGTCAGCGGGGCGGTGTCGCTGCGCAGCGCGCGTAGCTGGGCGATGATCTCGCCAAGCAACGCGACATCGAAGCCGGTGCCCACGCGACCCACGTAACGCAGCGCTTTACCTTCCGGTTGCGCCAGCAGCAGCGCACCGAACCCGTTGCGCGCGCCCTTGGGGTCGGTATATCCCACCACCACGAACTCGTCGCTGTCTGCGTGCTTGGTCTTGACCCAGTCGGCACTGCGACCACCGTGATGGACCGCCTCCGCACGCTTGCTGACAATGCCTTCCCAGCCCTTGTCGGCACTGGCGGCGAAGACGTCGGGGCCACGCCCGATCACGTGGTCGCTATAGGCCAGCGTGCCTGGCGTCTGGCCAAGCAACGCGCGCAACAGCTCTTTACGCTGCACCAGCGGCGTGTTGCGCAGGTCCACTCCGGCCACGCCAAGCAGGTCGAATACCAGGTAGCGCAAGGGTTGCGGCGCTGTGCCGTCGAGCGCCTGCTGCAAGGCCGAAAAATCGCTGCGTCCCTGCGCATCCAGCACCACCAGCTCGCCATCCAGCCGCGCATCGCGTATCGGCAGCGCCTGGATGGCGCGGGCAACCTGCGGAAAGGTGGCTGTCCATGCCTGGTCGTTGCGCGAGCGCAGTTGCGCGTTACCGTCGACCAGATCGGCCAGCAGACGATAGCCGTCCCATTTGATTTCGTGCAGCCAGGCATCGCCGTCCGGTGCCTGTTCGCGCAGCAAGGTCAGCTGCGCGCGCAGGCCGGTGGGGCAGCGAGCGTCACGCGCGCCGTCCAGTGCGAGTGCGCGGGTGCGCCACTGGCTGTCGTTCGGCTTGCGTCGGGTGCTCGGTACCTTGCTGGTCTGCGGGGTAGTTGTAGCGCGTCTGTCCGGACTGCCGGAGCCACGCGGGTCGATGCGAACCTTGGCCCTGCGGTTGCGCGCGGCCATCGGCCTAGCCGGCCTTGCGGCGCGGCGCGGCCTTTGCCATCTTCTTGGTCGCCTTGCTGGCGGTCTTCTTGGTCGCCTTCTTCGCGGCTTTCTTGGCCGCTGTCTTCCTTGCGGGCGCCGAGGCGGCGGCAGTGCTGGTCTTCTTGGCCGGCGTACGCGTATTGGCCTGCAGGCTCTTCTGCAGCAGCGACATGAAATCCACCACGTTGGTGGTGGCGTCTTCGTGCTGCGGCGGCTCGGCCTCCACCTTGGTGGTGCCGCCCTTGGCCTGGATGCGTTTGCGCAGGATCTTTTCCAGCTTGCCGCGGAACTCGTCGTGGTAATCCTCCGGCTGCCAGGCGCCGGACATCGACTCGATCAGCTGCCTGGCCATCTGCTGCTCCTTGGCGGTGATGCGGTAGTCGCCCACTGCGCCAGCCGGCAGCTTGTAGTCCTGCGGGTCCACCAGTTCCTGCTGGTAGCGCAGCAGCAGCAGGATCAACGCATCGCCTTGCGGCATCACGGCGGCCAGGTATTCACGGGTGCGTATCACCACCTTGGCGATGCCGACCTTGCCGGTATCGCGCAGGGTTTCGCGCAGCAGCACATAGCCTTTCTCGGCTTTCTTGCCGGGAACCAGGATGTAGGGCTTCTCGAAATAGCGCGGGTCGATGTCGGCCGCGTCGACGAAGGTTTCCACTTCCACGGTCTCGTGGCTTTCCGGTGCGGCCGAACGGATGTCCTGTTCCTCGACGATGACATAACTGCCCTTGTCGTACTCGAACGCCTTGACGATCTCCTTCCATGGCACCTCGTCGCCGGTATCGGCGTTGACGCGCTCGAACCGGATCGGCTTCTTGTCGCGCGAATCCAGCATGCGAAAGTGCAGATCCACCTTGCGTTCGCCGGACATCAACGACACCGGCACATTGAGCAGGCCAAAGGACAGCGTGCCGGTCCAGATCGGTCGTGCCATCAGTGCGCTGCTCCGTGGACGGCAGCGTCGGGAATATGGTCTAGCGCCAGCCAGGCATCCTCGACGATATCGCGTGCATGCGGCCAATCCAGACGCGAGCTGCCGCGCATGCTTTCCCATTGCGCCGCCAGCGCCTGCTCGCACTGTGCATCGGCGCCACGCGGCCAGTCGGCTGCGTGGGTGACGCGCGCAAACGCATAGACCGGCGACAGATCGCGCCAGGTCGGACCGCCACGGCGACGGCGGCGCTGGTAATCGGCCAGGCTGTAATAGTGGAAGTCCTGGGCCACACCCACCGGATCGGCAACAAGCACGTTTTGCTGTGCGCGCTTGGACGATGCGGGGTCGAGGTGGGCGCTGAACAGGCGACGATCGGGACGGCGGTCCAGGGTGCGCATGGGTCCGCTCCACGGTGCGGCAGGGGGCTGCCATCAGTACCGCCGCTGCCGTGATCCATACGTGAGAAATATGCATGGATTTTGCGATTTGCGCGGCCTTCACCGCGCGCGCGGTGAACTCGGGCTTTCCGATGGACTGCAGGAGACTAGCCATGACCCGCGATCCCCTACGCGAGCAACCCGCCCAACCGGGCGAGCAGCGCGGCAAACGCGATGCCGAACAGTACGAGGACCGGGGCGCCGGCGACTCGCCAGACACCCTGATTCCCGCCGATGACGACACCCCAGCCAAGACGCCAGGCAGCACACCGTGACACCTGTCGCGTTCGTTTGATCGCCGAGCCGCGCATGCTGGCTCAGCGCATCACACCCGCCCGGCCGCCGAGAGCTGCGCCATCTCCTCGTCGCTGAACAGGCGCGAGCGCACCAGGAATCGCACGCCCTCGCCGTTCTCCAGCGAAAACATCCCGCCGCGCCCGGGCACCACGTCGATGATCAGCTGGGTGTGCTTCCAATAGGCGAACTGCGATGGGCTGATATAGAACGGCGCACCGGCGATCTCGCCCAGCAGCACATCGCGGTCGCCCACGATGAAATCGCCCACAGCAAAGCACATCGGCGAAGAGCCATCGCAACAACCGCCAGATTGATGGAACAGCAGGTCGCCATGCCGCGCACGCAGCGTGTCGATCAACTGCTGCGCGGCAAGCGTTGCCATCACCTGCGCCGGTAACTCAGTTCGCGTGTTGCTGTCTTGCATCGGCCCACTCCCGCAGCCATCTCCGGCCACCATGCCGAGCACGATACGCCAGGCACGCGTACTGGCATGCATATAAGAGCACGGCCGCCAGGCGCGCAGTAGGTGCTCGGTGCAGCATGTACCACGCGTACACGGCGGCTCCTCCGCGCTGTCCGCACCCATCGCACGACCGCTCGCTATGTTTTGTTGGCCGCTCCAGATCCAAACGCTGATGCCGGTGCGATGGTGGCGAGCGAACCGGGCAACCCCCGTAAAAGCCTCCCTCACATCCCATTTTTATACTGCCTGCCAACGTGCGCGGGACGGACGTGCCTGCAGCTGGCGCACGGCCCCTGCCCCGCTGCCGGTTCACCATGAACCTGAATGTCCTAGGGAAGGAACACCACCATGACCCAACGTTTGCTTACTGCCGCCCTGCTGGCCTTGCTTCTGCAGGGTTGCCAGGCACCGGAATCCACTCCCACGGCGACCAACACGGCTGGCCCGGCGGCCACGCCTGCTGCAGACGTGCCAGAACCGGCAGCACGCCCCGCCACGGCCGCCAATCGTCCCGAATTATCACCGGGAGCCTGCAAGAAAACCGACGATGGATTCACCGCGTTTCTAGAGGCAATCGTTGCCGATCCAGCGGTGCGTGCTGCCTACAGTGTCCCCGTGGTGGAAGAACGAGACCTGCGTGACCCCTCCAAGCTGGTAAATCGCCAGAGCGAGCCGTTTCGATTGACCTTGATCGATTACAGCTGGTCCTACAACGAGCCGGACAAGGACCCGAGCGAACTCGACCGGGTCAAGCTGGACTTTAAGCTGGAGGGCGACCGGATGCGCGTGGACTTTGTCAGAGCGGAGTTTTCCGCGGATGATGAAGTCCTCAAGACGTTCGGTGCGCCTGAAGCATATATATTCGAATATACCCAGGACTGCTGGCAGTTGGCACAGCATCTGCGCTAAGAGCAGCGGCCGCCAGGCGACCGCTCGCTACGTTTTGTTGGCCGCTCCAAATGCTGCAGTCCCCGCCGCGCTGCGGGGGCTGCAATGAGTCAAGCCCATCGACAAAGGAGAAGTACGATGCCCAGGTATAGAATCGTGGAGTCGGTAGGACACGGCGTTCAAACGGCTCACGACTATGCGGATCTTGAGCGCCACCATCCTACCCGCGGCAATGAGCGTGGCCGCGTCTATGCCACAGTCAACGGTGAACGCGAAGAACTACTCGGCAACTACCGCGGCTCGGCAACCGTCTCGCATGACGGCGACCATTATGTCTCCAAGGATTTCGTGCTGAAAGCCGGCAATCTGGACGAGGTACCAGTGCCGGCCATTGCCAGCGGTTACATCGGCAAAGTCGATCCACGCGATGGCATCGTGCAGATCTATGACAAGCCAGCCTCCGACCCTCGCCGCGAGATGATTGCCCAGTACCGGCATCTGGACCTGCGCAATACGCAGCTGGAGACAGGTGACCGGATCGAATACGGGCAGTCGGTCGGCATCCAGGGCGGCTTCAACAAAGGGGATCCCAGAGCCTTTGGCAAGCACGTGCATGTGGACATCAACACCAGCTATCTGCCGCAGGCCGACCGCTATATCCGCGACATGGATAGCGGCGCGATCACGACCGATCAGCGCCCCCAGCACGCACAGCCCAATCTCACCGGCCCGGCGCAGGTATCGGACATTTCCGGGAACGGTCGGACGGTTGCCGCCCCGGGAGGCGCCACGGCCGTGAGCGCCACACCCATGGCCGATGGCGTTCTGCGCAAGGACGAACATGGCGCGGAAGTGAAAGCGCTGCAGGAGCGCCTCAATGCGCTGGGCTACACCGATGCCCGTGGCCAGGCATTGGGTACCGATGGCAAGTTCGGCGACCGCACCCGCCAGGCCGTGCAGGCATTCCAGCGCGATCACCAGCTGAGCGACGATGGCATCGTCGGCCGCGACACTTTCAAGGCGCTGGCCGCGGCACACCCTCGGCAGCCTGACCAGGCGGCCACCACCGTGCCGGGCCAGCGCAGCGAGGCATCGCGCCCACTGCTGCTGTCGGACCAGGGGCACCCGCAGTACCCGATGTATCAGCAAGCGCTAGGTGCGCTGGAAAAGCTCGGTCCCTCGGGAGGCTTCAAGGACCGCAAGGAGCTGGAGCAGACCGCCGGCACGCTGGTGCAGGACGCCAGCCTCAGCGGGCTGAGCCGCATCGACCATGTTACCCCCAACAAGGCCGGCGATGGGTTGTTCGTGGTGGAAGGTCGGCTGGACGACCCGGCACACCGCCGCGCCTATGTCGATCGCGGTCAGGCAGCGCAGCAGACCCTGGAACAGTCCACGCAGAGACTGCAACAGGACCTGGCCGGTAGTGTCGACCAGGCGCCCGCACGCGACACCAACCGCGCCATGGCGATGTAGGCGTCCAGTCCCGACGTTACGCACGCTCCAATGCGGCCATTGGCACTGCACCGGAGCGTGGCCTTGCAGACGTCGATGCCGGCACGCTCATCCGCAGGCGATCGGCAAGGGTGTGCAGCCTCGTCCTCCGGGCGGGCTGCACACCTCGTCCCTCAGAAGAACCCCAGCGCCTTGGGCGAATAGCTCACCAGCAGGTTCTTGGTCTGCTGGTAGTGATCGAGCATCATCTTGTGGTTTTCGCGCCCGATGCCCGACTGCTTGTAGCCCCCGAATGCGGCATGCGCCGGATAGGCGTGATAGCAGTTGGTCCACACGCGCCCGGCCTGGATCGCGCGGCCCATGCGGTACAACCGCGCCGCATCGCGGCTCCAGACGCCTGCGCCCAGGCCGTACAAGGTGTCGTTGGCGATCGCCAGCGCATCGGCCTCGTCCTTGAACGTGGTCACCGATACCACAGGGCCAAAGATCTCTTCCTGGAATACGCGCATCTTGTTGTGGCCCTTGAACACCGTGGGCTTGACGTAGAAGCCCTCGGCCAGATCGCCATCGAGCGTGTTGCGCTCGCCACCGATCAAGACCTGCGCACCTTCCTGCTTGCCGATGTCGATATAGGACAGGATCTTTTCCAGCTGCTCGCTCGATGCCTGCGCGCCGACCATGGTGTTGGGGTCCAGCGGGTTACCCTGCTTGATCGCCGCCACACGCTTGAGCGCCTTTTCCATGAACCTGTCGTAGATCGATTCCTGGATCAGCGCACGCGACGGGCAGGTGCACACCTCGCCCTGATTGAAGGCGAACAGCACGAAGCCTTCCACCGCCTTGTCGAGAAAATCGTCGTCTTCGGCCATGACATCGGCAAAGAAGATGTTCGGCGACTTGCCGCCCAGCTCCAGCGTGACCGGAATCAGGTTCTGGCTGGCGTACTGCATGATCAGCCGGCCGGTGGTGGTTTCGCCGGTGAAGGCGATCTTGGCGATGCGCGGATTGCTGGCCAGCGGCTTGCCTGCTTCCAGGCCAAAGCCGTTGACCACGTTGAGCGCGCCGGGTGGCAGCAGGTCGCCGATCAGCTCCATCAAGACCAGAATCGAGGCCGGCGTCTGCTCGGCCGGCTTCATCACCACGCAGTTGCCGGCCGCCAGCGCCGGTGCCAGTTTCCAGCACGCCATCAACAGCGGGAAATTCCACGGAATGATCTGGCCCACCACGCCCAGCGGCTCGTGGAAGTGATAGGCAATGGTGTCGCTGTCGATCTCGGAAATGCCGCCTTCCTGCGCGCGGATCGCACCGGCGAAATAGCGGAAGTGGTCCACGCACAGCGGCACGTCGGCGTTGAGCGTTTCGCGCACCGGCTTGCCGTTGTCCCAGGTCTCGGCGTAGGCGAGCAGTTCAAGGTTCTGTTCGATGCGGTCGGCGATCCTGAGCAGCACGTTGGAGCGCTCGGTCGTAGAGGTCTTGCCCCAGGCATCCTTGGCCGCATGCGCGGCATCCAGTGCCGCTTCGATGTCCTGTGCGTTGGAGCGGGCGATCGAAGTGAACACCTTGCCGCTGATCGGTGTGGTGTTGTCGAAGTACTGGCCACTGGTCGGCGCCACCCACTTGCCACCGATGAAGTTGTCGTAACGCGGCTTGAAGATCGATTGCGGATCGGTGTTGAGCGGCTTGGTGGAAGGTTGCGCGTTCATCGTGGGCTCCGGCTGAAATGACGGCCCACGTGTATACCCGCCGCGGGGCGAGCGCAATGTCGGCAACAATGCTGTTGCGCTGCGTCATCATCCAAGCGCAATGAGCACTGCATCCGAGCTCACATTCGGTTGCATTGCATCATCGCCGGCAGTGCCAGGATCGTGCTGCAAGACCGCGAGGACGCGTAGTCCCGGTCAATCCAGGAGATGACGATGCGCCCGTACCCGAAGGCGGCGGCGAGGCCTCAACGGCGGCGCCCCAGACACTAGCGCGACCATCAGCAGGCATGCGCCGCTGGCGCCCGCCATCAGCATGACCACCGCGCCGAACGACTATCCGCCGGACTCGCTCACACGGACACGAATCTGCCGCGGCGTTTTACGTGGCCCTGCGATCCCCGTGCCTTGGCGCCTGCCTCGGCCGGCACCGGCTCGTCCGCAGATGTCTTGCAGTCGGCGACGGTTGTCTGCCGATAGGAACGCAGCTGCCATGCAGCAGCGCCATTGACCTGCTGCCACGCGTAGACCCAGCGGTAGCGCTGGCCGGCATTGCAGGCATCGATGGTGATCTCATCGCGCGGCCGGCCGCTCACTGGCAACGGCGCTGCGTCTGGGGCCGCATCGGTACGCGTCCCCAAGGGATTATCGAAGGACGCCGCACTGACACGGACATCCCCCAGGCCGGTCACGGTGGCCGGCGGCGGCATCTGCCTGGGTTGGTCACTGGACCGGGACTGCTGCAGCAACCAACCGTGGATCTGCGCGATGGCCGGCGAACCAGCGGGGTAGTCGCGCACGATGCGCAGGTCCACGTGATCTGCCCATACCGCGCCGCAAGCCAGCAGACCGACCACGATCGCTGACGCACCGAGGTTCTGCTTCCATTTCATCATCGTCGCGCTCCATGCCCTGAGTGAGGGGCCAAGGCTAGCACGCAAGGTCGAGGTGCCTGCACCGTCGTACCAGGCATCTGCTGGCCGCCATGCCTGCACTGCCGCACGCACACGCGTGCCGTCTGCCGCGCTGCCCTCGCGTGTGGCTTAGAGCGGCCAACAAGCTGAGATCGAGCAGTTGGTATCCCGCCAGTAATGGCCTTCATCGCGCAAGAGACACCGGTCTGCTGGTGCGTGATCGACGGCGCTTCTGCGCGCCCGCACGCGCGTCTGCGGTGGACACGAGCCGGATAGCCGGTTGGCCCACCAAACGCGCTTTTCAGATAAGCGCAGTGCAGCGGCATGCGCGTCGAAGGACGCGCACGGTCGCTCTCTGCTCACCCACCAAAATCCCACTGCAGCCCCATCGTATAGATGCGGTCCGGGCCGGGTTCGTAATAGCGTCCGTTGCCGTCGTTGACGATCACCGAGCCCCCGTACTGGCGGTCCAGCGCGTTATCGATGCGCGCAAACGTGCGTAGCGCCCCGTGCGCGGTGGTCCAGCGGCGCGAGGCTTCCAGGTTGACCACTGCATAGCCGGGCGCACGCTCGGTGGCCAGGTCGTTGACCACGGTGGCATCGGAGGCCACCGTCTCGGCGGCGAACTGCCACTGCATCGGTTGCCACTGCCAGCGTGCGAACAGCTGCTGCCGCGGCACGCCGGGCAGGCGCGACCCGCTGGCCACCGGCGCGGTAGGCACCGCGCAGCCGCTGCTGGCGCAGGTGAGATAGCCATCGCGCACGCTGGCATCGACAAAGGTGTAGGCCAGCTGCAGCTGCTGGGTGGCGCCCAGCGGCTGCTGCCAGCTCAGCTCCGCGCCCTGGCGGCGGGTGGCGCCGATGTTGCGGAAGGTGCTGCGGCCGTTGGTGTTGCTGGCCACCGCCAGTTCGTTGTCGGTGTCGGCACGGAACAGCGCCACCTGCAGCGCCGCGCCGCTTTGCGCGCGCCACTTGCTGCCGATTTCATAATTGCGGCTGGTGGCCGCGCCCAGGTCCAGCGCCAGACCGGCCGCGCCATCGTTGCGGTAGCCCAGCTCGTTGAAGGTGGGCGTTTCGAAGCCGCGTCCGGCCGAGGCGTAGAAACGCAGATCGTCGGTGGCGCGGAACACGATCCCGGCCACCGGCGTGGTGGCCGAATACTCGCGCCGGCCGCTGTCGTCGGGATTGCGGCCCACGATGTAATGGTCGTTCGAGACGAAGCGCACCTGGCTATGGCGCACGCCCAGCAATGCCGACCAGCGCGCGCTCCACTGCCACCAGGCCTGCGCGAACTGGTCCACGTTTTCCACCCGGTCGCGCTGGTTGCGGCGTAGCGCTCCCCGCACGCCCAAGGTATCGCCGACGAAGTTCTCGTAGCCGGTGCGATGCTGGCGCTGGCGGTCGACATTGGCGCCGACGGTGAGCTGGAGGGGCCGGCCCAGCGCCTGCCCCTGCCAGGCCCAGCGCGCGTCGGCGCCTTCGTAATTGCTGTCCAGATCGATCACCCCGCCGGCATGCAGCGGGTTGCGCTGCACTGCCACCGGCACCGACAGGAACTGCTCCACGCTGCGCGTGCCGCCATAGGCCATCAGCCGCAGCGTCTGGCTGTCGAACTGCTGGGTGAAGATGGCCCCGGCCTGACTCTGGCGTACCGACTTGCGGGTGTTGAACTGGGTGGCCACCGCCGTGGCCTGGCGCGGATCGGCGTTGAACTGGGCCCGGCTCAGGCCCAGCGGGTCCTGCGCATCGGGCGCATCGAGATGGTTGAGCACCAGATCCAGCCGGCTGCCGGGCGCCAGGTCGACACCCAGCTTGGCGTTGACCGAATCGCGCCTGGCGCGGCTATGGTCGCGGAAGCCGTCGGTCTCGAAATGGTTGGCGGCCAGGTTGTAGTGCACCGCGCCCTGCTGGCCGAGCAATTGCGCACCGACGTTGACGGTGGCGTTGCTGCCGTAGGTGGCGCGCAGCCGCCAGGGGTCGTCTGGGGCGCCGTCGGCGCTCCACAGCTGCAGCACGCCGCCGGAGGAATTGCCGTACAACGCAGAAAACGGCCCGCGCAACACTTCCACCCGCGCCGCGCCCAGCACGTTGAAGTGCGACAGCTGGCCCTGGCCATCGGGCATGCTGGCCGGAATGCCGTCCACCAGCAGCCGCACGCCGCGCACACCGAAGGTGGAGCGCGCGCCGAAGCCGCGGATCGACAGCTGGGTGTCCTGCGCGTAGTTCTGGCGGTCGCGCGCCACCAGCCCGGGGATGCCGTCCAGCAACTCGGACACCTGCGCGCCGCGGCGGTTGTCGTCATCGGCCGCCACCACGGTGAACGAGGCCGGCAGGTCGAAGTCGTCCACCCCGTGCACCCGGGCGGCATCCACCTGCACGGCCGGCAGTGTCTGGGGCGCGGGTGCCGGCTCGGCGGCCAGGGCGGGCACCGCGGCGCTCGCGGCGAACAGGCCGCAGGCAGCGGCCAACAGGGTGAGTCTGGGCATGGGCGTAGTGTCCCTCATCCGTACTGCGGCCGCATCGTTGCGTACGGAACGAAGCATGCTACGCCCGCCATGGGCTGCTACGATGAAGTGGTTTGGCCCTGCAGCGGCCAACCATCCGGAAGTACCCCACTCTTTCGTCCTTCAGCGAGTCATGCCGTGTCCTTCTTTGCAAACGTAGAACAGGTTCCAGGCGACCCCATCCTGGGCCTGACCGAGGCCTACAACGCCGATAGCCGCCCCAACAAGGTCAATCTTGGCGTGGGCATCTATTACGACGAAAACGGGCGCATCCCGCTGTTGCGCGCCGTGCACAAGATCGAGCAGCAGCTCGCGCAGGAGGCCAAACCGCGCGGTTACCTGCCCATCGACGGCCTGGCTGCCTACGACAAGGCCACCCAGGAGTTGCTGTTCGGCGCCGAGTCGGCACTGGTGGCCTCCGGTCGCGTGGCGACCTCGCAGACCGTCGGCGGCAGCGGTGCGCTGCGCGTGGGCGCAGACCTGCTCAAGAAGCTGCTGCCCACCGCCACCATCGCCATCAGCAACCCCAGCTGGGAGAACCACCGCGCGGTGTTCGGTGCGGCCGGCTTCGAGGTGGTGGACTACACCTATTTCGACGCCGCCAGCCACGGCCTGAACTTCGACGGCATGCTGGCCGACCTGGCCAAGCTGGAGCCGGGCACGGTGGTGCTGCTGCACGCCTGCTGCCACAACCCCACCGGCGCGGACCTGAGCAAGGACCAGTGGAAGCAGGTTGCCGGGCTGTTGAAGGAACGCAACCTGTTCCCGTTCGTCGACATCGCCTACCAGGGCTTCGACCAGGGCATCGAGGCCGATGCCTATGCAGTGCGCCTGCTGGCGGCCGAAGGCATCGACAGCTACGTGGTCGCCAGCTCCTATTCCAAGTCGTTCTCGCTGTATGGCGAGCGCGTGGGCGCGCTGTCGGTGGTCTCGGCCACCGCCGCCGAAGCCAAGGCGGTGCAATCGCAGGTCAAGCGCATCATCCGCACCATCTATTCCAGCCCGTCCACGCACGGCGCCGCGCTGGTGGCCGGCGTGCTGACCAGCCCGGAACTGCGCGAAGTGTGGGAGCAGGAGCTCACCGAGATGCGCGAGCGCATCCACGCCCTGCGCGCCGGCCTGGTCGACAAGCTGGCCACCCTCGGCGCCCCGGAATTCGCCTTCATCCAGCGCCAGGCCGGCATGTTCTCGTACTCGGGCCTGACCCGGACCCAGGTGGACCGCCTGCGCGACGAGTTCGCCATCTACGCCGTCGGCACCGGCCGCATCTGCGTGGCCGCCCTGAGCCAGCGCAACCTGGACTACGTGGCCCAGGCCGTGGCCACCGTCAGCCGCATGTAAGCGGCCCCGCCGCGGCGCGCGGCGGCATCGACGTACGGCAGACCGGGAGCGCGCAAGCCTCCCGGCTTTTTTGTGCCCGCACACGCCGCTCCCTTCCCCCGCCTGCGGGGGAAGGTGCCCGAAGGGCGGATGGGGGCGAAAGCGCGCAAGCCTCCCGGTTTTTTGTGACCGCACACGCCGCTCCCTTCCCCCGCCTGCGGGGGAAGGTGCCCGAAGGGCGGATGGGGGCGAAAGCGCGCAAGCCTCCCGCTTTTTTTGTGCCGCAGCCGCCGCTCCCTTCCCCCGCCTGCGGGGGAAGGTGCCCGAAGGGCGGATGGGGGCGCTCAGCATGCAAGGCGCACACACCACACCCCCATTCGCACAGATCCGATCAACCACGATACAAAACGCGCAGCAAGTGATCGAAATCTAACGGCGCAATGGCGACAATGGCGGCCCACTTCCTACAACAGGCTGCCCGCTCCATGTCGCGTCCCTCGCTGACCCGCTTCCTGATCGAAGAACAACACGCCGGCCGTATCGATGCGGAATTGCGCCAGCTCATCACCATCGTCTCGCGCGCCTGCAAGCGCATCTCCATCGCCGTCAGCAAGGGCGCGCTGGGCGGCGTGCTGGGCGATGCCGGCACCGGCAACGTACAGGGCGAGGCGCAGAAGAAGCTGGACGTGCTGAGCAACGACATCCTGCTGGAAGCCAACGCCTGGGGCGGTCACCTGGCCGCGTGCGCCTCCGAAGAGATGGACCACAGCCAGCCGGTGCCCGACCAGTACCCCAGCGGCGACTTCCTGCTGCTGTTCGACCCGCTCGACGGCAGCTCCAACATCGACGTCAATGTCTCGGTGGGCACCATCTTCTCGGTGCTGCGCGCGCCCAAGGGCACCGAAAAGCCCGGCGACGAGCACTTCCTGCAACCGGGTACCCAGCAGGTGGCCGCCGGCTATTGCATCTACGGCCCCAGCACCATGCTGGTGCTCACGCTCGGCCACGGCACCCATGCCTTCACCCTGGAGCGCGAGGAAGGCAGCTTCCTGCTGACCCAGCGCGACATGCGCGTGCCCGAAGACACCGCCGAATTCGCCATCAACATGTCCAACCAGCGCCACTGGGAACCGGCGATGCAGGCCTACGTGGGCGACCTGCTGGCCGGCGCGGAAGGTGCGCGCGGCAAGAACTTCAACATGCGCTGGATCGCCAGCATGGTGGCCGACGTGCACCGCATCCTCACCCGCGGCGGCATCTTCATCTACCCCTGGGACAAGAAGGATCCGAGCAAGCCCGGCAAGCTGCGCCTGATGTACGAAGCCAACCCGATGAGCATGCTGGTGGAACAGGCCGGCGGCGCCGCCACCACCGGGCGCGAACGCATCCTCGACATCCAGCCCACGCAACTGCACCAGCGCGTGCCGGTGTTCCTGGGCTCCAAGAACGAAGTGGCCGAGGCGACGCGGTACCACCTGGATGCGGACAAGGCGTAAGGCTGAACGCCTGGCCCAGAAGCCAGCGGTCGTGTGTTATCCGAAGACACCCGCATCCTGCGGGTGTCTCTTTACCCGCCCCCCGACAACGCATCGGTGCAGATGCCGGTTGGAGCAGTCGATAATCCCAGGCGCCTGGTGCCCGCGCGCACCTTGTGGATCGATACGTGTCCGAGGTTGTGCGCGTGCCAGCGAACAGCTATGCATCAGGCAACACCTGACCTTCCAGCCGCTTCCTGCCGAACCCCGCCTCATCGGAGAACCCGCTTGCCGGACGCCCACATCATTTTTTCTTCGAGACAGCCTGCGTGAGAGACGTCTTGCTTGCGCTTGCACACGCACTGAAAGTCAGCCTGGCCTTCTTGGGCTCGGTGCTGTTGTCATGCGTCGCGGCAACGATTCTGAGCGGCTTAATCATTGCCGTGATTGTGGCAACGTCGGGCAGTGGTGAAACGGCGACTACATTTTTTCTGTATTACTGTTTCTTCGCATTCGGCATTGGCTCGCCGTTCTTTGTTCTTCTGGGCGTTCCAACGCTGCACTTTGTTCCTGGCCTGAAACACGCACATCCTTACCTGGCGGGAATTGCTGCAGCAGCGATGGCGGGAAGTCTCTGTCTACTCCTGCGCTTGATGCACGACGCTTCAGCGTCATTCGACTCGTTGGCCTCCTTGGCCGCATTTATCGCTTGCCCAGCGCTTTGGGCAGCGATTGCAAGCTGCATCTATCAGCGCACCAGGGAACTGAAAGCTGCTGCGTGACGGCAGCACGCGCAGGGCGATTGGAAGCGCAAGAGCGAGGAAAGACGCGTCAAGCCACAGGACGCCCTGCGGCGCCAGGAGTGACACAGGCACCGATACGGCGTTCGATCCCCAGGCGCGACGCCATCGTCAAGCACTCAAACGTCGGCCGATAGCCGTCAGAATTCCCCCGACATGCGATAGCCGTCTGCTTTGCTACGCTTGGTTACCAGCCGGAACGCGGCTGGCTCGAATGGACTCCACCGGGGATATAGATGAAGAAGATTGGTTGGGCGCTCGCGATGACGAGCGCTGCATTGCTGTGCGCCTGCTCCACCAACAGCGTGGTCCGCCAGAGCTACAAGGCCGACGCTGCTACGACGTATTGGTACGAGATCAAGGGCAACGAGGATACCGATGCTGCGAGTCTGGCGATGTTTCGACGTCAGCTCGATGCCAAGCTCGGTGAGGCCAAACTGCACGGCGTGCAAGGTGCGCCGGGAGCGCGTGAACTGGACATCAGCGTTACCCACTACTACATGCGCAGCAACGGTGCACGGTTCTGGGCCGGCATCATGGCCGGGCGTGACAAGGTCAAGACCTCCATCGAGGTCAAAGATGCCGGCAAGACGGTAGCCGCATTCGATGTGGAATCGACCAATACTTCGGCGTGGGGTACCTCGGAAGGCCTGATCGAGACGCATGCTGAAGAAATCGTCGAGCGCCTGACAAAAATGCGATAAAGCCTGCGGGCGCAGGACCTCACACAAGCACAGTGGTGCTCGCGCTCAGCATCAGGTGTCTTGCGCAGCATCCGCCTCATCTGCACGCCGTACCGAATGCTGTCACCGCTCGGGGCGGCAAGGCACTCCTTCAAGAGAAAAGATCATGGACGTCAGCAATCTGTCTTTCAATAAATCCCACAAGCAGCAGGCCAATGCCAGGGATGCCGTCAGTGGACTGCGCTGGATCCTGTTGGCATGCCTGGCGGCCGGGTTGAGCTTTGTCACTGCGGTCGCGATGGCCGCCACGGCAGGCGTGGGAACCGTCACCACCATCGTTTGCATCGTACTGAGCGTGCTGGCAGTCGGCTGCGGCGCGTATGGCGGTTACCTCACTGCGACGGCGCTGGGGTGGTCGTCATTCGTTACCGCGCGATGGTGCTGTGCGCGATCATCCCGCTTCTTAAATATGTGTGCTTCGCGGTACTGGCAGTACAGGCAGTGACGAAGATCCGCGCGGCGGGATACCTGTTTACGCCAATCGGACCATTACGCAGCGCGAATGCTTGATAGAGGATTCAGATGAGTGGAGCATTGCCGGAAGATCACAGCCGGGGGCCCGCTGCGATCCGGCTTTCGATCACCGTAGACGCGCACTGAGTGCCTCAAGTTGCCTGCTGTCCTGCCGCTATCGCCTGCATCAACCGCATCGACGCAATGAGTGCCCTGCACATGGAGCAGTATTGGTATGCCCAGGAAAATGGAGCATCGATCGGGGCGACCCGGATGCAGGCACAGGCGTGGTTTGCCGAAGGGCGCATCCACGCACACACGCTGATGTGGACGGCAGGCATGGCGGGCTGGGAGCCCTACGCGCGCTGCTCGCTGTCGCAAGCCACTTCACCACCGATTTCTGATAGTGCAGTGAGCTTAGTGGCGCTGCATGCCGGGCAAGCCGGTGGCAGCATGCCGGCAGCACGCAACTTCGACTCCACCGATTTCCTGGCGACGATCAGCCGGCCACAGCTTGCGCTTCCGGCCGACGCCCCGGTGCTGCACGTGTATGCCGATGGCTGGCAAGACATCCGTGCGCATCCATGGCGCCGCTGTTTTGCGCGCAGCTTCGACACGTTCGCGCTCGGCCTGCTGCTATGGTTCTCCATCGGTATTGTCGTGGGTACGATCAGCCCGCCGCTGTATTCGGCGCTGGTGGCGCCGGTCTCCAGCAAGGCACTGCTCTCCGGCATCCTGACAAGCCTGTTGCTAATGCCGGTGCTTGCCATCTGGATCGGCTTGTGCGGCACGACGCCCGGCAAGTGGTTGTTCGGCATCCGCGTTCTGCGTGCGGATGGATATGCGCTGGGCTTTGCAGATGCACTGCGCCGCGAGGGACGGGTGTTCGTATTCGGCATGGGCCTCTGCGTGCCGTTGATCAGCATGATGACGCAGTTATTTGCTCTCGTGAAACTGATCAACGCAGGCAAGACCTCCTGGGACTTGAAGGCGGGCTGGGTGGTCACGCACCGGCCGACAGGCCGCTGGCAGATCACGCTGTATGTGGTAGCCGGCATCTCGGCGATGGCATTGGTGGCGCTGATGCGCTGGATGCAATGAGCACGCAGCACCTTCATTTACGCGACAGGCGGGGCTATCTCGGTGTGTGGGAGATGGTCCAGGTGCAGGCCGAATTCGGACGTGGCCGCTATCGTGCCGACACCATGTCCTGGCGCCCTGGCGAGACAGCGTGGACCTCGCTCGGACGCCGCTGGAGCCCGCACATGACACCGTGGCTGCCCGTCTTGGGGGCACTCGCACTGTTCGGCTGTCTGGTCCTTGGCGTGGCGCTGCCGTTATGGGGTTTTCACATTCCCGGGCGGCTGCCATTGCCGCTGGCCTGGCATCTGAGCCTGTTTGCCGTGTCGCTGCTATTGACTGCAACGGTGCTGGGTATCGCGATCAAACGCGACCCCGGCTACGGTCCCTCGCGTGCGTGGACGTCGGTGTGGTTGCTGATCTTGGCACTGCCATTGATTGCTGCATTGCTCTATCAGGTGGTGAGTAACGATCGTGCACGTCACGAGGATCCAGACGCGCGAATGGTGCTGAGTACCGACAAGCGGGTGCTAAGTATCGACGGTAATATCGCGGCGAACTTTATTGATGACTTCAACGCTGCCATGGCGCGTGCGCCGCATCTGCAGCGGATCGATATCCGCAGTGGCGGCGGGTTGGTCGGTGACGCACTTGAAGTCGCCAAGATCATCCATGCCCGCGATTTGGTGGTGCGTGTGGATGACTATTGTGCCAGCGCCTGCAGTTTGCTGTGGGCGGCATCGCCCGAGCGTGAGCTCGGCCTGCGAGGCTCCATCGGATTGCACCAAAACAGGCTACTGGGTAACGCACCCAAGGAATGGCGCGAATCTGCGCTGGCGCAGGGGGATGCGCAATCGCGCGCCATCCTGCTGCGCGCCGGATTCGGACCTGACTTGTTGTCCAAACGCAGCCATACGCCGCCCAACGCGATGACCTGGATCGATGCCACCGAGTTGATCGAAAGCGGTGTCAGCGTGCGTATCCTGGATGCGCATGGCAAGCCCGCGACACGTGCTGCCATTGCCATGGCCGGCGCCTTGTACCAGATGGGCGCAAGCGATGCCTCCTGGCACGTCTACCTGGCTTATGCGGCCAAACAGCCGGACGAGGTCCTGCAGCGCGCACCATCGATTCGCCAGGCATTGCTTGCCAAGGACAAGGACATTGCAACTGCCTGGTTGCGCAGGCTCTACGCTGAAATGACGGCGTTCGCCTTTAGACGCTCGAGCGATGCCGACATGATCCGCTGGGGTCGAGGCATCGCGGCGCTCTGGGATGACACCGTGCGCAGCCAGCACAGGGCGCAGTGCAACACCTTGCTGGGCAATGGCGAGCTTCCGCAAGACGAGCAAACCCGCACACGGGTGCGCGGCCTGCTTGCAGATTTGATCGCCCGTACCGCAGTGCAGGCACCGCAACACGCGGTATCCGATGCTGAGGAACAGGCCGCGCGTCTACGCTACAACACCCTGTTCTGGGAGGCGCTGGCATCACAGCCGCACCCGGTCGAGTGGGCGACATGGTCGCAACCACAGCGCTGCAAGGTGTCGGCGCAACTCTATCGTGATGCGCTTGCGCTACCACCTGCACAGGCAGCGACATCGTTACGCGCGTTGCGGACCATCCACTTCGATTGAGTCACGCGTGGTCGGTCGCGCTGCCAGGCCGAATCCCCAGTCCCGGTAAGCATATGGCTGCTGCCGGATCTTGGGGGGGATTACCAGACCCTCCCACCCGAGGGAACACGCGCCTGTCCACGCTGACGTACACGGCCCATCGCCACGGCAGCCGTCTGGCCCGGCCATGCCCGCAAGCGTGGCCGAGCGCGGCTAGCGGGTGGTGGCCTGCACGATGAAGGCGCGCAGGTCGGCGGCGAGCACGCGGCGCTGCTGCGGGTCTTCCGCCACGCCGTGCCCGGCCGGGTAGGCCGCCAGGGTCAGCCGCGTGCGGTCGATGTCGGCGTGGTCCAGCATGTAACGGCCGTCGTAAAGCGGTGTGGCAATGTCGTAATAGCCGCCGGCAGCGAATACACGCAAGCGCGGATTGGCGCGCATGGCATCGGCGAGCCAGTCGGTCGCGTCGATGGTGTTGTCCTGTTCCTGCGTTGCGGTGGCTGGGGCGCGGAAGTACCAGCTGCCGTTGTTGATCGTCAGGTTGAGCGGGCGATACGCCGCCGCCATCCGGTAGCCCAGGGTCGCCAGATAGCTCTCCATCAAGGACGCCGGGCGCTTGCCGAGCGTCATCGATGGATCGTTGTACGGCGCGGCAAGTCCGTCCAGCGCCGCCGTACCCACCACGCGCGTATCCAGACTGCCGATCCGCGCGTCGGATGATGCCAGGTGCACTGCCTGCCGGAACTGGTTGCGATCGATGCGCAATCTGGACGCTTCCAGCACTTCGGCCGGCACGCCGATCTGGTCGCTCATCTCGGCCGCGACGGCATGCAAGCGTTCGGCCGACAGGCTGTTGCCTTCGAGCAGCGCGGGCGCGTAGCGATTGCGCGCGAACACGAGTGCGTCGTCGTAAGCCTGCTGCGGGGAAGCGCCGGGAACACGCCGCAGGCCGTGCGCGTAAGCCGTCGTCGCCAGGCTGGGAAGCAGCGTGACTGCATCCAGGTCCTCGCCCTTGCCGATCCCCAGGAACAGCGACAGCAGCATGACGCCGGAGATGTTGAGCCTGGGATGCGCGGCATCGGCATGCAGTACCGCCAGGCTGCGCAAGGTGCCGTAGCTTTCGCCGAACAACAGTTGCGGGCTGTCCGTGCGGTGGTTGGCCTCCAGCCAGTCGCCGATCACCGCGACGATCGCGGCTGCGTCGCCCGGCGTGTTCCAGACGCTGCTGGCATCGGCCCCGGCCATCGGAAAGCTGGCGCCCGTGCCCAGCGGATCGATGAAGACCAGATCGGTAGCGTCCAGGATGCTGTCCGGGTTGTCGACGACCCGTCCGCTGGTCGCGTCGTAGCGCTTGGGGCCAATGCCCTCCATCTGCAGCGACCACGACGCCGCGCCCGGGCCGCCGTTGTAGACGAAGGTGACCGGGCGCCGGACGCCCGGCTTGGCGGGCGCCACATAGGCCTGGGTCACGACGACCCCGATCACGCCGCCGTCGGTACCGCGCACCGGCCACTCGCTCACGATGGAGCGATATGGCAGCCGCTGTCCCTGGTGCAGCCATCCCTGCACCGTCGTGACCGGAGGCCCGGCCGGCCGGGTACGCGTGGCGGTGGGTGCGAAGGCCTTGGCCGCCGCATCGGCGGCAGAGACATCGCGCACCGCGGCTGCGTGGGCAAGCGGGGCAACGAGCGACGCGAGCAGGAACACCATCGGAGTCAGACGACGCATTGGCAGCAGGGATGTGGTGGCGGTGGCAGTAGGTAAGCAGAAGGCGTGCCACCACCGGTGACGGCCGGTATGGGCGTGCCGTTCCTGTACCTGGGCGCCCGCTACCGCGCAGGCGAATGTCCGCGAGCTCATGGCGGACGTCCGCGGACACCGCAGCGGACAGTGCGCCTGCTCGGCCGCCGCCGTCGGGCCAGCGGCGATGCCTGGCATGGAATGTGTATTCCTTCGGACATCCTTCCTCGTCCATGGCAGTCCCGCACCATGTCCAACACCACACTTGCTGTTCGCCGCCGCCGCACTGGAACCATCTCGCGCAGAACGCTCCCGCTGCTGGCGGCGTTGTCGCTGGCCCTGGTGGGCACCTGCCAGGCGGCCGCGCAAACGCCAGCCTCCTCACCGACGCCCCTACAGGGCTGGGCTGCCATGGCGGACAGGGACGTGAATTTCGCGCTGCAGTGGTTCAAGGACACATCGATCCTGGCCGTGTACCCGGATCCTGCCGCGTTCGCGGCCGTCATGGCCAAGGCACGCGCCCAGGCGGACCGGGACCTGGCGCAGGTCAGCAGTTTCGAAGGCTACCGCCAGACCATGCTGCACTTCTTCTCCACCTTCAACGACGCACATGCCTACGTGTCGATCAAGCTGGCCGCCACCGGCTATCAATGGCCCGGCTTCCAGGCGGTGTATCGCGGCGGCCGTTTCGTGGTCGCCGGTTCCGACGGCAGCGTGGCCGATGGTGCGCAGATCACCGCCTGCGATGGATCGCCGATGACCGCGTGGTCCGCACGACTGGCGCCCTACGAGAATGTGATTCCCGGCGTGCAGTCCACCTACGCAAGAATCGCCCCCCTGCTGTTCCGCGATGGTGCCAGCCCCTTCCTGCAGCGCCCGAAGCAGTGCACCATCGATGGGCGCAGCGTGGACCTGCAATGGAAACCCATCCCGTACACCGACTGGATGCGCATCCGGACCGCGGTCAAGCCGCCGCTGGGCAAGGACGTGACCATCACCCCGTTCGGTGCCGACGGTGCGTGGGTGCGGCTGGGCAACTTCTCCCCGGACAACCGGCGACAATCGGATCAGTTCTACGCCTTGTATGCAGCCGCGCCCTCGCTGCGCGACAAGGCGGTCATCGTCTTCGACGTGCGCGGCAACGGCGGCGGGCCGTACGAGTGGTTCATGGGCGTACTGCGGTCGCTGTACGGCAACGACTACGCGAACTACTACGCCCGCGAGCGCCTGAAGATCTTCGAGGCGTATCGCATACTCGACGACCAGGCGTCGACGCCATCGCACGAGCCCGACGATGCGGATGCCCCGGCGGAGCCACCCATAGACGGCATTGCGTTCGATGCGGACGATCGTCTGTTCAATGCGGCCAAGGCGCGTGGCGAACAGGTGCTGCACGCACCGGTGAACCACCAGAGGGTGCCCAAGCCGAAGCGACCGCCGGCCAATCCGGTGCGCGCTCGGGTTATCGTGCTGACCGACTACGACTGCGCGAGCGCCTGCGTCGCCTTCGTCGACGAACTCAAGCAGTTTCCGGGCGTGCAGCAGGTGGGCACCGAGACCTTTGTCGACTCGCGCACCGGCTCGCCGATCAGCGCGCCACTGCCCAGCGGCAACGGCGTGATCGGCGTGCCCTACATGACCCGCGACGGCCGCCCACGCGGCGATAACCAGCCGCAGATTCCCTCGCTTGTGTTCGATGGCGATATCGCCGACACCGCGGCCGTGCAGGCGTGGCTGAGGTCGCACGTGCTGGCTCCGGCCGCCACGCGCTGAGGTTGGCCATGGTCGACCATGTCGACGACCGCGTCGGCATGGCCGACAGCGCCAGCGCCTGCCCGCCTGCACTTCCCTGCGGCGATCGCATGCACCCCGCTACGCGTGCCTGTTGCCGGGCTCGCTGCTGTGCATCGCCACGCCGCGCGATCCGGCCATGCGGCGCACTCTGCAGCGCACCGGAGCGACCGGCATCGCCAGGATCGCCAGGCACGTCCGACGTGCCGGCGCTCGGTGCCAGGGGCAAGGATTGCTTCCCTCGTGCTTTAATGCGTTGCGCTCGCGCTTCGTGGCCGGGCCGCCAGCGCCTGCATGTCCTACAGCGCATCACCGCGATGCCTGGATGCGGGCATGTCTGCATATGACGTTGATCACTCCCGCACGGAGATGGCATCGGTATGACCATGGGTAATGCTCGTCTCCTGCTCGTCGTGGCGGGCATGCTGTTGCCTTATGCGGTGCGTCTACCGTTCGGAGTGGACTGGTTGCGCCAGTACACCGACACCGGCGTGGGCGGATGGCTGTTGCTGGGCGGATTCAATGCGATCGCCTGGGGCGCGTTGCTCGGCATCAGTTTCCTGTACCGACGGCCGATCGCACTGTTGGTGCCGTGCCTGATCGGCTTTGGAGCGCTCGCCTGGGCGCACGCCAGCCTGGATCTGCGTGCCGATGCGCAATCGGCGCTGGCGCTGATCTTCATTCCGATCTATGCGCTGCTGCCGATCGCCATCGGTGGCGTGCTCGGCTACCTGCTGGACCGCCGGCTTCGGCGCAGCGCCACGCCGTGAGCCTGCGGCGGGCGCCGGGGTCGCCCCCTTGCCCATGAGCTCGGTGCTGCACCGAACTGGGTAACAAGGCATCGACGATGTTGCAGGAGACAGGCGTGCCGGAAATCTGGAGTGTCAATCCGAACAAGGGCCTGGGCCCGTTGGAATTCGGCATGACGCAGGCTCAGGTGGCCGCCTTCGAAGCTGTCATGGGGCCGCTCGATGACACCACCACCGAAACGCTGCCTGATGGCGGGCTGGCGATAAACGAGTTTCGAGACCGCGACGCGCCGTTATGTTCGTTTCAGGACGGAAGACTGGCCTATCTCTCGATTGGGCAATCGGACACGATCGATGTCAGGTTTCACCGACCCAAGGGCGAACCGCCGGTTTTCGTCAGTGCGAAGACCGGATTTACCTGGCCGCAGCTGGTACTTTTTTCGCCGGGTCGCGAGCACTTCAAGGCGCAGGACCTGATCGAGATCTCCAACCAGGTGCAGTGACGGGCCATCGTGTGCTAACCGATTCTGGCTTCGGAGCAGGCCTGCATGCTGTCATCGGCCTGCGCCGGCGCGCAGACTACTGCGCCTCGAACGCACCCAGGTCCGGTGCGCGCCCGTTGAAGGCTTCGCCGGCATCGGCACCGGCATCGATCAGCGCACTGCCCGGGGCCAGCGTGGCGAAGGTGATTACCGGCAGATCGCCGTTGGGCTGACGCGCGCGGGTGAGCTGGCGCTCGTCCAGGCTGACGAAATCACGTGCCACAGCCGTCAGCGCAAGGGTGAAGGAGTTGCGTCCGATGGTATTGGCGCTGGCGGCGCCCAGGTTGGCGATTTCGGTGCGTGCGCCATAGCCGAGGTTGTTGGCCAGGGTATGGCCGTAGCCGGGCACGTCGGTGCGGTTGTCGGCCAGGGTGGAGAGCATGTCGAAGTTGGCGCGGCCGTTGTCGATGGCGGTGTTGCTGATCCAGGTCTGGCCACCGATCTGGTGGTTGGCGTAGAAGCCGTTGCTGCGATTGCCGACCGCCAGATTGAACGCAATACGATGCTGCGGCACCGGCTGCGGATAGGCGCTGCCATTGCGTCCGTAACCGCCGGCCTTGAAGCCGTTGCCATCGCCCAGCGGCGTGCCATCCACGTCGAGCCCGTTGCGGAACGCCCAGTTGTGCTGCAGCGTGACCGCTTCCCAGGCATTGATCAGGTCGAAGCCGTCGTCGCTGTTGTTCCAGGCACGGCTGCCTTCGATGAGGTTGCCGCGGCTGCCGGCGGCCGCCGGATGCACGCCGAAGCCGTCGATGTTGCCGTAGGAGAAGCTGTTCAAGCCCTTGTTGTTGTATGCATCGACATTGCGCACGCGGTTGTTGCTGCCTGACACCAGATACCAGCCGATCGCCTGGCCGTCGTGGATCGCCAGGCGCTCGAACAGATTGCCGCTGCCGCCCTCCACCCGGAAGGCCTCCGACTGGGTCAGGCGGTCGGCGATGGTGATGGGCACGCCAATCACCTCGAAACCGCGAAACGTGCAATTGCTGGCCCTGATCCGGAATGCAGCCACGCGCTGGCCTGCCGGGGTGACCGCGGAGAAGTCGAACACCGGCCGCTCGTTGGTGGCGCCGACATAGGCGATGCCGTTCTTGGTGATGTCGTTGACGATCGCGTAGGGCTGCCGAACCGTGCTGATGTTGGCCGTGGTGAGGCGATAGGTGCCGCCGCGCAGGTAGACGGTATCGCCGCTGGACGCCGCGGCCTGCGCGGCCATCACGGTGGCGAACGGCCGCGCGCGCGTGCCGATGTTGCTGTCCGAGCCGGTCGGCGATACATACCAGTCGGCGGCGGCGCTCACCATCGGAAGCATGCCCGACACGATAACAAGCGCTGCCACACCGCAGCGAGCCGTGGTTTTTTTCATCAAGTGTCCCCTGAGTGATGTAGACCTGGCGCGCCTTGCCACGGCCGCACGCGGAGCGACCGCAGCAAAGCCGCAGAGGCGGCGAGGCTAAACGGCGCATGCGTCCGGCCACAAGCACTCGCGTTCGCTTACTGCGACGGCCGTTACGTTCTGCAGTGCGGCCTGTGCTGCGGATCTGACAACCGGCGGCACTTGACCAAACCGGCACGTGCGGTAAGGCTCGGATGCTGGCGTGCACCTGTTGCGCTGCGCGCATCGATTGGAGAGACCGCACGTGGACCGTCGTACCTTTCTCACCCTGTCCGGCATCGGGGCCGCCGGGCTGCTGCTGCCCAATACGCGGCTGATCGCGGCCGAGCAATTGCTTGCGCCGGTGGATGCAGCGCGCAACCGGCGCCTGGCCGACACCGCGCTCACCACCGCCAAGGCAGCGGGCGCCAGCTACTGCGATGTACGCGTGGGCCGCTACCTGCGCCAGTTCGTGATCACCCGCGAGGCGCAGGTGGAGAACGTGGTCAATGCCGAATCCAGTGGGGCCGGCGTGCGCGTGCTGGCCGACGGTGCCTGGGGCTTTTCCGCCACCAATACGCTCACCAGCGATGGCGTGGCCAGCGCCACGCGGCAGGCGGTAGCCATTGCCAAGGCCAACGCGCGGCTGGGCGGTACGCCGGTACAGCTGGCACCGGTGACGCCGGCAGGCGACGTGCGCTGGCGCACGCCGATCAGGAAGAACGCGATGGAGGTGCCGCTGCAGGACAAGGTGGCCCTGCTGATGGATGTCAATGCGGCCGCGTTGAATGCCGGCGCCACCTTCGTGGCCTCGCGCCTGTTCGCCATCAACGAGCAGAAGTATTTCGCCAGCAGCGATGGCTCCTATATCGACCAGGACGTGCATCGGCTGTGGCTGCCCTTCACCGTGACTGCGGTGGACAAGGCCAGCGGCAAGTTCCGCACCCGCGACGGGCTGTCTTCGCCGATGGGCATGGGCTACGAATACCTGGATGGCGATGCGCGCGAGAAGCATGCGCTGCCGGGCGGGCTTGTCGCTTATGGGAAAAGCTACGATGCCCGCGAAGACGCCATCGCCGCCGCCAAGCAGGCGCGCGCCAAGCTCACTGTGCCATCGGTGAAGGCGGGCAAATACGATCTGGTGATCGACCCGAGCAACCTGTTCCTCACCATCCACGAATCGGTAGGCCACCCGCTCGAGCTCGATCGCGTGCTCGGCTATGAGGCCAACTACGCGGGCACCAGCTTCGCCACGCTGGACAAGCGCGATGCGAAGTTCCGGTGGGGCAGCGATGCGGTAACCTTCGTCGCCGACAAGACGCAGCCGGGCAGCCTCGGCGCGGTGGGCTACGACGACGAAGGCGTCAAGACCAAGCAATGGGAGCTGGTGAAGGACGGCATCCTGGTCGACTACCAATGCACGCGCGACCAGGCCCACCTGCTCGGCAAGACGGCTTCGGATGGCTGCAGCTACGCCGATTCCTGGTCCAACGTGCAGTTCCAACGCATGCCCAACGTGTCGCTGGCGCCGGGCAAGACACCGCTGGCGGTTGCGGACATGATCAAGAACGTGGAGCGCGGTCTGTACATCCACGGGCGAGGTTCGTATTCGATCGATCAGCAGCGCTACAACGCGCAGTTCGGCGGGCAGTTGTTCTACGAGATCGAGAACGGCCAGGTCACGCGCCTGGTGGAAGACGGCGCCTACCAGATCCGCACGCCGGAATTCTGGAATGCCTGCAGCGCGGTCTGCGATGAGCGCGACTTCCGCCTGGGTGGCTCGTTCTTCGACGGCAAGGGCCAGCCCAGCCAGGTGTCGGCGGTCTCGCATGGGTCATCCACCGCTCGGTTCGATGGCATCAACGTGATCAATACCGCACGTTCGTTGGGGTGAGGGCTGCGAGCAAACAGTTGGCAGTGTCTTTGGCAGAGCGGTCTTACTTGGAGATAGTCACAGCGCTACTTTCGACGTCCTGGTTGTTTAGATGCGATCAAAAGCCTCGTGAGTCGAGGGCGCGGCGCCCTCACCGCTCGCGGGACACGCCGCAAGTACGTCCCTGTAGGCTCGGTGGCGGCATCCATGCCGCCACACGGTCCCGCAATCGGCAAGGACACCGCACCAGGATGTTGGTCGGTTGCCTTCCCAAAAGCTTGTCCGTTGCTCGGCTTGCATCGGCACACTCGTCCCACCCACCGTTATCAAGCAACGCACTTCATGCCTTGCTTGCAACCATGCACACCGACCAGCGTGACCGGTCCTTGCCCGCCCACCGTCGCGGGACCCTTGGCGGCATGGATGCCGCCACGGAGCTTACAAGGACGTACTTGCAGCGTGTCCTGCGATGGTGGGCGGGCAAGGGCCCTGCAGCCAGGCCGCAGCTGTATCGCTGCGCGACCGAAACCTTCACCAAGTCGACCGGCTGTTTGGAGCCTGTAAGCCACCTGCTGCGCACAACGGTGCAATCGCCACGCGCGGCCCGTTAGTCAACAGGACAATGCGAGCGGCATCGATCAACCGCGCGTGGCCGCAATAACGTTGCACGCATGTGCAACCAGTCGTGTTCGCCATGCTTCAACACGGACATGCCGGGCGATTGGCCGCATGTGCGACAACGCTTATCGACATACCCCTGCCGAAAGTCATTTGACGCAGCAATCATCGCCCGGCAAGAATCGGCGATATCGCGTGGAGAGGCCTCCGCGCGTCACCACTCACCGCGCGCCGCGCGGGACTATTGGGGAGTTGCCCGTGCAGCGACGTGATTTCCTGGCCCTCACCGGGCTGACCATGGGCGGATTGATGGTGCCCGCCTATTTCGGCAATGCGATTGCCGCCGAACAGCTGTTGACGCCCTTCGATGTGGGCCGCAAGAAGCGGCTGGCCGATGCCGGGCTCACTGCCGCACGCCAGGCCGGGGCCAGCTATTGCGATGTGCGCATCGGCCGCTACCTGCGTCAGTTCGTGATCACCCGCGAAGACAAGGTGCAGAACGTGGTCAATACCGAATCCATCGGTGCCGGCATCCGCGTGATCGTGGGCGGGGCCTGGGGCTTTGCCGCCACCAACGAGCTGACCGAGCAAGGCGTGGCCAAGGCCGCCGCGCAGGCCGCGGCGATCGCCAAGGCCAATGCCAAGGTGCAGGGCACGCCGGTGCAGCTGGCAGCCACGCCCGGCGTGGGCGAGGTCAGCTGGAAAACGCCGATAAAGAAGAACGCGATGGAAGTGCCGATCAAGGACAAGGTGGACCTGCTGCTGGGCGTGAACGCCGCCGCCACCGCGGCCGGTGCCAACTTCGTCAACTCGATGCTGTTCGTGGTCAACGAGCAGAAGTATTTCGCCAGCACCGACGGCTCCTACATCGATCAGGACGTGCACCGTATCTGGGCACCGATGAGCGTGACCGCCATCGACAAGGCCAGCGGCAAGTTCCGCACCCGCGACGGGCTGTCCGCGCCGATGGGCATGGGCTACGAATATCTGGACGGCGCGGCATCGGGCAAGTTCGTCTCGCCCAACGGCGTGGTGAACTACGGTCTGTCCTACGACATGAAGGAAGACGCCATCGCCGCGGCCAAGCAGGCGCAGGAAAAGCTCAAGGCGCCGTCGGTCAAGCCCGGCAAGTACGACCTGGTGCTGGACCCCTCGCACACCTGGCTCACCATCCACGAATCGGTGGGCCACCCGCTGGAACTGGACCGCGTGCTCGGCTACGAGGCCAACTTCGCCGGGACCAGCTTCGCCACGCTGGACAAGCTCAAGGCCGGTTTCCAGTACGGCAGCGACAAGGTGCATATCGTGGCCGACAAGACCCAGCCCGGCAGCCTGGGCGCGGTGGGCTACGACGATGAAGGCGTCAAGACCAAGCAGTGGGATCTGATCCGCGACGGCAAGCTGGTGGACTACCAGGCCATCCGCGACCAGGCGCACATCCTGGGCAAGACCGCCTCCGACGGCTGCTGCTATGCCGATTCCTGGTCCAGCGTGCAGTTCCAGCGCATGGCCAATGTATCGCTGGCCGCCGGCAAGACGCCGCTGAGCGTGAGCGAGTTGATCAAGGACGTGGAGAACGGCATCTACATCATCGGCGACGGTTCGTTCTCCATCGACCAGCAGCGCTACAACGCGCAGTTCGGCGGCCAGCTGTTCTACGAGATCAAGAACGGCGCCATTACCCGCATGCTCGAAGACGTGGCCTACCAGATCCGCACGCCGGAATTCTGGAACGCCTGCAGCGCCGTGGCCGACCAGCACGACTACCGCCTGGGCGGTTCGTTCTTCGACGGCAAGGGCCAGCCGAGCCAGGTCTCGGCGGTCTCGCATGGTTCGTCCACCGCCCGCTTCGATGGCATCAACGTCATCAGCACCGCCCGCTCGCTCGGCTGACAGGAGAAACCCACATGAGCATCCTTACCGAAGCGCAGGCCAAGGCCATCCTGGACAAGGTCATCAAGCTGTCCAAGGCCGACGAGTGCACCGCCACCCTCAGCGGCTCGATCGACGGCAACATCCGATTCGCGCTCAACAACGTGTCCACCAGCGGCATCGTCGACAACACCGACCTGCAGGTGCAGGTGGCGTTCGGCAAGCGCGTGGGCGTGGCCACCATCAACGCCTTCGACGACGCCTCGCTGGAACGCGTGGTGCGCCGCGCCGAAGACCTGGCCAGGCTGGCACCAGAAAATCCGGAGTTCATGCCGGCGGTGGACAAGCAGACCTACAAACCCAGTCCTACCTTCAGCGACTCCACCGCCGCAGTGGACCCGGCGTTCCGCGCGCAGGTAGCCGCCGATTCGATCGCCCCGTGCAAGGGCAAGGGCCTGATCGCGGCCGGCTTCCTGGAAGATGGACAGAGCTTCACCGCGTTCGCCAACAGCAAGGGCAATTTCGGCTATCAGCGCGGCGCACGCTTCGACTACACCTGCACCGTGCGCACCGAAGATGGCCGCGGCTCGGGCTGGGTGGGCCGTAACCTGAAAGATGCGGCCGACTTCAAGGCCGAGCAGGACATCCGCATCGCCATGCGCAAGGCCAGCGATTCGGCCGAGGCCAAGGCGCTGGAACCGGGCAAATACACCGTGATCCTGGAGCCGGCGGCAGCGGCTGGACTGATCTCGTTCATGATGGATTTCTTCGACGCACGCATGGCCGATGAAGGTCGCAGCTTCCTGTCCAGGAAGGGCGGCGGCAACAAGCTCGGCGAGCAGGTCTACGATCCGCGCGTGAACATCAGCGCCGACCCGTGGGACCCGCGCGCGGCAGTGATGCCGTGGGACGAGGAAGGCCTGCCGCGCGAGAAGATGTCCATCGTCGAGAACGGCAAGGTCGCCAACCTGCAGTATTCGCGCTATTGGGCGCAGAAGAATGGCAAGCGTGCGGTCGGCGAGCCGGGCAACCTGCTGATGGCCGGTGGCGAGAAGAACATCGCCGAGCTGGTGCGTGGTACCGAGAAAGGCATCCTGGTCACGCGCACCTGGTACATCCGCATGGTCGACCCGCAGACCGTGCTGCTGACCGGGCTGACCCGCGACGGCACCTTCTACATCGAGAACGGCCAGATCAAATACCCGGTGAAGAATTTCCGCTTCAACGAATCGCCGATCATCATGCTCAACAACATCGACGAACTGGGCAAGCCGGTGCGCGTGGCCGGCGACGAATCCAGCTACGTGATGATGATTCCGCCGATGCGGCTGCGCGATTTCACGTTTACCTCGTTGTCGGATGCGGTGTGAGTAGGGGCCGGGATTGGGCATTCGGGATTCGGGATTCGGAGAGCGGAGCACGCGCTCCGCAATCCGGTGCGTTGTCCACGCCTCCCGTCCCCGGTATGCGAGCTTCTGCGGCGCCTGCAACGCGCCGCCATTTTCTGCAGCTGCTGCTTGGTAGCGTCGCTAGTTTGGCGCTGCCGCGGCACGCACGTGCGGCCGGGGCTTACGATTTCTGGTTTACGCGCTTGCGCTATGACTCCGGGGATTGGGATGTGGATGCGCGCATGCCGTCCAACCTGATCACCTCGTTGATCGACTACACGCAATTGCGCGTGGACCCGCAGGAACACGTCATCGACCTGGCCGATCCGCGCATGCTGCAGGCGCCGTTCTGCTATCTGTCCGGACACAAGCTGGTGGAGTTCAACCCGGCCGAGCGGCGCAACTTCGAGCGCTACGTGCGCAACGGTGGTTTCGTGTTCGTGGACGACTGCAACCACGATATCGATGGTTTGTTCGCCACCTCGTTCGAAGCGCAGATGAGCGCCCTCTTCGGCAAGCGCGCCCTGCAGAAGCTGCCGAACACGCATCGCCTCTACAGCGCGTTCTTCAAGTTTCCCGAGGGCCCGCCGGCGACCAGCTTCGAGCTCAATGGCTGGGGCGACGACCTGGTGCACGATTATCTCAAGGGCATCCACATCGACGGCCGCCTGGGCGTGCTCTACAGCAACAAGGACTACGGCTGCGAATGGGATTACGACTGGCGCAACAAACGCTTCCTGGCCGAAGACAACACCAAGTTTGGCGTGAACATCGTGATGTACGCGCTGACCAACTGACATGCTGCGCCCAGCCGCACCGGTGCACGATGATGGAAGGTTGCCAGTGCCGTTGCGTCTGTCGGTACACGTCCATACGCGGGGCAGCGTGATGCGCCCAAGCTCCGCACCAGCCGCCACGGGCTTGATGCGCACGCGCACGGGCGAAACCTCACCCGCACTACCAGATCGCACACAGCCACGCACACACGCAGCCACTTGACGAGATCGCCCCATGCCCTCCCCCGACGAACACATGCTTAACGCCCAGCTCTCCCAACTTGGCGCGCTGCGCGCGGCACTGGCGCAGGCCGTGGTCGGGCAGGAGGCGGTGGTGGAGCAGCTGCTGATCGGCCTGCTGGCCGGCGGCCACTGCCTGCTGGAAGGCGCGCCCGGGCTGGGCAAGACCTTGCTGGTGCGCTCGCTCGGCCAGGCGTTGGAGCTGCAGTTCCGCCGCGTGCAATTCACCCCGGATCTGATGCCCAGCGACATCCTGGGCACCGAGTTGCTGGAAGAAGACCATGGCACCGGGCACCGGCATTTCCGCTTCCAGCAAGGCCCGATCTTCACCAACCTGCTGCTGGCCGATGAGCTCAATCGCACCCCGCCCAAGACCCAGGCCGCGCTGCTGGAAGCGATGAGCGAACGCACGGTCAGCTACGCCGGCACCACCTACGCGCTGCCGGCACCGTTCTTCGTGCTGGCCACGCAGAACCCGATCGAGCAGGCCGGCACGTATCCGCTGCCGGAAGCGCAGCTGGATCGGTTCCTGTTGCATGTGCGCGTGGACTACCCCAGCGAGCAGGAAGAGCGCGACATCCTCAGCCAGACCACCGGCACCGCCAGCGCGCAGGTGCCCCAGGTGATGGACGCGGCCAGCGTGCAGGCGCTGCAACAACATGTGCGCCAGGTGCATGTGGGCGCGGAGCTGCTGACCTGGATCAACCGCCTGGTACGCGCCAGCCGGCCCGGCCCGCAGGCCAGCGACGCAGTGCGCCAGTGGGTCAAATGGGGCGCCGGCCCGCGCGCCGGCCAGTCGCTGGTGCTCGCGTCCAAGGCACGCGCGCTGTTGCATGGCCGGCTCGCCGCCACGCGCGAGGATGTGCTTGCGCTGGCCGCGCCGGTGATGCGGCATCGCCTGCTGCTGTCCTTCGCCGCCGAAGCCGAACAACGCACAGCCGACGATGTGATCGCCGCGCTGCTGCACGCCGTGCCGTTCCCGTCCTGATCGGGCTGTGACACAGATGCCGTTGCCGTCGCTGATTCCTGCCGAGGTGCGCAGCCGCCTGCGCGGCCTGCAGTTGCGCGCGCGTCAGGCGCAGGGCGCGCAGGGCATCGGCCAGCACGCCAGCCGCAGCCGCGGTGCCGGGCTGGAATTTGCGCAGTACCGCGCCTACGAGCCGGGCGACGCACTGCGCCAGATCGACTGGAAACTCTACGCACGCTCGGACCGCTTCTTCGTGCGCGAAGCCGAGCGCGAAAGCCCGCTGACGCTGTGGCTGTTGCTCGATGCCACCGCATCGGCCGGGCAGACCGACAGCGCGCGGCCAGAGCACAGCCGCCTGCACACGATGGCAACCCTGGCCGCCTGTGCGGCGGAAGTAGCGTTGCAGCAGGGCGACCGCGTCGGCCTGTACGCCTTGCATGGCGGCGGCCTGGTCGCGGTGCCGGCCGGCGTCGGCAGCCGTCAGCGCGACCGCCTGTGGCTGGCCTTGCATGGCTTGCGCGCGGGTGGCCGCTGGCCCGGGCTGGACGCGCTGCGGCCGTTGTGGGAACGCATTGCCGCGCACGACCTGCTGTTGTCCATCGGCGACGGATTCGACGAGGAACTGGCCGGCGCGCTTGAAAAATTCGCCGCCGCGCGTCGCGAGGTGCTGCAGCTGCAGGTGCTGACCTGCGACGAACGCGATTTCCCGTTCGCTGGCGGCCATCGCTTCCGCGATCCGGAAACCGGGCAGGAGCTGCTCGGCGACGGTGCGGCCATGCGCGCGGACTACCTGCAGCGCTTCGCCGAAGCACAGCGCGCGCGGCAGGCGCGCTGGCAGGCCGCCGGCATTCGCCACGCCGTGCATTACCTGGATGCGCCGGCCGATGCCGCGTTGCGCCAGTTGTTCGCGCAAGGCGCACCGCGATGAGCCGGCAGGTCGTCCGCGCCCACACCGCCAGGCGGGTGCCGCAGTGAATCTGCTGCTGCTCTTGCCCGCCGGCCTGGCTGCACTGGCCGCCCTGATCCTGCCCTTGCTGATCCACCTGGCACGGCGCAGCGAGCACCGGCCCACCGACTTCGCCGCGTTGCGCTGGCTGCGGGCGATGCCGCGCCCGCGCCACCGGGTACGCTTCGACGAGTGGCCGCTGCTGGTGCTGCGTTTGCTGTTGCTGGCCGCACTGGCCGTGCTGCTGGCCGAGCCGGCACTGCGCGACCGGCAGGACAGCCGCCCGCGCATCGCGGTCAGCCCGGGCGTGGATCTGGCCGCGGCACGCGCGCTGCCCCACGCCGATGACGCGCAATGGCTCTGGCTGGCGCCAGGGTTTGCGCCGATCGATGCCGATACCGCTGATGACCCCAGCCCCGCAAGCTTGGGCAGCGCGCAGCCGGTCGGCAGCCTGCTGCGCGAACTCGACGCCAGCCTGCCGGCCGATGCGGCGCTCAGCGTGATCGTGCCCGCGCAGTGGGGCGCGCTGGATGCGCAGCGCGTGCAGCTCGCGCGCGCCGTGCAGTGGCAGGTGCTGCCCGGCCGCTCACCGCTGCCAGCGCCTACGCCACCGGCCACGCTGCGCCTGCAGGTGGTGGCCGACGACAGCGCGGCGCCGGCGCTGCGCTATCTGCGCGCGGTCCATGCGGCATGGGCGCTGCCGGGCAGCCTGCCGGTCGTTGCGCCGGCGGCGGCGCAACCGTCGCGCTGGGCGCCCGGCACGGTGGTGGTCTGGCTGTCGCCCAGCGCCCCGCCGGCGCCGGTGGTCGCCTGGGTCGCGGCGGGCGGACAACTGGTACTGCAGGCGCAGGCACCGGTTCCGACTGCACTTGCCGCACCGCTGCAAGCGCTCACCGAAACCGATGGCGCAGCCCTGCTGGATGCCGCAGCGCTGGGCCGTGGCCGGGTACTGCGCTGGACCGCACCGCTGCAGCCGCCGCAGTTGCCCGCGCTGCTGGATGCCGATTTTCCGGCCCGCCTGCGCGCCGCGCTGCAGCCGCCGCCCACCGTCCAGACCGCGCCGGCGCAGACCCAACACCCGCAGCGTGGCGCCACGATCCGGCTCGACCTGCCGCCGCAGTCGCTGGCACCGTGGCTGATTGGCCTGGTGCTGCTGCTGTTCGCGCTCGAACGCTGGCTGGCTACCGCACCACGCCGGAACGCAGCGGCATGAGCACCCCCGAGCTGCAGCGCGCGTGGCAGGCCGCACGCCGGCGGGCGGCGGCCGGCGTGCTGCTGTTCGGGCTGCCGCTGGCAGTGCTGCCGGCGGTGCTGGCCTGGCGCCTGCAGGCCGCACCCGCGCCGTGGTGGCTTGCAGGCGCGCTGGTTGCGGGCCTGCTGGTGCTGGCAGCGGTGGCACTGCGGGCAGCACGCCGGCTGGACCAGGCCTGGCTGATCCGCCGGCTGGACCAGGCGCCGGCGCTGGAAGACAGCAGCGACCTGCTGTTCGTCCCGCGCGACCGCCTCGGCCCGCTGCAGGCGTTGCAACGGCAGCGACTGGAACAACGCCTGCGCAGCAGCCCGCCCGATCTGCGTTCGGCCTGGCCGTGGCGGCGCGCCGGGCCGTGGAGCCTGCTGGGCGTGCTCGCCTGTGCGGCGCTGCTACTGTGGCCGCCGCAGGCACCATCGCCATCGGCGAACGACGACCGTGTCGCCGCCGCGCGTGCCACCCGCGGCGCCCCTGTGCTGCGGCAGGCGCGGCTGCACAGCACGCCACCGGCCTACACCGGCCTGCCCGCCGCACGGCTGCCCGGCCTGGACGCGCGGGTGCCGGCCGGCACCCGGCTGGACTGGCAGCTGCAGGTCAGCCCCACCCCGCGCACGGTAGCGCTGCGGCTCGGCAATGGCCGCCTGGTCGCGCTGACCCGGCAAGGCCGCAGCGACCAGTGGCAGGGCCAGTGGCTGGCCGAACGGCCGGCGCTGTATCGCATCCTGATCGATGGCGCGCCCGCCGACGGCAGCTTGCACCGGCTGGACGTGCTGCCGGACCGCCCGCCGCAGGTCCGCGTACTGGCGCCCGAGCAGAGCCTGGTGCTGTGGACGCCGGGCAAGGCGGGCTGGACGCTGCAGTTCGACGCCAACGACGACTACGCCGTGGCCGCCAGCGCCGAACTGCGGCTGACCTTGGCCCAGGGCAGCGGCGAGAACATCACCTTCAGCACCCAGCGCCGCACCCTCACCGGCAGCGGCCCGGCCAACCGCCGCCGCTTCGCCATCACCCTGCAGCCACAGGCGCTGGGCATGGCCGCCGGCGACGACCTGATCGCCCAGCTCATCGTCCACGACACCCGCCAGCCCGGCCCGCAGGAAGGCCGCAGCGCCAGCGTGATCCTGCGCTGGCCACCGCCCGAGGTGACCATGGCCGCCGGCCTGGAGGCCAGCGTCAAACGCACCCTGCCGGCCTACTTCCGCA
Source organism: Xanthomonas sp. NCPPB 3582 (assembly GCF_041475735.2). Lineage (NCBI taxonomy): Bacteria > Pseudomonadati > Pseudomonadota > Gammaproteobacteria > Lysobacterales > Lysobacteraceae > Xanthomonas > Xanthomonas sp. NCPPB 3582. The sequence goes on from NZ_CM192968.1 coordinate 5,013,982, forward strand.
GCCAGCGCCAGATCATCATCGACGCGCAGGTGCTGCTGAAGGAACGACCGCGCCTGGACGCGGCCAGTTATCTCAAGCGCTCCGACGCCATCGGCGTGGACCAGCGCCTGCTGCGGCTGCGCTACGGCCAGTTCCTGGGCGAAGAGAGCGAAGGCGCGCCCCAGGCCCCGCCCGCCGCCGACGCACCTACCAGCGCTGCCCCGGCCGACGATCTGCCAACAGCCGACATGCCGATCGCCGATGCCCCTGCGCCGCCGGAGCACCCGCCTGCCACGGCCGGCAACGACGATCACGACGATCACGATCACGACGCGCATCCGCCCGGCGCCGCCGCGCTCGACGACCATGACCATGACCACGACCACGGCGCCGCGCCCGCCACGCGCAGCGGCTTCGGCCAGGCGCAGGACGTGCTGTCCGAGTTCGGGCACACCCACGACCACGCCGAAGCCGCCACCTTGCTCGACCCCAAGACCCGCGCCCTGCTGCGCGCCGCGCTGGACCAGATGTGGCAGTCCGAAGGCGAGCTGCGTCAGGGCCACCCCGAGCGCGCCCTGCCCTATGCCAACAAGGCGCTGGGCTTCATCAAGCAGGTGCAGCAGGCCGAGCGCATCTACCTGCCGCGGGTGGGCACGCAGCTGCCGCCGATCGACCCCAGCCGGCGCATGAGCGGCAAGCGCGACGGGCTGGTGCACGGCGCCGATGCGCTGGTCGAGCGCAGCGTGGCCGACCCGCAGCCGATGGCGTTGTGGCAGGCGCTGGGCGAGCCCGCAGCGACCAGCGATGGCGCCGCGCTGGATGCCTTTGCGCGCTGGCTACCCGCGCACGAAGCCGCCCTCGACGACCCGCTCGATCTGGCGGCCGCCATCGAGACCCTGCGTGCCAGCCCCGCCTGTACCGCTTGCCGGCAACGCCTGCGCGCGCTGCTCTGGCCGCTGTTGGTCCGCCCGCCGGCGGCCGTGCAGCCGCGCCCAGCCGCCGATGCCGGCGGCCAGCGCTATCTCGATGCGCTGCACGCACAGGAGCGCCCATGATGCCGGCCTGCGGTGTCCTGGCGGCCCTGGCCGCGATCACCGTGCTGGCCTGGTGGCGGCTGCGCCGCGCGCGCCTGCCGGCCTGGCGCAAGACCACGTTGCTGGCGCTGCAACCCGTGTGCGCAGCGCTGCTGTACTGGGCGCTGTTTCCGCCCTCGCAACCCGGCACCGCCGGCACCCTGGTGGTGGCCACCGCCGGCGCCAGCGCTGCGGCACTGCAGGCCGCAGCGGGCGACACCGTCATCGCCCTGCCGGAAGCCCCCGCTGCGCTGCGCATGGCCGAGCGCATGCCCGATCTGGCCACCGCGCTGCGCCGCCACCCCGGCACCACCGGGCTGCGCATCGTCGGCGCCGGCCTGCCCGCGCGCGACCGCGACGTCGCACGGGGCTGGCCGCTGCGCTATGCCGCACCGCCGCCCGTCCCCGGCCTGAGCGCATTGGACACGCCCGCGCTCGCCGCGCCCGGCACCGAGGTGGCGATCCAGGGCCGCATCGGCGGGCTGCGCGCCGCCAGGCTGGAGCTGCTGGATCCGGCCGGCCGGCGCGTCGACCTGGCCAGGCCCGACGCCGATGGCCGCTTCCGGCTCAGTGGCAACGTGCGCGGTGTGGGCGAGAGCGTGTTCCTGGTGCGGGTGCTCGGCCCCGATGGTCGGGTACGCGACCAGGCCACGCTGCCGGTGTCGGTGGTGGAAAGCCCGGCGCCCAGCCTCTGGATCCTGGCCGGCGCCCCGCAACCCGACCTCAAGTACCTGCGCCGCTGGGCCAATGACGCCGGGCTGCAGTTGCACACCCAGATCGCCACCGGCGGCGGCATGCAGCTGGGCGATGCGCCGCGCCCGCTCGATGCCGCCACGCTGGACCGCAGCGACGTGCTGATCGTCGACGAGCGCGCGCTGGCCGGGTTGCCGCGTGCGCAACGCAGCGCCCTGCGCGCGGCGGTCGAACGCGGGCTTGGGGTGCTGCTGCGCTTGAGCGGGCCGCCCGATGCCGCACAGCGCAGCGCGATGGCCGACCTCGGCCTGGCGCTGGGCGGCGATGGCACCGCCGCGCCGCTGCAGATCGCATCGGCCTCGGCCGCTGCGCAGCCGCCTGCCGCAGCGACTGCGGGCGGTACGGACGCGGGCCGGCAGCCAGGCGACTCGGCCGATCCCACGACGGCAGCGCTGCCCGCGCTGGAGCGACGCGCACTGGCGCCCACCGATGCCGACGCCATCGCCGTCGGCCGCGCGCCCGACGGCACGCCCTACGCCTGGTGGCGCGCCCTGGGCCGCGGGCGCATCGGCCTGATCGCCATCACCGACAGCTACCGCCTGGTACTGAGCGGCCGCTCCGACCTGCACGCCGCATTGTGGAGCCAGACGCTTGCCGCAGTGAGCCGGGCCAAACCCAGCGCCCGCGCGCCCATCCGCACCGGCTGGCGCGACCAACGCATCGACCTGTGCGGCCTGGGCACTGCCGCGCAGCTGCAGGCACCCGACGACAGCCGCCAACCGCTGCCGCCGGCTCCAGACACCGGCACCGCCGCCTGTGCCGGCCTCTGGCCCGGGCAGGCCGGCTGGTACCGCTGGCAGGACGGCCAACGCCGCGGTGCGCTCTACGTCCGTGCCCCCACCGAGGCGCCTGCCCTGTTCGCCAACACACAACGCAGCGCCACCCTGGCCCTGGTCGACACCAGCGCATCGCCACATGCAGCGCACGCCACAGCGCAGCCTGGCCCGCGCTGGCCATGGTGGCTGGCGTTCGTGCTCGTTGCCGCGTTGCTGTGGTGGCTGGAGCGGTGGCGCAGTGGCAGGACGCAGCAGGCCGGCTAGGCGCCGGACGTGCACGGCCAGCGCGTCGCACTGCGGGCGCCCGGGTGCAGCACGTGCGAGACCGGCGCGTCGCCTGGAGCAGCCGCGCCGCGAACCTGGACCGGGCACGCAGCAGACACCCATGTTGAACGTCGCCCTTGTGACACCCACCGACACCAGGCTTCGCCGCCCCCCTCATCCGCCGCTGCACAGCGGCCTATCCCGGTGAAAGAAGGCATCTGCGTCAGTCTGTTGTGGCGCGGCCACGCGGTTTCTTGCGTCGCGGTGGGCCTACCCGCGCCGCCACACCCGGCACTGATTGTTGGCCGGCAACGCCACATCCTCAATCAGGCGTAATCCGACCGATGCCGCCAGCGCATCCACCGCTTCGGCGTCGCGGATGCCCGATGCGGGGTCGCGCTCGCGCAACATCGCATCGAAGGCCCGGTTGCTGTCGCTGGTGAAACGGCCATCGCGATTGAACGGCCCATAGATCGCCAGCACCGCCGCTGGCGCCATCACCGCCGGCAACCCGGCAAACAGCGCCTGCACCTGCGGCCAACCCATGATGTGCAGGGTGTTGGCGCTGTAGACCGCGTCGTAACCCCGTTGCCCGTCGGCCAGCACCGGCACTGGCGGTGGCGGCGCCAGGCCGGGCGCAGGCGTCAGCACCGCCTGCAGCGACACCGGCGGTGGCGTATTCGGCAAGGCCGCCTCGTCCAGCCATTGCCGCATGCCCGGCAACTGATCGGCGTGGTCGCTGGCCTGCCACTGCAGCCACGGCATCGCGGCAGCGAAATGCACGGCGTGCTGGCCGGTACCCGCGCCGATCTCCAGCACGTGGTGGCGATCGGCGAAGTGCCGCTGCAATACCGCAAGGATTGGATCGCGGTTGCGTGCGGAGGCCGGTGAGAAGGGCTTGGTCATCGTACTGGAATGCCTTTTGCGTTCTCGATTATGCCTGGCGACACGCCAGGCGAGGTCAAGTGACCAGATTGCCGATCAGAACGTCTTTGGTAATAAGCATATGGAATATGGATCTCCATCCCATCTCTTGATGCGCCAACGATGCACTATCTCGCTCGGGGGACCTACTCACGAGGACATGTGCATGAACAAGGCCGTTGCTTTTTGCACCACGAGTATCTTGTTGGCTGCTGCCAGCCTGATGTACGCGCCAAGCGCTAACGCACAGGCATCAACCGTGCTGCTTGATTGCACAGGCAGTGATTATTGCTGGGCAGGGGTAGATAGTCCCGGGTCTCCGCAACCATTCAAATATGCATGGAGTTTCAGCAACACGGCCGGTGCCATCTTCCCTAGGAACTGCACAAATAGTTCCGACTGTTCTTTCTACCGTCCGCGGGGCAACACCTTCATCAACGCTACGGTGATGGTGAGCGACGCCAATAACCAATTCATTGGATCCGCCACCGCACGCGCCCTGTGTACGGCGCAACCTATTTGACTGGGGCCTGACGACAGCTTGCATACGTTAGTGATCGGGTCGATCAGTCGAGGTGCGGCTGATCGACCCGATACGTTAGCTCTCAGCGCGGCGCAGGCAGCGCCTCATACGCCCGGCGCACCGCATCGGTGCCGAACTGGCGCTCCAGCCGGCGCACGATGAAGTGGCCGCGTGCCATCGCCTGGAAATGGCGCATGAACACCGTATTGAGCGTGGCGCCGCTCACCGCGCCCACCAGCGGCACGGCCTGCACGGCGAGCTTCTCCCCCACATTGACCGAGAACTTGGCGGCGATGCGCGACACCAGCGAGACCAGCGCCGGTGCGCCCTTGCTGGCGAAGCCGTGCGCGGCGACATGGCGAGCGGCCGCACTGAGCTGTTGCGCCATTGCCGCGCGCACCGCGAAGTAGCCCGATTCGGCACCATCGTCGACCGCGCTGCGACCACCGTGCGCCAGCACTTCCAGGCAGGCCAGCGCGGTTTCCGGGTCCTGCAGCGATTCGCCTTCGGCGCGGGCGATATCGGCGATCGAGCGCAGCATCACCGTGGTGGTCAGCGGCAGCTCCACCATCAAGCCGGGCAGGCCGAAGAAGCCGCCGGCGCCACCGGCCACCGCAACCGCCAGCGTATGGCCGGTGGTTGAGGCCGGCTGCAGCGCATCGGTCTTGCCACGCAGGCTCAGCAGCGCGGACTTCATCGCCACTTGCAGGGCGCGGCGGGTGGCGGCATCGATGCTGCGGGTCACCAGCCTGGGCAGCCGCTTGCTGATCAGGCTCTCGATCGGCGCGCCCAGCGCATTGGCCAACTGGGCCGCCACGCCGGGGTTTTCCAGCAAGGCATGGGCGGTGGCCAGGTCGCGCTGCGCGGCAGCGTCCATCACCGGTATCGGAAGCGTCGTCATGCCTGCTCTGCTCATCGAAGGACCGTGCCAATGGTACCCAGCGCCATGTGAGCGCTACACAAGCGCCGCGCCCGACCATCGCGCAAGGCTGCAATTGGCAGGCAAAATGCGCCATCATCGGCATCTACGCAGCCAATGCCCTCGACATGAAGCACGAGATCCGCCATAGCGTCGTGATCGCCGCCGCACCGGAGGTGGTCTCTGCCGCGCTGTCCGAGCCGGCGCAACTGGCGCGTTGGTGGACGCGCGAGGTGCGCCAGGTCGATGGCCGCGTCTGCCTGGACTGGAGCGGGCACGGCTGGCACGTGGAACTGCGCATCGATGCCGGCGCCGACCATCGGCTGGTGTGCTGGCGCTGCGAGCGTTCCAACATGCTCGACACCAGCGCCTGGGAGGGCACGGTGATGCGTTTCGACCTGATCTCCACTGGCGAAGGCACGCGCGTGGAATTCGTACAGTCCGGCTACCGCGAGTCGCCATGCCTGGAGGTCTGCCGCCAGGGCTGGCAGTTCTTCCTGGGCAGCAGCCTCAAGCGTCATGTCGAAACCGGGAAGGGCATGCCGTATCCGGACATGCCCGATACCCGCGATCCGGCGCTGCGCTGAGCGCCGGCGCCAGGCCAGGAGCGGCTACCACAACGTAGCGAGGGATCATCAGGTCGGCGCGCATGTACCACAGCGTACGCGTGGTACATGCCGCACCGGGCACCGGCCGCGCCCGCCTGGTGGTGAGCGCAGTCGTTTGCTCAGCCCCTCTTAGGCGGTGCGCGGCTGGCCCACCGACGGCTGGTGGGTCAGCGGCAGCTGCGCATCCACCGTCACCGGGCTGTCGGTCTGCAACAACGCACGCGCTTCGGCGTCGCTGGCCACGGCCGGCGGCGAGCCGCGCAGCGGCAGGCCGGCGGTTTCGCGCACGAACAGCATCGTCACCAGGCCGATCGCCGCCGCCCCCATCAGGTAATACGCCGGCACCAGCGGGTCGCCGGTGCGTTCCACCAGCCAGGCGGTGACCAGCGGCGTGGTGCCGCCGAACAACGACACCGAGACGTTGAAGGCGATCGACAGGGCGCTGTAGCGCACCGGGGTGTAGAACAGCGCCGGCAGCGTGGACGGCATCGAGCTGGTGAAGCACACCAGCGCCAGGCCCAGCAGCATCAGCCCGGCGAAGATCAACCCATCGTGGCCGCTGCCGATCAGCAACAGGCACGGAATCGCCAGCGCAATCAGCGCAACACAGGCGCCGATGATCATCGGGCGGCGGCCCAGCCTGTCGCTGAACAGGCCGCCGACGATATTGAGCGGCATCATCACCAGCATCACCAGGATGATCAGCAGCAAGCCCTTGCTCTCGGCATAGCCCATGGTGACGCTGAGGTAGCTGGGCATGTAGGTCAGCAGCATGTAGTCGGTGACGTTGAACACCAGCACCAGACCCACGCACTTGAGCAGCTGCGGCCAGTGCAGGCGCAGCAGCGTCATCAGGCCCTGGCCGGCGGTCTCGCGTTCGCGCTGCTCCGATTGCTCGGTATAGGCGCGAAACGCCGGGGTTTCTTCCAGTTTCATGCGCATGTACAGGCCCAGCAGGCCGAGCGGGCCGGCGATCAGGAACGGCACGCGCCAGCCCCAGTCCAGCATCTGCTCAGGGGTCACGCTCATGTGCAATGCCGTCACGGTGGCGGCGCCGGCGATGTAGCCGCCCAAAGTGCCGAACTCCAGCCAGCTGCCCATCAGGCCGCGATTGCGGTCGGTGGCGTATTCGGCGATGAAGGTCGCCGCGCCCCCGTATTCGCCGCCGGTAGAAAAGCCTTGCACCAGTCGCGCGATCAGCAGCAATGCCGGGGCCCACAGGCCGATGCTGTCATAGGACGGAATCAGCCCGATGCTGAAGGTACCCAACGCCATCAGGATCATCGTGGCCGCCAGCACTTTCTGACGTCCGTAGCGATCGCCCAGCGGACCGAACACCATGCCGCCGATGGGCCGCACCAGGAACGCCACGGTAAAGGTGGCAAAGGTGGCGATCAGCTGCGCGGTGGGATTGCTGGCCGGAAAGAACACCTGGCCCAGCGTCACCGCCAGATAGCCGTAGACGCCAAAATCGAACCACTCCATCGCGTTGCCCAGCGCTGCCGCGCCAACGGCGCGGCGCAGCATGCCGCGATCCACCACGGTGACCTCGTCCAGTTGCAGCTGGCGGCGGCGTTTGAACCAGCCAAAATGCGATCGAATCGCGCGCGTGTCGTGCATGTGCAATCTCCGGAAACGGCCACCGCTACCTGCTCGTCCTGGCAACGCACAGGACACGGCCAATCGCATGCACGGCATCGGCACATGCATTGCAACAGCCGGAGGCATTCCCGGACGGCCGCGTCAACTCAGCGGCGCTGCGGGACAGATGACCAATGGGATGGGCGTACACCCAAGGGCTTGATCAGCGCGACATGGTACACCAGCGCGCCGATCGCTGCAGGCGCGACCGTGAAAAACGCTCGATTTGCAGGGATTTCCGCAGCGCAATGGGGTCTCACCCCTTCGCGTGGAGCGGCTGAAAGAACATGCCGAACGGTCGGCAGATAAGTATGGGCGATGCGCCTGGATCCGCGATGTACACGGGATACTGTCGATGCCCGGCGCCGCACGAAATGCACGATTTCCAGGGATTTCGGCAGTCGGGATCGATCTCATGGCCGCGTAAAGCGGCTTACAGAACGTAACGGACGGTGGTCGGATACACGTGGACGAGGCGCTCAGCGCCGAACTGCGTGCGTGGCGCTGTCGCTGCCAAACACCGGCAGCATCCATCTGGCGGCTGCGCAGTCGGTTGTCGGCTGCGATGCGTCGCGTTCGACCACATGCACCGCGCATTGCACGCCATACGACACGTCAACCTCACTTGCCCAGGGCAAGATCATTGCCCGTGTTGAGAAGGCTTACGTGCAACGCGATGTCACTGCGTATCCAGTGCCGTCAACAGGTCCTGCAGATCCTCGCGCGTCTGCGGGCGCACGGCGCGTGCGACTTCTTCCCCATCGCGCAACAGGATCACCGTTGGCCACAGCTTGACCCGGAAAGACCGTCCCAACGGCCGGCCTTTTCCGTCTTCGACCTTGCGGTAGTCCACCGCATCGTAAGCGCCCAGCAGTTTCTGCAGCAGCGGCTGGGCGGCAATGCAGTGCCCGCACCAGTCGGTGCCGAATTCCAGTATCTGCAGCCCAGGCTGCGCGTCGACGGCGCTGCGTTCCGGTGCCTGCGTGGCGTATTGACGAACGAACCCCATCGGCACTGTCTCCGTGGCTGTGCGTGATTGATGCAGACAGCCTGCCATGTTTGCGTGCCTGGCATGGGCTCAGGCACGGATATCGACACCTTCGATGCGCAGTCCAACCGCGGCTGCATGGGCAGGACATATGACGCGTCTTCCTGCGATTCACTACGCCACGCATCTCTGCGTGGCGTAGCCCGCACCCGCGGTCATCAGGCAGGCACGGCACGTCGCGGAAAAAACAGACGTGCGTCAACTGTTGCCTCGTCCAGGCAACCGCGCCCGCCCTTTCTGCAACGATCGACGAAGCCGCCTCAGGACAACGCGCGCTGGATGTCTTCCAAGGGCAGATTGGTCAGGTCCTTGGCCAGATCGCCCACCAGGCGCTGCTGGGTTTGCTTGTGCAGCAAGGGGCGCACGCGGCCCAGGGTGGTGGGGTCGGCGACCAGCACCAGGTGTGTGTATTCGTTCTTCAGGGCACCATCGTTCAGAGCCTGCGACAATTGCTTGGCAAAGGTCATCTCCTCCAGGTCTGTCTCGGTGAGATCGCGCGGTGCCTTGCCGGCCGGGCCTTCGTCGTCGACGTTTTGCACGTCGGTACGCGCATGCTGGCGCAGGACCAGCTTGGCTTCGTTGCCGGTGTTGGTGAACCAGCGCGCTTCGCCGCCGTCGGCGACCACTACCAAGGCACCCTGAGGAATTTGCAGACTCATCCGATGTTCTCCTGATCGATGTCGGCACGGCACGTGTTGCACCGCGTCGACATCAAACCTAGGCGAGAAGATGTAAGCGTTGCGCCTAGCCGGTGTCAGCGTGGCGTTAGCGCGCGATGGCCAAGCCAAGCACGTGCATTGATCATGCGCAACGCTTGCCGGCTTTCGGTCGATGCAAGGATTGCGGGTCGATCCGCGGCATGTGTGTCGTATCCGCGGGCACAGCCGTTACGGCTGTTTTTGCCCCGGAATCGAGGTGGGCGTGTCCAGCGCCTCCTGCACGTACAGGCGTTTGACCAGCACAAATCCCACCACCGTCAGCGGCGCAGCCAGCAACACGCCGGCCGGGCCGAGCAGGCTGCCGATGCCGAACAAGGAGAACAGCATCAGTACCGGCGGCAGGTCCACGGTGCGTTGCTGGATCAGCGGGATCAACACATTGCCTTCGATCTGCTGCACCACCACGAACAGGGCCGCCGTGGCCAACGCCATCTGCGGACTCACGGTGAAGCCCAGCAGGATCGCGGGAATCGCCGCCACGATCGGGCCAACGATCGGCACCAAGTCCAGCAGGCCGGCGACGATGCCGAGCGCCAGCGCTCCGGGGATGCCCAGCGCCCACAGCCCCAGGCCGGTGAGCACGCCCACCACCGCCATGGCCAGCAGCTGGCCGCGCAACCACAGCCGTAGGGCGGTGCCACTGGCCTGCAAGGCGTCGTCGGTGGTGGCCCGCACATGCGCCGGCAGCAACAGCAGTACGCCGCGCCGGTACAGCTGCGGCTGCGCGGCCAGGTACACCGCGCCGGCCAGCACCAGGAACAGGTTGGCCACGCTGCCGGTGAGACCCAGCGCAAATGCACCGGCGCGTGGCGCCAGGTTGGACACGCGTGCCGGCGCCTGCCGGGCCAACTCATCCAGCGCAGGTCCCAGCGGCCCGGCCGCGATCCAGTCGTGCAGCCGCGTCCATGCCTGCGGCAAGGTGCGCTGCAACGCGCCCACCTCCGAGGCGAGCTGCGAGCCGAACAGCCACAACAAGGCGGTGAACCCCAGCGCGAGTACGACCACCACCACCGCCAGCGCCCAACCGTCGGACAGGCGCGTATGGCGTGTCACCCAGCTGGTCAGCGCGCGCAGCAGCACCGCCACCACGATTGCGCCGAACACCATCAGCAGCAGGTCCGAGAGGGTCCACAGCAACCATGCGCAGCCCACCAGGGCCAGCACCACGATCACACGGATGACAAAGGCACGAAGCTCGGAAGAGGGCATCTGCGGCTCACGGCAAAAACGGCCGACAGCCTAGCGAGGACGGCGAGAAGGCCATGTGCCCGCGGCAGCGCGGTGCCGGCGGCGCAGTGCCCCATTGCACGCGGCGCACACCAGCGCTGCCGCCGGCGACCAGCTGGCGCAACGCACGCATCGCGATGGCCGGCGCATCGCCAACAGCGCGCCCGTACCGGTAGCCGTGCGCCAAGGCCATCTGGTCTGGCAGCTGTTGGTGCATGTCGTTCGGCGATGGCGGCAGCACGATGCCAGCATCGGTCTGGTCGAAGTCACTGGCCCACCGCATCTCGGCAGCAGGCCGCCGGGCGCGCGCCTCAGGGCGGCGAACAGGACCTCGCGCATCGGCCAGGTGGATGTGGACGGAGCGCCCGGAACCGGCATCTAAGAGGGCCATGCGCCAATTCCGAGCACCGCCGCGCCCGCGCGGCGGCTGCACAGTGGTGGTGTTGGCTGTTCTCAGCCCAGATACGGCCGTTCGCTACCGAACAGCAACTGCTTGGCACCCTCGCGCCATGCCTGCGGGCAGCGCTCGCCCAGCAACACCGCCGCCATCGCATACGCCAGTCCGCGCCCGACCAGGCTGACGCCGGTCAGGGCCGCATCGGCGTGCTGCTGGTCGGCACCGGCCTGCACGGCGGCGAAGAAGCGCGTGATGCCGGCCGCATCTTCGCCGGTGGCGCGCACGGTGGCCTCGCGCAACGGCTCCACCGGCCAGCCCTGGCGAGCCGCCAGCGCCCAGGCAGTGGGCGCGGTGAACATGTCCAGCCCGGCGGTGGCATCGAGCGCGCGCGCCTGTTGCAGCAGCGCTGCGCTGGCGCCCTGCGAGGCGGCTGCCAGGCGCACGATCCGCGCCTGCACGTCCGGGTTGGGCGCCGCGTCGGTCACCGCGGCATCCAGTTGCCCGCCGGCCAGCGCGTGGTAGCTCTGGTACGGCGTGCCTTCGGTGTCCTTGCCGGTTTCCAGCGCCAACGCGGACGCCAGCGACGGCGAGCGTTGCGCCAACGCCGCAAGATCGGGCGCCTGGCCACGGTAGCGTTGCAGACGCGCCAGCATCGACACCACTTGGTCGGCCATGGCCGGAGACTGTGCAGCCTGTTCGTACAGCGCCTGTGCCTCGGGCAAGTTCTGCCGTTCGGCGTGCACGCTCGCCGCAGCGCGCTGCAACCAGGGATCCTTCGGCCAGCGCTGCTGGGCGCTGAGAAACGCCTGGTCGCGCGCGGCCGTATCGGGGGCGCAGCGGATGGCCGCGTACTGCAGTCCGGAGACAGCCGGATGCGCGGCGGCCAGCGCGGTCTGCTGCGCGCACACCTGCGCGCGCTGCTCGGGTGTGGCGATGTCCTGCTGCGCACGCAAGGCCACCACGTCCTGCCGATTGCGCTGCAACCGCTCGGCCACGATCGCCGGCAGTGTCTGCGGCGCGGCGGCGTACAACTGCTGTATCCATTGCTCCAGATAGGGCGACTGCGCATCGTCCCAGCGTGCATGCGCCTGCATCATCGCCAGGTCCTGCGCCGGGGTGAGTTCGCCCAGCAGCTGGTACGGCGGCCGGTCGGCCACGGCGGTGAGTACCTCGCGGTACTGGCTGCCCTTGTCGCTGACCTGTGCCGGCGGCGCATCGAAGACCGCATCGGCGGTGGTGCGCTCCCAGCGCGCATTGCCCAGCCGGCGCGTGCGGTCCTCGGCGGCCGAGCCGTAGCTGGCGCGCCAGTTCACCAACAGTGCCGCACCGGCCACGTTGTAGGCGAACTGGCCACCGTGCCCGCCGCCGGGCGCATCGAAGCGTTCGATCTCGGTACCCTCGAGGGTGCGCGTGCTGATGTGGTGGCTGGCCTGCTCGGCCAGCTGGAACACATGGCGGCTGTTGGCCGGCAGCGAGGCGCTCTGGTCGTCGATGCTGACCGTCACCGTCTGCTGCAGGCCGTTGTAGGCCACCACCTCGGCCAGGCCCACGCTGCCACCGGCCCACAGCACGCCGGCCACGATCGAGGCTGCGACCGCCACGCGCGCCACAGACGGAAACAGCCCGTCTGCGGCCAGAAACCGCTGCCACAGGTTCTGCTTGAGATTGCGCTGCCGCGCATCGCCCGGCAGGCGCACCGGGTAGTCGCCGGGTGCGGCGGCCGGGGTGTCGTTGGTGGGCGTGTGCTCGCCACTGCGCAAGCGTTGCGCCACCGCATCTTCAGCCTGCAGCAGCTGCTCCAGGCTGGCATCGCGCAGGGCCTCCAGGGCCTCCATGGTGACCTGCACCCAGCCCTTGGCGACCTTCATCCAGGAATCGATGTTGTGCTCGTCGGCCTCGGCCAGACGGAACTCCGGCAGGCACTGCTCCCAGCGCTCCTGCCCCAGGGCTGCCGACAGCGGCGCATTCAAGCGCAGCGTGGGCGCCTGTGCATACACGTGGCGCAGGGCGCGTTGCACCTGGTTGCAGGCCGCCACCAGCTGGCGCAGTTCCTTGGCTGAGACGCGGCCATCGGCAATCACCGCGTGGAAGGTCTGCAGGTGCAGCAGATACGCATCGTCCAGGTCGGCGATGGCGTGGTCGGTGTAGTGCAGCACCGCCAGATAGCCGCGCAGCAGCGCCGGCCAGCCACCAGCCAGGCGGTTGGCGGCGGCCAGATGCACGCTGCGGCAGCGGCGGTCATGGTCGCTGACGCGGGCGCGCAGCACCTGCAATTCGTCATCGAGCTCGGCGATCACCGCCGGCAGCTGCGCACGCGACAGGTTGGTGCCCTTCCAGGTCAACACCCCGCCGGTGGCGCGCAGTCCGCCGTCCATCAGGCCCTGCAAGCTGGCGCGCTGGCGTTCGCGCTCGCGCAGCTGCTCGATGGCCTGGCCATCGGCGGGCAGGTACAGGCCATCGAGCGCCTGCAGCAGATCGCCATCGGGCAACGGGTCGGCGTACAGCTCGGCCAGGGTGCGGGCATTGCGCGTGCAGGAGCGGCCCAGGTACAGGCCCTGGTAGCGGCGCGACAGGGCAAGCGCCGCAAAGTCGCGCTCCAGGGCCGCCAGCGAGACGGCGGTGTCGACGAAGCCGCTCACCTCGCCGGTGAGCAGCCGGCGGCAGACCTGCTCGCGCAGCGCCTGCGCGTTGCGCAACAGCGCCATCGCCGGGCGCGCATCGATCGGGCAGGCGATGTAGTGGCGCTTGAGGTTCTCTTCGCGTGCGGCGCTGGGCGGGTGGGTGGCCCACATCTGCGAGGCTTGCGCGATGTCGTGCTGGAACAGGCGGTGCGCCTGTGCGGCCTGCGCCGGGACGCTGGGCGTGGCGCCATGGGCGGGGTCGTTCAACACCACGCGCATGTGTTCGATGATGCGCGACTGGATCGCGAACAGGTCCTTGACCGGGCGCTCCTGCGCAAACTCGCGCCCGGCAAAACGCACTGCGCGCTGCCAGGCATCGTCCGCCGCTTCCAGCTTGTGCAGCGCATGCACCAGCGCATCGCTGCCGGTGAGCGAGGCGGCCACCAGGTCGGCCTGGTATTCCATCTCGCGCGAGAGCGCACGCTGCGCCAGCACCACGCCGCGGAAGGCGATTTCCACCAGCGAGCGGATCGACCACACGATCAACGACAGGCCCCAGCCGATCCACGCCACGCGCAGGTCGATCCGCGACAGCGTCGCCAGCAGCTTGTCCAGCGCATCGCGCTTGCCGACGATATGCGCGGCGATCTGCTGGGCGATGTAGACCCAGCGGCCGACCGCCATGGTGCGTTGGGCGAAGTGGCCGAACTCGTGCGCCAGCACTGCCTTCAGTTCGCCCAGGTTGAGCACATTGACCAGGCCCAGACCGATATCCAGGTTCTTGCGCGAGGGCAGCAACAGATTGAGCAGCGACAGGTCGTAGAACACTCCGGCGTTGACCTGCGCCGACAGGTAGACCTTGTGCGGACGCGGTGCGCCGGCCTCGTCGGCCAACCGATGCAGGAAGGCGAACAACTCCGGTTGCTCGGCCGGGCTGAGCTCCAGCGCGCGGGTATCGCGTTCGGCGCGCTTGTTGAAGATCAGCGCCTTGGTCATGAACACCGCCAGGAACGCCGCACCGATCGCGACCAGCCAGAGCCACACCGCCTGATCGCCGCCCGAGCCCTGCACCAACCCGGATGCCAAGCGGTAGGCGGTCCAGCCGAACCAGCCCAGCAGGCCCAGATACACGGCAATGAAACCGCCCAGCCCCAGCATGGCCAGCCACGCATGCCGACGGTATTTGCTGCTGGGCGCGGTCAGCCGTTCCGGCACCACGGCCGGCCTTTGCGGATAGAGCGATTCCATTCTTCGTTCCTTGATGCGTGACCGGGCGCTCAGCCGTCATCGGCGTCCCGGCCGGGTGAGTCGACACGTGTGGTTCACCATCCGCAGGCCAGCTCCCCTGGCCGCGGCAGTGCGACGTTAGCCGAGCGGCGCGGCAAAATCCATGTGCTGCCGCAAGGCGCCGATCACCGGCGACCGGCAGCGCGTCGATACGCGTGCTGGGGATCGAGGTCGGGCGCGCAAGGTGCGCCGGGCACCGACGCGATGCGGTGACCACGCCTGGCGCCACCGCTGGCCTGTCAGCCGGCCACGCCGCGCTCGGCCTGCAGCTGTTGCACCGCCTGCAACGCCGAGCGGGTCAGCGGCGTGGGCAGCGCGTCCAGTGGGAACCAGCCGATGTCGTGCAGGACGTGCGGCTCGCGCAGCTGCGCCTGTTCGCTGCCTTCGATGCGGGCCACATACACCGGCGCCACCCAGTGCTGCGGCGGGTCCATGTCCGGTTCGAAATGGCTGACCACGCACAGTACGCAGTGCGGATGCACCTGCAGGCCGGTTTCTTCCAGCACCTCGCGCACCACGGTGGCCTCCACCGTCTCCATCCAGTCCACCTTGCCGCCAGGCAGGCCCCAATGCCCCTGCTCGGGCGCGCGTCCGCGCAACACCAGCAGCAAGCGGCCATCGCGGCGCTGGATGAAGGCACCGCAGCCAACGCGTGGGCGCAACTCGGAAGACAGGGACATCGGGCACTCTCGCAGAACCAGGCACGCAAGTGTCCCAGATGCGAGGTATGCGGGTCATGCATCGCGGCCAGGCGATGCCTTCGCGCACCGCATCGGTGCCACGCCGCCGGCATTCGCCGATGCGGGCTGCGAGTGCGCTCGGGCAACGCATACGCCGTGACCTGGCGCTGACGCTGCTTTAGCGCGGCACCGGCGAGGATGCGCGTCTTCCGCGCCACGGCGCGCAATGCTGGAGGTGGTATGTCTCGTATCTTGGTGATCGGTGGCCACGGCAAGGTCGCACGTCTGCTCACGCCATTGCTGGTGCGCGCTGGGCACCAGGTGACGGCAATGTTCCGCAATCCCGGGCACGAAGCCGATGTGATCGCCGATGGCGCCACGCCGTTGGCGTTGGACATCGAACATGCCGATACCGATGCCATTGCCGCGCAGCTGGCCGGCCACGATGCGGTGGTGTGGTCGGCCGGTGCCGGTGGCGGCGATGCCGCGCGCACCTACGCCGTGGACCGCGATGCGGCGATCCGCTCGATGCAGGCCGCCGAGCGGGCGCGCGTGCGCCGCTACGTGATGGTGTCCTACCTCGGCGCAGGGCTGGAACACGGCATCGGGCCGGACGACCCCTTCTTTGCCTATGCCCAGGCCAAGGGCGCGGCCGATGCGCATCTGCGCGGCACCGCGCTGGACTGGACCGTGCTCGGCCCCGGCCGCCTGACCCTGGATCCGCCCACCGGCCGCATCACCCGCGATCCCGGCAGCGATACCGAGGGCGGCGTCTCGCGCGCCAACGTGGCCCAGGTGATCGCCGCCACGCTGGCGACGCCGGCCAGCATCGGCAAGACCATCGGCTTCATCGATGGCCAGACCCCGATCCAGCAGGCGCTGGCGCAGCTGGACTGAACGGCAGGCGGTCTGCGGCGCGGCGCGCCCGGCACGGGCGGTGCGGTCTAACGATTTCCTAAAGCCGGCGCCGGCATAGTCGCCGGTGCCGTTCCTGTGGAGGTCGCTGATGTCCGCATTCGTTTCGCCGCGCCGGGCCGGGATCCTGCCGCCCTATCTGCTGGACCATGTGGCCCAGGCAGCCCCCGACCATGCCCGCCGCTGCGCGCGGCTGTCGCGTGAAGTCACCGCGCAGCTACGCCAGCAGCGTGCGCTGGGCTTGCTGGCGCGAGCCGATGACGCGGCGGCGCCAGTGTCACGGGCCACGCATGCGGTGCAGCGCAGGATCTACGACGCCAGGCAGGGCAGCATCCTGCCCGGCACGCTGGTCCGTGACGAGGGCGCCGCCGCCACCGACGATGTCGCGGTGAACGAAGCCTATGACTACCTGGGCGCCACCCACGACTTCTACCAGACGGTGTACGGGCGCAATTCCATCGACGATGCGGCCATGCCGCTGATCGGTACCGTGCACTACGAGCGCGGCTACGACAACGCGTTCTGGAATGGCGAGCAGATGGTGTTCGGCGATGGGGATGGCGAAGTCTTCAACCGCTTCACCATCGCGTTGGATGTGATCGGCCACGAACTCACCCATGGCGTTACCGAACGCACCGCCAACCTGATCTACCAGGGCCAGTCCGGCGCGTTGAACGAGTCGGTGTCGGACGTGTTCGGCATCCTGATCAAGCAGTACAGCTTGCGCCAGAGCGCGCAGGACGCCGACTGGATCATCGGCGCGGGCTTGTTGATGCCGGGCATCCAGGGCGTGGGCCTGCGCTCGATGCGCGCCCCCGGCACCGCCTACGACGATCCGGCCTTGGGCAAGGACCCGCAACCGGCCACCATGGCCGGCTATGTCGACACGCAGGAAGACGATGGCGGCGTGCACTACAACTCCGGCATTCCCAACCACGCGTTCTATCGCGCGGCGGTGGCGATCGGTGGCGCGGCCTGGGAGAGGACTGGCCGGATCTGGTATCGCACCCTCACCGGCGGCGAGCTGACCGCCAAGGCAGACTTCGCCACCTTTGCCGCGCTCACCGTCAGCGTGGCCAGCGCCGATTACGGTGCCGACAGCGCCGCAGCACGCGCCGTCCATCAGGCATGGCACGACGTGGGCGTGCGCGTATGAGCGTGCAACGGCCGCCGGTGGAAGCAGGCGTCACCCTGCGCCTGGCCCGAGAGGGAGGCGTGGCCGCATTCCCGGCCATGCGCCGCGAACGCCAGCTGGTGATGGATGACCTGGACGAGGCGCAGCGCCTGCAACTGCGCGGCCTGCTGGACCAGTGCCTGGCGCATGCCTTGCCGCCACCGCAGGCCGGGGGCGGCGACCGCCGCTATTTCAGCATCGCCTGGGAGGGCGCCAGCGAACCGCTGCGCATCCCCGAAGAACACGCGCCGGCCGCGATCGTGCGGCTGTGGAAGCAGGGCACGCTGTAGCGGCAGATGCCTGCGCGTGGCCTGCGCAGGCCTTGCCCTCGTCCGGCCCGTTCCGCACAAGCTGCCTGCCTGCTGTGCAACCTCTCGCGGCGCAGATAGCAAAACGGACATCACGCCTGAGGTGATGTCCGTGGAAGGTGGTCCAACTGCGGATGCCTGCACCCTTTAAGCTGCCTAGATGCTCTAGAACTGCACAGCTGGTGACCCATGGTGATGGCAGGCGCGTTAGCGCGACGTGCAGCGCAGCGGTCAGCTTGAAGACACTCCGCTCATTGCTGCGTTGCAGCTTGCCGCGGGTGCAGGATTGCTATCGGTCTCCCTCCCCCGCAGCACGCGGGTGGCACCGCCGTGAACACCGCGCATCCAAAGGACGCGGCGACGCACGGCAGTCGCCGGTCCAGGCGCACCACCGCCGATCGCACGGCGGCGGCGCGCGCACTGGCATCGACACAGCAACAAGCGGCGCGATACACGTACACGCACCACCGCACAGGCCACGATCAACCCTGCGGCTGCGCTTCCAACAGATGCGCCAGCAAGCCCAGCGAATCCTGCCAACCGAGATAACAGGCATGCAGCGGGATCTGTTCGGGAATGCCTTCCTGCACCACGTGCAGATCGGTGCCGCATGGCAGCGCCTGCAGGCGCACGGTGGTCAACATGGTCCCCGGCAGTGACGGGTCGTCGAACACATCGTTGTAGCGCAGCAGGGCACCGGGCTGCAGCTCCAGGTAGGTGCCACCGAACGCATGCCGCTGCCCGCTGGCGAAATGGGTGAAGGCCATGCGGAAGGTGCCGCCCACCTGCGCGTGCACGTGCTCGATGCTGCCGGTGAAGCCGGCCGGCGGCAGCCACTTCACCATCGCATCGGCATCGAGGAAGGCGCGGTAGACCAGCTCGGGGCTGGCGCGTAACACACGGTGTAGCGTAACGGTGGACATCGGCACTCGCTCGGCTGGCAGTGGAGGTTGCGATGCTACCGGTCAATGGCGGCCGCGCGCACGTGCAATGCTGCCTGGCCAGCAGGCAAGCGGACGCGAGAGCCGTCGCTTGCGCCTGGTCGCGTGGACTGCACATGCCGGGCGCGCCGGGCCTGCGCAAGCTCGCCAATGGCCAAGCGCTCGCGGCCTTGCGAAGCGCGCCCGCGCGCACTCCACGTTGCCGCCGCGCCCGCCATCGCCGATAGTCTCGGCACTGATTCAGACAACCGCCCATGATCCTCGCCACTGTGTTGCTGCTTGCTGCCGGCCTTCTCGCTGTCGCGACGATCGTCGGCGCTATCGTCTGGATACGCAGGCGCCAGCGCGCGCCCGAAGCCGCGGTGCCGGCGGCCACCGCTGGCGCGGCCTCTATCGCGCCGGCGCCCGCGGCGGAGCCGCTCGCCGTCCCGGCACGGGTCCAACCGCAGCCACCGTCGCCCCACGCAGCGGCGCCATTGCAGGACGCGCCACCGCCGATGCGCCCGTTGCTGCGGCGCATGTATGCCGTGGTGATGGATACCCCCTCGCTGGCCGAGGCCAGCCTGCCCACCGACCCGGCACAGCTGGCGGTGCTGGATGCGGTCGCCAATGCACTGGCCCATGTCGACCTGCGCCCGCAATTGCTGCCGCGCCGCCCGCACCTGTTGCCGCAACTGATGCGTGCGGTCAACGATCCGGACGCCTCCGGGCGCGGCATCGCCGCGATCATTGCGCAGGACCCGGCGCTGGCCGCCAACCTGCTGCGCATCGCCAACAGCGCGCTGTACCGCCCGCAAGGCGCCCCGCTGGAAAGCCTGGAACGGGCGGTGGTACATATCGGCACCGAGGGAGTGCGCCAAATCGTCGCCGCAGCAGTCATGCAGCCGGTGCTCAGCCTGGACGGCGGCCTGCACTCGCGCCTGCCGGCCGCGGTGTGGGACTACGCCCTGCGCACCGCCACGGCGGCCGCTGCCTACATGCGCGAACGTGGCGGCGACAGCTTGTCGGCGCAGCTGGCCGGTCTGCTGCAGGGACTGGGTGCGGTGGTGATCCTGCGGGTGCTGCGCGATGCCTATGCCGAACGCCCCGGCCTTCCCTACAGCCTGGAGGTGGCCGCGGCGCTGGTGGAAGGCCATACCGCCGCGGTGGCCAAGACGATCGCCACTACCTGGGACCTGCCGCCCGTGCTGGGCACCGCGCTGGACGAACAGCGTCCCGAGCACGACACCACCCTGCTGGGCAGCTCGCTGGGCCGCGCGTTGCGCTACGGCCGCCTCGCCGCCGCCCTGGCAATGCTCGCCCGCCATGGCGCCGAGCAGGAATCCCACGCCTTGACCGTGCTCGCCACGCTGGAACCGGACGACGCCGCCAATACCGCGCTATGGCAGCGGCTGGTGGCCGCAAGCGTGGAGTAAGCCTGCAGCTGACGATGACCGCGTGATGCGGCAAGTGGGACGCCGTTGCCACCTCATGGCGCACCGATGCCGTCACCTTGCCCGCAAGTGGTCTGCAACCGCCAATCCGCGGCTGCGCCGGTCATGCACAGGCCCGCCGATGCCTTCGAGCATGCAACGCGACCACAGCGCAATCGCCTGCGGTCGTCGCATCTGTCGCCACCCGCGTCGGCGCCGCACTGCAGGGATGCATGTCTGCTGAAATCCCGGATAGGGACTCTCTGCAGTTGCCAGACACGGGCACGGCCGGTCTGCAACGTTGCAGCCGCCGATGCCACCGTCTGCCGATCTCGAACCGCCGGGTGCACTGCAGTTACCCGGCTTGCAGCGCACATCTTGCCTGCAAGGCCGCGCCCTGGAGCTTGGCGGCAACAGCGACGACAGCTGTGCATTCCGCTGCACGCAGCGTCGTCACCTGCACTCAGCCCTCTGTCGCAATCAACTCCTTCACCCGCGCGGTCAGTACGCTCACGCTGAAGGGCTTGGTCAGCACCGCCATGCGCGGTTCCAGGTGGTGGTCGTCCAGTAGCGCGTTCTCGGCGAAGCCGGTGATGAACAGCACCTTGAGATCCGGGCGATGCGCACGGCTGGCGTCGGCCATCTGGCGGCCGTTCATGCCGCCGGGCAGGCCCACGTCGCTGATCAGCAGGTCGATGCGCACGTCCGATTGCAGGATGCCCAGGCCGGCCACGCTGTCGCCGGCTTCGATCACGGTATAGCCCAGCTCCTGCAGCACTTCGCCCAGCAGCGACCGGATGGACGGTTCGTCGTCGACGATCAGCACCGTCTCGCCGGCATCGGTGGGAGTGAGTTGCAGCGGCTGCCCTTGTGCATCGGACTGGGTCACCTGGCCCAGATGGCGCGGCAGATAGATGCACACCCGCGAGCCCTTGCCGACTTCCGACTGGATGCGCACCTGCCCGCCGGACTGCTTGGCGAACCCATAGATCATCGACAAGCCCAGTCCCGTGCCTTCGCCCAGCGGCTTGGTGGTGAAGAACGGATCGAACGCGCGCGCCACCACCTCCGGCGGCATGCCGGTGCCGGTGTCGCTGACGCACAGCGACAGGTACGGGCCCTGGCGCATGCCCAGTTGTCGCGCCAGATCGTGGTCGATCCAGTGGTTGCTGGTGTCGATGCGCAGCTGGCCGCCATCGGGCATGGCGTCGCGCGCGTTGATGCACAGGTTGAGTAGCGCATTCTCCAGTTGCGAGGCATCCACCAGCGCCGGCCAGAGCAGCGGATTGGGGACGTTCTCCACCCGGATGCCCGGCCCCACGGTGCGCTGCACCAGTTCCAGGATATCGACGATCAACTGGCTGACATCGGTCGGCGTGGGCAGCAACGTCTGCCGCCGCGCGAACGCCAGCAACCGGTGGGTGAGCGCCGCTGCGCGCGTGGCGGCGCTTTGCGCGATGCCGAGGTAGCGCGGCAGTTCGGCAAAGCGCTGCTGCTCCACGCGCAGGGACATCAACTCCAGCGCGCCGGAGATGCCGGCCAACAGATTGTTGAAGTCGTGCGCCAGACCGCCGGTGAGCTGGCCCACCGCTTCCATCTTCTGCGATTGCCGCAGCGCCTCTTCCACGACCATCAGCTCGCTGGTGCGCGCGGTGACGCGCTGTTCCAGCGTCTGGCTCAGCTCGCGCAAGGCGGCCAACGCACGGTCGCGCTCCTCGGACAAGGCGTGGCGGGCGTCGATATCCAGCAGCACGCCGGGAAACCGCAACGGCGTGCCGTCCGGCCCATGCTCCACGCGCCCGTTGGCCTCCAACCAGTAGTACTTGCCGTCGCGACGCCTGACCCGGTACTGATGCACGTATGCACCACCACGCGCCACCGCTTCGCTGATCGCCACGCGCAGGCCCTCGCGGTCGTCCGGATGCACGTTGGCCATCACCAGTTCCATCGGCAGGTCGGTCCGGCTGCTGGAAGGATCGAAGCCGAAGTTTTCGGCGAATGCTTCGTCCACCGAAAACACATCGTTGTGCAGATCCCAGATCCAGGTGCCGATGATCGCCCCGGCCGCCAGCGCCAGCTGCATGCGCTCGGCGTTGCGGCGCGCGGCAACTTCCGCTTCCAGCGCGCGATCGCGCTCGCTGGTGCGGTTGACCACCTCGTGCACCAGATGCGTGTTCTGGTTGCTCAGCATCGCGTTCTGGATGTCGCGATGCCGTTCGGCCGCGACCTGCGCGGTGGTTTCGATGGCGATGTTGAGCAGCCCCACGATGCTGCCGTCCTCGCCGCGGATGGGCGAGGCGGTGGAATTCCAGTACGTGGTTTCGTGCACGCCGTTACGCAGCATCGGCAGGGCGATGGCCGACTGGCCGTAGCCTTCCCCGGTGCGCATCACCCGGGCGAAGTCGTCAGCGATCGGTGCGTAGGTTTGGCCCCACACCTCGGCCACCGGCTGACCCAGTGCGTGCGGGTGGCGGTCGCCCAACGACTGCAGATACACGTCGTTGTAGAGCATGCGCAGCTGCGGCCCCCACAGCACCGCGCCCAGCAACTTCGCGTTGAGCACCATCGACAGCGCCGAGCGCAGCGACTGCGGCCAGGTATGCGGGTCGCCCAGCGGCGTGGCAGCCCAATCGTGCGCGCGGATGGCCGCGCCCATGACCCCACCACCGGAGAGAAACTCCAGACCGCTCGGTGCAACGACGGGATGGACTGTACTCACGTGGCGGCCGTGCCTGGTAGGAAGTGGCGGCATTGTGGCATGCAGGCCAAGGCAGGGCAGGACGCTGGCAGCAGCGGCGTGCGTCACACGCTGCGGCCAACGTGTTTAGAGCGTGTTATGAACTTTGAAATAGAGACGCGGCATTTCCAAGCATGAGGATGGAGAAGACGACGAAGTGGAGTCCGGCCAGGGTTTCCGGTAGGCGTTCGTAATCACGGGCCAGGCGTCGGAACCGATTGACCCAACCGAAACTACGCTCTACGACCCAGCGGCGCGGTAGCAATACAAAGCCCTTCTTGGCCTCCGGCAGTTTTACGACGTGCAGCTCGATGCCTTCCTCCAGCGCAGCTTCGGCCGGCCCTTCGCCGGTGTAGCCTTGATCGACGAACGCCAGTTTCACCGTCTCGCCGGTGACATACTGAACTTCCTGCGCCAGCGATCGCACCTGGGCGCGTTCCTGCTCGTTGGCTGGGGTGACCTGCACTGCCAGCAAGTGGCCGAGCGTGTCCACCGCCATGTGCACCTTGCTGCCCTTCTTGCGCTTGTAGCCGTCGTAGCCGGCACGTGGTCCGCTTTCGCATGTGGACTGCACCGTTCGGCCATCCAGGATCACAGCACTGGGCTGCCCCTGCTTGCCTTGCGCCACTCGCAAGATCGAACGCAAGTCGTTGACCATGGCCTCAAAGCAGCCGGCCTGCAACCACCGTTGGGTTTGCTGGTAGACCGCCTCCCACGGCGGAAACTCGTGGGGAATCAAGCGCCAGGGCGCTCCAGCACGCGCCATCCAGCGCAACGCGTTGAACATCAAGCGCAGGTCATACTTGCGCTGCGGTGCCTGTGGATCCATCAGCGTCAAGTAGGGTGCAGCGAAGGCCCATTCTTCATCGGAAACGTCGGTCGGATAAGGGCGTGGTGGCTTCATCCGCTTACGATAGCCGCGAAAGCCTCAAGTTCATAACACGCTCTAGGATGCGCAGGCATCGGGGGGACCACCATGGACAGGATCAGCATCGCGCGCCGCATCGCGCTGGGATTGGCAGCACTGGGCAT
The DNA here is from genome assembly GCF_041475735.2 of Xanthomonas sp. NCPPB 3582. Lineage (NCBI taxonomy): Bacteria > Pseudomonadati > Pseudomonadota > Gammaproteobacteria > Lysobacterales > Lysobacteraceae > Xanthomonas > Xanthomonas sp. NCPPB 3582. The sequence continues at coordinate 5,037,940 of NZ_CM192968.1, forward strand.
GCTTGTCTGCATGCAGGCCGCCATCGCGCAGAGCATGCGCTCGGCCACCGGCAAGGCCACCCGCACGTACCTCCCACCGACGCGCCAGCCCCATAACTCCATGGCGCGCGACACCACGCCGTTCAATTGCGAGCAATACCGCGCGCACCCGCATCCGGGCATGGTGCGCTATTGCCAGGGCATCGAGAACATGATGCTGCGCAACGAGGCACGCAGCCAGGGGCGTCCCGCTCCATCGGATTCCATCATCGCGCTGCCGGGCCTGGGTACGGCGGAGGCCAAGCAACTGGGCTACGCGTGCGTGGGCGGGCAGGCGATGAAGCGGCTGCGCAATGGATGGGAGCAGGTGTCGGCTGCTGCGGGTGGGTGGCAGCGGTGTCGGGGTGGGTAGGCAAACGTTCTCGTACTGACATTCAAGCCGAGGTAGCTCACTCGCAGCCGCGCGGCAGCGATGCGATCGCAGGGCGCCAACTCTAACCCACGACAGGCAATGCCGACGCCGTTAGCGCTTACGTCGCAACAGCGTCGTAACCGGCAGCGGTGAACTCGATCAGGCAATAGCCATGCCCAAACAGATCGGCCATCACCGCGATGCGGCCCCATGCAGTGTCACGGATCGCCTGCTCTTGCGTCGCTCCGGCGGCGAGTGACTGAGAGACCGCCTGCTCGAGGTCGTCGACAACGAAGTCCAGATGCACGGGTGTCCAATGTCGGGCGTAGGAGCGCGGCTGATTCGCACCTGGAGCCGCCTGCGTGCCTGGGGCCTTCGCCAGAAGGTACAGCTTGGAGGAGGTGCCAATCAGCTCAACCGCATCCTTGCCGAAGCGGCGCGCGGGCCGCAGAGCAAAGGCAGCGCAGTAGAAGCGCTCGGCGGCTTCGATATCGTTGACGTCGATGTTGACCAGCATGTCGGACATGGCGGCAGATTCCAGAAATAGATCGAGTAATGCGCAGCACTGGCTTGGTAGATCACTGCTGGACATCCATATCCACGAACGTTCAGTGATACCTCAATGGCTACATTCTGACGAGGGAATCGCGGACTAGCATCATGACCTGCTCATCGGACCTTCGAGTCGGCGATCTCGTGGACTGGCGCTGGGCACACTCATCCTCCTGCGATTTGCCGATCAATCGGCGCACCGAATTTCGCCGCTTTTGCACGGGATGGCCCGCACGCTCCACACCATCGAGTCACCCCTTTGCTGCACCAGCGAACCGACAGCGATTACGCAGACGTGCCAATCTCCGCGGCGTCCGCGAAGCAGGCGATCAGCAGCTCGGTCAGTACCCTGACCTTACGCGCCGGATGCGGGCTTGGCGGCCTGACCACGAACATGCCGGCCGGGCGCACCGGATGCGCCTGCATCAGCGACAGCAGCGCGCCGGAGCGAAGGTGTTCGCCGACAAGGCCTTCGGGAAGCATGGCGATGCCCAGCCCCGCCAGTGCAGCCGATACCAGCGCTGTGCCGTTGTCGCCCTTGAAGCGGCCGCGCGGCCTGACCACGAGCACCTTCGTGCCATGCATGAATTGCCAGCTTTCGGTGCCTTGCATCAGACATTCGTGGGAAAGCAGCGCATCCGGATGCTCTGGCGCGCCATGCACGGCGACGTAGGACGGTGCAGCCACCAGCTTGCCCACGACCGGGCCAACACGCCGAGCGATCAGGTTCGAGTCGGGAAGATGGCCGAGCCGTATCGCGCAATCGTAGCCCTCGCCCACCAGGTCCACATGCCGGTCGCTATAGCACGCGTGCACATGCAGGGCGGGATGCAGTTGCGCCAGCTTGGCAAAGATCGGGGCCAGATGCGTCGGCCCGAAGGACAACGGTGCGGCGATCCGCAAGCGGCCGCGCAGGTCGCCTGCTGGCGAGATGGCTTCCCTTGCGGCATCGATCTCCGCAGTGGCCCTGGCCGCATAGTCCCGGAATGTGGAGCCCGCTTCGGTCAGTGATGCGCCACGTGTCGTGCGGGCCAGCAACTGTGTGCCCAGTTCTCCCTCCAGCCGCGCCAGCTGCCGGCTGACGATCGACTTGGCGATACCGAGCCGTTGCGCCGCAGCGGTGATGCCACCGGCATCGGCAACCTCGACGAAGGTCCGCAAATCCTCGATATCCATCCAGCGTTCCCCAAAGCGCGACACAGTGTGGCCGATTGACTCGCTACCGTAGCAGGTAACGCACTGGCAACCTCGGTTCGGCACTCGCCCCTGCAGGCGGGCGCCACCGTCGGACACCTCTTCCACTTCCGAAAGGATAGCCATGCCCCTGCGCAACGGCCTTGCCTCATTGCTTCGTCCGGAGGACTCGGTCCTCGTGCTGATCGATCATCAGCCCTATCAGCTCACCAACCTCAACAGCCACGATCCGCAGTTGGCCGTCAACAATGCCGTTGGTTTGGCGAAGGCCGCCAAGGCGTTCGGCGTGCCTACGATCCTGACCAGCGTGCTTGCCGAACGCGGCGGTTTCATCTTTCCCCAGATCACCGACGTCTTTCCGGACCAGGAGGTGATCGACCGGACGCTCATCAACACCTGGGAGGATTCGAAGGTGGTCGATGCGGTCAAGGCCACCGGACGCAAGCAGCTGGTGATTGCGGGCCTGTGGACCGAGGTCTGCGTCGCCATGCCGGCGATTCAGGCGCTGGGCGAAGGATGGGATGTCACGGTCATCACCGATGCATCCGGTGGCACCTCGGTCGAGGCGCACCAGGTAGCCATCCAGCGCATGATCGCCGCGGGCGCGAACGTGATGACCTGGCTGGCGCTCGCGGCGGAATGGCAACGCGACTGGGCGCGACTGGCGACGGCCGGCCCCATGACCGAGGTGATGAAGTACCACGCCGCAGGCAGTGGCATCGCATTTCTGTGGGAGCAGCAACTATTGCACACACCCGTGCCTGCCGGCTGAGCGGCGCGTGCTCGCTACACGCTGCCTGGCGCACGTTCGACGGACGTGCGCTACCTTCGCCATCAAGTAGAGCCTATCAATGACCAGCGAGACACTGCGCAACCCCCAGACCGACCAGCTTCTATCGCCTGAAAACTCGGCGCTGATCATCATCGACTATCAGCCGATTCAGGTGTCCTCGATCCGCTCGATGGGACGCGACGAGTTGGTGTTCAACATCACCAGCGTGGCCAAGGCGGCAGTGAATTACCGCCTGCCCATCATCCATTCGACCGTCAATGTCGCAACCGGCCGCAACAAGCCGCCGATCGCCGAACTGCAACGGGTCATCGGGCATCTGCCAACGTACGACCGCACCTCGATCAATAGTTGGGAAGACACCGAGTTCAAGCAGGCGGTCAAGGCGCTCGGGCGTCGCAAACTGATCCTGACGGCGCTGTGGACCGAGGCCTGCCTGACCTTCCCTGCCTTGGACGCCATGCAGGAGGGCTATGAAGTCTATGTTCCGGTGGATGCGGTGGGCGGCACCTCGCCTGCCGCTCATGAAGCGGCACTGCGACGCATGGAGCAGGCCGGCGCAAAATTGATCAGCCGCGTGCAACTGTATTGCGAGCTACAGCGCGACTGGGCGCGCGAGGCGACCGTGCCGGGCTTCATGGACGTCTTCGAGAGTTTCGACGGCTTCAATCCTGAAAAGGGTACACCGCCCGCGCAGGTGCGCTGAACTAGCGACGACGGGTAGCCAGCCAGCGCATGATCGCCGCGGGCGTGAACGTGATGACCTGGCTGCCGCTCGCGGCGGAATGGCAACGCGACTGGGCGCGACTGGCGACCGCCGGCCCGATGACCGAGGTGATGAAGTACCACGCCGCAGGCAGTGGTATCGCGTTCCTGTGGGAGCAGCAGCTGTTGCACACGCCCGTGCCTGCCGGCTGAGCGGCGCTTGCTCGCTCCACGCTGCCTGGCGCACGTTCGATGGACGTGCGCCACTTTGTCGCCATCAATGACCAGCCAGACACTGCGCAACCTCCAGACCGACCGGCTTCTATCGCCTGCAAATTCGGCGCTGATCATCATCGACTATCAGCCGATCCAGGTGTCCTCGATCCGTTCCAGCCGTTGACAGCCTGCGTTAGCAGGACTAACCTCATGCCCTCAGCCTTGAGCGAGTCACGCTAGCTGACCGGCAATGACCGCACGTGCTGTGATCTTGCTTTCTTGGCGACGCAGCTGGACCACGCGATGCGTACAACCAAGTGTTCGGTATGCTGTCAGTTCTGCCAGTTCATATAGTAAATTTTTAACGGCCCACATCGCACATGGCGATGCGATTGGTGACGCTCCAAAAAACTAAAGAATCAAGGCAACTTCCAGAATTCCTGTGGTCCAACCATTCCAGGTGGCGACCCCGTCCTTCTGCAAAGAGCGGTCTAACCACGGGGTGCCAGCTTTTTACGTCACGTGACAGACCAAGTCGCTGCGATCGATGTCCGCGGCCCATAAGATGCGCAGGTGCGGGGTATCCTTCTTTGTCAGCCTTTCAGGATCTGCTGATGCGTTCCGCCCGAGTCGCCCTTCTCGTTATGACCACACTTTGCGAGCCTGCCCTGAGCGCTTGTGCTCACACGCCAGCCCAATCCACGGAGCCGCTATCGAAGGAGCAAGCCGACATGACGTTGCCGGAGACCGTCATGGCTGAGAAAATTGCGCTTAGCGCGGAGGAGATGGGCCTCCGTTTCTTGAAGCTTATTACTAGCCTAGATTCGCGCGAAGATATAACTCCAGGGCGCATTCAAGATGTCATGGGCTTCCGGATCTCCGTTGCTCCCGGTGCGCTTGGCGCGGTAATCTGGAGTGAGGACTTGGGCGACGGTTGGCGGTATGCATTCGACTACGTTCCTGCATCTCCATCGCTATTACCAGGGGTGGGTCTTTCATTCGAGAACACTGCTGGCCACTTCTTTGACATGAAAGCGATTTGCAGCCTGGATTTTCAACGCTACGACAGCGCGTTGAAGAGTGCCGGATTTGTTGCTTCTCCCACATACGGACCAATTAGCCAGCTTGAGAACTGGCGCTATGCAAAGTTTGCGGAGCGCGGAAGTATCGTCTTGTCTCTAATTCCGCAGAGTGCTGCTGCCGGTTCTTCAGGCCAAGTCTGCGTTAAATCCATCACTACATTGAATGGTCGGTAAGACGCTCCGGAGAACCTCTCATGGCCAGTCGCAGCCTTCACCTCGAAGAAGCGTGGTCCGTACAGTCAGGCAAAGATGCTGATGAATCTACTCCCTTTTAAGCAAAATTTGCATGCGTAGCCTGCCTGCATGAGCAAGACAGCTGCTGCCGCTTCCAATTTGCTAGAGTTACGATGAAGCGCCCGCGCAGAAGGATTGCTGATGAGACCCATAAAGACCATTTCACTCTCACTTCTCGCCCTATGCCAAAGCATGCTTTGTGCGTGTGCGCATACGCCTGCCAACCCGACCTCGCAACTCCTAGAAGAGCCACGCACAATAACGACGCCTGACACATCGATGGTCAATCCCACGCTCAGCGCGCTTGAAATTGGCGGCAGTTTTTTGAGGCTGCTTCAAGGGTTGGATTCCAGAAGAGATCTGACAGTCCGGCGTGTACGTGAAGTCACCGGAATCTCTCTGAAAAAAGCCTCCTTCCCCTCTGAGAATATTGAGTCATATATCCACGGCCAAACGCTTGGCAATGGTTGGAGCTACTCATTGGAGCTCATTCCCGAATCCCGCTCGTTGAAGCAGGGAATAAGCTTGTCTTTCATCAACCAAAAGAATGAATATTCCAGCCTGGAGGGAAACTGTATCGACTTTGAGAGATACAAGAATTCGCTTGTTAATTCTGGATTTTTCGATTCGCCGATATATGACGAAATAGGTCGACTGCGGAGTTGGCGGTTTTCTAAATTTGCGAAAGGCGGAAGTGGCGATGATATTATCATTTCGCTTGTTCCAGCAGACGAGACACCCGGTTCGCCTGGCAGAATCTGCGTCAAATCAATTGGCACATTGAACTAGTAAGGAATGGGAGCATGCGCACCAAGCTTTATTCGTCCTCAACCCGTCTTTAGGATCTGCTATGCGCTTCCCCCGAACCGCCCTGTTATTCCTGACTGCATTGTGTGGGATTGCGATGAGTTCTTGTGCTCATACAGCGGCCCAACCTCTGAAGCCGTTTCCGAAGGAGAACGCCGACATGACTTTGCCGGAGGCCGTAACGGCCGACAAGATTACTCTTAGCGCGCAAGAGATCAGCAACCGTTTTTTGAAACTGATCGAAAGTCTTGATTCTCGGGATGACATAAATCCTGAACGTATTCGGGAGACGATGGGAATTCCTCTCAAAGCGCCTGAGCAGGGCAAGCTGTCGGTGGGCTACTGGAGTGTCGACCTAGCCGATGGATGGCGCTATGCATTCACATACACGCCGGAGTCGGCCTCTCTTTTGAGGGGCGTCGACTTGACGTTTCAAAATAGCGTGGACGACTTCGCAAACATGTCAAGCATATGCGCGCTAGATTTTGAGTATTATGACCGCAAGCTCAAGGCAATGGGATTCATGGCGTCCCCCACCTATGGTCCGATCGGACAGTTGGAAGATTGGCGCTATACAAAATTGGCAAAAAGTGGGCCTTCAGGAAATATCGTGATCTCTGTGATTCCTCAGAATCTGGTTCCCCGTGAGGAAACGCGTCTCTGCGTTAAATCGATCGGAACATTAAACGGGCGCTAAGCCTCTCGGGAGAAAGCACATGGTCAGTCCGAGCCCACAGCTTGAAGCTGCACTCTCGCGCTTTTCTGCAAACCAAGGTGTGAATAGTGACCAAGCTGCCCAACTGCGCACTGCGATCACCACTGATGCCAGGTTACTGGCGCAGTTCGAACAGCAGGCTCAATCAGGGCAGCTGAAGGAATTCACTATACAGAACTCGAACAGCAGTCAGCCAAATTTGACGGGAACCTACGATAAGCAACATGGCGTCATCACGTTGCCTGCAGCGAATCTACAACCCTCGGGCACAGCTGCAACCAGCGATCTGAAAGCTTCGCTGCAGATTCAACAGATGTCTGTGGCACTCGCACACAGCACCTACCAAGACGCTGCGGGGAACCAGCATCCTGTCACGCAGGATATGGTCGATAATCTGCAATCCAGCATCAACAGGTCACCCTATCTCGCCGATGAAATAAAAAAGGCTGCAACCACCGTTGATACGTCTGATACCAGCAGCCCAAGGAGGGCTCAGCTGGAAGGCTTTGGTTTTGTTGGGCCCGGCGTGTCTGCCGGGGGCACATACGATGGCAACCGAAAGATAATGAATCTACCCCCGATCGGTCTGCAATCGGCATCGCAGTTCACACCGGGCGGCAGCTTCAATGCACAAGACCTGACGTTTGTCTTGGGGCACGAAATACAACACAGCTTCAACCATGCGGCCAAGATGCACGCAACCATGCAATTTCTAGCTGATATCGAGAAGCAAGCGAAGATCAAGGGCCCGGTGCACGACTATACCGATGAGCTCAGGGCTTACATACAGGCGGGGCGGGAGGACGAGGCAAAAGCGGAAATTGCCGGTTGGAATGCTTTGCTGAGCCGCGAGAAACAGCTCAATCCTAATGCAAATGGCCTCGACCTGATGCTTGCCGCCCGGACCACCAGGCAGCTGGACTTCATATCAAGAGATCCTTCCAATCCTGCGGCGGCGGTTGCCAAGCCTAATCTTACATTCAATCAGGACGGGAGCCTCTCCCAGACAACCGGCAACATTGCGGCAATGGGTCAGAACTACTTTGATCGCCCATCTCCTCTATACGCACAGCCGGGTCAGCGCCCGGTAGGTATAGGCGAGCACCGCAATCAAGCAGGTCAGCTTCAGCCCACTGCGGACTACGCCAATTACTACGGCACCTGGGCAATCGAGCAGATTCTGCAGGCAGAAGACCGTGCAAACGTGGTGCATCAGGGCGTTCGGCCACGCGTCACCATCGATATGGCAGGGCTGGGGCTAAAGGAACACCTGATCGAGAATGAAGGCCTGGACCGTGGGCCGAACAAGGCGCCGTTTCCTTACCACGACAGGAGTACTGCCCCGCCCACGCTCCACCATTTTGACCATACCCAGGACGGCAGCGTGAACCCGGCACATGACCATAGCTATGTTCCGGTTGTTCCTAGTGCGCCCGCAGCTGGCCTACGCGGTCCCGACGACCCTACGCACCCAGACCACGCCATGCTTGAGCAGATCCGTGGCGGTGTACGCAAGATCGACGAGAGTGTGGGCAAGCCCTATGACGACATGAGCGAACGCGTCAGCCGCTGCCTGCTGGCTGCGTGCAAGGACAACCGCGATGCGTATCCGGATTCCAATGACCGGTCGCTGTCAGGGAGCGCGCTCAGCCGTGTGGACCACGTTGTGATGGGCAAGACTGGCAATGTCTTCGCGGTCGAAGGCCGGCTGGACGACCCTGCACATCAGCGGGTGCATGTGCATATTGATGAGGCGATTCGTACGCCTGTCGAGCAGTCTGACCAGAAATTATTAGCAGCTAATCAGGCTATCGCGCAGGAAAGAGAGCTTGTGCAGCAGCAAGAACTCGCGCGCGGGTTCAGCGAACCGAGCCAAGGCGTGCCCCTCCGCTAACGCGCTCGCAACCGCGCTGGGCAGCGGCACGGTCACGCCTACGCGGAATCGCGCTAGCTGTGTAAACCCACCACGTTGTTCAGTGGAATGTGGATGCGGGAGATAGGGGGGCGTTTTCCAAGACTGGCATGGGGCCGATGCCAGTTGTAGTGATGGAGCCAGGGCAATAGGTGCGCGGCACGTTGCTCGGAGTTGTCGTAGCGGTGGGCATAAGCCCACTCGCGCAATGCCGTCTGGATGAAGCGTTCTGCCTTGCCGTTGGTGCGTGGGGTATAGGGGCGGGTGCGGTAGTGCCTGAGGTTGAGGCGCCGGATGGTGCGGGCGAAGGCCTTGGAGCGATAGCAGGCGCCGTTGTCGGTCAACACCCGCTGGAAGGTCACGCCCAGGCTACGGTAGTAGCGCAATGCGGCGATCAACGCCCGGCAGGCACTAACACCGCACTCATCTGGATGCAGGCTGGTAAAGGCAACGCGGGAGTGATCGTCGATGGCGACATGGACATACTCCCATCCGGCGCCTCGGCTGGTCTGGGTACGGTCCCCCGTGACGCGATGGCCGGCTTGCTGGAAGCGCCCGAGCTTTTTGATGTCCAGATGCAACATGCCGCCAGGCTGGGGGTATTGGTAGCGCACGACAGGGGGCTTGGGTTCCAGTTCGGCCAGGCGATGCAGGCCGGCACGGCGCACGATGCGCGCGATGGTGCTGTGGCCCACGTTCAGGTGGGTGGCGATCTGCCAATAGGTGGCGCGTTGTCGGCGTTGCTGCAGGATCTGCTCGACCAGTTCCGGCGGCGTGGCATGCGGACAGTGTTGAGGGCGCGAAGAACGGTCCTGCAGGCCGTCATCTCCGAGCAGGCGGTAGCGCGCCAGCCATTTGTAGGCGGTCCGCACGCTCACGCCACTGGCGTGCGCGGCCTCTTCCACTCGCAAGCCGTGCACCACGATGCGCTGCACGAGCAAAGCTCGACCTCGCGGCGTCAAACGGGCATGTTTATGCAGGTTCATCCGGGGCTCCTGGGGGCTGGGTTGGTGTGGTAACCCCCATCTTCCAGATCGGCCCCGGATGAACAACCTACTGAGAGATCACAGCTAGCGTGTTTGCGGCCATCCGTTACCACTACAACGGCCGGTGCTCATCGTGCGTGCGACAAGCTGCTTGACCCGGCTAACACGTCGTCGCACACTCCTGCTTGGAGCCTAGAAACTCCTCACGAAGCGGCACCCACCTCCGACATCTTGGTGGGTTTTTTGTGTCCGGTCGAAAGGCTTGGCACTGCTCGGCGTTCCTGCGCCGGGAGGGCGGCGAATACAACACCCGCAAGGGGAATAAGCCCGCCGGCTTCGTGCGGTTTCTAGCCTCCCGGCATCCCGCTGCGTTGTGCAGCGGGAGCTGCCTCACGGCAAGGAGAGCGGCATGCACGACGAACCCGGCTACTGGATGTCCGAAGGCACGCAATACCACCTGCTACGCGTACGCGACCAGCTGCGCCTGCTCGCTACCTTGGCCACGCCGCGTTCGTGCGACGAAGGTGCCATGGGCATGCCGGCCATTCCACTACAGCAATGGGCGCATTGCTTGCAGCAGTTGGCTGAGCAGGTGGATGATGTCCTTGGTGACTTGAGCAATCCCAGGTAGTGCGCGTCCTTCGATGCAAGCAAGGCGCCATGTGACCCGCCAAGCGTGCAGCAATTACCAAACGACCCTGATCCACCCGTGTGCGCAACACCCGGGCTAGGATCAGTGCGTACAGGCGAAATACCATAGACCACATCACTACCATCGGGCTGCATCTTACTGGCAACATCAGCGTTGTGCGTAAACGCGTGGGTACAGCGGGCGCATGCACAAGGCATACGCTTCAGACACCTACAAAGCATCGAACAAGTACGTCAAGAGAGCGAAGCAGCTGTATAACACGATGGCACGGGACACCGCGCCCTTCAACTACTAGCGATTGGGTGGGAGCAGGTGTCGGATGTTGCGGTGGATGGCAGGGCCGCCGGATTAGATAACTAAGAGCGTCTAACAAAACGTAGCGAGCGGTCGTCAGGTGGGTGCGGACGGCGCGGAGGAACCGCAGTGTACGCGTGGTACATGCCGATTCCGAGCACCGACCGCGCCCGCCTGGCGGCCGCGCAGCAGTTTTGCTAGCTGCTCTAAACCTGCCCCCGTTATCATGCTGTAGGTTTTGAGGCGGTAACGGGCTGATTGCGAGGCAAATTCCTCTGCCCCTTTCCTCGTCATTAAGAGGCCCGCTATTTTTTCCGTTGTGGCACCTCAACCCGTCTCAGAGCTACCATTTGATAAGCTCTTCCAAGGCAACTAGGAGTTGAAATTTAATCCGCTAACGCTGAGGATGTAGTGGAAGGGAGACGTCAGGTAGAAGCAGCACTGGCGTCGTCTGAAGGAGTTATTGGCCCTCCGTTTCAAATACTATCGCACCTAGAGCGTGTTATGAACTTGAGGCTTTCGCGGCTATCGTAAGCGGATGAAGCCACCACGCCCTTATCCGACCGACGTTTCCGATGAAGAATGGGCCTTCGCTGCACCCTACTTGACGCTGATGGATCCACAGGCACCGCAGCGCAAGTATGACCTGCGCTTGATGTTCAACGCGTTGCGCTGGATGGCGCGTGCTGGAGCGCCCTGGCGCTTGATTCCCCACGAGTTTCCGCCGTGGGAGGCGGTCTACCAGCAAACCCAACGGTGGTTGCAGGCCGGCTGCTTTGAGGCCATGGTCAACGACTTGCGTTCGATCTTGCGAGTGGCGCAAGGCAAGCAGGGGCAGCCCAGTGCTGTGATCCTGGATGGCCGAACGGTGCAGTCCACATGCGAAAGCGGACCACGTGCCGGCTACGACGGCTACAAGCGCAAGAAGGGCAGCAAGGTGCACATGGCGGTGGACACGCTCGGCCACTTGCTGGCAGTGCAGGTCACCCCAGCCAACGAGCAGGAACGCGCCCAGGTGCGATCGCTGGCGCAGGAAGTTCAGTATGTCACCGGCGAGACGGTGAAACTGGCGTTCGTCGATCAAGGCTACACCGGCGAAGGGCCGGCCGAAGCTGCGCTGGAGGAAGGCATCGAGCTGCACGTCGTAAAACTGCCGGAGGCCAAGAAGGGCTTTGTATTGCTACCGCGCCGCTGGGTCGTAGAGCGTAGTTTCGGTTGGGTCAATCGGTTCCGACGCCTGGCCCGTGATTACGAACGCCTACCGGAAACCCTGGCCGGACTCCACTTCGTCGTCTTCTCCATCCTCATGCTTGGAAATGCCGCGTCTCTATTTCAAAGTTCATAACACGCTCTAGGGAGAATGAATGAACAGCACTTTGGAAGTGAACATAGACGAATTGGATCTGGATTTAAAGAACCCGCGTTTTGCAGGTCTGACCAGTCAGCGAGAGGCCCTAGAAAAAATTGTCGTTAATCAAGGCATTAAGCTTGTCAATCTTGCAGAAGACATTTTAGTGAATGGCCTTAGCCCTGCGCACCGAATGTTGGTGATGAAAGCCCCCGGGAAGAAAAGCTCTACCTACGTTGCTCTTGATGGCAATCGTCGCTTAGCAGCTCTCCGTGTATTGGCAAACCCCGCTGTTCTCGATGGCATGGCTGGTGTTGGAGATATTACCGCCAGGCGTTTGCGTAACTTGGCGAAAGATTTTTCCCTCGCGGATGTTCAACCTATTGATGTTTCCGTTTGCAAGGATAAGGATGAGGCGCGTCATTGGATTGAGGCGATTCATACTGGGCAGAATGAAGGACGTGGAGTCGTGGAATGGGACGGCATCGCAAGGGCGCGCTATCGGGGGGATACTTCTGGCTTGAAGGTGCTGGATTTTGTGCGAGCAGCGGGTAAGTTATCCACTGAAGAAGAAGCCGCGCTAGAACGCTTTCCAATCACAAACTTGGATCGATTGCTGGGAACGCCTGAGGTCCGTGAACGACTGGGCTTAGTTTATGAAGATGGTGAGCTTCACTCAGACTTGCCTCATAGTGAATTAATCAAACCATTGAAGCGCATTGTCTCGGACATTGCTCTTAAAAAGATTAATGTTAGCAAGATCAAGAGCAAAGATGATCGATTGAATTATCTCAATACTCTTGCATCGTCACTACCTGATTTGAGTAAGAGAACTGGCACCTTGGAAGCCTTGGATCAGCTGTCAGCGCAGAGCAAAACAGGCACTTCGAAGGCAGGGGCAAGTTCGAAGAGCAAATCGCTTATTGATCGGAAGACCCTTATCCCATCCAACTCGCAGTGCCCGCTTAATATTGACGATCATAAGCTTCAACAAATTTGCAAAGAGTTGAGGAAATTGCCTCTGGAAAATTATCCGGTTGCCATTGCTGCATCTTTTCGCGTCTTTTTGGAGTTGTCACTCGATCACTTTGGGATTGGAAATAAAATACTTCAATATAATGCAGACATTCTTTTGAAGCAGAAGCTGGAGAAGGTTGTTGCTCATTTACAGGAAAAAGGGCTGGCAACTAAACGAGATCTGCAGGAGTTTCGTGCACTTGCATCCAATTCAAATAAGGCTTTGAGTATTGATCGATTGCATGGCATAATCCACAGTAAATATTCTCTACCCACTCCGTCGGAGTTGCGTTCTGGCTGGTCTGAGGTGCAGGTCGCTTTTACCAAGATTTGGGCTTAAAGATGAAAAGTGAACCACGACCATCCTTTTATACGCCACTTCGTTATCCCGGGGGGAAGGGCAAATTAGTTCCTTATGTCAAAAAGATCATGGAGACCAACAATTTGGTCGATGGATCTTATGTTGAGCCATATGCGGGCGGTGCGGCAGTTGCGATGGAATTGGTTCTTCAAGAATACGCCAAAAAGGTCTACATCAATGATATTAGTGCGGGCGTAGCGGCCTTTTGGCGCTCACTTCTGGAGGATACTGATCGCTTGTGTGCCCTTATTCGTGACACGGAAGTAACCATTGAAGAGTGGCATCTTCAAAAGAAGATCCAGAAAAATCCTAATAGCTATGATGATTTGACGCTTGGCTTCTCAACTTTTTTTCTCAATCGCACCAATCGCTCCGGAATATTAGGGGCGGGCGTTATCGGTGGGAAAGGTCAAATGGGGAAGTGGAAGCTAGGCGCTCGCTTTAATAAAGATGACCTTATTCAGCGTATCCATGCAATTGCAAGAGTGCGGGATCGCATTGAATTTCATCAACTAGACGCCATCAAATTTCTAGATTTGGTTACTCCAAGGTTGCCTGCTAAGAGTTTAATCTATCTTGACCCTCCATATTACGTGAAAGGAAGCGATCTTTACCTGCATCATTATCAGCATGACGATCATGTAAAGATCGCCAAGCGCGTAGCGCGTTTGAAGAGCAAGAATTGGATTGTCTCTTATGACAATGCCGAATCTATTCACGGGATGTATAAGAATTTCCCGGGGATTATCTACGGTTTAAGTTATAGTGCTCAAGATCGGTATAAGGGTGCTGAGGCAATGTTTTTTCTGAGAATCTCATCATTCCCGATTTAGTCAGACCCATGCATTTAATCGACTCAACCGTGAACGACTTGAAAAAATCTTCTCAATAAATTGATGTCAATTGATAATTAAGTGCAAGCAAGCCTGGTGATGTACCTCCCAGACCTTTTCCCGGCAGAACCAAGGAAGCTCTGAATAATCCCTCCGCGAGCTTACGATCGATAACTGAGTCAACTGCAGCCGCGCGGCTGTGGCGTGATCGCTGATGGTATTGCGTAGGCGGGCATGCCGAGCCGCCACCCAAGTGCTTCTTTGATTGATGGCGTGTGCAGCTAGCGAGGTACCGGCCCGGAGCGCAAGGCGATGTCATGTTGCGTGTGAGCATGGCGGTCACTGGGCACCGGTACGCTGTGGCGCGATTTCGACAGGAGATTACCCAGGATGCATGCCTTGATGGTCGTTGCACACCCCGAGCCACGCTCGCACACGCACGCAGTGGCCGCGCAGGTACGCGATGCCTTTGTGGCGTCCGATCCGTCGCATACGGTTGAGGTCGCCGACTTAGCGCAGGAAGGATTCGACCCGCGGTTCAACCAGGCCGATATCGCGCTGTTCCAGCAGCAGGCGGCACCGCCGCCGGATGTGGCGGCCGAACATGCGCGGCTGGAGCGTGCCGATGCGTTGGTGCTGGTGTTCCCGATCTATTGGTGGAGCATGCCGGCGCTGCTGAAGGGCTGGATCGACCGGGTGTTTACGCTGGGCTGGGCGTTCGACGAGGACGCGGACGGCGGGATCGTGAAGAAGCTGCAGCACCTGGACGTGCACCTGCTGGCGATCGGCGGCGCAGACGAGCGTACCTATGCGCGCCATGGCTATTTCGGTGCGATGAAGACGCAGATCGCCCACGGGATCTTCGATTTCTGTGGGGCGCCAGTTCGCACCACCGAGCTGCTGACCGTTCCGGATGCAGGGTTTCCGCAGTCGCACCTGGAGACAGCGCGCGCAGTCGGTGAGCGGGTGTTCGCCGCGCAAGAACCGGCTGACGGCGCACGCGGGTGACCACGGCGCTGCGCGATGATTGTCGGCTGGCCGGCGATGGTGCTTGCCGTTGGTGCGTGAGGTCAGGCGGCCGCACTGGCCTGGAGCATGGGCTGGACCGGATGATGGGCGATATGGGGGTGCAGCGGCGCGCCGGCGCACAGCATGGGATTGCAGGTGCCGCGATGGACAGGGTTTGACGCAGGCGCAGTCTCACTGCGTTGCCGATGCACCGCTCATCGGCACTCTCACCGCCTGCCGTGCACCACCCACGACCAGGCGCGTATCGCTGCGCATGCGCCACAGGTTGCGCCAGCGCGCGGGGCGTCCGTGGCGGCCTGAGCGATCGAGCGGTCACGCGATGGCAACGGCCTTGGCGGCGCAACGCGGCGCAACGCGGCGCACGGCAGCGTGCCTACCCCGGTGGTCGCGCCATACCTGCATGCTTGGCGAATTCGCCCGCGGCCCAGTCCAGGAACACGCGCACCCGCGGCGACAACTGGCGGGCGTGGGAGTAGAGCAGCGAAACCGGGTTGGACGACGGCGGAGTGTCGTGCAGGATTTCCACCAGCGTGCCCTGCTGCAGGTCCTGCGCCACATGGAAGCGCGGCACCTGTGCGATGCCCAGGCCGAGCCGAATCCCGGCCAGATAACTCTCGGTGCCGGTGACAGTGAGCAGGCTGGGCGGTGCGAAGGTGCGCATGCCTTGCGCGGTCTGAAACTCCAGCGGCGTGACCACGCCGGTGGTGATCGACCGCAAGCCGACCATGCGGTGTTCCTGCACGGCCTCCGGATGCGCAGGCGTGCCATGGCGGCGCAGATACTCCGGCGTGGCGCAGGTGAGGCGTTCGAGCATGGCCACGCGGCGCGCCACCAGTTCGCTGTCGCGCAGCGGGCCGTAGCGTAGTGCGCAGTCGATGCCCTCTTCGACCAGATCCACCCAGCGATCGCTCTCGCTCATGGCCAGCTGGATCTGCGGATATTGCGCAAAGAAATCCGGCAACCCGGGCAGCAGGAAGTGCCGCGCCAGCGTGCCCTGCACTTCCACTCGCAGCTGGCCCTTGGGCGCGACACCGCGGAAGCCTCCCTCGGCTTCGTCCACGTCGTCGAGGATGCGCGTGCAGCGTTGATGGAAGAGTTCGCCATCGAGCGTGGGTCGCACCACGCGCGTGGTCCGCTGCAACAGACGCACACCCAGGCGCGCTTCCATGTCGGCGATGACCTTGGTGGCGGTCGAGCGCGGTAGTTCCATGTCGTTGGCAGCGGCGGTAAAGCTGCGCCGCTCCACGATGCGCACGAACAAACGCATGGCAGCGAAGCGATCCACGGCACTCCCTGCCCACTGTTCGGGCGCTGGAAACAGTGCTGTGCATTCTAGTGTGATTATCGTCGTGTCATTGCATTGGATAGTTTTCGCAACGCTGCAGCCCGCGGCATAAACGGACACATCCATGACTCAACAAAATACGCCGGTCGCCCTGGTCACCGGTGCCTCACGCGGTATCGGCGCTGCCATCGCGCAGCGTCTGGCGCACGATGGATTTGCAGTCGTGCTCAATTACGCCGGCCGAGCGGACGAAGCCGAGCAGGTGGTACGCGGTATCGAAACCGCTGGCGGCCGTGCCATCAGCGTGCAGGCCGATGTCAGCGACCCGGCGGCGGTGGAGCGATTGTTCGCCGCGGCAGAAGGCGCTTACGGCGGTGTGGACGTGCTGGTCAACAACGCCGGCATCATGCAGCTGGCCACGTTGGCCGATAGCGACGATGCGCTGTTCGACAAGCAGATTGCGATCAACCTGAAAGGCAGCTTCAACACCTTGCGCCAGGCTGCACGGCGGCTGCGCGATGGCGGCAGCATCGTCAATCTGTCCACCAGCGTGGTCGGCCTGAAGCTGGAGACCTATGGCGTGTATGCGGCCACCAAGGCAGCGGTGGAAACGCTGACGGCAATCCTGTCCAAGGAGTTGCGCGGGCGCCAGATCACCGTCAACGCGGTCGCGCCCGGTCCCACCGCCACCGCACTGTTCCTCGACGGCAAGCCGCCGGAGCTGATCGAACGGTTGTCCAAGGCCAACCCGCTCGAACGCCTCGGTAGCCCGGAAGACATCGCCGCGGCGGTGGCGTTCCTGGTCGGCCCCGACGGCGGCTGGATCAACGGGCAGGTGCTGCGCGCCAACGGCGGCATGGTTTGAACCTCGCTGGCGCGCCGCGTTGGGCGCGCGCCGCGTTCTTCCCTCCATGAGCAAGGACATGAGCAAACGCATTCTGGTGACCGGCGCGTCCAGCGGCTTCGGGCGGTTGACCGCCGAGGCCCTGGCGGCCGCAGGTCACACCGTCTACGCCTCGATGCGCGATACCGCCGGCCGCAATGCCGGTGTGGCGCAGGAGATGGCCGACCTGGCCGGCAAGCGGCAGCTGGCCTTGCGCACGATCGCGCTGGACGTGCAGTCGCAGGACTCGGCAGAGGCGGCGGTGGCCGCCATCGTGGCCGAGGCCGGCGGGCTGGACGTGGTGGTGCACAACGCCGGGCACATGGTGTTCGGCCCGGCCGAGGCCTTTACCGCCGAGCAGTTGGCGCAGCTCTACGACATCAACGTGCTGGGCACGCAGCGGGTGAACCGCGCGGCGTTGCCGCAGTTGCGGGCGCAGCAGCAGGGCCTGCTGGTCTGGGTGTCCAGCAGCAGCTCGGCGGGCGGCACGCCACCGTATCTGGCGCCTTACTTCGCGGCCAAGGCGGCGATGGATGCGCTGGCGGTGCAGTACGCCCGCGAGCTGGCACGCTGGGGCATCGAGACCTCGATCATCGTGCCGGGCGCCTTCACCAAGGGCACCAACCATTTCGCGCATGCCGGCGCACCGCAGGACACCGCACGCGCGGCGGCCTACGAGGCCGGCCCGTATGCAGGCTTTGGCGACCAGGTGCAGCAGGCCTTTGCGCGCCTGGTGCCCGAAGACGCCGACGTCGCCGACGTGGCGCAGACCATCGTGCAGGTGGTGGACACCCCGTTCGGCAAGCGGCCGTTCCGGGTGCATATCGACCCGGCCGGCGATGGCGCCGATGTGGGCTTTGCGGTCCTCGATCGCCTGCGTGCAGAGATGCTGCACCGTGTGGGATTGGGCGACCTGTTGGCACCGCGCATGGTGGAATGACGGGGCACGGCAGGCGCTTGGAGTGGCCTGCCGGCTGTAGAGCGGATAACACGACGTGGCGAGCAGTCATCAGCTCGATGCGGACGGCGCACTCACAGCCGGAGTGTCGGCGTGGTGCACCCAACACCGACCGCGCCCGCCTGGCGGCCATGCCGTGGTTTTGCTGGCCGCTCCTAGCGTGAAAGACGGTTCTTGCGAAGCGCGCGCTCCGGGCGCATGACGTGCACCACCACGATGCGCTGCCCCATCCAGGCGGTAGAACACGCGGCAAGGTGGTTCGACAATCTGGCGATAGCGCGAGCGCTTGAGTTCCTGTGGCCGGCTTCCGCTGTCCGGGTGTTCGATCAATTGCTCAACGTGCGCGAACATCCGTTTCACCAGTGCCGCTGCAGCGGGCAAGTTGTCAATTGCGATGTAGCCGGCAATCGCGTCCAGATCAGCCAATGCCGGCACCGACCAGATTATTTCAGCCATCGCGCCATGCGTTGCTGTGCCTGTTCATGGCTCAGCGTACGGCCTTCCGCTACTGCCATTTCTCCACGGGCAATTCCTTCGAGGAGCGCCATGCGCTGCTGCATGCGCTCATAGCTGGCAACATCCACCAGATAGGCACTGGGTAAACCGTGCTGTGTGATCAGGATTGGCTCCTTGTCGCGCTCTGCAGCTGCAAGAAGTTCGGTAGCCTGACGTTTGAGCGTGGTGACAAGTTCGGTGCGCATGGAGTGACATTGAAGTATCACTTAGGGCGAGGCAAGCGGCCGGCCCGAGGACGCCAAACTGCGCCCTCACCCCTCGCTGAACGGCCGCAGGCACAGCCAGATCGCATACCAGTGCGACAGCGCGCCGCCCAGCACGTGGGCATGCCAGATGGCGCGGTTGTAGACCATGGACTTGCGCACGTAGAAGCCCACGCCCACGGTGTAGAACGCGCCGCCGGCGACGATGAGCCACAGCACCGCGCTGTCCAGCCCGGCGATCATCTGGTTGACCACCACGATGCCCGCCCAGCCCAGCAGCAGGTAGATCGCCACCCAGAAGCCCTTGGCGATGCCGGGCAGGCACAGTTTGGCGTACACGCCGAACAGCGCCACGCTCCACACCGCCAGGATCATGGCCCAGCGCCAGGGGCCATCGAGCGCGACCAGGAAGAACGGGGTGTAGGAGCCGGCGATCATGACGAAGATGCCGGCGTGGTCGAACTTGCGCAGCATCGGCTGGCGCTGCGGTGGGGCGAAGTTGTAGGCGGCCGAGCAGGCGAACATCACCAGCAGGCCCAGCGCATAGACGCAGGTGGCAAACAGCATGGTCTGGTTGGCATGCGCGCGCCACACCATCCAGCCGCCACCGACGATGGCCAGGAACAGGCCGGCCGCATGCACGAGGACATCGGCACGGCGGGCAGCGGGAGTCTTGTAATGCGGAGCGAGGGCGCTGGGGGGCACGGGCACGGCGGGTCTTCGAAAGGGGGAGCCCATAGCGCGCAGGTCGGGCATGGCGCAGTGGGGGCCACAGCATACCTGCTTGCTGAATTCGCTCAGTGACACGGGCTCGCCCATTCGGGCCGTGTCTCATACCCTGAGACGCCTCCCCTGTCTCATGCCCCTCTTTGGGAGCTGCCGTATGCCTCCGTTTGCCCTCGCTCCCCGCACCGAAGCCGCCGAACGCGCCCTGGCCACCACCGATGGGCGTCCCAGCGGCGACGGCGCACTGCTCACCCAGCGCCTGGAACGGCGCTACCAGGACCGCATCACCGGTAGCTTCACCCTGCCCGGGCGCGAAGGCCGCTATGCGCCGATCCCGGACGATGTGCCGGCCGCACTCGCCGACGCACTGCGCGCGCGCGGCATCGGCCAGCTCTACAGCCATCAGGCCGAGGCCTGGGCGGCGAGCCAGCGTGGCGAGCATGTGGCGATCGTGACGCCCACCGCCTCGGGCAAATCGCTGTGCTACACGCTGCCGGTGGTGAGCGCGGCGATGACCGCCGGGGCCAAGGCGCTGTACCTGTTCCCGACCAAGGCACTGGCGCAGGATCAGGTGGCCGAGTTGCTGGAACTCAATCGCGCCGGCGAGCTGGGGGTCAAGGCCTTCACCTTCGACGGCGATACGCCGGGCGATGCGCGCCAGGCGATCCGCCTGCATGGCGACATCGTGGTGAGCAACCCGGACATGCTGCACCAGGCGATCCTGCCGCATCACACCAAGTGGGCGCAGTTCTTCGAGAACCTGCGCTATGTGGTGATCGACGAGATCCACACCTACCGCGGGGTGTTCGGCAGCCATGTCACCAACGTGCTGCGCCGGCTCAAGCGTATCTGCGCGTTCTACGGCGCCAACCCGCAGTTCATCCTGTGCTCGGCCACCATCGGCAACCCGCATGCGCACGCGCAGGCCCTGATCGAAGAACAGGTGCATGCGATCACCGAGTCCGGCGCGCCCACCGGCGACAAGCATGTGCTGTTGTGGAATCCGCCGGTGGTCAATGCGGACCTGGGCCTGCGCGCCTCGGCACGTTCGCAGAGCAACCGCATTGCGCGCATCGCGATCAAGAGCGGGCTGAAGACGCTGGTGTTCGCGCAGACGCGGTTGATGGTGGAGGTGCTGACCAAGTACCTCAAAGACATCTTCGACCACGACCCGCGCAAGCCGGCGCGCATCCGCGCCTACCGCGGCGGTTACCTGCCCACCGAGCGGCGCGAAGTGGAGCGGGCGATGCGGGCCGGCAACATCGACGGCATCATCTCGACCTCTGCGCTGGAACTGGGCGTGGATATCGGCGCGCTGGACGTGGTGATCCTCAATGGCTACCCCGGCAGCGTGGCGGCCACCTGGCAGCGTTTCGGCCGTGCCGGGCGGCGCCAGCAACCGGCGCTGGGCGTGCTGGTGGCCAGCTCGCAACCGCTGGACCAGTATGTGGTGCGGCACCCGGATTTCTTTGCCGATGCCTCGCCCGAGCATGCGCGCATTGCGCCGGACCAACCGCTGATCCTGTTCGACCATATCCGCTGCGCGGCGTTCGAATTGCCGTTCATCGCCAGCGAACCGTTCGGCCCGATCGACCCGCTGGTGTTCCTGGAAGCCTTGGCCGAAAGCGAAGTGATCCACCAGGAGGGCGAGCGCTGGGAATGGATCGCCGACAGCTACCCGGCCAACGCGGTGAGCCTGCGCTCGGTGGCCGACGGCAATTTCGTGGTGGTGGACAAGAGCGATGGCAAGCAGCAGATCATCGCCGAGGTGGATTATTCGGCCGCCGCGCTCACCTTGTACGAAGGTGCCATCCACATGGTGCAGAGCACGCCGTACCAGGTGGAGCGGCTGGACTGGGAGGGCCGCAAGGCCTATGTGACGCGCACGCATGTGGACTACTACACCGACAGCATCGACTACACCAAGCTCAAGGTGCTGGACCGCTTCGACGGCAGCCTGGCCGGCCGTGGCGATTCGCACCATGGCGAGGTGCATGTGGTGCGGCGTGTCTCCGGCTACAAGAAGATCCGTTACTACACGCACGAGAACATCGGCTACGGGCCGGTGAACCTGCCCGACCAGGAACTGCACACCACCGCGGTGTGGTGGCAGCTGCCACAGGCCACGCTGGGCAAGGCCTTCGCCTCCAGGCAGGATGCGCTGGACGGATTCCTGGGCGCGGCGTACGCGTTGCACGTGGTGGCCACGGTGGCGGTGATGGCCGATGCGCGCGATCTGCAGAAAGCCGTCGGCAACGGCGATGGCGCGTGGTTCGCGGTCGCCGACCAGACCGGGCGCGGGCAACTGCGCGGAGTGGAAGAAGGCGAGCAAGGCGCGGTGGAACTGCAGCAGGCCTTCGTGCCCACGGTGTACCTGTACGACAACTTCCCCGGAGGCGTGGGCCTGAGCGAGCCGCTATGGCTGCGTCAGGCCGAGCTGCTGCAGCGCGCCGATGAATTGGTGCGGCGTTGCGATTGCAGCGCCGGCTGCCCGGCCTGCGTGGGCCCGGTGCTGGCCGCGCACGAGCAAGGCAAGGGCGAATCGCCCAAGTCGCTGGCGTTGACGGTACTGGCATTGTTGTTCGATGCCGATGCGCCGCTACGCCATGCCACCCAGGTGGACGAGGATCTGGCGCTGGACGTGCTTGCATGAGCGTAAGTGCGGAGCGACTGCGGCTGCTGCGGCGCCAGGCGGGGCATGCGGACGCGCCTGCGCCGGCTGCGGCGCAGCGCAGTGAAACGCTGCGCTGCGATACACAGGCCACCGCGCAGAGCGGCACGACCGATGCGGCGCCGGCCTGGGACATCGCAGGCGCAGCGCAGTCTCCTGCTCCACCGATGCGTGCAGCCATGGCCAGGCGACCAGCCGCCGATGCAGCCGCCGTTGACGCTGTTGCAGGCAGCGCGCGCATGGGCGCCGGCAGCGCTGCGCCAGCGGGATCATCTTCGACGCAGAACGCGACACCACCTGCGCCTGGCACCGTCCCGGGCGTCAGCGCGGAGCGTCTGCGCCTGCTACGCCGTCAGGTTGGCGGGTTGACGCCTGCAACGCGCAAGGACGATGCGGCGCTGCCGACGCGTGCGCAGCGGGCTGCGGCATCCAGCGCAGTGTCACCTGCTGCACGCGCACCTGCGCGCGCTACAGCGCCTGCACACGAGGGTGCCGTGAGCAGCCGTTCGCATGACGTACGCGCACACACCGCCGCCGCCACGCCTGTGCGCCGCACCTTGCCGTCGCCTCCACCGCCTGCGCGCGAGGCATCGGTATTCGCGTGGGTGGAGCACGATGTGCGCCACACACCCGCGTCGGCACCCGCTGTCGATGCCGTGCATGCGGAAATCGTTGGCCGCTCGCCGGTAGCGCGCAACAGCACGACACCATCGTCGACACCGCCGCTGCAGCGACGCACCGACATCGCCGGCCTGCGCAGGATGATCGGCCTGCGCGAACGGGCGATCTCGCCGCACACGCCGCTGCCTGCGGCCTCTACCGATCGGCAGCTGCCAGGCAACGAGATCGCACCGGGCCTGCATCTGATCGAAGCCTTCCTGCCGCAACCGATTCCGGGCCAAGCACTCTCGCTGGCCTTCGCCAAACGCCAGGACACGGTCGACCCGCTGGACCTGCTGTTCTTCGATACCGAAACCACTGGCCTGGCCGGCGGTACCGGCACGCGCGCCTTCATGATCGGCGTGGCCGATTGGTACATGGACCAGGCGCAAGGCAGCGGGCTGCGCGTGCGCCAGTTGATGATGTCCACGATGGCAGCAGAAGGCGCGATGCTGGATCTGTTCCGCAGCTGGCTGTCGCCGCGCACGGTGTTGTCCAGCTACAACGGCCGCTGCTACGACGCGCCGTTGTTGAAGACGCGCTACCGGCTGGCGCGCCGCGGCGACCCGATCTCCGCGCTGGACCATGTGGACCTGCTGTTTCCCACGCGCCGGCGCTATCGCGGCACCTGGGAGAACTGCAAGCTGTCCACCATCGAGCGGCAACTGCTGCGCGTGGTGCGCGAGGACGACCTGCCCGGCTCCGAAGCGCCGGCCGCCTGGTTGAGCTACCTGCGCGGCGGCAGCGCGCGCAACCTGCGCCGCGTGGCCGAGCACAACCACCAGGACGTGGTGACCTTGTCGCTGCTGCTGCAGCGCCTGGTGGCGGTGGACGCGCAGGACCGCGAGGTGATTCCGTTGCTGGAGACGCCGTAGCGCCGCAGCAGGCGCAGTGGTGGCGCAGTGCGCGCGTCCTGGGCGGGAGCGCCGGTGCAGTTTGCCGGCGAAGGCGATGTCCACCCGCAACACTGCAAGGCGCGCACCCATTGGCGACCACGCAAGCGGTCATGCCGCCGGGCCACGCGCGCCGGCGCAGGATCAGTGCGCCGTCATCACTCTTCTGGCTCGGTCTGTTTGGCTTGCTCGTTGAGGTAATGGGTCACCGGTGCACCACGGTACTGATCGGTCAGTCGCCCCAGGGATTGGGCGCGTGCATCCACCGCCTGCCTGGCTGCGCTGTCGTGCGCAGGTTCTGCCGAGCGATCCAGAAGGCGGCCTTCGCGCACTGCCGCCACATGGGCCGGGTCGGCGGGCCTGGAGGCGGCGCGGAATTCGCCGGTGCGCTGCGCCACGATCGCCGCATCGCGTGCGGTGTCGATGGGGGTGTCTGGCGGCAGGTCCAGCTCCATGCCGGTGTGACCACGTGCCAGCGTGCGGTTTTCCAGCAACGCGAGCAGTTCTTCCTCGGGCTGGTCGGTCAGCAGGCTTTCGCCGGCATCGCGAAAGGCACCGGCGGTGGTGCGCTGGATCCCGAAGGATTCGCCGCTGAGCTTCTGCATCTCGCCGAAGTTGCGCCAGACGTAATAGTCCTTGTCGTGGTTGGCGCGCGGCAGGGAGAAATCCTCGTACCGATAGCCGGACGAAAACGCCGCCTGCGCGTAGGACGAGTCCGGCTGGCGCAGGCGTGCGCGTGCGAGCTCCATGGCCTTGCCTGCAGCGCTTTGCTGATCGGTGGCCACCGCCTCCACGATGACCGGGCGCATCCGGTTCCAGCTTTCCAGCCACTGCACCGCAGTGTCGGCCAGTCCCTCCGGGCCCTCGTCCTTGCCCGGGAAGAACTGGCGCAGCTGCGCGTCGGCAAGCATGCCCTGGCTGAAGACCGGCACCACATTGATCTTGGCCAGCAGCCGATCGAGTGCGGCCCGGCGTGGCGCATCCTGGGAGTGCAGCGGATTGATCTGGTAGCGCTTGTACAGATTGGACAGAAATTGATCGAAGCCGCCCGTGTAGTACTTGGCATACAGCTTGATCGCGGCCCCCTGGCGCAGGTCCGGCCGGCGCATCAGCAGCATCGCCACCGCCTCGGCGGTATCTTCCTTGCAATCCAGCGCCACCGACATCGCCTCCGGCTTCTGCAGCGCGTGCTCCAGTGCCTGCTCCACCGCGGCAATGGTCTGATCGGTCTTGATGAAGTTGCCATCGACCGGGTTGCGGATCACCAGCGGCATCTCGCGCAACTGGGCGAACGGTACCTGCGAGACCAGCCTGTTCTGCGGATCGTCGGTCATGCGGCCAATGCTGAAGTCGTGCATCAAGACCGGCACGCCGTCGGCACTGACCTAGACATCCAGCTCCAGGTTGCGATACCCCTGTGCATAGGCGCGATCGATGGCGGCCAGCGAGTTTTCCGGAATGCCGGCGTGGTTGTCGAACAGGCCCCGGTGCACCATCACGTCCTTGCCCAGCGCGCGCGTGCTGGGCGCCTGGAAGTACGCGTCGTGCACGAGCTCCTTGCGGTGCTTGCGCAACAGCGCTTCCTTTCCGGCCACCAGATGATGGTCGTTGGCCTTGAAGAAGGCTGCGCCGCCGTCGCGCGCCGGCACCTCGTGCCCGTGGTAGCGCGCGGCCTGCTGCAACTTGCGGCGCGGCTGGGTGGGTGCGGTGGGCTTCAGCCAGCCCTGTGTTTTCAGCAGAGTGCCTGGCAGATCCAACGCCTTGCCCAATGCGGTGCGTGCTGCATCGCTGAAGGTGTCGTCATGCGCAAACGCGCGTTGCAGATCGAAGATGATGCGGCCTTGTTGCGCATCGACCAGCACCGGGCCGGCCGCTGCTCGGGAGCGATCCGGCAAACCGGCTGTCATCGCTTCGAACGCGGCGGTGTCCAGATACACCGGCTCCAGCGCTCCGGCGGCAAAGCGTGCCGCGATGCTGGCGGGTCCGGTCGCCTTGCCGGCCTTTGCAAGCTGCTTGGCCAGCGTGCTTTGCGCGGCCTGCACGGTGATCTGCCTTGCCTGCACTTCGGCCAGGCGTTGCTCCGAAAACTCGCTGTCCAGTGCCACCAATGCCTGCTTGCCGGTCATGGCGCTGTCGTCCAACGGCACCAGTGGCGGTTGCATCAGCGCCTGGCGACGCGGGCGTGGACCCAGTGGCGGGTTACCGCCGGGCAGGTGCGGCAGCTCCATCGGGGTGGCCGGGCTGGTGTGCGTCGGTGTTGCCAGCGCGGTGGTGGGCGTGGCGGCTGGTTGCGAAGGGGCAATACGCATGACGACCTCAAGAGCACTGCGGGCGGCCAGTAAAGCGCCTGGCATATGACAATGCGCAACCGAGGCGAACTCTGCCGCCGCGATGCGAAACGACGCCCCGGCGCAACGCCGGCACGCGCATCGGCTGCTCCACCACCTGCGGCTAGAACAGCGTTTCCTTGAACGGCAGCATGGCCGCGCCCAGCACCGTGGCATGTGCCTGCACCTGCCCGACCAGCAACGCCGGATACGGCGATGCGACGCCGCGCCGTGGTGCGGGCTCGAAGGCGACACGGGCGATCAGCCGCTGCGCAAGATCTGCCGGCAGACGCGCGCCGAAGACGATGACGCGCGGGTCGATCAACGCGATGATCGCCGCCACCGCCAGGGTCACGGTGGATTGCACCGCATCCAGCCAGGCGTCGATCTGCGGCCACGCCGGATCGTAGTGCTGCAGCATGGTGTGCAGGTCCGCCAGCACATGGCCATCGGCGACGAGCGCCTGGCGCAGGCTTTCCAGCGTTGGCCGCGCGCTGCCGGTGATGGCCGAGATACGCCCCAGTTCGCCCACATTGCCGTGCGCGCCGCGGCGCACCCGACCGGCGGCGATCACGCCCGCGGCAAACCCGTCGGCGATCGTCAGGTAGACCAGATCCGGCGATTGCCGGCCGACTCCGTACAAGGCTTCGGCCAGGGCCGCGCAGTGGGCGTCGTTGTCCATCCACACCGGCAGCTGCAGGCGGTCGGCGATGAACCGGTCCAGCTCCACCTGCATCCAGTCGGCGGCCAGCGTGAGCGGCGGGTTGACCCGCGTGCCGTCGCCGATGCGCGGGCCGGTCATGCTGACACCCACCCCGAACAACCGCTGCCGGTCCACGCCGGCGGCCTGCAGCAACTGCTCCACCAGGTCCGGCAGCCGCGCCGCGACCAGGTCCAGCGTCAGCGGGAACGCGGTGAGCTGGCGCATGCCGCGCACCTGGCCTGCGAAGTCGATCAGCACCACCGCGATGCCATCGACCATCAACGACACCCCCACGCTGTACGCGTAGTCGGGCACCAGACTCAACTGGACGCTGGGTTGGCCGCGACCGCGCCGCAGCGACGGGCCGAGCTGGAGCAGCCCATGGGCAACCAGCGGGTCGATGATGCCCTTGGTGCCAGGAACGCTGAGCCCACTGGCGCGCGGCAGGTCGGCACGCGCCACCTGGCCGGCGCTGCGGATCAGATCCAGCAACGCGCGCTCGCTGGAACCGGCTGCCTGGCCGTCGCTACGGCGGCGGTAATGCGAACGGATGGCCGCGTGGGCGAAAAAGGAAGACATGGGGCAGCAGAAGGACCGGTAGTGTCACACAAGTTTAAATTAAGCAGATTAATTTAATTCGCCTACGGCTACCGTGTTGGGGCCGCCCGACAGCGCGGATAGTGCCATGCGTCTTTTTCATCCCTCGTTCCCTGGCCCGCTTGGGCCCGCTGCAGCCCGCGTCCCACAGCGTCGCATACTGTCCTACGCGCTGGGCATGGCCGTGGTGGGCTGGATGCAGATGCCGGCGCAGGCCATCGCCGCATCCGCCGATGCCACGGCGCAAACCCTGGATGCGGTGCAGGTGCGGACCTCCTTCCAGTCGCAGAACAGCCGGGCCATCGCCACCAAGCAGGCCGCGCCCACGATCGTGGATTCGGTTGCCGCCGACAGCATCGGGCAACTGGCGGATTTCAACGTCGGCGATGCGCTGCGCCGCGTCACCGGCGTGAGCACCGTGGAGTACCAGGGCGAGCCGCGCTACGTGACAGTGCGCGGCCTCAACGGCAACTACAACAGCATGCTGATCGACGGCTTTGCATTCGCAAGCAACGACATCGGCAGCCGCCAAGCAATGATGGATGTGCTACCGGCCAACTTTGTCGACCGCATCGACGTGGTGAAGTCGTTCCTGCCTGAAAACGACGGTGGCGCGATCGGCGGCGTCACCAACCTGGTCACCGCCACCGGCTTCGGCCGTCCGGACGGCCTGCTGACCGCCTCGGCCAAAGGCGGCGCCAACCTGATGGGAAGCCGCTATGGCGGCCGTACGCCAGTGGGCGAAGGCGAGCTCAAATGGGGCAAGCGCTTCGGGCGTGACGGCGAGTTTGCATTCCTGGGCGCAGCCAGCTTCTGGCGCCGCGAGATCCCGGTGCCGCAGCAGGAAAACGGCGGCGCCCTGAACTGGTACAACGCCGACGGCACGCGCGCTCCGGTGCCCTATGGCGGCGTGGGCGACGCGGTGCCCAGCGAGCGGCGCTGGTACAACTACGACAACACCCGGCAACGGCGCGGCCTCACCGCACGCGTGGACTGGCAGCCGGACGGTCCGCTCAGCGGCCATGTGTCCGGTTACAGCTTCCGCCAGCGCGAGGCCTCGGACCGCTATACCCAGAACGCCCAAGTGCAGAACAGCGCGCGCCTGACCCGCACCGGCCCGCAGGGCGGTACGCTCGATAACCTGAATCAGTACGTCGAACTGGGGCAGTTGCGCTGGAAGCGCGCGCTGTCGGGCATCAACGGCGAACTCCTGGCCGAGCTGCCGGCGCAATGGCGCGCCGCGCTGCGCGCGAGCACCTCGCGCGCCACGGTGGACAACCCGCAGACCTGGGACCGCTTCCAGCAAAACCGCCTGGCATACGGGTTCGACTGGAGCGACACGCTGCCCGCCTTCACGCCGCTGGACCCGGCCCTGGCCGACGACCCGGCGCGCTATCCCAACGCCTATCACCAGCAGGAGCGCACCGACTACGCCGAACGGGTTGGCGACCTGCAGTTGGAGCTGCGTCGCAACATGGACGAGGACAACCGCGGGTTGGGGCTGGCCGTTGGCGCGCGGCAGGTGCGCACGCACATGCGCACCGCTGTGCAGCGCACCACCTGGAACGGCTTGCCTGGCACCCTGGCCGACGTGCTCGGCAGCCCGACCTGCGCCCTGGGCTGCAACGCGGAGATGATGACCATCGACCCGGCATTGGCCGACGCGCGCTGGGATGCGCTGGCCGGCCAAGCGCGCGGGGTGGCGGACACCACCGCGCAGAACAGCGGCAGTTACGCCGTCGACGAACAGGTGCGCGCCGGCTTTGCCCAGGCGCAATGGCGCGGCGAGCGCTGGCTGCTGGCCGGCGGCATCCGCCTGGAGCAGACGCGCTTTGCCAGCGCCGGCCAGCAGCTGAGCGGAACCACCTGGACGCCGGTCAGCGCGGTGCGCACCTACCGCAACTGGTTGCCATCGCTCAGCGGGCAACTGCAGACCAGCGCCAACGGCACGCTGCGCATCGGCGTCTCGCGCTCGATCGGGCGCCCGCGGCTGGACCAGATGGCCTTGAACGGCGGCGTGCTCACGCCAGGCAGCACGCCGCCGACGCTCAACCAGGGCAACCCGGAACTGCAGCCACGCCGCTCGCAGAACCTGGACCTTGGCCATGACTGGAGCTTCGACGACGGCGGCAGCCTGCTGTCGGTGGCGCTGTTCCACAAGACCATCACGGATGAAATCTTCCGCTACGGGCAGATGGACAGCATCGACGGCGAGCAGGTGCTGGTCACCCAGCCGCGCAATGTGGACTGGCCGGTGCGCCTGCGCGGCGCCGAGCTGGGGGCCATCAAGGAGCTGGGGTCATGGCGGCCTGCGCTGGACGGCCTGTCGGTGACCGCCAATGTGACGTTCCTGCACGTGGACTACCCGGTGGTGCTCGGCGATGGCAGCCGCACCACGCTGGACGTGCTGCCGCAGCAGCCCAAGCAGTTGTGGAACCTGACCCTGAATTACGCCCGCGGGCCGCTGCGCAGCACGCTGGCCTGGAGCCGCACCGGCGAGCTGTGGGACGACCGCTACCCCAACTACAGCAGCCAGCAGGAGTTCTATCGCAACCGCTACCAGCAACCACTGGACCGTCTGGATCTAAAACTGGCCTGGGATGTGTCGCCCACGCTGGCCGTGAGCCTGGACGTGCTCAATCTGGCCGGTCAGGGCTACCAGTACCGCATCGGCCGTCATCAGGAATACGTGCAATCGGCGTGGAAGATGGCCCCCACCGTGATGCTCGGCGTCAACGTCAAACTCTGAGGAGCTGTGCATGTCGTCATGTCTGGATACCCCCTTCAGCCGCCGCCGGCTGCTGGCCGCCGCTGCAGGCACCGCGGTGTTGGCCACCGCCCTGCCCACGCTGGCCGAGACACCGCCACCGCCGGATGTGGGCCGCAAGTTCCTGCACTCCAGGCGGCCGATGCCGTTTGCCGGCAATACCTTCGTTGGTCATCTCGAACAACAGGGCGATGGCTACGACAGCTTCGACCGCGTGCTGGACATCTACCGCGAACTGCCCGAGCACCGCTTCGCGAACAAGTTCGCGCTGCTGCCGCCCAGCAGTTATCACGTGACCCTGCTGGGCGGGGTCAACGAGAGCGACCGCGCCAGCGGGCCATGGCCGGGCGATCTGACGCGCGATGTGGCATTGAGCGATATCCATGCCGATTTTCTCGCGCGGTTGAGGCAGCGCACTGCGGCGCCACTGGGTGCATGCAGCTTTGTGGTCGATCCGGCTGCGGCACGGACCGGCAACAATGACAATCTGCTCATCCCGCTGCGCCCTGCCGATACGCAGACCGCACAGCGCCTGGAAACCGCGCGCCAGGGGCTGATGACGCTGACCCGCCTGCAGCGCCCGGACTACGTCAATTTCCAGTTTCATATCTCGCTGGCCTACCTGTGTCAGACGCTCGATGGCGCAGAACAGGCCGCCTATCGCACTGCAGTGGGCGACTGGCTCGAGCGACTGGCGGCAGCGGGTCCGATCACGATCCCGCGCTTTCACTTCTGCACGTTTGCGGATATGTACGCGTTTCGGACGTTGCGGGAGGTATGAGTTGGGGAGTCGGGAATCGATGTGCGGATCGCGCGTCGCAGCCGGTGCCTGATCGATGGCGGTTGCAGTGGAATGGATGCATGGCGACGTGACGATGCGGTTGTCACCCTCCATCCGTTACGAGGGCAGCCATCTGGCTCACGTGGGTGTGGTGGCCCCTGCGATCTCGCGCCCATGCGTGGAGGACGACCAGCCCCCTGGCGATCGCTGCGTGCAGTGACGCGCTTGCCGACTGTGCCGCTCTCGCACGGCCGACAAGCCGCCTCACCGCACGCGCAAGCAACCTCACCGCACGCGCTTGCGCATCGCCGCTTCGTCATCCAGCCAGTTGCTGCCCTTATTGGTCAGGAAGAACATGTAGACCACCAGCGACACCGCGATTACCGCCGTGGCGTAGATCACGAACTCGCTGACATGCCCGGTCTTCAACGAGGCCTGGTACAGCAGCGGCGCGGTACCGCCGAAGGCCGAGTTGGCCAGTGCGTAGCCCAGGCCCACGCCCAGCGCACGCACATGGGTGGGAAACAGTTCGGCCTTCACCACGGCGTTGATCGAGGTGTAGCCGGTCAGGATCACAAAGCCCACGGTGAGGATGGCGAAGGCCATCAGCCAGTCGGTCTGCTTGGGCAGTTCCATCACCAGGAACCAGGTATACAGCACGCCGCCGATGCCGAAGAACACCAGCAAGGTCTTGCGGCCGACGATGTCCGACAACCAGCCGCCCACCGGCTGCATCAGCATCAACACCGTCAGCGCCACCAGGTTGATGATGGTGCCGGCCATCACGTCGCCGCCGGCGAACGCGCTCTGGATCATCTTCGGGCCGGTCACCGAGTAGGTGTAGAACGCGATGGTGCCGCCGGCAGTGATCAGGAAGCACAGCAGCAACGGGCGCCACTGGTTGACGAACAGCTCGCGCATCGAGCCCGAGGCCCTGGCCTTGCCGGTACGCGAATCGGCGATGGATTCGGAGCTCAACGACTCGTCCATGGTCCGGCGCAACCAGAACACCACCAGCGCACCGACACCGCCCAGGCCGAACGCCACCCGCCAGCCCCACGCCGATACCTGCGAGGCATCGAAGAAATGCAGCATCACCAGCAAGGTGGCCTGCGCCAGCACATGGCCGCCCACCAGGGTGACGTAGTGGAACGAGGACAGGAACCCGCGCCGTCCGGGAATCGCCGCTTCGGACATATAGGTCGCGCTGGTGCCGTACTCGCCGCCGGTGGCAAAGCCCTGCAGCAACCGCGCCAGCAACAGGATGATGGGCGCGGCGATACCGATGGTGGCCACGGTGGGCGTGATCGCGATGACGAACGAGCACAGCGCCATCATCGACACCGAGATGGTCAGCGCCAGGCGGCGGCCGTAGCGGTCGGCGAAGCGGCCGAAGTACCACGCACCGATCGGCCGCATCAGGAAGGTCATCGCAAAGATCGCCCACACGAACAGGGTGGCGTTCTTGTCTTCCTTGGAGAAGAACTGCGATTCGAAGTAGGTGGCGAACACCGAGTAGACGTAGACGTCGTACCACTCGACCAGATTGCCGGCCGACCCCTTGAGCGTATTGGACACCGAGCGGCGAAGGCTGCCGGGCGCTGCGCCGGAACCGGCGGCAATTGGAGACGATGGGGGTGCGCTCATGCGGTCGGAACCTCTTTGGTGGGGCAGCTCCGGAGTATAGGTGCGTGCTGGTGTGACGCATGTAAGCATTTCGGCGCATAGGCAGGTCTCGCGCAAGCGGCTAGTCCGTCTACAGCGCGCGGGTGGAAAACGGCCGAGGTGCGGCCTGCACCGCCGTCGTTCCACTGCGACCTTCAGGCTCAGCGTGGCGCTTCAGCTCGCTTTTGGCGTCGGTGCGGTCAACGACTTGCTGTACATCCCGGAGCGGTCGAAGCAGCACGCACGGCGCTTGCCCGACGCCAGCATGTCGCAGGCGGTGGCGATGCGCTTGACCCGCGTGGCGGCCTTCTTGCCCGACACGATCCAGACGATCCAGTCGCGCCGCGCCAGCGCGGTGATGTCGTCCCAGGTCGCACGCGCGGCCGGCTGCGCGGCCAGTGCGGCATGCAGATCGTCCGGCACCACCGGCTCGGGTTCCACGTCCACCGGCGTCATCTCCACTGCGACCTCGTCACCGGCAGCCACGCCGGCTGCCTGCTGCAAGGCATGGTCGACCTTGAGCCAATGCCCGCCCTGTCCATCCGGTTCAAGCGTGGCCTGCAACGGCTGCCCGGCGAATGTGCCGGTGACGGTCACCATGCTGCGCGTGGGCAGCGTGTTGCTTGCTGCGGCGGGCAGCTGCAGAAATAGCCAGGTGGCCGCCTTGGGCGCTGCAGGTTCCAGCAGCGTGGCCTTGCAGCGAACGGTGGCAGCGACCCTGGGCATCCGCGCACGATAGCACCGCGCAGTCACGCGATGGCATGCAACGGACACGTCCATTGCGGCACACGTGGATCTGGCGGCCCTGCGGTCACTGCAAGGCAACCCACGCCCAAGACCGCGTCGCCACCCATCCGGGGGCGACCCACCCGGCAAGCGTGTACGCTGGACCGGCAAACGTGTGCCGCCCACCAGGCAGCCCAGGCACGCGGCAGCACGTCTCTGCAACGAAGCAAAGGCACACCATGTCTCAGCAGCTGACCGACACCAGCAAGTTCCTCAGCTATGTCCTGCGGCATGCGCCGGAGGCGATCGGCTTGACGCTCGATCAGGACGGTTGGGTAGACATCCACGCCGTCATTGCCGGCGCCGCAGCCTCAGGCCGCCAGCTCGATATGGAATTGCTGCAGGCAGTGGTTGCGCAAAGCGACAAGCAACGCTTCACGCTGTCCGACGACGGCCTGCGCATCCGTGCCGCACAAGGCCACTCCACGCCAACCGTCGCACTGCGGCACCAGGCGCTGCGTCCGCCTCGGATGCTGTATCACGGCACCGCCACGCGCTTTCTCGAAGCGATCCTGGCGCAAGGCTTGCAGCCGGGCCAGCGCCACCACGTCCATTTGTCCGCCGATCCGCAAACCGCTACGACCGTCGGGCACGCCACGGCACGCCGGTCGTGCTCGGCGTGCACAGCCTGCAGATGCACGATGCCGGGTTCGGCTTTTTCCAGGCCGACAATGGCGTCTGGCTGACGCCGCATGTGCCGCCCAGCTATCTGCACGTGCCGGAGTAAGCTCGCCAGCCGCAGCGATTGCGCCTGGCATCACGATGCCCGCCGGCAGATGACATGCAACTGCGCCTCTCCGGCCGTCGCCTTCCCTTCACGACCCCCATGCCGGCAGCCTTGCCAGAATGCCCGCCGTTTATGCCCGCACTGCGGGACATCGGAGTGGGATGCATGATCTGGATCATCGTGGCCGCCGTGGTCGTCACCTTGCTGGTGGGGCTGCTGCTGCTCAACTTCGCCACGCCGGAGAAGAAGCTACAGCACATCCCCAAGCACCTGTACGACGTGGCCGACCCGCAGTTCAAGCGCGAGATGTCGGTGCTGCTGGGCCCGGCCATCCTGCCGGGCAATCGCATCGACGTACTCAACAATGGCCACGAAATCTTTCCGGCCATGCTGGCTGCCATCCGCAGCGCGCAGCACACCATCACCTTCGAAACCTACATCTACTGGTCGGGCGAGATCGGCCGCGAGTTCAGTGACGCGCTGTCCGAACGCGCACGCGCCGGCGTGGCGGTGCGGGTCACCATCGACTGGGGCGGCAGCCTGAAGATGGACCATGCGCTGGTGGACACCATGACCGAGGCCGGCGTGGAAGTGCACCGCTACCGGCCGCTGGCCTGGTACAACCTGCACCGCGTCAACAACCGCACCCACCGCAAGTTGCTGGTGATCGATGGCCGCATCGGCTTCACCGGCGGCGTGGGCGTGGCCGACCAGTGGATGGGCAATGCGCAGGACCCGGAGCATTGGCGCGACACCCATTACCGCATCGAAGGCCCGGTGGTGGCGCAGGTGCAGACCGCCTTCAACGACAACTGGATCAAGACCACCGGCCGCGTGGTCAACGGCGCGCACTACTACCCGGCGCTGGAAGCGGCCGGCGACAGCGATGCGCAGCTGTTCGTGGCCTCGCCGGCCGGCGGCAGCGAGAGCATGCACCTGATGTACCTGGTCGCCATCGCCGCCGCGCGCAGCACCATCGACCTGGCCGCCGCGTACTTCGTGCCCGATGCATTGATCACCCGCTCGCTGCTGGAAGCGCGCAGCCGGGGCGTGGCGATCCGCGTACTGCTGCCGGGCAAGCATATCGATGCGGTGTCGGTGCGGCTGGCGTCCAAGGCCAGCTGGGAGCCGCTGCTGCAGGCCGGCATCGAGATCCACGAATACCAGCCCACCATGCTGCATACCAAGCTGCTGATCATCGACGGCCTGCTGGTGTCGGTGGGGTCGACCAACTTCGACATCCGCTCGTTCCGCCTCAACGACGAGGCCAGCCTGAACGTCTACGACCGCGCGCTGGCCGCACGCATGACCGAGGTATTCGAGGGCGATCTGCAGCGCGCCGAGCGCTACACGCTGCAACGCTGGCGCGCACGGCCGCTGCGGCAGAAGCTGGGCGAGAAACTGGTGTTCCCGTTCCGCTCGCAGGTGTAGACCACGCCTGCTCGGGAATGGCGGTCAGCGCACCGAGTCCGCCGCGCCAGCCTGCAGGCGCAGCTGGCGCAGACGCCACCACAGCCCGGCGATGTGCACCAGCGCATACAGCACCAGCGCGGCCGCGATGCCCAGGGTCAGCGGGCTGGCCTGCGACCCGGCCACCGCCGCACCGGCGGCGAAGGCGCCGCTGGCCCAGCGCCACGCCAGCCGGCCCAGCAGCACCAGCATCAGCGCCGCGCCGATCCAGGGGTTGGGCGTGTACCAGCCGCGGTCCTGCACCCATTCGGCAGGCGTGTAGCGCAGCGACACCACGCCCAGCCCGATGCCGGCCAGCGCTCCCAGCGCGATCCCCGGCCGCACCTGCGGCAAGCCGTACAGCGCGAATCCCAACGCCGCCGCAAGGATGAGCAGGGCCATCGTGCGCACTCCGGTCGCCAACGGTTTCCACGGCTGCCGGCCGAAGCTGCGCCGGATGCGCCGGTAGCAGAGAAACCCGATGGCAGCCATCGACAGATACGGCGTGAACGGGGCGATGGCGTGGGCGGGCATGACGCGGTCCTGGTCGAGTGGCCGCTGCAGGATGAAACCCGGCCACGCCGCCGACAAGGTGCCAAGCGTCACTTCTGCTGCCGGCCGTGTGTGTCGACACGCAGCTTCGCTCCGGCGGCTGCGGCTGCGGCTGCGGCCAGCCCCGCCGGTGAATGCCACGCCTGCGCGCCGGAGCCGTGCCACACGCCAGTCCGCGCTGCGGCGGTAGACTTGCCGGCAGTATTCCCCCACTGCAGTGCCATGTCCGCCATCAAGCATCACGCCCGTACGCTGATCGACACGCTGCCCGACACCGCAGGGTGGGAGGACGTGCTCCATGCGGTGAGCGAGGCCCGCTTCCAGGCGGCCGTGCTCGACGGCATCACCGCCGCCGACCAGGGCGACTTCATCGCACCGGCGCAGCTCACCGCACTGTTCGCCGGCTGGGGTGTCGATGTTGCGGCGTGAGTGGACCGTCCCGGCCGCCAAGCAGCTCGCCCACGCCCAGGATCATTACCACGCGCTCAACCCGGCCGCGGCCGCGGCGATGGCGCGACAGGTGCTGGAGGCCACCCGCTCGCTGGCCGAACAACCCGGCAGAGGCCGCGCCGGCCGGGTGCCCGGCACCCGCGAATGGGTGGTCACGCAGACCCCGTACGTGTTGGTCTACCGCGTGCGCGACGACACGCTGCAACTGCTGCATGTCCATCTGGACCCCAGCGACTGGCTGCCGCGCACCGAACCGCTGATCGAGCGCCTGGAACCATGGATCGCCGCGCTGATCAGCGCGCTGCTGCATGTGCTGATGCTGCTGATCCTGCTGTCGGCCTCCACGCCCTCGGTGACCCCGCCGCAGGGCTCGGCCAGTGGTGGCCGCACCAAGGTGGACTTCGTCGGCGACACCGACCAGCCCCAGCAACCGACCCCGTCGCCAACGCCCACTCCGCCCTCGCCCACGCCTGCGCCGGTACAGCCGCCGCCGGCCGCCTCGCCGGTGCAATCCACCCTGGTGCAGAACGCCAGGAACCCGGTGCCGCCGCAAGGCAGCACGCGCAGGGGTGGCCTGACCGAACAGCGCCAGGCCCGGCCCGTACAGCGCCCCACCCCGCCGCAACCGCCGGCCGAACCGTCATCGCCGCCGCAGCGCCGCCCGGAAACCTGGACCGGCCGTCCACCGGGCATGCTCGACGAACCGGCCGACGCCGCCGAAGACGGCACCGCGTACACGCCCACCATCAGCCAGGGCCGCCGCAACGACCGCAACAACGCCCAGCCCAGCATGGATATCGGTGGCTACCAGGTCTATTACGACGTGCGCAGCGAAACCCAGCTGCGGGTGTGGAAGGAACAGGGCATGCAGGAAATCGCCATCATCCTGCCCGGTACCCAGCAACGCATGGTTTGTCCATTGGAGGTCGCGCTCAAGCGCGGCTCCAGCAAATGCCGCCTGCTGCCGCCGGACTCGCCGGAACTGAAGAGCATCGGCGACGCCCGCGAGGTCATCAACATGATGGAGGTCTACCGTCAGGGCGAACCGGTCTGGCGCGGGCCGGGGCCGTATCGGTGAATGGTGGGGCTAGGTCTGGCCTGGGTTCCACCTACCTGCTAACGCGGGAATGACTGCATCGATACCGTGCGTGTTGAGGTTGCCGGAGTGCTTGCACTTCTCTAAAGTGCAATCAACCTGATGTCGCCGGGAGAGCTACATGCCTTCTTTCACCGTCCGTAATATCCCCGACGAGGTGCATCGCGCGATCCGCGCGCGTGCCGCACTCCACGGCCGCAGCACCGAGGCGGAGATCCGCGCAATACTTGAATCAGCCGCCAAACCCGCAGACCGGGTCAGACTCGGCTCCCTGCTGGTGGACATCGGCCGCGACGCCGGCCTGACAGCAAAAGAGGCCGACGCCTTCGACAAGCTGCGCGACAAGGCCGCGATCAAGCCGATCGGTCTGAAGTGATCCTGCTCGATACCAATGTCATCTCCGAGCTTTGGCGACCTCAGCCCAACCCGCAGGTCGTCGCCTGGATCGATGCGCAGGCCGTCGAAACACTGTTCTTGTCGGTCGTGACCGTGGCTGAGCTGCGTTTCGGTATTGCCGTGATGCCCAAGGGCCGCAAGCGCTCCACGTTGCATGCACGGTTGGAAGGCGAGGTATTGCCGCTGTTCGACGGGCGCCTGCTCTCATTCGACCTGGATGCATCACACATATTTGCGGCGCTTGCATCGAAAGCCAGAGCCGCAGGGCTCACACTCGGGCGTGCCGATGCCTATATCGCCGCAACGGCAGCCGCGCAAGGATTGGCTGTTGCCACTCGCGACACGGTCCCCTTCGAGGCGATGGCGTTGGACGTCATTAATCCGTGGAGTCAAGCGCCTTAATTTTTTTGACGCGAATTAATATTCTGCCTCCTGGATCAACGCATGCTTATCTTTGTTGATGAATCAGGCACCTTCACTCCGAGTGAAAATGTTGACGCCTTCTCAGTGGTCACGGCTTATGTCGTCCCAGAAGATCAACTACCTTCAGCACATAATGCACTTCTAAGAGCAGCTGCCAAACTACTGCGCGGCCGCCAGGCGGGCGCGGTCGGTGCTCGGAATCGGCATGTACCACGCGTACACTGCGGTTCCTCCGCGCCGTCCGCACCCACCTGACGACCCCTCGCTAAGTTTTGTTAGCCACTCTAAGAAAGGTCTGATCAACTCACCACAGATGCGCGACACTACCGCCTCATGTAGAGGATTCATCCATGCAGCTGACGTTCGGTGACGCTGAGGGCCTGGGCAAGCGTAAGCAGACCCGGCGCGAGATATTTCTGGCCGAGATGGAGCAGGTCGTTCCGTGGCAGCAACTGCTCGGGCTGATCGCGTTGCACTATCCTACGTCGGGGCGGCCAGGTCGGCAGCCGTACGCACTGGCGACGATGTTGCGGATTCATTTGCTGCAGCAATGGTATGCGTTGAGTGATCCGGCGATGGAAGAAGCGCTGCACGAGATCCCGACCTTGCGGCGTTTTGCCCAGCTCGGTGGGTTGGACGACATTCCCGACGAGACCACG
This sequence comes from Xanthomonas sp. NCPPB 3582, assembly GCF_041475735.2. NCBI lineage: Bacteria > Pseudomonadati > Pseudomonadota > Gammaproteobacteria > Lysobacterales > Lysobacteraceae > Xanthomonas > Xanthomonas sp. NCPPB 3582. The sequence continues at coordinate 5,077,231 of NZ_CM192968.1, forward strand.
ATTCTCAACTTTCGGCGCCTGCTGGAGACCCATGGCCTTGCCGCACGGATGCTGGAAGTGGTCAACGCGCATCTGGCGCGCAAGGGCCAGAGCCTGCGGTCGGGCACGATCGTCGATGCGACGCTGATCGCTGCGCCCAGTTCGACCAAGAATGCCGACCATGCGCGCGACCCTGAGATGCATCAGACCAAGAAAGGGAATCAGTGGTATTTCGGGATGAAGGCGCACATCGGCGTGGATGAGTTTTCCGGGCTGGTACACCATGTCCATTGCACAGCGGCTAATGTCGCCGATGTCACTGTGACGCACGCATTACTGCATGGCAAAGAAGACAGCGTGTTCGGCGACAGCGGCTATACCGGCGCGGACAAACGCCAAGAACTGCGGGACTGCGAAGCAGCATTCTTCATCGCCGCCAAGCCCTCGACGATGCAAGGCATCGGCAACAAACGCGAGCGTGCTCGGGAACAGCGTTGGGAACACTTCAAGGCCAGCGTGCGCGCGAAGGTGGAGCATCCATTCCGGGTGATCAAGCGCCAGTTTGGCTACACCAAGGTCCGCTATCGCGGTCTGGCCAAGAACACGGCACAGGTGCTGACCTTGTTTGCGCTGTCAAACCTGTGGATGACGCGCAAGCAGTTACTACCTGTGATGGGGAGCGCGTGCCTGTAACCCGGGCGATTCCCAAGGAAAACGCCATAAATGGCGAGAACCCGAGGCTCCAAACGCGACTCTCCGGAGCGATGCCACATTCCGCCCTGTCAGGCATCGTTGTTCAGACCTTCCCTAAAGCTTCGACGTGCAAAAGAGCCCAGATACGCTATCGCGTTTCGCTTGGCGCATAGACAGAAAAAACAAAGGAATCTCGCCCTACGACAAAGCGTCTACTTTTTTGACTCAAAATCAGGACCAAACACACGCTGCGGTAGCAAGCGCGCCCCACCGGGAACAAGCGGAATCTAGCGCCGACATCAGATCGGCTGCCTGTCAGGCAGTTTGAAAGCAACGATGGCTTTTTTTATCCACTTGGGGCTGGCCCGGCTTCGCGCTGTCGCTTGTGCTGCCCGCGATGCTGGCTGGAGTCGGAGTCGGGTCCGGTTGAGGAGGTGATTCCTGGACATGCAGATCGGATATGGTGACCAGGCCTCGCGATGGCGGCGCACGGTCGGCCGGGAACTGGCTAGAGTCTGCACAGGGCCGTGTGCGCCCGCCTCATCCACCTGCTTTCCAAAGGATCCGCATGTCCCTGCACCCTCTCGCGCCTCGCCTGAGTCTGGCCGTTGGCCTGCTGTGCGCCTGCGCTGCGCACGCTGCCGAGCCGGTGGCTGACCATCGCCTGCTGCGTGTGACGCTGGGTGAGGCCACCGACCAGCCCACCTCCGGGCGCCTGCTGGTGTTCGCCACCCTGGCCAAGGAGGCGCAGGCGCAGGCCAAGGACGGCAAGGTGGATGCGGTGGACACCAACCCGTTCCGCCCCAGCGCCACCGCGGTGGCGGCGCAGGAGGTGACCGGGCTGGTACCGGGCGGCAGCGTGCAGATCGACCTGGACAACATCGCCTTCCCCAGCGGGTTCTCCGCACTGCCGGCCGGCGACTACCTGTTCCAGGCGGTGCTGGATCCCAACCACAGTTACGGCTACATGGGCCGCGATGGCGGCGACCTGCTGAGCGCGGTCACCTCGGTCACCCTGGGCGGCAAAACCGCAGCGCTGCCTACGCTGACGCTGGGTACGCAGCTGCCGGCCTCGGACGCCCCGTGGCAGGTCTCGCCGCGCGCGCCGCAGGCCGTGCGCGACGCCGTGCCCGAGGCCAGGCTGCACAGTGCCGATGCCTCGATGCTGAGCCCGTCACTGAGCGCGTTCTGGGGCAGGCCGGTGTCGCTGCGCGCCCGCGTGCTGACGCCGCCCGGCTACGACGCCAAGGCCGCCACGCGCTATCCCACCGTCTACGTCACCCATGGCTTCGGCGGCAACTACAACCGCTTTGCCGGCAGCATCGCCAGCACCTGGAGCGCCATGGCGGCCAAGCAGATGCCGCCGATGATCTGGGTGTTCCTGGACCAGTCCACCCCCACCGGCACCCACGAGTTCGCCGACTCGGTCAACAACGGCCCGTGGGGCACGGCGCTCACCGAGGAACTGATTCCCGCGCTGGAAAAGCAGTACAGGATGGACGCCAAGGCCAGCGGCCGCTTCCTCAATGGGCATTCCTCCGGCGGCTGGGCCACGCTGTGGCTGCAGACGCGCTACCCCAAGCTGTTCGGCGGCACCTGGTCCACTTCGCCCGATTCCAGCAACTTCCATGACTTCACCGGCCCGGATCTGTACGCGCCCAATGCCAACATGTACCGGCGCGCCGACGGCAGCCAGGTGCCGCTGATCCGCGACCACGACAAGGTGGTGGCCGATCTGGAAACCTTCGCCAAACTCGAACGCGTGCTGGGTCCGTACGGCGGCCAGTTCACCTCGTTCGACTGGGTGTTCTCCCCGCGCGGGCCCGACGGCCGCCCGTTGCCGATGTTCGACCGCGACAGCGGCAAGGTGGACCCGGCCGTGGTGGCCTACTGGCGCACGCACTACGACATTTCTGCACGCGTGGCGGCGCAGTGGCCAAGGCTCAAGCCCGACCTGGACGGCAAGATCCACCTGATCGTCGGCACCGCCGACACGTTCTACCTGGATGGCGCGGCGCGTAAATTCCAGGCGGTGCTGGACGGCCTGGGCGCCAGGAGCGACTTCCGCTACCTGGAAGGCCGCACCCACTTCGACCTGTACACCGAAGGCGACGACAACACCGCGCTGATGAAGAAGATCGCCTGGGAGATGTACGCAGTGGCACGCCCGAAGCAATGAGGGCGCCGCTGCGTACCGGTCATCGCGAACGTCCGATCGCGCCAATGCATCCGCCGGTCGGGGGGGCATGACGTGCGTCATCCGGCTTGCGAAGGTCTTGGGCTTTTTCGATCTGCTCTGATCGCGGTCGTGCGTGGATCGAAGCCGATGCTGACCTGTGGCTGGCTCGTTACAGGTTGAGCGTCGCTGCAGAGGCCCGGGAGCATCGCGCCAGCAGGAAGGACGATGATCCAGCCAGGCCGCCTGCTCAGGCCGAGCGCTTGGGCAAGTCCCACTCCATCTGCTGACGCAACACCAGCAGCAGCACCTTCAGGCGGCCGGCGCGCACCATGGCGGCCGGCGTCTGGCCGTCCAGGGCGTTCATCGGCTCGCGGAACCAGCGGATCAGGCTCTCAGTGTTGCCGCCGTGCAGCGCCCAGGCGTGGCAGACGATTTCGCCCAGCGCTTCGATACCCGCGCTGCCCAGCAGCTTGAGATGCTCCGGGGTGAACTTGAACATCGACAGCACCAGTTCCGCATCGTCCGCGTTGCCGTGCTCCACGCTCATCTGCTCGCTGTGCGCGGTGCTGTAGCTGGACGGCTGCGCACGCAAGGCTTCGGCCCGGCGCATTCCGGTGAGCAGTGAAGCGATGAGGTCGGCGCGTTCCATGGGGTGATCCGGCGGTGTCTTGCGCGCACGCTAGCGGTGGCGCTGCCGGCGCTCAATCGGGAGTCTCCCGACAGCCGCCGCCCTGCCGGCCCCGTCGTCGGCAGCACTTAACACCGGGCTTGCTAGGATCCGGGCGCGTGATCGGCAGCCGCCCTGCCCGGCCATGCTGTCGTCATTGGAGTGCCACCTCATGAGGAGTTGTCAGATGCCCTGGAAATCCGCTCTTGCCTTGCTTGCCCTGTCCACCGCCGCACTGCCGGCGCTGGCCCAGTCCGACCGCCAGGTGGCCGAGGACATGATCACCCGCGCGTCCAATGTCTGCCCCGGCCACAGCACCGACCGCACCTCGCCCACCGTCAAGGCGGTACCGGTCGGCGCATTGCGGGTAATGCTCGACCGCGGCCTGGTGATGTGCCCGGACCGCCGCCTGGATGCTGCCGCCCCGGCGGTGTTCTATGGCCGCCTGGGCGTGTTCGCCTGGAATCCGGAAGTGCCCGCCGCCAAGACCGTGATCGTCCAGCAGATCGGCGCAATGACCCGCAAGGACGACTACCCGGTTGAAACGCTGGTGTGGGATGCCAAGGGCACGGCGCTCAAGCAGCAGACCGTGCCGATGTTCGAACCGCGACCCGGCGCGGCGGTGTTGTACAAAGTGCGTTGAGGCCATGGGCGAGTGCGGTGCGGCATTCCCGCGCTCGCCCCATCGCCTGGCTGCTCATCGCCAAGGCAACGCCATGACGTCTCGGCGCGCGCTGCGCAGCGGCGATTGCCGCGGCGCAAACGGCGCAATCAGCGATGCGTCCAATGCGGCGGTCAAAGCCCCAGGTCGGACAGGCTTGGGTGCGCATCGGGCCTGCGCCCAAGCGGCCAATGGAACTTGCGCTCGGATTCCTGGATGGGCAGGTCGTTGATCGACGAAAAGCGCGCGCGCATCAAGCCATCGGCATCGTATTCCCAGTTCTCGTTGCCGTAGGAGCGGAACCAGTTGCCGGAATCGTCGCGCCATTCGTAGGCATAGCGCACTGCGATGCGGTTTTCGGTGAACGCCCACAGCTCCTTGATGAGCCGGTACTCCAATTCCCTGGCCCACTTGCGTTCGAGAAACGCCTGCGCCTGGTCGCGGCCGGTGACGAACTCGGCGCGGTTGCGCCAGCGTGTGTCCACACTATAGGCCTGCGCCACCTTGGCCGCATCGCGGCTGTTCCAGCCGTCTTCGGCCAACCGCACTTTCAGCAGGGCGGTATCGTGGGTGAATGGCGGCAACGGCGGGCGGGACGATGCGGACGATGACATGGCAGAACTCCTCAAGGAAGGTAAAACACGCAGGGGCGCTACCCAAGCAACCGACGGGCAGCATGCTGGGCAGTGGTTGCGGAGTCCGTGCCGCCAAAGACCAGGGCCACGGCGATGGCGCCGTCGATCAACACCAATAACTGCTGTGCCAGCGCATCCGGGTCTGGTCGGCCGGTGGCCACCACCAGGCCGTGCAGATAGGCGTGCAGGCGCTGCTTGTGCGCGCGTGCCGCCACGCGGATCACGTGATTCGGATCACCGGTCTCGCCAGCCGCATTGAGAAACGCGCAGCCGTGGAAGCGGCTGTCGGCAAACCAGTCCTGCAGCGCGTCGAAGCACGACAGCAGGCGCGCCACCGGATCCTCGCTCTGCGAGGTGGCCGCCTCGAACCAGGCCATCCAGCGCGCGTCGCGGCGCAACAAGGCCGCTTCCACCAGGGCGTCCTTGGTCGGATACAGGCGATAGAGCGTCTTGCGCGCCACCCCGGAGGCCTTGATGATCGCCTCCATGCCGGTGGCATGGATACCGCCGGCATAGATCAGGCGCTCGGTAGCGTCGAGCAGTGCGGCATTGGGCTGGGCGTCGGGGAGCGAGGACATGGGCGGTTAGAGAATGATCGTTCTCAAAACTGTAGAACGATCGTTCTCTAGTGTCAATGCTTTGGCGCGATGCTGGAGTCGACGTGCGATCCGGCCTCGTTGTTTGCTGGGTGCATGGATGCCCGCATTGCTGGAGCGGTCTTACGATGAGAGGTTTCCCAGTGCTGGCGTGAGACCAGCAACTGCTGCATGCATCGGCTCCGGCGTAGCAACTGCGCGCCGGCACACCCGCATGACGTACCGGGTCGGTCAACTCGTCATCTACGCGCCTGCTGCATGGGGCTGGCCTTCGACCCACGGCGCCTGCGCGTGGATCTCATCTACCAGGCGGCGCAACGCACGCGCAGCGGTGAAGATGCCCTCGCCCAACGCGGGCACGCTGTGACTGTCCAAGGCCGCGCCGTCGCACACCGCCACCATGTCGGCCTGCGCGGTGATCGTGCGCAACAAGGTGTGGAACCTATCGATCTGGTCGATGGTGACGCCGAAGGTGAAGTGCTCTGGCTGCGTCAGCCTGTTGTTCGTCAGCACGGCATCTGGCGGACTGCCTGTCTTGCGGTTTTTCGTTGTCGTCATGGCACTGGCGCTCGACGTGTGCGGACGGCTCGTCCGTGAGCTCACGCCAGCGCATTATCTCGAATATCTGAAAATCAGATAATGCAGAAGGTTTATGGCGTGCGTCCTCGTGCTGCCATCGTTTCAAACTGACTGCAACGGTCCAACGCTTGCAGTGAAGTCTCTCGGCTCGCCGGTAATCGGATCATCGAACGCCAGCGTGTGCGCAAACAGCTGCAACGGGCGTTCAAGATCATCCGGCTGCTGCTCCTGCAGCTCCGGGTAGAAGCGGTCGTGCAGGATCGGGGCGCCCAACGCGGCCATGTGCACGCGCAGCTGATGCTTGCGGCCGGTGACCGGCTCCAGCCGATACGTCCAGGTGTCCGTACCGCGCGCGACCACATCGATCACCGTCTCGCTGTTCGGCTCGCCCATGCACTCGCGCATACGGAAGAACGGTTCGCCCGGCTGCAGCCGGCTGCGGTGCACGTAGGGAAACGTCAGACCCGGTAGCGGCGCTGCCACCGCCAGATAGTGCTTGCGGATACGTCGCTCGCGAAACAACGCCTGGTAGACCCCGCGCGTAGCCGGGTTGGCCGAGAACAGCACCAGCCCGGCGGTGTCGCGGTCGATGCGGTGCAGCGGCACCAGCGATGGGTTGTCCAGGCGCAGTGCCAGCCGGGTGAGCAGCGTCTGGCGCACGTAGGCACCTGCAGGAACCACCGGAAGGAAATGCGGCTTGCAGGCCACGATCAGCTGCGCATCGGCATGCACCACCGATTCTGTGGCCGCAATCACCGGCTCATCGACCACTTCGCGGAAGTAATGCAGCTCTGCGCCAAGCCGGTAGGGCGCATCGACATCCATGACCTGCTGCTGCGCATCCAGCACACGACCACGCGCAAAGCGGGCGCGCCAGATGGCAACGTCCACGCCCGGAAAACTCGCGCACAGCGCCTCCAGCACGGTGCTCCAGGGGCCGGCCGGAAGCTGGAAGCGGCTGGCAGGAACGCCATCGCGGATGGGGCGGGCAGTGGACATGGCAACGACGCAGACGCACTCGGGCTCGGAAACGGCCATCGTACCGCGCCGTGCCGATGCTCCCCGCCGGGGTGCACCAGCACCGCCAGGTGGAGAGGATGCCACCGAGCGCTGTGCAGCGTGCGCTAGCGGGCGCTAGTTGTGATCTCTCAGTAGGTTGTTCATCCGGGGCCGATCTGGAAGATGGGGGTTACCACACCAACCCAGCCCCCAGGAGCCCCGGATGAACCTGCATAAACATGCCCGTTTGACGCCACGAGGTCGAGCCTTGCTTGTGCAGCGCATCGTGGAGCACGGCTTGCGAGTGGAAGAGGCCGCGCACGCCAGTGGCGTGAGCGTGCGGACCGCCTACAAGTGGCTGGCGCGCTACCGCCTGCTGGGAGAGGACGGCCTGCAGGACCGTTCTTCGCGCCCTCAACACTGTCCGCATGCCACGCCGCCGGAACTGGTCGAGCAGATCCTGCAGCAACGCCGACAACGCGCCACCTATTGGCAGATCGCCACCCACCTGAACGTGGGCCACAGCACCATCGCGCGCATCGTGCGCCGTGCCGGCCTGCATCGCCTGGCCGAACTGGAACCCAAGCCCCCTGTCGTGCGCTACCAATACCCCCAGCCTGGCGGCATGTTGCATCTGGACATCAAAAAGCTCGGGCGCTTCCAGCAAGCCGGCCATCGCGTCACGGGGGACCGTACCCAGACCAGCCGAGGCGCCGGATGGGAGTATGTCCATGTCGCCATCGACGATCACTCCCGCGTTGCCTTTACCAGCCTGCATCCAGATGAGTGCGGTGTTAGTGCCTGCCGGGCGTTGATCGCCGCATTGCGCTACTACCGTAGCCTGGGCGTGACCTTCCAGCGGGTGTTGACCGACAACGGCGCCTGCTATCGCTCCAAGGCCTTCGCCCGCACCATCCGGCGCCTCAACCTCAGGCACTACCGCACCCGTCCCTATACCCCACGCACCAACGGCAAGGCAGAACGCTTCATCCAGACGGCATTGCGTGAGTGGGCTTATGCCCACCGCTACGACAACTCCGAGCAACGTGCCGCGCACCTATTGCCCTGGCTCCATCACTACAACTGGCATCGGCCCCATGCCAGTCTCGGAAAACGCCCACCCATCTCCCGCATCCACATTCCACTGAACAACGTGGTGGGTTTACACAGCTAGTGCAGCGGTTTCCAGGGGGTCTTGCGCTGCGCCAGTGCGGCTGTCAGCGCGTCGCAGGCCGCTCCCGCCTGCCACGGCATCGGCCGCAGTACGCCAGCCTCACAGCTTCATGTTCACGCCAATAAATACCTGCCGGCCGGCCGATGGCGAGAACATGGGTTGCGCCTGTGCCTGGAAGAAGCTGTCGTACCAGACGTACTCGTACAGGCGCCCGGTGACGTTGCGCAGCTGCAGGTCCACGCTCCATGCCGGGTTGACCTGATAGCGCGCGGTGAGGTCGAGCGTGGCCATGCTGCCGAACTTGCCGGCGATATTGCGCTCTTCCAGGTAGTAGTCGCTCTGCGCACGGCCCTGCAGCCCGAGCTTGAGCGCATCGGTGGCCTGGTAGTCCACGCCGATGTTGCTGATACGGCGCGGCGTTGCCATCACTTCGTTGCCCTGGATGGAGACGCTGGCATCGCGACTGTCGCGCGCGATCTTGGCCTCCTGGTAGGCATGCGAGGCCCACACCGTCCATGCCTCGCCCAGCTGGGCGTTGATCTGCGCATCCACGCCGCGGCGCCGGGTCTTTCCCAGCACCACGTTGGTACCGGTGGCGGGCATGTTGGAGATCTCGTTGGCCGCGTCCTGCTGCCAGATCGCCAGGCGCGCCTGGCTGCGCGGCAATGGGCTGAACTTCATGCCCAATTCCATGCCGGTATTGGTGGACGGCGCGATGGCGGCCTGGCCCGGAGTCAGGTAGGCCGGCGGGGTGGAGCCGGTGAGTACCTGGAAGGTGCGGCCCCAGTTCGCATAGACATTGGTGCGCTCGGTGAACGCGTACACCACGCTGAGCTTGGGCTGCTCGATGGTGCCGTAGCGCTGCAGCGGGGCACGCACACCGCCCGGCAGCGTCGTGTCGCCGTCGAAGCGGTCCACGCGGTAGGCCGGCACGATCTTCAACGCCTCGATCGGCTGGTAGATGGCCTGCACATACGCGCCCCAGTTGTCGAACGTATGCCGGTCGTCGTTCTGGATGCGCGCCGGGCGCGCATTGAAATCGGTGGGCTCGCTGTAGCTGAAGCGAAAACGCTGGTAGCGGTTGTTCTGGTGCTCGTAGTTCAGGCCCGCCTCCAGGGTCAGCTGGTCGTCGGCGCGCCAGGTCAGCGTGTTGAGCATGCCGATCTGCGATTCGTCCCAGATGCGGCGCTGGCGTGGCGCATTGCCCACCGGCAGGTCGCTGAAGCTCACCCGGCGGTCGTCCTCATAGCTGTTGTAGTACAGCTTGGTGCCGAAGAACACCGCATCGCTGAGCGTCAGATCCAGGTGCAGGCCCACCTGGCGCATGTCGCGGTCGCCGCCGTCGTTCAAGCTGTGCCGCTGTGTGGCGCGGCGGGCGGTGCGCAACTGCTCGGCGGTCAGGAAGCCCGGCTCGTCGGCCTCGTTGTGATACGCGCGCGCGGTCAGGCCGATGCGCACGCCTTCTTCCAGGCTGCCGGCGTACCACTTGCCGCCCAGCGAGTATTTGCTGGACGTGTCGTGCTGGCGGTAGCCGTCCGATGCCTGCCACCCCACGAAATAGTTCTGCGCAAACCCGTCGTGCTCGCGCCCCACCGCCAGCTGCGCGTCACGGGTGTTGAAGCTGCCGTACGACAGACGAGCGTCGGTATAGTTGCCGCCCTGGCGCGTGCCGAAATTGACGTTGCCGCCGATGTTGTGCAGCCCGTAGCGCGGGTCGTTGGTGCCACGTACCACTTCGATATAGCTGATGTCCAGCGGGAACAGCATGTCGATGAAACGCTGGTTGCCGCTGTTGACGTTGCTGGGGATGCCGTCGATCAGGGTCTTGATGGCGTTGATGTAGCCCTCGCCGTTGAACGCGCGGAAGCTGACCTTGCCCGACTCGTTGCCTTGCCGCGTCTCGGTGAGCTGGATACCGGGCATCTGGCCCAGCAGCTCCCAGCTCTGCGACACGTTCTTGTCTTCGATCTCGTCGGCACCCAGCACGTCCACCGAGGTGAGCACCTGGTGGGATGCCAGCTGGCCATCGGCATGATGGTGCACATCCACCTTGCCGAGCGTCAGCGCCGAATCGGACGACTGGGCGCGCAGCTCCGGCGGAAACAGCATGGTGACGAACGAGGCGGCCAATACTTGGGTCAGGGACAAAGACGAACGGGTCACAGGCAGCTGCAGTTTGTGGAGGTCGATGGAATATTATAACATTCGTGACCGACAGCCCAGTGCGCTGACGCTTTGCGTCGCGCTGCTGGCTGAGGCGATGACGCGATTGGAAGGAGTACGAATGAGGGCTGCACCCACGCTTACGCCGGCAGCGGTTGCGCTGCCTTCGGCTGCGGTCAGGCCGGGCGCCGGCCGCCTGCAGAGCATCGACGCGCTACGCGGTTTCGTGATGGTGCTGATGCTGCTGGACCACCTGCGCGAAACCTGGTTTCTGCATGTGCCGGTGGCCGACCCGATCGATGCGACGACCGCGCTGCCAGGGCTGTATTACGCCCGCCTGGCCGCCAGCCTGTGTGCGCCGGTGTTCGTCGCGCTCACCGGCATTTCCGCCTATCTGTTCGGCACCAAGCACACCCTGGCGGAAACCCGCCTGTTCCTGATCAAGCGCGGCCTGGTGCTGATGGCGCTGGAAGTGCTGTTCCTGTCCGAGCTGTACTGGGGCGTGGCCAGCCCGACCTTCTGGCTGCAGGTGATCTGGTGCATCGGCGTGTGCATGATCGTGCTGGCCCTGTTGATCGGCCTGCCGCGCAAGCTGCTGCTGGCCGGCGGCCTGGTCATCGTGGGCGGGCACAACCTGCTCGATGGCATCGACCTGCAACCGGGCCATCCGCTGTTCGCGCCGTGGGCGATGCTGCACCAGCGCGACGTGATCGCCCTGCCCTTCGGCTTCGTCGCCAAGACCACCTACCCGGTACTGCCGTGGATCGGCGTGATCGTGCTGGGCTATGCCATCGGCCCGTGGTTCGGGCCGCACGTGGACGCCAGCACGCGCAGGCGCCGGCTGATCGGCCTGGGCACTGCCATGCTGTTGGGCTTTCTCGCGCTGCGGCTGTGGAATGGCTACGGCGATGCCCCGTGGTTCGTGGTCGACAACGACCCGGCGCGCACGCTGATGAGCTTCCTGGCCCTGACCAAATATCCGCCATCGCTGCTGTTCCTGCTGCTCACCCTGGGCGTGGGCGCCTTGCTGCTGGCCGGCTTCGAACGCCTGGGCCAGGGACGCATCGCCACCGCGCTGGCGGTGTTCGGCGGCGCACCGATGTTCTTCTACCTGTTCCACCTGACCGTGCTTCGGCTGCTGTATCACGCCGCCGAAGCGATCTGGGGACCCACGCAGGGCACGGTGTTCGGCGTGGACCATTACGGCTGGGTGCTGGCGTGGTACGTGGCGCTGATCGTTCCGCTCTACCTTCCCACCGCATGGTTCTCCCGGCTCAAGGCCGCCCGGCGCGATATCGCGTGGTTGAAGTATTTCTGAGCTGCGGTGAGTGACTTTCGGGCGATACGCGCCATGCCGCATTAGGCGATGCTGCGGTTCCCTACCGAGAGATGGAACTCGATGCGTCGCTCTACGCTCCGCGCAGCCGCTGCCTGCCTCGCTGCCCTGCTTGCGCCGCTGGGCGCCGCTGCCCAGCCCCCGTCACCGTCATTTAACGCGTGCGCGGACGCCGCGCCGCAAACACCCCTGGCCGGTAGCGAATGCCTGGTCGCCCAGGTGCCGCTGCGCCATGCAGCCGCCGATGCCGGCACCATCGATCTGTTCGTGCGCCGCGTGCCGGCGGCCGATCACACCAAGCGACGCGGAGAGGTCTGGCTGATTGCCGGCGGGCCGGGCGAAGCCGGTGCCTCGCTGTCTCCGCTGATCAGCACCTACCAGCGCGCGTTTCCTGGCTACGACCTGATCATTCCCGACCACCGCGGCACCGGGCGTTCTACCCGTTTGTGCCCGGAGCAGGAAGCGCCGCGAAGCGCAGACGGCGTGGGGCTGGCCGGCGCCGAATGGGGCCCGTGCATTGGCGGGCTGTACGCAACCCTGCAGCGCACCCAGGCTTTTTCCATCACCGAAGCGGCGCAGGATCTGGCCTTGCTGATCCGCCAGCAACGGCGCCAGGGCGAGGTACTGCTGTACGGCGTGTCGTATGGCACGCAGCTGGCGCTGCGCGCCCTGCAGGTGGCACCCATGCCGCTGGATGGGCTGGTGCTGGATGGACTGGTGCCGCCGGAAACCGCCGTACAGTGGGACCTGAGCCACCGCACCACCGTGGTGGATGCCGTGGGACGCGCGCTGCTGGACGAGGCACATACGGCCACCTATCGCAGCGTGCTCGCCCGCATCGATACCGCCGCATGGCGCGACCAGGTTCCGGGCAAGGACCTCAGGCGCTTTCTCGGCACGCTGCTCAACTTCCCTGCGCCGCGCGACAGGATTCCCGCCATCATCGATGGCCTTGCCCGCGACGATGCCACCCTGCTCACTGCATCCGTCGCCGACCTGCAGACCGCGGTGGCCGCACTGGGCCAGAGCGGCGACAACCGACCGGCACTGCCGCTGGTGATGCTGATCGCCGCGTCCGAGAACAACGCACGGCCCGCCCTCACCCGCGACATGGTCGTAGCCGAAGCCAGGGACGCCTTGTTCGTCAGCCCCATCCCCGGCCTGTTGGTAGACGCCGGCCTGCCCACCTACCCGCGCGACGCCTGGTTCGGCCGCAGCCCGACCACCCTGCCGCGCACCCTGGTCATCCACGGCACCCTGGACCCCAACACCCCGTATGCCGGCGCGCAAGCGCATGCCGCTTTGCTGCAAGCGGCAGGCCCGGTGAGCTTCAGCACCGTCGAGCGTGGCGCGCATCTGCTGGCGTTTGCTGCGCCACAGTGCTTTGCGGGTGCGGTTGCTGCGTTTGCGGCACATCAGACGGCGGATGCGCGCTGTATCGAGCCAGCGGCAGAATGACGGGGGGATGGGGTGCAGAAACGAGGCTGCACACCTAGTCGAAACACGGTCGTCGGCGAACGGGGAAATTATCGGTGTCCCGAGAGTGGAGTGTGCCAACGGCCGAGCTGCGAACTTTCATTGAACCGTAAGCGGATTGAAACTGCCGTTTGCAGTAACGTCGCCGTGCCCCACGCCCGAGTCGCCGATGGCGCAGACCAAGGAGGCATCCGATGACAGCGCAAAGAAGATTCACGAAGAAGGAAATCATGCGTTGCATGGCAGTCACCGTAGTGGCGCTGAGTGCAGCATGCGCCAATGCGTCGCCATTGGCTGGTGCAAGGGTCGACAACTTTGCAAACAAGTGGGCATCTGCCACTGCCTGCGGTTCTGGCCACTTCTTGAGCATGGAACTCGAGCAGCAAAACGCCCATGTCACCGGAGCGTGGAGCGAGGGAACCAACGCGCGTGGCGGTGGCGGAAAACTGCAAGGGAATGTGCGTAGCGGACAGCTCTACGTTCGCTACTGCAGCGACGATGGCGAGGCGGGCTATGCAGCATGCCCCAACTTCTCCGGTGAGCAAGATTACTTCGTTCTCGATCAGGGAACCCTCCTTCGCTACCGGAAGTTCGGCGATGCGTATAAGCGAGATGTCGTCTTGCACCCGGATGTCACCGGCAAGCAGATTTCATCCGAACCCTGCGCAGACACGGAAAGTGATCGATGAGCAGGCAGCGCGATCAATCGACCACTCAGCCGCCTTGGGTGGTATGAGAGGGCACACATGCTTTTGGCCCTGAGCTTTTCAGAGGGCATTGCTGCAGCCACGCAGGTCCGCTGACGTACGCATAAGCGGACTCAACCATCGCAGGAAATGAGGTCTCTTGCGTCCGAGCGGGCCACACCGATGCCTGGCGAGACGTTGCTCGCAACTGCGCTGATGCACTGCTGACAAAACCGGTTGCAGCGGCTATGGTCAGTGCTGGAACGGGGGTTCTTGCATGGGACGCAGAAAGAAGCAGAGCGGGTTCGAGGCATTGGCCGCATTGCCGTGGCCGGTTGGCCTGATTGCGGGAATCGTGGCGTATCTCGGTGTGCGCCACGGCATCGGCTGGTGGCTATCGCACCAAGGCGGAACACTCGCGCAAGGCATTGCACAACAAGCGGATGGCATGTTCGCGCCAATGGCGTGGATGCTGCTCGGCCTGTGCTGGATGGCCGCGCTGTTCTCCTATCTGGGCACGCGCCAACGCCGCCGCTTTCTGGAAACCCGCACAACGCTCGAAAGCCTGGCAGCCGGTGGCTGGCGCCAGTTCGAACAACTGGTAGGCGAAGCATTTCGCCGCCAGGGCTACAGCGTGGAGGAAACCGGTCTGGCCGGCCCGGACGGCGGCATCGACCTGATCCTGCGCAAGGATGGGCGGCGCACGCTTGTGCAATGCAAACAATGGAAACGTCAGCAAGTTGGCGTCAGCGTTGTGCGCGAAATGTACGGCCTGCTCGCCCATCACCAGGCCCACGCGGTCAAGATTGCGTGTATCGGGACCTACACGAAAGATGCAGAGCGCTTCGCCGAAGGCAAGCCGATTGAGCTGATTGGCGGCGAGCAGTTGTTGAACATGATCAGAGCGGTGCAGCAGCACGCCACAGCACAGCCGACGACGCCATCCGCGCGGATCGAGCCTGCTTTTGCTTCAACCTGACCCCGTTTCTTAGACCCCATTTCTTAGATCGTTGCCTCCCCGCAGTTACAAACACCCAGCGCGAAGCAATTGGTCAACCTGTATGCACGACGGATGCAGATCGAGCTGGCATTTCGTGATCTGAAGTCACATCGTTACGGCCAAGCGATGGAAGACAGCCTGACCCGACGCGGTGAGCGACTGCAGATCTTGTTGTTGCTCAATACGCTGGCCACCTTTGCCAGTTTGTTGGCAGAACTGGGCTACGAAGCCACCGGTATGGCCCAGTGGCTATCGCCGTGCAACAGCACACGCAAGCTCTATTCGACGCTACGCGTCGGTCGCGAGGCGCTGATCAGACGTTGGCCGATGGAACCTGTCTCACGCTGGCTGGAACGCTTGCGCACACTGCCCGTCGCAGTGCGTGAGCAGATGACGCTGGTGCCGTAAAAACGCGGGGATACCTAAGAGCCTGACCCCGTTTGTCGCGCGATTAAATTTTTTTATTTTTGTGAATTGAGCTTGAGGTCTGAGCGTGCAATACTGCGTTTGCAGGGGAATTTCCATGGAGATTAGGATGAAAAATATTTTTAATCTTGCCTGTATAAGCATTGTTTTTATTTCCTTTCATTCAACTGCTCAGATAAGATACCTGACTTCTGAAAGTGACGAGGCTAAAGCTTATTCAAAGAGCGCAATGATTTCGGCTACTGAGGCGGCAAGAAGGGTTAATATTCAAGAAAACTCAAAAAAAGATTTATCTGCCCTGGCTCGCAGCTACAGTGGACGCCTCGCAGGTGCATATTGGGAGGAATCTCCTGAGTTTCGATTTGTTATCCGACTGAAGGGTAACGAGCAACCGCCCTCTGCCAAAATTTCAACGCCTTTTGGCGAGGTGCCTGTAGTTATAATGACGGGTGCTAGCAAGACCTCAGAGGAGGTGAAGAAAATAATCAGTAGCAATCAGGATGCTTTGTTCAAAGGTGTGCCTGGGTTGCAGGGCACTTCCTATGATGAGAAGACTGGTCAAATAGTTTTATATGTAAATGTTCCAGATTCGGAAAAGGCAAGCTTAGAAGCAGAAATCCCGGCTCTTGAAAAGGTGCTTGGAAATCCAGTGCGAATCCAATTCCTGCCTGGGCCGTTACGTCAAACAGCTTATCTGCGTGGCGGGAATATACTTCAGGGCTCTAACGGCAATCAATGCACTAGCGGCTTCATGGTTTGGGATACTGCGACCAAGACTGCGGGGGTATTAACAGCCGGCCATTGCCCAGACAACATGATTTATTATAATTGGGTGCCGGCTGGGCAGGCAGGGCAGATTGTTGCAGTCTTGGACTTTAAAAAAGAGATGTTCGATGCCGGCCACGATTTGCAATGGCATGGTTATCCGAGTGTCGGTTACACTCCATCATCATCAATAACCGGTTCAACCACTAGCTCGGCCGGGGTCCGAGCTATCCAGTTTTCAGGCACCGCTAGCGTAGGTGAGCGGCTTTGCCATCGCGGTGTAAATACTGGATTTTCCTGTGGTGTTGTTTCGGCTACAAGTTTCGGGTTCCCTCCAAAAGCTTGTAATGGTCAAGATTGTGATAGCTCGGCGTATATGACATTAGTCGGAGACGAGTTGGCATGCTTTGGTGGTGACAGTGGTGGTCCTGTTTGGAGTGGAGCTACTGCATATGGCATCGTTAAATCTGCTGCCTTTTCAGGCGCTAATCCCGGGCAGTGTGGATTACTTGTGTATATGCGGATTGGAAGAATCCTTGACGCTGGTCTACGCCTTTACTAACAAGTTTAGCATTGGAATAATTATTTGGATAATGACCCAATTTTATTCAAAGTGATTTTCCTTACAAGATCAAGGTCTGTTGAGATGTAACCAACGGTACGCGCCCATCGTAACGTGCTGTTAGGCCATATCTTCGGACTCTTTCTCGCAGTCCCTGATTACGCGCGCAAATCGCGACACGCACCCCACGGACCCGACGCTCACAGCGTTGGGATTGGCGTTGAACGTTTCTTCGCTGATGAAACTCAGGGCCAGGTTGACTTTCCAACCTCGTCCCCTCCTTACGTTCGAAAGCCTAGTCGAGTGCTCCTTGACCTCCCATACATCCCCAACCCGCCATCCTCGGCGCAGCCTCGACTGGAGAACGCACGATGATGAAGTGGATGGGCGCCGCGCTGGCCGCGGCATTGTTGGTGAGCGGTTGCTCCAAGGTGGAGGGCGAGAAGTTCGTTGGCCACTGGGTCAATGTGCAGACGCAGGACGAGACGATGGACATCGAGCGCAATGGCGAGACCTTCATGGTCCGCAGCACCACGCCGAAGTTCTTCAGCCGCAAGCCCAAGACCGAGAGCTACCCGGCGGTATACAAGAACGGGGCGTTGCAGGTCACCAATGATGGGGAGACGGTCAACTTCGTCATCGACGAGACCAACGGCCACCTCAACACCGGCGGCGAGCAGTACCAGCGCGTGCAGACCAAGTAAGCGCATCACGACAAGGCCCGCACGGCGGGCCTTGTCGTTTCTGACGAAGACAGGTCGCGGCTGCACCGGGTGGTGCGTGCGCGCGTAAGCGGTCATCCACCTGCTTTCGTCCTGGCGCGATGTGGATGTGAGACGGCAACGACTGCGCCAAGCTGCGCGCAACAACCGGCAACCGGACATTTCATAGCGGACTGAACCTGCGGCCTGCACCGAACAACGTCAGCACGCTGGTGCAGCCGGTATAGGATCACGCCCTTTCGTTGCCGGTGCGTGTTGCGCGCCATCCAAGAGACTCGATGACGATCTGTTTTCCACGCGCGGTGCTGCTGTCGGTTGTGCTTGCCGTTGTTGCCACTGCGGCGTTTGCCCAGTCCAGCGCCGGCCCGGTGTATTTGGCCCCGTCGGCCACAGTGGCGCCGCCGGTGGATCGGCCGTTTGCCGGGGTGATGGAGGTGCGCGTGGACGCCTCCGACGTGGCGCGGCGCATCTTCCACGTGCAGCAGCGGGTGCCGGTCGCGCCGGGTGCCGCGGTCACGCTGCTGTATCCGCGGTGGGAGGCTGCCAGCCATGGGCCGAGCCTGACCGTCACCGACCTGGCCGGCCTGCAGGTCAGTGCGGCGGGCCGCCGTGTGCGGTGGCGACGCGATGCCTACGCGCCGCATGCCTTCCATGTGGATGTGCCGGCAGGCACGCAGGCCATCGATGTGCAGTTCCAGATGGTGGCCGGCGGCGACCTGCTGACGCGCGACATCGTGTCCGTGCCGTGGCAGCGCCTGCTGCTCTACCCGGCTGGCTGGTATGCGCGAAACATTCCGGTGGCCGCCGCGCTGACCCTGCCCGAGGGGTTGCGGCCGTTCAGTGCGCTGGACGTGGAGCATGCACAGGGCGCGCACTATCGCTTCAGGACGACATCGCTGGAAACGCTGCTGGACGCGCCGGTGCTGGCCGGCCGCCATACCGCGCAGCTGCCGCTGTCCGCCGCCGGGGCCGGCGCCGTGTCGCTCGACGTGGTGGCGTTGCGGCCGGGCGACCTGCATATACCGCCCGCACGGGTGGCGGAGCTGCAGGCGCTGGTCGCGCAACTGCGCGCGGTATTCGGCCCGCCGCCGTTCGCCCGCTACGCGATCCTGGCGCGGCTGAGCGACGAGGGGTCGTCCGGCGGCACCGAGCATCGCGCGTCCAGCGAGAACGGGTTGGCGTCGTCGCACTTCCAGCAATGGCCGGAGCAGCTGCTGTACCGCGACCTGATCGCACACGAGATCGTGCATGCCTGGAATGGGTTCTACCGCACCCCCGCCGACCTGTGGGCACCGACCCCGAACGTGCCGGTCTCCGGCAGCCTGTTGTGGATGTACGAAGGACAGACCGAGTTCTGGGGACGGGTGCTGGCCACGCGCGCCGGCCAGTTCAGTGCCGATGAGGTGCGCGACCGCCTGGCCATCGATGCGGCGGAGATCGCGCAGCGGCCCGGACGGGCGTGGCGGCCCCTGTCCGACGATGTCCACTACCCGGCCTTCATGCTGCGCCAGCCGGTGCCGTGGCGCGATTGGCAGCGCCGGCGCGATTACTACGCCGAAGGCGTGATGCTGTGGCTGGCGGTGGACGCCGAACTTCGCGCGCGCAGCGGCGGCGATCGCGGCATCGACGATTTCGCACAGCGATTCTTTGCCGGCGCCACGCCGGACGCGCCCACACGCACCTACACGTTCGACGACATCTGCGCTGCGTTGCACGCGGTGGCGCCTGCCGACTGGGCGGGTTTCCTGCGTGGATGGGTCGATGCGCACGACGAACTGGACACCACGCGCGGGCTGACCCGGCACGGCTGGGCATTGGTCTACACGGACACGCCGACAGCGGTATTCCGGGCCAGCGAGGAGGAGGCAGGGGTGTCCGATCTCAGCTATTCGATCGGATTGGCTGTGCGCGCCGATGGCATGGTCCGCACGGTGACCTGGAATGGCCCCGCGTTCGCGGCCGGGCTGCGGCCAGGCACGCGCCTGCGCACCGTCAACGGCGCGCCGTTCGACCAGCAGGTCTTGCGCGATGCAGTGCGCGGCTCGACGCATCGCCCCATCGTGCTGGGCATTGCCCAGGACGACCACCACGCAGAGGTGGCGATCGCATATGCAGGGCCGTTGCGTTACCCCAGGCTGCAGCGGCTTGCCGACCGGCCCGATACGCTGGCTAAGCTGCTGGCGCCGCGCTGAGGCGGCAGCCGGCAGCGCCGTCCGTCGCCCTTGTGGCCATTCCCTCTGCCCTTGCATGGCGCACAGGCCTTACAGTGCGCGGGCACGCCGGTTCATGGCGCTGCCAGCCCAATCAATCCAGCAACCACGAGGGTGTCATGAGCAAGGGGATGGACCAGAAGAAGAACCAGAAGAAAGAGCCGACCAAGACGCTGAAGGAAAAGCGCGCGGCCAAGCAGGAAAAGAAGGGCAAGTAAGCCGCCTGGCCGCCAGCAGGCGGACGAGGTCAGGTGGAGGCCTGGCCTCGCGGTGGGTGCGATGCGCTGAGTGTTTGCCTGCAAACTCGGCACTTCTGGATTTGCCCATTCACTACTGACGGGACCTGGGATACCACTTGCAAGCCGCTGCAGACCGGCAATGCGCCGGCTGGGTCGGCTTTGTTTTTGCTAATGCGGGTTTGTGCGGATTTGGAGTTCGTCATGAGCTGCTTGACCATCGATTTGAGCGATCAGCAGCATCAGAGCCTGAAGGCGCTTGCTGCCTTACAGGGCAAGACCACCAAGCAGTACGCGCTTCAGCGCCCCTTTCCTGGCAACGTTAACGCCGATCAAGCGTGGGAGGAGTTGAAGGACCTGCTTGAGGAACGTGTCGCCGAAGGCCTTGCCGGCAAGGTGTCTACCAAGCGCATCAGCACCATCCTGGATGAAGAATTGGCCGAGGGCCGTCGCGGTTGATGCACGGCTACGTCCTTACCGACGCAGCCGAGGCCGATCTGCGCGGGGTCATCCGCTACACCTCGGCGCGCTGGGGCCAGGCGCAGGTTCGCCGGTACATCGCAGACCTGGAACAGAGCATTGCCCCTCTCGCAGCAGGGGAATGCACTTTCAAGGATTTGAGCACGCTGTACCCCGCGTTGCGGATGTCGCATTGCATGCACCATTCCATCTTTGGCCTGCCGCGTGAGCGCGCTCCGTCGCCGATCGTGGCGATCCTGCATGAGCGCATGGATCTGATGGTGCGTTTAATTCGCCAGCAGGCTATGACTCACGGCCCACGTAGCGATGGTGTGGCTCTCGACTCAGGCCATCAGGCGCTTGATGCGAGCCGGCAGGTCGCCCAGCGTGCGATGGGCTTGTTCCAGTTCGTAATCGGCTTGCAGGCCCAGCCAGAAGCGCTCGGTGGTTCCCAACGCTGCAGCCAGGCGCACGGCGGTGTCGGCAGTGATACCGCGCTTGCCCAGTACGATTTCATTGATGCGGCGTGGCGGCACGCCGGTGGCGCGGGCGAGCGCGTTCTGGCTGATGCCCAGTGGCTCGAGAAACTCTTCGAGCAGGATTTCGCCTGGATGAATGTTGGGTAAGACTGTCATGGGCAGATGCCTGTGCTCAGTGGTAATCGACAATTTCGACCTCGGCGACATCTCCCTCCATCCACCGGAAGCAGATGCGCCACTGATCGTTGATCCGGATGCTGTACTGCCCGCGCCGCTCGCCCTTCAACGCTTCCAGCCGGTTGGCGGGTGGAATGCGCAGATCGTCGAGGTGCGCGGCAGCGTTGAGCATGCGCAACTTGCGGCGCGCGACCGACTGGATGTCGGCCGGCAACCGGCGGGAGCGCTTACCCAGCCAGATCTTTTCGGCTTCCTTGTCGATAAAGCTCCTGATCATGCAGCGACCATAACGCGATCCGTCATATGACGCAAGCCGTTATGGCCGGACGGTCAGTCAGCTTCCGTAGGCATCAGTCATCCGAAAATTTCGGATGACTGGCTCTTGCTGTAACTCAACTTTCGTTCGATACCCTTCATCAGAACAACGACCCCTGCACGGGCATGACAGTGGGTGGTTCTGTTGCTGGCTTGGCGGGTGCCGCCTGCTGCTGCGCACCCAATCGCCACGCCAGCCCAGAGATCCGAGCGGCGTGCCTTGCGAGTGCGGCGCGGATGACCGCTTCGCTGCCGGACAGGTGCAGGGCGCGGCGGGCGCGGGTGATGCCGGTGTAGAGCAGTTCGCGGCTGAGCACGCGGGCGTCGCGGGTGGGCAGCTGCAGCCACACGGTGTCGAATTCGCTGCCCTGGGCCTTGTGCACGGTCATGGCGAAGGCGCTTTCGTGGGCCGGCAAGGCGGCGGGGTGGAAGCCGCGCACCTGGCCGTCGCCGTCGCCTGCGAACCAGGCGACCAACGGGCCTTGCGCACGGCGCTCGGCGCCGGCGGCGGCGCGGTGCGGGCTGCCGGCAGGTTGGTCTGGCCGGGACGAGGGCGCTTGGTCGCCGGGCGGCGGCGCGGCGCCTGCGGCGCTTCGCGCAGCCGAGGGATCCGCTGCGCGTCGTTCCGCAGATGGATGTGCTTCGCTCTGCCCTGCGAAGAAACTCGCGTCGCTTGGGCCCGGAAAGGGGTTCGCCTCGCTGTGCAAGCAGATGCCGACATCGCCGTTGAACAGGCCGTGGCGGTAGCTGTTTTCGGTGATCAGCAGCAGGCGGCCGTGGAACCAGGGCGAGCCGCTGCCCAGGCGGCGGGTGCCGGCGCCGGTGTCGGCCAGCAGTTGTTCGATGCGGGCGTTGAGGCCGCGCGCGCCCTGCGGGCCGGCGCGCACGGCGGTGAGCAGGCGCAGGCGCCCGGCTGCACGCAGGGCGGCGGCCGGGTCGGTGGCGTCGGCCAGCGCGCGCCAGTGGGCGAGCAGTGCGTCGCGGCCGTCGCTGAGCGGGTCGTCGCCGTCTTCGTGGAAGTGCACGCCTTGCAGGTCGCCGCTGCGCAGCAGGGCAAGCGTGGTGTCGGCATCGCCCGCGCGGATGGCGTCGGCCAGTGGGGCCAGCGCGAAATTGTCGGCCTGGCGGTAGCCGCGCAGCAGGTGCACGCGGTGGCCGGCGAGCCCACCGGTGTGGGCAGGCGGGGACGTGGCGGCAGGCGTGCTGCCGAGCAACGGTTGCAGGGCGTGGGCGTCGTCCGGCTGCAGCGCATCGCCGGGGCCGGCGGCCTGCAGGATGGCGGCGAGCACGTCGCCGGCTTCCACCGAGGGCAGCTGGTCGGCGTCGCCGAGCAGGATGAGCTGGGTGCCGTCGGCGACGGCTTCGACCAGCTTGCACATCAGCGGCAGGTCGACCATGGAGGCCTCGTCGACCACGATCAGGTCGAACGGCAGCGGGTTGTCGGCGGTGTGGCGGAACTGCGGGGCGTCTGGGATGACGCCGAGCAGGCGATGCAGGGTGCTGGCGCCGGTGGGGAGGGCGGTGGTCCAGGAGGGGTTGGTAGGGGCGTTGCCCTCACCCGCCCTGCGGGCACCCTCTCCCGCAGGCGGGAGAGGGGAAGTGTTTGGGTGTGGTGCGGTAGACGGGAGAGGGGAAGCGTCTGGGTGTGGTGCGGTAGACGGGAGAGGGGAAGCGTCCGGATGCGGTGCGGTAGACGGGAGAGGGGACGTGTCCGGGGTCGGTGCGGCGGAGGGGGGTGGCAGGCCCTGCTCCATCGCGCGGGCCACGGCCAGGCGCAGGCTCTCGGCCATGCGCTCGGCGGCGCGGCCGGTGGGGGCGGCCAGGGCGATGCGGGGCGGCGGTGTGCCGGCGGCCTGGGCCTGGGCGATGCGCAGCAGCAGCAGGCAGGCGATGGTGGTGGTCTTGCCGGTGCCGGGGCCGCCGGTGACCAGCAGCAGCGCGCGGCGCAGGGCCAGCGCGGCGGCCTGGGCCTGGCGGTCGATGGATGGCTCGGGCAGGCCCGTACCCTCACCCGCCCTTCGGGCACCCTCTCCCGGGGGGAGAGGGGATGAGGCGGCTGCGTTCGGGAACAACTGCGCGAACAGCGGTACCAGCGCTGCGGTATCGAACGCGGGCATGGGCTGGGCGGCGATGCGCTGCAGGCCCAGCGCCAGGCGGCGTTCGTACTCGCGATAGCGGCGCAGGTAGAGCAGGCCGTGCTCGAGCACCAGCGGGCGGTCTGCGGCGGCGGGCTGATCGGGCGCGGGTTGGTCGACCCAGCGCGAGGCGGCGAGCACGCGTTGCCAGTCGGCGGGGTCCGGCAGGGTGGGCGGGGGACCATCGCGTGGGTCCAGCAGCATGGCGGCGCGGGTCGGGTCCAGCCCGGCGTGGCCACTGGTGACGGCCAGCGAGGCGAGCGCGGCGCCGGCCAGGACCTGTGGGTCGGTGTCTGGGGCAAGCCGTTGCAGGCTTTGCGCGAAGGCTACGTCCAGCGTGCGCAGGGCGCCGGCCTGGTGGAGGGCGGTGAGCAGGCTCGAGGGGGTCATGCGGTGGGGGCTCCCGGGGCGGACGGACCCTCACCCCAACCCCTCTCCCGTGGGGAGAGGGGCTTTGAGGCGTTGCTCTGCTGGGAGGAAGGGGGTTCTGGGGCGTCACGCTCTTGCGGGAAGGGAGACCTCGGGGCCTCGCTGGTACCGGGATCCTTTGGCTTGCCGGCGAACAGGGCATCCAGCGCATGGACCAACGCCGGGTCGAAGCGCCAGGCGTAGACGCCGGGTGCGGACGCTCCGTCGTGCGGGGCGTCGGCCCCGGCGGCCGGTGCGGGCATGGCGTCCGGCACGGCCTCGTCCGTGTCCTGGCGTGACGCATCCAGGCCGCGGCAGAACAGGTAGCGCACGCCGCCGAAGTCGCGGGCGTAGTCGTAGGCCTCACTCAGGCGGAAGCGCAGCCAGCGGTGCAGGGCCAGGGTGTAGATCAGTGCCTGCAAGGTGTATTCGCTATGCGCCATGGCGCGTGCCAGGGCGTCGGGGGCGTAGCTGGGCAGGCGGTTGGACTTGTAGTCCAGCACGTACCAGCGGCCGTCGACGGTGTAGGTGAGGTCGATCAGGCCGGTCATCAGGCCCTCCAGCCGCTGGCGCGCGCCGAAGGCCTGGCGGTCGCCGACCACCTCGAAGCGGTGCAGCAGGGCCAGCAGCGCGTCCACGCGGGTGGGCTGCATGGCGAAGTGGAATTCCATTTCGTTGCGGCGCTGCGGCTCGGGCACGGCGGCCAGGGCGGTGCCTTCGGGCAGGGTCACGGTGAGGGTGTTGCCGATCAGCGCAGTGAGCATGCGCAGGCCGTCATCGAGCTCGTCCTGCGCGTAGCCGCCGCGTTGCAGGGCGTCGATGATCGGGGCGACCTGGCCCTCGGGCGCGGGGTCGCCGGGGCGCCAGTGCTGCCAGGCGGCGAAGTCGCACCGCTCGAACACGTCGTGCATCACCACGCCGAAGCGGTTGCCGGCAAAGCGCGGATCGAACGGTTCGGCCTCGGTGACCGCGGCCGCGGCGTCGCTGGCCGGTTCGTCGGTGCCGCCACTGCCCACCACGGTGGCGCTGGCCATCGGGTCGGTGGCGGTGCCGGCATCGGCGTTGGCCAGCTGGGTGAAGCTGTAGACCCACCAGTCCGGGGCGATCTGCCGCTGCGGGATGCGCGCAGGCGGCACCTGCGCCTCGGGCGGTGGTGGCAGGCGTGGCAAGTCGGCCGGCGGGGTGGCGGTATCGACCACCACCACGCCCGCGCCGGCCGCACCCTGCAGCGCATCGAGCGCACGCAGCATGCCGGCCAACGGCGTGCGTTCGTGCTGGTGGAAACTGCCGCTTGCGATCCACAGCGCGTGCTCGGCGCGGGTCAGGCCGACATACAGCAGGCGCGCGTCTTCGGCGCGTTGTTCCTGCTTCCAGGCCGCTTCGGCCGCGCTCCAGGCCGGGTCGTCGTCGCGGCTCCACTTGGACACGTTCCAGTGCAGCTGGCGGCCGGTGTCCGGCGCATGCACCACGCAATGGCGGCCAGCACCCTTGTCGCTACGGCCGATGCCGATGTAGGGCAGGAACACCAGCGGGTATTCCAGGCCCTTGCTCTTGTGCAGGGTGACGATCTGCACGCGGCGCGCGTCCGATTCCAGCCGCAGTTGCTGCGCTTCGTCGTTGTCGTCGGCATTGGCGATGCGGCGCGCCAGCCAGTCGACCAGGCCGTGCGGGCCGAGCGCGCGAGCGTCGGCTTCCTGCAGCAGTTCGGCCAGTTGCAGGTAATTGGTGAGGCGGCGTTCGCCATCGACCAGGGCCAGCAGGCGCTGTCCGTGCGCGGCGCCGAGTTCGCCGATCAGCGCCAGCGGACCGCCGCGTTGCCAGCGTTCGCGCCAGTCCAGCGCCTGCTGCTGCCAGCGGCGATGCCGCTCGCCGTCGTGTTCCAGGGTGGCGATGGCGATGGCGTCCTGTCCGATCAGCACCGTGGCCAGTGCGGCGCGCAGGCGGCTGTCGTCGCCCGGGTCGAGCAAGGCCTGCAGCAGCGCCAGCAGTTCCAGCGCTTCGTCGGTGGCGAACAGGCTCTGCTTGCCGGCGGCCACCGCGGGAATGCCCACCGCGCCCAGCGCCTGCTGGATGCGGGTGGCCTCGCCATGGCTGCGCACCAGCACCGCGATGTCGCCAGCCTGCACCGGGCGGGCGTTGATGGTGGCGCTGCCGTCGCGGCCGGCGGCCAGCCAGCCGCGGATCGCGGCCACGCAGGCGGCGGTGGCCAGCTCGCGGGCGCGGCCGGCGCTCCAGGGCTTGGGTTTTCCTTTCGCGGGCTGTGGCGGCTCTGGCGCGCGCCACAGCGTCAGCGCCGGGGCGGTGGCACCGTCGCGTTGCAGGTCGGTGTCCAGCCGCTTGGTGCCCGGCTGCACCGGGTGGAAGGCGATGCCGTCGGTGAGGAAGGCATCGGCGTAGCCGGCCTGCGCGTATAGCGCGTCGATCGCCGCCAGCACGCCGGGGCGCGAGCGGAAATTGTGGCTCAACGGCGGGGCCGGTTCGGCGCTGACCGCCGCGGCCAGATAGGTGCGCACATCGCCGCCGCGAAAGCCGTAGATGGCCTGCTTGGGGTCGCCGATCAGAAACAGCGACGGCGCGAATCCGGCCGCCTGCGCGAGCGCGCCGTTGCCGAACACGCTGGAGAAGATCGCCCACTGGCGGTCGTCGGTGTCCTGGAATTCGTCCACCAGCGCGATGGCGTATTGCGCGCGCAGGCGCCTGACCAGCGCGTCGACCTGCGGGCCTTCCAGCGCCTGCGCCACGCCGTCGACCAGGTCGTCGTAGGTCTGCACGCGGCGCTGGCGCTTGAGCAGGGCCAGCCGGGCGATGGCGTCTTCGCGCAGGGCGTGCAGCAGACGGATGCGGCGGCGTGTCCGCCATTGTTCGACACCGGCCAGCGCGGTGAGATAGCCATCGATGGCGTGGCTCAGCGGCGAGGCCGGGGTGCGATCGACGAATTTCTTGTTGGTGCCCGCGGCCAGTTCGGCCGCGGTCAACTTGATCAGCTTGGGATGCGGTGTGCTGTCCTGCGACGGTGCCGCGGCGAAATCCTCGAACCAATGCCACAGCGCAGTGAGCCATTCGGGTTTGTAGCTGACCTTGCTCAGCACGCCGCCGTCGATGGCAGTCATGAGGGTTTCGAAAAACGCCGTGCCATGCGCCTGGAAGGCGGCCGCCAGGGCGTGGCTGGCAGCATGCACGGCCTGCAGCAAGGCGGCGGCATCGTCGCTGTCGGGAGAGACTGCCGGCAGCAGCGCGGTATGGCGCAGCAAGGCTCGCAGATCCGTGGCCAGTGCCGGCGGGCCACCCGACCACAGGGCGATCAGGTCTTCGGCCATCACCGCATCGGCGGCGCGCTGGCGCCACAGGTCGGCGGCCACTTCGCCCAGCAGTTCGCGGTCGTTGGCGAGCAGCTGCGGGGCGGCAAAGGCCTGGCCGCTTTCCAGTGCGTGTTCGCGCAGCACACGCGCGCAGAAACCGTGGATGGTGAACACCGCGGCGAGGTCGATTTCTTCCACTGCCTGCTGCAGGCGGCGGCGCAGCGCGGCGGGGGTCTCGGTGCCGGCGGCCAGGTGCGTGGCGAGGATGGCGCGGGTGAGCAGGGCGTCGGGGGCGTCCTGTAGGAGCGGCCCTGGCCGCGACGGGTTGTCGGCGAGGTCGGTCGCGGCCTGGGCCGCTCCTACAGGAGCCGCGGGCGCCGGGTCGGTCGCGCCTGGGTGCGCTCCTACGAAAGGCGATGGCGCATCGGGGACCAGCGTGGCGGCCAGCGCCAGGCGCTCGCGGATGCGCCGGCGCAGTTCCTGGGTGGCGGCCTCGGTAAAGGTCACCGCCAGGATCTGGCCGATGCGCAGGCCGCGCTCGACCACCAGGCGGGTGAACAACGTGGCCAGGGTGAAGGTCTTGCCGGTGCCGGCGCTGGCCTCGATCAGGCGCACGCCGTCCAGCGGCAGCTGCAGGTACGGGTCGGTCACGGTGGGCGCGCTCATTCGCCCTCGTCCTGTGCGCCATGCCAGTGCCGCCAGCTTTCGATCACGCGCTGCGGATCCAGCGTCGCGTCGGTGTTGGCGCGTTCCAGCAGGTCGTAGAGCCGATGGCTGGTGGTGGCGAACGCGCTGAACCGCTGCGCATCGGCGAACGGGTCGCGGCCGCGGTTGACCAGGCGCAGCTCCGGGCTGTGCGATTCGCTCCAGCCGAAGCTGGCCTGCCATTGTCCGGCCGCGTCCTTGATGGCCTTGTCCAGATCGTCGCCGCGCGCGGCCTGGTGGTATTTCCAGCTGCTGTACGGCGCGAACGGCAGTGGTGCCTGCAGGCCCTGCCGATACAGCTGCAGCAACTCGCCCAACGCGGCGCGCGCCTGCGCCTGCGCCAGCGGCTGTGCATCGATGGGATGCGGGCCCAGGCCGTCGTCGTGCTCGAAGAAGCGCACGTACGGCACCTGCTCGCCGGCGGCGCGCAGCAGCAGCCATTCCAGTCCATGACGAATCGCGTTGCGGCCGGTGAGCGCGCCCACCTGCACGCGCCCCACGCCGTGCGCATACCAGCCAGGCACGCGGCCATGCAGCGCGACATCGCCGATCTGCACCTGCAGCCGCTGCGACTGCGCGTCGGCCTCGCCACGCCACTGCCGGAAGGCCTGCGCATACGGGCGCAGTTGCGTCAGCCGTTCGTCGAGCTGGCGCCGCCCCAGCGGGCCGGACGGCAGCAGCGCGCGTGCGCGCAGACGTTCGTACAGCCCGTCCACCTCATCGGCCAACGCGGCCTCGAACACCTGTTGCTGCAAGCCGTATTGATCCAGCCCGCGCGTGGGTGCGAGCAGCGGTTCCAGATCGCTGTCTTCGCTGGCCGGATCGGGCAGGCGCATCCCCAAGCGATGGCGCAGGAACTGCCCGGCCGGGTCGCCGAACAGCCGGCGCAACTCGTCGATGGACACGCTGCCCGGCAAGCCGCTGTCATCGGCCGGCAACGCGCCGGCCACCCACGGCGCCAGCGGTTGGCGCTGGCCGGTGAGGCTGTCCACGGCCGGGCGCCATTGCCGGCGATAGCTGAAACGGCGCGGGTCCGCACCTGCGTCGCTCTGCGCACCGAAGGCGGCCGCGGCGAACGGCTGCAGCGGGTGCTGCACCACCAGGGTGTCGGCGGCAGCGGCAGCGGCGTGGTAATGCGCCGCGGTGGCCAGCAATTCGCTGACCAGCACCGAAGGCTCGCGCGGGCTGCCATCGCGCGCATCGGCGCCGAGATAACTCAGGTAGAACACGTCCTGTGCGGAGGCGAACAATTGCAGGAACAAAAAGCGGTCGTCCTCGCGGGTGGAACGGTCGCCGTGGCGGCGGCGCGCAGTGCCCAGTTCGGCGGTGAGGCGATTGAGTCCGGCGGCCGGGTCGCGGCGCGGAAAATCGCCATCGTTCATGCCCAGCAGGCAGATCACCCGGAACGGCAGCAGGCGCATCGGCACCATGCGCCCGAAGCTGATGCCGCCGGTGAGCAGCGGCGCGCGCGTATCCGATTCGCCCAGCACGGCGGCAAAGTGCGCGCGCACCACCTCGGCGGGGACGCTGCCGGGGTATTGGGCGCGTTGCGCATCGCGGGCGAACTGGTCGATGAGGCTGCGCAGGCGGTCCAGCGCGCGCTGCGCGCGCGGGGCCGAAGGCGCGGTGGGAATCAGCGCATCCAGCAGCTCCAGCAGGCGTTCGCGCCACTGGATCGGCGTCATCGCTTTGGCCAAGGCGGACTGGTGGCGTTCGAGCACACCCAGCAGCTTCAACAAGATATCGAGCGCGGCCAGCGCGCTGCCTTCCAGCTGCGGCCACGGCGCCACGCCGTCGATATCGTCGTCGGCACCGCTGGCGTGGCCGAGCAGCAGCCGGTCCAGCGCGAAGCGCCAGGTGTAGGCGTCGTCGCCCGGGGCCTGGTGCTGGCGCCGATGCATGGCGTCCAGGCCCCAGCGCGCGCCGGCGGCATGCAGCCAGCCGCGCAGGCGTTCCAGCCCGGCCTCGTCCAGGCCGGCGGCTTCGGCGATCGGCGCGCTGGCGATCAGGTCCAGGATCTCGTGCAGGCCGAAGCGTGCGATCGGCAGCTTCAGCAGGGTGACAAACACCTCGGCCAGCGGTTCGCTCGCCAGCGGGCTGGCGTCGGCCAGCGCATACGGCAATGCGTCGTCGTTGCCATGACTGCCGAACACCGCGTCCAGGTAAGGCACGTACGGGTCGATGTCCGGCGACAGCACCGCGATCTCGCGCGGCTGCAGCGGCGGTTCGAAGCGCGCATCGTCCAGCAGCGCGCGCAGTTGGTCGTGCAGCACCTGCAGCTCGCGCAGGCGGGTGTGACAGGCGTGCACCTGCAGGCTGGGGTCGTGGAGATCGACCGCCGGCAACGCGGCCGGCACCACCGGAGCGCGGCGATGGAACAGGTCGCTCTGCATGCGCCGCAACAAGCTGTCGCCCAGGCCGCCGTCGGCGAGCGGGCGGCGGCCGGACTCCAGCGGATCGGCGTAGGCGGCGATTTCGGCCAGCGGGTGCACCACTTCGTAATCGCCGATCAAGGCCATGAAGTCGCGGCCGGCCGCGCCCCAGGCCTGCAGCAGCGGGTTTTCCTGCACCTGGTCGGCGAACAACGCCGCCGCCCCACCCTCGCGGCGGCGTTGCCACAGGGTCTGCAGATCGCCCCAATACCCTTGCGTGGGCGTGGGCAGATAGAAATGCAGCGTGCCCACGCGCGCCTGCGTGGCCAGCACGCGCAGCACATCGGGCGAGATATTGAGGATGGCGAAGGCGAACAGCCGCGCCGGCAAGCCCTGCGGCAACGGACCATCGTCACGGGCGTAGCGGTCCAGGTACTGGCCGATGCGGCGCGCGCGGTACTGCCGGCCGGTGGCGATGCTGCGCCACAGCCGCGCCTGCGGGTCGTCCGGCTCGGCGCCGCCTTCCCAGCGCAGCAACCAGTCGCGGCGCCAGGCCTGGTACTTCTCGAACACGCTGCCCAGCTCGCCGGCCAGCGCCCAGGGCTTGAGCGCATCGCCATCGGCCAGATAGCCGGCCAGCGGCGCCAGTGCCGCATCGCCGCCCAGATCGGCCTGCAGCGCGGCGTACAGCCGCCACTGCGTGGTAGCCATGTCCAGATCGTCGTCGGCCGGGCCGAGGTTGCGCTCCAGCGCGCGCGCGACGAATTCGCCGGGGGTGAGGAATTCCAGATTCGCCGCCACGCCGTGCTCGGCCGCCAGCGTGGACTGCAACCAGCGCCGCATCGCCACCTGCGGGATCAGCACCACCTCCGGCTGCAGCAACGGCTGCCCGGGCACCGGCCGGCGCAGCTCCTGCGCGAGCAGGGCCGCCAGGGTATCCAGCGCATTGGATGGATAAAGACGGAAATCGGGCGCGGAGGTGGCGTGCATGCGTGCATGCATTGTGCCGGATGCCGCACAGGCGCGCGCTCGCGGACGCAACGCCGGCCATTAGCCAGCAGGAACCGCCACCGGTGCTTGACCGGATACCGATCCCGCAGCATCTGCCTGGGATGCGCGATTGGCAGCCAGGCGAACGCACTGCAGATCGGGGGCTTCCTCCGACGACCGCCCATCTTCGCGCCAGGCCATGGCACCGCTGCGCACCGGCCCAAACGCACTGGGCCGAACATCACGTCCGGCCCAGTGGGTTGGCTTATTGCATGGCGCGCAGCGCGATCAGTAGGTCTTTTCCAGATTGATCATCCAGATCTGGTCGTTGCCACTGTCGCCATCGGTGATGCCGCGGTATTCCAGCCGCGTGGACAGGCCCTGCTCGGTCAACAATGCCGCGCCGATGCCCACCATCAGGCGATTGCGGTCGAATGCGGCCTGCCCGGTGCGGTAGAACGGACCGCCACTGAGATCGGCATAACTCAAGGTGGCATCGCCGCGGCCCTGGAAGTCGCGCTGATACTCCACGCGCAACTGCGGAGTGAACCGTCCCCAGGCCACTTCGCGGCGCCATTCCAGGCGCAGGCCCAGGTTGCCGGTGCTGGTGGCCACGTCCATGTCGGCATAGCGCAGTGCGAACGGCGCCACGCCCTGTTCGACATAGCCATCCAGCGTGGCACGTGCCACATCCACGCGCGCATACGGGGTGATCTGCAGCTCGCCGCGTTGCAGATCCGCGCCGGTGGACAGCGAGGCGATCCACTGCTTGCCGTCGCGGCTGCCTTCGGCCAGCGAGCTGTCGTCGGTGACGAAGCGGCGCAGGTCGTAGGACAGCAACTGGTAGCCCACCAGGGTGTCGAAGAACAACGCCTTGCCCGGATGGAAGCTGGCGTACAACGCCATGGTGTAGGCGGTGCCCCTCATGCGGCTGCCGCGCGTGCCCACATCGCTGTCGTCGCGGCCCCAGCCCAGGCCCGCACCGATCGCCAGCGACGGCGCCAGCCGGTAGTCGGCACCCACGCTCAGGCCATCGGTCTGGAAATCCACGCCGTTGCTGTTGGCCTGCCGGTTCAGGCTGCCGGAGCGGATCGCACCGCCGATCCACAGGCCCAGATCGCCCTGGCCCTGCGCACCGGTGCTGCTGCCTGCCGCCGCCGGCGCATCGCGGAAGTCGTTGTCGGCATCCTGCGTGTCCCGGCTGCACGGCTGGGCACTGATGCCGCGGTCGGCCTCGCGGCAATGCGAGGTGGGCTGGAAGCTCACCGCATTGCTGACGCCGCCGCCGCCGCGGTGGGTGGCTTCCAGACGGCGCTGGAAGTTGTCGATCTGCGCCCGCGCAAACCGCCGGGTGGACTCGGACTGCGCATCGATCAGGCCACGCACTTCCGCGTCCTGGCTCGGGTCGCGGCGCGGTGCGATGTTGAACACCACGCTGGCCGGGAGCGAGGTGGCAAATGCATTGGACAGGGTGAACTGCACCGTGGCCTGGCCGACGAAGGCCGGGTTGGGCGTAAAGGTCAGCACGAAGCTGGGCGGTTCGGCCATCGCGGTCGCCGCCGTCGATGGGCCGGACCCGCCCGCCGCCGAGGCGATGGCCGCACCGCCGACGCGGGTGATGCTGGCCGTACCCGCCGAGGCCGGCAGCACCGCGACCACCGCGGCGGCCACGAACGGCCCACCGGTGGCATTGCGGGTGATATCCACCTGCTGCGCTTCGCCAGGCACTGCCTCTGCGGTCACCGACACCGCCACCGGGCGGGCATTGACGGTGAGGGTCAGCGTGGTCGCCGCCGAGGTA
Source organism: Xanthomonas sp. NCPPB 3582 (assembly GCF_041475735.2). Taxonomy (NCBI): domain Bacteria; kingdom Pseudomonadati; phylum Pseudomonadota; class Gammaproteobacteria; order Lysobacterales; family Lysobacteraceae; genus Xanthomonas; species Xanthomonas sp. NCPPB 3582. The sequence continues at coordinate 5,110,115 of NZ_CM192968.1, forward strand.
CCGCCCGCACCGGTGGCGGTATAGCTCAGCACGTCGGTGCCGATGAAGCCGGCGTTCGGGGTGTAGATCACCTGCAGGCCATCTACCACCGCGGTGCCGTTGGCAGGAGCGGCGGCAATGGCGATCGTGCTGATCGTGCCGGTGTCGTTGGCAGTCACCGCCACGCTCACTGCGGTGGCGTCCATGGTCACGGCGGTGTCTGCAACCGCCACCGGTGCGGCGCTGCCCACGGTGAAGGTGTAGGCCTGCGAGGCGCTGGCGGCACTGGCATCGGTCACGGTGATGGTGAACGTGCTGCTGCCTTCGGCGCTCGGCGTGCCCGACAGCGTGCCGTTCGGGGCCAGGGTCAACCCGGCCGGCAGGGTGCCGCTGCTCACGGTGAAGGTGTAGGGCGCCACGCCGCCGCTGACGGTCAGCGTCTGCGTGTAGGCGGTGCCGCTGACGGCCGGCGGCAGCGTGCCCTGCGCGATCACCAGCGTGGCCGTGTTGACGGTGAGCACATAGCTGCGCGATGCCTGCGCGGCCGGGCTGGGCGTGCTGTCCGAAACCGTCAGGGTGAAGTTGAAGCTGCCCGAGACCGTTGGCGTGCCGCTCAGCCCGCCGGTGGCCGCATCCAGCACGATGCCGGCCGGCAGGGTTCCGGCGGTCAGCGCATAGGTGTACGGCGCTGTGCCGCCGGTGGCCGGGGTGATCGCCGCCGTGTAGGCCTGCCCGGCGGTGCCGGCCGGCAAGGTGGAGGCCGGCAGTGCCAGGTTGGGGCCCGCCACCGTCAGCGCATAGGCCTGGGTGCCGGTGAAGGCGTTCGCGTCGGTGACCTGGACAGTGAAGTTGAACGTGCCTTCCACCGTTGCCGTGCCGGACAAGGTGCCGGTGCTGGCCAGCGTCATCCCGGCCGGCAGCGCGCCGCTGCTGATTGCATAGGTGTACGGCGCGGTGCCGCCGCTGGCGCTCAGGCTCTGGCTGTAGGCAGTACCGCGCGTGGCAGCCGGCAAGGTCGGCGGCGCGATGACCAGGGTCGGCGCGGCGATCGCCAGCGTATAGGCCTGCGTGGTGCCGAACCCGTCGGCATCGGTGGCGCTCACGCTGAAGGAGAAGCTGCCGGCCGCACCCGGGGTGCCGGACAGCACGCCGCCGCTGCTCAGGCTCAACCCGGGCGGCAGGGCGCCCGCGTTGAGCGCATAGCTGTACGGCGCATTGCCGCCGCTGGTGCTCAGCGTCTGGCTGTAGGCCGCGCCGAAGGTGCCGGCGGGCAACGTTGCCGGCGCGATGACCAGCGTCGGCGATACCACCGTCAGCGTATAGCTGCGGGTGGCCTGCGCGGCCGTGCCGGTGGTGCTGTCGGTGGCGGTGAGGGTGAAATTGTAGGTGCCGATCGTGGTGGACGCGCCACTGAGCGCACCGGTGGCGCTGTTGATGGCAATGCCCGCCGGCAAGGCACCGACGCTGAGCGTATAGGTGTATGGGGCGATGCCGCCGGTGGCCGGGTTGATGGCGGCGCTGTAGGCCTGGCCGCCAGTGGCGTTGGGCAGGGTGGTCGCCGGCAGGGTCATGGTCGGCGCCGCCACGACCAGGGTGTAGGCGCGGCTGCCGGAGGTCGGGTTACCGCTGTCGGTGGCGGTCACGGTGAAATTGAAGCTGCCGCTGCTGGTGGGCGTGCCCGATAGCACGCCAACGCTGCTCAGGGTCATCCCGGCCGGTAGCGCGCCGGCGGTGAGCGCAAACGTATAGGGCGCGGTACCGCCGCTGGCGAGCACGTTCTGGCTGTATGCCGTGCCCGCGGTGGCCGCCGGCAGCGAGGCCGGCGCGACGGTGACCACCGCATCGTCGTTGAGGATCGTCGCGGTGCCGGTGGCGCGGGCAATGCTCGCGTTGCTGGCTCCGGACAAGGCCAGGCTGAAGGTCTCGTCGGCTTCGACCGCAGTGTCGCCATTGATCGTCACTGCCACGCCCTGCGCGGTCGTCCCCGGGGCGAAGGTCAAGGTGCCGGAACGGGCGACGTAGTCGCTGCCGGCCGTGGCCGAGCCGTCGGCGGTGGCGTAGTTGACCGTGACGGTCTGGGCGCTGGGCGCGCTCAGACTCACCGTGAAGGTGAGGGTGGTCGTGCCGCTGTTGCCTTCGCTCACGCTGACGTCGTCGATCGACAGCGCCGGCACCGCATCGTCGTTGACGATGGTGCCCTGCCCTTGCGCATCGGTGATGGTCGCGCCGCTGACGTTGCTGACGTTGACGAAGAAGGTTTCGTTGGGTTCGTTGAGCGTGTCGCCATTGACCAGCACGATGAAGGTGGCGCTGCTGCTGCCGGCGGGAATGGTCTGCCCGGTCAGGCTGGAGGCCACGTAATCCACGCCCGCGCTGGCGGTGCCGTCGGCGCTGGCGATATCGAAGCTGACGCCACCGCTCGGCGCTGGCTGGCTCAGCGAAACGGTGAAGGTCGCGTTGGTGGTGCCGGCGTTGCCCTCGTTCACCGACACGTCGTTGATGCTCAACGCAGGCTGGTCGTCGTTGAGGATGGTGCCGGTGGCGCTGGACGGCGAGCCCACGGTATAGCCGGTGCCAGCGCTGAGGCCGATCAGCACCGTCTCGTCGGGCTCGACCGTGCTGTCGGCAGTGGGATTGATCGTGATCGTGCCGGTGGTCTGCCCGGCCGCAATCACCAGCGGGGAGCTGACGGCCGCATAGTCGGTGCCCGAGGTCGCGGTGCCGCCCACGTTGAAGCCGACCGAGACAGCCGACACGGGCGCCTGACTCAGGGTAACGGTGTAGACCAGGTTGGTGGCGCCATCTTCGCTGACGCTGGCCGGCGACACGCCAATGCTGGCGGTCGGGAAATCGTCGTTGACGATGGTGGCGGTGGCGCTGGACGGGCTGCCCGGTGAATAGCCGGTGCCGGCAGCGACGGTAAAGGTCACCGTCTCGTCCGCCTCCACCGTCGCATCGGCGATCGGGGTGACGCTGAAACTGGCGGAGGTAGCATTGGCAGGGACCACGACGCTGCTCACCGCGCCGGAGTAGTCGGTGCCGCTGGTGGCGGACCCGCTGCGGGTCAGGTTCACCGTCGTGGGCGAGCTGTTGGTCTGGCTCAGCGTCACCGTGTAAACGAACGGGGTGCCGCTATCCTCGTTGGCGCTGGCGGGAGAGACCGCGATGCTGGCTTGACGCGAGGGGTTGATGGTGATGTTGAAGACGACCTGATTGCCGTCCTCATCGCCAAGGGTGAACGTGTCTGACGTCGCACCATCCCCGTTGTTGGTATAGGTCACCTGCTCGGTGCTGTCGGGATTCTGGCCAGGCAGGCTGTAGCTGCCATGCGACGGAGAGACGTTACCGGTCTGCATGCCGAAGTCCGATGGCCCATCGCAGTCGCCGACCTCGAAAGTCACCGAGCCGCCCGAGTTGATGGTCGCGCTTTTGGGAGACGGGCAGTAGACGGCGAGCGCAGCCTGAGAGGTCGCCAACAACACCAGCGCCGTCAGCCACTGCAAGGCCAGGCGCACGCCGCGTGCCGCGGTGCAATTCATAGACATTCGATGATCCCCTGGAAACACGCCACCCCGCTGGCGCTGGCAACAGTCCTGGTGCCTCAGATCAGTGCGTCATTCATGCCTTTGAAGGCATATCCGCGCTGCGGCGCCATTGAAACAGGAACTGACTGCCAGTTAAAGAACAAAAAATTAATACTTCATTCCAGTTTTGATGCATCGCGGCTTGCTGTGTGTGGGTCCGGCCGGTATGTGTAGGGCTGCTCCTGGCATGAGGCCGGGGGTTTATCTACTCGGGAGAGCTGGATGAGCGAGTTCTTCATCGGTCAGATCATGCTGACCGGCTTCACCTATGCGCCGAAGTATTTTGCGCAGTGCAACGGGCAGTTGCTGCCGATCAATCAGAACCAGGCCCTGTTCAGCCTGCTGAGCACCCGTTACGGCGGCGATGGCAAGACCACCTTCGGCCTGCCCGACATGCGCGGCCGCACGCCCATCGGCTACGGGCCGTCGGTGGATCCGGCATGGCAGCCACCCGCCGCGCCGATCGGCCAGAGCGCCGGCGCGGAGAACGTGACGCTGGTGGGCGACAACCTGCCCCCGCACCTGCACATACTCGATTGCAGCAGCGGTAACGGCGACAACCGCGCTCCGACCGGGCGCCTGTTTGCCAACAATGTCGTCAGCCCGGGGCCGGGCACGCCGCACGCACTGTATGCCGCACCCGGCACGATGGTGCCGCTGGCCCAGTCCACGATCGCCAGCAGCGGCGGCAATCAGGCGCACCCGAACCTGCAGCCGTACACCACGCTGAATTTTTGCATCGCGCTGTCCGGCATCTTCCCCTCGCGCAACTAGGCGTCTCCGCATTCGGGCGCAGGGCGCGTTGTCGGCGCGCGGCGCTTCATCGACCAGGAAGGACTACATGGGCACTCCATTCATCGGCGAAATCCGCATGTTCGGCTTCGGCCGTACTCCTCAGGGCTGGCAGGCATGCGACGGCACCCTGCTGCAGATCTCCGAATACGAGCCGCTGTACCTGCTGCTCGGCACCACCTACGGCGGCAATGGCACAAGCACCTTCGGCGTACCGGACCTGCGCGGTCGTCTGCCGATCCACCAGGGCCAGGGGACTGGATTGAGCAACTATGTGCTGGGCCAGCGCGCCGGCACCGAGACGGTGACATTGATCGACCTGCAGATGCCGGCGCATACGCATACCGCCCAGGCCACCACGGCGGCAGCCACCGCGACAGCGCCTGCCGGGCTGGTGCCGGGAGCAGTCGATGGCGGTCTGTTCTATGCCACTAATCTGACCGGCGCCACCCAGGTGACGATGTCCGCGCAGAGCACTTCGTTCGCCGGCGGCAGCCAACCGCACAGCAACGTCATGCCGACGCTGACGGTGCAGTACTGCATTGCCACCACCGGCATCTTTCCGCAGCAGGCCTGATCCCATGCGCCGCACCGACCCGGCTGCGGTATGCATCCCCACCATCGGAGAAACCCGCTCATGACCGAACCCTATATCGGCGAAATCCAGCTGTTCGGCTTCGACTACAACCCCTATGGCTGGGCATTTTGCAACGGCGCCGTGCTGCCGGTCGCGCAGAACACCACGCTGTATTCGCTACTGGGTGTGGCCTACGGCGGCAACGGCAGCAGCACCTTCCAGTTGCCGAACTTCTGCGCACGCGCCGGTTGTGAGCAGGGCCAGGGGCCTGGCCTGAGCCCGCATCCGCTGGGCAGCAACTTCGGCTCCGCCTCGGTGAGCCTGCAGCAATCGCAGATCCCGATGCATCAGCACGGAGTGAACGCGTTCTCGCAAGCCGACGCGACCAAGCGGACCGGCACACCCGCCAGCGGCGCGGCCCTGTCGTCGCTGAACATCAACAACGAGCGGCCGTTCCTGGCGGTCGCGCCCGACAAGCAGTTTTCCCCGACCATGCTGCTGCCCACCGGCAATGGCCTGCCGCACGAGAACCGGCAGCCCTATCTGGCGGTGAATTTCTGCATCGCGCTGCAGGGCGACTACCCGGTGTTCAATTAGGCGATGCCAATGCCTGGGCGCGTTACGCAGGCCAGCGCGCCATCGCGTCTGTGCGCAAACGCACCCGCCGCAGCGGGGCTTGAACTGCGGCCGGAGCAGCCCACCGATATCACGTGGCTGGAAGATCTCTACGCCAGCACCCGCAGCGACGAGCTGGCGCCGGTGCCGTGGCCGGAAGCGACCAAGCGCGCCTTCCTGCAGCAGCAGTTCGCCCTGCAGCGCGCGCATTACCGACAGCATTTTGCCGGTGCCGAGTTTTCGATCGTGCAGGTGGAAGATCTGCGGATCGGCCGCCTGTACCTGCACCGCGCTGCCACGCACCTGACAGTGGTGGATATCAGCCTGCTGCCCGAGTGGCGTGGCCGGGGCATCGGCTCGCAGCTGATCGTCCACGCGCAGGCACTGGCACGCGAGGCCGGATGCACGGTGTCATTGCACGTGCTGCACGCCAATCCCGCCGCCCAACGTCTGTATGGACGCCTGGGATTCGTTGCGGGCGACAGCACCCAGACGCACCTGCAGATGCATTGGCACCCCAGCGATCACCCGCCTGCTTGAGAGCGCCAGGTTGGGCCTGCCCAATCCGGAAGAAGCCTGCAAAACGTCGTGAGCAGTGGGCGGGTGGGCGTGGACGGCGCGCCCAGCACCGGAGCGTGGACTGGTCCGAGCACCGAGCGCATCCGCCTGGCGGCTGCGTAGTCGCTGTGTCAGCCGTTCCAGGGCGCGCTCAGTTGAAGACGGCCTGATACAGAAACCCGTCGCGCTCGCGTGCCACCGGCACCAGAAAGATACCGATCTCGCCCAGCCGCGCGTGACGCATCTGATAGGTTTGCTGCGGAAACAGGAACGCCGACCCATTGCGGAACAACAGCGAGAACGGCGCGCGTTGCGAACGACGTGCGTTCTGCAAGGGCCGCGCTTCCACCAGGACGAACGGAACCTCGCCATCATTCAATGCGGCGGCGAAGGTCTCGTTGACGCTGCCGGCGAAATGTTCAAGCGTCAACAACTCCATGGAGGACTCCTGGGCGACGAGGTAGCGTAGATCCTCGCGTCTTGTCGCTTGTCCCACAAGATGTCGGAACCGGCAACGCGACACACTCGACAGATCACAGCGTCCAATGCTCAGGCGGCACAGGACGATCGCGGGCGCATCGAAGTCGATATGCACCATCGCGGGGGCTTCGATCGCGCGCCCCACTGCTCCCTACTACGGCGTACGTTGCGCGCGTGGATCAGAGCGGATGCGCTACGGGACACGCTGTTACGCAGATCGCGCCATCTGCGCCCACATCGCAGGCCCGGCGAATGCGACAATACTGCACGCCACGGTTCGGTTATGTTCAGCCGTGTGACGGCTACTCTATCGCGTTGGAATTCTGTTAAAGGCTTCGATGACGGCGTCCGCTTCCCCTGTCGTGCAATTGTCCGGCGTCCGCATCGATCGCGGCGGGCGCGCGATTCTGCGTGATGTCTCGCTGCAGGTGCCGCACGGCAGCATCACCGCCGTGCTGGGTCCGTCGGGAAGCGGCAAGTCCACGCTGCTGGCTGCATTGACCGGCGAACTGCGCCCGGTGGCCGGCAGCGTGACCTTGTTCGGCAATCCCATCCCGCACGGCAGCCGCGCGCTGCTGGAGATGCGCCGCAATGTCGGCGTGCTGTTGCAGGGCAATGGGCTGTTGACCGACCTGAGCGTGGCCGACAACGTGGCATTGCCGCTGCGCACGCACACGCGCCTGCCGGCGCCGGTGCTGCAGCGCCTGGTCCAGATGAAGCTGCACGCGGTGGGCCTGCTCGCCGCCGCCGATGCCTGGCCGCGCGAGTTGTCCGGCGGCATGGCGCGGCGTGTGGCCTTGGCGCGCGCGCTGGCGCTGGACCCGCCCTTGATGATCTACGACGAGCCGCTGACCGGGCTGGACCCGATCGCCTCGGGCGTGATCATGAGCCTGATCCAGCGCCTCAACGACAGCCTGGGCCTGACCAGCATCATCGTCAGCCACCATGTGCACGAGACGCTGCCGATCTGCGACCAGGCGGTGGTCATCGCCAACGGCGGCATCGTGTTCGCCGGCACGCCCGAACAGCTGCAGGACAGCACCGACCCGTTGGTGCAGCAGTTCCTGCACGGGCAGCCGGATGGCCCGATCGCCTTCGATGCCGCGCCGCGGCGCGACCGGAGTGCTGCCTGATGGCCTTCGCCGACTCGATTCGCGCCTTCGGTCGCGCCGGGCTGTTTTCGTTGACCGTGCTGCGCGGCTCGTTGCCCACGCGCGATTTCATCGCCGAGCTGGTGCGCGAGATCTACAAGGTGGGCGCGCGTTCGCTGCCGATCATTGCGGTGGGCGGCGCCTTCGTCGGCCTGGTGCTGACACTGCAGGGCTACCGCACGCTCACCACCTACGGTGCATCGGACGCGCTGTCCACGCTGCTGGGGCTGTCGCTATACCGCGAACTGGCGCCGGTGCTGACCGCACTGTTGTTCATCGGCCGTGCCGGCAGCTCGATCGCCGCCGAGCTCGGCCTGATGCGCGCCACCGACCAGATCAAGGCGCTGGAGCTGATGGCCATCGATCCGGTGGCCAAGGCAGTGGCGCCGCGCTTCTGGGCGGCCGTGCTGACGGTACCGCTGCTGACCGGCGTGTTCTGCTCGCTGGCCATCACCGGCGGCTACTTCGAAGCGGTGCACGTGCTGGGCATCGACAATGGCACGTTCTGGTCCGGGCTGAGCAACAGCGTCGACTTCTGGGACGACTTCGGCGTGGCGATGCTCAAGTCGGCGATCTTCGGCGGCACCGCCGCGCTGGTGGCCGCCTATGTGGGCTTCCATGCCGAGCCGACCATCGAAGGCACCTCGATCGCCACCACCCGCGCAGTGGTGAACGCCTCGCTGCTGGTGCTGATGTTCAACTTCGTCCTTTCTGCAATGTTGTTCAGGTGAGATAGCCCATGGCCATGCGTGGACCACGACTCGAATTCGCCGTCGGCGCCTTTTTGCTGCTGACCCTGGCCTCGCTGCTGGTACTGGCAGTGGCCTCGACCAACCAGCGCTGGGGTTTCGGCTCCAGCCAGTACACCCTGATCGCGCGCTTCAGCCAGATCGGCCAGCTGCGTGCGCAGGCGCCGGTGAAGATCGGTGGCGTGACCATCGGCAAGGTGTCCGACATCAGCCTGGATCCGACCAAGTTCGATTCGGTGGTCACGCTGTCGCTGGACACCAAGTACAAGGACCTGCCTGCCGACACCTCGGCCGGCATCTTCACCAGCGGCCTGCTGGGCGAGAGTTATATCGGGTTGCAGCCGGGCGGCGACCCGGAAACGCTCAAGCCGGGCGAAGAGATCGGTTTCACCCAGCCGGCGGTGGATCTGCTGCAGCTGGTCGGCAAGTACATGTTCAGTGGCGGCGGTGATAAATCCGCTGCAGACGGTCAGGCCGCCCCGCCTGCCCAGCCCGCTTCTCCCTCTACGGAACCGCACCAATGAAGACCATCCTGCTCTCCGCCGTCCTGGCCTCGACCCTGCTGGTGTGCGCACCGGCCACCGTGCTGGCGCAGCCGGCCGCCGCCAGCGCGCCTGCGCAAGGCGCGGCCACCAAGACCGTCATCGACAGCAGCACCCGCATCCTGAGCACGCTGGAACAGCGCCGCGCCGAATTCCGCAGCAACCCGGCCGCGCTGCGTCAGTACATCGACGGCGAATTGAACAAGGCCTTCGACCGCGACTACGCCGCACGCCTGGTTCTGGGCGTGCACGGTCGCGGCGCCTCCGATGCGGACATCAAGCTGTTCGCCGATGCCATGGCCGACAACCTGATGCAGCGCTACGGCACCGCGCTGCTCAACTTCGAAGGCAAGCCGACCTTCCGCGGCAAGTCCGAAACCGCGCTGCCGGGCAACCGCGGCGTCAAGGTGTCCACCGATCTGCTGCGTGCCGGCAACGACCCGACTCCGGTCGACTACCTGATGCGCAATGTCGGCGGCCAGTGGAAGATCTTCGACGTGATGATCGAAGGCATTTCCTACGTGCAGACCTTCAAGACCCAGTTCGATGGTCCGCTGCGCGAAAAGGGCATCGCCAAGGTTGCCGCAGACCTGCGCAGCGGCAGCATGCAAGTCGGCGCGGCGCCGACCAATGGCAAGTAACAGCCCGGTGCAGCGCAACGGCGACACGCTGGTGGTGACCGGCGTGCTCGACCGTGCAGCGGTCACTGCGGCCTGGCCGCAGGCGATCGCGCACCTGGATGGCGTGCGCACGCTGGACCTGTCGGGTGTACAACGTCTGGACAGTGCCGGCCTTGCGATGCTGGCCGAACTGGCCGCGCGCCTGCGCGGCGCAGGCCCTGCAGCGGTGGTGGGCGAGGCGTCCGGCCTGGACGACCTGCGTGCCGCCTATCGCCTCTCCCCCACTCTCGATTTCCAGGCCTGAGCGCCACACACATGAAACAGTTCCGTCCCCTCCCCCTGCTGGCCTGCCTGTTGCTCGGCGCCTGCGCCAGCCAGGCGCCGAAGTCCGCGCCGCCCTCCTCGGCCAGTCGCGACACCGCACCGAGCGCGCAGGCGCCGGTCCGCGACGATTCCGCAGTGACCGCGCAACCGGTCGCGGCCGGGTTCGCCGCAGCCGACGCGCCACCGGCCGCAGTGGCACCAGCCGATCAGGCTGGCGCCAGTGCCGATGCGGCGCCCGCCGGCGCCCCCACCGCCGCCGAGGACGACTTCGACGCGCTGTACGGCCCCACCATCCCGCAGGCCGGCACCAACGGCGCTGCCGCGCAGCCGGGCGCCGCACCGGCCTACGACCCGTGGGAGCGCTACAACCGCGGCATGCACCGCTTCAACCTGGCGGTGGACCGCGGCGTGGCGCGTCCGTTGGCGACCGCCTACACCAAGGTGGTGCCGGGTCCGGCGCGGCTGGGCGTGACCAATTTCTTCGACAACCTCGGCACGCCGCTGACCATGGTCAACCAGCTGCTGCAGGGCCACCCGATCTTCGCGGCGCAGTCGCTGGGACGCTTCGTGATGAACTCCACGCTGGGCATTGCCGGGCTGTTCGACCCGGCCAGCGCGGCGGGCATTCCGCGCCGCAGCGAGGACTTCGGCCAGACCCTGGGCGCGTGGGGCTGGCGCAATTCGCGTTACTTCGAGCTGCCGCTGTTCGGTCCGCGGACCGTGCGCGATACCTTCGGCCTGGGCGGCGACATTCCGCTGTCGTGGGTGCGCCAGGTCGACGACGGCGGCGCGCGCTTCGCGCTGCAGGGCCTGCAGCTGGTGGATACGCGCTCGCAGCTGATGTCGCTGGACTCGCTGCGCGACCAGGCACCGGACGAATACGCGCTGACCCGCGACGCCTGGATGCAGCGCCGCAATTACCAGATCGTGCGCGACCTGCGCAGCCATCGCGAGCAGAACAACGAACTGCCCGACTATCTGCGCGAAGACAAGGACAGCACGGTGCCGGTAGATGCGATGCCGATTCCGAGCTGGGTGCGTTGATCGGCCGAGTTTGCGTGTTTTACTGAAGATAGGAAGAAAAAGCCGGGGATCGCTCCCGGGCTTTTTTGTGCGCTGTCTTCATGAGCCTTGGGGTGGGGACGGCGGGGGCGGCGGCAGTTGCAGCACCGTCCTGGCGGCAATCTCGCGCGGAGGGAAGTCCTCAGGCAGGGCATGCACACCGTAGATGGCGCGAATCACCGGCAATATCAGCATCGACTGCAGCGAAGCGGTCTTTCTTTCCGGGTTGTAGAGGTCTTCGATCTCGAAAAGTGAGGCGTCCCCACCCACCAGTTCAATCGTGTCACCCGTCGCACGGGTCGCGATCAGGTAGTGACGCCCGACGACCAGCTTGACCGCACCGCACAATACGCTTGAAAACTGTATGTTCACGAGCCGAGTCGGATCGCCATAAAGATTCTGCACAAGCGCGATCTTGCCCTCCACCCAAGCGGAGTGTGCACCAAGCCAGAAGTCTTCGCGCCGATATCGCGCCTGATCCAAACGAAAGATGAAGACGCTGGTGGCGTGCTCCAGGGATTGCTCAAATGTTGGATGAGCGGGTATGGAACATGCATTTACTTGACCTGCCGCGATGCCAAGCAACACGGCCATGACGGTGCTGCTAATGCGTCGCATATTTAGGCTCTGCATAGAAATCCGAACGAATGATGTTGTTGGTCATAGTCGAGCCGCGACATAGGCCGCCAGAATCGCCTTCTGCAGTTCCGGCGGCAGCTTCGCATAGTCGTCCGCACGGTCCTGGAATTTGTCTGAAAGTGTGGTGGACAGATCAAAGCCATCCAGCACTGCAGCGATTACCAGTAGCGTGCACACCGCAAACTCACGTGCGTGGCCCGGCACAAGCGTGTGAGCGCCCAACTCGACGACTTCGTACGGATACCAATCTTTGCCCGGCTCGAACCGGCCACCGCGCGCAATTACGGATGCGAGCGCCCGTGAATGCCGCTCTGCGTCCTGTCCATAATCGCGCTGGGCAATGAAGCGCACTTCGTCAGGCGTCAGTGACTGCAGCAGTGCCGCCAATGTTGGCACTGACTCCGCCACGGACTACGCAGCCAGCGCCGCATCCACCGCCGCACGCAGGCGGGCATCGTCTGCCGGCACATCCGGAGCGAAGCGGTCGATGACGGTGCCGTCGCGGCCGACCAGGAATTTCTCGAAGTTCCACAGCACACCCGGCGCGGGGTTGGGTGCGATGCCGTAGCCGGCGAGCTTCTCGCGCATCGGGCCGTCGCCGGTGGCCTGCGGGCGTGCGCTGGTCAGTGCCTGGTACAGCGGATGGGTGTCGGCGCCGGTGACGGCGATCTTGGAGAACATCGGGAAGGTGACGTCATAGGTGAGCTGGCAGAACTGGGCGATCTCCGCTTCGCTGCCGGGCTCCTGGCCGTTGAAGTCGTTGGCCGGAAACGCCAGCACTTCCAGGCCCTGCGCCTGTTTATCGCGATACAGCGCTTCCAGACCTTCGTACTGCGGCGTCAGTCCGCACTTGGAGGCCACGTTGACCACCAGCAGCACCTTGCCGCGATAGTCGGCCAGGGTGGCGGGTTCGCCGTCGATGCGGGTCACGGGAATATCGTGGATGCTCTGGCTCATCGAAGTGGCCTGCCTGGATGGAGCGCCAGAGCATAAACCGCGCACGCCAGCGATGCAGCCCGCCAGGTCGGTCGATCAGCGCGGCGGCAAAACGCAGGGGCAGGACAGCGACGGCCTGGCGATGATGGTCCCGTGGCATCTACGACTCGAGGTCTTCAATCGATGCACAGCGCCGCCTGGCCCTTGCCGCCGACCACCTCCTGGCGGCAGCCGAAGCGATCGCTGTCGCGCTGGCAGGTGCCGGTGGTGGCGGTGCCGGTCGGCACGATGCTGGTGGCCAAACAGTCGCCATCGCAGTCGGCGTTATCGCTGCAGGTCTTGCCGGCATCGGCGTACGGCACGATGCAGCGCGGACTCTGCATGCGTCCCACCGGGCGCACCTGGCCGCCCCTGGCAGCGCAGTCGGCAGCGTCCGTGGATGCCGATGCCGCGTGCGCGGATGCGGGTGCGGATGCAGGGGTCGCGCCCGCCGCCAGGGACGGTTGCGTGGTGGGCGCATTGCTGCAGGCGGCCAGCAGCAGTGCGGACACTGCCACGTACATCCATCGGCTCGACATGTGGATCTTCTCTTTGAACAGGGAGTGCGCCAAGCATCGCGACCGCTGCGTCAGCGTGGCGTGCTCGGGGTGGGTGGGTTCGTCTTCCAGCGTGCAGGACCGTGCCTGGACGCGATGATGGGTGGTCGGGAAGACCTCCTCGCGCCCCGGGGCGCTGCTACGCAACGTCGGTAGGATGCAGGGCCTTGCCGATCACACGTCCTGCGGCCGGCCATCACGACGGCGATCACCTGCAGTGATGCCGCAGCACAATGCCCTGCGTCGCGCAGATGCCGTCTTGTCGCTCATCGTGCAAAGGCTCTTTGCGGGTCGAATGCGGTGCCGGATTTGAGCACGCCGTAGACCAGATGCAGCAGCTTGCGCATGGCGGCGCAGACGACCTGCTTGCCGTGTTTGCCGCGTGCCTGCAGGCGCGGGTTCGGGTTTGTCGGGGGCATCCGATGCGGTCACGCTCCACATCGGCGCACTGCCAGCGTCCTCATTCCTGCTCGTCGCCGGCCTCGTCATCGCTGCTGCCGGTGTCGTCGTTGCCGGCGATATCGAGCAGGCCTTGCGATTGTTCGCTGGCCAAGGTCTCCACCCCGCGCAGGCGGCGCTCGATGGTGCGGGTCTTGCGACTGGCCTCGCCCAGGCTCTTGCCGACGGTGCCGATCTGCCGCTCGGCTTTTTCGAGGATGCCGGCGAACTTGCCGAACTCGCTCTTCACCGCGCCCAGCACCTGCCAGACCTCGCTGGAACGCTTCTCGATCGCCAAGGTGCGAAAGCCCATCTGCAGGCTGTTGAGCAGGGCGGTGACCGTGGTCGGGCCGGCCAGCACCACGCGGTACTCGCGCTGCAGCAGGTCGACCAGGCCGGCGCGGCGAATGACTTCGGCGTACAGGCCCTCGGTGGGCAGGAACATCACCGCGAAATCGGTCGTCTGCGGCGGGCAGACGTACTTGTCGCTGATGGACTTGGCCTGCACGCGGATGGCGCGCTCCAGCTGCGCGGTCGACTGCTTGATCGCGTCCAGGTCGCCCTTCTCCTGCGCGTCGATCAGGCGTTCGTAGTCCTCGCGCGGAAACTTGGCGTCGACCGGCAGCCACACCACCGTGTCCTCGCCACGCCCGGGCAGGCGGATGGCGAAGTCCACCGCTTCTGCGCTGTCGGGCTTGAGCCGTACGCCACGCGCGTACTGCTCCATCGTCAGCGTCTGCTCGAGGATGTTCTCCAGCTGCACTTCGCCCCAGCCGCCACGGTCCTTGACGTTGGTCAGCACGCGCTTGAGATCGCCCACGCCGGTGGCCAGCTGCTGCATTTCGCCCAGGCCGCGCTGCACCTGCTCCAGCCGCTCGGACACCAGCTTGAAGGAGGCATCCAGGCGGGTGTTGAGCGTGGTCTGCAGTTTTTCGTCGACCGTGGCGCGCATCAGTTCCAGCTTGCTGGCGTTGTCGCTCTGCAGCGCAGCCAGCTGCTGCTCCAGCGTGGCGCGCATTTCGCCGATGCGCAGCTCGTTGCGCTGGGTGAGTTCGCTCAGGCGCTGGCCCAGCGCGTCGGTGAAGCGCTGCTGCGACTGCCCGGCTTCGTCGCGACCCTTGCGCGCGTCCTCGGCCAGCGCTTGGCGCAGGGCGGCCATGTGGGTGTCGGTGCGCGCGATCAGTTCGGTCAGCTGCTGGCCGAACACGTGGATGCGGGTTTCCTGCTGCTGGCCGAAGCCATCGAGCTGGGTGCGTAGTTCGGTCAGCCGCGCGGTCAGCAACTCGCCGGTGCGTTGCTGGGCCTGGCTGCTTTCTTCGCGCGCCTTGCGGGCATCTTCGCCCAGCGCTTCACGCAATTGGTCCAGGCGTTGATCGGTGCGGGTGGACAGTTCGGTGAGATTGCGCGCGAAGGTTTCCAGACGGCTGTCCTGCTGCCGGGACAGGCCTTCGAGTTGCTCGCGCAATTCGCCGCGGCCGTCGCGCTGTTCGGCGCGCAGCGCCTGCTCCAGCCCGCTGGTGGAAGGACGCCGCAGCAGCAGGGCCAGCTGCAGCACCAGGACTGCGCATAGCAGCCCGAGAAGGATCAGGGATTCGGATGACATGCGGGCAGTGTAGCGGCGCTGGTCGCAAGGGCTGCGTCAGCGCGGTCCTGATCGCAAGGTGGGTTTACACCGCTGGGGCCGCTGTCGCAGCTGCGCGCGGCAGGCACCCGCCCATCGATGGCCTCCGGCGCGGGACGGAGCGGCCTCGGATCGGCATGCCCGGCAGCGCCGCCAGCGTCGTGGACACCGTGGCGCGTGACCTTGGACAGATAGCTTTGCTGCAGCGCGTTGGGCGACACTCGGGAATTCTTTTTGGTTCTTCGAGGTTCGCATGTCGTCTTGGCTACGGCGCAAATCCATCGACCAGGTCACCGTGCACGAGGCCGGGCGGCAGCTGGTGCGCAGCCTGAGCTGGCCGCATCTGATCGCACTGGGCATCGGCGCCATCGTCGGCACCGGCATCTACACCTTGATCGGCGTCGGTGCCGACAAGGCCGGCCCGGCGGTGCTGCTGTCCTTCGTTGCCGCCGGCATCGTCTGCGCCTGCGCGGCGCTGGCGTATGCGGAGATGGCCACGATGATGCCGGCCGCCGGCAGCGCCTATACCTACAGCTACACCGCACTCGGCGAGAGCATCGCCTGGGTGGTGGGCTGGAGCCTGGTGCTGGAATATTCGCTGGTGGTCAGCACGGTGGCGGTGGGCTGGTCCGGCTACTTCGTCGGCTTCCTGCAATGGCTGGGAGTGGAACTGCCACAGACACTGATTGCCGGGCCGCATGCCGGCGGCATCGTGAACCTGCCGGCAGTGGTGATCACCTTCCTGGTGGCCGGCCTGCTGATGGCCGGCACCAAGGAAAGCGCCACGCTCAACGCGGTACTGGTAGTGCTGAAGATCATCGCGCTGGGCGTGTTCGTGGCCATCGCCTTGCCGACGTTCAACAGCGCCAATCTGCAGCCGTTCATGCCGTACGGCTTCTCCAAGGCGATGGGGCCCGATGGCGTGGAGCGCGGGGTGATGGCGGCTGCGGCCATCATCTTCTTCGCGTTCTACGGCTTCGATGCGATTTCCACCGCGGCCGAGGAAACCAAGAACCCGGGGCGCGATCTGTCGATCGGCATCGTCGGCTCGATGATCGGCTGCACGCTGATCTACGTGCTGGTGGCGCTGGCGGCGGTGGGTGCGATGAGCTTCACCGTGTTCGGCAAGAGCCCGGAGCCGCTGGCGCTGATCCTGCGCGAGCTGGGCCACGGCGAGGCGGCGCTGGTGATCGGTGCGGTGGCGATCATCGCGCTGCCGACCGTGCTGCTGGCGTTCCTGTACGGGCAGAGCCGCATCTTCTTCGTGATGTCGCGCGACGGGTTGTTGCCGCGCGGCTTGTCCAAGGTCAATGCGCGCACCGGCACGCCGGTGGCGATCACGCTGTTCACCGCGGTGCTGGTGGCGGCATTGGCCGGTGTGGCGCGGCTGGACGAGATCGCCGCGCTGGCCAATGCAGGCACGTTGGCAGCGTTCACGGCGGTGGCGGCCTGCCTGTTGGTGTTGCGCGTGCGCGAGCCTGGCCGCGCGCGCGCGTTCCGCACACCGCTGGCCTGGGTGGTGGGGCCGGTGGCGATCGGCGGCTGCCTGTATCTGTTCTGGAGCCTGCCCGCCAAGACGCAGGGGTGGTTCCTGCTGTGGAATGCGCTGGGCGTGGTGGTGTATCTGGCGTACGGGCGGCGCAATAGCCGGTTGAACCAGGCGGGGTGAGGCGCGAGGTCCCCCTCGCCCGCGGGAGAGAGGCTTTCAGAACACCGCAGCAATGCCAGCACTCCCTTCTCCCGCTGGGACATTGTCCCCCTTCATGGGGGAGAAGGTGGCGCATAGCGCCGGATGAGGGACGCCTCGGACATGCAGCACGTGCCTGCGATGACGAACGCTTCGCGACGCGCCTTCAAGAATGAAGCGATGTAGGCGAGCTGTACCCTTTCCCCCCGGGAGAACGGACCAAGCCTGGTGTCATCCGGCTTGGCCAGTGGCTTCGCCCCGTACCCTTATCCGCCCCTTCGGGGCACCTTCTCCCAACGGGAGAAGGGAGCAACGAGCCCCTCTCTCCCGATGGGGGAGGGGCTCTCATCCGCCGGTCTGACGGATCAGGGCATCCGGCGGGTCAGGAGCACGTGCTGCTCACTGCGCTGCTGCAGGCGTGGCGCAGAACGAGGTAGGCAATGCGTCCGCTTGGGTGCCCCAGCCTTGGGTCGGGGCGCGGTTGGTGAGCGCAAACGACAACGTGCCGCCCTGCTGCAACTGCGCCCAATCCAGGAATACCTGCGGCTGCGGTTTGCCGTTCAGGCGCACGCCTTCCACGTACTGCAGCGCGCGGCCGTCGGCGCCGGGGGCATCGATGCGCAGGCGCCTGCCATTGCCCAGGTCCAGCGTGGCGCGTTTGAAGCGCGGGGTGTGCAGCAGGAATTGCCCGCTGCCCGGCACCGCCGGATACAGCCCGAGCGCACTGAACAGATACCAGGCCGACATCGTGCCGAGGTCGTCGTTGCCGGTGACGCCATTGGGCGCGTTGGTGAACAGCTGCTGCGCGGCGCGCACCACGGTGGCGGTCTTCCACGGCTGGCCGATCAACGTGTACATCCACGGCGCATGCAGGTCCGGTTCGTTGTTGGGGTTGTAGCGGTACTGGTTGTAATAGCTGTACGGGCCGACCACCCAGTGCGAGCGCGCGCCGTTGAGCGGGTCCTTGAGCAGGTCGTCGTAGGCGAAGAAGGTGTCCAGGCGTTTGCCTGCCTGTTCGCTGCCGTGCATGGCCTGCAGCATGCCGGGGATGTCCTGCTGCACCAGCCACTGGTATTGCCAGGCGGTACCTTCGTGGAAGCCGTGCTGCGAGCGTGGGCTGTACTGGTCGTTGGACGGCGCGTACCAGCTGCCGTCTTGCAGCCGCGGACGCGGGAAGCCGGCAAAACCGGTGTCGGCATCGCGCACGCTGGCGTCCCAGACGCGGTGCCAGTTGCCGCCGCGTTGGCGCAGCTGTGCGCTGTCCTGCGCATGGCCCAGCGCAGCGGCCATCTGCGCCAGCGCGCAATCGGCCAGCGCGTATTCCAGCGTGGCCGAGCCGCCGTGGTGCGGGTCCACGTCCATGCCCTTGGACGGAAACGCGCGGTCGTATTGCACGAAGCCATTGGCGAGATAACTCGCATTGCCCGAGCGCCCGGCGTGGCGCGAGTTGATCGGCGGTTGTCCAAAGGCGTTCTGGCGTAGCGCCGCATACGCGTCGGCTTCATTGCCCTGCAGCGCGCCGAAGCGCCACAGGTCGACCAGGAAGGGCGTGACCGGATCGCCGGTCATGATGTTGGTGTCGTAGTTGGCGTAACCCCAGCGCGGCAACCAGCCGCCCTGCTGATGGATGGCCAGCAGCGAGCGGCCGATATCGCGCGCACGTTGCGGGCGCAGCAGCGCCAGCAACTGGTTCTGCGAGCGATAGGTGTCCCACAGCGAGAAGTATTCGTAGTAGGTCCAGCCATCGGCGCGGTGGATGGCGTCGTCATAGCCGCGGTAGCGGCCATCGGCATCGCTGCCGGTGAGCGGTTGCAGTAGCGCGTGGTACAGCGCGGTATAGGCCACGCTGCGGTCATCGGTGCTGGCGCCCTCCAGCTGCAGGCTGGCCAGTTCCCGGCGCCAGGCCTGCTGCGCGCGTTGGCGCATCTGCTCCAGGCTCAGCGGTTTGCCGCCCTGCATGCCGTCGGTGCGCAGGTTGGTGCGGGCACCTTCGGCATCCACATGCGAGATGGCGCTGACCACGGTCACCGCACGCGCGTGTTTGCCGGTGCCCAGCGGAAAGCTGAGCCAGGCGCCATTGGGTTTGAGTTCGCCGCCCATGCCATGACGCGCGCCGGGCACGCCGCCGTCCTCGCCCCAGATGCCGTGCGCGGTGAACGGGCGATCGAATTCCAATCGAAACCAGGTGGTGTATTCGTGGCCGCCGCAGAAACTCTGGGTGACCAGCTTGCCTTCCACGACGCGGTCGCCGATCACCTGCACCTGGCTGCCGATCACCACATGGCGGTCGTTGGCCTGGGCCACGTTGACCAGCACATGGCCGGTGTCGGCGCCGGGTGCGAAGGTATAGCGCTCGGCCGCGGCGCGGGTGAGCGCGCTGGCTTCGGCATCGATGCCGCCGTAATCGGTGAGCCGCACCTTGTAGTAGCCGGCCTGGCCCACTTCGCCGTCGTGCGTGTAGCGCGCGGCATAGCGCTTCTGGTCGAAGGCCTTGGCATCGTTGGTGTCGAAGTCGCCGCCGGGGCCGATGCGGCCGGTCACCGGCAGGATCGACACCTGTCCGCCCTGCTCCCAGCAACCGGCACCGGACAGGAACGAATGCCCGAAGCCGCGGATGCTGGGGTCGTCGTAGCGCCAGCCGGCGTAGTGCGCGCCGATCGGGCTGACCTGGATCAGGCCGAAGGGTGCCGACGCACCGGGGAAGGTATTGCCGTCGTCCTTGCTGCCGATGAAGGTGTTGACCTGCGCCGGGTCCTGCGCAGCCAGCGGGGGTGCGATCAGCATGCCGAGCAGACACATGCCGGCGGCAGCGCGGCGCCACAGCGGCGTTGACGGAAGACGCGACCAGGCGCGATGGGAAGCAACGACAGGGAACATGCAGGACACCTCGGAGAGAGGGCGACCGAGGCCGCAGGTGGAATGACGCATGCCGGCCGCTGCAAGGTGCGTGGACCGGCACGCCAAGGGTGCGCGAACAACCACCAACCCCACAACACCCTCAGCAACAGATGGCGGCGAGGGCCGCTTGGGATCGGCAGGCACCGGCGTGGGCGTCCACTGCGGGCGCACCGCGCGCAGCCAGCGCTGCGCCGCAGCGTGGGAGTTGGTCGTCTTCGTGCAACCGATCGAACGATCGCGCGCGCTGCCAGCACACGGTGCGGCAACCACCGCGTGGATGACGCGGTTTCAGGCGCCGTCGGTACCGGCCCGAGCATCGCGCGCGACGCCCGCTTGGCCGCACTCAAACACTCGAACACGTATTCCGCCGCGATCTCGCGCCCGATCGGGCTGAACAGGCGGCTGTTGTAGAACTCGTCATCGAGCGTGTGGAGATCGGATCGGCCGAGGCTAGCGCTGGTCGTTGACGCCCGTGCCACGCCGTGCGCGCCGGGTCGCGTACAGCGAATGGTCGGCGCGGTCGACCACGGCAGTCAGTGCCTCGCCCGGCCGGCGCAAGGCGGTGCCCAGCGTGAACAGGATCGGCGCCTCGTCGCTGGCCGCGCTGTAGGTGCGCACCAGCTCTTCCAGCTGCGGCTCGCTGGCCTCGTGCAGCAGCACCAGAAATTCATCGCCGCCCAGCCGCACCAGGTGGTCCTGGCGACGCAGCGGGTGATTGAGGAACCAGGCCATCTGCACCAGCACTTCATCGCCGCGCTGGTGACCGTAGGTGTCGTTGACCAGTTTGAACTTGTCCAGATCCACCACCACGCAGCCCCAGCGCACGCTGGCGTCGCGCTTGTCCAGGTCGTCCAGGAAGCGGCGGTTGAAGCAATTGGTCAGCGGATCGGTGAACGACCACTCCATCAGCTGCCTTTCCTGCTGGCGCTGGCTGGTGATGTCCTGGGCATGGGCCAGCACCAGGGTGGCATCGGCCTCCACGTCGAGCACGTTGTGGTACTGCCAGTGGCGCAGGCTGCCATCGCCGGCGACCAGCTCGATCACCCCCGAGTCCTGGCCGTCGAGCACCATGCGCGAGAGATAACCGCGCAGGCCGCCGTGCCGCTCCGGGCGGATCAGCTCGAACAGCGAGCAGCCCTCCATCTCCTCCACGCGGCGGTCCAGCGAGCGTGCCGCCGCCGGGTTCACGCTGATCAGCCGGCCCTCCATGTCGTGGGTGCAGATCAGGCCCAGGCTGTACTGGAACATCTTGCGGAACTTGCGCTCGCTGGCGGCCAGCGCATCCACCGCACGGTGGCGGTCGGTGACGTCCTGGATCGCGCCGATCAGGCGCATGCGGCCATCCACGTGTTCCACCGCACCGGTGCTGTGCACCCACAGGTGGCGACCGGTGCTGCTGATCAACGGCAGTTCCAGGTCCCAGGGAATGCCCTCGTTGACGCAGGTGTCCACCGCCTCGGTGATCACCGCGCGCGCTTCCAGCGGGTAGAAGGCGATGGCTTCGCCGAGGGTGGGCTGGTAGCCCGGCGGCAGGTCGTGCATCCGGCAGGTCTCGTCCGACCAGGTCAGCGTGCCGGTGCCGACATCCACTTCCCAGCCGCCCACGCCGGCTACCCGCCCGGTGCGCTCCAGGAATGCCTCGCTCTCGCGCAGCCGCTGCTGAAGGCGGGCGTTGGTGTCGGCGCGCTCGAGCATCAAGCGGCGCTGCTCCAGCCCTTCGGCGGCCACCCGGGCCAGTTGCTGCAGGGCCTCCAGCTGGGCCGGCTGCAGCTGACGCGGGCACTGGTCGATCACGCACACGGTGCCCATGCGCAGGCCATCGGACAACACGATCGGGGCGCCGGCGTAATAGCGGATGCCGGGCGCGTCGGTGACCAGGGCGTTATGGCTGAAGCGCGGGTCGGCCGGTGCATCGGGCACCTCCATCACCGCATCACCCTGGATGGCGTGGGCGCAGAAGGCCAGCTCGCGTGGGGTTTCGGACGCGCCCGGCAAGCCGATATTGGCCTTCCACCATTGCCGGTGTTCGTCCACCAGCGACACCAGCGCGATCGGCGTGCCGGCGATGGCCTGCGCGGCGGCGGCCAGGGCATCGAAGAACGGTTCGGACCCGGTATCGAGCACCTGCAACAACGCCAGGCGGGCCAGGCGCTCGGCTTCGCCGGGGGAAACAGACGATGCGGCATCGCGCGGGTTCAAGGGAAAGCTGGCTCGGCGAAAGTCATCGGCGCAGTCTAGCCGAGCCGGCCAGGGACTCCGCAGGCGCATTGCGTGCACCAGCGCGCAGCTTGCCTGGTGCGGTGGTGGCCTCGCGCGCCGGTGCCCCAGGTGTGCGCACTTACCGCGCAGCTGCAGCGCCAGGTGCAGCCGTCTTCAGGGCAACGCCGGCAGGCGCAGCGCTGGCGTGTGGCTCGGCTAACGCGCCGCAGCAGGGGCCGGCACCGCCAGCGCCCTGCCCACCTGCAGCGCGGCCGCCACGTTGCGCGCGGCACTACGCACATTGTCGGCCGCCTCGGCCAGCGCCTGCTCCTGGGTGCAGGCGCGGTGCACCGCCGCGAACATCGCATCGATGCCATGGCCATGCAGCAGCCCGGCGCCAGTGCCCAGGCAGCCGGCGATGGCGATCACCGGCGTGGCATGCCGC
Source organism: Xanthomonas sp. NCPPB 3582 (assembly GCF_041475735.2). NCBI lineage: Bacteria > Pseudomonadati > Pseudomonadota > Gammaproteobacteria > Lysobacterales > Lysobacteraceae > Xanthomonas > Xanthomonas sp. NCPPB 3582. The sequence continues at coordinate 5,132,607 of NZ_CM192968.1, forward strand.
TGCGCCAGCTGCGCCACGCCCAGCGGGGTCTTGCCGTGCAGGCTCTGGCTGTCCAGCCGGCCTTCGCCGGTGATCACCAGATCGGCCTGGGCGATGAGTGTCTCCAGGCCCAGCGCCTGCGCCACGATCTCCACCCCGGGCCGCAGCTGGGCGCCCAGGAACGCCACCAGCCCGGCGCCCAGCCCGCCGGCCGCGCCGCCGCCGGGCAGGCCATGCAGGCGCAGGCCGAGGTCGCGCTCCAGCAGGTCGGCGTAGTGCTGCAGGTTGGCATCGAGCTGGCGCACCATGCCCGGGGTGGCGCCCTTCTGCGGCCCGAACACCGCCGAGGCGCCGGTCGGGCCGATCAGCGGGTTGTCCACATCGCAAGCCACTTCGATATGGCAGCCCTGCAGCCGCGGGTCCAGGCCGTCGGTGTCGATCCGCGCCAGCGCGGCCAGCGCCGCGCCGCCGGCGTCGATCGGCCCGCCGTGCGCATCCAGCAAGCGCACGCCCAGTGCCTGCGCCATGCCGGCGCCGCCGTCGTTGGTGGCGCTACCGCCAATGCCGATGATGAAGCGCCGCGCACCGGCATCCAGCGCGGCCAGGATCAGCTCGCCCACGCCGGCGGTGCTGGTGCGCAGCGGGTCGCGCGCGGCCGCCGGCACCAGCGCCAGGCCGCTGGCGGCGGCCATTTCGATCACCGCGGTACGGCCATCGCCGGTCAGCCCGAAGAACGCCGGCACCGGCGTGCCCAGCGGGCCGCTGACGGTGCACTCCACCACCCGGCCGCCGGTGGCCGCCACCAGGGCGTCCACCGTGCCTTCGCCGCCATCGGCCATCGGCACCTTGGTGTAGCGCCAATCGGGAAACACCTCGCGGAAGCCGGCTTCGATCTGGGTGGCCACCTCCAGCGCGGACAGGCTTTCCTTGTAGGAATCGGGTGCGATCACGATCTTCATGTGGTCACTCGTTTCAGGACGGGGCCGCTGGCGCAGCACGGGGTCGGCACCGTGGCGGGGAGGCTGCGGCGCCCTTCAGTGTGAGGTTGACCCGGGGATGCTGGTCAACGCGCTGCCGCGCTGGGTCGGTGCCCACCCACGCAGCGCAAGCCGCATGGACTGCCGGCCACAACGCAGGTCGGCAGCGCGCGCAAGTCCAACCCGCACCACATCGCGAGCGCTTAGTTCGTTGCAGTTATGAAAAATACACCTATGGATCAATTGCGCCGCGTTCGCCGCTGCGCACACTTGCGCGGCCGGCGCATCCAGCGGCCGGCATTCCCCCTCCCGAGCTCAACAGCGCCGCACGTTTTGCAGGCGTTGCGGGCGTGTGCACCCCACCTTTCCACGAGAACCCCATGTCCATCGCATCGCGCGCGCTGCCCCGGCGCCTGTTGAGTCTTGCCCTGATCGCCGCCGGCCTGGGCGCGGCGTCCACCGCCAGCGCAGCCTGCACCGCGGGCAGCTGGGTCGCCCGCAGCAACGAAGCCGGCATGCCGCCGGTGCGCTACGAAACCACGCATTTTGCCTTCCGCTGGAACGGTAATGGCGTGTCCGATGCGGATGTGCGCGCCGCCGGCGAGCATCTGGAAATGGTCTGGGACACCTTCATCAACCGCCTGCAATTCCCCGAACCGTCGTGCAACAGCACGACCAAGTACAAGGCCAGCCTGCATCTGGATCCCAGCTTCGGCCTGAGCGGCGGCGTGACCGGAAGTGGCGGCATGGGCATGTGGATGGCACCGGGCGGCCTGCGCGACCACTGGGGCCTGGCGCACGAACTCACCCATGCCCTGCAAGGCCAGACCCTGGGCATGCGCGACTCCGACTACAGCGGCTGGATCTGGGAATCGCACGCCAACTGGATGACCCACCAGCTGCCGGAATTCCATTCCAGCGACGTGCATTGCTCGAGCATGCTGGTGAACTACCCGCACGTGTATCTGGGCTCCACCCGCGATCGCTACTGCAACTGGCAGTTCATGGAGTACCTGAAGAACCGGTTCGGCTACGCCATCATCAACGACCTGTGGGCCAAGGCGCCCAAGCCGGGCGAGGCCGGGCAGCGCACCGCCGACCCGTTCTCGGTGATCAAGGCCAACATGGGCTGGAGCCAGTCGCAGATGAACGATGTGTTCGGCGACTGGGCCATGCGCAACGTCAACTGGGACTACACCAACCCCGATGGCAGCGACCAGGGTGCGTTGTACCGCGCCCGCTACGGCAGCAACCTGTCCTTCGACCCGCAACGCACGCAGGACTGGGACAACCGCGACCGCGCGCTGCGCATGACCGTGCTCGATCCGGTGGCAGGCCAGGCCAATCGCTACCGGGTGCCGTTCGAGTGGGCACCGCAGCGCTGGGGTTACAACCTGGTGCAGCTGATTCCCGCCAGCGGCGCCAGCAGCATCCAGGTCGCGTTCGAAGGCCAGGTACAGAGCGCGCCGGCCGTCACCGCCCTGCCCGGCCTGGCCACCGACCCGCCCAGCATTCCGCTGCCCGATTCGGACTGGCGCTGGGGCGTGGTGACCATCGACAGCGCCGGCAAGGCGCGCTACAGCGCGCTGCAGCGTGGCGCCAAGGCCAGCCTCGGCGTTGCCCTGCGCAGTGGCGACCGCGCGGTGTACCTGATGGTGATGGGCGCGCCCAGCACCATGCAGAAGATCAAGTGGGACCAGTCGTACTACGCGATCTACCGCTATCCATGGAGCGTGACGCTGACCAACGCGGCCCCGGCCGGCAGCCAGCCCAATGCGCCCACGCCCACCCCGGTGGGCCGTCGCCACGCCAATGGCGGCGGCTGGGTCGCCAATACCGCCAATGTCGCCTCCACCGCCTATGTGGGCCCGTTCGCACGCGTGCTGGCCGGCAACGTGCTGGGCAATGCGCGCATCGAGGGCCATGCCACCGTGATGGGCGGCACCGTGCAGGGCAATGCCGTGCTCGGCGGGCTGACCGTGTGGCACCCCGGCGCCAGCATCGGTGCCAATGCGCAGGCCAATACCGTGTTCATGGGCCCGGGCGCCTTCGGCACGGTCAGCATCGCCGGCACCACCCAGGTGCGCGGCGACCTGGAATTGCGCCAAGGCACCACGCCCGGCCAGGGCGTGTTCTACGGCTATGCCGACGAAGCGACCATGCGCAATCCCGAGTTTGGCGCCGACCTGCGCCAGGCGGTGCCGGAAATCACCGCGCGGCCGGCCGGCTGGTGATACCCCGCGCGGCCGCTCAGCCGTCGCTCGCCCCGGCGCGGGCGAAACCCGCAGCGGGTGCGCCAGGACATGGCGCCCCGCAGCGCATCCGCGCAGCGGTGAGCGGGGATCCGGGCGCTGTCAGTCGTCCAGTTCGGCCAGGCGTGCGCGCACGCTGGCCACATCGATATGCTCGCGCACATGCGGCCACTGCCGTGCCCACACCGCGCGGAACACGACCCACGCACCGAACACGCCCAGGCAGGTCGAGCCCAGTGCCAGCAGCAGCGGATGCAGCGGCGAGCTGGTGCCGGTCTGGAACAGATACATGAAGGCTCCGGAGAACAGCAACCACACGCCGAACACCGGCCAGTTGCTGGCCAGCAGGCTGGCACCGGGCCGCTCGATCTCGCGCAGCAGCCGGCGCAGGGCCTTGCGTTCGTCTTTGTCGCTGGACCTCATCGGCTGCCGCTCCCTAGTGACTGTCTGCGTTGAACTCCCGGCTGCCGCGCGCTGCGATCGACCAGTGCCAGCGGGCGCACAGGCGTTGCCTGGTTGCGGCATTCCCGATAACAGAAACGCCTGCGCTGCCTGCAACATCGCACCTCACGCGATGCGGCTCGCTCGTACGAGACCGCCCCGCACTACCGCCTGAGCGCCGCCACGGCGTGGTGGCGTCCTTTGGCACTCACTCCTGCACTGCCACCGACCTGCACAAGCAGGCAGCGGGCCTTGCGCATTGCCCGCTGCCTCGCAGCTGCCGCCATCACACTACCCGGCAGAACACGGCCTTGAGATACCGCGACTCCTGCACGTGCGCCATGAATGGATGATCGGGGCCGGCGCCGGCCACCTTGAGGATCTGGATGGTGCGCCCGGAGAAGTAGGAAGCACGCCGCAGCATGTCCAGGAACTCCTGCTCGGCCACCAGCCCGGTGCACGAGAAGGTGGCGAACAGGCCGCCTGGCTTGACCACGCCCAGCGCCAGCTTGTTCATGTCAAGGTACTTCTTCAGCGCCGGAATCACCTGATCGCGGTCGCGGGTCATCTTGGCCGGGTCCAGGATCACCACGTCGAACTGTTCGCCGCGGTTGGCCGCATCGCGCAGCCACGGGAAGATGTCGGCCTGCACGAACTTGGGCCGCACGTTGTTGAGCTTGGCGTTGCCCTTGGCGATGGCGATGACGTCTTCGTCGATATCCACGCCCAGCACCTCGGCCGCACCACGGGCAGCGGCATACACCGCAAACCCGCCGGTGTTGCAGCACAGGTCCAGCACGCTCTTGCCTTCGACCTGCTCGCTCAGCCACTGGCGGTTGTCGCGCTGGTCGGCGAAGAAGCCGGTCTTGTGCGCGCCGGCCGGGTCGGCGCGGAACCTGATGCCATGCTCGGTGATCACCGCCGCTTCGGTGGTGGTATTGCCGTGGAAATCGAAGCTCTCCTGCTTCTGCACGTGTTCGTCGGCGAAGCTGTGGAAGCGGCAGCCCGGGAACTGTTCGCGCAGCGCCTCGTAGATCCATTCGCGGTGGCGGAACATGCCGGCGGCGAAGAACTCCACCACCACCAGGTCGCCGTAGCGGTCCACCACCAGGCCGGACAGCCCATCGCCTTCGCTGTGCACCACGCGCCAGGCGTCGGAGACGCCGTCGAGCTTGAGCCAGTCGCGGCGCAGGCTCACCGCCGCGGCGATCTTGCGCGCGAACCAGCCCGCATCCACCGGCACTGCCTGGTCGGTTTCCAGGATGCGCACGGCAATGCGCGAATGGCCGTTGTAGAAGCCGCGGCCGACCCACTCGCCGTCCACGCCGACCACATCGACGATGGTGCCGGGCTTGGGCTTGGCGGCGGGCTTTTCCACCAGCTTCTGGAAGATCCACGGGTGGCTGGAGCGCCACGCATTCTTGAGTCGGACGACGGGGACAGGAGTATTCATCGGCCCATTGTATCCGGCTGGATTGACGTGCCTGCCCCGGGCACGCAGAATCGGGCGCAGAAGGGGAGTAGCTCCCAGCGTTGTCGCCGTCATTACGAGCCCTGTCGTCAGGCGCTCCGGTGCAACGGCAACCGGCCAGGCCGGTTGTGAGCGAGACCTTCGCCGCGCAGGCGAAGGTCCGTCACCCGGAATCCACGATTTCCGTGTCACAAGGCCTCAGCCCCAGCGGCTGTCCAGGTCGTTTCACTTTTCGGGATGTCTTATGCAAACCATTGGCAATGTGTGGTTATGGGGTGGCTTCGCGGTCGTGGTGATCGTGGCGCTGATGGTCGATCTGGTGCTGATGCGGCACGGCGGCGCGCACAAGGTGACCTTCAAGGAAGCCACCTGGTGGAGTATCGGCTGGGTGCTGCTGGCGCTGGCCTTCAACGCCGGGCTGTGGTGGTACCTGCAGGGCAGCCTGGGCGATGCGGCTGCCGACCGGATCGGGCTGGAATTCCTCACCGGCTACCTGGTGGAGAAATCGCTGGCGGTCGACAACATCTTCGTGTTCCTGATGGTGATGACCTACTTCGGCGTCCCCGAGGAGCAGCGCCAGCGCGTGCTGATCATCGGCGTGCTGGGCGCGATTGTCCTGCGCGCGATCATGATCTTCGCCGGCTCGCTATTGCTGGCCAAGTTCCACTGGCTGCTCTACGTGTTCGGCGCGTTTCTGCTGCTGACCGGCATCAAGATGTGGTTTTCCGCTGGCAAGGAGCCGGATCTGGAAAGCAACCCGGTGCTGCGCTGGATGCGCGGACACCTGCGCCTGAGCCCGCAATACCACGGCAATCTGCTCAGCGTGATCAAGGACGGCAAGCGCTGGTTCACGCCGCTGTTCGTGGTGCTGATCCTGATCGCGGTGATCGATGTGATCTTTGCGGTGGACAGCATCCCGGCGATCTTCGCCATCACCACCGACCCGTTCATCGTGCTCACCTCCAACGTGTTCGCGGTGCTGGGTCTGCGCGCGATGTTCTTCCTGCTGGCCGGCATGGCCGACCGCTTCCACCTGCTGCCGTACGGGCTGGCGGTGATCCTGGTGTTCATCGGCACCAAGATGATGATCATCGACCTGTACAAGATCCCGGTGCTGGTGTCGCTGGGCGTGGTGGTGGCGATCCTGATCGCGACCATCGTGCTGAGCGTGCTGCGCCCGCCCAAGCCGGCCGGGCACTGACGGGCTGGGATTCGGGATTCGGGATTCGGGATTGGGGATTGGGGATTGGGGATTGGGGATTGGGGATTGGGGAATCGGGAATCGGGAATCGGGAATCGGGAATCGGGAATCGGGAATCGGGAATCGGGAATCGTGGCGCAGCCTGCGCTGCTGGCAACCATGCACACCGACCATCTCGACTGGTCCTTGCCCGCCCACCGTCGCGGGACCTTACGCGGCATGGATGCCGCGTAAGAGCTTACAAGGACGTACTTGCAGCGTGTCCCGCGATGGTGGGCGGGCAAGGGCCCTGCAGCCAAACCGCAGATCGTCCGTGATAACGCGCAGGCCGAGCCGCCACAGATCCGCGCCGGGGCTGGATTATTCCGTCGCCGGGTCTGCTTATCCCACGTTCGTTGGGCTTGTAAAAAACCTGCGCGCCGCCATCCGTGAATGCATGACAACGCCCTCTCTCGCCCCCGACCTCGCCACCCAGAGCCGCCTGGACCGCTCGCGGGTGCTGCGCGCCTTCAACCTCAGCCTTGCGGCGGTGGTGGTTCTGGTGGCGGTGTTCACCGCGCAGGATGCCTTCGACTGGCGCGCCTGGGCGGTGGCGCCGCTGCAGGCCGACGGCCTGATCGGCATCCTCACCGCCCCGCTGCTGCACGGCTCGCTCGCGCATCTGGGCGCCAACGCCGCTGCGCTGTTGATCCTGGGTACCCTGGCCGGCAGCGTGTACCCGCGCGCCACCGCCCTGTCGCTGCCGTTGCTGTGGCTGGGCTCGGGGCTGGGCGCGTGGCTGCTGGGCGAGCCCGGCAGCCGCCATCTCGGCGCAAGCGGCATCACCCACGGCCTGATGTTCCTGGTGTTCGTGCTGGGCTTGCTGCGGCGCGACCGCCCGGCGATCGCCACCAGCCTGATCGCCTTCCTGTTCTACGGCGGCATGCTGATGACCATCCTGCCGCACGAAGCTGGGGTGTCCTGGCAATCGCATCTGGGCGGCGCGGTGGCCGGCCTGGTCGCCGCGCTGCTGCTGCGCCTGCGCGACCCGCAGCAGGCCAGGCCGCGCTATAGCTGGGACGACGAGGACGAAGACGCTGCCTGGGAGGTGAGCAACCCCGAGCACGCCATGCTGGAACCGCCGCCACCGCGTCAGGTACCGGTGCTGTGGCAACGCCAGGACGACGGTTCGGAAAACGTGGTGCTGCACTTCCCACCGCGCGAGCGGCCGCCGGGGAGTTAGTGCCCGCGTGGAACGCTGACCGAGACGACCCTGGGTTCCCCGTAGGAGCGTGCCTGCGCGCGACAGCGCATGACCAGGATGCCCAGCCGCGCCCATGCCCGCGCTTGTTGACGGGTGCCACACGTGCGCGCGAGCGATCGCCGGGTACAGCTGCTCTCTTCAGACGAACATCAACCCCGTCGATGCTGTCTGCCGCCTCGCATGGCGGCGTGCCCAAGCGCTGGCGGGAGCGCCGAGGCGCCGCAACGAATGTGTGGTGGTGCATCGCCATCGGACCCGTGCCGTTGTACCGCGCGCGGCTGCGCGATGAAGCTCACTGGCAACGCCCCGTCGCGCTCAGGCGCGCTCCTACCAAAGCAATGCTTAGCGCGACGCTGTCCCGTTCAACGCACGCCGCGCCAGGCCCGGGTCGTCGGCGAAGAAGGCATCGATGCCGGTGTCCAGATACCGTTGCAGTTCCGCCAGCGCACCGGCCTCGTTGCGTGCGGTCGGCGCGTCGCCGCTGCGGTTGTCAGCGGCCAGGAAATAGTTCTCCGGCCGAAAGGTGTACGGCTGCACCTGCAATCCAGCTGCGTGCGCATCGCGCACCAGGCTGGTCGGTCGACCCAGGCGCTGCTGCGCGTCCAACGGAATGATGCTGCGCGTGTCCGGGCCGATCGCATCGGCATAGCCGGCAATCTGCTTCAGCCCGTCGGGCGTGATCATCTGACCATAGGTCCTAGGTGCTGCCCCGATGCCGGCATCGGGGAGTGGCATCTGCGGCCCGCCCAGCAGTTGCAGCAGACGGATATTGCCGGCGCGCCCGATCTTGCCGCGCAGATAGCGCAGATTGCCGGTCTCGAACGACTGGATCACCACCGGTGCGGTCTGGGTATAGGTGTGCGCGTGCAGCGCGGCCAGCACCTTGTCTTCCATCGGCAGACCGAGCGCGACGAAATAGCTCGGATGCTTGATCTCCGGGATCAGCCCGACCGTGCGACCGGTCGCCGCCGATTCGGCCGCGACGAAATCGATGATCTCCTCGAAGGTCACGATCTGGAACTGGCCGTCCCAGCGCGTGCCACGCAATTGCGGCAAGCGCTCGCGTGCACGCAAGGTCTTCAATTCGGCCAACGTGAAGTCTTCGGTGAACCAGCCGTCCATCACCTGGCCATCGATGGTCTTGCGGGTCTTGCGTGCGGCGAACTCCGGGTGGCTGGCCACATCGGTGGTGCCGCCGATCTCGTTCTCGTGACGCGCCACCAGCACCCCATCCTTGGTGGACACCAGATCCGGCTCGACGAAATCCGCGCCATCGACAATGGCTTTGGCATAGGACGCCAGGGTGTGTTCCGGGCGCAACGCGCTGGCACCACGGTGCGCAAGGATCTGCACCGTCTTGGCCAACGGTGCTTCGGCAAGCGCTGGGCCGCTCATGCCAACCATCATCGCCCCCACCAGCCAGATACGACCGAACTGCATCATGCCTATCTCCAACGAAAAACAGCGATCGAATCGACGCAGGCCGCCGGGCGGGACTGGCCAATGCGCGACGCAGGAAATACGACTGTACATCCCACGTCCACACCCGCCCGACAACCGCGCAAGACGTCTTGTTGACCACTCTAGCCGGTCCGCATCGACGGACCTCGGAAATCAGAAGTCAGTGAGCAACCGCGAACGCGCTCTTGCGATTCCCGGCTCCCGAATCCCGAATCCCATCCTCAGAACTTCGCATCCAGGGTCAGAAACACCTGCCGCGGCGCACTGGCGTGGAAGGCCAGCTGACGGCCATTGGGATCGCTGTTGGCGAACGCGGTGAGGTTGGAGGCGTAGCGCTTGTCGGTGAGGTTGGTGACATTGAGCGAGAGCTTGAGCCCCTGCAGCACACCGACCTGGCCGAATGCGTAGCCGGCACCGGCATCGAAGGAGGTGTAGCCGCCAAAGCCCTGGTCGTTGGTGTAGGTGTAGAAGCGCTCGCCGGTGTACTTGCCGCGCAGGTTGAGATTCCACGGCCCGTGATTGAAGGCCAGCTCGCTGGCGAACATGCGCTTGGGAATATCCACCGTGTACTTGCCTGCAGTGGGAATCACCACGCCGTTCTGCACGTAGTTGTCGTCGTAGGTGGAGCGGTTGATCGAGGCCGAGTTGTACCACTGCAGGGAGCTGGTGGGCTTCCAGATCACCGTCAGCTCGCCACCGCGGCTGCTCACCGAGCCCACGTTGAAGAAGCGCGTGGTGCATGCCGGCGAGGTGCCCTGCTGGATGCTGGCGCAGGGGTTGAGCGAGAGCAGGCGATTGTCGAATGTGACGTCGTAGCCCACCAGCGAGGCCTCGAAGCGGTCACGCACGAAGCGGTAGCCGGCCTCCAGCGTGCGCGACTTTTCCGGTTCCAGCGCGCCCACGCTGGCATCGAACGATGCCTGCGTCACCAGCAACGGGCCGCCGGCACCGCCGCCCTGGAACGCGGCGATGTTCTCCGCGTACGAGGCGAACAGTTCCTGGCCCTCGGCAAGCCGATAGCCCAGCCCGACCTGCGGCAACACCGATTCGCTGGCCTTGAGGGTGCCGGTCGCCACCGGCGCTTCCACCGCCAGGCCCGGCGTCGCGCGCGCTGTCATTTCGGTACTCGGGCTTTTGATGCCCAGGTCCAGGCTCAGGCGCTCATCGAGGAACTTGAAGTTGCCCTGCACGTAGAACTGCCGCGTAGTGATCACGTAGTTCTGCGAGAACAGGCGGCGGTTGGGGTTCTGCAGGAACTTGTCGTCGTCCACCGGCCCGGTGATCCAGTAGAAATTGCGCTCCACATCGTGGTGGTTGCGCTCGTACCACAGCCCGGCTTCCAGATGGTGCGGACCCAGGTTCCAGCCCAGCGAGGCGATGCCGCCGGTGCGGTTGATCCAGTAGTTGGTGCTGCGGATGGAGATCGGCAGTGCCTGCGGCGTGCCAGGATTGGAGGCCTGGCCCGGCGACCACCAATGTCCCTGGCCCTTGTTTTCGTGGTGATAGACCTGGGTGTGCAGGCTGATCGCCTCGTTGGGCTGGAAGTCGCCGGCCACGTAGAACAGGTCGTCGTCGCGCAGCGCGCGGCTCTGGTAGTACGCATCGTCGATGTTGTCCACGCCGCCGCTGAAGCCGCAGCGCGCCGGGTTGCGCGTGGCCGGCGCGCAGTACGCCGCCGCCAGGGCGCGGTTCCAGTCTGGCGCGTACAGGTTCCAGTCCCACCCCAGTCCGCGCGCCATGCCGCTCTTGGACAGATAGGAGTAATCGGCCTGCGAGGTGCGCGAGGTATCGGCGAAGGCGGTCAGCTTGCCGCCGTCGAACTGATACACACCCTTGGCGTTGAACTGGCGCGTGGTGGTGGGCGATTCCGGACGCGCCCACATGTCCGCTTCTGCGTTGATGCCGGACAGGTACGCCGAAAAGCCGTTGTAGTCGCCGGTATCCACGCGCAGGAAGGTGCGCCGGTTGGCGTCCGAACCCACCGTCTGCGCCACCTGCCCACCGAACACGCTGGACGGATCGGCCGAGTAGTACTGGATGGTGCCGCCCAGGTTGCTGGTGGACGCGGTGCCAAGCGCACCGATGCCAGAGGCCAGCTCCACGCCACCGAAGTTTTCCGCGATCAACGCGCGGCTGATGTTGAGGCCGTTGTAGTTGCCATAGGCGTTGTCGCCCAGCGGCAGCCCGTCCAGCGTGTAACCCAGACGCGTGCCGTTGAACCCGCGCAGGCTGATCGTCTGCGACTCCTCGTTGGCGCCGAAGGCATCGTTGGCCTGCACGTTCACGCCCGGCATGCGGTTGAGCAGCTTCTGGATGCTGGTGCCCGGCGGCAGCACCGGAACGTCCTGGACAGTGATGCGCTGCACCTGGCGGGTTTCGCCCTGGCCGATCACCGACACCGCATCGAGCTGCTGCACGGTGTCCGCGGCGGCGGTGGCATCGGCCGACACGTCGGCCGGTGTGTCGGCCGCCTGCACCGCCGGCGACAACACGAGCGCGGTGAACACGGCAGCACTGAGGAGATGGGTCTTGGGCATGGGAGGCGTGGGGGGACGAGTCAAAAGATGGCGGCAAGCGTGCGACAGCTGTCTTGCGTCGATACGACGATCAGATGACAGTGCCGCGACAGTCGGTGCGCATGCCGCGCCGCAGCTGCGTCGTGCCGGCATGCAGCTGTCATCTGCGCGTCGTAATCTGCGTGCTCTTGCAGCCGTGCCGTTCCGAGGAATTGCCCATGTCCCACCGCATCGCCCGCCGCTGGCCGCCGACGCTGGCAGGCATCGCCATCGCCGCGCTACTGTTCGGCAGCGACATGGCAGGTGCGCGGCAACCTGCCGCCCCGGCAGGCTCGGTGATCGCCACCGACGCCCGCGGTTACCTGGACACCTCACAGCTGCCCGACAGCCTGCGCCTGGTGCCAGCGCCACCGGCGGACGGCAGCGCTGCGCTCGCCAACGACGAGGCCGTCGCCAAGGCCATGCTCGCCCTGCGCGGCACACCGCGTTGGGATCTGGCCGCACGGGATGCCGTGCTGAGCTTTCCTGCCGCCGCAAACTCCTTCGGTTGCGCGCTCGGCGTGCAGGTCGACCAGGCCGCCACCCCACACCTGCTGCGTCTGCTCGAGCGCAGCATGCGCGACGCCAGTACCAGCACCAGCGCTGCCAAGGCGCACTACCAGCGCCCGCGTCCGTTCATGCGCAACGCACAGCCGATATGCACGCCCGACGACGATGCCGGCCTGCGCAAGAACGGCTCCTATCCGTCCGGCCACACCGCCATCGGCTGGGCCTGGGGCCTGATCCTGTCGGAGATCGCCACGGCCCAGCGCGATGCACTCCTGGCACGCGGCCGCGCCTTCGGCGATAGCCGCCTGGTCTGCAACGTGCATTGGCAAAGCGATGTCATCCAGGGTCGCATCATGGGCGCGGCCACCGTCGCCGCCTTGCATGGCAACCCAGCGTTCGAGAAAGACCTGGCGGCGGCACGTAAGGAGATCGACAAGGCGCGCGCAACACCGTTGCCTTCCGCTGCCGCAACAGCCTGTGCCGCAGAGAGTGCCGCGTCGCAGACCGTGTTACCCGGCGTGATGTAACGCACCCGGAGTGGAGCGTCCAGGCATTGGGGCTCGCCTGTCGATGGATGCATGACGCCGATGCGCTCAACACTGGCAGGCCACGTCCCATGGGCAAGGTGGTCAGGATGGCGACATAGGCATCGCCATGCCGCGTCACTTGCCGATGCAGAAGCTCGAAAAGATCTGGCCCAGCAACTCGTCGGCGCTCATCTTGCCGGTGATCTCGCCCAGTGCTGCATGTGCCAAGCGCAGTTCTTCGGCGGCCAGTTCGAGTTGTTCGAAACCCAGCTCCAGGTCGGCGGCATCGGCGTGTTGTTCGGCGCGGCGCAGCGCTTCCACATGGCGGGTGCGCGCGGAGAATTCGCCTTCGGCGCTGTCGCTTACATCGCCAAGTGCCAGGTCGCGCAGCCGGGTGTGCAATTGCTCCAGGCCCTGCCCGGTGATGGCCGAAACCGCAATCGCATCGCTGCCCAACGGCGTGCTGTCGGCCAGCAGGTCGCATTTGTTGTGGATCCATAGCTGGCGTGGCACCGCGTCGATGGCATCGCCGATGGCATCGCGCGCAGCCTGCGGGTCGCGCGCATCCAGCACCACCAGCGCCAGGTCGGCACGTTCGAGCTCGGCGCGCGCGCGGCGCATGCCTTCGCGCTCGATCGCATCTCCGCCGTCGCGCAGGCCGGCGGTATCGACCAGGGTCAGTTCGAAACCATCGAGCTGGATGGCTTCATGCAAGGTATCGCGGGTGGTGCCGGCGACATCGGTGACGATCGCACGGTCGCTGCCGGCCAATGCATTGAGCAGCGAACTCTTGCCGGCATTGGGTGGGCCGATCAACACCGCATGCAGGCCATCGCGCAGCTTGCGTCCGCGTTCTGCGTCGCGCAGCAGCTGTGCCAGCACTGTCCGCGCCTGCTGAAGCCCGTCGCGCACCTGCGAACCACCCAGGGTGTCGAGCGGCTCGTCGGCGAAATCGATCGCCGCCTCCACATGCACGCGCAGTCGCGTCAGCTGCTCGCTCACCGCCCCGATGCGGCGCGAGAACACGCCATCCAGCGAACGCCGCGCGGCACGTGCCGCGCGCACATCGCCGGCGGCGATCAGGTCGGCGATGGCTTCTGCCTGGGCCAGGTCGAGCTTGCCGTTGAGGAAGGCGCGCTCGCTGAACTCACCCGCACGCGCCTGGCGTGCGCCCAGCGCAACGCAGCGCGCCACCAACTGGCGCAACAACACGGGGCTGCCGTGGCCCTGCAGCTCCACCACGTCGTCACCGGTAAAGCTGCGTGGCGCCTTGAACCACAGCGCGATGCCATCGTCGATGACCTCGCCCTGCGCATCGCGGAAGCGCGCGTACTGCGCCTGCCGTGGCTGCATCGGCGCAATGCTCAGTCCCGCCGCGATCTGCAGCGCCTGCGGCCCGGACAGGCGCACGATTCCCACGCCACCGGCTCCGGCGGCACTGGCGATGGCAACGATGGTGGACGTGGAAGACGACATGGACACTGCTCTGGAATGGATTGAAGAAGACCGGCGCGGCGATGCAGCGGCCGCGCGGCAGGTGGTGGCATCCAGCCGATGCGCGTCCTTTGCGTATCACGCGCCTCCATCCCGGGGCGCGTTCTGCTGACAAGCTTCGCTGCAACGCGTCAGCCGTATGGAATCACAGCGACTGCAGCTGGGTACGCGCCTGTTCCGCACCGCTGCCTTGCGGCTGCAGTTCCAGATAGGTGGAGTACGCCTTGCGCGCCTTCTCGCGATCGCCGGCCTTGGCATAGGCATCGCCAAGATTGAGATAGGCCACTGCGCGCGAGGGGTCGATCTTCAAGGTGTTTTCCAGCCACCGCGCGGCTTCGGCATAGCGCTGCTGACGGTAATACACAAAGCCCAGGTTGTTGGCGGCCAGCGCGAAGTCCGGACGCAGCTTCAATGCTTCGGCAAATTGTTCGGCGGCATCGGCATAACGCTTTTCCTTGTACAGCTGCAGGCCGCGCTCGTTGGCCAGCTGCGCGCGTTGGCGGTCGCTGCTCTTGACCGCCGTCGGCAGTACCAGCCTGGCTTCGCCGCCCTGCAGCGTCTTCACCGTGACCGGCGCCGCGGTGGCGGCGGTACCGGCCGGGGCCGGCGCGGGACGTGCAGCCTCCACGCGCCCGTTGAGCGCGATCGCATCGGCCGACAGCTGCGCGGTGTCGGCAGTGAGGAATTCTTCGCCGCTCGGCACCTGGAACACGAACTCACCGCCCTGCGATCCGGGCAGGCTGCCGAACGCCGGCGTCTGCGCCGAGACCGCCGACACTGCCGGTGCCACATACGCGGCCAGCTCGGTGCCGGTGATCAGGCCATCGCCATTGAGATCGCCCTTGCCGGCAAGCGCCTGCAGCAGCACCCAGGTAAAGACCGAATGCCCGTTCGGCCCGCTGTCGGCCACCTGTTGATCGGCGCCACCGGCGGTGAGCATCTGGCGCGCGATGCGGCGTGCGTTTTCGCGCAGATAGGCGCTTGACGTCGGCCCGCCGCGCGTCAGCCCCAGTCCGCTGTAGCAGGCATCCATCACGAACAGCACATGCTTGGCCTGCAGGCTTTCGGCGATGTTCTGCAGATCGCTCATCGCGATGGCGTCGCTGGCCAGGTGCTGCGGATCCGAATCGACCGGAATGATGTAGCCCAGGTCGCGCCCCGATGCGAGCCGACGCGTGGCGCCATGCCCGGCGAAGAACACGAACACGCGGTCGTTGGTCTGCGCACGGCCTTCGCCGAGGCGGTCGTGGAAGGCGGCAAGGATGTTGTTGCGCGTGGCCTGCGCATTCTTGAGCACGATCACCTGCGAGGACGGAAACCCCAGTGGCCCGGTCAGGGTACTGGCAATCGCTTGCGCATCGTTGGCCGCATATTCCAGCTTGGGCCAGTGCGCGTAATCGTCGATGCCGATCACGATCGCCCAGGAGTTCGCGTACCCGGTGGTCACCGTGGCATCGGCCAGCGCGCTGGGCGCACGCGCTACCGAAAACTCGCGGCCGTTCCAGCCGGCGAATTGGTAGCCATCGGCAATCAATCGGTCCAGGATTTGCGGCAGAGCCTTCACCGCGCGGTCGTGGATGTCATGGAACAACACGATGCCGCGCTGTTCCTTGTTTACCTGGTCCAGTACACGCTGCACGATCGATTCTGGCACCGGGTCGGCCCAGTCCAGCGAATCGATGTTCCACATGATCGATTTCAGGCCCGCTTCGCCCAGTAGCTGCAGGCCTTCGGCATTGCGCGCGCCATACGGAAACCGGAACAGCGGCGCGCGCTTGTCGTCCACCGCACGCAGCAAGGTGTCGGTATCCAGCACCTGGCTGCGCAGCGCATCGCCGGTGGTCTTGGACAGCTGCGCGTGGGTAAGGCTGTGGTTGCCCACCGCATAGCCTTCTTCCATCAGCGAATGACTGATCTTCGACAGCGGCGCGAGTTGCGGCTTGCCGCTGGCATCCAGGCTACCGAGGTTGCGCCCCACTTCGAAGAACACCCCGGGCACGTCGTAGCGCTTGAGGATCGCCACGATTTCTTCGGTGTAGGCCTTGTGCGGGCCATCGTCGAAGGTCAGCACCACCGTTTTGGGCGGCAGGTCGCGGCCGAACACTTCGCTGTCGCTGTCGCGCGCGGAGAACGGATATGGCTCCACCACGCCATGGTCGCGCAGGATGGTCTCGCGCGTGTACAGCGTGCGCAGATGCGCCACGTAGTCGTCCCACTTCTCGCGCTTGGGCACGATCGCGCGGCTGCGGTCGAAGCGGCTGAAGATCTGGGTCAGCTCGGTGTTGTAGCTGCGCTCGATCTCATCCAGCGCCTCCAGATCCTCGCCGATGCGCTGGTGCAGCTTGACGGCCGGCAATGCCGAATCCTTGCCGATGCGCGCATGCAGATCGCGCAACACCTCGCCGAACGCCAGGCGGTCGGCATCGTACAGATCCGGCGCCGATTCCACCTCATCCAGCACCGTGGCAATGGTGGTCAGGCGGGCTGGATCCCTGGATGCCAGCACCGTGTCGAAGCGTGCGGCGATGCGCTCGCGCTGCTGCAGATTTTCATGGAACAACTGCTGCCCCACGCTGCTGGAGGTGGCGCGATCGCGCGGGCTTTGCCTGGCCTCATCGGCCAGCAGCACGATGATGCGGCGATGCCGGTCCAGTTGTTCGCGCAGTTGCGCAATCAGCGGCCGCGCATCGGCGCCATCGGCGTGCGACGGTGCGGCACCGGCGGCCGCTGCCGGTGCGCCGGCCTGGCTGCCGGCATCCTGCCTGCCACAGCCGGCCAACGCCAGCAGTCCCGCGCAACTTGCGCACAGCAACAGGCGATGCAACGGCGATGAGGTCACGACGGCGTCCTTGGCGATGGAGACGACATACTGCGCGGTGGCATGCACAAAGCCCGCCTTGCGGCGGGCCTTGGTGAACTTACTTGGCGTTGGCCTGGATGATCTTGCTCGGCTTCTCGCCGTGCTGGCGGATCATCCACCACTGGATCAACAGGCCCAGGCCGCCGTTGACCACCCAGTACAGCACCAGACCGGCCGGCATGAAGGCCATCATGACGCCGAACACCAGCGGCATGAACTGCATCATCTTGGCCTGCATCGGATCCATGCCCGGCGTCGGGGTCAGCTTCTGCGTGGCCCACATGATGGCGATGTTGAGCACCGGCAGGATGAAGTACGGATCGCGCGCGGTCAGGTCCTGGATCCAGCCCAACCACGGCGCCTGGCGCAATTCCACCGACTCCACCAGCACCCAGTACAGCGCGAAGAAGATCGGCATCTGGATCAGCAGCGGCAGGCAACCGCCCATCGGGTTGATCTTTTCCTTCTTGAACAGCTCCATCGTCGCCTGCTGGTACTTGACGCGATCGTCGCCGTAGCGCTCCTTGAGCTGCGCCAGGCGCGGCTGGAAGCGGCGCATCTTGGCACCGGACTTGTACTGCGCGGCCGACAGCGGATACAGCGCCAGACGCAACAACACCACCAGGCCGATGATGGCCCAGCCCCAGTTGTGCAGGAAGCTGTGCAGGTGGCTCAGCACCCAGAACAGGCCCTGGCCGATGATGGCCATGATCGAGAAGCGGCTGTAGTCGACCACGCGGTCCAGCCCCTTCACGTCTTCCTTGGCGATCAGGCTGACCAGCTTCGGGCCCACCCACAGGCGTGCCTCGGTGCTGGCGGTCTGGCCCGGCGCCACGGTGAATGCCGGTCCACGCAGCTCGGCCACGTCACGCGGGCCGTCCTGGGCCAGCACGTACAGCGACGCCTGGTCCTTCTGCGGAATCCATGCGGTAAAGAAATGGTGCTGCAGCAGCGCCACCCAGCCGCCGGTGATCTGGCGGTTCAGGCCGCCGTCGTCCATGTAGTCCTTGAACGCGCGGCGCTCATACCCTTCCTGCGGGCTGTACCAGGTCGCTCCGTTGAAGCTGAAGGAGTCCGGGTTGGTCATGCCGCGGCTGAGGATGGTCGGCACCCGGCTCAGCTTGCGGAACACATAGCCGTTCCACGGCGCACCGCTCTTGTTGATCACCTCGTCCTTGATCGAGATCGCATAGCGGCCGCGCTCCAGGGTGAAGGTGCGACGGATCGACACGCCGTTGGGGCCATTCCAGATAAACGGCACCACCAGGGTGTTCTGGCCCTTGGCCAGTTCGAACGTGGTGCCCGGCTGCTCGGCACGGAAGCCGCCCACGCCCGGTACTGGCGAATGATTGTCGCTGGCCCAGCCGCTGGTGGCGTTGTACGGGTGTGCCGGGTCTTCGGTCAGCAGGCTGACCGGCTCGGTGCCGTCCTTGGTCTGGGGAAACTGCAGCAATTCGGCGTCGAGGACGCTGCGGCCATCCAGCTTCAGGCGCAGCACGTCCGAGGTCAGCGTGATGACCGGCGCAGCGCCAGCCGCTGCCGGCGTCGCTGTCGTGGTGCTGGTGGCCGTCGGCGCTGCACCCGGCACGCCCGCCTGCGGGATCGCCTGGGCGGCAGGCACATTGGTCGCTGGCGCTGAGGCATCCGGATCGCGCGCCGCCGGCACCGCCTGGGTGGCCACCGCGGCCGGTGCATTAGCCGCCGCCTTGTCCTTGCCCCACTCCATCCACAGCAGCGCCGCGACCATCAGCCAGGCAAAAATCAGGAAAACACGGGTCTGGTTCATCGGGCAGCAACTCGCTCAGTCGGAACTACTGTTCCGGCTCTGTCGGGGAAGGGAGGATGGGTGCATCCTGGCGGGCGGCATTGTGCCGGGCGCGGCAGGCAGGGGCAATGCGCCGGCACGGCGCAGCAGGCGCACGAAGGCGTCGCGAATCTGTGGATTGGTCGCCTTGGCGGCTGCCGAACGCGCCACAATCACGTAGTCGCCACCGGCCAGTTCGGGCAGCAGGTGGCGCATGGCATCGCGCAGGACGCGCTTGATGCGGTTACGACCGACCGCGCGGGTATCGACCTTGCGCGACACCGCCATGCCCAGGCGCGGCGGTGTGTCGCCGGTACGCCAATGCAGGCTGAGCAGCGGATCGGAGATCCGACGCGCGGTGTCGAAGACAATCGTATATTGCGCACGCGTACGAACCCGCGCAGAGCGAGGAAATCGCCTGCACGGGTTCGATACGTTCACGGTAGGAACTGCCTCGGCCGCAGGGAGCGGCGCGGCAATCAAGCGCTCAGGCGCTTGCGGCCCTTGGCGCGGCGGCGAGCCAGGATCTTGCGGCCGTCGGCGGTTGCCATACGTGCGCGGAAGCCATGGTCGCGTGCTCGCTTCAGGTTGCTGGGTTGGAAAGTACGCTTGGTGGCCATGGGGCCCTCTGCATGAATGGAAACGGTGAACCGGCAATCTTATAGGACCGCATGAGCGCGGGTCAACTCCCCTGCCGCCTGCACCGTGACCGACAGCGCTGCATCCTGTGGATGGACCTGTGAATAAGTCTGGGAAAAGCCGGCCTGCGGTGCTAGGCTGGTCCATCCTCTTTTCACTTCCGGGCTGCGTGCACGGCGCCTTGCTGCGCGCCGCAGCCAGCAACAGATGATCACACTTTG